>NZ_JACJHX010000058.1 GCF_014138605.1 Peribacillus huizhouensis | reverse complement strand
TTAAACCAGCTAATAGATTGTCAATAAAAATCTTTTAAATTAAAAATCACTTCATGCTATACTAAAAATGAACAACTCAAATAACCCTCCGAATCTAATTTGGAAGGTTTTTGTTGTATTTGAAAATATTGTTACTAAATGGTTTCTTGGAACGGTGTTTTCGTTTTTAACATTGCATAAATCCAGTGTAAAAGCTTATTAGCGCAAGCGATAATAGCTACTTTGTATGGTTTACCTTCTTCGCGTTTCAAGTCGTAGAAGGCTCGTAATCTCTTATTTCGTGCTATAGTTTCGTCAGTTGTTTTCTTTTTCCGGCTATCACGTATAGAGCAGCGAACGGCTGTATAAAGCATACGGCGAAGCCTAGCTGAGCCACGTTTGGTAATATGATTTTTTGTACCTTTAAAGCGTCCTGATTCAAACACACTTGGATCAAGTCCTGCAAAGGCAACTAACTTTTTGGGATGACTAAACCGATCAATTTCCCCGATTTCAGAAATAATCGTTGCAGCGATTTTTTCACCTATACCGGGAATTGTTTGGAGTAGTTCATATTCTTCAAGTTGTACCGCTAACTGATCAATCTCACGCTCCAACGTAGAAAGTTGTTGGTGGTACGCTTGAAGTAAATCTATATACATATTCAGACTGACAAGAAGGCTATGATAAAGGGTTGATTGAAATGGGTTGCGTTTTGCAGCTACGATTAATTCCTCTGCTTTTTCAAGCGCCCAATCAAATGAACGTGCTTTACAATACATATTAATAAACTGTGCAATTTCTTCGACACCAGCTATTAAGACAGACTCGGAGGTAGGGAAGGTTTGTAAAGTTTTTAATGAAATTTCGGCATATAAGTTCCCAAAAACACCTTTGTATTCAGGGAATATTTGATCTAATATAGCTTGGAATTGAAGCTTTGTTTGAACCATAATTCCCGTCATATTTTCATGTTGTCTTGTTAGATGCCGAAGGTTTAATAATTGAATACCTCGCTTTTTCTGAGGCTCTAAATCCTCTTTGTAGTACATCTCACCTAAGTGATAAGCATCAATGGCATCTGTTTTCGTTTTTCGCAAATTAGAGCTTTTTGCTCGATAAGATACGAGTGGATTTACGATGATGACAATGTACTCTCTTGCTTCTAAAAACTGTACAACTGGGGCATGATAGTGACCTGTCGCTTCTA
>NZ_JACJHX010000057.1 GCF_014138605.1 Peribacillus huizhouensis | reverse complement strand
ACTACCATGAAAATAAACTTCTGTAATTCAGTGAAAAAGGCAATACTTAATAAGACGCAGCTCATTCATTTTTAAAAAAGGGGAGAGCGCCTGATTCATTGATCCATTGTAGGGAAAAGGACTGAATTAAGATGCTTCAGGTTCTTGTAACGTAACTGTGTACCCTAAACTTTCGAGTCTTCGGAGTGAATGTCGTACAATGGATTGCTGTCTCTGTTTATCAAAGTAGTCTTCGCCTAGGTCTACATACATTTCTTTTCGTATTAAGAGATAATAAGCTATTCTCAACATGGCATGAGCGACGACGATTCCTGCTCGTTTCTTACCTTTTCGTGAAGCTGTACGCCTATACAGTGCTCCGAGATAGTTTTTAGATCCTCTTACTGAATGAGCTGCCTCAGTTAATGCTGATCTCAGATACTTGTTTCCTTTTTTTGTTTTAGCTGATTTCCTTTTGCCAGCACTTTCGTTGTGTCCTGGAACCAAACCAGCCCAGGAGCACATATGAGCTGCACTTGGGAATTGTTTTTTAACATCAGTTCCAATTTCTGATAGAATTTGCTCAGCCATTCTTGTAGCTATGCCAGGAATAGAATCTAATCGTTCAACATCTTCTTGATGGACACTTACTCTTTTCGCCACTTCTTGATCTAGCATTTCAATTTGCTCAGTTAAAAAATCAATATGCTTTAAAATGGTTTTCAACATAAGACGTTGGTGCGAATTGATATAACCTCTAAGGGCGAGTTCCAGTTCATCTTTCTTCTTTTTCATTGTACGTCGAGCGAAGTTCGCTAGTTTTTCAGGATCGTCTTCACCATCGGCAATAGCGTTAAGCATATCCCGAGCTGAAACGCCCATAACATCTGAAACCACAGAGCCTAGCTTAATGTTTGCACCCTCTAACACTTTTTGAATGCGATTATGTTGTCTAGCACGTTCTTCAATGATACTCCGACGATACCGAACTAGTTCACGGAGTTCCCGTTGATTCCGATCTGGAATGTAACTAGCTTTTAAGAGTCCATGACGAAGAAGTTTGGCAATCCATTCTGCATCCTTGACATCTGTTTTACGTCCTGGAACTGCCTTCATATGTTGGGCATTGACAACTAAAAACTCAATATCCTCAGCCTCTAGTAAATTCACAATAGGTTTCCAGTAAACGCTCGTACTCTCCATGGCAACATGGGTACAATTATGCTGTTTAATCCAGTCAACCAACTGTAATAGAAATACAGTTTTAGTAGAAA
>NZ_JACJHX010000056.1 GCF_014138605.1 Peribacillus huizhouensis | reverse complement strand
GAGAGTTTTTTTAGTCACTTTAAAACTGAATGTTTTTACCGTTACCAATTTGAGACCTCAAAAGAGGTTAAGGCAGCAGTAAAAAATTATATTAAATTTTATAACAATAAACGTTTTCAAAAAAATTAAATAACCTCAGCCATACTAAATATAGAGCTAAGGCTGCCTAATAAGTGAACCTTCTTATTAATTGTCTACTTGACGGGGATAGGACCATTTTGAAGGTCCTTTTTGAATGCCGATAACATCCGATTATGTAAACTAAAAATGTATAGAGTATTCATGTTTTCTTTAAAACCCTTATTCAACTAAAGAGCCATTTAATAAATTAAAGTTTATCTAAATTTTTGGTCATGCTATAATACCGTATGGGGGTATATTTTAAGGGGAATGGTTTGTAAGAAAAAATTTAAAATATTTGAGTGGAGGTTGTAACGATGAAAAAAAAGCAATTAATAATTGGGTTGCTTGTTTTAGTGACAACTATGGTTTTAGCAGCTTGTAGTGGAAATGAAAAATCGGCTCCAAACGATGACACCAATACAGAGACTAAATTTCACGAAAATATGGATATAAATGAAAAAGATTCTAATGCCCATTCAGGTCACGAAGGAATGAATCATTCGGGTTCAAGTGATGTACCAAAAGGCTTAAAAGAAGCAGAAAATCCTACCTATCCTGTTGGAAGCCAAGCTATTATCAATGCTGAACATATGTCTGGAATGAATGGTGCTGAAGCTACAATATCCGGTGCCTTTGATACAACAGTTTATACTGTTACATATACTCCAACAACTGGTGGTGAACCAGAGGAGGATCATAAATGGGTGATTCACGAAGAAATTGAAAATGCTGGTGATGAACCGTTTCAACCAGGTGATGAAGTTGTATTGAACGCTAAACATATGAAAGGTATGGATGGTGCTGCGGCTGTCATTGATACAGCAGAAAAAACAACCGTATATATGGTAGATTACACTGATACTGAAACAGGAGAAAAGGTAACCTATCATAAATGGGTAATAGAAAGTGAACTTTCTCCAGTTGAATAAATACTAAGAAACAATATAACCCTATTGTTATTCGTGATTAATTGTTAATTCGAAATAAGTATTCCTTCATAATCGAGCGATTAAATTGAACAATCATCACAAAAGGATCTTCAATTGAAGATCCTTTTTTATGTGTGCCAGGCATGGCAACTATCTAGGTGGTGAAAGTCCACTGTGGGGGTACACATCGACTAACCACTAAGGAAGCGCAAGGTACTTATCGCG
>NZ_JACJHX010000055.1 GCF_014138605.1 Peribacillus huizhouensis | reverse complement strand
ATGGTAACTCTACTTAGTAATCTACAGTCAGAACATACAACTTCCGTTCAAGGTCCTATATTTGTACATAAAGAAAAGTATGAACAATACAGGAAAAAAGCATATATTGAAAATAAAGAACTAAAAGTATTAGTAACAAATGATGGTGAGCTAATCACTGAAATTTTTTAAAGATAATACATCCTCGTTTTGCCTTTATATGAAAAGATTATCATAAAGATAGTAGATAGGATGTCATGATTGTAAAGGAATGTACTTTAACAAACGGGTACTAATTTGTAATAAGAGAGACGAATAAAAGTCATTGCTGCGCAGTACAACGATACTGGTTATAGAATAAACATCAAAGAGACGGTTACATTTAAAGTGATCGTCTTTCTTGTTTTACTTATATTGGTAATACAATAAGGATTACAGAGACGATTACAATTTAAGTGATCGTCTACTTTGACCAAAATCGTCTAAGTTCCTCAATTCTAGGTATCTTCAAAAGATTTGCCTAGCATGTTCGATGCAGTATTGCGTAATAATATTGTATAAGTCCCACTAACGATAATAGCCCTAGATAATACCAGTAGTAAGATGATAGTTCTGTTGTTTCTTTTCCTTCAGCCTCAACTTTTAAAATATCCACTAAAAATAAAGGGAACTGATAGATTTTATAGAATTTATGGAATTAAATTAGTTCATTAACTTTTAAATATACATGAAGGGTATTGGGGGAAATATGAAGAACGAAGAAATCGTACTACAAAATAAACTTATAGCCTGTCACAGCATTATAGAAGAACAACTTAGGTTAATTGAGAGAGAAACATTAATAGGTAACACGAGAAAACGTTGTGATATACTCTTTGAAGACAAAAATGGTAAGCAATTATTTGTTGAAGTAAAGGAATATGTTGATGAAAAAGCAATTGAACAGATAATTGAATATAAGAAACTAGTATCATCTGAGGACGCAAGGTTCATGCTAATTTCTAACAGGCAAATAGAACAAAGCTTAATTAGTAAACTTGAAGACTTAGAAATAGAAAGCCAATGGATAAATAAACAACATATTGACGTAAAGTTGGATAGAATTTTAGAAGTTCCAAAAGGAGGTTCTAAGTATAAAACTAAAGATAAAATTTTTCAAAAACTAAATAAACAAAAAGAATTAGCAGAAGAGATTTTTAACTTTATTTCAACTACTCTCCACACTAGAGATAACCCAATTATGTGTAACATTTCGGATGGAATTATGTTTCAGATTATTAACCGTAATGAAAAATTCCTATCCATTTCAACAGTAGGAAATCGATTATTATTTCATCTTACAAAAGATAGTGGAGAGCGTGAT
>NZ_JACJHX010000054.1 GCF_014138605.1 Peribacillus huizhouensis | reverse complement strand
TTAGATAACGTTCTAAAGCAGAGGGAAATCCCCTCTGCTTTAGTCTTTTGTTCGAGATTGCTCTTTGAACAACTTTTGATAGTCCGATGTACCGATAACCTTTTCGACAGAAAGTTAATCCTTTTGCCTCTTCCTCTGGAATCCCTAATTGAACAAGCGATTTGATTTGTTTCTTCGCTACCTTCCATTGCTTCCAGATGATAACTCTAATTCTGGAGCGAAGCTTCTTATCTATCTCAGTCATCGCTTTTTTCATATTTGAGATTCTAAAGTAATTCACCCACCCAAGTATGACTTGTTTTAGTTTTAGAATTCGGTAATCCAGCGGAACACTCCAATTTCGCTTTGTTAATTTTCGAAGCTTCCTTTGAAGTTTTTGTATGGATGTGAGATGAGGTTTTACTTGATATTTCTCATTCTTAGAATCGTAATAAAATCCAAATCCTAAGAATTTCAAATCCTTTGGACGGGAGATTTTACTCTTCTCTACATTGACTATCAACCCTAATTTCTTTTCTATAAATCTCACGATTGATTCCATCACTCTATTGGCCGCTTTCTCACTCTGCACGAAGATGAGGGCGTCATCAGCGTATCTCACGAATTGGAGTCCTCTACTTTCTAGTTCCTTATCCAGTTCGTTTAACATAATATTACTCAACAGTGGGCTTAGGTTTCCTCCTTGCGGAGTTCCAACTGGTGTTTCTTCATATTTCCCATTCACCATAACCCCACTGACAAGATATTTTCTTATTAGAGAAATGACATCTCCGTCATCTATTGTATTAGAAATGATTCGCATGAGTTTATCGTGATGGACTGTATCGAAAAATCTTTCAAGGTCAATATCCACAACCCAATCGTGTCCATTATTCAGAAATTCCAAGCTTTTTATAATCGCCATCTCACAACTTCTTTTCGGTCTAAAGCCATAACTAAATTCGCTGAACTGCTTTTCAAATATCGGACTGAGTACTTGATGAATGGCTTGTTGAACTACTCTATCCACTACTGTTGGTATTCCCAATTTGCGCATTTTTCCATTCTCTTTTGGGATCTCCACTCTTAAGGCAGCTTGTGGTTGGTATTTTCTTGTTCTGATGCGCTGACGTAGCTCATCCTTATTTTCTTTCAGGTATTGTTTCAATTCATCGATCGTTATTCCATCGACTCCACTTGCACCTTTATTTCTATACACACGTAGGTAGGCCTCATTCATATTTTGATTACTTAGAATCTTTTCTAAAAGTTCCACACACTCGTTTCTCCTTTCCTCTCACGTAGTAAATGATATCTCCTTTTTGGCTGTCCTTTGAGATACGCTCATACTTTCACCATTAACACATTCGGAGTTCGTCACTTACGCATTCGTGGCGTTGAAACACTATAAATTGTTCAGCCCTTCATGATCTTAGGTCATTACTATGGCCTCTGCTGACTTCTTGCGACTAACCTTTTTCGACTGTACTTCTGTAC
>NZ_JACJHX010000052.1 GCF_014138605.1 Peribacillus huizhouensis | reverse complement strand
TTTCTTACGTCTAGTCAAGTATTTTAGTTTTTCTTTTTTTATTTCTTTTTGGAGGTAGGGGTACCTATTCCTCCAAACAAAATTTACACAACCCAAACAGACCTAACGATGTATCATTTTTTCGCTAAGTCGTTTATGGTATACTTTTTCTAATCAATTACGAGTGAGTGACTGCTATCTCGTAGTTGTAGGTTAGATTGTGTGAAATAAGGTGAAATGCCACTTTCAAGAACTTATTTACACACGCGATGGACGCGACCTTATGACGCTTGTTATAGGGTTGCGTTTTTAATTTGTCGTAATACTCCACAAAGTGATTGCCCCCGAAACGCCTCATTTTTATCATGTTCTGCACCATGTTATACAAGATTTTCCGCAGTTCCTTATTCCCTCGTTTGTTAATTTTATCCTTATAAAAGAGTGTCCCAGATTCGAATCGTCGAATATCAATACCAGCGTACGCATTGAGCTGCTTATGATTATCAAAACGTTTGATATCACCTATTTCTGCGATGAGTCGGACCGCTGTAATCTCACCGATTCCAGGAATAGATGTCAGAATCCCGTACTCATTTCGCTCTTCTGAAAGGTTTACCATTTTCTTTATGACTGCTTCTTTTTGATGTACGAGTTCTAGATACCTTTTTGTATAATCCCGCAATTGGTCAAGACGGGGATCGGTTTCTGAAATTGCTGGATAACAGGTATTCGCAGCTTCCATCAAATCATATGCGCGTTCTTCCGCTTTCCTTCCAGACATATTTTGATCCGTACTTTTTAAAATGCGGTTTCGGAGCACCGTTTTAGAGTGCGCGAGGACAAAAGAAGGGTGTGGATACTGACAGAGTAACTGATAATAAAGTTCTGATTTTGTTTTATATAAAACCTCTAATTCGGGGAAACTCAGCTGAACCATCGCATGAATTCGATTGCGGAGAATTGCTAAATCTTCCTCTAGTTCGGCATAGTAACGGGAAAGGGCACGCATTTCTTCGAAATAAGAGTCTTGCGGTGCTTTCACACGACGCTCCGCTGTAAAGTGTGTGCGTGCGAGTTGATGTGCATCGCTTTTATCTGTTTTATGAATGCGCATACCAGCCATTTGAAGTTTGGATTCCAATGGATTCAGAAGCGTATACGGAAAACCATGATCATTCATAAAGCGTTCGAGCTGTGTTGAATACACGCCTGTTGCTTCAAATACAATCGCAGGAAGTTCCTCTGTTTCATTTGTCATGTCTACAATCATTTCGTAAAGCTTTTCAAAGCCTAATCGCTGATGGTGGATTTCTCCTTCTGATAAACAGGATTTCTGTGAGGCATAAATAGCGAAATAACTTTTTCCCATACTGACATCGAACGCAAGTACATAGGGCATAATAATTCCTCCTTCATAGTAGTATCGTATCAACTGGTAGAAGTCTTCACCATTCCTTATTTTATCCCTTTTCTTATACACGATCTCGATGGATCCAACATACTAAACTGATTCATATAAGGATAGTGAAGGCGGTCAGTTTTAATTGCGAACTCAAGGTCCCAAGGCATGATCGACCTTTTCTTCACTTCTACTATAAAAAAATAGTAGTACAAACCATTGTCTTGGTTTGTACTACTAAGCTTAGTATGTTTTA
>NZ_JACJHX010000051.1 GCF_014138605.1 Peribacillus huizhouensis | reverse complement strand
CCCAGCCGTAGAATCAGTATTGACGGTTCTAAACCATTTTCATTCTCTGTGGTGAAGCGCTGATTTTTGCGCTTCATGGATGGCTAACGGGTGCGATAGCGCCATAAAAAGGCTGCCAAATGACGGCCTTTGGAATTATGAATTTATCTAAAATCATACATTCAGAAAAAACTTCTTCAACTAACGGAGCAAGTTAGCTGAAGAAGTTTAGGCGCGACGTACTATAATTTTTATTATGAAAATTATAGAATTATTGGAAAGGGGGTTGTATATGAAGCTTAATTATAAAATTTTTTTACCCAATCACCTTAAGGTATATTTGGAATTAAGAGATGTAATTATTAATTGGAGTAAAATACAGAATAACTCTGGTTTTGAAGAGTTTACAACGATAGATAATAATGGGGTAGAAAAAGGGTACGTTATTACTTTAGGGTTAGTTAAAGAATCATTCGAAGAGTTGAAACAGAAAATATTTACCGAATTTTCGTTAGATTTATCAGATGGGGTGATTATTGACTACAAACATTATCACATAAGTCGTTTAAACGATAATTATGAAGTTCTACACGAAGCCACAGCATTTCAGATAGATGAAGATGTTTGGGAAGTTTACTATACAGATGGAGTATTTTCTGATCTACCAGAGGTATATAAAGGTACTTTACTAGATGAGGGCATTTTTATATTTAAGTTAGAAATTAGTAATAGTAAGGATCCTATGGATATGCTAGAACTTAATTTTGATAAGTGGATTGAACGGCAAAAATAGAATTTCTTATTCAATTATTGGGTGCTTATGTGAAAGAAGAATTTGCATAAAACACCCCTTTTTTATACAGCTACCAGGCTTCTTCAGAAGCCGAAATTGTTGATTCATCAACATTGTATAAAATCATGTATAACCAATAAAAACGGACGATTCGGAACTTCCGATAGTTGACTTAATGTTAACTAGATTTGTATAAAGGATGCATTCAATCCTTTGGGATCTTCTTCAACTAAAGTGACAGGTTACTGAATAAGAAAAATGATTTAATATAGGTGTATGGCGGAATTTTAGGAGTGGGATTATGAAGTTTCAATATAATCTTAACGGGAGTGGATGGGCAGAAGGATTTATTGAAGTAAACTCTCAAAGATGTGAATTTAATCCAAGTTATTTAACCAATGCACTAGGTGATCTATTGGATAGTTTAGTTGAGTTATTAACATATGAACCTAATCCAAAAAAAAAGATATTTAATACGGTATTTTTTGACTGGAATGAGGAACCAACCGGTTTAGAATGGGTACTTACTCGTTTAGAAGACGAAAAGGTGTCATTATTTATTAAGTCTTTTGATGACATTGATTTAAAAAAAGATGAACAAGGCACTGTTGTTATAAATACAATTTGTACCCTTTCAGAATTAATTACTGAAATCACTAAAGAAGTTGATAATCTGCTAACAAAGCACGGCATAGTAGGTTACCGTGAAACGTGGGAAATGCACGATTTTCCTTTAAGTAGCTATTTAAAATTAAAACACTTTCTCAATGGCGACACACAATTCCAGGTGAAATATATCCCAGGGGAACAAAAGGGATATGGAGGATATCACAAAAGTGATTTAAATTTTGAATTGTCATTAATAATAGGGAAACCAAAAACTTAATCCTTGGTGCTTTAATTCAACAAGCAGCTAAAAGGATCTTCCAACTGTTATTATCCCCTTATAGTAGACAGTAAAAAGAAAGGATTGTACTGTCTTCTATGGAGGGGATTTTT
>NZ_JACJHX010000050.1 GCF_014138605.1 Peribacillus huizhouensis | reverse complement strand
TGGGTTGTGTAAATTTTGTTTGGAGGAATAGGTACCCCTACCTCCAAAAAGAAATAAAAAAAGAAAAACTAAAATACTTGACTAGACGTAAGAAAAGGCGTGTCTTTTTGTTATCGTAGCATTTAAATTAATAAAAGGTTTACTAATAAGAGGGGGGATTTCATTGGAGACAGAAATAAGATTTAGAATGGCTACTGAAAAAGATTTACAAAGTATTGTTGCAATGCTTGCAGATGATGTTTTGGGAAGTAAACGTGAGCGTTATGAGCATTCACTCCCTAATAGTTACATAAAAGCATTTGAGGCTATTACATCTGACCCTAATAACGAGTTAATAGTGGCTTGTGACGGCAATGAAGTGATTGGGGTACAACAAATTACTTTTACACCTTATATAACACATCAAGGTGGATGGAGAGCTACTATCGAAGGAGTGAGAACATCAGCTTCTGTAAGAGGTAAGGGTGTAGGTACTGAACTTATAAAATGGGCAATTCAACGTGCAGAAGAACGTGGTTGTCATTTAGTACAACTGACAACTGATAAAAAAAGACCAGATGCATTAAGGTTTTATGAACGGTTAGGTTTTAAAGCAACGCATGAGGGTTTAAAGCTAAAGCTTTAATTAAGGGCCATATTGTTGCATAACAAGTGGTAAGAAAATTATAAATTGTGAGGATTTTCACTTAAACTAACGGAGCAGTATTGTTTAACAAGCAAAGGTTATAAAATAACATATCTCCGTTAATGATAAAAATCATGTTTTGGGCAAATGAATATAAGGGAAAATACATATCCACAGTAAAAAAAGAAAACCAGCTTTTGTTTCTGGTTTTCCTAATTAAATAATCTCTATATAGTTTCAATAAAATCATTTATGATGTTACGGTATTTTATTGCTTTATCATCTTTTGAAGCTAATAACTCTTTTACTTTTGCATTTAATGCCTTTTCGAACTCAGGGTTAAACTTAGTTATCATGGCATCATTCGTAGTGTCCATGTTTACAGAGAAAAGATTTAGTTGTTGTTCATAAACCAATAACGTACCCTGAATCATTGCCCTATAAAATTGAACTGCTGAATCATCAATAGTCACCTCAGGAAAAGTAAAATTTCTTATGTACCATTCTAAGAACTCCCTAGAATTTAACTTTAGCTTTCTATTATGTATCTGTAAGTGTAGGTAAAAAGTCATAACGCTATATGAATTTAAGGAGTTCAGAAACGCTTCGAAATTAATAAAATTAATTTCACTACTTGATTGTTTGCTAGATTCTTTATCAAACTGTTGGAACATAGCAAGATTAGCATTAGATAAGTTTCCTTTAACTTCACTAACACCATTTTCTATTGTTGAAACAACTTGTTGCAGAGAAATTAAAGAATGATTGAAGTTTTGGGATTCTAATTTCATTTCTTCTAGTATACTTCTAACCTCAGACACAGCAGCTAATTCTCTAGTAATTTTCTTAATTTTGTTGGCTGATGATTCTAACTTCTCACTAGTACTAGTATATGTACTATTTTGATAAAATGAGTAAATAATTGCTACTACAGAAAGTAACAGTGATGTAAGAGTTGCAGCAAAGCCGATATAATCAACTGCACTAGCATTGTCACTTAACTTCAAAGTTAAAATTATACATATTAAACCTATAAGGATTAGAATCCAATAACCTAAATCTTTTTTAGTTATCTTTTCTTTCTTACCCTCCATAAATATCCTTCATTTCCATTTAGTAGTATATCACTGAAATTATTGGTAAGGAAATTATGCTTATTTGTGAAGATATGTACATAAGATAAAGCCTAACATTACTTTAATAAGGTCCTTGAAACGATCTTCCGCAAACGGGCGCTTTAATTGAACAAGCAGCTAAAAGGATCTTCCAACTGTTATTATCCCCTTATAGTAGACAGTAAAAAGAAAGGATTGTACTGTCTTCTATGGAGGGGATTTTTTCATGGGGAAAATTAGAACAACATATA
>NZ_JACJHX010000049.1 GCF_014138605.1 Peribacillus huizhouensis | reverse complement strand
ATATTAAGTTTTATAACAATAAACGTTTTCAAAAAAAATTAAATAACCTCAGCCCTACTGAATATAGAGCTAAGGCTGCCTAATAAGTGAACCTTCTTATTAATTGTCTACTTGACGGGGATAAGACCAGTTTGGAAGATCCTTTTTCAGTACCTATAAGGGTGATTATGGTAACTAGTTTTGTATAAAGTATGCATACTTTTTAAACCTAATATTGCGACTTAAAATTAAGGTGTTGTAAACAATGATTTCTACAAACTTTACAAATCTGTGCGCATAATGGGGCAATAGATTTTGAAAAATAGCTACAACGTGTAATATATTTTTTTAGATTAATCCGGGACACTTTATGTTAAATGTCTTTTTATTTTAAAAATACACGAAAACAAGAGATATACAACGGAATTTTAAGAATAATCAAATTAATTGCGTTTTCATGGGTAATGTTCTCGCTTTCATGGTAAATGGTTGCGTTTTCATTGACTTTGACTAAAAAAGCTTCAAATTGTATAATATAACCATAGAAACGAAATAGAAAAGAGCAAAAAGACGATAAAGGATGGTGTAAAAATGGTATTTACAATGATTAACAATCAATGGCGTATTTTTGATACAAAAGAAGAAGCTGCAAAAGCTGTAGCAAAAGAAGTGCGTGGGCATAAAATAAACGACGAATCAGACAATTTGTAGGTAGTTAACTACTAAATTGTCTGTTTTTTTTGTAATAAAGCAAAATCGACTATAAGCTTCTGGTTAGATGTCTAAGAGTACTTACTACTTATGCAAGTATGAGAACCAAAAAACATTTGTAAAATATCCCCCGACTATCACCTCTTTACATTGTTATTAGGTAAATAATCCCTTTTGTAAAGCACCCGATTTTATACTCACTACCCCTCAAGACTAATCGAAGCATCACAAATGAATATGATGGGAAATATATTGATATTGAGCAAGGGAGTTTAGTCAGTCATAATTAAGATTTACTTTCACCAGGTACCCTTGCTCTTAATCGTAAAGAACAACGGATTCTTGACAGTGGCAATAAGGATAAATAACAATCTTGCACGTCTGCTAGTAATGGTATTACATAACTCAAGTAGCGATAATCATAAAATGGACATGTAACAGATTCTCATTGATATCAAGAATAAACTCTCATTTTGTCTTCTCTTATAAGTTTAATCGGATATAATATATTTAGAGCAACATTTAGGTTTTTATTTTTTCTAAGAGTTGATAAAAGGGGATGCCTCAATGAATAAAGAGAAACTATTAAAAAGGCTTCAGAGTGCCCATCAAGGTAATTTATTTTCACTAGAAATTCCCAAGAATACTAAAGAAGATGAAAATAAGATTGAAGAATTGGTTAAAGAATTAGAGAGAGAAGGAAAAATTAAATTAAGAGAGTATGTGCAGCGAGAATACTCCGTTTATTTACAAGGAATCCTTAAGTATGTATCCGATTAATCGGGTACTTTTTTATTAGGGTTAAGAAAAAACTTTAACAGAGACTTTTGAAAAGAACAGAGTACATATAACCCGTCTTATATGTCTGGTACCTCTTTTGTGGCAATAAAAAACAGAAAACTATTAGCTCCTGCTCCTACCTACCTTAACAACTTTGTTCGTATAAGTGATCTTGATGATCTGCTAAGGTATAATCTCCAATATCTTCATACATCTCTTTAAGATAACCGGCCACCCGGTTATGAATCTCATATAGTATAGGTTTGGAATAAAGTTCGATCAAATTGATACTAATTACTTTAATAAATGAACAAAAGGGAAGAGAGTGTTTTTAAAGGACGCTTTTCCCTTTCTTACAGGCTGTAGTGCTGCCGCCGTTTAAACATTACCTTTTTTATTTATTTCAAAACCACAATAATAAAATGCATATTATCCAATCAACCATATAGAAATATTGGAATTCTGGAACGCTGATTTGTCACTAAAAGGATCATCTGCTAGAATCAACCTAATTAAACTAACAAGTAGGTGATACTATGTGTGGACGATATACTCTATTCACTGACATAGAAGAAATAATGGACCGTTTTGACATAAATGCTCCATTTAATAACGAGTATCAATTCAGTTATAATATCGCTCCTTCACACTCTGTTTTGTCAGTAATCAATGACGGAACAAAGAATCGTTTAGGCTACCTTCGTTGGGGATTAATTCCTTTCTGGGCTAAAGATGAAAAGATTGGTTACAAAATGATCAACGCTAGGGCTGAGACGATCGCTGAGAAACCAAGTTTTAAGAATGCATATAAAAAGAAACGTTGTTTAATACTTGCTGACTCTTTCTATGAGTGGAAGAAAACACCCGAACGTAAAATTCCCATGCGAATCAAACTTAAGAC
>NZ_JACJHX010000048.1 GCF_014138605.1 Peribacillus huizhouensis | reverse complement strand
ATCAGGCGCTCTCCCCTTTTTTAAAAATGAATGAGCTGCGTCTTATTAAGTATTGCCTTTTTCACTGAATTACAGAAGTTTATTTTCATGGTAGTACAATAAGCACAGCTTCACAAATATGTATAAATATCATTCCGAAAAGACATGTGGAACAGTATTTTGATTTAAGTGCTCAAGAAAGAAAAGCTATGGATAAGTTGTTATTTGAGGGTAAAAAGATCATAGATGAACAACATTAGCCGGATGGTTTTAATATCAGCATCAATTGTGGTGAATTCGAAGGATAGACCAATTTCCATGTACATGTCCATCTCATTCCTAGATATATAGGAGATATGGAAGATCCGCCGGTGTTCGGGTCGTTATTCCTGAAAAGCGGATATATGGATCATTTACTGTCAAACTAATAGGGAAACATGTACCAAAGTTGGAAACCGTTAACTAGTGATTTTCTCTTTTCTTGAATGGTACACTAAGAATGTAGCTGATGAACAACAAAACATGAAATGGTGAGTAGTCGCAGCTCTTGTTAGAAGAGTTGAGGAAAGTCCAGGCTCGCCCGGTGCTGAGATGCCCGGAGTGTTCGTGCCATCTGCAAAGGTGGGCAACAAGAATTTACTTGTCTGACGGCGGAGAAATCATGCTAAGTCCAACGTGATATGCTGAGAGTATTCTGAAAGTGCCACAGTGACGGAGTTCGTCTGGAAACGGACGAAATGGAACGAGGTAAACCCCACGAGCGAGCAACCCGAAATTAGGTAGGGGCACCATCCTGCGGGAAATGAACCAAAAGGATGGATCAATCATAGATCGATAGTTAGATGACTACACCTGTCGTGCGAGATTGGCATTCGTTTATAGCACGCAGGAACAGAACCTGGCTTACAGCCATTTCATGAGCCGAATTCAGCCATGAATGATCAAATCACATAAGGTATGTTTGAATTATACATACCGTACTAGACGGGGAGTTGGCGGTGCCCTGTAACCCGCAATCCGCCAAAGCGGGGTTGAATGCCTGCTTGAGGTTTGAACATGTAAGGTTTGCCTTGTAAAAGTGGTGATGAGAATGGGGTCCTGTGCAATGGAAACCTATGAACCTGGTCAGAGCCGGAAGGAAGCAGCCATAAGTAGATTCACCCATGTGCCGCAGGGTTGCCTCATTTGAGCTTACGTTTACAAGTAACGCTTGGTTGTTCCTATCGATGGCAGGGTACGGTGTTACATAAACGATGATAGAAAGTGTCCTAGGGTAGGACATTTTTATTTGTGATAGGATTCATTATTTTAGCTTTATAATTAAATTTGAGCATTTCTGTTTGTGTTGCTCCGCAATTGCGCCCTTTAATGTAGTAACTAAATTTGACCTCAGTCTTAAAATTAATTAATTCTTATTAAACTAACGCACCCTTTAGTTTAAGTACATTTATTCACAAACTTCTTTTTTGGAATGGCAATGTTAACAATATTGTAGTTATTTCAATCATAAAAAAAGAACCAAATTAGGTCCTTTTTGTGTTTGCTTGTTAAATTGTTCAATTGCTAGTTCTTAAAATATCCGACAATCCATTGTCATTCCCGTATTGAAATCCCCCGATTTTCCCTTCTTCTTTTGTAGAGAAGAGAACTTCACCTTCTACATTTACAGTTTTTTCTTTGTCTCCATTTTTCTGATAACCGACCTTTGCTATGAAAGTATAACGATATGGAGTTTTCTCACTTTGCTCAATCGTGACGCCCTTAAAGCTTAACTTATAACCAGTGTTGTAAGCAAAGGCTGGGTATTGAGTACCAAATGCAGCTATGAATGAATCCAGCCCAGAATCTGTAAAGTAAGGTCCGTATACCTTTGCTACATACTTATCAAACTCTTTGTTCTCTTCTTTATTATTATGAACAGTCCTATATTTAGGATTCCATATTAGTTCCATAAACTCCTCATCTGGACCAGTAAACTGATGCTCAAGAACTTTTTTAATTGCTTCTTTATTTGTGTCTTCTGCATCAGCCTTTGAGCAAGCAGCTATTAAAAACCCTGACATTAACAACATTAAACTTATAAAAATAATGGATTTTGACTTGTTATTATTTTTTGACATTAGATTACTCCTCTTTTTAAAGGTAATACGTTCGCGATATATTTGCAATACATTTAATATTCAGATTAATACATTTTTTCTTCAACTAACCTGTTCCGTTACTTTAAGTACATTTCTTCACAAGCTCTTCTAATTATTAACATAGATACCCATTTTTCTTAAAAGGTGTTGTTCAACAATCTGGCCCGATTATGGAACAACTAGAAAAGTATATTTCTTCTAACTCATAATGAAACATTATAGGAAATCGAGTAGGGGGAAGATAATTTATATATTTTCGCCCCTCTCACACCACCGTACGTACGGTTCCGTATACGGCGGTTCAATTTATATTACAGTG
>NZ_JACJHX010000047.1 GCF_014138605.1 Peribacillus huizhouensis | reverse complement strand
GGTTAAGTCCTCGATCGATTAGTATCAGTCAGCTCCACATGTCGCCACGCTTCCACCTCTGACCTATCAACCTGATCATCTTTCAGGGATCTTACTAGCTTACGCTATGGGAAATCTCATCTTGAGGGGGGCTTCATGCTTAGATGCTTTCAGCATTTATCCCGTCCGCACGTAGCTACCCAGCGATGCTCTTGGCAGAACAACTGGTACACCAGCGGTGCGTCCATCCCGGTCCTCTCGTACTAAGGACAGCTCCTCTCAAATTTCCTGCGCCCACGACGGATAGGGACCGAACTGTCTCACGACGTTCTGAACCCAGCTCGCGTACCGCTTTAATGGGCGAACAGCCCAACCCTTGGGACCGACTACAGCCCCAGGATGCGATGAGCCGACATCGAGGTGCCAAACCTCCCCGTCGATGTGGACTCTTGGGGGAGATAAGCCTGTTATCCCCGGGGTAGCTTTTATCCGTTGAGCGATGGCCCTTCCATGCGGAACCACCGGATCACTAAGCCCGACTTTCGTCCCTGCTCGACTTGTAGGTCTCGCAGTCAAGCTCCCTTGTGCCTTTACACTCTACGAATGATTTCCAACCATTCTGAGGGAACCTTTGGGCGCCTCCGTTACATTTTAGGAGGCGACCGCCCCAGTCAAACTGCCCGCCTGACACTGTCTCCCGCCCCGATAAGGGGCGCGGGTTAGAATTTCAATACAGCCAGGGTAGTATCCCACCGACGCCTCGACCGAAGCTGGCGCTCCGGCTTCACAGGCTCCTACCTATCCTGTACAAGCTGTACCAAAATTCAATATCAGGCTGCAGTAAAGCTCCACGGGGTCTTTCCGTCCTGTCGCGGGTAACCTGCATCTTCACAGGTACTATAATTTCACCGAGTCTCTCGTTGAGACAGTGCCCAGATCGTTACGCCTTTCGTGCGGGTCGGAACTTACCCGACAAGGAATTTCGCTACCTTAGGACCGTTATAGTTACGGCCGCCGTTTACTGGGGCTTCGGTTCAAAGCTTCGCCTTGCGGCTAACCTCTCCCCTTAACCTTCCAGCACCGGGCAGGCGTCAGCCCCTATACTTCGCCTTGCGGCTTTGCAGAGACCTGTGTTTTTGCTAAACAGTCGCCTGGGCCTATTCACTGCGGCTTTTCCGGGCTATTCACCCTAAAAAGCACCCCTTCTCCCGAAGTTACGGGGTCATTTTGCCGAGTTCCTTAACGAGAGTTCTCTCGCACACCTTAGGATTCTCTCCTCGCCTACCTGTGTCGGTTTGCGGTACGGGCACCCTACATCTCACTAGAGGCTTTTCTTGGCAGTGTGGAATCAGGAACTTCGGTACTATATTTCCCTCGCCATCACAGCTCCGCCTTGATGGAAACGGGATTTTCCTCGTTTCCGGCCTAACTGCTTGGACGCGCATATCCAACAGCGCGCTTACCCTATCCTCCTGCGTCCCCCCATCGCTCAAACGATGTATAGGTGGTACAGGAATATCAACCTGTTGTCCATCGCCTACGCTTTTCAGCCTCGGCTTAGGTCCCGACTAACCCTGAGCGGACGAGCCTTCCTCAGGAAACCTTAGGCATTCGGTGGAAGGGATTCTCACCCTTCTTTCGCTACTCATACCGGCATTCTCACTTCTAAGCGCTCCACCAGTCCTTCCGGTCTAGCTTCAACGCCCTTAGAACGCTCTCCTACCACGGATACCATACGGTATCCATCCACAGCTTCGGTGTTACGTTTAGCCCCGGTACATTTTCGGCGCAGAGTCACTCGACCAGTGAGCTATTACGCACTCTTTAAATGATGGCTGCTTCTAAGCCAACATCCTGGTTGTCTAAGCAACTCCACATCCTTTTCCACTTAACGTAAACTTGGGGACCTTAGCTGGTGGTCTGGGCTGTTTCCCTCTTGACTACGGATCTTATCACTCGCAGTCTGACTCCCGAGAATAAGTATTTGGCATTCGGAGTTTGACTGAATTCGGTAACCCGTTGGGGGCCCCTAGTCCAATCAGTGCTCTACCTCCAATACTCTCATCTCGAGGCTAGCCCTAAAGCTATTTCGGAGAGAACCAGCTATCTCCAGGTTCGATTGGAATTTCTCCGCTACCCACACCTCATCCCCGCACTTTTCAACGTGCGTGGGTTCGGGCCTCCATTCAGTGTTACCTGAACTTCACCCTGGACATGGGTAGATCACCTGGTTTCGGGTCTACGACCTCATACTCATGCGCCCTATTCAGACTCGCTTTCGCTGCGGCTCCGTCTTATCAACTTAACCTTGCATGAAATCGTAACTCGCCGGTTCATTCTACAAAAGGCACGCTATCACCCATTAACGGGCTCTAACTACTTGTAGGCACACGGTTTCAGGATCTATTTCACTCCCCTTCCGGGGTGCTTTTCACCTTTCCCTCACGGTACTGGTTCACTATCGGTCACTAGGTAGTATTTAGCCTTGGGAGATGGTCCTCCCTGCTTCCGACGGGATTTCTCGTGTCCCGCCGTACTCAGGATCCACTCAGGAGGGAACGAAGTTTCAACTACAGGGTTTTTACCTTCTTTGACGGACCTTTCCAGATCTCTTCATTTACCCCGTTCCTTTGTAACTCCATGTTGAGTGTCCTACAACCCCAAGAGGCAAGCCTCTTGGTTTGGGCTATCTTCCGTTTCGCTCGCCGCTACTCAGGAAATCGCGTTTGCTTTCTCTTCCTCCGGGTACTTAGATGTTTCAGTTCCCCGGGTCTGCCTTCAGTACCCTATGTATTCAGGTAAAGATACTGTTCCATTACGAACAGTGGGTTTCCCCATTCGGAAATCTCCGGATCAAAGCTTACTTACAGCTCCCCGAAGCATATCGGTGTTAGTCCCGTCCTTCATCGGCTCCTAGTGCCAAGGCATCCACCGTGCGCCCTTTCTAACTTAACC
>NZ_JACJHX010000046.1 GCF_014138605.1 Peribacillus huizhouensis | reverse complement strand
TTGTTAATTCCATTTTTTAATTCTTGTTTAAAAATACTTGTTGGCATTGAATTTATCTCATTTTTTGTGAGTTCTTTTTCACTTATTAATTTTTCGCCGTCATACCACTTTGTTTCTCCACTTTCTCCGTTATATGCTTCAATTGCTAGTATAATATAGTCACCATCAGTTTTTATAACTAATCCTTCTGCCATTGGCCCTTCATGTAATAATAAATCTCGTCTACCTATCTCATTATAATTATCCATTAAATTGTAAATGAAGGGGAACATAGGTAGAGTTAGTCCGTGTATGTCATAATAATTGGGTTGCTCTTTAAACTCTTCGATAACAGAGTCATTCTCAAAAAAATCTTTATCATCAATTAATATATTAATTCTTCCCCAAAAAGTTTCAAAAAAATCTCCTTCATCAAATTCTCCTGATAATTCTCGATAATTTTCAGGATTTAAGTAAACTTTAATCTTCATTCATTTGCCACTCCTCAATATTTTCTTATATGGATATGCTAAGCTCATTCGACCTGTTTTTGCGTTAAATGATACTTAGTCAAGACAAACATAACCACTAGCCATTACTCCCCAAGCTCTAAAGACTTTGGCACTATCCTGAGCGATTGGTATTTTCATAGTAGCTAGTCCTACTGCATTATTAAAGGCAAAAGTAATGCTTCACTTTTCGGTGAATAGATCGCCTTTAGACTCCCTTACTGTTTTAAATCTATTTTGAGTGATATTTCCTCAATCAAAATTATCTTTCCTAACTTTATGAAAATTAGTCCAGTCTTTGAGGTATAATAGCTCAATTGTTATTCAATTAATCTTCCAATTAGCTAAAGTATATTTCTTCATAATCTTCACGATAGAATTAATAATATTACTCCACAATCTGGCCCGTTTGTGGAACAACCCTTTAAATAACTTCCAAAGAGGTAAAGCATCGTAACTTTTTTTGCAAACATCGTGACTTTATTTTAAATCCACATATTGAATTCCTTTTGTAGCTTTGATATATATATATTCTCATCTGTTACGGGCATCCAATTAAGCTACAAAAAGTAAAATACTATAGAAGTCAAAAACTATAATAAGAGGGCACCTGTTGTTATCATCTTATTTTTATTAAACAAAAACGACCATTCTTAATGAATAATCGTTCTTGTTCATCCCATTTATCATTATCTACGTACTTTTCTAAAATTTTTCTGTAATGACTCCTATTGATGAAGCTTTAATAAAAGGTAATCCTCGCAGACTCTTCAAGGTTTCGGCATCACCAGTAACTACTACCCCAAATACCCTAATATCATCTTTAGTCAATTTTCCATCCTGTCCAAGCAAATTGTTATAAACCCGATCAAATTCCCCCTTAAATCTAGTATCGTATTCTCTTCCATTTTTTAATGCCCAAATAAAATGTTGTAATGGTTCTTCTAACCTTACATTGCTCGCATCTAACGCTTTAATCCCATAGACGGTTTTCTCAGAACGAATCCTTGAAAAGTTGGCCTCTTCGGTTTTTTGTTCTCCATTATCATCTATTTGAGTGATCGTAATAGATTTACTTTCTTCTTTTTCTTCATCGTTCAAATCATCAATCCAATACCACGATAATGTAACATCATTAGGCAGCTTGTCGCGAACTTTATCCATACTATAAGATTGATCAAATGACAAAGCGATCTCCATATTCTTATTGGCTTCAATCTGATCTAATAGATGCAAATCATTTTTATATTGAGGATAATCAACGAAAGGATAAAAGAAGATCATTTCTCTTTGTCCTAACTCATTGTACTTTTGTCTATCCAGATCTTCGGTATCATAACTTGTACCTATAATACTTGGTGCTTCACTTCCAATTAGATTGCCATTATAGTCTTGAAATAAACCATAACTATATTCACTTTCACCTGTATACACTACTTTTCCTTCGATAATTTTATAGGTTGTAAAACTATTTTTACCACCGAGAACACCATGGTACCGATCTATTTTCCCAATATATTTATTAGGAGCTGAAATTTCATTAAAGTCGGATACGGCAATTTGGGTCGGCGCTTCTAGTTTGTAAACTAAGTTTCTATTGGCTATTGAACCGCCAATGAAAAAGACTACTAAAACTCCTAAACTGATTAACACATTTCTTAGAATAGACTGCCATTTTGCTTTTTTTATTGCCTTTTTCAATTTATTTTTCTTTAGATGATCAAATAAATCATCCAGTTCTTTTTCATCTTTTATATCACCGTTTTTGTTATCTTTATTGTTCATCATGATTTCCCTCCCAAATGTGTTTGAAAGTATTTCTTGCACGGTAAAGATAAACTTTTATATTTTGTTCACTTGTCTCCAAAATGCTTGCTATTTCTTTATAAGATAAATCCATGTAATACTTCAAAATTAACAAGTTTTTATACGCTGGTTTTAATTCATTTAAAGCACTCATTAGCTCCTTCTTGTTTTGTTCGGTCAAATATATTTCTTCTGCACTATTACTTGATGGCTTTATCATCTCTAATTGCTCAGAAGTAAGATGAACCATTGTCTTCTTTCTACTATAAAGATTGTAGTAGTTATTAATGGCAACCTTAAAAAGCCAAGCTCTAACCTTATCTTCATGAATAGAATCAATGTTTTTTATAGTTCTATATAAGGTATCTTGCAAAATGTCTTCGGCATCTTCTTTTGAAGCCCCCATTTTCAAAAGATATTTATAAACCAGTTTAGCTTCATCTATTAGAAAATCTTCTATGGCCCCATTTTTCATGTTTCACCAACTTCTACTGTCATGCATTTTAGCCTAGCTAAAAAATAACGTTATTATTTAACTTACATATATAACAAATGAAAAGCCAAAAAGTATACAGTTCTTTTAAAAGAATTCTAGATTATTTATTTTAATTTGGGGAGTAAAGCCTTTTTATATATGATTATTTGGACTTTATAGAAGGAAATTATCTCATATCGTGGTAAATGAAGATGAAAAATAACGATAAACTTCGAGGATTATCATACAGAACTTATCAAAGAGCCTTATTTGTACAAACCCAACGTTTTTAGTACAAAAGGGGAGATAGCCGAAGAAATCTCATCCTTGAATAAACCACCGTTTATTTACTCATTTAACTGAGTATATTAAAACACCAAAAATCTCTACATTTTATCTGAAAGCAGAGATTTTATCCATGTTTAACGAATCGCGCTTTTTTTGCTAAAGTACTACTCTATATTCAAATCATCTTACTCCATTAAATGGCCCTTTAATTGAATATGGAGAAGTTATTTGCACAAGATAAAAACCTCTAATCCCAAAGAGCATTAGAGGTGAAATTTGTTTCATTAGT
>NZ_JACJHX010000045.1 GCF_014138605.1 Peribacillus huizhouensis | reverse complement strand
TACTTCCATAATTTTCAACGGTTTGAGTATTCGTTACTAGACCGCCTTTTGATGTGTCTAAGGCAATAGTCTTTGCTTGTAATTCATTAATTGTTTGTGAGGGTGCATTTGTTTGTTCAGTTAAGGGTTGGTTATCAAGCAGTGTATGAGCTCCTAGACCACCCGCGATTAAAGCACCTGTTAATAGCATTGATATCAAGTTCATGCTTGATAACCTCCTTGTGTTGTTTGTATTGTTATCATAACCTCTCGAGTTTAAAGAAAAAGAAGAAGAACCTTAAAATACTCTTAGAAAAGTAAACGAATATCAAGTTTGCGTTTTTTGACTTTGATCTAGTAGGTGAAACTAATAAAAACCCCCATTCAATTAATTGAATGGGGATTTTAGCTTGGCGTTCATAACGTAATGAATGTACGATAATAAACAAAAACATACATTTAGAAAGCCCTCTACTTCAACTAACTAGGTTTTCTCCCCTTTATTTAATAGCATCTCTTAATTTCTTTCTTAATTTGTCAATCCAAGTTTCTTCTGGAAACTCGGCTAGGAATGTGTCTGCAAATTCTGCTATATCATTTCCTACTACATTTCTTACGCTTATTCCATCACTGGCACTATTTTCGAACATCTCTAAAATTTTCTTTAAAAGCTCTAACATGCCTGCTCCCCTAGCAAAGTTCCACATATAATTTTCAATTGCTTTCATAGCCTTTTTGTATTCTTCAGGTAGTTCATTCACTCTTTTTTTATATGCACGATATTCACGTTTTTCTTGAATCATCTTTTTAAACATCTCTTTGCTCCTTTATTTCATTCATTTTTTTTTCTAAAAATGACCAGCGTAGCCAAAAATCATTTAATTCTTGTTTTCCTTTGGCATTTAGTGTATAGAATTTTCTCGCGGGCCCAAGCTCAGATTTTTTCTTCTCAACCTCCACTAGTCCTTTTTTCTCTATTCGAACAAGAATGGTATAGACAGTTCCTTCCACAATATCATCAAAACCTAACTCATTTAGATACCTAGTAATTTCATACCCATAGGTTTCACCTGTTTGAATCTTTTGAAGGACTACTCCTTCAAGAACTCCCTTGAGCATTTCAGTTAAATTCTTCATATATCCTCCTTTCACACTACTCTGCATCACTTAGTAATACTATATAGTATTACGAGGTAGTGAAAATGTGTCAAATATTTTTTGTATTTTTAAGGTTAAAATTAAATGAACTAAATTGATAAATATTTATAAGGACAATTAGAAACCAAAATAAAAAAGCATGTCGAAATAATTATTTAGTGTTGCTTATGAAATTTTTCATGACCTAAATCGTAAAATTCACAAAAAAATAGGACATCCAATTTCGGAAAGTCCTACTCAAATCATTTCTTAGCTTTTCATTCGATTGAACTTTAACATTCATTCCGATAAACAATTGTCCAATTTTTACATTTCACTTTATATTATCTGCTTTAATTCAACAACGTGACCACCAATTTGGTGGTCTTTTCAATGTGCGAAAATATCTAAAATCATACATTAGAAAAAACCATATTCAACTAACGCGGTGCAGTTTGCTTGAAGAAAATGAGTAATTAAAAAGGGTTTAACTTATAAATAAAGAAGTTATTCGTAAGTTAAAAATTGGGAGGGGAATCATGAAAGCAACATTTAACTTCTATATTTTAGTTTTATTATTAGGTGTATCTTTGATGGGGTGTACTTTAAATAATGAAAATGTTGGAGAGAAAGAAGAAGATGAGGAAATAAATCAAATCAATGAGACGAAAGAAACAATAACAAATTTTACTCAATTGGTGGGTTATGTTACAAAAAAAGATGAAAATAAAATTCTTGTAGTAAGTCCTGAACCAGAAGATTATAGTGCTAATGGTGGTGAGCGTGAACATTATGATGCTGTTTGGATTTCTACTTCCAACATTGCAGAAGATATATTAGTAGGTCAGCGAATAGAAGTTTTGTTTGAAGGTTCCGTATTCTTAATTTACCCTGGTCAAGGATCTGCAAAAGATATATCAGTTCAATCAACAGAAACACAAAAAAACTCTAAGATTTCTGAGGTTGAAGCTATTCAAGAAGCAATCAATCAGTTAGAAACAGATGATTTTAAGAACTCTGTTATTATAGTGAAAAGTGTTAATTACGATGATGAGACATCTAGTTGGTATATTGATTTAAATGATGATAATTTTCAAATAGAAGGATAGTTACCAACTGTATATTTTGTTCAACGAACAGGTACGTTAATTCAACAGCAAGGCCACCAAATTGGTGGTCTTTTCAATGTGCGAAAATATACAAAATCATACATTCGAAAAAATCTCTTATTCAACTAACTGGGCAAGATAGTTGAATAAGGATTTTTTTCCAAACAAGATGGAAAGATTATAATAAGCATTGAAATTATATAGGGGTGAGTGATTACTGCATCTCTATATCAGGAGGTTGTTAGGTATGTCGAGAGAATTATGGTTGAACCTGCCAGTGCGAGAACCAGAACGGGCAAAGGCGTTTTATACCCAGCTCGGTTTTCGGTTGAATGAGCAGTATGCGAGTCAGGACGGCTCATTCAGCTTGATCGTCGGCGACAATCAGGTTGTTTTGATGCTCTTCCCGGAATCAGCGTTCCGCGGTTTTGCTGGTAATGCGGTTGCGGATTCGTGGCAGGGCACTGAAGTGTTATTCACTCTGGGGGCGAACTCCAGGGATGAAGTTGATGAGTTCGCCTTGAAAGCCGAACGTGCCGGCGGTACTGTATTCAGCAAGCCGGGCGAAAAAGGTGGCTGGATGTACGGCTGCGGTTTTGCCGATCCGGACGGTCATCGGTGGAACGCGTTATATATGGATATGAGCAAAATGGCGCAAGGCTGAAAACCCGATTCGCCATTTCGTGACGAGTGTTTAAACAGAAAGTCAAATAAAGTTACTTAACTACCGGGTGCGATTGTTTAATAAGAGCAATCGCACCTTATGTAAACTAGATTTGTATATAGTATACATACAATCTTTTGGAATCTTGTTCTACTAAAGAGCCAGATTCTTGAATAAACGGTAAGTGAAGAATGTAAGTATTTGGTACAATTATTACAGGGGTGAAGGGGTATCTATGATAGTATTTGTGATTATTAATATTTATTTAATGCCGATTTTAGCTATTATATTTTGTCTTAATCTTGTAGAAATAATAAAGAAGGTAAAAAAAGATCAACCTACTTCTAGTAACACATTTTGGTTAACAACATCTTTTGTATTAATTGTATGGAGCATTGCTGTTACAGCTTCTTTTGGCGCATAATAGAACTGTTTTAGCTAAAACGGGATCTTCGGTTTTGTTATTATCCCCTTATAGTAGACAGTAAAAAGAAAGGATTGTACTGTCTTCTATGGAGGGGATTTTTTATGGGGAAAATTAGAACAACCTATAGAAAAGAAATTAAGCTAAAAGCGATTAATTTATACCAAAAGAAAGATATGGGTATTAGATCAATTTCCAAAGAGTT
>NZ_JACJHX010000044.1 GCF_014138605.1 Peribacillus huizhouensis | reverse complement strand
TCTTTGAAACACCTGCTATCATACATAACATGATGATGGTAAATTGATTTTTAAGTTCATGAATTATTTTGTATTCTATTGATTTTTCTTTTCCGGTATCATCCCCCTTTTCGCAGTTAAGAGCTTTTTTAAATAGGCATTCTCTGCTTCTAATCGACTTATTTTTTCTGTATCACTTTCAGAGTCTTTTTTAAGTCCACCTTTCAGTGGGCTACGATATGTTCCTCTCTTTTCCTCTAACCCCTGAATACCTTCTCTTTTATAGTGAGCTATCCACCTTTGCACAGTTGTATATCCAATCCCTAACTCTTTGGAAATTGATCTAATACCCATATCTTTCTTTTGGTATAAATTAATCGCTTTTAGCTTAATTTCTTTTCTATAGGTTGTTCTAATTTTTCCCATAAAAAATCCCCTCCATAGAAGACAGTACAATCCTTTCTTTTTACTGTCTACTATAAGGGGATAATAACAGTTGGAAGATCCTCTTAGCTGTTTGTAACTAACGCACTAAGTTAGTATTGATCGTTAATCAATTATTTCAAATTTGCAAGAAAAGGAGTAATTAAAAACCCCTAAATCCCTTTCTACTAAGGGATAGCCACCTTTACCATAGCACCCATCACTTAACGCTTTAATTTCTTGGTAATTAAAATAATAGTTAGATACCATTAAAAAAGCTATTACTACAAATGTTAAGGGTAGAACAACTAAAAGTCGTTGCTTGATAGTTAATTTTTTAAGTTTCACTGATATCACACCTCTATATATTAACTAATCTAACATAATATCCCTTTATCCTGCATCCTTTAGTTGAACAAGATCCCCCAATTAATATGCATACTCTATACAAATCTAGTTAACATAAAGTCTCTTATCGGCAATGACAAAAGGATCTTCGATTGAAGATCCTTTTAGCTGCTTATTGAACTAAACACCATTCACTTGAGGAAGAAGTACTCTATTTTTTTAAAAACTGATTCACTTTACTTTCATCTTCTAAATATTTTTTTGTGAGTTTTGTTAGGTCTTCTTCACTCGTATATTCACTTAAATTTTTTCCGTACCATCTTTCTAAGTCTTCTTTTGTTATTTTATATTCTTGGTCATCAAAATTAAATGTAATCCATTTTGCATTTTTGACTAATGTAAATATAAATGTAGCATTGTATATTGCCGTTTCTTTGTAGTTTTTTTCTATTTCTTCTGCATCCATATTTGTATAATTCAAAATCATTCCATAAGGCTCTTCTTTGGTTTTAAGTTCAAACCCATTAAAATATTCACCCAATGGTAATTGCCTTACAATGCTCCTTACTGCACTATTATCGCCTACATATGAATCTTTAAATTGAAATATATCCTCATTTACATTACTTGAATTACATCCGTTTAAGGAAAGTAATATCAATAACGAAAAGAAGAAAAATTTTGTTATTTTCTTCACTTCTTATCCTCCTTAAATTCAATATCTAATATTCTAACTTTACTACAAAAAATACCAATTACTTATTAAATTATTCTGCAACAAATGAACAAGATCCTTTAGAATCACATGTATACTCTATACAAAACTAGTTAACATAAGACTAATTATCGGCAAAAAAAGGATTGGGTACCTCTTAGATATCCAATCCTTTTTGTTTCTTTGGTCACTTTTCATATTTTTCTAGAAAGTCGGCTAATGCTAAATGCAACACATCAGACTTATTGATCCTCTCGGCTTCACAAAACTCATCTAAACGTTTACCAATGACACGATCAATAACAATAGTCTTTCTTGTTTTGTCACTTTGTGGCAACTGTTTGACGCGGTCATAAAGACTTGGCTCATTGGTTTGTGTAGTTGGGGTAGCCTCTTGCCATGATTTAAGCATTTCCTTAATCATATGGATTTCATCTTGGGTGAACTGCTCATGAACAATAGGTGAATGATTCGTGAATTCCTTATTACTCTTTGCAAACTTCTGATTACTTCGTGTGAAAGGTGCATGAACTTTATGTGAACTCGATTTTACATAATCAAAAATACTTTTATCAAGGGGTTCTTCACCTTCTCCAATAAAAAACCAACCCTTGTGACCAGAGTTTCTAAATTCATATCCAGCCTCTTTTAATGCATTTCTAAATGGTTTTTCACTTATGCCAGGTATTTGTTTAGCCACATCGCCTGTCTTTACTCCTTCTTGTGCTAATACTTCTAAAATGCTTCTTATGGATGCTTTTTGATCTACACTCATAGATTGTCACCCTCATTTCACTCAAACTCATATATGTATTATTCCATGTGAAATACGTATGACCTTCAAGTAAGTTAACATAATCAACTTATCGGCATGTGAAAAAGGATCTTCGGCCGAAGATCCTTTTATACTGCTTGTTCAATCAAAAAAGCCGTATAGCTTAATAAATACATTTTTGTAATTTCGGAACCAATTCTTTGTACTTAACAAAAAAGTCTTTTACAGAAAGGACAGCAAAATAAGATGATACCTCTAAATTTAATAGACATTCATCATAAACTAAGTAAATATTTAATTCTTTTTGAGGTACAATTTCTCTTTGTATTAGGGAATTCGCCAATTCTACATATAATTTTTCGCTCTTTTCATCAATTGATCTTTCTATAGAAAAACCGCCTGCAAGGCTATCCCACCAAACTCGAAATGTTTGATAAATTTCACTATAATTTTTATAACTATCTTTGTTATCTATGAACAAACTTTGAAAATATAAATCTTTTTTTTCATGAAAAATTTTCACACCATTACTATGATGGTCAGATATTCTTTGTGAAATTTCACCCCATAATTCTTTATACTTTAATTCAAACTCTTCTTTAAAATCTACTTTCAATGGAAAATATGGAAATTTATATTCTTCCTTACTAAGATTTTGATTGAGGTAAATATTTTGAATGTAAATCAAAAAATTTAAAGCACAAGATGCCTCTGTTCTCATTAACAATGAACTTTCCAGTTTTCTCCCTCCAACCTGGTTATTACAATAACCTCAAGATTTTACAATATATTCAACATCTTTTTAAATCCACCTGCCAGTAGTTTAAGTAGGTCCCAAGGATAGAATGAATACTGTATACAAATCTAGTTAACATAAAGTTTCTTATAGGAATAATCATGAGAACTTGAATAAAATACTAGATACTCTATAAATGGTTACGTAATATATAATGGAATTATTCGGTATTAGAAAGTAGGTCATTTTTTTGAGAAAATTTATCCTCTATATATTATTTTTTCTTCTCATTTTCGATATTTTTCATTTGATTTATCGAATAAAGCAATACAATCTTGCTAATTTAGGTTATGGTGATTTTCTTTCAATAATCACACTTTTAATTGCGGTTTTGTTAATCATTCAATTAAATAGGCCAAAGAAAAAATTAACAAAATTTAAGCATTTCCATTCGGAAGCCTTTAATGCCGAAGAGAGAAAAGAGTATGAAATAGCTCTTCAGATTAGAGAAGAAGGTTTAAGATTAACCACTCTAAATAATCTTCAACGCGCAGAGCTTTACTTTGGAAATGGAGGCACTTATCTATACCTGAATGATTATGAAAAAGCCACATATTACTTTGATAAATCCTTTGAACTAACTAAGCAAGAGAAATTCCCATACGATGATCAATACGTAACGATTATTGAAAGTTATGTAAAGGCTAATAGAAAAAATGACGCTATTCATTTAGTTGAAGACTTATTGAAAAGACAATCTTATAATAAAAAATT
>NZ_JACJHX010000043.1 GCF_014138605.1 Peribacillus huizhouensis | reverse complement strand
TGGTTAGATCCTTCTATACATGATACCGACTATCTGCAACAGTTCCTTAAACCATTTGACGCACTCCAAATGGAAGCTTTTGAAGTATCATCCGAAGTTAATACACCTAAGAACAATTCTCCTAATTTAATCCAACAAATATGCTGAGAGATCACCCAAAGAGTCAATTTTTTCTTTTAATAGGTCAATCCTTCACTAATTCTGCTCGCAATTTATTAACACCAAATTCTACATAATCCATCAGGTCACAAAAAAAGGCTACTCATAAAGAGCAGCCAATATTAGTGAAGGGTACCCCATTATATGTAGCCTCCATACTTGCACGTTCTAAATCTAGGACGTGGTTAAAAATATAATTGTTTAATTTTTGATGTAAGCTACTTTACTTTAATAAAAAATATTACAATAAAAACGTATAAAAATCTAGGTTATTCAAGAATCGAGCCCGATTGCGGAATATCGTTTATGAAATAATCTATCTTTCAAAATAAATGCCAGTTTTTTTAAAGATGTTGTTCGATTAAATGGCCCTTATATGTAAAAGAGCACTACCCTTATTCAAGGATAGCACCCGTTAGCCATCAATCAGCGACAAAAACAACGCTGCACCTCAGAAAATGAAAATGACAGAAAACCATCGTCAATACTGATTCTTAATCCAGTTAATCCATAAATCAATGATTTGTGGCTTTCTCCATTTTTTTAAAACGAATGAGACTTTTGTCTTTTTTCGGAGTTACAGAAGTTTATTTTCATGGTAGTTGAAGATAAGCACTTTCAAATACTTTACTCATTTTCTACCGGATTTTATCGAAAGATAAAGCAAGTTTGTAATTTGCAAACATAAGAAGACCCTCTAAAAGGATTCCCATTTAGGAAGTCCACTACATGCCATAACCCTTCGGTTAAAGGATGACTTTACTTAATACTAATCACCTGTTTTGGAGCCATGATTGTCGTCATCAACGGTACCTTTCCCCGCCTTGTTGTCCAGCGCTCCTCCAGAAACAGCACCTTCTACTGCAACTGAACCAAATGGATCAAGAGCAGAAGCCATGGTATCCCCAGTAAAAGCACCTACACCAGTTCCTACTGCCTTGTCAGTATCGTTATCATCACGTTTGCGTTTGTTGATATCAGCCATCTATTTCACTCCCTCGTTTTTTATTGGGAAATGCTATCACTGTCCCATAATATATTTTGTCCAATAGGGACAAATTTACGAGGAGGGATTAATAAGCATTTGTAAATTTTTTTACCACCCAGTGTTATTCAACAATCTGGCCCGTTTGTTGAATAGCATAACCGACGTTTTAGTTTTCTGGTAACCCAAGTACCCTGATATTGAAGCACATCAATAACGTAACAACTTAAAGCACTCTATAAGTTGCGCCTGAATTGGAACCGGGACATCATTGCTTCAAATTCCTGTTTCCCATTAGAACCATACACAATAATTTCCCATCTAAAACAGATCCATTCGGTATATTAATTGATAATAGTTCCGAGAACTTTGCCGTAACCTCATTATTATGACGAGTATATATCAAAGAGCTAGGTGAAGTAAATATGAGAATCGCAACAACTTCTCAATCAACCTTCTAAGTTTATAGTCACTTTTACTGTGCTGCCCTTCCGTACCAAACTTCCAGGGGGTGGTTCGATATTGACAACCTCTTCATTTTCATATCTAGGATCAGCTTGTAATATAATGTACTCGACTCGAAGACCAAGAGATTCAGCACTTGGATTAACCATTCCCATGTCATCGCCTTTTTCAACTTCTTCTTTCTTCTGCCATTCTGGAACCGTGACATAACCCAACAACTCGATGATTCCGTCCTGGCGTTGATGAACCTCGTTAAGAGTATTCTCGATATTTCGAAGGGTATTGCTAATTTCGGCAAATCTGTTCTGGAATTCTGTATATCCAAGAAGAAGCTGCTGGATTTTATTATCAATGATGTCACAGTATGCAAGTTCGAGAATCTGATCCTTCTTAATACTACTAAGATAACCGGCAAGAGCGTCATTGGTTACATCACCGGTCTGTGGATTGATTACTAAACCGTGGATTGCATCGTTCCCCCTAGGTGTACGAATCGCATCACGCATCTCAACGGTAAAGCGTGTAGATATATCAAGTGGATAATTTGATGTCATGACTTCCCCTCATTTGTGATAAAGTAATCTTGTTTAAATCATATAGAGTTTAGAAAGTAGGGTACTCACTATATTCATTTCTTATTCCTTTAAAAAGTATCTCAGCGTTTAAAAGATGTTTTATAAGTGAAGAGAAATAAACAGTTTGGTCCAATCTGAAACATAAATTACACTACCTCGATAGAGTAAAATAAGCTATTCGTAATTTCCCTTCCTGTGTTTCGGAGAACACGTGTTTATCTACATATCCCATCTTCAACCATCTTTTAATGAGTGCTTTTCCTGAAAAAACGAGAGGTTTGTTTCTCTATCCATTCATGACGCAAAAGATCAAAACAACTCTTGAAGTCCCCTTCAAAAATCCATTTTTTCTTACTATTGGTGTTAATCTTGTTAAAGACTCCGGGCAAGATGTGGGACACAGCACAGTAGCATTATGGATCTACTTTTCCTCTTACCAATACCCAAGCGAAACTATGTATTATCTCTAGCTAATTAACGAAGCTTACATACCTTCACTTTTGTTCACCATATCTGTCTTCTCCTAGCAGTATTCCGGACCATACATTTGTCCTCTGTTTCCTTATTTCCTCATGCAATCTACAAACTTGTTGCCAAGCATGCAGTTTCAGATGGAGATCTTCTTTGTGTCTAAATGAGTAGCATAAGCTACACTGTGTGAATGCGACTTCTTGTCGCACCATAAAGTCAATTTTCGGAAGCTGCAAAAGAGCCAAACCTTTGATAATACTGGGTTTGGCTCTTGTCTGTATTTTATCGATTATGCATGATTTTATACAATGTTGATTTATCAACGTTTTTGGCTTCTGAAGAAGCCTGGCAACTGTATAAAAAGTGGGATTTTATGCAATATTTTTTAGAAAAACTTTCTCATACTTCAAGAGCAATTTGTTATTTCTTTGAATTTAACCATGTTATTACTGAATCGTTTTTTCGTATTATGATTTTTTAATAAGACCTTTTAATAGACAATTGTCTCAATTTCTATCGTTTTGTCCTTACACTCCGAAACCATGTATACGGTGGCTTTTTTGCGTTTTGCTGGTGCTACTCCTTTAATAGCTGTAAACATCTAAAAATAATTAATAATTTAGATATATTTTTGTGACAAGCAATATATCTTGTATTGTAACTAATTTGAATAGGCGATGGAGTTCGCCATAACTGGCATAAAACTAATGACTCCTATCAGAATAGAACATATTTTTGGTAGGTGTCTGTATTTTTAAAAAGGAATATCTTATATGGGGGTATTTTATTTTGAGTGATATTTTAAAGATCTATTTAATGAATGTTATTAATGACATTGATAACATTTTAATTATTTTAGCAGTGATCCGAAAGTATCATTATCAAATAAAAGCATTATTTATATATATTGTCATCAGTTTAACTATAAGTCGAACGTTGTATATAATGATTATTCATTCATTGTCAGATATACCTGGTTTACGAGTAATTATAGGAATTGTTATGCTCTATATTGCTATTCGATTAGCATGGTCAATTAAAAAAGTAAGGAAAACAAGATCTATTCCCACTATATCGACTTTTCAGATGTTATTGATTATTATAGTAACAGATTTTTCAATTTGTTTAGATAGTATTATGATTACGGCTGAACTTTCATCGAATATCCTTTTTATTGTTATAGGGATTTTTTTAAGTATTTCTACGATTTTTATTATAATTAATTTGTTTTCTGAAATAATTGCTGATACATCGTGGATTCAAATAATTGTAAATGGTTTAATTGCACATGTTGCTATTTTAGGTATTGTAAAAGATCCTATAACAAAGGAATTATTAATTTTCTTAGAAGGTTTTTTAGAAATACATATCAACAATTGGATAAACGTTTTTGCTTTAGATATTGTAATAATAATTATGTTTATTGGATTAATAAGGAGAATACAAAACCGTACCTCATTTAATGATTAAAAGATGAATTATAAATCGAGTAGGGGGAAGATAATTTATATATTTTCTCCCCTCTCACACCACCGTACGTACGGTTCCGTATACGGCGGTTCAATTTATATTACAGTG
>NZ_JACJHX010000042.1 GCF_014138605.1 Peribacillus huizhouensis | reverse complement strand
TCAGGCGCTCTCCCCTTTTTTAAAAATGAATGAGCTGCGTCTTATTAAGTATTGCCTTTTTCACTGAATTACAGAAGTTTATTTTCATGGTAGTTCAACAAGCATTATTTCTTTTTAGAAGATTTATACCCAATAATAATAATAATAACAGCACTAATTACGGCGAACCATATATACCATTCCATATGATTTCCTCCTTAACTGACGAAACAATATGATAATTTGTTAAATAGCAGCAACATTTCGGAAAACAGCCATATACTAAGAGTTATGCTCTTTACACTAGAATATTCCTTATTCCATTAACCTGACCCGTTAGTTTAAGTGTAATCCTTCACAATCTTATCTATGTTCTAACATAATATCCAAATCCCTTTAAATGTTGCTCCACAATCTGGCCCGATAACGAAAAGACACGCATTTTTACATGGGTGTCTTAATATAAGTTTATTTAATTTACTTTCAAAAATATTTACTATAAAAATCCTGTCTTAGTTTTCCGCTTAGCTGAGCATATATTTTTGTAGTCTCACTCTTTTCATGACCCAGTAAACTTTGGATCACATCAATTGGCGCACCGTTATTAATCATATGTGTAGCATAGCTGTGTCGCAATTGGTGGGGATGTATATTCTTTTTTATCCCAGCCCGATTTGATATGCGTTTGATAATGTATCTAAGATTATCCATACTCATACACCTTTTCGGCCTTCTGTCCGTGATAAACAAACAAAACTCTTCGTCATCTCGTTCGTCTAAATACCTTTTTAACCAAATGGAGCAACGAGTATTAAAGTATACTTCCCTTTCTTTATCACCTTTTCCGTGTACAATAACTGAATTTGTACGAAAATCAATATCATCACGATTCAATTTTGCAACTTCTCCAATACGGCAACCGGTCGAATACATAAACTCAAATAGTGCATTCTCCATCGTTGTTTGACAAGCTTCTCTTAGATGTTCTATCTCTAATTCTGTAAGAAACTTTGGAATTCTTTTACCCAATTTCGGCTCTTTTAATTTAGCTGCAGGATTCTTTGGAATATACCCTTCTTCATGAATCCATTTGAATAGTGATTTAACGCAACGAATCCTGTGTCCTAAACTGGATGGCTTTAGGTGATCTCCTGACTGTATTAGATATTCTTTTAATTTCTCAGTACTAATTCCACTCATATCAATATCACCAAAAAATCTTAATAAGAGATTATATTGAAAACAGTATGTTTTTAATGTAAGTGCTGAATAACCCTCTATTTTTTTATCTTGTTGATATTTTTTCCACGCTTCGGATAGTAACATAATTCTTACACTCTCCCACTATAAATCTATTAATCTAGATTCTATTATGTTCACTGAGAGCCTTATTTATACGAACCTATTTAAAAATCTAAGACATTAACAAAGTGCCTAACATGAGTAACCCTTGAAATACAAGAAATAGGACACTCTCCTTTTTACAGGAAAGCACCCGATTGCTGAATAAGGATATTGTTTATTTTTCAGTTTCTAATTTCATCATAGATATGCAAAACGGGCACTATTCTTTACTAAGGAATAGAGCCCGATAATGGAATAACTAATTACAGCTTTGACCCAATAATTCTTTAATTTTCTTACTAACGCCTCCTTCTCTAAGCAAGTCGATGGGTTAATTGGACAATCTTGTATGTATTTTATTTAACTCATTTTTTGTAACTTTCTTCAATTTTTCTTTTCGCTCCATCTCCACTTTTTCTTCAAGGATTAGTAATATAGCTTCTCTAAGAGTATCATAATGCAAATTACATTCTTTTTCACCTAACTGATGAACACCTTTACTTAAAATAGCGTAAATAAAAGGATTTATTTCAGCCAAGTAAGTAGGAACATAACCCTTCTCGTGTAATATTTTTACTTTATCTTGAGTCTTAGCTTCATTGAATGCTTGTTCATCTATATTATTTTCAAGTTTGGCTAGTTCAAATTGTTCAAAAATCAATTTTTCGAAAATCCTACGCAAATAAAGAAAGGCTCCCACACCCATATTATGTGTTTTTAAAATTTCTGCATTGGTTAATTCATTAGTTACACTCTTATCTTTTAGAACTTTCCTATATTCCTTTAAAGAGTTATCAAAATCTCGAATTGACGGATATTGCCCAGTCTTTATTAAATAATTATCGTCAGTCAATTGAAATATTACATAAAATTTATGTTTATCTTTTGAAGTACATTCTAAATTCATTTGCAGAACTCTATTTTCATCAAATATTTGATCTATAAATTCTTCAAATCTCTTAACAGAAACCTTCGCTGCATCTTCATCATATTCCTCAAATTCATCTGACATGCTGAACATATACGAATAAGTTGTAAGTAATGATTCTGGTAGTTCATTTTCTAATTCATAACCCTTGTGAATGATTTGAAGTTCCCTTTTACAAAAAGGGCAATAGTAATAGAAATTTTTTTCCTGTGTGACTAACGTTTTTAGGTATCTAACGTCTTCATTTTCTAAAAAATGTATATTGTGGAGAATATTGGGTATATCATCTTCGTTGTAGTCTAAAATCTCCATATCCTCTGTTGTTTCAGCAGATGTATTAATTTTTACTTTGGTATACAAAGGAAAGTCAAACAAAAGATAAGGACCTTTTCCAGCAAAATCACTTAACCGTTCATATTGCATATAAACACCGCCCAATTTATATTAATTAAGCTAATTTTACCATAGAAAACTAAGTTTCTTCCAAAACGAATCGCCATTTATGTGTCTAAAGGTTGTAACTTTTAGACATTCAGATAAAAATAAAAAAACAAAAATTACTCTTTTAGGAACCTACCACAAAAGAACCCATCTCTGGGTTCTGACAACTAAGAGTAATAATTTTAGATAGAAAAAAGTAACTGAAATCCCCAAAAAATTTTTAGCATATTATTCATCTACCAGGGAACTCTTTTTTTACTGTAATAATACATTCATTAAGATCGAGTATTGTATCAACCTCTTCGTTATCATGCCAAAATACCTCTACACGAATGTAAGTATTATCCTCTTTTTTTGTATATGTGGTAGATTGGGTTTGCCAATTCTCATTAAAACTAAACGGTGAAGTTTTATTATTTTTATTATTTTGATCGGGGAATACTTCCCAAATCACAACTTCTCCAATTCTCTGTAAGGAGCTTCCAGTGCAAAGCTGCTGCTAAAATAGAACTTCGTTATAGTCCATTATGTCGTACTGCGTGAGCTAAAGTCACCTTATTAACTGCTAAGGCAACGCTCGGTAAAGCAAAAATAAGAAGAAATGACGGATATAGCTATTCATGCTTTGCACGTAATGGAAAAAGGTCTTGTTACACCCCACAAGTATATGATGGTGGATATAAAGCAAAAGCTGAAGGCTTTTATGAATATCAATACTCTAATTTTAGTTCTTTTTATGATTTAGGACCTACTCCTTGGTATTAAAAGTATTTTTTAATCCGCCCCCCCCCGAAAATCGGCAGATAGTATAACCGACTTCGGGGTTTTTATTTTCAATGATCACTTCCTAAAATTCGTTGGGCGGCCACCATTGACAATGAGGAGTAGGAATCTTCAATTTTCCAGCATTACTGACAATACCACTTTTTTCATCAACGACAATGATAGGTGCGCTCCTTAATTGTTGGGCATCATAGTTATACGAAGAGCATGGGAACCTATAGAATGTGTCTCTCCTTGCTAAAGAATGCCCTATAAAGCCAACTACCAACCCGTTGTCATCAGTTGAGAACTTGTTGAGGGGTATCAGGCCAGGGGCAGGCGGGTAGTATGCTTCATCGTACGCATAGAAAGCGACTTTCCCATTAGGAATAAAAGTCCCGAAGACCTTATATATTACGTGATTATCACTACCATCGTATTCGTCCCAGACCCTTATCCCATTGCTAGGGGCGTCAGGTGGATATAACATTCTGACGGCCGCTAATTCATTGTCGACTCTGGCTCGTTCACGACGATTAGGTGGGACACAGACATGATCTGATGGTCGCGTCTCGCGCCAAACGAAGCCTAGCTTACATGTATCACCGCCTCCGGGTTCCTGGTGAGACGGCCCCAGTACATTTTCAGAAGCAGTCTCATCGCGAGTTTGCGGAGTCACGCATACAAAGTCACCAGGAACTGCTTCCCTCCAGACATAACCCTGCTTACAGGCTTGAGGAACTGGAACTGGCGGAGGAACATGACCTATGGGAGGAAGAGGTTTAGGCAACTGATGTTGAGGAACATCACCTATGGGAGGAAGAGGATAAGACACCTGATGTTGAGGAACATGACCTATGGGAGGGAGAGGTACATGACCTATGGGATTAAAAGGTTCAGGCAACTGATGTTGAGGAACATGACCTATGGGTGGGAGTTGGCGTGGATCAATCCATTCAAAACCCTTACGATACGGATTCCAATTCCAATACATTAAAACATCCCCCTTTTTCATTATGCTTTAGTGTATTGGAATAAACGTCTAATAATTCCTTTTTCCCCAAAATACTAAACAACTGGCGTATGGTAATGGCCTGTTGACTCCATAAAAGAATTAGCCTGAGGTGAATACCGCTTCAGGCTAATTCTTTTATGGGAAAGTCGGAATTCCTTTTTTCTCTGAATATCACAGGGAGACCGACTTTTTAGGTTGGAATTCTCTTAGCCTATAAAATTACCGGAATGGGCGGTACATTGTTGCTACCGTTCGTAAAAGTCTTTTTTGAGTTTACTGACGTTCGCTGGTTGTTATGTACATTTACGAACGTGTCTAAAAGTTGAAAGTTTGGTACACTGCAAAAGTATCATATTTTCCCTGTTACTTTTCAATTGTTTTGTCGTTTTTTTGTCATCGAAAATGACGTATAGAAGGGGTTCTGGAAACATTGTCCGAGAATTTTGTATACTAAGAGAAGTATCAAACTAAAAAAGCCAATTCCTTAAATATTTAAGAAATCGGCTTTTTTGATTTTTCCTATTCCGCAATATGGCCCTTTTCATGAAGAAAGACGCTTTCCTTATTTCAGAAAAGCGCCCGATTGCGGAATAAAAAAATCCTGCAAATCAAAATACAGGATTTTCTTCTTTATTAAATTTACTGTAGCATCTATTTGCTAGAAGTCTCTCGA
>NZ_JACJHX010000041.1 GCF_014138605.1 Peribacillus huizhouensis | reverse complement strand
CTCTCCCCTTTTTTAAAAATGAATGAGCTGCGTCTTATTAAGTATTGCCTTTTTCACTGAATTACAGAAGTTTATTTTCATGGTAGTTTAAGTACGTTTCTTCACAAACATAACTCATAAAACTAAGCGCAACAAAAAAATTATCTGTGTAACATTATAAAAATAGCACCAACAATTAGACTCACTCCTGATAAAAATAAGAAAATTCTTCTAATAATAGAGGGGAAAATCTTATAAATAATCATTATAAATAAATCACCAAAATCCGTTGGTATACCAGAACCGAATTGTTTAATATCCTTTTTTTTACCGAAAATAGACATCCATATAGTGAATATTCCCAGTATTATCATAAATATCGAAAATAAAACTAACCCCATTTTTTCGTTCTCATTCCCCTTCATAAAAATAAATAACTTCACTTGTCTAATGTTAATAATAGCTTTACTTTATCATAAAACCCTAGATTATTTGTTGCCTAATTATCACATAATCCCCCTTATAGGTACTGAAAAAAGGATTTTCCGGTCGAAGATCCTTTTAGGTGCTTGTTTAATTAAAGCACCCGATTGTTGAAGATTTTTATACTTACCTTGCTACAAATACTTTTCTATAAACTAAAAATGATTTAAGGTCTATACTTTTTTGCTTATGCTATCTCTTATAATTTGTAATTATATAAGTCGAAAACTGACATAATAATTTGTATTACAATATTTATTTAACATTAAAAGATTAAAATTTTTTTATATCTAAATATATTCTCCTCTTGTTTATATTTATTTAATTTGCTAATATAACTGACGAACGTTCGTAAAATCCGAGGTGATATTAGTGAAAAGTAATGAAATTAAAGAGGCTGCTCTAAAATATTTTACGATTCATGGTTATGAAGGAGCATCCCTTGCTCAAATAGCTGAAGAAGTCGGCATGAAAAAGCAATCCATTTACGCCCATTTTAAAGGAAAGGATGATCTTTTTCTGCAAGTTTTACGTGATGCGAAAGAGACAGAGCTATCTTCAAAACTCCAATATTTCAGTAAAGTTGATTCAAATAATCCTGAAAAAGATTTGTACGGATTTCTACATTTGGTCATCGATCTTTTCCAAAAAAATGAGCAGTTAAAGTTTTGGCTGCGTATGTCTTTTTTTCCGCCATCCCATCTTGAAAAAGTAATCGAACAGGAAGTCATAGATATCGAGGAAAAGATGCAGGCGATACTGGAAAGTAAATTTCAGGATTGGATCAATGCAAAATTAATTATTGGAGATGCAGCAATAACGCCGACCTTTGCATTCTTAGGAATAGTCGATTCCATTTTGTTGGAGCTTGTATACGGCAATGATGAGAAACGGCTGCAGGCAAAATTAGCAGCCTCTTGGACAGTATTTTGGAGAGGTATCTCACATCAATGATACATATAGAAAGAGGAGATAATACATGATGAAACCAATTAAAGAACAAAAGACTTTATTAATTATTCTTCTAAGCAATATATTCATTGCATTTCTAGGAATTGGACTCATCATCCCCGTTATGCCGTCTTTTATGAATAGCATGCATTTATCAGGAAGTACGATGGGCTATCTTGTTGCTGTATTTGCGGTAGCACAACTGCTTATGTCACCATTCGCAGGTCGCTTTGTTGACCGTTATGGCAGAAAGAAAATCATCATCATCGGCTTATTCCTTTTTGGTATTTCAGAACTTATCTTTGGTTTAGGGACGAACGTATCAGTGTTTTATCTATCAAGGATCCTAGGGGGAATTAGTGCCGCCTTTATTATGCCAGGTGTTTCTGCATATGTTGCAGATATTACATCAGTTCAGGAACGGCCAAAAGCGATGGGCTATCTTTCTGCCGCCATTAGCACTGGCTTTATTATAGGACCTGGTATCGGTGGCTTTATTGCAGAATATGGTATACGCTTGCCCTTCTTCTTTGCGGCCGCCATTGCTTTTTTAGCATGCATTTCATCAATATTTATTTTAAAAGAGCCGCTTACAAAGGAACAGCTTGCAGAAATTTCTGCTAATACAAAGCAAACAAACTTTATTGGCGATTTAAAAAGATCACTAAATCCGCTTTACTTTATTGCATTTATCATTGTATTTGTACTCGCTTTCGGTTTATCAGCATATGAAACTGTTTTTAGCCTATTTTCGGATCATAAATTCGGCTTCACGCCGAAGGACATTGCAGTTATTATTACAATAAGCTCAATATTCGGCGTTGTTGTGCAAGTATTTATGTTTGGAAAAATGGTAGATCTACTCGGTGAAAAGAAACTAATCCAATTATGTTTAATTATAGGTGCAATATTAGCGATCGCGTCCACCGTGATCTCTAGCTTTTTGGCAGTGTTGGCGGTAGCTTGCTTCATCTTCCTTGCATTTGACTTGCTTCGACCGGCATTAACAACATATTTATCAAAAAATGCCGGGAAAGAACAAGGATTTGTTGCTGGAATGAACTCTACTTATACGAGTTTAGGTACTATCGTCGGGCCAGCCATGGGCGGAATACTATTTGACGTAAACATCCACTATCCATATCTTTTCGCTGCCGTAATTATGGTCATTGGCCTCGGTATTACAGTCATGTGGAAAGAAAACCAATTGACAGAAAGCTTAGTGCAATAATTAGAAAGACACGAGGCGCCTGTGGAACAATAAAAGGCCCAGATTGAACAATGTTTCTAAGGTTCGTATGCATACTCTATACAAATCTAGTTAACATAAAGTAAATTATAGGAAATGAAAAGAGGATGAGTATTTAAAAAGTACTCATCCTCTTTTTATTGCCATAAAATCCAATCTCGGAAGTTAAAACTTCAGATCGAATTTATCTCTATAGATTCCCTAATAGCTTCAATTCCGTTGAAAGTACAGTTGTGTAGTGATCTGCGTAGTCTTTGTATCCTTCCACATCAATTTGTTCAACAGTTATAGGATTATCCTCAAAAAAAGTTTTTAATTGTAAATAATCAGCTAATGGGAATTCATGTCCCCAGCTCTGACGATAACCCACGATACCGTGATGTCGTAGCAATTTAGTAGTTACGGATAATATTATTTTCACAAAATCTTTAAATAAAACGGTTTCCTGGAGTAATAATTCTTGTTTATCTCCAAACTCATCTCCATATTCAATTTGAACCAACAATTGATCCTGATCAACTTTCTTTACTGTCCAGTAAGTTCCATTGGGTTCTTCTTCCCAATACATAGGGTTTGGATTAATGTCTTGATCGTCCGTTATAAGTTGTTTTAGTCGTTCTATCAACTCACTTATACCAGCACTTAAATAACTACAGACAAACTCACATTTCTTTTCATTAATCTCAATATAGCCACTTGCCCAGCCTTGACCGTGTAATTCGTATACAAATTCCATATATGGCCCCCATATAAGTGATAATGAGCAGAGGTAATGCCCTATTTTCTAAGAATCTTATCATAAAAAAACAATGTATAATTTATACAGTAAATTTTCGGAACTTCCGAACTATAAAACCCCTTGGCGCTCAAGGGGTTCCGAATGGTCCATTTTTATCGTTTATACATGATATATACAGTGTTGATGAATCAACATTTTCAGCTTCTGAAGAAGCATAGTAGCTGCATAAAAAAGGGGGGGATGAAAATTCATCTTTCACTAAAGCTACCCAATAGTTTAAGTGTAATCTTTCACTGATACTAAATCCTACAATAACTTTTAATTTACTATCTCCCAGAACCAATTATCTTTCATAGTATAAATATTGTTAAATATACCAATTGCCCTAATAGTTTCTGTCTCTCCTTTTTTACTATCGGTTATACCAATACTTCTTTCAACCGACATAAAAATACCTGCATTTCTATAATGTTGTCCAATATTCAACACTTCAATATTATCTTTTTGACATACTCCATAATCATTACATTTATAACCGTAATTATCATAAATCCAATCCTCGAGGTGATTCTTTGAAGGAGTTGAAATAACCATAACAATCAACAATACAAAGAAACTGCTAATTAAAACTTTAAGTGTTTTTTTAATTTTACTTTTGATTTTCATTATTTTTCTTTTTCTCACTTTCTTATATATATCTTATTCAACTTTTGCAATACAAGGTTGGTGTAATATTCCAATTAATTACTCTACCAAGAAATAAAAGACAAAACCAATTTAATGTTTGTCCAGTTTTTTTTCTGAATGTATGATTTTGCATATTTTTGTACATTGAAAAGACCACCAGATTTGTGGTCGCGCTGTTTAATTAAAGCACCCGTTTGTTTAAGTATAATTCCTCACAATGCCTCTTTGTATTGAACAACATATGGCGTGAACAAACAACCAACAATTAATATAAGAATTCCTATACCAATGGTCATAAAAACGTTATTGAAAGGAGAAAGGAAGTTAGTAAATATCAATATTGGTAAAGTAGTCAGGGCTCCAAATGTAAATCTACCAAAAATGGTTATCTTATGTTTAGTACCACAGTTGTCACATTTAATTGGTTTATATGTCCACCAAAACGATTTAAAGATTTTACTCCAGCTAAATTGCGAGTTGCAGTTTTCACATTTTTTCAAACTAACCCTCCTTAAAATTTGATTTTGCTAAGCGATTAAACCTTAATATACAATTCCATTTTAACATTTATATTCCATTCAATATTTTCCAATTTCATTGAATTAACCTGTTTTCCGAATCTATGATTTTGTATATTCTCGTACATTCATTACATTATGAACGCCAAGCTAAAACCCCCACTCAATTAATTGAATGGGGGTTTTTATTAGTTCACCTACTAGATCAAAGTCAAAAAACGCAAACTTGATATTCCTTTACTTTTCTAAGGGAATTTTAAGGTTCTTCTTCTTTTTCTTTAAACTCGAGAGGTTATGATAACAATACAAACAACACAAGGAGGTTATCAAGCATGAACTTGATACCAATGCTATTAACAGGTGCTTTAATCGCGGGTGGTCTAGGAGCTCATACACTGCTTGATAACCAACCGGTAACTGAACAAACAAATGCACCCTCACTAACAATTAATGAATTACAAGCAAAGACTATTGCCTTAGACACATCAAAAGGCGGTCTAGTAACGAATACTCAAACCGTTGAAAATTATGGAAGTAAAACATACAAGATTTCTATTGTAAATCAAAATACAGAATACACAGTGGATATTGATGCATCAACAGGAGATGCTTTGATCGTTAATCAACAGATGAAAGAGTGAAGTAACCACGGTATAGACGATTTAAAACCATTTATGGAAAAGTTCAATGAGTAATTATCTTAGGAGGTTTTTATAATGATTAAAGATTTTAACATAAAACTATTGTTTGAAGGTCAAGTTCATGAACGTCATCAGTTTTCGTTAACCTTTGAAGGCGATATTTATCAAGGGATTTTCCACGATGGAGAAATTCAGTGGTTTCATCCTCAACCTAAACATAATCTTGGTGAAGATGACCTTCAAAACTTGGAATCGAAAGTGTATGACTTCATGACAAACCACGTATATCAAGATTTTAAAGTCAAACCATTGTTCGAAGATCAAGTTCATGAACGTCATCAATTTACGCTAACCTTTGAAGGGGATAATTATCAAGGGATTTTCCATGATGAAGAAATTCAATGGTTTCATCCTCAACCCCAAAATAACCTTGAAGGAGACGACCTTCAAGATTTGGAATCGAAAGTGTATGACTTGATGGCTAACTACGTATATCAAGATTTTAAAGGCAAATCATTGTTTGAAAATCAAGTTCCTGAATGTCATCAATAGACTAAATATATAAGAGGTGGGTATCTAAATGATGCCTACCTTTTTTGTTCCTAAAACATCCAGGGGGGTCTCTATTAGTTCTACATACTTCTTTTACTATTCTAAAGGTTCTAAAAACGCCATAAGCCAAGGTGGTTAACGTCTTCATTGTTATTGTTTATTCATGATTTTATATATCACTTCTGAAGAAACCTCTCAACTGCATAAAAAATGCTAGTTTTAAACAAATAAAAAAGGACATGTCATCTAAGCCCTCTCCCTGGTATCGGCCCCACCTACGCCAGATACTATGACGGCCACACATGCCATCCAACCCATTATCATTATAATAGAAAGCGCTTACA
>NZ_JACJHX010000040.1 GCF_014138605.1 Peribacillus huizhouensis | reverse complement strand
TATTCAATTATTAATAGAACACAAATTTCGACATAAAAATGGAAATCCTTATCAAAGTACATTTTAGGTCTTTGATTCATGCCTATTTGTGTCGCTTTATTAGTTTCAAACATACTCTAAATCAGCCCACGCAAGTAGTTAGTACCTCCTTTATAACAAAAGGAGATGTTTGTATATGTCAGGTTGTGTAGATGGAGGTTTTGGTTTTGGTGGCGGCTATGGCTACGGGGGCTTCTGCTAATAAGTAACAAAAAGGACGACCATCATAGGCCGTCCTTCTTTAAATTTAAAATGGTCATTAAATGAAGAATGCTGACTACAATTAGTGACAGTCAGCTATTTACTGTCATTCCCCTTTGAAAATGTATTTTTGTTTTTGTGTATTCGTTACATTGAATAAGACAAAAAAAGATACTCACCTAATGAGTACCATTTGGAATAATCTCTGTATATAAGGTACGGGGATATATCATGAAGAAAGACCTTACCTTGGTAAATTTCTGACTCTATGATCCGCAGTGTAATCTCGGATTGTTTTTTCTTTATTTATTTCACTCTGTGGTGGGGGTATCGCCTATTGTACTATTAATCTAATGTATATAATTGGTTGCTTATATACTTTGCCCTTGCTTCAATATATTGGCATATATAATCCGGTTCTTTATCAAAAAGGTGGATCTGTTCCTTTATATATGGGTCTTTTAGAACATATGGCCTTATGAGCTCAAAAGTTTCCTGAATTTTAGGTTTCATAAATTCTAAAGTAAACTGGTTACTTAAGATATCTTCTAATCGTTTTTTGTATTGGTCTCGAAAAGTCTTCACATCAAGAATCCGTGCCGTTAACGTATTAAAGCCCTTAATTCTCACATAGTCTTCTTCCATGACTTCTCCATTTATATCCCTTCCCCATGTAGCGTCATAATCCCAGGGAATGACTTCAAAAAGTCCCGTTTCTCCATTCCGATATAGCGCATAGTTATGAACGAATCCATCGTAATTTTGCGTAAAAATAACACCCGCGAGCCAGCAAAGGTACTTTTCAACGTTTATATATTTTACAATCTCCTTTTCAAAGTCTACTCTTGGGATCGTATTGATTTTTATGATTAATTCATGTAAAGCATTCTCATCCTGAGCTGTCCCACATTTTCTCTCATATCCAAACTCAAGCGATTTCTTTATATCTTGATCAAGTTCACTCATTAACGAAAAGTTAGCGTCACCATCCACAGCATAAAATATAGATCCTTTTGGCAGTTTTTGATTCTCTAAGAAATACTCATCGATGGATTCTAATTCTAGATAAAGGCCCTCATTTTTCCCATTTATCATTAGGAAAACAAACCGGGATTTCGGGGATAAACATCCAATTTCCTTGAAAAAGTCTAAAGATAATTTATTTCTTATGAATGATGGATCCTTATATTCTGCGTTTAAATGCCATTCTTTTGCATTTCGAAAAGTACTTGGTTTGTGAAAAGCTATATGATACGACTTTTTGCGAAAACTGCGAATATGAGAGCCACGGTAAGCTAGATCGATGTCATACCTTTTTTTGTTCACGTTTAGCTTTGCAGTAATTGGATCATCACACCAAATATCCCTCCGTAGCTCGGAAAAATCCAAAGGATGAATAAAAAATTTATATTCAGGTAGTTTCTTAGCATGATCCACAGGCATCCTTCACCTTTCTTTTTATATACTCATATGCCAAAAGGGATTGTCAGGTTATTTTGGTTAGTAAGGCTCTTGTCTATTACCACTCTCGTACAAACCACATAGTTTATAGAGGAAGTGTTCCATTTCACTTCATTAACTTTGAAATGGAGGTAATGAGTATGTCGAATTTTTGCAATGATGATATACAAAGAGCTGTAGACCGGTGTAATTCAATGGGTTTAAGTGACTTCATGTTCCAGAATCCACGATCAAGCTGTCGTTCTAGAAGACGAAATACAAATAGGCGCAATACATGTGATAATCGTCGCCGTCGCACTAGCCAGCGTCGTCGCACCAGCCAGCGTCGTCGCACTAGCCAACATCGTCGCACTAACCAACATCGTCGCACCAGCCAGCGTCGTCGCACTAGCCAGCGCCGTCGCACTAGTCAGCGCCGTCGCACTAGTCAACATCGTCGCCGATGCACTTTCCATCATCGTCGATGTTGCCGGAATTGTCTGTTTGGAAATCGCCGAAGATGTTGCTTTAGATTCTGGTAACAATAGATACTTGATTAAAAATAAGGTGATAGATCTTCTCTATCATCTTGTTTAATTTGCAATACAACGAAAACCCATGCATCCTTCAGGATTCACAGCGATGGCTATTTAGCACAAATCACCAAACAGAAGTTTTAACACTGCCAAAAAGTAGCCCTTATAGCCTCATCCCTTCTTGCAGACAAGGAATTTACGTGAAGCAGAGCATTTACATAATCAAGGCATTGGAAAAGCGATTGAACGCTATGAAAATGAGTGAACAGTAAAAAAATGCGACCTATATGTTTGGGAAAAGTGATAGTTAAGAGTGGTTGGATGGGATTTAACCTCTACTCAAATAAAGGCATGGAATGATTATCATTCCATGTCTTTATTTGTCTGGATACTTTTTGATCTGTCCAAAATGAAATAGAATTAGGATACTTTTTCAGCTTTTGTAGATGTTCGCTGTATAAGCTCCTGTTTGGCAGAATCTACTTACATACAATTAATCCTAGACATTGGATATTTATTCATTTCATTTAGTTTAGCAACCGAATTTTTTAATTGTTCATATAATATTTATCCAGAACTAGCGAGATAATTTATCAAGTAGTTTTTTTGAAAGATTTGAAGGTAATTAATATATATAGTTCAAGTATTGAAAAAAGTTGTGGGTCCGTCGTGGTTCAATTAGTGGAATATGAAATGATAAAACCCATCGTCGATTGACGGTGGGCTCCTTTTTGTTTGTACTACAAAAAAGTTAGTGACACCGCATTATATGCGCGTATGAATCTAATGTTACAGACTATATACGACCTCATCATTTCATAATGCTCAATCTCCAAGATGTGACAATCAAGATGGAAATGGTCCTTCCTCTAAAACCAATGATTATATCTTTAGTATGTTTGGTGGAACAAGGATAGGACTAGTCTGGTAATGTAGCTAACCAGTCAATAGGTGGTTCTTCAGAAAGTCTTCATAAGAAAAGTGTGTTCGGAAGGCTATCTCAATTTTTTCTAATGCACCTAAAAGCAATAACCTTAGTCTTCTGTCAAATTCATATAACGAAAGCAAGTTGTTTCACCCTCAATAATCTTGATTAATTAACGGCGTACGTATTGGAAGACGGCAGATGCATTCGGTAAAAATCTGCATGTGAAGGAAGGAATCGCTCTGCTTGATTAATTGCGATGGTAGTTATATTCAAGTTTTAAAGCCTCAACCTAATACTAATTTAGCTGAAACATACACGATAATGGGTATTGTATTTAGTCTTTTTGACCAACTGACATAATGACCACATGACCAACATATAAATATCTTTGTAAAGAAAAATTCAAAAGAATCACCTCTTCCCCACTGCATGGGGGGCGAGTAACGGAATAAAGAGATACTATATTACTATTACTTTAAAATCTTTTTAATTGGCTTCACGCTTATTACATGGTTGAGGCTCTTGGCTTTCTTGGCCAGTAATTGCGCTTGCTCCTTTGTAATTCCATTCTTTTTCTCTGTCATGTTCACCACTCTCCTTGGTCCATCCATTCCCAATACATATGTAGTTTATACCTCCCCCACTTCGAAATCATGCGACGCATTGACCAAACGACCAAATGACCCAAGGATAATCCAATTGAAAGGGGCAAAAAATAAATGAGAAGAGAGAAGCAAATCAATCCTATCTTATCCGCGCCTCCAAAGACCGACAGTCAGACGTCAGAAAGAAAAATCAGAGCTGATAAGCTTCATGATATTAAAATTCCTATCAGCGCCGTTGTAGACAGTATTTTAAGGCGTGAGTCTAGAAAAAGATGGGGAGGATCTAAAACAGCAATAGGAACAGACATCCTAAAGTATGGTCTTGAGAATATCTTTATGTACCCAGCAGTGGAGTATAAGCAACAAGAAAAGACTGTCCATTGCAAAGTTGACCAAGCTACCTTCATGAAAATTGCAGACCTTGCAGACATATGGGGCTGCAGTATTCGCAAGGCGGCACATCGAGTATTTACTGAATCTCTCAAGAAAAAACAGTTAGGGAGCGTAACAAATGGTGAAATATAGTGCTGCGGATTTACTTGCAGAAGAACTTTCACTTAGGACATCCCAAGATTTCTTCAGTAAGATGATTTATAAGATGGCCAAGACGTCTTCAGTTAAGCTTACTATCGAAATACCACTCACCTTATATTTAAGGGCGGAAATTTTTTGTGAAGATGTTCAGGACATTGGTGAAGTGCTTTTTAACCAGGCGGACTTGATAGCCGTTTTGTATGATGATTTTTTGTTGTATGCAAAAAAGAATCCAGATCCTAATCACCTATATAAAATATTGAACACTCTTGATCAGCAAGTTGGTAAAAAAACGAATTTGGAGCAGCAGCAAGATCAATCGGTTTTTAAACTGGTTCATCTAAGTAACACTGACCAACAGATGCAAGCTATTGAAATAACCTTTAAACGTAAGTCAGCGCTACGTGGTGAGGTAATGCTTGCGGATATAGGTGAACTTCATCCGGGGCACCCTTACACGCTTGAAAACATGATTCAGCTTTTATATTGTGACTTTGTAGAGAAATTTCGAAAAGGTGATAATAATGACGCTTTAGATGCCATCCTTACACGTTTAGAAGAAGAATAGAGCCAAAATAAAAAGGACCCGGTGTTTTTTGGTCCTTTGCCCTTTCTATCAAACTTGCAACAATACACAGATTTTTTCTTGTGTTTAAACCAATTGACCGTAAACGTTGTATTCGTGATCTGCCAAAATGTAACGACTAAATTTACCACCATAAGTTTCTTCTAAATATGGTTCGACTCGATTGTGAATTTCGCGTACAACTTTGCTGTAAGATTCCTTATTGAGAAGGTAACCCTAGAAATCCTCCTGCTTGATTACGTATATCCAATTTGGACCATTATAGGCTTCATTTTGCCCAACTACTGTTACCATGCGTAATTCCACAAGAATAAGCTTATGAAAGTACTCTTTGTCCCTATAGTTTATGACAAAACTTCCACATCATTTATAACTTTAATCATGATTGTCACCCCTTCAATATTTGCCTTTAGGTTAATCGAAAGGGACATGAAAGGAAAATCACGAAAATTCAATTTTCAGCCCTGTTTTGGTACGGAAATGAAGTTTTCACCTAGAAAAAATGCAATTTCAGAGGGGGGGGCATGGGAATTTCTGTATTTTATAAGTTTTTTTGACCATCGGGATACCTCTCACGATAGAACGGGATAGGGGTATTAATCAAAAAGCTCTGGTGGGAACCTCCTTGGTTTTTTCCTACGTTTACTCGTTACTCGAAACGGTTGCCCCCTTCAATATCGTACATTAGACGTGTGATATTGTCGTTTTCTCGAAAAGATTCTTTATTGTCAACGAAATGATTGTATGAAAATATGTAATATCATACATTTAGAAAAACCCCTTCTTCAGTTAAAGGGTTAGTTGAAAAAACAATAAATCGTTGACTGGTGCTAATTGTCTTGTGAAAGCTAGTACAATGAGAGGTTATGACTATACAAGCATACAACCTTTACAAATAGGCAACTACCTACTCCTTATTGAATATGGACACATACACTATTTTTGAAACAATTTGAGGAGGAGATATAAAATGGAAAGACAAATCGTTGGAAGTTATGGCTACGGCGGTTATCCATCTTACGGAATGGGATATGGTGGTTACCCGTACCACCATGGATATGGTGGGTACCCATATCATCATGGATATGGTGGTTATCCTGCTTACGGAATGGGATATGGCGGTTATCCGTCCCATTATGGATATGGTGGATACCCATACCATCATGGACATTGTGGACATTGTGGACATTACTGAGATGGATCTTGTTAGCCTTATTAAATAATGTTACGGATGCTTTATTTAAATCCCAGGAGCCGATCAAGAGCTCCTTTTTTTATTATCTGGACGAACAAAGAGAATGAAACCCATTTACTATAAACATGGTCTTAGTCAGCATTCTTCATTTAATAACCATTTTAGATTTAAAGAAGGACGGCCTATGATGGTCGTCCTTTTTGTTACTTATTAGCAGAAGCCACCGTAACCGCCTCCGTAACCACCTCCGTAACCGCCCCCGTAGCCATAGCCGCCGCCAAATCCACCGACACAACTACAGCCGACGATGATTAAGAGGATAAACAAAACCACTATAAAGGCAAAACCGCCACCAAAACCAAAACCTCCATCTACACAACCTGACATATACAAACATCTCCTTTTGTTATAAAGGAGGTACTAACTACTTGCGTGGGCTAATTTAGTGTATGTTTGAAACTAATAAAGTGACACAAATAGGCATGAATCAAAGACCTAAAATGTACTTTGATAAGGATTTCCATTTTTATGTCGAAACTTGTGTTCTATTAATAATTGAATT
>NZ_JACJHX010000039.1 GCF_014138605.1 Peribacillus huizhouensis | reverse complement strand
TTCCTGTATTGTTCATACTTTTCTTTATGTACAAATATAGGACCTTGAACGGAAGTTGTATGTTCTGACTGTAGATTACTAAGTAGAGTTACCATCACAAGTACAAGTTTCTTTACGTTTTCTGAATTTGTTTCTACTGCGTATCTATTCTCTAATATATAGTTAACGGACTGTCGCATCTCTTCAATATCCATAGAATATTTGCCCTCATCAATAACGTCGCTTGAAGCATACAAAACCGCATAAAACATAGATGCTAAGTCATTTTTTCTTTGAAGATTTGGAAGTAATTTATTCTCCATTTCTTTATCTACATACTTTGAAATCTCGATTATCAGTTCTCTGTAATCTCCGCTAAACACACCTGCTTCTATGAACTCCCCTAACCCAGAAACATAAGTATAAAAACCTTCAGGTAAGTGATCTTTTCCCATTAACAAGTTATTTTTAGCAACAAATTTTTTTATTATATCCTCCCAACCTTCCCATTGGATATTAAAATGTTCAAAGGTGGGGATAGAAATTCGTGTTCCATCGTGTTCGTATGGTACTATTATAGATATTTCTGTTTCACCCGTTGAATAATGATCCCATCCTGCAATCCACACAACCCTTTGATAATTTATAGTTTTTGGCTCATTAACAATACCTATGTTCAAACTACTGATCTCAATTAATATCGTTTTAATGTCGGTTAAAATCTTCATAGCACTAATAATGTTTACTTGGCTACGTGGGTTATGTTTTGCTTTATTATATGAGTCTCGGAGTTTTTGTAAATTTTTTATTGAATCCCTAGAGACCCCTAAATTATCCAAGTCTTTAATTAACTCATAGAAATCATCTCTATTTCTCCTATTTCCATAAACTGCCTCTTTAAGGAATAATTCTATGGCAGATCCAATTTCTTTTAGAAATTTCTTCACATCATTTTCTGTATGATGACAACTTGATATTTTTAAGGCATTTGAATAAGCGTCATTTAAAGTATCAATAATCACTTCGACATGGGTTTTCATTCATTTACTCTCCTTTTTATCAATAAAGTTCTTTTTGTCAATTTCCATTTCTACCTTATCTTATTACATCATGAGAGAATGGGCTATTGCATTACCTCTTTAAAAATGCTTCACTTTTATCTTTAAATAACTGAATCCGAAGCTATCAGGCTTTAGTTAAATCCTAAATTTAATTAGAATTCAGTTGTTGCATAGTATACGTCTACTACGTAATATAAAGTTACTCCACAATCTGGCCCTTTAATTGAACAAGTCCTTAAAGTATCACATGAATACCATATACAAATCTAGTTAACATAAAGTCAATTTCCGGAACTTCCGAACTATAAAACCCCTTGGCTCTCAAGGGGTTCTAAATGGTCCATTTTTATCGTTTATACATGATTTTATACATGGTTGATTCATAAAAAAGGGATGTTTTATGCAAATTCTTCTTTCACTAAATCCCCCATTAGTTAAACAAATCTACTTATTTTTATTATGCAGTTCAAATGACTCTTCAAATTTATCCCATTTTACATTTACTTGTATAACTTCATCTTCGTTTACTTTTGCCCCACCTTCTGATTTTCCAAAAGAAGTAAATATTAATTCTCTAGGAGGATCAGTGAATTCCTTTGTTGATGTTTCTGCACTGCTACTTGTTTTAAAGGAGTATTCAAGTTTTTGCATGGAAGATAACTCTTCTAAAGAACCCTTGTATTTTAATACAAGATCATATCTATCTTCGTTAGAGTAAGTCTTTGTTCCGTCATTATCTTTCCATGTTTCTGTTCCTTTATAAGAATATTCAGCCTTCCAATGTTCACTTTCTCCAATAAATTTATAATTGTTGTTAGTAACTTCATCTTTATTCATCTCTTCTTTAGTAATTTCATTTTTAGTGACTTCCGTACAAGCCGTTAAAACTAATATTGTAAATAATAGCGTGAGTATTTTTTTCATTTTACCTCCCCCTCCATAACTCAAATTTACCACAATAATCCATTTTTTGATTCGACTAAACTGCTTCGTTCGTATTATAAGGTCAACCAGTAATTTTTACTGGCTGACCTTATAATACGAAGCACCCGTTTGTTTAAGTATAATTCCTCACAATGCCTCTTTGTATTGAACAACATATGGCGTGAACAAACAACCAACAATTAATATAAGAACTCCTATACCAATGGTCATAAAAACGTTATTGAAAGGAGAAAGGAAATTAGTAAATATCAATATTGGTAAAGTAGTCAGGGCTCCAAATGTAAATCTACCAAAAATGGTTATCTTATGTTTAGTACCACAGTTGTCACATTTAATTGGTTTATATGTCCACCAAAACGATTTAAAGATTTTACTCCAGCTAAATTGTGAGTTGCAGTTTTCACATTTTTGCAAACTAACCCTCCTTAAAATTTGATTTTGCTAAGCGATTAAAACCTTAATATACATTTCCATTTTAACATTTATATCCCATTCAATATTTCCAATTTCATTGAATTATCCTGTTTCCCGAATGTATGATTTTATCTATTTTCGTACATTCAAATTATTGATATCACTATGTTGTTTGTTAAAATAATATTTTCATACGTTGAATGTACGAAAATAGAGGGAATTCACGAAAGAAAAGAACGTGCAGCCATTGCGAACGGCCAAAGAAATCGAGGATATGAAATGGGCGCTGCGGCGATATGGTTCCGAACGGAACTATTTTTTGTTTGTCTTTGGGACCAATACCGGGCTTCGGGTCAGTGATATTGTTCCGTTGACGGTAGGAGATGTTCGAGATAAAAGTCATGTGGTGATCCGGGAACAAAAAACAAATAAAACGAAACGGTTTATGTTGCCGATCAAGCTATGGGAAGAGATCGAAGAGTATACGGATCAGATGAGTGATGCAGAGTATCTGTTTCCAAGCCGGAAGGGGAACCCCTACCCAAGCTTATCGAGCGCTTGTGGAGGCTAAAGAAGTACTAGGACGGGACGATATTGGCACGCATACGATGCGAAAGACGTTTGGGTATGCCTACTACGACGAACGAAAGGCCTAACGTTCTTGCAGAACATCTTTAACCATGCCGCCCCGTCCATTACTAAACGATATATCGGAATTACACAAGACGAAATCGACGAATCATTACAAGATTTCTCCTTATGACACGTTCAGAACTTATTCCTTTTTAAATTCAAAATTTCAACAAAAATCCTGCAGAAAGATGCAAGCATACCTCATCCTATTAATCTGACTTCCAATAAGTATATTTTTAACTAAATTGTAAAGTATAACTATTGATAATTATTATGAGGTGTAAATAAATATGGAAAAAAAATTAGAATTTAACGATGTTAAAGAACACTTTGAACATAGAGGTTATACCTATTCCAAAGCATTTATATCAATAGCAAGACTCCAATAAAATACAGGTGTCCTAAACATCCTGACAAAATACTAGAAAGAACTTTAGATAATTTTCAAAACAGAAAAGGCTGTAAATTTTGCGGTGCTTTATGGCTGCCAGGTCATGAGGTCTGAAGAACAGGTGGAGTCGGCAAAACGAAGGCTGAAGCCATTCTATTGAAAAGCTATGCCAACGAATATGCCGGGGGGCTGAAAAACTGGATATGGTGAGAATCGTTCCGAGAAAGGAACTGACAAATACCCGGATGTACGGGTCTAAAACCTCAACAAAGGGAAAACTATGTACCATCCAAACGATGGTGTGAGTGGCGTAGAGTAAAAATATGCTCTCTGAAATACGCTATGCCGAACTACGGCGGTATCTAGCTCACAGACCTACAGGGAAGCACCACCATATACGGAACCGTACGTACAGTGGTGTGAGAGGTCGGGGGTTATCCACCCCCTCCTACTCAATTATCCTACTTTATTAATGTCATCATCATCCGCTGTCAAGTCATCTAACGGTTTAGAATTCGTTTCTTCTCCTAATATTAAGGTAGATAACATACCTACTAGTAAAACACCTGTTGTCATTAAGAATACACCGATAAAACCATAGATTGGATACATAAATCCAATATAGATTGGTGCTAATAATCCGCCAATTCTTCCGAATGCGGAAGCGGAACCTGTACCTGTTGAGCGAATAATTGTCGGGTATTGTTCAGGTGTATACGTATACATACCTGCCATTCCGCCTACCATAAACAGTGATGTGAAAAATCCTGCTATAATAATGGTTGTTGATGTGTCTGCTTGGCTTAAAAATAAGGCTGAAACCGCTCCTAATCCTAGGTACGCGCAGATAACCTTTTTCCGGCCAATCTTGTCATTTAAAAAGGCTGCAGAAAAATAACCCGGTATTTGTGCAAGATAGATGAGAATCGAAAACATAAAAGATTTAGAAATTTCAAATCCTTCATTATAAAGAAGGGTCGGAAGCCATGTAAAGAAACCATAATAAGAAAAGATTACAGAGAACCAGAGAATCCAAACCATAACTGTTCTTTTCACAAACTTTTTGTTCCAAAGTGTAAAGAAGCTGCCTTTTGCTTTTGGAGGCTGTACAAATTCAGTTGGCTCTGGAAGTTTGCCGATATACTTCTCAACATTTGCTTCCATTCTGCTCATTTCTTTCTCAGCTTCTTCTAATCTGCCGCTAGATTCAAGCCATCTAGGAGATTCAGGTAATGTTCTTCTCCAGTATAGAACTAAAAAGATTGGCAGTGCAGTGATAATGAGAGCAATACGCCATCCCCAATCTTCAGACATCGGAATAACAAAATAACCAATAACCGCTGCTGCTACATAACCAAAAGAGTGGAACCCTGTCAATGCGCCAATATATTTTCCGCGATATCTGCTTGCAATTAATTCTGATAAATACGGCGCTAAGATAGCGCTTTCACCACCTGTACCAATACCAGCAATTACTCGCATCCAAAAGAAATGTTCCCATTCAGCCGCAAATGCACTCGCCAAGGTTGCAAGGCAATAAATGACAAGTGTATACATGATGACTTTTTTCCGGCCTATTTTATCGCCAAGCCATCCGGAGAAAAATGCTCCAAAAAAGTAACCGATTAATACAGAACTTCCTAAAATCCCAGCCTGCTCGGAAGTTAAACTCCACAGACCAATTAAAGATGGTAATACGAAAGCAACCATTGCGATATCCATTGAATCAAATGTATTACCGAATCCTGTCCTTATCAGCATCTTCCTGTTATACTTATTATCAGGGATCCGCTCAATTCTAGCTCCAATATTCGCCATTTTTTATCCTCCTCTTGGCCGAACAATCAATTACTTAGTTGTCTTTATGACTCCAATAAAAGATTGCACAATTAAACTTCTAATTTGCTTTAAATCCCATTACATCTGTTAATATTTTACAACGATTTTCAATCTTTCTGATAATAGGAAATATTCCGAAAAGTGTCGGCGAAAAAATATATTTTAAATTTATATTCTTATTCATTGATCTGGTATAGATGGGTATCTTCACTATTATTCCTATGTGTTCTAGCATAAGAGGGTTTCTTGTTCTGGGATTTCATTATGGTTTAAGGTAATTAGGATTGGTAATATTACCTCATCTAATCTTAGCAGGCATATATAAGGAAGAGTGTTTTCACATTGTTCAGAAATTTCCCCAATAAATCCTTAAATATTCGGCTGCTGGCTATTTTCTCCATTGACGAAGTTTCTATCTGTTAGTCACCGATTTTTTTCCGAATAATCTTTAATGAAAAATAAAATGTGTTCTAAAGGATTCTTCTCAGCTGAATCCTTTTTTATAAAAAGGTATTCAGCTGGGAACCCATAAAATTTAATCTAATAAATTCTAATTTATTTAGCTTCTTCAAAACCTGACCATTCTAAAATGTTTAGAACGTTCGTTTCAACGCAGTCTAACCAATCTTGAATATTTACCCACTCATCCGCGCCATGCAGGTTGCCGCCTTTTGGTCCATAAATAATTGCTGGCATATCCATATAAATAAGCGGGAAGCGGATATCACTGAATGTAGGCATTCCATATATTTCCGTTGTTCTGCCAACAACTTCATCAATATTTGATTTGACCATTTGCACAAATGGATGGTCTGGACTGATCTCCGCTGGGCTTGTATGCCATTCATAAGAAATTTCCGGCGGGTTTTTAGATAACCATTCATCATTAGCCGCAATTTCCTTAATTGCGTTTTCAATCTGTGCTTTCACTTCTTCAAGTGTTTCATTTGGCGGGTAGCCTATTGTTCCAGTTAATTCACATTCAGCCGGAACTTTATATGCCCATTCACCAGCATTAATCATTGCAGGTGTTAAATTACTTGAACGGACTTGCATATCTGAAGCGGCGAAATAACGTTCAAACGGAGCATAGCTGACAGTTTCTACGCGTTTATTGTCCAGTTCAACTAAAGCGTCATATATTTTCATCGCTTTGCCGATTGCATTCACACCAACTTGTCCGTTTAAGTTATGAGCGGCCACACCTGTCACTCTTACTTTAAAAATCAATCCGCCTGCACAAGCAATTTGTGGACCTGCACCAGTTGTTAATGGATGCGGATAAATACATGCATCTGCTTTAAAATTCCGTTCTTCAAGGTATTGAACCATTGCAACAGCTCCGCCGGCTCCGCCTACCTCTTCATCAACAACGGAAATGGTTGTAATATTTCCTTTTGGCTTTAGACCCATATTTTTAATAACCTGCAGTGCAGAAAGGATAGAACCGTATCCGCCTTTATTATCAGCTGTTCCTCTTCCGTACATAAGTCCATTTTCAATTACACCTTCAGTTGGCGGGTAATTCCAGTGGATCTCATCCCCAACCGGTACCGTATCAACATGTGTAAAAAGTAAAAGTGACCGTGCATCTTCTGATCCAGTCCATTTCCCAACAACATTCGGACGGTTCTTAAAACCAACTTTACGTTCTACATCTGACTCCGTATATTCCGGATGCTGTCTTACTTTCACTGGATCTGCTTCGAATGTATCTACTTCAAGACCAAGGTCTAACATAACATTTTTAATATGTTCCTGAATCGGCCCTTCATAACCAGTTTCACTTGGGATTTGGATTAATTTTTGAAGCCCCTTAATTAACTCTTCACGATTTTCTTTCATGTAAGTGCTTACCTTTTCACGTACTCCATTTGATAAAACAGTTGCCATTTAAAATTCCTCCAGTCGTTTAAGTTTTTTATGCAGCAGGCTATTCCAGTTGTTGCTTTTGCTTATATTCGATAGGGTACAAGACATTATTCTGAATCTTTTTACCCTTTAGAATATTTCTTAAAATAAATGTACCATGGCTTTTTTATTATTTAAAATACATATTTCGAAGGGTTTAATACTTTAAAAATATTAAAGTTTATAATTTCTGAGTTACAATGTATGAATTTAGCATGTAAAAGACTTTGCTGCTGCGGTATTTTGCAAAACAGCTCATATGTAATGAACATTTTTTCTACCCCCTATCCCGTTCTATCGTGAGAGGTATCCTAATGCTCAAAAAAACTTATAAAATACAGAAATTGTCGTATTTCCCCCACTGAAAATCGGCTGCGGATTTCATATCCTTTCATTCACTAATTTTCTCATTCTCGTTCATTATGACTTTCTCCTTTCAAGCAAAGGGGAAAGTCCCCTTTGCCTGTTAGTTAATTTTAAAGATAACCCTTTTCTTTCAAGCTGACATGCTTTCCAGTATGGGTAACTATCACATGGTCAAGGACTTCAATTCCAATAATTTTCCCCGCTTCTGCTAATCGCTTCGTTACTTCTATATCTTCTCGGCTAGGAGTGGGATCTCCACTTGGATGCTGATGAGCGACTATGATAGAAGCCGCATTATTTAGAACAGCACTTTTCAACACGTCCCTTGGATGGACAATGCTTGCGTTCAAACTCCCAATTGATGCTCTATGAAGCCCGATAACTTGATTTTTGGTGTTTAACATCATCACAAGAAATACTTCTCTATCTTCTTCATCTGCAATATATGAAACTGCTAATTCTTGTGCATCTCCTGGTGATACAATCCGATAAGATGAAAACTCTGATGATTCCCTGATTTCCTGTTTTATTCGTACTACTTCAATAATTGGGGTTAATGCCATTTAAAACACTCCTTTGTGGTTGTGATTTTGTACATTTCTTCTCCATTGATTTTCGGTCTGGCCTTTTGGACTTGTCCCTCCTCCTAAAGGCTTTTTCTTTAATGAATTTGGGGTTTTAAGTTTTTCCTTTTGTCTTTCGAAGCGAAGTTTGTTCCCCAAAGGAGGACTATTTTTCCCCTTTTGCAAGTAGAACGAAAAACACGCATAGGCAATGGGTCAAGGGCGATCTGAGCGCAAAAGTTTTTTATGTTGTGTAGCGTTTTTAATAAAAAAGTTTTGTGCCCCTTGACCGATTGACTAGGCTTCTTGGCTTCTGGCCGGAAGGTTCGGGTGTCCTGCCGGCCAGAAGATTAGAAGCCTTGCGCTGTTTTACGATTCGGAAGGCAAAAGGGAAAAATAATCGAGTAGGGGGAAGATAATTTATATATTTTCTCCCCTCTCACACCACCGTACGTACGGTTCCGTATACGGCGGTTCAATTTATATTACAGTGTGTACTATTAGATAACGTTCTAAAGCAGAGGGAAATCCCCTCTGCTTTAGTCTTTTGTTTGAGATTGCTCTTTGAACAACTTTTGATAGTCCGATGTACCGA
>NZ_JACJHX010000038.1 GCF_014138605.1 Peribacillus huizhouensis | reverse complement strand
AGGCACGCCGCCAGCGTTCGTCCTGAGCCAGGATCAAACTCTCCAAAAAGTGTTTGACTTGCTCATTGTTTTTATAGTGTGTACTCACTTAAATTAAAACGTTGACGTTTCTGCTTTGTTTAGTTTTCAAAGAACTATTAATTTGAGACAGAATAATAGTTTATCATTTTGTCCTCAGATTGTCAAATGATTTTCCGAAATAATTTATTTCGTATCAGCGACAAGATTCATATTATCAAATACATTCGCCTTTGTCAACTTCTACGAAGAAATTAAAACGAAACTTTTTTTTGCTAAAATCCCTTAATCTAACGGGAATTAATATATTAATATCTTTTTTTTAAAGAGTCAATAGAAAAAAGATATTAGTGCTTTGGAATTTTCTGAATGAATAAGCTCATTCTTCATTAGCTATTTTCAGGTCATCTTTTTTAGAACTGGATGAATACTCCTATGATATTTTAACTTTACATATAAATCCTTTATTTTCATTTTATGTAATTTATGTATTCGAATAGCAATCACATTTTTTGTGTTGTTGTTTTACTGTTTTTTGTTTTATCTTGTTTTATTCTTGTTTTATTCTTGTTTTCAGACCCCTTGGAACCCTTGATACGACTGGGCTCGACAGACCTAACTATAACAAAAATGGTGCCAACTATAACAAAAATGGTGCCAACTATAACAAAAATGGTGCCAACTATAACAAAAATGGTGCCTTAACTATAACAAAAATGGTGCCAACTATAACAAAAATGGTGCCAACTATAACAAAAAAAAACTTTTGTTATAGTTAAAAATTTGGCATAATCAGATGAACCCAAAGGGGGATTTTTTTAATGTCTACATCGATTATGGAAAATCGAACCAATCAACTTGTAACTAAATCTAATATTTTAATCGAAGCAAATTATAAACTCGGTGTAGTTGAGCAAAAGATTATTCTTTGTTTGGCCAGCAATATTCATCCCGAGGATTCGGATTTTAAATCATATACATTACCTATTAAGGAGTTTAATCGATTATTAGGCTTAAATGGCACGCCTAAATATACAGAATTAAGGCAAATTACTAAGGAACTCATGCAAAAGGTGTTTGAGGTCCGTATTGATAAGAAAGTCATCCAGGTAGCCTGGTTAAGCTATGTTGCTTATAACGAGTCTGAAGGTACGATAGACGTTCGATTTGATCCTTTCTTACGTCCATACCTATTAGAATTAAAAAAAGAATTTACGAGTTATAAGCTTGAAAATGTCGTTAAACTCAAAAGTTCTTATGCTATTCGGATCTATGAATTGTTAAAACAATACGAAAAGTTTCAGGAGAGGACGTTTTTTCTTTCAGATTTACGGAAGATGCTTGGCGCTGAAGATGTCTATCCTGCTTATGGAAACTTTAAACAACGTGTACTTTTACCGGCCCAGAAGGAACTTATGAAGAAAACGGATATTTCTTTTGAAATAGAAGTTGTGAAAAAAGGACGTAAAGTTGAAAAAGTTAAGTTTCTAATAAAGTCTGCAAAAGAACCTAAGATAGAAGAATTAGATATTTTTGAAAGTAATCTTGAAGAATTTAAGTTGTCAAATAGCTTTTCAAAAAGCGTCAGAAAGCTAGGAAAAACATTGGGGATCCAGTTGTCAGATGAAGTGATTGAATCATGGGGGAAATATGGACAAGCAACCGTTATTGACCTATTAGAGAAAATACAAGATAGAAAAGATATCGAAAATCCTATAGGGTACATAACGAAAGTGTTACGTTCTTCAAGACCTAATGAAGGTATTGCGTCATCCGAAAACATTCTTATGCATTTAATTTCAGATTTTAGAAAATCAAGAGATCCTTTACCGTATTGGTTTGTGGAAGAGAAGTCAATTAGTGAAATACAGAGGTTTTTGGATGTGGAGCAAGGCGATGCTGTGCAGATTTTTGAAACGATCAAACAAGACTTATACGAAACGCTTAATATTATGGAGCCTGAAAATACTACTATAGAAAAAAAGGATATTGAAAAGGCCAAGATACAGATTGAAGATTGGTTAAAAGGAGTGTAGTATCAAATTAATTTTTAGGTTGCTGAATTTAATAGGGAATATAAAAGGGAGTGGATGTCCACCCCTTTTTATGTTCATATATTGTTTTTAGCCATTGCTATCTTTTAGTTGGAGATTTCTTTTTTGTGATTATCGTGCAGCGTGATGTTTGCTTTTTGAACCCAAGCAAGCTCCCCTTATTTAAAGTATATAAAGTGTATTTTTATCCTGTTTAAGGTTTTAAAGCAGCGCTTATATATTCTATCGAGTTTATCTTAAGAATATATGATGGTATGAAAAAAAGTTAGTTAAGCAATTACACTCTTAATGTCTCGCTTATGACGTTGAAAAGCAACCTGTAAAAATGAAGGTTTTTATCACCCAGAAGGAGTTGTTCAACTATTATCGAATAAGGAAAGTAGAAAACAACTTTTGAAAAAAGGAAGGTGTGAAGATTGGCCATTACTATTACAATGGGAATCCAAAAAGGTGGATGCGGCAAATCCACTACAACGGGCATATTATCCTATCTGCTAAAAGAAGATGGCTACCGTGTATTAGCCGTGGATATGGATTCTCAAGGAAACTTGACTGAATTCTTATCTGAACAACCGTCTAATGAGTTCATGGGAAGATCTATTTTAGAAGCGATGCAACAAAACGACGTAGAAAAGTATATTGTTCCTATCACCAATCATTTAGATTTACTTCCTGCCAATAATTTTTTAGCTACATTTCCTCGCTGGATTTATACCGGGAAAACCTATCAAGGGGACACTCTTCCATTTAAGGGGAACCCTAGCTTAATCCTTGATCAAATTCTTGATCAAGTTAGGGATCAATATGACTTTATCTTAATTGATACCCCACCATCACTTAGTGAACAGACGACAAATGCCCTATGCGCAAGTGAACACGTAGTTGTGATGTTTGAATGTTCAAGCTGGTGTTACTCGGCGATTCCTAACTTTATGGACTCTGTTGAAGGGGCTAGAAATTTCGGTCATAGAGATACACAAGTCGTTGGGATTTTGCGCACCATGAACGATGTACGTAGAAGCGATTCAAAAGCGTTTAAAGAAATGATTGAGGAGGACTATCCTAACGAAGTTTTTCAAACCACCATTACGAGAAAAGCACCAGTCGGCCGATTAGCTCTCTATGGATTTAATGGGAATCCAGAATTAAAACAAGCATTAGACCAATACAACCGTTTCTACAAGGAGTTGATTGAGCGTGTCCAAGGTGAATGACATAAAAAAAATGAAACGCCAGCAAAAAATAATTACCCCAACCCAAGCATTAGCCGAAATAGTAGGCGAAGAAGATACCAACGTTTATTCGAATAAAGAAATCAACGATACAAGAAAGGAAGAAATAAAAGTGGAAAGAAAACGCGTATCCTTTGATCTACGTACAGATCTACATAAAGAATTAAAAATGCAAGCTCTTGTCCATGAGAAAAACATCTATATTCTGATTGAAGAGGCTTTGGAGAGGTATTTGAAGGAGATCAAGTAGAATACAATTTACTTACTATGCGGCCAGACTGAAGCTTATTCAAGTAGCATATTCTGCAGTGCTGCATGGAAAGAGGTAAAGAAGGAACCAACCATTCCACCAACGAAGAAACGTTTATTTCTTCTTTTCCTCTTTAGTTGGCGGCTTTAAAGTAGTTCTGGAATTTATAGTCCGCAGAATCCCGAACATGATTGAAGACTACAGATTACTAAAGAGAAAATCCCTCCATATGTTCTGGCATATCTTTTGTAAATGGATGCTGTCGATGCTTTGCCGAAATTCTAAGAAAAAAGAGACTGAGGTTTTTTCTTATCTTCACGTTGAAAAAACACGCTTTTTTCAGCGTGTTCAAGAATTCTTATCCTTATCTTTAAATTCCAGAACAGTGATTACAAACATGCCAAAGCTAAGCATCAGGGATAGAACTTCAAAAGTATCCATTCATCCATCGCCTCCTAACACTCAGCCTTCCCAGACCTCAGTTTGTCCTATACAAAATCAAAATGGAAAAATATTTATAAATAGCTGTAACATCTCTAATTTGAATAATGGATATTGTTGGTTTCCAAGTGAGCCTTTAATCTGCTTCTTTAATTGAATAATGATTTTTTACGAATGTATGATTTTGCATATTTTCGTACATTCAAATCCTTGATATCACTGATTAATATTGATAAACTACCCTTATCATACGTTGAATGTACGATAATGGAGGAAAATCATGAAAGAAAAGAACGTGCAGCCGTTGCGAACGGCCAAAGAAATTGAAGATATGAAATGGGCGTTGCGCCGATATGGTTCGGAACGGGACTATTTTTTGTTTGTCTTTGGAATTAATACCGGGCTTCGGGTCAGTGATATTATTCCGTTGAAAGTCGGAGATGTTCGAGATAAAAGTCATGTGGTGATCCGAGAGAAGAAAACGGATAAAAAGAAACGATTTATGTTACCAGTTAAGCTACGGGAGGAAATTGAGAATTATACAGCCCATATGAACGATAAAGATTACCTGCTTCCAAGCCGAAAAGGAAATGGACCGATTACTCCTACCCAAGCTTACAGGATGCTTGTCAAAGCGGGAAATGTGCTTGGTCGGGACGATATCGGTACGCATACGATGCGAAAAACCTTTGGATATGCGTATTATCGGAGAACGAAAGACCTGGCGTTTCTTCAGAATATTTTTAACCATTCTGCCCCATCGATCACCAAACGGTATATTGGGATTACACAAGAAGAAATCGACGAAACGTTAAAGGATTTTTCTTTGTAAAATGCGGAAAAGAACCATTTTTTGTCGGCACGATTGAAAAACGTCAGTCCACTATGGGGTCATTAAAGCCCCCTTGATGGCCGTTTATAGCATCTGAAATATTCGCATTTACTTTGTTACTCAAAAAAAGATAAAACGCCTTAGAAGGACTAATAAACAGCTTGTACGACGAGTTTTTAAAAAAACACTTCAAATAATCAGCAAACAGCATCCTATAATTCTTACATCATTCGTATTTTTTACTCGTTTCACATTTTTTATCTCTAAACCACTATATCCATATTTCTTAATCTCTTCCCGAAACTAATCACTCTATTTATACATAAACCTCCTTACTACTTCATCCACTTTTACCCTCGGCCGGCTCCTCTAACCAATTATAAAAAGGGACTTCTTTAGGTTTATAAAAAAATTCATAAGCTTCTTTCTCATGCTGTTTCTTCTTAGCAACCAGGCGTATATTTTCAGCATATATGGCTTGTTTTTCTAAAGATCTAAAAATACGATCTACATAACTAGATAGGAATTTTATTGTTGTTCCGTCTTTTATTGCATCATTAACTCTATTATAAATAGCTTGCATAATATGATTATCGCTAATATATATATTACTTTCTTGTTTTAAAGGTAAAGAATAGGTAGAAACTTTTTTAGTGGCTTCTTCCTTACTGTTACAAGAGGTTTCAGCGTTTTCTGTATGGAAATCTGTATGGAAATCTTCTATGTTTAAACCCAATAAATGAACCCAATATGTAAAGTATGGATGATTAACAAACAGGTACACGGGTTTCCCTTTCCCGTTACACCTCTTAGAACGCCTATGTAATTTTACAACCTGTCCTAGTTCTTCTAATTCCTTAAATCTATTCCTTATAGTCCGATCACTAATAGAATGACGATCTGCAAGATACTGGGCCCCGGCGTAAAAGAAACCTAATTCCGCACTGAAAAAACAAATCATATCAAACGCTTGTCGAGTACCCTCTTTAAATAGAATCCATCTGTCTCCTATCTTTTCTTTAATAGAATCCAGCAGCATGTACTTTACTTTCTTCTTTTGATTTTTCGATTCTGCATAAGGCCTGTGAGAAATCATTTGATTGAATTGTGAGGTTTCTACGAAAATAGTCATTGTTTATTTCCCTTCTAGGAACAAAAGAAAAAGGCATTGTTTCCCTATGTAAACTTAAGGGAAACAATGCCTTTAATGTGTTCATGGAAACAAACAACATTTTTTCCTTGAAACTAGCAGGATTATACACTAAAATAGTCGTATAACTTTATTAGTTACAAGGAACTTCGACAAGTGTTTTCCCTAGGGTGATTAGGGGAAACGGTTTAAGGGTGCTCCAACACCACTTAAACAGTTGAGGTTCTTTTTCCGTCCATATGTAATTATTAGCAATTATATCGCTATAAAACTTCCAAATCAATAATAAATTAATAGATTCTCCTTTAAACAAACCGTAAGAGCCTTTAAAAGAAATTAGAACGACCTCAGCGACATTCTTCACAGGTAATTATAAAAACCTCATGACCAAAGCATATTTTACTATTCCCTTAAGAGATCGCAGAAAAAAATAAGTAGCTTAAATAGGATTATAGTGACTTCAATACATCGATGCGGTGTTACTTTGCTTGCAGATTATTGAATGGATCAAATAAAAAAACTAACCTTAGTTGGTTAGTTTTTACGCGCCTTAGAGGATTCGAACCTCTGACCGACGGCTTAGAAGGCCGTTGCTCTATCCTGCTGAGCTAAAGGCGCATCCTATGTGTGGCGGAGAAGGAGGGATTTGAACCCTCGCGCCGGTTACCCGACCTACACCCTTAGCAGGGGCGCCTCTTCAGCCTCTTGAGTACTTCCCCATATACTTCCCCATATAAAAAAATGGCTCCGCAGGTAGGATTCGAACCTACGACCGTTCGGTTAACAGCCGAATGCTCTACCACTGAGCTACTGCGGAACAAAAAATATAGGATTATGGTGGGCCTAAATGGACTCGAACCATCGACCTCACGCTTATCAGGCGTGCGCTCTAACCAGCTGAGCTATAGGCCCATTCTTTTGGAGCGGGTGAAGAGAATCGAACTCTCATCATCAGCTTGGAAGGCTGAGGTTTTACCACTAAACTACACCCGCAAAATATGACGCTGTATGAATTGCTTCATGGATACCGGTGGCCGGGGTCGAACCGGCACTCCAAAGGAACACGATTTTGAGTCGTGCGCGTCTGCCAATTCCGCCACACCGGCATTTTTATTAAGGCAGCACCCGGATTTGAACCGGGGATGAAGGTTTTGCAGACCTCTGCCTTACCACTTGGCTATGCTGCCATGACTGGGCTAGAAGGATTCGAACCTTCGCATGACGGAATCAAAATCCGTTGCCTTACCGCTTGGCTATAGCCCAATAATATAAAATAAATGGGTTCACAACCTTCTTCGGAACTTCCGAAGACCTCTATATTTAAACTATACGATGATGGAATGGTGGAGGGGGGCAGATTCGAACTGCCGAACCCGAAGGAGCGGATTTACAGTCCGCCGCGTTTAGCCACTTCGCTACCCCTCCAGATTATGTTCATGATGGCTCAGGACGGAATCGAACCGCCGACACAAGGATTTTCAGTCCTTTGCTCTACCGACTGAGCTACTGAGCCACACAATGTATATCAACAGTAGGTGATCCTACTAGAATAAAAATGGCGGTCCGGACGGGACTCGAACCCGCGACCTCCTGCGTGACAGGCAGGCATTCTAACCAACTGAACTACCGGACCAGATTGCGGGGACAGGATTTGAACCTGCGACCTTCGGGTTATGAGCCCGACGAGCTACCGGACTGCTCCACCCCGCGACGATATGAATTGTGTGATATTTTTAAAAAAGTGGAGGAGGTAGAGGGATTCGAACCCCCGCGGGATTTGACTCCCCTGTCGGTTTTCAAGACCGATCCCTTCAGCCAGACTTGGGTATACCTCCGAATAAATAGTGGTGGATCTTGTAGGACTCGAACCTACGACCAGACGGTTATGAGCCGTCTGCTCTAACCAGCTGAGCTAAAGATCCTTCATGACTTGGTAGCGGCAGAGGGGATCGAACCCCCGACCTCACGGGTATGAACCGTACGCTCTAGCCAGCTGAGCTACGCCGCCAAATAAATAAGCGTATACAATAATCATAATAATGGTGGAGCCTAGCGGGATCGAACCGCTGACCTCCTGCGTGCAAGGCAGGCGCTCTCCCAGCTGAGCTAAGGCCCCATTATAAAAAGAATAATCGGGAAGACAGGATTCGAACCTGCGACCCCTTGGTCCCAAACCAAGTGCTCTACCAAGCTGAGCTACTTCCCGTCTATATGGCGCGCCCGAAAGGAGTCGAACCCATAACCTTCTGATCCGTAGTCAGACGCTCTATCCAATTGAGCTACGGGCGCGTATAGATGTAAAAATGGTGCCGAGGACCGGAATCGAACCGGTACGGTAGTCACCTACCGCAGGATTTTAAGTCCTGTGCGTCTGCCAGTTCCGCCACCCCGGCACTTACGAAAAGTAGAGCGGAAGACGGGATTCGAACCCGCGACCCCAACCTTGGCAAGGTTGTATTCTACCACTGAACTACTTCCGCGTAATAAACAATGCGGGTGAAGGGACTTGAACCCCCACGCCTCGCGGCGCCAGATCCTAAGTCTGGTGCGTCTGCCAATTCCGCCACACCCGCTAAATAAATGGTGAGCCATGCAGGATTCGAACCTGCGACCCTCTGATTAAAAGTCAGATGCTCTACCAACTGAGCTAATGGCTCGAAAACACAAAAAAACCTGGTGCCGGCAAGAGGACTTGAACCCCCAACCTACTGATTACAAGTCAGTTGCTCTACCAGTTGAGCTACACCGGCACTATAGGTAATGGTGGAGGATGACGGGATCGAACCGCCGACCCTCTGCTTGTAAGGCAGATGCTCTCCCAGCTGAGCTAATCCTCCAATATAGTGACCCCTACGGGATTCGAACCCGTGTTACCGCCGTGAAAGGGCGGTGTCTTAACCGCTTGACCAAGGGGCCGTATAATTGTAAACAAAAGAATAGCCCCTATTAGGGGCTTAGCCTGGCAACGTCCTACTCTCACAGGGGGAGACCCCCAACTACCATCGGCGCTGAAGAGCTTAACTTCCGTGTTCGGAATGGGAACGGGTGTGACCTCTTCGCCA
>NZ_JACJHX010000037.1 GCF_014138605.1 Peribacillus huizhouensis | reverse complement strand
GGCGACATGTGGAGCTGACTGATACTAATCGATCGAGGACTTAACCTTATTGTTTTTGAAATGTGCAAAAACCCTTCTTATTATCTAGTTTTGAAAGAATGAAAAATTATAATTGATTTTATTTTTAAAATTCGCTATAATAATAAATGTCTTTCGAAAAAAGAATATGTCTGGTAATGATGGCGAAGAGGTCACACCCGTTCCCATTCCGAACACGGAAGTTAAGCTCTTCAGCGCCAATGGTAGTTGGGGGTCTCCCCCTGTGAGAGTAGGACGTTGCCAGGCTATTTCACCTTTACATTTTGAGTTTTATAGGAAACATTATATCATTCCGCAGTAGCTCAGTGGTAGAGCATTCGGCTGTTAACCGAACGGTCGTAGGTTCGAATCCTACCTGCGGAGCCATGCTTCCATAGCTCAGCAGGTAGAGCACTTCCATGGTAAGGAAGAGGTCAGCGGTTCGAGCCCGCTTGGGAGCTTCCTAATTGACGATTAAATTATTATTTTAAATAATACGGGCCCTTTGGTCAAGCGGTTAAGACACCGCCCTTTCACGGCGGTAACACGGGTTCGAATCCCGTAAGGGTCACCATATACATATTGGAGGATTAGCTCAGCTGGGAGAGCATCTGCCTTACAAGCAGAGGGTCGGCGGTTCGATCCCGTCATCCTCCACCATTCAATTTGCCGGTGTAGCTCAATTGGTAGAGCAACTGACTTGTAATCAGTAGGTTGGGGGTTCAAGTCCTCTTGCCGGCACCAGTTTTCTGGAGGGGTAGCGAAGTGGCTAAACGCGGCGGACTGTAAATCCGCTCCTTCGGGTTCGGCAGTTCGAATCTGCCCCCCTCCACCATTTTTATAAAAAATTATTTGTTGGTTAGTTATATATTCTCCTTGTCAGGGAAGTATATGATTACCACCTATTTTTTTGTCAAAAAGCAAGATTATTGGGCTATAGCCAAGCGGTAAGGCAACGGATTTTGATTCCGTCATGCGAAGGTTCGAATCCTTCTAGCCCAGCCATTTATATAGCATTGTATATAAATTTAAACAAATAAATATAGATTTTCTCAGTATGTCTTATTCGAGCCATTAGCTCAGTTGGTAGAGCATCTGACTTTTAATCAGAGGGTCGCAGGTTCGAATCCTGCATGGCTCATTTTAATTGCGGAAGTAGTTCAGTGGTAGAATACAACCTTGCCAAGGTTGGGGTCGCGGGTTCGAATCCCGTCTTCCGCTCCAAAAACTAAAATTTTATATTAAGGGGCCTTAGCTCAGCTGGGAGAGCGCCTGCCTTGCACGCAGGAGGTCAGCGGTTCGATCCCGCTAGGCTCCACCACCTAATTTACATATCACTACATTTACGTCTTAAGCCATATAGCTTAAGACTTTTTTATTTTCTAAAAAAAATTGTAAAATTAATTATCCGGCATTAATGGGAAGTAAAATCTCCACTGATTGAACTATTATTTTAAGCAAATCACTTACTTTGTCTCTCTTGATCCAGATTATTTAATTACATTCATTCTTCAATTTTAATCAAAAAATCAGGAATAAGTGCATGGGCACATAGCTTGTATAACCTTAATGAAAGCATCTAAACTAATAACTCGGTGGCCTTATTATCCATTTATTTATATCTGGAGATTTAGACGAATAAGTTTTAGATAACCTCTAGACATCAACTACAAGTGTACATCCTTTATATTTCTATTAATGGAATTAATTAAACACATTTTGTTAAAGTTTGTTAAAATAATAGTAATGTTTTAGGGAACCTTTTAGCTTGCGATTCGTATACGTATCGTATAGCCGCATGAGCGGGGGTAAATAAATGGAGTTAATTGTTAAGCAGAGGATACATCAAGTATTAAAAGGCGATCAAAATGCTTTCGGTGAAGTTGTTGAGCTATATAAAGATAAAGTCTTCCAACTTTGCTTTCGAATGTTAGGCAATCGTCACGAAGCTGAAGACATGGCTCAAGAAGCCTTTGTGAGGGCATATGTAAATATACATCGATTTAATATTCAAATGAAGTTCTCGACCTGGATTTACAGGATTGCAACAAATTTATGCATAGATCGGATACGAAAGAAGAAACCTGATTATTTTTTAGATGCGGAAGTTGCGGGTACTGATGGCCTGGACATGTATTCTCAAATTGCAGCTGAAGTTGCATTACCAGAAGAACAGTTAGAATCGCTAGAGCTGCAAGAAACAATTCAAGCTGAAATTCTTAAATTGCCAGAAAAGTATCGATCCGTGATTGTATTGAAGTATATCGAAGAATTATCCTTAAAGGAAATCAGTGAGATCTTAGATTTGCCAATTGGTACGGTAAAAACGAGAATACATAGAGGTCGAGAGGCATTAAGAAAACAAATGCGCCATTTATAAAAGAAGGTGAAGAAAGAATGAAATGTCCTGATGAAGTTTATGAATATATGCACAATTATTTAGATGAAGAAATAAGTGCTGAAGACGAAGAATCTTTGAGAAAACATTTACAGGACTGTGAAGAGTGTCGCACATATTTTCATGAAATGAAGAAAGCAGTAGCGCTAGTACAAAGTACGTCGCATATTAAAGCTCCTGACAATTTTACAGAACGAGTAAAGGCGAGTCTTCCTAAAGAAAAGAAAAATATTAGTGCCAAGCGATGGATGAGGAATCATCCATTGTTAACAGCAGCTTCATTATTTATTATATTAATGGCAGGCTCACTGTTCTCAACATGGAATCAGGATGAAACTTTCTCAGTATCAAAACAAAATAATTTAGTAGTAGACAATGAAACCGTCATTGTACCTGCTGGCGAAGTTGTTAACGGGGATGTAGTCGTCAAAAACGGGGACATTCGTATTGAAGGAGAAGTCAGGGGCAATGTAACAGTTATAAATGGTAAGCAATACATGGCTTCGGCAGGTAATGTTACCGGTCAAATTTACGTAATTGATCAAATGTTTGAATGGCTTTGGTTTAACATAAAAGATACAGGGGAAGCTTTATTTCAGTTGGATGGGGACTAACCAAAAAACAAAAATATGAAGCCTTATTTTTGTTGAACTGCCCCGTAAATGTTAGACATTTGACTAACATTTACGGGGTGTTTTTTATGGCTAAATACACAGCTGTAAATTAAATGCGGTTTTACGATATTTAAACGGACATGAAAGCTATCGAGAGAAATTGCAGTTTCTTTTCATACAGACCAAATGACTATTTCCAATTGGGTTAAACATTTAGAACATAATGGTTCAGAAGGATCTATCAAATCCTATACAAGTTATTCTCAAAAGTTTAAACTGGATGTACTTAATTTTATGAACGAAAAGGGCATGTCCTCTTATGAGGTAGTTGCTATTTTTAATATTCCATCTCCTCGATTAGTACGTGGAGAAAGAAATTTGAAAATGGTGGACCGGATGCCCTACTACCAAAGAAAAAGGGGAGTCCATCCGTGAAAAAAGAAACAAAGAAAATCGAATCGCAAACACCTGTACCAGTTGAAAGTTCAGTTGAAGCACTACAAGGAAGAATCGCGCATTTAGAAATGGGGAATGTCTATCTAGAAAAGTTGAACGCTTTAGTTCAAATGCAGGAAAAATTACAAATAAAATCAAAGTGCAAGTAATTTTTGAACTAAAGAATCAGTATAGTATCGTGGATTTAGTTGAAGTCGCTTCCATTCCACGTAGCATGTATTATTATTGAAATACGGTTAAATCAAGCTGATAAATATGTGAAAGTAAAAGTAGCTATCAAAGACATTTATCATGAACATAAAGGCCGTTATGGCTATCGTCGTATGGCTAAAGAGCTACGTAAAAGAGGTTTCCGACATGATCCGAAAACGATAAATTGTTTAAGGAATGAAATTGGATTAAAGTGTATGGTAAGTATGAAAAGAATCGCTCTTATAAAGGAGATGCGGGTAAAATCGCCCCAAATTTATTACAATGTAATTTCAACGCAGTGAAAATGAATCAAAAATGGGTAACAGATGTAACTGAATTCCACTTATTTGGGGAGAAACGTTATTTATCACCAGTATTAGATTTATGTAATGGCGAAAATATTGCATATACCGTAATGCGTCGTCCTGTTTACCAACTTAATGGTGATATGTTAGAGCAAGCTTTTACACGCCTTCATCCAGGAGTTGAAATTGTTCTTCACTCGGATCAAGGATGGCATTATCAGATGAAGAAGTATCAAAAATCATTAGAGCAACACAATATTACGCAAAGTATGTCACTGATAATGCGGTCATGGAAAATTTCTTTGGCTTATTAAAATCTGAGCTACTTTATCTGCAAGAGTTTGAAAGTATGGAGCATTTCGAACAAGGGTTGGATGACTATATCTAATATTACAATCACAAACGAATGAAGGAAAAATTAAAAGACCTAAGTCCAGTAGAATACCGAACTCAGGTCTTGGATGTTGCATAAAATTTTATGTCTAACAGCATTGGGTCAGTTCATTGTATGCAGGGCTTTTTGGCTATGATTTGTATTCAGGAAAATGGCTCAATTAGAACTTATACATTCTTTAGAAGTATTAGAAAATACATGGTATACTAAGTTAGTTACGATGAATGGTTTTAGAGTATCACCGACTGGAGGAAGTAACATGTCATTATCCAACTTTACTTTCCTGGATTATTTCATAAATATTATCGATATTGTCCTTGTATGGTTTGTCATATATAAATTATTAGTTGTTATTAAAGGAACAAAGGCAATTCAACTGCTAAAAGGGATATTTGTCATTGTTGTCGTACACAGTTTAAGTAATTTGCTTGGATTTAATACGCTTGGATGGCTTATGGAGCAAGTCATGGACTGGGGAGTTCTTGCCACCATTATTATTTTTCAACCTGAATTAAGACGAGCACTTGAGCAGCTGGGCAGAGGGAAATTTTTTTCAAGGAGTATTGTTCAAGAGCAAGAAGAGCAGGACCGTTTAGTAGAGGAAATTGTAAAGGCTACCTCCTACATGGCAAAGCGAAGAATTGGAGCATTGATTTCGATTGAAAAGGATACAGGTTTAACTGACTACATCGAGACAGGCATACCATTAGGATCACATATTTCGTCTGAGTTATTAATTAATGTCTTCATCCCTAATACTCCATTACATGACGGTGCAGTCATACTAAAGGAAAATCAGTTGGCAGCTGCAGCCTGTTATTTGCCGCTATCAGAAAGTCCTTTCATATCAAAAGAACTTGGAACAAGGCATAGGGCGGCAATTGGAATAAGTGAGGTAACAGACTGTATCACAGTGATTGTATCCGAGGAAACCGGTGGAATCTCCATAACAAAAAATGGAGAGCTTTATCGTGAGCTCAGTCTAGAGACATTCAAGGAAATGTTGACAAAGGAGCTTGTTGATGACACGAAGGCAACTTCCTCAGGACGATGGAATTTGAGGGGGAAGAAAAATGGATAAATTCATGAACAGCATATGGTTCACTCGAATTATTGCGTTTGCAATCGCTGCTCTTTTATTTATTTCTGTTAACTTTGTGCCTAATTCGAAACTAGGAAAAGCAGATACATCTACCCCTGGGGAAAATGATACTGAAATAATTAAGGATGTACCGGTAGAAGTATACTATGATCAAAAAAATCTTGTTGTTACTGGAGCACCGGAAACTGTTGATATTACATTAACAGGTGTTAAGCCTGTATTGATGTCTGCAAAAAGTAAACGGGATTTTAAAGTATACATTGACCTTTCAGATCCAGACATAACAATGGGCGATAAAAAAGTGCCAATTAAGATCATGGATTTAAGTGAAAAGTTGAAAGCCAAAATTGATCCTGGATATGTAACTGTGAACGTCCAAGAACGGGTGACAGAAGAGTTTTCAGTAGAACCAGACTATAATCGAGCAAATCTAAAAGATGGCTATACGACAGAGTCTTTAGTTATTAAACCACAAACTGTGAAGATTACAGGGGCAAAGGACACGATTAATCAGATTGCTTATGTGAAAGCAATGCTCGAGTTAAATAAAGATGTAAAAGATACTGTCAATGGACAAGCGACCGTTCGCGCACTGGATCGAGACTTGAATAAGTTAAATGTGATCATTGAGCCTGCTAGTGTACGCTTTACGTTAAAGGTAAATATTTCTTCCAAAACTGTTCCAATTATACTTGTTCAAACTGGTAATGTAAGAAACGATCTTAAGATAAAAAGTGTTACTGCTGATCAGAAGGAAGTTGTACTTTATGGTAAAGCATCAGTGTTGCAAAATATAAAAGAAGTGAAGGTACCCGTTGATGTATCAAATATCGTCGGTGACAAAGAACTTGACTTGCCGATTACTGTCCCCGATAATGTTCAAAGGATTTCTAGAGAAATGGTGAAAGTGAGAATTCAGACAGATCCTGTTGTAAAAGAGGAAAGCCCGCCGAGCAATCAAGAAATGGAACAGCCAAAAGATCAAGAAACTTCTGTACAGATGAAGACGAAGACCATTTCTAATCTTAAAATTCAAGCGATTGGATTGCCAGCTGAGAAACAATTGGAATTTTTATCACCAACAGATGGTGTTACAAGTATCCTTATAAAAGGACCTGAAGATGAATTGAAAAAGGTGAATGAGTCCAATCTACAGCTTTCGATTAAAGCAGCGGATTTGGAAGAAGGTGAGCATAATTTAGATATTCAAGTCAATGCTCCATCTTCAATAACCTGGGAACTGCAAAACAAACAGGCATCAATATCGATATCGAGTATAAAAAAAGACGAGACATAATGTGATGTATTCCTCTTAGGAATCATTTGAAGAAGGAGCGAATTGTAATGGGAAAATATTTTGGAACGGATGGGGTTAGAGGAGTTGCGAATAGTGAATTAACACCTGAAATGGCATTTAAACTAGGTCGATTTGGAGGATATGTTTTAACTAAGAATACTGAGCGACCTAAAGTATTGATCGGCCGTGATACTCGTATTTCTGGTCATATGCTTGAAGGAGCCTTGGTAGCAGGACTATTATCCATTGGAGCCGAAGTTATGCGTCTTGGAGTTATTTCAACACCAGGTGTTTCTTACTTGACGAAAGCCCTAAGTGCAGAAGCGGGTGTAATGATTTCTGCTTCCCACAATCCGGTAGCTGATAACGGAATTAAATTTTTTGGACCAGATGGTTTTAAACTTTCAGATGATCAAGAGCAAGAGATTGAGGATTTAATTGATTTAGAAACAGATCATCTACCACGTCCTGTAGGTGGAGATTTGGGTCATGTAAATGATTACTTTGAAGGCGGTCAGAAATACCTTCAATATTTGAAACAAACGGTTGATGAAGATTTCACAGGGATTCACGTAGCCTTGGATTGCGCACATGGTGCAACCTCTTCACTTGCTGCTCATTTATTTGCCGATTTAGATGCGGATATTTCTACAATGGGTGCTTCACCGAATGGATTAAATATAAATGACGGAGTTGGGTCTACTCATCCAGAAGCCCTTTCGCAATTTTTACTGGAAAAGGGTGCAGACATTGGATTAGCATTTGATGGCGATGGAGACCGTCTGATTGCCATTGATGAAAAAGGAAATATTGTTGACGGTGACCAAATTATGTATATTTGTGCGAAATACTTGCATGAAGAAAATCGATTAAAACACGGTACGGTTGTTTCAACGGTAATGAGTAATCTAGGTTTCTATAAAAAGTTAGATGAAATTGGTATTAAAAGTGTTCAAACCGCTGTTGGCGATCGTTATGTAGTGGAAGAAATGAAGAAAAGCGGCTATAACTTAGGCGGAGAACAGTCTGGCCATATTATTTTCTTAGACTACAATACAACAGGGGATGGCTTGTTGACTGGTGTGCAGCTTGTTAGTATTCTCCAAATGACAAAAAAGCCATTATCTGTGCTTGCTGCTGAAATGAAGAAATATCCGCAAACACTAGTAAATGTCCGTGTCACTGATAAGCATGGTGTGACGGAAAACGCTAAAGTCCAGGAGATTATTTCTGAAGTAGAAGCAGAAATGAATGGGAACGGAAGGATTCTGGTCCGCCCATCTGGAACAGAACCATTGGTCCGAGTAATGGCAGAAGCTCCTGATGCCACACAATGTAATCAGTATGTAGACCGCATTGTAGCAGTTGTGAAAGCGGAGATGGGGCTTAAAGAATAAAACAAGTATGCATAAGAGGAACGTTTATTTCTCTTATGCATATTTTTATAAAAGCAAGAGTTTAACAATATGATTGACGGATCCTAATGTTTAGGTTATGATTATCCTGTTTTTACAAGAATGGGGAAATAACCATGGAAGGAGGATTGTGTCAGTACGAACATAAGCGCCAGGACTAAGCTCGGACGATATGGCTTAGTTGACGAGGTGGAGGTTTATCGATATTTCGGCGGATGCCTCCCGGCTAAATGTGTATAGCCGCAAGAATTTCGATTTTAAAACAGCAGGGCAACTTGCTGCACAAAGGATCGGAAATGCACATAAAAAATATTAGAGACAAGGGGGCAAGCATGCCCCCCCAGCATTCTTGTTCCCTTGCTGATTTCTGGAGGAACAAATTATGTGCGGAATTGTTGGATATATTGGTAATCAAGATGCAAAGGAAATTTTATTAAAAGGCTTAGAAAAACTTGAATATAGAGGCTATGATTCTGCTGGGATTGCACTCAAAAATAAATCAAGTGTGCAAGTCTTTAAGGAAAAAGGCCGGATTGCAGATCTTCGTGGAGTTGTAGATGTAACGGTAGCTGCAAATACAGGGATTGGCCATACACGATGGGCAACCCACGGTGTACCGAACCATGAGAATGCTCACCCACATCAAAGTACTTCAGGACGATTGACGTTGGTTCATAATGGAGTGATCGAAAACTATGCAATCCTGAAACGCGACTATTTGGCTGGAGTGGCGTTTAACAGCGATACTGACACAGAAGTTATCGTTCAGCTCATTGAGAAGTTCGTTAATGAAGGACAGGATGTTGAAGCTGCCTTTATTTCAACCCTTAAGCTTTTAAAAGGATCTTATGCACTTGCATTACTAGATAACCAAAATGACGACACGATTTTCGTTGCAAAAAATAAAAGCCCGTTGCTTATTGGTGTAGGTGATGATTTTAATGTTGTTGCTTCTGATGCTATGGCGATGATTCAAGTAACCGATCAATATGTAGAATTGATGGATAAAGAGGTAGTCATCGTAACAAAGGAAAATATCACAATTAAGAACTTGGAAGGTCTAGAAATGACTCGTTCCCCTTACACGGCAGAACTGGATGCAAGTGATATTGAAAAAGGCACGTATCCTCACTATATGTTGAAAGAAATTGATGAGCAGCCTGCTGTTATGCGTAAAATCATTCAAGCTTATCAGAATGAAGAAGGCAAGCTTACCATTGATTACAATATTGCTGAAGCAGTGAGTGAAGCAGACCGTGTTTATATCGTTGCGTGCGGAACAAGTTATCATGCAGGCTTAATTGGACAACAATTCATAGAAAAAATGGCGAAGATTCCAGTTGAGGTCCATGTTGCTTCTGAATTTGTCTACAATATGCCATTGCTTTCAGAAAAACCGCTATTTATCTTTATCTCACAGAGCGGTGAAACAGCTGATAGTCGTGCCGTACTCGTAGCTATTAAAGAACTTGGACATAAGGCCCTCACGATTACAAACGTTCCTGGCTCGACATTGTCACGTGAAGCTGATTACACATTGCTATTACATGCAGGTCCTGAAATTGCTGTTGCTTCAACGAAAGCTTATACTGCACAAATTGCTGTACTGGCCATTTTAGCTAATGTAACGGCTAAATTCCGTAACCAGCCGGTTGAATTTGATCTTGTAAAAGAACTTGGGATTATCGGAACAGCCATGGAAGCACTTTGTGACTCCAAAGAAGAATTTGAAGCAATTGCTCGTGAATATTTGTCTGTTACACGCAATGCATTTTTTATCGGGCGTTCATTAGATTATTATGTTGGCCTTGAGGGGTCACTGAAGCTTAAAGAAATTTCATATATCCAAGCAGAAGGATTTGCAGGCGGCGAATTAAAGCACGGAACCATCGCCTTAATTGAAGATGGAACACCGATTATTGCGCTTGCCACTCAAGAGAGTGTCAATTTGAGCATCCGCGGCAACGTCAAAGAGGTCGTAGCCCGTGGAGCAAATCCATGCATTATTTCAATGAAAGGCTTGGAAGAAGCAGAAGATCGCTTTGTCATCCCTGCTGTTCATGAATTATTAACACCTCTTGTCTCTGTTATACCGCTCCAACTCATTGCCTACTACGCAGCGCTTCACCGCGAATGTGACGTAGATAAACCACGTAACTTAGCGAAAAGCGTTACAGTGGAGTAAGTTTAGGAATATAAGTTAATGTGATGTTCACCGACATTAATGTTGGTAACTATACAATAAAGTTGGTAACTGTACAATAATGTTGGTAACCAAACAATAATGTCAGTAACTGAATTAAAATTGGTTTTTAAAATAGGTATAAAATAAGTTGATATTGGATAGAATCACTAAACATCAAATGATATTTAAATTGATTTTTTATTGCAAAAAAGATTTAAATATAAACTTATTTTGTGGTGGTGTTTTTAAAATGATTAATAAAATAACTCTATATAAAAATTTAAAAACACCTCAACCCCTAGGGAAATCCCTGGGGGTTTCTTTGTGGTCCATAAAGGTACATAAAGAAGAAAAATTAAATAGTTACTTTATTTTAGGTGGTGAAGGTCATGTCCAGAGGAACAAGAATTGAGAAATTTCAACAAAAAAGAATAAAGAATGGTTATGGTCAAGGCCAAGGAAAAGATTATAAGCCATTTATTCAAGCACATGACAATAAAGTGGCTTCTGAAGGTTGGTTGACGCGCCATTTGGGATGGAAAACTGAAAGAATTCATCATACACTTTCTGAACATGAAAGAAAGTATCTTTATTATCTAGAATGGTTAGACGAAGTAGTTGATATAAGAGAGCAATTCCCCTTGCTTCCCCAAGGTCGGACAGAAGAAATTGCCAAGCAACTTGGGGTTAAGCATGCCCATGTAGATGATTTACCGGTTGTTATGACTACAGACTTTGTAATTACCTTAAAAACTTCAAATGGATTAATTGATGTAGTTAGAACTGTGAAACCTGCTTCGAAACTATGGTAACTCTACTTAGTAATCTACAGTCAGAACATACAACTTCCGTTCAAGGTCCTATATTTGTACATAAAGAAAAGTATGAACAATACAGGAA
>NZ_JACJHX010000036.1 GCF_014138605.1 Peribacillus huizhouensis | reverse complement strand
CCTTACGTCGTATTCTTTTATCCTCACTCCCAGGTGCTGCTGTCACATCTATTCAAATTGATGGAGTGCTGCATGAGTTCTCAACAATTGAAGGCGTCGTAGAAGATGTAACTTCTATCATTCTTAATGTGAAAAAGCTTGCTCTAAAGATTTATTCCGATGAAGAAAAGACGCTTGAAATTGATGTGCAGGGTGAGGGAGTTGTTACAGCTGCTGATATCACTCATGACAGTGACGTGGAAATCCTTAATCCGGATTTGCATATTGCTACTATTGGGAAAAACGGTCATATGCGTATGCGTTTAATGGCTCGTCGTGGCCGCGGTTATACTCCTGCTGATCAAAACAAAAGAGAAGATCAGCCAATTGGTGTGATTCCAATCGATTCGATCTATACTCCTGTAGCTCGTGTTTCCTACCAAGTTGAAAATACTCGTGTAGGCCAAATGACCAACTTTGACAAATTAACGTTTGATGTTTGGACAGATGGAAGCAATGGACCACAAGAAGCAGTTGCTCTTGGGGCTAAGATTTTAACTGAGCATTTGAATATTTTCGTTGGATTAACTGATGAAGCTCAAAATGCTGAAATTATGGTAGAAAAAGAAGAAGACCAAAAAGAAAAAGTTCTTGAGATGACTATCGAAGAACTAGATCTTTCAGTCCGTTCTTATAACTGCCTAAAACGTGCTGGAATCAATACCGTTCAAGAGCTTGCTCATAAAACGGAAGAAGACATGATGAAAGTACGAAATCTAGGTCGCAAATCACTTGAAGAAGTGAAAGCGAAACTTGAAGAACTAGGCTTAGGTCTTCGTAAAGATGACTGATGACTAGTCGGCTAAGCTGAACTAGGCATTTTATTGTAAGCCTCGAACGATGAATATTTAACTTCTATAGAAGGAGGGAATCTCTAAATGGGTTACAGAAAGTTAGGACGCACTAGCGCTCAACGTAAAGCATTACTTCGTGATTTAGCTACTGATTTAATCATCCATGAGCGCATTGAAACTACAGAAGCACGTGCTAAAGAAATCCGTTCTGTGGTTGAAAAAATGATTACTCTTGGTAAACGTGGTGACTTACACGCTCGTCGTCAAGCGGCTAGCTTCATCCGTAAAGAAGTGGCTAACGCTGAGAATGGGCAAGATGCTCTACAAAAATTATTCAGTGACATCGCTCCTCGTTACGAAGAACGTCAAGGCGGTTATACTCGTATTTTGAAAATGGGTCCACGTCGCGGAGACGCTGCACCAATCGTAGTAATCGAGTTAGTTTAATTACAGCTTTGAAGAGGGCTTAGGACAGTTGAACAAAAACTTGTTCTTCGTCCTTTTCTTTTATATACAACTAGAATAATCATACAAGAAATCGCTATTTGAGTGTTATGATGGCTGGCATGCAGTCTGATTGTGTCTTCACGTCTAGCTCAAGTACCCCTTCCCGCTTATGTAAGCGTAATAAGAATATACCCATTTATCGAAATGAGTATGAGGAAAAGCTGCTCTTAATTTACCGAAATGTTTCGGTGGAAGGGGTGCAGCGTTTTTTTATATTCAAAAACAAGTATGGTTTCATTTCGACCTGAGCTGAGATATGATAAGAATAGGATAGCTGAGGATAGGAGAGAGCATAATGGCGAAGAAACTTGTTTCATTAGAAAATATTGTTTTCAAATATGAAGGTCAAACAAGAAACGCAGTCGATCATGTTTCTTTTGACATATACGAAGGTGAGTGGCTTGCGCTTGTAGGTCATAACGGTTCTGGTAAATCAACATTGGCAAAACTTCTTAATGGTCTTCAATTTCCTCAAGAAGGGTCCATTCTAGTCAATGGAACTGAGTTGACAGAAGAAACGGTTTGGGAAGCTAGGAGCAAAATTGGTATGGTTTTTCAAAATCCAGATAATCAATTTGTTGGTGCTACTGTTCAGGATGATGTGGCTTTTGGTTTGGAAAATGCGGGTATTCCGTTACCAGAAATGGTCAAAAGGGTGCAGAATGCCTTGAACAAAGTGAAAATGGGGAGTTTTCTCAATCAAGAGCCGCACCATCTATCTGGTGGTCAAAAGCAGAGAGTAGCAATTGCTGGTGTTATAGCTTTACAGCCGGATTTGATAATTTTAGACGAAGCGACTTCTATGCTCGATCCAAGAGGTAGGGAAGAAGTACTTGAAACGGTTAGAGAACTGAAAGAAGAAAATCTTTTGACAGTAATTTCTATTACCCATGATCTTGAAGAAGCTGCAAAAGCTGACAGAATGATTGTGATGAATGAAGGGAAACTTTATCGCCAGGGAATACCAACTGATATTTTTCAAATGGAAGGTGAGTTAATAGAGCTAGGTCTTGATATCCCTTTTTCCGTCAAATTAAGTAAAGAATTTAAAGAACATGGTATTGGATTAGTAAAAAGCCATTTGACAGAGGAAGAGTTGGTGAGAGAGCTATGCGAATTACACTCCAAGATGTAGAATATCGATACCAAATAAACACGCCGTTTGAACATTTAGCTTTGCATGACGTGAATATAGACATTGAACCTGGATCATATACAGCAATTATTGGGCATACAGGTTCAGGAAAATCGACATTGCTTCAACATTTTAACGCATTGTTAAAGCCGACAAAGGGTTCCGTCACGATTGGTGATCGTAGAATTGAGTCTGGTCGTAAGGAAAAAGAACTTCGGGGAATTCGGAGTAATGTTGGGATTGTATTTCAGTTTCCTGAGCATCAGTTATTCGAGGAGACGGTTGAAAAGGATATTTGTTTTGGCCCTATGAATTTTGGGGCTTCAGAGAAAGATGCAAAGGATCGTGCAAGAAAAGCGTTAAAACAGGTAGGTATGGCTGAAGAGATCCTAGAGAAATCTCCTTTCGACTTATCTGGCGGACAAATGCGCAGAGTGGCGATAGCAGGTGTTCTCGCGATGGAGCCAGATGTTCTTGTTTTAGATGAACCGACTGCAGGCTTAGATCCCCGAGGTAGGATGGAGATTATGGACATGTTTTACCAGCTCCATAAAGAAAGAGGTATTTCAACAATCCTCGTCACCCATAGTATGGAGGATGCAGCACGTTATGCAGATGAAATCATCATTATGCATCGAGGCACTGTATTTAAAAAGGGGACACCCCTTGATATTTTTTCACAGCCAGAACAACTGTTAGAATTAGGTCTTGACGTTCCAGATACTGTCCGTTTTCAATTAAAGCTGCAAAAAGAATTAGGAATTCGTTTTGAGCGGATTTGTTTATCGGTTGACGATCTGGTTTCTGAAGTTAAAACAGTAATGGGACGGGGGAATCAATAATGCTAGATAAAATGATCCTCGGTAGATATGTTCCTGTTGATTCTACTGTTCATAAATTGGATCCGCGTTCAAAGCTGCTTCTTGTTTTTCTATTTGTATGTATTATTTTTTTGGCGAACAACTTAGTCACTTATGGATTGGTTGGATTATTTACCCTTTTATTGCTGATGCTTTCGAAAATACCCATTCGTTTTTTATATAATGGGCTAAAGCCAATTTTATTTCTCATTGTTTTTACATTTATTCTTCATATTCTGTTTACAAAAGAAGGGGAATTGCTGTATAAGCTAGGTTGGTTAGAGATTTATGATGGGGGCTTGAGACAAGGTCTTTTCATTTCACTACGATTTACATTTTTAATACTTGTTACTTCATTACTAACTTTAACAACGAATCCAATATCTATAACAGATGGGATGGAGACACTTCTGCATCCTTTTAAAAAGTGGAAGCTACCTGTACATGAGTTGTCGCTTATGATGTCGATTGCACTACGCTTTATTCCAACTTTAATGGAAGAGACTGACAAAATTATGAAGGCACAAATGGCAAGAGGCGTCGACTTCACTTCAGGGCCATTAAAAGAGCGGATTAAAGCCATTATCCCATTATTAGTCCCATTGTTTGTGAGCGCATTTAAGAGGGCAGAGGAGCTTGCGATTGCAATGGAAGCTCGCGGCTATCGCGGTGGCGAGGGGCGGACAAAATACCGCCAATTAAAGTGGCAAACAGCTGATACTTTATTGATGCTTTCTTTAGTAGTTTTGACAATTTTCTTAGTTTTATTACGTTCATGAAGAGGGTAGATCATGCAAAGATATAAATGTACAATCACTTATGATGGCAGCCTTTTTGCTGGCTATCAAGTGCAGCCAGATAAACGAACAGTCCAAAGTGAGCTTGAAAAGGCGCTTGCTAAAATGCATAAAGGCGAAAATGTAAAGGTGACTGCTTCTGGGAGGACGGATGCTGGTGTCCATGCGAAAGGACAGGTCATACACTTTGATTCTCCGTATACTTTTCCAGCAGAGAAGTGGGAGCGTGGGCTAAATGCATTACTCCCTGATGATATCGTTGTACTAAATTCGTCAATATCTGCTAATGATTTCCATGCCCGTTTTGATGCAGAAGGCAAGGAGTATCGATACTATATCAGTCGTAGTCATCATAAGGATCCGTTTCGTCGTAATTATGTGTACCACTTTCCGTATGCTTTAAATGAAACCTTCATTCGTCAGGCGATTTCTTATTTGATTGGCACACATGACTTTTCTAGTTTTTGTGCTTCTAATACAGACGTGAAAGATAAAGTACGAACCCTTCATGAAATTGACTTTTATGAAGAAGGGGACTTGTTTGTTTTCCGCTTTAGAGGCACAGGCTTTTTGTATAATATGGTTCGAATTCTAGTCGGAACTCTTCTTGAAGTCGGGAATGGGAAAAGGGAGGCTAGTGACATTCCAATGATTCTTGAAAAAAAAGATCGTGGAATGGCAGGAAAAACTGCACCTGCACAAGGATTATATTTATGGGAAGTCTATTATGGTGCTGGAAATTAAAGTTTATCTTAAGACAACTAAACCTGGTGTAACATTTACTTGACAATATAAGTGGGAGCATATAATATAATATGGTATGTATTTTAATCCCGCGATAAGCCCCGGAAAGTTTATTGTGATTGAAAATAAATATAATGTGAAACAATTTTTAGGAGGGTAATCATGCGTACGACATTTATGGCAAAAGCTAATGAAGTTGAACGTAAATGGTATGTAATCGATGCTGAAGGTAAAACTTTAGGTCGTCTTTCTACTGAAGTAGCATCCATTTTACGTGGCAAAAACAAACCAACATTTACACCGAACGTTGATACTGGCGATCATGTAATTTTAATCAATGCAGAGAAAATTCATTTAACTGGGAACAAGTTAAATGACAAAATCTACTACCGTCACACTATGCATACAGGCGGACTTAAAACAAGAACTGCTCTTGAGATGCGTACAAACTATCCTGTGAGAATGCTTGAGCTTGCTATCAAAGGAATGCTTCCAAAGAATTCTCTAGGTCGTCAAATTTTCAAAAAATTACACGTATATGCAGGACCTGAGCACCAACACCAAGCTCAACAACCTGAAGTATACGAATTACGCGGATAATTATTAAGGAGGTTACTATCTTGGCACAAGTTCAATATTATGGTACTGGTCGCCGTAAGAGCTCAGTAGCTCGTGTACGTTTAGTACCAGGCGAAGGTCGCGTCGTTATTAACGGTCGTGAAATTAATGAATACATCCCATTTGCAGCGCTACGTGAAGTTGTTAACCAACCACTAGTTGCTACTGAAACTACTGGAACTTATGACATTCTTGTAAATGTTAACGGTGGTGGATACACTGGTCAAGCTGGCGCAATCCGTCACGGTATCGCACGTGCATTGCTTCAAGTAGATCCAGAATTCCGTCCAGCTCTTAAATCTGCTGGATTACTAACACGTGACCCTCGTATGAAAGAACGTAAAAAATACGGTCTTAAAGGCGCGCGTCGTGCACCTCAGTTCTCAAAACGTTAATTTTATTATCGTTTCAAGGCTCTCGAACCTTTGGTTTGGGGGTTTTTTTTATACTTGGAAAAGGCTTTTGACCAAATTTTGACCACGGAAATATTATTTATGGCCGCATCTCATAGCTCATTGTACCTTTGAAATTTTTGTGCAGTTTGCTCTTTAATAGTATTCTGTGGCATGAGTAGTTATTCGTTGTCATTTGAATATCAGGGTCTTATTAACTTCTTATGTACTAATTAGACACTTGTCGCTGTTAGACATAGACGGGAAGCTTGTAAATGAAGAAATCCGTATATAACGGAGAAGGGGGATTAAGTAAGCACAATTCGATGGGAACGATCATCTTTATAGGAAATTACTTTATTTTTCATTAATTCCTATTGATGCAAGATAAGATTCATTTTGTAGAAGTTGCCCTTATTAAAAAAGAAAGTTCTTTTTTACATGAATTAAACGATTTGAATCCATCGGGTTAAGCGTTTAAATCTGAAAGTTTCATTTTGTGAATTATTAGATAATGTGGACGGCATTTATGGAAAGGGGAGTTAATGAAATTGAAAAAGCTTTGAATTGGGGATGGATAATAAAAAAAGAGGATCTCCCAAAGGGTCCGCCCCCAACTATACAACGATTAAATTGTGTAGTGTGGGAATGGGTCCTTATGAAGAGATCCTAATCACGACAAAATCATGGCTTACCAACCGAAATCTATCGTGTTAATTAGAGTTTATATCAAATGTCGTATTTTGTCGAAGGAGAAAGATTGGTGTCTATACCAAAATTTAGGTCTAAACTGACTGGATATTGTCTGTTCAGCGAAAATGCTTTGTTAAATGTTGATAATAACTATAAAAAAGATTTGGCCTCATAATACAAATTTCCATCTAATAACTAGAATTGCTATCTCAAGCTCGCAGACACTATAGGTAAGCCGGGAAATAACTCGGGAAATGGGGTCTGACCCCTTGGAGGTGCTGTTAGTGATTATAGAGGGTTTCGAGAAGCGTCGGAGGGAGCAGCAGATTAAGTATGAGCGTAGGTTGCTTCGGGATTTATCTGTAGAAAATATGCGGAGCAGAATCCGGGAGTTTTTTGGCCCTAGTTCATTTAACGGGATCCGTGTTTCTGAAGTGCTTGAGGAAGGCTGTTTTGATGTGGCTATCGAGAGCTATTTGCTTGGAGGGCATTTTAGCAGATTTGGTTATTATGGTGAATCTGAAGATATGGTGAGGGCTCGATGCCAACAAGAAGAGACGCATCTTATTGATACTCTATTTAATTTTATTCTTTATTGGGGGAAGATTGGTGAACAAGAGCTATACAATGATAGTCTTTACTATAGATGTAGTGTGTACGTTGAAATGTGGTGGAAGGAAGGATTTCGAACAGGGGAAAGATCGTATAAATTAAGACTGCACTAATGTGAGCCATTTGAAGAGTCTCTAAACAGCTTGTTCTACTTTTTATCAAGTACACATACTTTATATTATATAGGACTAGGACAAGCGAGAGGTGAACTAAATGGTTAGAAAATTGAAATATACGGGAGTGGCTCTTGCTCTGATTGCACTTTTCTTAATTGTGACGTTTAAATTTATGGAAGATGATTCTTGGAATGCATGGAACCTTCCGTTGTCCGGGAAAATAATTGTTTTAGATGCTGGACATGGCGGATTGGATGGGGGAGCCTCTGCTGAAAAAGTTTTAGAAAAGGAAATTTCGCTAGCAGTAACTATGAAAATAAGGGACTTACTACAAGAGCAAGGGGCACTGGTTCTAATGACAAGGGAAAGTGACAAGGACCTTGCAGACGAAAGTACGAAAGGGGTTCGAAAGCGAAAACAGGAAGACTTACATAATCGAGTTGCCTTTATTAACGAATCGAATGCCGACTTATTTCTTAGTATTCATCTTAATTCCATTCCTTCAAAGAGATGGAAAGGAGCTCAAACGTTTTATACACGTAGGTTTGAAGAGAATGAAAAGGTGGCAAGATTTATTCAAACTGAAATTATTCGAAATTTAGAAAATACGTCTCGGGAAGCAAAAACCATTGATCAAGTGTATGTAATGTCCAACGCAAAAAAACCAGGTGCATTAGTGGAGATTGGCTTTCTTTCTAATGATGAAGAAAGAGGAAACCTAATCCAAGAATCATATCAGGAAAAAATTGCAGCGGCTGTTTACAATGGAGTATTACGATTCTTTACAGAGGATTCAGATGAGATTCACGAATATAAAGAATAAATCGACATATAAAAATTAGAAAACAAGTTCAGGAGCTAGCCAATAAGTAAATATTAGTGGATATGGTATACTACTATTGGAAACGAATTCATTTAAGGTAGGTGCCTATATCATGTTAACTGAAGAGAGTATCGTGGAAATATTAAAGGATTTTAATGATCCTTTCCTTCATAAAAGCTTGGTTGAAACAAATGGAATTCTTGAAGTCAAAATTAAACCTGAAAAAAGTCATGTAAGTGTAAAAATAGCAATTGCAAAAACAGGAACGTCTGAACAATTGCAATTACAAACGAAAATTGTAGATGCATTAAAGGAGAGAGGTGCATCTTCGGTAGGTATTCGCTTTTCTGAATTGCCGGAAGCTGAATTGGCTAAGCATCGTGACAGTTTGCACGAAGAAGCTGAAATGGGCTTATTATCACCTGCGAGTAAGACGGCATTTATTGCAATCGCTAGTGGTAAAGGTGGTGTAGGGAAATCGACCGTATCGGTGAATGTGGCAACTGCATTAGCTCGGCTTGGAAAAAAAGTAGGCCTTGTGGATGCTGATATTTATGGATTTAGTGTTCCTGATATGATGGGTATATCAAAACGACCTATAGTTCGTGGTGAGAAAATTATTCCCGTTGAGCGATTTGGCGTGAAAGTCATTTCAATGGGCTTTTTTGTAGAAGATAATGCACCGGTTATTTGGCGTGGACCAATTCTAGGGAAGATGCTGAATAGTTTCTTTAATGAAGTAGAGTGGGGAGAGCTTGACTATTTACTTCTCGATTTACCTCCTGGAACAGGGGATATTGCGTTAGATGTACATACTATGCTTCCTTCATGTAAGGAAATCATTGTGACAACACCTCATCCAACTGCAGCATTTGTAGCGGCAAGAGCGGGGGCGATGGCAATTAAAACTGAGCATGAAGTCATTGGAGTTGTTGAGAATATGGCATTTTTTGAAAGTGAAATAACAGGTGAAAAAGAATATGTTTTCGGTAAAGGCGGAGGAGATAAATTGGCAGAAGAGCTTCGCACAGAAGTGCTAGGACGTCTGCCTCTTCAACAGCCGGACTGGAATGAAGCTGACTTTGCTCCATCCATTTATGCAGAAGACCATCGTTTAGGTAAAATTTATACAGAGATAGCCAATAAGATCATTCATAAAATCGATAACTAAGCAAATTTGTACGTCTTTGATCTATTTTCAATACGATGTAAATGTTAATAAAGTGGTTGTAGGGACTAGTACATCTTGCTAGTCCCTACAATTTAACTTCCTCCGCCACCGCTTCCAGTATCTCCCCCTGAACCTTTCTTCTTATCATTAGACTTTTCGTCCGTTTGCATTTTGGTTGCAGCTTTTATGAGAATGTCTTGCATTTTTGCCTTCACTAAAGGGCTGTCCATCGTTTCAAGAAGCGTTTCTTTATAAATAGAGCGGATTTCATTGGATTTTAATAACTTATTTATTTCGGTTTGGAATCCAGGCTCTTTCATAATGTCCGTAATCAATTCACGATAGTTTGGATCTTTGGCTAGGTCCTTTAAAAGTTGCTCATGTTCCTTTTTTAAGCTTTTTGCGTAGTTAGCGGCAAATTTGGGATCTTTGAAGGAATTTTCCCAGAACTTCTGGCCTTTATCTGATGTAATCGTTGTTTCTACAGCTTTGGTAACAACATCTTGATCTAAAATTAGCTTACTTTTAATCGATTCGTCAGACAGGACATCCTGGATAGCCTTTTTGCCATCGTCTGTTTTTAAAATATCAACAACCATTTTTTTTGTTTCTTCATAATCCATTTTCGCTACGCTTGTTCCGCTTTGGGTACAGCCGGAACCTACGAGGCAAAACATAGAGAACAATAATAAAATAACACTATATCTCATGTGTTAAGAGCCCCCCTTTCCTTTCAATTCATCATATATTTAATATGGATCAGAATAATGATTTTATGCGTCTTGAGAGAAAGGTGGATTTTTTACAAATGGGTTGGTAAAATTAGAGAAAGAAAATGCTTACTTTTGGGGGAAAATAATGAATAGCCGTAATATTGTTCGCTTATTTATATCAACGCTACTTGTAGGAGGTATAACAGGAGGTATTGTCGGTTTCGCTGTACGGTGGGAGGAATTTACTTCATTTGATTTAGTAGAGCTTTTATCCGTCTTTGTGTGGCTTGTAGGGGTAGGGTTAATTTTCAGTGTAATTAGTCAAGCTGGTTTCTTTGCCTATTTAACCATACACCGATTTGGGCTTGGGATCTTTAAAAGTACCTCATTGTGGAATGGGATTCAAATTGTTTTGATTGCATTTGTTCTAGGGGACCTTGTGTATTTTCGATATATGAATTTCGCGGATAAGGGTGAAGGGGTCTTGCCATTTGTCTATCCAGCGGTGTTTTTACTCATCTTTGGGGCGATTGTCGCTTATTTCAAAGTTAAGCAAACGAATAAGCAAGCGTTCATACCCGCTCTTTTTTTTATGACAGTTATTACTGTGTTAGAGTGGGTTCCTGTTTTGCGTTCAGATGATGATAGCTGGTTGTACTTTATGCTATATCCATTGTTAGCATGTAATGTGTACCAATTGTTGATTCTCAATCGGTTGATCGATGCTTCTCAAAAAGAATTGGCTACGAAGAGGGCAAAACAAGCAACTATTACAAATAAGATGATGACCCAAAAGAAAAAAGATCAAATCAATATCAAAGAGGTTTAATCGTTAAAAGAGCGGCGCAAAGTCATGTCTTTGTGTCGCTCTTTGTCTATGTTTATCCTGCATTAGCGGGCGGTAAGACACTTATAACTTATGAGGTACAAAGATGGTAGGGGGAGAAAGCTACCTGTAAACGGAACCTACCATCAGTGGGAATGAAGGAAAAGACCCACTGATGGAAGTTTCACTTTACTGAATTTCCTCATGTTTTGTACTGGAATTTGAAATCATCTCTGAAACTGTAACGAAATTAAGATCTTTAGAGCGGAGTTCTTGAATGAGTTCTGGTAATGCCTTATTTGTTTGTTTTGCTGAATCAGACGCATGCATAAGAACTATATCGCCCTTATTTGCTTTATCAACATTTTGGACAATGGCATTTACACCCGGATTCGTCCAGTCTTTTGAATCAACGCTCCAATGAACAATTGTATAGCCAAATCGTTCTCCAATCTTTAGCAGACGTTTATCGAAGTGTCCCGTTGGAGCGCGAAGAAGTTTAATGTCCGTAACATTCAACTTCTTAAATGCTTCCTGTGCCTTGGAAATATCTTTAATGATTTCTTCATCTTCTAAATCAGAATAATCTACATATGAATACCCCAAAATACCAATTTCATAACCTTCTTTTACTATGGTTGCTACAATTTCTGGATGGCGTTCGGCCCATGACCCCGAAAGGAAAAAAGTAGCTGATGTGATCTTTTCGTTTTTTAGTGTTTTAAGTATAGGAGAAGCCTGTTTATCCCCCCAACCGATGTTGAAGGTGAGAGCAATGTTTTTTTCACCCTTATATACTGCCTTTGGCCCATCGGGTGTAGAAAAAACAGGAGCATGAAGAACGTTTTGAAGAAATAAAAACCAAGCAGCAAATAACGCAGCTAGTATAACTACAGCATATCGTTTAATTGACTGAGCTCTTAAAACCCAGAAAAAATTCATCAACATCACCTCGTCCAATACTCTTGTCTCATATCTATTCAAATAAACCCACATTATGACTAATAAGAACTCCAAGATGAATTAGAAATCAGGAGATTGGAAATAATAGGAGGAAAGAGGAGTTGGTATGTATGATAGGGTTAATGGTTAATGAAATGGAGCAAAAAGAATTGGAATATGTTTTAAAACGTGAACTTGATGAAATTCTGTTTGATTTTCAGGATGCCAGAATCGACGCCTTTGTTAAAAGGGCGATGGAAGAAAGATATAAAATCCTGTTTAACCTATTTAAAAGAGTCGCACCGTCATCGGAATGCATGAAATATGTGAGAAGCAAGAAGCGTAATTTAGAGAAGAAGGACTCAGTTTAATTAATATTTAAAAATCATTCTATAAAAATGTATTGACTATTTTTCGTATCATTGCTATATTATAAAAGTCGTTAAACACACATTCTTTAGAAAATTTTAATTTAATTTTTTTTAGAAATATTATTGACGGCAATTGAAAGATCTGATAAGATATAAAAGTCGTTTGTAAAAAATGGCAAATTGCTCTTTGAAAACTGAACAAAACAAAGCGCCAACGTTTAAATTTAAGTGAGTACACACTATAAAAACAATGAGCAAGTCAAACACTTTTTGGAGAGTTTGATCCTGGCTCAGGACGAACGCTGGCGGCGTGCCTAAT
>NZ_JACJHX010000035.1 GCF_014138605.1 Peribacillus huizhouensis | reverse complement strand
TGTGTACTCACTTAAATTTAAACGTTGGCGCTTTGTTTTGTTCAGTTTTCAAAGAGCAATTTCGCTAACCTCTCAGAAGCGACTTTATTAATATATCACATCTTTTCATTAGCGTCAACATTTTTTATTTTAAAAAGTGTTTCTTTCTAACTGCTAGTAGATGCAATGTCGTTTTAGCGACAAGATATATATTAGCAACTTCTCAATAATTCGTCAATACTTATTTTACAAATATAATTTTTATATTAAAACTTATTTAAATCCACACTGTTTCTCCTGTTACTAAATAATAGCTAATTCCTAATATCTTATTAGTATACCTTGAAGAGAGAAATTAAAAAAGAACCCGAGAAGTTTCTCTCGAATTCTTCAAATAATCCAATAATCAATCGCAGCTAAAGTAGCTACACCTGGAATTCCTAAAATTCCTGCTATTGCAGAAGTGGCTAAATTAATAGGTACATGAACCCCTAATTGATTTCCAAACACATTTAGAAAAAATAAAAAAACAGCGCCAATAATTAATTTAACAACTCCCTGCCCTATTAGTCGGATTGGTTTTATAGGCGCTCCGACAAAAAGCAGTAATACAATTAAACCAGCTATTACACTTACAATAACCATTGGCTCCACCATCATCCCCCCTTATTAGCTCGTACTACATTCTATGTAGATAAAACTAAATAAGAACAATGATGAAGTGATTACACTCTTACTTACGTTTTCCAACTGTCAATTTTCTTCTTTTCGCTTCTTTAAATAGATAGAAATATTTAATTTCGGCAATTTTTGTTTGTATGATTGCATCTTCTGATGGATCAAGGCTTTTTTCTAGTAATGATTTCTGGTTGAGCCAACTTCTTTTAATTCCCTCTAATTGTTGTACTAATTTTTGGTTATTTTCGTTACGAAGTCTGCCTTTTCGACGAAAGAACACAAGACCCACTCCCTGCTACTTCTTAAATTTCCCTTCTTCCTTCGAGGGCTTTCGATAATGTCACTTCATCTGCATACTCTAAATCCCCACCTACAGGTAACCCATGTGCAATTCTTGTGACTTTAATTCCCGATGGCTTTAATAACCTAGAGATATACATTGCGGTAGCTTCCCCTTCAATATTTGGGTTCGTTGCCAAAATAACTTCTTGAACCGTTTCATCTTGAAGACGCTTTAATAAGTCTGGAATGTTTATATCTTCTGGTCCAATCCCATCCATCGGTGAGATACTTCCGTGTAATACATGGTAAAGACCATTGAATTCACGCATTTTTTCCATAGCAATGACATCTTTAGGTTCCTGCACCACACAAATAACATCACGACTTCTTCGTTGATCTTCACATATATAACATGGGTCCTGATCTGTTATATGACCACAGACCGTACAATAGGAGAGATTCCGCTTGGCATTTACAAGCGCTTTTGCAAAATCCAATACAGTGTCTTCTTTCATCCCTAATACAAAAAATGCAAGTCTCGCAGCAGTTTTCGGTCCAATCCCCGGTAATTTCATAAAACTATCAATTAGTTTCGTAATTGGTTCTGGATAATGCATCAAATACCTCCTATTAAGAAAAGCGCATACGCCTTCTTCAACTTATAGGCTAGCATATTACTTTCTTCGCTAGACACCATAACTCAAAAAACATAAAGCTATCTCATAACGAAAGGGTCAAACCCCACATCTACTATATAATCGTTTATACGACGTGTAAGTGACGTAATAAACGTTATATAGAATGTGAGGTCAGACCCTTTTTAGACAACCTCATTTATCCTTTAGTTTTGCTAATTAAATCATTCCACCAGGAAGGTTTAACCCTTTCGTGAATTGCCCCATCGTTGAATTAGTCAATTCATCTGCTTTTTTCAATGCGTCATTTGTTGCCGCTAGCACTAAATCTTGTAACATTTCAATATCGTCAGGATCCACAACTTCAGGTTTAATTGTTACATCAACAATTTCCTTATGGCCAGTTACTACAACAGTGACCATACCACCGCCTGCTGTTCCTTCGATTTTCTTTTCGCCTAACTCTTCTTGAGCTTCAGCCATTTTCTTTTGCATTTTTTGCATTTGCTTCATCATATTCTGCATATTTCCCATTCCACGCATTCCCATTTGTATTACCTCCCATTATTCTTTAATTTCAAGTAATTCATCTCCAACTAACTTGCGAGCTTCCGTTATAAATGGATCTTCTTCTTTCATGTCCGGTTCTTTTTGACCGTCAACTTGCTGAGTGGAGAGAAACCCCTCTCGTATACTTTGCCATTGACTCTCAGGCACTCCCGCCATTTCAAGTCTTTGACTCGTCACATTTTCCATGATTGAAGCCATTACTTCAATAAAACGGGTGTTTTCCATAGCCATTTGGCAATGAATATCATACTTAAATTTTAACACAAAAGCCTGCGAAGAGGCAGCAACTGGTTCTGCTTCATTTAATAAAGCTGCCAATGACTTTAAATTTTGCTGTCCTAATTGTTCAAGCACTTCGCCCCATCTACTTTTCACAAGGGCAAGATCTTGCTTAGTTGCTTGACGAAGGACTTGGGTTATTTTCCCTACTGGTGCTTTATATGTTTTTTTCACAGAACGAGAAGGTTGTGGCCGCTTTTCAGCTTGAGCTGTAACCGCTTGGCCAATTCCACCTTCTTTCAATTCCCTTAGCTGCTTTTCAAGTTCTTCTATCTTATTAGTCAGCTGTCTTAAATGAACGTCAGACACAGCACTTTCACGTTCCTGATTACAGAGCTTAACTAATGCAACTTCCAGAAAAATTCGCGGGTGATTTGTCCATTTCATCTCTTGCTGCGTTTTATTAAAATTTTCAATAATGCTATAAATATCTCGGTTTGAAATAACCTCTGCTAATTCTTTGAATTGTGGATCAATCAGTACTCTCTCAAATGAATTCGCCATCCCAGGAGCCGCCTGATAAAGGAGCATATCTCGGAAAAAGAAAATCATATCCTCAATAAACCTAGCTGGGTCTTTCCCCATTGCTAATAGCTCATCTAATACTTCCAAAGCACCTGCTACATTTTTATCATAAATAGCCCGTGCCAATTTCCCTAAAAAAACATGGGAAACAGAACCTGTTACGGTTAATGCATCTTCTACACTTACTTCATCAGAACTAAAGGAGATTGCTTGGTCAAGTAGACTTAAGGCATCCCTCATTCCCCCCTCAGCTGCTCTGGCTATGATATGCAATGCTTGTTCATCCACTGTAATACCACTTTCAGAAACAATCTGGGTCATCCGACCAACTATATCCTGGGGCTGTATACGTTTAAAATCAAAGCGCTGTGTTCTTGAGATGATGGTTAAAGGAATTTTATGAGGTTCAGTAGTTGCCAAAATGAAAATGACGTGCTGTGGCGGCTCTTCCAATGTTTTTAATAAAGCATTAAAGGCGCCTTGTGAAAGCATGTGTACTTCATCAATAATGTATACTTTATATGTACCTGAATTGGGTGCATATTTCACTTTATCCCGAATATCACGGATTTCTTCAACACCATTATTGGATGCAGCATCAATTTCAATCACATCCTGGATCGATCCATCTGTAATTCCTAAGCAAGACGCACATTCATTACACGGTTCATTTGTCGGTGACTTTTCACAGTTAACAGCTTTAGCGAGTATCTTCGCTGCACTCGTTTTCCCAGTACCGCGTGGACCAGAAAATAAATAGGCGTGGGAAACTTTCTGTTGCAGTAACGCATTTTGTAACGTTTTCGTTACATGCTCCTGACCGACTACATCAATAAATTGCTGTGGTCGCCAAACTCGATATAATGCTTGATACCCCACGTTGTCACCCCCTTATTTTCTCCCTATCTATTATAGCGTACTATTTGTATGAAGGAAAAGGGGACAGAATTGCACAATACATAAAAAGCATGATCAAATAACTTATAAAAAACGAGTTTTTGTATAAATGCCTGTATTGTACTAATTTGCTCTGCTCACACCATCCTTAAATGTTGGTTTAGCCATTTTTATCAATTTCAAAAATGATATAAAAAAACCCACCCAAAAGGATGAGTTGATTTATTATGTTATATACCGTGCACCTTCTGTCGATTAGCTCCCATAAGCGTTACTTAAGCAGTTAGCTCGACCCAGGCAACCCTGCGGCACATGGAAACTTCCACTTAATGCTGCTTCCTTCCGGACCTGACATGGTTCATGGAGTCCCATTGCGCAGGACCCGGGCGTCAACACCACTTACTTAAGGCAGACCCTACAGGAAACTAACCTCGAGAAGGGATTCGGCCTCGCTAGAGCGGATTGCGAGTACAGGGCACCGCTACCTCCCCGCTTAGCACGGCATGATTTATTATACTAAGTCCTACAATAAAAAGCAATATTAATTACCTTAAAACAAAGCAAAGAAAAAATAACTTATTTCCAATTCTTTTCCATTAAAGCTTTTCTTGATTCTTTTTCCGCCTTTTTACGTAATCGAATACCTTTAAAAAATTCAGTTAATATCTGTCCACATTCTGCACTAAGGATACCACTTGTCACTTCGGCTTGGTGATTAAAACGGTCATCTTGCAATAAATTCATAAACGTTCCCACACAGCCGCCTTTTGGATCACTTGCACCAAATACTACACGCTTTACCCTTGATTGAATGATTGCTCCTGCACACATCGGGCAAGGCTCAAGTGTGACATAAAGCGTGGCTTCTTCTAAACGCCATGTACCTTGCGATCGGCAAGCACGGTCAATTGCGAGAAGTTCAGCATGCGAGATTGCATTTTGCTCTGTTTCTCGTAAATTATGTCCCCTTGCAATAATCTTATCTTGAAGTACGATGACTGCACCGATTGGAACTTCATTTATTTGACCAGCCTTTTCGGCTTCTTTTAATGCTTCCCTCATATAGTATTGATCGTCCATCATCATTATCCTTTCACGTTCATTTCACATATCAACTAAGAGCCTATTTCAAAACGAGTAAAGCCACCGTCATTCAGACACACTACTCTTATTCACTTCGAACTTGTAAGCATAATTACATATTTATAAACAGCTACCAAAAAGGAGACTACCTAAAATGAAACAAGAAAATCTACAACAAGCCTTACTTATTATAGATATGATTAATGATTTTAAATTTACGCATGGTGACATGCTTCTCAAACATACAATCCCCATCATCCAACCAATCCTCACTTTAAAAAACATCTGTAAAGAAAATGGTTATCCTATTATTTATATTAATGATCATTATAATTTATGGCAGGCTAATTACAACAAAATAATTGCATTGTGTAAAAATGAAAAAAACACACAAATTATTGAACAAATTATACCAGATGAAGATGATTATTTTTTAATAAAGCCAAAGCATTCGGCATTTTACGGAACTTCTCTTCACACATTATTGCACCATTTAAAAGTCGACCAGCTCACAATTACAGGAATTGCCGGAAATATTTGTGTATTATTCACTGCGAATGATGCTTATATGAGAGAATATCCGCTATGGATACCAGAGAATTGCCTAGCTTCTGCCAGTCCTGATGATAATCAGTACGCTCTTACCATGATGAAAAATGTACTAAAAGCACAGATAGGACCAGTATGACCTCCCTAGTTTCTGTTTCATTCAAAATATATACCCTATTCCAATCCACCAATATATTCAATTCTCCATTAACGAGAATTCTATCACTCCAGTCCAACAGTCTGTGATACAATAATGGATGGTTATTCATAGCCACAGTCGGAAACGCACGATTATTCCATTGGGATATCGCTTTAAAGGAGGACGTAATTCATGATAAACACACCATTTATCACCGTTGAGGGACCAATTGGTGTGGGAAAAACATCACTTGCTAAAGCAATCTCTGAACACTTCAAATTTGCCTTATTAAAAGAAATCGTTGATGAAAATCCTTTTTTGGGTAAATTTTACGAAAATATAGATGAGTGGAGCTTTCAAACGGAAATGTTTTTCCTCTGCAACCGTTACAAACAACTCGAAGATATCGAAATGAACTTCCTCGCTAACAACCAAGCTGTTGTAGCAGACTATCATATATTTAAAAACTTAATTTTTGCACAAAGGACGTTAAAAAATCGGCAATACGAAAAATACTTAAATATTTTTAACATCCTTACTGCAGACATGCCCAACCCAAATATGGTCGTTTACTTAGACGCAAGTTTAGAAACATTGTTAAAACGAATAGGAAAACGTGGCCGGGATTTTGAAAAGAATATCAGTCCCATTTACCTTGAACAATTAACCATTGATTATCAGCATTTCATGGCAACGTTCGAAGAACAACACCCCGATATTCCGGTTCTTCGCTTTAGTGGAGATGAAATTGATTTTATTGAAAACAAAGAAGACCGGTCTATGATTATGACTCACATAGAGAACGCGCTTTTAAAAAGGAGTATATACGAATGAATTTACGAAAAAAATATGATATCCCGTCTAGCTCAGTCATTACCATTGCAGGAACGGTAGGTATCGGTAAATCCACCATGACAAATGCATTGGCTAACGCCTTAAACTTTCGCACCTCCTTCGAAAAAGTTGATACAAACCCATATTTAGATAAGTTTTATGAAGACTTCGATCGCTGGAGCTTCCATTTACAAATTTATTTTCTTGCTGAACGTTTTAAGGAACAAAAACGTATATTTGAATATGGCGGAGGGTTTATTCAAGATCGATCCATTTATGAGGATACGGGAATTTTTGCAAAAATGCATTACGAAAAAGGAACGATGAACCCTACTGATTACGAAACCTACACAAGTCTTTTTGACGCGATGGTCATGACCCCATACTTCCCACATCCAGACTTGCTTATATACTTAGAAGGATCATTAGATGACATCTTGTCACGAATTAAAGTCCGTGGCCGCCCAATGGAACAACAAACTCCTATCGAGTATTGGACAGAAATGCACCGCCGCTATGAAAATTGGATTAATCAGTTTAATGCTTGTCCAGTCTTACGATTAAACATTAATGAGTATGACCTAATCCAAAGTGAAGAATCAATTGAACCAATTGTCGAACGAATTTCAACCTTTTTAAACCAAACAAAAAAATTAAGAAGACTATAAAAAATAGATGGTCTCATAAGGGTCTGACCTCGCACTCTAAATCAGTATATAGTGTTTCATACACTTATCTAATACTGTACTTTAGTTGTTGTGGGGTCGGACCCTTTGCTTTTGAGATGTGATCCTTAAATGGCATAAGCTCAAGAATAAGGATGTATAAAATATGCGAACAGACAAATTTCAATATCCAATTAAAATTTCTAAATAAAAAAACCCGTTACATCTGCAACGAGTTTTACGAGTTCCAATTTATGCGCTGTGGTTAATTTTAAAAGAAATGGAGGAGGTAGAGGGATTCGAACCCCCGCGGGATTTGACTCCCCTGTCGGTTTTCAAGACCGATCCCTTCAGCCAAACTTGGGTATACCTCCGTATTAACATGTATTATATTACAATAGGTTTACGCGAAAGTCAACGGATCATTTTTTGTTTTTCATAATGAATGCAAAGGGAGGTTGTCTCATAGGGTTTAACCCTTTATTGAGACAACCTCTGCTTTCATTATGGTCTTATTACTTCTGCTCCCCGCATGTAAGGACGCAAGACTTCTGGAACGATTACACTACCATCAGCTTGTTGATAATTTTCAAGAATAGCTGCTACCGTTCTTCCGATAGCAAGACCAGATCCATTTAGTGTATGAACATGTTCTGGCTTACCCTTGGGATCCCGACGGAAGCGTATATTTGCCCGTCTTGCTTGGAATGCTTCAAAGTTACTGCAAGAAGAAATTTCACGATATGTTCCATAGCTCGGAATCCAAACCTCAATATCGTACTTCTTAGCTGCTGTAAATCCAAGATCTGCCGTACACATACTTAGTACGCGATATGGTAGCTCTAGCAACTGTAATACTTTTTCTGCATGGCCTGTAAGCTTCTCTAGCTCTGCATATGAGTCTTCAGGTTTCACAAACCTCACTAGCTCTACTTTATTAAATTGATGCTGGCGAATTAATCCACGTGTATCGCGACCAGCAGACCCGGCTTCTGAACGGAAGCAAGCGCTATATGCTGCATAACCGAATGGCAGAGCTTCTCCATTTAGTATTTCATCACGATGATAATTCGTAACCGGTACCTCAGAAGTAGGAATTAAGAAATAATCTTCACTTTCTATCCGGAAAGCATCTTCTTCAAACTTTGGTAGCTGCCCAGTCCCTACCATGCTTGTGCGATTCACCATGTATGGAGGCATCATTTCTTCATAACCGTGCTCCTCTACATGTAAATCAAGCATAAAACTGATTAATGCACGCTCAAGACGAGCACCTAGACCTTTATAGAATACAAAACGGCTTCCTGTTACCTTGGCCGCTCGTTCAAAATCTAAGATTTCTAATTCACTAGCAACATCCCAATGCGGCTTAGGTTCGAAAGCAAATTGAGGAAGCTCTCCCCATTTTCTTACTTCAACATTATCATCCTCTGTTTCTCCTACAGGAACACTTTCATGAGGGATATTCGGAATTGATAAAAGCATTCTTTGTAAATCAGCTTCCACTTTGCGTAACTCATCATCAAATCCTTTAATTTGATCGCCAACTTCTCTCATTTCAATAATCAATTGATCCGCGTCTTTTTTCTCCCGTTTTAACATAGCAACTTGTTGAGATACTTCGTTTCTACGGCTTTTTAACCTTTCCCCTTCAGCAATTAGTACTCGGCGTCTACCATCCAACTCCTCAAATTTTCCAAGATCAGTTAAATCTTCACCCCGGAACTGCAATGCCCGCTTTACTTCTTCTAAATGATTACGTAGATATTTTAAATCCAACATTTCACATTCCTCCTTGTTTTTTCATTACAATTAGTTTCAGGAACACAAAAAACTCCCGTCCCTATAAAAGGGACGAGAGTTAACCCGCGTTGCCACCCTAGTTGAAAGCACAAATGTACTTTCCACTCGTAAGATAACGGCATAAGCCGAAAGTAATTACTACCCATATCAATGGGGTTCCATACTTTACTCCAGGATGGATTCATAAGTTACTTCCACCGATTTACACCTGCCATCGGCTCTCTTTAGAAAGCAAGACTTACTACTGGTTCCTGTCATCGTTTTAATGAATGAAATTGTTTTCCATAATGTACTATAATTCTTACCATGTTGCAACCCTTTTATCCTTAATCACGAGATGGAAATCAGAACCAGCCTTTTACTGTCTCGGAAACGCTGCTCCAAATATCAGAGAAAAATCCACCTATAGCTCGAGAAGATAATACGAACCAATTTGCCTTTTCTACTGTTTCTGCAGCTACAACATCTACTTTGCCTGTTTTTGCACCTGCTTCGTCGATAAATCCATAATCTGTTCCATCTTTCGACTTAACTGTTAGATAACCAATTACATCACCTTTTTTAACTGGTGCTTCAAGTTTACCGTCTTTATTCAACTTCTTTTCATCAATAACCAGTTCAGGTTGATAATTGTCTTTGTTCGCATGATTAATAACTGCAGTAATCGCTTCTTTTGATTGGATCTTTACTGAATTTTCTTTCCCGTCTGCTACAGGGATCGTCTTATGGCCCTTCACTTGGTAATTTGCTGGAATAAGTTCTTCCTTACCAAAATTACCAAAAGCATAATTCATGAGTTTAATGCTATCCTCAAAACGTTCAGTTTTAGAAGTTGACTTCATGACTACCGTGATATAACGTTGGCCATCTCTAATGGCAGTGGCTGTATGTCCGAATCCTGCAAAGTCTGTAGATCCTGTCTTTAATCCATCGACACCTTCATACTCATAAATCAACCCAGGCAGCATCCAGTTGAAATTTGGATATTCCTTCCCATCTCTAAATTTCAACCTCGGAATCTTCGAATATTCTAATGCTTCCGGAAAATCGGTAATTAAACGATAAGCAAGTGTTGCTGTATCTCTCGCTGTCATAACATTTTCTTCATTTTCATTACCAGCAGGTATATTGCCCATCAGACTCGAGTTATTTAAACCGCTAGAGTTGACAAATTTATAATCTTTTAACCCTAATTCTCCAGCTTTTTTATTCATCAATCCAACGAAGTTCTTCTCGCTACCGCTAATAAGTTCTGCTAATGCTACAGTAGCAGCGTTTCCGGAAAAAATGGCCATCGCTTCGTACAATTCTTTTACTGTATAATCTTCACCCTGCGTTAATCCCACATTAGACAAACCAGGTGCCTTAGAAAGCTTATGAACATATTCGTTTATATTAACTTTCTGGTCCCATGTAATTTTCTTATTTTTTATTGATTCCAAAACAATATACTCTGTCATCATTTTAGACATTGATGCAATGCCAAGTACTTTATCTGCATTTTTCTCATATAGGATACGACCTGTTTCTCCATCAAGAATGATTGCAGCTTCCGCTTTTAAACCAAGATCAACTGTATTAGCCTTTGCATCATTTGGTAGAAAGGCAAGTTGTGATAATACTAGAGTAAGAGCTGTGATAAAAACTAGTGAAATCTTGCTAAATCTTTTCAATTTTCAATACCTCCAACTAACTTGATCTATATATTTCGAAGAGTCTCTCCTCGTTATTTGACGTACACCTTGTCTAGTTTATCATAAAAAAATCAAAAAAAGTAGACAGAGTACTTTCATACTCTGTCCAGAAATTTTAACTTGTAATTATGAATATAAAGTTCTATTTATAAGGAATAATTCGGTGCTTCTTTTGTGATTTGTACATCATGTGGATGACTTTCACGCAACCCAGCACCTGTCATCTTAATAAATTGAGTTTTCTCTCGTAAATCTTGTAAGTGTGCAGCGCCACAATAGCCCATTCCTGAACGAATCCCACCGATCAACTGATAAATTGTATCAGATAATGGTCCTTTATAAGCTAGACGACCTTCAATACCCTCAGGCACAAATTTTTTATTATTTTCCTGGAAATATCGATCTTTTGAACCGTTTTCCATAGCCGCAACAGATCCCATTCCACGATATACTTTAAAGCGACGTCCTTGGAATATTTCCGTTTCACCAGGGCTCTCAGATACACCGGCAAGCATACTGCCTAACATTACCGCATGGCCGCCAGCTGCCAAAGCCTTGACGATATCGCCAGAGTATTTAATACCACCATCAGCGATAATTGTTTTTCCATGCTTTCTCGCCTCAGTCGCGCAATCATAAACGGCGGTAATTTGTGGAACTCCAACACCGGCAACAACACGCGTCGTACAGATAGATCCAGGTCCAATTCCAACCTTGACTACATCGGCTCCAGCCTCAATTAGCTCTTTCGTCGCTTCAGCTGTTGCTACGTTTCCAGCGATAATCGTTAATTCTGGATATATATTGCGTATTTCTTTCACTGTATCAATTACACCTTTTGAATGCCCGTGTGCAGTATCAATTACAATTGCATCAACGTGAGCTTTGACGAGCATTTCAACACGCTTTAGTGTATCTCCTGTTACTCCGACTGCTGCACCAGCAAGTAATCGACCACGCTTATCTTTTGCAGAGTTTGGAAATTCAATAACTTTTTCTATATCTTTAATTGTAATAAGACCTTTTAATACACCTTTATCATCTACAAGCGGAAGTTTTTCAATTTTATGTTTTTGAAGGATTTTTTCAGCTTGTTTTAAATCTGTTCCAACTGGTGCTGTGACCAAGTTTTCAACAGTCATAACATCGGAAATATTAATAGAGAAATCTTGGATAAAGCGTAAATCTCTATTTGTAAGTATTCCAACAAGTTTTTGTTCTTCAAGATTGTTTACAATTGGAACACCAGAAATTCGATATTTTCCCATTAGATGCTCAGCATCAAATACCTGATGTTCTGGAGTTAGGAAAAATGGATCAGTAATAACTCCGCTTTCTGACCGTTTGACCTTGTCTACCATTTCCGCTTGCTCTTCGATCGTCATATTTTTATGAATAATACCTAACCCACCCTGACGAGCCATAGAAATTGCCATCTCAGCCTCGGTAACTGTATCCATACCAGCACTTAATATAGGCAAATTTAGTTTTAAGTTTTCTGCTAAAGTAATTTGTAAATTTACATCTTTCGGTAGAACTTCAGATTTTGCTGGCACTAATAATACATCATCAAAGGTCAATCCTTCTTTTGCGAACTTATTTTCCCACATTTTTTTCCCTCCAGGTTAAAAAAATATTATTAGTAGGTTATCAATTGGACAAAATACTGTCAAGGAGAACAGAAAATTTCTGATTATTCTATTTATTAGAAGGAGAATATTTTATGATGAATTACCCCACTTTTTGGGACTTACTCAGTAACTTTTACTCAGCATCTCGGACACAAATTTATTTAAATAAATGTTATCGTTCCATAAATGACCCAACAGCAGATAAGAATAGTTACGAAAACTGCTACCCCTTCATCTATTATCTTGAACACGGCAAGACCTATTATACCCAAGCAAAAATTGCACCTCTCTCGATTCAGCCTGTTCTTATGTTTTATGGCTTTACTCAACTTCTTAAAGCATGTGTTCTCACTAACGATCCCAACTACCCGGAAAACACAGGGGTCCTTGCACATGGAGTAACAACAAGAAAGCGTAAGAAACAACAATATGAATTTTTGCAAGATGAAATCAAAATCCAGAAAAATGGATTGTATATGCATGCGTTAGATAAAGTATTCGGTATAAAACAAATGGAAAATGAGCGTTATACTATGAAATCCTTGTTGAAGGAAATTCCAGAACTTTATGAAAGCCATCAATATTTATTTGGGAAAAAAAGTTATCAAACTCTACAGCTTCACGATAAAAATCAATATCATTTATCACCTTCCATACTTGATATTTATCAAATGACAACAAATCGCTTTAAAGAATATTTAGAATCAAAAACAAAGCTAAATATATCTATTACAGAAACTGAACGTTTAGAAATGACAATAGATCAAAAGCTTTTATTCAATAAGCATGCCCCTTTCCGATATCATTTATTTGATAAAAATTTTATGCTTTCTGTTACTAAAAGTTCTGAGTGCGCAACCTTACCTGAAATTATGATTCACTATCTAGTGCTGTATAATTTAAGTATGATATGTCGTTATGAAACCGAGTGGTGGTCAGAGTTATTGAAGACAACACCTAACGAAGACTATCCACTCATTCTTCAATTTTTATCAATAACGCAAGAAAAAATCCCATTTTTAATTTATCAATGGTTAACAAGTGAAAGATTCTTCCCACAATAATTTTTTTAAGACTGGATGTTTATTAAAGCAGGATAAAGAACTTAAATGGCGGAGTGGCAATTTAATTGGTTAGATCCTATTTAAATCAACGAGGCTCCGTCCCTATGTCCTTCATACCAAAATATAAACCCTCGAAAATTGAATAACGAATAATTTTCTAAATTAGCCTTAATCCATAAACAGTTGCACGCTAACCACTTGAAAGGGAATTTGGATGAAGAATTCCCTCGGATGCTTCGAAGAGGTTAATTTGCGATTTTAATAGGGGTAAGAAGCTCGAGAGTGACGGCGGGCATACAATATACCTAAAGGACCAATTAGTTGATGCATCCACATCCTATGAGCATTTCGACACCGAGCATATAAGGTACAACAAAACGTATAAGTCCATAAAAAAAGAGACCAGCTATAAATAGCTGATCTCTTAGATTGCTTGGCGGCGTCCTACTCTCACAGGGGGAAACCCCCAACTACCATCGGCGCTAAA
>NZ_JACJHX010000034.1 GCF_014138605.1 Peribacillus huizhouensis | reverse complement strand
TCTCCCAGCCGTAGAATCAGTATTGACGGTTCTAAACCATTTTCATTCTCTGTGGTGAAGCGCTGATTTTTGCGCTTCATGGATGGCTAACGGGTTGCGTTTGTTCAATAAGACATTTACTTCTGATATTTCATAAACGGACGCGATTGTGAAATAAAAACTTAGATTTTTTAAGTGACTATATTGTTATATCTTTTTGTATAGTGAAGTATTTCACAGAAGTAAATAATCAACAATATTTTTAACCCTGTCCTAAATTTAGAACGGGGTTATGCTTGTTTGAGATTTTAAAATTTAATAACTTTATTGCCATTTATACCTTTAACATAAGAAGGAATTTTTATTATATATCCATCTAAAGAGGGAATTTTAATGAAAGAAACGTTTGGTTCTGCCCCGCTGTTTGTATCAATGAGAAAAATGAAATTCTTATGGTGAGTGGTTATGATTCAGAATATTGTATTAGAGAAGTAAAAGGGGAAACTGGATACGAAGTATAAGTTATAGATACCCTGTTTGTTAAGGAAAACACTATTAAAGGAATAAAAGTTAAAACACACTATTTCATAGTGAAAATATGAGGAAGTCAAGGAATTAACGAACCTGAAAAAAATAGAATGTATCTCAGGAAGAGTGGAGACTACGGACCATAACCAAGTTTTTAGAATCTTAGTAGATTATGCTCACAACAGGAAAGCGTTGTGGTTATTGATTTGAAATTATCCGATACGCCACCAAAACTAAATACAACTATATTACATAAAAAAGCGAAGGCTTCCTCGATTTAATTGAGGAAGCCTTTGCTTTTCTATACTATAAAGACTTTTTCAGTGCCCTCAAGTAGTCTTTTAGGAACTTCGTAAGAAAGATTACATTAATTTTCCATGGAAGATTGAAATATTAAGGAAAAGTTAAGGAACGAAATCCATAATGGGCTTATCAAGGCAAATTAAGGAGGAATAAACATGGAACAGGCTAAACAAAATCTAATAAAAATTTTACTCATCGTAAATTTGGTGATAAGTACTTGTGCAGCTATTGGGGTAGGGTATCTAGTTTATAAACAAAGTCAAAGCCCTAATTTTTCAGAAATGGGACCAAGAGGGAATGGTCAGATGTTCCCAGGTAACGGTCAATTCCAACAAGATCAAGATCAATCAAATCAAACTCAATGATGGAAAGGAGAATAGAGATTTGAAAAAGTGGATGATTATTTCAGTCATTATTGTTGTAATCGGAGGAGCAAGCGCTTGGTTCTTTATAGGTAAAACAGATAAAACACAAAATGTTGCGGCTGCAGTACAAACAACGGCAGTCCAAAAAGGGAAATTAGAGGTAGCCGTTAGTGGCTCAGGTTCGGTTACAGCCATAACAGATCAAGATGTTACAGCAGACAACACGGTTCTTATTGTAGATAGTGTAGGTGTAGAATCTGGAGATACAGTAGATAATGGTGACACACTTGTCACGTTTAAAAATGGTGATGTTGTGACGGCGCCATATGATGGAGAAATCAAATCAGTTAGTGTAAGTAGTGGCAGCAATGCATCACAAGGAACAGTCCTTCTTCGTATCGAAGATGAAGATGAGTATACATCACCTGTAACAAGAGAAGACAGTGGTGGAAGTTCAGAAAGCTTAGGTGGTGGAAGTAGCTTAACAGCGGATACAGTTAGTGTTAAGGAAGGAGATGTTGTAAAAGCAGGTGCAACACTTGTAACCTTTACAGATGGAAGTATCTTGCAAGCACCGGTTGCTGGGACAATCACAAGCCTTTCTGTTGCAAGCGGCGACTCTGTGCCAAATTCGGAGCCAGTTGCACATATTACCAATTATAGTGCATTGCAAACAACCATTAGTGTTGATGAGTTAGATGTAACAAAGGTAAAAGAAGGCCAAGCGGTAGAAATAACAGCAAGTGCATTTGAAGATGAAAAATTTGCTGGAAAAGTAACGAATGTAGCAAAAGTAGGAATAGCATCAAATGGCGTTTCTTCATTTGATGTAACTGTTCAAATTACAGATCCAAAAAACTTAAAAATTGGTATGTCGACGGAAGCAAGTATTTTAATTGAAAGTAAAGACAATGCCTTATACGTTCCGGTTGAAGCGGTATATACAAGTGGAGATGAGAAGTATGTAATCGTTCCTACAACTTCTGATTCAGAGGATTCTGCACAATCAACAAATAAAGTAACCGTAGAAACAGGTATTGCAAATGATATGTATGTAGAAATTACAAGCGGGTTAGCAGAAGGAGATAATGTGCAAATACCGAGAGTTCAATCTAGCGGTAATTCTTTTCAAGGACCGATGATGATGCAAGGAGGAGGCTTCCCAAGTGGCAACTTCCAAGGGGCACCAGGCGGTGACTTTGGAGGAAGAAGTGGAGGCGGGATGCCTTCAGACGGCAGACAAGGAGGGAATTAATGACAATGATAGAGCCAATTATTCAAATAAAGAACATGGAAAAGATGTATGAACTTGGTGGCGAAACAGTAATGGCTCTAAAAGGTGTTTCCCTCGATATCAAAAAGGGTGATTTCATCTCAATTATCGGACCATCTGGCTCAGGAAAATCAACATTTATGAACATGATTGGCTGCTTAGATCGACCGGATTCAGGTGAATACATGTTAGATAATGAAAAAATCGGGAAAATGAAAAGATCCCAACTTGCGACCATTCGCAATGAAAAAATTGGGTTTATTTTTCAAAACTTCAATCTTATTTCGAAACTAACAGCAGTTGAGAATGTAGAACTTCCACTCATTTACCGAGGCATGAAAGCGGTGGAACGAAGAGAAACAGCATTAGCGGCATTAGAAAAAGTCGGCTTGGCAGATCGAGCGAATCATTTGCCTTCGCAATTGTCTGGTGGGCAGCAGCAACGCGTCGCAATCGCGCGCGCATTAGCTGGACACCCACCTATTTTACTAGCAGATGAACCTACTGGAGCACTAGATAGTAAAACAAGTAAGGATATTTTGGCGATTATGAAATCGCTAAATGAGCAAGGACATACCATTATTCTCATTACACATGATTTAGATGTTGCTAAACAAGCAAGCCGTGTTGTTCGGATTCACGATGGACAACTTTATGAGAATGGAGGTGAATGGTTTGCAGACGCTCAAAATGGCACTGAAAAGTATTATAGCAAATAAAATCAGAGCATTCCTCACGATGCTGGGGATTATTATCGGTGTCTCCTCTGTTATCGTCATGGTTGCAATCGGACAAGGGTCAACAAAAGACGTACAAGATCAAATTGGCAGCTTAGGTACAAATGTATTAACTGTATCGGTTACGGGTTCAGATGTTACCTTTAAAGAAGGGGACGCAGACCAGATTAAGGATGTCAATGGTATTGAAGAAATTGCACCAACAGTGTCAGGAAGAGTAACATTGAAAAAGGGTAAAACTAATACACAAGTATCAATGATTGGCACAACCTCTTCCTACTTAAAGGTCCGTGATTTACAGCTACAATCAGGGCGTTTCATTGCAGACTTAGATCATGAGAATCATTCAAAAATTGCAGTCCTTGGTTCAGACACGGCACAAACATTATTTGGCTTAGGAGATCCAGTCGGTGAATCCATAAAAGTAAACGGAACATCCTATAAAGTTGTTGGCGTTCTTGAATCAGTTGGAAGTTCATTAGGAACGAGCGGAGATAGTACGATTATTGTCCCTCTTAGCACGGGGCAACGTTTAGCTTCTACGACGAATATTGGCACAACATATGTCAAAGTAGAAAATGAAAATTCGATTAATTTTGTCTCTAGCCGTATTGAAAGTACGATGAATTCTATTGTAGGTGATGCGGACAGTTATAGTGTGTCAAGTCAAAAAGATTTAATGGAAACTGCATCATCTGTCAATGAAACGATGACATTGATGTTAGGCGGAAGTGCAGCCATATCTCTAATCGTTGGTGGGATTGGTATTATGAATATTATGCTTGTATCTGTTTCAGAACGTACTAAAGAAATCGGCATTAGAAAAGCAATTGGCGCCAAGCGTAAAAATATTTTGCTGCAATTCCTTATTGAAGCAGTTGTATTAAGTTCATTTGGTGGAATCATTGGCGTAGGAATTGGAGTCGTCAGTGCGCAAATTTATACTGTAGTGACGGGGTCGACAATCGCCTATTCGATACCTGTTATGCTGCTATCATTTGTTTTCTCTTTATTAGTTGGCGTTGTATTCGGTGTATTTCCGGCGAATAAAGCGTCTAAGCTTGATCCGATTCAAGCTCTACGATATGAATAGAACAAAACAAAGCGATTCGTTTCACGAACGCTTTGTTTTGTTATTATGTAAGAAAGGAGTGACACATGGTGCGTATATTAGTAGTAGAAGATAATGTTGCCTTGTTGCAGTCTATTAACCAAATTTTATCTGAGGAATTTGAAGTAGATTGCGCAGAAAATGGAGAAGAAGGGCTATTTATGGCCATGCAAAATATTTATGATTTAATTGTCCTTGATGTTATGCTTCCAGAAATGGATGGATTTGAGGTGATACAAAAGATACGGGAGGAACATATTCAGACCCCTGTTTTGTTTTTGACTGCCAAAGATTCATTAGGAGATCGGGTCAGAGGATTAGACCTTGGAGGAGATGATTACTTGACCAAGCCATTCCAAGCACCAGAACTTCAAGCACGTATTCGAGCGTTATTGAGAAGGAGTGGTAGTCTGACGACAAATCAAACGATTCAATATCGAGGGATTGAACTATTTGGAAAAGAAAAAGCCATTTTTGTAGATGGCCATCCGATAAAATTAACGTTAAAACAGTATGAAATGCTGGAATTTATGATTCAGAACAAAGGAGCCATATTAACGAAAGAACAGCTTTACGATCGAGTATGGGGATTCGATTCCGATACAACAATCGGCATAGTAGAAGTATTTGTCCATCATCTTCGTAAGAAGATGGAACCGTTCGGTTATCATAAAGACATTCAAACGGTACGCGGCATCGGCTATATGTTGAAGGAACAGTAGGAGAGAAGGGTATGTTTCAACAAACTCGTATTAGACTCACTATTTTAAATTCATTGGTCTTTATCATTTTAATCGGAGTTCTTGTATCCGTTATTTATTCTTATGCACAATCGCGTTTATATCGGGATGTAAATAATGACTTGCTTGAGGCGGTAGATCGTGTAGCAGAGCTAGGGCAACCTGGACCGCTTGAACAGCCTGATCGGTTGCCAAGAGGGCCAAGAGATCCCCGTATTGCTTTACTGATATGGAACGAAAAAAACGAACTAATAACTTTAAATGAGGGTGCAACAGTTTTTGCCGATAATGAAACCAAATTTCGCCCTAAAGAGTTAAGAAAGCTTAGGGACGTAGAAGCAGAAGGGTTTTACTTTAGGACAATTGCAATAACTATGTATCATCCAAATTTTGGAAAAATAACAATGCAATTTGTTCGAAACATTACTTCAGAAAAAGACATGCTTCATACATTGTTATTAATTATGATAATTGGTTGTATCCTCGGCAGTTTTTGTGCTGTCGGTGCCGGATTTTTTTTGGCAAAAAGAGCGCTAATTCCTATTAAGGAAGCATGGAAAAATCAGCAGCAGTTTGTGTCAGATGCTTCCCATGAATTAAGAACACCTTTAGCTGTCATTCAATCTAAGACAGATTTATTGTGGCGGTCACCGTCTTCTACCATACAAGATAAGGCAATAGATATATCTGTCATATCAAAAGAGGCGAGACGATTAGCAAAGCTCGTTGCCAATCTGCTTACATTGGCTCGTTCTGATTCAGATCAGCTAGAGATAGAAAAGAAAGAGTTTTCAATAACAAATTTACTGAAGGAATTAATTGAACATTATTCAGAGATTGCCTTATATCAAGAAAAAAAACTTGTATTGGATGTCCCATCTTCGGTCTTTATTATGGGAGATAAGGAAAGAATCCATCAATTAATGGTCATTTTATTAGATAATGCTATGAAGTATACGAAAAAGGGAGGAAAAATTATCATTTCTTGTTCCCAAACCTCTCATACTGTTTTGATTAAAGTTCAGGATAATGGCATCGGTATAGACGAAGTGAATATACCTAAAATATTTGATCGATTTTTTCAAGTGGATAAATCCCGGACAGAAGAAGCAGGAGCTGGGCTTGGTCTTTCTATTGCAAAATGGATTATTGACAAACATCATGGCAAAGTAGTCGTACAAAGCAAAGTTGGAGTGGGAACATGTTTTGAAATTAATCTTCCAAAGAATCAAAAAATATAATGGAAACTCGCTGATTGGCGAGCCCAAAAGGGCGGTTCATGAGGCGTAGTTTATACTTATACGCGATAGAATAGTATAGATTGACATGAATGGGCTAAGAATAATTGGTTATTGATTTGAGATTATCCGAAGCACCATCAAAACTAAATATTCCTGTAATACATGAAAAAAGCAAAGGCTTCCTCGATTTCATTGAGGAAGCCTTTGCTTGTCTAATTTATAGGGACTTTTTTAGTGCCATCATGTACCTCCTTGACTTTTTTATTCCAAAAAGAACAATTGTAAAAGATTTTACAAAAATATTACATGTAGGGTTGAAATATTAAGGAAAAGTTAAGGAAGGAAATTCATAATGGGCTTATCAACATAAATCCAGGAGGAATCAAAATGGAATATCCCAAACAAAATCTAATAAAAATTTTACTCATTGTAAATTTGGGGATAAGTACTTGTGCAGCTATTGGGGTAGGATACGTAGTTTATAAACAAAGTACAAGCCCTAATTTTTCAGAATTGAGACCAAAAGGGAAGGGTCAGATGTTCCCAAGAAATGGTCAATTCCAGCCGGGTCAAGATCAAACAGGTCAAAGTCAATCCAATCAAGCTCAATGATGAAAATATACCAGTATCAACTTTGTGTAGCTGTTCTTATGGAAGTTTTATGAACCATTAGTCCGTTTATAGCATAATAAATGGACAACCCTTTGAAATCTATTTCAGAAAGGAAGTAAATTTTCTATGCCAATTTATACTTCATTTAATCCAAATGGTCGACAAGAGCTAAAACATGGGATTACTTATATAGATTATATGTTGTTAAAGAATAAGTTAAGGCATTTAATGAAACTCGACCCTAACGCTGGTCCGAGCGGTAAATATCTAATTCGATCTTGCTATTTTGATAATATCGATAATAAAGTTTTGACCGAGAAAAAAGAAGGCTATTTAAATCGTGATAAATATCGTGTTCGCATTTATGGAAAAAGCGAAGATGTTGTAAATTTAGAACGAAAAAGCAAGAGAAACAACTTGACATTTAAGTCGAAATGCAAAACATCGAAAAAGGAATTTGAAAAGATGCGTGTTGGCGATATTGAGTGGATGAAGGATGATGCCCGAGAGCTTATGCGTGATTTATATATCGAAATGACGCAATATCAGCTGAAACCGATGACAGTTGTTGATTATGAACGTGAAGCCTATATTTATTTATATGGTAATGTCCGTATAACCTTTGACAGCAAAGTACAGTCAAGTTTCCGAAACACGGATATGTTCAATAAGAGTCTGCCAATGGTAAATGTACTAGAGGCAAATGAAGTTATTCTTGAGGTTAAATATGATGAGTATTTGCCAGAAGTTATCCGAAATATGCTGCAAGGCATTAATACTAGGCATGAGGCCTATTCAAAATACCAATTAAGTCGAATGTACGTTTAATTCAGGATTTAATCAGAAGGAGTAACATGATGGATAAAAATATAATTACTTTCAATGATATTTTCAAATCAAGTTTCATAGAAAAAACTTCGTCATTTTCACTGACAGATTCTTTATTAGGATTATTATCTGCTTTTTTACTTGGTTTATTTGTTTATGCCGTATATAAAAAGACATTTAACGGGGTCATTTACTCACATTCATTTAATATTTCGCTTATGATCATGTCAATGGCAACTGCATTGGTCATAATGGGGATTAGCTTAAACGTTTTATTATCTTTAGGTATGGTTGGTGCATTATCAATCGTTCGTTTTCGTACACCCATTAAAGACCCGATGGATTTAGTCTATTTATTCTGGTCCATTATAATTGGGATATTGTGTGGTGCCGGCTTCATTTTATTATCTGTAATAGGATCTATTAGTATAGGAATCGTATTAATTGTGTTTGCAAACAAAATTACGGTTCAGAATCCTTATTTAGTTGTTGTAAAGTTTAACTCAGAAGCAACAGGACAGGAAATTGAAACAATTTTAAAAGAAAATTCGAAAAAATTCAGTTTAAAGTCAAAATCAATGATGATGACGAATGAAACTGAAGCCACGTATGAAGTACGTGTAAAAGAAAATGATTCAGAAATTATTAATAGTATTGCCAGAGTAAAGGGTGTATCGTCTGCTGTCATGTTAAGTTATGATGGTAACTTTACAGCGTAACGCATTATTAGGAAACCTGTATTGGCGGGTTTCCTATTTTTAAAGGAGTGCAATAGATGATAAGTAATAAATTTGTATACTCAATAATGGCTTGCTTAATCACTCTTTTTTTAATCGTCCTCATGGTCCTGCCGAATCTAAATATTGAAGATAAAAATGATGAATTTTCCTATGAAACTAAGCTATTTAATGAAAAAAAGGTCACTACGATCAATATTGAAATAGATGAAAAAGATTGGGCAAGTATGATGGAAAACCCTATGGCTGAGGAAATGAAGGAAGCAACAGTAACTGTAAATGGAAAGCGAATTAATAATATAGGGATTAGGACAAAAGGCAATTCTTCTCTAATGTCGGTGGCTTCAAGTGATTCAAACCGTTATAGTTTAAAACTAGATTTTGACTATTACGATAGTTCACAAAGCTTTTACGGATTAAAAAAACTAAATTTAAATAACAATTTCAGTGATACAACTCAGATGAAAGAGTATGTATCCTATGAAATTCTAGAATCAATGGGACTTTCCACTCCGGAGCATTCTTATATGTACGTCACAGTTAATGGCAAAGATTATGGCCTGATGCTTGGAGTCGAAGCGGTCGACGAGACCTTCCTTGCCAAGAATTACGGAAGCAATGCCGGCTTTTTGTTTAAGCCGGATGGAACTGGAAGTGATCTGAAATATATAAGCTCTAACATTGATGATTACTCAGGTCTTAATCCAAAAACAAACGAATCCAATATCGAGCAATCCAATATTCTGGACATGATTGATGTAATAAATAATGGTGGAGACATAGAAGAGTATATCGATGTTGATAACATGTTACGCTATTTTGCCACAACGACAGCTCTTGTCAGTATGGATAGCTATCAAGGCATGTTAAAGCATAACTATTATCTATATGAAGAGGATGGGAAATTTTCGATCATCCCTTGGGATTATAATATGGCATTCGGTTCATTCTCCATGGGTATGGGGGGCAAAGGAATGAAGATGCCCGAAGGAATGGATCCTTCAAAATTAGGGAATATGGACATGCCCAAAGGAGAAATGAAACTACCGGAAGGACAAAAGCCGCCCATAGACTTTGAAGATGGAGACATGCTGGGTGCAATGACAAATCAAGATATCATGTCAGAAGAATCGATTAACTTTGATATTTATAATCCCGTTTCGGGAACTAACTTAGAAGATCGGCCTTTGTTGAATGCCCTTTTAAAAAACAAAGAGTATTTAGCCAATTATGAAAAATATCTAAAAGAACTATCAACCGAGTATTTTACTGAAGAGAACGTAAGCAAAATAACAAAAGAAGTGTCAGCCACTATTTTAACTTATGTAGAAGCGGATCCATCTAAATTTGGGACGACAGAACAATTCCTAGAAGGCGTAAGCGGTGAAAAGAGCCTGGCTGCTTTTGCAGGCGAACGGTCAAATTCAATCTTAAAGCAGCTTTCTGGTGAGCTAGTTATTGATAAAAAGCCTGCCTCTGAAGAAGCTGTAGCAGCTAATGGAGCGGCACCATCAGATAAAGAGCAAAAACAAATGTCTCCTAAGGAAGATGATCCAAGCAAGGCAGTTGAGGGGAGGGAGCCGCCTGAGGGTGTCGAACTAGGAAGGATGCCAGAGGGGATGGACCCAAGTAAGATGCCAGATGGAATGAAACCCCCGGAAGGGTTTGATCCAAACCAATTGGCTAAAGGCGGGACTGCCGAACCTTCCGTTTCCATGAGAATGAGAAACATGGCATTGACTCTAGGTTCACTGCTCTTATTACTCATTGCCATATTTGGTGTAAGCAAATTCAACCGTCGTGGCTTTCGTTAAATAAGCCTGTATGAAAAAGTGATGTTTTGTACAATAGTACAATTACATCGCTTTTTTTATTAATACTGACCAAGGATATTAATGCCTACAAATAGTAGGTATCTATAAATAGAATTGTCGAAGGAGAAAGAATATTGGTTAAAATTTAATTGTAGATGATGTTTTGCACATTCGTGAATTAAAAATTGTGTTTAGAGGATGAAAATTTTGAAGTAATTGAGAAATATAATGGCTAATTATCGTTTGAATATTTAGAATCATCCTGGACATCATGATACCTAAAATGGACGGTATCCACAATCTGATAAGAAATCCAAAAACTTCACGATATTCCTATTTTAAGATTACAGCAAAGGATCAAGCACAGGATCGGATTAGAGGATTTTAAGTTGGTACGGATGATTATTTAGCAAAACCCTTTGACCCAGTAGAAATGGTCCTTCGTGTAAAAGCGCTGTTAAAAAGAACTCGAATCCATTCAGGTCAAGCATTACCGATAGGAAATCAATCATTTGTTGTTTCTGTTTCGAAACTTAAGCGTTCCATTGAGTTCTATCAAAAGACTTTGGGACAAAGTTATTAGTCCAAGGACGGAAGTTAGCTTATGATGACCCGAATGGACTGTGGTATACCGTTCTTTTCACAGAAAAGACTATCTATTGACAGCCCTGTTCTTTAAATAAAGAATAAAGATAATAAAGTCTTTTCAAGAAACTTATTGCACTTTCCAAAAATAATATCTATCATCTCCTTATTTAAACCTATCCCACCCTCTACTTTACTTTTTTTACTCTTGTTACATTGGATAAATGTACTAACTCAATATTGTATTTATTACTGTATTTTTAACGCATCACCATCGTGATGCTTCTTTTAATCTGAGAATCTATACATTTTTTGTTGTTAAGTTCATCGTTGGAATCTCTAGTATCTTCTATACAATGTTTACATTTTTCTATTAATCATTTGAAGAGATTTTTGCAAGCGAATAATCTCATTCTGTATACTTGGGAAAGATTCTATTTCAGGAACGTTTTTAATAGAAGGTGACTGTTTTCGTCCGGCAGCATTTGCCGTAGTTTCACAAACATAAAGTATTTGGGCAAGCTTTTCCTCTGAAAGAATTGGTCGCTTTTCTACTTTTGAGCAACTTTCTAATAAATACCCTAATCGCTCGACGGAAAATATAACTGGCCAATAATAGTCCAACGCCTTTTGATTGACCGGAATCTCCCCAGCAGCGGTAGTATAGAGTGTTTTTAAAGTAATGACATTTGATTGCATTTTTTTAATTTCACTGTTTTCTTCGACTTTAAATCCTACTCCGTGGTCAGAGAAAAGGAGTAATAAAAATTGTGCTTGACTTCGGATGGTTTTGGTTACTAAATGAGGTAGACGGCTAGATGCAGACCTTCTCCCTACAAACCATACTCCAATTAAGCCTATGACACTACCGATTAGTACATCAATTAATCTAGCTGAAGCAAAATAAGAAAAACTGAAGCTTCCTTGACTTGTGCTTTCAGCCATTAGTAACGCATTCGGTGTGAAGAACAGTGCAGCTAATCCGTAATTTTTCACGATAAAAAGCTCTGTAATAAACGTCAATAGTAGAATTAAAAGAGCAATGATGTATCCATATGGCTGTGTAGCAAGAATGAAGCTAGCAATTAGAATACCCACAATTGTACCAAACCCTCTTTGAATCGCACGATGATATGTTGTAACAATCGTTGATCCTGACATAACTGCAACACAAGATAATGGCACCCAATAGGAGCGCGCTAAATTAAGTTGATAGGCGATGATCGCTGCGATGATCGCTGCGATGATCGCTGCGATGATCGTTACTACACAAAATCGTAGTGCAGATATAAATACAATTGAATTTTTGTCAAATGCTTCACCAAAAATCATCTTAAGTGATGGTTTAGAAATTCGTATCACTTTATTAACATTTGATGTTGGTTCATTCATGATCGCATCCGCATCATATATTTTTATGAATAATGTAGCAACATTTTCATTCATTACTTCTGGCTGGAGTATTTTTTTACAAACCCGTTTACACTTATCCCTATTATCCAGTGAAATCGTGATTTCCCGGATCGTTTGCCCTAGTTCCGGTGGTAATTTTGAATGTTTTTCTGAAAAATTTTCGAGTATATATAAAAATATCTTGTTTGCATGATCATTAAGTACATACAGTCGATTAAATAGATCGGTTTTTCTCCAAGGAATATACCCCGCTGCAAGTGTTTCTTCTGATTCTTTTAAAACTGACATGACTTGATTCTTTGACTCATTAAATTTCTCTGTACCAACTGAATCAACAAATGCAGCAAGTTCTAAATAAACTCTTTTTACTACACCTGTTTCAGGTCCATGAGGATTAAATAACCAACCAATCATTGCAATGATCCACGATAATGTCCCACCTAAAAAAACGAGGCCAGCCCGTATAGGGGCAAGTTCTGGATTAACAGGCATACCTGTTGTCATAGCAAAGACTAAAACAAAAAAAATAGCAGATGGCCCAGTAATTCGTAATGCTCCAAAAATAAAAATAGCTGTAGCTCCTATAATCCCCATCAAAATAGCTGTTGCAAGCGGGTAAGGTGCAGCAAGTGTCCCAAGTGCTGAAACCAATGTCATACCAAGTACAACAAAAAATAGCTTTTTAGCACTTTGAGCATATGGAATATTGAAAACGTAAAGGTAGGAGAATCCTCCCATCCCAGCTATCAACCCATATTCGAAATTGCCAAACAATAATCCGATAATAACTGGCAAGGCTGAAGCTACCCCTGCACAAAATGCTTTTACCCAAGGAAACGGCTTTCTATTCACACTCATTGCCTGTTTTAAAAGAGATGAGGATTTAGCAGGGACTGATTTATTTGTTTCTCTCATACAATGGCTCCTTTTCTATAAGCATAAAAAAATGTTGGCACAAATAAACAGGTTGTAATATTTTTAATCTTAATCACTGCGTAATAGGCACCATATTTTTGAATACCACTAAATATAGTAACCACCCACCCAACTTATAATGAACCGATATTTTCATTATACTTCTGGAATACTATACACTACTAATTGTCTTTTTTATGAATTCCATGCATTATTGTAATACCAGATATTATGGGAGGATTTTGTTTATGGATTTTCAACAATTAAAATATTTTCAAACATTGGCTGATGTTGAAAACTTTACAAGGGCATCAGTTAAATTAGACCTTTCTCAGCCAGCATTAAGTCGTTCGATCTCTCGACTTGAAGGAGAAATCGGCGTTCCGCTTTTTGAACGGAAAAGTCATGGAGTCGAATTAAACAGATATGGAAAAATTTTTCTTCAACATGCAAACCAAGCTTTAGGAGAAATAAATGCAGCAAAACAGGAAATTAATGATTTAACCAATCCTCTAAATGGGACTATTTCATTGGCATTCATTCAAACTCTTGGTTCTAGCTTTGTCCCTGAGTTAATTAGTGCCTTTCGAAAAGAAGTGCCAAGATTAAATTTTCAATTGTATCAGCACACAACAAGTAAGATATTGGATCAATTAGCATCTACTGAAATTGACATCGGCTTCTGTTCTCCACAAGAGACCATTGAAAATTTTAGCTCTATTCCAATTGTGAGGGACGAATTATTTTTAATAGTCCCCAATAACCATAGACTTGCTGGTCGGAAGGAAGTCGATTTAAGTGAGGTAGCCAATGATTCATTTGTGCTTTTTAAGCCTGAAACTGCTATGCGTGATGTGATTGAGAAAATTTGCCATAAAGCTGGGTTTCATCCAAAAATGTCTTTTGAGGGATTAGAAGAGAGAACTGTTGCAGGCCTTGTTGGAGCCAAATTTGGAGTTGCTCTTATTCCATTTATTCCTGGTCTGGATAAGAAAAAAATATCAATGATTCGTATCAAGAATCCACAAAGTATAAGGGTTATTCGAATGGTTTGGAGAACAAATGGATATATGTCACCTGCAGTTGCTAGGTTCAAGACCTTTGTTGAAATGACGATGCGATTATCTGAAACAGAAGGCAAATAACTGGTTTTGGGGTGAAACTATTTCTACTTCTGTTTGATTGTTTATAAACTGAACCCTTAGAAGGGTGATAAAACTAGGACCGTTTTATGAATGACAAGGTAAAAAACGCTCTACAGGCTTGGATTTAGGAGAGAGCAGAAAAAGAGAATTTTGAGGTCTTTGTATTTACAAGCAAACGGAATAAACCATTAGATAGAACTACGATAACTATGTTGTTTAATGAGTATTCAGAAAAGCTTGGAAACATATAACTCCCCCATGATTTACGACATTTCTCTTGTACTTACGCGATTAATAGTGGAATGAGCGTTCATGACATTGCTAATCAGGCTTGCCATTCTAATATTCATACCACGTTGTTATATACGAATCTTCTTTATTAATTGTTACAAGTAAATTATCACCTAATTTTATTTTGGGAGGCAGGATGGACTCTTGGTACCTAGTATAAAGTGTGGGCAGTCCCATTTTTTTTAGTAAACGCATTATTAGAAGGGCTTATATTAAAAATCTTATTAAACAATACTCATCGATTAAAAAGTATAAAGACGTTTAACTTTAGTTTAATTTGTGAAGAATTGCACTTAAACTAAAGGGATGCTAGAGTTCAATAAGCGCTAGCCATCTACTGCAGCCGCAGATCTTCAACAATCTAGTGCGATTCTTCAATAAAGAAGATCGCTTTTTTCATGTGTGCCAGGCATGGCAACTATCTAGGTGGTGAAAGTCCACTGTGGGGGTACACATCGACTAACCACTAAGGAAGCGCAAGGTACTT
>NZ_JACJHX010000033.1 GCF_014138605.1 Peribacillus huizhouensis | reverse complement strand
CCAAGGCATGATCGACCTTTTCTTCACTTCTACTATAAAAAAATAGTAGTACAAACCATTGTCTTGGTTTGTACTACTAAGCTTAGTATGTTTTATATGCGCGCCTAGATTTCGATTATAGTTTAATTTATATACCTTTTAAAAATATTTACTATAAAAATCGTGTCTCAATTTGCCACTTAACTGGGCATATATTTTTGTGGACACTCTTCTTATGACCAAGTAAGCTCTGAATCACTTCAAGTGGTGCACCGTTATTAATCATATGTATAGCATAGCTGTGACGTAATTGATGAGGAAGTATATATTTTCAAATGACTGACTCTTTTATATGAAAGTTTGATTATTTCCTATCTATGTTGCTCAACAATCGCGCCCGATTGTTGAGGATCGTTATTAAAGGAAAGCACCCCTTAACGAAAGAAGAATAATAAAGCATGCTTATTTATTCATTAATTTCGTTAACCAATATATCAAATAATTTGCCATCAATATAAACTAACAATGCCCATTTCCCTGCTTCTGGTAAGACGACATTCGATGGTTTGATTTGGATATATTAGGTTTGGATTCTAAATCTGATCCCGATTGGCTTGATATATAGCCCGGATCTCTCGCGCAATTTGCGTATTGGTTTGTTCCCCATAGTAATTCCCTTTTGAGATGGTCCAGAGATTGTCACCTGGTTTTACTATGTATGACTATTTTTTCGGTTTACCCCGTTTTTTTACCAGCTTGGTGGTAACTTCTAACCCCCGACCGGTATCAATACTACTGTCGCCGAAGGTGTAGACCCTAGTGTATTTCGACGGAATGATATCATCGGCAATCGCTTTAGCAAAATTACTAACTTTACCGTTATAGACCTTTTTGAAAACACCATCATTTGTTGTAATATCAGAGTTTAAAAGGTAAGTAGCCAGGTGTTTGTGACTTCTGCTGGATAGATGGTATTCGTCATAAGTGTAGAAATCGTCAGGTTCCCAACCAGCGGCTTCGGGCTCATAATATTTGCTGTCGGTTGAGTAAATGCCATAACCGCCATAGATGTCTTCTGCATCGGTAGTAGGAAAGATATCACTGTTGTCTTCAGAGGCTAAGGCGTAACCATAGGCTGGAGCCCAGTCGGAAATCAAATAAAAGCCCATGCTTTTATATCCGAATTTTTCAAAACCCTGTTTCTCAATATTGGAACGCAATTGCTGATTGTGCCCGTAGATAACCTCTACATCGTCAGGAATGGTATCCAAAGCAAGATAATCTTCAATCTTTTGGACAACCTGTTGGTTTCTCATGTCATCAAAACTTGTCAAATCAGTACGCTTGTCCACAAAACGGTTCGGCAGCAAGATATATTTGGCGCCACCTTCTACAAGATTCTGGACCATTTTAAGTGCAAAGTCACTAGAAAGTTTCGCCGCACGTTCAGCCCCTAAATCTTCGACCGCATAAGCATCATTTCCTCCGACGCTGATAATATAGAGAGCTTTGGGATCTACTTGCCCTTTCATATCTGCGAGGAATCTTTCAGTTTGTTGTACGCCACCCCAGCCTTTCAACCAAGAGGACCAGTTGGAACGTTCATCTTTTTCGCCCTTAGTACCTTTCATGACACCAGTAAAAGCTCCGCCAACAGCATAATTTGTCAACTTATTATAATTACCAGCCAATTCATTCGCAATGTACTCAGAGAAGACCCGACCGTCAGAATAGCGACCTTTCCAGTAGTGCTCGGTTTCTGCTTTCACATACATTCCGTCAGCCGGATCAAAACCTTCTGCTGGTTGTGCTGCCATTACTTCGGGGGACACCACCGTAACAAAAAGAAGTGAAAATATTAAAGTCAATAAAGTTTTTTTCTTCATTTTCTCCCCTCCTAATTTAGTTTTTTAAGGTTCCGACACGCCGTTCACACCAATATTAGTGTAACATACATGATGTTAATATATGGGATTACTTCAAATGTTTAGTTCCTATAAAAATGTTAGGTCTAAAATACTTAACATTTTTAATTGCCAGTAATATTTGATTATGTTAATTGAATTTAAATATTTACATAACATCCTTTCAAACCCTCATTTTGAGATTAAAGAAAAAGAAAATAAAAAATTAACCTAAAGATCGATTAGAGTGATTTGCAAGTTCAATCTTTAGGTATGTTTTCTCCAATTTACTGTACAACTTTGTACTTTTTCATTTCATTCATATATGTACATGACCAGAGATTGGTTTGACAATCACTGGTCATGTACTTTGCTCCCTTGTTTCGTAGAAAGCATTTTCACTATTGATTTTAAAAAATGCTCATTTCTATTTTTCAGCTATGCATAATGTTTATTTACTATATTCTCAACATGAATCATATCTTCTTCGCCACTAACGACTTTTCCCACTTTATCAACAACTATTTCATATTGTTCTTTGTCTAAGTTCATAAAAATAATAGGTGTAACAAGTGACAATCCTTTCTCCTCTATTAAACTACGATTTACCGTAACCAATTTATCTCCTTTTCTAAAACGCTGTCCTTCTTCGACCATTACGTTAAATGGCTCACCTTTTAACGTGACAGTTTCAAGTCCAATGTGAATCAAAACTTCACAATTGTTCTTGTCTTATAATGCAATGGCGTGTTTAGTTGGGAATATACTCATGACTTCCCCATCAGATGGAGCAACAATTAGGTTTTCTTCAATCTCTATCGCAATGCTTCTCCCATCATTTTACTAGAAAAAAACTCATCAGGAATATCCTCTACGCTCATTAACGTACCAGCACATGGTGAAGCAAATTGCTCGAAAGATCTCCGAGAAGTAGCTGTTTCTTCTATAGAATCTTCCTTTTCAACATTCGACTTTGTAGGATTAATAACCGTACCATTTTTCATTAAAACTTTCATTTCTTCTTTAATTGTATCTGCTCTCATGCCGAATACAGCTTGGATATGATTCCCCTTCTCGAAAACTCCTGCAGCACCAAGTGATTTAATGACTACTTCCTACTTTGTCGACGATCTTCTTATCTTTAACAGTAATTCTTAATCGCGACATACAGGCATTTAGTTCAGTAATGTTATCCTTTCCCCCAAATGTAATAAGAACTTTTTCGGAAAGAGATCCGGCTGTAGCGATTAATTCCGCATTTTCAGTTTTGTTTTCTTCTTCTTTTTCTCTTCCTCGAGTTGCTAAGTTCCATTTTGTAATGGCAAATCGGAAGACAAAGTAATAAACTGCAGCTATAACTAAACCAACTACCATAACGAGCCACCAATCAGTTCAGTTCGGGATAACACCAAATAGGATAAAATCAATAACCCCCCCTGAGAAAGACAAGCCAATATGAATGTCTAAAAGATACATGATTAGAAAGCCCAGACCTGCAAAAATAGCATGAATGAAATAAAGAACTAGAGCTAAAAATAAAAAGCTAAATTCAAGTGGTTCTGTAATTCCACAGAATAGGGAAGTAATAGCACCTGAAGCATAATTCCCCCAACCATTTTTTTCTTTTCTGGTCTTGCACAATGATATATGGCTAGTGCTGCTGCAAGCATTGTGAACATTTTAAGTGGATACATTCCTGTCGTAAATGTTCCAGCAGTTAATTCAACATTATCCCTCAACTGGGCAAAAATTATTTTAAGCTTATTAGACGTACATTTGTTTGGCAATACTTGTAAAAGAAAATGATTTAAATTTACCATATTTTAGGAAATAAAACTTTGATGAATCACCTATTAATATCCATAATCAGATTTAAGAATCCTTGCTTCCTCGCTAGAATAATTACTTTTGCATCTCCTATTGCTTATCCAATTATTCTCATCATTCTTTCTAATAATTTATATAAGCAGCCAAAGAAATCCTATTATCACTTTAAAAACTCCTCCCACTAACTAAGCCTTAAACATGTTTAAAATCATGCATAAAATACTAAATATTTTGGTGCACATCCTCCATAAAACCGGATATAACATGCTGATAAAATACTAGCTTCATAACACCCCAAATAGATACCAGTCAAAAAGTTCTTCCCCAATAAAAAGAAAAACTAGTAAGAGAAAGCATGTTCTAGCAGACACCCAAAAGGATACTATAGATATGTAAAGGCAGACTGGCTCATTATTTTTAAGAAGTCCTTTTAACAGGTGGAGAAGCCCCAGAACTGTATAAAATATTCACTTCGTGAGTTAGCAATTCGGTTTCCAATGTAGGGAATTGGAGGGGAACAAACTGATTCGGTTCGGGAAGAAGTTCGGCAAACGAAAGCTGGGCTTGTAGAATGTGATTCTTACGTAACATCAATAAGTTCCTAAAAAGCATTGAACGGCTGCCAAGTTTTGTTCTAGCCCCCCGGCCACGACCAATCGTAAATTTTTTAAGTTTACTAGATTTCTTACAAACTTCCTTAAGCGTTGATACAGACATACCAAAGGTTTTAGCAAGACTACTCAAAGAAGCCTCCAAAAATGGCGTTTCAGGGCTTGTATGTGTATTTAAATAGGCGATGATGTCTTCTTCCCACTCCTTGTAATGGGAACGCACCCGCTCTTCACGCGGCTTTTTGAATTTATACCACCCTTCCCTTCCCTTAAATTGAGCTTGTCCATCTGTCCATAGTTCCAGTAAGTCTTCCACGTAGGAACGCTTTACTCCCTTATATTTGCCGGAATACGCACTCCTGATAATTCGTTCAAATTCTCCTTTTTTTAGTGGTTGATTCAAGTTGCTGTTAAATTGATCAAGTTCATCATAAGCTTCTTCCAGTGGCCGCTCACTCGCGTAATTGGCAAGTGCAAGCGTCATGAGCGCATTATTGCGGCTGGAGCCAAAATGTCCTTTATGGATGTGTGTAGCTCGAATAAGCGCCCGATACCAGTCTGAAGACGTTTGGTCGATCGCTGAAGCGTTCTTGTTATAAACTACTCGAAGAAAGTTTCTATTTTCCTGCTCTTCATACTGTTTAGACCAGGTTAGCAGTTGGTTTGTATTGGCAGGCTGGTCATAGAAATCCAGTACATTGTCTTCACTTGGGATGCGGTAAAAGCCGAAAGGGACACATCCGGTATCAACCGGCACAAAGCGTTTAAGTGCTTTTCGCATATTTTCCGACAGACGCTCGGCAACTCTTAAAGCTTTGTAATCTTGTTTTTTGTGTATATGAAAAGGGGTTTCCAGCACAAAAAAGACCTGGAATCCTCTTGGGGTTTCCAGCAGAAGATTAGGACGAGGCAAGCCCAATTCCTCACATCCAAGATAAAGGGCATACAGATCCACTTCCTTTGTATCGATATCAAGGCTAATTACATTGATTTGTTTTAGATTCTCACGTTCATGCCCCTTGATGATACGCCTTTTGAAGTCATAGTATGTACCACCTCGATAAGTATTAGGCGTCCAGTGAGTCAGAGCTCGATACTTTTCCTGAAGTGCTTCGTAAGAAGTCACGATATAGCCTTTTCCCTCTACAAGGTCAGCCTTACACGGCGATACAAATACCACACCTTTACGATAAGGGTTTTCGTTCATTGTATTCTCGTATTCAGCAACTCTATTTATGGACTGACTTGAGCCCTTTTTTTTATATAGACGCAAGCCATTATGGGTCATGAATTGCATGATTTCGACGATTGAAAGGAGACCTCTTTGGTAATTAGCTGCTATTGGAGTTCCCATGATTCACACCTTCTTCCTATTACTGAAATTACAAACCTATAAAGTTACAATAAATTGCGCCGATTTCCACTTCTTACATGGAACATTTTGCTGAATGAAGTATATCAAACTCGGCTTTTGAAAAATGGTGCTCTCTAAGAGAAATGCACCAAAAATAAAAAGTCCCTTGGAGCTTAGAGCCCCAAGGGATTGAAATTTTTTTATTTTTTTTTTATTATGCAAGTTCCGCTCACTTTTTGCACCAAAAAAGCCGAAAGTGTACCATTATTGCACACATTGCATATTGAACAGAATCCTACATAAGCTTGCCATGATAAGGTTCATTGGCTTACATTTTAAAAAAATACCAAACAGGTTCCGCTCATCTTTAAGGGCATGTGGTGCATTTTTGGTATACAAGTTCCGCTCACTTATTAAATAATGGTGCTAAAATTGAGTACATTTTTTTTATGTGATAGAAATGAACTGGTGCTAATGGCTATATAAATCAACGTTTTTCTTCCTACACAGGTTCCGCTCACATGTACACTAAAAATATAATTTTGGTGCATTTTCAAAACAAAATAGTATACAAGTTCCGCTCATTTTGAGATTAGTGGAGCATTTTCGTAAACATATTTCGCTTTATTAGATTTACCTAAAAAAATTTCAAGTTGGTGCTCGCCAAAATCTTTGAACTATATTTACAAATAGTTCAAAAGACAAACAAAGGGGTGGTGCATAATATCTATAAATAGTACACAGGTTCCGCTCACTTTATAATAATGGTGCGTTTCCTCTAAAACATTTTGAAGTTATTGAATCTTTTATTTAGAGAACTTGAACATATAATGATTATTTTAACGAGGATAATATTTACGTATGTCGGCTTCGTAAGACAAGTTTGGTTAATGGTGCATATGCACCATTATTTCGAAACCTGTATAGCAAATGGACCACTTTTTTCGGAACCTGTGTAGTAAATGGTGCATTATCTCTTCGAAAACTGTTCCACTCTTGCTATAATAATAAGAAAGTGGTGCATTTCAGATAAAAGAAGAGGTATTAATCTTTCCAGCCAATGGATTTCCTTCAAATAGAGAGGGTGGATTATTTTTGATATATCAGGACATACATGATCATATGATCTTGAACTATGAGTTTCTGAAAATTGCTATTTTCGAAGAAACCAAGATTTTGTTTGAAGATCGTCCATATATTCTGGCTAAATGGAAACAGGAAGCCTATCATATGACGGAGGAAGAGGTCAAAAATCAGATGCCAGACTATACAATGAGTCCAAGCTTCCGGGCCTTATTTTCATTGTTCACTCAAACATTATACTTCGAAAAACTTATAACAAAAGAAATGTTAAAAAAGGCTGTAGAAAACTATCAGGATACAATGAAGGTCATATTAGCAGGACATTTTATAAACGAATTCCCTATGGATGAGATAAAACGAAGCACGAATGAAGAGAAAATAAGTGAAGCTTTGAGCCGTGAATATATATATTCCAGTATGGATATGGATTATCATTTAATGAGAGACATTGTGACAAAGAAAAAGGACTTTAAAAAAGGAGAGACTGGTCTCTTGGCAACCGAGATTATCGACAATCGTGGAAAGGTCAGAGGATTAGCAGAAATCAGGCCCCCTCAGTCCCATGTGACTGAGCTTGCCTCAGATCAGCAGGAAATGTGGTTTGAACTTATCGAATCTACTATAAACTCATTGGATGAAATGACGGCTGACCTCTTTGATTTAATTACATACTTATGGATGGTGTCTCCTAAGTCCATTGACGGATATATAGAGTTTCATAGTAACGATGCCTTACAGCTTAGGAATCTAAAGAAACGCACAGCACAAGGCAGAGAACTGGATTTTCGTGAGGAAGATCGCTTCAATATCATGAAACGGGTGGCTGCCCTTTCAAGCATCTGGGTCTCCCTTGGCAATCAGCAGGTAAAGGTGTTTAACGCCCAAGATATCCAAGACAATGAACTTTATGAATTCAAAGATTTCCAAAGAATGTTCGAAGTTGGAAAAATCCGTGTTGCCTATGATAAAAAAACAGGAGAACCCAAAGGTATTTATGCCGTACAAGTAAAACCATCTTCTGTTCTTACACCCTACTTGGATGGACCGAATCGAACCCTTGGTTTATTAGATTTAAAGGTTTTTCAATATAGCCATTACACACAACGCGAACACAAACGGTTGACCCGTTATTTAAATATCCAGTGGAAAATCAGGACCATTAGAAGAACCTTGCAGCAACCCTTTAAAGTATCTACCTTGTTGAAAATAATGGACATATCCAATCGATATAACGGAGTGCAAAAGAGAGATAAGTTTGAAAACGTATTGGATGAATTGCAGAAAGACAGCGTGATCAGCAGCTGGAACTATACAGAAGAGATCGACGAGGAACAAGTTGGGAAAAAGGGTTGGTTCCAAAGCTATTGGACTAAACTGAGTGTACTTATTCTGCCCACAGACACTGTAGTTAATGAAAACCAGAAAAAGTTACTGATTGATTCAAATCGTTTGGTGAATGAAGAAATTATTGAACGAATGAATCAGATAAGTCACGAGAGCTCAATTACAGAAGATCTTATTTTCTCACAAAACTTTTCATTAAATGAGTTAGCTCCAACACTTGAATTAGAATCCATTGAAGATCCATCCTTCGCACAATCAAGTAAAATTAGTAAAGTTAGACAAATGGAACCGGAGCAGCAAGCGTTTCATTTGGGACCAGAACAGGAAATAAAGCTCTCTCCAGAAACAATGAAAACCATGATGGACTCCCAAAACATGAGTATCCGACAGACAGCAGAAGAAATTGGTTTTTCCCACTCTACTCTTTCGCGGTACCTAAGAGGAGAAAATAAACGCCAAAACAATAAGAACGATGAAAAAATGCTTAATTGGTTAAAAGAAAAACAACGGCATCACTCTTCCTTGTGAAATAGGTTAGAGTGTTGCCGTTTGTTTATATCCCCTTTATTGTCGCAACAAAAGTTTTTTGTATATTAACAATGAAATTATTTGATGTTAAAATCCCATGTAAGCAGGATCCGTTCTCATTTTAAGACCCGGTTATACAAACGCTTATAGGAGACTTTCTTTCTCCTTTTGAGTTGGCGGATGCAGTTATATTACTTGTTCCTAAAATTATGAGACTGAACATTAGTAATGAAAGAGAAAACCTTTGGTTCATTTCCATTCACCCATCCTAAAATTATAGCCCAATACATTTTAAACTAACCTTTATTCTAGTTACCTGCCTGTTTGTTCAATAAGAAAAAGGCAGCCACAGCAACCCCTTATCATGCTATAGCACCAGATAGTTTAAGTGCATTTATTCACATAGTTTAATGAAATCTTATTATAAATGTTTACTTTTTCATAATCGATGGATGCTAATGATAATTATTCATTAATAAACGCATGATTGAAAATAATCATATTCAACCATGCGTCATTGAAAATACTATTTTTTTCGTGCTCTAATAAATCCGTCCACAGCGTCCCACACTAAACCAAAAATAAGCAGAATGAGAATCCAAAATGTTAACTGATTCCACACCTTAGTTACGATATCAAACGCTTCAGAACCAACTGTAATTACACCAGCTTCTACCAATTCGCTCATAAATTCAGGATTTCAAAAATGGAACTATGCCACTAAATTCGTCATGGAATACCCAAATTCCAAAATATTCACTTGAAAAGGCTAAAAATACAATGATAATAGCGTAAATAACAATCCCGACTATTGATTCCCCACGTTTGATTTGTCTTTTTTCATCCGGAATTGGAGGTAAATCGGATGGCTTCCACTCCTGCTTCTGCAAATCCCTTTGCTTGATACCGACCAACTCACCCATTGCAAAACTATATGTCGTCCAACCGAAAGCTATCGGAAGTCCAGTAACCAACGAAACAATCATTTCAATAAAATGATCCAGAATAGAAACAGGATTTAGTATAGTCTGGATTAAAAAGCCGACACCGATAGAGGCACCTACAACAATTAGAACAATCTTCAATATTAAAATATAGGTATCAAAAAGTTCTGGGCCAATTAAATATTTCTTTGCACCCCTATATTTATCGGCTAACTTCCTTGGGCTACCTAGTTCCAATAATACTTCCTCTACATCACTTGCTTTCAAACTTTCCCTTCCAACTCGTTCCTCCAGCATATCTTCTATTAACCCATGAAGCTCATTAGCGATATCCTTTCGCTGAGTATGTGGCAGCTTTTGGATAACCGCATAAATATACCGATCAACCATCTCCATCCACATCATCTCCTTTATTTTCAATTAAATGATTTAGGCTAGCTACAATACTTCTCCATTCAACAACAAGTAAATCAAAAACTTCTTTTCCCGTTTCACTCAGTAAATAATATTTCCTCGGTCTAGCTTCATTCGTATCCCATTTACTTACCAAGAGCCCTTGTTTTTCAAACCTTCTTAGCAATGGATATAATGTACCAGGCTCAACATGTATCCCCTTTTCACTAAGCATCGTTACAAGAGAATATCCATATTGTGGTTCATAAAGTTGGCTTAGTACACCAATTGAAATTGTACCTCGTCTCAATTCCAGCAATATTTTATCTAAATGTTCATTTGCATTAGACATATGATCAACTCCTGATTTAATTATATTGTATGCTGCACACTATTATAAAGTTCGCATTATTTTACAATGTTTACAATATCCTTCTTCAACTATCCTGACAGTTAGCTTAAGTATATTTCTTCACAAACTTAACAATATTTCAACATAAATATCCAGTTTTCCTTAAAGGTTTTTTTCAATTATATGGCCCTTTAATTGAATATCATAACTAGCTTTTTTAAACACCCTTATTGTCATAAAATTCCCTTTGCATACATTTTGCATTCAAACTTGAAAATTGCATACAAAAAGCATACAATAGAGTTAGATTTAATATGAAAATAAATGAAACTAAGGAGGAATCTACTAAACTATGGCTAGATTCGTATCAATTGATATTGGAAATGATGCTGTTAAGGGCTTTTTAGGAGATCTTACTAACCGGATATACATACCCAACGTAATAGCAAATGTGCAAAATCGAGAAATTGTTGAAATGGAAAAAAATTCGTTACATGCCTTACACGTAGAAATTACATCCTCTGCTTTAAAAAATAAAAATGGTAGTTTTGCAGTCGGAAAACTGGCTTCTAAATACCCGAATAATGACGAATTGACTCCCGACCAGGATAAAGCCGACAGTGATCAACCAGTTATTATGTTATTAACAACCCTTGCTTATGATGCGATAGAGCAATTTCCAGAAGAAGATGGTGTAATAGAAGCAACTTATTATTTATCTACGGGATTGCCCTTAGATGAAACTAAACAAGGCAAAGCAAAAGATTTCAGAAAAAAGCTAAAAAACTCGCAGCATGAAGTAAAATTTTTAAAAACACCTTCACTAGAAGGAAAAATTGTGCGGATAAAGTTTGAACAAGTACTTGTAAATACAGAAGGATTTGCCGCATTTGTAGATTTAACGACAAATAATGATGGTTCCACTAAAAACGAAGAGCTTTTAGGAAAAACGATACTAATCAACGATATAGGCGGTCTTTCAACGGACTCTGCGATTATTACGGATGAAGCTGAAGTAGACAATGAATATAGCAACGGGATAAAAAGAGGTGTATCCACGTATTTAGATACTATAATTCGGAAGGTATATTCTAAATATAAATACTCTATTAAAAGCAGACGGACTCTAGTTGAAATCATCACAAACGAGCAACCCGAAGAACAATATCATATTTGGGTCAATGGAACTCGAGTTTCTATTAAAGATATCATTGATGAAGAATTATCTGTTTTAGCAAAAGAAGAATATAAGTTAATCAAAGATATGTGGCGTAATGTACCAGATATTAGACTTGCTTATCAAACAGGCGGTGGCTCCCTAGTCTTGAAGCCTTACCTTACTAAACTAAATCAAGATGATAAAAACTACCCTCTTCGATTCGTATCTGAAGACGATAGTGTATGGATGATTGCTCGTGCTTATTTCAAAATTCTACTTATGTATGCAAACACCAAAGGGATTACAACACAAAATACCACGTTAACAAAAGCGTGAACTGAAAAATGGGACAATTTGAGCCTGGAAAATCTCTTTCGTTTCGATTACCGTCTGATACCCCTTCACATGTACTTAAATACTTAACAGACAACAAGAAAGAAGCTGGTAGAAAATTTAGTAGCAATATAGCTTCGATTTTTATTGATGCTGTATCACAAAAAGCTTTAAGTATTTCAAACGGTAATCAAATGAACGTCCCCCTTCCTAAAGGGCTAACATCTGAAGAATTAGATTGGTTAAATCATCCGCATACAAAAGCATTAATTAGCCAGCTCCTATATCAAGTCGTTAAAAAACCTTATTCACCATTTGATCTAAATCATCAACCCGAAAAAATTGAGGCAGAATATCCCCCTGCCTTTAAAGCAAATGCAGCCATACAAAATTTCGCTCAAAAGGCATTCTTGGATTTTGACGATGACGACGATTAACCCCCTTCTATTCATAGGGGGTTTTTCATTAGACAAAAATAGTCATAATTTGATATAAAAATTATGACTAACAGCTCAAATATTTTATAAATCAAGTCTACATATAGACCTCACACTACCGATACTCTACATATACAGAATCTAATGTATTCCACATGTAGCTAGTTGTCTACATGTAGAGTTTTATAAATTCACTTTTTCACTACTGATGATGACAAGGATTAACCTCCTTAAATACATATCCTATTTTCAGCTAAACCAAAACAGTAGTTATCATTTGATGTAAAGTATTATGAAATACAGTTCAAATATCGTATAATTCTACATATAGACTACACGCTACATATACTTTACAAATCCCTTGAAAATGTAGACCATTCGTGGGCAATGGTCTACAAATAGAATCTTATAAATACTCACTTTCATCACTGATGATAATAAGGTTTAGCTGTATTTACATAGGAAGATTTTCATGAACAATTTAGTCAGTCATACTGGATACAAGATACTATTGATAGCAAATCAAATACCTTTTTAATCAGGTGTACATATAGTCCACACGCTACATATACTTTACATCCTCCCAACAAATGTAGACCACACATAGACAATGGTCTACATGTAGAATCTAATATATACCCATTCTCATTATTGACTCATTAGAGGATTTCCCCACTTACAGAGGGAAGTTTTCTATAGACAAAAATAGTCATAATTTGTTGCAGGTTATTATGAATAGCAAGTCAAATACCTTATTAATTAGGGATACATATAGACCATACATTCATTACATGATGAATAGTAACCTTCAATATTTTATTTTATTTTAACTATCTATTATAATGTTTAGTGTTATTGTGTGCCACAAGTGGTCTATGGTCTACTTATAGACTAAATATAGGTCTAAAAATATCAGTAAAACAAATGGCGTCATAACTTTTTGAATGTCATCCAATAGAAACTCTACGCAAATAAAATTTAAAAAGGAGGTAAAAAAAATGAATGCTCCGAAGCATTGGAAAATTAGTGATTTTGTAGAAGAATTAAGAAAAAATCTAGATATCCCAAACATACATATTAATACAGTTGATGGCTGGTTTAAACGGCTAGAAAATGATCGAATCCATTATATCAACCGTACTGTAGAAACAAATGAAAAAATTTATGATGAATTAGATTTGAAGATTGCCATTTTTATAAAGCAAAAAAGAGAAGAAAAGTGGGCCCTCGGAGCTATTTCTAGAGAGCTGACCAACTTTACGAGTTTAAGACCATTTCCTACCAAAGAAGAAAAACCAGCACCATATGTAGACAACATAGAGGCCCTAAAGAACAAAATTACTGAGGAAGTCAAAAAAACATTTGCAGAACTTGCTGCGACGCAAATGGAAGAACTAAAAAATCAATATAATCAATTACTAACTACTTTACCGAAACAACCATCCCCAGAGGAACAAAGAACAAAAAGATTTGAAGAGTTAATGCTACAAAAAAAAATCGAACGGAAACTCGAAGAAGATGCAGAAAAAATCTGGTCAGAACTTCCTGAAACAGAACGCCTGAAAAAGGTTGGATTCTTTAGGAAAGAAGTAGATTTAGAAAAGAAAAACGAGTTTATACGAAACTATAAGAATGACCATTTTGAAAGTTATTTAAAAACTGAAATGGGATTAGAAATATAATAAATTTAAACTTATTAACTGTTTATATGTAATTATTAAAAGTAAGCATAATGGTCACTTAGGAAACTCTCCCTTGAAGTATAAGAATTCTTGGGGGAGTTAGTTGATTCTGCTACTTTACTATTGCCTTGTTTATATTATATATTCTAGCGAGATTTATTTTAAAATAAACATTTAGAATAAATTTTTATTTATTATTGACTTAGAAGTTACCTTTACGTAATCTTCATTCCCCTACAAAACACCATCCCCAAAACGCTATTTTATCAGCATTCATAGGGGAGAAAAGTAGAGACTTATCAATCTATTTTACGTACTACAATGTGTTATGCCTTAGGAAGTGAAAGCAGAGTAAATGATCCATTATGGTTTCTGCCTCGTATTATTTACATACTCCAGAAGTCGTCATAATCCACCTTATATCCCGCTTTTTTCAATGCTTTAATAATCTTTGAGGCGTTCTTCATAGACGGTTTATTTTCATCTGACTGCGTTATTCTGCTAATACGATACGACTGAATTTTAGGGGGGGGGGGAAAAGCCCAACAACCCCTAAGGTAAAATGTCCTTTTTTACTGCATTTCACATTTTAAATGGAGTTAGATGGCCTTTTTTAGACATCTATATATCAAAAAAATCTTCTGTTTTAGCGTTAGGATCCAGCTGCCGGATCGCCTCCATAATCTTCTTAATTGTGTTTGCTGTAGGTAGATAAGTGGAGTCTGAACAAATCTTCCCTACTGTATTCCGATTAACCTTTGAAACCTTTGATAGTTCTTGTATGGAATATCCGTGTTTCGCTATAAATTTCCCTACTTTTGATTGTGGCTTACCTAATCCCCACATGATTTTAACCTCCTGGTTAGACCTTCTTGAAAACCATCCTTGACCAAAATGCAAAAAAATATTCTCGTGATGCAAAAAAAAGTTTGCAACATGGACAAGCAGTGCAACATAGGCTCTTATCAAGGCAGGTGATTTGGTAGTTAGCAACTTCTGGCCAAAGTAATTACCAAAGTATCTACCTTGCTACCCTTACCAAAGTAATGAACCAATCCGGATTGATATAAAAGGAAATTCAAAAGTGTTTAGAATGAGCCGAAAAGCGAATGGGGGGGAGAGTGCAAGAGGAGGAAAATAAAAATTCACCTAACTATCACCCTACTTTTACCTAACCTTTTTGATGCATCACGCAAGTTCACTCAAAGGAAGAAAAAAGGATACTTAACGGGATACTTAAGAGGATACTGAGTATCCCGTTAAGTATCCTCTTAAGTATCCTCTTAGGTATCCATTTTCACTCCATAAAACGTTTATATACCAAGGTTCACAAGATTTATGTAACTAATTCCCAAATGGTTAAAAATCAAGGTGTGACTTATTTCGTAATCCTGTGCACCTTTAAAAAGGGGTTTTGAACATGCCATTTTTACTTAATGTACCTTTTGTTGCGAATCGGATTGAAACTATAGATTTTAAAGCATTCATGAATAAAGATTGGGCAAAGAACGTCACGACTGGTAAAAATTCACCTGTCCTTTATTCACTCATCCCATTACATCCTGCAGCATTGATTGACCCAGTTTTCATCGGTATCGGTGCTGCTGTTCTCCTGATTGCGTTAATAGAAAAAGGGTTAGCTGATACAGGTAATGTTTCAATAGCAGCCCTTATCTCTGCTTTCCTTCGCATCGCTTTTCCCGCAGCTGGCATGGCAGCGTTATGGTACCTGGTCAATGATTTAAAATTCCTGTTCTGGTAGGTCTGGTCCACGATGTACAAGAGTGAAAAACAGAAGTTCACCCTGAACCAGCGTCTTAAATTAAATCATTTGAGGTGAGCATATGAAAATGTGGTTAGCGAAACATAGAGCAAAAGCAGAGCTTGTGAAAGCATTTAGGAATGGGGAAATAGGTAACCGGTATTCTTACGGGTCCAACTCTGGTCTTGTTTATCCAAAGATTCTTTCCGTGAATATCAGTCGGAAGGAAAAGTCGCTGACATATATATTTTCAATTCCTACTGGCATGGATCCAAAGGAAATTAAGAAGAAGGAATATTGTTTCATGCAAGTATTCGGAGAAAAGATTGAGATTAAAGGAGACACCAAGGTTTTTACGCTCAAGGTGTACGTAGGTAACGATTCAAACCTTATCCGTTATGACGCTGATTTGTTCCGAGAACAAGCGAATAAGATGCGTTTACCTATCGTCTGTGGCACTGATATGAACGGCGCTAACGTGCTATATGACATGGTGGAACACCCTCATTTGCTTATAGCAGGCGAAACAGGATCAGGTAAATCCACTCAACTGCGCTCAATTTTGAGCTCGTTAATCCAATTTAAAAATCCGGACCGCCTGCAGCTGTACTTATGTGATCTAAAGCGTTCTGAATTTCATATATTCCGCAGGGTGAAACATGTTCAATCCGTTCTTGTAAGTCCTGTCGATATGACAGCAATGCTTGCGTACCTCAGCGAGGAATTAAAAAAACGTGGCGATTTGTTAGACGCTCACGAGTTATCGCATATCGATGATTTGCCAGACCCTCCACCTTATATTGTTCTTTGTATTGATGAAGTTGCTTTGTTACGAAAAGAGAAAGTAATCATGGCTATCGTAGAGGACATAAGCGCTATCGGCAGGGCTTTAGGCATCTTCTTAATCCTTTCCATGCAAAGACCAGATGCAAAACTCTTAGAGGGTGCTTTAAAGAACAATTTAACCGTTCGAATGGGGTTTAAGTGTGCTGACCTGATTAACGCAAGAATTATCGGTACACCGGGAAGTGAAAAATTGAAGGAAAACGGAAGGATGTTGCTAAAGTTGCAAGGTCAAGACGGATTAAAAGAGATACAGGCTCCATATTTAGGCTTAGACGAGGCAAAAAGTATTTTAGAGAGTCATAAGTCACCTTTTACTAAAAAGCCTTTTAAGGAGCCTTCTAAGTCTTCTGACAATGATTCACAAATTATTGATTCTATATTCGAGGTGTTGGACTAATGAGAAAACGAGATTTGAACATTTTAGCTGACCTGACGCGTTTTCGCTGCATGACAAGGGACGACATTATCACTCTGCATTTCGAAGGTCTTCGGAACCCCATAACATGCTGCAATACGGTTCTGAAGAGGTTGCGAAGAGACGGTTACGTTGAAGTGAATACATCGCAGCATCCATACATTTACTTTCCTTCTCCAACTTCCATAAAAAAAGACTCTGCAAAGATTCCACACTTCCTTAAAATCGTTGAATTTTATAAGTCACTGCTGAAATTTGAGCCATCCTCACAATTCATAGTCGAACCTAAATACGGAAAAGGTTATATGGAACCAGATGCTTTTATGATCTGGAAACGTGCGCCATTCTTCGTGGAAATTCAACGCTCAGTATATTCCGAAAAGGTTATGAATGAAAAGTTTATTCGCTATGTCACGTATTATATGAGTAATGAATGGAAGCAAGAATCGTGGCAGCCGGCTGACAAAAAGGTTTTCCCTAAGATTATCCTGATTACCGACACCCGCTATAATTTACCGCGTCATTCAGGCGTCCAATTCTTTCAAGTTCAGGATATAAAACAGTTTTTAGTGTTTGCTGCTAAAACAAGAGAGCAAAAAACAGAATCGCCAAATATAAACGAAATCAAGATAAATATTGGGTAACGGGAGGAGAGGAGCCAATGTCTCCTCCTTCCTTAGTTAAAATAAGGAGTTTTTCTGAATGTATGATTTTCGTTATTTTCGTACATTCAGAAGACCACAATTTGTGGTCTTCTCCTCTCTCTCCGAACAAACTTCTTGCCTCATGATTATTTATCATCTATATCAAATTCGTACATACTTTCATCTTGTTTAATATCTACTATCCAAGTATCCTTTTCCTTATCATAAGTTACATTTCTAATAGCAGCTATCCAATTTGATGTAGATTCTGACTCAAGTTCTTTTAATGCTTTACGAACTACTTGCGATTCTGATAAATCGGCTTTATCTGGTTTATATTCTGGGAGAACCGTCACTTTTTTTGCTTTTCCTTGACCAGGATAGGATTCCAATATTGGGCCATCGGTTTCAACAAGCACTCTTTGACCGACCTCTAGCTCCTCAGAAGCTTTCGGATAATGATAACTAACTGCACCAAAAAATTCTTTTTCTCCACCATTCGAACTAAAATCGCTAGGGATAGCGTTTACCACCATCATTCCTTGTTCTCCTATACTTAGAACATAAAGCCCTTCCTTCGAAGCTTTATCACTTGTATCCGCATTTGAATCCGTCTTTTCTGTATGGCCATTTAATGAGCAACCCATCAATAACACTATGAGCGATACTATAAGAAAACCTTTGCCTTTTTTCATTTATCGGACACCTCCCCATTTTTTCTATATAATTCCACTTTATCATTTCCTTGTTCAACAATCCTGCCTTTAGTTGAAGAAGAGGGCTTCTTCTTCAACACCCATTTTCTTAATAAGCTAGATTAAAAAACTCTCTTATTTTATTTCCAGAAAAGTTTACATAATCACCCTTATCGGTATTAAAAAAGGATCTTCAACCGAAGATCCTTTTACCTGCTTGTTAAATTAAAGCACCAGTTTGTTTAGATACACGATTTCACAAAGAAATACATTTTGTCTAACTAAAAATATCTGTACTCCTTATGTAACCATATATTCGGATTATACTGTCTTCATTAACAAAAGGAATTTTAAGTTTATTGAGCAATTGAATGAATTCGTCTGTGTAATCTGTTACTTCAGGTTCCAACAGCCGTCCCTTAGAACTCGTAAATTTCAGATTTACTCTAATCCATTCTACGGCAAAAAAAGGTTCAAGCCCTTCTTCCCAATCTCCCGAATACCAATTTTCTTCTCCAAAATCTTCAGGATTAGCGTAATCATCAACTAAAAACTTTACCTGAAAAGAAGGGGTTATTGGGAATTCCTCCATAACAGCCGATTGTAATCCTCTCCATTTCGTATTATTCATTACGGAACTTAACTGTCGTTCATTTATCGCTTGCTGAACCTTAATCTTGTAGTCTTCCACTTAAATAATGTCCTCCTTGTTTTGCTAAACTGCACCTATAGCTTAAGTACAATTGTTCACAAACATAATTTTCTTAAGATTCTTCCTCCATTAAATGGCCCTTTAGTTGAATAATGATTTAAAGTATCACATGAATACTCTATACAAATCTAGTTAACATAAAGTCAAAAGGATCTTCGGTTTGGTCTTATCCCCGTCAAGTAGACAATTAATAAAAAGGTTCACTTATTAGGCAGCCTTAGCTCTATATTCAGTAGGGCTGAGGTTATTTAAT
>NZ_JACJHX010000032.1 GCF_014138605.1 Peribacillus huizhouensis | reverse complement strand
ACTGTAATATAAATTGAACCGCCGTATACGGAACCGTACGTACGGTGGTGTGAGAGGGGCGAAAATATATAAATTATCTTCCCCCTACTCGATTGCCTATTAGAGATTTTATGTTAACTAGGTTTGCATAGAGTATTCATTTAATCCGTTAAGACCTTATAATATGAGCTTAATAGGTTAGTTAAAGAAGGGATTTACTTTAATAAGGAGTTTTGATTATGAAAATTATCTTATTTCTTGAGGCAAGTAACTCAGCAGAAGTAAACAAACACTTAGATAGTTTTAAGAAGTTTGCTGCTAATTATAAGGTCTTGATGTTAGTTTCTAAAATAGATAAGTATTGGAATATTGATGATATGTACAAAGTTTTTCTTGATATAGATAAAGCATTTGAATTTAATGTAAAACCATTGCTAAATAATATTGCATCTAAGTGGATGGTACTTCCCGACGAATTTTTAGCATCAAAAACTATGAATGGCTGTGAAATTTATGTTCCAAACCTTTATAGGATAACTCTTGAAATAAATAATTAGAAAACGCCTTTGTTAAGATAAAAGGGACAATTCTAGAGAAGTAGTGAGATTAGAGGTGAAATACACTAGTCCTTGTTGTGGTTATAACACATTAAACGAAGATCTTTTTGATACCGATAACACATAATTATGTTAACTAAAAAATTAGAAGTTATTTAAACATCTGATTCTAAAAAGTTCTGCAATAAACAACAGTTGAAATAAATTAATCGGTCTTCAACAATTGGGCGCAATTCCAGAATAAGAATTACGCTCTTTCTTCATGTATAGGGCCAAATTGTTGAACAACGTATGTTAAAATTGAAGCAGAAAAATAAACCGTTAAGGGAGCGATAGGCTTAAATGGAACGACAAGAACACGTTATTTTTCGTGAAGTTCAGCGCCCTCGGCAAATTTGGGTATGGGTTTTAATTTTACTGATTGCAGCATTCATGTGGTTTAACTTCATACAACAAGTCATCTTTGGCATTCCAGTAGGTGATAATCCAGCTCCGGATGTAATTTTGGTGCTTCTCTGGCTTGTTTTCGGAATTGTATTTCCACTGTGTCTGCTAGGATTCATGAAATTAATAACTGAGGTGCGCAGGGATGGTCTTTATGTCCGTTATGTGCCGTTCCATATTCACTATAAGTCATTTTTATTTAAGGATATGGTTCGTTATAAGGCCATTACATACCGTCCACTTGGACGGTTTGGAGGTTGGGGCATACGTTTTAATGCCAAAGGAGAAACAGCCTATAATATGAATGGGAATCAAGGAATAGAATTACAATTAACAAACAATACTGTGGTGATAGGATCTCAAGATCCGGATGGGTTGGTAAAAGCTCTGGATTCAGCCCAAGAAACTCAATGAGATAGTAATGTTCCATAATCGGGCGCATTTCTTGAAAAAGAATTGTGCCTTCTTTAGCTATAGGGCCATTTAATGGAATAAGACTTTCAAACAAAAATGGATATTTATGTGAGATTGTGAAGACTAAACTAAAGAAGCAGTAGGGTTTTACAAGGGTATTAATGCACAGCAATAGTATTTGGAGAAATGTAGTAAATTTAAAGTAATAAATCTAAATAAGGAGAAGGAATTAAAGATGTTTTTATTAAACAAAAATATACTTTTAGCTTTATTAACTGTGCTATTTTTTTGGGGTATTATTGTTATCTCTTATAAAAGTTGGATAAGTATAGGGTTTATAGTTTTCTTCCTTCTAATTATCTGCATTATAAATGTTGAATATCGTTTTTTATCCTCACTCTTTACAGCTTTTCTAGTGAGTTTTTTACTTTATCAACTTACAAATATATTTTTAGACACCTATGAAATGTCCAGAGAGTTAAGGATTCTGTTAAATAGAGGCTCAATTTTTATTATTGTTGTTGGACTGTGCGTTGTTCACCTCTTTAACAAGAAGAAAATATCGTTCTATAACAATAAACCTAATTTGAATAGTCGTATTGTTATGCCTTTTCATTCCATAAAATTATCTTACTTTCTACTAATTGGAATAATTATATCTGGTATATCATTCATCCCATTTATTCTCCAGCAAGAATTTAGTTATATTAAATCAATGTTAATCTTTTGTTTATTGTTTTCAATCATCAACGCAACTCTTGAAGAACTTATATGGCGTGGTTTTATGTTATCAAGTTTGAAAAAGTATGTTTCCACTACATGTGCAATTATCATTACAGGCATCGGTTTTGGTTTACTACATCTTGCTGTTGGAATACCTTTCATAATAAGTTTACTTTTTTCTTTTGGTGGATTTTTTTATGCTTTTGTCGTAATAAAAACCAATAGTATATACACTGCAATAATATTTCATTTTGTAATAAATATTGGAATGGTTTTTAGCGGTTTAATTCTTTAACTATTAAACTAACGAGCACTATGCTTTAATAACGATCTTCAACAATCGGGCGCGGTTCTTCTATAGAGAAGATCGCTTTTTTTCATTATAGTGCCATTTTATTGAATTAAGGTTACATATAATTCAATCCTACATAAAAAATAAATTGTGAAAAGTTGATTCCCCTAGATGCCCAAGAGGAGTTAAAAAAGTTGTATAAACTATTCATCTCTTTCTATATATCTTTAATTGTTACCTCTTATTGCAACAGGAGGTTTTTGTAACATATCTGTTACATATTTTTCATATAAACGATAATGATAATCGTTATCACTTATAGTATTATATCAATTAGTAATTAATTTTTAATATTTAGGAGGAAAAGTATGTTTATTGATTTTCTAAGAGAAAATAAAAAGATCTCTATACTTTTAGCTGTGCTACGTGTATATCTCGGATATACGTGGATTATGGCTGGTTGGGGAAAGATAGCAAGCGGACATTTTGATGCTTCTGGTTTCTTACAGGGTGCGTTAGCTAAAGTAACAGGAGAACACCCGGCTGTTCAGGGTTGGTGGGGTGTTTTTCTAGAAAACGTAGCCATTCCTAATGTAGAGATATTCAATACTTTAGTACCTTGGGGAGAATTACTAGTGGGAATAGGTTTATTGGTGGGTTGTTTCACTAAAACAGCAGTATTATTTGGACTGATTATGAACTACTCTTATCTGTTTAGCGGTACGACAAGTACCAATCCACAACTTGTTTTATTATCTATGTTTATTCTCGTTTCTGCTGTGAATGCAGGAAAATATGGGATTGATGGTATGATTATGCCAACTCTTAATGAAAAACTATTTGCCAACAAAACAAGAGAGAAAAGAGCAGCTGCTTAGTTATAAGTAGTTTGGTGTTGAACTAACTTGCGCTTATATTAAGTATCATCGAAAAAAATAGAAAGCACCTTTAACCTTTGTGTATATGTATACTAGAAAAGTGGTAATCAACAGCCTTTGATCTTCCACAAATGGGCGCGATTCTTCAATAAAGAGGATCGCTTTTTTCATTATAAGGCCATTTTGTTGAGGAAGAAATAGGTCACATAATAAAATTGAATAAAGAAAAAAACATAGAGGAGAAATGTTTTAATAATTGAATTAAAGTATTTTGAACGCACGGATTTCAAAAAACTTATCAAGTGGGTCAATTCACCTCAATTCTTACGTCATTGGGGTGGGCTTGCATTCCAATATCCCTTATCAGAGAATCAATTAGAAAAGTATATTGAGAATGCCAATAGAGATAACTTGGATACCTTAGTAAAGAAACCGGTAGTGTTATTGATCATATCTCTTTGGAGAAAATTGATCGAAAAAATAAGTCTGCAAGAGTTGGAAAAGTCTTGGTAGGTGATAAAAATGTAAGAGGAAAAGGAATTGGTCAGCAAATGATGAAAGAAATTCTCAAAGTAGCATTTGAAGATCTTAATTTACATAGAGTTAGTCTTGGTGTGTTTGATTTCAATGTATCTGCAATTGCTTGTTATGAAAAGGCTGTTTTGACAAAAGAAGGATTACATAGAGACTCTAGAAAAAACGGTGATGAATACTGGAGTTTATGGGAAATGAGCATTTTAGAAAATGAATTTATGACCAATAGAAGATCATCTAATATTCCGTTATGGGGCTAGTTATTTGGAATACTGATCGGTGATGCAAAAAGAAAAACGGGAGGTTTTACAATGATTCTTGAAGGCGCAATGTTACAAGTAAAAGAGGGAATGGAGGTGGAATTTGAAGAGGCTTTCAGTAGGGCGTCACATATCATTTCTTCAATGAAAGGGTACATACCTCACGAATTGGGAAAGTTGCATTGAAACTAAGGGGAAATATTGGTAAAGATCCATTAATCCACCCTCTTGACAATTATTCTGATAGCAACAACAAAATGCGACAAATTTCGGAATCTAAATACAGTAATATATAACGAGAAAAGGCAAACTTATTGAAAAATAAGGACGCAAAACTACAGATCTAAAGTTTTAACTATGATGGCTGAGTTGCCTAAAATAACGTACATATTTTAGGAGGATACCTTGTTGAATGGTACTTACAGAAATGGACAATTTAGAAAACAGGATCAATGAATTGAAAAAGGAATTAATCCTGATTGCAAAGGAAACAGGCTTAAATAGCCACGACACCATTAATTGCAGTCAAAAATTAGATCAGCTTATCGTGGATTACCAAAAACACCTACAAAATTAAACTAATATCATCCCCGTATTAGTATAAAAATCCACTTTTCAATTATAGGGTGCTTTTTTGTAATAGGGAACAGCGCTATTTCCATTATAGGGCCATTTAATAGAATAACAATTTCCTATATAATTGGATATTTATGTTAAATCCTAAATAACAATGGATTCATTAATGAATAATGGATGATAAAAGCGTTATTTTTTAAAGTTCTAAAAAAGGCGGGGGAATTTTGAAAAAAACTAAACGTTTGATTCTTTTATTATTCATCGGAGTTATTATAGGAGGGCCTTTTCTCGTTTATGATATATTATATGGTAATCCTATTCGCTCCTTATTAATGGAAAATGCAACAAAAAAACACCTTCTTAAGCTTGGATATAATTCCGATGAATTGTTAGAAGTTAAAACATTCTATTCAATGAAGAAAGATACAGGTATAAAAAGAACGCGCGCCCGTGTCATCTTTAAAGATGAACCGGAAGAAAAATATGTATACATCCGGTACGAAAAAAACAGAGAAATTCAACAAGGTTGTAGTTACTTTAACACAGACACTAATGCTTACGAAAATGAATATACCGAAAAAAGGAAACACATGGTGAGAGACTGTATAAATACACTCTTTTCAATGTAATTGTTCTAGTCCGTTTCTAATGGGCAATAAAGAGCAGCTATTCAATAAAAGGGAGCTATTATGTAGCAAGATATGCGCCCATATTAATGAATTGGGTCATGTTGTATAGCAATGTCAATGTTAGGAGGTGTTTATGAATGGTTGAAAAAGCTCAAACAAATAGTAAATCGGTGGCTTCTTTAACCCTTGGGATTCTTTCCATTATAATACCAATAATCGGAATAATACTTGGTATTATCGGAATTGTATTTTCTAGAATGGGAAAAAGGGAAATTGAGAAAACGAACGAGAATGGAAGGGGATTGGCAACCTCTGGATTTGTTTGCAGTATCGTTGGAATCGTAATTCAGACGTTTTGGATATTGTTAGCTATTGTATCTTACTTCTCATACTCTAATGTGGAGTTTGAATTACAATTCATCTCAACCCAATTTTTATTTAGATAATAGTTGCTGAACTACACTGGTGGAACTTGGTTCAAAAATTTTAGTCTTCATCAATCGGGCGCGTTTCTGTAATAAGGAACAGCCCTATTTCCGCTAGATTGTTGAATAGCGCGTTAAATTGTAAAGTGTAGATTGTGAAGAAATGTACTTAAACTAACGAAGTAGTTTAGTGTAAGAAGGAAAACCTTGATTTAAACCTATATTATATAGAATGAAAATTATGTTATTATTATTTATATAAAAGAAAGTGAGAGTGAAAATATGAATATCAGAGTAGCAAGTGAATTAGATTACCCTGATTTAAGACTTATATACCTAGAATCTCGTCGTAAAAGTTTTCATTGGGCAGATATAGAAGAAATGACTTTAGAAGACTTTGATAAGCATACTGTAGGAGAGTATATAATATTAGCAGAGGAAGATACTCATATCCTTGGATTTGCTTCTTTGTACTTGCCAGATAATTTTATACATAACTTATTTGTTCACCCTGATTTCTCGGGTAAAGGTGTTGGTGGTCAATTGGTTAATGCCGCCATAGAAAAAATGAATAAACCATTAAGATTGAAATGTGTATCTGAAAATCAAAAAGCGATGAAGTTTTATGAAAATAATGGTTGGAAGAAAGTTGTTGAAGAAGGTAAACCAGAAGAAAAATATTGGGTTATGGAATATGAATAAAATAAATAATTGAGGCTGATTTATTTTTTTGATGTTAAGCTAACTGGTGCGTTAGTTCTACAAGCTAAAGGCAACAATCATCATCATTATCTTGATATTCCACAATCGGGCGCGATTCTTCAATAAAGAAGATCGCTTTTTTTCCGTTATAGGGCCAGATTGTTGAACAATACCTTTTAAGAAAAATGGGTATCTATGTTAATAATTAGAAGAGCTTGTGAAGAAATGTACTTAATGTAACGAAGCAGCATTCCTGTAATAACTGAAAATGAGATTTGAACGAAAAAAGACCTCTTGATAAGATGAATGTGTCCTGAGCTGGCCAGCTAAAATGGACAAAACATCTAATTGGAGGCCTTACAATGAATTATAACCAAAATCATAAAATCTCTCAAATTACTTCTGAAACCTTAATTATCGGAGTAGATATAGCCAAACATAACCACTTTGCGCGAGCGCAAGATTTTAGAGGAATGGAGCTTAACTTCAAAATTTCATTTTCCTAAGGAATTTTTAATCAATGTAGTTCATATAATCGATAAGTGAAAACATATTAAAGGTGGGGAAAATTCTATGTTTAAACCAAATCCCGCGAATACTGCAATAGTTATTACTGACCCTCAAAATGACTTTTTGTCTCCAGGCGGAAGAGGATATCATTTGACAAAGGCTAACATTAAACAGAATAATACTTTAGCTAACTTGGAACTACTATTAAGCACTGCCCGTAGTAAAGGTTATCAGCTCTTTGTTTCCCCGCACTTTTTATATCCGCATGACTATGATTGGCAGTTTACAGGGAACGAACAAGAGATGTTGATTAGTTTGCGTGTTTATCAGAAATTAAATCAATATAGTCCTCCAACTCCGGAAGCCGATTATGTTCCAACTTTAGCTCCGTATATCTGGGATAAAACATCCGTCATTGCAACACCGCACAAGGTGGCCAGTCCTCAGACAAATGATCTGGTCTATCAACTAAGGCAACGCAGAAAAGAACAAGTAATTTTGGCTGGGGTATTATCAAACGTATGTGTTGAATCGCATATGAGAGATTTAATCGAAAATGGCTTCAAGACAGCTGTTGTTTACGATGCAACTGCCACGATTAGTGAAAACGATTTTCATGCTGCTGTTACGAACTACCGAGCTTTCAGTAGTGCTACATGGACAACAAGTGAAGCCATTTCAAATATGTAATGATACTCTTAAAAAGGCATACTAAAGAAGAGATTATTCTTTGATTAATTGTAATGTTGCATCCGTTAGGTGCTTTCATAAACGATATCCAATAAGTCCATTCTTATAAAATTTAGATTCAATTACAGTGTGTTTCATTAGATCGATTTCCACCATATCCATTACTAGTTCTTGAATCTCTCCATCATCTTGTAGCACTTTTTCAAATATCTAAATGATCTTGAGACAGACCTACTTTTCGATGACTGCTTACAACTTAAACATCACAGCAGTTATGGGTGATTTAAGCTCATGCGATATAATAGCAACAAATTCACTTTTATTCATACTTCTTTATTAGCTAGTTCAATATCACCAATAACTTTGATTTTACTTGAACAAGATACTTTTAATGGTATTGAACTCAGAGGAAATGATGTATTCTTTTGGGTTGTTGTAATAGACAGAATAGTTTAATAAATACATAAAACTCTCTTTGTTTTTTTAGATATATTTGGTAATATCTAAATTGGAGATGTAAAGAAAGGGGAATCTATATTACACATGTGGAATACTTTGAAATGATTTGTTAATTGAATAGAGAGACGATGGCGGTTCTTGATTTTAAGGATACGTTTATTTGTCTATCTGAAATCATACAAGGGATTCATGGTGTGGACAATTAAATTCCCATTACCAAGCAGATACCTTTGTATATCTGCTTTTATTTATGGGTAAAAATACATCTCTATTGGCAAAATCATAGCGTCCCTAAATGGGGGGAATTTTAATGACAAGTCAGTACGAAAAGGAAGAAATGCTAACAGGAGGAAATATCTCAAACGTATATCGCTCGGGTGACACTGTGCGACGAGACTTAAAGGCAAATGGCATTAAAATTCATAAGTTATTTAAGCATTTGGAAAGTGAAGGTTTTGAATACGCACCGAAGTTTTTAGGTGTTGATGAAAAAGATAGAGAGATATTATCATTTATTGAAGGAGAAGCTGGTAATTATCCTTTAAAAAAATATATGTGGTCAAATGATGCTTTAAAAGAGATAGCTAAAATGCTTCGTCTCTATCATAATGCTGTGAGTGATTTTCCAATCGAAGAAAGTTGGCGACCAATCGATAACACCCCTCAGCCATTTGAAGTGCTATGTCACAATGATTTTGCCATCTATAACATTATTTTTAATCACGAAAAGCCAGTAGGTATTATTGATTTTGATCTTGCTGCTCCTGGTCCAAGACTTTGGGATATAGCCTATACTCTTTACACTTGCGTTCCTTTAAGTAGACTTTATCATACTGAAACAGGTGAGGCAGTTTATTATGAACCATTAAAGGATGCCGACCGTATAAAACAAAGGGTTAAATTATTTTTTGAATCGTATGGTATTGAGGGAATGGAAAAAGGTTTTTTAGAGATGGTGTTGCTACGAGTAGAAGGATTATGTAAAACCATGCAAAGGAAAGCCGAAGAAGGAGATTCGGCGTTTCAAAAAATGATTGATGAGGGACATTTTGAACATTATCAAAAGGAACTTCAATTCATTCGCAAAAACGGAAAAGAATGGATTTAAAAGGTTTTGAACTAAATGAATAGTATTAGCGTTAGGCCTAGCAGGTTTGACGCTATTTTTGTTAATGTTCTTCTAAGGGACAAAATTCCTGTAATAAATAAAGTTGAAAAGGCAAGTTTGTGAAGTGTTGTACTTAAACTATAGGGTGCGTTAGTTCATTAAGAAGGCCGCCATTGGCGGCCTTTGTAGTTTTACAAAAAAGATTGATCATTTAGAATAAAGTTCGTAATTTATATTAAAGTTTGATAAAAATAACCTCTTTGGATTCTTATCCGTAAGAGGTTATTTTTTAGTCATGCTTTTTGTTGAGTATTTGGTTACAGCTGATAGTTTTCAAATTTCAATCGTGTATAAGAAATAATGCCGGACAATAAGAAGAAGCTGATAATCGTTCCTTCTCGAATATTGATTGGTAAATTGTAAAGTAGTGATATTGTTATTGATAGAATAATGGAGAATAAATCGACACAATATCTGTATTGAGAGAAAGAGCGTTTTGTTAATCGCTATTCGTAAACATAAACTTTCAATAGGAAAAGGAATAATATCTAATGATAAAATAATGCCTGTAGTTCCACCGGCTAGTATCGCACCGAAAATAAATAGTCCGATTCTTACAAAATAATTCTCTATGTGAATCGTACCGAAAATAGTATAGAGGAAAAAATTAATAACCATTCCAAAGAACAAGATGGAAATGAACATCAAAGTAAATTTTTTAAAATCCTTTTTTTCGCATAAGCAGATATAACCGATTAGAAAAATAAGATTTGCAATGAATGTAATTGTACCAACTTTGATGGAAGTCCATTCTGATATGGATAAATTCATCGCATTAAAACTGCTTACTCCAACATCTGCTTTTAATGTAAGACTAATGCCAATAGCACTTACTATATAGAGTAGAATCGATTGAATGACTTTTTTCATGAATTTTCCTCTAATAAGTCCATTATTTGCATTAAATTTGGTATCGTATATGTGCTCTTAGGAGAACCTGATTTAGGCATGCTTCTATTAGGGTTAAACCATACACAATCAATTCCGACATTGATAGCTCCCTGAATATCCGATGTTAAACGATCACCTATCATTAAAAATTCTTCTTTACGGCTTGTATGCAGGGCATCAAAAATATAGTAAAAGAAATGGGGATTCGGTTTTTCATAACCAATTTCTTCAGAGATAAAAAGTTGTTCAAAATATCCTTGTAGCTTGGCATCTCCTAATCTTTTTCTTTGAGTCTTTCCTACACCGTTTGTTCCAATATATAATTTATATACTTGCTTAGTTAAAGCATTTAATAATTCATGTGCATGGGTAACGGTCTTATGTCCTTGGTTTAAATGCTCACGGTACATTGCTTCAACTTTTGCTCCGTTTCCATCTATATGAAATTCCTTCAAAAAAAGTGAAAAACGCGTTGTCAGCACTTCTTCACGAGAAATCAAGCCTTCCTCTAATTGATGCCATAAACCATCATTAATGCGCTTATAACATGCAATGGTTTGTTTGTTATAGGGCAGCTCGTATCGCGTAATAATTTGTTTTAAAGCCTTTTCTTCTGAATCTTGAAAATCAAGTATCGTATCATCTAAGTCAAAAATAATATGTTTGTATTTGTTCATTCCTATCCACCTCTTGGTAGTAATATATCGAAAGTAAGAATATAATAATAGGAGATATCTCATATTGAGGTGATAAAATGGAAAAAATCAATTTGAAGGATTACGCTGAAAATTTTGTAGATATATATAATGATATTCAAGAAACTTTTCCGAAAGCAGTTTTAAATCAGGCTTTTATATGTAAGTTTTCTTCTAATGAATATATAGTGCGCTTTGATGAAGATATTCAGTACTTATTTTTATTATTAGATGGGCGGGCAAAAATATATATAGTACACGAAAATGGAAAACGTGCACTGATTCAGTTTCTAAAGAAAAATGATTTTATTGGTGAATTATCCTTGATTGAGGTGGAAAAGAATTTAAAAGATGTTGTGGCTATAGATGACTGCACTTGCTTAGCGTTTCCATTGGCTTCATCAAAAGAGCATCTGTTAAATGACAATCTTTTTCTCCATAATTTATCAAAATATTTAGGTGATAAATTACTTAAAAGAACGGATCATTACACAGATATGCAGGATTACGAATTCAAAAATCGATTGGCGAAATATATTCTTCAAATAGAAAACGATGGATGCTTTCAAGAGAAGCTTACCGAAACAGCAGAATACGTGGGGGTAAGCTATCGACATTTATTATACACACTTAACCAATTCCATGAAGATGGATTGTTGAAAAAAAAAGGAAGAAAATATTTTATCATTAATAAAGAAAAGTTAGAAAGATTGAGTTCAAAAAAGGGTTAATTTAGTTTGATTTGATAACTTGAAATATAAACAAGTTGTTTCACTTTTTTCATATTACAGGCCCTTATGTTAGTAACAGGATTAGTCGAACTTCAAAAAGATAGCAATAAGACAAATTGGCTTAAAAGTATATTTATTTTTTCTTTGAGGATTTATACTTTACATAACACTGCATAGAAGGGAACCCATTATTTATGAGCCCTGTAAGATTTTTTATTTATCAATTTATCTTATTTATCGCACTTCTTCTTCTCAATGTCTATTCTGACCCATACATCAGCAAACCATTTTCTCTTGTTGATTTAATAGCAATATGTATAACAGCTCCTATCTTTATACTGCTTATCAGCCTGATAGGTAAGTTATACATACGTTTCAATACCAGGTTACGAAACAAGGTCTTACTCTCTATAACAGCTTTTATTTTAGCAATCATATGTTTAGTGATAGTAGAAATTATTTGGTTTGAAATAAAAGGGGAGATGTTAATCAACTAACTTGTGCTTTACCTCAACAAGGGTAGAGCACCTTTTTCTTATTCAAGTAACGAAGCAGGTTAGTTGAGGAAGAAATCCTTAATTTTTAAAAGATTTCCTCCACCAAAAGACGGCCCTATCAATATCGAACTTCCCGAACCAATCCCTACCGCAAAAGATATAAGGAAAAAGTATAATGGAAAGAAAGCAGAGATTGCGTCTAGTGCATCTACCTCAAGTTTTTGACCAACAATCATCATACCAAAAACTTGTCTTATAGATTGTAGGACACTCGCTAACATGATTGGTATGAGAAACGCAATCATTGGTTTGATAGCCATTTTACTATTTTCAATAATTGATGTATTCATTTACATTTTAGCTAAATTTATAAATTTTATTTTCTCGTTCCTCTAAGCGATTGAATTTGTTTCAATTGCTTATTTTTTATGCATCACCGCATTGTTTCTGAATAAAAAAGCAAACGTAAATTAAAAACGTTTGTTTTATAACAAACGTAGTAATATAATGTTTGTGTTAGGTCGATCGTTTTGAAAAGAATATTATTCATTAATAATGAAAGCTATGGCAGGGAACTCCCATCAATACGAAGTAGCTCTGCGGGAACTGTATGCTGGTGATTTGGATCATTTTTACCGATGACTGGGCACCTGATATCAGAAACCATATCAAAAGATTAGCCGCTAATGCATTCCCGGAGGGGAACTTATGAATGAATGCATGTGGAGGCGTAAAGAATTTGGAATAAAAAAGGATCTCCGAAGGGAGCTGCTATGACAGAATTTGAATTTAATCGTTACATCGAACCAACACAACGCGCTGGCATGAGGTTCATACAGCGAGGCATTGAGGGCAGCATCGTCATGTTGAACCTCATGCGTTTTCGTGAAGTTGCCGATTACACGGCCCATCCTGAGCTATCACCGGAGGACCCAAACAGTGGTGCTGAAGCTTTCAAACGCTATATTGAGCACACCCGACCATTTCTCCGTGAAAGCGGAGGTGAGGTGATGTTTCTTGGCGATGGCGGAGAGTTTCTTATCGGGCCCGAAGAGGAAAGATGGGATCTTGTCATGATGATCCGCCAGAGCAGCGCGGAGTCGTTTCTTGCTTTTTCAAGTCATCAAGACTATATAGCCGGTATCGGGCATCGGACTGCAGCAATCGAAGATTCACGCGTTCTGCCTATGACAGAACTTTCGACTTCAAAATAAAAGGAGGAGAACATGATTATGAATATCCTAAAAGTCAACGACGTCGAATTGGCCTATGACAGTTTCGGTAACGAAAATGACGAGGCTATTATCCTAATCGCCGGGCTTGGAACCCAGATGATCCGATGGACGGATTCGTTTTGTCGGATATTAGCAGCGTGGGGCTTTCGCGTAATCCGCTTTGACAATCGCGACGTAGGTTGCTCGACGCACTTTAGCCATTATCCGACGCTGGATTTTGATGCACTGGCGACTGCTCTCATGTCAGGACAGAGACCGGACATCCCTTACACTCTCGATGACATGTCCAACGACGCTATCGGACTGCTCGACGCCCTAACAATTGACCGGGCACATTTCGTTGGCAGGTCGATGGGCGGAATGATCGCCCAGATTGCAGCCAGCGAGTACCCGGAACGGGTTTTATCTCTCACATCCATTATGTCCAGTTCCGGTAATCCTGCCCTTCCGCATACTGCCCCAGATGTCATGGCGATGATGACTAAACCGGTGCCGAACCCATTTGAGGATGAAGCAGGATTTTTGGCGCACAGTCTCTCTTTTGCCAAACGCATCGCCGGCACCGGCTATCCGTTTGAAGAGGATGCTTATCGGACGCTCATTCTGGAGGAGGCCCAGCGAGCATACGATCCAGGCAGTGTCGGACGACAAATTGCTGCTATCGCTGTCTCCGGTGACCGTCGTCCAAGGCTGGCGACCATAAAAGTACCAGCACTTGTCATTCATGGGGTGGACGATCCCCTGTTTGTCCCGGCGTGTGGCGAGGACACGGCTTCTGCCATCCCAGGAGCCGAGCTAATGTTGGTAGACGGCATGGGACATGACCTGCCACACCAACTGTACAGATTAATCATTGATGGTATAGAGCGAACGGCTCGTCGCAATTGACTCGCGCTTCCTGAATAGCAACCAGCCGGAGTTCCGCGGTGTCCAATGGGGCTGAGTAGGCCAGGGGGCGCAGCGCTACATGAATGGCTAACGGGGGCTTTGCTAGAAGATTGTTGAGCTGTTCATTTTTGCTTTAGCGTATGAACGAACTAATTCGATCTGGTCATCAGTTATTATTCATGGATTAACTAATGGAATTATGGTTCTGTTGACTAGTTTGATATAAAGATATTGTTATAAGTAGCCGAAACATACAATGCAAACTACCAGATACAAGAGCTGAAAAAGACTGTTATTAGCAGTCTTTTTCATTATGCGGCTGTCGGGCAGTATTCCTTTAAAATATAATCAATTATGTAAAATAAATAAAGTATGTGAAGGAATATACTTAAACTAATGGGTGCTTTAGTTTAGGTAGGAAAGACTGCTTCGGCAGCTTTTTCTTTTTCGACTGACGTAGCAGGATTGTTAAACAAGAATAAAAAAATATAAAGGGGGAGTAGATATGATTGGTTTGTTTAATCTTGGCAGCCTCATTCTTGGATTAATTGCTTGGATACTTCCAGTTGTTAATCTCATGCGATATAAGAAGCATGACCATTGGAATTCGGTCGTTCCTTCTATTATGAGCATCGGTGCATGTGCTATTTCGCTATGTTTCCAAATTCTCTATAACTATCATCTGGTAAAGATTGAGGATTGGTCTGCTCTTATGGACACAACGAGTGCTGTGGCGTTCGTCGCAGCAGTTCTTCTCATCGTTACCATCATATTAAATGCAATTACTCTGATTGTATATCGTGACAGAACAGCAAAGTAGGGTGTCAAATTCCAGTTTGTAAGGTTAATTAATTCATAATGCAAAAGGATTAATTCACACTTTTCTTATTATGTATCGAAGATTGTGAAAGGGTGTACTTAAAATAACTGGGCAGTTAAGTGGAACAAGAGTTACAATTTATATAATAATTGAAACATAAAAGGATATGGGGAAAAAAGAGGGGGAAACAGTGAAAATTGCAAAGATTACTCTATTCGTTGTTAGCATCTTAGCATTGGGAGTCTTCCTACTAGTTAACCAAATGACTCCATTCCCAGGAACTTCATCTGGAAACGGTAATCCAGCTTTGTTGATAGCTTGGATTCCAATTCCACTACTCATCTTTATGGTAATATTATGGGTTCGAATTTTTCGTGTGCATTCGATTAGCAACACTGTTTTTATCATTAGCATAGTCGGCATTCTCGTTCACTTAACTGTTGCCTTTTTTTATCAAAAAAATGAATTAAATGAATATCGCCAAGTCATAAAAGATGCATTAATAAAAAGAAACGGTGTTGCAGATGCGGAATATATTCAAAGCATTACTTCAGGATTAAGTTTTCATGTGAACAACCAGTATTTTAATATAAATACTTATTTTATGTTTGTGACCTTTTCGATTTTAGTTGCTATTGTGTATACTCTTTGGGACCATTGGGAAAAGAAGGGGGAAATCCAGAAGTAAGTGATTTTTCTTTGTCTTTTGTTAGTATACATTTACCCCTTCTTGTTTCACTAACGGGGCAGTTACTTGAGGATAGTCCATTAATTCCAAAGGAATGAGATGAATTTATATGAAGCAGTTTGTAATAGATTTTTTTATCCTTTTTATTGGGATAATAGTGATTGGTATAATATTTGAACCTTCGGATTTACCATTTCAAGGAATAGTACGAAAAGAGGCTTTTGATTTAGATTTTAATGGGATTGCAAGAGCAATAGTAATATCTTTGATCTATTCTTTAATAGGGACTTTTATTCGAAGGATTTTTTCGAAAAAATAGGGATTATCTAGTTCAACTACCATGAAAATAAACTTCTATAATTTAGTATAAAAGGCAATACTTAATAAGACGAAGCTCATTCATTTTTTAAAAAAGGGGAGAGCGCCTGATTCTTTGATCTATTTTAGGAATATGGACTGGATTAAGATGCTTTAGGTGCTTGTAACGTAACTGAGGAGCCTAAACTTTCAAGTCTTCGTAGTGAATGTCGTACAATGGATTGTTGCCACTGTTTATCAAAGTAGTCTTCGCCTAGATCTACATACATTTCTTTTCGGGTAAAAGATAATAAGAGATACGTAACATGGCATGAGCGACCACAATTCCTGCTCTTTTCTTACCTTTTCGTGAGGCTGTACGTCTATACAGTGCTCCGAGATAATTTTTAGATCCTCTTACAGAATGAGCTGCTTCTGTTAATGCGGATCTCAAATACTTGTTTCCTTTTTTTGTATTAGCAGATTTCCTATTTCCAGCACTGTGCCCAGGAACACATATGAGCCGCACTTGGGAATTGTTCCTTAACATTAGTCCCGATTTCGGATAAAATTTGCTCAGCCATTCTAGTAGCTATCCCAGGAATGGAATCTAACGGTTCGATATCTTCTTGATGGCTACTTACTCTTTCCGCAACTTCTTGATCCAACATATCGATTTGCTCAGTCAAAAAATCTCTACCATGTGTGCTTTCCGTAAGGGAGCGACAGTCAGTGGTGCACCGTGGTCGTTGGAGTCAGACTAACGGATAAGCTCTCACGCACCATAGTTCATCGACCTTCCTCTCCAGCCGTAGAATCAGTATTTACGGTTTTTCACCATTTTCATTCTCTGTGGTGAAGCGCTGATGTTCAATAATCAAAGGGGAACATTGAGAAAAAATAAGTGGAATGTATATGAATAATTATCCCCAATTTACACCGTTAGGGAAATGAGGAAGGAATTTAACAATAATTTAATACAAAATTAGTGAAGTGATGCTTTTTTTCACTGGCAATGCTGGTATCTTATTATTATATTAATCGTCCCTTTGTTAATACTAGAATTTGAATACATGATATTGCAAAATAACAGGAACATAGGAGGTATAAAATTTGAATATCCAAAGAATAGATCATGTGGGTGTAATCGTAAATGATCTCTCTGCCGCTAAAGAGTTTTTTCTCGATTTTGGACTTGAGGTGAAAGGGGAATGGGAAATGGAAGGAGAGTTGATGGGATATGCAGTTGGGCTTAATGACGTTAAAGTAGCGTGTGTAGGATTGGGAACGCCAGACGGTCAGACATGGATAGAGCTAATCAAATTTTATTCCCCGTCAGATGAAAAAGATATTCAGCAACCCTTTGCAAATACACTGGGTATCCGACATATTGCATTTACTGTTGAAGATATTGAAGCTGTTGTTGCCAAATTGAAAAAGAAGGGTACGGAAATCTTTAGTGAGATACAGCAATATGAAGAAAGTTATAAATTATGCTACGTTCGTGGTCCAGAGGGAATTATTTTGGAGTTGGCTGAGGAAATCAAATAAATAATGTTAATTAAAATGAAAGTACGACTCTTTGTTACTTTCTATTTTTTTAGTTTGTGAAGATATGTACTTAAACTACCATGAAAATAAACTTCTCTAACTTCGAAAAAAGGCAATACCATAGAGACCCCTTATCCACCGTTTAATAAAATGGAAAGAGTTACATTCCCTTGATCTATGGAATGGGTTGACTGGATTAAGGTCAGTATCAGTATTGGCGCTTCCTAACTATTTTCATACTCTGTGGTGCAGCACTGATTTTGTGCTGCATGGATGAATAACGGGTAGCTTTACTTCAATAAGGAGTAGGTTCTAAGGAACAATAAAGTTATTTAAAAACGTCAGTCATTGTTATTCCATCAAGGGCGCGATTGTTGAACAGGAAGTAAAGCAGTGTAATATATTTTACTATTACAGTAGAGAATCCGGAAAATAAAATAGCTATTAAAACCGGGGTTCATAGAAGACTTCATACTAACTTATATTATGCAACTATCAACTCATTAATGTTGTATGCTGTAAATACAAAAAAGAATCTAGTCATAAAAGTTGGGTAGTAAATACATTATTATTCGTAAAAATTTGGTTAGCTAATCTTAGTAATTCATCACCATTTTAATATTAGGGGTAATAAAATGTTTGGAATGGAGATCCTGAAAGAATATAAAAAGTCATATGTCTTAGGAATATCAAATAATAAAAAGTGGACAGTGAGTAGCATTGCTTCAAAAACTGTTATATATGATTCAAAGACAAATCAAGAAATAAAAGTAATTAATTTTAAAAACGTCGGAAATGTGCTATTTAGTGATGACGATAAATATTTAATTTTAAAAAACACAAGTGGAACGTCATGGATATTTGAGACATCTGATTTTGAATTGGTAAAAAAGTTTATAACTTCTAAGAAAAATCAGTTAAAAGAAGGTAATATTTGTTTGACGAGTGAAAATGATGTATTGGTAGACATTGTCTCAACTGATAATGGAGATCAAATTGTTTTATTAAACATTAATAAGGGTAAAATTGATTATTTTTCACATAATGATGAGACACGTATTATTTTAAATCAATATATTAAAGCTACTAACACACATATTTTTACATTATTTAATAATGTAAAAGGTAATAAAATTCTTAAAGTTGAGGATATATGCAATTATCCAATTATGGAAGAGATTACTATTGGTATATGGTCAAGTGTACTATTTGATCATCTTAATAATAATTATATAATTCTTTCTTTAGACACTTTGTTGATTATGGATAGCGAAAGGAATACGAAAGAGAAAGAAATTAATTTGCCTATCAATCAAGAGAGCGGATATTTTACCCAGATGAATATATCTAATAATGGGAAATACTTAATCGTAAGCTACAGTTCTCATATTATGATTTTTGAGACATCTAATTATAATCTACTTAGGAGTGACTTTTTGTATTTTGTTTTAAATGCAACTTTTAGTTCCGATGATAGTATTTTGTTAATTACTTCTGCAAAAAAAGGGTATCTTTTAGAGAATAATTTATAAAGTAATACAACAACCAAAGCATCAGATTGAGATGCTTTGGTTTGTTGTATAGATATAAATTCCAAATAATACTATTTGAAGTACGTGAACGAGCAGCCCGAACAGGTAGAAACCCATAAACAGGAGAAGAGATACAAATTGCAGCATCTAAAGTGCCTGCTTTTAAACCAGGTAAGGAATTAAAAGGGCTGTTAAATTAGTATTCTTTCGGTTCTATTCAACGGATGTGAATTTTATATACAATTTGATCATATATAATTTTCTTTTTGTAAAGTGACAAAAAAGTTGTAAAAAAATGAGAGCTATTCTATTCAACAATCGGGCCATTTAATGGAGGAAGGCTTATTGAGCAAACGGGGAGTAAAGTTCAGTAAGCACCGTCCATTTCCACCGACACGGCTTGCTTACAAGGAATAGGTACTCACCTATGTTTGCCTAAGTGAGTATCTTATTGTTGACGTCATTTTAGTATTCGGGGGAATTGGTGTGGGATACTATGTTAGTGTAGAATCAGACGTAAAATTATATGTGGAAGATATAAATCCCAAGGGCAGTAAGACGATAGTGTTTTTACATGGTTGGCCGTTAAACCATAAACAGTTTGAGTATCAGTTTGATGTTCTTCCCGCAATGGGATACCGCTGTATCGGAATTGACTGGAGAGGGTTCGGAAAGTCGGATAAACCAATGAGTGGCTACAATTATAACCGATTGGCAGATGATATTCGTACAGTAGTTGGTGTACTTCAATTAGACAACTTCACTCTTGTAGGTCATTCTACAGGTGGAGCTATCGCTATTCGCTATATGTCCCGATTTAATGGTTACGGAGTTTCCAAGCTTGTCCTTGTAGACGCTGCAGCTCCTATAGGCTTTACTAAAGAAACTGCTAATAACTTTCTTAAAGAAACCTTAAATGACCGCCCTAAAATGATGCAGGATGTAACAGATGGCTTTTTCTTTCAGTATATAACTAAACCATTCTCGGATTGGTTTTTTCTATTGGGGTTACAAGCAGCAGGTTGGTCAACAGCAGCAATCATAATTACGCTAAGAGATGAGAAGCTTTATGAGGATTTGCAAAAAATCCTTGTCTCGACCTTAATCGTCCACGGCGTTCACGACAAAGTTATTCCATTTGCACAAGCTCAGGAATTAAATCAAAAAATAAAAAATTCACAGCTTGTTCCGTTTCATTACAGCGGTCATGGTCCTTTCTGGGAAGAACGTGACAAGTTTAACCAGCTATTGAGGCAATTTATTGGTTGATAGTCCTCTTCAGCTAACGGATTTCTAATGTTCAATAAGTGTGAACTCTTTTCAACGTCCTGAATAATTCCAGAATAGAGCGCATTTCTTAAATAAGGAGGCGTTCTTTTTATCCCCCATGAACGGACTAGCTTTCTTCAAACGGGCGCTTTAATTTAACAAGTAGCTAAAAGGATCTTCGATTTGTTATTATCCCCTTATAGTAGACAGTAAAAAGAAAGGATTGTACTGTCTTCTATGGAGGGGATTTTTTCATGGGGAAAATTAGAACAACATAT
>NZ_JACJHX010000031.1 GCF_014138605.1 Peribacillus huizhouensis | reverse complement strand
GACTTGCATGTATTAGGCACGCCGCCAGCGTTCGTCCTGAGCCAGGATCAAACTCTCCAAAAAGTGTTTGACTTGCTCATTTGTTTTTATAGTGTCTACTCACTTAAATTTAAACGTTGGCGCTTTGTTTTGTTCAGTTTTCAAAGAGCAATTTCGCCACTCATTTAGAAGCGACTTTATTATATTACCACGATAGTTATGAAGGAGTCAAGATTATTTCAAAAAAAATTTGAAGTTTTAATGTCTTTGTAACTCTTTCTTAACAACAGATATAAATATATCATCATAATAAAAACTACGCAAGACTTTTTTGCATGTTTTCTAAAATAAATAAAGGACCGAGCAGATATTATCTAAATCGGTCCTTTATAAATAATAGAAACTTAACGTTGTCTCATAAGCGGGAATAATAATACGTCACGAATAGATGGAGAATTTGTTAATAGCATGACCAAACGATCAATCCCAATTCCTAATCCCCCAGTTGGCGGCATTCCATATTCAAGCGCTTCAATGAAATCTTCGTCCATTTCATGCGCTTCATCATTCCCTTGTTCCCGTTCTTTCAACTGCGCTTCAAATCGTTGGCGTTGATCAATCGGATCATTTAACTCAGTGAACGCATTCGCATGTTCACGACCAACAATAAACAATTCGAAACGGTCAGTGAATCGTGAATCTTCCGGATTCTTCTTGGCTAATGGTGAAATTTCAACCGGATGACCGAAAATGAAAGTAGGTTGAACAAGTTTATCTTCTACCTTTTGCTCAAAGAATTCATTAACAATATGCCCAAATTCCATTGTATCTTTCACTTCAATACCATGTTCTTTAGCCAATTGTTGTGCTTCTTCCTTGCTCATCGTTTTCCAGAAGTCAACTCCTGTATACTCTTTAACTGCATCAACCATATGCAGGCGTTTCCACTCAGGCTTTAGATCTATTTCATAATCTCCATATTGAATAGTGGTTGTACCTAGTACATCTTGTGCGATATGAGCAATTAAGTTCTCTGTTAGACTCATGATATCTTGATAATCGGCATAGGCTTCATATAATTCAATCAAGGTAAACTCAGGATTATGACGTGTAGAAACACCTTCGTTTCTGAAGACACGACCAATTTCATATACTTTTTCAAGACCACCGACAATAAGGCGTTTCAAATGAAGTTCAATTGCAATCCTTAAATTCAAAGGCATATCTAAAGCGTTGTGATGTGTCTCGAAAGGACGAGCTGCTGCCCCGCCTGCAATAGAATGTAATAAAGGCGTTTCCACTTCAAGGTATCCGTGATCATCTAAATACCTTCTCATTGATCGGATAATCTGACTGCGCAAAATTAACGTATTTTTACTTTCTTCATTTGTAATCAAGTCGACGTAACGTTTACGATAACGCTCTTCAACGTCTTTCAATCCGTGGAATTTATCCGGTAATGGACGAAGAGCTTTCGTTAAGAAAACATAGTTAGTCGCTTTAATTGATAGTTCTCCTACATTGGTTTTAAAAATCAACCCAGTAATACCAACGATATCCCCTAAGTCTGTTTGTCCAAATGATTGATATTGTTCTTCTCCGACAGCATCCAATCTTACATAGATTTGAATTTGTCCTGTCAAATCTTGTACGTGAGCAAACCCAGCTTTACCTTTTCCTCGTTTTGTCATGATACGTCCAGCAATTGTCACTTCAATTTCTTGTTCTGCTAGATCTTCTTTCGATACTTCGCTATACGCTTGTATAATTTGTTTAGCTTGATGAGTTCGATCGAATCTGCTCCCAAATGGATCTTGTCCATTTTCCAAGATTGCTTGCATTTTATCGCGCCTAACCTGCAGTTGGTCATTTAACTCTTCAGTCATGAACGTTCATCTCCATTTTTCTATTTCTCTTTATATTGATTCGATGGTTAATTAGATACTTTATTATTTTTACATAAAGTAAAGTAATCGAACAGTCTTTTCCCTTAAAAACATCCATATAAAAACTGCCAGTTATCCCTGGCAGCTAGTTTTAAGCGTATTATAGGTAAACAGGGAAGTAATGTCAAATTATTAAACCATTTGAATCGTTGCCTCTTTGGCTTCAATTTCTTCTACCAAATCATAAAGAAGGGTGACAACATCTTCTCTTGTATTACACTCATTTATTCCTTTTCTTGCCTTCGCATTGCCATGAACCCCTTTTAAATACCACGCAGCATGCTTGCGCATCTCACGAACAGCGATAGCCTCATTTTTTAAAGCAATTAAACGGTCCATATGAAGGATACATACATCCATTTTCTCACGCACACCAGGTTCATCCATCAATTGACCCGTCTCAAGATATTTTACGGTACGGTAAATCATCCATGGGTTGCCTAACGCAGCGCGTCCAATCATGACACCATCAACACCGGTCTCATCCAGCATTTTTTTTGCATCTTGAGGTGTTTCCACATCACCATTCCCAATAATGGGAATATTTACAGAATTTTTCACTTCGCGAATGATATCCCAGTTTGCCTTTCCTTCGTACATTTGAACACGCGTTCTACCGTGAATAGCTACAGCACTGCCACCTGCACGTTCAACAGCTTGAGCATTCTTAACAGCGAAGATATGCTCATCATCCCAGCCTATACGCATCTTTACAGTTACCGGCTTGTCTACTGCATCTACAACAGCCGATACCATGTCATAAATTTTATTTGGATCTAGCAACCACCTAGCTCCTGCTTCACATTTGATAATTTTCGAAACAGGACATCCCATATTGATATCAATAATATCAGCATTTGTATTCTTATCAACGAATTTTGCCGCTTGAACTAATGAATCTTTTTCCCCACCAAAAATCTGCAAGCTAAGAGGATTTTCTCTTTCATCTATATAAAGCATATTCATTGTTTTTTCGTTTTTGAAATTTATCGCTTTGTCACTTACCATTTCCGCGCAAACTAAACCTGCTCCAAACTCTTTTACTGTCAATCTAAAAGCAGAGTTACAGACACCAGCCATTGGCGCTAGAACAACGGGGTTACTCATTTCGATATCCCTAATTTTTAACACACTATAACCTCCTGCAACGCTTTTCAACTTACTCTTTATCTTCAATTGGCTGAAGTTCTTCTACTGTTATCCCAAGCGCTTCTGACACTTCAAGTAATAATTTATCTGAGGCAAGACGATTACCTCTTTCAATTTCACCAAGAAGAGATACAGAAATACCTATCTCCTTTGCGAAACCTTCCTGAGTAAACCCTTTTAACTTTCGAAAAGCACGTATGCGCCTTCCCCACTTTTCTGCTTCCATAGTTGGACTCCTTCTTTATCCTCTAATTTCTCAAGAATATTGTTCAAAGGTGTATCAGTATTCGGTAGCATGATAGTTGGATTTATCTCTAATAATGGTACGAGTACAAAGGCCCTTTCCATCATTCGAGGATGTGGTACAGAAAGTCTCTCTGTCTCAATATTTTCATGATTATATAATAAAATGTCAAGGTCTATTGTTCTAGGACCCCAATGTATATTCCTTTTTCTTCCTAATTTACGTTCAATTTCTTGACAAACACTTAGTAATTCATCCGCGCTAAATCCAGTATTAACCAATATGACTGCATTTAAAAACTGAGGCTGATCTAAATATCCAACAGGTGCAGTTTCATAAAGTGATGATGTTTGTACAACATTCACTTCTTTTATTTCATCTAATAGTAAAATGGCCTCTTTAATATAGGTCGAACGATCGCCAATATTAGAGCCAATCGATAAATAAGAATAATTCCCCATGTTATCTTCCCCTTTTAATCTCAACTGCTACAGATTGATAATGGCCAGGGATTGGCGGATCGGGTTTATATACTTTTACTGTACATGTTTGCACCTTAGAAAAGCGTGAAAGAAGTTCCGATGCTATCTTTTCCGCAACAGCCTCTACTAATTTAAATGGTTTACCTTCCGTTACATCCTTACACACTTCATATAGCTCACCATAGTTAATAGAATCCTCAAGATTATCACTTTTACCCGCTGTAGCTAAATCTGTTTCTACAATTAAATCCACATAAAAACGCTGGCCTAGACGTGTCTCTTCTGGAAATACGCCATGGTAGCCGTAAAACTGCATACTATTTAAATAGATTTTATCCACTGTATTCTCCCTTTCCTACCAAGGCATCCATCATCTTTGCTACACGTGCCATTTCCTTCACATCGTGAACCCTAATCATTTGACATCCTTGTTGAATCCCAAAGCAAATTGTGGCAGCAGTACCTTCCATTCTATCATTCGGCGGCAAATCAAGAACATTACCAATCATAGATTTCTTGGAAGTTGCTAATAGTACCGGATATCCTAACGCGACGAGTTTATCAAGGTTTCTCATCATCTCCAAATTCAATGAAGTATCCTTCGCAAAACCAATTCCAGGATCAAGAATAATATTCTCATCCAATACTCCCGCATTTTTTACAAGGATAATACTTTCATATAGATCATTGATGGCATCACGCATAAAAAGTTGATAATCGATCTCCTTGCGATTATGCATTAGTATAATTGGGACCTGAAATTCCGCAGCAATCTTAGCCATGCTAGAATCCGCCTTAGCCCCCCAAATATCATTGAGAATATGCGCCCCCGCTGTTAGCGCTTCCCTCGCTACGGCAGACTTATACGTATCGATGGACATCGGTACGTCAATATTTCTTGAAATGGCTTCAATGATAGGAGCAATCCGTTCAATTTCTTCCTCATCTGAAATTCTATCATAGTTAGGACGAGTTGACTCTCCACCTATATCTATAATGTCTGCTCCATCTCTAACCATTTGCTCAACATGTTTCAAAGCCCGATCAATTCGATTATAACGCCCTCCATCAGAGAATGAATCCGGAGTGACATTTAATATCCCCATAATTATTGTTTTTTTATTAAAGTCCAGCGAATATGGACCACATTTAATCTTTAGCGATGGCATGTATCGGTCTCCTTATCCTAATAAAGTGAAACTTTATCCAATGAGAATCTCCTTCATTTCCACTGATTGTTAGTCCCCGTGCTAGATTCGAGTCGCTAGTACCTTACTTCGCTTCAATAAAGCAACTCTACGAACTAAGGTTCAATGAATCAGACTAAGCACGAACTCGCCCTTTAGCCTTTCTTGTGACCCACTTCCTAAGGCCTGAACCTCTGTAAAACTCTTGGTAAGTTTCACCGTATCTCGCCAATCGGACTTTTACTTCAAAAGGCGAGGCGACTGCTTTAAAGAACGTCTACTAAGATTGCTCACGTCCTGTGATAATCCAACAAGCATAAGATGGGATACGGCGTGGCTTAGTTTGCCACAGAGTATTACACCTTATGACCTTAAGTAGGGCTAAGATTCGCAACTAGATAAGGCATTATATCCCTCACCCCTATGCTTCTTCGATTCCTCCAAGCCTTGCGGGGTTTTACTGCCCGTTAACCCGGGATAAAGTCCTCATATAACAAGTGTACCATAAGATGTCTTAGTATTTAAGGTCGAGAAATTACTCACACATCACCAGATAAGGCATAAGAAAACTCAAATACTGAAGTCATCTTTGATCGCCACCACTTCTAGTAATTTACCAATAATAAAAGATGTCCATAAGGCAAAGAGCCAGACCTCGCAACAACTAAATTCAGTATACGATAGTGTATGAAACACTACATACTGATTTAGAGTGCGAGGTCTGACCCTATGAGACACCCTCTTATTTTTAAAATCAATTCTTAATCAAAGTGATATAAAGGCGTGCTCAGATAACGTTCTCCGTTATCTGGAATAATAGCTAAAACCTTCTTGCCCTTACCTAATTTCTTCGCTACTTGCACCGCTGCCGAAATGGCTGCTCCAGAAGAAATACCACCTAGGATTCCTTCTTCTTTGGCAGCACGTCGAGCATATTCGAACGCTTCTTCTGTACTGATAGTAATTATTTCATCATAAATTTCAGTATTTAAAGTTTCTGGAACAAACCCTGCACCAATTCCTTGGATTTTGTGCGGACCAGGTTTACCACCTGATAAAATAGCTGAGTCGGTAGGCTCCACTGCATAAATCTTGATATCAGAGTATTTTTTTCTCAATACTTCACCTGTACCGGAAATAGTTCCACCAGTACCAATACCAGAAATAAAAGCATCCAGTTTCTCATTACCAAACGCTTCTACAATTTCAGGTCCAGTCGTATTGCGATGCACCTCAGGGTTTGCTTGATTTTCAAATTGTTGGGGGACAAAGTAACCATTTTCCTTTGCAAGTTCATCCGCTTTTGCAATTGCCCCTTTCATCCCCTCAGGACCAGGCGTTAACACCAATTCCGCTCCATATGCACGTAACAAGGAACGACGCTCCAAACTCATTGTTTCAGGCATGACTAGAATTGCTTTATATCCTTTTGCTGCCGCTACCATCGCTAAACCGATACCTGTGTTTCCGCTTGTAGGTTCGATAATGGTATCACCACTTTTTAGTTTACCACTTGTTTCAGCTGCTTCAATCATAGCTAGTGCGATTCGATCTTTTACACTGCTACCTGGATTCATATATTCAAGCTTTACATATATATCTGCACTATTCTCATCTTGTAGTCGATTTAATTTTACAATAGGTGTTTGGCCGATTAATTCAGCGACAGAATTTAAAATACGTGTCATTATCCCCACTCCTAATACCTAGTAATTTTATTGGATTTATATAAAATGTACACTAACAGAATGGAACTGTCAATTTATTTAAACTATTCCGTTTATTGACCAAACCTAATAGAAAGCAACATTCAGCAGCATCTCATTAACTTAACGGATAAGTTAAATAGATATCCAAAGGCCACTTAGATTTCCTACTCTTCATATTACTATAATTCTTTAATTAGTGATTCCAAATCTTCCTTCGTGAAATGATAAGTCTCGTTACAAAAATGACAATGGGCCTCAGCCTGGCCATCAGTATCGATCATATCCTGAATCTCGTCTTTACCTAAGCTAACTAATGTATTAGAAATTCGTTCGCGGGAGCATTGACATTTAAATTGAACAGGTAATTTTTCAAGTAACCTAACATTCCCCTCACCTAATACTTCATCAAGAATTTGCTCTGGCGTTAACCCTTGTTGAATCATTTTTGAAATAGGTGTTATTGTTCTTAATCGTTCTTCAATCGCAGTTATCGTCTCATCTTCTACTCCTGGCATAAGTTGAATAATAAAACCACCAGCAGCAAGAATCGTATTATCAGGATTGACTAAGACGCCTACTCCAACAGAAGAAGGGACCTGTTCAGATGTAACAAGATAATATGTGAAGTCCTCTCCCAATTCACCAGATACTAGCGGAACTTGTCCTGTAAAGTAATCCCGAAGCCCGATATCTTTTACAATCGACAACATTCCGTCCGTACCTACCGCTCTTCTTACATCAAGCTTCCCATGTTCATTAAGGTCAAAATGGGTCTGAGGATTCGCCACATACCCTCTTACTTCCCCATTGGCATTTGCATCAACTAAAATAACTCCGAGCGGACCGCCACCTTCAATCTTAATGGTCAGTTTCTCTTCTCCTTTAAGCATTGCCCCTAACATCACACCTGCTGTCATTGAACGACCAAGTGCAGCCGATGCAGTTGGCCATGTATAATGGCGACGCTGTGCTTCTCCTACCGTCTCTGTTGTTGAAACTGCATAGGCACGTACTTGACCATTATAAGCTAAAGCTTTCACTAAATAATCTTCCATCTCTGTACGCCTCCTGGCTATTTTTTTAGGACTATCCTTTATTTTTTTTAAATATAAATTGTAAACCTTTTAATGTTAAAAAGGGGTCAACTACGTCAATAATTGTTGATTCATTAGCAATCAAATGCGCTAATCCTCCTGTAGCAATTACTTTAGGTGGATACTTACTTTGGGCTTTCATCCTGGAGACAATCCCCTCTACCTGTCCAACAAACCCATACAATATTCCAGCTTGCATAGCTGTTACTGTATTTTTCCCGATAATTTCATCAGGACGGATAATTTCAATCCTAGGCAATTTAGCAGCTTTTGAGTATAAAGCTTCCGTTGAAATACCAATACCCGGAGCTATAGCTCCTCCCATATATTGTTTATGTTCATCGATGTAGCAATACGTTGTGGCTGTACCAAAGTCCACAATAATTAACGGGCATCCATATTCATGAATTCCCGCAACCGCATTAACGATTCGGTCTGCCCCCACCTCTCTTGGATTATCATACTTAATATTTAAACCAGTTTTAACCCCTGGTCCGACGATAATTGGTTGAATTCCAAAATACTTTTTGCACATATTTTCAAGAGCAAACATAATAGGCGGAACAACAGATGAAATAATAATCCCATCGAAATCTTTAAAGGTAATCTTTTCGTGCTCTAATAACGCCTTAATCGTCATCCCATATTCGTCTTCCGTTTTATGACGATTCGTCTCAATGCGCCAATGAAATTTCAAATCATCTTCTACATATACCCCTAACATGGTATTCGTATTACCGACATCTAAAACAAAAATCATCGATCTCATCACTCCGGAAAATTATTCTCACACATCATAACATAATGCTCAGTTTAGACGCTATCAGACGGACTTTCCACGATTATTTTCCCCTAAAATATAAAAAGGTATTTCCTTGAAGGGAAATACCTTTTTTATATCTTATTTCTTCTGATCGTCTTCGTTAGGGAATGAATTAGGTTCACCGTCAGTGCGTTTTTCTTCAATTGGTGTCTTCGGAAGAGTATCATTCGTTACTTCTAAACTCTCTGGTCCTCTTTCATCCAAAGGCTTTAGCAACGCTTCTTTATCTTCTTTTTTACTAATGGTAACTTTCAAGTTACCTTCATTGTCTAAACGACCATTAAGAGCTGCATAATCACGTTCTGGCAATTTGCCATGATCATAAAGACTTTTAATTTGTCCAGCATCCAATGTTTCAATTTCCAATAACGTTTTCGCAATCAGATCTAATTTATCACGTTTTTCCGTAATAATACTTTTCGCTTTTTCGTAAGATTCTTTAATAATTCTTTGAATTTCCAGATCAATTTCATAGGCAATCGCATCTGAATAATTCTGCTCATTATTAAAATCTCTTCCTAGGAACACTTGGCCGCCTTGAGACTGTCCAAACTGAAGTGGTCCAAGTTTATCACTCATCCCGTATTCAGTTACCATGCTGCGCGCAATAGCTGTTGCCCTTTGGAAATCATTATGAGCTCCGGTACTGACTTCACCGAAAACAACTTCTTCAGCTACACGTCCACCCAAAAGACCAACAATCTTATCAAGAAGTTCCGGTTTTGTCATAAAGAAGCGATCTTCTTTAGGGAGCATAACGGCGTAGCCTCCTGCTTGACCTCGCGGTACAATCGTTACTTTATGAACCGTTTCAGCATCATCCAGTACTAACCCAATAATCGTATGACCAGCTTCATGCCAAGCAACGATATTACGCTCTTTCTTGGAGATAACACGATTTTTCTTGGCCGGGCCAGCAATAACCCGATCAGATGCTTCATCAAGATCGGACATGTCGATTTTCTTCTTATCTTGACGGGCTGCCACAAGAGCAGCTTCGTTTAATAAGTTCTCTAAATCGGCGCCAGAGAATCCTGGAGTACGTTGAGCAATCGCTTTTAAATCAACACTTTCCGCTAAAGGCTTGTTGCGGGCATGAACTTTCAACACCGCTTCTCGCCCTTTAACATCTGGACGTCCTACTGTAATTTGACGATCAAAACGACCTGGTCGTAATAACGCTGGGTCAAGAATATCAGCACGGTTTGTTGCTGCAATAATAATGATTCCTTCGTTTCCTCCGAAACCATCCATTTCAACAAGCAATTGGTTAAGCGTTTGCTCACGCTCATCATGACCGCCACCTAGACCAGCACCACGCTGACGTCCAACAGCATCAATTTCATCAATAAAAATGATACATGGGGAATTCTTCTTCGCATTTTCAAATAAATCACGAACACGAGAAGCACCCACGCCGACGAACATTTCAACAAAGTCAGAACCACTTATAGAGAAGAAAGGAACTCCCGCTTCCCCTGCAACCGCTCTCGCAAGTAGAGTTTTACCTGTTCCTGGTGGTCCAACAAGCAAGACACCTTTAGGTATGCGGGCACCAAGCTCAGCAAATTTGCGAGGATCTTTCAAAAACTCAACAACCTCAACAAGTTCCTGCTTTTCTTCATCTGCACCAGCTACGTCATTGAAACGCACCTTTTTCTTGTCATCATTATACAACTTGGCTTTGCTCTTCCCAAAGTTCATAACACGACCGCCGCCGCCTTGAGCTTGGTTAAGCAAGAAGAAGAATAATATAAAGATAATCACAAAAGGTATAATAGACGTAAAGAATGTCACCCATCCGCTAGTTTGCTCTGCCGGAATTGTTTTAATAGCAACTCCCTTTTCTTCAGCAAGGTTGTAAATACGGGTTTGTGTAACCTCACTATTTGTTACATAGGTAAAGAACTTATCTGTGCCTTTTTTGTAATCTCCTCTGATTTCATAAACATTACGTACAGGCTGGATTTCAAATGATTTTAATTGCCCATTTTCCAATTGACTATAAAATTGGTCTTGGGTTATTTCTTTAGTCGGTTCATTATTTGTATTAAAAATACTAACAATTCCAATGATGACTAAAAAGATGAGTAAATAAAATATTGTATTACGGAAGATCCGATTCATCCCTTACCTCCTCCCACTGGTAAACAACTATAGTAAATAGTATCATAGAAAATAATGGAGTTACAATAATTTAACATCGCTACTTAATTTAATGAAGATCGTATATTAAATCATTCACCTTTTTCATAAATTTCCGGTTTAAGAACGCCGATATACGGAAGATTACGGTATCTTTCCGCATAATCTAGACCATATCCAACCACAAATTCATCTGGTACAATAAAGCCAGCATAATCAGGTTTAATGTCAACCTTTCTTCCTGTTGGCTTATCTAGCAATGTCACGATACTGATTGACTTCGCTTTTCTGTAACGGAAAAGTTCTGCAAGATAACTAAGCGTTAAGCCACTATCGATGATGTCTTCAATAATTAAAATGTCACGACCCTCAACAGATGCATCCAAATCCTTGATAATTTTTACTTCACCTGAAGAGACTGTGGAATTTCCATAGCTAGAAACATCCATAAAGTCCATTTCCAAATGTGTATCAATACGCTTTAGCAGGTCACTCATAAATGGCATAGCACCTTTTAAAACTCCAACAGCTAAAGGGAATTTGCCTTTATACTCTTGTTCCAGCTGCGCTCCGAGCTCTTTAATTTTATTCTGTAATTCTTCCTCAGTGATTAATACTTTTTCAATGTCGTTTTGCATGGTCATTGTAATTGATTGCCCCCCAAGAATATTTAAGCTTTATGATATTCTAAATAAATAAAAGATTGTTCATCATACGTATCAACAAACTCTAGATTGGACTTTTTCAGACCAGGTAGCCAAACAATCACCCCTGATTGATCGATTAGAACTGGCCAATTCTGCCTTATTTGCATTGGGATTTTTTCGTTAATAAAAATATCCTTCAGCTTCTTTGTATGATTGCCTTTGCCCTTAATAATCATATTGTCACCATTTCTTCGATTACGGACGATGAGCGGCAGTTTTATTTTGTGGACAGGCAGATAAAAAGAATGGTTTCCAGCTTGATCAGGAGTTTCTTCTAAATATTGTGCTTTAATTTTATATCCATTCGGTAGAAGAGTCTCTCCAGGAATCGCAATGATAATGGAATAATCAGAGCTTTCTTTTTGATGAAATCGAAACGTACACGTTCCATAAGATTTCTCCGCAATAAGCCCTTCCGGAAGATGTAATTCTGCTGAAGGATGGGGATTAAAAAACAAAGCAGAAAGCTGATCAATATGTACTGCTGAAAGTGATGATGGTCTCTTTAAATAAAGATAGTTTAATATTAGTTGAATCGCTCTTCTTTGTAAAGGTTTAGGTATCATAAGTAGCTGATTCAAATCGATTTGAGACTCACCCTTCGTTTTACTCAGCCAAATTTTTTCCATATAATTTTCTGTCATTTGCTGCAAAAATTGTTCGTCCAAAGCTAACTCTTCACTAAACCTTTGAAAATGTTCATGTACTTTGGGGTTTTCCCGTTTCAAAGCAGGCAATACATCATGACGAAAACGATTTCTTACATAATTATCAAGTTGATTGCTAGGGTCCAATCTAGGAGTCAATTTACAGCGACTTGCATATGCATGAATTTCTTCCTTTGTTACAACTAGGAAGGGTCTAATAATCTCTCCATTTAGAAAAGGACGCTTAACAGCAATGCCTGCTCGAGCTATCCCCGAAGCTCCTCTCGTCATCCTCATAAGCATTGTCTCAATTTGGTCGTCACCATGATGTCCAAGTGCCAAGATGGACAGTTGATATTTCTTCATTACTTGTTCAAAAAAGGCATATCGAAGAGTTCTTGCTGCTATTTGCGAACTGTCACCCGTCCGTTCCATATAGACAGGGACATTTATTCTTTTTCCCTCAAATGGAATATTCCATTCCTGACATGTTTTCTCGACGAACTGATAATCCTCATATGATTCTTCACCTCGGAACATATGATCGACGTGCGCAACTACGAGTTCAAGTTCCAATCTTTCCTTTAACGAACAAAGAAAGTGCAAAAGAACTAGCGAATCAGGACCACCAGAAACACCGACAAGTATTCTCGATTTTCTTGGGATTAATTGATACCGGTTTATCTCAGACAATACCTTCTGTTCAAACATTATATCTTCCTTCTTTACAAACATGTTTTATCCTAACTCTAAATTGTACGCTTTAGATAGAATAACATTTCATGAAATCCTTAATTTTCTTACTATATCATAGGAACTGATTATATACATACAGAACATACAATATTGATACAAAAATAGCTAAGATAAGTGTCTCAAGTAAGCCTCTTTTTTTCTTTTTTCGTTTTTTTCTCATAGAGCGTGTTTGACTTGTGCTATTGTTATTTTTTTTACCTTGGAATGTTGATTGTGCTTCTACTTTTTTATGTTCAGGCTGCCTGTTTAATATGCCCAATAAATCATGACGCATTTCATCTGCTGATTGATATTGACCTTTCACTGCTCTATCAAGCACTTTGCTATACGGATGAAGTCCCTTTTTTTGCTTGATCATCTCATTAAGTTGTTTATAGCCGTCTCCTTTTTTCGAAAATCGTTTTGGGTAAAAGGAATTGATGATAATCATCGCCACTGCAAATAAGTCATATTGCGGATCTGCTTTTCTAGATCCCATTCCCCAATACCCTCTATCAAAAAACTCTGTGAACTCTTTAATGGACCGACCGAATAATGTAGTACCACCAACATCGATACAACGAATTTTATAAGCAGGGATCGTAACAATCAGGTTGTCTGGTTTCAAATCACCAAAAGCCCATCCTTGCTTGTGAAGCTCATCCAAGCTGGACAAAAGTTGTAGCATTAATACCCCAACCCATGAATCCCCTTTCTGTTCAATAAATGCTGAGTAGCCTTCACCCTTTATGTATTCCATGACATAGAACGGAATTGGTCTTCCATTTTTCAACCAATCATCTGCTTCAAAAAAAGAAGGTCCAAGAGAGTGTCCCTGGACCTTGGAAAAGGATTTTAGTATATTCATTTCTGAACTAATGGACGAATAATCATCACTTAGTTTTAAGGCAACTTGTCCGTTATTGCTTTCTGCAAGATAGACAATGCCATTTGCTCCATAACCCAATTCCTGTTGTATTCGGTAAGGATTCTTATTCCACTTTCCAGTTATGAGACTCCCAGGCAGGAGGTTACACTGTTTCCTCAAAGAATGATTCGTCATCATGAGACAACAATCCCCTTAATGAACGTTTTTTATGGAAATAACCTAGTGCTTCGTTAATAGCAGGGCCAGTCGGTGTTATTCCACCGGTTGTAAGCTTCGGAAATATTTTAGTAAGCACCTCAAGTTTCGGAGTCCAATCCAGTAGTTTCTCGACATCCTTTCTTTTCCCAGGAAATACGAATACAGAAAACTTATTATCACCCATTCTAGCATTCATACTTAGCGATAAATCCAAAAGAGCATCTTTAACAGTTGGTAGTTTATGTTTCATACTTGCACTTGTATCTACAAGAACAAGTACTTCCAATTTACTTGTCTCACCAAGCTCATCAACTACTTCCATCACTTCTCCCCGCTTATCCGGTGGCAAATCTTCCATTGACGTTGAATTTCCAAGTATTTGCTGAAGCTCTTTATTCACCAGTCCTTGTATCGTTTGCGTCATCGCCTTTCTCGTCACCATTTGTACAGTATGAGACAACTGCTTTGAATACACAATCTGACTGATCCCTCCACCTGATAATGCGATGGATTCTATTTCCTGCAACCCTTTTTCATCAATTGTATCATTTTCCATAACACCTATAACATTCACCGAAATCCCTTGTTCTCTCGCCAAAGCAGCCATTGCAGCAGGATCCTCACCTTGATTTGAACAACCATCTGTAATTAACAAAATTTGCTTCAATGTTCCTGTTTTCATGTTCATTCTCCCCTCGAAAAAATACTGTTACCATTTTCGACAAGAAAATAATAAATTATACGTTTAATTCCTTTCCTCCTTTATGTGTTCTTCATGCTCTTTTCCGTTGAGTATGAACAGGTATTGTTGCCCATTTTGGTGTATTATGCATGATTTTCGCCGTAACAACAGTCATATCATCTTCAATGTTTCCATTCGTTCTAACAACCTCTTCTAAAATCAAGTCAGAAATTTCCTGTGGATCTTCTGTTTGCAGTTCCTTCAATTTTCTCTTTATCCAAAATTCAAAATTCTCCACATGAGCCGGCCCTTCAAAAATGCCATCACTCATCATAATAAGAATATCCCCTGCTTTTAGCTCTTCACATACAACATCTACATCGAATTCCTGAATAATGCCCATCGGCAAATTACTCGCTTCTATTTTAATGACTTTATCCCCCCTCTTGATAAAGCTAGGTATTGAACAAATCTTCAAAAATCTAGCCTTCGCATCCTGTAGGTCAATCACCGCTAAATCTAATGTTGAAAAAATCTCGTCTGTTGTTCGCAGAGATAGGACAGAATTCACCGATTTAATCGCAATTTTTTCCTCTATACCAGACATAAGAAATTTTTGCAGTAGTTTTAACGTTTCCGTACTTTCAAAATGAGCTCTTTCGCCATTTCCCATTCCATCACTAATGGCAATTGCATATTTGCCAAAACCGATTTCCGTTGTGGTGAAACTGTCTCCCGAGACTAACCCCCCTCCTTTTGCGGCATGGGCCACTCCCGTTTCTACCGTGTACTTCTTCGCTGAACGGAATACAACTTCACATTGTCCGTTAGGGAATGTTGCACATTCCTCAGAGTGAACAATCACAGTTTCACCTAGAATGTCAGAGAGCATAGGCGCAATTAGCTTTTCACATTCACCTCTTCCTTGGCAGTATGGAACACTCATTTCAATATCAACATTTCCTTGTTCAAGGCTATATATTTCTACATTCGTTATTTGCAAACCGAAGTTCTGAATAGCTTCCATAATGGACTCTTCCTGGTGATGATGGTTGATGCGTTCACGTTGGATTTCCTTTGCAAAATCGTCCATTACAGCTGATACACCCTTTAACTGATCTGCAACCAATTTTCGACTTTCTTGAACTTGCTTTTTTAATTTTTTATTTGCTTGATAATAGAGAAGCTCTTGAGAAATCGTTGCAATAACTTTCGGGCTGTTAATGCAGTACTTCTCCCATTCCTTTACCGTTTTTTGAGGAAGCTGTCCATCATGTTCACTTAACTGAAACATAATTTCCTGCATCCCTTCATATGTTGTATCAAAGTTCTTCGACCAGCATTGTTCTTTTTTAAAGCACATCTGGCACGTCCTTTCAGTCACATTGCTTAAGAAGTAATCAAGTTCTTTTTCATCATCCTCTCCATCTCCTCGGTCATCAATTTGTGCAAAACTATTGGACAACGCTTCGAATACATTTGAAAATTGTGATACCCTTTGTGCCGTTACATCACGTACCTTCCGCATGTACTGCTGTTGTTCATTCGTATGTTCAACAGTGCCTGGAATATGCTTAGAAATCTTTCCAATAGAGGAGCTTGGGGTGACAAGAAACAAAAGCACAGCAAGTAATGTTTCATATAAAGTAATCGTAATATTGTTCGATCCCTCCCCATACAAACCAATAAGTAAGGTAGCAATTATTAAGCCTATTGAAACACCTACCTTTTTTCCATCACGAAGAAGTCCACCAAGCAAACCGGAAAAAGCAAGCAGGCTCATTTGAAATAAACTTGTTACACTAGCTAAACTGAAAATCAATCCGGTAACTACCCCAACAGTGGACCCAATGGCTGCTCCACCTGCTAATCCGAAAATAAGAACAAGATAGCGAGATAATATATGTTCCACGGAAAGATCATACATCGACCAACCAATTGTTCCAGTCATAACAGAAGCAAGTAATATAATAATCGAGACAATTTCTTCAGTCTTTAAAGATTGTGATTTATTCTTAACTGTCAGAAGAGGAATCGATTGAATGAATATGAGGGTTAGAATAAGCGCCAGTCCAGCTTCCACCCCTACCATCATGCCATCATACAATACAAGTGTACGGTGAATCATATATTGCTTTGACAAACTAACAATGACGATTGAAAGAAATACAAATAATGAGATAATTTTATATTGAGATTCTATTTTTGGCTGCTTTATCTTTTGAAAAAGTAAAAATAACACAACGCTAAAGAACAGAGTAAGACTGTTCGAAATAGAAACCGTTAATGCCCCCAAAACTAATCCGATCAATGCCAACGGGGCACGATCTCGCCTCATCAAAAATACAGCAGCAAAAAAGGCTAAGCCAAATGGAGATAATTGCGATAAAATAAGTGCTCGTCCTAATAAAAAGCCAATAAAAGCCAAGACGATTCCACGTTTTATGAAGATATCTATTAATTTTGTCTGAAGATGAGTGATCCAATGAATAACGCCTGCTTTCGCTCCTTGCAGATGCACCTCAGCAATGGGCTCCAATACATTTCGTTCAATCTTTTCCATATATGAAACACTCCCATTCATATTAGTATTTCTATTATAAAGAGACTATTACACATAATTTGTCAGAATTTTATAATAATAAGACAAAAACGTTCGACTAATTTCTATAGGAATATTCAATTACATACAGATTTTTAAATCAATCTATTAAAAACAAAGCGTTATATTCATTTCCATCTAAATAAAATGAGGGTTTTTATACTTTCTTTGAGAATAAAAATGAGAATAATATGGACCGTATTATGAAACGACAATTAGTAAGATTATCAACGGGCCTTGTCTACAAAAAAATTTGGAACTCTAACATAACCTTACTAGACAAATTATAATGACACGGAGTTTTACAATTTTAACAGTAGTGGCTTCCTGCCAGTTAATGTGGGATAAATCATTAAACCTATTCCTATGTACAAAAAAAAGCAAGCTTATTGATAAGCCTGCTCACATATTATATAAAATTTTTCAAGGAAAAATTGCTAAACTATTGTTTTCAGCAGCAGTTTATCCGCGTCTTCCTCCTCGGCCTCCACGTTTTGTTTCTGTACTACGTTTAAGAGAAGTTAAGCGGTCTTCACTATCTTTTAAGAAACGGGCCATTTTTTGCTCGAAGTTTTCCTTCGGCTGGAAATTACTTTTTGAGCGGAAGTCTTTGGAACGATTATCGTTTCCTCTTCCTTGGCGTGGGCGTTGTGAATAAGAAGATGGTTGTTGTCCCTCAGGTTTATCTTTGGCTTTTTTGATAGACAAGCCGATTTTTCCGTCTTTTTCAACGTTGATAACTTTAACCTCAACAGCGTCACCGACTTTGAGATGATCATTGATATCCTTAACATAATTATCGGCAACTTCACTGATATGAACAAGCCCTGTTGAACCTTCTGGTAATTCTACAAACGCACCAAAATTAGTAATCCCTGTTACTTTACCTTGTAACTTGCTGCCTACTTCAATTGACATAAAAAAAACGTTCCTCCTTAGAAATGTTAACTAACACATATATTATATTATAACGAATGGAAAAAAACAGTGTCAATATTAGTCACGATCTTCATCCTTTTCAGGCAGATTAAATATAATCTCCCCTTTTTCAGATAAGAAATATTCTTTTCTTGCCAACTTGGCTATATACTCGTCATCCTCTAGCTTAATAATTTCCTCTTTTAATTGTTTTTCGTCCTTTTTTAATTGAGCTAACTTACTCTCAACTCGTTCCATTTCCATGTTCTTTTTTTCTAGAGCCTCTGCTTGGGAAATAAGCATAATGGCAGCCAGCACAGAAAGAATGGCAGCACATATTCCATAAAAAGTGAGGCGACGAATCAACCCGCGTCTCCTTTTTCCATATATATGCTCTTGCTGCTCACGTTGTAAGACATAGTCTGATTCAATTTTCGCCACTTTCTTTTTTCGGAGGCTATCCATTTATTTGTTCACCCCTCAGTTTGATTTGTTTCTCCATTTCGTAATGATTACTTTTATAAACTTCTTCATTTTTATAAATATTCCTGTAATTCCATTATAAAACTTACCGACGTTTTTTGTAACAGCATTCGGCAACTTATTCCAAAAAAATAGGAAGATCCAACAAAAGGGCCGTAAAATTATGTTTATAGTCTTAAATACTAAGCGAATTACCCACTTAATAATTGAAAAAAGAATTTTCAATATGCCAAATATCAAGAATACAATCCCAGTTACCAACCATTTTATCGGTTGATAAATTAAGAGTTGAATAGATCTCTTTATAAACTTTGCAATTGCAATAACACTCGTAATTAATGCCTCAAGAATTCTATGATAGCTCTTTTTCAAAAGTGCTTGATATGCAGAAAACCCACAAAGTAAAGCTAGGAATAGATAGAAACGAAACTCTCCTTCATTGATTAAGAATAACACATAAAAAATGATAAGGCCTTGAACAATCCAAAATAGAAAATCATTTAGAAAAACAAACCAGGATTTTCGCTTTGACCGCTTTAAAAAGCGGTTATACGTATCCAGGGCAGCACCAAAGCAGCTGCCCATCCCAATCATGGCTAGTAAGGTATAAAATTGAATGGTTAGCGTCATTTGAACAGCTTCCCAAAAAACCCTTTTGCCTTTTCTCCTGAATGCTCATCTAAATAAACAAGGTCAAAAATTTTACCTTTAATGGATACGATGCCTTTTTCTACGTCTAAATTTTTCATTTGTAGATTTTGCCCGCGTATTGATAAAAACCCCATACTCGTTTCAAGAAGAAATTCTTCATTATCAAAGCTCTCTACTTGCTTTACTCCAGTAATATCAAGCAAGCGGCGTCCTCTCATGGTGACGTCATGTTCTTGAATTGTTGCTTTTTGATTGTTTTGGACTGGCTCATAATATTGGCTCATTTTCATCCCTCACATTAGAACGTTTTGTACATGTTTATGTGAGATTTACAAAGATTAGAACAAGCCTAACGATCCGATTATTTTACTCATCACCTAGTTTCTCTTCCTTCAGTACTGTGTACATATTAGCCGCTTCTTCTTTCTTGGTCGATTCCTGTATTTTCTCAATTCGGACCATAACCCGTTTTTGACCAAATTGAATAGCTAGTTCATCACCTACTTTAACGTTAGAACTTGCTTTAGCCGGGGTCCCATTAATACTGATGCGGCCTTTATCAGCTACTTCTTTAGCCAGTGTACGGCGCTTTATTAAACGTGATATTTTCATAAATTTATCAAGTCTCATGCCACTTTACCTCCTTCACTTATAATCCCTTAGATTTTGCTTCCTCCCAATAGTGATCAAGCTCATTAAGCGTATAGTCAGCAAATTCTTTTCCTTCATTTTGAATACGCTCTTCAATATATGTAAAGCGGTTATAAAACTTCTGATTCGCTACATGTACTGCTTCTTCCGCTTGGATCCCATAAAAACGGGTAACATTTACAAGAGCAAAGAATAGATCACCCAATTCCATTCTTAGAGCTGCCTCATTTCCCTCTTGATCCATTTCCGCTTCTACTTCGATAATTTCTTCTTTAACCTTTTTCCATGCTTGGGAAACTTCATTCCAATCAAAACCCACTTTTGCTGCTCGTTTTTGATATTCATGCGCACGAATTAAATTAGGTATTGATTTGCCAACATCATCTAGTAATGATTTATTAGTAATTCCCGCCTGTTCTTTTTCTTCCTTTTTGATTTGTTGCCAATTCTTTAAAACATCTTCTTCCCCGTTTACTACAATATCACCAAACACATGTGGATGGCGCCGAACCATTTTTGAAGATATTCCTTCTATCACATCTTCAATTGAAAACATTCCTTCATCTTCGCCAATTTGCGCGTGTAACAAGACTTGTAGGAGAATATCTCCTAATTCAGCTATGATTTCATCTTCATCTTGTTTATCAATGGCTTCAATTAATTCGTAGGTTTCTTCAATTAAATACTGTTTCAGACTTTCATGTGTTTGTTTTATATCCCAAGGACAACCATTTGGACCTCTTAATCGTGCAATAATTTGCCTGAAAGTAGAAAATTCTCGATATTGCTTGTCTATTTCTTTGACAGGTGGAATATATACACTCGTCAGATTACTTAGTTCCATTTCACGATCAAGCTCATAAAGGGGTAGTTTTTTTACCGATTCCGTTTTGCTGCCAGCTGCTGTAACAAGATAAACATCATGATCATCAGGCAATTTATCCATAAGCGTCAATTTAACATCCGATGCAATAAACTGATCATATACTTGTCCAATTATCATATGTTGACTGATTTGCAAATCATCTTTTTTAAGCGATGTCCCATCAAGCAGCTGGAATCCTTCAATTGGGTCAATCTTCACTGACTGAAACAATGCATCAAGAAAGCTTTGTCCTCCTTCTATTTTAACAGGGATTCCACATTTTGGACCCTTTTCAATTAGAATCTGCACCGTTTTTTCTGCTACCATTGGATGGCCTGGCACAGCATAGAGTACTGATTCTTTCCTTGCTTGCTTAAGCAATGTCTCAGCAATCTCCTCATAGACCTGACTAAAAGTATCATATTTTTCATAAACAGCATCAAAGCTGGTGAATGATACCCCTTCATTTATCAATTCATTTATAACAGGATGATCCATCGTGCGCACGAAACAGGAAGATGTACCTTTAAGTTTTTTATAAATGCCATATGGAAGCTGATCTAAATCACCTGCGCCAAGGCCAATTATTACAATATCGTTTACCATTTATTGATACTCCTCTTTATGTAAATATGTAACAAGCTTTTCTCCTAGTGGAAGAAGAAGGAGCTCATTCTTTGTAAATAGCCTGGTCTTAAGGATACTGTAAATAAACAAAGTTCCTCCAAGACTGACACCAGTTAGGGCTTGGACACTAGACATGAATCGACCTGATAGCTGGAAAAATTGAAAAAGCTGATTGTACACAATCAAAGTAACAACCATAGTAACCGTTGCCCCTATGATAATGTATACACTGTTTTTTTCAAATAAAGGCATACTAACTTTGGTTTGTAAAAAAATAGCTAGCAGTAGCGCCATCAATATGAAACAAAGAACGGTTGCGATAGCCGCTCCTTCTATCGAGTAATAAGGTACGAGAAGCTTATTAAGAATCCATTTGCATACAAGTCCAAAGCCTACCACCACAATTGGCGCCCATGTATGCCCCATACTTTGTAGAATGGCCGATTGGGCGATAATAACCGATGAAAACAGAATGGAGACCGCCAATATCGCAAGAGTACCAGAGCCTTTCATGTCAGTGAATAGCATGACGTTTACTGGTTTAATTAGGCAGATTAATCCACAAGAAGCTGCTATACCAACAGAGATGCTAAGTTTTAAAGTGAGCCTTATTTTGCTCATTAGCTCCTCATTATCCCTTTTTCTCATAGCGAGGGCGATGATTGGGATCATTGTCAGTGATACGGACGTGACAATAACCGTTCCAAGCTGGATGAGCGGCTGGCCACGATCGTATACTCCCTTCCACTCTTTTGCCTCGATAGCGCCTAAGCCAATTTCTTGCAATAGATTATACAATTGCAAAGAATCGACAAGCTGAATGAGCACCAAAATTAAACCTGTTATGCAAAATGAAAAACCTTGGAAGATTAGCGCTTTCATGATGAATGGGAATTTCCTTAGTCTCAAAGGTATTTTTTTTAGATTCGACCATTCCTTTCTTAAAATAATGAAGCCTAAAAGAATGAATAAACCTGTTAAGCCACCTGTTACAGAGCCAAATACAGCACCTTTACCTGCTGTATATAGGCTATAACCATTTCGAATAAGTAAAAAAGATAGTAACAAGATGGTAGTGACTCTTGTTAGTTGCTCTAGTACTTGAGACAAGGCAGTTGGAATCATATTTCCCTGCCCTTGATAATACCCCCTGATTACAGATGTAGCAGGCATTAGTAAAAAAGAAAATGCGATGATTTTCAAGAGTCCCGCTAACTGAGTATCCCCCATAACCCTTGCAATTGAATCAGCGAAAAAAAATAAACTACCAAACAATACTATGCCCAATGCCCCAAGTAGGGTCAACGAACTCATCAGTATTTCGTTAACAGAAAATCCTTCTTCCGATTCATCACGTTCTGCCAATAATTTTGATATAACTGCAGGAAACCCAAGGGTTGACAGTGTTAGGACAATTCCATAAAAAGGGTACACCTGTTGATAGATATAAAAACCTATATCCCCAGCAATGTTTTGATACGGAATACGATAAGCTGCACTTAATACCTTCACTATAAGACTGGCGATACTTAATATTAACGCCCCGCGAACAAGTTCTCTTGTTGTCTTTATAGGGTCTCCTACCATCTAAAGAACCCCTTCCACACATATGTGGTTGTATTATAGCATAAAGTGAAACTTCTATCAGTGGAGGGTTTTCTTCATCCTCCACTGATGGTTAGTTGAACCAATCGGGGTTTTACAGGCTGTTACACTTCTCTCTAATTCTCCAACGAAAATGAAAGAGGGATTATTACAGCCTGTTAAACCGGGATAAAGTGAATCTTCCATCAGTGGAGAGTCTCCTACCATTATTCGGGATAAACGAATCTTAATTGATAATTACTACTATCAATCCTTTTTTAGTCTTCAATCGAGTAGGGGGAAGATAATTTATATATTTTCGCCCCTCTCACACCACCGTACGTACGGTTCCGTATACGGCGGTTCAATTTATATTACAGT
>NZ_JACJHX010000030.1 GCF_014138605.1 Peribacillus huizhouensis | reverse complement strand
ATGTTGTTCTAATTTTCCCCATGAAAAAATCCCCTCCATAGAAGACAGTACAATCCTTTCTTTTTACTGTCTACTATAAGGGGATAATAACAATTGTAAGGTCCTTTTTTATTATTGTAAGTTGATTTAAAGAATTAATCTGTATCTGTTATACAAATAACCCATAATTTTTGTTCTGTTTCATCAAAAATAATCCATGTACAATCCCAAGCAACACCATAAAACCAATTAGCCCAAGCTTGTCCTGATTTAAATACTTTTACTTCGGAAAATCTATCTTGAAACATGTAATCACAAATCATTTGCCCTAATTTCTTAGCTTCACTGGCGTCTCTATCCAATTCACAAGCACCGCCCCACATGAGTGCTATTGCAAAGCTTCCATCAAGGATTAGAGAATTTATTTCTTTTAAGCCCGTTTCATTTTCAAGTGGATCACTGATATTTAATTCAGCAATATTATTTCTTATATCTGGAAAGGACAGAAGCTTTTTAAAATACTTTTCATATTTTTCTTCTTTCCAAGGTAGCTCTCTAAAAACTTGATGATTTGTTACTTGAAAACAATGTATGATTGTTCCACCATTACTATATTCCTTATTAAAGGTATCAACAAATCTTTGTACAATTGGACTATTTAATTAAGTTTTTTATAGGTACCAGATTTCCACATAGTTATATGAACTCCTAAATTTAGATTCTTAAGAAATATGGTACATTACAAGTAATATATATCATATACAAATCTAGTCACCATAAGCGATGTTATCGGAATTCAATGTATCTAGAATCCTTCAAAAAATTTCCTTCAGCCAAATTACCTGGAGAGCATTTTTTATTTACATAATTTTGAAAGCGTTAAATGTTAATCTTTCTCTTGCTTATCTAACCAATCCCAATAGCTATCATATAACTCATCATGTAACATCATTTCATCTTCAGCTTCTTCGTCTTCTTGCACGTCTGCTAATCTCAATCCTACCCATATGTCATCAACTTTCTCTACTGTTGGATCAGAAACTCCGTCTAGTAAACTAAAGGCATCATGAAAAGCTCCCATAATATTATCTCTTACTATTTTTTGGATAGCACTTATGCTTTCAGGAGAGAAAGATTGATATTTTAAGGCATAAACCTCTTTTTCAGTTAAATTGAATTCTTCCCATGTTAATTTTCTTGAAGGGTTTTTTAGTTCTTTTTCAATTAGCGAGTATTCTCTAATAATGCTATGTAATTCCACTAAGAACGCACGTTTATTATCCATATTTGATGCTCCTTTCCACCTAAACTGTTTTATATCAATTCTAACAGATTCTCCTTTCTTCAGTAGCTGTATACTGTATTCATGTTAGGTTGACATAAAGTCAATTTTCGGAACTTCTGAAACATATAACCCCTTGAGCACCAAGGGGTTCCGAATGGTCCATTTTTATCGTTTATACATGATTCTATACATTGTTGATGAATCAACATTTTCGGCTTCTTCAGAAGCATGGTAGCTGCATAAAAAAGGGGGTAGTTTAATAAGATTTTGTACTTACCCGGTAAAATGTTCTTTAAAAATCTGTTTAAAATAAGGCTTAAAATCAATTTCAATCATTTGTTGGGAGTCCTCATTAGCAACTGTTATTAGTACACTTGAATGGTCTTTCTTATCTGCTGTAATTTCAAATTTATCAACTCGTTTCAGGTCCAAAAGTGATAACAATCTATTTGAAGTACGCTGAGTTACTTGTATTTTCACTTCACCATAAGAAGGGGAAAGTGTAACAATAAAGTCTTCTTTTCCATTAAAAAATTGATATGTTGCTTTATTGTAATAAAACGGTAAGTCTTTCGAAGTGCTATCTAATAACATCGGTTCACATTCAAATAACGAAAGTAAGTCGTTTTCTCCTGGAAATGTATCCATTTTCCCATCACCTTTTTATCACTATTTTAACAGTTTCTACTTCAATTATCTTGCTAGTTAGTTGAAGTAGAGGGTTTTTCTGAATGTATGATTTTGAGGTCTTGCTGTTGAATTAAAGTACTCGTTAGTAAACTACTCATAGTAAATTTAATCTCCTAATAAGCCATATAACATTAGTAGAAGCCCTAAATAAAACAAAGTTGTTAATCCTGTAAATGGGTCTAAAACAAAATCTAAAAATTCCATCCACTTGTCCTTAATAGAATTGGCTTTCTTTATACCTGGTATGTAAATAAGCAATGATATAACTATACAAATAACTCCTGCAACTAGGGATAAAATACGCACCATTAACCACACCTAACTTAAATTTTAAAATCGGTTTAATCACTTATTATACTATCCTGTACCGTTAGTTGAATAAGGTTTTTTGAATGTATGATTTGATTTTGTATAGTTTCGTACATTAAAAAGACCACCAATTTGGTGGTCGCGCTGTTGAATTTAAGCACCTGTTAGTTTAATAAGAAACCCTTTACTCTTTATTTATTACACCGTATCTATTTTGTTTCCCCATCCATGAACTAGCGTCCCGCCATTTCAAACTCTTGGCAGAAATCCAGCTATTTGTATGAAGAGAATAGTCTTCAGGTTCCCAATCATAGGCATCAGCCCAATAAAATAAACCTTTATGTAAAATCAGTTTTGCATCATAAATGATTGAATCGTAATTAATTGGACTTGGAACAATGTGAAACTGAGTTACACCTTCAAATAATAACTCAATTGCGGAAGGGTCACGAAACTGCCTTTGGAAAAGGATTCGTACATTAGTATCCAGTTCTGGTGATACCCCCATCGATAAATTCTCATCCACATAACTGTCAGTCCACATATATAATTCCTTTAAACAACTATCATGAAAACCACCAAATTTATCCAAGAGATTTTCAATATCTTTACTATCTTTAACTTCTATCCATTCCATCAGATACCACCAGCTTATTAAGTATTCTTATTAATAGCATATTTTACCACTTCCTTCTTAAACTAAACTACCCGTTTGTTCAATAAGAAAAAGGCTGCCGTAGCACCCCCTTATCATGCTATAGCTACGCAATAGTTGAAGAAGAAATCATTCGTTGAACCTTAAGATTTTTACATAACTATATAATTAGTTAATAACCCTAAAGTCAATGCCCCAACAATAAAAGCACCTATGTAATTAAAATCTTGTATCTCAGCTTAGTTTTCAATAAGAAATATAACCGAAAGGTGTAATAAAGTATTATCAAATCAATAGGTGTCTTAATTAATGAAATAATAAATTTATTATTAATGTGGAAGTGTTCATATAAAAACTCCCTAAAAAAATAATTATTTACCATACCAATAATAGAAAAAACGACTTGATAAACAAATAGCTTAAAAAGATTCACACAATTCAAACTCCCCTAAACTCATATCTTACTGAGGAGCACTATTTTTTTCAAAGTTGAAAAATAGCGATCTAAAGGAATGCTAAACTGCTTCGTAGTCGAACAAGAAAAAGGAGCCGTAACTACAACTCCTTGTTTCGCTCAAGCACCCGTTTGTTCAACAAAATATGAATAATTACAACCCGTTATTTCTCCCATAGCTCAACCAGTCTACCTTCAGGATCTTTAATCCAAATAAATTTACCAAATTCACTAATCTCTTTTTCCTTTACAAGTGGAACACCAATTTGTTCAAGATGCTTAATAGTCTCGTTTAGATTATAAACTTGGAAATTTAACATCACTTGCTGTTCTGTTGGGAAGTAAAGGTCATCTTCAGTAAAGAAAGAAAAGATAGTTTCATTTTCTGAATGGGGTTTAATAATAGTCCCATTCCAATTTTCTATTTCAATCTTCAGCACTTCACTGTACCATTTTTTTATAGCATCTAGATTTTTAGTCCTCCAAAATATTCCCCCGAAGCCTTTTATCATCATAATAAACTCGTTCCCTTCTCTAATTTCTTTAATTTTTCGATTAAATTAGATATTCAAGAAGTAAAATCAAATTCCTTCTTCAACCTACCTGCCCGTTAGTACAAAAAGAAAAGGATTGCCGCAGCAACCCCTGTTTAACTCTTGCACCCGTTAATTCCATTTGTATGACCTAAAATAAAAAGACGGTCTTATGACGATTAATTTTAGGATCCCCAAAAAACATCAAGTTTAATTGAGAGGCAGTTGGACTGTCACATATGTTTATTTATTCTTGCTTTCTTGGGCTTTTAATGCTACTTTTTCAAGTCCATCATGCGCAAATTCTACATCTGTTTTAGGTAGAGCATTATTATTCTTAAATTGCTTATTCTTCTTTTTAGACATTTTTTCACCACCCTTGTAGTTTGATTTAGTTATTCCACTAGGATGCCAACAATTATAAATGCACTATATAAAGATATCAGAGTAGTATCTTTTCCGAATTTTTTTGTTATTGGCACCCACTATTTTAGTTTGCTTTATTTTTTGCAGGCTATGCTATTTGAGTTTCTTCTTTAACTAAATTGCCCCGTTACTTCAATAAGAAAAAGGGTTTACTCATTAATCAAGTAAAGCACCCATTCGTCAAAGAAAGTTTTCAAGAAGCTCTTTGTTTCGTCCTGTTCCGGTCAATTGTCTTAATTTTTTTAATGAAATAATAATGTTTGTAGAGGGCGCTCACTACCAATAGGACTTTCACTAAAAGGATATCCACATAAAACACAGAAATTACGATGAAGAAATCGGCAATTAAATTGATTCTAATTTTCTCTTTTAGAGTCATCCCTTTTTTTTGTAGGAATGCTTCAACGTATTTCTTATATAATGAGGTGCTTTTGAACCAGTTTTCAATCGACTTGGAACTTTTTGCAAAGCAAAAAGCAGCAAATAAGTAAAACGGACCGCCCGGCAGAACAGGTAACACAGTCCCTGCAATGCCAATCACAAGGGATATAAATCCAAGAAACAAAAACAGGATACTTTTTAGTTTTTTCATTGTAATCACCTTTTTATTTATATTGTATTCCCTTTTAACGTTCAGAGGTAGTCCAAATGATTAACATCACTGATTAGTATCATACCATTTTCTAATTGAACTCACCTTGCAGTTACTTGAAGATAAAAGGGCATTATCACTGATTTCTAAAATCTAAATTATCATTTGGCACATCTAATATATGTCCGTTTATTACCACTGTATTATTGTATGTCCAAATAATATTTGCAGTATCTTATCGATAATTCCGATAGATATTTTTTGTTTTATTTCCTTTTCGATTAAATACCAACTCACCACGAACAGAATAAGAAGATGTAGCCCCCCATTGGTTACATATGCTTTTAACGTGTATTTTCCATCAGTTGATTTTTCTTCTGTAAGATATTCTCCCGTTGGTAACCTTTTCATATCAAAGAATGCCCAATAAACTCCATACCCGACCACTGCAACAAATAACAAACCAACTATTATAAATCCCTTAAACAATTTTTTGTAAAAACTTTTTTTCTCAAATTCAACATTCACTTCACTATGTTCCAAAGACACAATTCCCTTTTTTGAAAATGTCTTCTTCAGATAATTTGCTTCATTAGCTGAAGATAAGTTGTTCTTGAAAATAACCCACTTTTTAAAATGTTTATGGTAAATTAAGTTTAACAAGAATTAAGGAATAATACTTGGAAAGGTGGTTAATAAAAATGGAAAACTTTTATTTGTTTTTAATTATGTGTATTTTTCTCATTATTTTACCTGGTCCTGATACTGCTATCGCTACAAAAAATACCCTCACTGCTGGAAGAACAGGAGGTTTTAAAACAATGTTTGGTACTTGTTGTGCACTACTAATTCATACATTGGCTGCTGTTGTAGGTCTTTCAGCAATTATTGTGAAATCGGCTTTATTATTTTCTGTCTTCAAATACGTCGGTTCTGTGTACTTAATTTATCTAGGCATCAAGACATTATGGGCACTAAAGAACAAGAAAGCAGCAACCACCACCGAAATGACTTTCGAAAGTAAGTATGAAAGCAAGTCTTGTTTTAAACAAGGTTTCCTTACCAACATCCTAAATCCAAAAGTCGCTATCTTTTTCCTAACCTTCTTGCCGCAGTTCGTGGATTCGGGAAGCAATACTTTTTTACCGTTTCTATTAATGGGAATAACTTATTCCGTTTTAACCGCCGTCTGGTTTTTGTTCTATATCTATTTACTTAACCAGATTAGTGCTTTTATGAAAAAGCCTAGAACCCAAACGTTTATTGAAGGAATAACAGGTACCATACTAATAGGTTTTGGTGTTAAACTGGCTCTAGAAAAGGCTCATAATTAGAATGCTTTTTAGACCTCTGGATTCTAATCTAAGGGTCTTTTCTCTTCATAACCACAAAATTTTCAACAACCTTATGAACTAACCTGCCAGTTACTTGAATAAGAATAGGGCTCTACTTCTATTTAAAGTAAAGCATCCCGTTTGTTTAAGTAGAATTCCTCACAATACCTCTTCGTATTGAACAACATATGACGTGAACAAAAAATCAACAATTACTATAAGAAATCCTGTACCAATGCTCACAAAAACGTTATTGAAAGGAGAAAGGAAATTCATACCCATACAAGACACGTAATAAACATATACTTAATGATACTTGTGATCAGATTAGAAAGGAGAAATCAACTTTGACAAAATATCGGATCATGTCCTTTGATGGAGGCGGTACCTTAGGTGCATTAAGTTTACAACTTTTGAACAGACTGGCTCAGCAAAACCCAAAATTAATTAGTCGAACCAATGTTTTTTCGGGAAATTCAATCGGTTCATTCACTGCCCTTGCGTTAGCAAGTGGAAGATCGCCAAAGGAGACACTCCAATTTTTTAAGGATAAAATCCTGCCGGCATTCAGCGTTTCCCGACCAGGTGGACCTGTTTTTAACCAACAATTACCATATTCTGGTTTCATTAAAGCAGTACAAACATTTTTTCCACCAGATCTTCTCCTCAAAGACTTTAAAAGACGAATTGTTGTCCCTGCATTTCATTTATTCTCACCGGAGCTGAATCGTTGGACTCCTGTGTTATTCCACAACTTTCCTGGCTCTCCCTATTTTAATGAGAAAGCGAGTGATGTAATACTACGGAGCAGTGGTGCTCCCGCGACGCAAAGAGCCTATCAAAACTACGTGGATGGGTATACAGTTGCAACTAACCCCAGTACAGCCAGTATCGCGTTTGCAGTGGGGAAAGCCAAACAGCCGCTCGATCAAATTGCGGTATTATCCATTGGAACAGGTGAAGAGCCGACTCAATTAAGAAGAGATACGGAGGGGTGGGGGATGGTGAGTGCGGATAACATACGCCCCGAAAATATGAAGAACCTTCCCCCAAATTGGGGAGTTCTTTTGGACCGATCGCCCAATGAACCTTTACTGCCATTTCTTCAGATTATCTCTAGTGGATCCGGTTACTATGAATCCATGGTCAGTTCTCTGCTTCTAGGAAATCGTTTTTTTCGGTTAAATCCACGGATTCCTAATTTCTCCAAAACGGACCCAACTGTGGTTCCCGCTGTCATTTCAATTGCTAACAGAACAAATTTACAACCTGCAATTCAATTTATAGAGAAAAACTGGAATTAATATAACTATCCATAAATCTGATTAATTTTTTTCAAGAATTTGGATTTTTTATAAAAAACAGCCAATCTGGCTGTTTTTATTTATTCATTCAGTTCTTCTTTAACTAAACTCCCTCTATAAAGAAAGGAATAACTCTGGATTCCTCGCTTATTCTTAAGATTTCATTATGATCTGTATTAGATAGCCATTAAAGCGGTGGATGTAAGTTGAAAGTAAGGGCAATTTTGGTACTGTAGAGAAAAAAGGACTTTAGCTACTTAGCCAACTCTATCCAAAAAATAGATAACTAGTAAAAGTATGTTTACACTGGTGGATGTCCACATGTCTCATGGAGGTCAACCCTCCCAGCGTTATCACAGCAGTTTCCCTTTCTAGACATACTAGCTTTCATTTTATATTTTATGAGTAACTGTTTATAGTTATGGGACGTGTATTGGTATCCTTGATCACTATGAAGAAGGATATCTTTTACATCCCTTCCTTTTATGGCTTTTTTAAACGTATCCAAGATTAGTTTATAATCATTGCGTCTACTAAGTTGGTAGGCAACGATTTCATTATTATATAGGTCTTTGATGGCAGACAAATACAGTTTCTGTACGTAATATCAGTTACCCACTTTTCATTAGGGCGAGATGCGTAATATGCTCCGAGTTAATGAATCGTTTATACAAGCCCAAAGGTATTCCTATAATAAACCTCACTAATCAGCCGCATTTAATCCCTGGATTAGCTTTCATAATATTAATCTCAAATCCTCTCAATCACTATTTATTCGAACTGTGCAGTAACCTTTCACGCCAAATCTGTACCTTATATCAGTATCGTAGTACATATTTCTCTTTATTAACTGAATGTTAACTTTTTTACAAAGTGTCAGATTGGTTATTTTCCTTATAGAACAATGTGAGGTGTTTCGACTGATTCCTCTTGAAGTACACGGATTCCCCCGGCTACTTCATAAGCTGAACCAATTGACACAAGAAAATCTCCTGTAATAGCGAGTTTTTGTTCTCGCAGAAGTTTAATTATATCGGTTTCCCCTATTTGACTTGATACAGAAATAGCCTCTAGTATTTGGCCAATCGTCCTAATCAAAGCACCAGTTAGTATTTGTTGTTCCCCTGATGAATTTGCATCTTCCTCAATATGCAAAAGCCCTGATAAGCCTTTAACTTCAATAATCTGACCTATTACTTGAATCCACAACCCTAATTCAATTTCTTTTTCCAATTCTAAAATTTTTTTACTTTTTTTATCTTTGAAATCTTGTCTATTATTGCTTTTATTTTTAGGATGTTCCATTAGTACCAACCCCAGAACTCAAGTTTTCCTTTATTTTATGTGAATCTAATCCTTTTGTGTTGACCTTCGCTGTGGACAAACTTAAATTTTGTTATTAGTTTACCTCCTTCAAATTGGTTTATTGCATAGTCTGTGTCTACTACCTATTACAACGTTCCGAAATGATCGGAACCTCCGAATTGCTCACAAGGACGTTCCGAGTCATTTAAAACGATGTTCCGAACCGTTCGGAAGTTGGATTTGTATCAACCTAGACTAAAAGATTCAATCTGCCTCAAAAAGGAAACTCCACTGGCAATCTTCCCTGTAACTCATCCCCCCTATCTTCTGTATCTAAAGTAAAATCCATCATGGAATATAAATCATCCTCTTCAAACGAACATTGATAGAGAACTACGCGGTTGAAATCGACCCATATCTTTGAATTGATTGCTATATCAATAGGAGACCTCGTAAAGTGAACATAATATTTCCCTCTACCTAAAGAAATTTTTCCAATTCGAAATATATCATATGTAATCCCTCTTTTAATTGGTTGTCCACTACAACTTTTCATATTTCATCGACGGTTTGTGGTCAAATTTATTTTGGATGGTCGAAAGTGGTTAGGTGAAAAATCACTTCTCTCCATACCATTAGAATTGGAATTGAATTAGTAATAGTTCCAATTTTAATACCATACTAATTTTTGATGAATATAATCAGTTTCATACTTGCAAAAATGCTTACAGCAAGCATTGCTCCTCCTTAAAAACTTTTCCATACTATAAATAATTTATTTAGATCTACCTGGTAAAATAACGATGAAGAAATATTAACTCATTTTTCCATGTACCCCCTTTTTTATAATTGCGTATATGCATATACCTGAATATCTTCCTTTCACGATCGGGTTATTAGGAGGCTCACATTTTCTGTCTTACATGTGGATATATATAAGCAGACTTTGTTAATTTGTTAAATTAGGTACCCGTCTTTCTTCTCTAATTTCAGGAGGATTCCTTATTAGTCAAGCATTTATTCTAGTTCATTAGCCATCTCTATTGTGTATGGTATTGGTGTGCTTTTGATTCTTAGAGAACTTAAAACCGATTTATTTTAATCATCATTTTGTGATTTTATTTGCTAAACATTTTGTGTCATCTAATAAATAATCCAACAAATTAGAAACGTTCTGTAAAGATCATCTTTTACGGACTGTTCTACCTTTTATCAATGTTTATATCTACATAGAAACCCCATTTATGACTAATGCTATACGTGGAGGTGATCTACATGACTAAACGTAAAGCGGAGAATATTATTAGATTGAATGCAGCTAAGGCAAATGGGAGTGTGGCAGGATATACCGAAGAAATTTCACAACCTTTGACAGAAGAACAAAAACAAAATAATAAAAAGCGAAAGAAAAACCAGTAATCAAAAAACCGCCAGTAAAACGTTCAGCTGGCGGTTACTTTTGTATGAAGGAGATGGGAACTGGGCTTCATGACTTGCTAATATTACCCATCTAATTGGCAGTTATACGTACTTATTAAGAAAGTTCTTCAAAATTCGCCACCATTGTAAATAGTGTCCTGGATTAATCTTTATTACGATTGTTCGACTTCATCGAGCATACTTTGAAGATCCTGTTGATACTGCTGCAGTTGCTCCCGCTGATGCTCTGAGGCAACTTGCAGCGCACTTTCAATTTGTTGATATGCTTCATTCATTTCTTGCTTCACATGTTTAAGTTGACTTCCATAATCTGGTCCCTCTTTAACAATTCCATGTATTGCTTCTTGCACTTGTTTAAAGCTTTGATCGGCTGCCTGAAATGCACGCCTTTTATCTTGTTTATCTTGCAATTTTGCCCACTCCTTTTTAAATTATAAAATTGCGATATAGGAGTAGGTTTTACTTATTGACAAAGATTATACGATAATAAGAAAGTGAAATCGTGTATATTCTATATATTCCTGCTCATCATAATTGATAAGAGGAGGGATCACACATGAACAAAAATGATGGAAAAGATATAAGGAAAAATGCTCCCAAAGGGGATAATCCCGGACAACCCGCTCCTTTAAGCGGGTCACATAAAGTAAAAAACAGAAATCACAGTCGCCAAAAACACAATTCTAGTCACGACATGTAAGCTAAATACTGGAGAAGTGTCGGACCTCATACTCTAATATACAGTTCCTAAATTTCGAACTAATATTAGAACTAGTGAGGTCCTACTCTTTCATTTTGTTGATTAGATAAGCTCGTTAAAACGTTGACTGATCCGCTATATGCTGATTTTAAACAGCCTTCACCAAGTATAAAGCGTTTGTCTACTGAATGTGTCCGTAGTTAAAAGATGAGTTCTAAAGTTAAGGCGATCATTGGAACGATCGTCTCTTCGAAATTCAAATGACTACTGTGATAGCCCTTCTTCTTTTATCTAGTATTAATTTGAAAATTGAAATTCTGTTCTGCTCCCTTTCTGAGTTGCAATGACTTCGAGACGAGCGTCAATTCTTTCTTTAAGCTCAGGTACATGAGAAATAATCCCAACAAGTCGGCCACTGCTTTGAATATCCATCAAGGTTTCAATCGCATGATCTAAAGATTCCGGATCAAGTGTGCCAAAGCCTTCATCAATAAACATTGTTTCCAATGAGATTCCTCCTGCATTTTGCTGAACAACATCCGCTAATCCAAGAGCTAATGCCAATGCTGCTTTAAAACTTTCCCCTCCTGACAATGTCTTTACATGCCTTTCCTGTCCTGTATATTGATCATACACTGACAACTCTAATCCACTTTGAATGTTTCTTCTAGTCGGATCCACTTTCCGTAATAATTGATATCGTCCACTTGTCATTTTCACTAGTCTTAAATTCGCTTCTTTTAAAATATCATCTAAAAAAGCGGCAAGGACATAACGTTCGAAAGTAATACGAAATGGATTTTGCCCCTTGGATATCTCATGGAGGTGACCAATAACTGCATATTTTTCATCAATTTCTTTTTGACCATCGATAATCAAAAGGATTTTCTCTTGAATAACGATATTCTGTTCTTTTGATGTAAAGATGAAATTATACAATTTGCGATGTTTCTCTAAATCTTCATCTACAGTTTGAATCGTTTTTTGAAAGCCAGAAATGTCAGGTTTAGTAACACCAGTTAACTTCAATTCAAGATCATGATGCAGACCAGTTACTGTATGATATTGTTTATCATATTCCTGAACCTGATTCTCTAAACTATTTAATTCAGATTCTGTTTTTTTTGAAGCAGTATATTGTCCGTAAGAATCGAACCCTTGCTTCTTTAAATCTTCTTTGAAACGAATTCGCTCTTTATCAAGCTCAACTACTATTTTTTCCAAATCTTCAGCAACGGAATTTCGTTTAGTTTGGATGATCGTCACTTGCTCTGTTGCTGTTAGCAAAGCATGTTGAGTGCTTTCAAACGCCTGTTGCAGTATTTTTTGTTGCGTTATCGCTTTGTTTAGCTCATTCTGATATCCTTCAGGCGTCCGAACTGTATCCGGTACCGCACCATTCAAGGATGTGAGTTTGGCATTTTCCTCTAGATATGCTATACGGGAAGAATCTTCAGTTTTTTTCAAGTCTGCCAAGCGCTGTTTCAGTTCAGCTTTAGTCACTTTTAACTTAAGAAGCTTTTCGGAAATTTGCCCAAGTTGTGCTTTTTTATCTGCAAGTGTCTTTAATCGGCGTGCCAATTCGCTTTTAATCTCTTTACATTCATTTTCATTTTCAGCTAAGCTGTTCAAGTCCATTTCAGGAATTCGCTCTTGAACTTCCGCTGCTCGCTCATTGTATGTCTCTCGGATTGATTCATATTGTGATTTTACTTGATAATATTCTGTTTCTGATTGCGCTTTTTTCTGTTCAGCAGCTCTGACAAGATTCGTTTGTCTATCGATATCCGCTTCATTCGGCATATCTTCTTTAAAATGAGCAGGATTAGGATGTTCCGCCCCTCCACACACAGGACAAGCTTCGCCATGGACGAGCATTTGTGCTAATAATCCAGCTTGGCTTTCACGCCATTTTTTGTTTAATAAGTCCAACTGCTGCTTTTCATTTTCAAGCTTGCTAACTGAAGTTGCCAGAATAACCTGGTTGCGATCTAATGCTTGTTTAGCTTGATTCATTGTTGTTGTTACTTCAATTAGTTTAGTTATTCCAAATAAAATTTGATCATTGAGATCCTTTTGCCGCTCCAATGCTGCAATTTGAATAGCCGCTTGTTCCGATTCTTGTTTAATAACGTTCAAAGCATCTTCTTCTTTTTCGAGCGAGCTGAGATCTGTTTCTGCCTTATTCATTTGGCTAGCTGTTTGCTGCCATTGCTTTTCCAATTGTGATGTCTTTTGAATTTGAATTGTTAGATTTTCAACTGATTCCTTCAACTGCTGTAGTTGATGGACTGCAACCGACGCTTCTTCTCGTTTGTCAGACTTGGCTAACTCTTCATCATATTGCATTTGCAATTTCTTTTTCTTTTCTTCACTTTGTTTAAGTTCCTTTTCTAATTGCTCTTGAGTCATTTGTAACTCTTTCACTTGATTACCAATTCTTAAATAAAACTGTTCTTGTTTCTCAGCATTCGCTGCTTTGTATGCGTTAGAAATTTGTATTTTCAGCTGATCAATTTCCACTTTGACAGCTTCTAATTTTTCTTTCTCTATGGTTAATTTTTCTAAATCCAAAAATCGTTTGATTTGTTCTTCGGCACGAAATAATTCTTCTTTAAGCGAATCACGAGATTTTTGTTTCTTTTCAATGACAGTTTGCAGTTCAACTAATTGTAATTCGTCATTTATTATTTGTTTTTCTAGAAGTGGCAGGACCTTTTGCTCAGTAGGTTCATCTTGATTTATTTCGATTATCAGCTCTTCATTATCACTTGCTATAATTTCTTTCATATAACGAATTCTATCTAACTTGCTTTTCTCGCTTAACTTTTTTAATTCAGTCACTTCTTCTTTCAACTTGTCTTCAATCGTTTTATATAATTCGGTATGAAATAGCCTTTGAAGTATCTGTTCCTTTTCCTTACTTTCCGAAGTTAATAGCTTTCGGAATTCACCTTGTGGAATCATCAAGATTTGACGAAATTGATTTGCGTCAATCCCAATAATACTCTTAATCTTTTCATCCACTTCACGAACATTTGCACCTAGCAATTTTTTTTCATCGTTCGATTTGACTTCATATAACTCTGCTTTCGCCGTAACCGTCGTCGTCCCCTCACCAGACTTCTTTTTCCGCTCTTGCTGAGGAGAGCGCCAGATATAATACAATTTTCCACGGAGCATAAATTCCAAACTTACTTCTGACAAATGATCATCTGCTGCAAATTGACTCCTAAGCTCCTGCCCATTTCGATCTTCACCACTTGCTTTCCCATATATTGCATAGCTTATTCCATCAAATATGGTCGTCTTACCAGCTCCCGTTTTCCCAGAAATTACAAACATTGTTCGATTTCCAAGCTGTGAAAAATCGATTATTTCACTCCCTGCATATGGTCCAAATGCCTGCATCATTAATCGAAGTGGCCTCATTTCAATACACCTTCTTTTTTTACGGCATTAATGACTGAAGCCATTAGATCTCGCTTCTTTTGATCAAATTGACGATCTGTCATTTCAGCATAAAATGTTTCAAATAAATCTAATTCTGATTTTTTTTCATCCTTAATAGAAGAAAACGATTCTTTTCTGCGGATGTCGAGCAAATCCCATTTTCTTTCTAAATGAAGAACATTAGGATACACTTTTCGAAGGCGATTAATCGGATCAATAATTGCTCCTTCATCTAGTAGTGTAATTTTCAAATAGTCATCCGTTCTTTGAGATAAATAGAATGAAGAATCAAGAAGCTCGTCCATATAGCCTTCCAGCTCTCGCATATCCTTCTTCGGGGAAAGTGAACGATATCTCAAATCAAAATCGCCATTTTCCTCCATTTCCACAATTGAAATCGATTTATTTTGCTTTGCTTCTGAAAATGAATATTTCATTAACGAGCCTGAATACCGAACCTTAGGATGATTGAGAGCATCAGGACTATGCAAATGACCAAGAGCCGTGTAGTCGAAAGCATTAAAAACTTCTGCAGAAACACATCCCGATCCTCCAACAGAAAGAACACGCTCAGAATCCGTTGTTTTCCCGCCTAATACAAAAGCATGTCCAACCAAAACATTGGGTTCATTTGGATTAATATGTTGTTCTATTTTCGAGGTAATAGCGGCCATTGCATCTTGATGAGATGTGATTCGATCATCTTGCAATACTTGCCGTACAACACCAGGCTCCGCATAAGGTACACAGTAAAAATTCACTCCGTTTACCTGAACTGGCATTAAATCCTTATTAAGCTTTCCTTGGATAAATAGATTACTATGACGATACCAAGACGATCCAAAAGATAACCGTTCAGCACTGTCATGATTTCCCGAAATCGCAATAATTGGTTTATTCATTTTCACATTTATTGTATATAAAATTTCATCAAGCAATTCTACGGCTTCTGTAGGTGGTACGGAACGGTCATATAAGTCACCCGCAATGACAATTGCATCGGGATTCTCTTCTTCAATGACATGTACTAGTTGCCATAGTGTATGCCTTTGATCTTCTGTCAAATGGACACCATGAACAATTTTACCTAAGTGCCAGTCCGCTGTATGAATAAATTTCATAAAATCACTCCGTTCCTTATCGTATCCCCATTATACCAAAACTCGGATATAGTTGGTTACGCCACATTTTACATATCAAAGAATTACTAAAAACAACAAAAAAGCAGACAGCCTGTAAACTGTCCACTTCATCATGTTCAACTAAATAAATGTTCATATGGATTCATGTTAATTTGCCGTTCGGTTAATTTTTTTCGTAAAAACTTATGATCTCGTTTAGGTGTCGCGATAATATAGCCTCTTACAACTAGATCCTGAGTAATTGTTTCTGACTTTTCCTTTATAGCCAATTCTCCAATTTTACCAGCAATTTTCTGTCTACCAACATCTCTAAACAGTTCTGGAATCGGACTTACTAAATCTTCGAGTAATTCTTTCTGTTCACTTGTCCACAAATGAGAAGTTTGACTTACATAATATTCTTCCCAATCCATATCTGATTTTCCATCTTCTTTAGGAAAACGTTTAAGAAATTTGCGAAACATGAAGAATCCGCCAATTCCCATTAATGTGATCAAAATGACCGTCCATGCAAGGATAAACCATAAAAACCAACCTTCAAGCACGTCATTCACCCCGAATTTTTTAAATATTTAATACTATTATTATAGTCATTTTGCTAAATCTTGACAAGCAGTACACTGATTATTTCATTGGGTTCTAATTTTGTTGTATTCCTGACTATGAACGTTATTGGATCTTTAGACTCTTTATTCTAACTAAATCATTTAGGTTTTTCTGAATCCACTAAAAAAACGGTTAGCAATAGTTGCTACCGCTTTTTTAGTGAATTTATACTTTTGCGATTTTACCGTTTCCAAAATGTTTATTATGGATTTTGCGATATTGAAGATACATGCCAATCCGCCATGGTACAATCATTGCATAGGCAAGAAGAAAGAACATGCCACCTAATTGACCGACTTCGATTGATGAGCTTAAAAAATATTTAGCAACCAATCTGACAATAAGTAATCCGATGAGAATAAAAGCAAATGCTTTTGATCGCTTAATATAAATCTCATTATTCCTAACTTCAAAATTAGATGTTTTAATAAGGAATATAGAAAATAACATCCCCACCAACACTGCTTCAAGGACTTCTAAACCAGTTAAACGGAACATTGGAAACAGAAACATAAGAGCTCCAGTGCTCATAAAAATCGGAGGTAATACTATTTTTTTCAAGTTAACCGGTTTTTTTGACGCTCTTAAACGAACAATAAGTACTGTGATGGCCATAAGTAACGCCACAGCTGATGATATATAAATCATAACCATTCATTCCTTTTATTTAATAAGGTATGTTGCTTGTGACCTTATTATATCTTACTACAAACAATTATCAAAAATTCTTTCCCATAGTAGTTCATACTGTTTGGCTTCACCGCAAACGAATACAATATTAAAACGACATCATTCACCTTGAATGATCCATCCTATAGCACGCTACTCTCATCTAATCACAATATTGGCGGTACGGAATCGGATATTGAATTACTTTCTTAATAATGTATGTATATCTTTCATGTAGATTGGCTAAAGCACTGTCCCATTTTCCTTCAAAAAAAAGTTAATTACTCACCCTGCTAATCGCTTCAATCACTCGATTTTCATCGAATGGTTTTACAATAAAATCTTTCGCACCGGCTTCAATAGCCTCAACAACCATTTTTTGCTGTCCCATTGCTGAGCACATAATTATTTTTGCATGTGGAAACTCTTTTTTTATTTCTTTCACTGCATCTATGCCACTCATAATTGGCATGGTTATGTCCATAGTAACGATGTCTGGATGTAATTTACGGTAAAGCTCAATTGCTTCTTCACCGTTTTCCCCTTCGCCAACCACGATATGATTCGCTTTATTTAATATATTTAAAAGGGTCATTCTCATAAATTTCGCATCATCAATTACTAATATTCTGGCCATTTCTTAACCCTCCTAAATCATACAACAAGTAAAAATAACACCAAAAAAATCAGCTACACACTTCGTTAATTTTCATTAATACATATTCTTATAGAGTACCTTAATATCAAAAGATATTCAAATATTCCACTCACCAGAATTTTCCGTTTTCTAATTAGTGGATTGCTATTAGAATACTAATTAAAAACCTTGAAATCCTCCAGTAAGATTGGTAAAAATAATGATAATTTTCGTCATCCAATCAAAGAAGAGCACAATTCCCATCAGAATCATAATATATCCACCTGCTTTGACGATACGGTGGCTATGTTTTTTGATCCACTTCATTTTCCCGATAAAGAAAGACAAAATAAAGAATGGAATTGCAAAACCTAATATATAAGCAATCATGTATAACATAGCGGAATTTGGGTTATTAACACCCATTGCTAATACTGCAGTTAATATTGGCCCTGTACAAGGTGTCCATCCTGCAGCAAATGCCAAACCAATTAATGCTGAACCTGCGTAGCCACTTGGACGATTTTTGAATTCAATTCGTTTATTTTTCATTAAGAATTCAAAATTAAAAATTCCAACAATCACTAAACCAAAAAAGATTATAATGATAGCACCTATTTGGCGAATTAAATCTTGATAATTCTCAAAAAATTCACCTAAAAAGGAAGTAGTGAATCCTAATGCGATAAATATTAGAGAGAAACCCAATAAGAAAAATAATGTGTGAAATAAGCTTCTCTTCTGCAACATAGCGTTCTCTGTTTTTAGTTCATTGACACTCATCCCTGTGATGTACGATAAAAAGGCTGGGTAAAGTGGCAAACAACAAGGAGAAATAAAACTCAGGAACCCCGCTCCAAAAGCTAGTAAAATGCTAACGTCACTCAATCATGTCAACTCCTATGTATAGCAATTTACCTTTATTCTACCAAATGATCCAAGAAAAAGATATTTACTGAATTGTGAATATCTCAAAAAAAGCATAAAGTTAAAAATAATGAATAAGTGTTTGAATTTATTTCCACAAGCTAGTATAATAAAATTTGTAAGTATCATACATATTTAGGGATAAGATTACATCAGGTAAAAACACCTCTCTATTAATGTTTAGAAAGGACTAGCAGTTGTGACCCGATTAGAATTTCTCGAGCTTATCGAAAAAAAACGAAATGAGCTCATTAAAATCGTTTCTAAAAACGGTCTTAATTCTCAAATAACTATCGTATACAGCCAAGAATTGGACATGCTGCTAAATCAATATAACCAATTGTTCCTAAAACAAATTGGTTAACTTAAGCAGTTAATCATTCAAAACATACAACCCGCCTTTATGACTTATATAGGCGGGTTTTAAAATTTTTCCACAACTATTCTAAAGGAATAGCGAATTCGCTATTTTAAGGGAAATATGTATTCTTAGTAAAAGATTATTATATGGTCTTTTACTCTATCTCCAATGCCTTTTCGTTTTTTCTACACCAGCAAGACACAAAACTCGCATCATCTGAAAATATTAAATGCCAATACAAAAAACACAAAGATGTTAGTATTGAAATAGCAGTAATGATTAATGGCCTCGCAATATTCCAAATGATAGATTGTGTGAATAGTACTGATGACATGAGTGTAATATTCTTTAAGTGTGATTGGTACTAAATTACTCCAAATGAATGTAGAAGATAAAAAACTATCCACCATGTTTGATGTGGATAATAATTGCTTTCTAGTTTCACGTTGATATTTCCATTCCATGATTGTACGGAAGGATATCATCAAAATGTATTAAGGTAATAAAATATATGCTGAATTTAGAGAATTTACATACACAAGATACATTAGAGTGATTAAAAAGAAAGATAAGATTATCCACTCGCCACGTTTATACTTGTTGTTTACGTGTGCATTGGAAAGTCCCTCTTTTTGATATTGAAATTTTTTATTAAACCCTTTTCAGATACAGTTAACAGTATGAATGCAGCTAAGATTAGACCATTTAAAGGTGTCAGAATATATCAATCCATTATATGTAAATTCACCTTATTTTACTATATTGAAATATAGATTGGAAAAATAAACAAAAAGCCCACTTATCCGTGAGCGATAAAGCAAATATATTAACTTTATAAATAGGTTATGAATACTCATTAAATGATTATTCATAACCTATTTATTCGTTTTGTTTAAACGTTTTTTGCTTACATATACTGTGACCAAAGCTACTACGATAACAACAGGAATTGCATAAAGTTGCCCAACAAACAATTTCCAACCTACCGTATTATAACCTTCTGATGCTGGTGATAATACAGCAATTATACAAACAATTAAGTATGCTAAAAATGCCGGAATAATATATTTCATTAGTCTCAGCTCCTTCATCCATACATTCAAATATCGATTCTCTATGTTAATTAATCAATTTATTTATGAATGTATTCTTCTACTGTATGTTCTACACGCTTAACTAGATTCCCTTCATCATTGTAATATTCATTGATAATTTTATGGTTAGGTTCCAAGTTGTATTTTTGAATGAGGTAGTTAACTTTTACTATTTGCTGATATTTTATTTTTCGATTAGGTTCTATAACTCCTTCTTCATGAAGATTTGATAAATAGTTATTAGCGAATTTAATATTTTCTTTGATTACGATTTGTTTCAATACAGATTCTCCCCTTACCTTTTTAAAGTATCTCGTACATTCTCTATAGTTATGTAGGAAACGAAGAGATATTCCTTTTTATATTTGTAATTACAACTCCGAATTGATAAGTTTTCTTCTATTTTCCATTTCTCCCCCTCATATAGATCTCTTGTTAACACTTACTATCAAACTCTGTTCCTATTCGTATTCCCCTTCCTTCTCAAAGTAATAAAATTCACTTATTCATACCTCCTGAATGCTTCTCCGATTAAAAACGTTCATGGTTCATTGGATTCTCAATATTTACAGGTATCTTAGTCGAACATCTCCAAAAATATTAATATAATTCTTAGTTACATGTATTTTGGCCTGAATCCTATGCTCTTAATACATTCGTGAAGACAGTAAAATAGTCTTATTTATAATTGTGTAAATTTTGGAATTTATTTGTAGCTATAATCTTTTTATCTACTTTATTGACTACATTACATTTATTGGAGATTATTGTTTTTTTAGGAATAATTCACAATACAAAATAACGATTAAATAATCAATTCATTGAAAGGGATTGTATAATTTTATAAGGAGGGGTTGGAATGAACGATAATTCTTCAGCTGAGTTAAGAAAAATTCGGATAACTCTTGTTATATTAACTGTTATACTTGCTCTTGCAACTTGTAGTCATAATGAATCAAACCCAGTTTATTATGATAATGAGCAGACATATCCTCAATTCTCTTATTCAAATATAATTGATTTCGGTGATGGAGATTTTGGTGTTTTAAGAGGAGATTCTAATTCTAATGGTGAAGAAATTATTATTATTTATCATTTTGATAAAACATCAAATAATATCACGTTTAAGAAGGAACAATTACTGAGTGAATTACATGAACGATAATGAGTTTTGAACTTAAACTTCTGGATAAATAGATAACTAAAGAGAATTCAGAAAAATGCTGTAAGAAAATTGAATTCAAGCTAATAATAAGAAAATCTTCCCTTAACAAAATGAAACTACTGAGTAAATTTAATCACTCAGTAGTTTTTTATTTACCAAAGAAAAGCTTAGGAATCAGATAGAAAGCTAATAGCTCCGAGACCAAGTAATATCCCCTTTTCCGTCTCTGACAGCCATCTCCTATGTACACGATAGGTTCTAGCCTTTCTCACCTTCCCTATTCTAAAACCTTTATTTGATTCGTATAGTGACTTTTCTGTTACTCTTTTGTGAACTCCCTAAGGAGTCCTTTGTTGTTCGTTGAGTTAGTTTCCTCGTTCGATATATCTCCACGATCTTCTTAAATTTATACTGATCCTCTAAGTTTAACATGTGACGTCCCTCCTCCACTAAATTAGGATTCTGTTCCATCCACAATTCGTTGCTATGGGCAAGTTTCCAAGTAGGGGATGGGAGAATAGGGATTACAAAAAACCACCTTTACTGAATCATTCATCCAGAAAAAGTGGTTTAAAGTGTAAAAATGAAAGATAAACCAAGAATCATAAGAAATCAGAGGAAAGATACAGTCTAGATAATCCTTCTCCTACTTGATTCTATTATGATTTTTAGATATATCTTCCCAAAACGTTGATATAACAAGGTTCATAAGGTTTTCTTATTTTACCTGTTTGTTCATTGCGCTCATCATTTGATTGATTTTTTTCTGAGATGGTTTCATTCCCATTTGCATCATCATCATTTTAAGCATTTGTTCATTAATCGGTGGATTTTTCTTAAGGTAAGTCATCATATATTTTCTAGCGATGAAAAAGCCAAGTGCTACACCAGCGATTAAAGCCAATACTGCGGCTAAAATTATTTGCCAAAGCATATTATTTCCTCCTTCATGTTGTCTACATTAAGTGTACTAGACCAATCGTTATTATACAATACTCCATGTGGTCATGTCCTCCTTTTATCCATATTTTCTTTCTTTTATCGGTTTTAACCAACCGTAGCGTTTATTCTCAAAATCAATGGCAAGGAAGCTTGCCTCACATTTACGGATGCATTCAAAAAAAGTAGTTTCCGCGTCAAAGTCACCTTCAGCTTTTAAAATAATGGATTGATCATGTATATAAACCGTAGCTTTACTATTACTCTTTACTTTTAAATAATATACCCCATTTTGGGACAAATATCCTTGTTTACGTTGTAAACTTTGTTCGAATGAATAATGAATGTTGCTAGCAGGAATTTTTTTTGTAATATATTCGATTTGTTTTTGCAAAATATCCTTATGCCAGTTAGATGATTGAATATACTCCAAAAACAAATTGAAAAAAATCTTTTCTCTACCAAAATAATGTCGGGCAAACTCATCTTCGATTAAATAAATTTGATAACTTCTCATTTAACTGCCTCCTAACATTCTTTTTTGTATTATATTCTTGAAAGTGAAAAAGATATGTTGTTTGATGGAGAAAAAAGCTTGTTTTTTTGTCGAAATCATCATTTTTCTAAAAATTATTACAATTATAGTACATATTACCAAAATAAGAAAGTGATTAATATTCTTTTTTTGAATCAATAACCATTTAAACAGCAAAACAAGGATATCCCAAATACCATTGACCTCATTTGATATAAGCAGCTTATAGTGTTGTAAACACCTATTTTAAACTACGTATATTGAAGTAGCAGGTTTATTGAGACATCCTTGATTCTAAATTAATTTTCTAAAAGTGCTTTTACTCGATTTACAACATTCTCAACTGTAAATCCGAACTCTTCCATAATTTTATTACCAGGTGCTGATGCACCAAAATGATTAATTGCAAGAATTTCCCCTTCATCTCCTGTATAACGATCCCAGCCGAATGGAGCCGCAACTTCGATAGCCAGACGCTTTTTCACTGCGGGATTAATGACACTTTGTTTATATTCTTTAGATTGAGCTTCGAATCGATCCCACGACGGCATACTAATGACTGCTGCGTCAATCCCTTCTTTCGCAAGGTTTTCTTGAGCTGCAACTGCTAAATTAACTTCCGATCCTGTTGCAAGTAGTAAAACATCTGCATCTGCTTTGCTAGAAGGAGAAACGATGTAAGCACCTTTTTTAACACCTTCATTCGCAAGTTCAGATGTATGTTTTAGAGTAGGTAGATTCTGCCTTGTTAATATTAGCGCAGTTGGTTTATTCTTAGATTGAATTGCTTCTCTCCAAGCTGCTGCTGTTTCGTTTCCATCAGCAGGACGAATAACACCTAGATTTGGCATCGCACGCAAAGATGCTAACTGTTCAATTGGCTCATGAGTAGGTCCGTCTTCACCAACCGCAATACTGTCATGAGTGAATACATAAGTTACCGGAAGTCCCATCAAAGCAGCTAGACGAATTGCTGGACGCAAGTAGTCTGAGAATACAAAGAATGTTCCACCGTACACACTGACTCCCCCATGAAGTGCCATTCCGTTTAATGCAGCTCCCATTGCAAATTCACGAACACCAAACCAAATATTACGACCTTCATACTCACCTGGGACAAAGTCTGTAGCCGCTTTAATCAATGTGTTGTTTGAACCGGCCAAATCAGCTGAACCACCAAGGAAACTTGGTAGATTAGAAGCAATAGCATTCAATACTTCACCGCTTGAAGCCCTTGAAGCCAGACTTTTCCCTTCTTCGTATACTGGGATGTCTTGATCCCATCCCTCAGGTAATTCGCCATTGATTGCTGCTTGAAGTTGCGCCGCTAATTCGGGATATTCTCTTCTGTAATCACTAAATAAGCTTTCCCATGCGGCTTCTTTTTTAACGCCTTCTTCTACTACCGCTTTCTTAAAATGTTCATATACTTCATTTGGTACATGGAAATCTTCTTCAAATGTCCATTTATAATACTCTTTTGTAAGTTTTAATTCTTCAGCACCTAATGGAGCTCCGTGAGAGGATGATTTACCAGATCGGTTAGGTGAACCATAACCAATAACAGTTTTCACTTCAATAAGTGTTGGACGTGATTCATCTGATTTCGCCAATTCCAAAGCTTTAGCGATTTCACTCAAATCATTTCCATCTTCAACACGTATATACTGCCAGCCGTATGCCTTAAAACGACCTTCAACACTTTCACTAAAAGATTTGTCCAAATCCCCATCAAGTGAAATGTCATTTGAATCATATAAAACGACCATTCTACCAAGCTTAAGGTGAGCAGCTAACGAAGCGGCCTCTGAAGACACACCTTCCATTAAATCCCCGTCTCCACAAATACCATATGTATAATGATCTACTACATTATATGAGCCACGATTATATGTTCCTGCTAAATGACGTTCAGCCATAGCCATACCTACTGCCATTGCAATACCTTGGCCTAGAGGCCCAGTTGTTGCATCTACCCCTGCAGTATGTCCATATTCAGGATGACCTGGTGTTTTGCTACCCCATTGGCGGAAATTTTTAATATCATCCATTGATAAATCATAGCCTGATAAATGCAAAAGACTATACAATAGCATCGATCCATGTCCAGCTGAAAGAACAAAACGGTCTCTATTAAACCAAGTTGGATTTTTCGGATTGTGATTCATAAACTGGGTCCAAAGAGTGTAAGCCATCGGAGCAGCGCCCATCGGCATTCCAGGGTGTCCAGAATTTGCTTTTTCAATAGCATCAATTGACAGTGTACGAATTGTATTGATTGAAAGTGCATCAGTTTTGTTTAACATAAAACCATCCTTCCTTTATGTATACCCTTACTATATTATAGTGTCATTTTGATAAAAACAACAATAATTCAGATACTTTATTAAAGTGCCCTGTCTTCCTTCAATAATCCGCTCATTCTTCAAACAAAAAAAGAATATCGAAACCGATATTCTTTTTATTTCATCTATTAATGTAAACGATTTTTTGAATCTTTAATACTTTTAAGCTTTTCAGGTGTAACATCGTTTCCTTCTGGGTCAATAATTGTCAAATGCTCGATCGTATTTGACATAGATTTCCGAAACGTTTCTAAGTACTCACTTCTCAGCTTAGATTGTTCTTTCGCTTCCTCCACTGTCAATGAGCTGGTCTTGGCCTTCTTAGCCAGTTCATTTATACGAGCTAACTTTTCTTTCGATAACATATTTTCGCTCCCTTTTACTTTTAATAGTGTCATGTTATAAAAAAAAAAGCGAAAATACAAGTTCTCTGCTCTTGATTAATCTTCTTTTACAGCTTTGTATTCTAAATATCTTCGATTTATTGTTGCTTTTGAAACTTGATAACCAAATCCTCGTAAAGTTGCTGCAATTTCTGCAAATGTAAGTCCGTTGTTTCGAAGTTTTACTATTTCTTCAATTGGAACTTCTTTTCTTTCTCTTCCACCACTCATTCCTTGATTGGCCAGATTTTTTTGTGGTCGAAATCCATTTTCAACTGCCCGCTGCATACCACGTTTAATTTTAATATTATGTAACTTCCGCTGGTACTCCTCAACAATTCCGACAATATTAATGACCATCGAATCTGAATCAGATAGTTCAATTTCCCCATCATGTGATAAAGAATAAATTTTTACACCTTCCTTAATAATTACATGAAAAAGGGCAATTTTCGCGTTTCCACGACCAAGCCTCGTTTCATCTTGAATTAATAGAACGTCAGCCTGCTTCTTTTTTAAGATATCTAACATTTCAAAAATGCCATCACGATTAAGTTCGTAACCGCTTGCTTGTTCTTTAATAACAGAAACAATTTCAAATTCTGATTTACTTGCTAGTTTTCTCAACTCTTCTTCCTGTCTGACTAAAGATGTTTCTTGTGATTCTTTTTCTGTACTAACACGGCAGTATATAATTGCTCTCATTTATTTCCAACTTTCTTATTGCTTACTTGCTAAACTTAGATTTGTTTTAGTTACTGGTATAATAATAGAATCTCCTGGTACAAGTGAATTTGCAGATATTTCATTATGAGTAATAATCCAGTTTATGAACTCATCTCTCGATAAATCTTCTGTTTTGTATACTTCAGCCATTTTCCATAGAGTATCACCATGATCTACTGTAATAGAGATATATTTGTCAAGGTTATCATAATTTTTATTCATTGAGAAAAATAAAGAAAAAATAAACACGATTACTGCTAGTGAAAGTGTATAAGTATAACTTTTTAATAGTTTTTTCATCGTTATTCCCTCCAAAATCGAATGCCTGTTCGCAATTTGTTAATCTCAGTATATACCGAACATCTGTTTTTAGTCAACATTATTCGAACTTATGTTTGTATCTTTTTTTTTCGCGTGATATAATAAAAACAAGAATAAGAGAGAAGGGGTGAAAGTATGTCTAAGCTTTCAAAAAGGCAAAATGATATATTGGATTTTATTAAAGACGAAGTTCGTACTAAAGGCTATCCACCTTCAGTGAGAGAGATTGGAGAAGCTGTTGGTTTAGCTTCAAGCTCGACAGTTCACGGTCATTTATCAAGATTAGAAAGTAAAGGTCTTATTCGTCGCGATCCTACCAAACCTCGTGCCATTGAAATACTAGATCCATCTGAAACGCACAATATACCAAAAAACAACGTCATCAATGTGCCTTTACTCGGAAAGGTAACAGCTGGTCTACCAATTACTGCAATTGAAAACATTGAGGAGTATTTCCCACTTCCAGAATCGATGGCAACACATGACGAACATGTCTTCATGCTCGAAATTATGGGCGATAGTATGATTGAAGCTGGAATCCATGATGGCGACTATGTTATTGTGAAGCAACAAAGTACCGCGAATAATGGTGATATTGTTGTTGCTATGACTGAGGATGATGAAGCAACGGTTAAACGCTTTTTTAAAGAAAAAGATTTCATCCGTTTACAACCCGAAAACTCCAATATGGAACCAATCATTCTTGGGAACGTATCAATTCTTGGAAGAGTAATTGGACTTTACCGCCAAATCCATTAATGTTTTTTCCTCCTGTTTATTACAGGAGGTTTATTTTTTTATAACAACTTATCTTGAGTACTCCCTACAGCGCATGTAAATAAATAACATTAAGAAGAGTTTGGATGCAATTTGTTCCCTATATAAAGCCACGTATTAATAAAGCTATTTACATGAGATTTCCCTGTCTTTTTGGACAACCTCACTTAGATCATTCATATGAACCGTTTTTTGGAATTATTACAGATAATTAATCACTTCTTAAATTTGTAAAATATTCATTTTAAGAGAATGCTAAAGATGATGTGGAAACTCCTCATGAAACAACAGCTAACGATGTAGCTACAAAAAATCTAAGAAGTTTGGATTTTTCGATATTAGATCACCCATAATATATCGATATATCTATTCATAGGATTATTTTATATAATCGATGTTTTGATAAGTGGTATATTGTATGAAAAAACTTTCTATTGGACTACTTCCGTTAGTCCTTGTAACTACACAAGTACCTAAAGCAGATGCTCATCTAGGGCGTACCGATAGTAATGGTGGGCATTACAGATGGACTAATTGTAAAATGGGGGTTAAGTTTCGGAGAGTAATTACCAATGGACTTGGTTCTTCAAAAACACTACCTAAACCTAGCACATCTACACCTGCTAAACCTGCAACTGTTAGCGCTAGCGTTTATCTTAATTGTGTAAAACAAAGCTATAATCAAAGTGCCTACATAATAACGGCACAACCCCCGTTCCAATGACCAATCTTTGAGGCATTAGATGTTACTGTACAATTTGAAAGTAGCACTAAAAAAGTTACTGGATCTAAAGTGCAAAAACGATTTTTTAAATATCGGCAATAGAAAAGCTAATATTAAATCAAATGGTAATACTACTTCGTTTGATTTATCAAAACCTGCGGAATAACCAATGGCTCAACTATGGTTCCATTACGCATTACAAATGAATCATTGGGTGCCAATGTTCGATGGGATAGTAGTACTAGAGAGTAAAGATTACAAAGTAAAATTTAGTGGCTGTCCAAAAGCATTTGCTTTTAGACAGCAGCTTCTTTTTACCAAAACAATTGAACATAAATAATATTAATATTCTTTATAATATAGGGAGGAGATTGCATTGAAGATGAAAAGAACTGTCAAGAGTTTCTTGACAGTTAAAATAGTTAATAAGTGGAGATCCCTTCGCCATGTTGAATCTACAATTCTATAAAGATTCTTTATTCAGATTTACCCAAATACACTATTGAGATCTTTGTTTGCATTCTCTATTTTCTTTTGATCAATTGTTAATTCATTCTCTTGCAGAAATGCCGTTTCTAATAAAGCATCCATCGCATCCTTAAATGAATTTTCATCTAAAAAGGTCTTAATCATCATCGAGTCTTTTTTCCCTGTTTGTAGATTTTTTGAAGTAACCAATGACCATTCCCCTTCGTAAATGTACACCTCATTTTCATTTCGACCGATAATTGGGCCTTTATACGAACGGCAATCGAACTTTTTATTATAAAAAGAATAATGATGTTTTTTTAGGTATGAAATGATTGGCTTTACCTTTTCAGCTCTTTCGAGAAATTTTTGTTCTTGTAGCTCTAAAAGTTTGATATATTCCTCTTTTTGACTTACAATCAACAGCTCATTACTTTCTAAACGATCGATACTTTCAGTAATCAACCTTTCGTCCTGTTCAAACATTCTATCCCCCCTTGTTTTTAAATTATATTATTTGTATATCAGCTTTATTAGTAAAATACTGGAATTTTTTAATTGATACGAACCTTATTATTGCTTTTACATAACATGCCTATAGTTAATAATAAGAGGTGAAACTATGTTATGGTTGGAAATATAGATTATACATCACCAACAACTCAATACACTTTTGACGTGAATAGAAGTCCCTTATATAAAAAAGATAATAAAAACTATATTAACGTATTAGGTATTAAACAGTTGAATTCATTAGAGAATGTGTCTCTGTTAGACATTTTTCTTAGTGTAAATAATATTGTGGAACCGCATTATCACCAAAATGCAGCAGAGTTAGTCTATTGTATTTCTGGTGCTGCTACAGTATCAATTCTGAACCCATATACTAAAGAAATTCTCCATTATCCTATTACACCTGGACAAGTGGCGAACGTTCCACAAGGTTGGTGGCACTTTGAAGTAGCTACAGTTGATAACACTCATCTCTTAGCAATTTTTGATGCACCTACTCCAGAAGTAATTTTAGGTTCTGACATCTTAAAATTCACTCCTGCAAATATCATGTCAAATACCTATTGTCTCGATGAGAATCAATGGAAACGAGTAATTTCACCAGTTAAACCAACAACATATATTGGGCCATACAAGGACTGCAGCAGACAAAAGGAAAATACACCTTATTATTTTAATCAGCAAGCACAAAATATGGAGCAACACCAACAAACCCCTTACTTTCCTTATGATCAACAATATTGGGGATATTAAATAAAGAGCACTACCGACATGGATTCTCCATGTCTTTTTTTCATCAGGTGGATATTAATTTATAACCTTTTTCATAGTAAATACCAAAAAAATCATTTAGAACTTTCTTAGAACGTAGGCTAATAACTACTGGCCCACTAAATAAAGAGACATGCAAGGAACCATCCCTCATTAGGATAAATGTTTCCAGTACACGCCATAGAATTACAACAAACGAATACGTCATAGTAAAATACCATTATGGATGTGAAGTATCGTTTTTTCATAATTTTAGTGATCCTTATGCCATTAAAGCGCCCGTTCGTATTATAAGGTCAGCCAGAGAAAATCTGGTTGACTATTTTTTATTTAGTCTTATAGATTGATAGTGGCCGGGGTAGAACGTAAGCGCCCGT
>NZ_JACJHX010000029.1 GCF_014138605.1 Peribacillus huizhouensis | reverse complement strand
AGCTACTTCCCGTCTATATGGCGCGCCCGAAAGGAGTCGAACCCATAACCTTCTGATCCGTAGTCAGACGCTCTATCCAATTGAGCTACGGGCGCAAATACTTACTAAGTTACATTTGTTTGGTGCGGCCGAGAGGACTTGAACCTCCACGGGGTCGCCCCCACTAGGCCCTCAACCTAGCGCGTCTGCCATTCCGCCACGACCGCAAGCGACATTAAATAATGTACCACGTTCTACATTTGGTGTCAACGCAGTTTTGAAAGTGCGGGTGAAGGGACTTGAACCCCCACGCCTCGCGGCGCCAGATCCTAAGTCTGGTGCGTCTGCCAATTCCGCCACACCCGCATAAGACAAGTGGTGAGCCATGCAGGATTCGAACCTGCGACCCTCTGATTAAAAGTCAGATGCTCTACCAACTGAGCTAATGGCTCATCAAGAATATTCCTTATGTTAAAAATAAAAAATGGCTGGGCTAGAAGGATTCGAACCTTCGCATGACGGAATCAAAATCCGTTGCCTTACCGCTTGGCTATAGCCCATCGAATTATGAACAAAAAAACATTACCCAATAAACTTATTAATACTTGCATAACTTTTAAAACAAATGGCGGTCCCGACGGGAATCGAACCCGCGATCTCCTGCGTGACAGGCAGGCATGTTAACCGCTACACCACGGGACCTTAACTAAATATTAATAATCAAAAAAATGACCCCTACGGGATTCGAACCCGTGTTACCGCCGTGAAAGGGCGGTGTCTTAACCGCTTGACCAAGGGGCCGTCGTAATAATTGTAGCTGGCGGAGAAGGAGGGATTTGAACCCTCGCGCCGGTTACCCGACCTACACCCTTAGCAGGGGCGCCTCTTCAGCCTCTTGAGTACTTCCCCAAATTGGCTCCGCAGGTAGGATTCGAACCTACGACCGTTCGGTTAACAGCCGAATGCTCTACCACTGAGCTACTGCGGAATAATATAAAAATTTGGTGTCTTACTATAGAACTCAAAGACTCTAACGTCGTAATAACTTTTTGTTATCTTTTGTCGACTCTTTAGATTATAAGGACGTTTTAAACTAAAGTCAAGCATCTTTTCATTTTTTTTAAACCTCTTTCCTATCAGTAAGAAACAGCCTCCCTTTACACGCTCCACAAACATACCTTGAAGTATTTATTCTTCTTTTCCTTATATACAATTGGCTACATGCCTTACAAGCATATTGATATATTTTCTGGTTTTGCTTTACCTTATTCTTGTCCATTGATAAGGGTGTACAAAATCTAGGAGCCCCCACCTGTTTGAGTAGCGTTTTAAAATCTGCATCTCTATGTTGATACCCCTTTCCCTCAAGATGAAGGTGATAATGGCAAAGCTCATGCTTAATAATGCCGATAAGCTCTCCTGTACCTCTCTCATCATAATATTTTTTGTTGATTTCTATATCATGCGAGCGCAAAAGATATCTCCCACCTGTCGTTCTGAGACGAGGATTGAAAGATGCTTGATGCCTAAAAGCCCTCCCAAAATCCTTTAGTGAAATTTCTTCTACAAGTTTTTGAAGTTGCTGTTTTTCCACTCCTTCACCCCTCTCTAACATACAATATCCATCTTCCCCTTTATCATAAACGAAGATGATTCTATCTTAAAGCATATCTTGGATTTGATTCTCTTTTTCTGGAAAAGGGGCGGGGCTTCGCAAATCTACTCTTCACTGCCACCTTCATAAGGTGACACATTTTTGGTAACGGGGACCATTTCCATCATAGTTAGTTGGGATCAGAAGGCTAATGGATGTTTTTAGGCTTGTCATGGACACGAGACAACCACTCATTTCATATAATAATAAAAAACGTCGAATTAACTGGAGGCTTATTCCATGCCTATATGGCTTCAAAATCAAATTCGTAGGGCATTCCACGAAAAAAATCATGTTCAAGTGAAGATGCTGAATCAATGTTGGTTTTACTATTGGAATAACGAAAGTGTTCATTATTAACGAAAAAGTTCTAACAAAAAAACACCTTCGAATATTATGAAAGTGTTTTTTTACATTTTATCCCGCATTAACAGGCAATAATACCCCATCACAAGGTTTAGAGATTGCTGTCGTTTGATCGATATCAAGCGACAGTAGAACGGGACTAACAATCAGTAGGGGATGAGAATCCCCACTGATAGAAGTTTCACTTTATAGTTGGTCTTTTGGTTGAAGCATCGTTAATGCTACTCTTTGCTTATTCATATCTACTGAATCTACCCAAACAGTTACTACATCTCCGACAGCTACAATATCGAGTGGATGCTTCACGAATTTATTGCTCAGTTTTGAAATATGAACAAGACCATCTTGTTTAACCCCAACATCAACAAAAGCACCAAAGTCAACAACATTCCGAACGGTTCCTTGAAGCTCCATTCCTTTTGCTAAGTCTTCTAGTTTTAGGACATCTTGTTTCAATAATGGTTTTGCCAAATCATCACGAAGGTCTCGACCAGGTTTTCTTAAATCATCCATAATGTCCTTTAACGTAATATCCCCAATTTCTAAACTTTCCGCCAATTCCTTTATATCTCCACGATTAGACAATGCATCATTGAGTGCATCAGTGCCAATGTCGCGAGAAGTAAATCCTAATTTTTTCAAAAGTTTATTAACCGCCCCATAGTTTTCAGGATGAATGGATGTCTGGTCCAATGGCTCTTCACCGTCTACTACTCTTAAGAAACCGATGCATTGCTCATAGGTTTTAGCTCCGAGGCGCGGGATCCCTTTTAAGCTTTTTCTACTTGTAAACTTCCCTTCATCTTCCCGCCTCTTCACAATATTTTGTGCAACGGACTTTGAGAGCCCAGCTACATACTGAAGAAGAGATGGAGAGGCTGTATTGACGTTCACACCTACTTGGTTAACAGCTGTCTCGACAACAAAGGCAAGCGATTCTGATAATTTCTTTTGCGAGACATCATGCTGATATTGACCTACCCCTACTGACTTCGGATCAATTTTCACCAACTCTGCTAACGGATCTTGTAAACGGCGACCGATAGAAACAGCACTCCGTTCTTCTACCGCAAGATCAGGAAACTCTACACGAGCGATGTCAGATGCAGAGTAGACACTTGCTCCCGCTTCGTTGACGATAATGTACGAAATTTGTTCCTGAACTTCTTTCAGAATATCCGCAATAAATTGTTCAGATTCACGAGAAGCCGTTCCATTTCCAATTGCAACAATTTCTACTTGATATTCTTGTAAAAGTGATATTGTCGTATCCCGAGCAGCGTCTTTCTTATTTACTGGAGGGTGAGGATATATGACATTAATCGCCAATACTTTTCCTGTTTCATCAATCACAGCGAGCTTACAGCCAGTTCGATACGCAGGGTCAAGTGCAAGAACGACCTTCCCTTTTAAAGGTGGTTGCAACAAAAGATTGCGTAGATTTTCTGAGAAGATATGAATCGCCTGATCTTCAGCTTTTTCTGTTAACTCTTTTCTAATTTCACGTTCAACAGAAGGCATGATTAGGCGTTTAAAGCTATCCTCAATCGCTTCCTTAATTGGAGTAACTGCACTAGAGATCGCATCTTTCGTAACCACCTTTTCTAAATAAGCAATAATAGCTTCTGTGTTTGGAACGATGGAAATTCTAAGTACATCCTCCTTTTCTCCGCGATTCAAAGCCAATACTCGATGCGGCACTATTTTATGAACAGGTTCAGAGTACTCATAATACATTTCAAATATTTTCTTTTCATCTTTTTCTTCATCTTTGACAGTCGATACGAATGTACCCGTTTTAAAAACGTCCGCTCTTATTTTTTTACGATATTCTGCATCATCTGCGATAATCTCTGCAATAATATCTTTTGCACCATTGATTGCATCTTCGATAGTAGGAACATCAAGCTCTTCAGATAAAAACTCACCTGCTTTTTCCTCAATCGATTTAGATACAGGAAATTCAAGCAACCATATAGCCAGAGGCTCTAAGCCTTTTTCTTTTGCCACTGTCGCTTTCGTTCTTCTTTTTTGTTTATATGGACGATATAGATCTTCTACTTCCTGAAGTTTATCCGCCTTTGTAATTTGTAACTGTAGGTCCGGAGTAAGCTTTCCTTGTTCCTCTATATTTCGTATAACCTCGGACTTCCGTTGATTTAAGTTTTCCAAGTAATTCGAACGTTCCATGATCGTCTTAATTTGTACTTCATCTAATGAGCCGGTCATTTCTTTTCGATACCTCGCAATAAAAGGTACGGTATTACCCTCTTTGAGCAAGTTCATTACATTTTGTACTTGATGTGTTTTCAATGATAGCTCACTAGATACTTTTTCTAAAATTTCTTTTGTTTGAGTTTCCGCTACAATCACAGTTTTTCCTCCAAGCTAATTGTTAATATTCCCTCTGCTAAAAAATTCCTTATACGTCTAGTCTAGCAAAAACCTCGAATGGTTGCGAATTTGGTGAGAAAAACCCCTAATAAAATTATTTCAAATAATTCCTCATAATAAAAAGCTTACTTTCCAAAGTTTCATGAAAGTAAGCTTCCTATAATAAATGTTGAGTCATCGACTTGGACCGCCTTTATTCCTTCAATTATTTCTCGGGTTTTCTGCTCCAAAGGAGAACGGGATTTCAAAAGAGCTTTTGCTCCTTGAAGTAGAACACCGTCTGAATGAAGAATGAAGCTCGCCCCTGGTTCATATTTAAATCTCTGAGTACGATATTTTTGTGCCCTTCCAGATAGAAATCCAGTAACAGGAAGTGGGTAAACTAGTTTTTCCTTTTTAGGATTATACAAAAAGAATCGAATGTTTCCAACTGAGCTATATACAAACTCTTTTGTATCGAAATAAATCTTTATTACAGATACAGCAGCCCCTCTTTTATTCGTCAACACTCCATTCCCTAAATCCATAAGAGCTTCTACATCTTTGTTTTGGTTTGCCATAATCTCTTCAATGACTGCATGAGAAGATTCATAGGCAAACTCCCCACTACCTAGACCATCTGCAAGTACGCAAAGAAGATACTCCTCTGTATGTGCTATATAATAATCATCTCCACAATAAGTCGCTCCGTTTTTAGATGATTGAAAAGTCCATATCTCGAATTGATTCTCGGAATAAAGCTCCGTTATCATTGAACAAACTCCGATTTATTCTCTGCATATATCGCTTCCCGGAGCTTCTTAATTGCTCTGCGTTGTAGTCTGGAAACATGCATTTGTGAAATCCCAAGTTTCTCGCCAGCCTCTTTTTGACTCAGATTTTCTAAATACGTAAATTGTATAATGCATTTTTCTCTTTCACTTAACACATGAAGCACTTGATCCAACACCATGCGCTGATTGACTCGTTCGAATCCTTCATCAACATCTCCGAAAATATCAAGCAGTGTTACGGTGCCACCTTCTGAATCAGCTTCCATCGAATGATCAACAGATAAAGCTTGATAGCTTTTTCCCATTTCCATAGCTTCTAACACTTCTTCATCAGCTACTCCTATAAATTCAGCAATTTCTCCAATTTTAGGAGAGCGATGGAGAACCGTGGTTAACTCTTCCACAGCTACTTTTATTTTCGGACCAAGCTCTTTAATTCGTCTAGGAACGTGGACACTCCACGTTTTATCACGTAAATACCTTTTAATTTCACCGATCACTGTAGGTACTGCAAAGGCTTCAAAGCTTTTACCGAAAGATTCGTCGTATCTGCGAATCGCTCCTAATAGTCCAATCATTCCCACTTGTACAATATCTTCATGAGATGCATTGCCCTTGGAATATTTTCTAGAAATGGCTTCGACTAAATTTCTATAATGGAGGACCAGCTGATTTTGGGCCTCATCATCCTGGTTGTGTTGATAAGCTCGAATCCATTTATGAACTTCATCTTTTGTAGCTTGATTAGGTTGAGAGTGTTTTTGCATCCATCTCCACCCGCTCTCCCTCAACAAACTTAGTCATGAATACTGTGACCCCTTCATGTTGATGAATTTTCACTTCATCCATAAGAGTCTCAATGAGGTAGAGGCCCAAACCTCCTTCTCTTAAGAATTCAACCTCATGCTCATTTTTATATGGTCCAAGACCTTGACGCACTTCATCAAAGTTACAACTTTTCCCACTGTCGGATACCATTACTTCCAAACGGTCTTCATATAAACCAAAACTAATTTTCACTTGCCCATGATCCTGCCCTTTATATGCATGTTGTACGGCATTCGTACACGCTTCACTTGTAGCAATCTTCAAATCCTCAATTTCATCATAGGTGAAGCCCATTCGACTAGCTATTCCAGAAAGCGTTAACCAAATAACCCCAATGAAATTAGGTTTAGCCGGGATCTTCATTTCAATATATTCATATGCTTGACTCATTCTACTCCACCCTCTGCATGACTTTTTATATCAATGATATCAGCGAGACCAGTAATATCAAACAGTCGTTGTAAACGTTCCGACAGTCCAACTAGCGTAAACACACCATTATGCGCACGTACACTTTTAAATAAACCAACGAAAATGCCTAGACCAGTACTATCCATATACGAAACCTCTGTTAAATCGACAATCATAACAATTCCCTCTCGCTTAGATAAAGGATATAATGCTTCACTAAGCTTAGGAGCTGTATATGCATCAATTTCACCTTTCACTCGCACTTCTACCCCGGAGGTAATATCTTTTACATCCACTGTAATATCCATTTCTATGCCCCCACCTTTTTTATACGAATCTCCTTCGATTTATTTACCCACTTATCATCACATTAAACATTTCTTTTTAAAATAAGTAATGTAAAATCATCACGCAGTTGAAAATGCTGCATTTTCTCAAGCTGCTTAAAGAGATGATGAACGATATCTTGTGCATGCAGGTGCATGTTCTTTTGAATAAATTTAATCAAGGTTTCTCTCTCTATAAAACCTTCACTTGTACGACATTCTGTTACACCATCTGATAACAAAATAATCATATCTCCGCGCTCTACTTTTTTTTCATACTGTACATACTTCGTTTTCTTATCAACACCTAGCAATAATCCTCTTGCACTTAAATCTGTAAATTCCTTTGTAGCTGCTTCGTAATAAAAGCCAGGCTCATGGCCAGCAGCTGAATAGGAGAATAAATGTTTCTCTGGGTTATATAACCCATAAAACATCGTAATAAACATGCTGGGATCAACATTGTGTTCTACGACACGATTCAAGCTCTCTAATACGCTACTTGGATTATGCCGGTGCTCTGGTAGACTATCCATCGCATATTTAATCATTGACATACAAAGTGCTGCAGGAATTCCCTTCCCAATTACATCCGCAATGGCCACACCAATATGTTTCTTTTCATCTTGAACAAAATGGTAATAGTCACCACTCATTTGTCTTGCTGGTACACTTATTGCTCCAATTTCAAGACCATCCACATTTGGAATTGTTGTTTCAAGCAAAGTAGACTGAACATTGGCAGCAATTTTAATTTCCGATTCAAGTTCTTGCTGGATATGTCTGAGATTTTGATGTTCACGATAAGCAAAACCGTAACCCATCATGACCTCGAGTAGGAAATCGAAGGAATCTAGAACTTTCTCTGGGGTGTCTGGGTAAACATCCATAAGGATATTTTTATGTATATTAATAATTTCTTCTGGTGCAATATTATATTCAATCGATTTTTTACTTATTTTTTGCCCTTGATATAACGCTTGCTCCGTTTGATCTTGCAAATAAGTAGAGAGAGCTTCACGGTATTTATTTTTCATGTTCTCTCTGTATTCCATAATACCCTCCTAACGAAGCCATTTAATGGTTGTGATTGTGGTTCCCTTACTTGGAAACGAATCGATATCGAACTCATCCATTAAACGTTTTACTCCTGGAAGACCTGCTCCTAGCCCTCCAGAAGTTGTATACCCATCTTCCATGACTTTCCGGATATCCTGTATCCCCGGTCCCTCATCACTTGCTATGATCTTCATACCGGATTTTCCATGCTCGTACTCTTTTTCTATACAGACGCTGCCACGTCCAGCGTATAAATATATATTTCTGGCTAGTTCACTGATAGCCGTCGTAATACGTGCTTGGTCGACAGTACCAAATCCCAGCTCTTTTGCGACATTTCGCCCCAATTGGCGCGCGGCGACTATATCCCATTCATTGATAATTTTCACGCAGGATTGGAACTCCATACCATTATTCCCCCAATTCCTGTTGTAATTTCTCCAGGCCTTTCTCTAAATCTAATGCTGTCATAACTCCTTCCAGGCTAATACCAAGCTCGATTAAGGTTATCGCAACAGCAGGCTGAATTCCGGTGATCACCACTTTTGCTCCCATCAGTTTTGACATACTTAATACATCTCCCAGCACTTTTGCGATAAAAGAATCAATAAAATCAATGGAAGTTAAATCAATTACAACACCATTCGCGCTCGTATCATGAATTTTTTGTAATAAATCTTCTTGAAAACCGAGTGCTGTAGCATCATCCAATTCCCATTGGATCGACACCAATAGGTAATCATATAGCTTTAATATTGGAATTCTCATTTTCATTCCTCCACCTTAGCAATCTTACGGTTTGTTAATTCTAAGGCAGCGTCAATTCCCTTTTTCAATGAATTCTTTGTAACGATTTCATTTAAATTTATTCCTAAACTAACAATCGTTTGAGCAATTTCAGGACGAATGCCACAAATCATGCATTTCGCCCCAACAAGTCGGACCGCTTCTGCCGCTTGAATAATATGATGAGCAACCATTGTGTCTACTACCGGAACACCAGTAATATCAATTAAAACGACCTCTGAACGCTGTTTAACGGCTCCAGTCAGTAAGTTTTCCATAATTTGTTTAGCCCGTTCTGTATCAATGGTCCCAATTAACGGCATGATGGTAATCCCTTCCATAACAGGGATTAGTGGTGCGGATAGTTCTTGTAGCGCTATTTTTTGAAGAGAGACTGTCCCTTCCCACGTTTGGGTGTAGGTAGAAATAATTTCCTGCTTCATAGGCGAAGTCCATTTATCTAAATCGTATATGATCTCCATTTGATTGTCTTTTGTAACCTGCCCCTTTAAGACCATTCCATTAATCACACATAGAGTAAATTTATGAATTCCTTCAATTAAGAAAGAAAGCGGCCACCCTAAACGAACAGCCTTCTCCGCAAATTCAGAAAGTTTGTAAGTGAACTCTTCATTGTTTCTTCTTGTGTTGGAAATAATCAAATCGATATACTCTGCGCTCGTTTGTACAAACATCTCATTGGAAATCACATTAATAAGGCGCTCATCGGCATTTTCCTTCATGAGATTCATCCATTCCTCTAGTATGTAATCACGATTTTGGGTAATAAATGTAAAAACTACTTGATTCATAATTTCCTCCCATTTTAACATACCCCCGCAGACTCTATGTCTACTTCACAGGGATGTTAAGTAAATGTAAAACAAACTTAACTGCTTCTTCTTAATACTGACAAAATATTACACATGTTTCTTTTTCCTATAAGAATAGTAATGTTCAATCGTTACATCTAATGGCTCTTTTTTATTATTTTGTTCAATAATTGAAATTTACTTAACCTGCCTTTTATGCAAGCAATGAACATCATTTTAGAAGCCTCAACTTTAATAAAACCCTCTTTCATGGAGGATTAAACCTATTTTAAGAAAATTCTTTTTTTATTTTCAATACCAATTTTTAATTATGATTTTTGTCACGATGGTAATTGGAGCGGAAGGCGTGAGACCCCTGCGTGAAAAGCGAGTCAAAGGGAGACCCAACAGGCGTACAGCCCCGAGGATATCGGACTGCCCGCGGAAAAGTCGAACCCCTTTCTTTTCAAACCAACAGGCAAGTTTAACAGAGCCATTATTTAATATCTAACTAGAAACAAAAAAAATAACGATTTCAGCAAAAAGCTAAAATCGTTACTGCACCTATCATTAGGCATAAATTATTATATAAAGACGTCCTCTTCGAAGGAAAAACCATTTTTTCACATACTAAAATTCTACTAGTCCCAGACTAATCTGTAAAGCTTCATTTACCTTATGCATCATTGGTTCATCCAGATGTGTAATTTTGTCTGTTAAACGCTGCTTATCAATTGTGCGTATCTGTTCTAAAAGGATGACCGAATCACGTTCAAATCCATATTTCTTTGCATTAATCTCCACATGTGTAGGTAGCTTAGCTTTCTGTATCTGTGCAGTAATAGCTGCTACAATCACAGTTGGACTAAAGCGATTTCCAATATCATTCTGAAGGATGAGTACCGGACGGGTTCCACCTTGTTCAGAACCTACAACCGGAGACAGGTCTGCGAAGTATACGTCACCGCGCTTAACAACAATCAAGTGCTCAGCCTCCGCTTGCTAATCGTGCAACGGAATGTTCGGCCTCATATTCTGGATATTCAGCAAGGAATGCTTCAGAAGCAAGGGTTAGATTCAAGGTGGCCATTTCAATATAACCACGTTTCATGGATTCGCGAAACTCTCTTTTTTTACGTTCACGAAGATACATTTTCGTCGCACGATAAATAAATTCACTGCGATTAACATTTTCTTCAGTTACATAACCATCTAATTCGGTTAGGAAATTTTGAGGTAATCGAATTATTATCTCTCTTGTTGCGCTGGATTCAGACACAAACATACACCTCCACCAATCACTACACACCTAATACTAATCCTTTTCAATCTTACCATTAAAATCACTATCTGCAAAGAGTATATTCTAGACTATATATTATTATCAACAAAAACCCGTAAAACTTATTCATTTTTCTAAAAATAATTCATTGGATAAGCCGATGTCAGTCATTGTGCTACAAAAGACTCCGAAAGTCCGAGCACATACAAGGTGACTGAGGACCATTTCCTCGCCTCAGAGAATCAGAGACTTCTGCATAAAGCGAAACTTCAAGCAGTAGGGGGCTCTTTTCCCCCACTGCTTGTTAGTCCGTTCTATAGTAGCTAATGTCTCCGCGTAGCGTAGATAAATCGACAGTACGAACTAAGATGAATCACTGACTAAGTGCGCCGCGTCCTCATGTCTTCGTCTATGTGACCCTCTTCAGAAGATAACTTTACCTCAACTCACTCATCAGTAGTCTCATTGTATCTCAACAATCAGGCTTTTTCAGGCAGTTAATGAGGGCTAAAATAAATACACATCGACAAGTCATTTTAGTTCTCCCTTTTTTATCTATTCTAATAAAGCGTTCACCGTGTGTATTGTTTTACCATTTTTAATATACACCCGAGGTATTCTTGATGCAATCATACAAGTAATCTCATAATTGATCGTTTCTAACTTCTCCGCTATTTCATCAACCGTAATCTCTTGTCCATTATCCTCACCGATTAACGTTACTTCTGTATGGATTGGCGTGTTTTTAGGGACTTTAATCATGCATTGATCCATACAAATCCGACCAACTATTGGCGCTTTTTCGCCGTTTATAAGTACCTCTTGCCCTTGAAGCTTACGTATCCAGCCATCTGCATACCCTATTGGAAGCGTAGCAATCCACTCATTCTCCATAGCGGTATATGTCGCCCCATAACTAACACTCTCCCCTTTTTTCAGCTCTTTCACATTTACGATTCTTGTTTTTAATGATAAAGCTGGAGAAAGTGGATAAGGTAATAATTCTTTCATTTCAACAGAGGGCGTTAACCCGTACATAGCAATCCCCATTCTTACTGAGTTGAATGTGGCTTCTGGATATCTTAATGAAGCTGCACTATTCGAAGCATGTATCAATTGAGGTTTTGTTTTTAGCCAGGAAAGCATTTTTTGAAAAACATCCAGCTGTTTATGGTAGTAGTCTTTATTTAGGCTATCCGCAGTAGAAAAGTGTGTATAAATTCCTTCGAAAACAAACCGTGAGTCTTTTAGTAGACTGCTTTCAATAGCCTCAAGCTCTACCCTACTTCTAATGCCAAGACGCCCCATTCCACTATCACATTTCACATGAACATATAAAATATCTTCATCTTGAAGATATGATTTTGCATTCTGTATCCAATCATCTTGAAAAATAGTGAGCGTAATTCGTTCCTTAGACGCAATTTTTGCACTTTCAGGTCTCGTCGCCCCTAATACAAGAATTGGTGCTAAAATTCCTTTTCTTCTTAATGCTAAGGCTTCATCTAAGAAAGCAACAGCTAAATAATCAGCACCCGCGTAAAGAGCCGTCTTCGCAACATCTACCGCACCATGGCCATAAGCATTTGCCTTAACGACGGCAAATAATTTCGTTTCCGATGATAGATGCTGCTTCAAATTTATGATATTTCTATAAATATGATCTAAATTAACTTCTGCCCATGTATCTCTATAAAACTCCTTATTTTCCAATTGCTACCCTTCTCTCTAACCACTTCAGATCTACGGACTCACTACTGCCTATCCATCCATTTTATCCACATTAAAAGCAATAGCGCTACAATATTCTAGCACGTTCTTTCTTTTGTATATAACTAGTATAGTAAAAAAACGAAATCATGAAAAGTTTCCTTCTCGATTGTGCCAAAATTATACAGTAACTTTCATTTAAGTCAAATTGGGCAATTAAAACGTCACCCTGTTCTATAAAGGAACCATCCTGTAGCAGGTTACACCCACCAATCACAATGGAGGAGGCGCTGAGCTGGATTTTGGAGTACTTTCTTAATAAAGAATGTATATCTTACATAGTGATTGGCGGCTAAGCCCCGTCCCCATATCCTCAACATAAAAAGGTCCTCAGCACAAAGGAATAAGATCCCTTGAGCTGAGAACCGATTTCATCATTTTTCTGAAGTTCCATCAACCGTTCTCGCAATTTCCAATAATTCTTCTTTCTTCATATCTTTCGATACAAGCGTATAATCTACCCCATTATACGTCCATTTCACACTGTTTGAAGTAGCGGCGCCTACCGTAAACCCAAGATCAACCGGTTCTCCATTCACAGTCGTTGCCACAAGCGAGGTTTCTACTACTTCTGCTTTTTCTTGAATCAGTGTAAAGCTCTTGTCACCTTCATACGTAAGAATAACCCGCTTCCCATTTTCAGTTGCGATTTCCTGTTCATCACTCAGATTTGCACCTTTAGCTTCAGTCGGATATTTAACAGCAAATACTTCATCCTTCACTTCATTCATAACAGGCACTTCTAGTTTTGCGCGTGTCATGTTCTTTTGCATATCAAACGCATCTTTATCAAACGACGCATCAAACTTCACCTTAGAAAATTCAACCGTTACAAGCGAATTATGATCCGCATCCATTACTTTCACGCTAACAGGCGATAGATCTTTTTTGTTAATAGTAATTTCTTGAAAAGGTAGCATCTTATTATTTTGATAACGTGTTTTTGTTTCAAACACGTAATGATCGTCCGTGGATGTGAATTTCGCACTTTTATCTTCAATAATATCCTTTACTAACGACTCATATAAATAAGCTTGACTACTATTTTCCGGCCATTCACTTTGAAATTTAAAGCTTTTATTTAATGCAGGCGTCAACACATACACTCCATCTTTGTTGCGTAGAATCATTTGACTTTGTTCTTTTGAGGAATTCTTCAAGCTCACCCTGTAAAAATCAGGATTTTTATGCCAGATCTCAACATCATAACTTTGAGGATCCGTACCCATTTGTAAAGTCATTTTGGCCTGGGCTTTGTATCCCTTCATTCCTTCAACCTTGTCATTTAAAGAACTGACCACATCACCTTGTGACTTTTGTCCGCAGGCAGAAAGAATGAGCAAAAGCATGATTCCTGCAAAAAGCGTTACGATCTTCTTCATCTTTTCAACCCCTTTTTGTCATTTGAACGTAAAAGGGAGAGGAAAAGGCAGGATCCAGTCATTGAGGTTATGCATATCTCGGTAGGATGATGTATGATTTCTGGTTGTTTTAACATGTCTAATTATCGCTAAACAGCTTTTATAAAAAACTGATTCGAGAGTACCTTTCCTGCAATGTACCTTTTACCGGGCCTTGTCTCCCTATAGCACTATGAATATATGAGACAACCCCGGTGAATATGACCCGTCTGATAAGAAAGGTAAAAATCATCTTCTTACTAAATCACATTTTACATTTACATCTAAGCAACCTATTATTCTTCAATGATAACCGTAGCAGCGGCATATTCACGACTATGAGTAATAGAAAGATGAGCCCGTACAGAATTTGGCCGAATAATTTCTGGCTTACCAAGTTCATTTGGTTTTACTTCAATATCTAAAAACGACAGATTTTCCCCTATCCCTGTTCCTACCGCTTTAGAAAATGCCTCTTTTGCAGCAAACCGCCCCGCAACAAATTCAACTCTTCTACGGGCACTCAGACTAACAAAAGTCTTCCGCTCCTCTTCAGTTAAAATTCTTTCAATAAATTTCGGCTGCCGTTCAAGTAGTTTTTGAATTCTTTCTAGCTCTACAATGTCCATTCCAATTCCTTTAATCACTTCTAACTTCCTTTCTATCCACTACTCAAATTTTTTAAAGATTTTAAAGATGTACATAGGAATTACCATCGATTACGCCAATATATATAGTACTGCCTGTAATAATAAATCCATCTAAGACAAACTCAAATCTATCCATGTTAATAGTTTTACACACTCGAACGATTTAAGGATGGTGAACCATGTTTATACGAACAGAGAGTTTTCGGCAATATATTTCTTATTATCCACTTGTCACGACTTTAATAGCCTTAACTATATTCCTATTTCTCTTAGACTTGTTACCCATACTACCTGAAGGTTTCTTATTTGAAAAAGGTCTAGGTATCAACTTGTATATCTCATCTGGTGAATGGTGGCGCTTGATTACACCGATATTTTTACACAGTTCATTTTCACATTTATTATTCAACTGCTTTGCACTGGCTATCTTTGGTCCTCCCCTAGAACGATTACTGGGCAGTCTTAAATTTACGTTTTTTTTTCTTATTACAGGCATTTTAGCAAATATCACTACTTTCATTCTACTGCCCCCTACTTATATCCATGTAGGTGCAAGTGGCGCAATTTTTGGCTTGCTCGGATTTTATTTATATCTTGTTTTATTCCAAAAAGATCATTTACCTAAGCAAGAGGTTAAAACGATCTATACGCTAATCTGTGTCGGCGTATTGATGACGTTTATCCAACCAAAAGTAAACATTACCGGCCATTTCTCAGGACTCCTCGCCGGCTTACTTCTGGCATCATTATTTTTCAGAAATAAACTCAAGCGTTAGCTCTTTCCATTAAAAAAGCAAAGGCCTAGCCTTCGCTTTTTTTGGATTCACTATAGGAAAACCAATCATTTATGAATTCAGCATCTTTTTGCTCTAAGTCAATGAGTTTCCCTTCCCGAGGCCCTGCACCAGATTTCACAGTAGCAGCAATCGTACATAGTTGCCTTCTTCTTTGAAAATAACTCACTCGCCGGTCAAATACTTGCAGTCGATTCTTTTGAAAAATATATGTATGTTTAGATACAACTCTAGTTCTTAATTGCAGTTGGTTTCCACTAATATTCCATCCACCTTCTCTGAATATTAAATACGCCCAGATAGCAGTAATTGGTATAAGAGTGAAAGAAGTTAATCCCCATGGCCAAATAAACCATGATATAAAAGCAATAACGGGAATAATGATAAATAATTGCCTGATGAAATAACGGATATAGGAACGTTTGGGCAATCCCTTCATTCCGGTCTGTAACTCATATCCAGGAACGAACTGATTTATTTTTTCTTTTAGCTGTTCTTTATTGACAAGCGGAAAAAGTAAAACGTTCACTGTATCCTTATCTAATGCCGAACCACCTGCATATTCAAGATACACACTCGCATACCCGAGCGGTTGTCTAATTAAGTTCTCAGAGATTCTGATTCCTTGAATTTTTTTCAACGGAATCGTTAATTGTCTTTTTTCTAATAAGCCGCGTGAAATGATTAATTCTTCTTCTACTTTCCTGACTGTAAAATAGGCATAGATGAAGACAATTCTGGCTGTAGCAATTAAATATGCCAGTATGAAAAGCAAGAGCACCGTAAGGATTATTAAAAGTACACCCGATTGAATGAACCGTTCTGCTTCAGCCGATATTTTTTTAAAAGGAATCAATTCATCGAATTGAGCAAGAAATGCTACCGCACCAGAAAGAACAACCCCAATCCCACCTGATGTAGCTGCCATTAAAAACAACTGCGGAAAAGTTTGTTTAAACACAATAGATGCCGAATCCATCTCTTCTTCTTTGATTAATTCTTCGAAAGCGTCCGCCTCATTAACACGCTCAAAATCGAGTTTCTTTTTCCTTGCTTTCACTTCATTAAAAATGGCAACAATTTCGTTCGATTCTTGCTTTGTAATAGCAGTTAATTCTGCTTCAGGCTTTCCGTCATTCGCCCCAGCTGTTTCTACTTTAAGCTGGACAAGACCAAATATTCTTTGCACGATTCCTTCTGAAACATCAATACTATGTATCCGTTCAAAACGAATATATCGTTTTTTTCTTATAAACACACCCGATTCAATTCTAAGTTCACCATCTTCTACCCAATACGTAAGCTTAAGCCATGAAAGAAAAGAACGAATGATGAGAAAAAAGCAGATCACGCCAAAAATAATAAACTGGATACTTTTACCGCTACTACTCCCTAAAAATAAGAGGACAATTAACGGAATAATTGCTTCCTTCAACGTCTGCAAAATACTAGACAAAACAGCAACTGGGTGAAGTCGTTTAGGCTCAAACATCATCTTCCTCCACGCTGGCCATTTTTGATATATAAAAGCGCAGCTCATCAGCTTCTGAAAGTTCCAAAGCTGGTATCTCATGGGTCGTTGCGGCAGTTGAAATTTCTACAGAAGCTAATTGATATTTTCGTAACAGCGGTCCTTGGTTCGTCTCTACATGCTGAACCCTAATCATAGGCACCAAGGTCCTTTTAATAATAAATAAACCACTTTGGATTTCTATCTCTTTCTCCCGAACTTCGTATCGCCAACGCTTCCATTTCATTGACGGAAAAAGAAAGACAGATATGTAAGTCACGACTATGGAGATTATTCCAGCTGCTCCTATCGCCCAATATGACCAATCAAAAAGAATAGTTACAACTAGTACCGCAATAGTGATGATCCAACAAATCGCAGCACGTATTATGCCGCTAACACGCCAAACTTTTAGCGCTTTATTTGAAATCCGGTTTCTAGGCTCCACTCTACCGCTCCTTTCTAAATACCTATAAAGTGAAACTTCAATCAGTGGAAGTCTTGCTGCCCATTTATGTAGGATAAAATCCTATATTAAGTATACTATATAAAATATTTCCAGAATATAAAAAAGAGGAGGCCCCACAAGGTTCTGACCTCACACTATATACAGCTCATCGTGTTACATACACAGTTTAACTGTAAATAGTTATTGTGGGCTCCGACCTTTAGTTTGGGACATCCTCATTTACAACATATTATTTATTTAGTTTTTCCCTTTTGTTATAGCTGCTATTGCTACGGTTAGTGCTTCCGCTAGGTTTACGACTATCTCTGCGTTTAGCACCACTATAATCTTTTCTGCCTGTTGAAGGTCCGCGACCATTACGTTGTCTTCCATTAGATCCAGACTTATTATATCCGCCACGTTTCATTGGAAGTGGTGCTTCATCTGTCAATTTTACAGGCGTTGCATCCGGTTCTTTAGTTAGTGATTTTAATGCTGCTGCAACAAGATCAGTTGCACTGTATTTTTGAAGCATCTCTTCAGCTTGACCTAGGTATAGAGACAAGTCTTCATTTTCTACAGTGTTCACAATTCTTTCAGTAACTGCTTTTTGTTGTCCTTCCAACGCTTCAGTTAACGTAGGAGTTTTCATCTTCACCATACGTTTTTTCGTTGTATGCTCAACCGCAGCCAATTGACCTCGTTCTCTCGGTGTCACAAATGTTACTGCCTCACCATGTTTTCCTGCACGTCCAGTACGTCCAATACGGTGGACATAACTTTCTGGATCTTGAGGAATATCAAAGTTATAAACATGTGTGACACCTGAAATATCAAGTCCGCGTGCCGCTACGTCTGTTGCAACTAGTACATCAATGCTACCTTCTTTAAACTTCTTAAGAACAGACAAACGTTTCGCCTGGCTTAAGTCACCGTGAATACCTTCAGCAGAATAGCCGCGGATATTCAATGCAGACGAAAGCTCATCAACACGACGTTTTGTACGACCGAATACGATAGCAAGCTCTGGCGTTTGGATATCTAATAAACGAGCTAATGTATCAAATTTTTCATTTTCTCTTAATTCGATATAATATTGGTCAATAAGAGAAACTGTCATTTCTTTTGCTTTAACACGCACAAGAGTTGGGTCTTTCATGAAACGTTCTGCAATTTTACGAATTGGATCTGGCATTGTAGCTGAGAATAACAGAGTTTGTCTTTCACCTGGTACATTCGAAAGAATTGACTCGATATCCTCGATAAAGCCCATGTTCAACATTTCATCCGCTTCATCCAATACGACTGTATGAACGTTGCCCAATTTAATATTTTTACGTTTAATATGATCTAATAAACGCCCAGGTGTACCCACGACAATATGTGGCTTTTTCTTTAATGCACGAATTTGACGATCAATATCTTGTCCGCCGTAAACCGCCATTACTCGAGTACGTTTCCCGTATCCAAGCTTGAATAATTCTTCAGAGACTTGAATAGCAAGCTCACGTGTTGGCGCGATAACGATTCCTTGTACGTTATCATCTTTAAGATCAATATTCTCAATTAACGGGATACCAAAAGCGGCAGTTTTACCTGTTCCAGTTTGAGCTTGACCAATAATGTCTTTCCCTTCTAATGCCAAAGGAATGGTTTGTGCTTGAATCGGACTTGCTTCTTCAAACCCCATTCTCTCAATTGATTTCATAGAAGTTCTGTCTAAACCTAATTCACTAAATAATGTCAAAATATTCGTACTCCTTTTTAATTCATATATTTATCGACACGAAAAAATGGCTTGTGTCGTCTGAATTGTGTCAGTAGTTGATCACAATTCACCAACTAACAGCTGGTTCTTGTTTATTATTTATCGCTTAAGAAAAGTTTTCTCAATGATCACCTAAAATACTTGCATTTTTTAAATCCGAACCCCATTATTATGAATAAAAAAGTCCCGAACAAAAGTCAAACCTTTTGCAAATACTGGCCTGGCGTAGGTTTTGGGAAATCTTTTTACAAAACATGTAACAAGAATGAAATTCAAAAATGGAAAGATCAAAGTAGCATACAAAATCGCATGTTTATTCAGGTGAGGGCTGCTGCATCTTATTTTCCTATGAGACAGAAGCCTACATAAAGAAAATCCGCTTTAGAATTCAAGGTGAAATCTAAAGGCAAAGCTGCAATTATGCCATAGGCTATGAATTGCTCTCATATAATTACCCAAAATGATTACATTTCAAATCCTACAGAATAAAACAAAACTTGACTTAAGCCAAGCTTCCCATAAAAAACAGGCCCTTATGCGTTTGGGGAATGCGGAGTGGAAAGGAACCACAAGGATCATTTCTGGCAAGAGGATTGGGAGATAGTCGATATCTCACATCTATCATGTCATGAGCTTATGGAGCCAACTGCAGACAGCTGGACCTTCCTATTAGCAACTTAAGCTGCCAAGAGAGGCAGCTTTTTATATTATTCAAGACGCGTGGCCTATTTAATCTGAAAGTACAAGATCTTCACCAAGTGAAGAATGAAATAACATTTGTTTCTTAAAGAAACGATAAATAATCTTTGGATTAATTATAGTATATACCATATTCACCTTCCAAAGACATTTAAACTCATAAAATATGTTACCATTTTCAGGTCATTATTGCAATAAAGGAATCTGAAACTCAAATGAAATAGGTCATTAATATCCAAATAATACATAACTTTGTCCATGTTAAAACACGCCCGTTAACTCTTAACTTAAGTGAGTTTATTCGTCAGATACCCAATTCATCATTTAAATCAAAGGGCCAAAAAGAAGGGTCATACCCCGCAACAACTAAATAAAGTATAAGAAACGTGTATGATTCTTTACATACTGATTTAGAGTGCGAGGTCAGACCCTTATGAGAAATCCCTTATTTAATTTTGTAGAGCTTGAACGATTTCTTCTAGCTTCATCCCTCTTGAGGCTTTTACTAAGATTAAATCATTTAGCGACGTACGCTCTTTTAAATCAGTAATTAATGCGGTTTTATTTTCATACGAAAACACACGGTCTACAGGGAAAGATTTACGAGCTCCTTCAGCTATAAAATGACCAAGTGAACCATATGTAAAGACTGCATTAATTTTGTCTGGCTGAATGATTTTACCAATATTTACATGGAACTCTTTTTCTTGATTTCCCAGTTCTAACATATCACCAAGGACTAGATATTTACTTTGAAACCCTTCTAGAGTTTCTACCAGCTCAATCGCAGCCTTCATTGAAGTTGGACTTGCATTATAAGCATCATTAATGATTTTCTGCCCTTTTGCTCCTGCAACCAATTCCATTCTCATGTTGGTTAATCGGACCGATTCAAACCCATTTCTTATATGAGTATCATTTACGCGCAATAGCTTGGCTACAAGCATGGCGGCTAACGCATTTTGTACATTATGAACCCCAAGAACCGGAATTGTATACGGTTCCCTAAAATCCCCATTTATTTCAAAAGAAGTACTATTATCGGTTTGAGTAATCGAGATTGGATACAGGTCGTTTTTGTCTTCTCTTCCAAAAGATACAACGTGGAGATTCGTTAAGTCCCGTTCAATTCGATCCCGTAATAACGGTTCATCCCCATGATAAATTAGCGTTCCACCCGCTTTAAGACCTGCAACAATCTCGAGTTTAGCATTCGCAATTTCTTCTCTTGAACCAAGATCCAATAAATGTGACTCCCCAATGTTCGTAATAATAGCCAAGTCTGGTTCGGCGAGTTTGGAAAGAAATTCAATTTCACCACGACTGCTCATACCCATTTCTAAAACGGCCACCTCTGTGTCTTCATCCATTCCTAAAATAGTTAATGGAAGTCCAAGATGGTTATTAAAGTTTCCGCTCGTTTTATGAACGCGGTACATTGTTTGCAATAAAGCTGCTACCATATCTTTCGTGGTAGTTTTTCCATTACTCCCTGTAATGCCAATTACTTTACAATTGAGTTGCTTTCGATATGCCTTCGCTAAATCTTGTAATGCTTTTTCTGTATTCTCTACCATGATACATGGAAGTCCTGCTGGTGGCTCTCCCGCATCCTTTTGCCAAAAAGAAGCAGCTGCTCCCTGTGAAATGGCTTTTTCTACAAATTGATGTCCATCAACCTGTTCTCCACGAAGGGGGATGAACAAGTTGTTAGGCTCAATATGTCTAGAATCAATTGAAACTCCTGCCGCTATAATAGATTCAAAATCTGTAATGTTATTCAATCCACCGACCATTTCATGGATTTGCTTTAACGTTTTTTTTAACATCTTGTTCCTCCTAGGATTTTAGAAAATTGCGGCTTATCCCTTAATATCAAACTAGTTCAGTATGGAAAATGAATAACCCAAGAGAGTTTTCACCACTCACTATATACAGCTTTATTGTGACATGTATACGTCATATAACGATATATAGGAGATTGAGGGTCTGACCCTTGTTATGAGACAGACCCTTTCCACTTTTTATTTTAGGCTCTGTTAAACTTGCCTGATGATTGAAACGAAGGGCGTTCACTTTCCTCGGGCGGTCCGGAAGCCTCCTCGGCGCTGTGCGACTGTGTGAACTCCCTTTGGCTCGCTTTTCTAAGCAGGAGTCTCACTCCTTTCGCTCCAATCAACATAGTGCCAAGATCAACAACGAGGTTTAACATAGCCTTATTTTAAATTGCTGGGCAGTCCATCAAAAGCTATATTTAATCTTCTGCTTTTCTTCATAACGTTCTTGCGCCAAACTTACTAATGTCTCGATTAATTGAGGATAGTCTACTCCTGTATGTTTCCATAATAAAGGGAACATGCTAAACGGAGTAAAGCCAGGCATTGTATTTACTTCATTAATATACATCTTTCCTTCTTTTGTTAAGAAAAAGTCAGCGCGAACTAATCCAGAACAATCAAGTGATTTGAAAGCGGAAATAGCCATTTCATTTAAAGACTGATAGTTATCTTCAGATATATCAGCTGGAATGACCATCGCAGTATCACCATCTTCATATTTTGCTTTATAATCATAAAAATCTTTTTTCGCAATAATTTCGCCAGCTACCGAACACTTAGGATGATCATTGCCAAGAACGCCAAGTTCAATTTCACGGGCAACGACCCCTTCTTCAACAATGATTTTCCGATCGAATTGGAATGCCTCAACAAACGCTGTTTCAAGTTCTTCCCTGTTGACACATTTGCTAATTCCAACGCTCGATCCAAGGTTAGCCGGCTTAACAAAGCATGGATAGCCTAGTTCTGCTTCAATCTTATCATAAGCACTGGCTTTATCTTTTTCCCACTCAGAACGAATAAACCACGTATATTTAACTTGAGGGAGACCTGCTTGAGCAAAAATATTCTTCATGATTACTTTGTCCATGCCTGCAGATGAGGCAAGAACTCCATTTCCTACATAAGGTAAATTTAATAATTCTAGCAACCCTTGAACAGTACCATCTTCTCCATTCGGACCATGAAGAAGCGGGAATAGACAGTCGAATCCTTCATCTCCATCCTCCTTGGAAACTTGCCCAGCTGACTGCATCGCGAAAGGTGACATGCTAGCTTCAGCAGATAATGTAAGACTTTTCACATTCTCAACTGGTCCGGTCAACTGTGGTCCCTTTACCCAAGACCCTTCTTTCGTTATGTATATCGGGTATATATCAAATTTCTCTAAATCTAATGCTTTAATGACCGCTAAAGCTGTTTGTAGTGAAACATCATGTTCAGCTGACTTCCCGCCATAAAGCAGTCCAAGTTTTGTTTTCATTTTCATTAAACCTCCATCACTCATTTCACTTTATTATTGTAACACCTTACTCTTCAGTTAAAAACGAAAAAGAAGCGCCGATTGATAACTTACCTAAACATACCAATAATTCTATCGTATATTCCTTACATCTTATGTGGCAATAGCACGGACTACACCTTGGATTATCATGTTTTACTTAAATAGCTAACATAAAGTGAATATAACTAGAGGGGACTTCTTCATCTCCTACCTATGCTTCTTCGATTCCTCTGAGTCATAAACGAGGGGCTTGACTTTCCGTTAATGCGGAAAAAAAAGGAGACTGACCAAAAGCTAGGTCATTCTCACTCTATCCATTTATCAGAATGAAAATCATCAATCACGAAATGTTCACTTGCAAATAAGATAGTTTAGTTCAGAATAACGCTCCATTCTTTAGTCTTTCGATGTAAAACAATCAAGGCTTTTGGCCGTTTATTTTTCAAGTCATTAAATCCGTCCATCATATCATCCATATTAATATAGTCCCCAATAATCCAACCTGGAATTTCTATTTTTGTCCTAGAATGCTGAACATCCTGGAAGGAAAAAACAACGCCCTCAGAGGTTAACGGGATGATTCTTTGAAGCACTTCAAAAGGAATTTCTGGATACTCCCTTTTTTTCTTTAAACCTAACCAGTTTCTTTCAAGCCGTAATGACTCCAGTTTCAGCATAAGTAAATTACCGAAAACTTGAGTTAACACATCATGGTTTCGAAAATAAACCTTATTAAACCATCCGTCATCATGCGCGAGATAAACAAATTGATTATTCAGTTTTCCAAAAAACGGTGGTCGTAAGTGTGTCTTGCAATGACCAATATACAAAAGTTCGGCAATTTCTTGACCATTTAATTCATCAAGTCCTGCTTCTTCTTCAAAATCAATCCAACAAAAATCACCATACCCATATACATTATCTTTCAGGAGCTTTTCAACATCTTCATTCGGAACAAAATCCAATAGTGTATTCCTATTAAATTCTCCATCATCGTATCCATGTTTCAATAATAAAAGGTTAGGTAAAGGCCCTTCATAAGAGTAAACAAATTCCCGAAACGTCACGCCAGAGAAAATTGCAAATCGCTCAGCAGGCTGCAGGTGTATATATAAAACGTCTCTAATCTCATTTTTCATGATACCAATACCCTCCGCAACAGTTACTGATGATAAATTGAAACTTCAAAGAGTCAGAGTTCACATCTCCCACTGATTGTTAGTCCCGGTCTAGTGCCGCTAAACCTCCGCGCAACGTAGATAAAGCAACAAGATTAACTAAGGTTCAATGAGTCACAGACTAAGTACACCGCGTCCTTTGGTCTATCGTCTGTGGGAGCAAACTTGACCTCTGCGTAACTCACGGTAAGTTTCACTGTTTCTCACCAATTGAGCATTTACGGGCAGTTGATCTCCTACTTGTATTCCCTGAAAGTCATGAAGTGGCAGGCATACTGTTCATAAATGCGGGATAAAACTTAAACTGGCGAAACTATCATCTATTATCACTATAATCATTTTACCAAATCATTTGAAATAATGTGACAAAACCTCCAAGTTATTCATAACCTCCATTTCACTATTCACTATAATACTCTTTGTCCTGCCCATACATTCCCACTCATAGTCAATATTGTTACACTGTATAGATCATGTCTTTTGATTTATTCAGAGAATTTATCAATAATAGATTGGAGAAATATACTAAAAAAAGTAAGGAGACTATTATGGTTACCATTTATTTAGTTCGTCATGGTCAAACCGAATGGAATGTTACAGGAAAGATGCAAGGCTGGGGAAATGGAGAATTGACCGAATCTGGTATCCGTGATGCACTTTCACTAGGGAATAGACTTCAGGATATTCCAATTGATGTGATCTATTCGAGTACAAGCAAACGAGCCTACCAGACAGCTGAGTTAATTGCTGGTGAACGTACTGTCCCAATTATTAAAGATGATCGATTACGAGAAATGTCCTTTGGCGATTGGGAGGGGCGCCTCAGAGAAGAAATTGAGAAAGAATTTTCTGCTGAATACAAAGCTTTTTGGGAAACACCGCATTTATATGAACGAAACAGCGGAGAACTATTCACAGATGTATTGAAACGTGCTGAAGAGATGTATAAGGATATCATTGCTAGCCATCCATCAGAAACTGTTTTGATAGTTTCACATTCAATTTTTCTAAGAATACTTACAGCTTATTTAAGAAAATTATCTCTAGATAAGCTTTTTACCCAAACCTATATTGGAAATGCCAGTTTAACGAAAATTCAAGTTACCGATGGAATCCCTGAATTTATTTTCGAGGGCGATCGCTCTCATTGTGAAGAGTAAATAAAAGATTTAATAGCAAAAAGACAGCTATTGGATTTCACTCCTTAAGCTGTCTTTTTTTCAAAAGTTATGAAGCTTTTTCAGGGTTGAAGTTACCTTCCCATTTAGAGATAACAATAGCAGCAAGAGAGTTCCCAATAACATTTACCACCGTACGGCCCATATCAAGAATACGGTCGATCCCGGCTATAAACGCCAACCCTTCGATAGGAATTCCAACTGTACCTAGTGTAGCTAATAATACAACGAAGGAAACCCCTGGTACACCAGCAATACCTTTAGATGTCACCATTAATACTAACATTAACGAAATTTGATCAGCAATGCTCATATCAATGCCATACATTTGAGCAATGAAAATTGCAGCTAACGCTTGATACAGAGTAGAACCATCAAGGTTAAAGGAGTAACCAGTCGGTATGACAAAAGAAGCAATATGCTTAGGACATCCCGCATCTTCAACCTTTTCCATAATTTTCGGAAGTACGGCTTCAGAGCTTGCTGTAGAAAATGCTAATATAAGCTCCTCTTTGAGTAGTTTTATTAATTTAAAAAGACTATAACCAGCTAGTTTCGCAATGATTCCCAAAATAACAACCACAAAGAAAATCATTGTTCCGTATACGGAAATCACCAATTTACCTAGAGGTATAAGAGATTGTAATCCAAACTTAGCAACAGTGACTCCAATCAAGGCAAACACGCCGAAAGGAGCAAATTTCATAATTTGGTTTGTTACATAGAACATCGCATCTGCTGTTCCTTGAAAGAATGCCAATACCGGCTTCCCTCTTTCTCCGATCGCACTAATCCCAAGACCAAATGCAAGAGAAAAGAAAATAATGGCTAGCATGTCACCTTGAGCAACTGCAGCAATTGGATTCGTTGGTACAATATTCACAATCGTATCGATTATTGATTCGCTTTCCTTTGCCTCTGCTGTATCAACATAACTGCCGATATCTGTTTGGTTAAGCTCCCCCATATTCACGCCAGCGCCTGGCTGTATAATATTAGCAGCAATAATACCTACTATAATCGCGATTGTCGTTACGATTTCAAAGTACAAAATCGTCTTACCGCCAATTTTCCCTAGCTGTTTAATATCACCGACACCTGCAACCGCAACAATAATACTTGCTACAACAATCGGCACAACAATCATTTTAATTAAACGAAGAAATATATCGCCAATCGGTTGTAAATAAGATGCAATCGTTGGACTACCATAAAAGATAGCTCCCACGATAATCCCTAGAATTAGACCAATTAATATTTGGCCGGCTAAACTTATTTTTTTCATCTAACATCCTCACCTTCTGTAAATTCTTTGCTAAAAAGCAAGTGTCTCGGCAAGGGAAACAACATAGAAGCTTTCACACAATAAAAAAAGACACAATAGGTGTCTTTTTCGCGTGAACAAATAACATTTTGTTCCCTCTAAGACGCTGACGAGGTTAGCTGTCGGGTTAGGACCTGGAAACACATGCCCTTTCATAAGAATTCACCCCAAGCGGTACAGGACCACGAAATTGGTTCCCCCGTTCTTTTAAGATTAAGCGGAAATTACATTATAATAAAATATTATATTAAAAACACTAAACTGTAAATATTTTTTATTATACTTCGGAAAGGAAAATAACTCTAGAATAGTCACGCACACGTTTTTTCATTTTATTTTCACCCTCCAAAAAGGCATACACTTTAAATAGCTTGAACTTTAGTTCAATTATTTTTCTAACAAACCTATTAAAATGAAACGAAGTTTTTGACGTTTGGATAGCTCATTATATGCCGAAATTTTTACTTTTCCAGCTTGAAGGGGCGTGATAAATGCAGACTTGTTATAAGGCAAGCTTTTCGCATCACTTATAATAATAGCCCCCAATTCTATTCCATCTTTCACTTCCTGAATACCAGCAAATTCAAGACCAGTTGCGATCACTTCCTTTGTAACCGTACCGTTCCCATTCAATCTGTAGACAGATGGCTTTTTATCTAAATCAATCGCTGTTTTCGGCAAAGATGGTACACCCTTCGCTTCCGCAGTCACCACAGATACTCTCACTTTGGAACCAATTATTAAAGTTTGTGGATCTTCTTTCATAGTTGCTTGAAAAGCATATTTACTTCGAGTTCCAACAGAAGCTTCAGTTTCTGGAAATGGCTGAATTACGGATATTAATCCTTTAATTTTCTCTTTTTCATCCTTCTGCTTAGCAATAATTTTCATGCCAGGTTCTGTTTTTTTCACTTGTTGCTCATTAAAAAAACCTTCAATTGCTAACGTATTTGAAGCAATTGTTACAATTGGAGAGCCTAATTGTTTATTGACCTTCTTCACAATTCCTTCTGTTTCACTTGCCGTCATTGCTGTATCGCCATGTTCATCCAGATAGTTTAATTGACTTTCAAAAGCTTTGATTTTCTCTTCTAGCTTCTTCTTCTCTAATTCCTGTTTATAGATTTCTTGTTGAATCGAACTTACGATTAATGTCGATGAATCATATTCATTTAAGAGAAATCCAGCCTCTTTAAATGCATCTCTTTCTTTAGCAGATGGAGCATCTGGAATGGTTTCCTGATAGCTAGATAGCTCTTCAATATACTCTTCAATCCCCTCTATTTCTCCCTCGTAGCGACTCTTCTCCGTTTCAAGCTCGTCCTTAACCTGATCTAGTTTAGGCGTTATGTATTCAAATAAAGGTGTACCTGACGTAACCTCGTCTCCTTCTTTTACAAGAAATTTTTGAAATTCTTTATCTTGATCATTGAAATAATAATTGTACTCTTCTAATGGTTTAATCACCGCATCTGTTTCAAATCTTTCTATGATATCGACTTTCTTAACTTCAGTCCAATTCCGAGCTAATAATGTCCGAGTCACCTTACTATCTTTTTTCTCAATTAAAAAAAGATTCAAAGCAACGAAACCCGAAGCAAGCACAGCTAGTGTACCTACTTTCCATTTTTTCATACCGTACTGCCTCCCTTATAAAAACACACGAACATCGATGTAAGCCAAAAACGCTGCTACGAAATAAGATGCCAAGTAAAACACACAAATCAGAATGAGTGGGATGTATTTATTTTTATCAGTAAGCTTTTGTAAATAGAAATAGTTGACGCATATAATTGCCAGCTGAAATATACTGATTTCTCCAAAGAAGTGAATAAAATATTCATTAGAGATACTATACTGACTAATCACTCCTAATGAAAACGGATTAGCACTTTGGTTTAAGTTCATCAACAAAAGAAACGGTAAATACACTACCTTTTCTAACAAGTGCAATACAAAGGCAATCATCTGTACAACTGCAACTTTTTTAAATGGAATATCTAAAACGGCCCAAAAAACAACTGCAGCCACCAACACATAAAAGGTTGGATACAAAATGCTCGCCACTAACTTTCCAGCTATCACTAGAAGCTTACCTGTTTCATATTCACTTTCTCCTAGCTTAGTTATTTCTTTTGACATGGATTCTGATCCTATTCCAAAATTGGCTCCCAAAAGAAAGATAAGAGCACTGCATACATACAATATTACAAGCCTACTGCCGAAACGAGTTATTCCTTCTGCTTGTTCTAATTGATATCTGTTTGTTCTAGGCTGTAACAAGCCCTTTAATAATTGAACTTGATAGGTCATATTCGCTCCCCTTGCTAAAGTAAAATCTATTTATCTACTATTCTATCTCAATTTGGAAGATATTGAGGAATAATGACAAAAAGTGAAGATTAATACACCTAATTATAATACTTACTTCCTCCCAGAACTATTATTCAATTAGATTTTAACTATTTTTTACCCATATACAGATAAAGTGAAACTTCTAACAGTGGTTTTTCATCCTCCACCGATGGAAGTTTCACTTTATAGTTAATATTATAAGGGAAACAAAGAGGTTCCAAACTTAATCGAGAAACACTATAGGTTAGTCGGTCCAAGTAATGCATAAACAAATACTTTATTGGCAATGTTGCAAAAAATCCATCCATGGCAGCCTCTTCATTTAACATCCCTTAGAATTATTACTAATTCATTTAATAGCCCAGCCTCAAATTCTTTTTTTAAGATGACTCTATCCAGTTAATAGTCCCTCACAACCTTTTTAAGAAAAGGCCTGGTCAATCGCCTGTCCGAAATCAACATCCTTATTTTTCACATATCGTTTTGTCATATTTAAATCCTTATGACCCGCCAACTTTGATACAGTTTGTAACTCTACCCCGTTATCAATCAGTTGCTGACAGAAAGTATGGCGGAGCTTATGAGGATTAACATGGTACTTTTTTAACATATATTGCACAGAACGTGGAGTGATTCGCTGCCCATAGCTGGATAAAAAAAGCGGTCCTCTAGGATCTTCATGTGCGCCTAAAAAATAAGCTAAATGCTGAATTGCTTCTTGTGATAGCGGTACAGTTCTGTCTACTTCATTCTTTGAATTACGAATGACTATCGCTTTCTTTTCATCCTTCTCCACAAGATCACTACCATTTAAATCACATAATTCAGAAACTCGAATGCCTGTATGTAGCATAATATACACCATCGCCGTGTTCCTCAAATTCCCATCTGCTTCCACATCTTTTAATAAGGTCTTTTGTTCCTGCAACGTCAACACTTCAGGAATATCGTTCTTTTGGTCATTCATTTTCCGGCCTATATTCATCATCAAAGATGACTGACCAAGATATTTACAATACACATTCAAGGCCATATAATGTTTCTCTATTGTTCCAGCGCTTCGTTGGTTATTTTCTAGATGATTAAGATAAGCCTGAATACTCTCTTCGTTCAGGTGACCTTCAAAATTCTTTTCTGCCCACTCAAAAAATTGGGCTAGTACCCCCGAATAAGTCTTAATTGTATTATCTGATTTCTTTTGTTTTTTCAACCACTCGGTAAAGGAGTGAAATGTCGTTTCTTGGTCAAATGCTTCATTATGACGTTCCAACGTAAATTCCTCCAGTGAAAATTCAGAAGTTTAACTAATTTTAACACAAGTTCATATTTAATACGAAATCAGTCCACCAACAATTAACTTCTTTCTTCTTATACCAATAATAATCACCTTAACATTAATTAGTTTTACTCCAAGTATAGAAAAAAAGACCAGCTATAAATAGCTGATCTCTTAGATTGCTTGGCGGCGTCCTACTCTCACAGGGGGAAACCCCCAACTACCATCGGCGCTAAAG
>NZ_JACJHX010000028.1 GCF_014138605.1 Peribacillus huizhouensis | reverse complement strand
TAAGCTCTTTAGCGCCGATGGTAGTTGGGGGTTTCCCCCTGTGAGAGTAGGACGCCGCCAAGCAATCTAAGAGATCAGCTATTTATAGCTGGTCTCTTTTTTGTTCTAAAGGAAAATAAAATAGGTAGACATACACACATTGAAAAACTCTTTCATACATTATTATAGGCAAATGAATCAGTATCTCTCACACTGTTTTGAAAATTGTATACAATAGTGTTTTTGGGGGGAGAATGCAAATAGGGAGGTGGATAGTTTGGAAATGAGCACAATAAAGAAGAATACAGAGGAAACCTGCATTGTGTGTGATCAGGTTAAAGATGATGGAATACACTTATATACTTCTTTCATTTGTAAACAATGTGAGCTAGATATGATTGGAACGGAGACAGATGATCCAAGGTACAAGTATTACTTACAACGGTTAAAAAAAGTGAAAACGCCGGAAATTTATTCGTAAGGATTCAATCATTTAAATATAGGTAGGTATTGAGGCGAATTAAGTGGCCTCTATACCTGCTTGAGAAATAGATTACATAGCTTAAGTGCATGTAGGAAAATGCAAATCATGTATCATTATGTTGTAATAGTAATCTTTGATAAAATGAGAGGATAAGATAATAGTAGAGAGGTAATAGTATGAATCAAGAAAATACACCGTTGTTTGATGCGCTTATCCGTCATAAAGAAAAGCAGACAAGGTCATTTCATGTACCAGGGCATAAAAATGGAATGGTTTTTGCAGAGAGAGCTCGATCATTATTCGATCCATTGCTCTCTATTGATGTTACAGAGATTAGTGGATTGGATGATCTTCATGCACCTGAAGGACCGATATTAGAGGCACAGAATTTGTTGGCTTGTCTTTATGGTGTTAGGAATAGTTATTTCCTTGTAAATGGATCAACTGTGGGAAATATGGCTATGATTCTTGGCAGCCTTAATGAAGGCGAGACGGTACTTGTTCAGAGGAATTGTCATAAATCTGTTTTAAATGGTTTAATGCTGGCTTCTGTAAAACCCGTTTTTATAGAGCCAAAAGTTGATGAGGATTGGGGAATCTCTGAAGGGCTGCAACTTGAGTCAGTTAAAGAGGCATTTAGGTTATATCCACAGACGAAGGCGATTATTGTTACGCATCCTACCTATTATGGACATTGTGGGGGCTTGAGTGAGATTATAGAGTTTGCGCACTCAAAGCGGATCCCTGTATTAGTAGATGAAGCACATGGTGCTCACCTTAGTCTTGGAGATCCATTCCCCCAAAGTGCAATTGAGGCTGGTGCTGATATTGTTGTCCATTCAGCCCATAAAACCCTTCCAGCGATGACAATGGGGTCATATTTACATATAAATAGCTCTTTGATAGTACGAGAGAAAGTAGAATTCTATTTACAAATGCTTCAGACTAGCAGTCCTTCATATCCGATCATGGCATCATTAGATTTAGCACGGTTTTATTTGGCTTCCTTTGGGGAGAATGATAAAACTAATTTGATGAAGAATATTCTTGGATTTCGAAAAGAATTAGACGAAATCCGTCATATTGAATTGCTAAAAAAGGATATGCTCGATCCCTTGAAAATAACGATACGGTCTCATGAAAATATAACAGGCTTTGAATTTCAACATCGATTAGAAGAAAAAGGTGTGTTTACAGAGCTTGCAGATCATAAGAATGTCTTGCTTGTCCTCCCGTTAATGAAAGAAAACAGCTCAGAATATTTTCAAAATATTGCATCCGTGATTGCAGATGTAGTATGCGTTGGAAAAGGAGAAGTAAAGAATGATCTGGTTTATAAGCAAAGTGGCTTGATTACTCCCCTGGCCTTAACTTATCCAAAAATGAAGAAAAGAAAAATGCAGTTTATTTCATTTCAAAAGAGCATGGGGATGATTGCTGCTGAAATGGTCACACCCTATCCTCCAGGAATTCCACTAATAATGATGGGGGAACGCATAACCGAAGAACAAATACAATATTTAGAACAGATCATCATGGATGGATCAAGGTTTCATGGTGGAAGTGAATTGAGGAATGGAAAGCTTTTGGTTTACGTATGACCTTTTTAGTTTGAGATGGTATACTTACATAGTTAAACAAGTTTGGCTGGAGGTAAAATAAGCATGAGTCGTGGAATATTTATTACGTTTGAAGGTCCTGAAGGGGCAGGTAAAACAACGGTTCTTCATAAGCTAAGAGATGAACTGACTGATGCTGGATATCAGGTGGCTATTACAAGAGAGCCGGGTGGAATTCCTATATCTGAACAAATTAGAGAAGTCATCTTAAATAAAGATAATACAGAAATGGACGGAAGAACTGAGGCCTTATTATACGCAGCTGCAAGAAGGCAGCATCTAGTAGAAAAGGTTATGCCTGCTTTGGATCGTGGCGTGATTGTTCTTTGTGATCGTTTTATTGATAGCTCTCTTGCTTATCAAGGCCATGCAAGAGGATTAAGTATTGATGAAGTATATAATATAAACCAGTTTGCGATAGCAGGGGTTATGCCTGAGCTTACAATATATTTTGATATTGATCCGGCTTTAGGGCTCAAACGCGTCCATAATAATCAGGAACGCGAAGTCAATCGTCTTGATATGGAAGAGTTACAATTTCATGAAAAAGTGAGAGAAGGCTACCAAATCATTATGGAACGCTTTAAAGAAAGATTTTATATCGTCGATGCCGAGCAGCCTTTAGAAACTGTCATCGCTACGACTAAGAAGAAAGTAATTGAATTCATCAAGGAACGTATCCAATAATAATATTTATGAAAGCGTCTGTTTAAGTAATTGAACTGCTCGCTTTCTTTTTTTAATAAATTTGGGTGTCCAGTACAAGTAGCATAAAAAAATGCCTAATAATCACTGTTAAGGGTATAAATAATTGTTATAATTAAGAGAAAATGGTCTGCTCCTCGACCAAACAACTGCAATGGAGGATGATAGGCATGAAAATGATTATTGCAATTGTACAGGATAAAGATAGCCAAAGACTACTTACAGAGCTCGTAGATCATAATTTTAGAGCAACCAAACTTGCGAGTACAGGTGGTTTCTTAAAATCAGGGAATACGACATTTATGATTGGTACAGATGACTATCGCGTAGATAAAGCATTAGAAGTCATTAAGAAAAACTGCCAATCTCGCGAACAGCTGGTCGCACCTGTGTCTCCAATGGGAGGGAATGCAGATTCATACGTACCCTACCCAGTTGAAATTCAAGTTGGGGGAGCAACGGTTTTTGTATTACCGATTGAACAGTTTTTACAATTTTAAAGTTTTAAATCATAAAGTGAAATTTCGATCAGTGGGGGTTCCATCCCCCACCTACACTTCCTTTAAGCCTTGAGGAGGGTGTTTTGACTTTCCGTTAATGCGGGATAAAGTTTCTTTATTTTATAGATGTAAGAGAGTTGATTTGTTTTGACACAAACCTGGAAGGATCTATTTGAACTACAGCCACAAATTACTGGAATGCTGAAGAATAGTATTCTCCGGCATAGGGTTGCCCATGCGTATCTCTTTGATGGGGAGAAGGGTACAGGTAAGAAAGAAATGGGGATGCTTTTTGCGAAAAGCCTGCTTTGTGAAGAATTGAAAGATGACTTAGAACCATGTAATCAATGCAGTCACTGTAAACGGATTATGAGTGGAAATCATCCCGATGTCCATTTTATTGAACCGGATGGGCTTTCAATAAAAAAGGATCAAATTAAAAATCTCCAAGAGGAATTTTCTAAAAAGGGTGTAGAGTCAAAACGAAAAATTTATTTAGTTATAAGTGCCGATAAAATGTCTGTACAGGCTGCAAATAGTTTGTTGAAGTTTTTAGAGGAGCCTGCTCAAGACACGGTTGCTATATTAATGACCGAACAAATACAACGAATTTTACCTACCATTTTATCAAGATGCCAAACCTTATCCTTTAAACCATTGTCGCCAGAAATGGTAAAGAAAAGATTACTGAATCATGGATTGGATATGCAAAAGTCATCTATTATATCTCACCTAACGCAGAACTTTGAAGAGGGAATCCTGATGGGGTCAGAGGAATGGTTTGCACAATCCCAAAAAATAGTGGTAAAATTATATCAAGTGTTAAATACAAATTCACTGAAGGCTTTGCTATTTCTTCAGCAGGAGTGGTTTACACACTTTAAAGAAAGAGATCAACTGGACCGTGGTTTAGATCTTTTATTTCTTATTTATAAGGATTTATTATATATTCAGTTGGATAGACGTGACCAGGTTGTCTTTCAAAATTTACGGGAGGAATTGGAGTCGCGCGCCCTTCATCTTACTCAAAGGCGATTGGCTGAGCAGATGAGTTCTATTTTGGAAGCAAAACGGAAGCTAATGTCCAATACAAATCCGCAGCTGTTAATGGAACAGCTTGTGCTGAATTTGCAGGAGGGGTCATCATTTGTATAATGTTGTAGGGGTCCGTTTTAAAAAGGCGGGCAAAATATACTACTTTGATCCAGGCGAGCTTATCATTCCAAAGGATGATTTCGTTATCGTAGAAACTGTGCGTGGAGTAGAATTCGGCAAAGTTGTTACGGAAAGGAAACAAGTAGACGAGAACGACGTTGTACTGCCATTGAAGAAAGTACTTCGAGTTGCTGACGTGAAGGACAAGCTAATTGTCGAGGAAAATAAGTCTGCTGCTATTGAAGCTTATGATACATGTTGTAAAAAGGTTGAAGAACATCAGCTTGATATGAAACTGGTTGATGTCGAATATACATTTGATCGCAATAAGGTTGTTTTTTATTTCACTGCAGATGGTCGGGTAGATTTTCGTGACTTAGTAAAAGATCTTGCTGCCATTTTTAGAACGCGAATTGAATTACGCCAAATTGGTGTTAGAGATGAAGCGAAGATGCTGGGAGGAATAGGACCATGTGGCAGGATGCTCTGTTGTTCAACATTCCTCGGCGATTTTGAACCAGTGTCTATTAAGATGGCCAAAGATCAAAATTTATCGCTTAATCCGACCAAAATCTCAGGGTTATGCGGACGTTTGATGTGTTGTCTTAAATATGAAAATGATGAGTATGAAAATGCGAAAGAATTGCTTCCTGACTTAGGTGAAATGATTCGGACACCAAATGGAAAAGGCAAGGTAGTGGGGCTTAATATTCTAGAACGAGTTCTTCAAGTTGAATTAGTCGAACAGAATAGAGTATTAGAGTTTACGTTAGATGAGATTCTAAACGAGGGAGCCGTTTCTATTCAAGCCACAGATTAACAAGGTGGTGGGAAAGCATGGATAAGAAAGATATATTTGAATCAGTAACGAGCATGGAAGCCCAAATTGGTCATTTATATACACAGCTTGGGGAATTGAAGCAACATCTTGCTGAGATTCTTGAGGATAATCAATCTATTAAGCTTGAGAATGAACATTTGCGCAGGCGTCTAAACCTTGGAGAGAATCCTAGCCCTTCTACAAAAGATAAAACCAAAGCAAAGGTACGGAAAGAAAGCCCTGATGATAAGACAGTGGATGTCGGCGAAGGTTATGATAATCTAGCTCGTTTATATCAAGAAGGCTTCCATATTTGTAATTTGCATTTTGGTAGCCTGAGAAAAGAGGGCGATTGTTTGTTTTGTCTGTCCTTTTTGAATAAAAAGTAAGCTTAGCGGCTGTCCCATATAGAAAGGATCGAGATCCACAACTACTATATTGTTTATGATGTGTAAATGACATAATAAACGATGTATAGAGTGTGAGGTCCGAACCTTTTGGGACAGCCCTTTTTTCGTTATATAAACAATATTTCTATAAAGATTTGAAACTGGAGTGGAAAAGATGACAGAATTAATTGGTGATGAGCGCCTCGATCATTTATTGGCAGAAAATTTGAGAATTATTCAGAGCCCAAGTGTATTTTCATTTTCTCTTGATGCGGTTCTTTTGTCGAAATTCGTAAATATCCCGATTCAAAAGGGGAGAATTGTTGATCTTTGTTCAGGTAATGGGGTGATTCCCCTTTTACTTAGCACAAGAACAAAGGCAAAGATAACCGGGGTTGAAATACAGGAACGATTATTTAATATGGCTGAGCGAAGCATTCAATATAACGGTCTTTCTGAACAGATTCAAATGATACATGGCGATATCAAAGTATACCCAAAAGAAATTGGGAATGATAAATTTGACGTTGTTACATGTAATCCCCCTTATTTTCCAACACCATCGCAAGAAGAAATTAATCGGAATGAACACTTTGCGATAGCACGACATGAAATTATGTGTACACTAGAAGATGTCGTTCAGAATACAAGCCAATTGTTACGTCAGGGAGGAAAGGCGGCCTTTGTTCACCGTCCAGGAAGGCTGATGGATATTCTTAGTTTAATGAGAAAGCATCGGTTGGAACCAAAACGTTTACAATTTGTTTATCCGAAAGCAAAGAAAGAGGCGAACACTATTTTAATAGAAGGGATTAAGGATGGAAGTCCTGATTTAAAAGTTTTGCCACCGCTTGTCGTATACGATGAGGATAATATGTATACTCCTGAGGTTAGAAGGATTTTATATGGAGAAGAATAATCATATCTTCTATGTTCTTGAGTGTCGGGACCATAGTTATTATGCGGGATATACAAATGATTTAGAAAAAAGGATAATGCTTCATAATGAAGGAAAGGGTGCTAAATACACACGAGGCCGCGGGCCGGTAAAGCTTGTCTATTTTGAATCGTATCCAAGAAAAACGGAAGCAATGCAGGCGGAGTATCGATTTAAGCAGTTATCTCGAAAACAAAAAGAAAAAATTGTAGGCAAGGAGAATGTAGATGTGGCAACAGAAAAGCTTTGAAAAGGAAGGACAGCAATCCGTTTTATATTTAGTGCCAACTCCGATTGGGAATTTGGAGGATATAAGCTACAGAGCTTTAAAGATTCTAAAGGAAGCAGACGTTATTGCTGCTGAAGATACAAGGAATACAAGAAAGCTTTGTAATTACTTTGAAATCGAAACACAAGTCATTAGTTATCATGAACATAATAAACAAGCGAGTGGGAAGCAGATGATTGAGCGGCTTCTGACAGGGCAGACGATTGCGTTAGTAAGTGATGCGGGGATGCCAACTATATCAGACCCTGGGTTCGAACTCGTCCAAGAAGCACTAGAACAGCGTATACCGGTTATACCATTACCAGGTGCAAATGCTGCGCTTACTGCTTTAATTGCTTCAGGACTAGTTCCACAGCCTTTTTACTTTTATGGCTTTTTGCAACGAAATGCAAAAGAAAAGAAAAAGGAGTTGGAGAAGTTAAAGAAGATGGAGGCAACATGGATTGTCTATGAATCGCCGCACCGGTTAAAAGATACGTTAAAACATATGCGTGAAGTGCTCGGAAATAGAAAAATTGTTCTATGTCGAGAGCTGACTAAGAAATTTGAGGAATTTATTAGAGGTACGTTAGACGAAGCACAAATATGGGCTGTTGAAAATGAAATAAGGGGCGAGTTCTGCCTGATTATTGAAGGGGCAGAATTTGTAGAGGAACAAGCAGAAGAAGTATGGTGGCAAAGTATGGAGCTTGCTGAGCATGTTCAATATTATATCGATGAAAAACAGCTTAGCTCAAAAGATGCTATCAAACAGACTGCAATAGATCGAGGTGTACAGAAAAGAGATGTATATCAAGCTTATCATGTAAATGGGTAACATAACCATCGCGAATTACTCCAAATGGGTCAATAAAAAAGAAGGCTTCTCCCAAGGAAGCCTTCTTAAAAGTGCAAAAAGGAATCAAACAGTTTCTAATTGCATATTTTGTTGAATTTCTTTAATAAGTAGTTCTGCACCTTCGCGGCTAAGAATTAATTTGCCGTTAGCAAGAGTTAAATTATTATCAGAAACTTCGCCAGTAACTTGGCAAGTCATATTAGGCTTGTATTTTTTCAAAATAATGCGCTCATCATCTACGTAGATCTCCAAAGCATCTTTTTCTGCAATTCCCAATGTACGGCGTAATTCGATTGGAATTACTACCCGCCCTAATTCGTCAACTTTACGTACAATTCCTGTAGATTTCATATATGAAAATCTCCTCTCAATTATTATAGTATTCTAGTACCTTTTATCTCTATTCGTCAATATTCGACAATTTTTATAAATATTATAATACCAGCCATTCCCAAATTCGTCAATCCTTTTATTTAGGTTTATACATTTTTTTGAAAAAAACTAAAAAAAAACAGGTTAAACTTAAGGATTTATTGAAAACAGTTATCTGAATGAATGACAAAGGAATGAAAATATGATTACATTTTATCCTTTCGCTTTATTCTTCATTTCGACATAATTCGACAAAATACCTTATGTAAAATTCTTTAAAAATATGATTATTTACCCTTTTCTCATTATACTTCTTCACAAATTTAAAACACAAGAGAAAATGTTAATTAAAGGAAATCAATAGTAAAAATTTTTAGATTTTTTCAATCAGTAACAATTTACCGATTGAAAGAAAACAGTAATGGATAATCCTATTGTTAGTAAGATGTTTGGATTGGGAAATGAGTTGCGATTGTTAGTGATTTTAGGTATATTCTTTGGGTATAAGAGGTAATGCTGACAATAAGAAAAACTCACGTTTAAAAAGCTGTCATTTAGTGTTGCGGAGCCTAATTAATATTAGGAGCCAACAACTGATCATGCTATTAAGCTTTGTGAATATAGACCTTTTATATAGATTTTAACTTTTGTATAAGTTTTCAAGGCCATATTGATTTTCTTTCATAAAGAGGAATATGGCGTTAAAACGTTACCACTTATCATGAAGGATATATCACGAAGCACGCTATACTCGCCTAATCTCAATGGTGGCGGTGTGAAGCTGGAATTTTGGATGCTTTCTCAATAAATCAGTATCCCTGATATATAGATATTAGTAAGTCGCGGGGCCCATCCCCATGTCCTTTATACAAAAAGCCCTAACCGATTAAATTCTGTAACTTTGTCTCTATTAAAAGTTAATCTCAATAGATTTTCTTTATCGCTCTTATGGTGAGATAAGGTAATATAGAGGTATAGGTTAAAAACTAAGGTAGTGAACATCATTTAAGGATTTACATATGATAGGAGGAAAAAACAATGGAAGAAAAACTGAAGACATTTTATATTACAACCCCAATCTATTATCCAAGTGGGAATTTACATATTGGACATGCCTATACAACGGTAGCTGGTGATGCAATGGCTCGTTACAAGCGTATGCGTGGATTCGATGTTATGTATTTAACAGGTACAGATGAGCATGGACAAAAGATTCAAAGAAAAGCTGAGGAACAAGGAGTTACCCCACAGGAATACGTGGATACTATTGTTTCTGGAATTAAAGATTTATGGACGAAGCTTGATATATCCTATGATGACTTTATTCGAACTACGGAAACTCGTCATAAGGATGTGGTAGAGAAAATATTTAAACGATTACTTGATCAAGGAGATATTTACTTAGACCAGTATGAGGGTTGGTATTCTGTTCCAGATGAAACTTTCTATACTGAGCTTCAATTAGTCGACCCGATTAAAGAAAATGGAAAAGTTATCGGAGGGAAGAGCCCAGATAGCGGCCATCCAGTAGAATTAGTGAAAGAAGAATCTTATTTCTTTAAGATGGGGAAATATGCAGATCGACTTTTGAAATATTACGAAGAAAACCCTGAATTTATTCAACCTGAATCACGTAAAAATGAAATGATTAATAACTTTATTAAACCAGGTTTAGAGGATTTAGCTGTTTCTCGTACAACCTTTGATTGGGGAGTTAAAGTACCAGGCGATCCTAAACATGTCATTTATGTTTGGATTGATGCGCTTTCTAATTATATTACCGCACTAGGATATGGAACAGAAGATGATTCAAACTATCTAAACTATTGGCCGGCAGATGTTCATCTGGTTGGGAAGGAAATTGTGCGTTTCCATACGATCTATTGGCCAATCATGTTAATGGCACTTGATATTCCACTTCCTAAGAAGGTGTTCGCGCATGGGTGGTTGCTAATGAAAGATGGAAAAATGTCAAAATCGAAAGGAAATGTAGTCGACCCAGTAACATTAATTGACCGCTACGGACTAGACGCACTTCGTTACTATCTGCTTCGTGAAGTTCCTTTCGGTTCTGACGGAGTGTTTACTCCAGAAGGCTTTGTAGAACGAATTAATTTTGACTTAGCAAATGATTTAGGTAATTTACTGAATCGTACCGTTGCGATGATTGAAAAGTATTTTGATGGAGTGATTCCTGAGTATAAAGGTTCTATTGGAGAATTTGATAAATCTTTGCTTGAAGCAAATGAAAATACAGTAGTTAGCTATGAAGAAGCCATGGAGAAAATGGAGTTTTCAGTGGCACTCTCTGGAATCTGGCAGCTAGTAAGCAGAACGAATAAATACATTGATGAAACACAGCCGTGGGTACTAGCGAAAGATGATGGCAAGCGTGAAGAATTGGCAAGTGTAATGGTGCATTTAGCTGAGACGTTAAGAAGAACAGCTATTTTATTAATGCCGTTTTTAACAAAAACACCAGAGAAGATTTTTAATCAATTAACTATTACAAACGAAACAATAAAGTCATGGGATAGTTTAGAGAAATTTGGTCTTATTCCAGCGCAAACAAAGGTTGAAAAAGGCGATCCTATCTTCCCACGTCTTGAAATGCAGGAAGAAATAGAGTTTATTAAAGAGCAAATGCAAGGAAGTGCTCCTCAACCAGAAGCGAAGAAAGAAGAATCGAAAGTAGAAGAGATTCCCGAAGTAGATGAAATTACTATTGATGACTTCATGAAAGTGGAATTACGTGTTGCACAAGTTTTGGAAGTGGAACCTGTTAAGAAAGCGGACAAATTGCTGAAGTTACAGCTTGATCTAGGATATGAAAAGCGACAAGTCGTCTCTGGAATTGCCCAATATTATACGCCAGAAGAATTAGTAGGAAAAAAAGTAATTTGTGTAACAAATCTCAAACCTGTGAAGTTGCGTGGTGAATTATCACAAGGGATGATTCTAGCAGGAAGCGGTGAAGGAAAGCTTTCAGTAGCAACAGTTCCTGATGCATTGCCAAATGGTTCAAAAGTAAAATAATAATAATCATAAATAGCATAAAAATGTTCCATGTGAAACATTTTTATGCTATTTTTTTCATTTTTTTATGATGTATAACGCTAATGATTTTGGATATATATTTTATGAAAGATTAGTCATGAGGCTCTAGCAAAAGAGCAATATTCATATTCTGCATTAACGGGTAGTTATGCCCCAACTGATTGACGTTTCACCTTATTATCAATCATAATTTTACCCATGGGCTATCGCTAAAAAGAATAGGACTCGTATAGTATAATAAAAAAAGTATTTGATAAACTACAGATGAAAAGAAAGTCTGTTTGCAAAGATAAAAAAGATTTGTAAAATAAAAGGAGTTTTTCTTGCGTTTTAGTGTGAAGGACATGGGGGACGGGGCTTCAAGATTTACTAATATGGCCAATCATTTAGCGGGTATACTTACTTTATCGAGAAAGTATCTAAAATCCAGCTCTGCACCGCCACCATTGTGTTAGGTGGGGATAACTTGCTTCTGGATTGAGTTTTCTTAGTAAATAATTACATATTAAAGCAGTAGAAGTTTTGTTTGTAATATATTTGTTACATAAATGAGAAACATGAAAACTTGTAATTACTAATAGAATATTACTAGAGAGGGCGAAGATGATGTTATTTGATACACATGTTCATTTGAATGATAAGCAGTTTGATGAAGATTTGGAAGAGGTGATTCAAAGGACGAAAGAAACTGGCGTTTCCAATATGGTCGTTGTTGGGTTTGACCGACCAACGATAATACGTGCAATGGAATTGGTTGAAAAATATGATTTTATCTATGCTGCAGTAGGGTGGCATCCTGTTGACGCAGTTGACATGACAGACGAAGATCTAAACTGGATTGAGGATTTAGCCTTGCATCCTAAGGTAGTTGCGATTGGTGAAATGGGACTGGATTATCATTGGGATAAATCACCAAAGGACATCCAGAAAGATGTGTTTAGAAAACAAATAAAGCTAGCGAAAAAGGTAAAACTACCAATTATTATTCATAATAGAGAAGCAACAGCAGATATTGTTGAAATACTGAAAGAAGAGAATGCACATGAAGTAGGTGGCATTATGCACTGCTTTAGCGGCAGCCCCGAAATTGCCAAGGAATGCTTAGAGATGAACTTCTACATTTCGCTTGGAGGACCTGTAACATTTAAGAATGCTAAAAAACCGAAAGAAGTTGCTGCTGAAATACCACTAGACCGTTTGCTAATTGAAACAGATTGTCCATATCTTGCGCCTCATCCATTCCGCGGAAAACGTAATGAGCCTGCATATGTAAAATTGGTAGCAGAGCAAATTGCAGAAATTAAAGAGATTACATTTGAAGAAGTAGCTGAGGCAACAACTCGGAATGCAAAGAAATTATTCGGCATAAACTGACAGCAATTTTTGTCAGTTTCTCGCTAAATTTGTCTAATGGAAACTTGTTTCTCAAAAGTTCTACAAATCTCAAGTGGTTCATGGGATAGACGTGTCGATAACTCTTCCTTTTCAATTTACTAGAGAGTGTTCATAATAGGAACTACTTTCCAAATTGATAACTGTATGAGTTGACAGCTTTGTTAGAATGTCTATATAATCACCCAGAGGAAGGAGGAGTTTTTCATTATATTACAATCTATGAAAAACCTAATTCCCAAGTCTTTTGGGAAAAAAAGAATAGCTATTGTGCTAGGTGGTACGATAATAGTCGCTGCTTCAGTAGGAATGCTGTTTTATCAAGGGACAAAGAACACGGTGTCATTAACGCTTAATGGACAGAAAACAATCGTGAAAACACATGCCGCTACCGTAAATGATATATTGGCAGAATTCGAGATTACTGCAAAAACTGAAGATTATATACATCCTTCGAAAGACAGTATCATAAAGGATGGGTTAGAGGTCGAGTGGAGACCAGCCCAGCAAGTGAGGCTGAATATTGACGGAAAAGAAACAGTCATTTGGACAACAGCCAAAAAAGTAGAGGAATTTCTTTCGGAACAGAAATTGGATGTTGCAACACATGATAAGCTTAGCCATTCTGAAGATTCAAAAATTGAAGATAACATGCAGATTGCCATCGAAAGAGCTTTTCCAATAAAGCTAGTTTTAGGTGGTAATGAACAGCAGGTTTGGTCAACTTCGACTACGGTCGCTGACTTTTTAAGGCAACAAGGTGTGAAGCTCAATGAATTAGATCGAGTTGAGCCACAGCTGGCAGAAAACGTTCAACCACAGAATACTGTTAACGTCATAAGAATTGAAAAAGTCACCGATGTAGTGGAAGAACCTGTTCAGTTTGCAACCATCACGAAGAAGGACGATACATTGCATAAAGGTAAAGAAAAAGTTGTGCGTGAAGGTAAGAACGGAATAATATCTAGGCAGTTTGCAGTTACAAAAGAAAACGGTAAAGAAGTTGATCGTGCACTTATATCTGAAAAAGTTGTAACTGAAAAAACAGACAAAGTGGTAGCAGTAGGGACGAAACAATTAGTTGCTCAAGTGTCCCGTGGAGAAGATAATTCTCAAGGTTCAGGCAGGGAGCTTTACGTGTCGTCGACTGCTTACACAGCAAGCTGTAATGGTTGTTCAGGAACCACAGCTACAGGTGTTAATCTAAAACAAAACCCTAATGCCAAAGTCATCGCTGTTGACCCGAGAGTGATACCCCTTGGTACAAAGGTATATGTTGAAGGATATGGATATGCAATTGCAGCGGATAAAGGTGGAGCTATTAAAGGACATAAAATAGATGTGTTCTTTCCCTCAAAATCGGATGCATACCGATGGGGAGTAAAAAAAGTGAAAATCCGCGTCTTAAATTAATCAGTTTACAGTGGCAGGGGATTGCATATCTCCTGCTTTTTTACGTTATAATGGTACAAGTAAAGTTTAAAGATCCTAAAACATACACATTTCTATATTAATTAGTATTAGACGGTGTGACACTATAAAGTGAAACTTCAATCATAATCAGTGACGTTTCTCTTCATCCCCCACTGATTATCCCATTCTAGTGTCGCTAGGTTTTAAAGCGACACTACGAACCCGGTTTGACAATCACAGACTAAGTACGCAGTGTCCGTTAGGCTTTCGTCTGTGTGACCCACATCCTTGGGAGCAAACTTTACCCTGCTCACGCATCGGTAAGTTTCACTGACACTAATCGGGCTTTTACTGCCCGTTAATGTGGGATAAATAGTTTCAGTTATTTGGAGGAAAATATGAGAAAAATTAAAGAAATTATTGTTGTAGAAGGTAAAGATGATACCGTTGCAATAAAGCGGGCTGTCAACGCTGATACCATTGAAACAAATGGGTCTGCTATTAATAAATCAGTGATTGATCAAATAACACTTGCTCAGCAAACGAGGGGCGTTATTATTTTTACTGATCCAGATTTTCCTGGACAGAAAATACGGAACACAATCACTGAACAAGTACCGGGATGCAAGCATGCATTCTTATCTAAGGAGCAGGCGTTGCCAAAGACAGGTAGGGGACTCGGTGTTGAGCACGCATTACCTGAAGCGATTCGCAATGCATTGAAGGAAGCTCAAACAATGGATGAGGATGCAAGTGAAGAGATTTCCAAGGAAGAGCTAATCGAAGCAGGATTGATTGGCGGAGAAGGTGCACGGGAAAGAAGAGAGCAGCTTGGACTTTTATTGAAAATCGGATTTACAAACGGGAAACAGTTACATAAAAGGCTGAAGATGTTCCAAATCTCAAGAGATGATTTTTATCATGCAATTAACAAGATGGATCAGGAGGAAAAACATGCATAAGGATATAGCAACACCGATTCGTACACAGGAAATTTTAAAAAAGTACGGTTTTGCGTTTAAAAAGAGTCTGGGTCAAAATTTTTTAATTGATACGAATATATTACGAAGAATTGTGGAACACGCTGAATTGACTGAAGCGAGTGGTGCTATTGAAATTGGACCAGGAATAGGTGCATTGACGGAGCAACTCGCGAAGAGTAGTAAAAAAGTGACAGCCTTTGAAATTGATCAGCGTCTTCTACCTATTTTAAAAGACACATTATCACCCTACAATAATGTAACTGTCATCCATGAAGATATTCTAAAAGCGGATGTGGAGAAAGTAATAGCAGAAGAATTTATAGGTATCGACGATGTAATGGTCGTAGCGAACCTTCCCTATTATGTAACGACACCAATCATTCTGAAATTATTGACAGAAAATTTACCAATTCGCGGATTGGTTGTGATGCTACAGAAAGAAGTGGCAGATCGTATTGCTGCTAAACCGGGAACGAAAGAATACGGCTCTTTATCAATCGCGATTCAATATTACACGGAAGCTGAAACGGTTATGATTGTTCCAAAAACGGTGTTTATGCCACAGCCAAATGTAGATTCAGCTGTCATTCGATTAGTGAAAAGAGCAAAACCGATTGTTGAAGTAAAAGATGAAGAATTTTTCTTTACAGTGACCCGTTCAAGCTTTGCACAGCGTAGGAAGACCATTCTTAATAATTTAACGAGCCAACTACCTGATGGGAAATCTAAAAAAGATCAAATTCTAAAAGCGTTGGGACATACCGGAATAGACCCAACAAGACGAGGAGAAACCTTATCTATTGAAGAATTCGGCAGACTAAGTGATGAACTCCTTCTTTATTTTAAATAAACCAGAGTAAGAAGAGGTTGCCCCAAAACGAAAGGTCAGACCAAATATCCCTATATATCGTTTAAGACGTGAACATGACATAAACGGTGTATAGAGTGTGAGGTCACTTTTGGGACAACCTCTTTTTCTGTGGAAAAGGGGCGGGGCTTTGAAATATGTCCGCACCTGCATAAGGTTATACAATTTGAGAACCCGAAATTTATTTCAACATTAGGTTGGGCAGACACCCATGGATGTTTTTTATGTGTTTTGCTATCTAGCTAAAAGCCGTCTAATACCTCTAGTCATACGTTCTTATGTTAAACCTAGGTGCATGTACTTTTCCAATATTACGAATTGGCCATATGGACATTTCACAAATCGAGATGAGCATGCATAGTGTAAAAGGAATGAAAATCTGACAAGACATGATGTTATCTTGTCACGAGGTGAGAGTATGAATTTACGAGTGAATGATATTGTCGGAAGATCATCATATGGGTGTGACATTTTATTCAGAGTGATTGACATACATTTAGTGGATGGAAGCCAGGTTGCAATCCTATACGGTGAGGATATCCGCTTAATTGCAGATGCGCCTTTTAGCGACTTAATTAAAATTAATGAAGAAGAAAGGCAAACCCGGCAAAAAACAAGCGAGGCTCTCCAAGAACAATCGTATCATTTATTTAACCAAGATAAACAGTTACAAACAGAGAAAAGTAATTACCAATTAAGCGATGGGTATCGGTATAATGGGGAGTTTTTTCAAATTCCGGGAAAAGTGTTGCATATTGATGGGGATGCCTCGTATTTAAATAAATGCCTTACATTATATGAAAAGATTGGAGTTCCAGTAAAAGGAGTTTATTGTAATGAGAAAGAGATGCCTATCCGCATTGGTAGTCTTATTGATCAATATCGTCCAGACATCTTGGTTATTACAGGTCATGATGCATATTCGAAGTCCAAAGGTCCTCTTCAGGACATAAATGCTTATCGGCACTCTAGGCATTTTGTGCAAACGGTGCGAGAAGCAAGAAATAAAATCGCACACCTTGATCAACTTGTTATTTTTGCTGGGGCTTGTCAATCACATTTCGAGTCGTTAATTCAAGCAGGTGCCAATTTTGCGAGTTCACCATCAAGAGTGAATATACATGCGTTAGATCCTGTGTATATAGTCGCTAAAGTCAGCTTCACGCCATTTACCGACTATATTCATGTATGGGATGTGCTTAGAAATACATTAACGGGTGAAAAGGGACTCGGGGGTATTGAAACGAGAGGAGTTCTTAGAACCGGTATGCCATATAATATCAATAAAGATGAATAAAAGGGAGGTCCAAAAGCAAAGGGTCAGAACCTCGCAACAACTAACCACAGTATAAGTCACGTGTATGAAACACGAATACTGATTTAAAGTGTGAGGTCAGACCCTTATGAGACACCCTTTTGTTTTTATCCGAATGGAAGTGGGGCACGTAGTCATTCTACCTAGGTTATGGAGAATTATAAATAGTGCTTCAACACAGCAGTCTTATTAAAGTTGCTTTGTGTTCATCTGTCCTTAAACTCGGGTCGTGCCGTTTAACGTAGCGCGATATGGGTTTATATGGACAAGATTGGAAGCGTAAGGTTTACATAATTTTTCTAAATAATAGAGATAATAAAAAATGTATTTAAATTATTACGTATTTACATAAAAAAATATTGACAAACAAATTTAAATGCTGATATAATTTATTATTTTGTTTGACCTTATTGCTGGTTTGTGATATACTAAACTTAGTGAGGTGGACCGAAATGCCAAAAACTTTAGCGGATATTAAAAATTCACTAGACTCCAATTTGGGGAAACGGTTGCTCTTAAAAGCAAACGGCGGAAGAAGAAAAACTGTTGAACGTTTTGGTACGTTAGCAGAGACTTATCCGGCTGTCTTTGTGATTGAGCTCGATCAGGATGAAAATGCGTTCGAAAGAGTATCTTACAGCTATGCAGATGTATTAACGGAAACAGTAGAATTAACATTTTTGAATAAACAGCAAGAAATGTAACTTTAAGTGGCAGCAAACTATTGTTTGCTGTTTTTTTTATTGTCTAGCGCACTATACGAAGTCTATCCCTTATTAACGGGCAGTATGACTTACAAGTTAAAGTTTTATTTTATTATGCTAAATACTTTTCTGGCTTTATATGATGAAAAAGAGAAATAAAATTTCCAAATGGATAAATAAGGAGTTCATGTTTTATTTCTGAATGTAGAAACTAGAATTGTGCAGCATGATAAAAAGGGGCTGATTCGTTTGGGCAGAAGAAAAGGCATCATGTCACCAGGTCTTAAAGAAGAATTAGCTAAGGAATTGGGGTTTTATGATGTTGTCCAAAAGGAAGGCTGGGGAGGAATACGAGCACGCGATGCGGGTAATATGGTTAAACTTGCTATCGAAATGGCTGAGCGCCAATTGATGGAGAAAAGATAATCAAGCATGGTTGAGCGAATTTTACCGAACACTTAATAAATCATCGCTGCACATTAGTTTATAAAGCCAGACCCTTTATCCACTTATGGAGTCTAACAAAATGTTAGATGGCCATGCGGATAGGTCTGGCTTTTTATCCCATGAAAACCTGATTTGAGAAATACAGTGAAACTTACTGATACGTAAGCAGAGGTAAAGTTTGCACCTACAGAATGTGGGGCACACAGAAGATAGACTAAAGGACGTCGCATATTTAGTCTATCTTCTGTGATTCATTGAGTTAGGTTAGTAGTGTCGCTTTATCGAAGATTTAGCGAAGACCTCATTGATTGTAGTTTCATTTTATCACTACCTCAATATCACCTTTAAAACATTTCTTATTTTCGTTGTAGTTTTGAATAGTATGCATTGAAATTACCATGAAAAAACCTTTAGAATGAAATCAAATATGATAAAATAGGACAAGAACTTTAGAAGAACGTAAAAGTAGGTGGAAATATTGAAGCTTATGGAGAAAGCGCCGGCTAAGATTAATTTAGCATTGGATGTGCTTTTTAAGCGGCCGGATGGATACCATGAGGTGGAAATGATCATGACGACGGTCGATTTGGCAGATAGAATTGAACTGAAGGAGATCGGTGGAAATCAAATCGAAATTCTATCACATAATCGTTTTGTTCCTGATGATCATCGGAATTTAGCTTATCAAGCAGCATACGTATTAAAGCAACGATATGGAATTAACACAGGGGTTCAAATTGCTATAGAAAAAAATATCCCTGTAGCAGCTGGTTTAGCTGGAGGTAGCAGTGATGCGGCAGCTACTCTTAGAGGGTTGAATAAACTTTGGAAATTAAATTTATCTATGGACGAGCTTGCTGAAATTGGCGCAGAGATTGGTTCAGATGTTTCATTTTGCGTTTATGGCGGTACTGCTTTAGCAAAAGGGAGAGGCGAGAAAATTGTACAGTTACCTGCTCCACCTAAATGTTGGGTAGTCCTAGCTAAGCCTACAATTGGAGTATCTACCGCCGATATTTATCGAAGACTCCAGGTTGGGAACATTAGCCATCCAAATATTAAGGAAATGATCTCTGCGATTGAAAACAATAGCTATGATAGAGTATGCAATGGGCTTGGGAATGTACTTGAACAAGTTACATTGCAATTATATCCTGAGGTTGCGAATATTAAGTCACAAATGAAAAACTTTGGTGCAGATGCGGTGTTAATGAGTGGAAGCGGGCCCACGGTGTTTGGTCTAGTAGAACATGATTCCCGTATGCAGCGAATTTATAATGGCTTGCGTGGCTTTTGCGATCAAGTATATGCAGTTAGGATGTTAGGTGATTTAAGTGCTATTGAATAAAATCGGACGTTAGTGTTATATTTATTACATAATATTCGTTTTTTTGGCGAGGAGTGTTAAAATGAAATTTAAGCGTAGCGAGAGGCTTATTGATATGACAAATTATTTACTTGCTCATCCCGGCCGCTTGGTGTCGCTCACTTTTTTTGCCGAAAGATACAGTTCGGCAAAGTCATCAATTAGTGAAGATTTAACCATTATTAAAGACACGTTCGAACAGAGAGGAATTGGAACGTTAACGACAGTACCTGGAGCTGCAGGTGGTGTAAAATACTTGGTAGGCATTAAGTCAGATGAAGCAACCGCTTTTATCGATCATCTTTGCAGTATTATAGCGAGCCCTGAACGTCTGTTGCCAGGTGGATATTTATATATGACAGATATTTTGGGTCACCCAGAGACAGTTAATATGATTGGTCGAATTATTGCTGCGGCTTACGCTGATAAGCAGGTAGAAGTCATCATGACCATGGCCACAAAAGGAATTCCATTAGCTTATGCAGTTGCAAATTATTTAAATGTTCCAGTTGTGATTGTTCGGAGAGATAACAAAGTAACGGAAGGGCCTACGGTTAGTATTAATTATGTATCTGGATCATCTAAACGTATTCAGACAATGGTTCTTTCAAAAAGAAGTCTAGAGGAAGGGTCTAATGTCCTGATTGTCGATGATTTTATGAAAGCCGGCGGTACTGTTAAAGGGATGGTTAGCTTACTAGATGAGTTCAAAGCAACTCTTGCTGGAATTACTGTTTTTGTGGAGTCAGAAGAAATAGAAGAACGCCTTATCGATCAATTTGTTTCTTTAATAAAATTAACAGAAGTAGATGAACGTGATAAAATAATCTCAGTATCAAGAGGTAATTATTTAAATAATTGAATGATAAAGGAGAGGGCATGATGAAATCTATCCATACTAACGAGGCACCTGCTGCAATTGGTCCATATTCACAAGGAATTATCGTCAATAATCTTTTTTTTAGTTCAGGACAAATTCCACTTACAGCGGAAGGGGAAATGGTAACGGGTGATGTTAGAGAACAAACTCACCAAGTATTTAACAATCTGAAGGCTGTATTAAAAGAAGCTGGTGCTTCCTTGGAAACTGTTATTAAAGCGACCGTTTTCATTAAGAGCATGGACGACTTTAGCAGTATTAATGAAGTATATGGTGAATATTTTTCAACTCATAAGCCGGCACGTTCTTGTGTAGAGGTAGCTCGCCTTCCTAAAGACGCTTTAATTGAAATTGAAGTAGTTGCGCTCGTTAAATAATACGGGCGTTTTTTTTATGAATAAAAGTAGTACCTTGTTTTTCAGGCAAGTTTTTGCTGTATACATAAGCAGGCTCCAAATTTCGCTACATATCTTTATTTTTGTTGTAACCATCTTACTACCCCCCTATTAAATCCTAATAATAACAATAAAAGAAAAAATATAAATATTATTTACATTTTTTAAAAAAATAGCATTTTAAAAAAGGAGAATACGTTATCCTTGTTGAATATATATTCTAAGTTTTTAATTTATTTAAGGTGGTGAACAGGAATGGAAGTAACTGACGTAAGATTACGCCGCGTAAATACTGATGGTCGAATGAGGGCTATCGCCTCTATTACTTTGGATAATGAATTTGTTGTCCATGATATTCGTGTGATTGATGGTAATAATGGTCTTTTCGTTGCAATGCCTAGTAAAAGAACGCCGGATGGAGAATTCCGCGATATCGCCCATCCAATTAATTCTTCAACACGTGGTAAAATCCAGGAAGCTGTTTTAGCGGAATATCATCGCTTAGGAGAATTGGAAGTTGAATTAGAAGAAGCTGGAGCAGGAGCTTCGTAAAATAATTTAAATGGAATAGCATCAGGAGCCTACTTCAAAAGTAAGGCTCTTTTTAGTGTTTATTCAAGAAGTGCTGTGGATTTTTCAGTTTCCCCCTATACCCTCATTGGCATATAGAAAAAATTTCCCTAATAAAATTTGTTAATAGCGCTAAAAAAGTCTTTAGAAAAGTATATAATAAAGAGAGACTTATTTGTGACTAATTGAGCAAGTTGATTTGGTACTCAAACTTATGAAATATAGAATATCCTTAAACATGATACCGTGCGTTAATCTTCAAAAGGGATGCGCATAGTGAAGTCAAGCTGCAATAGGGGCATTATTCTGGCTTTGCAAGGTGTGTATAATTTGATGAAGTCGCTGGGAGAGTAGGATATGTCATAGAAGCAATGAGATAGGAAAGTTGCGTTTCAGCTTTTCTTGTTGAAAACTATACCTATTTAAGATAATATTTTTAATGGATAAAAAGGTAAAGATGGAGGCCTGTTATGATGAATCGCTATGCAGTCATTTTGGCGGCAGGACAAGGTACCAGAATGAAATCTAAACTATACAAAGTCTTGCATCCTGTATGTGGCAAACCAATGGTCCAACATGTTGTGGATCAGGTTAGTCAATTACAAATAGAAGAGATTGTAACTGTTACTGGACATGGAGCGGAAAAGGTTCAGGAACAGCTTGGTTCTGCATGTGTGTATGCCCTGCAAGCAGAACAGTTAGGGACGGCTCATGCTGTGATGCAAGCTGATCATATGCTGGGTGAAAAGGACGGAACGACCATTGTTGTTTGTGGAGATACACCGTTAATTAAAGCGGACACTATGGAAGCCTTGATGAAGATTCATGAAGAAACGAATGCAAAAGCGAGTATTCTGACAGCCCTAGCGACAAACCCAGATGGGTACGGTCGTATTATTCGAAATGAAGCGGGTCTTGTTGAGAAAATTGTGGAGCATAAAGATGCGAATGATTTAGAACGAAATGTGAAGGAAATTAATACGGGTACGTATTGTTTTGATAACAAAGCTTTATTTACAGCCTTACAAAAAGTGTCTAATGATAATTCACAAGGTGAATATTACCTTCCGGATGTCATTGAAATTTTAAAATCTCAAGGAGAGATTGTTACGGCTTATCAAACGGAAGATTTTAATGAGACGATGGGTGTCAATGATCGAGTTGCTTTGTCACAAGCAGAGAAGTTGATGCGTCAGCGTATTAATGAAGGCCATATGCGAAGTGGTGTGACTATTATTGACCCTGAAAATACGTATATAGAAGCAGATATTACAATTGGCTCAGATACTATCATTTACCCAGGATCGATCATTAAAGGAAACAGTATGATCGGGAGCGATTGTATCATTGGACCTCATACAGAAATTGATAATTGTCATATAGGTAACAGCTCAATTTTGAGACAATCAGTAGCTTCTGACAGTAGCATTGGTGATCATGTTAATATAGGTCCCTTTGCGCATATCCGTCCACAATCGGATATTAAGGATGAAGTGAAAATCGGCAATTTTGTTGAGATTAAGAAAACAGTTTTTGGTAAGGGAAGCAAAGCATCACATCTAAGTTACATTGGAGATGCTGAAGTTGGAGAAGATGTAAATATAGGCTGTGGTTCCATTACAGTTAATTACGATGGTTATAATAAACACTTAACCAAAATTGAAGATGAAGTCTTTATAGGCTGTAATTCTAATTTGGTGGCACCTGTAACTGTAGGAAAAGGCGCATATGTTGCTGCTGGGTCTACGATTACTTCGGATGTACCAGGGAATGCCTTGTCCATTGCTCGTGCTCGTCAAGTTAATAAAGAAGATTATATTAAGAATCTGAAATTTAATAAATAACCTGTGGAGGTCATCATGTCAAATCAGTATTTAGATCCAAATTTAAAAGTTTTTTCTTTAAATTCAAACCTTGGTTTAGCGGAAGAAATTGCAGAAGTGATTGGCGTAGAGCTGGGTAAATGCTCTGTTACTCATTTTAGTGATGGTGAAATTCATATTAATATCGAGGAAAGCATCCGTGGTTGTGATGTCTATGTAATCCAATCAACAAGTGATCCTGTAAATGAGCACTTGATGGAAGTATTGATTATGATTGATGCTTTGAAACGTGCCTCTGCAAAAACAATTAATATCGTTATGCCATATTATGGATATGCTCGTCAGGATCGTAAAGCGCGTGCTCGTGAACCTATTACAGCTAAGCTTGTAGCTAATTTATTAGAAACGGCTGGGGCGCACCGTGTAATTGCATTAGATCTGCATGCTCCACAAATCCAAGGATTCTTTGACATTTTGATTGACCACATGCAGGCTGTACCTATTTTAGCCGATTACTTTGAGGGTAAAAATTTGAAAGATGTTGTCGTTGTCTCTCCAGACCACGGTGGGGTTACGCGTGCCCGTAAGTTGGCAGATCGCTTAAAAGCTCCAATTGCTATTATCGACAAACGCCGTCCACGTCCAAATGTGGCAGAGATTATGAATATTGTCGGGAACATTGAAGGGAAAACGGCAATTCTAATTGATGATATTATCGATACAGCGGGTACAATTACTTTAGCTGCTAACGCTCTTGTTGAAAATGGGGCGACAGAAGTGTATGCGTGTTGTACACACCCAGTTTTATCGGGACCTGCTATTGATAGAATCAAAAATTCAAAAATCAAAGAATTGGCTGTAACTAACTCTATTGCTTTATGTGAAGAGAAAAAAATAGATAAAGTTGTACAATTATCAGTGGCTCCATTAATTGCGGAAGCAATTATCCGTGTTCATGAAGAGCAATCTGTTAGTACTTTATTTGATTAATAAAAAACCGCAGAGATTATAGTCTGAGCTCCATATATGGGATTCAGAAAAAATACATTTATGCCGTAGCCAGTTCTCGATATTTAATCGGGGGCTGGTTATTTAGTTTTATTTGGGTTCTTACATGTTAAATTAATTAATATATTCTTTCACTATTTCTGTGAGTTTACCTATCCCTTTATTAAAATGTATTTTTTTCCCCACAGGCTGTTCAAGCCTATGAGTTTCTCCATTCCTATACCACTGTATCCATATCCTTACTTGGTTACTACTTTTAATACCTAGTACATCACTAATTCGGTAGAAGAATGACCATTTTTATAGCTTCCCATTTTATTTCGGCTGGATAATGCACTCTTGTCCCCATAAAAAAACACCTCTTATGTCATATAGTTTTATCTATGTGACATAAGAGGTGTTTTTCCTTTATCCAATCTAAGGGTTCAGTTTATTATTTCCTTGCTGTTTTTTTTATGTTTTCAAAAAAATGTTTAGAAATTTCAAATTAAGGGCAATTTTTATAGAGAGGAACTATGAGTTTTGATTAGAAAGGCGGAATGAGATAAATGAGTAATGTATTAGTAGCGAAAGAGCGAGTAAAATCTCAAGGGTCCATATTACGTCAATTAAGATTGAGTGGCGAGATTCCTGCGGTTGTGTACGGTAACAACAACGAAAGCACGGCAATCTCGATTAACAGTGGAGACTTCTTTAAGACGATTAAGGAAGTCGGGAGAAATGGAATTATATCTTTAGATGTTGAAGGTCAAAAGAAAAATGTCATGCTTACAGATTATCAACAAGACCCACTTAAAAGTAGTATTTATCATGCTGATTTTCTTATTGTAAATATGTCTACTGAACTGCAGACACATGTCAGAGTTAATCTTGTAGGAGACTCTACGGGTGTTAAAGATGGCGGTGTGTTACAACAAGCTGTTCATGAATTGACGATTACCGCTAAGCCGAATGATATCCCTGAAGCTATCGATGTAGATGTAACAAATTTAGCGGTTGGTGATGTTGTAACAGTAGGAGATGTAAAAGGAAATTATAGGATTACATTTAACCATGAAGATGAAGAAGTTATTGCATCAGTCCTTGCTCCACGCCAAGAAGAGGAAATCAATACAGGTGAGCAGCAAGATGGAGGTATTCCTGAAAACCAAGAAGGTCGTGAAACAAAAGCTTCGCCTGAATCTAAAGGATAAGAGTTCCTTACATGTCGAAAGTTGTTCGACAGGATTCTTGCATATCAAACATTCTGAACATGATATAATAGACGTAACCGTTGAAGGTTGCGTCCTTTTTATTATTGTATAGAAAAGCTCATCCATGATGTTAAATCTTATACTGCTTGCAACTATATGTAGAGATGAGGTAAGATTTTCATAGGATGTTTAAAAATTTAATGTATTGTAATTAAAAGCTGGTGACCTTTTTTTCTGTGGAAAAGGGGTGGGGCTTCGCAAAATCAGCGCGACACCGCCATCTACATAAGATAATTCAGTTTTTAGAACCTGAACCTTTTTCATCGATGGGCTTTAAAGCAGATGCTCATGGATGATTCTAATAAAAGTGAAACTTCAATCAGTGTGGGGAGGTCTTCATCCCCCATTGTTAGTTGAACCAATGAGGCTTTTACGCAGTTTATTCCCCACCTACGCTTCTTCGATTCTTCTAAGCCTTAAGGTGGGGGATTTGACTTCCGTTAATGCGGGATAAATGGAGTGTGAATCATGAAATTGATCGTTGGGCTAGGGAATCCTGGCAGACAATACGAGAAAACAAGACATAATATTGGGTTTGAAGTAATAGATGAGCTTTCGAAAAAGTGGTCGATTCCTTTAGATCAAGCAAAGCATAAAGGGGTTTATGGAATCGGTTCGGTAAATGGTGAAAAGGTCTTGTTGCTAAAGCCACTAACATATATGAATTTATCGGGAGAGTCCATTTCGGCTGTTATGACTTTCTTTAAACTTGAGGTAGAGGATTTAGTCATACTATATGATGATTTAGATTTGCCTGTTGGTAGAATTCGCTTGCGTCAAAAGGGCAGTGCAGGTGGACATAATGGAATTAAATCAACAATTGCTCACCTAGGTATACAAGAGTTCAACCGAATCAGAGTCGGTATCGGTCGACCAGAGGGAAGAATTCCTGTGTCTGACTATGTATTGGGTCGATTTACCGAAGAAGAGTGGACAAAGATTGGAGAGACAATTGAAAAAAGCGCCCTTGCATGTGAGGAATGGTTGAAGTCCCCATTCTTACAAGTTATGAATGAGTATAATCAATCATAATGCTAAAAAAGTTTTGGAGGCTGAATATTATCCCCCTATTTAGGCCAATAATAAGGGTAATCTTTCTAAATTAGGGGGTTAGTTAATGGCTCTCCATTACACATGTAGGCATTGTGGCACTAAGATAGGAACGATAAGTGAAACTATACTACATTCAGAGCAGCTGGGTCTTACCCAACTTAATGATGAGGAACGGCAAGATATGATTGCTTATGATTCAGTGGGGAATGTACATGTGAAAGCAATTTGCGAAGATTGCCACGAAGCATTGCAAAAGAACCCTGACTTGCATCAAAATGATTATATAATTCATTAAGCGGAAGTAAGCTTTGGATCGAAATCCAAAGCATTTTTCCGTTTCAGTATTTTTGAATTGGCTATGTTAAAGCTCATTATTGATTTTGGCACTATGCTGATTGGAACAGAAGGTGTGATACTCCTGCTAAGAAAAGCGAGTCAAAGGGAGACCCCACAGGCGCACAGCCCTGAGGAAGCTCCCGGACCGCCAGCGGAAAGCGAACACCTTACCTTCCAATCAACAGGCAAGTTTATCAGAGCCTTTGAATCAATAAATAATGGAATATATATAGGCAGTAAAATAGTCAGAAAAGGGAGGAGAAGGTGAGATGAATGGTTTACAAAATTTATTCACTAAACATAATGAAGTCCATTCGTTACTAACTGGGATCAATGAAGGACTGAAGGAGCAATTAGTTTCTGGATTATCAGGTTCATCCCGCTCGATGTTAATTGCAGCATTGTATGAAGAAACAGAAAGGCCATTACTGGTTGTTACACATAATCTATTGCAGGCTCAAAAACTTCAGGAAGATTTGGTGAATTTTATTTCCGAAGAGGAGTTGTTTATCTACCCTTCAAACGAATTAATTGCCGCTGAGTTGAGTGTCGCGAGTCCTGAGCTAAGAGCCCAGCGCATAGAGGCTTTAAATTATTGGTCATATGCAAAAAAAGGCGTTGTTATTGTACCAATTCCGGGTTTGCGAAAAATGTTGCCATCAAAAGAATTATGGCAGAAGTATCAATTACACTTTTCATTAGGGACAGATGTTGATTTAGATAGCTTATTACATACTTTCATTACTATGGGGTATTCAAGATCAGAAATGGTTTCATCGCCCGGCGAATTTAGCTTAAGAGGCGGTATTATTGATATTTATCCGATAACCGAGCCCAATCCAATTCGAATTGAATTATTTGATACAGAAATTGATTCAATCCGGACATTTTCGCTCGAGAATCAACGTTCACTTAATAAACTCGACCATATAAAGATTGGCCCGGTGACTGAAAATCTCTTGGAGTCTGAACATTATGAAAGAATCATCGAGTTGCTAGATAGTAAATTAAGCAAAAGTTTAACGAAGATAAAAAATAGTCAAGCTAAGGAACAAATGCTGCAAACGATCTCGCATGAGTTAGAGCAGCTAAAAACGGGGCACAGACCTGATCAAGTCTTTAAATATTTAAGTCTTGCTTATGAAAGACCTACTAGTTTGCTAGATTACATGCCGAGTAATGGGTTAATTATCCTAGATGAGATTAGTCGAATTCAAGAAATTAACGATACACTTGAAAAAGAAGAGGCGGAATGGTACACAAGCTTACTTGAAGCGGGTCAAATAGTACATGATATTCAAATTTCGCACAAGCTCCCCGAGCTTATCGCTCAATCAAGGCAGAAATTGATATACTTATCGTTGTTTTTGCGCCATGTACCGCATACAAACCCGCAAAATATCTTGAATTTTACATGTAAGCAAATGCAAAATTTTCATGGACAAATGAATGTTTTTAAAGCTGAAATCGAACGTTGGAAAAAAGGGAAGTATGCAGTAGTTATTTTAGGTCCTGATGATGAACGGGTAAAAAAACTAGTAGGTGTTTTGGCAGATTATGATATCGATGCTGCGGAACTTTCAGATTCGAGCAAGATTTTACCGGGAAAGGTTCAAATTCTTAAAGGCAGTTTGAATACGGGATTTGAATTACCACTTCAAAAATATGCGGTGATTACGGAGCAGGAATTATTTAATAAAAAAACGAAAAAGTCGGCAAGACGTCAAAAGCTTTCAAATGCTGAAAGGATAAAAAGTTATTCAGAATTGAACGTGGGAGACTATGTGGTTCATGTGAATCACGGAATCGGTAAATATTTGGGTATCGAGACCCTTACGATTAATGGCATTCATAAAGATTATTTGCATCTTCGCTATCAAGCGGATGATAAATTATATGTACCTGTAGATCAAATTAATCTAGTTCAGAAATACGTAGGCTCAGAAGGGAAGGAACCGAAGCTTTATAAATTGGGCGGAAGCGATTGGAAGCGAGTAAAAAACAAAGTTCAGTCCTCTGTTCAAGATATTGCAGATGATCTTATTAAACTTTATGCAGAACGAGAAGAAGCAAAAGGGTATGCCTTCTCCCCAGATGGGGACTTGCAACGTGAATTTGAGAGTGCGTTTGCATATAATGAAACGGATGATCAGCTGCGCTCTATACATGAGATAAAAAAAGACATGGAGCGCGAAAGACCGATGGATCGTTTACTTTGCGGCGATGTGGGATATGGGAAGACGGAAGTGGCGATTCGCGCTGCCTTCAAAGCAATGGCGGACGGAAAACAAGTGGCCTTTCTAGTACCAACTACAATTCTTGCCCAGCAGCATTTTGAGACGCTTCGTGAACGGTTCCAAGACTATCCGATTAATATAGGGCTAATGAGCCGTTTTCGAACAAGAAAGCAACAAATTGAAACGATGAAAGGCCTGAAAGCGGGTACGATAGATGTCGTAGTAGGAACACACAGATTGTTATCAAAAGATATTGAATATCGTGATCTCGGATTACTTATTATTGATGAAGAGCAACGTTTTGGTGTTACTCATAAAGAGAAAATCAAAAAGCTAAAAACAAATGTAGACGTATTGACGTTAACAGCTACGCCTATTCCGAGGACGTTGCATATGTCTATGCTCGGCGTTAGGGATTTATCTGTCATTGAAACACCACCTGAGAATCGTTTTCCGATTCAGACCTATGTAATGGAGTACAACGGTGTTTTAGTAACCGAGGCTATTGAAAGAGAAATGGCAAGAGGAGGGCAGGTTTATTTTCTATACAATAGGGTAGAGGATATTGCAAGAAAGGCAGAAGAAATTTCCATGTTAGTGCCTGATGCCCGAGTCACATATGCGCATGGTCGTATGACAGAACAAGAATTAGAAGCGGTCATGTTTGGTTTCTTAGAAGGAGAATACGATGTGCTAGTCAGTACAACAATTATTGAAACCGGTGTTGATATTCCAAATGTGAATACATTAATTGTACATGACGCTGATCGAATGGGGCTTTCTCAACTTTATCAGCTAAGAGGCCGAGTAGGGCGTTCTAATCGGATCGCCTATGCATTTTTTACCTATCGAAAGGACAAGGTCTTAACGGAGGTAGCTGAGAAGAGGCTTCAATCGATTAAAGAATTTACAGAACTAGGTTCAGGTTTTAAAATCGCTATGCGTGATTTATCAATCCGAGGAGCCGGAAACTTGCTAGGATCTCAGCAACACGGCTTCATTGACTCTGTTGGATTTGATTTATTCTCGGAAATGCTTAAAGAAGCTGTCGAAGCAAAAAGGAACGATAAACCTGTTGAAGAGAAACCAACAATTGAAATTGATGTGGATGTGGATGCTTATATCCCTGATTCGTATATTTCTGATGGTCATCTAAAGATTGAAATGTATAAAAGATTTAGAGGCATCTCCACCTTAGAAGACTTAGATGAATTGAAAGAAGAAATCGTCGATCGTTTTGGGGATTATCCACCTGAAGTAGCCTATTTATTATTAATTTCAGAAATCAAAGTGTATGCAAGTCTTGCGTCTGTTGAAAGCATTAAGCAATTGAAGCAGGAAATTACGATTTTTATTTCTGAAAAGGAAAGTAGTAATATTGATGGACAAAAAGTATTTCATTTGAGTTCGAAGTTTGGTCGTGCAGTTGGGCTAGGTATGGAAGGGAATCGAATGAAGCTAGTGCTTCATTTAAAAGGTATGGACCATGACAAATGGTTAAGTATATTATTCGAACTTGTGAAGGGTCTACAGCATGTCAATAAAGAAAATCAAACGATAAATAAATAAATTGGTACCATAGGTAAACCAACAAAAAAGTAATTTTCTAAGGAAATAAAGAAAAAATTTTTCAAAGTGCATAGAACTTTCCATAAGAAAAATACTATATTCAAGGTCGGTAATGATTTTGTCTTAAATACGAGGTCATTATTAGGAAATCAATTTTGATGAAAGTGAGGCAACATAAGATGAAAGCAACAGGTATAGTTCGCCGAATTGATGATTTAGGAAGAGTGGTAATCCCAAAAGAAATTCGCAGGACCTTGCGTATTCGTGAAGGAGATCCATTAGAAATCTTTGTAGACCGAGATGGAGAAGTTATTTTAAAAAAATATTCACCTATTAGTGAATTAGGAGACTTTGCAAAAGAATATGCAGAGGCATTGTTCGATAGCTTAGGAAATCCTGTATTAATTTGTGACCGTGATACATATATCACAGTTGCAGGAAGTTCGAAAAAAGATTATTTAAATAAAAATGTAAGTGATTTTATTGAAAAAACGATGGATGATCGTAATTCAGTGCTAATTACAGCAAAGACACAAGTTTCATTTGTTGATAACCATGATGAGGAAGTACAATCTTATACAGTATCCCCTATTGTTGCTAATGGAGATCCAATTGGAGCTGTTGTGATCTTCTCTAAGGAAGACACGCTAGGAGAAGTAGAACATAAAGCGGTAGAAACAGCAGCAAGCTTCTTAGCTAGACAAATGGAACAATAATATATGACAGGCATTATACAAATACTAAAAGGACAGCATGCTGCTGTCCTTTTTATGTGTGTGCCAGGCATGGCAACTATCTAGGTGGTGAAAGTCCACTGTGGGGGTACACATCGACTAACCACTAAGGAAGCGCAAGGTACTTATCGCGA
>NZ_JACJHX010000027.1 GCF_014138605.1 Peribacillus huizhouensis | reverse complement strand
GTAAGATCCCTGAAAGATGATCAGGTTGATAGGTCAGAGGTGGAAGCGTGGCGACATGTGGAGCTGACTGATACTAATCGATCGAGGACTTAACCTTATTGTTTTTGAACTGTGCAAAAACCCTTCTTATTATCTAGTTTTGAAGGAATGATATTCCTTTCATGTTTGGTGGCGATAGCAAAGAGGTCACACCCGTTCCCATTCCGAACACGGAAGTTAAGCTCTTTAGCGCCGATGGTAGTTGGGGGTTTCCCCCTGTGAGAGTAGGACGCCGCCAAGCTGATATTTAATAATATTTTGTATAATTTCTTAAATGATGGATATACTATTATTAAGTAATAATTTTATCGTCGCGGGGTGGAGCAGTCCGGTAGCTCGTCGGGCTCATAACCCGAAGGTCGCAGGTTCAAATCCTGTCCCCGCAATTATAAAAAAAGCGAAACTTAGGTTTCGCTTTTTTTATTGTCTAAATGAATTGAGATTTATTTGTCCTCACTTAACCTCAGTAGTTTCAAGAATTATTAACATGTGGATAACTAATTAAGAATTTTTTATCCAGCATTAACAATCAGTGGCGGATGAAGAAAACCCCCACTGATTAAATTAAGACGGTTCAGATAAACTAGGTATAGTAGATGTTTGTTTTGTCTTACATAATTTCATGAAACCTGTAACATGTTAACTAAAAAGGTTAACAACGAAAAACGTACATTGTAGATACCTAGTTTGAATCGAAAAAATTATCCACAGAGTTAAATATTAAGAATTGTTCATTTCGATTTGTGGATAACTAAAGATCGGTTTTCTTCTCAATAATGGTGTCCAAATATTTCTAGATTATCTTGAACAAACAGCCTTCAAAGTAAAGAGATAGTGAAATGGATTTTTAATTCTGGAGAAAATGGTGCTCACAGTAAAGGTTCTTCTTATAGTCTTGTACTTTTCTTGTTTGTGTCTTGTTTTGAAAAAAGGTAAACTACTAATAGGATAATGAACAGCTATGTGTTTAGCTGATTGGCTTTTTTGAGGTGATAGTATAGATGGAGCAGAAGTTTGAATGGGTTTCTGGAAGTGAATTGGAGACAGTAAATTTTGCTAGTGCTTTGGCGGAGAAGCTTAATGCTGGAGATGTTTTGGCTTTAGAAGGGGATCTTGGAGCTGGCAAAACAGCTTTTACCAAAGGGCTTGCAAAAGGATTGGGCGTTAAGCGGAATGTAAATAGTCCGACATTTACGATAATAAAAGAATATATGGGCCGTTTACCGTTGTATCATATGGATGTATATAGAGTGAGCGGAGAAGAAGAGGATCTTGGCTTTGACGAGTATTTCGAGGGAGAGGGAGTGACTGTTGTTGAATGGGCCCATTTAATTCAAGAGCAGCTTCCTGAAGACATATTAACAATTCAGATTTTTAGACTGGGTGATTCAAAAAGGCAAATTGTATTACAGCCTTCTGGAACTCGGTATGTTGAGTTATGTAAGGAGATTATTTCATGAAGGTATTAGCGATTGATACATCGAATTTTACATTAGGAATAGCTTTAACCGATGGAGACCAAGTAGTTGGGGAGTATGTTACAAACCTAAAGAAAAATCATTCTTTACGTGTAATGCCGGCCATTGAATCACTATTAAGAGATTGTGATACGAAGCCGTCTGAATTGGAGAAAATTGTCGTAGCAAAAGGACCTGGTTCATATACTGGGGTTAGAATAGGCGTTACTATTGCTAAAACCCTTGCTTGGACATTAAATATTCCTTTGGTTGGAATTTCGAGCCTAGAGGCTTTGGCAGCAAATGGCCGTTATTTCAATGGGATGATATCTCCTTTATTCGATGCGCGCCGTGGACAAATTTATACAGGATTGTATCAATTTACTGAGAGTGGTTTAGAGAGTTGTAGTGAGGATAAAAATATCTTGGCAGTTGAATGGGCACAGAAACTTAAAGAGTTGAACATACCTGTATTATTTGTCGGTCAAGATATTATGATTCATGCTGACACGCTTAAAGAAGTATTAGGTGAAAAAGCTTATTTTATTCCAGCACAAGCGTATAACCCAAGACCTGCTGAGCTGGCGTTTTTAGGAAGAGATAGGGTTCAAGAGGACGTTCATATGTTTGTCCCGAATTATGTGAGAATGGCAGAGGCAGAGGTTAAGTGGTTAGAGCAACAGAATAAATAGATAAAAATTCTAAATGGAAGAGACCGGTTGCGATGAGTAAAACGATGACGTTTCGATTAATGAGAACAGAAGATATCGACCAAGTTTTGATTGTAGAGAGACAGTCCTTTACGTTGCCTTGGAGCAGGGAAGCTTTCTATAATGAATTGAATCATAATCAATATGCAAAGTATCTGGTTATTGAGGATGAAGGAAAGATTGCCGGATATTGCGGCGCGTGGATCGTTATTGATGAAGCCCATATTACCAATATAGCTATTTTGCCTGATTATCGGGGGCTCAAGCTTGGTGAAGAACTACTTCGGAAGATGATTGATGTTGCTTTAAGTATGGGAGTTATTCGGATGACGCTTGAAGTACGTGTTAGCAATATAGTTGCCCAGTCGCTTTATAAGAAGCTTGGGTTTCAAACTGGAGGCATTCGTAAAAACTATTATACCGACAACCAGGAAGATGCATATGTAATGTGGGTGAATTTAACGTGAAAAAAGATCAACTTATCTTAGGAATAGAAACGAGCTGCGATGAAACCGCAGCAGCCGTTATTAAAAATGGAACCGATATTCTTAGTAATATCGTTGCTTCACAAATTGAAAGCCATAAGCGATTTGGTGGGGTTGTTCCTGAAATTGCATCAAGGCATCATGTGGAGCAGATTACTCTTGTATTGGAAGAGGCGTTGCGGGAAGCAGATGTTACTTATGCCGACATTGACGCTATTGCTGTCACTGAAGGCCCAGGTCTTGTGGGTGCATTATTAATAGGAGTAAACGCAGCAAAGGCAGTGGCGTTCGCACACAGCATTCCTTTAGTAGGTGTGCATCACATTGCAGGACATATTTATGCCAATCGGCTAATTAAAGAGATTCAGTACCCGGCACTTTCGCTAGTAGTTTCAGGGGGACATACAGAGCTTGTACTGATTGAACGTCCAGGGCATTTTAAGGTAATAGGTGAGACGCGAGATGACGCAGCTGGAGAAGCGTATGATAAAGTGGCTAGAACTTTGCATTTGCCTTATCCAGGTGGTCCACATATAGATCGATTGGCTCAGGAAGGGGATCCTACTTCTGTTCCACTACCAAGAGCGTGGCTTGAAGATTCGTATGATTTTAGCTTTAGCGGTTTGAAATCAGCTGTAATTAATACGATTCATAATGCAGAGCAGCGTGGTGAAACCATTAAGCCTGAAGATTTAGCAGCAAGCTTTCAGCAAAGTGTGATTGATGTGTTAGTTAAGAAAACGGTCAGGGCAACTCAGGAGTATGGTGTTAATCAAGTTCTTTTGGCTGGTGGAGTAGCTGCGAATAAAGGCCTTCGTAAGGCCCTTGCTAAGGCATTTGAAGACATTGCGAATACTGAATTGATTATTCCTCCTCTATCTCTCTGTACAGATAATGCCGCAATGATTGGAGCGGCAGGGAGTGTGTTATTTGAAAACGGAAAAAGATCTGGCATGGCGATGAATGGAAATCCAGGTTTAGATATTGAAACGATTTAATTGGAAAAGGTGAGTTAGCATAAAAGGCAGCTCACCTTTTTTATCGACTTTTTAGCAAGAAAACACCCTTTTCAAGTCACTTCAAATTTTTGTGAGAAAATTAAGTGGACATTAGTACAAGAATTATCTGTGGATAATCATCTAAAAAGTAAAATTATCCACAAGTAAGCGCATTAATGTTTAAAATTATAGAAAATTCCATCATTTGTGGATAACTATTCTTTGGATATGTGTATAACCATGTGATTTTGTGGGTAAGTATGTCTAGTTCTGTGGATATTGTGGAAAAGGTTTATGAAACCAGGAATAATAACGTTGATAATGTGGATAAGGTTGTGGATGATTGGGAAAAAGACAAAGAGGGTGAGATGTATGGGAAAAGGAACGATAGTGAAGCTTTCAATGAATAGAATAATTATTGCAGTTTTGTTTGTATCGGTTGTGCTTTTCGTTGCATTTGGCTTTCTTTATATATGGTTACACGGAAGTTTGGAAGTTCGTGTTACTTTAACCAGTTTGCTACTGTTCGTAGTTTCATATATTATCTTAATCTGCTTCCACGAAGCATTGCACTTGATAGCTTTTCATTGGATTGGTCATGTAGAATGGTCAAAACTGAAATATGGCGTGAATTGGAAGCTTGGAATAGCGTACGCACATTCTACGATGCCTATTACTGTAAAGCAGATGAAGTGGGTTTTGTTTATGCCGTTTGTTCCAACTGCTGTCATACCTTTGCTGTTTGGTTTAATCTTTAAATCACCTAGTTTTCTTTTGCTAGGCATCTTGATGGTGGCAGGCTGTATAGGGGATTATGCGCTTTATCAAAAGCTAAAGCCATTTTCTAATAAGGCTAAAGTAATCGATCACCCGACAAAACCACAATGTACGGTCTATGAATAAAAGCATCTGTCAAATATAAAAGGTCAGACCCCACATCTACAATATCGTTTAAGTAAAGTGTAACTGACACATTAAACGGTTCATAGAGTGTGAGGTCTGACTCTTTTGCGATACTCTAATAAGAATAGTTAAAATCGGTATTTACATGCCATCTTCGTGTCTTATTCCGCAAGCTCCGCCCATTCTTCAAGAAGTAGATCAAGTTCTGTCTGAACACGATCAAGTTCTGTTTGAATTGTGAGTACTTTTTCGTGATTTTGAAATACATCAGGGTCACAGAGAAGCTCGTTATAGTGCTCAACTTCGCTCTCAAGCTTTTCCATTGTTGCTTCAATTTCTTCAATACGGCGTTTACGCTGACGCTCTGCCTTTTTCGCTTCTTTATCTACTTTAAAAGACGATTTGTCTGCTGGTTGTTCTAGGTTTGCGCCATTTTGATTCCGTTCAAATTCTTGAATCTCTAGTTGTTCTTGCTTTTTTTCAACATAATAATCATAATCACCGAGAAATTCCTCGCTTCCGACTTTGGAAAGCTCAATGACTTTAGTGGCAATTCTATTAATAAAGTATCGGTCATGTGAAACGAAAAGGATCGTACCGGGATAATCAATCAAGGCATTTTCTAGAACGAGTTTACTGTCAAGATCAAGATGGTTAGTCGGTTCATCCAGAATAAGAAAATTCCCTTTCTCCATCATCATCTTCGCCAAAGCCAATCTTGCTTTCTCTCCACCGCTTAGGGTTGAGACAGTTTTCAATACTTCATCACCCGTGAATAGAAAATTACCAAGAATCGTCCGAATTTCTTTCTCAGGTACAGCAGGGTGCTCGTCCCAAAGTTCATTAAGCACACGTTTATTAGAAACAAGGTTCGCTTGTTCCTGATCATAGTAGCTGACTTGAACATTTGTGCCAAAACGAATGTCACCATGTATAGCTGCTAGTTTTCCAATAATCGTTTTTAATAAAGTCGATTTTCCGACTCCGTTTGGACCAACAAGAGCAAGGCTGTCTCCTTTTGAAATCTTCATTGAGATATTCTGAGAAACACAAGCGTCATCATAGCCAATTGCCAAGTCTTGAATGGAAAGAACGTCATTGCCACTTTGCCTTTCTATTTGAAAAGAGAAAGATGCGGATTTTTCGTCACCTTGAGGTCGATCCATTACATCCATTTTTTCTAACTGCTTCCGCCTGCTTTGGGCTCTTTTTGTAGTAGAGGCTCTTGTAAGGTTTCGTTGGACGAAATCACGTAGCTTTTCGATCTCTTCTTGCTGTTTTTCAAATAGTTTCATGTCACGCTCGAAGTCTTCTGCCTTTTTCACGAGATAATTGCTATAATTACCATGATACTTCTTGATAGCATTACGCGAGATTTCATAAACTTGATTCACAACTTTATCTAAAAAGTAGCGGTCATGAGATACAATAAGTACAGCACCATGATAACTTTGGAGATATTGTTCTAGCCATGATAATGTTTCAATATCAAGATGGTTTGTCGGTTCATCCAAAATTAAAATATCAGGCTTGGTCAAAAGCAACTTTCCAAGTGCCAATCTTGTCTTTTGACCACCGCTCAAACTGTGAATCAATGTAGAACGGTCAAAGTCTGCAAACTGAAGTCCATGAAGGACGGAGCGGATATCAGCTTCGTATTGATAACCACCTTGCTCCTTGAATTGCACTTGCAACGTATCATATTCAGAAAGGACCTTTTGATAAAAGAGTTCATTTTCAAATGTTTCGGGCTGAGACATCGTTTTTTCTAGTCTGCGCAGCTCCTTTTCTTTGGAAATAAGATCCTCATATACAGTTAGCATTTCATCCCAGATGGAAAGCTCCGATTCAAGCCCGGTATCTTGTGCTAAATACCCAATAGATACACCCTTTGGTTTGATTAATTCACCACCATCAAAGGAAAGATGTCCAGCAATGATCTTCAATAATGTGGACTTACCTGCACCATTTCTGCCGACTAATGCAATTCTATCTTTATTTTGAACTTCGAGCTTCATATTTGATAAGATAAGTTCAGCTCCGTAATACTTAGATAATTGATTGATTTGTAATAAAATCATGATTTCACCTCGATTGCGTTATCCATAGTGTAACGTATCATGGTATTTAACGGCAATAGATGTACTTGTATAAAGTGAAACTTCAATTAGTAAGCTTTTCTTTTATCGCCGCTTTGAGGTAGGGGTCTTACGGCCCGTTAATGCGGGATATAGCATTCGTATAAGGAAATTAAACAAAGTTGTTACAAATAAAGCATTATAGTGTATGATTTAAAAAGAGCACTTCTCTTAGAAAAGGTCGACAGGAAACGATAAATTCCTGATGAACAAAAAGGTACAAGCATTGAAATGATAACGCTACCAGATAGATCTTTCACTGCTAATGCCAAATGATATGAAATGTGCAACTCAAGCATGAAATATTGAACGTTTTGACTTCTAAATGAAGAAATAGCACATGCGAAAGCGGGGAAAGTAATGATGCAAGAACCAATGAAGATTCCGCAAGCAACTGCCAAACGGCTGCCCTTATATTATCGTTTTTTAAAAAATCTATATTCTGCCGGTAAACAAAGAGTATCATCTGCGGAATTAAGTGAAGCGGTTAAAGTTGACTCCGCTACGATCCGCAGAGACTTTTCTTATTTTGGAGCCTTGGGTAAAAAAGGCTATGGATATAATGTGAATTATCTATTATCATTTTTTCAAAAAACTTTAGACCAAGATGATCTAACTCAAGTTGCATTAATAGGAGTTGGTAATTTAGGGACGGCTTTTCTAAACTATAATTTCTTGAAAAATAATAATACAAAAATTGCGATGGCATTTGATGTAGATCCAGAGAAGGTTGGAAAACGGGTAGAAGATGTGTATGTCCATCATATGGATGAAATCAAAGAACGATTGAAAGAAGAAAATATTGCGGTTGCGATATTGACTGTACCGGCATCAGTTGCTCAGCCAATTACGGATCAATTGATACAAGCAGATATTCGCGGTATTTTGAATTTCACACCTGCTAGATTAAATGTACCGAGTACGGTTCGGATTCATCATATCGACCTTGCCGTGGAATTACAGTCTCTTATTTATTTTTTGAAGAATTATACAGATTCAGAAGATAGTATAGAAGAATAATAAACACGCTGCTCGATTCTTTCATCCGGCAGCGTGTTTTCCATTCTATTACTTTTTCTTGTTTTTTTGTATGGCTTTAATCTTAGAATGAAGAATAAGCATTCTTACACCTGAACCGAAGTCAATAGTGGCTAGGCCGACAAGAAAATAAGAAAAGAAGCCCCAGCCGTTTGATGAGACCGATTGAATCGCAAATACGGTAAATAGAACACCTAATGCGATATAGATGATACCAATTGATAAAGGTGATTGACGTTTCATAAAAACCCTCCGATAAATGCTTGCGCTTTTTCCAAGGAATCCAAGTGTTTTTCAAAATTCAACTGAACGATGACGACAAGTGTATTCATCGCTACGTGTGCGAATATGGGAACGAGAATTCGATTGGTCTTTATATATAGATATGCAAAGGTAAAACCCATTGCGGAGTATAAGAGAATATGCTCGGGCTCAAAATGAGCAAAACCGAAGATGACTGAACTAATAAGTGCTGATAGGAAGAAGTTCAATCGTTTATAAAGAGTGCCGAAGATAATTTTTCGGAAAATGATTTCTTCCAGGATGGGTCCTACAATAGAGGTCACAAGCATCACGATTGGAAATTGGGTGATTAGTTTCAAAATTTGCTCTGTATTTTGTGAATTCTGTTCAATGCCAATTGACTTTTCCAACAGTCCAGCTATTGATTGTGCAAACATGGCAAGGAAGATGCCGCCAAATCCCCAAAGAATGGAAATGGGTATCGTAGTCTGATTACGCAGATCCTTCGTGCGCATCTCGTTTCGCATAAAAAATAGGCTAAATATAAGTGCGACAATGAAGCTGAAAACGATCCAATAGGCTCCAATTAACACTTTTAGTTCATTTGTTAACTCAACACCAGCAGAAACGGCAAACAACGCTATCATATCGACAGCCAATCCACCTGACAGCTGCATAATGACATATGTAATGATGACAAACCAATATTCTTTTTTCAACAAGATATCTCCTTTAATCTAAGGTATATGATCATTTTATGAATATAAAAAGAAGATAAGACCACACACACTAATTAGGCAACGTGTGCTGTATACGAAAACTTATACGCATCTTATTAAGAAAAGGTTATCAAAAAAAACTAGATAACTCCAATTATACGTACGAAAGAATTTCCATGAGAATTAGTATTCCCGTCTGCTAAATAAAATTAATAGTAAAATTTACAATAGAATTACTTGCAAAAGAACTTGCTTTTATTTAATATAATAATTGTGTTAGCACTCGATTGTGGTGAGTGCTAATAATTGAGGAAACCATATATCAACACAATTTGAGGAGGGTGTTTCACTTGTTAAAACCATTAGGTGATCGCGTTATTATTGAACTAGTTGAATCTGAGGAGAAAACTGCAAGCGGTATTGTACTTCCAGATACTGCAAAAGAAAAACCGCAAGAAGGTAAAGTCGTGGCTGTTGGTAATGGCCGTATTCTTGAAAATGGTGAACGTGTAGCTTTAGAGGTTGCTCAAGGCGATCGTATTATCTTCTCAAAATATGCTGGTACTGAAGTAAAATATGATGGTACAGAATACTTAATCTTACGCGAAAGCGATATTTTAGCTGTAATCAGCTAATCACATACAAACATAACTGAACGAAAACCATTTAAAAATATTAGGGAGGGTTTTATACATGGCTAAAGATATTAAATTCAGTGAAGACGCTCGCCGTGCAATGCTGCGTGGAGTAGATGCACTTGCAAATGCGGTTAAAGTAACATTAGGACCAAAAGGACGTAACGTAGTTCTTGAGAAAAAATTTGGTTCACCACTTATCACAAATGATGGTGTAACAATCGCAAAAGAAATCGAACTTGAAGATGCATTTGAAAACATGGGTGCAAAATTAGTTGCTGAAGTAGCGAGCAAAACAAATGATGTTGCTGGTGACGGTACAACTACAGCTACAGTTCTTGCTCAAGCGATGATCCGTGAAGGACTTAAAAACGTTACAGCTGGTGCTAACCCAATGGGTATCCGTAAAGGAATCGAGCAAGCAGTAAATGTAGCGACTGAAGAGTTAAAAGCGATCTCTAAACCAATCGAAAACAAAGAAAGTATTGCACAAGTAGCTGCGATTTCTTCTGCTGACGAAGAAGTTGGTCAATTAATCGCTGAAGCTATGGAGCGTGTTGGAAACGACGGCGTAATCACAATCGAAGAATCAAAAGGTTTCACAACGGAGCTTGATGTTGTTGAAGGTATGCAATTCGACCGTGGCTATGCATCTCCATACATGGTTACTGATTCAGACAAAATGGAAGCTGTCCTTGACAACCCATATATCTTAATCACTGACAAAAAAATCACAAACATCCAAGAAATCCTTCCTGTGCTTGAACAAGTAGTTCAACAAGGTAAACCACTATTGATGATTGCTGAAGATGTTGAAGGTGAAGCACTTGCAACACTTGTTGTGAACAAACTTCGTGGAACATTCAACGCAGTAGCTGTTAAAGCACCTGGATTCGGAGATCGCCGTAAAGCGATGCTTGAAGATATCGCTGCACTTACTGGCGGAGAAGTGATCACAGAAGAAGTTGGTCTTGATCTTAAATCGGCTACAATCGAATCATTAGGACGCGCTGCTAAAATCGTTGTTTCTAAAGAAAACACAACAATCGTTGAAGGCGCTGGAGATTCTGCTCAAATCCAAGCTCGCGTAAACCAAATCCGTGTTCAATTAGAAGAAACAACTTCTGAATTCGACCGTGAAAAATTACAAGAGCGCCTAGCTAAATTAGCTGGTGGAGTAGCAGTTATCAAAGTGGGTGCTGCAACTGAAACAGAATTAAAAGAACGTAAACTTCGTATCGAAGACGCATTAAACGCTACTCGTGCAGCGGTTGAAGAAGGAATCGTAGCTGGTGGTGGTACTGCTTTCCTAAACGTATACAGCAAAGTTGCTGAAATTCAAGCTGAAGGTGACGTAGCAACGGGTATCAACATCGTTCTTCGTGCAATCGAAGAGCCTGTACGCCAAATTGCTCACAACGCTGGACTTGAAGGATCAGTAATCGTAGAGCGCCTAAAAGGAGAAACAGTAGGCACAGGATTCAATGCTGCAAACGGCGAATGGGTAAACATGATCGAAGCTGGTATCGTTGACCCTACAAAAGTAACTCGTTATGCACTACAAAACGCAGCATCTGTTGCAGCTATGTTCTTAACAACTGAAGCAGTTGTTGCTGACAAGCCAGAACCTGCTGGTGCAATGCCTGCAATGCCTGATATGGGCGGCATGGGTGGAATGGGCGGCATGATGTAATCATCAAGCTGTCACGTTTCGTGAAGCTGTCTAATGTATAAATAGTTTGTAAGAAAGAGACTATTTCCTATTTAAAGGAGGTAGTCTTTTTTTGTTGCTGAAATTTGCATATCAAGATTTTATAGATGACCGTAAATTTAAGAATACAACTAAAGTTAATATTCAGAATTACAAAGTTCTTTTAGGTGGATTTATTGATTATTGTCATGAAAATAAAATCTTGAATGTAGAAGAAATCGAAAGTCGTCACGTTAAAAGATATTTAATGTATTGTCAAAGTCAAGGTAATTCCGCAAATACCATAAATACTAAATTACATCGTATTAGGGCTTTCTTAAATTATATGGTAGAAGAAGGCATGGCAAGGCAAATGTTGCAAGTAAAGTTAAGCGTCAAAAAATAGATGTTAAAATCAATGTCTTTAGTGATGAACAAATTCAGCAAATGTTAGGTTACTATCGAGGTCTTAGAAGGAGGGAACAAAGTTATTTCGCGTATCGGGGTTATATGTTAATAATAACATTCCTTGGCACTGGACTAAGAAGAACTGAAATTATCAACTTAAAATGGTCTGATGTAGATTTAGGTAACTTAACTATGTCAGTGTATGGAAAAAATAGGAAGTAAGAGATTGTATTTTTAACCGAAAAACTTGCTAAAGAAATTTCGGCATACTACCTATTTTGTAAAAGGCGTTTTGAAAAGATAAGTGATTACGTTTTTGTAAATAGAGATAATACCCAATTGACGCAAAACTCTATTATGTTGGTATTTCAAAACTTACTGGTATTCAGTTTGTTATAGGTTGCGGAGGAACTGAAAGGAGAAATCAACATACTTGTTTCAAGAAATGATATGTATCGAGTCGCTTTTTTATTAACTGATTCAGAAGTAGCGAAAGAGTTAAGAACACAAGTAATAAATTTACGGGACGCGGTTTAACGCCGTTGTCCTTTTAATAGCCTCCTTTCGGTAGAGTGTATATTAATTTTGTAAAGAACGTTAGTAAGGGAATTGTTCCGTGAGACGGTGGGTTGGTTGGTCTTTGTTATGAAAATAATTCCATAAGTATTATAATAAAGTCTAAGACAAAGAGGGGGAATATAGATGAAGAAACAATACGAAGTAACTTTCCATTTAATCAACGGTGAAATCGGACATTTAGTCGAAGAAACCTCTCTTATACGGGCTAGAAACAAAATTAACAATCATTTCGAAGATGATAATAGCCCCGTTTTGGCGATAACTGATGACTTAGTTATTGTTAAGGCAAACGTACAATATTTCGTAGTTAAGGAATATGAAGGGTGCTTAGAATGAAAAATGGACGTTATCCGAATTGGATAGCGTCTCTTTTTTTATTGGACTGATTCTTTAAAGGTGACTGATATAATAAGATATAAAGTAATTGAACAAACGGGTTCAGGTTTTTAAGTAAGAAGTTGCAATAGGTATCACCTACTGTGAAATAAAATCAGAGGATTTAAACCAATTAGTAGAAAAAACTAATAAAGATTGTTTATGCTTGGGAGGGTATAAATGATAGACTTTTTAAATGAGATTCGTAGACCAATAAAAATATCGTTATCAAGGAAGTTTTTATATTCGACTTTAATATTTATCGCGGGGGTTATTTTAGGGGTAATTTCCAAGGTGCTTGATACAACCCCAAGTAATTATTTACCCTATTTTCTTGAAATGTTAGATTTAAGGAACTTTTTTTCTCGCATGGGAGTTTGGATTTTCCTTGCGGTAGTTATATCTGTGTATAGCAAATCACCTGTTAGGTCTGCCATAAATGTTTTTATGTTTTTTGTAGGCATGGTAGGTAGCTATTATCTATATACTGTTATGATAGCTGGTTTTTTTCCTAAATCATATATGATGATTTGGATTGTCATGACTGTTATTTCGCCATTTACGGCTTTTGTATGTTGGTATGCAAAAGGGAAAGGCATAATTGCTACTTCCATTTCATCAATAATATTTATGTTTATTTCAAGACAGGTTTTTGCAGTTGGGTTTTGGTATTTTGATATAAGAAATAACTTAGAAATGTTACTTTGGATAGCAACAATTTTTGTTTTATATCAGTCTCCTAAACAAATAATCAAGGTGATTACAATAGGTTTGATTATTTTCTTTCTTACCGCTGAAATCAATTTGTTCTGGGGGATGTTGTAGGTTTATATCTACACTTTTTCTTCTTATATCAAAGATTGTGAATGGTTATATTTAAGGCAACCGGGGCTTACGTTGAAAAAAAACAAATTTTACGGATTATGAGAAATCGAAATCAACACAAGATCGTTTCCATAATATTGTTTCCAATGATAAGGGAAATGTACCATGTTGACGTTGAATGAATATGAAACCCCTTTTATTGGTGTAAAGCTTAACTAACGTACCGCCGAAGATACGGATACAAAAAGCCTTCTATTGAATTGTGGAAGGAATCGAAACTAGTAGGGAACGCTAAATAGGCTTTCTCTATTTGTTTTGACAAGAAAAACGAGTGTTGTTAGTATACTGCTTATTTTACGACAACTACTTTATACTTGAAATATAAATATACACTTAGGAAGTAGTGCTTATACTTCTAACTATATATACATAGCAGTTTTACACTTATCAGCTTATGTCAGTTCTTAACAACTGAAGCAGTTGTTGCTGACAAGCCAGAACCTGCTGGTGCAATGCCAGCAATGCCTGATGTGGGTGGAATGGGCTGCATGATGTAATCATGTCCTCCAGCCCTTGGTATATAAGGGTTTTTGTAAGATGAGATGTTAAAATGGAGATTTAATAACGGGGGCTTCTCTTAAGTTGAGTAAACTTTTGGGAAGCTCCTTTTTTCAATTCTTGTGTGATATAGTATGAATTTTGTCCTTATTCAAGGAGAAAGTGAACAAAAAAGACCAATTTTCATGATTTTAATACTAATGGCGTTATTCTTCTAGTTCGAGTTATGTTCAAAGATCTACTAATTCTAAATAGGGTTGTTAATGTATGGCCCCTTTACCGCAAGGCGCATTACCTGTGTTGCCATATATTTTGGCGTGTACGGCGTGTCCTCCTCTAACCACCATACAATCACCCCCAGAAAAGCAGCAGCGTAGTACCTCACAGCGATTTCCCGTGGTACTGTAAGCATCTGATCATCCGGCTGCACATTATTCATTCCTTTCGAAATAAAATCAATGATGACATCCATGAGACTGGAAGTGAAGTGGGGCATGTTTTTTTCGGTCAGAAAAACTTTATATAATCTACTATTTTGCGAAATTTGTTCAAAAAGTTGAATAAAAATTCCATGAGGTTTATCACTTGAAAAGTCAAATTCTCCATCAAATGATAAGTTAATCCTCCCGGTTAAGTCATTTAATATTTCTTCTGAACTTTGATATAAAAGATCAAGTTTGTCACGATAATGTAGGTAGAAGGTGGCGCGATTTAAAGTTGCGCGACTTGTAATATCTTGAACTGTGATTTTCTCATATCCTCGCTCGTGAATTAATTCAACTAGTGCGTCTCTTAACATGTGACGCGTTCTTACAACTCGTGGGTCCATTTTTTTCGACATTTTTAATCTCCTTGTATTACTTTTTCTAATTTATCAACACATCTTAACCAACTGTCGATTAAACAACTAATCTAAGAATCGTGTTTATTGTTATTTTTAAGATGACTGTTATAATAATTTTATCAACACAATGTTGATAAAGCAACTTGTTGTTTATGTATTCACGATATCGTAATCATTCAGATATTTTTATTACATTAAATTTTGTAGGGAATAGATTTTGGGTCGTAACCGGTAAAGTAGCGATTATTACAGAAGGTGCATCTGGATGGATCCATTATAAATATTTCATCGATGACTAGAATAGTTGTTACAGGAGCAACGAATGCTTAACATGCATCAAGAGGGTCAGAACGAATTTATACAAATACGTTCACTGTATATGAGGGGGAATAAAACATGGAACTAAAAAATAAGGTTGCCGTTATTACTGGAGCAGGAAGTGGAATAGGACGAGCTAGCAGCATTAAATTGGCATCTATGGGTGCGATAGTCGTTTTGGTTGATTTCAATAAAGAAACAGGGGAAGAAACATTAAAACTTGTTATAGAACAAGGTGGAGAAGGAATTTTCATTCAAGCAGATGTATCGCAGAGAGAAGATGTTCAAAACTATGTAAATAAAGCTGTTGAAGCGTATGGACGTATCGATGTATTTTTTAACAATGCGGGTATAATCCAAAAGTTCGCTCCTTTCACCTCGGTTGAAGAATCAGAATTTGACCGTATTATGTCGGTTAATGTGAAAGGAATATTCCTTGGATTGAAATATGTATTGAAAGTGATGGACGAACAAGGATTTGGTTCCATTATAAACACTGCTTCAACTGCTGGAATTCGCGCAGAGCATAGCGTAGCTGTATACTCTGCAAGCAAACATGCAGTTATAGGTTTAACCAAAGGTGCTGCATTAGAATATGCAAAAAAAGGAATTCGAATTAACGCACTATGTCCAGGGGGAGTGCAAACAGCATTAACAGCTAGTGTTACTGAGCAGTTTGAAAAAGGCGGTTACGTCCCGGAAGAAATACCGAATATGCGAATTGGCCGTTATGCTGCTCCTGAAGAACTTGCGGATATGGTCGCTTATTTAGCATCAGAAAAAGCGAGTTATATGAATGGTTCAATTGTTGTTGTCGATGGGGGCTTAACTTTATAAATAATTGTTTACTCAAAGATTTAGAGATAGTTTATATAAAGCAGGGTTCATTTATTTATAAACGTTTTATCTTTTTAAAAAGATTAGAGTAAGTTCCAATACAGTAAGCACAAGGAAAATGAGTCCTAAACTTGTATTTTTTCTGAAGTGATAAGGTAAATAGATGTACGGACGAAGTGCGCTCCATAAATTACCGATTCAAATAAGTTTATGACATTATACCTTTGTGGTGTCGGCCGTACAGATAAGGATTGGAAGAAATGTTAAATTTTTATTTAATTAAAAAATGAAAGGGTGTTTATATATGGGACGTTTAAACGGCAAAGTGGCGATCATTACTGGAGCTGCGATGGGGATGGGTGCTTCCGAAGCAAAACTATTCGCAAAAGAAGGAGCTAAGGTGATTGCGACAGATGTTCAATTAGAACCCTTGAATCAAGTCGTCAAGGACATTAATGAAAATGGCGGCGAGGCTGTAGCGATTAAACATAATGTTACATCTGAAGAGGAATGGAAATTTGTTATCGAAGAAGCAGTGAAATTATACGGAAAAGTCGATGTCCTTGTTAATAATGCAGGCGTTTCATCACCAAAAACTATTGCAAACATGGAAATGGATGAATGGAATAAAATTTTGGATATTAACTTAAATGGATGCGTAATCGGAATGAAATATGTTATCTCTGAAATGAAAAAAGCAGGCGGAGGTTCAATCATCAATATTTCTTCAATCGGTGGCCTTGTCGGTATGGCTGGTACAAGTCCATATACAGCAGCAAAAGGTGCACTGCGTGTCTTATCAAAATCAGCAGCTGTTGAATATGGAAAGGATAAAATCCGCGTCAATTCTTTACACCCAGGTATCGTTGTCACACCGATGACAGAACCATCGATGAAAGACGCGCTCCCTTTCTATAAAACATATACACAGCTTCCATACTTTGGTGAACCAGAAGATATTGCCTATGGTGCACTTTTCTTGGCCTCAGATGAATCTCGATTTATGACAGGATCTGAATTAGTAATTGACGGCGGCTGGACTGCTCTTTAATCCCTATTCAGGGGTGACGGTTTTTTTAGGAAATCTTGAAGTTAATTTCAATGAGTAAGAAAGAAGTATCTGTTGAAATGGTATTATGAATGACAAAAATCACTTAAAATATAATCATGTTTAGATAAGTGAAAAAGTTTATTCCGCTAAACAAGCTAATAGTTTGTCAATATTTTTCAATAAAAATATCATCTTTACTATAAATGCACTTGCCAAATAACTTTAATTTTTCACTTAAGCACCATTATTGTTAGACGCGACTAACAATAGTGGTGCATTTTGCTGTGAATAATTAACATCATTAAAGATATTACACACTCTCATCTTACGAGCGGCATGATGTAATATCGCAAAAATTTTTAGGTAAACACCACTACATCAATATGTCTGGGATCACTACTCAAGCCATGTGGAGTGCGTAGCACAGCTTGTTTTTAATAGGTAAAACTATCACAAAACCGTGCCATTCATAATAAACTCGTTATAAAAAACAAGCTGTGAGTAGATATACAATCACAGCTTGTCTCCTTGTTTGATTTAAGCTTGGATACTAAATAACTTAGACATTTTAAACATGAAGTCTTCATAATCTATGGCTTGGATGAGTTCATTTGTGTTTTTCCATTCAGATAATACATTGATGACTCCTTCGAAAAATGGGCTAAATAGTTCTCTGTTTTGATTATTTATCGAGATCATGGCGATAATTTGAACCTTTTCTTTTCCCCATTTTACAGGGCGGTCTAGAATAATCATGCAAATTCCTGTTTTTATTGCATCCATTCCCATTGAATGTGGGACGGCTACATTGTTATTGAATGCTGTAGAGGACATTTTTTCTCGTTCGAGAATGGATTGTCCGTATTCTTTGGATACGTATCCTTTTTCATAGAGTAGGTTTGACATGTATTCAATATATTGTTCATCGTTATCTAAATAGACATTTTTCATGAAAAGGTCTTTATTAAAGTATAAATCAAGATATTTTTTTACTTTGCTCATTTCTTTTTGTCTTTTTAACTTGGTTACTTGGTTTTGAATGTATTCATGGTCTTCTTCGGTTAAATATGGATGAACAATGACTGAAGGGACTTCTTTGTTTTTAATTGGTAATGTACTAATAAATAAATCAACTTTTTGATGTATTTTCACTTCACTTATTTCAGTGCATACTTGAATGATTTCGATTGATTCTTGGTATTTCTTTTCTAATTTTTGAACAAGCGTTAACTGCATATCATAGTAGTTCGGGCAAAGGATCACACATAGGATTTTCTTTTCTAGTTCTTTTTTTCTTTCAAAAAAGGAACCAATATGAAAAGCGATAAATGAGATCTCATCTTCTTTAATATGAATCTTTTCGAGGATTTGCAGTTGATTGGAGACGAAAACAGCCAGTTCATAAATAAGCGGATATGAGTCTTTTATTTTATGTGTTAAGGGGTTTTTCGTCATTTTTTCATTTTTCACTCTAAAAATTAAGTTTCTTATATGAAGTGTGAATTTAACAAAGAATTCATCATCAGAAATATCAATAAAATATTGTTCATATACTTTTTCTAATAGCCTTTTTGTTAGGTTAACATAGTGTTCATTTACATATTGATAAAGTGAGCTAGGTGTTAAGGTTTGATAATTCAATAATGTTGTTTTACTAGATAGGAGTAGGATAAAGTCATATTTCTCCGATTCATTAAAGTGGATATTATAGGTTCCTTCTAAAAATGAAGCAATTTTGTTAGCTGCTTGCGTTTCTAAGTTACTTTTTACTTTATGAAGATCTGCGGAATGCATGACCGAGTTGTTATTTTTAATTCGGTCGACTGTAATAATAAGATGAAGCAGGATGTTATTCATTATATAATCATTTACATATAGATTGTACTTTTCAAGAATCGATATGATTTTGGATTTTATCCATGAAACATCGTATTCAGAGAATGAATCTTGGACTGTTTTAATACTTAGAAATTCACTTGATGTTTCTTGAGATATAATATAACTCATTAGTTTCCGCTTGTATCGCTCTTCTCCTATTAATAGAAGTGTATCCTTTTTATGGCGGATTTTTAATTGATACGTTTCAATTAGTTTATTTGCATGAACAATGTCGTTTTCTATAGAAGATATACTTAAAAATAGTCTGTCACTTAAATCGAAAATATTAATGCCTTCAGAAGAGAGAATGAGCTCTTTTAGGATAATGTTTAGTCTTTTCGTTGGAGATGCTGTATCTTCATCCATTTTATTATTTGCTCTTTCAACAAGGTGATAGCCTTGAGGAGAAGAGTAAATGACCGTTTGATTTTGATTTATTTCATTCACATATTTCCTGATGGTTCTAGTAGAAACTTTAAAATAACTCGCTAGGCTCTTTGCTGTGCACCAATCATTCTGTGATTCTAAATAATGAATAAACGTTTCTTTTCGATCATTTTTCATGGTTGAACTCCTAGAACTACATATTTTTTCTCAACTTTATTATATAAAAATGAAAATGTACAATCGAGTCAAAAAGGTTCCTATGGTTAGGAACCTTTTTTGGTTGGTTCTGTTTGGTAAAGGTGAAATACTTTGAATTAAGTAAAGAGAAAGAAGGCTAATTATGAGGGAATTATTATTGAAATATGGATTAGTTGTCTTAAGTACGGTTATGACTGCATTTGGAATTACCTTGATAGTATTAGCTGAGTTGGGGGTGGATCCTATTAGTACCTTTTTATTAGGAGGTGTAAATTATTTTCCGATACGATTTGGAACAGGCAGTCAGATATTCAGTTGTGCATTTTTACTGTTGAACTTCCTCATTGATCGAAAGTATTTTGGTATAGGAAGTTTACTATTTAGTATTGGCTGTGGATATTGTATTAATCAATTCCTTGCTATAGATCTTTTGAATGTATTTTTTATAAATTCTGTACCGAATATAGTAATTGTTTTAGTGGGTATTATGTTTTATGGAATAGGAACGGGAGTCTTTTTATATACGAAGACGGGAACTGGCCCTTTAGAAGGGCTCATGTTCTTCTTTTCAAAAAAGTTCAAAGTATCGATTAAAGTAACAAGAATGAGCATTGATGGTTTTTTAGTGTTAACAGGTATTGGATTAGGAGGCATTTATGGATTAGGAACAATCCTTTGTATTTGTTTCACTGGTCCAGTCATAGAGTTATCTTTAAAGACTTTGAATAATTTCGTAGAACTTAAGAGAAAAAAATTAGATGGGCTTATTGTTCAAAAAGGATAGGAATCGAACTTTTGGTTCCTGAGGTTAGGAACTTTTCTTGTTGGTTCGAAAAAATATAACGTGTAATACTGTGGATGTAAACGGTAACAAAAATTATTTTGGGAGGATTACAAATGACAAAAGTTCTTTTAATATGTGGCGCAGGTGCTTCTAGTGGATTTATGGCAAATGCAATTCGTAAGGCAGGAAAAAAACGAGGATTAGAAATGTCGGTACAGGCGAGAAGTGAATCTCAATTATCTGAATACTTAACTGAAATTGATGTATTGCTTATCGGACCACATTTGAAATATATGGAGGATGAAATATTAGAAAAAGTAAGTCCTTATTCAATTAAGGTAGCTGTTATTCCACAAATGATTTACGGTACTTTAGATGGGAATAAGGCATGTGATCTTATAACAAAATTAATTGAAGCAGGTGAATAAGACGATGATGGATAAAGTTATGACATTTATGAATGATTCGTTTTCTCCGAAGGTTAATAAAATCACAAAGAATCCATGGGTTTCATCGATACAAGATGCAGTAATGACCGTATTACCATTGATTCTTGTGGGATCACTGATTACAATTGTTAGTTTATTAAAAGGGTTGCTCCCTTGGCTGCCGGATTTTTCATTAATTAATACATTTACATTCGGCCTTTTAGGATTATTTGTTGCCTTTCTTGTTCCATATTTCATTATGGAAAAAAAGAAACTAGATAACAAAAAGTTGATTGCTGGAGCAACCAGCTTGGCATTATATTTATTTTTACTATCACCCGTTATGATCGATGGTGGAAAAATTCAATTTATCCTTGATCGTTTTGGTGCATCGGGTATGTTCTTATCTTTAGTTGTTGGGTTATTTGTTGGATTTGTCCTTGTTCAGTTTTCAAAGTATTCCTTTTTCTCAAAGGATTCCAACATTCCAGATTTTATTGTTGTTTGGTTTGATACATTAATTCCAATTACATTAGTAATGCTAGCGGGATGGATCATCGGTGTTCAGGCGAAAATCGATTTCTTTGATGTAATTCTAGCAATCTTCAAGCCATTATCAAGTATTGTGCAAAGCTATCCTGGATTTGTTTTATCTGTATTTATTCCAGCGTTCTTATATACATTTGGAATAAGTGGTTGGGTCATGATGCCAGTTATTTATCCAGTGTATTTATCAGGTCTAGCAGAAAATGCTCAAATAGCTGCTTCTGGGGGAGAGCCAACAAACATTGCCGTTATGGAAACACTTTATGCATTTACAAGTATGGGTGGAATTGGAACCACTTTACCACTAGTCATTATGATGTTATTCCTAGGTAAATCCATGCGTATGAAATCAATTGGTCGTGCCACAGTTGTTCCATCTATTTTCAATATTAATGAACCACTAATGTTCGGAGCACCAATTGTATTTAACCCATTCTTAATGATTCCGATGTGGATTACTGCTATTGTTATTCCAAGTATTACCTACTGGGTATTGAAAATGGGATTAGTAGCGATACCAACAAAAACATTCATGCTTTGGTATATCCCAATGCCAATTTCATCTTATTTAGCAACACAAGATTGGAAAGCAATCATTCTAGCAATTGTATTATTTGTGGTAGCATTCATGATTTTCTTCCCATTCTTTAAAGCCTATGATATTCAAGAACAAAAAAGAGAATTGGAAATGGGTGACGAAGAATAAAGGCTGTCTTCAATCTACGGGGGCTTTAATCTTCCATAGATTTAAGATGGACATATGAAATATTCATTTTGAAATAAAGAGTAAAAAGGAGATTGTTTACAATGATAGATAGAGAAGAACAATTAGAGGCTTTAAATTTAATATCCATGCAAATGATTTTACATGCAGGAGATGCACGTAATGATGTCATGGAAGCATTAAAATGCTGTGAAGAAGAAATGTATGATCGTGCAGAGGGATTATTAGAAAAAGCAAACAAGGATATTGTTGCATCACATAAACTTCAAACTGAAACAGTTCAAAGAGAGGCACGTGGGGAAGAATCAATCTTTTCATTATTGTTTGCACATGCCCAAGATACATTAATGACTGTAAAAAGTGAATATGAAATTGCAAAACGTTTAGTAAAGATTTTTAGAAAAATGGATGAAAAAATCAACCGTCTGGAGGCTTAATTATGTCTAGTACATTTCCTAAAGACTTCCTCTGGGGAGGAGCTGTAGCTGCAAATCAATGTGAAGGTGCCTTTAACGTTGGCGGTAAAGGCATGAGTTTAGCAGATGTTCATCTTTATCATTCAGATCAGGACATTATTAGTCATGATTCAGATATGACTTTAGCACAAGTAAAAGCAGCAATTGAAGATAAAGTTGGATATTACCCAAAAAGACATGGAATTAACTTCTACCATACATTTAAAGAGGATTTAAAATTACTTGCTGAAATGGGATTTAAAACATTCCGTACTTCTATAGATTGGTCAAGAATCTTTCCGAATGGTGATGAACTCGCTCCAAATGAAGAAGGTCTTGCATTCTATGACAGATTAATTGATGAAATTAGAAGTCATGGTATGGAACCAATTATTACAATGTTACATTATGAAACACCATTGAATATTACGTTGAAATATGGTGGTTGGAATAATCGAAAAGTCGTAGATTTCTTCGCACGCTACGGGGAAACATTATTAAATCACTTTAAAGGTAGAGTAAAGTATTGGATTGTCATCAATCAGATCAATTTAATGTATCACGAATCCTTTAACTCAGTTGCAATCTGTGCAGATACAGTAGATAACTTAGATGAGGCAAAATACCAAGCGATTCATAATCAGATGGTAGCAACTGCTCTTATCGCTAAAAAAGCACGTGAAATTAGTCCTGACTTCCATATGGGAACTATGCTAGCCGATTGTACGGCATATCCAGAAAGCTGTCATCCGGATGATATTGTATTAGCGATGAAGCGAAACCGTCTACAATATTATTTTACAGACGTTCAATTCCGTGGTAGCTATCCAGGTTATATGAACCGTTTCTTTGTTGAAAATAATATTGATATTAAGTCTCAAGAAGAAGATGCTGCAATATTAAAAGAAAATACACTAGATTTCCTAGCAATCTCCTATTATTATTCATCAATGGTATCTGCTAAACAGAATGGCATGAATCCGATTGATCTAAGTAAAAATCCTCATTTAAAAGCAAATCCATGGGGTTGGGCTGTAGACCCAAAAGGGTTATATAATGCGCTATGTCAATACTTTGATCGTTATCAAGTACCAATTATGATTGCTGAAAACGGATTTGGTATGTATGACAAGCTTGAAGATGGACAAGTACATGATGATTATCGTATTTCCTATCTCTCTGACCATATTGCGCAAGTAAAAGAAGCGATAAAAGATGGTGTAGATATTTTTGCTTATTGTGCATGGGGACCGATTGATATTGTAAGCTGCTCATCCGCTGAAATGGAAAAACGCTATGGTTTTATCTATGTAGATATCGATAATGAAGGAAAGGGAACCAAACAAAGGATTAAGAAGGATAGTTTTAATTGGTATAAAAAAGTCATTGAATCAAATGGAGAAATCCTATAATGGCGATAAGTTGAACAATAGAAACGAAATAAGTAGAGGTTGTCCAATAATATGTAAAATCAGACTATCTATTCAGAAGTGGAATGATTTGAGACAGCCTCTTTTTTTAATAAGAAAAGTAAATAAAAATTGCATAGCAAAATAGGAGGAATTCAAGTTGAAAAAAAATCCAGATCATTTTCCTGAGAATTTTTTATGGGGTGGTGCAATAGCAGCGAATCAGGCTGAGGGAGCGTACATTGAAGGTGGAAAAGGACTCTGTGCGGCAGATATTAATAGATTTACTGATAAAGTAAATATAAAGAATAAAGGAAATTATGAAGTAACAACAGAAGATATTGAATTTGCGATTCAAGATCAAGAAGGAATCTATCCAAAACGTACGGCGATTGACTTCTATCACACATATAAAGAAGATTTAAATATGCTTGCAGAAACAGGGATGAATACATTCCGTACATCCATCAACTGGGCGAGAATTTTCCCTATGGGTGATGAATCTGAGCCGAATGAAGAAGGTCTGAAATTCTATGATAATCTAATTGATGAAATTAGAAATAATGGAATGGAGCCATTAATTACTGTCTCTCATTATGAAATGCCCCTACATCTAGCTACGGAATATAATGGTTGGTATAATCGAAAAACCATCGAATTCTTCGTGCGTTACTGTGAAGTTTTATTTAATCGTTATAAAGACAAAGTGAAGTATTGGATTCTTGTTAACCAGATTAACTTAATTACCTTTGAATCATTTAATCATTTAGGAATTCCTGCAGACCGGGTAGAAAATCTGCTAGAAGCTAAATATCAAGGTGCTCACAATGAGTTAATCGCATGCGCACGAGCTACTAAAATTGCAAAAGAAATCAATCCCGGTATGCAAATTGGAATGATGTTATTTGATGCTATTTCTCACCCAGCCACATGTAAGCCAGAGGATGTACTAGCAACTGTAAAACGCAATCAAATGGAATACTACTTCTCAGATATTTTAATGCGAGGGAAATATCCAAATTATGCATACCGATTTTTCGAAGAAAATAATATTAACATTGAATTCGGTGAACATGATGAGGAGGATATTAAACAAACTGCAGACTTCTTTAGTTTTTCTTATTATTATACTCGAATCACTGATGCGGAAAGTGCAAAGGAAGTAAACTCTGCTTACTTAAATCCTCAGCTACAAGCAAGTGACTGGGGTTGGTCAATTGATCCAATCGGATTACGTACAGCATTAAATGTATACTATGATCGTTATCAAAAGCCAATTATGATTACTGAAAATGGCATTGGCGCCTATGACAAAGTAGATGAATACGGGGAAATTCATGATCTGTATCGGATAGACTTCTTAAAGCGTCATATTGAGCAAATTAGAGAAGCTATTAAAGATGGTGTGGAGGTAATCGGATACTATCCATGGGGACCCATTGACATTGTCAGCTGTTCATCATCAGAAATGTCAAAACGCTATGGCTTTATCTACGTTGATAAAGATGACTATGGAAATGGAACACTAGAAAGAAAAAGAAAAGATAGCTTTTATTGGTATCAAAAAGTTGTAAAATCAAACGGAAGAGAATTGTGAGAAACTAATAGGGCTTAGAGGAATTAATCTTATAGGTCTGTCTTTTTTCAATGATCCATTTTCAATTATTATCTTATAAGAACGTTCAAAAGTCTTGAGGTATGGAATGCCAGTAAAACCACAAACCATGCGGAAATCAGAGTTTCCCTCAACTTGGAGATGGACACTTGTGGCCATGACTTCCGCATAGGAAATGGAGATGCGGGGACCAACTAAGGTCCCTGCTTTTTTTTGTGCATTCAACTATTGGGTAAGTTCCTTGAATAAGCAGTCATACCCTAAGTCTATTAAAATTCCCAATAACTCTACTTTTTGACCGAATTGCAGGGGTTTTTTTAAAGCAAAGGAACTCTTTGATGAACTCATTTCAAAAAAACCAATAAAAGAAGATTTGGTCTTTACCTATGGTGACTATTGCTTACCAAATATTATTATTGATGAGGGGAAAGTAAGTGGTTTTATAGATCGGGGAAGAGCAGGAGTTTCCAATAGATATCAAATTTTAGCTTTGGCAATTAGAAGTATTGCCTATAATTTTGGCAAGGAGCATATTCCTTTTTTTCTTAATTAGTATGGTGTTAAAGAATTAGACGAGTCAAAAATCTTTTACTATCAACTCATGGATGAGTTTTTTTATTTAGTTAAATGACTGAAGGGCCATTTTGGAAGCGGTCCATTTTCACAAATTAGTCATGGCTTTTTGAGAGTACAGTAAATGACTGCTTCATCTCTTTGGCTGGAATCACTATTCAAGTCATATTGAAAAATGCTAACATTTTACTAACGCAATCTTATGAAAAACGGTAAATTCCGGTTAAAGATGTTACACCTCAGATTTCTCAAGCCATTGATTTACCGCACTTTTTGCACCCATCGTTAAAGATATTACACACTTTCACCTTACGGGCGACATGATGTAATAAACATCATAAAGCCTTGATATATATAGGTTTATAGGTTGAAGTGTGACAAATGCTCATTTCAAAAACTAAAGCTTATTTTATTAGAGGAGGTCTTTCATCAGTTTCCTGAACTGGTGGGAGGCCTTTTCTTCTATATTGGCGGTCATACGAGCATAGACATTCATTGTAGTATTAATAAAAAAATAGCACCGTAATAGTTGCTTTTCAGGGATAAATCTATTTTTTCATTTAGACTAATCAAGGTACTTTGCAATTTCATGAGCGGCAGTGATAATACGATCGGTTAATGCTATCATTTTTTTCCTTTGTAAATCGAAAATTTGGACCTCAAACACTGATAAAAGCAATCAGGTTATTTCGCTGATCAAAAATAGGAGCTGAAATGCCGTTTTCATTTTCATCCAGTTCGCCAACGGAGATACCAATTCCCCGTTTTCGTACCATTTCAATTTCTCCACGTAATGACTTACGGTCTGTAATGGTGAATGGTGTAAGTTTTTCAAGCGGTTGTCCCAATAGAATGTCTAATTCTTAAATACAGAAGAAATGTTAAAAGAGCTGTCAGGTGGATTCGGTGTTCATTTCGCTATCGACTGCTCTGGCCCACACAAGAGCGACCGAAAGTGCCTGGAAAGGAACAAGAAAAGGGGGAACCGTTGTTGTAGTTGGAGCTTTCAACCATGCTATGGCACTCAATCTGCCAGCAGGAGGCTGCCACCGCGTCGGTAAAATTTTAAAGGGCAGTTTTTATGGAGATACCCAGCCTTATCGCGACTTCCCTATCATTGCCCAGCTTTATTTTGATGGCAAATTTATGCTCGATGAACTCGTACTTGATCGCATCCAGCTACATGATATCAATAAAGCATTCGATAGTTTCCATGACTGCAATTGCATCAACGTTGGCAGAACAGTAGTGGAGTTATTATAAGAAAACAGACCGTCTGAGGCCAGGCGGTCTGTTCTTTTATGTGCGCTCGGCATGGGTGTAATCTTTAGGGTGAAAGTCCCGAAGTAGCAGTTAGCTTAACGCAAAGGTGTCCATGGTGACATGGAATCTGAAGGAAGCGAGCGGCAAACTTCCGGTCTGAGGAGAACGAACTTCATATGAGGCTAGGTATCATTGGATGAGTTTGCATGACAAAACAAAGTCCTTTCTGACGAAGATGATACAGAGTAAATGAAGCAGATAGATGGAGCACTTTTACCCGGGGAGATCTAACTGAAACCCAAATATACTCGATAACCGATCTAGTAATAGATAGATGAACAGTTAGAAGTCAGGAGAAGCCATAGTATCGTGAATGGGAAGGGCTGAACCATGAAGGAGTGTGGAATAAACTCGAATTTCACTTGTTCGTTGAAGCAGACAATCCGTAGATGGACTTACTTAGTGGAAGAAATGCTGGAAACACTAAGAGGGCTGAGATTCAAAATGTTAAGGAGAGACAGAAAAGTATAACGGATAGTGAGGTACAAAATCATTCCCCGTTAGACTTCGTGGAACCGCCGTATTCGGATCCGTATGAACGGTGGTGGGAGAGGTCGGGGGGGAGTCACCCCCTCCTACTCGATTCATCTTGTTTTAATGTATCTCGTTCTGCCATTAATTTTGTCATAATTTCTTCGATGAAAATAAAGAATACGGTTCGAGTTTTTTCATACGGCAGCTTTTTTTCATTTTGAGCAGATTGGGTTAAGTAAAAGATATTATCTGCTTTTAAAGCAGATGAATTGTCATACTCCTCCAAAATCAACAATGTTTCAGCCCCTCTGGACTTTACTTCATTAAAAAGGTTTTCAAAAGAGGCGAATTTACCGGTTACTGAAAAAACAATTAAAAGCGTTTTTTCATCAACCAAATGTTTCGCATGATCTTCACCTTGGGATACTAAAATATTTTTTTCGGAAACAACAGCAAGCTTATACGCAAAGTATTCTACACAAATAAATGAGGGACCTAAGCCGTATAGAACGATTCTGTCGTACTTTTTATAAAGAGTTAAAAACTCATCCACTAATGTTGGGTCAAAATTGTCAATAAAGTGTTTTAATCTTTCAAGCTCACTTGAAATTTGTTTGTCTTCATGAATGATTGGCTGTCCCCCAAAAAAATGCTTGTATTGTTTAAAACTTTCAAACCCAAGTTTTCTTACCAGTTTTGATACTTTCGAAGGAGACACATTACAGTAATCAGCGGCCTCTAATATTTTAAGATGATCATTATCTTTTATGATTTCAGAAAGTGTGTTATGAACCGTAAGCTCTAGGTTATTTAATTTATTTATATTAATATTTATTGTCTTTCCCTTCTTTCTCATATGTACTTTATGAAATTATATCATTGTGGAAAATTTTCCACAATATAAATATTTTTTAAAAATAATAGAAAATTTTCTTAAGAATCCGTTTACATTTGGAGTGATTTATAGTAAATTTACGTTGTAAATAATAAAAGCGATTTAAGAAGAGGGTTGAACATGAATACTCAAAAAATCGATATAAAAGATTTCTCAATGGATTTTTTTAGCTTAAAAGGAAAAGTAGCCATTATCACTGGAGGAAATTCAGGATTGGGGCAAGGTTTTGCCTTAGCACTGGCAAAAGCGGGGGCAAACATATTTGCAGTCAGCATCGCTGATGATAATGGTGAAACGAAAAACATGATTGAAGCAGAAGGCGTTCGATACCATTTGATGATTGCAGACGTTACTCAAGAGGGTACTTGTAAAGAAATTGCAGAAGAATGTATCGATGTATTCGGAAAAATAGATATTCTTATGAATAATGCAGGCATTTGTATCAATGAACCAGATGTGACGAAGTTTACTCGTCTTCAATGGGATAAAATGGTCGCGATCAATTTAACGGCAGGTTTTGAATTATCTCATGAAGTGGCCAAGTACATGATTCCACAAAAAAGCGGGAAAATCATTAATACTTGTTCCTTGTTTTCCTACCTTGGAGGTCAATGGTCACCAGCATATGCTGCAACGAAACACGGTTTAGCAGGATTTACAAAAGCCTATTGTGATGAATTAGCTCAATTCAATATTCAAGTTAACGGTATTGCACCTGGATATTTTGCTACAGCGGTTACGACAGAGACAAGAGCGAACCCTGAAGCGAACCAACGGATTTTAGATCATATTCCAGCAAATAGATGGGGCAATATCTTAGATTTAATGGGTGCGGTTGTATTTTTAGCTTCAGACGCTTCCAATTATGTAAATGGTACGATCGTAAATGTTGACGGCGGTTACTTAGTACGATAGCGGAATAGAAAAATGGATATAGAAGGAGAAATGTAGCGATGACAAATGAACAAATAGTAAACGAAGAAACTGCAATGGTGAAGGAGCAGTTATTAAAAGAGTTAGAGACGATTATTTCAGTAGAACAAATTAATACAGATTATGAAGCACTGTATGATGCATCATCAGATCGTTATAATAAATATGCAAAAGCAAAAAAGGTCCTTGACGTTCCAATGCCAATGGCTATTGTATACCCACATTCTACAGAGGAAGTTCAGGCACTTTTGAATTTCTGTAATAAGCACAAAATCAATGTAATTCCTCGGAGTGGAAGAACAGCTACTGAAGGCGGACTTGAAAATTGGAAAGAAATCGCGTTGGTTATTGATGGGTCAAGAATGAATCAAATCATTAAAATCGATCCTTATAATATGCAAGCAACTGTCCAGGCGGGCGTAAAATTGCAAACGTTGGAAGATGAGCTGCGTAAAATCGGTTACACTACCGGTCACTCTCCTCAGTCAAAACCAGTCGCGCAATATGGTGGATTATTGGCAACAAGAAGTATTGGACAATTTTCAACCTTATACGGTGCGATTGAAGACATGGTTGTAGGATTAGAATGCGTATTCCCGAACGGGCATGTTTCCAGAATTAAAAATGTTCCGAGAAGAGCTGGCGGCCCAGATATCAGACATATTGTCATCGGTAACGAAGGGACACTATGTTACATTACAGAAGTTACGATTAAAATTTTTAAATACTATCCTGAAAACAACGTGTTCCATGGTTATTTAATCAAAGATATTGATACAGGTATTAAAGTGTTAAGAGAAGTAATTGCGAACGGCTTTAGACCATCTGTCGCTCGTGTCTATTCTGAAGAAGATGCAAGACAACATTTTTCTCATTTCTATAAAGATAAATGTGTTTTGATTTTTATGACTGAAGGACCAATAGGTATTGTCAAGGCAACAAATGAAGCGATTGAAGAAGCTGTTACTAAGTTCCAGGAAGGAATCGTTGAAAAAGTAGAAGACCAATTAATCGAAAATTGGTTCAACAACTTGAACTGGACGCAGGCACACATTGATCGTGAAATCCAAAATATGATTGATCACTCTAAACATGATGGATTCACAACGGAAGTATCCGCCGATTGGGAAAACATTACAAAGATTTATCACAATGTCATGAAACGAGTTAAAGAAGAGTTTGACAGATTTGAAGATATCACCATGCTTGGCGGCCACTCATCCCATAGCTATCTAAATGGTACAAACATGTACTTTGTATACAACTACAATATTAATTGTGCGCCGGAAGATGAAATGAGAATTTACCATCATCCGATCCAAACTATTATTGTTGAAGAAACATTAAAACTTGGCGGTTCCATGTGTCATCACCATGGTATTGGAAAATACCGCAGCGAGTGGACACTTGAAGAGCACGGTTCTGCTTACTATATGCTGGAAAAACTAAAAGAAGCATTTGACCCGAATGGCATCATGAATTTCGGTACCATCTTCCCTCAAGAAGAAGGCTTAAAATATATTAAAGGTTAATATTAGGTGATGATATGAGCGGGTATGTAATGGGGATTGATAATGGCTCGCAAAGTACAAAAGTAGCCATTTATGATTTTGAAGGAAATGAAGTTGCATTTGGAACTTTTCAATTAAAAGAAACGCTATCCCCGGAACCAGGTGTCGTCATCCATTCCGATGATGATTTATGGGACAGTGTGTATGGGGCCATGAGAAACTGTCTGGCTGATTTTACTGGCAATCTTCAAGAGATTGCAGGAATTGGCCTTTGTACAATTCGATGCTGTCGTGTGTTGTTAAAGGAAGATGGCCATCTAGCTTATCCGGTGATAAGCTGGATGGACTCTAGACTTAACAAACCATATGTACATTCTGATGACCAAGTAAAATATGTAACATCTACTTCTGGTTATCTTGGCTTTCGACTGACGGGGGAATTTAAGGACTCAGCTTCTAATTATGAAGTTCACTGGCCTTTGGACCGCGAAACGTTAAATTGGTCCCGAGACGATAAAGTATTTAATGCTTATGGACTGACAAGGGATATGGTTTTTGAACTTGTCAAACCAGGAGAAAAGCTGGGGACTCTGCGGCCAGAACTGTCTGATGAGTTTGGTTTGAATCAAAATATACCAGTAGTAGCAACAGCCAATGATAAAGCGGTAGAGGCTATGGGCTCAGGGATGAAGGACGAGCGGACCATCATGGTTTCTCTTGGAACATTTATTTCGTCTATGTTGTTAAGAAATGAATATAAGGAAAATGCGCTTAATTTTTTCCCAACGCTTGCATGTATTCCATTTAAATATGTGTATGAATCCAATGGAATACGACGTGGTATGTGGACCGTGAGTTGGTTTAAGAAGCTTATTGGTGAAGAACTCGTCACAGAAGCTAGGAAGCTTGCTATATCGGAAGAGGAATACTTGAATAGGAAAGCACAGAATGTTCCCGAGGGCAGTGACGGTCTGATTACCATCCTGGATTGGCTATCGACACCTTCTGAGCCGTATCGAAAAGGGATCATGATCGGTTTTGATCAGCGCCATACAAAATACCATATCTACCGCTCCATTTTGGAAGCGATTGCTTTTAATATTAAGAACAATATTGATGATATGTTAGCGGAAATAGATGTAACGTTAAATGATTTAGTCGTCATAGGCGGAGGCTCCAAAAGTGATGTAATGATGCAAATCATTGCCGATCTTTTTGGAATGCCAGTTCACAGACGTGAAGGCAGTAGCAGCGCGTGTCTAGGAGCGGCTATATGTGTCTGCCAGCATCTATCCATTTATAAAGACTTCTACGAAGCTGCCAATAAAATGGTTAAAACACAAAAAACGTTTTTACCAAATCAAAAAAATCACATACTCTACAATACCATTAATGATACAGTCGTTAAAAATGTAAGAAAACATACAGATGAGATTTTAAAACTTACTTATCCAATTTTCAAATGAAATTTGCCAAATTAAAATCACCAAGAAGCCGGAGCGTCCTAATGTTGAAGGTTGTTCCGGCGACTAAATAAAAGGTAATATCCGATTTCTTTAAAAATTTAAAAAAAGGGGAAATATTGGATGAAAAATTTGAGACATAGCGTTTTTTGGCCACCGTTTTTATTATTGATTGCTGCAGCTATATTTAGCTTTACGAACAAAGAAGGTTTTATAAAAATGACAACGGTTTCAAATGACTGGCTGCTTGCGAATGTCGGGTGGGTATTTAGCTTAGGCGGCTTGGTTATGCTGGTAACAGTAGTATGGGTCTATTTTTCGCCACTTGGGAAAGTAAAAATTGGCGGCAAAAATGCAAAACCCATGCTTAAATTGTCAAATTGGCTTGCGATTACTCTTTGTACGACGATTGCATCAGGTGTAACTTTTTGGGGAATTGTTGAGCCGATCTACCATGTAACGGCTCCGCCTGAGTCTCTGGGGATTGAACCAAATAGCCCTGCGGCTGCCATTTTTTCAATGTCAACGATGTATCTTCACTGGACAGTTACACCATATGCTATCTATTGTGTACCTGCACTTATGTTCGCTTTTGCTTATTATAATATGCGTAAACCGTTCAGTTTAAGTTCAACGTTAGCACCGCTTTTTGGCGACAAAGTATTTGGCGGCTGGGGAAAAACGATTGATTCCTTATGTTTATATACATTGGCACTTGGAATGGCCGCCGCAATGGGAACCAGTATTTTGAACTTAGCAGGTGGAGTTAAACAGCTATCAGGTATAGCTAGTACCCCGACACTTTGGGCCATTATCTCTGTCGTGGTCATGGTTACGTTTATTATTTCTGCTTCTACTGGTTTAATGAAGGGAATTAGAATTTTATCGGATATCAATATGAAGGTTTATATTGTGATTGTCCTATTCATGTTCATTGCTGGACCGGCAGCTTATATTGTTAATCTTGGAACTGAATCCTTTGGCTACTTTCTAAGCCATTTCTTTGAAAAAAGTTTATTTACCGGAGCCGCCGCCGGAGATCAGTGGCCGCAATGGTGGACGGTGTTTTATTGGGCTAACTGGTTTGCATGGGCTGCGATTACAGCATTGTTCCTTGGAAGAATCTCATATGGTTATTCCGTAAGAGCTTTTATTACGGTTAACTTTGTGTTTCCGTCAGTCTTTGGTGCCTTATGGATGACAATCTTTGGCGGTACTGCGATCCACAAGCAAATGACCGAAGGAACCCTGGGGGATATTTTGACGAATCAAGGACCTGAATCCGTTTTATATGCGGTTTTATCCGATGTACCTTTGTCCAGTCTAGTCATTCCTTTTTATTTATTTGTTGTATTCATCTCCTTTGTAACAGCATCCGACTCCAATATTTCGGCAATGGGCGGTATCAGTTCAACTGGAGTGACGCCTGAAAGCCCGGAATCACCAATGCTCATTAAAGTGGTTTGGGGAGTTGCTATTGGTGCTATTTCTTGGATCATGATCAGCTTCGCCAAAATTGATGGAATCAAAATGCTTTCCAATCTAGGAGGCATACCTGCACTCATACTGGGGCTATTAACAGTCTTTGCCTTAATTAAAGTCTCTACAGCCCCGGAAAAGTATGATGTGGCGAGCAGGGACGAGCTCAACGAAGGCCAGGAAACAGAAGAATTGAAAAAGGTGTTGTAACTTATAGAACATTTGAATATGAAATGGGGCTCTTTAGGGGAGCCTCATTTTTGTTACTATTCGCTTAGTGAAGATTATTGTTTTTTTGTCCTCGACTTGTTAATAAACTATTTCAGGTTAAAATATGACTGCAAAATGTTGATTTATAGCCGTTTTTTGTAACAGATTTTCTTCTATTATTTATGAAAATGAACGGGCGGCATGATGTAATAAACCGCTTCACCCCTTGATATATAAGGGTTTTATGTAAGGTATGAGTGGAATGTTAACATTTTGCTGACATAGAAGATTTTAACGGAGGCTTCTCATAAGTTAAGCAAACTTATGGGAAGCCTCTTTTTTCATTTTTTGTGTTACAATGAAGATATAATTTTTTTGATTCTGAACAAAACAAAGAATTAGTCACTTAGCGTCATAATCAATTAATCTCAGTCATTAACTGTTGAAAAGTTGATGTTACCGTAAAAAACGGTTGGATGACACTGTTAAATAACATTCAAAATGGTTATCGATAGAAAGTATTATTGTTGAAGCTTTTTCTTCTAGGTAATTGAAGGGGGCGTGGGGCGGAAAAAATGTACACTGTTTTTACATATTTTGTTTCCCTTTTTGTCATTGTGATATCAGTATTTATTACACTTTTTATCAAGAATGAACTAGAGCAAATGTTTCGAGAAAAAAATAATATGGTCCCTTTTCATATATGTAATGTGCTTATTACCTTAATGGTTTCTTTTGCGGCACATGCTGTAATGACTATTTATATCATTGGGAATGAATTCGATTGGATACTGCAATTTGTAATCCTCATGATCATTATCTTACCAATTTATATTTTAGGGCACTTTGCATTTGAAAAATATAAATTAGTTTATCGAAAATATATAACCGCTGAGAGCGGGAAAGTTATTGTACTTAACGAAAAGTACTTAAAAAAGAAAAAATGGCCTTCAAAATTCAAAAATTATAATGCCATTTCTAAGGGGAAATAAATCAAGGGAATATAAAAATAGGCTCTTTTCGTAAAGATTGTTGTTTTAGCAAGAAACCAATTCGAACAGATGTTGATCTTCGTTACAGGTGCGAGACTCCTGCGGGAAAAGCGTGTTGAGGGAGACCCCGCAAGTGCA
>NZ_JACJHX010000026.1 GCF_014138605.1 Peribacillus huizhouensis | reverse complement strand
TGGCGAAGAGGTCACACCCGTTCCCATTCCGAACACGGAAGTTAAGCTCTTCAGCGCCGATGGTAGTTGGGGGTCTCCCCCTGTGAGAGTAGGACATTGCCAGGCAGTTTAATTCTAAACTATATTGTGTTATTCCGCAGTAGCTCAGTGGTAGAGCATTCGGCTGTTAACCGAACGGTCGTAGGTTCGAATCCTACCTGCGGAGCCATATGGAGAGCTGTCCGAGTGGCCGAAGGAGCACGATTGGAAATCGTGTAGACGGGTAACCCTGTCTCAAGGGTTCAAATCCCTTGCTCTCCGCCATTCTAATTAATATGGCCCCTTGGTCAAGCGGTTAAGACACCGCCCTTTCACGGCGGTAACACGGGTTCGAATCCCGTAGGGGTCACCATATTGGAGGATTAGCTCAGCTGGGAGAGCATCTGCCTTACAAGCAGAGGGTCGGCGGTTCGATCCCGTCATCCTCCACCATTAAAATTTTAGTTAAAACCTAATATTCTTATTATCGCGGGGTGGAGCAGTCTGGTAGCTCGTCGGGCTCATAACCCGAAGGTCGCAGGTTCAAATCCTGTCCCCGCAATCTGGTCCGGTAGTTCAGTTGGTTAGAATGCCTGCCTGTCACGCAGGAGGTCGCGGGTTCGAGTCCCGTCCGGACCGCCATTTTTATTCAGTAGTTAAACTTGCTGTAGATATACATTGTTTGGCTCAGTAGCTCAGTCGGTAGAGCAAAGGACTGAAAATCCTTGTGTCGGCGGTTCGATTCCGTCCTGAGCCATCATGAACTTAATATGGAGGGGTAGCGAAGTGGCTAAACGCGGCGGACTGTAAATCCGCTCCTTCGGGTTCGGCAGTTCGAATCTGCCCCCCTCCACCATCTTAATATAGGGGTATAGTTTAAAGGTAGAACAAAGGTCTCCAAAACCTTCGGTGTGGGTTCAATTCCTACTACCCCTGCCAACTTAAAATTTCATCTTACATCATGGCGATTGTGGCGAAGTGGTTAACGCACCTGATTGTGGTTCAGGCATTCGTGGGTTCGATTCCCATCAGTCGCCCCATTTTAAACATAATAAATTGATTATTGAATATATATGTAACAATGGGCTATAGCCAAGCGGTAAGGCAACGGATTTTGATTCCGTCATGCGAAGGTTCGAATCCTTCTAGCCCAGCCATATGCGGAAGTAGTTCAGTGGTAGAATACAACCTTGCCAAGGTTGGGGTCGCGGGTTCGAATCCCGTCTTCCGCTCCAAATTATGGCGGCATAGCCAAGCGGTAAGGCAGAGGTCTGCAAAACCTTTATCACCGGTTCGATTCCGGTTGCCGCCTCCATAATAGTTTTGCCGGTGTGGCGGAATTGGCAGACGCGCACGACTCAAAATCGTGTTCCGTAAGGAGTGCCGGTTCGACCCCGGCCACCGGTATTAAATGGTCGAATTAAAGAAAAAGAGTTCTCACATTTTGTGGGAACTCTTTTTCTTTAATTCGTAAATAGCAAAAAACAGTGTCTTACTGCAAGATCCTTTGTAGATTTGAAAGCGACGTTTTTCCCCTATGTAGAATCTTTTCATATTACGCAAACGGGCCAGCTTGTGGAGCCTAGACTATCAGGATATTAGTTTAATAAGAAAAGAAAAAACACGGGGTTAAACTACCCCGTGTCAATTTACTTTTGTTTCTCTAACGCTAATTTTAACCCTTTTTGATAATATTGCTTCTTCATTTCTTCAGGGACCATACTTCCACCAGTCCCCCAAATAATATGTGTACCATTATTCATCTTTTCTGTTAAACTATGATTTTGTAAATATTTGATGCCCTCTGTACATAATTTACTTGGTCCTATCATGCCTGCTAGTGCAGAAGGTTCTAAATGGATTCCCTCTGTATCGACTAATTCTTTTAGCAATTTATACAACTTTTCATCGCTAACCGTATAATTACCACTTAGAAAAGGTTCCATAGTTTTACCCACAAACCCAGATGGCTTTCCTACAGCAAGTCCATCCGCGTCTGTTACATTATCGATACCAACATCTTGTACAGAAACTTTATCATGAAGTCCAGTCATTAAACCGAGTAACATACACGGTGAGTGTGTAGGTTCTGCAAAGAAACAGTGTACATTGTCTTGATACAATAATTTCAAACCAAAGGCTACGCCTCCAGGGCCACCACCTACTCCACATGGAAGATAAACAAACAAAGGATGGTTTTCATCTATTGTTATCTCTAACTCTTCTAATTGCTTTTTTAATCGAGACGCGGCAACTGCGTATCCTAAAAATAGGTCGTGGGAATTTTCATCATCCACAAAATAACATGTAGGGTCACTATCTGCTTGGATTCGACCTTCTTCTACAGCTTTACTATAATCAGCTTCATATTCAATAACTTTGACATTTTTGCTTCTAAGCAAGTCTTTTTTCCACTGTTTTGCATCAGCTGACATATGAACAGAAACATTAAAACCTAACTTTGCACTGATGATGCCAATACTAAGTCCTAAATTTCCAGTAGAGCCTACTGCGATTGAATATTGTGAAAAGAAGGTTCGAAACCTATCACTATCTAAAATCGAATAATCATCATGAATCGTTAACAATTGATGTTGAAAAGCTAATTCTTCTGCATGTTTGAGAATTTCATAAATCCCTCCCCTTGCTTTAATAGAACCTGAGATAGGAAGGTGACTATCACATTTTAGTAATAATTCACCTAATATAGGCTGCTGATACTCTTGTTCTAATGATTGTTTCATCGAAGGAACTCTTACTAAAGGAGATTCTATGATACCGTTTGATCCTTTTGTTTCAGGGAAAACCTTGGCGATATATGGGGCAAAACGTTTCAATCTTTCCTCTGCATCATGTACATCGTCTTGAGTAAGGGGGGATTTAATAATTCCCGTTTGAAATTTTTCGACATTTGGATTTAGCCAAAATACTTCATCCATCGAAATTAGCTTATTTAGTAAAGGATATTGGTCTTTCCATGTTTGTAGTTCTTTGCTTTCAATCTCTTTCATTTGTTTGCCCCTCCTAATTTCTTGTAGCAATTCGCTTTATAAATTATAATTAAATTACCTTAAATACAGTTTAACATACGATTATCTCGATGTTAAATATTATTTACTTTATTTAAATTAAATTTAACACTTTATAAAGGAGTATCGATTATGGAAAATATAGATATTGGTAAGAAAGTTGAAAAATATAGAAAAGCTAAAGGGTTAAGTAGTAGGGAGTTAGCAAAATTAGCTGATATTACACCTTCAATGTTAAGTCAAATTGAACGAGGAGTGGCGAATCCTTCTATTCAAACCCTAAAGGTTTTAGCTAAAACCCTAAATGTTCCAACTTTTAGTTTTTTACTTGAAGAAACAATTACGGAGGATTTAATCGTAAGGTCTAGTAAACGTAAGAAAATGATCATTGATAATTTGTCTTATGAGTTATTATCACCTGATTTTACAGGAAATTTAACAACAGCGATTATGAAAGTTCCCTCGAATACTTCTTCATCCGAAAATCTTCTAGAACATAAAGGAGAAGAAGTAGCATTTATTTTGGAAGGAAAAATTAAGGTGTATTTGGGTGATGAAGAATATCTATTAGAAGCTGGTGATAGTGTGAAAATACCAGCAAATTTGAAACATAAATGGGAAAATAATTTTAGTCAAAATGCAGTTGTATTATTTTCAGTTACCCCACCTGCGTTTTAATGTGCATTAATGTAAAATATTCTTCCGCAAGTGGACATGATTGTTGAGCAACACAGGTAGAAAAATGCCTAGGAATAAAATGAAATAATACAAATTTGCCCCGAACATATTTATGTCCGGGGCCTTTTTTTTTTAGATGATCTAAAATTTTCGAATTAATTTAGATGCTTTAAGTCATTCGTAATCTAAGGAAGGCATAACAAATTTAATTGTTATGCCTCAGTTGTGGTTGTTTATTGTGCGGTATACCCACCATCAAGTACAACAGCTTGCCCGGTAATGCCACGAGCTTTTTCACTCGCGAGGAAGATTGCATAATCGGCGATTTCACTGACATCGAGCAAACGGTTTTGCGGTACTAGTGGGTAGATGACTTCTTCTAAGACACTTTCTAATGGTACTTTCCTTGTTTTTGCGAGATCTTGCAACTGTCCTCGTACAAGAGGTGTATCCACGTACCCAGGACAAAGGGCATTTACAGTAATACCTGAAGAAGCGCATTCTAGGGCGGCTACTTTTGTTAAGCCGATGACGCCGTGTTTGGCGCTGTTATAGGCAGCTTTATTAGCAAAGCCAATTATGCCATTGATGGAAGAAATATTGATAATTCTTCCAAATTTTTGTTCCTTCATAATCGGCAATACATGTTTGATAGCGATAAACGGAGCCGTTAACATAATTTTTATCATGAGTTCAAATTTTTCTGTTGGAAACTCCTCGATAGGAGAGACGTGCTGGAGCCCAGCATTATTGATAAAAATATCGATACGACCATATTTACTTTTTGTTTGTTCAATCAGCTGAATAATGTCTTTTTCTTTAGTTACATCTGCTTTAAGGCCGATCACTTCTAAACCATTGTTTTTAAGTTTTTGAGCTGATTCTTCAACCGCTTGTTGGTTAAGATCAGACAATACAACTTTTGCTCCATTTTCTGCAAAAAACTTACCAATTTCGAAACCGATACCTCTTGCTGATCCAGTGATGATGGCTACTTTTTGATTAACCATTTTACATTCCTCCAATAAAAAATGTAATGGCTACTTGCAAAAATAGTCTTGGGCATGTGTACTTAGGAAATTTTAAATAAGGGAAGTTAGTTTGATATAAAAATTGGGGGAAGGTTTTTTAGAGTTAGGTTTTGATGTGTAGTCTATCATAATCTTCGAAATTTTTAAAGAGATTTATAGAAGTTTTATAAACTCTTATTTTTGGCATGCTTATTGCATGTAATAGTAATGGCTACATAATTTAAACGTATCACATGTCACCTTGACGGATAAAGTGAAACTTCAATCAGTGGGGGGCTTTATCCCCGCTGATTGTTAGTCCCGTTCTACTGTCGCTATGATCTTCGCTACCGCTTCGATTAATCGACAGTACGAACCCGATTCAATGGAATCACAGACTAAGTGCGCCGCGTCCTGCGGCAACGACTGTGTCACCCACATCCTGTGGGCGCAAACTTACTTTTGAAAACCACAAAGGCAAGTTTCACTGTATCTCATCAATCGGGCTTTTACGAGTAGTTGTCCGTACCTACACTTCTTCGATTCTTCTAAGCCTTGAGGTGGGGGCTTACTGCCCGTTAATGCGGGATAAAAGAATTATTTTTGTAGTGATGGATCGGTGACGGTTTTTCTTTTAGAAAGGAGAAGTTGCTATGATAAAACAGATTGCGATCATAGGTTCAGGGGTGATGGGGAGTGGGATAGCGCAATCTTTTGCTGTTAATGGGTATTCTGTTGTCATACATGATATTGAAGTAGATTACTTGGCAAAAGCAAAAGGATTGATTTCCGATAATCTTGCTCTACTAGTTGAAGAGGGTGTGTTGACTGAACAGGGAAAACACCAAGCCGAAGCTGCTATTACGTATACTGGTGATTTGACAGTGGCTGTCTGCGCAGCGGATTTTATTATTGAGGCGATTCCAGAAGTGATTGAGCTGAAGTGGGATTTGTATCAAGAATTAGAGTTGTTGATCAAATCAGAAGCAATAATTGCTTCAAATACATCCACCTTTCCAATATCTCGGCTAGTTGAAAAGACATCATTTGCAGAGAGGATGATGATCACCCATTTCTTTAATCCAGGCCATCTTGTACCTTTGGTTGAGATCGTGAAACATGACCAGACCAAAGCAGAAATAGTCAAGGAAACGCTAGAATTAATTCGTACTATCGGTAAGACCCCCATACTTCTAAAAAAAGAGATTTCAGGGTTTGTTGCCAACCGTTTGCAGACGGCTTTAATGCGTGAAGCGTTTTACTTGTTAAAAGAAGGGGTAGCTAGTGCTGAGGATATTGATATGGCAGTAACAGCGGGCCCTGGCTTTCGTTGGGCATTTACTGGACCGATCGAAATTGCTGACTTTGGTGGGCTAGATACTTGGCAAAGAGTGTTTGATAATATCGCTCCAGATTTAGATCAAAGCATCGAAGCACCTTCAGTCATTCGCGATTTGGTTGAGCAGGAAAACCTAGGTACTAAAACTGGAGTAGGGATCTATAACTATGAAACAATTTCTGTTTCTCAGAAATTAAATGAAAGAGATCGCCATTTTATTAGACTTAATAGAATAAAAAGCACCCATGGGCAGTTGATCTAAAGCTCAACGTTAAAAAAAGTTCAGGTTCTTAAATTGCATCACCTAATGAAGGTGGCGGTGCGGAGCTGATTTTGCGAAGCACCGCCCCTTTTCCACAGAAAAGGAGGAAGTAAAATGAGAGACGTAGTAATTGTAGGGGCAGCCAGAACACCAGTTGGTTCATTTGGAGGAAGCCTTAGTGGCGTATCAGCAGTGGATCTAGGGGTGGTAGCGGCTAAGGAAGCAATCAAACGGGCAAACATTCGAGCTGAATGGATTGATGAGGTTTTAATAGGGAATATTTTATCAGCTGGTTTAGGACAAAATGTTGCTCGTCAAGTAGCTATTCATGCTGGAATTCCGGAAACGACCCCAGCATTAACGGTTAATAAGTTATGTGGTTCTGGTTTACGAACTGTCATGATGGGTGCACAGTTTATTGCACTTGGAGATGCAGATGTGATTCTAGCAGGCGGGATCGAAAGCATGAGCAATGCGCCGTATATACTTCCTACTTACCGTTTTGGTCAGAAAATGGGGGATGCAAAAGCAGTCGATTCTATGATTTATGATGCATTAACAGATGCGTTTAATGACATTCATATGGGAGTTACAGCGGAAAATATTGCCCAACAATGGGAGTTTAGCCGTGAAATGCAGGATGAATTTGCTTTAAATAGTCAATGGAAAGCTGAAAAGGCTCAGCTTGCAGGGCGTTTTATCGAGGAAATTGTTCCTGTTGAAATTATAAAGAGGGGAAAAACGATTATCGTTGATCAAGATGAGCATCCGAGACATGGATTAACGATGGAACAGCTTAAAAAGCTACGTCCTGCATTTAAAGAAAATGGCACCGTAACAGCTGGAAATGCATCTGGTATCAATGACGGTGGTGCGATGCTTGTACTGATGGCAAAAGAAAAAGCGGAGGAGTTAGGACTTGAAATACTAGCAACCGTTACATCTTATGCGAATGCCGCCCTAGATCCAAAAATCATGGGATATGGCCCGGTGCCTGCGACAAGAAAGGCGTTAGCAAAAGCAGGATTATCAGTAGCTGATATCGATCTATTTGAAGTAAACGAAGCGTTTGCAGCCCAATCTCTGGCAGTACTTAAAGATCTTGACTTGGACAAAAACAAAGTAAATGTGAATGGAGGCGGGATTGCATTGGGGCATCCAGTAGGTGCTTCGGGGGCCCGGATTTTAGTCACTTTGTTATATGAAATGAAACGTACGGATGCAAAACGAGGATTAGCTACTTTATGTATTGGCGGTGGGCAAGGGACTTCATTGATTGTTGAGCGACTTTGATTTTAATGGCATTTCCTTCTTTTTCCTATGCTATAATGAGTAGTACAAAGAGAAAAATAAGGAGAATGGGTATGACCATTAATGATCAATCTATTCAATTTGAAATCTTGAAAGCAATAGTGGATAAATTACCGTTCGGTGTTTTTGTTGCAAAAAATGAAAGCGATATCTTTATGTGCAATTCGGTGATAGTAGAGTCTTTTTCCGAAAACCAACTAGATGTCAAACTTTCAGTCATTACCGAAAAAAAGCTTATGCCGAGCGTAAATACACCTATTCAGTTAAATGGTAACCATGGTATTGTCCGTAAAGAAGTGATTATGATTTTAGAAGAAGAATACCAGATTTATCTTCTTTTATTTTCAAATAATAAAAATGATTTTCTTAATATAGATAATCATGAAGAATTACTCTTTAAAGATATGATCGAATTTGCTTATGACGGTTTGGTCATGGTTGATCCAGATGGGTATGTTCAAGTACTGAGCCAGGCTTATGCAGATTTTCTTAGTGTTGATCAGGAAAGCTCGATTGGCAAGCATGTGACAGAGGTGATTGAAAACACTCGTATGCATATTGTTGCGAAAACGGGGAAACAAGAGCTAGCGGAGCTTCAGAAAGTAAAAGAAGGATATATGATCGTGACCCGATCGCCGATCCGGAAAAACGATAAAGTGACGGGAGCTGTCGGTAAGGTTTTATTCAAAAATGTCGGGCAGGTTACGGCAATATCTAAACGGATTAAAATGCTTGAGGTTGAGCTGAAAAAGTACAAGGGCGATTTCCGTGAAAGAAACAAGGCTTCCTATACTTTCGAACATTTAATCGGGGAAAGTGTAGCTTTTAATGATGTAATTGATCAAGCAAGAAAAGCAGCTAAAAGCGATTCAAATGTATTATTATTAGGTGAAAGCGGAACTGGTAAAGAGTTATTTGCCCATTCCATTCATAATGCTAGTCGTCGTGCTATGGGCGTATTTGTTAAGGTAAACTGTGCTGCGATTCCAGGAGAGCTATTAGAATCGGAACTTTTTGGATATGAAGAAGGTTCCTTTACAGGTGCAAAGAAAGGTGGGAAAGCAGGAAAGTTCGAAGCGGCAGACGGTGGCACCATTTTTCTTGATGAATTGGGTGAACTGCCATTGCATATGCAGGTAAAGTTACTCCGCGTTTTACAAGAAAAAGAGATTGAACGTGTAGGTTCCACTAGTAGTATCCCGATTGATGTGCGAGTGATTGCTGCAACGAATCGTAATTTAGAAGAAATGGTAGCTAAGGGAGAGTTTAGGCTTGATTTGTATTATCGTTTAAAGGTTATGGAAATTATGATTCCGTCGTTGAAAGAACGGCAAATAGATATTGAAATTTTAGTCAATCATTTTATCGATAAATACCAACAGATTATGAAAAAGCAGGTAAAAGGTATTAGTGACCATGCTCTACGTTTACTTACTTTGTATTCTTGGCCTGGTAATATACGAGAGTTAGAGAATATTATTGAACGCGCATTGAATTTTGTAGATGAAGGAACAGCCATTACGAAAGAGCATCTACCTGAAGAAATAGCTGGTCAAAAAGAAATAACTTCAATCCGTTCATTAGCTGAAGTGGTGGAAGATATGGAATGTAATACAATATTAGCTTGTTTAAGGATGACTCAAGGAAATAAATCTGAAACGGCCAAACAATTAGGTGTTAGCCGGACAACACTATATGAAAAAATGAAGAAATATGGCTTGTTGCCTTAGGAAAAGCTGTCTCGAAAAGGTCCGTGCCTCTACTTTATCTGATTAACGTGCTTAATACGGTATTTAGTAGTAGTGCAACCTTAACTTGGGACAGTTTTTTTCTGTGGAAAAGGGGCGGGGCTGTGTACGATCGCCTTCGCACCGCCACCTTCATTAGGTTATACAATTCTAGAACTTTAATTTTTATCATCGTAGGGCTTTAGAGCAGACGCTCATAAAAGTTTGATGGAGAAATGGAGATCTGTAATAAAATCCGTACACGAAAAAAGTAGAAATTCATCATGTGTAAGATAAACCGAACATGATTTTGACTCTCTATTATTAATTGTAAAAAAAGACGAACAGTGATCAGATAATTTTTGATTTTCATGGCCGAATTCTAATTGATTTTATGGATAATTGTTTTTTATAAAATTATTTTAGGAAGAACCATCGCTCTAAGAAAGAACATAGTTAAGTTTGGCATGGAACTTGCAAAAATATAGGTTGAATGGTTTCTCTGTAATATAAATAGTTTTCAGCATGTGTACGGGGATTTGTAAGCGTTTGCTTGTGGTGAATGAGTTCGGCATCATCAGAAACACTTTCGAACCAACCTATTTTGACCTGACTTGGGGAAGGCAGGTTTTAATGGGAATAGGCTATTTTAGAGAATCATAGTTATTTTGATAGACGGAAGATTTTTTTGGGGGGATGGGATTTAATTTGAATCAAAGGGGGAATTTACTTGGCCATTCAGATTATTGCAATTGTGTTGGCTCTTGGTTTGTTGATCTTTTTGGCGTATCGGGGTTATCCAGTTATTATAATCGCACCGCTTGTTACTTTACTTGCTGTTGTTTTATCTGGAGGACTTTTGTTACCAAGTTATACGGAAACATATATGACCAATGCAGCTAACTATGTGAAATCATTTTTCCCAATCTTTTTATTAGGGGCCATCTTTGGGAAAGTGATGGAGATGAGCGGTGCAGCGGCATCGATTGCTCAAACGATCGTAAAAAAATTAGGATCAAAGCGGGCGATTCTATCCGTTGTGTTAGCCTGCTCCGCGTTGACATATGGCGGAGTTTCCTTGTTTGTAGTTGCGTTTGCTGTTTATCCATTCGCAGCTGCTATTTTTAAAGAAGCAGATATTCCGAAACGACTTATTCCTGGAACAATAGCGCTTGGAGCATTTACTTATACAATGGATGCACTGCCAGGAACTCCGCAAATCCAAAATATCATTCCAACGAATTATTTTGGAACAGATACTTATGCAGCGCCATTAATTGGGATTATCGGAGCCATTATCGTATTTGTAGGCGGAATGATTTGGCTTGAGCGCCGCCGTAAACAAGCTTTAGTTAAAGGGGAAGGGTATGGAACTGGCCATATTAATGAACCAGAAACGACAGCAAATGCGTCGCTCCCAAATTTTTGGTTGGCGATAGTACCACTCGTTCTTGTAATTTTGTTTAACTATTTGTTTAGCCGCAGTGGAATTTCTGTTAAGAATTGGTACAATCAAACCGAATTAGCGGAAACTTTCAATATAGCTAATGTAAGTACAGTTACCTCTTCTTGGTCATTGATTGTCGCTTTAACAATTGGAATTCTCGCAGCGATGCTTCTAAATGTTAAACGGATTAAAGTAAAGCTGGCAAGCGGATTAACAGCTGCTGCAATGGGCTCACTGTTAGCTATTTTTAACACAGCATCTGAAGTTGGATTTGGGAATGTAGTTAAAACATTGCCTGGCTTTAAAGTGATTCAAGAGTCAGTTTTCAATGCTAGTAGCAACCCGCTCGTATCTGAAGCAATTGCTGTAAACGTTCTTGCTGGTATTACTGGTTCTGCTTCTGGCGGTTTGTCCATCGCTTTGGAAGTAATGGGAAGTCACTATTTGCAATTGGCACAAAACCTTGGCATTACTCCTGAGATGCTACATCGGATTGCTTCCATGGCTTCCGGAGGAATGGATACGCTTCCACATAATGGTGCGGTTATCACACTACTTGCCATTACAGGGCTAACACATCGTCAATCATATAAGGATATTTTTGCTATTACGATTTTGAAAACAGCGGCTGTATTTATTCTGGCATTTTCAGCATCACTATTTATCTAAAAATACGAAAGAATGGAGATGGAAAAATGAGTAAAGTTCTATCATCATTAGACGAAGTAATACATCAAATTAAGGATGGTTCGACAATTGTTGTAGGTGGCTTCGGTTTATGTGGGATTCCAGAAAAATTAATTACCAGTTTACGAGATAAAGGAGTAAAAGATTTAACGATTGTCAGCAATAATTGCGGTGTCGACGATTGGGGACTTGGTTTGCTTTTGGAAAATAAACAAATAAAAAAAATGGTCGCTTCTTATGTAGGTGAAAATAAACTGTTTGAACAACAATTTTTAAGTGGTGAACTTGAGGTAGAACTTGTTCCTCAAGGTACACTTGCTGAACGCTTGCGAGCTGGAGGAGCTGGAATTCCCGCCTTTTATACAGCTACAGGCGTCGGGACAGAGGTAGCTAAAGGGAAAGAGCATAAAGAGTTTGATGGGAAAACATATATTATGGAAAAAGGGATTGTTGGCGATTTCGCGTTTGTGAAGGCGTGGAAAGCAGATCCATTTGGCAACCTTGTTTATCGGAAAACGGCTAGAAACTTTAATCCCGTAGTCGCCACTGCAGGAAAGATGACGATCGCAGAGGTCGAAGAGATGGTAGGAATCGGTGAACTGAATCCGGATGATATCCATACGTCTGGCGTGTACGTTCAAAAAGTGTTTGTTGGTGAGAAATATGAGAAGCGAATTGAAAGGCTTACAACAGCTAACGCATAAAGGGGAGGGTTTGTTATGTCTGGAAGAAAACGTATTCTAGAACGTGCAGTTAAAGAATTACAAGATGGAATGTGTGTGAATTTAGGAATCGGGATGCCTACCCTGATTGCCAATATGATTCCAGAAGATGTTGATGTCATGCTGCAATCAGAAAATGGCTTACTTGGAATTGGGGCATATCCGACAGATCTCGAAGTAGATCCGGACTTGATCAATGCCGGCAAAGAAACAGTCACAGCAAAAGCCGGTGCTTCCTATTTCGATAGCGCTGAATCATTTTCAATGATTCGCGGTGGCCATATTGATCTTGCTATTCTTGGTGGGATGGAGGTTTCCGAAAAAGGAGATTTAGCAAATTGGATGATTCCTGGGAAAATGGTAAAAGGAATGGGTGGCGCAATGGACTTAGTGCAAGGCGCTAAACGAATAGTTGTAATCATGGACCATGTGAATAAGCATGGAGAATCCAAAGTTAAGAAGACCTGTACTTTGCCACTAACCGGTCAAGGCGTCGTTCATTGCCTAATCACGGACTTAGCAGTGTTCCATTTCCCGGAATCAGGAATGGAATTAGTGGAGCTGCAAAAAGGGGTTACCCTTGAAGAAGTAAAAGAAACGACGGAAGCGGAATTTGTGGTGAGTGAAACGCTGAAAGTAAATAACTAATTTGGTGTTGTAGCTTCATGATTTAAAACGCCACCATTTATCTTGGAGGTTTAATTCTGTACCACGCTACACTCACTTAATCAATGGCGGTGCGGATCCGGAATTTTGGATGCTTTTTCGGTAAAATCAGTATACCAGCTAAGTGGATTGGCTATTTTAGTGAGTCTCGAAGTCCGGTCCTCATGTCCGTCTTATAAAAGAGAGAGAAGCAGTTAATGGCTTTTCTCTCTTTTTAGTTTTATAGTTCGCGAATTCTTCAAAAAAGTTTTTTGATAATGAAAGGTTATGTAAAACTATTTATTAATTTCATAATAAATAGTGAAAAAAGCAATCAATCTTATGGGGACTCTTTTTTCTCTCTTTTCATCTAAGTCAAATCTGTATATGATATAGGTATACATAATCTGTACTAGGAGCTGTTGAACTTGATTAAAGCGATCTTTTTTGACTTGGATGATACCCTTCTATGGGACCAAAAAAGTATAAGTGAAGCATTTAAAGCTACTTGTGAGTATGCCGCAGAGAAATATGAAGTAGATGCTGAGCAATTAGAGGAAGCGGTGCGTGAAGAAGCGCGGGAGCTTTATGCATCGTATGATACCTATTCATTTACACAAATGATTGGTATTAACCCTTTTGAAGGATTGTGGGGGGATTTCGGTGATGAGGGGATAGAATTTGGAAAGATGAAGGAGTATGCACCAGTCTACCGCCGGGATTCTTGGATTAGGGGCTTAAAGTCGCTTGGGATTAATGATGAAGAATTCGGTGCTGAATTAGCAGAACGCTTCCCTCAAGAGCGGAAAAAGCGCCCTTTTCTTTATGACGAAACGTTCCAGGTATTGGATGAGCTGCATGATCAATATCGTTTATTATTGCTGACAAATGGTTCACCAGAATTACAAAATACGAAACTAGCGATTACTCCTGAACTTGTTCCATATTTTGATCATATTGTTATTTCTGGAGCATTCGGTAAAGGTAAGCCAGACACATCCATTTTCGAACATGCATTAGAACGTATGGGTGTAAGTAAGGATGAAGTCTTAATGGTAGGCGATAATTTAATGACAGACATCCTCGGGGCATCCCGCTTAGGCATTCAGTCTGTCTGGATTAATCGACACGAGAAAGAACGTAATGAAGTAATTCCTACTTATGAGATTACTCATTTAGAAGAGCTGTATCCGATTTTGCAGTCATTAAAATAAAAAAAATTTAAAATGATAAAATTTGGATATTTAGACGATTCGCTCTACTTTGGAAAACAGAAATTTTTCTAAGGAAGATTTACCGAATTGCAGCATAGCTTGTGTATATAAAAATTCTTATTCAAGAACAGATCCGGAATGAGGCATAGCGTTAAAAGATGTATGTGATCGAATTCAGAATCCGAAAAAGACCGAGGTCATACATATCATAATAGTAAGAGTATTAGTTGCGTGAAAAAGTTCTCCTATGGAGGACTTTTCCAATTTAACGAAAGCATCCTAGAATTTAATAAAAAGGTTGCAAAAGTCATGAAAGAGATATATAATTAATTTTGTTGATAAGGAAACGCAAATTTCGACAAATTACATGCGGGTGTAGTTTAGTGGTAAAACCTCAGCCTTCCAAGCTGATGATGAGAGTTCGATTCTCTTCACCCGCTCCATACATAGCTACTAACGCAGTGTTTCGTTACATAGAGAACGACGCATTGCGTTTTTTTATGTTTTACAAGGATTTGATCTCGTTAAGAGGTTAGGTCCTTTTTAAGTGGGAATAGCTAGATAATGATATTAAATAATAAAATAATAATAATAATAATAATAATGGTTATTGAGTTTTAAAACTTCATCAGTTCCATTAATGCTTAACGGTACGTACGTATGTACCCATTCATATAAGTAGAAACGGGGTAGTAAAATGAAAGCATTAATCTTTGAATCGTTTGGTGGCCCAGATGTATTGCGCTATAAAGAGATATCAGATCCTTCCATTAAGGAAGGCGAAATATTGGTGAGAATGAAGGCAATAGGATTGAACTTTGCCGATGTTTACAGAAGGAAGGGCAATTATCATTTAGCAGGTCTTCCACCTTATATATTAGGGTATGAAGGTTCTGGTATCGTAGAGCAAGTAGGTGATGGCATCACAAATATAAAGGTTGGCGATCGAATCGCGTTTGCAGATGTGCCGTTTGCAAATGCAGAATTAGTTGCTGTTCCTATTGAAAAAGCTATTTTGTTACCAGACGATATTTCTTTTGAAACGGCCTCATCTGTTTTGCTTCAAGGATTAACTGCACATTATTTAACAAAAGATAGTTTTGAAGTCAAAGCAGGAAACTCTGTTCTTGTTCATGCGGCGGCAGGAGGCGTTGGCCAGCTACTTGTTCAGATTGCTAAACTGCTTGGTAGTCAGGTCATTGGACTAACCTCTTCAGCAATTAAGGCGGAGGCTGCTATTTCAGCTGGAGCGGATCATGTATTCCTATACGAAGAACAATGGAGTGAAAAAGTGAAGGAAGTAACGAAAGGTCATGGAGTGGACGTTGTGTATGAGTCCGTGGGTTCGACTTTAGCAGACAGTTTTGAAACGACAAAAATCGGTGGTACGGTTGTATTTTATGGCATGGCAGGTGGAGATCCTGCTCCAGTCGATCCTCGTATGCTGATGGATACATCAAAAACGCTGACTGGCGGCGATCTTTGGAATGTTTTAACTTCATATGAGGAAAGAAATACTCGGTCAAAACAATTGTTTAACTGGATTGCTGAAGGAAAACTAGTATTGAAAGAACCTACTACATTCTCGTTAAAGGATGGCGCGGATGCGCATAAATTGTTAGAAAGCAGAAACAGCACCGGAAAAATTTTATTGATTCCATAAAGGTCAAAAGTGTTTGTTAATTATAAAAATCTCGCATGAAAAGTATTCGTCCTTGTGAAAATTTGTTATGGCGTTGCTGTATCTGGAAAATTTTATTAGCTTAGTTCAGAAAAACCTAAACACCGTCCGATGATATGGACGGTGTTTAGCTATGTACGGCTAATTAACGATTGTATAAATCCCTTCACCGCCATGAACTTGTAGAAACATCTTCATTAGTGATTGCGTCAGTTTATCTGCTTCTTCTAATGAAGTCTGTTGTTTTAGGTAAATGATTTGCAGGGCAGAGGTTGTTGTTTCCGTAACTTTGGTCCGCTCTGAATCAACGAAAGGACTGCCGAAAGGTCCATTTTTGTCAGTTGATGTAATCATCCCTTTCATGGAATTACTGCGGCCGTTTAACCCATCGTATTGATCGGTTTCATCGCCGATTTTTAGCGTGACATCTCCGGCTATTTGATCGAGATCATAAATGCCGATTGGCACCTCGTATTGTAGCGAAAAGAAATTGTTTATGTCGATGGCAGAATGGACAGGCTGAATGTAATTTTGTTTTTGAATTCGGCGATAGAGAGCTTCAACAGATGGTCTGTAGCGTGATGGATTGGTTCCGATCGCTTTGAATGTTTGTCGCCATTCTTTAATTCCAGAAATGTCGTTTATTACTTTGTCTTGAAGATCAAAGAAAATCGATTCCTGAAATAGTTGGAGTCTCCCTTTGATCATTTGTGGCGAGTCGCCTACTGCAATATTTTGATAAAAAATAAGGCCTGCTTTAAAATTGGGAATTTTATCACGGAGTATGGCATCAATCTGAACTTCCAAACCTTTCACCTCCAAAAATGGTTGGATATAGTTTATCATAGATGACGTAGGTTTAATATTGAGTAGGCTTCTTTTAGATGTTGTTCAATAAGTCCGGTAAAAATTGCAGTCGAATTTCTTCGTCGCTCATGAATGAACTGTGCATGTTCGGTTCTCATGTATTCTGTATACGCGCAGGTCTAGAGACGATGACCACGCGAAATTCTAGGATCTTTTTATCCTCCTTTTTGAACACACACTTTTAGTTAGTTGATAGGAGTGAATAATGTGGATATAGATGCATTTAAACAAGAAGTGATTCAATATAGTAAGGAAATTGGTATAGATAAAATCGGTTTTACAACGGCTTCAACGTTTCAGGAAATGAAGAATTTACTTATTCGACAGCAGGAATTAGGTTACCAATCTGGCTTTGAAGAGCCAGATATCGATAAAAGAGTGGATCCGACATTAATTTTCAATGAACCGAGATCAATCATTTCGATTGCGCTCGCCTATCCTTCGAAAATGAAGAACGCGCCACAAAGCAAGAAAGGCGAACGTCGAGGGATTTTTTGCCGAGCTTCTTGGGGACAGGATTATCATATTGTCCTACGTAAGAAACTGCAACTGCTTGAGGACTTTATTAAGGAAAAAGTGCCAGGGGCCATGGCGAAATCAATGGTCGATACTGGCGAACTAGTTGATAGAGCTGTTGCCGAGCGCGCTGGGATTGGTTGGAGTGGGAAGAACTGTGCAGTTATTACCCCTGAATTTGGCTCTTATGTTTATTTAGGTGATATGATTACAAACATCCCTTTTGCACCAGATCAACCGATTGAAGATCAATGTGGAACATGCAATAAATGTGTAGATGTATGTCCGACAGGTGCTCTTGTTCAAGGTGGACAGTTGAATGCAAAGCGTTGTATTGCATTTTTGACACAAACAAAAGGATTCTTACCAGAGGAATTTCGGACGAAAATCGGTAATCGTTTGTATGGTTGTGATACGTGTCAGACCGTTTGTCCGAAAAATAAAGGTATGGATTTTCACTTTCATGAAGAAATGGAGCCTGATCCAGAGCTTGTAAAACCATTATTAAAGCCGTTACTTACGATTTCAAATCGTGAATTTAAGGAGAAATATGGTCACGCGTCAGGATCTTGGCGAGGTAAAAAGCCGATCCAACGAAATGCGATACTGGCACTTGCTCATTTTAAAGATGAGACTGCACTACCTGATTTAATAGCTGTTATGAAGGAAGATCCACGACCTGTCATACGCGGGACTGCTGCATGGGCAATTGGCAAAATCGGTGGAAACGAGTCGGTATCCGTACTTAAAGAAGCACGTAAAAGAGAAACGGACGAAGAGGTACTTGCTGAAATAGACAAAGGACTTAGTTTTAGTGCAATACCTGAGTAAATGAGGTTTGACCTTTCGTAAGGAATTACGAGGTCAGCCTTTTTTTGTATTTTTACCGAAGTTTTATACATATATCTTATCATACGGATAAATGCCTTTCTTAATTTAGAAGATAATCAATCCTCGATTCATTAAAATTAACCATCGGAGTGGATAATCGAAAAATGCAGACTAAAATGGTCAACACTTTAAATTCATTCTTTTTTCGGAATATGATCCCGACTGATGGAAGTTTCATTTTAAGGGGGAGTTTGTTTGAAGATTCAGCTAATAGCACTTGTACAGAAACGAATTGAACAGTATATTGGAAAGTCGCGTGAAGCGGTAGAAGGAAAACTTGAACGAAAACAAAACTTGTTAAAACAAAGGGAAGCAGAAATTGTCCGGGTTAAGGCAGCAGGTCAAGTGCTGTCTAGGCATGATAATAAAAATGAAACAGAATTAGACTATCATCTTCATCTTCAATATTTTATTAAACAACGAGACACTTTTTTTATTGAAGAAGAAACGGAAGAAAGGCGAGCCACGTTTCAAAATGGAAAAGTGGTCAGTGATTATGAAAACGAAAGAATATATGGTCAGAATCAGGAAGAGCGCAAAATTGATGTGTTTTCGGAAAGAATAAAGTATACGTATGATCGTTTGAAGGCTGTGAAATATGCGGAAAGATGGTGGAATGATTTTAATCCAGCGTATCCAAAGTTTACGGATGATTGCTCAAGTTTTATTTCACAATGCTTACATGCTGGAGGAATTCCGATGTGGGGAAGCTCGAATCGAAATAGGGGGTGGTGGATGTCGGGAAAGAACTGGAGTTTTAGTTGGACGGTTGCTAATGCATTCCAGCAGTTGCTGGCAGGGGGAAAGGGGGTTAGAACGCAGCAAGTTCGGTCGGCTGAACAATTGAATTTAGGGGATATTATTTGTATTGACTTTGAAGGAGACGGTCGATTTAATCATTCGTTGATTGTGACAGCTAAGGATGAAAATGGAATGCCGCTAGTGAATGCACATACGACAAATAGTAGACACCGTTATTGGACTTATGAAGATTCAAGCGCCTATACACCTAAAATTGTTTACAAGTTTTATAAAATACTTGACGGAAGCTGATGATGAGGCACAAGTGAAAATTAATGATATAATATAGTTTAAAGACTATACTAGAGGTGAACAGAACGTGGCAATACATGTCGTTTTATATCAACCAGAAATTCCGGCCAATACTGGAAACATCGCGAGAACTTGTGCAGCAACTGATACGAAGCTGCATTTAATCCGTCCGCTTGGATTTTCCACCGACGACAAAGCTTTGAAAAGGGCTGGGCTGGATTATTGGCATCATGTTGATATTCAATATTATGATTCATTAGATGAATTTTTTGAACAAAATGCGGGCGGTGATTTTTATTATCTGTCCAAATTTGGTGAAAAACCACATACTAGTTTTGATTACAGTGACCAAGATCGTGAAATTTATTTCTTATTTGGCAGGGAGACTACTGGGTTGCCAAAAGATGTAATCCAACAGCAAAAAGACCGCTGTCTTCGAATTCCAATGACTGGAAATGTTCGCTCTTTGAACCTTTCTAACACAGCTGCCATTCTCGTTTACGAGGCGCTGAGACAGCAAAATTATCGGGATCTCGATTTGAAGCTAGAAAATTAACTGTAAAGGGCCGGTCCAAAACTGAGCCCTTTTTACATAGGCTCAATATAATCAGCTGTTGATTTTGGCGTTTGTTTTCTTTAATTAAAGAGAGGGTGAATAGGGTATGAATGAAGTTATTGCAAAAATATTGGATCATCGTTCTATTCGATCTTTTGAAGACAGGCTATTAACGTCCGAACAAATTCAAGCCATTGTCCAATCTGCTCAAGCAGCTTCAACTTCAAGTTTTGTACAAGCGTATACTATTATCGGTATTACGGATCCTGTGAAAAAAGCGGCATTAGCAGAGCTTGCTGGTCCGCAATCATATGTGGAAAATAACGGGCATCTTTTTATATTTTGTGCTGATTTGCATCGACATGAGATTGTTGCAGAAATGGAAGAAGTGGATTTATCAGAGCCGTTAGAAAGTACGGAAAAATTCATGGTTGCGACCATTGATGCAGCACTTGCCGCTCAAAATGCTGCTGTAGCTGCGGAATCGATGGAACTTGGTATTTGCTATATTGGCGGCATTCGCAATCATTTACCTGAAGTAACGGAGCTTCTTAATATTCCACCTAAAGTCATTCCATTATTCGGCTTGGCTGTCGGATATCCAAAGGGTCAAAGTGAAAAAAAACCACGACTACCCATTGAACATGTTTATCACGAAAATGAGTATCAGCCCAATAAGGAGGAATTTATTGCTCAATTGGAGAAGTATAATGATACGATTTCTGGATATTATCGAAAACGGACAAATGCCGTTCGAAAAGATACCTGGACAAGTCAAATGGTTGGGATGATTACAAAAAAAAGCAGAATGTATATGAAGGACTTTGTTGAGCGTCAAGGCTTGAACAAACGATAAAGTGAAACTTCAATCAGGGGGCTTCATCCCCCTGATTGTTAGTCCCGTTCTACTGTCGCTAAGATCTTCGCTACCGCTTCGATCGATCGACAGTACGAACCCGATTGGTTCAACTATACCTTTGAAAACCACAAAGGCAAGTTTCACTGTATCTCACCAATCGGGCTTTTACGAGCAGTATCCTCCACCTATACTTCTTCGATTCTTCTAAGCCTTGAGGTGGGGGATTTACTGCTCGTTAAAGCGTGATAAAGTGAAACCTTAATCAAGGGGGGCTTTCTTCCCCCATTGATGGTTATGACTAGTCGAATCAAACTAGTAATACAGTCGCTTTCGTGGGAGATGTAACGGACAGTCTTAGAGAGTGCGAGGGCTTTTCGCAATATTGGCTCTAATTTGGATTGAAAAGTTTATAGATGAAATAGATATCAAACATCTTATAAAATAAAGGCTGTGTTAAAGCTCATTGTTGATTGGAGCAGAAGGTGTGAGACTACTGCGGGATAAGCGCGTCAAAGAGACGAACGCCTTTCGTTTCAAATCAACAATCAAGTTATACAGAGTCTAGAAAATAAAAGAAGATGTCCCTTATGTAAGTGTAAAACACCTTTTCGGACATCCTCTTTTAAAAAATTCAGTAAAACACATGAAAATTCTTCCCCAAATGAACCTTGTACCGTGTTTTGGCTTATTTTTTCACAAATGGTTTATCATCGTATCCAGCAGTGAAAATTGCAACTAAAAACGTCACCATAACCGCGAGAATAATTACCGTTCCCATTATGTAACCCCCCTGAACTAAATTCTTCCTATGTTACGTATAAAGGTAGTATACCCCAATTTTTCAACAATGTGAACGCTAATGAAAGGAAATCTTTGATTATTGAGTATTGGCTGTACAAATAGTCAAAATGATTTTCGGAGGACCAATTTATCCGCCTTAACGGGCAGTAAACCCCCACTGATTGGAGTTTCATTTTATAAACGAATAAAGGCAATTTTTCAAAATATCTTATTTAAAGATCGAATAGAAATATAAAAGGGTCTGATCTCTCTTAGGCATCGTCCCTAGTTTCGTAGCAGGTAAAGTAATGGATAGTAATAGGTTATTTCTAGCAAGCTTTTTCATTTCGTCTGAACTTCTGTACATGTTTGTCAGATTCGCTGCATAGATTAAAGTATTCATCTCTGATAGGTAACAAGGGGAGGTTGCTAAAGATGGAAATTTTAAAAAAGATTGCGAGATTTAGAGAAGAAGAGCACAAGCTAAAATGGGAAGGCACCTTCGCGGAATATTTGGAGATTGTTAAAGAACAGCCATGGGTTGCACAATCCGCGCATTCACGTGTATATAACATGATCAGAGATGCTGGTATAGAAGAAGTCAATGGAACGAGGAAGTATAATTTTTTCAGTGGTCAATTATTTGGTTTAGAGGAGTCGCTTGAACGTCTTGTAGAAGAATATTTTCATCCAGCTGCAAAACGATTAGATGTTAGAAAAAGGATTTTACTACTGATGGGGCCGGTATCGGGTGGGAAATCGACGCTCGTTTCAGCATTGAAGCGAGGGTTAGAATCGTATTCACTTAAAGATACAGGAGCTATTTATGCAATAAAAGGCTGTCCGATGCATGAAGACCCACTTCATTTAATTCCACAAAATTTACGCCAAGACTTTTTTGATGAGTATGGTATTCGTATTGAAGGGAATTTGTCGCCACTGAATTTAATGAGGCTTGAACAGGATTATGGAAATAGAATTGAAGATGTGATAGTTGAGCGTGTATTCCTTTCCGAAGATAAGCGGGTCGGTATTGGAACATTTAGTCCATCTGATCCGAAATCACAAGATATTGCTGATTTAACAGGCAGCATTGATTTTTCGACGATTGCCGAATTTGGATCGGAATCTGATCCGCGTGCGTACCGATTTGATGGTGAATTGAATAAGGCAAACCGAGGGATGATGGAATTTCAAGAAATGCTGAAATGTGATGAGAAATTTCTCTGGCATTTACTTTCACTTACACAGGAAGGAAATTTCAAAGCCGGAAGATTTGCCTTGATTTCCGCTGATGAGTTAATAGTGGCGCATACGAACGAAACTGAGTACAAATCATTCATTTCAAATAAGAAAAATGAAGCCTTACATTCTCGAATCATCGTTATGCCGATTCCGTATAATTTAAAAGTAACAGAAGAAGAAAAGATTTATGAAAAAATGATTAAAGAAAGTGATGTTCACAATGTTCATATCGCGCCACATACATTAAAAGTTGCTGCGATGTTCAGTATTCTGACCCGGATGAGGGACCCGAAAAAAGGAGACATCGATTTAATTAAGAAAATGCGACTCTATGATGGTGAAAACGTGGAAGGTTTTAATTCAGCCGATATTAATGAGTTGAAAAAAGAGCATCAGGATGAAGGGATGAGCGGAATTGACCCACGATATGTGATCAACCGCATATCTTCAACGATTATTCGGAAAGAAAATCCATCGATTAATGCACTTGACGTACTTCGCTCGTTGAAGGAAGGGCTTGACCAACATCCTTCGATTACATCTGAGCTACGTGAAAGATATTTAAATTTCATTTCACTTGCAAGAAAGGAATATGACGCGATTGCGAAAAATGAAGTTCAAAAAGCATTCGTATATTCATATGAAGAATCGGCGAAAACATTGATGGATAATTATCTAGATAATGTCGAAGCATATTGCAATAAATCTAGACTCCGCGATCCTTTAACAGGTGAAGAGATTTCTCCTGATGAAAAGCTGATGCGCTCGATTGAAGAACAAATTGGAATTTCGGAAAATGCAAAGAAGGCGTTCCGTGAAGAAATTCTAATTCGAATTTCGGCTTACGCTAGAAAAGGAAAACGCTTTGATTACAATTCACATGATCGACTGCGTGAAGCTATTCAGAAGAAATTATTTGCTGATTTAAAAGATGTTGTAAAAATTACAACGTCATCGAAAACGCCTGATGAGAACCAATTGAAGAAAGTAAATGAAGTAGTTGCAAGGCTAATCGAAGAGCATGGTTACAATTCTACATCTGCAAATGAATTACTACAATATGTTGGTAGTCTATTAAATAGGTAATCATTGAAGGGTCTGACTTTAGTTTAAGAGGTCAGATCCCTTTTGCTTCGGACAAGTCATGTTATATGAACTTGAACTTTACATGTAGAAGCTTGTACAGTTTAAAGCGATTTGCCCATTTTTAATAAATTATTGTAAATTATTGCGTGTCCTTGCATAGGATAGAGTAATACAATCTTTTACGAAATATTTAGCAAAATCTAACAGTTGGATAGTGTATGTTCCGAAGTAGGGATATAAAGATTTCCGCACTACCGTATCATATGCAAGGAGATAAAGAATGGTTCAACCTTATCCCACATTAATGTGCAGTAAAACCCCACCTCAAGTCTTAGAGAAATCGAAGAAGTGTAGGAGGGAGATAACTGCCCGACCGCTGTGATCTTCAGCGGTTTAGTTGAGCCCACAGGATGTGGGTCATACAGACGAACGACTAAAGGACGCGGCGTACTAAGTTAGTGATTCATTGAACCTTAGTTCGTACTGTCGATTGATCGAAGCGAAGATCATAGCGACAGTAGAACGGGACTAACAATCAGGGGGAGATGAAGAACCCCCCCACTGAAGAAGTTTCACTTTATCAGACGACTGATTCTTAGAATTTGGCTGTAAAGCTCCATATAACTGTCTTGACTGTACGAATTTCTTTAAAAAAGCAACTTGTGTATGTTTCAAGTAAGGAATGACAGATTTTAGTGTTCACATCAGGCGCCATTAGCTCGAGATACAAGCCAACCGTCAAGAAGATCAAAGCACGATCCTCATGCCAGCATATCTTGTGCTTGTCGCCGATTACCAGGCGCATTAAGCTTTCTAATAAGGGGGGAAAGTGTATGACGAAAGAGAACAAACATCAGTTTGCAATTTCACAGGAAGATTGGTCCCTCCACCGTAAAGGATTTGATGATCAACAAAGACATCAGGAAAAGGTGCAGGAAGCGATTAGGAATAATCTTCCAGATTTAATTTCTGAAGAAAGTATTATTATGTCAAACGGAAGAGACGTCGTGAGAATCCCTATTCGTTCACTAGATGAGTATAAGATTCGTTATAACTATGATAAAAATAAGCATGTAGGTCAAGGAGATGGGGACAGTCAACTTGGGGATGTAGTGGCAAGAGATGGATCCCCAGAAAAAGGACCAGGTAAAGGTCAAGGAGCAGGAGACGCTGCTGGAGAAGATTATTACGAGGCAGAAGTAACGATGCTAGAAATCGAGGAGGCTTTGTTTAGCCAGCTTGAACTTCCAAATTTACAGCGCAAAGAACGTGATGATAACACGATAGAGGATATTGAGTTTAATGATATTAGAAAAACAGGCCTGATGGGGAATATTGATAAGAAGAAAACGATGATTGCTGCATTTAAACGGAATGCCTTAAGCGGTGATCCAGGTTTTCATCCGATTTATAAAGAAGACTACAAATTTAAGACCTGGAATGAAATCGAAAAACCAGATTCTAAAGCAGTCGTTTTAGCGATGATGGATACGTCGGGAAGTATGGGGCTCTGGGAAAAATATATGGCTCGTAGTTTCTTTTTCTGGATGAATCGTTTTCTTCGGACAAAATATGAATCTGTTGAGGTAGAATTTATCGCTCATCATACTGAAGCCAAGGTCGTTTCAGAAGAAGACTTCTTTTCAAAAGGCGAAAGCGGTGGTACGATTTGCTCATCCGTTTATCGAAAAGCTTTAGAGCTTATTGACACTAAATACGACCCTGATCGATTTAATATCTACCCATTTCATTTCTCAGACGGTGATAATCTCACCTCAGATAATGCCCGCTGTGTAAAACTTGTAGAAGAACTTATGAAGGTATCGAATATGTTTGGCTACGGTGAAGTTAATCAATACAACCGCCATTCAACTTTAATGACAGCCTACAAAAATATTAATAACGAAAAGTTTCGTCATTATATTTTAAAGCAAAAAGCCGATGTCTTTCATGCGATGAAGAGCTTTTTTAAGAATGAAGAAACGAAATTACATGCATAATTAGAGCAAACGCAGAACAAGATTTCTTGGTCTGCGTTTATTTGTTATGATTGGCGTGGAGTATAAAAATGTAAAGAATTCATAGTATGCCTTGTAATGGACAAGAATGAGAAATGGGTGAAAAAGATTGGACGATCCACATACAGATTTTCAAATTTCTTTGCAAAATATCGAGTTTATCGCACCTAGAGTAAACAAAGGAATTCAGTTCATCCTTGTCATAAATGGTGAATTAAAAATTGAAACCAATAGTCGTTTTTATCATTTGGAAGAAAAAGACTTCCTTGTTATTAATCGCAATCAGCTTTATCAGGTCCAAGGAAGTGAAAGTAATAGCACGCTTTCATTAACTATCTCGGATGCCTTTATGGATCATCATTACGCGGAGTATCGAAATCGTCGATTTGAATGTTATTCTCGAGAAATCGATATGGGAAGAGATGATATGATTCAATCTATTCGAAGGCTGCTTGCAAATGTGATGGTCAGTCATTATAGACAAGAAGAAAGCTATAAGATCGAGATTCATGGAAATATCTGTCAAATACTTCTGATCCTAATCCGTCGGTTTAAAGAAGAGGGTAGTGTCTTTGAAAGAGCAGATACGGACAACTTACGATTATCCCAGATGATTGACTATATGGAAAGGAATTATGAGCAGCTGATTACCCTTGAAAAGGTAGCCGAGAAATTTTATCTTTCTACAGGCTATCTATCCCGCTATTTTAAACAAAAAGTGGGGATGGGGTTCAGCCGTTTTTTAATGAATATCAGGCTTAAACATAGCATGAAGGATTTATTATATACGTCAGACTCCATTTCGCAAATTGCTATGAACAATGGATTTCCTAATTCTAAGTCTTTCTCTAGCCTTTTTAAAGAAGTATACGGAATAACCCCTCATGCTTATCGGGAAAAACATGGGATACAAAAAGAAGATTCTATTCAAAGCTATAGCAAAGAGGATGCCGCAATGCTGATTCGTTCACCAGAAATAGTTGCGAATTTAAGCAGTCTGCTGATGGAAGATCAAAAGTCATATTCTCACACTGAGACTCGTTTTGATAAGCTGTCAATCAACTTGTCCAAGCCGTTATCGTTGAAATTAAACTGTCCAGATCACATTCTTAATATTGGAGAAATCATTGAATTATTAAAGGAAGATGTACAATCTCAAGTACTGGCAGTGAAACAAGATTTACAGCTTCGTTATATTGGAGTTCATCATCTACTCAGCCGCACAGTGATTCCTCCAGAGGTAGAAACAGATGAAGCGATTGCGACAACTTCTCCATATTTTAATATTGATCGTGCACTAGAATTTCTAAAAAAGCATGATTTGTCTTTATTCGTACGGATTGATTATAAGGATATATCAAGGAATGAAGATCATTATTTTAATAAGCTCGCTCAATTCATGAGGCATTGTTTGCAATTATACGGAGAAGCGTTTGTTAAACACTGGCATGTCATGTTTTATGAGCCGTATTCTACAGGTGTCGAAGCGAAAGAGCTTCAAAGAATCTATCTTAGATTACATGGTGTATTGAAAAGGTTTGTTGAATCGATTCATGTTGGGGTCTATATGCCGTTTTCTTTCCGCAAAGAAAAAACAAACGATCATCATATATGGCAGCTGGGATACAGTGAGTATATTGATTTTATCGGCTACAGTGCAAACCAAAATGAGTTTATTGACTTTAAAGAAATGGTAGATGACTCGTTCCAATTAGCAAAGGAATATATTAAAGAAAAAACGATTAAGATGAAGTGGTATTTAAAGAAGAATCATTTAGAAAAACCGCTCCATCTCGTATCGTGGAATACATTGTCTGGGAATACCCGATTTACAAACGGCACTTTTTTTCGGGGAGCTTTAGTCTTAAAAAATGTTTTGGATATCGCGAATGACGTGGAATCGGTTGGTTTCTGGATTAACACAGAAGTCCATGAAGAGGGTGGAAGGGATCAGCGTTTTCGAATGGACGGCTTAGAATTATTCCATTACTTTAACGGCAAGCGTCCTGCTTATTTTGCCATGATGTTCTTAAAACGTCTGCATGGCGAAGTTGTGGCACATGGTTCAGATTACGTGATGACGCAAAATGAGCGAGGTTTTCAATTGTTATTGATGAATTGTACAATTGTTAATCCTTATTTCTCACTCGAAGAGACGATCCTTCAAAAACTTAATAAAGATCTTCGTGTTACTATTTCTGGAATACAAACTGGTGAATATCAAATACGTAAACAAGTGTTTGATAAAGAACATGGTGCTTTATATACGAAATGGTGGAACTTTAACAGTAAGCATGGAATGGATGCTGAAATCATTGATTATATCATCAATTCTAGCCGTCCTTCTTTGGAACTATTTGATGAAACGATTGATGGAGATTGGTCATTTTATTCCTACTTGACGAGCAATGCTATTCACTTTTTTGATATTCGAAAAACATATTAATAATAAAGGGTCAGAACTCCCTGTAAAAGAATAGGAGTTCTGACCCTTTTTTGCTCTTTTCGCATACTTTGTTGCTTTTTATATACATTCTTATTGAATGGAAGGTAAAAAATCAACCCTCTTTTTTTACCTGATTCAGAACGAGGTTTATTTTTGTACTCTAAATGGTATTAAACTAAATAAGAATTGACTCTACTAAATTACCTTTATTTTTTATAATGAATGTATAGAAAATAATCAAAAGGTTCCTGTTAAGATTTGTTCTAATCGATAATTTCTGCAGATTAAAGCGATTATGGATAATCTTTCTATTGTAAAAACCTTACTCTATACAAAAGCTATAGATAAGTAATCATTTAGTCTTTAATCTATTTAACAGTAATTTAATCTAAACATCAGGGGGTTCATCATGGAAACAAGTTATAAAGGCACAAATAAATTGATTATTGGTATTGTTTTTGGGGTTATCACATTTTGGCTCTTTGCTCAATCAATGGTCAATGTCGTTCCGGCGGTTCAATCAGATTTAGGTATTTCACTCGGAACAATAAACATAGCCATTAGTTTATCTGCCTTGTTTTCAGGCATGTTTATCGTTGCCGCTGGTGGCTTTGCAGATAAGATTGGACGTAAAAAAATAACGTATATAGGGTTAGTTTTAAGTGTTGTTGGTTCTTTTCTTATTGTTATAACACAAGGTGCAGCATTGTTGATTATCGGACGTATCCTCATAGGGATTTCAGCAGCATGTATTATGCCAGCAACAATTGCGTTAGTGAAAGCTTATTATGAGGGGCCAGATCGACAACGCGCCCTCAGTTTCTGGTCAATCGGTTCTTGGGGCGGCTCAGGTGTTTGTTCACTTGCTGGTGGAGCAATAGCAACATATATGGGCTGGCGATGGATTTTCATCTTTTCTATTATCTTCGCTCTTCTTGCGATGTTGCTTATAAAAGATACTCCAGAAAGTAAAGCAGAATCAAAAGGTGCTTTTAAATTTGACTATACTGGATTAGTTATATTTATTATTACGATGCTTGCCTTAAACTTGTTTATTACTCGTGGATCGGATTGGGGCTGGACAAGCTCTTTAACTTTAATTTGTGCAGCGATCGCAATCATAGGGATCATTGTATTCGTTAAGGTGGAAATAAAAAAATCGATTGCATTGATTGACTTCTCTTTATTTAAAAATAAACCATACGCAGGAGCCACATATTCCAACTTCTTATTAAACGCTGTAGCTGGAACACTTGTTGTTGCCAATACGTATGTGCAAGTCGGTCGTGGATTTACGGCATTCCAATCAGGAATGTTATCAATCGGTTATTTAGTAGCAGTGCTTGCGATGATTCGTGTCGGTGAGAAGATTTTACAAAAAAAAGGCGCGAAATCTCCAATGATTTGGGGGGCCATAATAACGACTATAGGTGTAGCTATGATGGGATTAACATTCTTACCCGGCATTTCCTATACAATAGTTGTATTTATTGGGTTTGCTTGTTTCGGTCTTGGGCTTGGAATTTATGCAACCCCATCTACAGATACATCTGTATCTAATTCACCTTCTGATAAAGTAGGGGCAGCAGCTGGGGTTTACAAAATGGCAAGCTCATTAGGTGGAGCGTTCGGGGTTGCAATTTCTGCGTCTGTTTATGGTGCCATTGCTGCTGCTAGTAGTGTTGAAGTAGCTGCAACAGGAGGGGTAATTGTCAACGTAATATTCGGTATACTTTCCGTCATCTCGATTATTTTTATGATTCCTAGTGATGCTGGAAAAACGTCCAAGGAGCCATCACCTAGATCAAGACAAAATACTGGTGAACCACAACCTAGTCATTAAAGGAGAATATTGGGGGAGAGGTCTTCTCTCCTAATAATTTACTGGAACGTTGTAGGGAAGATCAATTGATTGAGAGGAAATACAGGGAAGTGATCTGACCTTAACATATGCTGATTTTCGGTTACAGGTACTCGCTTTCAGCTGGTGGACTCAGAAGCCTTCTCAGTGCTTCGCACAGGCGGGTCACCCTTCAATACACTCCTCTAAGCAGGTAAAAACTAAAAACAAAAATCATTATGAAAAGAGCTTAACTTATAAAGGAGATAGATATAATGCGAAGCGAATTAATGGATTTACTTGAAGCACGTAAAGACGAAATGATTCAAATTCGCCGTTATTTACACGAAAATCCGGAATTATCTTTTAAGGAAGAAAAAACAGCACAATATATTGCCGATTTTTATCAAGGTAAAGACGTTGACATTCAAACGAATGTTGGAAATGGATATGGCATTATTGTAACGATTAAAGGTGGTAAACCAGGAAAAACGATTGGATTACGAGCAGATTTTGATGCGTTGCCAATCGTAGAAGAAGCTGATGTTCCGTTTAAATCGAAAAATGAAGGGGTTATGCATGCATGTGGACATGATGGACATACGGCATATTTATTAGTGTTAGCAGATTGTTTAATTCAGTTAAAAGACTCGATTTCAGGTACGATTAAAATTATTCATCAACATGCGGAAGAGGTTCCACCGGGTGGAGCGAAAAGTATTGTCGAATCTGGTCTACTTGATGACTTAGATGCGGTTTACGGAATTCACTTATTCCCAACTAGTCCTGCGGGTAGTGTAGGATACCGTAGTGGTTATGCAATGGCAGGAAGAACGTATTTCAAATTAGGCATTCAAGGTGTAGGTGGACATGGTTCCTCACCTCATTTAGCTAACGATGCGATTGTGGCTGCTGCTCATTTTGTGACAGCTGTTCAAACGGTGATCAGTCGTCGATTAAATCCATTTGAAGTCGGTGTTATTACAATCGGTTCTTTTGATGGAAAAGGTACTTTCAATGTGATTAAAGATCGTGTAGAACTTGAAGGTGACGTTCGGTATATGACGAAGGAGACGCAAAATTTAATCGATCAAGAAGTCCATCGATTGGTAAAAGGAATTGAAGCGCAATTTGATGTGAAGTGTGAACTCACATATACAGCGGATTATCCTCCATTATACAATAATCCTGAATTGACAACTAAAGTTGTAGAAAGTCTTGAAAGCCTGAAAGATCATGATTCAGATATTAAAGACGTATATGAGTTCGACATGCTATCTGGATCAGAAGACTTTGCCTACTATTTAGAAAAAATTCCGGGTACATTTTTCTACATTGGTTGTAAACCAAAAGAGGTAGAGAAAGCCTATTTCAATCATCATCCAAAATTTGATATCGATGAAGATGCCCTTCTTGTAGCGGCGAAATCAGTCGCTCAAGTAATTTGCAGTTATTCTAATAAAGAATAAGTTATCATTTGTAAACTGGATATTTGTTTCGTAATAATAGATCTATTTAATTGTAACTCATTGTATCTGAATAAAAATAGGGAGGGAACAATTGTGAGAAAACAATTAATGGACATGTTAGAGGCACGTAAAGATGAAATCATTCAAATTCGTCGATATTTACATGAAAACCCTGAATTATCTTTTAAGGAAGAAAAAACAGCACAATATATTGCCGATTTTTATCAAGGTAAAGACGTCGATGTCCAAACGAATGTTGGAAATGGATATGGCATTATTGTAACGATTAAAGGTGGAAAACCAGGAAAAACGATTGGTTTACGAGCAGATTTTGATGCATTGCCAATCGTAGAAGAAGCTGATGTTCCGTTTAAATCGAAAAATGAAGGGGTTATGCATGCGTGTGGACATGATGGACATACAGCATATTTATTAGTTTTAGCTGATTGTATAATTCAGTTAAAAGATTCCATTCCAGGAACGATTAAAATTATTCATCAACATGCGGAAGAGGTTCCACCAGGTGGAGCAAAAAGTATTGTTGAATCAGGTTTGATTGACGACTTAGATGCTGTATACGGTATTCATTTGTTACCAATGGGTCCAGCAGGTGTTGTGGGGTATCATGCAGGATATTCATTCAATGGAAGAGCGTATTTCAAATTAAAAGTTCAAGGGGTAGGCGGGCACGGCTCTTCTCCTCATTTGGCTAATGATGCCATTGTTGCTGGTTCTCATTTTGTTACTGCCGTCCAAACCATTATTAGCCGCAGGTTAAATCCATTTGATGTCGGTGTTATTACAATCGGGTCTTTTGATGGCAAAGGTACTTTCAACGTCATTAAAGACAGTGTCGAGCTAGAAGGTGATATTCGTTATATGACTGTAGAAACAAAGGAAAAAATTGAGAAAGAAGTTCGTCGTCTTGTAAAAGGCCTTGAAGAAGAATTCGGAGTGACTTGTGAGCTTACGTATGAACCCGATTATCCACCTTTATACAATAACCCTGAACTTACAGAACAGGTTGCACAAAGTCTACGAAGCATGAATGATAAAGATATTAAAGAAGTGAAGGAATTTCCGGCATTACCACCATCAGAAGACTTTGCTTACTATGCAGAAAAATTCCCTGCATGCTTTTTTTACATCGCATGTTCTCCAAAAGGTGTAGAAAATCCTTATTTCAATCATCATCCGAAATTTGATATTGACGAAGATGCCCTTCTTGTAGCGGCAAAATCAGTTGGGCAGGTTGTATGTAGTTATTATGAATTAGACTAACAAAACGCCATCATTTACCATGAAGGATCCATCCTGTAATGGTGGAGGTGCGGAGCCGGACTTTGAAGAACTTTCTTAATAAAGTACGTATATCTGCAAGTAAATTGGCTAGATTAGTAAGCCGAAGCCCTGTCCCTACATCATTCATGAAAAAGAAGTATGACTTCGTTTTTGCAATCTATTACATGAAATGAGAATTGAGTTTCATTCATTTACTCATATCATAATATCAAACCTTATTACATTCTTGGCATTGTGGAGGATGTGATAAGGTTTTTTGTGTTTCTATAGTAAATCATGAATCTCTGATTCGAGCTCATGAAGAAGAAGAAGACCAAGACACGGTCATAGATGTAATGCAAAAAATAGGGAATTTTTATACAGTAATGAGTCGTACAGTTTTTTTACTCTCGCATGATTCTTCTGGATTTCCTGAGTACTGTTTGAATCGAAGCAAGGTAATCTCCCTTCCCTTTTCATCCTATGCTCCTACGTCTCGAGACTTAGAAAAAGATAATCCTAGGGCTCCATGTTTTTCATGTCATATTTTTCTAAAATGAACATGTAAGGTATATGTTAGTTAATGAGGAGGAATTATGAACAAAATGTAAAATTGTTAATTTTTATAATTAAGGGAATAATGAGTACTTTTTCAGTGGTTTTATGGTAATATTTGTATCGGTGTAAAATTTATTTTTTCAGAGGTGATGTAGAAGTGTCGTTCATAACGAAGTGGGCGTTTGGTAATAAAGCCGCAGTTTCATTAGTGACCATATTAATTTTAATAATTGGTGTTGTTAGTTATTTTAGATTACCAATGGAGTTTCTGCCTGCTGCTGATAATCCACAGGTAACGATTATCGCAATGGGTCAAGGTACAGATTCGAAAACAATGGAATCTGAGGTAACGATTCCTGTAGAAAGAGCAGTAACTGGTGTGAATGGAAAGAAATCTGTCTACTCTACAACAGGAGATGGTTTCTCAAAAGTTGACATATTTTTTGAAGCAGGATCGGATATGAAGCAAGCCAAACAAGACGTTCAAGATGCATTAAATCGTGTAACAATGCCTCCAAATATATCAAAGCCTACCGTTTCGCAACTTAATACATCTATGATTCCCATTGCTAATATAGCCGTAACTTTTGAAGATGGAATGACGCCAGAGAATATGGCGTTAGCACGGGAAAAACTCCAACCGTTATATCAAGATATAAAAGGTGTCTCGAGCGTTGATTTGTATGGGATTACAGATTCCATCATATCCGTCAAAATTAATAATGATAAATTAGCTGAAAAACAAATTTCACTGCAAGCTGTTATGGGGGTTCTACAAGGTCAAAACACAGCCTTGTCTGTCGGCGAAAAAATCATTGATGGAAAAACAAGCAACATTAAGGTGATTGGTGACATAACTAGTTTAGAGAAGTTGAAAGGATTAATGGTAGCTCCAAATGTAACGCTAGGAGATATAGCAGCGATTACAGAAACAAAGAATGCGAATTTCATTAGTCGTTTTAATGGGAAAGATAGTTTAGATATAAGCATTACGAAGGATAGCCAATCAAATGCAGTGACAATAAGTAAAGAGGTAGAAAAAGTAACGAAGGAAATAAATGAAATATATGATCAACAAGAGTCTGTTGTTTACATATCTTCTGCTGACATGGTACAGACCTCTGTACAGACCATGATGAAAGAAGTCCTGCTTGGTGCACTTTTCGCAACCATTGTCATTATGGTATTTTTACGAAATATCCGGTCTACTTTTATTACCATTGTATCGATTCCACTATCACTTTGTTTTACACTATTCTTGCTGTCGTGGTCTGGTATTACATTGAATATTTTAACACTTGGCGGAGTCGCTGTTGCAGTAGGGCGACTTGTTGATGACAGTATTGTTGTCATCGAAAACATTTTTCGGAAAATGCAAACAGAGAAATTTTCTGTTCAAATGGTCATTGATGCAACTAAGCAAGTAGGAGTTGCCATTACCTCCTCAACATTAACAACAGTGGCTGTTTTCTTGCCGATGAGTTTGTTGAATGGAGGACTTCAAGAATTTCTTTTACCATTTGCTTTAACGGTCACGTATTCCTTGCTTGCTTCCCTCATCGTCGCATTGACCGTTGTACCTTTAATGAGTGCGGGTTTACTGAAGAATACAAAGCTTCCTGAACATAAACCGGCAGTACATTTCCCCAAAATGGTTACTTGGTCATTAAATCATAAATGGATTGTATTCTTGATTTCATTCCTTCTTTTTATCGGTTCGATCGGAACTTATTTTGTCATCCCTAAGGGTGCGGTTGATAATTCTTCTGCTGACTATGTCGTTGCTACACTAAGTTATCCGAATGATACACCTATTGAAGAAGTAAAAGAAAAGACGATTGAACTAGAATCATGGGTAAGTGGAATGGATGAGGTCAATTATGTATTCTCACAAGTAGGGTCTCCGGCTGAAGCAGCTCAGTTCGGCTATGTTGGATCACCTACCGAAGCGACCTTAAGTATTTTGTTACATGATAAAGAAGACACAGAAAAGATACTAGATAAAGTGGAAAATAAGAAAAATGAATTTCCTGATGCTCAGTTAGAGGTATTCGCTTCCTCGTTTATGATGGGAGGAGCTAGTACGAATGTCACAATCGATGTAATCGGGGAAAATGTAACTGACCTTGAAAAAACAGCCGACGCTATTAAAGAAAAAGTAGAAAAAATTGATGGCGTGGAAGAAGTGACAACCAATCTAGATGAAAAGAAAACTGTTTATTCCTTAACAATAGACCCTTCAAAAGGGAATACAGAACAAATCGCTCAACAAGTTGGTATAATGTTAAATCAAACACCAATTGGAACGATCAATTTGAATGACAAACAAACACCAGTGTTGTTGGAGCCTATTCTTGATACGAAAACAACTGAAGAATTGAAAAATATTCCGATTTCTACAGCTACCGGGCTCGTACCAGTATCGTCTATCGCTTCATTACAAAGTGAAGAGCGTTCAACTAATCAGTTCCATAAAGACGGAGAAACCTACTTACGGGTAACGGCTTCTGTCGATCCTGCAAAGCTATCTGAAATATCAAGCAAGGTGAATCTTGAGATATTCGGGGATCAAAAGGATCAAGAAGGGATGGACCTTCCAGAAGATGTTGATGTTTTAATTGGAGGCGCTAGTGCTCAGCAAGCAGATGATTTTATGGATTTATTTCTCATTATGCTTGTTTCCATCGGTATTGTATTTTTAATTATGGTCATCACCTTTAAATCGGTTAAAGCACCCATTGCTATTCTCTGCTCTCTTCCGCTTGCAGCAATCGGAGCTGTTTTAGGAATTGTCATAAGCCGAATATCAGTAGATATAACTGCACTTCTAGGGGCATTGATGCTCATAGGAATTGTCGTGACAAATGCAATTGTTCTTTTAGATCGCGTTAAACAAAACGAACAAACGATGATCATTCGGGAGGCGTTGGTAGAAGCAACAGCTACTAGAATGAGACCGATTTTTATGACAGCAATCGCCACAATCTGTGCAATGATTCCATTATTATTGAAAGAAACTGAAACTGGAAGCTTAGTCTCACAAAGTCTAGCCATTGTGGTCATTGGAGGCCTAGCCATGGCGACTTTACTGACACTAATCGTCATCCCATGTATTTATGAGCTACTTTATTTTAGGAAATCAAAGAAACAACGGGCTGTTGAAAGTGTTGAACAAGAAATTTCATTATAATTAATGGTGTCCTAATAGGGTTTGACCTCGCACTCTATATACGGTATATAGGAGCAAAATTTAATATACTAACTATAATCTGTATATAGCAGTTGTGAGGCCAAACCCTTTGCATAATTAATCCATTTAGTGTTGTGTTATTAAATCGGTTTTTTTGATAGATAAGCTACTTTCAACGTCATTTAAGATGGTATCAAGCAGAAGGTGAGCATCTTTATGCAACTACATAGTTCATTTTATTAAAAGTAAATTATATCCTTTTGGTTATAATTGTAACTTCTATATTTATGTATAATTGAATATAATTTGTTAGTGGCATAAGTAAAGGAGGACACATCTATGATTGAAAACCAAGCAGGATTTTGGGTGCGTTTTGGCGCACAGGTGATTGATGCACTTATTTTTATCGTATTAGGATTAATATTAGGAGCAATTTTTTCGAATGGGACATCTGAATGGTTGAGCAATATTATTTCATTTTTATACGCTTTATTGCTTCCTATCTTTTGGTATGGTTATACAGTTGGGAAAAAGGCACTTGGTGTTCGGATAGTGAAGCTTGATGGGAGCCAGGTCACATTCTGGACGATGATTAAGCGTTATGTCATTGCAGGGATTGTATATGGACTGCCTTCATTTCTAGGAATAATTGGCTTTATTGTATCATTTGGTGTTTCTGGATTTGATGTCTTCATGAGTGAAGATCTGATGTCGGATGCGGTAGTAAGTGAATTATTTAAAGGGTTTGCTTGGCTATTCATTGGCTTGTTACTTTCAGGTGTTCTCTATGTAATTAGTGCTTTCATGATTGGACTACGAGAAGATAAGCGCGCGATTCACGACTTAATTGCTGGCACATATGTAACGAAAAATAAGCCGTAATTAAAAATAATCGATTGGATCAAAATAAATGAATTGATTATATTTTATTGTTATCACTTTAACATTCCAAAGGAAGAGGATCAGGCAGTTAATGTCTGGTCCTCTACTTATTCGTGAAACTACATGAAAGGCCCATTTCATTGATCGATACACATCTAGAGAATGTTCATCCTGTCTCGCCAATTTGCTTTCTGGGGTATATTACTTGAAAGTATTCAGTTGGCTACTTGGAGATATACGAATTTCCTGTAATCCAGAAACGCCATGGATAGTCCTTTGCTTCACCACTGTTTCCGATGCCGATTCTAGGTCCACTAGAAATATGTTTGGGTAATATACCTGGTGTAATATAAATCGGTGGTTTCGTATAGCACAAGCCATAGTCCTGCATCGTAATCCCAAGTGCCTTTGTTAATTTCCCGGGGCCATTCGTCAGCTTCTTCTCAGTTTGCAAGCCACGCCTTTGCTGCATCAATTCAATCCCCTCGATTGGTTCCAAAGCTCGAATGAGGATGGCTTCGGGTTTATCAACTCCACCACTCGTGACATTTACCAGTGTATGAGTATGCATTTGGTACGTATATACCAATCCAGAATGGCCAAACATTATTTCTGTCCGCTTCGTTCGCCGATTGTTAAAACTATGGGCGGCGCGATCTTCAGGTCCTATATAAGCTTCTGTCTCGACGATATATCCTGAACAAATGCCTTCAGATGTCTCTTTTACCAATAAACAGCCAAGTAAAGATTTTGCGAGATCCAAGGTTGATTTTTCATAAAAATCTATGGCTAATGCGTGAAAATTTGTCATAAGTATTCCTCCACTGGTTAGCAGTTTTAAAAAAAGGCTGTTTTCACATACTTTGTTGCTTTTCAATCATTTTCACACTAATAACCCGGGTTGATTTCCGTTGTAGAGGCGGTCTCAGAAGCCTCCTCAGTGCTTTGCACTTGCGGGGTCTCCCTCAACACGCTTTTCC
>NZ_JACJHX010000025.1 GCF_014138605.1 Peribacillus huizhouensis | reverse complement strand
AAATTAAATAACCTCAGCCCTACTGAATATAGAGCTAAGGCTGCCTAATAGGTGAACCTTTTTATTAATTGTCTACTTGACGGGGATAAGACCAAACTGAAGATCCTTTTTCAATACCGATAAGAGTGATTATGTAAACTCTTCTTGAAATAAAATAAGAGGAGTTTTTTAATCTAGCTTATTTAGTTGCGGGTCAGGATAGTTGATCAAGGTAAAGTATTATATAAGTTAGAATAACGTTCAATATATTTATAATACTGATGCAAGGAGTAAATCGTATGATTGATAAAAGATTATCGAGAGTTAATGACCATGAAATAGATGATGCTTTACAAAAAATTTCAGATACAACAATCTTACTAAATTTTCAAGAGGCACTTGTTAGTTTATACCCACATCTAATATCAATTCATGCTCATGCCTATGACGCATGGGATGATATTATCATGCCATTATTTTATCAGCTAGTTTATAAGACCTTTGCTTTTAAATATGGGATTGATGTTAAAACTGATGAAACGCATACTTATATGTATACATTACGTTGCTATAAAGGGATAAATCATATCGAGTGCATTCCAAAGCATCCATCTTTCAAAGTTTTCATAAACGATGAATGGATTGATATGGATGAGAGTAGTTTGGAAGAAAAGGTACTTGTATTCAAGTCATTTGGGGATGGAATATATTCCCTAACAGGTGGACTTGATATTAAAGAAGCCTTTAAGGTGAGTTTTCACCTTGTTGAGGTCGATATTGTTTGTGTAAAAACAGGTTATCGTTCTAAAACAAGTACATTTATTAATAAAGAACAGTTCGATTTTGTGTTTGTTGCAGAAACATATGATAAGGAGATTCAAGATTAACTTATTATTGAACTAACTGGTGCTTTAGTGAAAGAGGAAATAAGTAATATTATGATTGAAATCATATTTTAGCTATTCCATTATAGGGAGCGAATGTGGAGTAACGTAGTTGGGAAATTGTCAGGCTTCTTAATAAAAGTGAGACAAAAATTTGAAAACTATTTTTCGTCCACAAGATATCCCCATAATTCTTCTACACTTATATTTTCAAAGCCCTTCCAATCTCCAAAGCTACATGTGTAAGACATTAGTGACAATTGGCCATACTTTGGATCCTTTGATTGATCTTATATTTGCTATATGTTTTACAGTTTGTTCTGTAATTATTGTAGGAGCATGCTTATTCTTCAGGTTAAGAAAAAGTGATAGAGCATGGAGTAGTATACAGAACGCTGATTTAGGTTATATTCTAATCCAAATCATGCCCCTTTTATTGAATGGGTTGAAAGTTGTTTGGGGGTGATTTAAGTCTTTTTAGAAAGCTCTTTTCGTAAAGAATGTTGTTTTTAGCAAGAAACCAATTCGAACAGATGTTGATTGTAGTGGAAGGTGCGAGACTCCTGCGGGAAAAGCGTGTTGAGGGAGACCCCGCAAGTGCAAAGCACTGAGGAGGCTTCTGAGACCGCCCGCGGAAAGCGAGGACCTGCAACGGAAATCAACTCGGGTTATTAGTGTAAAAATGATTGAAAAGCAACAAAGTATGTGAAAACAGCCTTTTAGAAAGAGAATCACTTTAAATAAAATTGACAACATGTTAACTATACTTTGACCACATAATTGACCACATAACTTCCGAATCAATGTGAAACGTTATAACAAAAAAACTAATAGACTGTTTAAGTTTATATAGGGAATACTATATATAATAAGGAAGTAAATAATTACGAAACTGATTAATATAAGTAAAACTTATCAAAAACAATAACTTTCTTGTTATTTACTTATATTCATTTCTATATTACTATTAGTTCGTAAGAAAAGTTTTGATGGGAGAAGATTCAAACTTTTCGACAAAAAAGGGGTTTTTTTATATAGTTGAAAAAGAACATGGTAATGTGGGGATTTTTACTTAACATGTTATAATTTTTCATGTTCAAATGATTTTCGTATAGTTTTTTAGGGGGTAATATTCTGATGACAAAAAATGATGTGTATCAATCACGCTCTTCTTTTGAAATCGATGGAAAGCGCTATAACTATTATAATTTGGAAGCGCTTGAGAAAGCAGGAGTTGGAAACGTTTCTCGTCTTCCATATTCCATTAAAGTTCTGCTTGAAGCGGTACTGCGCCAAGTAGACGGCAGAGTTATTACAAAAGAACATGTCGATAATTTAGCTAAGTGGGGGACTAGCGAATTAAAAGACATTGATGTACCATTCAAACCTGCACGTGTTATTCTACAGGATTTTACAGGGGTACCGGCTGTTGTTGATCTTGCATCTTTGCGCGGTGCAATGGCTGCTCTTGGGGAAGATCCTGATAAAATCAATCCTGAAATTCCAGTTGATTTAGTTATTGACCACTCCGTCCAAGTAGATAAAGCAGGTACTTTAGATTCACTTTCAGTGAATATGGATCTTGAGTTTGAAAGAAATGCTGAGCGCTACCAATTCCTTAGTTGGGCTCAAAAATCATTCAATAACTATCGTGCAGTTCCGCCGGCAACTGGGATTGTTCACCAAGTTAACCTTGAGTATTTAGCCAATGTTGTTCAATCTGTTGACACTCCAAATGGGGACTTAGAAGTATATCCAGACTCTGTATTTGGTACAGATTCTCATACAACAATGATTAATGGTATTGGAGTTCTTGGATGGGGCGTAGGTGGAATTGAAGCAGAAGCAGGCATGCTTGGCCAACCTTCATACTTCCCAGTACCTGAGGTTGTTGGAGTAAAACTTACAGGTGAACTTCCAAACGGAACTACAGCTACTGACCTTGCATTAAAAGTGACACAAGTGCTTCGTAAACATGGAGTAGTTGGTAAATTTGTTGAATTCTTTGGGGCTGGAGTATCTAAACTTCCATTAGCAGACCGTGCAACTATTGCAAACATGGCTCCAGAATATGGTGCTACTTGTGGTTTCTTCCCAGTTGATGAAGAAGCAATTGATTATCTTCGTCTGACCGGTCGTGACGAAACTTTAATTCAAGTAGTTGAAACATATTCTAAAGCAAATGGATTGTTCTTTACACCTGACAAAGAAGATCCAATTTACACTGATGTAATTGAGCTTGATTTATCTGAAATTGAACCGAATCTTTCAGGTCCTAAGCGCCCGCAAGATTTGATTCCACTTTCTCAAATGCAACAATCTTTTAAAGAAGCGCTTAATGCTCCTATGGGGAACCAAGGCTTTGGTTTAGGGTCTTCTGAGATTGATAAAGAAGTAACTGTGAATTTCGCAGATGGTCATGAGTCCAAAATGAAAACTGGGGCAATCGCAATTGCTGCGATCACAAGTTGTACGAATACGTCTAACCCGTATGTTATGCTTGGCGCCGGCTTAATTGCGAAAAAAGCAGTAGAAAAAGGCTTAACTGTTCCTGACTATGTAAAAACATCACTAGCACCTGGGTCTAAAGTTGTTACTGGTTATCTTCGTGATGCTGGTCTACAGCCTTATCTTGATCAATTAGGCTTCAACCTTGTTGGTTACGGATGTACAACTTGTATTGGAAACTCGGGTCCACTTGCTCCTGAAATCGAAGCAGCCATTGCAGAAGGCGATCTGCTTGTAACGTCTGTGCTTTCTGGTAACCGTAACTTTGAAGGACGTATCCATCCATTGGTTAAAGCAAACTACCTAGCATCACCAACGTTGGTTGTAGCATATGCTCTAGCTGGAACAGTGGATTTTGACCTCCAAAACGATTCATTAGGTAAAGATAAAGACGGTAATGATGTTTATCTAAAAGATATTTGGCCTTCTCAAGATGAAGTAAATGCTGTTGTTAAAGCAACTGTAACACCAGAATTGTTCCGAAAAGAATACGAAACCGTATTTAACGATAACAAGCGCTGGAATGAGATTCAAACAAGTAATGAAGCATTGTATACATTTGATACAACTTCAACATATATTCAAAATCCGCCATTCTTTGAAGGAATGTCACCAGAACCAGGTACAGTTGAAGCACTTTCTGACTTACGTATTGTAGGTAAATTCGGTGATTCAGTTACAACGGACCATATTTCTCCTGCAGGTGCTATCGGTAAAGATACACCGGCCGGTATTTACTTACGTGAAAATGGCGTAAAACCACGTGATTTTAACTCATATGGTTCACGTCGAGGCAACCATGAAGTTATGATGCGTGGAACATTTGCAAACATTCGTATTCGCAACCAAGTAGCTCCTGGTACAGAAGGTGGTTATACTACTTACTGGCCAACTGGTGATGTTATGGCTATTTATGATGCTTGTATGAAGTATAAGGCAGATGGTACTGGTCTTGCTATTTTAGCCGGCAAAGACTACGGAATGGGAAGTTCACGTGACTGGGCAGCAAAAGGTACAAACCTTCTAGGCATTAAAACAGTAATCGCTGAAAGCTTCGAACGTATTCACCGTTCTAATCTAGTGTTAATGGGTGTTCTACCACTTCAATTCAAAGCAGGTGAAAATGCTGAGACACTTGGCTTAACGGGTAAAGAAGCAATTGATGTTCAAATTGATGAAACTGTAAAGCCGCGTGATATCGTAAAAGTTACAGCTACTGATGAAGCTGGAAACAAAAAAGAATTTGAAGTACTTGTTCGATTCGATTCTGAAGTTGAAATTGACTACTACCGTCATGGCGGTATTTTACAAATGGTATTACGTGGTAAATTAAAAGGGTAATTTCACCTTAATAAAGAGGATGTCCTAGAAGAGGAGACTTCGCCTGCAGCACACAGTTTACTGAATGTTGCATGGCGGAGTCCACCTTTGCAAAGGGGCATTCTTTTTTATTAATGTCATATCTATAAGGAATCTACTTATTCGTAATCTGCTCATTAAAAACCTTTATTACTTCAATGAATATTGGTAAGATATAGTAGATACCAAATACTAATTAAATTATCCAATAGAATTAGGTGAATACATATGTACAAAAGAATAATGGCAGCAACTTTTTTACTTGCGCTTATTATCGTTGTTATTGTTCAGGCTATGGACACAAGAGAAGAACGAGAAGCAGAAAATGGTGGCTTAAGCAATCTTAGTAGCGGCCAAAAGGCACCCGACTTTGAATTGGCAACACTAAATGGTGAGACGGTAAAGTTATCGGATTATCGAGGAAAGAAGGTCATGCTCAATTTTTGGGCTACTTGGTGTGGACCGTGTCGTGAGGAAATGCCTGATATGGAGGCATTTGCAAACGGATTAGGTAAAGATACGGTAATACTTGCGGTTAACATTGATTCACAGAATGATGTTCAAACTTTTGTCGATGAAATGGGCGTTACTTTCCCAATCTTGCTTGATTCTCAAAACATAAAAAATGCTGTAAATAAGCGGTATAAAGTTTCGGCTATGCCAACTACATATTTTATTGATAGCGAAGGCCTTATTAGCCGGAAACATATTGGTCAAGTTTCTCTTCAGTCAATGGAAAAATTTATTGAGGATATGAAATAAGAATGTCTATGAAAGGGTCAGATCTAAACACTCTATACACCGTTTATCGTGTCATCATCACGTCTTAAACGATATATAGATGTTTGGGATCTGGTCCTTTTGTTTAGGTACTTTCTACAGCTAATTGAATTTTTTGAAAGTTCACTTATAAACCACTTATTAATTGGTAATAGTAATGTTAAATACAATTGGGTAGGTGGGTGAAGGGTTTGAAACGAAAGAAAAAGACTTTTGCAGAGTTAATTAACGAAAATAAACAAGAGTTGTTGCAAGATGAGGAGCGTTTGGCAAAAATTGAAGATCGTATTGAGCGGAGACATTTACAAAAAGCAGAGTAATATTTAACAAATAATTCCGGTAATGTTTACTTATCCTTCGGTCATCCTATTCTTGAGGAGGGGAAAATTGATGAGCAATCCAAAAAAAGATTCCAAACATTTTGCACCGAATCAAATTGGAATGAAATCTCGTTCTGCAGGTGGAAATAAAGGTAAACAAATGCAAGATCAAAGCGGCCAGCACCCACAAGTTATTCAAACGAAGGGTGAATAGTAAAATTAGTTTACATAAAATAATTATGTAAACTAATAAAATTTATTTTTTATTAGGAGGCCATTTCGATGAATTATAAGCATAATCCTGATGATCGCAGTGATAACGTAGAAAAGCTTGAAGACATGATTCAGAACACAATGGAAAATATAGAAGCAGCTGAAGAAACATTGGAGTTTGCTTCTGGAGATGAAAGAAATGCAATAAAAGAAAAAAATCAGCGAAGACAAGAAAGTATAGAGTCTTTTAAAAATGAAATTCAAGATGAAAAACAAGCCAGAGAGAATGGATTTGAATAAATAACTTCGAGTAGTAAATAAAAAGGAGAAAGAAGAGATTCTTTCTTCTTTTTTTATGGAAAAAAAGAGGGCGGTACTTCCAAACGAGAAAAAAATCGACTTAGTATGATAAGATGGAAAAGAATTTGTTATTGGAAGATGGGATAAGAATGAATACAAGGAATAAACATCAACATCATGATTATGATGTAAAAATAAAAGAATTAACGGAAGAGATTAATGAAAAAGGGTATATAAATGACTTACATAAAATCATGGCACTTTTAGCTGAGATTGAAAACATTCAATCATTAGCTTCTTATCAATCTGAGTTATTTAGTATGCTTGCTAAAAGCCAGAAGTTTCTTCATGGTGAGGACTCACTATATGAAACATGGCTCAGAGAAGCAGTCCGTTCTGATGCGAACAATAAGCGGGCGAATGAGCTCCTTGCAAGCTCTGGTTGGAAGAAATATAGTGAAGTGTTCTCTGTTATTGAATTTCCGCTAATACGTGAAACAGATAATCGAACAGCAAAGAAAAAAGTAGCTGAAGAATATATTTATTTATGTGGGAAATACATGGAAAGAATAATGGAACAGCGTAGCAAACTTGAAGAATCACTTAAACAGGCAAATAATCATGTTGAGGATGGAACCATCAAAAACTACAAAGCAGCTATTACTTTGCTTTCAGAAGCATCAGAAGAGCTTACAGAGCTCCTTCAGGCTGCAAAGGAATATGAGGAGTCCATCTCAGGGGTATTCCATACAGCGACACACTTCAACGATATGAAGGAACATTTGGATCGTGTAATGAAAGTGAAAAAACAGTGGAATGCTTTATTTCAAACGAGCATGGACGTCTTAACTCAACCTAAAGATGCACTTGCCGAACTGCAATCAATGATTGGATTAGCTGAAGTGAAAAATAGAATGAATGAATATTATCGTTTCTTGCAATATCAAAATAAAAGAAAAGAACTTGGTCTGCAAATTAGAGATGAGTTAAGTCTAAATATGGTGCTAACCGGGAATCCGGGAACAGGCAAAACGACCATTGCTCGCCTCCTTGCTAAAATTTATTATGAATTAGGTGTTCTTCCCCGAGAAGAAGTGATAGAAGTGGATCGCTCACAACTAGTAGGCTCATTTATCGGTCAAACAGAAGAAAGAGTGCAAAATGCTGTGGAAAAATCTCTCGGCGGTGTGTTATTTATTGATGAGGCATACAGTTTAAAACGAGAAGGTCAATCAGGGAATGATTACGGACAAACAGTAATTGATACACTTGTGTCACTGATGAGTAATCAAAAATACGCAGGGAAATTTGCCGTGATCTTAGCTGGATATCCTGATGAAACGCGTCAATTTTTACAGGCTAATCCAGGTTTAAGAAGTAGATTCCCTCAGTCCAATCATTTCCAGCTTCCAGACTACACAACTGAAGAATTGCTTCAACTTGCGGAAGGGATGGCACGAGACAATGATTATCTAATGACTAAGGATGCAAAGATGGAACTTGAGATGCGTATTGAGGCCGAAAAAGTAGATGAAACCTTTGGGAATGCTAGAACTGTACGATCAATTGTCAACGACGCTATTTTTAAAAGAGGAGCTCGTACAGACTTAGATGAAAATCCTATTCTCCATTATACGTCACTCACAGGAGAAGACTTCCGGAGAAATGAACTAAAACCTACTATCTCTCCTGGAGAAAAGCTAGGTTTATTAGTAGGCTTAGACGAAATTAAGAAAGAAGTACAAGCGATTATTGCATTTGTTGAGATGCAGCAACTCAGACGCAATTATGGTCTTCAAGCTGTACCAATTCAATCACATACAGTGTTCACGGGGAATCCTGGAACAGGTAAGACAACAGTTGCCAAAATCTACTCAGAATTATTGAAAGAGACAGGTCTGCTTAAAAGGGGCCATATGATTGTAGCTGGACGCTCCGATTTTGTAGGTGAATATGTCGGACAAACAGCTATTAAGACGAAGAAAAAAATTCGTGAAGCACTAGGCGGAGTTTTATTTATTGATGAAGCATATTCTTTATTCAGTAAGTCGGAAAATGATTTTGGTAAAGAGGTCATTGATACACTTGTTGAGGAAATGACTAAGCATAATGAAAATCTAGTTGTCGTTCTTGCTGGATATAGTAAGGAAATGAACCGTCTTCTTGAGAGCAATCCGGGGCTACGTTCTCGATTTCGAAAATTCATCCATTTTCCTGATTATACAGCTGAAGAGCTTTTACAAATTATCGAAAATTATGCGGTTCAATACCAATACAAATTGGAAGATCAAGCAATTAGTTGGTTGAATGAATATTTAACCAATCATCTAGTTAAAGGGAATGGTCGTTTTGCAACAAGTTTAGTTGATGAAGCTATACAAGAACAAGCGATGCGGATCATGAATAAGTCGATCGAAAATAATTCACAAAACTTGACCATTTTAATGACAGAAGACTTAAGAAAAGCAGCAGAAAAAATAGGGAAGAGTGAAATGTAATGCTAGTATCTGAAAAAAAAATTGAAGTTCGATATGCAGAAACGGATCAAATGGGCATTGTGTACCATGCTAATTATGTGATTTGGCTGGAGATTGGGAGAACACAGCTTATAAAAGATTTGGGTTTTAATTATGCAGAGATGGAGGCAGATGGGATTTTATCTCCAGTCATTGATATCCAGGTATCTTATAAAAAACCACTTCGTTACGGTGAAATTGCCATTGTTAAAACATGGATTGAGTCATATGATGGACTTCGTGTTGTGTATGGGTATGAAATTCTGACCGAAAATGCAGAGTTAGCTGTCTCTGCTAGTTCTGCTCATGTATGTGTGAAAAAGGAAAGCTTCAGGCCAATTTCAATTAAGCGACTTTTACCGGATTGGCATGTGGTTTATGAAGCGAACAAGAAAAAGGATATTGAACAATAAAGTGAAACTTCAACCAGTGGGGGCATCATCCCCACTGGTTGTTAATCCCGTTCCACTGTCGCTAAGATCTTCGCTTTCGCTTCGATCAATCGGACAGTACGAACCCGAATCAATGAATCACAGACTAAGTACGCCGCGTCCTCATGTCTTCGTCTGTGTGACCCACATTCTGTGGGCGCAAACTTAACTTCTGCTCGTGCATCGGTAAGTTTCACTGTATCTCACCAATCGGGCTTTAACGGGCAGTGTCCACCACCAATGCTTCTTAGATTCCTCTAAGCCTTGAGGTGGGGGTCTTACTGCCCGTAAAAGCGGGATAAAAGACTTTACAAATAACAAGTAGTTGCGTGCGTAGTAATGACACAAGCAAAAAATGGAGGTGTGTGTCTTGGCATTCGGCATAAAATGTAAAGATATTACTGAATGGAAACGGAAAATAGATAATGGAGAAATAGCATTTATTACCCACTATTGGCTAGATGATCGATTTCCAGGTTGCGATACTGTGACAAAAGTAGGTTGTAAGAATATGAGGCAGTTAGCAGAGTGGGGAGCACGTCATGGGCTTAAGCAAGAATGGATACATAATCGGAAGGATGGGTACTCACATTACGATCTTCTCGGTGAAAAACAACGTGAAATCCTTAAGAAAGAAGGCATTGTAAATAAGCTTATTCGTATGTAAGCGTCTGCAGACAAGAGAGGATGTCTCAAAGCATTGAGACATCCTCTTCTAATTCAATCATTATTTTTCGTAATGAAATTCAGGCTCATTATATTTTTCATTATAATTTACTCTCAAATTATGACCATCAAAATACCATAAGTCACTTTCTTCAACGAAAAAAGTAATGTCATCTTTCTGTACAGATACACCTATATCAATTGGTTGATCGCTGTTTACACCTAACGAAAAACCACTTTGGATCGGGCTATGGCCTCCATATCTTGCGAAAAAACGAACACTATCGCCACTTTTTAAATTTAATTCTTCTTTATACCACGTGATGGCCTTATCAGAGATAATAATATTCATCGTAATCTCCTTCCAATATGCAATAAAGTGAAACTTCAATCAGTGGGGGGCTTTTCATCCTCACTGATTGTTAGTCCCGTTCTAGTGTCACTAATATCTCCATTCCACTTCGTTAAAGCGGGATAGATGTAGTATAAAGCATATTGGAGAAAGATGCGAATGATACGAATGAAGTGTGTTGAACATATATTGCTTATTATGATGTGTTTTTGATATATCTTCAGTAAAGAGGCTAACCTTATTGGGAGATGAATTACCACTGATGTTAGTCTTCCTTTATTTTTCGCGAGGCTTCTGCTCTAGCTCTGCCAGTTTTGCGACTAATATATGAGAAGGCATATGTAAAATTTGTTCGATTGGTAGCTTTAGTTTTTCCGAGAGTTTAATTGCTGTTTCAGGTGAAATTTGTAATGGCTTCAAGCTAATCACTCCTTCAATGATATCTGTATTCAACAATAAAAGTAATTATAAAGAGATGTATAAAATTTACTGGCAGAGTCTGACTCAAAAGAGTCTGACCTCACACTTTATACACAGTCTATCGAGTTATATATACATCAATTGAACTATATATTGTAGTTTGGGGTCTGACACTTTCGTTTGAGACAGTCTCAGGAGAAAAAACTAGATAAAGTGAGGAATGCTAAAGCCACTTAATTTTTGGTTCTGTTTTATTAATAATACGTTTAATATTTGCCCGGTGACGATAGCATATAAATATGAAGAGTACAGAGACAACAATTAATAAAATCCATTGCTCTCTTTGAAAAGCCAATACGTATATAATTGAGATGAACGAAGTAATCATCGATGATAATGATACGTATTTTGTTAAGTATAATGTTAGAAAAAATACAATCAAAATAATACCGAATAATATAGGGGAAAAACCAAGTAAAATACCACCAGAAGTAGCAACTGCTTTTCCACCTTTAAAGCGAGCAAAAATTGGGTACATATGTCCAATAACTGCGACGACACCAGGAATCAGTGGATGAAGATTATCTGTCCCGAACATAAGCGGCAACAGTGTTGCGAGTGTTCCTTTTAAAACATCCATACTCGTTACAATCAGACCGGCTTTAATACCAAGAGTTCGGAATGTATTTGTTCCACCAAGGTTTTTACTGCCATGTTCCCGAATGTCAGTATTATAAAATGTTTTGCCAATAATTAAACCAGAAGGAATAGAGCCTATAAGATAGGCAAGAATTAAAATTAGTATAATAGTAAACATATTATAGCCCTTTCTCATCAAAATTTAGAAGGTTCCTGTTATGTATTTTATCATTTCTTCTTAAAAATACTATGGGTGTAGAAAAAAATATTTACTATAGAAGCTGTATGAAAGATTTTTCGTGTCTATTAATAGCTAAATTGATAATATTCGTTTGACTATAGAACTATTAACTCTTTTCTCAATTATTTTCATTTGCCATAAAATAGTGGGAAATGATTGTTTTAGACGTGTGCTAGAAATTTTTGAGAAAAAATGATAGTATTTTTTATGGCTTTTAGAACAGCAAATAAATTTCTGAAAAAGAGGATTAAGACGATTCTGTTTTTTTATAGGAAATGAAAGGACTTGAGAATTTATGAAAACTGTCTTTGCAGCCATCCAGTGGGTGGCTTTTATGCTTGCTTCATCAATCGTTGCTCCGATTGCAATTGCAGATTTATTCGGATTAACAGGAGAGGATGCTGCTAATTTTGTACAAAGAACAGTATTTATTTTTGCGCTTGCTGGACTTTTACAAATATTTTTCGGGCATAAATTACCGATAAATGAAGCGCCAGCTGGACTTTGGTGGGGTGTCTTTACAATTTATGCGGGATTTAGCACAACACTTTTTTCTTCGGCAGGAGAAACATTGCAAGCTCTTCAAGGAGCGTTAATTGCAAGTGGCCTTCTTTTCATTTTATTAAGTATGGCTGGTCTTATTGATAAGATTAGCAAGATGTTTACACCAGCTGTAATTGGAATTTATTTATTATTACTTGTCATCCAATTGAGTAAATCCTTTTTAAACGGTATGCTAGGTGTAGGGTATGTAAGCGAAAAAGTGGATTTGAAAATTGCTGCTTTAAGTTTTGTAACTGTTCTTTTGACATTTTATTTTACGAGGCATAAGCTTAGTATAGTCCGCCAATATGCAGTGCTAATTTCGCTTGCTGTAGGCTGGATTTTGTTTGCCGTTTTTGGGGCAATTAAACCTAATACATACACACCTGTGCAAATTTTCAATATGCCTCAAATATTTGTATACGGTAGACCGACATTTGATAGTGGAATGATCATAACGGCGGTGTTTGTAACCTTGCTTTTACTTACGAATTTGATCGCAAGCATAAGAGTAGTTGAACTTGCGGTTCAGTCGATCATTAAAAAAGAAGCGAAAACAAATTTACGTGCATCTGGATATATTACCGGCATCAGTCAGATGCTGGGAGGGGTATTTAGTGCAGTAGGACCCGTACCATTATCAGGGGCTTCGGGTTTCATAGCTACTTCAAAAGTCGCGGCAAAATTGCCATTTATAATCGGATCCCTCCTGCTAATACTATCTAGCTTTATGCCAAGTGTCATGAATTTTCTTGCATCCATTCCAGTTCCTGTAGGGTATTCTGTTATGTTTGTTGTCTTTACAAGCATGATCGGCATGGCATTTTTAGAAATAGAAAAAGAAGAAGAATCTAACCGAGTGAGAACAGTGGTTGGGATATCGCTCCTTGGGGGAGTAGGTGTTATGTTTGTTCCAGCTAGCGCATTTACAGGTTTACCTCCGATTGTAGTATCATTATTAAATAATGGATTAATTTTTGGCTCGATTTTGTCAATTATTACAGACCAATGGACAAAATTTATTTATAAACGAAAACAATACTAAGTTTTAAAACAGTTTAATATGGGGAAAAGATAGGATATTGCTCCTTATTAAAACTATTTTTCATAGTAACAAGGAATTAGATCATAATGAAGCGAATTTTCAACAAAAGGGGAGGTATTGTAATGGCTATTGAGAATCCTACTAGAGAAGAAATAGGTATCATATTAAAAAAGGCAAAACGAATCGCTGTAGTTGGTCTATCTGATAACCCAAACCGCACTTCATACATGGTTTCAGAGGCAATGCAGAAAAGCGGGTATGATATCATACCGGTAAATCCAGCAGTAACTGAAGTTTTAGGGGTTAAAGCTGTTTCTTCTTTAAAAGATATAGAGGGGAAAATTGATATTGTCAATGTGTTTAGACGCTCTGAATTTCTACCTGAAATTGCAAAAGAATTTGCCGAAATTGATTCAGATATTTTCTGGGCTCAGCTTGGCGTTGAAAATCAGGAAGCGTATGATTTTTTAAAGGAAAAAGGTTATACTGTCATAATGGACCGGTGCATTAAAGTCGAACATGCCCTTACAAAGTAATGGAAAAAGGAGCGGACTAGCGCTCCTTTTTTTTGCACTGTATTTGAATAATTACGTATTTGTATACATAGTAGTTATTTTGTTAAATTAACAAGCAAATTTGCTATATTGAAAAATTTCGCTACAATAAACATAGATATGCCTTTGATCGGGCATTTTTAACTTTTTAAATTAGAACGTTTGTTCTTTTGAGTGAATTCATTTATAATTAGTTCATAATATTATTTATCATTTCCATTCATTTTCGCTTCTCCAAAGAGAAATGAATAAGTTTTAATGAGTTTTAGTATTTAGCTAATAACTTACATGCTAGAGGTATCTAGCATACGGTTGAACTGAAAGCTAGCGCATTTCTTAATATTTTCAGTCATTTCATCTTTTTGATATGGCCCGGAAATTGTGGTAATGAAGGAAAGGGGAATTTCTGTGGCAAGAGTTACAAATAACATAGAATATAATGATGAAGCCATTCAAGTATTAGAAGGGCTTGAGGCAGTCCGGAAGCGGCCGGGAATGTATATCGGAAGCACTGATGCGCGAGGATTGCATCATTTGGTATATGAAATTGTCGATAATTCCGTTGACGAGGCATTGGCCGGTTATGGAGATGTTATTATTGTTAAAATACATAAAGATAATAGTATAAGTGTAACGGATAAAGGACGAGGCATGCCAACTGGGATGCATAAAATGGGTAAACCGACGCCAGAGGTTATTTTGACGATTTTACATGCTGGCGGAAAGTTTGGACAAGGTGGGTATAAAACGAGCGGTGGTTTACATGGTGTTGGTGCATCAGTAGTTAATGCTCTTTCTGAATGGTTAGTCGTTAAAATTAAACGAGACGGTTTTATTTATGAACAACGGTTTCATCATGGTGGAAAACCCGAAACAACCCTTGAGAAGATAGGAAAGACAAATCAAACTGGGACAACGATACACTTCAAACCAGACCCAACTATTTTCTCAGTGACAACATTCAACTATGATATTTTGTCTGAGCGATTACGTGAATCTGCCTTTTTATTAAAAGGTATGAAAATTGAGCTGATTGATGAGCGACATGATCAAAAAGATGAGTTTCATTTTGAGAATGGGATTGAAGCTTTCGTTGAATATTTGAACGAGGAAAAAGATACACTCCAAAGTGTAGTTAGCTTTGAAGGCGTTCAGAATGGAATCGAAATGGATTTTGCCTTTCAATTTAACGATGGATACTCAGAAAATATTTTGAGTTTTGTAAACAATGTTCGTACTAAAGATGGTGGAACGCATGAAGTCGGGGCTAAAACTGCGATGACACGTGCTTTTAATGATTATGCGAGAAAAACAGGATTATTAAAAGAAAAAGATAAAAATCTGGAGGGAACGGATATTCGTGAAGGTCTTTCTGCGATTATTTCTGTAAGGATTCCAGAAGAGCTATTGCAATTCGAAGGTCAAACAAAAGGGAAATTAGGAACAAGTGAAGCCCGTTCTGCTGTCGATTCCATAGTTTCTGAGCATCTTGCCTATTTTTTTGAAGAAGATCCGAATACGAGTACAATGCTAATTAAGAAATCAATAAAAGCATTTCAAGCAAGAGAAGCGGCCCGTAAAGCAAGAGAGGAAGCAAGAAGTGGAAAGAAACGTAAGAAATCAGATTCAGTTCTTTCTGGAAAACTAACACCTGCCCAATCGAAAAACCCAGAGAAGAATGAAATCTATCTCGTCGAAGGTGATTCTGCCGGTGGTTCTGCTAAACAAGGTCGTGACCGCCGATTCCAAGCTGTGCTTCCTTTACGGGGTAAAGTCATTAACACAGAAAAAGCTAAGCTTTCGGATATATTTAAAAACGAAGAAATTAATACGATTATTCATGCGATTGGAGCTGGCGTTGGACCAGATTTTAATGTAGAAGATACGAATTATAATAAAATTGTGATTATGACTGACGCAGATACTGATGGTGCACATATCCAAGTATTATTGCTTACGTTTTTTTACCGCTATATGAAGCCACTTTTTGAAGCTGGAAAAGTATATATTGCTCTGCCGCCGTTATACAAAGTGAGTAAAGGTACAGGTAAAAAGGAAGTAATGGAATATGCATGGAGTGATGAAGAGCTTCAGGGCGCCATTAATAAAATCGGTAAAGGCTATATTATTCAACGGTACAAAGGGCTTGGAGAAATGAATGCTGATCAACTTTGGGAAACGACAATGAATCCTGATACAAGAACATTAATTCGTGTCAAGATTGATGATGGTGCACGAGCAGAACGTCGTGTGACAACATTAATGGGGGATAAGGTTGAACCGCGCAGAAAGTGGATTGAATCCAATGTTGCATTTGGTCTCGAAGAAGAATCGAACATTTTGGATAACGAAAATATGTCGATTTCAGAGGAGGGCAACTAAGAGATGGCTGAGGAAAAAGTACTTGATTTACCTTTAGAAGAAGTAATTGGCGATCGGTTTGGTCGTTATAGTAAATATATTATTCAAGATCGTGCCTTACCTGACGCACGTGATGGATTAAAACCTGTTCAACGTCGTATCCTTTATGCTATGCACGTTGAAGGAAATACCCATGAAAAGAATTTCCGTAAATCGGCGAAAACTGTCGGAAATGTTATTGGTAATTACCATCCTCATGGTGATTCATCTGTCTATGAAGCAATGGTAAGGATGAGTCAGGATTGGAAATTAAGAAATGTCATGATCCAAATGCATGGAAATAACGGAAGCCTTGATGGTGATCCACCAGCAGCAATGCGTTACACAGAGGCGAGGCTTTCTAGAATTGCATCTGAATTGCTTCGGGATATTGATAAACGTACGGTTGATTTTGTACCGAATTTTGATGATACTGCTGTTGAACCGGTTGTGCTGCCAGCGATGTTCCCCAACTTACTTGTAAATGGATCGACTGGTATTTCAGCAGGTTATGCAACAGAAATGCCGCCACACCAACTTGGAGAAGTTATTGATGCTGCCATAATGCGCATTGATAACCCTGAGGTCACGGTTGATGAATTGATGACAGTTCTAAAAGGACCGGATTTTCCTACAGGAGGAATTATTCAAGGTGTCGGTGGTATTAAGAAGGCGTATGAGACAGGTAAAGGGAAAATTATCATTCGTGGAAAAGCTGAAATTGAAGACATTCGCGGTGGTAAACAGCAAATTGTTGTGACAGAAATTCCTTATGAAGTGAATAAGGCAAACCTAGTTAGAAAAATGGATGAATTCCGCCTCGATCGAAAAGTAGAAGGCATTTCAGAAGTTCGTGATGAAACGGACCGGACAGGACTTAGAATTGTAATTGAATTAAAAAAAGAAGCGGATGCCAATGGGGTCTTGAATTATTTATACAAAAATTCAGATTTACAAGTGGCTTATAATTTTAATATGGTTGCCATCGATAAAAAACGGCCAACTTTGATGACTTTGCCAAAGCTTTTGGATGCTTATATTTATCATCGTAAAGAAGTTATCGAAAACCGGTCACGTTATGAGCTACAGAAGGCACATGATCGAGCGCATATTGTTCAAGGGTTAATGAAGGCGTTGTCCATTCTTGATGAAGTAATTGCAGCAATCCGTGCCTCGAAAGATAAAAAAGACGCTAAAAATAATTTAATGAAGATGTTCGGCTTTACGGAGCCTCAGGCTGAAGCAATTGTTTCGTTGCAATTATATCGTTTAACGAATACTGATATTACCGCACTCCAAGAAGAGGAAAAAGAGCTGAAAAAGAAAATTGAAGAGCTAACAAAAATTCTTGAAAGCGAAAAAGCTCTATTTCAGGTTATGAAGAAAGAATTAAAATTTGTAAAAAAAGAATATAATGATCCACGCCGTTCAGTTATTGAAGGTGAAATTGAAGAAATTAAGATTAACCTTGAGGTTTTGGTTGCAAGCGAGGATGTGATAGTAACCGTTACGAATGAAGGATATGTTAAACGGACATCACTCAGATCATATACTGCATCCGGTGGTCTAGATTTTGGGATGAAGGACTCAGATCGTCTTATGCAAAAATTCGAGGTCAATACTACGGACGTTCTTCTATTATTTACGAATAAAGGAAATTATCTATACTGCCCAGTTCATCAGCTTCCGGATATTCGCTGGAAAGAAACGGGTCAGCATATAGCTAACATCATTCCAATTGACAGAGATGAACAAATTGTAAAAGCAATTCCGGTTAAAAGTTTTGAACACCCACATTATTTGTTATTTATTACAAAAAACGGTATGGTGAAGAAGACCGAGTTAAGTTCTTATAAAGCACAACGCCATTCTAAGCCTTTAGTTGCCATCAATGTAAAAGGTGACGATACTTTAGTGGATGTCTATTTAACAGACGGGAACAGTGATGTTTTCTTAGCAACGAACATGGGCTTTTCACTTTGGTTCGATGAGGAAGAAATCAGCCCGATTGGAGTCAGAGCAGCTGGAGTTAAAGGTATAAACTTAAAGGATGAAGATTTTGTGGCGGGGGGTAAAATTCTCGACAAAGGAACATCTGATGCCATCTTAATTGTGACACAGCGCGGAGCAGTTAAGAAAATGAAACTTACTGAATTTGATAAATCTACGCGAGCGAAACGTGGTCTCATTATGTTAAAAGAACTTAAATCAAATCCGCATCGAGTAATCGGTCTTGAAACAGTCGTACCGAGTGATGAGATTTATATTGAAACAGAAAAAGGTATTATTGAATCTGTTCTTGTTAACGGATTACGTTATACAGATCGCTATACAAACGGCTCATTTATAGTAGATGAATCGGAGACAGGAAAAGCGAAAGAAATTTGGAAGGTTAGTGCAGAAAGAGATAAAACGAATCCAGATTCCTGATAATTGTAACTTAAAAAATGGATCCGCTAAATCGTATACTTATTTTTAATAGTTATATAAAAATCCTGTACAAGTGTAAATTCCTTGTACAGGATTTTTTTTCATACTTTTTCATTGTCTGGTAATAATAAACTTACAAAACAAATATGGCGTTAAAACGCCATCATTTATTAATAGAGATCTATCATTGAGCACGCTACACTCACCAAATCACAATAGTGGCAATGCGGAGCCGAATTTTGAAGTACTTTCTTAATAAGATGTGTATATCTGCAAAGTAGATTAACTATATCGGTTAGTCGCGAAGCTTCGTTCCTATGTCCTATATATGAGTGGGAATGTATCTTAACTATAGAGATACTAGATCTAATTTACATTGTTGAGAAAAAATTAAGCAAAAAAGAGAAATATTTTAACAGCTCAATTTAGCTGTTGCACCTAGCTTGTCTGAGGGCTGAAAATCGCCTCTTTTTCCAAGTTTTGTAGTAAAACTCTTTTCTGCAGCTTAGGGAGAGTATTAGCGTAAGTAAAGTGGACCTAACCATTAATGGGGATGAGAACTTCTTTGCTGAGAGAAATATCAATCGATGAATGAAATGGTTAAGAGAGGTAATAAAGATTTAATAAAAAATTCGGAAGGTGTTTACATGAATATGAAAACAAATATGTTGAAATATTTAATCTTTCTACTAGCCGTTTTTTTTACGTACCAAGCAGTTTCAGCACAGGACCATGGCATATCAAACGAAACGATTTTCGATATAGAAAAACGAGATATCACTGGTGATAGTATCAAGGATCGATTGGTGGTTAAAGGTCTAAAATACGAAGAAGATGCTGAATTTTTAAAGGAAATAACATTGTATGTCGATACAGGAGAGAAAAAGTTTAAATTACCGCTTGCTAGTGGTTATAAGCCAACCGTTCAATTTATTGATGTGAATAATGATGGTGTTAAAGAAGTGTTAATAACAACAGAAACTAGTCGAAGTAGCGGAATATTGAATTCCTTTCTATACGGTTTTAAGGATCACATGATAAATGAAATACCAGTTCCAAAAACCGTACCAATCACAGCTCAGTTTCTAGATAATTATCAGGCGCAGCTTACCATAACTGGGAAAAAGCCAGTGGTCATCGATTTAACTGATCGTAAAGTAGACTATGAGAAATTAGGCATCTATTCAAATGGTATTTTGAATGAAGCGACAGAACTTTTGGTTGATGGTTTTTCTACTTTAAAACCTGCAAAATTTATCGGAAATGGTAAAGGGCTAGTTGGAATTCAGTTAGTAAGTGGAATAGATCAAATGGATGGTATTGCGCTTATTGAATCAAAATGGACTTATAAAAAAGGGGAATGGAAGTTCGCTAAAGCAAAAATCAAACCATTACTGAACGATTAAAGTGAAATCGTGGGGGAGTACTCCCCCATTTTTGCTGAAAATTCCAGTTTCAAGCAATCGTCTCGATAACACAGTAATCAAGTAATAAGTTTATTGAAAATTGACAATTCATAATTTTCTGATAAAATAAACTTGACCGGATAATTTCAAAAGATTGAACAGTAAAAATGAGAGTATTTTTACATTAAAAAAGTAGGAGGGGATGGCTACGGAATTAAAAGAACAAATTATTAACACATCACTATTCCTCTTTGAAAAACATGGTTTTCACGGTGTATCTGTAAACCAGATTGTAAAGGCAAGCGGTACTAGTAAGGGAGGATTCTATCACCATTTTCAATCTAAAGATGAGCTTCTTTTTGTCATTCATGACTATTTTATTTCATATGTATTAACAAATGCAGAAAAAGCAATTGTATCTAGTACATACCCCACAGACAAACTACAAAAAATTATCAAATCCTTTGTTACTGTATTTGACCTCTACAAAGCACATATCTCAGTTTTTTATCAAGAAAGTACGTATTTAAAACCAAAATATGAAGAAACCATTAAGCAAAAGCGGCAGACATACCGAGATATAATATTTGCCGTGATTCAAGAAGGAATCGATTTAGGTGAATTTAGACCTGAAATTTCAGTCAGTATAATTGGAATGTCGATTATCGGCATGATTAATTGGTCGTACAAATGGTACAAAAAGGATGGCGAGAAATCGATTGAAGAAATTGCTGATATGTATGTCGACTTTATTCTTCAATCTCTTCTGACAGAAAAAGCGAAACAAAATCCAGAATTTCAGTCATACTTCCTTCATAACCGTTTACCTACTGGTACTTGAATTAGGTGTTACATGATAAAAAAGTTAATTTTATGTTAAACAGACCAACTAGTCGGTCTTAGCTCTAGGGTTCTTGATATTCTAATCTAAAAGGGGGAAAATTATGGATTTTGAATTATCGAAAGAGCAGCAGATGATAAAAAAAATGGTTAGAGAATTTGCAGAAAAGGAAATCAAGCCTATAGCGATTGAGCTTGATGAAAACTCTCGATTTGCTGAAGCTGCTTTCAAAAAAATGGGCGAACTAGGTTTATTAGGTCTGCCGTTTCCGGAACAATATGGCGGTTCAGACGGTGATATGATTTCATATGCCATTGCTGTTGAAGAAATTGGCAAGGCTTGCGCTGGGACTGGGTTAAGCTATGCAGCAGCTGTTTCACTCGGATCAAGTCCAATCTATTACTTTGGTACAGAAGAACAGAAACAAAAATATCTCGTTCCGTTAGCTCAAGGAAAAACGTTAGCAGCCTTTGGATTAACGGAGCCTAATGCTGGTTCTGATGCAGGAGGAACGAAAACGACTGCTATACTCGAAGGTGACGAGTATGTGATTAATGGTGAAAAATGCTGGATTACTAACGCTGGCTATTCAAGAACCGTCACAATTACAGCTGTTACTGGGAAAGACAGCCGAGGAAAGAATATTATTTCAGCTTTTATTGTGCCAACAGATACGTTAGGAGTATCGATTACATGCAACTATGAAAAAATGGGAGTTAGAGCTTCGAACACTTGTGCAATTGTTCTAGACAATGTCAGAGTTCCAAAAGAAAATTTGCTTGGTGATGCAGAAAAGGGATTTAAACAATTTTTGCATACGCTAGATGGCGGGAGAATTTCCATTGCGGCTCTTGCAGTCGGTATCGCACAAGCGGCATTTGATCGGGCACTTAACTATTCAAAAGAACGTATTCAATTCGGTCAATCAATTTCAAAGTTCCAAGCGATTCAATTTAAATTAGCTGATATGGCCATGGAAATTGAATTAGCACGCAATATGGTATTCAAAGCAGCATGGCTTAAAGATAAAATGCAACCGTTTACAAAAGAATCCGCATATGCCAAATTGTTTGCGACAGAAACCGCATTCCGCGCGAGCAATCAAGCAATCCAAATTCATGGTGGCTCAGGGTATATGCGTGAATATGAAGTTGAGCGATATTTACGTGATGCAAAGCTGCTTGAAATTGGTGAAGGAACTTCTGAGATTCAGAGATTGGTGATTGCCAGGCAGCTTGGCTGTTAATGACCATATACAGAAATATAAAAAATCCTAAAAAAATAAACGAGTTTAACTAAAATCGTCTTCATCTGGAGGATTACGATGATAAAAAAAATTCTAATTGCAAATCGGGGTGAAATTGCTTCAAGAATCATTCGAACTTGCAGGAAAATGGGAATTGCTTCTGTAGCTGTTTATTCGGAAGCCGACAAAGACGCCCCATATGTGTCTGAAGCGGATGAAGCCTATCTACTAGGTGGGCCTCGAGTTAATGAAAGCTACTTAAATGCAACGAAAATCTTTGAAATTGCTAAACTGACAAATTGTAATGCTGTTCATCCCGGTTATGGTTTTTTAAGTGAAGATGCTAATTTTGCACGGAAATGTGCCAAAGAAGATTTAATTTTCATCGGTCCTCATCCGGATGTAATTGAGAAAATGGGCAATAAAGTCGCCGCACGTAAATTGATGGAATTATGTGGTCTGCCTGTAGTTCCAGGTTTGTCACGTCCGCTTGTCGACAGCAAAGAAGCTGTTGTGGAAGCGAAAAGGATTGGTTACCCTGTCATGTTAAAAGCAGCAGCTGGCGGGGGGGGTATCGGCATGCAGGTGGCGAATAGTGAAGCGGAATTATTGAAAATATACGAAGGTAATCAAAAGCGAGCACTTATGTTTTTTGGGAATGGTGAGATGTTCATTGAAAAATTGATTGAAAAGCCAAGACATATCGAAATTCAAGTGCTTGCAGATTCATTTGGTCATGGTGTTTATTTATGGGAAAGAGAATGCTCGATCCAAAGAAGGCACCAGAAGGTTTTTGAAGAAGCTCCGTCACCTTTTCTTGATGATGAAACGAGAAAAGCAATGGGAAACGCAGTAGTAAAAGCTGTTGAAGCGATTGGCTATTACAATGCTGGTACATTCGAATTTCTCGTTGATAGTGATAAAAATTATTACTTTTTAGAAATGAATACTCGGCTACAAGTTGAACACCCTGTTACCGAAGAAATAACGGGTTTGGATCTTGTTGAACAGCAGATTAGGATTGCTCAAGGAGAAAAATTAGCATTTACACAAGCAGAGATTAATAGAGACGGTCATAGTATTGAAGTTCGCATCTATGCCGAGGACCCTAATACATTTTTACCTTCACCAGGAAAAATTACCGCGTTAAAAGTGCCACAGAAGGAATATATTCGTCATGAGTTAGCTGTTGATAATCGCTCTATTGTGTCTCATTTTTATGATCCGATGATAGCAAAATTGATTGTAAAAGGGAGTACACGATCACAAGCCATTCAACGCTTAATTGAAGCCTTAGATCTTTACAAAGTGGAAGGTATTAAGACGAATCTACCATTATTAAAAGAAATAGCAGTCCATGAGAAATACAAACAAGGTGAAACGACTACAGATTTTATCGACAGGTATATAAAGAATAATAGCACTACTATTTAGGAGGAATCTAAATGTCAGATGTAGTCGCAAGTATGGCAGGAAGTGTTTGGAAAATAGTTGTGTCTGAAGGAGACACCGTAAGCAGAGGACAAGAAGTCATCATTCTTGAATCGATGAAAATGGAAATACCACTTGAAGCAGTAACATCGGGCAAGATAAAGCAGATATATATTACGGAAGGCGATTTTGTAAATGAAGGCGATGTCCTGGCGATTATAGAATGAATTGGCCCAAAAGCGTAACGATTAAGGAAGTTGGACCACGGGATGGTTTGCAAAATGAAAAACTGATTTTATCTACAGCTGACAAAATTGAGTGGATTAATCAATTATCATTCACAGGACTTTCTTATCTTGAAGTGACTTCATTTGTTCACCCAAAATGGATCCCGCAGCTCGCAGATGCAGTAGAAGTCGCTCGAAATATCAAGAAAAATCCATTGGTCACTTATGCGGCTCTTGTCCCAAACATGAAAGGACTTGAAAAAGCGATTGCCTGTTCAGTTGATGAGGTATCCGTTTTTATGTCAGCAAGTGAAACACATAATAAACAAAACATAAATAAAACCATTTCAGAGACATTTCCTGTATTACAAGAAGTAATAGCTGAGGCAATAGCTGAAGGAAAAACAGTTCGAGGCTATATTTCAACGGTATTTGGATGCCCATATGAGGGGGAGGTTGATTACAATCAAGTCCTAAATATATGCGAAAAGCTATTTACAATGGGGATTAGTGAAATATCGTTAGGTGATACAATCGGTGTTGCTTCCCCAAGGCAGGTAGAGAATTTTTTAATTCAGGCGCTTAAACTATATCAACCACAGAGTTTAGCCATGCATTTTCATGATACGAGGGGAATGGCGCTTGCCAATATTGTGAAGGCGCTTGATTATGGCATCACAACCTTTGACTCGTCCCTTGGAGGGCTGGGTGGATGTCCTTATGCGCCAGGTGCTAGTGGAAATGTAGCCACAGATGATTTGGTTTACATGTTTGATAAAATGCTCATCCATACAGGTGTGAATCAAGAAGCACTAGTAGATTCAGCTTTATTTGTTCAGGAAAAACTAAACAAAACACTACCAAGTCATAGAATGGCTATGTATTCTGATTCGAAAGGATGAAAAGTGATGAGTTGCGGTGGATGTAATGACTAATCTGATCGAAATCACAAATACGAAAAAAGATGTAACTGTTCTAACGTTAAATCGTCCAAATTCAGCCAATGCATTATCATTCAAACTTTTGGAAGAGTTTAATAATGTGTTAGATTCATTAAAAAGTAATAGAACGGTACGTTGTGTAGTCATAACAGGTGCTGGTATTAATTTTTGTGCTGGAGCCGATTTGAAAGAAAGAATCGGGATGGATGAGGATCAGGTAAGGAGGACAGTCGAATTAATCCGTTGTACGATGGATGCTATTCAAAATCTGCCGGTACCCGTTATTGCAGCGATAAACGGTGCTGCTTTTGGAGGTGGATTGGAGCTAGCTTTAGCGTGTGATATCAGGCTTGCTTCGACTACAGCGAAAATGGGCTTAACTGAAACATCATTAGGGATTATCCCAGGAGCAGGTGGAACACAGCGTCTACCTCGAATTGTTGGCGTTTCTATAGCCAAAGAACTTATTTTCACTGCTAGAAGAATCGATGCCGAGGAAGCCCTTAAGTTGGGGCTGGTAAATAAGATAACCGAAGCTGATCAACTCATGAATATAGCATATGAACTCGCTTGTGAAATCTCACTAAATGCTCCGCTAAGTCTAAGAGCGGCAAAAAAAGCGATCAATGAAGGGATGGATTCGGATCTAGCAAGAGGGTTGGAAGTTGAAAGAAATTGTTATGACACGATTATTGAATCAAAAGACCGCTTGGAAGGGCTTCAAGCTTTCAAAGAAAAAAGACGTCCTGTGTTCACCGGAAAATGAAAGGAGCTACATGTATGTCAATAGTAGACAAATTACAGCAATCTACAGAGCATATTAAAAAAGGCGGCTTACAAAAATACCATGAGAAAAACATGGAAAAAGGAAAACTTTTTGTTCGCGATAGACTACGTTTATTGTTTGATGACGACATGGAGATCGAAGATGCGTTTTTTGCAAACTGTGAAAGTGATGGTCTACCTGCTGATGGAGTCGTTACTGGGATTGGAAAAATCGATGGTCGAACCGTATGTGTAATGGCTAATGATTCTACAGTTAAAGCCGGCTCTTGGGGAGCTAGAACGGTTGAAAAAATCATCCGTATCCAAGAAACTGCAGAGAAATTAAATGTCCCACTACTATATTTAGTTGACTCTGCAGGAGCACGTATTACAGACCAAGTAGACATGTTTCCTGGAAGAAGGGGAGCGGGGCGGATTTTTTATAATCAAGTAAAACTGTCTGGCAAAGTCCCGCAAATATGCTTACTTTTTGGACCTTCTGCGGCTGGTGGTGCGTATATTCCTGCCTTTTGTGATATTGTTGTAATGGTCGATGGAAATGCATCGATGTATCTCGGCTCCCCAAGAATGGCCGAAATGGTTATCGGTGAAAAAGTGAGCGAAGAAGAAATGGGCGGCGCACGCATGCATTGTAGTGTTTCCGGATGTGGTGATGTGCTTGTGAATACCGAGCAGGAATCAATTGAATTTGCTCGGCGTTATTTGTCTTACTTCCCTGGGAATTTCATGAAAAAGCCCCCTGTAGCTGAAATACGCCTACCGAAAAAATCACAAAAGACACTTGAAGAACTGATTCCGGCCAACCAAAATGCCCCATTTAATATGTACGATTTAATTGAACAGCTCATTGATGAGGGCTCCTTTTGTGAAATTAAAAAATTATTTGCTGCTGAACTTATTACAGGGATGGCAAGAATAGGTGGCCAATCAGTCGGCATTATCGCCAATCAACCAAAAGTAAAGGGTGGAGTTTTATTCCATGATTCTGCTGATAAAGCAGCCAAATTTATTACCTTATGTGATGCCTTTAACATTCCACTTTTATTTCTAGCTGATATTCCAGGATTCATGATTGGTACGAAAGTGGAAAGAGCGGGGATTATTCGTCATGGTGCTAAAATGATTTCGGCAATGAGTGAGGCGACGGTGCCGAAGATTTCGGTAGTTGTCAGAAAAGCATATGGTGCTGGGCTATATGCAATGGCTGGTCCAGCTTTCGAACCAGATTGCTGTTTGGCGTTGCCTAGTGCTTCCATTGCTGTCATGGGTCCGGAAGCAGCGGTCAATGCTGTCTATGCAAATAAAATACATGCATTACCTGAAGAGGAGCGAGCGACATTTATCGAATTAAAGCGTGAAGAATATCGCAAAGATATCGATATATATCGGCTTGCGTCAGAAATGATTGTCGATGAAATCGTCCAGCCTAATCAACTCCGATCAGAACTAATTCTTAGGTTTGCAACATATAGCAGTAAACAACTTTCATTTACACAGAGAAAACATGGGGTGTACCCAGTCTAAATATCGTAGTTATGAGGCCTGACCTAATTCTTTTTCTAGGCAGCCTCATTTTTTGTTTCATTCGGCCAATTCCGATTGTTAAGCCTTATATTAGGCATGAATGCGGCTAAAGTTATTGAAAAACATGTGTAAGGAGTATAGTATAATAATAATTATGTTTTTTGGGGAGTGAGGTAATGGGAAAAAGAGCCTTAATTAATATTGATTATACAAATGATTTTGTCGCCGATGATGGTGCGTTAACTTGTGGTAAGTCCGGCCAGGAATTGGAAGACAGAATCGTAAATATAACGAAAGAGTTTATTAATCAGGGTGATGAGGTCTTTTTTGCCATTGATATTCATGAAAAAAATGACCAATATCATCCAGAATCGAATCTATTTCCACCTCACAATATTAGAGGTACAATAGGAAGAGATTTGTTTGGTTCATTACAAAATATATATGAAGCGAATAAGAATAAAGCAAATGTTCATTATATGGATAAAACGAGGTATTCAGCATTTGCCGGAACAGATCTTAGTATCAAATTACGAGAACAGGGTATTACAGATGTCTATCTTGTAGGTGTTTGTACAGATATTTGTGTATTGCATACAGCTGTAGATGCGTACAATCAAGGATTTTCAATCTCGATCTACCAAGATGCAGTAGCATCATTTGATCAAGCAGGGCATGAATGGGCTTTACGCCATTTTAAAAATTCACTAGGAGCTAAATTGCTCTAATTAAAAATAAATAGGAATAGAAAACCTAACCACACCTTATTTCGAATAAGTCTGTGGATATTTTGACGACATGGATGATGGTATGCTTCGTCAAAGAATGTTGGTTGTTCTTAAAAAAGGGGGATTTTCTCCGTCATAGCAGGGGACAGTACTTACAAGTATTAGAGTTACTCTGCGGGAGGATATTTTTATGGGGAATACATATTTGGACGATAGCTATACACTTCATACAGATCTATACCAAATCAATATGGCGCAAACCTATTGGGAAGACAATATTCACAATAAAATGGCCGTATTTGAAGTCTATTTTAGAAAGCTTCCCTTTAATAGTGGCTATGCGATTTTTGCAGGTCTTGAGAAGGTTGTTCATTATATTGAGAATTTTCGGTTTTCAGACTCTGATATTGAATATTTACGAACTGAAATCGGATATGCAGAAGACTTCCTTGCTTATTTAGCAAATATGAAGTTTACCGGACATATTCGTTGTATGAAGGAAGGAGAGCTTGTATTCGCAAATGAGCCGATTTTGCGCGTAGAGGCTCCACTTGGGCAAGCTCAGATTATTGAAACTGCAATACTAAATATAATAAATTATCAAACGCTAGTTGCGACGAAGGCTTCTCGAATTAAACAGGTAATTGGCGATGAAGTGGCGATGGAATTCGGTACAAGACGGGCTCAAGAGATGGATGCGGCTTTATGGGGTGCAAGAGCCTCCTATTTAGCTGGCTTTGATTCAACAAGCAATGTGCGGGCAGGAAAGGTGTTTGGTATTCCTGTTTCAGGAACTCATGCCCATTCTATGATTCAGGCTTACAAGGATGAATATACTGCCTTTTATAAATATGCAACATCACATAAAGATTGTGTATTTTTAGTTGATACGTACGATACAATTCGTTCTGGTATTCCTAATGCGATTAAGGTTGCAAACGAACTTGGCGATCAAATTAATTTTATTGGCGTTCGATTAGATAGTGGCGACTTAGCTTATTTATCAAAAGAAGCACGAAAAATGCTTGATGAAGCAGGATATCCTGATGTGAAAATTGTTGCTTCAAATGATCTAGATGAATACACAATCATTAATTTGAAGCAACAAGGTGCAAAGATAGATATGTGGGGAATAGGAACAAAACTTATTACAGCTTTTGACCAACCAGCTTTAGGAGCCGTATACAAAATGGTTTCAATTGAAGGTGAAAGCGGGAATATGATCGATACGATTAAAATTTCTTCAAATCCAGAAAAAGTTTCAACTCCTGGGTTAAAGCGTGTCTATCGTATTATCAATTCTATAAACTTACATTCAGAAGGCGATTATATCGCTATGGAAAACGAGAATCCTCAAACTGAGGAGAAATTAAAGCTTTTTCATCCGGTTCACACATTTTTAAGCAAGTTCGTCACCGATTTCATCGCAGTTGATTTACATGAAGATATTTTTATTAGTGGACAACTTGTTTATGAATTGCCGCATATTGAACAAATAAGGGCATTTTCGAAAGAGAATTTATCAGTTCTATGGCCTGAATATTTACGTGCACTTAATCCTGAAGAATACCCAGTTGATTTAAGTCAAGCCTGCTGGGACAATAAGATGAAGAACATTCAGGAAGCGACAACGAAAGTAAAAGAAATGTTACGGGCTAGATGAACTCCGGAAGAGAGGTTTAGGAGACTATGCGTCCTTTACAGAAAGAAATTGTGAAAAAATTATTAGTACAGCCTACGATTGATCCGAAAGAAGAATTTAGAAAAAGTGTCGATTTACTCAAAAATTATCTCGAAAAGTATTCATTTCTAAAAAGTCTTGTCTTAGGGATATCAGGTGGACAAGATTCCACTTTATGTGGCTATATGGCTCAAATAGCAGTGAATGAATTGAATGAAGAATTAGGTAAGGAAGAGTATCAATTTATCGCTGTCAGTCTGCCATATGGTGTCCAATTTGACGAAGATGACCGTCAATTAGCATTACAATTTATTCAGCCAAGTAAGACGGTTACGATTAATATTAAAGCAGCAGTCGATGCTTCAGTTAAAGCTGTAGAAGACGGCACAGGCGAGAAGCTGAACAATTTCTTAAAAGGAAATGTTAAAGCACGTGAAAGAATGAAAGTTCAATACGATATAGCTGGAATTTATAGTGGCGTTGTCTTGGGTACCGATCATGCGGCAGAAGCAGTAACTGGTTTCTATACTAAGCATGGGGATGGGGCAGCAGATTTAATCCCACTTTATCGCTTAAATAAGAGACAAGGAAGAGAGATTCTAAAATATCTGAACGCTCCAGAACGTTTATATAAAAAAATACCAACAGCAGATTTAGAAGATGACAAGCCACAACTTCCAGACGAAGTAGCTCTAGGTGTTACTTATGAGGACATTGATGACTACCTTGAGGGCAAGGAAATCAAAGAAGTTACGGCTGAAAAAATCGAAGGCTGGTATCAGAAAACGGAACATAAACGAAATCATGCGATAACGGTTTATGATACGTGGTGGAAATAGAAAAAAGTTTGCTCTTGCAATAAGGGCAAACTTTTTTTCTATTTTAATCTTGAATGTTTTAGAAGCCAAACAGGAATATGATTACATTCTTCCCATGTTGTTTCCTCTCCAAAATTTCACATGTATCTTGAAGTTTATCAAGTTTAGATAGTTACTACACCTATTTCAAATATTATGTCAATTAACATTTCTAGGATGTATTTTTCCCTGGGAAATGGTAACAAACCTATAACGGTAGTATTTCCCCAGTTTATTCCGCATTAACGGGCAGTAAACCCCCAATTGGTTCAACTAACAATTAGCGATGGATGAAGAAAACCCCCATAGATTGAAGTTTCACTTTATGTTAACTTAAACAGCACTCCTAGTAAATGGTAGGTTAGACTACATCTCGTGGAATAATCTATAAAATTGTATTGAAGATCTGCCTTCTTATTCGAGATAGATTGCCTGTTTTATTACGCATACCTGCAAGCTAGATTGTGGTTTTTTGGTGTTTTGAAGGGAGTGGTACAAAATTCGCCTTTTTTTAATACAGCATGATAAATGTATGAGCCAAGCTGTCCGAATTAGCATTAATTATATTAACCATTTAGAAAGAGGTGAATTAAATGTCTGGTATTACTCCTAGACGCCCTGATGTAGTGACTATACTTTGGCAAAGAAATCTGTTAACACCATTAACACCTAGAATTGTAGAAGCTACAGTGATCGGAAGCGCTAAACCCTGCGATTTAAGTGCTGGTCAATCTCTCATTACAGCATCAATTTGTTTATTGTCTAATCGATTTGTATTAGTATCGAATACTGACTTGGGTATATTCGGAATTTCCAAATTTGTCCGGCTATTTTAATATGTTAATATGGACAAGGTATTTTAGAATGTACGAATCTAACATACCTTGTCTATTTATATAAACAGAAAAAACTAATTTATATATGGCAAATATAGCTGAATCTGAAGAAAGGGAGGAGAATTTTATGATGTCAAAAGGTGAAGGCAGTATAGCGGAAGATTGTAATAAGTAGCATAAACTGCTAATAAATCAAAATTCATTTAATTTAAAGACATAAATTTTTTTCTCAATTCTTCCTCAGAGACTACGATCTTACCTCTCATATCTTCAGATTGCAGTACATAGCTTTTCGCTCCAATGAATTCCGATTCGGAAATTACAAAGAATTTAGTACCTTTTTTGTACATAGTGCGATAATCTTCAATTAATTTAAACAACTTCATATTTATCACCCTAAATTAAGCGAGAACCTGTTCTATTAATGTGGTTAATTGTTTTTATGATAACTTTAACATATGTCTTACAGAAAGGACGTCGTCTCGATTGATAGAGTTAGGTGCAAGTATATACTTTGAACAATCAAATAATTTAAATGAAATCATTAATATTCTCATTTACCCAGACGTATATATTATCTCTAACTTTCTGATTATCTTCTCCATCTTTTTCGATAAGTAAATTAATCTCAGATGGTAGATTTTTTAACACTTCATCAATTTGTTGTTCTGATGGAGCTGTACCAAGTACATCCACAAAACAATCATGGATAACATCTCTCATTTTATTAGCCTCCTTTAATTAAGCCTTTTACTAGAATCCCCATGCCTTTATTTCTAATCGTTTTGTCGGGAGTGTTATGATAATATATTTCCTATGCACTTTCTCTTTAAGATATGAAGGTAAATATCTCTCTACATTGTGGTTATTGGCATAACAAACAGTCTCTAATAAACCGTTACCCTTATGTTGTTCACGATCAGTCTTAAACTCTTGCTCTGTGGATTCTGTGAAGTCTTGTTCATTTAAATACTCGTGAACTTGTTCCACCGTAAGCGAAAAGTACATTTTGTCACCTTCCTTAAATACTATTATAGATCTTCTCATAGTTCAACTGATTCAAACAAAAACTTATTGACCCCAAATATAAATGAGTATTCTATTTATAATCACAATAATTCCATATACCATAGCTAATTTTATCTCATTTAAGCTGAAAAGTAATCCTACTGGTACTAAGAATATAATTACTTCTAATACTAAGTGAAGTGGTTCAGATAATTGAATACTCGCTTTTGGAGAGCCAAATCCCCCCCAAATAACAGCAATTCCCACTGGGATAATAATACATAGTAACCCCTTTATGAAACCAGAGTTCCCTATCTTAAAGCCCCAGTATCCATATACAACGAGTGCACAAATTTCTAAGATAAATCTTTGCCCTAAGTTTATCAATTTAGCCACATCTAGAATCACCAGTAACTCCGCCTTTCTTAACCGTACTTTTCTATTCTTGCAAAAGATTCTTTAATCACCGGTAAAAATGTGTTACAAATTATTTCTTTCGAACAATAATTTTCTATAAATGTATTGTAGTTTATAAAGTAGATAAAATGATTTATTCATTACAAATATTTATACAACTTTTACAAAGGCTATATTACAAACTCTTGAATGAAATGAGTAAGAAATTTTGGAAAGGGGTATAGAGAAAAATCAATCAGAAATTCATATAACTAAATTTACCAGGAAATTTGACATAGAAACTTGTGGAAATCGAAAAGTGAATATATCATGAGGCCTTAAAAGTGAAGAAAGATGCCTAGTGAAAAAGATAGAAATTAAAAGGGAATAATCATCTAGTGTCGAAGGTATTAAGTGGTATAAGGTGTGAAAAATAGAGAAAGTTGAAATAATGCACGTTTTTTCGAATGATCAAACGCTTGTAATAAATAACGAAATTATGGAAATTCGATACATAGAAGAGTAAAATGAAGGAAGGCTTAATAAGACAATATGAACCAGGAAAAATTATTGAGAATACATTTTATGTAGGGATCATTTACATACTAGGGTATGCTTCAATCCAGAAATACATATAACTACTTTCAGGAGGATTCTATGAACGAATATAATGTTACGGTTAAGAATGGTAGTACGATAATTTTATCAGACATAATTGAAGCTGAAGATGAAAGAGATGTCCTTGGAGCACTATTAATAAACAGCGAATTATTCAACCAACCATTTACGGATATTAGAATTTTAGTGCGTTAATATGATACCCACAAGCTCATTTTCTGCAATCAATCTTACTAACCATACAAGTAGGTGAAATTATGTGCGGACGCTTTACTTTGTTCACTGATATAGAAGAAATAATTGACCGTTTTGACATTCAAGCTCCTTTTAATGATGATTATCAATTCAGTTATAACATCGCCCCTTCACACTCAGTTTTATCAGTTATCAATGATGGAACTAAGAATCGTTTAGGTTATCTCGATGGGGATTAATTCCATTTTAGGCTAATGATGAAAAAATTGGGTACAAAATGATCAAAGCTAGAGCTGAAACTCTGGCAGCGTAACCAAGTTTCAAGAATGCATACAAAAAGAAACGTTGTATAATACTAGCTAATTCCTTTTATGAATGGAAAAAGACACCTAAACGTAAAATCCCTATGCGAATCAAACTAAAAAACAGTGCTCCAATTGGAATGGCGGGCTTATGGGAATCATGGCGATCAGCTGAAGGAAGAGCTATCTACACTTGTTTAGTTATTACTACTGCTACAAATGAGTTAATGTCCGATATTCATGATAGAATGCCTGTTATTCTTAAACCTGAAGATGAAAAAGTTTGGTTAGATCCTTCAATTAAAGATACTCATTTTCTACAACAATACTTAAAACCGTATGATCCAAAACAAATGGAAGCATTTGAGGTATCGGCCGATATTAACTCGCCTAATAATAATTAATCTTACTTGATAGAACAAATTGGTTAAGTAGTTCATTAGATCTCTTTTCTTTTTGAAAAATCAAGAATTTGATTAGGTTTTAACTCCTCCAATGGAGGAGTTTTTTTGTTTAGAAAGATGTTTTTCTACGAAAATGATTTAATAAAAAGGCCATGTTAAAGTTTATTGTTGTTTTGGCTCTATGTTGATTGGAGCGGAAGGCATGAGACTCCCGCGGAAAGCGAACGGCTTACGTTCCAATCAACAAGCAAGTTTAACAGAGACAATAATAAAAAGAAACTTCAATTAGTGAGGGTTGGAGAATACCCCAATGGTTGAAGTTTCACTTTATTCTACTGTATTCTTGACAGGGCGCTTTTCAGATTTCCGTAGTCCTTTAACAATAAACTAATTAAAAATAAAGGACTACATACTATACGCGAAAGAGTATAAAACAGGGGGATGTAGATTTAAAATAAAGTCACGATGTTTATAAAAAAGTTGCGAAGTTTTGCCCCTTTGGAAGTAGTCTAAAGGGGTTTCTTATGGTAAATGTAATATAGTGTTATTTCACAATTAGGCCAGATTGTGGAATAACATGATAAATTGTATAGTGAAGATTGTGAAGATATGTACTTAAACTAAAGGGCCGGTTTGTTGAGGATTTATACAGAGTTTTTTGAAATTATTATCAAAGAGGATTTTGAAGTCCTTTGGCGAAAATTATATATTAAATCTATAAAATATGAGGGATGTTGTGATGTTGAAACTGTTTCAGTATAACTGGCAAGTGCGTGATGACTGGTTTACATGGTGTAAGGATGTTCCGGAGGAAGAATTATTAAAAAAACGTGTGGGTGGGGTAGGAAGCATTCTATACACACTGTTTCATATCGTGGATGTTGAATGGGCTTGGATAACCCTGGATCTCAGAGGAGAACAAGTCCCCAAACACCCTACATTTGAAGAATATTCTAGTTTACAAAAGGTGTTAAATCTATCGCGGCAATATCGCGGCGATGTGGAGCCATATGTGAGATCATGGACAAGTGAAATGGAGTCAAAAATATTTTCGGAAAATAATCCTAACGGAGAAACAGAAAACTTTAAATACGGGGAGATCATGCGTCATGTCATTGCCCATGAAATCCACCATATCGGCCAATTATCTATATGGTCACGTGAATTAGGGAAAAAACCTGTGACTGCAAATTTGATTCGAAGAGGATTATTTGACAATTAGACTGTCTTTGCCAATAATACCGTAAACCCGCGCTATTCCCTAAAAAGGATTAGCGCCAATACTTCATCAATCGGGCCAGATTGTTTTATAAAAGGTTTTTGTTATTGGGGGACAGAAGATATGAACCTTGCAGATTATAGGGAAAGATTGGTTGCTATCAATGAGATAGTTTACTTTGATAAAAATGAATATCTTCGTGAAAAAACCTCTAATCCTTTAAAACTAAAGGAACTTATTGATGAAGCAGAAAACTTATTACAGACAAGCAATGAAGATGACAGATATTTTCTGTATGGAACTATAGGTAATTTATACAGGATAAATGAATAACCAAAAAAGGCATTAAATTCTTTATCGTATTGTCTTAACCATGCAGTCAGAGAAATCGTTGCGTTAATTCGTATTGGTAAAGCCCATAAATATGATAACAATCATACAAAGGCTTTGGAACTATTTAATAAGGTTTTAGCTAAGTGTGATGCAAAAAGGTTGATGAATATTTGGACTTTGTATTGCAACATAAAGGCAAATGTCTTATGGAATTATTTACTTTGTTCCATACAAAAGAACACAGTAAAAGGGGGTAGGTATTGCTTTCAGGTGATTGTGAAATGTAAAAATCTGACAGAATTTTTTTATTAATAACTCATCGGTTTTGCTACTAGAATTGTAACAAAACCAATGAAAAAAACTTCTAAATAGGAATATTACAATGCTTATACTCCCAAACGTTCTTCAAGATAAAAGATTCTAAACCTTAATTCATTGTTGATATCTAAGACACCTATAACAATCTGATTATCTTCAGTTAAAGTAACATATCTGAAGGTTTCACCACTTTCGATCATTAAGTTTGTTTCCGGTGGTGTCTCCATCTTTGCAAAGACCGAATGTGTATATTCAAGTGGAAGAATGTTATCTAACCCTTCCTCAGGACTACCAAGCCACTTATACATAATATCTTTCAATGACATTTGTTCAATTATCGATAGATTTTCCTTAAAAACTAATTTATCCACAGTTACTTCTTTCAACTTTATCACTCCTTAACAGTAGATAAAGTTTATAACTAATGAATCGCAACAACAAGGGTAATCCAATGACAAACCTTTTACAATTTGATTACTTTAAGAAATAAGGGACTGATTTAATGTGTTTTTAAAATGGATAGTAAGAAATTCGTTGTAGATATAAGGCAAGTAGATTATTAAATCATATAACCGCTCTGAGTTGGGTGGCATGGGGGCATCTCATTAAATTAGGAGGAACTATCATTGAAGAAGAAATACTACTTTTGCTACTCTAAAGCAATGTCTGACTTTCTAAGAGGTCGAATTTATAAGTGTTTTTATAGTTAATATCCAATTCTCGCACTATCGAGTATGCTTTTTAAATTACTCTAGAATGGGTGCCTATTGTCCAAAGGTGAACAAAAACTGTTAATTGGGAGTTGTGTAATAGGAATTTGGTATTATTATCAGAGAGTTCGCAGACTATTGTATCGAAGAACTCATAGAAAAAGATGAAATAGTAATCATCTATACAACGAATATTATATAGAATAACTCGTTAGAATATATATAATACTAGAACAATTGCCCCTAAGCACAATTTTCCACTAAGCTTACAATTTAATGTATAATGATGGTATATTTTACATTTAGGAGGATTCTGTTAATGGAAGTCGCTAATGGTTTATTTGGTCTTTTTGCAATAATACCTATATTAATTTATCTAGGTCTTGTTGTGTTCAGTATTTATTTTATTGTTAAGGTGATCAAGTTTATGAATGCCAAGACAAGATTGGATGAGCAGCGAAATGAAAAGCTTGATGAGTTGATAAGGGTAATGGGAAATGATAAATAATCATATATAGATAGAAAAAGTCGCTTACTGATTACGTTGAGTGGCTTTTTGTTTTTTTAATCTATTCTTTTTTAACAGTTTTGCTTCTAACAGGCAGATTACCGACAAAAGCACCCTGTAACTTTCCCAATAAGGTCTGCTTGACATGACACCAATTAATGTCCTATTATAAATCAACACTAATCGGAGTCTTATTAAAACTCGAAAGTAAGGGGAGGGTGATTTTGAACGATACAAATAAAATGAGGGATGTATATGTTGCCGTTGCCGACCCAACTCGACGTGAACTGATTCGTCTATTGGCAGACGTAGAAGAATTACCTCTTCACGAATTGACATCTCATTTTGAAATGGGGCGTACAGCGGTTTCAAAACACTTAGCTATCTTGAAGGATGCTCGTCTTGTAACCACCCGAAAAGTCGGACGGGAAACACGTTATAGGCTCAATGCTAATCCACTGCAGGAAATTCAAGGTTGGGTGGCTTTCTACAGTAAGTTCTGGAGTACGAATATGTTGCGATTGAACCAACTATTAGAGGAGGAAGAAGAATGAGTTTAACATTATCCCTGGATTTTCAGTTTCACGCTATCTATCAAGTAGGTTTGGTTCACCTTAACTGATGCAAGCTAGTTTGCCAAGTTGGACATGGAAAATGATTCATGATTGAAAATATTCAAGTAAATCCAAAAAAGTGACAGGAAGAATTGGAGAAATTGAGAATAATCACTTTTGACTGTCAGTTGATCGAAAAATTGAAGAGGGGTATTCCTTGATGACAAATAGTAGAATGAATCCCAAGGTTGATGAATTTTTAAGTAAAACTAACAAGTGGAAGGAAGAATATGAGAAACTGAGAATGATCATTCTTGACTGTGAGCTGACTGAAGAATTTAAGTGGATGCATCCATGTTACACGTTTGAGAAAAAAAACATAGTTTTAATTCATGGATTTAAAGAATATTGTGCCCTGCTGTTTCACAAAGGTGCCTTGTTACAGGATACCCATAGTATTCTAATCCAACAAACGGAGAATGTACAGGCGGCGCGTCAGATACGGTTCACTAATGTTCAAGAAATAGTTGAAATGGAAACCATCTTGAAAGCCTATATATACGAAGCCATTGAAGTTGAAAAATCCGGTTTGGAAGTGAATTTTAAAAAGAATACAGAATTCATAATTCCTGAAGAATTTCAAAAAAAATTCGATGAAATCCCTGCCTTGAAAACTGCTTTTGAAGCATTGACGCCGGGACGGCAAAGAGCATACATTCTTCATTTTTCTAAACCCAAACAATCCAAAACCCGAGAGTCAAGGGTTGAAAAATGTTTACAGCAAATTCTCAATGGAAAGGGATTAAATGATTAGCATATTCGATGTAAAAATCAATTAATCAAACTTTAAGATATTACCATACTTAGTGTTCATTCGAACTCCTTGAATCGCAGGTAACACCCAAAAAGATAATTAAAATGGAAGAAAACAAAAAAGGGTTCATAGTGTATAAGCAAATTACCCTGTAATAGGCTTACGTATTACCAGCAAAGAAAAGAAAAATACTTCACAAAAAAAGTTTACCCATTGGCTGCTGAAGGACGCTTTTCTTGAACTAACACGTAGATTTTTTAATATCTTAAATTATCCACAAGTCGAAAGTATGCAAGTTGTTATTCATTTCTTGCAAATTTTCGGCTTTTTATTTTTAGAGAACATACTACCATAAACAGTATATTATTTGCTAAATGCAGCAGTTTTCTGTTTTTCAAGAATTTCTTTGTTTTTTTATTGATCGACTCAGTATTACTTAGCTTAACGTGGTCATCGATTGAATCATGAATTCCATATAGACTAGTAACAATTCAACTGACTTATCTAGCAACAGGTAGGGGAAGACCAATTTTATAGATAATGAAAAGGATTTTTAATATTAGCAAAGTTTAAATGAATGTATGAGAAGTGATTGGGTTCAGTAATGAAAAAATTGAAGCTGAATTTTTCAAGTTGGACCAATTACCTGAAGAAACAGATCCTTTCATTAAGAAAAAGTTGGTTGGATTGAAGGAGAAGCTTGTAAAGAGTTAATGTAAAAGCTATTTCTTTATCGAGCTAATGAGTGCTTTAGCACAATAACTAAGAATAATTTTGAAGTTCCTTTAAATTTTTCGATCTTCAGCAATCGGGCACTATTACTGAGCAACACAGTTAGAAAATGATCAAACATTTTTAAAAAAAATAATCCAATTGAATATATTAAAGGTTTGTTTTGATTATTTTTTCAAAACAAGCCTTTTCTTTTTGTTCGTTTATCAAGGGTATTAGTATTAATTTAATCAATCTTCATTTAAAAGCAACACTTAATGGTGTTCACGAATAATAAAGTTCTTTAATTTACAATAAAGTCGTTTAAAACATAATAAAGTCGTTTAAAACATAATAAAGTTGTTTATAAATATCAGTCGTGTTTATTCCATTGTGAAGGATTGCACTTAAACTACCATGAAAATAAACTTCTGTAATTCAGTGAAAAAGGCAATACTTAATAAGACGCAGCTCATTCATTTTTAAAAAAGGGGAGAG
>NZ_JACJHX010000024.1 GCF_014138605.1 Peribacillus huizhouensis | reverse complement strand
TCGAGAGACTTCTAGCAAATAGATGCTACAGTAAATTTAATAAAGAAGAAAATCCTGTATTTTGATTTGCAGGATTTTTTTATTCCGCAATCGGGTGCGATTGTTTAATAAGCGTCTCTGTTCTTATTCAACCAACGGGGGCTTTAGTAAATAAAAGAAGGGTTCTACATATTAGTCATATCTAATATGTAGAACCCTTTAATTTATCTATCTTTTTTTAAATTAGGTCTTGATAATTTAATTGTAGGAAGGCTCTAACTTCTTTAAGTAAAAAATTACATTTGCATCCAATAAATCACAATTATTTCCCCCTATTAGCAGACGTTCCACCACTTATACTACGACTTTTTTTGATCAATCCTTTTTATTGACGATAAATGTAATTATGAATGAACTAGAATTATGTATATGCTATTCAATATTTTACTCTCATTTTTATTTTTTGGACTTAAAAAAGTCATAAACAAACCAATAGATAAGTGGAAATATTACAATAGATATAAAACCATACTTGATTGGAACAAATTTATAAATTAAAAACATGATAATTGCAAAAATAATATAAACTACCCATTTATTATTTTTATTTCTAGACATTTTTTACAAAGCTCCTTTTTAAAAATAGGAGAAATTAAAAGTAAATATTCTAATAATCTAAAAGACACCCTTAAAAAAATATGGCAACCAAACTGCCTATAGGAAGTAAAATAGAGAAAAAATTTAGCACATTTTGAAGGATAAAACTTTTTAGAAAAAATAAGCCGAGATCACCTAACCTAGCTCTCAACTTTTCGATAATACATCTTCCACTTCGCTATCCGATGAGAATATTGATGGTGTTGAATTAGGACTGATATTAATACCTACAAGTTCATTGAAGATATTTGGGAATGCTACAGTGCAAAAGAAAGATGATTGTTGATTTATAAAAAATTTGATCATTTTCTACCAGTGCTGCTCAACTATCAAAATGAATAGGTTACAACTATTGTACTCCGCTTTCCAGAATCGAGAATTTCCCCTTCATACAATCTATTTCTGCTTTCGCACCATAAGGCAAAATAAATTTCGGTTCTGTATGACCAAAATTCAAGTTATAAAGAATCGGCAAATCCTCCAAGTTAAATTCCCTCATGACTTTTTGTATTTCTTCCTTATACTCGTCGTAGTACTTTTCGTCTTGCGGTTTACCAAAAATGATTCCATTCGCTTTTTGAAGAATGCCTTGTACAGCATAATTTCGCAACCAATACTTAATAAAATCTGGTTCCGGCTTTTCTTCTGATGTTTCAAAAAAAAGAATACTATTATTCCAATATTTCTTATCTGGCCAAAGTTCTGTTCCTTTCGCAAACTCTAATACTTCAATACAACCACCAATTAGATGTCCTTGTACTACACCTGATCCTTGAAGTAACTCGTAACCCGAATTTTCCTGCATTTTCCGTCGTCGATTCTTATTCTCTTCAATCCATTCTAAACGCTCACTCGTCCATTCTTTAGCCGGTTGAATTTCACCAATAATCTCATTTGAAAAGAGCGTTCGATTTACCATTTCAACTGTATATGGATCCATCTCAACATTTTCAGCAAAATCGGTTAAAATTGCTGGACCGTAATAAGAAGAAATTCCTGCTTTAAGACAAAATAAATGTGAAACGGTCACATCAGAGTAACCCATAAAAATTTTCGGATTTTCACGAATAACATCAAAATCTATATAAGGAAACAGGCGAATACTATCCTCTCCACCAATATTTGCAAAGATTCCTTTAATACTTTCATCATTAAATGCCGTCATCAAATCTTCAGCACGAGCTTGTGGATTTTTATAAAGATATTCTCCCCCTTTCAAACTGTTCGGCATGGGGACAACTTTCAGTTCAAAGACTTCTTCTAATCTCTTTACCCCTTGTTCATAACGCCATCTAAGTCCAGGATCACCAGCTCCACCCCAGGAAGGACTTACTGTCGCAACACGATCTCCAGGCTGTAATTTCTTTGGCTTTATTATCACATTAACTCCCACCCTTATATCATTCAATTTCCTACGACTTACGACCCGATTGCTGAATTAATAAAAATCTTTCATACAGGAAAAAATAAGATCATGAGTTTAAAGTTAGCTCCGGAGGCTTTTTTTAATATGTTTTTTTCCATAGTATATATTGAAACCAACTAACATAGGAACAAGAATTAACGATGGCATAATCCAGAGAAGCAGATTCGTAGAAGAAATATTTAAAAGTCGAGGTGCTCCGAAAACTGTAAAAGCGGTCACTGTTGAAATACAACAAGCAATCATTCCACCGAAGTGCTCAAAGAGCCAGTGCATTCGCTTTACCGGATTCCTTAACCAGTAGTGTAATTGAATCGCTCCAAGAAAAATTCCGAGCAAAGGAAAATATGTAATTAAAGGGGATTGAATCATCACGCCATAGATCCCAATTGCGACTCCGGATACGAGCAATAAGCCACTAACAAATAGGTCCATCATATTTCGGTGTGGGGTTTGTCTTTTCTTAAATCGAAGCACCCGAATTCCATACCATCCTGATGCCCCACTTAAAATGGCAATAAAAATTAAAAACCATGAAAATGAAACTCGCTCTGCATTTGCATGTTCATCCCATAACACACGATAACCGCCCATATAAAAGGCCGATATCGAAACAATTGCCATCGCGCATACATATAACCAACCAACGAAGTTATGAATTTTCCCACCTTTTTTTGTGACAATTGGAATCCAAAACACAAGTAATGCAGTAAAACCACCTATAATATGGAGCCATCTAAAAAAGGAGAACACTTCCACCTTTATCTCATCTCTCATTCAATTGAAATTTATGGTTCTACCTTAGTGAATTGTTTTATTCTTCCAATTTATTTAATACTCAATTTATCTTTTTGAAGTATATCAAAGTCTTGCTTTAACAAAGAATACATATATAAATCGTCAAATTTACCACAAGTAAACTCATAATTTCTCAACAAGCCTTCTTTAATAAAGCCTTGTTTTTCTGCTAACTTTTGTGACGATATATTAAGCGGTTCTATTAACGCTTCTATCCTTTGTAATTTCAAATGTTCAAATCCGTACGTTAATACAGCTTCCAATGCCTCACTTGCTATTCCTTTCCCCCAATAACTTTTGCTTAATTCATAGCCAATTCCAGTTCGATAATGTTGAGGAATCATGTTAAGAAAGCCGCAACTACCAATAACCTCATCTTCCCCTTTTAAAGTAATCCCCCATCTTATTCCTGTTTTATTATTTAATATCGATTGATACCATGATATCTCGCTTAAAGCATCGTTAATTGTTTTAAAAGGTTCTAACCCATAATATTTTATTACTTCTATATCGGACATATATTTCAAAATACTGTTTGCGTCGCCTTTTTTAACTTCTCTTAATACTAATCTATTCGTTTCAAGTACCGGAAAGGTTTCAACATCTTTGATCATAATAAATGCCTCCCTTATTTAATTCTCCAGTTCATTTATTATCACTTTCACTTCCTGGAAAATTACCTCTTTCTTTTAAATTATATTACTGGATAATAGGATAAATATTGGAAATTTTATTATGAATCTTTCGATTTTATAATTTATTTTGTCGAAACATAGGATAAGTTTAACATTCAAAAATTTGGAATTAGATAGATTTTTGGAAGAATGTTCATTAAATAATCCTGCCGGGCATTAGAACAATAAGAAATGGCTATCACTAAGACAGCCATGTTGTTTTCCTAAAGCACCCGATTATTGGACGAAGATTGTACTTCTTTAATCATTAGAATTTTCATCATAAGTACTTTACAGTAAAATTTTACCACATAAAAATCAAAAAATCCTTATCAAAATATTTTTCCCTGTTACTTGAGTAAGAAAATAGCTTTACTCCTTATTGAAGTAAAGCATCCTTTATTATTAAGATAAGGGCTGTTTAGTTAAATAAGTTTTTGAATTTCAATTCCAAATTCCATATCACAGTAACTTATATCAATTACACCAATCTGTTCACATTCATCATCATAAAAGATCTACCCATATTTTAAATGTAATTTCAGTTTTTATCTTGGAAATAAAGGTCAGAATATCACCTGATATGAATGTTTAAGAGGAAAAACATAAGTTCTCAAAAAAAGGACAAACTGTATTTGAAATAAGAAAGGAGATGTGAGACATGACAAAAAAATTTAATAAAGGCAGCCATAATCAAAACTCACCGCAATTACACGGACAAGGTCCTGTTAGTGGAGACAATAGTAAAGGTAATAAAAGAAATAAAAATCAGAGCACTAAAACAGATGGTGTAAATTAAATGATATAAACTAGTCATATTCATTTTAATAATGACTTGAGGAAAAGGAAATATTATATACTGTTGCATATGATATAAGGAAAAAAGAAGGATAGATAAAATTGCTTTATCTATCCTTCTTTTTAATAAGAGATTCGGAGGTAATTCCTCTCTACCTTGCTTTGATTTATCCCGCATTAACGGGCAGTAAAACCCACTGATTGAAGTTTCACTTTATAATTAATTATCTTTTAAAACCATATTTATACTGTTTGGGAACTTCAATTTCTTTTCTCAATTTAGTTGCAGCTTCTATTGGCCAATGAGGATTTCGTAACATTCCTCGTCCGACAGCTACAAGATCTGCCTCCTCATTTCCAATAACAGCGTTTGCCAATGCAGGGTCATCCAATCTTCCCACTGCAATGACTGGAACCTTGAGAGCTTTCTTAATTTCTCCAGCTAATGGTACTTGGTAAGCAGCATGCGTACCCGGTTTCCCCCACGCAGCGATAGGACCTTCACCACCTGAAGAGATGTCAAAAATATCTACCCCTGCATCTTGATATTCTTTTGCAAACTCTATACTTTCGTTAATTCCATATCCACCTTCTACATATTCTTTAGCAGATATACGCATCATTAACGGCATATCTTCTGGTATCTCAGCTTTGGCTGCTTCAATAATTTCTCGGCCAAATTTAGTTAGATCCTTTCCATACTCATCATCTCTTTTATTTGTTAAAGGAGAGTGGAATTGATGAATTAAATATCCATGAGCGCCATGGATTTCAATTGCGTCAACTCCTGCTTTTACTGCGCGCTGTACGGCCTTGCGAAACTTTTCTACCATTTCTTTCACTTCATCTGTTGAAAGAGCTCTAGGTGTTTTTGAATTTTCATCAAATGGAATAGCAGAAGGTGCAACTGGTAACGCAACATCCTCTGCCTTACGTCCAGCGTGAGCGATTTGAATACCAACTTTTGCTCCATAACCGTGGCAAGCTTCTACAATTCTTGCTAAAGCAGGGATTTGCTCGTCTGACCATAATCCTAAGTCAAAGTCTGTAATACGGCCATCAGGCTCAACATCTGTCATTTCAATCATAATAAATCCAGTTCCACCAATCGCTCTATTTACATAGTGCAGGTAATGCCAATCCGTAGCGATCCCATCTTTATTTTCAACCGAATATTGACACATCGGAGACAACACAATACGGTTTTTTAACTCCAATCCTTTTATCTTATAAGGACTAAATAAATGTTCCATGTGAAAAAACTCCTTTTTATTTAATTTGAATGCATGACGCATACATTAAAATTTGAAAATTTTTTTAATAAATTATATGTATGACGCATGCATATAATTTATCGCTAAGTTTACTCCCTGTCAAGCCAAAGTACTCCATCTTAAAATTGAGTACTTTGACTGATGAGGCACTTTCATAACTCTTCTATTAACTGTTTCATTAATCCTTCAACATGAACAGTAGAGAGATATGATTTTAGTATTTCATGGAAAGCAACTAAACTTCCTTGTAGCTTCTTCTCACCTAAGTCAGTTAGGCGAGTATAGGTACCTCTACGGTCATCGGTACAAACATGCTTTTCTAATGCACCACATCTACTCGTTTCCATATTACCGACTAGCCTAGAAAGCGCACTCTGACTTAAACCGATCATCTCTTGCAATTGCTGTAGTCTGAGTTTTTTGTCGGGTGCTTTGTAAAGGTAGTAGAGCACGTAGAATTCTTTTAAAGATAAGCTGTATTTTGCTTGCAGGACATTCTCCAATTCTTTCTTTATTTTATTTTGTATAGAGTCTATGGTTAACCAATGATCCATAAAATCATGATTAGTATTCATGATATTCCACCTATTCTACATAATATTATAGCGTTCTAATCAAAATATATGCACAAACTGGTACGAGACCAAGGGCAAGTTACATTATAGTTCATTAACATATAATTTTACCAAAGTAAAGTGCAAATAGTCAAATTTCTATAAGGTATCTAAGTGAGCACCCAAAATAAAACAACCTATTTGTAAAATATCCAATTTATCCACCAAGTAAAGTGCCACAGACGCTGAATAGCATAAACACAGATAATAACCAAAGAGATAAAGCATTAAGAGTTTATTCCAAACCCAGCATATTGTACCCTTCGATTTAGAACGACCATCTCATTGGTATAATTCATTGAATTAGGGTAGATGAATATATGTAATCATCTACCCTAATAGTTATTTTTGTTTCTTTTTATAGGCAATCGTCGCCCCAACTAGTACAAGTAAAACTGCCTGTCCCATCATTGTTTCAACCGTTGGATAGAAACCAATGATGCTGACTAATGGCAAGCCATCCACAATTGTTGTTGAAACTATGTCCCTTAGTTGTAGTGTATGCAGACTGACCCCAATAATTTTAAAGGCTAGTACGTAAATCAATATTGTTGCCACAGCAAATAATTTATGAATAGGAATTTTTCCACTTGCTTTAAATAACACAAGGGCAAAGATAACTAAAATAAGAAGTGCTACTACGATTCCTAGCACAAATTTAGAAGTCTCCATTTTTGGAGCAATTCCTGCATAAAAAACAAGTGTTTCTGCTCCTTCACGAAATACGGATAGGAAGCTAATGGCTGCCATGGCAAACACGGAGCCACTAGAAATAGCATTGCCTATTTGTTTGGAGATATAGCGATTCCAGCTCGACACACTTGACTTACTATGAAGCCATATTCCTACTCCGATCATCATGGCAGCCGCTAGTAAGCCAACATATCCTTCCATGAGCTCTCTATTCGTATCAACCATTGCAGAGTTGAAAATAGTTGACATTAAAATAGCAGCGAGTGCCGATAAAAGAACTCCTATCAATGCGCCTAGATAAATCCATTTACGCATTGTCTTTTGTCCTGATTTATCTAAAAATGACACTAATGCTAAAATTATGAGCAACGCCTCTAGACCTTCACGTAATAAAATAAGCGCTGAATCCCACATCGTATAGTCAGTACTTCCCTGTACCAGCTCTATCTCTGTGCGGAAAGTATCTAGCTTACTCCTAATGGCTTTGGCATCGACTTTAGATTTCAATAAATCACTAACAAGAATCGGCATATCACTTTCTATCTTTGTATACAGACTGCCATTACGTGTTGAAATATCAATCTCAACATTTGGCCATATTTTAATAAAATCTTTTATTTTATCAGAGGCTGCTATATAGTTCCCTGCTTCAATAAAATTAATCGACTCATCAATATAGGCGATTAATGTCGATAAAGAATATTCTCCCTCAACGACCTCCGCCGTATCATTCCCTGCTACAAAATCCTCGATCGTTTGTTTTAAATCCGCATATTGCGATTTCATTAAGTCTACATCAGGCTCTTCTGAAGCAAGTGTTATCCGTATAAAAGCCATTTGCGTTTCAATTTGGCCATACATGGCAATACTCTGCTCTCGCACTGGACGTTCAATTTTTTTCCATTTGGTATTAAAATCCTTATAGGCTGAATCAATTGTAGGAATGTCACCACTTGTTAGAGCATCTTCAAAGGCTTTCATAATAGGCTTAAATTTCGTACCAAACTCAGCTCTCTGTGCTGCTTCATCCACTGGATTTTCTAGCTTCTCTAGTGCTCTTAATGCGTTTGTCAAAGTGGAAAGAGCTTGTAAACGATCTTCCTTTGACGAAGCTTCCCTTGCTTGTGCAAGAATATCATCAACCTTTTCTTTAGCTTCCTTTTGTTCAGATGTGACGGAAGCCCAATCCTTGGCAAACTGGGCAAGTGCAAGCTCCGCCTCGGCATCCTTATCCTGCTTCGTATTCATTAGCGCATCACTAATAGAAATATATAAGTGACTGTAAGATTGGGCCGCCTGCACTGGTATAGCAAGTGTCAGGACTAAACAGATAATAATACTACACCGCGTTAAAAAGTGCTTCACCTAAATAACTCCCCTTTTGTACACCAGGGAAGCAAGCAAACACGGCACTGCCTCGATGGGTAATGTACTCATTCATTTTATCCAATCGTCCTAAACTATTTTGAACAGTTGTAAATTGGGCTGGATCTTTTTGAAAAGAGATGAATATTAGCCCTGCGTCATGTTCTCCGGTATTCGACATAACACCTGATGCGTAAGAATATGAGCGACGTAAAATACGCGCACCCGATTTACGTGCCAAATGTACATGTGACGTATCTGGCATAATATATTCACCCTTACTATCCTTCGCCTCTACATCAAAATCATCAAATTCCTTGGTTTTCCCAAATGGAGCACCACTATCCCGATAGCGTCCAAATGTTGCTTCCTGATCCTTTAAAGATGTACGATCCCATGTTTCAAGATGCATTTGAATTTTACGTGCAACTAAATAAGTACCATCCTTTAGCCATCCCTTATCGACCCAGACAACTTTATTTAAATCTTTTTCATCTGTAATCGTGGGGTTCACCGTACCATCCTTGAACGCAAATAAATTACGTGGTGTTCCTCCATCAGCCGGGAACGAGTTAAACCCTGCCTGTGACCATTTAATCTCTACCTTACCAGAGGCTGCACGTACTAAATTGCGCACGGCATGGAACGCTACCTGTGGATCATCCGCACAAGCTTGAATACATATATCGCCACCCGTAAATTCTTTTTGTAGTTGATCTTTCGGGAAATGTGGTAAATCCTTTAACTCCGCAGGCTTCAAATGCGAAATACCAAGCTTATCAAACAAAGATGGTCCTACACCGATCGTAATAGATAAATTTGCAACATCCATCCCCGCTGCTTCACCGGTATCTCCTGTAGGAATTCTAGTATTTGTTGTTAAATCGACCATTAATTCACCATTCATTAATCGTTCAACAAGAGGTGTCCATTTTTGGAACAACTCTTGTAGATCTTTCTTCGATGTAAATAATACATCCAAAGAAGCAAAATAAATATTCGTTTGTACAGGGGTAGTGATGCCAGATTGATACTTGCCATAAAAATCCACTTTATTGATTGCTCTAGTACTATCAGCAACAGGCTCAAAGACATCAGAGCCCATTGCTTTTATCACACCACCTAAGCTTGTGGCACCAATAGCAACCCCAGCGGCACCGACGCCTGTCAACTTCAATATGTCACGTCTAGAGACTTTCTTATTTATCCATTTTTCATCGATTGGCTCTGTCATTTATGCTCACTCCAAAATAATGCCCATTTGACTTAATGGTTCACCAAGTTGATTAACAGCTGTTGCAAGTGCTTTCGTGTGGTCCTCTGTTAATTCCTCATATGATACATAGCCACCATTAGCTGTTGCATGCTGTGCTAATAAATCGTCCACTGCTTTGAATTTTTCATCTAATGTTGCTACTAGCTCCTTATCTTTTGCTTCTAATTTTGGACGTAGAATCTCAAAGATTTTTTCTGCCCCTTCAATATTTGCCTTAAAGTCATAAAGGTCCGTGTGAGAATAGATTTCTTCTTCACCAGTAATTTTAGATGTTGATACTTCATTTAATAAATCAACGGCACCAGTAATCATTAAATCCGCTGTAACATCAACCGTTTGAACCAATGCGTGTAGTTCCTTCACATCTGCTAGTAGTTGATCTGCCACACCCTCGTAGCCTGCCGTTTTATTTTCTACCCACAATGCATGTTCAAGTTTATGGTAGCCCGACCATTCTTCCTCGCCTTTGCCCTCTTCCTGAATATCCGCTAAACGACCGTCAATACGTGGATCAAGGTCTCCAAAGCTTTCAGCGATTGGCTCTGACCGCTCGAAGTACATACGTGCTGGTGCATAGGCTGCTTTTGCCCCTTCAATGTCGCCAGCTTTAAAGAGGTTCACAAACTTTTCTGTCTCAAGTAAAAATTGATCCATTTGCTCAAATGCAAATTCTTGATAGCTTGATAGCTCCGTAGATAAATCAACCTCTTGTGCTGCTGGTTCAGTTTCTTCTGTTGCAGGTTTGTCGTCTTTTTTCAATTCCTCTGTATTCTCACACCCAGTTATTAGAATGCCCCCTGCTACTAACACTGACAATAATGATTTTTTTTTCATACTTATACCCACTTCCGAAATAGTTTCATACTTTGATGATAACGATTATCATCATCGATTACAATGAATTTTTTTAAATGAGCCCTGTAAAGTTAATCCATTTACCCAATTAGCAAACTGTATTGTTTTAGTTCTTTGATTAGTTCACAGTTGTATACTAAGAGATAGTTAAAAAATCAAAAGGGGGAAGCTTCGCTACGTTTTTAAAACGTCGATGAAAAGAGAGCGTTTCAGCAGGTTACAAAAGAAATCAATCGAGCTAACAATCTACTATGTATGTTTAATCATGCCCTTCTTAAGGGCGATGACTTCTATGAAGATAAGATAAAGGAAATTAATCCAACCTTGGTAATTCACGGGACAGAAGACACTATCCTGCCATTTGAGCATGCGCTGGCTCTAATAGATGAATTTCCTTACAGCTTGTTGGTCACCCTCAAAGGGACAGGTCATGAAAATCACTCTGACGATTGGACTGGCACAGTTGGCACTGGTAAGGGTAAAGGTAACTTTATCACGGCTGTCGGGAAATTTATGGCAGCTGTTTTTATGTTTGTTTAAAATCTATACTGTCATAACCTTATTATTACTAATATATTAGAAAATTCACCTTTACTTATAGTACGGTTCACCATAGCCTCTCTAACTACGAATATAAAAAAGAACCTTTAATCCAAAGATTTCAAAGGTTCTGTGTCTTATTTCCAATGATATTCTATTATTTACTCAATTCTTTAAGTAATTTTTTATTTTATCTCTGTTTTTTCAATCATTGCCTTATCAATCTCTTCATCATAGAAACGATGTCTATAGATGAAAATGTTGCTTAAACTTATCATTCAATATCATTATTTCTATGTCCAGAGAATTAACTATAGACTAGCTCTTTTTGGCTTAGACCAAGCGTCTCTGCCGTTGAAGTATGAATTTCTTGCAGAAGCTCTGGATTTTCCATTAATGACACGCCATAAGAAGGAATCATTTCTTTGATCTTTGGTTCCCACTCTTCGATCTGTTGCGGGAAGCATTTTTTCATTACCTCAAGCATAACGTGTACAGCAGTAGAAGCACCTGGAGATGCACCTAATAAAGCTGCAATCGATCCATCAGCGGCAGTAATCACTTCGGTACCAAATTGAAGCGTTCCTTTTCCTTCAGGAGTATCTTTGATAACTTGTACACGTTGGCCCGCTACTACTAAGTCCCAGTCTTCGAGCTTAGCGTTCGGGATAAACTCTCTTAACTCTTCCATACGCTGTTCTTTCGATAACATCACTTGCTGGATCAGGTATTTTGTCAATGACATCTCTTTTGCGCCTGCCGCCAACATAGTTAACACATTACTCGGTTTGACTGAAGTTACTAAATCCAACATTGAACCTGTTTTTAAAAACTTCGGTGAGAAGCCGGCAAATGGTCCAAATAGCAATGATTTTTTATTGTCGATAAATCGTGTGTCAAGATGTGGAACAGACATTGGTGGAGCACCAACTTTAGCTTTCCCGTATACTTTTGCATGATGTTGCGCAACAACTTCTGGATTATTACATACCATGAAAATCCCGCTTACTGGGAATCCGCCAATGTTTTTCCCTTCTGGAATACCGGATTTTTGGAGTAAATGTAAGCTTCCACCCCCGCCTCCGATAAAGACGAATTTTGCAGTATGGCGTTCGACGCTACCGCTATCTACATTACGCACTTTTAATTCCCATGAGCCATCACTAGTACGTTTCATATTATCAACGCTATGTTTAAAGTTAATATCGACGTTTTTAGTCTTTAAGTGGTCAAACAACATGTTCGTTAATGCACCAAAGTTGACATCCGTTCCAGAGTCGATTTTTGTTGCCGCTATTGCTTCATTCAATGGACGGTCTTGCATAACTAGCGGAATCCATTCCATCAGTTTTGCTGAATCATCAGAAAACTCCATCCCTTGGAACAATGGATTGTTTGACAGCGCTTCAAAACGTTTCTTTAAGAACGTTACATTTTTATCTCCTTGTACCATACTCATATGAGGCAATGGCATGATAAAGTCCTGTGGATTTTTTATCAGCTTGCTGTTTACAAGATAAGACCAAAACTGCATGGAAACCTGAAACTGTTCATTAATTTTTATCGCTTTACTAATATCTACAGATCCGTCTGGTTGTTCGACCGTGTAGTTAAGCTCGCACAATGCCGCATGCCCCGTTCCCGCATTATTCCATTCATTAGAGCTTTCCTCTCCTGCGTTTGCGAGTTTCTCAAACACTGTAATTTCCCATTCCGGTACTAATTCTTTCAAGAGTGTCCCTAAAGTCGCACTCATGATTCCGGCGCCAATTAAAATGACGTCTGCTTTAGTTTCTCTGCTGCTCATTTTTATCAACCTTTTCCCCTTAAATTTAGCAAAAAAGATGTAGGTTTCACATCACGCTAAGAAATGACCGACTCTCACACCTTTTCTGACTCAATTATACCCCTAAATTTTGCATTACAATTATTTCTATTATATGATAATTTAAATTTATTTAAAAGGTCATAAAAAATGAGAAGCCATCTACAGAGTCTAGCAACATACATAAACATGGCTTATTAATTCATGAACTTTACTTATCACTTTTATAAAAAGAACAAGAAGCCCTCAATTCCTAATGAAATTAATCCTATCCCACCAGAATATAATGCTATTTTAGTTCGGAAGTTTCTATGTTCACTTATTTCTGAATGAAAGTTTGCTCTTTGCTTTTGTCCACCCGCCTATCATGCTAATGCACTTTTTTATTTGAACCATGAATCCAAAAATATTTAATTTTACTTTTTTAATTTAAAGACTATAAAATCAGCACATCTAAAATCTTCTTCAAATGAAGGATATTTTTTTAATATCTCCTTTGATGGCTTTGGTTCTACTATGCTTTCTAAAATAAAACCCGTTTTGATTAAAGTATTAATATAACTTGTTAAGGTTCTATGGAAGAATAACATTTTTTCTTTATCTCCTAACCTTTGTTCATACGCACCTTCATAAAAATATTTATCTACGTTCCAATGTAATTTTTTTCCGTCTTTTGTTTTCTCCCAACCACTTTCTGGAGTAACAAAACAAGGATGTAAAATTGAAAAAATAAAACAGCCTCCATCTACTAATAACCGATACATTTCTTGAAATGCTTTTTCGTAATTTTCAAGGTCTTGAATAACCATATTGGATACTATTAAATCGAAACTTTTATCTTTTAAAAAATTCAAGTCCTCACAATTACCCTGCCTATAATCAATTAACAAATCATTTGGAGTTCTTCCTTTAGCTATTTCTATCATTCTTGGTGAATAATCCACAGCCGTTACAGCAGCTTTAGACTTGGCTAAAATTCTACTTAAATATCCTTCGCCGCACCCAGCATCTAAAACTTTTTTATTATTTACCTTTCCCATAAGTGTTATTAATGTTGGATTTAAAAAAACTTCTTTATGAAGGTCTCCTTGTTCGGTATGAGTTGCTGAATATGTATCCGCGAAACGATCCCACCTTTTAATTGCTTCTTCTGTACCAACATTTAGTTTCATATTTCCCCTCCCTCTAATACAATAATTTTCCTAATTTAATAACCCTTCCCGTTTAAGAAGAAAAAATCCTGCATTGTACAGGATTTTTAATCGAGCTATTTTACAGATTATCTAAAACATCCTAACTAATTTTTTTAGTTACTTAATTGATTCAGCTTATACTTTTAGTAGAAATAGATAATCCTATTGTTTTACTAACTGTCCCTTTAGCTTAATAAAAACCCCTGTATGGAAACATAAAAAGCAAACAAAGAAACACCGATGCACATATAACCCCAAAACTCTTTTTTATCTTTTTGAAGTTCAATTCCTCCTGTAATCATTATTGAAATACTTAATATCAACATCAAATAAGGAATAAACTCAACATTTTGAGTTATTAGACAAAAAACTGCTAACATAACACCAACTATTGATAAGATAATTCTTAATGTTTTTAGCATATTGCTCCCCCTTACAATCGCTCCCCTAAATTCTTGTTTAATTGTATCATTTTTACAGTATAATTTTGTATGAAATCGTAAATTCCTACTTGAATAAACCGCCCCGTAGATTAAGATGAGTAATTATTCAATACCTGCAAACTGCTCCAGTTTATGAATATGTTTTTTATCATACATATGGGTCATGTGTAATTTATCAATAAGAAATAATAAACCAAAAATCCAGAAATCATCTTGTTCATTGAGTCCTTGTGTAATGGCATTATCAATATGTAATTTAAGTTCCTCCCTATCTATACTTTTGAAGATTTCAACAACTGTACTTACACCAGGCCAGTTAATATCTTGAAACCATTGCATGAGGTATGGAATGGATTCTTTATTGTTTGGATATCCAATATTTTGTAAGACAATTGCTGAATTAAACCAGCATGCTTTATGATTTAATTCTGTTTGTTCAGCTAAAATAATTACTTCTTTACCACTTAGTTTAGATAGCTCATTTATGGACTTTTTTTGTACTTCTTCAGAGTTGTGCCAATTTAAGCCCTGAAGCAATGTATTAATATTCTTCATTTATCTACCTTTATTCTATATTTTTATTACTTAATCTGAACTGATTTTGGTATTGCAAGCGTTAATTCCTAGCAAATTAATTAAATTTTGTAGTTAGACTAATCTGAAACGTTGGCATAATGAGAAAAGGCTATCACAAAGATAGCCAAATTTTAAACGTTATCTATGTTCAATTTGAGGATTATACCCACATCTAATTTAACTTATAAGTTGAGCAAGAAATAGCTCAATTCATTTCTGATTGAAATACCATTTTAGATCAAATACATCAAAAGAAATACGACCTATTAAATACATCCTTATATTACATTTATTACTAGATTACTTATTAATATCATATATTAATAAGCAATTATTCTCCATTCAGATAGGTAAGGATTTGCGTTATAGCTCCCTTTTCCTCCCACTCACGTTGTTTGTGCGACTTTCACCACGTAAAGCGTTCCACTTTATAAGTCAAATTAATTCATGAACGAACAAGCGTTTTTTCAGGTAATACCCTCCCGAGAACTTGATATAAATAAACATTAGGCAACTGAATACTACATATCTCTTCCCACGAGGCTTCGACAATAAGAAAGTTTGGATTAATTCTGTTAATGATTGGAATATGGGAAGGAATATTTTCTACAGCCACATCTCCTCCAATTGCCCAGTAAGTCTTGAATGCCTTCACAGATAATTCATTTTGTTCATCTAAGAAAATGGGTGAAAAACTATGTTTATTTATATAAACCAAGTCTTCGATAATGGCGCTTGCTGTTGGAAACATTCCAGCTCCTGGCCCTTGGAGACTAATGTTCCCCACGATATCTCCATCGATGGATACTGCATTTTGCACGCCTTCGATTTGATAAAATGGATGCGTTTCATTTACCAGAACAGGTTTGACTGTGCATAGGATCCCTTTTGCTGTCTTTTCCATAGAAGCTACATGTTTAAATCGATATCCAAATGCTGAAAAGAGCTCAATTTGCTCAGGTGTGATTGATTGAATCCCTTGTCGGATCGAATCCTCCCAATTAGGTATCTCACCAAAAGCCAGTTCACTTAAAATCACTGCTTTGTAAAAGGCATCATATCCTTCCACATCATTTGTAGGATCAGCTTCAGCATACCCTTTTTCTTGAGCAAGTTTTAACGCTGTTTCAAATGGATAAAGTTCTTCTCTCATCTTTGTCAAAATAAAGTTAGAGGTCCCATTAAGAATTCCTTGCACTTTTTGTATAGTATTCACATGTAACAATTGCCTTAGTGTTTGGATAATAGGAATTCCACCTGCGACTGTCGCCTCAAACCCCAAAGTTACTCCCTGTTCTTTGGCTAACTGTTTTAATTGAGTTCCATGATAGGCAAACATTTCTTTATTTGCCGTTATCACATGACAACCTTTGTTCATCGCTTGCTGCAAGTAAGTAAAGCTTGGATTTTTACCAAAGATCGCATCAATTACAACATCTAGCTTCTCAAGTTTAACAATCTTGTTAAAATCATCTGTTAACAGAATATCAGGATCTGGTGCATGATGTTTTTCTATATTCTTAACAAGTATTGCAACCACTTTTACATCTTTCCTAAAAATATTCTTAAGCTTTTCCTGATGTGTTTGAATCGTTTTATAAACGCCCTTCCCCACAGTACCGTAGCCTAATAATGCAATATGTATAGCTGACATTAATTTATTCCTCCTGTCTTTTTTATTAACGATTTTAATGGAACATAAAAAACTCCCCACTGCATATGTACAGAAGGGGAGTTTGAATGACTATATCAAGATTTACCCACCTTCTTATCTTCGGAATTGTTAAAATTCCTCTGAATTTGGCACCGGGCATGATATGCTGGTTGCCGAGGCTTCACAGGGTCAGTCCCTCCGCCTCTCTTGATAAGAAAAGTTATAATTTTTTAACTATTTATAATAATATAATACTTTATATATTTATCGTCAATAGCGTAAATTATACATGTGTTACCAAACTCTATATTTATATATGACGCCATATCTATTTATAGGCATCAACCATTTCTATAAAAGACTACATTTTACGGTTTGCTATTAATAAATGTAAAGCATTGATAACAGTTAATATGTAAAGGGTGAAATCAATGCATTTTCACCCTAACTTGTACTGTTCTTTATATTGTTATACCTCTAAATGGAGACCGTTTCTATTAGGTCAGCTCGCTTAATTCGTTGAATTCAACGACACCAACTGATAGGTAATTTCGGTTTGGTTGTTTGTCCAAGAGATTTTTTGAATAACGGCCATTCCGTTTGTTTCACTTTCGATCGTTTTGCGAACTTCAATTGGAATATCAATTGGGTAGAGGCGATAGCCTTCTTTCGTCAAACGGAAAAGATTTTCTTCCTCTCTATTTTCACGGCCTTTTGTCACGATCATTGTATTTAGTTCCATCGGCATTCCCATAGCATAACCTCTTTCCTTTACTTACGTTTTTAAGCCCATTGTTTTTTTGTTTGGTTTTTCATCCACTGTGTTAAATCACAAACGACTTTTCGGTTGATGTTCGGCGGAAAATAGTGGGTAAATTCGGCAAAATACCAACTCCAAACAGGCTTGTCTTTTTCCTTTAATAGTTTCTCCAGCCTGTAGGCATGTTCAATCGATACGTTATTGTCCTGTTCACCATGAATAATCAGGACAGGTGCAAAAAGTTCATCTACTGCAAACAGTGGTGTGCGGTATTTATATTCGTTTGGAACTTTCTGAGGCGTACCACCAATAACACGCTTCATCATTCGACGTAGGTCTACTCGTTCCACGTAGGTTAGAAACATATCAGACACTCCGCCCCATGTTACAACGGAAGCTGCTGTTTTACAATAGATGGCTGTCCATAGGGCCATAACGCCCCCTCGTGAAAAGCCAAAAATATGTATGTTATCGGGATTTACACGTGGATGTTGTTCGAGTAATGTAAAGCCACTAATCCCATCAGCGCGATCTTCGCCTGCAAAATCTTCATCCCCTTCTCCACCTTGATTTCCCCGATAATACGGTGCAAATACAATGAAGCCTTCTGCTGCAAATTGAACAATACGACTTGGGCGTACTTTACCGACATTTTTAATGCCTCCTCGTAAATATAAGAAGCCGTCATAAATTTGATCATCATCTGGCTCAGCAAGTAGGCCCTTCACTTTCAAGCCTTGCGAAAAATACGTTACGATAAACAGACGAATATTTGGATGCGGTGATGGAAACCGCTGCTTCATTATAATTGTGCCATCTTCCATCATACATCCTCCTTTCATAAAGTGAAACTTCAATCAGTGGGTGCCTTTCCCAACTGATTGTTAGTTGAACCAATCGGGATTTTACGGGCAGTTATCCCCCACCTACGCTTCTTCGATTCCTCTAATCCTCGGGGTGGGGGGTTACTGTCCGTTAATGCGGGATAAAACTCAACCCTTATTGTAAATCAACTCACCCATTTTATCCCGCATTAACAGGCATTATCTAGACTTTTTATAGTGAAACATACCGATGATTAGTTAAGTTGAGGGTCCTCTCTCACAGACGAAGATATGATGTCGCAGTGTATGTAGTCTGTAATTCATTGAGTTAGGGTTGTATTGTTTTCTTTATCGAAGCGGAGTGAAGGTTATTAGCGATACTAGAGGAGACTTAAAAACATGGAAAATTTTATAAATTCATTAGACTTTCTGGTTTTGCTTCCATCCAAAAGCGTACCTCATTCCATCCTTTAGGTTTTTGAAAGCATAATCTCCCTTTTGATTAAAAAAATCGAAAAGGAGATTATGACAAAAGAAGTTCTGCCCATTAATAGTTAATCTTCTTTTTTTGGATGTTCTCTCTATTCACTCAGCCATGCGTTTGCAAGCATCATGGCCCCTTTTGCTGCTTCTGTGTCTGCGAAATCGTTAAGCATCACAAAGTCATGAATGATACCTTGGAAGCGCACAGCAGTTACCTTTACACCAGCCTCACGAAGCTTGTTGGCATATGCCTCTCCTTCGTCGCGCAATACGTCGGCTTCTGCCGTGATAACTAAAGCTTCAGGAAGTCCCTTTAATTGTTCTGTTGTTGCCCGAAGTGGAGATGCAGTAATTTCTGCTCTCTGCTGTGGATCGGAAGTATACTGGTCCCAGAACCACTGCATCCCATCCCTACGTAGAAAATATCCGGTAGCAAATTGTTTATATGAGTCTGTATCAAATGAAGCATCCGTTACAGGATAGAAAAGTAATTGCTTGCGAATAGCTGGGCCTTTTCGTTCTTTAGCCATTAACGTAATAGCTGCCGACATATTTCCGCCAACACTGTCACCTGCTACTGTAATATTACTTGTATCCATCCCGTGATGATCGCCTTCTTTAGCAATCCATTCTAAGACCGTATAGACCTCTTCTATTGCAATCGGATATTTGGCTTCTGGAGAAAGACTGTAATTAGTGAACACAACAGCTGATTGTGATCCAACAGCTAGCTCCCGAACTAAACGATCATGTGTGTGAGCGTTTCCGAAAACCCAGCCTGCACCATGCGTATATAGAATGACTGGAAGATTTTCCGAGGCGTTTTCAGGACGCAATATTTTAATGGATACAGGTCCAGTTGTTTCTCCCTCAATGACAAGCTCTTCTACCTCAACCGGCCACTTCTTAACCTCACCGGACTGTACTTCATCTACAGTTTCCCTGCCCTTCTCTGGGCCAAGATCAAACAGGTACGGCGGGTTAGCCGTGTCCTCAACGAATTTTTGTGCTGCTGGTTCCAATACAAATTTATTATTTTGATTTTGCGTCATCTTTAACTCCTCCTAAAACTTTATTAGTTTTCATTTTATATTTCTCTAAATTTAACCGCATATGACATGCCAAGAACGACCAAAGCTCAGAGAAATTTGTTACAAAGGATTAAAAACGCTTATAAGAATAGGCAACGTCATACCGCCATTTAATGTAACAGGCACACCACATCGATTCGTACTATTGCCATTAACTTAAAACAGATCAGACTGTCAATTACGAAGGTTAGCAAACCTGTGCTAAGGAAAGTGTCACTTCGCACTTCTTAAAAAGAGACAGCTGTTGAAAAAGAAGTTTTCCTCATCTATACCCAACATAGAAGTGAATATAACTACCATTATCATTTTTCCACGCAGAGTGATTCCATCAAATACAAATTGCCAACCGAATGCATCTGCCATCTTCCAAGAGATACGCCGATAATTAATCAAGCTTATTGAGGTGACAATGAAAACCATACTAAATCGTTATTAAGGATGACAGTTATCCACAAAATATCTAAAACGCATTGGCATAGGTATGTGCACAACATAATGAAAAAGAGAATGGTTGTATGTGTCTATCGTCAAAAAGCAACACTTACAACCAGCCTCTTTACTACTTTCATATGAAAGTACGCGTGCAGTTATTATTGGGGAACATATGGGAGGCTATTATGTTGGTTTATTGAAGTGGCTCGATCCTTTTTTCTCTTATAGGCATTCACACATTTTTCACTTCTGCATACGTTATTTTAGGTGAATGACCTATGATTAGAGGAGGAATGAAAGATGAAACATTGGGTAAAATCAGGATTCATGATCGCATTAGCATGTTTTTTAATCCTCGCTCTTTTAGCATGTGGCAAAGAAGATCTGACAAAAGTACGAGTCGCCGAGGTAACTCGATCTATTTTCTATGCACCGCAATATGTAGCGATAGAAAAAGGTTTTTTTGAAGAAGAAGGATTAAAAATTGAATTAAAAACGACAGCTGGCGGCGATAAAACGATGACTGCTTTATTATCGGACGGCGCGGATGTTGCCCTTGTTGGGTCTGAAACATCGATTTACGTGACTGCTCAAGGTGCAAATGATCCAATAATTAATTTTGCGCAACTCACCCAGACAGATGGAACCTTCCTCGTATCCCGTGAAAAAATCGATGACTTTTCTTGGGATATGCTAAAAGGCTCTACCTTCCTAGGTCAGCGTAAAGGCGGCATGCCACAAATGGCTGGTGAGTTTGTACTTAAGAAACATGGCATCGACCCTCACAACGATCTTACGCTGATTCAAAACATTGATTTTGCCAATGTTGCAACAGCTTTTGCTTCAGGTACAGGCGATTATGTACAACTATTTGAACCGACTGCCAGCCTGTTTGAAAAAGAAGGGAAAGGACATATTGTCGCTTCATTCGGAACGGAATCAGGGCATATCCCTTACACAACATTCATGACCAAAGCTAGTTATATAGAAAAGAATGGCGAAACGGTCGAAAAGTTCACCCGTGCGGTAAAAAAAGCACAAGATTGGGTGCAAGAGCATAGTAGCAAGGAAGTAGCTGAAGTGATTCAACCATTTTTTGAAGACAGCGATGTAGCTTTAATCGAAACGGTGGTTGATCGTTATAAAGCACAAGGCTCATTTGCAACAGACCCTATTTTAGATAAAGAAGAGTGGAATAACTTACAGAATATTATGGATGCAGCAGGTGAGCTTCCAAGTAGATTAACCTATGAAGACTTAGTGAACACAACATATGCAGAAAAGGTATCGAAATAATTATGGACTTTCTAACGATTAATCACGTTGATCACACGTACTTTTCGAAGCAAACGGCAACACAGGCACTACAAAATATTAATTTATCCATCAAGAAAGGGGAGTTTATCTCCTTTCTTGGCCCAAGCGGCTGTGGGAAAACAACTCTATTATCTATTATCGCTGGTCTGTTCCCACCAACAGCGGGAACCGTTTTGCTAGAAGGGCTGCCCGTATTTTCACGGGATGAGCTTTCAATAGGCTATATGTTGCAGCAAGATTACTTATTTCCGTGGAAAACGATTGGGCAAAATATAACACTCGGGTTAAAGTTATTAAAACATGATAAAGAAGCTTCTCTATCAATTGCGACCAAGCTCCTTCAAGATGTTGGATTACCTGGTGTTGAGCATCAATACCCAAGGGAGTTGTCAGGTGGGATGAGACAACGGGCAGCGCTAGCAAGAACACTCGCCGTTGATCCAAAAATCCTCTTGCTAGACGAACCATTCTCTGCGCTCGATTATCAAACGAAACTGAAGCTTGAAGACCTCGTTTCTGAAACATTGAAGGCATATGGAAAAACAGCTGTCCTTGTTACACATGATATCGGCGAATCAATTGCCATGAGCGACCGTATTTACATGTTCGCGGCACGTCCTGGCAGAATTCACAAAGTATTCGAAGTACCTAATGAGCTTAGATCGTTAACTCCTTTTCAAGCCCGCAACCATCCGAGCTACTCCTCCCTATTTCAAACGATATGGAAGGAGCTTGAGAGTCTTGAGTATTCATACACTGCATAACCAATACAAATCAGCACTCGTCAAAGAAAAACGTTGGGTTCGTTTTTATCAACTTCTCATCTTCATTGCTTTTTTTTCGGGATGGGAGATTGCTTCAAGACTCAAGTGGATTGATCAACTTATTTTCAGCTCACCGTCAAAAATTTGGCAACTATTTTTAGCCAAAATTACCGATGGCACTTTGTTTAACCATTTAAGTATAACCTTGGCAGAAACAGTACTTGGATTTATCCTCGGTACCCTGCTTGGAACATTGCTTGCCACGATTCTGTGGTGGTCGCCATTTCTTTCAAAAGTGCTTGATCCTTATCTCGTCATCTTGAATGCGATGCCAAAAGTCGCTCTTGGACCAATCTTAATCGTAGCACTCGGACCAGGCTTCACGTCTATCATTACAATGGGAGCGATCATATCAGTTATTATTACGACCATTGTTGTTTACACCGCATTTAAAGGTGTTGACCCGAATTATCTATTAGTGCTCCAAACATTTGGCGCCAACCGCTTTCAAACGTTTAAAGAAGCAGTACTACCCGCATCCTTTCCAACCATCATCTCGACCTTGAAAGTTAATGTAGGTCTTTCCTGGGTTGGCGTCATCGTCGGTGAATTCCTGGTTTCTTCAAAAGGTCTTGGCTATTTGATTATTTACGGGTTCCAAGTATTTAATTTCAATCTTGTCCTATTGTCGCTCATGATTATTGCTGTCTGTGCCACGGTTATGTATCAACTCGTTGAACTGCTTGAAAAAGCGTTAATTAAGCATGACCGCTGAAGTAATAAGGCTATTAAAAAGGGCCTAGCCTCGCTCTACTAGTAATAATAGTTGCGTGATCTGACCCTTAGCCTTATTTATAATTTATAATTCGGTTGAATGTGGCGCAGTCGCTCGATACTTAACGGAATAACTTCATCTCGCATAATAAAGCTATATTTAGAGTCCGCTTCTAAACAATCTGGAAGTTTATCTAACAATACAGGTCCTTCCGTCTCCAAATAATCGTCCTTTTCAACGAGCTCGCTCAGTTCAGCAAAGTATATCGACTTAATAAACAACCCGCTTACTGCATGTACACGATATTGTCCAAGGAAAAGCAAACTGGCCACCTTCCCACCTGTTTCCTCGTACACCTCACGCACTGCTGCCTCCTCAATCGTTTCTCCTTTTTCCCGCTTTCCACCTGGAAATTCAAGTCCCCTAACCTTATGCCGAGTTACAACCCATTGCTCGTTCCAACGTGTTAAAACAAGCACATGCCACGCATCACCAAATTCAGCTTTACAGGTAAAATCAACTTGATGTCCGTGATTATCAAAAAATATTTTCATACTTTCTCCCTGTTTTCCCACCTAAAAAAATTAGGCAGAAAGGTTTATTTATATAGAATATAAGGGATAAATAACCATTTTTCCCTTGTTTTATTATATTATGTATGTATATGACCAAAAAGGAGTCGATGTAATGAAGCTCAAATCATTAGCTATCTCGTTCTTCGCACTAGTAGTACTTTTAAGTGGTTGTGGCCAAAAAGCTACACCCGTTTCAGAATCTGGAAAATCAGAAACTAAAACAAACACCGAACACCCTGCACAAAAAGAAGAATCACTTACTCTTGAAGAAGTTTTTGAAAAAACCATTGCAGCAAGTCAAGATCTAAAGAGTTTAACGGTAAAGATGAAGAATGAGCAAACCATCACTTCTAGCAGTGATTCAGAACCAATGGATATTAGTTCAACCATTGACATAGATGTCATTCAAGACCCAATCTCACTCTATCAAGTCATGTCAATCAATATGCCAGGTGAAGAACCAATGAAAACAGAAAGTTATTTCACAAATCAAGGTTTCTTTACATATGATCCAACACAAGGAACATGGATGAAGCTCCCTGACGAAATGTCTACAGAACTTCTTAAAACAACAGAACAGCAAGGTGATCCAGCAGCCGAATTGAAAAAAATGCAAGAATATATTGAAGACTTCACATTTGAACAAGACGATTCCTCTTACATTTTATCACTAAATGCTTCAGCTGAAAAATTCAATGCGTTCATGAAAGAGCAACTCGCACAAAGCTTTGGTCAAGAATTAGGACTTGATTTACAAAATGTAGATGTTAGCGGATTAAAGTATTCATATACCATTGACAAAAAAAACTTTTATCCTACGGCAATGACTATGGATATGGCATTTAAGACTACTGAAGGCAGTGAAGAAACGACACTCGAACAAAAAACAAATGCAACATTCAGTAATTATAATGGCGTGAAGGATATTACCATCCCAGACGAAGTAATAAATTCTGCCCAAGAGATCGAACTTCCACAATAAGAGAGTAAAAGAGGGATTCTAAAAAGGGTCAAACACCCTGCAGCGGTGTTTGACCCTTTTTTATTAAGGCTCTTTTCGTAAAGATTGTTGTTTTTAGCAAGAAACCAAACCAATTCGAACAGATGTTGATCTTCGTTACAGGTGCGAGACTCCTGCGGGAAAAGCGTGTTGAGGGAGACCCCGCAAGTGCAAAGCACTGAGGAGGCTTCTGAGACCGCCCGCGGAAAGCGAGGACCTGCAACGGAAATCAACCCGGGTTATTAGTGTAAAAATGATTGAAAAGCGACAAAGTATGTGAAAACAGCCTTTATTAAAAATCGGCAGTTCAGAAGCAATCCATTATCCGATTGTTATATATCGCTATACCGGTCTATCCAATCTGCCGCCTACAGCCTAAGATGCACTTTCCTTAACTTGATTCTTCAAATAAGATACCCATTACATATCCTCCCCTGTTTCTCTAGGAAAAGACGATAATATCCCCATATTCGCAATATGATTTCTCGCATTAGTATCACCAAGTTTATAAATCAACTCATACACCTCATGAAGCGTCTTATCATAAGCATCATTTCCTGGATCATGGTGATACTCTAAAAACGGAATATGTGCCCGATAAAAGTTCCCAATCTCTGTTGAATAATTTTGATTAAAATATGCACGAAGCTGGCCGATTTCTTCATCATTCGCTTCAATCTTATAATTCCAAGGTGAACTTTCACTATCCTGAAAGATTTGTCCACTCGGCAGCCAAACATAATAAGTCTTTCGGTTTTCAGCCACTCTAATCCCTCCTATATTAGTATTATTTTCCCTTGCGTCTTCCTTGTTCATACTTCACTTATTCTTCCATTACTTGCAATTTTCAGGTAAAATAATTGATTAAGTATCTTTCTTAGGGTAAAACATATAATAAGTACGAATTAATAATTGAAAATGAGGTGAAAAAATGAAACTTATCGAGGATTTGTACAACCTATACCGTGATAAATTGTCTGGTGATGAAGAAGATATTGATATGCTAACCTTCGCTGTCCTTGAACAACTTGATCGAAAGGAAATCTTCAACTTACTTGAAGAAATGGATGATCAAGAAATTAACAATCTCCTTGGTATTTACATTATTGAATCACTCAAAGGAAAATTTGCACACGATAGCATGAATAATACAAAAGTTACCCATTATCACCCTCGCAATATTCATTGAAAGCGTTTTTATACATAAACAAAAGCCTTCATTCGATTTGTGAAGGCTTTTCATATGCCCTTCTCCATCACGCCAAAAAAGCCCCACCTATGTTAAGGTGGGATTTCAAAATTACTTTACTATTTTTTTAAATAAGCTCGCAGCATCCATGTATGTTTTTCGAAGCTTTTTTGGATGCCTACAAACATATCGCCTGTCACTTGGTCCGTGTTTTCTTCTGCCAATTCAATGGCTTTTGAAAATTCTTGTGACAATTGCTCAAAATCACTAATGATTGTTTGTATCATTTTTTCTGTTTCTTCTTTTCCGGTCGCTTCTTTTATTGTTGCTATATCAAGTTGTTCTTTAAGCGTAGCTACAGGCTTTGCACCTAATGCAAGCAATCTTTCTGCAAGGTCATCCATATGGGCTGTAACCTCGTCGTAGAGTTCTTCCAATTTCACATGCAGAGAGAAGAAATGGGGACCGTCTACGTACCAATGATAATTATGCAATTTTGTGTATAAAACGCTAAAGTTTGCAATTTCTTGATTTACCAGTTCAACCAATTGGTCCACTTTACGATTCTCACCTTGTTTGTATTCAACAATATTATTTTTGGCCATCATTATCACCCTCCTGTACACTATAATTCCCGCTCTGTTTTAAGTTAAAACATGTATTTTTTCCTAAAGAGCCAAGGTTTTATCTAGTATTTTCCTGTATAATAGAAGAAAATTACATGTAAAGGAGCAGACAGGTGACAGCATTCATCATTATTAGCATTATTATTGTCCTTGTAATCTTAGCGCTATCTGTTTTTACCATAAACAAAGGATACGATTATAAACATACGATTGATCCATCACCGCATCCAGATGAGAGTGGAGCAGACAAAACTTCAGATGACAAGCAATAAGGAAAAGGTGTTTAAAAGCACAGGGTCTGCCCCCGCAACAACTACCAACAGTATATGAGTATAAACACTATACTGATTTAGTGTGCAAGACTAGACCCTGGAAACACCCTATTCTTACTTTTCTGTGGAGGGCAGAGCTTCGCAAAACCTGCTCCGCATTGCTCCCTTTATAATGTAATACAATTTGAGTACCTACGTGTTAGTTGGGATCAGGTGCTGTTGGATGTTTTTTAACCAAAAACTTTATGAAGATCCTCTTTACTTTGTGATAACCAGAAATTCATTAATTTCTTCGCACCTTCAAGGTCATGCAGTTTTGCTTGACCGCATTGTTTTTCATTTGCTGCAGGAATTTCTGTTATTTGGACAGCATCCTTCATTGTGTCTTCTAGTACATCAATGATCTCAGAAACGGATGGTTCTCCGCTTACGACAAGATAGTACCCAGTTTGGCAGCCCATTGGCGAAATATCAATAATATCAAAGTGTTCATATTTCTCTGAGTGCTCCCGAAGATTGAAAGCAAGCAAATGCTCTAACGTATGAATCACATCTGGCTTCATTGCTTGTTTATTAGGTTGGCAAAAACGAATGTCAAATTTATTGACTACTCCATCTGTCCCCACTTTATGTACTCCACAGTGACGTACATAAGGTGCTCTCACAGCATTATGATCTAATTCAAAACTCTCTACTGAAGGCATTCTATCACTCCTCTTTCCATATATATGTATATACTACATCTAATCCCGATTTATTTCATCAATTTAATGTTGGATTAAAAGGAAAATGTTTATCAGCATCTTTTTGAATGAAAATATGATATATTGTTACCAATATATATTCTAAAGAATGAAGGCTGATTCTTATAATGCAAAAGATATTAATTTTCGGAATAAAATTTTACCAAAAAGTTATTTCTCCTCTAAAACCACCTACTTGTCGCTTTTATCCAACATGCTCACATTATGGATTAGAAGCGATTAAACGATTCGGTCCCATTAAAGGTAGCTGGCTTACCATTAGACGAATTCTTAAATGCCATCCGTTTCATCCAGGCGGCATTGACCCAGTTCCTGATAAGTCTTGCAAACATCGACCTTAAATTTTTTTCTTGCACTTTTAGCTTATTTAAGGTACGATACTTAAGTCAAATCGTAATGATTTCGTTTATATTCATTTTTATTAAACCGTAATGGTTTCGTTTAATATACAAAAATATAGTGGGGAGAAAGATAAATGAAAAAAAAGCTCAGTATCGCTATCTTGTTTATATTTGCCACTTTATTGGCAGGGTGCAATTCAACGACTACTAAACAAGACGCGCAAACAGATGATAGCAAAGAAAAGTTAATGGTTTACACAACAGTCTATGCCTTAGAAGATTTCACTAAAGAAATTGGTGGCGATTTTGTAGACGTCAAAACGGTCTATCCACCAGGAACGGACGAACATAGTTTTGAACCATCTCAAAAGGATATCATTGGAATGGCACAGTCTGATCTTTTTTTCTATATTGGACATAACTTAGAAGGCTTTGTGAATAAATCTAAATCAATTCTCGAGGACGAAGGTGCAAAAGTTGTCGCAGTAGGTGAAAAGATTGATCTGCCTCATTCTGAAGATAAACATGATCATGGTGGGGAAGCTGCTTCGGAAGAACATGATCATGACGAGGAAGCTGCTTCGGAGGAACACCAGCATGAACATGGTGACGTAGATCCGCATATTTGGATTGATCCTGTCTATGCTACACAAATGGCTGAAATCATTAAAGATGAACTTTCTGAAAAAATGCCTGCTCAAGCTGATTACTTCCAAAAACAATATGAAGCCTTATCAGCAAAATTAAAAAATTTAGATCATCAATTTGATGAAACGATCTCTACAGCAAAAACTAAAAAACTGATCGTATCACATGCGGCCTATGGCTATTGGGAAAAGCGATACGATCTTGAACAAATCAGCGTTTCTGGCATTTCAGCAAACGAACCATCACAAAAACAACTAGAAAACATTGTTAAAACAGCAAAAGACAATGGCATTCAATACATTATTTATGAACAAAATATTTCATCCAAACTAACAAAAATTATCCAAGATGAAATTGGTGCAAAAGCATTGAAGCTCCATAATTTATCTGTACTCACCGACAATGATATTAATAACAAAGAAGATTATTTCAGCATAATGAATAAAAACCTTGAAACGTTAAAAACTGCATTAAACTAATTAATAGAGGATGTCCCAAAGGTTCTGACTTTGAGACATCCTGTTTATTTTGAATAAAATGCAATTTCTCCAATTCTTAGTTCAATTTCACTCTTCCTCTTTTAACCGATGTTAAAAAGGCAACCCCTATGGAGCTTGCCTTTCTTTTTCATAGTCGCATGCCCAAGTTAGCGTTCCAGTTCATCCAAACTCCATTTTTGCTTTAACCAAATGATTTCCTTTTCCGCAAGTCTTGTGATCTCTTTAACAACATTCTCTGGTAGGCCGCGTCTTAGTAATATGTCCGCAATTAGATATGGCTTTGTCATCAGATCATCTCCCATACAGATTCTGGATGCTTATTACCATAATTATAGCGAAAAAAAATTATAGAAAAAACAGTCAGGTGCCTATTTTATTGAAACTTCAAAAAATAATATAAGAAGTGCAATATATATCACTTCTTCCTCAAATCACAATTACACTTTAAATAATTGCTGATGAATCATCATGGATTGCAATCTATGTTCATCCACTTCAAAGCCAATTCCCACACCATCTGGAACCGTTATATTACCATTCTTGACAACAATTTCTGGATCAACAATATCCTGCTCCCAGTAGCGTGATGAAGACGACAAATCACCGGGAATCGTGAATCCATGAAGAGAGGCAAGTGCAATATTATGGGCTTTAGAAATCCCAAACTCAATCATACCACCGCACCAAACTGGGATCTCATTCTCAACGCACAGATTATGAATGTTGACAGCCTCCGCCCATCCACCTACGCGTGACATCTTTATACTGATTACTTTACCGCTCCCTAGCATTAAAGCTTGTTTAGCGTCATGAAACGAGCAGATGCTTTCATCAAGACAAATTGGCGTTTTGATTTCTTTTTGTAATATCGCATGTTCCATTAAATCATCGTGCCCGAGTGGCTGTTCAATCATTTGCAAATTGAATTCATCGAGCTTTTTCAAATGCTCCATATCCAAAAGAGAGTACGAAGAATTCGCATCCGCCATAAGTGGAATGTCTGGAAAATGACGCCGGATTTCTGATAAAACGGAAATGTCCGTAGATCGTTGAATCTTTATTTTATAGCGCTGATAACCGATTGTAGCAAATTCATCGATCTGCTTAAGAGCTTTCCTCACATCATCCGCTGCAATGACAACTCCTGCTGCAACTGTTTTCCGCACCCCTCCGAATAGTTGACCAAGATACACTTCCTCCTGCTTTGCATATAAGTCCCAAATGGCTTGACTGAGGCCCGACTTCGCCATTGAATTTCTTCGAATGCCGGCCCATAAACTTACAAGTTCCTTAGGGTGTTGAATCGGCTGGCTTAGTACAAGCGGAATTAAAAAATCTCCTAATATATGCCAACATGTTTTAATTGTTTCTTCCGTATACCACGGGCTTGAAAAAGGTACCGCTTCACCATAGCCGATTCTGCCATCACTATCTCGTACTTCAATCACGATTGCTTCCCGTTTTGTCACCTTCTCTAAGTGAGTCAGAAATGGGATCTTTAAAGGAGCAGAAATAAGAGAAATAGTAACTGAAGAGATTCTCATAAAATTAGTCCTCCAATCGCTTTCTTAATTCTCTTCGCAACAATTTATTCGAAGCGTTACGGGGCAGCTCTTCGCAAAAAATGACTCTTTTCGGTACCTTATAGGAAGCTAAACATGTTAAACAATATTCAATAATCTGCTTCTCAGTCAACTCACTTCCTGGTTTTCTAACAACAAAGGCTACAGCAATTTGGCCCCATACTTCATCAGACACTCCTGTTACACCTGCTTCAAACACATCTGGGTGACTGCTTACTACTGCTTCAATCTCAGCAGGATAAACATTTTCTCCCCCAGAAATGATTAAATCTGAGCGACGATCCATGACAAATAGATAGCCTTCTTCATCCACATACCCTATATCACCTGTATACAGCCAACCATTCTTGATTGCTTCGTCCGTCGCTTCTTTTCGGTTTAAATAACCTTGTGTCACATTCGGGCCTTTTACGACAATTTCACCAGGTTGATTCGGTTCTGCTTCAAGTCCATCCTTTTCAATTCGCAATTGTGATGGAAATAATGCTTTCCCAGCCGAACCTATTTTCTGTAGACTATCCTCAGGTGCAAGTGTAACAATTTGTGAACTCGTTTCCGTCATTCCATATGTTTGATATACGGGAATTCCTTTTTCTTTACACTCTAAAAGCATGTATCGAGGTGCAGGACCACCGCCAAGGAGCATACAGCGGAAACTGTTTGGATACTTCTCACTCCCAAGATTAATAAGCATCCTATTTAACATAGTCGTTACAACCGAAATAATTGTCACGCCATTTTCGATGATCATTTGATTGGCCTCTGTTTCATTAAATTTATCTACGAGCACAACCTTCATTCCATAAATAACGTTTCGCATAAAGATTGAAAGCCCGCTAATATGAAAAATAGGAACCGCGCAATACCAGCTGTCCTGTTCTGTCAGACCAAGATTCAAAACCGAACCTATTGCACTCCACCAATGATTTCCAAAAGTTTGAATGACTCCCTTTGGATTACCCGTTGTCCCCGATGTATACATAATAGTTGCTGTCTCATGCAAATCAAATTCTTCTAAAATGGCTACGTCTTCTATACCTCGAATAGAAGCTAAGTCCTCTTTTTCAATAATGGATATTTCCTGCATAAAAGATTGAATATCATTTAGTTTTTCACAAAAATATTGTTCAGACAAAAGCAGCTTTGCTTCACTATCGCGAAGCTGCCAAATAAGTTCAGCCGCAGTTAAGCGGGTATTTAGCATAACAATCTTCACACCAAGATAAAACAGAGCATGAATGATTACAACACTATCTTTGTGATTCCGAATTAATAAAGCACAGGAATCTCCCCGTTTTACATTTTGAGAAGCAAGCTTTGCTGCCATTTCTTCCGCTAACGAATCAAGCTCGCGAAAAGTAAGAACCTTTCCTTCAAATTCAAGAGCTGGCCGATTCGGCGACAACTTAGCTCTTTTCTTTAGCCAATTGGGCAGTCTTTCGGTTTTATTCATGACAAGCGCCTCTTTCTGTAAAGTCTAGGTACATTTCTCAGATCAAAAGCCAGTGTTTCGGTCAACCTAATAGCTAACATATGATGAAAATTGTGAGGCTTGTTTCTCCCTATCAGCTGGGTAACTCTTACCTATTAAGAATTTGGCTGTTTGTGGTAGATAAGAACAGTCTTAAAAAAATCCACATAAATAATTTCTAATCGTTCCGATGCAAATCTAAAAACAGCTCGACGAGAAACTCGCCAAGCTGCTTTGTCTAATCTATTAAGGAAAACGCGGGAATTGACCGAAGTCAGGTTTACGTTTTTCTTTGAAAGCATCGCGGCCTTCTTTTGCTTCGTCAGTTGTGTAATACAGAAGTGTAGCATCACCAGCAAATTGCTGAATGCCTGCCAGACCATCTGTATCTGCATTAAATGCAGCTTTTAAGAAACGAAGAGCAGTCGGACTCTTTTCAAGCATCTCTTCACACCATTGTACAGTTTCAGCTTCCAATTGCTCTAAAGGAACAACTGTATTAACTAAGCCCATATCCAATGCTTCCTGAGCACCGTATTGACGGCATAGATACCAGATTTCACGCGCTTTCTTATGTCCTACAATTCGTGCTAAGTAGCCAGAACCATAGCCCGCATCAAAACTTCCTACTTTTGGTCCTGTTTGTCCGAAGATTGCATTGTCTGCAGCAATTGTTAAGTCACAGACGATGTGTAGTACATGTCCTCCACCAATGGCATAACCAGCAACCATAGCAACAACTGGCTTTGGAATCGTACGAATTAAACGTTGTAGATCTAATACGTTCAAACGTGGAATCTCATCATCGCCTACATATCCACCATGGCCACGTACTTTCTGGTCACCGCCTGAACAGAATGCTTTACCACCTTCACCTGTTAAAATAATCACACCAATACTAGAGTCATCACGTGCTCTTGCAAAGGCATCGATCATTTCAGATACTGTTTTCGGAGTGAACGCGTTATGTACATGTGGACGGTTAATTGATACTTTAGCAATTCCATTATATTTTTCGAATAAAATTTCTTCATATTCACGAATCGTTTCCCACTGAATTGTCATCTTATATCCTCCTTAATTGTTTTGTTAAAAACACACTTACTATCTTACCAAACTTCTCTTCATCTTCCACATGAATTGCATGGCCAGCATTATTTATTATTTGCCATTCGCATTCTTTCATAATCGATTGCATCATTTTTGCTATGTCACAGAATTTTTTATCTAGCTCCCCTGTAATAAGAAGGATTGGCATCGATAAGTTTTCAAGCTGACTCCACCAGGAAGGCTGAGAGCCCGTGCCCATTCCAAGTAAACTGTTCGCAAGGCCAAGTTCCGTGTTCCCAAGCCGCTCTTTTCGAACGGACTGTTGTTTTTCAACCGGCAATTTCTTCTGTGAATCGAATAGGGGGATATTCTCCCAGTCAGCGACAAACGCCAAAATGCCTCTTTCGATAATTTTATTCGCTAGCTTTGCATCTTGAATCCTGCGCTCCTGTCTAGCAGTCTCTGTCTTCAAACCTGGAGAAGCACTTTCAAGAATCAATGACTGTACATATTCAGGATATAAGCAAGCAAAACCCAGTGCCAGCCTTCCACCCATTGAATAGCCAAGCACATGGATTTTTTGAATCGAAAGTTTTTCTAAAATTTCCCGAAGATCCTTCGCTACTTCCAGCATAGTATATCGCTCGGCATTGTCTGGAGACCCTGTAGAACCATGGCCAATGATATCCACCATGATCAGTTGATATCTCTTTAGCATATGCCCTAGAAATCTCCATGTTTCAAGGCTACCTGTAAATCCATGTAAAAGGAGAAGAGGTTCACCTTGACCTATGATATCTATATGGTACTCGACACTTCGACAAACAAGTTTCACTGTATTTCCCCGATTAATGCATCTGCTATTTCCCGGGAAACAAAACTCCACAAATTACGATGCTTTAGAACATTCGACTCGCGATTTGTCGGAATCTCAATGATTTTTAATCCAGGTATTGAAAATGACGCTGTAAAGACCTCGCTAAATTCATCCCAATTCTGGATCTTTTGATATGTTGCATTATAAAGTTGGGCTGAATGTGAAAAATCAAGTCCATGTGGAGTACCGAATAATACTTCGAAATATTCTTTTTCTGATGCTTGCGATAAGAAAGAGAAGATTCCGCCCCCATCATTATTAATCACCAAAATGGTCAAATTTTGTCCTTGAAGCTTTCCAGCAAGCAAACCATTCATATCGTGGAAAAAGCTTAAATCACCTATCACAAGTACGGTCTTTTCTTTAACCGTACTCACACCAAGAGCGGTCGAAACGATTCCATCAATACCGTTTGCACCACGATTAGCATAGATTTCTACGTTTTTATTATTTGAAAAGAAAAACGTGTCCAAATCTCGGATAGGCATACTGTTTCCGACAAATAAATGAGAATGCTCCGGCATAAGCTCGTTTAAATGATAAAATAGCTTCCCTTCATCCAACTCTTCTTCATTAGCTATGCTTCGGAGTGCATGTTTTGTCGCTTCATTAACCTTAACCCAGCGTTGCAACCAGCCTTGATCAAGATTTTTATGAAGTCGTTCGACAAGATCTCGGCAAAATTTTTCTTCTTCCGAGTAGACCATATGCGTTGCAAGGCCACTTGGGTCCCGAAAACCTGCTCCACCATCAATGACAAAATACTGAGCTTGTTGTTTTTTTAACCAAAGGAGCAAAGGTTTCGACACTGGCATCGCTCCAAAGCGGAGGATGACATCTGGATGAAATGCCTCTATCACTTGCTCATCGCGTAAAAAAGTATCATAGCAGTCTATCACGTTCGAAAAAGAATGTTGACCGCTTCGCAACTGTGAGAGTGGATCGGCAAGAATAGGAAATCCTAGTGTTTCGCCAAGCTCTGTTACGGCCTCTTTCATGCCATTATTCTTCAGGTCTCCACATATAATCAGCCCTCTTTTAGCTTGCCCAATCTCTTTAGCTATCGCAGCCAATTGGTTCGTCGATAATGTTAACGCACCAGGTTCAATCGCTACAGTAGCTTGTTTCTCCTGACGGTACTTTTCCGCTTCTGCCAAATTCGGAATAAGCGGTTCTCGCAGAGGGAAATTTAGATGAACCGGACCTGCTGGCTCATTAGCAGCAGTCGCTACAGCTCTTGCACAAATCGTTCGCGCATACCGTATCATACTCATGCTGCTTTCGGGAAGCGCCATCTCAACAAACCATTTCACATGATTACCATACATCCCGATTTGATTAATTGTCTGCGGTGCACCGACATCACGTAGTTCATGTGGTCTATCAGCCGTTAAGACTATCAGTGGAACCCGAGAGTAGAATGCTTCTACTATTGCAGGATAATAATTTGCCGTTGCTGTACCTGATGTACAAAGCATAGCCACCGGTTTCTTCATTGCTTTTGCAAGCCCTAACGCAAAAAAGGCAGCAGAGCGTTCATCCACATTAATATGAATCTTTATCTCTGGATGCTCTGCCAATAGCAAAGCCAAGGGTGTAGAACGCGATCCTGGACTAACCACTACGTCATTTATTTGATTTCGAGCTAATTCATCGACAAAAGCCGCCACATACGCAGTTAACGTATCACGATCATTCATGAAGATTCCCTCCTAAAGCACTTAACATCGGATTAAATTTAATTGCTGTTTCTTCGTATTCACTTTCAGGGGTCGAATCTTCTAACACCCCACAGCCAGCAAATAATGAAGCTTCATTACCTTGAATGAGCGCTGATCGAATCCCCACTGCAAACTCGCCATTCCCATAAGAATCACACCAGCCAATTGGTGATGCATAAAAGCCACGCTCCAGTTGTTCGTTATCACGAATCCATGCAACTGCATTTTCCGTTGGCAAACCTCCCATTGCAGGGGTTGGGTGGAGTTTGCCTATTACGTCGAAAATAGACACATTCGCATCGCATTCTCCACTCACTGGTGTATACAAATGCTGAATATGTCTATTTTTCATAACAGTCGGCTCTTTAGGTACTTCAAGCTTTGTACAAACCGAACTTAGTGCATCTTTAATCATTGAAACGACATATTGATGTTCAAGTAGGTTTTTTTGATCATGCAGTAGCTCTTGTTCCAACTGCTTATCTTTTCTTACATCTTTGCCACGAGCAATTGAGCCTGCAAGACACACGGAGAACAATTCATCACCATGTTTTTTAACGAGGCGCTCAGGGGTCGCTCCAATAAAACAATCCCCAGCAGATTCTAGACAAAAAATAAAGCTCCTTGTTTGTTCCTTTAGAAGCCGTGAAAGAACAGCTACAGTTTCAATTCGTTCCTTAAACACAAGCCGCAATTCTCTCGCTAGAACAACTTTATCCAACTCTGAATGTTTCATATGTGAAACGGCCTCTGCAACAATCTTCTTCCAACCCTCAGGGTCATCCTCGATTTGTTCCAAAGTCTCATTTTCGCTTACAGTTACATTTGTCAAACGATTTCTAATATCATTTTCCCGTTCATTTATCAGATCTTTGAAGAGGTTTGCTTGATCTTCCGATGTGCAAACAATATTGGTCGTTAAATATGCTTGTCCCTTCACAATGGATAACATGAAGGCAGGAATATAAAATAAACTATCACCAAATTGATCCCAAAGCAGGGAATCCGTTTTATTGTAATCAAATGAATATCCACCAAACACTAACGGACCTGTACCTACTACTCCGGAAACACCTGCTTTAACAGCATTTTTCTGAAGCTCAGTCCAGCTTGCTTCAATCTTCCTCACTCTGTTAGCATCCGCTTTAACTTGGATTTTTTCCACTATACCTAAACCAGCAATGATCAGTTCTTTTTCAGGATCTTGCCAGTAAAAGCGTTCTCCTACATACCGTTCTCTTCCAGCTTGATAAAATGAAAGGGGGTCTATATCATCGATTTTCCTTACTACACTGAACAAGACTTTTTGCTTTAGCTGTTTCGCTTTTTGCACAGCTTGCTGAAGTCCATAAAACCATTCAGTTTCATGTGAGATAGCCAAAAAAAATCCCCCTTAATGTCAACATTTTAAAAGCATACAAACCTATTTAAAGATACACCTCATTTCGACTCAATGTCAATTATTGCGGTCTTTATCCACCTTTTTTGACAACTTATTTCCTTATTAATATATTCTCTTTACTAACATAGTTGTTAAGAAAATCACAAATAGACATTGACACTCTTAATTTGTTTTCCTACACTTATTCTGTACCAATATTTCATTTGTGATCACATATGCAAGCTAACTTTAGAGGAGAAGAGAAATGTCTATACAATCTAATTCTGTTTCACCTAAACAAGAAAAACACAGCTGGAAGATCTGGTGGGAGCTGATTCGCCCACATACGTTGACTGCAGCGTTTGTCCCCGTATTAATTGGTACCTTGCTCGCTTTAGTAGCAGAGGAAGTGAACTGGCTACTATTTGCTGCAATGCTAATCGCTAGCCTATTAATACAAGCAGCTACTAATTTATTTAATGAATACTATGACTATAAACGTGGACTAGATACTGCTGAATCAGTTGGCATTGGTGGTGGAATCGTCCGCCATGGAATGACGCCCAAGTTAATTATGAATTTGGCACTTAGTTTTTATGCAATCTCTCTTTTACTTGGTCTATATATCTGTGCTGCTTCTTCCTGGTGGCTTGCAGTAATCGGCTTAATCTGCATGCTCATCGGATATGTATATACAGGAGGGCCTATTCCTATTTCATCTACACCATTTGGCGAACTCTTTTCTGGATTTTTCATGGGCTACGTCATTATACTAATTGCTTACTTCATCCAAACAGGACATGTGACAAGTGAAGTTTCATTTGTAGCAATCCCTAGTCTTATTCTAGTTGGCTTAATTAATATGGCTAATAACATACGTGACCACGATGGTGATAAAGCAAATGGCCGACGTACATTACCGATTTTACTAGGACGTGAAAAAAGTGTGCGCTTTATGGCGATTATGTTCGCCATTTCATACCTATGGGTTATTCTTATCGTTGCACTCGGTATCATTACACCGTGGATTCTACTAATTCTACTAAGTATACCTAAAGCGGTAAAAGCAACAAAAGGCTTTATTGGGAAAACTGTTCCGATTGAAATGATGCCTGCTATGAAAGCAACTGCTCAAACAAACACAATTTTCGGTTTACTTCTATCTATAGGATTATTGATTAGCTATTTTGCTTAATAAAAAAGAGGATGTCCCAAAAGGATCTGACCTCGCACTCTAAATCAGTATTTAGTGTTTAATACACTTATTCTATACTGTATTTAGTTATTGCGGGATCTGACCCTTTGCTTTTGGGACATCCTCTTTTTGCTCTTAATGCCCTTAGAAAAAAAGAAAAGAAACCTTTACATCCTCATTCTTCATGCCCCTAAAATGTTTCTACCACCGCCAATAGGGTATTGTACAAATACGTCCAAAACAAATCGCCCAAGGAGTGAAATGGAAATGGCTGCTAAAAAGCAAATTCAAAATTTAAAAGATAGATTACTCATGGAAAAAGAACATCTCCAAGACCAAATTCAAAGTGATGAAGAAACCTTAGTAAAAGTAGGTCAAAAAGAATTCGTAGACGAATTATCTTCTTACGATAACCACCCAGCCGATATGGGTACTGAACTTTTTGACAAAGAAAGAATTATGGCATTGAATGATCATGCTAAATCCGAGATTGAGAAAATTAATATAGCCCTTCAAGCTATAAATGAAGGTAAATATGGCCATTGTAAAGTCTGTGGTAAAACCATTTCTATAAAACGACTCGAGGCAGTCCCAGCCACTCTATATTGCTTAGAGCACTCTCAAACACAAAACACTATTCAAGCACGGCCTGTAGAAGAAGATGTACTTATCCCATCTTTAGGAAACCATTTCGAAAATCGTCGTACTGATAATGAAATCACTGACAAAGAAGATAGCTTTCGTGAGGTTGCCCGTTTTGGAACCTCAGAGACCCCTTCTGACTATAGTGGCGATCATGAGAGTTATGATACTCTTTTTGATAATGAAGACGAAACAGAAGGCTTTACAGAAGAATATGAAGCATATGTAGGAAATGATGTAGAAGTAAAGAACAGAAAAGCTTATCCAAATAACAAAAAGCTATAAAATGTGCTAATCGTAGAAAATCTCAAAACTGTTATAAATTCACTTATAAAATCAAATAAAAAAGATGCATACTTAGATGTATGCACATTTTCTATATGACCCCTACGGGATTCGAACCCGTGTTACCGCCGTGAAAGGGCGGTGTCTTAACCGCTTGACCAAGGGGCCAAATGGCGGAGAAGGAGGGATTTGAACCCTCGCGCCGGTTACCCGACCTACACCCTTAGCAGGGGCGCCTCTTCAGCCTCTTGAGTACTTCCCCATATGGCTCCGCAGGTAGGACTCGAACCTACGACCGTTCGGTTAACAGCCGAATGCTCTACCACTGAGCTACTGCGGAACAAAAAATATAGGATTATGGTGGGCCTAAATGGACTCGAACCATCGACCTCACGCTTATCAGGCGTGCGCTCTAACCAGCTGAGCTATAGGCCCATTTTGGAGCGGGTGAAGGGAATCGAACCCTCATCATCAGCTTGGAAGGCTGAGGTTTTACCACTAAACTACACCCGCGTAAATGGGGCGACTGATGGGAATCGAACCCACGAATGCCTGAACCACAATCAGGTGCGTTAACCACTTCGCCACAATCGCCATAATAAAATCTTACACAATAAAGGTGGCTCAGGACGGAATCGAACCGCCGACACAAGGATTTTCAGTCCTTTGCTCTACCGACTGAGCTACTGAGCCGTATTATATTTGACACCCTAAATAAAAATTAGCGTTGTCCTTCATCCCCATCTCAGGAGGATTATTCAAGTAGCAACTCGATGGGTACGCTGCAGCTTTTCTGAGAAGCTTATTCAACGTGCTCTACCGACTGAGCTACTGAGCCAATCAACTTTCAAAAGCAAACTTAACTATTTAATAAAAATGGCGGTCCGGACGGGACTCGAACCCGCGACCTCCTGCGTGACAGGCAGGCATTCTAACCAACTGAACTACCGGACCAGATTGCGGGGACAGGATTTGAACCTGCGACCTTCGGGTTATGAGCCCGACGAGCTACCAGACTGCTCCACCCCGCGATAATAGAAATGATGTAATTTGTTTTAAAAAAATGGAGGAGGTAGAGGGATTCGAACCCCCGCGGGATTTGACTCCCCTGTCGGTTTTCAAGACCGATCCCTTCAGCCGGACTTGGGTATACCTCCAATAACATTATATGGTGGACCTTGTAGGACTCGAACCTACGACCGGACGGTTATGAGCCGTCTGCTCTAACCAGCTGAGCTAAAGGTCCTTATATTTTGGTAGCGGCGGAGGGAGTCGAACCCACGACCTTTCGGGTATGAACCGAATGCTCTAGCCAGCTGAGCTACACCGCCAAAATAATATAAGTTTGAAGAAATGGTGGAGCCTAGCGGGATCGAACCGCTGACCTCCTGCGTGCAAGGCAGGCGCTCTCCCAGCTGAGCTAAGGCCCCATAACAATTGATTGGATATACATGGTCGGGAAGACAGGATTCGAACCTGCGACCCCTTGGTCCCAAACCAAGTGCTCTACCAAGCTGAGCTACTTCCCGTATATATATGGCGCGCCCGAAAGGAGTCGAACCCATAACCTTCTGATCCGTAGTCAGACGCTCTATCCAATTGAGCTACGGGCGCATATATATTTAAAATGGTGCCGAGGACCGGAATCGAACCGGTACGGTAGTCACCTACCGCAGGATTTTAAGTCCTGTGCGTCTGCCAGTTCCGCCACCCCGGCACATACGAAAAGTGGAGCGGAAGACGGGATTCGAACCCGCGACCCCAACCTTGGCAAGGTTGTATTCTACCACTGAACTACTTCCGCATGATAAAGTGCGGGTGAAGGGACTTGAACCCCCACGCCTCGCGGCGCCAGATCCTAAGTCTGGTGCGTCTGCCAATTCCGCCACACCCGCAATATTATATAATGGTGAGCCATGCAGGATTCGAACCTGCGACCCTCTGATTAAAAGTCAGATGCTCTACCAACTGAGCTAATGGCTCGTCTTACTCAAATAATCTGTAAATGAAACTGGTGCCGGCAAGAGGACTTGAACCCCCAACCTACTGATTACAAGTCAGTTGCTCTACCAGTTGAGCTACACCGGCACTGTAGGTAATGGTGGAGGATGACGGGATCGAACCGCCGACCCTCTGCTTGTAAGGCAGATGCTCTCCCAGCTGAGCTAATCCTCCATTATGAATATTGCTTGGCGGCGTCCTACTCTCACAGGGGGAAACCCCCAACTACCATCGGCGCTAAAGAGCTTAACTTCCGTGTTCGGAATGGGAACGGGTGT
>NZ_JACJHX010000023.1 GCF_014138605.1 Peribacillus huizhouensis | reverse complement strand
GATTCGGAGGGTTATTTGAGTTGTTCATTTTTAGTATAGCATGAAGTGATTTTTAATTTAAAAGATTTTTATTGACAATCTATTAGCTGGTTTAATTGAATAACTAAAGTCTGACCTCACTTATAATATTACTTAATTCTTCTTCAACTAACGCCCTCTTTTGTGTAAGTACATCTTTTCACATTTAATCTAAATCAAACTCAAACTAAAAACCTGCAAGTTTAGCTTATCAAATACGTTTCATGAAGTCCTTTTTCGTTGGGCACATGAAACTGGACATATTTTAAATAATCTAGTTGCAACAATATATTATGTCTTCTAGTTTGAATACCCTCTTTTTAACTTTAGTAATGAAAATAAGCCAAAACTATGCAACTCTGTATAAAAAGCTGCATAATATCGGCTCTAAGGATTTTATAAGTTTTAGAAGATTAGCTTTTCGTTATATTAACAGAGCCTTTCTAATTAAAAATTATAGGAAATGTAAATGTAACGAAAGCTGCCCAAAGTCCGTAGAACGGCAAATACTTTGTAACGGCATCTTGAATAGTTGAAGGTCCGGATTTGTTTTGTAGAAAACGCATATAGGAGAGCATAATCCAAATTAGATTTGCCCAGATAAGTATGTTTACTCCTAAAACAGCAAGTCTATTAGGCGTAATCCCATAAGAAGAAAGTCTGAACACGATGGCTGACAAAGCCACACTGTCAATGATAAGCGCAAGAACAATTAAGGCAAAATTTATATAATCTGAAATGTTCTTTTTCTCGTCTGTGTCGCTCTCGGTAATGGAAAATATGGTAACGGCCAATACACCAAGGAGTATTCCGTTGAAGGCTATCAGGAAATTTCGGTCCAAGAATGGATTTTTTCCGACCCATATAACCGTTATAAGATAGACCAACAACGTGACCAGGACAAGAGGACTAAAAATTTTAGCTATATATGGTGTAATATTCTTTGCAAGTTTAAGATTCATTGATACCAGGTATGCAGCCACAATAGCGAGAGCGGCAGCACCAAATAAAACGACATTACTAAAATAGAAGTCTTCTATATCCAAGCCAACAAAGCTAAATAACTGCATGGTTAATGCTGCTAGTACCATTCCGCTAACTGCCATGCTGGCGTAGAGAATACAATATTCCAAATTAAATTTAATATAGGCTAATCTTGTACTGCCTTTTGAATATTCATTTCCTGTAAATGCAAGCCCTACCAATACCCATAAGAATATGGGAAGGTGTAAGCAAGGATAATACTGTCTTTATAATTTAATGGCAGCATATTAAGATAAAACCCGGAAATTAGGAACAGCGCTGCAATGGAATAAATAACACTTTTTTTCGGAGTATTATTGTAAACAAAATAGGCAGCAATAAAGGGAATTATACCAAAAGCCAGGTTAATTGGAGCAATTGCTTCCTTTTCGACAAAATGGAAAATGATCCTGGTGCTTATCCCGGCCAGAATGGCTAAAATGCCCATGAATAAGAAACCTTTTTGAATCAAGGAAGATTTTTCCGTATTTGCCGTCTCCTTGAAATGCAATCTTTCATACCAAACACCAAGAATCTGAGAATCAGGATTTTGTTCCCATGCTTGTGAGAATGACTTATTAAAAGCTTTCGGGTCTTTTCTATACATTCTCTCCAGCTCATGGGGGTTAGCAATATTTTCAATAATCAAATTGTTAATGTCCATAGTTATACCTCCCCTAATAATTGTTATACTAAGTTTCCTCCACAATGTTTAACTGTCTTCGTCACTTTTGTATTCTAAAATATCTCCAGGCTGACATTCTAAAGCCTTACAAATTGCCTCTAAAGTGGATAATCGAATCGCTTTTGCCTTTCCATTTTTCAATATAGAAAGGTTCGCCATTGTTATTCCAACCTTCTCCGAAAGTTCTGTTACGCTCATTTTCCTTTTTGCTAACATCACATCAATATTGATTATAACTGCCATTGTTATTCACCTCAGACCGTTAAATCATTTTCTGATTTGATATTAATTGCTTCTTTTAAAAGTTTTTGGAGAACAGCCGCAAAGACTGCGATAACCATCGAAGCAAAAGGAACAACCAATCCGACAAAGATAACTCCTGGTGCGTCGTCTACTTCCGCAAAGATATAGAAGAGCGGCCAAACTAGCACATGCAAAATACTGATTGTGATGGCACAGTATTTGATTTTCTTTAAAGCTTTTACAGATAAATCAGAGAAAGCTTTATTTTTGTCAATATAGCGTAAGAGTATGAAAGCCTGATACAAAGCAAAGTAAAAAGGTATCGCCGATGCATCAAAAGCGATGAAAACGATATATTTTATAAAAGCAAACTCTGGAAGCAATTTTGCTGCAAGGTTCGCCATCTCAGGCACCAAAAAGATGCACAGAGCAAGAACTGGGACTCCTAAAAGAATAACAGCTATTTTTAAAAACAACGTTGTTACTTTTTCCATAAAAAGCACCTCACTTATTTATTACGATTTTGATTTTAATATACATTTTATCGTTTTACAATAATTTTTTATTAATTAGGATAACATTTTTATTGTATATTTTTGTTTTAAGCAAAAATAAAAAGCATTCCTCATTCAAAGAAAAAAATTTATAATATAAGCCCAAAAAATATTTAAGGTTGGTGTGCTTATTCAAGTAAACTCCGATGTAAGTTGAATTAATTCCCAGAATAGAAACCACATCGACCTCCTTTAAAATTAGATTATTGACTTATCTTGTTCAAGAATTTGGCCCTATAATGGAAATAGGGCTGTTCCTTATTACAGAAACGCGCCCTTTCATAAAATAACATGACTGACGTTTTTATATAACTTTATTGTTCCTTAAAACCTACCACTTATTGAAGTAAAGCACCCTTTACTTTAAGTACAACACTTCACAAATTATTGATATTTTAAGAAAATGGCCCCCTTCTTTTTTCCTTTTTTTTGCATATAATGTTTACATAATGAGAACATACATCTGTATTTGTTCTTGTGATGATAATATAAATATTAATATTAGCAATGATGATAATGTTTTGGGGGTGATTTAGTATGAAGAAATTGAAAAAGTTTGCTGTTGCTTTTGGGATCGCTGGAATGCTGGTTTCAGGTGTGGGAGCTGCAATTCCTGTTGAGGCTGCATGGTCCAATGTTGAACAGTCTCATTATGAAAAAGGGATTTTGATTGGGTGGGCTGATGGCAATTCTTTTGAAGTGAAAACATCTTCCGGTAAGTATATGGTTTTTAGATCATCTAATGATTGGTATAAAAAGAATTTAATCTCAGGAGAATCGTACACCTATTATTATTACACAAATAAATATGGGCAGAATATCATTAACAAAATTCAAAAGTAAATATAGAAAAAGCTTTGGGCATAAGAACCCAGAGCTTATGCTCAAAAAGTTCTCAAAATGTGTATTTTCTGCTGACAAAAAATCAATAGCGCGTTTCATTGTCCCCTTAAGTATATAAAGTGCTGTTTTTTTGAGTAATTGCCCAGTTATCAAACGCAATACGCCGTTCTATGTCATTATAATGCAGACAAAGACTGCCTTTTAACATACCCAAACCTTTAAATTCTTCGTATACGTCTGTCAAAGTTGATATTTTCCCTTGCTATTCTTCAACAATCTGTCCCTTTCATGCAAAAAGCGCATATCAGATCCTCTGAAAATGCGCCCTTTAATTGAATAACTATAAACTTAGTTCTTAATCCTAAAATCACTTAATTCTTCTTAATCTACAAGTAGTGATTTACATGAGGTCATGGTAACTCCAACCGAATACACCCTCACTGACATTAATGTTGGTAACTATATAAGAAATCTTCGTTCATCTAGATTATTTCCTTGAAGGAATTATTTGTGATTCTTTCAGTTTCTTTAATTCCTGAATTTTTTTTAATCCCTAAGAAGTTCTTTCTAATAAGTCTGCATGACAATGGCAAGCTACTTCATGGCCATTTCCTAATGATTCAACTTTAGGTGATTTGCTGTGACAAACACTTACCTGGTGAGGACACCTCGTTACAAACGAACATCCAACTGCCTCTCTTGTAGCATCCACTTCACCATCAAGAATCAACCTCTCCCTATTCTTTATAAAATAGTTTAAATCTTTGACAACCGAAACTAGGGCCTTAGTATAAGGATGGGATGGAACATGAATAATTTTTTGAGTGGGACCAATTTCTACGATTCGCCCCTGATACATTACAGCAATCCGGTCACACATATAACTTGCCGTCGATAAATCATGGGTAATGAACATCATCGTTAACCCCATCTTCTTTCTCAATTCAAGGAGAATATTTAATATCTCTGCACGTACAGAAACATCTAACATCGAGGTTGGTTCATCAGCTGCTATAAATGAAGGTTTCAAAATTATGGCTCTCGCTATAGCTATTCTTTGCCGTTGCCCTCCGCTTAACTGGTGTGGATAGCGATACATATAATCTTCAGCAGGTTTTAATTTGATGGATTCAATAGCTTCTTTAACTAGTTTGACTTTTTCTTCGTATTCCAGTTTTTTTTCATGAGCGTTAAGGGGCTCCATTAATATATCGACAACCCTCATACCAGGATTTAGCGTATCATAAGGATCTTGAAAGATCATTTGCATTTTTTTTCTGATTTTATTGGTTTCTGATTCCTTTAATTTACATAGGTCAACTCCATCAAACCAAACTTCACCACTCGTTTCTTTCATTAAACGCATGACCATTCTTGCTGTTGTTGTTTTTCCACATCCACTTTCGCCAATAATCCCCAGAATTTCGCCTTTTCTAATTTCAAAATTCACATTGTTTACTGCAAATACATCTGTTTTCTTTCTTTTCAGTAGGGTTCTTGTCTTTTTAACAAACGTTTTCTTTAAATGATTTACCTTGAGCAGAACTGATTTATCCATTTTGTTCCTCCTCTAAAAAACAGGCCACATAATGTCCCGGTTTGATTTCCATAAACTCGGGTGTTTCCTGTCTGCATCGGTCAAATGCATAAGGACATCTAGTATGGAAACGGCAACAAGTAGGAATATTAACTAGGCTAGGAACACTTCCCGGAATAGATATGACTTCACGCTCCGAATTAGAAAGATCAGGGGTTGCATTTAACAAAGCTTTTGAATAAGGATGTCTTGCATCATTTAGAATTTCTTTCGTTGAAGCCCACTCTACTAAATTACCTGCATACATGATCGCTATTCTATCACAAATAGAAGTTACCATTGGTAGATCGTGAGAAATAAGGATAACTGACAAATTCATCTTCTTTTGTAAATTTTTGATCAAGGCAATAACCTGAGCCTGTGTTAGCACATCGAGACCAGTTGTGGACTCATCAGAGATAACCAATTTTGGATTACAAGCTAGTGCCATCGCTATGGCTACGCGTTGCTTCATACCTCCGCTAAATTCATGAGGGTAGCTTTTCCACCGCTCTCCATCAATTCCTACCAGTTCGAGCAATCTCTTAGTACGTTCAACGGCTTCTTTTTTATTTACATTATCATGAAGCAAGATCGCCTCGATAATTTGGTCTCCGACAGTGTAAACTGGATTTAATGCATTCATCGCACTTTGAGGAATAACCGAAATTTCTCTCCATCTTAAACCAGTAAGTTCTGAATCCGTAGCTTTTAAAAGGTTTTTTCCATTTAAGTAAACACTGCCTGCCACCACTTTTCCTGGGTATTCTATTAACCTTAAAATAGATTGGGCCACAGTCGTTTTTCCGCAGCCAGACTCCCCAATTAACCCAAGCATCTCCCCTTTATCTACAGAAAAAGAAACGTTCTCAACAGCCTTTGCAATCCCTTTATCAGTTCTAAAAAATGTGGACAGTTTTTCTACTGATAGCACAGTACTCATACATTATTGCTCCTTTCTCAGCCGAGGATTCAATATTTCTTCTAAGGAATAACCTGTAAAGGCAAAACTAATAACAAGTGTTGTTATTAATAATCCTGGCGGCAAAACCCACCAAATCCAAGCATCCGTTATAAAGGCACCTCTGGCCTGTGCATAATACAAAATTGTTCCCCAGCTCTTTGTAAATGGGTCACCTAGTCCGAGGAAGCTTAGAGAAGCCTCAATTAATATCGAATGACTTGCAGCTAAAACAAATTGTGAAAGGGCAATCGGAATCACACCGGGCAAAATGTGTCGGGTTAAGATGGCCCCTACACCTGTACCAATCGATCTAGCAGCTTCAACATAACCTTTAGTTTTTAAAGTTAATACCTGGGACCGAATGACCCTTGCCGGAGATGCCCAAGAAATAAGACTGATAACTAAAACTATATTCCAGAAACTTGGACCGATAAAGGCCGCCAATAATATCATTAGTGGAAGAAATGGGATAACTAAAACTAAATCTACTAATCTCATTAGGAATGAATCAACTTTTCCCGAAAAATAACCTGCAATAACACCGATAAGACAGCCTAAAATAATTGAGATTAAAGCGGCAATAACGCCAATTAAAAGTGACACTCTAGTACCATACAGCAGTTCACTGAATATGTCCTGACCTATATCGTTTGTACCGAGCAGGAAAACACCATTTGGCTTCATAAATGGTGAGCCAACTCTTTCTGTAGGATCAAATGGGGCAATGAATGGAGCAAAAAGAGCAATACATAAAAATATTACAAGTAAGGACACCCCAAATAATCCCAATTTATTTGAGGATAACACCCTCCAATAATGCTTCCATTTTTGTTTATCCATTATGTCTTCCCACCTTTGGATCCAGAAACGGATATATTAAATCCGCCAAAAAATTAGCGATAACTACACTGAAAGTAATTATTAAAAAGGTTGCTTGAATAAGAGGATAATCACGGCTAAGGACGGATTCGAACATCAATCGCCCTACTCCCGGATAGGCAAATACTGTCTCTATTACCGTAGCACCACCCAGTGTGAATCCAAGACTTAGCATAAATACTGTTGCGACTGGTAACAACGCATTTCTCATTGCATGCTTATATCTTATTACCTTTTCTTTCACACCCTTTGCTTTAGCAATCATAATGTAATCTTCACCTAATACATTTAACATTGAGTATCGCATGATCATAAACGTACTTGTTACAGAGATTAGTACTAGCGTCGTCAAAGGGAGAATAAGATGTTTTACAATATCAATAAATCGATCCATTCCCTTTAAATTAGACCAGGCACTTTCTGCACCGAATACCGGCAGCCAGCCTAATTGTACTGAAAAAACGGAGACTAAAATCATTCCAACCCAAAAGGAAGGCATTGCACTTAGAAACATAAACATCGTTAGAAGATTCACATCGGTTTTTGTCCCTCGTTTCCAAGCTGATATCGTACCAAAAAGAACTCCGATAATAGTAGATAATACTAATCCTAGTCCAGACAAAAGTATGGTCCAAGGAAGTCTTTCCTTTAGCAATTCAATAATCGGGCGTTTTTGCTGATAAGAAAAACCAAATTCCCCAGTAAAAATATTTTTTAAATAAGTCCCATATTGCTGAACAATGGAATCATTTAATCCATGTTTTTCTAATATCGCCTCTTTTTCTGCACTGGACATAAACCCAACATCTTCTCCAGCCAAAAATACTAGAGGATTTCCTGGCATCACCCTCGGTAATAAAAAGTTCAGTGTCACCATTAGTATTATGACTATGACATATTGCAAAAACTTTCCTGCCACGAATTTACCCATACCCTTCACCTCTCTGATGGATGAAAAAGTTCCCGCAAAAAACAAACGTTTTTACGGGAATTTGTATTTATTAAATATCAAAATCGTCTTTATCTGTTTTCTTTTTCTTTCTTAAGAAGAAGGCCAGCACAGCGATCAGTAACACTCCTATGAAAATATATACACTTGTGTTGTTCTGGGCTACCTCATTACTATCAGTCTGATTATCTTCAGCTGACTTCTCGTCATTCTTTGGTTGTTCATTAGCTGGCTGCTCAGGCTTCTCCCCCAAGACAAATGATAATTTATTTATAATCCCTTTTCCTACTTGGAACACAAATCCGTCATATACTTTTGGATTATATGCATTGACAATTTCTTGGTAATAAAGCGTAATAATCGGTGAGTCTTCCGCTACAAACGCCTGCAATTGTTTTATCAAATTTGTTCTTTCTGTTTCATCAATTGTGTTCTTAAGTTTCTCAGCAAGTGCATCAAACTCAGGATTTTTATACGCACCAATATTAACTGAACCAAGAGTTGGGTCTGAATGGAATAAATCTACTAATCTGTCAGGGAATAACTGCATTGTATTAGACCAGCTCCAAACACCTAAATCATAATCTCTACCTTTGCTAACATCAAAATCCGGCCACATTAATGAATCTACTGTAGTAGAATCCATCGCTTTTACAGTATTTTTTATTCCAACATTATGTAATGCTTCCGAAATTAATTCTGCTGTCCGAATTCTGATAGGGTTATTTGAATATACAAGTGTTGTTAAATCTATTTTCTTCCCTTGCTGATCTTCCCTGAACCCATCACCATCTGTATCCTTAAAGCCCGCATCCTCTAATATTTGTTTTGCTTTTTCCTGATCAAAAACGGGCTTCAAGTTATTGTTGTAGAAAGGAGAGGAAGGATGAATAAATCCTGGGCTTCCAACTTCCGCAAGACCTAATAGCACCGTTTTCACTAAATTTTCTTTGTCGATTGCATAATCAATCGCCTGACGGAACGCTTTCTCTGTCATCGGGTATTTTTCCGCATTAATCTGGAAGAGTGATGTACTGTATCCAGGTCCTCTAGCCACTTTTAGGGAAGGGTTGGTTTCAAATTGGTTAACAAGTTCTGGAGAAATACTTGATGAAATAACATCAATCTCACCTGATTGAAGTGCGTTAAACATGGCTGTTGAATCCTCAATAATAGGAAAAATTATTTCCTCAATCGGCGGTGCTCCTTTAAAGTAATCCTTATTGGCCTTCATTTTGTAAAATTGTCCCGATTTATGTTCTTCTAAAATGTATGGACCGCTCCCTAATGCATTCATTTCATCATCAGGCTTATCGATCGTAGACCAAATATGTTTTGGTAAAATCGGTAGATCAGCTAGAGGCTGTATCATGAAGTTAGGATCTGCTTTTGATAAAACTAAAGAAAATTTAATTTCGTCGGTAACATTTATTGCGGAAATCGATTTGAGTGGATTCGTGAAGCGAGATTTAGGATATTTGATGAAATATTCCATCGTGAATTTAACATCTTCTGCTGTAAGCGGCTTCCCATCATGCCATTTTACTTCGTCATGAAGAGTAAATTCATAGGTTAAGCCGTCATCACTAACCTTGTAGTCTTTAACCAGCCAGGGAACTGGTTTATTATCTACATCCAATTGGAAAAGATTATCATAGAGTAAGTTCATTAAGTCCAAGCCAGGATAACCGGTAACATAGGTATATGGATTAAGACCATTTTCGTCTTTAGTGATTCCTACTCTTAACGAAGCTACCGTTGTTTCTGCACTTGCCGTGGAAAAATTAGAAAGAATTATTGTAAAAATTAACAGTACACTTAGTAAATTTTTATTCATTTAAGACTCCCCTTATTATTCTTATACTATAAGTTCTGATAGGTGGAAATTGCCTTCTCTTTTATAGGCTTCAGCAAGAGCAAAATGCCCGTGTGAGTGGCAAGACGGTGATAAACATGGATGGCTTTGTCCAAGACCCTGCCTTACATATTATTTAGCCTCTTTTTTTGAAGGAAATAAATAATGCTAATAATCCTACAATTAGAGCTGCAATAGAAAGGTAAAGTGGAACATTGTTAGAGCTTGTTTTTGTTTCCTCTGCATTTACTTTCTCTTCAGTAGCTTTTTGGTCATTTGAGGATGTATCAGTTGATTTTTCTAAATGTCTATGTCCATGTGCATCTGATGGATCAGCTGGGTTACTACTGTCACAGAAGCTGGTTTTTCAGCATCTGGTGCTCCAACCCATTCAACAACACTTCCATCTTGATATGTTTGATACGCTTTCCAAACAATTTCCTTTGAGTCATCTGCAACTTTTCCTTGCATATTAAACTGACCAAATTCTGTTGAAGATAAACCTTGCCTTCTGTCGTCCAGATAACACTTGTAATTTTGCCTGAAGCATCTTTTTGAACTTCATATTTCCATCCTGATTTCGGTTCAAAGCGTGTAATGTTCACTTCCGTTGGAAATTTAACTTCTATCTTCATTGTAGGAATGGTTTCATTCTCAGATGGAACCCGAACAGTAAACACTTCATATTTACCTTGTAAAGTTTCCTGTGGTTGTACGGTTACATGTGCCACTTGCCACACCAGTAAAAAGAGAGATTGCACCAATCATTACTATCATTAGTGTTAATAATTTTTTCTTCATAGAATCTCCAATCTTATTTATTATTTATAGTAGTCTGTCTTAGTCGATATTAATGTCAAGCTCCATGGCTAGAACCCGTGTTTTTCACTTCGGTGTAATTCGTTGGAGCATTGTCATCTTTTAAACTTTGAATAATATCGTTTGTAACAGCTTTTGCTAATTTTTTAGCGGCATCGTTATCACTTTTAAAATGAATGCCCATTTGTTCTCTAGAAAGTGCTACTTTTTCTGCCGTTTCGTCTATGTGAGTTTTTTCATTCGGGAAGAAATAAGACAATATATAAGCAGCCGTCCATGCTGTTGCTGTATGTCCTGAAGGATAAGAAGGATGCGGAGGCACCATCATTCCCTCTGGTATTTTAATAGTTAGGTCTAAATCAGTTGGTTTTGGGCATAAATATTGATATTTTGCTTGGAATACCGCTGTCAGTGATGTATAAGTAGCGCCTGAAACGACAGCATGGACACGAGCTGATTTGGGACCCATTAAACCATATTTATGGATTAACTCTTCAGTCGTTTGAAGCCAAAGTGTATTTGGACTAGCTGTATTTTGCCAGTGCTTAATGAATTCTACAGTCGCTTTTTTTAGGTTCTTCGCTACTTACATTCTCCTAATTACACCCCGATAAGATGAACAAGGATACAACTGCTGATATAGTTGTAGTATATAGTTTTTTTCTTTATTGTCTCATGATATCCCCCTGATCTCGCATACATAAATGCGCTTACATTTTATCTTGCAAATAAGAAATTCAAATGAGAAATTCTTGAAAGTTTATTGAACTTTTTCCTGAATTTTAAAATGTTAATATTTGTTTTTCTTTATCAATTGTAAGCATCATATTTTAATCCTCTCATTCACAATAATTACTAAAGTTTTAAATGTTTTTTTAGTAATAACCTGCATCTCTTCATTTTCATAATAACAAGATAATATCTTTTCCCATTGTAAAAAACGGAATAAAATGATAAAAATTGTTGGTTTTTAACAACATCACTAATTACGAACTCAATTTCCATAATCTTAGATTTTTCGCCTTATGCCTCTAAGCAATCACTGACCGAAATCAGCAGTTCCTCTTGTTAAATTAACCTGCAACATTAGTTTAAGTACATTTCTTCACAATCTCCATTTGTGTAAAATAAATATTCATTTAACTTACTAATCGTTACTAAACAATCTGGTCCTTCGTATTATAAGGTCAATCAGAAAAGAAAATATTTCTGATTGACCTTTTTTTATATCGATATATGATTGCGGTAGCCGGGGTAGAACGTTCTGGCCCTTGGGACTCGATCCCGTCCATTAAACAGTTCGCCCCCTACTTGTAGAAACATGATTGAGGCTGGTTGGGACAATGATCTCGTATAACAAGCGAAGCTATGATACTACATGGAGGAATAGGGGTTACCGGTTAATAGATTTTCAGGAGGGGATAAATTATGAATCCAGTCATTGGTCTGGATGTGGCAAAAGGTGAAAGTCAAGTTCAAGCATTCTTGGATAAAAAGCAGCCGTACAAAAAGAAACACCACAAATCATATACATAAATGAATATGAGGTAAAATCTGCTACCGGCCCCATGATAACACCGCCTAACGAAACACCTAAATCAGCCATAGCAATAAATAAACCAAACTTCTCCATTTCTACAGTTGATTTATTATAGGAACGGCCCGTTTAACTTATAGAAAAATCAGCTACCTATTTGCAGCTAGATATCTCTAAGGAAAATTCCCCAGATGATGAAGGATTCCTTCATATACATTATTAATTCATCAATATTTATTCATATTTAGCTCCAGCACATTTCCAAATCGCTTTGCCTTTTATTGTAGTAATTCCGTATTCTTTTGATTTGGCGGAATTTATTATGGCTTGAGCCAATATTTCAGTAGGTAGAGGTTTTTGAGAACGAAAAATTCGTATTTTATTAAAAAACTGGATGGCTTTCAATCCGGCAACTTCCATTATTCTATCACTATTTTTTCGTATCAATAAAGGCGGGTTAAAGATTGCTAACTTTGGAAATTCTAAAGCCTTTACAGCCTCTTCTAACTGACCTTTCATCCTTGTATAAAAGAAGAGAGAATTAGGCGAAGAAAAACCAGAAGATACCAATACATAATTATTTACATTATTCACCTTGGCAAATTTCGCAAACTGGTATTGATAATCGTAATCCACTTTCCATTGAGCTTCTTTACTTCCCGCAGCTTTAAGGGTAGTTCCCAAACAAGAAAATAAAACATCGCCCTTCACTATATACTTCCATTGTTCTGGTTTATCAAAGTCAATAACATGAATCTTTAATTTTTCATTTTGGATATCCAGATCACTCCTAACAAAAATATCTACCCGATGAAAAGAATCGTCTTTTAACAATAAATCCAACAAGTCTTTACCTGTGGCTCCCGTCGCGCCTATTAATAATGCGTGCATTTTCTCCTCCTTATGTTATATATAGTCTCTCTGAAATTAATTTCTACGTCAAAACTAAATAGGTAGTAATGAGTAACCTTTTAGTCAAAGTCCCTTATTAATAAGATACAAGTTAAAGTTGAGTTTAAGTCAAGCGAAAGACTAAATATAAAAATCCCCTCCATTATTTTTAAGAATCTTAGCATCATAAATAGCCATCTTTTGCTAAATCACTCATTTTTCCTAATCGACGTGCTGCACCATATACTTTTTGACCTTGTTGCGCTAATAGTTGTGCAGTCTGGTTTTCATTTTAGAAGGAAAACATGGAATATACCACGTCAACCATGCCAATTATAATTCAATTTGTGCCAAATTAATTGCAAAGAGTGGACCCTCTATTGGGAAGTGATTGTCTTCAAGACATAAAAGGTTCTGTTTCTTAATTTCTTATTTCACTAACCTGGGCCCGATAGTTTAAGTGTAATCCTTCACAATCTTCAATTGCATTATATATAAATATTTGATTACTTTCCTCACCAATATGGACTGTTTGTTGAATAAGATAAAAATCCTGCATCAACAGTATTTTCGGGTCAAAATTTATTCAAAATCTACAAAAAGTTTCATTCTCTGATAATCAGAGTAGTTCAAGAGTGTCTAGACTATTAAGAGATAAACCTTGTTATGTTCATGTCTTTATTGTGTCACTCATCAGATGACAAGTGACACGAAAAAACATCAACAAGCCTAAAAGAAATAAAAATTCAGTATTAAATCTTATTCAAAAGTTACATATATTATACTTAAAGAATAATTTCAGCTAGTTATTCAATCAAAAGTCTGTATTTCAAGACATTCTTAAATTTAAAATCCTTCTATCATATATGGGATGATTTATAATAATATGTAGGCACTTTTATGTCAATTACACATTATCATCCTTTTGGCAGCTAAATCTATAAGGAAAGCTGCCCTTTAGTTTGAGTGCAATACTTTACCATTAGATCGTGTAGAAGAAATTTCTTCAATTATTCGCCTTTTCCTTGATCAGTATCATTACAATGAACCAAGTTTTGTCGTCGCAATTGCACCTATTTTATTGGCAAATTGAACATACTCCTTTAATTGGCTATCGTCCACTGGCACTCCCTCTTTATGAAAACGAGATAAAATAGCTGCGAAAAAAGCGTCTCCCGCACCAGTTGTATCTACAGCCTTAACTTTGATTCCTGGAATATCCATTATGTTTCCATCATATAAAACACATGCTCCCGCTTCCCCCATTGTAATGAACAGAAACGGAATGTTCAGGCTAGACATTTTAACTAGACCTTCCTCCATTGTGCTTGCTTCTGTCAGGAACAGCAGTTCATCCTCCGTCACCTTCACAAGATCAGCTCGTTTCATAAAAGAAGAGACCCGCTCCCTGCATTCTTCTTCACTTTCCCAACGCTTTAAGCGAATGTTCGCATCAAACGCCACCAAAGTGTGATATTCTTCTGCATATGCTAACGCCCGTTCTGTCGTTTTTCTTGCTTTATCATTGAAAAGTGTACCAGAGCTAAAATAAAAGATTTTCCCAGTATGAAAAAGTTCTTGCTCTAATTCATCAACGGTTAACCATTCATCCGGAGTCTCGTTCACATATTTATGAAAATATCTGTCACCATCCTCATTAAGATGAATGTACACACTACATACCTTTTTCTCAAAGGATGCTACACAATAGTCAATATTGATGTTTTCCTTTTTCAGTGCCTTTGCGACAAACAAGCTGTTTGCATCTGTCCCTAATTTACATAAATAATAAGAAGGGATGCCAAATCTACTTGCCCTCACTGCAACATTCACTGTTGCCCCTCCTAAAAATTGTTGATAGCTTGTATTTGTTTGATCAGCGGAAATAAGATCAACAAATGCCTCACCTAAAGAAATGATTCCTTCTTTGCTCAAACTACTAGTCCCACCTTTTAAACATCTATAAATTCGATGATAATAATTCTACCAGCATTTTTTAAATTCTTCATTATAATTCTGTATCAATATCGACGCGCCTATTGCAAGTGAATTTTACTGACCTATAAAACGAGTGTCTATAAAAGGGTCATAGGCATTCTTCAGAGTTTTAAATGCAACCCTACCATAGTAGCAATCAAATAGCCTAAAATAAAAAAAGCTATTCACACGTATCAGGTGAATAGCTAAATTCTTTTTCTAAAACATTCATTGATCATAGATGTTCTAGATAATTTTTCAATCGCAGGAATATCTGCCGGTGCCCAATCCAATGATTTCAACTCATCTGGTGACAACCATTTAATTGATGTATGCTCAGTTAAAACTGGTTTTCCTTCAGTAAGCCTGCAATAAAATGTTGTTAAATGAACTATACCAAAATCATATTCATACACGGTATGCTCAATTTGGTCACCAATCTCTATTTGGCACTGCATTTCTTCAACAATTTCCCGTCGCAACGCCTCTTGTGGCGACTCACCTTCTTCTATCTTCCCGCCTGGAAACTCCCATTTTAGCGGTAAAGATTTGGATGGCCCTCTTTGTGCGCATAGGATTTTACGATTTTCAATGATGACCGCTCCGACGACATAAATGTTTTTTTTCATATGATTCTCCTGGTGCTTGAAATATTGTAATACTCACATTTTTATTTTTGGTAAAAAACGATTTCTTCTAATTCTAAACATGATGATTAATTTTTTGTCATCCTCTCAAAATGATAATGCAATCTATATTCGCCAATTTCCTTTGTACAATTAATCAAAAAATATTTCAATTGCCAGAGCTACTTTGACTTAATTTTATTTAAAGACAACTTATTTAACAACATTTTCACTTCTTCGATAATAAACTCGGCGTAACCTTTATATTTCCTCCTTCTTGTTGAATTCTTGTACAAGTTTTCCAATACCCTTGAGGCTATCTGTATTTAATTGTTCAATACCTTCCACAAAATCAAGATCAATTAAAAGTACGAGCATATGCTACAACTAGTATGTATACTTATATCGATTTTGCACAAAAGAAAAAAGCGATTGATCCGTTTAACATATTTTAAACCTTATTAAAAGTTTAAATGAATCCACACAGCCATTAAAAAATGACTCTAGGATTCATTCCTTTTTTAAATATTAAACTATGGAATCAATAAAGAAAAGCGAATCAAAGTAACTTGCTCTAGTTCTGCTCAGTTGTATTTGACATTGTGCTCTAAACAATAAAAAGACCCCCAACCAAAATGGTTGAGAGCAAAATAGAGCGTACTCTTGTCTCTCCTAGCTAAGCAAAATTCCTTTTAACCAGGAACGGGGGCGGTATGGACCCACCGGGATTTGAATCAAGCTGCTTTTTTCTTTCGATTCGATTCCATAAAGTTCATCACATTGGTTCGCATCGAATCCTAGCAATGGATGGCCCCCCATCCCTAAGGCACATGACATCAAGAGTAGACGTTGTACGAGAATACCCGCTTCCATCTGTTGAATGCGATATCCTCTATATCCCAATTTCTCTTTGAGGTGATTCTTGTCTCCAACGACATGCATACAGAGCGGAACTTGATACAGATTGACATTGGGCATTGTTAATCCTAATTGTAAAAACTCCCGGTAATCTCCTTGGTTTATTTCTCGAAGTGCATGAGTATTATTGTCATAAGAGTATGCACCATTTGGAACTCCCTCCACATTATATAAACTGCCATACAAAGAAACACGAGCACAAACATTCCCTTGTGTGTCGTCTAGATCATTCTGATATGTGAAGGAACATGTCTCTTTTAACAAAGTAGCTAGTTGTGTTTGACTCACTTTTCCCATCATAAAATCGCTATCAGGAGAATATCGCTTTCTGCAAATCGTTGCGAGATCGTACGAAAAGTATTCCGTAACTGGTAGCAAAATCGTCTCCGTATCTAAGGAAGGTCTCACACTACTATTTTTCTTTATCTTTACAAATGACTTCGTTGTTTCAAACATGGATGCTTCGTTAAGTTTTTTCAGCATCGGATAATCGACAGTCTTCTTTGAACGGTTATAAGAAACATGCTTCAACAATGGCACTTCCCGGCACAATTCTGTAGCAGAAACAATTTCTTCTCTATTAAGATTGTTGCCAATACCATGGATGGATGGGTTAATAGATAATGGGATAACCGCATATACACTTTCATCCTGTTCGGATAGCCCAAGCAAATGATTAATAGACCGATCAAGAAATTGGTAGCAGACCTTTGAAGAGAAACCCATCTGATTGGCTACTTCTAACGATTGCCCAATTAACACACCTGCATCTAACCCTTGCAGCCTGTAGGAAAAATTATTGTATTTATAGAAATTTTTCCAAAAAATTGTTGAGACAAAAACTGTACAGAAACAGTCAGAAATAGGATAGCAATTTCCAAGACTTCTGGATAAGTAGACATCGTAATTTCCTTCTCGCACCAAAACGAGGCGATGATGTGCCACATCATAATGGTAAATGCCTGTTGGAGTGTCCGCAAGCTTTATATACACATATAATTCATTGGGATATAACGCCCCTCCAGAAGGAACAAATCTCCGTACTGACTGGGCAAAGCTCACAGCTTTTTCCTTGCTTCCCTCGTTTAATGCGAATTGAGAGTATTGAGTAAGACCGTATACATACCATAAGAAATAACCAAGCTCTACCAAACTGGGTTTTAGATCAGCTTCTCTTCTTTGAAGTGCTAACGGTACATCTGCGTTAAGAGGAATCTCTGGTAAGCCATGGTACAGTTTATAGGGAAGTGGTGCGTCTTCCCAGTCCACCTGCCAATCCGGCGGATAGATTTTATCCGTGTCAAAATGTAAATGGTGTAGAAATGTATCTAGCTCCAATTCTTTTGTCCTCCTACTCTCCCATTATGGGAACGGATGGGGATATGGATTAAGTTGTTCAAAAGATAATGGCATCTTCTGAAATCCTAGTTGCATCGGTACATTGAGTACTCTCTTCAGCCCTTTCACACGGGTAAGGTGGTGTCCAAATGTCATTGGTAACATGCCGGGAATCAAGACCTTTACACAGAATAAGCCATTGCGTTTGATTATAGGTGTTGTTTGGTCAACCACAATAACTTCGAGGTTTAAGCGGTGGAACCTATTAAGCATATCTAAAAGATCATCCTTTAAATCAGGATTTACTGGCGGCTGCTTGAATTCCTCAGCAAACGTACGTAATGGACGATGATCATCCAATAAAAAATTCAGTCGTTCTTCTGCCTCTTTAAGACCAAATAACATGCCATGGTCCTCCATGGTCTGTACTGCGAACGGATTTTTTAGCATTCTTTCATATTTCTGCCGGTATTTCTCCAATTTTTCATCATCCCTAAACATCATTCCTGCCAGCTCATAAATTGCACTTTTTACAGCCCGCACTGGATCTGGGTTAGCACCAGCTGCACAAATGAGGTTTACACCTTTAGATTTTTTATTTTTTGCCACTGCCCAAACGCTTGGAATTTCATGTTCCATCGTAGAATTATAAAAATGAAGGTCATATCCCGCCACTTCCCGGATACGGTCGACCATTAGCTGTAATTCTTTATCGTTAGCAGAACTAAGATCAAGACGTGGAAGTGGGAGTCTGGCATACCAAGTTAATAAGAATGAATCTCGCTCAACAACCTCCATAATAGCATGGAAAATGGCCTCCTCTAAACTCCCACCTAATGCGCATCCATTGGAAGTTTCATAAACAAAGCCCTCTCCATAGCCCAAACTGTAATAGGCGAGTAACTCTGGAACCAGAATAGGACGTTCTTGTAAGAACGAATAGCCCCAGACCCAATTCATTGGGTCATCAGGATTAAATTGTTTAAACGGAAAATGAGGCTTTTCATATTGATCCTTTTCATGTAAACCTACTGTTGCAGGATTTAGTGCTTGATTTTCTAAATTATGATAACTATCCCGAACTACCTTTCTTTTGCCTCGAGGCACAATTCCGCAATATCGTTCCAAACCTTCCAAAATAGCCGTTAACTCACTCATTTCATAAGAATTAGACCTTCCTGCTACTCCCTCATCCGCTTCAAACAATGGCATATTCATTAAAACATCAGCAAAGGGCAGCGTGAAATCTTGCATTTTTCCATTCAGGATTCCAGTACGATAATCAAGATAATCTTTGACAAGCACTGTTTTTAATTCATCCATTGAACGGCAGCGATAATCATCACCATTCAATTTAGGGCTAGATGCTAAGCTAATTTGAGCTAGTTCCGGTGAATCATCAGGTATTGAACTGCACACCGGGCACAATGGATCAGGCAAAAAAAGGTGACTTGAGTTCTTAAACGTTTTCAGGTTAGTAATGAACACTCTTTCTTCTAAGGTGCTGGGTTCTCCTTGAAGAAACTGCTGTACTTCTTTACATATCAAAGTTGCCATTTGCGATATTCCCATATGTGATGCCCATGCATCTCGCTCTATACCTTCTCCTGATCCTAAACTCATCTGAAACTGCCACATTTCTTGGCGATCAGGACTAGCTAAAATACGCCGTATGTCAGCACAGCGAGAGCATCCCATCTTATCGGGATGTACGAATGGACCAATGATTCCTTCGCCAAATGAAACAAAACCTCGAAGCCACGGGATGCCTGTGCTCCTTAATTTTTCTTCCGCTTGTTGATGAACCGAAGGATGCCAGGCATCGTGCAGCACCAAAGCTAATTCTGTTTCTTTTGGCACCTCTTCTAAAATGCTTTGACGTGTTACGAGATAGTTGCCGGACAATTGATCAGAGACATAATCCGCCAATAAACCATGTCCGTCAATTAGAATATGGGCGGTCATCAGAATTCCTCCTCTCGTACCTGCACACCAAACACTCCTGCCAGTTCCTCTTTTAAAAAAGGTTCAAATGCAAGTTCATAGACAAAAAGGCTTTTGCTGTTTCTGTTCAGAATTTGAACAGAGGATTGTAATAGTTCCAATTGTGATATTTCTTCACAAGAAGGGATTTCGAGTTTAGCTTCCTTTTCTGTCAGAAAAACAGCCAACTCCACTTCCCGATTTGTTGTATTCACCTCGTTTTGAGTATCCATAAGTGCTTGTTGCAATGCACTCCGTAAGGCCAACGTTGTATTTAAACCAGCGCTAGTGTACCATCGGCTCTTAGACCTTACCCATATCACTGGGAAACCTAGCCTTTCATTTTCCAAACCGATTGTTGGTGCACCATTTAGGTTAGTCAGGGCATTTAAATAAAACCTACAGCGAGAATCTTCTATCTTTTCCAGTTGTACATGAAAAATCGTATTCTGCTTATCAATCGTTCTGTTTTTCAATTTCTCCTCTAAATAGGCTTGTAGGCCACGACAAACTGCCTCCGCAATTGTTTCTCCTGCACCGATACCGATAAATCCTTTTATTATGTTCCCATCATCTTTATCTTCCTGATCACTGAATCCCTTGATCATTTGTGATACATACATTTCAATACCGGTCAGTCCGGCTTCCCTTTTTGCCTCTTCGTGTGTAAACCCTGAACAGACTACTTCTGTCAAAAGGTCTGCCGGTCCGTCTGACACTGGATTAACTGCTTGAACATAGCATTGCGAAAGAGGAAGTTGTTTCAAGTTTCGTTCCTCCCAAGTATGGAAAATCCCTGTTTCTTCTGAAGTTAATTGACTGAAGTATTCCAAGAGATTTCCAGACGTTTCCTTTTTATCCTGTTCTTTCTTGAGCAATAGATCAAGATCTTCAACCAATCTAGGCGAAACACTTTTATTCTTATACATTGGATGTGTGATGAATGAAATCCAATCTCCTTTTTGCGTTTCAAGATCAAGCAGGTAAATTTGATTACTCTGCCCTGTTATTCCTGTAGCATTCTTGAAAAATTCGAATACAATAATATTTGCCAAAATTGCTCCCGATGTTGAAGAGTAGTCTTGATTCTTTCGATCTTCTTGCAATGCAGATTGATGGATGCGGCGCCATGCGGACTCCCAGCATCCATCCGATTCCGGATGCACCAAAGGACCTGCAAGCCCCACTTGCTCTAAACAGATAGCGGGTAGAAATCCCTTACTCTGTTCTTTGCAAACCATATTTAGATTCATAAGTTCTTTTACATTTCCATCCTGAGAGACAGATAGAATCCAATCATATGGCTGCACAGCTTCCTGCAAAAAGCCTCTGCCTTCTCCTTGTTCAAAAGGTACCTGTTCTACCTCTACCTCAGAGTCAGCCTTGTTGGCATTATGTACCAACTCATTAATCCTCACCAAATTTGTTGATTCTGAATCCGTCACCATGAAATGGAATTTGGGAAGTCCCGATTCAATTAATGCAGAGACCAATGAAACCAGAAAGGGACCAGATCCGACAGCAAGTACTTTAGCTTGACGGTATTCTTGAAAACGATATCCACCTGAATCTACAAAATTCTCAATAAATTCAATTTGTGAAGCATATTTTTCGAGAACACTTGCTTTTAATCGATGTGGACGATCTTGACTTGCATCTCTGACAAAGCCATTCTTGTACAACGTTTCTCCAATCTCATACACTCTTTTTCTATATGGGACCGTTAATCCCTCTGTCATATCTCCCAATGTATGCTCCCCGTTGAACATTGGAATCAGCTTTTCAATCCACTGATAGATTGTACCGCCTTCCATTCGGAATGAGCTTACGTTATTTCTTAAATACACACCACCTTGTGGATCAGGTAGATAAAATGTATCCCTTTTTACTTTGAGACGTGAGTATGAGTTCAGTTTCTTCATTCAGCTCCTCCTTATGGCTAATCTCTCCTGTTTATGCACTACCATTTTATGTTCTGTAATTTGTCCATTATGATTAACTAAAAAAAGAAGTGTCCCTGCGGCTTGCAGGGGCACTTCCCCTTTCATAAAATAACCTGAATTTTTTTGAAGAACTACCACCAATCTCCAAACTGCTAAATAAAGAAGCCAAAACAGCTGAAACCAAAACAACCGCCACAACGAAAACCAAAACCGCCACAACCGCCACAACGAAAACCGCCACAACCACCGCAGCGACCACAACCGCCACAACCACAACGACGGATATCGTTAAACTGGAACGGATCTTGGCGGAAATCTACAGGCATTAACTCACCAACTTGATAATTACCCATATCCAACATTTGTAGATCATTATGAAAATTATACATTTTATTCTCTCCTTAATATTTAATAATCAGGCTAAGTACCTGAAAAGAAAGCTGAACAAAGATAAATTGTGTTTTTTATATTTGAGAACATCAGATACTACATGTGCTCTCTTCAACAAATTATGATTTTTTTAGGTGATTGTTACTGAAATAAGAGCCTATTTAATTTTTACTAAAATCTACCACAACCTTAAGCTTACCAGACAACCTCCCACATCTTTTTGTAACCCATTTTAGTGTTTTAATATTTTTGTGCCAATTGCGGATGAACATCTTATATGTATTTTCATATTTTATAAAAATAAGAATTGAAGAAGGTGATTCTAATTGGTAGGTCGAACTATTTAGATTTTTTGTCCAAATTTGGTGTTGGAGGGGCCCACCCTGGTGGCATTGGTCTAACCAAGGAAATACTTAAGACTGAAGAAATTAATGAAACTTCTCGTATTTTAGATGTAGGGTGTGGAACTGGCCAAACAGCTGCCTATCTAGCTGAACAATATGGTGCAAAAGTAACGGGGTTGGATATTAACCCGATTATGGTGGAAAAAGCAAAAAGCAGAATGAAGAAATACCAATTACCGGTGGAAATTATTCAAGGCTCCATTGAGAAATTTCCAGTAAAGGATGGGAAGTTTGATATAATTCTTTCCGAATCTGTCCTTTCTTTTGTGAATAAGCCAAAAGCTCTTAAAGAAATATTTCGATTATTAAAAAGTGGTGGTCGTTTTATTGCAAATGAACTTACCACTAATAAACGGCTTTCACCAACTATAGAGGAAGAAGTTAAACAATTTTATGGATTAGATTCCGTCCTTATGGAAAAGAATTGGCTCACTTTATTTGAACAGACAGATTTTAAAAATATAAAAATTCAAATGCAAAAACAATCTATGCTCCAATACAATACAAATCCTGAATTCCAGTACTCAGAGTATATTGAACCTGAACTTTACGCGGTAATGTATGAACATTTTAATATAATAGAAAAGTATGAGGATGTATTGGGCTATAGAATATTTTCATGTACTAAATAGTTGTTTTTTAAAGATTTAAACAGAAACTGCTAAACCTGTTATTCATTTTATTACCTTCATAAGACCGGAATCGCTGCTGATTAACATATATAATATCTCAGCCAGGATGAAATATCTTATTGTTCTATTCCGTCAGAATTCAAATCAAGACATAATAAATAAGTTGGTCTACTCTTACCTAAATAGGCAATCTTTTATTAATGTAAATATGCGCTTTTCCTTGTTTCAGAAAAGCGCCCGTTTTGTTGAAGATTGAAAAGGAAAAAGTTGCCAATATGACAACTCCGTCCTGTTCTTTAATTCTTGCATCAAGAGTTGAATAAATGTGGACTTATATATGATTTTTTAATCTCTTTTCCATCAATTCTGCCATTAGTTTCAAATTTGGATTTCCTTCATTTTGTAATTTATCAATGAGTTAGCATAATCCATTTCAAATTCATTACGTTACTGACATAATTTATATGCAGCCTGAATTTCTCCCACCTTAATCTTAAATCCAACAATACCTTTCAGTACACTTTCTAAGAGTTGAGGTGAAAGTTTTTCCCACAAAATTGGATTCTCTCGATGTTTTCTTATTCTTTCTCTAAAATACTTGCTTTTCCATACATCTGGATAGCTTGATAATTCCAAGTCGGAACATTTTCGTGCGAAACTAGGAAGAAGAAATATAAGGATTCGGTCCCTGAAACATAACAAGCACATATCTACAGTTTTCAAATGTTCTCCACTGAGGGTTCCCATATGCCATATGCCCAGTAACATAATAATCATCGCTTTTTTTATTTAAATCTAAAGGTAAATGAGTGGCAATTAGTGTTCCTTGTTTTATTGTCACAAGCGTACCAAAAGAGTTTATTTGAATAAATTAAAATCGGTGACTATATAGTATTTAGGAATAAACTTAGTAACCCTCTTTTACCTTAAAGTTATACCAGTGTTTTGGACATAATAACATCAATTTGTTCTTCATCACCCAAATAAAAAGAGTGAGCTTCAGTTTGGACAAAACCTATTTTTTTATAAAAGTCAATTGCCTTCTTATTCTTTTCCCAAACTCCTAGCCAGATAATCTTTTTGTTTTGTCTTAAGGCTATTTCCATCGCTTTGTTTATTAGATATTTTCCAAACCCTTTTCTTTGAAATTTGTATCTTATATAAATCCTCTCAATTTCGAGTGACTCATCACCCATTTTTTCGGATTGGGCATCATTAATATTTACCTTTAAATATCCAGCAAGTTCTTTATTGAAACAGATGAAAAAGAATTCCGAAGAGATATTGGATAATTCCTTTTCTAACTGATTAGAGTTAAATGCTCTTTCTAAATAGGCTTTCATATTTTCAGGTGAATTCTGATTTTTAAATGTATCGTTGAATGTTTCAATACTTATTTCTTGGAGTATTTGTAAATCATCACGGTTGCACTTTTTTATTTTTACAGTCATTTTAATTTACAGCCCCTTTAAAAAAATTAATAATTTCTTTTGTTTCCCTTTTTTACAAATTCCCAGTCAATTTCTATATTTTTTCTAACTCTTTGAAGAAGATGAAAAATGGTTTCTGCTTCTCTTTCGGAAAATCCCGCTAATGCGATACTATTCGAATGATCATTTTCTCTTTTTATAATAGGAAAAACATTTTTCCCTTTTTCTGTTGGAAAGAGTTTTTTTATTTTTTTGTTATGTTCATCATCTTTCTTTTCGATAAAGCCATTAATTTCAAGTTTTTTTATAGCACGGGCTGCTGTTGTACGATCTACTTTTATCATCTCAGCTAACTTTTCTTGAATGATTCCTGGGTTTTCGCATATTCGCACAAGGTACAAATACTGCCCTTTTGTAAGGTCATATTCTTTAAATTCTATATTACTTATAGAATCTAATGCCCTTGCAATCATTCCAATTTCACGAAGAATTCCCTTCATAGCTTAACTCCTTTGATCATAATTTGTTGCAAATGCAATAAAAAGGTAATATATTAAATTTATTCTAACTTTGTTGCGTTTGCAACAAAAAATGAAAAGAGGTCGAGTAAAGTGAAATATGTTTTTTTTGTATTAGGAATTTTAATATTAACCCTTGGTATTTCTTTCACAATACAATCAGACCTTGGAACTTCACCTTTTGATGCACTTTTAGTAGGACTGTCCATAAATGTGGGGCTTACTGTGGGAAGTTGGGAAGTAATAATAGCTTTAATATTGATATGTTGTAATTCACTTTTAAAAAGACAAAGACCAGAGGTTTTGGGGTTGTTAACAGCATTTATAACGGGGATTGGTATTGATATGTGGCTTTTTCTATTGCACAATTTGATAACACCAGATCTATGGTATAGCAAAGTAGTTTGTTTTGGAATCGGCTTAGTTGTTATGGGATTAGGAACTGCAACATATTTACACACAAATTTTGCACCGATTCCAGTTGACCGATTAACATTAATTATACAAGAATTAACTAGAACAAATATTTTTTTTTCGAGAACATTCATTTACCTCGTATTCTTGATAATGGCAATGATTTTTAATGGACCAATTGGTGTTGGAACTTTATTAACCGTTTGTTTAGGGGGGCTAATACTTAATTCCTTTATGCCATTTACCGGAAAAACATTAGACCGCATATTAACACACTCTAGCTCATCATCAAATTATGATAAAAATAAAAAGCATTCAATATAGAATGCTTTTTATTTTTCTTGTTCAACTAACCTCCCTTAATAAACTAATTGTATTCCGAGAAAACAAGCCGATGTTCCTGGAAGGATATCGACTTTTCTTGTTCAGATGGAATCAAAGCATTAAATATCAAGTTTACGTGTACCGATCCACTTCACCATTTCAGGATCCCTATGGGAAAAGAATAAGCTCTCTTTCGTATCTAACGTGGCGATTTGGTCCATATCCTCTTGGCTTAATTCAAAGTCAAAGATATTGAAATTTTCAATGATTCTTTCTTTACGGACAGACTTTGGAATCGCAACAACTCCTCTTTGTGTCAGCCAACGTAAAGCCACCTGAGCAACGGATTTATTATACTTTTCGGCTATGGACACCAGAATTTCGTTCTGGAACATGTTATTTTTTCCTTCAGCAAATGGACCCCAAGACTCTATCTGAACATTGTTCTCTAACATGAATTGAGCACTTTCTATTTGTTGGTTGAAAACATGTGTTTCAACCTGGTTAACCGCAGGAACAACTTCATTATGAATGTTTAAATCAATCAGGCGATCTGGATGGAAGTTACTCACACCAATAGCCTTGATTTTTCCTTCACGATACAATTCCTCCATGGCACACCAAGAACCGTATACATCACCAAATGGCTGATGAATCAAATACAAGTCCAAATAATCCAATTGCAGCCTTTCCAGTGATTTTGCGAATGCCTTCTTTGTGCTCTCATAACCAGCATCCTGAACCCAAAGTTTTGTGGTAATAAACAATTCTTCTCTAGGTACACCACTCCGCTTGATTGCTCTGCCGACTGCTTCTTCATTTAAGTAAGAGGCAGCAGTATCGATCAGACGATATCCTGCCATAATAGCGTCATAAACAGCTTGTTCACATTCATTTTCATCTTGAATTTGAAAAACCCCAAAACCTAGAATAGGCATCTCAACACCATTATTTAAAGTGACTTTTTGCATATAATATCCTCCTGTTTTTATCTGGAATATCTGTTATTTACCTACCCTTTTTGCGTATTCCGCCGGATAGCGATCTCCCGAAATCTCAATTTTCGATAAGGCATCATTCAAGTCATTGAGTTCCTTAGGGCTCAGTTCAATATCAGCTGCCCCAAGATTTTCTTCGAGGCGATCCAATTTCCGCGTACCTGGAATCGGAACAATCCAAGGCTTCTGAGCAAGCACCCATGCAAGTGCAATTTGAGCGGGGGTCGCGTCTTTACCTACAGCAATCTTTTTTACCAGGTCGACCTATACCTGATTTGCTTCGATATTCTCAGGTTAAAAGCGAGGAACAACACTACGGAAATCAATGCGAACGTTGCATCTTTATTAATTGTTCCAGTAAGGAATCCCTTGCCCAACGGACTGAAAGGAACAAAGCCGATTCCAGACTGTTCAAGGGTAGGCAGTAGTTCTTTCTCAGGACTTCTCCACATCATTGAGTATTCACTTTGAATCGCAGTGAGTGGATGAACAGAGTGTGCACGGCGAATCATTTCCACCCCTGCTTCAGAAAGTCCCCAATGCTTAATCTTACCTTCCTTAATTAAGTCTTGTATTACTCCGGCTACCTCTTCAATCGGAACACTTGGGTACACCCGATGCTGATAGTTAAGATCAATGGTGTCAACCCGAAGCCGTTTAAGTGAGCCTTCAATTGATTGCCTAATACGCTCCGGTTTACTGTCAAGAACCTGTTTGCCATTTTCCATTTGGACACCAAATTTTGTAGCGATAGCCACTTTTCCCTTGAATGGAGCAAGAGCTTCTCCTACCAATTACTCATTGACATATGGACCATATACCTCGGCAGTATCGAAGAAAGTAACCCCCCGGTCAATTGCCTCTTGGATTAGCGAAATCATCTCTTTCTTGTCCGAAGCAGGACCGTAACCATAGCTCATACCCATGCACCCAAGGCCGATAAAAAAAACTTCCAAGTCACTTTTTCCTAATTTACTTTTTTTCATGTGCGATTCAACTCCTTAACCTATTGTGGAGATGTAAGAATAAAAAACTGTGACTCCCTTATTATGCAATAAAAAATAAGAAACCCTTATACTAATCCTACCAAAATATTGCCTAATCCTCTCACATTACTTACATTCTGGGGGAATATGTAATAGTATGGAACTAAAAATAAGGACACAAGAGGTTTTTATGTCCGAACAAATCGATAAACAGCGAGCTGAACTCACCCAACTTATTGAGAGGTACACAGGCAAGGACGGTTCTTATGCTACTACTATTCCTTCTTTATCTTTCTCTCGTTTCTCTGATATTACAGGTCCAAATTACGGAGTTTACAAGCCTTCATTATGCATTATCGTTCAAGGTAGGAAGGAGGTATTACTGGCACAGGAGAGCTATGTATACGGTCCTGCCAATTACCTTGTTGCATCTGTTAACTTGCCAATTGCCGGACAAGTTACTGAAGCTTCTCCCGAAGTTCCTTATCTGGCTCTCAAACTGGAATTCACAACGAGTGAAATATTAGAGGTGTTACGTGAATTCCAAATGGGAGATGACAAGAAGGAAAATGCTAAACGAGGTATGTATGTCAGCAAAATAGAGCCATCTTTGCTAGAGCCGGTAACAAGATTAGCTCGTTTGCTAGATACTCCGGAAGACATCAAGGTACTTGCTCCTCTAATCGTAAAAGAAATCATCTATAGGGTTCTGCAAGTAGAACATGGGGGGATGCTGAAACAAATAGCAATAAAAGGAAGTTCTACCCATCAAATCAGTGATGTGATTGAACATATCATGAACAACTATGAAAAGTCTTTTAAGATTGAGGAACTTGCGGAAATAGTAAATATGAGTGTTTCTTCACTTCATCGGCACTTTAAAGAGGTAACCGCGATGAGTCCAATTCAATTCCAAAAACAACTGAGACTTCAAGAAGCCCGAAGCCTGTTATTATCCAAATCAGCAGATGCAGCAGATGTTGCATTCCGGGTGGGTTATGAAAGTCCATCACAATTCAGCCGTGAATATTCGCGCATGTTTGGTCTACCACCAAAAGAAGATATAAAGCGCCTGAGAGAGCAATATGACCAAAGGGTAAAAGCTTGACGGGGGTTCATTCTATGTACTAAATTATAGTGGCAGTTACACTTTAAATAATATAAAAAGGTGCATTAATCCACTCCCGGATTAATGCACCTTTTTATAATCTTCCTCAACAAAAAACAGAAGTCTTTTACTTAAAGCATCAATTCCAACAGGTATTGGATAATAGAACACACAACTATAAACAAAACTGACCGTATATGTTATCTCTATAATCTGCTAAGGAACAGTACCCGATATCTCCATACAACTCTTATGTCGCTTTGGATAAAGTTTGATTAAAAAGAAATGAAAATCTCTGATTCCCATCTACAAAGCCCATAATTTACACTATAATATTAAATGCAATACCTTATCAAACAAATGGACAAGTTGGGGGCCGTATTTATTGAAAGCGTTAAAATCAATCTTATTGGGCTTATTCGGTATAATTGCTGTGCTTATTTTATTCCTAGCCATTGTGACATTCATTTCATTTATTCAAGAAAAATTATTTGTTCCTGATAATTCCCTTTTGTGGATTTTTAAATCTCCCGCATCAAAGTTTATTTTTATATATGAGTTTTACCTAATGTTTAGCCTTATCCTTCTTCTTAATAAAGATTTAAGAAAATGGTTTTCTGGATTTTTTAAAAAACATCGCAGAACAGTATTTCCCATTTTCTGCATAGTTAACATTATATTGTTTTATGCTATTGTCACGGATGTGGCGGTTGTTACTAAAAATAAAATTATTAACCATTCTTTCCTAGTACCTCAAGGAAAGCAATACAGCTTCAATAATATTACTAACATTACCACAGGCATTTATGGAAAAAAACAATTCTTTGGTCCCACAAAAGGTGACTTTTATTACATCATAGAATTAAAAGGCAATACAAAAATTGATTTGGGAGATAACGGAGTAAGTCCAATTATTATCAATGAAGATGATAATGATGAAGCAGACTTCCGGTTTATTCTTGCAAAACTCGACCGGCAATGGGTTGACATGGGTGTTCCAAAAAAATCCAGTATGTCCAATTTCAAATATACCTTTGCTTCTTTAGACAGAACTTATTCAGATAAAATTCGCAGTATTTTAGAGAATAACAAATAAATGTACATTTTCCACAAATAGAACTTACAACTAGAAAAACCAGGTGGCTTTGCCCGGTTTTTCTTATTTTCGTTTAGTAAAACATTTTTATAGAAAGGAAAGTTGTTGCTCATCTTTTCTCCAATTAAATGGCCCTATAACGGAAAAAAGCGATCTTCTTTATTGAAGAATCGCGCCCTATTCTGGAAGATTGATATGTAAGGTATAGAATCCACAGATGTTAAAAAAAGCCCCCTGTTCAATAAGCTATTTTATTTAATTTAGGTAATTTTGTTTGTAGTTCAATTAAGTCATCAATTACCATATCAGCCTGAGAAAGTTCATCTTCTTGTGCAAAATCAAAATTACACCCTATTGAAACTAAACCATTATCTTTAGCTGCATTTATATCTGATAGGCGATCTCCAACTACTACTCCATTGGTAATGTCATATTTTTTTATAATACTCTGAACTAAGTCTGATTTATTCAACGATTCAATTTGTTGGATACTAAATGTTTCAGTAACCCAATTATCCAAATTATAATAACTCACAATTGCTTTTAAATATTCCGTTAAACCATTACTTGCTATGTATATTGAACAATTATTCTCTTTTAAATTACTGAAAACTTCCTTTACATTGGGATATAAAGCACCTTTCCCACTTTTTATATTCTCAACTAATCTTTCCAAAAAATAAGTATCTGTTTGTTCTCTTACTTCTATGGAATGATTAGGTAACAAAGTTTCCCATACTTTTGGTAAAGGTACACCCATAATTTCACGGTATTTATCAATAGGGGTTACTGTATCCCATTTATTTAGTGACCGTAAATGGTTAAAAGTATCATCAAGTGATAATTCTAATATTTTATCTGTCTGAAATAGCGTTCCATCCATATCAAAGATTAGTGATTGAGACATTATTTTTCTCTCCCTTTTAAAATGACTGATTACTTTCAAAGTTTATTACATATTCGATATAAGTCTATTTTTCACCTTTTTATCAATTCTTTTCTTTAAGTATCAAATGAATAATTTATACAAATCTAGTTTACATAAAGACTCTTATCGGCAATAACAAAAGGATCTTCGATTGGAGATCCTTTTGTTATTCTTTTTACAAATAAGTTTAATGCTTCTTCTAAAGAATCGATTAGATACTTTTATATCTCAATGGATGATTTATTTTGCCACTTACTTTTTGGCATTCCGATATCTACAGTAATATATCTTTGTTTCTTATATAATCTTAATTTTTCACAACCTTCAAACTCAAAAAAACAAATGACTCCATCCACTCGCAAAATAGGTGCAAATTCATCTAGCTGTGGTGAATATATTTTATTACAATGCTTCTCTAATAATTACCTTAGGTCAATGAGATGTGGTTGTACAGCCTCTGCGGAATATCGGTCACCCATTTGAGATCCAAATGTAATGTAACATTTATCATCCATCTATCTTCTACTCCTTTTCCCATGCTATCTTTCTCTATTTTCTGGACCTGGATGTCTTTCAACCAATCTTCTTTCTAACTGTAACATTCTTTTCCTTGGGAGAGTCGAGGAATGTATATGATATACAAATCTAGTTATCATAATCACAATTTTCGGAACTTCCGAAACATAAAACCCCTTGGTACTCAAGGGGTTCCGAATCGTCCGTTTTTATCGTTTTTATCGTTTATACATGATTTTATACAATGTTGATTCATCAACATTTTCGGCTTCTGAAGAAGCCTGGTAGCTGCAAAAAAAAGAGGTGTTTTATGCAAATTCTTCTTTCACTAAAGCTACCTGTTAGTTGAAGAACGGGCATTTATTTCTAATGTCCCCTTAATTTCTTCATGTCTTCCTTGAGCATTTTAATTTCTTTTAATAATCCCTCTTCAATAAATCTGCAATCCTTTTATATCAGGTCTAAAAAACCGTTTACTTCATCAATATCATAGCCACCAAATGCTCTTTTTTTGAAGGTCTTATTGTGAATAATCTCTTTATTCAATAGTATATTCGGATGAATTTTTTCATTTGTAGTAGGAACTTTTTCAACTCTCATAGAATTGACTATTCCCTCAGTGAAAATTAGTAAAATTCTTTCCTCATCGTGATTTTCCATTCCAACCTCTATACTTGTAAAATCAAGTTGGTGTACAGGAGACATAGAAGTTGTGGATATATTTGTTATAAAATATTCTTCACGAATCATGGCTTGACAAACTTCATTCAATTTTGGGTAATCTTTTATATGTTTACTTAATCTTTCATATAGCATAATAACCTCCATCAAATAGAACCAATTTTTATTGGTTTGATTAGAAACCCGTTATTATCTTAGCAAATCCTTTTTCCGAATGGATGATTTTGTATATTTTCGTACATTGAAAAGACCATCAAATTGGTGGTCACGCTGTTGAATCAAAGCGCCCTTTAGTGAAGTAAAGTAAGAATTTAGTTCATTCTTTTAGAAATCAAGAAGTAAGAGAAACTACTAAGCCTAAAAATGAAACCAAAAGTCCAAATGAAGTTGCTGAACCGCTTGATGTTAGTATAAGTGCTATTCCTAAAAGTGAAATGGAAATTCCTAAAAGTGAAATTCGCATTCATGTTCCTACAATAATATAAAATGTCATTTTTATTTTAACATAAATATCCAATTTAATAGACGGGTATTATTCCACAATCTGGCCCGATTACTGAAAAAGACACAATTCCTCTTCAAGAATTGCGCCCTTTACTTGAATAAGAACTAAATTATAAGTCGTAATTTTTAATTAAGATTTGATTGTGAATATGGTGTTCCATATGCTCAAGATAATCTTGTATAAGCCACTCTAGTGTCTTATGTTGATTATCTCCAATGTCACAAAGGTTGGATAGCTTTTCGTTAGGAATATTCTTAACAATATTAACAATTTGCTTATTTAATGTCTGAAAAAGGTTCACTATTTCATCAAGTGGTCTATCTTGATAATTATGAACCATTACCCATTGGTCTTGATTATACGATTGAACAACATACACGGGTTCTTCATATTGTATTTTTATAAACCTTTCGATATTATTTATCCCAGAGTCACATAGATGTCCTAAAATCTCTTTTTTAGACCATTTATTTGGTAATGGTCGATTAGAAATTTCTTTTTCAGACATAGAGTTGTACTCTTCTGGTAATCTTTTTATCCAATGATTAATTCCCTCAACTACCTTTTGCATATTTCTACTCCCCCTAAATTTCTTTATAAAACCAATATTCAGTTACCATCCTTAAAATTCCTTTATTAAGCAATCCTCTCATACGAATCATCCCTGTTCAAAAAACTTGTTCCATAATCTGGCCCTTAAATGAAAATTAGCGCTGATCCTTTTTACAAAAAAGTGCCCTTTAATGGAATAGCCTTTTTTCTGAAGCAATGCTCATTAACTCGTTCAGTGATTCTCTGGTTTGTTGTTATTAAAAACTAATTGCCGGGCAGTTGGATGCTGCACCAGCCGCTTACATCGCATTGGCCATATTCATTATCACCCACAGCCACCACCGTGCCATCCGATTTAAGACCGACTGTATGAGTACAACCCGCCGCTATCGCCACAATATCGCGCCAATCACTTACATTACATTGGCCATACTCATTCCAACCCATAGCCGACACTGTACCGTCCGATTTAAGGCCGATGGTATGATTACTACCCACTGCTATCGCCACAATATTGCGCCAGTCGCTTACATCGCATTGGTGATGTTTATTAAAACCCACAGCCGACACTGTACCGTCCGATTTAAGACCGATGGTATGAAGATAGCCCGCCGCGACCGCCACAATATCGCTCCAGCTGCTTACATTGCATTGGCGATACCGATTATTACCCACAGCCGTTACCGTTCCGTCCAATTTAAGACCGATGGTATGCCAGTCACCCGCCGCGACCGCCACAATATCATGCCAGCCGCTTACATCGCATTCACCTTCATTATTTCGGCCCAATGCAACCACCGTGCCATCCGATTTAAGCCCAATGGTACGACGCCACCCCGCCGTGACCGCCACAATATCGCTCCAGCCGTTTACATCACATTGGCCATATTTATTATCACCCACAGCCGACAACGTTCCGTCAGATTTAAGCCCAACGGTATGACGACGACCCGCCGCTATGGTATCTTTAGGCCACCGTTTCACCTTTAGCACCACTTCTTTCAGTGAAATGTAATCCACGTTTTACCTCCTCGAATATAAGCAATCCTGCAGTTATCTGACAAGTATATGTAACTTTACGATTACTCGTCAAACGTAAGCAACTGTATGGTTGTGTGATAAAGGAATCATTTCTAACCGTCCTTCTAGTTTATTCCATTATCTGGCCCGTTTGTTGAATAATAAAAGCGCCCTTTCTCTATTGAAGCATAGCATCATCACAAGACATGCAAATAAATTACGTTCTTTTATGTGTCCATATAATTGAACCAACACCACCAAATTTGGAACCAATTCCATGACCAGCATCGTCTTTCTGTTTTCAAAGTGCTCTTGCAAAATCCCTAGAAGCATCATTTGTGCTTGTTCCCGTTTTAATATGATGCCGTTCGATTTTTGCGAAAACAGATCGTAGTTCTCCATTACCTCCGTGCATTGTTCGATAAGTTAGCCCTCCGGCAGTCGTTATTTCATGCCTTGTTAATCCTTTTGCAGTTTTTAATACTTTTGCTGCAGCAATCTTACCGAATGGAAAACGACTTATCCCCAAAGTAAAGATAGTTGCCGCTGCATATTCAGGTGTAAGTAATTTTCTGGGATTCCGTATCATATCAGCTGTTTGATGACCACTGGCTGCAAAGCTAACCCCGGCTGAAACAGCTCCAAAAGCAGACCAAAACCCAAGAATAGGGACAGATACGGCAAATGCCCCGGCAATAATTATTACCTTCTCCCATCCAGATAGTCCGTTCCACCAGTTTTGCAGACTGTCAAATAAACAAGCAAAACAAGCTTCCTGGCTGCCATATGACCTTTCCCAATTGACTAGAATAAGTGCGCTGCAATTAGAGTAACCGCTTGATAATACTTCTGAATGTTTGTCATTAATACAGGTAAACGATTCTTTGCTACTATATTTCCATGTATCATTGTAAAACTAAGGTCTCTTCGTTCACGATAAAAATACAGTAAATTGCCAAATCGCCGTCTATCCTTTATTAGAGATTTGATCAGGTTCCACAATTCGGTTACAGGATTAATGGTTTTTTCATCTTCAAGTTTCGGAATTTGCTCTCGTACTCGATTCAATTCCCAATAATCAATGAGTATAGCAACAACTAGCATCAGTAAGTTTTGTCTCTGGTGAGCAGAGAAAAGAGTGATTAAAAACACCTTTTCTCTGAACTTCATCCACGCTTCTATTTATGTATCTTCATGTATTGTTCTTTCATATATTCTTGTTATCAGCTGATGAGTTAATGGACTTTTTACCCCTTTGGATTTTTTATCTAACGGGGTGTTTCGTTGTAAAAGGACCAACTTAATTAAGTAATTCAGTGTAAACTGAATTTTTAGGGGTCCTGCCGACAAAACGCGAATATTATACGTTAAGACATTTTTTGGAAGGGAAACCCTGATTTTTCTACGCTAAGAGGAGAAATCAGGGATTTAAATCATTGTTCGTTTTTGAAAAAACAAATTGTTGCAGGTAAATCTTACAATATTGATATTTACATTAATTTTACTAGAGGTCTTTAAAATTGAATTTCAATCGTTGTCCCATGACCAACCACACTATCAATTCTAATCTCCCCATCATGTGCCCGAATGATATCGTTGGCTATGGCCATTCCAAGTCCAGAACCTTTGTGGGACTCTCCTGTATTCGTTCCTCGATAATAGCGATCAAAAATTCGATTGAGTTCTTCTTTCTTTATCCCTTTGCCATCATCTTTTATCGTAATATGTGTTCGGTCTTTCTTTTTAACACTCACAACTATTTTCACTTTGCTGTCATTATGGACGATTGCATTATATATTAAATTCGTTAGTGCTCTTCGTACCAGAATTTCATCAACATACTCTCGAATCATTTCTTGGTGTACCTGAAATTCAATATTTCGATTGGAGTATCTGGCATCATTTAAAATATCGATCACAATATTCCGTAATAGCGTTACAATGTTAATCATTTTTTTGTTTAAAGTTAGTTCTTTATTTTTCAATCTCATTGTTAAGTTTAAATCTTCTAATACATCCTTCATATATAGCGACTTTCTTTCGATAATTTCTGCGTATTCTCTCATTTCATCTAATGAAAATTGATATTCTGGGTCCTTCATCATTTCCGCATAACCTCGAATAGAGGCAAGTGGTGTTTTCATATCATGGGAGATGTTTCCGATCCACTCCTCTTTCATTTGATCCAATTTCTTTCGTTCCCTTTCGTTTTCAGTTAGCTGATTGGATAAATAATTGACATTATAAAAAACATCTTTATAGATTCCTTTAGGTTCATAATTTATATTATAGTCCTTATTTGCTAGTCTTTTTATTACATCAATTAATGTATGAAGTGGCTTTGTAAGTCGTTTGCTAAATAAATAGCCGATTAATAAAGCAATAAGACCATCTATGAGTAATATAAGAATACTCCCTATTTTAAAATGGTGTAAGAGGTCACGGGAGTCATAGGATAATGTGATTTTTTCAATAGAAGGATTTTCAAATCCAATTAAGTAACTATAATTGTAGTTATCGATCTTTTTACCACTCACAAAAACAGTGGCATAAATATCTTTCTCTACATATTTGTAAATATTGACAACCTCTAAAGGCGTGTACTTTTTCTTTATCCCTTCAGGTAGCCTATAACCGTATAGCTCCTTTCCATTTTCGTCTAAAATTTGGAACCATGCTTCATGCTTGATAAGTTCTTTTTTTCCTTGGTTGCTAATGGCTATTTCATTATTTGAAAACGTAATATGTTCCTGAAAACGCCTTGTAAAGGATTCTGCAGAAATGGTTTCTCTGTCTTGAAAAATCGGTACATTAAATGCAGATTGGGCAATAAACAATGCCAAAAAGGTGAGAATATTTATGAAAATAACGAGGATGACAACTATAACGACAGATAGGAGAAATCTTCCTGTTAACCTCCATCTCATTTCCTATTCACCTTTTACGACAAGCTTGTAGCCTAACCCTTTTACAGTCATTAGATACTTGGGGTTTGAAGGCTGTTCTTCAATTTTTTCTCGCAATCTCCGGATATGTACCATGATCGTATTATCATATCCGATAAAATCCTCTCCCCAGACGCTATCACAGAGACTTTCTTTACTAATGACCAAATTAGGGTTTTGAAGAAAATATTTCATTAATCCGAGCTCTTTTCGTTTTAATTCTATGATTTCACCGTTCTTCGATAATTCTGCTTTTTGTTCATTTAACTCAAAGGGACCTTCTTTAATAATGGAATCCATCTTTTTTTCTGTCTGTGAAAAATCGGCCCTTCGTAGTTGTGCTTTTACTCGATAGGCTACTTCCTTCGGGCTAAAGGGCTTTGTAATATAATCATCCCCACCAAAGGCGAACCCTAAAATCCTGTCAATTTCTTCTACTTTTGCGGATAAAAAGAGAATCGGCACATTAGAAATATTCCTTATTTGCTTACAGACATCATAGCCTTCCCCGTCTGGCAGCATGATATCGAGTAACACAAGATCAGGTTGTTTTTGTTGAAATTGATTGAATCCATCTTTCGCTGTAGTGGCGGTTATGACATTTTCGATACCTTCTTTCATTAATACCGTTTGAATAAGCCTTAAAATATCCTCTTCATCATCTATGATTAAAACCTTTTTATTCGTTAGCGACATTCCAATTACTACCTCCAAAATTGTTTTAGCTATTCCTTCATTATATAGAAATTGAGTCCCGGATTGAAATCAGGCTAAAAAGTGTCTTTTTCTATCAGAAAGCTTCCTTTAATTCAAAAAAGAACCCTTAATCAAAAAGATTCTTCCCTGAAGTATTCTTTACTTTAATTTATCTTTTGCTTTTTCAGGTAGTTCTTCTTTTGTAACTTCCTGATATGATGTAACCCCTTTTCCATCCTTTACGAACAGACTTAAATAAGCTTTTTCGCGGAGTTGTTTAGTGGCAGTAAACGTAAGTGTTTTTTTTTTGCCCTCTTGATCATAAGCAGGTAATTCGTATTCATAACTGACATATTTCTGTCCATTGTCTGCTTTGTCTTCGATTTTCTTACCTTGCCCTTCAATCCGGGTATAGTATTCATCGGCACCTAATCTGTTAAGGTTTACGTTTTGAATAAACACTAACCCTCCTATTAAAATAGCTGCTATAACCGTACACGATATGATTACTTTCTTCATTATTATTCTCCTTTTTATTTTTATTTAGTTACAATTTTGTAGTAGGCATTCACGGTTAAGAAATAATAAACGATATATATACATGTATACACGCCCATGCATATCACAACCGGAATAACCAAGCTGGTTTGCATTAATCTCGATAAAGCCGTTAGGGCAACGGAACAATGAGCGATCCCTGCTATTAATGGCAGAGCAAAGACAAATAAAACTTGTTTAGCAATGGATCTCTTTACTTCTTTTTTGTTGACACCGATTTTGTGTAGAATTTCATAACGACCCTTGTCTGAATTTGCTTCTGTTAGTTGCTTAAAGTAAATGATACTTCCTGTAGCAGCAAGGAAAACTAATCCTAAGAATCCACCCATAAAGATCATTAAGCCTGATGATTCCATTCCAGCAGAATAATCTGCATAAAAGCTTGAGAATCTTGCTTCGTCTGGCAGAATCAATTGAATATCTTTTGTTAATTGTTTAGCTTCATCTTCATTAGTAATTTCGTAAACTTCCATTTTCACACTGTTTGTTTCTTTTCCTAATTGAGTAAACAACTGATCACTAACCACAAGGGTTGTACTAGCTGTATAATAATTGAGGACATTATATTTTTTCAGACTCTTAAATGTAATATTCTCGACGCGATCGTTCACCTTCAAAGAAATCGTTGAACCTATATAATTCGGTGACATTCCTTCATAGTACCCTGCATCCAGTGCAGCTGCTTCATTTCCCATTAAGGAAAGCTTGTCGATTCTTTTTTGTACTTTTGCTAGAGTATTAAAGTCATTAACCGAAATTACGGTATACATCATTTCATTACTGAACAAATTATTTTTTAAGGTTGTAACATCTGCATTGATTTGCAGTGTTGGAATCGACTTATGATAAATAACGTCATGATTTTTATTGTTTGAAAAAATATCTCTTACTTGATTCGTTACGTTCTTGTCTTTATTAATAAACATCATGCTAATTGGATTGGCGAGTTCTACATTACTTCTATTGTTGTAATACAAGCTGTAGGCTGTTCCAACAGCAGTTAATGTTGTCGCACTTAGCACAGCAATGATCGTTAACGTACGAGCATTCCCTTTTATGCGATAGAGGAGCTGGGATGTTCCGATTAAGTTAATCCCTTTCCAATAGGACCTTTTATTCTTTCTAGACATCTTTAATAAGTACACGGTTAATGTACTAAATAAGAAGTATGTCCCTAGAATGACCGTCGCTAAAATAACAAGGGGCGTTACCATTAAGCCCATTTCTTTCCATGCATTTGACTCCATTAAATTTTGAAGTGCGAGCCAATAACCGATTCCGACTAATATAACGGATAATAGCGCCATAATGAACGACGATTTAGGCTCTTGTTCCCCTTCTTTATCGGCTTGGAATAATTCGATTAATTTAAAACGATAAATTAATCGGTATCCTTGAAACGACGTAATGATGGTTATAAGAGAGAATACCATGATTGTGTTCACAATGGCTGCTAATGAGATGCTGAAATCTCCAATGGCCTCAAAGCCCATGACACCCATCAAAATCGATACAAAAAACTTCGATAAAACTGGACCGAGTAGAATTCCGATAATCAGAGCTAAAATCCCCATAATAAAGTTTTCGTAGAAAAGCATGCGACCAATTTGTTTCTTACGAACACCCAGTAAAGAATAAAGACCGACTTCTTTTTTCCGTTTCCTAGTAAAGAATGAGTTCGAATACCAGATAAAAATAGCCACAAAGACCATTAAGACAACTGCTGCCCCACTAAAAGCTGAGCTGATTTTAGGTGAAGCATCAGAAGTAGCTTGGAAGGTTTCATTATATTTTAATGTAACGAAGGTAAAGTAAATGACGATATTGAAAATCATTGAAGTAAAATATAGAAAATAGTTAGTAAAATTTTGCCGAATATTTTTTCTAGCAATACTAAAGAGCGTCATTTAATGCCCACCCCCAAGAGAAGCGAGGACATCTAAGATCTTTTGAAAGAATTCCTGACGAGATTGGTGATTTTTATGAATTTCTGTATAGGTCCTACCATCCTTAATAAATAAAACCCTTTTACAGAAGCTTGCAGCGTAAGCATCATGAGTGACCATCATAATGGTGGATTGATTCTGTTCGTTTAATGCGTTTAAGCTTTCTAGTAGACTTGTAGCCGATTTGGAATCTAGTGCCCCTGTTGGCTCGTCTGCTAAGATTAAGCTTGGATTTGCGACAATGGCTCGTGATGCTGCTGTTCTTTGTTTCTGACCTCCGGATATATGATAAGGGTATTTATCTAGAATTTCCCGAATTCCAAATGTATCGGCGATTTCATTCACGCGTTTTTCAATCTCATTTGCCGGTACTTTTGATAGCGCAAGTGGAAGCAAAATATTTTCCTTTACCGTTAACGTATCAAGCAGGTTATAGTCTTGGAAAATAAAACCAAGCTTATTTCGGCGGAAGTCAGATAATTGTTCCTCATTCATTCTGACAATATTTTGATTGGCAATCATGATCTCTCCTGATGAAGGCGTATCAATCGTGGACAAAATATTTAGCAAAGTTGATTTACCAGCCCCAGAAGGTCCCATAATTCCAATAAATTCACCTTCTTTAATTTCCAAATCAATATCCTCTAACGCTTTATATAAATTCCCCTTAGTTCCAAATACTTTTTGAACATTTTTCGCACGTAAGATTGTTTGCATTGATATATCCTCCTTGTATGACTACAAATCAGATTATACTGACTGATCCTTACACTATTTTAATCTAAACCTTACATAAACCTTAAAAAATAACAGCATATACCTTCATAGTAACTGCTGTTTTTAAATAATCATTGCTTTCTTGGAATAATTTCTGCCACATAATCAAAGTAAAAAGTACGTTTCCCCTTTTTGGCCATAATGAATAGAGCATGGATCAGTATAGTTGCCCGCATGAAAATACAAATAGTAAGATAGCCGTTGTTATCCACACATGAATGGCATAAAATTGGGATTCAATTTCTATAAAAGCAAGCAATCGTTTTGATCAATCTTTATTCAAAACGATTGCTTTTTACATTCAGTAAAATCAAGGATTTAGAGTGATTTATAATCAAACTTTATTTTAAATAAACAAAAAACCCAGTTATTCTACAAGAATAACTGGGTTTCATATTCTTCAAAATCTAATATCGCTGATGGAATTGGAAATAGTCATATATGTCACCGACTATTTCTATGATATAATGATCATCCGCTTGTTTATAAAGTGAATTTACAGGATGCATCGAATGAAAATTGAACATGTATCCTCCATTTTTGATTTTAACAAGATCATCTCTCCATAGTTCCGCTTCCGAAATATACTCATAAGTCGAAGTTGAAACTAACTTCAAAGCTGATTGCGGGATGTTTACTTTTCCAACGCTTCCCCCAAAATCAACCTCTCCCCATACATATGCTGCGGGTGATGATTTCAAACGAATAATAAACTTTTCACCTGCATAAAACTTGTTTGTATCTTTATCATAGCCGTCAGCTACCCAATTGTCCCACCATTCTGGAGTATGAGTAACTAATGAATCTAACCTCGCTATATTCACATTTACACTTTGTGTAATGGAAGCTGTTGCACCATCATTATCCGTTACAACAAGTGTTACATCATTGAAGTAAAGCTACCCGTTAGCCATCCATGAAGCGCAAAAATCAGCGCTTCACCACAGAGAATGAAAATGGTTTAGAACCGTCAATACTGATTCTACGGCTGGGAGA
>NZ_JACJHX010000022.1 GCF_014138605.1 Peribacillus huizhouensis | reverse complement strand
ATGATGAAGAAATTCAATGGTTTCATCCTCAACCCCAAAATAACCTTGAAGGAGACGACCTTCAAGATTTGGAATCGAAAGTGTATGACTTGATGACTAACTACGTATATCAAGATTTTAAAGGAAAATCATTGTTCGAAAATCAAGTTCATGAATGTCATCAATAGACTAAATATATAAGAGGTGGGTATCTAAATGTTGCCTACCTTTTTTGTTCCTAAAACATCCAGGGGTTTTTCTGGATGTATGATTTTGTGTATTTTCGTACATTCTTTGTTTTTTATACCTTTTTGCTTTGAGTTGCTTAGTAATGGGTGCTATGGATACTGTAATGTTATCTGATTTGTTTGGCGGGATAAGTAATTCTATTGTTAAGATTGCTGGAATATCTCTGCTGTTTTTGATTAGGCACTATTTCAAAGACATAAATGGATTTGTTTTTTGGTTGTTATTTATTTTGGGTATTATGCTATTTTTGGGTTTGGTTGTTGCATTTGTAGATTAGAGTGTTGTTATGGTAAATGAGGTAGGGATCGGAAGTTTGGAACCTTAGAGTATTCTCGTTCTACCATTGCCAACAAAGGGATTGAACACCATAGTAGTATGATTTAACATAACCGGTATTCTAGTCAACCTCAAGCGTGCCAACGCTTTGAGTGTGACGGTAGTACACTCTTTATCCTGAACGTTGTGTTTAGGGACTTGTTCTTCCTTATAAATTGAGGTTGCGAAAGCGAAGCGTTGTGAACTTTATTTAATAGGGTGGTTGTATTTCAGTGATTTTCTGGATTATATTTATCACCTGTAAAAAGGCGTTATTAACGGAATTATAAACAGTTCTAAAGGTGTTTAAGCCATCTCTTACTCATTAATGATTAATTACATCCGTCCAGTAATTAGGTTCCGAATGGAAATAGTAAGAGGTTATCTATCAAATGAATGTTTCTAACAAGGTTCTAGTTCAAAAAAGCCATTTACAACTAGTTATATATGGCTTTTTCCTGACGCTACCCCATTACGAACAAACAGAAGGTGCCCCAAAAGTATAACTTTTGGGACACCCTATGCTAATCTATTTAATCCAATGTAAAGGCTACAGAAATTTTATGATCATCTGGTAACCCTTCAGTAACACGATAGGTTCCTTTTTCAAATTCTTTAAGTTGAACATCCTCGGAAAAAGATTGTCCTGTCCTTAAAATAATTAACTGCGCCGTTACAATTTGTTTAAATTCATATTGATTCCAGCGCTCGCCGTCCCATTTCTCAAACCGGACTCCATACCCAGTTCCTAATTCAACCGTACCCAAATTTTTTAAGGTAATCTTCATGGTTTCTCCAGAAGAATACAAGGTCTTATCAATATCGATTCTTGCATTTACCTCATTGTATGGAACAAAAATACGATGATATTCTTGCTTGAGAACTTCATTTTTACTATTTAATGCAATTTGTTCAAGATAATAAGTGATATTTTCTTGTTCTGGGATTTCGATGAGGAAATCAGTATTATTTCTATCAACTGTATCTTCTAGGATTGTTTCGAATTTTTTTTCGGCTTCTTTAAATTTGAAAAATTTAACTTCATATCTACCATCTCGCGGTAAAGAATCAGCATCAATTTCAAACTGATCACCAGGACGATAGAGGAGATGAGACGTTAGTTGAAAAGATTCACGATTTTTCTTTTCAAAAAAGGTTGAATCCAATAAATCTAAATAAGATTGACTCCAATATTGAATAGCTGTATCCAATTTATCTTGGTCCACTTCCTTTAATTGCTGTGGAACATCGTTTAATATTGCTACTTTATTTCGTTCATCTTCCGGTGTTTCAGAACTACTATTGGTTATTTCACCCGATCCACACCCAACTAATAATAAAATACACATAAATATAGGCATTGCTTTCTTCATTTTTTTCCCCCTTTCGGAACCCTTCGAAACTAAAAAACACTACAAATAAATTAGCGAACAGCATCCTTTCATTCTTACATCATTCTATCATTCTTACATCATTCGTATTTTTTACTCATTTCATATATATCTATATTTCCTAATTTATTCCTCAAAATAATCACTTCATTTTTACATAAACCTACCTGTTACTTCATCCATATTCTCTCTAGGCCGGTGACAACTTTAGCGTACCAGAAGACCTCGGCTATGTCCACGTAATATCCGAACCCATATACAAACAGGGATTTAACAAAGTAAAACCGCAAATGAAACAGACATTGAGCACTCTTTGAGATCTATCTTTGTTGCGGTGTGTTTTACGGTTTTTAAAAAGAGGAATAATGTCTAAAATTAGTTTTTTTTAAGGTATTAATTCCTGTTTTAATGACTGATTTTTTCATTGATGGCTCTTAATAGAGTACCAATCTTTGCATTAGCAACCCGAACATATTTAACAGAGCGTCGGGCTAAGCGTTTGAACGCGACTAATTCGCCATTAGTAAAATCTTTTTTATGGTCAGCTAAGAACATTTCGATCGTGTTATTAAATTCTTTTACGGTTTTGAACTTGCTAAATTCTTTAAAATTTTCGATTCTGCCTGCTACTCAATGGATGTATTTTCATTTATTTTATTACCTTTTGATTAGATTCAACTTACTAAGTCAAAATGATAATTAATTGTGTTTACTTATCATTTGAATTACCCTTGAGCAAACTAGTTATCCCGCATTAACGGGCAATAAGGCCCCGACTCAAGGCTTAGAGGAATTCGAAGAAGCATAGGTGGGGGACAACTGCCTAATCTAGTTGCGGCTCCTAGCCCCGACAAGCATAAGCTGTAATACTCTGTGGCAAACTACGCCACACCGTATTCCATCTTATGCTTGTCGGACTATCACAAGATGTGATGGCGTCTCTGTTTCTCACAGGACGTGAGCGATCTTAGGAGACGTTCCTACATCGTCGCCTCACTTTTTGAAGTAAAAGCTCGATTGGTGAGATACAGTGAAATTTACCGATGCGTGAGCAGAGGTAAAGTTTGCGCCCACAGGATGTGGGTCACACAGACGTTGCCGCAGGACGTGGCGCACTTAGTCTGTGATTCATTGATTCGGGTTCGTAGAGTCGATTTATCTACGCTGCTCGGGAGATATTAGCGACTCTAGAACGGGACTAACAAACAGTGGGGGATGAAGAAAACCGCCCTGTTTGAAGTTTCACTTTATTTGTATTCTTCCACTTTAACTACTTGTCCACTATTTGCATCTATAATCACTTCAGTTTCACGATGATCGGCAGTGCTTATTTCGAATTTGTAGACTATTCGATTATTATAGTAATCTAATTCAGACTCAGTAATCGTCCCTCTTACTTTATTTAAAGCTATTTGTTTTGCATCTACTAAAGATATATTTGTCGAAACGTTTTGAAGTTCATTTACCTCAATCTTTAGATCGCTTTTTCCTAAAATGTTTTGATCAACTTCTAAAACTTTTCCTGTTAAGGCATCAATATCAATTTCAAATTTTTTATTTTGTTTTACGATAATCACTTCGTATTTTTTTACCTCGTTATCTTCGTCTAAATGAGTATTCGTTACAATCCCACCTTTTGTTTCTATCAGTGCAAGTTGATTTGCTTTTTGTTCAGTAATCTTTTGTGATATTACGCTTTTTGGTGAAGTTTCATTTGTCTGTATGGTAGTAGGTTTATTACTTTTCATCGCATAAGCGCTTGCTCCAATCCCACCTATGATGATGGCACCGGTTATTAGTTTTGTTATGAATTGCATGGTTTTAAGACCTCCATGATTTTTTTATTTTTATTTTTATCATAACTAATGGAATTTATAGAAAAAGAAAAAGAAGGTTAAAATTTCCTTAGAAAAGTATAAGAATATACAGTGGTCGTTTTTTTGCTACTTTTAATAATTGTTCATAAACATGAAATGATTATTTTTTATAGAGAAAAATGTAGATAGTGATTTTGTAGTATGGTTCGCTTCCAATTGTAATAACTGGAATGGGGTCATAATGACGAAAGGATAATAACTGGAGAGTTCAAAATTCATTAAGTTTTTAAGACTTCATGCTAATTCTGAAAAAAGGGATTCGAAGTAGGGAGTGTTGGGAATGAATGATCGATTTATACAGCAGAAGCGATTTCAAATGCTTGGTACAGAAGGCCAGCAAAGGCTTCAGGAAGCTTGCGTAACTATTATTGGCTGCGGCGCGCTCGGATCAGCGGCGGCAGATATTCTCGCTCGGGCTGGTATTGGAACATTAATTCTTGTAGATCGAGATTATGTTGAAATATCTAATTTACATCGTCAAACGCTGTACACCGAACAAGATGCTAATGAGATGATACCCAAAGTAGAAGCCGCAAAAAGACGAATTAATCAAGTTAATCAGCATGTTCAAGTCAAAACGGTATTTGATCATGCAGATGCTGAACTGATTGAACAATTTGCCAAACGAAGCGATATTATGGTCGATGGAACTGATAATTTTGAAACAAGGCTGATCGTTAATGACGCCAGTTTGAAGCATCAAATTCCGTGGATTTACGGTGCGTGTGTGGGAAGCACGAGTGTTGTGAAGTCCTTTTATTCAGATTCATCTGCCTGTTTTCGCTGTTTATTGCCCGCTTTACCAGCTACTAACGATACCTGTGCAACGGTTGGAGTGATTGCTCCTGCGGTTTATATGACAGCTGCTTTTCAATGTGCTGAAGTGTTCAAATATTTATGCGGTGATAAAGATAATATGAAAAAAAAGCTGGTTTGGCTTGATGTCTGGACTAATCAACAGCATCAATTTGGAATAGAAAATATGAAGCGATCTGATTGCCCTTCATGTGGGGAAAAACGTATGTACCCTGCGCTTCAACGATCAGCTCAAACAAAATATGCTTCATTTTGTGGCCGTGATTCAGTACAAATTATTCCAGCTAAAGGGCGAACACTCACACTTGATGATGGTGAAAATATAGCAAAAAAACAAAGACTCCCGTCAAAACGAACTCCTTACTTCGTTCAAATAGAATATGGGGGCAGTCGTGTAATGATATTTGCCAATGGTCGTATACACGTACATGGAATTCAAGATGTGAACGAAGCAAAATCTTTGTATCATCAATTATTCGGTTGAAACTATATCATTATTATGGGGGCATTTTGTAATACATGTCCGAATATAAGTAGAATAGTTGAAACTTGAAACTTTCATTGCTTCACCTGACTAGTGAGTGAATTTTTATGATTATTTCGCACGGAATCTACTTTCTAACAAGGAGTAGTGTTTCTTATCGAATCTACACATTATTCTCTCGAGAGGGGGTCATTAGCTATTATTGAAAACAGGAATCCAATCACGGTAAAAGAAGCGATCTCAAAAATTATGAAAAAAGTAGATAAAATTCAAATAGAAATTATTCCTCTATCTGAAGCGGCAGGGCGTGTTTTAGCAGAACCTGTATTGGCAATCCATGATGTCCCGCCATTTAACCGTTCTATCTATGACGGCTATGCGGTTCGTTCTGTAGATACAACAGGAGCTGCCAGTCATTCACCAATAGCTTTTACAGTGATTGATCGCATTGCTGCAGGTGATGTATCGACCGCACTGCTTGGCAAAAATAAAGCAGTTCGTATTATGACGGGTGCTGAACTACCGAAAGAATCGGATGCGGTGGTTATGCTCGAGGAAACAGTTAGTAGTGAAGATTCATTTACAATTCGCAAGTCGTTTACTCAACTTGAAAATGTATCCTTAAAAGGAGAAGATGCAAAAAAAGGTGATGTCATTATTGAAAAAGGATCTCATATTACTCCAGGCGTTATTGCTGTTTTGGCGACGTTTGGCTATACGCATGTGAAAGTGGCGAAACGACCTGTTGTTGGTTTGCTAGTTACTGGCTCTGAATTACTGGATGTTTCAACACCGCTTAAACCAGGGAAAATTCGAAATTCTAATGGTCCGATGGTAACCGCCCAGCTTAAAAGACTTGGTGTCGAGCCTAGATGGCTAGGTGTATTAGATGATGATATAGAGTCCTGTTATTTATCAGTTAAGCAAGCAGCAAAAGATTGCGATGCTGTAATTACAACAGGGGGCGTGTCGGTAGGAGACTTTGATTACTTACCAGCTGTTTTTGAAAGGATGGGGGCTGAAGTTCTATTTAATAAAGTAAAAATGCGTCCAGGTAGTGTGACAACTGTTGCACATACGGATAATGGTTTATTATTTGGCTTGTCTGGAAATCCTAGTTCCAGCTTTGTCGGCTTTGAATTGTTTGTTCGACCAGCGCTTTTGGCTATGATCGGTTCAAACAAGCCATATTTACCTTATAATAAAGCCGTTTTACAGGAAGATTTACAAGCAAATTCGTTTACGCAATTTATCCGGGCCATCTACGAATCAAGTCCAACAGGCGTAATAGTTTATCCTGCAGGTTTTAATAAATCGAACTCTGTTACTTCGATTGCACGAGGCAATTCGTTCATAGTTCTCCCAGGTGGAACAGAGGGATATAAGAAAGGAGAAATAGTGGATGTCTTGTTACTTGGTTTGGATGAAGGGGGAGAAAACTGGTTCATACATGAGTAAGGTGCTTTACATTTCTGGATTGTCCATCCAAAAAAATCTTTAGACGGAGGAAAGTATGAACCCATTTGAAGTTACTTCAGAAGTGTTAAGTCCTAATCGTTATTTACGATACGTAACACATGCAGAAGTAGGTGCAGTAACGCTCTTTTCCGGTATTGTTAGAGAGTGGACGAATGGAATGCGAACGCTGTTTTTAGAATATGAAGCTTATGTACCAATGGCTGAGAAAATACTTGCCGAAATTGGAGCTGATATTCAAAGGAAGTGGCCGGGAACTCGTATTGCAATTGCCCATCGAATCGGTAGATTGCAAATTTCTGAAACTGCAGTAATCATAGCTGTATCTTCACCGCACCGGCAAATAGCATATAAAGCTAATGAATTTGCAATTGAACAAATAAAAAAACACGTCCCCATTTGGAAAAAAGAAATTTGGGAAGATGGTGAAAAATGGGTGGGTGAGCAATCGAATAAACCGTTGTGAGGTGGAGTACCATGATTCAACTTTATTATTTTGCACAAATCAAAGAGTTGACCCAAAAAAAAGAAGAAACGATTTTATGGTCAGAGGGAACAGTTGCGGAGCTTATCAAATGGGCGGATGAGACTTATCCAGGATTTACAGACTATTCATGGCAAGTCGCAGTTAATGAAGAATATGTATTAGAAACAGAAGAAATAAATCCGGGCGATATTGTCGCTTTTATTCCTCCGGTAAGTGGTGGGTAAAATGAAAGAGAATCGTAAAGGACTGATATGATGAAACAACCGCTTACAGATACCTTAAGCAGGCCTTTGCGCGATTTACGCATATCAGTAACCGATCGCTGCAATTTTCGCTGCACGTACTGCATGCCGAAAGAAGTGTTTGGTGATAAGTATGTGTTTTTGCCAAAAAGTGAATTATTAACTTTTGAAGAAATGACAAGACTTGCTTCAATCTTTGTTCAAATGGGTGTAAAAAAAATTCGTCTGACTGGTGGTGAACCACTGCTTCGTAACGGTTTGCCAGAATTCATCAAAATGCTCAGGAAATTAGAAGGGCTAAAGGATATTGGCTTGACTACGAATGGATTGCTTTTGAATAAATACGGAAAAGCTCTTTATGAGGCGGGTCTGCGGCGCTTGAATATTAGCCTTGATGCATTGTCCAAAGATATATTCAGCAAAATGAATGGGCGTGGCATCAATCCAGGTTTGATACTTGAGAATATCGAGTATGTTAAAAGTCTAGGCTTTTCAGTAAAAGTTAATATGGTCGTTCAAAGAGGTGTCAATGAACAAGAAGTTATTCCGATGAGCGCTTATTTTAAAGAAAAACATATTACGCTTCGGTTTATTGAATTCATGGATGTTGGCAATGATAACGACTGGAGTTTTCAGAAAGTAGTTTCGAAAAAAGAAATTTTAAGTGAATTGCTCAATCAATATCAATTAATTCCTGTGGATGCTAATTATTTCGGTGAAGTGGCCGAGCGTTACCGTTATGAAAATAGTGATTCAGAAATCGGTTTTATACCGTCTGTCTCTAAATCTTTTTGCTCATCTTGTACACGTGCACGTTTATCATCGGACGGAAAATTGTATACATGTTTATTTGCCACTAACGGTTATGATTTACGGCAACTTCTTCGAGAAAATGCGACAAATAACGAGCTGTCTAATGCGATTTGGCAAGTATGGAATAACCGGACAGATCGCTATTCAGACGAACGGACCGATCTTCAGGCAATAAGTCGTAAGAAAATTGGGATGTCATATATTGGTGGCTGAATACAATGATGGATCTTTTTGAAAAAAGGGAGTGTGGAATGATAGAATTTACGCATTTCAATGAACAGGGTCGAGCTAAAATAGTCGATATTACCAACAAAAATGAGACGAGTCGAACAGCCATTGCCCAATCCAGTCTATTATTAACAAATGAAATACACAATAAAATTGCGAATGGCTCAATGGAGAAAGGAGACGTTCTTGCCGTAGCCCAAGTTGCAGGAATTATGGCAGCGAAGCAAACGAGCCAAATCATCCCGATGTGCCACCCGATTGCTTTAACTAGCATCGATATAGTTTTTCACTGGGAAAGGGTGGAAGATGCTTACCGATTAAATATTAAATGTTCTGCAAAAACGAAGGGGAGCACGGGTGTTGAAATGGAGGTGCTCACCGCAGCTTCCGTTTGTGCCTTAACGGTATATGATATGTGTAAATCTATTCACAAAGGGATCATCATTGGACCGACATTTTTAGTTAGTAAGACAGGCGGTGAGAGTGGTGATTATAGTAGAAATGAATTTACAAAACCTGTATAACGGACAAATATTTTTTACCATGAAGCCGCTACACTTGCCTTACCATAATGATCATTTTTGCAAAAATAGGATTTTGGATACTTTCTCGATAAAATTAGATTTTATGCTTAGTAGTTTGGCAAAATTAATTACCTGCGAAGGATCGTCCCTTCAGTCAAAAAACGCTTAGCTAATTATTGCTAAGCGTTTTGTATTAGATAGGCACTAGTATGAATCATTTCGTTTGTTAAGTATTTGAAGTAGTCTAAGTAAAATAAAAGCTAATGTGATGCTAACCAAAACATAGCTGGCAGCAAGTTTGGTATCGCCGGACTCTACGGCAATATAAATCGCGGTAGGGAATTGTTTGCGTTTTACCGGGAAGATTGCCGGCGAACATAAGTGTTGCCCCAAATTCACCGAGTGCACTGGTAAAGCTCAAAACGCCGCCAGCAACAAGGGATTTACTACAAAGGAATTGAAATTTTCGTGAAAACGATCCAATTAGAAGCCCCATCTACTTTTGCGGCATTTTCGATATCTTTATTAACTATTGTGAACCCTGCTTTGGCTGATTGAAACATGAGTGGAAACGCGACGACGCTTGCAGCTATTATTGCAGCAGGGGGTGAACAGGATGGTACTTCCTGTTCCGAGTTTCAAAAACTTGGCCAATAGCTGAGTTTGCTCCAAAGATTAAAATTAATGAATAACCAATTACTGAAGGTGGTAAAACGAGTGGTAGCATTAGAATTGTTTCAAGGATGATCTTTCCTTTAAATGATTTTATAGTGAACAACTTACCTACTAATACTCCACTGAAAAAAACAGCAAGAGCTGCTGAAAATGAAACGATTAACGATAATTGAATGGGAAAAAAATAATTCTGGTCCATAAACTTCCACTCTCAAAGAGATATGCCTCGGTTTTCTTTTTCGAAATCTTTCTTAATAATTACCATACTATCTTTTAAACTGGCCGCCGCCGAAATGGTCAGTTCGACTTGATTTTGTTTCTCGGTACACACGCTGGTAAATAGTGGAACCATTATGAAAGAAAGTATGTAAACTAGCTTTAGGTAAATGTTCAATTGATCAGCATTTTAGAAAGTGTATAAATCTTTTCTAATTTCACGGACCACATGCCTGAGTTCTGGAAGAATTAACTTTACCATTGCCAGTTTAACTGCACCTATTGATCCAGGGGTGCAAAAAATAGCTGTATTGCTTGAGACACCGGCAATTGCCCGTGAAAGGATAGCGGCAGAACCGATATCTTCCAGATAGCTAATAATACGGAAAATCTCACCAAATCCGATCATTTCTTTATCTAATAAAGGTTGAATACTTTCAATCGTTACATCTCTTTTAGCAAGTCCCGTTCCACCGTTTAGTAAAATTACATCTACCTTATGATCATTGCATCCGGAATGAAACGCCTGTATGATTTCCGCTTTTTCATCCGAAACAAGTTCATAAGCTGTCACATTATGGTCGTATTTTAAAAGCATTTCTTTCATTAACTGGCCGCTGTAATCCGTATCAATTGTTCTGGAATCACTGACTGTTATAATTTTACAGTTGATAATATCTTGCGCTTCTTGTTTATGTTCGTTTGACATGGCACCCTCCTTATCCTCTTACAGTGTTTATATATGCCAAGATAAAAAAATAAAGAACTGGATGAATGGGTATCCTTAATTACAAATCATCTACTTTGGTGAAAAATGGGGTCATATTTCTAATGAAAAATAACGAACAATTAAAAAAACAAATGGAAAACAAGGCACTTCTTATTTTGAAAATGGCTCTTGCTTCCGCCCTGTCTTGGGAGATTGCTAAATTAGCTGGATCACATCATCCTTATTTGGCACCTATTTCAGTCATTCTTTGTTTACAAACGACGATTAAACGGTCCATTCGCTTTTCCTATCATCGAATGGTCGGGACGATTATTGGCATTTCAATTGTCGTCCTTTTTGCTCCACACTTAAAAGTAAATGGCTGGACAATTGGAGCACTCATTCTTATCGCATGTTTTGTCGCTAAATGGTTAAAAACTGATGAAACGACTATCCATCAAGTCGCGCTAACGGTGCTGCTCGTCTTCGTTTTAGGGCATAAATCTGGTAATTATCCAATGGATCGTTTCCGTGATACGTTGATTGGTGCGCTTGTTGCTGTTATTTTACATATGCTCATATACCCACCGAATTACACAGAACAGGTTTCAAAAAGTATCGATCATTTCGTTGCTCATTTAACAGCAACCTTTACTAAAGTATCAGAGTGGGCCGAGTCTGGACTTGAGAAACACATTGGCTATGCCATACAAATAGAGACAAATCGAATACTCGAAGAGCTTCATCAAACTAAGAATTTAATAAAAGTTGCAACAGATAGCCTTTCATTTAATCCATTCGCGAAAAGAAGTAAGAAAGATCTGCAAAGTTTCCAACAAAGGATATATTACCTTTCTCAAAGTTATTCTTATCTCTCAAATATAGTAGCGATACTAACAGCTTGGTCTGAAGCTGGGACAATAACTCCAGTTCAGCAATCTATATGGGCTGACCAGATCAAAGCAGTAACTTCTTTATTTCAGACAAAAGAAATTCCTTTAGTATTTCGGCTAAAGGGTGAAACATTGAAGGTTGTTATTCCTGCTGATCTTGAAGAACAGCAATTTCATATTTCTTTATTTTATGAAACGAGAAGCTTATTGAAAAAACTGGGTCAGCTGCCTAGCAACAAAGGTTAACTCGGTGGAAGGACGCGGTAGGGCCGCATCATTTCATAATCTTCATGCTCGAGCATATGGCAATGCCACACATATTGACCTGTGTAAGGGAAAAATGGAATGATAACACGGGTAATCTGACCAGGTGGACAACGAATTGTATCTTTCCAGCCTCGTTCCCCGGGATGAGGTGGAAAAGGGCGACTCGTGTATTTGATTTGCTTTGTTTGCTTAAAATGATTCACATCGAAAGAGCGTCGGTCAAGCAATTGAAATTGAACAAGATGGATGTGGATGGGGTGGTCATCCTCGTCCGTATTAATAAAATTCCAAATCTCAGTCGAACCAACATGTGGATTTTCAGTAATAGGATCATCCCATTTTTTTTGATCAAGAAGGAATAAGGGTCTCCCGTACTGGTCCTTCTCCTCACTTAATTGTAGATATCTATCATTTCTTGCAGTATGTTCAGCTAGCCAATTAATAGGACCCATAAAGGAAGGTATAACGCTTGTATCGATATTGGAAAGCGGTTTTGTAACTTGAAATTGCATAATAATCCCTGTTGTATCTGGATCAACAGGATCTCCAATTGGAAAATGAGTGGGGGCATCATTTTTTAGTGTAATCATTTTACCGATAAGATTTGAAAAATCAATGATCACATCTAAGCGTTCTGCGGGTGCAAGCAACAATGATTTCACCCCAATTGAATGTTCAAGGAAGCCACTATCCGTGCCAATTTGGTAAAATAACTGACCTGAATCCAATGTTAAGTGAAAGAAGCGTGCGTTCGCTGCATTTAATAAACGAAATCGATACTTACGTGGCTCCACTTCAAGATACGGCCAAACTTTCCCATTTACAACTATTGAATCACCAAAAAAAGAAGGGATTATTGAAGGGGATATCCCAGAAACATTGTCCTTAGGATGCTCTGGATAGGCTAAAGATCCATCTTCCTTAAATGAACGATCCTGAAGTAATAAAGGAACCTCATATTTGCCACTTGGAAGGTTTAACGATCCCTCATGCCAATCACGGATTAAATAAAGTCCTGCCAAACCGGCATAAATATTTAATCGTGTTAACCCGATCGCATGATCATGATACCAAAGTGCACGAGAGCTTTGCTGATTATCATATTCATAAACCCTTTTTTGAAAAAATGAACCGAATTCGTCGAATCCTTTTGAGAACCATGCATCGGGATAACCGTCACTATCCGGCTCTGTTCGACCGCCGTGAAGGTGGACAACTGTTCTTACATTAGGAATTTCTTTTTCAGCTCCATGTACGGTGTGATCAATCGGAAAAAGATGGTGAACCGGTAAATCATTTATCCACTTAACATATACCTTTTCGCCTTGGACGACTTCAATCGTTGGCCCTGGATACATGCCTTCATAACCCCAAATGGTCGTTTCCGGCATGTCACGATGAATAGCTTGCTTTGATTCCTTCATGGACACTTCATAATACGTATAATTCTCTGATCGCCTAGACGGCTTTAATACAGGCGGAATTGGCAGAGGATCTACAAATTTTCTTAATTTCATGCTTTTCCTCCCTTTACAAGGTCTTTTTTTATATGTATATGATCATGTTAAGAAAAAAACTATTCATTCTAGGAATAGGGTAATCGTGAATATAAATAGGTTAGAACCTTTTTGTATGTACAGGCTGGACCCTTCAAAGGAAATGGTGGAGTTTTAACGCCATAGGAGTTTTGTATGAGATGGGGGAATTATATGGAAGATATTTACCGAGTATTAGAAATGATTGGCGATACAAGGAATAAAGCATTGGCGACCGTTATTCGTGTTGCAGGATCGGCCTATAAAAAAGAAGGTTCTCAGATGCTTATTTTTGAAGACGGAACTCAAATAGGCATGTTAAGTGCTGGTTGCTTAGAAACAGATTTAGCGATTCAAGCACAAGAAGTGTTGAAAAAACAAAAAGCTATTTTGCTTCAGTACGATATGAGCGAAGAAACAGATTTAGCGTGGGGCCAAGGGGCTGGCTGTAATGGAACAATTGATATATTGCTTGAGCCAGTCAATGGAAAAGTTCAAAAAGATTTCATATTAGTAAAGCAATTGCTAAATTCCAATCAAAAAGTAGTCTTGTTGAAAAAGTATTCAGAAGTAGGGGAGTATCTCTTTATCCCAAGTAAAGATAAGGCATTTGGTAAGTGGTCAGGTCAAATACCTGAAATAAATTTTGATGTAAAAAGCGGAGTTATGGCAGATCAGCCAATTTTTCAACATACTTATCAGCCGAAACCACATTTAATTGTGTTCGGTGCAGGTCCTGATGCTAAACCGCTCATTTCTCTAGCCGCAGAAGCTGGTTTTTCTGTAACTGTGTGTGATTGGCGGGAAGAGTTCTGTCAGAAAAGGAATTTTCCAGATGCGGATCAGCTTTTTGTTGGCTTTCCAACTGAACTTATGAAAACTATCTCGATTTCTTCTGATGCCTTTGTTGTTATTATGTCGCATCACTTTCAACGGGACCAACAAATTCTTTTGTCATTAATAGATAAAAAGATAAGGTACTTAGGTATTTTAGGACCAAAAGAAAGAACAAAACGGCTTCTTAAGTGTGAAAACCTTCCAGATTGGATTCATTCGCCTATTGGCTTGCCGATTGGGGCTAAAGGTCCATTTGAGATTGCAATTAGTGTTTTAGCTGAAATGATTGAAGTATGGAGAAAACCGGTTCGTAAAAGAGTGGAGTATGTATGAATCATTCTGGTTTAGTGGGAATTTATCTAGCGGCAGGTAAAAGTAGCAGAATGGGCAGAGCTAAGCTTAACTTACCAGTTGGTAATCAATTCATAGGAAGTATGGCTTTCAGGGCGGCGCTTGAGTCGAAATTAGATTACACAATTGCTATTACTCGAAAGGGAGATTCCCTTAAATGGTTGGCTCCTTTTTCGAAAATCAAGGGTTGGAGTTATTTGGAATGCTTAAAAGCTAATCAAGGCCAAAGTGCTTCACTTAAAGCAGGGGTAAGGGTGGCGGCTGAACTGGGTGCTGCTGGCGTGGTTGTCTTACTAGCAGATCAGCCCTTTGTAACGAGCCAGATGATAAATCGCTTAATTGATGAATTTAAAATCTCACAAATTGTTTCTTATATTTCTTTCACACATGAAGGAATAGTAAAGCCACCAGTACTTTTTGCAAAGAGTCTCTTTCCAATGTTATGTGAATTAACAGGTGATCAAGGAGCTCGAACTATTATCCGTGAGGAAATAAAAGAACAAGGAAAAAAACTTGAAATAAAAAGTGATCTTCATTTTTGGGATATTGACACAGAAGAAGAATACCAACTTTTGAAACAGCAGATGGAGAAAAGTTAGATAAGTAGCTTTATAGATAAGCCTTGATATATGGTAGATCAGCCCTGGCAATTTCGGACGGCTAAAACTTACAAAATGAATATTTGTAAACTAGGAATATATTATCGAAACTTAGTAAAATACAAACTTTGAAGAAAACGGAGTGGTGAAATTGGATGTTATTGGGAGAAGTATCCTTCGTAAGGAGTCTCAGGATAAAGTGACCGGAAGAGCGAGATACACACATGACCACCACTCAAATACTATGCTCTCGGGGAAAGTTGTTATTAGTCCATATGGCCATGCTAAGATTGTTAAAATCGACACAATAGAGGCGAGGAATATGCCTGGCGTTAAAGCGATCCTCGCTGGAGAAGAATTTCCGCTTACTGGTGAAGATATTCGTGATAGACCACCGCTCGCTGTAGATAAGGTACGCTACCACGGAGAAGCGATTGCTCTTGTTATTGCTGATACACCAGGTCAGGCCAAAAAGGCAGCCGACCGGATAAAGGTCCAGTATGAATTACTGCCTGTTGTTCATTCGCCGACACAAGCGTTTCAAAAGGACGCCCCAATGGTGCATGAACGCTTAGGGGAATATATAAAAGAAAAACATACCACCCCTGTTCCAGGAACAAATATAGCAACACATATTAAAATCCGAAAAGGTAATATGGAAAAAGGCTGGACTGAAAGTGTAACGACTGTCGAAGCAGATTTTTCATTCCCACCTTCCGATCATGTTGCGATGGAGACTAGATGTTCCATTGCAGAGATATTGCCCGATGGAACCATCAAAATCATGACATCATCACAAGCCCCATTTATGGTTAAACAATTAATTGCTAAATACTTTAATGAAGATATTGGAAAAATAATCGTGGAAACACCATTCGTTGGTGGTGCATTTGGCGGCAAGGCATCGGTACAACTTGAAATCCTTGCCTATTTAGGGTCGAAAGCAGTTGGTGGGCTGCCGGTGAAAATATTAAATTCAAGAGAAGAAGATATTTTAATGTCCCCATGCCATATCGGCTTGGATGCAAAAATAAAATTCGGAGCTGACCACCTTGGGATTATCAAAGTAGCTGAAATTCGCTATTTATGGGATAGCGGTGCTTACTCGGATAAAGCTATTGACCTTACGAGAGCTGGAGCAGTTGACTGTACGGGTCCTTATAATATTGAGAATTTATGGTGTGATTCTTATTGTATGTACACAAATCATCCATATCCAGCCCCATTTCGCGGTTTCAGTCATTCAGAACTTTCATTTGCTATCGAAAGAACTATGGATTTATTAGCACAAAAATTACAAATTGATCCTCTAGAACTTCGTTATCGAAATGCGATTATGAAAGGCCATACAACGCCAACAAGGGTTCTTTTGAATCAAAGTAATGTTGGGGACTTGCAGAAATGTATTGTTAGATTGAAAGAATTAATCAGTTGGGATGAGGGACAGGTCAAGGAGATGAATAACCGCTTGGTCAGAGTGAAAGGAATTAGTTGCAGTTGGAAAACTTCAACAATTGATCCAAACGCCCCCTCAGGTGTGATTTTAACGTTTAATCGCGATGGCAGTATAAATCTAATGTCAGGAGTCATAGAAATAGGTACAGGGACAAAAACCGTACTTGCTCAAATTCTTGCAGAAAGGTTGAAGATGAATGTGGACAACATTCATGTCAAGATGGAAGTAGATACACAAACAACACCAGAACATTGGAAGACTGTCGCAAGTAGGGGCATCTACATGGCTGGAAGAGCCTTATTAGAAGCTGCAGAAGATGTCATCAATCAGTTGCGGGAGATAGCTTCAATTGTACTTAGGGCACCGAAGGAAGATCTTGAAATAGCTGATAGTCGGGTATTTTTGCGTGACAATCCTTTAATGGGGCTCCATTTTCAAGATATTTGCTATGGATATCAATATCCAAATGGAAACTCAATCGGTGGCCAAATTATCGGGACAGGGAATTTTATTATGCGCCATCTTACCCATTTGGATCCTGAAACAGGGGCAGGGAAGCCTGGACCAGAATGGACGGTTGCTGCGTATGGGGTTGAAATAGAGTTTGATCGCCGTGATTTTACATATCAACTAGTGAAGGCGGCAACGGTTGTTGATATTGGTACTGTATTAAATAAAAAAGCAGCGTTAGGTCAAGTGATGGGTGCAATGAGTATGGGTTTAGCGTTCGCTGGACGAGAAACCTTTTATTTTGATCAACTTGGTCGAGTTTTGAATCCGCAACTACGTACTTACCGACCGCTTCATTATGGAGAAAACCCTGAATATCTTGTTGATTTTGTTCATACCCCTGACCTAGAAGCACCGTACGGGGCACGTGGGGTTGGCGAGCATGGACTTCTAGGGATGCCGGGTGCATTAGGGAATGCCTTGTCTGTTGCTGCTGGAGTTTCACTTCATCATTTACCTCTAATTCCAGAGTTGATCTGGAAAACGAAGGAGGCGAAGAGCTAATGTTACCGTTTGATTTTGAGTATTATAAGCCAGCATCATTGAAAGAAGCGATCGATCTTTACCAAACTGCAGCAAAAAATAGGAAAAAGCCAATGTTTATTTCGGGTGGTACGGAATTAATCACTCTAGGAAGAATTAATCTTGTTCACACCGAAGCGGTTATTGATTTGAAAGATATTGCCGAATGCATGGTCATGCAGTTTGAAGGGGATTATCTCGTCATCGGAAGTACATTATCTCTTACAAAAATTGAAGAAACCAATCATTTTCCATTATTAACAAAAACGGCGAGTGAAGTAGCTGACCACACTTCTCGTGGAAAAATCACCCTTGGAGGCAATATTTGTGCACAAATTTTTTACCGTGAGACTGTACTGCCGTTTTTACTAGCTGACAGTCAAGTTGTAATTGTCGGACCTAGTGGTATCAAAGTGTCACCGATCAATAATTTGTTTCATGAACAGCTTCAATTGGGAACCGGCGAGTTTCTCATCCAAGTTGCAACGGCTAAGAGGTTTGTTACTGCCCCGTTTGTTAGTATAAAACGACGACAACAATGGGACACTGGCTATCCTTTAATCACGGTCGCAGCTTTAAAAATCGGTGAAGAAGTGAGGGTTGCATTGAGCGGTTTATGTCCATTTCCCTTTAGGTCCAAGAAAGTAGAGACCTTATTAAATAATCGGGAGTGGCCAATTGAGGATAGGGTCAATAGTGCTTTATCGGAATTACCGGGCCCAATCCTTAACGATGTGGAAGGATCAGCAGAATACAGACTCTTTGTATTGCGGAATTTATTGCATGATGTTTTAGAAGTATTGGGAGCTAGTTAAATTTTTTTATATTCATAAAAAATTACTAGATTGAAAAAGGGTGTGATAGGCATGAAATCCCAAATAATTGAATTATATGTAAATGGTGATTTGCGCACGGTGACGGTACGGTCAGCAGACACACTGCTATATGCAATAAGAGGAAAGCTTGGTTTGACAGGGGCAAAGCCAGGTTGTTTAAATGGCGACTGTGGCGCATGTACGGTGAATGTTGATGATTGGCCAATGAAATCGTGTTTGATGCTCGCTGTCGAAGCCATTGGCAAAAATATTACGACGATAGAGGGGTTGAAAAAAACACCTATTCAGCAAGCTTTCGTTGACAACTTTGCGTTTCAATGTGGTTACTGTACGCCAGGCTTTATTATGAACTGCCATTCACTCATTCATCAACATCCAGATGCTGATGATAAAACCATTAAAGAGTGGCTTGGATCAAATATTTGCCGCTGTACAGGTTATGCCGAAATCGAAAAGGCAGTTAAAACAGTTTTAGAAAATCAATAATCAGAGTTATAATCAGCAAAAATAAAACAAAAAGGAAATTTTCAAAATGTTGCTTTCTACTAGAAAAAACTAAGATTGAAGAAATTGTGAACTTCTTGGAATAATTTCGACTATCGATTTGAAAATAGTTGCATAGTGATTTGACTAAATTGAAGACAAAAGCTCGGTGTGAAGTTCGTCAATGTTTTTATGAAAAAGGTTTACTGCTTGTATTCGACGGAGTTTTCTGATAATATAAATATCCATTTCACCGCTGCAAACGATTGTCAAGACGCTTATTTCAAGAGATGAAAGGAGAACAAAATGACATCGCAGCAGCATCCGGATTTTAAACATGAACAAGAAAGATTGGAGTTTACGAAGCGGTATATCGACGTAGTTATTAAGACTGCGGCAACGAGTAAAGATCAATTTAAGAAGATTATGCAAGAGACATTTGGAGATGAAGATTGGCAAGAGTCGGGAAGGTATTCAGAATTGCTAACAACGGCCAATTTTTTTGATATGTCCAAATCTGAGTTGGAAATCTTAAGAAAAGCAAAAAGTAAACCATATTTTGCTCGGGTCGATTTTTCACGTGACGAAAATGGCCTAAAGGAAATTCTGTATTTTGGCAAGGCATCCTTATACCAGCGAGAAAATCAGGAGCAGATTATTGTAGATTGGCGTTCGCCGATTGCAAACCTTTACTACGAGGGGCGAATTGGACCGATAACTTATGAAGCCGAAGGGGAGAAATTCTCGGGAGATATAACGTTGAAACGGCAATTAATGATTGACAGCGGAAAATTAGAAGAGATCCGAGACATTGATTTAACGACAACCGATGAACTTCTTCAAGAATCGCTTTCTAAGAGTTCGAGTAATCGCCTGACAGAAATTGTCTCGACGATTCAGGAAGAACAGAACAAGATTATTCGAGCAGATTTAAATAAACCAATTATCGTTCAAGGAGCAGCTGGAAGTGGAAAAACTACGATCGCCTTGCATAGGATTTCATACTTCATTTATCACTACAAAGATTTGTTCGACCCAAGACAAATGATGATTCTTGCTCCAAGTCGTCTATTTATCGATTATATTTCGGAGGCGCTCCCTGAGTTAGGCGTCGAGAAAGCAAAACAATTTACGTTTACTGAATATGTCCAAGTAGCAATTGATTGTGATATAAAGCTTGTTCCTGATAAAAAACTAATCGATCTACTTGAAAAAAATGATGAGGATACATTAGAGTCTATCTGGGTGTCTAATATCAAGGGTTCTTCGCAATTTAAACGAATTCTTGATCAATTTATCATGGACATAATAAATCGATTTGTTCCAACTGAAGATTTTTATTGTGATAAGTATCGCTTATATTCTGCTAAAAAATTCAAAAAGTTAGTAATGGAAGAATATTGGTATATGCCGATATACACTAGGATTGAAAAATTAAAACAAATCTTGCAAAGTCAAGTGAAATCTAAGAAAAAAGCAATGCTTGAGCGAGTGGTGAAGTTCTACGATGCTCGAATTGAGAAAGCCCTATATAAAAATATTGATCCTACTATTCGTCGAGAATATGTGACAAAATGTCTTGATAAGAAAGCAGAACGCCAGGATGAAATTAAGAAAGAAGTGCGCAATTCTGTTAAAAACTACTTTAAACAATTTGAACGAAAAACGATTTTTGAGTATTATCAAGAACTGTTCTCTGATCCAGAAATACTAGTTACATATAGTAAAGATTCTTTCACTATTCATGAAGCAGAGCGACTTTGTGTATATCAATCGCAGTTTATTAAAAGAAAGCAGTACGAAGTTGAAGATTTAGGAGCGATTCTTTATCTTTATTCCCATCTTTTTGGAGTGGATAAAGAAAAGCGAGCGAAGAATATTGTCATTGATGAAGCTCAAGATTATAGTTTTATGCAGCTGCAGGCATTAAAAACAGCTTCAGACACTGATATGTTTACACTCGTCGGAGATCTTGCTCAAGGAATTTATTCGTATCGAGGATTAGAGGAATGGGACGAAGTCCATCGGAGCATTTTTCCCAGGGCTACCTACACTGAACTTCAAAAAAGCTATCGAACAACAGTAGAAATTATGAATGAAGCAAATAAACTATTGGATTTATTGCCTTATCGTTTTCCTCAAGTAGAGCCTGTAGTTCGTCATGGTGAGAAACCGTCATTTATAAAAATTAAAGATGATCAATGGGGCAAAGAACTACTTGAGCGGACTACTAAAATGAAAGAGCAAGGATTGCGGACATTTGCCGTGATTGCGAAAACAATGGATGATTGCCGCGAAGTGTATAATATTTTGAGTGGGATTGATTCATCAGTTTGCTTGCTTGAAGAACAAGCTTCCATTCCTAAGGAACGTTTGGTTATTTTGCCTTCGTATCTTGCCAAAGGTCTGGAGTTTGATGCGGTGTTTGCGATTTCCTTGAACGAAAGATATGAGCGTGAACGTGAATTAGATATCAAACTTCTTTATGTGGTCATGACAAGGCCATTACATCGCTTGTATTTTATCGGTAATTCAGAAGAGGATTTTTTAATAAAGTGAACCCTCGATCTATTTATCCCGCATTAACGGGCAGTAAGACCCCCACCGATTGAAGTTTCACTTTATCAGTCTGAACCAACTTTCATACCAATTTTTTGTTAATAGGAGGAAGGTTCAGACTGTGCATTTTGTTTGGTTGATTAAGTATTTTAATTATAGAAAGATATTTCTATTATTTTTCTGTTAATTTCTTTAGTTCTAATTTTGCAAAGGTTAAAAAACCGGCTAACGATTCATAATCGGGAAATCCAGCTTGAGCTGATTTGTCGTTTCCTCCGCCTTTTCCACTATGCCTTCCTAAGTTCTGTTTGAAAAATTGTCCGCATTGAACCTCATTTATCCCATTTTGATAAAGGACCGCTTTATTTTCTGAAACAGAGCCGAAAAGGACAACCGCTTCTCGTTCAGATGTAATCTTCGTGGCAAGCAATTGTAGCTCTTTCAGAGTTTTATTGGGAAACTCGCGAGTGATAAGAAACCCGTTGTTCTCAGACAGGATTTCTTTCATTTCAATGAATGCCAATTCTTCTTTTAATTTTTCGTTTGCCTCAAGTAGATGCTTTTGGTTTTGCTCAGACTTATTTACACGGTCAAGAATGTCATCCCGTCCTGCACTGTATTTACTAGATAATGCTGTGAGAATCGTTAAGCTTTCTTGGAAATCTTGTAAAGCCCGAAATCCGCATTTGAAATAAATGCGAGTGAAGCCTTTGTGTTTTTCCGTTTTCAGTAGTTTAATTATTCCGATTTCCCCCGTTTGTCGGACATGTGTTCCACCACATGGGTTATATTCGATTCCTTCCATTTCGACAATACGAATATTTTCGGTAACCTTAGGTAGCTTCACGACTGGCAATTCTTTAAGCTGTTCAGAAGTAATGAAATAGGTATGTAACTTTTTATTTTCGTAAATATATTGATTCGCAAGTTGTTCGATTGTTTTCATTTGATCGTGAGAAATATCTTTAATGTCCACATCAATCGTCACATAATCTGTACCTAAGTGAAAACTTAATGTGTTTGCATCAAATAACTCACGGCATACAGCAGATAGTAGATGCTGGCCGCTGTGATGCTGCATATGGTCAAAACGGCGTTTCCAGTCGAGTTCACAATGAACCTTACCTAGTTCTGGCTTACTTGCTAAAACATGAACAATCGCCTCATTTTTAACTTGCACATCTAATACCTCAATTCCACCAATCCTTCCACGATCAGCTGGCTGGCCACCACCTTCTGGATAGAATGCCGTTTCAAACAATGTTACGTAGAAATGGCCGTCATTTTCAGTAGCTGTTAGAACTTCAGAATCCCAAGCTTTAATTGAAGTATCTTCATAATATAGTTTTGTTGTCATTACTTTCTCCTCCTAAAACCAAATATCGTCATTATATCATGTAAGAATGAACCAATAATATAGTTAATCTGAGTATTGATTTCATAGTAGAATTTTATAGTACTCTAAAAAAATCTAGCTTCTTTTTCTCAATTATTTGTTTTACCAATTGCTGAGATCCTTTAATTTATTTAGGGTTTTAGTTATTTTTATTTCCAGAAAGTAAATTGACAACGTAAATTCCATTAGGTAATATTTTTGATATACCTATTATAGGAATAATTGTTTCTATAATTGAAACGACAAAAGATATTGGAGGTATAGGATGGTTACTTTAATAACGATTGGTCAGACCCCTAGAGACGACTTGTTGAAAGCGTTTAAAAGGGAGGGGATATGTGACTATCAACTGGTTGGTGCACTTGATCATGTTTCGCAAAATGAAATAGATGTATTAGTAAAACAACCGGGAGAAGAAAAATTATACGTTGTATTGAGAAACGGAATGGCAAATATGAGCAAAGGCACGATCGAAAAAAAGGTTGAAGATGTAATAAAAGAATATGAGGATAGTTCTGAAGTTATTGCAGTGTTATGCATGAGTGAATTTACGTGTACAGCTAATCGAACAGAAATAATTTATCCGATTAAAGAATTGAAAGAAAAGGTAGGAAATATAAAAAACGGTGATACTACGATCATATTTGTTCCAATCAAAGAACAGATAGCAACAGCGAAAATAAAATGGGCAATTGTAGAAGGGAATAAACATATTGTAGCTGTTCATCCAAAATCTGAAGCAGTACATGAAGAAATGATTAGAGAGATTGAATTACATCATCCAAAGTATGTGATCATGGATTGCTATGGGTATGACTCGGATTTAGTAGCTCAAATTGAAAGTAAATATTCATGCACTTGCTATAACGCCCAACATTTAATTGTTCAGAAAGTGAAGGCAGTTAGGAATGAATAAAAATAGTTCAGAAATTTTATTAACCTTAGATAAAGGATTACAAGTTATATCGCATTTATCGATGATAAATAGACCAATATCAATTGGTGAATTATCTAAAATAATGAAGATAAATAAATCAACTTTATTCAGAATATTAAAAACGCTGCAAAGAAGAGGATTCGTCTTTCAACAAGATAATGGTGATTATGGTTTGCGTCCTGAGGAATTTAATATTATTGTGGATCGATTTGATAAAAACGAAGCTCTGCAACGCACATTACGACCGGAATTGGAGAAATTATCGAGTCAATGTTCAGAGACGGTAACTCTTTCGGCTCTTGTGGACGAAAAAGTGGAATGCATTGATAAAATAGATAGTCCCAAATCCGTACATGTAACCCATATTATTGGCAGATATTCAGCTTTACATGCAGCTGCTTCTGGAAAAGCGGTATTGGCTTTTATTCCTCAAGCGAAAATAGATAGGATTATGAGTGAAGAGGTTTTGGAGAAATTTACTGATTCTACAATCGTTTCAAAAGAGATACTTGAACAGGAGTTAAAACAAATAAAAAAGAATGGATTTGCTGTTAGTCATGGTGAGTTAGATTTAGGAATTAGTGCAGTAGCTGCACCCATATTCTCGAAATCTGGAAAAATAGTAGGATCTGTTAGCATCCTTGGAATTAGTCAAAAATTTTCGGAAGAAACAATCATTAGTCTTTCAAAAGCTGTGATTAAAACAGCTGATAATATGTCAGTATTATTAAACTATTAATGGGGTGTAGAGATGGAATTGATAAATAAAGATCGATTATGGAAAACAATAAATGATTTAGCTGATATCACAATTGAGAATCAACCATGGACAAGACGGTCATTTACTGCCAAATATAATCAAGGGCGAGAATGGTTAATGAGTGAAATGAGTGAAATAGGTTTAGAAGTAAAAAAGGATGAAGGAGCTAATGTAATTGGACGATTGATTGGTACTGAACCAAACCTACCTCCAATTGTTATTGGATCTCATACTGATACTGTTCCAAATGGAGGAAGATTTGATGGAATTGCTGGTGTACTTGTAGGATTAGAAATTGTTAAGTCTTTGGTTGAACATAACATTGCAATCAAACATACAATTGAAATTGTAGATTTTACAGCAGAAGAACCATCAGAATACGGTTTATCTACAGTTGGTAGCCGTGCATGGTCTGGTAACTTAACCAAAGAAATGTTGACTTACACGAATTCGGATGGACAATCGTTATCAGCTGCGATTACATTCGCAGGGGGAGACCCAAATAATCTATTTAAATGTAAAAAAGAGAAAGGTACAATCGCTCTATATTTGGAATTGCATATTGAACAAGGACCTGTTTTATTAAGAAATAATGCGAATTTAGGTGTTGTAGCAGGGATTGTAGGAATTCAACGATATAAAATTTCAGTAGATGGATTACCAAATCATGCAGGAACAACACCGATGGATATGAGGAATGATGCTCTTACAGCAGCTGCTGAAATGACACTTGCTTTAGAGAAAGCAGCAAATGGAGAATTTGAGCAACCAGTTGTTGGAACAGTTGGCGTTTTTAATAATTTTCCTAATGCATCAAATGTGGTACCTGGAAAAGTAGAATTCGCTGTTGAAATTCGTAGTATTTCTGAAGAGGTGATTGAAAAAGTAGCAAATGACTTTTTAGAAAATGTTGATTCAATTGCAGGGGATAGGAATGTAAATGTACAAATTGAAAATATCTCAAGATCAAGTTCAATTGTAGTAAATGATGAAATTAAGCAATTATTACAAAACTCATGTAGAAAAGTGACAGATAGTGTCATTGAATTACCAAGCGGTGCTGGTCATGATGCAAATCAAATGTCATTGCTTGCTCCGGTAGGGATGATATTTATACCATGTAAGGATGGTAGAAGTCATTGTCCGGAAGAATGGGCAGAGAAAGAGGATTTATATTTAGGAGCAAAGGCTATGTTAAATGCTGTTCTAGAGTTTTCAAAATAAAGTGAAACTTCAATCAGTGGGGGATTTCTTCACTCCCCACTGATTGTTAGTCCCGTTCTACTGTCGCTAATACCTCTACTTCGCTTCGGTAAAGCGACACTACGAACCCGATTGGTTCAACTAAACCTTTGAAGAGCACAAAGGTAAGTTTCACTGTATCTCACCAATCGGGCTTTTACGGGCAGTTGTCCCTCACCTACTCTTCTTCGATTCTTCTAAGCCTTGAGGTGGGGGGGCTTACTGCGCGTTAACGCGGGATAAATCAGGTAGATCAAAATGTAAAAAAGAACTATTCATCTATTTTATAGAAAGAATAGTTCTTTTTATTATATTATCTTTTCAAAAAAGCGCTTGCAATATGATTACTAAGTATATATTATCAAATATAGATAATGTATTATCATTAAATGATAATTGTAATGAAATTGTTGATTGCAATTTCACATTCTTAAGAACGGAGGATTGTAGTGAGTGCAGAAAAAACTTTAGAAATATTGGAACAATTTGATTTTGAATCAAGAACTCTTTCTGTCCCAGAACTAGCAGCTAAACTCCAACAACCACAAAGCTCAGTATATAGACATATGAGGGTGCTTAAAGAAAAGGGGTACATTGTTGAGAGTTCACCTGGATTGTATAGCTTGGGATATGTTTTTTTAAAATTAGCTAAGATTGTAAAAATGGATATTGATCTACCAGTCGTTTCTCAAGTAGCAATGAGAGAATTAACTCGATCAATAGGAGAAAGCTCTATATTATTAGTGCCCTCCAATTTACAAGCGGTTTGTTTAGCAGCCGTTCCTTCTGGACATCCAATTAAAGTTTCATCTGAACAAGGAAATATTGTGCCTATCTACGGAGGAGCTTCTTCCAAAGCTTTATTGGCCTTTATGGGCGACCAAATTGTTAAAGATCTTTATCTTAGTGGAGTTGTAAAAAAACACACGAATCAAACGATTCTCGATTTGGATGTCATGTTAGACCATTTAGAGGAAATTCGCCAAAAAGGGTATTCTTATTCGGAAAGTGAAATTGATGATGGTGTTATTTCTTATGGTATGCCGATATTTGATAGCGACAAAAAGCTAGTTGCATCTCTGAGTGTTGCTGGCCCAAAAGAAAGAATGGAAAGAAAAGAGAAGAATGATATTGTACAGGCAATAAAAACTGCTGTAGAAAAAATTGAAAATCAACTATAAGGGAGTTTTTACCTCATGACTAAAGTAGATCAAATTATTAAAGGGAATATTGTTACTAAAGATACAGTAATCCACGGTGAAGTAGGAATTAAGGAAGGTAAAATCGTTAGTATTCATGAAGGATCAGGAAAATTAGAGTCCGAAAATATCAAAGATTTTGGTGATGCATATGTATTTCCGGGAACGATTGATGTTCATGTGCACTGTTTTAGTAATCCAAATGAAGGATTTGTTACAACTAGTTCTTCTGCAGCAGCAGGTGGGATCACAACTTTCTTAGATATGCCTTATGATTTGCCAAACCCAATTAATAATGTTGAGCAATTCAAAAAGAAAGTTAAGCAGTTAGAAGAAGAAGCGGTTGTAGATATTTGTTTATGGGGAACCATTTCGAAGAAGGGTGGAACGGATCAAATTATTCCTTTAGCAGAAGCTGGAGCGATTGCTTTTAAGATGTCTACTTTTGAAACAGATGAGTATCGTTTTCCGAGAATTCCAGATCCGGAAATCTTAAAAGCTATGAAACTGATTGAAGAGACAGGTTTACGAGCTGCTTTCCATTCAGAAAACGATGAAATAATTGTTGATATGATTGAACAATATCAGAAAGAAGGAAAGGTTTATCCAAAAGCGCATAACGAAACTCGGCCGCCAGTTACCGAAACAAGCGCTGTATTAAAGTTATTGGAATTTGCCTATTGGACGAATGTGAAACTTCATATTGTTCATGTTAGTCATCCGAGAACAATAGATTTGATTAAACTATTCCAAGCCCAAGGGGTTAAAGTGACTTGTGAAACATGCTATCCGTATTTATTAATGGATGTAGATGATCTCGAGAAATACGGGCCAGTTGCGAAAAACAACCCACCATTAAGAGAAAAAGAGGAAGTTCAAGGTTTGTGGGAGCATATCAAAGAAGGCAATATAGATTTAATCTCTTCTGACCATGCTCCATGGAGTGCTGAACAAAAAGTAAAAGGGAATGAAAATATTTTCCTTGCGTCATCAGGGTTGCCTGGCGTTGAAATTATGACACCATTAATGTTTAACAGCACCGTTTCAAATGGAAAATTATCACCGAATGACTTTGCTAATTTAATGTCTACACATCCAGCAGAAGTATTTAATATCCCTGGAAAAGGGCAAATCAGTGTAGGATTTGATGCTGACTTCACTGTAATTGATCCGAATCAAAAAACAGTTATTGACCAAAATTCATTTAAATCCTTCTCGAAATTAACTCCATTTGATGGACAGGAATTGAATGGTAAAGTTATTTCAACAATTGTACGTGGTGAGGAAGTTTTTGATGGAGAAAGTGTGACTCAAAAACCTGGATTCGGAAAATTTGTTGCCGGATCAGCAGCAAAAGCAACTATATCTATGTAAGTATTAAGGTGAAGTCCGTGCTACTTTAGGTAGGAGCTTCCAATTAGATGGGGAAGAACCCCATCTGATTTCCATAAATGTTTAATCAAGTAATAGGATGTACTTTAAAACATTTGAAAGGCATGGTGAAGATATGAAATTATACTATTTGCTAGCGATATTACCCTTTATTGCAATATTAGGTGGAGCTCCTTTTGTAAACAAAGTCGAACCTTATGTATTAGGTTTACCGTTTTTCTTATTTTGGATCATATTTTGGGCATTATCATGCTCAGTGATTATGTTCGTTATTTATCGTTTGGATCCTCTTAATAAGGAGAATGAAGAATGAATATAGCATTGTTAATTATCACACTATTTTTAATTATAAGTATTGTTATGGGGCTTTTAGCCAAACGTGGGAAAGATATGAGTATGGAACAATGGGCAATTGGCGGCCGGGGTTTTGGCGGGGTATTTGTATTCCTCCTGTTAGCTGGTGAAACTTATTCCGTTTTTACGTTGCTAGGAACGAGTGGATTAGCATTTAATAATGGTGCAGCAGCCTTTTATTTATTAGCTTTCACTGCTTTAGGAACAATAACATCCTATTGGCTATTACCAGTCATTTGGAAATATGCGAAAGAAAACAATGTAGTATCTCAATCGCAATTCTTCTCCAAGAAATATAACAGTACAGGGCTTGGCGTATTTGTTGCAATAGTTGGTGTAGTGGCACTGATTCCGTATATCACGATACTGTTTAAATCAATGGGGATTTTAGTTGCAGCAACATCATATGGTGCTATTTCATCAAATGTAGCCATTTGGGTAGGGATGATTGCACTATTAGGTTATGTAATGGTTTCAGGAATCCATGGATCGGCGTGGACCTCTACAATTAAAGATTTCTTAATATTCTTCGTTATCTTATTTTTGGGAATTTATTTACCATTGCATTATCACGGAAGTTTTCAAGGGCTGTTCCAAGCGGTTAGTGAGGTTAAGCCTCAAGCGTTAACCCTTCCTGAGAAAGGGTTGAGCGTTTCATGGTTTATCTCAACTGTTGCAATTAGTTCCTTTGCGTATTTCATGTGGCCTCATGTTGCACCAACAGTATTTGCGTCTAAAAATGCAAAAGCATTTCGTTTAAATGCAGTATTGCTACCGATATACGCTATTATGGTACTATTTGTTTACTTCGTTGGATTTACAGCAATTGTCCAGCTTCCAGGCTTAGAAAACGGTGACTTTGCATTGTTAGAACTTTCAATGAAGTCGTTTGATCCATGGTTTGTCGGAATTATAGGTGCAACAGGATTGCTTGCAACACTAGTTCCTGGATCAATGATGTTAATGTCAGCAGCTACAATGATTACGACCAACGTAATAGAACCTTTAAAGCCAGGGGTTTCTGATAAAAGCAAAGCGCTCTCGGCAAAAGGATTTGTTATATTATTATCAATAGTATGTGCATTTTTCTCTATGAGTGAAAGTAGCACATTAGCCACTTTATATTTGACATCATTTAGTTTAATTACCCAAATGGCTCCATCGTTGTATTTAAGTTTAAGAAAGAATAATGGAATTACTAAATATGGTGCTGGATTCGGAATGCTGGTAGGTGTAGCGATTGTTATCTATATCACATTTACTAAAACGACAATGGCTATGTTATTTCCATCGCTTCCAAGTGTCATTCAAGATTTGAATATTGGCATAATCGCTCTTGCTGCTAATATTTTGGTAATGTTTATTATAAGTTCACTTACAAAAAATACTAGTATCAATGATAGAACCAATGGAAATAAAAGCGATATAAAGTTAACGAGTTAAATAGAGTAATACTATAACGACTGTAAATCAAAAGGGATACATGTTGGGGCTCCACTTCTATCGTTTGTAGAACACAAACGATAGAAGTGGAGCCCTTTTGTTTAAGCATGACTGTTAAACAGTTGAAATGTTAAGAAGCGCAAAGATCTCAATAAGAGGTCTCCTCATTATAAGAGTATTAATGCGACTCCAAAACCTATTATGAATACAATGAAAAGTATTCCAGTAACTTACCCACCTAAACTAACTACTAAAATAACCTAATGAAGGTTGTGGTGCGGAGCTGATCGTGAGTAGCCCCGCTCTTTACCTCAGAAAAATTTCTATGTAATGTGAGTGGATTGTATTATGATGAAGGTAAGTTTGTAATAGGGGGATATTTGTGAATTTGGAAAAATATAAGAATCATTTAATACAAAATACAAAGAAGGTTTTAACGAATTGGTTTGAACCTAAAGAAAATGAAGGAATTCCTCAAAGAGACGTCTATCGTTTTCTACATTCCATCAAAGGAACTGCTGGAACCATTCAGCTTGGCGGTCTGATGCAAGTATCTGATCGGCTTCTTTTGGACCTTGATGAAAATAGCCATAAAGTTTGGGAGCTTGATGAGCTAAGAAACTTTTTATTTGATTTAATGGAGTTAACTTATGAATATGAAAATTTTAAACATATAACAATAAAAACTAGTACAATCCGACCTTCGAATGCACCGCTAATCCAGATAATTGATGATGATGTGTCCATGTTAATTCTACTTAAAGATATGCTTGAAGAAAAAGGTTGGATGGTGATAACAAATACTGATCCTGAAAAAGCGGTTAATCAATATTTCGAAATGCAGCCTGATCTTTTAATTCTAGATATACATTTACCTATGAAAGACGGCTTTCACGTTTTAGAAGATATACAGACTCATAATGAAAAGTATTTCATTCCTAAGATGATAATAAGTATACAAAATGACAAGCAAACAAGAATAAAAGCTTATCAATCTGGTGCAGATGACTTTATCGGTAAGCCAATTGATATTGAAGAGTTCATTGTGAAGATAGAACGACATATACAAAGGAAGAAAATGTTTGATCAATCGGTCTTAATAGATGAATTAACTCAAATCTATAATAGAAGATTTTTGGAAGAAACGCTTCCGCGATATTTTCAAGAATATAAACGGTCGAAACAGGCATTCTCAATCAGCGTGGTAGATATTGATTACTTTAAGCAAGTGAATGATACATACGGACATTTGTTTGGGGATAGAGTGCTAAATGAATTTGCCCAATTTATTAAAAGATCCATTAGAAGTTCTGATTTAATTTTCAGGTATGGGGGAGAAGAGTTTGTCATTATATTTCCAGGAACCAAGAATATAGATGCTCAACAAAGGCTGACGGAACTTATTCATGAATTTTCCCAAAAAGTGTTTATATATAAAGAGAAGAGTTTTACCGTCACATTTTCTGCTGGATTATATACGGTTGATGATGAATTCGTAACTCCTGAAGAAGCGTTTAAGTATGCAGATCACGCTTTATACGAGGCAAAGCGTTTAGGGAGAGCGAGGGTGGAAACTTCTGGAAGGTCCCTTTTTTACAAAAAGAATGTACTCAATGTGTCAGTCATTGACGATGATATCATTATTCGAACCATGCTCTACAAAATAATCGAATCGATTGACATGGGTCATTTAGAACTGAATATTGCGGTCTTTGAAAATGGACCTTTATTTTTTGAATCGGGAAGGGCAGATGACGGTCGGGATCATTTTTTGATTGTTGATGGAGTCATGCCAATCATGGATGGACTTGAGGTCTTACAAAAAGTGAAGTCTGGTCCTTATGCAAACCAATTCTCGGTATTAATGCTGACTGGACGAAAGAGCAAAGAAAATATTGCTCAAGCATTGAAGCTTGGTGCAGATGATTATGTTACAAAACCTTTCTCAGTGCCTGAACTTCAGGCGCGAATTGAACGTTTACTAAAACGAGAAAAATAATGCAGATAAGCTAGAAAAAATGATAAAAAATCCGATCTATATAGAATGGGTGTTATTAGAAGATCACTTACAAGTATGAATATGATAGAAAAATAATGTGAGTGATTCAGCTATTTTCGATTTCTACTCATTTTATTCAAGGAGGAAAAACATGAAACGGATTTTATTGGCAGAAGATGAAGCGGTGTTACGGATGTTAATTGTTGACACGCTTGAGGATGAAGATTTTATCGTTGACGAAGCGGCTGATGGCCAAGAAGCACTTGATTATTTGAAAATGGAAAAATATGATCTTGTAATTCTTGATTATATGATGCCGGTATATACAGGTCTTGAGCTAATTGAAAAAATTAAGGCAGGCGAAACACTGGGACATTCGAAAATTTTGATGCTTTCAGCAAAAAGTCAAGCCTATGAACAAGAAAGAATTCTGTTAGCAGGTGCGGACTATTTTATGGAAAAACCATTCAGTCCTCTTAAACTTTTAGAGAAAATTGAGGAAATTGTAAATGAGGCTTAGTAATTATTTTCGGAACAGCCTGTCCAGACAGGTTATTTTACTCATCAGTGCTTGTTTTATATTTGGTCTTTTAGGTACTGCCCTTTTGTTTTTTCTTCAACAAAACTTAAATCATCAATATATCGAGAATCGCAAGGTCCTCGTTGAAAAACGGAAAACGATTAATGCGATTTATGATGAATATAACGCAGTTTTTTTAGATATTAGAGGATATGTTGCATTGAATAACCAACAATTGATGGAGCGTGCAAGAGGCAAAGAAAAGGGGATAAGAGCGTTAATTTCAGAACTAGAACGGGATAGTGTGACTATTTCTGATATATCCAATTTCCGAGAAATGGTTGAGTTTTCAGATTATTATTTTGGTGATGTGTTGCCAAATATGATTACCAATTATGAAAATGGTAATCATACTGAAATTCTTGATATAGCAAATACAGAGACTACCATGAAAGTGGAGCGGTTTCTAAAAGATACGAAGGCCATAAGCTCAGCGCTTGATAATCAGTTAGCGAAGAATGTAGTCGAACTTAGTAAAAATCAATCAAATTTACAGCTGATCTTTATTGGTTTTATTGTTCTCTTCTTATTGTTCGTCCAATATATTATTCGAATGATTTTTAGAAATATTGGCAAACCACTGATTGACTTCTCATTTGCCGCAAATGAAATTGCCGCTGGTAGAGAAGCGATTATTCATGTGGATCCTAAGAGAAAAGACGAATTAGGTACGCTATCTGTTGCTTTCCAGAAGATGGTTGAAAGTATTCAGGAAAAAGAACAGGGATTAGTTGCTCAAAATGAAGAGTTAATCGCCCAACAAGATGAATTACATGCACAGCAGCATGAACTTGAAGCCACGTTAGAAAGTCTTAGATCACATGAGCAAAAACTCTCTAGAAGAAATGAATTAATTCATAGTATTTCTAGTACCTTAAATAAAAAAGAAGTTCTGCAAAGTGTTGTTCAAAACATGTGTAAGTTGATTGGTGCAGATCGAGGTATCATTAAACTAGTAGAAGAAGACGCTTATGCCGCCTTTGGTCTAACACAAAAAGGTATCGATCGATTTATTCGTTTTATGGATATAGGGTTGGTACAGCGTCTGTTTGAGACAAAGCAAGCATTCACCTTGAAACGGGAACAAGAAATTGCAGAAAAAGGATATCATGAGAATATAAACTATTGTTATGATTTGTATTTACCCGTTCTATCATCTTTGGATAAAGTTGAAGCAATCATGGTGTTCAGCCGATATGGTCACAATTTCTCAGACAAGGATTTAAGTGAATATGAAGCCTTAGCCAGACAAATTGCAATTTCTCTTGAAACAATCAGGATGTATGAAGAAACGGAGAGTAATCGTAATTTAAATCAAGATATTTTAAATGCAGTTCAAGAAGGAATTCAGTTGATTGATCAAGATGGTAAAACGATTCAAGTAAATCAGCGTCTAAATACCATCTTTAATCAAAAAACATTAATAAATGGTTGGATAGGATTGACATGGACGCAATGGAGCTCGCTTATGGCTGAGCAAATTGAAGGGGATAAATTCCTCGTCGATTTGAAAAAAGTCATTGAATCAGCCGTAAATGCAGAAGATGAGCAATCATTTGTTTATTGTAAAAAGGATACAAAACAAATAATTAAGGTGTATGCGAAAACGATCTATCATGGGGATGATACACTAAGAACAATGCTTGTCCATCGTGATATAACGAAAGAATACGAAGTTGATCAAATGAAATCTGAATTTGTAAGCACAGTGAGTCATGAATTACGGACTCCTCTAGCAAGTGTCCTAGGTTTTACGGAACTTCTATTAAATAAAGAATTAAAGCCAGAAAGAAAAATGAAATATTTGCAGACGATTTATAATGAAGCAAATCGGTTAACTCTATTAATTAACGATTTCCTTGATGTTCAAAGAATGGAGTCAGGTAAGCAAACATATGAGAAGAAATATGTGGATTTATATCCAATTATCGAAACGGCAATCGAGCACCAAAAAGTGAATACGACCCTTCATCATTTTGCGCTTAAATCGGATATACATCAGTCCATTGTTTTTGGCGATAAATCTAAGCTTGAACAAGTGTTTACGAATCTTCTTAGCAATTCAATAAAATACTCGCCAAATGGGGGAAATATTACAGTAAGAATAAGTGAGAACCTTGAATCCGTATTCATCGAAATTGAGGATGAAGGATTGGGTATTCCTAATGACGCTATTCCACATTTATTCCAAAAGTTTTATCGAGTAGACAATTCGGATCACAGAAGAATTGGCGGAACTGGGCTTGGACTAGCAATTGTTGAAGAAATTGTAAAAGCTAGTGGTGGAAAAATACTCGTCGAATCTGTATACGGAAAGGGAAGTGTCTTTAAACTTGAATTTCCAAGAGTGATAACAAGAGAGCTAACGAAACAAGCGGAAGGAATCTCATCAGATTTGAATTACAATATCATTGTCATTGAAGATGATTTAAGTTTAGCTGAACTTTTAAAACTTGAATTACTTGATAGCGGATTCCATGTTAGTTACTTTAGCAGTGGAAGTCAAGCGTTTGAGCAAATGAAAACAGCTGTCCCAGACGCCATTGTTCTAGATATTCTACTTGAAGAAGATGAAATGGATGGCTGGAGTATTATGAAAGAATTAAAGGGAAATGAACGATTCCAACATATACCGATTTTTGTTTCAACAGCTCTAGATGAAAAAGAACTAGGTTATTCTTTAGGTGCTCAAGAATATCTTGTAAAGCCTTACCAGCCAAGTCAACTTTCCAAAGTGATTATGCACACTTTGTTAAGTAATGGGAAACAAGGTCAAATCTTAGTGCCTGAATAATCAATTTACATTTATTGTGATAGATGTAGGTGATGTTGAAATCTTTAGTAGGAACGCCTGGATGGGTTTAACAGAATTACCAGTTTTGGTATAATAGATAGATAAAGTCTATAAAATAGGAACGGAGAAGGTATATGGGTAGAATAACTCGTAGTACAAGGAAACTGCTTATTCAAACGACATTATTAGTATCTGTCTGTCTATTTATTAGTGTTGCATTCTATCTTTTTCAGCTGCAATCGATGGAAAAACAGGTTGTACCGGCTTTTTCTGCAAAAGAAAACCAGGTTACGAAAGTTGCTGTTAAGAAAGTTCCAGAATCCTCTTTTCTAGAAAAAGAACCGGACGTACATAAGCGCGAGCAATCGGAAATGCATAAACCAATCACAGTAACGTTTACCGGAGATGTTTTATTAGATCGAAGTGTAGGGGAATTAATAGATGCATATGGAGTAGATTACCCATTTATACAAGTTGGCGAATCGCTCCGGAACTCTGATATTACGGCAATTAATCTTGAAACATCTGTCTCAACACGCGGTATCCCAGCTGATAAGCAGTTTACCTTTCGATCGGATCCAAAGACATTGCAAGGAGTAGTCAACTCAGGTGTTGATGTCGTTTCCTTGGCAAATAATCATACACTAGATTATGGAATCGACGCATTACGTGATACATTTGATCATTTAAAATCGTACAATATTGCCTATACAGGTGCAGGGAATAACGAAGAGGAGGCTTTTTCTGCCTATTATAAGGAAGTGAATGGTAAGAAAATTGCAATTATAGGGATAAGTAGGGTTCTGCCTGAGGTCTCCTGGGCAGCAAAAGGGGATCAACCTGGCATTGCAAGTGGCTATCAAAATGAACCGATGATGTCCTATGTAAAGAAAGCAGCTGAGCAGTCGGATTATCTGATGGTGATGATTCATTGGAATAGAGAAAGGCAAGATTACCCGGAAAGCTATGCTCGAGAAATGGGGAAAGCATTCATTGATGCAGGTGCTTCTGCCGTTATTGGTTCCCACAGCCATTCATTGATGGGGATTGAAGAGTACAAAGGGTGTCCAATATATTATAGTCTTGGTAATTTCATCTTCACAGAATCTGCTTCAAAAAAAGGTTCAGAAACGATGATTGTCCAAGTTACCTTGGATAATGGAGAAATTTCTTCTTCGCTCAAGCCTGCGAAAATTGTCAAAGGACAACCTCAATTCATGGACGAAAACTTTAACCAAGCGATTATATCAAAGCTTAATCAGCTTTCTTATAATATTAAGATTGATGAAAAAGGAGCCGTGAGTTACTTGCAGTAATTCCGACCTTTTTCTGTGGAAAAGGAGCGGGGCTTCGCAAAATTAGTCCCGCACCGCCACCTTCATATGGTAATGCAAATTGAGGACCTGAACCTTTTTCATCGTTGGGCTTTAGATCATATGCCCAACGATGTTTTTTTAATTTAACATATACAATTCTTTCGAAAAATGATAGATTCAAATATGGCAAACAGAATAGAAGCATAGCTACTTATGCTGTATACGGTCATTCGAATTTAGTGGACGACATTAATTATTCTTTTTTACATACGCTAAATAATAAAAACGGGTACAATATTAGAAGTACATGTAGTGATATGCTTCAGGAGGTATAAAGATGAGTAAAATACAGGCTGGAATAGCCATCAAATTAGAAGTAGAACGAGAAGCTGAGTATGGTTATTTTATGGGTGATGGGATGGATAGTATACTTCTCCCTAACAGTGAAATCCAATCTGATTCACAAATTTCAATTGGTGATAAAGTAAAAGTGTTTGTATATCTAGATAAAACGGGGCGCTTGACCGCAACAATGAAAATCCCTGAAGTACGCTTTGATTCCTATGGCTGGGCTGAGGTTGTCAGCGTAAAAAAAGAAATGGGCGTATTTGTAAATATCGGTATTAGTAAAGATATTTTGGTTTCAGTTGATGATCTACCGAATTTACGTCATTTATGGCCAAAAGTGGGAGATGCCTTGTATATTTCACTAAAAACCGACAGACATGAAAGATTATTAGGAAAACTTGCGACAGAAGATGTGATGCAGGAAACGTCAGTTGAAGCCCCGCTAAAAGGAATTCGTAACGCTTCGGTTAAAGGAAACGTATACCGTTTATTATTGGTTGGTTCATTTTTCATCTCACAAGAAGGGTATCGTTGCTTTATCCATGAAACAGAACGAGTAGAAGAACCTCGACTAGGTGAGCATGTGGAAGGGCGAGTTATTGATCGGAAAGAGGATGGGACGTTAAATGTATCCCTTTTACCTTTCAAACAAGATAAAATGGAAGAAGACGCAGCTGTTATTTATAAATATTTATTAAATCGTGGTGGAGCAATGCCATATGGTGATAAAACATTGCCGGAAGATGTAAAATTCCATTTTGGCTTAAGCAAAGGTGCTTTCAAACGCGCACTTGGGAAACTAATGAAAGAAGATAAAGTCTATCAAGAAGATGGCTGGACCTATTCTTCAAATCGAAAATAAAGCTGAGGGTTGATGAAGTTTTTCACTTTAATATTGTGAAATCTGTTCATCATCCTTTTTTTGTTATAGGCTTTGTTAAACGTCGTTGTTAATTTTGGCACTATGTTGTTTTGAGCGGATGGTGTGAGACTTCTGCTTAGAAAAGCGAGTCAAAGTGAAGACCCCGCAGGCGTACAGCGCCATGTAGGCTTACGGATCGCCCGCGAAAAGCGAACACTTAAGAAGAAATCAATAGGCAAGTTTAACAGAGCCTTGTTGTAAAGGGGAATAAAGTTTCACTTTATGTAGATAACATAATTTTTTAATCTAAATTATTAGTATGCAATCTACCTCTTGACGTCAAATACCAAGCTATTTATGTGGCGAGAGCATTGTACTATTAATGTTTTGCTCGTTTTTACTTGAGCATTTATTCACGCGGGAATTGTTTGACTATTCAGTTTACTCGTTATCTCTTTGTCATCCCGCTGTTATGTTTGTTACTAGATCTTCATCTGCTTGTTCTTTGCAGGGGGAGATTCTGTGTTAACATGAATATTGTTAGCTTGAACAAGCGAACAGGGAGGTAACTATTATATGAAAAAATCAGTCTTATCATTAGCTGCGGTTGCAGTATTGTCCATTAGTCTAGGGTCACAAGCAAATGCCCAGGATGTGAAAGTGAAAGATGGAGATACATTATGGGGACTTTCTCAAACACATCAAGTATCTGTAGAAGACATTATGACATGGAACGGTTTGGAAACGGCTCGAATTCATACGGGCGATATACTAAAGGTTTCGAATGAAAAATATTATACGATTAAATCTGGTGATACATTATGGAATATAGCGAAAACAAACGGAGTAACAGTCAATGATATTAAAGAGTGGAACGGTATTGAAAGTGATTTAATTTATCCAGACAATCAGATTGTTATATTGGATAGTATAAGTCAGGCGCCAGTTCAATCTGAAGCCATTCAACAACCAAGAACCGCTGAAGTTCCAGAGGCACAGCCGAAAAAGCAATCAGCATCAACGGCAGCAACAAAACCAGTCGTTAAACAAGCTGCAAAAACGGATGCTAATACTGAAAGTATTGAAAAGGAAATAACTGTTACTGCAACAGCATATACGGCAAGTTGTAATGGTTGTAGCGGAATTACAGCGACTGGAATTAATCTGAAAAACAATCCAGATACAAAGGTAATATCAGTTGATCCATCTGTCATTCCATTAGGTTCAAAAGTCTATGTTGAAGGATATGGATATGCAGTAGCCGGAGACACGGGCGGCGCGATTAAAGGAAATAAAATTGATGTCTTCGTACCTGATTTGCAAGATGCAAAAAATTGGGGCAGAAAAAATGTGAAAGTTAAAGTTTTAAACTAAACGCTTTACATAAACGGAAGGTGTCTTATAGGGTCAGACCTCGCATTCTAAATCAGTAGGTAGAGTATCAAACATTTACCTTATACTGAATTTAGTTGATGCGAGGTCTGACCCTTCTTTTGCAACACCTTTTTTTATTTTGTTTAGCGTACTATATTTATTTTTTACGTTAATTTAACTAGAGATTGTACGCATTGTCCGACCTTTTGTAATAAAAGGTTTTATGTTGTTATTCATATATTGATTTTTGCTCATTGAGCGATTCAAGTTTCTAATATAATTCAATTTGTCTTCATATCGTTCTTTACGTATAATGAAAGTGCTTGTACAATTTTTGAAAATGAATGGAAAGGGTGAACGTGTTGAAAAGTGAGCATCAACAGTTGCTTCAAACTTATTTCGGATATGATTCATTCCGATCTGGTCAGGAAGAAATTATCGAATCGGTTCTAGCGGGATACCATACTGCTGGAATTATGCCGACTGGCGGAGGGAAATCAATTTGTTATCAAATCCCAGCACTAATTTTTTCCGGAATTACGCTAGTCATTTCCCCTCTCATCTCTTTGATGAAGGATCAGGTGGATGCTTTACATCAAAATGGCATTTCAGCTACGTTTCTTAATAGTTCCCTTAGTGCTAATGAAGCGGCAGAACGATTGGTTGGGATCAAAGCCGGAATATATAAACTCGTATACATTGCTCCGGAAAGATTGGAACTTCCTCATTTTTTGCATCAATTAAGTGAACTGGACATTTCATTTGTTGCCATTGACGAGGCGCACTGTATATCACAATGGGGGCATGATTTCCGTCCGAGTTATTTGAAAATCAAAACACTCCTACAAGAAATTCCGCAGAATCCGGTTGTCCTCGCCCTAACAGCTACTGCTACACCAATCGTCAAGGAAGATATTTGCCGAACTCTAGATATCAAATTAGATCATCAATTTTCCACTGGTTTTGCCCGAAATAATTTAACATTTTCCGTTTTGAAGGATGAAAATAGAGCGCAATTTTTAATGAGATATTTGGAAAAAAATCAGAGTGAGTCTGGAATTATATATGCATCAACAAGAAAAGACGTAGACCGGATTTCGCAAAAACTTACGAATTCAGGGATTAAAGCAGGTAGATACCATGCTGGGATGAATGAGGAGGAACGTACTCGTCAACAAGAGGGTTTTTTAAAAGATGATATAACGGTTATGGTGGCTACTTCTGCCTTTGGGATGGGAATTGATAAATCGAATGTGCGGTTTGTCTTACATTATCAAACACCAAAAAATATGGAAAGTTATTATCAAGAAGCGGGCCGTGCCGGTCGAGATGGTCTTGACAGTGAATGTGTCTTACTTTATTCGCCGCAGGATTTACATATTCAACGGTTTTTCATTGATCAATCGCAAGGCACAGATGAATGGAAGGATCAGGAATTACAGAAGTTGAATCAAATGAAAGATTATTGTTTCACAGAAGGATGTCTACAAGCCTTCATTCTTCGCTATTTCGGAGAAGAGAATCCTGAAGATTGTGGGCACTGTGAGAATTGTAAAGACAATCGTGTTGAAATGGATGTTACGACAGAATCACAAATGGTTTTGTCCTGCATGATTCGTATGGGTGAACGTTTTGGAAAAACATTAATTAGTCAGGTGTTAACAGGTTCTAAGGTGAAGAAAATAGAAGAATTTGGTTTCCAGAAGTTAACGACTTATGGCATTCTTTCAGCAAAATCAGCTAAGCATGTCGCTGATTTTATCGACTATTTAACTGCCCAGCAATTCATTGAAATAACCGGCGGCCAATATCCAGTGCTAAAAGTGAGTGACACGGGCAAAGAAGTTTTACTTGGAAAGCGTAAGGTTATGAAAAAAGAATTGAAGAAGGTACAAACTATTACAACAGTAGATAGCGGTTTGTTCGAAATGCTCCGCCAAACTCGAAAGGAAATTGCTCAGAATGAAAAGGTTCCGCCTTTTATAATATTTTCCGATGCGACATTAAAAGACATGGCCGCTAAATTGCCGGTAACTGTTTCACAAATGCTAACGGTTAAAGGTGTTGGGGAGCAGAAGCAAGATCGTTACGGTGATCGATTCCTTCAAACAATTGCTAAATATCTAGAAGATAACCCGGAAGCTGAATTGGAGAAACCAATTGTGATGGAAGGTAAGAAACAAACAAAAAAAGAAGCTACATATTTGGAAACTTACCGTTTGTACAAAGAAGGAAACAGCACTGGTGAAATTGCAAGTATACGTGGTTTAAGTAAAATAACGATTGAAAATCATCTTGTTACATGCGAGGAAGAGGGTTTAAATATAGAGTGGGACATGTTTCTTCCTAAGGAGAAACTGGAGTTGATCTATCAAGCTATTGAAAGCATAGGTACGGATAAACTAAAGCCGATTAAAGAAAATTTACCAGAAGATATATCTTATTTCATGATAAAATTAGCTTTATTGAAAATGGGACAAACGAATGCATAATTTGGATAAATAAATTCAATTTTTATGAGTATACTAATTTAAGAAGTTGGTAACCTATTTCTTTACTTATATTATATGGTCATCAAAAAAAGAGCATTAGACATCTAAAATGATAATTTTTAATCGTGGCTACGTAAAATGAATGTAGTTGTATAAAAATTGATTTTTGGAGGGGCCAGATGGAAGAGAATCGTGATACACCACCAATTCAACAACAGAAGAATATCCCAAGTAATACGAATGTAATTTCAGTAAAAAGTTGGTTGGGCACTTTAGCATTGTTAATCATACCGTTCGTTAACATTATCTTATTGTTTGTTTGGGCATTCGGCGGTGACGCCAATTTGAACAAGAGGAATTTTGCTAAGGCACAATTGATACTAATGGCTATTTTTATCGGCATTTACCTTATTGTTTTACTGTTTTTTTTAGTACTGTTTGGAATTACTGCGAATACTTAATAACCAAAATTAGTTAAGACGTTGATTATTGAACTAAATCATTTAATGATCATCTTGTCTATTATTTCCATTGAATTAGAGTGAGGTTGTAAGCTACTTTTAATGATGTTTTAGGGTGTTGATGAATTAGTTACATCCACCTGTTTTTTTGATAAATAAATCCTGGTATTTATGAGTATACTATCCATAAAGGAGGTTACTCTTATGTACTTTGGTAAAAAGAATGCAGAGGAACCCGTTGTAGAAATGGTCGATACAGTCGTCTATTCATGTGAATCGGACGCTTGTAATGGCTGGATGAGAAAAGATTTTGCAAGTGCAGAAAATACTTGTCCAATGTGTGGGAGCAATTTAGTTGAAGAAATAAGGGAATTACCGAAAATTACAAACGAGTATAATGCTTATCGTTAAGTCGTAAAGGGATTGCCTATAAAGTAATCCCTTTCTTCATGGGAAAAGACATTGACAAGTTTATTAAACGATGATATAGTATATTTCTTATGTGTTTTTCTTATGAATCACACAGAGGGTAATTTTAAATAGAACATTTTTATTAAAGCATGGTAAAACAGTGATGTTTTAGCAGCATAGAAGTACGACAACGTGTATGTAATGAAGCCTAATGGCTTATTAGTAAAGAAACCCATTTGTATTTTCCTCACAAGTTTTTTTATTCTTCAAGTAAACACACTTCTATTCTTTCTTTCCATTGGATAATGAACCCTTGTGTCTAGGGATTTCCTACAGTTACCTTTAATAAACATGTACTTACAGTCAAATCTGATTCTCGCTGGCGCGGTCTAGGAACCGTAGTGATGGGAGAGAGGTAGGGCTTTCATTGTTTTAGGTTTGGATCAGAAATTACTCTCATGCTTTACGAAACACATTGAAAAATCTGTCATCATTGTGTTTAACTTAATAGGGTCTTGCATAAGGGACAGCCCTTGCGCTCTGTATCAGTATCTAGTGTTTCATACACTTATCTTATACTGTTTTGGTTGCGGGGTATGTCCCTTTGCATTGAGTCAGCTTCTTTTTTATATTGTAAAATTATTTCGCTTCTACAGATCATTTTCCCTTCTAGATGTAAGTCCTAAAAAAGGAAGATAGGAGAGAGCATAATGTAACGATAGTTTTCCTTTTGCAAAGCGCTTATGTTGTTCTTATGGTATAATGAAATAGAACGACTATTAATGGTTAACAATTTTTGGGGGAATCCGCACCGAACCATTTTAATCAGAGGAGTGAGCTATTTTGTATAGACGTAATAATACAGAAGAAGTGGAACCGGTAGAAACAAAGATTTGGGATTGTGTATCTCCGACTTGTAAGGGATGGGTTCGAGCGAATTTTACCATGAGTGAACAGCCTAGCTGTCCTTTATGCAGTAGTGATATGGTTGCTACGACAAAGATGCTCCAAGCGATTGATAATCCAGGATTTAAATAAGAACAACAAGCGAACTACACATCTAATGTGTATTATTTTTATTCAATCAACTTCATGACTGCAATTATTAACATTCTTTTATGAAAAAGAACTACCCATTAGAAGGTTATTTTTAACCTCACTGATGGCTAGTTCTTTTTGTATGAAGGCCATAGGTAAGGGTCTTCGTGACTTACAAATGAGCCTACTACTTAGCAAGTATACGAACTTCAACTTAGAAAGCATCTAAATTTCCAGCTCTGCACCGCCACTATTGTGATTTGGCGAGTGTAGCTTACTACATTGTAGATACTTCATAGTAAATGGTGTGTTATAGCGACATTTCTGTTTTGTTAGTGTATGTCTTTCTTTTTAAAGCGTCCCCCGCGCACTTCTGCAATATCTCCTACCGCTAAGAATGCAGATGAGTCATAGTCCTTTACAATTTCCTTAAGCTTAGCTTCTTCAAGGCGGTTGATTACACAGAAAATGACTCTCTTGTCATCTCCAGAAAAAGCTCCTTCTCCACTTAAGTACGTTACACCACGCCCTAGTCGGTTTAAAATGGCATCACCAATTTCGCGAAATTCATCACTAATGATCCAAACAAATTTTGATTCATCCAATCCAGCAATGACGATATCCATTGTTTTAAAGGCTACATAATATGCAAGGACGGAATACATTGCCCGGTCCCATGTATAGACAAAACCAGCACAAGCAAAGATGAATAAGTTGAAAAACATGATCATTTCCCCAACTGAAAAAGGGAGCTTCTTGCTGGCAAGTATCGCTAATATTTCTGTACCGTCTAGAGAACCGCCATATCGAATAACGATTCCGACGCCGATGCCGACAATAATTCCGCCAAAGATCGAGGCAAGTAAAATATCTTGTGTAAACGCTGGAACATGATGGAGAAATATGGATGTGATAGAAAGTACGACAATGCCGTAAAGTGTAGAGAATGCAAATGTTTTACCAATCTGTTTATAGCCTAAGAAGAAAAACGGAAGGTTTAGAACGAAGAGAAATACTCCTAATTTCCAGTCTGATAGAAAAGAAAGCATAATTGAGATCCCTGTTATTCCTCCGTCGATAACATTATTAGGAACAAGGAATACTTCCAAACCAGTACTCATTAATATTGCTCCGATTGTAATTAATATTCCCCTTTGAAGAACTTGCCTCGGAGTGAGCTTTTTATGCTTCGTTTTCTTAATCATTGTTTCAACTGTCACTAAATCTGTTTCGTTTGACATAGAGACCCCTCTCTTTCTGTCTAAATACGTACTTGACATAAATAGTATAGTCTTCATTAATTATTATACAGTCTACTTAATCATAAAAATATTATTATTCATTAAATTTTCAAAAAAAACAGTTTATATTTCCTTAACGGGTAGTAAGACCTCTACTGATTGAAGTTTCACTATAAAAACCTTATGGGATTTAAGTAACATTTTTGGAGCTGAACATCATTATTTATAAATAGTGTTATGACGAACGAAGATACAAAAGGAAGATTTATCTTGTCTAGCTATTGGATCTAATAATTGCAAAAGATTTTACGGCATTTATTTATAGATAAAATTTGTATGAAGTCTATCCATTATTCATATATTGACATGCAAAGTTAAGAAATGTCTTTTCTGTATGAGTTGATTACTATACACTGATAATTAAGTGAAACTTTCATAAGGGGGAGGGGTCTCACCCTTTTTAATGTGTGCCAGGCATGGCAACTATCTAGGTGGTGAAAGTCCACTGTGGGGGTACACATCGACTAACCACTAAGGAAGCGCAAGGTACTTATCGCG
>NZ_JACJHX010000021.1 GCF_014138605.1 Peribacillus huizhouensis | reverse complement strand
TCGCGATAAGTACCTTGCGCTTCCTTAGTGGTTAGTCGATGTGTACCCCCACAGTGGACTTTCACCACCTAGATAGTTGCCATGCCTGGCACACATGAAAAAGAATCTTCAACGAAAACGAAGATTCTTTAGATGATTCAATTGACCTGTTACCTCGGTAATCTCTTCTAGGACTAGGAGTGATTCAAATGTCAATCGACTATTTTTCTGACTGAACCCCTTATATGCCTTGGAAGATACCCGAACTTACCTTTTTTAAGTACTCATCTATAGCCGTTAGAGCTGCTTTTTCTCCACCTGCCTTTTTAAAGCTATTGCTCAACTTCTTAGCATTTTCCCGATAAGTAGGATTGGACAATACCTGTTGAACTGATTCTTGTAGCTTTTCTATGCTTACTTCATGTGGATCAATTTTAAACCCGGCTTGAAGTTCCTCCAATCGATTAGCGATCATAGGCTGATCTGAGGTCTGAGGGATGACGACAAGGGGCACTTCATAATAGAGAGCCTCGCTCGTACTATTCATCCCTCCATGAGTAATGAAAACGTCCGTATGCTTTAAAACTTCAAGCTGTGGTAGATATCTACGTACAATGAAGTTTTCCGGTAAAGGCTGCAGCATGGCTAAATCAGTAGCCATGCCCACTGAAAAGATGACTTTCCCCTCAAAGTCTCTAAAAGCCTCTATGCAAGTTTGAAAGAAAGATTCAAACCCTTGCAAGACGGTACCCATTGAAATATACAGTACTTTCTGGTCTTTTAGTTCCTCTAACGGAAAATCATGTGTTTGCACCCGTTTGGTGATGGAAGGACCGATAAATACATATGAATCATCCATATATTCTCCACCTGGTTGAAATTCTCTGCTTGTATAGACAATATTCAAATCAGAAGTATTCATCATAAATTGGAGAGGATGCTTTATCTTCACACCGAAACGTTCCTGGATCCGTTCCGTTATAGTCGAATTTTTTTCTCTATTTCCAGCGATGGAGTTAGAGGTAGACCCCTGCCACTTTCTAGCATTTTCAGGAATTGCTCCTGAGGCATAGCGAAGGACGATGATGAAGAGATAGAAGGAAGGTTTAAATAGTCTTTGATCAGCAGTCCCGCACCAAACATATCATGATACACATAATCAAATGGTATGGAATCAGCTAATTCATGAACAACAGCCAATATATCATAGGAAAGTTTTAAATGGACTTGCATAAATTCATGAATACTGGTAACTTTTTGAGGTGTGAATCCCTTTAAATGATTTGGATGAAGATATACATTCGCACCCAAACCTTCAATTCTCTCTTTAAATTCTTCAGTGGTTACGTAATGAACAGTATCTCCACGATCAATTAAAGCTTTTACTACACCCAGAGTCGGATTAACATGCCCCTCAGCTGGAAAGCTTATCATTAATACATTCATTAACTTTCATTCCCCTTTCCTATAACATATAAATCACTCAATCTTTTTTCATGATACAATACCATTCTTATTTTTATCCAATATAAACCATCTTACTTGCCTAAAAGGAGACTTTAGTTCTAATGCGACAATAATTTGATAGGAAAATAGAGCCTATATTACTATGCTAATTTGTGAATTATGATGCCATTTCAAACAACTCATGTATGAATTCAGCTTATTCAACAAGTGAAATCTGATCTAGAAATGAATACTCTATACAAAACTAGTTAACATAAAATCAACTATATGAAGTTAGCAAAAACTACAAACCTAGACGTATCAAGGGATTGGCGTTTTTGTAACTGTTAGTTTGGATTAAAGTTTGATCAAAAAAACCTCACAAACCCATATTTTATGATAAATAAAAAGAAGCCATTTTGACAAAAGATTGATCAAAATGGCTTCTTTTTCAGCAGATATAGGTTAGGTTTTTATAAAAAAGTTTGATCATTTCTACTTGTTTTGTTCCGCAATCGAGCCCGATTGTGGAAGATCGAAAAATTTAATAGAGTATCAAAAATTGAGCTTTAGTTATTGTGCTAACGCCTCCATTAGTTTAAGTGTGTTTCTTCACAAACAACAGTCGATTGGTACACTTGAGAATTATTCTCTAAGTTAACTCTATTCAGAAGTCCATTATTGCAAAAATAAACCATCCTGAAACACAGGATGGTTCTTATATTTTATTTCAATATGAGTTTTGCAGGGGTATACTGTATTTCATTTGTTCCAATATGCTTTTGCTTCTTCCTCAAGTATTTTTAATCTTTTGTAATAATCAGGAAATTCATTGAGATGAGCTAGTGCAATTTTCCCAGTAATAATAGGGTCATCCCCAGTAACATTCGTTTGGCTGGACTGTTTTCCATGTTCAAGTTCAGTATTCACTCCCATCCAAAACTCATCTAAATCAAACTTACTTTTATCAAAGTCAATACCTAAAAGTAAAGCTATCGCTGCTGCCTCCTCTTTAGAAAAGCTAGTTTTAACGATGTTAAAATTATTAGTTTGAATCCTATTTGGATACTTTGTTGGATGAAAATAGTGCATATCACAATCAAAACGGTGTTCTGCAGCCAAAGCATCTGCTTTAGTTACATGTACTGTGTCAAATGGATGTTGTGGAGGTGCGTATATAGAATAAACTTTCAACGGGATATTACCTGTATTGGTTACATTATGCCATGTTCCAGCAGGTATCATAATGGCGGAATCGTCATAAACATTTCGCACAAAGTTTAAATTATCTTTTCTCTTGCCCATTTGAACAATCCCTTTACCTTGTTCAATGCGTAAAAATTGGTCAACGTTAGGGTGAATTTCTAAACCGATATCTTCCCCAGCTTTAAGACTCATCAATGTAACTTGCAAATGATTTCCTGTCCATAATGCGTTACGGTAGTTATTGTTTTGTTTTGTAGCTTCATTAATATTGATTACAAATGGTTTCCGTCCATAATCTTTTAGCCCGACTTTATTTCTTCCATTTGATGTTTGAAAAAAATCCAATCGGTTAGCAACGTTGTGCGTAGTCCAGTAATTGGGCTGTATTATTTTGTTATTTATTGTTCCATTAAAAAAATAAGGATTTGGATATTGATATTGGTGGGAATACGAAAAAGGAGCATCGTACATTTTTCTCAACGCCTTCACAAATTTTTCAAATTATCTTATGCACTATGTTAAGGAAATGTACTAATACTCAGGGTTACTCCATTTCATATATAGTGTGGTTGAAACGGCAAAAGAGAATGATTTGAGTTCCTGTAATTTTCTTCGCTATTTGTATGAAACGCTGCCGAATATGGATCTAACGAATAAAAAAGAAATAGATAAAGTCTTGCCGTGGTCATCTAGTTTACCCTCGGCATGCAGAATACCGATAAAAAGTGAAGCAAACAAAACATAGTCCCGAAATACACCCACCCATGTAGTATTTGGAGGCAATTTGACGTTTACCTTAAATAAATCAAATGCAACATATGGACCGTTGCTCTTTTCCACAAACCATCCCCAATTTATAAGGTGAAATAATAGGCTTTGTGAAGAAATGATAGGGCTTAGATACAAAAGTCAATAAGCACGTTTGTCCGCACACTCCGCAATATAAACCATAAATCTGGTTTCGTAGGAATGACAAGTGCAATTGATTATCATGGATTTCATGGTGTTCATGGAATACCTGGTTTACATGGCGTAGGTGGTTTCGGTGGCATTCATAGAAGTGTTGGCCACTAGAAATAAGTCCTTCATTAACTACACCCACACAAAAGCCCCTCTCAATTACTTAGGTGTATCCTTTGGAAAGGATATTAAAAAAAAGCTAGGCAACTTGAAGGAGATACTGTCTGAATTTTGCAGGCGGCATCTATTTTAGGCTCGATTGTCCTCGATAATGGTTGTAATAGGTCATATAATTTTTTACTTCGCGTTTCACATCTTTTAATGTCTCACAGTTTTTCAAATCAATTTCATTTAAAAAGAATGCTTCTTAACTTTAACTGTATCTATTTCAATTATTCTGACTTAGGAGCGCCTATTTCTCTTGTATAATTTTGAAAAACTTAAAAAATTGCTATCCAAGTCTTCACTGCTGTCACTAGAATTAATATCCCCATTATGCCTTGCAAAACTTTTGTGTTCACTTTTTTTCCCATGTTGGCTCCAATAGGTGAAGCAATTAAACTCGCAACAACCATAATAAGTGCAGGCAGGACTGGTACTTGACCTGTTGAGATTTTTCCAGTAACAGCCCCTATTGACGAAATAAGTGTAATTGCTAAGGAAGAAGCAATTGTCATTCTTGTTGGTATTTTTAAAACCACAAGCATGATAGGAACTAATAGAAATGCGCCTCCCGCACCTACTATGCCAGCCCCTATGCCTACTGTAAAAGCAAATAATGCCGCAAGCCATTTATTAAATTTTACTTGTTCTAAAAGGATATCATCAATGCCCTTATGGGGAACAAACATCATGACAACAGCAATAAGAGCTAAGATTCCATAAACGATGTTAATTCCACTTTCCGGCATGAGAGTAGAGCCAAATCCCCCAATCAAACTTCCAATCAAAATGCTAATTCCCATGTAAGTAATTAATGTTTTATTTAAATAACCACCTTTACGATAAGCCAAAACACCACCTACTGTCGTAAAGAACACTTGGATGGCTGTAATTCCTGAAACTTCATGAACTGTAAAATCACCTACACCTAACATGACTGGAATATATAATAACATCGGGTAGTTGATAATTGCCCCACCAATTCCTAACATCCCTGAAATAAAAGAACCTACAAACCCAATTAGGAAGATTGTCATTATTAAATTAATATCCATGTTGTCCCCCTCTTTAGAAAAAGGGAACCTAATTTGGTTCCCTTTACTTTTTAACCCTTTTTAATCCAAAATGTTAACACGCTGTTTTCTTCTTCATACTTTAATACTTCGTGTCCACCGGATTTAGCCCATGCTGTTAGATCGTTTTTTGCCCCTTTATCAGTTGTATGAACTTCTAATACTTGACCTGTTTCAAGCTCTCCTATTGCTTTTTTGGTTTTAATAATCGGCATTGGGCAAGCGAAGCCTTTGGCGTCTAATACTTTTGTTGCTTCCATTTTGTATTCCTCCTTGTTTGGTATTATCGAACTGCACAACGGTTTGGTCCGATTTCCATTTCTCGTTGTTGATCCATGTCTGGATTGATTTTCCCCATATTTGTTTCTCGAATTTCTTGATATGCATTTGGCTGTGGAGGTAAGTTTTCAGTTACCAATTTCCTAAATTCATTTTCATCTTCGATATTGAGTCCGTGATTTTTTACGAACAATGCACCTAATTTTTCTGAAACACTACCATCATCATTTAACTCGTCTATGATCATAAAATGTGCTGGAAGGACAATTAGTTCTTCTGACAATTCTCTGTAGCGTTTATAAAGAGTTTCTCTTAAATCACCCACCCAATCTTCCGCCTTACCTGCCAGGTCGGGTCTTCCGATTGAATCAATGAACAAAATATCTCCTGAAATCAAGAACTTTTTATCAACTGCAAAAGATGTAGAACCAATGGTATGACCTGGTGAATACAATGCTGCAATATTAATAGTTGTGTTACCGATTGTTATGTCATTACCATCTTCTAATGGTTGGTAATCAAAAGTTACTTCTGTTGCATCCTTTGGTGGTAGCCAGTAGACAGCATCAGTTTTCTCGGCAATTGTACGTCCTCCGGAAATATGGTCAGCATGAAGGTGCGTATCAATTACATGTTTAATTTTTGCTCCCATGTTTTCAGCAAAATCAAGATAGATATCTGTCATACGTGTTGCATCAATCACTGCTGCTTCACCATTTGAAAGCACCATGTAGGATAAACAACCTTTACCGATTCGAACGAATTGATAAATTTCGCCACCATCATTTAGGTCGCCCACTTTAACCGGTTCTAAATGTTCACTCCATGCTTTCATTCCACCCTTAAGGTATGACACGTTTAACCCGGCATCAGAAAGCATTTCTGCCACCATTACTGATGAACCTTCCTTTGCACAAACAACCAATACTTTTTTGTTAGTCGGAATTTCCTCCATAATTTCTTCTACACCATCAAGCAATTCAAAATAAGGAACATTTAAATACTCAAAGTTTTCTCCTTCGATTTTCCAATCGTTAAAATCACTTGCATTACGAACATCAAGAATAAACAACTCTTCATTATTAAAAACTGTTTTCGTCACTTCTTTTGAAGTCATTACATTTACAGTCAATCCAAATACCCCCTATGGTATTAATTTATTTAAAAAATATATTGATTTAAAAAGTTAAAGTTACATCTGCATCCTTTGTAAATTCTAAAAATGTTACTGCACCACCTACTTCAATTCCATCAACAAAGTCTTCTTTTTCCAATCCCATTACATCCATTGTCATTTGACAACCTATAAATGCAACGCCTATTTCTTCTGCCATAGTAGCCAATTCCGGAATTGCAGGTACATTTGCTTTCGCAAATCCTTTACCTTCGGGCATTGGAAGTTGTTTGTGTGCTTCTTTATGGATCAAATTTAATCCTTCAACAGTAAAAAAATAGCCACTTCTTGGTCAGTTACTGCTGCTGCCGTCGCAATATTAAATACCTTATATGCATCAAATAATCCACCATTACTTGCAATAATCGCTATTTTTTTATTCATTGTTTATTCCCCCTAAGTCATAGATACCTGTTGTATTACCATTCCATTGACTCATACCTGGTACAACATTAATTACATTAGTAAAACCATTTTCGGTTAATTTCTGCGCGGCAAGATCGCTACGATTTCCTGTTCGACAAACTACGTAGATTTCATCGTCTTTGTTTAACTCATTTAATTTGTTTTCCAATTCATCTAATGGAAAGGAGATTGCATTAGGAATATGGTTAAAAACATATTCTGCAGATTCTCTTACATCGATAACCACGATGTTTTCATTTGCTTCTATCTTTTTCTCTAGTTCTTCATTATTGATAACATTAGGGTGCTTTTTTTCATTGAATTCATCATTAGAAGATTTACGAAGATAATGCTTCAGCACTTCGCCTTCTTCGATTGTCCCTAAATATTGATGTCCTGAGCTTTCAGACCATGCTTTCATGTCTGCTTTGGACCCTTTATCAGTCGCTTGAATTTCTAATACTTGCCCTGTCTCAAGATTATTCATTGCCTTTTTTGTTTTTACAATAGGCATCGGACATGCTAATCCTTTGGTATCTAAAATCACGTTTGCTTTCAAGTTTTCCATTTTAAAACCTCCATTTTATACCCATTAGGGTATTGTTTTTGTTTAAAAAAATTTATTCAACTTTACCTTCCCAAGCAAGCATTCCACCAGCCATATTGATCACATTATATCCATAATTTTCAAGGATTTGTATGGCACGACCACTTCTTCCTCCGGAACGGCATATCATGATATACTCTTTTGATTTATCTAATTCATCCATGCGAAACTCAACTAAACCTAATGGAATATTAACGGCACCTGGAATTTTTCCAGCAGCAACTTCATCCACTTCGCGTACATCAATAATATTTAATATTTTTCCTTCGTCTAATAAAATCTCTACTTCTTTTGCAGCCATTTGATTCATTTTTTAGTCCTCCTTATGATTGTTTTAAGACCAAGTGTTCATGCCGCCTTTGACGTTTGTTACGTTTATAAATCCTAATTTTTTCAGGATTTTACTAGCTTGTTGGCTTCTCATCCCACTTTGGCAAATCACGATTACTTCCTTTTCCTTTGAAAGTTCTTTCGCTGCTTTTTGAGCCAGTTGATGAAGAGGGATATTTTTAAAACCTCTGATATGGTTTCCTTTAAATTCTCCAGATGTTCGGACATCAACAAATTGCTTGTTCTTGTTATTTAATTCTGTTTTCAATTCGGTTGTGGTAATTTGGGTAACACCTTTTATCAGTAAGAACCTCTTGAACATAACGAATAGAAATAATGCAATTAAAAGATAGCTTAGATAATCCATTTGTACCCCCCTCTGTAGTGGAAAAGCCCTTAGATAAATAAATTAACATTACCTTCCTCTGCATCTGCTAAATAGGCAGCAACTCCGGCATATTCAATGTTGTCTAACAGCTCTTCTTGGTTAAGTCCTAACAGATCCATCGTCATTGTACACGCAACAAGTTTTACGTCTTGTTCTTGAGCCATTTCAATTAATTGTGGTAAAGGCATAGCATTATGCTTTTTCATAATATTTTTAATCATTTTGGGACCAAAACCAGCAAAGTTCATTTTTGAAAGTCCCATTTTATCAGCACCTCTAGGCATCATTTTGCCAAACATTCTTTCCATGAACCCTTTTTTCACAAGAATATTTTCATCTTTACGTAAGGCATTTAATCCCCAAAACGTGTGAAAAATGGTTACTTCATGGTCATAAGCAGCTGCACCATTTGCGATAATATAAGCAGCCATTGCTTTATCATAATCGCCACTAAATAAGACAATTGTTGTTTTTTTCTTTTCTGTCATGTTAGTACCTCCTAGAAGTTTATTCATATACATATACCCGTACAGGTATTTATTTTTTTAAAAAAAATTATCTTTTTTAATCCAAAACTCTAATACATCGTTTTCCTCTTCATGTTTCAATAGTTCATGACCTGCCGATTTAGCCCAGGCAGAAAAGTCATTCTTAGCGCCTTTATAATTTGACCAGATACCCTTCTCTGTTTTAACTAGGAATTGGACAAACTAAACCTTTTGCATCTACCACTTTATCTATTTTCATTGTTTTATTTCTTCTAGACCCAAAATACCTTTACCTCTATAGGTATAATACTAAGTAGAATAAAAGAGGGTGTCAACCCTTTTTTATCGACTTTTTACCAGTAGGTTTACAGCTTGTTCTACTAATTCTTCTGTATTTTCACCATTTTTATCAGCATTCCGAACACACTCGACTAAATTTGCGCTAACAATTAAACCAATTGTTCGGTCAAGGGCAGTTCTTGATGCAGATAATTGAGTAATAACTTCTTTGCAGTCTTTATTTTCTTCCATCATTTTCAAAATTCCTCTTAGCTGTCCTTCAATACGCTTTATTCTATTTTTCATTTGATCATTGTAATTCACTGTTTTTCCTCCTTTAACAATTAAATGTAAGTCATTGTTTGAAATATTCCTATTTCTTTTAAGATAAGAAATAGGAATATTTATTGCCCCATTGATTGGGTCCTTGTAAGATTCATTATAGTCTCTCTTAAATCAATAAGAGCAATCCTATCCAAATCAAGCTCTTTCTATTGAATACAAGGTAGATAAATAACCAGGAAATACCTTTTATATAAAATAAATGCTATTAATATTGCAGCTAAAATTACAAATATCATTTAGACCACCTTCAATGAACAATTGTCATCGATAAGCTCTATATTATACCCCTTAGGGTATCTTGTCAACGATAATATTTCATTAAACTAAATATAGATCGCAATTAACATAGCGGTCAAAAAATGATATATCCAAATTTAAGAACAATTTTCGGGCGTTATTAATAAACAACTATCTTGCAAGGCAAAAAGTATCCAGCCATTTTGTTTTCATTAAACCCTCTTTGTGCTTCATTTGGGTTACATACTTCTAAAACTTTTATCTCTTTTTGAAATTCTATTACCTTCTCCTAAAGCTTTTCCTTAATATCAAACGTCCACTAAACACCGAATTTTTCTCCTTTTAAGCTTTCCTCAATACTTTTGATGGCATCATCCATATTTTTATTTGTGAAACCGGATAATCAAACACAATCGACTCCACCGTCATTTACCTTTTTCTATTCCTCTTTTAACCTTAATTTCTCCTATCAATTGGTTAATAATATATGCAGATTTAATTAGTTCTTTGAAGTATAGTTTAATAGTATTTTTACCAGTTACTTCTGCTTTATCAAATAATGGAGCAGTAACTCCTGCAGGTACTAAAACGTTAGTTGAAGCAGCTGCGATTGGGTTACCAGCAGTATCAGCAACACGTAATACTTGTAAAGTTGCAGAAGCAGGTGTAGTTTGTGCACCACTAGCCACATCAGTGAAGTCAAGAACAACTGCTTTGTTGTTATCAATAGCTTGAACAGTTACTTTGCTGTCTAATGCACCTCCACCAAATAAGTAGTTAAGTTTATTTTCAATTGAAGCCTTATCCATTACTTCGCTGAATACAATTTTTACTATCTTAGAAGATAGAAGTTGTGCTTGAGTACCTAAAGTATTAGTATCAAGGTCAGTAATTGTTGGAGCAACAATATCCTTAATAGATACTGTAGTGCTGTAATCAGCAAGTTTATTTTGGTTAATTGATGTATCTTTAATATTCTTAATAGTTAAATTATAAGATCCACCATTAAGTGCAGCAACAGAAATTGAGTAAGTGTTGCCAGTTACGTTTGTAATAGAACCGTTGATAGCAACAGTGTCCTCCATTATCATCTTTAATTTCATAGTTAGCTGCAGAAGTAGCACCTGATACAGCTTCGCTAAATAAGCCTTCAATCAGGTTTAAACCTGATTTTTAACTTGAACTGTAAACAAAAAGGCAGCAAATGATTGGTAACAATAAAGTCGTTTAATTTCAATGCCATAAACTAAGATAACACCGTCCGTATATGTGGGCGGTGTTAAATAAAGTTGTTTATTTTTCACGCAAAACACTTTATCTATATCAAAAATAAAACAATAAAGTCGTTTAAATTATTGAGTTGTGCAACAAACGCTCTCTTTAATTGAATAAATAAATGAGAGAAAACCGATTAAAATTAAATAATCGAGGTAGAATACACATATTACATCAGTCAAAATAAAAAGGGGTAAAATTATGCTAGCAAAAAAAATATATTATACATTTTTAATGTCTTTTCTTGTTTTGTCCTTAGTAGCTTGTTCTTCTACTACACCCGATGTGGCTAAAAATGATGTTGCAAAGGAAGATATTGAAAAAGAAGAGAAAAAGTCAAATGAAGTACATACAGCCCATTGGTCTTACGAAGGGGAAACAGGACCAGAACATTGGGGTGACATAAATCCCGATTACGCAGTATGTACAAACGGGAAAGAGCAGTCCCCTATCAACATCGAAACTTCACAAGTTATAGAAGATGAAAAAATAGCAGATCTGGATATTAACTATAAACCTACTGGGTTCTCCTTAAGTAACAACGGACATACGATTCAGGGCAACCCTTCAAACATGGATAACTCTTTTATCGTTGACAATAAGGAATATAAGTTAGCACAATTCCATTTCCATACACCAAGTGAACACCAATTTAATGGGCAGAATTTTGATATGGAATTACATTTTGTACATAAGGATGCTAATAACCAATTAGTAGTTCTTGGCTTAATGATTAAAGAAGGAGCGTCAAATTCTTATCTAGAAAATGCTTGGAACGTCATTCCTACAGAAGAAACAACAGAAGACGTTAAATTGACAAAACCCATCGACTTAATGAGGTTATTGCCGAAAGATAAAGATTCGTTTCGATATAATGGTTCTTTAACAACTCCTCCATGTTCAGAAGCTGTTAAATGGGTTGTATTAGAGGAACCTATTGAAATGTCTAAAGAACAAATCGATAAATTCCGCAAAATTTTCCCAGATAACCATCGACCTGTTCAATCCTTAAATCAACGTGAAGTAAAAGAAAAAGATTGAACTGTTGCTTTGAAATAAAGATTAATCAAAATACCTCACAAACCCGTATTTTACGGTAAAAAAGAAGAATCCATTTTGAAAGAAAATTTGATCAAAATAGATTCTTCTCTTGCATATATAAGTTTCGGTTTTATAAAAAAGTTTGATCATTTTCTAACTGTGTTGCTCAACAATCACGCCCGATTATTGATGATCGTTATTTAACTAAACCCCTGTTAGTTGAAGTTTAGGTGCCGATTAAAAAATGCAGATTTACAGCGTTAATAAATTGTTTATTTATACACGTTTTATTCAGACAGCACACCTGCAGCGCTTTCTGCAAAATCTTGAAAAGTATTATTGTAGCTATGTTCATATACCTTTGCATAAAAAGCTGTATATGAAGGAAATGCAAAAAAACACTCTAAACATTGATAGTACAACGTTTAGAGTGTTTTTCTGTGTCCCTAAACTTTGATTTGGGAACGTTTTTTATAATTATTTTGAATATTATATAATTCAAAGTTGCACTATACTACACATTATTAATAGAGACATACCATTGCAGAACGTCTCATAATTACTAGTAAGCTATTAGATACTTACTTAAAATGGCTATTTTTGCTGTAATAATACACCATCTTGTTTATCATATATTTTATAATGTATACCAAACTCAGAACCTTCATAATAGGTAACTTCACAATACGCAGTTGTTAATGAACCTTTGTCCCAATTATTTGGAGGCACACTAAAAAATACATATTCTGACAATAGAATATTTAAATAAGAATCTTTTGTGGTTTCCCAATAGTCAACTGTACAAGCACCTTTTACTATTTCGTGTTCTCCCTTTAAAATCTTAGGCATCACTGTTAGGGCATCCCAAAACACAGTGAGAGATAAAAGGCTATCTAATAAGAGAGCAGACTGGATTCCATAGTATTTAGTAAGCGGTAAGGGTTTCTTTTTTTGAGTCTTTCTTATATATAAAATGCCTACTATACATAAAATAAAGATTAAAATCGTTAATAAAAATGCACCTAGTAGTTCTATCATTCAATTTAACACCTTCTTAAAATATTATTGAATCAAGAAACTATTATAAGCTAAAAAGCTCCCAAAGCGTCGTTTGGTAACCTTTCATAAAAGAATGTTATTCAATAATATGGCCCTTTTCATGAAGAAAGACGCTTTCCTTATTTTCAGAAAAGCGCCCGATTGTGGAACAACATTAATATAGTCTATGACCCAAAATCACATATATCTCGGCTGAACCCCGATAATGCTTAACTCCGCTGAGTTGGTCGAAAACGAACGATAATAAAAATAAACAAGATAACTCCAAAAACCGCTTCGACCAACCAGACCATAGGATAATCAACATAGTAGGTAAAACCTGAAAAAAAACGAACATATAACAACCCAAAGCACGGTTCGAGTACAAACAGTGTTGCTGTAAATACCAAAAACATATTGGTTCTCTTTTGATGAAGATATCCTCCTAATATTCCAAAGATCGGACCACTCAGGCAAGCGAGAATAAAGTAGATCTTTCCGGATCTTATGCTGGCAAGAAAATCGGCTACTAATGGATACGGACTAAGTTCAGGATGTGGCCCGATGTCAAGGACGAATATGTTGGCAAAATAGAAACCAAAAAGTCCAATCATCGAGGCACATAAGCCAACTAAAGCCGATTGGAAAACTCGATGTCTTGTCGTCATGGCAGCAGCAACGAACGGTAATATCAACCAGGGAGCACTCGAGTTACCGATAGCCATTCTTATTCCACTATCGTTACCCTTGAACACCGCCATTAATATCCCGAATACCATGGCGATTACTAAAGCAATGGATAGTCTAAGGGATATTTCATCAATTCATTATTACGAGTCATTACTGTCTACTCACTTCCTTTGCAAAAATTCTGACCCCTATTTTGATTTAGAACATTTTAAATTAATCAATGCTGACTTATAGTTTAAGTACAACTTTTCACAAAAACCGATTCTAACAATAATATAAATATTCAATTTTCCGTGAGTTTCCTCCTCCATTATATGGCCCTATAATGAAAAAAAGCGATCTTCTTTATTGAAGAATCGCGCCCTTTAGTAGAACAAACTATTATTACTAATTTTTGAGTTCTTTTCTTCTCATACCAAAGTTATTTACTGTTAAGATATATTATTATTTAACAGCTTCTTTTAATTCCTTACCTGGCTAATAAGCAGGAACCTTAGAAGCAGCAATATCTATTTCTTCACCGGTTTGTGGATTACGACCTTTTCTAGCTCAACGTTCGCGTACTTCAAACGTTCCAAATCCAATTATTTTCAAATGCATAAAACTTATGAGTTCACCTCTTGTATTTATCACAACTTGATCTTCCCCATAACCCATATGAGCGCGATAGTGAGGGTACACATAAAGGGTTATCTCATAATAAAACGCCAATTCCATATAACAGTTTTATTTTGGGGTACCGCCAACATTCCACGTTTATCTGACGGTACACCATATGCAAAAAAGCTCTCTCCAAATGCCAGTCAGTGTTTTCTATGTACAGCTGATTAAGGACACGGCGTGCTGTTCAACGCAGGGAGGGCCAGCCGTAATGTCATGACTAAAGCTTAATTATAAGTTTCCTTCTTCATACCGGTGCAATGTATCATTAACCTAGAATATCAGAAAGTGCACTTTTTACGTCTGGAAATTGAAAGGAGTAATTGTGGTTAAGTGCTTTTTGAGGGAGTACCCGCTGCCCTTTTAATACCAACTGACTCATTTCACCAAGTACTACTTTTACTACAACTCCAGGAACATGAAGCCAATATGGGCGGTGAAGGACGTCTGCAATGGACTGTCCGAATGATGACATGCGTATTGGATGAGGCGAGGTCACATTCAACGGTCCATCTACTTCGGGGTTAATGATGGCGAAGTAAACCATCTCAACCGCATCTTGAATGTGCACCCAGGAATTCCATTGCATCCCACTGCCGATTGTCCCCCCAATACCTAATTTATATGTTAGCACCATTCGCGGAAAGGCACCTTCTTGACCCAGAATGATGCCGAAACGCGCGAAGACCGTTCGAACGCCTAATTCTTTCGCCATTGCCCCTTCTTTCTCCCAAAGCTTTACAGCACTGGCCAAAAAATCGTTTGCATCACTTTTGGAGGACTCATTAAACGTTTTGAAGTCTGACATCCCGTAGTAACTTACACCTGAAGCGTTAACAAGAACTTTTGGCTTTGGATGAAGATGTCTCAAAATTCGAATGACCTCTTTTGTGGCTGTAATACGGCTATTCAAAATAGCCTCCTTTTTACTTTGGGTCCACCGTCCGCTATTGATTGATTCCCCTGCTAAATTGACCATCGCATCGACATCCTTAAGTTCGTTTTCAGGTTGATGATCTGCAGAAAGCCAATCAACATAATGAACGAACTCACTTGTTGTTTTATGATTAGGAAGACGCGTTAATATGGTTACTCGATGGCCTTTTTGAGTCAACAGGTGAGTCAAGGCTTGACCTACAAACCCGCTTCCTCCCGTTATAACAACATGCAATTTACTCACCTCCTGCAACTGCTTACTTATAAGTTAGTGAATGAAATAACGGCCTAAAAGATTGCCAACAAGAAAAATCGGGATCATGAGCAGACTGACGGGGAGACTTGCAAAAAGTAAATGCCCGTCTAACAGGCCCCATTCGAACAAACTGTCATAGGCAATAAGACAGTAAGGGATGAGAAGGAATAGCGCCGTTATGATGCCAGGTGTGTAGCCTTTGAAAAAGATGGACTGAACAATATGCATGATCGCCTGCAGAATAAATAAATTGAGAATAGCTGTATATAAAAGAAAGCCCCCTCCGTTTAATGTGAAATGGGCAGTCACCACTGTAGTGAATGAAATAATCAACAAAATCCAAGTAGCCGAAATAGAAAGCTGGACAGCGGTCGAACCTAGTTTTTCCCTCATATTTAATATTAGTTGGACGAAAGAAGATTTTTGAAACCTATTTTCGCTTGCCTTCATGGAAGATTCAATGGTTATGATCTCTTCTAAATCATGGAAAATAAAAATGATTGGGAACAACCAAATGATTGTATGAAGATCGAAAAATTGGCGGAAAGCTTCAAGCATCTTTTGCCTCCTGCTTGTTGTAGTTTTGTTCATTGTATGGGACAGACTTTAAAAATATGCAAAGAGTCACTTGAAAGCTATTTGAATCCACAGATCCCTGTTTAGCTCACTTCAGCTAATTTTTGATAATGGGCCAAGGCCAATAACGGAAAAACGTATTCGTAACAATGATAATTGATATAAAAGGCTCCCGCCATTCCCCTTCCTTTCGGGTAGGCCTTTGCCCAATCTTTTTCTTTTCCATCCACTAAAAAAGCTACACCGCGTTTAATGTCAGGTGTGACTTCAGACGCAGCCGAGATAAGTGTGTCAAGGGCCCACGCTGTATGAGTGCGGGTACTTTCGCCCAAAGGCACATAACAATTTTCGATATCACTTTTACAGGATTCTCCCCAACCTCCGTCTTGATTTTGAATCGCTTTTAACCAGTTTACAGCCTTCTGAATGGCAGGATTATTCGGGGAAACCCCAACCGCAATCATTCCCGTTACCGCCGCCCATGTGCCATAAATATAGACACCCCAGCGCCCTACCCAAGAACCATCCGACTCTTGATTCTTTAACAGCCAACGAATCCCGCGTTTCACCATGGGATGATGAAAATCCAAATGGGTATAGTTCCCGAAAAACTCTAATGTCCTTCCCGTTAAATCAACCGTCGACGGATCAATCAACAAATCTTTTCCGCCCTCGATCGGTAATAGGTTCAATATTTTCTTATTTACATTCTTTTCGAATGCCGCCCATCCACCGTCATTGTTTTGCATGGAAATGAGCCAGTTGATTCCCCGATCCCATGCCTGTCGACAATCCACCCTTTCGATGGCTAACGTTCGAATCGCTCTTAGTGCTACCGTTGTGTCGTCAATATCCGGATGGATTGTATTCATGTCCTCAAAGCCCCAGCCTCCCGGCAACAGGTTTGATTCATGAATGACCCAATCCCCGTATTTGACATGTTGCCGGGAGAGGATATATCGGTTTGCCATCTGGACGGTATTCGATGAATAAGGGACTCCAGATTCTTGCAGAGCATAACTGATTAACGTTGTGTTCCAGACCGTAGCCGTCGCATATTGGCAGTGGAGTTCTCCATCAATCCGGCAGGTCATCGCTTTTAAGCCTTGCAAGGCACGGGTAATCACCGGATGTGTATTCGAATATCCCCTCGCCAATAAGGCAAAAATCATCATAGAAGTTGAACCGAAATAATTACATAAGGTGCCATCCGGTTCTATTCTATCCAGCATATATTGTTCGGCGCGATATAAAGCTAACTCGCGAAGGTTTCCGGGGTAGTCTTTCAGGCCTTTTATCCCTTTTTGAATCAAATGGATAACCGAGCGGAATTCCGGATCTTCTGTAAAAAAACGTTTTTCTTTTTTCAGATACAAATCAGAGAGATCAGGAGACCGTAGCGTTCTCCTGCTGAAACCCAAATTGGCCAGAATCAGAAACGGGATGATGTTCGTTCTGCCAGGCATGGAGAAATCAAAAAGATTGATTGGAAAAGAGTCCGATATAAGCAGCACTTCAATCTTAATGGGGAAAGGCGGCCACTCGCACTGTCCGGTTAGAGCCAACAGGATTTTAAAAAACATATGGACTTCTGTAGCCCCTCCGTTGGCATGGATAAACCTTCTTGCTGCCTGGATATCCGGGTCATCCCGATCCCGGTAACCGGAGTAAAGAAGGGCATAATAAGCTTCCACAGTGGACGTAAGATTCCCTTTTCCTTCATCATAAAACAAACCCCATGAACCATCTTTCTGCTGTTTCCCTGCAATACGTTCCACCAGTTCTTTTATGAACGCCTCATCATTTATCTCCAATGTCCGCAATAAGATAATCATGTGACAGTCTGTTCCGATGCCGGTCTCGAAAGGATATTGCCAGGACCCGTCATCTGATTGGTCCCTAATGAACTGATCGACGATTCGGTTCATTTCCTCATGTACCCGATGTCCCATGTTACCCCCCTCTTTCGAATACTCACGTTGTATTCATATTCCTCTAGCAATATGAATATGCATTTCTTTAATGGGAGAATCGAACGCAGTTAAAATGAACTGTTGAAAAGGGATGATGTATTTTTGCTTAATTCCTATTCAGATGTAAAGAAGGATTTGAAAAAAAAATTAATAAGTAAATCTTCCTGCCTCCTGCCCTCTTTATCCGAAAACGATAAACAACGCATTCACTATATAAGAGAACAGACAAAACAACATAATCAAAATAATGTTACACGGACTCAAGCTTATTATAATTTTTACCTTGAGCACCCAGAAATCCATTGGGCCCTCCTTGGACATATGGTATCGCGGAACGTTGGCTGGAACATGACCGATTTAAAAGGGGATTTGCTGACAAAACTTCTTCCGGAAAGAGATCAGAAGGCGATTTATTCTTTTTTGGAACGCGGCAGCTGGTTGATTTTTCAGGATGTGTATCCCCAGTGTTTGATATATGACCTAAGTGTAAAAGCCAACCAGGAAATGTTTCATCTTTTGCCCTTTTTTCACATTTCTACCTTTATGGAAACGATGTGGCGTTATTTTTGGAACAGTCGGGATTCCTACACTCTTGCGATTGCGACTGTGATAAATGAACAAAGTTATTTGGAAAAAAGAGTGATCCAAAATAATCATTTTAAAAAAAACGTAACCCGTACGGTCAGCTTCAAGTTGTATGATTTTTTGCGTTTAAATCACATTCTTTTTCCATACTGTGCAGAGGAAAATAGGCAACAAACCTTACTTGCCGGCGCTACATCAAGGCATTTCACTTCGCTTCACGAACGAATTTTATTCGGTAAAAGATTGTATACCCTTCTTTTTCAGCGTACAAATATTTCAGCGGGCATTTTGAAATGGGCGCACGATCATCCCCATACGGGTTCACGAAAAGATTATTGGCCCGATTTGTTTAACGATGTAAACGAATTTTTCCCCCGTTCCCTTTATAAACCTCGGGTCAAGAATTGTAAGTTGAGAAAAGGCGCCGCCGACCGGTTGTACAGCCCACTGTTAAAATACGCCTGGCCGAATGCTTCTCATGAAGATGCAGAAAGCGGCGACTGGTTTGAGGATTGGCATGTTCTGGACTATATTCATAAGGAAGTCGATGTGAATGGAGATATATTCGGGAATTATTGCAAAACGCTTGAAACCATTGAGCTTGCGGTCATGGGAAAGGAAGCCCTTCTGTTACGAGAAGAGGATTAACCATCAATATGCGGTGATTTTGACAGCTGTTCTACATATTTGCATTGGTCGCTTCTTTCATTTTGACTTTTATACCTCGAATTGTTGATTGTGTCATAACAGTAAGGGGGGAGTGTCAGGAAAATGCGCTTCCTGACGGTACCCCTCTAATAATAGAATGAACATAAGAGTAGGATTATTGCAGATATTTGGAATGTGTTTTCTAATAGACTAACCGAAAAATCACTCCTCACATTAAATGTATCTAATTTTTGCTGCTAGGTTTGAAGGTATTTACATTCTTCTTCAGTATGAAATAAATCCACCGCTTTTTTCTTAAATGATATATCATAAGTCTCTGCTTTTTCTCCATAAGAAATACCCCCTCCTAGTAGACAGATTAATGCGCTTTTTAAAACGTGTCTACTATAAGGGGAGCATACCATATTACGGAAAAGCTCCATTTAATTGAATAACTAAAATCTGACCACACTCACTAATATCATTTAATTCTCATTAAACTAACTCCCCCGTTTATTTAAGTTATTTCTTCATAATCTTGCTGGCAATTAAGTAGTCTTATAACTATAGCCACCACTAAGTCGGTAGCTTTGTTTTTAGCAACTCCTGTATTTTTCTAATCCACGCAGTATAGTGAACCTAATAGAATCAAAGAACAGCTAAACCTTGTGACCCAAAGTAAGGAAAGTTAGTCCAGGCAGCAACCTGCAATCTTACTAGATTACCATCATCTTGGATATTAAATACTGACACTGTACCCTGATTTCCGTTAAGGGTGTAAAAATGCCGTCCATCTTTACTCACTCCAACATCCATCGGAAGACCTGGTGCTGTACTTGGCGGTGTACTGGTAATATGCCTTACCACCGACAGTGCTCCATTGGGATCAATTCGGTAGGTGGAGATGGTGCCGCTTAAGGTGTTGGTAGTGTATGCAAAACGTTCATCCCTCGTTGTTACAACCCAACAAGCAGTCTGATATCCGTTTGGTACAGAGCCACTGACCACATGAAGAATTCCATCGTTACTCAATGAATAAGATGACAGCGCATTTGAAACTGCTTCTGTAACTAATAGGATTCCAGACGATAGAAAATAAACGCCCAATGGTCCTTGACCGTAAGAATCATTAACGATTGGTCCTGTAACCGTACCATTTTTATTTACAGGGAATACACTGATATGGTTTGATGTAAGCTCGGAGACAACGATTTTACTGCCATCAGGAGTGAAGAGAACCTGCGCCGGCTGAGCATTGAAAGTACTGAGAGAATGGGTGGATCCAGGAATAGGAGTAAGTCTTCCGTTATCATCTATGTGAAAACCAGTGATATTTGATGTAAAATTGTTTGCGGCATTACCTACATTGGAGACATAGAGAAGATTACCAAACACATCTACGCTATTGGGTTGAGCACCTCCTGATGGCTTTACATCCACGAGAACAGGTGCTCCTGTGTCTGTTATGATGAAACTACTGATACTATGGCTGCCTGCGTTAACTGCAAGTAGAAAACGTCCATCACGGGACAAAGTTAGGGCGCCTTGTGACGCTAAGGGATCGACGCCATCGTTTGCTGTTGCAGTGGAAACTTCCTTTGTACCAGTACCTCTTCCATAAGTTGGGAAGGAACCCGCGAAGGTGAGCATTCCATTCATGTCCATGGAAAAGGCAATGATTTGATTCATTACTTCATTATTGGTCATCATGTACACCATACTCGCACGTGCACGAAAATAATTGTTCATTATCTGCATTTTAAGAACCTCCTTCTTCCATAATTTTATATGATTCTGTTGCCATTTAAATTCCCCAAATGGATGTAAATTGGTTTACAAATCGAGGTGAACTATCATCCATTTATCCTACTAACCTGTACCGTTAGCACAAAAAGCGACTGTTCTTATTGAACAATCGCGCCAGTTTGTTGAGGATCAATCCCTTACTGATAAATCCTCTTTTCTTTATGTGAACAGATAAGAGTTTAAAAAAGCTGTTATTTGGGTTTGGTAATCATAACAGCTTCAAGTATTTATTTTGCCCCTGCTTTTATCAAAATTTTTTCAATCTCTTTAAACCCTTTCACACGTGCATGTTGTAAAGGAGTCACCTTATCATTGTCTGGAATGTTCACATCCGCCCCATGTTCTAGCAGCAATTGCACCGTTTGCTGCTGCTTTTCGTCTCCATTATTCAAAATAATTGCTTCTAATAAAGCTGTCCAACCAAGATTATTAATATGATTCACATTAATATCGGTATGAGTGAGAAGTTCTTTGATTACATCCACATATCCATGTTCTGAGGCAGGGATTAAAGCAGTTCCCCCATACCGGTTTGTAATCGCCGGATCGACCCCTGCTTCAATCGTAAGTTTTAGAATATCTATATATCCTTCTGCACCAGCATAAAGGAAGGGATTGTTTTTCATATCATCCTGGATGTTCACATCTGCCCCTGCCTTGATGAGCACTTTTGCGGTTTCTACATCATTGTTATAGGTCGCAATCATAGTGGCAGTCCGTCTCTTCGAGTCCTGTGCGTTGATATTCGCATCTTTCTTAATGAGTTCGCTTATGGTGTTTGCCTCTCCACGTTCTGCTGCTTGAAGTAACTGTTTATTTAATTCTTCGCTCACGATTTCCTTCTCCTTTTCTTCTTTTTTCGGTTCTCCACTAATGTTAGACATACAACCTTGCAGCAAGAGAATACATCCTATAAATGCCATCATCCACTTCAACAACAAATATTCGCCTCTATTCTAATATAGTTGCTCTGTTCTTTTTACCTGAGAAGTGAAATTTATATTCTACAGCTTCTTCTCTTGGAAAACATGTTCCGTTAAACATGTAATTTATTTATTCATTTCTTTCCAAAGAGCAAAATCACCTTGCCAAATTCATAACTTCATCGTGAATCATTTAAAAACATTCCTTGTAAAGTTAAACATTAAATATGTTTTTTTTCACTAATGTTTTTTGTTTTCCATAGTTGTTCTAGCACAATTACGATGATCGTACTAACAATGAGACCATTGCTTAAAATATATTGGAGAATAGTAGGCAGACTCTGAAATATTCCTTTAGGAAGATACATTATTCCAAAACCGATTAGCAATGTGATTCCTAATATAGTTAACCGGCGTTGATCTAACTCGTCTTTCAAAAGGGACTGAAACGAAATCCCGATCATTTGGACAAAGGATGCTAAACTTACGGCACAAGCAATAGGGCCGGGAAGCATAGCTAAGAAGTTGACGATCGCCGGAACACAGGCTATACCTGTTAAGGCTAAACTTGCTACTAGGAAAGGCATCTTTCGTTTTTGCCCAGTTAATCGGATAAATCCCGCCGATACTGGCAATGGCACAATCCCAATCGTAGAAAAAAGAGCTGATAAAACATGTGTAATACCGCCTGCCCAACTGGCGCGGTTAATGGTTTGTTTTTCGGATTTTTCTGATTCTGGAACCGCTTGTTTAACAGCCGTAACGGCAGCTATTGTATTAGAGACTACAATAAACGTAAAGATAATGGAGGTTATAACCATCCCAGCATTTAACTGCGGAGTCCCCCATGCAAAAATTTCTGGTAATTTAATGAAGAAAGCCTGTGTGGAAATCGTATTGGGGGTTTTCCCTAATAAGTAATATAGTAACCACCCAATTAAAATTCCTAACAGCACGGAGTAACTTTTCATCCATCCTTTTCCTTTAATTGACAGCACTATCACGATAACAAATACGCCAAATGAAATCGCGGATATTTCATAATCTAGGTTGGACTGTTCTTGTATTCCGAGCATTCCCTCTAAAAAAACACCACTAAGTTGAAGAGTCAGAATCAATAGAAAAGAACCAGTAACTAAAGGAGTGAACAAAAACAGCAGCCGATTAACCAGGCCGGTTATACCGAGAATAAAAAGTAAAAATCCGGTAACTAGCAAGCCACCTTCTAAAAGTTGTAAAGTTTCATTCGTACTTTCCCCCTGCTGAATTGCCATGCCCGCTAAAATGACAAATACACTGACCCATGAACCTGCAGGCCCGTCAGCGATCGGATATCGATGCCCAAGCCAGCCTTGAATAAAAGAGCTAATGCCCACCACAAAAAAAGTTCGTTGCATTAATTCGGATATTTCCTCTATCGTTAAATGAAATACTCCTCCGATTATGATCGGTAATGCAATAGAAGTGGCCAGCAAGAAAAAAAACCATTGAAATATGCTTAAACTGCTGTAAAAACGTTGTTGCTTCATTATATTTCACCCTTATACATGATGTTTATTGTTGAGACTTCTAGTGAGAATAGAAATTTGTTCTACTTGGCTGAAAAATAAGGGTCTCCAACAAGAAAAACTTATATTTAAGTATCTCGATGTTCTAGCTAACACCTTGAAAAACTTTCCTATCGAAAAATCATCGCTGTTAAAGCCGTTTCGAGAAATATCTTTTTATCTAAAATCATGATATCTTAGAATGAAGTATATGAAAAATATAAAAAAAATTAATTTTACTAAAGTTTTTCATATAGGAAGGGTGAATTTCCGCTTATGGATATTAGACAACTGCGATATTTTATAGCTATTGTAGAAGAAAGAAAAATTTCTGCTGCCGCTGAAAGACTTCATATCTCCCAGCCTCCACTAAGTCAGCACCTGAAAACAATGGAAGATGAATTGGGAACGAAATTAGTGGAGAGAAATAGTAGATTTTTAGAAGTGACGGAAGCAGGAAAATCCTTATATAAGTATGCGCTACAAATGACTCAGTTGATGGAAGAAGCCAGAATGGAAGTAAAGGATGTCGGAAAAGGGGTAAGTGGAAGATTGACGATAGGTATCAATACTTTTTCGGTAGTCGGATTACCTGAGTTACTTCACCAATTCCACAAAAACCATCCTAAGATTACCTATAAAATTCATCAAAATGAGTCATCTCATCTTTGTCAACTAGTGAGAGACCGAATAGTAGAGCTGGCGATTATACGATTACCGCTCGAGTTAGATGATTTTTCAGCTATCCATCTTCATGCAGAACCTTTTTTCTTTATTACTTCAAAGAAAAACGAACCTTTTAATCATCAGGTTATGCTTGCTGACATTCAAAACCACCCTTTGATTTTACCGAGTACAGAAGGACTGGGAGTTCATTATATGATTTTGGAAGCATTTTCGAAAGCTCAACTACATCCGAATATTATTGCCGAGTGCTCTGACATCTCCCTTTTATTAGATTTAGTCGCATGTAATTTTGGAGATGCTATTGTTCCGGAAACCGTCATTAAACAATATAAAAACTACAATATCCAGGCTTTCAAAATTAAAGATACAGAGCTATCTGCATCTACGGGCTTAATATGGCTGAAAAATCATTATCTATCAAAAACTGCTCAAAACTTTACAAACCTATTAACGGAGTACCTTCAGCAAAACACGGATTTACAGTGTTAAGGATTTAAAGTATTAAAAATCCCAATCTCTCAGTAATAATAAATGAGAAATTGGGATTTATTTATTCAACAATCCCGCCCGATTGCTGAAGATAAACAATATTATTAAATGTATCCGAAACGAACACTATAAAATGTTCACTGAGAGTTATTATATTTCAGTTGCTGTATTCCCCATTGCAATAGAAATTCTATTCCAACTGTTGATTTGATTGATTATTAGAACAAGGTTAACATATTGTCTTTCGTCATAATGTTCACGTACTCGATGATAAAACTCATCTGGCACACGTTTTGTCGGGATTAAGGTCACGTACTCTGTCAACTCAAGAGCTACTTTTTCTGCATCTGTGTAAAATGTACACTCTCTCCAAGCACTAATACAATATAAACGTTGTTCCGTTTCTCCCATTTTTCTAGCATCAGTGGTATGCATGTTAATACAATATGCACAACCATTTATTTGCGAAGCACGAATTTTTATAAGTTCACGAAGTTTACGGTCTATACCTGTAGTTTTCGTATACTTCTCCATTTCCATCATTATTTTAAGTGCTTCTGGTGCTACATTATAATAATCAATTCGTTGATCCAATTTAATTCCTCCTTATATTTCTTTTCATTTAAGACAGTATTAATTCAGATGCTAATCTTGAAGCAGCTTCTTCAGCTTCTTTATATGCTTTTTGTAATACTTCATTTGGCTCCAGTAAAGCAGTTCCTTGCGCCCGAATGACTTGGTAATCTTCAATACCAATGAAATTGAACATTGACTTCAGGTATTTTTGAGAGTAATCAACTTCTGTATACCAATCATCATTTGTATAGATTGATCCACTTGCTTGTATGATAAGCATTCTTCGTCCGTCTTTAAGTAGTCCCACTGAGCCATTTTCAGTATATTTAAAAGTTTCACGTGCGATTAAGATATTATCCATATAATCTTTTAATTTTGATGGAATATTAAAATTATGCAAAGGTAAAACGATAACATACGTATTTGCACTTTTAAATTGTTGTAAGATTTCTGACATACGCTCCATTACTTTTTGTTCTTGGCTAGTTAGTTCCTGTTCTTTACGTTGTTTTTCCCATGCACTTAAAACCGTTTTATCAATCGTAGGCACTAAATCACTGTACAAGTTAATTTGCTCAATTAATTCGCTATCAGGAATTAATTCTTTATAAGCTTTCAAAAAGTGGTTAAAAACCTGCAAGCTAACTGAAGAAGTATCATCAATTTTTGGGTGTGCATTTATGATAAGTGTTTTGTTCATTATTATTTCCCCTTTAAAATGAATTTTAAGTTCCGATTAAAGACTAACTTAATCGGCGATTAACATTGTCTATAATATATGTTATAATTATTTTTGTCAAAGGAATAAAATTTACCAAAAGAGATTTCTATTTGACTAGAACTCTAAATACTCCTAAGATACAATTTAATAATCCTTAATCAAAAGTAGGTGATTTTATATGCAATATAGTGTCGGAGTTGAATATGCTTTACATTGTCTGGTTTATTTAATTGATGTTCCATCCAAAGAAAGTGTTGGGATAAAGGATTTGGCAGAATTCCAAGGGCTTTCTGAGACATTTCTTTCAAAAGTTTTCGGTAAATTATCTAAGGCTGGTATTGTAAGTTCTGTCCCCGGTGTAAAGGGAGGATATAGGTTATCTAAGTCCCCAGAAGTTATTACCTTTTGGGATGTAGTTGAAGCAGTTGAAGGTCCTAAACCTATTTTTCAATGTAAAAATATTAAAGATAATGGTTATTTGTATAGGGAAGGCTGCTGTTCATCTCCCTCCTTTTGCACCATCAATTTAGCTATGCTCGAAGCAGAAGAAAAAATGCGTGATTATTTACGTAGCAAAACACTCTCATGGTTAAATGAAGAGCTTGATCGTGTCTTGCCCAAACAAATACGTAAAGATACCAAGAAATATTTTTCGAAAAGTAGCATATAAAACAAACCTCTCATGAAATTCCTTAATTAAGAGGAATTTAGAGAGGTTTTTTCTTAGTTCAAGGCATTATCCATCATTTTTCTTTCATTCAATGACATTCTTTACTACTTCCTTTACCCTGACGCCAAATTTTTATTTCACTTTATTTGCTTCCGCGTACTGCTCATCATTTACAGGCTCAAACCATTCTGTTTCTGGTTTGCTTGGGTCACCTGCAGCTGCTAAATGAACAAACCATGAGTCATCTGCTGCACCATGCCAATGTTTTACACCGGCTGGAATGTTCACCACGTCCCCTGCTTTTAAGCGTTGTGCGGGTTCACCTTTAGCTTGATAGTAACCTTCACCAGCAGTCACAAACAATAATTGCCCACCTGCATGAGAATGCCAGTTATTACGGCAACTTGGTTCAAAAGTTACGTTTCCAATGGCATTTGGTCCAGGTGAGAGCATTTTCAAATAACTTTTCCCAACGAAAAATTGAGAATACGGATTTTGTTCTCCTGCATCGAATAAAATGGTGTCTTTCATGTCTTTAATAATCATGAGCTTTGTCCTCCCTTAGTCCTTATAAATTTCTTTTGCTAAATTAAAAGCTGACCATGCTTTAGGCCATCCACAGTAAAAAGCTAAGTGTGTAATCACTCCAACCATTTCTTTTTTTGTGACTCCGTTCACTTTTGCCCTCATCATATGGCCTTGTAATTGTTCGAAGTTCCCGCCTGAAAGAAGTGCTGAAACAGTAATCATACTTCGGTCACGTGGGCTCAACTCTGCTTCACGGCTCCAAACTTGACCAAATAATACATCATCGTTTAATTCTGCAAATTTCGGTGCAAACTCACCTAAAAATTCACGTCCGGCTGTTACCTTTTCGGCCATTCTAATTCCTCCTTCTTCTCTTCGAATACAGTACAATTACCATCTTGTAATTTCTTTTCCAAAGGAACCATGATATCTTCGTAATTTTCTACTTTAAGTTTCAAATAATCACGAGCATGCACCATTGTTTCAATTCGTTCTTCCAATTCGTCCAATTGACCTTGAAGTATTTCTTTTCGTGATTGAATGTTTGAAGCATCACCTTTTTGGAAAAGTGAAATATAATCAATCAGGGCTTCCGTACCGACTCCTGCATCCCGCATATGTTTAGAAAATTTAATCCAACCGATATCAATATCTGAAAAATTGCGAACGCCATTTTCATTTCGGATAACCGGTGGAATTAATCCAACACGCTCATAGTAGCGAATGTTTTCAGGCTTTACACCAGTTAATTCACTAGCTTTTTTGATATTCATAGGCTACTCACCTCCATACTTCTAGTATGCACTTGTAGTGAACTTTAAGGTAACTGAATTGTTGGGCGGATAATGATCTCGTTCAAACAAGTGTCTTCTGGTGAGTTAATCGCAAATGCAATTGTATCAGCTACACGGGATGCTGGGATTTGAACCGCATCGTAAAGAGCTTGCATACCAGCTTTCGCTTTAGGGTCTGAAATAGTTTCAACTAATTCTGTTTCAATTGCGCCTGGAGAAACGATTGTCACGCGGATATTGCTACCAGCCAAAGCTTCTTCTTGACGTAAACCTTCGCTCATTGCACGAACTGCAAATTTAGTACCTGAGTAGATACCACCACCTGGCCATACGTGATGACCAGCGATTGAAGAAATATTTATAAAGTGACCAGTTTTGCGTTCACGCATTTTTGGAAGGGCAGCACCAATACCGTACATTACACCTTTAATGTTGATGTCGATCATTGCTTCCCATTCTTCATAATTGTAATCTACGAAGTTTGAGCTTGGCATAATGCCAGCGTTATTCATCCATACATCGATTTGTCCGTATGTTTCGATTACGAAGTTAACAAGTGATTCAACTTGTTCACGTTTTGTGACGTCAGTAACTTTGTACGCAGCTTTCCCACCTTCAGCTTTGATTTCTTCAACCATTTTCGTTAAATGATTTTCACGACGAGCTGCGATTACTACTTTATTCCCTTGGCTTGCTAATAATTTAGCTGTTGCTTCTCCGATACCTGATGAAGCGCCTGTAATTACGATAACTTTTGACATTTATTATTCCCTCTTTCCTTTCTGATGAGTTCACTATAAACCTTAAAGTGCACTTTAACGCAAGAGGAAAATCTAAACTTCTTAATTTTTTTACGTTTAGAGTGCTTCGTTTTTGGGTGGCTGAAGGTAATGCTTTAGGAATAAAAAAGACTCTTTCCCATATACGAAAAGAGCCTTGGAACGTAGATATATTAACGTTTTGAGAACTTCGGTGCGCGACAAGCGCCTTTAAGACCGTATTTTTTACGTTCGATTAAACAACCTAATTACCTTTTCTTCAACTAAATTGCCCAGTTACTTGAATAAGAAAATTTAATTCATTGGCAGTAAGTGAACTTATTCGTTTATTATTCTTGCCACCCAGCAATTATCTCTCCACTCCATAGAACCTCTATTACATATTTTTCTCTTGGACAATAAATAAACTGTTCTTCATATGATATATTTTCGAAACTGATTATTATATTTTCTATTGTTGTAGAAATAACTGGGGTTTGGTTAGGGGATGACGATGTTTTTCTCATAAGATAAACAACACTATTTTCAAAACCACCTTGTTTGATGAATGAAGATAGGTGATGTGCTCCATCTATTTGAAATTTTATACTCATTTTCTCCCAATCAATTCGTGCAACACTTCCTGAAGAATCAAAAGGAAATTCTTCCACAAACCTATCTACTGTTTCTTCGCTTTGCTCCACAGTTAACACATTAATACTTTCTTTCTCTAAAAGTTCATCACAAAATTCAGTAGCAAGTTCTTCATACTCCTGCTTGATGGCATTTTGTCTATTTAATTCGATAATATCTTGTAATCTTTTTTTCTTTCTTCTCTATTCATAGCAACCTCTTATTAACCTAGTATTTTAAATTATTATTTTCATTCAAACATCGCACTCCATTAGTGAAACAAGAACCATTACTTACTGTTTCTTCTCAATTGAATCTTGACATCTTTCACAATAGCTATGATTAAGGCTGCCTTACTTAATTTTAATTGCTAATTTCAATTTATTAATTTCTTTCTACAGCTATCCTGGCCGTTAGTGGAAGAAGAAAAAGCTGATTTGATGAAATCTATTAAAGAAATTTTAATTTTGTTATTGCTTTAAGGACTTCATCCCTGTTTTTCGAAAGTTTCATCCATTTTGGTAGTCTACTTTTAGCACTTAAATAATATAAGCCAGAAGGTCTTACATGTTCTTTAATATAAATCTCTATATCGAAAAGATGTTCATAATTAAAGAACCAAAGTTTATGCCCACAACATTGAGTTTGAAGATACAAGGGCAAACCAAAGTACCAATCAACTCCCTGTTTCTCATTATATAATTCGTGGCTAAACGCCCATAGATTATCCCATCTTCTTTTGGGATGAATATCTTTGGTGTAGCCACATTTGACACATAACAACCGTTTCGATTCATGTCCCAAATATCTAGGTTCATCTTTACCTTTTGCGTTATTCGGAGTGAAAATTCTGGCACAACTGCTACACCTAGGACACTGAACAAGAAACAAGTCTGAATAGGCTAATAACATTCCACCTACACCATCAAGCATTAGAAACCACCACCTACAATCAGTAAACGTTATCTTTATTATAAATTATTTTTTATTATTAAAGACGATTCTTCTTCAACTAACCTGCTGTGTTACTTTAAGTACAAAGTTTCACAATCACTTCTAATCTCTAACATACATATCCTATTTTCTTTAAAGGAGTTACTCCACAACCTGGCCGTATAACGGAAAAAAGCGATCTTCTTTATTGAAGACATAATTGCGGCTGATAGTTGATGTTCTTGCAGTTATGAAGAATAATTTGAATGTAACTTTTTTTGGCTACTCCATACTTTAACAAGTACTAGTTTACCAATATTAATTACTCCAATAATTATAAGGAATAATGGAATGATGAATAAAGCATGGCCAATACCTGGAGCAAATATTGTTGCCACTGACAATGGAACTACTTGAGTTACAAAATACAAAAGTAAAAATGGTATTAAGAAGTTAAAAACAATCAAAGACACTACATTAAGAAACAACCAGAAAGGTGTTATTTTACGTTTTTGTTGTTTAAATATTTTATAGATGGAAAAGAATATGTACGCTATCGCTACAGCAATTATTAAATCAAATATGATATAAATCATAAAAGGGCTTTCTTCACTGGTTTTAAGAGGTTCATTATGTTTAATAAAATTGTATAGATTCGTCACTATCTCATCGTACCGATTACTATTATAATAATCGAATGAATTGATCAGTAAGGTAATTCCATACTCTTCATCTAAAATGACTCTTGAATATGTATTTTCCGTCCAGCCATTATGTGTAATCACATTCTTATCTACTTCCCATCCCATCGCATAATAAATATCATTCCCAATGAAAGATGATGGCTGATGCATTTCGTTTAAACTTTGTTTTGATAAAACACTCTTACCATAAAATTGTCCTTTTTTTAATATTGCAATCATATAATTTGCCATATCTTCAGCACTTGAAATGAGATAACCATGAGGAACGTTCGCTTCATGGTTTAATTGTTCTGTTGGCATTTTAAATCCAAACATTGTTTGATATCCAACAGCTATCGTATTGTTTTTATCTTCTTTTGGATCTGCATAACTATTTTCCATCTGAAGCGGTTTAAAAATATTGCTGCTTATATATTCAGTATAAGGAGTCTTCGTGACTTCTTCGATGACTAAACCTAAAATACTGTAATTCAGATTGGAATATTGGTATGTTTCACCGACTACTTTTGTTAGGTGTACCTCCCTTAAGCCCTCTACAAGTTTTTTTATCGATTGATCACCTTGAGAAATAGCAACTTGTCCATCATATTCAGAGATGCCACTCGTATGATTTAATAACTGTCGAATGGTAATTTCTTTTGATGCTGCCTCATCTGCCAAAGTAAACCATGGTATATATTGTTGAACTGGTTGATCCAATTGAATCATTCCCTGGTCTACAAATTGCATGATGGCTAGTGCAGTAAATGATTTACTAACAGAACCCAGAACAACTGGCGTCTTTGGTGACATTGCCTTTCCATTAGGACCTGACATTCCATACCCTTTGATATACTGTATCTTTTCATCTTTTACTATCGCTATTGAAGCACCAGGGATATTAAGTCTCTCAAGTTCATTATTCATGTATTTATCAATTATAGAAATGTCCACATCATTATGATTCTCAGTAGCCAAAGCCTTCTCATTTAATGATGTAATAAAAAGGAAAAGTATGGTTAGTATTAGTTTTCTGATTTTTGATAATTTTAAATTTTTCACTGTATAAGGTCCTCCAATTTCTGTAAAACGAACTACATTCTAAAATCAATGAAAATATTGTATATTTCTTTATTTCATACGTGTTTTTATATCTGCTTTATTCACACTTGTAAAAGCTATCTAATTTAACACTAATTGTCCCCTTTTTTGTATGTCAATATTTGAGTACGCCAGCCAAAAACATACATAATTTGACCATAATAACCCGATTATTAATTTTAATTAACGTTATTAATTTGTTAAAAATTGAAAATAGAATAAAATTTATCTGACGTAAGTTGTATAGATACTATCTTATTCCATAAAATGGCCCGATTGCTGAACAAAGTTAAAAAAGCACACATTTTATTATTTGTTCCAAAACTCGTCTATAATTTAAAAGTTTTAGACACGTAGTTTTATTAGTATTTTACATTGCTATTTTTGGAGATATTTTGTACTTTTTTTAATACTTATTTTTCTATTCACGCAAACGCGCCCTTTAATGGAGTAACTAAATTTGACCTCAGTCTTAAAATTAATTAATTCTTATTAAACTAACGCACCCCGTTAGTGGAATAACTTAGAAATCCATAAACGGTTTGAAATATTTAATAAATTTACAACATTTAAAGCAACTTTCTCAAAGTCTTCTTCGGTTATTGTATTCTCAAAATCAAACCATATTCCGTCTTCATCTTCGGATTTTGCCCCCTACCTAAAACGTTTGTCTACATCATGGGCAGTAACTTTGTTTGGTGGTATTTGTTCTCCCCAATCCATTGTTACAACTTGTATGGGACAAACTGCTAACTCGACAACAAATGAACCATCCCATTTGTTAAATTGAAAGGTTATTAAATCAATATTTTTTTCATTCATTCGTCTAAAATGAGGTAATGAACCTTTAAATCCTTGTTGTCGTAAAAATGGGATAACAACTTTTTTCAAAGCATTATCCATCATTTCCCTTCCGTTCGATACCATTTTCCTCCTCCTTTTTCTGATTCGTTATTCAACTATTCTGCTTCGTTAGTTCAATAATCAAAAAGAGCCCCCAGTGTTGGCAGCCCTGATCTTCAAGTAAACCAGCTAATAGGATGTCAATATCTTTCTCTAAAATTTTCATTTCCCTTATGATATACTATTTTTGGTCATAACAAATAACCCTCCAAAACCCTTTTGGAAGGATTTTTCTCTGTTTCACAAAACCGTTAATTAGGCTAAATCTAGGAACATTTCTTTTCTCTTTAATAAAGCGTAAATCCAATGAAGAAGTTTATTAATACAGGCAACGATTGCCACTTTGGCTGGCTTTCCTTCTGACTTTTTCTTATCATAGAACGCTTTAAGCTTTTTGTTTCTTGAACTCCTTATACCGCATAAAACGGCAAGATACAGAGAATGACGTAGTCTGCTCGAACCTCTTTTAGTAATACGATTAATGGTTGCCGTAAACTTACCCGATGAGTGGACACTTGGATCTACTCCAGCGAAGGCAACTAGTTTTTTCGGATGATTAAACCGATCGATTTCACCAATTTCAGAGATAATCGTGGCTGCGATTTTTTCTCCGATACCGGGAATCGATTGGATCATCTTATATTCTTCCATTTCATTTGCCAGGGCAACTATACGATCTTCCAAATCAGAAAGGTGTCCCTGGTAATGAAAAAGCAATTCAATATACATACGCAGATTAATTAAGTGACTTTGATACACGCTTGTTCCAAATGGATTTCGAGATGCGGAATCCATTATTTTTTTGGCTTTTTCCCATGCCCATTGACCAGATCGGCTAGGACAGAACTCCATTACACTCTCTGCTAGTTTACTTTCCCCGACTGTTAATACCGCCTCTGAAGTAGGGTATTCCTTTAACATCAATAATGAAACCTTTGAATATAAATCGCCAAAAACCTTTCGGTATTCAGGAAACACTTGATCTAAAATAGTATGAAACTGAAGTTTAGCTTCCACATACATATTCGTTACGATTTCCTGTTGTCTTGACAAATTCCGAAGGTCTAACAGCTGAATTCCTCTAATTTTATGAGGTTCAAAATCCTCTTTGTAATACAGCACACACAACTGGTACGCATCGATTGCGTCTGTTTTTACCTTCCGTAAACTGGACTTCTTTGCCTGATAAGAAATAATCGGATTTAGTAAGATATATAGAACCCCTTGTTCCTCCAAGTATTGAATAACGGGAGTATGGTAATGCCCTGTAGATTCTAAAATGATCATAGGCATTTTCGCCGTCACCTCTTCGATTTCTTTTAAAAATCCTATAAAACGATCTAATTCCTCTCTAGTATGCTTTATAGAAAAGCTCTTTCCATACGGTTCTGATTGATCTAAAAATGCCTGAACTTGGCTCTCTCCCTTTGCCACATCCAGACCAACTACTGAATTCATAGTTTTTTCCTCCTCTATATATTAACCAGTACCCCTAGTCCTTCATGTAGTGTCATAGCTTCGCTTGTTATACGAGATCTACGTCCCAACCAGCCTCAAACATGTTTCTACAAGTAGGTGGCGGACAGTTTACTTCACGAGATCATGTCCCACGCACCCGTACGTCCTACCCTGGCTACTGATATAATAGATTCTATTAAAAAAAGGTCAACCAGCAAAAAACTGGCTAACCTTATAATACGAACGCACCCGTTAGTCTATTTTAAAGAAGTAACAATCAAAAAAAGTTCGTAAAAGTGTACATTTACAGACGTTTTAATCATGACAGAAAGGCTTCATTTTCCCTGAAGCCTTTCTTAGGAGTACATACATAGGGTTATATAAGCAAAATTGGATTTACTTTGCCTCTGGTTGCACGGACGCTGGTATTACCCGGCTGCCGCCAGCAAAAAGGAAAAAACCACGCTAAGACAATATTAATGGAAAAAGCTTTTTTCTCCCATGCTAAAGGGAAATCAGCTTTTTTTGAACTTTTGATGACCATAATTCATGACAGAAAGAGCAGCTGTTCCTAAGGATAACAAAACGAGCACACCACCTACTGTAGGGTTGAACTCGACAGAGGTTTGCTCAATAACAATTCCGCCAATAAATGAACCAAAAGCAATACCCATATGAACCGCCGAATTGTTTAAGGCTTGCTGGATATCCGAGGTTTCTGGTGACAGCTCGATCAGATAGCTTTGCATCGCTGGTGTGATCGCCCAGCTCAGCATACTCCATATTACCATCAAGATTAGGAAAAACGGTAAAGCAAAGGTTGTATAAGGGATTGATAACATCGAAACCGCAAAAAGGATAATGACAGATATTATAGTACGCTTGGGGCCGAAACGGTCAGCCAGAAAGCCTCCAATTCCCCCGCCAACTACAGCCGCAATTCCAAAAATTAAATAGACAATACTAACCCATGTTCCATCAAGGCCTAGTTTCATTTTTAAAAATGGAGTTAGGTATCCATATAGTGTTAAATGACCCGTCAACATGACAAAGGAAGTTACCTGGGCAAATAGAATTTTTCGATTTTTCAATGTACGTAATTGTCTTCCAATTGGAATAGAAGGCTTTGGTGCCATTCTTTCCAGAAAGAAAAACACCCCCGCCATCGATACTAAGGTTAGGATGGAGATCATGATAAAGGGTGCCCGCCATCCAAAAGCATTTCCAAGCATCAATCCAATTGGTATCCCTAGTACAAGAGAGGCACTGACTCCCATAAAAACAATTCCAATCGCCCTTGCACGGTATTGTTCAGTTACAATATTTGGCACCATCGTTAAACATAAAGCAATAAGCAATGAACCGCTAGAAGCTGTAATGATACGCCCAACTAGTAAAATACTATAAGAAGGGCTGAATACAGCAATGACATTTCCTATTAAGAAAATAAACAAAGTAATTAAAGTTAGCTGTTTTCGTTCCACTCTTTGAGTTACTGTTAACAATATGGGCGCAGCTAACGCGAATGCAATAGAAAAAACAGTGATAAGGAAACCCGCTTGCCCAAGACTCACATCTAAATCATTCGCGACAATATCTAGTAAACCGCCAATGATTAATTCAACCATCCCGACAATAAACGAGACAATCGCCAATATATACACACGTTTATCCAAAATTTAACTCCCTCTCTAAAAAGCAAAATAAATACTTGATAAAAAATAGCCCGCCATGTTTAGCTAGGTCTGTTCTCATTCATTCCAAACTTCTTCTAGTTTTTCTCTAAAGAGTTAGCCTAAGCACAAAAAAATAATTCGTGGACATGAATCGATAATGAATCCCGCTTAGGAATTTCAATTACATCCTCTTCTGATCAATGGATTGGTACCAACTCTTTTTATGAACATATATGAATCTTTCAATACTCCTTTGATTATGCATTCTGTAATAAATATTATAGCACAAGAATTATTTTCTATATATTTTAAAAATGTCATCCATCTGTTTGTCCCATTTTCGCTACAACATGTGGTTCATCGATAAAAGTAACTTCCTCACCTACTAAATTTTCATAAATCTCTTTAATATTTTCAACTTGAAAATAAATAACTGAGCTTGAATAAGCAAATTCCTCTTGAACTAACCTGCTGCGTTACTTTAAATACAAAGCTTCACAATCTCTTCTAAGCTCTAACATACATATCCTATTTTCTATAAAGGAGTTACTCCACAATCTGGCCCTATAACGGAAAAAAGCGATCTTCTTTATTGAAGAATCCCGCCCGATCGTATTATAAGGTCAGCCAGAAATTATTTCTGGTTGACCATTTTTTATATCGATATATGATAACGGTAGCCGAGGTAGAACGTTCGCGCCCGTGGGGCTAAGACCCCGTCCGCAAAACAGTTCGCCCCCTACTTGTAGAAACATGTTTGAGGCTGGTTGGGACAATGATCTCGTATAACAAGCGAAGCTATGACACTATGAGGAGGATTCAGGGGTTACCGGCAATTATATTTTTGAAGGAGGAATTTTAATGAATCCAGTCGTTGGTCTGGATGTGGCAAAAGGTGAAAGTCAAATTCAAGCATACTTGGAAAGAAAGAAGCCCTACAAGAAAAGTTTCAAAGTAAAACATGATCTTGATGGGTTAGCTAGTTTATTAGATTTTATTAAAGAGATAGAATATATTTCAGGAGAACGTCCCCCTCTCGTAATGGAATCAACGGGTCATTATCACACACCGGTTGTTCAATATTTTGAGGACAAAGGCTATTTAATCATTATCGTAAATCCACTCATCTCCTATAAAGCAAAAAGTTCTAGTTTGCGAAAGGTAAAAACAGATATCATTGATGCCAATCACCTCTGCGAGCTGTATTATAAAGAGGATTTAGAGCCTTATAAAAAGCGTGGTATCCAACTTATGAACTTACGTCACCTTACAAGACAGCACGATAATATTACAGGCATGTTTGTACAAACCAAATTACAATTTCAGGCCGTTTTGGATCAAGTTTTTCCTGAATATAGTAAGGTTTTTGGAGATTTATATTCGGACGTTTCTTTAAAAACATTACAAGCATTTCCTACTTCAGAAGATGTGTTGAAAGGTGATACTGAAACATTAACAACAAAAATAAAAGAATTCTGTAATACTCGTTCACTACAATGGGCAAACAAACAGGCTGAAAAGCTAATGACTGCCGCAACTCAAAACCCTTTTCAGAAGGCTTTATACTCTAGTCTTGCCCTGAGCTTAGATATGTTTATTAATATGCTCTTTGAATACAAAAAACATCTATCCATGATTGAAAAGGAGATAGATGCTTTAGCAAAAGGTATTGAAGAATCTAAGATTATCCGATCAATTCCCGGTATCGGTGAAAAAATCGCAGCCACGATTATTTCTGAAATTGGGGAAATTGAAAGGTTTACTCATCCTAAGAAACTAGTCGCATTTGCCGGTCTTGATCCAAGTGTCTTTGAATCTGGCACATTCAAAGGTACTTACAATCGAATTACCAAAAGAGGCTCTAGCAGACTACGGCAAGCTTTGTATATGGCTGTTAAATGTGCTATTCGTGACTGTCGCAAACAGAAAACAACAGATGAAATCCTTCCTCGTAATAAGAGATTACGAGCGTTTTATGATAAAAAACGGGAAGAAGGAAAACCTTTTAGAGTAGCTGTGATAGCTTGTGCAAACAAACTTTTACATTGGATTTATGCACTTTTAAAAAACAAAACTTCTTTCCTAGATTTAGCTTGATTTAACATTTTAACTAATCGGTCCAGAACTTTCCAAATATAGTATTTGGACGGTTATTTGGTATGCACAAATTTAGTATAACATGATATTTTTAATATTTTTATTGAAAAATATTGACAACTATTGGCTGGTTTTGTGGAATATCAAGATAATGATGATTGCTGCCTTTAGCTTGTTGAACTAACACACCGGTTAGTTTAAGTATTATCCTTCACCGTAAACACTTAGTGAATTAATCAGTGCCATTTCACACTGCATAATTGGTTAACCCACCCATTAATTCGAATTTTCTAACATTTTCTACTACTTCGTAAAGTATGCCATTGAGATTAAATCATAATATATATCTTCATTGACTTTTATAGCTTTTACTTTACGACCTTCCTCAACAAAGCCAATCTTTGCGTATAAAGAGATTGCATTCGTATTTTCAGCAAATACTTCAAGGCAAACTTTTTCAATTAAAAGATTTTCTTTAGCCCAAGCCAACAATAAAGTTAGCATAGCTTTACCCACCCCTTGATTTCTAAATTTGTCTGCAATACTCATACCAAATGAACCTTGATGTTGTATTCGCTTTTTATGACCATTATGAAAGTCTAAAAACCCGATAATATTGCTTTGATATTCTGCTATTATCGCTAACTTTCCATTGTCATCAAATATCTGTTTTAAGAATTGTTTTTGTTGTTCATAGGATACTTTGAATTCAGTTTCCGTGGTAAGTAAAAAAGGTGCTTCGCTAATAATGGTTTGATTAAACTTCAATACCTTCTCCGCATCTTCAGGTAATGCCGTTCTTATTGTGTATGGTTCACCGTTTTTATTGACGAAGTGTTTCGGTTTAATGAACCCCATAGAAAACCACTCCCCCTTTTGTTTTATATATAATTTCTTTCGCTCTAGATGATTTTCCTTTTTTCATTAACCTGCCCCGATAGTTGCATAAAGAAAAAGCTGCCTGTTAAAGACAGCTCCGCTCCTAAGCTAAAGCACCCTATAGTTTAAGTACGTCCCTTCACAATCTTTAGTAATAAAGTATGTTATCCTTTCCCTAGTCCGAATTTGTCGACTATTTGTAACTTCTGATCAATATCCTGGTTACTTTGCCTCCACAAGCCTACCGCTATCCACAGACAACCTATGGCGACCAGAATTCCGTGGGCTATTCGTAGCGGATGCCCACCGAAAAATTGCGGAATATATAATCCCATCCCGAAGGCGAAAGGAATACCACTCCATTTCGGGTACCTGCCAGACCGCCAAATTACGATAGCAAGTATAATCGCTGCAATGGCAAGTAGTAGGAGTCCTACAAGGAACATTGCGAGACCTGCACCAGATCGAACAACCGTTGCTAAACTAACAAGGGAGGCTGCCTGTTGCCTTATAGCCTCTTTCCCTATAGCGTGTAGACCGAACGTTTCCCCTCCGTAAAACGGCAAGGTTAGACCTATTCCTATCAAACACATTACAACCGCCCAAGACGCAAGTGAGTTTACGGCTGTCCCTTGTAAAGAGTGGTGAAGCCCAAGTAAACCTAATGGTAGTAGTGTAAAAGCGACAATGGCTAGTATATGTGCCAAAAGCCAATCGGTGGAGGCGAAAGCTGAGGCACCTTGCAAGGATGTTTCATCTGAAAAGGGTCGTATCGTTGGATAAAGTACAAACAAGATTCCAGAGATCACAAGAGTTGAAGCACTAAGGCGCATTTGTAGCACCTGTCTAGGTACTTGCATAGGATCTTCCTCCTTGGTATATATATTAGAATATTCCTTGTTTTTATATTAATTTAACTTTTCGCATAATTTAGTGGTTGTATGTAAAAGTTTAATTAAGTTTCTCTTTTGATGGATTAATTCAGAATTACCAATTGTTTTTGTCATATTATTCCACTATTCTACCCCTTTAGTTGCATAAGAAAAAGCTGCCTTAAAGACAGCTCTGATCTTCAGCTCAAGAAAGCATTAAAAATCTCCAAATTATCACCTCACCCTTTTCCCAATAATATTTTTGAAAATCATACCATTTTCTTTCACTAAACTGCATCCTTAGCTTAATTAGAAAAGGAGTTGCTGTTGCAACTCCTGATATAATCAATATCTTACATTTAATTACCCATTATCAATAACTCTTTTTTACTTCTTGATTAACTACTATATTGTATGGTAGGTATTCCTCTTATATTCAACAATAATTTTACATAATCAACCAATTGCATCAACGTGTTCGAGCCTAAATTCTTTATTCAATTTTGCTAGAATTGTATGCCCCCAAAATAGATCTCCATCATCGTAATAAGTCTCAATACTTCCATCATCAAATAATGAAATGGTATTTAATCTTATTCTTTCAGCAAATTCTTTTGAAGTAATAACTTCCCCTTCGCTCCATTCATCATTATGTATGACTAATAATTCCTCAGCTATTTGATGTCTGAGGGTGTGTTCCATTTTAATAAGGTCATTTAAAACCCCTTCTACTTTAAGAATTGAATCTTCTTTATATCCTGCTTCGGTTGATATAATGAGGTTCACCCAATGGTCAGAAGCAATTTGAACCATTCCAGATAATTGTTCTGAATTGGGGTTATATAATAAATTCCCCAAAATAGCATGATTTATTATTCTATAACCACTATTTTCTTCAGATATTTTGTAAGAGAGCTTAAATTTATAAGGATAAAGGGATTCTTCCTCATATTTTACCATCCCAACTCCCATTAAAAGATACAATCTTTCAATCCTTTGTAATCTCCATCCAGAGTAAAATGTTTTTGTTACCAATAAACACAGCGTTTCTTTGTCATTTATAAACTGAGTTTCAAACGATTTAAATACGAAAACGTTGTTTGGATACAAGCCTTTGTTATATGTATCTATATAAACCATCGGTACTGGATGAACTGTTTGTTTTCCATTTCTGTATCGGCTATACTCAAAAACTTCACCTTTACTATTTCCAATAACAAGCTCATCTGAAAACAAAATAGAGCCTTCGTCATTTATATATGTTCGGTTCTGTAATATTGTATTCTTTCCTTCAAAATCTATCATTTTCATGTTTTCACTAAGGCATATAAAGGGAAAATTATCTTGTTTTGAAGTATAAATCCCTTTGTATTCCTTAAAATCATGAACTGTTAATGGAAAATATTCATTTACATCAATATCAAGTTTTTTCACTCTGGATAGTCGTACTGATAGATAATTAATCAATCTGCTAATCATTACTTGGTTCCCCTTTTATGATATAAACTCACTTTCCTACATAGGTAAATGTTTGATTTCTTAATACTATATAATTCGATCTTGTGATCTTGTCACATTAAATATCGGTCATTTATTTAAATGATTACTAAATCACAAAAGAAAAACAAGAGTTATATTATACAGTAGATGTTTTTAAGTCACAATACTTAAATCTTCTTTCACTATACTGCAACGATAGTTGAATAGTCTCTTCGGTTTCAAGACCGAGGATCAAGTCAATAATTCCTTTAAAAAAGAATTTTAGGGAGAGATGTATTTTGTTATTATCACAAGCATGGGAATCGGATAAGCGAATAGAAGGATTTTCGCCACAAACATTAAAAGCATATCACCTTCAAGTTAACTAAAAGTGAAACAACCCGAAAAAATGCTGAGTTAAGTGGTCGGCTTAGGAAGGAGTTTTATCAGAAGTATTTCTAATAAACTAAATAGGAGCAACGTGTGTAGATAACGACGTTGCTTTGTCCAACTATCGCACCCCTTTAGTAGAATAACTATAAAGCTAATTAAGCTTTTTAAAAGCTGCGTTTCCCTGGCCAAGCTCCTTGCATTTTACTTAGGAATACAATTTGCCCAATATGATATGCGTCATGCAATGCTAAACTCTTCAGTTCAAGCACTAATGAATTATCTTCTCCTGGGATCTGTCTATACAAATCTTCATGTTCTGATTTTGCTAGTATTTTTTCAAGTTCACGATGAACATAAAAGTATTCTTGTTTTGTTTCCTTCCAATTTTCTAACGTCTCAGTTGGTAATCGAAATGTAGATTCATTATTTTCTGCCTGTGGTTCATTTGCTGTTTCACCAAGAAATCGTATCAGAAATCTCTTTTCATAGAAAAGTAAATGACAAACTAATTCCCAAATGGAATTCATTGCCCCATCAGCTGGTTTCCAAATTGCCTGTTCAAGAGTAATATCCTCTAGCACTTTTTCAAGTGGTGGAAACCAATCTTCTTCATCTAAGCAGCTTGCCCATTGCTGTAACAAAAGTGTCTTTACATCCATTTTCTATTCCCTCCAATTTAATCCTTTTAATAGATAATCCCTTTAGTCAAAACTTCATTTGCGGCATGTTGTTCTGGCATAACTTACAATTTCAAGATGAACCACCTGATTACCTCACTTACTCCACAATCTGGCCCTATAATGGAAATAGCGCTGTTCCTTATTACAGAAAAGCGCCCGATTATTGAACAAGAAAACATATATATGGATGATCAAGGGTACAGACATTTCGCACCAGAACCAAAAAAATAGAAGGCATAATGGTAAAACTCATAAAGTATAAATATATTAGGTTTTTGTGTTTTTAGATTAGGTTAAAATAATTAAAAGTTTGGTGCCTAGTTATAATCAAAAGGGGGCAAATGCTTATCTAGAACATATCTAAACAATCATTTGAATAACATACTCACTAGTGAAGGCAAAATAAAATAACAATTTCAAATGGATAGTGGAACGTTCATAAAAAAGTATTTGAGAGGAGATTTCAATTGAATTCAAATGAGTTAACTAATAACACTTTATTTACGAAGGAATTCACAAAGAATCCATACCCTACATATGCAAAATTGAGAGAAACGGAACCTGTTTACAGAATCCTCCTTCCGGATGGTCAGTACGGCTGGATGATTACACGATATGAAGATGCCATTGAAGCTCTGAAGGACTTAAGGCTTATTAAGAATTTTTCAAAGTTAACTGGCGAAAATGAGGGATACGATAGCATTTTTACCCACAATATGCTTTTTTCTGATCCACCAGATCATAAAAGATTACGGGGGCTTGTTCAAAAGGCATTTACGCCACGAATGATAGCAGAAATGAGGGATCGAATTCAGGAGATAACAGATGATCTTTTAGACGAAATTGCCAAAAAGGATAGTATGAATTTAATCGATGATCTTGCTTTTCCTTTACCGATTATCGTAATATGTGAGATTTTAGGTGTTCCATCAGAAGACCGTGACAAGTTTCGCATATGGTCAAATTCATTAATTGAAGGAACCAACGGTGAACATGCGAAAGATATGGCAGTTCATATGCAAGAATTCACCAAATATCTGGGAGACCGGTTTTCAAAGGTCCGGGAAAGTCCAGGGGAAGATTTAATTAGCCAACTGATTATGGCCGAAGAGGAGGGTGACAAATTAACAGAGAAAGAGTTATATGGGGTGGTCTCACTTTTGATTATCGCAGGACATGAAACGACGGTAAATCTGATTGGCAATAGTATTCTCTCTTTCTTGGAACACCCTGATCAGTTGCAGCTCTTGCAGGATCATCCTGAAATGATTCATACAGCACTTGAAGAATCACTCCGGTATAATGGCCCAGTCGAATTTAGCACATCCCGATGGGCACGTGAAGATTTTGAATTCAAAGGGAAAGAAATAAGTAAGGGAGATTTAGTGATTATCGCTCTGAATTCCGCTAACCATGATCCTAATCAATTTACAGACCCGGAGGTTTTTGATATTACCCGTGAGAAAAGTCCTCATCTTGCTTTCGGGAAAGGAATTCATCTTTGCCTGGGTGCCCCACTTGCCCGTCTAGAAGGCGAAATTGCTATCAGCAGTCTCTTGCAGCGCTTTCCACAAATCAAATTAAGAGTTGATACGAATGAACTTGAATGGAGACCCGGTATGGTTGTAAGAGGGGTAAAAGAAATACCTCTTTCCTTTTAAATTTTTAATCCTATTAAAGCTGTAAAATTATAATTTAAATGAGGCCATGTTATTCCATTAAAGGGCGCGATTATAGGCGACACAGGTAGAAAATGATCAAACTTTTTAAAAACCACATTTGAAATGATAAAGAAAGAATCCATTTTGAACAAACTTTTTTCAAAATGGTTTCTTTTGATTTGCCGTAAAATGCAGGCTCATAAGATATTTTTGATCAAACTTTATTATAAAGTTACAAAATGCTTCTATAGTTGAGGAAGCGTAAATAACCAGTTTTAATATCCACAGTATATTTACCGTAGCAAAATAATAGGAATTTAATTATTCAACAAAATGGCCCTTTAATTGAACAAGTCCTTAAAGGATTACATGAATACTCTATACAAATCTAGGTTCCATAAAATTGCTTATAGGTACTGAAAAAGGATCTTCGATGGAAGATCCTTTTTGCTACTTGTTCAATTAAAGCAAGTTTAAATACAAATGTTCACAAACTTACCTTTACTTCTTAGCTAGCAAGTTGTTTTGTTGTAGGGCTATACATATAGTTTCTTAGCAAAATAGATACCAAGCTCATTAATAAGAATAGTAATCCCCCTAATACGATATATTGAGTACCCATTCCTGATATAAATAATCCACCTACTGCGGTTCCAATCGTTATCCCTAAGTTACCACACGATAAGAATAATCCATTAGCGAAATCAGGAGCTTCTGGAGCCGAAGAAGTAATCCAATATTGATTAATATTATTTCCTATAGCAAATAATATCCCCCATAACATAATCGTTATCAACATAGGTCCAGTGGACTTCCCTGTAAGGAATGACAATAGAAGAATGATTCCTAATATGATTGGAAAAAGGGTTGCAGTTTTCATAGCATTTTTAGTAAGTAACCTTCCTCCTACTAAATTTCCAAAAAGACTTGCTAAGCCTAATAAAAATAATGCTAAAGTTAAGGTTCCCCCCGATATATTTGTTACGGTTCCAAGATATTCTGCAATGAAACTATTAATACTCGAAGTTGCAGAACCTATAAATATGACAGTAGTAATAGCTAACCAAACAATGGGCTTTTTTAATACACTAATTTGTGTTCCGTAAGAAAGCCTTTCTTTAACAGGTAAGGATGGAATAAATATCAATGTAGCTATGAAGGCAATTGCATTAACGATAGCAAAGAATAACATTGCCATTTCTATGGAGGTTTCACCAGCAATGTAATTAGTGATTGGTACACCAAGTATCATACCTGCGGTTACTCCCATAATTACTTTAGAAACAGCCTTTGGAGCTTCTTCCTTGCTAACAGATGTGGCAGCTACTGTCAAAGCCATTGAACAATAAATCGGATGAAAAATAGCTGGAATAACACGAGCAATTAGCAAAACGGTAAAGTTTGATGCAAATATTGAGACAATGTTACCTAAAACGAAAATACCAAGTACGAGTAGCATTATCTTCTTACGATTTATTCCCGAAAACAATATCGGCATAATAGGAGCAGATATTGCGACAGTAAGTGCAAAGAGACTCACTAGCAGACCTGCTTTGGCTACACTGATATCAAAGTGCTCAGCAATTGAAGGTAATATCCCAATTACGCCCATCTCAGTAGTTAGGATACCGAAAACTCCTATGGTCAAAATAACTATAAGTAAACTATTCTGTTTAGACATAAGTTTTATCTCCTCTGTTTATTACTTATTCTTTTGTTTTTTCAGTTTTTTTTCATTCGGAACTACAGACTTTTCATAATTTTCAATTTTACCGTTCAAAAGTGCCAAGGTTTTTTGTAGTTCCTCAATTCTTGCAACCAACTGGTTTCGTTGTTCAATTAACAGTTCCTTTCTTGTTTGCATAGTCTCATCGCCTTGATGAACCATTTTTACATACTCTAGCAACAACTCTATAGACATACCTGCGTCACGCATAAACAAAATTACTTGAATCCAATGACAGTCCTGTTCTGTGTATTCCCTTAGCCCACTTTTGTTACGGTTAATAGGGGGAATCAGACCTATTCGTTCATAATAGCGTAGGGTATCAGGTGAGATACCAAATTTTTCGCTTACTTCTGAAATTATCATAACAATGTCCTCCTTAACTTTTGAAAGCATAACAGCTGGAGTTAACTCCAGGTCAAGGGTATTTATAAATTTTTCGAACTAAATTCTTTTTCAACTATCCTTCCCCTTTTAGTTCAATAAGATCGCACAGAATCAAATGTATACTCTATACAAAACTAGTTAACATAAAGTCACTTATCGGTATTGAAAAAGGATCTTCCAATTGGTCTTATCCCCGTCAAGTAGACAATTAATAAAAAGGTTCACCTATTAGGCAGCCTTAGCTCTATATTCAGTAGGGCTGAGGTTATTTAATTTTTTTTGAAAACGTTTATTGTTATAAAACTTAATATAATTTTTTAC
>NZ_JACJHX010000020.1 GCF_014138605.1 Peribacillus huizhouensis | reverse complement strand
TCCTTTCATGTTTGGTGGCGATAGCAAAGAGGTCACACCCGTTCCCATTCCGAACACGGAAGTTAAGCTCTTTAGCGCCGATGGTAGTTGGGGGTTTCCCCCTGTGAGAGTAGGACGCCGCCAAGCAATCTAAGAGATCAGCTATTTATAGCTGGTCTTTTTTTGTTATAGAAGGTCTTTTTTAAAGATCGGTAACTATTAATCCCCACCCAATTTTGCAAAAAATATTGTGTGACTTAAAACACAGAAATCCGCTGTTCATAGGTCATCAGTGGCCTGAATTATAATTGAATTCCTTCTGTGAGTTTAGGACGACACTAGTAATCAAAAAATCAGCTAGCTATAGTTGATTTTTTTGAATTACATACATATATATGTACTCAATAAATAATTTCACACGACAAGCTCATTATAGCAATGGGGATTTTTCATGCCACTTTTATTGATTAATACTAAATATTTAACTCCTTGCCTTTAGTTAAAATCTAATATATTTGTTTCCTTATCATTTCTTTAACGAAACAAGAGCCCTTTTAATAATGGTTTAAAAAAATCGTTAAACATTAAAAAATTTTTGATTTAAAAGTTAAAATACATAACAAATGGAAATAATGGATCATATAATCAAAAAATAAATGCATCTAAGTTGCAAAATTAGGTTTTCGATGTATAATAATAGTCAAATATAGTCAAAGTCAGAATGGGGGAGGGCGAGTGAAAAATATATCTGATATTATCGAAAGTTATTTAAAACAAGTTCTTGAGATGAGTCAGAAAGACATTTTAGAAATCAAGAGAAGCGAAGTAGCTGATAAGTTTCAATGTGTTCCATCTCAAATAAATTACGTAATTAATACGAGATTTACAATTGAACGAGGCTATTTAGTGGAAAGTAAGCGCGGTGGTGGAGGCTACATTAGAATTATGAAGGTTCAAGCACACGGCCAAGCGGATTTAATAGATCAACTACTGTCGTTAGTTGGGTCTAGAGTCTCTCAATCAGCAGCTGAAGATATTATTATACGCCTTGTGGGTGAGGAGATTATTTCCAAAAGAGAGGCGAAAATCATGCTTAGTGTGATTGATCGTTCGGTAATTTGTATCGATTTGCCTGCACGTGATGAATTAAGGGCAAGCATTCTAAATGCAATGCTAACCACTTTAAAATATAAATAAAGACCTGGCAGAGGTGATGATATGGTTTGCCAAGAATGTAATCAAAGGCCAGCAACTTTGCATTTTACAAAAATTATTAATGGCGAAAAGAAAGAAATCCATATTTGCGATAAGTGCGCCAATGAAAAAGGTGATTTATTTATGCAGAATGGTTCAAATGGATTTTCGATAAACAACTTATTAGCCGGTTTACTTAATATAGAACCATTTCTTCAGCAAGCGAAAGCAAGTACGCTTACACATGTTGATGAATTAAAGTGTAAGAACTGTCATTTGACCTTTAAAGAATTTGTCCATGTTGGGAAATTTGGTTGTGCAACATGTTATGAAACGTTTAAAGATAGTCTGGATCCTATTTTAAAAAGAGTTCATGGCGGCAATACTGCACATGTTGGGAAAATTCCGGAAAGATTAGGCGAAAGTATTCATCTTAGAAAACAAATTAAGGATTTGAAAAGTGAACTTAGAGCCCTAATTGATCAAGAAGAATTTGAACAGGCAGCTTTAATGCGAGATCAAATACGTTCACTTGAAAAAGAGGATATAGCAGCAAAAGAAAGGGGAAATCAGCCATGACTTTAGATCACTTCGCGCAAAATGCAAAAAGCTCTTGGTGGAATGAAGCTGGTCCTGATGCTGATATTGTCCGAAGCTCCAGAATTAGATTGGCGAGAAATTTCAGGGATTTTAGATTTCCAACTATTTACAACAAAGAAGAAGCCAATAAAGTGATGGAACTGGTAAAGGAAAAACTAGGAAAACAAAACACCGATGCAGTAGGAAATTTGGACATATTCGAATTAGAGAAGCTTGAATCTCTCGAAAGACAGGTATTGGTAGAAAAACACTTAATTAGTCCTAATCTAGCTGAAGATTCTTTGTATGGTGCTTGTCTGCTATCTGAAAATGAAGATATTAGTATTATGGTCAATGAGGAGGAACATATCCGGATTCAATGTATGGTATCTGGCTTGCAACTTACTGAAGCTTTAGATCTGGCAAATAAATATGATGATTGGGTGGAGCAGCAGATTGATTATGCGTACGATGAGGAGAGGGGGTATTTAACAAGTTGCCCTACAAATGTAGGAACAGGCTTAAGGGCGTCAGTTATGATGCATTTACCAGGCTTAGTCTTAACTCGTCAAATCAACCAAATTATCCCGGCAATTAACCAGTTAGGTCTTGTGGTCAGAGGAATTTACGGAGAAGGTAGTAGTGCAGTTGGCAATATTTTTCAAATTTCAAACCAAATTACACTTGGAAAATCAGAGAGAGATATTGTGGAAGACTTGACTAGTGTTGTTCAACAAATCATCGCACAAGAAAGGTCTGCTAGAGAAGCATTAGTCAAAACCTCTCACATACAATTAGAAGATAGAGTATATCGTTCTCTTGGAGTTTTATTGAATGCGAGGATTATTGAGTCTAAAGAAGCAGCAACTTGTATATCTGATGTTAGTTTAGGTATCGATTTAGGGTATATAAAAAATATAGAAAAAAGTGTAATGAATGAATTGATGATTTTAACACAGCCCGGATTTTTACAAAAGTACGCAGGCGGGCCATTACAACCATACGAAAGAGATGTTCGCCGCGCTTCGTTAATACGTGAACGGTTAGATTTAGCCCAAATTGAAAATTCTTAAGGAGGAATTATCTTATGATGTTTGGACGATTTACTGAAAGAGCTCAAAAAGTATTAGCATTGGCCCAAGAAGAAGCTATTCGCTTAGGACATAACAATATTGGTACTGAGCATATTCTATTAGGCCTCGTTCGTGAAGGTGACGGTATCGCCGCAAAAGCACTATATGCACTTGGGCTTGGCTCAGATAAAATTCAAAAAGAAGTAGAAAACCTAATTGGTCGAGGTCAAGAGAAGGCTCAAACGATACATTATACGCCAAGAGCTAAAAAGGTTATTGAGCTATCTATGGACGAAGCCCGAAAACTTGGACATTCGTATGTTGGTACTGAGCATGTTCTGCTAGGATTAATTCGCGAGGGAGAAGGCGTAGCAGCCCGTGTCCTTAATAATCTTGGGGTAAGTTTGAACAAAGCACGTCAACAAGTACTACAATTGTTGGGAAGCAATGAGTCTGGTGGTCATCAAGGTGCTGTTTCAGCAAATGCTAGCACACCGACTTTAGATGGCTTAGCCCGTGATTTAACAGCAATTGCACGTGAAGGAAGTCTAGATCCAGTCATTGGACGCAGTAAAGAAATTCAACGTGTAATTGAGGTGTTAAGTCGTCGGACAAAAAATAACCCAGTCTTAATTGGAGAGCCGGGAGTGGGTAAAACAGCCATTGCTGAAGGACTTGCTCAACAAATAATAAATAATGAGGTTCCAGAAATTCTTCGTGATAAGCGAGTTATGACCCTTGATATGGGAACTGTAGTAGCTGGTACGAAATACCGTGGTGAGTTTGAAGATCGTTTGAAGAAAGTGATGGATGAAATTCGCCAAGCTGGAAATATCATTTTATTTATTGATGAACTACACACATTAATTGGTGCTGGTGGAGCAGAAGGAGCAATTGATGCCTCTAATATTTTGAAACCTTCATTAGCTCGTGGTGAATTACAATGTATTGGAGCTACGACTCTTGATGAATATCGAAAATATATTGAGAAGGATGCTGCCTTAGAGCGCAGATTCCAGCCTATAACGGTTAATGAGCCTACATTAGAGGAATCCATTCAAATCCTAAAAGGCTTACGTGATCGTTATGAAGCGCATCACCGTGTCTCTATTACAGACGAAGCGATAGATGCTGCGGTTAAACTCTCTGATCGTTATATTTCTGACCGCTTTCTTCCTGATAAAGCAATTGATTTAATCGATGAAGCTGGTTCAAAAGTTCGATTACGTTCTTATACGACTCCGCCGAATTTAAAAGAATTAGAAGTGAAACTTGATGAAGTACGAAAAGAAAAAGACTCTTCTGTACAGAGCCAAGAGTTTGAAAAGGCAGCCTCTTTACGCGATACTGAACAGCGATTAAGAGAACAACTTGAAGAAACGAAGAAGACTTGGAAAGAAAAACAGGGTCAAGAAAATAGTGAAGTAACCGTCGATGATATTGCTCATGTCGTATCTAGTTGGACGGGTGTCCCTGTTACAAGACTTGCACAAACGGAATCAGATAAATTGTTGAAGATGGAAAGTATTCTTCATGATCGTGTAATTGGTCAAGAGGAAGCGGTAATTGCGGTTGCTAAAGCCGTACGTCGAGCTCGAGCAGGCTTGAAAGACCCCAAACGACCAATAGGCTCATTTATTTTCCTTGGACCTACAGGAGTGGGTAAAACAGAACTAGCAAGAGCGTTGGCTGAATCCATTTTCGGTGATGAAGAGGCAATGATTCGCATTGACATGTCAGAATACATGGAAAAGCATTCGACTTCACGTCTTGTTGGTTCACCTCCTGGATATGTAGGATATGAAGAAGGTGGGCAATTAACCGAAAAAGTACGTAGAAAGCCGTACTCCGTCGTCCTATTAGATGAGATTGAAAAAGCACACCCAGATGTATTCAACATTCTTCTTCAAGTTTTGGAGGACGGCAGATTAACGGATTCTAAGGGGCGTACAGTAGACTTTAGAAATACGATTCTAATTATGACTTCCAATGTAGGAGCAGCCGCTTTAAAATCAAATAAATATGTAGGATTTAACATCCAAGATCAAGGTCAGGATTATAAGGATATGAAAGGAAAAGTGATGGAAGAGCTAAAGCGCGCGTTCCGTCCAGAGTTCCTAAACCGAATTGATGAAACAATTGTATTCCATGCTCTTGAGAGAAAGCACTTGAATGAAATTGTTACACTTATGACAACTCAACTTACAAACCGCTTGAAAGAGCAGGAAATTTTAATTGAATTGACAGATACTGCGAAAGAAAAAATTGCTGAAGAAGGATATGATCCTGAATATGGGGCTCGTCCGATTCGTAGGGCGCTACAAAAGCATGTAGAAGACTACTTATCTGAAGAGCTGCTGAAAGGAAATGTTCAAAAAAATCATCCGGTTACGATTGATGTAAAAGATGGTGAATTTGTACTAAAATATGTAGAACCAGTAAATAGTATTAAATAAGTGGTGACAAGAGGGTGTCCCAAAAGAAGGGTCAGACCCCGCGATAACTAAAGACAGTATATGTTTAGTGTATGAATCACTACATACTGTTTAGAGTGCGAGGTCAGACTCTTATGGGACACTCTCTTTTTTTTTCTAAAAAATTAAAAAAACTGGAATGATTATGAAATAAGCAGGATTATGACAGGTCAATACATAATATCTAGTATAGGGATTTTTTTACATAAACGTATTGGCGATAGAGGCTTATTTATTTTACTAAAAGAAAGGGAAGTTATCATGGCAACGAAAAAAAAGACGAAGTTCATGTGTCAATCATGTGGATATGAGTCAGCAAAATGGATGGGGAAATGCCCTGGCTGTGGAGAATGGAACAAAATGGTTGAGGAAGTTGAAATTGTAAAGCCCACGAGACGCGGAGGGGCCTTTACACATTCAGATGGAATCGCAGGAACGGCCGAGCGGCAAAAGGCAACACCTATTACAACAATTGAAACGTTACAAGAGCCAAGAATTGCTACAGATTTAGCAGAGTTGAATCGAGCATTAGGTGGAGGGATTGTTCAGGGGTCACTTGTTTTAATCGGTGGTGATCCAGGGATTGGTAAATCGACACTTTTGCTACAGGTATCTTCTCAACTCGCACAAAAGGAGAAGAAAGTCCTTTATATTTCTGGAGAAGAGTCGGTAAAACAAACGAAACTGCGTGCAGATCGACTTGGAGTTACATCTGACCATTTATATGTATATTCAGAAACAGATATGGATTATATCCAGCAAGCAATTGCTGAAGTGAATCCCGATCTTGTTATTATTGATTCTATTCAGACAGTCTACCAGTCGGAAGTCACTTCTGCCCCTGGTAGTGTATCGCAGGTCAGGGAATGTACGGCTACATTAATGCGTATCGCGAAATCAAATGGCATCGCCATTTTTATTGTTGGTCATGTAACGAAGGAAGGGGCTATTGCGGGTCCAAGATTATTGGAGCATATGGTAGATACAGTATTGTATTTTGAAGGAGAACGGCACCATACATATCGAATTATCCGAGCCGTTAAGAATCGCTTTGGTTCGACAAATGAAATGGGTATTTTTGAAATGAAGGAGAGCGGTTTAGAAGAGGTCGCAAATCCATCTGAAATATTCCTCGAAGAACGGTCCCAAGGTGCGGCTGGTTCAACAGTTGTCGCTTCGATGGAAGGAACACGCCCAGTGCTTGTGGAAATTCAAGCACTCGTATCTCCGACAAGCTTCGGGAACCCACGAAGGATGGCAACTGGTATTGACCATAATCGGGTATCACTTTTGATGGCTGTTTTAGAAAAAAGGGTAGGATTACTCTTACAGAACCAAGATGCTTATCTAAAGGTAGCTGGTGGAGTAAAGCTGGATGAACCCGCGATAGACCTTGCAGTTGCTGTAAGTATTGCTTCAAGTTTTCGAGACAAAACAACGAAACCTACGGATTGTATTATTGGGGAAGTAGGCCTGACTGGTGAAGTGAGAAGAGTATCAAGAATTGAACAGAGGGTTCAGGAAGCGGTGAAACTTGGTTTTGACCGAGTAATACTTCCAGCTAATAATGTAAGTGGGTGGAGTGCACCTAAAGGAATTGAAATTATCGGAGTGTCAACCGTTGCGGAAGCTCTTCAGTATGCGCTAGGAGGCTAAAAATGACAGACAAAAAAGCATTTGAAAAGATTAAATTAGAAATCCTTCACATGGTTGCCCCAGGTACACCATTAAGAGAAGGGATCGATAATGTCTTGCGTGCTAATACAGGAGGACTCATCGTCGTTGGTGATAATGAGAAAGTCAGGTCAATAGTAGACGGTGGATTTCAAATTAACTCTCCTTGTACACCAAGTACATTATATGAACTGGCAAAGATGGATGGTGCGATCCTATTAAATGAAAAAGCGGATAAAATCATCCTTGCTAATGCACAGTTGGCACCTGACACATCCGTACCCTCCAAGGAAACCGGGATGCGTCATAGAACAGCAGAACGAGTGGCAAGGGAAACAAAATCACTTGTTATTGCAATTTCACAGCGGAGAAATGTTATTACACTTTATCAGGGAAATTTCCAATATGCTCTTAAAGATATTGCTGTTATATTAGCTAAAGCAAATCTTGCGATACAAACGTTGGAAAAATATAAAATTGTTTTGCAGCAAAGCATTAATGAACTGGGATTGCTTGAATTTGAAGATATGGTGACCTATACGGATTTATTGCAGGTCCTCCATCGTTACATTATGGTTTTAAGAATAAAACTCGAGTTAGTTAATTATTTGAATGAGCTTGGAACAGAGGGGAGATTAATCCGTCTTCAGATGAACGAGTTACTTTTTGAGTTGGAAAGTGAAGGGAAATTAATTATAAAAGATTATCTCAATCAGAAGGAAGACCAGCCAAAAGAAATAATCGAAAAGCTACACGAGTTAGCCCAGCAGGAGAAGTTTGAGGAAGGTACTTTGTTAAAGGTACTTGGATATAACGGTTATATTCATTTGGATGAAATTGTAAGTCCGAGGGGGTATCGGATTTTACATAAAATCCCCAGATTGCCATTTTTGATTGTTGAGAATCTTATTAATCAATTTGGCAATTTTATTACCGTCTATCAGGCTTCTGTAGAAGAGTTGGACGATGTTGAAGGTATCGGTGAAGTCCGGGCGAATAAAATTCAAGAAGGTCTGAGACTGCTGAAATCACAACTTGTTGCAGAGCGAAGAATGTGAATGGAATGAATAATTTTTGACACTCCTATTGACGAATGCTAGGCTGAGGTATGGAAGTTATCTATAATTTTATCGTAAAATTTTATCAAAAAATTAAGTAAGAAGGTTTCGAATTTTAATATTTGTTAATAATGAGTAAAGGGAGGTGAAGGGATGTTAAAACGCATTATACAAGCATGTTTCTTAATTGTCGGGGGTACACTTGGAATTGTGTTAATTCCTTGGCTATTAACAATGATACATGTAGATGATATTGCATTATTAAATAACTCTTATGTTACTGCTATTTTAGGAGCCATCATATTTTATCTTATTACTTTTTGGGTTGTAGAGTATGTCGTTAATTTTATGAAGTGGCTAGAGGAACAACTCGTCAAGGCGCCGATTACGGATATTGTTTTCGGAAGTATTGGTTTGCTTGTAGGTCTCTTGGCTGCCTATATTATCGGTTCAGCACTCAATGCCATCCAAGTACCTATTCTAAATACGGTAGCACCGATTCTTTTGACTCTATTATTTGGATATCTCGGTTTTCAAGTAGGCTTTAAGAAGCGGGATGAATTCTTGAATTTATTCTCCAAAGCTGGAAAAAGAAAAATTCAAGGAAGTGAACAGGAATTAGAAGAGCAAAATCGAAAAATGAAAATCCTTGATACAAGCGTCATTATTGATGGAAGAATTGCGGATATTTGCCAAACAGGATTTTTAGAAGGTGTAATTATCATCCCGCAATTTGTTTTAGCGGAGCTTCAACATATTGCCGACTCATCAGATGCATTAAAAAGAAATCGTGGTCGCCGAGGATTGGATATCCTCAATCGCATTCAAAAGGAATTATCGATAAAAGTAGAAATGTATGAAGGTGATTTTGAAGATATTCAAGAGGTGGATAGCAAATTAGTTAAGCTTGCGAAAGTATCCAATGGTGTTGTTGTTACAAATGACTTCAACCTCAATAAAGTGTGTGAATTTCAAGGGGTACCTGTGCTGAATATTAATGATTTAGCCAATGCTGTGAAGCCAGTTGTACTGCCAGGGGAAGAAATGAGTGTACAAGTCATTAAAGATGGGAAAGAGCAGAATCAGGGCGTTGCTTATCTTGACGATGGAACGATGATTGTTGTTGAGGGTGGAAGAGATTATATCGGCAAGCGGATCGATGTATTAGTAACCAGTGTCCTTCAAACATCTGCAGGTCGTATGATTTTTGCAAAGCCTAAACTATTAGAAAAAGCATTATAGGAAGTAAACGGGTCCTATAGTGGCAAGGAGAGGCCGGTATGTTTTATGAAGTAGTCATTCCAGCAGCGGGACAAGGAAAAAGAATGAAGGCTGGAAAGAATAAATTATTTATCGAACTTTTAGAAACTCCAATTATTGTGTATACACTACAAGTATTTGATCGTGACCCTGCCTGTAAGCGGATTATCCTGACGATTAATCCAGATGAAGCAACCATTTTTGAAAGTCTAATTAAGCAGTATGGAATAAAGAAAGAGATTAGGCTTGTTCCAGGTGGTAAAGAGCGTCAACAAAGTGTGTTTAACGGGGTGAAAGAAATCAAGGAAGACGGCCTTGTATTAGTTCACGATGGAGCAAGGCCGTTTATTGACCAATTGCTTATTAACCGTTTAACAGAGGCAGCATCCTCACATGGAGGGGCAATTGTTGCGGTTCCTGTTAAAGATACAATAAAAAAAGTGAAAGAAAGTATGGTTATAGATACCGTGGAGCGATCTAGCTTGTGGGCTGTCCAAACACCACAGGCTTTTCGTGTGTCCATTTTGAAAAGGGCTCATGAGGAAGCAGAAAAAGCCGGTTATTTAGGTACTGATGATGCTAGTCTTCTGGAACGAGTGGGGCAACCTGTTGTAATTATTGAAGGTAATTATGATAACATTAAGATTACGACTCAAGAAGATTTATATTTTGCAGAAGCAATTTTACATAAAAAACCTGTATGGGATTAAAAGGCCACCATTTATCATGAAGGATAAATGATGTAGCACTTTCATAAAAATAAGATGTAAAGGGAGAGATGAAATGATGTTTCGAATTGGACAAGGATTTGATGTTCATCAGTTGGTAGAAGGAAGACCGTTAATTATAGGTGGAGTAACAATTCCTTATGAAAAAGGTTTACTTGGCCATTCAGATGCAGACGTATTACTTCATACAGTTGCCGATGCATGTCTTGGGGCAATCGGTGCAGGTGATATTGGAAAGCATTTCCCGGATACAGATCCAGAGTTTAAGGATGCTGATTCAGCGAAGCTTCTTCAACATGTATGGGCAATAGTGAAAAAGAAAGGTTATGTACTTGGAAATGCAGATTGTACAATCATAGCGCAAAAGCCTAAAATGTCCCCTTATAACGAAAAAATTAAAGCAAGAATAGCTGAGCTGCTGGAAGCTTCCGAGGATCAAATCAATGTAAAGGCAACGACAACGGAAAAGCTTGGTTTTACTGGCCGTGGAGAAGGAATAGCCGCACAAGTTGCTGTACTCTTAGTGAAAGCGGAGTGACCGCCAAGAGATACTTTCTTCATAGACTTATTGGTGGTAAAATAAAATGAGACTTCCCATGTGGTTAGGCCATTTTGGGATTATGAAGTGACGTATGGAATGTATTCATTAGGAGGAGTCAGATATGAGCAGTGACATTCGAGTCCGATATGCGCCTAGTCCAACAGGGCATTTACATATAGGTAACGCACGTACGGCTTTGTTTAATTATTTGTTTGCACGAAATCTAGGCGGGAAGTTTATTATCCGTATTGAAGATACAGACCAAAAGCGGAATATTGAGGGTGGCGAAGAGAGCCAGCTCAAATATTTAAAATGGCTTGGGATTGAGTGGGACGAAAGCATCGATGTTGGTGGGGAATATGGACCTTACCGCCAATCTGAGCGAAATGATATTTACAAAGAATTATATGACGGTCTGCTCGAAAAAGGCTTGGCATATAAATGCTATTGTACTGAAGAGGAAATTGAGGCGGAGCGCGAGGAGCAGCTTGCTCGTAATGAAACGCCTAAATATTCAGGGAAATGCCGTCATTTGACAGAAGAAGAGCGAAGTAAGTTTGAAGCAGAGGGGAGAAAGCCTAGCATCCGCTTTGCTGTTCCCTCTGACAAGGTCTTCACGTTTAAAGATATGGTTAAAGATGAAGTATCCTTTGAATCGGACGGGATTGGCGACTTTGTTATTGTGAAAAAGGACGGGATTCCAACTTATAACTTTGCAGTGGCAGTAGATGATCACTTGATGAAAATCTCGCATGTACTTCGTGGCGACGATCATATTTCAAATACGCCAAAACAATTGATGATTTATGAAGCATTTGGTTGGGAGCCGCCTGTATTTGGACATATGACTCTTATCGTTAATGAGAGTCGTAAGAAATTAAGTAAGCGTGATGAATCAATCATTCAATTTATTGAGCAATATGAAGAATTAGGCTATTTGCCAGAAGCTTTATTCAATTTCATTGCATTATTGGGTTGGTCACCAAGCGGAGAAGAAGAAATCTTTTCAAAAGATGAATTTATCAAAATGTTTGATGCAGACCGCCTGTCAAAATCACCGGCTTTATTTGACACTCAGAAGTTAACATGGATGAACAATCAGTATGTGAAACAACTTGATATCAGCCGTGCTGTAGAAATATCACTGCCTCATCTAGTAAAAGCAGGGAAAATAACTGCTGAAATGAACGAAGAAGAAGCTAAATGGGTTTATCAATTAGTTGATTTGTATCAAGAGCAAATGAGTTTTGGTGCGGAAATCGTTGGACTTTCACAACTATTCTTTAGGGAAGAGTTGGATTTCGAAGAGGAAGCGAAAGAGGTTCTTGCAGAAGAGCAAGTTCCAGAAGTTATGCAAGCATTTCTTCAAGAACTTGATTCCCTTGAAACATTTACTGCTGAGGAAATTAAGAAGGCGATTAAAGCCGTTCAAAAAAGCACAGGACAAAAAGGGAAAAAACTGTTTATGCCGATTCGTGCAGCAGTTACAGGACAAACACACGGACCTGATCTTCCGAAAGCTATTGCGCTTTTAGGTAAGGAAAAAATAAAACAGCGTGTAGAGAACATTTTAAGTTAACAATTTGTTGGAAATGTAATATAGTATTAGATAATTATTAGTTAAAAACGCGTAGATAGGGAGAAGTAAGAAAATGATGCTTGAAAGAGAGAACCATAACCTGCTGAAAGTGGTTTAAGCCCCTCATTTTATGAAATGCACCCTGGAGTCCTTTGCTGAACTAACCAATAGTAGGTAAAGGCGGAACTTCCTCCGTTATCAGGAAACAAGTTGGAAATGGAACGATTTGTTGTACATTTCAAACAGAGTGGAACCGCGCTAACAAAGCGTCTCTGTCTATTGGACAGAGGCGTTTTTTTATTGAACAAAAGAATATATAGGTCGCTAGATACGGTCATTTTTGTCCAAACATCAAGCAAATAGAGAAAAAGAGAAGGGATATATAGGAGGTCACAGCGGTGTTTAAAATGTTCAAGGAAGACTTAGAGGTCATATTTGACCAGGATCCTGCAGCACGTAGTTATCTAGAAGTTATTTTGACATATGCCGGATTGCATGCCATTTGGAGTCATCGACTGGCCCATGCCTTTTATAAACGAAAATTCTTTTTCATTGCAAGAGCTATTTCGCAAATTAGCCGCTTCTTCACTGGTGTTGAAATTCATCCAGGTGCACAAATTGGGAATCGTTTTTTTATTGATCATGGAATGGGGATTGTGATTGGTGAAACTTGTGAAATTGGGAATAATGTATCTGTGTTTCAAGGTGTTACACTTGGAGGAACTGGAAAAGAAAAAGGTAAACGGCATCCCACCATTAAAGACAATGTATTAATTGCTACAGGTGCTAAGGTATTAGGCTCTATTGAAGTTGGGGAAAATTCCAAAATTGGCGCAGGTTCTGTGGTACTGAAAGAAGTCCCCCCGAATTCGACTGTTGTTGGTATTCCAGGAAAAGTCGTTATTCAGGATGGAGTAAGGATAAATAAAGATTTGAACCATACAGATCTTCCTGACCCAATTGCAGACCGCATCATAGAACTGGAAAAAGAACTGTTGGAAATGAAAGCGGAATTGAATGTGTTAAAGGAAGAAAGGAGCAAAGAATATGACTATTAAAATTTATAATACTGTATCACGGCAGAAGGAAGAGTTCATTCCAATAGAAGAAGGTAAGGTGAAGATGTACGTTTGCGGACCTACCGTGTACAACTATATCCATATTGGCAACGCCCGTCCTGCTATTGTGTTTGACACGGTCCGCAATTATCTTAAATTTAGCGGTTATGATGTAAAATTTGTTTCAAATTTTACTGATGTAGATGATAAGTTAATTAAGGCTGCAAAGGAATTAGGTGAAGATGTTCCAACGATTGCAGAACGATTTATTAATGCTTATTTTGAAGATGTCACTGCGTTAGGTTGCAAAAAAGCAGATAAACATCCGACTGTTATGGAAAATATGGATACGATTATTGATTTTGTTTCTGCATTGATTGAAAAAGGATATGCTTATGAATCGGAAGGCGATGTCTACTTCCGAACTCGTAAATTCGATACGTATGGCAAGCTTTCACATCAATCCATTGATGAGCTACGCATTGGCTCAAGAATTGAAGTAGGGGAAAGGAAACAAGATGCGTTAGACTTTGCACTATGGAAAACAGCAAAGGAGGGCGAAATTTCTTGGGAATCTCCGTGGGGAAATGGCCGCCCAGGTTGGCATATTGAATGCTCAGCTATGGCGCAAAAATACCTAGGTGACACGATTGATATTCATGCAGGTGGCCAAGATTTAGCATTCCCGCATCATGAAAATGAAATTGCCCAATCAGAGGCTTTGACTGGGAAAACATTTGCAAAGTACTGGATGCATAATGGCTATATAAATATAGATAATGAAAAAATGTCGAAATCACTAGGGAATTTTGTCCTTGTACACGACATTATTCAGCATCATGATCCACAAGTATTGAGATTCTTCATGTTATCTGTTCATTATCGCCATCCTATTAATTATAGTGAAGAAGTACTTGAGAAAACAAAAGCAGCATTTGACCGTTTGAAAACATCTTTTCAAAACTTAAAGCATCGATTAGATTCTAGTGCCGGATTAGCAGATAGCAATGATTTGTGGTTGAAGAAAATTTCAGAATTACATGATGAATTCACCCGTGAAATGGACGATGACTTTAATACAGCTAATGCCATTTCTGTCTTGTTTGAGCTTTCCAAGCAAGCTAATTACTACATGATGGAAAAGAATACAGATCAGCATGTGATTGAGAAATTCATCGAAGAGTTCAAGTTATTAACGTCCATCCTTGGTTTGACTCTTGAGGAAGAAACATTACTGGATGAAGAAATAGAAGCGTTGATTCAGCAGCGTATCCAAGCGCGTAAAGACAGAAACTTTAAACTTTCAGATGACATTCGAGACCGACTAAAACATTTAAATATTATTCTCGAAGATACACCTCAGGGTACTAGATGGAAAAGAGGATAAACGGTATGCAACACGAGAAGAAAGTCGATGAAAAAATGGTGAATAGCCTTGCTCTTGCTTATATGGGTGATGCCGTATATGAGACGTATATCAGGCATCATCTATTGAAAAAGGGTGCAGTGAAGCCGCATTTACTTCATAAAGAAGCGACTTCATTCGTATCGGCGAAAGCACAAAGTAAAATCATTCATTTTTTTATTGAAAGCAATCAATTAACAGAGGAAGAACGAGCTGTCGTTAGGCGCGGACGGAATGCCAAATCAGGTAGCGTGCCTAAGAATACGGATGTTCAAACTTATCGATATGGTACTGCGTTTGAGGCATTAATGGGTTATGTATATTTATCAGGAAACAATGAGAGATTAGAGGTTCTGATTAATCAATCGATCCAATTTATTGAAGACGAAAAAAGGAGATGAGCTTATGAGCGAGGAATATATCATTGGAAAGAATCCTGTATTAGAAGCATTACGTTCTGAGCGTGATATGAATAAAATATGGATTGCTGAAGGTTCGCAAAAAGGTACAATGCAGCAAATTATTACATTGGCAAAAGAGAGGAATATATTCGTTAATTTTGTCCCGAAAAAAAAGATTGATCAAATGACAGAAGGCATTCATCAAGGGGTTGTTGCACAGGTAGCTGCGTATTCATATGCAGAAGTGGATGATCTATTTGCTGTGGCAGAGTCTCGTGAAGAAGCTCCCTTTTTTATTCTATTAGATGAAATTGAAGATCCTCATAATCTTGGATCGATCATGCGTACAGCAGATGCGGTAGGAGCTCATGGTATTATTATCCCGAAACGTAGAGCTGTGGGCTTAACTGCAACTGTAGCAAAATCATCAACAGGAGCCATCGAATACATTCCTGTTGCCAGAGTTACTAACATGTCTAGAACGATTGATGAATTAAAAGAACGTGGGGTCTGGATTGTTGGTACCGATGCGTTGGGCACTGATGATTACCGAAACATGGATGGTAAGATGCCAATTGGCCTCGTAATCGGCAGCGAAGGAAAGGGAATGGGCCGCCTTATTAAAGATAAATGTGATTTTCTTATTCGTATGCCAATGATCGGAAAGGTAACTTCTTTGAATGCATCTGTTGCAGCAGGGTTGTTGATGTATGAGGTTTATCGAAAAAGAAATCCTTTAGGGGAATAGGTAATGAATATTCTGTTGGTAGACGGTTATAACATTATTGGAGCTTGGCCGGAACTAAGAGAATTAAAGGAACACAATTTATCAGAAGCGCGTGATCGCCTGATAGAGAAGATGGCAGAATATCAAGCTTTTTCAGGTTACAGAGTCATAGTTGTCTTTGATGCCCATTTTGTCCAGGGAATTGAGCGTAAATATAAAAATTTTAAGGTAGAAATTATTTTTACAAGAGAAAACGAGTCCGCAGATGAGCGGATCGAAAAAATGGCTATCCAGTTAAATAATATTAAAACGCAAGTTTACGTGGCAACTTCTGATTTTACTGAACAATGGGTGGTTTTTGGGCAAGGAGCTTTACGAAAATCTGCACGAGAACTATTAATTGAAATGGAACATATAGAAGTTGAAATTGACAAAAAGCTTGATAAAGCGACAAAATTCAAACAAAATTCCAAGATTGATTTAACGGACGAAGTGGCAGAAATTTTTGAAAATTGGCGCCGGGGGAAGTTTTGAGCTGTTGACGAGTAAATTTCGCCTACTGTATAATATTGCTAACTATGCGTACGGTCAGGGGGATAAAATGTGGGGTCCAACTTCGGAATGAAAGTGAATGAGGATTATGGCCAGTTTGATGATGACGTGCTTGTGGATTATGTGCATAAAGGAGACAGTGAGGCTTTGGATTATTTAATCCAAAAATACCGAAACTTTGTAAGAGCTAAAGCTAGAACCTATTTTTTAATTGGTGCTGATAAAGAAGACATCGTACAAGAAGGTATGATAGGTTTATATAAGGCTATTCGTGATTTCAAAGGGGATAAACTGTCAACATTTAAAGCCTTTGCAGAGCTTTGCATTACAAGGCAGATTATTACAGCGATTAAAACAGCAACAAGACAAAAACATATTCCCTTAAACTCATATGTATCTTTGGACAAGCCTATTTATGATGAAGAGTCAGATCGCACACTTATGGATGTTATTTCTGGAGCAAAAGTTTTAGATCCTGAAGAACTGTTCATAAATCAGGAAGAATTTGATGACATCGAATTAAAAATGGCGGAACTATTGAGTGATTTAGAGAGAAAGGTTCTTGCTCTTTATCTAGACGGACAATCTTACCAGGAAATTTCAGAAGAATTAAACCGACACGTGAAGTCTATAGACAATGCCCTACAACGAGTGAAGAGGAAGCTAGAACGATATTTGGAAGTGAGAGAGGTAACCCTGTAATTCCCTGTATTCATGCGGTATTTAAGCTTATTGTTTGTTGACAATAAGTGACAGCCGTGATAAAGTTTTAACGATGTAGAGATAGATAGGTGTGGAAATGATGAGAAAAAAGTTAATCCTCGCTTGTACAGATTGCGGTTCTAGAAACTACTCTTCTGAAAGCAATAAAGCAGTAAGTGTGGAGCGTTTGGAAATTAAGAAATTTTGTAGTACTTGCAATGCCCATACCATGCATAAAGAAACGAAGTAACTGTTTAAATAGATTGACAGAAGCTATCTAAGTTGGTTGGAGGTTACATTCATGAATCGCATAACCGAATTTTTTCGCGGTGTTGCTCGAGAGATGAGGAAAGTAAGCTGGCCTAAAAGAAAAGAGCTTACAAGATATACGGTAGTAGTACTTTCAACCGTTGTCATTATGGCAGTTTTCTTTGCTGTAGTAGATTTAGGCATATCTGAACTAATTCGTCTTGTTATTGAATAAGAGATTCCAAAATAAGCTATAATAGTGCTAAAATAATAAACAACAGTAAAAAGCCCGGAAACGGGTTTTTTAATTTGTCTTTTTTAAGAGTAAGAAAGCGTAAGTTTTCAAACGGATTTTGATGCTGAGCGAAAGTTACCTTATCAGTTAATAGACAAATAATTGAATAGGGAGAAAAACATTGTTCTCTATCTTGTTTGTCATATACAAGCCTTTGTAATTAACAAAGTGCTTTTCGCTTTTCTTAAAAGTAATTCATCTGGAAGTCAGCAATGCCTTCTTGGACTTTTCATGTAAAAATGAAAACAATATGAAAAAAAGAACTGTATAGGGAGGGAAGGGCGATTTAGTCCTATTAACATGGAAAAAAATTGGTATGTTGTACACACATACTCAGGATATGAGAATAAAGTAAAAGCGAATCTTGAGAAACGTGTAGAAACAATGGCGATGCAAGATAAGATCTTCCGCGTCGTTGTTCCTGAAGAAGAAGAAACAGAAATTAAAGATGGTAAGAAGAAGGTTCTGAAAAAGAAAGTATTTCCGGGTTATGTACTTGTGGAAATCATTATGACGGATGATTCTTGGTATGTAGTTCGAAATACTCCTGGGGTAACAGGGTTTGTTGGTTCTTCTGGAGCTGGTTCAAAACCAACGGCTTTACTACCTGAAGAAATTGAAGTAGTTCTAAAACGCATGGGTGTTGATGAACAACGAATTGAAGTAGATTTCGAGTTAGGTGACACAGTTACGGTTAAAGAAGGACCATTTTCCAATTTCTCAGGAGTTATTGAAGAATTGGATAAGGACAAAAGTAAAGTACGGGTGCTGGTCAATATGTTTGGCAGAGATACCCCGGTTGAACTAGATTTTAATCAGGTGGAAAAAATATAATCTGAAAAAACTTGAAATCATTGTTGGAAAGTGGTAAAATTTCATAGGTCAGTATGTTTCTATTACGAGACCTAAATGATACAAACATTCTTTATTTAAATAAAGAATTTAAGATGAGTGGGAGGGTATACCCCTATTACCACATCACGGACTTAGACTTATAAGGAGGTGTGTCTCGTGGCTAAAAAAGTAATTAAAATGGTTAAATTGCAAATTCCTGCTGGGAAAGCGAATCCGGCACCGCCGGTTGGTCCTGCACTAGGTCAAGCTGGTGTTAACATCATGGGATTCTGTAAGGAGTTCAACGCTCGTACAGCAGATCAAGCTGGTCTAATTATTCCTGTTGAAATTACGGTATTTGAAGACCGTTCATTTACATTCGTAACAAAAACTCCACCTGCTGCAGTATTGCTTAAAGTTGCAGCTGGAATTGAGTCTGGTTCTGGTGAACCTAACCGTAATAAAGTTGCTACAGTCAAACGTGATAAAGTACGCGAGATTGCAGAAACAAAAATGCCTGATCTAAACGCAGCAAACGTTGAGTCTGCAATGCGTATGGTTGAAGGTACAGCACGCAGCATGGGTATTGTCATCGAAGATTAATCCCATCTAAACAGTTATTCGTTTCTACGGGGTTGCGATTCATACTCGCAACCTTTATTCGTGGGAGGTTATTCCGTTAAAACCACAATATAGGAGGATTTTATATCATGGCTAATAAAGGTAAAAAGTATCTTGAAGCGGTACAATTAATTGACCGTACTAAAGCATATTCAGTAGCAGAAGCTGTAGAACTTGCTAAAAAAACTAGCTTTGTAAAATTTGATGCAACAGTTGAAGTTGCTTTCCGTTTAGGCGTTGACCCTAAGAAAGCTGACCAACAAATCCGTGGAGCAGTCGTGCTTCCGAACGGAACTGGTAAAACTCAACGTGTATTAGTATTTGCTAAAGGCGAAAAAGTTAAAGAAGCTGAAGCAGCAGGTGCTGATTATGTTGGAGACGCAGAATACATCAACAAAATCCAACAAGGTTGGTTCGAATTTGATGTAATCGTAGCTACTCCAGATATGATGGGTGAAGTTGGTAAATTAGGACGAGTATTAGGACCAAAAGGTCTTATGCCGAACCCTAAAACTGGTACAGTTACATTTGATGTAACGAAAGCAGTTAACGAAATTAAAGCTGGTAAAGTTGAATACCGCGTTGACAAAACAGGTATCATTCATGCTCCAATTGGTAAAGCTTCTTTCGAAGACAGCAAATTGGTTGAGAACTTTACAACTATCTATGACACATTAATGAAAGTTAAACCTGCGGCAGCTAAAGGAACTTACATGAAAAATGTTTCTGTAACGACTACAATGGGCCCTGGTGTTAAGGTTGATCCTTCTTCATTCAATGTAAAAAATTAACATTTGACAATATGAAACGATTATTGCTATAATCTGTTTTGTTAATATAAAAGAATATCATTTGTACCGTAGACAGTAGGTGCTCACGTCTTGAGCTTAATTTCCTGCCGAGGTAATTCGATAAAATAGTCCATGACTATGACTTTCAAATTACTGCCTCCTCGTCTGCAAGATGTGGAGGCTTTATCTTTGACCGGTATAAATGTTTTCAAGCAAATCTATAGGAGGTGTAAGGATGAGCGCCATTATCGAACAAAAGGTTCAAATTGTTAATGAGATCGCAGAGAAATTCAAAGCTAGCCAATCAACTGTTGTTGTTGACTACCGCGGATTATCTGTATCAGAATTAACAGAACTTCGTAAACAACTTCGTGAAGCGGGCGTTGAGTTCAAGGTTTACAAAAACTCTATGACTCGTCGTGCTGCTGAAGCTGCTGAATTAGTTGCTTTAAATGAATCATTGACTGGCCCGAACGCAATTGCATTCTCTACTGAAGATGTTATTGCTCCTGCGAAAATCCTTAACGATTTCGCGAAAAAACATGAAGCATTAGAAATTAAAGCTGGAGTTATCGAAGGAAATGTTGCATCAGCTGAAGAAATTAAAGCTCTTGCAGAACTTCCATCACGCGAAGGTCTACTTTCTATGCTACTCAGCGTGCTACAAGCACCTATTCGCAATCTTGCTCTTGCTACAAAAGCTGTGGCAGAACAAAAAGAAGAACAAGGAGCGTAAGCTAGCGCTTTGCCCTTGGTAATCAAAAACTAAAACAAACCCTAGGAGGAAATATACAATGACTAAAGATCAAATCATTGAAGCAGTTAAAACGATGACTGTTTTAGAACTAAATGACCTAGTTAAAGCAATCGAAGAAGAATTTGGCGTAACTGCTGCTGCTCCAGTAGCTGTAGCTGCTGCTGGTGGCGTTGCTGCTGAAGAAAAAACTGAGTTTGACGTTGTTCTTGCATCTGCAGGCGACCAAAAAATCAAAGTTATCAAAGTTGTTCGTGAAATCACAGGACTTGGTCTTAAAGAAGCGAAAGAACTTGTTGATAACACTCCTAAAGCAATCAAAGAAGGCGTATCTAAAGAAGAAGCTGAAGAATTCAAAGCTAAACTTGAAGAAGTTGGAGCTGGCGTTGAAGTTAAGTAATTTTGCTTGTTAAAAAGCTCGCTATTATGGCGGGCTTTTTTTCTCTTACTTTTGAAAGTGTAAGTGATACACAGATATATTGTTGTAAACAGTAAGCTTCTAATCTTCACAAATCTTCTCTCAAAATTCTTCAATTAATCTTTTCTGATAGGAGGAGATGACTCTGGCAGATCATTACTACTCACAAAAACCGGATGTTGAAAGCAATCCGAAATTTTGGGACTACACTCTGAGAGGACGCTCATTTCGTTTTAAAAGCGATAATGGAGTGTTCTCTAAAAACGACATCGATTTTGGCTCGCGTTTATTAATTGAAACTTTTACATTTGAAGAGGAGACAAAAGGGAGTATTCTAGATGTTGGTTGTGGATACGGCCCGATTGGACTTTCTATTGCTGCAGCCTTTCCTGAAAGAACAGTGGAGTTGGTAGATATTAATAGCCGTGCTGTTGCTCTTGCGAAGGATAATGCGAAAACGAATGGAATTACAAATGTAAATATTCATGAAAGTGATCAATTGGACAGAGTAGAAATTACTCAATTCGCAGCAATATTGACTAACCCGCCTATTCGTGCGGGAAAAAATGTTGTTCATGGCATTTTAGAAAAAAGTCATGCGAAATTAAAAAATGGCGGCGAGTTATGGGTCGTCATTCAGAAAAAACAAGGTGCTCCATCAGCAATGGAGAAGATGGAACAGGTTTTTGGGAATGTCAGAACGGTTGTAAAGAAAAAAGGTTATTATATACTTGTATCTAAAAAAGTTTGACTCAATTTTTTTGCTATGTTAGTATTATAAAATGCATATATTATAATTCCTTAACTATGCAATTTTTATACAAAAGGTGTATAGAAAGTGGATTAATTGGAAAAAATATATAAATAATAGTTCGTTTTATGAGAAATTGTGGTTTTTAAACAAAAACCATTTTCTTTTTGTCTATGGAAATACATGTTTCCACAAGACAAATGGAACCTTATAACGCTTGATTTAAGGGGTGAATCGGTTGACAGGTCAACTAGTTCAGTATGGACGACACCGCCAACGTAGAAGTTATGCAAGAATCAGTGAGGTATTGGAATTACCAAACCTAATTGAAATTCAAACCGCTTCTTATCAATGGTTTCTTGATGAAGGGTTAAGAGAGATGTTCCAGGATATTTCTCCGATTGAGGACTTTACGGGCAATTTATCGCTTGAATTTATCGATTACAGTTTGGGAGATCCCAAGTATTCGGTAGAAGAATCGAAAGAACGTGATGTAACGTACTCAGCACCACTTCGAGTAAAAGTCAGACTTGTAAATAAAGAAACTGGGGAAGTCAAAGACCAAGATGTATTCATGGGTGATTTCCCTCTTATGACTGAAACAGGTACATTTGTCATTAATGGTGCAGAACGCGTTATTGTTTCGCAACTTGTTCGTTCGCCAAGTGTGTACTACAACGGAAAAATGGACAAAAACGGAAAGTACGGCTTTACAGCTACTGTTATCCCAAACCGAGGTGCGTGGTTGGAATACGAAACAGATGCAAAAGACGTAGTTTATGTCAGAATTGATCGCACACGTAAATTGCCAATTACAGTATTAATGAGAGCTCTTGGGTTTGGGTCAGATCAAGAAATTCTTGACCTTATTGGAGACAATGAGTATATCCGTAATACGCTTGAAAAGGATAATACCGAAAGTGTAGAAAAAGCATTGCTTGAGATTTACGAACGTCTTCGTCCAGGTGAACCACCGACTGTAGAAAACGCGAAAAGCCTTTTGGTATCACGTTTCTTTGATCCGAAACGTTATGATTTGGCGAATGTAGGCCGTTATAAAATTAATAAAAAGCTCCATATTAAAAATCGTTTATTCGGTCAGCGTATTGCAGAAACATTAGTGGATCCGGAAACTGGTGAAATTATTGTTGAAAAAGGCACTCTTTTAGATCGACGCACTTTAGATCGCATTCTTCCACATCTTGATGAAGGAATTGGTAACCGCACATACCAGCCAGTAGGCGGTGTGGTTGAAGATGAGATTTTGCTACAACCAATTAAAATTTATGCACCAAATGATACAGAAGGCGAGAAAATTATCAACGTAACTGGAAATGCGAATGTAACGGACCGGGTGAAGAATATCACTCCAGCCGACATTTTATCTTCTATTAGTTATTTCTTTAATTTACTTCACGGAGTAGGGATTACAGATGATATTGATCACCTTGGTAATCGTAGACTTCGTTCAGTTGGTGAATTATTACAAAATCAATTCCGGATTGGGTTATCAAGGATGGAACGTGTGGTACGTGAAAGAATGTCCATTCAAGACACGAATACCATTACACCGCAACAATTGATTAATATTCGACCGGTAATTGCTTCTATTAAAGAATTCTTCGGAAGTTCTCAACTTTCGCAGTTCATGGACCAAACAAATCCATTGGGAGAATTGACGCATAAACGTCGTCTTTCTGCATTAGGACCAGGCGGTTTAACACGTGAACGTGCTGGCTTTGAAGTACGGGATGTTCACTATTCTCACTATGGGCGGATGTGTCCAATTGAAACACCGGAGGGTCCAAACATTGGACTTATCAACTCATTATCCAGCTACGCGAAGGTGAATCCATATGGATTTATTGAAACACCATTCCGTCGTGTTGATCCGGAAACTGGAAAAGTTACAGATCGAATTGACTATTTGACAGCAGATGAAGAAGATAACTATGTAACTGCTCAAGCGAATACTCGTTTAGCTGATGATGGTTCATTTGTTGATGATAAAATTGTAGCCCGTTTCCGTGGCGAAAACACAGTAGTACCACGCGACCGCGTTGACTACATGGATGTTTCACCGAAGCAGGTTGTATCCGCGGCGACAGCATGTATTCCTTTCTTAGAGAACGATGACTCTAACCGTGCTCTTATGGGAGCGAACATGCAACGTCAAGCAGTTCCGTTACTACAACCAGAAGCACCACGTGTTGGAACAGGTATGGAATACGTATCTGCTAAAGATTCTGGAGCAGCTGTTATTTGTAAGCACGAAGGAATCGTAGAGCATGTAGAATCACGTGAAGTCTGGGTACGACGAGTAAGTATTGTAGATGGACAAGAGGTAAAAGGAAATCTTGATAAATACCGTCTATTGAAATTTATCCGTTCTAACCAAGGTACGTGTTATAACCAACGCCCAATCGTAAGTGTAGGGGACAAAGTGGTCAAAGGTGAAATATTAGCTGATGGTCCGTCAATGGAATCAGGTGAACTTGCTTTAGGTCGTAACGTTCTTGTAGCATTCATGACATGGGATGGCTATAACTATGAAGATGCCATTATTATGAGTGAACGTCTTGTGAAAGATGATGTATATACATCTATTCACATTGAAGAATATGAGTCAGAATCACGAGATACAAAACTTGGGCCTGAAGAAATTACCCGAGATATACCAAACGTTGGGGAAGATGCACTTCGTAATCTTGACGAACGTGGCATAATCCGCATCGGTGCAGAAGTTAAAGATGGAGACTTACTGGTAGGTAAAGTAACGCCAAAAGGTGTAACTGAACTTACAGCTGAAGAACGTCTTTTACACGCTATATTTGGTGAAAAAGCACGTGAAGTACGTGATACGTCCCTACGTGTACCTCATGGTGGCGGTGGAATTGTACATGATGTTAAAGTGTTTAACCGTGAAGATGGAGATGAGCTTCCACCAGGTGTAAACCAACTTGCACGTGTATATATTGTACAAAAACGTAAAATTCATGAAGGCGACAAAATGGCAGGTCGTCATGGTAATAAAGGGGTTATCTCTCGTATTCTTCCTGAAGAAGATATGCCGTATTTACCAGATGGCACACCTGTTGACATCATGTTAAACCCGTTAGGTGTACCATCCCGTATGAACATCGGGCAAGTATTGGAATTACATTTAGGAATGGCTGCTAGAGCTCTTAATATCCATGTTGCATCTCCAGTATTCGATGGAGCAACAGAGGAAGATGTTTGGGCAACAATTGCTGAAGCTGGTATGGCAAGCGATGCGAAAACAGTCTTATATGACGGGCGTTCAGGTGAACCATTCGATAACCGTGTATCAGTCGGTGTCATGTATATGATCAAACTTGCTCACATGGTTGATGATAAGCTTCACGCTCGATCAACAGGACCTTATTCACTCGTTACACAGCAGCCGCTTGGAGGTAAAGCGCAATTTGGTGGGCAGCGTTTCGGTGAAATGGAAGTTTGGGCACTTGAGGCATATGGTGCTGCATACACCTTGCAAGAAATCCTTACAGTTAAGTCCGATGATGTCGTCGGTCGTGTGAAAACATATGAGGCGATTGTGAAGGGTGAAAATGTTCCAGAGCCAGGTGTTCCTGAATCATTTAAAGTATTGATTAAAGAGCTTCAAAGCTTAGGGTTGGATGTTAAAATCATGAATGCTGAAGACCGCGAAGTGGAAATGCGTGATTTAGAAGATGAAGATGATGTAAATCATTCTGACTCCTTAAACATTGATACAGAAGGCAAAGAAATGGTTGCCTCAGATGCTGGCTTAAAGACAAATGCCATCACAACGGATTAACGCTTTGAATAAATAGTTTATTTTACCACTCTGACTAGGCAGTATTGGCTCTTTTAACGGATCGAACCATGCTGCCTGTTGGAGTTCAATTAATTAGGCCGGCTATTTTAAGGGAAAATGGCGCCTAATACATGACAGTTCATGATAAGCAATTTAGGTATAACCTGGAGATCAAAAGGGAGGTAGGCCCCTTGATAGATGTAAATAATTTTGAGTATATGAAAATTGGTCTTGCTTCACCAGATAAGATTCGTTCTTGGTCACATGGCGAAGTAAAAAAACCAGAAACAATTAACTATCGTACATTAAAGCCTGAGAAAGATGGTTTGTTCTGCGAAAGAATTTTTGGACCGCAAAAAGACTGGGAATGTCATTGTGGTAAATACAAACGAGTTCGTTATAAAGGTGTAGTTTGCGATCGATGTGGTGTAGAAGTTACACGTGCGAAGGTTCGTCGTGAGCGTATGGGTCATATTGAGCTCGCTGCTCCTGTATCACATATTTGGTATTTCAAAGGAATTCCAAGTCGTATGGGACTTGTGTTAGACATGTCTCCACGTGCTTTGGAAGAAGTAATATATTTTGCATCTTACGTAGTCACTGAAACGGGTGATACAACTTTAGAAAAGAAGCAACTTCTTTCTGAAAAAGAGTATCGTGCATACCGCGAAAAGTACGGGAAAAAATTCCAAGCTGGTATGGGTGCAGAAGCAATAAAGAAATTATTACAAGACATTGATACCGAAAAAGAAACAGAAGCATTAAAAGAGGAATTAAAAACAGCTCAAGGACAACGTAGAACTCGAGCAATTAAGCGTCTTGAAGTGTTAGAGGCTTTCCGTAATTCTGGAAACGAACCTTCTTGGATGATTCTTGATGTACTACCTGTTATTCCTCCAGAACTTCGTCCTATGGTGCAATTAGACGGTGGTCGTTTTGCGACTTCTGACTTAAATGACTTGTACCGACGAGTAATTAACCGCAATAATCGTTTAAAACGTTTATTGGATCTTGGTGCACCGAGCATTATCGTTCAAAACGAAAAACGTATGCTTCAAGAAGCTGTAGATGCTTTGATTGATAATGGACGTCGTGGCCGTCCGGTAACAGGACCTGGTAACCGCCCGTTGAAATCACTTTCGCATATGCTAAAAGGAAAGCAAGGACGCTTCCGTCAAAACTTACTTGGTAAACGTGTTGACTATTCTGGTCGATCCGTTATCGTTGTTGGGCCGAACTTGAAAATGTATCAATGCGGACTTCCAAAAGAAATGGCAATTGAACTCTTCAAACCATTTGTTATGAAAGAACTTGTTCAAAAAGGATTAGCACACAATATTAAATCTGCTAAACGTAAGATCGAACGGTTATCTCCAGAGATTTGGGACGTTCTTGAAGCAGTCATTAAGGAGCATCCGGTATTACTTAACCGTGCCCCTACTCTTCATAGACTCGGTATTCAAGCATTTGAACCGACACTTGTTGAGGGTCGCGCAATCCGTCTTCACCCACTTGTATGTACAGCATATAATGCGGATTTTGACGGTGACCAAATGGCAGTACACGTTCCGTTATCATCTGAAGCACAAGCTGAAGCAAGGTTACTAATGTTAGCTGCGCAAAACATTCTAAATCCGAAAGATGGAAAACCAGTTGTTACTCCTTCACAAGATATGGTATTAGGAAACTATTACTTAACTTTAGAAAGAGCTGGAATTATCGGGGAAGGAATGGTCTTTAAAGATACAAGTGAAGCATTGCTTGCTTATCAAAATGGCTATGTACACCTGCACTCACGTGTAGCTGTTCATGCAGGATCTCTAAATAATGAAACTTTTACTGAAGAGCAAAATAATCAGCTCTTATTAACAACTGTTGGTAAACTGATATTTAATGAAATTTTACCTAAATCGTTCCCTTACATTAATGAACCTACAGGATACAATTTAGAAGTGAAAACTCCTGAGAAGTATTTTGTTGAAAACGGGGCAAACATAAAAGAACTTATCCAGGCACAACCGTTAATTGATCCATTCAAGAAGAAAATTCTTGGGAACATTATTGCGGAAGTATTTAAACGTTTCAAAATTACCGAAACGTCGAAAATGCTTGATAGAATGAAAAACCTCGGATTCAAACATTCTACGAAAGCTGGAATCACTGTTGGTGTTTCTGATATCGTAGTTTTGGGTGAAAAACAACAAATCATCGAAGAAGCACAACAAAAAGTAGATAACGTCTTAAAACAATTTAGACGAGGTTTAATAACGGAAGACGAGCGTTATGATCGAGTTATTTCAATTTGGAGTGCTGCTAAAGATACGATTCAAGCTAAACTAATGGATTCATTAGATCGTAGCAACCCGATCTTCATGATGAGTGATTCTGGAGCGCGTGGTAACGCATCTAACTTTACTCAATTAGCAGGTATGCGGGGATTGATGGCCAACCCGGCTGGACGTATTATCGAGTTGCCAATTAAATCAAGTTTCCGCGAAGGACTAACGGTATTAGAATACTTCATCTCTACCCATGGTGCACGTAAGGGTCTTGCCGATACCGCACTTAAAACAGCCGATTCAGGCTACCTTACTCGCCGTCTCGTAGACGTAGCACAAGATGTTATTGTTCGCGATGATGATTGTGGAACTGACCGAGGCCTGAAAATTTCAGCTTTGAAAAACGGTACAGAGGTAATAGAGACGTTAGAAGAACGTTTAATTGGTCGTCACGCTAGAAAGGCAATTAAACATCCTGAAACGAATGAAGTGATTGTTCATGAAAATGGACTTATTACTGAAGATCTTGCTAAGTATATTGAAGATAGTGGAATTGAAGAAGCGTGGATTCGTTCGGCATTTACATGTAATACAAGCCATGGTGTATGTAAAAAATGTTATGGTCGAAATCTTGCGACGGGTCAAGAAGTTGAAGTTGGGGAAGCAGTTGGAATTATTGCTGCCCAATCGATCGGAGAGCCTGGTACACAGTTAACGATGCGTACATTCCATACAGGTGGTGTAGCCGGAGATGATATCACTCAAGGTTTACCACGTATCCAAGAAATATTTGAAGCAAGGAACCCTAAGGGGCAAGCGCTAATTACTGAAATCGAAGGTACTGTTGTTTCAATTAATGAAATACGAGATAAGCAACAGGAAATTGTGATTCAAGGTGCAGTTGAATCTCGCACGTATACCGCACCATACTCTGCGCGCTTAAAAGTATCTGTAGATTCATACGTACAGCGTGGAGAAGAATTAACCGAAGGATCTATTGATCCGAAAGAGTTACTGAAAGTTACAGATGTTCTTGCAGTTCAAGAGTATTTGTTACGCGAAGTTCAAAATGTATATCGTATGCAAGGGGTAGAAATTGGGGACAAACATATCGAAGTAATGGTGAGACAAATGCTTCGTAAAGTCCGCGTCCTTGATGCAGGTGAAACGGATGTTCTTCCAGGTACTTTACTTGATGTACACCAATTCACTCAAGCGAATACAGACGCACTTCTTACTGGTAAAATACCAGCTACTGGACGACCTGTCCTGCTCGGTATAACAAAAGCATCATTAGAAACAGATTCCTTCTTGTCGGCTGCTTCATTCCAAGAAACTACTAGAGTGTTAACAGATGCAGCGATAAAAGGAAAACGTGATGAATTACTTGGATTAAAAGAAAATGTTATTATTGGTAAACTGGTACCTGCGGGAACAGGCATGCTTCGTTACCGCAAGGCAAGCCCTGTTATTGTAGAAGATACAAACGAAGATAGTGTTCCAGTAGAGTAATGATATAAACGCTGACTCGTGATGTGCATGTTCTTTTATTAGATTTTAGTTTAATCATGTAAAAGCTCCACATGATATCACGAGTCAGTATTAATTTATTTTTTTCAAAAGATAAGTTGACAAAAAGACATTTTAAGTGATATTATTGCAAAGGTGCTCCTATGATAACCTGTTACTTTGGAGGATATGATAGATGTCTTATGAAAAAGTACTACAGGCAAAGTCAGTGATAATAGGAACGAAACAAACCATGAGAGCTCTCAAACAATATTTAATTCGAGAGGTTATCATTGCACAGGATGCTGATCAATTATTGACAGCCCATGTTGCAGAGACTGCTCGAGAATTAGAAGTTCCAATCACGTACGTTGATTCGATGCAAATGCTTGGAAAAGCATGTGGTATTGATGTCGGAGCAGCTACTGTTGCCATTAAAAAGTAAAACTGTTTTTGCAAAAAAGATTTTGCAAAAACTTTGTTTTTGCTCATTTATGAACCACCTGGATGTGTGGTACTAGAACTGAAAAGTGAAGGGAGGACAAATTAATGCCTACTATTAATCAATTAGTGCGTAAAGGTCGCGAGTCAAAAGAATATAACTCAAAATCACCAGCACTTAACAAAGGTTATAACAGCTTTAAAAAATCACAAACTAACGTAACTTCTCCACAAAAACGTGGTGTATGTACTCGTGTGGGAACTATGACACCGAAAAAACCAAACTCAGCGTTACGTAAATATGCGCGTGTACGTTTGACAAATGGTATCGAGGTAACAGCTTACATTCCTGGTATCGGACATAACCTACAAGAACACAGCGTGGTACTAATCCGTGGAGGTCGTGTAAAAGACTTACCAGGGGTACGTTATCACATTGTACGTGGTGCGCTTGATACTGCTGGAGTAAACAACCGTATGCAAAGTCGTTCTAAATACGGAACAAAACGTCCAAAAGCACCAAAAAAATAATAGAACTAAAAATATGAACTACATCGAAAGGAGGAAACATAATGCCTCGTAAAGGACCTGTTTCTAAAAGAGACGTATTACCAGATCCGATTTATAATTCAAAACTTGTGACTCGTTTAATCAACAAAATGATGGTTGATGGACAAAGAGGTAAATCACAAAAAATTCTTTATTCTGCATTTGATACAATCCAAGAACGTACTGGCAACAACCCGATGGAAGTGTTTGAACAAGCACTTAAAAACATCATGCCAGTACTAGAAGTAAGAGCTCGCCGTGTGGGTGGAGCTAACTACCAAGTACCAGTTGAGGTGCGTCCAGATCGACGTTCAACTCTTGGTCTTCGTTGGTTAGTAAACTATTCTCGCCTTCGTGGTGAAAAAACGATGGAAGAGCGTTTAGCTTACGAAATCATGGATGCTGCTAACAACACTGGTGCAGCTGTTAAGAAACGTGAAGATACACATAAAATGGCAGAAGCTAACAAAGCGTTTGCTCACTACCGTTGGTAAGATTGATTTATATAAAATTATTCTCATAAAAAGGAAGGAGAAAGACCAAGATGGCAAGAGAGTTCTCCTTAGCAAATACTCGTAATATCGGTATCATGGCTCACATCGATGCCGGTAAAACTACGACAACTGAACGTATTCTTTTTTACACTGGTAAAATTCATAAAATTGGTGAAACGCACGAAGGTGCATCACAAATGGACTGGATGGAACAAGAGCAAGAGCGTGGTATCACTATTACATCTGCTGCTACAACAGCACAATGGAATGGTAACCGTGTAAATATCATTGATACACCAGGACACGTAGACTTCACTGTAGAAGTTGAGCGTTCCCTGCGTGTACTTGATGGTGCTGTAGCTGTACTTGATGCACAATCAGGTGTTGAGCCGCAAACAGAAACTGTTTGGCGCCAAGCTACGACATACGGCGTACCACGTATCGTGTTTGTAAACAAAATGGACAAAACGGGTGCAGACTTCCTATATTCTGTAGGAACGTTACATGATCGCCTTCAAGCGAACGCACACCCAATCCAATTACCTATTGGCGCTGAAGATCAATTCAAAGCTATCATTGACTTAGTAGAAATGAAAGCTACATTCTACGGTAATGACCAAGGTACTGAGATTTCTGAAGGTGAAATCCCTGAAGAACATCTTGAATTAGCTCAAGAACACCGTGAAAAGCTTATCGAAGCGGTATCTGAAGTTGATGAAGACCTAATGGAAAAATACCTAGGTGGAGAAGAAATCTCAGTAGCTGAACTTAAAGCTGCAATCCGTAAAGCGACACTTAGTGTTGAATTCTACCCTGTAATTTGTGGTACTGCATTCAAACACAAAGGTGTTCAATTAATGCTTAATGCAGTAGTTGATTACTTACCATCTCCACTTGATGTACCTGCAATTAAAGGTACACTTCCTGATTCTGAGGAAGAAGTTGAGCGTCATGCTGATGATACAGAACCATTCTCTGCACTTGCATTCAAAGTTATGACGGATCCATATGTAGGGAAACTTACATTCTTCCGTGTATACTCTGGTACATTGCAATCTGGTTCTTACGTAATCAACTCAACTAAAGGTAAACGTGAACGTGTTGGTCGTATCCTACAAATGCACGCAAACAGCCGTGAAGAAATCTCAGTAGTACATGCTGGAGACATCGCAGCTGCTGTAGGCTTAAAAGATACAACAACTGGTGACACGCTATGTGATGACAAAGACCAAGTTATTCTTGAGTCAATGGTCTTCCCAGAGCCAGTTATCTCCCTTTCAGTTGAACCAAAATCAAAAGCTGACCAAGACAAAATGGGTCAAGCACTACAAAAACTTCAAGATGAAGATCCAACATTCCGTGCACATACTGACCAGGAAACAGGTCAAACAATTATTGCAGGTATGGGTGAGCTTCACTTAGATATCCTTGTAGATCGTATGCGTCGCGAGTTTAAAGTTGAAGCAAACGTAGGTGCTCCTCAAGTAGCGTACCGTGAAACATTCCGTGGATCTGCGCAAGTTGAAGGTAAATTCGTTCGCCAATCTGGTGGTCGTGGACAATTCGGTCACGTTTGGATTGAGTTCTCTCCAAACGAAGAAGGAAAAGGATTCGAATTTGAAAATGCTATCGTCGGTGGTGTTGTTCCACGTGAATACATCCCTGCTGTTCAAGCTGGTCTAGTTGATTCACTTGATCGCGGTGTTCTTGCGGGATATCCACTTGTAGATATTAAAGCAAAATTATTTGACGGATCTTATCATGATGTTGACTCTAACGAGATGGCATTTAAAATTGCTGCGTCTATGGCATTGAAAAATGCTGCATCTAAATGTAATCCAGTAATTCTTGAGCCAATCATGAAAGTAGAAGTTGTTATTCCAGAAGAATACATGGGTGATATCATGGGTGATGTTACATCACGCCGTGGACGTGTAGAAGGTATGGAAGCACGCGGAAACACACAAATGGTTAAAGCGATGGTTCCACTATCTGAAATGTTTGGTTATGCAACATCTCTACGTTCTAACACTCAAGGACGCGGAACATTCTCTATGCACTTCGACCACTATGAAGAAGTACCGAAGAGCATCTCTGAGGAAATTGTTAAAAAAAATAAAGGTGAATAATTGATTTTCATCATTTATTAAAGTATAACTACTTATGTAAGCTGCAATTCCAGGCATCGCCTTGTTTTGCAGCATCATAATTCAAAAATATAAATTTCTTATTTCAAGGAGGAATATCCTAATGGGTAAAGCTAAATTTGATCGTTCAAAACCACACGTTAACGTTGGAACAATTGGTCACGTTGACCACGGTAAAACAACTCTAACAGCTGCTATCACAACTGTACTTGCTAAAGCAGGTGGAGCAGAAGCACGCGGATATGACCAAATCGACGGTGCGCCAGAAGAAAGAGAACGTGGTATCACAATTTCTACTTCACACGTTGAGTATGAAACAGAAGCTCGTCACTATGCACACGTTGACTGCCCAGGTCACGCTGACTATGTTAAAAACATGATCACTGGTGCTGCACAAATGGACGGCGGAATCCTAGTAGTATCTGCTGCTGATGGTCCAATGCCACAAACTCGTGAGCACATCCTTCTTTCTCGTCAAGTAGGTGTTCCTTACCTAGTTGTATTCATGAACAAATGTGACATGGTTGACGACGAAGAGCTACTTGAATTAGTAGAAATGGAAATTCGTGACCTTCTTTCTGAATATGAATTCCCTGGTGATGATATTCCAGTAATTAAAGGTTCTGCTCTTAAAGCTCTTGAAGGTGAAGCGGCTTGGGAAGAAAAAATTCATGAATTAATGAACGCTGTTGATGAATATATTCCAAACCCAACACGTGACACTGACAAACCTTTCATGCTTCCAGTTGAGGATGTATTCTCAATCACTGGTCGTGGAACAGTTGCTACAGGACGTGTAGAACGTGGACAAGTTAAAGTCGGCGATGTTGTAGACATCATCGGTATGACTGAAGAACCAAAACCAACAACTGTAACTGGTGTTGAAATGTTCCGTAAATTACTTGACTATGCTGAAGCTGGTGACAACATCGGAGCACTTCTTCGTGGGGTTTCTCGTGAAGATATTCAACGTGGACAAGTACTTGCTAAACCAGGTTCAATTACTCCACACACTAAATTCAAAGCGGAAGTTTATGTTCTTTCAAAAGAAGAAGGTGGACGTCATACTCCATTCTTCACAAACTACCGTCCACAATTCTACTTCCGTACAACGGATGTAACTGGTATTTGTAATCTTCCTGAAGGCGTAGAAATGGTTATGCCTGGAGATAACATCGAAATGTCAGTAGAACTAATCGCACCAATCGCTATCGAAGAAGGTACTAAATTCTCTATCCGTGAGGGTGGACGTACTGTAGGCGCTGGTGTAGTTGCTACTATCACTGAGTAATTAAATAGTTGAAAGGGACGCCTTTCAAGGGGAGCTGCTGGGACGCCGGCAGCTCTTTTTTATATATAGCAACTTGTAATATTATTAGCAAATTTACAGACTAGCTTTACACCTATTAAGAGTAAAAATAGAAAATGTATAATAGTAGATATTGATTATAGAAAGTAAGGTAATATCAGGTTATTATTCCGCATAAACAGTAGTAATTCTTCAACATCAAGGCTTAGAGGAATCGGAGAAGCGATGGAGGGGAATAACTGCCAGTATAAATCTAGTTGGAGAGATGGTTCCTAGCGAAAGTAGTACAGGGCTCACAATTATGGGGATGTTGCAAACCTCCAACTAATAGAAGTGTCACTTATTTATAAGCAGATGGTATTGTAAAGGTTTAGTGCAGATGCTTAATCTATCTGGTGTGCTGCGTTAGCATAAATATTCTTATCTATTTTTCCTACGAGCAACTCAAAGTCACGAGAAGAGAAAACAGTTTACATATATTATTTTGGTTGTTCTCATCTATAAGGTAAGGTATATGATTGTTATTCTATGGCTCCTTGTTTGAAAGATTGTTAAGAAGTTAGTTTAATTAGGTGGTACGCTAGTTGATTTATAAACTTATTGATAGAATACGGATGGGACTAAGTACGAGTAGGGTCTGTATAAAATAATTTTATTTATCAAATTGAATATAACGTAATTAAGTTGAAAATTCCTTATTAATAGTGTGTGAAGATACAAGAATAAATTAAGCTTGATAAAGAGTGGCCTACTATGTATAATAGTAAAAGTGTTGCACAGAGAAACATTTAAGTTTTACTTGATTTTCTAATGTGCATTAGTTATAATAGACAATGTTGGTCTTTGACTGCGATGATTTGGAAGGTTGCTGACACACCCGGCCGCTTTGCCATGGCGAGTGTGTGGGAAATTTCCAATGAGAAAGTCTATTTAGAAAATAGGCGAAAAGGAGGGAAAATAATGGCAAAACAAAAAATTCGTATTCGTTTAAAAGCATATGATCACAGAATCCTTGATCAATCTGCTGAGAAAATTGTTGAAACTGCAAAACGTTCTGGTGCTGCTGTATCGGGTCCGATTCCATTACCAACTGAGCGTTCTGTTTACACGATTCTTCGTGCAGTTCACAAATATAAAGATTCTCGTGAGCAATTCGAGATGCGTACACACAAACGTCTTATCGATATCGTGAACCCAACTCCACAAACAGTTGATTCATTGATGCGTTTAGACTTACCATCTGGTGTTGACATTGAAATCAAACTTTAATTATAGAAAACAGAAAAATCAGGAGGTGTGACTAATGACCAAAGGAATCTTAGGAAGAAAAATCGGTATGACGCAAGTATTTGCTGAAAATGGTGAACTTATTCCAGTAACAGTAATCGAGGCTGCTAACAACGTAGTTCTTCAAAAGAAAACAATTGAAACTGACGGTTATGAAGCAATTCAAATCGGTTTTGAAGATAAACGCGAAAAGCTTTCGAATAAACCTGAAAAAGGCCATGTTCAAAAAGCAAACACTGCACCTAAGCGCTTCGTTCGCGAATTCCGTTCAGCTAATCCAGCTGATTACGAATTAGGTCAAGAAGTCAAAGTTAGTATTTTCGCAGAAGGCGATACAGTTGATGTAACAGGAATCTCTAAGGGTAAAGGTTTCCAAGGCTCGATTAAACGCCACGGACAATCACGCGGACCTATGTCACACGGTTCTCGTTACCACCGTCGCCCAGGTTCAATGGGTCCTGTTGCTCCAAACCGCGTATTCAAAGGTAAGTTATTACCAGGACGTATGGGTGGAGAACAAGTAACTGTTCAAAACTTAACAATTGTTAAAGTTGACGTAGAACGTAACTTACTTTTAGTAAAAGGTAATGTTCCGGGCGCGAAAAAAGCTTTAATTAAAGTTAAATCTGCTATTAAAGCTAAGTAATATCTGAGAAAGGAGGAGCATTAGAATGCCAAAAGTTACATTGTTCACTCAAACTGGCTCGAAAGTTGGCGATATCGAACTTAATGAGTCTATTTTCGGGATTGAACCTAATAATTCTGTATTATTTGATGCAATTATCATGCAAAGAGCTTCTTTAAGACAAGGAACTCATAAAGTGAAAAACCGCTCAGAAGTTGCAGGCGGCGGTCGTAAACCATGGAGACAAAAAGGAACTGGGCGTGCGCGTCAAGGTTCAATTCGTTCACCACAATGGCGTGGCGGTGGTACTGTATTCGGTCCAACACCAAGAAGCTATTCTTACAAATTACCTAAAAAGGTTCGCCGTTTAGCGATTAAATCTGCACTATCGGCTAAAGTCCTTGAAGATAATGTATTAGTACTTGAAAACCTAGTTTTCGAAGCTCCAAAAACAAAAGAATTTGCAGCTGTTCTTAAAGGACTTTCTATTGAAACTAAAACGTTGATCGTAACTGACGGTTTAGATGAGAAAGTTGCGTTATCTGCTCGTAACATCCCAGGTGTTACTGTTGTAGAGGCGAATGGTCTTAATGTTCTTGATGTTGTTTCACACAACAAATTGATCTTGACTAAATCTGCTGTTCAAAAAGTAGAGGAGGTTCTAGCATAATGGATGTTCGTGATATCATTAAGCGACCAGTAATTACAGAAGCTTCTTCAGACGCAATGGCTGAGAAGAAGTATACGTTTGAAGTTGATGTAAAAGCTAACAAAACTCAAGTTAAAGATGCTGTACAAGAAATCTTTGGCGTAAAAGTTGAGAAAGTTAACATCATGAACTACAAAGGTAAATTTAAACGCATGGGTAAACATGCAGGTTATACAAACAAACGCCGTAAAGCGATTGTTAAACTAACTGCTGACAGCAAAGAAATCGAATTATTCGAAGCTTAATTCATTAGAGAAGGAGGGAAATACACATGGCGATTAAAAAGTATAAACCTACCTCTAACGGTCGACGTAATATGACTACTTCTGACTTTGCTGAGATTACTGCAAGCAAACCAGAAAAATCATTACTTGCTCCTTTAACACGTAAAGGCGGCCGTAATAACCAAGGTAAGTTAACAGTTCGTCATCAAGGTGGCGGCCATAAGCGTCAATACCGTATCATTGACTTCAAACGAGTTAAAGATGGTATACCAGGACGCGTTGCTACTATTGAGTACGATCCAAATCGTTCTGCAAACATTGCATTAATTAACTATTTAGATGGAGAAAAACGTTATATCCTAGCTCCTAAAAACCTAGAAGTAGGCATGGAGATTATGTCAGGTGTTGACGCTGATATTAAAGTAGGTAACGCTCTTCCATTATCAAACATTCCAGTTGGTACAGTAATCCATAACATCGAATTAAAACCAGGAAAAGGTGGACAATTGGTCCGTTCTGCAGGTACATCTGCACAAGTTCTTGGTAAAGAAGGTCGTTATGTACTTGTACGTTTAAATTCTGGAGAGGTTCGTATGATTCTTGCAACTTGCCGTGCTTCTATCGGTCAAGTGGGTAACGAACAACACGAATTAATCAACATCGGTAAAGCCGGACGTTCACGCTGGTTAGGAAAACGCCCAACTGTTCGTGGATCTGTAATGAACCCGAATGATCACCCGCATGGTGGTGGGGAAGGTCGTTCACCTATCGGACGTAAATCTCCAATGTCTCCTTGGGGTAAACCAACTCTTGGTGCTAAAACCCGTAAGAAGAAAAACAAATCCGATAAATTTATCGTACGTCGTCGTAAAAAATAACGGGATTGAACTACGGTTCACATATAGAGCCGTAGCACAATCACGAAGGGAGGTACACTCATGGGTCGTAGCTTAAAAAAAGGTCCATTTGTTGATGAGCATTTGATCGTTAAGGTTGAAAAGTTAAATGAAACTGATAAGAAGCAAGTTATTAAGACTTGGTCTCGTCGTTCAACAATCTTCCCACAATTTATCGGTCACACAATCGCTGTCTATGATGGTCGTAAACACGTACCGGTTTATGTAACGGAAGACATGGTAGGTCATAAACTTGGCGAATTCGCACCTACACGTACTTATAAAGGTCACGCAAGTGACGACAAGAAAACAAGACGTTAACGAGAGGAGGGCATCTCATGCAAGCAAAAGCTGTTGCTAGAACAGTTCGTATTGCTCCTCGTAAAGTCCGTTTAGTTGCAGATTTAATTCGAGGAAAACAAGTAGGTGAAGCTGTAGCGATTCTTCGCTTAACTCCAAAAGCTGCTTCTCCAATCGTAGAGAAAGTTTTGAAGTCTGCAGTTGCAAACGCAGAACACAACTACGAAATGGATATCAATAACCTAGTTGTTTCAGAGGCATACGTAAATGAAGGACCAACATTGAAACGTTTCCGTCCACGCGCAATGGGACGTGCGAGTGCGATTAATAAACGTACTAGTCATATTACTATCGTTGTATCAGAAAAGAAGGAGGGGTAAACTGTGGGTCAAAAGGTAAATCCAATCGGTATGCGTATCGGAATTATTCGTGATTGGGAATCTAAATGGTACGCTGATAAAGATTACGCAACTCTTTTGCATGAAGACCTTAAAGTTCGTGAATACATCACGAAACGCTTAAGCGATGCTTCTGTATCAAAAGTTGAAATTGAACGTGCTGCTAACCGCGTTAATGTTTCAGTACACACTGCTAAACCAGGTATGGTTATCGGTAAAGGTGGTACTGAAGTTGAAGCACTTCGTAAAGCTTTGAACCAGTTAACTGGTAAAAGAGTTCACATTAACATCATTGAAATTAAAAGAGCAGATCTTGATGCTAAATTAGTTGCTGAAAACGTAGCTCGTCAATTAGAAAACCGTGTTTCTTTCCGTCGTGCTCAGAAACAAGCAATCCAACGTACAATGCGTGCAGGCGCTAAAGGAATCAAAACACAAGTATCTGGTCGACTTGGCGGAGCTGATATTGCTCGTGCTGAACACTACAGTGAAGGAACTGTACCTCTACACACACTTCGCGCTGACATTGACTATGCACATGCTGAAGCGGACACTACTTATGGTAAGCTTGGCGTGAAAGTATGGATCTATCGTGGAGAAGTTCTTCCTACTAAGAAGAAATCTGAGGAAGGAGGAAAATAATATGTTATTACCTAAACGCGTTAAATATCGTCGTGAACACCGCGGTAAGATGAGAGGTAATGCTAAAGGTGGAACTGAAGTACACTTCGGTGAATATGGCCTTCAAGCAATTGAAGCATCATGGATTACGAACCGTCAAATCGAAGCTGCTCGTATCGCTATGACTCGTTATATGAAACGTGGTGGTAAAGTTTGGATTAAGATTTTCCCAAGCAAGCCTTACACTGCTAAACCACTAGAAGTACGTATGGGTTCCGGTAAAGGGGCACCTGAAGGATGGGTTGCAGTTGTAAAACCGGGTAAAGTAATGTTTGAAATCTCTGGTGTATCTGAAGAGGTGGCACGAGAAGCTTTACGTCTTGCAGCACACAAACTTCCAATTAAATGTAAGTTTGTTAAACGACAAGAAATTGGTGGTGAATCAAATGAAGGCTAATGAAATTAAAGAGTTAACCACTGCCGAAATTGAACAAAAAGTAAAATCTCTTAAAGAAGAATTATTTAATCTTCGTTTCCAGTTAGCTACTGGACAACTTGAAAATACAGCACGTATTCGTGAAGTTCGTAAATCGATCGCTCGTATGAAGACAGTTGTTCGTGAAAGAGAGATCGGTGTCAACAATCGATAATTGAGGGGAGGTTTGCAGAATGAGCGAACGCAACCAACGTAAAGTATACACTGGACGCGTTGTATCCGACAAAATGGATAAAACGGTAACTGTTCTTGTAGAAACTTACAAAAAGCACTCACTATACGGTAAGCGCGTAAAGTATTCTAAAAAATTCAAGGCTCATGATGAGCTTAACGAAGCTAAAATTGGCGATGTAGTTAAAGTGATGGAAACTCGTCCATTATCCGCTACAAAACGTTTCCGTTTAATAGAAGTAGTAGAAAAAGCTGTAATTATCTAATCTATGTTCGGATTAAGTTAAATCCGAAGGGAGGTTTCGTACATGATTCAACAAGAATCACGTTTAAAAGTAGCTGATAACTCTGGTGCTCGTGAAGTACTAACAATTAAAGTTCTTGGTGGTTCAGGCCGTAAAACTGCTAACATCGGTGATGTTATCGTTGTAACAGTCAAACAAGCAACACCAGGTGGCGTTGTTAAAAAAGGTGAAGTAGTTAAAGCAGTTGTTGTACGTACAAAACGCGGTATGCGTCGTCCTGATGGATCTTACATTCGTTTCGACGAAAACGCATGTGTAATTATTAAAGACGATAAGAGCCCGCGTGGAACACGTATTTTCGGACCTGTTGCACGTGAATTACGTGATAGCAACTTTATGAAAATCGTTTCACTTGCTCCAGAAGTATTGTAATGATAAATATCGTAAAAGGCCTTTCAAGGAGGTGCGAAGCTAATGCATGTTAAAAAAGGTGACAAAGTCGTAGTCATCTCTGGTAAGGATAAAGGCAAACAAGGTACAATTCTTGCAGCATACCCTAAGAAAAATCGTGTGCTTGTAGAAGGAATTAATATCGTGAAAAAGCACTCTAAGCCATCTCAATTGAATCCACAAGGTGGAATCATCAGTAGAGAAGCTGCTATTCACGCATCAAATGTTATGCCACTTGATCCAAAAACAGGGAAGCCAACTCGCGTTGGTTATAAGATTGAAGACGGCAAGAAAGTACGCGTAGCTAAAATTTCAGGTGAATCTTTAGATAAATAAGTCATTAATGAAGGGAGGTACACTAAGTAATGAACCGCCTAAAGGAAAAATTCCAAAAAGAAATTACTCCTGCTCTTATGAGCAAATTTAATTACAAATCAGTAATGCAAGTCCCTAAAGTGGATAAAATCGTTATTAACATGGGTGTCGGTGATGCTGTTTCAAACTCAAAAGCATTGGATGTTGCTGTTGAAGAATTAGCACTTCTATCTGGACAAAAACCAGTTGTAACAAAAGCAAAAAAATCTATCGCAGGCTTCCGTCTACGTGAAGGTATGCCTATCGGTGCGAAAATTACATTACGCGGTGAGCGTATGTATGATTTCCTTGATAAGCTAGTCTCTGTTTCTTTACCTCGTGTACGTGACTTCCGCGGAGTTTCAAAAAAATCTTTTGATGGTCGCGGGAACTACACTTTGGGTGTTAAAGAACAACTTATCTTCCCTGAGATTGACTACGATAAAGTGAGCAAAGTTCGTGGTATGGACATCGTTATTGTAACGACTGCTAATACTGACGAAGAGTCTCGTGAACTACTTACTCAATTAGGAATGCCGTTCCAAAAGTAATCTCTAAGTAAAGGGAGGCGAAAACGTGGCTAAAAAATCAATGATCGTGAAGCAAAAACGCGGAGCTAAATTTGGTGTTCAAGAGTACACACGTTGCGAACGTTGCGGACGTCCACACTCTGTATACCGTAAATTTAAACTATGCCGTATTTGTTTCCGTGAACTTGCATATAAAGGACAAATTCCTGGCGTGAAAAAAGCTAGCTGGTAAAACCCAATTATGGGAAGGAGGTAAAAAATAATGGTCATGACAGATCCTGTTGCAGATATGTTAACTCGCATTCGTAATGCGAATATGGTTCGTCACGAGAAATTGGAAGTGCCCGCTTCTAAGATCAAAAAGGAAGTTGCTGAGATCTTAAAACGCGAAGGCTTCGTACGTGACGTTGAGTTAATCGAAGACAACAAACAAGGTATCATCCGTATCTTCTTAAAATACGGTGCAAATAACGAACGTGTTATCACAGGACTAAAACGTATCAGCAAGCCTGGTCTACGTGTTTATGCGAAAACTGGTGAGGTTCCACGCGTTCTTAATGGTTTAGGTATCGCAATTGTTTCTACTTCTCAGGGAGTTTTAACAGATAAAGAAGCTCGCGCTAAACAAGTTGGCGGAGAAGTACTAGCATACGTTTGGTAATACATTTTCACAAGAATGGAGGTGCACTAAATGTCACGTATAGGTAAAAAACCTATTGAAATTCCTGCTGGTGTAACAGTTACTCTTAACGGTAGTGAAGTAGCTGTTAAAGGACCAAAAGGTGAATTATCTAGAACTTTCAATTCAGATCTTACAATCTCTGTGGAAGAAAACGTGTTAACTGTAACACGTCCATCTGACGCAAAAGAACACCGTGCCCTTCATGGTACAACTCGTGCGGTTATCTCAAACATGGTTGAGGGTGTTTCTAAAGGGTTTGAAAAAACATTAGAACTTATCGGGGTAGGTTACCGTGCTCAAAAGCAAGGTAACAAACTTGTCCTAAACGTAGGATACTCTCACCCGGTTGAATTCGAAGTTGAACAAGGACTAGAAGTTGAAGTTCCTTCAAATACAAAAGTCATTATCAAAGGGATTAACAAAGAACGCGTTGGCGCTTTAGCTGCTGATGTTCGTCAAGTTCGTCCACCAGAGCCTTATAAAGGTAAAGGAATCCGTTACGAAGGCGAATTTGTTCGTCGTAAAGAAGGTAAAACAGGTAAGTAATGTCGCCTGAGTAAATGAAAGGAGTGACGTAAATGATTACGAAGCTTGATAAAAACGCTACTCGTCAGAAAAGACATGCACGTGTACGTGCTAAACTTTCTGGAACTGAAGCTCGTCCTCGTTTAAATGTGTTCCGTTCAAACAAACACATTTACGCTCAATTAATTGACGATGCAAATGGCGTAACACTTGCAAGTGCTTCTACTCTTGATAAAGAGCTTAGCATTGAAGCTGCTGGTAATGCAGAAGCTGCTAAACAAGTTGGCGCACTAATTGCTAAACGCGCAGTTGAAAAAGGATACAGCGCTGTTGTATTTGACCGTGGTGGATACCTTTTCCACGGACGTGTTAAAGCATTAGCTGACGCTGCTCGTGAAAACGGCTTAGAATTTTAATAGATAAAGGAGGGACAAAACTGATGCGAGGTATTGATCCTAATAAATTAGAACTTGAAGAGCGTGTAGTAACTGTCAACCGCGTAGCTAAAGTTGTAAAAGGTGGACGTCGTTTCCGCTTCACTGCACTTGTAGTTGTAGGTGACAAGAATGGTCACGTTGGCTTTGGTACAGGTAAAGCACAAGAAGTACCTGATGCAATCCGTAAAGCTATTGAGGATGCTAAGAAAAATCTAGTTGCGGTTCCTGTCGTTGGTACGACAATTCCACATCTAGTGAACGGTCGCTTTGGTGCAGGTCATGTCCTTTTAAAACCTGCTTCTGAAGGTACAGGAGTTATTGCTGGTGGTCCGGTTCGTGCGGTCCTAGAATTAGGTGGAGTAAGTGACATTCTTTCGAAATCACTTGGAACAAACACACCTATTAACATGGTTCGTGCTACAGTTGAAGGATTAAAGCAATTAAAACGTGCTGAGGACGTAGCAAAACTACGTGGTAAATCAGTAGAAGAACTGTTAGGATAAGGAGGGAATATCAATGGCAAAAAAATTAGAAATTACCCTCACTCGCAGCTTGATTGGTCGTCCGGATGACCAACGCGTTACAGTTAATACTCTGGGTTTACGCAAAATGCATCAAACAGTTGTTCATGATGATAACCCTGCGATTCGCGGTATGATTAACAAAGTTGCTCATCTTGTTACTGTAAACGAACAATAAAATAATTACCACTTAACAAGGAGGTGCCAACAACAATGAAACTTCATGAATTAAAAGCTGCAGAAGGTGCTCGTAAAGAGCGCAAACGTAAAGGTCGCGGTATTGGTTCTGGCAACGGAAAAACAGCAGGTAAAGGCCATAAAGGTCAAAATGCTCGTTCTGGTGGCGGAGTGCGTCCAGGATTTGAAGGTGGTCAAACACCATTATTCAGACGTTTGCCTAAACGCGGGTTTACGAACATTAACCGTAAAGACTATGCTATCGTAAATCTTGAAGTGTTAAACCGCTTCGAGGATGGTACTGAAGTAACACCTGCTCTATTAATTGAGACAGGTATCGTAAGTAAAGAAAAAGCAGGAATTAAAATTCTTGCAAAAGGCAATGTTGAGAAAAAGCTTACTGTTAAAGCTCATAAATTCTCCTCTACTGCAAAAGAAGCTATTGAAGCAGCTGGCGGTACAACTGAGGTGATCTAATGTTTCAAACGATTTCCAACTTTATGCGCGTGGCTGATATAAGAAACAAAATTATGTTTACCCTTTTAATGCTCATCGTCTATCGCATCGGTACATTTATACCCGTACCGAATGTGAATGCCGATGTGTTAAAGGCACAAGATCAGCTAAGCGTATTTGGTGTTCTTAACACTTTTGGTGGTGGAGCACTCCAAAACTTCTCTATCTTGGCTATGGGAATTATGCCGTATATTACGGCTTCGATCATAATCCAACTTTTACAGATGGATGTTGTTCCAAAGTTCACTGAGTGGTCCAAACAAGGAGAAGCTGGACGTCGTAAGTTAGCTCAGTTTACTCGTTACTTCACTATAATACTTGGGTTTATCCAAGCATTAGGTATGTCATATGGCTTTAACAACATGTCCAATGGAATGCTTATCAAAAACGCTGGTGTTAGTACTTATCTGCTAATTGCTTTAGTATTAACAGCTGGTACGGCTTTTCTCTTGTGGTTAGGAGAACTGATTACGTCCAAAGGAGTTGGTAACGGAATTTCCATTATCATCTTTGCTGGTATCGTAGCAGGAATGCCGAATACTGCAAACCAGATTTTTGCTCAGCAATTTGAAGATGCAGGGGATCAACTCTTCTTAAGAATTCTTACAGTTGTTTTACTTTTGATTGCTGTGTTAGCAGTTGTAGTGGCTGTTATTTTTATTCAACAAGCGCTACGTAAAATTCCGATCCAATACGCTAAGCGTGCGGCAGCAGGTCGTACACCAGCGGGAGGGCAATCTACTCACTTGCCGTTAAAAGTAAATGCTGCGGGAGTTATTCCTGTCATTTTTGCCATGGCATTTCTTGTTACGCCGACAACAATTGCTTCATTCTTTGGTTCGAATAAAGTTACTGACTGGATAGCTAATAATCTTACTTATCAACACCCAATTGGTATGGTCATTTATGTGGCTCTTATCATTGCATTTTCTTATTTCTACGCATTTATTCAAGTTAATCCTGAACAAATGGCAGATAATTTGAAGAAACAAGGTGGATATGTACCAGGCATTCGACCAGGAAAAGCGACGCAAGATTATGTGACAAGTGTGTTATATCGCTTAACTTTCGTGGGCTCGCTATTTTTAGCAGTTATTGCGATTTTACCGGTGATATTCATACAACTTGCTAACTTGCCGGCTTCGGCACAAATTGGTGGAACAAGTATCTTAATCGTTGTCGGTGTTGCACTTGATACGATGAAGCAGCTTGAATCACAGTTAGTAAAGCGTCATTATAAAGGGTTTATAAAGTAATGGAGTTTTAGGGACAGCGTTGTTCCCTAAAATCCATTATGGAGTTTGAGGGGGAACGAAACGTGAATTTAGTGTTAATGGGTCTTCCGGGTGCCGGAAAAGGTACTCAAGCCGAAAGAATCGTCGAAAAGTATAACATCCCTCATATCTCAACTGGAGATATGTTCCGAGCAGCTATTAAAGACAGCACGGAACTTGGTTTACAAGCTAAATCATTCATGGATAAAGGCGAGCTTGTTCCTGATGAAGTAACAATCGGTATTGTTCGTGAGAGATTAAGTCAAGATGATTGCAGCCAAGGTTTCTTGCTTGATGGTTTTCCTAGAACGGTGGCCCAAGCAGAGGCTCTTGAAAAGATTCTTACAGACTTAGATCGTCAATTACAATATGTAATTAATATTGATGTTGATAAAAACATCTTAATGGATAGATTGACTGGGAGACGCATTTGCAAATCTTGTGGTGCTACTTATCACCTTGTTTTCAATCCTCCAGCTGTTAATGATGTTTGTGACCGTTGCGGTGGAGAGCTTTATCAACGTGCTGATGATAATGAAGAAACAGTTCAGAATCGTCTCGACGTAAATCTCAAGCAAACACAACCACTTCTCGACTTCTATGAAGCGAAAGGGTATGTACGCAACATTAACGGTCAACAGGATATTAATCTTGTTTTTGAAGATATCAATAAGCTGCTGTCAACCTTGCGATAAGGTTTTAAATTAACAAAACGACTCTTTAAAGAAGCTAGAGTCATTATATAGAGAGTTGAAAGAAGCGAGTAAGATGTGCGTCTTTCAAACATCTCCCATGCTATTCAAACCTATGTCAAGGCTGGAAGCTTCTCTTACAGTAGAGAGTATGGAGGCCACATAATCGGTCAAGACTTACATGAGGGCCAAATATTCCTCAAACCGGTCTGCCTAACACTTGGTTACCGGTAGAAGCCTGGTATGGTTACGCCCTTATTAATAGGCGAAATCTGAAAAGCAGAGATGTGAAGACTTTAGAGGATGATGGACGAAAGTAAAGTTTGACGGAAAGATGTGAACCCTTTTAGAGAGCTATATACCTTGAGCTGTTGTCATCATTGACAATGTGCTGTAAAGGTGATATTGTTCATGTGCTAAATGGGTCCATGCATAGAGAAGGGAGAATCACTTAATGGCGAAAGACGATGTAATTGAAGTAGAAGGCACAGTACAAGAGACTTTGCCAAACGCAATGTTTAAGGTAGAATTAGAAAATGGTCATACTGTTTTAGCTCATGTATCCGGTAAAATTCGTATGCACTTTATTCGCATTTTGCCTGGAGATAAAGTTACGGTTGAGCTTTCCCCGTATGATCTAACTCGCGGCAGAATCACATACCGATTTAAATAATCTGGTTACGCTCCGATCTGTATAAGGAGGTTAGATAGCAATGAAAGTCAGACCATCTGTTAAGCCAATCTGCGAAAAGTGTAAAGTTATCCGCAGAAAAGGTAAAGTTATGGTTATTTGCGAAAACCCTAAACATAAACAAAAACAAGGCTAATATAGAAGGAGGTGCACACATCTATGGCACGTATTGCTGGTGTAGATATTCCCCGTGACAAACGTATTGTCATTTCTTTAACATACATTTTCGGTATTGGAAAACAAACTGCGATTAAAATTCTTGCAGAAGCTGGTATTTCTGAAGAAACTCGTACTCGCGACTTAACGGAAGATGAATTAAACAAAATCCGTGAAATCATCGATGCTTTAAAAGTAGAAGGTGACCTTCGTCGTGAAATTTCTCTTAATATCAAACGTCTAATGGAAATTGGTAGCTACCGTGGTTTACGCCACCGTCGTGGTCTTCCTGTTCGTGGACAAAACACTAAAAACAACGCTCGTACGCGTAAAGGACCTCGTCGTACAGTAGCTAACAAGAAAAAATAATCAGTAAAGGAGGTTACTTTTCATGGCACGTAAAACTAATACACGTAAACGTCGTGTGAAAAAGAATATAGAAACAGGTATCGCACATATTCGTTCAACTTTCAATAATACGATTGTTACTATTACAGATTCACATGGTAACGCAATTTCATGGTCAAGTGCTGGAGCACTAGGTTTCCGTGGATCACGTAAATCAACTCCATTCGCTGCTCAAATGGCTGCTGAAACTGCTGCAAAAACATCAATCGAACATGGTATGAAAACTCTTGAAGTTACTGTTAAAGGACCAGGTGCTGGACGTGAGGCTGCAATTCGTGCACTTCAAGCTGCTGGACTAGAAGTAACTGCAATTAAAGACGTAACTCCAGTTCCTCATAACGGATGCCGTCCACCAAAACGTCGCCGTGTTTAATTTTTCTGTATAAATTTTGTATTCATGTCTATAATGGGACATAATACTAAGTTTGCGTTCTAACAGAATGATTAATTCAGTTGTTGCTCACAAGCGGGAACGTATACATGGGGAATTTCGGTTATAAGGTAAAATACTTAATGACCGAGGTTTCGACGTTTTGAAGGAGGGTTTGTTAAATGATCGAAATAGAAAAACCAAAAATCGAAACGGTTG
>NZ_JACJHX010000019.1:27924-50803 GCF_014138605.1 Peribacillus huizhouensis | reverse complement strand
ATTAAATAACCTCAGCCCTACTGAATATAGAGCTAAGGCTGCCTAATAGGTGAACCTTTTTATTAATTGTCTACTTGACGGGGATAAGACCAAACCGAAGATCTTTTTTCAGTACCTATAAGGGTGATTATGTAAACAATTAAGGCTTTCATGCAGGACATATAATAAGCTAGCATGAATATGTGTATGTAAAAGTAAGATGAAAGTAGGTGGCTTTTACGTATGCTAGTAAGTAAAATCATTCATAAACTTATGATGAAAGAAATGACCATCAAAGAACTGGCTGAATTGTATGGCGTAAGTGATCGAACGATTCAACTGAAGATTAAAAAGTTAGGTTATGAATGGGATAGCAAGAAAAGTATTTATAACTATGTGGGAGAATCGCCCGAGCCATCTGATATTGATTTTAGTACATTGTTTGGAAAAAATAACGCTTCTATGGGTGAAATCAATAAAAGTAAAAGTGAAATTGCTAGCACTAGCGCAAGTGAAACAAAAAGCAAAGGCAAAGCTGAATCTGCTAGCGCTAGCAATGTTGAAATGGATTCAATCGATATGTTACTTGCAGGTAAGAAAACACACTCTAAAAGAGTATACAGAGGGTTTTATTTTGATGAAGATATATTAAACATCATTGATCGTGTTCCTAAAAACTATAAATCTGAATTGGTGAATGAATCATTAAGGAAAATATTCAAAGATAAAGGATTACTAGAATAAAAAGAGGTTGGGTACCTTTTAGATACCCAACCTCTTTTTTGCCGATAATTGACTTTATGTTAACTGGGTTTGTATAAAGAATTCAACTAGTGAAAGAGACAAATAAAAGGTCAATTTTTAAGTAAATCGACCTTTCTTATTCTACTTTTGAAACATTAAAACTATATGAGTTAGTAAGTTGGTTATGAATTACCAATTCATATTCAAGATCATGTTCTTCTGCTTTTTCTACTAATAAATTTATCTCAGAAGAATTAAAATAGCTTTGAGCAACCGTTAATGTTAAAGCCAAAACAATCATTAATAACATTATTAAAAGTGTTAAATGTACTCCTGGTATAGATAATTTAGAAAGCATAGTGATGTTTCCTCCTTATAATTTTAAAATAAGTTCAAATCCTTCTGTTCTTATATTATACTATTTAGGTATTAATTGGAATCGATTCATTTATTTGGTTAAAAGACATTCTAATCATTTAAACTTTCTTTTCAACTTTTTTGTTAAAAACAAAAATATAAAAGAACTAGGAGCATTTTTAATGAAAAATCAAAAAAAAATTTTTTTTATTGTATCTGCCTCTTTTTTAGGCTTATTTTTATTATCTATTTTAATTTATAATTTCCTAGTTAAAGAGAATATCGTTTATTCAAATGTAAAAATAGCAATTCTGGATAGTGGTATCACCGAAGATGAGTTAATTCATAAAAAATATAATACTTTTACAAATACTGAAGAAACAAACGATTTATTTAATCATGGAACAAAGATTTATAATATCATACGCAATGTAGCCCCTAAAAATCAGAAAGTCCAATATTATGATATTCAAGTATTAAATAACAAAGGCTTAGGTTCAATTGAAAATGTTTGCAACGGGATAGATAAAGCAATTGAATTTAACGTTGATATTATATCTATGAGTTTAGGTTTTAATAATGATAGTGAAATTTTACATAATTGTGTTAATAGAGCTATAGATGAAAATATAATTGTTGTTGCCGCTAGTGGAGACACTCTATCTACTGATACCGATTATCCTGCTAAATATGAAGAAATACTTTCAATTGCTGCAGCAGACAGCGATAATAATTTATTTTCTTTTTCTTCAACTGGAAAAATAGACTTCATTGCACCAGGTGTTGATATTAAGACTTTAGATAACAAAGGAAATAAAGTTAAAGAAAGTGGTTCTTCAATAGCAGCTGCTTACTTTGTAGGAGAATTAATGAGTCACTTTATGGATAGCGAATTAATGGAAAATGACTTAAAATTTGAAGTAATTGAAAATAATGGTAGGAAATTTAAGAGATTAATATATAATGAATAATGTCGGACAAAAAAATCTCGAAAGAGAAAGGGAGAAAACAATGAAAAATCTTAAATTCATTACAGCTCTATTAGTTTTTGCACTTATTTTTAGTAGTTTATTAACTCCAGTTACAAACGCTCAAGAAGCAGAAAGAAAAAACGAAGCTATTGCAAATTCTACATACTATTCAGTCAAAAAGCATGAAATTGTATTAAATGAACAAGAGGCTTTATCTGCAAATCCAAACATAACAAAAAAAGAAATTAATGAAGTGAATAAATTTTTAAAATCACTAACTGGTGAAGACATTGATCAGATCCTTGTAACAAACGGTTATTCTTTAGAAGATGTGAAAATTGATTCAGATTTAGCTCACGCAAATATTGTTTGGTTTGTACCAGTAATTATTATTGCGCTTCTAGCAACAGGTGCATTAATTTTTACAGCGATGTACTTCAATCATACAGAAAAACAGAATTTAATTAATAAGTGTTATGCTAATGGTGGTTATCCGGTAGTTGATAGCCGTGATAGTTCAGGAGTAAAGGGAACAACCAACAGTGGTGCAGCTAAAGCAGCAAATGGATACAAATTCGAATGTAAAAAGAAATAAAAATCAAAATAAGGCCTTTCTTCTTTTTAAAGAAGAAAGGCCTTATTTTGATTAAAAGAAAGAAAAAGGATCTTCAACCGAGAGTCCTTTTTTATTATCGATAACGTCTCATTATGTTAACTTACTTGAAAGTCATATATTCCTTCATAGATTTAATCTTCATAACTATTGCCAAGAAAACCATTTCTTTTAAGTAACAATACTCGGGGTAGCGTCAGGATTTTGAAAATTTACAACGTTAAGGTTACAAATGCTGTCATATCAAGGGATGTGAGGATTGTATCAATAGAGTCTAATCTATTGAGATTTAATCAATAATATGTAAAATAAGGGTTTTTAATGTCCCATATGACTTGTCTCAAAACTCTTATCGTTGTTAAGTTAGTCATTTTTCCTTCTCAGAATTGCTTAACGTTGTAAATCCGCATTTTCGGGACTGTACCCCATATAATAAAATTGGGTATTTCTGTTTCATTTATAGAGGATTATACTTAAGCTATCGTTGTAAGATAATTTAAGAACAAATAAGGATTGTAATTGGAACTTTAGATTGTAGAAGGGGTGTTAACTTGAAGATAATACTTCAAGCATTTATTGGCTCGGTAATCATTCATTTGGTTTATATAGTTTGCACGATGGTAGTCGGTTATGTAAAAACAAAATACTATAAGCCAGATATAGCAAGTAAATGGGATAAAGTAGACTATCTTCAAAATGAAGTAGCGTTTGGTATGGTTATTTCCCCGTTATTTTATGTGTTTTCTTGGTAGGAATAGCTGTTATTTGTGGAATTATAATATTTTTATACAAAAAGTTATTTATCTAAAGGGCGCTTTAATTTTAACAAGCAGCTGAAAGGATCTTCAATCGAGGATCCTTTTCCAATGCCTATAAGGGTGATTATATAAACTTTTCTTCATAAAATAAGAGGAGTTTTTTAATCTAGCTTATTAAGCTACCATGAAAATAAACTTCTCTAACTTCGAAAAAAGGCAATACCATAGAGACCCCTTAGCCATCGTTTAAAAAAATGGTAAGAGCTACAATTCATTGATCTTTGGAATGGGTTGACTGGATTAAGGTCAGTATCAGTATTGGTGCTTTCTAACTATTTTCATACTCTGTGGTGCAGCACTGATTTTGTGCTGCATGGATGGCTAACGGGGCAGTTGTGCGGCCGAGCATAGGTCGTATCATATAACGGGTGGGATTCCCGTCGAGCAAGAACTAGCCATTCACTCGTAGCGAGTCTTGGAGGGCTAAAGGTAACTTTAGTCTTTATGCGTAGACAGTTAGGTAATGGGCCGAAAGCCATATGGTTGAAGGGATTGAGCCCCATAATGTTAGTAAATCGAGAGGGCTGATGTTTTAACTGCGACAGAAAGCAACATTTCATTATTCGTAATGGCAAGAAGAATGGAACCTCTCTGGGGTCAGAGACCTTGGCACGTTACACATTGATATGATACGGCAACTCGGGAGACCCTATCGGTCTTTTCTTTTTTTTTAGAAGAGTATGGTGTACAAGCGATACAAAGTAAGGAAACCAAATGCTGATTAGGGAGTCGGATAGCAGCGTAGTACCAATGAAGTTGGGTAATACCGATGGAGGAAAGGCTAGCTACCAGTTATCACCTTTACTAGGGACACATTTACTACACACAATGATTGGGGCAATGTATCATTTTATTCAAAAGCAAGGTTTATAATTTTATTATCTAGGGGTCCATCCGCATACCCATCAAGCTGTTATTTCCTCTCTTTTTATCATGACTCGAATAATTTTAGGGATGTAACCAAACCTAATAAATAAACAAAGGAGGTGCTTATACTGTTAAACCAGCAACGTAAGAATGGCGAGAAACAAAGAGGGCAGTCCGGCAATCAACCGGGTTCAGGAACGAAGTACCATGAAGACCATGCAGGAAAGGTTACCGGTTACGGACAACCTGATCCAAACGCTAAAGAGGCTTACAAAAGTAGATCAGCTTTCATTATGATCAATTCACTCCCTTTTCATAATAAACCCCGAGGAAAGATAACCATCCTCGGGGTTTTATTGGCAATTAATTTACTCCATGTTATAATCTGCATTTGACTTTTTCGATAAGGCGTCCTTCTTCCAAAGTTTACCCGGCCAGAAAGCGAATCGACCGAGAACAGCGGTAATCGCAGGCACGAGAAGTGGACGAACGATAAATGTATCTAACAAAACACCAATTGCTGTAACAATGCCGAATTGAACAAGCACTTGAATAGGTAAAGTAGCCAAAACAGCAAATGTTCCTGCTAAGATTAGACCGGCCGAAGTAATCACACTTCCGGTTTGGATTACTCCGCCTGCAACAGCATCAAGATGAGTTTGAGTCCGTTTATTCTTCCATATTTCCGAAACCATAAAAATATTATAATCCTCACCTAATGCAACAAGGAAAACAAAGGCGTATAAAGGAATTGCCCCTTGAATAGCAGGGGCTCCCAGCCCAACATGAAGAATGAGCCAGCCTGCACCTAGTGCAGAAAAGAATGATAAAACCACAGTTAGAATCAAATAAATCATGGCAATGATAGAGCGTAAATATAACAGCAACAATAAAGAAATAATACAAATCATAACGGGGATAATAACAGATTCATCTCGTTCTGTGGTTATTTTTGTATCATATAATGAGGCTGTCTCACCGCCAATCCATACATGGTTTTTAAAATCATGGATGTCTGCTGTTGTTAACATCTTTTTCAATTGACTTCTTAGCTCGGGAATCCGATTCAACGCTTTAATGGAATAGGGATTCTCAGCCAAGGACACTTCGTACATTTGCAATTGTTGATTATATTTTCCTTCCATGGGCTCGGTCACTTCTGCTACGAAAGAAAGTTGTTCCAGTTCATTTTTTAGAGGGATGTCTTTTCCATTTGTATCAACAACAATTTGTATTGGTGCCAATTCACCTGGAGAAAAATGATCAGAGATTAAATCAAACCCCTCCCTTGAGGGCATATCTTTAGGAAAAGACTCCAATAAGTCATAGGTATATTGAATACGTGGAACAACGGCAGCCAATCCACCAAGTAGAATTAGCGTTGTAATTATCACTGTCCATGGCCGTCGTGTCACGAGACGGCCAAGCCCCTCACTAAAGATCCCTTGTGATTTTTTAAGTTTGATTGATTTCCGTTTCTTTATAGCCCGTTCTTCTAACATTTCTTTCGTTCTTGGAATAAAAGGAAAAAATGCCACTCTTCCAAAAATAGCAAGCAAAGCTGGAAGTAGTGTTAATGCTGCAATCCCCATCAGAAGAACGGCGAGACTAAATGGAACGGCAAACCTATGGAAAGAACCGAAATGAGCAAGCAATAATGTACCTAACCCTACCACGACAGTTAAAGCACTCATCGAAATAGCCCCTCCCGATTCTTTCATGGCAAGTTGTAAGGCTTTAAATCTATTTTCCTCGTGAAGCAAAAATTCCCGATATCTGGAGATGAGGAATAAACAATAATCCGTTCCGGCTCCGAACAATAGGACTGTCATAATGGAAACACCTTGGGCATCAGCTGTAATCCAGCCTTTATCAGCCAAAAAACCAAGAGTTGGACTGATGATTCCATAAGCAAATCCAACCACAATCAAGGGTAAAATGGCCAGAACAGGTGAGCGATAGAGAAGAATTAATAGGCTTAAAACTAGAAGTACTGTTGCAACTAATAATTTGATATCTGCTTGGCTGAATAAACTAACAGCATCCGTTTGAATACCAACGGGGCCGGATAAGCGAACATGTAAACCAGAATCAGATAGCTTTTGTTTAAATGGATCTTCGTTCGTCGTACTCTTCACTATTTTCTTTAGTTCATCCATATTGACTTGAAGAATTTCCGATCCAGCATTTTTGTCAAAGAATATCGGAGTGACTAGAGTGGTACCATCCTTTGAAGCGCTTTGCGCAAGTGCCTGCTCGGGAATCGTATCAAATGGTGGTAAAGTCGATTGTTTTATTAATGGTTTATTTTTTAGTTGTTTATAAACGCCTTGAATCGCTTGATAGTCCTGAGTATTTAGCTTGTTATCTTTGTGCCATACGATAAGAACGGGAATCCCGGCATCGTTTGGAAATTCCTTTTTGATAAGTCTTTCCGCTTGTTGTGACATCGATGAATCAGGAAGATCTTTTACCGTATCATCTTCGACTGAATTGATCGATGGCCAAGTAAAAGATAAAACGACGGTTAGAATGACCCAGATAACGAGTGTCGTCCAGCGAGTTTTTAAACCTCCAACGAATGTTCCCCATAAATACCAAGGGTGTTTTTTCATAAAAATCCACCTTTTCAATTAAATGATTTTTATTAATTATATATACTGGTCGGTTAATTATTCAAGAACAAATTGGATAATGTGTTATAATATTTTGATATTGATAAGATAGGGGAGAAAGATATGCAACAGGAACGTCGACCACTAGGAAGACCACGTCAAGATCATAAAGGGAAGCCTACAAAAAACATAATCTTAGACGTTGCTACTCGATTGTTTCTTGAACAAGGCTATCAGGTCGTTTCTATGGATGATGTTGCAAAAAAATGTGGAGTAACCAAAGCAACTGTGTATTACTATTATAAAACGAAAGCTGATCTCTTTACAGATGCGATGGTCCAAATGATGATTCGAATTAGGAAACGGATTTTTGATATACTTTCCGCGGACAAACCACTAAAAGAACGATTACTTGAATTTGCCAAAGCACATTTGCAAGCAACAGTAGGTATTGATATAAAAGGCTTTATGAAAGAAGCGAAAAATTCCCTTTCCAGTGAACAATTGCAACAAATGAAGGAAACAGAAGATAAAATGTATGAAGTTCTTGAGCAAGCATTAATAAATGCGATGGAAAAGGGAGAAATTCCTAAGAGTCACCCGCAATTAGGAGCCCATTCTTTTGTTGCTTTGCTAACAGTGGGAAATTATAAAGACGCTGATCAACATCCTATTTTTCCATCATTAGATGAAATGGCAAAACAGATTGTTGATTTTTATTGGAATGGTTTAGGGAATTAATGAAAATTTCGCTAAGTAAAGCCCTAATCTAGAAATTTCTACATCTTCAATATCCCCTCTAATACAGTACAGAGGGGATATTTTTTCATAAATATCTTAAATCGTATTGTTTTTCACATTATCTTGATGCTAGATTTTGCTGAATCAATTGATTTGTCTGCATATGAGTTTGCTGATAAGTCTGAAGGTGCTTTGTAATCTCCTGATTAATTATCGGAGATGATATATTATACCATTCTTGTTGAGGCATTAGTTGCTAGATTTGGTTCAGAAGGTTTAATGTATTTTGAACAAGTTGCCCAAACATCTGCAGTACTTCTGGAATTACTCTGGAGCCGTGACCTTGTCCTCCAATTTCACATATGATAGAGAGAAAATTATATTCCACTCCTATGGAATAATTTTAGGTACAAGTAAAAGGACACCGACAATTTTGTCAGTGTCCAATTTTTTAATCTATCTGTAAGCTTGAAGGAGGACACATTGAAAGGGTGACTGGATAATGACGGATATCTAGAATTCGAACATGATCCAATCGAGGAGGCAGAGAACATTTTCTTTATATACAGACAGAGAAGGATTTGTTCAATGCCAAACTCCAACACCGTTAGTAATTATTCTACTTCCAAAAAAGTAGGAAAAGGCTTAAAGGATTTTTAAATTTCTAAAATTTCAAGCTTCCTTAAATAAGGAAGCTTGAAATTAAAAATAATTTGTTAAAAAAATCTGTTGCCCAGCTCCAAAAAGAACTAAATGTGTCACCGACAACGGAGGATATTAGATCTTTAATTAAGTACCAAAGTAAACGTAATAAATCGAGAAGATACTTTAGGGCTATAGGAAAAAATCTTAGCATAATTAAGAGAATCAGTAAGAATAAAATTAGGCAACCGCATCCAGGTTGATCACTTTTAAAGGCGCCTATAATAACGATTAATAAAATGAACCCAATAATTAAATATAACATATTAGACTCCTACTCTAGTAAATTATTCCTAGAATATAATAACATTTTTGAAAATAAAGTAAACTTCTTTTGAATTGAAGGTTAAAAATATTTTTAAGATTAGGAAAAAGGACGGGAATCATGAAGCGGCTTGGTTTATAGGAATTATAGTCGATAACTTTACGAATTAAAGTACGCTTGAAAGGGAGATGGACATGATGTTATGAAACGTTACGGTCATACCGATTAATTCTAAAGGTTTAGCAATTGCTCTTCTGATAGAGGCGGTAGACATTAAGACGCAATTTAACAAGGCGAAGAATTTGGAGTGGTGGTAAAGGCTGTTCATAAAGATTGTGAAAAGTAGTAGATGTGCTTTTTCTTTGGCTATTTGAAACTGTGCAGGAATGATGAATATCATTTCGGATAACTAAATAAATTAATCCGATGATAGATATTCAGGATTGCATCTAGCTCTTGGCTAATTTTAATAGTTTCAGGATGATTAAGACCCTTTAATGTACCAATAGATATCATAAGAGTTCGTGATGTATTAATTTTTTGTTCTAAATCACATAGTATTAATTCTTTAATTTTCATAACAAAACTCCTAAAGATTGTAATCGAAGCCTAAAAAGGCATGGGATAAATATTATAGGATAATTTTTAATAAGTTTGTGAATTTCGACAAAGGATATCATAATGTGACAAAACTTTTTAGAGTAATTGATGATCGGACGTTTAGAATAGGGTTATTATTTTCAGTTTTCTAATCTCTTTATGGATTTATTTTTTACAAACATTACAAAGCGGTTTAAACGTATGGGCATTAATCGGTTCATTAGCTTTAACATTTCTATTCTACTTCTTTGAAAAAAGGAAAGAAGAACCTTTTATAGATGTTGTTTTCTTAAAGAAGAATCGTAACGTTTCATTAGTGTATCTTCAATATATTTTTGCGACAATAATCTTTTTTGCTATGTTACTTTCAATACCAAGTTATTTACAATCTGAATTAATGCTCAGCCCTAAGCTAACGGGTATCATTATGCTCTCACTATCGATATTTTCAATTATTAGTACACCACTTGCTACGCATTGGATAGAAAAGTCAGGGTATAAAATCCCTTTACTTATAGGAGTCATGATAGGAGTAGTTGGTGTTGTCCTTTTAATGACAATTAATCAAAGTTCTCCACTTTACTGGATTTTTATCGTGTTATCAATCATTGGATTTAGTAATGGTATTTTAAATATAGGTTTACAAACGCTACTCTATTCATTTGTTTCTACATCGAAAACCGGAACGGCTTCAGGGCTATTTTTAACATCAAGGTTCATAGGGAATATTCTTGCTTCCAGTGCATTTGGCATAATGTTTGCAACTGGAGTCAATGATACCAATCTTAATTGGATGACAGTCATTTTAATTGTTGTGTCCATTATTTTACTTTCAGGAATACTGTTCATATCAAAAGGAAAAAGTGTAAAAGGAAATCTAGAGCTTGATGAAACAGATGGGGTTATGTAAAAAATTTTCATAATTATAAAATAGTTAAAAAGTAAGGCATACTTTATTTGGTATATATGATTCTGTTATCAAGAAAGTCATTCTTTTTTGAAATGAATCTTATTATAAATCTAAAAAATACAACAAGAGTATAGGAGAATGATTAATATGGTAGAAAAAACATTTACAATAACAGACGATTCAGGAATTCATGCACGTCCAGCAACCCATTTAGTGCTAAAATAGTTGCTTTGGGTTCAGATGAAGATCAAGCAATGGCTTCAGTGACTGAAACAATCACGAAACAAGGGTTAGGCCAATGATTGCTCAAAGTTTAAAAGGAATCGGAGCTTCAGCAGGCATTGCCATTGCAAAAGCTTATCGATTAGAAGAACCTGAACTAATTGTAGAAAGACGTGTGATTGGCAATATCGAAGCAGAAGTTCAACGCTTGGATGCGACCCTAGGTGCAAATCCATCACAGGGTCTATGATATATGGTAGCTTATGTTTTAGGTTTTAGTATTCCTTTTCTTTTAATGGCACTTTTCATTACTAAATTTACTTGGTTAAAAAAATACAGTGGCACTCTAATGAGAATTGGCGGGGGAATTATGATAGTTATGGAATTATTCTGTATTTTGATAAATTTACACTTATCAATTCATTATTACATCCGATATTCGGAGATTTCCAGGGATTTTAATCTTTCGGGATATAGAAGTGTGTTAATTAAAGAGCGTTTTAGTGAAAGAAGTTGATTTTAAGGTTGAGTTCATATTCTAGTTATTACATTAACGGGCGGAATTGTTGAGCAAGATAAAAAGAGCAAACCTTAATTTTACTCTTTTTTTAGTTCTCGGTATATTGTAGCAGTCTAAACCCTGTTTCTTACTTTTTGGAGATTTTTGGTAATTCATATGGATGGGATGAATAATACAAATACGGAAAACAACGAGCATGGCCTGTTGGCGTATTCAATTATTTTAGTTACAAATAAGGGTGAACCAGAAGCAATCATTCACTCAGATCAAGGGGTTCACTATACACATTCAGAGTATCGAAAGAGAGCAAAAGATGTAACATCGTGGAAATTGTCTAGATAATCAACCAATGGAGTCGCTTTTTCGGGCATTTTAAAGATGAAGTAGATTACAAAGAAGCACGTAATTTTAACGAGTTAAAGCAAATGATTGATGAATATATGGAGTACTATAACACAAGAAGAAAGCAAAGGAACCTAAAAAGATGACTCCGGAGGCTTACCGAAGTCATCTAATAGCTGCATAGGGAGCAGTTCATATCAGCTTTACCTTTTTACTTGATTCCCTTTAAAATACCAAACAACTACAGGAATAAGTAACAATGATAAAACGGCTCCAGAAATTGATAGGATCGCATAACTAGAATGTGCAACAACCATTCCTGACAAGGCTCCACCTGCTGCTCCTGATAGTGCTAATAAAACATCGGATGTTCCTTGGGTTTTTGCACGTACAGATGGATGTGTTGAATCTATAATGAGAGCTGTTCCCGTTAGTAAACCAAAGTTCCAACCTACACCTAGTAATACTAGTGCTAGGATTAGCAATAATAATGAGTCTGCTGGCGCAAAAGCTGCCACCAATCCAGCTGCAAGGAGTGTAGTTCCTGAAGCAATAGCCATAGTAATACGTCCAAATTTATCTACTAATAAACCAGTCAATGGTGAAGGAAGATACATCGCTGCAATATGGAATCCTATAACTAATCCCACTTCACTCAAACCATGACCGTAATGTCCCATGTGAACTGGTGTCATTGTCATAATAGCTGTCATGATTAGTTGAGCTACAATCATAATTACAGATCCTACTATAATTCCTTTTTTGTTTATGTTAGGATTTTTTAGACTTCCTCCAGACTGTACTTTATCGTCTTTTTCCTCAGCATTTGCAATAGCTGTAGCTACCAACAACGGATCGGGACGAAGAAAAATTAAGAGAATTAATCCAGCAATGATAAAAGCTGCTCCTGACATGATAAACGGACCAGCTAAAGTTGGAACATTAATTGAATCTGCAAATTTTCCCATTGTATTAACTAAGTTAGGACCTGCTACAGCTCCTAAAGTAGTAGAAACTAAAGCCATACTTGCAGCAGTTGCTCGTTGTTTCTCATTTGCAAGGTCTGTCCCTGCATACCGAGCTTGAAGATTAGAAGCCATACCTGCTCCATAAATAAGAAGGGCAACAAATAAAAGGGCAATGCTGTTGATTAAAGCCGCAATTATAACACCTATAGCACCTAATCCACCTATGAGGAAACCACCTGCAAGTCCAGCTCTACGACCAAAACGTTGTGAGGATGCTCCTATAAGTAGGGCAGCTACGGCAGATCCAAAAGTAAAGAGGGCAACTGGAATTCCGGCTGCATTTTCCGATCCTATCATATCTTGTGCAAGAAGCGCCCCAACTGTTATCCCAGCACCGAGTCCTGCTCCCCCAAAAATTTGTGAAAGAATCAAGATTTTTAATGTTTTTTTATAAAGTTGGTTTTGTTTTTCTGGTAAATCAATATATTCTTGTAACCATAAAGGCTGCTGTGTTGATGTATTTTTACTTTCTCTAGCCAAGAACTCTACCTCCTAACGAAATATCTCTATGGCTTTTGGTGTTTATTTGTCATCCTTTGATCACTTTATTTGCGTTATTTCATATATTCGCATCTCATTATATTGATAATTAGAAGAAGCTCAAAATTAAATGATAGAAAATTATGAGCTTCTTCCGTACACTTATTTTTAATAATGAATACAACTATATATTTTTTTAGTATTCATATTAGATTTTATAAGATTCGCCATCTTCGGGTACTAAAATATTACTTGAGAATCCTTTTTCTTTACTAAAGTTCTTTAATTCTTCTCGAGATAGCGCCCAATGGTTAACAGCTTCCATATGAACAGCAATAATCTTAGCACTAGGAGCTGCCTTGTGAACTTCATAGATGTCTTCTTTCCCCATGATGAGCGAACCAAATTCTAAAGTTTGATTGTCTCCACCATTAACTACAATGATTTCTGGTTGATGTGTATGAATCTCGTCTTCGATAGCATCATACCAAACTGTATCACCAGCTACATATAAAACTTTTTCACTTGGGTGCTTGAATACTACTCCACAAACTTCACCCATTAAGTTTAATAACTCTTCGCCTCTACCATGTTCACCTTTTGTTTTAACTAATTGGATACCTTCAAAAACAGTGTCTTGTTGTAGTACTTCTACATTTTTGAAACCACTTGCTTTCACTTCTTTTGCATCTGCTTCATTTTGAACATACATTTTGATATCTTTTGGCAATACGTTTTTTGCCACATCATCAAAGTGATCTAGATGTACATGAGTAACGATTACTGCATTTACGCCATCCAGAATGTTATCAATAGAGGTTGGCAAACTCACCAAAGGATTAAACAGATTTTGTCTGATCGTATTTTGGAAAGCAGGGTACGTACCTTTTTCTGCTAACATAGGATCTATTAAAAACTTTTTATTTGCATATTCTACAACGATTGTTGCATTTCGAATTTGTGTAATATTCATATTTACAACTCACCTTCTTTGATTTGTCTTGTTTGACCTAATTAAGTGTATAATATGAGCAGCATTCAAATACATAGACAAAATAAAGTGTTTTAACTCTTTGGCTTTATTTTCGAAAGGAGTTAACGTTCAAATGGATCAAACAGATAAAAAAATTATAGAGGAATTATGTAGCAATAGCCGAATTACAATGAAAGAATTGGGAGAGAGAGTACACTTAACTGCGCCAGCAGCTGCAGCTAGAGTAGAGAAATTAGAAGACAATGGAGTTATTGAGGGATATAGCATTAGAGTAAATCAAGCAAAATTAGGGTGCTTTATGTATACCTTCATCAATATCTACATAGAAGGTACACACCACCTTCCATACCTCTCATTTATCCAAACAAAGGAGAGTTATATCATCAATAATTATAAAATCAGTGGAGATAGTTGTTACCTTTTGGAGTGCAGGTTTCCAAGTAATGATGCGTTAAATCAATTTTTATTAGAGTTAAACAAGTATGCAAACTATAAATTATCTATTGTTATTAATAAATAATACATTTATAAAAATAGAAAATTTGTTGATGAACGACTTTAACTATAAATGGGTTGAATTGGAAAACGGAGGTAGCTGTGGCACCTCTTTTTCTTATTCCAAGGTTAGTTTGTGAAGGATGTACTTCAACTAACAGGACTATAATAAGTGATTTTTTAGAACGAGGATAAATTCAAGTTATTCAATTAAAGGGCGCGATTATGGAGCAACACAGGTAGAAAATGATCAAAAAACTGATACTTAAATTTACTGGATAACAATCTATTTTGAACAATCCTTTTTAAAATGGATTCTTTTATTTATCATAAAATGTAGTTTATGAGGCAATTTTAATCAAACTTTTTTAAAAGCTACAGTTGAGAAAGCTTCCAAATCATTAAAATATGCAAGCTGTTTTTAATTAACAGTTAGTGTAAAATTAAGATATGAAATAAGATGACGTATAGAGGTGAAATTAGATGTTTGAACATATAAATAGGAAAAAGGCGAGCTTAGATGCCTTACGACCATTGCCAAAATATACGTTAAAGAGTTTACGTGAAAAGCTATTACTTGAATGGACCTATAATACCAATGCTATTGAGGGTAATACTTTAACAATGAATGAAACAAAGGTCGTGTTAGAAGGGATTACTGTCGGCGGCAAAACAATGCGAGAGCATTTGGAAGTCATCAATCATCGAGATGCGATTGCGTACGTTGAAGAAATTGTGCAAAAAGGAGAGCCATTAACAGAATGGCAAATAAAGAATCTCCATCGACTAGTTTTAAAAGGTATTGATGATGATTACGCAGGTGTGTATCGTGACCAACAAGTGTTTATTGCTGGGGCAAAGCATACACCTCCAGCCCCTTATTTAATCAAGGAACAAATGGAACAGTTGATGAAGTGGTATGACATCGAAGCGCAAAAGTTACATCCAGTGGAGCGAGGAGCTATGTTGCATGCAATATTCGTTGGCATCCATCCGTTCATTGATGGGAATGGGCGTACATCTCGACTTCTTTTAAATTTAGAATTGATGAAAGCAGGTTTTCCAGCAGTTGTTATTAAAGTAGAGAACCGATTAGCTTATTATGAAGCGCTAGATAAATCTCATACAACAAAGGATTATCATGATTTCATTCAGTTAATCGTAAAAGAAGTAGAAGATTCACTAAATCTATATTTAAGTGCTATTTCTTAAGAGTATGGGGGGAATTAGGTTATGAAGTACCCCTAAAAATAATATGTACGCTATAGAGTAGACGCAAAAAAAAGAGTCTGCCTTATATTAAGCCGTTCTCTTTTGGAGTACCCGCAGGTATATAAACATATATAAAAGTATCTATAATAGCAGAGGAACTGGCACATGAATCCGCTCTACTTTTTTATTGATTTATCAATATTTCCTTGGGTATTAAAGGTTAAATCGCATACCAATCAGCGACTGCCTAAAAAAATTAGGCAGCCGCTGATTGGTATGCGATTTTGCATGCTAAAAGACCTTCTCGTTAGGAGCACCTTATACCAGTGAGTTGGCGAAAACTAACTCCTGCACAAAAAAAGATTAGGGTTAACGGATAAAGTCTTCGAGCTTAGCGCTATTATCTACATGCAATAAAAAACAATAGCTCTCCGTTAGCTTAATTAAAATATTTCACAAACACGCTTGCCGATTTGAGTTGTTTTTATCATTTAGGCATTCTATTAATCATGTTCCAATAGGCTTTTGCTTCTTCCTCAAGCACCTTTAATCTTTTGTAGTAATCAGGAAACTCGTGAAGATGAGCTAGAGCAATTTTCCCCGTTATAATAGGTTCATCACCAGTTACATTTGTTTGGCTGGATATTTTTCCATGTTCAAGCTCGGTATTTACTCCCATCCAAAACTCATCTAAATCAAACTTACTTTTATTAAAATCAATACCTAAAAGTAAAGCTATCGCTGCTGCTTCCTCTTTAGAAAAGCTAGTTTTTACACTGTTAGAATTATTAGTTTGAATCCTATTTGGATACTTTGTTGGATGAGAATAGTGCATATCACAGTCAGAACGGTGTTCTGCATCCAAAGCATCTGCTTTAGTTACATGAACCGTGCCAAATGGGTGTTGTGGAGGTGCGTATATAGAATAAATTTTCATCGGGATATTACCTGTATTGGTTACATTATGCCATGTTCCAGCAGGTATCATAATGGCAGAATCATCATAAACATTTCGTACAAAGTTTAAATTATCTTTTCTCTTGCCCATTTGAACAATCCCTTGACCTTGTTCAATGCGTAAAAATTGGTCAACATTTGGGTGAATTTCTAAACCGATATCTTCCCCAGCTTTAAGACTCATCAATGTAACTTGGGAATTATTTCCTGTCCATAGTGCTGTACGGTAGTTATTGTTTTGTTTTGTAGCTTCATTAATATTGATTACAAATGGTTTCCGTCCATAATCTTTTAGTCCGACTTTATTACTTCCATTAGATGATTGAAAAAAATTCAATCGGTTAGCAACATCGTGAGTAGTCCAGTAATTGGGCTGTATTATATTATTATTTATTGGTTCATTAAAATAATAAGGATTGGGATATTGGTGGGAATATGAAAAAGGAGCATCGTACATTTTTTTCAACGCCTTCACAGATTTTTTAGATTATCCTATGCACTAAGTTAAGGAAATGTACTAATACTCAGGGTTACCCCATTAAAGGAATTGATTAGCCGTTAACATTTGTTAGGGCTTTTGTGTGGGCGTAGTTAATGAAGGACTTATTTCAATTGACCAACACTTCAATGAATGCCACCGAAAGCACCTACGCCATGAAATCCAGGTATTCCATGAACACCATGAAATCCACTTATACTTGGAACACCATGAAATACTCCTGGACTTATGAAGGGTGTATAACTCTTATAAGGATTATGACCATATCCACCATATACATAATGGGACGGATAACCACCATATCCCATTCCGAAGTTATAACTTCCAACGATTTGTCTTTCCATTTTATCTCTCCTCCTCAAATTGTTTCAAAATTAGTGTATGTGTCCATGTTCAATGAGGGGTAGGTATTTGCCTATTTGTAAAGGATGTAGGCTTGGTTGTCATTATATTTAAGGTATAATAGTTCATTACACGAATAAATACGTATATGACCACTTACCACCAGGAGTGAAAGATGAGTTACAACGTAATAACCCATCTATTTCTCCTTGAAGGAGAAAATGGCAACACTTGAATAAGCTTCTCTGCTAAATTCAACATATATTGCTCGTATAAAATGCTAAAAGCAGTGCGATTTCGAATGCGAAATCCACTGCTTTTATACTTATTTTTATATATGTTTTTTCTTATGCGGGTACGCCAAAAGGGAACGGCCTAGCCTTATAGGATACTTTTGGTATAAGGGATAGTGTTAAAGAACCCCTGGTTATCGTATTCTTATAGGCACATTGATAGGGAAAAATGTAGCATCCAACCAATATTTAATCTTTTATAATGATAATGTATTGATCGCTGCCCCAATAGTGAATAAAGCCGCGTACAGTGCAACAACTATTTATAAAACTAGATAGTATTATTTCAATTCCTTGATAAAAGACTGTAAATCTTCTTTCGCTCCCTTGGAGTATTGTTTGATTTTTTCCAAATCCCTACCCTGTTTCCCAGTTTCCGCAATTAAAGGGTAAAGGTTTTTCTCAATTCGTTCATACCAATCAGGGTACTGTTCCTCAACTTGTTTTTCAAACGAGTCCCAATTCGAAGCGATTTCCTTTCCTAGGTCTTGAATTTTAGCTGAATCTGCATCTGCGTTTACTTCTTGTTCCAGATTATTTACCGATTGAAGCACTGTATTGGCTCCATCTTGAAGAGCTGTTGTTGCATCAGTTTCCTCAGTGCTTTCTTCAGAGTCCTCATTTGCTGTTTCATTGTTAGCATCCGTGCTTGTTTCCGTACTATCTTCGATACTCGTTGCTGGACTGGATTCTTCCTGCTGTTCTTCTTTCGTACTCTCAGCCTCGTTGTTATTACAACCTGTCAAAAAAAGTGTGCCCAATGCAATTCCCGAAATGAACCAACGCAAGTTTTTCAATAATCTTCCTCCTTTGTGTAAGTATAGAGAATGGGTATATATGTGAAATGTTCTCTAAAAGGAGGTGAATCTCCTTTTTCATTTTTGTTACATTTTTGTTAGTAGAATATTACTAACTAGTATGGAGCTGCTGTGATCGTTAAGTAAAACGAAATAGTTTTTAATATCCACATTCTTGACTAAACATGTTTTGCGAAGTTTCATTCTGTTTGCTGATGTAGAGTGACAATAAAGTTATTTGGCTTTAAAACCTCAAACAAGCATAACCCCGTTCTAAATTTAATACGGGGTTTACAATAGTTGTTTAATTTTTGATGAAAGATACTTTAATGTACTTAAAAAAATAACAATAAAGTCGCTTAAATCTAATTGTTATTCCATTATCGCGCCCGATTATTGAACAAGAAAAACATATATATGGATTATCAAGGGTACAGACAGCAAATAGGAATTTACAACGTTAAGAGAATACAAATAGGCTCATAAAAATACTCCTTTTGAAAAATCCATATATGATAAACGATACCTTATGTAGTTTTCAAGCTTAAAGGGGTAGTACCAGCGAAGCTGTCACCACCCGCAATAAGGAAATGTCAAGATTACAATAATTTGTTTAGTTTAATACTTCCAACACGCACACCCCCGTCACAAAGGTGTATTCCCCAAGAAAATTAATGTGTATCAATGATATCGCGATAGATTAGAAAAGACAAAGAAAAAAGTCTACTGGAAAAGATATTCGGATGATTTGTCATTTATCATCTTTAATATTATTTTTAATAATGGAAAAAACAATAATTTTTTTTGCAAAAGATAAGATACAAGCTTCATCGTCTATAGATATAATTTTTTTGTCTTAGAAGATCCTAGTAGTTTTTTGTTTAAGTCTTTGTTATCAAACTTTTATTTTTCATTAATTAAACTGTAAATAAGCTATGATATTGTAGATACTTCAAGGAATTCCCTTTAGTAAAATCCGGAAATCATTTCTCGATGGAAAGCTGGCTTTTTAATTTAAACCGTATTTTAGGATTAAGAGATTTAACAAATAGTTTTTTTAGAGGTGAGAAGCTTTATGAAACGTGATCCTTATTTTGATAATGCGAAAGCTGTTTTAATCGTATTAGTAGTTTTAGGACACACACTAGCTAGAATGGTAGCAGAAAACGAATGGATTTTAACTATTTATTTGTTTGTTTTTTCATTCCATATGCCAGCTTTTATTTTAGTATCCGGTTATTTTTCAAAAAAGATAAAAAATAAAAATGACATCTGGGTGCTAATAAAGAAAATATTAATTCCCTATATAATATTCCAGGTGATTTATACCTTCTATTATCAGAAGTTATTTGATGAACAAATTGAATTCACAATTTTAACTCCAAGATGGGCCTTATGGTTCTTAATAAGCTTATTCTGTTGGAATATATTATTGCTTATATTTTCCTCTAGGAAATATGGAATCATTTTTTCAATAATTGTATCTCTAATAATTGGTTACGTTGGTGAAGTGAATGAATGGTTAAGTTTATCGAGAACATTCTTTTTCTTTCCTTTCTTTTTAGTTGGTCATTTTTTAGAGGAAAAGCATTTTGAATGGGTTAAAAAGAAAAAGAATGCTTTAATAGGCTGGGGTGTACTAGGATTAATCTTTACCAGTATTTATTTCTATGGTGAAACTTCTTGGAGGGAGTGGTTCTATGGTCGTGTAGGTTATAAGGAATTAATGGAAGGTTCCGTTGCATTCGGTTTTATATATAAGTTATTCCTTTATTTATTTATGGGAGTAGCAACTTATTGTTTTTTATGTATTGTTCCTAGAAAGCATACCTTTTTTACTGAAATAGGATCCATTACATTAGTTATATATCTTTTTCATATGTTTGTTCTAAAATATGTTTATAACTCATTTATTTATGAATGGATCAAAGAAAGTGGCCAATATTATGTTTTATTAGTCATACCTGTACTTATTATTTTTATATTATCAAGAAAACCGATTGTAAAAGTGGAATGTTTGTTAATAGGAATAAAAATGAAAGCATAAACAGTATTTTCTCTTAACGTAGGTTGTTCAAAAAGTCCGGTAAAAATAGCTGTCGAATTGCATCCTCTCTGGTCCTCACGTAATACTGTATACGCGCAGGTCTAGAGATTATCGCACCTCGAACTTCTCGGCTCTTTTTATCCTTCTTTTTGAACACACACTAAAAAGGAATTGAGTAGTCCAATAGCAAAAGGTTTAAATTTTTATAAGTGACATAACTTAATAGAATTGACATTGTTTTGGTGGTTTAGTAATAACAGCGTATCGAAAGGTGTCATAAATAAGTGCAAAAAAGGGGGGCATATATAATAAATTAGGGATACGCTAAGGTATAATTGGAGCATTACTAGTTTAAATGAGGTGGGGTTGAAAGGCACTTTCCATATCCAATTAATACACTACACACAAACAAAGCATTGATGCACTTTTATCTTTGTACATATGTTTACAAAGTAAAATAGTGAAGAATGCTAAAAATGAGCTTTCTGTCATTTTAGTACATGCACTTCGGCATTAAATGGCCCGATAACCACGGTCTGTACGGCTAGCGCATGCATTCCATTCCTGTTCCATTTACGATTCCCGCCAGCCGAAGACCAGAAAACAGAAAGATAAAGACCAAAGGAATGCAGCCATCTGGCTGCTTTTTATTTTACTTATCCCTTTTGACTTCCAAATCGTAAAAACTTATATTGTGTTTTTATAGGATAAAAGACTAATAGTGAAAAAGAACGATTTCTCTTACTTATATCGAAAATTCGACACAAACTGATAATTATATGTTATTAATAAAGGATAAAAATAATTTAAAACTCGAAAGGAGGTGAAATTGATGCACCTTCGGCAGTTCGTTTTAAGTGGCTTAATAGTAGGCGCAGCGTTGTTTTTTCCAATGAATGCGTTTGCCAATAAAGCAGATCTTGCTCAAAAACAGCCTGTCACAAATGAAAAAGCAACAGAAAAAGTTACTAATGTACAACAGCAAGTCAATAGGAATGAAAACCCAGCATCTAATAATCAGGGGAAAGTTGTGAAAAAATCTTCTGAGAAAAAGACGCCTGCTGTTACACATTCCTCTGAAGCTGGTTCAGCTAAACCTGCTCAAATGGTAAAACTATTGCCAGAACAAGCAAGCACTCTTGCAAAAACAGCTAGACAAGCTGTTGAAAAAAATGTTAAGCAGGTCAGCAAGGTTACTTTAACTGAAAGGGCAGCGACTAAACTGGGGGCAAAGAAAGGACTAATCAAGAGGGCGGATCAATCCGTTACTAACAAAAATCAAGTTAAGCAGGATGTTGCTAAAATGGATGTAGAGAAAAAACCTGTTGTAACTGAAAAACCTGTTGTAACTGAAAAACCTTCTGAAAAGCTCTTACATAGCGTTGAACCCGAAGAACAAGCAAAACATCAAGCTTCAAAAGCTGTTAAGCCAGTTAATGAAAGTAAACATAAGCCTGCACCAAACAATCCCAAAAAGGTAGCTATTGTCGGTGGATTGGATTCGCACGAGGAAAAGAATACGTCTAGCCCTTATAAAAGCATTCCACTTGAAAAACAGGCAATCACTCCAACACAGGCCAACTATAATTCTGGTGGAGCCTCCAATGATCGGTTAAAGTGGGGGAATAGTTCAGTGAGCTATACAGATAAATGGTTGGATTGGGAGCATTACTGGACACGGGAAGTCAGTCAGTCATATATGTCCCGGATCAAAGAATTTAGCAATCAATGGACGAATGCGCCTCCATTACAGCCACCGAAGTTTTTCCTTTTTTCTTAACATACTAAATCTAAAAATATGATAAGTAAAAGAAAAAAGGAGCGAATAACAAATGAAAAGACATATTACAGGAAATACAGTTGTTAAATCTATCGTATTAGCAGGAGTACTATCAATTGGCGTTTTAGCCGGAGGACAAGTGAGTGACGCGGCAAATAATGGAAAAAAATCAGACCACGCACAAGCAGTTTCGGTTAAAGCTCAAGCAAGTTTACATGCATCCCAAACGGCTAAGTCCCACGCTGCCTCTAATTCTGCCGTATTAGCAAAAGCAGTGGTTAAAGAAGTCAAGGTGAAGGCAGATAAAAAGCAAGTGGAAGCAGTAGAACCTACAGTAGTGAAAACTCAGGCCGAAGCAACAGAAGTGATAGAAATAAAGGAAACTAAAGAAAATAAATCAGCACTTAATAAGGCTAACTCTCAAGCTAGTGAACATGCAAGTGAGACAGCGAAAGAACATGCATCAGTTAACTCTGCTGTTCTAGCAACTGATACGCAGGAAGAAATAGAAGAAGCTGCGGAAGAAACTACTGAAGCAGTAACTGAAGAAACTACTGAAGCAGTAACTGAAGGAACAGAAGAAGCTGCGGAAGAAACTACTGAAGCAGTAACTGAAGGAACAGAAGAAGCTGCGGAAGAAACTACTGAAGCAGTAACTGAAGGAACAGAAGAAGCTGCGGAAGAAACTA
>NZ_JACJHX010000019.1:20979-27830 GCF_014138605.1 Peribacillus huizhouensis | reverse complement strand
AAGAAGCTGCGGAAGAAACTACTGAAGCAGTAACTGAAGGAACAGAAGAAGTTGCGGAAGAAACTACTGAAGCAGTAACTGAAGGAACAGAAGAAGCTGCGGAAGAAACTACTGAAGCAGTAACTGAAGGAACAGAAGAAGTTGCGGAAGAAACTACTGAAGCAGTAACTGAAGGAACAGAAGAAGTTGCGGAAGAAACTACTAAAGCAGTAACTGAAGGAACAGAAGAAGCTGTTACAGCAGGAACAGAAGATGAAAAATCTTTTGAGGAAAAATTCAATGAATCTGCGATTAACAAGTTTAACTCTCAAGCTGGTGAGCATGCAAGTGAGACAGCGAAAGAACATGCATCAGTTAACTCTGCTGTTCTTGCAGCTCAGATTGAAGTGACTCCAGTAGCAGTGACAGCGTCTGTAGAATAAATCATTTTTTGAAGAATGGGTGCTTAAAGCAATCATTCCTAAAATCAATATAATTGAATCTTATGTTTCAGATTAAAAAGAAGTGGAAATAAGATTAATTTCTCCCTTATACCAAGAACAGCGAATGCTTATCTTGGTTATAAGGGTTTTTTGATTTTTATGAGGAAATTAAGATCTTTTCTTGTTAAAAGCCACATTCCGTATAGGAATTTTTCAGGGCCCCCCTCTGATGGCTCTGTTTATCTAAGCAAGGTTATTTGATGACTTTTCATATTCAAGACATCATTACACTGATTACATTGTTTACTGAGTTAAGATATCAAGTATTCTTTTCACTCAATTCTTCTTAGAATACTTTAAAAACTCCTGATTGTTATCCTTCTCTATTTGGGGTCAAAAAAATAACCGCAGCTTGGATAAGCATTTATGGAGCTATTCAAACATAAACTAAGATATTTCACAAAAGCGAAGTGAAGGCAGGAAGGAAGGGAAAAAGGGGATAGAGTGCAATATTGAATTAATTGTAAGCGAATATACAGTTGGGTATGTGTGAAGTTAGAAGTTCGAAAACTATTGAAACAACTTACGGATATTTAAGTTAATTAGTGGATAGGGAGGGGTAGAAATAAATGGCTGATACTTATGCAAATTATAAAGAATTAGCAGCTGTGGAGGTAAAAGGAGTTGACTATGACATTCGTTCTCATAAGGTGAATGGATCTAAAACCATCATTTTTACTCCACATGGAGGAGATATTGAACAGCCAGGATTACAGATCGGCACAAAACACTTCTGCCGGATACTGATTCTAAAGGTTTTAGAATTTGTCCGTTGTTTGCCATCCTCAAAACGCTTTTATGGTCTACACCTAAAATACGGCTTACTTCATTTCCCCCAATTAAATTAAGGTCACGAAATTTACTAAGTGGATCTTTTGAATGTTTCACTATAGGAATCATTCTTAACCACATCCTTAAAATATATATTTGCGGTTTGCGGCCAACTTAAGTTTTATTAATGTCTTATCATGAAAAAACCTACAACCCATTATCTCAACATTTGAAAATGAGCACAATACATTTTTGTGTACCAATAGAGTACACACTGTTTCAACAGATTCAAGCGCATGAAATAGAGGTGTGAAATTGTTCTGTTAGAGTTGTTCAAAATAGTAATTATCGTTCCGTTCGTAAAAGTACACTTTTATGAACGGTTTATTTTTACTATAATTCAGCTGTTTTTTACGTTCGTAAAACATCTAAAAATATTTACGAACGTTCACTCATTTTCATATACTTTTATGAACGTTTTTTAGTAGAATAATAGAAAATAGAATGAAAATGAGGTAGATACAGATGGATGATCGAAAGTTTGGATACATAAGAGTTAGCAGCAAGGATCAAAATGAGGGACGACAACTCGAAGCTATGAAAGAAAAGGGGATAGGCGAACGAGATATTTTTATGGACAAACAAAGTGGCAAGGATTTCAATCGAACCCAATATCAGTTGCTTAAACGAATGTTGAGAAAAGGAGACGTGCTATATATCCATTCCTTGGATCGCTTTGGCCGGAACAAAGAAGAGATTCTTCAGGAGTGGAATGATATCACAAAAAATATTCAGGCGGATATCGTGGTCATGGATATGCCGTTGTTGGATACTACACAGTATAAAGATAGTCTAGGTACATTCATTGCGGATTTAGTTCTGCAAATTCTTTCCTGGATGGCGGAGGAAGAACGGGACCGCATCCGGAAACGGCAACGTGAAGGAATTGATATGGCATTGAAAAATGGTGTACCCTTCGGCCGACCGAAAGCTCAAATAACGGAAGAATTTAAAGAAGTCTATGAGTTTTGGAAAGTAGGAGAGATAACAGCCGTAAAAGCCATGGCGAAATTGGGCGTTAAAAAGACAACTTTTTATAAGCTGGTAAAGGAATATGAAGAAGACTTTCAATAGTACACTATATAATGGAAGAAACTCGTCAAAAAAGTAACTTTTTCCATGGGAGAAAGGGGAGGCGGGTGTATTTTTAATGAACCAGAAGTGGCTCGGCATTATTACCGAGTTAATACCCGAAGAGGAATGGTCCAAGTTAAAATTGCGATAGATGGCTTCTTCAACTAAAGGGTGCTTGTGCGGCCGAGCCTAGGTCGTATCATATAACGGGTGGGATTCCCGTCGAGAAAGAACTAGCCATTCACTCGTAGCGAGTCTTGGAGGGCTAATGGTAACATTAGCCTTTAAGCGTAGACAGTTAGGTGGCGGGCCGAAAGCCACATGGTTGAAGGGATTGAGCTCCATAATGTTAGTAAATCGGATGGAGGAAAGGCTGCTACCAGTTATCACCCTTACTAGAGACACATTTACTACACACAGAGGTAGGTATACTAAATGGTAACAAAACTACTAAGGATAGCAGAATTAGCAAAAGTAAATCCCTTACTCGGGATAAATTCAGACTCTTTCTTTATAAATATCCGAAACCTTCACCAAGAGTTAAGGTGAATATATATGACTGAAGAAAAGTGATTAGCTACATTTTGTGAATGATGACTAGGAGGAGCCGTGTGCGTAAATAGCGCAAGCACGGTTCTGTGAGGGGGGAGGAACACAATCTACCGTAAGGTAGAGAGGTTCCCTTCTACTCGGCTAGTGAAAAAAAGACTGTCTTTTTGACGGTCCTTTTTTGGTGAGATTAACACAAATACATTTTTGTAAAGTGCCTGCTACTTATTTATAGAGTTATTATTGCTCTCATCATGATTTTTGGAAGCTGTTTTGTCATCGACTACAGCCCCCTCTACAATCTGGTTACCGATAGCACCTCCTGAAACACCGCCTATTACAGTACCAATTAGTCCAAATTGAGCACCTATCATAGCACCCGCAACGGCTCCATTAAGAGTTCCTGCTGTTGCTGCTTCACCAAAGTCACTCGTACCTTGATTAGCATTACTACCAGCTCGATTGTTGCCACTTTCTTCTACATTTCCACCAAAGTTATTGCGTTCGTTACTCTGATTCATCTATTCACTTCCTTGTTTATTAATGGGGAATATGCTGGTGATGAAATCACACCATCCTAAACATATACTACCCAGCTGAAGTAGTTTTACTCACTATATGTTGGTTCAAGATATGGTTGTTTTATCGGCAGCCATTTTTTCTTGTTCAACTAACGGGTGCTTAGTTAAGTAAGAATTAAGAAATCGTTATCATGTTTCAGTTCTTCCATTAAAGGGCCATTTAATTGAGGAAGAATCTCAAGCAAAATTGAATACTTATTGTAATGCTAGTGTGGTGTTTGTGAAATTTTGGCGGAAAGAGGGTCTCAAAAGTCTATCTGAACGATACGAAACTTTACGTCACATTTAATTTGAACCGCCGTATACCGAATGGTACGTACGATGATGTGAGAGGTCGGGGGTTAGTCACCCCTCTCCTACTCGATTGATTAAATTCACAAATCTCATTCGAAAGATTTGGAAAGGAGGGTGGGGCGCTCGTCAAGTTGGGTGTTTGCACCAAACCTAAAGAAACGGGGTTTTATAAAAAGCGTAATAAAGGGTCATATTTTTACTCCAAATCCCGATTTTAAGGATTGTGCAAGGCACGATTCAGAAAATTTTGTTACACCATAGAGTATTCCACGGACGGTATTCATACGTAAGAAAAGGAGAGCAATCACAGTGATCAGCTCTCCTTTTTAGTATTTTGTGAGGGAAAAATCAATACTATTAGCAATTAGATAAAGTGAATGGTGAATGAGAAGTCTTTGAATAGGAGTTAAATGATTGGCTACAGTCATTCGAGGTTTTTAACGAGTGTTTTCATATCCAGAAAAGTTGATAGATTTTTTTATAGAAGAAACTAGTTAAAAAAGGGCATCCGCTTAGGAAGAGGCAGATGCTTTTTCAACGAAGTAATTCCTTCTACGTAACGAAAAGGAGGTATTTCTACGGTGAAAAGGTGATTTCATTACGAAAAATCCTTTACTATTTCATGAATTTTTTCAGGTTTCAAAAAGGAGGAGATTGATTCTTCGGTTTGAAGGGTAAGTGAAGCACCAGCAAGACCTAGTTGGCAAGCACTAAAAAGCGATTCTTCGTTTAAGATTCCATAGATTGCACATGAAGCAAATGCTTCCCCCGCCCCTGTGACATCAACAACATCCGTTTTAAAAGGAGGCAAGTGTCCAGATTCCTCAGTAGAAAAATAATAGCCCCCCTGATTACCAAGTGTGATAATAATTTTTTTGACGCCACGCTGGCTAATTATTTCACAAGCTAATTGACAATCATCGATTGAGTCGATTTTTATGTCAGCAAGTATTTCTGCCTCTTCTCGGTTAGGTAGCATCATTTCTACACCGTCAAGACGTAATGGAAGTTTTCGTGCTTTGGCTGTTGATACCGGATCAATGTACATCGGAATGTTTTCATCACGGCAGCGATTAATTAAATAATCGAGGCATTTCTTAGGGATATTCATATCCAAAAAAACAGCTTGAGCGGAAACAATATAGGACCATTTTTCCTCAAACATGGATGTTGTCATTTTTTCATAAATATTCATATCAGCCATAGAGACAATACTTTCACCATTTATATCTAATAAGGTGGTAAAAGTCCCTGTTCGTTCTGTTGGTAACACCCATACTTGACTAACATCGACTCCTTGACTTTTCGTTTCATTCAGTATCCAATTACCTTCTTTGTCATCCCCTACGCAAGTCATAAGAGTAGTGCTACAACCAAGTCGACTTAAATTCCCGGCAAAGTTGCGTGCTACACCACCACAAGTTTCAGTAATTTTTACCGGATTAGATGAATATAAACGCACCTCCTGATTTGATCGTGCTTTCCGGTCTGTGTTTGCCCCTCCTATACAGACGATCGACGATTCTTCTTGGAGAATATAGGCGCGTCCTTTGATTTCCCCGCGTCTTGTCAGGTTAGCGATATAATTGGCGACTGCAGGTCGTGATAAACCAACTTTACTTGATAATTCTTGCTGTGAAATGAAAGGATTCATTTTTATGTAATGTAAAATTTGTTTCTCTTTATCCATAGCACAACCTCCTCCCTTATTGAACTTTAGTTTATTATATAAACAAATGTTTGTAAATGTATATTTGCAAATAGAATAATACTAATTTTACCTTCTGCCTGTTTACACAGATTGAAGAAAGTTTTACAGACAAATGATAGGTTAAACTATAATAACCAAAAAAAAGAGATTGTAAATACGTCTATCTTTGAATTATATTGAAGACTATGATTTTTTGTAGGTTTTCTAAAAATCATAGTCATAATTGAGCGGATAATAAACATGTAGGAGGAAATATAATGATGAAAACGTATTTGTACCCTTTGTTGGTCGTTATAGCAGCTAGTAGTTATGGTGTCGTTTCAACGATCATAAAACTAGCCATGCGCAGTGGTTTTTCAGTTTCTGAAGCAGTGACAAGTCAATTCTTCTTTGGTTTTTGTATCGCGGTGTTTATTTTCATTGTTACAAATCGAACAAAATTAAGCTTTAATGGGATTAAAATTCTGATCTTTGCTGGTGTTTTTACAGGGTTGACTAATATTTTATATGGTCGTTCTTTGAACTATTTACCTGCTTCTTTGGCCGTTGTACTGTTGTTTCAATTTACATGGATCGGCATGTTGATTTCTTGTATAACCAAACGCCAATTTCCCAGTCGAATTGAAACGATATCTTTACTAATCTTGGTCATTGGGACGATACCAGCGGCTGGTTTAATAGATGTTGATGTATCTCAAATACCTTTCCAAGGATGGTTATGGGGGTTAGCAGCAGCACTTTGTTATTCCTTATTTTTATTTTTTAACGGGAAGGCCACAACAAATATGAATACCTCTAATCGTTTAGTATTGGTTTCATTCTTTGCTTTGATGATGTCTGTTGTTTTTCAATCACCGGAAGTGATTTGGAATGGCACTTTGTTTAGCGGGGGACTTTGGATGTATGGGTTGGCATTAGGGTTATTTGGGATGATTATTCCGGTATACTTATTCACGATTGCAATTCCTAAAGTTGGATTAGGTATGTCATCCATATTGGGTGCTATTGAATTGCCAATCGCTGTTATGGTGTCCGTCATCTTGTTAAGTGAACATGTTACTACACTGCAAATAGTTGGGATTGTAACCATTCTTCTCGGAATGACCTTACCAACAATGCTTAATAGTAATATATTGTTAATTAAAACCAAAGTTAAGCAACATTAGTACTAAGTAAAACTTACATGGTGTTGAATTTTAAAAAACATATTAGTAGGTGTTTGCATTTCCGTTATACGAAATAAAAACCACACTGATAAGTTGGCATTTTCAACATCATGTCATTGCTAATAAAAATATTTATTTTAAGGTGATTGACAATTTTAAAAAG
>NZ_JACJHX010000019.1:0-20888 GCF_014138605.1 Peribacillus huizhouensis | reverse complement strand
TAAAAGTAAGCGTATACTAAACACATGTTGGTTATGAAAACAATTGTTTTTTTGATGTTTCAACCGACAAGTTGGCATCTTTAAACCATGTCATTGCTAATAAAAATATTATTTTAAGATGATTGACAATTTTAAAAGTAAGCGTATACTAAACACATGTTGGTTATGAAAACAATTGTTTTTTTGATGTTTCAACCGACAAGTTGGCATCTTTAAACCATGTCATTGTTAATAAAAATATCATTTAAAAGATGATTGACAATTTAAAAAGTAAGCGTATACTAAACACATGTTGGTTATGCAAACAATTGTTTTGAAGAAGAGAGGTGTAAAAATGGCTAATGATATTAATGAAAATGAAGAGATGATTTTAGGTATGATTCGAGAAAATCCATTTATCTCTCAACAGGAGTTATCAGAAATTTTAGGTTTATCAAAATCATCGATTGCTAATATTATCTCTGGATTAATCAAGAAAGAGTATGTCTTTGGCAAGGCTTATGTTTTGAATGAAACAGCTCCTATTGTTTGCATAGGTGGAGCTAACGTGGATAGGAAATTCTATACCAAAAGTAAAATAACGAATGAAACGTCTAATCCAGTGAAGTCTTCTAGATCAGTTGGAGGAGTCGCGAGAAATATTGCTGAAAACTTAGGTAGATTAGGTGAGGATGTAACATTAATTTCAGCAAGTGGACATGATTCAGAGTGGCAAGAAATTTATGATTTATCATCTCCTTTCATGAATTTAGAACATGTTTATCAAGGTGACAATTTGACGACAGGATCTTATACAGCCGTTTTAGATATGAAGGGGGATTTATCCATTGCATTAGCAGACATGGACGTTTTTGAGAATATTACCCCTGAGTTGTTAATCAAAAATACTAATATACTAAAAAAAGCAAAATGTATCGTAACGGATTTAAATTGCCCAAGTGAAACGATTGATTTTCTGTGCTTTTTCGCATCGAAACATGATATTCCATTAGTCATTATTCCTGTTTCATCTCCAAAAATGGATAGGCTTCCAAAATCTTTGAATGCAGTAAGTTGGCTTATCGTAAATAAAGATGAAACAGAAACGTTTATGAATATTAATATCAGTGATGAAGAAAGTTGGAAAAACTCAGTTGAAAAATGGCTTGAGTTAGGTGTCAAAAATGTGATTGTAACGAATGGCTCAAAAGGTGTCATGACAGGTAGTCAAAATGGAGAGGTTCATTATTTTCCAGCTATCGAAACACCGATGGTTGTTGATGTAACAGGTGCAGGCGATTCATTTTGTTCAGCTGTAATTTATTCCTGGCTACAGAAAAAGGAAATCGATTACATCGTCAAATCTGGCTTGGTCAATGCCCATAAAACGATTATGTCAAAGTATACAGTTAGACAAGAATTATCAAAAAAACAATTTATCTTAGATATGGAGGCAATTTAAATGAAAAACTATATTGAATTATCACAAGAGGTACAACAAGCAAAAGCAGAAGGAAAAGCAATCGTTGCATTAGAGTCTACTATTATTTCTCACGGTATGCCGTATCCACAAAACGTAAAAATGGCTCGTGAAGTTGAACAAATTGTTCGTGATAACGGTGCTGTTCCAGCAACTATTGCCATCATTGATGGAAAAATTAAAATTGGTTTAACAGATGAGGAATTAGAATTATTCGGTAAAAGTTCAGGTGTTGCTAAAGTATCAAGACGTGACTTAGCTCATATTGTTGCTACAAAACAACTTGGTGCTACGACTGTTGCAACAACAATGATTTGCGCGGATTTAGCAGACATCAAAATCTTCGTAACTGGTGGTATTGGTGGAGTTCATAAAGGTGCAGAAACGACGATGGACATCTCTGCTGACCTTGATGAATTAGCTCAAACGGATGTAGCTGTCATTTGTGCTGGAGCTAAATCAATCCTAGATTTAGGACTTACTCTTGAATACCTTGAAACAAAAGGGGTTCCTGTAATTGGATATGAAACAGAAGTTTTACCAGCATTCTACACAAGAAGTAGTGAACATAAATTAAATATCTCTACGGATTCAATCGACGTAATTGCAGAAACATTAAAAACGAAATGGGAATTAAACCTTAATGGTGGAGCAGTAATCGCTAACCCAATTCCTAAAGAACATGCTATGGATGAAGACTTTATCAATGGAATAATTGCTCAAGCAATCAAAGAAGCAGAAGAAAACAACATTATTGGTAAAGATAGTACACCATTCTTGCTTGGAAAAATAAAAGATTTAACGAACGGTACAAGCCTTGTGGCCAATATTGAATTAGTAAAACACAATGCTAAAGTAGGAAGCCAAATTGCAGTTAGTTTCAACAACCAAACTAAATAAATAATAAACAGAGTTCGTCATTAGTTTAGACTTAACTTCTATAAAGTTAGCTGTCTTAGATTCTTATTAGCAACTAAACTTTATAGAAGTTGTTTTTCCAAAACTATGAAAACGCTACCATTAAAAGGGAGAGCTACGTATGAAATTTATTTTCTTACTTACAGGACTTTTACTTGTTTTTGTTGTTGGTTTTTTAGTAAGTAACAATAGAAAACAAATCAAGTATAAACGTATTCTGATCATGTTGGCTGTGCAAATTATTTCCGTGTACTTCATGATGAATACGAGTATTGGGTTAATTGCGATTACTAAAGTAGGCGGGTTCTTTGAGAAATTAATGAAAATCGCTAATTCAGGAATCGAATTTGTATTTGGAAATTTGGTGAATGAAGGTGGATTTACATTTTTCCTTTCCGTGTTATTACCGCTTGTTTTCATATCCGTATTAATAGGGATACTAAATTATATAAAAGTATTACCGTTCGTGATCAAATATATCGGATTGTTTTTAAGTAAAATAACAGGAATGGGTAAACTAGAAAGCTATTTTGCTGTATCTACAGCTGCACTTGGACAACCAGAAGTGTTCTTAACGATTATTAAACAAATTCCGCTTCTATCTCCAAAAAGACTTTATACGATTTGTACGTCAGCAATGAGTGCAATAAGTATGGCGATGGTTGGGTCTTATATGACCATGTTAGAGCCTAAATATGTGGTAACGGCAGTAGTATTGAATATTTTTAGTGCACTCATCATTGCTAATATTATTAATCCATATGATTTAGCTGATGATGAAGATTTAATTCAAATTGAAGAAAAAGAAAGACTTCCATTCTTCCAAATGATTGGTGAAAGTGTAATGGATGGCTTTAAAATTGTTATTATTGTTGCTGCTATGCTACTAGGATTTATTTCCTTGATGGAATTGATTAATGTAGTCTTTGTAGGCGTATTTCATGTTTCCTTCCAGACAGTTATTGGCCATATTTTTGCACCAATCGCTTTCTTAATGGGTGTTCCATGGGCAGATGCTGTACAGGCAGGTGGAATTATGGCGACAAAACTAATTACGAATGAATTTGTTGCCATGTTGAATTTTGGTGATATTTCCAGCCATCTTTCTAATAAAACGATTGCTATTGTATCTGTTTATTTAGTTAGTTTTGCAAACTTTGGAACTGTCGGTATTGTAGCTGGTTCAATCAAGTCAATCAGTGAAAAACAAGGGAATTATGTTGCAAAATATTCTTTAAAATTATTGTTAGGTGCGACATTAGCATCTGTCATTTCAGGAACAATAATAGGTATTGTAATGTAAACATATAAACTAGGAGTGAATGATTATGACGACAAGAAAAATTATTATGGATTGTGATCCAGGACATGATGACGCAATTGCGATTATTTTAGCAGCAGCAAGACCAGAATTGGAAATTTTGGCGATTACAACTGTTTCCGGAAATGCTGAGATTGAAAAAACGACGATGAATGCATTAAAAGTTTGTGATTTAGTTTCACGACCGGATGTTGTGGTTTCAAAAGGGGCAAGCGAACCATTGATTCGAATCAGAGAAACCGCACCTGGTATTCATGGCGATTCAGGTTTAGACGGTCCAGAATTGCCCGAGCCTTCTCGTAGTTGGAGTGGGGAGCATGGAGCTGATACGATCATAAGACTGGTAAAAGAATCAAAAGAGCCTGTTACCATTCTACCAACAGGCCCATTAACAAATATTGCTCTAGCTTTAACAAAAGCACCAGAAATTAAGGATAATATAGAAGAAATTGTTCTTATGGGTGGAGGAACATTTGGTAACTGGACACCAACGGCTGAATTTAATATTTGGGCGGATCCAGAAGCTGCCAAAAAAGTATTTGATAGTGGGCTTCCAATCGTCGTTATGGGGCTAGATATCACGCATCAAGCTTTGGCAACAAAAGAAGTAATCGATCAAGTGAATCAAATTGATAACAATGTTGCAAAAATAGTAGGTGAATTATTAGTATTTTTTGCCTCTACTTATAAAGAGATGTTCGATTTTGATGGGGCACCTGTACACGATGTATTAACTGTAGCTTATTGTGTTGCACCAGAATTGTTTAAGACGAAAGATGTAAACGTTACCGTGGAAACGAAAGGTGAGTTTACTGCAGGAACCACATTAGTTGATCTACACGGAGTCACTGGTAGAGAAGTGAATGCTAAATTTGGATTAGAACTTGATGTAGAAGGTTTTTGGAAACTAATGATTGAAGCGCTTAAAAAATACTAAGGAACACGGGGACAGGCACCTCGTCCCGATTTTTTAGGATTGATACCAGATGTGTTTTTCGAAAATTTTGTTACTCAAAATATTCCAAGAATAATAATATTTATATGTAAGGGAGAGCGGTCATAGTGATCAGCTCTCCTTTTTAGTATTTTGTAAGGTTTAACCAATACTACTAATATAGTAGTCGTTAAACCTTACCGAAATCCCCAATTATCATTTTAGGCGAGAAGACACTCACTTCAATTTTATGCAGGGCAACACTCTAAATAAGTGGAAATGAATCGCCTTTTTCGGATTGGATGATAAGGGTGTTGTTTATAAGGACAGATTTGTTAAGACGGTTAGGGGTATGTGCAATCAACAATACATCAATTCCTTTAACTTAAGAGGCAATCTTGACTTCAATAGGGAATCCTAAGTGTGAAAGAACCACTATGAGATTGACTTTATCACACTACATAACTTATCAATTTGCGAAGGCAACTCCTCATTCCCAAGTGTAAAGTTGATGCCAAAGGAGAAGTGGAGGCATTGTCTTATCTACAATATGACAAGCAATCCCAATCACGCCGATTTTCAAGCCTGCTCTCTCGATTACAGTATGTGTTGGGAAAACAGGATGTTTGCTACCCTCATCGTAACAGTTATTCGGCAACATTGGGTAATCAAGTAATGTTGATAGTTTTTTTAAATGTTTTGGACTATAGGCAAACTCCCAGTGAGCAGTCATACCGTCGATCCCCATCGCGTTTAGGATAAGGATAAGGGACTCACCCATGGTTGCAATAGCTGATAAGTTCCGAGAAGAGGCTGGGCCCAGAGAGCTCATTTTTCTATGACCTTTTGGAACAGCCTCTTTTTCACGATAACCCGTAATAAAGAATTATTTATTTTTTTCCCTACCATTATCACAACGACAAACCTTATCAATCTTTTGTGCCCAAGTAAAAAAATGCATGTAACATAATACATATTATGTTACATGCAAATTGATTTTTCTAAATCCTCTTATATAGAAATAAGGCGATATTAAGGCAACCAAAATCTTGTTTGTAGGTAAACGATATTCTTCTAACGTACATTAAAAATACCATCAATAGTAGTATTTTTCTAATGGAACTAACGGCCCTATTAGTTCGCCATGAACAATTTGAAATTAGCTCGATCATTTCGCTTTTGAAAAGTAGTATAAAAACCACACTGCATGATTTTGCTCATCTACGGATGCTCTTCGAAATACCTCTTTAATATATTGATTAGATGTTTCGTCTGCAATATCTAAGTAAAAATCAACAGTTTCTTGCTCATCTTGTATTGCAAAGTTTAGCCCTTTTAAATATATATTAGGACATTCATGGATGATTTTTGGTTGAGGTTGTCTTCCAGTTAGACTGACATAAATTTGTCCGAACTCTTGAAAATGCTTTATTTCATCTTTCCGAATTTCAAGGATTTGTTTTCGTTCCATATCATTCGAAGCCATTTCAGCTAATTTAGCATAACAATTTATGGCACTGTATTCTCCATTAATTGCTCTTTCAATGTCACTCATCAATTTATTAGACTGTCTATTTGTATCATCATAATTATATAAATAAGAATACATGTTAGATCCTCCTCGTTAGTATCATAACCGCATTATCTAACTCCTCCGAAACTACGTACACCATGAAACCCAGGTATTCCATGAACACCATGAAATCCACTTATACTTGGAACACCATGAAACATGACTGGGCTTATGAAGGGTGCATAACTGTGGAGTGGATTGTGGGTTGTATAATAAGGATTATGACTATATCCACCATATACATAATGGAACGGATAACCACCATATCCCATGAAGCCATAACTTCCCAAAATTTGTCTTTCCATTTATCTCTCCTCCTCAAATTGTTTCAAAATTAGTGTATGTGTCCATGTTCAATGAGGGTTAGATATTTGCCTATTTGTAGACGTATGCTTGGTTTATAGTCATAACCTCTCATGGTATTAGCGTTCACAAGACGATAAGTGACAGTCAGCCAATTTGGTAGTCATGCTGTTGAATTAAAGCTACCCGAGCACCAAGGGGTTCAGAATTCCCCATTTTTATTGGTTATACATGATTTTATACATTGTGATGAATCAACATTTTCGGCTTCTGAAGAAGCATGGTAGCTGCATAAAAAACAAATGGATAGTCCTATCTATACTATTTGTATAGATCACGCAGTAGATGGATACATTATCGTAATATATAGATAATTTAAAAAGTATCAACTTCCTTTTTATAAGAAAAAATTTATATAAAACTTATCTAATTTTAATCAAATTTTCATTTATATAGACTATACTGACGTTATATTTCACATTAAAATACTAGGGAGCATCTACGATGAGTTCAAATCCGAGTGCTAGAAAAAACACTCATTTTTTATCCAGTTATATTCCAAATCCAAAAGAAAGAAAAACCATCGTTATCTGTATAACCATAACAATTTGTTTATTTTTCATTGGATTGTTACTCATCTCTCTTAATCATCATCAGCTAATGATACAAGAATACAAACATTATAAGGGTATCCTAAAACAATTTGGGTCTATTTCAAGAATTGTGTATTTTGTCGTTTTTGCTATCTATCCTGTTTTTCTTTTATTAAAATGGAAACCTTTGAAAACAATAGGATGGAACAATCTCCAATTAAAGAGTTTCATACAGGGTTTAGGAAAGTTAGTCCGCAAATGGCATGTGCCCCTTGCGATAGTATCTACTGGATTAATTTTGCTTCATAGTTATTTAGCGATTATGAGGGGATTTAAATGGGACTTTACGAATATCACGGGAATCCTTGCTGTTATTCTCTTATTTTTTCTCCTATTTATGGGGCTTAAACGATTCAAGAGAAAAGATAAAAACTGGCATTTAAAACTGGCTATTGGATTTCTCATTTTATTTATGATTCATGCGTCTTTTTAATTGAATAATGAACATTATAAAAAGGGTTTGTCGCATGAGGATCAGTTCCTTATACAATAAACTCTTTTTCATGTCCCCCCGTTTCATCACACGTCAACATAGACTAAGATCTATTGAGACAATATTTTTTGTTTCATGTTTCACTTTTTTAATTTAAAACATACTAAAAATTAGCCAATTGATTGCCTCATTATTATGTTAAGTTGTATACAGGGTTACGAGGGATTCTGATAAGAAGGACAAACATTATAGGTCGTCCTTCTTTAAATCCTACTCCTTTGTTGAATAAGGGGTTTTTCTAAATGTATGACTTTTCCTATTTTCGCATATTAAAAAGACCACCAATTTGGTGTCACGTTGTTGAATTAAAGCAGCCTTTAGCTAATTAGATAGATTAAAAACTCACATTTATTTCAAGATGAGTTTACATAATACTCCTTATCGGAATTTGCAAAGAGGGAATCCAATAATGACAGAAATATAGCTACCTATTATATTCTCTAGCTTTACAAGTGACAGACACACCGAACGTATGTTATGTTTAGGGAGAAATACTACATACTTTTTAGAATAAAGGACGAGGTGTTTGAACGATGAACAAAACGGATCTAGTGAATGCGGTGGCAGCACAAGCAGAATTAACAAAAGAAGACGCTAAAAAAGCAGTGGATGCTTTGATTGAAACAATCTCAAATACGCTTGCTAAAGAAGAAAAGATCCAATTAGTTGGATTTGGAACTTTTGAAGTGCGCGATCGGGCAGCTCGTACAGGTAGAAACCCACAAACAGGAGAAGAAATACAAATTGCAGCTTCCAAAGTTCCTGCTTTTAAACCAGGTAAGGAATTAAAAGAAGCTGTTAAATAGCATGAATAGCTCGTTATGATAGTGTAAAAATACTCTGGGGATGAGTACTCTCCAGAGTATTTTCTATTTAAATAAGTATCATTTCTGTTTTTTTCAATAGATATGAATTTGAAAAAAGTTTAATCATCTTCAAGATGAACATGGTAATCAATTTTCATACATATTACCTACTTTTATCCATTTTAGGTTTCTAACCATAGCATCTTTAGACCAATCAGCGGGCATTTCTTGATCTGTAATAACACAATCAATTGATGAGAATGACCCTATATGAAAAAGAGCTTTCTGATTAATTTTGGAGGAATCAGTTACAACATAAACACTTCTTGATCTTTTCATCATAATAGTAGATGCAGTTGCTTCATCAATATCGAAATCACATATTCCATCTTTGCTTATTCCTCCACATGAAATAAACGCTTTATCAAAATAAAAGTGTTCTAATAAATGATTGGTTAATGGTCCACTGATTGAACGTTGCAGTGGATTAGTTGTTCCTCCAAGGACGATTACTTTGCCATCAAATAGTTGGTTTTCTAATCGATTATTTAAGATTTCGGCTGCTGCTAATGAGTTGGTCACAATCGTGATATTTTTTACATTTTTAATTGAACTCGCAATATGTAAGGTTGTTGATCCAACATCTAGTGCAACTGTTTCTCCATCCATAATGAAAGTTGCGGCAGATTCCCCTATCATTTTTTTTTGATGATGAGAGATGCCGATTTTTTTATTAAAATGAGGTTCTTTAATCAAGCCAAAATAATGAATAGCCCCGCCGTGAATTCTGCGTAATTTCTTTTTCTCCTCAAGCGCACTTAAATCTTTTCGAATCGTTTCTGGTGTTACGTTTAATTTTATTGCTAAATCTACTACATTAATTTTATTTTTTAGCTCAAGTTCTCTAGTTATTACTCTATATCTTTCTGTAATTAAATACTTATCCATATAATCTTCCCAAGGCCTCCATCATTTTGATTTGTTTTGTTTTCATATATTATAAGAAATGAAAATAAAAATAAGACTAAGGAAAAATTAAGTTTTGTAAATTATTCAAAAATGGAAAGTAAAACAATATCAAAAAATCATCTTTTTAATCTATCTTATCTACTATAAAGTGAAACTTCACTCAGTGGGGGTTTCTTCATCCCCCACTGAGTGTTAGTTGCAGCCCACAGGAAAAGGAAGGCTTCGGAAGCTTATACATCGCACGAAGGAAAAGCGGTAGCTTTTACGAGGATGTGGGTTACACAGACGTTGCCACAGGACGTGGCGGTCTTAGTCTATGTTCCTTTAATTGGGCCTTTACGGATAGTTAACCCCCACTTATCCTCATCGATCTCTCTAAGTCTTTTCGTTAAGGGTTTTACTGCCCTTTAATCTGCGATAAATAATCTAAATGTTTTCTTAGAAAGGCATTTTTGTGTCGTTTGCTTTGGTTTATTTGATTTCTGTTTTTTCTTTGTTTTTTTTACTTTCCTTTCTAGCATAATTAATAATCTATCAATATTTTTATTCTATGATGTAAAGGTAGATTACGGGGATAATGGCGGCAGTTCTTAAATAATGATTGCTTATACTTGAAACTGTTTAATGCTTTTCCCCTATTTTTACTCTTTTCGATTGCTAGGCTCTATTAATTTTAAAAAATTTGGAGGTAATTTTCATGAGTAATCAGGATCTAAACAAAGGGTTAGACAGAAGGGAGTTTATGAAAATAGGAGGAATGAGTACGCTTGCGTTAACACTTGCGTCAACTGGTTTGCCGGGAGATTTATTTACTAACAATGTACATGCTGAAAAATTTGAAAATGCTAAGCTTCAATTTAACTCAGATGGAAAGTTTAAAGTTGTACAATTTAACGACACTCAAGATGATGAACGAATTGATCGCAGGACAATTGAACTTATGGAGAAAGTTCTTGACTCAGAGAAGCCGGATTTTGTTGTTCTTAACGGTGACAATATTACAGGCGGCTGTGATACGGAACTAGAGATGAAACAAGCCTTAAATAATGTAGCTCAACCAATGGAAAAAAGAGGAATAAAATGGGCGGTTACCTTTGGAAATCATGATGAAGATTCTTCTACCAAGAGTGGAATGTATGAGAATGACATGCTGAAGTTCTATATGAAGTACAAAAATAATATGAATGAACCTGGAGAAAAGGACATTACTGGAACAGGAAACATGAACCTCTTAATAAGAAAATCAAAAGGCAATAAAGCCGCATTTAACCTCTGGCTTCTTGATAGCGGAAGATATGCACCAGCACAAATAGCTGGACAAGATTTTAAAGGATACCCTACTTGGGACTGGCTTCGTTTTAATCAAGTTAATTGGTATTATGAGAAATCCAAAAAACTTGAGAAGCAGTACGGTTATAAAGTACCTTCACTCGTGTTCATTCATATTCCTCTTTGGGAACATCGTTTTATGTGGTATGGAAGTGTTGATAGCAGAACACAAGCTAACCATGATCTTGCAGCGACGAAACATAATATAGTAGGAGAAAGAAATGAAGATGAATGTCCAGGACCGGTTAACGGAGGTTTGTTTTCAGCCATGTTAGAGAGAGGCGACGTTAAGGGTGTTTTCTGCGGACATGATCATATAAACACTTATTGTGGCAACTATTATGGAATTTTGCTTGGGTATGCTGGTAACACAGGTTTTGGAACGTACGGTCTTTCTGGTGCTGAAAGAAACAGACTTCGTGGAGCGAGAGTTTTCAATTTGGATGAAAATAAAGAAGGTGTTCTTGTAGAAACCCATATGGTTTTCGCTAAGGACTATGGAATTGATTTAACAGCGAACGATCAAAGTATGGATCCTTTACCATTAAATAATGAAGAAAAGGAAAAAGCAGTGAAAGGATAAATACAGTTCATCTTATCGGTCTCTATCGTATAAAAATATTTTTAATGGAGGTAACAACATGTTACAAAATATAGGAGTACCTGGCCTAATTTTAATATTAATTATTGCTCTCATCATATTTGGACCATCTAAGTTACCTGAAATTGGGCGTGCATTTGGTAATACATTAAGAGAATTTAAAAGCTCAGCAAAGGATTTAATGTCAGAGGAAAAAGATAGTGGTCATTCTAAGTAAGCGTGTCGAAGATGTAAGTTCAAAGCTTACATCTTCCTCTTATTTCTAAAAGGAAGAAGGAAAAGCCCTATATGAAAAATCATGAGTTAACGTTTGTGAATCACCTTGGGGAATTAAGGAAGCGATTAATCATTACATTACTCGCTTTTATCGTTTTTTTATTTGGATCATTCATGTTTGTGCAGGAAATTTATGAGTGGCTTATCCGTGATCTTAATCGTGATTTAGCAGTATTAGGACCATCTGAAATCCTATGGGTTTATTTTATGATTTCAGGAGTGAGTGCGTTCGCACTTACCATCCCAATTGCTGCACATCAAACGTGGTTATTTGTAAAACCAGGACTAACGAAAAAAGAACGAAAAATAACATTAGCCTACATTCCTGGATTGTTTACTTTGTTTATTACAGGGCTTTCATTCGGTTATTTTGTCGTGTATCCAATTGTTCTTAACTTTTTATTATCCTTATCTAAAGGCACGTTTGAAACCATGTTTACAGCCGAAAAGTATTTTAAATTCATGATAAACTTAACACTGCCGTTTGGATTATTATTTGAAATACCGCTCATTGCCATGTTCCTTACCTCAATTGGTGTCATTAATCCAATATTTCTAGCTAAAGCTAGAAAGATGTCTTACTTTTTACTAACCCTTTTAGCTATTTTCATAACTCCACCTGATATTTTGTCGGATATATTGGTTATCGTACCACTATTCGTTTTATATGAATTTAGTGTTACATTGTCTAAAATCGTATATCGAAAAAAAATCAAAAAACAACAAACAGATAATAATATTATTCCGCTGAAAAAAACATCATAAACAATTAAAAAGACAGCTGGTATTTCAATAATGTCAACGGTATTTACAACTCATAGCTGCTAGAGTATGCATATGCGGGGTATAGTTATAAGTCAGTTTTGCCGAAGGGCAAGGCTGGCTTATTTAGACATGAGGGCTACATATAATGGGCTAAATGCACAACGTGTGCAAATATATAAAACCACCTATTAAATTAATTAGTAGGTGGTTTTTACAATTTTTAAGGAAAAGTTAACAGTGATATTATCTCTTAAAGCTGATATATGAATCTAAGGAATGGGACTTACTATTTAATAAACAGACCTACATAAGACTTTAATCGACAGCGTTTTCATTTATTATACATTAAAATACTAATTTGATAGATGGTTGACCAAAAAACAATAAAATCGATTTATTCAGCGGATTTCTATAATGAATACATAATTACTAGATAAATTATTCTATATAGAAAAGAAATATATCAATTAATTAAGTAATAGATTCAGTAAAGTTTGTCGGAGGGATATCAGTGAGTGTAAATATCGAGGTAAATCAAATTGTTGAAAATTATGCTAATTTAGAAGATAAAGTATTGGTAAAGATGGTTCATAGTGGTGATAGCGAAGCACTGGCATTCTTAATTAATAAATACCAGTACTTCGTTCAGATGAAAACACGTCCATACTTTTTGATTGGTGCAGATAAAGAGGATCTAGATCAAGAGGGAATGATTGGTCTATATAAAGCTATTCGTGACTTTAAAGACGACATGATGACCTCGTTTAAAGCTTTTGCTGATCTTTGTATCACAAGACAAATCATAACGGCGATCAAAATGGCGAATCGTCAAAAGCATGGTCCTCTAAATGCTTATATATCTCTGGACAAGCCACTATACGATAATGAATCAAACTATACGCTCATGGATATGATTTCTGAACAAGAAATAATGAATCCGGAAGTATTAATCATAAACAAAGAAAACTCTGATGATATAGATCAAAAAATATCAAAATTGCTTAGTGAGTTGGAAAGAAGAGCGTTGGACCTTTATATTAAAGGACATTCATATGTGGAAATTTCTGAAGAATTGAACACACATGTAAAGTCGATTGATAATGCTCTCCAGCGAGTGAAAAGAAAACTTGAACAGATATTGAGGGAAAAAATCGTAATTTAAAAACTTAATTTTAAATTTTTAAGGAGGCACCGATTTATTGAAACGGAAGAGGAGTTGAGACACATAAAGTGTTGATGGTTAAATTGAATTGGATTAGTTGGATCGCCGTATGAGGTGAAAGTCTCACGTACGGTATGAACAGGGGGATAAGGGAGTGATAACTTCGAACCCTTAGCTATCTGTATAAGATGGATCACAGAAATGATCAATCTTTTTTATAAAAGAATGATTCACCGGGATATTTTTTTATAAAAGGATGATTCAGTTGAATATAGAAAAAGCATGATTTGATCAATCTTTTTTCAAAACACGCTTTTTCTATTTGCTCTTGTATCAAGGTTTATAGAGTTAATTTATTCAAACTTTATTTTAAAGCAACATTTCCCACAAAACTTGACTCAATCACAGAATCTCACCCCATCTTATCCTAATCCTTTAATTTCTAGGATGAAAATTTCAGTACAAACTACTAAGATGACAGGCTAGAAGTAATTTAAGCCAATCACTAGAATCGTTTAGATCGACTTCCAATATTTCCTCAATTTTTCTTATTCGATGGTAGAGTGTATTTTGATGAATATGCAGACGTTCTGCTGTTTCGGGTATCGATCGATTAGCAGCAATGTATGTTCTTAGTGTCAAGTCCAAATTACTTGACTGGGCCTTAGGAGATTGTAGTGGTGTGAACACCTCTTGAATAAATTGTCTAATATCCTCCGTTTGCTGATTTATAAACAAACGGTTAATGCCAATATTATCATAATTGATAATGCCAGTAGTTCCACGATTTGAGATATAGGATAATGATTTATTCGCTTCTTTAAAACTCCTTGCAACATATTCAAGACCTTGGTAACCCCCCCCTATACCTCCCGTTAGGACTGGAGCATCCTTATTTGCCCACAGATTTCCTACATTTTCTAATTTTTGCATTGCATCTTCTTGTTGGGACTCAGAAGTGACATTCACGATGATGGTCACTTTATCCTGAAAACCAAATAGAAGATACTGAAAAGATGCCAGTTCATTATGTAGAGTGGCAATTAGCTTTCTTTGGTATGTTTCACGTTTACCGACGACTTGTACCTTCCCACTCAGTTGCATGACTGTGACAAAAAGTGGTTTGTCTGGAGAAAGACCAAAATCTCTTGATTTAGAAGCAAGCAGATTCGGCTCCCTATAATGGAGAAGTTCATTAAAAAATTCATAACATTGTTTATAGTACATATCTGTCATGGAATAGACATTGACCATTTTTAGTGCAACTAAAGCACTCCCCTGCTCTAACACTACAGTATCAATAGGAGAGAGTAATCGCTGGAGCTCTACGACAAAGTAACCAATTGGAATCCCCTCATTAACAATTGGATACAAATGAACAGGAGTTTCATTAATCGTAACTCTTAATGTATCTACAGAATCCTCCCATCCATTTAATAAATCTGTATTCTTTAGCTTCTTTGAAAGTGGTGTGTAATGTGGGTACCATTCGTTTTTAGTTATATCAAAAAGAGAAACAGGGAGGTTGATCATCCGTTCAACTGTTTTAGCAATCATATTCAAATCAGAATCCTTTAAAGACAGTTTTGTAAAAACTTCGTGAATATGGTTCCGTTTAACCAAATACCCATTTGTTTCCTTTAATTTCGAAAAAAGTCTTGCGTTGGTAATGGCAATTGCTACCTGATCAGCAAAACCTTGCAACCGGCGTAAATCTGAGTTAGTCAACTTTCGTTTGTTCGTAATTTGATGGACAATTATCACACCAATCTTTTCCTCGTTCATTCTTACAGGAACAGCCATTACTATTGTATTAGTAATCACTGTAACTCCCATTGCAGCCAATAAACTTTTCATATTGTTTTCCTGAACATTAGTCATAGCTTCCAATCCTTGTTCAGTATTGAAGATACGACCTATTCCATCCTGGAATACCTTTCCTCCAACACCTTCACCTATGCTGGTCTTGAAATCATAAATAGTTGGTCCAAATCCAAAGCTTGCTTTTGGAGTAAGTTTTTGTGTCTCATCGTCATAAAGCATTAAAAATCCAAGGTCCACTGTTGGAATAGCAATCAATACGTTATGCATGATGTTGTTTAACAGTTCCTCCAACTCGAGCATTGAAGTTAGCGAATGCAAACCCTCTAGCCATGCATCATTTTCATGCCAGTATCGCTCTAATGTTTGTTGAAGTAGCAAATTACGGACTTTCAGCACAAAAAAATCACACTCGATTTCAGATAACGTCCTATCGGAATGTAAACAGGCACGGACTAAAGTTGATTCAGGTACTTCCGTTGCAAACTCAAACAATTGGCTTCTTGTCTGAGGATTGTAGCAAGTAGAATAGTTATTACTTTCTATATCGGTTGAATACGGCCATAAATCTTCATTTGAAAAAAGGGTTTCCTCATGATCGATAAATAGGTCGTTATATAAGTGGACCCACTCTTCTGTGCAAGACAACATCCAAACATGGTATGTCAAAGCACCATTAAATCCGCGCATTGTAATCTCATTCTGTTCCATACGATTCACCCCTTAACTAATTGTACAATCCTCCATTCATCATCCTATATATTGTAGAGATTTACAATAATATTCAGAAAGTAATGTAAGTTTAGACAATGACAATAATGGCTTGTTTATTTATAGTTAATCTACACACATTTTAAAAAAAAGGTAGGTTTTACAATGAATGAAAGCGCTAACAATTCAAGAAGTAAAATGATTTTATTAGTTCTCTATTTTGGATGGATTATATCGTACATTGACAGAACTGTTATAAGTCTTGCAATTGTACAGATTGGAGAAGATTTAACACTTGATGCATCAAAATTAGGGATTGTACTAAGTGCCTTCTTCATGGGATATGCACTAATGCAGATTCCAGGTGGCTGGCTTGCAGACCGTTTTGGATCACGAAAAGTCATCGTGGTAGCTGTTGTGGCCTGGTCGATATTTACTGCATTGTCTGGACTTGCTTGGTCTCTTACTTCGTTACTTCTTATTCGGTTTCTTTTTGGGCTTGGCGAAGGGGGATATCCTGCAGCAAGTACGAAAGCAATATCTGATTATTTTCCCGCTGATAAAAGGACGAAAGCTCAATCCACAATGATGTCTTCAAATGCATTTGGTGCTGCTCTTGCGCCGATTCTTTGTGCTCCACTATTAGTTGCATTTGGTTGGCGGAACGTGTTTTTATTCGTCGGTCTATTAGGTGTTGTTTTTGTGGTCTGGTTTCTTCTATCCACTAGGCAAGCAGGGACTTACTCTAATTCTGGGGTAGCAGTGAAGCCTAGTAGAAAAGAATATGCACAGTTGCTCTGCAATTCTTATTTATGGAAAGTTCTATTAATCTTCTTTTTTGTTAATGTTACAAACTGGGGTCTTCTTTCCTGGATGCCTTCATACTTAATGCAGGGACTTGGAATCGATCTTAAATCAGTTGGGTTATTCAGTGCGATTCCTACCTTATTTCTGACAATAGGGATGATTATTAGTGGAAGAATCATTAATAAGATTGGTTCGAAGGCAAAATATGGAGTAATAACTGGAATTATTATTACAGGGGCTTCTCTTTATTTAATGTCACTTGCATCCGGTGTTTTTCAGGTCATTCTGTATCAGAGCATTGCTTTTACTTTTATGTCATTTGTCATGAGTTTTGTCTTTACAGTGCCACATCGGGTTATGGAACAGAAAGTAGTGGGTACCGCATTTGGCATCATAAATTTTGGAGGACAGGCTGCAGGTATTATTTCCCCAATGATTATGGGGGCCCTTATCGCTTCGACAGGGTCTTACAAAGCCGCGTTCATTTTCTTAACAGTATGCTGCCTAGTCGCTGCAGTTGTAGCTTGTTTCTTACCATTATCTAAAAAGAGCCAAACAGCAACAGATTATTCTGCTGTAGAAAAAGCAAATTGAGGGATTGGTCGCAGGATTGAATGAATCACTAGGCTGTTTTAAACATTGAACTTTAACAGAGTCAATAATTAAAGAAAAGGGGATGAAGAAATGGGCAAATCGAACATTACTAAGTGGATGGATGAGAATGAAGCTAAATTTACAGACTTGGCCAAACAAATTTGGTCAAACCCTGAATTAGGCTATAATGAAACGTTTGCATCTACCTTGCAAATTAAGACTCTAGAAGAAGCAGGATTTGAGGTTACTTCTGGGATTGGTGATGTGCCAACCGCTTTTGTTGCACAATACGGTAAAGGAAAACCAGTCATAGGGATTCTCGGCGAATTTGATGCCCTACCAGGATTATCCCAAGACATCACTCCAAATTATAACCCAATCGTTCCAAATGGCCCAGGACATGGCTGTGGTCACAACTTGCTTGGTACTGCTGGGGTAAATGCTGTGATTGCTCTTAAGGAAAGAATGGAATCAGAAATGCTACCAGGGACGATTCGATACTATGGGTGCCCTGCTGAAGAACTGCTATCCGGAAAAACTTTTATGGCAAGAGCTGGCGTATTTGATGATTTAGATTGCGCCCTTACATGGCACCCTGGAACGATCAATACGACAGCAAATTTTCGATTTCAGGCATTAACGGCAATCGAATTTTATTTCTCTGGGAGAACTGCCCATGCAGGTGCTGCTCCACATCTTGGACGCAGTGCACTAGACGCCGTTGAGTTAATGAATGTCGGTGCTAACTATTTACGGGAGCATGTTCTAGATGGTTCTCGCATCCACTATCAGATTACAAACGGGGGAATGGCACCCAATGTTGTACCTGATAAGGCTAGTGTTTATTATTTCTTGCGTGGAGCAGACCGTAAACAGGTGGAGGAATTAGAGGAAAGGTTAATAAAAGTTGCTCAAGGGGCAGCTATGATGACAGAGACCTCGGTACACTGGGAAATCAAATCTGGATGCTATGAAACACTCCCAAACGAAACTCTGAATGAGCTTATGTATAGGCAAGCAGAAGCAGCAGAACCATTCACTTTTACTCAAGAGGAAGAGACATTTGCTGAAGAACTCCTTCAAACGGTTGAGCCATCTGTGTTGGCAGGAGCGAAAACTCACCTTATGAGTAAGGATGCAAGTAAAACGCTCGATACAGACTTTTACCACAACATGGATCATTTCGGTTTAACCATTGGTGGATCATCCGATGTAGGAGATGTATCTTGGATTGTTCCCATGGGGCAAATTATGACTACTTGCGCACCACTAGGGGTTCAATTCCATACTTGGCAGGCTACAGCCTCATTTGGTTCATCGATTGGGCTGAAGGGAATGCATTATGCAGCAAAAATAATGGCATTAACTGCTTATGAATTGCTGCTCGATCAAGATGGAATTCTTGAAAAAGCAAAAGCTGAATTCAAGACAAGTACAGATGGAGTAGTTTACATACCAGGTATACCTGCTACTGTTAAACCACCTGTACCAAAAACAGAAACAATTCCTGTTTCGGCAACATGAAATAATGATTATTAGAGTGAGTAAAAGATTAATTTAATTGTCAGTTTACATTTGTGCAGGAATAAACGATTCGGACATGTGTGAAGAACGGGCAAGCAATGAGGCTACATATAATGGGATAGCCTTCACTACTATTGGCTACCCTTTATGATTAGCTTTTTTTGTGCCTGTCATTCTGATAGTTCACTCAATTCTTTGCCAGTCATTTCAGCTATATTGTTAGCCATACTATTAAAAAAATTGGAAGTTTAAACCTGGTAGAGCTCCTATATCCAACTATAAAAACGTCGGCATAACAGAAAAAAGCTCCTCGAAAGTTAATTAGCAATATTACCGTCATGTATTTAGTAAATTGTCAAGTCGACCGTAAATGTTGTAACATTATCATCTGCTATGTAAGAATTTTAATCGAATTAGAACAAATGTAACCCATATTTTTCATGGAACCCTAAATTTCTATGCTAAGGTAATAGCAGGTTAGGTTTTTCAGGAGGTATTTTTATGAAAAAGACAAGCGTGAAAAAATGGGTAGTTACTTCTGTAGCATCTTTAGCATTTCTAGTAGCACAAGGAACAGCAGATGCAGCACCACATAAAGTGGTGAAAGGAGATACTTTATGGGGACTTGGTAAACAGAACGGGATAACAGTTGATGGATTAAAAAAAGCAAATAATCGTCAAAATGATATCATATATGTTGGTGAAACATTAACAATTCCTGATCATACAGGAGTAGCACAAGCTAGCATTTCTTCTATACATAAGGTGATAACGGGAGATACTTTATTTAGCATTGCAAAACAAAATGGAGTAACAGTGGAAGGACTAAAAGCAACGAATCAGTTACAAAATGATACTATTTATATTGGACAAACGTTAACGATCGGAAGCAGGGCTTCTTCACCTCAAGCACAGCCGGATCAGTCTTCTGCTATTTCAGTTGAAGATAAAGACTTATTGTCAAGATTAGTAGAGGCAGAAGCGAAAGGTGAGCTATATCAAGGGAAAGTGGCAGTAGCTACAGTTGTGTTAAATCGCTTAGCATCTCCCAAATTCCCAAATTCTATTCATGATGTAATTTATCAGCCTCTCCCAAACGGAAAATACGAATTTTCACCTGTTGGAAATGGCGCTATTAATCATCCTGCATCTGAAGAATCAAAACGAGCAGTGAATGAAGCGCTATCTAATCCCAATCATGTAAATGACGCTCTGTTTTTCTACAATCCGAAAATAGCAGACAATCATTGGGTGGGAACACAACAAGTAACAGCCGTTATTGGCAACCATGTATTCGCCAAGTAAATACTCATAATTAGGTTCTAGCGCAAACCTCGAATTTTATCAAAATATAAAAATAAGAGAAATAAACGGAGTATGTATTCTAAGGGTTATAAATAGGTTGCGATTATATTTTAGGTATTCAAGAATCGCGATTGTGGAATAAAATTTACTATATTGTTTTATCTTTTTGTATAATGAAGTATTTCACATGGGAAATTAAACAACTATATTTTTACCCCCGTCCTAAATTTAGAACGGGCAAGCATGGAGGCTACATATAATGGGTTACCCTTCACTAATATTGGCTACTCTTTATAAGTAGCCTTTTTTTGTGGACTATTATGATGGATTATATGGAATTTGGTGTTAATAAATAGAGAGCAGGATTAGTGAAGGATTGACCTATTAAAAGAAAAAATTGACTCTCTGGGTGAACGCTCAGTATATTTGTTGAATTAAATTAGGAGAATTGTTCTTTGGTGTATTAACATCGGATGATACTTCAAAAGCTTCCATTTGGAGTGCGTCAAATGGTTTAAGGAACTGTTGCAGATAGTCGGTATCATGTATAGAAGGATCTAACCA
>NZ_JACJHX010000018.1 GCF_014138605.1 Peribacillus huizhouensis | reverse complement strand
AAAAGTGTTTGACTTGCTCATTTGTTTTTATAGTGTGTACTCACTTAAATTTAAACGTTGGCGCTTTGTTTTGTTCAGTTTTCAAAGAGCAATTTATTGTTAAGCTGAAATTAGATTAACATATCCATGATTAGTTGTCAACTTCTACGAAGTTTTAATTTCATTTATAATCGCTTATTATCCAGCGACCAACTAATCTTAACATTCACTTTAAAAGAAGTCAACATTTTTATAAAATGAATTTTTCTTTTTATTTACTTACTCGTGTCAAAATAGGAATGTTTAGTCATTGCTCATTCAGCAACTTTAATAGAATACTCTTCTTCCTTACTCGTGTCAATATCTTTTTTGACATTTAGCTTTGAATTTCTCATTTCAATCATAGATTCATGTTTGATTAAAAAGCTAGAAACATGAATTACTCCCTAATCATTAGCTCAAATAAACAAAATATATTCCTCCTACTATCATTTATAGATAACCTTCTTTCTATATACTAAAGGAATATATAGGATCAGTTTCTCTAATCAGAGGCCCGCAAATATTTAGTACTAATCAGGGAGTGGAAACCGTTCTTTTAAGGAGCCTTGTGACTAGTACAAGCATAAACATCCACAAAATTTACGCAGGTAGGTGATAATAACTAACATATAAATGGATAAAAGAATAGGTAATACCCGCTTCTCAAGCTTATTATATTCGCTGTTAATATTCGTACCTATAATTAAAATTTCATATTCTTACTAAATATACGTTTAATATTTTGTGCAATGGGTAAGTGGGTAATGTACATGAAATATGAACTTTTAATACCTTACACTACTAGAAATCAGGATATTCAATATCACCCTATAGTACTTTAGTTATTTTCGATTTCTATCTAACTAAGATATAATTAATGCATAGTAAGATCAGCTATACATATTTTGATTATGATGGATATTCACAGACCTCAATTACAACCATGATAAACGATATGAAATGGTACCTTCCGATGCATAAGCTCAAAGGAGATAAAAGAATGACGATTTTAATCGTAGACGACAACCAGGTAAACCTTTTCGTAATCGAAAAGATATTAAAAAAAGCTGGTTATCATGATTACACTTCGCTTACATCTGCTCAACAAATGTTTGACTATTTACAAATAGACTCCGCAAACCCCAAGGAAACGAATGTTGATATTATTCTTTTAGATATAATGATGCCTGATGTAGATGGAATCGAAGCCTGCAGACGCTTGCAAACAATCCCTCATCTTAAGGATATTCCAGTTATCTTTGTTACTGCACTTGAGGATTCGAATAAAGTAGCTGAAGCTCTTGATGCCGGCGGCATCGACTACATTCTAAAACCAATAAATAAAGTAGATTTACTTGCACGCATCCGTGTTGGACTTCGCCTGAAATATGAAAAAGACTGGCATCGAATGCAAGATGAAAAGATGGCTCGTGAACTGGATTTGTCCATGCAAGTACAAAGTAGTCTACTAAGCGAACCTATAACTCTTGATAATCTAGTCATTAAAGCATCGTATTTTCCAGCTAATAAATTGGCTGGAGATATGTATTATTGGCATCGTATCGACGATAGACGATACGGAGTCATCTTGTTGGATATGATGGGACACGGAATAACCGCTTCCTTAGTTTGTATGTTTATTTCATCTGTCTTACGTGACGCAATCCGAACTCATACAAATCCAGAAGAAGTTATTAAAGAACTTAATCGTTGGATGTCAATTTTAAATAAAGAGGAAAACCAAGTTCATTATTATTTTACTGCCATTTATCTGATTATTGACACACTAGACAAAACATTAGAATACGTAAACGCAGGACATCCACCCGGTTTCGCTTTAATTGATAACGATGAGGTAATTCCTCTTTCAACAGGAAGTTGTCCAGTTGGGTTTTTCAATGAAATGAAGATAGAAAAAGCTACTCTGACTTACCAAGATGACATCCAAATACTTTTATTTACAGACGGGGTAATGGAGGCACTTGATACTAGCGATGCAGACGGGTTAGTTCAACTAAGTAAAGCTGTTTCAAAAAAATGGCTGACTTGCCGTGAAGATGCTCCCATCGATTTCGTCATGCCAAAGCATCTTCAGATTGATCAGCCTGATGACATGTGTGTTGTCATGATTCAAGCAAACTAAGAAGAACAGTCATACTTTCTTAATTTACTTGAATAAAAACGAGGATGTTTCAAAAAGATGATACACTTTTGAGACATCCTCGTTTTATTTAAATTAGTTTCTGGTGATCCCTTGTATCTTCAGACGTGGCCGCTTTAGTCTTTCTTATACTTTACGATAAATTTTCTCCAGAGAATCAAAATCTTCATATTTATCACAAAAAAACATAGTACGAATGGTTTCTTTACTTCCTAACCCAAGAAAACCACCTTTACTTAGACTATCGTAGAATAACTGATTAACGTCTTCTTGCAAGTCTGCTGTGAAATAAATCATAACATTTCTACACATGATAACGTGAAATTCATTAATAGAACTATCTGTAACCAGATTATGTTGAAAAAAATCAATATTCCTGAGCAAGTCGGGATTTAAATAGGCATGCTGGTAATCCGTAGAATAGTATTCGGAAAAAGCTTGGTCTCCACCTGCTTGCAAATAGTTTTTTGTATAAACCTGCATTCGGGTTAATGGAAGAACTCCTTTTTCTGCTTGTTGTAATACTTTTTCACTCATATCCGTTGCATAGATTTTTGCTCGATCATAAAGACCTTCTTCTTCAAGCAAGATCGCCATTGAAAATGCTTCTTCTCCAGTTGAGCACCCCGCATGCCAAATCCGGATTTCAGGAAGTTCTCTTAAGAATGGAATCACTTTGGTCCTAAAAGCTTTAAAAAATTCAGGGTCCCGAAACATTTCTGTTACATTAATCGAAAAATCTTCCAACATTTTTTCAGCATACCCTTTTTCATACATTACCTTTTCAATTAACCCGCTGATTTTCAGTACTCGCTCCAACCTCATTCGGTTTTCAATCCGTCTCTTAATTGAAGTTCTCATATACCGACGAAAATCAAAACCAGATACGCGGTAGATTGCTTGTAACAGTAAATCTATTTCAAAATCTTCTCTTTCCTCAATGGTTAATAAATCTTTCATGTAATTATCCTTCCCAAATCCTTTCATAGGAGTTTTTAATAAAAAGAGCTAGCCCGCCTATGGTGAACATAGAAGTTAACACTTCCTCCATGCGTCCAGTAATTGTTCTAAAGGATAGCTCCCTATACTCGAAGTTCTATGATCACAAAGGTGGACTCTTTTTTTAGTCAGTAAAAACTATTAAAACAGATCCGTTTCTTTCCTGAGACAAAAGCGCTCGCTCCAAATGTGGACACTTACCGTATGCGCATGACATTGTGACTATTTAGTCAATGATACCCCATTACTTTCGATATCAAACCAGTATAAATACAATCTTCTATATACTGGTCTTAGAATAATCGAAATGGCAGATAGATGCGGATCAAACAGAAGTTTTATCATGATGGTCTTATAGTTCCATTCGTCAACCAAACTCGCAATACAGAAAGAAGCTGGTTTAACTTGAGCGGCTTACTAACATAATCGGAAGCTCCTGCTTTCAAACATTTCTCACGGTCACCTTTCATTGCTTTAGCTGTCAGAGCAATGATTGGCATGTCATTAAACTGACCTGTACTACGAATTCGACGCATCGTTTCATATCCGTCCAGTTCAGGCATCATAATATCCATCAAGATAGCGTCAATAGTATGTTCTTTTTTTATGATTTCCAAGCACTCCAATCCAGTCTTAGCCGTTAGGATTTTCATCCCTTCCTGTTTAAGCGCATTTGTTAAAGCATAAATATTGCGATGGTCGTCATCCACAACTAAAACCGTTTTGTCTTGGAAGAGATTGTTTGGTTTATGTGTTTCAACCAGACTAAGTTCTTCTATTAAAGGTTCATGGTTACTTTCAACAACAGGCTCATTTATCGATGCCGCCACCTGTGGTAGGGCAGAGCCAACTTCAGCTGATTCCTCGATTCCTCCCGGAAGACTAGGGAGGAATAGCGTGAAGACACTTCCTTCCCCTTCTTCACTATCAACAATCAGCCACCCTCTAAGTAATTTTGCAAACTCTCGGCAAATCGATAAACCTAAACCGGTACCGCCATATTTCCTCATAGTTGCACCATCACCCTGCTGAAATGCTTCAAATATCAACTGCTGCTTAGATTTCGGAATGCCGATTCCAGTATCAGCAATAGAAACTTCAAGCCAGCCATCTGCTCCATCAGTATGGACCCACTTACTTAGCTCCTGTTCTTCTGCACACTTGATATGAACAGATATAGAACCAGTTTCCGTAAACTTAAATGCATTGGACAATAAATTTTTTAGTATTTGCTGAAGACGCTGTTGATCGGTAAAGAATATATCAGGTACATTTCCATCCTTTATTACGTTAAATTCCAACCCTTTTTTCTGAGCAATATGTTCAAAATTTTGTGTAAGCAATTCAGGCAATTCACTTACATTCATTTCATCAAAAACAACATCCATTTTTCCTACTTCAACTTTTGATAAATCCAAAATATCATTAATAAGCGATAACAAGTCTTGCCCAGAGGAATGAATCACCTTAGCAAAGTCTTGTTGCTCCTCTGATAAAGTACTCTCTTGATCTGAAAGCATTTCAGATAGAATAAGTATACTGTTAAGAGGTGTTCGTAATTCATGAGACATATTAGCTAAGAACTCTGATTTATACTTCGAACTTTGTTTCAACTGCTCCGCCTGATCTTCAAGATGTAATTTAGCACGCTGCAATTCTCTTGATTTCGCTTCTGCTTCGCGATTTCTTTCTTCCAGTTGTTCATTAATCATACGCAATTCTTCCGCTTGCGACTGAAGTTCTTCGGATTGGGCTTGCATCTCCTCTGATTGGGATTGCAATTCCTCAGACTGCACCTGCAATTCTTCTGTTTGAGCCTGGGATTCTAATAAGAGACGTTCTATTTCTACACGACCCTGTACGCTATTAATCGTAATCCCAAGGGTTTCAAGAACTCGCATTAGGAAGTTTTGCTGTAACTTTGTGAATGTTTCAATACTAGCAAGCTCGATTACAGCAACAACCTCATCTTCAAATACAACTGGTGCAATGAAAATGCTCTTTGGTGCTACTTTTCCTAAACCTGTTGATATCACTTTATAATCTTTTGGGACTTGATTAATAATCTGCGATTCTTTTTCTAACGCACATTGGCCAATCAAACCTTCTCCTAGTCTGAACTCTCGACGTCCTACTTCTTCTTCATCAGCATAGGATGAAAGTTTTACAAATTTCGCTTCTTCTCCTTGCCCTCGTTTAATATAAAAGACTCCTAGAGAAGCGCCCATTAAAAGCGCTAATCTACTGATAACACGCTGCCCAAGATTTTCCATATTAACGATTCGTTGATACATCGTAGCAATGTCAGCCAGTCCGGTCTGAATCCAATTTTGCTCACTAATTTCCGTTGTAAAATCTTTTTCTTTTTGATAAGAGACTTCTAATGATGCCGCCATCTCATTATAAGCTTGAGCAATATCACCAATCTCATCTTTAGTCTTCACATGTATACGCGGAAGGTCCGTTAGATAATTAAAGTCAATTTTTTTCATAATACTCGTGATAGATCTCAGATTCTTGGTCGTACTTCGAATCATCCAAATCATCGCAATCGTAATGAAAATAATCACTAGACCTACAGAGAAAATAATAAATTGTATAATTGCATCATAAGTTTCATACGCTTCTTTCAGCGCCTCATTCATCAATCCTTCTTGATAAACTTTAAATTCCTCTATAGAACTAGTTACCTTCAACCTTTTATCTCTTTGCTGGGCCATCAGGGTATTTATATCAGATGCAGATTTACCTTGTTCAAGCGCATAAATAATTTCTGTTTCCGTTATCGAGTAGGAACCATAATTCGCTTCAACCTGTTTAATCACCTGCGATCCATTACTTCTATTTACAATTTGCGATAATTCAGCAATCTTCAATTTAATTTCGTCTTGATTATTTTTAATTATCTCCAAACTATCCCTAGCTTCTTCTTTAGTAATAGAATCATTGACAGCATAAAGAATTTCCCGATCGCTACGTGAAAATAATTGACGAATTTCCATTGCAGCACTTACTTTAACATACCGATCGTCAACGATTTCCGTTATATTGCTTTTTACACTGTTCACCATAAATACAATACCCATTAGCATAGCGGCTAAAAAAAGGATAATTACACCAAATACTACAAATTGCTTCTTTTTAAAACTCACCCTATCCCCTGCCCTCTTGATTTTATTTATAAAATCTAACTCTTGAACGATTAATCGAACTCGCCAAAAGGAATATGACTCTATTAATTCATATTAATTATCTACCACTATAGAAAATTAATCTCTCTTTAATCCCTAGATAGAGAAAGCCAAAGATTATCTGTTCAATCAAATCTTTGGCTTTTTTTAAATCTATTCTTTTATTTAACTAAAGAAGAGCTTGTCTTCTTGACTTCTATATATAAAACATGATGTCCATCCATCTCTTTCACAGTGAATTCATAGTCCTCGAATTCTATTTTATCTCCTACCGACACATCATATTTGCCAGTTAAAATCCAACCGCCAATCGTGTCTATGTCCATTTCAGGCAGATGGATTCCTAATGTAGAGTTGACATCACCTATTAATGTTTTGGCATCAAAAACATAATGCCCTTCTGTGATTTTTTGGATATTAGGTCGTTCATCCTGATCAAATTCATCACGGATATCACCGACAATTTCTTCTAAGATATCCTCAACCGTCACCAAACCTGCTGTTCCACCATATTCATCTGACAGTATCGCCATATGAATCCGTTCTTTTTGCATTTTAAGCAGTAAATCATGAATGGGTATTGTCTCAAGTACCCGAATAACTGGAGTAATAAATTCATCAACATTTAAATCTGCCACATTGTCTTCCGTTATTGTAGCTGTATAGAGCCGTTTAATATTTACCATGCCAACAATATTATCTTTATCTCCATCTGTTACTGGATATCGTGTAAATTGTTCTTCTTGGATTATTTCAATGACATCAAGAAGCGAAGTTCCTTGTTCAATCGTTACCATTTCCGTTCTTGGCACCATGATTTCATTGGCAATTCGATTATCAAATTCAAAGATTTTATTCACATATTTATATTCCGATTGATTAATTTCACCACTTTTGTAACTCTCAGATAAGATTAAGCGTAACTCCTCTTCAGAATGGGCTAATTCATTCTCAGACGCAGGCTGCATTCCGAACATACCGACGAGCAGACGAGAGGAACCATTAAGAACCCAAATAAATGGATACATAATACGGTAGAACCAAATTAAAGGTTTAGCAAATGCAAGGGTAACTTGCTCAGCTTTCTGAATAGCAACTGTTTTCGGAGCCAATTCTCCTACAACAACATGCAAGTAAGTTACTGAAGCGAATGCAATGGCAAATGACAAAATGCTTATTGCTGGTTCAGCAACATGCAATTTTTCAAATAAAGGATGTAATATCGCCTCAACCGTTGGTTCACCTAGCCAACCAAGCCCAAGGGCTGTTACAGTAATTCCTAATTGACAAGCAGATAAATACTCATCAAGATGAGACGTTACTTTCTTCGCTGCAAGTGCATTTTTATGTCCTTCTTCTATTAATTGGTTAATACGAGAACTTCTCACTTTGACAATCGCAAATTCAGAAGCAACGAAAAAGGCAGTTAAAGCGATTAGTAATGCTACGGCTATCAATTTTATGGTAATCTCCAATGTGGATGGGTAATCGGTATACAATCCTTATTTATGATCCTATTGTCTTGCTTGAATCAAAATAAGGAAATACTTGAATACGATTGAATCCCAGGCACCTCCTGTATAGTGTCTCTATTTATATATATAATTTACACATAATCTCGATTTCTTAACCCACTGAACATTACAAAAGTAAAAGCAGCAATGTTTGCATGAATGACTTACTTTTTTTGCGATACTCTATTTTTTTTACGAACTTTTTATTTTCATGCTGATAATGGTCTAAAATTCTTGGAATGTATCATTTTGATCTTATCCAATGGAATATTGCTATTTTCTATACGTGACAATCCAAGTTCACCATATTTGTAATAGTGGTAATTAAAAGAGAACGTTCAGGTTTTAACAATCCGAGATTTGTATAATAGTCGAATGTGCGCTTTGTCACATTCGCTAATTGTGCTAGCTCACTTATTCTTAGTCTCTCGTTCCCAACATAGTTACCCCCTTACTATCACATTATGGATTTGTTTGATTTAATTACTCAAACATATTTCTATTTTACAAAATGAATGACCCTAAGAAAAATATTTTTCACTGAAACACATAAATATTCGTAAAAATAAAAAACCGACTCTTCTTAAGTCAGAATAATCGGTTGAAATGTATGATTTTATTTATTTGTTTTAGAAGCTTGGAGTCCAATAAGAATCTTAGGACCACATTGGCATAAAGCAGAATGTTTTAATTTTTTTATAGGTGCTCCACATGTGTTACAAATTTTTACCGCCATGATTCGTCCTCCTCTTTTACTCACTTAACTTATAGTATACTACTTTACATGTAATAATCAATATTAGTTTATAATAATTATAAATTAAATATACCAAGAACTCAATTATTCTCTTCTCTCTCCGCCATTAGTTTTTCGTTTTCGTGATCCATAATCCTTATTACTTTTTCAACAAAGCCAAGAATAACAACTAATTCTTCTTCAGTATATGTCAAGCAAGCTTCTTTGGTCGCTTCTGCTAACGATTCGAAATGAGCCTTTATTTGTTTTTGTCGTTTCTGAATTGGAGTGATCACGACTTTCCTGCGATCTTCCTCATCTTTTTCTCTCATTACATAGCCTGTTTTTTCAAGCCGATCAATAAGAGCCGTAACTGACCCGGAGCTAAGACCGGTAATTCTCGACAGCTCACCAGCAGTAATGGGGCCTGTTTCATTTAGTATCTCTGCAGTCTTTAAATCTGTGTGGACGACCCCCATCTTCTGTGCCATATTTTGTTGAAATAAGACGGTTCTCATCCCGTACTTATGCAGGCTTTTCAATAAGCAGTCTAACGTCTCTTGTTTTTGAAGTTTATCCCTTGACATGGACAGGCACCTCCCACTAAACTTGGTTTTATCTCGATTATCAAGATAATCATTTTTATAAAATTTTTCAAGTGATATAATCACTGGGTCCATAAAAAAAGGGGGATTTAATTGATGGATGGTATTCAACAGAATAAAAATCAAAACCTTATTGTTGCTGGTTTACTATTAGCTATTTTCATGGCAGCAATGGACAATACAATTGTCGCTACAGCCATGGGAACCATCGTTTCAGATTTAGGCGACTTTGATAAGTTTGTCTGGGTTACATCCGCCTATATGGTTGCTACAATGGCTGGGATGCCGATCTTCGGTAAACTTTCCGATATGTATGGTCGTAAACGTTTTTTCATTTTTGGTCTTATTGTTTTCCTACTAGGATCTGCATTATGCGGAATTGCCCAAAGCATGGTTCAATTAAGTATTTTTAGGGCGATACAAGGGATTGGCGGTGGGGCACTAATGCCTATTGCCTTTACGATTGTATTCGATATTTTCCCACCTGAAAAACGTGGAAAAATGACCGGGTTGCTCGGAGCTGTATTTGGGGCATCAAGTGTAATAGGGCCTTTATTAGGCGCTTATATTACCGTATATGTCAGCTGGCATTGGGTATTTTATGTAAATGTGCCCATTGGATTAATATCCTTATTTTTCATACTACGTTATTATAAAGAATCTCCACAAATTCGAGAACAAAAAATTGATTGGGGAGGAGCTGCAACACTTATCATCGCCGTAATTAGCCTCATGTTCGCACTTGAATTAGGTGGTGGTAAATATAGCTGGGATTCAGTCCAGATTATCGGTTTATTTACTAGCTTTGCCGTATTCTTTCTATTATTTTTCTTTTTCGAAAAAAGAGCGCAAGAACCAATCATATCTTTCTGGATGTTCAAAAAACGCTTATTTGCGACTTCGCAACTTTTAGCGATTCTTTATGGGGCATCGTTTATTATTTTAACCGTCTATATTCCAATCTTTGTTCAGGCTGTCTATGGTGGGTCAGCCACGAATGCAGGGCTTATCCTCATGCCAATGATGCTCGGTTCTGTAGCTGGAAGTGCATGCGGCGGGATTTTTCAAACAAAGGCAAGCTTCCGTAAGCTGATGATTATTTCAGTTGTCGCTTATTTTATCGGCATGTTCTTGCTCGGAACATTAACACCTGAAACAAGCAGAGGATTACTCACTCTTTATATGACAATTGTTGGAATTGGAGTTGGTTTTTCATTTTCTTTACTACCAACAGCATCTATTCACGATCTAGAGCCGCGTTTTCGAGGTTCCGCTACCTCAACAAATTCATTTTTGCGTTCATTTGGAATGACATTAGGTATTACTATTTTCGGAGCTATACAAAACCATGCGTTTACGAGCAATATAGCAGATTCATTTAAAGGAATGGGAACTGGTGGTGAAGGGGCGTTTGGCAATCTTAAAGATTCGCGAGAGCTGTTCCAATCAGAGGCTCGTGCTCTTATCCCAGACTTTGTTCTTAAGAAGATCGTCCAATCTATGTCGGATTCGATTACTTTAACTTTTATGCTGGCGCTTATTCCAATTAGTATAGCAGTTATTACTGTTTTCTTTATGGGAAACACACGTGTTAAAACTACACAAAAAGAGCAAGATTAAAACGAGTAATACTTAATAACTAATGGTCTGCCCCCCACTTCATACATGCCACAATAGAAATGTGCATCTAGTGTGGGGGCAGACCATTATGCTTTGACCGTGTTAGAAGCTTAACCCTAACTATATGTTAAATCATAAACTCTTGATCTCTACATTATCAGGAAGTTTAAATGGGTTTTTTTCATTAATTCTGTCATAGAACATGATACCGTTCAAATGGTCGAATTCATGCTGGAAAACGATAGCAGGGAACCCTTTCAGGCGAAGCTCGATTTCCTTTCCAGTTAAATCCGTTGCTTTTACTTTAACTCGCTCATATCTTGGCACATAGCCACTTATTTCACGGTCAACAGACAGGCAGCCTTCACTTTGTGGCAAGTATATCATTGTTGCTGAATGACTGATAATTTTCGGATTAACAAGTGCATGTTCATATAAAGTTCCTTTTTCGTCTGTAAAGTACATGGCGAACATCCGTTTATTCAAGCCGATTTGATTCCCAGACAAACCTACACCAGCACGCAATTGATATGTTTTTGCTATCACAGGATCCTGACTATTCTTTAGAAACTGCATCATACTCTCCAATGTTTCTTTGTCTTCTTCCGAAAGGGGCAGTTTGACTTCTTCCGTTTTCTGCTGTAATATCGGATCGCCCTCTTTCACAATATCGTCCATCGTAATAATATAATCACTCTTAAATTTATTCATACGTAACCATTCCTCTTTTATTGTTTGAGACATGTTTCATACCTATTCTCTATTCACTTTACCATGTCAGTCTTCATACTGTCTAACAACGAAGAAACGATGGGAAATTAAGCTACAATATCATATTTTCCATTATTTTACACTATAAATAGTACAAAAGAACCATTTATAATAGAGAGTAGTTCACTATACTAGTTTCATAGTAAAGGGGAGATAAGAAATTGAACTCAAACTCTACATTTGTTTCTAAATTCACGCCAATCTTCGTGGCATTACTTGTGATCATTTCCGGTGTTTTATTGTATGTTGTTAATCCGACACAGAAGACAGAAATCCCTTTTTCTTCAGTCGAAGATAAGATTGCAGCTCAGAATGGTGATTTAGTCACGTTAAAGGAAAATCAGAATGGTACTTTGACATTGATTACGCCAGACGGAAGTTATGTTTCTCACATACCACCCAATAGCACATTAGTAAACAAACTTGTCGAAACATATAATGTTCAGTATTCTTTCTCATCAACTAGCCCATTTAGTCTATGGTTATTAGGTGGAATAGTCGCAGCATTAGCGGTAACCGCCATTATTATACAAAGAAAAACAAAAGGTGGCATTGGAATCGGAAAAAGGAAGAATAGTGTTTCTTCAGCAAAACCACTTCCAGCCATTACCCTTGATGATATCGGTGGATTACAGACCGAAATCAAAGAAGAAATTCTCCAGACACTTGCCATTTTAAAAGAACCTGAGCGTTCAGAGAAACTCGGAATCACCGCTCCAAAAGGAATTCTATTATATGGGCCTCCTGGGACCGGCAAAACATTGCTTGCTCAAGCAATTGCTAAAGAAATGGGCGCCAACTTCTTTTCTACAAGCGGTTCCGCCTTTAATGAAATGTTTGTTGGTGTCGGAGCCTCTCGTGTCCGGAGTTTATTCCAAAATGCAAGAAAGCAAACACCAGCGGTTATTTTTATCGATGAAGTAGATGCTCTTGCTGCTAAACGAAAAGAGCACGGCGGTGAAGAAGGAGAAAAAACACTGACCGAACTGCTCGTCCAGCTTGATGGTGGGCATTCGAACGATGGGATTTTGTTTATTTCGGCTACAAACCGAAAGGATATGTTAGATGAAGCCTTCCTTCGCCCTGGTCGGATTGATTTTTCATTTCAAGTGCCGTTGCCAGATACGAAAGGCCGGAAAGAAATTATTGAAATCCATTCCAAAGGTAAACAACTATCAGAAGATGTGAAGCTTTCCCTTGATACATTAGCTGAAAGCACTTCAGGATTTTCCGGAGCAGATTTAAGCTCTCTATTCGATACCGCCTCAAGACGAGCATTACGTAACGGGCAAGCGTTTATTGAGAAAAGCGATCTTGATTATGCCATTGATCGTACAATATTAGGCAGCACTTCACGTTCATTAAATGATCCTGATACAAAAAGGCGTGTTGCTATACACGAAAGCGGACATGCACTTGTAGCAGCGATTACGAAACCGGGTTCTGTTCGCAAAGCAACTATTATCCCTCGTGGTGATGCTCTAGGTTATGTTGCACCCATTCAAAAAGAACTGCATCTAGCTACAACAAGTGAATTATTCGATCAAGTCAAAATGATCCTTGCTGGCGGTGTTTCAGAACGGATGTTTTTAGGTGAACATAGCATCGGCGTAAGCGGCGATGTCAAACAAGCAAAACATCTGCTTGAACAAATGGTCGAAACAGGGATGCTACAAGAAGGCTTCACTCTTACCTTCAATAAAGGTGAAAAAGAGAAAAAAATGCAGGAATTGTTTAACGAAGCGATTCAAGCAACCGAAAAACTTATCAATAATAACCGTGAACAGTACGAAGAACTTGTTGAAACATTATTAAAGAAAGAAACGCTTGAAGGATCTGAGGTTGAAGAAATCGTTAGCAGTAGACGACCTGAAATAGTTCTTGTTTGATAAAAAACCTCCTTGGCACTGATGATTGCCTAGGAGGTTTTTCTATTTTTATCCTGTATTAACAGGCAGTAAAATCCCCACTGATTGAAGTTGCACTTTATACTTTATTTCTATTTTTCCCTTAAGAATTCGCATTAAGACCCTGATCAACCACTGTAAACCTAAATGATGTAGTTTAGCAAACGAGCTTATCGGGAAAATACCAACAAGCTAATCACATTAATGCTAGGAGGAATTAAACATGGTTCAAACATCAGATGATCAAAATAATAGCAAACTGGTGAAAGGAATGATTGTCGGAGGAATTATAGGTGGAGCTCTCATGCTCTTAAATTCATCAACAAGGAGCAAAGTAAAAGAAACAGCAATGGATATTAAAGACTCATCCTTGGACATGATTACCCAAGTGAAAGAAAACCCGAGTGAAGTGAAAGATGATATGATTAACCGTTTTAAGTCAGCATCCGAAGTACTAAAAGAGGCAATCAGTGATGCTCAAGCCCTTTATTCAATGATTAATGATGATGTGTTCAGCAAAGTAAGTGAGGTTAAAGATATTTCAACCGACGCCGTGTCAACAGTAATGGAAGCCAAAGAGGAATTAGCGGATATTGGTTCCAAAGTCGCTGAAGCAGGTAGTCAATTAAAGGAGGCATCACCAGAGCCTAGAACCAATTCTAAATAGCCACAACTAAGAGCAAAACCTTGAAATTAGTAAAAAGAGGGTGTCCCAAATGAAAAGTCAAAGCCCACACCTACTTAAATATTGTTATATGACGTGTCATTGACACGATAAACAATGTATAGAGTGTGAGATCAGACCCTTTGGGAAACCCTCTTTAGATTTTGAATGTATTATTATTTCTCAGGAACTAAGGAATTAGTAATCTTGTGATCTTTTTTCTGCTCTGCTAGCCATGTCGGGAATTCTGCAGATAGTTTTTCCGTTTTTAGAGCTTCTTTGATATCCTTTTTGCTATCTTCAAAGTTCGCTGCTTTCGCTGCTTTTTTTCCAGTTACTTGAATGATGTGATAGCCAAAATCCGTTTTAACTGGATCACTGATTTCATTTACCTTGAGTGAGAAAGCTGCACTTTCAAACTCTGGAGCCATTTCCCCTTTTCCGAAATAACCCAACTTCCCTCCATTGGAAGCATTAGCGGTGTCCGTAGAATATTCTTTTGCTAATTTAGCAAAGTCGCCTCCATCAGCTAGTTTCTTAGCTACTTCTTTAGCTGTAGCTTCATCCTTCACTAAAATATGACTTGCTTCTACTTGCTCAGCTTGCGCGTATTGATCTTTATTGGCTTCGAAATATTCCTTCATTTCATCGTCTGTAATCTTGATTCTAGGCTCTAATAGTTTTACAGTCTTTAAATACGAACGAATATCTTCTTCAATATCCGCGGTTTTCAAGCCACTACTTGCAAGCTGAGCTTCGAATGCATCTTTGCCACCATATGATTCCATCATCGTATCAAGCTCTGTTTGAATTTCCTTATCGGTGATTTTAACTTTTTCTTTATCCGCTTCAAGGTCAACCAATTTATTCGTGATCAATGTGTCTAAAGCAGTCGCTCCATATTGAGTGACAAGGGCATCGTATAACTCATCCTTACTAATTTTACTCCCATCCACTTCTGCTACAACTTCACTGCTTGAAAAAGAGGCAATAAGTACGGCTGCAGCAACAATGACTAGAATTGCTGCACCCCATATATACGTTTTTGTATTTTTAAAGAAATCCTTCATCATCGCTCTCCCTTATCATTAGTACGTTCGATTCTTTGATTTGTTCTTGTTCATTCATCATATCGAGAAAGTGTGACGAAACTATGAACGAGTCTTTAAATAAGTGTGAAAATGAATAGTAGCTGCCTCAAACTAATGGAATAAACCTCACAACATCAGTAACGTTTCAATTTAACCTTTGTCACACGATAGTCCATCTATAGAGTGTGAGTTAGACCCTGTTCGAAGCAGCCCTTTGCTTATTATTTCCGGTGCATTTTAAACTCTAGGAAAAGTTCATTATAGGTAGCCAAATTTCTTTTCCCAAGATTCTCATACACTTCTAGCTTATCCGTTAGTTCTGGTGCTGGATAAAAGCGTTCATCGTTTACCATTTCTTCAGGCATAAATTCAAGTGCTGCTTTATTAGGAGTTGAGTAGCTTACATACTCCGTGTTTTGTGCAGCAACTTTCGCATCTAGCATGAAGTTAATGAAGGCATGGGCTCCATCAATATTTTTTGCTGTTTTTGGAATAACCATATTATCAAACCATAAATTAGACCCTTCGCTTGGTACGACATAGTCAAGATCTTCGTTTTCAGACATAATTTCAGAAGCATCTCCTGACCAAGTAATCCCAATGGCCGCTTCTCGGTTAGCGAGAAGCAATTTATTTTCATCACCGACAATCGCCTTGATGTTTGGAGTTAATGTATCAAGCTTTGCCTTCGCTTCTTGTAAATGCTTTGGATTTGTATCATTTAATGAATAATGTAAACTATTAAGCCCCATTCCGATTACTTCTCGCGCACCATCAATCAATAGAATTTCGTTTCTTAGTTTTCGATCCCACAAATCATTCCAACTTGTTATCTCCATTCCACCCAGCATTTCCGGATTATAGACAATACCCACTGTTCCCCAAAAATACGGAATAGAATATAAATTATCCGGATCAAATGGTAAGTTTAGAAACCGTTCATCGATATTTTTCAGATTCGGCAGCTTTGAATGGTCTAGTGGAATTAATAAGTTTTCCTTAATCATTTTATCAATCATATATTCTGATGGAACCGCAACATCATACGTCGTTCCACCTTGTTCAATTTTTGTCATCATCGCTTCATTCGAGTCAAATGTCTCATAAATGACCTTTATGCCTGTTTCTTTTTCAAACCGATTAATTAAATCCGTATCAATATAGTCTCCCCAGTTATAAACCGTCAACGTATTGCTTCCGGAAAAACCTTGTGATTGATTCAATCGATTCGTGATAGAAAGGAGTACAATAGAAACAAGAATAATTGTCAAAAATGTACGGACTAATTGCTTCATTTGTGAACCCCCATTCCGCCAGACTTCATACTACGCTTTGTGATGAAGTAATAACCAATGACTAATAGAATGGTGAATAGGAATAGTAAGGACGATAGAGCATTAATATTCAATGATACTCCTCTACGCGCTAATGAGTAAATTTCAACCGATAATGTTGAAAACCCATTTCCTGTCACAAAGAAAGTAACTGCGAAATCATCAAGAGAGTATGTCAGCGCCATGAAAAAACCAGCAAATATGCCTGGTGTAATATAAGGTAAGATCACTTTTGTAAGCACACCTAAGTTGCTTGCTCCAAGATCACGTGCCGCATCAATATAGGTGGGGCTCATTTCCATTAGCTTCGGCAGAACCATCAAGACAACGATTGGTACACTAAATGCAATATGTGCTAACAATACGGAATAAAAACCAAGCTTAATTCCAGCCATCGTAAATAAGATCAAAAACGATGCACCGATAATTACATCGGGGCTGACGATGAGCACACTATTCAATGATAAAATGGTGTTTTTCGTTTGTCTTCTCTTTACCGAATGAATAAACAAAGCACCTATTACGCCAATAATCGTCGAGATTAGCGCAGATAATAAAGCAATTACAAGTGTATTCAAAACAATAATTAACAGGCGTGTATCATCAAATAATTCTCGATACCAATCCAGCGTAAAGCTTTCAAAGTTAAACATAGTACCGCCGCTGTTAAATGAGTAAAAGATAAGAAAGAAAATTGGTGCATACAAGATAAAAAAGATAAGCACTAAAAATAGCGAAGATACAGGTGACAATTTCTTCTTCACCTTATACACCTCTTTTCCTTGCACCTGTCAATGCCATGATCAGGAACATAAAAATAATTAAAAAGACCGCAATAGTCGAGCCCATTCCCCAATCTTGGATGACAAGGAAATGCTGTTCAATCGCTGTACCTAGTGTAATCACACGGTTACCAGAAATTAAACGTGTCAGCATGAACAGTGATAAGGCTGGAATGAAAACAACCTGACAGCCTGATTTCACGCCATCTAATGTTAACGGAAAAATAACACGGCGGAACGTTACCCATCCAGATGCTCCTAAATCATTAGCCGCGGCTATTAACGTCGGATTCAATTTATTTAACGCATTGAAGATCGGTAAGATCATGAATGGTATAAAAATATAAACGGACACGAAAATAAAACTAAAATCCGTGAAAAGAATTTGCCGAGAACCAATTCCGATTCCTTCCAAAAATTTATTTGCTGCCCCATATGTGCCGAATATACCGATAAACGCATAAGCTTTCAACAGCAGATTGATCCACGAAGGAACGATAATTAGCAAAAGCCACAACTGCTTGTGCTTCGTCTTTGTTAACAAATAAGCGGTCGGATAGGCAACAAGCAATGAAAAGAAGGTAATTAAAAATGCATACCAAAAAGAATTCACTGTCATCATTAGGTATACAGGCGTAAAGAAATTCTGATAATTAACGAAAGAAAAATTCCCATCTATATCGAATAAGGAATAATAAAGAACGAGTAAAATTGGCGCAATAACAAAACAGACAATCCACAGAAAATACGGAAGGGAATATACATTAAACTTCGCTTTATTTTCCATCTTGAGCTCCATCATTGTAAGCTTCTAAACGTTTATCAAACTCTTCTTCCGATTCGCCAAAGCGCATAACATGAATAGCCTCTGGATCAAAGTATAGACCAATTTGATCACCAACAGTTGCTTTCTTTGTAGAATGAACTAACCACTCATTTCCTTCTGTATCATAACTGCTAATTTCATAATGAACGCCACGGAATAACTGAGAGTCCACACGCACTTTTAATTTCCCTCGGTTCACATCAGTAATTTCCAAGTCTTCTGGTCGAATCACAACCTCAACTGGCTCATTTTCATTAAATCCACCATCGACACATTCAAACTCTTTACCAGTAAACTCGACTAAATGATCACGAATCATTTTTCCTTCGACAATATTTGATTCCCCAATGAAATCCGCGACAAAACGGCTGATTGGCTCATCGTAAATATCTGTAGGCGTCCCGCTTTGTTGAATTTTTCCGTTATTCAAAACAAAAATCTCATCTGACATAGCAAGCGCTTCTTCCTGATCATGCGTAACAAAGATAAAAGTAATTCCAAGCCTTTGTTGTAATTCTCGTAATTCATATTGCATTTCCGTTCTCAGCTTTAGATCAAGCGCAGACAAAGGTTCATCTAACAAGATTACTTCAGGCTCGTTTACAATTGCTCTGGCAATCGCCACACGCTGACGCTGTCCACCTGACATTTCTGAGATCTCTCTTGTTTCATAGCCGTCAAGGTTGACAAAGCTTAATGCTTCTCGAACCTTTGCAGTAACTTCACTATTCTTCATTTTCTTTATACGTAATCCAAATGCAACATTTTCAAAAACATTCAAATGAGGAAATAACGCATAGTCCTGAAAAACTGTATTTACTTGCCGTTTATTAGCTGGTACTCGGTTAATAATTTTCCCATTAAAATAAATCTTTCCTTGCGTAGCCTCTGTAAAGCCAGCTATTAAACGTAGAATGGTTGTTTTTCCGCAACCAGAAGGTCCTAGTAGCGTATAAAATTTGCCTCGTTCGATTTCAAAACTAACATCATTCAACACAGCTGGATCTGCATCATATTGTTTAGTTACTCGTTCGAAACGAATGATTGACTCATTTGTCAAAGTATTCTCCTCCTCAATATCTTTATGTGTGATCCTTTTCACCAAATAGCTGAATGCTCACAGATAGGAATTTGTAACAACTAGAAGCAATTCTGTAGGACCATCATTATCATTAACCAATTGGTGATCTTCAGAAGCATGAAAATAAATTGATTCCCCCGCCTTAGCCATATATATACGGTTTCCTAAATAAACAATGATTCTTCCGCTTACTACATACCCAAACGTTTCTGAAAGAGATGGTTCAAACTTCTTGAACTCCCCTTTTTCCTTAAATGATAGATAGATTGGTTCCATTTCCTTTTCGTTTGATTCCGGTACGAGCCATCTAATCTGATAGCCTTTCTCTTCTTCTGCGTAAAAGGTCTGCGAATTTTCATCATAGACAACTTTTTGAACACGCTCTTCATCATCGAAGAATTGCTTTGGGGAACATCCAAGCACCTCAATTATATTGAAAAACGTTTCAATAGAAGGTGAACTCAAATCACGCTCCAGTTGAGATATATAACCCTTACTTAAATCTGTTCTTTCGCCTAACTCCTCTTGTGTCAACCCTTTTTTCAAACGTAAATTCTTAATCTTTTTTCCAATTTGCATAGTTCCTCCAAGGGCTCATCGTCGCCATCTTTTTAAACAAAGGATCGTATTTCTTACTTTCACTGACTCGACTGTAAGTTTAGTTTTACTAAACTTCAAAACATAAAAGTATTCTATATATAAACTTCTAGTTTACTTTTGACCACAATTATTATACAGGAATCAGGACAATCTTCAACATCATTTTTAAAATCAAATAATACTTCAGTCGACATAAATATTTCCTAAGAAATAAATTTCATCAAAATACTACATGAGATTCACATATTGTCGTCTTGTACCAATACACTTTCTAAAAAAGTATAACTTCAATCAGTGTGGTGTTTTACCGACTTTAAATGCGGGAAAAGATCCTTGTTACTAATTGAATCAAAACAGCAAAAAACCTCGTGAGCAAGTCCCACGAGGTTCAAGTATGTATCATTTATAGGGAACCTTTTGATAAAAGTAATTTGGTTTAATGATCTGATTTTTATAAGGATTATGGAATATATGAGTGGTTGCTGGAGAAACTGGCGGAATAAGCCACGTCCAATTACCGGTTACAGGACGATCAGCAGCATTTTCCTTTTTCTCAAACATCTTAAATTGCTGAGCAGCCGTATGGTGATCGACAATACTTACCCCATCCTCTTTAAAAGAATAAAGAACTGCCTGATTAAGCTCGATTAGAGCCCGGTCTTTCCAGAGCGATGAATTCTTACGGATATCTAGCCCCATATGTTCTGCTATTATAGGAAGCATATTATATCGATCCTCATCTGCTAAGTTTCTCGCTCCGATTTCTGTACCCATATACCAACCATTAAATGGTGCAGCTTGATAAGTGATTCCACCGATTTCAAGACTCATATTCGAAATAATCGGAACGGCATACCATTTGAGTTCTAAATCTCTAAACCATTCAAAATCAGGATGACGCAAAGGAACTTCCTTCACAAGATTAGAAGGGATTTCAAACCATCGAGGCTTTCCACCATCTACTTGTATAACGAGAGGTAAAAGATCAAACCAGCCACCGCAACCCCTCCATCCCAACTCCTCACAAACTTGTGTGAATCGCAACGAATCTGGATCTCCGATAACTCCATTTTCTGTTTCATAGCCTGCGTATCGAATTAATTGATGATTCCATATCCGAACTCGGTCAGGATGAAAAACAGTAATGGACGGCCGTATTTTACCCTCGTTTGTTGCAAACGATATATGTTCGAACAGCGCTTCTACTATCTCTTCTATTGATTGTAAATCACGTTTATCCATTACCTGCATCGTTTCCCAAAACAGACGTCCAATACATTTATTACTATTCCGCCACGCCATTTTAGCTCCATGTTCAAGCTCTTCGAGCGTATGTTCATACTTGTCTCGTTTCTGAAGATGACCAGTCACTTCTTCTAAACGGGCATAAATTTCTTCTTCACTTTTATGCAATTCCCCATAACTAGTTCGAATAAAGTGTTCTGCTTCTTGGAGTCGATGTCCCATAGATGTTCGTTGCCTCCTATGTTAGTCTTCAACATGATTATCTTTTACAAATAATGTACCACACCCATACTCTTATCTCTAAATGAGCAACAAGAAAAACCAAATATAATAATATACAACTATTAAAGATTATTTAAACAACTTATTTTTATTGACTACCCAAATTAAAAAGGATCTGACTCACGTGTAACGAGTCAGACCTCTGTTCATAATTGCTCGATTACCCATTTTGCTGTCGCCTCACCATTTCCAATGCAATCAGGAATACCCACTCCGTAATAGGAACAACCAGCTAGCCGAATCCCAGGAAAGTCTTGCTCAAGCTTCTCTTCTAATCGCTGTACAACTTTCCGATGATGAATGTGATAATTAGGCATCATATTGCTCCAATTAGTCACTTCACTTGTCACAGGAATACCTGAAATACCCAGACTTACCTCAATATCTCTTAATGCAACCTTAAGCAACTCTTCTTCAGTTGCAGTTTGTAACGTAGCAAAAGCAGGGTTTGTACTTTTATAAAAAAGCCGGATTAGTAAAAGATTCTTCTTAGATGTATGTTCCCATTTTCTACTTGTCCACGTACAGGCATTACAAGTTAATGCACTAGTTCCTGCAGTAATAAATCCTGTTCCATCCTTCGGAAGCTCACTATCCGCCAAATCGAAGCCCACATAGACGCTAATAAGCGAACTATTTTTTAATTGGTCAAATTCCTTTTGAAGTGCAGGATTCTCTAATAGTTTTTGTGTAGCATTGTAAGGAATGCTTAAAATGATATAATCAGCGATAATGCTTTCTCCGTTTACAAAAGTGACCGTGTATGTACTCCCTGTTTTTGTTACAGCCTTTACTTCTGTCCCTTTACGTATTTCAACATCTTCCATCTGTTCTTCCATACGATCTAGCAATGTCGACAGTCCACTTTTAAAAGAAAGAAATTTCTTATCGCCATTTCCTTGGAAGGCTTTTTTATTTTCTGAAAGCCCTTTTATGATGCTGCCATATTCATTCTTGTAATCTAATAAATATGGTAGGGTTGAAGCAATAGTCAAGTCGGCAAGCTTTCCTGAATATACACCAGAAAGCACGGGAGCAATTTGTTTTTCTACTAATTCTTTCCCAAGAAAGCATTCCAGAAAGTCACCGATGGAATCATGTGCCGTGAATGCTTCATTCTTTGTGTAGAAATCCTTCAATGCCGCAACTTTCCCTTCAGCTGACACTAATGTAGTTTTCGCCAATGACTCGATGCTCGTTGGAATGCCAAATACAGCTTCTTCTGGAATAAGTTTTAATTCTCCTTCATTATGAATGAAGGATCGTCCTGTCGCATTGTATACGACTTCTTCTTGTATTCCTAACTCTTCAATTAACGGTCCAATATACCCTTTACGCGCCACGATAGAATCAGCACCCGATTCCATAATGAAATCACCATCATGTACCGAACGAATTTTCCCCCCCAGCTCCTCATTTGCTTCCGCCAATATGAGTCTAACATTCGATGCTGTCTTCTTTTTCCACTTTTGCAATTCATAAAGAGCAGATACTCCTGTAATGCCTCCGCCTATCACAACGACTGTTTTCAACGTATGTACACCTCAATCACGATCCAAATTATACTTCTTAAAGTGTACCATAAGGGTTCTTTAATTAGTATTTATAGACTTAACAAAAAAATGTTCCACTTCAATATCTTACAATAGTCGAGAATGAAATTTTATGACAATTTATAGCTATATATATGCATCTGTCCGCTTCTCCCGTTTTTTTCAGCACCTGTATCACGGAAGCCTGATTTTACATACAAAGCTTTTGCTGGCTCATTGTCCTTATTAACTGCAAGAACAATTTCTTCTTTATCCGAGAATTGTTGTCGGACAAAATAGGGTAAAACAGCCATTGCCCTGGATGCATACTTTTTACCTTGATAACAATGATTTATACAAAAAGCTCGCAATAAAATAGTTCGTGGATTTTCAGAAAAATCTTGAATCCCTTCACCAGTATGGAGAACAAAAAAACCAACTGGCACTTCCCCCGAAAAGACCATGATCGGTCTTCTATTTGGATCTTCGGTACATATCTTCAATGCCTCAATAGGAAGAGCTGTAAATTTTTTCTGCTCTACCGTTAAATGAAATTGGGCTAATTCCGCTTTATATTTAGATTCATATAGCCGTAGTGAAACATCCTCATTTTCAAGCATCAGATCTACTCCCTCCCTATCTGTCTAAATCAGTGTTTTGTTTAAACTTTTTTATTGCATCAGGGACCGTAATTGCTTTCTTCTACTGTACTCGCTTCCCTAATATTAATATACTGGCGAATTTTTTGCGCAATTTCAAAACTGATTGTTCCTTCTTCAAACATGTCCTGAATGTCATCACGCTCAGCTTGGATAGCGATATATTGTAAATCTCGTTCGAAATTTATTTGTTTATACCTTTCGCTTACTTTAGTCTCCCGTTTAAATCTTGAAATTAGTGAACTATATTCCGCGATCACAATTAAAGAAATCCCCCTATCTTCTGGACTTGTTTTTTCCTTAATCTCTCTAATTGCCGCTTTAGCTGTCTTCACTTTCAATGTGATGAATTTATGAAGATGCTCATTTCTTTGCTCGATTAATTCTCTTTTTCTAATTGAAAATAGATAGCTAATCATTAATAACAATTTTTTTAAAAATAGTGAGAAAATCAACCGGCGATATTTCATTCGATTTGTCACTGCCATTTTCATCCTTTGAATATGCTCCAAATACAAGTATACAGTTTCCCCATCTACTAGCTCAGAATTTACAAGATTCTCGATTTCCTTCTCTTCTGCCTCTATTCCTATCAATCGAATTTTATTTTCTCTCTCTCTCATTTCAGATTGATTCTTTTGGCTTCCAGCTGCATAAGCTTGGTTAAGCCTAAGGTTATATTTAGAAATAATTCTTACGGCAACATCTCGGTTTTCATTTGTAATAGAAGATTCGACTGCTTTTATTGCCGCCAAATGGGAATGAATCAAAGCACGTTTTTCTGTTTCTGCTTTATTCTCACCTGTATACTCCTCTTTTGACCGAGCAATAATCGGTAAGAAAATGCTTGTAACTAACAGTGTCGCCAAAATGACTCCAGCTGCAATAAAAATAATTAATGAACGTTCTGGAAATGGACTGCCATCATCTAACGCAAATGGGATGGTAAAGGCCCCCGCCAATGTAACAGCTCCTCTGACACCAGAAACAGTTATCATCCCAATAGCTTTAAATGACGGCTTTACCATCTCCTTCTTTACTTTCCAACCAGTCCACCACGCCATCAATACCCAAGCGAAACGGAGAGCAAATAAGGAAATACTAATGATGATGATATAACCGATCACTTCCTTATTATTAAAGGCAGCATTTTGAAAAATAGAATTCGCTACACCTGGCACCTGAAAACCAAGTAAAACAAAAACAAGACCATTCAAAATAAATAAAATGACAGACCATGTACTATTTGAAACAATTTGCAGCTTAATTGTCGGTGACTGCTCATGATCTCGTTCAATTGCATGAACAATCCCACCAGCTACAACACCTAATATTCCTGAAAAGTGAAAATGTTCTACGCTTAAATAAATTACAAATGGAGTTAAAATCTGAATGAGCATATGGATGGTCACATCTTCCATACCTAATCGGCGGATTATGACTCGTAGTCTAATAATCATAAAGGCAATGAGCCCACCCCCGATAAGGCCCCCTAAAGCAATAATAATAAAGCTTAACGATGCCTCCACTAAAGAAAAATAACCAGTTACCGTAGCTGCTACAGCAAACTTAAACGCCACAAGACCTGATGCATCATTCATTAACCCTTCTCCCTCAAGAGTATGCATAATAACTTTCGGTAACTTAACGCGACTCGCCATAGCACCTACAGCGACTACATCTGTAGGTGAAAGAATTGCTGCAAGTGCAAAAGCAGCAGGTAAAGGGATAGATGGAATCAACCAATGAATTAAATAACCGATTATAAGAACGGTTACCAAGACCAGCCCTAACGCTAATAATAAAATGGGAACTCTAAGTTTCCATAGTGCTGAACGAGGTACATTTTTTCCATCATTAAATAACAACGGAGCAATAAATAGGACAAAAAACAATTCCGGCTCCATTGGCACGTGTAAACCCATAGGTAAGATAGCCAATATCCCGCCTAAAGCGATTTGAATAAGTGGTACCGGAATAAATGGAATAAAGTGATTAATCATATTAGATAGTCCAATGGTGAACAACAAAAGTAAAACTATTAGAAATAACTCCATTAAACCACCTTTTCTATATGTTTTTTTATCATTAATTTACCATAAAAAATTTTTTCTATTTATCAAAATGCTTGATTTAATTTATTTTTTTCAAATAACTGTTTTTCATTTACACAAACAATTTACTTAATCTTCACAAATATTTAACACTATTCATGGATAATTAGACCTAGAAAGAAGGGGTGGATGATGAGAAAGTTATTTAGTTTTCATGAAAACTGGTCCTTAAAGACCAAGCTCTTACTATTTATAATATTTATCTTAATTTTCACGTCCGGCATCATTAGTTATATGTCTTATGTAAAATCAAAAGATGCAACAATGACCGCTGTCGAACAACGTCTAGAAAGAGAAGTTATGCTTTTTTACCAGATGGCACAAAACCTCATGTATCTCCATGTAGGGGACGAACAGAATTTTAACAAGAAAATTGATGGCTTTATTAAAAGTCAGAATGCCGATATGAGTCAAGATGGTCTCCATAGTGATTACTTCCTTATCAAAGGGAAAGAAACCATCCCTTTCTCAGTCAGTGAAAAAACGGCAATAAAGATTCCTGATTCTCTACAAACAGAAATCTTAAAAAAAGGGAATGGCATTTTACATAAAGATATTGACGGTATTACCTATACATTTGCTTTTCAACATATTCAAGAAGTAAAAGGGGCTTTTGTCATCGCTCTTCCACAACAAGTATATTTAACTAAGATCCATGAAATGGCTTTTTCTATTCTCACCGTTACGATTGCTTGTGTACTTATTACTGCTCTTCTTGTCATCGTACTCGTTAATCAATTGACTAGACCTTTAGAAAATCTTCGCGGACTTATGAAAGAAGCCCGTGAAGGTAATTTTGATATATCATTGAAGAATATTCCAAGGAGCTCAAGCGAAGTAACATCTCTTGTTAAGAGTTTCGAATCATTATTACTTACTGTGAAAAACATGCTACAAAACATAAGCTCTACAACCCATCAATTACATACAACCGGTGCCAAGCTGCAAACTTCCTCTAATATTGTGCTGGTCCGGAATCAGGAATTGATTAATGAAATAGAAACGGTTAAAACTGCCGCGGATGAAACAGCTGTTAGTTCTGAATTATCTATGGTTGCTTTTGACAAAATGAAGACGGACATTTACCAAACATTTCAGGAAATGCAACATATTTTTGACATATCAAAAACGATGGAGGCTTCTTCTCTAAGTGGGACAAACCATATGGATCAACTAGTACGTGAACTCGGATTATTTCAAAGGGAGTTTAAAAACATCACACAGACAATGAACACACTGAAAACTCATTCAGTCTCTGTCACATCCATCGTCTCACTGATACAAACCGTTGCTGAACAGACGAAACTTCTTGCTTTAAATGCAACAATCGAAGCAGCAAGAGCAGGGGATGCTGGTAAAGGGTTCTCTGTTGTTGCAACAGAAGTCAGAAAGCTTGCTAACGAATCATTCAAAGCAGCAGAAGAAATTGCTACAACAATGGGGCAAATGGAAGAGATAACAAGCCAGACACATCGTGAATTTGAAGATATTCATCAGATCGTCAATAAAAATGTTCAAGTAGCATCAAAAAGTAAAGACTCAATTGACTTATGGAGTTTACATGTTGATGAGGTGAACGTTAAGCTTCGGTTCATAGAATCCATTCTAAAAAACTTGCAAGGTTCCTTACCTGAAGTAGAACAATCATCCGAAAGATACGTAGCACTATCGCAACAGACAAGTGCTAGCGCCGAACAAATGCTATCAAGCTTCCAAGAACAACTGAACCAATATAAAGAAACATATGAGATTGGGAAAGTGCTCAATGATTTATCAGGCAAGCTAGGCGAACAGACAGAGGGAATCAAGGCCTAAGTGGTTTATAGAGAGTTTCGTTTTGTCCAGCCTGAACATTAGCCGTATTCTGTTTTAGCATAACAAAAACGGAGGTGTCCCCAAAAAAACAGGGTCTGCCCCCGCAATAACTAAATTCAGTATAAGATACGTGTTTGAAACACGACATACTGATTTAGAGTGCGAGGTCAGACCCTCATTTCTTATTATATTCTTTATTTTGTAGCCATCTCTTCAGTAAGCTGACTAGCTCTTTCAGCCCATTCTTCATCCGTTAGATTGTGTTGCTTTACGTAAAGGTTACGTGGATGCACGCGGCACTCGTGTGAACAGCTTCGCATATATTTGTGTTCATTTTCCTCTGACGCGAGGATTTGTTTATTACACTCAGGGTTTGCACAATTAATATAACGTTCACATGGCTCACCAGTAAAATAATCGCGGCCAACAATGACATGTTCCTTTTGGTTGATTGGAACAGAAATTCGCTCATCGAATACATACATTTGTCCATCCCAAAGCTCGCCTTGCACTTCAAGGTCTTTTCCGTAAGTGGCGATACCACCATGAAGCTGACCTACATCTTCAAATCCTTCTCTTACAAGCCAGCCAGAGAATTTCTCACAGCGGATACCGCCGGTGCAATAAGTTAATACTTTTTTTCCTTCAAACATTTCTTTGTTATCGCGTACCCATTGCGGAAGCTCACGGAAGGATTTAATATCTGGTTTAATGGCATTTCTAAAATGTCCTAACTCGTATTCATAATCATTTCTTGCATCTAGAACAATAGTATTTTCATCTTTAAGTCCTTCATAAAATTCCTTTGGACTTAAATATCGACCAGTAAGCTCAAGTGGATTAATATCATCTTCCAAACGAAGCGTTACAAGCTCATTTCGTGGTCTAACGTGCATTTTCTTAAATGCGTGTCCGTCTGCTTCATCTATTTTAAATACGATACCTTCAAATAAGGGATCGCTTTCCATCATGTTGATATACTCATCAGTTTGTTCAATTGTACCTGATACAGTCCCATTAATTCCTTCATTCGCAACCAAAATACGACCTTTTAGCTCGTGCTCTTTACACCAAGCCAGATGTGCAGCTGCAAATTCCTCAGGGTTCTCAATCGTGACATAATAATAGTACAACAATACTCTATACGGTTTACTTTCGATCATTCTTATTACCACCTATCCATTTATATTTGCAAGATATAAAAGGTGATCCTTTTAGGCACTTTACTCTTACAACAAAGTATTATACCAATAAAACTACATAATCGTCAAAAAACGATTGGAAATAATCCCAGTCGTTTCCTACTTCTCATCAAATTTGCTTAAATGCTTTTTCAAATAATTATTCGATATATTCCCTGATTTTCACACCAACTAATTCCTAAGACTCTATAGCAAGCTTCTTTATAAGAATACTATTCCTCTTCCAGATTTAAACCGATAAGTACATCCTTAAACTTGCGAAAAGCACCTATACCATCCAACGCTCTGCGCAGTTGATTTTTAACTGTCTCATTTCTTTGTATTCATCGAAATGATCTTGCACACCAATCGCCAACTCGTCTTCTTCTGCCAAGCTTAACCCTTCTTCTAAAACAGTGACAAATTTTCCATTTTTTAATGACACGAAGGTTTGATACCCTTCAAATTGAATATCTGTTTCCTCAATCAACTGTTTTATCGTACCTGCTTACTTTAGTTCCCTTCTGCTTTCGCTCCTTTTTCTTATATCCATCCATTTTGTTCTGCAATTCATTTAGGGAAAATAGGAAATATTAACATGAAAAATTATTATATTTTTCTGTAAATTATCTATACATTTTTCACTAACGGGTATATACTGTATTATAACAAGAAACAATAATTTGAATCTGTATTATAAAAAGGGAGGAACTACACATGCAAACAAAAAAACCTATGGAATTCTTCAGAAACTTACCGCCGAAACAATGTCCGGATTGCGGTCATCATATCGATGAACAAGCAGAATCCTATGTGGTTAAGTGTACAGAATGCTCATCAAAACAATAATTGCAAAATAAAACGGGTTAGCATTAGAGCTAACCCGTTTTATAGAAAATGATTTACATTCCCTATTTTACTTTTCTCTTCTTTTTGACCCCTGCATAACCCTTCCGGCCTTCAATCTCATAATTTTGAGCAGATAAACCCGTATCACCTACTCGCTTACTATCATGAGTCTTTCAACACAAACGTCCGATATTTATCACAATCACTATGTTTACACTCAACTTTGATTTTCGTACCTTCTTCTTCATATTCAGTTTCGAGGATTTGCGCATGTTCATTAAAATAAGAAATGATCTGACCTTGATCATACGGGATTAGCAATTCACAGCGAACATAATCTGTGAAGATGTTTTCACGAATCTTTCTAATCAATTCATCCACGCCAATTCTCTGTTTGGCTGACAAATAAACAGAATCAGTACGAACTTGTGGAATCTCCATTTCTGTTAGATCTGCCTTATTATACGCATAAACGGTTGGGATATTTTCAATCCCAATTGCTTTAAGTGTTTCATTTGTAATTTCAATAAGCTGTTCATAATTCGCATTAGAAAAATCGACGACATGAATGAGCAAATCAGCTTCAGCCACTTCCTCAAGCGTTGACCGGAATGCTTTAACAAGATGATGCGGCAGCTTTGAAACAAATCCTACTGTATCTGTTAACAGAAATTCTTTCTTATCTGGGAGCGGGATGTTTCGGACAGACGTCTCTAATGTCGCAAACAGCATATCTTTTTCAAAAACCTGCTTTAAAGCAGATGTATGAAATTTTTCGACAAGAGCATTCATTATTGTCGACTTCCCAGCATTTGTATACCCAACAAGAGAAACAACAGGTATTGCATTTTTCTTTCTTTGCTTCCGCTGTGTTTTCCTATGCGCCACGAGCGTTTCTAATTCTTTATTCAACACATTAATCTTTTCTTCGATTCTTCGACGATCAAGTTCGAGTTTTTTCTCCCCGACCCCTCTGTTCTTCGTACCGACACCACCACTTTGACGTCCCAATGACTCCCTGAGACCTATCAAGCGTGGCAGCATATATTGCAGTTCCGCCACTTCCACTTGTAATTGCGCCTCTCTCGTCTTCGCCCGATCCGCAAAGATATCCAGGATTAATATCGTACGATCAATCACCTTACAGTCTAAATCACGTTCTAAATTTCGAATTTGTGATGGAGATAGTTCATCATTAAAAATAACCAGATTACCATCACAATATTCTACAAGAGTCTTTACTTCCTCTACCTTACCACTACCAATATAATGAGATGAATTCACTCTTTGTAAATTTTGAGTCATCTCTCCAACGACCTCTACACCACAAGCTTCGGCTAGATTTGCAAGCTCTTCCATAGAGTAGGCAAAGTCCCGATGGTTATTAATATTTACTCCGACTAATACCGCTTTTTGTTGCAATTCTTCCATTTGCATATTCCCCCTTAAGTTTTGTAAGTACTTTTGCTGCACCGCAGTTTGAATATGCTAAAAAAACACAGACCTATTACCTGTGTTTGAGTAAACGAAAAAGGTGACGTTAAGGACACAGCACTCTCTTTAGTATAGACAATACGAATATGGTGTTAAAACATCAACATTCGCCACGAAGGATACATCCTGTAGCACGCTACACTCGCCTAATCACAATGGGGGCGGTGCGGAGCCGGATTTTGAAGTACTTTCAAATAAAGTACGTATATCTACAAAGTAGACTGTCTATAGTAGAAAGTTGTGGTGCCTCGCCCCCATGTCCTTCATACAAAAAAGAGAGCGTTCATTCAGCCCTCCCTCATTGATTCATTATAGGGTTTTCGTTAATTAGGCAGACTTATCCCGTTCACTCTGCACACAGACAGAAGTTTTTGAGCACTATTCAGTTAGCGACACAAAAGTGTTGAACGTAGTCTGACAAACTTCACTGTAAACCCCTCCGTTTCATTTAAGTTATGGAAATTTTACCATATGAATGTTTGATTGGCAATTTGTTTTTATAACAGGTCTGACGCTTCCTTCTTAACTTAGACAACATCACTAAAGTAACGGAGCAATTCATCTAATAAAATTTCACATTACAACTGAATCTAAATTCAGCCCAAATCTTCATTTTCTCCGTAGTTGCCACCGTTTAACGTAATTTAACACTATAAATGGTGTTTAGAGGGTAAGGTCAGATCCTTTTTAGAGACATCCTTATTTCCCATTAATATTCATAATCCATTACTTCAGTTCTCACGAGACTTTCCAATTCTTCATAGAGGATTTTGCCAATTTTTTTATACAGTTTGGAAACGGTAGCTGCACTTATATCATACTTATCAGCAATTTCCTTTTGTGTCGGAGCTACTATACCCAGTAAAGCAGATTGTACCAGGTAGTCAATTGATGCAGCGTACACTTCAGGTTTATGAATAGAAGGTGACTCTTTCTCACAATACGACTTCCAAATTACAACAGCAGTCATGATCATATCTATGGAGCAATCGTCCTCTCTCATATGTTCCTGAATAAGAAGCGCAACTTTCAGCTCTTTTTCTGAACTCCATTCAAACTGTGTTATGTCTGGCAATTCAATATCCCCTACCATTCTTAGAAGCAGCCTTTCAAGGATATACGGAAAATCAATTTGGTAAAAGTCTTCATATCCTCCGTCATCTTCAAGATGCTCTTCCAATTCATCCTGAAATTCCTTTACTAATACTTCCGTCCCAGCTACAGGGAATTTGATAGGTTCGCCCCAAAAGCGCATGCCAGCGCCCCTATCTAACAACATACCAAGTAGTAAACTATTTTCCTCCACCATTTCTTTTTCAAACTCCAGTGGCAGTTCATACTCACCCCTACTAAGTATTTCTTCTATCACAACACTATCCGAATGGATGGTCTTTACCAGGTATAGATTTGGTGTTGCCCCACGCCATGAATGGATTAGGTTTTTCGTTCTCTTTCTGATTATTTTAGAGGATTTTTTTCGATAAAATTCTTCGAAGATCGTCTGTCCTTTAGCAATTGGTAAGTTAAACACTGCCCATGTAAACATGTGTTGCATATAGATATCATGTGTTTCGACAAGAATTGGTTCCTCTTCAACATCCATAAAATCAAATAATGGATATTGAAAGGCAAGATTTAGAATATCAGTCTCATACTTTTCAAGAGTATATTGAAATAACTCCTTTTGAAACATGTCTGTTTCTTCACTAATCGAAATCGTTGGAAACTCTATTACATTCTGTCCGCAACAATTTTTATATATTTTCTCACTTCCACACGGACATGGATTCTCTATAGATATTTTACTCAAAAAACTCTCCTCCTTTTATAAAGAACGTAATCGGTCCAAGCTACACACCTAGCAATTTTCACATACCCATATATTACCTTGACCATTAAAAATGGGGCTCCAACCTCTTGAAAGCTAATACCTTTCCTTAAAGTCTGATGATATTTAAACCACAAGGGTTATTTTCGTTAGATACTATTATTCAAATAGGCCACCAAAATGGCAGCCTATTTGTTTATATTTCTATTTTTTCTCCAACCGTTGCTTCTATTTCTTTATAACGATTTGATAAAGTAGAAGCGCCTACCCCATATTTCTTAGCAAGCTTAGTCTGCGAAGGACTGAACTCCCCTTTTGAGAGCAGTTTCACTGAATACTCCAGTGCTGCAGCAAAGGCTTCTGGTTTTCGAATGGATGGAGAATGCTCCGTACAATAGGTGTTCCACAACGTTTGAACACTTTCTATTAGTGATTGCGGGTAGCCCTCTTCATTCATTCCTCGTTGCACCATTTCTGCTGTTTCTCTTTCTTTCTCATTGTACCATACTCGCTCATTTGTTTCAGTTTTTGGTAACTCAATACCTTCTGTGATAGCCGCGAGACTATGGAAGATTTGCAAGAATTTTCGAGCCATGAATTCTTCTGCTTTTCCACCCGCATTCTTGTATTCTTCTAATTGTTGTTTTATAGTTGTTAAAATGCTGTCTGTGAATCTTGGTTCAAAGCTTATAAACTGACCAAAGAAATCACTTCTCGTTCCCATATCAACTAGATACCCAAGAATGATTTCGCCAATTCCTAATTCCTGACTTGCATATGGAGTATACGGAAGCGTGGTAGTTTGTTTTGTCACGATATCTTCTAAAGTTATTGTTTCACTAGTTAACTCCTTAATTGAAAATAATACAGGAGCCGTACCTTTCCAAGACTCTACTACCTCTCTCGTTTTCTCCCTTACAATACGAGACCCTTCCTGTTCCATAAATGTATCATAGATTGTATTGCCGTTCACGACCGGCTGTGTGAAAGTACCCCAAATATTTACATTAAATTGATAAATTTCTTGAACCTCTTCACTTACAGTTGCCGGAAGTGGATTATCAAGCAAAAGCTGATTGATTTCAGCTTTATAATTCTTTTCTGTAAAATCCATTAACTCCTTCTGAATTAGTGTTGCTTCTTCATAATGAACAGCTGTTGGATTTTCATCAACTTTTCTGCCGCAGCATTTCTTATATTTTTTCCCGCTGCCACATTCACACGGTGCATTTCTATTTAATTTTCCCATATATATACCTCCAAAAAACAAAACGCTACTCACCATTGTATCAAAAAATCACGAAATTACCTAATGGAACTCATAGGAAGATTGATACTCCTTCAAACTCCCCCTGGGGTCAGACCCTATTTCCCGGATTAAATCCACTAGCCATCAACCCACATATACCAAGGGATTTCATACTTTCATGGTGGGGTCAGACCCCATTTCCCGTTTGTGATGATACATAAAAAAGCTATCCCACCAGGTTAAGCCTTGTGAAATAGCTTATATTTTTGTGTAATTCAAGTGATTAGCAAATAAGTAAGTACGGGGTGTTTTAAGGAGTTGAGGTGTTTGATTTTGTCCGTCATGTCGATCCATTTCACCTTCGCACATCTTTCTTCCAACTTCTCATTTATTTCTCTTTCTATTTCATGCATAAGCTTAATCATTTGACCATATTCCAAACGAAAGTGTTTGGCTGCAGTTCGATGTGGTGCATGTTTCACAAATAGCTGCAGAAGATGTTCAGCGTTCTCCGCTTGCTGTGCCAATTGGTCTTCTTCATTGACTATATATTGATAAATCTCACGCTTTTCATCCGGTAAATGCGAAACAATATCCCTTAGTAAAAATTCCATTAGAATCTCATTCATTATTAGCTACCTCAAGTTTTATGAGTCCATTTTTCTTAATCATAACGCATCTTTTCAAATTTGTAAATCGTAATTATTACTATTTAATTCACAAACTCTAATACTTTCTTTATAATAAATGAACTTATACGCCAAAAAAAGACAGACTCCTAAGTAGAGTCTGCCTATTGCATGTATCAATTAAGCTTTTTGTACGTTAGAAGCTTGTGGTCCACGTTGTCCTTGTTCAACTTCAAAAGTTACTTCTTGACCTTCGTCAAGAGTTTTGAAACCTTCAGTTTGAATAGCTGAGAAATGTACGAATACATCGTCTCCGTTTTCGCGTTCGATGAATCCAAAACCTTTTTCTGCGTTAAACCATTTAACTTTACCTTGTTCCATTGTTGTTGCCTCCTAGTGCGTTCATCACACATTGTATTACTATCCTTGCTCAAAGTGACAATCGAGTCAAAAAGTTCTCACTTTTAGATTCCTACAGTACCGAACAAAAATAATTCCTCTTAATAGTAACAGGATTTGGCAACGATTGCAAACCAATAAAATAAATATTTTTGACAAGGATGTCTGTTACTGGATAACTATTCAAACATTATTACAGCCCATAAAATGTTTTTGTATTTCCATATATATCTACGTATACCTTCTCTACCGGTACCTTCTTTATTTCCGCTATTAATTGGATGCTACGATGAATCATTTTAGGATGAGTCACCATATTTTTAAATGGTCCTTCGAATGGCCATGGTCCATCCGTTTCCACCATCAGCTTATCTAAAGAATACTCTTTTATCAATTGCTGAATTTCCGTTTCATACAAACAATCCGGAGTGACTGAAATATAATAGCCATTTTGAATCATACGCTGAATCGTTTTTGCGTCTCCTTTAAACCAATGGAAATGTGCCTTCGTCACCGAGTGTTTCTCTAAAAGGTCGCAAACGACAGGAGCGTCATCGTATACTGCATGAAGAATAATTGGTTTATTCAGCTTTGAAGCTTGTTTGACAAACACATCTAATATTTCAATGTAAGGCTCGACTTGTATGTCTGGATGCTCAATCCGCAAGTAGTAAGGTAAGCCCACTTCACCTACAGCTACCATTTGATTTTTGTGTTCATCCAAAAATGAACACATTTGACTCAATTCCCAATCACCCGGCAGCTCTTGTTCTGGATGAAAGCCAAAAGCAGGCTTTATTCGTTGATCCATCTCTGCTAAGGCTAAATTTCTTTGGGAAGAAGCGAGATTCGTTGATACGGAAATAAGTGCTTCTACTTTGTATGCTTGCAAATCTTTTAAAATGGTTGACCGGGCACTTTCTGAATATTGATCAAAATGAATATGAGCGTCGATGATAGAATGTATCACATAATCACCCGCAATTCATTGTATATCTTTTTTTTCCAATTTAAAAATTCCTCGCTTAACAAAATCGATGCTTGCCTTGGTCTTGGAAACGGAACGACAAACTCTTTTTTCACATGGGTAGGCTTCTCTGATAACACAATAATCCGATCAGATAAATAAAGAGCTTCTTCAATATTATGGGTAACAAGCATTATAGCTCGCTTATCTTCTTCCCAAACAGATAGGAGCCAGTTTTGCATTTCGAGTCGCGTGAATTCATCTAGTGCTGAAAAAGGTTCATCTAAACAAATCAGTGATTGCGGGCTTAAGAGACTGCGAATAAATGCAACTCTCTGCTTCATTCCTCCAGAAAGCTCATAAGGATAAGCATTCTCATATCCTTTCAGGCCCGCTTTATCAATCATTTGTAATGCAAGTGCGTGATCAGTCTCTCCCACTATTTCACCACCAAGTAGGATATTACCGAGGACTGTTCGCCAAGGCAACAGCGATGGACTTTGAGGTGTATAACTTATCGAACCAGTTTTACCGTTAATACGTTTGCCATCCAAGCTAATTGCTCCAGAATCAGGTGAATACAAACCACCAATTAATTGGAATAAAGTGCTTTTCCCACTCCCAGAAGGACCTAATATCGACACAAACTCCGCTTCTTTTACACGAAGAGACAATTGATCCAGTACTTGATTTTCACCAAATGATTTCGATATGTTCTCGATTAAAAGTTTAGTCACGCCCCTTGCCATCTCCTTTCGGCTTCCACTTCACAATCATCCGTTCCAACGATACAATCAAAGTAAAGAATACCAAGCTCAATATCATGATCAAAAAGATCGCAACAAAGACGCGATCCGTTCGAAAGGATGACGATGCTAAGGTCATATAGACACCTATTCCTTCTTTAGCCCCGAGCCATTCGGAAATAACAGCCCCCATCACACTGTATGTAGCAGATATCTTCAAACCTGAGAAGATAGACGGTAGCGCATAAGGCCATTCCAGCTTCCAAAAGATTTGTCCCTTCGAAGCTCCTGCCATTTTCATATAATGCGAAAGCTCTGAGCTCGTCTGCTTAAATCCATCCAAAGTAGCCACTGTGATCGGAAAAAAACAAACAAGCGTAATGACAATGATCTTAGGTAAGATACCAAAGCCGAACCAAATAACGAGCAATGGAGCCAACACAATGATCGGAACGTTTTGTGAGAGAATGATGATTGGATAAACCGCTTCTCTGAGCCTAGGAAGTAGATGTAGCCCAACAGCAACTGCAATACCTACACTTGCTCCAATTAAAAATCCCAAGATTGTAAGTCCGATTGTCGCTGTTAAGTGGTGATAATAATTCGACCATCCTTCAGCTCCTTCTAATACGATCTGTGAGGGAGAAGGTAGGAGCCACCTCGGTATTTCGAAAAGACGACAGGACACTTCCCAAACGACGAACAAAAGGATGAGGACCAAAACTGGTCGCCATCCCTTATGCCAAATGTTCATGGGCGATATTTCTCTGTCAGTTTCTCCATAGATGCACCGCTCGGTTGATAAAGGATTTTCACTTGGGATATCACATTACTGCTACCAATCTCAATCATTCGTTGATTCATTTTCTCGATAACCGAAAAGATCTCTGTCAAATTACCTTCCATCGTTGTTTCAAGCGGGTGCACTTCATATTTAATACCCGAGTTATGAATAATAGCGATCGCTTCATCGACGTAAGGAATAACATCTTCGCCATTTTTCGTTTTCGGGATAATTTGAATGCTTACTAATGAGTCACTCATGTTGCTCTCCTCCTTAATTCGGTAAAAATTCATTGGTAAACGCTCGCTTCGCCTCTAGTTTACTTTCAAGCAAACCGTTCTCATACATCCAATTTGCATAGTCTTCCCAAACCTTTTGATCTTGAACGCCCCATTTCGAAGCGTCATCTTGATATTTGGGTGATAACCATTTTTGACTAGCTTTTACTAATTCCGAGTCTAGATCAGGAACTTCTTTAATTAAAATATCAGCTGCTTTTTCTGGATGTTCAATCGCATATTGATATCCTTTGGACACTGCTGCTACAAAAGAACGAACCGTTTTGGGATCTTCTTTTATCAAATTCTCACTAGTTGTGAGCACGGGTGTATAGTAATCTAGCTTTTTCGAGTAGTCTGTCACATATTGCATATTCAATTTCTCGCCACGCAACTCGGCTTCTATACCTGTCCAACCATAGTATATCCAAGCAAAATCAATATCTCGTTTCACCGCTGTAAAAAAGTCCGTATCTCCCATATTTACAAAATCGACTTTTTCCACATCTCCACTTTCCTGTTTCATCAAAGAAGAAAGTACCGCCTTCTCTACAGGTGCTCCCCAACCGCCATACGTCTTTCCTTCATAATCTTTCGGGGAAGTAATTTTTTTATCAACTGGAGAAGCAAATCCAGACGTATTATGTTGAATAATGGCAGCAAGAGAGACTAATGGCACTCCTTGCACACGTGCTTCTGTCAAAGCTTCCTGGTAGCCTATTCCGAAGTCTGCTTTCCCCGCAGCAACAAGCTGGTCAGCACCCGCTTCACCTGGCATTATGATTTCAACATCCAACCCCTCTTCTTCAAAATACCCATTTTCCTTCGCGACATACAAACCAGTATGATTTGTATTCGGCGTCCAATCTAAAACAAGAGTGACTTTCTTTAATTTCTCCTGATTATTTCCCTTTGAACCATTGTCCTGACTATTCCCGCAAGCAGCAAGAATCAGTACCGTGCATAGTAATACAAGCCATTTCTTCATCACAATTCCTCCTTTAAATATGTCTTTACAAAGCAGAAAACGAAGAAACAAGGAGGAAGATATGTAAACGTTTAAGGAATAGCGCTACGCAAAAAAGCACCGTAGGTTTATACCTAGGGTGCATATCATAACAAATAAGTCCTGTTTAAATATGTTCCCTACGCTGGTTTTAACCAGATCAGGTTCCAAGGGTATGTATCTATTGGATACGGTCTCAACCAGCAACACTGGTACCCCTACATGTTTCATTATTTAATTCGTTTAATGCTTCATTACCTTCTTACTTTGCCATAGGTGGTGGGGTTTTTCAAGAGTTATGCTTAAAAAGAAGGGCGATGTTAAAGCTCATTTTTATTTTGGCAATATGTTAATTGGAGCGGAAGGCGTGAGACTCCTGCTTAGAAAAGCGAGTCAAAAGGAGACCCCACAGGCGCACAGCGCCGAGGAGGCATCGCCTGAAGTGGAAATCAACAGACAGGTTTTCAGAAAAGCAATCAATAGAGATGGCATGCCTACTAATCTTTCGGAATCCGAACTTGAAGAAATAATGACGCGTATTCTTTTATTACAAGTCCAGCATCCTAAACAGAAAATAGCAAACTTAGTAATACCAGAGCTAGAATATGCTCAAACCTTGCCGCTCACTTACCTGGTCTATCACGATGAAGAGCCAGTCAGATACTTGGAAAGTACATGGAAATGGTCGAAATCTTCCCCTCCACTGGAAGCTCGTCAAGTGAAAGTTATTATGGTGATAGTGGCGGTGACAGCGGTGGTGGAGCAGACTAATCTAGTAAAATTTAAATGGAAAGCCAAATACCTATTTCAATTTACGCTCAGTTACAACACTAGATTCCTCATCCAATTTAGATTTCACCATATAAAAACACGTATGAAAAGCGGTTTTTCATCGCTAACCCATACGTGTTCTTTACGTGCTATATTTAATAACAGCCAATTTTAAGAATCAATTTCCGTTACACGATTATACTTCAGGAGCTTGTCCACCAAAAGCTGCCCACTCTTCCCTTGCCGGCCCGTATATACCAGGAACAGTTAAACCTGCCTGACGCATGAGTACAGTCATTTGGCCACGATGATGTGCTTGATGAGCAATTAATAATCCAAGCACCGTGTTAATGGACCACATTTCCCCGTACATTTCTCTCTCTTCGTTCAATGTTTCGTCATTCCATTGTTCGCGAATCGAAGCGACCATCTCTTCGCTTGATGTGCGATATGCCTCAGTTATTTCACTCGCCGTTTTCGGTACTGGCGCATCATGCCGAGCCGCATTAAAAACAAGCCCTGTACGTCCAATCATTTCATCAAGCGTCGTTACGATATGCCAGGCAATCCTTCCAAGTGTGCGATCTTCAGGCGATACTTCCTGTGCTAATGATTCATCTGTTAACGCATTCAATATTTTTTGTGTAGATCCACTTTCATGCTTCCAATTTGTCAAGAAATCCTCAATTGTACTAAACATCTCTTCGCCTCCAATTAGCAATTTCCATCTATCAACATTACCTACATTCGCTAATAATATCCACATTCCTGCTAAAGATTACTATGAACTTTTGTTCTATTGTTTCTCAACCTTTCTGAATTATTTAGTTTAAAAAGTAAATCAAGATGAATTAGTTCTTAGACATACATAATACCGCCCACAAATGCGGGCGGTATTATTATATATTAAGGTATGTTTTCATTTGCATAAGGTGTTTTTAAAAGAGGAGGAATTTTCATAAAACCACTGAAAGCATTTCTATAAATTTGCCGACCGTGGACGTTTTAGTGAGATAATCTTATGCCTATTCAATCGACTTATCTTTTCCAGGTCCCGTTTCCAACACATTTTCTATATAATATTTACCCCATTCATACATAGAATCTAGAATCGGCATTAAGCTTCGTCCATGCTCAGTTAGGGAATATTCTACTTTTGGAGGAACAACAGGATAGACCTCGCGATGAATAATCAAATGATCCTCTAGTTCACGCAATTGATTCACTAACATTCGTTGCGTAATTCCTGGCATTAGCGCCTTCAGTTCACCAAAGCGTTTAGTGCCCTCTTTCCCTAAATGCCACAATATCAACATTTTCCATTTACCACCAATAACAGAAAGAGTCAGTTCTTTTTCACAATTAAAAAATTTATCCTCTAGGTTTGGCATTTGCTCCACCTCATAAATATATTATAGTATACTTTTTTTCACTATGTTTCATAAACGTATGTACTTTAATTATTAATAGTATAAGCAACTGTTTACGTTTAGTAAAGGTTAAATCAAAGAAGCAAGTATGGATGAAACTAGGAAATTGCTACTTTACTGACTCCTCCAGAGTAGCAGAGTCACTAGAATAAAAGGACTGGTTCCAAAGAAAAGAAAAACATTGAATTCGATAGCTCAAATGCCGTAACTGTAACGATCCCCGAAAGTTCACCCTGTTAGGATGTATAAAACAATGAAACGAACGGAGTCATTTTTGCCCACAAAAATAACCCATACTAAATTGTATGGTATATAAGCCATTCTAGAATCTGGATTTATTATGTGAAACATCCAAAAGATTTTGCTGCCATTTAATACGGGTTAAAGTGAATATTGCAAAACCAAAAAAGTCAAAAGACCCCACATCTACTATAAATCGTTTAAATCACGCGTAAGTGACACGATAAACGATGTATAGAGTGTGAGGTCTTTACCCTATTGGGATAACCTTTGTTTACGAATTAGACAATGATTAGGTCGTCATGCGAATAATCTAGATTGGCAATTCCTTTTTCTAGTTTCCCTATCAATCTAATTGAGCTGAGTAAGGATTAATTTTTTTTCTTAACAAACTGATAACATATCCTAATACTCCGCCGATAATAGCAGTACTGATCCAGCCAAGTCCTACTTCATAGCCTGGTAGAATAGCAGTAAATAGCTCATTAATTACTTTAATTTCCACTCCTGCAGCTTTTAATCCATCGAATAAACTAATAATAAAAGTCATTAGCATCGTGCCTAAATAAACTTCTTGTCTTCCTTTAAAGAATGAATGTAAGAAAGTTAAAAAGATTAACGCGATTGCTAATGGATAAATCGCTGAAAGAACAGGAACAGATATACTAATTAACTTCATTAAACCAACATTAGCAAAAATCGTACTAAAAATAGACAATACAACGGCGAACATTTTGTAAGAAATGTTTGGAAATAACTTATGGAAGTAAGATGAACATGCCGTAATAAGTCCGATACTCGTTGTTAAACATGCTCCTAATACGATTATTCCTAGTATTGGACCTCCGAATGATCCGAAGTAGTGAGTAGAAACAGCTGTCAGAACGGCTCCACCATTTTCTAAATGTCCAATCCCATCTACACTTGATGCCCCAATATACGTAAGAGAAGTATAAATAATAGCCAAAAGCGCTGAAGCAATTAATGCAGCTTGTGTACAAACGATCATCGTTTGCTTCTTAGATGTTACACCTTTTTCCTTAATAGCATTAATAATAATGATACCAAAAACAAACGCCGCAAGAGTGTCCATTGTTAAATATCCCTCTTGGAAACCTTTAAAGAATGCATGCTCTGTATAAGCTTCGATTGGAGCTTGGAATTCTCCAATCGGATTAGCGATTCCAAAAATAATTAAGATTGCAATAACAATTAATAAAATAGGTGTCAAGATTTTTCCTACTATATCGACAATTTTCGACGAATTGAGTGAAAAAAAACAAGTTATCCCAAAGAATAAAATTGTAAAAATCAGTAATGGTAAAAAGCCAACATTTTCAGGTAAGTAAGGTTTCAAGGCGATTTCGTATGAAACACTACCCGTTCTTGGTATCGCGAATAATGGACCAATGGATAAGTAAAGAGCCATCGTGAAAACAAGTCCGAAAATTGGATGTACCCGACTCGCTAATGATTGTAAATCACTTTTACCCGATATCCCAAATGCCAGAACGCCTAGTAACGGAAGGCCGACTCCTGTTACGACAAACCCAGCATTAGCTGACCAAAAATTCACACCCGATGATTGACCGAGCATGACAGGGAAAATAAGATTCCCAGCCCCAAAGAATAAAGCAAATAACATAAATCCTACAGCCACTAAAAATGAAAATGATATTTTATTAGTCATATTAAACTCCCTTCGTAGCAAGTAAATTATTTTTTTAATATACGAAAGATACCACACAAATTATACTTACGCAATATATTTCAAAGAATTTGCAATTTTCAGTTCTTTGGTAATGCATTGAATTTAGCTATTCTTTTTTATATACTACAATCATGTATATCCTGGATTCAAAATTAGCTATAATTCACGAGTCAACTTCAACATTATTCCATTATCATATTATCAACAATATTAAAAGGTGGTCATACGATGCCCATACCTACTAATTTCTCAATAAAACCTCGTGTATCTGCAAAAAAGCGTGCATTTAATCAAATACAGGAATGGATTATTGATGGTACTTTAATTCCAGGAGAAAAACTGAATGATGCCGACCTTGCACAAGCATTAGGTGTAAGTAGAACTCCTATTAGGGAAGCTTTGCAATTGCTAACCGTCCAAGGTTTCGTCGAAATGTATCCCGGAGTCGGCACGCAAGTCACCGCCTTAAAAAAAGAAGATGTTTCAAAAATTTTGCCTCCATTAGCAGTGTTACAAGCTTTGGCAGCAGAACTTGCAACATCTGTCATCAATCAAGAAACGATTCATTTGCTACGTGATATAAATACAAGATTTGCTCAGTCTATTAAAAATGGCGACTCTGACAATGCCTTAAAGTTGGATGAACAATTCCACAATATCATTGTAGAAAACGCGCACAATGAGTATATTTCAAGTTTAGTTTCCACGCTTCAGTCACATGTTTTTCGACTTTATTATCATTCATCGATTATTTTTACGAAACGTTCAATCGAAGAACATGAAGCAATTTTGAGTGCTTTTGAAGAGAAAAATAAAGTAGAAGCTGCTCGACTGGCGCGAGTCAATTGGCTTCATCCGGTTGAGTTTTTCTATTCAGAGCATAAAGATCAGACAAACAAATAAACCTAGCAATCCTTCTCATTTATTGATTAAATATCTGCAAAAATCGTCAAAAACCAGTTATCCACAAGGGAAACTGGTTTTTGACTGTTCTAACCATATTAGCGAGTTATTCGCTCAATAAAGTCATTTAATTTATCTAATGTGATGATATTCTGATTACATTTCTGACTATTTTCACATATATAGTTCCCTCTTTTAATAAATGTGCCAATTGCTAATCCTTTTGCTTCCGAAAGAAACATTCCTATTTCTTCGTGATGATTACACAGTGAACAAATTCCTTTTTTATTTATACTTTTAAATGTACCTTGTAAGCCAACCAGTTTATGATCGCGAAGAGCTACGATGTATTTTTTATTAGACCCCTTATCATTCCATCCTAAATATGAAATCTCTCTTAGATCCATGCTCTCGAGTACTGGTACTTTTAACTTCTTTGCTTTTGGAAATAATTTTTTAATCGTTTTGTCTGTTACTTCTATAAATGGAATGACAAATGGTTTTACTTGTGATAGAAACTCTTCAGCTTTATCGTTATCTTCTATAGTACTGATCGGATCTAGTACCTGTCTTTGCTCTTCACTTAAGTCTCTAAACAAATGTAACACTTTTTCTTTAACGATTGACTTTAATGCAAGAAGTACATCATTGTCATTAACAGTCGCGTGGCCATTAATTAAAATCTGTAATTGCGCTTTAATGAAATTATACTGATCACTTTTAATAAAGGGTTCCATTTTCACCACTCCAGTTACTCTATTATATTACAGGCAAATCTGCCACGAAGCCGTCATATTAGAGAGCCTATTTCATTCTATTCATTTATAACCTTAAATTGCACACCCAACATAACAGCTAATTCCCCTTTTTACTTTAAAAGTTCAGCTTACTTTTTTCAATGTAGAAAATTACTAAGTAGCTAGCTTACCAGATAAAAGATGTCCCCCATTTTTGATAGGTCGTTTCTGGTTTAGGTATATAAATGGATTCTCTTTGAACATACTTTTGAATTTCTAAAATCAGCTTTTCAGGCAAAATAGTGGTCGCATCTACATATTTCATATCTGCCAGCTCCTTATTTTTTGTATGAATGAAAATAAGGTGCAAAGCCAACTATTAGAAATGATATGAACTAAACTTGGCGATGTTAGATAAGCGTTCACACCATACAAAGTATCGCCTTTCCATAGTAGGCTTTGCATGAGACGCTGCAGATTTTGGCAACCAAGTTCCGTTTACCATTCCACATCATGTCCTTAAACGTTCTTAAGTGATATAAAATCCCCATAACCCATGCTTTCACTGGATTTCACCAAAATATCCAAATTGGTAAATTATGATATTTCAAGTTTACCATATGCTTCTTTTGTCGGGAACAAACAACTATTACTATCATTTCACCTGAGTTTCGTAACCATATTTCTTTGCCTGATCATGTCTAGGGACTTGAAAGAAACTCAAATGTTTGAAGTAATAAGGCCTCACCATTCCCACTCCTTACCCATTTTTTTAAAAAATAATGTAGCAAATCTGATGGAATGAGATATTTGAATGACGGGCAAAAGGTTGGGGCTTTTATCAATAGGTTACGTTAACGCTCCTTTTTGATTTTGGCACTATATTGATTGGAGCGGTAGGCGTGAAACTCCTGCGGAAAGCAAGCGGCTGAAACGGGAATCAACAGGAAAGTTTAATAGAGCCTTTCAATAAAAAATTGTTTCTCGTGGAACAATTTTTTATTGTATGTAAATTTTCAGCTTCGGTCACCCTACATATTTTTATACATTTATAACCAACAGGTAGTTATTGATAACTGTTATGTACTTCTTTCATGTATAATTCAAATATCACAATACAGACACTAGAGCGAATTTACACTTAATAAGGAGGAATGAATTTGTCTTGGGTTTATTTATGCCTAGCCATCTTTCTTGAAGTAGCAGGCACAATCAGTATGAAATTGTCTGAAGGATTCACTAAATTAACGCCAAGTATATTATTAGCTTTCTTTTACATTGGTAGTCTTAGTTTTTTAACGTTAGCACTAAAGACCATTGAAGTGTCAGTCGCATATGCAATTTGGTCTGGTATTGGTATCTTGATTATCACCTTCATCGGCGTATTTTTCTTTAATGAAAGCTTTAGTCTGCTAAAGGTTGTTTCAATACTTCTTATTATTATTGGTGTTATAACTTTAAACTTTACAGTAAGTCATGATTCATCCAAAGATAGGCAGATAACAGAAAAGCAAAAATGAATTGCCCCATACATAATAAAAGAATATGGAAGTATTTATATACAGGTAATTCCATATTTAGGTCTTTTAAAAAAATAAATGTCCATTAAAAACTAGCTTAATGGACATTCCTATTATCAATTATTTAGATGTTATGTGGTGACTATAATGAGAAACGAGGTTTTTATAGTGGAAGTGTTCAATAACACGCCTATTAGTATAGAAACTATTTCGGCTTGTTGCTTTTAAACTTTTTTAACAAATTCAGATTTTAATTTCATTTCTCCAAAACCATCAATTTTGCAATCAATATCATGATCCCCATCAACTAAACGTATATTTTTTACTTTTGTTCCTATTTTTACAACCAATGAACTTCCTTTTACTTTAAGATCTTTGATTACTGTTACAGTGTCACCATCATTTAAGACGTTGCCATTTGCATCTTTAATTATCTTTTCATCTTCACTGTTATCAGTTTCTACTTCTAAAGTCCACTCATGACTACATTCAGGACAAACAAAAAGACTTCCATCTTCGTACGTGTATTCAGAATTACATTTTGGGCAATTTGGTAAATCAAACATTATTTCATTTCCTCCATTCGTGAATTGTTCCTTCTAATAGATAGGAATTATTTTCATTTCCTTTTTACACCTTCGTAAGAAAAGCAATTACGAACTTTTAATTATAGGCTAATAGACGTAACTTAAACAACTCTATGCTTTAAAAGGTATTACTTTTTGTAAATATAAATTCCCCTATAATAGGATGATACGGGTGCTCGCCGCCTAGTTCTTCAGCTAATCATATAATGTCTCCTCTATCTCGGCTCTCTTATGTTTAGGAGTCCATACGTTAAACCTGTTTGTCCGATAATTCCTTCCCTACCTTTTATTTCGATTTTCCATACAATGCCTCGTTTTTTCTTTGTAGTTCATTGCACTCAACAAATTGTTTTGCATGTTCTATGCTTGTTATAGTATCCTGACCATAACAGCTTGTCACATCGTTATTAGAAAAGCAATTGAAGATGCCTAAAGCAACTTTATATGTAGAAATTAGAAAGTAACGCGAGAACAACATAGAATAGTTGTTACACGTTTTGAATGTCTCCATTACATCCTTTACTATAATGCGTGATAATACATTTATTACTGTGTGCCAACCACCACCAACTTGTATCGTTTGACCTGTTGTAAAGTTTGATTGATCTATTTCTGCCTATTTTGCATAATCAGTGTTATCGGTATTGAAACATAAGAAATCCTTTTTAAAATTAGAAATCCTACATCTGGAATAAAGGGCTTGTACTATTTTTACCCTTTAGAAAGAGGGTAATTCTAATCAGCAGGTTATTAAGGAGCCCAAGTAGGATTCTCTCTAAGTTTGTAGATGAGCTCCCCATTTCCCCTATTTTAAAACCTCGATGGAAAGATCAGTTTTATACTTATTATGAAGTAAATATGACGGAATTTAAGCAATCACTACATAGTGAATTAAATGATACAACTGTATGGGGCTATGAAAGCAGCTATCCAGGACCTACAATTGAAGTAGAGATCGGAGAATCTGTAAAAAGTCATTATACTTTTCGATATTATCTTTGAAGAATCTATATTGTACAAAGAATTCAAAAAAGGTGTAGCTTTGGAATAAAGTTTAATGAAAAATATATTGAAAACGCTAATTCTATATAGAATTGAAAAAACGCATTTTGAACAAAATTTTATCAAAATGCGTTTTTACCATTTGTTAAAAAGATTCATTTTCACAAAAAAGATTGATTAGTCAACGTCGTTTTTTCCTCTTATAAATAACATGTTTTATGACTCCCTCTACAAATGAAACAACGAAATACATTCCAAACAATGACACAATGAAACCGAGAAAGAAGCAAATGGTGACAAAGTATATTTTAGACATAATCCATATCGATCATTCCGTTGTTGAAGTCAGCAACACATTTAATAATCTTTCCAATTGCTCTCGGTTCACAAACCTTTTTAATTGCCAACTTTGCCATTCCGTCATAAACGTCCAGAGCCCTAACCCTTGAAACGTCTTGAATGGTTGTTGACGTTTCAATGAAATCCGTAAGCTCTGGAGGAGAAATTAACCTCATTCCATCCTCGTCCTTGTCCTCTTTTTGCTTCTCTCTCTGACTTTGTTTCAGTAGGAGAAAATGTAAACATCGCCCCCGTTATCATAGTAGTGATTTTCGAATCGTTCATTGACATTTCGTAAAGGATGTAGATTTGTTACATTTCTAGAATAGTTGCTATAAAAATCATACACGCTCTTTGATGTTTGGATAACCGAATCATTCAATTAAGGACCATACTATCACTCAGGTGTAGATAACTAAAACGTCACATTTAGCTGAACGTACGATTGCTTCAGATACAGAACCAATTAAGAAACGTTCAACAGCATTCAGCCCCGTAGCACCACAGATAATTAAATCCGCCTCGACTAAGCTAGCAAGCTCTTTCGTGATGATCGTTCTTGGAGAACCGTGTTCGATTACTACTTTTACGTTTTCAACATCTTCAGCCTCAGCTTGTGCCTTGTAGCCATTTAAAAGTTCCTCTGATCGATGCTGTGCACTTTCAACACTTGCACGTTCATAAGTCTCGAATGACCGAGTATCGACAACATTTACGATGTTTAATATGGAACCTTTGTTACGCTTTGCAACATCGATTGATTTGCGAAATGCGTATTCAGCTTCTTTTGAACCGTCTACAGCTACTACAATACTTTTATAATGATTTACCATATGTCATAATCTCCTTCTAACATGATTTGAGCTCTATTCAATGGGAATTCTACACCTTGTATAAAGGATCCGTTGTATTCATGTAAGATTTTGTCTTTAGATTAATGCTGGGGCTTTTTTAGGAAGAAAGACAGTACAACATTAATCACAGCTAATATTAAACCGATTGTAAAAACTAGTGATGATCCCACAGCCGCTGCTTGTGGCAAGTCATTCGCAGTTGTTGCTAAGTAACTCCCCTGTTTTGCTGAGAAAACCGATACCAATACTGCAATACCAATAGCGCCAGCTACTTGTTGGATTGTTTGAGTGATCGCAATTCCATCTGGATAGTATCGTTTAGGAAGCGAATTTAGCGTGTTTGTTTGAACTGAAGCAAGCACTGCCCCTATACCTAACATCATAACAATATGGGTTACCACAATCATCCATATATCCGTTTCTGTACTAAATTGTGAATATAATACATAACCAATTGCTACTAAAATCGTTCCAGGTGTAATCACTGCTTTCGGGCCATATTTGTCAAATAATTTACCAATGGATGGAGCTAATATACAGTTAAGTAAGCTACCTGGTAGAAGGATAAGACCTGTTGTAAAAGCAGCCATTAATAAAGCCATTTGCATATACATTGGTAAAATGACCAGCATTGACATCATATTAAAAAACGTAATAAAACTCATTATGACGCCAAGAACAAAGAGTGGAGTTTTAAATGCCCTTAGATTCATCGTAAGAGTCTCCATTTTTCTTTGGCGAATCGCAAAAAGAATGAGTGCTATCAATCCAATGATAATTGTTCCTAAAACCGTTGCACTTGTCCAACCGTGAACACCAGATACACTAAATCCGTATACAATACCACCGAATGCAATCGTCGAAAGTATAACAGATAGTGTGTCAATCGAAACCTTACGTACTTCATTCACATTCGTTAAATATATTTGTCCGAAAATAAGTGAAAACAGTAAGAAAGGTACTGTAACCCAGAAAATCCAATGCCATGTTAATGTATCTAAAATAAGTCCTGCTACTGTTGGACCTAGTGCTGGGCCAGCTAGCATAACTAATCCCATGAGCCCCATAGCGCCACCACGTTTATTTGGAGGGAAGATGGTAAAAATAACATTCTGCGTTAAAGGTAAAGTAATGGCTAATCCTGCTGCCTGGATAATACGTGCCACCAATAAAACACTAAATGTTGGTGCTACTGCTGCTAAAATCGCACCGATAAGGGCTAACAATATAGCAGTCATAAACATTTGTCTTGTTGTAAATTTTTGCATCAAAATACCTGTTACTGGTATTAAAATACCTAATGTTAAGAAATAACCTGTTGCTAGCCACTGAATCGTTGTGGGATCGGCACTGAATATTTTACTTAATTCTGTAAAGGCAATGTTTAATGCCGTTTCACTAAAAAGTCCAACAAACCCTGCCACTAAAAGAGCAGCCATGATCGGGCCTGTTTTGATCTGTTGTTGCGTTGTCGGAACTGTTTTGGCTTGTGTATTCACTTATTAAAACTCCTTTAATAAATTTGGTAATCCCTGAGAAATAATTTTTAGTGGTTCACTTGTTTTATTGGTTAAACAAAGCATGATTCCACCCTCGATAGAAGCCGTCATCATTAAAGCAATTGAATTAGCCGTTTCTATCGAAAACCCATCCGCTACTAATTTGTTCGAATAAATCCCTTGAATCTTTGTGTAAAGGTCCGAACAAGCATTTAGGACTGGTTCACTTAGTGCCGCCGCTAACGATGCTGCTAAATGTATAACTAGTAATCGTACCTTCTCGCTCAAAGTTGGCTACTAATTTCTCAATCATCTTCTTTGTGGCTTCTTGAGTGGTTAGATATCGGTTGAAAATTACCTCGGTATCTGTAGTAATCGCTTCATCTATGTTCTTCAAGCGATGAGTAATTCTTCTTTTCCATTCGGAAAATGATGATAGTGCGCACCTTTTGTAATAGTACAGGCTTTTAAGATTTCGTTTACTCCTACACCTATATATCCTTTCTGCTGAAAAAGATTTGTCGCGATTTTGATTATCAGCGATTTTGTATCCATTTCCGTAGCACACCCCCACATACCAACCGGTCTGTTTAATATATCAAAAATTTTTTATTAACGTCAACTAAATTGACAATATTTTTTCACTGAGCTATTATCAACTTAGTTGACAATAAACAGTAGGAGGAACAAATGTTCAATATTGGAGATTTAATCATCTATTCCGCACATGGCATTTGTAAAATTGATGATATTTGTGAAAAAACAGTTTCAGGTATTACAAGACCTTATTACGTATTACATCCTATAGAGAATAATCATCAATTAACAATAAGTACCCCTATTAATAATGATAAGGTAGTCATGCTTGAACTAATCCATCAAGAGGACGCCGATGAAATACTTGAATCTTTTAAAAACACTGGGATAAAATGGATTGACAAACCTAACATTCGTCACGATATATATTTCGATCTAGTAAATACAGGTGATCGAAAAGAAATTGCTAAAGTTGTAAATACGCTGATGCGAAAAAAAATTGAGGTTGAACTTGAGGAAAGAAAATTTTATGAACAAGATCGTAAACTTTTGGACACTACACAAAATATACTATTTAAAGAATTAGCTATTTCATTGAACACTACTTTTGAAGAAATAAGTGTAAAGGTAATAAGGTTGATAAAGGGAATTAAATAGGAAGAATCTTTTATTCTTTAAAATAGAATGGCCCTATTGAAATGAAATATTCTATAGGACCATTGTTTTCTATTCTATTTAACTTCCACTTTGATATAATCCAGCTCTAAAAAAGTCTACTGTTCTAAAGAACATACATCCATATTTTTGACGAATACAGCATTTATCTTCCTCTGTTAAATTCCCCAATCTAACTTTAATAGATCTTTAAGAATAGTTACTTGCTCACTACCTATTTTTTCTGCAATTTTATTTTCAAGCTGGGCTTTAAGGGCGGCGTTTTTTTCGTAGCACTCTTCTCCTAATGCCGTTAACTGGATACACTTCTCTTTCTTGTTGTTTTCCAGATTTAGGATTTCAACTAATCCTTTTGCAGAAAGATTTTTGATAAACTTATGTATCGCCTGGCGAGAAATTTCTACATTTTTTGTAACATACGAAATGGTCGGTCGCTTTTTATAAACCCTAGCCATGATATACCATTCAGAATTTGAAATATAAATCTCACTTTTATCATTCCAGGCTTTCTCTGAAATTCTTCGGACCAAACTATGACGCTCACTTAATAAATCTATAAGATCTAAATTTTGTAATTCAGAGTTTGAAGTCAAACGATTCACTCCAATCATAATCTTCGCCACTTACTATACGAAATCCGCTATTGGATGTCAATTTGGTTGACTTCTAATAGCTTATAAAAGGCCTATGAATGGGGTAATTCTCGTAAGAAATATTGGAGAATAGCCAAAAGTCCAATTCTCCAAAGAACCCTCACAAATTCCTACTGGAAGATACAAGGGTTGAAAAGTCCTTGTGTGAGATATTCACAACTACGTCAGACATAAATGGAACCGCCGCATACGTAACCGTACATACGGTGGTGTGAGAGGTCGGGAGTATATCACTCCCCCCTACTCGATTTGTTAGAAATCCTTTGATTCATAATACTCTGATTCACATTCTTCGAAATCCTCAAATTCATCATCAACTACGATAGTGTGAGGATTATCTTGAATGAATCTAACAACATTTAGTGGACCTATTCGGGGTTCAGTTCATCCTTAATAATCCATATGTTTATTTCCGCCAAAAAGTTGAACAGTCTGCCTTATCCAAAATATTAAACTCGATCATTTTTTCAAGTAATGAGAAATCAACCGGACTATCCCATGGGATACGTACCAACTGCTTGGTATGATCATAGCCAGCCTGCACAATTTCATCAGAAAAATGATTAATTCCTGCACTTTCAGGGGCAACAGCCAAATGTTTTTTAGCTATGCTAAAACCAATAATAAATGTGCCATGATCGGTAAACATAGGCTGATTCCACGCAATTTTGGGCTTTAAATTTGGAAATTGCCTAGTTACCCAAGCCAAAACTTCTTCCGTTCGGTCCCGATGTTGTATGTCATCAATCTGAGCTACGTATTCTGCCAAAACTTCCATGTCGTTCTCTCCTCAAATAAAATTTATTTTTATACGATGTAATTTTTCATGCCATTACACCATTCGCAACCTCATCCGTATCATCATCAATATGAATTAAATCGCCATCTTCACATTTTCTAAATTTAATGCCTTATGGCTTTCTTTCAACAGTCCGCCATAGGATATCAATTGTTTATAAGCCAGCGCCTTATCCAAGTCTTTAACCATTTGAATATTTTCTGGTGTCACTCAGTTACCTCGAATGACATCCGTATCTTTGACAGGATACTTAGACACCTTAAAAATTTCCTTTTGTTCAGCAATAGTTTTTTACTTCTTCTTCAATTTCGATAAAGTCCGCAGACCATTATTTAGGTTTAACTTTTTCTATATGCACAATCGGTTTGATCGGTGATATTGAACGACTTTATTGTCACTGCACACCATTTCCTATTCCTCGGCCTTCTTTAATCCTCTTATCAACTTTAGATGTTCTCATTCTTTTAGACATAAAAAACACCCCTTTAGATAATCATATCCAACGGGGTGTATCCGTGCAACTGTTGTACAAACGGTATAACTTTATTTAACATCTACATCACTGTAATACAATAATAAAGTTGTCACCTAATAACTCTTTTAAACCAACTAAAATTAAGAGTATGTTTGAGCGGAAATTAAAAAAAGTTGTCACCTAATATTTCCTATACTAAATAATAAAGTTGTCACCAAATCATCACCTTATTTAATTTTTATTCAAAATTTGTTATTCCTTTTATTATTAGTCATAAATTCTTAAACTAAATATAAGCTTTCTTAGAAGTATTTTATAATCTTTGCGCATTTGCTATTGTAGTGTATATTCACTTTTAATTATATATGTTTACCATGTGCAAATTTAAAAGGGTCTCCTAATTTATTGGAAACCCTTTTAAATATTTATCTTGAAATTGTCTTTATAACTTCAACAAAATTTAGAATATCTACATTAACTTCGTCGTTTATTAAATTTTCAATCAGTTTAGTAATAAATTCACTTTGCGATGGTGTACCCGACTTAATTAGATTTATCCTTATTTCTTTTAAAACCTCTTTCCCAGAGACTATATCATTAATATCTTGACTTTCAATATAATTCCTTGCCCTCTTCCTACACTCCCTTTTAGTTTCTTCACCTAATTCCTTAATACTTATACCATTATTTTTAGAGGCTTTAGCCTTTTCTTCCAATTCAAATGCTTTTGCATACTCATTAACAATAATATCTTCTTTTTGTTCTTCAAACGTTTTATCTATAATAGCTTGAACATCACCGGGTTCAATTATTTGTTCCTGTCGAAACTCCTTATTGATAACATTCGAAACCAATACAGGTTCAATAAAGTAGTTTTCAAGCTCCTTTTTTGACCAAGCCAGAACATCAAACCCTTTACTTCTTAATTTTTCCGCATCATTTGATTGTTGTTCTATAAATCTGTAATCCCTATCAAATATTGCAATCTTTTTAAAATCATTCATGTTATTTATATTAGTAAAAAATTTAAATAACTGATTTTTTAAAACGTTATCGCGACCACCTAAAGGTATGAATTTTATTAGGGAAAAATTTTCTAATTTATCAATTCCGAATTTGATACACAGTTCATTTAAACTTTTAACATCATCTTCTCCCTCTACTATAACTAATCGTTTACCTACATTTATTCCTATCAGTTCTTCTGTAGTCGCCCCTAATGTTTTTAACACATTTATGAATTGGTTAGTTTCTTTTACCTCTTCTAATTTACCGAAATTATTGAAGCTAACTACTTGGGTGGGCTTGACATTATTGATTATGTCCTTTGAATGAGTAGCAATAACAAAATTAATTTTATGTGTATTAGATAAATCATTAAGTAATTGAATAATCTTAATTTGTAAACCTGAATGCAAGTGTGCATCTGGTTCATCTAAAAGAATTATTGAAGGTTGCCCTAAAAGTACCTGAGCCAAAACTTGTATAAATTGAAGAGTCCCCATCCCCAAAGTTGCAACTCCTAATTTCTTGGTATTTCGCCCTTCAATCCCTTCAATGGTATAGGTGGCATTAATAAATTCATCTTTTTTTTCATCAAATTCAACATTTAGACCCTTTATGCCAAAAATATCCTCGACCATTTCAGATAACTTCTTAAAACTCTTGGGTTTACTAGATTTTAAATCAAATAATATATTTCTAAACAACTGATTGTAGTTTCCGCTTTTTAACAAGCTGTTATATCTAGCTTGAGATTTTCTTTCTTCATCTGATACAACTGTAAAAAAACTTGGAATTAGAGTTATTGACTTATTTATAAAAGATACCACATCATTTTTAGTAATATTTTCTGAGCAGTCTGTTACCTTTACCGAAAAATATTCACCTATTAAAGAAGCTGAGATTGTAATAAATTTTTTCCCAAAATAAAGCGATACAATTTCATTTTTTTCAAATGGCTTTAGAACTTTAACATTAAATAAGGTTTTAAGGTCATCAAGTAAAAATTGGAATTCCTCTATTCTTATCCCTTTTCTTTTTGCAGTTTGTTCCTTATCTATATATCCATTTTCATTAAAAACTATTCTATCGCTATTATAAAGTTTTAATAAGCTTTGATACCCAAGCAAAATGCCTTGGATTAACGACGATTTCCCTGAATTATTTGGTCCAACTAAGACAATTAAATTTTTTTCGAAATTTACCGTTGCCTCATCAATTTTCTTGAAATTCTTTACAATTATTCTAGTTAGTTTCATGCGAGCCTCTCCACTTTCCCCAAGAAAATAATTCTCATTTTAACATATTTATACTTCTATTATATTATATGGATAAATTTATAACTAGCTTTTCTAAGTCTATTATCATAGATAATTCTTTACCGACAGTACATATATCTTTATAAAATATATAAGGATGAAATCTTTGCGATTTCATCCTTATATTAAACAACATTCTAGGCGATGACCTTCTATCTTTAATTTCTTCTATATTTACTTTTATATAATCAACAATTACGGGTTCAGTTTCTTATATGATTGGCTATGTTAAATTTTATTGTTGATTTGTTTCATCTATTTCTACTATACCTGAAAAGGTATCAAAGTCCATTTGCTTTAGAGCAGACAATACCTTGTGTCTTCAATAGAATAAGGTAACATAATGGATGTCAACTATAAGCTCTGCTGATTTACGAATGGAATAACCTTATAACATACATTTAATAAAATCTAACCATTTGTCTGACTTATGAGTACGGTAAAGAGGTGTTAGGGTTACATCTGTATAAGTTTTTCGGCAATCTTTACAACGATATCGTTGGCGTTCAACTTCTTTTGAACCGAGTTTTACCAGATACTTACCGAAGCGTACAACTTGCTTGGAACCGCAGTGAACACAAGTAAAACCATCTTTATTTTTATGTTCCTTTACTTCTTGGAAAACTGGTTCATTAGCTGAAAACGACGCAAGTGAATTGATAAAAAATTCCTTCAAACGATGTTGTTCTGCTGAATTCATTTTTTTAATTTCTGCTATTAATGCTTTTAGCATCACCACAAAACCTACAAACAAGCGTTCTTTTAATTATATTATAGAACATTCGTTTGTTTTTTCAAATATCAACAGAATTATTTAACATAGCCTATATAAAAAGCGAATTAAAAATTATAGAAATATTATGAGTATAACTTCTCCAATTCATTGTTAATAAAATTCTTCACTTTTCCGAAACGTTTTTACTACGAGAATAAATAAATCCACAATTACATTTAAATATTCCTATCGGCTTTTTATTTTCAGTGTAGTTAATTAATAATGTAATTTTTCTACAACTTTCAAATATATATTGTTCTCTTTTGTTGAATGGGTTAAGTTATTGACAGAGGTGGGGAAATATATGGAATTTAACGATCAAATTTGGGAATGGTCATTAGTGCTTCCTAAATGGCAAAATGACTTAATAAGAAGGCTTTATCAAAAATCTACGCTCGAAAGTAAAGAATTAAAAGAAGTAATAGATAATATCCTTCACGAGAATGGCTTTTCTGAAAGAATTTTAAATATCATTCCTTTAGAAAAAGGTCATATCCCAAATAAACATTTGAAAGATACAATTAAGATTACAGCAATAAAAAATTTCAAAAACATTGCAGCCATCGAACCAGAGTATGGGCTTGAATTTTCTCCAGATGGATTAACAGTTGTTTATGGTGAAAATTCTGCTGGTAAATCTAGTTATGCTAAGGTGCTAAAACAGGCTTGTCGAGCAGTTGATGCTAAAACAAAAATTCATCCGAATATCTATAATTCAAGCCAACCAATAAGCACAGCAGACATATATGTTCAGCAAAATGGAATAGAGACCATTATTAATAGAAGTGTAAATACTGCACCTGAACAGCAGTTAACCTCGGTTAGTATTTTTGATACAGATTGTGCAAAGGTTTATGCAGAATCTGAAAACGAGGTTGTATTTATTCCAACTGAATTTAAAATCTTTGATAATCTTGCTACACATCAAACGGAAATAAAACAAAGTTTATTACAATTAAAAGAAAATCTTATGAAAACTCTGCCTACGTTTCATGAGTTATCCAGTTCTTCTAAGGTCAAAATGTTTGTTGAATCTATTTCTTACAAAACTGAAGAAAAAGACATACAGCAAAATTGTATTTTTACAAAGGAGGATCAGGTACGGCTTGAACAGATTTCAAAAGATTTAAAGGTACTTATAAATTCAAATCCGCTTAAATTGACTCAAGAACTTCAAAGGAACATAAATGATATTACAAATTTAAAAAATAATCTCCAGTATATTCGTAAAGAAATATCTTTTGAAAAGGTTAAAGAATTTGTCACATTACATCAGCAATATCTTGATTCAAAAGCAACGCTGGCAGCTTTAACTCACGAAGCATTTGAAGAACAACCTTTAGATGGTGTCGGTAGTGATCCTTGGAAAAATCTCTGGTATTCCGCAAAGCAATATAATGAAATTGCTTATCCTGAACATTCCTTTCCATACGTCGAGAATGACGCAAAATGTTTGTTGTGTCACCAAGACTTAAAAGATGAATCTCGAATACGATTAACGCGTTTTGAGGAATTTATTAATGACAGTATCAGTCAAAAGACAGCTCAACTAGATGCACATAGACAGTTTTGGCTATCTAAATTAAAATCTCTACCATTTACAAAAGTAACGGACTCCTCTGTTCGTACTTTCTTAAATAATGATTCACCTGAATTGGATATGAAAGTTGAATTATTTATTCAATCTGCGATGAAAGTTAGTACCGTCTTACAGAATGCGGAGAGTGATATAAGCCTATCGCTGGAAGATATACCAGGAATAGAATTACTTCCTTTAAAACAAATAGAAGAATGGTTAGAGTCAAAAAGCATTGAGATGGAGCATTTTAAAACACTAGTCCAACAAGACAATTCGACAGATTTACAGGCTGAGCAAAACGAGTTAGTTTCGAAAGAAAAGGTCTTTAAAAGAATGGAAGATGTTTATCGACTAGCAAAAATACGACACCAAGTAGATAATATTGATAAAGCTATAAAATCCCTAGATACAACAAAGCTAACAAGAAAATATAATGAATTATCTAGCTCATTATTAACTGATAAATTTCAAAGCGAAATTGAAAAAGAACTAAAGCTACTTAGAAGGGAACACATTCTGTTCAAGTTAAACAGCAGAGGAGTTAAAGGAAAAACCACAATCAAACTCGCTTTAGATTCAAGTTCAAAAATTAATATCAATGAAATACTAAGTGAAGGTGAACAAAAAGCATTATCAATAGCATTTTTTCTTGCTGAAATTTCCTCTATAACCTCAAAGGGAGGAATCATACTTGATGACCCCGTGTCTTCTCTAGACCATAGCAGGAGAGATTATGTAGCACAGCGATTAATACAAGAAGCCAAAAAGCGACAAGTAATTATTTTTACACACGACATCGTGTTTCTTCATACTCTCCAAAAACATGCAAAATTACAAAAGGTTAATGAATCGTATTGTTCTGTTAGGAGAAATGGGAAGAGGGCAGGAATTGCAAAAACTGAAATGCCATGGATAACCTTGTCAACTAGCAAAAGAATTAAATACTTGAAAAATGAATTGCCAAAGTTAAAAAAACAAGAGAGCCAACTAGATCCTGATATTTATTTTCCAAATGTAAAAACGTGGTATATGTTGTTAAGAGAATCTTGGGAAAGAGCGGTAGAGGAATTGCTATTAAACGGTGTCATTGAACGTTTTGATGCAAGTGTACAAACACAAAGACTTAGTAAGATTAAATTCACCGATGAATTAGTTCAGCTTGTAACAGAAGGTATGACAAAAACCTCCACTTTTGTACATGATGAGTCTCATGCCATCGGTCGAATAATACCAAGTAATGAAGAAATGATTGAAGATCTTAAAAAATTAGAACAGTTCAGCAGATTGTTTAAATAGCAGGCTTTGTTTAACGATAATATTAATATTTAAACACAATAAAAGGACCAGTGTTTCGGTCCTTTTGTAATTTTGCCAGTTCTGATTTAATAATTTCCTTTGTTTAACTCAAGCACCCGTTAGTTGAAGAATCTTGTTACCAATTAAGCCTCAAAATAAACGCTTAGAAAAAGTCCAATTATGAATATCGAAACAAAAAAAGAAACCACAGAAATTAGAACTTTAACTGTTTTTGAAATATCGTTAAACCTAATAAATACATCACTAGCTAGTCCAAAATAAGACCCCATTATTATTATAATAATTATAGCCCTTGCAATATCTGAATTACTGAAGTCGCTAAACGGTTTACGAAAGTTATCCCCATAGAAAAAACATAATCCTATAATAGTGTGTATGAAAAAAAAATATAAGAAAAATCTTATGTACCTCAAAACTTAAAATCCTCCTTGTAACTTTTTAATTTACTGTTTCCTTCTTTAATTAAACTCCCTCAATAAACAAACACTTATCTCTTAAATACGCAGTTTTTCTCTATATTACTACCTAACTTATTTAACTATACAGATTTGATTAGAACGAAAAGAACACAATCAGACAGTTTACGAAGAAAATGAGCGCAAGAAACTAGCCAACCTTCGGTTAATTTCAAAAAGTTGGATAAATAGGTATGTACGCACCAATGGATGTCCACATATCTTATGGGGGTCTACCCTCCCAAATCTCACAGAGTCTACGCTCCTACATTCCTTCGTTCAACCTTTCCATAAGGTGGATGTCGGTCATGCTGCCCTACAGGATCTATGTCCTTACGTTAGTTTCGTTGCCAACTAATCCCATGCTGATTTTGTCTGTTGATCTGTCTATCTATTTGTCAAAAGTCAGTTTTATATTGATTAAGCTGCTATTGGTTCTTGAATAAATGCATGCATATGGGGGATATCCTTTAACATTTTCTCTTCCTGGAATACAAACTGTTTTTTCCCGATAGAAAAGAGAATGCGTATGAGCTTATTACATAAAGCAATTAAAGACTGCATCTTTTTCAACGGATTGTCAGGTCTCGTTGTGTAATAATGATGTAGGGCTTTAAAGGCTTTGTTCTTCGCTACTAGAATCATAGATGCCCGAAATAATAAAGCTCGTAATTTTTTACGACCACGTTTCGTTATTTTGGTCCTCCCTTTATGCTTACCTGATGTATTTTCTTTTAAGCTGAGTCCTGCCAGTTTGGTTATTTGACGAGGATGATAATATTCACTCAAATCGCCTACTTCAGCTAAGAAACCCGCCACTGTATCGCGTCCGATTCCTGTTATCTCTAACATTTGATCAACGCCTGGAATATCTTGAAGCAGTGTATCCAGAGTTTGGTCAAGCTCTTCGAACTTGGCTTGAATGAGTTCATACTTTTGAATTAACGCTCTCAATTCCATTTTAGCCATCATGGCGCCCTGACGAATGCCAATCGAGCGATTGGCTGCTTCTTAAGGCCTGAATCTTCTTTATCCCTATACTACGTTTCACTGCCTGCCTAAGATATTCTAGTAATTCTTCGTCTGTATATCTCACAAGTTCATCCGGTAATGCTTCAAGCTTTAATAAATGAAGAGCTGCCTTTCCTTCCCAACTTTTAAAAACGGTAAAGAACTCTGGAAAGTATCGATCAATCCAGTTGTGTACCTGTCCCTGCACAATTTGTAAGTCTACATTTAATAAATCGCGTAATTTCTTAGCCACACGCAGTTCCGCGAAAACCCCTTGTGGTATTGTTGGTTCGGCGTATCTACCATCTTTAACTAGTTGTGCAATGACTTTTGCGTCTTTAACATCATTTTTTGTTGGAGAGTTATCGTCTAACTCCTTACTATGCTTGACGTGTAAAGGGTTGACCGTTACGAATTTAATCTGTTCTTCCTTTAGAATATGAGCTAAATTAAGCCAATAATGACCTGTTGGCTCCATTCCAGTAATGACAGACTCCATTTCGCATGACTCTTTTATTTGATTAATCCAATTAATAAATGCGCTAAATCCTTCTTGGGTATTATCAAAAAAGCAAGTAGATCCTAGCTCCATTCCACGATAATCCTGTGCTCTAGCTACGTGATGATGTTTGGCAATATCAATACCAATTACTAAGGCTTTAGGTGTAATTTGAGCTATTTTATGATTTTGGTTATAATTCATAGTGAGACCTCCGAGTAGATGTTTTGTCCCTTTTAGCTGGCTAGCTCAGGACATATTCATCTTATCAAGAGGTCTTTTTTCGTTCAAATCTCATTTTCAGTTATTACAGGAATGCTGCCCCTTTATTTTAAGTACATTCTTTCACAATATTTATTCCTATCCATTATCATTTAAAACCATTTGCATCCAATGTCTCATTTCATAACTTTTTCATGAAATCCTTATTAATGAAAAAAGACCCAACCCAGAAATCGGATTGAGTCCTACTCGATCAAACTTTTATTCATAATTTCTGATTAACAAATTTTCAAGTGAGTTCCCGACTTTATTGTCATTTAACATCACTGTTCACCGACATTAATGTTGGTAACCAAAGAATCCTTTAATATCAAGGAATATGGACTTTTTATTAAATATTAATATTACATTAATGTTGGTAACAAGTAGTCAGACATGTTACCTACTCTCGTATTAGCGCCCGATTGTTAAAGATCTTAATTACTAAGTCTTGTTGAACTATCGCACCCCGTTAGTTTAAGTGTAACAATTCACAAACTCGATTAAAAAAGAGAATCCTCTCTTATTTTTTTGATTTTACAACTGGTTGCTTGCAATATCTATTAATCTATTTTCAATTGCTATGTCCCCAACCAATCCAAGAGGATTAGGGATTTTTTTAAATTCTTCTTCTTTTATTTTTTCGCAATCACTTATGGGCAGAAGGCTATTACCGACACTTCTATAAAATTTATCCATAAATTCAGCAGCATATTCCACCTTATTTAATTCATCAGAGCCCATTATCATTTTCTGATAGGAACCTACAAACGTCCAGCAATGATTATAAATCGAAGCTATTCCTGAATTAGCAATAAATGAGAAATTCCTTTTCTCTATATTTTTAATTATTTCTTCAAGGTTTATTGGCTGTTCGGTGAAAGATTCTATGTAACCGATGATTATATCATCATTTTTATCTAACCGTATATCGCCCGCTAAGACTACACCGTAAGCATATTTGTTAATTTGCTGAAGATAAATTTCGAAAATTTGTCCTGGGTATATTTCACGAAATTTTTTGGCAACCATTCATTTCTCCCTCACTTTTTCTCTTCCTTGATTTTATCCTTTTAATATTACTTGGTTGACTCATATTCTTACATCGATTTTTTTATTTCCCTTCCTAAGCTAGATTAAAAAACTTCTCTAATTTTATTTCAAGAAGAGTTTACATAATCACCCTTATAGGTACTGAAAAAGGATCTTCCGTTTGGTCTTATCCCCGTCAAGTAGACAATTAATAAAAAGGTTCACTTATTAGGCAGCCTTAGCTCTATATTCAGTAGGGCTGAGGTTATTTAATTTTTTTTGAAAACGTTTATTGTTATAAAACTTAATATAATTTTTTAC
>NZ_JACJHX010000017.1 GCF_014138605.1 Peribacillus huizhouensis | reverse complement strand
CTTTTCCCGCAGGAGTCTCGCACCTGTAACGAAGATCAACATCTGTTCGAATTGGTTTCTTGCTAAAAACAACAATCTTTACGAAAAGAGCCTATGTAAAAAAAGAGAAAGGCATTCGTGCACCTTTCCCTTACTCACATTATAAATCTCGACTTGTTAAAGTTTCACTTTATCTTTCCATCAGCTTTTGTTTTAACTCTGTTTCATTCGAACGAATCTTTTGCTCTACATGTTGGCGATTCGTACTGCCTTCAGCTTGAATTTCCAATGTTTCAGTAATTGTAGATTTTAAACTTTCTTGCGCATGCACAAGTTGCTCCAATTCTTTGTTTGCCACAAGTAAATTATCCGTTTTTTCAGCAACTCGCTTATGAGCATTTACCGCATAGTTTTGCCTCAAAACTGAGAGAGCAATCGACATTTGATTTTTCCAAAGCGGAATCGCCGTCATAATTGATGTTTGGATCTTTTCGACTAGTAATTGGTTTGTATGCTGGATAAGACGTATTTGCGGAGCACTTTGTAAAGTAATTTCTCTACTTATTTTTAAGTCATATACACGCTTTTCCAGTAAATCTGTAAAAGATAAGAGATCATCTAATTCCTGTTTTTTTAACGGATCCATTTCCATTTTTGCGATATGTTCCGCTTTTGGAATTGAATGGGCATGTAATTCTTCAAGCCTTGATTCTCCTGCAGCGATATAAATATTGAGCATATGAAAATATTCTTCATTACGCTCATATAATCGGTCAAGCATGACGATATCAGCCAGTAGAATGTTCTTGCTTCGATTCAATTTCACATGAATTCGATCAATTTGAGCACTTGCCTTTTGAAATCGAGACACCGTTTCTTGTGAAGATTTTGTTTTTTTTCTAAACCACCGTGCAAAGATAGAGCGGCGAACGGGCGCCAATTGATCAGGGTTCACTTCATTCAGCTTTCCAATTAGATCAGCTAATATTTCACCGACTTCTAAAATATCCTGCTTCTTTACTTGATCAAGCATTGTATTCGAGAAGGTAAGCAATTTAGATTGCGCCGGCATCCCAAAAGTGACTAGCGCCTGACGGTTATGCAATTGCAATTGCTCGGCAAGCTGTCTCGCCTTTTGTCTACTTTCTGCTGAAATTGTATCGATTAACTTCTTACCCTCACTCGGAAGTTCTGTAGTGAAAGGATGTTCGTCTATTTCTTGTCCGAGTGTTTTCTCATCTGCACTCATTTCCATTTCCTGCTTCCATTAATCAAACTCGATTCTTTTGTGTTCTTTAACGTCTGCTTTGCAACATCAATTTCATAATCAAGTTCTTGAATATCATTCGAAATTACTTCGTACAGATCTTCTTCAACTAATTTCGTTAGCTGTTCTAAAGTTCTTCTAGTTTCAATTAACGAAAGATCCAATTCTTTATTTTTCTTCGGTTGAGACGCTAAAAATACATATTTCTCCGCTAATTCCAAAGTAGAATCCAAATGGGAGAAGTAAAATTTTTCTGCCTGATAAAAGCGTTTCGGCTCTTTTTTTGTTAAGCTGTAAATCTTTCTAATCATCCTTACAAGTTCAATTCTTTCCTTTAAAGATGGCAGATGTCGAATGGATAATAGCGCTTTGCACGCACGAAAAATTTTAGATTTTGCTTCTTTTATATTTCCTTTGATATATTGATACTCTTTTCTACTCAATCCATGTTTCTTCAAAAAACGAGCAGACATGTAGAGGGAACTTGCAAAAAAAACAAGAACGCCACCTGATATAGACCAAAGAGTAGACATAATCGCGGATTGACCAAAACCATAAAAACACACCGGCCATATGATCACAGCAATAGGACCTGATATAACGATTCCAACAATGGAGGTTACTAATCGGTTCATGTATCGACACCCCTAATATAATCTCTATCTATTTATACGTTTCATTCACAATTAAGTTTCATTTCCTTATATCGTAAACGATATAGGATTTATGTCATTCCTGCAAATATTTATATAAAGTGAAACTTCAATCAGTGGGGATTTTCTTCATCCCCCACTGATTGTTAGTCCCGTTCTAGAGTCGCTAAAATCTCCGCTCTACTTCGATAAAGCGACTCTACGAACCCGATTCAATGAATCACAGACTAAGTACGCCGCGTCCTGCGGCAACGTCTGTGTGACCCACATCCTGTGGGCCTCAACTAAACCTCTGCTCACGCATCGGCAAGTTTTACTGTATCTCACCAATCGGACCTTTACGGGCAGTTGGTCCCCCCGCCTATCTTCTTTTAGCTTGCTCAGAATCTCGAGGTGAGGGTCTTACTGCCCGTTAAGAGTGGGACAAAATTTTTAGGCTTTGACTTATAAAGTTTACATAATTTCATACATAAATGTCCTGAATCACTTATTAATAAGTTCTTTAAATTATTTGCCCTTATATTTAAGCGGGCAGTTTCAGGTGCTTCGCATATCAATCAACATCTACTCAAATTTGTTACTTGCTAAAAACAACAATCTTTACGAAAAGAGCCTTATATTTTTATCATCAGTAATAATCCAGATGCAACATTGTCGAAACAGAGAATTATTTCTCAGGCAATACTTCCCCTAAATCAACATATTTCTCAAAAATATTTTTTACTTTCCCTTTATTCACAAGCTTTCAAATCAAATAATAGCCGTTTTAATTAATCGATTAATTAAAACGACTTTTTGTAAATCCAGCTAGAAATTTGCAATTATTTCCCCACTTGCGATTGCCTTTCTACAGGCAGAAAACCTTAGACCACTTAATCAAAGTAAAAAAAAGATACAAGGCACCATCCAAATTTCGAATCGCGCCTTGCCTCTTCATCTTCGCCATGTAGTATTCACTTTTGAAACCAGTCCGCATTTTCATCCATGTGCAAAAACGGAATGTCTGTATCAATCTCACCTGTTATTCGGTCAACCACTACATCATGTCCATCGAGCCATTTCGCAAAATCAAAGTGAATCGGCTCTTGATCTCCACCTAAAGCAATCCATACTTTCATATCTTTTGGCAAATAAGCAGACGTATGAATCGTTCCAGCCCAACTACTGTATAAATCAGAAAAGATCCCTTTATCCTTTGCATTTAATAACCGAAATGCATCCTTGACATTCATGTTCTCTTGTTGTTCAGCCAAGATTTCAAATCTTCGTTTAGAATCGATAAGATGATTACGATTTTCATGCTTCATGATCTCAAAGTGATTTGTGCAGGCACTTGATTGACGTACCTCCACTCCACGGGGAGACGTTTCTATAATATACGACTCACCCAATTGATCATAGACAACGTAACTAAATGAATGTCGATGTGGGATTTCCTTAAGCATCGCTACTGCTTCTACAGCATTGGCACACGACTCTAAAATCAACCTGCCGATCATGCAGCAAATGAATCCATCGCCTGGTTTTTTCCGATGCATAAAGTTATAGCCAAGTGCGAGACCTTTTTCATTCATGCCATCCATTCTTCCCGTAACCCGTTGACTTGGACCTGCTGTCGCATACCCTTGATCTGTTGGTTGAAAGAAAACATAGCGTCCTTCATAAGTCTTCGGATGATAATCATAATTACGGATTAAATAATGTTCACCTGTCAATATCGAGCAGCCAGATTTCACGTAATTCAAACGGTAGCCACCATATTCCTGCAACACATGTTCCATTGGCCATTCAAGCGCAGCTTGCAGTCCAAGCAACTCCTCCCACAAGCCAGGGGCGAACGGAGTGATTGCACGCTTGACCTCTTCAGCCTTTACGGTAAACCGTGGCAGCCTTACTTTCCATTGATTTTCACGATTTTTAACAGTAAGCGAATCCTTTATTTTCTCACCTTGCATAAATCCAAACTCAAAATGTGTACCACGAAATTGAATAACATCACTGTATATTTGCTTCATGTTCTATCCCTCTTTTGCATGATTCATTCAAGTGAGTTGATCATTTAGATTTAGCTTGAACGATTCCGTTTAGGAAGGAGGTCCTGCAATAAGCATTACATTAGTTTGATTCTACATTTTGCTTCGCTTGAGGTTTCATAACACCAAATCAATGCTTGATACAGTAATTCGGTAATTTCTTCCTCAAAATAGGTGATCGTTCAAATCCCGTTTAACAGGTTGCAATTAATTCGTTTCTGTTTTACCGCTCCCACTACCATCTTCCATATTAAACCAAAGTGGTTCGTTATCATCAACTTCGCCATTATAGTTGATTAGTATCTCTTCACCGGCTTTTATATCTTTGTATGCATAGAAGTCAAACGTGTGGTTCTTAAAATTAATATCGTATGTTGCATTCGGAGTGTATGAGTGGTTAAACAGCATTCCATACCCTAAGAGGATTGCGGTGTGGTTCACACCGTACTCAAACGCGTAATCTGCAAGGATTGTCTTCTCTATATGTTCATGCTCCTTATTCGGGTAAGAAATGACCGGTGCCTCATGTACAAGCTCCCCTTTTGCTATATCACGTGTTGCGAATACCCCTCTATTGAACTCCCCATCGCTGAGTGTGGAAGTCTTTATCTCAATCATGTAAGTCACCTTCGCCTTCTTTTCTATGGAGTTCATTATCTACTTAAGTTTGCCAATTGAATAGAAAATAAGCAACTGTTTTATTCTATTCCTTTTTAACCACTGTTCAGTGAACTCCTATATCTAATTAAATATGTCCTAGATATGTGGTCATTGCAAACACATACAAAATCATGCACCATGAAGGATAAATTATTTTTGTAGCACGCAACACGCACCTAATCACAGTGCAAAGCTGAAATTTTGGGTACTTTTGGATAGCTACAAAGATGGCTCATTAATAAGTCACATCACCCGTCCCTATATCCATCACACAAAAAAGAAGTATTGGCAAGTAGCCTCAACTTCTTTCTCATTCAAACATTAATATTTTCTTAGAAAACTTGGCCTTGTTCCAAACCATTCTTCACAAATCATTTGATGACAATCCGCAAATATTCGTTCAATTATTTGTGTTGAGTTTGCTAACACTCTTAGGGTAAACCCTTCAACAGGCAGTAAAGAAAAACCAACATCATATGCATCTGTTTTCGGATTAAGGGCATAATATAATCGATCCAGAAGCTCTGGAGTCATTTGCTCCCCAACGACCATCATGGAACCTAAATGTGAATACCCTTCCATGAAACCTAGTGCTTCCATATGTTGCTTTGCTGGATGCAATTTAATATGATCCAACGACACTAGTTCATCATCCAGATAAATTTCATTGATTAATTGAACTTTATCATAACTGAACCTTTTACCATTAGGTGACCAGCCTGGGGTAATAATGTCCGAATAAAGTAATGTAGCACCTTTCTCCATCCGAATTATATTTTTTTGTTTATAGCGAGCATCCTGATACGCGATTAACGGATCAGGAAAATACTCTAGATAACTGCCTGCTTTAAGAAAGATTTCTGTTTCCTGGTAAGCATATGAATAGGGTGTTTTATAAACTTTTGTCGCAGATTGTGTGGTTAAAGTTAGCCTAGCTTGTTTCTCCAATGAAATCTGCAGGTGATAGCGATCTCCGTCTAAATAGCCGCCACCTGGATTTAAAATATAATAACAAACTTGTCCAGAATCGTCGTGGTAAACTGGACGCATGACTTTCAATGCGCCCTGAAAATAAACATTCTTTGCCACGGTTTTTCCAAGTCGTTCTTCAAGGTCTAAACGTAAAACGCCTGTCCAGTCTCCCATTTTAATCTAGCCCTTTTAAAAGAGCATTTTTCTTAAGCCAATCAATGACTTGGTCAAGCCCCGTATTATCCTTTAAATTAGTAAAAACAAACGGTTTATTTCCACGAAAAACCTTCGTGTCTGACTCCATTACTTCTAAACTTGCACCAACATAAGGAGCTAAATCCGTTTTATTAATAATAAATAAGTCAGATTTAATCATCCCTTGTCCGCCTTTGCGTGGGATTTTTTCACCTTGAGCAACATCAATAATATAAATCGAGAAATCAACAAGCTCTGGGCTGAATGTTGCCGCAAGATTATCGCCGCCACTTTCAACAAAAATAAGCTCAACATCTGGATGTTTCTCGATTAATTCATCGATGGCAGCAAAATTCATCGAAGCATCTTCACGAATCGCTGTATGAGGGCATCCGCCTGTTTCAACCCCAATAATACGGTCATCAGGCAGCACCCCATTTTGCATTAAAAATTTTGCATCTTCTTTGGTGTAAATATCATTCGTCACAACCGCCATGCTAATCTCATCTTCTAATTGCCGGGTCAACTTTTCAACGAGCATTGTTTTGCCTGCTCCAACAGGTCCTCCTACCCCAATCTTTATAGGTTCCATATAAAGCACTCCCTTTCTTTTATGTTAAGACATGAATATACGAATATTCACACGCTCATGTTTCATTTGAGATAACTCCAGTCCAGGCGAAATGATGCCAAAATCTTCATCATCCAGGCTTTGAATTTTTTCTGTTGCATCTACTAATTCCCCTTGAAATTCCTGAATTATTTTCTGTCCAGCTGTCTGGCCTAAGGGAATCGCTCGGACTGCATTTTGGACAAGGCTCGATACAGTAGAATACAAATAATAGAGGGTGGTTGTTGATTTTGGAACGCAAAGATGATGTCCAATCATTGTAAAAATAATCGCCGGATGTCCAAATGATTGCTTCTCTTTTATTCGTTTTTTATACTGTGAAAGAATAGGCACCTCGTATAATGTTTCTACGAGGTTTAACATTCGCTCACCCATTCTTTGTGTGCCTTCTCGCGTTTCACGTGGCAAATTTTGTACAGTCAACATCCGATCTACCTTCCACACTTTTTGGAGGTCTTGATTCTCTAATGCCTCATATACAAGAAAAGAAGCAAGCCCATCCGAATAGACGAGCTGTTCATTCAAATAAACGTGAAGCCATTCTGAGAAAGTAGCTTGATCATGCACTTGATCCTCTTGAATATAACTCTCTAAGCCATATGAATGACTAAAGGCACCAGTCGGAAAATTAGAATCACAAAGTTGAAATAGAGAAAGTGTGTGATCAGTCATGGCTATGTCCAATATGCCGAAATGCCTGTTTCACTTTCCGTTCTTCTCTTTTGAAAGGTATTTGAAGCTCTTGAAGCAATTCTTCTACAAGATAATCATATTGAACAAGCATTTCGTTTTCTTCAAATTGTGCAGGTAAGTGACGATTCCCTAATTGATGAGCAATCGTTCCCATTTCTTGCAACGATCGTGGGCTAATAATCAATAAATCATCAGATAAGACATCAATGATAATCATGTCATGATCATCCATATATAATACATCACCTGCGACAAGGTCACGGGGATCCTTCAAACGGATCCCTATTTCCTTGCCGTGGTCGGTTGTCACCCTTTGAATACGCTTCATTAGATGAGCGCTTTCTAGATAGACTTTTTCTATATGGCGTTTATCCAGTTCCTCTTTTGCCATTTGATCAATATTCGTTACAATTTTCTCAACGATCAATACATTCACCTCAAAATAAGAAATATCGTTGTGCCATCGGCAATTTTTCAGATGGGGTACCCGTAATTAATTCTCCGTTTACCCTTACCTCATACGTTTGTGGATCAACTGTTATTTCAGGCGTTTCCGAATTAAGCTTCATATCCTTTTTCGTTAACTTTCGAATGCCGCGAACGGGTAAAATCAATTTTTCTAATCCTAATTTTTCATGCACTTTCTCGTCAAAAGCAGCTTGGGATATAAACGTAATTGAACTTTTGGACAATGCTTTCCCTACCTGCGCGTACATCGGACGATAAATCATCGGTTGCGGAGTAGGAATGGAGGCATTGGCATCTCCCATTAAACTCTCGACTGCAAAGCCATTTTTCAAAACCATTTCAGGCTTTACTCCGAAAAATGCCGGTGACCAAAGTACAAGATCGGCAATTTTTCCTACTTCAACAGACCCTACATATTCAGAAATCCCATGTGCAATCGCTGGATTAATCGTATATTTAGCAACATACCTCTTCGCACGATTGTTATCAGCATGCTGGGTATCACCTTGCAACAAGCCCCGATCTTTTTTCATTTTGTCCGCTACTTGCCATGTTCGTAGAACTACTTCACCAACTCTTCCCATCGCTTGAGCATCCGAACTAGTGATACTAAATATCCCCATGTCTTGGAAAACATCCTCAGCTGCAATGGTTTCTTTTCTAATTCGTGAATCAGCAAAAGCAAGATCTTCTGGAATCTTCGGATTTAAATGGTGACACACCATTAGCATATCTAAATGCTCATCAACCGTATTAACGGTATATGGCAATGTTGGATTTGTTGAGGCTGGCAGTACATTCATATAGCTTGCTGCTTTTATTAAATCTGGAGCATGCCCTCCACCTGCACCTTCAGTATGATACATATGGATGACTCGGTTTCTGATAGCAGCCATCGTATTTTCCATAAACCCGCCTTCATTTAATGTATCCGCATGAACGGCAATTTGAATATCATATTTATCAGCTACACGTAATGCATAATCAAGTGCAGAAGCTGTAGCTCCCCAATCTTCATGAACTTTCAATGCAATGGCACCTGCTCGTATTTGTTCAGCAAGCGGCTCTTCAGCTGCAGCTTGTCCTTTTCCTGAGAAGCCTACGTTGATTGGTAAGCCTTCTGATGCCTGGAGCATTCTATGGATATTCCATTCTCCTGGCGTAACTGTGGTCGCTTTAGATCCAGCAGCTGGACCTGTTCCTCCACCAATTAAAGTTGTTGTACCGCTAGTTAATGCCGTTCTAACTTGTTCCGGATTAATAAAATGCACATGGGTATCGATGGCACCAGCCGTCACAATCAATCCTTCTCCAGCAATGATTTCTGTCGATGCACCAATGACAATATCCACATTATCTTGTACTAAAGGATTCCCCGCTTTCCCGATTGCGGCAATTTTTCCGTCACGGATTGCAATATCTGCTTTAATAATACCTGTGTAATCCAAAATCACCGCATTGGTAATGACGACATCCGGCACCCCATCCCCCCGGGTCACAAGCGGATGTTGCCCCATTCCATCACGAATCACTTTTCCGCCACCAAACACGACTTCTTCCCCATATGTTGTATGGTCTTTTTCAATTTGGATAAATAAATCTGTATCCGCTAAGCGTATAGCATCCCCTGTCGTTGGACCATACATTTGCGAGTATTGTTGTCTTGACATTTTAAAACTCATGAGTTAAATCCTCCTTGAATAGACCCATCTACCTTATTGTTAAATCCATACACACGTTGTTCTCCAGCAAAGCAAACTAATTCTACTTCTTTTTCATCGCCGGGTTCAAAACGTACTGCTGCACCTGCTGGGACGTTCAATCGTTTCCCGTACGCATCATCTCGATTAAACTGTAAAGCTTCATTTACTTCAAAAAAATGAAAATGGGATCCAACTTGAATGGGACGATCCCCCGTATTAGTGACAGTAACCTTAAATATGTCACGTCCTTCATTACAAATAATATCTTCATCTTTTAAAAAATATTGTCCTGGTATCATTAAGATTCCTCCTGTCATCCCTTACCTGATTGGGCTATGAACCGTTACCAATTTCGTTCCATCTGGAAAAGTTGCTTCTACTTGAATATCGTCAATCATCTCCGGAATACCATCCATCACATCCTCGCGAGTCAAAATAGTAGCTCCATATTCCATTAACTGAGCTACCGTTTTGCCATCCCTTGCACCTTCTAATACTTCATATGTAATAAGTGCTATCGATTCTGGATGATTTAATTTCAGTCCTCTATCTTTTCGCTTCTTAGCTAGATCTCCTGCCACAACAATCATCAGTTTATCGATTTCACGCGGTAAAAGCTGCATCGTACTCCTCCTCATTTTCATGTAATTACCAACAGAATCTTTTCTAAAGATGAAAATACTAAGATGTAGATATTTGTTTGAATAAAAAAACAGACATATTTAGCATTTCCAATTCATTTGTATTTAAACAACTATTTCCTTTTACAATTGAGTTTTTATTTTATTTATGAGGATTCATTAAAATATGAGTGAAAATTGAGGGGGGATTTACATGGAAAAAAGAAAAAGCAATTTATCATATGAGCATTCATTTTTTTCTTTCATCACAGCCACTTTAAATGGCATCTCTCAAGTTATATTGATTGAAAATCCATTGACTGGAGTTTTAATTTTACTTGCGATTACGATTTCGGATTATTTCTTAGGAATGATATCCCTTGTATCAGCTATAATTGGTACACTTATCGGAACAATAGGAGGGGCAGATAAAAAAATTGTGAATCAAGGTTTATTCGGATATAATTCCGTATTGACAGGAATTGCACTCACCGAATATTTAAATGGACCTTATCAGTGGATCATTGCATTAATCGCATCTGCTATTGCTGCACTTTTTACAGCTGCCTTGATGCACATTATGCGAAAAACAGAAATCCCCATTCTTACTTTCCCATATTTTGTCTTGACGTGGTTTATATTGCTCGCTTCATATCGATTAGAAACTTTCCATTTAAGTGCAGATTTGGAGCCTCAATCATTAGCCAATTGGACGTTAAACATAGCCGGAAAAGGTAATTGGATAGAAGGAAGCTTTAAAGGAATTGGACAAATTTTTTTCCTTGATAATACTTTATCTGGGGTACTCCTCTTTATCGCTATTTTTTTTGCTGGTTGGAAATTTGGTCTTTATGCCATTATCGGAAATATTACTGCCTTACTGGTCTCCTATCAATTAGAAGGAGAACACGGACTAATTTTCATGGGACTTTATGGATACAATGCAATCTTAGCCATTTTAGCAGTTTCAATTGTTTTCAATACAGAAAGGACAAAATTTTCATTTATCACAGGGATCATTGCAGCTTGTTTAACCGTGCCCATCATGGCTGGCTTAAGCACTTTGCTTTTACCCTACGGTCTACCAGCGCTAACAATGCCATTCGTTCTCAGTACCTGGCTTTTACTAGGAGCGAAGAAAGTCCTGCCTAAAATTTGACAAATTAGTACTCAACATAAACGTATAAACCGGGGAGACACTACGTATACGTAACGACCAGATATAGGAATGGCTATTTGCTCTAAACACTCTTCAAAAAAACAGACCCATCTTACTGGATCTGTACTAAAATTCTTTCTCTTTGGTTAAAGGTTGCTACTTGTGAAACACCTAATCTTTGCAATAACTTCTTGTTCTCTGCTACATATTTGCCAAGATCATCTGGATAATGAGAATCGGAAGAAAGGGTTATGGGTACATCTTTAGCAACAATCGTTGTTAAAAAATCAACAGATGGGCACATTTCTTGAACTGGATAGCGATAGTATAAACCGGCATTCACTTCAGTAGCGGTATTCGTTTCTTGTAATGCTTTAGCAATTCGTTCATACCATTTATGATTAAAGGATTCATTTTCCACTTTAAAATTAAATACTTTTAAATTATCTAAATGGGCAACAAAATCAAACATGTTGGAACGAATCATCTTTTCAACCGCTTCATAAAAACGTGTATATAGGACTTCTAGGTCCATTTTTTCAAAGCGAGTTGCTGTTTGTGGATTATCGAATCCCCATCCATCCACAAAATGAACAGAACCGATCACATAATCCCATCGTTTTCCGGTTAAAAGTGCTGCTAGTTCCTGCTCTTGTCCGACAAAATAATCCGCTTCAATACCTAGCTTTAATGAGACTCCTTCTTTTTCCCAGCGTTTTTTTGCGGCTGAAATTGCGGAAGTGAAATCATCCATCTTTTCCGTCATGACATTTCTTAACCAATACGCTTGCAATTCCCCAATTGAATCGTTTGGATCCAAATTCAACGCTTTTTCAAAATAATTTTTTGTTTCTTTAAAACGATATAGATGATCGACAATCCCGACTTCTTTCAAACCGATTTGCTTGGCCTTTTTCAAATATAAATCCAACCACTCTTCACTATAGCATCCGGCATTTAGTCGCTTTTGAAGCTGACTAATTTGTTTTTCAATCTTATCTCTGGAACCATGCTCCAATACTTCATTATCTCGGAAATGCTCCATTGCTTTCGACGTACGTTCGAGCCAAGCAAATGAATAAGGTCCTTCTTCTAGATGTACGTGATAATCGATTAACATTCTACTCGACTCCTCTTTGTTATAGTCCAATGTTTATACCATTCTTGCCAATCTTTCGGACAAGGTTGATCACTTATTACCTCATCAAATTGGCTAGCTTGTCCGAATGAAAAGAAAGACGGGACGCCTATTTTCGATGCATCCGCAAGCAAAATATTCTTCTTGCTGATTGCCATCATTTTCGCGGAAACGAGCGACTCATCTAAATCATAATCATAGATTGTATCCGCCACGATTCCCCCACAAGAAATAAACGCTTGGTCCACATGCATATGACTTAGCCACTCAAGTGTCATAGCACCCGAGACAGAAGATTGTGCAGGGTTCGTTAAGCCACCTAACATAATGACCTTTCCTGTCATTCGTTTCTCTTCAATCGCTTGATTAAAACGATCGGCAGCTGCAATCGAATTCGTCACCACTGTTAAGTTTTGTACGTTTTGAATAAAATCAGCTATATGAACGGTCGTCGTTCCAACATCAATGGCGATGGAATCGCCATCCTTAATACGCGATGTCGCCATTAAAGCAATTTGTTCTTTTTCTGCTCGATTCATATCAAGTTTTCGTAAAAAAACCTGTTCTTCTTCTAGTTTTGTATATAAAACAGCTCCACCATGCACTCTCGTTAATTGTCCCTGTTCTTCTAACTCGGTCAGGTCGCGGCGAATCGTTTCTGGTGTGACCGAAAACATTGTCGCCAGTTTTGCGACAGATACACGTTTCTCCTCATTTACCCATTGAATAATTAAACGCTGACGTTCTTCCTTTAATTCATTCATGATAAAGCAATAACATCCTTTGGTTCTACGAATAATTGATATTCCGTGCCTTTTTCAAATGCAGAGGATTGATGATGCAATTGTTCCATCGTAAATTGCTTATTGTCGGCATGAAAAGTTGTACGAATTACATTTCCATTCATTATAGAATCGCCAGCAATTGCACGTATTGGATAAGAGGATGTTTGAGGCTGAAATTGAATCGATTCAGGACGAATTGCATACTTCGCTGCTAAGATCGTCATCTTTCCTCCAAGTAAATTCTCTATCTGTTCTTTTGTAAAAACATTATATCGCCCAATAAAATTGGCAACGAATTCAGTTTTAGGTTGTGTATAAATTTCAAAAGGTGTTCCTTCTTGTGCAATTTTCCCTTGATTCATGACGAAAATACGATCAGAAACGGTCATCGCTTCTTCTTGGTCGTGTGTCACAAGAATCATGGTCATTTTCAGCTCACGTTGTATTGTTCGAAGTTCAACTTGTAGGTGTTTCCGAATTTGGGCATCCAGCGCACTTAATGGTTCATCGAGCAACAGTACTTTCGGACGAACAACTAGTGAACGAGCAAGTGCAACCCGCTGTTGCTGACCACCTGAAAGCTCATGTGGAAATGCCTCTTTCTTCTCTTTTAAACCAACGAGATTGATCATTTTCTCTACATGTTCTGCAATTTCATTTACTGGTTGTTTACGCATTTTTAAGCCGAACGCTACATTTTCATACACGGTCATATTCGGAAATAAGGCGTAGGATTGAAACACCATACCTACTTGCCGATTTTTCGGAGGGACTTTCTTCATGTCTTTCCCATCAATCATCACATTGCCGCCCGTTGCCTCTGTCAGTCCGGATAAAATACGTAGGATCGTACTTTTTCCGCAGCCACTCGGGCCAAGTAACGTGACAAATTCCCCGTCTTCAATGTTCATGTCAATCCCAGAAAGAACATGTGCATCTTTATATTGTTTATGAACGTCTTTTAATACAACTTTACTCATGCGTGTCTCATTCCCTTCGCCTTTTTCGTTAATGTCGCCATCACTAGCGTCAGAATACCCATCAATACGATGTATACGAACACAATCGCACTCGCAATATGACCACTTGTACTTAATTTTGCCATTAAATAAATTTGAACTGTTTCAAATCGAGAACCAACAACAAGGTTAATCAAAACAAATTCACCAAATAAAACAGAAAAGGATAAAAGTGATGCGACAAATAATCCTGGATAAACCGATGGAAGTAACACTTTACGGAAAGCATCCATTTTTGAGGCGCCTAATAGCTCCGCCGCATCCATCAATTGCCGCCCTTGCACATTACGTAAGCTATTTCGTGTTCCTTGGTACATAAACGGAAGTACACTAATGACATACACTCCTGTCACAGCGAGGATCATTGGTAGACTCGTCCCCGAATAAAACCGAATGATTCCGACTGATAAGATAATCCCTGGGAAGGCATATACCATCACAACACTTGCCTGAAACCACTTTTCCAATGCTGGAAAGTATAGAACAATTACAAAAATGGCTGGCACAATAAACAAAATCGAGATGAAAACAGCACTACCTGAAAGAAGTACAGACCTGCCGAATGCTTCAATAAAGCGAGCATCTTGAAATAGTGTACGAATCCATTCAAACGTTAATCCTTCTGGTAAAATGGTTTTATTCCATTCCGTTGAAAATGCATACAACGCTGTCGCAAAAATCGGTAAAGCTAAATAGATACCGATTAGGATTAGCATGACGATTGTAAATTTCTTCATCGTTTCGACAAATCCTTTCTCGTTTTCTTGATAAGCCATTCACTCAGTAACATCCCGATAATCATAATTACCCCAAGTAAGACGGCGATGGCACTCGCTAATTCTGGTTGAGCAAAGATATCCCCTGAAATAAGGGAGCCAATACGAATGGCTGCTAAGTTAAAATTACTTCCTGTTAATGCATAGGCAGAAGCATACGCACCCATCGCGTTGGCGAACAATATCGTGAATGTACCTGCAATACCTGGAAGTATAATGGGCAGGCCGATTTTTCTCCAAAACATCAACGGTGAAGCACCTAATAACGCAGCGGCATCTTTCCATTGTTGCTGAATTCCATAATAAATTGGATAGAGAAGCATGATCGAAAGCGGGAGTTGAAAGTAAATATAGATGAGTAATAGCCCTGACCAGCTATAAAGAGAAAAAGATAAATCCCAGCCAAATGAATCAAGCGCTAAAGTAAATAGACCACTGTTTCCCAACAACACGATAAATGCAAACGCAAGCGGTACACCTGAGAAATTAGAAGTTAAATTAGATAAAATTAATAACTTTTCCCGCACTGGTTCGGAAAAATTCGTCATCGCGTATACGCCTAGCAACGAAACGACTAACGCGATGAACGCTGACACGACGGACAAAGCTAAACTGTTTTTAAACCCTTGTAAAATATAAGAACTAGATAACGCTTCTTGATAATGTTCGAACGTAAACCCATCACTATTTGAAAAACTACTCATTAACATGTGAATAAGCGGTACGAGAAAAAAGAACGTCATCAACAAAGCGAACGGTACTAATATGAGCAATACGCCTTTTTTTCCAGACATGTTCATGATGTCTCCCTTCCTTAGTCGACTAGGCCAGGTATGAGTAGAGGGACCATCGCTTCAGATGGATGGATTCCGAGCAAATGACAAGCAAGTGGGGCCATTTGCAGCTGTGAAACAATCTGATGTTGAACAATCGGCTTTACTTTTTTAGAAGCAATAAATAATGGAACATGGCGATCATTCGTTGTATTCCCACCGTGATTCCCATCAACTGTCATCCCATGGTCAGCTGTTACAATGATGTCATAACCGAGATCCATCCATTTTGGCAAGGTAAGAGCCAATAGAGTATCTGTAGCTAAAACACGATTTCGATATTGCACAGAATCAGCTGTAAATTTATGGCCATCATCATCTACATTCATCGGGTGAATATATAGAAAATCTGGGTTCTTTTCAGAAACAAGCCACTGTGCTTCGGCGAATAAGTGACTATCTGGATAATGATCTTCAAAATAAAACAGGCCATTTTCAATCGGTGCATCTTTGTCCAATTGAATTCGATCGATATCATGACGAAACGGCGCATGATTATACAGTTCACTTACCCAATAATAAGCTGCTGCAGCGGTTGTCTTCCCGCTGCGTTTTGCTAAATGAAACAGACTTTCTTGCGTCGATAATCGAACGATTCCATTGCCAACTATTCCATGAACCAAAGGAGGGGTTCCAGTCAAAATCGTTTCGTAAAGCGGCCTAGAAAGTGAAGGTACTTCTGACTTCACTTCATAGCGAGCAGCCTTCCCTTGTTCGACAAGATGTTGCATAAATCCCATATGTGAACACGCCGTATCAAAACGCAGCGCGTCGATAACGATCATAATTAAACGATTATTTGACATAGATTAACACCTGCTCTTGCCACATTTGCGGGATCTTTTTCGTAGTTTCTTCCCAAGCTTTTTGATCACCAACAGGCTGTGCACTTTTATACATATTATCTGGTAATAGAAGGGATTTAACTTCTTCTGGCAACTTCACATTTTCGCGAATTGGGCGTGCATACCCTTTTGCTAAATTCTCTTGTCCTGCATCTGAAAGAATGTATTCACGAGCCAACATAGCGGCATGCGGGTTTTTCGAATATTTGTTAATTACCGTTGCATAGCCAGATGTTACTGATGCCTCTTCTGGAATCGATATATCGAAACGCTTTGCATCAATTTGTTCGCGATAACCTAGTGCATTAAAATCCCAAAGTAAAGCAACTTCTATTTCACCTTTTTCTAAGTTAGCAACACTTGGATCCCCAGCCGATAAACGACCCTGTTTTGCTAATTCTGCAAAGAAATCAATCCCCGGTTGAATATTCTTTTCGTCTCCACCGAAAGCATATGCAGCTGCTAATATAGCAAATTGTGCTTGGTTTGCTGTTAACGCATCACCAATACTAACTTTGTAATTCCCATTTTTTAAATCGTCCCATGATTTAGGGGCATTTTTTACATTATTCTTATCTGAAATAAAGGCCATCGTGCCTGTATAGCCAACAACCCAGTCACCATTATCATCTTTAGCCCAATTTGGAATGTCATCCCAATAAGACGTTTTATAAGATAGTGTTAAGTTTTGTTCCTCTGCAATCGGTCCAAAGGCAATTCCAACATCACCAATGTCAGCTGTTGCATCCTTTTTTTCTGCTGCAAATTTAGCTAACTCCTCTGCACTGGACATATCTGTATCCGAATGTTTTAATTTATATTTTGTTCCTAATTCTCCCCAAGTTTCACCCCAGTTTGCCCACGTATCTGGCATCCCAACTGAATTAACTTCGCCCTCTTTTTTTGCTTTTTCTTCTATTTGAGTCAATGTCAAGTCATTATTATCCGTTTCTTTTCCTGTGCTTGATCCTTTAGATGCATCGTTTGCTGAACACGCCGCTAACATTGATATAGCTGCTACTCCGATAATTCCTTTTTTCCAAGTACGATTCCATGACATTGTTTTTCCCTCCAGAAGATATTTGTTTTTGTTTTGTATTACACTATGAATATACAAAACAAATATTAAGCAAAAAACATTCCCACACTAAGAATGTGTAAATTTCACTTTACAGAACATTTACATCCAACATAGATACCTAAAAAAATACGTGTCAAACTTATCATGTAATTGATATGATAAGTTTGACACGCACTAACATTTATACGCTTCACTTCAATTAAATGTGGATCCATTAAAACTGGCACCCTATCACTACATTAAAGCGATTTTGTTTAATGTAGTTATGTTTTTTGGCAATAATCTTGTTTAACAGCTACAACATATTACTGAGGCTGGTCGTATTGTTTTGCCCTCTCACTATCCTTTATTCCTTTCGTAGTTGGATCAATCACACTACCAACACCAAAGAAAGTAATAGCGATAAAGTTGACAATCCCCAACAATCCATTCATCGCATCTTCAGTAATAGAAAAACCAATAGGTTGAATATACGTGTTAATAAATGCGGCAATCATTTGCACAAGAATTAAGACCCCAGGTATAAATACTGTAAAAATAAAGATTGGATTTTTAAAACGTACTTTCCAGTTAATCATGTTGTCACCTCCTAGTATGCAAAACATGGGGGAGCTTAACTTATGAGAAACAAATTGATTTAGCTGTTGGTTTTGAAAGAAACACAACTTGCGTCATATTGTAATTGTTCCATTTCTTGGGATGAAATTTCTCCCTTCTTAATAGTTTATGTAGCTTGTCTTATTCGGCTAAGGCTAATGATGGATAAATCATCTACATTTCATGCTTGTTTAGAGCTCGCTCTGTAATCAGACTGAACTTGTTAGTGGGAATTCTACAATTATCCCGCATTAACTGGCATTAAGACCCCCACTGATTGAACGAATAACTAATTGCTTATTCTGGCGCTCAAATCTCCTTTAAGGATCGTAATGTCCCTATTCTCGCCCACAAATCCAAATTTTGGATCATATTCTTGATTTACAATGCCTTTGCTCAAACTTTTATAGAGTACTAAGCTCCCAAACTGATAATTTCTTTTCTATGATGCTAATTATTGTTCTCTGTTTCCTTTTATTTAGTCTTAATCTGAGGAAATACTAAAATCTTACGTAATAAAGAAGAATTCTATCAATTTCTTTTCCTTTTCAATAGTCCCGTTCTAGCGCTGCTGATACCCCGCTTCGATAGATCCGTTTTGCCGTTTACATCATTATAGTTTATAATTATATTTAATTAACTATATATTCCAGACAAGGAGCAAGGAAATGGAACCCAATATTCTAACAGGAAGCTTCCAATTAATGAAGTCTTTAAATAGATCCGTCATATTGAATACGATTCGTAAAAAAGGGGGCATTTCGAGAGCCGATATTGCAAAAACAACAAAGCTCACTCCTCCAACCGTTAGCAATCTTGTGAAGGAGTTACTTGAAACAGAAATGATCATTGAAACGTCTTTAGGTGTTTCAAGTGGAGGCAGAAAACCGACATTACTCACGTTAAACAGTGACATGTTTCATGTTATAGGCCTCGATATAGGTTCCCACCACCTCAAAATTATTCTGACCGACATAAATGGCAGAATCCGAAAAAAACAGATTCACCCTATTCCAGACTCCATAACAAATGAGGGCCTGCTTGATTTAATGATTACCTCCATCTATGCCATCCAAAAGAATGAACAAATAGATCGGAACAAAATCATTGGGATCGGAATTGGGATGCACGGTATTGTGGATGTTGATCAGGGTGTTTCCGTTTTTGCCCCAAACTTAAAATTAAAAAATATCGGGATTAAAGATGCCCTAGAAAAAGAATTTCAGATGGTGGTCCAGATTGAAAACGATGCAAGGGCCATGAGTCTTGGAGAACTTTGGTTTGGAAATGGTCATGGTGATGATAGCATTGTCTGTATTAATGTCGGCAGAGGAATTGGTGCTGGAATCATTATTAACGGACAAGTGTTCAGAGGCGAACACTATATTAGCGGAGAAATCGGTCATATGGCTATTGATCTTAATGGCCCGAAATGTACATGCGGCAATTATGGGTGTTTGCAAACATTCGCTTCCGGTCCCGCAATTGTTGAAAGTCTTAAGAAAGAATTGAAACTTGGAGAATCTAGTATACTTAGTAACAAGGAAAATGAAATCGATGGTGAAGTCATTTATCAGGCTGCATTAGCGGGGGACCTGTTAAGCAAGAATATTTTAAATAAAGCTGGACGTTATCTTGGTGTAGGCGTCACGAATTTAATCCATACCGTAAATCCAAAGCGGATTGTAATTAGCGGAGGGGTTTCAAATGCCAAGGAATTCATTCTTGAAAGCGTAAAGAAGACGATTGAACAGCGTGCACTGACCGATTCAGCGAAACAGACAGAGGTAATCATCTCAAAGTTTGGAGCAGACGCCACTGTTATGGGTGCAATTGCATTAATCCTTGCTCAATTGTTTGCAACACCTGGAAACACCTGACATCTCATTTTCTATTTTTTTAGTAAAGCCATCACTAGTCTACACTATATGAAATACCGGTTAAAGAGTCCACTTCAGAGGTGCAAACAATCAAACACAAAGGAAAACACACTGGATTTCACAGTGTGTTTTTTATTGTAATATAAAGGATTATCAGCATTTGTGCTACTTTTTCACACTGGAATGCTAATCGGATAAAATAATTTTGGAGTGAGTGTGATTTCATTTATAATGTGAATTTTAATATATTATGTTTAGTAGCGCATCCATGATATGTCCGTGAATTTAGTGATGATAAACACACGAATGAACCAACGTTTGACAAGTTTCTTCCGTTTTTACACCTCACAAGTAAACCTGTAAAAAACTATGGCCATTTTTTCGTTTGGTATAATTTAGCGTACTAGGATATCCGGGCGTATATACGTTTTCCCATTGTGATTCACCCTTAAATATACCCACTCCCCCGTGTAAGTTAGGTACTCATTTCCTTCCCGACCGACAAGGAACGTATCCTCAGATTTAATGCCACGGATGGCAGGATTCCAAGCAAATGCCTGATTTTCCAGAACCGTTCCTTCTGCATTTGGAGTGGCAAGGAATTCCCGGCTCGCATAACCCGTTGGTCCGCCTTGATGCAGGAAGCGCCAATCTTCGCCATACCCTACTTCCTCATACTTAGCAAACGCTGTCTGTAATACATCCTTAATCGCAGCTCCAGGTCTTGTAGCTGCATTCATCGCCACATCAATCTGAACTAGCTTTTGCTTGTTTTCATATAGTTCTGCAGGCAGTTCACCAAAATGAACGAAACGAGTAACGTTGGAGACGAGTCCCCATTTTTCCGCACAAAGAACAATCATTGCATAATTGGCTAATTTTTTCTCTGTTGGAATAGGGTGGCGGTATTTAAATACCCTTTCATCCGTTGATACAAGAATGAGTTGAGGATTAATCCCCTCTTTAATAACTTTTGCTGCCAGATGAGCCTGGATCTCAAACTCTGTCCACCCTTGTTGTACTTCACGGCATGTCGACTCAACAGCCTTCGCTGCCTGCTTAGATAGCCAACGGTACCGGTCAACTTCCTCACAAGTTAATGTATAACGAAGGCTAGTGAGTTCATGACCGAAGTCTAGAAAGTTGCCGATGGGTACATCGCTTGCGATTTTTTTTCCGTCTGTTAGACCTTGTACAATGGAATCCTGATCTTCATACCATTCTAGAGTCATAAATTCATAGCCCAGGCCTAAAAGCTCCTCGTCATGAATGCGTGCCGATTCCATTTTTGAAGTAATGCAATATTTTTTATCGGCCAATATTAATAAATCAGCTACACCCTCTTCTGTTGTATTGACTATATGATTATCCTTTCCACCAGTAACCCAGGCAAAATTGCTCCGTTTTCGGAAAAACACACCGTCAATCTGTTTATCTGCAATAAACTGTTTCACTTTCTCTAGCGGTGTTCCAACGATAGTCTCCATAATGATCCTCCTATCTTTTTTCCTCGTAACCGTTTGGATAAGCTTGATGCCAGTTCCAAGCGGTGTCAATAATTGTTTCCAAATCGTTAAACCTCGGCTTCCAACCTAAAACAGACTGTGCCTTTTCAGAAGATGCAATCAAAATAGCTGGATCACCTTGACGCCTCGGGCTTACCGACTCTGGGATTGGATGTCCAGTTACCTTCCGTGCTGTCTCGATGACTTCTTTCACCGAAAAACCCATTCCATTTCCAAGATTGAACACGTCACTCGTCTCATTTTTGCGTACATGCTGAAGGGCAAGCCAGTGTGCATTAGCGAGATCCATCACATGGATATAATCCCGAATACAAGTCCCATCTTCAGTAGAGTAGTCAGCTCCAAAAATTCCGATTGACTCTCGTACTCCTAAAGCAACTTGCAAAACAATTGGGATTAAATGACTTTCCGGCTGATGATCTTCCCCTATACTTCCATCTGGATGAGCACCTGCCGCATTAAAATAGCGTAGCGAAATAGACTTTAATCCGTAAGCGTTATCACACCATCTAAACATTTTTTCCATTGCCAGTTTCGTTTCACCATATGGACTTGTTGGATCGGTCGTATCTGTTTCCTTGATTGGAATCTGTTTCGGCTCTCCATAAGTGGCGGCAGTTGATGAGAATACGATTTTCTTAACGCCATGTCGAAGCATAGTAGATACAAGTGTATGAGATGCTATTAAGTTATTTTCATAGTAATCTAACGGATGTAAAACACTCTCTCCGACTAACGAATTTGCCGCAAAGTGAATAACTGCTTCAATTTCATGCTGTTCAAAAACATGGTTTAAAAAGGTACGGTCACGAAGATCGCCTTGATAAAATTGCCCCCCCACTACAGATCCTCTATGGCCAGTTCTTAAGTTGTCTATGACAATGACTTCTTCACCTTGATTTAATAGCTCTAATACCGTGTGGCTACCTATATAACCCGCTCCACCTGTTACTAAAATCGCCATCCCTTATCCTCCTTAACTATTTCTTTTGTACCATCACCAATTTCACATATATAGAAAGTCGGCTCGATACCTGTCTTAGCTGTATAATTCCTTGCTACTGTCTCTGTAAATGATGGAACATCCTCATTCTTCACAAGACTAACATTACAGCCTCCAAAACCTGCTCCTGTCATCCTTGTACCAATACAGCCTTCAGCTTTCGCTGCTTCTTCAAATAGAGTATCTAACTCAATTCCTGTCACTTCATATAAATCACGTAAAGATTCGTGGGATTTCTTCATTAAATTTCCAAACATGACAAGATCGTGTTTCTCTAATGCTTCCATTGCAGAAATAACCCGTTCATTTTCTGTCACTACATGTTCCACTCTTCGACGAATGATTTCGTCTTTAACCATATGTTGAACCCTTTTCCAATCAGCAACGCTAATATCTCCTAATGACTGAACATCGGGTAATTGTTGTTGGATGATTCTTAATCCTTCCTCACATTCACTCCTGCGCTCATTATATTTGGAATCAGCTAGACCTCTTCGCTTATTTGTATTAATAATCACTAGCTTGTAGCCATCAATTCTCACTGGAACATATTCGTATTCAAGCGTATCGCATTTCAACTTAATCGCGTGCTCACTTTTGCCCATTCCTACAGCAAACTGATCCATAATGCCACAGTTAACACCAACAAAGCGATTTTCGGCACGTTGGCCTAACTTAACTAGCTCAACCATTGGAATCTCCATTCCTGCAATTTCACTCAAGGAAAGCGCTGTCACAAGTTCGATTGACGCAGAAGAAGATAGCCCAGCTCCATTTGGAATATTTCCGTAAAACAATATATTTGCCCCTGTATAATATTGCGCTTTTTCTGGACCCGCGACTTCAAGTAGCTCTTTCAGAACACCCTTTGGATAATTGGCCCAGTCATGCTCTTTTATATACGCTATTTCTGAGACATGACAGCTCACCTTTAACTCGAAATTAGCAGAGCGAAAATTGTATATTCCATCCTGGCGCGGACTTACGATAGCCCAAGTTCCGAAAGTCAAAGCGGCTGGGAAAACATACCCCCCATTATAATCCGTATGCTCTCCAATTAAATTCACCCTACCTGGAGCAAAGTACACGCGCCATTCATCTGCTATTCCGTATTCTTGATCGTATAACTTTTTTAATTGATTTATATCCATGTAAGCCCTTCCTTCCCCTTTTTCCATTTGCCTAACTGAAGTTCTTAAATCTATGATCTACAGTGAATTTAAAAATGTAGTAAAAGCTCGTTTTCCTTCTTCCGTGGTTTTAAATACGCCAGCATCTTCAAGAACGCGTTGAAATTTCATTCCCACTTCTTCTTTTAGAATAACCATTACATTTTCTTTCGTGATACGATCTAATCTTTGACACATATCCTCATACCACTCCCAGTGTTTGAGCAACTCTTTGTTCCACTTTTCCTTTTGTATCGGCTTCACAAGATAGTCGGCGATTTGCTCTAATTCCGTTGCAAGCCTCCCCGGTAGCACAGCAAGTCCCATCACTTCAATCAATCCAATATTCTCCTTTTTAATATGATGGAGATCACGATGCGGATGGAAAATTCCGTCTGGATACTGCTCTGTTGTGCGATTATTCCTTAAGACAATGTCCATTTCATATAAATTGCCCCGTCGACGTGCTATAGGTGTCACAGTGTTGTGTAAAGTGTTTCCTGTGTATGCAACAATATTTGCCTCAAGATCGACATACTTTTTCCAACTTTCATAAATATGCTCAGCAACATTTGCCACATCTTCCTTACCCCCTTGGATACGGATAACTGACATTGGCCAATTCACAATACCAACCCTTGTCGATGGATATGCATCGAGAGAGATCGTTTCAACCATTTCTGCCTTTTCGACCGCAAATGTGTATTTGCCACCTTGAAAATGATCATGCGATAGAATAGAACCGCCAACAATAGGCAAATCAGCATTGGAACCAATGAAATAATGCGGAAATTGATCAACAAAGTCGAGTAGACGATCAAACGTTGCTCTAGACATCTTCATCGGTGTATGCTCTTCTCGAAAAATAATACTATGTTCTTTGTAGTATACATATGGCGAGTATTGAAATCTCCATTCCTCATCATGTAAGCGAATGGGAATCGTTCGATGCGTCGCTCGTGCAGGATGCCTAAGCGTCCCTTTATACCCTTCATTTTCGATACATAATAAACAAGTAGGATAAGAAGATGAAGGCGCTTCCCTCATTTCCGCAATTTCTTTCGGATCTTTTTCCGGTTTAGATAAATTAATTGTAATATCGATGTCACCGTAAGGAGTTGTTACTTGCCACTCTTTATTTTTAGCTATCCGGTCCAAACGTATATAGTTTGAAGCAGTAGAAATTTTATAGAAGAATTTCGTCGCTAGTTCCGGATGATTCTCATATTGATTCTTAAATTGGCGAATTACCTCAGAAGGCCGAGGCATCAGACAGTTCATAATTTCCGTATCAAGAATATCCCGTTCAGTAACCGTATTAGATGTAAGTAAGCCTTGATCATGTGCCCAATCTAATAGATTCGTCAAAATTTCTACTAAAGAAGGTAGAGGGTCTGTATGATGACACTCTTCCCATTCATCAAGCCCCAAAAGAGACAGAACACGATTTCTCACGTAAATTAGATCTTCTTGCCTAAACAAGTCATTTTCACGACCATAGTATAGTAAATTTTGGATATGTTGATAAATATCTTTCATACATGACACCTCGATTTAAGTAGTTTGGGTGGGATATTAAAAGGATATCGAATTCACTTCATAAGTTTTATAACTTAATTAAATTAATTAAGTATGTATTTATTATTTTATACTTTATTTCAAAATTTTACAATATGTATTAAATAAGATGTCATTCCAATATGAAAGAAAACATTCTTTCGGTCTTCTAAAATTTTTCAAACTTCCTTCTCGACAAATAGAATCAAGACAAAGTTTCAGCTTTCACCTACGATAGACCGAATGTATAGAATTTACATAATCAGATCAAGTGAAATTTCAATCAGTGGGATTTTTACTCCCCACTGATTGCTCGTTTCCTTTCCTTCCACTATATATAGCTACATTATAAAACGGATTTTTTTATCCTAGATGCTATTTAAAACCTGGCTTCCCTCTTTTACTGGATTATCAATCGCATTCTTGTTTTGAAATTTTTTACTTAATACGACTGGCGAGTTTGCATTTTGATGATATGGCTGAATCACAAATGAATATTGGAAATCTTCATTCTTTAGTCGATATTGTTCTTGAACATCTTGACCACAACTAGCTGATCCTAAGCCATATTGTTGTTTATCAATGTGTAAAGTGATATATGGTTGCGTAACAAGATCATATGTGTGTTTGGCCTTTTCAAGTTGTTCAACTGTATAATAGCTTGCTGAGAAATCAAAAGAATTTCCACTAACGAGCATACTTTCACCATTCTCTTTTGATAAGCTTGCCCATTTCGTTTGATGGCGGTTGCCGTTTTCTTGTGGGAAAATATATGGCGTATACAAACCATCAATTGTTGATGACCATACCCCCATCTTGGCAGCTAATCGACTATCTACATAAGCTTCATTCGGTCCTAATCCGTACCATTGTACAGCATCAAAGCTATTTTCTACGATCATCTCTACACCAACTCGTGGCAGAGATTCTGGACCATTTCCAGTTGTAACACCTTTAATATCAACTAAAACTCTTCCATCCGCATAAACCTTATATTCATACGATACATCAAATCCCCAGGCAATAACTGGCGGAGCTACTCTTGCTTCACATGAAATCACAGCAACTTGAAGATCTTCTTGCTCCGTCATGACCGTTTGTTTGATTCGATGTTGCATGACGTCAATCCCATATTCTTTCCATTGTTTAGTGACTGGCTTTGCCAAAAATTCATTAGAGCCTAAAATATCATTATCAATAGGTGCTCTCCAGAAATTTAATCTTGGTCCTTTATGGAGCATAAGTTGACCATTATAATAATAGTCTTCTATGCGACCGTTTTGCTTATTAAAAGTTAATTCGAAATTGGATCCTTCAATTATTATTTTAGCTAACTCATCTTTTACATGTAATTGACCATTAGCTCGTTGTTCAGTAAAAACATATTGAGAAATCGGAAGTTCATGTTGTGACCAGGCAACAATATGACCTGAAGCCGCCCATTCAGTCGTTTCTTTCGTTGTCCAAACGAGATTCAACCAATAATCCGTATTTTCACGCACGACATGTGGTACTTGAATAGGTAACTCTACCACTCTCCCGGAATTTTGCGGAATCTCTGGTACGTCCACAATTCCACTGCCGATAATCTTTCCATCAGCTTCTATCGCCCATTGACATTGTAGAGAAGATAAATCAGAAAAATCAAAGCGGTTTTGAACTAGAATCGTCTTTTCAGCAAAATTAAAATCGGTTACGGCAACTGGTTCAATGACTTTTTTCAACTCGGCTAATGCTGGAGAAGGCGTGCGATCAGGTCGTACTAATCCATCAATGACAAAATTACCATCATGTGTTTTCTCACCAAAGTCGCCTCCATATGCAAAATATTCTTCACCATCTTGCGTATATTGCCTTAAACCATGGTCAACCCATTCCCAAACGAAGCCACCTTGAAGTCGATCAAACGTATAAAATGTTTCCCAATATTCTTTCAGTCCTCCTGGACCATTTCCCATTGCATGGGCATACTCACATAAAATATGCGGTTTCTGTAAGTTCGTTAATCCACCAATGACTTTCATTTGATCAATGGACGTATACATGGACGTGTGAACATCCGATGCAATCGGATCCTTCGTTGGTACGAAATCATCTTCATACAAGATTTCTCTCGTCTCTCCTTCATAATGGACCAATCTCCTCGGATCTCTTTTCTTGGCCCATTCATACATGGCAACATGGTTTTGGCCAAATCCTGATTCGTTCCCTAATGACCACATAATAATCGACGGATGGTTTTTATCCCGCTCAACCATTCTTTCCATACGATCAACATATGCTGCTTGCCAATTTAGATCGTCGCTGAGTAGATGTGGTTGACCAACCATGACTAGTCCATGACATTCAAGATCTGTTTCATCAATTACATAAAATCCCAGTCTGTCGCACAGATCATAAAAACGCGGATCATTCGGATAATGAGCTGTTCGCACCGCATTAATATTATGCTGCTTCATTAATAGTAAATCTTCCAGCATCGAACTAACTGGAACAGCGCGGCCAAAATCAGGATGGGCATCATGTCGATTCACACCTTTAAACATAACAGCTACGCCATTCACTAATAATTGTCCACCTTTTATTTCAATATTTCTGAATCCAGATTTTTGTGGAATCACTTCAATGACTTCACTATTTGAATTCAATAATGTAATTACTACATCATATAAATACGGTGTTTCTGCATTCCATTGTTTAACGCTTTCAATTGGAATAGAGCCTGTCACTACTTGACAATCGATAGTATGTACATGTTCAGCTATTAAACTACCGTTTTCTAATATTTCTACAGTGATTCGATGCTCTTGATAGTCTCCTTGAACTGCTAATTCATAGTCTAATTGCCCAGATTTGAAATCGTTTTCTAAATAACTATTAATAAAGACATCTTGGATATGAGTATGAGGTTTTGAGACAATATAAACATCTCTAAAAATACCACTTAGCCACCACATATCTTGATCTTCAATATAAGAAGACTCCGCCCATTGATAGACTTTGACCGCGATTTTATTTTTTCCTTCTTTCACAACATCGGTAATATCAAACTCAGATGGCAGTCGGCTTCCTTGACTATAGCCAACCGGATGCCCATTCACCCAAACATGGAAAGAACTATCAACACCATCAAACATCAAATGTAATTTTTCTGATAATGCTTCTTTCGATAGCGTAAACGTTCTTACATAGGCGCCAGTTGGATTTTCAGACGGAATGTATGGTGGCTCTACAGGAAAAGGGTACTTTACATTTGTGTAATGAGGATTACCATACCCATTCAATTGCCAATGAGAAGGAACTTGGATTGTTCCCCAATTTTCTGTACAATAGTCTTCTTCATAAAAATCACTAGGAGATTCGATCGGTGAATTGGCATAATGAAATTTCCAATCACCATTTAACAATAAAAATCCTAGTGATTCTCCTCGATCATACGAAAGAGCTAGTGATTTGTTTTTATAGCCGAAAAAATACGCTCTTGATTTTAGTCGATTCTTTTGTAATATATCTAAGTTTTCCCAATCATTTCGTAATGTCATAGCAATTAAATCCCTTCTATTTTTTATTATCCTTGTACTGATCTACCTTATATACAAAATGAATATGGCGTTATAACTCCACCATTTGCTATGGAGGCTAAATCGTGTACAACACTGCACTCACCTAATCACAATGGCGGCGGTGCGAAGCCGAATTTAGAACTATTTCTCAATAATATAGGTATGCTTGATAAGAAAATTGACTATATTATGAAGTTGTGAAGCCCCGCCCCATGTCCGCATACAAAAACAAAATAATTACTGTTACGATACTTCCTACATCATTAATTTTTGACTGTAAAACAGAGTTGAACAAACTAGCTTTTTAAGTGTTGTGGTTACGTGACCACATCGGTCATAAAAAGAATTCTTTTGAACAATATCAGGTTAGATATGTTCAATTAGAAATCTTTAGTAGTAATATTCAAAATATAAACCCTAATGAAAACGTTGTCAATTATTTAATGTTTTTGACAGACTCTCTTTCTATTAAAGTAACATCAGCTTCTATGATTGATTTAACCTTCTTTTCATTGAGAAGTTGATCTAATAATTGTTCAACTAGTATTCTGCCGATTTCCCTTTTTGGGATATTCATCGTTGTTAATGTTGGGGTGACGATATTCGCTAGTTCAATATTATCAACACCGATAACGGATATATCATCAGGCACTTTTTTTCCACTTTCAATGATGGCCCTCATCGCACCTGCTGCTAACAAATCATTCGATGCTGCAACGGCTGTAAATGATTGACCATTTTCTAATAGCGACTTGATCGCCGCATACCCCGTAGTCAATTTGTCATCATACATTTCGATATATTTCTTATAATAGTCCTTAATTGGTAAATGATGTGCTTTCATTGCACTCTCATATCCTTCGTATCTAGCATTCTCTATATCATTATCGAAATAATGCCCTAAAAAAATGATTTCTTTATGACCGCGTTGAATTAAATGCTCGACAGATTGCTTCATCACTTTATTCAAATCTATAAAAACATGAGGAATGTCTGTTTCTAGTACACGGTCCAAATATAGTGATAGTGGCATATGCAGCTCATTTTTATCAAAATCCATTATTGCACTAATTTCATACGAAGCAAGTAAAATCATGCCATCATAAGGCCCCTCCAATACTTGTTTCAAATAGTTCTTTTTCTCTTTCGTAATATTATATAACGATAAAGAATATCCTCTTTCTAATGCCATTTCTTCTATCCCAACAAACATTTCCGTAAAAAAGGAATTCGTAATAGATGGTGTTATACAAGCAATTTGTTTATAAGACTTCATCCGTAAATTTTGTGCTGCTCGATTAGGTATATAATTCAATTCAGCAATGGCAGCTTCCACTCGTTCTCTAGCTTCTATTGCAACATATCCATTATTATTAATGACGCGTGATACGGTTGATGGTGAAACACCCGCTTTTTGTGCAACCTCTCTCCTTGTAACCATTCGTTCTCCTTTCTAACACTTTTTACCCTCTATATTCTTTATGAATTACTATGATTAAACCACAAAAAAGTGGCTGTAACCTCTTTTTTGGTCATAATAATAAAAAAATAGCATTTACAAAATAGAATTAGACTTCTGTTGTACTATTTTAAACATCATAACGTTAAATTGACCAATATTAATTCATATGCTACTCTCAATTTTAATTAGAAAGAAATTTCAGTGATTTATTACCAACTACATAAATCTTTAAAAGCACCAAAGCTCTTCTATTAACAGGTAGGCATGATCAAAGCACCCTGTTTATAGTAGATTCTATATCTCGGGTATTCACTAAAAGTATTCATTGATGCTGTTCTGTTCCTCAAGCCAAGTGGCTCAATAAACCCGATTTTGGAATCAAATAGGTGCCATAGTTCTTCTCAAATGATTCACAGTTTTAGAATAATCCCGTAGTTTTAATAGATTCTGAAGATGTAAAAAAACAGTGAACAAAACATTGTGATAAAAGGAGCCGTCGTACATGGAGAATTCATTAAATGCCAAATACGGTTTAAAAAGAGTGATCAATGCAAGTGGAAGAATGAGTATATTAGGAGTTTCTGCCCCAACAGATTCTGTCATGAACGCAATGAAGGTAGGCGGGCAAAATTATGTTGAAATAGCTGATCTCGTCGACAAAGCTGGTCAACATATCGCTCGTTTACTACAATCTGATGCAGCGATTGTTGTTAACTCTGCATCCAGTGGTATTGCTCTTTCCATAGCAGCCATTGTAACAGAAGGAAACCAACGAAAAAGCGAAAAACTGCATCAAATATCCATTCCCAAAAATGAAATTATTATGTTGAAAGGCCATAATGTACAGTACGGGGCACCGATTGAAACGATGGTCTATCTCGGCGGTGGAAAAGTAGTTGAAGTTGGTTATGCAAATGAAGGCAGGGCAGAGCATATTTCAGACGCTATTAACGAAAATACCGCAGCCATCTTATATGTTCAATCGCATCATGCCGTACAAAAAAATATGATTTCCGTTGAAGAAGCTTGGGAAATTGCCAAAGCGAATCATATTCCATTCATCATCGATGCTGCTGCAGAAGAAGATTTGCAAAAGTATGTACAAGTATCTGATTTAGCTATTTATAGTGGTTCAAAGGCAATTGAAGGACCAAGTTCTGGAATCGTTTGTGGTAAACAGAAATATATCGAATGGCTTAAAGTTCAATTACATGGCATCGGCAGAAGTATGAAAGTGGGCAAAGAAACAACATTTGGCTTATTACAGGCAATGGATGAGTATTTTAATAAAACCGATAATAGTAAAAAAGAAAAGGAAAGTTTACAAGTTCTCACAACATTAGAATCTATCGATGGTGTACACGTATCCATTGTACAAGATGAGGCTGGTCGTTCCATCTATAGAGCTCGAATCATGATTGATCCAGAACTTACGTATATAACAGCAAGAGAAGTAAATGATCAGCTTAAGAATGGTGAATTAATCGCGATTTATACTCGTGATTACGGCGTTCGCCAAGGCTTTTTTGATATCGATCCACGCCCTTTACAAGGTGATGATATATACGTGATTGAAGATCGTTTGCGAACCATTTTAGGAGGAGTGGACAATGTCTAATATGAACAAACGCTTTTACCAAAATCGAATAGCTTTAAATGTACTAGCTAATCATATTGATAACGCCGTAGAAGTTTTTGAGGCAGCAGAAGGTCACGTATTAGTTGGGATTCTATCAAAAAACTACCCTACCGTTGAATCAGCAGTAGCAGACATGAAATCATATGGAAAAGAAATTGATGAGGCCGTTTCAATTGGCTTAGGTGCTGGGGACAATCGCCAGGCAGCAATCGTTTCCGAGATTGCTAAACATTATCCCGGTAGTCATATTAATCAAGTATTTCCTGCGGTAGCAGCTACACGGGCTAATTTAGCAGAAAAGGAAAGTTGGATCAATGCACTGGTATCGCCAACTGGTCAAGTCGGTTATGTGAATATATCAACCGGTCCTAACAGTGCTAAAGCCGATGATTTAGCCATCGTTCCTATCAAAGCAGCGATTGCTCTAGTTCGAGATATGGGCGGAAATGCACTGAAATACTATCCGATGAAAGGGTTAGCATGTGAAGATGAGTACCGTGCAGTCGTCAAAGCTTGTGGTGAAGAAGGCTTCGCATTAGAACCGACTGGTGGAATTGATTTGGACAATTTCGAAAAGATAGTAGATATTGCCCTAGAAGCAAATGTGCCAAAAATCATTCCACATGTTTACTCTTCCATCATAAATAAAGAAACTGGTAGGACAAATGTAGAAGATGTGCGAACACTACTAGCCATTACGAAAAAAATGGTTCAAAAACATGGCTAAGTCTTTGGAGTCGTGATGATGTGATGACTCGTAACACGGGCAATGACAGAATCGATGAGGCTGCCCGACATGGACAGCCTTTTCTTCATCAAAATATTTGCCATGATGATTAATATCATGCACTTTTGTCGGATCAGTATAAACCCTATTCTCTTTATCTTTTACAACCGCATCCTTTTCCCAGCTTCCTTCCCACAGCTTATAGTAAACTTCTAAATATTCCTCCGCGATATTGTAGCGTTTCCCATGTTGAAACTTATCGCCGATCTCGCTTTTTTTAGTGCCGCTTTCTAAATAGGGAGTCACTATATTCCAACCGATTCGGCCGTTTGTTAAATGATCCAATGTTGACATATTACTCTATATTGTTATATTGATTTGATTGATCTTCTGGATGTGCCCACAGCCCTGGGGACATATGTGACACACAATTCATATCAAATGCATTTAGATAAATTCTCTTTTTAGTCACTTTCCTCTCTATCCATTCCCTTTTTGACTTCTTCGCTTTACTAGTTCGAATTACAAATAAACATATTTGTTTATTTGGTTTTATGTAAGTATTTAGCCCTTCGCTAAATACATTTCCTAAGTTATACATATTTTGTTACGACAACTATATTGTTATAGTCGTTCCTTAGAATCCATTTTATAAACGTCCAAGAATTCATGCAGTTTTTTGACAAGCCCGCCACTTCCAAATCGGATTACTTTATCTCGCTTCAGCTCCGATTCTACTTCTTTGGCAAACTCTAAAAAGGACAATAGATAAATTCTGCGTGAGAGAATATTGACTATGCCATACTCGTAAAACCAGTTATCAATTGTATTATAAATTCCTTTGTTTAACCCATACTGTAAATGGCACCAATTAAAGAATTGTAAATCAGGCAGATTCAGATATTTGCTTTTTCCTAAGGGTTTTCCTTTCTCCGTCTTTATAAAAATCCTCAAATTGTTTAAATTCTTCGATTGCATGATGGATGTCCTCCGTAATTTGTATTTTTAATAAATCAATTGAAGCAAACTTTTGCTCCTCCCTGACTTTAAAAAGAAGTTGACACTCTATGAACTCTCCATATAGGTCATCGGAGAAGTCGAGAAGATGAACCTCAAATGTTTTTTTCAAAGTTGATCCAAATGTTGGTTTAACACCAACATTCATAACGCCTCGATATTGCTTTTCTTTTACAACTACCTGTACGCCATATACCCCATTCGCTAACAAGACATCTTCTGCATCTACATTGGCTGTAGGAAAACCTAATTGCCGTCCCATTTTCCTACCATGTACCACTCTCCCAAAAAGAGATTCAGTAATAACTTCCTTCCCTTCACCAAGTAAAATAGTGTCAAATTCGAATGGTGCATCCTGATTGTTCATCATCTACACATCCCCTTTTATATTTGGTAAATACAAAAAAACTCTTCTTATTAAAGTGATAAGAAGAGTGAAATGTACACAAACAAGCTACCATTGTCTCCTCTTATCTTTCGAACCATTAGTTCGCTGGAATTGGCACAGTACTCATAAAGAGCCTTTTGCCGAGATTTCATTGGACCAGTTCCTCCATCTCTCTTGATAAGATTCTATATATATGAAATTTTAAATCACATCGGATTACTTAGAATAATTATTACATTCAATATATAAAATGTTCAATTTTTTGTCAAGTGTTTACTATCTGATTTTTCCGATACTTCACAATACATGTTTAACGTGGATAAAAGATTGTCATTAAGTAATTACTAAGACTCCTATGTTAACAGAGCGAATTCTTTAAGGAATATGTCTGGCAGGAGTTCTTTAAGAAAGCTGCCTTAGGGTATTCTTTATTTTTTTTCATGAATTGTGATTTCCCTCTTAACTTCCTCAATATTGGTGTCACTATAAATTCCTGTACCATGTCCACCCGTGGTTTTAGCTAGCAATTCTTTCACCTCATTATAAGACATGCCTGAACGTTCATTTTTTCTTTTAACTGCATCAATGTTTGTTCCCGCCACCGTAAATGTATCTTGACGATCGTTATTTTCCATTATAAAGAAACCTCCATTCCGTTTCCCTTAATTTCTCCTCAAAAGTTCTTTTTAATCCGAAATATAAAGAGATAAGGCCATATATGAAGTTTGGAGGTTAGTTCTGCAACAATCATAAAGTTTTAATCAATCTTCCGCTCCTGCCGTTCATATCTTACTTATTAAAAGATATGGTGACACTTATCTAGTTGAATGGATAGAGGTGTATGATGAAGAATTATAATTATAAAGCGAAAAAAAAAGAAAAAAGATGACGGAAAACAGGGCATGGATGACGGATGCGTACCTGGATGTATTGATTTTTTTCTATGGCCATTGCAACTGTCCGTATTAGGTTATCAGAAACTTTAAAGTATCCTAATTTACTCCTCATACAAGACAGTCCTTCTAACTCTCTTTGTCTTTCAACCACTTCTCTGATCCGATCTACTCATTTGCCGCACTTTCCAATTCTCTGCTGATTGAATAGAGATTGTCAGAATATCTTTGGAATAAAATAGATGCTTCATCTACTACGGAATCAAATTTTTCCGACTCTTTCTATCCATGTCGCTACATCTGTATGTACACTTTGTATTAATTTAGATTCATTTATTTCTAACGTTTCTGATGATTCTTGGAACATCCCTACACGTGCTCAAATTCCTTCAAAATCTATATTTGAACCTACACTAATATGCTATTTAGCCATATTGAAATACTACTATAATCTCCTATCCTTTACCATAAGTCTCCAGTAATGAATTAGGAAGAAAATGTAACGATTATTTCAACTTGTATATATGAAAGGTTATTTTTAAAAAAGCTTAGAATACTAGGAAACATGCATGATTTAAGGTTTACATATTTTTTTGCAAACAACTCAAATATCAAGACGCCCTCTAAAAGAAGCTTTTAGACCCATCCGATTAAGTTCCAGTGAAATGAGATCCTCGCATTGGCCCTTAAGACTACACTATTTTAGATCAAATTTTGGATAAACAAGTTATAACATTAATAACGTAATGTGGCATTTAAATTATGGAAGGAACGAAGGTATATCTTTTCATACAAAACAAGCCATCACATACGACTTCATAAGAAATCTCGTACATGATGGCTTCGTAGAGTTATTTTATTACTCTTTACTGAATTCTTTTGTACTTCTAACTGTATCAATCGGGCGAACTAATTTTTCAATTTGTTCACGTTTCGGTTCTAAGAATGGAGGTAATGATAATTTTTCACCAAGTGTTTCATACGGTTCATCACCCATAAACCCTGGACCATCAGTAGCAAACTCAAATAAAATATGTGGTGCAACTCTTACATACAATGACCCGAAGAAGAAACGATCAATAAACCCTGATGTTTGGAATCCAAAGTTTCTTATATGTTTATCCCATTCTTCTAAAACAGATCGATCTTCAACACGGAATGCCGCATGGTGAACTGTACCAAAACCTTGTTGCGCTTGAGGAAGTTTGGCATTATATTCGACAACTACTTGAGCACCATTTCCACCCTCACCCACTTCAAATAAATGAAGTGAATCTTCATTAGCTATTTCTTTAAATAAGAGAACCTTTTCCAGCATTTCTTTAAAGTAATCAAACTGAGCAATCCGAACAAAGATTGGCCCTAATCCGGTAATCGCATACTCTAGTGGGATTGGTCCGTTTTGCCATGGTGTACCAGAAACAACGCCTTCATTGTTTTCATCTGAAATCAACTGATATTGTTGGTCATCAAAATCAACAAACGAAAGTGTCTTTTTACCAAATTGTTCTATAACTCCTGTGTGCTTTACTTCTAAACGATCAAAACGTTTTACCCAATAATCGATTGCCGCATCACTTGGTACACGGAAAGAAGTCTTTGAAATCTCATTTGTACCATGCGCGCCTTTAGATATGCCTGGGAAGTCAAAGAAAGTCATATCTGTACCTGCACTACCAATATCATCTGCAAAAAATAGGTGATATGTCTGGATATCATCTTGGTTAACGGTTTTCTTTACTAAACGCATGCCTAAAACATACGTAAAAAATTCATAGTTTTTTTCTGCACTACTTGTAATCGCTGTTACGTGGTGAATACCTTTTAATTCGTTCATTTTACATGCCTCCAATTGATTCATAATTTTATTTTTTCATACTGAGCGCTTCTTCCACTTAAGCTAATTTACTACTTAATTTATACTTTTATAAAATATTTTCCCTATATATTAATGGTCTAGTCATTTTTTTATAACGGCTTATCTCTAATTAAAATATCTTTAATTCGAAATAGATATATCATGAATTAAATTAGCTGTCAATCATAAGAGACGATGATTACAAAAGGAAGGGAAAAAATAAAGTGAAACTTCAATCAGTAGGGGTCTTATTGTCCGTTAATGCGGGATAAAAAAAGGTGAGACCTACTTATAGTAGATACTCACCTTTCCTTCATTGACTGATAAACTTTTATCGTCCTCTTACTCAATGTTATTTTTTAAAAATTCCAAAGGGTTTACCGATCGGTAGTACAACTTGTCCAAAGTGTGTATTTAACACATTCGCAGCTGAACCATAGAAAGATAGCAAAGCGATACACATTTCAGCTACGGCAGCTATCATATGAGTTACATCATACATAATGTTAAAAGAACTTAAAGATAAGCCAATAAATAGGAAATCAATAAAGACGAAAATAGAGAACAAAACTTTATTTGTTTCCATGGCCCCGATCGTCATAAAAAGACTGAAAATCAAATAGCCAATAAACGCAAAGCCAAGCTGTTTGGCATCACCATTTGCAGCGAGTTTTTCGCCGAAAAAGCCTAACTGAATCAACCATGTTGTTCCGACACCGAACCAAAATAATCCGAATGCTCCAAATGCAGTTGTCCCAAATATATTGTTATGTTTCGCATCTAGGACCGAGGCATAAATTTGAGCTAAACCGCCTAAGAAAAACACCCACGGTAAGAGATAAGAAAGCCCTTCTGTTAAACCTAATTTTTGCGATGATGCTACCAATGTTACCATCGCAAGACCGAACAATCCTAATGCGGATGGATCTGCTGTTGTTATTTTTACTTGTGTGTGATTCTGAGTACCCATTATTTCCTCCTTAAAAAACATACTTATGTAATGTATCGGAAAAGACAAAGGGTGTCAATACTGTCTTTTTCGATGAAACACAGAATCCTATGAATCCACACTCCCACTAAAAACGATGTTTTCGCTTATTTACTACCGTTTTCTCACGCTTTCATTTTCAGACTAAATTGAAAATCAAAGGAATATTGAACATTTGTTAAAAGATACCTTAAATAGACTATAGGTTAACTAAGTGAAGTAGTTCCATTCTTTGGACTTATACAAAGAGCCATATATACTGCAAAAATAGGAGAATTGTTTCTCGTGAAACAATTTGTCAATCGTGCACTTCGTCCCTTAACGAGATGGAAAAGCCGCATGGGAATTGGCGGAAAGCTCGAATGCTATCCCGACAATTGCAAAAGATTTAGAATCATTACTCATTTCATTACGAAATGTCAATAATGTAATCCAAGGCGTACAGGCAGTAACAAAAGAAATGTCTTCATCGTCTGAAGAAGTGCACGCTTCAATGGAGGTAGTTATGTCGCTTGCAACCGATAATGCCAGTCGTACGCATTCTGTGGCAGATGCACCAGACTTACCAAAAGAGGCTATTCATTCTCGTGTCAGCACGATCCAATTGCTTAATCAGTCATCTGCAAATCTTCTCGCAGCACTTGAAAAGGTCAACCACACATACATGACATCATAAACAATGTATAGAGTGTTAGGTCGACACTTCTGGGACACCCATTGTATTGTTTTATTTTAAGGCTCTTTTCGTAAAGATTGTTGTTTTTGCAAGAAACCAATTCGAACAGATGTTGATCTTCGTTACAGGTGCGAGACTCCTGCGGGAAAAGCGTGTTGAGGGAGACCCCGCAAGTGCAAAGCACTGAGGAGGCTTCTGAGACCGCCCGCGGAAAGCGAGGACCTGCAACGGAAATCAACCCGGGTTATTAGTGTAAAAATGATTGAAAAGCAACAAAGTATGTGAAAACAGCCTATTTTAAAATGATTCATGTGATGTTAAGGCGTATTTTAATCTATATAGAAACACCGTAAAGAAAGCATGTATCATCAAAAATTTTAATTACTCCCCCTTAGACTAAGCTACTAATTGATATCCCCACAAAACATTACTCTACATTTGAGAATTTGGGCTTTTATATAAATCTTCAGTTGCTTCACTTTTTAAAAACAACACAAAATTCAATCTCTATCGCAAAAATTGAATATGATCGAATGAGGAGAACACCTATTTTTTTAAAATATACATTTGGTTATTGACATTCGTTCGTCATCGTTATATGGTTAATTACATAAGTAACTAACCAATATGGCGGTGACACAATGAAAAACTTAATTGACGATGGCCGGCCAATTTTTGTCCAGATCGCAGAACGGATTGAAGATGACATTATTGAAGGTGGTCTGCCTGAAGAAGCACAAGTTCCCTCAACGAATCAGTTCGCCGCATTTTACAAAATCAATCCTGCAACTGCAGCGAAAGGCGTTAATTTGTTGGTGGATGAAGGCATTTTATACAAAAAGCGAGGGATTGGAATGTTTGTTGCAGAGGGAGCACGAGTAAAAGTAATAGAAAAACGGAAAGAGCTGTTTTTCGAACAGTATGTGATCACGATGATTCGTGAAGCAGAGAAGCTTGGGATTACAACTAATCAGTTGACGGATATGATCCAGAGAGGAGATAACAAACGATGAAAAACGTGATTGAAGTTACGCAGCTGAATAAATCTTATGGAAAATTTAACGCTATTCATGACACTAGTTTTACCATGCAAGCCAATAAAATCTACGGACTTCTCGGTAGAAACGGTGCAGGTAAAACAACTTTAATGAAAATGATCACAGCACAAATTTTTCCTACAAGTGGTGATTTGAAAGTATTTGGGGATAATCCCTATGAAAACGCCAACATCCTTAGCAAAATTTGTTTTATTAAAGAAAGCCAGAAATACCCTGATCATTATAGTATCCTTGATGTATTAGAAGTTTCTAAATCCATTTTCCCAAATTGGGATGTCAATTTTTCTAGGTTACTAATTGAGGACTTCAAATTACCCCTTAAGCGAAAAATAAAAAAGCTATCCAGAGGGATGCTTTCTGCAGTAGGAATTGTGATAGGGCTTGCAAGTCGGGCGCCTCTCACCATTTTTGATGAACCATACCTAGGTCTCGATGCGGTTTCAAGAGGGCTATTTTACGATAGATTAATGGAAGATTATGTTGAACATCCAAGAACAGTGATTCTGTCTACCCATTTAATTGATGAAGTGAGCAACTTACTTGAACATATTTTAGTCATTGACAATGGAAAGCTAATTCTTGATCAAGATGCAGAAGAGTTACGAGGTAAGGCTTTTACGGTCACTGGTCAAACATCTAAGGTAGAAGCATTTCTCATCGGAAAAGAAACGGTTTACCGTGAGCCGTTTGGCGGATTACTTTCTGCCACTGTTATGTGCAGTCAACACGGTACTGATCAAAAACAAGCAGCAGCAAGTGGACTTGAGATATCCCCTGTTTCCTTGCAGCAACTTATCGTCCATTTGACAAGTGGAAAATCTGAACAAAAAGGAGCGATTGCAGAGTGAATAATATTACTGGTGTCTTAAAACTTCATTATCGTGATAAATGGTCATGGATTTATATTCCAGCTATCATTCTGTTTTCTAGTTTCGCAGTAAATCTAATTGTAAGTTTCTTGTTTATGAATCAAGAAGATATGTATACAGGTGGAATCACTTCAATTGTCATTTACGTGTTTGTAGCAGGAATTATGGTAGTAGGGAAAACATTTTCATTCGCTATCGGTATGTCAATTAGAAGAATCGATTATTATATAGGAACGGCAATAATAGGAATAATCAGTAGCGCCCTCTTTACAAGTTTGATATTCTTATTTGCTCAATTAGAAAAAGTAACCGATGGTTGGGGGACTAAACTTCACTTTTTTCACTTTTCCTATATCAATGATGGGGCACTTATAGAGCAATTTACGCTGTATCTGATTCTATTCCTTAATATGTTCTTCCTCGGGTTCATCATTTCGAGTTTTGCACGGCGCTTTGGCTACAAAGGAATGTTCATTGGTGCATTGGTCACATTACTGCTCGGAAGTTTAGCGATCTTCCTTTTGCATCATTTCGAAGTTTGGGGAAGCATTTTTAGTTGGTTTGCCAACCATACCGCTGTACAAATTGCCTATTGGCTCGTACCTCTTACTTTGCTCTATCTACTCGGCTCCTATCGCATGTTACGACGGGCAGTCGTTTAATCTCTCAATGAAAAAATGCATTTCCAAAAAATAGTGTAAAATCATAAAGTGAAACTTCAATCAATGGGGGGTTCTTCATCCCCCACCGATAGTTAGTCCCGTTCTACTGTCGCTAAATCTCCGATAAAGCGACAGTACGTACCATTTTTGCATCGAAGTTTCATGAGAAAATCATTATAATAAAATCTCCATCCCTTCAACAGCAATGTGAAACCCCCTGCCCTTTACTTGTTTGATATAGGGGCTTTCTGGATCGATAACCGGATTGGAGTGATTAAAATGTGTGAAGTAAATAGCTGTTTCCTCCACTAATCCTTGCAAACGGTCCATTGTTTCCGTCATCACTGGATGAGGTATTTCTTTATAGTCTCGCCCCATTCGTTCTATTTCTTCGATGGAATAGAATGTGCCATCCAATAAGCAAATATCTGCTTCCTTAGCCATTTCATAAATATCATGGTCCCATTCGTCCCATCTGTCGATATCAGGGATATAAAGTAGTTTACGAGTAGGTCCTTCAATCCAAAATGCAAATGTTTCAGAAAACTCATTGCGGTGGGGGACTTCCACAGGAGTTATTCGAACAATTGGTGTAAGTTCAGTAGAATGTTCATGCTTGATCTCGATCGGCGCAATATTTTCAAGATCAACTAATTGCTTCCATGGTGCATGATTTTCTAATAGCTGTTTCATTTTCCCCCCACAATAAACCGCAGTCCCTTTAGACCCGATCGCTTCTTTACCCAAAAACATTAAACCGGGATAATGTCCAATATGGGCATGAGTAAGCCAAATACTATTCATTAGTTTTTTTTGAAGCTCATATTTCATTTGGATAGATGCCATCTGCTCCCGAAGATCTGGTGTAGCATCAATCAAATGCCACTCTTTTGACTTTGGCAATATAATCGCCAAGGAGGCTGCAAATCTCCTATACTTTGAATCTTTTATTGCTTCTAGACAATTTTTACAAAAACAATTCGGGTGCGGCACACCAGCATCCTGTGCCGTTCCAATAATATTTACTATCACTTCACTCATATTAAATTCCTCCTACTAACTTCCTCTTGCACTTGATTCTCACGATAATCCTTCCTTGTTATCGTCCATCCAGTAACTCCATAGATAACATTAATAACAGGAACAATAAAAGCAAAGAATAGATACGGAATAAATTGTTCTACACTTACCCCCAACATATTCGCTGCAAATACAGCTGGCACGCTCCATGGAACTAGTGTGATACCGACTGTTCCTGCTGCTTCAACGCATCTAGATAAATTCTTCGTATCTATTTTTAAATCTTTATATGTTTGAACAAAAGTTCTTGCCGGTAAGATAATCGCCAAAAATTGGGCACCACTTGCGAAGGCGACGATAAAAGTGGATATAATTGTTGTAGCAATTAGTGAACTAGCTGATTTTATTTTACTAATGATCGGACGGACTAAAGTTTGAAAAACACTAGTACCTTCTAAAAGCCCGCCTAATGCTGTAGCAATGGTCAATAATCCGATTGTATTAAGCATGGAAACTAATCCACCACTATTTAATAATGAGTCAACCTCTTCGACACCAGATTGAGCATTAAATCCAGATGTCATTGTGTTAACCATAGAAGTTACGGATTGGCCTTGGATGAATATAGTTAATAGACCTCCGAGTAAGCCAACGAGCATTAATGTGGGCAAAGCGGGCATTCGTTTCATCATTAAAAAGATTGTGAGTAAAGGCAATAGTAAAAGAAGCGGATGAATGATAAATGTCTTTTGTAACCCCGATAAGATCATATCGATTTTCCCTGTATCACCAGCACTATAGTGTGATCCATTACTAAAAAAACTATATAAAACTAATGTAATAAGAAAGGCAGGGATCGTATCCCATAACATATGACGAACATGGCTGAATAAATCCGTATCTGCCATAGCAGGAGCAATATTAGTCGTATCGGATAAAGGTGATAATTTATCTCCAAAAAACGCCCCCGAAATAATGGCACCAGCAATTAGACCTGGTGGAAAGCCCATTCCCTCACCTATTACCATAAACGCTAAACCAATCGTGGCAATAGAAGTAAATGAACTGCCAAGTGTGACGGCAACGATGGCTGTAACAAGAGCTACAGCTGGAACAAAGAAAGAAGGATGAATAAATGTTAATCCATAATAGATCATTGTAGGGATTACACCACTAGAAATCCATGTTCCCACGATCACTCCGATAACAAGTAAAATAAAAATAGCAGGCATTGCCTTCGAAACACCTTGCACCATCATTTTCTCCAGCTCATCCCATTTAAATCCACTTTTCAATCCTACTAAGACGGTCCCAATGATGCCAATAATTAATGGAATAAACATACCAGCTTTCCAAATAAAGATGGACGCAGCACCTGCAATCATTAACGTAACAATGGGCAATAGAGCTAATCCGATTGATATTTCTTTCTTCATCTTACCTTTCACTCCTTTTATTTCGATTTAAATAAACTCTTCTCCAAAAATTAGTGCGGATAGTAATTTTTCTTATTCATGTTTCAAATTTAATGCCAGACTATCACTTGGATATGTGCACCATATTTGAAAACAAACTAGAAATAAAATAAACGGAGCCCCCCTCCCAAAAAAGGGACGAAGAGCTCCGCGGTACCACCCTGATTAACAAAAATTTTTTTGTTCTCTCATTAGATTAACGGCATTGCCGGACCGAAGTCAGCTCCCTAATTGTAATTCACTGAATGCTTGGCTTAGTTTGCACCACCCACTAAGTCTCTAAATTTCCTAAACATTCAGCTACTTTTATAGTTCAACGCTTTTATACTTTTATGCTTTTGTGTATGAAAGTATATTAATATATGCATACCATGTATGTCAATAACAAGCGTGTACTTTTTTAATAGAAGGCATCCAATAAACGAGGTTTATAGTAACTTTTATTCCGGACTAGACTTTAAATCGTTCATAACTAACTTCATCAATACTACAAAAAAAGAAGAGGATGTCCCAAAAGAAAAGGGTCAGAACCTGCAATAACTAAATACAGTATAGGATAAGTGAATGAAACACTACATACTGATTTAGAATGCAAGGTCAGACCCCGTTGGGACATCCTCTTTCTTTAAATTAACTTAAAACGAGTTTCACAACTGCTTCACAATGTGTCGTCATAGGGAACATATCCACAGGCTGAATTTCAACCGCATGATACCCACCATCTTCTAAAATACGTAAATCACGAGCAAGTGTAGCCGGGTTGCACGATACGTATACGACCTTCTTCGGTTTCATCTCGATAATGGTATTTAATAAAGTCTCCTCACAGCCTTTACGTGGTGGATCGACTACTAATACATCTGCGCGGTTCCCATCTTGATACCATTCAGAAATAACGTTTGCTGCTTCGCCAACTTCAAATTCAACATTATTAATTTCGTTGATAAGAGCGTTACGGCGTGCGTCCGCAATTGCTTCTGGTACAACTTCCACTCCAAGAACATGCTTAGCTTTTTGTGCAAGAGATAGTGAAATTGTACCAATTCCACAATAAGCATCAATAACAGTCTCTTCCCCAGTAAGCCCGGCAAATTCAAGCGCTTTGCTATAAAGAACCTTTGTTTGATCAGGGTTAATTTGGTAAAAGGATAGCGGCGAAATAGCGAATTTCACATCGCCAATATAATCATAAATGACATCATTACCCCAAAGCACCTTTGTTTTTTCACCCATAATGACGTTTGTCCGTTTCGAATTCACATTATGAACAATCGATTTAACATGGGGCAAACGAGCTGTGATCTCTTCAACAAGATTATTCTTTTGAGGAAGTCTAGCCGCTCTTGTAATAAGTACAATCATCAGCTCCCCAGTTTGTTTTGCGTAACGAGCCATAATGTGACGAAGAACACCTTGGTGATGTTTCTCGTTATATGGTTCTACTCCGAGTTCATTACATATTTCTTTCACAGCTTGAATCGCTTCATTCACAGCTGGATGTTGAATAATGCTTTCATTGGTATCAACAATGTCATGGCTCCGTGGTCTAAAGAAACCAGCGATAAGCTTTCCGTCTTTTTCTCCAACAGGGACTTGGGCTTTATTGCGGTAGTGTAAGGGTTGTTCCATACCAATAATCGGATGAATCGTCACATCCTTAAGTTTGCCGATTCTTGCCATTACTTCACGGACTGTTTTTTCTTTAAATTTTAACTGACCTTCATAACTAAGGTGATGAAGCTGACTTCCACCGTATTTATGTGCATCTTCTTTTTTCACTTCAACACGGTCTATACTTTTTTCCTTCAATTCCATTAAGCGACCAAAACCGTAGCCCTTGTTCGTTTTCGTTACTTTGATTTGTGCTTTTTCCCCCGGCAACACGTAGGGAACAAAAATGGGATAGCCTTCGACCTTGGCAACACCCGACCCATCATGTGTTAGGTCCTCAAATTCTACATCTATTACATCATTTTTTGAAACGGGAATTGTTTTTTCCATTGTATACTTCCTTTTCTATCGAAATGCTTACAGTATCTGTAGCAGTATCCATCATATATTTAGAACTCTTATTTTATCACACATTTACTAGACAAACAAAAGCACCTTTTAGCGAGATTTTTCATAAAAATAAATAAAGTAATCAAAATAAATGCGGACATGCGTATAACATCTAATTTTTGATGCAAAATAAGGAAAAAAGTGAGGTGAGCAAAATGGGATTATTCCAATCGATTTCTGCCTGGAATACAGCCAGACAGGAAAAACATATTGCACTCATGCAGGATAAAGGACTATGTCCAGATTGCCGCGGTCGGGGTTACAATTCGTATGCTCCTTATGAATACAGCTACACAAATGTGTATGATTGTCAAGGCTGTAACGGTAGTGGCTCCTATGTGGACTGGGCAGAAACAACTAGTCAAACGGACAGCTAGGAGTATAGATTAGCGAACACGCCTCTTAACAGCTTTAAAAGAAAATAGAGATTGCTCGATAAAGGAGTTCTTTGCCTTCATGGAGCAATCGACTTTTTTGTGGAGGCTAAAGCGTGTAATTCTAAGCGTTCGAATCATTAGTAAACACACCACCACCCTCTGCTTTATGGAACGGACTTGCTAGGTCTTATCTTCGAGCAGAAGGTCTGACCACAACTTTATCCACAGTTCATAGAGATACTTACACTTAAATTGAACTGGATATTAAAGTTGCGGTCTGACCCTTTCGTTATGGATATTTTGTTAGTTCCTACAATTCTTTGCTTCTTCAAAGAATTGTTTTAACGCATCAAGTAATTCTTGAGACTCCAAATTAAAGATTCCTGATGAGTCATCAGAAATTGTTTTAACACGAGCGCCTGGGACAGAGCGAAGGTATTCCATCGCTCCTTCCTCTGTCAGTCCGATTCCCTCCTGATTTCCTCGAAGGATTAATACCGGACAATTAACATTAGCTAGTTCTTTCCAAAATGGATGTTCATGGGAATCATGTTCGATCGCTTTTAATGTATCGAGCGTCATATGAGTCAGCGCAGTTCTCCCTGTTTTCTGAACAAGAAGATTGGCCCATCCTTCTGGTAAATCTGTTTCTACAGCAGGGTAATCACCGATGATGAGTCCTTTTAAACGGCTTAGATTCTCCATCGCAAATCCTAAAGCATAAACCACACCACGATGAAAACCGAACAAAACGAAATTTTCAATATGGATATGATTAATCACGCTTTCAATATCAGTCACATGATCTTCTAGCGTATATCCCATCTCTGGTGCATCACTTCGCCCTCGTCCACGCATCGTAATAACTAGAGCACGACGGGGCGCAAGAGCACGAAGTATATCTTCATACTCTTCCCCCGTCTCCGTCAAACCAGGAATGATGACAAGTGGGGGTTCTATAGACGGTCCAGTGTTGTCGATATAATGGATTCGTATGTCTCCATTTTTAACCCAACCTTCAAGCATTGCATTCGCTCCCTCATGACAGATGTTTCACCATGTATTCATAATCATGCCCGTTAATTTGTCTACAATTCACAGATTTATATCCCAGCTTACTATATAAACGGTGTGCACGCGTATTTTTTACCTCAACGTTCAAAGACATCCTCCTATGACCTTTTGATTTCCCAAGCAGTTCAGCTGCTTCAATCAAGGCAGTCCCTACTCCCTTTCCCCAATACTGTGGGTTTACACTCACTGTATCGATATAGAAATCTCCCGGTTCAGCTTCTTTCTCAGTCATTATCTCCGAATTATTATTCTTCTCTCTTAAACGTTTCACGATTGGTCTATCCAATTGCTCCGCTTCACTTCCGAGATAGGTCACAATAAGACCAGCTACATTCCCTGCAATTTCTATAATTAGCGTGTTCTCATAGCTTAACCGATTATTTGGATGACTAAAGAAATATTGCAGCACATCTAAAATAGCTTTTTCTTCCTGTTCATCAGTCAGAGCTTCAGCAATATCCTGAATCGCCAACCGAATTAAATAAGCGGAAATTGGAGCATCCGCTGGTTTTGCTTGTCTAAGTAACATTGGTTTAATCTCCTCAATCAGAAAAAGGATGGCCTAAAAAGGTCTGACCTACAATAGAATAAACAAATTATTAAATATATCTAACCCTGTTTATTGTTGTATGGTCGGCCGCTTTAATTTTGAGCCATCCTCAATTTTATCACGCATTCGTTCATACTTTCGATAGATCGAAGCGAAAGCGAAGATCTTAACGACAGTAGAACGAGACTAACAATCAGTGAGGAATGCATCCCCCACTGATTGAAGTTTCACTTTATTCATTTATACATTCTGCTTATTTTCTGGATCATCATATAGCGTATTTTCAGGAATAAAAACATCGAAATGACGATACTGACTGACAAATTCAGCTGGAGCTAGTCCACCAAATTCACCGTCTAAATTTAGCATCATTTCATTTTTTGCGGTTACTTTAATTCGGTTTGCTTTAACATAAATAACATTTTTATCATGAATATGCTCCCCACGTAATGCAAGAGAGGCCACCCTGATAAAGTCGGCTAGATTTGTTTTCTTTAAAATTAATAACGTAAACATGCCATCATTTAACGAAGCGTCAGGTGCTAGTTTTTCAAAGCCGCCAACAGAATTTGTGTTCGCAACAAGGAAAAGCATAATTTCCCCTTCAAAAAACTTCCCATCATATTCAATCGTTACATCCGTTGCACGGATCGAAGGTAACATTTCAATGCCCTTCATGTAATAAGCCAATTGGCCAAGCATCGTTTTTAACTTTATCGGTACCTCGTAAGTAAGCTCCGTTAACCGGCCGCCCCCAGCAATATTGATAAAATACTTTTCGTTCATTTTCCCGATATCAATCGGCATCGTATGCCCCTTTGTAATAATATCCACCGCAGCATCAATCGAGCGTGGGACATGAATTGCTCGCGCAAAGTCATTCGTTGTTCCGGTCGGAATCACACCAAGTTTCGGCCGTTTTTCCGCTCCGGCTAGGCCGTTTACAACCTCGTAAATCGTTCCGTCGCCTCCTGCTGCAATTACAACATCATAGCCGCGTTCAACAGCAATTTCTGCAGCGCGTGTCGCATCACCAGCTCCTGTAGTCGCATGACAAGAGGCTTCATACCCAGCAGCTTCAAGTTTAGCTAAAACATCCGGTAAATTTTTCCGAATCATTTCTCGGCCTGATGTCGGATTATAAATCAATCTTGCTCTTTTCATTTCCATCATCCTAATGTTAAAATACGTTTCACTAAATGGTAACGATTTACCAAACAGAATGCAACGAGCAACAATAATCACGTTAGCATTACATTCGTAAACAGTAACCTAACTCCCGAAATCATTTCTGAACAAATTATATAGTAATTTTTTCAAAAACTCTAGTTTTAACGTCTATGATAGTTAGCTTTGATTATATATGAACATAACCATCTCCATTCTTAGTTTCCCCCTTCAAAGTACGATAAATCCATGAATTCTCGATTTATTGATTTGTTTTCATAAAATACATCCATGAGCTCTTCTCCGGTGGCGGTGCGGAGCTGAAATTCTGAATGATTTCTCGATCAAATCAGTATACCTCTAAGTAGACTGGCTATATTAAAGTTACGAAGCTTCCGTCCCCATGTCCTTTATACAAAAAACGCCCCATCCATCATCTTGTCTTTATGATGATGGATGGGGCGAGCCGAGTCTATTTCTACTTATTAGCGTTTGTTCAACTCAACTAATAAAATTTTATTTACTAGTTGTGGATTGGCTTGTCCTTTTGTTGCTTTCATGATTTGACCAACTAGGAAGCCAGTAGCTTTTTGTTTTCCTGCTTTGAAATCTTCAATCGATTGCGGGTTATTATCAAGTGCCTCATTCACGATTTTCGTAAGTGCACCTTCATCTGAGATCTGTACTAGACCTTTTTCCTTCACGATCGTTTCAGCATCTCCACCATTTTCAACAAGCTCTTTGAACACGGTTTTAGCAATTTTAGATGAAATCGTTCCGTTTTCAATCAGCTTAATCATTCCTGCAAGTGCTTGAGGTGTAAGGGCGATGTCATGGAGTTCTTTTCCTTCAGCATTAAGATAAGCAGAAAGTTCTCCCATAATCCAGTTGGACGCTTGTTTCGGGTCCGCTCCTTGCTCAACCGTTGCTTCGAAGAAATCAGCTGATTCTTTCGTTACGGTCAAAACAGCCGCATCATACTCAGGTAACCCCAGCTCTTCTACATAACGTTTTTTTCGTGCATCCGGAAGCTCAGGTATTTCAGCTGCAATCCGCGCTTTCCACTCTTCGTCGATATGAATGGTCATAAGATCTGGTTCTGGGAAGTATCGGTAATCATCTGAACCTTCTTTTACACGCATTAGAAGTGTTTTTCCTGTTGATTCATCAAATCGACGTGTTTCTTGTTCGATTACTCCACCTGCATTTAACACTTCAGCTTGACGAATTTCTTCATATTCTAAACCTTTACGAACAAAGTTGAATGAGTTCAAATTCTTCAATTCTGTTTTTGTTCCAAACTCTTTTTGTCCAACAGGGCGTAAAGAGATGTTTGCATCGCAGCGTAATGAACCTTCTTCCATTTTACAATCGGATACACCTGTATACTGGATAATCGATTTGATTTTTTCCAAATACGCATAAGCTTCATCAGGTGATGTAATATCAGGTTCCGAAACAATTTCAACAAGTGGCGTACCTTGGCGATTATAATCGCAAAGAGAATAGCCATCATTTGTGTGTGTCAGTTTACCAGCATCTTCTTCCATATGAATGCGTGTAATGCCGATTTTCTTCTTCTTGCCGTTGACTTCAATTTCAACCCAGCCATGTTCACCAATCGGCTGATCGAATTGAGAAATTTGATAAGCTTTCGGGTTATCTGGGTAAAAATAGTTTTTCCGGTCAAATTTCGTAATTTCTGGAACTTCACAGTTTAAAGCAATAGCTGCCTTCATGGCAAAGTCAACTGCCTGCTTATTAATTACCGGTAGAGTTCCTGGATAACCAAGGTCAATCACGGTCGTATTCGTATTAGGAGCCGCCCCAAAATGGTTCGGGCTTGCAGAGAAAATTTTAGAATCTGTTTTTAATTCAACATGGACTTCAAGGCCAATTACCGTTTCATAGTTCATCTTATTCACCCCTTACAACTTTGGAAATTGTTTATGAAATTCTGTCGCTTGCTCAAATGCATGCGCAGTACGATAAATAGTGCTTTCATCAAAATGCTTCCCGATAATTTGCAGACCAAGCGGCAAACCATTTGAGAACCCACATGGAATCGAGATTCCTGGTACGCCTGCAAGATTCACAGGGATCGTTAAAATATCATTTGCATACATTGTTAATGGGTCCGCAGTGTTTTCACCAATTTTAAAAGCTGGAGTTGGTGTTGTCGGCCCAATAATTACATCATACTTCGCAAATACATTTTCAAAGTCCTGCTTAATTAGAGTACGGACTTTTTGTGCTTTCTTATAATACGCATCATAATAACCAGAACTTAATGAGAATGTTCCAAGCATAATTCTGCGCTTCACTTCGTCTCCGAAGCCTTCTGCACGCGTTTGCTTGTACATTTCAATTAAGTTCTCAGCGTTATCTGCACGATGTCCATAACGAACACCATCAAAACGTTGAAGGTTAGCAGATGCTTCTGAAGAAGATAGTAAATAATAAGCAGCTAATGCATATTTAGAATGTGGTAAGGATACTTCTTCCCACACAGCCCCTAAGCCTTCCAATACTTTTAAAGCTGCTAGCACTGAATTGCGAGCTGCTTCGCTAACTCCTTCTCCGAGATACTCTTTAGGTACAGCGATTTTCAGCCCTTTTACATCACCTGTTAAAGCATTCACAAAGCTTGGAACTTGGACATTTGCTGAAGTTGAGTCCATCGGGTCTACGCCTGAAATAGCTTCTAGTAAATAAGCATTATCCTCAACAGTGCGGGTAATCGGTCCAATTTGATCAAGAGATGAAGCAAATGCAACAAGTCCATAGCGAGATACTCGGCCATAAGTTGGTTTTAAGCCAACGACGCCACAATATGCAGCTGGCTGGCGAATGGAACCACCTGTATCTGAGCCAAGTGAGAACAGAACTTCACCAGCAGCAACACTAGCAGCCGAACCACCTGAAGATCCCCCAGGAACATAATCGGTATTCCAAGGGTTGCGAGTAGCTTGATAAGCTGAATTTTCATTTGAAGAACCCATCGCAAACTCATCCATATTCAACTTACCGATTGTTATCGTTTCCGCTTGATTAAGCTTCTGTGCCACAGTTGCATCATAGATGGGATCAAAGTTCTCCAAGATTTTGCTTGCACAAGTTGTACGTAAATTCTTTGTTACAATGTTATCCTTCACACCAATCGGTAAACCAAAAAGCATGCCAGATTGTTCGCCACGAGCTAGTCTTTCATCTAGTTCCTTAGCTTTTACTCGTGCACGTTCTTCATCTAATGTTAGGAAAGCCTTCACTTGGCTTTCTACTTGTCCAATTCTTTCATACGATTCGTTAACAAGGTCTGTTACTGTTAGTTCTTTTTTATGTAAACGTTCATGCAAGTCCGAAACCTTATGTTCAAACAACGACATATTTATCCCTCCCTAATACCTTACTTTTCCATAATAGACGGTACGCGAATATGCCCATCCTTACTATCTGGTGCATTTCTCAATACTTCTTCTATCGGCAGTCCTTTTTGTGGAATATCTTCTCTCATAACATTTTTCATGTCCAACACATGAAAAGTTGGTTTTACTTCTTCTGTATCAAGTTCATTCAATAGCTCTGCAAAAGAGATCATAAGATCAAGTTCCTTTTGCATCTTCTCAGCTTCTTGCTCTGTAATGCCTAAACGTGCCAAATGAGCAACATGTTTAACTTGCTCCATTGATATACGTGACATTCTCTTCACCTCCATTGATGATTCAAAAGACTGCATGACTATGCTATATTTTTTAATTTGCACATTGAATTCCGATCATATTTCCGAAAAAACAATTAATTAAATCATAGCAGATTTTTACGACCTAAAGCAATACTTCCTAGTATAGCAAATGTCTAAATATCTGTTAGTTTATTACCCAGGAAAAAAACAGGTCGAATTTTGATTCTTTTACAAAGAAATACACAATTATTGTCTAGGAAATAATGAGGAATTTTGACAGAAATATTGATATTAATTAATCGGGCTCTGTTAAAATTGCCTGTCGATTGGAACGTAAGGCGTTCGCTTTCCGCTCCAATCAACATAGTGCCAAAATCAAAAATGAGCTTTAACATAGCCATTCATTAAGTAAGTTCCTTTGACAGGAAAAAGCAGACCCAGCTAATGCTGAGCCCGCTCACTTTACCTTATTTATATATATGAACATAAGGTTCGCTATCACCCGGCTTACGAGTAATCAGCGCTTCTGGACCATTAACTGAAGTAATCGAAATCTGAATGGAAATATATTCATTAAAATGGTTCATGATCAGTCCCGTTACATATTGTGTAAATCCAATCGCCTCTGTATTTCCGTAAAACTGAATAGGGATATCAATATTCAATTCCTGCAGTTGTTTATTCACATAAAACGCTCTGCCAACTACTCCATTAAAGTTTGGAAAATAATTTTCTATATCTTGTTTAAAGTTTTTAAATGATCTTACATCGTCACGATACGCTTTTTCAGCCGCAGTTGAAGGGAATAAATAATATTCTTCATCAACCTTTTCCCATTTCCCAATCGTACTTTTATTACCATCTATATGAGAATAATAAAGGAAATTCCCTGGGACGACTGAAGACCTTTCTTTTTGTTCAAAAAGGGCAATTGTAATAGGTACATCACTCATCTCTTTATTCTCTCGTAAACGCTGCACGACCTTTTCAGCAATCGCCTTTCCTTGCTTCTCTATTTCAGCCTGTTTAATCTTCGTTTCATACGTAGCACCATAGGCTTCTTTTTGATAATAATAAACCGAGTTAAGCGCTAGTCCAATGACAACCCCACCTAAACTAACCGTATTATCTTTGTTTTTCACTAAATAATCATGTTCAAGAATATGAGCTAAATATATTGGACTCTTTTCACTACGATCTGCAATATCGCCTTTTCCCGTATCAATTGGGTTAAGGCCTAGATTATCTTTTGCTGACAGTTTCTTTTCTTTCAGCTGATCTTCTGTATATTCTCTTCTAAGCCACTTAGTAATCGTACTGCCTTTAAGAATTTGTCCTTCCCTAAAAAAATAATTGTCCGGACTAAAATCCTTCTGGGCTATTCTCATTAATCCCGTTTCAAATTCCTCGATATCATAGCGGGTATTTAAATGTGATACAACTAGCCCGCGTGCATTTGATTCTTCAAATGGAAGCATCGTTTTATAATAATCCTTAGAAATTTGATAATTTGGCACAATCGCTTTTTCCGTACTACTATCCGCTTCACTCACAACCGCTTGCTCCTTATCAAATTTCGGGGCACACCCGGAAAGTAATAAAGCCAAGATCATTCCGAGGAAAATGATGTTTTTCATTCTAACACCTCTATTTAGTTAGTTCTTCGATTAATTTCTCCTCGCTCCACACTTCAATACCTAAACTCTCTGCTTTTGTTAACTTAGAACCCGCAGCTTCTCCTGCAACGACTAAATCCGTTTTCTTACTGACACTTCCAGCAACATTGGCACCTAAGGCTTCTAATTTCCCCTGAGCCTCACTCCGCGTTAGTTGATGAAGCTTTCCAGTCAGTACAATGGTTTTTCCAGCAAAAAAGCTATCAATTGCATGAACTGCAACAGGTCTTGCACCTTTATATTCGAGATTTACTCCCGCTTTTTGCAATTCAATTATTAATGCTTGAACTTCTTCAAGTTCAAAATAAGCGACAATCGAGTCTGCCATCTTATCACCAATTTCATTAATAGCTGTTAAATCTTCACGGCTTGCACTACTTAATGCAGCAATTGTTATAAATTCTTGTGCTAATGTTTTCGCTGCCTTTGCCCCAACATGACGGATGCCCAAACCAAATAATAATTTTTCTAGTGAATTACTTTTGGAGGCTTCAATTGCTGTGATTAGATTATTGACAGACTTTTCACCCATCCGCTCTAAGCCTAACAACTGCTCATGAGTTAATTTATATAAATCGGCAACATCTTGTATGAGTCCCTCACTAAATAACTGACTGATTACTTTTTCTCCAAGACCGTCAATATTCATTGCGTTACGTGATACAAAGTGAATCAATCCTTCACGAATCTGAGCCGGACATTTTGGATTGATACAACGGAGAGCGACTTCCTCTTCAAGTCGGACAAGCTCACTTTCACATTCAGGACAATGGGTTGGCATGCTAAATTCAATCTCTTCTCCTGTACGTCGATCTACTAAGACATTGACAACTTCAGGGATGATATCTCCAGCTTTTTTGATGATAACTTGATCGCCAATTTTGATATCTTTTTCCCGTATCAAATCTTCATTATGAAGACTAGCTCGCTGAACCGTTGTCCCAGCTACTCTAACTGGTTCAAGTATAGCAGTGGGCGTTACCACCCCTGTCCGCCCTACACTAAGTTCAATATCTATCAGCTTTGTATTCACTTCTTCTGCCGGAAATTTATAAGCGATTGACCAACGAGGGCTTTTCGCTGTCCTTCCTAATTCTTCTTGTTGTTGCAGTGAATTAACCTTAATTACAATGCCATCAATGTCATACGCCAAGTTTGGACGCTTCTCTACCCAGCTCTCTACATATTCTAATACTTCTTCGATCGATGTACACGTTTTTCGTTCTTGATTTGTTTTAAAACCAAGACGATCCAGTAATTCAAGGCCCTCACTATGAGTCTCAACACCCAAATTCTCTACGTTAGCAATCGCGTAAAGAAAAATATCAAGCTTCCGTTTAGCTGCAAGCTTCGGATCAAGCTGCCTAAGAGAGCCTGCTGCTGCGTTGCGTGGATTCGCAAACGGCTCTTCATTTTGTTCTTCCTTTACCTTGTTCAATGCTTCGAATGACTTCTTCGGCATAAACGCTTCTCCGCGAACTTCGATTGTATAAGGTTCTTTAAGTTTTAAAGGGATGGACTTAATGGTCTTGAGGTTTTCAGTGATATCCTCCCCAATCGTGCCATCACCACGCGTAGCTCCAAGCCTAAAGTACCCGTTCTCATATTGAAGCGTAATCGCCAGTCCGTCGATTTTCAGTTCGCATACATAGGAAATCGAGTCACCAACCGCCTGTCGTACTCTTCGATCAAAATCCCGTAAATCTTGTTCATTAAATGCATTGCCAAGACTTAGCATAGGACTTGTATGTTCTACCTTCTCGAACATTTCGAGTACGGCACCACCCACACGCTGTGTCGGTGAATCCGGTGTTCTCAATTCAGGAAATTGAGCTTCGTATTCAATCAATTCTCTTAGAAGCTGATCGTATTCCGCATCTGAGACAGACGGCTGATCTAAAACATAATATTCATAGCCGTATTGATTCAATAGCGTTTGTAATTCAGTAACTTTTCTTGCAGCTTGCTGCATATCCATATATCCAGCCCTTCCTCTTATACTTTTTCAATAGGTGCAAACTTAGCAAGCAGACGTTTAATCCCAGTTGGACTTGGGAAAGCAATGTCTAATTCTTTGCCTTCACCTTCACCCTTCACACTAACAACCGTTCCAGTTCCCCATTTTTTATGGGCAGCCTTATCGCCAACCTGCCAGCCTATTTCATCCCCACCTGTTGCGTTCGGCTGAGCAACAACTTTACCAAATGAAGGTGTACGTCTTGAACCACCTGATAGGATTGGTTTGGAAGAACTTAAACCTGATTTTTTTGGTTTTGGTTTCATATCTTCTACAAGTTCTTCTGGAATTTCAGCAATAAAGCGTGAAACTGGATTCATATTCGTACGACCAAACAATGTCCTCATTTGGGCATTTGTTAAATATAACTCTGATTCTGCACGTGTAATGCCCACATAAGCCAACCTGCGTTCTTCTTCCATTTCTTCTTCATCCATCAATGAACGACTATGTGGGAATACCCCTTCTTCAAGCCCTAGTAAAAATACAACTGGAAATTCCAGCCCTTTTGCAGAGTGCAATGTCATTAGCGTCACTGAATCCTGAGCTTCCTCTGTATCATCTAGTTGATCAATATCCGCTACTAGAGCAAGATCCGTTAAAAAACCAACTAAGGATTTATCATCATTACTTTGTTCAAACGATTTAGTTACAGATAAAAATTCATCGATATTTTCTAGGCGGCTTTGTGACTCAATTGATTTTTCTGCTTGAAGCATTTCACGGTACCCTGTTTTTTCAATCACCTCTTCAACAAGCTCGGTAACAGACAAATATTCTTGTTGATTCGTATAGGTATGAATTAAATCGCGGAATTCACGTGCTGCTTTAGTGATTTTTGGACTTAAGCCGATCATATCAATATCCTGGAGAGCTTGATACATCGAACCATCTGTCATTGCCGCATAATCAGCAACTTTATCAAGTGAAGTAGCCCCGATTCCACGTTTTGGTACATTAATGACCCTACGTAAGCTGATATCGTCATCTGGATTGGCAATCAATCGTAAATAAGCAAGGATATCTTTAATTTCTTTACGATCGTAGAACTTAATTCCTCCCACAATGGTATACTGCAGGTTGGATTTTAATAAAACTTCCTCCATAACCCGTGACTGGGCGTTTGTTCTATATAGAATTGCAATATCAGATAATTTTCTAGCACTGTCTCGAACTATTTCGTTAATCTTCCCAGCAACAAACTGTGCTTCGCCTTGTTCACTGTCAGCACGGAAATACCTAATTTTATTCCCATCCATATTTTCCGTCCAAAGATTCTTCGGCTTCCGATTGCGGTTATTATCAATTACTTTATTTGCAGCCTCTAAAATTTTCTTTGTTGACCGATAATTCTGTTCAAGAAAAATCATCGTTGCGTTTGGGTAGTCTTTTTCAAATGATAAAATGTTGGCGATATCCGCACCACGCCAGCGATAGATGGATTGGTCGCTATCCCCAACAACGCATAAATTTCGGAATCGTGAAGCGAGAAGTTTCACGAGCATATATTGAGCTCGGTTCGTATCTTGATACTCATCAACGTGAATATACTGGAATTTCCGCTGATAATATTCAAGAACTTCTGGTACACGCTGAAATAACGTGATGGTCAACATAATTAAATCATCGAAATCGAGTGCTTGGTTCTTTCTAAGCCGTTTCTGATATTCCGTGTAGACATCTGCTGCAACATTCGTATAGAAGTCACCTGCTGTTTTATGGTATTCCTCAGGAGTTACGAGTTCGTTCTTTGCTGAACTAATCGTTCCTAAAAGCGCGCGATAATCATATTTCTTAGGATCGAGGTTTTTGTCTTTCAAGATTTGCTTAATAACTGATTGTTGATCGGTTGTGTCTAAAATGGAAAAGTTGCGATTATAACCGATTCGATCGATATCACGTCTTAATATTCGTACACACATAGAGTGGAAGGTACTGATCCAAATCTCATCTGATGCTCCGCCAAGGATGCCACGTATCCGTTCTTTCATTTCACGGGCTGCCTTATTCGTGAAAGTAATCGCCAAAATATTCCACGGCGCAACTTCCTTTTCTACCATTAAATATGCAATTCGATGCGTAAGTACCCTTGTCTTACCACTTCCTGCTCCAGCCATGATGAGGAGTGGCCCATCTGTTGCCTTCACTGCTTTTTGCTGTTGATCATTTAAACCTTTTACTAATTTTTCTGCTAAAAATTGCATGAAAGCACCACCTTTCGAACATTTGTTCTTTTATTGTACTATAGCCTGACTATATTTTAAAGAATCATCTATTTCACAGCTGTAACTGTCTCAAGTGCTGCCTTTAGATTGTCATAGATAATATTCCCAACTACAACAACATCAGCAAACTCTGCCATTTCTTTTGCTTGAGCAGCTGTTTCGATTCCACCGCCATAGAAGAAAATAGTCTCTTTTAAGTTTTGTTTTGTCTTCTTCACTACTTTTGGATCGCCATACATCCCACTGTATTCCAGATAGAAAATCGGCAGGTGAAACATTTTTTCTGCCATCATGGCATATGCAGCAATATCATCCGCATCAAGATTCGTATCCGCATCCGTCAGTTTAGCTGCTTTACAATCTGGATTTACAATGCAGTACCCTTCCACAAACATTTCAGACCAATCCATGATTTCACCATATTCCTTTACAGCCTGTTGATGTAATCGCATCATCCATTTTGAATCTTTGCTGTTTAATACACTGGGGATGAAATACAAATCAAATCCTGGGGTAACTGTTTCAACAGATGACACCTCAAGGACACAAGGAACCGTGTATCGTCTGACTCTTGCCATCAAATCTAACACATTTTCAAGAGTAACACCGTCTGTTCCCCCGATTAGAATAGCGTCAGTACCCGACTCACAAATACTTTCTAAATCTATATCATTTATCTCTTTATTAGGATCTAGCTTAAACACATGCTTCCACTTACGAAAATCGTACATCTTATATCCTCCATTAAAATTTCTCATAGCCCCATTATAGCATTAAGATTTTTGATAAAAAAAGTTTTATAAGAAACAACATAATAGCTAACCAATCCAAGCAGGTATGATTTTTTTAGTCAAAATTGAGCACACGCCGGTATCAGTTTCAAACCGGATTCCCTATGTTAGACACGCTAAGACAGCATAACCAATTGTGCCCTAGGATACACCAAAATTCATTATAAAGTGAAACCTCAATCAGTGGGTGTTTTCTTCAACCCTTACTGATTGTTAGTCCCGTTTTCTGTCGCTAAGATCAGCCGTAAGTTTTACTGTATCTCACCAATCGTGATTTTACTAAAAGGCGAGAAGACTGCTTTAAGGAAAGCCTACTAAGACCGCTCACGTCCTGTGTGTAACATAGACGCCATCACATTCCGTTATAGTCCACAAAGCAAAGCATAAGCTGGGGGTGTTACTGCCCGTTAATACGGGATAAAAGATAGATCGTTATGGTTATACTCTGAAAAAAATAAAAAAGCCAGGGAATCTCTCCCCCGACTCTTCCTAAAAAAATACTACTGAATGATCGACTGATTTGCTTATTCTTCTACAGACTCTTTCTTAATTCGATCCAATGCCATAGTATAAGCATCATTCCCATAATTTAAGCATCGTTTCACACGCGATATCGTCGCTGTACTAGCACCCGTATCGGTTTCAATTCGATGGTACGTTTTACCTTCTTGGAGCATGCGCGCTACTTCAAGACGTTGTGAAAGAGATTGTATTTCATTGACTGTACATAAATCGTCAAAGAATCGATAGCATTCTTCGAGATCTTTTAGAGAAAGTATAGCTTCGAAAAGCTGATCAAGACCTTTTCCCCTTAATTTATCAATTTGCATAGTTTTGCCCCCTAGTTTTCTTGAACACCAAGTTGGACAAGCTGGCTAATTCCAGGCTTATCCGGCAAAACATTCACCCATGTTTTGCCTGGTACCAAACCAACTTCTTTTCCATTTTCCATTGGAATAATTCGACCTTCGCTATTTTCCCATTGAATTTCATTCCATTTACCTTTTTGCAGTAAATACGCCTTTCCACCCACTTTTAAATCAATATCGCGCCTTCCAACACGATCTATGACTTTATGAGGAGCTTCGATAATAAAAATATTGTCTATCTTAATTGGCGTTTCATCTTTGTATTCAATCGTTTGTTGATTATTAGAATATCTGGAGTACGTCTCTGATTGTTCATCATACGAAAATTCGACATCAAATAAGGATGATCCATAAGAAATCTGCACTGAAGAAGCAGGTTCACCTTGCAAATGCTCCATTTCGGATTTCTCCAAAAATGTAAAGGGTTTAGGCTTTTCTGTCAAATCATATGAATTTTGCTGGGAACCTAATTCGATGTTCTCAAAAGTAATATAGGAATTATGAGGTGCCTTCCGCTCACTCGAACGTTTGAAAAGCGTTCCATCATACTGTAAACCATTCAAATGGTCAATATATCCCTGATCAAGCATTTCTTTAGCATCCGGGCTATTTCCGTGACATACATAAACACAATCTAACCCTTTTGCTAATTTAATAAAGTAATCTCGAGCGCTGCGAACCGGTCCAACCTCTTGTGGCATTTCACTTTGATAAACTGCTAGGAAACGTGTTACTTCTGCTTCCGCATACATTTCGTAGACAATATCTGCTTTTGAAAGGCCAGATTGCGGCCGCGCTTTCGGGTGATTATTAATCATTACAGCAATTGCTCTATGTTCGGTATCATCGTTCGTTGCAATGCCTGTTAAAGGGAATAAGTTTGTATACTGATCACTGTCAGCTGGTTCTTGAGCCGCCGTTTCATCTTGCCCGACAATTTCACTTGAAGAATTATCGATCGGCCGATCGGTCTTAGCTTCTTTTTTTAGACATCCACTCATTAATAACATAACAGCAAACAGAATAAGCGGTAAACTTTTTTTCATTCCTGTACACTCCCTACCAGTTTCCAGGATACTTTCTTAAAAAAGTCTTCTTTTACATTTTAACGCATTATTGTAGGAAAGAGAACTGTTTTATTCATTATATCATACATGCCCGTTGGGGTTACACGGATGTACGGAAGATGTGTAGCCGAGAAAAACAACAATGTGTATATTGGATCAGAAAAAACATACCCTCTTTCCTGAAGCAGTTGTTTCAATTCCTTTTCCTCTTTAATTAGCTCTGGCATTGATTTTTCAGAAATCAGTCCTTTTAATGCTAAGCGCATTTCAAAAATGATTTCCCCTTGCTCAGCTATTACAATTCCTCCGCCTATTTCCTTCATCCTCTGAAAAGCAAGAAGCATATCTTCTTTTCGTTTTCCAATTAGGACAATGTCCCCCGTATTCGAATACGTGCTTGCAAACCCGCATAATTGATTGGCAAAGCCTTTGACCATCGTATTAATTCTCCACTCTCCACAACGATCGATCATTACAAAATAGCATTCATCATGTTCAAATGACAGATTTCCATCTGAGTAATCTGATGTAATCGAGTATGGTTTCGTAATCACATCATTGATCATTTCAAAACCGAAAGGCATCGAAAACTCTAAATCATTACTATCTAATTCCCAATCCAACTGTAATTCCCCAAAACCATATTCAGCCCAATGAATAACGGATGAATCATCAAGTTCCACCCCGTCACGTTTCACCCATTTCCCTTTCGCTAGAACAGAAACAGGAGCCGGTTCCGTTTCACTGCGAAGGAAATTAATATTGGCCACTCTACCTGTTGCAATATTTCCATGTAAGTACTCGATATTATAATAGCGGGCAACATTAATTGTCGCCATATTATAGGCATCTATAATCGGAACACCCTGTTCAATTGCGATTTTAATCATAGCATCAATGAAACCCCTTTCATAAAACAAGGGCGGTGAACCATCCGTCGTAAAGAAGAAATTGTCGTATTGATCAATCCCAAGCTCGTGTATTTGTTTCAATATATTCTCCAAGTCTGGCCGGATTGAAGAATTTCTCAAAGAAACCGTGTATCCTTGCATTAATCGTGACAATACTTCTTTTCCTGTCATCGCTTCATGATCGCAATCAGCGCCAAATAACATCATTTTGGCTAGTGTTTTTTCCGATGCTCCAGGGAAATGGCCTTCTATTTGTTTTCTCATCCGCTTTGCTTCTTGAATCCAATGAAGCATCATATCATCTCCAGCAAGCAGCCTTGGCCATGCTGTCAGTTCGCCCCCTTGTAGAACAGCATCATGTTCTAGCCATGCTTTTACATCACCATGAGTAAAAATCGTTTCTTCATTACGCAGTTCAGTTTGCCCGTCAAACCTACACCACCAGTACATACTCGAAGGGATATTTCGCAATTCTTTCAATAAAGAAAACGCTTTCTTTTTTTCTAATTGCAAAAACAGCATCAAATTATCATTAATCAAAGTCGTTGTTCCAAAATACGACGCATAACGAGCTAATGTCTGGGGATTATATAATTGAAATGGATGCGAATGGGGTTCGATATAGCCGGGAACCAATAAGCTATCTTGGCAATCAACAATTTCGCAATGGTCTAATTTGTCAGGAAGGTTTTCCCCTACATAGACGATGCGATCATCATAAATCCAAATATTCGCTTTTATCCACTTTCGTAATGACTGATTTAAATACGTTGCATTTTGTAGAAGAATATGTGGAGCTCTGTTTCCGTCTAGTACATCTACATGCTCTCGCAAATGTTTATTCTTCCATCGATAACGTTGCTCTAACAAGAAGATCCCTCCCAATTTTAGATTTATCTACTATATTTATGTTAAAAAATCATGTAAAGAATTAGAAATAAGTAGTATTCACCCATTTTTTATAATCCTAACATATTTAATGAGTTAATACATTAAAGTTTTGTTAAATAATGTGAATAATTTATGAAAGGTGTTTGTCTAGTATGAATAACAAAACCAATATCAGTATCCTAAACGCGTTACTCAGAATCACTTGTGGATTTACTCTCTTGGCATGGTCGATTTCAAAAATGTCAAGAAAACCATGGAATGAATCCTATTTAGTTGTGGCTATGTTTTCTAGTATGAAAATCGGAGAAGGGATTCTTCGTTTTTGTCCTGTTGTTGCGCTCTATGAAAAATGTCAAGGAACATTACGTGGGGAACATAGCATCATCAAAAAAGGAGTACCCTTATTGACTCAAATGGGAATGGGGAATGACCTTATTTCAGATAAGGACAATACAGAAACTTAAAAGAGGTACTATGAAGGTCAGATAGGGCCAAACCCCGCAACAACTAAATCCAGTATAAGATACGTGTATAAAACACTACCTACTGATTTAGAGTGCGGGGTCCGACCCTTATGACGTTCTAATTCTTTGGGATACCCTTTATTTAGCCACTAAGATGGCTCGATGACCAATGTCTTTTCTCCAGAATAATTCTTGGGTAGGAATCTTTTCTAATTCTTTGTAAACCTTCGCCTGTGCGCTAAGAAGATCCGTTCCCTTTGCGGCAACAAGTAGTACTCGACCACCGTTTGTTATAAATTCACCATTATCATTTTTCGATGTACCTGCGTGATAAATATCAACATCTTGACTTATTTCCTCTAGACCGGAGATCAGTGCTCCTTTGACATATTCACCTGGGTAACCAGCTGCTGCTACTACAACCCCGATTACAGATTCACCGTCCCATTCAAGCTCGTAGTCCTTCCCGTTTAAGACAGCAAGAAGCGTTTCAACAAAATCATTTTTTAGTCTTGGCAAGACCACTTGAGTTTCTGGATCGCCGAAACGTGCATTAAACTCAATCACTTTTGTGCCTTTATTCGTAGCAATTAACCCTGCATATAAAACACCCGTGAAAGAACGCCCCTCAGCAACAAGTGCAGAAGCTGCCGGCTTTACAATTTGTTCAACCGCCGCAGCAACCATGTCTTCTGGAATTTGAGGAACAGGCGAGTATGCACCCATTCCACCTGTATTCGGACCGGCATCACCATCATAAGCCCGCTTATGATCTTGAGCGATGACCATTGGATAAACTTTCTCTCCATTTACAAATGCCATTAATGAAAATTCCTCACCTTCTAGGAATTCCTCGATGACAACTTGTGCAGAAGCTTCACCGAATTTCTCATCAACTAACATTTCATGTAATGCTTCCAGTGCCTCTTCCATCGTGTGGGCAACGACTACCCCTTTCCCAGCTGCAAGTCCATCCGCTTTTATCACAATTGGAACACCAATTTCAGATAAATATGTTTTTGCTGACTCGATATCCGTAAAAGTTTCATATGAAGCAGTAGGAATTTCATATTTTTTCATTAAATCTTTTGCAAAGGTTTTACTACCTTCAATGATTGCTGCTAATCTATCAGGTCCGAATACCTGTAGGCCAGCTGCTTTAAATTCATCGACAATTCCATTCACCAAAGGTGTTTCGGCTCCAATAATAGTTAAAGTAACATTCTGTTCTTTAGCAAACACAATCAGTTCCTTATGATTATTTTCATCGATTTGAACGAGCTCTGCCACATCCTCCATACCTGGATTACCTGGAGCTACGAATACTTTATGAACCTGCTTGCTTTCAAATAGTTTCTTTGCTAGTGCATGTTCACGGCCACCCTTGCCAACTACTAACACGTTCATGGAATCACCTCTTTCTTATATTAAAAACTATTAACCTAGTTGATACAAAACGTATATGGCGTTAGAACGCCACCAATTACAACATGTAGCACGCTATACTCGCCTAATCATTAACACGGTGCGTAGCCAGTTTTTGAAGTACCTTCTTAATAAAGTACGTATATCTGCAAAGTAGATTGCTATATTAGTAAGTTGCGAAGCCCCGTCAAAAAACTTAGTGTTTAAAGTGTCGAACACCTGTAAACACCATGGTAATGCCGTATTCATCTGCCTTTTTAATCGAGTCTTCATCACGGACGGAGCCACCAGGTTGAATGATAGCTGTGATACCAGCAATAGCCGCCACTTCAACAGTGTCATCCATTGGGAAAAATGCATCAGAAGCGAGAGCCGCACCTTTTGCTTTTTCGCCAGCTTGTTCTAAAGCAATCTGTGCTGCTCCCACGCGGTTCATCTGTCCAGCACCGATACCGTATGTCATCTGTTCGCCGCTAACGACAATTGCATTAGATTTCACGTGTTTTACGATTTTCCAGCCTAGTTTCATTGCTGCCCACTCATCTTCTGATGGTTGGCGTTTCGTCGGGATTGTTATGGATGCATGTTCTAAGCCATAAGTATCCAAATCTTGAACAAGTAATCCCCCTTGAATAGATGTTGTTTTTCGTTCGGTTTTTTGCTTGCCGTCGAAAGCTACTGTTAACAGACGAATATTCTTTTTCTCAGTTAAAATCTCGAGAGCTTTATCGGAAAAGTGAGGAGCAATGATTATTTCAAGGAAAATTTCGCGAAGCATTTCAGCTGTTTCTTGGTCCACTTCACGATTTAAAGCGATAATACCACCAAAAATGGACGTAGAATCTGCTTCATACGCTTTTTTAAACGCTTCAGCAACCGAATTGCCAACCCCAACTCCACATGGATTCATATGCTTAACAGCAACAGCTGCTGGCTCTTCAAATTCTTTAACGATCTGTAATGCGGCATCAGCATCATTAATATTGTTATATGACAGTTCTTTACCGTGCAATTGTTGTGCATACGCAACAGAAAAAGTTGAACCTAATGGCTTCTGATAAAACGCAGCTTGTTGATGCGGATTTTCACCATATCGGAGTGATTGTTTTAACGTATAAGTGAGAGTTAAACTTTCAGGATTTTCTTCCTCTGCAAGCTTTGTCATGTACTCAGATATTACCGCATCATAGGAGGCTGTATGGCGGAATACTTTCGCAGCAAGTTTTCGTTTCTTTGCAGCCGAAACATCTCCATTTTCAGTAAGCTCGCTAAGCACTGCTTCATAATCTGTTGGGTCCACAACAACTGTTACAAATTCATGATTCTTAGCAGCTGAACGGAGCATCGTTGGACCGCCAATATCAATATTCTCAATCGCATCTTCAGGAGTCACATCGGGTTTCGCGATCGTCTCTTGGAATGGATACAAATTGACACAAACGAGATCAATTGGTTGAATATGATGTTCTTCTAATTGAGCTTGATGTGCATTATCATTCCTTCTTGCCAATAATCCGCCGTGAACATTTGGATGCAACGTTTTAACCCTACCATCCAAAATTTCAGGAAAATCTGTTACATCACTAATCCCGATTACGTCAATTCCATTTTCTACAAGCGTTTTTTTCGTGCCCCCAGTAGATATGATTTCAAAGCCCGCCTCTTTAAGACCAATTGCAAATTCTACGATACCTGTCTTATCTGAAACACTGATTAATGCACGTTTTGCCATAATTACTCCTCCTTATAAGAACAACCGTCACCAATCCTTGACTGCAAAAAATTGATGATTTTAAACATCCCTTTATTAGCCAAGGTAACACGCATGAATCTAAAGGGTGTCCGATAAGAGTCTGACCTCGAATTATCAATCAGTATGTAGTGTATCTTATACTGTCATTCGTTGTTGCGAAGTCTGCCTCTTTGCTTTTAAGACACCCTCAAATGACCACGTGTATCTTATAGAAATTCTTTACTCGACAATCCTGTTATACTTTCAAATTAATGAGCAGAGATCAATTTCTCCTGCATAAACAGCTGTTGAAGCACCTCTGGATAGGTGGTATGCTCTGCTTTTTGAATTCTTTCTTGTAAACGATCTCTCGTATCATTTGCAAGGACCTCAATTTCTTTTTGGGCAATAATAGGACCTGTATCCATTCCTGCATCCACATAATGAATCGAAAGGCCAGTTACCTTTACACCAGCATCGAACGCTTGACCAATTGCATCTTTACCAGGAAAAGCTGGCAATAAAGATGGATGGATATTTACGATTGCTTCAGGATATTCCTGTAAAAGTGTCGGTCCAATCAATCGCATATATCCTGCTAAGACAATAAATTCAACAGCCTTAGATTTAAGTTGTTTCACGATTTCCAGTTCAAATGCTTCTTTGTCATGAAAAGACTTTGGAGAAAAGCAAAAACTTTCAATCTTCTCTTTTTTGGCTCTTTCTAAAACAAATGCGGATTCTTTATCACAGACAAGTAAACGGATGTCCGCTGCGAGCGTACCAGCCTTAACCGCATCCACGATTGATTGAAAGTTACTTCCGTTTCCCGATGCAAATACCGCTATTTTTTTCATGATTCACCCGTAATACTTACACCAGGTTGACTGATGACCGTACCAATTTGATACGCCACTTCACCGTGTTTTTCAAAAAAGGCTAGAAGCTCTGACGCCTCTTCCTGCTTCACCACAAGAGCCATTCCGACACCCATATTGAAAATATTGTACATATCCTCACGACTAATGTTTCCTTTTTCTTCAATAAGAGTGAATATCGCCGGAATCTCCCAAGATCCTGACTTTATCTCGATTCCTAAATTTTCAGGCATCATTCTTGGTAAATTCTCAATAAATCCACCGCCAGTTATATGAGCCATCCCTTTAATTTCAAACTCACTCAACGCCGCTAAAATTGGCTTCACATAAATTTTAGTAGGCTTTAAAAGCTCTTCTCCTAGTAAACAGCCAAGCTCAGGAATAAATTCATTTACGTCCATTTCAGCGTCTTCTAATAGAACTTTACGTACAAGCGAATAGCCATTACTATGGATACCGCTTGACGCTAATCCGATAAGACAATCACCTTGGTTGATTTTCTGACCTGTAATCAGTTTCGTCTTTTCACATGCTCCCACTGTAAAGCCAGCTAAATCATATTCTTCCTCACTGTACATACCAGGCATTTCAGCAGTCTCACCACCGATTAATGCACAACCTGCTTGCTCACAGCCTTCTGCAATCCCTTTTACAATGCTTTCAATTTTCTCAGGCTCTGCTTTTCCACAAGCAATATAGTCTAAAAAGTAAAGTGGCTCAGCTCCTTGAACCACGATATCGTTCACACACATAGCCACACAATCAATCCCAATGCTGTCATGCTTATTCATCATCATGGCAAGCAATAACTTCGTTCCCACTCCATCCGTTCCTGAAACAAGGACAGGCTCCCGTAAGTTCAATTGTGATAAATCAAACATGCCGCCAAAACCACCAAGCCCACTCAACACTCCTGGACGCATCGTTTTCTGAACATGCTTTTTCATGCGTGATACCGCTTCATAACCAGCTTCAATATCGACTCCCGCCGCTTTATACGCATTCGACATGGTCATCATCCTCCTTCATTCAACTTTATACAGTCGCTGACTGCTCATTAGCATATATTTCTGTCGGATAATTCCCAGTAAAGCACGCGAGACATTGTCCTCGACTCTCGCCTTCAAACGGTCTTCCAATCGCTTCAACCATTCCCTCAACACTTAAGAATGTAAGCGAATCTGCTCCGATGATCTCCCGAATTTCTTCAACTGAATTTTCAGAGGCGATTAATTCTTCACGACTTGATGTATCAATCCCATAAAAACAAGGGTTCTTAATCGGAGGAGAACTGATTAGTACATGTACTTCCTTAGCACCAGCTTCCTTCAGCATCGTGACAATCCGCTTACATGTCGTACCTCGTACAATGGAATCATCAACCATAACAACCCTTTTTCCATCCACAACACCGCGTACTGCAGAGAGCTTCATTCTCACACCCTGTTCTCTTAGAGATTGAGAGGGCTGAATAAAAGTACGACCTACATATCTATTTTTAATTAGCCCCATTTCATAAGGAATGCCACTTGCCTCTGCATAACCTATGGCAACGGAGTTCCCTGAATCTGGAACACCTGTTACGACATCTGCTTCAATTAATTTTTCTACTGCTAGCTGTTTACCAAGGTTTTTCCTTGCTGTATGAACATTAATTCCATCGATATTGCTGTCTGGACGGGAAAAATAAATATATTCCATCGTACACATTGCACGCTGTGAAGACATGACGAAACGTTCGCTTTTAATCCCGTCATCATTAATGACAAGGAGCTCTCCAGGTTCAATATCACGGATAAATTCCGCACCGACAATATCAAATGCACATGTTTCAGATGCTATAACATAAGCACCGCCCAAGATACCTAGAGATAAGGGTCTAAGTCCGTTCGGGTCTAGAGCAACGAGCATTTCTGTTTCTGTCATAATCAAGAAAGCATAAGCCCCTTTTAACGAGCTTAATCCGTTCGTAACACGGCTTTTCAAATCTGAAAAACCGCCTTTACGAATCAAATGTGCTAATACCTCTGTATCAGATGTACTATGAAAGATGCTTCCTTGCGCTTCAAGCTGTGCCTTCAATTGACTTGCATTCACAATGTTGCCGTTGTGGGCAAGTGCCATGGCTTCACTTTGGAAATTGAATAAAAATGGTTGGACGTTTTCATAACCGCCTCCGCCTGCCGTTGTATATCGAACATGGCCGATTGCAGCATTTCCGGATAAATTCTTCATTTTCTCAGCGGTAAACACTTCCGTGACCAATCCTTCACCCTTCATCCCTGTCAACTTTCCATCCTTAGCCAGAACCATTCCTGTACCTTCTTGACCACGGTGCTGCAGACTATGCAAACCATAATAGGTGATTTGTGCAGCATCTGGGTGTCCCCAAATGCCAAACAAACCACATTCTTCATTTAATCCCTTTAATTCAGCAAGCATGGGATCGCCCCTCTCCAAGCAGCTTCTAATTCTTGAACGCTAGCGTCTATCACTAGACCGTCCTGCTTGTGGGAAATTGTCAATACTCCATTATTGTTTACTTCACCAATGCAATAACTATCTTGAACCATTCTTTCAAATGCTTCGCGATTCTCAGGAGATACGGATACTACAAATCGGGACTGTGTTTCGCTAAATAACTCCGTAATGGCCTCATTTTCAACAATTACACGTGCTCCTAAATTTTCGGTTCCAAAGAGAGCCTCAGAAAGAGCGACCGCTAATCCGCCTTCTGCAACATCATGTGCAGAAGCAACATACCCACTTTGGATTGCAAGTAAAAGCTGCTTTTGACGTTGTTGTTCTATTTCTAAATCAATGGACGGCGATTGACCATAGATTTTTCCTTCAATCATTTTTTGCAATTCGCTACCACCAAATTCTTCTTTCGTCTCACCAATCACATAGATTAGGTCCCCAGAATTTTTAAATTCTTGGGTAGTGATATGGGAAAGGTCATGTACAAGTCCCACCATTCCTATAACAGGTGTTGGATAAATGGCTTCACCATTTGTTTCATTGTAAAGAGAAACATTTCCGCCAATAACTGGTGTGCTTAATTGTCGACACGCTTCACTTATTCCGTCTGCAGCTTTCTCAATTTGCCAGAAAATCTCCGGCCTTTCAGGATTCCCAAAGTTCAAGTTATCGGTAACCGCTAACGGTTCTGCTCCGGAACAGACGATATTACGTGCCGCTTCAGCAACGGCAATTTTCCCGCCTACTTCTGGATCTAAATAAAGGTAACGAGAATTACAATCCGTCGTCATCGCAAGTGCTTTATTCGTCTCACGAATTCGAACGACTGCAGCATCTGAACCTGGAGCTACAACGGTACTTGTTCGTACCATATAATCATATTGATTGTAGACCCACTCTTTACTTGCAATTGTCGGTTGAGACAATAGATTGATAAGGGTTTCTTTAAAATCAACAACATTTGGAACTTCAATTTTCATTGCTTGAAAATCTCTGTACAATTGAGGTTCGCTTGATGGCTTATGGTACACAGGAGCATCCTCTGCTAATGCATCAACAGGAACATTCGCTACAACATTGCCTTTATGAGTAAGCTTTAGATATTTCTCTTCCGTTACCACACCTACAGCAACTGCTTCCAAATCATATTTAGAAAATAAATCTGTAATTTCCTGTTCGCGTCCTTTTTTAACGACAATCAGCATCCGCTCTTGTGATTCTGACAGCATCATTTCATACGCAGTCATCCCAGTTTCACGTTGTGGCACAAGATCAAGGTTCATCTCAATCCCTGAACCAGCTTTAGAGGCCATCTCTGCCGAAGAACTTGTAAGTCCTGCCGCTCCCATATCCTGAATCCCGACAAGGGCATCATTATGGATTAATTCAAGACATGCTTCAAGAAGCAGCTTTTCCATAAACGGATCGCCCACTTGTACAGCAGGACGATTTTCATCAGATGATTCAGTCAATTCTTCAGAAGCAAACGTCGCCCCATGAATCCCATCACGTCCAGTTTTCGCCCCTACATACATGACCGTATTGCCGACTCCGCGCGCTTGCCCTTTTTGAATATCTTCATGGTTAATCAAACCAACACACATGGCATTTACAAGCGGATTTCCCTCGTAAGAAGGATCGAATTGAATCTCGCCACCAACTGTTGGGATACCGATACAATTCCCATATCCAGCAATACCTGCAACGACTTCTTTAAATAAATATTTGACACGTGCATTATCCAACTCACCGAAACGAAGTGAATTCAGAATCGCAATTGGACGGGCACCCATTGAAAATACGTCGCGAATGATGCCGCCGACACCTGTTGCCGCTCCTTGATAAGGCTCAATCGCAGAAGGGTGATTATGGCTTTCAATTTTAAAAACAACCGCCTGACCGTCTCCAATATCAACAATCCCCGCACCTTCACCAGGTCCTTGAAGGACTTTTTCCCCAGTTACCGGGAACTTTTTTAAAACGGGCTTGGAATTTTTATACGAACAGTGCTCTGACCACATTACTGAAAATAAACCGGTTTCTGTATAATTCGGCGTACGGCCCAGGATGTTTTCTACCATCGCAAATTCTTCATCCGAAAGACCCATCTCTGCATACACTCGCTGTGATCTAATTTTTTCCGGGCTTGGTTCAAGCATTAACGACATGGTTTTCCCTCCAATTTCTTACGATTGATTGAAATAATTTTAATCCATCTGCACTTCCAAGTAATTTATCAACTGCGCGCTCGGGATGTGGCATCATTCCTAAAACATTTCCATTTTCATTCGTGATTCCTGCAATCCCTTCAAGACTGCCATTCGGATTTTCACCGTCATACGTAAATACAATCTGATTGTTTTGCTTTAAAAGTTTCATAGTTTCTTCATCGCAATAGTAATTCCCTTCACCATGGGCGATTGGAATTGTAATAGTTTCACCTATTTCATAGCCACTCGTAAACATTGTTTTATTATTCTCAACTACTAGCTGAGCTGGTTTACAAATAAACGCTAACTCCCGATTTCTTCTCATCGCACCTGGCAGTAGCCCTGCTTCGAGTAAGATTTGAAATCCGTTGCATACACCTAATACAGGCACTCCTTCGTTCGCCGCTTTAACCACTTCACCCATCACGTTAGAAAAACGAGCTATGGCGCCAGTACGAAGGTAATCGCCATATGAAAATCCTCCAGGCAATAAGATGCCATCAAAACCAGCTAGGCTGTCTGCTGTATGGGGCACATATTCTACCTCTTCACCCAATTCATCCTTAATTGCATGGAACATATCAATATCACCGTTGGAGCCTGGAAACACAATTACAGCAAATTTCACAGCGAGACAACCTCCTCGATTTCATAACTGTAATCTTCAATAACCGTATTTGCTAACAGACGCTCGCACATTTCTTTTACTAGAGCATCAATATCCTGATTATTTTTTTCAATTGTCAATTCCATGTATTTACCAATTCTCACATCTGACACCGTATCGTAAGACATGCTGTGTAAAGAAGATTTAACCGCTGTTCCTTGTGGATCTAAGACACTTTCTCTTAACGTGATATATACCTTTACTTTATACATGCTTTTAGACCTCCGAGTTTTGAATAGATTTTTTCATAGGCTTCCACTACATTTCCTAAATCGCGGCGGAATACATCCTTATCGAGCTTTTCTTCCGTTTTTCCGTCCCATAATCGGCACGTATCTGGAGATATTTCATCCGCTAACACAATTTCACCATCTGCAAACTTGCCAAATTCTAGTTTAAAATCAATTAAACGAACTCCTATTTCATTAAAAAAGCTTGATAAAATTGCATTCACATCTAAAGCTTTTTGTTTCAAAATCTGAACTTCCTCTTCAGACGCTAGCATCAATTCTTTAATATGGTCCTCTGTTAACAATGGATCACCGAGCATATCATCTTTGTAATAAAATTCGATGAGTGCCTGCTTCAACGGCTGTCCTTCAGGCAATCCAAGGCGTTTAGATAAGTTTCCTGCTACTACATTTCGTACGACAACTTCAAGGGGAATAATGGAAACCCTTTTTACAAGTTGCTCTGTTTCGGAAATTTGCTTGATAAAGTGAGAAGGGATACCAGCTTCTTGAAGCTTTAAAAATAGCAAACTAGTAATTCCATTATTCAGCACACCCTTACCGGCGATTTCTGCTTTCTTTTCACCATTGAAGGCCGTCAGTGAATCTTTATATTCTACCCAGACAACTTCTGAATTCTCTGTTGCATAAATTCTCTTAGCCTTTCCTTCATAAAGCAATTCTCGCTTTTCCATCTATGAGGCCCCCATAATAAAGAATATTGGCAATTTTTAAGATGCATGTAGGATTTGCTGCCAGTTAATAACCAGCAGCGCTCCTATTTACAGTCCTAAACGATCAAAAATCATATCAACTTGCTTCAAATGGTGATGATAATCAAAGCAATCATCCAATTCTTCCTTTGTCAGCAAGCTTGTAATTTTGTCATCTTGTTCAAGCAAACTACGGAATGGAACTTGTTTCTCCCATGCCTCCATCGCTTTTGGCTGAACCGTATCATATGCTTCTTCACGTACAAGACCTTTATCAATTAATGTAAGCAATACACGCTGTGAATAAATTAAACCAAGCGTACGATCCATATTGCGCTTCATATTCTCCGGGTATACCGTTAAATTTTTCACAATATTCCCAAATCGATTTAACATATAATTCAATGCAATCGTTGCATCAGGTAGAATGATTCTTTCCGCCGATGAATGGGAGATATCACGCTCATGCCATAATGGAACATTCTCATACGCGGTCATCATATATCCACGAATGACACGTGCAAGTCCGGTCATGTTCTCAGAGCCAATCGGGTTCCGTTTATGCGGCATAGCAGATGAGCCCTTTTGTCCTTTTGCAAAAAATTCTTCCACTTCACGTGTTTCGCTTTTTTGCAATCCGCGAATTTCAACTGCAAATTTTTCAATGCTTGTCGCAATCAATGCAATGATACTTAGATAATGAGCATGACGGTCCCTTTGCAGCGTTTGTGTAGAAATCGGTGCTGCTTCAAGCCCTAATTTTTCACAAACGTATTTTTCAACAAAAGGATCGATATTAGCAAATGTACCAACAGCTCCCGACATTTTCCCAACTTCAATGCCTTTTATCGCTTCTTTAAAACGCTCTAGGTTACGCTTCATTTCTTCATGCCATAACGCTAATTTCAAGCCAAACGTTGTCGGCTCTGCATGCACGCCATGCGTACGTCCCATCATGACCGTATATTTATTTTCCTGCGCTTTATTTTTCAAAATATCGACAAATCGCTCTAAGTCAGCTAGTATTATTTCGTTTGCTTGTTTCAGGATATAAGAAAGAGCAGTATCAACAACATCGGTTGATGTCAATCCGTAATGAACCCATTTCCTTTCTTCTCCTAACGTTTCTGAAACCGCTCTCGTAAAAGCAACGACATCATGACGCGTTTCTTCTTCTATTTCTTTAATGCGATTAATATCAAAAGACGCATTTTCCCGAAGTAGTGCAACATCTTCTTTAGGTATGGCACCCAATTCTGACCATGCTTCACAAGCAAGTATCTCTACTTCAAGCCAAGCTTTAAATCGGTTTTCTTCCTTCCAAACCGCTCCCATTTCTGGGCGTGTATAACGTTCAATCATCGCATTGCCTCCGTTTCGGCTTGTTACTTATTCCAAATTCCACTTTGTTTAATCTCATCCAACGCTTGCTCAACTGAGTTTCGCAAAACATTTACATGACCCATTTTCCGTTTCGGACTAGCTTCACTTTTTCCGTATAGATGAATCTTCCAATCTGCTAACTCTGGGATTGCATGAAGGACATCTTCTAAATGTTCGCCAAGTATATTTACCATCACGACAGGCTTTAACAAATCTGTCTTACCTAATGGCCAGTTGCAGACAGCTCGGATATGTTGCTCAAATTGCGAAGTTTGGCACGCTTCCATCGTATAATGACCAGAATTATGAGGTCTTGGCGCCAACTCGTTTACTATAATCTCATCCTCATCAGTTAAAAACATCTCAACCGCAAGCGTACCTACAAGGTTCATGTTTTCAGCCAGCTGTAAAGCCAACTGCAACGCTCTTTGTGAAGCTTTCTCACTTATTCTTGCTGGAACAATGCTTTTGTGCAAAATATTCTCTTGATGAATATTTTCCGCGACAGGGAAATGCTCAATCTCACCATTTGATTTTCTAGTAATAATTACAGATATTTCTTTTGCAAAAGGAATCCATTTCTCTACTACACAAATCCCATTTTCTAAAAGGTTGCCAACAAAAGCTAGATCGGACTCTTCACGTAAAACAAGCTGCCCTTTACCATCATAGCCTCCACGCGCAGTTTTTAACACACATGGGTAGCCCAAATTGTCGATTGTATCATAAACATCGTTCAAGGTCTCTGCGATACCATATGGAGCTACAGGGACACCTGCTTTGGAAATCGCCGCTTTCTCTGTTACGCGGTCCTGAGTAATTTTTAACAGTTCCGCTCCTTGCGGCAGATAACTATTCTCTTTCAACCACGCTAAAGCTTCAAAACTCACATTCTCGAATTCATAAGTGATAACATCGCTCACTTCTGAAAGTTTTTTTATCGAATCTAAATCATCATAAGCACCATTTATTTCAATATCCGCAACTTGCCCGCATGGACAATCTTTTGTCGGATCCAAAACTGCAATACGAAACCCCATTGCCTTTGCAGATAAAGCCATCATTCTTCCCAACTGGCCGCCACCAATAATCCCGATTGTTTGTCCTGGTAAAATTACTTTATTTAAGCTGTTCACTGCTACTTAGCACCTTTTCCTTTGTTTCATTTCGAATGGCTTCTAATTTGCCTGCAATTCCAGTATCACTGCTACCGAGAATTTGAGCAGCCAACAGGCCAGCATTAACAGCTCCAGCTTTTCCAATAGCTACTGTAGCGACTGGTACCCCCCCAGGCATCTGTACGATAGAAAGCAGTGAATCCATTCCGTTTAATGCCTTCGTTTGTACGGGTACTCCAATAACAGGCAATGTCGTTTTGGCTGCTGTCATACCAGGTAAATGAGCAGCTCCGCCAGCTCCAGCTATAATGACTTTAATGCCTCTTTCTCGTGCACTCTCTGCGTAATCAAACAATAAGTCTGGTGTTCGATGTGCAGAAACTACCCGTTTCTCATATGGAATATTTATTTGATCTAACGCTTCACAAGCATGTTTCATCGTCTCCCAATCAGAAACACTTCCCATTATTACACCAACCTGTGCTTTCACTGTCTTCCCCCCAAACTTTTATTAGAAGCTATATTATATATGAAATGAAAAACCGGGCAGTCCTTTTCTACATACAAGAGAAAGGAACCTGCCCGGGATGATTAGCCCTTTCTTACCAAAGGACATACATATCCTGAATAAAGGAATCACTTTCTCTCATAGTCCAATAATTTACGGTTATTGGGTAGAAACTTTTGGGCCATATTCCCAAGGATTATATGAGAGATATTAAGTTCACTATCATCTTAACAATCGATACATCTTACGTCAAGTTTAAAATCGAATATTATAAAAAAATGATTACATAATGTTCGTGTTTTACTCGTTTGACAACGCTTCAAAGACAATTTTTCGAGAGACAGGCTTATAAACGGTCTCTCCTTTTTCTTTTTCTTCGGCAAAAATCGGTTTTTCTATCCTTTTGATAGGGGAATAACCTGCCGATTTAATCCGATCCAGACAAGCATCAATGCTTTCTCCTTCTTCCACTTCAAAAACTTCCTTCTTTTTTTTATTCACAAAACCGTTCCTTTCAAAAAGAATTTTTCTTTTCATTTTTTGATTTCCTTTTCTAAACTATACCAAAAAGTCACTTTTCATGAAAATTTATTAACTGTCGTGTTATTTCGTGAGACCCTAAATATTATTCTGGTAATCTTTATATAATATCCCATCTTGAATATATTAACCGTCAGCTAATTCTAAAGCCTAAGAATGTCCAAAAGTAACTCATGAGGTTGGATCTTTACATTTACATTAGATGCGGACAACAAATTAAGTGCTCCATGAATTCACATAAGATGAAACTTCAACTAGGGAGGTGTTACTAGCCGTTAATGCGTGATAAATAAAATTTCTAAATAGCAAAAAAGACCAGCTAAAATTAGCTGGTCTCTTGAATTGCTTGGCGGCGTCCTACTCTCACAGGGGGAGACCCCCAACTACCATCGGCGCTAAAGAGCTTAACTTCCGTGTTCGGAATGGGAACGGGTGTGAC
>NZ_JACJHX010000016.1:31327-78906 GCF_014138605.1 Peribacillus huizhouensis | reverse complement strand
GAGACCGCCCGCGGAAAGCGAGTACCTGCAACGGAAATCAACCCGGGTTATTAGTGTAAAAATGATTGAAAAGCAACAAAGTATGTGAAAACAGCATAAAAATAAGAGGTTTTTCATGGGTTAAGAAAACTTACAAAAGCCTCTTTTTTTCATTTCTTGCGTTACGTGGTAAGAAACATTAATCGTATGGTTTCATTTTTCTGTTTGAGGGCAACTTTCTTGGTAAGTAAGTGGACATGCACGGTTAGTAATCTAAAAACGGTAAATTCCCGTTAAAGATGTTACAGTAAAATTTAAAAAAATCCTTGAAATACCGCACTCTTAGTACACACCGTTAAAGATAATACACACTCTCAGCTTACGTACGGCATGATGTAATAACGCCCTCAACCCTTGATATGAATGGGTTTGTTAGTGAAATATCAGAGATATGCTAACATATTAATAACAATAAAATTAAAGAAGCTTCTCATAAGTTGACTAAACTTGTGGAAGCTTTTTTCTTATTTCTTTCGTAAATGGGATATACATTATTGGTAATCTGATCATCTAAATGCTAGAGCCTTTCTATGATTTGCGCAAGAGTAATTTAATCTAATATAAAGCAATAACAAAAAATAGCTCTAACAAAATATCGAAAATTTACCATGTATAAGGGATTAGCCTTATTCGTATGTAAACCATACTGATGGAAGTTTCACTTTATATCAAAAAAGTGCCCGATTGTAATATGAAGTCGGGCACTTTCATATGTTTTCTCATCGTCCATTTAAAATAGTAGTCTTTCAATTAACCATGCTCCACCTAATAGGAAAGCAACGATGGAAACAATCATAATGATTTTCTTAGAATGCTTTGATCGATAGATGAAATATAATAGCGGCAATAGCAGTAAGACGATGGCCAGTTGGATTATTTCTATTCCAATATTAAAACTAGTTAAATCAATGGCTAAGCTACTTTTTGGTATATTCATCTCTTTGAGGATATCAGCAAAGCCCATTCCGTGAATTAGCCCGAAAACAAATGTTATGATCCAACGATAGCTAATCTTTTGACGAAAAATATTTTCCAAAGCTACATAACAAATACTAAGGGCAATGGCCGGTTCTACGAAACTTGAAGGGATGTCAATGATGCCTAATACTGTCAAGGTTAATGTAAAGCTGTGAGCAATCGTAAAAGCAGTAATGGTTGTTGCAATCTGCTTAAATGTTTGTCTGGCTATTAGAAGTGAAAGTAGAAATAGTAAATGATCATAGCCTGTTAGAATATGACTCATTCCAAGTTTCAAAAATGAAAGCCAGGAAAATGATGTTGCTGTATGGCTTGGGTTTGCTTGTTCAGATTGTTTTTGGTTAGGAGTTGGCTGGGCCACTTGCTCTCCAGGAGATGGTTGTTCTTGCTGAGCCACTTGTTCTCCATTGGATGACTGTTCCTGCTGAACTTCTGTAATCAACATCGTCCAAGTTCGGTTTTTCCCTTCTAATACGGCTTCACTTGTTTCACCTAAATATGATGCTGAAATGAGATTGATATAATTAGTCCCCGTATCATTGAAATAAAACCCATCATTAAAAACAAGTGTGTCGCCAGGAAAAAATACTGGAAAGGTCATAGTTGTAGAAAGAAATTCTTTATTTTCCTTCTTGATGATTTCCATTTTCTCAATCTTCGGTGTTTGTTCCTTATTCCCCTTATCAAGTGTAAGACCTTCTGTAATTAATTCTTCTAAATGGTGTTTTTCTTTTTCGATTTCTGATGATTCAAGAATCCAGTTTTTGTTTTTATCAATATCTGGTACTAATTCTAAGATGGATAATGTGTCGATAGAAAATATCATCTCTGTTTTGTTAGAATCCATTTTAATAGTTGTATAACTAGCACTATATGCATGTGCTGAAGTATTTGAAGGGAAGGAAATAAAGAAAAGGAATAAAAAAGTGAATAACATCAGAGTTAGAGATCTGACTTTCAAGAGTTGTTGAACTTTGTTAGCATGCGACAAAATATGAATCCTCCTAAATTTGCTATATTAACATATTTTTGTAGTAATAATGAAAACAAAAGTATGAACGAATTCACTTTAGATATAATCATATTTTGTTGGTGTTTGTATATAGAAATATTTAGCATTACGATTTTTACTTATTATCAACATTTATTTTACAATAGATTAATATTTTGTTATATAAAATTTTGTACACTTATGCTGTGAATGAAATGTAGGAATGAAGAAAAGGGCTATTCAAATAATCTTCTTATCTACATTACATGCAAAAATTTACAACAAAAGGGTGGTTAATGGATGATAACTAAAAATCGGACGTTCAGACGTTGGACAAGTATGTCTGCGGCAGCGTTTCTATTGATTAGCACATTTTTGCCAAGTGGTTTAATAGGCAAAGCACATGCAGAACAAGCTGATCATGTTGTAATTTCACAAGTATTTGGGGGAGGAGGTAATTCAGGGGCTCCTTACAATAAGGATTTTATCGAGTTATACAATCCTACAGATCAAGCAATTGACCTTGCAAATTGGTCAGTACAGTATGCATCCGCTGCTGGAACATCATGGACAGTGACTCCGTTAGATGGCACAATTCCGGCTCATGGCTATTATCTGATTTCGGAAGCAGGTGGTGCAAACGGTAGTGATATTCCAACTTCAGATGCTTCGGGCGCAATCGCTATGGCTGCGGGAGCGGGGAAAGTGGCTTTATTTAACGATCAAGTTGCCAAAAGTGGAGCAACACCAACTGGCGCAATTGATTTTGTTGGTTATGGTTCTACTGCAAACTCGTATGAAGGATCTGGAGCAACCAAGAATTTGTCAGCTACAAATAGCGCCCAACGCAGACCCTATGCAAACGTTGACCCATCTCTTGGAAAAGGGAATGCTTGGGATACAGATGACAATGCAGCCGACTTTTATGTAGGAGGTGTTGTTGAACCAAGAAACACTGCAAGCACTCCGGAAGTTCCTATGGTTCCGGCTATTAGTTTACAACCAAAAGGAATGAATATTCAATATGTACAACAAGGAACTGAAATAACTGTTAAAGGTGCAGCTGATGCAGTTGAACCAGGTTCAACGGTTAAGGTATATGAAAGTGCATCCAAAGGAACTGCGCTTGCGACAGCGACTGCAGAAAGTGATGGTTCTTTTGATATAAGCTTCTCATCTGATAATGCACTAACATCGGTATTTGTTTCTGCCTTGCAGGGCGAGATGGATGAAAGTGCTGCAATCCAAATAGATTCAGCAAAAGCAAGTGCAGCTATCGCGCAAGCAAAATTAAGTTACGTGATAAACAATGGTGTTGGTACTTTAATTGGTGGCGCAGGTGCTGCGGTAGCTAACTCGATTATCAATGTTTATCCGAATGATCAAGCTAGCGTTGCTGAAAGATTAGTTGCAACAGAAACGAAAGCTACTGCTTTAGGTGATTTTTCTATTACGATTAATGATGCTCCTGATACGGTTTATGTGACACAATTATCAAGCAGTGCTAAAGGAATCATGTTAGAAAGTGCCGCTGTATCTATCACAAAAGCTGATACGACTGTCCTTTCACAAATTAAAGACGTTCGGGAATCTGATGCTAAGGGTCAGCCTGTAAACCTAAATAAGTTCTTCACGGTTGAAGGGGTTGCCACAGTTGACACCCAAATTCTTGGAACTCAAAAGCAGAACTTTTATATTCAAGATGATACAGCAGGAATTAATATCTTTAGTGGTTCATTAGACGCAGGTTTTAAAGTTCTCAAAGGTGATAAATTACGTGTTACGGGTAAAGTACTTTATTACAATGGTCTATCAGAATTTGAACCTACCTCCATTGTGAAAATTAGTGAAGGTAATCCAATACCGGAAGCAAAAACTCTTACAATTAATGACTTAAATACGTATGCAGTGGCAGAGCCGCTTGAAGGTAGCCTAGTAACTGTAACAGGGAAAGTTTCAGCTGTGGCAGTTACTGGTGCAAACTATAATGTTACTTTTGTAGATGAAAATAATAAGGCAACCACATTGCGGGTTATGGGAGCAACTGGTATTAAGCCTGATACGGATCTTGTGATAGGTAAAAGTTATACTGTTACAGGTGTACTAGGACAATATACTACAAATGTGTCAGCCACTAACGGGTACCAGCTTTACCCTCGTGATGTGAATGATATTGCTCCGATTCTAGGTATTAAACATTCAGCGTTAACAGAAGTATACAAAGGCACAGATGTAGAATTTGAAGCAAATGCAGATGGAGAAGAATCGGTAACGGTTTACTACAGAGCAACTGGAACTGCTGAATATACTACATTACCGATGGGGAAAGGCAGTGAAGGACGTTATACGGTAACATTGCCAGTAGCTAATGTACCTCAAAATGGATTCGACTATTATATTGAGGCCAAAGCTGGAGAGCAGGTACAAACAGCTGGAACAAGTGAAGTGCCATATGCAGTAACAGTAATCGATGATACTGTTGGTCCAGTAATTAGCGGCGAAACACCGCAAAATGATACGAAAGTAGAAAGTCCACAACCTGAGATTTCTGCTTTGATTAATGACCCAAGTGGCATTAAAGAAGGTTCAGTTCACATGTGGTTGGATGGAACTGAGCTAGCAGCACCCGCTGCAACAATTAGCAATACACAAGTAAAATATACACCTGAAACAGATCTTTCACTTGGAACGCACACTGTGAAAGTTTCAGCAAAAGACGGAAGAGATAATCTGACTGAAAAAGAATGGACATTTGAAATCGTTCCACGTTTTACAGGTGGAAATCACTACCGTGGTACAACACACAACCACACTAACATCTCACATGATGGTACGGGTACACCTGAGGATGCTTTAAAAGCAGGTAAAGCCCACCATTACGATTGGTTTGCATTCTCAGACCATTCACATGATATTGACCCTGAAAAACTGGGTACAGATACTGTAGTCCGTGATGGGATGCAGGAGCGTACTGGTGGTGATCAGTGGCAATTAACAAAAGACCTTGCCAAACAATACACAAAAAGTGATTATGTTGTATTCCCAGCATTTGAAATGACCTCTACTACATGGGGACACTCAAACATCTTCGGTTCAGATAATTTTATCGACCGAAATATCAATGGTAAGCAGTACCAAGACTTAAGTCAGTATTACGCATGGGTAATGACATACGATGACATAGTTGGTCAATTTAACCATCCAGATATGTCTGCAAATGCTTTTAACAACTTTAAACCGTACAATAAAGACGTAGATAAATTATTTACGATGTTAGAAGTTGGAAATGGTTCTGGACATTATGGATATGCAAATGCTGAAGGTAAATTCTTCTCAGCATTAGATTTAGGCTGGCATGTTGCTCCAACTTATGGTGAAGACAATCATGAAGGAACCTGGGGCCAAGTAAATGCTCGTACTGTTATCGTTGCAGACGATCTTTCACAAGAATCACTTCTTCATTCTATGCGTAATATGCGTGTGTACATGGAAGAAGATCCAAACTTCACGTTGGATGTTTTAGCGAATGGATACTATATGGGTTCCACAGTGGATAGCAAAACATTAAAGTTTGACATTAAAGGAAGCGACCTTGTAGCTGAAGCACATAATGATAGCGACTATAAATATCTTCCGACTTCTTATAAATCAGATGATCGAATTGCAAAAGTAGAATTGATTTCAAACGGTGGAAAAATAGTGGATTCGATTTCTCCTATGGAAAAAGACTTCACATGGAACCCATCCTATACGGTAGAAGGCGGCCAGCAATGGTTTGTCGTAAAAGTTACACAAATGGATGGCGAACAAATTTATTCTTCACCAATCTGGTCAAAAGAAGAATCTGTCGATGTAAAAGTTAACGATATTAATATTGATGGTGGCGTTATTATTGGAGGGAACCCTTCTAAATTAACGGCAACGGTTGCAAATAACGGTACGGAAGCCATTAAAAACCTTAAGGTAGACTTCTACTACGATGAAGTAAAATCTGATAATTTTATCGGAACAAATAACATTTCATCTATTTTAACGAAGAGCTCAGCAACAGCAACAGCTACATGGACAAGCCCGATAAAAGGCGACCATCAGTTAATTGTTGTTGTCACATCAAATGATGGTATGGATATTGGTGATGTGAAATATTCGTTGCCAGTAAAAATTAAAGAGCCGCTGGGCATTAATGTATTAATCGATGCTGCTCACGGCAACGAAAATACAAGTGCTGACAGTGGATCGTATAAAGATAACTTAAAAGCTTTTACACTTATGCTTCAAAAAGAAGGATACACTGTAGCGGAAAATAAAGTAGCACTTACTGATGAAGTATTAAGTACTGTAAATGTATTAGTACTTACACATGCAAGAACAGCACTTACTGCTGATGAAAATGCTGCAGTAGCCAAGTTTGTGAAAAATGGCGGTTCCTTATTAATGGCTGAAAAAAGCAATAACGGTACAAACCCTACTATTAATAATGGATTGCTAACTGATATTGGCTCGGCTATCCGAGTAGGCAACGATGGGGTATTTGATGATAGTAAAGCCGGAAACTTCTGGAGCGATCCAAAGGTAAGCCCTTATGCAGTCAGAGTCCATCCAGGATTAGTTTCCAATTATATTACGGATCGCGTATCGTTTGTCGATTACTATAGCGGAACGAGCTTGTCTGGGGATAATAATCAGCCGCTAATAGAAAGCGGTACGGTTACAATCCTTGCGAAGGGAAATGAAACGACCTACCAAGGAAATATTAAAGGTGGATATACGTATGATGCTGTTTCCGATGAGACGGGCGGATCTGCTATTCCGTTAATCGCATCAGAGGAAATTAATAATGGGCGCATTGTTGTTTCTGGTATGAACATCTTTAATGACAAACAAATGGATGAATCTTATGAACCAAAAGGAAATGACGAATTTACACTAAATGCGTTAAATTGGTTAGCACATCGTGAAACAGAGGTTTCAAAGATTGCTGATGTTAGAAAATTAGCAGATGAAACAGATGTTGTTGTGGAAGGCACGGTCACTACTGGAGCAGGAGTATTCTTCGATGCCTTCAACCTACAGGATGAAACTGGCGGCATCATGGCATTCCAAGAAGTTCCAGATGGTTCTTTAAAACTGGGCGATAAAGTACGTGTTTATGGCCATATTAAGACTTTTGATAATAACAAAGAATTAGAGTTTACAAATTTCTCTAAAGATGTTATTAAAATCGGTACTGGTGAACCTCTTCAACCAAAGGTAGTTCCGACTGGCGAGGCAACATCCGCTGCCAACCAAGGGCTTCTTGTTAAGGTAAATGGAAAAGTTGTATCGCAGTTCGATGAAAATTCTTATGTCATCAATGATGGTTCTGGTGATGTGCTAGTATTTACAGATGGTTACATTGTGAACCAAAGCAATGTCCCTGTACCCGTTCTTGCAAAGGGTGACACGTTAGAAGCCGTTGGACTTTCAGGTGAATTTGCCCAAGGAACGCGGATTCGTGTAAGAGATACTAGGGAATTAATAGGTACTCGAGCATCAGGGTCTGATCCAACGGAATCAGACACAACAGCACCTATTGTTAGTGGAGTAGAAAACAATCGTTTCTATAATTATAATGTCACGATTACCTTTAATGAAGGTACAGCAAAATTAGATGGTAAAGAGTTTGCAAGCGGAACGAAGGTCACTGCAGAAGGAAGTTATACATTAGTAGTAACAGACGAAGCAGGAAATGTAACGACAATACAATTTACGATTGATAAAACAGCACCAAAAAAACCTAAAGTGGATAAAATAACTGCTGATACGACAAAGGTAACAGGTGAAGCAGAAGCTGGTACGATTGTTGAGGTAAAAGATGGCAACAAAATACTCGGCAGCGCCGTAGCAGATAAAAAAGGTCAATTCTCAGTTGAAATTGCTAAGCAAGAGGCCAAGAATGATCTTTCTGTCTATGCGGAGGATCAGGCTGGTAATATAAGCTCAGTTACAAAAGTAAATGTAAAAAAATAAGGCAAATGAAATTAGGCAGTCTATCAAGAAAAGGCTCAAAAGCTGAAAGCTTTTGAGCCTTTTTGTGCTGAAAAGTCGACTAACCCACTTTCACTGCTCTGGTTTCTTTCTACCGAAATATAGAGGGACTTATAGTGACTGCTAACATTTTTCTAACGCAATCTAATGAAAAACGATATATTTCCGTTAAAGATGTTACGGACAGAATTTAGCAAAATCCCGCTATACCGCACTTTTCTCACCTAGAGTTAAAGATATTACATACTCTCATCTTACGGGCGGCATGATGTGATCTGCCCTTTTGCTTGTTGCGGCATCAATGGCTTTACGAGTTGGAAAGCGTACCAATGTTCGTAATATTAGTACGCTGTCACCACTCTTTGAAGGAGAACCAGGCGCTTTATTTAATATTAATTATGATAAAGTGTATTGCTTAGAAATTAAGTTAGCAATCCTAGATGGAACCCAGATGACAAAACTGGGGACGATTTTTAGCTTTTAACTTTAACATAAGACTACTTATGTAGTCTCTAACTGTATGCTCGCTTAGATGGAGGAACTTCCCCATTTTTTTATTATCGAATTACCTATATATTGAGGATGTGAAATAAGGATTAACCATCAATATAAAGGATAGTTCTAGCTACTGTGAAATTGTAAAATTAAAAATATGAAGAATTTGTGACACTTTTCAAAATACGGAATCACTCTTGAGTAAATTTTTAAAATGAGGACAAAGTTTTAGCGCAAACAAAATATATTAATATTTTGCATAATCAAAGGGGGAATTACATATGACAAATTTAAGTGACAAGGTTGCAATTGTAACAGGTGGTGCTTCTGGTATCGGATTATCTACTGTGAAGGCTTTTGTAACTAAAGGGGTTAAAGTGGTGATCGCTGATTATAACGAACAAGGCGGTAAAGATGTTGAGCAAGAATTGAAAGCTACAGGTGCAGATGTTTTGTTCGTGAAGGTCGATGTTGGCGATGAAAAATCTGTAGAAAACCTAGTTTCTGAAACGGTTAAACATTATGGTCAAGTTGATGTATTGGTGAATAACGCTGGAGTAGCGGTAAAGGCCTCTACTCACGAATTATCATTCGAAGATTATGATAGAGTTATTCGAATTAACCAAGACGGTGTATTTTTTGGGATGAAATATGCAATTCGTGAAATGTTAAAAACGGGTGGCGGTTCCATTGTGAATACAGCTTCTATGTTAGGGCACGTTGGAAAATCAGGAGTGTTTGCTTATAATGCAAGTAAAGGGGCAGTTAATATTATGACTAAATCTGTTGCTCTTGAGTACGCAAAACATAACATTAGAGTAAATGCTGTTTGCCCAGGTTATGTTGAAAGTGGCTTGGTTAACAAAGAAGCACTAGGTGAAGCCTATGATGAGCTAGTTGCGAAACACCCGATTGGAAGACTTGGAAGATCCGATGAAATTGCACACGCAATAATATTCTTGAGTGAAAATGACTTTGTCACAGGTAGTTCTCTAATGATAGATGGAGGTTATACTGCTCAATAAGATAAAACAGGGAAATGGAAGAGTTGTGCAAATTCCGAAACATGTGTCACACAACTTCTATTAAAAAGGGCAGATCACTAATGAGTGGCTGCCCTTTTGCGTGTAAACGGTATTAATGGCTTTAGGTTAACAATCCTAGGCGGAACCCAGATGATACAACTTGGGTACGATTTTTAGCTTTTAACTTTAACATAAGACTACTTATGTAGTCTCTAATTGTATGCTCGCTTAGATGAAGGAACTCTCCCATTTTCTTATTATCGTATCCATCTGCTAGGAGAGTTAATACACTAAACTCACGATCAGTTAATTCGATATTATTACTTGGTGATACATTATGATCGAAATTCTTTAGAAATAATCCTATTCTATTGCAAACTTCCTCTATAAGTTGTAAATCCTCTTGCGTACAATCAAACTCTTTTCCCACCTGATCCAAAGTCACCCAACCGAGAACTTCTTTATAATGACATATTGGAGCAACAATGAGTGAAGATAGATTGAATAACTGAATCGTCTCATCTTTTACCGTATGTACGGGGTTTTTAATAAATATTGGCTTTCTTGTAATTAGCATGGTATGAAACAACTGATTCGGATATACGTATCCTTGTGTTTTTTGAACCTTTGATAATTCTTCACCAATAACACCTTTAAACTCATTTGACCAAGGGATATATGCATAGAAAACACATCTTTTATAGTTAAGCAGCCTTTCGCATTCCTTTATTATTTTTATGAAGTCATTGCTTCCAGAGTAGCTTATGAGTACTTTATTAAATTCATCTAGAATTTTAAGTTTATTTAGTAAAGTTTTTTCATATTGTGCATTATTACTAGCGAAAACATTAAAACGTAACAGATAATTTCTGATTGTTTCTTCTTGTTCCTTATCTAATGTTGTTTTCGGGTATAGATATATGCTAGTTTCACCAACATTTAAAGCTAGTGAATGCTCAGATAACTCGTTAAATTGAGCATTGTCTGTATCTAAAAGCGGATAAAAAGGAATTCTTCGGATCGTTTCTTGTTCTGTTCTTACCCAACCCAATATGACAGGGCTAGTTATATTATGATGCTGAACAAGAAAAAGTTGTTGAATTGGAAATAATTCCAAATATGAAAGTAACAAGCTCTGTGAAGAATGGGAATGAAAATCATCTGAAGTTTTAATAGCATTCTTCCAATTAGAAAATAGGTTAGAAATTTTTGTAGCAATAATAGGTAAGTAAAACATATAGGAATAAGCCTTTACGTCTGCAGAATTTTTTAATAAATTTGCAAAAGACTTTTCCAGAATAAGGTGTAATAGGTATAAAAAATGATGATTCAAAATCATTGAGTACGTTTGTATCCAAGTCTTTAAAAGGGTATCTAAGTCGATTTGGGCTTTGTTTTCATTTGGTTCAGTTAAAATTTGCAAAAATGAACTTGCAAGAAACTCAATAATAGATTGTTCTTCTTTGGATAGATTTAATTCTAATCTTATTTGCACATTAATACTCATTTGAAGTTGGGTTTTATTTTTTTTTAGAAAGATTTTAAATTCCTCAAATGATATATCGTTATAGGGAAATAAATCAGGTCGCATTGAATAAAGTATCTCCTTTAACGGATAAATTACCTATATATTGAGGGTGTGAAATAAGGATTAACCCTTAATATATAGGATAGTTCTAGGTGGCTGTGATATTGTAACATAATAATTGTGAACGATTTGTGACGACTTTCAATTCACGGAATCACTATTGAGTAAAATTTCATCGATTAAAGACCTTGGGATTAGTGGTTCTAAACATGAAAAGTATGGAGATCTCCCCTATTTCTGTATGGCAAATACCAGATAGGCCTTAGCGGGTGGGTGAGATGCCCTATTTCTATTATAAGGCAACATGCTTTGACATGTGAACAATATGCGATGGAGCCCAATCAAAATATTGTAAGCCCTTTATCAAATGACTTTAATAGAAGAAATTGAAGTGAATCCATATTCTAATTGAAAGATTTGTTACTATTATTCCCAATATGAGGTTAGCTTTATGAATAATATTTTTAGGGAGATGGAGTATAGGAAGAGGTTAACTTGATGGATAATGTTTTAGGGAGATGGAATTATAGATGGAAAAGGCATTAAATTCGAGTAAGAAATACAGCTGGGTTCTTTGGGGTATCATTGCGTTTTTGTTTTTTGGAAATTTAATTAATTTCTCCGGAAAAAATATAATCGGCCTTTCAGCGGATTTAATTATGAATGATCTTGGTTTGAATTCTAACCAATGGGGCTTAGTGGGAAGTGCTTATTATTGGTTGTTTCCGATTTCTGGGATTATCGGTGCTGCACTTTCTGATCGGTTTGGAACGAAAAAAATACTTTCCATTCTTATACTATCGTGGGGCATCATACAATTTGGGGCTCTAGCGATTAATGGATTTAGTGCGCTGATTCTATATAGAGTCCTATTAGGAATCTTTCAAGGTCCATTTGGTCCAGTTGCAATGAGTCATATCAATAAGTGGTTCCCCGCTGAAAAACGCGGAGTCGCAAGCTCTTTATTTACTTTAGGAGCAACAGCAGGAGGGTTAGTTTTAGCGCCTGTAATCATTGGACTTACAACATTTGGCTGGAAAGTTGCTTTTGCTGTATTTGGAGGAGTAAGTGTAATTTGGGTTCTCCTATTTATGTTTACTACAAAAGAAAGCCCTTCTAGTATAAAGCAAATGGCAGCAACAAAAAATCCGGTTGCAAATAGTGTCCAAAAGAAAAGTGGTAAAGAAGTAGTAAAGGCCATTTTTTCACCAACTTCTATTTTCACATTATTTCTGGCCTTCTCTACTTTTATATTTGTCGTATGGACGGCAATCTGGATGCCGAACTATTTAACTAAAGTAACAGGTCTGACTTCTAGTCAGATGGGAGTTTCTGTTTCAATAATTGGAATAAGTTCCGCTGCAATCATTTTTCTAGTGTCGATGGTTTCTGACAAAGTGCTAGCAAAAACACAAAATTGGCGTTTATCCCGTGTAATTGTGATTGGTGTAGCAGCCGCTATTGGCAGTCTGTTGGTTGCTAGTGTGGTGTTTATACAAAATCCTGTTTGGAATGTCATTGCATTTGGTACAGCATATGGTTTAACGGGTGCAAACTTTGCAATTGGACCACAAATTATGATGAGGCTAGTACCGGAGCGAAGTGGACTTATGGCAAGTATTTTAATGTCATTTCAAAATGTAGGTGGAATGATAGCTCCTGTAGCTACTGGATTTCTTATCGGCTTATCAAAAGAAAATATTATTCAAGGATATAATAATTCCATTTTAGTAGTGTCAGGTACAATCCTATTATGTTCAATATTATTCTTGATGTTTGTTAAACCGGATGTAAAAAAGCATGCTTAATTCTATTTTTTGATAAAGACATATAATTAAAGAGAGGAAGAGTTTATTATGAGATTACAAGACAAAGTTGCAATCATTACTGGCGGAGGAACTGGAATTGGTAAGGAGACCGCATTAAAATTTGCGAAAGAAGGGGCAAAGGTAGTCATTACTGATATTAATAAAGATGCGGCTATGAACACTGCTCAAGAGATTCAAGCAATGGGTGCTGAAGCCATTTTCATACAACATAACGTAAGTGATGAAGACGATTGGAAAAAGGTTGTTAGTGAAACAAGAAGCCATTTCAATAAAATCGATGTATTATTTAATAACGCAGGAATCTATATCATCAAACCTCTTACTGAAATAGAATTAGATGAATGGAATCGTTTAATGTCTATAAATGTAACAGGAGTTTTCCTTGGTATGAAGCATGTGATCCCTGTGATGGTAGAACAAAAGAAAGGTTCTATAATTAATGCTTCATCAATTGCTGGTTTATTTGGAGCTCCTGGACATGCTCTTTACGGGGCAAGTAAAGGTGCTGTTCGCATCATGTCAAAAGATGCGGCTATTGAATTCGCTGGCAAAGGTGTGCGTGTAAACTCTATTCATCCAGGATTTATTGAAACTGCAATGACAGACTATGCTTCAGAAGCAACTGGACGTACGACAGAGGAATTAAATAGCGCTTATCCACTAGGAAGAATGGGCAATACCGAAGAAGTTGCACATACAGTTGTATTCCTTGCATCTGATGAATCTTCTTTCACAACTGGGGCAGAGTTCGTTATTGATGGTGGAGCTACTGCAAGATAATTCGAGACGATTTCTTGACGTGAATACTCCCTTTATAGCTAAAGAAGGGGCTGTTCGATAAATCCTAAAAATAAAGCAGGTGGAGAAAAAACAGTCGTTTTTCTCCACCTGCTTTTGTATTTTTTGGATCATTTTCTGAAAGTAGCTCGTGAGCAAGCTTCTGGGAAGACTTATAGATTGTAAATGTTTGTAACTTAAACTAACAAGCAGGTCTCTTGAAGATAGTGTGGTATGTTAGAAGTAAATGATAAAGGAGATTATATATAGGAGATAAAGGGAAAATTCATTATCAACGGGGTACTGATGAACTAAGAATGAAAAATATCCGTGTCCATAAACTTGTTCAAGAATTTAATAATTGTACAATTGAAGATTTAAAAAGAAAAGAGAGCATTATTAAAGAATTTCCTGGAACCCTAGGGGGAAATCCGAGTATTTAGAAATAATTTACATAGTAGCTTTAGGTACAACATTCACGTCGGAGCCAATTTCTATGCGGGTTATAATTGTACCATATTTATATGGTTATATTATATCAGTAGCCATGGAAGAGCGTAACTGCCCGTGGGGCTTGACCCCGTCAACTAAACCGTTCGTACCCTACTGTAGAAAACATTGTTCAAGGTAAATAAAGGTATTCAATGTAACATGATGGTAAGCCGTATGCCTTTAGAGGGCACGTGCGAATTGATGAGTAGGGGGCCATGGAAATGCCCCCCTACTCTCTATAACAAAGAGTCAGTAACCTGCCCCATTTCCCGTTTCACCTCCTATATTTTCAAATAATGTTCAGTTCACCCCCTGCTTCATCTTCTGCAGTTTCGAACGATATCGATACACACTTGCCTCAGATACCATCAATTTATCAGCAATTTGGCTGATAGAACCTTTGATCTTAAAGATACCTGTACTTTCAAGCTTTTCAATTAACTCTATCTTTTCCTTTTGTGTTAGGCGCTCGGTTGGAATTTGTTTTTCTTCATAAAACTCTTTGATAACAGAATCCACGATGTCTTCCGGATTTTCAAAGAAGTTTTCCGTTTCGGTAGGGGCGGTATCAAGTGAAAGTTGAACGGTACTGAAGTCTGTAGGAGCTTCTGACTGTAATTTTAAACCGCCGCCAAAACCTAAACGAAGAATTTCCTGGCTTAAGTCAATAAGTTTAGAATTGTCGATATTAATACAAAGCATTCCTAATAAATTCCCTTTTTCTTTTATAAAAAAAGTGGAAGAATTTAATATCTTATTATTCTTCGTTTTACCCTTATAATTATAAACATAATCCTTTTCTTTCCATACTTCGCTTTTGATAAACTTAAGAGCAAGATCTGTTAAGGGAGACCCTACTTTCCTGCCGCTAATATGACCGTTCGCAATTGCAACAATGCAATCTTTTTCATCACTTACATCCTGCAGGGCGATTTCGCAGTTTTCACCCACCACCAATCCTAAAAATCCAACTAATTCTTTGTAATAATCCATAATTTTGCTCATATAGGATACGTCCCTTCTATATTTGGTAGAATCTATCATTAAGCTTGAGTGATGATATTGATATATTTATAGGTATCAACCATATAATACCATGTAATAATTCACTATTGTAATAAAAATTCTACTTGTTAATAAAAAAATATCAAAGTGATAATAAATTATTATTGACGAATAACAAGACACGAAATAAAATAAAGTCATAACAACTAAGGCGGTGAAAACATGAAGGAAATAATCAATACAACAAACGCACCAAGTGCTATAGGACCCTATTCTCAATGTGTTGTAAGCAAGGGGATTGCGTTTGTTTCAGGACAATTACCAGTGAACGCCGAAGACAATACGATCCCAGAAGGTGTAACTGAACAAACGAAACAGTCACTAAAGAATATTAAATTCATATTGGAGAGCGGCAACTATAGTTTAGATGACGTTGTGAAGGTAACCGTTTATTTAAAAGATATGAATGAGTTTGGCGCAATGAACGAAGTGTATGGGAATTTCTTCCAATACCCGTATCCCGCTAGAGTAGCTGTAGAAGTTGCTAGATTACCAAAGGATGTAAGAGTAGAAATTGATGCCATTGCGATAAAATAATTTACTATGAATCTTGTAATCTTTTGTTTAGAGAAAATGTATTAGCTTGAACCCTTTTAAATTTTGAAAGCCCTTTCGAAATAAAATATAGGTTATACTATTGGTTTAAAATGTAAGCATTTACATGTTTATATATTGATGAATGTAAGCATTTACATGCCTGCATGTTGATAAATGTAACTCCAAAATCTCGCTTAAGGCATACGTATTTAATAACGTTTTGTCCTTGAGCGAAACGAAAGGAATGAATACAAAAATGCAATCAGGTGCAATGATGATGCTGGTATTATTTTTATCTATTGTAATACTTATTTTTCTTATACTTAAACTTAAAGTCCATCCATTTATTTCTTTAGTTCTGGCGGGGATCTTTATTGGATTAGCTACAGGTATGCCCCTAACTGATATTGTTACTTCCATTGAAAGTGGAGTAGGTGGAACGCTGGGATCACTAGCTGTTGTAATCGGTTTTGGAACGATCTTAGGTAAGATGTTAGAGATATCTGGTGGTGCTGAGCGCTTGGCACGAACAATGCTAAATGCTATGGGAGAAAAACGTGCGCCTTGGGTTATGACACTTATAGGCTTAATTGCTGGAATTCCAGTATTTTTTGAAGTAGGTTTTGTTTTACTTTTTCCAATAATTTTCATCGTTGCGAGACAAGCTAAGGTGTCGCTTATAAGAATTGGAATTCCTTTGGCAATATCTCTGATGGTTGTACACGCCATGGTACCTCCACATCCGGCAGCATTTGCTGTTACCGAAATGTTGGGAGCCGATGTTGGGAAAGTTATTTTATATGCACTTCTTATAGGAACACCTACTGCAATCATTGCTGGGCCAATTTTTGCTAAGTTCATTAGTGGTAAGTGTAGGACCGAAGCATTTAATGAATTAGAGGTAAAAGCCCCAACGCCAGATGAGAAGCTTCCTGGGTTTGGAATTACTTTATTTACTATTCTTCTACCTTTATTCATTATGGTAGGAAAAACAGCAAGTGATTTATATCTTACAGAAGGTTCTTTTTCTTACAATCTTGTTAGATTTTTAGGTAATCCAATTATCGCTTTACTTATTTCAGTATTTGTAGCTTATTACACATTAGGACTTTCTCGTGGTCTAAAGATGAAAGAACTATTATCTCATTCTGAGGAAGGATTTAAGTCAATTGCATCCATTTTGTTGATCATTGGTGGTGGCGGTGCTTATAATGCGTTTTTGGTTGATAGTGGGTTAGGTACAGAGTTATCTAATATTATGCAATCATTAAATATGAACCCAATTATTTTGGCTTGGCTAGTAGCAGCAATTTTACACCTTGCTATTGGATCCGTTACGGTAGCCATGCTTAGTGCTGCGGGAATAATAGGTCCATTGTTGGCCGCTTATCCAACTTTGAGTCCAGAAATTGCAGTTCTCGCTATTGGTGCTGGAGCTATTGGATGGTGTCATGTTAACGATTCTGCTTTCTGGCTTGTAAAAGAATATTTGGGATTATCATTACCAGATGCGTTTAAGAGCTTCACTGCTGCAACTGTTCTTGCATCGATTGTTGCACTTGGAGGGGTATTACTTTTAGCACAATTTATATAAAAAATTATGAATAAGAAAAATAAATTATGGAAGGAAGATGAGTTGGAATGGAAAATAAGATAATTCAAGGAAGAACTATAAAGGAATGGGAAGAGCAGTATCCTCTAATGAGCAAGATTATTTCAACTGACGAAGTGTTTTGGACAAATTCTAAATATGAAAAGTTTGCAGATGCTACTAAAAAGATCTCTTTATCAGAGAAGGATGTAAGAGATGCAGAAGAAAGATTAAATAGATTTGCTCCATATATTGCTAAGGTTTTCCCAGAAACAGAAAAAACAAATGGAATTATTGAATCACCTATTGTTCCAATTCCTACTATGCAAAGTAAAATGGAAGAAACATATAATCAAGAAATCTTAGGTCAATTATTGCTCAAATGTGATAGTCATCTTGCTATCTCTGGGTCAATTAAGGCAAGAGGCGGTATTTATGAGGTTTTAAAACATGCAGAAGATTTAGCTATTGAGAATAACATGCTAACAATAAAAGATGATTATTCAAACATCGATAGTGATAAATTTAGAGAGTTTTTCTCGAAGTATTCAATTGCAGTGGGATCAACTGGAAACCTAGGCCTTAGTATCGGAATAATGAGTGCACAATTAGGGTTCAAGGTTTATGTTCATATGTCAGCTGACGCAAAACAATGGAAGAAAGACCTCCTTAGAAGCAAGGGTGTTACAGTAATTGAGTACGAATCAGATTATAGTAAGGCAGTAGAGGAAGGTAGAAAACAAGCAGAAGCAGATCCAAACATGTACTTTGTTGATGATGAAAATTCGACTAACTTATTTTTAGGATACGCTGTAGCAGCTTATAGATTAAAAAGGCAATTAGAAGAAATGAATGTAGTTGTTGATGAGGATCATCCATTATTTGTTTATCTTCCATGTGGAGTTGGTGGCGGACCTGGTGGAGTAGCATTTGGGCTAAAGTTAGTTTTCAAGGATAATGTACATTGCTTCTTTGCCGAACCAACACATTCCCCATGTATGGTTATAGGATTAATGACAGGTATGCATGATAAAGTATCGGTGCAAGATTTTGGAATCGATAACATTACTGATGCAGATGGACTCGCTGTTGGTAGGGCTTCAGGTTTCGTAGGGAAAACATTAGAAAACCTAATGAGTGGATCATATACTGTAAAAGATGAGGAGTTATATATACTATTAAGTATGTTATCCGACTCAGAAAATATTCAATTAGAACCTTCTGCATTAGCTGGAATCCATGGTCCAATTCAATTATTCAGAGATGAAGCTGGACAAAGGTATATAGAGAATAACAACTTAAAAAATAAAATAAAAAATGTTTCACATATCGCTTGGGCAACAGGAGGTAGTATGGTTCCAAAAGATGTAATGGAAACATATTATAAAAAGGGAAAAGAGGCATCCGCTACCCTGAATAATTAAAAGTTCATTTGTAGTAAGAAACTATCTCGAAATAGTAAGAGATAGTTTCTTTATATTTATAATAAATATTAGACTGTTCTGGAAGTTTGACACATCAAAAGGTTTATTATCTCGCATATTCTTAAAATTATGATATACGGAAGTAAATACATAAATGTTACCTATAAGAAGAGTTTTATGATAAATGGATTGATAATTTAATTAGGATTTTATACCTGTTTATCTTAGTGATATCAGGGAGTTTAACTTTTATAATCTCTTTTGTACCTGTTTTCTTTGATTTTGTTGATGTTAACAAAAAGCCATTAAATTTTGCTGTGTTGGTTTTATTATTACAAGCAGTATTCCATGGTCAAATAAAAATAATAGATATTTTAATCAAAATCCGTAACAGGAAGAATGTTTAAAGAAATTAAAGGAATATCCCATATTGCGTATATGTAATGGTAAACGGGAATTTTGATTGATTCCTTGAAGAATTAATTACTCATCAACACCCCGTGTGTTGCCACATACACTCCGTGCACGTGTAGTGTGTATAACAGCTTATTTTAAATTAAACAGTTATTTTATAAGGCTCAGTTTAACTACTGAGCCTTTGTATGGGTTAACCTATAAATTTACAATCATCAAAGATTCTACTATCTGAATTTGTCGACAAAATCTACTAAACTTCGGGGAGTGACAGGCACTCATGGCGAAAAAATATAGGTTTTGGCAGTATATTATTTGTATATCATCGCTTTACATGGAGAGGTGAGCGCGGTAGGCTATTCGCCTTTCGAAAGGAAGAGAAATTTCACACTTTCTCCCTTCTCAGGACACCAAGCTCATAAAGGCTCCGTGTCAAGGGACATATTGACTGTGTATATTTATCTATAACTTTAAATAAATATACTGTTCTTCAGTACTTGAATTGATTGCCAATACAGTGAAGAAAGGTAAAAATAGAATCGTTCAATTATTAAGATAAGTTTGATACAATAGAATCAAAAATTTATCTCTGACTATAATAGCAACAATAGTTGAAAGATAAACAAAAATAGGAGTAATGATAGTAGCATGCTAGAAGGGTTGATTTGAATGTTATCGTTAACCAAACGTCAAAAAAGTATTTTACAATTTCTAGCAGAATCCTCTGAACCCGTAACTGCTAAATGGATTGCTAAAGAAATGGGTATTAGTGACAGAACAGTTCGTAATGAAATTAAACAGTTGCAGCTTAACAGTTGTGGTATGTTAAGTATTCATATTGAATCGATACGGGGAAAAGGCTACCAATTGAAAGTGTTGAATTCCGAATTACTTTCAAAAAAATCTTCTCTATTATCTGAAGAAAATAACGAGTCAACTACTTACATGGAACAGGAAGACAGGGTTCGATATATAGTAACACGATTACTGCTGGCTCAGGATTTTATTAAATTTGAGACTTTAGAAGAAGAAATATTTGTTTCCAGATCAACGCTGCAACAAGACCTGAAATTAGTCCGAGAAATTACAAATAAATACAAATTGAAAATCATGAACCGTCCTCATTATGGAACAAAAGTAGAAGGGGACGAACATATGAAAAGGTCATGTTTGTCAAATTTGATCTTAAGAAAAAGTTGGGATATTACTTTGAAAGGTGACCCCTTTCAACTAGTAGAAAGCGTATTTTTTGAAAAAATAAAAGAGGTCCTGATAAAAAAGGTAAATGATCATCATATTAACATTTCGGATGTTGAACTGGGAAACTTGACTATTCATATTGCGATTGCATGTAAAAGAATACAAGAAGGCTTTATCATTGATCCATTGGGTGTTCACATAGGGAATGAACATGCAATTGAAAAAATGGTTTCAATGGAAATTATTAAAGAGGTCGAGTTCATTACTGGGTTAACTTTCCCAAAATCGGAAATCGATTATATTATTGTCCATTTATTAGGGACAAAATTATTAACCAAAGAGGAATTAACCAATTTTGGCGAATTTGATGAAGTAAATAATCTTGTGAATTGCATGATGGAAAAATTAAGGACTGAGTTTAATTGGGACTTCTATAATGACTTAGAATTTATAAAAGGGATAACCTTACACCTTCGGCCAGCCATGAATCGATTACGATATGGACTAAATATGCGAAATCCGTTATTGAACCAAACGAAGAAAAAATTTCCAAGTGCATTTGAAGGTGCTGTTGTTGCAAGTAAATGTATAGAGGACTACTTAAATAAAGAAACAGATGAAAATGAAATTGCATACATTGCCTTGCATATTGGAGCGGCCCTTGAACGGTTGAAGGAAAAACAAAAACAAGCAAAAAGGGTTTTAATTGTGTGTGCAACTGGTATGGGAAGTGCAAGACTTCTGTTTTATCATTTGCAAAATGTATTTAAAAGTGACATCCAAATAGTAGGTACAATCAATTATTATAATTTGGCCTCATATAATTTATCGGGGATTGATTTTATTATTAGCACCATTCCAATTAAGGAGAAATTAGGTATACCAGTTCTTGTGGTCAATACATTTTTAGAAGAGGAAGATATTACAAATATAAAGAAAAAATTAGTTTCCTCTAAAAGCAATATAAAGGATTATTTACATCCATCACGGATATTTATTCATCAAGAATTGGATACCAAGGAATATACGATTCGTTTCTTGTGTAATGAATTATATAAACAAGGTCTCGTTTCAAAAGATTATGTAGAACTTGTATTAGAACGAGAAAATCTGGCAACCACTTGTTTTGGCAATTTAGTTGCTATCCCACACCCAATTAAACCCATAACAAATAAAACATTTTGGACAGTATGTACGTTAAAATCTCCGATTCAATGGGATGAACAAAAAATGGTTCAATTTGTTTGTTTATTAAATATTGAAGAAGGTGGTTCTGATAATTTAAATCAAATGTATCAGCTATTAATTAATATTATCGAACATAAATCAACCGTTCAAAAACTAATTAAAAGCAGTTCCAAAGAGGAAATCGTGAAAATGATGTATGGGCAAATTCATAATTGAGCTGATTGCTTACAAAAGCAATTGGCTTTTTTTATTTTCAATTGCCGCCTTTAATTTACCTTTCAAAGGTCATCCATTTATGGAATTCCATTAAATGAGTACACCTTTCCGTTAGCTAAAGGAAATATCTAAACTTAAAAATAAAGCGCATTCATTTTACACTTAAAGTGTAAAGTAATTCACATAATAAAAGTAAAGGAGATATGAAAAATGACCACTAAGAAAATCCTACTTGTATGTTCTGCGGGAATGAGTACAAGTTTATTAATGACTAGAATGAAAAAATCGGCGCAGGAGAAAGGAATCGATGCTGATGTCATGGCGCTGTCTTCTAACGAAGCTACCAAGTTATTAGCAAAGGAGAAAGTAGATGTTTTATTGATTGGTCCGCAAGTACGTTTCATGAAAAGTAAATTTGAAAAAATAGTCGCCGATGCCCATATTCCGGTCGCAGTCATTGATATGAAAGACTACGGTAAAATGGATGGCGAAAAAGTGTTAGCCACTGCATTAGAATTGATTACAAACAATGAAAATTAATTGTTAGGACAAATCTAACAAGCTAAAAGGGCGGGGAACATCTGGTGGAGGAGCCAAAAAATTTAGAAGTTGTAATGGGTTTAATTATGCATAGCGGAAATGCCAAAAGTTTTGGAATGGAGGCTGTCCAGGCTGCCAAGGAAGGGAATTTCAAACAGTCCATCCAAAGACTTGAGGAAGCAAATGAGGAATTAGTAAAAGCACACCATGCACAAACTGGTTTGTTAACTCAAGAAGCTTCCGGGGAAAAATTTGAGGTTACGCTATTAATGGTTCATGCACAAGATCATTTAATGAATGCGATTACATTTTTGGATTTGGTGAAGGAACTAATAGATGTGTATAAAAAAGTGAATGTACCCGATTAAATATGGGGATTCAAACCAGTTTGAAAGAAGGTTGCGCTTTTTCAGAATTCCATTGAAAGAAACAGGAGGCATAAAACATGAAACGTATTGGCGTATCAATTTATCCGGCAAAGAGCAGCTTTGAACTTGACAAGGAATATCTGGACCTTGCCAGAAAGTATGGATATACAAGAATTTTTACAAGTTTGTTAGAAATTGACGGCGATCAAGATGAAGTTGTTAATAAATTTAAAAACATAATAGAATATGGTAATTCTATTGGTATGGATACCATCTTAGACATTAATCCCGAATTATTTGAGCAGTTAAATATCAGTTATAACGATCTTTCCTTTTTTAAAAAATTAGGTGCAGCAGGAATTCGTCTGGACCTGGGTTTTACCGGAGCAGAGGAAGCGAAAATGACAAAAAATCCATATGGTTTAATCATTGAAGTCAATATGAGCAGTGGAACTAGATATATAGATAATATTATGAGCTACCAACCTAATATTGAAAATTTATATGCTTCACATAACTTTTATCCTCAAAAGTATTCTGGGATTTCCCAGCGCCATTTTGAACAAACAACAAGTGTGTTCAATCAATATCATATCCAAACGGGGGCTTTTGTTACCTCTCAGGAGGGTAATCTGGGACCTTGGCCGGTTCAGACAGGATTATCTACGCTGGAACAACATAGAAATTTAACTATTCATACTCAAGTTACCCATTATAGATTAATGGGAACTATTAATGATGTATTAATTGGAAATGCGTATGCTACAGAAGAAGAATTAAGGGTTATGTCAGATGCGTATCTAAACACCCACCCGTCATTTGAAATTGAGTTTTCAACTAATGTTTCAGAGTTAGAAAAGAACATGATTCTCGATGAAGTTCACCAGTATAGAGGCGACCGATCTGAATACATGATTCGATCATCCTCCACACGTGTTAAATATAATAATGAGGATATCCCGGCCAATCATACCCTCCCTATAAAAAAAGGGGATATTTTGATCTGTAATAATCATTTTGGACAATATAAGGGAGAAACTCAAATCGCGCTAAAAGATATGGAAAATGAGGGAGATAGGAATGTGATTGGTCGTCTTACAGAAGAATCTATCTTTCTATTAGATTATCTAAAGCCATTGTCAAGCTTTATGTTTACCCTTTCATAAAAGAATATTATCGTATTTGTTCAAATGGCTGTGTTAAACATGGCTGTTGATTTGCGCTCCAGGAGCTTTGCTTTCTTTGGCGGAATCGGGCCCTGCCTTAGCGCCTTCAGGGTCTCTCCTGCCCCGTACTTCCGCATAAATCAACAATAGCCTTTGACACAGTCATTCAATTAGAAAACTTAAAAAGGAGTGAGTAAGTTGTTAGAAAAAGTGGAAGAGATTGCGGGTAGAATTGGTGGCCAAAGACATCTGCAATCATTACGGGATGGAATTTTATTAAGTATGCCTCTTATTATTATCGGATCCATATTTCTTATATTAGGAAATCTACCGATAAATGGTTACACTGATTGGTTGGCCGACATCGGGTTAGCCTCTATTTTTAGCAAAATCGTTAATGGGTCTTTTGGACTGATGGCGCTTGTTGCTGTTTTTGGAATGGCCCATAGTTTAGCTGAGTATTATGAAGTTGATGGCGTTTCCGCCGGAATTATAGCATTATCCAGTTTTGTCATCGTTACGCCAGACCTAGTTTCGAATGCAGGTTCTGGAATTTCCTATGCCTATCTTGGTAGCGGCGGCCTTTTTGTAGCCATTGTTGTAGGTTTGATATCTGCGGAAATCTTTAGATTCTTCGTCCAGAAAAATTTTACTGTAAAAATGCCGGAGGGCGTACCCATAGCAGTAGAGAAATCATTTGCTGCATTATTACCAGGATTAATGGTGATCGTGTTTTGGGGTCTAGTTTATTTATTCTTAGGACTAGCAGGTATTGATAACATTCATACTCTATTAACAAATACGTTAGGGAAACCACTTAGTGTTCTTGGTGGAAGTTTATGGGGCACATTGGTGATCATCGCACTAAATTCAATATTTTGGTTTGTTGGCATTCACGGTGCAAACACCATCAACCCGGTGATTCAACCGATTTGGTTACAAAATACAGATGCCAATCGACTGGCGTTTCAAGCCGGAAAGGAATTGCCGCATATTGTTACAAATGAATTTATGTTTAACTTTGTTTGGATAGGCGGTGGAGGAGCAACAATTGGACTGGTTATTTGCCTATGGTTATTTGCAAAAAGTAAAAATAATAAAGCAATGGGAAAACTCACGGTTGCACCAGGAATATTCAATATTAATGAACCAGCGTTATTTGGGCTGCCAATTGTCTTAAATTTCAAATTACTCGTCCCATTTATTCTGGCTCCAATGGCTGCTGCACTGATTACCTACTTTAGCATGGCTTCTGGCTTAGTAGCAAAACCGATCGGCATTGTAGTGCCATGGACAATGCCTCCAATCATTAGCGGGTATCTTGCAACGGGAGGTAAAATCAGCGGTGCAATTATTCAAATCATTACTCTTGCTGTAACAATAGTTATTTACTATCCATTTGTAAAACTTATGGATAAATCTCAGCTAAAAGAAGAAGCACAAGAGGAATCACATGAATTATCGAAAACGATATAAAGATCAATGCTAGATTCATTTTCAAGTACTAAATGAGATTAAGAATGCAGATTTTGCCTCCGGGGAAGCGGGCGTAGTAATAGGAAATAAGGCAGATGTCCTTATTGTCGATCCACCGTGCAAAGGCTGTGAAGAAGCCTTGCTTCAAACCATTATTGTTATGAAACCGAAAAAGGTCGTCTACGTCTCCTGCAACCCAGCGATATTGGTACGTGATTTAAGGATATAAGAAGACGGAAGATACAAAACACTTGAAATGCAGCCAGTCGATATGTTTCCGCAGATCAGTCATGTGGATAGCGAAACAAGTATAAAAGCAGGTGAAAATAATTCACCTGCTTTTAAGATTTTTACATGTATATCCTATTCTAACAATATTTAATTTCCAATTTAGTTTAGATTACATATTATTACATACTTTTACTCGGAAAATTTTATTAGTACTTTCTCCCGCATTCTTTTTATTTCATTGCCAAACCTACGGACTAAAGTGGAATATGCTCGTTTAGCATCTTGATCTTTACCTGTTCGATCTATGTAATTTAGGCTAAGCTCTTCATAGTTGTCGTTGTTCTTTGATTTGGTAAGGTCATCATACTCCTGCTTGTATCGAAGTAATACCTTGTGTATGAAACGGATTCGTTGCTGTTCTTTTAGCGGGTTAATTAGTTCATCTATATTATTGGATTGGTGAATCTCCCTAGTTAGTCCTTCACTTCATCTACATTTAAGTATATATACGGGATGTTATAATATCTTCTTTCAGCGAGAATTTCCTCATATCTTATAGGCGTGACTCCTGTAATTTCAACTTTTGAAAGACCATGCTCAATTAGTTTTCTAACAGTCGTTTCTAAATTAATTTCGTAGTCATCCTTTTCAGTTATTGACTTATTCATTTCTTCAAAAAGCTTTTCTTGTTTCTTCATAAGATATTGAATGTCTTCAAACTGCCTCTTTAATTTATTGTTTATATAATGAATTGAAGCCACTTTCCCAAGCCTCCAAGTTTATATTTTTTATCTAAGGATTAGTAACGGTTACAGCACTCAATTTGCTAACATTTTGCTAACACAATCTCATGAAAAACGGTAAATCGCCGTTAAAGATGTTACAACCAGAAATATCCAAAATGTTGATGTACCGCACTTTTTGCACTCAATGTTAACAATATTACACACTAATAGCTCACGGGCGGCATGATGTAATAAGGGATTTAAACCCCTTTTATATCGGGCTGTTAGACTGCCTGGGTTGGGTTTTGTGTGCATTCGTCAAAAAAGCGACAAACCTAACAAATGAAAAACTAACAATTAGAGAAGGTCTTCCATTAGTTTATCGAACTTTTGGGAGGCCTTTTCTTCCATGTTAGCCGTCACATGAGCAATTTATGGTTCCATGGTTGTGTTAATGGCTGTCTGAATCAGCAGGCGCAAGAATCTGCAAGCTCCTCCTTTGCCAAAAATTTAATCTCTTCTTCCTGACTTTCAATATCTTCTACTTTTACTTGTTACTTTGGGAATTGAAAATTTTCTGTAGGGTTCAGTTTTAACAGCCCCATTCAATAGAATTCCTCAAGAAGGGGGATCGGCTTTTTTTGTTTCGTATCGCTGGGCGACATAACTTGCAAATAAATCTAAAAACCTTCATATTTAATAGAGAAGGAGGTCCGATATGCGAAGTGATATACAACCGAATGAACGAGCTTTCTCTTCCAAGGAAGTGGCAGAAGAAGTAGGGATTGCAACTCCCACTGTTCGAAAGTATGGCCAAATCTTAGAGCGGAATGGATATGAGTTTTTGAAAGATGGCGATCGCCGTATCTTTATTCAATCTGACATCGGAGCGCTTATAGCGTTACGCGATACGGACAAGCCCCTAGACGATACAGCTAAAGACCTTGTGAATCAACAAAAAGAAAGATTAGAAGGATCCAATGAAACAGAGATTGCGATAACCGATACATATGAAAATATACCTCATGACCCCAATCAATTAAAAGAGGTCTTAATGTTTTTTGCCAATGAACTCGCAGCCACACGTGAAATGAATGTCCAACTGACAAACGATATGTTAGAGCTTAAAACAAAGGTTTCCCGACTCCAGCAAGATCATCATGTTATAAGTTCTAGTATTGGAAATTCAGCGCAAAAAACTAATGCTAAAATTGAAAAATTAACTGAACAACAAAATATCCATTACGAAACATTGCTGCAACAAGAAAAACAAAAAAGTGAACTCTTACAAAAAGAAATACAAAATATGCGGGACGAACAGAAGAAGGAATGGAGTTCACAAAATGATTTTAATAAACGTTTAGAAGAAGCGATACAAAAACCTAAAGGAAAATGGGGAGGGCTTTTCTCCATATTTCGAAAATAAGGTACTTTTTTAAGGTTTTTATGATTAACTGTGTAAAGATTTGTAGAAGGAAATTTTTGATGTAGAAAATTCAAGCGATATGCATCTAAACAATATACACAACTTGAAGCAAGCAAAAAGAATGTTTGATAAAATGGGAGTTGAGGCGGTTAAGAACCTCAATAAAAAACATGAGTCATCCCTAATAACGTTCGACAAAAAAGGATTGATCGGCTCTTTTTTTGTTTCGTATCGCTGGGCGATATACTCTTGCAATTATATCCCAAGAACCTTCATCATTAAGAAAAGAAGTCTGATATGCGACATGATATTTATCTGATGGACGAGCATTCTCTTCGAAGGAAGTGAGAATGCTACACCCACTGTTCAAAAGTATGGCCACGTTATAGAGTGAAAAGGATATGAGTTCTTATAAGAGGTTAATCCGCGTATCTTTGTTCAATCCGACATCGGAGTGCTTATAGCGTTACCCGATACGAACAAGTCCATAGACGATACAGATAAAGACTTTGTTAATCAACAAAAATAAAGATTAGAGCAACCAATGAAACAGAGATTGCGATACCTGATACATTTGAAAATTTACCCCTCCACCCCAATCAATTAAAAGAAAACACTATTTTTCAAATTTCAACAAATTCCCGGGAAATATCTACAAATTATGAGTAGATATCGGCAAAAATTAGCAGGATTTAAATAACCATTTGTTTTTACTGATAAGAAAGTAGACATACTATAGAATTCAAATTCTCAATGCTCATAATTTTGCTCATAGCTTTTTTATCATCTGTTTTAAAATATATTAAGTAAAAGATGAAAACACTATATTATCAATATCTTTATTAATCTGTTTTCATAAATAATATGCCTTGATAAATGGGCAGCATGATGTAGGCCAACAGGAAGTTGTTCACTCGGACGTTGCGGCAGGACCTCGCGTTTTTAGTCCGAGCTCCGCTGACAGCGTTTATTTTACAAGAAAAGTGAAATGCTAACATTTTGCTGACATAAAGGATTTAAGTGAAGCTTCTCATGGGTTTAATACTCGTGGGAAGTTTTTTTATTTGGTGACATGAAGATATACATCTTTCGTTATTTAAACATCTGAATGGCTAAGCCTGTCCATAATTTATTTTCTAATAACCTTCCATAGTCAACTTACTAAAATAGGGCTGAGGGCTTAGTAAAAAATTAGGCTCAAGCAGGTTTGTTCCAATAAATACCACATTGTATGATTACTTTAGTAAGTTCAATAATCATTCAGGTCAAGTCTATCTACTAAGGAACCAGCATGTAAGAACATTAATAATTCAAAAAATGAATGGAAATTCTCCCTCCTAAAGAAAGGAGCAAGGTTAATAGAGACAAGGATAAAATAGAAAAATTTTAGCGATGCAGGAAGGAGAAAAAATAATGTTTTTGAAAATAGTCAAGAATGATTTCCTCCGAAACAAAATTGTAACGATGACAGTATTTGTATTTATCACGTTGGCAGTTATTTTGGCTGCCAGTGCTATTAATAACATTGCCAATCTAATTCAGGCGATGTCCGATCTTCAGGAAAGAGCAGCTCCAGCTGACATTACAGTGATGCATGCAGGAGATTATGACCAGGCGGAAATCGACCAATTCACAGAACAATACCATGACCATATAGCGATGCAGGAGACGATGATTCTTCAGAATATTGATGGAAGCAATATTCATTTTGGCCAAAATCAAACGATGGCTGGAACTATACAAGATATTTCCTTTGTTGTCCAGAATAAGAAATTTGATTTTATATTGGATCTGGATAATGAAAAGCTGGATGTAAAGGAAGGTTTCGTTGCTGTTCCCATCTATTTCATGGAACAACATGACTTAAAAATAGGTGATACGATTACTGTGAAAAGCGGCGGGGATGAGAAAGAGTTTGTCATTTCAGATTATGCAAGAGATTTTGAGATGAACTCTTCCCTTACTTCTTCGAAACGGTTTGTGGTAAATCAAAATGACTATGATGAAATGCTTAAAATGCAGGCTGGGGAACTGGAATATCTGATCGAATTCATGCTGAATGAAAACGGGGATTCTGCTGCTGTTCAGACTGCCTATATCGAAGCGGGTCTTCCGGCAAACGGTCCAATAATCGAAGGAAAGATATTTACAATGTTTAATGCCATGTCAGATATGGCAGTTGCGATTGTCATTATATTTATTAGTATTCTGCTTATTGTGATTGCTTCGCTCTGTATCAGACTTACATTTCTGGCAACGATTGATGAAGATATTAGAGAAATCGGTGTTATGAAAGCAATGGGGATAGCCAAAAAAGAAATAAAAAAGGTCTATCTTAACAAATACAGAGTCATCTCAGTAGTAGCCGGTATTATCGGTTATTTGATTTCCTTTGTAGCGGTAAATCTGTTAAACGGTAATATGAGACTTTATATATCTTCCGATTTGTCAGGAAGCTTAAAATATATACTATCGTTTATAGCCCCATTACTTGTATATTTCATGATTGTGATGTACTGCAAGCAAGTACTGAAAAGAATCGATAAGATTTCTGCGGTGGAAGCTTTGCGTTCAGATATCATGGAGCACGGAAAGAACCGAAAATACAGTTTCCCGCTGCTTAAGAACAAATTATTCAGCACTAATATTTACATGGGGCTGAGGAATGTATTGAAACGATTCAAATTATACAGGCTGCTGTTTGTAATTTTTATCTTATGTACGTTTATTCTCATACTCCCCTTAAATATTTATAACACCATGAATTCACCGGAATTTTCCACATACATGGGAATAGGAAAATCCGACATGAGAATCGATCTTCGAAGGACAGATACGATTACCGAAGATTTTATAAAACTGGAGGAAGAGTTGAAAAATGATGATGATATTGAAAAGTTTGCACTTTACATCACAAGTTCTTACCCGGTCAAAAATGCGGAAGGTTCCTGGGACTATATTAATATTGAAACCGGAGATTTTTCCGTATTTCCATTAAAATATTTGGAAGGCAGAGCACCGGAGGGTGAAGGGGAAATCTCGCTTTCCTTTGCCAATGCCGAAAAAGTCGGATTAAACAAGAAAGTAGGAGATGAAGTAACCGTCAGGGTTGGCGGGGAAGAACAGACTTTATCAGTCACGGGTATTTATCAGGATATTACAAATGGGGGAAAAACAGCAAAGGCGCATAAGAGTCTTGGGGTAAATGAAGAGGCCGTTCTTTGGTGTATTGTGAGCATGGATATGGCTCCGGGCGTTGATAAACGCGTGAAAATGGACTACTACCAGAATACTTATGATTCTGCGCAGGTAAATGATATCAAAGAATATACGCATCAGACTCTTGGAAATCTCATTGAACAGATGAGCACAGTAGTAATGGGCGGAATCGCCATCGCGATCATCATAGCTGTATTAATCACGGCATTATTCCTTCGAATGTTATTATCAAAGGATATGTCTCAGATTGCCATCATGCGAAGTGTGGGATTAACTTCAAAGCAAATTAGTCATCAATATATGGCAGGAACGATGATGGTCCTGGTAGTGGGAATCATACTTGGCGTGCTGGTTTCGAATTATTTAGGGGAGTTTCTGGTAAGTATGGCCATGTCCTCTATGGGAGCGGCAAAAATTGAATTTGTCCATATTATATGGCAGACCGGGCTACTTTGTCCGTTAGCGCTGATTATAGCTGTTGGATTGACGATATTTATGTCCTGTAAGGTAGCCGTAAAAGATGACCTATCTGTCGTATTAAGAAGTTAACAGTACTGTAAGGCACGGGCAGGAGGCATTTTTGCTGATATGAAAGAAATCATCTGTGTATAGACGCCAACTGTTTTTCCTGAAAAAAGCATTCCAGGCCCCTCTGAGGAAATAGACTTTGATATTAATATTTGGCATGGGAGGAATATAGATGAGCAATATAGTAGAAGCAAAAAGTATGAACAAAAAAATAGCATTAGGAAAAGATAATGAGCTTCATATCTTAAAGGATGTAAACTTGGAGATAGAAGAAGGTGAATTCGTATCGGTCATGGGGCCATCTGGAAGCGGGAAATCAACACTGCTATATAATATAAGCGGTATGGATAGAATTACTTCTGGTAGTGTGAAATTTAAAGGCCGTGAAATCGGCAGTCTAAAAGAAGAAGAACTGGCGAAGATTCGACTGGAAACAATGGGATTTATCTTTCAGGATATTAATCTATTAAAGAATCTGTCATTGATTGAAAATGTTATGTTTCCTGCACTTGTATCAAAAGATGCGGATAAAAATGCGGTAAATCAAAAAGTAAAAAAACTGTTGAAAATGACAGGAATTGAAAAGCTTGCAGATCATAATATCACTCAAGGCTCTGGAGGACAGCTGCAGAGAGTCGGCATCTGCAGAGCATTGATAAATGATCCGGATATCGTATTTGGAGATGAACCGACCGGAGCATTAGATTCCAAATCGAAAGAAGAGATTATGTCAATTCTTGCAGAGATTAATAAAAAAGGGACAACGGTAATGCTCGTTACGCATGATGTAAAGGTGGCAGCAAAAACTGAAAGAATACTGTTTATGGTAGATGGAAATATTGTTGCACAGAAGAAAATGCGTAAATACGATGCGCAGCAAGACGATATTAAGCAAAGAGAAGAAAGCATTATGAAATGGTTAGTGGAAAATGGGTTCTAATTTTTCATTGGCACTTGCAAAAAGTTCATATGGGAATTGATAGGTAAGTTCTAAAGGAAAAGTTCTTAAGAATGTTTGTAAGGAAAGACATGTTAACATTTTGCTAACGCATTCAAGTGAAAAACGATAAAATCCCGTTAAAGATGTTACACTTCTCATTAGCAAAAACCATAATATACCGCACCTTTTGCACATTACGTTAAAGATATTACACCTCTCATCTTACGGGCGGCATGATGTAAAAAACATCATGAACCTAGTTAAAAGGTTTATTAAATAAAATTGCTTGAATAAATATGATAAATGAAATAAAGATTGAATTCTAATTATCACTAAGATCAGTTCGTCACACCCAATAAGAAAAAATCCAAAGGAGGGGTTGTGGTAAGTGAAGAGGTTATAAAATTATATAGAAATTGTGAAGCAAAAAGATATGTCTCCAATGAGTAATTTTTGCGAATGGATCTTTTGTTAAAAGTGAGATCATCTAAATTCGAGCTAGAACGACTGATAAAAAAAATAAAGATTACTAGATCCAGAGCTTATCAATAAATACCCATTCTTAAGCCAGTGTACTTATTAGAGGTGAAATGCTTCATTTCTTTTTCTCGAGCTCTCACACTGCTTATCTTCACACCGCTGCGGCTATACGTTTTTAACCAACCCTGGGCGAATTGATCAAAAGGCTTATCGGATTCTATGGTAAAAGTGCCATTTTGAATTTCTAATTCTACAAGGCGTGCTACTGCCTTTGCTTCTCGTTGTGTTTTAAAGCCGCGTTTAGATATCTCTTTACGTTTTTTTGTGAGTGGGTCCAGCCCTAAATAAATATGATTACTCTATGTTTTCCCTCGTTGTTTGAATTTTGTCATGTTAGTGGTCTGCTTTATTAGTAAATTTATGGCATACATGTTTACATTTGAAACATCCAAATTTGGAATTGCTATGTTGTGTACTTTGGAAGGAGGCCAATTTTAAACACCTCTATCTTTTTAAAAAAATATTTGTTTTAAGGGATGAAAAATTATTTAATGCTTCTTTCTATTAAGAACTACTCCTGTGCTTCCCTGAAGAGCCTCTATGGTGAAATCAAAATACTTCAACAAGCCTCCCTCGAAAATGTATTCTACGTCAGTGTTTAGGTAATCAGGAATCATAATGCATATATTTTTAGCATATTAATATATTAACGAGTTTACGCTGTTTTCTTAGCGGTCTGTCGCCAAGCCGCCGACATTACGGTGCGTCAATACGACCTTGCCATCACGGAACAGCTCCAGCCCGTGCTCGATATTCTAGGCTAAATAGGAATCGGTATTCGGAGGGATGCGGAAATGACAAATTATCACGCTTTAACGCAAGCGGAAGCGGTCGAGTATGCACACGGCATCGAGGATGTATTCCCGGATGGTGCGCAGCTCAAGTCACGGGAGATCGGCGACGGTAATCTTAACCTTGTGTTTCATATATCAGACCCGGCCTCAGGGCGAGCCTTAATTCTGAAGCAGGCGCTGCCTTATTTCAAGATGCTCGGCGAATCGGTTCCCTTGACGCTGGACAGAGTACGCATTGAATGCGAAGCATTGCGCATTCAAGGGGAGCTTTGTCCTAATCTGACGCCAAAGGTATACGCGTACGAGCCGGATTTGGCGTTGATGGTCATGGAGGATTTGAGCGATCACACCGTCATGCGCCGCGGACTGATGGAGCGGGGCTGTTATCCGTTGTTTGCTGAGCATATCGGATCATTCTTGGCACGGACGATGTTCTTCACCTCGGACCTGGCCATGGACCAACAGGAGAAGAAACTGCGGGTGAAATCGTTCATCAATCCGGAGCTTTGCAATATCACCGAGGATCTTATCTTATATGCTCCTTATACAAAGTCCCGGATGAACATTTTCGAGCCTCATATCCGTGATGCCGTTGAGCGCATTTGGGCGGATAAGGAGTTGCATCTCGAGGTTACGCTGATGAGGGAGAAATTTCTGACGAAAGCTCAGGCCCTGCTGCATGGCGATTTGCATACAGATAATATCTTCATCAAGCCGGATTCTACGAAGGTCATTGATCCCGAATTTGCTTATTACGGTCCGATGGGCTTTGATATCGGGACGGTTATCGCCAATCTGCTGCTAAACTATTCAGGCCAAGAGGGCTGGAGCACGGATGCGAAGGAGCGCACTGATTACCGCCACTACCTGCTGGGTACTGTGCACGAATTATGGACACAATTCGAGCTTCAGTTCCGCGAGCTTTGGAACGGGCATGCCGCCGACCGGTTGGCGAAGACCCGAGGATATCAGGATTTGTATGTGGCAAGACTGCTGCAGGACACAATAGGATTTGCTGGAGCGATAATGTTGTGCCGCGTCCATGGTTTTATCCACGTCGCGGACATCGACCACATCGAAGATGCGGCTGCCCGCGAACAGGCGCAGCGGATCGCGCTGGAGATTGGCGTGGCACTGATCAAACGAAACCGCTCCGCCCACTCTATTAAGGAAGTGTTGGATATCGCTTTAAAAGCTGTAAACTAAGGAGCCGAACTTATCATGACGAAAGAAGCTGGACATATCGGTGGTTGGGGAACAAAGCTGGCTGCAGTCGGTACGCTAAAACGGCGATCGCCTTAGGCAGCGATGACTCAGGGAAGAAATATGTTTTAACATTTGTCCCAGCCTGTAGACAAACCTTCCCAGCGGAAGGGGTCTACAGGCCTTTTCGTTGAAATAATAAATTGAGCGATAGCTTAATCCAGGCATTGAATGAGCTTATGCAAACTACTCGCTCTGAGAAAGGAGCATTCGGGTGAAACGATCAGCCGCTAAACGACAACTTGATGTCACAGCGGACAGCGAGGACGATGCTAGGAGGGAGCTCATCTCCAACTGAGGCTCGATTAGCTTACCACTTCAAAGCTCTCCGAGCGGGTAATGAAAACAGTCCCGTAACCTAAACTCGCAAACTCATTAAGCAAATCGATACTCCCCAGCTCTATATCTGGCTTCGCTGTGAAACCACTGGCCGCAAACCATTGCTCCACGAATAACCGTGAACTGCTCCCCGGAGATAATAGAAGGAAAGGCAGCTGCGCCAGTTCGCTCGTTGATAATGTACGACTTGCCAAATCTTGATAGGCTGCCCCTACTACGAAGGACTCATCTAATGAAAAGACGACTACTCATTCAAAATCAATAAGAGTCGTCTTTTTGTTGCGTTAATGCCGATCAATCTAAGAAACGATGGATTTCCTCCAACACCTTGCGCTGCTCCTGTGAAAAGACACCGTGTCCCGCATGGGGAAATAGAATCAGCTTGGAGCCTGGAATACGACGGTTCAGAATCTTAGGATGCTTCGAACTGAAGACCCAATCATCCTCGCCGTGAATAATAAGCGTTGGTGCCGAAATTTGCCCGAGCCGATGGTACGAATCGAAATTTTTGCTCGCCTCACGATGAATCTCCATGCTTCTAGGATTCGAAGGCGCGATCTGCATCCGTTCCACGAGCGAAGCGATCAAGTCCGGATTCTCCTGGATATAGGCTTTGGAGTAAAGCATATTTAGCGTGTTTTGCGGGGAATATGCAGCGTTCTTTCGCATCAGCCACTTGATCATCCGAAAAGAAGGCGGCACCCGTTTGACCCCGCAGGTCGTGGAACATAAGATTAATTTCGACACACGGCTGGGGCTTTCGATTGCAAGCTCCTGCGCAATCATTCCCCCCATGGATTGGCCTAAAATATGTGCCTTTTCGATATCAAGCGCGTTCATTAGCCCAATGACATCCTTGGCCATATCCGAGATGTCGTAAGCTTCTGTCGGAGCGTCGCTCCGGCCAGTACCTCGATGATCGAGCATGATGAAGTTGTACCTTTCGCTTAACGCGGCCTTGATTGCCGGGTTCCAAGAGTCCATGTTGCTGTCTTTTCCTGAAAGTCCGATCAAAGGAAATCCTTCCCCGATCGATTCATAACAAATGTTAATGCCGTTGACAAATATTTTTTTCAAAATTACCCACCTCCAGTTTCGTAATCTCTGGCTACGAATGAACGATATCCAAGATCAATATATTCTTCGGAAGTGAATAGAGTGAGGATGAAAGGGAAAGGTCCTCAGCCGATTAACGGCTTGAGTCTTTCCGCGTAGAACTCCTGATTTATTTTTCTTCCACCGATTTTTTCGTCCCCGTGGATTCCTCGGATATTTCCGAATTTTGTGCCTGTGGGGAGCTTTCCATTATGCGCTCCCGTCCTATCTCCATTAATTCTTGGCCAGTTCCTATGATACCGGTCTTCAAGGCATTGGTGAAAGTTCTGAATTCTAAACTGGACGGTTGCTTTTCATCGCGATTTTCATCGCTCGTCACATTCACAAGTTCTTTGCCAACGTTGGTAGCGCCGCTTCTCAAAGCAGCAAAGGCAAAATTAATGATCTCATTCTTTACTCCCTTGAAGACCCCTTTTATGCTATCTGACATGTGCCTCACCTCCTTTCCGATCCTGCGATTTACCCAGGTAAGGGGGATGATTCTTTCTCTAGTGTCGTATTTTCTTCTTGTGATGCTTACGGGGAACTTCTTGTTTCTTCTCCTCTTCCTTCTTGTTACCGATAATATAATCTTCAATTACCGTCCACGTCCGTTGGAAATACTTCTCTGGCAGCCTGTATGCGGAACTGCCGCGAAGATATTGGAACCTGCTGTCGTGCGGAGCGGCTGCTACCGCTTTGTCGAGTCTCTCATTGAATGTCAATGGTCTCCTCACTCTCTTTTCTTATGATTTTTTCTTCAGTTCCAATTGATTGAGACGCTGAACGACTGAATTTGCTTTGTCAGGTTTTTCTGCATTTTGGTAAGCTGCACTTAGGTTTCGCAGTACTTCACGTACTTGCTTTGGAGTAAGGTAGTTGGAATTCTCTTTATAGTGGTCAAGCAGGAAGTTGAAGTCCTCGATCGCCGTTCCCGAGCAATGGAAAAAGGACTCCGGCAGTCTCAGACAAATGTTCCCGCGCAACAACCGAATTTCTTTTTGGTTTGAGTCTAAAGATACGGCCCGATTCAATGAGTCTAATCCCTCTTGCGCCTTATCCGCTCTTTCCAAAATTTTAACTGCATCCCGGCCTAATAGAACGAGAGTACTGCCGTAATAGGCTTCAATTAGCGCATTCTCAGGCTCAGCCTCACGAAGCTTTAAGAGCATCTCGTTTGCTTTTATCACCGCTTTTTTGTCTCCGTCCACCCCATTATTATGGAGTATTTTCGCTTCCTCAAATTGTTTCCTATGGACGCTTTGATCTGCCATTCCTATGGACCTCCTATTGTATATATTGGTACTTCTCCAACCCGTAAAAGCAATATAAATAAATATACTTCCTGCATTTCCAACTTATTTGTTACGATATGTGCGATCCCTATATAGAGGTTGGATGAACTACCTAGTTTATTAAAAGTGTACGTTTGTCCGAGTCGAGTCTTTACATTCGTTCATTCCATAACAATTTTATTGTTCCTTGCAGAATCCGCTGGTACAGATGACACGCTTTCCGACCAGTTTCTGCCCTCCTCCGTAATTCATTTCATTGCTGACCCGGGTAGCACCGTTGATCAAAGCAGTTGCAATGATAGGCTCGGATTGTTTCCTTATTTTCTTAACGATAATCTTAAGAGCATCTTTTGACATGCGTGTCACCTCCTTCAAAAGAAACTTTCCCTCCCTATGGCCTGTTGCAGCATGAACTAGCGCCGTCCTATCTGATTGAGCTGATTGCGAGGAGTTTCTTCTTTCTATTACTCCTCCGCCCAGTTTAGGAGCTCGCTCCCGGCGGCACGAACGGCCCTTTTTATCAAAATTGATGTGGGACTCTCGGCGATCGGTATATGTTCAACGGCTGGTTTCCCTTCCAAAGACTTAAGCTTTATCTTGAGGAGATGCAGAAAATCAGGATCCTGGGTATCGTTTTTCAGTTTTTTCCAGCACATAATCGCAGCCTGATTTCGACCGATCCGGCAATATACCTCGCCAAGTTCGTAAATAAGCTGCAAGTATTTTTCTGTCTCAAGGAAGCCTTCTTCATGCATTTCCCGATCGATGAGAAAGGTGTAATCTTCAATCACCGTTTGGGCTCGGTGGAAATGCTCTTCAGGTAACCTATATGCGGCCCTGCCTCGCAGCAGTCGGATCCTGCTATCCTGAGGGGCGGCACTTACCGCTCCATCAAGAAGTTTAAGTCCTGCTTTCGACCCTTTCAATCTACTCAACGGTGATGTCTTATCCCGAGCGATTAGCAACATGGTGATGCCATAGTATGCATCCAGAAGCGGGTAGCCCGGATAGTCGGATCGCGCCTGTTCCAACAACTGATGCATGTCTTGAACGGCCTTTTTATTGCCTCCCAAGGCGTCCTTGTGTAGTGAAATAACCTGCTTAAGAAAAATCTCGATATCTTTCTCGCTTACATTCTCCAATTGTCTATTCAGCTGGGTTAATCGTTGCAATACTTCATTCGCTTCGCTCAATTTTCCCACATTTTGGTAAGTGGCACTTAGATCCTCCATAATTCCCCTGACTTGCATATTAGTAAGGTAACTGGGATCTTCTTTATAACGATCCAGCAGGAAGGAGAAGTCTTCGATCGCCGTCTGTGAGCAATGGAAGAAGGACTCTGGTAGTCGCAGACATACATTCGAACGTAACAACCGAATTTCCTTTTGGTTCGGGTCCATGGAAATTGCTTGATTCAATGAATCTAGTCCTTCTTGCGCTTTATCCGCTTTTTCCAGAGGCTGAACAGCATCTCGTGCTAATAGCGCAAGTGCGCTGCCGTAATAGGCTTCAATAAGAGCATTGTCGGGCTCGGCTTTACGAAGTTTTAAGAAAATCTCATAGGCGATTTTCACCGCATTTTTATCACCGTCTGCGCCTTTCATAAGAACCCTTTTTCCTTCCTCGAATTGATTCATATGAGTGTCGTTTTTTTTCTCTTGAACGGCGTCCTTGTGTAGTGGAATAACCTGCTCAAGAAAAACATCGATATCTTTCTCGCTTACATTCTCCAATTGTCTATTCAACTGGGTTAATCGTTGCAATACTTCATTCGCTTCGCTCAATTTTCCTACATTTTGGTAAGCAGCACTTAGACCCTCCATAATTCCCCTGACTTGCATATTAGTAAGGTAACTGGGATCTTCTTTATAACGATCCAGCAGGAAGGAGAAGTCTTCGATCGCCGTCTGTGAGCAATGGAAGAAGGACTCTGGCAGTCGCAGACATACATTGGAACGTAACAACCGAATTTCCTTCTGGTTCGGGTCCATGGAAATTGCTTGATTCAATGAATCTAGTCCTTCTTGCGCTTTATCCGCTTTTTCCAGAGGCTGAACAGCATCTCGTGCTAATAGCGTAAGTGCGCTGCCGTAATAGGCTTCAATAAAAGCATTGTCGGGCTCGGCTTTGCGAAGCTTTAAGAAAATCTCATAGGCGATTTTCACCGCATTTTTATCACCGTCTGCGCCTTTCATAAGAACCCTTTTTCCTTCCTCGAATTGATTTATATGAGTGTCGTTTTTTTCCATTTCAATTCCCCCCTCCCGACGAAAAATTCGGATCGATTCTTAACTAATGTCATTCCCGAACAACTGCCGGTGTCAAGCTTCTCCAAAGCGTTATTTTTAAAGTCCAGCAAAAATAGTCCACCCTGATCTGAACCACTGGCTGGAAAGCTTACCAGAAGACGTGTATTGAGATATTCAAAATCTTGGTTATTCTCCAATCCGAATAACAACACGAATCAATCCCCTCCTTAAAATAAAGGATTTGTGCTAGTTAAGATTTGTGCTAATTACGATATGTATGGTTTATATGATCAGTTTGGATGGAATACTCATTTTTATAAAATGTATGTTTATCCCAATCAAATCTAATTTTCCTTGCATTTCATAAAGAGTACAGGAGGGAGAAGAAAACATGAATGATGGAAAGCTAAATAAAGAAGAGAAAAAAGCAGAAAAAGCAAAAAAAAGAGAAGAGAAAAAAGCGGAAAAAGCAAAAAAAAGAGAAGAGAAGTTGGCAAAAAAAGAGAAGCAGGTTAAAGAGAAGCAGAAAAAAGAAAAGAAAGCACCAAAAAAAGATTGAAGTAAGATATTAATAGAGATGGATCAAAACTGTTCAAGGAAACTATTCGCAGTATATCGGAGATTACAAAGCCGTTTATTGATGCGGGAATGATTACGCCTTTTCGCGTGGACCATGCCCTCACTCGTTCATTACTTCTTGAAGGTGATTTTAATAAAATTTATGTGACGTGTTCGCTCGGCGAATGCGAAAGACGCGAACCTTAAGGTCTTGATAAAAAGGTCAAAGCAGGTGAAATCCTTGGAATTTACCGGTATATCCTATCCTAATGAATCCTAGTCCACAAGAGATCGTTATAGAAACCGATAAGCAAACGGTAGGAGATTTCGTTGCGCATATCCTGTACTGCTTTACATTTCTATAACTTGAAAGTTATCCGTTGGGACCGCCACAATCGATATTAGACTTCAGGTGGATGTAAGATGTTGTCCTATCTCAGGGCCATTGGTACATGCAGTTTAGGCCCCGTAGATTCTAAGAGTATCAAGAATACTGGAATGGAGGAAGTAGATGAAGTTTCAAACTCATAAGATGACAGTATCTATTGACGAACATTCATCCCATCTAGAACAATTCAAGGAATTTTATAAGCAATTGGATGATGAAGGAAAAACCATTGAAGTACTTCCTCATCAAAAAATAGAAGATTATCAGTTAAAAGCTGTTAACGCCACTCTTGCTCATGTGTGGAACCGAAATGAATACTACCGTTCGACGTTGGAAGAGGCAGGCTTCACAGAGCCTAAAATCGATAGTCTAGAACAATTAGCTTCCGTACCGATGCTGAAGAAAGATGTCATTAGAGGTGATAAACAAAAGATATTATGCGTCGATCCGAAAGAAATAGGTCAAGTTCATCTTACTAGCGGCACATCGGGTAAGCCAATATATACCTCTTACACATTAGCTGATCAATATGTATACGATCTGCTGCCGAAGTATTTGGAGCTGTTTAAGGAGTCGGACGATGATGTCGCAGCAATTGCGCTGCCTTATGAATTTGCGCTGCCCGGCCTTGGATTTCAGCGATTATTTCAATTTGCGTTTGGTACGGCGGTTCTATCGCTTGGCAAAGGAGGTTACATGGCACCTATCGATAAGTCGTTGGAATTAATGAAGGAATTTCAAGCCACAGTCCTTACTACAACCCCTTCTTACGCGGCACTCCTAGCAGAAGAAAGCGAGAAGTGCGGTATAAAAATTGGTGAAGATATTCCCCTGAAGAAAATTTGGCTTACTGGCGAAGGATGCTCATCCACCTTCCGCGAACGACTGGAAAAGTGGTGGGGATGCGAAGTCTCGTTCTTCTATGGCTCAACCGAGTGCGGAGTTGTCGGTGTAGAATGCAGTAAGCATAATGGGTATCACGTCATGGAAGGGCATGTGAAAGTTGAAATCGTTGATCCTGTTTCGGAGGAAGTGCTTCCATACGGTCGAACGGGAGAAATCGTTGTGACGACGCTGCTGCGTGAAGGAATGCCGATGGTACGCTACCGGACCGGGGATCTTGGCAACTTGCAAAAATCCAAATGCGATTGCGGAATCACAATGGACGTTATACAGCTAAGAGGCCGAATGGAGCACATGCTGCGCTTGGGCACCGAAGACTATTCTCCATTCTTGATCGAGCACTTTCTCATGGAGATTCCCGAAGTAGGTTTATGGTATCACCTTAAGCTGGATCAAGGAGTGCTCACAATCGAAGCCGAGAAATTTCGGACGAAGCTAAGTGACGAGCAATTGGCCGCAAAAATTCAAGAGCATATGGCTGATCGGATTGGGATACATTGCGAAGTTGTAATCAGACACGATATCCCTCGTACGTTCGGCAAAGCGACCAGAGTATTCAATTAGCTATATACAAAAAACGAGAGAGGAGATGCCTTAATGAGCGACATCGATATAGAGAGGGCGCGAAGGTTTCAGGAGATGTATATGCGTATTCTAAAATCCCCTCTGTACAAGAGGAAATTATCGGACTACGCTTTAAACGGCATTGGATTGAGTCACATCCAGACACTTCCGTTAACGACAAAGGGAGATCTGCGGAAAGCCGGCCTCTTCGGTCACCTCGCCGTCGATATGAAGGAAATCGCTCAATACCACGAATCGACCGGCACGACCGGAGAGCCCTCCGCTGCCTGGTTTACGCAAAAAGATTTGATGATTGGCGGAAGACAATTGAAGGAATGCGGTGTGCGTTTGACGTCTGAAGATCTGGTGCTGATCCGCTTTCCTTACGCAATGGCGCTGCCTGCATTCTTAATGCAGCAGGCAGCTTGGCAGTCAGGTTCTGGGGTCGTTCCCGCAAGCGGACGTACTGTAGTTACCCCTTACCCCAGAGTGTTAAGCCTGATGAAAAATCTTTCTGTCACGGTGTTGGCGGGACTCCCGCGTGAGATGGAACTGCTGGCCGAAGCGGCTCGTCTCGGCGGTTCTGAGTCGAGCAAGGACTTTCCGGCTCTGCGCGCCATATGCGTCGCAGGTGAATTAATGAGCGACAAGCGCAGGGAGCATATAGAAAAGCTGTGGAGCGTGCCTGTATTTAATATGTACGGTTCGACGGAAACTGCCAATATCGCTACAATGTGCGAGTATGGCACAATGCATATCGTAGAACAAGATTTTTTCGTAGAAGTACTGAATGAGGACGGTTCAAGCCCCGTTGCTTTTGGAGAAAGAGGGTTTGCGGCGATCACGACGCTTTCCCATCAGGGTTCTCCTCTGCTGCGATACTTTAATGAAGACATTATCTCTGTAGAGCCCTGTTTATGCGATTGCGGCCAAGCTGGAGCCAAGCTGGTTCATTACGGCAGAAGCAAGGATCGAATCCGTTTCGGAAACACCGTCCTAGACGCAATGGATATTCAGGATTCCGTATATTCGTTGTCTCCTGCTCCGGATGCTTGGAAGGTGCTAGAGGAGGAAGAGGGGCTGCACATTTTACTAGATTCGCATGATTCCGGGAACTGGTCAGAGGAAAATGTCCGTTCTCGATTATCTTCTCGACTTCAAGTGCCGGTCACCGTTGAAATCACAACGTTGCTCGATCGTGTTGATCTCATGAGTAACGTTCCATCGATAAAGCCTGTATATATCAAAAAGCGAAGTAACGGCGCATAGAAATAAATCCATTGAATTCGATAGCATAACGATAATTAGTTAGGAAGATTCCCATTAATTAGACTGAAAGGAAGGATTGTTCATCATGAGCGATAAGTTGCAACAAGAGAAACCACCTCTTCTCGTAAGCCGCCACCATAAAAGTGAGGATACGATTATTAATATTAAGGAAGCGGTGATCGGTGGTTCTTCGCATACGCTGATTGCAGGTCCCTGCTCGATTGAATCGAGAGCTCAGCTCGTAACAGTTGCTTCCGCTTTAAAGGAAGCTGGCTTAACGGTCTTACGCGGCGGGGCGTTCAAACCGAGAACTTCTCCTTACGATTTTCAAGGGCTCGGTGAAGAGGGATTAAAAATTATGAAGGATGTGGCGGATGAAATCGGATTGGTGACCATCAGTGAAATTATGAGCACCAATCAAATCGATACTGCCGCCCGTTATATCGATATCTTTCAAATAGGCGCGCGCAACATGCAGAACTACGACCTGCTAAAAGCCGTCGGCCAAACGAAGAAGCCCATACTACTGAAACGCGGCCTTTCCGCTACTTTGGAGGAGTTTATGCTCGCAGCAGAATATATTCTGCATCAAGGGAATGACCAGGTCATGTTAATCGAACGTGGTATACGCACTTTCGAGAAAGCGACTCGCAACACGCTTGATATTTCCGCTATTCCACTCTTAAAGCAGGAGACCCATCTTCCAGTGCTAGTGGATGTCAGTCATTCTACCGGGAGGAAAGATATTCTGCTGCCTTGTGCAAAGGCAGCGCTTGCCGCTGGAGCCGACGGGATTATGGTTGAGGTGCACCCGGATCCCTCAATCGCTCTCTCCGACGCAAAGCAGCAAGTCAACATTGATGAGTTTCATGCGTTCTGGAAGGGGCTCTGCAATTCCGGTTTGTACCATTAACAATTTTCATAACTGTCGAAGAGAGTCGCGAACAATTGTCTAATGGAGGTGAGAGTATGATAGACCCACAGTTTGAGCGAAAGGCGTCGGATGTTTTACACGGATTGATATTCGACTTTCTATTAGTAACGGATGGACGGACAACGGATCTTCTGGAAATGCTGTTGAACGAGAAAATTATTGTACATGTGATCCGGCAAGAACAAATAGGTGGGGAGGATGCAAACCTGATGGGTGAATCGTCGGGAGCTCCGTACTATATTCGAGAATCGGTTTTGATCGGCGAGAAAAGTCGATTTGTCATGTCGCACAACATTGCCCTTGTATATTCTAAGCATGTACCTCCCGATTTGTTCGAGAAAATTGCGCATCGACAAGAGGGAATTGGAAAAGCGATTAGCTCACTCGGAATGCGTACATTCCGAAAGGTGGCCGACTCCGGATTCATGAACGAAGCGGAAACGGTCGATCTTTTCCAACGGCCGATCAAGATCCACTTTCCTAATCTGCAAAATAAGGTACCTTACAAAAGATACTTCATTTATTTCGGACGTAATCCGGGGATTCAGATGCTCGAATATTTCCATCCGAGCATCATCAGACACCGTTTACAGCAAGAGATGACGAAAGAGCAATCGAACAAAGAAGAATAAGGTTCTGAAAGAAGAGTAACTGATCAATGGCTGGCTCTACAGGGAGAAACGCCTCCTTTAGAGTCAGCCATTGCTTTTGAATATGCAGGCCACAGCAGTGAATTATATGCTGACAGGCTTCCTTATTTTTTTCTCGATTTTGCTTTCATTTGTTTGACGATATCGACTCCGGAGATGACCATTTGTTCACCAGCATATTGTACGCCCTTCTTTACGGCTTCGAATAATTTTCCTGCAACGATATCGACTGGTTGATCACGATCTTCTACAGCTTCAATGAATTCTTGCTGGGCTACGTCTGCTCCGTTTTTGACTGCCATCGTGTAGTTAGCGGCAAAGTATCTAAATCCCCGATTGATTTCGCGAAAAATTCTCGAAAACTCTTGATTTTCCCTCGACAACTGTTTCACCTCCTTACTACATTTAGCCATTCTCGCTAGTTCTCACTTTTCTATTGGATTCGAGGCATCCATTGCCATGGTATGCTTTCGTTATCGAGCATTCGGGATGATCCATACGCAATAGTGTGAAAGCGGTTTGCCTTCCAAATGGAGTCTATATTTCCTGCTGCCCTTCATCATGAGACTGTATCGCTTCAGCCAGCCTCTTCTGCTCGTCGGATTCGGCTTTCAATACGGTCACAACCTCGTCATCCTGCATCGGAACGGATTCAATCGTTACCTTTCTTTTTTTGTTGCCGTCCCAAGATGTAAACAATGCAACGATAACGCCCGCCACTAGTACGAAAACAAACACGCCGCATAAACTCATACCCAGAATGAATAAAATTTTATCCCCCAAATCCATGTTCTTTGTTTTCATTCTACTTCCACTCCTTCTTTCACTCCTTCTATATAATAATAGTTCATTATATGTATAAATATCCCAGGTCATATAGGTAATGGACTATTATTCGATGAATTCCACTTCAGTCCAATCCAGATTAGCTAACTCACATAAACATATAAAGAGTCACCATGGGTAAAGTCATTAAACATATAAGAGGAGGTTCCAATCAATGGATCATATTCAGAGGAAAACTGATTCTAAGCCAGTCGCAGATGAAGAAGCACTTTCGACAGATTCGAAACAGGAGAGCAATTTGGAGTGGAAGCGGTTTATCCAAAAAGAGTTAGAGAAACCTGATTCTAATCCGTTCGCAGCTGAAGAAGCACTTTCGACAGATTCGAAACAGGAGGGCAATTTGGAGTGGAAGCGGTATATCCAAAAAGAGTTAGAGAAAGTAGAAAATCAGGAAAAGGATGCAGGGATTGAAGACTCGGAGACGACCTCGTCCGCTGAGAGGAAGTTTAATCTCAGTTCCCTTATCGAGAAGATACCTCTAGAAAAATTGATCGATAAGGGAATACGATTTATTAGTACGAAGATAGAACAGAACAAAACAGAAGAAGAAAAAACAGAAGCAGAAAAAACAGAGGTAGAAAAAACAGAAGTAGAAAAAACAGAGGTAGAAAAAACAGAAGCAGAAAAAACAGAGTCAGAAAAAACAGAGGTAGAAAAAACAGAAGAAGAAAAAATAGAGGTAGAAAAAACAGAAGCAGAAAAAACAGAAGCAGAAAAAACAAAGGTAGAAAAAACAGAGGTAGAAAAAACAGAAGAAGAAAAAACAGAAGCAGAAAAAACAGAGTCAGAAAAAACAGAGGTAGAAAAAACAGAAGCAGAAAAAATAGAGGTAGAAAAAACAGAAGAAGAAAAAACTGAAGTAGAAAAAACAGAGGTAGAAAAAACAGAGTCAGAAAAAACAGAGGTAGAAAAAACAGAAGCAGAAAAAACAGAGTCAGAAAAAACAGAAGCAGAAAAAACAGAAGCAGAAAAAACAGAGGTAGAAAAAACAGAAGTAGAAAAAACTGAAGTAGAAAAAACAGAAGAAGAAAAAACAGAAGCGGAAAAAATAGAAGCAGAAAAAACAGAGTCAGAAAAAACAGAATCGAAAAAAATGAAGCCGAAGAAAACAGAGTCAGAAAAAACAGAATCGAAAAAAATGAAGCCGAAGAAAACAGAGTCAGAAAAAACAGAATTGAGAAAAATGAAGCCGAAGAAAACAGAGTCAGAAAAAACAGAATCGAAAAAAATGAAGCCGAAGAAAACAGAGTCAGAAAAAACAGAATCGAAAAAAATGAAGCCGAAGAAAACAGAGTCAGAAAAAACAGAATCGAAAAAAATGAAGCCGAAGAAAACAGAGTCAGAAAAAACAGAATCGAAAAAAATGAAGCCGAAGAAAACAGAGTCAGAAAAAACAG
>NZ_JACJHX010000016.1:0-31228 GCF_014138605.1 Peribacillus huizhouensis | reverse complement strand
AAACAGAATCGAAAAAAATGAAGCCGAAGAAAACAGAGTCAGAAAAAACAGAATCGAAAAAAATGAAGCCGAAGAAAACAGAGTCAGAAAAAACAGTATCGAAAAAAATGAAGCCGAAGAAAACAGAGGCAGAAAAAACAGAATTGAGAAAAATGAAGTCGAAGAAAACAGAGTCAGAAAAAACAGAATTGAGAAAAATGAAGCCGAAGAAAACAGAGTCAGAAAAAACAGAATTGAGAAAAATGAAGCCGAAGAAAACAGAGTCAGAAAAAACAGAATTGAGAAAAATGAAGCCGAAGAAAACAGAGTCAGAAAAAACAGAATCGAAAAAAATGAAGCCGAAGAAAACAGAGTCAGAAAAAACAGAATCGAAAAAAATGAAGCCGAAGAAAACAGAATCGAAAAAAATGAAGCCGAAGAAAACAGAATCGAAAAAAATGAAGCCGAAGAAAACAGAGTCAGAAAAAACAGAATCGAAAAAAACGAAGCCGAAAAAAACAGAAGTAGAAAAAAACAGAATCGAAAAAAATTGAACCGAAAATAATATCGATTTAGTCAACGAAATGCTGAGCGACTAAGAGAAGGAGCATCACGACTTGAAATCTGCATGCGATGTCATCGAAGTTTTGAAAAGGCAAAACCCCCATATTAAGTATGTTTGAAGCACTCGAAACATAGTTGTATGAATGGATTCCGCCCCTTGACCTTGTTTGCAGTCGTGGCCGTGATAGTAACAATTGTCCTTGATGAAAAATGTTGTTTAAAACCTTCCATTAAATACCCTTTATTTCTACATCCAAAGAATTAACCATAGACTAGCTCTTTTTCGCTTAGACCAAGCGTCTGCGCTGTTGAAGTAATAAGTCAGGTCTAATTATATTTCTTCAGTATATCCCCTTTTTCAATTAACAAGGACGTGTAAGCGTGCCTAAATGAGTGCTGTTCTAGATGCATCTTAATATAAACTTTTATATTCTTTTTGGAGTTTTTTTGGAGAAATATCGTATTCCTTTTTGAAGAGTCTGTAAAAACTCGAATAATCAGGAAAACCACATTTTAAGGCGATTTCCTCTATGGAGATCTGATTTTGTTTAATCATCGTTACAGCAAAAGATAGACGCTTTAATGATACGTAACGGTAAAAGGGAAGGTTCATGTTCTTTTTAAAGTAATGAGAAAAATAGTATTTATTTAAATGAAAATAATTAGATATATTGTCTAAACTTAAATCAGGCTCTGTCAAATGTGATTCAATGTATTCTAATATAGATACGAATCTTTGGTCTAGCTCTTCCTTGTTACTAAGATTGGGCATCCTACTGGCGGGATCGAAGATAATTTGAAGTGCTTGAAATAATTGATAATTTAATGTGAAGGAAAAGTTTTCTTCGCCTTTTTTTATTCTATGAGTTATTTCATCTAGTAGAAAAATTATATCTTGGAAATGTTTTGAATGCAGATGTAACACATAAGAACCTTGTGTCTTTTGATAAACCATATTCTCTTTCATAGATGGTGAACTAGATAGAAAGTCGCTCATTAAATGCTCACTAACGCTAATAATTATACGCTCATAGTTATCGATACTTTTAACGATAGCTTTATGAACAGCATAAGGAGGGATTACCACAACATCGCCTCTCCTTAAGGAATAGGTTTTTCCTTCACAAAAAAAGTCACACTCCCCATCTAAAAATACAAGAACCTCTAAAACATCGTGCCTGTGCAATTGAAATAAAGCCTCTAATTGGGAAAATTTCTCGGCTGATTCGTTATATTTCTTGAACCAATCATGAGGTTGGTTTTTTTTGCTAAAGTAATTAATTTCAAAACCTTTATTTATTACTGGAATAAGAACAGATTGCTTCATTTGGTGTCAACCTCTCGCATAGCAATAATTACAATATTTTTAGCAACAAACGCCATTTATTTTGAACTTTTTGTTGTTATTATAACAATATAAAGTAAGCGATATCAAATTTATTATACATGGTGTTTGAATGATAGATCGATTCTTCTCAAGGGCATAATGAGGAGAAGGCCAAGTTAAGGAGGCATTAAAATGGAAATGAATCATAAACAACCGGAATTAGAAGTCAGAGTTAAGAATATCATAGAGGTTGATGGATTAAAATTTAAGGATTTGAATAATAATGGGAAGCTTGATCCATATAAGGATTGGCGTTTAAGCCCGAAAGAGCGTGCAGAGAACCTCGTTTCATTGATGAATATGGATGAAAAGATCGGTATGATGCTGATTAATACACGTAAAATGGGGCTTTCTCAGGAAGATAAGGAAAAGACAAGTCATGATGGGATATTAGATGAAGCGATTGTGGAAAAAGGTGAAAATATATTTGCCGCTTCTAAAATATATGGAACAACTCATACCATCGAGAAAAGGAATTTAAGACACTTCATTTTAAGAGACAACTTTAGTCCAGCTGAAATGGCGGAGTGGATTAATAAAATGAATGAAGTTGCTGAGGGAACACGTTTAGGTATTCCTGTCTTGATCGCATCTAATTCAAGAAATGAAAATGCAGAATCAATATTCGGTATGAATGATGCAGGTGGAATTTTCTCTACATGGCCTGGAACCCTAGGGCTAGCAGCGGCAGCACAGGGCGATATTAAAAATGGTGAAGATGCATCACTGATTAGCGAATTTGCTAAAATTGCTCGCGAAGAGTGGGATGCTACTGGTATCAGAAAAGGTTATATGTATATGGCGGATGTCGTTACAGATCCGAGATGGCAACGGACGTATGGTACGTTTGGAGAAAATCCAGAATTTATTTCTGACGCTATTGGTCGCCTTATCGATGGATTCCAAGGAGAGGAACTAGGGGATCGTAGTATTACGATGACAACGAAGCATTTCCCTGGTGGCGGAGCAAGAGAGAATGGATTTGACCCTCATTATAAAGAAGGGAAATGGAATCTTTACCCAACACCAGGTAGCTTAGAAAAGTATCATTTACCACCATTTAGAGCAGCGGTAGAACATGGAACATCGTCCATCATGCCATATTATTCTATACCAAGCATCAAGAAGAGTGTGGTACAAGAGTTCGAAGGGGAGGACATTCCGTTCGAAGAGGTTGGCTTCACATTTAATCATTATTTCATTAATCATATTCTTAGAGAAAAACTTGGATTCAAAGGCTATATTAATAGTGACAGTGGTATTGTAAATAATATGAGCTGGGGCGTTGAAGAGTTAAGTGAGGCGGAACGCTTTGCTAAGGCAGTCAATGCGGGGACAGATATAGTTGCTGATACAAATGATATAGAAAATCTTAAATTAGCTGTTAGCAAAGGTTGGATTAGTGAAAAACGTATTAATGAAGCGAATGTACGTCTACTAACAGAAATGTTTGCTTTAGGTCTTTTCGATGATCGTACGTATAATTCACCAGAAGTGGCTACCTCTGTAGTTAGCAACAAAGCGAATTGGGAAGCAGCTTATGAAGCACATAAAAAATCCGTAACTGTACTTAAAAACCAAAATCAAATATTACCATTAACAGCTGAAAAACTTAATAATAAAAAGGTTTATGTAGAAGTATTACACAAGGAAGTAGAACGAGCAACAACTTACACTGAGAAGGCCAGAAAAGAATGTCAAGAGCTCGGCCAATTTACGATGACTGAAAACTATGAAGAAGCTGACATAGCAATCATGTTCCTTCATCCAAAATCCGGATCTTATTTCAACGCGACACCTGGACTATTAGAACTTGATATCTGTGAGGATAAAGTAGTATCGTCTTTGGATGGTTCATTGTATCAGGAAACAACTATAACTGGTATGAATCATTTAAAAGAAGTGGTAGACAACGTTCATAATCGTGGTGGTAAAGTGGTTATCAGTGTTAATGTGACATTGCCATGGATACTTAAAAGTGTAGAACCGTTGGCAGATGCTTTAATTGCTGGATACGATACTTTCTATAATGCGCAGCTTGAAGTTATCGCAGGCAATAGCCGACCAGTAGGCGTATTACCATTGACATTACCGGCAAGTGAGGAAGTAATTGCGGTATATCAGAATGGCGATTGTGTGTCGAGAAATGATGTACCGGGCTATGATAAGGACAAATACATGCCTGAAGGACTCAGTTATGCCTATAAGGATAGCGATGGTAATATTTATAAACTTGGTCATGGACTAACATATTAATCAATTTCTATAATCCCTTTTAGATAGACTTGAACAAAGAGAACATAGTAATATGTCCCTTTACAGTCTATCTGAAGGGGATTTTTCTATGTAAAGAAAAGGACAAGCCTTAAAAGTTAAATTCCAACATTCGGACTTTGTTTTAATTTTAGGCTCTTTTCGTAAAGATTGTTGTTTTTAGCCAATCGAGTAGATGTTGATTGTAGTGTAAGGTGTGAGCCTCCTGCTTAGAGAAGCGTGTTTAGGAAGAACCCGTCTGCGAAAAGCGAGTACCTGCAACGGAAATCAACCCAGATTGTTCGTGTACATATAATGGAAAAACAACAAAGTATGCGAAAACAGCTTAATGTTATTAAGGTCTACTATATGAAAACCTTTTGGGATATAAAACCTGAGATTATATAAGTACAATAAGTTTGGGCTATCTACATAATCGGCTGGAAAGAGGTTTTCTTGACGGTTGAAATATATTCCTGTTAATCTAAACCCATTATTATCGGAGTACATTTAGGTGAGGCTGTAGGCGAGGAATGAAGAACCCCTCACTGATTGACGTTTCACTTGATCCAATGGGTCCATATCATGAGTTGGAGGTTTTTTCTTGAACGTACTTATAACTAAATTTAAAGAGTTGTCTTCCAAACAAATTGTTTTATTCGCCATAATAGGTGTTTGTTTTGTCGCCTCTGTCATTTTTGTTCATCACAATTATTCGTTCTATGAACGCCCAATAGCCAAAGTAATCAAAACCAATCTGGAAGATACAACTGAAATGATTGATATACATAATAATAAAGATCATCTTTTCACACAACATATAACAGCCGAAATAAAAAACGGAGAAAATATAGGGAAGATCATTCATTTAACGAATAAGTATTCAACATCTGGAGCTTATGATCAAGAATACCATGTTGGAAATGAATTGTTCATTTCGATTGATACAAACAGTAAGGGTAGTACAGAATTATCGGGATCTATAAAAGACGTAAAACGTGATAAATTCGTTGTATATATAGCATGGATTTTTATCTTTATTTTACTTATCGTTGGAAAAAAACAAGGGCTGTTTTCGATAATAAGTTTGGCCGTGAATGCGGTTTTATTATCTTATGCATTGGATGTCTATTTGTATGATCCGGAAACGAGTCTGGTATTGATTTGCAGTATAAGTGTCATTTTATTTACTGTCATTTCTTTGTTACTCGTTAATGGTTTTAATGAAAAAACATATGCCGCTATTATTGCGACCTTGTTGGGAACTTTTGTTTCATTGTTCATAACCTATCTTGTTCTATGGTTAACTTCAGAAAAAGGACTTCGTTATGAAGAGATGCAATTCCTTACACGTCCTTATCAAATGGTATTTATGGCGGGGGTATTCATCGGATCCTTAGGAGCAGTAATGGATGTAGCTATTACGATGTCATCATCTATCTTTGGGTTGTATGAACAGAATAACAACATATCAATCAAAGCACTTAAAACTTCAGGATTGGATATTGGCAAAGACATTATGGGAACTATGACAAATATTTTATTTTTTGCATACATAAGTGGTTCCATTCCAATACTTATTTTGTATTTAAAGAATGCTTCTCCATTGGGATTTACCCTTTCGATGAATCTTTCATTGGAATTGGCCCGGGCTCTAGCCGGAGGTATTGGCATTGTATTGACGATTCCGATCGGTCTATATACTACTATCTTTTTTGTTAATCGAAAGAGGGCGCGATCATGAATGTATTAGTGTGGCTGGCCGCTATTTTATTTATATTGATGATACTTATTGGTGGAAAAAAAGGAGCACGGTCTTTTATTTCTTTATTCTTAAACTTTGGTGTGCTGCTCCTTACCATTATTTTCATGACAGATCCAAATATCAATCCGATTATCTTAACATTGATTGCATGTGCAGTGATTAGTTGTATTAATTTATTTTATATTAATGAAGTGAACAGTAAAACAATTACGGCGTTCATTTCAACAATTATTACGATTGTTATTTTACTTTTTTTTATTGAAATTGTATCAGAAAACACTAAAATTCAAGGATTTGGTGAAGAAGAAATAGAGGAGCTTGGCGTATTTTCTCTTTATATTGGCGTGAATTTTGTGAAAATTGGAGCCGCAGTAATTATTATGAGTACGATAGGTGCCATAACGGATGTTGCCATTTCCATTACATCGCCCATGCGTGAGATCTTTTATCATAATCCATCTATTAGCCGGAAAGATTTATTCACATTTGGATTAAGTATTGGCCGAGATATATTAGGGACCAATACGAATACATTATTTTTTGCGTTCTTTGGGGGCTATTTGGGATTGCTGCTATGGTTTAAAGATTTATCTTATTCTGTTGACGAAATTGTCAATTCAAAAGTATTCAGTGCCGAGATGATCACGATCTTTTGTGCAGGAATTGGTATAGCTCTGATTATTCCAATCGCTTCCTGGATAAATGCGTATTATTTAGTGAAAACGAGAGAAAATAATAAGCTTTCTAAATAGCTTTATGACAGGAAAGCTAGAACAATCTGTGTTTGCATGTTTGAATTTAACTAAATAATCACGTGTGAATGGAAAAACATCTCCTAGTATGCTGAAATAGGGGATGTTTTTATGTTTTTATATTTTTAATGATACGATTTGTAACAAACAAAATGGTTACGTTAATAAAGCCATATGATATACAATGGACCAACATACAAATACAGCATTTAAGGAAGATAAAAACAGTAGAAAGTTAGAGTGAGTAGAAAAAGAAAAAGGAAGGTCTTCTATGAAATCCTACATCCTAACATTCCAATTTAAAAATATTGAGCCGGTTGTGTGGAGAAAAGTAATTGTACCAGGTGGAATTACATTTAATCGTTTGCACGATGTCATTCAAAATGTAACGAATTTTAAGAGTGGATATCCATATGAGCCCATGCATTTGTTTGAGTTTCAGCTTGATGATGTTGTTGTAACGAATTATGTACATCGAATAGATGAAGCGAAAAGCAAATCGTATAAAGGAATTGCCGTGAAGCAGCCGACGAGGATAAAAATTGATACCTATATGGAGCGCATAGGTGAGTTTTTATATGTGTATGATTTCGGTGATGATTGGCGCATTCATGTGAAGTTAGAAGAAGTCGTGGAGGATTATTATTTTGGTTTCCCAACCGTGCTTGATGGGGCAGGGGAAGCACCTCCAGAAGATGTAGGTGGTCCGCCTGGGTTTGTGCACTTCCTTGAAGTCTATCAAAACCCTTCACACCCAGAGCATGATTATTTATGTAGTTGGGCGGCTGAACAAGGGTTCCGATTATACAATAAGGCGGCTATGAATCAAATTCTCAAACATCATAAACACCAAAAGACTGAATGGGATAAAGTACATCATGAAAATTATCGAGTAATATCAGATAAATATATAGATACATCTAAGCAATGATGTTGTAAATCTTCTTAGCTTCCTGCTAGATGTTAATTAAGCTTCAACAAAAAATCTCTATTTAGAAGAATGATGTGTCAAATAATATATCTATGTATATAACCAAATTATCCCCAAAAAATCAGCTTCGTTGACGATGGTTATGCCCTTTTTCGTAAAGTTTTTTCAATTTACCTATCTTACCGAGAAAATGACCGGCGGAGAGTAGTTCAGTAAGTTCATCTTGTGTATAATTACACTTTATTTCAAAAAATGTTAAAATAAACTTATCTCATCTAAAGCAAAGGAGCGGATAATATGCAATCGATCGCAGGAAAAGTTGCATTAATTACAGGAGCGGGGCGCGGAATAGGGCGTGCAACAGCAGTAGCTTTTGCCAAAGAAGGTATTCATGTCGGTCTTGTTGGACGTACACTTGAAAATTTACAAAAAGTAGCAGAAGAACTTAAACAGTATGATGTGAAGGTAGCGATAGCCTCTGCAAATGTAGCGGATTTAGACTCGATTACGACAGCGGTTGAATCAATTCGTGGCGAGCTTGGAGCAATCGATATATTAATAAACAATGCTGGTATTTCAAAATTCGGTGGCTTCATGGACTTAACGCCTGAAGAATGGACAAATATTATCGATGTTAACGTAAAAGGTGTATATTACACAACACGTGCGGTATTACCAGAAATGATCGAGCGCAATACAGGCGACATCATTAATATCTCATCAACAGCTGGGCAAAAAGGTGCACCAATTACAAGTGCATATTCGGCTTCAAAAGCTGCAGTGATCGGACTAAGTGAGTCATTAATGCTTGAAGTACGTAAGAAAAATATTCGTGTTACAACGTTAACGCCAAGTACGGTTGCAACAGATATGGCTGTAGAACTGAACTTAACAGACGGTAATCCAGAAAAAGTGATGCAAGCAGAAGATTTAGCGGACTTAATGGTTGCCCAGCTAAAACTTCATCCACGTGTTGTCTTAAAACATGCTGGACTTTGGTCAACGAATCCTTAATAGAACGATTCGAAATAGGAAGATATATTGGCGATGCCTTAAATTAGAGAAAAGCCTTCGTGAGTTCACAGAAATCACGAAGGCTTTTCTCATTGCAATCCAAACTCTAGCTTATTTTCTTTTTCAAAGTTCCCGAATTGTGGAGCGCGATTTTACTGGAAACGCCTAATACAAGTAGCAGACCTGCTGCCATTAGTATACCATCTAGCACAAGTGGGATGCCCCAACTGCCGGTATTATCTCGTAGTACTCCTGAGATAACAGGAGAAAGCACGGCGCCGATTTCGGCAATTAAATTAAGCATTCCGAACATCGATCCTCTGCTTTTTTCAGGTGTTAAATCAGAAGCAAGCGCATGTGCTACCGGTTGTAATGCAAAGAAGAATAATCCAGAAACAAACAGGATGATGGACATAACGATCGGACTGTTATTTCCCATCATGACATATGCGGCAAAAATAAAAATAAGAACGGTCAGAGCAGCGGTTAAAATAGCTAGAACATTACGTCGCCCATTTGGTCGATCTGCCACCATATCAGAAATCTTACCACCAAGAGGAAAACCGATGATTCCAGCCAATGCATTAAATGATGCAATCAGAGCAGCCGCCATTAATGCACCGCCACCGAAATCTTTGACAATAGATACAGACCAAAATCCGTAAAACCAAAGATGCCACATGATTGGAATGAAGAATAAGTACAATAAGAAAAGGTTTTTGTTGGCTAATATTGGCTTTATTTCTGATTTTTTCGTTGTGTATAAATAAAAGATTAAGAGCGGGCAAAGAGCTACAAGTATTATAGCAATTGCAATATTGGATAAACCTAGTTTTATGGAGAAATAATAGATTCCCATTACGATTACAAGAAAAACAGCTGAGTACATCGACATATATAGTAGTGCTTTATTAAATTGTACTTTAATACCTGGTGAAGAATGATCTACAGATTGATTAGGATTATTTTTTGGCTTCATATATTTAAAAATAAAAAATGCACTAACAAGTGTAATAATCCCCATCACAAAAAAAGGAAAACGCCATGCCTCTTCTCCCATAAATGGTTCTGCAGTGGTGATCAGAAATGGTACACCGAGTGTACCTGCTGTAAGTCCTACAGACAATCCGGTAAGGGCAACACCCATTCCTAGACCAACTTTTTTAGGCGGTGTATGGTAGGCAATATATGAGCGATCATTTGAATAAAATGCACCTTCACCTAGCCCTAGTATTACTCGAAATAGGATAAATGCAATAAGTCCGCCAGCTACCCCTGTTAATAATGTGGCAATCCCTGCCCAAACTACACTTAAAATAATAATCGTACGGTAGCCGAATCGATCACCTAGATAGCCTCCTGGAAATTGCATAAGCATAAAGCCTGCAAAGAACAAACTTCCGATTAGACCGCCTATTCCATGAGGATTTGCTACATTGGCGAAAAAACCTATCTCATTTTCAATCATGTATGTCACAACGGGGCCAGTTGCTGTTCGGTCAATATAAGAAACAAACCAACCTAAAAATAGTAGCCCCCAAATGGTGTGATACCTTTTCCAACCTTCCTTTTTCATTCAATACACTTCCAATTCTCCTAATAATTGTCTTACTCAACATACAAAAGAGACCGTCCCATAGGGTTTTAGACCCCACATCTACTAAATTTCCGTTTATATAACGTGTACATGACACAATAAACTGTGTATAGCATGTGGGATCATAGAGCCTTGGGACAGCCTGATTTGGCAAAGTATCCCTCTTATTTATCAAAGCATGCCGCTTTGCAGGAATTAGCACCTATTTAACTAGATTGTTAAAGGGTTGCCGGGTTTCGTAGGGCCAGTCCCTCCACCACTCTCTATAAGAGTTTATTTTATTGTTACTTCCAAACGTCTTGTGCAATATTCACAACGTGGCGTACTTTTGCCCATTGTTCTTCTTCTGTCAGTACATTTCCTTCTTCTGTTGAAGCAAACCCGCATTGTGGACTCAAACAGATTTGATCTAATGGAACATACTTTGAAGCTTCTGCAATTCTTTCTTTAATCCGTTCAGGGTCTTCCAATTCGCCTTTTTTAGAAGTGATTAAGCCTAATACAACGTAAAGATCCGGTCGATTGATATGGCGTAACGGTTCAAAGCCACCTGAACGATCGTCATCAAATTCAAGGAAAAGACCGTCAAGATTTAATCCACCGAAGATCGTTTTAGAAGCATCCTCATAACCACCAGTGGATGAATACGTGGATCTGAAATTGCCTCGGCAAATGTGCATCGTAATGATCATGTCATCCGGCTTATTTGCAATAGCCTCGTTGATTCCTCTTTGGAACAATTGTGCCAATGTAGCAGGATCAGATCCTCTATTAGCAATTTGTTCTCTCCCTTTTTCTGAAAAGAATAGGGACCAAGCTGTATCATCTAATTGCAGATAACGGCAACCTGCATCATAAAGCGCCTGAATCACACCTTGGTAAGCAGCAATTAAATCATCATAAAATTCTTCGTGAGTGCGGTACACGTCTGTGTCAAGTGTTCCTCTGAAATAAAGCATATTGGGACTAGGTATTGCAAATTTTGCAACAGCATCGCCTGCAATACTATGAAGGAACTTATAATGGTCGATCATGTAATGATCGGAAAATGAGATTTTTCCAGTTACCTTAATGCCGTGTGCTCTCGTTTTAACGCCGTTAAATTGAATTCCATCATTTGTTTCATGAAACAAAACGCCATCAAAACCTGAAAGAAAGTCTAAATGCCACCAAGCACGTCTAAATTCGCCATCAGTAACAGCGTTAAGACCAGCTTCTTTTTGCTTTTCAACTAACTTTATAATTTCCTCGTCCTCAATTTTACGTAATTCATCAGCGGTAATGTCACCGTTCTCCTTTTGTAACCGGGCCTGCTTAAGACGTTCTGGTCGTAAAAAGCTACCGACGTGATCGGCTTTAAATGGTGCATTCGTTACTAGTTCTTGTGCTGCTAACTCTGTCATGTTATTTCCTACTTTCTTTTATAGATTTTTCTTCAAGCATTTAATTAGTTCGAATTTTTCCCTTATAAACAAAAATAAAAGGGCCCTCAATAAGAAGAGGGCCCACGAAAATACGAGGACGATCTTCTTATCTTCTAGGCATGTTCTATACCTATTGGAATTAGCACCTTGCCGAAAACCGGCTGGTTGCTGAGACATCGTCGGGCCAATCCCTCCGTCTCTCTTGATAAGAATATGAATATGTAATTATTTGAAAAATCCGATTTATCCAACTTTATCATGCTGTAAAGGAAAAAACAAGTAGTTTTTTAACCGAGAAAGATTGGATCCGTTGAAATTTCACTTTATTTGAAGGAATAAAAGCTGGTAGAAGTGAGGTCTTCACGTCAAGATCCTGTTTGAGTTTTGGGTGAACTAGGTCTTCATTTTCAGTAAGGCGGATGCTAATCCTGTTGGCAAGAATTCAATTCACTATTACAAATTTGGAGACGATGAAGTTGCTCTTCTTTGAATCTTAATAAACTATAATAATAAGCTAAAGACATCTATTGGCCACTTCTTTTTCCCTTAGCGATTGAACGAATGAACGTATCTCAAAAAAACAAGTACTTTTACTATATCATGGAAAAAAACAGGGCTATATAATCAAAATGTATGATTTTCCGATATTTAGTAGTTGAGTCTTATTGACTATAGAGTAATTTGTGGATGGTTGTACGAAGGTGTGATTAAGTACAAATCTCGACATGTAATTCGTCATTCAATCATCTTTCAAGTAAGAAAATAAGCGGTTTTTTATACATTTAATCAATCGATTGATTACTTAAATATTCTCCCCCGATTCGACTATAATGCCAATAGAAGGAATGAACTGGAGGAGTTTTATATGATATATGCTATCGGCAAATTTTTACAAATTATTCTCAAGCCATTATAACTGAGCCGAGGAGATGCGTGAGTTTTCGGCCCATTTAATCAATCGATTGATTATTGTATTGTCTGACTGAAGTGTCACTTTATCTCGGCAATTCGGTTTTTTATTCCAATATCAGGAATTAATGTGTATAATTTTCTATAGTATAGTAGTGGAGTTTTAAAGAGAAAGGGGGCTTACTGTGACGGATTCTAATGAATACATCCCCTTTGAAAAGAAGCGGGAGATCTTTCAGGAAGAACTTAAGATCCTAAGAGAAAAACGATTGATTCCTAAATCTGATTACATAAGACTTAGCAGTGCATATGAACGGCATTATCACCAAGTGCGGCAGCAAGTAGCAATAATGGAAAAGCAACAGAAAAAAGATGAAACGGTTCAATCGAGCGAAATTCCAAATGAAGTTCCACATAACATTCAGCGAACTGAAGAGTTCGTGCAAAAACCAATTCAAGATTCATTACAAACACCAATGGCTAGCCCAAAACCAAGGCAAGTCATTCAACAGCAATCTGTTGTGAAACCTGTAAAATCAGTGGAGCAAATTCGAGAAAGAAATATAACACTAGTCTTGGTAATGGGTGTGATTCTGCTCTTGTTTGGCGGTCTTATATTAGCGACGTCAACGTGGGGAGCCTTGAATGCTGTTCTGAAAGTTTTCTGTATTAGCATGGTGTCAGTGTTTTTCTTTGGGATGGCTTTTATCGCCTTCAAACTAAAAATTAAGCAAACGGCCTTTGCCTTTTTAACGCTCGCAAGTCTATTCATTCCAATTACGATATTATCAGCTTCGTATTATCGGATATTTGGAGAATATTTATCGTTACAGGGTGATGGGAGAGGGTTATTAGGGTTGATTGGCGGAGTGATTTGTTTGGGGCTCTATTTTGTAATTGCTAAGCGTTTTGCTTCGAAATTATTCACTATTCTTTCATTGTTCACCTTTGCGTTAGCGGCATGCTTCGGCTTCACCTATGTGGCGCCAACTACAGAAACATTATTTATACTACTCATAATGTTTAACTTATTATTTTTATGGTATATGGATCGTTTGAAAAATCATCAACAATTGGCGTTATTCAAACCCTATTTATTTTACTTCATCCAATTCAAAATTATAGTCGAAGCGTTTGTTGTGTTTGTGCTAGCTTCAAGCACAGTATTTTATTCGTTTACTTTGCTCTTAGCATCACTGCAATTCCTACTGTTAACAATAAAATACAATCAAAAATATTATAATTTTGCCTTTAGTATTGTATTCAGCTACGGCTATATCCATCTTGTCTTGAACTCGGCTGTATTGAGTGATTTCACTTCTATTGCTTTTGCCGTACTTCCAATCGTGTTCATTGCTCTATATTTATTTATGGCTAACAAAAATGAAGAAGTATCGAAAAGCTTTGTATATACGGGCATTACAAGTAGTGTGTTTGTATTTGCCTATGTAAATGCGCAAGTGTTTGGAGAAGGATATGCACAAATATTCTTTGCACTGATCCTTCTTGCCGCACAATATGTATTTTTAGCCATTCAAACAAAGAAAGTGGTATATACTTATCCAGCACTTGTCTTATTTAATCTTTCACTTGTTTATCTTGGCTGGGCATTCGAATGGACCTTTACGGTGCACTCTAGTTTCCTATTTGTGATTCAAGTCCTCCTTTATTTAGGACTGTTTGTCTATAATTTTGCCAAAACAATGGAGGTATTCCGAACGAGTATAGGGATTCTTTCGAGTAGTGTGATGTTGTTTTTGACTTATATCAATTTGGTGAATGGAGATTGGTTAATCGTCAGCCTCTTTCTTGCTGCGATTTCTGGTTTATTGTTTTTCAGTCATAATAAAGTAGCGGAAAAATGGATGAAGGATATAAGTACGTATGGTTTTCCGTTAACCCTAGCTGCATCGTTGCTTATTTTGTATCTGTATAGTAGTGAAACAAGCAGATGGTATGATCTTGTAATTCCACTTAGTTTACATGTCATGATTGTCGCTTTCCTCTTAATCGGACTAGGCTATTACTTGAAAAGTTCATATAAAAGCTTTTTCAATACCTTTTTTATTACCGGTCAGGTCCTATCGATGGTGTCGTTTATGACGCTTTATTTTGGAACACTGTCAGCTATTCTGATTACGGCTTTAATGATGGTCTCAACAGCGATCAATATTCTGTCCGTTTATGTATATCGTCATCATCCTCTATGGATTCTAGTTGTCTATACTACAGCAGGCGTGTATGCATCGATCTGGGCAATATTTAAATTCGAGAATGAATATATCTGGATGGCTTACCTATTTGTGGGACCGTTATTGTTCTACTTCTTGTCAGAGTATGTGGGGAAATATTCGAAGGCAGGCAGAAACTATTTCTTTTGGTTTAGTCAGCTGACAAATCTGCTTGTGGCAACACTAGGTTATCTTTATATAAGTATGACAGGGGCCAATCTGTATTTCTACTTAATTCCGCTTAGTCTCCTTGCAATCAGTGCTGTAAGAACGACCATTACCTGGGAGCGTTTTATCTTTACATACGTTGGATTTACCGTTCTTCAGTTGCAAGTATTGCTGTTTTTCCAGGAATATGGGCTATCCAATTATCTACTATTTGCTTGGACTTTGACGTCAGCTCTTATAACGATTCTTTGGAGTCGAGTGAATCTAGAATGGAAACGGATGATTGACTATTATTTACTGGCATTCTTAAACTTGACTCTCATCTTATATTTAACAAATTGGAATATGTTCCATTTTTCTAATTACTTAAATGTACTTTCCGTTATGCTTTTCACTAGTCAAGCCGGGTTTGTCATCTATTTAATGATGAAAAGGAAATGGGAACATTTCATTACGATCCCACTTCTTTTGGCATTCTTGTATTATGTGCGTTATGCGAATGAACTATCAATACTGGCAGGTACACTTGTGTTGTTCGTGGCATTATGCGTGATGACTTGGATGAGTAAAGTATTTTTCCAGGGGATGATCCGGAAAGAGGAAACGTATCTGGCGATTGATGTGTATCGTATCGCAGGATTTCTGTATGTGATAGCAATTAACTGGCGTGTTGTTATGTATACAGCAAATAATCCTGCTTTAGAAATTCTATCAGCCTGCTTAGTCAGCGGATATTTATTGGTTATTCGGGCTTTCACTTTAGATTCACTAGAAAAGAAAATCTATCTATCGGCAGCTGTGTTATGGAGTTTGTATCCATATTATGTCGTTGTTGACCAGTTTACGATTCCTAATCTGATAGAAACTGAAATTATGATTCTTCCATTGTTTATTATCAGTACACTATTGCTTAGAAAAGTAATTGTTTCGGGGAATATAACACAAACAATTGAATTAATAGTTGTTCCTTTATTATTTTTAGTATTAATCATGGACGCTCTACAAGGAAATACAGTAAATGATGCATTGATCATTGGTACGTTGGCTTTAGTTGCAATCATCTTCGGATTCGTTATGAAATATAAGTCGTATTTCTTTGCAGGGACAGGAACTATTTTGTTAAATATTTATATGAATACCAATCATCTATGGGGCAATCTGCCATGGTGGCTCTATTTGATCATTGGTGGTCTCGTTCTTATCGCACTTGCCAGCTTTTTTGAATGGAAAAAACAAAAGGAAAATACGACGTCAAAGGAAATTATTGAACGTAACAAAGAAAAAATTCGGAAATGGTTTGCGCGTTGGAGGTAGAATGATGTGGTTTATGAGTCATGTTTCATAACAAGTAAAACATCCATGAGCGCCTGCTCTAAAGCCCAACGATGAAAAAGTATCAGGTTCTATAAACTGTATCACCTTATGAAGATGGCGGTACGGAGCTGATTTTACGAAGAACCGCCTCATGTCCATCATACAAAAAAGAGATTGTTTGATAACGAAAAGGTCAGGACACATCTACTATATATTGTTTAGAAGACGGTTAAATGTCATGGTAAAGTGAAACTACAATCAGTGGGAGGCTTCATACCCCACTGATTGTTAGTTGAACCATTCGGGCATTAACGGTATATAGAGTGTGAGGTCTGACCCTTTTGGGTTCTTTTCTGTACAAGAAACTTTCCGAGGTTGCTGGGCTATGCCTAAGAATAGGGAGAGCCCACGCCACAGTATGAAGTTTCGGTTTATTTAAAAAGTTCAGGGTAGACGGTTTTGGCAACAAGTTCGACAGCTTCGCCTATGCGTGGTCCTGGGCGGGACATCACGTCTTCATTTAAGTAGTATACTTTGTCCTCTTTAACGGCTGTAAGTTGGTCCCAGCCTGTACGGGTCTTAATTTCTTGCTCAGGGTTTTCAATAAAACCAGCAGTCGTTGTGATGACATCAGGATTACGCTTAATGATTTCTTCCTCAGAAACTTTGATCCAACCTTCTTGATCCTCAAAGATGTTGGTTACCCCTGCTTTTGCTAAGATTTCTTGTTGAAATGTCTTCTTGCCAGGTGTATAGATTTCTGGAGCAGGGCTTATTTCTAAATAGACACTTTTCTTTTCATTTACAGTGTCCGTTTTATCAACCACAGCTGCAATTTGGTTTTTAATTGCATCGACGATTTCAGCGCCTTTCTCCTTAACGCCCATTACTTCTGCAATTTGCTGAATGTCACCGTAAACATCTTCAAATGTAGCAGCAGATGCAATGACAAAGATTGGGATTCCAGCGTCTTTCAGTGGCTGTAAGGTAGCCTCGTCACCAATCGTATAGGCGATAATGACATCGGGATTTAATGCAATTATTTTCTCTGCATTAATATTCATTGAATCAGAAACTGATTCAATGTCGGCTGCCTTTTCTGGATAGTTATCAACATCTGTGACCCCGACTATTTTTTCACCTGCACCTAGAGCAAAGAGAATTTCTGTATTACTTGGCTGAAGGGAGATAACTTTTTCAGGGACTTTATCAAAGGTGATTTTGTTGCCAAGATCGTCAGTTACTGAATATGGCTGGTCCTTTTCTTGTTTAACTTCACTTGCAGGGGCATCATCCTTATTTGGTGCTGATTGATTATTATTCCCACACCCAGCAAGTACTAAAGTAAATGAAAGCATTAGGGCAAGTAGCCAATTGTTCGATATGAATTGTTTCATTGTGTTCTCCTCATTTCTTATTCCAATTATTGAGTGGATGCATTATTTTTTCGTCGATTTAATGTCATAACATATACTCTCGTGAGGGATTTCATCGACGCCAAGTTGTTTATTGACATAGACGGCCATAACGAATAAAACGTTCGCTAATAAGTGAGTATAATCGAACAAGATTTTAGGAACTTCTCTTTCAAGACTCACTTTATGAAGCGCTCGCACCGATTTCTTGGCTTCGCTGCGGCAAGTATGTAAAATGCAAGCTCCAGGAGTTCCTTGTGGTAAAACGAAGGTGCTGATTGCGTCTTTTACCTCTATTGAATAAAAATCATACATGCTACTCAAGTGATCTAAGTCTTCTTGCGTAATGCCTAAACGTCCGCGTACTGAGCCATTTAGGTTATACCCCATGTCGAGTAAATACATTAAATCTTTGTGTACAACAGGGACATCCTTTGTAAATGCACATGCTAAGCCGATTCGTGATGTCAAAGAGTCAGTCCTGATTTCAAAGTCCACTGTTGAAGCTGATTCACGCATGTATGGATAACACATAAAACGGAAATCTTTTTTTGCCAAATATAATCCCCCTTATCTGCAAATAGAGTGAATCCCCCTTTGGATCGCTTCCTATAAAAAAAACCGACCAAGAAAATTGGGCGGCACACCATCATGCATATCCAGTTGGAAAGAAAAGATGAGAGTTTGCCGTACAATCCTCTTATCTTCCGAAGAGTATAATACGCTGGAAAGAAGGCAGGTCTCCTGGCTTGTGCTTCATTTTACTTTAAGAACCTTCCCATTAATATCACAGAATGTTGCACTTTGCCCGATTCCGTTAAATAAACAGTGGTTTATCCTTATTTCATGGCACTCACAGTTGCGGAAACAGCTTCGGTTCTTCACCGAATTCCCTATTAAGCTGAAAGTTCAGCACCCTTTTTCTGCAAGATTATATTCACTTATCAGTAGTTTACCATATAATTCTGATAAAAAACTTATACTTTCACTAGATATATTTAGTTTATTTTTAACATTCGAATAACTACTTGTTTAATAAAAGATCCAATGTTTTAATTGTGGATTCAAGTTGATAAAAACTTTTTGGTACGAAATCTACAGGCTTATGATTTCGATATCGGATAGTAAGTTTTCATACATGCGTGGAATAGAGTACTTTAGAATTTTATCTAACCATATTAATCTCTGTTAATAGCCTGAATCTTTTAAGTAACTCAATTATGTAAAGATTGTAAATATACTGGAAAAAGAAGGGGTTTCGAGAAAGTTGTCGAACTTAGTTTCAAGAAATGGTTTATATCAAATAAGAACAGGTAAGAAATTTTTCGGTTTTTTTGAAAAAATGATAAGGAATGGTTTACAGGAGGTAAGAAATGACATATGAAGGAAAGCACCCAAAATTGAATGAAGTAATCCATAATATTGAGAAGGTTATTATTGGGAAAAGAGATATAGCAGAATTAAGTGTAGTAGCCCTACTGGCGGGTGGGCATGTTTTGTTGGAAGATGTTCCGGGTGTTGGCAAAACAATGATGGTTCGTGCGCTGGCAAAGTCAATCAGTGCAGATTTTAAACGTATTCAATTCACACCTGACTTGTTGCCATCTGATGTAACAGGCGTTTCCATTTATAATCCAAAGGAACAAGAATTTGTTTTCCGACCTGGGCCAATAATGGGAAATATTATCCTCGCTGATGAGATTAATCGAACATCTCCAAAAACTCAATCTGCTTTATTAGAAGGGATGGAAGAGGCTAGTGTGACGATTGACGGTGTAACAAGGGTGTTGGAGCAGCCGTTCTTTGTCATGGCGACGCAAAATCCTATTGAATATGAAGGAACCTATCCGCTACCTGAAGCTCAATTGGATCGTTTTTTATTAAAGATGAAAATGGGATACCCTGATATATATGAAGAAATGGAAGTTCTTAATCGGGCCCGCTTAGTACCGCCGATTGAGAATCTTGCGCCAGTGATGTCATTGGTTGAACTGCGCGGTTTGCAGCAAGAGGCAAAGTCCATCATTGTCGATGATACGATTAAACATTATATTGTTGAAATGACACAAAGAACACGTAATCATCGTAGTGTGTACTTAGGTGCAAGTCCTCGTGGATCAATAGCCTTAATGAAAGCATCTCAAAGCTATGCACTATTATGTAACAGAGATTATGTGTTGCCGGATGATGTTCAATATCTTGCCCCGTTTGTGTTATCGCATCGTCTCATCTTGAAATCTGAAGCGAAGTACGAGGGGATTACAGCTGAGCAAGTGGTTGCTGAGATTATTGAAAATAATCCAGTGCCAGTAAAAAGGGCCGTGAATTAATGATGCAATTATTAGTGGAGAAAATAAGACCTTATGTAAAGGTCATTATGCTCATTTGTTTAGTGTTCTTTGCATTTGTGTTTGCGATGTTTCAAGGAGGCTTCCTTAGTTGGTTTTTACTCTTTACGTTTCTGCCTTTTGCCCTTTGTTCGATCGGTGTCTTTTTCTATCCGATACACAAGTTCACAGTAACAAGATCATTAGATAAAACGGAGTTTAGAGCAGGGGAAACGATTGAAGTAAGAATTGAAATTTCACGAAAAGACCGCTTTCCGCTTTTATTTCTTTTGATAGAAGAAGAGCTTGATGGCAGATTAGGTAAAAGCGCTTCGATGAAGAAAGTAATTATTTTTCCTTGGTTTCGGAAATCATTTTCACTTAGGATGAAGCTTCATAATCTACCAAGGGGAGACCATAGCTTATCGGGGATTCGTCTGAAAACTGGAGATATCATTGGGGTATTCGACAAGGAAGCCAAGTATGACCTTCCAAAAAAAATTCTAGTCTGGCCTGCTTACTATGATTTGGCGTATAAGCAATTGGAGAATTTCTTTGATCGTGGCGAAGTAGGGTCTGTAAAAAAGATGCAGCGCGAGTATTCCATTGTCAGTGGAGTTCGAGAATACCAACCGGGCGACCAATTTTCTTGGATTAATTGGAAAGCTACGGCCAATAAGAATGCCATCATGACCAAGGAATTTGATGAGCAGAAAAATCATGATGTGTATATCATTTTAGACGAAGAACCCTCACAATCCTTTGAAGATTTGGTTGTATTTGCTGCCTCATTCGCGCATGCCTTACTGAAGAAAGGGGTTCTTGTTGGATATGCAGGTTCAGCGATGCATGAAGCGCCCCTAGCAGTCCGTGGCGGAGATGGCCAGAGGCAAAGGATATTTTATCAACTTGCTAAAACAGAAGCAGATGAAAAAGGAAGCTTGCTTTCTTTGTTGGGGTTACATCAAACTATATTTACGCAAAATGCAGCAATCATTATAATTACTTCCCATTTGACTCGAAGAACAGTGGAACAAATCAGTGCTTATAAAACCAACCAGTCGTTTTCAATAGTTTGTATAAAAAGAGAAGAGCCGTTGACAATTGAAGAGCTAGCGGCAAGACAATCCGCTTATACAAGAGGAATGAGAGTTAATTACTTGGATCGGGGACATGTTGAATCTGGTTTAGTCGAGGTGGTAGCACAATGATTCAAAGAAAAAGCCTACTCGAAAGCTTGTTTAAAGTGGTTTTATACGGATTTGGAGGTTTGTTGTTATGGGAATGGCTACAGCCGGTTAATCAACTGACAGATACTGATAATATGGGTATGTTTATTGTTTTTATGTGTCTTTCTTTGCTTACATACTTCTTGCGGGTGCATTGGGTAGTAAGAATTCTGATTTTAATGGGATATATGACTCTTGCCATTCAGTATTTATACTCGCAATTGTCACTTTTTGATCTCGCTTGGATAGGGGAACTTATGGGTGATATGAAATTGAACATTTCAAGAATCATGGAAGCGGACTGGATGTTATTAACGAACAGCTTCAGAACATGGTTATTTTTTATTTTGATTTGGCTTATTTCGTATTTAATTCATTATTGGGTTACTATCCGTCGAAATATCTTTTTATTTTTTCTTCTCACGATTGTTTTTTTAGCGGTTCTTGATACATTTACCCCATATGATGCGGATAATTCCATTATACGTGTAATGATTATTGGTTTAGTTGTGCTAGGATTGCTCGCTTATTCCCGTTTATTTGAACACGAAAAGTTAACGGTGTCTATGGATGGTTTACGAAGATGGCTTATTCCGTTATCAATCATGGTGTTGGCTAGCGGGACAATTGGTTTTGCGGCACCGAAATTACAACCACAATGGCCAGATCCTGTTCCGTTTATTACATCCTATGCAAATAAATCATCAGGAGATTCGAATGGTGCAGGAAGCAAGCGTGTTGGGTATGGAGAAAATGATACAAAGCTAGGTGGTTCAATTTCAGACGATCAAACTGTTGTTTTTTATGCAGATGCTTCGACTCGTCATTACTGGAAGGTGGAGAACAAGTCTCATTATACAGGCAAGGGCTGGACGATGCTTGATAATCATGGCGAATTGACTGAGTACGATAATGATCAGGATATTGTGAACCTTACTTCAGCTGCAGCGTTACCTGGAATGAGGCTTCAAGAACTAAAGGCGTCCGTAAAAATGGAGCAATTCTACAATCATGTCCCGTATCCGACTCCTAGTATTCTTCAAAGAGTTTCAGCTGATGATGCCGATCAGTATATGTTTAATGACTCGACGAATCTATTGACAGCACAATCGAAAAGTTGGGGCAGGCTCAAGCTAACGGATTATGAAATCGATTATTTTCTTACAACGTTTGATAGAAACTATTTGAGAAAAGTTACATCTGCAAATAATATTCCTGAGAACATCATGAATACTTATACACAACTGCCAAGGAATCTACCTGAAAGGATTCGCAATTTAGCGGAAAAGATCACTAGTACTCAAGATAACTGGTATGACAAAGCAAAAGCCATTGAAAATCATTTTGATGGGCCAGAATTTGTGTATGATAAGCAAGACATTCCTTATCCGGAAGAGCGACAAGATTATGTGGATCAATTTCTATTTGAAACACTTCGTGGGTATTGTGATAATTTCTCCACTGCAATGGTTGTTTTATTGCGTTCCCTTGATATTCCGGCACGCTGGGCAAAAGGGTATTCTGATGGGGTAGCAACGATTAAAAACGGTGAATCTATTTATATGATCACAAATAATAATGCTCATTCATGGGTAGAGGTTTATTTTCCCGAGGTTGGCTGGGTTCCATTTGAGCCGACAAAAGGCTTTAATAATACAAATCGGTTTTACGATGCTTCTGTGAATACTCAAGCTAATATGAATGATCATGATGCGGCTATAACGACTCCAGAGAAAAGAGAGCCATCTCAACCGGTTAAGAAACCATTGGAAGAAGTCGATCAAACAAATCAACGAACAAATTCAAAGTCCGTTGATATTTCTTGGAAGGTACTTTTGCGAAATATCGCGATTGGTCTTGGAGTTGTGTCGATACTTACATTTTTGTTTTATCAATCGAGAAGAAAATGGCTACCTTATGTATTTATTACAAGATATAAAGGGAAAAATAGTACAGACACATTTACAAATGCTTATCACGTCCTCCTTAAACAATTAAATCGAGCAGGTGTACAACGACGTGAAGGCCAGACGTTGAGAGAATACGCGGTTTATGTTGATACTGTTTATAGCATGGCCAATAATAATATGCTGAAGCTTACTGAGGGATATGAAAGGTTTTTGTACCGTGGAGACCAAGAAAAACAAGTTTGGAAGCAGTATCAAGAATTATGGGAAAATTTAATTAAAGAAACTACCTCTTGACCATGTTTTTAACATGTTGGTACAATTGAAACATTCAAATACGAGCCCTTCATATATCCTCGATAATATGGATCGAAAGTCTCTACCGAATCACCGTAAATGATTTGACTATGAAGGCAGATGTTTCAGTGTAACAGCTAAAATTCTGCCTTTTTAAACTTTTTTAGGGTGGAGTTTAGCTGTTTTGTGTTTTATTTTTACATCTTTGAAATAATAAGAACAAGCCGCTTCTATAAGTGAGTGTTCAAAAAGGAGGATAAAAAGAGCCGAGAAGTTCGAGGAGCGCATCTCGAGAGGACCGGAGCGTATGGAGTAATACGTGAGGACCGGAGAGACAGAGCGACGAAGAAATTCGACAGCTATTTTTACCGGACTTTTTGAACAACCTATATTAAAGAAGTGAATATATCAACTGAGGTGACAATAGTGACGGGGAAAACAGACTTACAGAACCAGGAAATGATTGTCGTGCTAGACTTTGGCAGCCAATATAATCAATTAATCACAAGACGTATTCGTGAATTTGGCGTGTACAGTGAATTACATCCCCATACTATTACGGCAGAAGAAATCAAGAAAATAAACCCTACCGGAATTATTTTCTCTGGTGGACCGAATAGTGTGTACGATGCATCTGCTTTCGGATGTGATGAGCGTATTTTTGAACTTGGATTACCAATTTTTGGAATTTGCTATGGTATGCAATTGATGACGCAGCATTTCGGTGGAAAAGTTGAACAAGCAAAAAACCGTGAATATGGTAAAGCAACTCTTGCGATCCAAAACGATTCGAAACTATTCAATGATCTACCTAAAGAACAAATTGTCTGGATGAGCCATGGAGATCTTGTTGTGGAAACTCCAGAAGGATTTACGGTTGATGGAACGAATGCATCTTGTCCGATTGCAGCGATGAGTGATGAATCAAGAAAGCTTTACGCTGTACAATTCCATCCAGAAGTTCGCCACTCTGTTTATGGAAACGACATTCTGAAAAACTTCGTGTTTGGTGTTTGTGGCTGTAAGGGTGACTGGTCTATGGAAAACTTCATTGAAGTTGAAATGGAAAAAATCCGTCAAACAGTCGGAGATAAAAAAGTGTTGTGTGCGCTAAGCGGCGGAGTGGATTCATCAGTTGTTGCTGTACTTATTCATAAAGCAATTGGAGATCAATTAACGTGTATTTTCGTTGATCATGGTCTTTTGCGTAAAGGCGAAGCAGAAGGCGTTATGAAAATGCTCGGCGAAGGCTTCCAAATGAATGTTATTAAAGTAGATGCTAAAGAACGTTTCCTTTCTAAACTTGAAGGTGTTTCTGACCCTGAGAAAAAACGTAAAATTATTGGAAATGAGTTCATCTATGTATTTGATGATGAGGCAACGAAATTAGAAGGAATTGAATTCCTAGCTCAAGGTACTCTTTATACAGATATTATCGAAAGTGGTACAGCAACAGCACAAACGATTAAATCGCATCACAATGTTGGTGGTCTACCTGAAGATATGCAGTTCAAGCTGATTGAACCGTTAAACACGCTGTTCAAAGATGAAGTACGTGCACTTGGAACAGAACTTGGTATGCCTGATGAAATCGTTTGGCGTCAACCGTTCCCGGGTCCTGGGTTGGGAATCCGTGTGTTAGGAGAGATCTCAGAGGACAAGCTAGAAATTGTCCGTGAATCAGACTATATCTTACGTGAAGAAATAAAAAAAGCTGGTCTTGATCGTGAAATTTGGCAGTACTTTACTGTGCTTCCTGATATTCGTAGTGTTGGAGTTATGGGAGATGCACGTACGTATGACTATACAATTGGTATTCGTGCTGTCACTTCAATTGATGGAATGACTTCAGATTGGGCTCGTATTCCTTGGGATGTTCTGGAACTAATTTCAACGAGAATTGTTAACGAAGTAAACCATGTTAACCGTGTCGTTTATGATATTACAAGTAAACCACCTGCAACCATTGAATGGGAATAGGCTGGGGATACTAAAATTTTCTGATTTCTAATCGTAATTATAAAATGATAAACGAACATTATTTCTGATAGAAAGAAATAATGTTCGTTTTTTTATTGACAGCCATTTTCCTATTTAGTAAAATTGGACAGTGCTTATTAGTAAATCATATTAATTTGTTGTATATCATTGGCGATAATACCCAATGATTTCTGTGGCTACCGAAAATTGCTTGGCTACGAAAGAGTGTAGTTAAGAACCTTTAGGGTTAGACGCAAGCATTCAGATTTATGATGAATTCATTTAAGGGAGACTGAATAATGAAAAAGTATTTCCAATTTCAAGAACTTGGCACGAATTATCGTCGAGAAATAATTGGGGGTCTGACAACCTTCTTAGCCATGGCTTATATTCTAGTTGTAAATCCAAGTATTTTAACACTTCAGGGCATTGACGGATATCCTGAAGAACTTCGAATGAATTACGGTGCTGTATTCGTTGCGACAGCATTAGCGGCAGGTATCGGTTCGATCCTTATGGGAGTGATTGCTAGATATCCGATTTCACTTGCTCCAGGCATGGGATTGAATGCCTTCTTTGCTTTTACAGTAGTACTCGGATTTGGTATTCCGTGGCAAACTGCTTTATCAGGTGTACTGATTTCTGGAATCATTTTCGTTATTCTTTCTTTATCGGGGATTCGTGAGAAGATCATAAATGCAATTCCTGCAGAACTTAAATTAGCAGTTGGAGCAGGTATTGGTTTATTTATTACATTTGTTGGTTTTCAAAATTCACGGATAATTGTTAAAAACGATGCAACCCTTGTTGGGTTAGGAGATTTGACTTCAGGTAACACACTTCTTGCGATTTTTGGTATTATTATTACAGTCATTTTAATGGCGAGAGGTGTTAAGAGCGGTGTTTTTCTAGGTATGATTATTACGGCAATTGCTGGTATGATTTTCGGTCTAGTACCGTTTCCAGAGAAAATTGTCGGAGCAGTACCGAGCATTGCCCCTACATTCGGAGCTGCGTTCGAAGCGTTTGGGAATCTAACTGATTTATTCTCAGGTCAGATGCTGATAGTTATTTTAACTTTCTTATTCGTTGCATTCTTTGATACAGCTGGAACGCTAGTGGCTGTTGCTCAACAAGCAGGATTAATGAAAGATAACGTCCTACCAAGAGCAGGGAAAGGATTACTTGCAGATTCATTAGCTATCGTATCTGGAGCTATTTTAGGAACTTCTACGACAACATCTTATGTTGAGTCCACATCGGGTGTAGCTGCTGGAGCGCGAAGTGGTTTTGCAGCGATTGTTACAGGATTATTATTTATTCTTGCTATTTTCTTCTTCCCGCTTCTTTCAGTAGTAACATCAGCGGTAACAGCTCCAGCATTAATCATTGTCGGAGTTCTAATGGCAACTGGGTTGAAACATATTGATTGGTCACGATTTGAAATTGCAGTTCCAGCATTTTTCACAGTCATCATGATGCCGTTAACTTACAGTATTGCAACAGGTATTGCTTGTGGGTTCGTCTTTTATCCAATCACGATGATTATGACAGGGAAAGCAAAGCAAGTTCATCCTATTATGTACGGATTGTTCGTCATCTTTATCGCCTATTTTATTTTCTTAGTATAATAAATGAACAGAGGACCTATTTGGTCCTCTTTTTTTTATGTGGGTTTAGCGATTCTATCAGGGATTGTTATTGGTTGATTTAGTTTGGTGGATTGACTAACATATATGATATAGATTATGTGGTGAAAGAGGGAAGTAGATGGGTGTAGCTATAATTAATAAGGTTTTGAATAATAATGTGGTGATAGCAAACCATCCTTCTTATGGCGAAACCGTAATAATTGGCAAAGGAATTGGATTCAATCGAAAAAGAGACGACGAAATATCTTTAGTGAATGCTGATAAGATGTTTGTGTTAACGGGGAAAAAAGAACAGGAAGATTATAAAAAATTACTTCCAGAAATCGATGAAAAACATCAAGGAGCCATCATTGAAGCGATAAATCATATAAGTGCTAGAGTATCTGGGATAAATGAATATATTCATGTAGGGATGACCGATCATTTACTTTTTGCCTTAAACAGAATTGCAAATGGATTATCAATAAAAAATCCATTTTTAGTTGAAACGGCTACGCTTTATCCATTTGAATATGAAATTGCAAAAGAAGTAATTGAGATTTTAGCAATAAAGACGGGTATTAGACTTCCAGAAGGGGAAGCTGGCTTTATTACCCTCCATATTCATAGTGCGCTAACAAATAATGAGTTAGCAAAAGTGAATCAACACTCTCAGCTAGTTACTCATTTGATAAATCTTATAGAAGAACAGATGAAAATAGCTATTGATAAAGAAAGCATCGATTATGTAAGGCTTGTGCGTCACTTGCGATATACGATCAATAGGGTATTGAAAGGTGAGAAAGTTGATGAGCCTGAAAAACTTGCTACTCTCTTGAAAGATGCGTATCCGTTATGCTATAATCTTGCTTGGAAACTGATAAAAATTATGCAACAGCGTTTGAAAAAACAAGTATGTGAGGCAGAAGCCGTCTACTTGACGATGCACCTCCAGCGGTTACAAAAGAAAATTATATAACAATCATAACCTTTACGTGTTACTGATTCGATCAGGCATAAGTGAAGAAAGCGATTGGATGAAGCGATAGTGGGTAAAGTATACTCGCTACGCTCTTCCGGTGCGTTTCTTTACTTATGCCTTTTTATTTGGATTTTATTGTAAACGTTTTATTCTGCCTTGATGGCCAGTAAGACCCACCTTAAGGCATAGAGGAATCGAAGAAGAGTAGGTGGGGCAACTGCCTGTAAAAGCCTGATTGAAGTCTCACTTTATCAGTTTGACAAATCTTAAATTTTGGAGGTTTTGGCTGTGTGGAAAAAAGTCTTTGGTATTTTGCAAAAGTTAGGGAAAGCATTTATGCTTCCTGTGGCTATGTTACCAGCAGCAGGTTTGCTACTAGGGTTAGGGAATGCTGCTCAACAAGATGTGACATTGCAATACCTACCATTTTTAGATGCTAATTGGATTCAGTTGGTCGCTAGGGTGATGGAGGATTCTGGGGGAGTTATTTTTAGTAACTTGGCACTTATCTTTGCGCTCGGAATCGCCATTGGATTAGCTGGTGATGGGGCGGCTGCTCTTGCTGCGCTTGTAGGTTATCTAGTGTTAAATCGGGTCATGAGTACCTGGATGGATGTAACGCCAGAAATGGTAGCTAGTGACCCGAGTTTTGCAAATGTTCTAGGGATTCCTACGCTTCAAACAGGCGTGTTTGGTGGAATTATCGTAGGTCTGATTGCGGCATATAGCTACAACCGTTTTCATAATATTGAAATGCCCTCGTTCCTTGGTTTCTTTTCGGGCAAACGTTTTGTTCCTATTGCCTCAGCTGTCCTATCTTTAATTGCGGGTCTATTTATGCTGTTAGTATGGCCGCCGATTCAAGATGCGATGAACAGTGCATCACTTTGGTTAATTGAAGAGGGGACCTATTTTGCAGTGTTCTTCTTTGGTTTTATCAAACGGTTACTGATACCGTTTGGGTTACACCATATTTTCTACGCGCCATTTTGGTATGAATTTGGTACGTACACAACGGTTGCTGGGGAAATTGTTCGTGGTGATATGACGATTTTCTTTGCTCAGTTAAAAGATGGTGTAGATATAACGGCTGGTAACTTCATGGCTGGAGAATATCCAATTATGATGTTTGGTCTGCCGGCGGCAGCCTTAGCGATGTATCATACGGCAAGGCCGGAAAAGAAAAAAATTGTTGCCGGTTTATTAGGTTCAGCTGCATTGACATCTTTCTTGACAGGTATTACAGAACCGCTTGAATTTTCATTTATGTTTGTTTCGCCTGTATTGTATGTGATTCATGCAGTATTAGATGGGTTAGCTTTTGTGTTAATGACTTTTTTAAGTGTTAATATCGGTTATACATTTTCGGGAGGGGCTATTGATTTTCTACTCTTTGGGATCTTGCCAGGAAAAGAGCCGTGGTGGATTACGATCATTCTAGGACTTGTTTTTGCGGTAATTTATTACGTGATTTTCCGTTTTGCGATAAATAAATTTAATTTAATGACTCCTGGCCGTGAAAAGGTAGGAGATGAACAATCGCAAGAAGGTAAAAAAGGAACAGTGAATGAGCTTCCTTATAATATTCTTGATGCAATGGGGGGGCAAGATAATATCTCCAACCTTGATGCTTGTATTACTCGACTACGTGTATCTGTTAATGATGTTAAAGATGTTGATAAAGCTCGTCTGAAGCAACTTGGCGCTGCCGGTGTACTTGAAGTGGGAAACAATATTCAAGCTATTTTTGGCCCGCGCTCAGAAACAATCAAGTCGCAAATGAAGGATATTATGAGTGGGATAGTTCCAAAAAACGTAGTAACAAAGCAGGAAGAAGAAGTGGAACAACAAATTGAAGAAGTTATGCCGGATATTATACAAACAGAAGTAAAAGCGGATATCATCATTTCTCCGATTACTGGGGAAATCAAACCTATCACTGAAGTGCCAGATGTTGTTTTTGCTGGGAAAATGATGGGTGACGGTTTTGCGATACTTCCAACAGATGGAACGATTGTTTCTCCTGTAGATGGAGTGATTGTTAACCTCTTCCCAACTAAACATGCACTCGGTATCGAATCTGATAATGGGTGTGAAATTCTAATCCATGTCGGTATTGATACAGTGAAGTTGGAAGGGAAAGGATTTGACGCGCTCGTCGCCCAAGGGGACAAAGTGAAAAGAGGTCAACCACTTTTAATAGTTGATTTAGATTACGTGAATCAACATGCTCCTTCTATTATTACACCAATCGTCTTCACTAATTTAAAAGATGGAGAATCTATTCAAATTGATAAAAGTGGTACAGTGGAAAGTGGAGAAAGAGATATTATCTCCATTATTAAATAAGTTTAAGTAGAGAGAGAGAGTTCCAAAAGGGTCTTACCTTGCAGTTTATACATTGTGAGGTTTGATCCTTTGTTTTGTATTGTGGGGTCGTTCATTAAGGGAGAAGAAAAACGTTAAGTTTATTAAGGTGATATTAAGAAACGGTTAATTAATGTGAAAATTCGGACTAGATTGACTATTTTCATTTAGAAGCTTGTATTATAGTTTTGTAATCTAAAATGGAACTATGAGGAGGCAATAAGAAATATGAAAAATTTTAAAAAATGGCTTTTAACATTTATGGCAGCTTTCATGTTGGTAGGAGTTGCCACTGGTTGCTCAAGTGAGGATACTAATACGGAAGATACTGAAACTGAAGACACAGGAACTGAAGATTCAAACACTGAAGAAAACGCAGAGTAATATTGGAGAGAGTGTGTCCCGAGGGTATGACCCTTTCGTTATAGGGCACACTCTCTTATTATTTACATAAACTATCTTTGAAATAACAGAATGAAATAGCATGCTTAGAAAGCTTCGTAGCCTCTTTCGAAGCTGCAAGTAAATAGGTTAGAGAAAAAGTTACAATTTTTATTGACAGTGTATTTAGAGAGTGATATTATATGAAATACGCCACAGAACAATAATGTAACTTTGAAGATACTGAAAAATAATATTAAAAAGTTATTGACACTTTAAATGGTGGATGTTATGATATAAAAGTTGCTTACGAGATAAGCGGCAATAAAAAATTGCTCTTTGAAAACTGAACAAAACAAAGCGCCAACGTTTAAATTTAAGTGAGTACACACTATAAAAACAAATGAGCAAGTCAAACACTTTT
>NZ_JACJHX010000015.1 GCF_014138605.1 Peribacillus huizhouensis | reverse complement strand
ACTAATGAAACAAATTTCACCTCTAATGCTCTTTGGGATTAGAGGTTTTTATCTTGTGCAAATAACTTCTCCATATTCAATTAAAGGGCCATTTAGCGGAGTAAGAATCTCAAGCAAAATTGAATACTTATTGTAATGCTAGTGTGGTGTTTGTGAAAGATTGTACTTAATCTATAGGGGCAGGATAGTGTAAGTGTAATACTTCACAAAATGCTAAAAAATTGGCTGTTTTTATAAATTATTGGTAGCTTTTAAATTTTGATAAAGGATGTGGAAGCTGAAAGCAATTTTCGCCTTATTAAGGGTGTGACTTCCTTATTTAATCAATATATTTACTGCAAATAAAGGTCACCATTGTGATTAGGTGAGTGTAGTATGCTACAGAATGGATCCTTCATAGTACAAGGTGGTGTTTTAACGCCATAGGAGTTTTGTATAGCATCTTGATTTTAAAAAACGCTTGATTTTGATTTTGGTTATTCAAACTATCTGTAAATTTTATTAAAAATACCTATGAATCTTCTAAATATTATTTACATTCTGACTTAAGTCAGATACAATGAATTCCATATCTTCGAGATAAAATTTATAATGTGAGGGATTCATATGACTGTTATTACAAAACAAACTTCAAAGGTAAAGCTATGGAGCCGTTCTTTTATTTTTGTCATGTTGGCCAATGCCTTATTATTTGGGGCGTTCGAGATGTTGCTTCCGACCTTGCCTCTATTTGTTTCACATATTGGTGGAGATCCTACACAAATTGGATTAGTGACAGGAATATTTGTGTTTTCAGCGATTCTCATTCGGCCTTTTGCAGGTGTTCTCGCTACCAAAATGGATAAAAAATATTTATTAATTATCGGTATCGCAATATGTGCTCTATCTAGTGGATTATACTACCTATCGTCAGGTATTGGGATAATGATTCTTATCCGAGTGATTCATGGTTTTGGTTTTGGCTTAGCTACTACCTATTTTACGACCATCGCAGCTGAAAATATTCCTGAGGATCGTCGAGGAGAAGGTATGGGGTATTTCGGAGTGGGAGAGACGATGGCCATGTCTGTTGGACCGTTAATGGGGGTCAGTATCCTAGAAAACTCTCATTTCGGAGGCTTATTTATGGGGTGTACAGCGTTCATTTTACTAGCCCTATTGACAACGATTTTCATTTCTCGAAAACCTAACATGGCAAATGAATTAAGAACAGTAGAAGCTCCAACCACTACGGTTAAGTTGATCGAAAAACGTGTGCTATTTCCATCTATTCTTACTTTTATGACGGGAATAAGCTCTGGTGGAATCATGTCATTCACTACTTTATACGCAATCGATAAAGGATTTGAAAATGTCGCATGGTTTTTCTTCATTGTAGCAATTGCAGGTCTTCTCGTGCGGTTGGTTTCTGGTAAAATGTTTGACAACCTCGGACCTGGTTATGTTTTAATCCCAGCTGGAGTGATTAGCATTGCTGGTTTGATTATCTTTATCGTGGCTCAAAATGAGATTATGTTTCTCTTGGCTGGTTTCCTATATGGAATGGGATTTGGAGCCATTTTTCCTGCTCTTCAGACTGTATGCTTGAACCTAGTGGAGGAACATGACCATGAAAATGCGATCGGATCCTTTTTTAATTTTTATGATTTAGGAATCGGCGGAGGCTCTATTTTACTTGGTATGGTGGCAGAAGCCTTTTCCTATGAGGCTGTATTCTATGTAGCGATCATTACCTATGTCTTATATTTACTCCTATATTTTATTCATGCTACTTTCATTTTACAAATGAAAAAGAAGAGAAAATTAGCATAGAATTACGACTCTAGCCTATGTTATGTTTGACTTATGGAGGTAAAAAATGAGCAAAGAACAGATAAAAAAGATAGCGATTAAACATTTTAACCAATTTGGATATGAGGGAACGAAGATGGCCCAAATTGCGGAAGAAACAGGAATTCGGAAGCAATCTCTTTCCTATCACTATTCAACCAAAAAGGAACTATTCTTGGAAGTCTATCAAGATGTCGTACAAGAAGAACGATTGTTTGTCCAGAACTATTTTCAGGATCATGCAGAAGAACCTATCGAACATCAGTTGTACAACTTTTTAACGGAACATAAAAATCGTTTTCTAACGAATCCTAATGCTTCATTTATGCTAGTATTGTCATCTTTTACGCCATTGGAGGTTTATGACTATGTCATCTCCCAATTCCGTTTATATTTGGCCATTCTTAAAGAAGAGGTTGCCGCTTGCTTTTCCAAGCATACCTGTCGTTTAAGTCCTGAAGAATGTGCGATTGCGTATGCCACGCTATTAGACGGTCTCGATGTCCAGTTATTATATGAAAACAGTCAGGCATATGAAAAAGTACAACAGATTACTTGGAATATTTTCTGGGCTGGCGTTCAAGGGTAAAGGGAAACTTCCATGAGTGGAAGTTTCCCTTTTTGTTAATCTGAGATAAAGTGAATCCCCCACTGTTGGTTAGATGAACCAATCGGACCTTTACTGCCCGTTGAGAGTGGGATAAAAAGTTGGGCAAGATCCAATCACTATACAAATGGTATGGCTTGGCATTGTCTCTATCCCAAAAATGCATCTCCCACTTTTAAAAGAGTAGACATATGAGTTTTTCATGTGTTTACTCTTCTACCATTCTTATACTCCGTTGCCGTCATTCCTTTTATTTCCTTAAATACTTTGCAAAAATAATTATAGCTGCTAAATCCAACCATATAGCTAATATCCGTGATCGATGATTGTCCCTGTTCAATGAGAAAGACTGCTTCATCGATTCTTTTCTTCTGAATATATTCAATGACCGTCATATTCATCTCATCTTTAAATTTCTTTGCTATATAGGTCCTATTAAAACCAAGTTCATCTGCTACCGATTGTAGATTTACCGGTTCACTAAAATGAAGATTGATATACATAAGTACCTGTTTGACCACTGAACTATGTCCTTTCATCGTAAAGCTTCTCACAGCATTACAATATTCTTCTGTCATGGCCACTTCCAACAGATCTAGTTCAGATAAGGTGATGGTTTCCTCAATTTTTATGGCAAACTTTTCTGAAATTCCATGCAAATATTGTGGAGCTACTCCACCCTTATTGGCTGCCAAACGAAGCATGGTACTGTAGCTGAAAGCAATATTTTTTTTTGCTCTTAAAGGATTTCCAGGCACCCTGTATAAGAAATCTCCCGAAAAGTCTACTAATGTTTCCAGAGCCTTTTCTGTATTTCCTACCTCAATAAAGTGTAAAAGTTTTTTCTCAATCTCATATCTTAGTTTAATATCAAAATCATCTTCATCAAATTCTTGTGGTTGAAGCTTTTTAGGATTGTCCCCCTCATTGCTTACCATTGTGATGATTTGAGATTTTATAGGAGGATGTCCATAAATATTCACTAAAAGATCTCCTAATGCTAAGTGTGATTCTCCAATATAGGCAATGGATTTATAATAGTTTTCCAAAGATTTGAACCAGCTATTTTCCAAATGGTTTTCCTTAATTACATGCCAAATGAAAGAATTTGTTACCTGTTCTTTTAAAAAAGGACCTACTATGACCATCCCTTTATGCGTTTCATGGGTGATAATGGCTATGGCGAAATAGGAAAGGCCAAAGGAATCTGTTTGAAAACAAAAACTATGTTTCTTTGCCTTCATCAGTGCTTTTTGAAAAAGAGCATACATCCCCTTCTTAGTTTCTGTCATGATGAGGGGTTCTGTGTCATCTGAGATGTGTAGAATGGTTCTCAATTGTTCATCTATGACTTCAACATCCATTTTAAAAGCATTTTTGATCATCCAACACTTTTCTGTTAATTCATTTAGTAAGTTCTCCATTGTTTCACCTTTATCTATAATCTCATTTCATTATCACACCATCTTAACGTTCAAATTATTTTTTGTATATATCGATAAGTATGACAAATGTGGTTTTTTTATTTTGTAAGCGAGAACATTATAGCTTTAATTTTGCATATTAACCAACAATAGTAGGTGTGGAAACGCTTTTATTGTATTATGATGTACCCATATTAAAGATTTTAATATACATTTTTAGGAGGAAATCCTATGGGGAATAGTTCAATTGCTAGTGAAATTCAATATAATAACGCCAAACCATGGCAGCTTGTCGCTTTTGCTTTTAACAATTCAGCAACAAATGCTCAATACTTTATGTACCTCATGTTTTTTATCTATTATTGTACAGATAGCTTAGGGCTGTCAGCTGTTATTGTCGGTGGAATGATGACATTTTCTCGTATTTTTGATGCATTTATCGATCCAATGATTGGATTAATGATCGATAAAACGAATACTCGTTTTGGAAAATTCAGACCTTATATGTTTGTGGGCATGATTATTATGAATATCTCTACGATTGGGCTCTATTGGGGGCTTCAATTAGATAGTAATATTGCCATGTATACATGGATTGCAGTTTGTTACGTGATTTGGAACATTGGCTATACTTGTTCTACGATTTGTACAAAGAGTGCTCAAAATGTTTTAACGAATAATCCGAAGCAACGCCCACTAGTAAGCGGGATTGACCAGGTTATCATGACTGGACTCGATATTCTTATTTTCTCCTTTGGTATGATCATTTTAAATTATTTTGGCGGAGTAGAGGATCCTGCTTCATTTAGAAACTTTGCTTTTATGATTGCAGGGTTTACCACTTTATTCACGATCTTTGCAATGGCTGGTATCTGGAAAAAGGATAATGAAAATTACTACGAAGTAAAGGATATTACTAAAAAGGAAAATCAGATTAAAATAAAAGATTTCATTTCTATTATTAAAGGTAATAAAGCGCTTCAAATGCTAATAGTTGCGGGGTCTTCAACGAAAATTGCAACTTCCATTCAAAGTTCAGCAACCGCTTACTTCTTTATAATTGTCATGGGTGGTGCGGAATTTCAGGCAATCGTCAACGGACCTGCAACCTTTGTTAGTTTAGCGGGTGCCTTTATCGGTGTTGGCTTAGCTGTCTATTTAGGATTAAAAAAATCATTTGTGATTGGACAAATTCTCAGCATTGTGGCTGCGGCCATCATTTTAGTCATTCGACCATTTGATGCGGGCTCTGTTATTCTAGCGGTTGTATTAATCTCTTTCTTCCGTCTAGCCGAGAGAATGGCTGATACGAATCAGATTCCAATGATTGCCGATGTAGCCGATTATGAGCTTTGGAAAAACGGACGTTTCATTCCTAGCATGATTGCCACTGCGTTCTCGTTTGTGGATAAAATGGTTAGTTCTCTAAGTGGTTTATTATTAGGAGCTGTACTTGGAGCTGCACATTATACAGCAGGGATGGAAGTAACCCTAACACTATACTGGTCTATATTAGGACTGTACTTTGGTGCACCGCTAATTGCTCATATCATTGCATTGATCGCCATGAAGAAGTACCCAATTAACAAGGAGTTTTATGAAAAAATGACAAGAGAGAATAATGAAAGTAAAGCAAAGGTTGAAATGGGAGCGTAGTAGTCATGTAATAACCTTTTACAAAAACGTATATGTGGAGTGACTTTTATAAGGATAGAAGAGAAACGAATATCTTTTTAGAATAGCAAAGTAGGATGTATGAACAATTAATGGGTGTTGATATTGATTTGTAATATCATTTTTTAGCAACATGTAAACGAATGAAAAGCAGTAAATGATAAGCACAACTCTATCGGGATGAAGCAATCTTTGTACAATCTGATCATCAATAGTTAGATAGAAAAATTAATTAGTACATATGAGTGCTTCTAATAAAAATGCACTGTTAGTAAACTTTGTTGATAAGCTAGATGAGTTAAAAATCAATCATATTGTTTATCAAAACTAATAAAAAAGGGACCGTTGCCTCTTAAAGGCAACGGTTTTTGTACTTATCATTATCTTAATGATCGGCCAATAGAAATGCAAAGCGATGTTTGATCAACAGAATTTTCAATTAGACAGCATTCTAGTCCAAAGACTTCATTAATCATGTTTTTGGTAAATACTTTTTGGGGAGGCCGAATTAATTACACGTAAAGTGTTTTACAACGAATACATTAAAAAGCGCTAGCTTTGGACTATAACGGAGGTGGAATTTTTGAAAAAAGTTCTAACCCTTGCATCCACAATACTTTTATCAATGTTGGTTGCCTGTCAATCAATTAAGGAACAATCAATTAAGGATACCTCAGATTTAGTTATACCTACTAAGGATAGTATTATATGAGATGGTTATCCAACAAATGAAAACTGGCAAACTTATGGTCCTAATATGGAAAAATTAATGCTTGTTGAACCTGATTTAATGTTGGCAGAAGGTGCGAACGGGTTATTAGGATATATTTATCAGCCTGAAGGTATATCTTCGCCAAGTGAGTTAGATGAATATAATAAATCATTCAAAGTATCGATACCATTATATTTACAAGATGGTAAAACGATTATTGGTACATTTTATTTTACGCATTGATTGTAAGTCGAAAATAAACTGAAAACATCTTCTTCAACAATTGGGCGCTTTTCTTGAGTAAAGAAAGGCCCTTTTTTCTTGTCTATTAAGGGCTCTCACGGTTCGATAATTGGGTATTGTCTGCGATTGTTGAATAACTTGCGTATAAAAAGGGCTCTCCTTGAACATAATAGTGTCTAGATTAATTGATTTATAACATAGGAGAGTGAAAGAATAATGTTATTATCAGAAGCTTGGAAAAAGTATCAACTAGATAAAAAAATTGAGCGATATTCCCCCCTAACATTAAAAACATATTGTTTTCAATATAATCTCTTATTACGATTTTCGGTGATATTAATATGAATGAACTTACTACTGAGAAATTAAAAGAGTACCTAATTCAGGCAGGAGAACAATTAAAGCCTTCTAGTTTAGGTCACAGGGTTCGTTGTATTAAATCCCTATTCAAATGGACACATGATGAAGGATTTATTCCTAAAAACCCTGCTGCTAAATTAAAAAAGCCGAAATTAGGCAAAAGAATTCCAAAATTCCTATCAGAACTAGAGATTGAACATCTTAGGGAAGCCTGTCATACTTCGATGGAGAATGCGTTATTTGAATTTATGTAATCTACTGGCTGCCGTATTGGGGAAGTTGTGAAATTAAACCGTGATGATATTAATTTCGCAATGAATTCAGTCATTGTACATGGGAAAGGTGATAAAGAAAGGAAAGTGTACTTTAATACCCGTTGCTCCATTTGGTTAAAAAGGTATCAAAGGGCCAGTTAATGGAATAAGGTATTGTAGATAAAATGAATATTAGCAACTATTCAGTGGGCATATGAATATAGGAAACTGATTTTAAAATTACAGAAACTCGTGGAAAGGAGAATGCCTGTGTCGCAAACCGTTGTTTCCAAATCGGATGTGCGTGGTACAGCCTCCGGGGTTATGTTTATGGCTTTTTTTGGAACAGTCTGGGCAGATATTGGTATTGGAGGTTTGAAGGGATGGGGTTCCATCTATTTGTTGATTTTGGCGGTAATGATCGGCGCTGTTTTATTTACCTCTGGAATTGCATTGATAAAAGGTTCACGAAATTTATCTAATAATACGAGTGCCTATAGTTCCAAGAATGTCGGCAAGTGGTTTAATATTGTCTTTGCTATAGAATTTGTGTTGATTATAATTGCTGCCGTTGTATGCAATTCAATTGGACATTTTGATTGGTTTTTCCCAATTATGGCTATTATTGTTGGCGCTCACTTTTTTCTACTGGCTTACCTTTTTCAAGTCAAGGCTTACTATGTTACGGGTTCACTTCTTTGCTTACTGGCAATAGTGACATTGCTCTTTGTGCCGTTAGAGGTTAATCTGGGGAAACATCAGGTTAACACATGGTGGTTACTGATTGGCTTTGGCTCCATGTTGATATTATGGGCAACGAGCGTTGTAATTTTGTCCATGGGTAGAAAGTTACTTGGGATGGCACAGAACGAATAATATTGCTGTTTCATGATAATAAAGTTGTTTAAAAAACATAGTCATGCTATTCAACAATCGGACGCTTTAATTTAACAAGTAGCTAAAAGAATCTTCACTAGAAGATCCTTTTTCAATACCGATAAGCGTGATTATGTTAACTGGCTTTGTATAGTGTATGCCTGTAATACTTGGGGATCTTGTTCAACTAAAGGGCCAAATTCTTGAACAAGATAAGTCAATAATCTTATTTTAAAGGATGTCGATTTTCTATTCTGGGAATTAATTCAACTTACATCGGAGTTTACTTGAATAAGCACACCAACCTTTTTTTGGGCTTTTAATATTATAAATTTTCGAGTTGTAATAGACTTTTAATAGGGGGTGTGCAAATTGTCTAAAATATTTATGCAAATAAGCAGATTATTTTTAGGGATCATTTTTTTTGTTGCAGGTATTAACGGTTATTTTGTCATCTTTGGATTTGAACCATTTATTGCAACTAGCCCCGAAGCAATGGCATTATTCGGGTTTGAATATCTGTTAATTGCAGAAAAATCTTTAGAAGTTATATGTGGAATTTTACTCATAATCAACCAATTTACCCCATTAGCCATTGCAATATTATCACCAATTTTAGCCAATATTTTCTTACTTCATTTGTTCCTAGACCATTCGTTACTTATTTTAGCAGTAATACTTGTCCTCACTCATGGTTATTTGTTGTTTTACTACAGAAAAAACTTTATGAGTATATTGGAGAGGAAATCAAAACCTTCTCAATAACTCGCCCTTACGTATATCTAATTTCAAAATATCTTGTTCAACTATATACGTTAATTTAAATAGAATTAAGCGGTTTTAGGAATAAATCCATATTCTAGTTGTTCCAGAAAAGGGCGCGATTCTTCAATAAAGAAGATCGCTTTTTTCCGTTATAGGGCCAGATTGTGGTGTAACTCCTTTAAAGAAAATAGGATATGTATGTTAGAGCTTAGAAGAGACTGTGAAGCTTTGTACTTAAAGTGACGTTGCAGGTTAATGAAAAAGGGTATCTACTACTATTTGTGGAATTGTTATTTAAGATAAGTAATGGTAAAGGAGGTAAACATGATGACAAAAAATAATATACACGTTTCACTTAGAACAGGAAATTTAGATGATGCAGAATCCGTGAAAGAACTTCAAAGGGAAGTTCTTTCAGAAAGCGAGTTTATGATTTCTGTTATAGAAGAGTTTGAAGAGACAACTGAGTAACTAAGAAACTGGATCCAGAGAATTTTAGTGAATGAAAGAGAAACGTTAATTGTAGCGGAAACTGAAGGAAAAGTTGTTGGTTTAATTGTCTTTCGCTCAAAAAATACCAAAAGGCTTTCTCACACTGGTTCTTTTACGGCAATGGTCAATAAAGCGGTATTGGTAAACTCCTGATTAAAGAACTTTTAAACTGGACGGAACAGAACCCATTAATAGAGAAAATAAGTTTAGGTGTTTTATCAACAAATCAGCGGGCTATCGGCTTGTACAAAAGTATAGGATTTGTTGAGGAAGGACGTAAAATTAAAGAAGTAAAGTTTAAAGAGGACTTATATGTAGATGACATTCTTATGTATAAATTGGTTTAACAAGACTTAGTAATTAAGATTTTCAACAATTAAGGATCGAAAAAACGCTAAACCTTGATATAACAAGGATCGTTTTATTTCGTGTATCTTCATATTATATGGACACATAATGTTAGATTTGGGTTGTGGAACTGGTCAATTTGCAAGGTAACGTCTTCGAAGGTTTTAGGTGTAGACATCTCAAGAAATATGATTGGACAGGCTAATAAAGAAATGAGAGGTTTTGTGGTGAAAACAAAGAATAAGTTGGTTCGGATGTCAAAAGTGCTATCTTTGTCCTTTTCCATCTTCATTCAAATTTATTGGTATAAAATTCGGAAAAAGCCTGAAGCTGAATGGGAAAAACTTTGGGGGAAAATAGGGGAAAGGTTTCGAAAAACACTTTTTGAATTAGAAGGTTTACTGATCAAAATCGGACAGATGCTCAGCATTCGTGCCGACTTGTTGCCCAATGCATTTATACACCAAATCCAAGATCTTATAGACAAAGTTCCCCCTTCTAACTGGAGTGATGTTCAGGAAATTCTTGAAATGGAATGGGGGGATCCCCTTAATCATCACTTTCTTTCAATCGAAAAAGATGCAATTGCTTCAGCATCGATTGGAGAAGTATATAAGGGTGTTTTGAAAGATGGAACAAAGGTCGCTATTAAAGTGCAACGTCCTAATATTAATTCGATTGTACAAATTGACTTCCGTACTTTAGGGATCATCATTTGGTTTGCCGATCACTTTGTTCCCGTTCCAAAAGGGTTTATTAACTTTAAAGTCTTGTTTAAGGAACTAAAACAAGTGATTGAACGAGAACTTGATTTTACAAAAGAGCTGAAAGCCATACTGTATTTTAGAGAACGATTTAAGGATGTCGATGTTGTACAAATTCCTTCTGTGTATTCGGAGCTTAGTACGTCAAAGGTACTGGTAATGGAATGGGTTGAAGGAATAAGAATCACAAATGTGGAGGCTTTAGATCAGTTAGAAGTGAGCCGTCATGAGTTGGCTCAACGGCTCATCGAAGTGTTCCTTCCTCAATGGATTGAGCCTGGTACGTTCCATGCTGACCCACATCCAGGAAACGTACTGGTATCAAAGGAAGGACAAATCATCTTACTTGATTTCGGAATGGTGGGGGAAATCACCAATAAGGATGCTGCTAATTTTCAAGGTTTGATTGAAAGCTTTCTTTCGAAAAATTATGCTAAAGCTGTCGTTTGCTTGTCTCATTTAGGATTTTTGCTCCCTGATGCTGAATCAAGAACGATTGAAAGGCTATTAGCTGAATTTATGTCCTTCCAACCTGCTCAATTAAAAGAAATGGATCTTATCGCATTAAAATTAGAAATGAACGATATGATTCAAGCACTACCCATTCAGGTTCCAACAAGATTTGTCTTTTTAGGTCGTTCTTTCGTAACGATTGAAGGAATCCTCCGCAATTTGGCACCAGAGGAGGAACTCATTGATCTAGGTAAACCTGTTTTTATGGAATGGTTAAATAAACAAGGGAATAATAAATGGTCATTTATTTGGCAATGGATTCAGTCACAGCCTATATTTAAGATCTTTCATTCAGTTACAGAATTTTTAAATACACCACAAACGTTAGAACATTTAAAGGAAACCGAACAAAGAAGACAATTTCAATTTATTATTTATGAAAATCATAAAAAGCAGTTATTTCAATTAACGCTACTAGGATTCACAGGGATAACAGCAGGTATCTATACCTCACATCCCCTTATTTGGAAGCTGTCTGTTGGAGTAAGTGCCTTCTCAAGTATCGGGTATATTATTTGTAGTTATAAGCAAAAAAAATGGATGAAGTACATGCATGAAAAACGGAGAGGATAAATGCATAGTAATGTTAAAGTAATAGTTGGATTGTGAAGAGTTGTACTTAAACTAACGGGGGCTTTACTTCAATAAACAGCATAAAAAAATGATCTTCGATTGAAGATCTCAGATTATAGACAAAAGGCATTCTGAATATCCCTATTCAGGTGCCCTTTTACATTTTAAAGTATTTTAATGTTAAATTTTTCTTGAAGCAGCCCCCTCTGGGGTCAATTTTTATACCATTTTTGAACTGGTCCAAGTCCATGTTGCCAACTTCTTTAAATTCATAGCAGCAAAAGTAAGCATCGCCTGCATGGACAATTTTTTAAGACCTCTTAAGGTAGAGGGACATACCCTCTTTATCTATAAATTAATTTTTAAAAAGAACGAATTAAAAACGATTATTCATAAACTTGAAAACACCCTCACGAGGTCCTGCATAATGAACACTTCTAGATGCCACCAATGTGGCTTTTTCTAATGCTTCAACAAATGGTTCGTTTTCATGATACCGATAATAACAATAAGCACCGTGTAATATATCCCCTGCTGCTAAAGTGTCTATGGCCTCTACTTTTGGAATGTGTATCCTTCCATGCTTGGAGTTTGAAAACCACAATGTATCGTTTTCTCCATCTGTTAGTGCAATGTTCTGTACACTTGTAGATTTTAAAAAAGTGACTAAATCTCTTTCTGGGGGAGTGCAGTTGATAGAGGCGATTATTTCATCAGCCAACGATAAGCATTCAGGAAAGTGTGATTTCCAAGAACCAGGATCCAAAATGATAGGTTTTTCAGACATTCTCGATTTTTTTAGAAAGTTAATGGATATTTCAGGAATATTGCAATCAGAAAAACAAAATGAACTTTCCATTATTAGATTTTCATAGATAGTTTCATTATTAATGGAAAACTGTTGTTGACCGCTCCAGATTGTTCGAGTGGCTTTTTGCATGTTTACCAATACACTGGATAAACTGGGTAATCGATTCTCATCTTCCGCCAGGTCTATTACCTTTATATGATAATCATCTGTCAACTCGGTTTTGATTGCCTTAGCGATCGTACTGTTTCCCAAACAGGTAATAAGAGTGGCATCCCCTCCTAAAATCGAATAAGTAATGGCTGCGTTGGCAGCAGGACCGCCGATAAATGTTTGATAATCGTTCGTTTTACTTTTGAAGTTTTCAGATGGAAATTCGTTTTGGTAATACGTAATGTCTAGACCTGTTAAACCGCAAAATAAACCTTTTATCATCTTCTTTTCACTCCCTTTACAAACAACACGAAACAAAAATTCATAGTCTACATAGATGTTTACACTTTGTTGTATACTAAAAACTTATATTTTTTCCAAAACCTGTAAATCAGTGTTGTAGTCACACTTTTTGTATTCGTCCAAAATTCTCTCTCCAAGTCCCCACACCACTATTTTACCATGGCCGCTATAAGACACTCTCTTTTTTCTCTTATAAAATTTTCTAATGCTAAAAAAGCTTCGTTTATGTTTTTAACAGATACATAGTCTTATGAGGTAATGGGAGTTTCAAAAAAAGGTTCTTCCTCAGCTTTTTGGTCCTTTAACTATAAGATTGTGAAGAATTACACTTAAAGTAAAGGGTGCGTTAGTTGAAGATTCGCTTTCCGAAATAATCAATATTTTTTACAAAGCAACAACAAAAGAGTTCGAACATATTTGATATATATAATATGTTTGAACTCTTTATTTACATATGTTTGAATGTCGTTACCCTAAGATAAATTTGTAATAAAGTTTGATTAAAAAACCTGTGTTGCAGGTTTTTTCTTATTCCATAATCGGGCCATTTAATAGAATACAATATTGGTTTATCAGCGATGTACGATTAATAAAGGGAAAGGACAAATCTATGTTACGATTAATAAAGACAATTGTTATGGGAAGGAACATTAGCTAGGAAGGAGAAACTAAAACAGTGGTGAATTTAAGTATTCCAACTATTCAAAGTGGCAATATAATAATTGAAAGAAAAATACGTTACGACTCCTTAGTTTTAGAATATAGCTGTAAGCTTTTAAAAGTACAAAATCAAAATGTAGTGCTTTTCCATATCATACAAGAATCCTTTACGATGATAGCGAACCAAACAACATTAACTACTCCTAAAGGTAGTTATACAATTACATATTACTAGAAAGATCGTCCGTATAATTTATACATCTGGAGAGATAATAAAGGGAAGTATTTAGGCTCTGGAATTACTGCGTAAACCTCGATTCCGTTAGCAATCTGTACGAATCTTCAAGATGATACTATACTATATTTGCACCAGAACCATAGGTTGCAATATATTCAGTTATCACAAATATAATCCTATATAATAAATATGTTGAAGACGTAGAAGATTATATAAATCGTAATGAACAGCTCTCCGCATCGAAAGTTAGTGAATCTATTAATAAAACGAATGTAAGTATTAAATATATTAGATGGAGAATGAGTAATTAATTTTGGAGGGAGATACATAATTTTGAATTCGAATTACTTAGATTTATTAGCGCAAAAATATGATAGTGAAGAAAAAGTGGTTACTGAAATTATTAATCTTAAAGCTATTCTTAATCTACCCAAGGGGACTGAACATTTTGTTAGTGATTTACATGGGGAGTACCAAGCCTTTCAACATGTGTTAAGAAATGGTTCGGGAAATGTAAAAGTGAAAATAAAAGACCTTTTTAAAGATGAATTATCTGAAAAAGAATTGAATGAATTTGCGACATTAGTTTATTATCCTGAAGAAAAAATACAATTAATTAAGAATAATTTTGGCAATAAAAAAGAATTAAACCAATGGTACACAGATATCATTGAGCGTATGATGAAGCTCGTTTCTTATGCTTCCTCCAAATATACACGATCGAAATTACGTAAAGCATTGCCTAAACAGTTTGTTTTTATTATAGAAGAGTTATTATATAAAACAGATCAATTCACAAACAAGAAAGATTATTATACAAAAATCGTCCAGCAAATTATTTCACTTTGTCAGGCTGATAAGCTTATTATTGGTCTTGCATATACCACCCAGAGATTGGTTGTTGATCATCTTCATGTCGTGGGGGATATTTATGACCGCGGCCCTGACCCTGATAAAATTATGGAAACTCTCGTGAATTATCATTCCGTTGATATTCAGTGGGGGAATCATGATGTCCTATGGATAGGCGCCTTTGCTGGTTCAAAGGTTTGTCTTGCTAATATTATTCGTATATGTGCTCGCTACAATAACTTAGATATTATTGAAGATGCTTATGGAATAAATCTTAGACCACTTTTGAACCTTGCGGAAAAGTACTATGACGATAATCCAGCCTTTAGACCAAAGAGACATTCAGATGAAAAACAATCTGATCATGAACATTTACAAATCACCAAAATACATCAAGCCATTTCCATGATTCAGTTCAAACTTGAAAGTCCTATCATAAAGAGACGACCGTGCTTTGATATGTCTGAGAGGCTTTTGCTTGAGAAAATCGATTATGACAAAAATGAAATAACGGTTTATGGGAAAAAGTACCCACTAGAAAATACCTGTTTTACAACGATTAATCCAGAGCACCCTAATCAATTATTGGAGGAAGAAGAGCAAGTAATCCAAAGACTGTTATTTTCTTTTCAGCATTCAGAAAAACTGGCTAGACATATGAATTTTCTGATGAAAAAGGGCAGTCTTTATTTGAAATATAATGGAAACCTATTAATACATGGTTGTATTCCTTTAGATGAAAAAGGAAATATGGAAAAAATGGTGATTGAAAATAAGACCTATGCAGGCAATGATTTGCTTGATATTTTTGAGCATTATTTACGATATGCATTTGCACATCCTGAAGAAACGGATGACCTTGCGACAGATATGACCTGGTATTTATGGACAGGAGAATATTCATCACTCTTTGGAAAAAGAGAAATGACAACCTTTGAGAGGTACTTTATTAAGGATAAGGAAACCCATAGAGAGAGAAAGAACCCATACTACTATTTACGTGAAAATGAGGACATTTGCCGTAAAATTCTAACTGAATTTGATCTCAGTCCTGATCACGGTCATATTATAAACGGCCATACACCAGTTAAAGAAATTAATGGTGAAAATCCAATTAAGGCAAATGGGAAAATGATTGTCATCGATGGAGGTTTTTCAAAAGCTTATCAATCAACAACAGGTATAGCTGGATACACTCTACTAGACAATTCCTTCGGCATGCAATTGATCGCCCATAAACACTTTAATTCAAAATATGATGTTCTATGTAACGGAATGGATGTATTATCAGTAAAAAGATTGGTGGATAAAGAATTAGAGAGAAAAACGGTTAGAGAAACGAACGTTGGTGAGGAATTATTAAAGGAAATCCATATTTTAAATAGTCTGAGGGAATATCGTTATATGAAAGGACATCAGAAATTTCCCCTCAATTGAGTTAAAAAAAGAGAACAGCTAGTCTGTATGAATCTGGTATTTCACCAAAATTTAAACCGTAACCGGTTTAATTAAAAAGGAAAGTCTGCTATACTCAAGGTATTCAATATTTACCATTCTACTTCAACCCAAGCGGGAGGAAGAAGTTATTATCAAACACTCTTTAGTGATTAATTGCCAATTCTGTTTTTGTGCAGTTTTTATCACTAATGGGTGTTTTTTTGCGTGCATCAAAACTTTTAAGGAGGAAATACTATGAAATTTCAATGTGAAGGATGCGGATGTGTGGTACCGGATACAGAGGAAATACCGGACAAGGTTCAGGATTTATTGTTAATCTGTAATGATTGTGTGGATAGACCCTTTAGCGACTTTTTAGTCTATCCTACAAAATCACTCAATGAAGAACCATCAGAAGGTCATGTAAGATTTGAACATGAACAGTGGATGGTAATGACAAAAGAGCTTAATGCTGCCCAACCCAAATTAACCGAATTGATAGAGAAACAATACAATGAGGTGAAAAACAATGATTAAATCTAAACAGCTTGAAAGACCTTCACTTGTACATAAGGGGATTTGGACGCCTTGGGCTGAACTGCTCTGCTATGAATGCCATGGTAGAAACTTTTCTTCAGGGCAGCTTAATGACTGTCATGACAGGTGAATGATGGTTCATTACACCTTCAGGTAAGTTGGGCATACAGGTCTTAAATCAACAATTGGATCAACTTCATATTATCGTAAGGTTTGTCAAAAGCTCTATTTGCGCTTTTATAAAAAAAGAAGAAAAACAAGTGGAAGAGGATTAAACTCTAGCGGGAGCAAGCGTTCTTTTTTTCCCTTACCGAAAATGAGAACCGTTCCATTATAGAAATCGATTTGTTCCCAAGTGAGATCCACGAGTTCCTGTCGCCGCATACCGGTTGTTGCCAGCAGCTTAAACATCGTTTCATTTCGAAGAGCAAGAGATGGGTATCATGTTCAAGGAAATTAAAAAGTTTTTTGAGTTCTTCCATATTCATATAAACTGGAAGCATTTAAAGAGTACTGAGAATTCCAAGGTCTGCACAGCCTTTATTCCATTAAAGGGCCAGATTGTGGAGCAACACAGGTAAAAACGATCAAAAATTTTTATTTCAGTAAAATGCTTTTCTGTAAGGTATTTTAGATCAAACTTTATTTCAATGCTACATCTACTTAAAATATAGGCGTTTATATAGCTCAATATATTTTGTTGTCATAGAAATTATTTTCCATTTCGAATAAATTCTCTATATGCTGATATTTTTTCTCTAGCATTCTATTTGTTTCTTGCATTGTCTTTAATTGGACTTCAATAGAACTTTTATGACTTCTAAAAGTTTTAACCTTGCTTCAGTAGTTTGTTCCCCATTTTTAAATAAACGGGTATATTCTTTAATTTGTGTTATGGGCATTTGAGTTTCTTTTAATTTAAGAACAAAGGCTAACCATTTTAGATGAGAATCAGTATACTGTCTTTCTCCATTTTCATTTCGATCTGGGAGAATGATACTCTCTTTTTCGTAATATCGTAACGTGTGCGCACTAACCGCTAATATTTGAGCTATTTCACCGATCGTGTACATATTTATCTCCTCTTTTTATAGAAATACTAAGGGTCAAAAAAGGATATGACTTAGAGTTTACTCTAAGTCATATAATAACAACTGTGCAAATTATAATAAATTTGAACAACACAAGCATAGAGTATCATTTAGGAGGAATATAAGTGAAATATACAGTTATTACAGGTGCAAGTTCAGGTATTGGTTATGAAACTGCTTTAGCTTTTGCATTACGTGGAAAAAACTTAGTCCTAGTTGCTCGCAGAACTGATGAGCTTGAGAAATTAAAATCAGAAATAGCGAATATTAATTCAGATTTAGACGTTATTATTCGAACAACTGATTTATCAGTTAGTAAAAATGTATATGAGCTTTATGAAGGACTTAAAAATTATCAAATTGAGACTTGGATAAACAATGCGGGATTTGGAAATTTTGCATCTGTCGGAGAACAAAATTTAAATAAAATCGAGACAATGTTACATTTAAATATCGAAGCTCTAACAATTTTGTCATCACTTTTCGTACGGGATTACTCGAATATTGAAGGAACTCAATTAATCAATGTTTCATCAGGTGGAGGATATAAAATTGTTGCAGATGCTGTTACCTACTGCTCAAGTAAGTTTTATGTAAGTGCGTTTACAGAAGGGCTTTCACATGAACTAAAAGCGCAAGGGGCAAACATGCAAGCAAAAGTTTTAGCTCCAGCTGCAACTGAAACAGAATTTATAAAACGTTCTTATGATCTCCAAGAAGATGTTAAATTAGCGGGTATTTTACCAAAGTATCATACTCCTAAAGAAATGGCAGAATTTATGCTCGACCTTTATGATAGTGAAAAGGTAGTAGGAATAGTAGACGGAATTACGTATGAATTTGAATTAAAAGACCCTATTTATCCAAATGTAGTATTAGAAAGAAACTAATTCATATTCAATCCTTTTTGTTTTAAATCCTACAACGTGAAGAAATTTGGACAAAATCTGATATTAAAAAAGTCTTAGAGAGTATCACGATGGAACTGAACATGGTTGGAATTCAATATTCATAGGACTTAAAGAATTGATTGAGATAGGAAGAATTAGCTATAAGGGCTAAAAATATTTTGAGCAATCAAAAGTTGATACAGCGATCTCGCTTATTGTCATGCCAAATAAGGAAAATAAATCCTAAAAACACAAAAATGTTATTCAGCAATCGGGCGCTTTTATTTAACAAGTAGCTAAAAGGATCTTCACTGGGAGATCCTTTTTCAATGTATGTAAATATGCAAAATCATACATTCGGAAAATCTTCTTCAACGAACGGAGCAGGATAGTTTAACAATCAATTAGGAATATGTGGTAACTTGGTTAAAGGGGGTGGTTAATTGTTAAAGTTTTTGCAAATTATTTTATCAATAACAGTTATTTCACTTGCAGGGTATGGATTGATTACTGAGGATTTTAAGTTTCAACCATATATGATGTTGTTTTTAGGTTTAACGATGTTGGTAATGGGATTAAGAGAATTTCAAAAGGGACAAAAAGGTTACGGCTGGCTAAGTATAGTTGTATTTATATTTATTTTATTTGTATCAATCAAAAGTTTCTTATTGGAGTAACGGGTACTAGAGTTCAATAAGTGTGAGCCATCTTCAGCAGCCACTGATCTTCAACAATCGGGCGCGATTGTGAAATAAAGAAAGCCTAATGTAGTGTTATTGTAAAATGGCATTAAAGTCATAAAAATTGACTTGAGAAACAAAAAAAAGACAAACCATATACGGAGACCTGCAAATTAACTTCCTTAATGTAATTTATGGATAATGAAATTATCTTCAAGCAAAAGCCAGTTCTGTGGGTACGGGTAACCGAGTGCCCAATAACTGATTCCTCTCAGTCCATAATCTTTTAAAGCATCAAATTTTGCTTGTGCACTCCGGGCATCCTCAAACCAAACTTCATGTCCTCGGCCCTGGGCGTCAGTGTACCGGAAAAATGGGGATTGAGCTACCTGATCATACTGGATTGCCACACCATACTGAATGGCACGTCGGACAGCCTCCTGCTGACTGAATGTTTCAGCTTCTTGCCCCTGAACATGCGGAAGAAGCCAATCGCGGGCATAAATTTGGAATCCGAAAAAGATTTTGTTTTTTGGAATGACAGATACAGCATAATCCAAGACTCTTCTTATTTGATTAAGAGGTGAAATTGCCTGAGGTGGTCCAAGTCTGTATCCCCATTCATATGTCATTAAGACAACAAAATCCACAATCCGCCCGTGAGCAGGGTAATCATGTGCTTCAACTAACAATCCTTTCTGTTCGCCGCTTACTTTTGGAGCAAGTGCAGTGGAGACGTAATATCCTGCAGGATGTAAACGGTCAACAGTACGTTGTAAAAATGAATTATATAGTTCACGGTCTGCGGGATAAACGTTTTCAAAATCTATATTTAACCCTTCATATCCTTTTTGTCTCATAACATTTAAAATATTGGTTAATAATCGATCCTGGAGATCCGTGCTGGAAAGAATAGTACGAGCTAACTGAGATCCAGTAGTTTTGTATGTAAAGTTTGTAATTGACATCATTGGGGAGACCCTCTCAGCAACCGATGCCTGTATTATTGGAACATCGGTAATGGTATTAAGGGTTGCATCTTCGTTAAACGTATAAGCAAAGGGAGCTGAGTTGGTTAGGTATCTTCCGACATCTCGAATATCACTTGCTCCTTGTTCCCCGGTATTGATGGTATAAGCATTCACATCTGTTACGGGCTTTCTGAACGGAATACTTAAAACGGTACCTTTGGAGATTACATTAGGATTTTGGATTTGATTTAACCTGATTATTTCTTGAACGGTAGTATTATAAAGCTGAGCAATTTGCCATAAGATTTCTCCGGATTGGACAACATGAGTCCTGGCAGGAATAATAAAAACCATCCCAGGGGCTATCTGTGATGGATCAGTTATATTATTCGCTTGCACTATTGCCTGAATGGTCGTCCCGTACCGTTGAGCTATCATCCACAATGTCTCCCCGGAACGGACTGTATGGGTCCGGTTAGCCGTTGGAATGACAAGGGCAAGACCCACTACAAGTCTATTTGGGTCCTGCAGTTGGTTTGCAGTCACAATTTGGTTAATCGTAACACCATAACGCTGTGAAATAGACCAAAGGGCATCTCCACCCTGCACCACATGAATTTGCATTCCATCCCCTCCTTCATCATCACTTTTAACTATATTCTGGAGGCAAGATTTATATGTCCCTTCATAGGTGGAAGTCGTTTTTACCTTATAAAATGTCTCGACTTTAAAGCTTCATTGTATCCGGTCTACTCCCATTTCCTGTCATTTCGTGCGTCTGCATCAGTATTTTTCTTTTCCCTTTTATGTTAACTAGGTTTGTATTGAGTATACATGTGTTACTTGGAAACCTAACTAAACTGAAAGGCCATTTTGAGGAATAAGAATAAAGGAAATAGAAATGATTCGTGGAATCTAGAAAGCAATAAATACAGATTATTGACATTAAAAAAGGAGAGATCAATTTGAAAAAAGAAGGCTCATATTTACCACATTACATTAACAAACGTAGATTATGGGATAACCAGGTCATCTTTGATTGTTTAACTTAAGAGAACATGGAGGAGTGAGATAATGGCTGATAAACGTTTTGAAGAGATTTACACACAAGGAAAAAAAGGTTACTAAAGTTATTCGTGATAATGAAACTGGGATTTTATATATGTTCCAGCAGGAAGGATATGGTGCTGGGCTGACTGTTATGGTTGATCAAGAAGGAAACCCCTTAGTAGATAAAAATTTTAAGAGGCAGTAAATGAATGTTTTTGCCCAACGCCCCAAAAAAGGGGAATAGCAATCTAGACCACCAAATGCGGTCTTTCTAATTGTACTTATGATTTTTTACAAATAGATATTTTAATTTATTGAACAACATAAAAGGGATCTTCGATTGAAGATCCTTTTTCAGTGCCTATAAGGTACTTTATGTTTACTAGATTTGTATAGAGTATTCATGTGAGGATTCACTATTATTTTGCACTGAACAAGAAACTCAAGTACTATTAGCTGAAATACTGTTAAGCATGAAAAATAAGTTCCTTTAGCTATTCATAAAATGGTTCTGATATCTTATCATTTAAATAGTCTATACTAAAATATAAAACACTCATCAATAACACAAGTATTACAACATTGATAATTAAAGTTTTTTTCATATTAATTTGTTTTTTATAAAAAATAAAAGTCAATATTAATCCACATAAAATACTTATAACTATGCAAATTCGAACAATGTTAGCGAGAATGTAACCTTGATCTATATTGTAGATTACAAATGGAAATAAGGATGCCAAAGATCCCAATAATATATATATATTTATCGTGAAAAATATATATTGGAAAAACAATAATAAATACTTAGTAAAAGATTTTTCCATTATTAACCTCCTATTAATTCCCATAACCTAGATCTTTTAGAATATTGAAATACTTTAAATCTCGATTATATTCTACCGGAATAGACCTATTAAGTTAATAAATATATTTTTAATGAAAATCATGATTGCAAAAAAATTTACAAAACACATATCGTGTGCAAAGGATTTTAAGAAGGAAGACGTTCAAAAAAAATTTATAATGTTTCTTAATGAACAGTTATAATGACTAATGCCTTTTCTTATTCAAGTAAAGGGTGCTTTAAGGAGAGAAATTTAAATGGATGACAAAATTAAATCCCCAATTGTTAGATAGACTAATGTTGGACATAACAACCATTGAAACCCACAATTGTGTGGGTTTCTTTTATAGTGGATTCGTTCAGTATTGAAGGAACACGGATTAACTTTTATGACATAAAATTATTCATCTTTGCTGAAATACAAACATCCTGGTTCTACGATTTCCCATATTTCATTCAAATCATATTGCACCAAGTTGCCAAGCAATATTATCTGTGTAAAGAAAGAAAAAGGATTGAACTTATATATAATAGGCTTATCCATATGATTCAAATTCGGGAGGTTCCCATGCAAGTTGTACACATGCCCAAAACATGAATCAATATAAATAACTGCTTAATATTTTTAAGTGGCGATGTCAGTCAGGTTTGCGAGTGAGTGATTTAACATTTTTTCCGAACCTGAATCCTTTTTGCCAATAAGCTTTTGTTACTTTCCTCTAATTTTGATCGTGAATTGATTGCCTGTATATTTTTTCTTCTTTGTTTTCGGTCAACTTATTAGCCAAAAAGGTATATTCCTTTCGTAATTACTTATTTTTTTAAATTTTTCCTCGAACAAATAAAAAAAAATATAAAAAAATATATTTCTATCAAATCCCCAAAAACATAAAAATGCAGAAAACATATAGATGAATAGATTTCATTTTAATAGAGGATCATATCAGATATTGGTATCAAAACTTCTTAACCATACACTTACACAAATTGAAAGGAGAAAGATATCTGCTATGTTAGATAACTTCCAACCGATTGACGACTCAGTGAATTCGAATACCACTCTATCGCAAGCATTACTGTTTATGAAAGAACATCGTTATTGGTCTGAAACGACCTTCGATAGTTATCAATACGATGTCAAGCTATTTGAAGCATATCTTACGAGTCAAGGATTAAAAAACACATTGGAAAATGGTCAACATTTGAGTATCGTAAACAGGTGGATTGTTCAACAAAAAGAAAATGATGTTGCTTATAAGACTATTATGAGAAGAATAGCAGCTCTTTCGTCTCTCTTTGCGTTTTATAAAGATTTAGGAATTGTTCAAACGAATGCCTTTAAAGCATCTAGTGTACCAGAAGAACACGTTGAGCCACACAGCCGCACATTGGAGTTGGATGACTTGAAAATGGTGTATGGGGCAGTAGAGGGATTGAAAAAGGAAGGGATTTATATAGGAGTCCCCATTAAATTGCTTCTATTCACAGGCTTTCGCAACCATGCCATTACCAAATTGAAAGTTGAAAACATTAATTGGGAAGAAGATTTAATTGTTTACAATCAAAAAGTCAGGAATTCAAAGAACAAGGTGCAGGTGTTGCCGTTGCCACCGAAGTTTATGGAGTAACTTCGTAAACATGTATCAGAGAGGAAACTAACAGATAATGATCCACTTTGCTATGGGATTAAAGGATATCCTTTAAAGAATAAACAATTAAACGCCTTGGTCAACAAAGTGAATGATTACCTCAATTGGAACGGGGAAGAAAGGGTGACTCCACACGGTTTTCGTTACACGATTGCTTCACTCTTAGACGAAAGAGGTTTGTCCGTTGAAACCATCAAGTATTTGCTTGGACACAGTTCAGTCACAAACGTTGATCTTTATCTTAGACGTCACAAACGAAAAATCCAAGAGATCAAAGAGGAATTAACCAAAATCGAGGTGGAATTGGAGGGTAGCCTCAATAAAGACAGGGAGGTAATAAAGTCTAGCGACCGTGCGGAATTTTCGAATCAAGGTTCAAACAAATTAAAAACAGAATTGCCATATTCAGAGGAATTTATCTTACAGCTTTCAAAATCCAATCCTGAATTGTTAGAAAAACTGATGATGGATCATTACCATAATTAGAAGGTAATTCTGATGTTTGTTTTAATGAGATCGATTTAGAGGGCACAAAGGTTCAAATTGTAACAAAACCACATGGCTTTTCACACTAAGAATTGCTATGTTGTTTTATTGAGTTATCAGCCTTTTACTACATAAAATTATCTATTATCGAAAGATTGCTTGTAACAGCAAGGAGCGGAGGTAAAGGTGCTCTGCAAATTTCAGAGTAGGAGATACTGTTATTGAGTCTCGTATGATAACTGAATACGCTGAAAAATTTATGTTGATTTTCAATGATACAGGTTTTTCTTGGTTGTAGGATTTAATTTTGCAGCTTTCAAAATTAAATCCTCAATTATTGTGGTTACATTCAAACATGAATAAAGACGTTCAGCTAAGCGATGATTTATTAAGCACACCCAGAAATGTTCAAAGTGGGTAATATACAATAACTAAAGAATCATGGATCGAGAATTAACGCCCCATTCTGAAATCGCATTCGAAATTAAACACGCAAATGGAATAAATTTATAGAATATATTATTTTTTTGCGAAGACAGCACAAATCATTATTCTAATATAATCAAATTAGGTATAAATGAGAAAAAATACGGGTTTATATAAAATATTTATTATATTACTATAATTTAAAACGTAAGACACTTAATCATAAAAAGGTTAAATTTTGAAAAGTAATTGATGAAATCACGATTGATAATAGTTTATTGATTTGTAAATCAATATGTGACGAGTAAAAAACAATAGGAAGAGCGACAGAAATAACCATTCAACTTATTCTTTTAATGAGTGGGGTAAGAGACCAAATTTAGATGCTAAATCCAAGAGTATTTTATTTTTTTTTTGGTAAATATCTAAATCATTATCAGATGTAGTTTCTTCCTCAATTATTTCTAGGACAGATTTAATATCTTTATTAATGATACAATGAGGGATTATTATGTTAATATCGGCTTGAATTTTGGTTAATCCCATTTCAGTTGCAAGGAGCGTGCAGTGGTTTCCATCGCGACCTACTAAATAACTCCCAAATGGTATTTTATACAAATGAACACACATAGGTAAATTATAATTCCAACCATTAAGTTCTACTTGAGAGCTTAATTGTTTCATTCTTCTTTCGTTTATTTCATTTTCTGGTCGGGATAATCCAATGATTTCACTTGGGTCAATTAAGAAATTTTTAAGTTCGGCAAATTCACAATAAGTATAGGATTGATCAAAATAAGGTTTCCATACATCTACGGAATTTTTCCATTGTTTTTTTGTCATGTTAAAACCTCATTTTATGTATATTCAGTAAGCCAAAGTAGAATTCCAGGTGAAATTGGTATCAAAATTATACTATACAGAGTACGAACAGTTTTTTTTAATACTTAGTTCGACGATCATAGCAATAGCCTATTTATTAATCATTTTGAATCATTACTCAGAGAGGAATTATATACACACAAATATTTATACATATTTATAAAGCTGTACTTATTGCACTAACGAAGCAGGTTAGTTGAACAAGGAATGTTATAATTAGGAAAAGGTAGGTATTCATTTTTAAACAATTTTAAGTGAGGGGTACAAAATGTTTATAGAAAAGCACGAACCAGTACAAGGCGAGGATTTTACTTGGTTTGATGATAATGGAAACGTTGTTGATACTGAGGAACCACAAGTAAAGTCACAGTTATCAACTATAAATAGGTATATTGTTGAAATCAGTCAACAGAATAGAATTGTAATTCCTCAATTTATTAATTGGTTGTTTAGGGAAGGGTATAGGATTTATTGTATAAATGACTGTATAGATATAGTCGCCGAGATGACGACTATTCAAAAGATTTTATTTGAAAGAGAACAAGTAAAGGGTAATTGGGAGCAGTTAGAAAACAACAAGCATATTTACAAAAAGGAATTTTCTCATATAGGAGAAGTAGAATTTTTGTGGGATTCAATTCTGTTCATTTCAAAAAGAGCATTAGGCAGTGAAAGTTTGTTGAGTTTACTTGAAGATTTTAAAATGAATGATTCAAGGTTTCCAAATCTTAGTTTTCCAAGAATATTAGCAATACACAACGATTTAATAATAGCTAAAGTAACTTGGGGGGAGTCTTATTTTAAGCCTCAAACAAATGAGGAACCTGTGGTCTTGGTTTGTTATACTGCTCAAAAAATTTAGTTTCTTCCTTCACTAAGAGGCAGTATAGTTGAAGAAGAAGAAAAACGAATAATGCGTATTTGACTCTTTAGTGAACTAACAGGTCATACTAAGATAAAAAGGTGTGGCTTTATGAAACAAACATTTTTTCTTTTAACATTAATTTCTGTAATCATTCTTACAGGTTTTGTTAAGAAAGACCAAGACAAATGCCTTCATTGTAAAGAATGCTATGATACTGCTTGGGATGACGGGTATAGGATGGGTTATGGTACAGGAACTGTAAATGAAAGGTATCGAATCGCAAGAAGCCTGATTCAATTAGGAAAAACGGATGAAGAACTTGTTCACATGATACCAACAAGCTATGTAGAATTAAAGGACGTAAGAGAGCAGCTCAAACTCTATCATGGTTATTTTGAGTTTGAGGTATCAAGATATGAGAAAGCAAGAGCACTTTTAAAAGAAGGTAAATCAAACGAAGAGATTGTAGAAAAAACAAACTTAAGTTTCTATGAATTAGAATTGGTGAAACAACAACTTAAGAAAAATAATGGAAAATTCAAATGGGAAGTGGGTAACTAAGGGACTTAAGCGAAAGCGACAAGTCTTTGTGAACTTAACTAAAATATTGTGAAGAAATGTACTTAAGCTAACGGGTGCTTTACTTGATTAATGAGTAAAGCCTTTTAAAATCTTAATTTCCTGCATGAATCTGTTCCTCTTTGGAAATAAAATGAGTATGAATACTTTTATACAGTAATTAGTGCAAGACAATTTTTTAAAAAGGAGAGGAGATATCGTATGGAAAACATTGAAATAGGCGAAATCTTTACGATTACCGATGAGAATGAACAGGAGCAGAAAGTTGAAGTGCTGGCAGCGTTAAATATTGAAGGGACAGATTACGTTGCAGTCAGCTTTGTGGAGGATCTTGAAGAAGAAACCGAGGAAGACATTGATGTCTTCTTTTTAAAGGTTGATCAGGATGGTGACTTTACAGGTATTGAAAACGACGGGGAATTCGACAGAGTTTCCTCAGCTTTTGATGAAATAATGAAAGAAGACTAATGATTTTAAAAAAAAAAGGAATATCAAAACCTTGCCAATATAAGGTTTTTGTTGTTTAGTAATCGGGCGTTTTCTTCCAATGAGAAGACGTCTTTTTGTAATGGTTTAGATTCTAGAACAACACGTTTAAGGGCTAGGGTTATGAGAAAATGTTGGCTTTTTTCTGGCGCAGTCGGATTAAATTGTTCATTAATTTAACATTCTCTTGTTAAACTAACGGGCAGTTTAGTGTAAGTAGAAGTGGTATAATTTAGATAATATAATCCGTTAGGAAGGAAACGTAATATGGGCTTAATATTAATGTACATACAGAGTATGATAGGATATATTATTGTCGCACTACCTTTTTATGTTGTTGGTAGAATTGTTCTTTTAAAGAAGAGACAAAAACAAATAATGATAATGAATGAAATACTAATGTTAATTTTTGTTCTATATCTTGTTGGTTTAGCTTCCCAAACAATCATTCCAAGGTGGAATATGGGGATAGTTAGTGATACTGGTGAATTCTTTTTTAATGTTCATTTATCAAATGAAATTTCTAAGGTAAATCTAATACCTTTTTACACTCTCTATCAATATATTTTTGAAACAAATACGAATGTTGATGATTGGAATAGCGTATCACTTTTGAATATTTCTGCCAATTTACTGTTGTTTTCACCTTTTGGGTTTTTCATCCCCTTAATTTGGGAAAAGTGGTATTCCTTTAAAAGAGTTTTATTTTTAGGTTTAACAGTAACTTGCTTTATTGAAATTATTCAAATGTTTATTGGACGTAGTACCGACATTGATGATGTTATTTTAAATACATTCGGAATACTTATAGGATACGGAGTATTCTTAATGCTTAACTTAACTATTGTAAAACTGATTCATAAAAAAACACCCCAAAAACAAAGAGTTTTCTGAGTAAAACCAGTCAATTTCTATATAATGATAATGCTTTATTATAAAGAGTTTGTGAAAAATTGTACTTAAGCTAACGGGTAGCTTTACTTGAAGATCAGGGCTGCCAACACTGGCGGCTCTTTTTGATTATTGAACTAACGAAGCAGGTTAGTTTAAGTACATATTTGTTAAACTTAAGGAAAAAGAAGATAAGTTGAGGTAAGAAAAATGTATGAATTTAAACATGAGTCCGAGAGAAAAGAAAAAATTTTCAAGGTATACCTTTTTTTATTTGCTATCACTGTTTTAATATATACATTCATTGATTTTTTCGACTTGGGAATTGAAAAAAAATCTGAATTTCGTGTAGTTATTAGCCTCTTAATTTATGGTGTTATCCTTTATTTTGGATTGCGTAGGAAGTTATGGGCTGAGGTTATGATTAAATTTTTCGTCTGGCTAAATATCATTTTACTGTTCATCATTATAACTGTTAAGGTTTTAGGTTTATAGTTCAAAATAATCCTTATTGTTCTTCAACTAACGCGGCAGGTTAGTTGAAGAACAATTATCATTTGGTAATATTACCATTCAATTGTTATAGGAAGTGAAAAGATGATCATTTATTATTTCATGCTCATAGTAGGAGCTTTATTAGTAATAGGTGCAGTATTTACTTTTTTTGCTATGTATGTTGATAAAGAATATTCATTATTAAATGTAGGTAAAATCTTAGGAAGCTTTGTAATTGGTGCTTTTCTTTTAGCTGCTACCCTCCCAAGCCTAAAATATGTTGTGCTAAAGGAATATGATGTCGTCAGTGGAAAATGTGTTGTTGAAATTTCATCAGGTCGTTCTTCTTTGGCGGACTTTAATATGCTCGATACAGATGAACTGTTTACTTTCAATGATATTCCTGCACTTGATGCTTATGGAAAGTCAATCCCTTATTATTGTAAGATGACAGTTACAAAGGACCATATGTTTGAAATTGGTTACAAAATATATGATGTCAAAACAAGAAAGTTAATATTAACAAGTCCGTAGCTGTGTATACAGTTGAATGATAAAAGAGGCAATTACCTTTTTATCATGGATAGAAATTTTCCATTTGTGAAGAAATGTACTTAAACTATCGGGGTGCGTTAGTTCAATAAGAATTATGTGATTTTAGGAATGAGACCATATTTTAGTTATTCAATTAAAGGGCGCTTTTCCGAAATAAGGAAAGCGTCTTTCTTCATGAAAAGGGCCAGATTGTGGAACAAAACCTTTAATTAAATAAGATGTCTATGTTATACCTTAGAAGAGATTGTGAAGGTTTGTACTTAAACTAACAGGGCATATAGTTTAGAATCATGTACGGTGAACCGTATCATAAGTAAATGAGGTTTTTTGATAGTTTGGTTTACCACTTTTTTTATAATTAACCTAAATGAATACTGCAATTCAATAAATGAGCAGGCTCATAATGGCCTGCTCATTTACTGCTTTTATGGTTTAGAAACTAAATTTAAAGGTTACTTAACCAGAAATGCCAATACCTCCGGAAGCAGCAAAGGACGTTTCAATATGATGTATCCTGCATTTCAATACAATCTTCTACTAATGGAATATTATGATCCTCTCTTGATGACCGCCGCAAAAGTTAATCTCTACAAGAATTTAATAATCTATTAATATTAAATTAATATTGAGCTGGCTTAATTGAATTGTATAAGATAAATCTACTAGGAGGAATATCTAGATGATTAATAAGAAACTTGTGAAAACAGGAGCTACTCTAGCTCTTGCTTTAGCTATTACAGTTCCAGCATTATCACCGATAGCAGCGGCAGCTAAAGATAATAGTAAAATAGAATTTGTTAAATTTAACGGAATGAAAGCACCATCTACTATTGATGAAATGGTAAAAACGTATACAACTGCAACAGTTGATGTGAAATATAGCAATGGAAAAGTAAAAACATTTCCGTTGTCTTATAACTACCTTTTTAAATCGGAAGATAAGGTAGCAACAGTTAATGGGGAAAAAATCCCTGCTGGTACACCGATTGATGTGAACGGAAATCCAATCGTTGATCCAAGTAGTACAGATGGAAAATACTTTGTTTCAGATGCTCCGGATTCAAATAGTTTATTAATGCCAATTGACGGCAAACTTTATATGGTTACACATTATGAATATCAAACAATTGATGCTGCTGGTCAATCAGCTTACGGTTTAGTTCCAGCATCTATGTCTTTAACTGAGATGGAACAGGACAAAAAAACAGGTGAACTTAAACCTGCCAATGTTAAAAAAATTGATTTTTCAGCAGTAAATGGACTTTGGATTCCATGTAATGGATCTTTATCACCTTGGAATACACACTTAGGTTCAGAAGAATATGAGCCAGATGCTCGCCAATTTGCAGATCCTACATCAAAAACAAGAAGTCAAGTTGAAACATTTGCTCAATTCTATTTTGGAGATAAAGCAAAGGCTAATCCTTATTTCTATGGCTACACCCCTGAAATTACTGTAGATAAAAATGGTAAAGCATCAGTTGTAAAACATTACAGCACAGGACGTTTCTCCCATGAGTTAGCTAAAGTAATGCCTGATAATAAAACTGTATTTTACGGTGATGATGGCGGTAATACAGGAATGTTTATGTATGTAGCCGATAAAGCAAAAGATTTATCAGCGGGTACACTATACGCAGCGAAATTTAAACAAACAGGAACTGAGAATGGTGGTTCAGGAGACTTAGAATGGATTAATTTAGGACATGCAACAGATAAAGAAGTGAAAAATATTATTGACAGTGGCATTACATTCAATGATATTTTTGAAACTTCTGATGTACCTAAAGAAGGTTTTACAGCGATAAAACAATATTCATATGGTAAAACAGAATATCTAAAACTTAAACCTGGTAAAGAAAAAGCAGCGGCTTTCCTTGAAACACGCCGATACGCAGCAATGCTTGGTGCGACTACTGAATTTAACAAAATGGAAGGAGTAGCGTTAAACGAAAAGGATAAAAAAGTATATATTGCTATTTCCGATCAAAGTAAGAGCATGGAAAAAGATTCAACAGGAAAAGATCCAGCAGACCATATCCAATTACCAAAAATTAAAGCCGGTGTAACTTATCAATTAGATTTGCAAGGTGGTCAAAAGGATAGCGGAGGAAAAGTTATTGATAGCTCTTATGTAGCACCATCAATGCATGGATTGGTAGTAGGGGAGGATCTTCCTAAAGCTGATGCATATGGAAACACTGCAAATGTAGACAAAGTAGCGAATCCAGATAACTTAAGTTATTCTGAAGCAATGAGAACCCTCTTTATTGGTGAAGATAGCGGTGCTCACACAAATAACTTTGTTTGGGCATATAATGTTGATACGAAAGAATTACAACGTATTTTATCTGTCCCAGCAGGAGCGGAAGCAACAGGATTATTTGCTGCAGATGACCGCAATGGTTTCTCATACATTTTCAGTAATTTCCAACATCCTGGTGATGAAGTAGAAAGTAAGTCAATTACAGCTGTTAACAAAGATGAATTAGTTAAAGCTGTTGACGAACAAATTGGTATTAATAAAACAGGTGGTATTGGTTATATCTCTGGTATACCTTCTTTAACAAAATATAATAATGGGAAATATCAAAAAGACTTAGAAATAGATAATAAAGGAAAATAAGTTTAGGGAAAAGCTAAGTGAACGAACACAAATTTAAGTATCAGCAACTGATATAGCAGGAAATATATGTGCTTCCAGTAAACCGTACCATAATAGGTGCGGTTTTTTCTTTCATAGCTTTTAAAAGCAAAGCCTTCTTTAATGTCAAATTATTATCAGAATTCTGAGGTGTTTAGTTTTAATTTGATAAAATAATACGGTAAAAATTTATTTATAATAACTTTGTGATTATTTTAATAATGAAGATATGTGGTCAACGGCAAAAGTTGCACTCTATTGGACAGCGGTACGAGAATTAGGAAAAACGAATATTGACCGTGTTCTAAATAATAAATCTTAAAAACAAACCTCATTTAGATATATCACGGTGAGCCTTATCATAAGTAACGGCGAAATCTAGTAATAGGAGAATTTCATTTACAAGAGTAGCTTGAGGTATAATAGTCTCGAACTACTCTAGTTTTTTTATGGATAGTTCCACCAATTAGAGTGGAATTAAGATAAAATAATAGGGAAATAAAAAAAATTTTAAATAAGAAATGAATCGATTCAAAGTATTGAACAGTCAATAATATCAGAAAAAGCTCCTACTCATGACAGTTGAAAATATGAGTGGGAGCTTTTTCTTTCTTTATTTTTTGTTATATAGCTTTAAAATGATAGGTTAGAAATTAAGTTTTACGAGATTCTTGTCGATAAAAGACTAATTTTAGATGACGAACCCTGCTTACATAGTGATCCTATTATGATGTAAAATTTTAACTATAGACTATTGTACTTAAGCTAACGGGTGCGTTCGTATTATAAGGTCAGCCAGTAAAAATTACTGGTTCCCGTGATTGTCCATATACCGAATTTTAGCTATAAGAAGATCAAGCCAGACGTATCATGCGTTTGGCTTAATTTTATGTGGCTCTGCTACATAATGTTTAACAAAATATAGCTTTAAGGGCGATTAAGGAATTACATTTCAATAAATCACATCAAAATTTATAAAAGTTACAGAAGTAAATGAAAAAGGTTGGACTTCTCAATTTTATGTATTCCTTTTATGGACCATATAATGTGGTTTTGTTTTTTGTTAAAGTTAATTTAAAATCTTTTTTCTCTTTTAAATTTCAACTAACAATAAATAAAAATAGATTTTTTTCAAAAAAATGAGAGTAATGTATCGTAAAAAATATAAAAAAATATATTTCTAGCAAAAGTTAAGAAACACAAAATACCGAAAAACATATAGATGAATAGATTACATTTTCATAGCGAATACTGGTATCAAATCTTCTTTATTTTAGGTCCACTACCATATGAAAGGGGAAGAGTATTCCACTATGGAAGAGAAATTTCAACCAATTGAAAGCTTGGTAAATTCAGAAACCAGTTTGTCTCAAGCATTACTGTTTATGAAAGAACATCGCTATTGGTCTGAAACCACATTTGACAGTTATAAATATGATGTGAAACTATTTGAAACATTTCTCACTAGTCAAGGATTGGAATCAACTTTAGAAAATGGGCAACACTTAAGTCTTGTGAATAGGTGGATTGTACAACAAAAAGAAAATATTGTTGCGTATAAAACCATTATGAGAAGGGTAGCAGCTCTTTCATCTCTTTATGCGTTTTATAAGGAGTTAGGTATCGTTCAAACAAATGCCTTTAAAGCGTCCAGTGTTCCTGGCGAGCATGTTGGCCCACATAGTCGTACGTTGGAAATGGATGATTTAAAAAAAGTGTACAGCGCATTAGAGGGCTTGAAAAAACAAGGGGTTTATATTGGGTTACCAATTAAACTGCTTCTGTTTACGGGCCTTCGCAACCAGGCCATTACCAAATTGAAAGTGGGAAACATTAATTGGGAAGAGGGTTTGATTATTTACAATCAAAAAGTTAGGAATTCGAAAAACAAGATGCAGGTGTTGCCTCTTCCGCCTCTGTTAATGCAAGAACTACGGAAACACGTAGAAGAAATGAAACTGAATGATGACGATCCACTTAGTTATGGAATTAAGGGTTACCCGCTTAAAAATAAGCAGTTGAATGCTGTGGTCAATAAAGTGAATGAATTTCTGGATTGGAAAGGAGAAGAGAAGAGAGGGTAACTCCTCATGGTTTTCGCTACACGATTGCCACACTCTTAGATGAACAAGGATTGTCAGTCGAAACCATCAAATATTTACTTGGACACAGCTCTGGAGCCAACGTTGATCTTTATCTTAGACGACATGAACGAAAAATCAAACAAATCAAAGAGGAATTGACCAAAATAGAATTAGAGCTAGAACAAAGTGTTACAGAAGAAAAGGGTGATTTCCCATCCATAGACCACGAAGAAATGGGGAAGAGAGGTGGTAATCATTTATTAACAGGCCTCCCGTTTTCAGAAAACTTCATTTTAGAACTTTCGAAGTCAAATCCAAAATTATTAGAAAAGTTGATGATAGAGCATTACAAACATCAAAACATTTGAGGTGATTTTTTATGGATTTTTGCAATCAAAATCAAATGCAAGATGTTTCAAGCCATCGAAAAAAATAAAAAAGAAGCTTCTAATGATAAGCAAAATGAAATGAAGTTTTTATTCCAATCGGCAATATAGGATGCTACTTTGAATATTAAAGTAAATAGAATGGTTAAAACTAAAAAAATTATTTGATATGTTTAAATAAATGCCATAGCAAAGTCTTCTATGACAGAATAAAACGACAGATTAATTTCTGTCGTTTTTTCATCAATAATTAATTATATTATAACCACTAAGTAGCTTTTATTCTGTTCAAAGTCTATATGAGTGTACTTACTAGTCCTAGCAAGGCTTTCATGTCCAAATAACTATTGTAAGGTTCTCACATCCACTTTATCTTTAATTTCTTGTAACAGTAAGGTAGCAATCGTATGTCTTAAATGATGCAAAGAAAAGCGATGTGCGGGTAATCCAGCTCGTTCTAATATTTCCTTGAATATTTTATGTAGGACACAAGGGTTAAATTGCTTGTTATTTTTTATTATAAGTATCAGTTCACTATAATGTTTCTGTTATTCGTAATTTTTTATATTCAATTAATAATGGTATAACGTTTGGATGGATAGGGATGAGGCGTTCTTTTTTTCCATCGAATTAAAATCATATGATTATCCAATTCTGAAATCCTAATAGATAAAATTAACTTCGACACATACGCGAATGAAATACATTTTCAGAAATTTTTTTACAAAAAAAAGCACGAAAGTATTATTTTAATATAGTTAAATTAGATATAAATGCGAAAAAAAGCGGCATTATACAAAAACTTTATTATATTAATGTAATATTATATTAGACATGTAATCAATTTAGACGTTTAATTATGATAAATATTGATGAATCACGATTGAAAATGGTTTGTTGATTTTTAATTTAATTTAGTAAACAAGAGATTTGTGAAAAATATACTGAATTCCTAATATTGAAATATTATATCCAAGAAAAATATTTATACAAAAAATAATCTTTTTTATAGTTAGGATCTCGGCCAATAGGGGAACTTGCACAAACGACAAAAACTGTGAATATGTTGTGGAAATAAAACAATTTACATTTAAACCTATTCTTTTAATGATTGTGGTAAGATACCCAATTTAGATGCTAAATCCAAGAGTATTTTGTTTTTTAAATGGTAAATATCTAATTTATTATCAGATGTAGTTTCTTCTTCAAGTATTCCTAGTACAGATTTAATATCACTATTAATGATACTATGAGGGATTATTATACTGATGTCGGCTTGAATCTTGGCTAATCCCATTTCAGTAGCTAGGAGCGTGCGGTGGTTTCCATCGCGACCTACTAGATAACTCCCAAATGGTATTTTATACAAATGAACACACATAGGTAAATTATAATTCCAACCATTAAGTTCTACTTGAGATCTTAATTGTTTCATTCTTCTTTCGTTTATTTCATTTTCTGGTCGGGATAGTCCAATGATTTCACTTGGGTCAATTAAGAAATTTTTAAGTTCGGCAAATTCACAATAAGTATAGGATTGATCAAAATAAGGTTTCCATACATCTACGGAATTTTTCCATAGTTTTTTTGTCATGTTAACACCTCATTTTATGTATATTCAGTAAGCCAAAGTAGAATTCCAGGTGAAAATGGTATCAAAATTATACTATACAGAGTACGAACAGTTTTTCTTTATTTTAATACTTAGTTCGACGATCATAGCAATAGCCTATTTATGTATCTGGAAATTAATTGATGTATGTTTCGGCAGTATGTATATTAATCATTTTGAATCATTACTCAGAGAGGAATTGTATACACACAAATATTTATACATATTTATAAAGCTGTACTTATTGCACTAACGGGGCAGTTTAGTTCAGGAAGAAATAAATGAAAAAGACTAAAGTATGTTCTTATGTCTATGTAAGCTGACCCCCATTTGGAAAATGCATCACCGCTTGGGGGTCAGAGTCTGATCTACTTTCGTTTAGGCTCCTGGATCGATACACGCTTGGGCCGTTTTGGATATAATGCCTTGCCTGAATCGTCAGGTCCAGTAAGGTCATTTCGTTGATCAAGAACCTTCCCAGTATACTCAATAGGATTTTGATTTGTCATGATTACCACCTCCATTAATAGGATTGGTAAAAATTAAGCTCCAATGACAGGTAATTTTTCCATGGTGGGTTAAACTTAATTTTCTTCTGTCGATTACGTTTTATTATAGTGAAAAGGGCAGAACATTTGAATTGAAAGGTAGATTAAGGAACTGTTAAGTGACATAGAGTTGTTCCGTTAAAGGGCCATATTGTTGAGGAAAGTAAACAAATATTTATCTCTAATGCAATTGAGATTGTGAAGGATTACACTTAAACTAACGGGGCAGTTTAGTTCAAGAAGGATTTTATAATAGCTTGACGAATTTTTTATTTATCCTATTGGAAATGAAGTGATTTTTAATGAAGTATCAACATAAGGATTTCAATGTAGAATTAAAGGAAGAGATTAAAAATACTGAATCGACTTTAAAAGACCATATCAAAAGATTGTTAAAAGAAAATAAATCTGTTTTTGCCAAGAAAAACTTAGATTTTGATGTTGGGTTCGATAAAGAAGGCAATGACCCTTTTAAGCCTGGATACAGTTCCTCTGTTTCGATAGGGATTGCTGACAAAAGCGGTGAACTTATTGATTTACATATAATTAAAATATGGGTATGCGAACGTTCCTTATTAGGTATGCCGATTTCAAAAAATATTCCTGGAAGCAAAATTATCGGTGAACTACTTGATGAATCAGTTGAAGAAGTAAAAGAGGAATTAAAGGAATATATTAAAGAAGTATTAAATGATGTAATTTAAAGGTTCTTCTTCAGCTAACGGGTGCGTTAGCGCCATAAAATGACCGCCAAATGACGGCCTTTTACGAATGTATATTCTATACAAAATCATACATTCAGAAAAACTCCCTATTCAACTAAAGAAGCAGTATACTTTTATAAAAAGAAAGATTAATAAAATTAATTATTAATCTTTAGTGATTACTGGTAGGTGTGAAAAATGGGAAGTGAAACATATATAAAAGATACTCCACTATTACTTCTTTTTGGGCTCTTTTTTACTATCATTTTTGGATTTTGGTTAAGAAAAAGGATTATATCATTCGATTTTAATAGTAAAAGTAAATTCTTCTTCTTGTTGGACAATTATGAGTTGATTGGTGGATTTCTTATAGGTATAGGATTACTATTTATTGTAATTTTTCTCTAAGGTATTTCATTCGCTAACGGAGTGCTTAAGTGGAATAAGAAAGTATAAAAGGATCCTTCTATTGAAAGTTTTTTTTATTGCCTATAAGGTCAATTATCGTGGCTAAATCTAAGTCAATGTACGAAAATATCTAATATCATACATTCAGAAAACCCCTTCTTTTAACTAGCAGTTTAGTTGGAGAAATCTATGTGTTAATGTGTAATATAATTATTCTATTTTTTTAAAGAGGTGATTAAATTGAAGGTGGAAATAGATTACTTCCCGCCCGAAAAAGTAAAATCTGCACCAAGTTCAGAACCTACTTATCCTTTTGAAATTGACGGTGATTTCAAATACATCATAGATTTTTCTTTTTTTCTCGAAAGAGACATCCATGAAGAACTTTTTTGCAACTGGATGAACAACTCAGATTATTACCCAATTTATTCACTTGCGGAAATCTATGATTTTCAACAAGCAGAGTACGAAGAGCTGTTTAAGATGCAAAATATAGAGTTTAATTATATGAAGGGGAGTCGTAAAGACACGTTCTTTGTAAAGGCAATTATACGCAGCCCACAGCAGTTTAAGGGATATTATCCTTATTTGTACAGGAATGGAAGCATGTTGAACTTATCATTATGGTCCTTAAAACAGGATGTATTCAGACTGGAGGAAAGGGAATATGAGTCACCTTATCCTGTAAAAAGGACTAAAAAAAACCGAACTAGACTAGTTAAATTAAAGTGGATAGCCAATACCCCGATAGCAACTTTAACTGAAAGTTCCACTATGTTTTGGGTAGGGGATGATGGTGATTATATTACTGCGTTCTCAAATGATGAACACTTTTCAACAATAGTCTCTCTTCAAAAAATAATACCAGAAAAGGTCGAGCTGGTAACTGGTGATTATGAGTGGGAGTAGTGTTCTCCCATTCTATAACCTTGTTGAACTAAAGGGGTGCTTTAACACAATAAGAAATAAATTAAAGAGCCTAAAATATGCAAGGTTTTATGCAATTCTTAAATATTTAGGCTCTTTTTCCATTCATAAAACACACTGCCATAAACAGCATTTCTTGATTGCCGAATACAATTATTAATAAAACAGAAAAGATTAGTAACCATTAACCAATAGATTAAAAAGCGGAGATTAATTTCTGCCGCTTTTCTTATTCTAATTTTAAAATTAACTTATTAAAAAACTATTTATCGCTTTTTTCTTTTGTTCAAAATCGATATGAGTATACATACTAGTTGTAGCAAGGCTTTCATGTCCTAATAACTCCTGTAACGTTCTTAAATCTACTTTATCTTTGTTTTCTTGTAAAAGTAAGGTAGCAAACGTATGTCTTAAATGATGCAAAGAAAAGCGGTGAGCGGGTAATCCTGCGCGATCTAATATCTCTTTAAATATTTTGTGCAAACCACGCGGGTTTAAAGATTTATTTTTTTGATTATAAAATATTGGTTCACTATAATGTTTTTGCTGTTCTAGAAGAGTTTCTTTATAGATATGAAATAACGGTAAAACAATTGGATGGAGGGGAAGGAGACGTTCTTTTTTTCCTTTTCCTCGAATTAAAATTGTTTGGTTATTTAAATTAATTTGCTCCCATGTTAAATCTACTAATTCTTGACGTCTCATACCAGTCGTTGCTAGTAATTTAATCATTAATTCGTTTCTAATTCTTTGCGGTCGCGGATCATGTTCTAAATAAGTAAATAATTTGTGAAGCTCCTGTAAGGTCATATATTTAGGTAATTTCTTATCGGCTTTAGGTGCTTGGATTCCTGCTGTGAAATCAGATTTCATGTAGTTTTCCTTCAAACAATATTTACTAAATGATTTTAAACACGATATACGGCGTTGTAGCGTCCTTGGCTTAATATGATGATTAATGACCTGATCTTGCACAAACCGACGCACACTAGACGATGTGAGTTCATCTAAGTCCAATGATCGGTCGTTAGCAGTTAAAAAGTCACCATAGAGCTTTAAATCGAACGCGTAACTGGTTAAGGTGTTCACCGAATAATTTTTCTCAACTTGTAAATACATAAGATAATCATCCGAAGCTTGAATGTAATTCATAATTATCAGACCTCCTGGGAATTATTCAGTCCAACCCAAGAAGTTATGTTCGAAACCATTTATTATGAGAACTAACCGAATTATAGGAAGAACCCTAAGAGTTATCAGAATCCGCTTTGAATATTATAGTCAACTTGAGCCTAGTTAGGGGATCATAATGAATCTTATAGGAACTTGAGGCTGCGACCACTTGATACTATTATGTTTTATTCTAGTTTACATAATATATATTATAGGAAGTTAAATTATTTCTTTATATTTTGTCTCATATATTAAGAATACTTAATGTATTGAGACAAAAGAAAAATTTTTCTATATTAACTATCATTTTGTATAAATCGATTCCTTAACTAGATCACAGCGTTTTACATTCAATTACAAAATAAATTAACTATACGATCCCAAAAAAATTATTTAAACCTTCGTAAATTAAACTTTCGATTTATGATCTTAATGCTTCGTAAATTAATTCAGTTTTACATGCTACATTTAATAATTCCAGTTCGTTAAATCAGAGTTGATTTATTCTTGAAACTAGGTATTCATTGGGTATTCAATGATTACCTAAATTAAGTCTGATCATGTATGTCTTTCATATATTTCGCGCACAAAACGTAATTGATACGATTTAATATAATAAAACCATTACTTCTAATAAAGTGTTTATTAACAAAAAAAGTCTATATAAAAGGAATCATTCCTCTTATACAGACTTTTAATTTTATTTATCATACAATGCTTGTCTCGCTAATGTGATGATTGCCATATCTTCCATTGGTGGATTATGTAAACCGGCTCGAACGTCGCGATAATATCGTTGGAGTGGATTCGTTCTTTGTAAGCTACGTGCACCTACAACACGCATTGCTAGATCAACAATTCGAATCGCTTTGTTAGTGACAGCTACTTTTACAGCTGCTAAATCAGTTGCTAGCACTTCTCTGTTTTCCGGTTGGGATTGCCATTTATCCGTTACTGAGTATAGAAAATGACGTGCTTCCGTTAATTCTAAATCAATTTCACCAATCGTGCGCTGTACATTGGGTAAATCTCTGATCGGTCCACTTATACTATTTGGAGCATAAGTCTTGGCAAATTGCACTGCGTAGTTTCTTGCTGCTGCAGCAATACCTATGTAACATGCCGGAATATGTAACATCCAACCCGTTCCAGGTTTATTAGCTGTTTGCTTTTGTTCAACAAAATAACGTTCAGGAATTTTAACGTGTTCGAGTACTAAATCATGACTTCCTGTTCCTTGCATAGACATCATATCCCATGTCTCTTCAATTCGAACACCAGCCAGCTTTCGATGGATGAGGAACGTTCCCACAGATTCCTCTGAAGGTACCCAGGCAGTAACGAGAAAAATATCTAGGACAGGTGATAGTGTCGTAAACGTTTTTCTCCCCGTTATTACCCAGCTATCCCCATCCTTAACAGCAATTGTTTCAGGTCTCCCTCCTCTAGTCGGGCTACCCGTCTTTGGCTCAGTTGCGGCGGTATTTACTAATGCTCCATTACCGATTTCCGTGAAAAATTCATCCATTACAACTTCATTCCAAGACTTTTTTTCCATTAAGCTAAGAACCGTTCCAACATGCCAGCCAATAGAAAGCGCGGTAGGTCCGCATTCTATCGCAATCCGCTCCTGTGCCAAAATAAAGTCGTATAATGATCCTCCATGTCCTCCATACTCTTTCCCTAATGTAAGCTTAGTGTATCCGAAGTCTTTTAATTTTTGAATATTTTCATAAGGGAATCCTCTCGTTTCATCTAAAGATTCTGCACGTGAAGCAAAGTCCGAAATTGATTCACCTAATTGTTCAATATATGTTTTTTGATCCTCAGTTTGAAAAAATGACAACGGTATTCCCTCTCCTCTTTTAATATACTTTGCCTCACAGATAGAGCATTGTACTTATGTTCTATTTCCTTACCAAAGTAAGTTCGCGTATATTTTTTAAACCTTCAACCAAAGTGTTTCACCAAACTCCAATACTTGTAATTGATTTTCAGGTAGGTCTTTCGTTCTCCATGCCCGCTTCAATCGATCCAAAGCTTCTGGTCCTGTATCATCAGCAAGACGATAAGTACCATAATGCATAGGTATAAAGACAATTCCTTCTAGTTCCTGAAAAGCTTTCACAGCATCTTCGGGATTAATATGAGAATCTTTCATGAACCATTCAGGCTCATACGCCCCGATTGGCATTAATACATGCTTAAGTTTGAACCGTTTTGCGATTTCTTTAAATCCACGGAAATAACCAGTATCACCTACAAAATAGATAGAATGATCCGCTTCAATTGCTTCTATAATCCAACCGCCCCAATGTGACGTATTTGTATCGAATAGACTGCGACGTGTCCAATGCTGTGCAGGAACAAAACTCAATTTCAAATTTTGATACTGAAATGAGTCCCACCAATTAGCCTCCATAATTTTCTTGTACCCTTTTTTCAAAAAAAGCTGCTTCAGACCCTCAGGAACGTAATAGATCGGATCTCCTGGTAATCGACGAATTGTTCCAAAATCAAGATGATCATAATGCCCGTGTGAAATAATTACGATATCAATATCTGGCAACTGGTCAATTGATAGGCCAGGATCTGTCATCCGCTTCTGTGTACCTTGCCATCTTGCCCAAACAGGATCTGTTAAAATATTCATTCCATCTATTTGGAGCAAAAAGGTGGAATGACCAATCCATGTGATACTAGGCATACTTCGATTGCTTTTGATCTCCGTTATTTGTTTATTGCTTGCTTGAGGAATTAATGTGTGTAAATCCTTCTTTTTCAAACGTCGTTCTTTGCCCCATTGAAGCAGTTCTTTCACTGACTTGGTATTAATAACACCGTCTAAATTTTCATATTTTGTTTTCACTTGATTAGCCTCACACATTCGTACTTTCTCTTTCTAAAAAAGAGAGAACACTTCCTATATATTTCTGAACTTCTTGAACTTGATATGCGGCAGAATCAGCAATTTGTTTGTAGTGATGCAGCCCCTCATCCGTAATTCTTAAATAACGCTTCGTACGCTTTTCACTTTCCCAACGGCCTACCAATAGTCCTCCTTCCTCCATTTCATGAGAAAGATCATACAAATAGCCATTACTAGCAATCCAACCGAATTTATTCTTCAATAAATCACCGATCTCTCCCATATAAATTGGTCTTTTCGTAAAAGCCGCTTTCAAAGTAACATAACGAACTAGATCTTTGACTGAAATAATTTTTGAAAAATAAGACCGATATTCTTCTGGAAGTTCATGTAGCACAGGTGGATTATCGCCAGAACCCTTTAAATCATACATAAATCGATCAATCACGTATTTTACTTCACGAAATCGCTCTGAGAAATTATCTTGATACCATTTATAAAGCTCTTTACCCTTTTCCGTATTTTGATAATAATGCCTACCTTTTACTGTGTGAAACTTTAAATGACCGGAGTTTACAAGTTGTTTACAAGTTTTACATAAATAATCATAGCTATGGATTTTACCAGTAAATAGCTTTTGTAGTTCCTGGTGAATCGCACGTGGATAGTTTGAATGATTAGATAGCGTTTGCAGCAAATACATCGTTAAAAACTCTCGTTGACTTAAACCAACTGTTTCCAGTGTTACAGTAGTTGAATCTTTTTTTTCCATGGCAAAGCCCCCTAAATTGATTAGAATACTCGTTCGGTTCATATAATCTATTATCCTATATGTATTGGTAAATAGCACGCAATTAGGGTTTTCTTACCTCGTATTTTCCTTATATGTATCAAATTCAAAAAAATATAAGAAACCACAAGCAGTTAATCGCATTTTAACATAAACATGAAATTAGCAGCTCAACACCATACTTCTAATTAGTTGATTATGAGATTGATTGATTTTGAAGTTATTTACTTTATAAACCTATTTTATCATCAATAGAACTAATACAATACAGCATTTTTGGAGGGTATGAAAATTGGAGAAGAAAAACTTATTTTTACATGGCAAAAAGGTAGCCTATATTGAGAGAGGTAATATTAATGACCCGCCAGTTCTTTTATTACATGGCGTACCTGAATCAAGCTTAGTTTGGAGAGAATTGTTTCCTTGTATTATGTCTTGTGGATATAGAACCATCGCCCCAGATCTTCCAGGTTTCGGTCATAGTGAACCATTTGATGAACCATCAACTTGGAAGCGATTTGAGCAGTTTGTTTCTGATTTTACAACAGCACTAAATTTGGACAAATTTCATTTAATTGTACATGATTGGGGAGGCCTAATTGGGTTGAAATGGGCATGTGATCATCCAGAGAATATTCTAAGTCTATTTGTTTCTAATACTACATTATCAGAAGACTATAAATGGCACCCGCTTGCACAAATTTGGCGAACACCTAGTTCAGGTGAAGAAATAATGAAGAAAATGGCTAACCACTTACAATTTCAAACTGAAATGAAAAAGACAATTCCAAACATTACGGACAAAACTTTGGAAGACTTCTATCGTGTCTTTCGAACTCCTGAATCAAGTATAGTAATCTTAGATCTATACCGTTCAGGAAATTTAGAAAAAGTAAAAACGTATAATGAAAAACTCAATCGATTCAAAATACCTGTCACTATCATTTGGGGAGAAAACGATCCGTATATACCTTTTGAGTTTGCATATAAACTTAAAAATGATGGTTTACCGCATGCAAACGTTCATATTATTCAAAATGCTGGTCATTTCCTCCAAATTGAAGTACCTGATAAAGTAAATTTTTATATACACCAGCATTTCAAAAATTGTAAATAAAAACTAAGTATTTATTTAATCTGACTTCCTCCTCTCTATTTCTTACAATATCTTTGGTACTTCTACTTTTCCTTAGAATTATTAAATTGAAAAAGGGTGTCTCGTTCAGACTTAGTCTAATGGACATCCTTTTTATTATTTACTTTTAGGGTATAGCCCATTTTCTTTATTTAATCTATGTACTTAACCGTAGTCCAAGCCAAAATACATCGTTGTCATAGTATAAAAGGAGTATTCCATAAAAGGAGGATGAGACACCACAGTGACCGATTCAAATATTTCACCGAACATCCCACAAGGACCAAAAGGAAAACTACTTACTGGCCATATAAAGGATTTTCAAGCAGACCCGCTTGCTTATTTTACTCATTTATCAAACGAATATGGAGACGTTGCGAAAATTAAGTTTGGACCTTTTCAAAATGTTTATCTAATATCTAATCCAGATTTAATCAAAGAAGTACTTGTAACAAAACAAAAATCATTCATAAAATCAAAGGCCATGCATTCATTAGAAGACGTTATGGGCCAAGGCCTTTTTACGAGTGAAAAAGAATTTCATATGAGTCAACGAAGACTTATTCAGCCCGCTTTTAAAAGATCACATATCAGTAGTTATGGCCAAGATATGATTGACATTACAACCGATTATCTTTCGACTTGGAAAAATGGAGAAGAACGAATAATTACACAGGATATGATGAGCATTACTCTCGGAATCATTTGTAAGACGATGTTCAGCATGGATTTAAAACAGGGATATGAGCTTCTTGGGAAATCGGTTGAAACTGTAATCAAAATGGCCGTCAAAAGGATGAGACCTATTGTTCGAATGCCATTATGGGTTCCAACTAAAAATAACCGTCAATATAAAAAGGTAATCCAAGAACTCGACCAAATAATCTATGGCATGATTGAAAAGCGTAGAGAAGATCCATTGGGTCATAACGATATGCTTAGTATTCTTATGAATGCCAAAGATGATGAGAATAGATTAGGTATGACAAACAAGCAAGTACGTGATGAATTAATGACCACTTTCCTTGCCGGTCATGAGACAACCGCAAACGCGCTATCCTGGACCTTATATTTGCTTTCTCAGAATCCTGAAGTAGAAAAGAAACTTTTTGATGAAATAGATACTGTAATTGGTAGTCGTCCCCCCACTCCTGACGATTTCAAAAATTTAACGTATACACAAAATATTATTTGGGAATCTCTGCGCGTATATCCCCCTTCTTTTATAGTCGAACGAGAAGTCGACGAAGATGTAATGATAGGAGGTTATCAATTTAAAAAAGGGGAAATGGTTATGGTATGTCAGTATGTGATGCACCGTAAACCGGAGTATTTTGACAATCCAGAGTCTTTTATTCCTGAGCGATTTGAAAATAACTTTATTAAAACAATACCTGCGTACGCTTATTTTCCGTTTGGAGGAGGTTCCAGAGTTTGTATCGGAAATCATTTTGCTTTGATGGAAGCGGTACTTGTCCTAGCTTGTATTGCTCAACGGTACAGACTAAAACTTGCGCCAGACCATCATGAAATAATCCCTATCCCAACTATTACACTCAGACCGAGGCGTGGATTGCGAATGGTAGTAGAAGAACGAAAATCAATTTGATATAAATGAACCATTCAACTACCGAGCCCCTCTATTTTATTAAAGATAATGAAAAACATCTTAGTAGCAGTAATCTTTCAAATTATTTCTTTGACCAATTAAAAGGCTGTCATGAATGGACAGCCTTTTTTTGATAGGACTGCTTATTACTGTAATAAACTCAACACTTACACCATAATTTCATTCCTACCATTTTACATCGAGCATAATCCATCATCTTTTAAAAATAAACTGAATTGAGGCTGTCCCAAACAACGGATCTGATCTCGCTCTTAATAAACAGTTTTTCGTGTTACATATATTGTTTTTAAAACTATTTATAAGTTTCCTCGTCTGACCTACCGTTTTTTGGGGACAACCATTTCACTAGCTAGCAGTAGTTTTATTCAAGTTTAACTCTAAAATACTTCGTGTTGAAATTCGCTTTCAGAATAATCGTCAAGCTCCCTTATATAGGCAAAGAAATTGGCGTATACAAGTGTTCCCATGCCTAGATATTCCGGTATAGGATCAATATGACTCTTACTCGTTGTAGATAGCATATACATAGTTCAGCCCTCCTTTTTGTTGGCAGAACCTTATCATATATGCCTTACTCTTATTAACTCATAAATGAAAGGCAGCCATTTAGTATTTAATCAAATACATAACAGGTGTTTCTTAGTGTTTTATAGCCGTTTTAGAAGTTGTAGTCTATTATTTCATTTCTTCGTGTAAAGGCTTGTTAGTGTTATTATACGACCATTCTGAATGACAACTTGTCCAACTCCAAAATTCTAGAAGTATTCGCTGCTAAGAACACCTCTACTAAAATATGTTTACTTATCGTATTGGATTGGACAACCGTCCTCATATTTAAAAGAAATCGAATCATACATGAACATAAATTGATTGTTTAGGTAAAAATCTTTAGTAAAGCCTAAGTTCCTACTGGATGGATGCTAAAAACTTGCTTTTGAAAGTTATCCGCTAAAAAAATAAAAACGCGAAGGTATAATCCCCTCACGTTTTTCAGATTAATCTTGATCAGTTAAAATTACTGGCCCATCTTTTGTAATAACAATTGTGTGCTCATATTGAGCAGAAAGTTTGCCATCAGCTGTTCTTGCAGTCCAGCCATTGCTGTCCATTTTACAATGCCATGATCCAGCGTTTAGCATTGGTTCTATCGTAATGGTCATACCTTCCTTCAAACGGGTTCCTTTACCTGGTTTCCCGTAATGAAGCACAGTTGGCTCTTCATGCATCGTTTTCCCGATACCATGACCGGTAAAATCGCGTACAACAGAAAACTGTTCACCTTCTGCATACGACTGAATAGCATGACCGATATCCCCTAACCTATTTCCTACTACGGCCGCTTCAATCCCTTTATAAAGTGCTGTTTTTGTCACATCTAATAATTTCTGTGTTTCTTCAGATACTTCACCAACCGCATAAGTCCAAGCAGAGTCAGCTAAGCCGCCATTCAATCGAACAACCATATCAACCGTAATGATATCACCGCTCTCTAACGGTTTATCTGTAGGAAAACCATGGCAAACTTCATCATTCACAGATGCACATGTTGCATACGGGTATCCTTGGTAGCCTTTTTGTTCCGGTGTAGCCCCATGATCTGCTAGGAATTTTTCAACAAATTTCTCAATATCCATAGGAGTTATGCCCGGTTTAATCATTTTAGCAATTTCTTTATGAGTAGCCGCTAATAACTTTCCAGCTTCATGCATTTTTTCTATTTCGCGTTCACTTTTTAATGTAATCATGATAATCCTCTTTCATATAAATTCGTATTTCCTTTGCCTCTTAGACAATTCTTCCCTATCATATGCCTTTTCCGCTATAAAATGCAACAAAAACCCGCCAAAAACAGCGGGTTAATAATTGAAGGGTCTCATCAAAATTTGTAACAGGCCGATGACAGACATTATTCTTTCAAATATACCACAGGTTATCTTCTCCTGTTTGATTAGAGTCTGTTCAAAATTAATTAGAATTCATTAGACAAACATTCACTCCTGTTAATTATGTAATATCCTCTTCATACCAATACTTGGTTTCCAATCTTTTCTCCCTTCTGTAAGTCTTTATTAAAAACACCGTAATTTAAAATGCTTAGGAATTGTGCATCATGACTAGAGATCAAATGAAATATGAAATTGGACAAGAGCTCGGAGTTACATTAGGAGCTGAAACAACCTCACGCGTCAACAGATCTGTAGGTGATGAAATTACAAAACGCTTAGTACAAATGACTGAACAACAACTAGATGGATATAAAAGCTAATATTTAACTGATATTAAACGTAATAGATGAGTAGAAACTTTCTTTTAACCTGCTCTCTACTTATATATGTTCCTATAGTGACACTGATCTTATTCAGTAAATTTACTATTCCGAAAGACGAAGAAATAGGTCATTATTGGCCAAATTGTATGCCCCATTTTTACGCGTACCTCGACTGAACCCCTATAAACATCCGGAAATTTTACAACAATATATGCCTTGGTCAAAAATGAACCAAGCAGAATGCGGCAGATACAATGAAATAACCGTCTATCTGATAAAAAAATCATGATAGACGGTTATTTGTGGTGCGTACCGTGAAAGTGTGCTTATTTTTTATTTTGGTCTTACTTCCCACTTATCGAAATACAAACTTTAAACCAAATTACTTACGTTTCAAGTGTCTTGCCAGCAATGTTTTTATCCTTTTTAACCTCGATAACATTTTTTATACTTTTAATAATCATTAAAACTAGTAAGAGTACCCCTACATACCCGTTAATTACATAAACAATATTTATTAGCCTATCAAACGGTATATTTAATCCAACAAATAATCCTATAACTGCTAGTATTATCGTAACATATTTAAACCTATTACTCTTTTCATCTGCAATCTTTGCTGAAACTGTCCAAAGTAGTGGTACAGCTGTAGTGTAGATTCCACCTGCAACTGTCAACGAAAATAATATTGCTACACTAGGATGTATATTTCCTGCTAAAATTAATGTGGGTACTAAAGCCCCTTCGACTTGCTGAATATTCGCCATAAGTCCTAAAGTTAGCACGATGACAGCTACTGAAAAACCAAGCGCTCCAAAAATTGCACCAAAAGATGCTGTTTTTTTGTTTACTGCCGTTGCCCCCATTGAAGACATAAATGCAGCTAGCCATAACATACAAAATCCTACATAAGAAGCCGCTGCGAATATCCAATTGCTCGATGCCTTTAATAAATCTAAGTTAGGTATAATCTGAGTAGCGTTACCTAAACCAGAAGGATTCATAATGATTGCTGAAATTCCTAATAGTATGGCCATAACACATATTACTGGTCCGATCTTACCGATTACATCAACTATTTTGTTAAGTCCCAATATTACCGTAACTCCTACAAGTACGGCCATTCCTATACCTCCAACTGAAATTGGAAGGTCATATTGCTGTTTTAGTGTGGCTCCTGCTCCTCCTATCATTACAATAAATGATAGATAAATAAATAGTATTGAAAAGTAATCGAAGAATTTACCTATTGTCTTTCCGCAATAATATGTGTAAATATCATTGGGTTTCGGAAATTTACGCTCATACCCTGTTGTTATAAAACTAACTCCTACGTACATAAAAAGAAGGAAAACGACTACTGCTCCAGCCACACCCATATATCCATATGCAACAAAATACTGCATAATTTCCTGTCCCGTTGCAAATCCTGATCCTATTAAAAATGCTATAAAAGCTCCGCTAAAAGCAATAACTTGTTTTAATTCTACTTTATTACGATCCATATTCATATCTCCTGTTCACATTGTTTGATTGTATTTACCGGCTTGTGCCGAGTATTGAAAACTTAACCTGCTAGTTTCATACACATCTTGAGTTTTTTTTGATTTAAAACGCTTTCATTTTTAACCTCAACAATCCCTAACCTCTTTTATCATCCCCTTTAATTTTGTTTATTCTTTCTTAACAGGGTCCTTCCAACTATATGCTCAAAACATACGCTAAAGTTTTTACAGAAAATGAAGGTATAGATGTAAGATTGGTTTCTACTGTATTAAGGATTCTTTACTTAATAAAGCACTGTCCCTTAAAATAATGGATTTCAGTATTCCCATTCCTTCAATTAGCTGAGATAACTTTTCAACCTCCCTATGAATTTATTAAAAAATGCCTGGTCTAAAACCACCGGCTTTAAACCGTATCTGTTTTTAGCCTTTTCTGTTTTTTAACCTTTTTTTGAGTGTTTGTGCTTCAGTGGGCTCTAGACCAAATATATTCCGCCTACTTTAGTAGATGGTTGATCTATAAATTTCCTCCTTTCTTATATACATGCAATTAGTATGCCAATTCTATGAAAATTGTAATTTGAAATCTTCTAGTATCAGTATTTTCAATGAGTTAGACAACAAAAAAATCCGAAATGATTTATTATCATTTCGGATTTTTTCTTAATTGGAAATAAATTTCCCGAATAGAGTGAATTTTCTTTCCACTTAAGGCAATTTGACTCATTTTAGTCCATAATCAGAAACTTTGTTAAATAATTGTCTTCTGCTTATTGCCAAATGTCGTGCAGCTTCAGTTAAATTTCCTGAACAAGCATGTAAAACTTTTTGGATATACTCGATCTCAAAATCTTTTCTAATATCTTTGAGAGGTTTTATTTCAAAACCTCTGCTTTCAACAAGTTTCTTTTCATAATTTGTACATATAGGAAGAGTATCTTTTGTGATCACTCCATCTTCAGAAAGCACTACAAGCCTTTCTATTATGTTTTTTAACTCTCTGACATTCCCAGGATAATCATATTGTAATAGAAAATTCTTTACTTCCGGCTCCATGTTAGAAATCTTTATCATCTGCTCTTTCTGTGCCTTTTTCATGAAAAAGGCAATAAGGCTTTCCAAATCTTCTTTTCTTGCTCGAAGAGGTGGTATTCTTATGACAATACTGCTTATCCTGTAGAAAAAGTCTTCTCTAAAATTTCCAAGCGTTATTTCTTCCTGAAGATTTTGATTTGTAGCACTGACTAGTCTGAAATCAAGTTTTTTTGAAGCGTTACTACCAACTTTTTGTATACTCTTTGATTCAAGTACTCTTAAAAGCTTGACCTGGGTATCAAGGGATGTATCTCCTATTTCATCAAGAAAAAGAGTTCCTCCATCGGCAGTTTCGAATCTTCCAATTCTAGTTGCAGCCGCTCCAGTAAATGCTCCTTTTTCATGTCCAAAAAGCTCAGATTCCAAAAGACTTTCTGAAAATGAGTGGCAGTTTATAGGAACAAACGAACCGGAGCTTCTTCTACTACTGTCATGTATGAATCTTGCAAACACTTCTTTACCTACACCCGATTCTCCGAGTATCAATATGTTCACATTACTTTTTGCTGCTTTTTGAGCAATTTCGAGAGTCTTTGCAAAAACCTTACTTTTTGTCTCTAGTAAAAATCCATTAACTTCTGAGAATTGCTTTTCATTATCTAAATTCTTTAAAACACCTTCTTCTTTCATGCTTTTTATGTTTTCAATTTCCTGAAGAAGATTTTCAGGATCATGTCCTTTTATAAAATAAGTTAAAGCCCCTTTTTTAATTGCCTCAACAGCATTTTCTATCGTTCCATAGCCTGTTATAATAATGACTTGTGTCTTTGGGTAATATTCTTTTATGTGTTTAAGCACTTGTATTCCATCTATAGTCGGCATCATAAGATCTGTAATGACTACGTCAAAACTTTCATTTTTCATCATTTCGAATGCTTCTATTGGTGAATTGGATGTCTTAACGGCGTATCCGCTATTACTCAGTATATGAAAAAGTGTTTGAGTATATTCAACTTCGTCGTCTAGAGTTAATATTTTTATTTGTTTTTTATTGATCAATAGATTCACCTTCTATACTCTTAGTATTTCCCCTTAATTCTCTAGTTTCTAACGGCAGACTCACCTTGAATGTCGTTCCTTTTCCATACGTGCTGTATACATTAACTTCTCCAGAACATTTTTTTACTTCGTTGTAAACTATATATAAACCAAGTCCCGTACCCTTTCCAGGCTCTTTCGTAGTAAAGAAGGGGTTGAAGGCGCTTTCAATATTTTCTTCCTTTATACCCGAACCAGTATCTGAAATTTCAATAACAACTTTCTCATTATATGTCATACATTTTACGTCTATCATGCCATTTTGTTCGATCGCATCAATCGAATTCGATATAAGATTAGTCATAATGTGCTTTAATGATTCCTGGTTTACAAAACACTCTGAATTTTCACTACAAATCACGGAGCACTGTATTCCCTTATTCTGCATAGGTTTTGTATACAAGTTGAAAATTGACTGTATAAATTGTTTCATATTCGTTTTAATGACTGTGTTGGGACAAAGCCTTGAAAAGTTAAGCAAATTATCTATGATCCCACTTGCCCGCTTTACAGAACTTTCTATCGCTGCGATTGATCTTTGTGTAGTTTCTAAGTTCTCATCATTTGTCTTGATAATGTATGCATAATTTCTTATGATCCCAAGGGGGTTTCTAATTTCATGGGCTACGGCTGCTGCAAGTTGGCCGATGGCAACCATCTTATCTTCGTGGAGAAGCATTTTTTCACTGACTTTTATCTTTGTAATGTCTTTAATAACTGTAAGCACTCTTTCTATATTCTCCGATCCTTCTCTTATCGGAAAAGTATTAATGCTATAAACGCTACCATTGCACTTGTATTCCTTGAATAGCCCATTTCCATTTTCAAAAGTATCCTTAATCATTCCCATTGCATAATCCCAGCATGGAAAATTTATTAACTCATTATAATTTTTGCCTATTAAATATTCCTTAGCCTTTCCAAACTTTTTGCCGAACGAGCGATTTGCTAGAATCACTTTTCCATTATTATCAATAACTACCAAATAATCTGTAAATCCATCTAAAGTTTCTATAAGGCTATTTCTGCTTAAGTTAAGCTGTTTTGTCCTTATTTTGACCTCATTTTTTAGCTGTCTGTTCCAGCTGTAAAATATATAAGAAAGTAGTATTAAAATAGAAATAGATGAAAGGAATATGGAGATCATCTTTTCTTGTTTTTCATTTTTTGAGAGGGAGTACGCTCCAAACCACTTTTCTTGTATCTTTTGCATCGTATTTTTCTTATCAAGCTCTGTTATGCTCTTATTTAGTATGGAAATCATTTCTTTTTGAGACTTTGCAACAGCGAGTACAACATTTTCTTCATAAAGTGGTTTTTCAGAAAAGCTTATACCATTTTCAATAGATAATCTTGCTGCAATATATTTGATTACAGGCTCATCCCCTACTACTGCATCTACTTCTCCATTTTTAAGCTTTATTAAGGCTTCACTCATGTTGTTCGTTTGAACAATATCTGCCCCTTTAACATTTGTCATTAAAAACTCTACTGCATAGTCAGATCTTTGAACCGCAATCGTTTTATTTTTCAAATCCAAAACATTTGTTAATTCACTTTTCCCCTTTTTAAATGCTGCAGCTCCCCTTAACTTGTAGATTGGCTTTGAAAAATTGAAGCGGAGATTCCTTTTTGGAGATTCAATCATGTCAATATAATCTGCTTTTCCGCTTTTCACATTTTCGTATGCACCATTCCAAGTAGCTTCAGGTTTAAATTTCATTTTTGTTTCTAAGTTGATAGAAAGGGCACTCATATAGTCGACGATTACACCTTGGTATTGACTGTTCTCATCTATATACCTAAGAGGTGGAGAATTGTAATCAGAGCTATAGATGAAGCTACCGTGATTATCCAGCCAATGCTTTTCACTCTTTGACAGCCTTTGATCATCATTTATGAAAGCAAAAAGATCTGAATCGTATCTAAGATTCAAATAAGCATTTAGCAAAATAGTGATGATGATTAATAGGGCTACGACAGTCTTTTTATTCATTACACCATCTAACCTTCCATTGTCGTTACATCTGATCGAACCAAAGTAGATAAACAATAAAATTTATATGATCTAGAAACCATCCGAAAATTCAGATAATATACGATGCTAAACATAGCATGAAAAACCACAATTCCTTCCCATTCCCTATCTTAAATCCCCTTTTAGCTGTTATGAAGGCCCTTTTGAAAAGATTTCCTTGAACAAATACATTTGGTGTACTTCGTTCAACCCATTAATTCCATACACTATCATTCGACAAATATTTTAATAATCCTTTTATAACTTTAAATTTTTGTATACTCTATCTTTCAAGGTATTTTATTTATGTAATCTTTTCTAGACTTTCTAGGTCCTATATTTACTCAAGTATATTTCTTGATTTAAAATATTTGATTGTAATTACATCAAAACATCACAATGAGCTCTACCACCTGAAGCAATGTATGTGTCCATTTTTGTAAACACTCATCTTCATTTAATTAAAAAAATGAAACATATTATTCCTGAACTGCAATTTCTAATTTATTAGAAATTCAGTGGACAATTGGATTGCTAATAATAGAGGGGCATGAAGCTGCAACGGACCTTGATTTCAAACAAATACTTCTTCATAAAGCTTAATTGGAATTATACAGAAAATAAAATGCTTCATCAGCTATTCAGAGTAAGCTTGCAATCTTTGAGATTATCACATCCTAGGCTGACATCAGAAAATTAACGAAGCAATTTACTGGATGTTTCGTGCTAAAATATCTGAATGAAACAAAAAATTCTCTCCTACTTTTATCATCTATCCGTTTTACAAAAATCTAAAGCGGGGTGTATTCAATCCCTCTTCACCTTTTTATTTAAATGGATTATTTAGGTCTTGTAGCTCTTATTTTCACATTTTCACCTATCTCACGAGAAAACTCTTCATTCACATGATCCGGTTCTATTGTTAAGTTTTTGGGAGTTGGAGGTAATGAATTTTTCCTGCTAGATGATTTTCTATTGTTTGATCTTCGCTTAATATAGCCTCCTAACGAAATATAATCTTTTTAGTATGGCTATAAATCACATTTTATATATCCTAAGTTTTGTGTATAAGATAACATTTTCATCTTAAATTCAGTTTTAAGATGAAGATTTCACTTAATGGATGGATTAACTAATGAAGAAATATATTCAAGAATAGGATCTTGGACAATAAATAGTAACTGTGCATTTATTATAGATAAAATTGGCCAATAATGATAATAGGCGATAATCTTTATTGTAGGAAAGCATCCGGTTGTTAAAAATCGAGTCATTTGAATAAAATAAGTAATTATTGATACATTGCGTTTTTTATAATGCTCTATTTATAGAATCTGTGTCGATTTAACGATTAGAGAGTAATTTAGATACTGACAACCACTTACTTCCACTGATGACGAGATATGATATAATGCCATGTCTAACAATGATTAGAGTTTAAACTTTAATATAAGGTAAAATAAATCTTTAAACATTGAAAATTCCCTGTCTTGAAATAAAAGACAAGGAATTTTTCAATAAGTAATATAAACTTATACAGCTGTTTAGATAATTAATAGTATCAAAGCGTGTAGATTTTTATCTGTTTTCTCTTAATGTTCCGCAACCTTATCATGCTTCACATGATTCACTTTCGATATCCGAATCTTATAAACCACAATTAGCATTATAAACCAAACAGGAGTTACGAATAAGGCTACTCGAGTATCTTCTGCAAGTGCAAGCACGACAAGAACGAACGCTAAGAAAGTAAGAATTAAGTAATTGGAAAATGGATAAAGTGGCAATTTAAATTTGTTCACTTTCGCCAGTTCTGGTCTTGTTTTACGATATTTTAAATGACTGATAACAGTAATTGCCCAAATAAAGATAAAACATACTGTAGAAATACTTGTAATTAGTGTGAATACTCCTTCTGGCATTACATAGTTAAGCACAACGGAAATTAGAATCACGACAGTTGAAAAGAACAATGCATTAGAAGGTACTTTACGAGCATCAAGTTTTGCAAATGGTACTGGTGCATTTTTATCTTTGGCAAGCGAGTATACCATTCTGCTTGTACTAAAAATGGCGCTATTACATGCCGAAGCAGCGGATGTTAGGACGACAAAATTGACAATACCAGCAGCTGCAGCAATACCAACTGCCACGAATACTTGGACGAACGGGCTTTCCGTTGGGACAATTGCGTTCCATGGATAAATACTCATAATGACAATAAGAGCGCCAATGTAGAAAATAATAATCCGAATCGGAATATTATTAATTGCTTTTGGGATAACTCTTTCTGGATCTTCTGTTTCACCTGCTGTAAGTCCTACTAGTTCAATGCCTACAAACGCAAATACGACCATTTGGAATGAAAGGATAAAGCCATTTATGCCATTTGGGAACATGCCGTCATGGCTCCATAAGTTTGTGAAACTGGCTGCGCCTGAATCAGTGGAAAAGCCTTTAATAATCATAAAAATACCAATAACAATTAGTGCTAGTATCGCAATGACTTTAATTAATGCGAACCAAAATTCCATTTCACCAAAAAGTTTGACTGTTGCAAGATTCATTATTAGCAAAATGACAAGAGCAATTAATCCTGGCATCCACTGTGGTACATCAGGAAGCCAATATTGAGTGTAGAGACCAACTGCTGTTAAGTCGGCCATTGCGATTGAAATCCAGCAAAACCAGTACGTCCATCCAGTGATAAATGCTGCCATATTACCTAAATAGTCTCTTACAAAGTCAACAAAAGAATGATAACTTAAATTGCTTAAAAGTAATTCTCCAAGTGCCCGCATGAGTAAAAAGAGGATGACACCTGTAATCAAGTAAGCAAATAGAATCGATGGTCCTGCTAAATGAATAGATTTTCCTGCTCCAAGAAATAATCCCGTGCCGATTGCCCCACCAATAGCAATTAGTTGTACGTGTCGGTTTTTTAAACCTCTCGCCAATTTTTCTTCCTGCATACGATTTCCCACTCTCTAGTTTTAGGATGTTTGCAATTTTACGTTTTTAACATATTAATATTCTAATAAAAGTTTAACATATTATTAGTCAATTCGACAACAACAAAGTAAGCGTTTACATTCATAATAGAATAAATTTTCATATATTTTTGATAAATAGTATTTTTTCTAAACCTTTTCTAGGACTTCAGATACAGCTTCCTTACTTTTTTCTTCTAGTTATGCAAACGTAAAGCTAGAGCATTTAACGGATAAATAGAATTACAAGAATCCAGACATAGCTCTGGTTGTGGTAAATGGTGAAACTTTGATAGTGGTCTTCTCGGATAAAAAACCAGAATTACCAAAAGGTACCAGGATTTTCAGTTTACTAAGATTAAGACAGATATCAATCATGCTCATTACCGCTTCTAACTAAAATTTAGAAGCTTCAACCTATTACTAGATTTTAGTACATTCTCCTTTTGAAGGAGCGGATTAGCTCACCCAACTGATGTAATTTTAACAACCTTTGAACTGAATGCAATTATCGTCTAATTACCTTGTTTTTTTACGTATCCCATTAACCTATGTAGTGTTCTCACAAATTCATTTCCAGTTAAATGCCCTAACCCCCCATGGGCACAATCCAATTCATTGTATTGCAAGATTCTATCTCTTCGAATACTAGGACCAGAAATGACGACAGGCACGGGTTCACCTGTATGCTCTCCTATTTCACATGGTGTAGAATGATCAGCTGCTAAAGCCATATACACATTTTCAGGTAGCTGCTTAGCAATAAGCCAACCATTTGATCGAACATTTCTATTGCTTTAGCTTTCTCAAACGGGTCATTATCGTGACCTTTCACATCAGGTGCCTTAACATGAACATACACCATATCAATTTCCTCAAGAGCCAGCTTCCGTTCTCAAAAACATTTGGAGATTAGTAGCCTCGAAGCAATTAAACAAGGGGTTATACAAGGACTCGGAGTATCAATTGTCTCCAGCTTTGCAATTAAACTGGGGATCGAAACAGGATTATTAATAGCTGTCCCTATTGAAGGGGTAAAATTTCATAGGGGAATTAGGTACGTTTATCATCGCGGTTCACATCTTTCACCCGCAGCGATTCAATTTATCTCTATGTTGAATCAAGAGTCTATATAAGTCTCAAATATACATTTTTTCTATAGTACCTACACTACCTGTTTAGGATTTTCAAGTAAGTTTTACTTTCCGTTTGTTCAACCAAATAACAACTTCATGATGTGATTTTTACTGCTATCTATAAACAATTCACTAGCCAAAATAAAAAAATTCCTACAAGTAATAGTAGGATTTTTTTATTTTAGCTTTATTTTCCAGAGAAGTCTTTTCTCACATTCATGACTCCCTTTTGCTTATAGATTCAATGAAGCGGAGATTCTATCATGTCAAGCTAAGCGGCTTTTCCATATACTACATCATCGTATGCCTCTATTCCCAGCAGGTTCAGTTTTAAATTTTATTTTTTGGCTAAGTTGATTGAAAGAATTCTAAAATAATCGATGATTATTCCTTAGTACTGACTGTTCTCATCGTTATACTTAAATAGGTGGAATTGTAATCGACCTTTATATTAACCCTATCATTCGACAATTATTTTAAAGATCCTATTGTTACGTTATTATTATGTGGATACTAGCATTCTATTAATATATTTTTTACTTGCTTGGTGATAAATACTTAACTAAAATCCGAAAGGTGATGAAATAGCTCCTTATTCTGTTGGTAAGCCATTTTGTAATATTGATACATGTCGTTGTACTTACGAGCATCTTCTGGATGTGGAACGACAGGTTCATCACTAATTTGGATAATTGCTTGACACGCTTCTTTAATTGATGGATAAGCTTGAACACCAACTCCTGCCATGATTGCTGCACCTACACATGCTTGTTCTTCTTGACTTACTTTGTAAATTTCTTGATTTAATATATTAGCTTGTATTTGCAACCAAACATCACTTCGTGCCCCACCACCAGAAGCAATAAAGGTATCCATTTTTGTATCGAGACTTTTGATGATTTCTACTGAATCTTTTAAAGCAAATACTACTCCTTCCATCACTGCGCGGATAAGATTGGCCCGAGAATGATTTAATACTAAGCCAATGAATGTTCCCCGCGCAGAAGAATCCATATGAGGAGTTCGTTCCCCTGTCAAATATGGCAAAAATAACAATCCTTCACTTCCAGGTTTGACACTTTTCGCTAACTCATTAATTTCATGATAAGGCATATTCGATAGGATTTTTTCATTCAACCAGCTTAAAGATAATCCAGCAGCTAAACTCGCCCCCATAATATTCCAAGTTCCCGGGACTGCATTACAGAAAGTATGGGTTCTCATTTGTTTATCATATTTAGGTTCAGAGATCACTGAAAAAACTTGTCCACCGGTGCCAATTGTTAAAGAAACTTGACCTGCTTCTACAATGCCGTTTCCCACCGATTGCATTGGCTGATCTCCTCCTCCATACACGACAGGCGTACCTCTGTATAACCCCGTCTCTTTGGAAGCTTTTTCTGTTATTTCTCCAGCAATATCAAACGGATTGTTTACATTTGGATAGAAATCACGATTCAACCCTATAGTCGAAATTAATTTGTCCGACCAAACTAAATTTCTCGTATCAAACGCTAGTGTTGCAGATGCATCTGTCACATCCGTCCCTATTTCCCCCGTCAACATTAGTCGAATATAGTCTTTTGGCAGCAGTACTTTATAAATTCTTTCATATGTCTCTGGTTCGTTTTGCTTAACCCATAGCAAGGAAGGAGTTTGGAATCCCGTAGATAATGGATTTAAAGTGATTTCCCCTACATAATTTTTCCCTAACAACTCATAGATCGAGTGTACCTCCCGCTGTGTTCTTTGATCTGACCATATAATAGCTGGACGAATTACTTGTAACTGTTTATCGATAAGCACCATACCATGCATTTGACCAGAAAATCCTATCCCTTTTAACTCTTGCGATTGAATATGAGCATTGTTTAATGCCTCCTTGATCGACTGTACAGTGGACTTCCACCATCTTTTTGGATCTTGTTCCGCATATCCTTTATTTGGAATATTTATATCATAGAACGCTTGAGCAGAACTTTTCATATTTCCATCGATATCGATTATGACCGTTTTTACACTGGATGTACCCAAATCTATTCCCATTAAATAACTCATTTTATACCATCACTCCTAATCCAATAAATAAAGCAAGGCCCCCTTTCAATTAGCAGGTACCATTTTACTGTTAACAAAATAACGTCGAGCTTTTAGTGATTCCATTTAAAAATTACCTAAAGATTTAGGAATAACAATTGCATTACAGGCTTATTCGTAAAATTCAAGAGGTCCAGTTTCTCCTATAACTGAATACTCATAGCCTTTTTCTTTCATCTCACTTAAACAATAGTGAAGCAAAGAATAACCTATTCCATGAATTCGCTTTGATATGGATGTACCCATTGGACCAAATAATCCTTTTTTTCTTCGGACAACATCAAAGCAAGCGAACCCAACAATCATTCCATTTTCGTCAGCAACATAAATTGGAATATCTTCTTCTTGAAATCCATTTTCAATAGCTGCTACCATCTATTTCCAAATTCCTTTTTCACAAAAAGTTCTAATGCTGCTGCATCATCCTGTTCTGCTTTTCTATAAATGACTTCACTGGGAGCAATTTCAGGAAAGGTATAATTTTTCAATGAATCAATCATATCCCTCTGGGAAGATATGATGTCAAGAATCTTTGAAACATCCAATCCCTCTATAATTGAATTTGTCGCAGGATCTTTTAAATCCAAAAGAGCTTTTATTAATATTCCTTCATTTATATAAACCTGATTGAATCGTTTCATCCGCCTATATGCATTCTCCAATACCTGTTTAGTTGTTAGAGAAATATTCATGCTAATAGGATGAAATAGAATACCTTGTTCATCAAAATCAAAATTCATATTTTTTGCTCGTTCAATTAAAACATCAAAAGATATGGATAATTAATAAACAGTTCTGCACAAACACCCGTCCTCTCAAGTGATGTGCCTATTAACAAATGAATTGGATAGACAATTTTGTTTGTTTTTTTAGCTTCTAGTTCTGCAAAATTAATTATTCTTAATGAGCGGTCAAATAACTTAATATTAGTTAAATCTGCCTCAACAAGCATCATAAATTCACCACACCACTATAATGTTTATTTATAAATTCGTGACATATATAAATATTCCTTTTAAGATAAAGTCTTTTCGGGATTCCGTCCTCAATTACTTGCCCTAATAGTTAGATAAATTGAGCAAAGTTTAACAGAATTTTATACATAATCAACATTGATCCATTCACCTTATTCGGCTTACTCATCAGTGTGCTTTCACCATTTTCTTTTCGACTAATACGCATCATCATGTTACATTTTTTGATTTTTCTGGTTTTATAAACTTAGTGGTGGGTATTCACAGTATAAACAGTAGATTGGAGGAGGATAAAAATGAGAAGAAAAGTATATGGGATTTTAAATTCGGATGAAGAAGTAGTAAAGGCAATTAATGAACTGAAGTCAAAAGGGTATGCTGGAAACGAAATTCTGGTTGTGGCAGATAAAGAAGATCAATTGAACTTTGTCACTAACAATCTGACAACAGATGTGAATGTTGTAGCGGACGAGCATCGAGGCAAATCATGGATGGCAAAAGTAAAGAATTTCTTTATAGGAGAAGATGAAGATGATTCGCTAACAGAGCAACTTGTCACTTTAGGTTTAACTGATCGAGATGCAGCTGATTATTCGGTTAATGTAAAAGCTGGGGAAATTTTGGTCCTTATCGAAGAAAACAATGATATTGGCAACGGGGTAAATCAATCGCATTCAACCAATCATCAAATTGGTCCATCAGGTGAAATTCTTGATGAGCCGAGTAAATTAAAGGAGCCTGAATTTCATGGAACAGTACGACAAGGTGATATCAGGGGTGCTGAATTTAATCGAAAATAAACTAATAAATAGCTAGAAAATGAGGGACGGAGGTTTACACCTCCTCCTCTCACATTTATTGTGAGTGAATATGTAACTCTAAAAAATTTCATCGAATTATTCTTTTAAATAAGGGAACATCCTCCTTTGCTGCTCCCCAACAATGAACGTTTTGATATTTGAATCCCATTTTTTAAGCATATCAGTTAGTAGAGTCTCCTCTAAGGAAAGACTTCAATTTTTCGTTATCGCATTATGTTACTGATCCTCTAATAGGGAAGATAATAAGTATACAATTTTTGGTTGTTTCTTCAAATAATTAAGGTACTAAACCTTCCCTTTGTACTCTTTTACCTCACTATCATCCCATTTCAAAAGACGAGCTATCGCCTTGCATTGGCTTTCTCGTTGGGAAGTCCTGTAAAAAATCTCGCTTACAATAAAAATACACATTTCGCATTTGTACGAATATCGAGGCGATAGCATTGCTGTAACATCCATCTTTGCAATCTTTCTCACAAAAAACAGACTTGGATCGGCTATTGGTTTTTAGCTAGATCAACAAATATAATACAATAAATTCTAATAAAAAATTCTCTCCTACTTTATGGAGAGAATTTTTTATTAGAATTTTATCAACTCAAGATCGATTTCACAGCCTATCTGTTTTACTAAAATCTAAAGCAGAATGTCTCCAGTCCGTCATTACGTTTTATTTAGGTCTCGTAGCTCTTATTTTCACACTTTCACCTATCTCACGAGAAAACTCTTCATTCACATGCTCCGGTTCTATTTTTAAGTTTTTGGGAGTTTGAGGTAATGATTTTTTTCTGCTAGATGATTTTTGATTGTTTGATCTTCCCATAAAATAACCTCCTAACGAAATTTTAATCTATATTAGTATGGCTATAAATCACATTTATATATCCTAAGATTTGTTTATAAGAAAATATTTCCAAAAATAATATTAGTTTTAAGACATATCATTTTTAATTGAAATTTATTGAACTTACCTGACAAGTTGAAAAACCTATTTATGAGATTTGTTTGATCTGCCTGCAGATTTTAAATTAATTAGAAGAACTACAAGAAAACTTTGAAAAGATATTAAATATGAAATGTAAAGAATATGGGAAAATATCAAATATTTTCGTACACCAAAAAGGCAAGAGAATCGATTCTCTTGCCTAATGCGTATTATTTAGCTTTTTTTTTGAGAGAAATACCCACTGATAACAAACCTGCAATTAAAGCTACTATAGATAGAATTAGTGGGGCATTACTCGAACTTGATTTTGTTTCTTCATTAGTTGCATGTTCTTTCATGCCACCTTGGTCATTGGGAGTAGAATCAGTTGTAACTTCTCCGTGTCCATGATCATGGGCAGATCCATCAGCTGGATTTACTACTGTCACAGAGGCAGGCTTTTCAGCATCTGGTGCCCCAACCCATTCTACTACACTTCCATCTTTATAAGTTTGATATGCTTTCCAAACAATTTCGGTCGCATCATCGGCTACTTTTCCTTGCATGTTAAACTGTCCGAAATCAGTTGGTGATAAGCCTTCCCCTTCCGTTATCCAAGTAACACTCGTAATTTTGCCAGCATCATCTTTTTGAACTTCATATACCCAACCTGGTTTTGGCTCAAATCGTGTAATATCTACATCTTCTGGAAATTTAACCTCTATTTTTGTTGTTGGAACCACTTCGTTTTCAGATGGAACTCGGACCGTAAACACTTCATATTTTCCTTGTGAAGTTTCCTTCGGCTGTACAGTAACATGGGCGCTGGCCATACCAACAAAAAGAGAGAATGCACCAATCATTGATACCGTTAATGTTAATACTCTTTTCATAATAGAATCTCCAATCGTTTTTAAAATATATAAATAAACTATAAAATCAATAAAATGCTCAGTATAAGAATCTTTAATATCCTGTTCTTATTAAAAGGTAAACTTAGGCAATCAACATGTATTGAATATTCTCGGCTTGCTCAATTATGGAATTGGAACTTGAATCTGAAGAAATTACAAAGTTGTTTCTATATTTTAGTAATAGGTCAATCTGAAACAAAGAATACTAGTTCGCAAATCTCTTTTCTCTGGAGTGTTTCAATTTTTTCGTAATCATTTGATTTGAATCTAGTTGATGTTTTATCAGCCTCCATTTTATACCACGGTAAATACAAGTAATTTTCCAATATATTTACGTATACCTAAAAATAATTTCCCAACACTAAACATGTTACTATTTGTTAATTTCTAATTAACAATAGCGGACCCTTTCTTCAACTTTAGATAAAGATATAATTCAAATTTGAAAATTAGCTTTTCAAATCAATGAAATATCTTTTGTGTAGAATACATTTGATTTACATTTATATTAATAGAATCTCCCTATATATGATTGTAAAAAACGGTACTTCTTGATAATTAATAACAAATTTCATCATAATTAGCTTCATAATGTAGTGCTATTGATTTGGGGATAATAACATAACTAATAAAATTCGGTCATTTTGTTGCTTCCGTGATAGCTAAAGCTTCGGGATGTCCCTTTAATAGTTCCCTTGTTGTCTAAAGTGGAGTCGCAGTAATTTCAGCTCACTACTGTGGATCGAAAGTTTAATTCCGAGATCATCCCATTTAGAAGCAGAAAATACAAATAAAGGATCATACATATTAGCTTGACTAATATGTACGATCCTTTAAACCTTTTCAACATATGATCTACAATTACTCTATTTGTTTATAATACTGCTCTAGCAGCATCTAATGCCGCTTCGTAATTTGGATGGTCTGTTGATTCATTAACATACTCAACATATGTTACTTTGTCGTTTGTATCAACAACAAAAATGGCTCGCCCTAATAAGCGGAGTTCTTGGATAGCAACACCATATGCTTCTCCGAATGAAAGATCACGATGATCTGATAATGTTTGTACATTATCAATACCATTTGCTGCACACCAATTTCCCTGTGCAAACGGTAAATCAGCGCTAATCGTAAGAACCTGTACATTACCTAATTTAGAAGCTTCTTCGTTAAAACGACGTGTTTGTGCATCACAAACAGGAGTATCAATAGAAGGTATAACAGAAATTAAACGAACTTTTCCTTTTGAGTCAGTGAGTGTAACAGGTGATAAGTCATTCGCTAGTACTGTGAATTTAGGAGCAGTATCTCCAACCCTTAGGTCTGTTCCTATTTGTGTTACTGGATTGCCTTGCCACGTGAAATTAGCCATTTTTAAATCCTCCCTTAAAAATATGTACTATGCAAATATAGCTCAACTATTTAGAATCATCAATTTATTCGGTGTATTATTTTAAATTTTTTGCCGTCGTCGTAAAAATGACGGTTACAATAACGCAAAAAACTACCAAGTAGACAGTTAAATATCTCATTGTAAATAACAGAGTAACAATAGCTGTTGTTACTCTAAGAATATGGATGCTAGAATACTATTTTTTTGAAGTGAAATGGAAAATTTATGTTAATATAGATTATGAATGGTTCTACTTATATAATGTGGATTAGTAAAATATTTACAGTTGAAATTTTAATAATTATTGTAACTTCTAAATTATATTATTTATAAATAAAGGAGGTAAAAAATATGGATTTATTGACTATGAAAAATGAGTTATCTGTAAAAGGAAAAAATGGTACCTCTTTTTTGTTATCAGGTGTAATTATATGGGGTATCATAACCATCCTATTCTTACAATCATTTGAAATCAATACGAAGAATATAATTACTTTGTACGCAACTGGACTAATGTTTCCGTTAGCAGTTATTATTTCAAAAATAATGAAAGTTGATTGGAAAGCTAAGAGCAATCCACTAGGTAATTTAGGTTTAATTTTGAACTTGGCACAGTTAGTTTATTTTCCTTTAATCTTTTGGGCATTTATTTCTAACCCAAATGAAGTGCTTGTGTTCTTTGCCATCATAACGAGCGCACATTTCTTTCCATTTGGTTGGCTTTATAATACAAAAGTTTTTTATATTCTATCACCTATAATGGTTCTGTTAATTTTTTTCATTGGATTGATTTTAAATGGTGATTACTTGTGGGTAATCCCTCTTACAATGTTAATATCGTTAGTGTTTTTGAATTTATTTCTATTTATAGATTATAAGAAAAAAGTGTCTATTACATCTGGATTTACAAAAGACTTTAACTTTTAGCAATAGCAAAACTTGTTTGTCTAAAGGGTACTTTATTTGAAGGAAAAAATTAAGCACTATGAAAAAATGCTTGGAGATTTCTCCAAGCATTTTTATGAGCTAAAATAACTGCTAGTTATCATGCTATTTCTACTGTTTTCGGAAAAAAATACCTGCGATTTTAGATTATCTCCACATTATCGGAACTACTCTTCATTTTCTATCAGGCTTTGCTTGCTGCTATCCTATCGATTTCAGCGAATGATGACTTAAACAATTCAAAACTGTTGGATGTACTTTCAAATTGCTGGCTACGATATTTTGATTAGAGAGCTGGTACGTCTCTCCTTCAGTATTCGTTACCATTCCCCCAGCTTCCTTGACTAGTAATACGCCTGCTGCAATGTCCCAAACACTTAAACCATACTCCCAAAAGGCGCCAAGTTTACCACTAGCGACGTATGCCAAATGTAGGGCAGCTGATCCTAATACACGTATCGTTCTGAATTCTTTCCCAATATGTTCCATGCTGGCGATGTTAATTTCACGAAATTCAGTTGTGGAAACAAAGCCGGTAGCTATAACACTATCAACAGCTCGCTCTACGGTTGAGATTGAAATCGGATTGCCGTTGCAATACGCTCCACTCCCTCGTTCTGCCCAAAACAATTCATCTCGGCAAGGATCATATATAACGCCGAGCACTAGTTCTCCTTGAGAGACCAGTGCAATTGAAACAGTAAATCCGGGAATGCCATTGATAAAATTTGCTGTCCCATCAATCGGATCGACAATCCACAGATAGGGAATGTCTTGGGCGGATTCCAGTATTTGATCAATCGATTGTGCGGATGCAAAGGTCTCTTCTTCCCCAAGAAAAGAATGATCAGGATACGATTCCAAAATACATGAGCGAATCATTCGCTCCGACTGCTTGTCAATCTCTGTCACTACATCAAAGCTGGAGCTTTTTTTCTCAGTAACCAAATCCTTATTTACCTCAGAAAGTATCATCTTCCCTGCCTGTTTAGCCGCTTTACATGCTGTCTCCAAAAAACTCAATATCATTACCTTCCTTTCTATTGTAATACCTTAGAATTTAGCCAAAAGTAATAGTAGAACGAGAGAGTTTACACTCCAATACTAATTATGTATTGAACACTAAAACAGCTCATCTAATCGATTAGATTTACCGAAAGTAAATAGCGAACGCTTTCTATTTCTGACAATTTTATTATATAGTTGAATAAAAAAGTTGTCTACTCTAGCTATCTTATAAAGTGAAACTTCATTGAGTGGGAGTTTTAATGGCCTTTAATGCGGGATAAAAAACACGCATTTATATTCAAGACCTTCACATTCCTTAGGTAATAGTTGATATGGTATAATTGATTAAATTTTGGCTATTAATCATTCTTTAAAAGGGATAAAATTAATTCTTCAATGACGGGCTTTAATTCAATCAAAATTGGTAAGCGTTTTTATAGAGAAATGATTTTTATAAAGGAGTTTTAGCATGAGTACAATAAAAGACATTGCTAAAAGAGCAAATGTATCTGTTGCCACAGTTTCTTATGTGTTAAATAATACACGGTTCGTAAGTCCAGAAAAGAAAAAAAGAGTTGAAGAAGCTATAAAAGAATTGAACTATGTTCCCAATGCAGTAGCAAGAGGGCTACGTGTAAAAAATAGTAAGGTAATCAGTTTAGTAGTATCCGATATTACGAATCCTTTTTATCCGGATATTGCAAAAGCTTGTGAACAAGTTGCCTATCAATCAGGTTATACATTAAATATTGTCAACACAAACGATCAAGACGACCGGTTCATAAAAGCTGTTATGCAGTTAAGAGAAGGAAAAGTTGACGGAATTATTAATACAACAGTATTAGATCATCATCGTTCATTAATGGAGAACTTAATAAAAGATAAATACCCTATAGTCCTTGCCCACCGGTTATTAGATGGTATAAATATGGACACAGTTGTTGCAGATAATATACAAGCGGCTATAGATGCCACTAATCACCTTATTAACTTGGGTCATAAAAAAATCGCTTTTATGACAGGCGTTACTAAATCGTCAATTAATAACCTGCGAATTAAGGGATTTCTAAAAGCAATGAAAGATGCTAACCTTCCAACAAAGGAAGATTGGCTTGCATCTGGTCAAGCGAAGTACCAGCAAAGTTATGACCTCACAAAGGAATTGTTAAAAAATTCAAACAACCGACCTACTGCTATCATTAATATTAGTGATCTAGGTGCCTTAGGGGTACTGGATGCAGCTGGTGATTTAGGGATAATGGTACCAGAAGAATTAGCAGTCGTTGGTTTTGATGATTTGTTTATTTCTAGTATGCGCTCTGTTCAACTTACAACAATAAGGATTCCACGGTATGAAATTGGCCAAAAATCTATGGAATTACTTATCGACAAGATTACAAATAACGATACAAATAATCATCATAATATTTTATTACCTGCTGAATTAATTGTAAGAAAAACATGCGGGTCTCGAATAATCGATTAAATGATCATTTAAGCTGTTTTTTATTACACTAGTATTGTACAAAAATAAGAAAGCGACTTTAACTGAATATTCATTTTAAACCCATCTAAGAACTAAAAAAACCATAGTCACCTAAAGTGATAACTGTCTGTTTTGTTAATATTTATTGTTGTGAAGTGGTATAATCTTCAAAAACAACATCTAGCCTGGAGTGCATATACTAGAGTTACAATGTTCTTAGATGGAATGATCTCCGTTTTTTTGAACTGGTTACGTTATTCAAGTGCACTGTTTTCTTTTGAATAATTTACTTCGCCTTTCATTAAGCAATTTGATCGCTATGTTCGGCCACGAGTCGCTTATAAAGGTTAAGATCTTCTTGATATAAATGAATATAGGTTGCTAAGCCTTGCGCTTTTACTAACTCGAAACTTCTCCAATCCACAATACTATATTCCTCGTTCATTTTTTTTGCATTTTCCCAGGCCGTCTCTTCAAAAACAATATTCATCTCATGCTCTTCAATTAGCATAGCAAGCAGTTTACGGTCATTGTATAGTTCATACTGAGAATATCTTTTTTTCATTTTGAGAATCTCGATTGTTCTTTCAAGTGAATCCAATAGAGATTTCCGGTCCACAGCATGCACCATTTATGATAAGTCGTTTTTTTGTACAACATTAAAAACTTTAGCACCTTCCCTTGAAAAAACTGCAAAAAGTGAACGATACAAGCTAGTTTTAGTTATTTTTGTGAGTTGGACACTAAATCTATAAATGACTTTCTTTTCTGTTTTTTTATAATCTGTGTTGATAATGACAATATAATATATAATAAGGGCGAAAAGTTGGACGTATTTTAGACAAATTGGAGTATTTGATACATCAAACCGAAAACGGCTTGTCCAGTGGCAAAAACCACCATACCTTTAGACATGGAAAGAATTGAGATGGTTAAGGTTAAGTAAATACCAAGACTTCGATGTACTAGGTATCATACAAATAAAGATGAATTTACTACCCAATTTTTATTTAAGTAAAAAAACACTTAAAAAATGTTATGAAGAAGGCTATTGAAAGGAAGTTTCTTGACTTTCTTTTCTTGATATAGGGTTTACAGGTAAGGTTGTGAAATTTTTTAAGGATACAGATGATGAGACAAAAAAGGCTTAAGAAAAATTAGATGCATTAATTATGGGATTTAGTGTCTTTAGGTGAATAGAAATAATAAAGTCATTAAAATTTACTTTAAAAAACATAAAAGTGGCACTACTTAAATTGTAGTATCTCCTATTAAAGTTCTATAAAATGGGCTACTACCAGCGAAGCTGTCACCACCCGCAATAAGGAAATGTCAAGATTACTTCAAACATGCATATACCCCCGTCCTGTTTTAGATGGGGGTAAAATAAAGTTGTGAAATTTTTAATAAGGATTCTCTAGCAATTTAGTCATTTAAAAATAAATTTTTTTAAATAATCGCGCCCGATTGTTGAATATAATATTCGGAATTTTCTCTACCTTTATTTATTCCGTAACTAAAAAATTAAAGGTATTTCCAACTTCAGAAGAACACTCACTTAAAGTATACTCAACTCCATTTTCAGTATTTCTCGAGTCTATATTAGAACAAGACGTACTTTTTATTCCTTTTCCAGAACCTGCATATCCGTCTTGTGAATTATCATAAGTATATTGAATTTTATTACCGTCATAATTTAGATTATAGAAAATTGGGTCTCCTTCAATGGTGTACATTGTGAGACGAATTTGATCTTTGGCACTATCCTTAACATTTTCGATAAAATTCTCAAATTCATTTAAGTTACTAATTTCCCCATGAAGATCAACTACATCTCCATTCTCTATAGCCTCCTCAGAAGAATAAGGTTTTTTGGGATTATCAATTCCACTTTCCTGTTGGCAACCAAGTAACACTATTGATAAAAGTGTTGAATACAAAATTAAACTGAATTTATTCAAAAAAATCACCACCTCTATAAAGTTAGTCGTATTTCTTCGCTTTCGTTTCAAAATCATGTAAAAATTGTGAAAGAGCATTTTCTATTGCAGAGTATTATTGTACTGCGAAGCAAAGAATCTACTTAATAAGCAAGTTCTTGTTCAACTAAAGCACCCTTTAGTTTAATAAGGATAATGAAATAGAATTCTCAAAACAGCCCCTAGAAGTAACCCTGCAATAATAACTAAAACTCGAATTACCCAATTCTTCACTCCATAAATCCTCCTGATAATTGATAAGATATTTTTAATATCCTCCCACCCTTGTAACAATTATTTGTCTACCGGATATTACTCCTTTAAGGTCTTTGGAAAAGACCTTTTTTGCATAACAAAAAGGTTGCTTCAGCATCCTCCCTTATTGAGCTAAAGCACCTGTTAGTTCACCAATGTCTACTCATTTTTCTTTTGACTATATATTTTCTGATTTTTGAACTAATCTTGAAGAAACGATTTATCATTAATAACCACACGATAATACTGATAGTGTTAAGAAAATCTCTATGGATGTTTAACAAGAAACCAATTAAATAATAAATACAGTAAAAAGGTAAAATTATTAATAAATAATCAAATATTGCTAATTTCATTTCTTTAGATGTTACAACATAAATAACTGCCATTATTATTAAAAAAACAAAATCAATCAAATCCATAATGTGTGTTTCACATCCATTTTTATACTTTGTTTTGTTTTCTAATCAATAATAATTGTTATTTTTATGTATTACATCAGGTAATTTTAGCCTGAATCTCTCTTGAACTAACCTGCACCGTTAGTGACATAAGGATTTTTAAACAACATTATTATTTTTTAATGACTTTATTGTAAATTAAACAACTTTATTATCTCTGTACAGTAGCGTCAGGAAAATGCGGATTTACAACCTTAAGGAAGTTTCAATATTAAAAAACCTAATTTCTCAGCATTAAATGAGAAATTAGGTTTTTTAATTAATAGAAAAAGACTTATAAATATTTATCACTAATCACTTTCATATGGTGTAACTCGTGCCCGACAATGCCATATGCAAGGGTACCTACCGAAACTGGGCTGTTCATTACAGTTCCATTACGATCCCATGCTGCATCATCAATGGTTGAAATAAGACTTAACGTGTTGGAGCGTACCGTGTCTAAACCAGCTAGTAGCTGCTCCCAGGATAATTTGTTGAAGTTTGCTGCAGAAACGTATTGATCCTGATCCATTGCTGGGAGTGGCGCACTTTCATTTCGTGCAATGGCAAGCAGTCGATACGACATCACACGTTCAGAGTCGGTCATATGCCCAATCACTTCTTTTAAAGTCCATTTCCCTGGTGCGTACGCCTTCCTTGCTGACTCCTCTGATATGCTGCTCAAGAGGGTTATGGTCTTAGTTCGTTGCTTACTAAGTATTTCTTCAATATCTCCATCTGGCACAAGACTAACATACCTAGCATGCTCTGGATTTTCAATAGATAATGGTCGTGGACGCACAAGAATCCTCCTCATCGGAATAGTTAATTATGGTTCTATACTAAAATTCGACTGTCAAGAAGATATTTCCTTTATTTGATATTTAATTTCATTACCACAAAATAATTGCAAATTAACGATTTATGCAGTTAACATAATAATGGATTAATTCACTTTTTATTCCACTAACCTCCCTCAATAAACAAACACTTATCTCTTAAATACGCAGTTTTTCTCTATATTACTACCTAACTTATTTAACTATACAGATTTGATTAGAACGAAAAGAACACAATCAGACAGTTTACGAAGAAAATGAGCGCACGAAACTAGCCAACCTTCGGTTAATTTCAAAAAGTGTAGCTTTAAAATAAAGTTTGATTATAAATCACTTTAAATCCTTGATTTTACTGAATGTAAAAAGCAATCGTTTTGAATAAAGATTGATCAAAACGATTGCTTTCTTTTATTTTAGAACTGTTAATTTATAAAAAAGATTGATTATTTTAAATCTCCTTATTCCACTAACGCACCATTTTGTTGAATAAGCTAAAAGCCGTTTCCTGTTGATCTAGAAACCATATGTATTAAAAAAATCAGGAAACGAAAGAATTAGCACTAAACCTATAATTGCAGTTGCAAAAAAACAAATCCAACTTATTATTTTTACTTTTTTATCAATTTCAGCTTTTTTCTCTAATTTACCAATGTAGGAAGTGACTAAGAATAAACAAATTAAAGGAATAACCCCTATAAAATTAACTCCTAAAATAGATTTATCTACCAAAAATAAAACTACAACTAGTACAATCACTGCAATTGATATTCTATTTATTATTGTATGAATAAAAATCCCCCCCTGACATTATATACGGATGAAAAGTCAGAAAGTTTCGCTTCTTAAACTAATCTGCCCTTTAGTTTAAGTTCATTTGTTCACAAACTTCCATATATCATTCATGTGTAATGATAATAAAGATGTTTAATTTTGAATCAGAAAAAACGCATTACACCGTCCGAAAACGTGGACGGTGTAAAAAATAAAGATGTTTAATTCTTTGTACAATTACTGAATAAGAACTCGTGGAAATAACAATAAAGTCGTTTAAAAGCCCAATCATTCTGCAACAATCGCGCCCTTTTGTCGAATAAGAATATTAAGAGTTCTTTTGGACTTGTTCAATTTTATTGTTGTTCGCTTTTTTCTGTGCTCGCCAAGTATTAATCATACTAGGAACACCAGCTAGCATACTCACCATAAAACTCCACATTACATAACGCCATTCTCCTGTAAAAATCGACACTCCAATAAAAAACACTAGCTGTCCCACAAGTGCAAACCACGAAGCTATCCAAGCAAATTTTAAATTTTCTTTCATTCCCTCCACTCCTCTTATCTAACAAAATATTATAAATAGGATTGATCTAATACCAAAACGCTCTTTGGCTATATACCAATTATTTCAAATCGCCTTATGTTAAGCAATTGTTATCTTCCATTTAATGGCCCTTTCATGTAAAAAAGCGCAAATCCCTACTCTGGAAATGCGCCCTTTTCTTTGAATAATCAAATATCATTATTTGGTTAATCTATTGTAAATTCTATGAATTAGTAGTGAACTTTAAGTGTTTATCCCCTAAGATAGTAATATTAATATTCCATCTTGGGTGCATAACCAAGTTATTATTCACATCAAATTCTAAAGCCATATGAATCTCATCATCCTCATTTGTCAAAATAGCCATTCTTTTATTTTCAATATCTACATATGGCTTAAGATTATCTGCCATATCAATTTTCCAATCAAAAAAAAGTCATCATATAAACCTCCACTTATAAATCATTCATATGCATTAAAGCGCCCGATTGCTGAAGATCTCATCTACATGTCTTATTGAACTAAAGCACCCTTTAGCTAAACAAGCAGCAATAAGTATTAAATTTGTCCTAAATCTTTAACACATATATCGAATAATTTGTTCGATTTGTCGAGATTACTTTAACGCAAGCCATTCATAAACATTTGAGTGATTTGAGGGCTATATTTTATCAAGTTATCACTATTAATCGCTTGACTCTTCAGTCCCTCCGTGAAAATATGCATAAACATCAATAAAACCTCATCAGAATATGCGGGATTAATTTTTCCTTCTTTACGCCCTTTTTGAAACATTCTTAAAACTAATCGATCACTTGTTTCTTGTGTATCCTTATCAAAAAAAGTCTGTTCACTTGCAAATTGCTGCATCACATTATGAAAAAACACTGATGTCGTACTTTGGATTTTTTTCATTTTATATTGCGTGAGTTCCATATACGTTTGCTCAAAAGATAAATCACTTTCAATCAATCGTTCGTATTCTTTATGGATAGAGGCAAATGAATTCTGAATCGCGGTATTTATTAAATTATCTTTTGTATTGTAATAATTAAATAAGGTTACTTTACTAACACCCGCACTTTTTGCAATCTCGTCCATGGTTATATTTGAAATGTCCTTTTTATTCAGCAATTCAAGCGTAGCTTCCTCAATAATTTTCATTTTCTTTTCACGTCTTAGATCAAAGCCATTTTTTTTCGTCATCTTCTCACCACATTTTTTCCGTTTTTCAATTACTTTCTACATATATATAGTATTTGATTTTTTGAACTAATTCAAACGTTTTAGTAAAAATAGTTTGAATTACTATAGGAGTGAGCGTATATTATGAACTATAAATATTTTTTTAGTAAAAATCTTCAATTTCACAGAATAGGAGATGAGACGAATGGTTATAGCAGAAATTAAGGGCCTACAAAAAAAATATAAATCAACACAAGCCTTAAAAAATGTAACGATGGAATTAAAAAGAGGTGAAGTATTAGGTTTTATAGGACCAAATGGAGCCGGAAAGTCGACGACCATCCGCATTCTGCTGGGCATTATAAAATCTAGCGGAGGAGCAGCCAAAATCTTCGGGAAGGATGTCTGGAAAGATTCGATTGAAATCCATAAACGACTTGCCTACGTTCCTGGCGATGTAAACCTTTGGCCAAATTTAACAGGCGGAGAAATTATTGATGTTTTTATGCGCATGCAGGGAACGAAAAACGATGCACGACGCGATGAATTAATTCAAAAATTTCACCTGGATCCTAAGAAAAAAGCACGGACTTATTCAAAAGGAAACCGTCAAAAAGTTGCCCTTATTGCCGCACTTGCTAGTGATGCAGAACTTTATATTTTTGATGAACCAACTAGCGGTCTTGATCCTCTAATGGAAGCTGTCTTTCAAGAGGAAGTAGAAAATTTAAAAAATCAAGGAAAGTCCATCCTTCTTTCCAGCCACATCTTAAGCGAGGTAGAACGCTTATGTGACCGCGTAGCGATTATTCGTCAAGGAGAAGTAATTGAAACTGGAACATTAGATGAATTAAGACATTTAACCCGATATCAATACAAAGTTACGACTCGTGACGTACCGATTGGATTAAAACAGGTGAGCGGTGTGCATGACCTAGTGATCAATGGCAAAGAAGCTGTTTTCCAAGCCGATATTGATCAAATTGAGACCATTCTAGAAGCAATCATGCCTTACCATGTAACAAAGCTCGAGAGTGTACCGCCGACTCTTGAAGCATTGTTTATGCGTCATTACACTGGAAAGTAGGTGAGAAAAATGAAAAATTGCTTTAATATGACTGGAATGCTCTTTCTTCATACATTACGTAGAGATTGGTTAAAGCTTCTCATTTGGGCAGTGGCCTTAAGTCTTTTCACAGGCGGCTTTGCGAGTGCAATGTATGAAATCTATGGAAAAGACCCTGCTGGATTGATGGCTATGTATGAAACCTTAAAGAATCCAGCAATGATTGCCATGCTTGGACCAACATCAGCTACTGCCGAAACGTATACAGTGGGAGCAATGTACGCACATGAAATGATCCTCTTTACGGCACTCGTATTTGCCATTGTATCGATTATGCATGTAGTCAGTCGGACAAGAAAAGAAGAGGATGATGGAACAACAGAGCTTATTCGTTCCTTTCAAGTTGGTCGACTGGCCAACACGACAGCAGTCGTTATCGAAATGCTTCTTTTACATTTGGTCATAATCGCTCTTTCTACAGGCTTACTACAAGTCCAAGATGTACCTGGAATGGATTTTTCCAGTAATTTGTTATATTCCGCTTCATTAGGTATGCAAGGGTTCTTATGGGCAATGATTGCACTCATATTTGTCCAATTAGCTGCTGGAGCTGGAAGTGCAAGAGGACTGAGCTTCTTGACTCTTGGCTTTTTTTATATCCTTCGAATGGCAACAGATATGAACGCACCAGATGGTTCTTGGTTCAACCCGCTGGGATGGAGTTATCTAGTAAATGTTTACGTTAGTGATAGCTGGCTTCCAATCGTCATTGCTTTTGTTACCAGTATCGTTTTCATTGCAGTTTCTTATCTTTTGGAACAAGCTCGAGATCTGGGGGCTGGATATTTACCAGAACGCGCTGGGCATGCACATGCAAAAGAACGTCTGTTGAGTCTTCCTGGCCTTGTATTACGGCTGCAAAAAATATTTATTATTGGCTGGCTCTTCGCTCTCTTTATATGTGGAGCTATGTATGGGTCCATTTTTGGAGATATGGATTATTTTGTAAGTGAAAATGAAATCATGAAGCAAATGTTCCTTCATAATTCAGATTACACCATACAAGAACAATTTATGAGCGTTCTCTTCGTGATTTTATCTCTATTGACTACGATTTTTATTGTAGGAAGTCTCATGAGGCTCGTAAACGAAGAAAAGAAAGGGCACTGGGATCAGCTTTATGCCACTAAATTAAGTCGCACAAAATTTTACTGGTACCATGTGATAATGGCTTCCATACTAGGAGTGGTTGGACAATTTTCTGCAATATTAGGGCTCTATTTGGCCCAACGAAGTGTCATGGAAACACCGTTAAGTTTCTGGGAAATTACTAAGGCTGGGATTGTGTGGATACCTGCGATTTTCTTCTTTATCGGCATTTTGTCTGTCCTAATTGGTTGGTTGCCGCGCTTTACGATGATCATTTGGGCTTATCTATTATTTACTTTCTTTATCAGTTATTTTGGGCAAATGATGGAGATTCCGGAATTCGTAACCAACCTAGATGTATTTAGCTATATTCCAAAAATTCCAATTGAAGAATGGAAATGGGGAGCCATCATCCTCATCAAATTATTGGCTCTCTTCATAATCGTTATTGGTTTCATCGGCTATAAAAAACGGGATTTAGTAAGTGAGTAAAAAAGAAAAGTGTCCTTCATACGGGACTATTAAAAAGAAGATGATCTCTGAATTGAGAATAGGGGTCATCTTTTTATTTGGCTCTTTTGTAAAAGATTGTTGTTTGCTCATTATTAAATCTGTTAACCTCCTTTAAAGTTTGATTATTTTGAGGCTCCTTCTTCAACTAACACACCCTTTCGTCTAAGTACAAACATTCACAATCTAAAGTTGTTGTTCCACAATATGGCCCTTTAGTTGAATAAGACTTTAAAGTATCACATGAATACTCTATACAAATCTAGTTTACATAAAGTCAATTTCCGGAAGTTTCGAAACATAAAACCCCTTGGTTCTCAAGGGGTTCCGAATGGTCCATTTTTATCGTTTATACATGATTTTACATGGTTGATAAATCAACATTTTCGGCTTCTGAAGAAGCATGGTATCTGCATAAAAAAGCTGTTTTATGCAAATTCTTCTTTCACTGTAGCGCTCTTTACTTTAAGAAGGTTGTTGTTGTTTTTTCTTGCCTTTTGCAATGAAAACAGCTCCTAAATTACATCCAGCCCCTATTACATGCATAATAATATTACCTGTCTTACCAAATCCATCAATTGTTAATCCAATTAAAAAACTCCCAAATAAAATAAGTGAAATAACAAAAATTAATTTCAAATTCTTTTCAATCCTCCAAGCCCTACCACAAAATCAATTCGACCTTCTTCGCTAGTTGAACAAAAGGCTTTTCTGAATGTATGATTTTAGATATTTCCATACATTGAAAAGACCACCAAATTGGTGGTCGCGCTGTTGAATTAAAGTACCCGTTTATTGAATAAAAATTACTTGGAATTTATGTAATAGACCATATGGTCAGTCCACTCTTCATATTCATATATAAACCCTTTACGAACACATTCAAATTCCATACCTACACTCTCTGCTAAATTTATAGAAGGTGCATTATCAACGTTTATATGAGCCTCAATACGATGGAAATTCAAGTCCTTAAAGGCTATATTTAGAGCTTCCTTTACTGCCTCTTTGCCGTAACCTTTTCTCCAAAACTGATTATGAATCATGTATCCTATTCTACCCCATTGAAAATTATCTCTTGCTAATGTGGAAAAATCAACCATCCCTAAGTGTATATCATCATTTTTCCGAAAGATACCGAATATGTGAGCTGTATCACTTAATGCTAACGTCTGGTGTTTCTTCACCAAATTATGAAACCATTCCTCAGTACATTCACTCATATCAATTTTTCCTTTATCGTGTCTATGCTGAGATGGAAATCTATTTTTAAACTCGTTAAGCCAATTTTGATAATCTTCATTTTTTAATGGTCTTATTACTAATCTTTCTGTTTCTGAAATAAAATCAAATGTTTTTGCCTTCTTTATCAATGTGATATCTTCCCTTCTTTAACCTTTTTCGAAAACTATTTGCATTACCTGTATGATTAAATGTATTAGCCATAAGACATCACACCTTTCTTTTTAACGTTAGGTATATTATACCATTCATACTTTTCTGCTTAAACTAATCTGACCGTTGTTGAACAAGGGGTTTTTTGAATGTATGATTTTGCATATTTTCGCATATTGAAAAGACCACCAAATTGGTGGTCACATTGTTGAATTAAAGAAAGGCAAGGAGGTTTAGCAGTGAACCAAGTGAAATCAATAATTACTCAATATAATCCAAAGTACGCTGAACAAACAGTGAGAATGTGGCGAGATAGTAAAGAACAGGCTATTTATCAAAGGGAAATCCATAGTTTTGAAGACCATGTTTATTTTTTAAACTGCATATTACCTGAACAATTTCAAATAGATTTAGCGTTAATCGGTGAGAAGGTAGTTGGAATGATTGCTTATAATGCAAGCGAAATAAACCAATTATACATTCATACAGATTATCAGGGAATTGGTATAGGTCAAACATTGCTAGATAAAGTTAAAGCACACTCAAGTGGAAGATTAACTTTACGCACATTTGAGATAAATAAAAACGCACAACGATTTTACGAAAAACATGGGTTTGAAATCATTGGTAGGGGTCATGAAAATGAAGAAAATTTACCTGATATTCAATTTGAATGGAATCCCAATTAAACGAATGGAACTATCTTAAGCTAACGGGCGCGTTTGTGAAGTAAGCAATTGGTCCAATTTCTTAATTTTTTATGTTGAGAAATTGGACTTTTTATGTTTGTTCATAGAGCAAAATAACTCTAAAAGTGACAATTAGTCTTCATAATGTCTCATAAGACTTGTACCAAAATCTAATCGTTGTAAATCCGCACTTTCCTGACAATACCTCAACTAGCACATAGCAAGGATTCGAAAGTTCCGAAATACCATCTAGATCAACGCACTGTTGAATTAAAGCATCTGTTAGCGAAAGAAATACCTTAGAGAAAAATTGCAATAAATAGTAATCCTATACCTATAAGAAATCCACCAATCAACTCATAATTGTCCAACAAGAAGAAGAATTTACTTTTATTGTTAAAATCGAATGATACAATCCTTTTTCTTAACCAAAATCCAAAAATGATAGTAAAAAGGAACCAAAAAAGAAGTAACAGTGGAGTATCTTTTATATATGTTTCACTTCCCATTTTTCACACCTACCAGTAATCACTAAAGATTAATAATTAATTTTATTAATCTTTCTTTTTATAAAAGTATACTGCTTCTTTAGTTGAATAGGGAGTTTTTCTGAATGTATGATTTTGTATATTTTCGTACATTGATATGATCAAATTGGTGGTCACGCTGTTGAATCAAAGCACCTTTTAGTTCAAGAAAAAGTAAAAAAAGAACGCCATAACAAGATTAGGTATTCCAATCAAAGCTGAACGAAAAGTAACTCTATTTCGTTTACGCCTGTCTTCAACAGATTCCGTTGCAAAGTTAGCTCTCATTTGGTCTCCACTTACCATTGAACCTGAAAAAATCATTGATATTCCGATGAAAAAAAATCCAATACCACCAGGAATGAAATAAGCCTTATCCATTCCCCACACAACTAAAGATACTAAGAAACCTATTATGGATAGAATAATTCCTATAAGAAAATACCTCAACTTATCCCTCCTTGTTTATTTATATGACTAAGTACTTCATAGGTTTCATTTACTAAGTTAATAGTTGAAGAAGGAGTCTTTTCGGATCGTACTAAAGTAAGAATTTAGCTCATTCTTTTAGAAAACAAGAAGTAAGAGAAACTGCTAAGCCTAAAAATGAAACCAAAAGTCCAAATGAAGTTGCTGAACCGCTTGATGTTAGTATAAGTGCTATTCCAAAAAGCGAAATGGAAATTCCTAAAAGTGAAATTCGCATTCATATTTCTCCAATAATATAAAATGTCATTTATATATTAACATAAATATCCAATTTAATAGACGGGTATTATTCCACAATCTGGCCCGTTTGTTGAATAGCATAATCGACATTTTAATTTTAATTGACTTTATTATTTTTTAAACAACTATATTATGATTTAAACGACTTTATTATCACCTAACAATTCAATTATTTCTATAAATTCAGTTTACACTGAACTACTTAATTAAGTTAGTCCTTTTACAAAGAATGAGGTTTTTCTAAGCTTTAGATAACATTTATATGAATAATTGTATGAGCCATCTTTTGGATACAGCATTAATCCAATGTATCCAAGTCTGGACTAAGAGGATTAATGCTTTTTAGCCTATGCAATAAGTTCATTATTATCAATATTCGACTAAAGAAAAAAGCTCTCTAATTGAGAGTTTTTTAAATAAATGTTGTTACTCATTGTGTGCTTTTATAAAGTTATAAATATCATGACTTAATTTCTGGGCTTCCTCACTTAATTGATCATACGCAGTTATATGGGCAATACCTTTTTTACAGAAATCCAATTTATTTACTATAGTTCCTGAATCTGCAGCATAACTACCCCTTCTCTTTCTAGCTCGTACTGGAAAAAGAGAATTTATATAGGTACCTAAATGCTTGTTTTTGTATTCTTCTTGAGTAAAGTCTTTGTTGGTTAGGTGTTCTAGTGCACCCTTTTCGTATTCAGTAATTACTTCTCTTATTGTATCTGCTGAGAGTATATTCTCAATTTCTTTACATTCCAAACAATAATACCTTTCTCCTAGAACTTCTTTTAACTTTTCTTGTCGAGGACGCTTATCATCACCGTCTTTGTCTGAAATCAAAAAAAGAGTGCTGCAGATTTTTTCAGCATTCATAGAAGCATGTCCTTCATCAGCTTCTGTTTCATCATCTAAGAATGACCAATGAGTTATATTGCCACCACTAATATTCAATGAATGAATAATGTATATCTTCTTTAAACTGTTTTAAATCAGGGTGAGCTTCTTGAAATACTTTTAGAAAACGTCTTATATACAACCTGAGTTAAAGAAAGTACAATTCTTTTTCAAGAATTGCGCAAACTTCAACAGTAATAGAAGCAGATCTCTTATTGCTGAGAGCTCCGGGCTATGTCATGGGAAGTGGTACTTCAAAACGAGTAGATTCACCAGTTGAATTAGGAACTCACGGCGGAAACCAAAAAAGAAGTGAGCTGAAACCCGTTTTTATCGCTACCGGACCGGAACTGAAAAAAGGGAAGAAAATCGGCTCAACCTCCAATCTTGACATCGCCCCAATGATTTATCGTTTACTCGAGCTAGAAGCTCCTTCCTTCGTTGAGGGAAAAGTAATAGATGAAGCGTTTCAGAGGAATTAATATGAGCCTCTAAATTAGTGAATGATAGTTAGCAAGAATATTAGAAGAAAGTACAACAACGAATTTCTTAAAATAAGTAAAGCTTCAATCAGAGGGGAATTCATCATCCTCCCTAATTGTTAGTCTCGTTTTATTGTCAATAATATCTTCACGTAGCATAGGTAAAGTTCCCCTACAAACCCGATTCAATGATTCACAGTCACCCTCCTCACCTACGCTTCTTCGATTCTTCTCATCTTGACGGTGGTTTTTTACTTCCCCCGGGATACATCGTTTACAATGATGGCAGGAACGAGATATTATTGGTAGCTAGCCTACATTAAGTAAAGCAAAATCATAATTATAACGTATATTGAATTGTGATCCTTCGCCGTTATCCACTTCTCAAGAAAATGGGTACAATGTTTTATTATTTCAAAACACTTCATTCCATACGTATTCTTTATCCTATACTGTACTTTTCATGATCACATTTGCATGTTGAGAAACCAAATAGATACGAAAACTAGCTTCCCTTCTTGTTCTTTTTTAATAGACTTTGCTTTTTAAATGCCCTATAATAGCAAATATATTTCCAAAATACGAACAATAAGGTGTTAAAAATGAAAAAATATACAAAAGTTTTTCAAGGAACTGCTTTTTCCAGCAAGTCACCAAAAGAAGTCCAAATTTTAAAAGAAAATCTCTTTTGCATTAATGATAAAGGAATGATTGAGAAAATCGTTGCTCCAGAAGATGCCGACTATCAATTCTTATTAGATGCTTACCAAGGAGAAGAAAACTTTCACCGTTTAGCAGACGGCCAATATTTCTTTCCTGGTTTTGTCGATTTACATGTTCACGCGCCTCAATGGGCTCAAGCAGGAACGGCTTTAGACATTCCACTCTATGATTGGTTAAACACTTATACCTTCCCAATTGAGTCTAAATTTTCAGATTTAGATTTTGCGAAAGATGTCTACCAAGATGTAGTACGTACCCTACTAGCAAATGGAACAACGACTGCACTTTATTTTGCCACTGTACATAAAGAAGCAAGTTTATTACTTGCTAAAATTTGCGCTGAAAAGGGGCAACGCGGTTTAGTTGGAAAAGTTGTTATGGATAACCCCGAACAAAATCCAGAATATTATCGTGACGTTGATACGCAAACAGCATTAGCGGATACAGAAGAATTTATTATTGCTGTCACAGAATTGGCGAAATCATCGAAACAAGGTGTTTACCCAGTAGTTACGCCACGGTTTATTCCGAGCTGTACAGACGATGCTTTAAAAGGATTAGGAGAATTAGCTGCTAAGTATGATACGTACGTTCAATCACACTGCAGTGAAAGTGATTGGGAGCATGGTTATGTACAAGATCGATTCAATAAGAACGATGCGTTTGCTTTACATGATTTTGGTCTATTACGTGATAAATCTATCATGGCGCATTGTAATTTCTTAAATGATGATGATGCAGATTTATTTGCTGAAACAGGTACTGCTGTTAGCCACTGTCCGATCTCAAATGCCTACTTTGCTAATAGTGTTATTCCAATCGCCCATTTGCACTCAAAAGGTGTTGAAATTGGTTTAGGATCCGATATTTCTGGCGGTTTTTCACCTAGTCTTTTCGATAATGCTAGGCAGGCAGTGATGTCATCAAGAATGTTAGAAGATGGTGTTAATACTGCACTTTCTGCTAACGAACGCGGTGTACCCAATTCACGGATCACCATTAATGAAGCGTTTTATTTAGCAACTGTTGGCGGTGGTGAAAGTTTAAGCTTGCCAATCGGTCGCTTGACAGAAAACTATGCTTGGGATGTACAAATCATCGATACGACAATAGAATCAGCAAAACTGCCAATTTTTCATGCAAATGAAAATTTACATGATGTCTTCCAGAAGATCATGTATCTTGCTCGTCCTGAAAATATTCGTGAAGTCTGGGTGCAAGGAGAAAAAGTTCATTCACGCATATGAGTTCATTCCATACTAGTTGAGGCTTTGCCGAGATTTGTGGTAAACAAAACCCTTGAGATTGTAATTATGAGTTTCTCTGGCTCTAGTTTTTAAAATAAATTCCCAGAAAATATTTTAACACTTTCTCATTTTGAATTATAACAATAATACAGGTAATTCATCGAAGAGCCGATAAGACCAAATGTCTTGTCGGCTCTTAACTTTTGTTTATTTCCTCATTTCAGCTGCTGACTTCCATAGCTGAAATATATCATTCTACTGCATTATGAATCGAATCACTTTCAGCATCGTCACCGAAATTTGTAAAATGATTTTATCACTCTTGTTTGCCGAATGAAACTACATTTTCAAAATGTTTTTCGTTAAGAAAAGCTATAAAATGACGAAACAAACCTTTATTTGATAACTAATGAAAATCTCCGTTTTGAAATAAAGTTGATCAAAATTATTATTATATCCTATACTCTCCCTGCGTAAACTATGGAAATCATAACATTTTACTTCGTACCACTCTTCACAATCTCTTCTAAATTTAATCCAGCTGGAGTTTAAGGGGCAAAAGAAAAACCTACGGAATTTTTCATAGCTTCTTGGGCACTTGATTTTACCAAAATAATATCCAATCATAGAAAATTGGATTTTTCGATTTTTCGCTAACATTGATATAATTCGACAACGTTTTCATTTATTGTCCCATATACTCATAATTGGATCGAGAATTGTTCAGGAGTTAATTAAAGTATATTAAACAATCGCTAGTTTACTTTGTGCTCTTTTTACCTTCCAATAAAATCAGTATTTATAGCTATATTATCAAAGATATTATTTTAATATTGGTTTAGCTATTGAACTAAAAATAGCAGAAACGCATACGTGAACTAAGATTGAGGTCAATATTCTCAGATCTCTTTACGACAAGATATTTTGATACTTTAATTCCGACATAACGAATCGCCACCTTACTATTAAAATTGTGTCATAATTGATGTAATTATTAAATTTAATATTGGAGGGAATTTACATGTACCAAAACATTTTAAGACATCCCGGTCCTACTCCTATTCCACAGAAAGTTCAACAAGCAATGAATAACAATATCGTCAGCCACAGAAGTGAAGAATTTGTTCAGTTTTTTAGGGAAACATCGAATCGCGTTAAACCGCTCTTTGGTACAAAACAAGACATATTACTAATTCCATCCGGTGGTACGGCTGCTTTGGAGGCTGCAGCAATTAACACTGTTTCACCAGGAGAAGAAGTAGTTGTTATTACTATTGGCGCATTTGGAGATTACTTTGTCTCAATTTGTGAAAAATATGGATTTAAGGTACATAAGCTTGAAAAAGAATGGGGCCAAGCCTGTACAGAAGATGATCTTATCCAATTCTTAAAACCATTAAAAAATATCAAAGCTGTTTTTGCTACGTATAACGAAACATCTACTGGCGTCATTAATCCAATTGAAAAACTTGCGAACGTTGTCCGTACACATTCAGACGCTTTATTTATTGTCGATGGGGTTAGCTGCATAGGCGGAGTACCGGGAGAGATGGATAGCTGGGGAATTGATATTTTAGTAACAGGGTCACAAAAAGCGATGATGCTTCCTCCAGGACTTTCATTTATTAGCGTTAGTGAAAAAGCATGGAAAGTCATTGAAAACAATCAGACTCCAGCCTATTACTTAAATCTATTAACCTATCTTGAATGGTTTGCTAAAGGAATGACTCCTAATACACCAGCAATTAGTATTATATATGGATTATCTGCAGTATGTGATCTAATTGAGGCAGAAGGATTCCAGCAAACAATAGAAAGACATCAATTAATGAAAAATATGGTTCGTGAAGGAATGAGGGCTCTTCGTATTGGCTTATTAACAAGCGAGGAAGATGCTTCACCTACGATTACCGCTATCCGTGCTCCTGAAGGTGTAGATCTTGGTAAATACATCGGACACCTAAAGCAAAAATATTATCTTGATTTTGCCGGAGGCCTAGGAAAATTGCAAGGTGAAATCTTCAGATTCGGTCATATGGGCTATTGCTTCCCAAGTGATATTTTAGAAGCTATTTCTCTAATGGAAGCGGGATTACAAGACTTTGGATATTCATTTGAGGCAGGAGCTGGAGTAAAAGCTGCCCAAGATGTCTTTTTGACAAAACATCGTAACTGACGAATTGCAGGAAATAAAGGGTCCTCAGGATCAACAAAAACTTAGGTTGAATCCTATCGCAATTATTAAACTAACAAATTATAACATTAAACTTAAAATAATATAGTAAACCTTAATTGCGTTAAAATAATTAATATTAATCCATATGCATATATATAGTCCTATAAAAATTTATGCTACCTCCTGACCATTTATTTTGGTAGTAGTATGTGCCATATAGACCGTGGTTATCGGGTCTTTAAATGCTGTACCAGACACTTACAGTATGTAAGAAAGGGTAGATTTTCCCTTTTTTACATACTGTAGTGCTACAGCTCAAATATGTTATCTTGATGACCCAATGAAACTAGTATTTTTATTATTGGTTAGTATTCTCACCTAAAAGTTCATTTAGCTGTTGAATAGCTCCTTCTATTGCACGTTCCTCTGTATCAAATAAAGAAACCCCTTGTTTAATGGAACCCCAGTAATCATATTCATATGGTTCCTCCCACTTGTACCACTTATTAATTTCTGTCGAATATAGACCATCTGATCGTTTTATTATCTCGGCCTTGTATTGTTTGCTTAGAGAAAAAAATTTCTTTAATCACTTGTTCCACGATTTCACCTACTTAAAGATAATATTTGCTTCTTTTAATATCACTTAATTATACGAATACTGTTACCTACATAAGAAAAGGAGCTGCTGATCTGGTCCTGATGTTCAATTAAAGCCCCAATTTTGGAATAAGATTTCAATTAATATCCACTAAATATACTGGAGACTTCTCATCATTAAAATACTTTATTATGTATATTCTTAATTCTTTGGGGTATATCCTATACTGAAGTAAATCACTTATATATATTCTATACCTACTTGGTGGCTATCAGGATTATAAGTTGTGCCAATGCTTTCTGCAATGGCTTTATAGCTTTCGTTTCCAGTTAAATAGCGCTCTTCCACCACTTGTAATTTAATTTCTTCTGTATATTTAGACATAAAAACACCCCGTAAATGTTAGTTGGTGTCTAACATTTACGGAGTAGTTCATTTGAGAGGGTTTAAAAACTTGTAAATTAGGAGAGTAAATATGTTTCAAATAATTGCTCAAATTCTAAGTCACATAAACAACTGTTTTGAGCATATTTTCTTAGCATTGGAAATCCGCATAATCCTGATACTACCCTCTATATAAACTTACCCATGGAGTACTATAATTTTTTCTACTGTCAATTAAAGCAATACAGTGAGCCAAACGCTCTACCCCTAGTTTAATTTGACTCTCGTTCACTTGAGAGATGCATATTCGAAGGAGATTTTCCTTTTTATATTCTGGTAAAAACATTCTAGAGGCATCATCAACATATATATGCTGCTCGTTTAGCATATGGGCTACCTGTTTTGCTGTTACATTCTCTGGCAAACTAATGGATAGATAGAATCCTGAAGTTGGTTTAGAAAAGTGAGTATTAGCTGGTAGCAATAATTCACACGCTTCTTGAAGGATGTGCATTTTAGTACGGTATACCTCTTTTACTTTTTTGAGATGGCTATTAAACATGCCGCTTTTTAAATATATTTCAAGCGCACCTTGAGAAAGTGCTGAACTATTAAAATCCGAACTAAATTTATATCGTAAAAAATTGTTAATCATTAATGTAGGAAGAACCACAGTAGCAATCCTTAACCCTGGAAGAAAAATTTTCGAAAAGCTTTTAATATAAATTACTCTTCCAGAAGGATCAAATGAAAACAAGGGATCTGATTTAGGATTTGGGTCAAGGTCTCCTAAAAAATCATCTTCAACTATATACACATCGTATTTTTCAGCTAACTCAACGATTTTTTTCTTTTCGCTATTCGAGTAACAATGTCCAAGTGGATTGTGAAATCTTGGAATAATATAGAAAAATTTAATATCATTATTTCGGAAAATATATTCCAGACGATCAAAATCAATCCCTTCCATCGATAACTCAATTCCAAAAGTAGTAGCTTGGTGCAGATTGATAGACTCAATGAATCCGAAATAAGTAGGCTGCTCAATTAGAATGTTATTTTTTCCATTTGGAAACGGCATTGAAACTAATAAATTCAGGGCTTGCTGCGAGCCAGATACAACGACTACTCTCTCAGGTTGAGTAAACACCTGTAGATTCTGCAAATATTTCACTACCTGTACTCGTAATGTGTAAAGCCCTTGTTGATCAGAGTATGTAAAAAGTTCCTCTTTATATTGTTCAATTGCTTGATTCATACAATGTTGAAATTCAACATAAGGCATAACATTTTTATCTGGACCAGCAGACAAGAAATCAATCACGTCATTTTCATTCGTCGCAATTTGAAATTCATTCACAACAAAGTAGCCACTTTTAGGAACAGAATAAATTAAATGTTCTTTTTCTAGTTCCTCGTATGCTTTAATTACTGTATTTTTGCTACATGAAAAATGCTCAGACATCTGACGAACAGAAGGTAGTTTACTCCCTGCAATAAGCGCCCCGTCTGCTAGCCGAAGCTTAATTTCTTCCATAATCTCGATATATTTTGAGCTCATACATGGATCCTCCTTCAACTGTACCGGTACAGATAGGTAAATAAATGGTTTATTTTTATATCCTGTACCAATTAATATTTTAATTATATCAGAACTGTTTTTTAGAAAAGTAGAAAATGGTACAGATATAATACGAAGTAAAAAGGTAGGTAGGATAAGATGCCGAGAGAAACCAGAGAGAAATTTGGATTATTGTTGGGATTAGTAGGTGTAATTTGTTTTAGCTTAACACTTCCTTCTACAAATATTGCTGTAGAGTACTTTGGGACTACGGTCGTCGGTTTAGGAAGAACGGTTGTTGCTGCAATTTTAGTAGCTGTGATATTTATTATTCGAAAAGAAAAGCTTCCTTCTCCTCGCCAATTCAAAAGTCTACTTATTGTTGCTGTTGGTGCAGTTTTAGGATTTCCACTCCTCACTTCCTGGGCAATGAATTCCTTGCCTGTTTCCCATGGAGCTGTGGAATTGGCCCTGTTACCATTATCAACATCCGGCTTTGCTATGTTTAGAGCAGGTGAAATCCCTTCTCGCAAATTCTGGATTTCAAGTATAATCGGTTCTTTAGCTGTTATTATGTATGCACTGCATCTCGGATTCGGTCAATTACAATTTGCCGATTTAGCAATACTCGCAGCAGTAATTATACTTGGACTTAGTTATGCAGAAGGTGGGAAGTTAGCGAAAGAATTAGGTAGTTGGCAAGTGATTGCTTGGGCAATTATGATCGGTGCTCCATTTTTCATCATTCCAGTTGGACTAAACCTTACAACTGAAATGCTCCATGCCCCTATACAAGCTTGGGTCAGTTTTATTTATCTCGCAGTTGTTAGTCAATTTCTAGCATATGTTGCTTGGTATAGCGGAATGGCTATGGGTGGAATAGCAAGAGTGAGTCAGCTTCAATACTTACAACCATTTTTAATGATTCTATTTGCAACAGTATTTCTAGATGAATCCATCACATTTTTCACTCTTGTAATAGCAGTGATTGTTGTTATTTCTGTAATATTAGGAAAAAATGCTCCCGTATCAAAAATCAGATCTGTATCAGAGAAAAACTAATTACATGTTCAATTGAGATAGTTAAATAATTATATATGAAAAAGGATGTATCGTAGGGCATATAGTCTATGGAATGAGAATTGTATTAGATGAAGAAGTAGTCATTGATAAAGAGGATCATGGTAAAAAAACGGCTATCTTATAGAGAAATCATAAATTTAATGATAAGAAAAGATTCTGAGAGGAGAAAAAATATGTATATTCCTGCACATTTTAAAATTAAAGACGAAACACTTGCCTTCGACATTATGAAGGAACATAGTTTTGCGACTCTTTTTTCTCAACACAATGGAATGCCTTTTGCGACTCATTTACCGTTAATTTTGAACAAGGATCATTCATACTTATATGGACATTTTGCTCGTCCTAATCCTCAGTGGAATGATATCAAAAATCAAACCGTTTTAGCAATTTTTCATGGTCCGCATTGTTATATTTCTCCATCTTGGTATGAGACAAATAAAGCAGTACCGACATGGAATTATGTGACCGTTCATGTTTACGGAGAAGTCGAACTATTAGAGGATGAACATGAGTTAACGGGCTCCTTACATGATATGGTATTTAAATACGAAGCTCCTGACAGTTCATACAGTTTGCAAGATATAGATGCCGAGTTTCTTGCTGGTATGAACAAAGGAGTTCAAGGATTTAAAATAAAAATCAACAAAATAGAAGGGAAAGCAAAGTTAAGTCAAAACCATCCATTGCAGAGACAAGAGTTAATCGTTACTCAACTGGAACAGTTTTCAAACACAGATGAGCAAAAGATTTCATTATTAATGAAGGCTAATCTAAAAAAATAACCTTGAAAGATACTGCATAAACGGGTGCTTCGATTAACAAAACAAACTAAAAAGTCGGTTCCTTTACGCAGAAGGAATCCGACTTTTTTAGGTTAATCTGCTTAGCGTATAATATCCGCGTTTTGTCGGCAGCACCCCCATATGAAGTTTTTCCATATAGGACCAGAATGTTGAAGAAGAATTTAGATCGAATAATTTATTTATACTCTTGATCTGGAGTTCACTCCAGCTATAGCCGCTCTTTCCTTTTCCCCTAATTCACTTTTTAGTTCTTTTATGCCTCGAACCATTATGCCGCTTTATATTCTTGAGCCCCTTGCGTTTCAGGTTCAGTTTTCAATGTAAAATAAAGTGCTATAAACATAAGTACTAAACCTGCTAAACGTTTGATTTCAAAATGAATGACCGTATTTCCAAACCATCCAAAGTTATCAATCACCATGCCAGTTACTAATTGACCAATAATAACCGAAATAACAACAGCACTTACTCCAATTTTTGGAACAGTAATAATTGATAGTAATACATAAATTAACCCAAAAAACGTACATAAAAGCTGCCAAGTCGGTGCTTCAGAAATAGCAATCATATCTACCTTACCAAATAGAACAACTACAATCACCATGATTACAGTTCCAAAGAAGTAGTTAACCAATGTACTTTCCAACGATCCAGCTTTTGCAGCAAAAGCTGCATTAATTGGGGCCTGAGTTGCTAAAACTGCTCCGGATATAAGCGTAAGAATAATAATAAGAATACTCATAACATACCTCTCCCTTTAATATACAAGATAGAGCGATACAGCTAATAATATAATCGCAATACCTTTATTTTTATTGAATTTAATTTGGGAAGATCCGAGCCACCCACGATGTTCTATCATTGTACTCATAACGATCTGCCCAACAAGAGCAGCAATAACTGAAATTCCTACTCCAACGATTGGCACACTAATGACTAGCATCAGATTATAGAAACTTCCTAAACTACCACCAAGCAATTTCCACTTTGGTACTTTGAACGTCTGGCTTAAATCACCTTTACCAAAGAACAACGTAATTAATAGGATTGTCATAAACCCTATAGCAAACATAAATAAGGTTGTTTCTATCGCTCCTATATTTCGTCCTAATGTTCCCCCTATTGCACCTTCAATACTTAATGAAGCACCTGCTACTAGGGCTAATAAATAAAATAATATTTTCATGAATAACTCCTTATAAAATAACGAATTTTAATTTTATAACTAATGATAGTTTTACAATAATTTAGATTTTTGCTTTTACGCTAGCAAGCAACTGTTCAAATTGCTACAAAGCTTTATAATGATTGATGGAACCAAAATAAGAAGTTCGCCTTTTATTAAGTTAAGGTAAGGTTATTAATAAAAGTGAATCGTTTAATCTATCATTCTTTTTTCCAGAACTTATGAAGTCTACTTACTAATCCTTCATCCAAAAATTTTCCGGACCCCTTTTCATCACCGTATACGTGCTTAAGAAAACGAAGAACAAATTTCCTTCTATATGCAATTTCCTGAACTTCCTTATTATAAAACCACTGTTCAATGGTGTTATAAACCCCTCGATTTATTCCAAACTGCTCTTGGCAATATCTAAAAAAATGCAAATCAGTTTTATTGATAATTTGCTCTTGTATTTCGTTCATAACAATACTCCACCCAACATCAGTACTTTTAGATTAGAAACGGCCTATACTAATTCCTATCTAGACCAAAGCTTACTGTTTATATGCACTGCTATTTATGAATACATATTTTAAGGAAATAAGATATTTTTCTACATTTATATTGGAACGTTGCAAATTATACTTTACATCTTAGACTTCTAAGACTACTATTTTTAAATATTATTCTTCAATCTTCCTGATGTTTTCACATTAACCTTTTCTTTATTCAGTTATATTATTGAATTGAAAGGATGAACATTATGGCCAACTTAACAGACCTTCCACTATAAAAATCTCTTAAATAAAAGATTAAGTGTCAGAACAATGAGGTGTAAATCAGCTCTTCCAATTTCTACATCGTCCCACATTGAAACATATTTTGTGTTCACATACCTTCTTCACCTTGAAGCCAACCTGGAATATAATGAAGCCACTCAAACTTCCAAACCCCATTTTCTCGTCGTAATCGGCTTTCATATCGGGCACCAAATATTGGAGCATCTAAGGTTTCTTTAGTAGGAAGGAACGGTACAACACGATAGATATCCAATGTCGCAGTATCTCCTGTAACCTTCACACGAAAGTTTGTGGCTGCATGTTGCATATAAGGGTGACCTGAACGCAAGATTTTCAATAAGCTAACAATTTCCTGTCGTCCATCCATTAGACCAAATGGAGACATGTCCGCTTTTGCATCCTCTGTAAATACAGTTGTCAATAAGCTAAAGTCAGCTTGATCCAATGCCCATGAATAGCGAATATATGTTTCAGCTATTTGCTCTTCATCTGTACCTTGTTCATCCGGGTTAGGAAAAACTCGCCAAGGCGCATCTAACTTACTTAGGATAGTTGGTGTAACTGTTTTCGGATGCCAACCAACCGCTCCATCAGCTAACTTCCAATCTTTCACATAACTACTTTTGCCACTTTGCCAATCGAGCTCGAACCGGAGATGTGAAATTTTCCACCCTTTAATAGTTTTGACATAGGTATTAACAAAATGACCACCAAATATAAAGCTGTCAAGCTTACCTTCTCCGATATCGTTAGCAAGAACCCCTGTGAGGTAGGCACTTTGTTGCGCCTTTTCTCCGGCTACCGCAACGTACGAATTAGTTATATTAAATTTTGTTACATCAACTTTTGGTCCAACATGAGTCAAACCTTTTATGATTGCTTCTATCCCTTTAAATTGTCCTAAATGGCTAAATTTCGCTTCTGAATCAGGTGAAAAATAACTTTCAACTGTAGAAACATCATTTGCCTCAAGTGCCTTAGCAAAAGCTATAAAGACTTGCTGAATTTCAGCACGGCTTGAGCCACCTTTGTTAAATACAGTGTTAGACTTTTGGTTCGTTTCCATTCTAGTTCTAACTCCTATTTCTTATCTGAAAATAGTTTTTTCTTCATTAATATTAATGTGTTGGAAAATGCGGTAAAATTTCTTCTCCAATTTCCTGAATCATTTCATCCATTGGCCTTGTAGCAAAATACGGTACAAAGACTAAATGATTAACACCTATTTCCTTGAATTTAAATAACAATTCCAACAAATGATTTCTACCCAATCGATACCCCAACGGAATTTCTGTTGGGGATTCATTTGGATTTTCCGATAAATCGATATACAAGGTTTGCGTAAATGGTTTAAATAATCCTGGGTTCTTTTTGTCCACTAATTCACGATAGTTTCGAATTAAAGAGGTTTGTTCTTCAATATTCCTTGGGTATTGAATCCAACCGTCTCCATGTTCAGCAATCCAATCCATTGATTGTTGGCTTGACCCAGTCACCATCGTCGGAATGGTCGTAACAGGAGTTGGAATTAATTTCATACTTCTTCCATCTATCATTCCCTGATTAGAATCAATCGTTGGCTGCACTTCCTTCAGTAATCGTTCAACGATACTAAAGTTCTCCTGAAAAAGATTTCCTCTTCCTTCCCGCTCTACTCCTAAAGCAGTAAAATCTTTTTTTCGGTCTCCCGAAGCAACTCCCATAATCAGTCGGTCAGGGAATAAACGGTCGATAGATGTTGCTTCCTTTGCAACTCGAACAGGATGACGCAACGGAAGAACAACACTAGATGTTCCTAATGCGATATGTTTCGTCTGTGCAGCCAAATAGGTTAAATAAATCCATAAATCATAGAGTTGTCCGTGATCATCAGATTCTAAATCTTGCATCGTAACATCACGTAGCCAAATTGCCGCAAACCCCATTTTCTCAAGTTTACACGCGAGGCTAACGGTATTCTCCATTTTTGGAAGTAAATTCGACTTTGGTTCAAATGGTGTTAAAAACCCAAGTGTCATTTTATCCTTTTGATACATACGATTAAATCCCTTATGTTGATTGAGACTCATATAATTCCTCCTATTTATGAAAGGCTTTTACCGATAATGCTTTCTAATTGTTTAATTGCTTTTTCATTTCTTCGATAATAGGTCCACTGCCCGATGCATTTCTAAAAGACCACTTTGCTGAAAGAATGATAAATATTGAGTTGACGTTGACTCCCCTAGACCTATCTTATCTTGTATATTTCCCACACAAACCCTTCCAAAGAAATCGTCTCTCTTATGGATATGGGCTTGAGGAGGGAAATTTTTTCTGGCTCATTTAGCATATGTAAAATTTTTAACTTATCTCTAGAAACGAAACACTTCATTTAGAAACTATGATTTATTTTACCGCTATGCTTCAGAAGCCAGCCGATAAGGAGTATGATTATTCACCAACAGCTTCTTTTAACAATTTAAAGGAGCGTTTTCGTTCTTCAAAATCATAAATAGGTGTAATGGCCATTAGTTCATCAATCGGAAACTTATTCGTTAATTCCTTTATTTTTTGAGCTACAGTTTCTTTAGAACCAATAATATATGTTTCTTTGACAGATTCCATTTCTCGTTTTTCAGATGGATTTATTACATGTGACAATGCTTTTTCTGAATCTACTACACGTGTAAGTCGTCCGCGGTGTAAATAATAATTAAACCTCAACGCACTTTCAGCTATTTTTTCCGCCTTTTGATCAGTGCTTGCTACTATCACTTTCATTGTGACCAACACTTTTGGTTTCTCTAGATATTTTGATGGTGTAAAGTTATCAACATATAACTTCAACGCTTGTTCCATTCCACCTGGCTGATAGTTAATAAATTGCGCAAAGGCGTAAGGCAATCCTTTTTCTGCTGCTAAAATTGCAGAAGAATTACTTGTACCTAATATCCATAATTCCGGTTTTCTATCAATAACTGGCGTTGTTTCTAAACCTCTTATAGGATGGTTTTCAGGTAGCGTATCCTCAAGATATTCTAGCACTTGGTCAATTTGATCTGGGAAGATATCTACATTTCTAGCTCTTTCACCTTGTAATGCAATCGTAGATAAATGGTGGCCTCCTGGGGCACGCCCCACCCCCATATCTACACGTCCTGTAGCAAGTGCACTCATTACCTTAAAATTCTCTGCTACTTTATAAGCACTATAGTGTGGTAACATAACCCCGCCGGTACCTACTTTTATATGATCTGTTTTAGCCAACAAATGACTCGCAAGAATTTCAGGGGAAGATCCTGCTAAAGCGTCTGTACTATGATGCTCTGATAACCAATAACGATGGTACCCTAATTTATCAACATATTTTGCTAACTCAACTGAATGGGCAAAGCCTTCTTCCGCTGTAATTCCTTCTAATAACTGAGTTTGATCTAATACACTGATTTTCATTTGTTTTCTCCTTTATTATTATTTATTGATAAAACAATATTTTTATATCGAGAAATTCAAATTCATCGATATGTATGTTGTTACGATACTTTACCAATAAAAAATTAGATAATTAATTATATCTATTTATTTCGATATATAGATATTAAAGATTACATTTTATGTTGTCAACACATTTGAATCTTCACATTACATCGTGTTCATTCGTGCTTTTTTAAAAGCATTGCCGCTACAGAAAAATCGACTCCGCCTGACATTCCCACAATTACACGTGTATCTTTTGGTGCTTTTTCCATTAAAAGTTCCCTCCTGTCCTCCTATCATATATAAACAATGGCTTTGAAAAATTTACATTTACCTGAAAAATAATTTCCATAAGGAAAAGCATCTATTTAAAGTATTGTAGAGTGGCAGCTCATCAAACTTTCCATCCCTTCTAAGAAATCTTCGATAAGAGAGAGGAACAGTAACATCTTGTAGAGTTGCTAAATGATATTCAAGAAGAAATGATTCTCCGGTTGGACGACTAATCCTGCTCCTCTGTCATCCATCGTGACAGCAGAACGTTCGTATATATCAACTTGATGTCCTTTTTCCTTTAAATCGATACCTGCAAATTGGCCTCCATGCGAAACAGCAATAATCGCTATTTTTAAAGACCCCATTGATACTAAAGAAGGTAGTAAAAAACTATTTGGATAATAGTAACACCTACATGGACAATTGTTTGTGCATAAATGGAAGATGGTTCAAATATAAAAGTGAAACAATGCTGACGAATTCAATCATAAAAATTGCATTCTTCCGAATATAAGGTACCTTAACTAATTGAGTCATGTGTTGGAAAATGTGGTAAAATTTCTTCTCCAATTTCCTGAATCATTTCTTCCATTGGTCTATGTGCAAAATAAGGCACAAACGCCAAATGATTAACCCCTATTGCTTGGAATTTGTATAATAATTCAAGTAGATGATTACGCCCTAAACGGAAACCTAATGGAATTGGCATCGGCACCGCATCGGGATTTTCCAATAAATCGATGTAAAAAGTTTGCGTAAATGGTTTAAATAACCCTGGGTTCTTTCTCTCTACTAGTTCACGATAATTTCGAATTAATGTGGCTTGCTCTTCGATACCACGTGGGTATTGAATCCAACCATTTCCGTGTTCAGCGATCCATTCGATGGATTGTTGGCTAAACCCTGTCACCATCGTCGGAATGGTCGTAACAGGAGTTGGAATCAATTTCATACTTCTTCCTTCTATCATTCCTTGATTAGAGTCAATCGTTGGCTGCTCTTCTTCTAGTAATCTTTCAACAAAATTGAAGTTCTGTTGAAAGAGATTCCCTCTTCCTTCCCGCTCTACTCCTAAAGCAGTAAAATCCTTTTGTCGGTCTCCCGAAGCAACTCCCATAATCAGTCGGTCAGGGAATAACCGATCGATGGATGTTGCTTCTTTGGCAACTCGAACAGGGTGACGCAACGGAAGCACCACACTTGCAGTTCCTAACGCTATATGTTTCGTGTGTGCAGCCAAATAGGTTAAATAAATCCATAAATCATAGACTTGTCCGTGATCATTCGATTTTGCATCTTGCATTGTAACATCCCGTAACCAAATTGCAGAAAATCCAAGATCTTCTATTTTACGAGAGAGTTCAACTGTATTTTCCATCTTTGGGAGCTCATTGGTCATCGGTTCAAATGGTGGTAAAAATCCAAGCGTCATTTTACCTTTTTGATACATACGATTAAATCCCTTATGCTGATTGAGACTCATGTAATTCCTCCATTGTATTACAGTTGTTTACCAATAAAACCTTCTAATTGTGTAATCACTTTTTCATTTCTGCGATAATATGTCCACTGGCCAATTCGTTTCATCTCTAAAAGACCGCTTTGTTGCAATAGTGATAAATATTGAGAAGTAGTTGATTGAACCAAGCCTATCTTATCTCGTATATCTCCCACACAAACCCCTCCTTGGAAATCGTCTCCCTTATGGATATGAACTTGGGGAGGGAAGTTGTTTTCCGGCTCTTTTAACATTTGGATAATTTTCAACCTAGTTGCATTTGATAATGCTTTAAACATGTCTACAATTTTTTCATCAATGATTACTTGTTTTTCTTCCATCGTTAACCAGTATCCTTTCTTTTTACAAAAGACGCTTCCTTGAAGTTCTCTGCTACTTTGTATGCACTATATTGTGGTAACATAACACCATCAGTACCTACCTTAATATTAACTGTTTTATCTAACAAATAGCTAGCATGAATTTCAGGAGAAGATCCAGGCTAACGCATCTGTACTATGATGTTATGATAACGAGTAATGTTGATATCCTGATTTATCAACATATTTTGCCCACTCTACCGATTGTGTAAAACCTTCTTCTATAGATATTGAGATAAAGGTTATTCTTCTATTAAAAAAAACTAAAAAAGAAAAGTTAATCGTAATATTAGGATATACCGATATTATATTTTCTTATTAATATTGTCAACAAATATATTTTTATTTTAACTTTTAGTTTGTAGACAAAGTTAATTTTTAAAAATTTCCAGCTGATCGAAAACGTTTGTCTACACGATTTTCAACAATCTGGCACTTTAAAGGAAAAACTCTATTTTCAATCAAAGTTCATTAATCCGCCTTTTAATTCGATATAAAAACACTCATTTAGATAATCATATCCAAAGGGGAACGTCGCGACTTTATTCAAAACATCGCATCTTTTTTTATAAACATAGTGACTTTATTTCAAATCTACATCTCAAATAAATACTCAGTATTGTTTGGAAGTCTTATTCAATTAAATTGGCCCTAAAGCTAAATAAGGCACAATTCTTTTTAAGAATAGCGCCAGATTGTTAATGAACAAATAAATATAAATGTATACACTAACCAATAACGTACCGTAAAACAAAAAGCATCCAAGAGAGGAATGTCTCCTCGAACAATAAATGATCCGAATGAGGTAGGACTGTACAAGTGAAGATAATATGCCTCAGAAAAGAAATATTTTAGTTGTTCTTTTGAAATGAACTTCTTCAATATCAAGGAATGCTATTTTCCCCATCCCTCAACAGCTTTATTCCTAATGATATTTAAAAAGGAATATGCTGAGTTGGGGCGGGAAATTAATCAATTATCCTCTCCTGGCTTGTAGTAATAAGGCGCATTTTTATGATCTTTGATTTCATTATTATCAATAAATAACTTTCCATTTTCCTGAAACGTGGCCAGCATGATGCTCTCTACTTTTTCACCCATTATTTTCACTTCAGTCATTAGCCAATCTATGTCCAGCTTTAGGTATTTTAAATTATGGGAAACAATTTGGCCATCCATAATCAGAGGGATTGGCACATATTCTTTTTTTACCTTTAAGTTTAAATCATTCGGCTGCACAGGTCGGTAATCAGCCTTAGGTATGACACTTATATCACCAAAATCCTCCATAACGGCAATGGCGATATTTTGTGTATCCGTGTAACCTTTCACCCGCAAATGGGACAATAATTCATTCACAGGCATTCGGACCTTTTTCAGTCCCTTTCGATCGATGTCCCCATTACGAATCAATACAGTAGGACTGTTATATAAGAGCCATCTTAATTTATTATGTAGGGATAAACGGCCGATAATTTTATAAATAATAACGGTGATTCCAGCATAGATGATGGCTTTTCCGAGATTATTGACCACAACCGGTGCACTGATAATATTCGTAAGCACAAAGACATACAATAAATCGAACGAGTGCATTTCGGCCACGGCCTTTTTTCCTGACAGCCTTAAAAATAAAAATCCGACCAAAAACACAATAACTGCTCGGTAAATTAGTTCCAAATGTGGTTCACCTCTGGGAAATTCGACTATTACTATCGATAGTATGAGTAGATTCGACCGGATCTAAACTAGGGGAAAAACTTTTTATAAGTATTAAAAATGAACACTGCCATAGTGCTCGTTGGTCCAATTGGTAAAATAGCATAAATAATACCCTTGGCTAGACACGTGGAACAACTACCCAGATTAGAATAAAAAAACAATGATGGATTCATGAAGCAGTGCGCCACCGTATTTTTTCTGTATCAGCATCCCACAAAGATTCCTGTAACTGTTGGTCAATAAGCATCCTAGTTTCCGCTTCAGTAAAATCAAAATTTCTCGCTACTTTTTGAGACTCCTTACGATGTCTTTGCTTTTCTTTATCTGAAACTTAAAGTTATTCCTTGCGTATCATTTCAAGTTCCTATTCATTTCCAGTAAGATTTTTTTCATAATTTTTCGCGCTTTTTAATACGTCCCTTGGATGGACAATACTTGCGGTCAAACTTCCCATTGATGCTCTATGAAGCCCGATAACTTGATTTTTAGTTTAGCATCATCACAAGAAATACTTCTCTATCTTCATCTGCAATATATGAAACTGCTTATTCTTGCGCATCTCCTGATGATGAAATCCGATAAGATGAAAACTCTGATGATTCCCTGAATTCCTGTCTTAATCGTACTACTTCAATAATTGGGGTTAATGCCATTTAAAACACTCCTTTTTCGTATAATTTCTTGAATTACTTATTTCCATTGATTCTCTGGCTAACCGATTGGACTTGTCCCACCTCCTAAAGTTTTTTCAATTATGGATTTGGTGTTTTAAGTTTTTCCACAAAAGTTTTTTATGTTGCACAGCTTTTTTAATAAAATAGTTTTGTGCCCCTTGATCGATTGACTAGACCTCTTAGCTTTTTGCCGGTAAAGTTCGGGTGTCCTACCGGATAAGCTTAGAAGGCTTGCGCTGTTTTACGATTCGGAAGGCAAAATGGAAAAGAAAAAAAAGCACCCTGACGGGTGCATTCCTTTCGTCCTTATCTCTTTTATCTTTAGCTGTAGTGCTGCCGTGCAAAACCTTACTTGCGCGTATTTGACCTTGCATCGAATGTTAATATTTCCCATAATAAAAACCAGAATCCTTTAGCTCTCGTACTAACTGTTTTTTATAATTCCTTCCATAAACGTTATATTAATGATCTACTAAATCACCATCACAGATATCTCCATGGATTTCTATAAGATAACCTACTATACGGTTATGAATCTTCTATATAACAAAACTTTTATACTCGCGATTCTTCCGATAATTTTTTATGCTCGTCTTCTTTAATCACGTACATCTGTTTCCTTTAGTTTTGGTTAACAACCTCTGAGTGATATATGTTGCAGCATATATAGGGAATTTTTCAAATTTCTTTGCTTCCTTTTTTAGGTTCCTACTTTTTTACAACTCTACTTGTTCTCTAAAAGTAGTAGGTGGTTTCACTGTTAAGTTATCTTTTTTTGGTTCCAATTTAACATTTCCCCTTGATATAATTAAAAATTTACAATAACACCATATAAAGCTAACGCTATTCTCAAAATAGTCCTAAATAAGCAAACTTTTCTTCTCTTAACCATGAAAAAAGGAGATGATACATCAGTATTCACACGCTAGAAATATTAGCTTTGGAAATGATGGAAATATTATTATTTGATTTATGATAAACTAAATTAAAAGGAATAAGAAAGGAAGCTGTAGGATGAAACGATTTATTTTAGTTATTCCAGTTATAATTATCGTTTATTTTTTTGCTATGTGGATGTTGAATAAAGATTATGCAATGATCGATATGCCAATACGAATACTGATAGCAGCCGGTGGATCTATTTTATCTGGAGTCATCACCTTCTTTCTCATGCGCAGAGAGGCTGAAAACTTCGTTGAAGCACATCGGGAGCGAAAAAACAGGTAAATACTTGTTATAAGTAAAAATAAGCATCTTGCCTTTAGCCATAATATGCGATGCACGTTTAAGTCTTCTACATTCGGATAAAGATTCCATATGTACGTGACGAAATGGGCAGAAGGCTTGTATTTTTAAGGAGGTCATGTAAGTACAAGCGCGGATAGGTGAATATGCAGCCAAATCCATACACAAATACAAGTTGGATTAATTCCTATTGCCTTAACCTTTCAACTGCCGGATCATTCTGGTACTCATATAAAAACATCCCCTACATGTCTAGCATTAGCCGCAGTCTTTCTATACTATTCTATGCGCTGTTCATAGATCCTATTTCTGGGGTTAAAAGTGGGGAATCATTTGATAAGTGTTTAGATTAGCGTTCAATGCTATGGTTAAACTTAATGATCAAAGATATATAGGGGTATTCCTTTACAAATTGTTTTGTTTTCTAGATACAAAATAAATAAAGATAGCTGATATTATTATCGTTCCACCCATCACTAACACAGGGAAGAACATAGTAATTATGAAATGATTATAAATCCAAGCATCATACATAAAATCCACCCTGCTTCTTATTGTTAGTATGAACGCTAATAATCATCATATCCTTTTTTACTGAACTTCAGGCTAACTCCATTACTCCATAGATAAATCGAGAATTTTATGAAGAGAATCTCTTAACATTGCAATGGAAAGTAGATAATTATTATTTTTTGGTTTTCTTCTTGTTTTGAGGTAAGTAGTTGAAGGCTAGGGTGATGTCTAATATGTATCGACCTTTATTTTTTGACTTTTTACAATTTATGTTTTGATAATAAATGAAACGACTTTTCTTTAATTAGACATGTTTATTGTTATTTAACAATTATTAGGTCTAGAATTGCAGATGATATTTATTTAGTTATGCATACTTTTTAGTTATGCATACTTTTTAAAGTTTAGTTCGTAAAAAAGCTTTAAAAGAGAGATTAATTCTCTTTTAGGGCTTTTCATTGCTACTCCATATTGATTTTATCTTTATACTCTTTTAATATTTTTGTATTTAAATCGCTTATTTCAGAAAAATGCCATTCGTTTCAAAAAATGTATTTATTGTAGGTGTTAGTGCTGGTGCTGTTCTACTTGGTCCTAATATTAAGGTCGTTCATTACTTAACTCCGCAAATGGATACACTAAATACTAAAGATTTTTCAGCATTAGGATTAACGGATAAACTTGTTTTCCCTCACTACGACAGAGAAGATTTGTTCAAGGTTAGTACAAGCAAGACAATTGAAGATAGACTGAAAGAATTTGAAACGCTTGAAAATTGTGAAATTAAGAGACTTAAAGACGATGAATATATTACAATAGAAAAGTAATTTATTGACCTCTATTTTGAGGTCTCTTTTATGCACATCGCAACATCTCAACCGTTGTATATTTAGACTTTTGACACGCTGAAATGAGCATTTGCTCTATTCATTTACCAAATGCTAAATCTTTCCCTATTCGAGCCAACGAAACCAATAGAGGTAGTTGTCCAATTAATGAGTTACCATACCTTGAGAACGCTCCAACCACCCTTTTAATCGTTTATGGAAGTTATTAACGTGTTGTATGTGATATATTCTTTTTTTCACATACTGTTTTTGGTGTTCATTAACCATTTCGTGTAATGATCCTTTAAGTTTGGCAAACTTCTTGTAGTTAGTGGCTGTATCAGTACATAAAAAACAGACGGTGAATAAACTCACCATATACAGTGTCGATTACTTCGACTTTAACACGTACTGTTCCTGCTTTACGAGCAATCGTATTGTCGTTTCTATCTTATGCTACTACAACTGTTGGTTTGAAATAAAGTTTGATCAAAAACACCTCGCAAACCCATATTTTATGATAAATAAGAAGAATCCATTGTGACAAAAGATTGATCAAAATAGATTCATTTTTAGCAGATTTAGGTTAGGTTTTTAAAAAAAGTTAGATCATTTCTACCTGTTTTGTTCAGCAATCGCACCTGATTGCTGAAGATCAAAAAATTTTAAAAGAACTTCAAAAATTGTTATTAGTTAACGTGCTAAAGAACTCGTTAGCTCGATAAAGAAATAGCTTTTACATTAACTTTTTACAAGCTTCTCCTTCAATTCAACCAACTTTTTCTTAATGGAAGGATCTGTTTCTTCAGGTAATTGGTCCAACTTGAAGAATTCAGCTTCAATTACTTGATTCTCATCTGGTATTAATTCTCCTTCATAGTCCGTACATAAATAACCAATTGCAACAGTATGATATTCATCTTCACCGTTTTCAGGTTTTGTTTTTAATTCCTGACCAGAGTAAACACCAAATAATCTTAGAGAATTTAGCATCAAACCTAAATCTTCTTTTACATTTCTTTTAATACAATGCTCAACTGACTCATTTAACTGCAAAATTCCACCTGGAATTCCCCAAAGTGCACCTGAATATCTATACAATAATATTTCGCCTTTATTATTTATTATAGCAACGCTTGGTCGGACTATTATCAGTGGAGCATTTCCGATCATTTCTCTCATATCTTCACAATAACCCATAAAATCCTCCCTATGTTAATTGATTAATAAACTTTGTAACGTTTCCTAGGCAGCAACTACCTTGAGGGTTATTCACTTCACAACCACATCGGTTTTCCTTTATGTTCTCTCGAATATGTTCTACCGGATTAGGAATAATACCTTTTTCAACATATTCCATTATTCTCTCTTTTGTCCAGTCAAAACAATAACAAATCGGTGTAAGAGACGAATCATCTTTTTGATAAACAGCTACCTGTATATCAGATATAAGATACATGTTATTATTCGTATCAAAATAGACTACGTTACATTTTTTAGTTGAGCAAAAATAGTGACTTTCTTTTGCATTTAATGACTCTAATGCGGATGGTTTAAGTAATGATTTTAGTGTAATTAACAGTACCTTTTTACCATTATTTTTACATAATGGGCAGATACCATCACTTTCAGTTCTTATTTTATTTACGTTACTACAACAATTTTCCATCATTCTCCCACCTTTTTCTTATTCATTAAGATTTCAATAATAGGACATTCATATAAAGATTTTTCATCAGGGCAACATTCTTTCAAATTAGTAAGCATATGTTCTATTCTTTTTAAGTCTTTAATCTTCTTTTGTACTTCATCTATTTTCTGAATGACAAAATCATACATATGCAGACATCGCTCATCATCTTTATCAACTACCCCAAGTAATTTATGAATTTAAGGTAAAGAGAATCCTAATTCTTGCATTCGTTTAATAAACCGAATTCGATCAACTGTTTTCGATGGGTACATTCTATACCCTGATTCTGATCGGGAATGCTCTGATACTATTCCCATTCTTAAATCAAATTTTATTATAAACAAAGAAACCATTCTGAACTAAGATTGATCAAAATGTAGGGTTTCTTTAAATTAAGGAGGATGTATATTTTCATAAAAAGAATTATCCCAAGAAGTTTTTTAGATTGCGATTTTTTCCCTCAGTATCTGTTCAAGTTTTCTTTTGACTCGCTGTAGAGCATTATCAATCGACTTTACATGCGTGTTCAATTCTTCAGAAATTTCCACATATGAATGTCCTTTAATATAAAGGTCCATCACCCTTCTTTCCAATTCACTAAGCAATTTTGATATTTTTTTATTTATATCATCAAAGTTTTCTTGGTTTATGATTAAAACTTCCGGATTCGTTATTTCTTGTTCAGAAATCATATCCTTTAGCGTATAGTTTGATTCATTATCGTAAAGTGGCTTGTCCAGAGATATATAAGCATTTAGAGGACCATGCTTTTGACGATTAGCCACTTTGATCGCTGTTAATATTTGTCTTGTGATACAAAGATCAGCAAAAGATTTAAACGAGGTATTCATGTCTTCCTTAAAGTCACGAATAGCTTTATATAAACCAATCATTCCCTCTTGAACTAGATCCTCTTTATCTGCACCGACTAAAAAGTATGGACGTGTTTTCATCTGAACGAAGTTCTGGTATTTATTAATTAAAAATGCCAGTGATTCGCTATCGCCACTATGCGCCATCTTTACCAATACCTTATCTTCTAAATTAGCATAATTTCCAACACTTTGATTTACCTTGAAATTTACATTCACACATATCCCTCCGCCAAACTCTACTGAAATCTATTACTTAATAAATTGATATATTGTTTTTCCTATAAGAAAAATTTATCTAGGAATTTGTTTATAAAAGTAATGCTGTATTAATCGATTTTATTTTTTTGTATCTATCTATATATCGAATTACTAGTATAAAATATAATAAATGAAAACGCTGTCGATTAAAGTCTTATGTAGTCTGTTTATTAAATTCCAACTTACTAGGTTCATTGAAATTGGACAACTAGGTAAAAGAACTTTCAAGTTATTACTCAGGGTGCTATAGCTGTTTAATCGATAGGTAATCTTTACAACCTTTTTCTTCCGATTGCATCAATTGACACTAATAACCTTAATAAACGAACAAAAAAAAAGAGCATGTTTTGAAAAAAGATTGATCAAAACACACTCTTAATATATTCAATTGAATCACTCATTAAAAAAAAGCTGGTTCATTTTTGTGATTTTTCCTCCAATAAAGCGCCCTTTCGTATTATAAGGTCAGTCAGAAAATATTTCTGGTTGACCTTTTTTTATATCGATATATGATAACCGTAGCCGGGGTAGAATGTACGCGCCCGTGGGGCTTGATCCCGACCATTAAACTGTTCGCCCTCTACTTGTTAACACATGATTAGGCTGGTTGGGACATAGTGATCCCGTATAACAAGCGAAGATATGAATGACAAGGTAGATAGAGGTTACCGGTCAATCCATTACATCAGGAGGAGATAATACAGGAATCAAGTAGTTAGTCTGGATGTCGCAAAAGGTTGTTGCTTATTTAAGAAAAGCACCCGATAGTTTAAGTGAATTACATCATAAGATTAATCCTTTTAAACATATTATTATTTTCTTTTAAGCGAATTGGTCATTGAGAAAAGTTCATATCTTTTGCAAATCCAATGAATATATAAGTTCACCGTTATCATCTGTGGAAAGATAAGTAAATTTAAGCTTTTTAAGTAAGTTGATTGAAGCAAGATTTTCAGATGAAACACCTGCATTTATATTGATACAGCCTTTTTGCTTGAGCCAAGCGATAATTTTAACAAGTACTTCATATGCATAGCCTTGCTTGGCGTGAAAAGGACTTATAGTGTATCCAATCCAAAAAGTGTAATTTTCCCTTTTTAAATAAACATCACCAATCAATCGATTAGTTGTATTGTTGATTATGGCAAGCTGTACCCCCTTTAAAAAAGAAGGTTCGCTAAGTAATTCTTTAGCATACATTTGCTTTGTCAATCCTTTGAAACCCTGATATCGCATCCAGTTTTCATCATTTCTATATTGCATAAAATCGTCAAGATCTTTCTCTTCAAATCGACGTACAGTACATCGTTCAGTCTTTATCTCCATAACACTTACCTGCCTTTTTGTTTGTATATAAATCTCAAACAGAACTAGTGTTATGATATAGTATTTTTCTTTCTAGAACCAACAAAAAATTTTTTCGCACTCGTAAATTTAACAAAGATGCTATAACTACTTATTAATAAAATGTTAATTCAACTATACTGCTCGTTAGCTTAAGTGTAATTCTTTACAAACTCAACAATATTTCAACATAGATATCCAGTTTTCCTTAAAGGTTTTATTCAATTATATGGCCCTAAATGGAAATAGCGCTGTTCCTTATTACAGAAAAGCGCCTGATTATGGAGTAACGACTATTCCTAATAAGAAAATTTTAAAAACAGCGATAGTAATTTTAACTATGGCAAGTGACTAGTTTCTATTTAATCCTCAACCATAATGGTAACACTACCAAATAATTTATCACCTATATAGGTATCTAAAGCCCACTTCCCACTTTTATTAAATTTCATAGTTGTTGGGGCGTGGCCATTAGCTCCATTAAGCGAACCACCCATAGGAGCATCTTTTACTAACTCAATTTGTTCAGAAGTGTCTTGGTGAATTGCTTTTACCGTTAGTTTACCATTCAATTGTTCACCAGTTCCCCAAAAATACCAAATATGTTTTTGAGGTTTATTTACATAAAATTTATCATTTTCATCAAATGTAACCCCTAAGAGATTGGGTGTTCCAATTAGTGTGTTATTATCAATTTTAAAGTGTTCGCTTTCTTTCCAATAACGTTCATCCCTGACAATATCTTTACCACTTTCTTTTGTGGTTTCCTCCACCTTATGTTGATTATTAATAGATTCTTTTGGTTTATCCTGACCAGCATTATTTTTAGAAGAACAGCCTACTAGTGCCAAAAGAAATAATATCCCCAAAATGCAGATAACCTTTTTTATGTTAATCACTTTCCCTTCTGTAATCTTTGAAAATTTTGTCACTCTAATAATTTCTATATTTTTATAAAAATCCCTTCCTAAACTTAATGCACTTATAGTTTAAATACAATCTTTCACAAACAGCACACTAACAATACCATAAGTACTATTTTTCTTGAGGTCCTTCCTCCATTAAATGGCCTATTAAATAAAAAAGATGCGTTCCTAAATAAACGCGCCCTATTGTTAAAGATACCGGTATATATTTATCACTTGTTGTTTCAAAACAAACAATATCTATTCTAAAAGTTCTACGTTTACGTGAGCAGACATATCTGCTCCGTTATCTTGAAGAAAAGAAATCATATTCTAGTCTCTTGAATAGTATCTATACGATTTTCTTCTTCAACTTTACTGCACCCTGCGACAATCGTAAATAATACTATTAACACAATACTATTCAACCTATACACTTTGTCTCCCCCTCCTTCATATCAACATACAAGAGAACAATAAATATATTTTATTGGTTTAATACAAAATGTTAAAGACATACTTCGACAAATTCTGCGTAAAATCCTTTGTCTCCACATGATTTTATTTAAAACAAAAATGCCTTCCTTATTCTAAAAAGGCACCCTATGCTGGAATAACTAAAATATAGACCAAGTCTTCATATCACTGCATAATCGGAGATTATTCAACCCTTAAGCTTAATAATTTTCAAGTTCTAAATCATTAAATAATACATCAGTGCTAACGACTGCTGAATCATCATCAGTTGGAATATTAATATCAAATATCCATGGATTATTAGTCAGCATCCCAAAGTCTAGTAATCGTGCTCATTATATAATTGGGTATTTTCGCCAAGTCTAATATCTACAATATCAACCATTATGGTAAATATAATACTTGAATGAATAATGTAAACGGATTATTAATGATATTGAATAATAAATTAACATTATTGATTTTATTATTTAAAAAACTTAAATTTAATTATTTATATTTTTGATTTCTTGTTATATAATCGAATCAACTAAAAGGAAGGAATTTCATTATGGCTTATAAAGTAATTACAAATTGTCCTGTCTGCAGTAAAACATTGAAAATTACAAAGTTACAGTGCTCTCATTGTCACACTACGATTGAAAATGAGTTTGAATTATCTAAGCTGGCATCCTTATCAAAGGATCAGCTTCATTTTGTGGAAGTATTTTTAACATGCAGAGGGAATATCAAAGAAGTTGAAAAGGAACTGGGAATTTCGTATCCAACGGTCCGAGGCAAGCTAACAGACATCATTTCATCCCTTGGATATGTGCAGAAGAAGAAAAATGAGGTAGACGAGAAAAAGGTTGTCACCATGTTGGAAAATGGCGAAATCACATATGAAGAAGCCATTAAGCTCTTAAAAGAGGATTAGGGAGGAATTTATCATGAAAGAGGAAATTACAAGAGTGCTAACAATGGTTAAAGAAGGGAAGATTGAAGCAGATAAGGGTACAGAACTGATTCAAGTATTAAAAGAGAAAGAAAAAACAGGTAATAAGCTTTTTGAAAAGCCGACTAAATATTTAGATAAAACATTAAAAATTCGTGTTGTATCGGCCGAAAATGATAACGTCACGGTCAATTTGCCTATAAAACTTGTCAAGGTAGTATTAATGGCTGGACACAGCATCGCAGCGAGTATTCCTCAATCGGAAAAATACGTTAAAGATATAGACATAAGCCTTATTATTGAAGCAATCGAAAACGAATTAGATGGCCAAATTGTTGATATTAAATCGGCAAACGGGGATACCGTTTCGGTCATTATTGATTAGTGATTTGCTTATGATGCATGTAAAAGTGAAAGCAAAAGACCTTCGGTTTACCATCCCAATTCCATATGCTATTTTAAACATTGTTATTTCAATTTTGTCTTCAAAATTTTTTCAGCAAAATGCAAACAAATGGACAAAAGAGCACTTCAAAAGAAAAGAACTGGACTTTACCTTTCCATTAATAGATAAAAAAACGTTAAAGCCTATCGTCAAGGAACTGAAAAATTATAAGGGGTTCGTGCTAGTAGATGTCAAAGCTAAGGACGGTACTGAGGTTAAGGTTAGACTATAATTTATTATAGAATACACCGACCACTGACTGGAATTTTGAAGAAAAAGCCTAATTTCTCGCTTACAATACCGAGAAAATTATTATAGCCTCTATTGTAGTTTGGAATAAATATTGATTGAAAAATATCCCTCAATCCTAATCTAACAGCAACTTCAAAAACTCCATTTTGAAAAAAGATTGATCAAAATGGAGTTACTATTTTTAGATAAGTATGAGATTTTTATAAAAAAATGATCATTTTCCACCTATGTTATACAAGATTAGCGCCCGAATGTCCAATAACCTCAGACAATATAAAACTTAACAACCGATATATTGTCCCTCGTACTTTATTTACCTCAGTATAACAGTCTCAGCAGCTCATCACTTGGTTTCTTTAACACATTAACTAGGCAAATCGCACACCCAGCATCGCTGTGACCACCCCAACAAGCGTGCCAAATATACACACCGCAAGCCAAATTTTCCTGCTCCGCGCTCCTTTCAAAAAACACCATCCTCCAATAGCAAGTAAAATGCCCTCAATCAAAAACCACTGTTCGAACATGACCATATCCCACACTACGTACATATCATCGTGGATATGATATGTCCCATTCTCCAAGCCAATCACACCTGCAATTTGCAAGCCACGATAGACAATGCCAAAAATGCCATGAGCAGTGCCTATCGAACACCCTAACATAGATATGGAAAGCAACAACGAGCGCAGAATTTTATTATTGCCTATATAAATGAAACCAAGGCCTACGAGTCCTGCAGCAATAAAGATTGGTGTAGCAACCCAATTAATTAGTTGAAACTAGGAAGATGCAGCCACACTGGGTTTTAGTAGGAACAGCCCCATTCTTCCGCCTATAGCCCAATATAGGTGTAGCAGCATATAAGCAATGGACCATACAAAAACAGCGATCCCCGCCCAAAAGGACGATTTTGATTGCGATGGTTTCGACGACAGATTCGTATCCACTAACGATCACCTCGAAAGTATCCTAAGATCCTTTGTGTAAGACTTGTACTTAACACTTGATCTACTTCTTATGTTATGATACTTAACATTTTTGGCTATTAACCAATTCTTACTTGGAAAAGATGGGCCAAGGGAAGAAAATGAACACCGACAATAATAGCGATTATGAGAGTTATAAGTGCAAAAAAGTCCTCTACTTCTTTATATATTTATATTCAGGGAGGCAAATGATTGATCTATTATGTTTACATAAAATGCAAATTATCCAATCAACCATATAGAAATATTGGAATTCTGGAACGCTGATTTGTCACTAAAAGGATCATATGCTAGAATCAACCTAATTAAACTAACAAGTAGGTGATACTATGTGTGGACGATACACTTTGTTCACTGACATAGAAGAAATAATAGACCGTTTTGGCATAAATGCTCCATTTAATGACGAGTATCAATTCAGTTATAATATAGCTCCTTCACACTCTGTTTTGTCAGTTATCAATGACGGAACTAAGAATCGTTTAGGCTACCTTCGTTGGGGGTTAATCCCTTTCTGGGCTAAAGATGAAAAGATTGGTTACAAAATGATCAACGCTAGGGCTGAGACAATCGCTGAGAAACCAAGTTTTAAGAATGCCTATAAAAAGAAACGTTGTTTAATACTTGCTGACTCTTTCTATGAGTGGAAGAAAACACCCGAACGTAAAATTCCCATGCGAATCAAACTTAAGAC
>NZ_JACJHX010000014.1 GCF_014138605.1 Peribacillus huizhouensis | reverse complement strand
ACACTATAAATTGTTCAGCCCTTCATGATCTTAGGTCATTACTATGGCCTCTGCTGACTTCTTGCGACTAACCTTTTTCGACTGTACTTCTGTACATCCGCAAGACCTCCCAGGGTAAGACAACTATCTTTCCTCTTTTACTCGTCTGATTTACGCTACAAAGTTACGCACATCTTTTGGACTTTGACTTGTCATGGAGTCTTATCCCTTTATAGAGCCTTAGTATCAGATTTCTGTTCGTCGAGCCAAGATTTTATTCCACGCTTCCTCCAGCCCTTACCTCGCGATAAGTACCTTGCGCTTCCTTAGTGGTTAGTCGATGTGTACCCCCACAGTGGACTTTCACCACCTAGATAGTTGCCATGCCTGGCACACAAATAAAAAGCAGCCGGATGGCTGCATTCCTTTCGTCTTTATCTCTTTGATCTTCAGTACTTCGGTTCGTTCGGTATGAAGGGAACCGCAAATGGAACAGGAACCTACGGAATGTAGGCGCTAGCCGTACAAATCGTGGTTATCGGGCCATTTAATGCTGTAGTGCTGCCGCCCGAAGTATGCTTGAAGCCTTTATCTATAAAACCATCTAAAGAAAAACCGCACCTAAAGACTACTCGAGCATCACAAATGAATATAACGTGAAATATATTGATATTGAGCAAGGGAGCTTATTTAGTCATAACTAAGATTTACTTTCACCAGGTACCCTTGCTCTTAACCGTAAAGAACAACTGATTCTTGACAGTGACAATAAGGATAAATAACAATCTTGCACATCTGCTAGTAAAGGTATTACATAACTCAAGTAACGATAATCGATGCCATTTAAATGAACCTTCCTGAAAAATAATGAATTAAAATGGACATGTAACAGATTCTCATTGATAACAAGAATAAACTCTCATTCTCCCTTTTCTTATAAGTTTAATTGGATATAATTATTCAGAGCAACATTTAAGTTTTTATTTTTGCTAAGAGTTGATAAAAGGGGATACCTCAATGAATAAAGAGAAACTATTAAAAAGGCTTCAGAGTGCGCATCAAGGTAATTTATTTTCACTAGAAATTCCCAAGAATACTAAAGAAGATGAAAATAAGATTGAAGAATTAGTTAAAGAATTAGAGAGAGAAGGAAAAATTAAATAAAAAGAGTATGTGCAGCGAGAATACTCCGTTTATTTACACGGCATCCTTAAGTATGTATCCGATTAATCGGATACTTTTTTATTAGAATTTAGAAAAAACTTTAACAGAGACTTTTGAAAAGAACAGAGTACATATAACCCGTCTTATATGTACTGGTACCTCTTTTGTGGCAACAAAAAAAGGAGCTGCATCCGGTATCATGTATGTGCAAGCTTTAAAGTACGTGGTTATCAGACCATTTAATAATGTTAAAAGCCTAATTCCTCAGTATTATAAACGAGAAATTGGGCTTTCTTTATTTCACAATCGCGCCCTTTAATGGAAGATCGGTTAACAATACTCAGAAATTAAAATATTGCGGAAAAGCTCCCAGTTTAGTGACATAAAATCCTTTTCAATATTTGTATATGTTTATGAGAAATGGGAATTAATTGTATCTTCCACTTTCTTTAACATGCCTTTATATGCTTCTTCATCAAGGTATCCAATACTTCCGAATAGTAAATGGTCCACAGGCTCAATTCCAGTAAAATCAAATATTCCAGTGTCAGAAGTGACTTTCAGACCTGCTGTCATACCCATCTCATCGTAAACCTCATTGGGATGACCATGAGTATTGATGATAAGACCTTTTTTACCTTTCAATAGCTTAATTGTACCTTCTTCCCCAGCAGAATAAGCAAATCCAAATGCAAATACTCGATCTACGTATCCTTTTAAAATTGCTGGAAGACCTGTCCACCAAATAGGGTAAATAAATGTTATAACGTCTGCTTCAGCAATAAATTCTTGTTCCGTTTTAATATCATTAGGTGTATTTCCTGCTTTCATAGCGGCTGTATCTTCTGGTTTCAGGACAGGTTGAAAATCAAGTGCATATAAATCACGAACAACAACCTCATTATCATTCTTTTTTAATGTATTCACTGTTGTTTCCAAAATCGCGTGATTTAAACTTTCAGGGTATGGATGTGCATAAACAATCAGATGTTTCATTTCAAATAACCTCCGAGTATATTATTTGGCTAATAAGCTTCATCAAATACTAGTATTAGACATTTCTTAAATAATCATGAACAATGAGAGAAAAAATGTAATTTCCTGCTTAGATACTAGTTTAAAAAATGATTACATTAAAACATACATACTCAAATCAAAACTTTGTATCTCTATGTTGTCCTTTGAACTGAGCTTTTTATAGTTTAACAAGCGTTCTTCCACGTACTTTTCCTTCTAAAATATCAGCTAATACTCCTGGAAGCTCTTTTAATGAAATTTCATTTACCAGGTCTTCATTTAACGTTGTTGGTTTTAAATCATCCCCAAGACGATTCCAAACCTTTAAGCGCTTATTCATTGGACATTCAACCGAGTCAATACCAAGCCAATTGACGCCTCTTGATATGTAAGGAAGAACTGTTGTGGACACTCCTATCCCACTTGTTAAACCACATGTAGCTACAGACCCTCCATATTTCAAGGTACTTAATATATATTGAAGAGTTTTCCCACCAACGGGATCGATAGCACCAGCCCATTTTTCTTCACGAATTGGTGTTTGATCTGTATCTATTATTTCATGACGATTCAAAATTTGTTTAGCCCCTAATCCTTTTAAATAGGCCTCTTCATTAGATTTACCTGTACCAGCGACCACTTCATACCCTCTTTTAGCCAAGATATTGACTGCAATACTGCCCACTCCACCTGTAGCACCTGCTACTAAAACTGGTCCCTGGCCAGGTTCCAATTCATTATCTTCAAGCCTTTGAACGGATAATGCTGCGGTAAACCCAGCTGTTCCAAGTATCATGGCTTCTTTTAAAGACAATCCTTTTGGAAGAGGAACAACCCACTCTGCAGGTACACGTGCCATTTCGCTAAATCCACCAAAATGTCCTGTTCCTAACTTATAACTAGTCACAATGACTTCATCACCTGTTTTAAATCGTTCATCTGTTGAATTAATAATCGTTCCAGCTAAATCTATTCCTGGCACTAAAGGATAGGACTCTACAAATTGATTTCGGATGGACACTATACCGTCTTTAAAATTCACACTAGAATAAGCTACGCGAATTGTTACTTCCCCGTCTGGTAAATCATCCATGCTCAATTGTTTCATTTCTAGCTTAGTTTGATCACCAATTTTATCGAGCACCATTGCTTGAAAAGTATTCATTTTCTTAATCATCTCCTCTCTTCATGATATAATCGCAAATCATTTGTACATACAAATGATTGGTGAAAAAAAGAGTTAGAACTTCTCTTTTTTTATTATTTCACTTGATTCGTAAAGGATTTTTGCAAGCTCATTACTTTTTTCTTCTCCCAAAATAGAAGCATACCGTTTGTGAAGTTCATCAAAACATTCATCCATTTTCTCACAAAGCTCTACACCTTTTTCTGATAAATGTATATGCGTTTCTTTCCATTCTGAACGTCGATAAACTAAGTTGAGTTTTTCGAGTTTATTAATAAATCTAGTACTTGTGGAAGGTGCAATTGACAATTTATCACAAAGTTTTTTTTGCGTGATTCCAGGATATTGATACACCACTATTAAGAGATAAATGTAAGAAGGAGACAGATTAGTCTCTGCAAAAGCATCTTCTGCAATCTTCGTCATATAACGAGAAAAACGATTCGATGTAAAAAATAAACACAGAGATAAAATAGAATCATCTATTTTCACTTGATTTCACCTCTCATTTGCATATACAAATTAACATATAATTTATTAAGAGTCAAATAATTAAAAGGGTTATCGCCATCACCCCAAACGGTATTTTTTGTACTGGACAACTTTTTCATAATATAATTCACTTCTAAATTATTCTCCCTGATTGTTTATTTCTCATTCCATTAATCTGCTTTGTTAGTTTAAATGCAAACCTTCGCAATCTCTTCTAAACTTTAATATAGATATCCAATTTTCTTTAAATGTGTTGTTCCACAATCTGACCCGATTGCGGAACAACAAAGTCCTGCATATCATACAGGACTTTTAATCAATCTTTTTATAAATTATCGAACTTTATTTTAAATCAACACTTTCTCTTTAGAGCAACCGACCATTGCAATAAATAAACATAATAATAAAACAATAAATTTTTTCAAAATATTCCCTCATTTTTACTTTCGAATATTAACTAAATGTGTAAGCCTCTGTATAACCTAAAAAATAAGAAAACCAGCTAAACCTATAAATAGCAGGGTTTTGCTGGTTTAGTTACTTCCTATTCTTATTTCTATCTATTTTTTATTTTCTTCTAATGAATGACATAACAAGAGCAACGATAGAAAGAACTAACGCGATGATTGATAAAATCATTCCTGTATTTGTTGTTTTATTATCAGTTGCTTTTGTTTTTGTATCAGTTGTTTTTTCAGCTATATCATTTGCATTATGATCTGTAGCTGCTTCTGTTTTATTTGGAACAGAGGTAGTAATTGAAGTAATAGAATGAGGTAAATTAGAACCCTTATCTCCAGTCCATTCTACAACAGAACCATCTTTCTAGTATTGATAGGCATCCCAAGCTGCTTTTCCTTCCTTCATTATTTATAAGGCTGAAAATCCACTGATTTTGGTTGGTACATTTTGTCACGATATTCATAAGTAATAATAAACTCTTAATTCTGCATCTATTTAAATAGATCTGCTAATTCATTTTCTGTTTCACTATTTTGATTTTCTCGTCTTTATTGGTAATATTTCCCTATATCAAGTACGTTTTCCTTCAATCCATGCTCTTCTCGACCATTTATAGTTGTACTCTGCACTGTCATTTCTTTATACTTATTTTTGTAAAACCCTACATCTTCTTTTAAATTATCAATTTCTTTTTCTTTACTATATAGAATTTTCTCAAACTCATCTACTTTGAGGACTTTTTCAAATGCACTTTGATAAGCATTAAGAATTTGATGCACTGCCTCTATTAATCTTTTTTTATTATAATAATTGTTGTTTACTAAGTCTTCTGCTGAAACAAGAAAAGCCTGTTCTTTTAATAAATCAACAATTTCTATTGGTGTTTTATTTAATCTTTCAATCTTATGGCCGGTTCGCAAAATCCTGGAAATGCTGGATACTTATCAGGCCTACCTTCTCTTGAAAGTGATAAGGTAGAAAAAAATAAATAAGGCAATGATAATAACAATAATACTAAAGAAGGAACCAATAATAACAATGAAGATAGAGATAACTAAAGAAGATCACCAAACGATCTATGCATGGCAATCCTAGTAGTAAACACTATATTTCATTTTGCTAAAAGGAATCAGTGCCGGTTGGCTTTGGTTCCTTTTTCTATCCTATTTTATTATGCTGGAACCGATATATGGTGGACATAGTAAGTAAAACGCCCTTTCACCATAAAAATAATAGCCCAAATCTTGGTCACTTATATATGACCAAAATTAGGGCTATTCTTAAAATCTAAATAAAGATCATCTTCATCATGAAATCAAATACCAGTTAGATAATAGCTGCCTCTTCTAACTCCTAATTTTTTATCTTTTCATGTCATATTAGCAGTATCTGAGTTTTTGCAATTACTCAAGCAACCTCTACTCGGTTCCGCGAAATGATTACGCGATGGAGGACCATTGCACCAAGGCTCTGTATAACCGTCTTCACAATTACCTGACCTAGAATCGCAAAAGGTACAGCTTCCCATGGTAGGAAATTGGCACCCAATGGGCTTAAGCCAATAATGACAAAGATAGCAGAGTCCAGGAAACCACCGACTAAACCGCTATAAAAAACTCGCCAAGCCATCGGCAGTTTCAATCTCGAGTAAATTTCGGTATCGGTTGTTTCTGAGATGACAAACGAAATAGCAGATGCAAGAACGATTAATAATGTGTCTCCCAACAATTTTGACATGATCGCTGAAAGAGCTAAAGCTGTTCCGATTGCTATATAGGTTTTCTTTCTGCCAAATGTATTTTGAACCAAATCTCTTAGGATAAAAGTTGCACCAATAAATAGCGTTCCCATTGGCACAATAAACACACCGAGAGATAAAGGGGCAAAAGAAGCCGTCACAACATTGGCTGTTACAATGGCGATTAAATATAGTAAAATTCTAATCATTTATTCTCCTCGTTTCTTACACGCCTCGTTTATTTCCCCATACTAATGCATGAAGTTGAGGGAGTACTTTAACTTCTTTTAACTCTTTATCTTGTATCACTTGCTCGATTAACTCTGCGTATTTTTTCAGCAAATGGGTAATTAACTCAGCGTCATTTACAGTCTTCGTATCATCATTCCCCACCTGCATGTAAAAAGGAATGCCAGGGTATCTTCTATGAATTTCCTTTGCATAGTTAAAATCAGCTTCATTGAATACAACGACCTTCAAACTGACATTTCCTGAAAAATCGTCTGACATGAGTTTATCGAGGATCATATCAAGTGAGTCAAAGTTTGTGATCATACCTGAACTAGGTGGCTTAGGTGAGATCGTCAACTCATCAATCAAAAGCATCCAATCTTGCCACTTCGACCCTTGCGTTTCAAGACAGGTTTTCATGTTCTCTTCCTTTATTAATTGGACAAATCCTGCAAGATTCTTCAACAGAGCCGGGTTTCCACCTGAAATGGTCACATGAGAAAACCCGTCTCCCCCAAGTTCTCTTAACTGTTGCAAGATTTCGTCTGGCTCCATTTGCTTAATGAGATGTTTACCGGTTCCATCCCATGTAAAAGACGAGTCACACCATGAGCAAGAATAATCACAACCCGCCGTTCTGACAAACATCGTCTTTTGACCGATGACCATGCCCTCTCCTTGAATGGTTGGTCCGAATATCTCCATAACAGGAATTTTACTCATGTTCCATCCACTCCCTTTTTGCCTCGGCATAGCTCGTTGGCGTTTCATAAAGACGGACAAATTCAACCCTTGCTCCATCATATTGTTTTTGTCTATTTTTTAATGCTTCCGCCATTTTTTCATAAATCCAAACAACCATATTTTCAGCGGTTGTATTCATTAATGGCAACGTTTCGTTTAAATATTTATGATCAAGAAAAATTTCAATCTCATTTTTCCAAATTTCTTTAATGTCGCCAAAATCAATAAGTAAGCCTCGATCATCGATAAAACCACTAAGTCCAAAAATAACCCGGTAGGTATGACCATGAAGGTTTTTGCATTTCCCTTCATAGCAATGTAAATGGTGAGCCGCATCGAATGTAAACTCTTTACTAACTAGTACTCGTTTAGCATGATATTTTAATTGACCAGCTTTAATATCTTTATTGATCTTTTGCAATTTATCTACTACGCGAAAGCCATACATCAATTCTTCACCTTCTGACTCAAGTAGTCATCGAGGCCTTTTCGACGTAATTTACATGCTGGACAATCCCCGCAACCATCTGCCATGATTCCGTTATAACAAGTTAGTGTCTTATTACGAACAAAGTCCAAAGCACCTAATTCATCCGCCATGCCCCAGGCCTCCGCCTTATTCATCCACATAAGCGGTGTATGAATCACAAATGGCTGATCCATCGATAGATTTAATGTCACATTCAATGATTTTATGAAAATATCTCTGCAGTCCGGATAGCCGCTAAAGTCTGTTTCACACACACCCGTAATAATATGCTTCGCACCAACTTGGCTAGCAAGCACCCCAGCAAAAGATAAGAATAACAAATTTCTCCCCGGAACAAAGGTGGAAGGAAGCTCCCCCTCTTCTCCATCACTCACGGCAATGTCATCACGCGTTAATGCATTCGGCGCCAATTGATTAAGCAGCGACATATCCAGAATGTGATGTTTAATGCCAAGTTCGTCTGTAATCTGCTTAGCACAGTCTATCTCTAACCGATGCCGCTGATTATAATCAAACGTAACTGCCTCCACTTCTTTAAACTGCTTCATCGCCCAGAATAAACATGTTGTACTATCCTGACCGCCACTAAAAACTACTACTGCTTTCTCTTGCTTCATTAAAAAAATCCCCTTTTCGACAGAAAAACAGCACTACTAAGAAAGCAGTGCTGTTTTCCTTAGTTTTTTAGAGAGGGTAGCTAGAAACCTCTACCGTAATTAAACGGATTTTATATTTACATCAGTTCATTTTAGACTAAAATCATTATTTCTTCAAACTAAAAATAAAACATGCATAAATTGGTACATCGACTTGTATCAGCGCTTCTCTTTTCAAAGTATAATTTGCTTTGAAATACACTCAAACATCCCAGAAACTTAAGACAAAACCTTGACCATTTGGTAGAATCTGAAGTGTTGTTGAATTACATTACAGAATGGAGAACATATGAAGTCAAAATTCAAGGTACTAACACTTGTCATTGTCAGTTTATTATTACTTGCATCTTGTTCAAACGACAATTACCAAGAAGCAATGGATAAAGGTATCGAAAGCTTGATAGAAAAGGATTATCATCAAGCTGCAATCCAGTTTGAACTAGCATTAAAAGAAAAAGAAGGAGACGAAGATGCCTCCTCTTATTTTGAGCAATCGACTCAAATGAAAAACGCACTGAGCGCCTATGAGCAAAAACAATATGATCCTGCCATTGATTCGCTTAATGCTGTCATTAATCATAGAAATGGATTAAAAACCTTGCAGTCAGAAGCGAAAAGTCTTCGAAACCTCGTCCATTCAGATCAAAATATCACAGCTTCTTTTCAAAAAAACCTTGACCTTGTTAAAAGCCTGATCACAAAAGAGAGCTATAATTTAGCTGAAGAAAAGATACAGCTTTTACAAAAAGACATCGAAACAAACAAAATTCTAGCAGACTATCAATCTGAAGTGACTAAACTATCTGAACAAGTAACAGTAGCTTTAACGACCTATGAACCTATAGTGCAACAAACTGACACAGATCATAACGAAGAAAAATCTAACAGCAAAAAGAACAAAAAAAAGAAAGCTAAAACATTCAAGTATCGTTCATATGCAAACGACCGTTTTGGTTTTTCAATGCAATATCCAGACGATTTAACAATGGATACTCCACCTAGTAATGGCGATGGAGCAAGGTTCTATAATGCAGAATTTGAAGTCACTGCCTATGGCGGTCATACGAATATTGTGAACGAAGGAGAAACAATCGAAACCTATTACCAGGAAGAATTAAATAGCATCTCAGGACAAATTGCCTATCAAAAATTGACAGATGATTGGTATGTAGTTTCATATGAAGAAAATGGCCAAATTTTCTATGAAAAATTTTTCTTTGGCCCAACAGTTTTTAATAAATTTATCATCTCCTACCCGACAAATAAACAAGATAAGTATGATCCAGTAACGACTCATATTGCCAAAACATTTGCTCCAGCTGCTCAATAGAATTAGGAAAGAGTTTGTCTCATAAGGGTCTGACCTCACACTCTAAATCAGTAAGTAGTGTTCCATACACTTATCTTATGTTGTATTTAGTTGTTGCGTGGTCTGACCCTTCTTTTGGGACATTCAGATTTAATTATTATTAAATAAATTTTATCCCCATGCTACTTTCCCCCATTCCGAAGTTATAAAGAGAGTGACAAGCAGAATTCTCTGCATAACGGGAGGGATTAGAATGGCGAAGAAAAAGATTGAATATATTGCAGGTGTCCAAACGTATCAGGAACTAGCATCATTTGCGTCGGTAGAAGAATTAAACGAGGCTATTTTGCTTCATTTAGATTCATTAGAATTAACCAAAACAGAAACAGAAGTCTTACTCCTTCTTGCAAGATATAGTTGTGTGTATCCAGGTGTGAGTTTTTTATGTAAAACGAAAATAGCGGAGATGATTGGAAAAAGTAGGAGAACGGTAATTCGCGTCTGCCTTAAATTAGAACAGCTCGGCGCCATTCGGCAATATGAAATGAAGCGGACAACAGATATGAAACAAACATCCAATGCGATTGTGATTCAATTCATTCAGAAAGAAAAACTTGTGCAGACTGATCTTTCTTCCACTAAAGAAGATGTTGTCACACAAGAGATGCCTGAAAATGTCACACCAAAAAGCTGCATTCCTTTTAAGCAAAAAAATAAAGAATTAGATCATACGTATCAAGACGGTCATTCGTCTGCTTATCAACGATTTAAGGGGATGATTCATAATTTTGTCAGTGACTGCCCTTTAGTGGATAAACTTTATGGCATCTATGTCGCACAAACTCATTACATAAAAAATGTTTATACGCAGGAAGAGCTTTTACATATTGGCATTTCAGCTATTAAGACGTGCTTTCAGGCTACAAAACGAAAAAAAATCCGTAATCTTGCTGGATATTATAACGGTACATTGTCCAATATGCTGGATCAATTATATTATGACTCTGTATTTCCTAATTTCGATGAAGAAGCTACAAACGAAGAATTGGAGTGGCTAGTTTAGTAGTTTAATTGGAAAGATGCCCATTATATCTATTGATGTTCATACTAATACAATCCCAATTAAACGTTACCATGTTTGGTTTCCACGACTATATCTATAGAGTCATCATTTACATATTTCTAGATGGTGCTTGTCACCTAAGTATATTTGCCGTATATGTATTATCTCCAGGGCGTTTCTTGATGTTGTTCCAGGCTGCAATTGCTTCTTCACGACTTTTCCCATTATTTTCCGGGTCAGCGAACAAGTCACGAATAAATGGATTATATTCAAATTGAGGAGCAATTTTTTCCTTATATGATGGGTCTTTCTTTCGTTCTTCTTCTTCATCCCAAGCAACTACAACTTCACGATATGTTTTCATTGTTTTAAAATAATTTTGAATTTAGGTAGAAAAATGAAACCTAGGACTGATCACTGTCTTGTTCCTATCAATCAATTTAATCTTAGACAATTACTACAAACTATACGAAAACAGCCTAAGAAAATGCTCCCTAACACAACACGGGAATATTCGCGCGCCATTATCCGCTACTTTTCATAGAATTTCTGAATCCACAATTACACATTACTGGATGGTACCTGTTACCTACCAAAAAACGGATAGCCCCAAAAGGGCTATCCAGCAATTCTACTATATTTTCCTATCATTATTCTGATAGCTGTTCAGCTACTTTACTTGTATCTTATTATTAATCCATGTAGGTGGAATTTCTCCCTGTAAGCCAGCAACTAGGTTCGTTGCTGCTAACATTGCCATTTTCAAGCGAGTTTCATACGTTGCGGAACCAATATGCGGCAAAGTCACAACATTATTCATAGCAAGCAATGGATTATCCAAATTAACCGGCTCTTTTTCAAAGACATCAAGACCAGCTGCATGAATTTCTCCAGTTTCGAGAGCATGAATTAAAGCGCCTTCATCTACCACTCTGCCTCTTGAACAATTGATAAAAACTGCTGTCTTTTTCATGAATTCGAACTCTCTATTTCCTATCAGCTTTTCAGTCTGGGGAGTTAACGGTGTCATTACACATACAAAATCAGACTGCTTGAGCAGATCTTCCATCGAACAATATGTAGCCCCATACTTTTGTTCAGCTTCATCATTTCTGGATCTATTGTGATATAAAATATCCATATCAAATCCAAAATGAGCCCTTTGGGCAACCGCAGAGCCGATTCCACCCATTCCAATAATTCCTAATACTTTATGATGGACATCAATCCCAAACCAATTTTCCTCAAGTTTTGTTCCCCACTGCCCTGTCTTAACCATTTGATCCAATTCCGGCATCCTTCTAGCCGATGATAAAATTAATCCCATAATCGTATCTGCAACTGTCTCGTTCAGTACTTCTGGAGTATTTGTAGCCATAATTCCTCGTTCTGATAGCTCTGAAATGTCCAAATTGTCGTAACCGACCGAGGTATTGCAGACAATTTTTAATTGTGGAGCCTGATCCAGTAAATTCTTATCCACCTTTAATCCTGAGCCTAATATCCCCTGTGCGTCCTTTAACTCATGTAGAAATTCTGGATAGTTTTGGGAACCAAACTCCTCAAAATAAACAACATGACAAGTCTTTTGAATAAAATCTAATACACTTTGGTCCACTTTCTTATAGACAATTACTTTCGGCTTCATGACTGTTTCCTCTCTTTCAATATAGTAAGAATTACTAGACAGCTGGATTCCACTTTGGTTTGCCATCAATTCTTACCATTATTATTGCACACAGACTTTACAATCTCTATTAAATTACAATATTCTTTAAAGTTTCAATCAACTTCAACAATGAAAAACATCTATGAGCGTCTAATCCCAACCCTCCGCTGAAAAAGGTGCAGGATCTCAAACTGTATCACCTGATGAAGGTGGCGGGACGGGGCTGATTTTGCGAAGCCCCGCCCCTTTTCCGCAGAAAAATAACGACTCTTCACCATTGTTTGTGATTCCCACAAATTCTGGTATAAAGTTAGCTAGATTGGAGCCAATCATCGCAAATTAAAAAGCTGTAGAGTTATGTATATCCAGGGTTACGGTTATTCCTTTCCTATCGGGGAAATGTCCATCCATTAGCTAGTTGTAAATATTTAATTTTATATTCGAGAACTGTTGCGGTATATAAAATTTATTATACATTAATGGATAATCTGCATTGCTGTAAAGGCTTTCCAATAATAAAAAACATTCATTTTGGCCGATTAATTTTTCTTTCTTGTTGACTAGATTAACAGTACGGGTATATTTGATTTCAATTTCTCCGTGGTTGGCATTCAAATACACTTGGTTCTCTAGAAAATCCAGTAACTCATTCTTATTATTTAAGTCCAAGGATAAACTTTCGACCATTTCCATCGACATAAATGTAAAAGCATAGGCTACTAAATCGTCTCCCTTTCTATACAAACGTTCTAAAGCTACAACTGTAGATGAATCTCTTTTTAATACTTGTTTCGTATATTCCGTTTCCTTGTCCAGACGATAATTTGTATCTATTCGATCAAATGTACTTATATGACACTTATGCATAGGGTTACTTAATTTTTCTAACTGAACACCCTCTTGCTTATAAAACGAATCGATCACAAAATTTCCTTTTCCACGTATATTTCTTACTATTCCATCATCTTGCAAAAGGGCTAAAGCTTGTCGTAAAGTTGCGCGACTAATCCCTAGTCTACTTGCTAAATCTGGTTCTGAAGGAAGCCTACTACCTACAGGGTATTCTCCTTTCGTAATTTGAAGCAGGAGCTCGTCATATACATTGATATAGAGTGGTCTTTTCAATTTATCTCGTTTATTTTTAGTCATTTAGTCAATCCGTATCCTTTTCTAAATAATTTTACAAAAAGGGTCAGACCCTGCAACGACTATATACAGATTATAATATACTGTGTATAGAGTGCGAGGTCAGACCCTTTTTGGATATCCTCTTTCATGTATAGTAACGTAATATTTTAGAAATTGTAAGGAAGAGTTACCATATTAGGACTTATTTAACATGATCAGTCATTACAAGCTTCCTTCACGTTCGTCTATGTAGAAGTGAAGGAGGCTTGTCTAACTCAAAGATGGAGCAAATTTACGCTAATTCTAATGCAATCTCCATCATTTTAGTAAATGCAGTTTGACGTTCTTCAGTAGTAGTCTGTTCTCCTGTAATTAAATGATCACTAACCGTTAAGATACATAATGCATTTACACCTGCTTGAATGGCATTCCAATATAATGATACAGATTCCATTTCGACACTCAAAATGCCCATATCCTGCCATTTTTTGATGTATGTTGGATCAGCATGATAAAATACATCGCTTGATAAAATGTTTCCAATATGAACTTTTTGCCCTTTTTCATCTGCTACTTTTTTCGCTTTTTCCAAAAGTTCGAAAGAAGCCGTTAATGGGAATTGGCCAGGTAAATTAAATTGATCGCCAAAATTTGAATCCGTTGCAGAACCCATCCCTAAAATAACATCATATAACTCAATGTTTTCTTGCATGGCACCACAAGTACCAATTCTAATTAAATTTTTAACGCCAAAGACATTAATTAATTCCCAAGAATAAATCCCCATGCTCGGTGCACCCATTCCAGTACCCATAACAGAGATTTTCTTACCTTTATATGTGCCTGTGTACCCTAACATACCTCTCACTTCGTTAAAGCACTCGTAATTATCTAAAAAGGTTTCCGCAATAAACTTTGCTCTTAAAGGATCCCCAGGTAATAGTACCGTTTCCGCTATTTCTACTCCGTTTGGCTTAATATGAGGTGTTTCTTTAGTAGTACCCATCGTTTTCTTTTGCTCCTTTAGTTAAAAATTGAGTTTTTAACATGTCTATTTTTTATACAAGTTTAAATTATCATAATCTTTTTTCGGATGCAAGCACTTTCAAAAATATTTTTATAATACGAAATAGTTAACAAGAGGTGTTTCAAAAGCAAAGAAGGGTCAGACTTCGCAACAACTAAATTCAGTATGAAACACAACATACTGTTTTAGAGTGCGAGGTCAGACCCTTATAAGATACCCTTTCGTTTGAAACTTATTTACTCCAAATTTCATAAATCAATTCTTTAATAATCTCATTTAAATCCGCTTTTTTTTGCTTAGATAACCATTCCGTTTGGTCAATAGGTAAATTTAGTTTTAATATTACTTTCTCATTGGGCATTTCAACTTTTCTGATTTCTTCTAAAGTGATGCCTTCTTCTATGTTCGGGAAAAACGACTCGTTTTCTATTACCTTTTCGAAATCATGATATTCTTCAAGATCATTCACTTCACAATATAAATTAAGCTGTGGTAATGTTCCCGACCATATTTTCAGTTGCATAATTGCACCGATGATTCTGCCGTCTTGTAATTCAATCTCAATAATTAAATTTTCCTCCTTTCTATATTTTTTTACGATCACCTCACTAACAATCATATTTAACTCCAATGTATTTCCCGTACTTGTTACAAATATATAGATTGCACTTTTGAAGACATGGATACTTTCTCCATCAATTTTTACAGATTTCACTTCAACCATGAAACATCCCCCTTCACATGTTTACTTTACAAAAGAAGAAAATATATGCTGAATTGATGCAAACAACAATATTAAGATCTTGTCACGTGAGTACAATCTATTCGTCTAACTGCCTCAGTAAAAGATCCTAAAGTAAGACAATTGTAGTCTATGAAACTTACTATTTTTGTAGGATTTCCCTAGATTAGTTCTTGTCTCTATTGTACTATTCGTGGGCTTTTTTCTCTTGCTATGAATCTTCATTCAACTGCGCACTAACTAAGTTTTTTGGTTATATACTGAATTATTTCTATTATGTCATAATTTTCGGATATTAAGCAGAAAAGGGGCTTACGAAAATTATTCATTTTGAGTTAGCATCAAGTATTGAGTTTAACCAAGTTATTTTGTAATTTCTTAATAGCCGATTTTCTCCATGATTTTACGGCACTGTTGGAAACGCCGTAAAGCTCAGCCATTTCACTAATACTCAACTGATACTGAAATGTGCCGATTACCCATCGCTTCTGTGAAACTGTAAGATTTTCGCAATAACAAGATAAGTACTCCGATTCCAGCAGTAGATCACAGGATGATAAAGCAGGATCCTCAGCCATCTCACTTATATCAGTTACCTTACAAGTATCGTCAATCCGTACATTTTTTCTGAGTGCATTTAATAGTTTTCCTTTGATTACTTTATAAGCATAGGTAGAAAATAGAGCACCGTGATCTGGATCGAATTTTGATTGTGCTTCCCACAACGCAATCAACCCAATCTGATAGAACTCTTCCTTATTTTTATAAATGGACAAAGACTGAATAATACTATAAATCATCGGCCGAAATTGTTCAGCCATTTCAGTAAATTTTTCCAAAGACTTCGCCTTTCGAAATATGCATACTTCTTGAATTCCTAGGTAAGTCCACCGTACAGAACTTCAAGATGTTTGACGAAAGATGAAATCGAACATTTGGAATGAATAATTCACGATATTTAAGTAATTCCTCTTTCAAAAACACTGTTTCAATAAAGCAAATTAAGAAATTGCATCTATTTTGATCCGAATTGAATAGAACTAAAAGGCTCTTTTCGTAAAGATTGTTGCTTTTAGCAAGAAACCAATTCGAACAGATGTTGATTGTAGTGGAAGGTGCGAGACTCCTGCGGGAAAAGCGTGTTGAGGGAGACCCCGCAAGTGCAAAGCACTGAGGAGGCTTCTGAGACCGCCCGCGGAAAGCGAGGACCTGCAACGGAAATCAACCCGGGTTATTAGTGTAAAAATGATTGAAAAGCAACAAAGTATGTGAAAACAGCCAACTAAAAAAAGCCATCCAATGATGGCACCTTGTGAAAATTTATAGGGAAATATCTATTATTATTATTATGTGTTCCTAATGAAAGTACTTAATTAGGAGGAGGGAAAAATGACAAAAGTTCTTATAGATATCCCTTGTTTGAGGGTATTACACAAAGGATCAGTCCCCATTTATTGATTGTTGCGGGACTGATCCTGGCTCTCAACCACTCACTTAATTAGCTTATAATTTTTATGATTAACAACAGTATTTATTGGTTCATCCTTTTTTGTATTTCTACCAATTTCTACAATAACCGAGTTTTCTCGCACGATGACTACTTTCCCCTTCTTTCCTTTTTCAAGTCCACTCTTTATATCAATCATATCTCCTACTTTCACTTTTATTTTACTATCTGTTGGGTTTTTACGATTCGCTTTTTCTTCTGTCAAATTATTTACCCCTTTTTTATGATTTTATTTTGAATATACACTTATATGTAAGATCTAAACTCTATTCCATATGTGCCATAGTTTCACCAGTCCAATTTTTTTCTGAACAGTGTCTTTACTTTTAGTTTATCCTTATCCATCCGACAGCAAGTAAAATTGCCCAGGAAATACTATCTACATATAATATAATTATTCCAGACAATGAATAGATCCAAGCAGCAAAAAGAATAAGTATCCTACAGGTAATTATAGTTAGCAATTTGGGGTTTAATATACTTATGAATGCATGACAAATTTCAAAAAGCTAAAATGACAGTACCTATGTTAGTATGTGAAGATATTAGCTTATATTTCCACAACGTTCAATTATTAAACAAACTTCACAACTTTTCCGCCGAGTTTTTCAGAAGGATTTTTTCCTGATGTTCATCATATCGATTTTTCTTCTTTAAAGTCACTATCTGAAATATGTTTACCTCTCTTTTGGAACGTGATAGCCAAAAAGCAGATATTGTGATGGAGGTAAAAGGGAGAGTACTTTAATTCCGAAGATTACAAGTCTCGATTTTAAGGCAATTGAACATATCAAAGTACTCTATAACATAAAGGAAGCTAGGGATGATTCAAATTTTGAATCACCACCTAGCCTCTTATCTTGTCATTTATTATTGAACTTGCAATTGTCTAACTTCTGTTAATCCAAACCTTGATCCGAAGTACAACTACAGCCTTTCTTTCGTGACACTGATGCCATATCCCTCTCTCATTTCAAATCCCTCTATTTACTTCATCCATTCAGGTTTTCCGAATCCTTTAAATTCTTCGTCAATAATTTTTTCGAATTCATCAGACTCAACAACTTCTTTAATGTCCTTTGCAAACTGTGAATCTTTATTATCTGTTTTTACAGCTACTACATTGCGATATTGATCACTCATATTTTCAAGTGCTAATGCATCAAGCAAGTCCATCTTGGCAGCTAACGCGAAGTTTCCAGGTACAGCCGCTAAGTCTGCACTTTCCACTGAACGGGGAAGTTGCCCAGATTCAAGTGGTTGGAACTTCAAGTTTTTCTTATTTTCCGTAATGTCTTTTTCTGATGCTTTTAATGGATCTGTATTTTTATCAATTACAATTAATCCTTCATCTTGAAGCGTATTAAGAGCACGAGCCGCATTGACTGGGTCATTAGGAAGTGTAACTGTTGCCCCGTCTTTTACTTCATCTATAGATTTATATGTGTTTGAAAAAATTCCCATTGGCGCTGTAGGTACAGCGAGTAATGCTGTTAAGTCCATTTTGTTTTCTTTCGCGAAGTTTTCGAGATATATTGTATTTTGGAACAAGTTTGCTTGAATATCGCCATTGTCCAAAGCTTTGTTCGGTTGGATGTAATCACTAAATTCTATGACTGTCACCTTGTATCCTTTTTCTTCTAATCCAGGAATAATAGCTTTCGTTACCATGTCACTATAAGGACCTGCTGTAGCACCAAATTTAATTTCTTTTGATTCTGAACTTGTCCCTTTGTTACTGCTTTTCTCGCTATTAGTATTGCCACATGCAGCTAAAACCGTTATAACGGCTACTAAAATTAATGCTGTTAACCATTTTTTCATAATTGTCTCCCTCTTTCTGTTTCTTTATCCCGCATTAACGGGCAGTAACACCCCCACTCAAGGCTTGGAGGAATCGAAGAAGCGTAGGTGGGGGATAACTGCCCGTAAAAGCCCGATTGGTTCAACTAACAATTAGTAGGGGATGAAGAAAACCCCTACTGATTGAAGTTTCACTTTATCTTTTATCTACAACTTTAGCGATGAAATCACCAGCAAGTTGAATAATCTGAACTAAAATAATTAAAATAACTACTGTTGCAATCATAATCGTGTTGTCATAGCGATAATAACCAAAACGGATAGCTAAATCACCGATTCCACCGCCGCCAACAGTACCAGCCATAGCCGAAAATCCAATTAAACTGACGAGCGTTAACGTGACACCTGAGATAATGCCTGACTTGGCTTCTAGCAGTAGTACATCTTTAACGATCATCCATGGTGTTGCACCAGCAGCAATAGCTGCCTCAATGACACCTTTATCAATCTCACGCAATGCTGTCTCGACAATTCGAGCAAAAAACGGAATCGCGGCCACCGATAAAGATACGCTTGCTGCAGTAGGTCCAATTGTTGATCCTACGATCCAGTCCGTTAGTGGAAGTAGTGCAACTAATAAAATGATAAACGGAATCGAACGGACTAAATTCACTACAAATCCTAAACCATTTTTGAACCAGCGATTTTCTAAAAATAAACCTTTGTCCGTCACAAATAATAATATTCCAATCGGCAGACCGATCAGAACAGCAACGATTAACGAAATTGTAATCATATAAACTGTTTGCATAAATGCTAGATTTATATCTGGGATAAGTTCTATGAAATGATGATAATCAAAGCCCACCGCGTATCACCTCTACTTGTGCAGCCCGACCTTCAATAAACTGGAGTGAGCCCTCTATTTCTTCCTTTTCACCTTTTAATTCCATAATAAAGATGCCAAGTGGTATTTCCTGAATATATTCAATAGAACCGTGCAGAAAATTACCACTAACGTTAAATTGCTGAAGCATATCGGAAATAATTCCTTCAGAAGCAATCTTCCCTTTAAAGATCACTTTGACAATCGGTCCAGTGCATCCATTCAAAATCACTTCTGGGATTTCAAAAGATACAACACTTTCAATAAACTCATTGGTAAGTTCCGTCTGTGGGTTAGCAAAAATATCATATACCGCCCCTTCTTCAATAACCTTACCTGATTGCATAATAGCCATTCGATTACAAATTTCCTTTACAACATTCATTTCATGCGTAATTAAAACAATTGTAATATGAAGCTCTTTGTTAATTTTCTTCAATAAACTCAATATGGACTTTGTAGTAGTCGGATCTAGTGCTGATGTGGCCTCATCACATAAAAGCACCTTTGGGTTATTAGCAAGAGCCCGTGCAATTCCAACTCTTTGTTTTTGACCGCCACTTAATTGCGAAGGATATACGTCTTTTTTATCAGCAAGACCTACCATTTCTAGCAATTCTTCTACTCGCCCTTTTATTCGATTTGCTGGTACATTGGCAGCTTTTAAAGAAAAAGCAATATTATCAAATACAGTCTTTTGACTAATCAAATAAAAATGTTGGAAAATCATACCAATTTTCAACCTTGCTAAGCGTAAATCCTCACCTTTTAAAGATGTAAGATCGGTTCCATCCACTTTAATTTGACCTGAAGTAGGTCGCTCCAACAAATTAATGCAACGCAGCAATGAACTTTTTCCTGCTCCAGAATATCCAACAATTCCATAAATTTCGCCTTTTTGAATCGTTAGAGAGACGTCATCTACTCCCTTAACTAATCCTTTTTTCGTTTTGTAAATCTTTGAAAGATTACGAATTTTAATCATACAATTCCTCACATTTCTCCAAATTGACAAGTCATTTAAAATATATAGACTTTTCATCCTACGAAAAATGCTCCCTTCAACTGAAAGGAGCATCGAAATACGAAAGAATCTCGACTTATCTTTCAGAATGAAGATCATTCTGCAGGATTGGCACCTTCCCAATTATTGGGGGTTGCCGGACGTCATAGGGCCTAGTCCCTCAGTCGCTCTGGATAAGTAGCTTAGCTTAAATTAAATTTAATGTAATTAATATATTATAAAACTATCCTATTATTGTCAATCTTTAAAAAAAACTAACTAAAAAGGGAAACTTCATTCAGTAGGGGGGTACGGCCCGTTAAAGCGGGATAAACTCTACTACTCTAGCAGAGTACTAATTTTTCCCCTTATAATTCGTATAAATCCGTCCGCCTGTCTTTAAAAACGGGTATCGTCTTCCGCACCTGATCGACTTCCTCTAACTCAAGGTCCGCGTACAAGATCCCTTCCTCTGTTTGTTTGCTAATTAGTAGCTCACCCCAAGGTGCAATGACCATGGAATGACCATTGAATTCATTATTTGGGTCATTACCGACACGGTTGACAGCCACGATAAAACACTGGTTTTCAATCGCCCTAGCTTGCAATAATAATTGCCAATGGTCAATACGTTGCTTCGGCCACTGAGCCGGGATAAACATAATCTTGGCTCCATTTAATGCATGTGTCCGAATCCATTCTGGAAACCGCAAATCATAACAGATGACCCCGCCACATGTAATGCCATTCATTTCAAATACATTCATACTTTGTCCTTCGTTTAAATATACATGCTCATCCATTAACTTGAATAAATGAGCTTTATCGTAGGCCGCGACAATTTTTCCAGTTCTATCCACGATATACATCGTATTAAAGTATTTGTCTCCTCTTTTTGTTGCTACTGAACCACCGACAATGTTCACTTGATGTTTTTTGGCCAGTTGAGACAGTAGCTTTCTTGTTATGCTTCCCTCTCGATCAGCCAGTCTGTCGAGTTGATCAAGAGCGTAGCCTGTATTCCACATTTCCGGAAAGACAATGACATCCGCTTGTGCTTTTGCCGCTTCTTCAATGTATTTCTCAATCGCTGTATAATTTTGATCTGGCTCCCCAAAAGCGATATCCATTTGTACACAAGCAATCTTCATTTTTGACACCTCTAGACTTTTTTATCTAAATATTATAAAATTTTAGATTAAATAGCAACTCTTACATAAAAGGTGGTTCACATGGAATATTCAGAGCGCTTAAAAAAATTACCAGTACAATTTTTTGCAAACCTAGTTGAAAAGGTAGGCAAGGCAGTTGCAGAAGGACGGGATGTTATTAATTTAGGGCAAGGTAACCCAGATCAGCCGACACCACCACACATCATCAAAGCTCTCCAAACTGCGGCAGAGGATCCACTAACTCATAAATACTCCCCGTTTAGAGGACTTAAAGAACTGAAGGTAGCTGCTAGCGAATTTTATTTGAAACAATACGGAGTAGCTATCGACCCAGAGACTGAAATAGCTATTTTATTTGGGACGAAAACAGGTCTAGTCGAGCTGCCAATGTGCTTGTTAAATGAAGGCGAACTAATGTTATTGCCTGATCCAGGATACCCGGATTATTTATCAGGTGCAGTGTTAGCGAATGTCGAATATAAAACATTCCCACTTAAAGCTGAAAATCAATTTTTACCTGATTTCAACGCCATTCCGCAAAAACAAAAAGAATCAGCAAAATTAATGTATCTTAACTATCCGAACAATCCGACTGGGGCTACAGTAGATCGGACTTTCTTCGAAGAAACAGTTGCTTTTGCAAAAAAACATTCAATCACGATTTTGCATGATTTTGCCTATGGCGCAATTGGATTTGATGGAAAAAAACCAGTAAGCTTTCTTGAGGTCAATGGTGCAAAAGACGTCGGCATAGAAATGTATACATTATCTAAAACCTATAATATGGCCGGCTGGCGCGTCGGCTTTGCGGTTGGTAATGCCAAAATTATCGAAGCTCTAAACCTTATCCAAGATCATTTATACTGCAGTCTTTTTCCAGCTGTGCAAAAGGCCGCAGTTGCAGCGCTAACAGATGATCAGCAATGTGTTGGAGAACTCGTCAACCGTTATGAACAACGTCGAAATGCCTTTATTACGGCATGCCAAAATATTGGCTGGAAAGTTGAAGCACCAACTGGATCGTTTTTCGCTTGGTTGCCGGTGCCTAGTGGGTTTACTAGTGAAACATTCGCCAATTATTTGCTTGAGAAAGCAGATGTAGCAGTTGCCGCCGGCAATGGGTTTGGTGAATATGGAGAAGGGTATATTCGTGTCGGTTTATTAGTGGATGAAAAGTTATTGGTAAAGGCCGTAGAACGGATCAAAAAACTCGAATTATTCTAATAATTAAATCTCAAATAAATTTGAATCATAGAGGGCGTCCCATGAGCCAATGTGACAGCCCCCACAATACTATATCTAGCGTGATTTCGATTTAAGATAATCTAGATGCAGTGCTGTGTGGGAGCCAGAACACTTATGGGGCACTCTCTTTTTTGTAAGAAAGTTCCTCGTCGTTTCTTTTGTTTGAAAATTCTTTCTTCTGTTATATATCACTAGTATTAATTTACTTATTTTGGTATGATTTACATATAATATTTCAACTATTCATACTACTATTGAAAGTTCGGTGCAACGATGGACCTTATGACGAAGGACTTACTTATCAATTTTTTATTTATTCTACTCTCTCTATGTTTAGTACAAATGGTTTATTTGGTTAAATATGTGTATCGTTTAGAAGAAATAAAAGGCTGGGTTATCGGTATTTTCCCAATAGTCTCTCTTATCCTATGCATGCTGCTTCCTGTAGCACTTGAAAAGAGTTTCATCTGGGACCTTCGCTGGATCCCCTTTATTTTAGGAAGTTTAATCGGAGGATTTCGTTTAGGTTTTTCACAATTGTTATTAGTCCTAATTATCCGCTATTTACAAGGTAATGATGTAGGTTTTTATGTTACAGCGATTACACATATCTACATCGGTTTACTCGCAATCTTTTTATCTAAATACTACTTAAATATGAACATTAAACAAAAACTAACATTAAGTTTTGCATTAACTCTATTTGCACTATCTAGTTCAGCGATTGTTTCAATACATATATTTCATGTAAAAATAGATAGCATATTCTGGACAAAGTATGTCGTCATACATATCATCGGCATGTTCATATCTACTCTTCTTTGGGAAGTGATCCAAACAAATTTTCAGGTGCTACAAAAGTTAGTAAAAGCTGAAAAGCTACAAATTGTGAGCCATCTTGCTGCAAGCATCTCTCATGAAGTTAGAAATCCGCTCACTGTCAGCCGCGGATTTATCCAAATGCTATCTGAAGGTGAAGCTACACAGGCAAGAAAAGAGTATGCAACTATTGCGTTACAAGAATTGGATCGTGCTACAGAAGTGATTAACGATTATTTAACTTTTGCTAAACCGGCATTCGACATAGAGGAAAATATTAATATTAATGAAGAAGTTCAACATGCCGTCAATGTAATCATCCCGTTAGCCAATATGAACGGAATACAGGTGAAGTTATCTTTAGTAGAGCATCATCATTATCTTGCTAAAGGGGACAAAAAAAAATTCCAACAGTGTTTGATTAATATCATGAAAAATGGAATTGAATCGATGGAAAATCATGGAGAAATTAACATCCATTTAGACTATAAAGATACCACTCTCCATATTAATATCCAGGATGAAGGGGCAGGGATGACACAAGAACAAATCAATCGTCTTGGCGAGCCCTATTTTACAACTAAAGAAAAAGGAACCGGACTCGGAATGATGGTTTCGTATAGTATTATTAAAGGGATGAATGGACATATACATGTGACCAGTGAACACGGTAAAGGAACTTGTTTCTCTATTATTCTACCAGTACAAGCGTATAAAAAAAAGTTAATTAGCAATACTCTATCTTTGACTTAAATCAACAAGATGAAATTGATAGAGAAGCGGGTGTCTCATAAGGGGCTGACCCTTTGCTTTTGGGACACCCTTTTTACATTTTTTTATGATGATCTTGTATGATAAAGTCAAATACTTCTATATTCTCTTCATCTGTTACAACTAGTAAATCTGTATGAATATTGTCAGTCCCCAAAATACCATGTAAATCTTCATAATGAATGCTGTCCACTCTTACTAAAATATCGTCTGCTACATACATGTAAATCGTAAAGTATTTTTGCAAGAAAGAGAAAAAAGCGGCTACTATCATTCCTGATTTTTCAATATATTCACTATTAAATTCTATAAAACCAATCGCTGATTTACAGCTCTCTAGTAACCTGCTCATCCCTTTTAAAACAAACGCTTCATACCCTTCGACATCCACTTTAAAAAGAACGGTTCCATTTGTTGAGCCTTTCTTAAAGATTGAATCAATCGTAATGGTACGAACAGGCACCTTTTCAATCATATTGTGAGCAGGTATATAGGATGCCGAAGATGTTCCCGACCAATGCTTATCGATATAAAATTCTTTTTGTTCGTCGGTTTTGTCTGATGCAAAGGCATTGATAATCGTTATTTGTGCCTTATTCGGGTGAACTTCTCTCGACTTAATGATGTATTGAATCAAATGATGATTCGCTTCGATTCCATAGATGATCGCTCCTACGGGATAGGTTGTTGAAAAAAGACATTCACCATAGTTTACCCCAACATCTATGATCAGATTTGGCGAGAATTCTTTTACAGATGTACTCCAAAAATAAGAAAGTCGCTTTTGTGTGATGCCATCACTAATTAATAATGCTCTACCACGATTCTCCTCTGAGTTAACATAAAGAACATTGGATGATGATAATATAATTTTGTTGGGAATTTTATTAATGTTTAATGTTTTATATTTAAGGAAGATCCCCAAGTCAATTAATATTCTCCAAGTTTTTGGGTGGCGCTCCCACATATTCATTATAAAAGGGGTACGAACTACAACTTTTGATATCAAGATCTGCCCTCCTATTTGTTTTCTCCAATAGAAGCTAATATTCTACTACTGATTTCTTTAATGTTTTGGGAAAATCCTTCAATAGAATCATAGATTAACAAAACATTTACATTCATTAAAGGACATGGGGACGGGGCTTCGCGACTTACTAATCTAGCTAATCTACTTTGCAGCTATACATACTTTATTAAGAAAGTACTGCAACAATCCGGCTCCGCACCGCCACCATTGTATTTAGGCGAGTGTATCGTGCTACAGGATGGGGCTTTCATGGTAAACGGTGGTGGTGCTTAACGTCATACCCATTTCATTCGTTTGATAATATCCAAAAGGAAAATTATGAATACTTCATGAAGGTCGAGAAGAGTACAATCAAAAAAGAAAATGACTCGTTGAATAAACCCACTACCTTCAGAGTCATCTCCTTTCTGTATTAAAATATTCGTTTGTTGTAAGGAGGAATACTTTGAGGAAAGGTAAATACATTATACGGATCATATGCGGTTTTAACTTTTCTTAGCCGGCTGACATTTTCTCCATAGTAGGTTGTTGGCCAATCTTTGATATAAATATCTGGCCAGTTCACATAATCACCCATCGTATCCTTCGATAGCGCTCTTCTGAGCCTTTCAATCCACTCGACGTTTTTCCGTTCCTCACGCTCGGTATTCCAAGAAGAAATATACTCTTGGCCGATAATGGCTTCTCGATAATAGTAAGCTGTATCTTTAGGATCAAATCGGCTCACTGCACCTCCCAGTGATTGGTGCCATATCGCTGCATTTTCGTTAGGTGCGTTTGACAAAAATTGTTTCATCTTTAAAATGGCTTCTCTTGAAAGTGGTTTTTCTATAAAAGAACCAGAACGCTTAAAATGTGTTGGTCGATCTCCGCTTGGAGAATCAAAAAATTTGACCGTGTCAATATACGGTACCTCTTTTACTCTTTGATCTATAGGGCTGCCAGCTTCCAATAATGGCTGAATTAGTTGCTTTAATTTTGTGGCGGGACCAACAAACTCCCCTAGTACTTCAATTCTATTTACTTCCTTTGCTCTTAATTCAATTGTAGAAGTAAGGCGTTTATTCGTGAAAGGTGCCCAATTCTGCCAGACGTTAAATACCTCTTCAAAATCCTCCCATTCCCATGTAATTGAGAAAATCGATACGTCTGAGATTGGATGGACCCTGAATGTAAGTGACGTGACAATGCCAAAGTTCCCACCACCACCACCACGGGAAGCCCAGAATAAATCGCTATTTTCATACTTATTTGCTTTAATGACTTCCGCGCCTCTATTGGAAGAAGCTTTAACCATTTCAATTTCAAGAAGATTATCACAAGTTAGTCCATATAACCTTGTTAATAAACCAATTCCTCCGCCAAGTGTGAGGCCGACAATCCCGGTATTAATAGATGTTCCGGCGGGAATGGTGACTCCATATTCCCATAATTCTTGATATACTTTCCCTAATCCCGCACCCGCCTCAATCTTCGCGGTTAAACTTTGGCGATTACATATGATTTGATTCATTTCACTTACATCAATAACCAGACCTCTGTTCAATAAAGAAAAATTTTCAAAACTATGGCGACCGCTTCTCAAACGGAAAGGAACCCGATTCTCCCTTGCCCATTTTAATGCATTCACTATATCTTCAACATTTTGACAAAAAACGATTACCTTTGGAAACTTAGGTATGCTCAAATTCAGATTTGTTCTCGCTTGCTCATAATCAGAATCTTTCGGTGTTACAATTCGACCTGTCAGTTTCGTCTTTTCCACAAAGAATCCCCTTTCTACAGTTGATAATGGCTTTAATTGTGTGAAGGGTTTTTCTATAAATATTATGAAGCAATTTTAGGAAAAGACCTTTAAAGAAAATACGCTCTGAACTATATCTAAAAAGAAGATTACAAGTCAGAATCTCATGATTACGCGCAAGCATTGGTCTCTCTCATAAGCAAAAGAGCCAAACCCCGCAACAACTAAATACAGTATAAGTACGTGTAAAAAACACTGCATACTGATTTAGTGTGCGAGGTCTGACCCTCTTTTTTGTTATATTTGCTAGCTTCCGGTAACTCTCATAAAGAAAATTCTACAGTAGATCTCTTCTTAATTCTTCTGCAGATTTTGGAGATAAATATACAGGTGCAACTTCATAAACGGTTTTGGCACCAACTTGTCCCTCTTTGTTTAAGCGATATGCAGCTCGTGCATATGCGACTAATACACTTGCAGTAAACTCTGGATTGCTATCAAGATTTAGTGAGAATTCAATAATTTGTTTATTGCCTGATCCTGTTTTCCCACCACGAATAACAAAACCACCGTGTGGCAATTTTGAGTGATTCTCTTTTAATTCTTCTTCTGTAATAAAGTTCACTTTCGTTTCATAATCGGCAAAGTAGTTCGGCATCGTTACAATATCTTGTTCGATTTTGGCTTGATCATATCCTTCTTCTGCTACAACATAGCAAACGCGAAGGTGTTTCTCTGCAGTTGTTAATTCAGGATTTGCACCACTTCTTACTTTTTCAACTGCCTCTTCGATTGGTACGGTATATTGAACAGCACCTTTCACACCTTCAACTCTACGAACAGCATCTGAATGTCCTTGGCTGACACCTTCCCCCCAGAATGAGTAATTTTCACCGTTCGGCAAAATAGCTTCTGCCATTAAACGATTGATCGAGAACAAACCTGGATCCCAGCCAACAGAGATGATGCTCGTCTTCCCACTTTCTTTTGCAGAACGATCAACTGAATTAAAATATTCAGGAATTTTAGCATGTGTGTCATAACTATCTATCGTGTTAAACATTTTTGCAAAATCTGGACCTTGTTCTGGAAGATCAGTTGCCGATCCTCCACATAATATCATTACATCAATTTCATCCTTATAATTCTCAGCTTGAGAGATATGTAAAACCTTCACATTTGGTTCATTTACCGAGATACTGTCGGGTGTTCTTCTTGTAAAAATAGCAACAAGTTCCATATCCGGACATTGTTTAATTGCGTCTACTGTTCCTCTACCAAGATTACCATACCCTACGATACCTACTTTAATTTGATTGCTCATCGTTTTCCCCTCCATCATTGAACATTTCGAGGACATTCATAGTCCTTCATAATATTATATTACTTTTTTTGTGTGGCACACAAATATGAGATGAAGATTGATTTATTTCAAAAGTTAGATTGATTCAGAGAGTTAACCTTGAATATACATAGTTAGACCAGTTTTTATCCTACAAAGGAAACCTTGTGGCTCCTTTGTCGTATTAGTGTTGTTTCTCTAATAAGATCCCTAATCTATTAAAATAAAGTGATAACAATAAAGAAAACAAACATAGTAACTAAACCAACAGGTAGACCGAATTTCGCCCATTCCTTGCTTGTGATCCCTAGTTTTCCAGCTGATATGATATTCGGGATATTGCCTGGTATCAGCATTCCACCACTTATTAATAGACCAAGTAGAATCGCCTTAATAGTCGGTTCATCCATCGAAGGGCTAATTTCAGCCGCAGCGAGAGTCGCATTATCAAGGACTGCTGAAATCATATTAATCCAGTATAAGATCCCCGTATTTAAATCCAGCAGGTAACGGTTGATCAACGTTTCAAAACCTTCCCCTAGAAGCGTCAGTCCCATTACAAACAAATAAATTTTTATCGTTCTAATAATAATTTCACGATAGGTTTCCCTCGATTGATTATTGGACAATCCATCTTGATTTTGTTTCGGATGAACCAGTAACGCAGCAAGAATCCCAAAAATCAGCACAGCAGGAATAACTTCAGGGCCAATTAATCGGAAGAGGTAAAAGAAATCTTCTCCTAATTTACTGATAGCAATAGTTGAAAGTGGCTCACCAATTGGTGTTAATGCTGCTCCAAGACCGATTGAGAAACAGGCTAAAACAACAAGTCGAACCTCTGATTGACGGTCAAGTGTAAGAACACTGACAATAAGAACTAAAATTAAAGCAGCGATAATTGCTGTAATTACACTTGAAAGCAATCCTAAGATAATAACGATTAGAGCAATAAATAACCGAAAAGGCATCGCACGACTTATGCCTAGAATCGCTTTTTCCAAAGGCGTCTTAAGCCATTTAAATAATAGTCCAGCTACCAAAACAGCAATCGTAATTTTAATCGGATCCTCTAATGCTTTAATTAGAAGATGCTTGTCAAATACGCCACCTACAATTGCAGCTAAAAAACCCATGATAAACAAAAATACTTCTAAATTCTCTTCAATGTGTTTGATAAAAAAAGGCAAAAATAACACAAGAAGTAAAATAATTAACAACCCAATAATCATTGAATTCTCCCTTTCAAACAAGCTTTGCTTGTAGCAAAATAATATGTATGACTCTCAATAAAACTATTTTAACATATAACCTGTCATGTTAGTTATATTATTCTGATAATTCAACCAACATTTCAATCTATTAGCCAATACAATGAGGCTTTTTCCAGTCTACTGAACAAAAATGAATGAAAGAATCCTTATCAATGAAGGATTCCGACAAACACCTTGCGATGAAACCTAAGAAACTATCATAAAGTAATTTACGATAGTTTCCTTTGATTACTCAGTTCATTACAGATTCAGATCGTAAAAAAGATATGAAGGCACAAACCTTTCCTATGACTAAAACACCGCTTGCAGAAATAATGGTCACTATTTCAAGCAAAACTGGCTAAACAGAAAACACATGTAACGAAAAGATCCTGCTCTTTTGTTTGAAGGGATAGAGTTTTCTTTTAACTACTTATTCTTCACTCTTTGGCTTCGCTTGATCTTATATTGTTCAAAATCCCACTTCGACAAAAATTCTTTAGTGGAATTATAGCCTGATCTATAGAGAAAATCGATTTCATCTTTATTCAGTTCAAAATCAGTTGCGCTGATATCACCAGTAGGGATTTGAATCGTGCGCTCAATCGTTTCTTCTTTCATATATCTTAAATCATGGGCTTGAAGCATCGTTTTAAATATATTTTTAAAAAGGTGGATTGGCGTTGGTATAACTGCATTTATGTTCACTTCATTTTTCACAAAATGGAAGCCAAACGTTGGAAAGCGGGGATTGTCTGTATCGAATATCCATATTGGGAAGTTACTAAGTAATCCACCATCTAAAATGTAGGATTTGTTACGGTCTTTTGATTTCCAAATAACCGGACGGAAGAAAAATGGTAATGAGGTACTCATCATAATGGCAGTTGAAACTTTTAAATCAGCAGGAGTCATTCCATAGCGAACCAAATCATCTGGCAAAATAAGCAATTGGCCGTTCGAAATATCGGAAGCAATTATCTTCAACTTGCCTTCTGGAAGATCGGCAAATGTCTTAATTCCTTTTTCTGCAAGAAGTGAATCGACCCATGTTTCTAAATAATTGTTTTTATAAATTCCAAGATGTACCACAAGCGCTAAAAAGGTACCGATTATGGGGACTCGATTCAAGATCGTTCTGCCTCTTAGCTTTGAGAAATCAAGTTTACTTAGCTCGTCTCTAATTTCATAGCTTTTATAACCACTTGCCACCAGTGCAGCGATGACGGCGCCTGCTGATGTTCCAGCCAATCGTTCCCACTCAACGTTCTCCTCCTCCATCGCCTGAATCGCTCCAATAAAAGCAATTCCCCTGATCCCACCACCTTCAAAAACAGCATCTACCTTCAATGTACTTCACCTCGTAAAAATTATTCATTACTAAACTACTATGATAGTAGATTAGTAATCACCTCTAGTAAAATTGCATAATTCCTTTTATTTTTCGACTTCGAAATTTGATAAAAAGACGGGGCCACGCTATGCAAACCCGTTTAAAACAGCTGAATTCAGATACCAATGATGACAGCTTTTCTTTATTCTATGTAAGGAGACAAGCTTTTGCTATAAGTCTTAGTCTAATTTGATATAGCATTTTAAAACGTTCTGACTAAGTAAATATAAACCGTTATATTTACTTAGTCACTCTTACAGATATTTTGCTTTCATAAGCTCAATAGGACATTGTACCTTTTTCGATGTGTTTCTTCCGTCCAGAATGGAACAAGGATGATTTTAAATATTTTCACACTTTCAAAAGAACACTTATTTTTCAAAGTTAGAAAGAAAATGACTAGCTTCTCATTTTTTTCTTTTCTTCCCAATCAATAAGGTGATTTGTGTCATAGTAATAGGCAATGAAGTTTTCTTTCGGTAAGCTAAATATTTAGGATGCCATATATCTGCATATTTTTCTTTAAATTTTCTTAAACCATGAAATGAATAGAGAAATTGACCATGCATAAATATTTGGGAAGCTACTTTCTCACTTAAAAATGAATACTTTGAAATTCCAACATTAGATAAAGGTGCCATCCCTATATTAAAGGATTTATATCCTTCCTCTTTTGCCCATTCAAATAAGGATAGAAAAACAAAGTCCATCGTTCCAGAAGGGGCATCCTTACCAAATCGCATTAAATCCAAAGAGATCGTATCTTTTTTATCGTAAACCGGCATAATGTTTACAAATCCAAGAATCCCCTTTCCTTCAGCTTTCACAATGGCAATCTCAGCTTTATTGAGGTAATTCTCATCAAAAAAGCCGAGGGAAAAACCTTTTTCCGTTCTTCCTTGAAGCCATTCATTGGATATTCCCCTAAGTTCCTTCATGAAATCTTCATCAAAAGGAGGGGCTACAATTTCAAAATGATAATTCTCTCGTTCAAACTTGTTTTTTACTGCCCTGGCTCCTTTCATTTTTTTCCCACTATATGAAAAATGGTCTAAATCAACATATGCTTCTTCGCCAAGTTTAAAAAAGTCATAACCGTTTTCATGAAGATAAGGGAGCATCGTATTGCTGACTTCATAAAAGACAGGTGTAAATCCATAAAGATCAGATGTTTCACGGAATTCTTCGATTGCAAGAAGCAATTCATCGCGTTCACCGATCGGGTCTCCAAGGACCACTAGCTTGTCAGAAAATATCTGATAAGAAAACATGACATTGTGCTTTTGATTCCAATAGATATATTTATCATGTAAAAAAATTAAATGCGTTAGAACCGTTCCATTATATCGATCTAAGTGTTCAATAATTTCACCTTCCTGAGCAAGGGATGTTTCCATACTCCATCTTTTATCCCGACTTAACAAATAACCCGCAATAAATAGAGAGAAAGCAATAAGCAAGCCAATTAAAGCACTATTAAATAAGTCATGATAATCTTGAATCACATACGGCGATAGCTTTGAATTTACTTTCAATTTGGAGGTAGGTAAATTTGAATATCCAATTAAGACATACATTAAGGTAATCATGACAAACACAGCTATATCAAAAATCGTTTTGCCCCAGCTTAATATAAAATTTTCTCTGTAAAAACGATTTTTTGACATTCTCAGGAGCACAATAACAATCAAAAGGTATAATGCCTCTTCATAATCAAGTCCTTTAAAGAAAGAAAATAAGGCGGCCAAAAACAATACAGCCATAGTTAGAGAATATGACCGTTTCACCTTATACTGAATACTTCGGGATAAACCAAGCAAGATAAAACCTGTTGCAACGGAGAGCTGATGAGATATATTCATGATTGGCAATGATAAAAATTCCTGGGCAATTTGTAACCTTTCGATAATTCCTGGTACTGCCGCTGAAAGAAGTAAAATAATTCCTGAAAAAAACACCAAAAAGGTTAATATTACATGGCTTATCCTCACCATGACCACTTTGGGTAGATTGTTCCATGATTTATTCCACTTGTTCCAAAAATCTTTGATAAAAAGAAAAACTCCTACTAAAAATGGAAGGATAAAATAGCCTATACGATAAAATAGCAATACGACTAGCACTTTCTCATCTGGAACACCCAGTGCATGGGTTCCCCAAATAAAGACTAAATCAAAGGATCCAAAGCCCCCAGGAATCATACTGATAATACCAGCACATGAAGCAACGATAAAAACAGGGACAAGATCGTTAAAATAAATGGGTAGCTTCAAAATAAAAGATAATAACCAAATGCATAGAAATGCGCCTATCCATTCAAGTAAAGAAACAATGAGTAGTTTTATCATAATTCCAAGATCAGTACCTGAACCAGTAGCTTTTTGGCGTTGGATGATATGTACAATAATAAAAAGCGGCAAATATATACTTACGGCTACAACGGCCCAGAAAAGCCATCTTGTCTCTTGAATCAAAGGGGCATTCCTATAAGCGACAAGTACAATCCAGGAAAGTAAAGAGATACCTGTAAGATAAAAAAGTGAAACAAATGCAATTTTTTTCACCAGTCTTTTCCTGTCAGCTTCGTATTCATTATAGAAATATGTTCTTAGCGTAGCTCCAACAAGACCTCCAAAACCAATTAAATTTGAAAAAGAATTCGCGATAAGAGACTTTTTTACCAACTCTTTCAGAGGAACTTTAATACCTAATATTTTCGCTAAAAATACATCATAAAAAACCATAGGGAAAATGGAACAAAAAGTAAGAAGAAGAATAAAGATCGTCTTAGCAAAATGCAACTGGCTTACTTCATGACGAAGCATTTGAATATCTATGTTTCCAGTAAATTTTTTTATTTCAAAGACTGCAAGTACTAATAAAATCAGTGGAAAAATAATTTTTACAGACTTAAAAATCTTGGCTTTATTTAACCTTTTCATACTCATTCACCTCGTATATTTCTCCTTGGTAACTATCCTTAGACAGATACAATTTGAAACTGGTATTCGTTTCTATTTCAGAAATTACAAATGACTATGACTATAAAAGACAGGGTACCAACACCGTAATTTACATCTGATCAATCTTATAACTGTTTAAGACATTTTTACCACGGACTTTTCCTTCAAACGTATTTGTTTCTTTCCATTCTTGAAAGCCATCATCTTATTGTCTCTAAACTCTTAAAAAATAAAACCGCGATTTCGATTTTTGTTCTTTATTTTTCTGTTTTCACAAACCGGTAAAAGTTTCCTTTAAAAATGTACACATTTGAAATGACCAAAAAAATCGGGGGATAGGGTGAATATGATGTTTAACGTAGGCAAAATTATAACTCGAAATGCAGGGACTAAGAAAAGATAAAGACAATAACTTGTTTTGATTTTAGATTGTGTATATCTCCTTTTTAGCACGTTGTTTTTGCCGTTCGTTTGTAGCTTCATGTTTCCCCTTTAAGTTCCTTCTGAACAATTAATTCATTTAAAGACTCTGGAATGTAAACAAGTTGAATTCCTTATAATTTAAGTCTTGATTTCGGAATATATGAAGGCTTTTTATAATAGAAGTCGAAGTAGGTAGATAGTAGAAAGTCAAAAGGTGGCGAGTTTTATTTTGTTGAATTAGAAGCTGATATCGAAGAAAGGCTTAAACCAACAAAAAGAAATATTGAGCACTCTGAACCATAATGGTGTATGGAGCATTATTGTTTTACACGTAAGAAGAGAGGCTGTCCCAAACAAGACAACCTCTCCCTTATTTTATGTACTTTTATCATTTCTGTCTTGATTATGTATTGACTTAACCTTTTATGTCCTATCTCGCACTAAAGCCTTCCTCTCAAGTAGAACAAATTTCCTTTTTCGAGGTCGTAACTAATCAAGTAGAAATAAAAAAGGCTTCCCGAATCAAAGGAACACCCCAAATAGCCTAAGCACAAATTGTTATGATCTGTTCTATTAGGAAATTGTCCCGTCATCTCACATAATGGCGTTTGCCAGTGCTTTTGCTCGTTTAGATACTCTTAGAGCATTTTAGAAATAACTGCCTTTGCCGTACTTTCTTTATTAATGACAGCGTCCTCATATGTTCGATTAAAAAATTCTGCATATAGAATATCTAATAAGTATAGCTGTGATATTTTTGCTGATAAACTTCCCCCTTGAAGAGGACCTTCGTTTCCACCACAAAGCAAAGTGATATCTGAATAATTTGTTAAAGGTGATTTGGCAAATCGAGTGATGACAATAATCTTGGCTCCTCTTTCCTTTGCACATTTTGCTACTTCAATCATATCTTTAGTTGATCCTGAATAAGAAATAAGAATTGCAACATCATTTTCGGTCATTAATGCTGCTGACATAATTTGCAGATGAGAATCAATTGCACACTCTGTTTTGTTACAGATTCTCATAAACTTATTTTTAGCTTCCATAGCTGTCATTAATGAAGCACCTACACCAAAGAAATGAATTCTTTCAGCCTTAATCATACTATCAATAGATTGAATAATAGCATCATTATTCATATTGTTATAGGTTTCTGTAAGCGCACTGATATTTGTTGTTAATATCTTGGATGAAATCTCCTCAATTGTATCTTGGATATTAATCTGACCAGAAAGCTGTGGAGTTTCATCATCATGTGAAATACTATGAGCTAAAGCAATTTTAAATTCCTGATACCCCTTTAGTTTCATCGTTTTACAAAATCTAAATACACTAGACTCACCGACACTACAAGCATCAGCTAAATCTGTGATCGACATGTATATGACTTCCTTTGTATGTTCAAGGATATAGTCAGCTACTTTTTTCTCCGTATTTGTAAATGAATTGTATCTGGCGTGAATGAGCGGAAAAATATCAGTCTTATTCATTAAACACCTCTTCTAGTAATCTCCTTGTAAATGAAGCGAAACTGCACCAAGGATACCGGCTTTATTTCCTAGCGATGCCTTCATTATATGAACATCTGAAAAACTTTCCATTATAAGCTCTTTTACTTTACTCGAAACCATTTTTACAAGTTTCTCCTGTTCCATAACTCCTCCACCAATTATGATTGCTGGTGGGTTAAAGATGTGAATTAAAGATGTAAGCCCTAAAGCCGCTTCAAAAATCCAATCATGAACAATCTTTTCCAATTCTTTGTCACCTTGATTTACTCGCTCAAAAATGACTCTACCATTTATGAAACTCTTGTCAAGCTCCATTGCTTTTCTTACTAACGCTGTAGTAGATGAATATGTTTCATAGCATCCTAACTTGCCACAATTACAATGGTTGCCTAGTGGGTGAGTAACGATATGCCCAAATTCGCCTGCAACGCCATTATTCCCCTTGTAAATGTTAGAGTTCATAATAATGGCACCACCAATCCCAGTCCCATATGTTAAACAAAGAAAATCTTTATAGGCCTTCCCCGCACCAAAATGCGCCTCTCCTAAAGCTGCTGCATTCACATCATTTTCCACCTCAACTGGAACATGAAATGCATCCTCAAAAATCGTCTTTAATTTAGTGCCTGTATAGTTAGGAATATTATCATTCGCGTAAATAATCGATCCTGTTACACGATCAACTTGCCCCGCAGTACTGATTCCAATGGCTTCAAACCCTTCGTAACCCTTGATAATCTGAATCAATTTTTCAACGATATATTCTCCGCCTTTTTTACTTTCTGTATCATATTCTTTAAAAGCTTCAATATTTCCTTTTTCATCTGACATACCAAGTTTAATAGATGTTCCACCAATATCTGCTGCTAATATTCTCATTTTATTCATCCTTTACGAATACATAGACAGTATCCATCCCTCGAGACATCCGGGGATTTATACTAAAACATTTTCTACTACTATTCAGGTTTAATGGCATTCATAAATCTTTTCGTAATTTCCATTGGTCTAGTAATCGCTGTTCCAACTACTGCTGTATGAACACCTAAATCAAAAATACGTTTTAATTGTTCAGGCGTCCAAATCCCACCTTCAGCAATGATCGGAATTGGAAAGTCCTTAACTAAACGTTCAATTAATTCAAAATTAGGTAAACTACTGCCTTTCGTATATTCTGTATAACCATTCAAGGTTGTACCTAAGCAATCAAACCCTAATTCATAAGCTTCTTTCGCTTCTTCATAAGTAGAGCAATCAGCCATGAATAACTGATCTTTATACGTTTCTCTAATTATCGGAAACACTTCACTTATCGTCTTCCCATCAGGTCTAACCCTGTTTGTTGCATCTATTGCAATAATATCTACTCCAACTTGATAGAGTTGATCTATTTCTTCAATAGTTGGCGTAATGAATACGGCAGATCCTTCATAATCTTTTTTAATGATTCCGATAATCGGTAAATCAACCGTCTCTTTAATTACTTTAATATCCTCAACACTATTTGCTCTAATTCCCTTTGCTCCCCCAAGCATCGCGGCATAAGCCATCTTGCCCATAATAAATGGGCTATGAAGAGGCTCTTCTTCTAGTGCCTGACATGAAACAATCAGTTCTCGTTTAACTCGATCAAATACTTGCTGTTTTTTGTTCATACGTATTCATCCCCACATTGTAAATTATTATTTATCTGCACCAATCGTAATCCCTTTTGTAAAATACTTCTGGAAGAAAATAAATATAAGTAGCATCGGAACCGCTGCAACAGTAGCACCAGCCATCTTATAAGCAAAGTTTGGATTGAGGTCTTGCATTAAGGTTGCAATCCCTACCATTAAAGTTTTTGAAGTTGCATCTTGTCCAACGATTAGCTGCCACAAATAGTCATTCCAAACTTGAACAAAGTTCAGAATAAATAATGCACCAATACCAGGCTTAACTAGCGGTAAGTAAATTTTATAAAAGATTTTAAATTCACTTGCCCCATCAATTTTTGCAGCTTCTCTTAAAGAATCTGGGATACTGTCAAAGAAGCCTTTAAGTAAAAATACTCCGAAAGCAGTTGCTACGTTTGGCCAGATCATCCCACTAAGAGTATTTACCATATCAAAATTTTGAATGATTCTGAACAAAGGAACGATCATTACTTCTTTCGGAATCATCAGACTTGAAATAAAAATGATGAAGATGATATTTTTCCCTTTAAACTTAAGTTTTGAAAAGGCATATGCCGCAAGGGAGCTTACGATGATTAAGGCAATTGTCGCAACTAAAGCTACAACTATACTATTATATGCCCATAGTAAAGCAGGTTGATTATTGAAAACGTCTACATAATTACTCATGGTAAAGGTTTTTGGAAACCAATCAGGTGGCATTTTCACAACATCTGCGCTGTTCTTAAAGGAACTAGTCAAAAGCCAATAAAGAGGGAAAAGACTTAAAATAGCAAAAAATAACACAATGGAATTCGTGATGATATCCAGTTTTTCTTTCTTGTTCTTATTTCCAAACATACTCTCTCACCTCTAATTCTTCTTAAGCATAGCTCTTAGCTGTGGAATAGATAAAGCTAAAGTAATTAAGAACATAATCACACCAACGGCAGAAGCAATACCAAGCTGATTATACTTAAATGCATTGTTATACAAGTAGTACATAAGAGTTGTAGAGGAATTGTTCGGTCCTCCACCGGTCAATAACTGAATAACAACAAATATCTTCAGCACAGCAATAATATTCATAATGATGATGTAAATGGTTGTTGGTTTAACCATTGGAATGAGAATCTTAAAAATGATTTTCATTCTACTTGCACCATCGACTTCAGCCGCTTCGAAAAGCTCTTTAGGAACGCCTATCAAAGAAGCGATATATAAGATGATTGCCTGTCCGACATTCGTGGCAAATGTTACGAAAATAATAACTGGCAACACCCAGCTCTTATCACCTAAGAAATTAACCGTTGATAGCTCCATTTGTCTAGCTACAAACGGGATAAGTCCATTAGCAGGATTCAATAAAAAGCTCCAAACCATACTCATTACAACCATGGAAACCATTACTGGAATATAATAGGCACCTCTTATAAAAGATACATATTTTGCATTTTTATCAAAAATAGCCGTGGATACAAAAAGAGCAAAGATCACTGTTAACGCAACAATAAATACTACGAATATTACCGTATTAAAGGTAGACTGAACAAATACTGGATCACTAAATAATCTTTGATAGTTTCCAAAACCAATAAATGTTTCAGTTTGATAGTTTATTTTATATAAGCTTAGTCTGATTCCTTCAATGATCGGATACACTAAAAATACTAAAAATAGTAACATCTGTGGAGCTATAAACAGATATCCCGTTATATTTTCTTTAAAAGATTCATTTTTTAATTTCATTAGTATCATTTACCTTTCTTCAAGAGCTTGTCTATAGAAGGGGGCTGACCTCACATTCTACTAGTAGATGCAGGGTTTAGCCCCTTTCGTTATGAGACAACTCTTGGTAAAGTCATATACTCTTTAGAACTATTTGCTATATATTACTGAGTCTGCTTTTGCATCTTCAATGATTTTATTACCTTTTGACTGATAGTCCTTAACTGCCTTATCTGCTGTTTTTTCACCAGTATATAGAGCTTGCAGTTCTGGGTATAGAACTTGTCTTAATTGATTGTATCCTGGTACATTTCCTGTGAAGTTGAACATGAATTGATCATTAGCTGTATAGGCAGCGAATAAAGGATTTTCCCCCTTGAACTCCTCAACAACAGATGATCTAACTGGTACACCATTCTTAGAAGCCTTCACTAGCTCTGGGTCAGATGAGATAAATTTAACAAAATCCTTACTCACTTTAATTCTTGTTTCATCCTTCGTATCAAAAATAGCCGCACCTGTTACATACGTAAATGTTAATGGATCGCCACTTTCAGAAGGAATATTAGCAAGTCTCATATCAAATTTAGGAGCTTTGCCAGATTCCATGTCAGCCTTTGCATTATTAAATAAAATGGAGTTTGTGAAGCTAACACCTAGTTGCTGATTCTGGAACATTGCGTTCGCATCATTTGAAGAAACAGATTCAGCACCTGGATTCGTTAAACCATCATCATAGATTTTCTTTAACCAATTTGCCGCCTTAGCCCCGTTTTTATCACCAACGATGATATTTCCTTTTTCATCAAAGAACTTATTGCCAAACATTCTTAGGTAAGCAAGGTTCCAAGTATCCCCCTGATTATTTAGTGCAAATAATGCCATTGGGAATGCATTTGAATATTTGTTCTTAGGTAAATCTTTCTTAAGACCATAAAGAATATTTTCATACTCTGCTAGAGTCCATGTTTTAATTTCATTTTCTTCACCAATATACTTTTCTAGTCCTGCATCTCTTAACATATCCGCATTATAAACTAATGTTCCTGGGTTATGTGAAAATGGATAGAAGTAAATGTCATCACCGAAAGTAACGTTATCCCAGAAATTCTGTGCAATGTCCGCTTTAGCATCTTCATCAACAATGTCATTTAACGGTACTAAAGCACCTCTATGTGCATAGTCCCCCATAGCGAAAACGCTCTCAAAAAAGATATCTGGAGGAGTTCCACCGTTAAGATTTACGTTGATTAGTTCATCTCGTTGGTCACTTGCAACGACCTCTACATTCACTTTTACTTTATGATCTTTGTACTCAGCAGCGAATCTTTCTGCCGCATGTTTAAAGAAGCTATCATAATCAGCACCATCTTCAGATGCATTTAGAACTCCCTTCCACTGCGGAGTTAACCAAACTGAAATTTGAACTTCATCACTTGAACTTTTCCCCGAAGATTTACTTGTTTCCTTTCCAACACACCCCGCAAGTACTCCGAGTATGAGCGCTACGCTCAAGATTGAAGCAAGAAATCGTTTCTTAAACATACATAATCCCCCTTTAAATGTCGTTACTAAATCAATCTCTTAACTTTGTGAAAAACAACTTCTGATAATTTCTTATGTCCTTCCTCATCAAGATGCATAAAGTCAATCTGATTCATCGGAACTAAACCTTTTGTATCTAGAAACTCAATTCCTTGAGCCTGTAGAAGTCCGCTTATATGTACAGCTAGCTCGTCCGATTTACGATCACATTCTCTTCCCATTGACTTTCCTATGTCCGTGTCATAATACTCCTTACCAATTGGCGGTGGGGCAATGACCAGTACTTTTGGAAACCTGCCATTTTCACCGACTGGCGTATTCTTCGCCTTCAGTGACAGTCTAGCTATTCCTTGGGCGATATTAAAAGAAGTTAAATGAAATCTTTCCTTGGTGTCATTCGTGCCGAGCATTATAATCACTAGTTCCAGAGGTGCATGACTCATTAAACATGGATGGATATAGGAATAACCATTTAATCCTTCAAATAAAGGATCATCGACTACACTCGTTCTCCCCGATAGTCCTTCTTCTACTACTTGAAACTCGTCTCCTAATAGTTCTCCTAAAAGACTTGTCCATCTAACTCCATCTGAAAACCTTTTCATCGTTCTAGCATCAAAGCCCCATGTATTTGAATCTCCAAAGCAAACGATTCTTTTTTTCATATCCTTACCTTCTATATTTTAGAATAGCTTGATCAATCGACTCTTTAATTCCTTCTATTTTGAATAAATCTTCTCCTGATACTTCCTCAAGCGGTCCTCTTACACTACCAATGTTTAAACCTCTTAATTTTAATAATTCTTTAATCGCAGAGTACATAGACCCATTTAGTGAACATAAAGCGATAATGATGTCATTAATATCTGTTTGAATTCTTCTTGCATCTGTAAAATTACCAGAAGAAACAAACTCTTCAGCCTGTAAGAAAAGTTCAGGCATTGCCGCGTACGTTCCACCTATCCCACTATCAGCACCGATCAATCTTCCAGAAACATATTGCTCATCCGGTCCATTGAATACGATTACATTTTCTCCGCCACAAGCCTTAAATCTTTCAATATCCATGACAGGCATCGAGGAGTTCTTTACGCCAATAACCTTTTTGTTCTCTAGCATTTTCTTAAATAGATTCATAGAAAGGCTATACCCTGTCGTTTGAGGAATATTGTAAATAATAAAAGGTAAGTCTGTTGAATCAATAATCTCTGACCAATACTTATCAATTGAGCTTTCAGGTAGCTTGAAATAGATTGGTGGAATTGCCGATAACGCATCATATCCTAATTCTTCGGCATACTTTGCCAATATAACGCTTTCTCTAGTAGACGGTGCACCTACATGAGCGATTAAAGTAAGCTTTCCTTTTAACGTTTCTGAAACATACTTTAATGTCGCTTTTCTTTCATCAAGGTTTTGATAAATGCACTCTCCAGAACTTCCTCCTACATAAAGTCCTTTGACCCCTTTTTCAAAGAGATAGTTACAAAATTCTTTCGTTCTATTCTCTGATACTTCCCCAGCATCATCATAACAAGCATAAAAAGCAGGAATAATCCCTTTAAATTTTTCTAATTCCAATTTTCTCTCCACCCTAGATAGACCCCTTTCGTGTTAACGCTTACAAACGAAATATAACATACCAATAAATCATTGTAAATAATTTTCTTCATTTTATGATTATTTTGAAAAAAATTTCTTTGATTATCATGTAAAAATTTTTGATATTTATGATCACCTGACTCCTTAGTCAGAATACACGTAATGAAAAGCCACTGTACGCTCTTTATTTTATTTAAATTCAAGTTTAAGTTCATGATCATTTAAAGAGATGAACAACCTTTTATTAAATCTTTCATCCTCTGATGGATAGTCTTCTCGATAATGAGCGCCTCTGCTTTCCTTTCTTTCAAGCATGGCCTGTAAAAGAATTTTGGACAGCATGATGAAGTTCCTAGCTTTAAAAGCGCTTTTCCGATCCTTTACATTATCAACAAATTGACTGATATTAAAGGATTTCCTTAATTCTTCAATCTTTTCAATAGCAGAGAGAAGATTTTGTTCATCCCTGATAACATTTCCGTTAAACCACATAATGTCTCTAATCGAATCAATCACTTCATTAGGTGTCAAAGAATGATCGACATGAACAGAAAAATGCTTCATAGATTCGTTTAATTTATTGAGCTCTTCTTGTGAATCAATTTCTATAAATGAGTTTTCATTTATATATGCTAGACAATCCTTTGCAGCCCTCTTCCCAAACACCATACATGCACCTGTAGAATTGCCACCGAGTCGATTAGCTCCTTCAATTCCTCCAGCCAATTCGCCTACAGCATAGAGTCCTGCTACATTTGTTTTTCCGAAATGATCAACCTGTACTCCACCATTACTCGCATGGGCGAAAGGAGCTATTTTTACCTGATCCGTTAAAAGATTGATTCCCCGCTCAGTCAACCAATTTAAATAAATCGTGTAAAAATCACTTTCATTCTCATAGAGTGCCTTATTATAAATTAATTCAAAACCTTCTTCACTTCTCGTCTTCATAATCTGTTTCATCATAGCTATATCAAAGTATTTGGACACGAGCGAGTTCGTAAAAGGCCCATGTGTACTTCTAACTTCCAAGCACTCTTCTTTTGATAGCCCCTCAGGAAGAATTTCATCTAAAATACTATTTCCACTATCATCAACAAAGTCTTCACAATAATTTAGAGTGTGCTCTCCAAACAACGTCTTATATTTTGGCGTTGTAAAACCTGGGATAAACTGGATGAATTCTAAGTTAAGCAAGCTAGCTCCAGCTTCTAAGGCAAGAATATGTCCGGAACCATCCACGTCATTAGGATTTAAATTATGCTTATAAATATTTCCGAAACCTCCTGAAGCTAATACGACTGCCTTGCATTGTATCAAAATTAATTCCTTGTTTTTATCCAAAAGAAAGGCACCGATAATCTTGTCATTTCTCTTTATCAAAGAGATAACGACAGATCTTTCCATTACCGTTACATTTGAGTAATTTTCTAAAATTCCCGTGACGTTCTCCCTTATCTTATTCCAATCTCTTAACATATAAATCGTTCGACCATGATTGGCAAAGCATGCCTTTCGATTATCTGAAAGCTTATAAGGCTGAATCCCAATTTCTTCAAACTCATCGACTCGATCTTTAATCTCCTCAATATAGATTTTCGCCATATCCTTATCGTGCATATTATGACTGACGTCTTCTATATCTTGTAAAAACAGATCCTTGTCCTCGTCATTTTTCGTTACTTGCGTTCCTAAAGAGGCTTTAAGAGGATAGAAGCTTGAACCAGAACAAAGCTGGGTTTTGGTTGACATTAAAACGCTTTTCCCTTCTTTAGCCAGTTCAATACTAACCTTCAATCCAGCTATACCGCTCCCTACGACTAATACATCTACCGCTAATTTATCTTTAATATCCATAATTACTCCTCTTAAATTTTCACTTTAAAAACAAGTTTTCTGACCTTTTCCTGTTCATCGACCTTTATTCCAGTCATATGAACATCTTCCGGATAACAAATCATAAAATCGCCCTGTTGGAGTCGTACTTTAGAGTGCAAACTACCTTCCAACAGAAAATAATCGTTCTCTTCATTATAATTCTCTTTAATTCTCATTCTTTCAAATTGCTCGTATCCTATGAATTCGGTTCCTTCTAATAAATAGTGAATATCGATATATTTCTTATGGGATTCCCAAAATCGATTTTCCACATTTGTTGTTTCATATTCAAGTACATTGAAAAAAAGTTCTTCTCCTTCTACTTCATACGTTTTTGGTATGAGTTCGTCAAAGTTCATACTTTTAATGAAAGCAAAGGCTTTATCAATCCTTTCATTGCTTCCTTTGTATAAATCGTAATTAGTAATATGATCAACTATCATATAACTATGCTCCTTTTCTATGTATACTTTGAAGTTCGCAAGCATTAACACCTGTTTTGCTAGCGCTTTCAAATGAAATTTAACACATTACTAACATAATGTAAATAATTTTCACTAATTTTCATAATTGTAGAAAAAATTTCTTTTTATTTTCCTATGAATTACTACATAAGTACCTGATAGGTTTCATTAAGCACTTAATGAGCTTCGTCATATAATGAAACTTTCCTCAGTTCGTATCTGTTACTCTCCATTTAACTGAAATAAAACAGGACAGCTACGATGAGCTGTCCTGTTTTATGAATATTATTAGATCTTGAGCAAATACAAGGTTCTCGATCACTGATATTTTTTAGCGATTTCGATAAATAGCTTAATCGCATCTGGAATAACCTCTTCATCAATATCGAATTTAGGGTGGTGGTGCGGATACATACTTTTCTCTCCACCCATACCTACAAAGATAAACGCGCCCGGTTTATTTTGTAAATAATAAGAGAAGTCTTCGCCACCCATCACCGGATCAACTAACTCAAATACATCATCACCAAAAGATTGGCGAATGACTGACTCAACGAAGTGAGATTCTTTAGCATGATTAACAAGCGGCGGCGTTCCGATGATAAAATCTACTTGACCTTTTGCATCAAATGCCTTGCAAATCCCTTCTGTAAGTTGAACCATTTTGTTTTGCAGCGTAGCAACAGCTTCCGGCGTCAATGCCCTTATCGTACCAATTAATTTCGCGGTATCTGGGATAATATTATATGTCGTCCCCGCTTCTATCTTTCCAACTGAAATAACACCAGAATCGATTGGATTTAATTTCCGACTAATGATGCTTTGTAAAGATTGAATCACATGTGTCGCCACATAGATCGGATCAACAGTTTCATGGGGCATTGATCCATGTCCGCCTGAACCTTGAATCATGATCTCAAAGTCATCAATTGACGCCATCATCGGTCCATGTGTTAAACCGATTTTCCCTTTTTCCATCCCTTGCCACAAATGAATCCCGAAAATTGCATCGACATTTTCTAATACTCCTTGTTTAATGAGCCTATCTGCTCCACTAGGGGTAATTTCTTCGGCTGATTGAAAAATAAGGACAATATTTGGTTCGACTTCATTTCCTTTTATCGATAGCCATTCGGCTACCGCTAACAATGTTGCTGTATGACCATCATGCCCGCACATATGCGCTACCCCAGGATTTTTTGAAAGATAAGGTTTATCCCCTTCTTCTGTAATCGGCAAAGCATCGATATCTGCTCTTAACGCGATCGTTTTGTTTCCTTTTGTCCCTTTAATAAAACCAATCACACTAGGTGGTTCGAAATCTAATATTTCTATTTTTAATGCTTCAAGTCTGTTACGAATAAAGGCACATGTTTCGAATTCTTCTCCCGATAACTCGGGATGTTGGTGAAAAAAGCGACGATCTTCAATCGCTTGTTTAATTAAATGCTCATCTACATAGATATTTTGCAAGAAAATTTCCTCCTTTGTTTAAAACGGTCCATAATGAATCCACTGCGCAATCATAAGTGCGATAATGGCAATTCCAATTTGAATGAAGAAAAAGGGCAGCAACCACTTAATCCATTTCCCCCAAGGAATTCCGGCAACTGCTAGACCAGCAATCAAATAGCCGCTTGTAGGAAAGATGATATTTGAAATTCCATCGCCGAATTGAAATGCAAGGACAGCTGTTTGTCTTGTAACACCAACTAAGTCCGATAATGGAGCCATTAGTGGCATCGTTAATGCTGCTTGTCCACTCCCAGATGGAACTAGAAAGTTTAACCCTATTTGAAAGAATAACATCCCCACAGCAGTCATAGAAGCAGGAATTGCATCAATCGCTTGTGAAGAATAGTAAAGGATTGTATCCATTAGTCCCGCTGTATCAAAAACCACTAAAACCGCCTGTGCCAGTCCGATAATCACAGCCGCACCAATTAGGCTGCCTGCTCCCTTAATAAAGTTATCAGCAATTTCAGAGGGAGATAATTTTCCAATAAGGCCCATAATTACTCCAAATAATAAGAACAAACCAGCAATTTCAGTAATATACCAACCTAATTTAATAACACCGAATACGAGGACAACAAAATTGCAGAGAAAAGTGATTAACACTAGTTTGTGTCTCGTTTCCATTTTTGTGTTAGCGTGTAAAAGAGCCTCTTTCTTTTCTTGTTTATAGTACCCGTAAAACCCAAGTGAAGGATTGCTTTTTACTTTTCCAGCATAACGATAAACATAGATAACGGCTGCCAAGTATAAGACAACAAATACGATAAGACGGAAACCCATCCCTGAAAATGTTGGGAGTTCAGCAATATCTTGAGCAATACCAACCGTGAACGGATTCATCACAGCTGCAGTAAAGCCAACGGACGCACCAAGAGTGACAATAGCATAGCCTGTAATGGCATCAAACCCTAATGCAATCGCCATTGGAACTAGAATCGCGACATACACAATGGTTTCATCTGACATTCCCATTAATGCACCACCTGCAGCAAAAAACAACATAAGCACAGGGATAATTAGTTTTTCACGGTTCGCCATTTTGACTGAAAGCATAGCAATAAATGCATCTAACGCTTTAGTCGCAGAAAGAATTCCAAATGCTCCACCAATAATTAGAACAAAGAAAATAATATTTGAACCTTGTACCATGCCGCTATGAATACTATTGAAAATGTCTAAAAGCCCAACTGGATTTCCATCAACATTTTGAAACGTTTCTGGTTGAATGACACTACGCCCATCAACCTCTGTCCTTTCAAATTGCCCTGCTGGAACGAGATATGTTAAGATTGCCGATACTATAATGAGACAAAACATTAAGACATATACATTGATATTTTTTGGCTCTTTTGTTTGATTAACTACCAGTTTACTCACTCATTTCCTCCTTAACCCTACTATTACTCATGTATCACCATATGTGGTTTGTGAAGATTCTTTTGTAAAATCTACTTGTATTTCCTTTCAGAATTAAAAGTAGTACATCAGATTTTAAATAAAAATAATTATACATATATATTAATTTTTATACAATGTTATTTTTTAAGAAATCCTTATTCAGTATCCAAATTACTTCAGATTCACGTTCTAGAATCCTCTATTTTGTTCCTAAAATGAAAATTATATCCGATTCTCTTCTTATTAAATGATAGGTATTTATTGAGTGAATTCTTGAAGACTATGGTAATTTAAATGAATAATCCAAGATGTAAAAGTCTGGATGACTTCGGTTAATTTTATAATGTAAATTTGAATCCCCTTTATTTTAAGATTTGGTAAAAACACTTAGACACCGGTGTCATAATAGGTCACTTATGATATAGTGAACATAGGAATATTGTTAATTAAGTGAGGATTGATAAATTGGAAAAAAAATATACATTACGTGATATTGCACAGCTTGCTAATGTCTCCTTTAAAACCGTTTCAAGAGTGATTAACAACGAAACAGGTGTAAGGAAAGAAACAAAGGAAAAAGTTTTAAGAGTTTTAAAAGAAACTAATTATACGATGAATTACTATGCAAAAGGATTGTCACAAAACAAAACGTTTCAAATTCTTGTTGTGTCTGACATCGATCGAGACAATTATCCTGTCCAAAGAACAAGCATTATTATTAATAACATTATCAAAGAAGCAAACAATGAAAAATACAAAGTCGTATTAGTAAATAACTTAGATGAATTAGAGTCCAATTATATGGGAGTTTTAGAAAAAGGGTATTATGATGGAATGATTGTCCTAAACTCCCCACGCAACAATGCATTACTAGAAGAAGTAGAAAAATTAGGTGTTCCAGTTATTGTATCCGGAAAAAATGATAAATTTACGTATGTGGGAACGGACCATGAAACTGGAGCCTATCTTGCCGCAAACTATTTATTCAAGTCTGGTATGTCCGACATTCATTTATTGTTAGATAATCCAAACTGGCCTACCCATGATGAAAAAATAAAAGGGTTTCACAAAGCTTTTTTAGATAATCATATCCCTTTTGAACCGAATAGGATTATCACTGACTTGTCCAACAGTACTGACGTCTTTCAGTATGTAGAAAAACATTTCAAAAATGATACTTTACCAAATGGTTTAATCATATCTTCTGATTTCTCAGCATTAGGAGCCATTAAAGCGATCAATAAATATCAAATTCCGTGTCCCGACAAAGTAAGTGTCATCGGCTTTGGAAATATGCCCATTTGTACGGAAGTTTTTCCTGAATTAACATCTGTGGAACAAGATTTTGAAAGAATTGGACAAATACTCGTCCAAAAACTAGTCAAAAAATTAGCAGGTGAACAAACGACTTCCTATAAAATTAAAACGGAATTAGTCGTGAGAAAAAGTACATTGTAAAAAACCAAGTTGAGATTTTTCTCTTAACTTGGTTTTTAAAAATATACAACTTGCATGATTTATGATCATAAACCATATTTGAGATTTACAGTGATTATAACATTACCGTGTACTTTTCATTCCCTTGAAATAAATTTGTATCTTCTGCATGTCCACATCGTTCGTGGTGAGTATGCAAATCGAATTTCCCTCTTCCAATTTATTTACGGTTTTCTTTTTGATAAAACCGTTCACTATTATAATGATTCGCTAACTTTTCATCGAGATAGTCTAATAACTTAAAAGAGTAATCGGTTTGAATGATATTCATTCCTTTATCGACCAACCATCCCCAACCTGCATCAGGATCCACAAGTGACAGCGTATCTGAATGACCACCATTTAATGATAAATCCAACGAGTTTACCCATACATTTGCGTTTTCTTTTATTTTTATTAGTACTTCTTCTGATACAACGGTGCTTGTATCATATTGAAAAGAAATCTCAATCGCAATCGGCTGAAATTTTGTAATGATATCTTCTAGTTCATGGACATTTACTTCATTTACTTTATGCATATAATGTAGTTTTTTATCTTTTGAATTCAAAAATTTTTCGATATTCTCGATTGTAGAGTCACTTTTAATCAGTGCATGATCAAACGTATCTGTTTGCTCTAAGATTTCGTATACTTCTTCTCTAATATCCCAGCATTTATCAATATTAACTAAGGCTTTGTCTTTAACTAAATTCATTGCCTCTAACAGTGTCGGTACTTTCTCATTTGTTAATACAGCTTCATCACCACCATTGTTCTTCTTAAGAAACAATGCTTTAATTTGTTCTAACGTTAAATCAGCAATTTTCCCTGACCCGTTTGTCATCCGGTCGACAGAATCATCATGCATCAAGATTACTTTGCCATCTTTCGTTTTGTGAACGTCTAGTTCAATAATGAAGACACCTTTGTTCATACAATTTTGAATGGCTGATAGGGAATTTTCAGGGGCAAATTTCCAACACCCTCTATGCGCAACTGGGAATAAATAATTCCCTTTTTCTTTAAACTTTTCATAAAAATCTTGAAAATCATGATATCTAGTTATGAAATTTAGTATTTGTTCCATCATTTACTCCTAACCATTTTTATTTTGATATACGTTCGGTCATCAAACGATGTGTTCCCCTTTTTTATGCCCTTCGTCGATTTAAGAAGATTAAACATAAGAGGATCATTTTTTAAAAGAGTTTGAAGTTCAGTTTCTGTATCTGTAAAGCTTTCTTTCAAAAATGGGTAGCCATCACTTGCAAGAACAATGGTATGGGCATTATTACATGTAGCTATTTTTATTTGATCGGCATTCATTGAGAAACCATCAATGACTGAATAGGATAACACCGAGTCATACCTATTGTTTTGGTAAAGATATTGACTCATTAAAAAAGGTTGAATATCCTCTCTCGCTCGATCATTTTCTAATAATTCTTCAACGGAATCTGTTTGCAAATAGTTCGAAATGAGCTGACTTCTCATTTCTGATAAAAGATGATCAATCTTTTTTTCGTTTGTGACATGAAAGCCATCTATTAAACAATGACAATCCCCCATTAACCAGATTTCTTGTCTAGTTTTACTAAATATAATGGCACTAGCTGACATTCGCTTATGAGGATGATCCGTTACTTCCTTCATCATGTTATTTTCTACGTAATAATCACGTATACATTCGGTCAATCTTCTTGATGCCTCTAGACAAGTAATATTTGCAGGAAAAGATTGTATTTCGGTTGCAATTCGTTTAATCGCAATACGTGCAGGTGACTCACCTTGATACAGAGAATAATCTTTTGGCGTCATTCCATCAATGACAGCAATAAAGGAATCTGCAATGACCATAGCATCTTCATTGTCTTTTTCTTGTCCTGTTTTTGCGATTGAAATCTTTTCAATAATTTTCATAGAATACTCCTTTATCCCGCATTAACGGGCAGTAAGCCCCCCACCTCAAGGCTTAGAGGAATCAAAGAAGCATAGGTGGGGGACAACTTGCCCGTAAAAGCCCGATTGGTTCAACTAACAATCAGTGGTGGATGAAGAAAACCCCCACTGATTGAAGTTTCACTTTATCTAGATCCTCTAAAGTGCACGAACACTTCTTACTTTCTAGAACCATTTCTACCATATACAGAGTAAATAACCAGAGCTGTTATAAACATTAACAATACGGAGTAAACAAAAGTCATTGCTTTTGCATCAACTGAGGCAGTTGGTTCTGTACTATTTTGAATAACAATACCAAGCGATTGGAACAATGGATGGTACAAGAATACGGACATGTCATAATCAGTAAGTTGACTATTAAAGTTCTAAGCAAGAATCGCTAATGCTGACGGTAAAATAATAGGTAATACTACTTTGATAAACGTATAAAACGTTTTTGCACCTAAATCTTTAGCAGCTTCTTCTAATGAAGAATCCAGAGTACATGATTTGAAGTCGAAGCAAATGTCATCACAAATACAACTGCTAGATACCCTGTAAACCATTTAGCATTCATAGTAGGAAAAAAGTTCATTAATACTTGAGTAAAAAAACCCGTTTCACCATAAATGAATTTATATCCAGCTACTAATATTATTCCTCCATAGAGTCTTCTCATAATCTGTTGATCCATTCATTTAACTCTTTACTAATCAGAAATGCATTCCCTGATGGACACCGGTGTCATTCAGGAGGATAAAGAAGTTAACTTCTAAAGTTATTTGCCTAACTCTTTTACTTTTCATACAGTAGACACCGGTGTCTAATGTGTGAACCAACATTTATTTATGAATTAAATTTTATCAGCTATTCTTTAATTTAGTTTATTAATATTGTAAATAATACGTAAAAATATAATTATTTGAAAAATCAAGACAATATTTATTAAACTGATGAAATCTCAATTCAGCACATATTTTCACGAATTTTCAAAAAATAAACAGCATATTAATTCATAAGATTTGGAGGGTAAAAAATACAATTAATCGTGAGAAGATCTTCCATATGATGCATATTTAATGGTCGTTATCTATAATAGATGGTTCAAAATTATGGTAAATTTTGCAGACAGATAAAATTCCTTCACAGTTACAATTTTTTTATTATCGCCTTGTCTCTTCAGTTATTAATGCATAGACACAAGGTTAATACGGTATCTCGCAACTCACCTCTTCTACCCTTCCTCTTGAACACATACTAAAAAATTGTGAAATGTGGCGCTTTTTTTGTTGTTTAATGAAAAGCTTTACAAGATAAGCTTAAAATTTTTCATAAAATGTCGAATAATAACATATAGGCCAAATAGCATAGAATTTGTTTTTTTTATTAATACATCTACATAAATCGTAGATTAGAACACTGGAGGAGTACAGATCTTGAATGCAGTAAAAGAAAAAAGCAACATGATGTACAAAAAAGTTAGCACAGAAGAGGAGCTTGCAACATTTCATCGCATTAAGAAAGTGTCATGGGATGAGAAGGGATTCGAGATGGAATATGCGAAAAATGGTTCTGATTTATTTTTATTTGTAAGTGAAGACGGACATTATGGCGGGACATATGAAATCACACCTTACGGAATTTGGACAAACCCTTTTATGAAGAACTTATTTGAAGATGTTGTAACTAATGATATGAAGGTCATGGAAGTTGATAGTTTTGCCGTTTTACCTGAATATCGTGGAAAGCTTGGCAGAAGTGCGATTTGTTTAATGATTGATTATGCAGAAAAAAATGGCTACACACATGCAATTGGAATTGCTGATCCTAAGGTTTTTCGTTCATTTAATGATTCATACCATATCTCATCTATAAAGGTAAAAGATGATGTTTTTTACAAAGGTGCTTATGCAGTGCCCACGCTTTTTCATCTAAAGGAAGTTTATGAAAACAAGCATCTTGAAAAATATGCTTGGCTTACAACTTTAATTGAACAGAAAGAAGGGGATTTAGTTGGAGAATATTAATTTGTTAGTAAGAAGAAATAACTGGGTCGTTCTAGTTTTTGCAGGCATTATAACAACAGTCCAGTTATTGAACCTCATCCTTGGTATTCCATTTACTTTTGTTGCGACAGTTCTTGGCATCATTTATGGGATATTAGCCCCATTTGCCTATATCTCCAATCGACCGAGATGGAAAGATAAACTGGCTCTATTTATGAAATATTTTAATTTAATTGTAATTGGGGCTTTCATGTTCACAATCGTTAGTATTGATCCACATATGATTAATATTATGACAATTTACTTTTATGTTGCCGTAATGGGCATTTATCAGGACAAAATTATTAACGGATTGACCATTTTAATTACTTTAGCAATCGTATCGTATTACTTTTTTACACAAGGTGATGTCATTTTTCATTCAACGAATCCTGTTGATTTAATGTATTTTTTACTCACCTTTTGTTTTGTATCATTAGCTTCTATATTGCAAGCATATTTCAATAATAAATTACAAAAAGAGGTTGTCGTTCAAAAATTAGAAGCGATTGAATCTCAAGAGAAATTACAACAAATGTTAAATGGCATCACTCATTCGCTAGCATCTGTAAAAGAGTATCAAGTCGGATTGAATCAAGCAACGGATGTTGCAAATACACGTGGCTTAGAAATCGTTGCCTTATTAGATGAAATGCTTCAAACCTTTGATGCTCAAACGGAAAAGTCTAAAGAATTAAACAATGGTATGGAGTCCACAAATAATCAAGTAGACGATATGACCAACTCCATTACAGAAATGCACAATTATGTAGAGTCAACGAAAATGGCAACGCATGAAAGTGGGAAACGTATTGAAATATTGGAAAATGACTTAGTTACTTTCAATCGTGATATTCAAAGTACAATTCATCTCATGCAGGAATTGAATGAAGAAACTGAATCAATTGAAAAAATCATTCAGACAATTTCTGACATATCAAAACAGACAAACCTGCTAGCTTTAAACGCATCGATAGAAGCAGCAAGAGCAGGCGAACATGGAAAAGGATTTGCTGTTGTAGCTGAAGAGGTTAGAAAATTAGCAGAATCCTCTAAAGTATCATCCGACTCTATTTCCGAATTATTATCCGGAATCCATTCAAAAATGAATACAGCTGCAAACACCATTTCTCAATCGCAAAAATCCATCGAGAAAAACACTGTTGGAATGGTTGAAGTAAAAGATATTTTTTCAAATGTGGATTCATATATGCAAAATATTTCCAACCAAACAAAAGATCTGCAAGATTTTATTTTAGATGTACGAAGCATGATGCAAGAGGTTGGTGCAGGAGTAGAAATAAACTTGAATACAACAGAAATTAATAAAGAAAGTCTTGATGACACACTCAAGCTTGTATCCAATCAACAAGAAGAGATTCAAAGTATGTCTGATGGATTTGTAAGGCTTGAACAAGAAATATCTGTGTTATTGGATAAGAAATAATAGTCCAGTCCCCTTACCAAAGATATCAAATCTTCTTTTTATAGAATACGCTTGGATTACATAAATCCAAGCGTATTTTCAATAACTATAAGTGGTTTATCTATTTCCACGATGTTCACATGCTGCCTGTTACAAAAAGAAAAGATAAAGTAGTTTAATGATATTATTTAAGATCCTTCTTAATGTCTTAAGCTGTTAGAGGCTTTGATTTGTTATTTTCTTTAAAAACAAATTGTAAAGTTACGACGACGACAAACATAACTAATCCAATAATATCAGATACCCCTTCTGGATAGATTAAGAGGATTCCTCCGAATAATGCTAGAATTCTTTCATACCATAATAATTTTCTGAACCAATGTCCGATCACTCCTGCGCCAATTGCCGTCATACCGGCTAATGCTGTGAATACTACCCAAATCAGGTAATACCAAGTTGTATCAATCATTAAGAGTTCAGGTGACAGAACGAACATATAAGGGATGATAAATGCCGCAATAGCCAGCTTAGACGAGCTGACCCCAGTTTTTATCGGATCTCCTCCCGATACGCCTGCAGCAGCAAATGCAGCGAGCGCAACTGGTGGGGTAATGTCTGCAATAATCCCGAAGTAAAATACGAATAAGTGAGCAGGCAAATCAGGCACACCTAATAAAATAATGGCTGGTGCTGCAATTGTTGAAGTAATAACATAATTTGCAGTTGTAGGTGAACCCATTCCTAGGACAAGAGCAGCGAGCATCGTAAGCATTAACGTAGGAATAATTGCCCCGCCTGCTAGATCGAGCAGTCCGTTTGCAAGTTTAAGCCCCAGCCCTGTCTTTGTCACAACGCCAACGATAATTCCCGCTGCAGCAGTAGCCGCGGCTACCCCAAGTGCCGTCCGAGCCCCATCGACAAGAGCTTCAATTGCATCTTTAACGCTAATCCTCGTTTCTTTTCGAATCGCACTGACACCCACAGTAATAACAATTGACCATAATGCAGCTCGAATGACGCTCATTCCGCTCATAAGAAGAACGATTACTGCTAAGATGGGTAATAGCAAGTAAATTTTACTCAACACTTCTTTTCTGTTTGGCATTTCTTCATCCGTTAAACCCCTGAGACCAAGTCTCTTCGCTTCAAAGTGTGTCATAATCCAAATACCAGTAAAATAAAGCAATGCTGGAATAGCCGCTGCCTTAGCAATTTCCCAATAAGTAATTCCGCCAATAAACTCTACCATTAAGAACGCTGCTGCCCCCATTACCGGAGGCATTAGCTGACCGCCTGTTGAAGCAGCAGCCTCAACCCCTCCAGCAAATTCTTTCTTATATCCAAGCTTTTTCATCATCGGAATGGTGAATGAACCTGATGTAACGACGTTGGCTACAGAGCTGCCACTAATTGTTCCCTGAAGAGCACTTGAAAAAATCGCAACTTTTGCAGGTCCCCCAATTCTTTTTCCAGCAATTGAAAGAGCCAGATCATTAAAATATTGTCCGACTCCAGTTTTCACAAGAAAGGCCCCAAACAAGAGGAATAGAAAAATAAACGTAGAAGATACACCTAAAGGGGTACCGAGGATCCCTTCAGTTGTATAAAACATCGTTTGGACAAGACGTTGCAAATCTAGCCCGCGGTGGGCCAAAAATCCCGGCATGTAAGGACCATATATGGCATAGGCTAAAAACAAAGTAGCAATGATCGTAATCGGCAAACCTACCGCACGGCGAGTGGCTTCCAATACGAGGATAATGGCTGCTAATCCGATATAAAAATCAAGATCTGTCAAACGACCAACCCTCATAACAAGATCATCAATCATTAGCGGCCAATAAGCGCCCACCACAACTGCAGTGAGAGCCAAAATATAATCAAACCATGCCGGCCTATGTTTTACTCCCCGGTCTTTTTTTCTAGCCGGGAATAATAAGAAAATGAGTGCCAACGCAAACCCTAAATGAATCGAACGCTGCAGCTGAGCGGTAAGCATTCCGAATACACCCGTGTAGAGCTGGAATAACGAAAAGGATAGCAATCCTAAAAAAACAACCCAGCCTAAAACTCCTTTTAACTTCCTCGTTCCTGCCTCAGGGTCATATTTTTCAAGTAATGCTTGTTGTTGTTCTTGAGATAATGATTCATGACTGCTGCTCAAGGATGTTCACTCCTTTCAATTGCTGTAATAGATTCAGTTTCTCTATTTTTATACGAACCCAAGTCCCCGGTTGGATTGATTTGGCAAGCGGATACTCATTATTTTTATAGATAACTGTATGATTAGCCTTTACTTGACCAGTCCTAAGATCAAAAGAAGGAAAAACACGGTTCATATTTTTAATAAAATATTTACCATCTATTTGTTCAAAAACCTCTCCCTTTGACGCGTTTTCTGGCATTCCAATCGCAAAATCTTCATACATAAGCTCATACTGTTGAATATAGCCTTGTTTAGTTACTTGATAACTCTCCACTACATCAGATAAATGAATGGAATGTGTATATTTAATCTTAAATTTATCTTCCTTAGAAAAAGGGATATAAGCCAGTATTCTTCCCGTATCTTGAAATTCAAAAACGAGTCCTTGCCTTATTGGAATGAATAATATAATTGCGATGACTGTTAGGATAAAGAGCAGCGGAAAAACTTTTTTTCTATTTGAACTTCTTTTTTTCATAAAGACCCCGCCTGAATAATAAAAAAATTAAACGTACAACAGAAATCGGATTTTATTTTTGTTCCTGTTCTCCTCAAAAAGATAATGTGACCGGCGATCATAACCTATATTTGGCTAAACCACCGGTCAACCTTTGTTGTGGAAAAGAGCGGGGCTTCGCCAATTCAGCTTTGCACCGCCACCTTTATCAGGTAATCCAATTTTTAATCTTTTTCATCGTTTTAGTTGGGATCAGTTGCTCATGGCTGTTTATTAAAACGATTACTGAGCTTTAATCCCTTTTTCATCAAAATATTTCTGTGCACCAGGGTGAACATCAATTCCCACACCTTTTAAAGCATTTTCAGCTTTAATTAATTTCCCTTTTGCATGTGTAACTTTATCCATGTTTTCAAATAAAGCCTTGGTAATATCGTAAACAACTTCATCAGAAAGGTCATTTGAAACAACAAGCATGGCCTGTACCGCAACAGTTGAGACAGCATCAGCCAATTTATATGTTCCAGCTGGAATTTCTTCTTTGATATAGTAAGGATATTTTTCAATTAAAGCATCGATTTTATCTTGTGCAATCGGAACAATAACGACATCTTCAGTAGCTGAAAGACCTTCAACTGCACCTGTTGGCGTCCCAGCTGTTACGAATGCTGCATCAATTGTTCCATCTTGAATACCAGTTGTAGACTCGTCAAATGATAAATCTTGTTTCTTAATATCATCGAAAGTCATTCCGTGGACTTCAAGAATTTGTGCTGCATTTGGGTTCGTACCTGATCCAGGGGCCCCTACAGATACTTTTTTCCCTTTTAAATCTTCCACAGATTTAATTCCTGATTTAGCTGTTGTAACGATTTGAATGGTTTCGGGATAAAGTGTGCCAATTGCACTTACGTTATCAATCTTATCCCCTTCAAACATTAATTTTCCTTCTTTTGCATAGGAAGCAATATCTGTCTGAGAAAATGCAATTTCGGCATCCCCAGCTTTTAAAGTTGTCATGTTTTCAGCAGATGCACCAGACGTTTCCGCGTTTGATTTAATACCTGTTTCCTCTGTTATAATTCCAGCGAAAGCTCCACCTAGCGGGAAATATGTACCACCAGTACCACCTGTTAGAATGCTAATGTATTCAGGTTTTTTAGCACCGCCCTCTCCTCCATTGTTACCTTCAGAATTATTACCGTCTACCTCTTTCGTACTTCCACCACATGCAGCTAGAATTATAGAAAGCGCTAACATTAAAACTGTTACGAGAAGAAAACTTTTCTTTTTCACCTTATTTCCCCCTTTAATATGTAATATTCCCAAATTTTATACTAACATAAATTTTATAAAAATTGTTAATATTTTTATTATTTATCTTGTATTTTCCAAAACGGCATTAACCGCCCCTCTACTCGATTCTACTTCGTGAGTTATTGAAAAATCTAATAGAATACAATACCTAGTGAAATATGGGTAAAATCCTTTATATAATAAGATAGCTTGTTAGTTTCAACAATTTCATGCACTGTAATAGAGTAGTAAATGCCTACCTTTTCCACAAAAAAAGAGAAATAAGACTTTATCCCATTTCTCCAAAAAGCTTCATGTTTATTTTTAAAAATCAAATGTTTACTTCTTCTATTGGTCATATTCTTTAATCTGCATCAAAGCTATTTGTTGCTATCCTGTTTTAAAACATGCTCAACTTATAATTCTTAGATAACAGTTCCAATAACTTTATACCTGCAATACTGTTACCTTTTTCGTCTAGAGCAGGGCCGAAAATTCCAATGCCGAATTTCCCCGGCACCGCACCCATAATCCCACCGGATACGCCGCTTTTTGCGGGAATGCCAATTTTAATGGCAAATTCTCCAGAAGCATTATACATTCCACATGTCACCATAAATGTTTTACAAATACGAGCGATATCTGCAGGGATGATTTGTTTACCACTTTGAGGATCGATTCCATCCATTGCAAACACCAAACCGATTCGAGCCAAGTTCAAACAATTCATTTCTATGGCACATTGCATTGTATATAATTCCATTAGTTGTTCTATATCTGTATTCTCGGCTATCATTTTATGCTGCTTTAAAAAATAACATAGAGCCCGGTTTAAATAAGACGTTTCAAATTCAGAACGTGCTACTTCCTCACAATACCGAATGGTTGCATCCTTCGTCAGCTCCTGAACAAAAACTAAAAGTCTTTGAAATCGCTCTTTTACTGTATCTCCTTTAATCATATGGGTCACAACAAGGGCACCCGCATTGATCAGAGGATTTAATGGTTTGGTCGGAGCCATTGTTTCTAATTTCACGATCGAATTAAAAGGATCTCCAGTTGGCTCCATTCCCACATGCTTAAAAACATCATCCTGTCCTTTATCCATCAAAACAAGGGCCAAGCTAATCACTTTTGAGATACTTTGCAGTGTAATCTTTTTTTCGATATCTCCTGCTGATAGACAGCGCCCGTCAGGATAATGAATAGCAATAGACAAATCATCTTCCCTAGCTTTACCAAGTGCAGGAATATAGTCTGCTACTTTCCCGTTTTTTGTACAGTTTCTTGCTTCTTCCACTAATGCCTTTAATTCATCACTAGATTGACATGGCATATTCATCACCCATAGTAGTATATGCCAAATACTTTTAACCTATCCAACTCATTTATATAGTAATCCCTTCCATGGGATTTATGCCATCTATTACTTGCAAAGATGACAGTATTTTTCATGTATAATCGATTGAAGAAGGGGTGATTGAATTTGAAAATATTATTCTTTGTCGTATTAGCCATATTTCTTCTTTATTTAATAAAAAAAGCCTATAAAAACACGAAGGATATCGTGATGAATAAAGTTAAAATTCATAAAGAATCAGCCAATGGACAACATCCTACATTAAATATTCTGCAACTTTCCGATTTACATCTCGAAAATATATCGATTTCCCCATTTGAACTCTATGAAAAACTAAAAGATGAGCCAATAGACTTGATTGCACTTACTGGAGATTTCCTCGACCGTAAACGTACCATTCCTAAGTTAGTCCCTTATTTAAACATATTGAATAAATTAAATGCAAAATATGGCATCTATGCCGTTTTGGGAAACCATGATTATCTTTTACGTACTCAAAACCTACAAGTATTAATCGATACACTTACTGAAAATAACTGCAAAGTTTTACAAAACGAAAGCGACATAATTTTTGTCCAAGGAAAACCGGTTAATATTATTGGAATTGATGATTTTAGTACAAAACGGAGCATACTTGAAGCTTCTTACAAAGGCATTGAAACTGGAACAAATTTAGTATTAACCCATGATCCAAATATTGTTCTACACATGAAAAATTACCATTTTGACTATCTGCTCGCTGGACATTTCCACGGCGGGCAAATCTGTTATCCAAAAGCGTATCACCTCGTAAAAATGGGCAAGCTTGTAAGAATGAATATGATAAAAGGATTCCATACGCATGATGGTAAGCCTTTCTATATTAATGAAGGGCTTGGTCAAACTGGTGTTAACATCCGTGTTGGAAGCCGACCTGAAATTACTCTTCACGAATTATCCTTAGCCGCTGGTAAAACTGAAGTAGATACAGCCATATAAGGAGGGTGTCTCAAAAGGGTCTGACCTCGCACTTTAAATCAGTATAGTGTTTCAACCACTTTTCTTATACTGCATTTAGTTGCGTGGTATGACTTTTTTAGGACACCCTTTTGTAAATCTAACTAAACATATTATTTAATAGGGTAACAAATTATTTCGGAAAATTCAGGACTATTTATACCCTCCTAGATGTGGTGATTTTATTCAGTTTTTTTAAAGTAACAATAATTGTATGTTCAATTTAAGACTAAGAAATTGTTCAAGGTACATATTAAGATTGATTATTTCACCTAATAATCCGGAGGTTAATTCAATGAAATATAAATAGCAAATCTCTATTTTGTCAGGTGTGCTATCGGTGAGTCTTCTATCAGCATGTAATCTTGGTAATAATGAGGTGAATGATCAAGATGATGGAGTAAATTATCGACCAGTTCGTTATGAAAAAGACAATAATGATGTTCTTGATAATCGAACTCCTTTAACTCCTAGTAGAGACTTTGATCCAACTGATGTAAGGTTTGATAGGGACAATAACTTTGGCATAAATAACAACAGAGATACAGATATAGATCTAGAGCCATCTGAAGAAAGAAAAGGTTATTAAACAGATTCGCGTTAGTAGACGAAGCCCTAACTGGACTCCGTCTACTAGTTTTTTGATGTAACATCAATTGCTGATCTGTACTTTGTTTATATAAACAATTATTACTTCTCGGTACTTACAAATACTACAGAAATCTAAAGTGTAATTTAATGAGCTTCGAGAAAAGGGAAAAAAGTACTAAACCGTATCCAGTGGTCCGAAATAAGACCGTCTCTTGACGGTGCTATTTATACTTGTTTTTCATTTGTCAACCAAATATTCCGACGGATTTAGTAAAAAGAATTCATCTTGATGTAACATCTTTAACTGTATCAGAAATACGGTCAACGACTGCTTTTCCAACATCTTCAACCGTATCAATTGCATTTTTTGCTACATCGCTTACTGTTTCAACGCCACTTTTTACACTGTTTCGTCCTTGGTCAATAGCAGATTTATTTTGTTCAGTCATTCGTTATTCCTCCTTAAAATCAAATTCAATCTTAGTATAAGATCATGTAATTTATTTATTCATACATTTGAGGAGCAACACGTATTCAATTTAATGACTAGCAAAATATGAATAACTGTGGCGATATTTTAAATAGCTTTAAAATGTTTCGTTATTTTCCCAAGATTCAACGGTTAAATAGGCGTTATGAGGATCCATGCCTTTCCATATTAAATAGGTCATTGCAGCAACTTCTTGTAATGCATGCTCATATGAAATTGCTTTTGCTTCTTTTAAGCCATATTTAACAAAAGGATCAATGGTACTTAATACTTGATGTTTCAAATGAGGGTATAAAGTTTGTTTAATTACTTGCCCTGCCTATATCTCTGACTGAGGATATAGTGGAAACTGGCTGACATATTGCCGTTGATTATAAGGAATATGATAAGAATTGAAATAAAAGCAGATGGCACAGCGCGAAGTTTTTAATAGCTTCACACTACCATCTGCTTTTATTTAACACAGAACTCAAACATTCTTATGCAGAAATATCATCATCCGGATTACCCTCTAATGGTACTCTCTTATCCATTCTTAACACGTAATAACTTACTGCGACAATAGCGAGGAAAATGACTCCCACAATAAGAGATATTCGAGTACCAGGGTTAAACCACATACCAACTAACACCATCAGTAAAAAGGCAATTGTTGCATAGTTGCTGTATGGGGCAAAAGGCATTTTGAAAGGATGGTTGCCCATTTCTGTAGCTCTTACCTTTCTGAATCTAAGCTCACTAATAAGTATGACAAACCATGGAATCATTCCAGGTAAAACACTAGCACTGTAAACATAAAGGAATAGTTGTGGCGGTGCAAGGAAGTTCAAGACAACACCAATGGCTAAACCTAGAAGGACAGCGATCGTACAATATGCTGGCACTCCATTTTTTGATACTTTTGCAAAGATTATCGGAGCTTGACCGTTCAATGCTAAAGTGTAAAGCATACGCCCTGCACTAAAAATCCCACTGTTACATCCAGACATCGCTGCTGTAATGACGACAAAGTTAATAATACCTGCTGCTGCAGTAATACCGATTTTAGCAAAAGTTGAAACAAATGGACTACCGATGTCATCTAATCGATCCCACGGATAGACCGTTACAATGACAAAAATTGCGCCAATATAAAAGATTAATATACGCCAAATGATCGTTTGAATCGCTTTGGTTATGGTCTTTGTTGGATCTTTCGCTTCACCAGCAGTAATTCCGATAAGTTCAACGCCTTGATAAGATGCTATGACAAGGGAAAGCGCAAAGAAGAATCCTGAAAAGCCCCCTGTGAAGAAGCCGCCATTTGCCCAAAGGTTTGATAAGCCAATTGCATCGCCTCCATTTCCGATTCCGAAAAAGATAAGGCCTATACCAGCAATAATCATCAGCACAATTGTAATAATTTTAATAAGTGCAAACCAAAATTCAAATTCCCCGAAAGTTTTTACAGAGATGAGGTTTGCAGCTCCAAGAATAAGCATGGCGATCACACCTGGGATCCACGCTGGTAGATCTGGGAACCAATACTTCATATACATTCCAACGGCAATGATTTCGGACATGCCGACAATTACCCATTGAAACCAATTACTCCACGCAGTCATATAACCCGCTAAAGGATGAATATAGTTACTTGCAAAGGTTGCAAATGAACCCGTAGTAGGCTCTAGATAAAGCATTTCACCCATAGAGCGCATAATGAAAAATATAAATATTCCACAGACAGCATAAGCAAGCATAACAGATGGTCCAGTCCATTTAATAGTACTAGCTGAGCCCATAAATAACCCAACGCCAATAGTACCGCCCAATGCAATCATCTGAATATGCCGTGCCTCTAGCCCTCTCTTTAATTCTTTGTTTGCCAAAATTATTTCCTCCAATTGCCTATTTTACCCAATTCAGACCTTTATAGATTCTATCTATCAAAGTATTTTTGTTATATAATAATAATATTATGTTCTCTGTAAAAATACAATTGTATTTTCAGAAAACCACTTACCAATATTATCATAACAATCATTTCAATGATCTATTTGAACGTAAAGGTAAGACAATTAGTATTTTATTAAAATATTTACAAAAGAAGAACAATATGTTTATGAAGCTGAATACTAATAAAATGTATAAATAGGATGAAACAAATTCTTCCTATCACATGTGCTCAAAAGATAAATCATTTAAATAAAAACAGGTGGTAGCACGTATCTTTTTATAGATTATCGCGCTACCACCTGTTTTTTTCACGTACATTCAATATTGCACAACACTCTGCATGGTTTGGGATGTAATTAGGCACTTATCTTAACAGATGAGGGCCTCTATATTTGATTTATCTGTGAATTGGAATTGAACATCGGGTTTCTTCTTGTACGAGCTGTAATACATTTGCAAGTCGTTCTTCTGCTAAAGGATCGATCTGAAATTGATTATTTTCTACGTACTCAATCTGTGTATCCAGAACGAAGGCACCTTTCAATATCATTCTTGCACCTAGTGCCGATAGTACCGGCTTTAGCGCATAGTCAATGACTAACAAGTGACCAAACGATCCACCAAGAACAAGTGGCAAAATCGTTTTCCCCTCAAATCCTTTTTGTGGTAGTAAGTCTAGATAGGTCTTCAAGATACCACTGTACGAAGCTTTATAAGTAGGCGTTACGATAATAACCACCTCGGCTGCCGCTACCTTTGCATTCGCATCTATGATGGATTCACTCTTAAAGTTAGCGCTGATTAAATCTTGTGCAGGCAATTCGTGAACATAAATTGTCTCAAACACAAAATGGTTCTCAGAAAGGAACTTTTCTGCTCTATCCAGCACTCCCTTTAATCGAGACTTTCGGGTATGGCCTCCATAAATTATGACCGCTTTTGTCACGCCGCCCACCCTTTCCATGTTTAGAATTTCTATTTTTCAGAAAGATCTTAAGTACATTCATGCATGGATAATTTGTTAGATATTCTATTAAGCGTTTTGTTTCAATCCACTCTCGATGAATACTTTCCAATAATTATTTAAACAACCAATCAAGCCACCTGGCCCAAATTTAATCTTCGCTCTTTTATCACAGTACTGATTTAGACTTTGCGAAAATTTTAGAATGTATTTGCGGCGCTGAGTAATTTCCTTTACCCCTTTTTGGTAGAACCAGGAATCGATAGTATTATATACACCACGGTTTATACCAAATTCAGCATCACACCATTGTATAAATAATAAATCAGGCAAATGTATAAGGGCATTCATATCGTTTTTCATACATTCACCTTACACATGAACAACGTGTTTATTATTTTGATTGCTTCGATCGATAAATCGCAATTTTTCCCTAACATAAGCAACATCACTATGGATTTGTTTAACAAGTTCAGAAATATCGTTAAAGAACCTTTCTTCTCTTACCGGAAAACATATTTCCACATTTATATTTTCATGATAGATATGCTCATCAAAATCTAGTAAATGCACTTCGTAACTCACTTCAGAATGGTCATGAAATGTTGGTCTTATTCCTATATTCATAATGCCTGGAATTTTACTACCCTTCCAATCGACAATGACTCCGTAGACTCCATAATCTAACTTCGGAATTTCAGATAATAGGCGTAAATTGGCTGTAGGAAAACCAATTGTTCGACCTATTTGTTTCCCCAAAATGACTGTTCCATGGATGGAAGTAATGAATGAATTCATTTAGAAACACCCCATTTTTAGAGTAATTACATGGTGTAGTTATCTCTAACCGTTTATCCCGTATTAGCGGGCAGTAAGCCCCCCACTGATTGAAGTTTCGCTTTATTTGGCTGTGTAGCCCCCATCGATTACTAATTCCGTTCCAGTAACAAATTTAGCCTCGTCTGAAGCAAGATAGAGAACGCCATAAGCTACATCTTCTGGATTTCCCAAATAAGGAAGAGCTGTTTGGCTGTAAATGTATTCACTTCTTTCATCATCAGTAAGTTGTTCTGCGGTCATTGGAGTTAAAATATAACCTGGGAAAACAGAGTTCACTCGAATATTACTTTTTGCATAATCAATTGCTGTATGTCTTGATAAGGATCTAACAGAACCCTTTGAGGCAGCATATGCAGCAGAACTACTACCACCTACAAGACTGTCGATGGATGAAATATTAACAATTGAACCCCCACCTGTTCTAAGCATTTCTGCAATGGCATACTTCATTCCTAAGTAAACTCCTGTTGAATTGATGTTCTGAATCTTATTCCATTCATCCGAAGTGCAGTTTTCAATATTATTTGAGATAATGACCCCTGCATTATTCACAAGAATATCTACTTTCTCATAGGTTTTAACAGTATGTTCTATTACTTTTTTCCAATCTTCTTCTGAGGACACATCTAGTTTTATGCCAATCGCTTCTCCACCAAAATCTTTTATGTCTGATACTACTTGTTGAAGAAGATCCATCTGTACATCGACCGCAACAACTTTTGCTCCTTCTTTTGCAAATATTTCAGCCTCACAGGCTCCTTGGCCACTGGCTGCTCCTGTAATTATCGCTACTTTTCCGTTTAAACGCCCCATTAAAAACACCTCTTATAATTTTTCTGAAACAGTCCATTTACTTTATGATAAATAACTACACCTGGATAAAGTGAAACTTCTATCAGTGTGGGGTTCCTTCATCCCCTACTACTCCCATGAAAATAACCAATTTCAAACTTTTTAGTGAAGCTTGCTTCATGTTTGCTACCTATAAAATCGGGATAAAAGTATAACAAGCCCTTAATAGTAAACTACTCGATTATGTTTTAATCTTGGAAGGACCTCTTCCTTTAGTAGTCTCATAGATTTCTTCCATACTTCAGGATTGTCGAGATAATCATAACCAGGAGTCAGTAAAGTGCCAAAACCTCCAGAGATTTTATAGAAATGATCTAGTTTCTTTGCCACAGTATCAGGAGACCCGATAAACCAACAGTTTTCTGCTATATAATCTACTGTTACATCTTCATCTGGAATATTCTCATCCTCTTTAAAAATAGACAATCTGCCTAAGCTCTTAAATAAAGGAATGGTGTATTCTCTAAAATGTCTTCCCATCATTGAATTTACCGAATATTCATATGCCTCTTCATCCGTATCAGCGACAAAAACGTTTTTACCTACTCTCCAATCTTGGCGATCAGGGGTTTTACCACTTCGTTTCGCTCCTTCAACAACAGACTCCCAGTTTTTTGAAGCTGCACTATGTCTATAAGCTAAACTCATCGGAATAAAGCCCCGTTGTCCTGCGATTTTTAAAGTGGCTGAATGAGGACTCAACCCAGCGACTCCAATTGGAGGGTATGGTTTTTGATAAGGCTTCATATGAGGTCCTAATACTTCATGCATACGGTCCGTTTTATTCACATTCCAATAGTTCCCTCTATATTCAAACGGCTCTTGCTCAGTCCATAATTTAAGAATAATTTCGAGTGCTTCAGCTGTCATCTTAACATTTTCACCAGTACTACCATCTACGTTGAATAGAGCTAAGTCACTACCTAAGCCACTTGAGCCAACCCCAAATAAAAATCTACCTTGAGCTAAATGATCTAAGTATGCTACACGATGAGCCAGTTCAGCAGGATGATGGTATGGCAACAAGTGTGCCCCAACACCTAGTTTAATCTTCTTTGTCTGAAGCAGTGCCTGGGCTACCACGAGATCAGGGGCAGGAATCGGTTCCCACTCTGCTGTAAAATGCTCGCCCATCCACACTTCTTCATAATCTAATTCATCCGCATACCTTATCATTTCTAAATCCCATTGTGTCGCATCATAATAAGATCTTTCTGGTGGGTGGGAAGCATATAAAAACAGACCTAATTTCATCTAAAATTCCTCCTAATTTTTTATTTATCCTTTAATTGAGAGAGGCTTCTTTTCATTAGAGTGACAAGCAACCAGAACCTTGTAAGGGTTTACAAGAAATTTGTAGAGTAATTCCTCTCAATAAAGTGTATTTGCTTATTTATAACTATAATCACCGTCTTTACATAAGTAAAATGAATATTTATAATATTAAGTATAATTATAACGAATGTATGAGGTGAGCTAATGACCATTTCACGATATGAAGTAATCAATAGAGTTGTTGAATTAAAGAGTCTTACAAAAGCCGCAAATTCCCTTAATTTAACACAACCGGGCGTAAGCCATGCCATCAATAGTCTTGAAACAGAATGGGGACTACCATTGATCACTCGATCTCGATCAGGCGTTCAACTAACGAGTGATGGAGCCCGAATTATCAAACACATTCGCGAACTATTACTAATAAATGAAGAAATTAAACAAGAGGTAGCTGCAATTAAAGGAATGGAAGTAGGTACGGTAAAAGTAGGCACTTTTGCAAGTGTGGCATCTCAATGGCTACCTAAGATTATCACTTTTTTTCAAAATAGTTATCCGAATATTGAAATTAAATTGTTTGAAGGAGATTATAAAAAGATTGAGCATTGGTTAATAAATAATGAAGTGGATTGTGGATTTTTGGCTCTTCCAGCTTTGTCTAAATCCCTAGAAGTCATCCCATTAAAGAAAGATCCAATGGTTTGTATCGTGTCTAGTCAAAATCCGTTACATAAACAAAAAAAAATTACCTTTAACCAAATTGAGAAAGAACCCTTCATTATTCCTAAAGAAGGTGGAGACACGGATGTAACGCGAATTTTTAAAGAACATTCTATTAAACCAGATATAAAATATGAATTGTATGAAGACAAAGCGATCGTCTCAATGGTTAAACATAATCTTGGGATTAGTATTCTTTCAGAAATGGTGGCATTGGATGATTACTCTCAAGATTTTTCTATTCTTGATTTAGAGGTTGATAGTTTTAGGATCATTGGTCTCGCAACTACACCCACAATATCCCCAGCAACGGAAAAGTTTATAGAGTGTGTGAAAGTTTGGGTGGAGCAATTCACTTAAGATCTTCAATTCTAATTTATACGTGCATACAAGAAAGACTACAATGAAATGGTCTGCAGTAAAATTTTCATGTATCACCTTGTTATTGTTAGCAATCCAGTAAATAGTTAACATCATTTGATCTAAGAATTCTTTAAAGTCAGGAAAGGTTTTTTCGGCATTCAATTTCTTCTACAAAACTTTCAATAAATATGTCTAGCATAAGTAATCCTAATCCTAACTATCATTTATATTCATTTTACATAGATTAAAAATTGGTCAATACTTAAATAAATCGCCAATAAAATAAATTTTCGGCATTTTCTAAAAAACAAATTCGAAAAGGGGGTACACTATGATTTATATACAAAATTAGCTATGTCCATGGAGATTGTTTTAAAACCTTTCTACTGATCTGAGTGGGTTACATGTGAATAGTGTTTACATTGTACAGTACAGCATGATTATATCCATGTTTTCTGATATCAAAATTTTAAGCGCTTTCATATAAGAGATTTGGGATTCCAAACAGGACAAGCTAATTATGTTATTACAAAAGTAATGATGATATACAAGCAAATCATTCCAATGGTAATTCAATTACCAGAACTGGGGGATATAAATGTCAAACATAAGGAAACAGCCTCGATTGCCAAGACTGGGAGAAATTATTATTCTTTTAGTTTTTTTTATGGTTATAATGTTCAGCTCAGTTAGTGTGTTTGAAATAGATATTTCACTCTCTCTTTTCATTGTCTGGTTCGTCGTTATATTCTTCGGACTTTATCTTGGACATACGTACGATGACCTTCAAGAGTCAATTATTAAAGGTATCACTAATGGGCTTCAAGCTCCATTAATTATATTAGCTGTGGGCTCTTTAATTGGAACGTGGATTGCAGGAGGCGTTGTACCGAGTATTATTTATTACGGGCTTGAAATCATGCATCCGAGTGTTTTTCTGCCAGGTACAGTGATTATTTGTGCCATTACCTCGTTAGCTACTGGTACTTCATGGGGAACAGCAGGTACCGCAGGCATAGCCATGATGGGAATCGGTCAAAGTTTCGGATTACCGCTACCACTTGTTGCTGGTGCTGTCATCTCGGGATCATTTTTTGGTGATAAGCTATCACCAATTTCTGATACGACCGTATTAACTGCATCTTTGTCTAAGGTTAAGTTGATGGATCATATTCGATCTATGCTTTATGTCAGTCTGCCAGCGATCATTATTACTGCAATTTTGTTTTATATTGCGGGAATGATGTATGGAAATGAAAACTTAGATGTGAGTAAGGTACAAGAAAACGCCAATGCTTTAAGCAGCCATTTTAATATTACGTGGTATTCACTCGTCCCTGCTTTGATAGTCATGATTTTACTAGCTTTGAACAAACCATCTATCCCAACTATAACGTTTGGTGCACTTCTTGGAGTGATTTGGTCTTGGGCATTTCAAGGAATGGATTTTATTCCTGCATTAAGAACAGCTTATGAAGGATACAGTGCCAATACGGGAATTGAATTTTTAGATTTATTGTTAAATAGAGGCGGAATTAGTTCTATGTCTGGATTAGTTGTATTTTTCTTGGTTGCTCTTGGTTTTGGTGGTTTAATGGAGCAAACTGGAGTCATAAAAGTGGTCAGTGATATTCTTTCCCGCTGGGCAAAAAATGCCGGAAGATTAACTGTTTCAACTATTGCTGCGGGATTCTTTGGAAACTTTTTTGGAAGTGCTGCTTTTGTAGCTCTTATTACAGCTACTAAAATGACGGGAGAAAACTATGACAAACTAAAAATCGAACGACGCGTACTCTCAAGAAATGCTGAAACAGGAGGAACGTTGACTGGTGTAATGATTCCTTGGACAGAAAACGCCATGTACATGACAGCGGTTCTTGGTGTATCGACCTTTGCTTATACACCGTTTGTATGGTTTCCTTTTGTAGCAATTACTATTGCTGTTATATACGGGTATACAGGAAAGTTTATCTGGTATGTAAAGGATGAACCTACAGTTGAAGAAGAATACCGAGCACATTCGCAATAACAAGATACGAATCCCCTCTTGTCTATAGTAAAAAAGCACACATGATAGGGCCAGACTCACACTATCTACATCATTTAAAATCGATATATATAGTGTAAGTCAGACCCTTTCTTTGAAAAATATGATATTTAAATTGGAAACGATATAATAAAGTGAAACTTCCATCAGTAAAGGTTTTCTTCATCCCTCACTGATGGTTAGTCCCGTACTACTGTCGCTATAATCCTCGCTACCGCTTCGATCAATCGGACCTTTACGGGCAGTTTATCACACCCGACTTCATTTACATACTTAGAATCTTGAAGTGGGGGGCTCACTGCCTGTAAAGAGTAGGATAAAGGAATTACAGCCCAAAAACAGACCCGTATCTCTGTTACAACCGGAATCAAATGTTGAGTAATTAAAAGTAAAATCACAAAGAAATAATGACTTTACTCTCATTTCTTGATTAAATCGGTCACCTTATCCGACCTTGCTACTTCAATTCCCTTGTTAGTAGAATCTATATCTTCACTACTAATAATATCTTGGGCAGATTTTTTAAACTCAGATAAGGTTTTCCCAAAGGCAGAACCAACTTCAGGCAGTTTTTTCGGACCAAAAATTATCAGTGTAATGATAAGAATTATGATTAAACCTGGAATTCCGATGTTTTGTAACATACTCCATGCCCCTTTCTAAACAAGCTGGCCTCCATTTTTACTATATTTCACAATCCCTTCTGCTGCACGATAAGCGAGCGCTCCAAGCGTTCCCGTAGGATTATAGCCGCTATTATGTGGAAAGGCAGAGGCACCGACGACAAATACATTATCAGCATCCCACATTTGCGAATAATTATTCACCGCTGATATATTTGGGTCATCTCCCATTATGACACCACCCACATTATGAGTCGTCTGGTATGGCACAATATTGTAGTCCACTAATTTCCCAATATTCATAACGGTATCTGCGCCCATTTCCTTCATGATCTTTTCACTTTGCTTAGTTAAATATTCATGTAACTTTCGATCTTGATCAGTAAAATTATAAGTCATTCTTAATAACGGTACTCCATATGCATCTTTAAAGGTAGGATCTAAATCAAGATAGTTGTCCCGGTGAGGCAAAGATGCGCCTTGGAACCCAGCATTAATGGTCCGAGTATAATATTTAATCGATTGTTCTTTGAACTCTTTTCCCCATAATGGTGTTCCAGGAGGGACGGGATTGCTTGCAATTGGACGATATCCAGATTGACTAACGACCAATGTACCTCCATGAATAAAATCAAGATTACTATGATCAAAGTTATCGCCATTAAAATCATCAACAACTTGACCAAGAGCTCCAGCACCCATATAAGTATTAAATCGTTCCTTTTCAAAGAAACCGGTACTGCCAGGAGTTAACTGATAGGAGTAATTTTTTCCAATCACACCTTTGCCGGTTTTTGGATCGTATGGGTTTCCAAGCTTCGATACGAGTAACAACTTTGCGTTATTCATGACATAGCTTGTTAATACAACGACATCAGCTGGCTGGATGAATTCTTCGCCTTGTAAGGTGTCTATATACTTGACTCCTGTTGCCTTACCGCCTTCGTGAATGATTTCAATCACATTGGCGTGTGTTCTCAACTCGAATTTACCTGTTTTCATAGCCGTTGGAATAACTGTTATATTTGGAGAAGTTTTTGCTCCATATTCACATCCAAATCGCTCACAAAAGGCACAATATTGACAAGCATTAAGTTTTTCTCCATCAGGATTCGTATACGCCTCAGACAAATTTGCAGATGGTAAAGAAAACGGGTGTAAATTGAGCTTTTTTGCCGCGTCTCTAAATTTATTTGTTATGACCGTATTTTTCATTGGCGGTGTAGGATAATCACTGCTCCGTTTGCCACCAAGCGGATTTGGTTCACCAGAAATTCCGCATGTTTTTTCAAACGTATCATAGTATGGCTCTAACTCATCATAGGTAATGCCCCAATCCTGGAGCAAATAATCATCTTTAATTTTCGACTTCCCATACTTTTCGATTGTTTTTGTTTTAATTTCAAAATCGTATGGAAGGAAGCGGAAAGTATGACCATTCCAGTGGACACCTGAACCACCTACGCTAGAACCGAGGAGGAAAGAACCTAATTGCCTCATTGGTAACGCCCTTTGATCTAATTTGTTGCGAAATGTGATAGTCTCTTTTGACACATCTTGCATTAAATCATAGCGGATGGCATATCTTAATTCATCATGGATCATGGAGAAATCTTCTGTATTGCGATTCCCGCCTCGTTCTAAGCCAACTACGTTTAATCCATTTTTCGCACATTCGGCTGCGATAATTCCTCCAGCCCAACCAACTCCGACTGTTAATACATCGACTTTAGGTAATGTTTTAGCCACTTTTTACTTCCTCTCTGTCTTAAAATATGTATGTCTCATTCACGTTATTTTTTTGGTGAAGCAATATGAGAATGTAGACTGCTCGGTTCAATTTCGAGAAATTCCTTTGATTCAATTTGTGCCAAATAACTCATCTGATTGCCAGGAAACCCTTTCATTTTCCAACCCGCCATGTCACGATTACCACCATATAATGGATCAGCATAAACTCCTTCTAACACCGACATGCGAAGCAAAGTAAAGAAATCATTTGAGCTTACACCTTTCATTTTCACTTTTCCTTTTTCAAAAGCAGCCAATATATCATCTTGTTGTTGCTCGTTTAACTCTGTGAATTTCTTCTTAAAATTCTCTTTGCTAACCGACTGTATTCTAGCAATTCCTTGACTAATGATTTCATTTCTTTTTAAATGCGACTGGAAACCTTGCGTTTCTATACCAGGATAAAATGGCCCCAACATATAGTCTCGCGCATTATTTCCCCAAGCTCCTGCTAATTGATGATCGATATAAAAAGGAACATCTAAATCAATCGCACCTGGTCCAAGGTCATCCGCCGGAAAAATTCGTTCAGAGGCTTGAGCAAGAACTTTAAAATCCTCTTGTTTATTGAAGAACATAAGTGCTTGATTATAGCGTTCTACATCGGCTTTTTGGACACCTTCATTTTTAGTCTTACTTATTTCTGGAGATGGAGATGGAGCTGTCGGCATAAACATTTGAGAAATTGAAGCACCCAAAATCCCACCACCAATAGCTCCGCCAGCAACATAGCCTCCCTTACGAATAAATTGCCTACGGGTCATCGCATCTTTTCTTTCATCTTTTTCACTCATGGAATATCCCCCTTATACCTATAATTGATGTATTTGGAAATTATTATGTTCATTTAGTTTAAAAATAAACATTCGGCATCTGGAATTTTTACAAAAACCACTAAAATAAGACAAAAACCACCCCAGGAGAAGATGGTTTTAAATAGATATAACTTTTTTAGATTTTATGAAGAATTTAGAATGGGACATAAAAAATAAAGTATCACCACAAATGCCTGACACGACAATCCAGTTTTTTCATAAAATACAAATAAGAACAAATTTCCATATTCATGAATTGAGGAGAAAGTTGTGATATTAAGATATGAGAAACGATTTGGATAATCAGTACCTATTTCAAAATCTACAGGAAAGTTGGATGTCCTTTGACCAGGTTTTTGAACATATTGTGAAATTCATGAAATCTAAACCTTGCAGTCACTTTCGATTAATGGTAGGAACAGATTCTCAAGTTCACCAAACACATACGACCTTTATAACAGGAATTGTCATATTTAATGAAGGAAATGGTGTATGGGCTTGTATAAGAAAAGTTATAATTCCTAGGAGAATGTTGCATTTGCATGAGCGAATTTCCAATGAATTATCTCTATCCGAAGAAATTGTTGCTTTATTTACGGAGGAAAGAAAAAATCAATTAATCGACATCGTTCTACCTTACCTTTATCAGGGAGCCACATTTACAATGGAAGGCCATATTGATATTGGCGCTGGAAAAAAGAATAAAACGAGTGAATTTGTCAATGAAATGGTAGCAAGAATGGAAGCCATGGGTGTAGAACCGAAAATTAAACCGAATGCATTCGTAGCATCTAGCTATGCAAACCGTTACACCAAATAGAAGATTCGGATGAAAGCGATCTTGTGTAAAAAGCCAAAATAATTATTATGTTATTACGAATTGAAAAAAGTACGGATTATGTATAATTTATTCCTATCGGCAAAGTGCTGGTCGCACCCTGCCCTCTACACCAGTCAATAAATTAAACAGCAAGTCGCTCCCCGAAGCCCGATTCCAACTAAAGAACTGTTAATTCTGAATGGTGCAGAGGCTATGGGCTATTTTATTATTTTCATTCCCTCCTTTATTGTACATATATAGAAGCAAATTTTATTTAGAATGGTCCCCTATCTACTCTACCGATTTCTTCGATTTATTCCTCTTCGAGTACCTTATAAATGTCTCTCGTTTGAACTAAATCACCAAATATCAAACAAGCAATAATGTACCTGTTTTTTTTATATGTTAAAATAAAGGTATTTTAAAAGGTAGGTGGCACTAGATGCAAAAACTTCAGTATGAATCATCTTGGGATAAAACCTTATCCAATAAAGATCGTAAAATCATTGAAGAAATTTTTTTAGAAACTAGTTTGCCGAAACAAAGTCGTTTTCAATTCACCTCTTTATGGCAAGCAATGAATCATAAAGGTGAATTATTAGTTACCGTGCTTGTCCATAATTTCAGTCACCAAGTATGTTCATTTATTAACAAAAATCTGCGGTATATTGAAAAGAATGAAATCATTGCAGAGCATACTTTCACTCTCCCTTCACTAACCGTTCAGCCGGAAACGAGTATGCCGTGGACGTTCATTTTTCCTATTGAAAGTTTGATGAGTCATGGATCATTAGAAAATGGGCATTTAGAATATTTAAATGATTAAATTCAATTTGTCTGCTCTGATTGTAGTCTTAATAGGAGTCGCAAAACGAAGGGTCTGACCTTTTTGGTTTTGCGACATCTCCGTAATGGATTATATAGATCTGTAAAGAAATTCTCCCTCAACTCCAATTAAAAATAAGAGGGCTTGACATAGAGCTGCATTATCAGAAATGGTCGTAGAGACAGATATAAAAATGAGCTTCCTCCTCTTTTTTATCCCTATTTAGTACCATAGTTCCACAATGCCCCAAGTGCAAAGCATATCGGTTTTTAATTTGGATAGAATGAGTTAGTAAGTTAGTAATATACGAAGTTGCGGGATGGACTTACACACCAGAGACGCAATTTGCCGTAAGAAGTAGTCAGTAAAGTAACTTTATTAAATATTGCTATTCTATTACATTTGTTGGTGTTGCTACTTTTACAATAATAATACCGTCATATGCTTCATTGGGCGTCATTTCAATCGTGTAAAACGTCTTTAAAAACTTATACCACGCTCGGAAATCATCCCCAATATTCGGCATCTTCTGCTCCCTCGTGATGATATCCAATAACTCATCCGTCTCACTCGCTTTTCCAAAATCAACATAGAAAATATTTGACTCCACTTTACTGAATGCATCAACTAAATCATTGTGATTCTCCAGTGTATGACTCTGCCTTTCACCAGAGCCTCCATTTTTCGCCTGAAACTCGCTGATGATAAAATCAGTACCAATTGCAAAGTACTCTTCACCATATAACTCATCTAAATAATTCCCCATCGATTTGTAGCCAGCTAACGATGCAGATGTTTTTTCAATATGCCCATTATGTCCCGTGATGAATATTTTATCGTGACCTCGTGTTGCTTCAAATTCAACAATCCATTGTAAATTGTCCGCCAAATATTGATCACGAAGTTTCATATAATCTCCTTCATTTAAAAATAACTGAGTACGCTGTTTCATGATTTTTGCATATTGTAAAGCAAAGGCATAGGAATCAGTAGACGTTTGTTCCACGTAAGTCACTTCATTTGATTGCAAGTCTAAAATGATATTTTCTATTGTTTCATCGATTTCATTCAATTGCTCCATCGTTAACTTACGCATTTTATTAGTTGAAGCGTGTTTCAGCTGTGATGCATATTTTTTTACTACATCTGCGTTAACAACTTTATAATAGTCAAGAACGCCTTTCTTACTGTAGTCATAGCGTTGCATATCGTTTCCATAAAAATAAACTTTCTCGTCCCCGCTTACCGTCGCGTTATAATCATGCATCCATTGAACAAGATCAACCATTTGTTCTGTCTTATAAATACTATAATCAAGGGTATTCACTGCCTCTTCTGCTGTACCATTTCCGTTTAAAATGAACTGATTAATTCGTTGTCCACCTCCAAAATCACCTTCTAAGACAAAAACTCTTAATCTTTCATTTTTTACCAACACTTTAAAAACATCTTTTTTCAACTCTTGGAATTCAATGTTTCCATGTGTTGCCTCCCCCAAACCGATTATCTTCACATTATCTGGTATATCAATTTGTTCAACGGTTGAAGTGTATTGATCTGTTTCTTCAACTACTTTAGCACTCCCGCAACCTGCTAATAAAACCAAAAGAGAAACTACTGTAAATAATAAAGAACTCTTTGTAGAAAAAATCATTTTATATCCCCTCATTTACTTTGAATTTATAAGACATTTTCGCTGAGGATAAATTTTTACTGAATATGCCTTTTTACTAAAACGAACTGAATAATGGGATACGCAATACATAAAGTTATGAACAGCGTATAGTTCTCACCTTTTGCTTATCGTTCTTATTTCAAATACATATGTCTATAAAAACAAAGAATACAATATTAAATAAACAAAATGCTAAAAAGAGAATAATTTTTGATTCATCAAATAATTCTAACTATTCAATAGGGATTGAGACTATTTTTTTACTTCCCAGATGCAGATTTCAATTTATTTTCCACCCTTTCATTTACTCACACTCTTCAAAAGATAAGTTTGAAGGTTCGTCTAAGAGGTCAATCGCTATGTCAATATTAGTCGTCGGTGTAGTATGATCAACCTCCTCAAATTTAAGTTTATCAATCCAAACTTGCCCATTCCCTGAAAGAAGAACACCAAAGGAAATGACTGCACTGTTTTCAGGTATATCTAAAACGATATAATAATGATTCCATTCCGTATCTCCTACAATTGGCCGGTCACCCATATTATCAAATTGCAATACATCATGAAGTGCATCATCTACTCGCATCCAAAACCCACAGAATCCATCAACATTTTTTGATTTTATAAATCCAGATAGTTTTAATCGTTTGCCAAGATACTTATCTGCTTTAAATTCTTGCATCATTGTTGCAAACTCGCCTTGAGATTGTACAGTAACAGATTTTAAAAATCCAGATGCTTTCCCTTTATGAAAGATTTCTCGGTCAATTCCCATCTTATAATTAAATGGGTGACTGCCACTTAAGCGCCATCCTTTCAATAACTGTTCATTTTTCAACATGATTTCCTCCCTTTGTAGCGTTAATTTACCCATGATTTTACGATATTGTCCTGGCGGTAATTGATAATATTTCTTAAATGAACGAGTAAAAGATTCTTGTGTTTCAAAGCGATAATAGAAAGCAATTTCAATTATTTTTTCATCCGTATAGAGAAGCTTGTTAGCTGAATTCGCAATTCTTCTATAACGAATATATTCAGATGCGGTAACGCCAACCTCTTTTTGAAAAATACGATGATAGTGATACTTTGAAAAACCAGCAATCTGAGCAATACTTTCTAACGATAATTCTTTATCTAAGTTAGACTCTATATATTCAATGGTTTTTTGGATGATAGGACTGTAGCTCATTCTATGAACCTCCCTTACAAATAAGATAACAGAAAAAACTATGATTTTTTTGACATATATTGCTTTTTTGTCTCGTGAAAAAATAGTAATCTACTTAGCAAGTAATAACACAAAGAAAATTAAAAGCGCTTAACGATATAAAAAGAACCGTTATTTTTATTAAAATTTTGAATAATGATAACTACATACAGATTCTCTAAAATGAAAACAATAAATAAAGGTAGGTAGGAAATTTACACAATTATTTGTATATCATGGAAAATGATAGGCGAATTTGAGCAATTACTATTTCATGAGTCCCCCGTCTTCTCAAAGAGTAATTGAATTTAAAGAAGTATACCCGTATTATAAAATATAGAAAAATCTAAGTAGTAACAATTATGTTATGAAAATACTTAGTGAAAAGGAGGATTTATTATGTCCAATGAAATGTACCAATTAACAGCGATTATTATTTACATGGCTGCTATGGTTTTCATCGGTTGGTATGCATTTAAACGTACATCTAACCTAACAGACTATATGCTTGGCGGACGTTCTCTTGGACCCATGGTTACGGCTCTCAGTGCTGGCGCTGCCGATATGTCGGGTTGGTTACTCATGGGTCTTCCGGGTGCAATCTATTTGAGCGGCCTTGTTGAAGCTTGGATAGCAATCGGGCTGACGGTCGGTGCGTATTTGAACTATGTACTCGTTGCCCCACGTCTTCGCGCCTATACGCAAGTGTCGAATGATTCCATTACGATTCCAAGTTACTTGGAAAGTCGTCTGAAAGATAAATCGCGTCTATTACGGATTGCTTCAGCTATCATTATTCTTATTTTCTTTACTTTCTACGTATCTTCAGGAATGGTTGCAGGGGGGAAGTTTTTCCTTAGCTCATTCGGACTTGACTACCACGTTGGTCTTTTGATCGTATCTGCCGTCGTTATTTTCTATACGTTGTTTGGTGGATTTTTAGCGGTTAGCTATACAGACGTTGTTCAAGGACTTATTATGTTTTTTGCACTTATACTTATCCCAATAGTTGGGTTATTTTTTACAGGTGGACTCTCAGAAACAGCAACGAGCATCAGAGAGGTTAATCCCCAATTATTGAACTTCGTGTCAGGCGCTTCATTCCTCGGGATTTTGTCAGCGGTCGCATGGGGGCTTGGCTATTTTGGTCAACCACATATTATTGTCCGTTTTATGGCAATCAGTTCGGTTAAAGAAGTGAAAAACGCCCGTCGTATCGGAATCGCCTGGATGTTCCTCAGCCTTTTTGGTGCTGTTGCAACAGCACTTATCGGGGTTGCTTATTATCAGCAGCATAACGCTACACTTGCTGATCCGGAAACCGTGTTTATTGTTCTCGGACAAATCATCTTCCACCCGTTCATTGCGGGAATTATGCTTGCAGCGGTCCTTGCAGCAGTTATGAGTACAATTTCTTCACAGCTGATTGTCACGTCATCAGCACTAATTGAAGACTTGTATAAAGCGGTGATCAAGACAGATGCAACAGATAAACAATACGTATTTTTAGGAAGAATGGCTGTCCTTGTCGTATCGATTATTGCAGGGGCGCTCGCTTGGCCAAATGACGAATCCATTTTGAAGATCGTATCGTTCGCATGGGCAGGGTTCGGTGCTTCATTCGGCCCGGTCATCTTACTTTCTCTATACTGGCGGAAGATTTCAACTATAGGTGCCCTTTGGGGAATGGTTGCAGGTGCGATTACCGTTATGATTTGGGGAAATGTTGCTTCATTAACTAATACGATTTATGAAATTGTTCCAGGTTTCATCATCTGTTGGATCGTTACATACTTTGTAAGTCTTGCGACGTATCGACCGAATGCTGAAATTGATAAGGAATTTGGAGAAGCACTTGAACTTTTAAAAAAATGATCCGTAAAAAAGCCTGCAGCAATCTGCAGGCTTTTTTGAGTATAGACACATCATCTTTGCATAGAGATAGTGTCTTCAATGTCTTTATCAGGTACTAATCAATACTTTGAATTTTTTACGTTTCCTGAAACGAGAATAGAACCTGAAAGTACAATTAACGCACCAATAACAAATTGTAAAGTAATAGGGGTACCAATAAATAAGATTTCCGTTATTATAGCCCAAAAAACATAAGTATTGTTAAGCGATTGCCCCCTAGCAGCACCGATTAAATTAATTGACGTGTAGTATAAAGAATAATTGGCAAAACCTAATAAACCCGCTATGACAATTAGCCATACGATGTTAGATGATGCTGCCTGAAATGCTAAAGGATATCCTTGAATAAATGGTACAATTAATATTCCATAACAAAGTGCAGAGGTCATCTGTCTTATATTAATTGCATATAAAGGAATGACTTCTTTTCCTTTCATTCCCCAAGCACCGATCACCCCTTCAAGTCCCCAAAATACGGCAGCACCTAATGAAAACAATATTCCAATATAAAAATGACTATTGACGTTAAACTTCGATGGCACATAGGCTAATATTATTACTCCGATGATACTTAAAAGAACGCCTAACCACGTTCTTTTGTTCATTTTTTCCTTCAAAAAAAAGAAAGCAAGCAAAGCACCTATCCCAGGGAATATCGAAGCAATGCTTGCCGCATAAGTTGCACCTACAGATTGAATACCAAGAAAATAAAAGGTCATGGCCAAAGGACCACCGGACAATGCTCCCAATATTAAAATTGCTCCGCTCTTTGTTTTAAACAACTTTAATACATTAATAAATTCACCTTTTACAATCATAAATAAGGATACCCATAGAGCAGAGAAAAAATCATGCATAAAAGCGGCTATAATGGGAGCAAGGCCAACAGCCTGTTTAAAAGGTGTACTAGCTATTATTATGCCAATAATCACCGTATCTACTCCCCAAGCAACAGCTGAAGTAGCCCCTAGGGTTACACCCATTCTAGATTTTTTACTACTTTTTACATTCATCAACTCTACCTCTTTTCCAAGGATCATTTCACCAGAAGGTTCCTTGTATGCTGAATAATAAGGATAGGAAAAAATGAATATGATACCTTGCCACGCCCCACTAGAAAATGTGAACTAGCGCATACACCCGTTCCATTGCTTATCTTTTCTCCGTGCAGGCTGGAAATTTATATTTAATTTGTCTATCAAGAGTAAAGTTTATACCTCTCTATACAAAACTCCTATAGCGTTAAAACGCCTATTGTACGCTACACTCGCCTAATCACAATGGTGGCGGTGTGGAGCCAGAATCAGTGGTACCGTTTTTCGTTGCATTATATCCGCATTTAAACTTTCAGGATACATTGACTGAATTATCTGTTAAATATTTAAAAAATATCAAATTCTGTGCACTGACAATCAGTGGTTTATATGTGGTAATTATGTCATTTGTTTATCTCGTAGCGGAGCTAGACGATGCCCCAGATCTCATCATAATCGGTATGGCCCCAAGCCTAAACTAGTATACCGATTTCTCTAAGTGCCAGATTAAAAGCTGATTCCAGCCCTAATTATGCATTTTAATTTTTCTAGTAATCTCATGGAAAGCACATATCTCCACTAATTTTTAGGAATGTCATCAACAAAACGGAAATACATTAAAACAAGGCAGAAAAATAAGAGTTAGTTCAAACGTATTAGATTTTGCAGTGCCATTTATCTTCTTTTTACTTACCATGTATTACTTGAAAAAAGGTATTTCCTTTACATCATTAAAGGATCGGAAGAAAGATTGAACCCTAAGAAAATGAGTGAAAGTGACAAATTAATATCCTATATATTGAAAAATTGATAGTTAGGAGGGCTTAGGATGGTTAGTAAGGATGATTTTGTTCAGGGGTTTGTGCCGAACCATAATCATGGGTCCGTTGATTATACATCTGTCAGTGATGGCCATGTTCATCAATGTTTAGATGTTACTTCACCTCCTATTAAAATTGAGAATGATAACCATGTTCATTACACTGAAGGTTATGTGGTCTTTGAAGATGAGCATACTCATCATTACCAGGCATATTCGGGTCCTGCTATTCCTGTAGGAAATGGAATGCATGTTCATTATTATGATTTTTACACAACAGAAACCAACGGACATCGTCATCATGTAAAGGGTGTGGACCAGCCCGCTCCAGGAAATAAATAAAGAGGCGTTCAATTTGTTCCAATAATCTTACTTAATAATTAAAGTTTACCTGTCTAATAACATGCTTAAGCAGGGGTATTCATATTTTTATGCTTCGAGCTATTCTAACTCGAAGTTTCCTATTTGCTTCTCTTTTTTCTAGGGTGACTTTTGTTTAGAATGCTGTTTAAACCTTCCCGAAAATCTAAACCCAAAACAATCAGAATTTATATTCATGATACTTACCACAGCCTGTTTTAGATGTCGAGAACCTTACTTTAAAAAGAACAACTATAATTTTTGTAATCAACGGTGATAAAGTGAAACTTCAAGCAGTGGGATTTTCTATGATTAGAGAACTTTATAAACTATTAAAGCTATCTCTGAAAACAGGGTTTGATGTAAAAACCAAATTCTATCTCACCTTGCATTTCGATCACCTTTAAATCACATTGAAGAAAAATAATGCTACCTTTTAAAAGAGGTAGCATTATCTTGAAAATCCGTCAATGGTTTGATAAAAATGCTTATATATCAAGTACCGCAAAAGGTTTGGTAAGGAGTTGCTGACACCGGAAGTGTGGAGTATTCAGCCTGTTCGGTGGAGTGTGCGTAAGGGTTGGACAGAACATCCAAAAGCCGCTCCATCACACTATAATCTCCTTGCACAGCCGCTTCTAATGCTTCTTCTACCCGATGATTTCGTGGGATTATAGCAGGATTGCTGTTTCGCATCAACTGATTTACGGAGTCCTTCGATTCCTGTTGTCTACTTAATCTTGCCTGCCAGATTTCATACCATTGAGTGAATTCTGGAGTGCCAAATAGGACTGTATCTTCCTGTTTATCAAATGTTAATGCCGAAAAGGTATTCGTATAATCCGCATGATGCTTCTGCATCAGAATGAGGAGGCTATTGATCAAGGCTTCATCTTCTGTCTCTTCGTTAAACATCCCTAATTTCGCTCTCATTCCCGCGAGCCATTTTCCCTGATACAACTCCATAAAATTAGCAATCTCAGCCTGGGCTAGTTTGAGAGCCTGCTCCTGATCATCATGCAATAGAGGCAATAGGGATTCAGCAAATCGGGCAAGATTCCACCCGGCCATATACGGTTGATTACCATAGGCATAGCGGCCTTGCATGTCAATCGAACTGAATACCGTAGCTGGGTCGTAGGTATCCATGAAGGCACAAGGACCATAATCGATTGTTTCTCCACTAATGGTCATGTTGTCAGTGTTCATCACTCCATGGATAAAGCCAGCTAGTTGCCATTTGACAATAAGCTCAGCCTGAGACTTGATCACTTCTTGAAGTAAGGATAGATAGCGGTCCTCATCAGCTTCAATGTCTGGATAATGACGCTTTATTGTATAGTCAGCCAGAATCCTTAGTTCTTCAACTGTTCCCCATTGTGCAACGTATTGAAAGGTACCGACACGCAGATGACTGGCAGCCACACGAGTCATAATTGCACCAGGTAGCTCGGTTTCACGGAATACTGACTCACCAGTTGTCACCACTGCTAAACTACGGGTCGTAGGAATACCTAATGCATGCATAGCTTCACTGATAATGTATTCACGTAGCATCGGTCCAAGTGCCGCGCGACCATCCCCTCCGCGGGAGTATGGTGTTCTCCCTGGACCCTTAAGCTGAATATCCATCCTCTCACCTTGAGGCAGAATCTGCTCGCCTAACAGCACCGCTCTGCCGTCCCCCAACATGTTAAAATGACCGAATTGATGCCCAGCGTAAGCTTGAGCAAGAGGCTTGGCACCTTCAGGTATCTGGTTTCCAGCAAGCACTGCTACACCCTCTTCGCTTTGTAGCGCCTGAATGTTTAACCCCAGAGATGTTGCCAACTGATTATTAAGAACAATCAATTTCGGTGAGCGCACAGGAGTTGGGTTGATGCTAGAAAAAAATGATTTCGGCAGACGGGCATAACTATTGTCTAAGTTCCACCCTATTTCTTTACTCGTTGTCATAGTTTCTCCTTTTCTTCTTTTGACTTTTGTACATTCCAAAACACACTACATTCCTTTTTAATGTCTACTTCTGCCAATTTATTATACCGTTTCCACAGGGAGTTAGCGCCTTTTAAGTAAAGTTGATTGCCTATTACTGTTCTAGCTTTGACATCTTGATATTCAAGTTGTTACATTAGTAATTAATGATGGTATTCGTTCGACCATAAAAGGAGAGTAGGATATTTGTTTTTGTGAAAGGCTGTTTTCACATACTTTGTTGCTTTTCAATCATTTTTACACTAATAACCCGGGTTGATTTCCGTTGTAGAGGCGGTCTCAGAAGCCTCCTCAGTGCTTTGCACTTGCGGGGTCTCCCTCAACACGCTTTTCCCGCAGGAGTCTCGCATCTGTAACGAAGATCAACATCTGTTCGAATTGGTTTCTTGCTAAAAACAACAATCTTTACGAAAAGAGCCTTGTGAAAATAAGAGTGGGATTGTCGAGATAAGATATCCATGGAAGTAATGTAAGCAGGAAAATGGCAAGTTTGAAGAGTATTTCTTTAGAAGAACAAACATGAGTATCTAAAACTCAACTAACACGATGAAAAAGGTTCAGGTTCTCAAATGACATCACTTAATTAAGGTAGAGGTGCAGATCCGATTTTGCGAAGCCCCAACCCTTTTCCATAAAAAAGGAGACATTTTAAAATGACAACATCAGAAAAAAATGCGAGGACTTGCAACAAAGGACATACCTATTATAAAAGCAGCGATTGTCCAACCTGTCCGACTTGTGAACAAGAACGGAGACCCACTAATGGATTTCTTTCATTGCTCTCGGCACCAGCAAGACGAGCATTAGAAAACAATGGGATAACTTCTTTACAGGATCTATCTAAATATAGTGAAAAAGAGATTTTGCAATTTCATGGTATGGGACCGGCTTCTTTACCTAAACTTAGAAATGCTTTGAAGGAAAATGGGTTGTCATTCAGAAACTAATAGCAAGAAAGAGAATGCTTTGATTTTTTCTTCGAGTAATGAATGAGCTTTAAGTTAATGGGGGAAACAATAATTCAAACGCTCAGAGCGATCATTCTCTAAGCGTTTTTGTTTGTGAATAGATATGCGACCTTCACTGTAATGAAAGTGTTATTCGATATTTTTTAAGTTTTTCTCAGAGGTGCCTTTGATCTTCTTAAGAGAAAGAAAACCAAAACAGTTCCTTCATTATAATTCTTGATAAATCTATAATAGCTGGTTTAAAAACCTTTGTGTACGCTCATGTTTAGGATTTGTAAAAATATCTTCAGGATGTCCTTCTTCTATAATATTTCCGTCGGCAAGCATGACGACACGATCAGCAACTTCTCTTGCAAACCCCATTTCATGTGTCACAATGACCATCGTCATTCCTTCACGAGCTAACTCCTTCATCACTTGAAGAACTTCTCCAACAAGTTCAGGATCCAAAGCTGAGGTTGGTTCATCAAAAAGCATCACTTTGGGTTCCATTGCTAATGCTCTAGCTATTGCCACACGCTGCTTTTGTCCCCCAGATAATTGATCAGGATAAAAATGAGCTTTATCTTGTAATCCTACTTTTTTCAGGAGAATCCTCGCTTTTTCCCTCGCCTCTTCTTTGTTTTCTCCTCTTACAAAGATAGGGGCTTCGATAATATTTTCTAAAACAGTTTTATGAGGAAATAAATTGAAATGCTGAAACACCATACCCACTTTTTCTCTTACTTTATTCAAGTTCGTTTTCTGTGAGATAACTTTTTCTGAATCAATGCTAATCTCACCGTTCTCAGCTACTTCCAAAAAGTTTAAACAGCGAAGCAATGTACTTTTACCCGATCCGCTAGCACCGATTAGTACGACCACTTCTTGTTCTTTTATTTTCAAGTCAATACTCTTTAATACGTTAAGAGGACCAAAAGATTTTGAAAGATTAGTAATCTCTATCACGCAATACGAACCTCCTTCGGTTTACTTACATCCATTTTTTTCTCTAAACGATTTGTAAACCATGTAAAAATAAGGACGATTACTAAATAATAGAGGCCTACTACAAAATAAGTTTCAAACGGCATATAGTTTTCGCCTTGTACACTAAGAGCTGTATTGTACAAGTCAATAACAGATATGTAAGCAACAAGGGATGAATCCTTTAAGCTAATTATGAACTGATTGGCAAGTGGCGGAATGGACCTTTTGAAAGCCTGCGGAAAAATAATTCTTCTCATCGACAGTGAATAGGACATTCCTAACGATCTGGCTGCCTCCATTTGACCGCGATCAATGGACTGCACTGCCCCTCTAAAGATTTCCGAAATATAGGCACCTGTATGTATGCCTAATGCTAATGCTCCAGCCGTAAAACTATCTAAAGTTACAATACTAGCTATTCCGTAATAAAGAAACATGATCTGAACAATCAACGGTGTTCCCCGAATGATTCCAACATAAATATCAGAAATTCTATTTAAGAATTTAATGGACGAAATTTTAAACCCTGCAAAGACGATGCCAATAATTGTTCCAAAGAATAGCGAAACACCGGTGATTGATATTGTAATCCATGTAGCCTTTAAAAAAGCAATTCCATGTTCATTCAGGATGCCAATAATATTATGCAAAAAATCCATGATTTCTCAATCAGCCTCCTTAGAAAAAAAGTGTATTGTCAGACTTTACTTTTCCAAAATATTTCTATTAAACCATTTCATACTAATTTCTTCATACGTTCCATCGTCGACCATTGATTGAATCGCTTCGTTAATTTTTTCTTTAAGCTCAGTGTTTCCTTCATTAACTGCAACACTTACTCGATCCTCATTTAGCAATTCGCCAACTGGTTTAATTTTTAACCCTTTTTCCTTTTGAGCATTTAGGCCAACAATTTTATCTGTTATCACAGCGTCAAGACGACCTAACTCCAAATCTTGAAGAGCATTTGTATCAACTGGATATCCCTTTACCTTATCAGATAGTTCATCCGCCAGATCCTTCCACGTACTTGCTTGAATAACACCAATTGTTTTCCCTTTTAGATCATCCTTCGATTGAATCGTGCTACCTTCAGCTACAAAAATTTGAGCCCCAGATAAATAGTACGGCTCTGTAAAATCAACCTGCTTATCACGCTCTGGTGTAGCTGTCATACTCCCAATGATGGCATCGTATTTTTTCGCTTTTAAACCTTGAATAATCGTTTCCCATGGATTGGTTACAGGATTCGCTTCCAGTCCCATTCTTTTGGCAATTTCCGTTCCAATTTCTACATCAAACCCAGTTAGTTTTCCATCTTTTTTAAAATTTAATGGTGGATATATCCCCGTCATGGAAAAGGTTAAGTTCCCCTCTTTAACTAGCCCCATCTCCGTATTTTCAGCCTTCCCCGTCTTTTCTGTTCCACTTTCCTGTTTGCTTCCGCATGCTGACAAAAGAATTAGCATGGATGCCGCTATGAGAATCATCATTTTTTTCATTTAATATTACCCCCTTTTTTAAATAGACACTGCTAAATCAATCAAAGTCCATCAACAAAATGAAAACGCTGTCTTTGGGATATGACAGCGCTCGCATCCCCTCATTCATAAGCATTAGTAAAGATAGTTCTCCACAATTTTTTCATATTGTGACAGTGCTGTCCCTATTCGAGTGCAGCCCCAGCAATTCTGAACACAGTGATTTCAGAAGCTTCGGCAATTTATCCTTTTTCCTATTTTCATAGATTTCACAGAATCTCCAATAGGATACTAATATAAATCGCGACCTCTACCTCATCTAAAACTCTAAAAGATGAGGGATAAATATTTGTTTTATTCAGATAATTAATATTATATATAACGACGTCGTACAAAACAACAAAAAGTTGGAAAAATCGAAGTATTTCGATAATACTTGACGTTTATTTATCCAGTGTTATACATTTTTACAATAACACTCTAGTAAAAAGGAGACAAACCTATGTTGACATGCAGAGAGGAAGTATTAGCTTTTACAAAACAACTTGTTCAGATTGAAAGTATTGTAAATACAAATGGCGAAAAAGCGATTGCCCAATCATTATTTAAATGGGTCGCTTCTTTTCCATATTTTTCTCTTAATCCTTCTCAAATTCATTTGGAACAAACCATTGATGATGAACATGAAAGGTATAATGTACTAGCCTTTGTAAAAGGGACAAAAGGAAGTAGTAACAGAACTGTTATTCTAATGGGACATATGGATACCGTTGGCATTGATGATTTTAATCAACTCAAGCAACAAGCGTGTAACCCAGATGAACTAATGAACACTCTAAAAAATGAGAACCTTCCTGCTGCAGCTAAAAATCATTTAGACTCAGGTGATTGGTTATTCGGACGTGGTGTCCTTGATATGAAAAGCGGAGTAGCAAGTAATCTATACCTCTTAAAATACTATTCAGAGCATCCTGAACAATTAGATGGAAACATAATCTTCCTTGCAGAATGTGACGAGGAGGATAGCTCGCATGGCATACTTTCAGCGTTAAAAACTTTAAATAGCTGGAAAGAAGAACATGGATTTCATTATACGGCAGCCATAAATGCAGATTTTGTTTCAGCTCGATATGAAGGCGACGAAAACCGTTATATTTATAAAGGGACAGTCGGAAAGCTTTTGCCATCCTTCTTTATTACCGGTGCAGAAACCCATGTAGGCTCCTGCTTCGAGGGACTGGATCCGAACTTTATTGCTGCTGAGCTGACAAAGCAAATTAATTATAATCCTGAACTTTGTAACGAAGCTTACGGTGAAACAACCGTTCCGCCAGTTTCATTAAAACAAATGGACTTAAAACCGTCTTATACTGTTCAAACTGCATTATCTGCTTATGTCTATTATAATTTTTTTATCCATTCATGGTCACCTAAAGAGGTCCTTTCAAAGCTGAAGGAACAAGCAATGATTGCCTTTAGCAATTCCCTTTCTTTATTTGAAGAAAGATTTAAGCAATACTGTGCGATAAGCAAAGAGCCCTATATGCCGATTCATTGGCAACCAAGAGTTTTTACTTACGAGGAAATCGAGCAATTATTGATTCAGGAGAATGGCGAAAAATTTGTGACACATATGAATGCGTTCAAAAAAAATCTATTATCAAACACTGAACTAGATAATCGTATGTTTGCCGCTAGAGTGGTTGAAGAAGCTTGGAAATGGATGAAAGATAAAGATCCTGCAATCATCTTATTTTACTCCTCTCTATATTCTCCTAGGGTTGAATTGACAGGGAAAACTGATGATGAACAATTATTAATTGATGCATTAGACCAAGCTGTGGAGATGGTACAACCTAAATATCCATACCCAATTGTAACGAGAAACTTCTTCCCATACATTTCTGATATGAGTTTTGTTGCTCTAAGTGATGATGAAGAAGGAATTAATGCCGTTTCTAAAAATAACCCTTGTTGGGGTACAAAACACTACGTGAATTATCAAGACATACGCAAATTAAATGTACCTGTAATTAATATAGGACCATATGGGGTAGATGCGCATAAAAAACTGGAGAGAATGGAAATGACATATTCTCTTGAAATCGTTCCCAACTTAACAAATTATGTTATTCAAAAACTACTAAAGTAACTTACGTTAGAAGAGGGTACCAAAAGTAAAGGGTCAGATCCCGCAACAACTAAAAGATAAGTGTATGAAACACTACGTACTATTTTAGAGAGTGCGAGAATAGACCCTCTTGACGTACCCCCTTCTTATATTTTTAATCTCATATGTCATCAACGATTTTTTTATGATTTGAAATTATTTAGGTGTATCACAATAAAATCACCCAATATTCCTCCTGTTTTCTTTAAGAGAACTCCCTTCAATTTTAACGTCATCTTTTTTAAATACTAGAAAATATAAGAAACTTACAAAGATTGCTCCGCCAACAGCATTTCCTAAAAATACTGGAATCATATTCAAAAATAGTTCAACCCATGATAGATTTCCTGAAAAGATAGCAGCTGAGATAATAAACATGTTAGCCACCACGTGTTGAAATCCTATTAAAACAAAAGTCGTGATTGGGATCCAAATTGCTAAAATTTTTCCAAAGAAATCCTTCGCTCCATAACATAACCATACTGCCATAGCTACAAGCCAGTTACACCCTATTCCTGAAACAAAAGCGACCCAAAATGGATCTTTCACTTTCGCTTGCGCAGTTGAGACGGTCTTTTCTAAAAAGGCTCCCTCTGTTAGACCGACAAAATGCCCAAAAAAATAGGCAACAAACAATGCGCCCAACAGATTAAATAATGCAATTAAGAACCAATTACGTATTAACTGAAATAATGTAACTTTTTTTGCAAAGTAAGCGATACTCAATGTCATCATGTTTCCAGTAATCAATTCTCCTCCCCCTAATAAGATCAATACTAATCCGACTGGGAAAACAGCTGCTCCTATAAAAGTGACTAAACTTCCCCATTCATGAGGCATGGTTCCAGTTACTCGAATATAGGCAAGAAATCCAAATGCAATAAAGGCTCCGCCTAAAAAACCTAAAACTGCAAGAGATACATTAGATAGATTTACCTTTTCAAGACCTTTTTGAATAGATATGTCCGCAATTTCTTTTGGACTATAGTAGTTCATTATTTTCTCCTCACTTTTAACTTCTAATTTAGATTTCTACTTTTCTAGCCGTTCACAACGCATTTGGAAATTCTGTGATTCTACAAGTATGACACGTTCCATTAGAACGTCAAATGAAAAAATATATAACAGGATTTTAGATTATTATTTATCCAATCTGCTGGTTGATAAAAATAAGTTGTTGAGAAAAATTATCTCAACAACCTATAGCTTACGCTTTTCATAGTATAATTTGGTTAATAAAATATAGTTTTATTTCTTCTAGATTTATTAATAATCTATTTTTCTTGCGCTAAGGATATTAGATACCTTTAGTTTTTGCTACATCTCTAATTTTTTGTGCAACACCCGTTTCTATTGCAGCCTTCGCTACAGCTTCTGCTACACAAGCAGCTACTCTAGGGTCGAATGGATTTGGAATGACATAATCAGCATGAAGCTCTTCATCAGTTATTAATTCTGCAATTGCGTAAACAGCTGCCAGTTTCATTTCTTCATTTATTTCTTTCGCTCGTACGTCCAAAGCCCCTCGAAAGATACCAGGGAATGCAAGTACGTTATTGACCTGATTTGGAAAATCTGAACGACCTGTCCCTATTACCAGAGCTCCCGCTTCCTTCGCCTCTTCCGGCATAATTTCTGGCATTGGATTTGCCATTGCAAAAATAATCGGGTCACGATTCATGGAACGAACCATGTCTTTCGTAACAGCCCCTGCTGCAGACACACCTACAAACACATCTGCTCCCACAAGAGCATCTCCCAATGTCCCAACTATTTGTTCTTTATTAGTGATATAGGCCATTTCCTCCTTAAATGGATTCATTCCAACTAGGCGTCCTTCATAAATGATGCCTTTTGTATCACATAAAATGACGTCTTTTACGCCCATATGGAGAAGCAATTTAACAATGGCCACCCCAGCAGCACCGGAACCGTTTACTACAACACGAATCTCTCCTATTCTTTTGTCAACTAGTTTCAGAGCATTTAGTAATCCCGAAGCGGTTACAATAGCCGTTCCATGCTGGTCATCATGGAAAATTGGAATATTACATACTTTTCGTAGCCGCTCTTCAATTTCAAAGCATTTAGGGGCAGCAATATCTTCTAAATTCACTCCTCCAAAAGTAGGCTCCAATAATTTAACAGCTTCAACAATCTTGTCTGCATCTGTTGTATCTAAGCATATCGGAAATGCATCAACATCTGCGAAAGTTTTAAATAATAATGCTTTTCCCTCCATAACAGGCATGGCCGCTTTCGGTCCGATATTACCTAGACCAAGTACAGCTGTACCGTCGGAAATAACGGCAACAAGATTCCCTTTCATCGTATAATCATACGCTTTACTTTCATCAGCATGAATTTCGCGGCAAGGCTCTGCAACTCCCGGAGAATAAGCAAGACTTAGATCCCTCGCATTTTGTACTTGGACTTTCGAATGTACACCTAGCTTACCTTGCTTTTCTTTATGCATATTTAATGACTCTTCACGTAAAGTTGACATATTTTCCCCTTTTGTTTGAATTTTCAGAATTTTAATCAGATAAAGGAAGAAGTTAAAAAAAATCCTCTCACTTGGTAAAACGGTTTATATCTAATAAATTGAATCAATATTTATTTGCTAGTTCATTTGTTGTGAATTTAACCATTCACGTATTTTGAATTTTGTTTCGTACTAAAAGGGAAGGCTAACTCATCTGCAAAATAGAGGCTTCCAAATCAGCCTTTCACTTTAGAAAAAAACGGAATTATAATTTTTCTACCTTTTTAACATCTAACTGATGGTATTCAGATCCAGTAATCGTGTTTCTAATCTTCCGTTTCATTGGGAAATAATATAAAATGGCGGGCAAAAATAATCCTGCAGCCCAAGCTAAGTCTGCCCCATTAAGTGCTTTTGCAACTGGTCCTACATAAAAGGAAGCATTAATAAAAGGAATCTCAGCAATGATTGAAACTACGAATGCAAAGGAAGCAATCCAATTGACCTTGCCATACTGTCCATTAAGGTCAAATATATCTTTAACACTATATTCGCCTCGGCGCAATAGATAATAATCGACCAAGTTAATTGAAGTCCACGGTATCAAAAAATAACTCATAAAAAAGATAAAATTTAAGAAAAACTCGAGAAAATTTCCTTGTCCCACAATACATAAAATTGTTGCAAGGAATGTAATGCCTAGCAAGAAGCCCATCCGTACTTTTGGTGTAACTTTGAATTTAATAAACGGTTCAATAGTCGTAACCGATGACATAAATGCTCCATAAAGATTAAAAACATTAATAGCAAGTTGTCCAAAAACAATCAAAACATACATAAGGATTGCAAAGCTACCATATAGCGATGCTAAATTACCACCAGTATTATCCATGAAATTAGGAATCGCTATTGTCAATACCGCTCCTAATACCATCATCCAGACAGCTCCAATCACGGTCCCTGAATAACTATACCAAAACGTTTTTGCAGGTGGTGTATCTTCTGGAAGATACCTTGAGTAATCTGCAACATATGGAGCATAAGATAGCTGCCAAGTAACAGCAATACTAACCGAAAGAAAAAACGCTGACACGTCAATATTAGTAGGTAACCATTGTTCTTGTGGTACTGGCAACTGAAAAACAATATAGGTCATAATCAAAAAAATAAGCAACGATGCGGCCGAGAACCATTTTTGGACTTTGTGAATTAAATCATATCCATAAAGTGCAACTACAAAACAAATAGCACCGATTATGACTATATTCCAAGTTTGGTTAATTGGAAGTATATCACCTATGGTTTGAGCTGCAAGCAGTGTATTACTGGCGAAAAAGCCTAAATAAATAAACATGACAAGGAATAAAGGTATAATTGCGCCGATGACCCCAAACTGAGCTCTACTTTGAATCATCTGTGGTATTCCCAGCTTAGGACCCTGTACAGAATGGGATGCCATAAAAATGGCACCAATGAGCGAACCAATTACGATCGCAACAACACTCCAGAACAAATTAAGTCCTAACATTATTGGCAACGAGCCTGAAACAAGTGTAGTGATATTCATATTGGCGCCAAACCAGATTGGAAATAAATCTTTTGCCTTTCCGTGCCGCTCATTAGCTGGAATGTATTCTATACTTCGAGTTTCAACTTTCATAAAACTCCTCCTTGTAATCGTTTTCATCTTCTTATAAAAGCTAATCCATAAAGAGTGGGCAAGAAACTTAAGTTCACCTTAGCTGAACTTAAAACCATATTATTTCTCATTATGGAAAATAGCTATTTATCAAAGTTTTTCTAATGATAACTTTGAATAGATTTCTTTAAGATTATTAGGAGAAAATTGAAGTTGATCTGGGCATGTTGCCTCCCAGCCATGGTGTTCTTCTCCTATAAGCCTCTTTACTATATGAGTAGTATCGTATACTTTAAGATCATAGATCCAATTGGCCATCATTAATGTTGCTGCCATATGTGCTCCTGTCGTTGTCGTACCGCAAATATCCTTAACAAGATTTACTTGGTAATCACGATAATAAGCATCTAACACTGTAGCCAATACACAACAATCTGTGAGAACTCCTCCAATTATTAAATGTTTAACATCTAAACTTTTAAGCATCAAATCTAGGCTTGATTCATAGAAACCGCTGTATCGGTATTTATCCACAATGATATCATTTTCCTGAGGCTTTATTTCATCGATAATCTCAATCGTATCCGTGCCAGAATGATAATAGATAGGTTCCCCATTTTCATTTACTGGTTCTTTATTTGCCAGGCCAATAGCATCTGCTCTGCTAATATGGCGAGTGTAAATGATTGGAATCCCATGCTTGCGGCATATACTCACAAGAGTTTTAGCGTTTTTAACAATATCATTCATTCCAACAACATTTGATGTGCCACTTTCTTTTTGAAGATCAATCAATAGAAGAGCTGTTTTTTTCATATCCATTACGACTCACTCCTAAATACCTTTTACTCTTTTACTTCAGCCTTTTGTTTTTCGCTACATATCAATTATGGAGTTTCTGAATTTAATACCAACAATAGAATAAATTACCATGTACCATGCCAGTTACCAGATAAATAAATTTGGATTCTGGATCCAAAGTACAGGTTTTCTATTGTATTAAGCAATCTTCTTATTAACTTAATTCCCCACCGTTAATAAGGGTTAACGCTTCCCTAATTGGCCAATCAGAAAAGCGTTGTCACGATACACGCACTCTTTGTCATATCTTCATCATTCTTTCAGACGACTAGCCACTCTTTAAGCTCAAGTCGACGTGCGCCCTCGACGATATGCGGATCATCTTCCGCTAGTGATAGAGCCTCCTCAATCGAATCGGCAATATACACTACAAGTCCACCTGAACCGTCCAAGAATGGTCCTCTTGCAAAAATTTTCCCTTTTTTATCAAGATCGTCTAAATATTCGATATGACGTGGACGCACTTCAGTATTTTTTTTGGGATCTATCATGTGTAACATCGCTGCATAGTAAGGCATACTTCTTCACTCCTTAATTCCGGTTCCAAACAATTAGCTTCATTTCTGTCATTTCTTCAACTGCATATTTCAATCCTTCACGGCCTGTACCGCTTTCCTTCACTCCACCGTAAGGCATATTATCAACACGGAATGTCGGAACATCGTTGATCATCACTCCACCAACTTGTAAATTTTCTGCTGCATCTAGCGCTGTATGGACATTGTCCGTATAAATTCCTGCTTGCAGGCCATATTTAGAGTCATTGACCAAATTAATTGCTTCTTCCACCGTTTGGATCTTGTTGATTAGAACGATTGGAGCAAACACTTCTTGGCACGACACTTTTAAGTGCGAGTCAGCATCTAATATGACGGTCGGATGAAGAATATTGCCTTCCCTAAACCCGCCTGTTGCAATATTAGCTCCACTTTGTTTCGCCTCCTCAATCCAATTAAGAGTTCTATCAACATCATTTTGGGAAATCAAAGCGGAAACATCCGTTTCCGGATTAAGTGGATCACCTACTTTTAATAATTTAGTTGCTTCGATAAATTTTTCAACAAAACGATCATAAACCTCTTCATGAGCATATATCCTTTGCAATGAGATACATACTTGTCCCTGGTTCGAAAATGCTCCCATTACACATCGAGAGATAATCTTATCAATGTCTACTCCTTTATCAATAATAACAGCTGCATTGGATCCTAATTCTAATGTCACACGTTTTAACCCTGCTTTATTGCTGATACCAATTCCAACAGCTGGGCTACCTGTAAAGGTAATCATATTTACTCTAGAATCGGTGACCAACTTGTCACCCACCACTCTGCCTCCACCCGTAACCACATTTAATGCTCCTTTAGGCAATCCTGCTTCCTGCAATAGTTCGGCCAAGAACAACGAGGAAAGCGGTGTTTGGCTAGCTGGCTTTAGAACAATTGTATTTCCTGCTGCAATGGCTGGACCTACTTTGTGAGCAACCAAGTTCATAGGGAAATTGAAAGGTGTAATAGCTCCGATTACTCCAATTGGTTCACGTACCGTGTAGGCAAGTCTGTTTTCGCCGCCTCGTGCCGCATCCATTGAAAGTGTTTCGCCGTGAATTCGTTTTGCTTCTTCAGCTGCAAACTTGTAGGTTTCAATTGTTCGATCCACTTCACCCTTAGCTGTGTTAATTGGCTTGGCTGATTCCATCGATATAATTTGAGCAGCTTCCTCTGCACGTTTTTCAAGAAGTTGAGCCAATGTTTCCAACACTTTTGCACGTTGATGAGCTGGCATTTTGGCCATGATTTTCGTAGCGTTTTGCGCTGCTTCGATAGCTTGGTCAGTTTCTTCTTCTGTAGCCATTGGGATTTCAGCTAAGACTTCTCCAGAGTATGGAGAACGAAGTGGACTATATTCTTTTGCATCCATCCATGACCCATTAATAAGTAATTGTTTTTTTATTACATTGTTTATCGTTGTCATGCTCGTTGGTCACCCTTCCCTCTTTGTATTTCTCACCTACAGATTAGAGGCAATTTTTAAAACTCGGCGATTCTATTCTTTGAAAATAATATTCTTCTAATTTTATGATTAATCCACCTTGACCAAATTTACAGCGGTTATTTTCCAATTTAGAATTTCCCTTAATAAATTCAAGAAAAAATAATATACGATTACGTCTTTCTAAAACGTTTCGAATGCCTTGCTTGTAAAACCAAGCATCTATTGTATTAAAAACACCTCTATTAACTCCGTAGTTTTCATTACAAACATTAATAAACGATAAATCTGTTAAGTGTATGGTCTCTTCTACATCTAATAGCAATTTATTCACTCCTTGCTATCTAGCACTGTATTTAGAAATTTTCTTATGTCAAAACATGTTGTTTTCATGAAGATAAACAGTTTCTTATTTCATCCTTATATCATTTGTCAATAAAGGTCTCTCGATCAAATGACTTGTGTCACTTGATTCGTGTTTTTTAATGCTTTTTGCATAAAAACGACTTCTTCACTTAGCAAAGATACACGTTCTAATACATTCTCATCAACTAGTTCGTTTTGCGGACTGAAATGATCATTATGTGCATAAACAGAACTTGGTGCAACGAATGCACGGAAATAACCTGCAATTGGCTTTAGCTGATTCTCAATCACTAAATAATGTTGGTACGTTCCGCCAGTAGCAATAAAGCCCATCACTTTATTTCGAAAAATCGCAGGAGGTACTAAATCAAACAAGTTTTTCAGAGCTCCTGTCAGTGATCCTTGAAATATCGGTGTTCCAATTATGTAAAAATCCGCTGATGCTACGATATCAATTACTTCTTTGGTGTCCCCTGTATATGTTGATGGATCACGACCATCACAAAACTGAACATCATACTTTTTCAAATCAAGCAATTCGATTTCGATATCAGGATGATTTTTCTTTACTTCTTCCAATGCCTTTTCAATCACAACTTTTGTTTTTGAACCAGTTATTGTTCCTGAAATCCCCAGTAACTGCATTACATTTTCCCTCCTATTAATAGCCCTTACTTATAAAGTGATTTTTACCTATTAATATTTACCTCATGATGAACGGATCAGGAATGGGTTCAGAGGATGTATTGATCCAAACCACTTTGTCTTGCATATATTCATGAATGGCTTCATATCCGCCTTCTCTGCCATAGCCACTTAAACCAGAGCCGCCAATTGCCGCTATCGGTGATATACTACGATATGTATTCACCCATACGATTCCTGCACGGATCGCTTTTGCCACCCGATGAGCTTTTGCAATATCACTCACCCAAATCCCAGCTGCTAATCCGTAATCTGTACTATTGGCTAATTGAATAACTTCAGCTTCATCTTTAAAAGGAATAACACTTAAGACAGGACCAAAAATCTCTTCTTTGGTAATACGTGACTTGTTATCAGTGTGTTCGAAGATAGTAGGTTCAAAGTACCAACCTTTTTCTAATTGCTTAGGTCTTTTTCCACCGTGAACAAGTTTGCCCCCTTCATCCAACCCGATAGACACATATTTCTCAACACGCTCCAATTGTGCTTGCGTTGCCAATGGCCCCATTTCAGTTTCATTTTGAAATGGATCACCAATTTTAATTTGCGACACACGATCAACGAGTTTTTGCATGACTTTATCGTAAATATCTACATGTAAAAATGCACGAGAACCAGCAACACAACTTTGTCCTGAGGCACCAAAGATTCCTGCTATAATTCCCATCGCTGCATTATCTGGGTTGGCATCCTCAAATACGATATTAGGTGATTTTCCTCCGAGTTCAAGTGATACCTGTGCAAAGTTTTGTGCCGAATTTCTGACAATATGACGAGCAGATTCCGATCCACCAGTAAAGGCAATGCGCCTTACAAGTGGATGTGAAGTAAGCGAGTCCCCGACAGGCATTCCAAAGCCCGTAACTACATTTACGACCCCAGGCGGAAATCCAGCTTTCTCTACTAGTTTTACTAATTCTAAGAGAGATGCCGAGGTCATTTCAGAAGGCTTAATAACGATTGTATTCCCTGCAATAAGAGCGGGCGCTAATTTCAATGTTGTTAAATAAAGAGGAGAGTTCCAAGGTGTAATAGCTGCTACTACTCCAAGCGGTTCTTTTGATGTAAAAGCAAACATATCATTTTTATCAATTGGTAAGGTTCTTCCATGAATTTTATCTGCAAGGCCTGCATAGTAATAGAAAAATTCAGGCAAATACTTTACTTGACCACGCATTTCACGAATTAATTTTCCGTTATCAAGTGTTTCAACTTCCGCAAGCTCTTCAGCATGTTCAGCAATCAGCTCTCCAAGCTTTCTAACAAGACGCCCTCGTTCTGTGAATGTCATATTCACCCACCCTGAATGCAAGAAAGCATTATGAGCAGATTGAACAGCACGATCAACATCTTCAGCGTTCCCTTTTGCGACTTGGCACCATGCTTCACCGGTTGCAGGGTTATAGCTATCGAAATATTCACCACTAGCTGATTCTACCCATTCTCCATTTATATACATTTGATATTTTTTGAGCTCTGTCATTTTCGCTCCCCCTTATACCGCTAATCCTTTTGCTTATCTATAAACATTCGGATCGTATCATTTACAAATTGGGCCCCTTCGATCGGTAACATATGTTTCATATTCGGTACAATCACCATTTCTGACTGGGCAATTTGTTCGTGCATCTGTCTTGCCATTTCTGGATTAGATCCAATATCATCCTCACCTGTAATAATTAAGGTTGGAAGCTCGATTTGCTGAAGCTGCGGCCATAGTTCTTCATCTGCAGTTGCAAAAAGTGTATATGATGCTAAATATGATAAAGGTTCATTTGTTTGGAGCCTTGTCCGAATCCTATCAACTGTTTCTTTCTGGGTATTTAAGAAATCATGATTAAACCAACGTTGAATGGCTGGTTCAATTGAGACAGTTGGTCCTTGTACCTTCACTTCTCCAACTCTTGCTAATATGGCTTTTCTCTGCTCTTTCGTACGATTAGCAACGGCACTCATGATTGTTAACGTTTTCATTTTTTCCTTATACTTCAATGCGAATGCTTGAGCGACCATGCCACCCATTGAGAAGCCTATAATATGGCTTTTCTCCACTTGTAAGTAATCCATAAGTGCTGCTAATTGCTCGACATACTGTGCTAGGGAATAAGGACCCGGAGGATGCTCAGATCCTCCGTGCCCAACCATGTCATATACGATAACACGGAAATGTTTCGACAAGTCTTCAACTTGCTTTGCCCACATAGTATGATCTAGGCCAACACCATGAATTAGAATGAGCGATTCACCAATTCCTTTTTCTTCATAATGAATCGAATCTTTTCCATGTAATGCTATTGGCATTAAACCAGCCCCATTTCAATCATGTCTTGATGGCGGTTGCCTGTTCTAGGATGTGGACGTCCTCCTGTAGAAATCCCGATTGCGACAACAATCTCATCCGCTCTTGGTGCATCAGGAATAGCTGCTTCAAAAGTTACAAAGTGAGAACGCTCAGACTCGTCAGTTTTATGTACCATTGGAATCATTACAGCGGAGCCTGCACCGCCTCGCTTATTCGTAAAACTTAAAATACTCGTTCCTTTCACAGCATCACGGAATTTATTGCCGAATTTTAATGTATGGATAAATGCTGAAGCATGTTCAATTTCCCCATCCACTCCTACAACTGCTGCCTTGCCAAATGCTTCTACTTCATCAGGTGAACCAATATGCTTAAATAACTCAGCAACTAATAGTTCGCCTATTTCCGGTGCATATTCATCAATTTCCGGCTTTAAGTTTTCAACATATCCTCTATCAATCCAAGGATTTTTGATGACTGCCATCGTTGTTATCATCTTGATTGGATTATCTACTTTCTTACCACCTTCAATACGTGTTTCTTCAACGGCTGTATACACTTTGCGAATTTCCAACATTTACATAACCCCCAGTTTAGTTTTTGTGAATTTTGGCATAACTTCTTCAGTGAACAATTTCAAACTTTTCATCATTTTTTCATGCGGTAAACCATTGTGGTTCACCCAAAGTAGTAAAGTTTCTAAATTGAGTTCTTCCTGTAACTCTTGAATTTTTTCTGCTACATAGTCTGGTGTACCAAATAATAAATTCCTTGGATGCAAGAAATCATAATTCAACTCTTGTCCATCTTTGACTTTTTCCCCTGGATCCATGAGATTGCTAAGTCCTCTCCAATGACAAATCCAGCGATAGTTGTTTAATACTGCTTCTGCAGCATCTTGACGAGCCTGTTCCATTGTTTCAGCAACATACACATCGCGAACCAAAGCGATGTCTTGACCAAGCGGTACATCATAGCCTCTAGATTTGGAAGCCCTTTCACGATATAGTTCAAAACGCCCTTTCAATTCTTTAACAGTCGGCATCCAAAACATGCCTTTAATATTATTCTCTGCCGCCCATTCAATTGAACGAGGAGAATCTATTACTTGCCACAAAGGCAGTGATTCCTGATATGGTCTAGGCATAAGCGAGATTTTATTAATTTCACCTTTTTCCATGTCCATAAAATCCGGTGTTGCTGGGCTCATTGGATGACTCCATTTCAATCCTTTAGGAGGAAATTGATAAATGTCGCCTTCATGTGAAAAGAAACGATTCGACCAAGCTTTCTGTAAAATCTCTAACGTTTCTTCAAACAGTGCCCGGTTTTGCTCTTGGTTTTTTGGATCAGCCAATGAGTTTAGATTAGCCGCTTCTCTTCCGTATAATCCTCGAGCTAAACCAACTTCTACACGGCCCTTGCTCAGTTGGTCAAGCATGGCAATATCTTCTGCCAAACGAAGCGGGTGCCAGAAAGTTGCAACATTGGCAGCTTGTCCAATTCGAATTCGCTTTGTACGAGCTGCAATATCAGCCCCCATTAAAATTGGGTTAGATATTAATTCATTGCCTTCATGACCAAAGTGGTGCTCGGTGTACCAAATTGAATCATACCCATTTTCATCACAGTAAATAGCTTGTTCACGGGCTTCATCTAGAACCTTGTAATACTCATCGTGTCGGCCTGGTCCAGCAAGGTTGGCGAAGATTCCAAATTTCATAAATCATATACCCCCATTAATTTATATTTCTTGTCCCTAATTTTTTTGCAATATCAGTTTTAAGTTTAGCTCCACTTGCTCTAACATGCTCTCGCATGGATTTCTCAGCTTCTTCACAGTTACCGTTTTCTATGGCTGCTAAGATTAACTGATGTTCTTTAAGCGATTGTTTAAGGCGTATCGGATCTTCAATAGTTACAAAAACATACCGGTTATAAGGTATTTGATTGAGTAACAAATTTAGCATAGTAGTTAATTTAGAGTTGTCGGCCCCTTCTAGAATGACAGTATGAAAAGTATTATTCGCTTCCACATACTGTTTATTATCTGAAATTTGTATAGCCTTCTCCATGTCAGCAACTGCTGCTTTTAGTTTATTAATTTCTTCGGAATTCCCTCTTTCCGCTAGCAGACCTGCTGCAAGCCCTTCCAAAACTTCTTTTAAAGCAAATAATTCATTTAGTTCCTTTTCAGTAGGCTTTGTTACACATGTTCCTACTCTGGGAATAATTTCAACTAACCCTTCTCTTTCTAATTGTTTTAATGCTTCTCTAATTGGCGTTCTACTTACTTTGTAATACTCGGATAAAACAGCTTCTGATAACTTTTGACCTGGCTCATATTCACCAGTAACAATAGCTTCACGAATTGCGTTAGAAACTTGAGCAGTAATGCCTAATGTCAATATAGCTGTGATGAAAAACGCCTCCTCTTAAGTATGTACCATGTACCATACAAGGTTGGTTGATAAGGTAAGTATAGATTATTCAAAATTGCACGTCAATTAAAATTTTAGAAAATTTATTTTTTTATTAATCTTCCATTCTTTAATAAAATCATTTAGTACAGATTAGTATTCACTACGAATTTGTTTTAACTAAAACATCATTGCCCCTACTAAGCTTCCCTTGATTTTCTTCCTTTCACGACAATGAACATTAAGTAATTTTATATTTATTATTAGAATACATTACGCGGTTATCATATGTAGCCTATCCAACTACATCACGATCTCTATAAGATTATAATTCTCTAACTAGCTTAGAATAAGTAATTGGCTTTGTGGATGGCCAGATGGCCAGCCCCCATTTATCTTCCTTCAAAATTCATAGACACCTAAAGTTGTTATTAGGAATGTAGTAAAGATAAGGATCACTGGGCTTTAACTCGTTATTTTTTCCATCTCTCTACAGTAACATCGACTCGGTAATGAGGTTTTTTTAGACTCAAGTTCACTTACTCGTTTTTATCACATAGCATCATAACAATAGCATTCCACCAATTTAAAGAAAATTGATGATGTCGAAAGACTGAAGATGTGTTTAAGAAACAAACAAGGGCATTTGCTCTTTTTGTCACATTAGTGGTGCCAAAGAATCCTTGATACTTGATAATGCGATTTTAAGTAAAAGGAATTTTCATTTTACTTAAAGATAAGAACTTCTTATAGAGTGTTAATCAATTAGTGAAATTATTAATGAAGGCTAGGCTAATTAATTTACCATGAAGTTGACAATTTTTCCGTCTTAATTTTTTCTGAATATATTGACATTTGTATTCGCTTACAATTATAGTATTTCTATCAAGCTACTTGCATGGTACATGGTATGGTTCAACTTGCATGGTACATGGTAACAGGTAAATTTACAAGGGGGGATTATTAATGAAAGTTGAGACTCGAAGTATTGAATATATTCCTGCAGAAGAGAGGCACGGTAAGGCTCGCGATTTATTTCCTATTTGGTTTGGGGCAAACATGCATATTACTACGCTAGTAACAGGGGCATTACCCATTGCATTAGGTCTTAATTTATTTTGGAGTCTTGCAGCAATCATTTTAGGAACCTTACTAGGCGCCATTTTTATGGCTTCCCATTCGGCTCAAGGTCCTCAACTTGGAATTCCGCAAATGATTCAAAGCCGGGCGCAATTTGGGGTAATAGGGGCTATTTTTCCATTGTTTCTCGTTATGTTTGTTTATTTAGGTTTTTTTGCAAGTAGTGGTTTGCTTGCAGCTCAAACCTTAAGTAGCTTAACATCTATTGACCAAACATGGAGCATAGTATTTTTAAATGTTCTATGTTTTATAGCAACCATTTACGGTTATAACTTAATTCATAAAATGCAGAAATTATTGTCTTGGACATCATTTCTTATTTATCTAGTTGCCACATTTATTGTTTTTCAATTACCGCTTCCTTCAGGTAGTTGGACAATGGGTAATTTAGATTTACCGGTATTTTTGTTGGCGGTAAGTATGGTAGCAACATGGCAATTAGCCTACGCTCCATATGTTGCAGACTATTCTCGTTATCTTCCAGTATCTACTCCAGCATCTCAAACATTTTGGTATAGTTATGCCGGAACTTCAATTGGAACTATCTGGATGATGACATTAGGCGCAACCTTGACTATAGCGATTCCGAACTTCCTTGACCACTCTGGTGGAAATTTAGCACATTTATTTGGTAGCTTTGCCATAATCATGTTCCTCATTATTATCTTTGGACAACTTGCCATCAATGTGTTTAATTTATATGGTGCATTTATGGCAACCATTACAACGATTGAGCCGTTCATCAAGTTAAAGGTTACACCAAAAGTTCGGATTGGCATGATCTTTTCCGTAACAGTTGTAGGAACTGGTCTATGTTTATTAGGTCAAAGTAATTTCCTAGCTTTTTTCTTAAACTTTATTTTTTTCATTAGTTACTTTTTAATTCCTTGGACCTCTATTAATCTAGTAGATTATTATTTGCTACGACGTGGACGTTATAATGTAAAAGATATTTTTGATTTAAATGGCCAATATGGAAAAATAAATTGGATAGCTTGTATAGCTTTTCTTGTATCAATCCTTGCAGAAATCCCTTTTATTAATACATCATTCTACGTTGGACCTATAGCGAAGGCATTCGAAGGGGCTGATATTGCTTGGGTTATTGGATTGGTAGTCCCAGCAGTTTTATACTACTTCCCAATGAAAAAAAAGTTAAATAATGAAAAATGCGCTGAAGATAAAATCGAGAGAGTTATATAGATTATTAAGTTCTCAAATGATGAAATGAACTCTGAATGGGGATCCCTCTAGACTTAGTTCCACAATCTTCAGACCAGCCTATAATATCGAATTGTGTGCAGACTTGGGATTTGGTATTAAATTAGAATGGCTCTTAATAACAATTTATTTTATTAAAAATTGAAATGTAGATATTCTACATAAAGCAAGGGAGCCTATCATAATATAGGCTCCCTTTTATTACTCAAAAATTATTTTATTAATTAGATTTAGCTAAAAATAAACGTATGGAAGACAACAACAATACAATAATGCCGTTCATAATATAGAGTCCTGTAAAAAGAACAGTTAGTATACCTGCCCCCCAACCGCTTTCATCGAAGGTTAAAACAAAAAATAAAGTGCCGAAGTAGATAAGTGGCGTTAGCAGTAGAAAAATAATACCTGCCCATACCCTTTTTTTAATATTTTGTTGAGAAAATTTGAAGGTATAAAAGTTGATCAAGCCAAACACTATAATTTCTAAAATAATGGTTAGTGACAATCCAACAGAATCAGACATACAACATCTCCTTTTATTATTTAGAAGGGGTTATTTGGAAATTTTTATTAATTTAAGTTTATCATATGTTGTTTCAGTTAAGGACAGACAATTATCCTCAATCATTTTTCTTTAATCCCGATATCAACCAATTATTAAAATTCCTCTTTCCTTTTGCTAATATTAATCCCAATTGTACTTAAAAGCGTTATTAAACAACCTGGCCCAATTGATGAACAAGAAAAAATCCTGCATATCAATACAGGATTTTTGATCAAACTTTTTTTAATTATCGAATTTTATTTCAAAACCACAATATACCTGTCATTATTGCTAAGATTAACTTTTTGCAAATTCTGAGAAGGTGTTTTATGTTAACTACTGTCAAATAGTTCTTACGTTTATTAATCTGACTGCTTTATCTATGTGCTTATTACTACCATAATTCTAGATCGTCTACCTCTTTGTTGTTAAAATAGAAAACTTAAGAAAATGGGTATTGACGAGGCTCTTTTTGAACAGATACCCATTTAACAGTAGTAAATTCCAGAATAAACAGCCTACTTAACCCAAAAGGAGTTGCGTTGGCAACTTGAATCGCTTCTTGCTCACTATTTACTGGTATTAATACAGCAACGGGTGCGAAATTCTCATTTTGGGCAACGGCCATATCATTTTTTACATCAGCTAAGATAATCGGTTCCATAACGTTACTATTTTTTATCCCACTCTTAATGGGCAGTAAAGGTCCGATTGGTTCATCTGGTTAAGTTTAGTGCATCCGCAAACCTTTTTATTCCCTCATTTATAGTCTCTTCTTTCTCTCTAGCAAAAGTGAATCGTGCATAACATTTTTTAGATCCCATCATAGACCCAGGAGCATAAATAATTCCTCGCTTTATGGAGTTTTCCAACAATTTCATTTCATCTACATCTCTTTTTAGTTTGCACCAAATATGGATTCCACCTTGAGGAATAGTAAACTCCACTTCATCTTTTAGAAAATTATTAAAACTTGATACAATTTGATTGCGCCGCTTTTCTAATGCCTTCACTAATTTCTTGATATGAGAATGAAAATGCTCTGATTCTAAAAAATCGTTAGCGATCCATTGGGTAAAGCTAGCATGACCAAAATCAATTTGTTGTTTGGCATCAGATAATCTCTCTATTACCGATCTTGGCCCTATAATCCAGCCAATTCTTAAACCAGAAGCAACGACCTTCGATAAAGAGCTAATGTACAGGACATTTCCATGTTTATCAAGAGATTTTAATGTCGAAACTTCTTCTCCTTTAAAAGACATTAAACTATACGGATCGTCTTCCACAACAGGTATTCCATGTTCTGATGATATTTCTAAAATGGCTTTCTGCTGGCTCTCTTTAAGCAAGGTGCCTGTTGGATTTTGAAAAGCTGGATTTAAAAATATCATTCTTATGCGATGTTTTTTATGTAATTCCAATAACTCATTTGAATCTACACCATCTTCATTTACTGGTAAATAGAAAATTTTTAAACCTGCTGATTTAAATATTGGGAGATTATAATGATAGGATGGATCTTCAATCACCACTGCATCACCAGGCTTTAATAAGCATTGAACGACTAGGTGTAAAGCTTGTTGAGCACCAGAAGTAATTAGAATAGATGAAGGATTTGTTTCAATATTTCGAAACTCCATCACATGCTGTGTAATTGTAGTCCTTAAAACTGCATTCCCCTGTGGATGGTCATAACCTAGCCTACCGATAAAAGACCGTGTTGAAGTAATCTCTCTTAATGCGCTTATTGGAAAGAGGTCCTCCGATAATTCACCACTGGCTAAATTGATTAATTTTTGCTCTTCCATCTCTTTACGTATTCTTTGGGCGACCGGTAGATTCGGTAAAAATGAACCTGCCTCAATGTATCTGTTCCAACTAGGTATACGTTTTTTAGTTATTCCCCATATATCCTTACTTATAGTAGTACCACTTCCACGATTTCGTTGAATGAGACCATATGATTCAAGCTCATCATATGCGGCTACAACAGTACTCCTATTTATATTTAGCTCTTTAGCTAAGTATCTCTCAGAGGGTAGCGGTTTATCTGGCGGAAAAGTTCCATTTGCAATGCCATTTTCAATATACTCAGCAATTTGTTTATAAATCGGTTTTTTAGCTTTTCGATCAATGTTCCAGTCCATTTATTTGCATCCCTTTAAAAACTCATTTTATATATTGTAACCTAATTATCATTACTTTTTCTTTAATACAAATAAATAACCTATTGAGTCATCATAGGTTATTACCTTAATTCCCACCAAACGGAAAGACTAATATACACACCAAGTGCAAGGAAAGATAATAGAATAGCGATAACATGTATGAATGTTAAGTTTGAACTATTTTTTTAGTAGAGCCACTATACTTTTTGTCACTCTTACTCACTTCCCATATTTCCCCAACCAAAGCTAGTATAAAAGTAATCACGACAAAAGCAATCAACATTTTCATAGGCCACCACTTTAATGTACTTTTATAAAAAAGTCTGTCCAAAATGCCCAAATATAATATTTCATCTAAATCATCACTATAAAATAAATTGTACTGCTTGTCCCCATCCATTTTTCAATGAATTTTACCATCCACTTTATTGTATTACACCATTTCCCTTCATCCTGAACTCTTATTGAAGGCCCTTATATCAAGTCATTTTAATATTTTCAAACCCTATTAAACTGCTAAATATCCCTTTTTAAAAAAGTTTTTCTTATTTGAACAATTAGTGACACATCTCATATTTAATTGCATTTTAAAATTGGTGTCTTTATTATAAAGTGAAACTTCAATCAGTGGGGGTTTTACTGCCCGTTAAAGCGGGATAAAAATCAATAATAGTGAATCAGTTAAACGATCAAAACGATTTCATTTTCACTGGAATTAAAAAAGGAGTTAATATCATATGACATGGACAGTTGTTATTAGTTTAGTAATTGGATTTATTCTCAAATTTTTACTTAGTCCTCCAAGTGCAATGGTGGGATGGGTCTTAGGTAAATTTGAACTTCATCCAAAACTTGAGTCAAAAGAGGTTACTGTAACATTTAACGGAAAGAATTTAAAAGAGGAAGAAAAGGTTAGATTTACTGACTATTTTAATGAAGCTGACTTTTTAAAAAAATACTATATATTCCCAGGTAATGAAAAATTATTTTTACATCCAGAGACTAATGTTACTCCATTTGTCATCAACGTAAAAAAAGGCAAAAAAGAGGTTTATTTCTTTGTTTATAATTACGATAATCACGTTGATGTAGTCAAGCAGTCCAAGAAGAAAGTTGTTTCTTATAGTCTTAGTTCTGATAATCTACAAAAATTTACTTTGCCAACTAAGGGATTAGCATAGTACTAAAAGAAAAGGCTTGATATACAATTTAGTAACTTATGTTTCCATTAGCCCGTCATTATTTGAATGTAAATATAGTTTAAAATGACTAAATCTAAATTATTGTATTAGAATATATGATAACTTAAGATAAGCATATTGAGAGATGTACAGGGAAAGTCATTAGTACAAAGACATGATATTCTTTTAGAGAACTCCAATAAATGATATAAAACAAAATCCCCGGTTTGAACTGCCCCGTAAATGTTAGACACCAACTAACATTTACGGGGCAGTTCATATCAGGGATTTTTTCTATGTTTAATCATTATGGTTTATTTTGAAAGCACTACACTACATTTAATTTTATCCCTAAAAATTAATAACCATCTATCGACTTATCAGATAGATGGTTATTAAAGATGTTTAAAAATTTAGCATTTCCTTTATTTCACTATGTTTAATTTTTTGTCTGTTCTTCTTTTTTACTTTTTGTAATATCTTCTGAATAAAAAGAGATTTATTTTTAAATATAAGAAACTCTGTCAAGACGAAACGTTGCTGACAAATCAACTTTTAATTGGTGATATTCTTTTAAAACATCAGGATTATTTCTCAAATAATTTCTGAATAAAATTTGATTGTTCCAGCCTTCTCCTTCAAACTGATAAAAATGCATATGATGTGTACCAGCTCTCCATTTTCCTTTTCGGAAGAAACGTCTTTTAGGAAATTCTTCATGATAAACAAATTCAAATCCTATTTGGTTTAAAGACTCAATAAATTTGCTAACTACCTCTAAATCATTTACTCCAATAATAATATCTAAAATAGGTTTAACCCCTAACCTAAATTCAATAATTCCCATTTTTTCTAGTTTTCAGTTTTAAGATCATTCCTTTTTTAGACATCCGTGGACTTTTGCTGAGTAAAGAAAAATATGAAAATGATAATGGGAAGCACTATTAAAAATGTATTGTTTCTAGAAGTTTTTACTGTAGGAATATCTGTTAATGACATTTTACTCATTCCCTTTTAGATTAGTTAATAATTCCGGTGGAACGATATAATGCTGCGTTACAATTTTATTAAAAAAGTTATAATCTTCAATTGGAAGTGCCGGAAGAACTTCAGGATAACCGAAAATAGGACCTGAAACATTAATTGAAAAATCACCAGACGAAACAAATGTGCCAGTCACATGTATTACATCATTGATTAATAGTATAGCTATAATGATGTCCAGTATATCGATAAAAAGGTTACCTTCTTGCGAATGGTGCTTCCCTTCTAAACGATGCCCTCCAAAAAGAGGACCACCTAACGAGAGACTAAATCTGCCTGGTCTTACAAACACGCCAATGATTGTGATTTGCCCGGTTAATAACAGGATTGCTGTAGTAATTTCGATACTTCGTTGAAAGGAGTGAATTACTTTTTTATTTGTATCAAATTCACAGGTCTCATTCAATATCATCACTCCCTATGTAGGCATTATATTCAGATAAACTGACAAACGTCACTTAATTGAGATCAATAATCAAGGTTTTATCATAAAGTTTGATCATTTCTTACGGAACTAAAGCACCCCGTTAGTGAATATTCTAGTAAAAAATTTTAAAGGAATTTACGGATTTGAATTTGTTACCATACAATTTTATAATTGTGTGAAAAAGGATGAGGATTGTGCCTATTAATTCATTTGAAGATTATCCAATGACATGGAAGCCGACGTTAAACCGAGTAGATAGACCGATTTATCAGGCATTAGCTAAGCAGTTAGAATGTGACATTAAAGAGGGACGCTTAGTTCCAGGCACAAAACTTCCACCACAAAGAGAGTTAGCAGACTATTTGGATGTGAATCTAAGTACAATCTCAAAATCATTTAAGTTAGCTGAGTTAAAAGGACTGATTAGCGCAACCATTGGTAGTGGCACTTATGTTTCATATGATGCGATTTCGAATGCATACTTGCTTTCAGAAGAAAAGCCAAAACATTTAATTGAAATGGGTGCACTGCTATCAGATCGTGTATCATATGGACCTTTACATGACTTACTGCAATCCATGTTACAAGAATCCGATGGTGCGAGATGGTTTGGGTACAGCCGGCCAGGTGATACGATTTGGCAAAAAGATGCAGGCGTCAAATTATTAAAATATGCCGGTGTTGAAACGACTAGAGATCAGATCTTACTGGCTAATGGCGGACAAAATGCCATCACCGCAACACTTGCGGGTCTTTGTCAGCATGGAGATCGGATTGGTGTCGATCACCATACATATCCAGGCTTAAAGACAGCTGCCGCGATGCTGGGCATCCAGCTTGTTCCGATTCGGTCAGAAACTGATGAAATGAGTCCGGAAGCACTTCTGTATGCATGCAAAAATGATAACATTAAAGGCTTATATATTCTTCCGGATTATCAGAATCCGATGACCTATACAATGAGCGTTGAAACTCGCAAGGCTATTGCGGAGATTGCCATAAAGTATAATTTATTTATTATTGAAAATGGAATGTTTCATTCAATCCAAGATAAAGTATTGCCGCCCGTAGCGGCATATGCTCCTGGGCATACGATTTATGTAGCGAGTTTATCGAAATCGATGGCACCTGGACTCCGTCTTGCTTATGTGGCCGTACCTTACAACTTCCTGGATACTACTCGTAAAGCTCTTTATAACTTAAATATTTCCGTATCACCACTATTTGCGGAGTTAGCAGCACGAGCAATTGTATCGGGTCAGTTTGATAACATTGTTGGACTTCATAAAGAGGAAACTAAAGCTCGCAATCAATTGGTCAATCATTATTTAGATAAGGAAAATTGTTTAGGCGGAGAAACAGGGCTGTTTCGCTGGTTACATTTGCCGAACCATTATTCAGGGGACCAATTTGAACAAATAGCTGAAGCACAGGGGGTACAAGTTTATAGTGGAGGGCGATTTGCGGTAGGCAATGTTGCACCGGCAAATGCCGTGCGTTTAGCGATTTGTGCTCCAGAAACGAGAGCCGAACTTGAAAAAGCGCTTATTACACTCAAAAGATTAATTTAAATATTTTGAAATATAAAATAAATATTGTTTGCCATACAATTATAATATTGTATGGCTTTTTTGTACATGTTATGATATTTCAAATTAGTGGGAGGATGTCACGCCTCGATACAGTAAGGGAAGGGAAATAGCTAATGATGGTTAAACAATATGATTATAAGGAGCATTTAGAAATGCGCAACAAATTTGCAAAGAGAGCTAGTTTGGTTAAATCTTCTGAAACGCGTGAAATCTTAAAGGTCACAGAACGACCAGAAATGATTTCTTTTGCAGGAGGTCTCCCGGCTCCGGAACTGTTTCCCGTAGAGGAACTAAATGTGGCATGTGAAGCCGTTCTTAAAGTAGATGGCCCTGCTTCACTTCAATACAGTACAACAGAAGGATATATCCCGCTTAGAAACGCGATCATTAAACGGATGGATGCGATCGGTATTCAAGCACATTTACAGCAAATCTTGATTACATCAGGGTCCCAGCAGGCTATTGACCTGACAGGAAGGCTCTTTCTTGACGAAGGGGATACCATCATTTGCGAAAGCCCCACATACCTGGCTGCGGTCAATGCTTTTAAAGTATACAATGCCAACTTTGTAGAAGTAGAGATGGATGAAGACGGCATGATGATGGAAGCACTGGAGAAACAGCTTCAGGAGAATCCCCAGGCAAAATTTATTTATACCATTCCCGATTTTCATAACCCGACAGGCCGAACGCTCAAACTTGAAAGACGAAAAAGAATGATTGAGCTCGCCAGCCAGTATGACGTTTTGATTGTGGAAGATAATCCGTACGGAGCGGTCCGGTTTTCTGGAACTGCCCTTCCGCCAATAAAACATTTTGATACAGAAGGCCGAGTCATTTATCTGAGCACCTTTTCGAAAATCTTCACACCGGGACTTCGGCTTGGCTGGATTTGTGCAGATGAAGTATTTATTGAAAAATACGTGGCATTTAAGCAGACAGCAGACTTACACTCTGACAGCTTTGCACAGCGGATCACGGCTAAATATATGGAACTGTATGATATAGAGGCTCATATTGAAAAAATTAAAGCTGTATACAAAGAAAGATGCACAACGATGCTTACCTGCATCGATCAGTTTTTCCCTAAAAATATCTCCTACAGCAAGCCGGACGGCGGGTTATTTATTTGGGTAGAGCTTCCTGCTTCTGTTGATTCAAGTAAAATCTTTGTGGAGTGCTTGAAGAATAATGTGGCTATTGTTCCTGGTATTCCATTTTTTCCAAATGGTACACAAAAGAACACATTACGGCTAAATTACTCGAATACAACGAAAGAACAAATTAGGGAAGGTATAAAACGTATGGGTGAGGTCTTACATCATGAATTAAAGAAAGAAACAACAACTTCTTAAGTAATGACGAGGCAACCTAGCTTCTGTCTTTGTAGCTCTATATGAAGGAATGCTTAACTTGTCACTATCAATATCTATTAATAGAAATAGGGGGAATTATGATGCCATTATCAAATACAAACTTAAACACTTGGAAGCCATTTTCAACATCACCGCCACCACCGTTTACTCGATTTGTTAAATCAGTACTGAATAAGCTTATATTAAAAACAGATTAAGAATCTGCGAAATATAAGCTGTTTCGCAGATTCGAAGGAGTAAACAATGAAATCTAAAATTCAGTTTATATTATCAATGGTCATTTTCGGTACAATCGGTTTAGTTGTTCGATACATTGATCTTTCTTCGAGCGAAAGGGCCTTACTAAGCAGTTTCATAGGATGCTTATTTTTAACATTAATATTCTACATCATGAAGAAAAAAATATCATGGAATTTAGTTAAATCGAATGCTTTAATTTTGTTACTTTCTGGTATTGCATTGGGTGGAAATTGGGTTTTTCTTTACCAATCCTACGACCATACAACAATTGCCAATGCAACGCTAGGCTACTACTTTGCACCTGTGTTTGTGATGGTTCTTTCTCCATTAATCCTTAAGGAACAATTATCTATTAAAAAAATTATATGCATTGGTGTAGCGATCATTGGTTTGGTTTTAATTGTTGGTGAAGGCGTAAGTGCATCTAATACAGATGATATTCTTGGACTTTCCTATGGAATAATCGCAGCTGCGTTTTACGCTGCATTATTGCTATTAAATAAATTTATTAAAGATATGGGAAAGTTAGAGCTAACAATCATTCAACTAGGAATAACTGCTTTACTGCTCATGCCATACGTTTTCTTGACTTCCGGCTTTGGTATTTTTGGTGTATCCAGTTCTTCCATTCCATTTATTTTAATTTTAGGGATCATCAATACAGGGATTGGATTTTGGTTATTCTTCTCTGGCATGGAAAAATTAAAAGGACAAAGTATCGCTATGCTAAGTTATGTGGATCCCTTTGTAGCAATACTGATTTCCGCAATGATACTGCATGAACAGATGACATTGGTTCAAATGCTTGGTGGTACATTACTTTTAAGCTCAACATTTGTTAGTGAAATTAAATCAGTCAAATTTTCAAAACGAATAATAAAAACATTAGCTAAATAACGAGAAAACAGTGGGAACATTCGTTTCCCACTGTTTTTATTTTTATGCGGTTATTGAACTAAACCCCCGTTTTTCAATAAGATAAAGGAGCTACCGTAATAACTCCTTTGTTCAACTCTTGTAATAGTATGAGCTAGACCATCCATATTCTTTACCATTATCTGAACACCATTTTAGGAAACCTTTTTTACCCTCACTTTTAAAAGCAATCCAGTCATTCAAAAGATTTTTGTAATAATTTGCACTTTCATTAACATACTTTTTACTTTCAACATCAATCATTTCTGTGGAGAGGTTTTCAATTTTCAAAACTGCCTCTTGGTCCTCAGAAATATCACCAAGGTAGGCATCATCAGAAATGTGGTGAAAAGAAAACTCAAGGAAATTAAGATAATAATTAATGATCTCCATCAAGACTCTTTGTTCACTCTTTCCACCAATTTCAAGTGCCTTTTCTAAATATTCCATACGATTTTCGGCATTTAAGAATATGCCAAACCATCTGGTGTGAGCCTTCATCACCTGAAGCCTTAGTAAACAATTCAACATCTTCTACTGTGAAAGTCCGTTCAAATATAATTTTATCGCCTACTTTTAGAGACAATTTTATTTCCCCTTTAAATTTTAAAACTCCTCCTCAATTTAAATGTGACATATATCCAAATGCTGTTGTTCCATAAACACTTTTGAAATGTTTATTTAAATGGGTTAAATCAACAAAACCACATTCAGCTACTGCTGAATAAATATCTCCATTTTTTTCTATTAACTGCTTTGCACGTTCTATCTTACAGTTAAGAAAGTATTGGTATGGTGAAATCCCAGTATGAGCCTTGAACAATCTAATAAATGTAAATTTTGATAAATTAAGCTCTTTACATATCTGGTCAAGTTTAAGTACATTTTCTAAGTTGGTTTGAAGCATATCCTTTGCTTTTCTAATTAGGGCGTTATCTTTCTTGTAATCCGTAGAAAGATTAGTTTGAATAAGGCTATCTGCGAGGGATAAAAGTAATTCACTGCACAAAGCCTCATCTTTTTCGCTCAATATTGCATTAGCCAGACTTAAAACTCTTTGTTCAATTCTATAATCGTACACAATAGGGTTTGAAAAACGTACAATATCCTTTTTCTCAATAACTTCTAAAAGCAATTGTGGCTCAATATATAGCATCACATAATCAAGGCCTGTCTCATCATGTGCCCTTCCGTCATGTGGCTGCTCTGGATTAAAAAGCATAACACCATTTTGATATGATAATTGTAAACTGCCATCCAAGTTATACTGCTGAATACCACGCAATGTGACGCCTATTGCATACTCCTTGTGAGAGTGGTTTTTATAGGTAAAATCAGTAATACTTGCTGACAACGCAGTAATACCTGCTGACTTTTTATAGATAAATTTTTCCAATTTAATTCACCTCTTAAGTAGCTTACCTACATCCATATCATGATTGCAGCATAAACTAAAAACAATGCCATCAGTACATTAACAACCTTTTTATGCTTCTGTAAAAACTTCTTGAAGATCGCCCCGAAAAGTACCCATGTAATAAATGCCAAAAATCCAATACCAATTATAGCTATAACACTTATTGTAACGGCAGACTTTGAGACATAGTAAGGCATAATATAGGTAGGAATGACAGTCATTGTAAATAGTACTACCTTTGGATTTAAAAATTGAGTAAGGAAGCCTGACATAAACGTACCAGTTTGATTTGCAGATGGTTTCGATGCATCCGTTTTGTAGACTTGATAAGCGAGATAAAGCATATATAAGCTTCCGATTATCTGCATTATAATGATAATTTTAGGGATAACTGTTACAAGTAAAGTGTTTAACATAGCAGAAATAACAAGTAATAAACCAAAGGCAATCGTTGCTCCATACGTATATTCCATTGCCTTTTTTGTCCCAGAATTATGAACAGTGGATAATATGACGATATTAGTAGGTCCTGGTGTAAACGTAACAATAAAACAGTATACGACAAAAGATGTAATATTCATGAGGTAAACTCCTTTCAAGATATCCTCATATAACTGTACATCTTAAATTTAAATAACTTATAGTATGTTATTGCAGGAATCAAAAAAGCTTCTGTAAAGTTAACCCTACAAAGTTAGCCAGAATTAATAATCCTATTGATATTTGAACTAGCCTGCTTCTATAGTTCAATACTGCTTACTTCATTAAATAGCCCTTTAATGGAAAAAAGCGCTGTTCCTTGTAAAAGAAAAGCGCCCGATAGTTTAAGCGAAATACTTCACATACCCAATCCGATATAAACAAGGGGAGTAGTCCATCTTTAGTCCAAAACCAGAATAAGGATAAAAGGGTACCTTCCTTTTCAAAAGCAAGTCTTCCCCTAAAGAGATCTTTCGTTGAGATTTAAAACAAGTTGAATAAAATTAATCCCCATCGTTACTTCCAAAGACAACATTTTATGAAGCATTTAACATGAATTAGGCTTTTAAATCAGTAACAGTCACCTAAAAGTAAGCATACTTTGTTGAAGAGAGTAAACGTAGTATATCTTAATTACACATAACTGACAAAATTTCTTCCTTCAAATCTCTTGTTAGATGTCTGTTTAACCAATTTTTCTTAAATAAACAGGGGAGGTAAACATGCTCAATTTTCAAAATGAACTTCAAACTTTAGGAATGGATAATTTCCAAGTTGGTCAGTTAATTCCTACGGGTCCTCAGAGTCAGGATCCGAGAATATTTGGCGGTATGCGTTGTATGCGTTGCGGTGGCATGCGTTGTGGCGGCGGTATGCGTTGTGGTGGATTCCGATGTTTCGGTTGCTTCGGCTGCTTCAGCTGTGGTGGTTGTGGTGGTTGTGGTGGTTGTGGTGGTTGTTATAGCGGCTACGTTGATTACGACGATTGGTACAATTACTAATTCACAAAAGAAAGAATGGATATCTATTGAAATAAAGTGCCCATGCATAATTTGCGGGCAAGGGCACTTCTTTACTGATTTTCATTTTGGACAAAAAATCGTACACTAACTGATAGGGCACAATCGTAACGATCAAATAAGAAATGGGATTCCCACAGCAACCCCACTGTCCAACTAAAGCACCAGTTAGTTCAATAAAATATGTATCCTATTTTAAGTGGTCTTCAATAATTTCTCTGAACACGTTCTTAGCTTCTTCCAATGTTACTAACTCCCCGATAACCTTACTTCCAGGGATTTTTGTTGAAAGTGGTATACCTAAAAGATACCTTTGACACTTCCATATAGGAACTTCAAATATAATTTTATTGAACATTTTATTCTCTATTTCTATTTCTACTGAAACGAAAGAAAAATATCTAGGTTTAAAAGGGTCTGTTCCGTATTTTTTCAATTCAAGGTTAATCCTTTGTTTTCTCTCAGTAAAAGTAGGTGTATATTCACTTAATAATAATTCGATATGTTCATAAAAAGATTGTTCAGTAGCTTTAATTAACTCATTTAAGTCGAGAGAAAAATCCCTTTGTAAATATTTCAATGGACTGGTCCTTCCGCAATGGTTTTTAAAAATTTAGTTTAATCTTAAATAAGTTATTATACCTTCTAATCGATTAATTCAACTATCATTACTTAAATTCTTACTACTCAATTAAACTCCTTTAGTTGAAGAAGGGGTCTTTTCGAATGTATGATTTTAGATATTTTTGTACATTGAAAATATCTCCAAATTGGTGGTCGCGTTGTTGAATTAAAGCTCCCCGTTAGCCATCCATGAAGCGCAAAAATCAGCGCTTCACCACAGAGAATGAAAATGGTTTAGAACCGTCAATACTGATTCTACGGCTGGGAGAG
>NZ_JACJHX010000013.1 GCF_014138605.1 Peribacillus huizhouensis | reverse complement strand
ACGCTAACCTTTGAAGGGGATAATTATCAAGGGATTTTCCATGATGAAGAAATTCAATGGTTTCATCCTCAACCCCAAAATAACCTTGAAGGAGATGACCTTCTAGATTTGGAATCGAAAGTGTATGACTTAATAACTAACTACGTATATCAAGATTTTAAAGGAAAATCATTGTTCGAAAATCAAGTTCATGAATGTCATCAATAGACTAAATATATAAAAGGTGGGTATCTAAATGATGCCCACCCTTTTTCGCCTCGAAAAATCCATTTTAATAATAAACGACCCTTTCAATTGAAAAAGAAGTGTGTTCAGAAAAGGACGAGTTTTAGAACATAGATGGCATTTGTACTGCTTAAAAGATATACGTTGTTGTGAAATGAAATAATAAAGTCATTGAAGAATGTTCATCATGTTATTCCAAATTCGGGCCATTTTCTCGAACTAATTAATGTAAAAACGATAAAAAACATAAAAAGCGAATTCCTTTTGGCAAAGAATTCGCTTTTTTGCACTTCCCAATTTGTTTTTGATATGGTTTCAAGCTTAAATAAATAAAATATTATTAAGAACCTCCTTAGTATCAAAAAACTCATTTACTGAGAATACTGATTACGAAAAACCAAGTCCGAACTGCCAGGCCCTTACTAATTTAGCCATGTTAAGAAATTTAAAATGGTACACCATCAAGCGTTCCCATGTTGCCGTTAACAAAATTCTTCTCAGCCTTTGAGAGCTCTTCTTTACTCGTTGCAACAAATGGGCCGGAGAAGTATATTTTCCATGTAATTTTTTCACCACCTATTAAGGCAACAATCGCCTCATCTGATTGTTAATATATGGTAATTTTATTACCGGATGATAAAACTGCTAATTCTCCTGTTTGTATGTTTTTATTATCTACTATTAAGCGGCCTAAAACTCCGTAAAGCCCTAATTCAAAGCTTTCATTTACTTCAATTTCAATCGACGTATTTTTACTAAAGTTAATACTAGCGAGAACAATTGGCGATTCTGACTCAATAAGGCCATGAACACCATCAACTGTTCCTGTCAGTACTTTAATCGTAGCACCACTTTTCAATTGCTGGTATATCGTTGGATTTAAATGGTTTATAAGCAGATTCCATTTCAGATTTTTCCGGTGGTAATGCCGCCCATAATTGTAAGCCATGTCTTCCATCAAAAGGCTTTTCTGCATGTAATATCCCACTGCCTGCACGTATCCATTGTGAATCACTGTGCTCAAGAACATCTTTATAGCCTCTGCTATCACTGTGTTCCATTTTACCTTTGATCAGGTAGGTGTACCTACATGTGGGTGTGGCTTATCACCCCTATACCTCTTTTAGAGAATGATCAAGGAATACAAACGGGCCTAAGGATCGACGTTCAATTTGAGGTAGTGCTCTAAAAAGCGTCATATCACCATCGTTAATTACTTTTTGGCCTTTAATCATACTTTCAACCGTTCGCTGCAACGTTCATTCCTCCGTTCGTTGTGGTTGTGAATTTTCCCCATGAACTATCATTTCGCCGTCAATATTAAAATTCGCAACTTCGCCGCCTTCCAATGCATAATTCGTAACATTGTCGCCGTAAGTAACAATGTCACCATGAATGGTTAAATTTTCAATTTTTCCACCTGATTTAATACTTATTGCATTTGCTGCAAGCTCCGTTAATACGCCTTTAACTAAGGAATTACCTACAGCGCCATATGTTGTTACATTTTCTTTCACAGTCATATGTCCAATTGGTTTACTCACTTGTATGCCTATTGAACCATCACCATGAGTTGTAATGGATTTAAAAGTAATATTTTCAACCGTACCGTCATATTGGTTAAAGCCTCTAGCACCTACCCCATATGTAGTAATATCTTGTGCCATGAAGTCTTTTACTGTGCCAAAGTTCACGAATCCGATACCGCTTGGTCCATAAGAAACGATTGAATCATTGCTAACCCATTTTTCAACTTTGCCCCATGTATCCAGAACCATGTCGTTCACACCGTATGTCACAAGTTCACCATGATGTTCAATTGTTTTTGCCTCAACACCATAAACAATGAAAACAGCAGCGGTAATAATATCAGCTGTACCAAAGGGTAACATACCATTTGAATATACAGCATCTGTAGTTAATGTTTCCAAATATACTTTGCCACCTTTATCTCCAAAACCACAAACAAAAATGCCTGAACCAATAACAGGAGCATTAATAAAGCCCAAGCTGATATTTGTTAATTCGCAATAAATCCTACTGTTTTCATCAGAATTAAAATTGTATACCGTCAGTGCCCCTTGGTATACATTCACGCCATACTTTTGCGGTTGCTCACTGTAATGCCTGGAATCGCAAGAAGTAATGTGTATGTTATTTGCGATGAAATTGATCTTGTCTGTTCCCTGCCTAGAAATAATAGAAACCTGCCCTGTAATTTTCAAATTTTCAAGGTCAATATTTCCCATATCCCGAATACCGCACACCGTATATATGGCTCGGTTCGTTTGCTTTGTCATAACTGTTAGATTTGAGATGGTATTGTCGCGGGTCACACCAAAACCATCACTATTGTTAAAGCTCACCATACATGACTCATTACTTTTTCCTGTTAATTGGTAGCCTTCAGGTACCGTAATGGAATGAGGGGAAAGAATGGATGCTTCTATCTCCAAAACTTGTGGGATATTTTCCGATATGGCTTGTAGCAATTCTAAAAGTGTATTGACTTTTGTTTTTTTCATTTTACATTCTCCCTAAAATTTATTATCTGCAATAATCGACGTAAGGAAATTATTACGGCAGTATAAAAGAGGGACGTAGTCTAATGTAGGCTCGTCCCTCTTTCATTTATTACGGCCCTTCGCCCATTTATTACAGTGTTATTTTACTTGCTAACATCGCTCTGGGCTCCCATATAAGTCCCAATCACATTTTCGTAACCCGCCAGATGGCCAGCAAGTAGGGTATGTCGTTGCGCCAATCAGTTCGCTCGCCACGCTAAAACACGCATCAGCGCAGCGTTCGCGCCCTGTTCGCAATAGGTTCCGGAGGCATTTTGACGGCAAATACTTCATAACCCGCATTTACAGCAGAAAGTGCTGGGCAGGCCACGCACACATCGGTGACCACGCCCGCGATGATCAACTGCTTTCTGCCAGTCGCCTTAATAGCATTGACAAAGTCTTCGTTATCCCATGCGTTGATTTGGCCTGGGCGAGAGATCATCGGCGCATTTGGAGTAAGCTCGCTCGGTCAGCCCCTGCATTAATGGACCGTTTGGACCGTTATCGAAACTCGAAGTCAAGATAACAGGTAATCGAAAAATTTAGCGGTATTGGCCAAAGCCAGGACGTTATTCTTAAATTCATCAACACCGTAGTCACGTACGAGACCGGAGATAAGTCCCGTCTGGTGGTCGACTAGAAGTACGACGGCATCCTCTTTAGAAATACGTCGATAGAGATCCCAATTGTATTCCTCCTTTTAATAAGTAGAACATATTTAATCTTCCCTATAACCTACTATTTATTAATTAATGAAGTTTTGATTTATTTGAAGCTTTTTTTTGCACTTTTTCTTACCGGGTGTCTACTAGGATGTTTTATTTAGTTACAAGTGGTTTTAATTTCTGTTCAATTTGCTCTCTTTTTGATTCCAAGAATGGAGGGAGGGCAATATTCTTGCCTAAGTGGTCGACCGATTCGTCGATTGCGAATCCAGGACCATCTGTCGCAAGTTCAAAAAGGATCCCATTAGGTTCTCTAAAGTACAGAGAACGGAAATAATAACGGTCGACAAATCCAGAGTTAGGGAATCCGGCAACGTCAATTTTTTGAATCCACTTACGCAATTCTTCTTCATTATCCACTCGGAATGCCACATGATGGACACTCCCTCTACCAGAACGTTCCACTTGAAGGTCGCTGCGCTCTTCAAGGTGGATCTCTGAACCATTTCCACCTTCATCTGTTTCAAATACTAAAATATCTGGTTGCACTTCCACTTCCGACATATATTGTCTTGTTTGCTGTAACCTAAAACTTCGGTCAGGACATCGGCTGTTGGTGTCATATTACGGACAGTCAATTTAATCGGACCTAAACCGATAATCCCGTAATCAGTTGGAACTGGGCTTTTATCCCAAGGGTTACCGCCCTTAACACCTTTGTTTTTTCATCTGACAATGGTCACTGTTTCCTTCGATTGTAGAGCAACACAGGTAGAAAATGATCAAACTATTTTTCAGAAAATTTACACTAATTCACAAAGTGTGAAGCCATTTTAATCAGTCTTTTTTCAAAATGACTTCATTGCATTTACTGTTAAACGGGGTCTGTAAGGTATTTTTGATTAAACTTTATTACACTTTTCTGGAATAAGCAATTAGCTTATATTAATGAGAAAGACACCCTTAATTTCTTTTATTTTCAAAAAAGGGCCTGCCGACAAAATGCCGTTAGCTGGTAGGATCCACAAATAGGGTAACACCATGAAAATGCGGATTTACAACTAAAAAAATCCTCAATCGCCTGCCACGATTAAGGATTTCGAGTAATTTTTCTGTAAAAAGGAAGGCGAAATTCTTTCTTTCCCTTCACTAACCTAAATATTACTTATCAATCAAGATTAAAAGTTATTTATTTTTCCGTGGAAAATAAATATATATTCCAATTAAAGAAACAAGCAACACACCAATTAGTGAAGGTAAGCTAACTAAGGATGTTTTACTTCTTTCAAAAAATTGCCATATAGAATATGCAATACCTCCAAACATAACAATTAAAATTATTATCCTTAGCAAAAGTATTCTATTCATATTCCACCTAAATTCTAATTAAATTTTCCTACCAATAATAATAAGTACCTGGGATCTTCCACCAAGCTTTATGAGCTTTATCGTAATACCATACATATTGAATTAGCATCGATGCAAGCGAAAGTAATGGAACGCCCTTCGCGAATTTTCCTGCAATTTTTATTGCAGAGGCTACAGATATTTTAGTTCCTACTTTATTTGTGGCTCCAATCAATCCTAAACCCACAAAATCCCTTAATGACCTATTTCTAAAGCATGTAAAGTATCAACATTTCTTGTAAATGTATCAAAATTTGAATTATAGGAACTAGTTTTTTCTCCATAGTAGAAAACCTAGCCAGCCCTCCTCCATTTGAATATTTATAATATGCCATTTTGACACCAGAAGCTTTTACCCAATTAGCACTAGCAGCATAAGTAGCCTCATTAATTTTTGATTCAGCAGCAATTTCATCTATATTGATCTTTTGAGTATCGGTTACATTATTTATTAAACCCTTTACTGTTACTGTTAATTGGGATAAATGTATGAAATTAACAGGTTTGATATAATTTTCTTATTCAACTACCATGTAAGAACAAATATTTTCTTGCATTTTCTGTGGTGAAGCATAGCTTCATGGATGGCTATCGGGAGCTTTAGTTCAATAAGAAATGGTCAAACTTAAAGAACCATTTACTACAATCCATCTTTTTTCTCCAGATGGAATTTTTATTACATATACCTTTGTCACTCAAACCCCTCTCAATCTAATCAAATCACTAGATACGTTGTTTACTATGTAGGATTACTATTTTTATATTGTCAATAACAATATAAAAATAAAGGAGGATATATCATTAGTTACTTTATATCCGCCCTTAAATTATACTATTGTTTTTATTGTACCTCTGCCTTTTAACACATTAACTATCTCCTTTTTAAAAGTATACACAAACATTAGTTCTGTATTCGATTGAATTCGAATAAAGGTTTGCATGTAATAAATGAAAAAGGGCAGACACACATTATTTCAATTTCTTGAATATACTTGCTTTAAAGAAGGAGTGAGACAATTGTATGGACTTAAATGATAATTATATTATTATTCTTCTCAGAGAAATCTCAAATTTATTATTTAGTGGCAATATAACGGAAACTTTGGTTTTTGCAGCCCTGATCAGGACTGTAACTAACGATAGAATGGCAAGATATTTTTTCATTTTATTAATAATTGTCTTACGTATCACAAATTCGAGTGAGAATAATGTAACAACAAATGAGTCAACTAACGATACCGCAGCTACCTCTTCTTAGAAAACTTATAATCTCAATAGAGTAAGCATATTGGTACATAATTAAATTAAGACTTGTATCAAACAGCTTATCGTTGTAAATCCGCATTTTCCTGACGCTACCTTTGTTTTAAATAATCAACCATTTTTATAAACCTCCATGGTTCACCCTTGTGAATTTAAAAAAAGTCTTTTTCGTAAGTGTAGCTTTTGAACAATGTATGATAATTAAAACACATTAAAGATAACTTTTGAGTTGAATAGAATCCTTTAAGGGCGGAGAAGCACCTGCCAGACAAAGTGATGATGAGAAGAACTATAAATAAAGGACAAAAGGACGACCATCAATGGCCGTCCTTATTGTTATTTATTATTAAAAAAATCCACCGCAGAAGCTGGCTCCAATAATGATTAAGAGGATGAACAATACAATTAATAAGGCAAACCCTCCACCAAATCCGCAGCCGCCATCAACACCACAACCTGACATATATTTACAACTCCTTTTTTTAAGGAGATACTTACATGAGCTAATTTATTGTATGTTTAAAATAATGAAATGACATAAATATAAGCATGTTTATATGATGTGGTCAGGCTTTTATTATTTTTAATGAAGATAAGCTCATTCACTAAATTAATGCATAACATAGAAATGGGTATAGCCACAACTCCAGACAATCATAAGAGACACCAAGACCCCCAAATAAGGGGGTTTTTGTTTATATTGTTGCTTTTAAAGAAAGATTGATTAAATTAATACTAATACCCTTGATAACCTTTTTCATTAGTCTTGATAATTGATTCTTAATACCCCTTCTTTGAAGCCATCCGATTTAACAGAAATAATCGTATACTTAATTTCAAGCTCTTTGTTTAGAGAATGCAATAATACTAATTTGTTCACAAATTTACTTTCACTTGGTCTGATATTTTTAACTTCTAATTCTATAACATTATAATTGGCATCCTCATATTGAGTTTTTGCAATATACATATCAAATTCATTATTAAAACTGTTTATGTGAAATTCACTTTGATTATAATTAAGATTACTGTTTGGATTTTCAGCTTTCACTGGTGCTAGTATAGTCTTGTGGACACGACTAAGTTAAGTCAGTAAAATGTGCTTAAAGAAGGAGTGTCCGTAAGATGAAACAAAATTTTAATGATGAATTTAAAACGATGGTGGTCGAGTTGTATCGTTCTGGACGACCCGTTAAAGAGTTAAGCAGCGAATATGGCGTATCTGAAGTAACGATTTATAAATGGATTAAGAAATACTCTCCTATTGCGTCAATAGATGAAAAGGAAGTTACTCCAAATGATTTGAAGCAGATGCAGAAGGAAATGCTTCGTCTACAAGAGGAGAACGAAATCTTAAAAAAGGCTATGGCCATATTTGCGAGAAAATAAACGATGCAGAGCTGTTTGAGTTCATTGATGAACAAAAAAATGTCTTTCCTGTTCAATTACTTTGTAAGGTGCTTGGAGTGGCAAGAAGCTCATTTTACCAGTCCCATCACAAAGTGGAATCAAATGTAGCACGTGAAAAAGAGTACTTACCCAACAAATTAGCCAGATCCATGCAGATAGTAAAGGACGTTATGGGGCCCCTAAGATACACCAAACCCTTTTAACCAATGGGTTTGAACCGAGCCTTAATCGTGTTCAACGATTAATGAAAAAGGCTGGTATCCAGTCGAATATCCAAAAGAAATATAAACCTTATTCCTCTTCTAAAAACAAAGTGGAGGAACGCGAAAACGTATTGGAACAGGATTTTACTACGACAACGATTAATGAAAAATGGGTCGCGGACATTACGTATGTTCACGTTTTAAGGGATGGTTGGTGTTATTTAGCTTCGGTTATGGATCTACATTCAAAGAAAATTATTGGGTATTCTTTTTCACGAAAAATGACAACGGATATCGTAACAAAAGCATTAGAGAACGCTTACTCTACACAGAATCCATCAAAAGAACTCATTCTGCATACGGATTTAGGATCGCAATACACAAGTCAGGAATTCCAAGATTTACTAGACAAACGTCATATTATTCAATCTTTTAGTAAAAAAGGCTGCCCTTACGACAATGCTTGTATTGAATCCTTTCACGCAACATTAAAAAAAGAAGAAGCATATCAAACGAAATATGTGACGTTTGATCAAGCTAATCTAGCACTCTTTCAATATATTGAAGGCTGGTATAACAGAAAACGAATTCACGGTAGTATAGGATATAAAACACCTCAAACGATTGAAGAAGAGGCTAGAAAAATTGCTTAAAACTTAACTTTTTAGTGTCCAAAATATTGACGTAGATCCACACATTACTATCTGACTTAAACTTAAAAATGCTTTCAATAAAATTATACTCATCACCGATCATATCCAAATAGACTGGCATGTAATCGTCTTTCAGATAATCATCTCCATGAAAAACTCTAACTGATTTATCAATTATATTTTTATCTTGAACATCCCCTACATTTTGAATAACAATAGAGAGAACAAAACACATTTTTATTTTCTCTATAAAAATTAATGTAACTTCATATTGTAGCAATTTATATTTAAAAATGTTTATAAACTCATTTTTTGCTTTTTCTGTTTCCGTACCCTCATATTTGTAAATGTAATTTCCTAACACTCCTAACTTTTTCTCTTCCATTCACCTACTTTCAATAGTAACTGTATAAAAACAGTATATTTTAAAATGAAATTTTAGCCTACTTCTTCAATTAACTAACCCTTTAGTTTAAGGACATTCCTTAACAATCTCTTCTAATGGAGCTTTATAACAAAGATTGATTACATGCAACCTTTAAAGTCAAATTTTATAATAAACAAAGAAACCATTTTGAACTAAGATTGATCAAAATGAAGAGTTTCCTTTAAATTAAAAAGGATTAGATCGCGATTTTTTCCGTCAGTATCTGTTCAAGTTTTCTTTTCACTCGCTGGAGAGCATTATCAATCGACTTTACATGCGTGTTCAATTCTTCAGAAATTTCTACATATGAATGTCCTTTAATATAAAGGTCCATCACTCTTCTTTCCAATTCATTAAGCAATTTTGATATTTTTTTATCGATATCATGAAAGTTTTCTTGGTTTATGATTAATAATTCCGGATTCGTTATTTCTTGTTTAGAAATCATATCCATGAGCGTATAATTTGATTCATTATCGAAAATTGGCATATCCAGAGATATATAAGCATTTAGAGGACCATGCTTTTGACGATTAGCCATTTTGATCGCCGTTATAATTTGTCTTGTGATACAAAGATCAGCTAAAGATTTAAACGAGGTATTCATGTCTTCTTTAAAGTCACGAATAGCTTTATAAAGACCAATCATTCCCTCTTGAACTAGATCCTCTTTATCTGCACCAATTAAAAAGTATGGACGTGTTTTCATCTGAACGAAGTTCTGGTATTTATTAATTAAGAATGCCAGTGCTTCACTATCACCACTATGAACCTTCTTTACCAGTACTTTATCTTCTAAATCAGCATAATTTTCAACACTTTGATTTACCTCGATATTTACACTCACTCATATCCCTCCGCCAAACTTTACTGAATCTATTACTTAATCAATTGATATATTGTTTTTCCTATAAGAAAAATTTATCTAGGAATCTTGTTTATAAAAGTAATGCTGAATTAATCGATTTTATTTTTTTTGGATCTATCTATATACCGAATTACTAGTATAAAATATAATAAATGAAAGCGCTGTTAATTAAAGTCTTAAGTAAGTCTGTTTATTAAATAGCAATTCCAACCTCTTAGGTTCATTGAAATTGGACATCAAGGTATAAGAACATAACGGAATGTTTAACAGTAATAACGAGTTATACAAATAGTAATTCTTCTTATAATCATGATGGGTTATGCGCAATCGCTTGAACAACTTATATTTACTATATAAGGCTTTATTATTTATGGTTTTTTGAGGGCAATGACTGGTAGTGGTAAGGCTCGAAAAATTGTAGTTTTTGATGATTTTACTAATAGGAATTACTATTAATGTGGATCGGATCGATTTGTAAATTTTTGTTTGAATTTGGAAATAGATGTGTTAAGGGTGTAAAATAAAAGCGAATGTTCTGTTTGCATTATATCCATACCCCACAATCAAGGGACGTCAATGATCATGTGTGTTAAATATTCAAAATTATCAAATAATTTATATCATTGAAATAATGACCTTTTAGGAAAACCCCTAAAGATGAAAGGAGATTAAACTCATTGGAGAAATTTAAGAAACCTTCAATATTAATTACATTGGTCTATACATTTGTTTATTATTTGTTGATTATACTTTGGCCAACAAACCTATTAGGAATTGGATTAATTGCAATTTTGGGTCCATTGATTGCAATTACATTTATAGGTATAGCCAGTTATCATATAAAGGAAAAAGAAGAGAAAAGATTTTGGTTCATTCTCTGTCTCGCATTATTTAGTCAATTTATTGGGGAATTAATATGGAGATACCACCAATTTGTTTTAAAAGAGTACAACCCATTCCCAGGTTGGGATAATTTATTTTATGCCATGTTTAGTATTATATACAGTATTGCTGTAATTTATAAAATATTTACGAAAAAGGGGCAATATCGAACAATTCAACTTTTTTTTAATTCCTTTATATTTATGACTATATTAACAACAATTTCCTGGGTTTATATCTTAAAACCCCTTTTACATAATTCTGAAATATCCACTTTAAAACTCATTATCTCAGTAACTTATCCGGTAGCTATTTTAGGGGTTCTGTTTAGTATTGCGTTGCTTTTCTTTTTTAATAAAGGGATTTTTTCGCCTATAGTCATGTTTTTAAATGGTTTTGCAATGATTATTTACACCATTGTAGATTGTTTTTGGTTATTCTATTCAATTACTTCTACATTTGATCTTTTGTCACCTTTAAACCCAGTATGGAATTTCTGTCTATTATTAATAAGTATATCAAGTTTTTATTCTGTCAAAATGAAGGATAATCTATCACAAGAAAAAAAAGAGCATGAAAAACCGTTCTACAGACTGTTTAATATATTACCGTATTTTACTTTGCTAATTTTCATCATTCTTGGTATGACCAAAAAAGAAGATTACTCAAGTTTTTTAATAGGTGGAGCTTTTATTCTTTTATTTATAGTCATTCGACAAGTCATTACAATTTTTGAAAATGAATCCTTAGTTCGTCAACTTAAATGTAGAACAGAAGAACTCGAAGTGACCCAACTCGAACTGATTGAACTAAAAAATACTGCAGAGAAACAAAGCTGGATCAAAACAAAAATTGCTGAAATCGCTACGATGTATTCAGGGATATCTGATTTAAACTCTTTAGCAAATCTGTTCATATCAAAAGTCACGCCTATGGTTGAAGGATCTTATGGGGTTTTCTATATAAAAAATGAAGAAGGACCCGAAAGGATTTTCCAAAAAACGGCTGCTTATGCTTATAATCAACAGAACATTGGTGCAGAGAGCTTTCGTTTAGGAGAGGGGCTTGTGGGGCAGTGCGCATTAGAGAGTCGTATGATTCTGCTAGATCAATTGCCTGAGAATTATATTAAAATCACCTCTGGTCTTGGTAAAGCAACACCATCAGCCATTTTGATTATACCAGTGAAATTTGAAGGAGAAGTTTTAGCTGTTATTGAATTAGCTTCATTTAAATCTTTTAATACTGAAGAACAAATGCTGCTAAAAGAATTAATGGACAATCTCGGTGTCAATATAAACAGTATACTAAGAAATATGCAGTTTAAAAAGCTGCTCCAAGAGTCACAGGCTTTAGCAGAAGAACTGCAAAGCCACTCTGAAGAGCTTCAAACGCAGCAAGAAGAGTTAAAAACAGTTAATGAGCAACTTGAAGAACAAATTGAACAGTCTGAACAGAAGACAAGAGAGGTAGAGAAAGTAAAAAGCATTCTTGAAGAAAAAGCACAACAGTTATCCATTAGTTCTCAATATAAATCAGAATTTCTTGCTAATATGTCCCACGAGCTGCGCACACCGCTCAATAGCTTGCTGATTCTAGCCCAAATGCTAGCTGAAAATGCAGATGGAAACCTGACTTCAAAACAAGTCAATTATGCGGAAACTATTTTTTCTTCAGGTAACGATCTGTTACATTTAATAAATGACATTTTAGATATAGCAAAAGTGGAAGCAGGAAAAACGGAGATTATTTATAAAGATGTAAAACTTAGAGATGTGAAAGAGTTTGTAGAAGCACAGTTTACTCCTGTTGCCCGCAATAAAAAAATTCAATTTAACGTTCAACTCACTGCTGATTTACCGGAGATGATTAAAACTGATAACCAGCGATTACAGCAAATTTTGAAGAATTTATTATCAAATGCATTTAAATTTACTGAGCATGGTGCTGTATCTTTAACAATACAAAAAGTTGAAAAAGTGAGTTTTTACTCATTCAAATATAGAATTTGCTTTTTCCGTTAAGGATACAGGGATTGGCATTGCAGTAGAAAATCAGAACATTATCTTTGATGCATTTAAACAAGCGGACGGAACAATCAGCCGCAAATATGGCGGAACAGGATTAGGGCTTTCCATTAGCCGGGAACTCGCTCAATTATTAGGCGGTTTCATTGAAGTTGAAAGCATCGAAGGAAATGGAAGCACGTTTACCTTGTATTTGCCTAATTATCAAAACATGGTAAGTACGGAGTTATCCATGTCTGAAGTAGAGGCTGCTCCAGGGCTTTTTGAAGAATCAGGTCCCGAATCTGGCGCTGCTTTTGAGTTTCCATTACGGGCTGATGATACATGGAGACAGGCTCAAGGAAGGAAAGAATCACTAGAGGGGAAAAAAATACTAGTGGTGGATGACGATATGCGTAATATATTTGCGTTAACGACAGCACTTGAGAGTTATCAAGTTGAGGTAGTATTTGCAGAAAATGGAAATGAAAGTATTGCAGTTTTACAAGAGAACTCAGACATTGATTTGATTCTTATGGATATTATGATGCCTGAAATGGATGGATTTGAGGCGATTCGAGTTATACGTCAAATTCCTGAATTTCAAAATCTTCCTATCATTGCACTTACAGCTAAGGCAATGAAATATGATCGACAACAATGCATTGAGGCAGGTGCTTCTGATTATATTAGTAAACCAGTAAACTTAGAACAGCTATTCTCAATCATGAGGGTGTGGTTATACAGATAACCACATGTTTAATATGGTACTACAACATCAGTTCATGTATTTTGAGGTTCATTCCGAAAACTAAATAAGAAAGTGAACTACTGATCACTTAGCTACGCTTGAAGTGGGAGCTTCTTGGGAAGTAATTGATTTTATTAGCCACTTATATTTACCAAGCTATGACGGGAGTTCCTGCTTCTAAAAACTCAATCTTGTAGGTTGACTCACCATACAATGTACTGTTTGGTTATCGCTTTTCAGTCGTATAAGGCGATTGCACGTAGTAGACTACCTAAAACAACCTAGTATCTTCAGTTTTCAAAGAGCAATCTGTTTAAGTATAATTTTTTTAATATTTTGATACCAAAAATTCATCTCCCACTTACTTATTGGTACGCCCTTCACATACCTAGATGTGGTAGAATTCTTTTCGGAAACTTAGTAGTTTAAAAGGTAGATTCCTAAAACAATCTACCTTTTTTATGGTACATCCTGTGTAATGATAATAAAGTTGTTTAATTTTGAAGCTAAAAAAGCATTACACCGTCCGCAAATGTGGACGGTGTAAAAATAAAGTTGTTTAGTTTTTTCACAATTACTAAATAAGAACCCATGAATGTAACAATAAAGTCGTTTAAAAATCTAATATTTATGCCACAATCGCGCGCTTTAATGGAATTAACATTAAGTAGACCAATATATTTTTTCTTCTGTTTTATTTGTTATATGGAGTCCGATTTTCTCTAATACACGTATAGAAGAATATTATCTGGATTACAAGTTGCTACTACTTCTTTTACTTTACGTTGATATAGCCCCCACTTCACCAATGCTTTTCCCTTTTCAATTGCATAGCCATACCCTTGATAATTTTGGACAACGCTATAACCGATATCGATCATACCTTCTGCATTTGGACCACCTTTAAATCCCATATCTCCTATAATAAATTGATCTTTTTTATGAATTATAATTCCTTCACCTTCTGTTTCATCTTAAAATACATTAAATCTATTGATTTTATAAGGTACAATATCAAGGTAAACCTTCATCGGCAACTCATGAGCAGGTTGGAATGGAAGTTTTTTAAAATTATTTTCTAATATTCCTTCCATCATATCTTTTGAAAAGGTTACAAGTTTTAGTCTCTCTGTTTCTAAATAAGACAAGTCTAATGTAGAATTGAGCCCGATTGTTTATGCTCTCAAATGCTATGTCTTGTTTAGTAACGTTCCGTTCGTTGAAGAACTGTCCTAATACGCAAAAACTTCAAAGGTATTTAACTATTTTATTTTGAGGACACTTTTTTAAAACGCTCACATACAACTAACATATTTGGTGAAAATTCTTTATCGTATTCTTTTAATAATTGGGTAAAGAACTTTTCATGTGCATCCCACCAAAATTGATAATCTCCTTCACCTTCTGCTAAAGCGAATTCTTCTGTTACCTCATTCATTGGAACGACTTCAACGGATTGAATTTGAATAACTGCGACAGGGTCATCCTGACCATTTAAAACAATATAATATTCACCAGATTGAGGTAGGGCTTCTTTTTCTAACTCATAAAACACAAACCCTGAAGTTGTTGCTGTCTTCTTTCCTTCAACAACTAAATCAGCTAACCAATCAGGTGAAGATCCAAATTGAAAAGCATCTTTATATTCGTTCCCTTCCTTATGATTTGCTACGCAAAAATCATTCCAAAATTGTTGTACCTTATTCATGCATAATCATCCTTTGAAATAATATATTTCTTTCTTTCATTATCTTCCCTGATAATTCGATTACATTTTTTGATAATCCCACCTAAATATTAACATAAATAATTATACGGATTTCATTAAAAATGTGTTCAACAATCTGGCCCTATTCCCCTTTTTATAAAATATTCCTTAATGTACTTTTGGAAATTTCTGTTTCTTAAATACTAACATAAAACAGGATGTATTAGTCATAACGGGTTCACTTTTGAGGTGCAAACATTGCAAATCGCATCATATTTTTTGTCACTAATATCAATGGAATTCTCTGATTAAATAACATCAATAAACGCAAAGAAGGGATAGCTTAATGGCTATCCCATAAATTCTCTATCGACTACCTTTAATTATATAAATATGTTGTCTATTTTTATTGAGTGTCTTCGTCGCTTTTGTACTCCAAAATATCCCCTGGCTGACAATCCAAAGTCTTACATATCGCTTCTAATGTTGAAAAACGAACAGCTTTTGCTTTTCCATTTTTCAGAACAGAAATATTTGCCATAGTAATTCCAACCCTCTCCGAAAGCTCCGTTACGCTCATTTTTCGTTTTGCTAACATCACATCAATATTAATAATAATTGCCATATCCTCCACCTCAGACCGTCAAATCATTTTCTGATTTTATGTTAATCGCTTCTTTTAGAAGCCGTTGGAGGACAGCAGCAAAAACGGCGATAACCATAGAGGCGAAAATAATGACCAATCCGATTGGTATGAAACTTGGAGGGTCAACTCTCTTCCCCATGAGATAGTAGAGCGGCATACCTAGCAGATACAAGGTACTGATTGTGATGGCACAGTATTTTATATTCTTTAAAGCTTTTACCGATAATTCCGAGAACGCTTGGTTTTTATCAATATAGCTTAAAAGTTTAAAAGCCTGATACAGAGCAAAGTAAAAAGGAATCGCTGCTGCGTACATATCGATTAAAACGAGAGATTTCATATAAGCCATTTCTGGATACAATTCTCCAGCAAAATTCCCAATCTTAGGAACTAAAAATATGCATAAAGCAAGAATTGGGATTCCAATAAGAATAACAGCCATCTTCAAAAAGAGTGTTGTTCCTCGATTCATAAAGTGCACCTCACTTATTTAATGTCAGTTTTGACTTTACCATATAATTTATTGTTTTACAATAAATTAGTATTGTTTTTTATTATATTGTTATTGTTATTAAAATATCCTTTTAATTTTGACATAAATAAAAAGCATTTCTCATTACAAAGGAATGCTCTTACTTTAAAATGTTAAATTTACAACTTGTTCAACAAAACTTCCAACCTCTCTTGGTAATTTTGGATTGTCCTTTATGCTTACCTGATGTATTTTCCTTTAGACTAAGCCCAGCTAATTTGATAATCTGCTTTGGGTGGTAATAGTAACTTAAGTCTCCTACCTCTGAAAAAAAGCCTGCAACCGTGTCTTTCCCTATTCCCTTAATAGCCAACGTTTGTTCAACACCTGGAATTTGTTCAAGAAGTTTATCTATGTTAGATTCCAGTTCTTCGAACTTTTCATTTATAAGTTCATACTTGTCTATTAAAGTGCGAAGTTCTAATTTAGCCATATCAGAACCTTCCCGAATGCCAATTGGAGCAACTGCAACCTTCTTTAATTCTTTTATTTTACTGAGTCCCACTGCACGTTTAACAGCTTTTCGAAGATGTACTAATATCTCTTGTTCCCCCCACTCAATTAATTGAATGGGGGTTTTTATTAGTTTCACCTACTAGATCAAAGTCAAAAAACGCAAACTTGATATTCCTTTACTTTTCTAAGGGTATTTTAAGGTTCTTCTTCTTTTTCTTTAAACTCGAGAGGTTATGATAACAATACAAACATATGAAGTTATTTTGTTTACTATAATAGTTAATAAACCAGTTACGTAATGAGGTTTGTCCTCCCCTTCATCACTGAATTTATTTTCCATATTTATCACGAGCAATTTTTACTGCCATTTTCTTAGTATTATCATAAATCCAAGCTCCTACGATGGAAAACTAAAAGAAGCATCCGAATAATCCCTTATAAAAAAGCAGTTACAGCTTGATAGGTCAATAACAATCAAAATAAAAAAGTCAGAAAGCTAAAAAAATTCCTCTCTGACTTTTAATTTTCCATGTTTTTGGATGGTGCTTGACACCTTGTTTTCCTAAATTTCTTCCATTGAAAAAAGCAGAAATAATACTAACCTACATGTTTTTCTTTGGTAGAAGAGTCGAAAAAATAAAAAAGAACTTCCCATTAATTTTGAGGAGCATTGCCGAAAGTTAAATCTAAAACCTTTCCATCACCAAACAGATAGTCTTGTTCTTGTATCGTTTTTGTCAGTAATATATTCAATTTCTTTAAATCTACATTCTGATGCATTCATGTAAAGCATTTCGATTAGCTCTTTATTTTTGCAATAGATGCTGACGTAACAACTATCGACCACTAATAGAACAAGTTCACATGTACTCTCAATAAATTCTTCATATGTCCTAATATCAGAAAACTCACCTTTCCGATATGCTTGTAAGTCAGCGGAAATAATATAATGAATATTGTTTTCTATTAGATTTTTGAGCTCACCCCCCTCAATAACCTTTGTTTCAAATGAGAAAAGATTTTCATTTAATTGTCCATTTACTACTTTATATGACTCTCCACTGCCAATACACCAACAGAAAGTAGTAATGTCAATTGGTTTCAGTACATCTCCAAGTAAGGTACCGTGTTTATTTGGTATTTCAAAACTAATTCCTCTCTGCATAATAAAACAACTCCCAAATTTTTTTTAAATTAAACTGTTTATTGCTTCAGTATTTTTCAAGGTATTTTTTGTGTATGTCTTACTATAAACCTCAATTGATAAAATCATGGTACCAAGTGCCTGAGAACTATAAAATTTGTAAATGTGATTGGGACTTTACAGTTTCGAATATAAATTTTTAGCCGAACTATCCCCATTTAATCCATTCATGTCTATGAGGGACTTTGGGATGACGTTTTGCAATACCGAGATTAGTATAATCAATATCTACATCTGGCTTTCCGTCTTTATCATAGTATCTTCTTTCGCTAGTCCCCCTATAAGCACAACACCGCCAACTAAAAGTACAGCTTGCCCAACTCCTAGTACAAATAATAAGGTTCCTGCCACTGAAAAATGACCATTTGGATCAACATACATTACCGGGTTATTATTTGTTTAATTATGACCATTCAATGTGATGGTGTTAATCAAATCCCCTGCCACTGGATCAATAGATAAAAACAATCCATTATCAGGATTATAGTATCTTGCCATCAAATAATATAACTTCGTCTCTTCATCATAACGGTACCCTGCATATCAATATGGATTAACCTCAGCCATTTCTCCACTTTGTGACAGGATATTCCCCCACGCATCATAAGTATAAGAAGCAACCACATTACCATTACTATCAACTAAACCAAGAACATCTCTTCAACAATATACCAAGTTTCCCCACGAAATTACGTATTTAGTTTACCAACAGTGTAAAACTACACCTTCAATTTATGGATGTGTCTACCAATTGAGGTGCAGTTCAAATAAGTAACACACGTTTTACTTTCTTACTGAGAATTCTTTCATTGATTAAATTCCTTTTTCTATATAAACAAAAACATTAATTTACAAATTATTAAAATAATCCTTTAGATTATTCCAAACACTTTCAGTAACAAAAAACTGCTGAATTGCAGAATATACTTTACCATCTTTTGTTTTATATAATATAGACCATGAATCATACTTTCCAGGATCGTTTTTATCCTCAAGGAAATCCAGGTAATATACTTCATCTCCTATATTAAAATCACGACAGTCATCCCATGAGAAGGCTTTATGATGTTCGCTACCTGTAAATTCTTCAATAATAAAAATTTTATCTCCAACTTGAGATTCCATTATAACACTCAAATTATTCACCTCCCTTTTATTTATTGGGCTTAGTTTTTTAGGGAAGTTATTTTTTCCGTAATTAATCGCCCCTGTTTTTTTAGAATTAGGATTTACATTTGTGTGGTTTGCACCATTTCGCACATTTAATGATTTACCAATGGAAACATCAATGGTTCTAACCTGTGTTGTAGCAGCCTGAGTTTGTTTTGAAGTTAATGGAATAAAGACTGTTAACAGAAGTGTCAACGCATAAATGACTTTTAAAATAGTTTTGATCTTCATTAGTACCTCCGTAGAACTATTATTGGATTTTTACTAATTATAACAAAAATTCTATTAATTATTATAAATTTCGTATTGTTATAACATACATTTGCTAGTTAATAATGATATTCCTTATTTCACTAAACTCCCTCAATAAACAAACACTTATCTCTTAAATACGCAGTTTTTCTCTATATTACTACCTAACTTGCTTAACTATACAGATTTGATTAGAACGAAAAGAACACAATCAGACAGTTTACGAAGAAAATGAGCGCAAGAAACTAGCCAACCTTCGGTTAATTTCAAAAAGTTGGATAAATAGGTATGTACGCACCAATGGATGTCCACATATCTTACGGGGGTCTACCCTCCCAAGTCTCACAGAGTCTACGCTCCTACATTCCTTCGTTCAACCTTTCCATAAGGTGGATGTCGGTCATGCTGCTCTACAGGATCTATGTCCTTACGTTAGTTTCGTTGCCAACTAATCCCATGCTGATTTTGTCTGTTGATCTGTCTATCTATTTGTCAAAAGTCAGTTTTATATTGATTAAGATGCTATTGGTTCTTGAATAAATGCATGCATATGGGGGATATCCTTTAACATTTTCTCTTCCTGGAATACAGACTGTTTATTCCCGATAGAAAAGAGAATGCGTATGAGCTTATTACATAAAGCAATTAAAGACTGCATCTTTTTCAACGGATTGTCAGGTCTCGTTGTGTAATAATGATGTAGGGCTTTAAATGCTTTGTTCTTCGCTACTAGAATCATAGATGCCCGAAATAATAAAGCTCGTAATTTTTTACGACCACGTTTCGTTATTTTGGTCCTCCCTTTATGCTTACCTGATGTATTTTCTTTTAAGCTGAGTCCTGCCAGTTTGGTTATTTGACGAGGATGATTATATTCACTCAAATCGCCTACTTCAGCGAAGAAACCCGCCACTGTATCGCGTCCGATTCCTGTTATCTCTAACATTTGATCAACGCCTGGAATATCTTGAAGCAGTGTATCCAGAGTTTGGTCAAGCTCTTCGAACTTGGCTTGAATGAGTTCATACTTTTGAATTAACGCTCTCAATTCCATTTTAGCCATCATGGCGCCCTGACGAATGCCAATCGAGCGATTGGCTGCTTCCTTTAAGGCCTGAATCTTCTTTTCCCTATACTACGTTTCACTGCCTACCTAAGATATTCTAGTAATTCTTCGTCTGTATATCTCACAAGTTCATCCGGTAATGCTTCAAGCTTTAATAAATGAAGAGCTGCCTTTCCTTCCCAACTTTTAAAAACGGTAAAGAACTCTGGAAAGTATCGATCAATCCAGTTGTGTACCTGTCCCTGCACAATTTGTAAGTCTACATTTAATAAATCGCGTAATTTCTTAGCCACACGCAGTTCCGTGAAAACCCCTTGTGGTATTGTTGGTTCGGCTACCATCTTTAACTAGTTGTGCAATGACTTTTGCGTCTTTAACATCATTTTTTGTTGGGGAGTTATCGTCTAACTCCTTACTATATGCTTGACGTGTAAAGGGTTGACCGTTACGAATTTAATCTGTTCTTCCTTTAGAATATGAGCTAAATTAAGCCAATAATGACCTGTTGGCTCCATTCCAGTAATGACAGACTCCATTTCGCATGACTCTTTTATTTGATTAATCCAATTAATAAATGCGCTAAATCCTTCTTGGGTATTATCAAAAAAGCAAGTAGATCCTAGCTCCATTCCACGATAATCCTGTGCTCTAGCTACGTGATGATGTTTGGCAATATCAATACCAATTACTAAGGTTTTAGGTGTAATTTGAGCTATTTTATGATTTTGGTTATAATTCATAGTGAGACCTCCGAGTAGATGTTTTGTCCCTTTTAGCTGGCCAGCTCAGGACATATTCATCTTATCAAGAGGTCTTTTTTCGTTCAAATCTCATTTTCAGTTATTACAGGAATGCTGCCCCGTTAGCCATCCATGCAGCACAAAATCAGTGCTGCACCACAGAGTATGAAAATAGTTAGGAAGCGCCAATACTGATACTGACCTTAATCCAGTCAACCCATTCCAAAGATCAATGAATTGTAGCTCTTACCATTTTCTTAAACGATGGCTAAGGGGTCTCTATGGTATTGCCTTTTTTCGAAGTTAGAGAAGTTTATTTTCATGCTAGCTTAATAAGCTAGATTAAAAAACTCCTCTTATTTTATGAAGAAGAGTTTACATAATCACCCTTATAGGCATTGAAAAAGGATCTCCCAGTGAAGATCCTTTTAGCTGATTGTTTAATTAAAGCTCTCGATTGTGGAAGAAGGTTATTAGTTAGTTGCAATGAATATCCAAAGTGCTCATAAAAATATCCCAATTTATAATGATATAAATACTAATTCACTTTACGAAAATATTCTATAAAATAAAGTTAAATAATTACAAAAAGCAACTGCCTTCTGCATGGAGAACAAGGTTGAATACTGCGTAATAATTTCTTGAACACGCTTTACCTGTGTGTCACAATCAATAAGAGATACATACGCCGAATTTTTCATTGTATACACATACCTTTGCCACCAGCGTGGAAGAAAAGTTCAAACGCATTATATGAAATTACACAATTACAATTAAGGAGGATATATCATGAGGACTATGAAACTTGGAAAAAGTACTTTAGAGGTGCCGGTTGTTTCAGTCGGCTGTATGCGCATTAATTCTCTGGAAAAGGCCGAGGCTGAGCACTTTGTCCAAACAGCGCTTGAATTAGGTGCAAATTTCTTCGACCATGCTGATATTTATGGGGGTGGAACATGCGAGGAAATATTTGCTGAAGCCATCCATATGAACGATGATATTCGTGAAAAGATTTTTTTGCAATCTAAGTGCGGTATTCGAGAAGGGATGTTCGACTTTTCAAAAGAACATATTTTAGAATCAGTTGACGGAAGCTTAAAGAGATTAAATACAGATTACTTAGATATTCTGCTGCTACACCGTCCGGATACGTTGGTTGAACCAGAAGAAGTGGCAGAAGCTTTCGATATTCTTGAAAGTTCAGGAAAAGTTCGTCACTTTGGTGTTTCCAATCAGAACCCAATGCAGATCGAATTACTTATGAAGTCGGTGAAGCAAGCAATCGTTGCTAATCAACTTCAATTAAGTATTACCAATGCAAATATGATCTCTAATGGATTTAATGTAAACATGGAAAATGATTCTGCTGTGAACAGAGATGGTAGCATACTAGATTATTGCAGACTGAACGATATTACCATTCAGCCATGGTCCCCTTTCCAATATGGATTCTTTGATGGAGTATTCCTAGGTAACGACAAGTTTCCTGAATTGAATCAAAAGATTGATGAAGTTGCGAACAAATATGAAGTAAGCAACACAACCATCGCTATCGCGTGGTTATTGCGTCATCCAGCAAACATGCAACCGGTTATCGGTACGATGAATGAAGGCCGTTTAAAGGATTGCTGTAAGTCAAGTAATATCCTTCTTACTCGTGAGGAGTGGTATGGCATCTATCGTGCTGCAGGTAATGTACTGCCTTAATTTCCTTTTTCTATAAATAATTCCCAATATGAATAATAGATAGGCCATAGGGCCAACCTCCAATCTATCCTATACTATCAAACAATCTGGCCCGTTTGTTGAATAAGGTTTCTAAGGAACACATGAATACTCTATACAAATCTAGTTAACATAAAATGAATTATCGGCAATGAAAAGGATCTTCCCAGAAGATCCTTTTTTAGTTTAAGTACATTTAATTCACAAAATCATTATCTGCATTTTGTATTATAAGGTATGGATAAAACTAGAAATCGCAGTAATTAAAGATTTTTATGGGCAGTTTCCTTCGTCCTCATTAATGCTAATAATGCGACTAAAGCTGCTGCCATTAAATAGAAGGCTGGTGCAAATTGATTGTCGGTTTGTATAATTAGAAAAGTTGCAATAAATGGGGCAGTTCCTCCAAAGATCGCGTTTCCTAAATTAAAAGATAATCCGAAACAAGTATAGCGGACTTTTGTTGGGAACATTTCAGTAAGGAAGGTCGCTAAAACCCCATCATTACCGGCTAATATTGCTCCAAGTAAGATTAATGCTATTACAGGCCAAATGCCGCCAAGTGTCAGCATTAAAAATGCAGGGTATGATAACACAATGAATGATATACAAGCTCCGATAAGAACTGGTTTTCTGCCGACACGATCCGCTAGTGCTCCAACCATTGGAAGGAAGATCACATAAGTAGCCAGCGAGACAAGCGTTGTAAGGATACCTTTTGTTCCAGTGAAATTTAGCTCGTTTGTAAGATAAGTAGGCATATAGCTTAGAATTATATAAAAACCAGCAGCGTTAAGCAAGACAACACCAAAAGCAACGATAATTTGTTTCCAGTTAAGTTTAACTGTCTGGACAATCGGTAATTGTTCCTCACTATGTCCGATTTCATTAAAGACTGGTGTATCTTCAAGTTTCATACGCAAATAAAGGGCGATTAAACATAATGGACCTGCTAATAGAAATGGAATTCTCCAGCCCCAAGCTTGCATTGCCTCTTGGGATAGCGAAGCTTCAAGTATAAAAGCAGCTAGAGCACCAAGCATGAGTCCCGCAGCTGTACTTGCCGGCACCATACTGACAAGCAAGCCCCTGCGTTTTTTAGGAGCATATTCGGCAATAAACAGGGAAGCCCCGGCATATTCACCAGATGCGGAAAAACCTTGAACAATACGGCACAAAAGGAGAAGTAACGGTGCTGCAATTCCTATCGTTGCATAATTAGGTATGATTCCGATGGCAAATGTTGAGAGTGACATTAAAAGCAGTGTCAGGATCAAGATCTTTTTCCGTCCAAGCTTGTCCCCGTAATGACCCCAAATAATCCCGCCTATTGGCCTTGCTATAAAGGATACGGCGAAAACACCGAATGTTGCGAGCAAAGCTAATTTTGGGTTGCCTGCGGGGAAAAATACAACAGCGATAATTGTCGCCAGATACCCATAGGATGCATAGTCAAACCATTCAATTAAATTTCCAATCGATGCGCCCATTACAGCCCTTTTGACATCGGAAGGCTTAACTTCTACCCTATTTCCTGGTTGTACAACATGTTCAATTTTCATTATTATTACCTCCATTTCCTATTTAATTGAAAATTACTATTATTCTGACAATTTTTACCGAAAAAGAAAATTTTGATTTGGGTATTTAAGAAAATTGGACAAAGAGGAAATAAAACCTGGGTGTTGTAAGGGAGAAATTGAGGAACCAATCATCCTTTCTAATTAATTTATCTACCAAATACTAAAGTTAAAACTTTAAGAATTCCAGCAGTGACATTAATTGTTTTGGGTGGAATAACATTGTTAACAGTATAATAAATTCATTCAGAACAATACTAACATTTTACTAATTACATTTACTATTATACATTTAGGACAAATATTTATTTTTCTTCTTAAAAAATTGTCTATTTAGCACAAATATTTAGCTATATGTTTTTTTGTGGCATATGAATGATCTATACAAATCTAGTTAACATAAAGTCATTTTTCGGAAGTTCCGACACATAAAACCCCTTGGTGGTCAAGGGGTTCCGAATGGGCCATTTTTATCGGTTATACATGATTTTATACATGGTTGATGAATCAACATTTTCGGCTTCTGAAGAAGCCTGGTAGCTACATAAAAAAGGAGTGTTTTATGCAAATTCTTCTTTCACTAAAGCACCCCGTTAGTTTAAGTTCATTTTTTCACATTATTATGGGTTATACATTAAACATTTAAAGAATCAAACTAATAATATAATGACTTTTTCACTCTTAATTGAGGATTCGTGATTAATTTAGCTTTAGCAATCCCTCTCTTAAATCTTACATTGTTTAACCATTCAACCATTGCATTTGCCTCATAATTAGGGTGAATTTTTTTTCCATTTTCTAAAGCCCAATATTCTGTGTTCTTTTCCTCATCAAAAATCCAATTTAGAAAGCCCTCCTGAATACAGTTCATTTTCCTACCTACTTTAGTTGAACAAGAAATGTATTGAATAAAATCGTCACCAAAATCGATTTTAATAATCATAAGAGTTTCAACTCCTTTAAAAATCGTTACTGCTGATTTCAGAAACGTACCCGTTAATTTTATAATAATTTATGAATCTCTTACCGTATTTGAATCATTAATCAATTTACTTATATATCCCACTATGTATTCTCTCTGAGTTTTTTCTTCAATATCATTGTTGTCAACAAGGTCTTCAATAGCCTTATTAATGATGTTCCATAATGGAGTATTTTCAAATTGCTTATATGGATGAGACATTGTATATTTCCTCCTTCACTCAAACCCGGTTAGTCTAGTATTAAACTAATCAGTTGGTTCTTCTGCCTCGAAATAGGAATGCCAATTTTCATAATAATCATTTTCAACTTCTTTCCAAAATGCAACGATTGGAAAACCACGAACAGTCTCAATTTGAACTACGTCGTCAATTATTTCTCTAGCAGATGTTTCTCCAAAATCCCTAACAACTACCTTTTCATCCAAAGGAAAGTCTCGTACTCTAAATTTCTCCATTTCCTCATTGGAATACCCTGCAATATCTCTTAACCAGTAAATAGCAACTTCTTTACTATGACTTATCACAACTTGAGTAACCTGGAATTTAAAATCATCAGTTATTGCATAGGTTTTTAATTCTTTAACCTTTTTCATTGAATTAATACTCCTAAATTAAGATTCTCTAACCTTTTATGCCCATTATATTATATTTTGGTTCTTCAACTAAACAGCCCGTTACTACAATAAGAAATAGGCTTTACTCATTTTCAAGTAAAGCTCCCCTTTAGTTTAGGTACAATTCTTCACAAACTATCTTTGGTATAAGAAAAGGAGGTGCCGCAGCTATTATCCTTTGTTTATCTATAGTTCAATAAAGTCAATTTGTATTGTCAGTAAAAATAGTATCGACAATCTTATTAATGTGAATTTCTGCTGTATTTAATGGATGGATATTCAAATCCTCATTTTGAATGATCATAGGAAGTTCTGTGCAACCCAATACGATTCCTTGTATTCCGTCTCTATCGATCATTTTATTGATTATATTTAAAAAACCTATTTTTGTTTCGTTGTTCACAATGCCATTCTCTAATTCTTCAACAATTTTTCTGTGGATGTATTCCTGTTCCGTTTACTGGCTGACCTTATAATACGAAAGCACCCGTTAGTTGAAGTGAATATTTTCACAATTTGACTACCATGATTTATTGAGTTACGCTTTTGTTACTATAAAAGAAAGGCTGAAGATAATGATTCGTCGTTTGAAAAAGTTTAAAAATGTAGCTGTGGGATTAAGCTTCTAAGTAAATCGTATAATCTATAATACTTAGAAGCGAGGTATAATTATGAAACAACATTTATTTAATCATTGGTCTGAAATAAAGTATTTAAAAGATATAGTGACAAATCCACTTATTGAAGTAGGTGAGTATTCCTATTATTCAGGGTATTATGGAGATCAAAACTTTGAAGATGGTTGTGTAAGGTATCTATGGGGTGATATTCAATCTCGGGAACTATTCAATCCTATTGAACAATATGGTTGGCAACTAGATAAACTTATTATTGGAAATTATGTTTGTATTGCTAGTGGAGTAGTTATTTTAATGGGAGGCAACCATAACCACCACTCTGAATGGGTTACGGTTTATCCATTTGTTGAGCAATTAGAACAATCATATGAACCAAAAGGTGATACAGTCATAAAAAGTGATGCTTGGATTGGTATGAACGCTATAATAATGCCAGGTGTTACGATCGGTGAAGGTGCAATCGTTGCAGCAGGCTCTGTCGTCTCAAAAGATGTTCCACCATACACAATTGTTGGTGGAAATCCTCCAAAAGAAATAAAAAAAAGATTCACCGATTCAGAAATTAATATGTTAATGGAAATGCGTTGGTTTGATTGGGATCGAAAAATAATTGAAAGAGCAGTGCCTCTTTTGTCAAGTTCATCCATAGAAAAGTTATTTGATTTTTATAACAGTGAAGTAAAGTAAAAATAGTCTCGTTCGAAAAACTACATTCTAAATAGAGTGTAGTTTTTTTGACATACACCAGACTAAATCTATTTTATATTCTTTAACTATTCTGCCCGTTACTACAATAAGAAATAGGCTTTACTCATTTTCAAGTAAAGCCCCCCGTTAGTGTAAGTACAATATTTCACAAACTTTTCCTTATTAAGAGAAAGTTGGTTTAAGTACCCGTTTAGTTTTTACCACTCTCTCCATTCTTCGGTTATGTCTCCTTCGACTTTTAAACCAGCTATACGGTCAGCTTCAGTAATAAATTCATATAGTTCTTCTCTCTCCATCGTCTCAATAAAGTAACTGTATTTGTCATTTAATTCATTTAATTGAATTACGACTTCTTTAACATTTTCCAGTATTTCTCCCTTTTTTGGCTTAACTCCAAGTTTTTTAAAATTATTAATGAAGGAGTCAAGAACCTTGTTAGTAGCTTCAATGTTTTTTAAAGTGAATATATCATCACCATCAGCCATTCTCTTTTTCCATTCATTTGTAGGTTTAATTAAGTCTTGAAGACCTGTGTTTACTTCACGGTGAGTTATAAGTTTTTGTTTCGAATAATAAACATTCTCAATTCCTTCACAAACAGTTAAGTACAAAACTTCACAAACTGCTTCTAAACTCTAACATACATATCCCATTTTCTTTAAAGTCTTATTCAACTAAATGGCCCGTTTGTTGAATAAGAAAAGCGCCCCTTCTCTATTGAAGCATCGCATCATCTATGTTGCTATGCTTCATCACAAGACATGCAAATAAATTACGTTCTTTTATGTGTCCATATAATATGAAGATACACGAAATAAAACGATCCTTGTTATATCAAGGTTTAGCGTTTTTTCGATCCTTAATTGTTGAAAATCTTAATTACTAAGTCTTGTTAAACCAATTTATACATAAGAATGTCATCTACATATAAGTCCTCTTTAAACTTTACTTCTTTAATTTTACGTCCTTCCTCAACAAATCCCATACTTTTGTACAAGCCGATAGCCCGCTGATTTGTTGATAAAACACCTAAACTTATTTTCTCTATTAATGGGTTCTGTTCCGTCCAGTTTAAAAGTTCTTTAATCAGGAGTTTACCAATACCCCTATCACGATACGCTTTATTGACCATTGCCGTAAAAGAACCAGTGTGAGAAAGCCTTTTGGTATTTTTTGAGCGAAAGACAATTAAACCAACAACTTTTCCTTCAGTTTCCGCTACAATTAACGTTTCTCTTTCATTCACTAAAATTCTCTGGATCCAGTTTCTTAGTTGCTCAGTTGTCTCTTCAAACTCTTCTATAACAGAAATCATAAACTCGCTTTCTGAAAGAACTTCCCTTTGAAGTTCTTTCACGGATTCTGCATCATCTAAATTTCCTGTTCTAAGGGAAACTTGAGTATTATTTTTTGTCATCATGTTTACCTCCTTTACCATTACTTATCTTAAATAACAATTCCACAAATAGTAGTAGATACCCTTTTTCATTAACCTGCAACGTTACTTTAAGTACAAAGCTTCACAATCTCTTCTAAGCTCTAACATACATATCCTATTTTCTTTAAAGGAGTTCCTCCACAATCTGGCCCTATAACGGAAAAAAGCGATCTTCTATATTGAAGAATCGCGCCCGATTGTTGAAAATCGGTATTTAACTAAAGCGCTGTTAGTATAAACCCTTATTTTCTGACTATTTGATTATATCTCCAATTTTAAATATATACTCATCTGGCAACTTATCACGCTGACGTGAAATCTCTGCTCTCAAGCTCCCTCTCCCTTTTATTAATATTTCTTCTTTTTTTATTAAAATATTTCCAAAGCTATAAGGAGCCCAATATGTATGTATAAAGTCGATATGAGCTTCACCAGATTTTCCATTTTTCAAATCTGTCAATCTTAATTTATATTCTGCTTTTGACAAGTGGGATTGAGGGACCTTGTAAATAATTTCAGCTAGGAAATTATTGTTTTGTTTTGAAGTATATATTAGTTCTATATTTACTCCATTTTCCTTTATATGTTGAATTATTTTTTCAATTTTTTCTTTCTCTAAATGATCAAAATCAGCAATTAGTCTTAATCCATTACTAATACACTCTAACAACATTTTCGATTTAGTCTCTTCATCGCTTGACAAGTATGTAGATAAATTTAATGTCGCATATGTGTACTTGTGCCAAGTTTCTAATGCAAGTTCCTGCTTTGCCTGTTCCATTGTTTCGCCAATATTGATATATATTTCATCATAATTCGGAAGCTTAACTTCTCTTCTCCGTAGTAAATTACTGAATAATTCTGAATAAATATAATTATAAGGTACTAAAGTCCCATCAACAAATTGGTCATATACTCTAATACCTACTATTTTTTTAGTTAATGGCTGTGGATTAATTGAATAGCTGTACATTAAGCAATCAGATCTTTTTGAACGATTTTGGAATTTTATATTCTGTTGATTCTTAGCGTATTTATTTAGTTCCTCAAAAGATATTGGCGCAAAACTTTTACACTCCTTAAAGTCTGCTAGTAATTCTTCCACATGATAATCCAGCGGTTCTTTAGCTTCGATAGAATACACATTTTTGATTGCTTCCTCAATTTTTTCTAATCCACTTTGAAAAACTTCAATATTTAATTGGTTATTATTCATAAAAGTCCCAGATAACTCTACCTCGGCTATTGTTTTATAGAGTACTTTTAGCTTTAATTTTTTTGAAGTTGGACGATTATTGATAAATCTAACAAGTATACACTCATAAGAGTGTCCATGAAATTTACCTATCAAATGCTCATTTAAAAAAGTATCCAATAAACGTAAGGATACATTTTCTAATTCTTTACTTTTGAAGTCTTTAAATTCAATAAGGAACCTCATTTCAACACCCTTTTCATTGTAAATAATTTTCATGGCTAACTTGCTCTTTAGTTTAATTATTTTTTCTTCACAACCCATTCCTAATATTAACATGATCTCTCTCAACGTTATTCAACAATATGGCCCTATAACGGAAAAAAGCGATCTTCTTTATTGAAGAATCGCGCCCGATCGTATTATAAGGTCAGCCAGAAAATATTTCTGGTTGACCATTTTTTATATCGATATATGATAACGGTAACCGGGGTAGAACGTTCGCGCCCGTGGGGCTAAGACCCCGTCTGCAAAACAGTTCGCCCCCTACTTGTAGAAACATGTTTGAGGCTGGTTGGGACAATGATCTCGTATAACAAGCGAAGCTATGACACTATGAGGAGGATTTAGGGGTTACCGGCAATTATATTTTTGAAGGAGGAATTTTAATGAATCCAGTCGTTGGTCTGGATGTTGCAAAAGGTGAAAGTCAAATTCAAGCATACTTGGAAAGAAAGAAGCCCTACAAGAAAAGTTTCAAAGTAAAACATGATCTTGATGGGTTAGCTAGTTTATTAGATTTTATTAAAGAGATAGAATATATTTCAGGAGAACGTCCCCCTCTTGTAATGGAATCAACGGGTCATTATCATACACCGGTTGTTCAATATTTTGAGGACAAAGGCTATTTAATCATTATTGTAAATCCACTCATCTCCTATAAAGCAAAAAGTTCTAGTTTGCGAAAGGTAAAAACAGATATCATTGATGCCAATCACCTCTGCGAGCTGTATTATAAAGAGGATTTAGAGCCTTATAAAAAGCGTGGTATCCAACTTGTGAACTTACGTCATCTTACGAGACAGCACGATAATATTACAGGAATGTTTGTACAAACCAAGCTACAATTTCAGGCAGTTTTGGATCAAGTTTTTCCTGAATATAGTAAAGTTTTTGGAGATTTATATTCTGACGTTTCTTTAAAAACATTACAAGCATTTCCTACTTCAGAAGATGTCTTGAAAAGCGATGCTGAAACATTAACAACTAAAATAAAAGAATTCTGTAATACTCGTTCACTACAATGGGCAAACAAACAGGCTGAAAAGCTAATGACTGCCGCGGCTCAAAACCCATTTCAGAAGGCTTTATACTCTAGTCTTGCCCTAAGCTTAGATATGTATATTAATATGCTCTTTGAACACAAAAAACATCTATCCATGCTTGAAAATGAGATAGATGCTTTAGCAAAAAGTATTGAAGAATCTAAGATTATCCGATCAATTCCCGGTATCGGTGAAAAAATCGCAGCCACGATTATTTCTGAAATTGGGGAAATTGAAAGGTTTAATCACCCTAAGAAGCTAGTCGCATTTGCCGGTCTTGATCCAAGTGTCTTTGAATCTGGCACATTCAAAGGTACTTACAATCGAATTACCAAAAGAGGCTCTAGCAGACTACGTCAAGCTTTGTATATGGCTGTTAAATGTGCTATTCGTGACTGTCGTAAACAGAAAACAACGGATGAAATCCTTCCCCGTAATAAGAGATTACGAGCGTTTTATGATAAAAAACGGGAAGAAGGAAAACCTTTTAGAGTAGCTGTGATAGCTTGTGCAAACAAACTCTTACATTGGATTTATGCACTTTTAAAAACCAAAACTTCTTTCCTAGACTTAGCTTAATTTAACAATTTAACCAAGTGGGCCAGAACTTTCCAAATATAGTATTTGGACGGTTATTTGGTATGCACAAATTTAGTATAACATGATATTTTTAATATTTTTATTGAAAAATATTGACAACTATTGGCTGGTTTTGTTGAACGAGAAATGTAAGTTGTCTTACTTTCTCATTTAATATTGGTTTTCCAGCCTTTTTGTAGTTGTTTTCGGATGTAAACAATTTGTCCAATATGGTAAGCGTTATGCGTGGACATATTCCCCAGTAACCCCCACCACTTTGCAGTCTCTGGTAAACCATTCACTTCACTTTCTACCTTTTCTTCAGTTAGTAGATCTTGCCACTGAAGCAGAACCTCTAGGAGGCACTCTTTTAAGTCAGCAAATCTTTTATTTTCCGGAACAATAAAGCTTTTATTATTATCACCTATTGGCGCAACAGCATTCACATGAGATTTTTCATACCTCTTTTGCCATGTCTCATTCCAGTAAAGTAGATGTTGCACAATTTCAGCGATACTGTTACTTTCATCGTTGGGTTTCCAAAACGCTTCTTCCTCTGACAAGTTTGCTACTGATTCCGAAAACGGAACGTAAAAGCTAGGGTCGTTTGCATTTGCTAACAACTGATCGACCAAAACATCTTTAGCATGTGACATATCAGTCACACTCCCTTTTAATTATATCTTTTCTATTTCGGTGCTCTTTTGAATTCTCCTGCTTTATTCCGTTAAATGGCCCGATTGCGGAACAAGGAGAATTCTGCTTTCATTCAGAACTTTTGATCAGACTTTTTTACAAACGGTTAAACTTTGTTTTAAACGATCGAACTTTATTTTAAATCCACATCACCACGTGCCTTTTAACTTATTCCAAAGCTACATTAATTTTATATTCCTAAAGAAAGCATTTATATATAGCTAAGGGAAGACCTAAACGAAAGTCGAAACATAACTTTCTCTTCAATAACACCCAACTAATAGTATGTTGTCACCTGGTCTGATTCTGAAAGGAATCGGACCAGGGCGGCTTTAGGGCGTAACTTTGGAATAAAGTTTGATTAATTTAATTTAAAAAACCTTGATATAAAATCAAATAGAAAAAGCGTGTTTTGAAAAAAGATTGATCAATACACGCTTTTTCTAAATTCAATTGAATCAATAAAAAAGTTTGATAATTTTTATGATCCCTGCTCCATTAATCCTTGGTTGCGTTTTTAAATTCTTTTAATGTGTTACCAAAGGCACATCCAACTTCGGGGAGTTTTGACGGCCCAAAAATAATAAGGGCAATTACTAATATAAGTATTAATCCAGGAACCCCCATGTTTGGGATTTTATCAATTCCTCTCTGTTATATTTTTTATGCAAAGAGCTTTTGCCATGTTGAAGGACCAGGAATGCCATCTGCATCACTTCCAGACCAACCTTGAGCACGTTGGAAAGCAGCGCAAGCTTGACGGTCTGCCTCACTCCACTTTGGACCTGCTCCGACAGAATAATACCGACTATACCCTTTGTTAATTAATCGTTTACCAAGGGTTGTAACATATTCGTTATTTGCTCCAGGGCCAAAGAAATGGCTTCCGGGAAATATCGAAACATTTGGGGTGCTACCAACTATATCAAACAATCTTTGCCATGTCGTAGGACCTGGATATCCATCTGCATCGTTGCCTGTCCAACCTTGTCCTCTTTGGAACTCTTGACAGTTTAGGCGATCTGCTTCACTCCACGCTGGACCTGGTCCAACGGTATAGTGTCGACCAAATCCAGCCTTTACTAACTGAACACCCAATAATTTAACGTATTGGTTAGAGGCTCCAGCCTTAAAATATTGTGCACCTGGAAATGCTGGCGGCCAGTCGCTTCCACCACTTCCGCCACCACCATAATAGATGGCACTAAGCCGCTCCCATGTAGATGTTCCAGGAATACCATCTGCGCCACTTCCACTCCAGCCTTGTGCTCTTTGAAAAGCTGCGCATGCTTGCCGGTCTGTTTCCGTAAAGCGAGGACCTGCTCCTACTTGATAAAAATTACCATATCCTGCTTTTATTAGCATTTTCCCTAATAGCGTGACATAGTTATTGTAGGCACCAATATAGAAATACCTTGCTCCTGGGAAAGAAGTGGGGTTATCCACAGTTCCACTGTTACCGTAAGGAGGTGGTACCGGCTTAACGCCCCCAGGGGATCCGCTGCTATAAAATTCATAGTAAGGAAGAGCAAATCCCACTATTTTCGAATCAGAAAGACGGCGATAACGACGAAACACGCCTTGAATTTCCTCTCCTTTAGAGGGGGTGTAAGTATTCCCTTCTACTGTAAGAACTGCTTGTTCCCCAGGATAATATTGCTCAACGATGCCTATATGAGAGTCACCACTAAAAAAAATAAGGCATCCTGTCGCTCTGGCAACTTTCTTGGAGTCATTCCCGATATAATTGATGAATCCTGATTTAGTAAAATATTCACCAAAAGTATCATGAAACCATCGATGCTCTCTTACTGCAGCACTGCGAGCAAATAGTGGACGGTGTTCCCCATTGAATTCCATATTTCCTGATTTAGCAGCACACCAGCTCACAAAAATGGCACACCATGGCTGATTGTTTAGACCAAACCATCTCCCATACTTATTGTCATTATTATTCCCTTCTAATGTGCCAATCTGAGATATGGCTGTGTTGACCATATTAATTCGTAAGGACATAAAAACTCCCCCCTGATTTATTATTCAATTTCATTGATTTAAATTATAAATGGTCTCTACATCCATCAGGAGAACATTTGGGTCTTGAGGTAGTTCAATTTCCATTTCTAAAATTGTATCGCCCCATGTACCAGGTTCTTTAGGTAAATCTTCTGAATTAACTTCAGATGTAGCTTTCGTTTCGTTTAATCCTGCTAAAGCTTTAATAGGTAAACTAGCTGCTGTCGCAGTTACTAAACCAGCTCCTAGATAACCTAAAAACTTACGTCTACTTAAATTTTTCTTAGCCACTATTTCCATCCTCCCCCAATTAAACTCTATTGATATAGGTCATAGTAAATAGAATATTAAATTCATTCAGAATATTCGGATGTTTATCTTCCTCTTCCAAAATTATACTTTATCTTAAAAATAATGTAATGAGCATTTTAGATCTCTTTTAAATATAGTAAATATTACATTATTTTGTAGGTAAGTAGGGTAAGGAAAAACTAGTTATTGAGGATTAATTGATAGTGACAGGTCACTTTGAATACCAACAAATATAAGACTCTTTTTTATTAATGGAATGGTCGTAATGCTTAAGTAAGGGTATTGCTTTTCTTGTTTAACAAACGGGTAATTAGTCCCAGGATGAATTAGTATGCATATTTTTAGAATAGTATGAAATATTTTAAGTCTTTATTGAAAAATGTTGACAAACTATTAGCTGGTTTAACGGAAGATCGTTCAACAGTATTAAGAGCTTCTAGCCTTAAGATATTACAGAAAATCTTGTTATAATTGAGTAACGGGTAATCTCGGATTATTTAATCCGCCCTTTTCCAGTCAATTTTATTAGGAGGAGTTTATTATAGAAAAATTACTTACTTTCCCAAACACTAAAACAAACATAATTTATTATTCTCTTTGCTCACTTCATTTTATATTCTCCTTTCGATAGGTTAATATCAATATGAAGGCTAAGTGAAAACTTAAAAAAGTCGACACATAGCTTGTATGTCCAGAAGTTAAAACTTTATAGACACAGTGAATAATAGTGCTAATTTTTCTGTCACTTTATTGGGTAATTTGCAACTGTTTAAATTGCAATTTTTCACTTCAAAATACGCCTATTCTAAACAATAAAACCACTTATCCAAGTTGTGATCTGGTAACAAGCGCTTTATGTTTTATTTTAGAGGTTTTTCTAAATAGCGGTAAATGGTTATTCGAGATACGCCCCATTTTTCCGCCACATCTTTAATTGATGTACCATTTTCAATGAGCGATTTCATCATTTCAATATCTTTCGCTTCCAGTTTCTCCGGACGTCCCCCAAGACGACCACGCGCTCTAGCTGCTGCTCGTCCTGCGGCTGAGCGTTCCTCGATCAGATTCCGTTCAAATTCTGCAAAGGCAGCGAAGAGGTGGAACATTAATTGTCCCGTTGCGTTGCTTTTATCCATCGTTAGGTTTTCTTGCAGGCTGTGAAAGCCTACACCTCGTTCGTTCAAAGTATTCACAATCTGTATTAAGTCTTGCAAGTTACGACCAAGACGATCTAATCGCCAAACAACAATGGTATCGCCTTCACGTGCATATTGAAGTGCTTCCTCCAAACCCGGACGCTGCTTTTTCGCTCCACTCATCTTATCGTGGAAGATTTTTCCACAGACATGTTACGCTAACGCGTCCATTTGTAAATCTAAATTTTGTAACCCTGTCGAAACGCGCGCATATCCAATTAACACCAGTAATCACTCTTTTCTCATTTTTCCTTTAAGTTCAAGTTGAAACATAAGATAGAATTCGATATGTTATTGAACATAGAATAATGAACAGAGTTTTGTAACAGATATAGCCATAAAAACATTCATTTCAACGGGAATCTAAGTGTGTTCAGAAAAGGACGAGTTTTGGAACATAGATGGTAGATGTACAATCTAAAAATGTAAAGGAGGCACTACTTAAATTGCAGTACCTCCTTTTAACTACACCGTTAGTCGATAAGTTAATAAAAACTAAAAAAGCCCATACGGAAAACCCGCAGGGCTAATATCGATTAATCCAGTTCTCTTTCCTCAAAATTGTAATCGACTTCTTTTGGTGCAACTTTAGCCTTTTCTAATGCTGGAGTATCAGGGCGAGCAATTTGATATATAGCAGCACCTACAATATTAGATACTTCTTTTAGCTTATCTAAACTAATTTTGTCTAAGGTATCTTGTGGCGAATGATACCATGGTTCTACTGGCGCATGGATAAACAATGCAGCAGGAAGTCCTATTTCCGCAAATGGAACGTGATCACTTCGCCCTTCCATACCGTAAGGAGTTGCTTCTCCCGTCTTGGCTAAACGAGCACCTGCTGATGCTCCTAAATCCGTCACGATATTTTTCTCACCGGCATTTGTGTACATAATTAATGGACCAGCATCCTTACTTCCAACCATATCCATTTGGAACATTCCGACTGTGCGATAATAGTCTTCATCAGTCATACTTTTAACAAATTCATATGAACCTAATAACCCATTTTCTTCAGCCCCAAAGGTAACAAAACGAATGTCGGTATCGGTTTGAGCATTCGCAAATACTCGTGCCAACTCAAGCACAGTAGCTGTACCCGAAGCATCGTCATTTGCTCCCGGCGCTCCATCTACAGAATCATGATGAGCACCAACAAGAACCAATTGATTCTTCGATTTTTGAGTCGCTGCTTTTGTTGCTATCACATTATGAGAAATTGCCTTATTTGTTTGAGCTCCCTCTATTTTCAAGGTGGCCGTTACGGTTTCACCCTTTTTCAGACGTTCCTCTAAAGCAAATCCTTGATCGTAAGTGATGGCTAGAGATGGAACATAATCATCATTGGGTTCACCGAGTGTTCCACTGATTACGCCATCAGTATTGTTATAAATAATGACAGCAGAAGCTCCTGCCGCCGTAGCGTTCAAGATTTTATCAGCGAAGGTATAGGTACCACGTTTGATCAGAGCGATCTTCCCTTTTACATCTTTTCCCTCAAAATCACTTAGTGCTCCTAAACCAACGTAAACTAGCTCATTAGTTACCTCCCCATTTACACCATAGGTAAAGCTGATCGGTGCAGGTTCGAAGGTCATACCATCAACACTTAATTCAATTAAACTAGGTTCTATATAACTATTAATATCGAATGCTTGCACTTCCGTTTCATATCCATAAGACTCAAATTGGCGCTTTATGTATTCCACCGCTACGTCCTCACCTGGTGTTCCAGCAACACGTGGATTCTTTGAAAGCTCAGCAATATGATTGTAAATGTTTTCTTCCTTAATCCGTTTGACAATCTTGTTGTCAAACGCTTGATCCGATTGTAGATTTGCTTTCTGTGCTGGTGCGGCCCATACAGCAGTTCCCCCAAAGGAAAGGCTAGCTGCAAGTAAAATGGATAAGGATGTTTTTCTTATCAATGTGGTACCCCCTTTTCATTTCCTTTATTTTCAAAATTTACCACCTATATAAATAGTAAATGGATTTTCATAGTTTGTCCAATATTAAATGTTCATAAAATTTAGAAATTTATTGAGATATCTATCCACTTGTCCCTGATTACAACTGAAGTAAACACCCTACGTGCAATTTTCACCGCATTAGGACACCTTTGCTGAAGCAAAAAAGGCATGAATCAATCTTGCTCTTAACCGTAAAGAACAACGGATTCTTGACAGTGATAAGGATAAATATCAATCTTGCACATCTGCTTGCAAAAATGTATGCATAAGCCACAGACTGTGGTCATCGGGCCACTTAAAGCCGTATAGAATGTAAGAAAGGACGCTCTTCCCTTTCTTACATTCTGTAGTGTTGCGAACCCAATTATGTCTCCAATACTAATCATAGAATTAATTTCCATTTTATGTAATAATTCATTTAATTAAAGATATATAGATTTGAGGTAAGTCTCTTGAAAACTACCACTCTGAACGATGCACCTATTGAAATAGAATTGATGAGAAAAGAACTAATAAAAGCCGGTCTTGAACTCGGCTTAACTGCACCAAAAACGTTATATTTAAGTCAAAAGCTAGATAAGCTAATGATTGTAAGCATTTGCTCCAAATGCATTCCTTTCTTCCCCGAATAACCTTTCATACGTTTTAGGCTGTTTCAGCAACTATCAAGCAGGTTCGATACCTGATTTAAATCAAGAAAAAAAACGAATGTTTTTTCCCTCAATCCGTGAAGCTTTCCCTGGTCCTGATCCACCCCATTAAAAAAGGTCAATTGTAGGAATCGACCTTTTTTATTTAATCTTGTTCAGGAAAGCACCCGTTACCTTAATAACAGACTTCCCCTCCAGGCAAATACATCAAATCCATCGTCCCCTAGTAGTGACCAATCCTCAGGGGAAGTCGAAATTGATTATCAATTTTTAATTCCGGCCTTCTGGGACCCTTTCCTCTAATTCTGCCTGTTTGTTTTTGGCCATTAATAACTGTTTAATTTTGTGAAAACTGAAGAGCAAATCGGTTATTTTTATTCCTAAAATCAACCTAAATAGGAAAATTTAAGGATAACAAATTTAGTAATTAATCACTATGTACATGCCCCCATTTTAATTGTAATATTTTCCTTGTAGTGAATTTATCGAATATTGTTACAATTATATTAAATGGAGGTTATAAAATGAAAAAGAAAGTCATTGCGTTATCTTTATCTGGTTTAATGGTAGTCGGAGGATTTGTAAGCGCTCCCAATTCTGTTGGAGCAGTCGGTGAAGGGCCGAATTATGGCGGAAATGAATCGATTCAGACTTCTATCCTACATACATACAATGAACTAGTTGAATTTCTTAAAACTCAAGATGCAAAACAAAATGATATGGAACTAGAAGTGATTGGTCAAACTGTAAAAGGCCGTGATATTTACCTCGCGAAATATATTTCTAACCCTAGCAATCCTACCATCCTCTTTTTAACCCAACAGCACGGTAATGAACAACTGACGACGGAAGGCGCTCTAGAATTTATAAAACACTTAGGAACGAACAAAATGAAAGGTGTTCTTGATCATGTAAACATCCTTATCGTACCAATGTTAAATGCTGACGGAGCAATGGGTGATGTCAACTTTTCCCTTGATGACTATGTCGCTGACGGCGGAAGGCATTTGACTCGCTATAATGCTGTTGGCGCAGATTTGAACCGTGACCATGTTGCCAAAATACATCCAGAAACTCAAGCATTGCACAATAATGTGTTAAAAAAGTACAAAATAAATTATATGATTGATCTCCATCATCAAGGAACTCAAAGTGAAATAGACGGGAAATATGTATCAGGGTCCATCCTTTATCCGACAAACCGGAATGTAAAGCCGGAAGTCCTAGAACGTTCAAAAAAATTAGGAGCTGTCGTGTTCAATGCTATTAACTCTAAGGGATGGGGGAATATTGGAAAATACAATGGCGGTTCAGAGGAAACAATTGGCCGTAATGGTGCCGCAGTTCAATATGATATTTCAACACTTCTTTTTGAAATGCGCGGCATGTCTGATCACAACTATGAGTCTTACGTGCTTGGACAAAAAAGCAATGGTTATTTGATTAAGCAAACAATAACCACCCTTGATGCAGCAACTAGAGCCATCGCTAATGGTTCAATTGAAAATGTGGATACAAGTTTTTGGAATACCCTTCCAACCCAAACGACTCGGCCTTCTGGAGAAGAAACAGAATAACTCCTTATATCAGCGATGATAGTCAATGTTCATTAGCTAATGATACACAATCAAATTATCTCTATATAAGGTCTTATGTTGACTAATAAAACGTGTACCAATCTAATCGTTGTATAACATCACATTCCTGACGTTACCCCAGTAAACTATATTTAGAGCTTGTTTTAGAGATAGTGATAATTTATTCCTCGTTATATTAGCCTTTGCTATCATGAGCAAAGGCTATATTTTTTGACGAGTTTCTTCTTTTAGATGTTATATTGTCTTTTAAATTCAAAAATCTCATCAACAGCCTGTTGATACCTCGCCGATTTTTGCAAGGATTCTTTCATTTTTGCCGCAGCTTTATGGAATGATGACTGATTTAACAAATGGTCTGCGGATTCACGCAGCTGATTTGCATTCAAACCTTGCATTTGTAATTGAATGCCGACTGCTATATTGGCACCCCAAAAACTTACGGCAAGAACGAGTTCGATCTCTTCCGCCGTATGACCGCAACACCTAGGAGTAAAACAGGAATGAGCAACTGAACCGTTAAAAAATAAAAGGGCATAGTTGTACCCATTCCTTGAATCATTTCCTCAAACGAGGGGATTGACCAGACTGAAAAGATAATAATTAAAAAACCAATTGGTAATACAAACTGTTTATAACTGGGCAGTGTTAGCCATTGTGAAGTGCCAAGTGTAAGCATATAAAAAAAGGAGGAAAGTTGTACGAAACCACCAAGAACCCAAAAGGCGATGACCATTGACTCAATATGCTCAAAAAAAGAACCGACACTTATAAATCTTGCAGCCTCAAACACAGGGAAATATAGGTTAGAAATAATTCCTCCAAATAATAAAAGATTCCCAAGATTAATAAATACCATGGTTAAGACACTGGCAATGACAGAAAACATTCCCCACTTCATAACCTTTTGTTGATTCGTTAAAAACGGAATCAGGAATGACATCAATGAAAATTGACTTAACCAGGCATGTGGTGCAATGGATCCTTTAATAGAGGGCATTATCCCATCTTGCATGATTGGAAATATATTTTTTACATTTAAATCAGGAATAAGAAAGACATAAATCAGTATATAGAGAGCTAAAACAATCGGCAAAAAGATTGTAGCACATCTTCCAATCGTTTCAATGCCCCCGTGGACAGCAATCGCGCAAGAAAGGGCAATACTACCGGTAACAAAAATGATTGGCGTTTTATGCAAAAAAGCACTTTCAATGAACTCACCATATTCCCTAAATGCGATAGCAGTATCGTGTAATAGAAAAAACAAGTAAATGAACGAGATAATTTTGCCAAGGGTCCGACCAAGAATAAGTTCACCATATTCGATTAGTGTTTTCCCTGGATATAACTTAGAAAGCTTTACAATAATCATGACGATGAGAAAGCCGCTCAAAGAACCCCATATGGGAGACAACCACAAATCACGCTTTGCATGCTGTGATGTGACATATGGGATGTAAAGAATGGCCGTGGCTACAACTGTTGCATACATAATGAGGGCTAGCTCTAAGTAAGAAATTCTACCTTTTTCAATCATATTTGTTCATTCCTTTTCTAAAAGGAGTCTATTTACCAAAACGTTTCAAATGATTTATAGATGAAATCAATTAATTGTCCAGGTCCCGGCATTTCTGGAAAGATAACGAGCAAAACAGCAAGAACCCAGTTAAGCAACATCAACAAAAAAAAGGTAATTTTTACTTTTCTCCCATTTTTATTCAACTTGGGCCATTGGTATAAAAAGATAAGCACCAATATAACTGTTACCCCTAATATCCCTCCAATCTTCATTGTTCAACACCTCTTTGACGTTTTCCAGTTGCCAAACCGGTTCTTTTGATCTTTACCTTCGTTTCAAAAGAAACGGCTACTTGTGGGAAAATTTCATTCCATTCGTCTTTCTTTTGTTTCCATATTTGTGGATATTTACTCTGAAATTCATTAGCAAAGCCGAAAATATCAGAATTTAACTTTTCCTGTACTTCCGAGAAAGCTAACCGCTCTCTTTGTTCAATTTCATCAGCAACCTTTTGCTTAGACCTTTTTATGACCTTTGAATTGAATAAGTTTAGTTTTGTCGTATTTTGTACAACTTCAAGGTCTGCGTTTGTTTTGATGTGCATGCTCCATTGACCATTCTTTATGGAAGGGATCAACTCAGTATGGCTTCTTAATAATTTCAAGGAGATGTAGCCATTTTCGTCGTCAATAGCAATCGTAATCATACCAGATTTAATCTCATTTCTAGGCCAAAGAATACCCCTTGTTTCTTTATCGTCTAATCTTCCTACCATTTTTCCTTCCTTAAAAATGGCTGCCCCATTAATGATTGGAATTTCCTTTTTCTTATCCATTAGGGATGGGGGAAGTTTTTCAACCCAAGGAAGTACGGCTGGAGCAGATTCACCTGCTAGCATCTGGGATAAATCCTTCACTGTCACTTTTACACCTATATGTGTTTTTACGATTTTACGTAGTTGTTTTGCGGCGTCTCTTTCCAATTCAGGCTTGGCCCCCAAAACAGACTTTGACCTTCCTTTCGAAACAAAAACATCGGCACGTATACGAGGTTCCGAATGTCGCATCCAAAAATCAATTTCATCACTTATTCCTGCTTTTGCTAATTTTTCACCAATAATGAGCACCTCATTTTGCCCCCAAAAAACCTCCCTTGTGAGTTCTTCCTGGAGTCGCGCCATCGCATCCGCAATGGTTTCTCCTTCAGCTGACCTAACAAATGACTGACCACTGCTGGAACCGCTGGACATCCCGGACTGTTGTCCGCCTTGTGAGCCTCCCGGGATATAAATTTGGGCCGATAATTCGATATTTTTGTTTTTGCCCTTATCTATACCTGCTGCCAAAATGAGAGCTAAATCATTCACCTCAGTGCGGTCCCAACATCCTGTTAGGAAAATCGAGGTCAAGCAAAGCAGAAGCATTAAGGTCATAGTCTTCTTAATAGGTCTGATCATACAACTCAACTTTCGCCACCACCTTTGCTTGGACCGGGCTTTAGGTTACTGGACTGACGCCTTAGGTTACTAGTATCCTTTGAAATAAATTCAGGACGTGTATCCATGGCCCACCAAGGGGCTCGAATCAGGACATCCTTCAAATTTTGAATCTTAAGAGGCGCTGTCGAATTGAAATATGGTACACCAAAGGACTTTAGGGTACACATATGTGCGACAATAGCGGTAATACCGATCATGACACCTAATAAACCTAACATTCCGGAAAAAATCATGATAGGAAAGCGCAGGATTCGAATCGATATGCCGGTCGCATATCTTGGCATTAAAAACGATGCGACACCTGTAATGGCGACTACCATGACCATCGGTGATGAAACCAGTCCTGCCGCAGTCGCTGCTTGTCCGATGACCAGGGCTCCGACAATACTAACAGCAGCGCCAACCTGTTTTGGTAATCTCACACCTGCTTCCCTTAGCGCCTCAAAAGTGATTTCCATAATAAACGCCTCAATCAATGCCGGAAAAGGGATTTGTTCGCGGCTTTGAGCAATGGTTAAGAGCAGTGTGGTTGGAAGCATTTCTTGATGAAACGTTAAGATTGCCACATATGCTGATGGAGCGAGCAAAGCGATAAAAAAGAATATATATCGCAGCCAACGGATCAAGGTACTGATGTAAAACGGATTATAGTAATCTTCAGGTGCCTGCATCAGACTTGCGAACGTACAAGGAGCAATTAATGTAATAGGGGTGCCGTCAATCAAGATTACAACACGCCCTTCCAAAAGGCAGGCACTTGCTACATCCGGCCGTTCCGTTGTTAAAACTTGTGAGAAAGGAGAAAACGGGTGATCTACAATCAATTCCTCAATATATCCGCTTTCTAAAATGCCATCAATCTTAATTCGCTTTAGCCTGCTTGTCACTTCATCAACTAATGTGCTGTCGGCAATCCCTTCGATATAAGCAACGATGACTTGTGTTTCTGTGTAACGACCAATATCCATTTGTTTCATTCTTAATAACGGATGACGAATTTTCCTGCGTAAAAGGGAGGTGTTTACTCTTAAAGTTTCAATAAAACCTTCTCTTGGTCCCCGTATGACTGATTCCGCGTCTGGTTCCATAATGCTGCGTTTTTCCCACTTCGGCAACCCAATGGAAATTCCGTTTGTTTCATTTTCAATTAAAATAATCGAGTTACCAATTGAAATTTGTTTAAAAATATCATTAATCGAGTAAATGTCCTTAATATCGGAAACCGATATTTCCTTTTTTGTTTTCTCAAATATTGCACCATGTTCATGGTTTTTCATCTGAATAAGCGGCTTAAGCACATGCTGATCGACTTCTTCAGTATTTGAAAGACCATCTATGTAAAGAAGAACCGCATTAATGCTGCCGCCGATACTAAATTCACGAAATACCACATCAGAGCAATCTTTATATGCTGATTTTAGTACTTCTATATTTTGATTTAACTCCGTATGTAGAGGGATTTTTGGTAATGTATCCAACGATTCATTCAATTGTATATTTTGAAAATGATCTTTCTTCTTTTTCCATATCCCCGAAAATTTCATTAATTGGTTCTCCTTAGTACGTTTTAAGTGTATTTTTTGCACAATCTGTGAAGATTATTCTTATTTTCCAATTTTTAGATGCTTGAAAGTATGACGAATTTTGTCGTGCAATTCCCAAAGAAATATTTAAAAAAGTTTGCATACAAAAAGCCCAGTTTTGCAGCTGAGCCGAATACTTATTTCTTCTTATTTCAGAACAAGCTTTGATACACATACAAAAGCCCCTCTTTGGACGTATATCTTATTGCAATTTGTCTTTATAAACCCCTAACCAATTTATCCAAATGGTAACCTATGATCCCAAAAAGCATTACCAATTTGTAAAAATGGGACTATTACCATCGACGGTAGGTCACGTCTTTGACGAGTTAATACATATGATTTATTTCAATGATCCCTCGTACTCCTTGACTAACTTATAAAAAGTCGTCCTTTTCCTTCATCGCTTTAACAGCAGTCATCTCCCCTGCTTTCCAACGATCATAGACTACTCTGAATTCTTCAGTCACCTCAACTTTAGGTCGACCAAATACTGTTCCATTTTGCATAGCCAAATCAATACCCTCTGCTGTTTTCGAATTCGCTCCCGCTCTACTTCCACCAATCCAGGAAAGAATCTGCAAAACGAGATCGGCTATGAAAGTCCCTAGGCTATCCTTAATTTGAGTCGTATCAAGCAGTGGCATATCCAACACCACAGAGTCAGCCTGGATGTTCTTAGTGATTTCATTCCACTCCTGTAAAATCTCTTCTTTGTTTCGTCCAAAGCGATCCAAGGAATGGATATATAAGACATCTCCTTTTCTCAACATTCGTTTAAGCAACTGATACGGAGTTCGATTAAAATCCTTTCCACTTTGTTTGTCCATGAAAATATCTCGTTCGCCTATTCCCTTTTCTTTCATGGCTTCAAGTTGTCGTCCCTCGTTTTGATCCTTGCTGCTAACTCGTATGTATCCAAACTTTCGAACGTCATTTTAATCTCCTTCATTTTGGTTCTTTTTCTATAATTCTATCAATAGGCGTTCACAAAAGTAGATATAACTAAACAGACGTTCGTAAATTAATTTTAAAGTTTACGAACGTAATTATTGAAAGAATTCAAACAAAAAATACCCATTCGAAAAAGTGTACTTTTATGAACGGATAAATTCCTTATTAGAATACTTTTACAAACGCTCTGACAGGGTAATTGTATTAATAGATTCAACAAAGTTTAATAAAACCTTTTTCCAAAAAGTATGTGATTTGGATGCTATTGATATCGTTATAACGGAAAAGGAAGTAGGAGAAAACATGCAAGAAATACTTGAAAGGCATGGGGTGGAAGTGATCGTTGGGACGTAAATTTTTAGCATACGGAGCCTGGCCCTTTGTCCCACACTTGGGTAAATTCAACAAAATGAATGAATGTGCCCTAGCTTTTTGTGTGTGGCCCAAAAAACGATAATGTTAGCGTTCATTATAATGGGCCCTGGAAGAAAATCACATTTTCCTGACGCTACCCCATGCCCATCAAGCTAAAGAAATGAATTTCCCCCAAAATGAATAAACGTTATTCTTTCAGTAAAAAACTCGAAAAGGATGACGTTTTTTCATGATTCTCTCGCTATCTGAAGAATTACATCTATTCTCACAAGAATTACAACGCTTTCTATCTCCAGTAGTCCTACAAGACATTGCCAAACAAGTTGGCTTTGTAAACGATCTAGTAAGTATCAAGCAAACGAACTCATCGCCCTTTGCAGATGGCTCAGTCAGGAAGTCTCTAGCACATCACGGTTAAGAAGCTTCTACAGGGGTACTGATGAGCCTGGAAGGACTGAATCAACGCTTTAATCCAGCAGCCATCACATTTCTTCGAGAAGTTTTTACTTCTCTTCTCACACAAAAATTCTGTTCCATTCAATCGCTTTCTGCACACATAATGTCTGCTTTCAATCGTATCCGTATTTTAGATGCGACAGTATTTCAGCTGCCTGATCAATTCGTCGCAGACTATCAAGGTTCAGGTGGGAGCAGTAATACGGAAGGCGTGAAAATCCAATTGGAATATGATTTACTCAGTGGTCATTTTCTTAACGTGCAGCTTGGACCAGGAAAGAATAATGATAAAACATACGGTACCATCTGCCTTGAAACCGTAGAGGCAGGCGATTAATGTTTGCGCGATCTTGGTTACTTCGATTTAGGAGACTTACAAGCCATTCATGATAAAAAGGCTTACTATATCTCACGGTTGAAGCTGAATACACGCATTTATATCAAGAACCCTGAGCCAGAATACTTCAAAAATGGCACGTGGAACGATGCGACTGCCCGTCGCAAAAAAAGGGGGATGGATTTCACCATTCCCTTTTTTACTAGACGCTAATCTTATTTGACGTTTTTTATTTAGTAAATTTTGGTTTAAGATCACCTTTATAAGGTTCATGCTCAACGAATACAATTATGTCCTTGCCATCTTTGTCTTTACCAGTTCTTTTATACGTAAATTTATTATTATTAAGTTCTGTAAGTTCAAGAGCGGCACCATACTTATTATCTCCAATTGATACATGGGCTCTAATTTTATTTTCGTGTACAATATCGAAGTAGCCATAATCACCGCGGCTTTTTCCTGTTTCAATGTTGAAAAATTCATATTTATTCGTTTTGTCATCAAATTTTGCCAGACTTATAAACATCGAATTATACTTTGTTACATCATTGCCGTCTTCATCTAATATCTTTGTTCCGTTCCAAAGGGTACTACCTAAAATTTTATCTCCATCAACGTCTTTAACAATATCTCCTGTAGTAGTGTTCAACTGCTTGTCCGGATCAGTGAAAGACAGCTCTTTTTCTTTATATGGAACATGTTCAACGAATACCTCTACATCGTTACCATTAGCATCTTTCCCCACTCTTTTATAAGTAAAAACATCTTTATTTATTTCTGTTATGTCAACAACAGCTTGATAATTCATTGATTCTGAAATTAATATTCTCTTCTTCCCATCATTTGTGATAAAGAATGTTCCTTTATCGCCACGACTTTCACCTGTCTTAGCATCAAAAAATTCATATCTTCCTGTTTTCACATCATATTTCGCAAGGCCAATGAAGTTTGCATTCTCTTTTGTTAAGTCATTATTATCTTTGTCATACACTCTTGTACCTTGCCAATTTGTACTACTAAGAATGTTAGCCATTTCCTGACCTTTGGTTAACTTATCTTCCTTTTTAGTCTTCTTAACAGCTCGTTCTTGCTTCTGTTCACTATGATTTTCTTGGGCGTTAGCGTTGCAACCTGTTAAAAATAATGTGAATCCGAGCATTATTGATGTTATTGCTTTTGCTTTTTTGTTCATTTTTATCGTCTCCTCATTTTCTTATTGTGGTATATTTTAGATTATCCTAATAATTAAGCAGTAATACGGTATTGATTTTACTTGGAAGCTTATACAATCTGGCTATTTTGCTCCTGCTGTTAACAAAATTTGTTCAATAACTTTAATCTCTTTCTCACGTGCATATTGCAAAGGAGTTACATTATTTCTATCCGGAATGTTCACATCCGCCCCGTGATCGATTAGCAGTTGTATGGCTCGCTGTTGTCTTTCACCACCGTTATACAACACGATAGCTTCGATTAATGCGGTCCAACCGAGATCATTTACATGATTTACATCAATATCAGTCTTGGTGAGAAGCTCCTTGATGACATCTATATGACCATGTTCTGAAGCAGGAATCAATGCAGTTCCTCCATAACGGTTAATCTTCGCCGGATCCGCACCTGCTTCGATCGTAAGTTTAAGAATTTCAACATATCCTTCTGCACCGGCATATAAAAAAGGAATGTTTTTACATGTTATCTTGAATGTTGACGTCAGCCCCCGCTTTAATCAAGACTTTAGCGGTTTCGACATCATTATTATAAGTTGCGATCATAGTAGCAGTTCGTCTTTCTGAGTCCTTTGTATTTATATCGACACCTTCCTCAATCAATCTCTTTATTGTTTCTGTTTCCTTGCGTTCTGCAGCTTGAATTAATTGTTCATTTATATCTATTTCTACCCTTATCTCTTTTTCCTGTGTATTTGGTTCTGCAACATTATCTGAGATACATCCCTGAAGGAGGATAATGCCTCCAATAACTATTGTTAACTACCTCCACATCAAATTCACCTGCCTATCGTTCTTTTATTATTTTTTGCTATTAACTTGAAATGAAAAGGCTCAGATCCCCTCAATGAACTTAGTTACTACTTCTATTATGTTAGTACCCAAATGTAAACTCCCTCTAAATAAATTCTTAAAAAAGATAAACTTATTCTTAAAATTTCTTCATGTTTATAAAAAAATAACCGCCACCTTTGTGACGGGTCTAAAACACATTATTTAATTTAAACATTGAATCGGTATCCGGCTCCCCAAACGGTTTCCAATAATTTCGGCTGTGCAGGGTCTCGTTCAATTTTCCCACGTATTTTCCTGATATGAACGGTGACCGTTGAAACATCTGCAGCTGACTCCAGCCCCCAAATCTTTTCATAAAGCTGTTCTTTGCTCAATACTTGGTTCGGGTGCATCACAAAAAACACGATCAAATCAAATTCCTTTGTCGTAAACGGAACTTCTTCTCCGTTAAGATAAACTTTGCGTGCTGACTTATCGATTGAAATTCCATGAACGAAAATCGTATTTGAATTGGTTGGGTTCCCTGCTAAACGTTCATAGCGCGCTATATGTGCTTTCACTCTAGCTACCAGTTCGCTTGGACTAAAAGGCTTTGTAATATAATCGTCTGCCCCTAAACCGAGACCCCGAATTTTATCGATATCCTCTTTTTTAGCCGATACAAACAAGATAGGAATATTTTTAACTGCGCGTATTTGTTTACATATCTCAAACCCATTTACTCCTGGAAGCATGATATCCAAAATAATTAAATCATAATGTTCTTGAAGAGCCAGTTGGAGTCCTGCATCACCATTATGTTGAATATCGACGCAAAAGCCATTTATTTCCAAATAATCCCTTTGCAATTCTGCAATGCTAATATCATCTTCAATAAGTAATATTTGTTTCACATTTTTCCACCTTTCTTTAGAGAAAAGAATATACTCGTACCTTTACCTAACTCACTAGTAGCCCAGATTTCCCCATCATGCTCCCCAATAATTTGCTTTGCAATCGCAAGTCCTAAACCGCTTCCGCCTGTCTGAGAATTTCTCGATTGTTCTGCACGATAAAAACGATCAAAAATATATGGTAAAGCAGAAGGTTCTATCCCTTGCCCATTATCTGTTACTTGTACAACTACATCATATAATTGTTCATGGAGAGAAATAGAAATGTTCTTTTTGTCTTTGTTCATATATTTCACACAATTGCTCATTAAGTTGGCCAATACTCGTTTAAATTTCTCTCTATCCGCTGTCACGTAGATTGGCTTATTCAAAAGATGCAACTCAATATGAATACCTTGCTGAAGTAAATCCAAATAAAGTTCTTCTACGTAGTCTCTCATATATTTATCTAGTTCGACAGTTTCAAAATGGAATGGTTCCTTTTTTAAATCCAGCTTGGAAAATAAGAACAACTCATCAATCAATGAATCCATATCTTTTGCTTTTAAGTACACAGTCGATAAATATTTCTCCATTTTCTGAGGGGTATTTGCTATACCATCCTTAATCCCCTCTACATATCCAATAATCGAAGTAATAGGTGTCTTTAAATCATGGGAAATATTAGACAGGAGCTCTTTTCGATTCTCCTCATACTGAAGCTGAAGATTAACGGATTCTTTTAATTTTATTCTCATTTCCTCAAACGCCCGATTTAATTGTCCGATTTCATCATTCGAAATGGCCTTGATTTCAAAATTTAAATCTCCTGATTTTATTCTTTCGGCACCTTCTTTAAGAATTGAGATAGGCTTAATAATGCTTCGTGAAACTAAATAGTTCAATATACCAATAATCATAATAAACAGAAATAGCAAAAGTCCCGATAAAATTGGAAACAATTCTCGAATGAGCTCAGCATAGGAACTTGCCTTTCTTAATACGAAAATACTTCCTTCACTTTTATCCGGAAAATAAAAATCAAACTTCACATACGTAAAAAAATAGTCGTTGATTTTAATCGTATCTCGCGTATTGATGTTTGTTTCTTCAAACCCGGGAAGGGATTTAATCAATGCCGGTTTGTCAAGAGCAGGGGAAGCGTACTCAACTTTTGTGCCCTTTCTAACAACAATCTCGATATCCTCCTGCTCAATCCCCTTGAGCTCCTTTTCATTTAGGAGCTGTTTAGGATTTTTTTTAGCAAAAAGCTTTAAATCGAGAAATACACTTTCTTCTACTGTTGTCAAAGGTTTTTGTACATACGTTTTTTTGTAAAGATGTTCTATAGATTTTACATCACCTGTTATGGCAAAAATAATTAAAAAACCAGCTGCCAATAATAAAGTGATAGAAAAAAGGATCACCCCAACGTAAGACAACAGAAACCTCATCTTAATTGACATCTTTTTCACTCGCTTTGTTATAAAATTTTCACCAGATCATTCCTTATTCTTAGCATGAAAGATACTTTTGTAAACCACACTATTCAGATAAAAGAAGCTCATTTTTCTAAGATATTAAAAGAACCATATCACACAAATCTTAAAACTTTCTAAAAAATGTATGAAATATTTCTAAACACCTTATAATTAGTGATACTTTATTCTGTAAGGAATCAATGCCCATTGAGTTGTAGATAAACCAACTTGAATAGGAATGGAACAATCATAAAACGAAAAAAAGACTTCCTTAAGGAAAATGCCCTTTAAAGGAAGATCGTTCATCATTATTAAGAGCCTTCTGCTGCTTACGTAAGTTATTGCGGAAAAGCGCACTGGATAGTTTAGGTAAAATTACCTTTCCACACCTCCTTTTAGGTTCTATGAACCTTGTGAATTACCTTATAATTCGTATATCAATTCAGAATTTCAAATTATTAGACGATTGATCTAGCAATTCTAAATCCGATATCATCTATATAAAAATCAGGCATACTCTTGCTACGACAAGTAGCTCCACACCCACGTTCTTCTTCTGCCCAACTTCCTCCGCGGATTATTCTGTAATTACCAAATGTCTCTTCATCGTATAAGTTTCAGTAACACCCCAAATATTTCCAATCATATCATGCAAACCCCATACATTAGGCTTCTTCTTACCAACTTCGTGTAGTCGTTCCTAAGAATTATCTTTATACCAAGCAATTACATCAATTTCACCATACCGATAATCTTTTGATTTCGCCTTACATGCATATTGCCATTCAGGATCTGTCGGTAAACGAAAACCATTAGTACCATAATTGCAAATAACTGCTTTATTTTCATTATCAAAATCGTAAAACCTGTCATAACCCAGTGCATCAGACAGTAATTTATTGCATCTATCCATGAAACATTAACAACTGGTTTTCAAGCCTCAGTCGTCGTTAAAAATTTCTTCCCCATAATAATCGCATAAAGTTCTTCTGTAACCGTATATTTTGCAAGATAAAATGGCTTTATCTCAACATTCCAAATAAATTCCTTTAAATTTTTTCTAATACCGGGCATTCCAAATTTATAGTTTGAACTAATCCATTTTTGCTCGTTCCGAAAATCTCATAGACGGATTTCTCCTTCAGGAATATACACCCTTAAATTTTTTAAGTAGCCATTTAAGTTAGCTGATATTGTACTCGCATATGTTTTCTTTCTGAATCTCCTTACCAAAACTCAACTTCGTTTGCATCGACTTCGTACAACGTCCAGGTAGGTCTTACAATATTTGGTGTTTGTTTTAGCAATACCCTCGTTTTCAATAATTCTTTATCTATGTCTTCACGATGTATCATTTCTTTACTTTGATTTCCCAATAAAGCAATTTCCCTAGCCTCACTCGATCTTTCTAAGAAATCTCTTGAACTTGCTTCTGCTGTCATTTTGGAAGCAACTCCACGTATCCGAATTTGTCTGTCAATTGTTGACCAATTGAACATTAAGGCAACTCTCCGGTTAGATTTCAATTGTTCCCTTTTTCTACTTGTGGCTGATGTTGCAAAGTACCATTTATTTCGTGTTACATTTTTTAGAATTAATATTCTTGCATCAGGTGCACCGGACTCGTCAATAGTGGATAATGTCATCGTATGGGGTTCATAAACACCTTCCTCAATTGCAATGTTTATCCATTCTATGAACAAGTCTGATGGGTATACGGGTAAATCCTTTGTATGAAATTCCGGAAAAGGACCGGCCAATACCAATATGCCACTTTCAATTCTTTTAAAAAAATAGTAATATAATCTAGAAAATTTTTTAGAGATGAGGAAAATTAATTTGATTACAGATGGAAATCTAGCGAATAAAGAGCAGCCAGAAAAAATCACTCAGTACAAGACGCATTCCTACCTAATGAAAATGAGGGGAAAAGGGCGGAGTCCTTTGAAAGTAAATGTGAAAGATGTTATAACTGGTTTTATTGGTGGGACTTTCACAATTATTATTCTGTATTTATTATCAATGTTTACATCGTCACCAATATTAATTGCTTCATTTGGAGCAAGTTGTGTATTAGCTTTTTCTCTTTGGAACTCTCCTTTATCACAACCAAGAAATATAATCGGCGGACATTTCATATCAACTTTAGTCGGATTAATTGTTTATCATGTATTTGGAAATGAACCTTGGTCTCTCGCCTTAGGAGTCGGATTAGCAATCAGTTTGATGATGTTAACCAAAACAACACATCCTCCAGCAGGAGCTGATCCGATTATTGTGATCCTTGGTACTTATACTTGGGAATTTTTATTTACACCAGTATTAATAGGCTCTATTGTCATTGTGCTCGTCGCATTATTCATTAATAATTTGCGAAAGGAAAGAAATTATCCGGTGTTTTGGATATAACAAATGAAGTAATTCCTAAAAAATCCTCCCAGTCTTATAACTGAAAGGATTTTTTATACTACTCCAGATAAATGTTACAGATAACCAGCACTATAACGACTAAACATATTCATGAATTTTCCCTTTAAGAATCGGTATAATTATACATAATATACATATATTACTATGTAAAGTAAGGTATGAATATTATTTTTGACTCTGTTTTTCTCTATATCCTTACTTTGGACGTGAGATCACCTTCTTATGTTGCCCCCCTCTTCAATTAGGTTCAACATGAACATGGACAGCATATACATCATGTATTTTCATTAATTCATTTTCAACTCTTGTTGAAATATCATGAGCATCTCGAATATCCAAATTAGAATTTACAAGAAGGACGCACACCTTGGGCTCCGTCGATGGAAGTGTTAAGTAACGGACTGGAAATGGCTTTCTTTGCAGCTTCCGCAGCGCGATGTTTACCTGTTGCTCAGCCAATGCCTATTAAGGCAGACCCTTTATTGGACATGATTGTTTTCACGTCAGCAAAATCAATGCTGATTAAACCTGGTACAGCAATTAAATCCGATATACCCTGGATACTTTGGCGAAGAACATCATCCGCTTCACGAAATGCTTCAAGCATGGGTGTATTTTTATGTAAAATCTCTAATAAGCGATCGTTTGGAATAACAATTATGTGTCCACTGCTTTCTTCATTGAGGCGATTCCGACTGCTGCTTGTGTTGCACGCTTATAGCCTTCCAACGCAAACGAAAGTGTTACAACGCCAATGGTTAGTATATCAAGCTCACGGGCAATTTGAGCAATAGCGGGGGTAGCACCTGTTCCAATACCGCCGCCCATTCCGGCTGTAACGAATACCATGTCTGTACCTTTTAATGCTTCTTGGATCTGCTCTTTGCTTTCTTTAACTGCTTTTTACCTATTTCTGGATTTACCCCTGGTCCTAAACCTCTTGTCAATGTTGCACCGATTTGTATCTTGATCTCTGCTTTTGATAAATTAAGAGCTTGTGCATCTGTATTAACAACAATAAATTCTACACCTTTAACTCCATGCTCGATCATAAGGTTAACGGCGAATATCCACGAAAATGTAGGTACTATCCCCAAATACAAGAAAAGTGCGAGTCAAAAGTTTGTTTTTGATTTTATATTATAAATGTATGAATTTTGGCTAGTTTCATACATTCATCACAGTATGAACTCCAATATGCTTTGCGTAATGAATGGAAAGCTGAAACCCCCACTCAATTAATCGAGTGGGGGTTTCTATTAGTTTCACCTACTAGATCATAGTCAAAAAAACGCAAACTTGATATTCTTTTATTTTTCTAAGGAAATTTTAAGGTACTTCTTCTATTTCTTTAAACTCGAGTGGTTATGATACAACTATCAACAAAACAAGGAGGTTATCAAAATGAACTTGATGACAATGCTTTTAACAGGTGCTTTAATCGCAGGTGGTCTAGGGGCTCATGCAGTGCTTGATAACCAGCCAATAGCGAAATCAACCATTGCACCCTCACAATCTATTAATGAATTACAAGCAAAGACTATCGCCTTAGACACATGAAAAGGCGGTCTAGTAACGAACACTCAAACCATTGAGAATTACGGGATTAAAAAATACGAAATTTCTATTGTAAATCAAGATACAGAATATGTCGTGGATATTGATGCATCAACAGGTGACATTTTGAAAATTGATCAAAACACAAAAGATTGATAGGACCATGGTACGAACGATTTAAGCTCATTTCAAGAAAAATTCAATGAATAACCAATTTAGGAGGTTTTATCATGTTTCAAAATTTTAAAGTAAAACGATTATTTAAAAATCAAGTTCATGAACGACAACAATTTACGCTAAACTTTAAAGGGAATACGTATCAAGGAATTTTCCATGATGAAGACATTCAGTGGTTTCATCCTCAACCTGAAAATAATCTTGAAGAAAAGGACATTCAAGATTTGGAATCTACAGTGTATGACTTGATGACAAAACATACTAATCAAGATTTTAAAGTAAAACCATTGTTCGAAGATCAAGTTCATGAACGTCATCAGTTTACACTAAACTTTGAAGGAGATCATTATCATGGAATTTTCCACGATGAAGAAATCCAGTGGTTCCACCCTCAACCTGAAAATAATCTTGAAGAAGAGGTCCTTCGAGACTTGGAATCTACAGTGTATGACTTGATGACAAACCACATCTATCAAGATTTTCAAAGTAAAATCAATGTTCAAAAATCAATCTTTTGAATATCATCAAAAGACTAAACATATAAAAGATTGGGTATCTAAATGATGCCCACCCTTTTTTGTTCCCAAAACCTCCAGGTTTTTTTCCTAATGTGTGACATTATATAGTTTTTTATACATTGAATTTTCATTTTTACTGTGCAGAATTTTCAATGGTTGCTTTACGCATTCGCTTTTTTATTTGTCTTGCAATAATTGAAATGAAGTTTGGACCGTCCATTTGACGCCGATTTTGATGGCTTTTCCATCCTTCAGATTCATTCATGTAGTCGTTTCATTCCTATTCTTTACAACTATCTGAGTAGATATATCATTGGATAGTCATAATGTTAGTACTCCGCCCTAAACAACCTACTTCCTTTGGGTTCTATGGTTATCTGCCTCATCGACTTCTGTTTAGTACATGTAGAGTCTAAAAGCGCTCCACTTATCATTCAAAGTCAGACGGGCTTCGCGTCATAACATTGTCTTTTGGAGCAATGTCTGCCTTATCAATTAGAAGATAAAGGTCAGTTACCATTGTGGCCGTTCCGGTAAGCTTATTCACTAATATCCCCTGTTCAGACTTCTCACCTTCCATAACATGTTTCTTGTCCATCCGGGTTTGAAACATACATACCACATAGGTGGAAAAGATGAGACCTCTTTGGGTCACGCCCAGTCTCTTTCCCTCGAATCCAGTCCTCATAACTAATATAAAACAATGTGGTGTCGGACTGCCCCATCTTTTGCAAGGTTCTCCATTTCTATCAATGAACCAAATTTCTTCATAACTCAACCTTTTTTTGCTTCTCTGAGAGAGGTCGACGTTTTATAAATTTAAACTTGTATACTTATTTTGTCCCCATCACTTGATAACATTTCTTAAAGATTACCCTACTTAATTCAACCCATATCCAGCTATATATAAAAGAAAAAATGTAAATAAATCCTATTAGCTTTGATGAAAGAGATGTGCTGACAATTGGACCTAAAATAGGGAAATGGACAATATACAGAAGGAAACAAATTCCACCTAGCAATAATAAAGACGTAACAACAATGATTTCGATCCTTCTTTTTAAAATGAGAAACGCTATCCCCATTCCTAAACCTAATATCCCTGTTGTAAAAGGGAAAGCAAAAGATTCGCCTGGTTGTATCAGAGTCAGTAAAAAATACGTTAAAACGTAACTTTGAATCCCAAAGGTAATAGATATCATAGTACAAATCAAAATAGGAGCGGTGGCAAAAGGACTAATTAAATACCCGATCCCTGGGAGAAAGTTTCCACTTGACTGTAGGATAGCTGCAAGTGTAGATAGTAAGGCGGTTAGTACGAGCTTTTTAGAATAAGAAAATGGTTTAAAGTAATGGTGAAGCTTGTATGACTCTTGTGATAAAATGCTAAACCAACGCATAAGTTCCTCCTTCTCTATGCATACAGAACATGCGATTTATTGGTCTCTATCCTTTTTCTCAGTACTTTTAGACTTAAATAGTCACCATTATTCCGTCACTCATTTTCACCTGACACTCTAGAAAAGATTAGTAAGAAAGTCGATCATAAAACGGGGGTAAATTTAGAGTAAACAGTCATTTGAATTAAAAGTTACTGTCTTCTATCCTTCTTTACTCGCCATAAAGAACCGGTTTTGAATTGGTCAGCGCATTTCCTTTTCCAACATCCCATTCGGCATATAATCATTCATATTCAATCACAATCCTTCCCCCATTCAAACCCACCTTCCTAATCATTATTCAGTTTGTTGAACAGATATACACGACATATAGACTGAGAAGGTCATACACCTATATATTTCATTTTGAATATCTTAGTACATAATTATAGATTACAAAGAGGAGGGAACAATCAATGACATCTATCTTTATGGATGTAGATAACGGTCAAAGAGATGCTTATCTTGAAGCCATTCTTACAGCCTTAGAGAAAGGGATGGCTGCAAAAGAAGTAGTATGTTCCATTACTACGGGTTTTCGAAAAATTCCATCCATGCGCGTTGCACCTGGTTTGAATCCCTATCATGCTTCTGTTGCAGATATCGGCTATGGATTCGATGCAGTACAAGGAACGATTAATCGAATCCGTCAAGGTGAATCCTTTTCTCTAGTAAAGGAAATGCTGGTGTTTGATCTTGATACACTTGGTATCAGTGTAAAACAACTATGCCCTAACTTTGAACTCGCTGTAAGAAAAGCAAACCCTGATGTTTTTTATCTGATAGAGCAAAGTCGCCATTTAAATTATCAAATTTCGGAAAGAATCAAGGAAGCAATAAGTCTTGGTAAGGCCCTACTTGGACCTGATTGGGATACCATACGTACACGAATCGAGAATATACAAGCAATTCCACGTCTGTGAGTAAAGTAGAAACTATGAAATTAAATGAATAGGGATGAGTGTTATACTCAGGATAAATTGGAATTCCATAGTCATCTTAAAAAAATACATGCCAAATAACATGTAATGGATAATTTAAAAATAGTATATAAGGACAAAAGAGATTTTACTAATTGGTTTATATTAATAAAATTATTCTTTTTGCTTCATTTACCCATGCATAGGCAAACTAAGGAGGAAAGTAACAATGCCAAACACACGACATTTGAATTTAAGTGAGGAGGACCAGCATCGATTGTTGGAATGGTGGCAAACAATGGAATCGGCCAAACCAGTAGTCCATCGGTTAATATCTTTAGTGAGTGAACTTCGGTTAAATCCGGAATCAAGTCATGCAGATGGAATGATTCTTTTTTACCGAGCTATCTCCGAGATATCCTATGGTTATGCAGGTGTTCGAGGTGGTGTCCGCCGTGCATTTACAAAGGAATATGGCGATGCCCTTAAGATCAATATGGTAATGTGTATTAGCTTCATCCCTAAATTCTCCGGTGATGCGAAAGTTCTTCTCGAACGTATAGCCAAACAAGTCACTGGATCAAGCGCTCTTCAATTGATACAACGGATTAGGGAGATGTTAAAGGAAAATGATATCATTTTAAATAGATTAGAGAAAAAAGCTCATACTTTCATTGGAAAAGATACCTTTCAGGACATACAAGTAAAAATGCAGAAAGATATGATTATGGAATAGAAGGAACTGAACCACCCTAAAAAGTAATAACTATTGATTCTGATTTTTATGGTTAGATCCTATTAATAAATATTTGAAATGAGGACTACTTCTCTTTGAATACATTGAAATAGAAGTTTTTTTCAGGGAGAAACATACTCAATTAAGATTATAGCGCCCTGTTTAAAAACATGGAATGAAAATTCACAAGATCCCAATAATCGAATAGATACTGTAATGTTTGTGACACATTCCTTAGAGGTAATTAGGTTTTGTTCGAGAATAATGAAGGAACATTTCTTATTCCTTAGATTAGGATTTAGGTGCGGAGATACACATTTAATAGATGAAGCGAATCATTTTGATCATGAATTCGAAAAGATTGAACAACGATCTAATTCATTGACAAATCAAACAGATCCTAAACAAATGAGAAGATCTAATACGCGTAAAACGAAAAGCATTAGGATTAATTCTTTCATGCCAGTTGCCTGGTGCAAATAATTCCCCCCTTAATCGATTATATTAGTAGGGAAGCCAATTATTTTAGAAAACGTTTATTTTAATTATACGAAGAAAAATTGAAACCCTTTGCTGATTCAATCATCAAAGAGAATGTTTTCTTTTTAAGAATTATGGCCGATCATGCGAAATTTATCGTTCACCTTCTTGATCCATCCGAAAGAAAGCTTGTAGATATGGTACGAGACTTTAACAACAATTTTGATGAATTGCTTTTTCAAGCTAGAGATTTTGAGGGAATGAAGCCACATTCTCAGACTGTTCCTCTTCTGGATTAATTTCTAGATCAGAATCATGGGTCTGTAGTTTCTTTTAGAGACTTCAAAAAAAACACGGAGTTTAATTGATGAATACAGGATAAAAAGTATTATCCACCTCTTATTAGCAGATCATGTTTTTCGGGAAGCCAGACCTTTCCTTGAAATTATTGACATGTTTGAAGCTCACCATACGGAAAAATGCCTTAACGTTGATAAACGGCGCTTGGTATTATTGTAAATACCAATGACAAAAGGCCTTGTTCTATAATCATTTGAATGAAAGTTTCCTTTTTCATGTAATGCAATGTAGTTCGCTTCATTAAATTCTAGGATAAATACAAAAGCAATATAAAGTAAAACATACATTATCTCATACAATCTCAAAAACTACTTTAACCTTTTCTATTTCTGAAGGTTTGTTTCCATAGAGTTCATCGACCTTTGTTTGAATTAAGGCATGTGTATAGTCAACCACATTTAACTCCTTTAAATAATCGGTCAAATCTGAAAACTCAGGTATAAGTTCATATATACTCCCCACTTCATGTACAAACAATTATATATTTATTCAATCACTGATATTCAATTAAATGGCCAATTAACGGAACAACTCTATTGTATTCAACAGTTCCTTAATCCACCTTTCAATTCAGATGTACTATAAAAAACACCCCTTTAGATAACCATATCCAAAGAGGTAAAACGGTGCAACTTTTTTATAAACATGGTTTGAATCTATGTTTGATGGCAAACAAAGAGAATCCATTTTGAAAAAAGATTGATCATTTTTAGTGGTGCTTCTTAACCTAACTCCACCAATTATCTTTATATTGGTTTTATAATTATCAAGACCTAAATTGTGAAAAGTCATTAAAAATAAAGAGCGATACATATTAGTCATGTATAATATGTATCACTCTTTTACTTCTTGTTCCATAATTGCATTACTGGTTTTTGGTGGGCCTAATTTTTTAATAAAGAATTTTGTAAAAACAACTTTTTATAAATGATAAACAATACGATTCCAATTAATCCAGCCATTGTATTCAATAAAATCTCATCGATATCAATAGCACGAGAACCTCCCTCAGAATACACATATCCTGAAACGATGAAATTATCGAGAAGTTGATATGTTTCGATGAATAATGTTGTTAGAAAAATGGTTAAAACTACTCTATATTTGTTTACTATAATTCCTAATGAAAGCATAGCGAACGCTAATGTTAACAGTAATAGTTTCGCTAAAGTCTGGATAATAGTTACAGGTGCAGCTACCGTAACTAAATCGTTGATAATGGTTTTAAAAGGGATTAAATTTATTCTTTCCATATTCATGTACGGATTTCCTACTTAAGGTTTCCACTTTTCTTCGTAAATATCTGCTTGGTTTAATATTTTTCCTTTTATTCTTTGATGAATTCCTTTGTACTTCTCACTGTATCAATTGGGCGAACTAATTTTTCTATTTCTGCACGTTTAGGCTCTAAGAATGGAGGTAGAGATAATTTTTCCCCAAGCGTTTCATAAGGTTCATCTCCCATAAAACCAGGACCATCTGTAGCAAACTCAAATAAAATTTGCGGTGCAACTCTTGCGTATAATGACTCAAAAAAGTGACGATTTACATATCCGGATGTATGGATTCCAAAACTACTCATTCGTTCAATCCATTCTTCTAAAACAGAGCGATCCTCTACACGTAATGCGGCATGGTGCACCGTACCAAAACCTTGCCGGGCTTCAGGAAGAATGGCATTATATTCTACAATGATCGAGGCACCATTCCCGCCTTCCCCTACTTCAAATAAATGGAATGACCCTTCTTTATCTGTCTCTTTAAATAATAGGACTTTTTCCATCATTCCTTTAAAGTAATCAAAGTTCGAAATACGGACAAATATAGGTCCTAAACCAGTAATTGCATATTTCAGTGGGATTGGACCTTTTTGCCATGGTGTGCCAGATTTCACACCTTGGTTGAATTCATCTGAAATCAATTGATATTGCTGTTCATCAAAATCAATGAAAGAGAGTGTTTTCTTGCCAAATTGCTCTTTGATTCCAGTATGTTTCACTTCTAAACGATCAAAACGTTTTACCCAATAGTCTAATGCTTCATCACTCGGTACACGGAAAGATGACTTTGAAATCTCATTTGTACCATGTACGCCTTTAGGTATGCCGGGAAAGTCAAAGAAAGTCATGTCTGTGCCTGCGCTACCTTTATCATCTGCAAAGAATAAATGATAAGTTTGAATATCATCTTGATTTACCGTTTTTTTAACCAAACGCATACCTAAAACATAAGTGAAAAATTCATAGTTCTTTTCTGCACTACTTGTAATAGCTGTTACATGGTGTATTCCTTTTAGATGGTTCATTATATATTCCTCCAAAATTTATTTTAAGAATAATGGTCGTAATTTTTCCTCTATCTCTTTTCGATTTGGTTCCAAAAATGGTGGAAGTGCCAGTTTTTCCCCCATTGTTTCCATTGGTTCATCTGTCGCAAATCCTGGTGTATCCGTTGATAATTCAAATAAGATGCCATTGGGTTCCCTGAAATATAATGCCTTGAAGTAATACCGTTCCACTTTCCCTGAATTCGGTAACCTGTATTCTTTCAAACGCTCTGCCCATTGATCATATTCTTCCTCATTCGGAACACGGAAGGCAACATGGTGAACACCTCCACGACCTAAGCGGACTCTTGGCAAATCGGGTCTTGTTTCAATATGAACTTCCGCACCGCTGCCGCCTTCTCCAGTTACATAAATCAATATATCTGGATATTCCCCTTCAAGTGAAGGATAAGAACCGGCAAATCGAAAACCCATAACTTCTGTTAAAACACCGATAGTTGGTTCTGCAATTGCGACTGTGAGGGTTACAGGCCCTAAACCAATAATGGCATCTTCCTGTGCAATGTCATCTTTTTTCCAAGGGATCCCAGCTCTCACACCTTTTTCACCGTTATCGGCTACCAGTATTAAGCGTGTCCCCTCGAAATCTCTAAAAGCCAATGTATCACGATTTGCTCTTTTTTGAATATCATCATGTTCAACCCCAAATTTTTTAAAACGTTCTTTCCAAAATAACAATGAATCTGAATTTCTAACCCTTAATGATACAGTAGAAATATCTGAAGTTCCTCTGTATGTTTGTGCAAGATGAGGAATGTCAAAGAACGTAACTTCAGTTCCTGGGGTTCCTTCCGCGTCAGCATAGAAAAGATGATAGGATTCTGTATTATCTTGGTTAACTGTTTTCTTTACCAATCTCATTCCTAAAATTTTTGTATAAAATTCATAATTTTTTTCCGCTTTTCCTGTCAATATTGATACATGATGTAGTCCTAAAAGTTCCATCTCATTTCACTCCTGTCACAATCTTTGTATACCATTCAGCTGCGGATTCTACTTCTTCAATGGTCAATTGATGTCCCCTATTTTCCCAATGAAGCTCTACGCTTGCCTCAGCTTTTTCTAATAACGATTGCAGTTCAACTGATTCCAATGGTGAAATTAATGGATCGTTGGTTCCTGCTGTAATAAATACTGATTTTCCTGATAAATCAGGAAGGTCCATGCCTTTTATCGGTACCATCGGATGATGAAGAATAGCACCCTTTAAAGCATTTTGATAGTGAAATAATAAACTAGCGGCGATATTTGCACCATTTGAGTAGCCGATTGCAAAAATATTATTTCGGTCAAAATTATATTTTTGTGCTGTTTCGTCAAGAAACTCATTTAATTCTTTTGTTCGAAATTTCAGATCCTCTTCATCAAATACTCCCTCTGCTAATCTTCGGAAGAAACGAGGCATTCCATTTTCCAATACATTCCCACGGACACTTAATATTGAAGCTTCCTTATCAATTTTTCCTGCAATAGGTAAGAGGTCTAGCTCATTTCCGCCAGTACCATGAAGCAATAAAAAAGTAGGTTTTAATGGATTCGTCCATTTTTGAAATATATGTTTCATTATTTTTTCCCCTTTCAAAACAAAGAAGATACTCTCCTCACAAAGACTAACTACAAAAGGTAAAATATTTGTTCCAGTTAACCTATCTACCTTATTTTGCCCATTTGAAATTGCCTAACACATGTCGAGTATTTTCATTTTACATGTATATAATCTTTAATTTGAGATATTTTATTATAAGAGTGCATCTAAAGCATATTGACCGGGACCAACCAAAGCTATACCAATAGCAACTGCAAGCAAAGTTAAGTTGTATTCATATCCATTAACTGTTGCCCATAATCCATTTGGGGCATGCACTTTTACGATAGCCATTAACATAGTTCCTGCAATCATAATTCCTGCAAGTGGCGTTAATAGTCCTAAAGCAAACAAAAGTCCTCCAATAAGTTCTGCTAACCCTGCGAAAAGAGCCATTGTTACTCCTGGTTTCATGCCAATGGATTCAAACCATCCACCGGTTCCTTTCAACCCATAACCACCGAACCAACCAAACAATTTTTGAGCACCGTGCCCGATGAACAATACGCCAATTACCAAACGAATTATTAATAAACCAATGTTTATCATATTAAAATCCTCCTAAAATATTTTATCTTGAATTCGAGATACCAAAAAGCATTTTTAACTTTATTCCTTACTTTTTTCAAAAGATTCACCAATGTCTCTGCCTCATCAGAATTTAATGAATCAAACATATTATCAACTAACTCATGATATTTCGGCATGATTTCATTCATCAATTCATTTCCATCATCAGTTAATCTAACATGTATCTTACTGCGGTCAACTGTAAAGGCATTTTGGCTTAATACACCCTTTTGTTCTAGCTTATCTATAACATAGGTCATCGAACCACTTGAGATCGGTATGCCATTTCCAATTTGTCGAATTGTTTGTTTCCTTTTTGATAAAGTACCTCTAAAATAGGAAATCAGAAAATTCTGTAATACCAAGCATATTTTTTTGCCTTTTCTTCCTTTATACGATCATGAATTGCTTTAGATGTTTGCATTAATATCAGAAAAGGCAAATTATCGCAGTTAACCTCCATTAATTGAACCTCCCCCTAGAATCTCGAATTAAATTATCTTGAATATGAGATAATAATAATACTTATCATTTTTTTTGTCAATAACTTTTCTTTTATTGAACTTAAAACTGACTATATACAGCATCGCCAGCGAATTTTTGGGATAGTGGACCTTTTATCTTTGTTTATTTGTATCCATTGATAAGCGTTTAAAACCTTGACTTGGAGCCTCTGTGGGTACAATTTGTCTTAAATGGCTAAAGTAGTGGTTTCATCAGACAAGCGAGCCTATCATGAATGTTTTCTGATAGCGTAATACCTGCAAGAAAAGAGAACATCCTTTTAAAATGATATTCGGAACAAAAATACCCTCAAAACAAAAGTTCTGTACGTTTTCCACGTAAAATGTTAATTAACTTGTTCTGAGGGAATTTACTATATTCTATTTAGTAAACTAAAATCAGAGGAAAAATCATTTGTTAGGTGAAATATTCCAATTTGGCATTCGGAAAAAATTTTTCCATATAAGTATAAAGATGATTTTTTATATCCTCTTCTTCCTCTTTTTGATAGATGTATTTTCCGATTCCATATTTCCCCCACTTATATCTTCGCTTTTCTTCATCTAATTCTAATTTTGTCATGGGGTAATTTTTTTCGATTACTTTCTTGGCAGGCTTTGTAAATCGATGTTGAATGAATTCAAAAGTTAAATCTTTTTTAGCTTCTAATGGCAGTTCCGCTTCAAGACGCTCAAACATATGATAATACCCCTCCTGCCATCCTTCATGAAGATATATCGGGGCAACTATAAACCCAAGTGGGTACCCAGCTCTTGCTACTTTCCCTGCCGCCTCTAAACGTTTTTCTAATGGAGAAGTGCCTGGTTCGAAATTTTTAATAACATAATCTGCGTTAATACTGAAACGAAATCTCGTTTTTCCGTTATGCTTTGCATCCAGTAAATGATCTACATGGTGAAATTTCGTAACAAATCTCAATTTTCCATACTCCGATTCGCCAAAATGTTCAATGGCTCGTTTTAATGAATGAGTCAAGTGATCGATACCAACAATATCGGATGTACAAGCTGCTTCAAACCTCGTTATCTCAGGTGCTCTTTCCTCCATATATTTATCAGCAGCTTCCAAAATTTCATCTACATTTACATATGTACGAATATATGGTTTGCTCCCCATTGTTGTTTGCAAATAGCAATAATGACAATGACCCATACAACCTGTTGCAAAAGGAATGGCATACTCTGCAGATGGTTTTGATGTGTCAAATTTAAGCGTTTTTCTAATTCCAACGACTAGTGTGGATTTTGCTACACGGTATCTTTGAAAATCATTTTCACCAGGAAGATTTCTTACTTGATTATGGGAAGTCGTATAGCGAATCTCAACATCCATTTTTTCAAATTTCTCTTTAAGTTCTTTTCCTAATGGATAGTCCAGTGCCTTCGGTTCAAAATAGATGAGCTTGGGTGTAAACGGCTTCATTCCAACGGCCCCTCTGAAACATCTCCGAAATAATACTGATAGTCTTGTTCAGCTTGTTCGATTGAAGTATAAACAGCTAATTCATTTGATAATGGATAGTATGTTTCATAGAGAAACAAAGCTAACTCTTGTGGATTCTCAGGGTTCATTACTACCGCTGCTTCCTGAATATTTGTTACATCCTGTGTGTGCGGGTTCCGATAAAAAACATATACAATATCACCAGCATTATACGTACGGTTTTCGTTATCCAGTTCCATGCCATCACCTTTTCCTTCATAATACCTACTAAGTTAAGTTTTACATTATTAAGATTTTTACTCTAGATCTCAATAGGAAATCATTCTTTACATGAAGTTTATTAAATTTCTATATGCCATGTACATAATATGGTATTAAACCTTTGACATAATGATAAAAATAAGGTACATTACCATTTGGACGAATAATTTTAAATTATCCAAACTTCAATATTCGGATTTAGGGGTGTAAACCATGGAAAATGTATTTGATTATGAAGATATTCAATTAATTCCTGCAAAATGTATAGTAAATAGCCGTTCTGAATGTGATACTTCTGTAACATTAGGCGGACATACATTTAAGTTACCTGTTGTTCCTGCAAATATGCAAACTATTATAGACGAAAAAATCGCCATTTATTTAGCAGAAAATGATTATTTCTATGTAATGCATCGTTTTGAACCAGAAAAACGACTATCTTTTATTAAAGATATGAAATCACGTGGATTATTCGCATCTATAAGTGTTGGAATTAAAGATGAAGAATATGATTTCATCCAACAACTATCAGATGAACAGCTTTCACCGGAATATATTACCATTGATATTGCACACGGTCATTCCAATGCAGTGATTGAGATGATTCAACATATTAAGAAACACTTACCTCAAAGTTTTGTTATTGCAGGAAATGTTGGAACTCCAGAAGCAGTAAGAGAACTAGAAAATGCTGGTGCAGATGCGACAAAAGTTGGAATTGGACCTGGGAAAGTATGTATTACTAAGATTAAAACTGGATTTGGAACTGGTGGGTGGCAATTAGCTGCACTACGTTGGTGTGCAAAGGCAGCAAGCAAGCCGATTATTGCTGACGGAGGAATTCGTACACATGGTGATATAGCTAAATCAGTAAGATTTGGTGCATCAATGGTCATGATTGGCTCATTATTTGCTGGACATGAAGAATCGCCAGGAAAAACAATTGAAAAAGACGGAAAGCTTTATAAAGAGTACTTTGGTTCCGCTTCGGAATTTCAAAAAGGCGAAAAGAAAAATGTAGAAGGCAAGAAAATGTTAATGGAGCACAAGGGTGCTTTAGAAGATACGCTAAAAGAAATGGAACAAGATCTTCAATCCTCTATTTCTTATGCTGGTGGAAATAAGTTAGATGCAATTCGCAATGTGGATTATGTCGTAGTTAAGAATTCAATATTTAACGGTGATAAAGTATATTAATAATTCTAAATCATTTTGAAATTAATTGAATTTAGAATAGTCTATTTTACGATTTGGTGAGCAAGGTACTTTGGTACTTGCTCACCTTTTAGTTTGAAGGGATCGCTTTCAGTACAGCAATTTCATTTATTCCTAGCTTGGAAGAATTGTTTTTTGTTTTACCCCATCTTCTCCCCTACGCCTACAATTTCTATAAGATCCATCAGCTCACGGATTTCATAGGTTGGCTGAATTCCTATATTATTTTCCTTAAGATGTGGGTTATACCAACAGGTGTCAATCCCGTAATTTATCCCCCCTTGAATATCAGAGGTTAAAGAATCGCCCACGATTAACACTTTAGCTTTATCTGATATCTGTAGCTTAGAAAATGCATAATCGAAAATCCCCTTTTCGGGTTTCTGAAATCCTGTTTCTTCAGAAATAATAATATGTTCAAAAGTATTACAGAGAGGAGAACTTTCGATTCTTGCTGTCTGCACATCTTTGAATCCGTTTGTAATAATAGCTAACCGACAACTGACAAGATTTCCACATAATTCTTCAGCTCCTGATACCAGATGCACTTCTTTTCCCAAATACCCAAGATATGCACTGCTAAACGTATCTGCATCGATTTCAAGATCATAGGCAAGGAACAACCTCCTAAATCTCTCAACTCGTAGTTCTGATAAAGTGGTTATCCCCTGTTCCAATTCACTCCATAATATGTTACTTATTTCTTTGTAGTTGACTCCATAATCCGAAAATCCTGTAGGTAATCCAAATTCTACAAAAGTATTATGTAATGCCCTTTTTTCCGACATACTAAAGTCGAACAATGTATCATCAACATCGAACAATATGATTTCGTATTTCATAGCTACCTCCATTTAGTATTACCAACCCAGTTTAGTCACTTATTTCAATTTCACTTCAACATTATAACATTGATGATCGAAACACTCTTTATTTTTCTCTTCTTGGTAACTAGTAAAGAAAAATTTTTTGAGACAGTAGTACATTAAAGTTGTTCGGGAAAAATATTTGTTATGAAGATATTATGTGTCGACACGTTCGATTCGCACTCCAGCTTGATTTACGATTATCTTTTCACTTCTCTATAATTATCGTCATCTAACCGAAACTTTTTGTTTCGCTCCGTAAACAGGATATTATGTGAAGATACGTACGCCACTATCGGTGCATCTGGCTCAATATATAGCTTTTCGCTATTCAATAGTACGCCATCTGAAAGGACCCTTGAAATCAACCTTACCTTGCTATTATGATCAATGAAATCTCCTGCTCCATAAACTACAGGAATATTCGTTTACCTTTTACCATTCACAATTGCTACATCATCTTGCATTACTATTTCCCATTCAGCTACTGGACCATAATTATATTTTAATAACAGCATCTTCCATCGATTCTAATCTTGCAACTACAATGTATTCAACTTTTGCTGGTAAGACATTATTCATTACCTAGATATGTAATAGATTGTTCTATAGCCGCTTTTTTCTCAGCTGCTTTGCTTTCTTCGCTTGTTTCTTAAACTACTTTCTCTTTAGTTTCCTTCGATGTCTTTTCTTGTCTCCACAACCTGCTAAAGCAAATGCTAATAAAGAAGGTGCACCAATAGCCCATACTTTTTCAATTAATCTCACTCCCTTGTATTATTTTTACTTAAAGCACAAAACTCACTGTATTGAAATTGATAATCATTATCAATTTTTAGTTAGATGTCGATTAATATCTTATTTTTTCAAATTATGGTATAATATTCTGAACAAAAAGTTATTTTAGACGATGATTGCTTCTTAAAAACCATCCTCATTTTTATTAAATGAAAAAAGGAGTCATATATATGATTAAAGTCTTATTCGTCTGCCTAGGAAACATTTGTCGTTCGCCGATGGCTGAAGCATTATTCCGTGATTTACTCGGAAAAGAAAATCTACTTGAAAAAGTTAGTGTCGATTCCGCAGCTACTAGTTCATGGCATATTGGAGCGCCACCGCATAAAGGTACACTCTCAATCTTAGAAGAATACAATATCTCATCAAAAGGTCTTGCTGGACGTCAGTTAATTAAAGAAGACTTTGAGAAGTTTGATTTCATTGTTGGTATGGATAGTAGCAATATTAAAAACATTTATGAAATGACTGGACAGCCTATTCATCCGAAGATTATCCGACTTCTTGACTTAACAACACATAAAGCGGATGTGCCAGATCCATATTACACAGGTGATTTTCAGGAAACATATGACCTTATCATGGACGGTTGCAGAGAATTACTTGTGAAAATTAGGAAAGAGAATCAACTTAACTAAATAAGCGACCACCGAGTGTGATCGGGTGGTCGCTGTCCTCTTCTCTATTTGTTTATTTCTCTCTCTAGACATAATAGTATCCCTTTTAACCCACCATCGTGTTAAATTAAATATTTGGTTTTCATTTTTATCTTCAACTATTAAAATCCTTCTGTTACGGATCACTTCTTAAATTCAATTTTACTACCTTGGCATCTAGCTCATATCCATATCTATTTCTTCCGTATATCACCATCTCAATCAGCACCTAGCCACTATGTTTCCCTGTTGTTCAACTGTTAACATTCACCTAATACTTTTCTTTCTTGTACTACTTTGCATTTTCAGAAGCTATTAACTTTTGACCTTTCCTTATCCGTCAAGCAACTCGGCAAATTCTTTAATAGACGTTGAATACTTAACATAAATTCGGGGTAAGAGAAAAAGTTCGTCTTTTAAACCAACTCCAGAATATAATGCAGGAGTTGTCGTTAGACCAAACGAATAGTACTTTTTCGTTTCTGCTACGACCTTTTCATTGGAATTTCCGTACGGATACGCAAGAGCAATAACAGGTTTTCCTGTTATTTTTTGAATTTTATCTTTAGATTCTTTCAATTCATATTCATAATTTTTTATTTTCGTTAAATCAGGATGAGTAGCAGTATGAGATTGAATTGAAAATATACCAGAATCAGTCAACATTTTTAAATCCGATTTCGTTAATCGATGAGTCCGACCGATAAAGTCAGAAATAACAAAAATGGTACCGGTAGGTTTAAATTGTTCATTTTCTAGTTTACGAAATATCTCGAATGCATGAAGGTTATTTTTGTATCCGTCATCAAAGGTAATAAAAATGGGTTTATTTACTTTAGATATATCTTGCCACCGATCAAAAGTTACTAATGTATAGCCTTGATCTCGTAAATACATCATTTGTTTTTCAAAATTCTTCGGAGTTACATATAAATCTTTAGTACCTATGCCTTTATACTCGTCGATTGAATGATAAACTAAGATAGGAACTTTCCGCTCTGCAAAAATTTGTGATGGAAGAAATAAGATAAGTAGAAACAAAAATATCACTATAACTTTTTTCATAAAACTCCCTCGCTTTGTATGCTATTTATATCTTCCTCATGTATTATTCCAAAAGAACTTGTTTCTATAATGTTTTCTCCTAGTTTTGAAGTAGAGATTCTTATCACCCATTTATATTAGCTCTAGACTCTGAATACATAAACGCAATCGGAAAGTCTTAAGAAATACATTCATAATATTGAAAATTCAACAATGATCATCCAGAATAGATGACAACCTAAGTAAGCAGAGATTATTATTTCCCTTCCCACTACCTTTTTAACTACTCTTGGTTTGCGATATCTCAATAAAAATTAAAGAGGATGTCCAATATGAAAGAGTCAGACCTCATCTCTTCTATATATCGTTTATACGATGTATACATCACACGATAAACGATATATAGGAGTATGAAGTCCCCCTTTTATGGACACCCTCTTTAGTTCTTCATTCGTTATTTACCAAATTCTCTTTAACATTGCTTGGATTAAGTCGATATTATTATCAATAAAATTCAATCTTTCACGAGAAACAACTGTCCATTCTGGATTTTGCCCCATAGCAGCTAAAATATGTGTAGCATTAAACGTATATTTTTTATAAAGCTCGCTAATGACATAACTTATTCTAGTTGTCTCATCTTTTTTTTGTATAATGCTTTCAATATCCTGTTTCAACCAAATTGGGGTAAACTCGATGGCTTTTTCAATTAATATTTCATATTCTTTTTCATTGTATTCCATATTTGTTCTCCTTCTACTATAAATGATATACCACTTAAATCTTTATTATTTCAAACCATTCATTAATTCGCCTGTGGCTTCATCTAGCTCTCTTAAATAACTTGCAATATTAGTTCTATTCCCACTATTTACTGCACGAATTACTTCTTTTGAAAGAGTATGTACTTTTTTATGCGGTTCATACATTTTGACGACCATATCATCAAAAGGATTAGATTGTTTCGTATTTTCTAAGTGTTTTCCAAGTGTACACGAAGTATGATCCCCTATACTATTTTCATCAAGTTTTACAAAACCACATACTGCATTATAAGCTTTCCATTTCCATAAGAGATGTTCGGCCGCAACAGGTTTAAAATGTTGATTTCCCTTAAAATCCTTAAAATAAGGAAGTGCTGTGTTTCTCAGGTTTTCTGCCATCGTACTAATTGTATAAATACCCTGGCCTGTTCTCATACATATGTCACTAAGCATTTGAGTCTGATGATTAATTTCACTTAATCTTGCTGTGACCTCTTGAGTAGTAGCAGATTGTTCCTCTACATTGGCTGATATATTTTCAAAGACTGAACTAATTCCCTCTAATGACACTTCCATCTTATCCATAGATTCTACCGCTTGATTAATATGATCTTTCCCTTTTGAAAATACACCGACGGCTTCAGAAATTGCTTGTTCGGAAACACCAATTTCTGTTCTTAGCTTCTTTACCATTTCTTTTATATAATTCGCGGAATTTTTCGTATTTTCCGCTAATTTTTTAATTTCATTTGCAACTACCGCAAAACCTCTACCTGCTTCTCCTGATCTAGCTGCTTCAATACTTGCGTTTAAAGATAAGAGATTTGTTCGTTCTGCTACATCATTAATTATATTAACAACTGTATCAATCTCTTTTGTGTCTTCTACTACAAGTTGCATTTTATCCTGTACTTGATTAATTTGTTCGAAAGATTCATTAATATATGTAAATGATTGATTAATCGTTTCAAGAGAATTTGTTGAGATCGAAACCGCTTCTTTAGTTGTGATTAATGAAGTTTGAACATGATTTGCTACTTCTTCAATCGCATGACTCATTTCTTCACTACTAGCTGCTACCTCCTCCACGGATTCTTTTTGAATAGAAATATGGTCTACCATATCTTTCACATAGTCCATTTGAGTAACAAATTCAATCAATTCACTATTTAGTAAAAACTGTTCTCTAACTTGAGTATTTTTTAATTCTAGTATTTTATTAATCATGATTTCTACTTCATTATTCCCTTGTAAGTATGCATCACCAGATAATTCATAGTTTGCATTCATTTCGTAAATTCTTTCTAATTCAACAATCAATTGATTTTCGGAATAATTCCCCTGAGCAAGTTCTTTATTTTTGCTAAATTTAAACATAATTTCCCCCAAATCGATGTAATCGCTACCACTAATTATTAAAAAAACTTCTTATTATCCCACCATTTACAGTATATCTTATTGAATTAGTCAAGCACCAAGAGCAAAAGTATATATGTATGTAAAGCCTCCTCTTAATGAGAAGACCAGACTCTTTGATAACATCTTCCATTTTGTACTTTGATTATCCATTTATCTTTATAACGAACACAAAATCATTAGTAAGACTTAATTATACATATTTCGACATCCTACTTCTAGTAGTTTTTTTAAAATTTCGATTTATGAGATGATGACTATTTTTCACATAGATCTCTAATATAGTAGAAATTATTAATTCAAATTTGTTTACTATACTTTACACGTTCCCAATAAAAAACACCATAAACAGCTATTAACTATTCAATTTGTGGATCGTTTGTGTGATAACCAAAATGTAGTTGATAATCTTCCACTTTAATCATTTTTTTCTAGAAAAAACATAAATCAGACCAAGATTCAATACAATCGGCAGGATAAAGAATTCGCTTAGCATAATTTGAAACATTTTTAGATGTCCATCCACCTTCAGCTATTTGATATAAATTACGGGCCAGATAAACCGAAACCAGCACTATAAGATATTCCTTGAATATTTAACACACCGGCCAGTACTCCAGGAATCGCTGCTTTAATCAACATTGGAAAAGCGATTTTTTCTGGGTAAGTATTTTTGCTATTGAACTGGTAAATGATACAATATAAAATGTAATCATTTTTCAGTGATTAACAAGTAAACATTTAGGAGTGAAGGAAATGTCTGTTGATGTTTATCTTAATTTTAATGGAAACTGTCGTGAAGCGGTAGAATTCTACGCACAGGTTTTTGAAACAGAAAATCCCAAAATTATGACTTTTGGAGAGATGCCGCCTAATCCAGAATATCCTCTTCCAGAAGAAGCAAAAAATTTAATCATGCATACACGCCTTAACATTAGTGGTAGTAATGTTATGTTTTCTGATGTTTTTCCTGGTATGCCTTTTATTGAAGGTAACAACATTAGTCTCTCAATAGTAAGCGAGAACATCGATGAAATTAAATCTCAATTTGATAAACTAAAAGAGGGCGGCACCGTTGGTATGGAACTTCAAGAAACATTTTGGAGTAAATGCTACGGCCAATTAACAGACAAATTTGGCATTGGTTGGCAATTCAACTTTGGAATCAGTGAAATGTAATTTTATTAAAAAAACCAAGATATAAAATGAAACTTCAAACAGCGGAGGTTTTACTCCCATGAAAAAAAGGAAATAAGACTTTTCTCCTAATGGAATAGTCTTATTTCCTTTTTTGTAAAATTATAAGTTGCTGTATTTACCATGTACAAGAATTTCCTTCAATTTTCTTCTATTACGTCTTTGAATGTTGAATCAGTATTCAAAAGTGTAACAGTAGGAGGAGTAAAATCATAATCTTCTCCTAAGCAACCTGTTAATGAAAAAGAGAATAACACTCCTATAATTAATTTCATAAAACCTTTCATATCGCCCCTGTTTCTTTAACAAGGTATTTATAAATTACAACTACGAAAATACTCTGTGGTAATTTGTTAGAAATCAAATAACTGATTAAAACGGTTTTACTCTTGCGTAAGCCTTTAATCTTGGAAGAACGGGCTCCAATACTTCCTTAGCAATGTAATCTGAGTCCAAACCAATACAATGCTGTCCATCAAATTCTACAGATCTAGCCTTCTCAAGATCGTTACAAAAAATAAACGATATAATGCCGTTTTCTTCTATCATATCAGTATATGTAAATGATATATCATGTTCTATAAGGCATCCTTCAAATGCGATACATAACTCATCAATATTCGCTGCATTAATCGCTGTAATTTTCAAATAAATCATCTCCTATATTTATAAGATAACAAAAGATTAGGTGCATGACAAAATTGTGCGTGAATTATGGAGCTATTTATTTGTCTATTGGAGTATCGTTCACATGGAAGTGGGCAGATACATATAGATTTGCATGAAAGAGATGGAGTTGCAAACGTGGTACTGTTTTACAACAGAGAGAACATTATTCGTAACGGGGACGACCTTTCTTTCTTTGACCATAGACCTGTTAGAAAAACTATAAAAAAGAGAGCAATGTTTGCTCTCTTCTTTAACAGACCATATGATTCAAAGTTCCATTTTACGATTCCATAATTTTCTCAAGAATCTTCTTCTCCATTTGCGCTAACATCACATCAGAAAAATCACGCGGTCTCTTTACTGTATTTTTGATATTTAAAGTGATATCTCCATCCTCAATTAAGATAATTCGATCTGCTAATTTCACAGCTTCACGAACATCATGTGTGACGAGTAATGCTGTAAAACCTTGATTTAGCCAAAGCTTTTCTATTAAATTTTGCATATCCATGCGAGTTAGCGCATCTAATGCACTTAATGGTTCATCCAATAATAATAGGGATGGCTTGTGCACTAATGCTCTAGCAAGTGCAACCCGCTGCTGTTGTCCACCAGACAGCGTCGATGGCCATTGATCTTTAAAAGAATACAAGCCAACCAAATCTAATGTTTTTTCTGCTTTTTCCTTCCAGTCCCCTTTTAACCCTAAACCTACATTATTTATAACTGTTTTCCAAGGTAAAAGACGAGAATCTTGATACATCATAGTAGCGCTTAATTTAGAGTCTTTAATCGATTGATCATTAAAGGTAATTTGTCCTGATGTTGGTTCCTCTAAACCAGCCACTAAACGTAAAAGAGTACTTTTTCCACTTCCACTTTTACCAACGATGACAACAAATTCTCCTGATTCAATTTCTAAATTAAGATTTTTTAATACCGTTTTATCTCCAAATGATTTATCAATCTGCTGTAGAAGAATTTGTACAGCCTTTTTTTGATGTGTAGATCTCTCTGCTAAAGATGGCACACCCATAATTGATCCCTCCAGACATTACTTAATGTAGCTTTTATGCCATCGCAGTGCTTTTCTTTCTCCCCATTGAGCAATTAAATCGGCTACTTTTCCGAATACGGCATATAAGATAATCGTAATTAGGATAATGTCTGACTGCATAAATTGTTGAGCGGTCATAGCTAAGTATCCAACACCTCTTGAGGTAGCTATCGTTTCAGCGACAATTAAAGTAATCCACATTATACCTAAAGCATAGCGCAAGCCAACGAAAATAGATGGTAATGCCCCTGGTAATAAGATTTCTTTAAATAATGCCCACCCTTTCAATCCGTACATTTTTCCCATTTCAATAAACCCAGCATCAATATTTTTAATACCATGAAGTGTATTAATATAAATGGGGAACATTACACCAATAGCAACTAGAAAGATTTTTGCCCCTTCATCAATGCCGAACCAAATGATGACAAGCGGCATAAGCGCTAAGTTCGGTATATTTCGAATCATTTGTAAAGATGTATCTGTAAACAAGTATGAAAATTTAGACAGACCATTTGCAATCCCAAGTATAAAACCTATACCCCCACCAATGAGCAATCCTATGAGAGCTCTCGTTAAGCTCATTTCCATATGATAAAATAATTCACCCGACATGACTAATTGATAAAAACTCGTTAATACGGTAAAAGGTGCTGGTACAAGTCGAGTCGATATCCATTCATTCGAGGCAATAAGTTGCCATATGAGAATTGTTCCAATTGGGATAATCCATGGGATAATCTTGAGTACCATTTTTTTATTCATTATATTCTCCTAGCTTAATTAATCGGCATATATTCAGCAACATCTATTTTTGCTGGAATTAAACCAAGTTCATAGTAAACATCTGCTTGTTTTTGTTGGGCAGCAATAATTTCTTCATTTATTTTATTGACACCATATTCACGACGTTCTATAGCCTTAGCGATAATAGCTTCATCAATTCCTAACATTTTAGATACTAACTTCACTACTTCTGGTTTATTTTCATTAGCCCATTTATCAGATTCATCTGTCGCTGCTAAGATTAGCTCTACTAATTCAGGATGTTCTTGATTGAACTCTTCGTTCGTATAATAAAATGTTCGATTTGGATAACCGTAATCTTTTCCTTCTGTCAAATTAATCGTTTCTAAGTCTATTTCCGTCCCCGCTAAAAATGGATCGTATGAAGCAAGTACGTCAATTTTATTCGTTTCAAATGCTGTACGACCTTGAGCTGCATCATTTAAGTACACCCACTCCACATCCTCAGCACTGATCCCTGCCTCTTCTAGGGCAAGAACTGCTAAATAATGATGGTTTCCACCTTGTAATACACCAATCTTTTTGCCTTTTAAATCTTTGATCGATGTAAGACCAGAATCTTTGTGAACTAATACACCAACACCTTCAGGGTTCGGTAAATCAGCCCCAACATAAACCAATGGTTTATTACCTGCTTGAGCATAAATACCTGCTCCATCAGCTGCATGACCAAAATCAATATTTTTTGTAACGAGTCCCTCTACTACTGCATTTCCATGGACAAATTCTTTCCATTCAACTGTATAGCCTTTTTCTTTCAATTTTTCCTCTAATATGCCACTTTCTTTTAATATATTGATCGTATTTCCTTTTTGGTAGCCCATACGAATTATTTTATCTGAGCTACCATTTTCGTTTTGTCCTGAAGTTTTATCAGAATTAGGTGAAGAACCACAGCCAGCTAACGCGACAGCCAATACGATCATCAAACTAATGAAGGAAAACAAATTTCTTTTAATTTTCATTTTCTAAACTCCTATACTATTTATTTATATCTGTTTACTTGGTTTTATAGTTAAAGAAATATTTCAATTGAAATGCTCAACAGTCCCTAATAAGAAGTGATTAGCTACACTGTAACCAACATTCCTATCATATTAGCAATATAGCTATTTTTATGAATTGATAATGTTATATACTCCACCTAATAACTCAAAGGTTAGATTACTGCTTCCACCTGAAAAGTTTACTTGAAATGGCTTTTCGCCTCTTTTCTCTAATGTTTCAGAAACAATCCCATCACCTATCGGACTACAGAACACTAAATTACCGCCTTCAAGTTCTAATGTTTGACATTTAGCTTGCAGTTTATCATCGATATAAACATCGCCAGCTTTCAACTCTAATAAATTCGACCATTTTTCAATCGCATAATCTACATCTTTAACGGCAAACATGACGTGGGAAAAAGCAATCCCAGCTGGGTGTTCTACAATTACCCCTTTTTTAATTTGTTCATTTCGTCTTACCTCATCACTATCATGCCATTGAATGATAAACGGTAATTGTAATTCGTTCTGATCATCTCCTACAAATAATAATTGCCACTCTATTAAACTGCCATCAGGTCTTTTTCTACTATAAGGAACAGGGCCATTGACCTTCAATCCTTTTTCACGAAATTTTTCTGCATCTTTATTTATATTTGTAGTCCGTACTGCAAACCGAGAGAACCCTTCTGCAAATCGGTCTAAAACGATTGTCTCCTGCAGGCTATTTGGAAGATGCTCCGTTTGTTCAACTAAAGTTCGATCATATGTACCAAGAAACTCTATATAACTTAAATCAAAATAACTAAGAGTATTGTATGTTCCTCGCTTTTCATGTACCCCACCTTCAACTGCATGGATCCCATAAGATTCTAATTCTTCAATTGCTACTTTCGGATCTTCAACAAAATGAACTAAGTGGTCAAAAATAAACGCCATGACGTCTCCTCCTTCTCTTACTAAAATAAATAATGCGAAATAATTTTCACGAAACTCTTTTCAATCATTAACAATGCTCTTTCATCAAAATCAAAACGTGGATGATGATGTGGGAATTGTGTGTACTCTTCATCCGTTCGAGCACCAACTTTGAAATATGTCCCCGGTTTTTCTTGTAAAAAATAAGAAAAATCTTCTGCTCCCATAGACGTCTCTAATTCAATTACTGCATCATTTGAAAAGGTTTCAGATAAAATTTCCCTTACTGTTTCAGATTCCACCTTGTGATTATATAAAGCAGGATAACCTCTTAGATAATCGATTTTAGAAGTAGCATGAAAACCAGATGTAATTCCGTTAACTATCGCATTGATCTCACTTTCAACCTGGTCTCTTACTTGACGATTAAATGTACGTACTGTCCCTTCTAATTTACAAGAATCAGCGATAATATTAAACGCTGTTCCCGCTTGAAAAACGCCTATCGTCACAACTGCTGATTGTAAAGGACTAATTCTTCGACTTACGATTTTTTGTAAGGAACTAACGATTTCACTCCCAATTACAATCGAATCAATGGACTCTTCCGGTTTTGCCCCGTGGCCCCCTTTTCCTTGTATCGTAATTGCAAATTTATCAACCGCTGCCATTTTATAACCTTCGCCTACAGCGATTTTTCCTAAAGGAAGTTCTGTTGCCAAATGAGCTGCAAATACATAGTCTACTTCATCTAAAATTCCTTCAGCAACCATTGCTTGCGCACCACCAGGTGGAAGTTCTTCAGCATGTTGAAAAACAAACAAAATTTTCCCATTTATGTTATGGCGAAATTTATTTAATGTTTGGGCTACACCTAATAAAGCGGATGTATGACCATCATGACCACACGCATGCATAACGCCCGGATTAAGTGATTTGAACACGACGTCCTTCTCATCCAAAATTGGAAGGGCATCGAAATCAGCTCTTAATGCAATCGTTTTCCCCTCTTTTTCTCCTTGTAATATCCCAATAACTCCATTCCCACCAACTTGCGTCCTAACTTCTAGACCAAAGCTTTTCAAAGTTTCAGCAATAAATTCAGCAGTCTGTATTTCTTGAAAAGAAAGTTCAGGATGTTGGTGCAAATATCTTCTCCAGTTCTTAATTTGCTCGAAGCTATTATCAAGATCACTATATATAGATGCTAAAATTTCACTATTATGTATGATTCCTCGCATGCTTCTGCCCCCTTCCATTCATAACAATTGTTTATCCAATGTAAATCAATCGGAATAATATATTTTATTATAGTCATTTGTTTCTGAAAATTCAACAACCAAAATTCATTCTTAATAAAATTTTTTATACTATTGCGCACAACTTTCATTAAATATTTAAAAAAAATAAAATAACCATCAGTGAGGCTTTTATTTCCTACTGAAGGTTATTTCATTCTCCAATTAGTGGTTTTAGCTGAATAATCTATGTAAATTAATCTGATAAAAAGATATCTCCTAACTATATTGAGAATCCAGACTTTAAGTCTAAATCTATATTACTACCGACGATTATTAGATCGGAATATTCTTCTTTTCCCATTTTGGTAACAAGATTCACAAATTGGAAATTTTAAGTCGTCAGGCAGTTTTTTGCCGCAACGCTTGCATTTTTTTGATAATTGATTACTTCATCTTTTAAATGATCCAGTACACCATCGCTGATTTCTTCAAGGACACGTTCCTAATAAATACCTTCTGTCCTTTTATCTAAACGATATAAAAATAAAAGATGAAGGCCAATTGCTTTATATGAAAGTTCATATTTTTCTAGGTTTCTTGTTTTGATAATCGGTTCAGGAAGTTCCTGATCTTCTGCGATCGCTTTGACTGTATCTAGCCATTGACGAACAAGACCTGATTCATTCGTTGAAAATGGTCCTGGATCTCAAACAGTATCACCTGATGAAAGTGGATTGCTGCATTAAATTTTCTGCGCCTGTCCCATTTCCTTACAACTTAAAAGCTGTTAGAAATCTCAGACATACCAATCAATCTAGTCTTGCAACTTGTCCTTATCCAGTTCGTAGATCAGAAGTTTCTAGCCAAACTATTTAGAAAATATATGTACTTTTTAAGAAATTACTGCAAAATCCGGTCTCCAACCGCCATCATTGTGATTAGGTGAATGTAGCCTGCTACAGAATGACCCCTTCATGGTAAAAGGTAGCCGTTTTAACCCCATGTCCTATTTTGCATAATCTCCCTTTCTATATTCTATAGGAGCAATCCCTGCAAACGCTTTAAAAGTTTTGTTAAAATAACTCTGATTTTCATAACCCAACAGTTCACTAATTTCGATTACTGTATAATTCGTTTGATCCAATAATTCTTTCGCACGTTTCATTTTCAAATTTACAATGTACTTAACGAAATTTTCCCCTACTTCTTTTTTAAACAAGCGGCTAAAATAACTAGAATTAAGGTGTAAGTAACTCGCTACTTCATCCTGTGTTATTTTCCTATGAATATTTTCAGAAATGTACCTGCAAGCATTTGCAATTTCTACGTTTGATATTGATTCATAGATTGCTTGATTACTACTTTTATTAAAGAACTCGATTAGCCAATTTTCCATTTCAAAAATTCCGTTGATTTGTGAAATCGTATCATATAGATTTTCAGGTACTCCATACAATTTAAAATTTGTCAACGCTTGAATTTTTACTTTAATATCAAGTAATATCTTCAACATCCAGTCTTTAACCGAGTCTGGTGAAAATTGATGGTCTATAATAAATTGGATCCATTTTTTTATCATTGCTACTTTTTGTTCCATTTCCACATTATTTAGCACGATGGTTTCTTTGAATTCCCTAGATGCTTCATTATACCAACTAAAAATATTTTCTTGTGATATAGGTAATTCTTGTAAGTTCACTATACTCTTTGGTTTCAGATAAAATTTTTGAACTTTAGACTCCATTAGTTTAATCATTTGATTCTTAATTTCAATTGGTAATGTAGCACCTTTACCGATAATAAACGATATAGATATTCCAAATGTTTCATAAAATATACATTGGATCTTTTCAATGACTTTTTTAATCTTATAAGTATCTTCTTCACATATATCGTGATCTGGAATAAATAAATAGGAATTCTCCTTGTCAAAATGTCCGTACACACCTTTTAATTCTTCTTTATCCATCATTTCTGTTATGACATTATAAAATAGAAAGTTCATCAGAGCCTTTGAACGGAACTGATTAAGCAATGATTGGTAAGCATCGACTACACATAATATAATGATGTATTTCTGGTTTCTTTTGATACCAAATAATTCAGCCTCTTTTGACCAATCTTTTTCATAATGAAGTGGCTGATAGATCGTTTTATTTAATAGTTTCTCTATCATCATTGCTTTATTTCTTTCAAGGGTATGGGCCATTTGCAATTGACTTTTCTTATTATTTTGCTCAACATCCAATGTATGTTTGAATTGACGTAATAATTGTACGACTTGATCAAGATCTAATCTATCCTTTAAAATGTACTCTTGTACCTTTAATTTTAATGCTGATTGTACAAATTCAAATTCATTATGACATGAAAGAATAGCAACTATTAAAGATGAGTTTTTTTCTTTTAACTTTTTTGTAAGATTAATGCCATCCATTTTCGGCATTCCAATATCTGTTATTAGGATATCTGGCATGCTCGTCTCCGCTTCTATTAACGCACTCATGCCATTTATATGTACACTTTGTAAAGTTAAACCAAGTTCACTCCAATCAATCATTTTTGAAAGATACTCTAATACTGGATAATCGTCATCTACTAACATCACTTTATACATCCTATTCACTCCTCCTGAATAGGAATTACCATAGTTACTTTGGTCCCCTTATTCAGTTCACTTTGTACATGCATGATAAAGTTCTCACCAAATGTCAATTTCATTCTTTCATAAACATTTGATAGACCAATACTTGAAAAACCATTTATTTCACTGTCTTCGGTAGAGCCTAAATCTTCATGCTTTAAATTTTCATTAAGTTTTAAAAGATGCTCATCCTCTATTCCTCCCCCTGAATCTTCTATTACAATTTTCAATGTATGATTATGAAATAATGCTTCTATCTCAATAACCCCCCCTTGTCCGTTCAACCCATGAATAATGGCATTTTCAATGATTGGCTGTAATACTAAGCGCGGTAATTTTATGTGATGCGTTTCTTTACAAACATTTATTTCCAAGCCAATTTCATGTTTTTGGCGCATATTCATTAAGCGAATATAATCTCGATTAATCTCTAACTCTTCTTGAAAAGTGATCATCCCTTTGTTTTTATCTATCGTCATTCGTAATAGCTTTGACAACGAGCTGATCATTTTAGCACTTTCATGATCACGCTTCATCAATACTTTCATTCGGATAGAATTTAAGACATTAAATAAAAAGTGTGGATTGATTTGCGCCTGTAACATTTCTAATTCCGCTTGCCTTTTTCTTGATTGGATGATTGTATTTTCTTCAATCATTTCCCTCACTTTATCTAACATGAGGTTGAAAGAGGTGGAAAGAGTGGCGATTTCATCATTTCCTGTTAAAGATGAGCGTACAGACAAATCACCACTTTGCACATTTGTCGCGAAATTCCTTAAATCAACTAACCGATTTAATATCTTACTTAATATAAATGTAAGTAAAAATAAAAATAATAGGAATGCAATTGTTTGAACGATAAAGATTTTATTGAAAATTGCATTAACTCGAAACGTGGCTTTTTCATAAGGGATTAGTGAAATTAATTTCCAATCCGTTATTGAAAGATCACGAGTATTGATCAAATAATCTTGACCTTCGATCCGAATAATCGTTTCATTTTTAAAATATTCTTTACTTCTCACGTGTGTCGATAACATTTTATCTAAATCTTGATTAGTACCAATTAGTAGATTCGTATCATTCATTAGTAAAATGTGATTATCGCTGTTTTCACTTTTCAATATCTCGCTAATTCTATCTACAGTAGTCGTAATGATCGCATATCCATACACTCCTGTTATGCTATCTTGTAATACTCTTGCTACAGATATTGAATCAGGACTTTTTAGTTTTTCAGATGCGAACATCGTTGTATGTGGCTCCAGCCAAATTGAACGATATCCTGTTAGTTGGCTTAATTTTTTAAACCACGACTCATTTCTTACAAGTTCCGGACTATATTCATTAAATGAATAGTTCGAATAAAATTTCCCATTATTAAGTATAATCGTGATAAATATACTTTGATCTCTCAAAGTAAGGGTTTCCAAAATTCTATTCACTTTTTTATCATTAATAAAATTTATATATAGACTATCATGCTCTAAATCATCCGTATTCAATTTAGGATTTCTAAAAATGGTGTTCAGTTCTGTGTCTAATTGAATAAAATTTAGGGTGTATAACATATCTTCAAAGATTTTCTTTAAGTATTCGTCTGTTAGTTTCAATTCATTTTTTGCGCTAATAATGGCTTGTTCTTCCACAGCATCTTTCGTTAAATAATTATAGATTGAGAATGTGCATATTGCCGGTAATATTAGACAAGTTATGGTTAGCAAAAGCACTTTATCACGAAATGAGAAGGATGATACAATTTGGTTTATTCTTGTCTTCATGCCAAAACCTCCATAACAGTCAACAATTCTTGACTAATAAAAGCTGGATGTACTAAGGTAAATTTATTATTCAAAAGGCTATGTTATTTGATGCGTTTGATTTTGACTCTCATTCTAGCCCCGACCTCCACGAAACGCTTGATGAACAATATTGTTTAACATAACCATTCAAAAAGTATAATTGAACAATATCTGAAATAGAATTGAATGAAGACAGCGCATTGTCTTCATCTTTGGGGTTCTCTTTTTAATAGGGATATAATGGAAATAAATACAAAATTCATCAGTTTAATTACTTTTATCTATTTTATCATTATCATATCTTCCAAGAAAACTCTTTTATAATTCGGGAAATTTCTTGTCATCTAGTATTCTTTACTCCCACTATTTGGAAACAGAAACATTACGGCTATTTACGGCGGATTGTCCTCTATGTAACTGTCCTTGATAACACCAACAAAAAAAGCCTTAACTGGCTATTTAAATAGTCAGCTAAGGCGGAAAATGATTCAACTAGTTCAGATTTAATCTAGCTTTTTTATTCGATGTAACTGAAAAACAAAATTTAAATTACTTTTTATTTTTATCTAAAATATCTTGTACGATTTTTTTCGAGTTTGCCACTGTTTCATCAAGATTTTGTCTATCAAGAATTAATTTTTCAAATTCCGCTGATAAAGCTTGATCAATTTCAGATTGGTATGATACTGGCTTACCAGCTTTTGCTGTAATAATTGTTTGAATCGAATGAATTAATGAATCTTTATCAACTTTTTCTGGATTCTTTGCTTCACCCAAAGTTTTATTAATCAATTCTACAATTTGCTCATCTGACACTTTAGTCCATGAAGGAATATTTAGTCCTTGTGCTTCTTGTCCTTCAGTTGAATACCATCTAATAAATTTGTATGCAGCATCTTTATGTTTGGAATTAGCGGATATACCTAGAATATCACCTTCACCGACTGAATACGATCCTTTTTCGTCAATTTTATTTTGTGGAAACGGTGCTACTGCAACATTGAACTCAGCCGGAAAGCGCTCTGAACCACCAAGTTCTGCTGTCATATAAGTACCCGTAATTATCATATCTACTGCTTGTGTAAAAAATTGATCACGATAATTCATTTTTTGTGAAATCATTGAAGAATATGGCACAGCTGTTTTATCTTCTTTCTCCATTTTTAAGCGCATCGCTAACGATTCTTTATACAATGGATTGTCCATATTTGAAGTTCCATCTGTTTTTAAGAAACCAGCATCTTTTTCTTGAGACTGTAGTCGCAAGCTCATATAGTTGATCCAAGCTCCATCCCATGGACCATGAAAATAAGTAGCATAGTGACCTTTAGAAGACAACTTTTTAGCATATTCCATAAACTCATCCCAAGTCCAACTCTTTGGCACTTCAAGTCCAGCAGCATCTAACCGATCTTTATTTAATAGGACATACCACGAAACAAATTTTCCCGGCACTCCGTAATATTTACCGTTAATACTCGTATCCACTTTATATTCGTCTTCCATTTTAAATCCATCTTTTTCGATATAACTATCAATCGGTTCTAACATGCCTAAATTAACACGCTGGGCATAATTTGCAGCATTTGTAAACATAATGACATCCATCTCTTCGCCAGACGCTGCAGCTAAATCAATCTTTTTTAGCGCCTCTTGTGAATCCTGTTTCTCACTTAATTGAACAACATCAACTTTAATATCTGGGTATTTTTCTTCAAAAGCACTGATTGTTCTCTTCCATGCATACCCATCTTCAGTTCCATGTGTATAAAATTTAATCGTTTCTGGTCCTGCTTCTTTACCATTTGAACTTGTGGATTGCTTTTGGCTACAACCAGCTACGATCCCAATAACTAAACTAAGACCCAAAACTAGCATTAAGAATCTCTTCATTGTTCGTTCCCCCCTGTATTCGTTTAATTTTTTATATTTTCTTTCTGTGAAACCAATTATCCTTTTACTCCCCCCATAGCAATCCCTTCAATAACTTGCTTTTGACCAATAATAAAGACAATTACGAGAGGAAGTATTGCTGATACCGCTGCTGCCATAATTAAGGAATAGAATTCGCCATTTAATGATGTAAATTTTTGCATAGCTAGCTGAAGAGTATATAATCCATCTGTACGTAAGAAGATGAGTGGATTTTGATAATCATTCCAAGTCCAAATAAAACGTAAAATTGCGTACGTTGCAATAGCTGGTCTTACAATCGGCAAAGCAATCGACCAAAAAATTCTAAAGTGGCCAGCACCATCTATTTTTGCAGCGTCAATATAGTCCGAATGAATTCCCATAAAAAACTGTCTTAACATAAATGTTCCTAGGACGCTAAAGCTACCTAAAAGAATCAAGCCGAAATGGCTATCAAATAGTCCTAAATAGCGATATAAAATAAATTGCGGAATTAAGATTGATTGTTGCGGTACCATAAAAGTGGTCAAAACAATTAAAAACAGAAACTTACCAGCCGGGAAATTCACTTTCGAAAAACCGTAGGCTGCCATAGCTGATACCGTTACGGAAATCGCTGTTGTTATCACAGTGACTTTAATAGAGTTCCAATAATAAAGTGCAAAGGGATATTGACCTAACCAAACCTCTTTAAAGTTTTCAATCCCATTCCATCTTGTTGGAATCCACTCAACTGGAAATTTAAAAACATCTGCTTCAATCTTAAATGATGTTGATAACATCCAAATGAAAGGCAATAAAAAGGCGATACTAACTACAAAAGCAATTATGGTAATAATAATCTTTCGTAGGGTGATTTTTTTCTCCATGGATCTTCCTCCCCAAGCAACATATTAACGATTGTATTTCTGAATCAATGAAAGTCTCATAAGACTTCTTCTTAATAGTTCACCCATTTTTTCTGTCCGACCCATTGTAATAAAGTAATGATTAGAACAAAAATGAATAAGACAACGGCAATGGCGGAAGCATAGCCGATTTTTAGATCCACGAATGCGCTTTCATATAAGTGCCATACAAGCATAGTTGTTGAATTAATTGGACCACCTTTTGTTAATACGGCAATCAAGTCAAACACTTTAAATGTACCAATAATTCCGGTAATCAAAAGAAAGAATGTTGTAGGCGATAAAGCAGGAAGCATGATGTTCTTAAATTTATCCCACGCTGTCGCTCCGTCCATATCAGCGGCTTCATATAGTTCTTTAGGTATAGACTGGAGACCTGCTAAAAAGAGAATCATATTAAATCCAATCGATGCCCAAATTTGAATTACCATTACAGAAATTAGCGCGAAATTCGGATCGGCTATCCATGTAGGTGGATTTTCAATACCAATCGAGAATAAAAATTGATTGATCGGTCCATTTGTTGGATTAAATAATACTTGCCAAACTACTGCAATGGCAACAATACTAGAGATATACGGCATGAAAAAGGCTACTTTAAAATAACTCTTCATGTATACATGTTTATCAATGACAATGGCGATAAGTAATGAAAAGATCATTGTTATCGGAACCGTTAACAAGAAAAGTAAATTATTCACGACTGATTTAAGGAATCCTTCATTTTCAAACAAAGCTTTAAAATTATCCAGTCCTACCCAATTTATTTGTGTAATTCCCATGATAAAATTCCAATCCGCAAAGCTTAAAATAAACGTTGCTATAATCGGAAGTAGCGTTAATATTCCGACCCCTATTAACATGGGAGAAACAAATAATAGCCCGGCTAAGTTTTCATTTTTCTCAATTTTACTTTTCTTATTGATTTTTATAGATTTAATATTCTTTACAACATTTTTTTCCATCACACTTTTCGCATCAACACTCATATAACCCACCCTCCCAAGAGTATCATTTTCCCAATTTTAATTATGGATGATCAAACGTGATTTTCCTGGTTTTGTTATTTTTTGTCGTTCTTCTACTTTCTTTATTACATGTATGGAAAAATACATGAGTACAGATCCTATGCCACTTATGAAAAAGAGATATCCAGCCATTGGTAGTAAGAAGCTTACTAGCATAATAGAAACTATGGAAAGCAACATGAAAAACGTATATTGTGGATAGGTAATTCCTATCAGAAAAGCTAATTTCATTGTAGTAAATAACTTGCCATTTACATGTAAGTAAACCGGTATCACATACAACAATGTAATTCCATATACAAAACAACTTCCAAGAAGAATACCTTTTGCAATCATCCCTAAAGTACCCATAACTTGATTGGTAAAGAGCCAGTCCGTGTAAAAAATAATAGAAATCATCACGATTATAATTCCTAATACATTCGCTTTCCTAAATTCCCTTTTGTACACGTTCCAAAAACGTTTGAAAACCCTTACATTTTCCCCTTTTTGAAAACTTTCCTGAAGTACAGAAAACAAAGCAACAGTAGCAGGAAATATGCCAGCTATAACCAGACCAACGATTGTAAAAAAAAACCAAAGAAAATTTAGATAAAGTAGTCTAATTACCCAGTCACATACTGTATTAACATGGCTCATTAATCTAGTAGATCCCATCATTTCCTCCTCTTTTTTGTTAATTTACTATACAAATAATTGTACGAAAGTTCAAAATATTTATATATATATTTTTTTTACCTAATTGAAAAATTTTTGACATTTAGTGTTTTTTAGAGATATTGTATTTATAATTTAATCTTTTAGTATCAAGCGCTGGACACGTCTAATCACAGCTGTGCTTGAATTATAGATGCTTTTTAAAGTAGTTTTTTAAATTATACTCTGAATCGTTCCTTTCAATATGGTAAAAAGCAACAATCTCCTAGAGAACAGTCTTAAAGGTACATCAGTATAATTAACAAATTAACCGGGTCAAAACTGGTTGTGACAGTCTTGAAGAACCAATGCACGTAAAGTACGTATACAAAAATTTCTGTAACGGATCTCCTGTCACATGTATTGTTAATCTTATTTTGAGGTGAATGTTCTATGGAAGCAATGATTGAACGGTGTGCAGGTCTAGATGTGCACCAAGAGACTATAGTAACTTGTATTTTATATGGTCCTTTGGATAAAAGACCAAAAAAAGAAATTCAAACCTTTTCGACTTCAACCCATGGACTTTTGTCATTAAACGATTGGTTATCTTCTTAACAAATCACCGATGTCGTAATGGAAAGCACCGGAGTCTACTGGAAACCGGTATGGAACATTCTTGAAGGTGACTTCCATCTTGTGCTTGCCAACGCTAAACATGTGAAGAATGTTCCCGGACGTAAAACCGACGGGAAAGATGTAGAGTGGCTTGCCAAACTATTACGCGCTGGACTTATAGAACACAAGTTTGTTCCACCTGAAGATATTAGAAATTTACGTGATCTAACACGTTACCGAAAAAATTGATTCATACCCGGACTTCTGAACGGAATCGCATTCACAAAATTCTTCAAGACGCTAATATTAAACTGACCTTCGTTTTATCTGACATTTTCGGTGTTTCCGGTCGATGTATTCTAGAAGCTCTCATGAACGGTGAAAAAATTGAAATACAGCATCTTCGACAAATGGTGAATGGAAGAGTAAAAGCAGACATTAAAATAATTGAAAAGTTTTTTTATTAAGTGTCCAATCGCTTTTTGAACAGATTAAAAAGAGGGTATAAAAAAGGAATAGATTCGCACTTACTTAATACAGTATAAGATAATTGTATGTATCGCTATACTGTATTAAGTAAGTGCGAGATCAGCCTTTTTAGCTACCCTCTTTTTAGTAAGTTATTAAATAAATTATTTCCTTCCTACTTTTTAAACTACTATTATTTGGACCTTTTCATCAGATCTTTAACCTGTTTAATTTCAGCGATGATGTGATCTAAATGTTCGTCTTTGCCCACTACGGTAACAAGCTTCGCAAATAGGAAAACGTGAATCATCCGGCAGCTTTTTACCGCATCGCTTGCATTTTTTCTGAAAATTAATCACTTCATCTTTTAATTGATCTTGAACACCATCGCTAATTTCTTCCCGAACACGTTCCCAATACACAGCTTCAGTTCTTCTATCTAAACGGTACAAAAATAAAAGGTGAAGACCAATGGCTTTATAAGAAAGTTCATGTTCCTCTAGATTTCTCGTTTTAATGACCGGTTCGGGAAGTTCCCTTTCTTCTGCAATGGCTTTTACTGTGTCTAGCCACTGACGAACGAGTGCTGATTCTTTTGTTGAAAATGGTAGGTGGAGAAATCCGTATAAATCCATTAAAGAAAAACGAACTTCGATTTCGGTATCGCAAATCAGCTCATAAAGTTCTCGCTCCTCTGAAAGAGATGCTTTTTGCGTTCCTTTTGGCGGGTCGAATTTCTGCCACATTTCAAAAAATGTGCCCATATGCCGGTAATACTTCTGAAAGCGTTCAAATACGGGAGTGGTTGGCGCTATCGCAAAAGTCTGTATTGGATCATCTATTTGTTCTAGCAGACTTTTCATGATTTTTATGTCAGACGTAAATGCCACTTTTCCTGTATTATAAATACCTTTTCTTCCCGCTCTCCCTGCAATTTGTTTTACTTCTTGGGAAGTCAATCTTCTTCTTCTAATCCCATCAAATTTTTCATTCTCTAGAAATACTATGCGGCGGATCGGTAAGTTTAGCCCCATTCCGATTGCATCTGTCGCAACAACAACGGATGTTTTCCCTTTATTAAACAGATCAATTTGTTTTTTCCTAGTTTCTGGCGGCATACTTCCATATATCATACTAACTTTATGTCCACTTCGTTGTAGCCTGGACGCTGTTTCAAGTACTTGCCTTCTAGAAAAGCAAACTAGGGCATCCCCTTTTTCCGTATTTTTCAAACTAAACTCTCTCGATTCTACTTCCAAGGGGATTTCTCGGCTATATTCGTGTAATTCAATATCGGCTTCTTCTAAAAGATCAAGAAGCATCATTTTGATATTCTTACTCCCGATTACGTGGACCTCTTTTGCATTCGCCTTCGTAATGGCTCGATACCAAGAGAAACCACGGTCTTTATCTGCGATCATTTGTGCTTCATCAATGACGACTACATCATAATAGTCCTTCTCATGGAACATTTCGACCGTTGAGGAGATATGGCTTGCGCCTTCCACTAGTTTTTCTTCCTCACCTGTCTTTAATGAGCAATGAACGCCTTCTATATTTAGCTTTTCATACACTTCAAGTGCGAGAAGTCTGAGCGGGGCAAGATACAGACCACTTTTTGCTTTTTTCATTTTTTGCAGCGCTTGGTGAGTTTTCCCTGTATTTGTCTCACCAATATGTAATACATATTTTTTACTTTGTCCTAATGTTGGAGTAAAAGCCATACCAAAAATATCATCAATAATCCTTTTCTCTTCTTCTTTCCTTCGTGCTTGTTCCGCCAATTCTTCGGCTATTTTTCGCTCCCGTTCAGCCTCATCCTTTTCAAAGATTTCTTGATGCAATACTTTATCAAAAGGAATATCACTAAGTTTTAGTAGATCAGCCAAATATTCTTCTTGAAGCTCATCAAAACAGGCTTCAGATAAATCAGCCCATTCATCACGCAGCAATCCTTTAAGAGCTACTACAGTCAATTCTTCGCCATAAGTTTTTGAGAAATCCTGAAGTAACATGTTTGGTAAGTGTTCCATTGCTAGTTTAGGTGCGATGTCCGTAATAAATTCCAAAACCATTTTTTCGTAGCGATAGTAATATGTTTCATATTCAAATTCACTTCGTCCCCAAATATATAGAGAATGAATATCACCTGTCAGTTCTTCAAAAAAATCCGTTACCATGATATACTCTGTGCTGTCAAACGATCCTTGCTCCACCAACCGTTCTTCAAGCAGATAAGGCTCGGTATAGTGGTATTTCGGTTTATTTTGAAGATCATCTGCTAAAACTCCAGCTATATAATGACGAACATGCAAATATAAAATCAGTGTATTTTCTTCAAAAAATTCACGAACTGTTTCTTGAAGTTTGACTCTTACTTTCCACCGCTCTTCAGCCTGTCTTTGTTCTTCCAGTCTTTTGAAGTACGTTTCCCTTGCTTTTCTATATCTCAGCTCCCAGTCTTGCTGATTTTGAGAAAAAGATTGTTTTATCCAAGGGATTGCCTCGAATGGTTGAATGTTTCGCAACTCATTACGAAACATATTATTGATTAACTTATGCGCTACTCCTTCGGTGTCATAACCCTTAGCTTTCAAAAATGCTTTCTTTTCTTTTCTTGGCACATCATTTGAAGCTTTATTCAACCAAACATTTATCCAGATTTGTTCGATATAGGATAATCTGTCTGTTATGTATGTCTCACAAGCAGGAAGCATTTCTTGTACCTCTAAATAGCGATCCATATCTTGTACAATTTTTTGTTTCGTTTGCTCAATTGCAATCGGGTATATTTCTTCTAATTTTCCCATGTTGAACCCCTTTGATAGTTTACAGTATGTTATTGTATTCTATTTTACATATTTTATATTAATATTCTCCGCTATAGACCAGCTATCCAAGTATTGCAGCTATTTATAAGAGAAAAGAACTTTATCTTATTATAAATCATTTTTTGCCTCTAATGCTTGATTTTAAAGAAAGTTGGTATTGTTCATCCTAGATAGGATTCACTCTTATAAGATGAAAATAAAGTTTTTATCCAAACTCACATTACCTCGTTCTCATTTTTCATTAAAAGTCAAGAAGATAATTACAGAACCTTATAATTATAAGGTCGCATATTATATAGGGTAAATGGAAAAGGATAAATGAACAGGGATAAAACCTGCTTACATCTATCCTTTTTGTACAATATATGACCTCATTTACTACTACAACATCAAAATTTTCACCATCATAAATAATCATTGGTTTCTTCAACTAACACATTCGATTCTTGAAGATTAATCAATGAATTTTTTTTTGGAAAGAACGATCTAGTAAAGAAAAGCTCCAGTTAAGTTCAATAAAAAAAGTGCCAGGAATAGCATCCTTATTTATCTTACCTACTTATAGATCTTTTTGATAAACATTTAGTTCAATCAAATTACCATCTGGGTCAGCACAGAAAATTTGTGCGAATCCACTTTTTCCATTTGGTTTTTCAAGGATTTCAACTTCATTCTGTTTTAACCATTTAAGAGTGTCATAGTAGTTCTCGACTCGAAGGGCAAAGTGACCTTCTCTGCTAGATAAGCTTTTATCCTTACGAATCGTCTGTGAAGAGGGATCAACTATCAAGTGAAGTTGATGTCCCTCTATTTCATACCAAGCACCTGGAAAATCAAAATCAGGACGCTGTATTTCTTTTAAACATAAAATTTTACCATAGAATTCTTTTGCTCTTTCCAAATTTGTCACAGAAAGACTTACATGATGGAGACATTTATATTTAATCAAAACCTTCACTTCTTTCATTTTAGCAATTTTTTTACCTTAGTAGTTTTGTGACTGAGATGACCCCTCGCACCGCACCTGGATCTTGATTGGTAATTTAAATAATTCGGTAACTAGAATCAAAAATCATTCTTCAACCAAACTACTTCGTTAGTTCAGTAACTTCAACAAAAAGAGCGTCAATCCTTCTTGGATCAACACCTCTATGCAAAGCTAAATTTTAACATCTTACATATTTGCGTTTGAAACCTAGCTTTCCTTTATCAATTTCTTTTTGAATACTTTCGTTAGCGTTTAGGTAACTGCTCTTTTTCTTTTCCCGCTTAACTTCTACTGTACCTACTTCCGTTGCGGTCTCAATTGCCTTTTCATTTAGTGGTAAATATGAAATCCCCACGGTGTATAGAAAATTATTCATAGCAGATTTCGTTCGTTCTGGCGAATCATGAATCGCATTTTTTACAATATCGAGCATATTGGAAATCTTGCTTTCAGAAAATTCATTGTCTGGGCGATTCCCTAAAAGCCAACAGTAACAGCTCCATCCCGCTGACATTCTCAGCTCCTGACCGCTTGCAATCCATTTATCGGCAACGTCTTGTGCAATATCTGACTCAGATAATGTTACTGCTACCACATAATCGGACAGCATATAAAAATATGCTGCATCCATCCAGCGATCAAAATCCGACTCTGTCATTGCTTTTGGGTCTGCAATAATGCCTGCAAAATACATTGCATCATAGTTACCAGTAGCATAAAGCTCCTCAGCTAAACGTTGATTTATTTTTATTTTCTTTGCGATTGGTTTCATAGCGCCTGTAGCCACGCCAAAAAGCGGCTCGTGTGCACCATTGGATATGTACATTTTTTTCATTCGTTCCTTGCCCAAAGATTCAAGCTCCCGCATAACTGTTTCGAAATCCATAGTTTTGTAATTCCTTCCTTAATATTAATACACATTTAATTGTAATATTCTTTTTCGTCTTCTATACTTTTCAATTTTATCATAATCTTATCCAAGTAAACTGCTTCGTTTGTCGAATAAGAATAAGAAAAGGTTGCCGAATCAACCTGCATATCTTGCTGAAGCACCCATTAGTTTAAGTGAAGAATTCACAATATTATTTATATTTAAACATTAAACACGTTAAACCCCGTCCTAAAATTAGGACAGGGTTTTACATAAAGTTACTTCTGTATTATCTGTATAAGGTTTCCACATGTATCGTCGAAGACAGCTATTGTGACTTCGCCCATTTCTGTCGGCTCTATAGTAAACTTCACGCTGTGATTCAATAACCTATCGCACTCTTTGCGAACATCTTCAACACCAAACATTGTTACAGGTAAGCCTTCTTCAAATAGCTTCTTTTGGTACTCTTTGGCTGCTGGATGACTATTGGGTTCGAGCAAAAGCTCAATACCATCATGCTCCTCGGGAGAGACTAGCGTAATCCACCTAAATTCTCCGCTGACATCAATTATGAGCAACTAAATGGTTGCTTATCAAAGGAATTGTACAACCTATGACTTATTAGTCATTCTGCTTATGTGATAATTGCTGAATTCTTCTCTATACCTTATCATTACTAGGAAATTATATAAAAATTTATCAAAAATCAACTTAAATAACGATGATACAATGATTTTGCTACAGAAATATCATTTGTTCCATGAATCATAGCACGACCATCTTTAAAAACAACTAATCGATGAGAACCAATTGTGAAGGAAAGTAAATATGGGTTTCTTTCAATCTCACCTTTTTGTGCAAGTAGGATTTTTTCAAGTTGTGCTAGGTCTCTATCAGTCTTTACCGCCGGGCGAATCTGCACGGAATCTCTACCACAAAATACAGCTGTTTTCGTTCGATTTTGATATGATAAATATGGATAAGTTCTGTGTGTTCCGCATGATAGACAGGAATCTTTTTTTACATGCGCTACACGAATAGCTGAATGTTCGTTTTTCCAAAGATCAAATGAAACAATTTTGTTTCTTAGAGCTTCATAATCTTCCACAAGGATTTTTAACGCTTCTACTGTTTGATAAGCAACAACGGTTTGCACAACAGGACTTATAATTCCAGCCGTATCACAAGTTAAGCCACCCAAAGGGATGTCCTCCATTAAACAATGTAAGCAAGGTGTTATCCTCGGTATAATCGTATAACTGATTCCATAGCTTCCTACGCAAGCACCATAAATCCAAGGTATATTGTGTTTTTGTGAAATATCATTAATAATCATTCTTGTTTCAAAATTATCGGTAGCATCCATAATTAAATCTACACCGTCAATGAGTTGCTCTAATTCTTCAACTGATACATCCGCTATAAGCGATGTAATGTTTACATCCGAATTCAATAATTTTAATCGGTTCTTTGCAGCGATTGCTTTTGGTAGTCGTTTTTTGGCATCGTTTTCACAAAAAAGCTGCTGTCTTTGTAAATTACTCCACTCCACATAATCTCTGTCGACAATCGTTAACGATCCGATTCCTGCCCGTACTAAGTTCTCTGCGCTTCCAGTTCCTAAAGCTCCAGCACCAATTATCAAAACATGTTTATTACGAATTCTCTCTTGTCCCTTTACTCCAATGGGCGTAAATAATTCTTGACGTGAATAGCGTTCACTCATCCAATGCTCATTCCTTCAACCGGACTGCTTGCTTGACCATATTCTTTTCTCGCGATTCTTCCTGCTTCGAACCCAAGTCGGCCAGCTTTAATCGCAAGCTTCATTGCCTCTGCCATTTTGATTGGATCTTTGGCCCCAGATACAGCCGTGTTTAGAAGAACTCCATCTGCCCCCAATTCCATGGCAATTGCAGCATCTGAAGGAGTGCCGATTCCAGCATCGATAATAACAGGAACTGTGGTCTGTTCAATAATAAATCGTAGGTTAAGAGGATTCATTATTCCTTGTCCAGACCCAATTGGCGAAGCTCCGGGCATAATCGCGTGACAGCCTAAATCTTCTAAATGTTTCGCTAGGACAACATCATCTGAAGTATATGGTAAAACAATAAATCCTTCTTTTACCAACTCTTCTGATGCCTTTATTGTTTCAATTGGGTCAGGTAATAATGTTTTTTGACAACCAATCAGTTCTACTTTTATCATGTCACAAAGTCCTGATGCTTTAGCCAGTTTTGCAATCCGAACCGCCTCTTTTGCTGTTTTGGCGCCTGCTGTATTTGGAAGTAATGTATATTTTTTAAGATCGAGGTTTTCTAAAAAATTCGGTTGGCTTGCTTCGAAAATATTCATTCTCCGAACAGCAAACGTTAAAATTTCCGCTTCCGAAACATCTACTGCTTTCTTTTGAACATCGAAATTTGGATACTTCCCAGTTCCTAATAATAATCTTGAAGAAAATTCAAAAGGTCCTATTCTCAACATATCATCCGCCTCCTACAAAATGTACCATTTCCACTCTGTCTCCGTTTGACAAAAGTGTTTCTTGGTGATTTCCTTTTTCTAATATTTCATTGTTTAATTCTACAATCACGACTTTTTGATTTAAGCCATAATGTTGCAAAAGCTCTGAAACAGTTGCCACATCAATAGGAATTTCTAATTTTTCACCATTAATAACTATTTCCAATCCTTACACCCCTAATAATTTATTTGATATGTACGATCCACTCGAAATGCAGAGCATTCAGATGAAGCGTTTCTTTCTACTAAATCTGCAACAATTTGGCCCGTAATCGGAGATAGGAGTATTCCATTTCGATAGTGACCCGTTGCAATAAATAGTCCATGAAATTCTGGATGTTCGTCTATATAAGGAAGACCATCCCCAGTTTGGGGGCGGAGCCCAGCCCATGCTCGTTCGAACTCTGTGTCTTTAATAGCCGGGAGTAAACGCTTTGCTTTTTCCATTAATGCTGAAATACCATCGATGCTTACTCTTTGGTCGAACGTATGTGGCTTCTCTGTTGCACCAACGATTATTCTCCCGCCAATTTTAGGTACTAAATAGCATCCATGAGAAAAAATCGTTTTTTCAAGCAATGGACGATGTGTCATAATCGAGAAACATTCCCCTTTTATTGGATATGTATCAATTTTGACCCCAACCTTCTCAAGTAGAAATTTGCTCCATGTTCCACTTGCTACAATGACATTTTCACTAAAAAATTCCCCTTCATTCGTGTAAACTCCTTTTACTCGGTTATCCTCGAACAATAAATCTCTCACTTGGATGAATTCCTTAATTTCTGCCCCAAGCATAGCAGCTGATTTTGCAAATGCTATTGAAAGATGATATGGCGAGACTTGACCATCTCGAGGAATATACATAGCACCTCTAATATCATCAGATATGAGTGGCTCTATTTTTTTAATTTCAGTGGTCGAAAGCCACTCTTCCTCTCCTGTCCAACTTTGGCTATTTATCAAGTTCTTTAACTCTGTTTCTTGCTCGTTTGTCAGTGCTACCTTTAACAATCCCTTGTTTATGAATTCAATATCGATCCCTGAGAATTCTTTTAATTCAGCTGAAAGTGTTGGAAACATCTCCCTGCTCTTTTTTGCTAATGGTAAAAGAGGGTTACTTGCGCTTAGCTCCGCTTGTGCCCCTAACATTCCTGCAGCTGCACTAGATGCCTGACAAGCAAGTCGATCTTTTTCTAACAGAAGAACTTGTTTACCTCTTTTAGCTAAATGATAAGCAATCGATCCCCCAATAACGCCACCACCTACAACAATTGCATCGTATATGGATCTCACAACTTATCTCCCCTTCCCTAACGACCTGCAATATTCTTTAACAGCCTGAACTGGACTCTTTGCATCCAATACACCAGACATTACAGCTATCCCTTTTGCTCCAGCATTAATTAATAGTTCACTATTGGAAGGTGTAATCCCGCCAATTGCAATAATTGGTAGTTTCATATTCATCGTGATCTCTTTAAGTTCTTCTACACCTTTAGGTGGTAAACCTGATTTGGAATTGGTAGGAAAAACGTGTCCATAAATTGCGAAGTCTGCTCCTTTTTCAAAAACAGTTTGTGCTTCATCAAAGGAATGAATAGAACGCCCCACTCGAATTCCTGGGAATGCTTGTTTTACAACGCTGACATCTAAACTATGAAACGCTAACTGGACACCATAAGCTTGCTGGCTCCATGCTACATCTACTCTGTCATTCACAATGATTTTAGAGAGCGGTATATTCCTTTCACATAACAAAGTTACAGCTTGATAGAGTTGTGCTGCACTCATATGCTTTTCTCTAAGATGGATGAAATCAATATACTCATGAATTTCAGATGCAATCTCAACGAACTTTGTAATTTGCTGCTTACCAGTAGAAATAATATGCAATTCAGGTACACTCATAAAAAAACTCCTTAACAGAAAATCCAATTTTCGTGAACTAATAAGTTAATAATTGAAAACAAAATCATGTGCAACAACTACTAACGTCTACCACATAGGATAAAGGGTTGTTTCATCATTCTATTTCTTACAAATATACAAAAAACTGAGCCTCGACTAACTAATATTTTCATAAAAAACTGGACCAAATTATGCTACATACTAACAATACAAAGTCAGTTACGGGCAAATCCCCCCTAATCGTTATCTGTATCAAAGTGTTAAACAAAATAAAAAAGCCACTTTCTCTAAATTCATAAAGAAAGTGGCTGGTCTTAATAAAATACACAAACCTATTTTCGACGCCACCACTTCCCTACGCTGGTATAAACCAGATCAAGTTCTAAGGGTCTTAAAGCAATACTTTAATCTCAGCTTTTTCGGTAATATTGTTCTTTACCAGTAAAGCACCCCTAGTGGTATATGTTAATATTTAGTTTATTTTCATCTATAGTACCATTATTAAGTTAATTGTCAAATAATTTAAAATATAATTTATTACATAATCTAAGTAAACTAAAAAAGCCGAATCAAATACCACAAAAGTTTCGTTCTCTGATAACAAGAAATATAGCGGCATTTTGACTATCTATGACTGACATTTATTACTTGTTAAACTACCCTTAATTTATTCCTAACTACAGATATTATTTCGACTTTGCTTTTTTAACTAAAAGTAAGCTATTATCTGAACGCAAATTTAATATTCTTAAAAGGAAATTCTCTATTAGATTCAGTACCCGTTTTTTTATTTATCCATTTCAATTATCCCAACCGGAATTTTTTAAATTATTTCTTCTTTTTCAATTTGTCTTCTGCTTGCTTTATATTCTCAGCAATTCTAAATTTAACGATCTGTTTAATTAGTTCATAAGGCAACGGTTTGTCAATCTGAAACTGTACAGACCCTTTTGCTCCTTTATATTCGGATAATTCATGTTTAAAAGCAGCAATTCCACTAGAAGTTGGATAGAACCCGATGTGATTTTTATAGGCAGCGAAATGCACGAGATTTTTATGTAAAACAAATGTAGGCATTTGATAACTAATTTTTTCTTCTGCATCCGGTGCAGTCTCTTTTATTACTTCTCTTAATTTTTTTAATATTTCCTGGACCTCTAGAGGAAATTGCACAATGTATTCATCAATCGATTTAAACGTAGTTTTTTGGGCTTTCATAATTTCTCCTTTCAATAATGGTAAGTCTTAGATCAAGTTGATTTTGCTCTTATTTATCGTTTATCAATCTCGTTATCACTTTGCCACATCGCTAAAATTTCCTATAATCAGAATGCAAAAAGAATCAGTTATAGTTTACATCCTTTTATCACGTTTTCAATAAAAAAGACAGTATCAAAGTTATATTATATTAATACAAAGAACCGTCCAATTAAGGACGGTATTAAAAAAGTTTTAATGTTGTTCCACACTAACACCTCTAAAATTAGTATTTTAGAGGTGTTAGTTTTTTATGTTCACTTTTTTTCCATAATCGCAAAGTAATTTTCTTCATTATCAGCAAAGTTAAAAACTCTACCAGAAGGCATACTTACAATTTCTCCGACTTTGATATTATTATCGGAAAAGTCTTTATATAATGTATCCAGGTTTTCCGAATAAAACATTATTGATGGTGTTTGTAGATTTAATTCCGGCTGCATTTTAGCAATGAATTCCTTGTTATGGAGAACGAAACTCGTTTCAGCTTCTTTTGTTGGAGCAATTTCAATCCATCTCAATCCTTGTCCATTGTCTTCTTCAGAAATTTTACTAAACCCTACTTTTTCTGTCCAAAATTTTAATGCATCATCTTGGTTATTTACATATAACATAATTTGACCAACTTTTTTAATCATTTGCTTCTCTCCATTCCTACAAGTTCAGATAATATTGATTATTTATACCTTAGAGCATTCCATTATTCTTTCGCAAATATAACTACTAAATGATTATACCAAAAAACAAAGTTATTGACTGCATTATGCCCATGTAAGAAAGGTGATAAGTTGTCCAATGAATAAACCATCACTAGTTATGAAAATATTGACTACTTAATAGATTATAAGTCATTCATACATAGACTAGTATTCATATAATCAAGCATTAACATTTTTTTCATACAGTCGTAATTTCATTAAGGCATTTACTTTTTCTGATCCAAGAAGCATAGTGATTATGTACACGACAATAAAAAATGGGAAAATTTCCATTGTGGAATACGAAACAATCATTCCAAGAATAGGTGGCAAAAAAGTACTCCCTGTATAGGCAATTGCCATTTGATAGCCCATAATAGACTGAGAATGTTCTTTTCCAAAACGGGCAGGTGTTTCATGTAACATACATGGAAAAATCGGTGCCAATCCTAAGCCAATCAAAATAAACCCTACAAGTGAAAAGTTAGTTGGCAAGGGCATTAAAAGAAAAGTAGCTCCAATTAATGCTATAATCTGTCCTGTACGAATAAGAATACGGTTACTCACCTTCAAGGTAATAAATCCTGTAATTAATCTTCCTACTGTGATCCCAGCGTAGTATAAGGAAACCCATTGAGCTGCCACTGCTACTGATATGCCCTTAACATTTACAAGAAAGCTACTTCCCCACAACCCAATGGTTGCTTCCACAGCGGAATAAAATAAAAAAGAAACGAGCGCAAACTTTACACCTTTAATTTGTAAAGGTTTCACATTCTTCAACGTAGTTTCATCAGGAGAAACAATTCTTTTGTTATCCTGTTCTTCACTAAAATCACCATGACTTCTTAGTGCTACTCGTTTCCATAATGGAAGAGTAAAAAAGAGGAGTAAAACCAACGCAAACTGAATAACTGCAATGGCAACATATCCATGTCGCCAAGAATTTTGAGTGGTGATAAACTGGGACATTATAATCGGTCCAAGAGAAGCGCCAACTCCCCAGAAACAATGTAACCAACTCATATGATGTGCTTTATAGTGTGTAGCAACATAGTTGTTTAATCCTGCATCGACTGCCCCTGCACCTAAGCCGAGTGGAACAGCGCATATAAAAAGCCATATGAGCGATGGTGAAAAAGAAAACCCTAATAGTGCAATGGCAGTCATAAATACACTAATTAAAGTAACATTACCTGTTCCCATCCGCTTAATAACAGGTCCGCTTGCTAAACTTGAAATAATTGTACCGCCTGCAATTACCATGAAAAGCAAGCCTGCAATTTCAAGTGGTTGCCCAAAATCTGATTGCATCACCGGCCATGCAACGCCTAACATAGAATCTGGCAAACCTAAGCTAATAAACGCCATATATATGATTACTAAAAATATAGTAGCTATAATAAGTCCCACCCCTGTATTTTTCATTTAATCATTGTATAGTTTAAACTTTGTGTTTTTTGCTCACTCTAATTCATCAACTATCCGAATACCAGTAATCATCCGTTCAATAGCAAGTCGCTGCAATCCATGAAGATAGTCTTGTTTCCAATCACTCATAATAAACTCAGGAAGATGTTCTTTTGGTACATACTTAGCACTTTCTATCGCAATTCGATTTAGTACTGTCTGATTCATTTCCTCTTTTGAAAAAATGACAGTATGAGGATTAATAATGGCTACAAGAGAAGCTATTAAGCGACTAATAGCTTGAATCTCATGTTTCTCATGAATTGTAGGGTTCTCTGTATTCTTCTTGTTTCCCTGGTACATGGCTTGATGGAAATTCTGGTTATCATACAATGGCATGAACGAAATTTCACCAGTAAAAAATGTACTTCCACGTACAACGTCACCATTAATAAGAATCCCAGCTCCTGGGCCATTTTTCCCGGAATACAAATATACAAGCGATTGTTTATCCTCTCCCCCACTCCTTTTTTGAAACCCTAGAACTGCAGCATTCATGTCATTTTCTACAACAACAGGTATCGAAAACAGATCCTCAAAGTATGTTTTCAATTCAAAGTCATGGAAACTTTGATAATTAGGGATATGAAAGATTCTTCCGTTATTGACAGCACCAGGTACACCAATCGCGATTGAAGTGATTTTCGGAAATTCTAATAGGATATTATGTAATAACTCTGTCAACGAATTGAAAGCATCTTGGAATACGCTTGCTCTAGTTCCGTGTTCTTTCACTTCCCCAACACAATTAAAAACTGCGTAAACTGTTTCATTTTCCTCTAAAAAAACAGCCAGACCAAGCATATGCTCTGGATTAAATTCATATCGTTTTGCTCTTCTTCCTCCACTAGAGTCATCTAATCCGATTTCATAAACCTCACCATCTCGTTCCATTTGAGCAATTATCTTGCTGACTGTGGGAAAGCTAATTCCTAACAGCTTGCTAAGTTCTACTTTTGTAGCACTACCAAGCTGTAACAGCGTTGTCCGTATTACACGAAGAATGACCTTTTTCATTGATTTTGGTGTAGCAAATCGTTCATCCATTATGTTCACCAGCTTCTTAAATGAGTTATTTGTGCTACTACTGTGAATTTGCTAGAAATTAATGATTTATATCTTGTAACATATTAAGCTTCAATTTGTTTAATAATTTTTGCGGGATTCCCACCTACTACTACATTATCAGGTACATCTTTCGTTACGACGGCACCTGATGCAATAACCACATTATTTCCAACACGAATACCTGGATTGATAATAGCTCTACCACCAATCCAAACGTTATTACCAATCGTAACAGCTTTACCGAATTCTGGTCCTGCAATTCGTTCATGTGGATTCAATGGATGTGCAGCCGTATAAATATGAACGCCTGGAGCAATGAAACAGTTATCCCCTATTCGAACTTCACAAACATCTAATATCACACAATCAAAGTTTGCATAAAAGTTTTCGCCAACATGGATATTATATCCATAATCACATTTGAAATTTGGTTCAATGATTAAATGATCACCAGTTGAACCAAGAAGTTCCTTTAATAATTCCGTACGCTCGCTTGCCTCTGTTTCTATGGTTTGATTGTATAATCTAGTTAGCCTTCGAGCATCCAATCGCTCTCTAATTAATTCAGTGTCTGCAGCATTATACAATTCACCGTTCAACATTTTTTCTTTTTCTGTTTTTATGATATTCAGCTCCTAATAAAATTTTTATATTGCAAGTGATAGTACAAATCATTCTTACTTAAAGTTCTTCAACTTAATAAAGACACTTATTAAAATGATTTAATAAGTGTCTTTATAATACCATGCTTACCCACTAATTGTTGGTAAAAAAGCAAATTTATTTATCCATACCATCATAGCAATAAAAAACTATACGAAAAAACTGCTAAAAATAATAGCGAGCAAGGAGATAAGCATTTTAGTTTCAATAATTTTTCTTAGGTAATTCTATCAAGAGATATGTTATACTACCCACTGTCCTGACCATTGCCTCTTAAATCCTACTTTACCTCCCCATACTTTTCAGTGTTTATCTAATTTCCCATGATTGGCCATTCAAAATCTATAGTTCGTATGGGAATTTTCGTATGTATTAGTCAAGCAATTTACAAGCTGCTTTCCTTCAACAAGGTACATGTTAATGATTCTTTTTATTCTTAAAAAACGCAATAATTAACAGCAAAATAGGAATAATCACTTGAAAAGGAAGCTGGATAGCTAGAGGAAGAATTTTTAGTTCTTCTTGTAATTGTTCTGAATAGCTGCTCGCCATCTGGATCGACAAAAATAATACGACAAAACCGAGGGGATAGCTCACCTGGGAAGGTTCTCTTATTTTAAATAAGTCAGATATTCCAATAACAGCAGCATAAAAAAATAGCGCAATTTTAAAGAAACAGCCTATGATTAAAGCAATAAGAAAGTACACATCAAGACGCTCCAAAAATTGAAGGATCTGGATCGATTGCATCGTCGTTAGTAATGGGAACTGATACCGAGAAGCAAGATGAGTACCAAGAACACCAATATTTAATGCAGCGCCAAAAGCTAGGTTCATACCGCTTAAAATAACACTAACTACACCAATAGATTTCACTTTTTTTGAGCTGTTTAAGTAAGGGAAAATCATTGTAAAAACAATCAATTCCCCAAAAGGGATATACAATGTTTCTGTAAATACATTTTTTAATATAGGAGAAATGCCATTTTCAAGGACAGGTGTTAGATTGTGGATATTTATTAAACCAGAACTGCTAACGAGTATGAGTCCAGTCACTGAAAGAAACAGCAAGACAATGAATAGCAATTCCGCTGTTCTTGATAATACCTCAATCCCTTTCCGTACTGTATAAACAACGACAATGACCATGAAAATATTAATGAAAATTAACGGAGTAAACGGGTAAACAAAAATCCCTAGTATTTCACCGAAACTTCGTAATAAACGTGCCGAAAAATAAACAAAATAGAGGATGTATAAAAAGGCAAGACCCTTTCCCAAAACTTTTCCTACTATTTTTTGAAAATAATCGGTTGGCAGGACATTGGGAAAGTATCGATATAATCGATAATAAACTAGAAATAGTAAAACTCCCCCGATAGTTGATAACAGTATAGAAATCCATGAGTCTTGCTTCACCTCCATAGCAAGAGGAAGCAACATGGAGTCGCCCTGTTCAAACAATAAAATGAGGACAAACAATTGGGTTATGCTGATTTTCGCTTTTTCCACTAGTTTGTCACGTCCTTCTTATTTATTCTCAAGGTCAGAAATATAGGATTCCTTAGTAAGACCTGTACGACGAACAAAAGCTTCGACTGATACTCGGATTTTCGCCTTTGGAAAATGAACTTCATTCCAATCCTGTTCAAGATTCTTCCATTCAGTTGGATTAGCCCTGTATACTTTTTCACCAAAACCAAAAATATCTGATTGATTTTTCTTCGCTTGTTTAACAGCTTGTTTGATCTCTTCTTTAATTTCCTTTTCAAATGATTTTTCAATCTTGAATAATGTATCACGGTCAGATAGCTTAATAGAAGTATTTACTTCACCAATATCCCCTTCCACTTCAGTATGTATGGAAATGACTGGACTTCCTTTTTCCATATCCGCCTTCACCTTCGTTTTTTGACGGATTACATTATAAACAATCGCTTCCTTTTCTTCTTCCCAATCTACAGCGACTGCTGTTGTTTTGATTTTATTCAAAATCCACGATACTCCCCGTGATGTTTTATTATGAAACCAACCAATTAATTTCCCTTCTTTAAAAATAGCAATACCGTTAGCATCAATATTACCTGAGGGTTTCGTATCTTGAATATTTTCCAATTTGCTTCCTTTGTCTTTACTTCCTAATATTCGAAATCCAGTAATGACTGGTTCCTTCCCCGGTGTTACAAGGGCCCTGATTACATCTTGAAGATTAACTTTTACAACTTCTCCCCATATATCTTCAGTAAACTTTATTGTTTTAATTACATCATTAGAAGATATTTTGTCTATGGGAGTCAAAATTTTAACAATATCAGCTGCTTTTGCATTATGAGCAATGACAATTTGTGCTGTTGTTCGAAATTCCGGACTTCGTTCAATGGCGTCTAGAACTCTTGTGATACCTTCTTCCCTTGCAAGCTTTTCACTAATAACCACCAAGTTAGTATGGGCATAATAACGCTTACGTGATACCTTCTTTGATAACTCTCGGCTAGCTATCAGAATAGTATTCGCAGTAGAAGTATAAGTGGAAATAGGAGGGGTTTGCCCGCCACCTCCCTGTAAACTACCCGCCACATTTCCTGGATTAATCACTTGAAGAGTTACTTCGTATCGTCCCTTATTCTTCTCACTTTCATTTTTATCAATTGCGAATGCCGAGACAATAGCTAAATCATTTAACTCTTTTTGACTCCAACAACCAGTAATAAATAGGATACTTGAAATCATCAAGGATAAAAAGAACGTTTTACACTTCATTTTGGTCACCTTTTTTTAGGGTACTATTTTTCATGCCTCGTTCATCATCAGGTTGAGGTTTTAGGCCATGCCCTTCCCTTGTCTCATTTTCTTTACTGATTAATTTTGGCCTTTTATTGATCGCCCATAATGGTTGACGAACGATTGAATCCCCTATGTTAGCCGGAATAAAAGGTGCTAGTGGTGTCATGTAAGGAGTGCCAAACGAACGTAAACTACATAAGTGAACAATCAGCATAATAATTCCAAGGACAATTCCGTAGAAGCCAAATACAGCAGCAACAAACATAAATAAAAACCGGATCAATCGAGCAGAAATAGCGATGGAAAAGGCTGGGGTTGCAAAATTGGCCATCGCTGTTATCGCTACGACAATTACCATAACTGGCGAAACAATCCCTGCTTGAACAGCTGCTTGTCCAATGACCAAAGCTCCTACAATCGACACTGTAGAGCCTACAACCTTAGGAAGACGAATCCCCGCTTCTCTTAAAATTTCAAACACAACCTCCATAATAAATGCTTCAATCAGTGTAGGAAAAGGAACGGATTCGCGCTGTGCGGCGATGATCACTAACAGTTGTGTTGGAATCATTTCCTGATGAAAAGTTGTCGCCGCGATATAGATGGCAGGACCAAGGATCGAAATAATAAATATAATTACTCTTAATAAACGGATAGATGTAGCTATATCGAAACGTGTATAGTAGTCTTCGGTACTCTGGAAAAATTGAATAAAGACAGCGGGAGCCAGCAACACATAAGGAGTTCCATCCACAAAGATCGCTATTCTTCCTTCAAGAAGATTGCCAGCAACTGCATCAGGTCTTTGCGTATGGTACAGGGTTGGAAATGTAGTTAACGTCTGATCTTCAACAAGTTGCTCAATATAGCCAGATTCGAGAATGCTGTCAATGTCAATTCTCTGTAAACGGCTACGTACTTCTTCAACAACTTTTTCATTAGCAGTGCCTTTTATAAACATGATGGCTACATCAGTATTGGTCATTTTTCCAATCTTTAAAGACTCGAGCCACAAATCCGGATTCTTTATGATACGTCGAACCAAACCAGTATTTGTTCTAATTGATTCTGTAAAAGCTTGTTGAGGACCACGAACGACATTCTCAGCAGTTGGTTCTGACACAGAACGTTTCTCGCCGCCTGTCGTACTCGCACTCAAAGCTCCCACTACTCCATCTACAAGAATAATGGATTCACCTGCCATTAATGACAAAAATAAATCGTTCCATTCACATATTTTTTTCGTAGACCCAAGTGAAATCACCTGTTCAGAAATTATGTCGAAAATCTGTTCAGTAGCAATTACTTCCTTCCAATTCTGATAACTTAAAATTGATTTAATTAAGAAATCATTGATAGATGCTCCTTCTACGATCCCCTCAATAAAAACAATAGTAGCATTCAAATCAAAGTTCACCCCTGCTTTTATTGGGCGAATGACAAGGTCTGAACTCTCACCAGTTTTTTTCTTAATCCAATCGAGATTGGCAGTTAAAGAAGAGCTGATCTTTTCTTCAGTTGTGTGATTTTGAACATTTTGCTGGTTTTTATTCTGTTTATTACGTTTGAAATACATAAGTAATTACCTTCCGTGGGTTTTATTAGTAATGTTTCTTAATAAGTTTTTATTTATACAATTAATTTTGTATAGACGTAGAGGATTGGCTAAAGATACGTAAAGGAGAGTGATTGGAGTGAAAATCATAGGCATTTCAATTTTGATAATGGTACTATTAATTGGCCTTAATTTTGGCTTAGATATTATACAAGGATTTAATCGAAAATCAGCAGTTTACAATGCTATTAGTCCCTTTCGTGTTGGGAATACTCTCGACTATATCGTCGTGTTTCTTTTTATACTTTTTATAGCGATTGACATAATTTTGTATCATAGAAAACAAAAACAAGAAGCAATAAGCCCTCAGAACAAAAAGCAATCATAGAAAAAATGCTTATCATAAAAGTTGAAGTTGAAAAATAAATAGATAAGATAATCATTTCCATTCTGATTTCATGAGTTGCGGTGTGCTCAAAACCGTAAACTTATCTTACTTCACTCTTAATGACTGGCTGTGTTAAAGCTCATTGTTGATTTTTAGCACTATGTTGATTGGAGCGGAAAGCGAACGCTTTTCGTTTCAATTAACAGGCAAGTTTAACAGAGCCTCTGACTAAGTAAAGATTTGTCCTTTTTCACCATAAAAAATCCCCTCACAGGTAGCTAGTAAACACATCATATTAAATGTTCACAACAGGCTAAATTGTGGGGAATTATAACATACTCAGTAAAGTATCAAATTTTTGGTATTATATTGTCAGTTCTAAAATCAATTCATTGAGGAAGTAACTTCTTTAAATCTTTTCACTCCTTCATAAACAGTCTGCTCATCCACATTTAAAGTCGGTAAGCATTGATGAGTTAAAACGAGTGCAGTAGGTGTATCCTTGCTTTCCAAAGCTAATTGCCATGCTGTTTCTTTTGATCAGCAGGACGAATAATAGAAAGTCCTGGCATTGCACGTAAAGCTGCTAGTCTAATCTAGTAAAATTAGATAGAAATAAAAAGAATTCACACATTTGTATTACACCTCACTGATATTACTAATACAGCTATGAGTGTAACAAATGTGTGAACTCCATGTCTCAATAAGAATATATTAAATGGATATGTTTACTTTTCATTTTCAAATGACTTCCAAACTTGCTCATACACTTTTTTTAAAGGAACATCATGGAGTTGGGCGATGTTTTTACATTCATCATACTCTGGTGCTCGTTGTACAACTTGTCCATCATATATTCCCTCTTTGATAGTCACTATTCCCCATTCAGTGGTTACTTTACTAAACATTCTTTCTAACCGGTGAACCGTTAATGGATAGTAGCGTACACCAAGTGTTGTTGTTTCTTTAAAAAGGATTTCTTTCATTTTGTTTATTTTGCTAGATGAACAGAGTAATTGAAGTAATATACCCGGTCGATTTTTTTTCATAAAAATTGGGGTATAGAATACATCATTAGCACCAGATTCGAAAAGTAAATCCATCACATATCCAAGCCATTCTCCTGGAATATCATCAAGATTGACTTCCATTTTAATCATTTGTTCATCAACATGTTCATGGTTTGGAGGATGTTGGGCACCCATCATTTTTGCTCCTCTCGCTATTAGGTTCGTTTTAGCTTATTCCCCAATAATAACACGGAGCACATTAGGATGATTAGGGAAGCTCTTTGTCCCTGCTCCATACCCAATTGATTTAACCTTCATAGAAGGTATGGTACAAAACTCCTCTGCAAGTACCGATACAATTGCTGCTCCTGTTGGAGTCGTAAGCTCGGCTCTAATATTCGATTGCTCAATTGGTACTTCTTTTAAAATTTCTAATGTAGCAGGTGCAGGTACTGGATAAATACCATGATCGATATGAATTCTTCCTGCACCAACAGGAATGGACGATGATTTAATGACCGATATATCGAGTTGATGAAGTAATATTGCTGCACCAACAATGTCAATAATTGAATCAACTGCACCTACTTCATGAAAATGGACACGATCTAATGGAATACCATGGATACGTCCTTCTGCCTCGCCAATTTTCTTAAAAATTTTCAAAGCTGTTTCTTTTACATGGTCAGTAAATCCAGCAGCTTCAATTAACTCCACAATATCTTGATAGCCACGATGATGATGAGAATGTGCATGATCGTGGTCGTGGTCATGTTCGTGACTATGCTCATGTTTATGATCGTGACCATGCTCATGAGCGTGGTCGTGTTTATGATCGTGACTATGCTCATGAGCGTGGTCGTGTTTATGATCGTGACTATGCTCATGAGCGTGGTCGTGTTTATGATCGTGACTATGCTCATGAGCGTGGTCATGTGTATGTTTAGGAGCATGATCGTGTTGGTGGTTATGACTGTGCTTGTCCGTTAATAAAACATCAAACTTCGTACTAGTAATTCCGTTTTTTATTACTTTTTCCCACTTCAATTGGTATTCTTCTTCAATCTGAAGCTTTCTTAACTCTTCTTCTAGAATCATTGGATCTGCTCCGGCATCGATAAGTGCTCCGATAACCATATCTCCACTAATACCAGATATACAATCAAAATAAAGTGTCTTCATTCTTTTCTGCCCCTCTTTGTGCAAGTTGATGTATTAAAACAGCGTTGTATCCTCCACCAAACCCGTTATCGATATTGACAACACTTATCCCTGAAGCACATGAATTTAACATGGTAAGTAAAGCCGATAAGCCATTAAAATTCGCACCATACCCCACGCTCGTTGGGACAGCAATAACAGGATGGGAAACAAGTCCACCTACTACACTTGGGAGAGCCCCTTCCATTCCAGCAACTACAACTGAGACTGTAGCATGTTGAATTTCATCTAAATTATTCAATAACCGATGAATTCCAGCAACACCTACATCATAAATTCGATGTACCTTGCTTCCTAGTACTTCTGCTGTTACGGCTGCTTCTTCAGCTACACGTAAGTCAGATGTTCCTGCGCAAATAACAGCAATGTACCCTTGTAAGTTACTATCGGACACTTCTTGATCTTTCCAATAAAGAATTTGTGCCGTTTCATTATAAATAAAGTCAGGACATGCTTTCAGAACAATTTCAGCCTTTTCTTTTGAAATTCTAGTAATTAAGACTTGATTGTTTTTGCTTCTTAGTGCCTCGGAAATAGAAATAATCTGTTCAGCCGTTTTACCTTCTCCGAAGATAATTTCCGCGAAACCTTGTCTTTTCTTCCGATGATGATCAACTTTTGCAAAACCTAAATTCTCATATGTAGCTAATTGTTCTTTTGCGTCTGCTACACTTAACGTTCCGTTTTGGACTTGTTCCAAAATATTCTCTAGCATATCTTCACTCCCCAATATTTCTTGCTCTTTTTCGTGGTAGGAAAAAATTAAAAATACTTCGACAAGTCTTTTACCATCATTTCATATTTCTCATACATATGTTTATAAAACTCATTCGTTTGTTTATTCGGCTTAATCACTTCACCCATTGGAATATTCTTTTTAATATCCGCAAAAGATTCAACCTTTTCAATGGCAACCAACGCTGTCCAGGCAGCTCCCCATGCGGCACTATGATGACTCTCTGGCACTAAAACTTCTTTTCCAAAAACATCAGCCATCATTTGAAGCCATAAAGGAGACCTTGCCAAGCCGCCATTCACATAAATTTTTTCAGGTTCACCAGCTATCTTTTCTAAAGCTTTCCCAATTTGATAAAGATTTAAAGTAATTCCTTCAAGAACTGCACGAATAAAGTGTTCTCTTTTGTGTGTAAGGGTCATTCCATAAAAATTCCCTTTTGCATTCTGATTCCATAATGGTGCTCTTTCACCATTAACATAAGGAAGAAAGATCATTCCTTCTGCTCCTGGAGCTACCTGTTCCGCTTCTGCAAGAAATTTCTCAAAGCTGCCTTCGTAATTCAATAAGTCCTTTAACCACTGTAAAGCAATCCCACCGTTATTTGTCGGACCTCCGACAATGGAATAATCCTCCGTAAAAGAATAACAAAATGTTTCACGATTTTCACTTATTTTAAACCCATTAGTTATTTGTCTGATTGCTCCACTTGTACCAACAGATACGGCAACTTCTCCCGGTAGTATTGCCCCGATTCCCAAATTAGCTAATTGGCCGTCAGCTGCCCCTACAACAAAAGGCATTTCAGGCATTATTCCCATTTCTTCAGCTATATTGCTTTTGATCCCTGTTAATCGTTCCGTCGGTGAGACAATTTCAGAAAGCTGTTCAATATCAATTCCCGTTAATTCCAATAATTCATGATCCCATTCCCGATTTGTTGGATTAAATAACCCTGTTGCCGATGCCATCGAGAAATCAATAACCCTTTTATTAAACCAGCTATGAAGCAAATACTCTTTAATCGACATAAAGTATTTTGCTTCATGATATGGTTTATATCCCGTTTCTTTCATCCATAATAATTTTATGAATGGTGTCATAGGATGAATCGGAGTCCCTGTTTTTGAGTAAATTTCGTCCCCATGAAATTCCATCACTCTTTCACTTATCGTAATACCTCTTCCATCCGCCCAAATAAGCGCTGGTGAAAGTGGTTTACCATTGGGATCTACGCAAATAATTGAATGCATGGCAGCAGAAAACCCGAGCGTAATCAGCTCGTTTTTAGTGATATTTGCTTTTTCAATAGCTTCTCTAACGGCTACTACAGCTGATCGTTCTATTTCTACTGCATCCTGCTCTACCCAGCCTTGTTGTGGGTAATAAAATGTGTTCATTTTTTCAACTTCTGCAACTACATTGCCATTCAAGTTAAAAACACATGCTTTAACACTTGTTGTTCCAATATCAAGGCCAATTACAAATTCTCTTGACATGATTCATCTTCCTTTTATATAAACATTAATTATAGTAAAAAACTATATTGATTCATAATCTTAATAGAAAAGGCTTTGGATCCCTCCAAAGCCTTTTCATTTGTATCCGATACAATTTTAACCTAAATCGCACAAAAGCAGCAATAAAGTGAAACTTCAATCAGTAGGTTTTTTTCAACCCACTGATTGTTAGTCCAACCCTAGTGCCGCTAATACCTTCGTGCAACATAGATAAAGCGATACTACAATCTAAGGTTCTACGAACACAGACCAAGTACTCCACGTCTTATAGACTTTCGTCGTAATAACCCACATCCTGTGGGCCTCACCTATCCTATTGAAGACCACAAAGGTAAGTTTCACTGTATCTTACCAATCGGGCCATTACTGCATTTTCCACCATTTTTGGCTGCCTGTTAATGTGGGATGAGATTAAGTTGTAAGAACTTTGTTCATACTTCCACTCTGATAGCCAATTAAATCTAATGTGATATATTTATAACCGTAATCTTGAAGCTCTTTGACAATAGCATCATGATTTTCTAAAACGGTCTTCATATCTTCAGGTTCTACCTCAATCCTAGCAATATCTTCGTGCGTTCGGACCCGAACTTGACGAATCTTAAGGCTTTTTAGATAGGCTTCTGCTTTTTCAACCTTTGTTAACTTTTCTTTTGTAATATACTCACCATAGGCAATCCTTGATGAAAGGCAGGCAAATGAAGGTTTATCCCATGTTGGTAAATCATATTTACGTGAAAGTTCCCTAATTTCTTCTTTAAACAAATTAGCTTCTAACAATGGACCTCGTATTCCCTTTTCTTTAGCTGCTTTCATGCCAGGCCGATGTTCATTCATGTCATCAGCAATGACTCCATATACCACATTTTGAAATCCCTTTTCCTCCAAAACCGGAAGTAAGTGATCAAATAAACTGCTTTTACAGAAGTAGCATCGATTCTTGTTATTCTCTGAGTAGCCTGGAATCGCCAATTCAGATGTTTCTATTACTTGATGCTTGACACCAATTTTTTCTGCTAATACGATTGCTTCTTTTAATTCACTAGATGGATACGTTTCAGAGTCAGCTGTTACGGCAAGCACGTGATCTGTACCTAATGTATCTACAGCAGCCTTTAATAAGAACGTACTATCTACTCCCCCTGAGAATGCTACGACAACTGATTCCATTTCTCGGAGAATCGACGTTAATTGATTGTATTTCTCTGTTAGCACGGTCTCATCTCCCTCCATCATTAAGTCTAAGTTTCTTTATCTAGGAATGAATCAACCACAGTTTACCATATTAAATTGTTGATTGCTTTATGTGCACAAATTTAAATGGTCATGCTTCCAAAACCACCGTCAACGCGAATAAGAGTTCCTGTAACAAAGCTTGAAGCCTGTTCAGAAGCAAGCCAAACCGCAGCCCCTTGCAGTTCTTCTGGAGTACCAAAACGATTCATTGGTGTATGATTCATGATTGACTCTACTCTTTCAGGGCTTAAAATCTTCCGGTTCTGTTCTGCTGGGAAGAAGCCAGGAATAATCGCGTTAACACGAATACCGTTTGGAGCGAATTCACGGGCTAAATACTGAGTTACACTATTAAGACCCGCTTTCGAAACTGAATATGTAAATACTTTTGATAATGGTGTAGTAGATGATACAGATGAAATATTAATGATACTACCTTTTCTTTCTTGTTCAATCATTCGTTTAGCGAAAATTTGGCATGTTAAAACAATTCCTTTTAAGTTAACATCCATAATATTATCCCACTCATCCATATCAAGGTCAAAAAATGGTGTCGCACTATTCGTACCAGGTGCATTCAATAAAATATCCCATCCACCTGACCATTTTTCGATATCATTTGCAACTTGTACTAAAGAATCACGTGAACTTACATCTGCTTGAAACGCTTTTGCAGTTCCTCCATTACTTTCAATTTCTTTGACAACTTCATTTGCTTTTTCTAAATTACGACCGACAATCGCAACTTTCGCTCCTTGAGCAGCTAATCCTTTTGCAATCGATGATCCTAATACACTATTTCCGCCAATAGCAACTGCTGTTTTCCCTGTTAAATCGAATAATTTTGTCATATTAATACTCCCCCAATTTTTAAAATAAGTTTCCTTTTTCATCAAATCCAAGTTCATATACATCTGAAATTTGATCCATATTTGGATGTTTAGCAACATAATCTAATAATGTTTCAGATACTTCAATTTCACTTAACTTTAATGTGTTTTTTATGCGTACCATTTTTACTGTTGTAAAATCTAATACATTACTTGTTTTAACTGCCGCTTGAATAGCTTGTAGATCGTTCGGTAATGTAGTAGCTATTTTGGTTGGAGAACAAACCGTGGATGTTAATCCATTCGCGTATGTTCCTTCTTTATCCATTTTGTCTACTAAACGTTGAGTTGTAAAATCTGCCGTCCCAACTCCATTAGCGTTCCCCTCAGATTGCGGTGTTACATCCAGTACGACCATTTTGTTAACTTCTGGTCCTCCTTGTGCATATGGAGTTGGATAACGTCCCGTAATATTTGGGTCCATACCATCCCCACTAATATTTTTACCGATTTCATCTATAACAAGAACTTCTAATTGGTCAAAGAAAAGCTTCGGTAATAGTTCTTTCGCTTTCTTTTGAAGTGCTGGTTCTTTTTCAATAATGTCATCAGGTGTATAAACTTCAACAACAGCTACCCTATCAAAAGCATTTTCAACTGTTCCAACACCGAAAAGGACTGGCGTTTTCTCCATAATAACTTTCGCCATAGCGGGAACATTTTCAGCCATATATTTAAAGCCCATTTGGTGACAAGCCTCGGCCCCTTTTTGTTTCCCTAAACCAATACTTAACATTTTCATTAATCCACTTTCAACCGGTCCTCTAAATGCTGTATGAGGTTTCACGCGGTTAATAACAACAATACCATCTGCTTGTGAAGCATATTTGTCTATATAAACAGGCAATCCGTTCGGTAATTCACCTAGCTTCACTACTTCCATCGTAGATCGAATTTCGCAACCTGCTGTTTCTTCAGTAACTCCAAGATGTTCTAATACTGCACGCTGACCTTCCGCTGTTGCACCGCCATGACTTCCCATACTCGGTACAATGAAAGGTTTAGCTCCTAAATCTTTTAAAAACTTCACTGTTGTTGCAGTCGTTTCCACAAGACGATCTAATCCTCTGCTACCTACTGCAATCGCAATCTCCATACCAGGCTGAATCAGTTTTCCAATCGAATCTTGTTGTAATTTTTTCATCAATTCTTGTTCAAGATCATCTATCTGCTTGTCGTCAAACTTTACTTTTACCTTTGCCATTTTTGGCACTGGAATATCTTTTAATAATTCTTGTAAAATACCCATAAATAACTACACTCCCTTTTCTTTAAGTTCCTTCAAAGTTTTGCAAAATAAGAATATAGATTACGCAAAAATAGTATTTGAAAGAGTATAGTTGTAATCCCTTTCAAAAATAGAAGTATAATGATTGTATCATTGTTATATAACTAAAATATATTATTTTTTATATTAATTTGTTTACCAAACAAATTAATTAACTGTATAATATCATTAAGCTATTCTTTCGTCAATTATTATTGAGTAAAGATTCATGAATTATTAATTTTTTTATTTAAATAAGTATCTAAGTAAAAAAACGGTACTCTTCTATTTAAGAGATGCTTATTAACCTATAAAACACGAGGAGGGAAATATATGCTTACTGGAGATGCTGCATATATTAAAAATATTAATAGATGTATAATCATTAGCAAAATTATAGAGCACGGAATGATATCTAGAGCTGACTTAGCAAAGATTACTGGTTTAAACAAAGCGACAATTTCAGTACAGGCATCTGATTTATTAGATGAAGGATTAATCATCGAAACGCTTCAAGAGCATAAAAATCTAGGCAGAAGGCCGATTATGCTTTCAATAAACCAAGAAGCAGGATTTGCTTTAGGTATTGATCTTGACAAGAATACAATTACATTTACTCTTTCTGATTTATTGGGTTTTCCAGTTCATACCGATACAGTTGAATTGAAAACTTCTGATTACGATGTAGTTCTTGAGCTTTTAATCAAGCATATCAAGGGTTATAAAAAACGGTGCATGAAAACCCGTTATGGACTTGTCGGCGTAGTCATCGGCATTCACGGTATTGTTAATAATGAAGAGATGATTTATTTCGTGCCTCAGCATCAATGGCATAACAAAAATTTAAAAACCGACATTAAAAATGAAATAGGCATAGATGTATACATTGAAAATAACGCGAATTTGTGTTCATTTGCCGAAAGAGTATATAAGCATCATCAAAGTGAGAATTTGTTAAGTGTAAGTTTGTATTCGGGAATCGGCCTTGGAATTATGATTAATGGTGAATCTCTCAAAGGGTATCATGGCTATGCTGGTGAGATTGGTCATATGATTGTAGTGCCTGATGGCAGACCATGCAGTTGCGGGAATTCAGGCTGCTGGGAACAATATGCTTCAGAATATAGTTTTTTTAAACAAGTATCCGAAATCCAAAACAAAACGAATATTAAATATGGAGATATACAAAATTGGATTACAGAACAAGATCCGGTCATATGTCATCAAATGGATCAATTCATCAAGTATATCTCAATTGGCCTAAATAATATTATTAATCTGTATAACCCAGAAATATTAGTTATTAATTGTGAATTACTTCGTTTATATCCAAATGCTATCTCCGAAATCGAGTCCCAACTAAAGTCAACTGTTGGTCATTACCGTAAACTGCTAATATCAGAATTCGGAAAAAAGGCATGTATAATGGGTGCCTGTGCTTTAGTTATTAAGAACTTTTTCGACGTTTCAGATATATGTTTAAATATAGCTGATGAAGAAGGTTCATAAAGTGAAACTTCCATCAGTGGGGGTTTTTTCATCCCCCACTGATGGTTAGTCCCGTTCTACTCTCGCTAAGACCTTCGCTTACGCTTCGTTCAATCGTTGAAAGGCTGGGAGAACAATCAGTTTTGGATTAGGTTATTCGAAGGATGAATTTGGTGGAGGTTTTTATCGTTCAAGGACTATTGAGGGCCTAACAAATACTACGATGGAAATATACAATGTTTGTTTACAACTATTGAAGGAAGCTATCGAGGAAACACAGTTAGGCAGATATCTCTGTCCATTAGTAACTTGGTTGATGTTTATGAAATGCAAATAGATTTATTTGAGCCAGACGGATGGAAAAAACGAGAGCTTGGATATATAGTAGACAAGATTAGAAATAAATTTGGTGCCTCATCCCTGTTAAGAGCTGGATCATTTACAACCGCCGGAACTGCATTGCATCAGAGCAAGTTGGTTGGTGGACATAAAAAATAGCCCCTCTCAATTAAGATGAGGGCTTATTTAATTCTTCTTATTTAAAATGAAGAAGGTCCACAGCTCTTTTTTGAGCTTCAATTTTTTTCTAGATCCTTCCTGAATTATTTGGCCCGATCGTATTATAAGGTTAGCAAGTTGATTCTGATTGAGCATTTTTAATATCGATATATGACACTGTAGACGGGGTAGGTCGTATGGCCCACGGGACCATGATCCTGTACGTAAAACAGTTCATCCCCTACGTGTAGACATGTTTGAGGCTGGTTAGAAGATTCTCAAGTTTTTATACTAATACCAACATCTTACCTCTTCTACTAGTAAAGTCATTTTATAATAATTTAGTATGTTAATCCTAAATGTTCACGGAAGGTATGACCTTCATATTTCTTTCTGAAAATACCTCTTTTTTGCATTTCAGGAACAATTAGTTCAACAAAGTCTTCTAAACTACCGGGTAATGTAGGAGGCATAAGATTAAATCCGTCAGCCACACCAGCTTCAAACCAGACTTCCATCTGATCCACAATTTCGTCGGGTGTACCTATCAGCGTGTGATGTCCACCGCCTGCATTAAGATATCCTAATAATTCTCTTACTGTAGGTTGTGTATCATTAATAATTTCTAGTATCGTTTCGTAACGTCCAACTGGACCAGTAAATTCTTCTACTGGGGGTAATTGAGGTACTTCTTTATCAATTTCCCACTTAGAACAGTCTTGTTGAATAAAGAAACTCAACTGTTTTAAAGCTGTTTCAAGAGGTAATTGCTCATCTAATGCTGCTTTTTTGGCTAAAGCCTCTTCATGAGTATGACCTACATAGGTTACTAAGCCTGGAAATACTTTAATATGTCTATCGCTGTCTTCGCTTTGTTTAACTTGTTCATCTAATTTTTCACGAAATTTTTTTGCTTGCTTTAAGTTCCACGACACTGAATAGACTGCATCGGCATATTTTGCGGCTAATGCAATGCCTTGTTTAGATGCTCCTGCTTGCATTGATACTGGTTTACCTTGCGGACTTTTTGGCGTAGTGGATGGGCCATACACTTTAAAATAGGTACCAATGTGATTAAAAGGCTGAATGTTTGAAGGATTTATCAATTTTCTTTCTTCTCGATGATGTAGAAACTCATTACTGTCCCATGAAAGAAATAACTTATTCATTAAAGCAGCAAATTCATCTGCCTTCTCATAGCGTTTGTCATGAGAAGGTAGTTCTTCCATACTATGATTTAACGCCTCTAAATCAGTCATTGACGTAACGAGATTCCAACCAACACGTCCTTTTGTAATATGGTCTAAACTTAATAGTTGTCGTGAAGCTGTGAAAGGATTAGAAAAAGTACTTGAAATTGTTGAAACTAATCCCACATGATTTGTCACTTGAGAAATAGCAGTTAAATTGACTACTGGATCAAACCAAAATGCTGGCATATCACTAGAATCTTTACCTTGAAATGATTGATTATCAGCAAAGAATACTGCGTCAAAGTAACCCTTTTCTGCTAACTGTGCTAAGGATTGGTAATAAGAAATGTCTCCAATACGTTCAACGCTTGAGTCAGGCATTGACCAAGCAGCTTTATGGTGTCCACAACCATACAGCAAAACACCAAGGTGCAGTTGTTTTTCTTTAGTTTTTGTCATTTGTTTACACCTCAAAATACATCATTATTAATTGACTTGTATACTCCTTTTTTTGAAGGATTATCTATGTTAATTTAAGCTATTAGTTCATGGTCAAACCGCCATCTACTGTGAAATTTTGACCTGTAATACCGTTCGCATTTTCCGAAGATAAATAAGCGACCATGTTGGCTACATCTTGAGGTGTGGTCACCTTCTTCAATGGCGTTGATTGAGCAATTAAATCGAATACTTCTGGTGTTGTAACAGCACTTGCGTCAGTCGTTTTTAATAATCCACCTGAAACTACATTCGCTTTTATACCATATATACCCAATTCAGAAGCGATATTACGTGTAAAACCGATTAATCCAGCTTTAGCTGTTGTATATTCGTGGTAGGGTACAACAGGATTTTGATATAAATTAGTACCTATACCTATAATACTCCCATTTTGCCGCTCAATAAATTGAGGTATGACGCTTTGAACTACATTAAATGATGCTTTTAAAGTACCATCTAGTTGTTTTTGATAATCATCCCAAGTGAGTTCTGTGAAGGGTTTCTGTTTGTTTGGATCAAATTTGAAGTCTACTAATGCATTGTTGACTACAACATCAATTTGACCAAAATATTCCGTTGCTTTTTTTATCAAGTTATCTACTTCTTTACGATTTGTTACATCAGCCCGAATTGCAATAGCATTCTCTTCACCAATCTCAGAAACGAGCTTCTCAGCAGCATCTTTGCTTTTATAGTAATTGATTACCACTTGAAATCCTTGTTGTGCCAATGTCTTTACAATAATTGCTCCTAAACCTCTACTACTACCAGTTACTAATACTGTTCTATTCATCATTACAACTCCTATGTTTTTTAATTTTGATGAAACTTAAATAATAAAATGATAGATAAAATAAAAAATACGCAACCTTCCCATAGGAAAGTTGCGTAAAAACAAATAACTACATAGCAAGAATAAGTCACAATCGCTCTTTAAGTATGTATTAGAGTTTACACTTTCCTACGCTAGTATCAGCTAGTTCAGGTTCAAAGGGTTTGAGGTAATCCTCATCTCAGTTAAATAACACCCCTAGTGCATATATTTAAGTTATATTCAATGTTATAGTTTTAAGAAATTTCTGTCAAGTAAATATGGCTAGTTAAAGTATTTCTATAACTTTGTTATATGGATCTCACGCATTTCTTTCACATATGTTCTGACAGTACTTTCCCCAATCACCAAGTCAGGATAACGCTTCAGGAGCCAATCTCTGATTTTTGCTGCACTAAGGTGCGGATACTCTTCCAGCCAGGCAATAATCCAGTCTCGATAAGATGCTAACTTTCTAGGTTTTCGATGAGGGCCTTCTAAAAGTTTTTTAGTCTCCTCAAATGTCATCTGTAAGTATTTATAGATCGTAGATCGTGACACTTTAAGTTCTTTTGCGATTTGTGACTTTCTAAACTTTTGCACATACAATTGATGTATCTGTAATACAACATAAATTTCTCCTCCAAAATCCTCCCCTCAATAAAATAACAATTATTATTAGTTTACTAGAGTTTTAAATTGATGAAGCAAAAGTGTAAAATTCAGCCTAGCGTTTACATCTACTTCTTTTTTCATTAACTAGACCCTTAATCGAATAACTTAGAGCTTCTTTCACTTCCTAATAACCCCTTCTCTTTATTCCAGAAAATGGCCCGATTATTGAATAGATGACTCGCATTTCTCAATCAATTTCTTGTCCATTTACAACAAACAAATTTTAAATGATCAAACTGTATATTTAATTCACGTCCTTTGAATAGAACAGAAAGGCTACTTCTTCCATAATGCTGCTTATTTGTTGAGATTATGCAGATGTTTGTTACCCCGTTCTAAATTTAAACGAGGTAAAAATATAGTTGTTTTATTTTGATGTAAGATTCTTCACTAAACTAAAAAATATAACTATAAAGTCGTTAAAAAATCTATATTTTATTAAACAATAGCGCCCGACTGTGGAACAACTCATTACAGGAAGGCTGGCCTTGTAGAAGTAATTAAAGACCAAATCACATTTGCGATTTGGTCTTTAATTTCATCCTCTTTCCAAAAAATTATCTATTTAGAATTAACATTCCATCGATTTTTTTCAAGTGCAGCCTGTTCATTAACCACATCTTTTTTCAATTGCATAGATAGAATGAATCCTAAAAGCAAAAGTCCGCAGCAAAGCAGTAATGCAGACGGTATGCCTCCCATATGGTCAATCATCCAGCCGCCAAGTCCGGGACCTGCCAGCTGTCCAACGGCAAAAAAGACCGTAGCGTAGCCTAATGCGATCGGAGCGTATGATTGATGAATCTGCTCTGTTGAAAGCGCCAGAATAAGTGAAAGCATGCCGACAATTGTACTGCCCCAAAGAATCTGGCTGATGCCAAAGCCAATATATTCTGGATAAATGACTGGAAACACCATCGAAACAGCTCCAATAAACAGTGTAATAAGCAGCGATTTCTTCCGGCCGATTTTATCTGAAACCGCGCCCCATATTGGTCCGCTAAATATCGAGATAAAACCGCCTAACGCCATAATCCGGCCAGCAGAATAGCGGTCAAGATTCGCCTCTAACATAAAACTGAATAAGAAGCTTTGCGGGATTAAATAAGCAAAGCCAATCAATCCATAAATAATTGCTACAGTAAGGACCCCTTTATGCAAATAGACTTCACGGATTAAGGATCCGCTTTTTTGAGCCTTCTTGCGTAAAGGAACGGGAGGATCCCGCAGGATAAAGTAGGCACAAACGACAGACAGCAAGGAGATTATCCCATATAAAATCCACAGGATGCGCCAGCCATTATTTGAAAACCATGCGGTAAAATACGGGATGAACAAGCTTGATATAACAGTTCCCAAGCCTAATCCACAGAGAAGAAATCCGATCATCAGCCCTCTATGCTTCGGAAACCAACCAACAACAATATTAACTAGTGGCGTATATGCAAACGCCGTTCCGATTCCAAGTAGCGCCATTCCTGCCAAACAAGCAAGATAACTTTGTATCATCGAAATGAAAAATAGCCCAAAGGCAACAAGCAATGTCCCGAGAATGACTAATTTCTTCGATCCCCACTTCGATGCTAAAATACCGGCAAAAAGAACCATCCCTAAATAGCCGATTGATGTTGCCGTCCCTAACAGACCAGCCTGTGCATATGTAAGCGATAAACTTTTTTTCATAAATGGCATCAAAATACCATAAGACATTCTCCCAAAACCTTGAACACTTATCGTAACCATTATGCTTGCAAAAGCATATTTCCAAATTTTCAGGTTATCACCAATCATTTAACACCTCAAATCTATTCGTGTTTGCACGTATATAATTGTTTTAGGCTCTAACCGTTTAATTTTAAAAATAAAGAGTAAAATATTTTTAAATATTTAGATAATAGAAATTCTTTTTTCTAACATAACTCTATTGTGTAAACATTTAAATTGGAGTTTAATTACAAAGTTTATGCTATTAGTCATCATATTTTGTATTAACTGCATAATTACATTGTTAATCTGCGATAAAAATAATTCCAAATAATGAATGTTAAATGGCCTAATTGTTGTATAGAATGGCTCGCATTGGATTTCAAAGCTACATTGAGTTAATAGTACATGCAATTCTTTATCCTCACCCGAAATGGGGTTGCCACTTTTACAAAAAACTATAAAATCTTTCATGTCCATTTTTATTAATCACCTCTCTTCAATATCAATCGTTATTTCGATATTTCCTGGATCGTTTTCTAATATTTCGACTCCCTCTGTGATTTCGCCGATTTTTACAAGACCACTGATATACTCATTACAATCTTAATAATAGATGACTAATGTTTGCCACTGAAGCGGTGCTACTAATTAAATCTGGACGTATTCAGCAATTACAATATTTCGATAAACCCTTCTGTTCCATGCACGCGAATTCGTTGCCCATCTTTTATCAGATTGGTGGCATTTTCCACCCCAACAATTGCTGGTAAGCCATATTCACGTGCGATAACTGCTCCATGGGTCATCAGTCCACCAACTTCGGTGACTAGGCCTTTTATGGATACAAACAATGGTGTCCAGCTAGGGTCAGTAAAGGAGGTGACTAATATATCTCCATCCTCTAGATCAGCATCTTCTATGTTTAAGATGACACGTGCTCGTCCCTCTATAACACCGGAAGAAACAGGTAGACCTACAATAGCTTCGGCTGGGAGATTTTCTCGTTTGTACTCCCCTACAATGATTTCACCATCAGACGTGATTACACGTGGCGGAGTTAGTTTGTCATATAATTTGTACTCGTCTTTTCGTTTGCTGATGATCTGGTAATCTAGTTTATTTGTGGATATGACTTCGTGAAGTTCTTCAAATGTGAGATAGTATATATCTTCTTTTTCATGAATAACGTTGGCTTGTACGAGTTGTTCGGCTTCTTTCAGTAAAGCCTGCTTATATACGAAGTAGCGATTAATCATGCCGTATTTTGGATATTCCCTAAACCCGCTGAAATTCCGGATTAGGTCGATCATTCGTTTTGTTTCTCTGGCTTTTTGTTCACCATCCGGAAATTTCTTCAATCGATCTAATAACTCTTGTTCTTTTTTCAAAGCAACTTGCCGCCCCTGCTCAAATTTCCGATTGCTTGCATTAGGCTCAAAGTTTTTGATGTTATTGAGAATCATAGGGACAAGTGTAGTTGGTTTTTCTCTCCAACGAGTTTTAGTCATATCGATTTCTCCGGTACATCGCATTCCGTATTTGCTGAGAAAAGCTATTATTGCGTCTTGGATTTCCTGTCCACCATCAAACTTAACCAGTTCATCCAAAAAGTTATCATCTTTTACATGTTGTAAAAAATCAATTATTTCTGGATGAGGACGAATCACATCTGCGACATCCAATAGCGCAAGACCCATTTTCGAAGTAATATTGTTTGGTACGGATTGAGAAAGCATATCTGCTACGTTTTTTTCACCTAACCACTTGTTCATATTTTCATTGATCCATGATGAAGCATCCTGTGCCGCCATAATCACACCCAAACTTTGTGGGTCAAATAAAATCTTCTTTAATTGCTGGATATCTTCTAGAATAAAATCAAATAATTCAGATCCTGATTTCGTTTGGATGTTTTGTTTTAACTCTTCTATCGATGTTTGACTACTCTTAATCAAATCAGAAACGATTGTCGGATCGTTTTCGATTTGTGCTTGAAAACCTGCAGACGACATACCTTTATTGCTTTTACTGGGACTCAGTTCTTTTTTATCGTTTGGTAACGAATTTATAAAATCTCCTCGCTCTATTATGGTCATAAGTGCGTCTTTGATGAGCGGATCGGATTGTCCCAGGGTATCTAATAAAATTTCTCTGCTAACAGGTGTAACCAAATTATGTGTGATATCAACAAACAACCTTCCACCAGCTTTACGCATTGGTGCAGGAGTCGTTAACAGGAAAAAAGACAATCCCAGTGGTTTCATGGTTTCGGTCATCATTTGTTGATGACCGACAGATACGTAAACGTGATTTTCTTGATCATTCGCTTCAGGGATCGGGTATAAAGTAGTGATTGGCCGACTCTGGACAATATAAAATGTATCATCAACCAAACACCATTCGATATCTTGTGGACAACCAAAATAAGATTCGATCTGTCTTCCTATCTGAGCTAGTTGTAATATTTGAAGTTCAGTAAGTGTTTGAGCTTTTTGCTGATCAGGATCGATCTGCTGTGTCTCTGTTCCGCCCTCTTTTAGTCCATAGATAGCCAATTTTTTAGCTGCTATCATCTTATCGACGATTTTATCTTCCTGCACTTTATAACAATCGGCAGATACCAAGCCGGAGACCAGTGCTTCTCCAAGCCCAAAACTGGCAGCGATTGATAGTAACTTTCGGTTAGAGGTAATCGGATCAGCGGTAAATAAAATCCCTGAAGCCTGTGGGAAAACCATCCTTTGAACGATAACGGATAAATAAACTTGTCTGTGGTCAAATCTATTTTGTATTCGGTATATTACCGCCCGATCTGTAAATAGAGAAGCCCAACATTTTCTGATATGCTGCAAGATGGCTTCTTTTCCGATGATATTTAAATAGGTGTCTTGTTGACCAGCAAAAGAGGCATGTGGCAAATCTTCAGCGGTCGCACTAGAACGCACAGCATAAGCATGTTCATCGCCAAATTGGGTGAGATAGTCAGCAACTGCTTTCACAACATCGGAAGGAATTTCTACTTCTATAATAATTTGTCGAATCTTCCTGCTGATTTCACCAATTTGATCACGATCCTCTACTTTTAGCATTCTTAGCTGATCCAACAAAGCAAAATACGTTTTGTTTAGTTCGATGGCTTTTTGATATCCAACTGTTGTAATACAAAATCCTTCTGGTACTTGTATTCCATCAATTTTTGATAATTTCCCTAAATTTAACCCTTTTCCTCCAACGAGCAAAAGCTGTGTTTTTTCTATCTCCTGAAAACCGAGAACCAAAGAACTCATTCTACATCTCTCCTAACCATTAATGTTCTATTGATTTTAGCAGTAGTAAATGAGAATAATAAGTCTATATTAACCATTTTTTAAATGTTATAATTAAATTAGGAAGAGTTCAAAAAAATAGCTAGACGCTACCATAAAGTAAGCTGATGCCCCTGATCATCCCCTCGAAAGCAGTTCATATATTTTTTAAACCACGATATGAATATGATTAAAATCAACTTTTTTCCATTTATTTTGTTTACTTCCCCTAAAATATAAAAATTCCTAATATTAATATGAGATTAGAGCTATTATTAAACTAACCAGCACCGTTAGTAAAACAAGAAAAAAAGCCTCCCATCGGAAGCCTTTAGCATTGCATACTTGAAAAGACAACAATAGGATATATTAAACATCTTCACTCTACCTTATTCCAGTCCTATTGCTGAAATTTGGATAACTCAGTTTTCTTTATGCGTATATTCACATATTCATCAACCGGGCCATTCCCACTCGTATTTGGGTAAGCATATGTATTAGTATATTCACTACCTTGATTGGTTATATATAATTGCTTATTCTTAGGTTTTAGTATTAAAAAGACTAACAGGAGAATTGTTAGCCCCAGGAACAAAACTGTCAGGTAAACCAAATACTTTACATAAAGATTATTAAAAATCGCATCAGTTATACGCGTTTTTCCTATCGAATACGCTACTAAATAATTAATGACACTCACAAAGAGTGATATAAACGTTGCAATGCACGAAACTTGAATACTCCCGTTTGTGGAAGCTATGTTGGATCAACAAATCTATTATTACGGCTATTTTCAATCGTTTTAGTTATGGAAGATTTCTTTCCAGCCGCCCTCGCCCATCTTTCATTTTGAACACCACCAAACTTTTGAATTGTTTTGATCAAACTAAATATTAAAGCTATAGTTCAGGAATCAATCTCCTTGAAAAAAATCATTAAAAACATTATCGTTTGACGATAATGTTTTACTTCTTTAGTATAATATGTAAAATAGGGAGGAGATTTCCAATAGATCTTTTTACCAAGACTGTTCTAAAATTTTTATCAATTATGTCGCTAATTGCTCAAGTTTTATGTGCCTTTGTTGGATTAGTGCTATTATTTGCGTCTGGATCTTTATTGTTAGTACCAACCGGAGTCAAAAAACAATTGCTACAGTATGCAGATTTAAACTCAAACACAAATCTATCAGTATGGTTTTTAGTACTTTCTTGCTTAGTCGCGCTAGCAATTATTACTTGTTTGTTTATCATTATGTACGCTCTACACAAGATAATTGGTAATATTTACGAACAACACTTCTTTGTTTCTCGAAATCTTAAATACCTAAAACTAATCTTAATCTCGATCACTAGCTTTACCGTTTTGAACTTCATTAGTCAGCTCTTATTTGCGCAAGTACATGTGTACAATGTTAGTGATATTTTTCCAGATTCTTGGCCAAGTTTAATAGGAAACATTCTTTTGTTATCCATCGTTTATACGCTTTATGTGGTTTTAAAATACGGCATATCTTTACAAGACGATTCTAACAATGTGATTTAGGTGGGAAATCCCTATGATAAAAATCAATCTAGATCGAGTAATGCTAGAAAGAAAAATTTCTACAAAAGCGTTAGCAGAAAAAATTAGAATTACCCAAGTTAACTTATCAATACTAAAAACAGGTAAAGCGTGGTATTCGCTTTGCCACATTAGAAAAAATCTGCCAGACATTAAATTGTCAGCCTGGTGATATACTCGAATATGAAGAAAAAACTGACATATAACAAAACAATTGTTATATGTCAGTTTTCAACTATTCCGCAATATGGCCCGTTGAACACAAGATAAATAACACTCTTCAACTAAACTGCTTCGTTAACACAATAAGAAAAAAAGAGCTGTCTAAACAGCTCAAGGATCTTCAAGTAAAGCCCCCGTTAGCCATCCATGTAGCGCAAAATCAACACTACACTACAGAAAATGAAAGATTATTACTTTCTTTCATGGGAGTTGTTATGTTCTACGCTAACGGGTTAGGAATGACAATTCATTCCCTTGCTGACGACTGACGTAATCGAAATTTTTTTGGGGGATGTTCTTATGAAAAAGATAATTGGATTAAGTTTTATTCTATTTGCTGGTATCACGTTATCCGGATGTTCCGGTATAATAGAAAATTCTTTAGATTCAAGTGATAGAGCTGTTTATGAAATTGCTATTAAACAAGAAACTGGAAACGGAAGTATTGAATTATTAACACCAACAATTACAACAAAAGATAATCAATTAGAATTTATAACTGAGGGAATTGATGAAAATAAAATGACCTTTATCGTTGTTGCCAATAAAAAAGTATTTGAACAAAAAATAAAAAATGATGAATCCTACAAACTTAACATTATGGGTATCAAAGATGCTCATAGGACGGACTACAAGCCAAAAGTTCAACTTATGCAAACTAAAGATGATACTGAAAATGGAGACATAGTAACCTTTAAACAAGTTAGATATACAGTTAAAAAAGATTAGTTTATAGTTATTTAATTCCCATCCTAATGAAAAATTATTGAAACATATTTCTCCATTAGGATGAGAACACATTAGTGGTCCTACTCCTTATTGTAGTAAACCACCCTAAAGTTTAAGTAGAAATCTTCACGATCTTTTCTTTATCCTAACAAGCTCTAATCTCTTAAATGTGTTGAGGCATTACCAAAAGACGCCCTCTTATTAAAGAAAAGCACCCTACAATGGAATAACTAAGGTACTTATATTAGCCTGGTATAGTTCTATAAGAACAGTAAAAATTTAAATCTGAAGAGCTTTTTGTACTGATTTTTTCATTGCTTCTACAAAGTTCTGACGTGTCTCTTCAGATAATTCTAATAAGGAAAGATAGGGATTTAAATCTTCTAATTCGACTAATAAAAGCTCCCCTTGTTTGCTTTTACAGGCATCTACTCGTTGAATTCCCCAGTCAAGATTATTCCAGTCGATGAAACGTTTAGCAAAAGCTAAATCTTCTTCCATAGGTACATACTCTTTCAATTCCCATCTTTTATCTTTATCTGGTGCATAAAGAGCATACTGAAATTCTTTGTCGATAAAATAAAATGAGACTTCATATTCAAAATTGATAAATGGTTGTACCAATGTATTTTTCGATTCTGAATTAACTTTTTCACTCAGTTCATCTTTTGTAACAAATTCCATCCCGATAGAGTCTGCTCCATCTTTCGGCTTTACGATATACCTGTCTACGCTAGGGAGTTTATTTAGGGAATCAAGGGTATCAATCGTTGGAATAACAGGAAAATTAGCATTTGTTAGTTCAATTAAATATTCTTTTCCGTTCATATCAGCCTTCCCATCAAACGAATTATATGTGTTTAAATGTTTAGAAACAATTCGGTTGCGGAATGCTTCATATTTGTCTTTAAAATTTGCGACTATACCTGCATTTCGGAAAACAATTAAATCAGCATGATCTTCAAATGCTTCAATATCTTCAGGATGACAGATGACCAAATTAAAGGCTTCTCTAAGTTTAGAAGTTAGAAAAAAATCCTCTTCATAATAGTTTCTTCCTTTTGCTTCATAATATAAATCTGTTACAAATAGTAGCGTCTGCATTACGCCTTCACCTGCTTTTCTTAAATTTTTATTGTAAAAACATCCCAAAAAACAAAAAAATCCCGTCTCAGTAAGAGACGAGATTGAAACTCGCGGTACCACTCTTGTTTAATAAAATGTTTGAATAACACTTTACTACCCTTTACAAACGTACAATCATACGTTGTCCCTTGTAACGGAGGAAACCGATAAAGCTTACTAAACATTCGGCTTTACTTCTCGGAGATGATTTTCGGTTATTATCTGAATACTGGTTTTCAGCAAAACACCAGCTCTCTTTGGAACAGAAACAATAACGTACTCTTTCTCTTCATAGAATTTAAATCAAATTCGAATAATTAGACGTTATTATATATTTATTCAGAAAAAAAGGCAAATGGTTATTTAAGGAGGTTTATTGAATTTCTTTATACAATTATTTGCTTCAACACTTTAATATCCAATTACCTTTAGATGTGTTGCTCCACAAACTACCCCGATTGTTGAATAAGAGCTAAAGACGATTCTTCAACTATACTGCCCAGATAGTTGCATAAAAAAAAGCTGCCTGTTAAAGACTGCTCCGATCCTAAGCTAAAGCACTCCGTTAGTTAAAGAAGTTTATTTAAATCGATTGATTGAAAAAGGAGAAATGTTTTGTTCTGTCTTCCCTGAAATAATCAATTCACTTAAAATCTGACCAACTACACTGCTAAATTTAAAGCCATGTCCTGAGAAGCCTGATGCAATGGCAACGTTTGAATAGTTAGGATGCAAATCGATAATGAAATCTTCATCAGGAGTCAGTGTATACATACAGGTTTTACCGTACTTCAATTGTTGTGTAGAAGGCATATAGTGATGTAAAAATTGTCTTAAATCTGTCTCGTCTTTCTCTAGTTCACCAAATCCTAGGATGGCTTCATCTGGATTGATTGTTTCTCCTCCATCATGTCGGCCTACTTTTAATCCGGAACCATTGATGCTTGGAAAACCATAATATTGTCCTTGAGATGTCTCAAACGTAAAGGCTGGAAAATCCTTATGATTATACAAATCTTCATTGACATCAAACCAAGCAAATGTTTTTCTTACTGGATTTAGAGGGAGATTTAAATCTAACATGGAAAGGAGACTTCCTGACCATGCTCCTGCTGAAACTACTAACGCATCTGCGTTAAAAGTTTGACCCTCGGTTTTGATGGTAACTCTTTTATCATGAACCGATAATTCTCTCACTTTACTATTGGTTAAGATGGTAGCTCCGTGTCGCTCTGCAAGTTCTCGATAGGCTTCAATGCATTCCTCACATTTCAGCACTCCTGATGTTGGTTCAAAGCAGCCAATATACTTGTTTGGTAAAGTGATGCCCGGCCAACGCTTATTCACTTCAATTGAATCTAAAACCTCAAGTGGCAATGAATAGGCTTTTGAACTTGAGATGATATTCTGAATAAAATCCGTTTTTTCATGGCCCGCGTTTAGAACTCCGGTTGGGAGAAATAATTGTTTTCCCGTCACTTTCTCTAATTCGTTCCATAATTTTTGAGCCTTGAGCGCCAACGGAACGTATTCTTCACCTTCACCATACGCATGTCGAATGATTCTAGTGTCACCGTGATGACTCCCTTTGTTATGGGGCGGGCTAAAGGAATCTACTAATAAAGTTCTTTTCCCACTCTTTGATAAAAAATAACCTGCCGCCATCCCCATCGAACCTGCTCCAATTACAATTACGTCATAATGCATAGTACGTTCCCCCTCGTAAATAAATCCCCTACAACTAAAGTCTTAAGTATTGGGTAATATTTTCTTATTTTAACTAATATTCTAACACTTAACAATCACGCTAACCTGCTTCGTTTAGCTTAAGTACAATCCTCACAATCTCATCGATAAATATCCAATTTTCTTTTAAAATGCTCCTCCACAATATGGTCTGATTGTTGAATAGAATGACTCACATCCTTTTATACAACTTTATTTATATTAAACAACTTTTTTCTCACTTAACAGTGCTGAAAAAATAGTTAACTCTTGATCTTGTAGTTACGATAGGGTTTATTTTTTGTTACAAAACTCGTGAATTTATGGACTACCATTATAATCTGTATAACCATGCACATGTAATTGTGAATTATTGCAGAATATATTATCTTATAAAGAAGAATTTTAAAAACAAAAGTGGTATGAGAAATATCTCATACCATTTATTTAAAAGTTACAAGCCAATTGAGTGTTTTGTCACCAAAATCTGTTAGAGTATAAACTAAGTTTTGTTTTTGCCATTTTGCAAGGCTACCTTTATGTTCTGTATCAATATGCAAATGCCCATACTGCTTTGGAATTGGTATCCTATTCGTTTCCAAAAATTCTACAGTTTCTTTTGCTGTCGCTAAGCTTTCTTCTAATTTTTCTGTTGTTGAACGTGCGATAATGGCCCAGCGTCCTTCATTCCAACTTGTAAATAATGAGCCCGCTCCTGCATCTTGATACCCAGTTATGCCATGACCTAAATTAACAGTTTCACCATCAGTGAAAACGGTTTTATCTATTTCTTCACTTGCTGCTTCTGCCGTTGCATATTTAGTAATTACTAAATGCCCAATTATTTGCCCAGTTTTTTTTATATTCGGATCGTTTATAGCTAGTTCTCTTTCTGTTTCATAAAATTCAAAAGTTACTACATCCTGTTGTGAAGATGCGATAGCAGTTAAATATTTTCCTTGTGTGACAAAGAAATCTGTAGGTAACGTAATGTCCCATTCACTTGGAATAATGCTTTGGAAACTTCTTGGATCTGTATCGCTTTCACTTGCTCCATTTGTATTTGTTTCAACACGTTCTTCATTTTCTGTACCTTGTTCTTCCGTCTGACCATTAGCTACTTCAACATCGTTTACTATTTGTTCTTTATTTTGCGTTTGTAACACTGTTTCGTCTTCATTTCCACAAGCAGTCATTACCACAATAATAAAAGTTAGTATTATTAGTTTTTTCATCGCACTTCCTCTTTTCTTTTTTATTTCTCACCTTTTAGTTTATGAATTTTCTATACTATTTTCAGTTTAATTCCATAAACAGATTTTCCCTTTTTTCCTTTTTCCTAAACTTCTTTTAGTCAGGAAAGCTACATTTAGCACAAAATACATGCGGTGTTGTGTTGGCTGTCCATTGTGGAACAAGGCGCATCCCCTGTTACTAGGAATATCCCCAAAGGCTTATTCTGTTAAATGGCCCTATAACGAAAAAAAGCGATCTTCTTTATTGAAGAATCGCGCCCGATTGTGGTAATTCAAAGTATTAAAACAAACTTTCATAAATGTTATCTGTTGTTCAACCAAGGAAGAACTTCTTCATGTTTATAGGTATTTTCAGTTTCTGAAATAATTTGAGAAAGAAGAATATCAATGGAATCCGTTAATGAGTTTAGCGCTTGTAGGACTGACCCATTCTCAAATTGATCCAATGGCTCAGGTAACTCATCCTCATCTAAAATAAAATAGTCTCCATTAGGAAGAACCATAATATCAATAATCAAATCCTCAAAGGATACCAATTTATCGGTTAAATATGTATTTTTTACAATATTAAAATAGGAGCCTAAATACTTCCCTTTATTATCTCTCCAGATGTATAAATTATATGGACGATCTTTCCAGTAATATGCGATTGTATAGCTACCTTTAGGAATAATTAATGTGGTTTGGTTTGCTATCATCGTAAAGGATTCTTGTATGATATGGAAAAGCACTACATTTTGATTTTGTACTTTTAACAGCTTACAGCTATATTCTACAACTACGGAGTCGTACCGTATTTTTCTTTCAATTATTTTATCGCCACTTTGAATAGTTGGAAAACTTAAATTCACCACTGTTTTAGTTTCTCCTTCCTAGCTAATGTTCCTTCCCATAACAATTGTCTTTATTAATCATAACATAGATTTATCCTTTCCCTTTCTTAATCGTACATCGCTGATAAACCATTATTTTATTCTATTAAATGGCCCTATAACGGAAGTTTATTTGTAGGATATAGGCTCCACAGATGTTAAAGAAAAGCTTCATTATATGGAAGATTACTTCCTAAGGAGGGAATAAACATATGTATTATATGCATTTCCATCTTGGTACATATAATCCCTTAAAACTCCCTCTTTTTGAAAACCTACTTTTTCTAATAATTTATTCGATGCTTCATTTTCAATAAATACAACGGCACCTATACGGGTTAAACCCATCACATCAAAGCCATATGAAAGAACTTTAGATACAGCTTCTGAAGTGTATCCTTTTCTCCACTGTTCTGGATGAATTTCGTAACCAATTTCAGCTCGTTTATGTTTTGGTGACCAAGCATTGAAGCCAATTGTTCCAATTATGCCTGTGGTTTCTTTTCGCTCAATCCCCCATCGTATACCTCTTTTTTCATAATAGTTTCTTGAGAAGAAATCTACGAATTTTTCTGCTTCTTCAATACTTTTTAATGTTTCTTGTCCGTAAAAACGTGTTACATCATTGTTAGAAAAACAAGCAAAAATGCCTTCTGCATCTTCATATGTTAATTCTCGTAATACTAGTCTGTCTGTTTCTAATGTAGGAAACATTTAATCTCTCCCTTTATTTAGTTCTTAATTTTGACATTTATTTAATAACAATTATTTCAAATCACCATAAATTCCACAATCTCTTTATTCAATTAAATGGCCCTATAACGAAAAAAAGCGATCTTCTTTATTGAAGAATCACGCCCTTTTCTGTAATAAACAAAAAGCTTCTATTAGCTGGTATTGCTTAACAAAGGAATTGTAAAACTGCAAATTTCCTCTTGGTTTCTTGAACAAGAACTAACTTTTCAATAATTAAGCCGATAATTCTATTATTTAGAATTATCAGCATAATTAATTTATTATTTTGAATAGATATAATCTTTTTCAACAGGGAGTTGTAAGATGGATACCATATTGTTAACGGCACTAAACAAAGCTTTTACCGAGGAAGTCATAATATCAGTGTCAATTCCGCAACCCCAATATACAGCATCATTCTTCACGGTAATTCCTACATAAGATACAGCATTTGATCCTGAGCCTATTTCTAGCGCATGCTGCTTATAAACCAAATCTGTATAGTCGAGGCCCAGTTGTGTTTGAAGAGCGTTGCTAATCGCATCAAGTCTACCATTTCCCACACCGGTAAAATCATGTTCTTCATTATTCATCTGGACCGATACAATCGTTTCGTAATGATCATTTTGAGTATATTTGTAGCGGATAAATTCGATGGGAGTGTTAACATTCACATATTCATTGATGAAAATGTCATAGATGTCATTCGGCATAAGTTCCTTGTGCTGACGATCTGAAACATTTTTCACACTATATCCGAAGCTCTCACGCATTTCGGCAGGTAGATCGATTCCATAACTTTGCTGAAGGATAAAACCGATCCCCCCCTTACCGGATTGACTGTTAATTCGGATGATATCTCCCTCGTATTCTCTGCCTATATCCAACGGATCAATTGTTAGATAAGGTACAGTCCAATATTGACGTACTTCTTCATCGCGCCATTTCATCCCTTTTGCAATGGCATCTTGATGGGAACCTGAAAATGCTGTAAAGACAAGTTCACCGCCGTATGGGTGTCTTTCATGAACCTTCATTCTTGTTAATTTTTCATATTTGGAAATAATGGCAGGGATATTTTCAAAATTAAGCTTTGGATCCACCCCATGTGAAAACATGTTTAATGCAAGCGTGACGATGTCCACATTCCCTGTTCTTTCTCCATTTCCGAACAACGTTCCTTCGACCCTTTGCGCCCCGGCAAGCATTCCTAGCTCGGCAGCTGCAACCCCAGTTCCTCTGTCATTGTGTGGATGAAGAGATAGGATGACATGATCTCGGTAGCTCAGATGATCACTCATATACTCAATTTGACTTGCGTAAACGTGAGGCATAGACATTTGTACCGTATCTGGCAGGTTGATAATAACCTTGTTCTCAGCTGTCGGCTGCCAAATATCAAGTACCTTGTTGCAAATTTCAAGTGCAAACTCCATTTCTGTACCCGTAAAGCTTTCTGGGGAATATTGGAATTGAAAATTCCCTTCCGTTTCAGCTGCATATTTCTTAAGCATTTTTGCTCCTGTTACAGCAATATCAATAATTTCTTCCTTCGATTTTCTAAATACTTGTTCACGCTGCGCCAAAGATGTGGAATTGTACAAATGCACCACAGCTTTATTCGCACCCCGTAACGCCTCAAAAGTTTTTTTGATAATATGTTCTCTTGACTGTGTTAAAACTTGAATGGTTACATCATCTGGAATTAGATTTTCTTCAATTAAGGTACGTAAAAAAGCAAATTCAGTTTCCGAAGCAGCAGGAAAACCTACTTCGATTTCCTTGAAACCTACTTGTAAAAGCAATTGAAAGTATTCTAGCTTTTCCTCTAGACTCATCGGGACGACCAACGCTTGATTTCCATCGCGAAGATCCACACTACACCAGGTAGGAGCTTCTGTAATATACTCCTTCTCTGCCCATTTCAAGCTTTGCACTGGGGGCATAAAGTAACCTCTGGAATATTTATCGACATTTTTCATCCTGATTCCCACCTTTTCATTTATAATGATTAGATTATTTTAAAATAAAAAAGCCCCGTCTCTATATTTTTATAGAGACGAGGCATTGCTCGCGGTACCACTCTAATTGATTAATCGTAATAAAATTAACCCACTTATTTTCGGTGGCAATCACCACCTATCTTCATAACGGTAGAAAACCGACATCCCCTACTGCTTATGTTCAGGGAGTAGCTCATGGATGAGTTCAAAGGCTATAACTACCGATTCTCACCAACCATCGGCTCTCTACAAAATTATAAATCCTTTTACTAATTCCAATCTTTGCTTGTTGTTATTTAATTAAATACGATAATATATCGATAGACTTAAGTTGTCAATACTTAATTTTTCGAAAATAAAGATTAATATGAATTTATTTGACTTCCTTAATAGATAAACCCATATATTTTAAAACTCTTTTTTTAGTTTTCTGCACCATAGTTTAAGAATGTCTTTTCACAATCCATATATATTCAAACATAAAAATCCAAAGACTTTAGAAAAGATTCAACACATCTAGCCCGCTTCAAAACTTATTATTCAAGGAAAGCGCCCGATTGTTCAATAACCTCAGACAATTTAAAACTTTACCACCGATTTATTGCCCCTCATACGGTATTTACCTCAGTATAACAGTCCCAGTAGCTCATCACTTGGTATCTTTAACACATTAACTAGGCAAATCGCACACCCAGCATCGCTGTGACCAACCCAACAAGCGTGCCAAATATACACACCGCAAGCCAAATTTTCCTGCTCCGCGCTCCTTTCAATAAACACCATCCTGCAATAGCAAGTAAAATGCCCTCAATCAAAAACCACGGTTCGAACATGACCATATCCCACACTACGTACATATCATCGTGGATATGGTATGTCTCATTCCCCAAGCCAATCACACCTGCAATTTGCAAGCCACGATAAACAATGCCAAAAATGCCATGAGCAGTGGCTATCGAACACCCTAACATAGATATGGAAAGCAACAACGAGCGCAGAATTTTATTATTGCCTATATAAATGAAACCAATGCCTACGAGTCCTGCAGCAATAAAGATTGGTGTAGCAACCCAATTAATTAGTTGAAACTGGGAAGATGCAGCCACACTGGGTTTTAGTAGGAACAGCCCCATTCTTCCGCCTAAAGCCCAATATAGGTGTGGCAGCATATAAGCAATGGACCATACAAAAACAGCGATCCCCGCCCAAAAGGACGATTTTGATTGCGCTGGTTTCGACGACAGATTCGTATCCACTAACGATCACCTCGACAGTATCCTAAGATCCTTTGTGTAAGACTTGTACTTAACACTTAATCTACTTCTTACGTTATGATACTTAAAATTTTGGGCTATTAACCAATTCTTACTTGGAAAAGATGGACCAATGGAAGAAAATGAACACCGACAATAATAGCGATTATGAGAGTTATAAGTGCAAAAAAGAGTCCACTACTTCTTTATATATTTATATTCAGGGAGGCAAATGATTGAACTATTCTGCTTGCTCTTTTATCTCAATATGCCTTATTTAACGGAATGACCCAAAAATTGAAAAAGAGCACTTATCTTTGCTACGGATAAGCGCCTTTTAATTGAACTACGGTTATTTTTGCTATTTATGTGAACCTGATCATTTTATTGTTATTACATACGTCACACCGTCAAGTTCCAATTCCACTTTGTTGTCCCAGTTTAAAAATTCTTCACAAGTTATTAAGAGTCTATTGTTATACCAATTATGAAATTTTATTCTATCCATTTTTATTGGACTAGCTAGTAGTACTTTCTTATTTAATGTTGAATTTATAATTTCAATATCATAATAATCAGCTACTATAAACTCTCCTGAAGGACTAACTGTTATGTGTTGATATTGAGGTTGGTCTTCATATCCAATTAATTCTCCATTATTAGCGTTAAGTCTAAATAAATAATCAGAAGTTAGGACAAGAACGGCATTATATTTACTTGATACTGCAACTCCACTTGGAAATCCTCTAAAATTCCCACACCATTCAGTTGAATTTTCGTTGGTGAATTTTATCCAACTCCAACTTTGAGAGTTCCAAGGACTTGAAATATCATAGACCCTTTCTTTGTATTCTCCTGAAAAAGGTTGATTTATTACCTCTGCTTTGACTATCATATTTGTCCTCCATTAAATGGCCCTATAATCGAGTAGGGGGAAGATAATTTATATATTTTCGCCCCTCTCACACCACCGTACGTACGGTTCCGTATACGGCGGTTCAATTTATATTACAGTG
>NZ_JACJHX010000012.1 GCF_014138605.1 Peribacillus huizhouensis | reverse complement strand
GGCACGCCGCCAGCGTTCGTCCTGAGCCAGGATCAAACTCTCCAAAAAGTGTTTGACTTGCTCATTTGTTTTTATAGTGTGTACTCACTTAAATTAAAACGTTGGCGCTTTGTTTTGTTCAGTTTTCAAAGAGCAAATCAATACTTCTAAGTCTCAAAAACGACTTTATTAAATTAACACGTTATCGCATGTACTGTCAACATGTTTTTTTGAAAGTTTTCTGAGATGTATCTGCGCCGCTGTGAAAGCTTGTGTCCCTCAGCGACGTATATAAATATATCATTATAAAAACATAAGGTCAACAACTTTTTTAAAAAAATTATCGTACTTTATAATTACGATGATAAACTTCATTTCCCTTAGTCTCTGTTTTAACAACTTCAATAATAGTCTTATCTATTAAGTATTCTAACAAAACACTTAAATCAACAGCATAATGAACGAGTTCAGGATGATCCATTAATTCTGATATGCTCCAGTAACCCTGTCTTTCTTTCATTATTTCTAATAAATGCTGTGAACCTGTTTTGGTTCTAGAATAGATAAGAAATTCACTAGCGAGAAACAAAAGTTCAAGCCTTTTCTCGATTGTTTCCTCACTGTTTACGAGTTCTTCATACAATTTAAAAATTTCAGGTTCCATACATTTAACCTGATTCCAGACCGTTACTTCTGGATAAAAACCTTGATCAATCACTTCTAATCTAGCGAGATGATGCAAAGAATGGACCACATGATTATATGCATCTAAATAATGACCATCTTCAAAAAATGCTTTTCCATCCATATATCTTCTTATTAACTTAGCAAACTCTATACCGATCTTAATTTTCCGTCCATAGAAAGGAAACTCCCGAAGCTCAGTCTTAAGTTTGTAGAGATATTCATTATGATCATAGAGAATTTTACCATTTTGAAGCCAATCGACTACTTTTCGGTTCGTGCCCAGCAATAGCCATTCTTTTAGTTGTTTTTCCTCAACAATATGCAGAGCTGCTTTTTGATTTTTGTATGTATAGTGCTTTAAAAAAACCGGTTCATCTGCTTCATTTACAATTACAAATAAAATGTAATCGAAGGTGTCTGTATTTGAACTTGTGTTTTTCCTTTTTTCTATTAAAAGTATGCCAAGTGTTGACTTTATGCTTGCCCGCTCTTGATAAATCGGACGAAGAATATCTTCCATCTCTTAATTCCCCCAATAAATTGTGGTATGTTTATTTGTTCGACATTTCAACTATAATCCCTGCAACAGAACAATCTTTTATAGATTTTTTCCTTTACTTTATTCTCTACATTTTTACTGAATATTCTCTTCTTTCCCAGTGAAATATGATATAGTAAAATTTCAGGAGGGACAACTATGGCGAAATATTCTAGTAAAATAAATAAAATCAGGACATTTGCTCTGAGTCTGGTCTTCATCGGTTTTATTGTGATGTATGGAGGGATATTTTTCAAATCTCATCCAATAGTTATGACGATTTTCATGCTGCTTGGTCTTCTATTTATTGTAGCTAGCACAGTCGTCTATTTCTGGATTGGTATGCTCTCAACAAAAACGGTGCAGGTCATTTGTCCAAACTGTAATAAGCCTACAAAAATATTAGGCAGAGTAGATATTTGTATGCATTGTGACGAAAGTTTAACGCTTGATAAAAGTCTTGAAGGTAAAGAATTTGATCAAAAATATAATCGTAAACAAACTCAACAAGAACAATGAGAGGCGTCTCCGTCTCTTTTCTAATGCTATCAATTAACTAACTATGATCGAACCATTTAGACTGTGTAAGGTCATTATGTAGATAGTTTTACTAGTTACTACACTAAAAAAGGTTCCTGCCTTAGTTAAGGCGGAACCTTTTTTAGTGTAAGCTTTTTCCTTGGCAAGCTGGACAATCTCCGTAAACTTCTAAACGGTGGGTATTCACTTTAAATCCAGTTACCTGTGAAGCAAAGTGCTCAACTTCTTCTAACGCCGGATAGTGAAAATCTACAATTGTCCCGCACTTTTCACAAATCACATGGTAATGGTTTGTTGTGACAAAATCGAAACGTGCAGAGGAATCCCCGTACGTTAATTCTTTAACCAGGCCAACTTCACGAAATACTCGAAGATTATTATAAACTGTTGCCACACTCATATTTGGAAATTTACCTTCCAATGCTTTATAAATATCGTCTGCAGTTGGGTGAGACATCGAGTTTATTAAATACTCAAGAATTGCATGACGTTGAGGGGTGATACGTACTCCGGTATCTTTCAATGATTCCAACGCTTCTTTTAATATCTCTTGGGACACCGTTATGCACCTCTTTTTCTTATCAAGTAGATATTCTTACTTTAGAATATTTATAATTAGTGTACCTTTGGTTGGCTTACTTTGTCAATGCTTCTCGTATGAAACAATCGCATTTCCTAGGATATCGATTTAATTTTATCATACTGGCTCCTTTTCTTTACAGCCAAATCAATATCCTTTTTCTGGATCAACCTCATTCACAAAATTTGATTTTCCTTCGAGATAAATAGCCAGATTTTGTTCAAAAATCTGGAACGCACGTGGAAGGTACTTATAAGATCTGCTTGATAAATGAGAAGTCACAGTCACATTATCCATTTCCCAGAATGGATGATCCTTCGCTAGTGGCTCAGGATCGAATACGTCGAGAACCGCATGAGCGATTTCTTGATTAGCAAGTGCTGAAAGCAGGATATTCTCGTCTACTACGTCTCCTCGGCCAATATTTACAAATACCGCAGAATTCTTCATCGCCTTAAAGTGTTCTGATTTCACGAACCCCTTCGTTTCATGTGTGGACGGTAAAATGGATATAATATAATCCGCTTGCGAAAGTTCAATTAAGATATCCTTTTTTTGGACGATACGATCCATATATTCAGTTGGCCTACCACTTCTATTCAAACCTACCGTCTTCATATTAAAAGCTTTAGCGATACGGGCAATTTCACCACCGATTGCACCTGTCCCTAGGATAAGCATCGTCTTTCCATTTAATTCGCCTACCCTAACATCACGATCCCATTTCGCATTCCTTTCATTTTCAAGCAGCAACCTTCCTTTTTTTTCGTGGAGAAGCACCATAGCGAATGTATATTCAGCCATCGGGATTTTATGTATGCCACGGGCATTTGTTACAAGAATATCTCTTTCGATAATCACCTCGAAAGGCATTTTTTCAAGACCTGCAGACATGACCATGATCCATTTAAGCTTGGGCGCATTTCGAATATGTTGATTTTCTAAATCTTCACCGTATGTAATTAAAACTTCAGCCTCAGATAATGCACCTTTTTCAAGATCCTCTTGAAAGTGAAAGTCAATATCCGGGAACTTTGTTTCTAAATCTGTTTGAATTGTTTTTGATGGCACAATTGTTGATAATACTAACATATGAATTCCTCCCATAAATTATTGTTTTCTATTTAGACGATTTATGGCACCATCCTTTATTTTTTTCATAAAAAACCGCGAGCACTAGGCCCGCGTAAGTTATTCCGAGGAGGTATTCCCATACTTTAACATATTCAATGATAGAAATATTGAGTTGGACAAAAGCCTTTTCCAAGAAAAATAGGCAGGCTATATTAATTGATCGGGGTTTAATCCTTCTAGCTCCGGCAACGTAAATAGGCCGTCCTTGCGGATGCAAACATCGTCAAAATAGATTTCGCCTCCACCATATTCCGGACGTTGAATTAATACCATATCCCAATGAACGCTAGAGCGATTTCCATTATCTGCTTCTTCATAGGCCTCACCCGGTGTGAAGTGAAGACTTCCGCAAATTTTTTCGTCAAAAAGAATATCACCCATTGGTTCTGTAATAAACGGGTTTACTCCAATAGCAAATTCACCAATATAGCGGGCACCTGCATCTGTATCAAAAATTTCATTCATTTTTTCCGTTTGATCAGACTTAGCTTCGATCAACTTACCTTCTTTAAAGGTTAATGATACATTCCGAAAAGTCATGCCTTGATATGGACATGGGGTATTAAAAGTAATCGTTCCATTGACACTATCCTTGATCGGAGCGGTAAATACTTCCCCATCTGGAATATTATTTGTACCTGCACAAACAACAGCTGGAATACCTTTGATTGAAAAAGATAAATCTGTTCCTGGTGATACAAGACGGACTCGATCAGTCCGTTCCATTAATTGTTTTAAAGGCTGCATAGCACGGTCCATTTTTTCATAATCAGCCGTACTTACTTCCAATAAAAAGTCCTCAAAACGACTTAAGCTCATCCCCGCTTTTTGTGCAAGACCCATTGTTGGGTAATTGAGCAGCACCCAACGACGATTATTGACATAAAAGAATGTCGACTGCTTCATCGCTTCACCACGAATTCGATGCTTCTCTGCCGGGACTTCTGAAAGCTCGGCATCATTTTCTTCTCCGTAGGCAATGATGACTGCATCTGTATCTTCATATTTTTTTAACATCCAGGATGCTAGCGTTTCAAGCTGTTCCCTTTCATACCCCATCGCTAAATGACGGTTTAATTCATCATCCATAATATCAATGTATGGATAGGCTCCTAGTTTATACGTTTCATCAATTAATTCTTTCATCAACGGTTTTGCATTGTAATGCCCTCTTATTAATACTCGCTCACCCGCTTTTAGTTTTATCGAATGTGTCAAAAGGAGCTTTGCCAGTTTATTTAGTCGTTCGTCTCTCATCGTATCCCTCGCTTATTCTGCTTTGTTTCGCAAGTATTCGAGCGCTTCTTCAACATGGCCTTTAACCTTTACTTTACGCCATTCTTTGACTAGTGTTCCTTTTTCGTCGATTAAAAAGGTCGAGCGTTCTATTCCCATATATTCTTTGCCGAAATTTTTCTTTAACTTCCATACTTCATATGTTTCAGCCACTTCATGATGTTCATCCGCTAATAATGTAAATGGCAGGCCGTGTTTGTCGATAAATTTTTTATGGCTAGCAATAGGATCCGGACTGATTCCAAGGATAACCGCATTAAGCTCTCCAAACTGTGTATGCTGATCTCTGAAATCACATGCTTCTGTTGTACATCCTGGTGTCATATCCTTCGGGTAGAAAAAAAGAACGATATTTTTCCCTAGATAGTCAGATAATGAAACTTCCCCGCCTTCACTTGCCTGAAGTGTAAAATCCGGTGCTTTTTCTCCTACTTGTAATGTCATTTTGATAGCCTCCAGTTTCTATACTATATGTTCTATAAATTAGGGTACCTAATTTTATCAGCAAAGACAACTTTCACCTCTTGTTTCGTTCATACTGATCCATCTCGCTGCTCACCGTTCGAATTACGAAGGCTACCGGTAGTGCATAGCCGACAAACGCTTGAATCGTCGCTACCATTCTTCCGATCCCAATCGGACTGATATCACCGTAACCGACAGAAAACATTGTCATCGCACTGAAATAAAATGAGGTTTGTAATTGTTGGAAGAAGTCCCCTTCTACTCTCTTGCCATTATCAAGTATGACTGAATGATTTTGCAGTTCAAATAAAAGATATATTAAAGCAAAACCAATTAAGATCGTGGCATATAGATTAATCGCCCATCCAAGTGTTTCCATCGAAAACCGTTTCTTATCACCGGTAGTCAAGAATAATGTACGAATACTCATGACCATACAAAAAATAATAGCAATGAACAATGCATAAAAAGTCATTCCCATTCCTCTTTTCACGATAAAGTGAAACTTCAATCAGTGGGTTTTTACGGGCAGTAACCCCCACCTACACTTCTTCGATTACTCTCTACACCTTAAGGTGGGGGTTACTGCCCGTTAATGCGGGATAAAGTGAAACTTTCTTCGGTTATACCAGGATAAAACTCCCTCATACTATACCTACTCCTTGTCCAGCCCATATATGCGAAAAGGAACGAAATTGGGGTCAGACCCTATTTCCCAAGTTTCTAAAAACTCAAAAACCCTTGTTATATCAAGGGTTTTTGAGTTTTATGCAGGGGTCAGACCCCATTTCCCGGTTTAATTCCCGGCACCTCGGTATTTGCGTACCCCTTTATTCCAGATAAGGATGGCTAGCATAAAGAAGATGATTCCGATTAATGGTGTTGCAAAGGAAAAAGCGTACCATTCTTTTTTCCCAAGGAAGTAGGCGGCTGGATATACGCCTACAAAGGCGAACGGTAGTACCCACGTTAACAGAAAGCGGATGACTTTATTGTAAATATCAACCGGATAGCGGCCATAGTTACCGATATTGTACATCATTGGCATAATGGAGGTTTTCGCATCCGACCAAAAACCAATACTCGCAATAGCAATGAAAATAGCCGCATATGCTAGTGCTCCACCAATCGCAAATAAGATAAACAAAAACGGATCGTACCAATTAATGGATAGGTTTAAAGAAGTCCCAGCATACATGACAATCACGAGTCCAGTCACAACACCAAAAAGCGATTCAAGCTCCATTCGCTCAAGAATAACTTGAAACAAACTATGTATCGGCCGTGTTAATATCCGATCCATCTCCCCTTTCACAATATATCGTTCATTGAAGTCCCAAATGTTAAAAAAGGAACTGAACAAAGCAAACGGAATAAGAAAAAAACCATAAATAAAGATAATTTCATCACGGCTCCAGCCGCTTAAAAATTGTGTATGTCCAAATACAACAAGGATAAAAACTAAGTTCACTGTCTGATTTAGCAAGTCAGAAATCATTTCTACAACAAGATCAGCTCTGTATTCTAACCGAGTTTTCATATATTGGCTCATATATTGAAAAAACATAGTTACATAAAACATAATTTCAACCTCCCTGTATGATCAACTGTTTTTTCGCAGCTGTCCAAAGTAGTCGAATAGGTACCAACAGAACAAGCACCCAAACTGATTGTTGAAGTAGTGCATAAACGATTTCACCGCCAGTAAAACCATTGGTAAAAATCATACTTGGGATATAACTAATCCCTTGAAACGGCAAATATTTCATAATGTCTTGAGCCCAAAATGGATAAAAGCTAATCGGTAATATCAAGCCTGAAAACAGGTCAATGATAACCCTTTTGGCCCGAATTAATCCTGCGTTATTATAAAAGAAGAACGCTGTAATCCCTGTGAGTAAATTAATCTGTGTGTTAATAATAAAGCTCAACAGCAACGATAGACCGAATAACCCCCAGCTTGCCGGGTGATGAGGAACCTGAATTGGAAAAATAAGTGCAACCAAAATCATCCCTGGAACTGAAAAGAAAAAAAATCGAAAAATCCCCTCTCCCAATCCTTGCATCGTTTTCATACCTAAATAGTTGTATGGTCGAATCAATTCAATCGCTACTTTTCCCTCTTTAATTTCAAGCGCGATTTCACGATCGATATTATTAAAATAAAATGCACGTGCCATCCATGCAATCGCTACATAAGTTGTCATTTGGATGCTCGTTAATCCTTCAATAGAGGATTTTTCTCCGTATATCGCATTCCATAAAAAATAGTAAGCACCAATATTAATGCTGTATATTAATATTCCCGTATAATAATCAGTTCGATATGCCAGCATCATTAAAAATCGCATGCGTATCATCTCTAAATACTTTTCCAAGATTTGAGCTCCTTTCTATTGAGTACGAACGAGATTTTTCACGTAATCAATTCATACCTTTTTCATAAATATTACGAACAATCTCCTCAATCGATGTTTCATGTATTTTCACGTCTTTAATTTTAAAATGAGAAACTACAGCAGAAATCAGTTGAGAGATATTTTCATCTTCTCCTTTTATATTAGCAATATAGGTTTGATTTTTTTCGTCATATTCCCAATCAGTAGAAAACTGAAGTGGAAGAGAATTAAGCTCAGATAGGTTTACATGATTCATAAACTGAAAGTGAATTTCTTTTTCTTCAGCCCAATTGTTTTTCAAAGCATCAAGCTCACCATCATACACAATTTTCCCTTCATCTAGCATAACAACACGGTTACACAGTGCTTCAATATCCCCAAGGTCGTGTGTCGTCAATAAAATGGTCGTATTGTATTTCTCATTAATTTCTTTAAGAAATTCACGGATTTTCAATTTAACCAGGACATCTAGTCCGATCGTCGGTTCATCCAAAAACAATAGCGGTGGATTATGTATCAATGCTGCAGCTAATTCACAACGCATGCGCTGACCAAGGGAAAGCTTCCGAACGGGTTTATCTAATAAAGGGCCGATGTCTAGCGTTTTTATGACATGCCCCATATGCTCGTTATATTGCTCGTCCGATACTTTATACACTTTCTTCAGTAATCTAAATGACTCTTGAACAGCAATATCCCACCATAATTGAGATCGTTGCCCAAATACAACGCCGATCGTCCGTGTAAATTTTTCCCGTTCCCGATGTGGGTTCATTCCATTTACGCGCAATTTTCCTGAGGTGGGTTCTAGGATTCCCGTCAGCATTTTAATCGTTGTCGATTTTCCCGCCCCATTTTCCCCAATATAAGCTACCATCTCGCCTTGTTTTACAGTAAAATTAATATCGTTTACTGCTGGGACAATTTTATAATTCCGTGTCAATAAATCACGAAATGCACCTTTTAAACCTGTACGGCTGGAATACGATTTGAATTCCTTCCGCAGTTGAGATACTTCAATTGCATTATTCATGTAATATTCCTCCAATTGCCTTAGTTACCCAATGAATTAGTCTATCCAATGCTCTGTTGTAAAACAATAAAAATGCCTAATAGGATGTAAAACCCGTGAAAGAGAGTTGAGTAGATTGAATGAAATCGGTTCTGTACAACAATTAATATTATCACAAGTTGAAAAGTTAGCTCAAAACAGTGGTTACGATTTTCTTTTTGAAGAAAATTACGGAGAGTTATTAGCACAAATTATCGAGAGAGATGATTCTGGTTCTATCACCGAAACTCCATTCAGTTTTAAGTTATTTGTTAATGAAGAAAAAGGTACAGGTAAAATTATACCCTACAACCCAAAAGGTGAACTACGTCACCAGGAATTCAACATCGACAAGCCACAAACGATTATCGCACTTCTCACCTTCATCCAGATGCATCTTTAGGGATCAGACCCTATTTCCCGGATTTTCTCCCCCTCGCAAACTCACTTGCAGCAAGGGTTTTTGGATGTAAATGCGGGGTCAGACCCCATTTCCCGAATTAATGGTATGATAGGAATGAAGTTATATTAGGAGGTTGATTTAAATGAATTTTACGAATTCAGAGAGTTTACATAAGGAAGCGTTAGAGCATATTGTCGGGGGAGTAAATAGCCCTTCTCGTTCATATAAGGCCGTTGGCGGAGGGTCGCCAGTAGTAATGGAGCGCGGTGAAGGTGCATATTTCTGGGATGTAGACGGTAATAAATATATTGATTACTTAGCTGCGTATGGCCCAATCATTACGGGGCACGCACATCCCCATATTACAGAAGCGATTAAGAAAGCGGCTGAGACAGGAGTCCTTTTCGGAACACCTACTCCCCATGAAGTAAAGTTCGCAAAATTGCTTAAAGAAGCGATGCCATTTATGGATAAAGTTCGTTTTGTCAACTCAGGCACTGAGGCAGTGATGACCACAATTCGTGTAGCGCGGGCTTATACAGGGCGCGATAAAATTATTAAATTTGCCGGCTGCTACCATGGCCACTCTGATCTTGTCCTCGTCGCTGCTGGTTCTGGACCAGCAACACTTGGCACACCTGATTCTGCTGGTGTAACGAAATCAATTGCAAAAGAAGTTATCACTGTCCCATTCAATGATATCGAGCCTTTTAAAGAAGCACTAAATAAATGGGGAAGCGAAGTCGCAGCTGTCCTTGTCGAACCAATAGTCGGTAACTTTGGCATCGTGGAACCGAATCCAGGGTTCTTAGAAGAGGTTCTTGAATTAACACACGAAGCCGGTGGACTGGTTATATTTGATGAAGTCATCACTGCATTCCGTTTCTGTTACGGTGGTGCCCAAGACATGCTCGGAGTTCAGCCAGATTTAACTGCGCTCGGAAAAATCATTGGCGGCGGACTGCCAATCGGAGCATATGGTGGTAAAAAAGAAATCATGGAAACTGTCGCGCCGCTTGGACCAGCCTATCAAGCTGGAACAATGGCTGGTAACCCAGCTTCAATGTTATCGGGTATTGCCTGCCTAGAAGTTCTTAAACAAGAAGGCATTTATGACGAATTAGATCGATTAGGCGCAATACTTGAAGAAGGTATCCTAAAAGCGGCCGAAAAACATGGTACGGAAATTACGATTAACCGTTTAAAGGGTGCTTTAACGATTTACTTCACAAACGAAAAAATTGAAAACTACGAACAAGCAGAAAATACAAATGGAGAAGTATTTGCGAAGTTTTTTAAACTTATGCTTCACCAAGGTATCAATCTTGCACCTTCAAAATACGAAGCTTGGTTCTTAACAACCGCTCATACAGAGGAAGATATCCACGATACTTTAATTGCAGTTGAGCATGCATTTAAAATGCTTAAGGAACAAAAATGATCCTAAGGGGTTTTCTTTAACTTCTACTATTCCTCTAAACCTTGAGGTGGGCTTTATTGCCCGTTAAAACGGGTAAAACGTAAACACCTTATTTTTAAGTCAGCTCCTCTCATTTTGAAATGATGAGGAGCTCTCATTATACTTTACCTCCTTCTTTTTATCTATCTTTCCAAATTTAGCTATACATTTACAGATTGTACTTGAAACTACACTAATAACCCTGTATATTACATTATTGTTTACTTATATTCTTTTCCGTGTAAAGTAGTACATAAACGAACCTTTACTTTCATAATTAAATAATTACCGCATACATGTATAGAAAAGAACTGAAAAAGAAAGGAATTTAACTCATGAAGTTTGGTGCCCGCATAATTAAGACGGGAATCGCAATTGTTTTGGCTTTATTTTTAGCTCAAATTCTAAACCTTCCAGCTCCAGTGTTTGCTGGGATTTCTGCTATTTTTGCTATTCAGCCGACGATTTATCGATCTTTTAAGACAGTGATGGAGCAAATACAAGGAAATATCATTGGAGCAATCGTCGCCGTTTTATTTGTAATACTCTTTGGGAATCATATATTTATCGTCGGGTTAGCTGTTGTAATTGTCATTACGATAAACTTAAAATTAAAAATGGAAAGTTCCATAGTTCTGACCATAGTTACAGTCGTCGCGATTATGGAAAATCAGCAAGGTAACTTCCTGGAATTCGCATCGTTCCGGTTTCTGTCCATTTTATTAGGAATTCTTTCTTCATTCATTGTGAACTTGGTATTCATCCCGCCAAAGTATGAAGCTAAAGTATACTCACAAATTAGTAACACAACCGAAGATATCTTAAAATGGATTCGAATTAGTACACGCCATGCCTCAGAGCATACGCTACTAAAAAAAGATATCAGCCGTATCAAAGACGAATTATTAAATATGGAACAGCTTTTTTCCATGTTTAAGGAGGAACGTAAATACAAGAAGGAAAACATCTCTACATCCAGAAAGCTTGTCGTATATCGTCAACTAATCATCACGACAAAAAAAGCCTATGAAACCTTAAGACGGATTCATAAATTTGAAAATGAAATTAGTATGATGCCTGATGATTTTCAGTTGAGGATCATTCAGCATATTGATTGCCTTATTTACAAGCACGAAGAAATGCTCCTGAAGCATATTAGGAAAATTCGAACAGGGAGTTACGCGGAAGACTGGATGGAAAATTGCTTAACTAGGGAAGAACTTCTCGATTTATTTTTCAAACAGCATAATGAAATGGATCATGAGCTGGCTGAACTCTCCACTAGATTAGTTCCACTAATCGCATATATTAATGAGTATGACGAACAACTCGAGCATCTTGAAAAGTTAATTAACAGTTTCCAATCGTTTCATAAAGACGAAAACCATGTATCAGTAAAGCTAGATGAATAAGCAGTCTTAGATTATTAGATAACGAAAAAAGAGGATGACATCTGTCGTCCTCTTTTTGGTTATCGTTAAACTTGACATCAAATTCCCCATAATCTCTGCGTCAATTTGTAGAGTAATCTATTAAGTTGAGTTGTTGAACTTGAAATAATTGGTAATAACGACCTTGCAATTTCATTAATTCATCATGTGAACCTATTTCTGCTATCTTCCCTTGATCAATTAGAACAATCCGATTCGCATGAGTGATTGTCGATAATCGGTGAGCTACGATAAACATAGTTCGTTCTTTGGCTAATTTTTCAAGGGCTTCTTGAATAAGATGCTCACTTTCTAAATCCAATGCAGATGTTGCTTCATCCAAAATAAGTAACGGCGGATTTTTTAGGAAAACCCGGGCAATAGCTACCCGCTGTTTCTGCCCACCTGATAGCTTGACTCCACGTTCACCAACCTTCGTATCGTATCCTTCCGTAAGGTTCATAATAAATTCATGTGCATTGGCAGCTTTGGCCGCCTCTATCACTTCTTCATCCGAAGCATCTGGTTTACCCATTAAAATATTCGCTTTCACAGACTCACTAAATAAAATATTATCTTGTAGCACCATCCCAATTTTGTCCCGCAAACTGCGCACCTTAAAGTCACGAATGTCTTTTCCATCGATTAATATTCTTCCTTTACTAACATCATAAAAACGTGGAATCAAACTAATCAGCGATGACTTCCCTCCTCCACTCATTCCAACTAATGCAATCGTTTCACCTGCAGTTACATCAAGCTGGATATTAGTCAGTACTTCCGGCTCATTGTCTGCGTAAGCAAATGAGACATGATCAAAGGTAATGTTACCATTAACGTATTTTAATTCAGTAGCCCCTTTTTTATCATCAATATCATATTTTTCATCTACCAATTCAAACACTCGATCCATCGATGCTAATGTTTGCGTCATAGTCGTTGAAGAATTGACGAGACGACGCAACGGATTATAAAGACGATCAATAAAGCCAATAAATGCGACCATCGTGCCCAATGTCAAATTCCCATGAATCACCTCATAGCCTGCATAGCCGATTACAATAAGCGGAGAGATATCAGTAATTGTGTTCACTACAGCAAACGATTTCGCATTCCACCCCGTATGCCGAAGGGCTTTATCAAGGAAATTCTTATTTTGTTTATTAAATCGCTCTTGTTCATAATCTTCGATGGCAAAACTTTTTATCACCGGCATCCCCTGAACTCTTTCGTGTAAATGACTTTGAAGATCCGCAAGAGCCTGAGAACGAATTCTTGTATAACCACGCAATCTACCAAAAAAATACTTGATTGAGAAAACATAGAATGGCAACATAATTAAACTGACAATTGTTAACTTCGCATCCATTGTAAACATAATCGCAACAGAAAAGAATATCGTCGCAATATCAAGCCATAAATTCATTAACCCAGTTATGACAAAATTCTTCGTTTGTTCTACATCATTAATCACCCGGGAAATCACTTCCCCAGCTCTTGTGTTGCTATAATACTTAAAACTGAGCTTTTGAATATGGGTGAATAGGCTATTGCGAATATCATAGAGAATCTTTGTACCGGCCCATTGTGCAAAATATTGCCGATAATATTCAATCGGTGGGCGCAGCACAACAAAGACAAACAGCATAATCCCAATGACCCAAAACAGCTGATTTGTTTTTTCATCTACAGACATAGAACCAGCAATAATGTCATCTACAACATACTTAGATAAAAGCGGAATCAATAACGGAATGGCAAATTTCAGCAAACCAATTAATATTGTACCTGCGATTTGCCACTTATAAGGTTTTACAAATTGCAAATATCTTTTTATACTCTCCACAGAAATCCTCCATTTTTACTATAGTGTAGTTTTCATAAAACCCACACTGATTGTTGATTCGAAAGAAAAACCTGTTGGATGGGCAACAGGTTAAGCTCAACGGTAGGTCAAATATCTTTCATACCACGAATCGATAAATTCTGCAGAGAAAGGACCTTTTCGTTGACGAATCATATAGATTAAATAATCAACATTCGTTCTCAATATTTGATCGATTTCTTCCGGGTAATTCATTTCTTTCCGATGTCTCTCATACTCATCCTCATCCAGCAGATTAAAGGTCATATCTGGAAACACCTTAATATCCAGGTCATAATCAATGTACTTAAGCGCTTCCGAATCATAAATAAACGGCGAGCTAATATTACAATAATAATAAACACCGTCTTCTCTCAGCATGCCAATCACATTGAACCAATACTTCGAATGGAAGTAACAAATAGCCGGCTCTCTTGTAATCCACGTTCTTCCATCAGACTCTGTTACCATTGTGCGATCATTAGCAGCGATGACAAGATTCTGTGTCCCTTTCAATACGGTGGTTTCTTCCCAGATTCGGTGGATATGACCGTTGTGCTTATAACTCTGAATTTGGATCCTTCCTCCTTCGGTGGGAATCTCCATATTAATTTTCCCCTACTTTCTTTTAACAACATCTGATTTAAGTTCATTTGTATATACGCCTGTCAAGTTTCCTATATCTCCTTATTATAGCGATTTATCGCAAATTTTAAAACAAAAGAGATTAATCATTCAGTAAAAATGTGTAAAAAAACGGCGAAAGCAGTGAAAAACATTGATTTTCCATGTTTCTACTGCTTTTATTCGTTTTTACTCATCTTGACCAATAATTAATCTCTACATTATTATTTCACGGTTGCTAGTTCATTTTGATAATATTGGATAACATCTTCGGTTTGTTTTTCAAACTGACTTTGAATATCATTTAGCTCTTGTTTCATTTGCTCTATTTCGTCTTGTAGAGTACCTAACTGCGATTTTCGTTCTAAGTCATATAATTCTTTCTCAATCTCTTGGCATCGTTCCAATTCTGTTTGTAGAAATAATAATTTATCCATCGTTTTTAATTGCTCATTAATCAGCCTGTCAAATTCTCGCATTTAGGATCCCACCTCACCGAAAGAATTTTTATCTATCGTAATGTATTCTTGGTTCATAGGCAATTTCCTTTAAAAGATTATGTAGAGTTAATAGAAGTTTTGTCGTTAGATTATTTATGTGGATAATCGGATTTTATCGAAATATAAACTTACACTTTTTGTTTAAGACTGTTTCCGTATACATTGTGGTTTTTAAATTATTTTTACACTACTATCCTGGGCTGATTTCTGTTCCAGCTACTCGCTTTCCCCGAGCGGTCTCTAAAAGCCTACTCAACGCTTCACGGCAGGTGTCCCGCATCTTCCAATCAACATCTGTTCGAATTTGTTACTTGCTAAAAACACAATAGAGCCTTGTTTAAAAAGGAAAAGACATCCTCGAATAAGGATGCCTTTTCACAGATGTAAATGATTAGCTTAAAATTGGTTTTTGTTTTTTTGAGCTTCAGCTTGTTGATTTTGCTTTTTAACTTCTTGAACATTCGTTTCACTTGCAAATTCAGTACCATATTGTCCTGAACCTTGAGCGCCGCTGCTTTTACCAGCTGCCGCTTGTTGATTTTGTTGCTTTACTTCTTGAACATTCGTTTCGCTTGCAAATTCAGTACCGTATTGTCCTGCACCTTGAGCACCGTAACTTTTACCAGCTGCCGCTTGTTGATTTTGTTGCTTTACTTCTTGGACATTCGTTTCGCTCGCAAATTCAGTGCCGTATTGCCCAGAAGCTGCACCACTATTTTGTTTTTGCACATGTTGAACATCTGTGCCTGCTTTTGTTTTCTTTGCCATTCGTAATCACCTCCACGAATAATAAGATAACCAGGAAGGCTGTTAGATATCCATAATTTTAAAACTAAATTTATCCAATTACTGTTTCCTTGTACACTAAGGCTCTGTTAAACTTGCCTGTTGGATTTCCAGTTCAGGCGTTCGCTTACTGTTCCAATCATTATAGTGCCAAAATCAACAATGAGCTTTAACAAAGCCTACACTAAAAGAGAGATTCCACCATCTACAATAATAGTTTGACCGCGAATCATACTTGCATCTTCAGAAATCAAAAACATGATTGTTTTGACCATATCATCCATTGAAACAATTCTTCCAGCTGGCGTTTCAGCAGCAGCTTCTGCCAATAATTCCTCGCGATTCGGAAAATGCTTAAGTGCATCCGTATCAATAACACCACCTGACACCGCATTAACGCAAATATTCATTGGTGCCAGTTCAACAGCAAGATAACGGGTTAGTGCTTCCAATGCAGCTTTGGACACCCCAACAGCTGTATAGTTTTTTAAATAACGTATCGAACCGAGAGAACTGATACTAACCATCTTGCCAACGCCGTTTTTCTCCATAAGCTTTGCAGCTTGTTGTGCGCAGAAAAGAAAAGCTTTACTATTAATATCCATCGTCCAATTCCAGTGGGACTCCTCAAGTTCCATGACAGGTCTCTGAACGCCCGAAGCTGCATTGTTAATAAATACATCCAATCGACCAAACACTTCTTCGATTTCTAAGAACATTGCTTTAATTTTTTCAACATCTCCAACATTCGCCTTCACAACCAATGCCTTTCTGCCGATTGCTTCAATCTCTGCTGCTACTTCCAGTGCTTTCGATTTACTACGTGCATAATTAATCACTACGTCATAGCCTGCCAATGCAAGCGCTAATGCAGTACTTCTTCCAAGTCCTTTACTACTTCCTGTTACAAGTGCTACTTTTTGTGTCATAAATTGATTCATCCTTCCAAAGTTAAGAATAAAGTTTGCGTTTAATATAAAAAATAGAATGATTTACAAATCAAATATGGCGGTAAAACACCACCATTTACCAAAAAGGATCGACCCTGTAGCACGCTACACTCATTTATTCACAATGGGAGCGGCGCGAAGCAGGATTTCGGGGACCTTCTAAAGTAAAAAAGTCTACCTGCTAATTAGAGATTATTAGCAAGTCGAGAAGCCCCGTCCCATGTCCTTTATACAATACAATAAGGAGGTTTCAAATATGTATGTTGGTCGTGATATGACAGAATTATCGATGCTGCCAAAGTCAGAGTGGGAAAAAGATGAACTTGCTTTTTTTCATCACTCTCTTCAACAAATGGTACCTTATTTAAACCAAGAAGGACAAGTGATTCATCGAGAAATTGTGGAGGAAATCGTAAATCGCGGCGGACTGAATAGTCAGAACATGTGAAGAATGCGTTCTGTGCAATACTTTATGTTCCCTAATCACTTACAACTAGGAAGGTGCCTCAAAAAGGGGCTGACCTCGCACTAACTCACTTGGAGTCTGCCCCTTCTTCTTGGGACGCCTTCTTCTAGTTTACTTTTTTTTCTCTTTATAAGCCGCCATCATTTTCTGATGTGGGACAGGAAATGCATACTGTTCAATGTCGATCTCACTTACCCACTTGAATTGATGTTTTATCATAAGATCCTCGTCCATTTCTGTTGAAATAACTCCAGTAAATGTATCAACATTCCAAACAAGATGTGAGAAAACATGCTCTATCTTTACTAAAAGCTCGCCCAGCTCTGATGTTACACCTAGTAATTCTTCCAATTCCTGATTGAAAAAATCGCGCTTTGCCAAAAGACCGGTGTGAATTTCAAAGTTAGGGAATTCCCAGAGATTAGCCAATAAACCGTCACTTGGACGTTTATGAATTAAAAATTCACCATTATGATTCGTAAGTATTGCCGCTACAAGTGGTACCTTACGAGTTTTTTTCTTTTGAATTTTGATTGGTAGCTCTGATTGGACACCTTCTTTGAATGCTTCGCAATGCTCCTGTACCGGACATAATAAACAGGCAGGCTTTCCTGGCGTACAAATTAATGCACCAAGCTCCATAAGTGCTTGATTGAAAAAAGATGTATTATCATGGTCAATCAAATCTCGAACCGCTGCTTCGAAAGTCTTCCTCGTTTTTGGCTTAGCAATATCTTCACGAATTAGTAAAATACGTGAAAATACGCGCATCACGTTCCCATCTACAGCTGGTTCTGGTTTGCCATATGCTATGCTTAAAATCGCACCTGCTGTATATGGTCCTACTCCTTTTAATTTTGCAATTTCTTCAGGCGTATCCGGAACAACACCGCCATACGATGCCTTCACTTCTTTTACAGCGCTATGCAAATTTCGAACACGGGAATAATAACCTAAACCTTCCCATGCCTTTAAAACACGTTCTTCATCTGCTTCTGCGAAATCATCAAGTGTCGGAAACCAATCCATAAACCTATTAAAATAAGGAATCACGGTGTCTACACGAGTTTGCTGAAGCATAATTTCAGAAACCCAAACTCGGTATGGATCTTTGTTCTCACGCCATGGCAAGTCTCGATGTTCACTTGCAAACCAAGAAATTAAGTCATGTTGAAATTGTTTTCTATCTATTGTCTTTAATGCAGGTATTTCTTCTTTCACATTTATGCCTCCAAGATGTTAACCTCATAAAAAAAGGGGAATATAAATAAAGATGAACGTACATTTTATTTCTAACAAAGTATATCATGTGATTGAATGATGTATAGTAGGATAAATGGGAAACTTCCCACCAGACGTTTTTATCCCCTCCAATTATTTAAAACTGGGATAAATACGTTTTGAAATATTCTGTGATAAAATAACGGTATATGATCATCGATAATTTAAATCCGGATGTTATTAATAAGCGATTCATCACACGTAAGCTACTACAATCAAATACAAAGGGGTTGGCTTTTTGGATACAGGTACTCACTTTGTCATGGGAATCGCTCTTGGAGGACTGGCCACTTTAGATCCTATCGTGGCAGACAACGCACTCACTGCTCAAGCAGTTATGTTTGGTACAATTATTGGTTCCCAGGCTCCAGATATCGATACCATACTTAAATTACGGAACAATGCTGTCTATATTCGAAATCATCGGGGAATTACCCATTCCATTCCAGCTGTATTACTTTGGCCAATATTAATTACTGGCTTTCTTTATAGTATATTTTCTTCTTCTAATCTTCTACACCTTTGGCTCTGGACCTTTTTTGCAGTATTTCTTCATGTATTTGTTGACATTTTTAATGCCTATGGGACGCAAGCCATTCGGCCGATTTCGTCAAAATGGGTAGCATTTGGCATTATCAATACATTTGATCCATTTATTTTCGGGATTCATGTTGCCGGTCTTATTCTTTGGGGCTTCGGTTTTCCGCCTGGCTACACATTTCTTACGATCTACTTTATACTGCTCATCTACTACATCGCTCGCTTCCGAGAACAACGTTTCATAAAGGCAGCGGTCAAAAAAGAAATCCCAACTGCAACAAAGATTATTTTATCACCTACGATGCGCTATCATCGCTGGAAAGTTGCAGTTATCTCCGAGAAACATTATTATGTAGCTCGTGCAGAAAATGGAATTGTGACAATTCTCGATACATTTAACAGAATTCCGCTACCCGATAGTGATATTCTCCACGCAGCGAAACATGATAAAAATTTAGCCGCTTTCTTGTCTTTTTCACCAGTATATCGCTTCGAAATTGCTGAAATCGATGAATTTTTCGAGGTTCGGTTTATAGACCTTAGATACCGTAGCAACGGATTTTACCCTTTTGTGGCTGTTGTTCATCTGGACCATGATCTTCAAATTAAAAATTCCTATACAGGCTGGATATTCAGCGAAGATAAATTGCGCAAAAAATTGAAGCTCATTCCACTTTAAAAAAGAATGATCCAAAATGCAAAGGGTCAAACCCTCGCGACTACTATACACAGTGATTGCGAGGTCAGACCCTTTTTTTGACCCTCTATTTCGTGAACATCAAATCTCATTTTTCCCCTGCAGCAAATGACGATATTTCGGATTTTTCGCAACAAAATCATGTAGTCGCTCACCATAATTGTCAATCCATTGTGTGACAACCTTCAAAGTCATTTCCGCTCCTGCATATTCATGTCCAGCTTTCGCATAAGTTGCTTCAAAATCTTCCCAAAATAACTCTACCCAAGTTAATGCTTGATCATATGTGATTTGATTATTTTTTTGTAACAATCGTTCAATTAATTGTTCTTTATATTCTTCCATCAATGTACTCTCCTTTACCAATTTTTTAATTATAGAATTAATCATACTTCCTAGATGTTTGCCAATACTATTCTTACGCGCTTAAGAAGCGCGACGATAACTACTGTTTGAAGGAGAAAAAATATGAGAAATAAAGCGAGTAATTTCCAAAATCAAAACAAAAATAGGTTCGAAGGTGGACCTCGAGCAAAATCTGAATTTTCGTCAAAGCGTGCAGATGGAACGATTAATGACCATCCTCAGGAACGCATGAGAGCCTCAAATGAAAGAACCTCTGATAGCCTAGATAATATTTAAAAAGCTGTTACATCCTTCTCAGTGGTGGGACTGACCTTGCATTTGCTGCGCGGAGAGATTAGCGACTTTAGAACATGACTAACCATCAGTGGTGGATGAAGCACCCCCACTGATGGAAATTTCTCCTTATTTAATTGGTGTTAACATTGAAATTGGCAAAGCTTCATCTTGCTTTGTTCCGCTTAATCGATAGCCCCAGGCAAAGACCCCATTTAGATAATCAATTTTGAAATACGTTCCTGGATCCCCTTCAATGCTGTACATTTCACCAGGTATATAGTCGTTTGGATTAAGAAGGTAAGCTTTTGCCATAATCGCTTTCCGTTCAAGGACTGCAAATTCATTAACCATTCCAAGCTGCTCCGCTTTACGAGCTTTCTCATGTAAACTAGCAATTTCTTGTTGAAGCTCATACACTGACATTTGGCTATATCTAGAATCACTCATCATTAGCACCTCTTTAAAATACCATCCTCAATAATTTTTGGCATATTTTCTAAAAAATTGTGTACTCACTTTAAAAACTTTACTCTTCATCGGCTAAGTACCGTTCTATTATTTCAATTGCAAAGCCCTTACGAAATAACGCTTGCTTCATTCGTTGCTCATATTCATATCCGGTATACCCTTGATATTTTCGTTTAAGTTTTTCAGCCTGATACATGATAGATTGCCACTCTTCGTCATCATCTTTCTCAATTGTAATCTCTTTTAATGCAATCGAGATTACATCCCTTGAAAACCCTTTACGGGATAATAGTTGGTCCAACTTTTGCTGTAAGGCCCGCTGAGAAAGCTTTGTCTCTTTCTTAATTGCTTTCTCAGCCATCACAACAGCATGTTCAATTTGCTGCTCACTCGGATATTCCATCAACGCTTGCTCAATAAGTGATTGCTTGATTCCTTTTTCGATTAATTCTTGCTGAATGATAATCGGCCCTTTATTACCACCATTCACATAGGTTCTTACAAATGCACGAGCAAACTCGAGGTCATCTAAATACTTATATTTATATAGTTTCAAAACTGCTTCTTGTATAATCGGTTCATCTACTTCTTTTTTCTTTAAATACATTCGAATTTCTTGCTCTGAGCGCATACGGTGCGATAAATAATTCAATGCGCTTGTAAAACTTTTCTGAATTTCATCGTACAGTTGAATATCGGCAAGGTCATATTCATTAATTTCCATACCTTTTTTTAATTGAAATTTCAATAATACTTCTTCATCAACACTAAAGGCGTACTCCTCACCTTTTCCTCTTCCATAGTCCATGAAGACATTATATCGGTCAGTTCGTTTTTGTTGAGTTGTTATTTTCGTAATAACCGCCAAGAATACCACCTCTTCATCTAATGTACCATATTTTAAAGAAGGGATATGCGAAAAAGAATCGAAATAAGTATAAGAATCTTCCATTATGGGAGGGTTTTACTGCTTGATAAACTAGGATCAAGCTTGCAACGAGGAGGCTTATGATGAAAATTGCTATAGCAGGTGGAAGCGGCTTTGTCGGAATGGCTCTTATTCAAGAGCTTAGAAAAGAAAACCACGAAATTTATATACTTACAAGAAATCCAGAAGACAAAAAAACAGTTACTGGTGTTAAATATGTGAAATGGCTTGTACAATCTGCAAGTCCTGAAATTGAGCTTGCAGGTATTGAAGCATTCATCAATCTTTCTGGGGAATCCTTAAACAGCGGGCGTTGGACAGATAAACGAAAGCGTCAAATAGTCGAGAGTCGGGTTGAGACAACGAGAGAAATGATTCGAATCCTTTCGATGCTTACAGAAAAACCAGCGGTTGTCATTAATGCCAGTGCAATCGGATATTATGGAACGTCGGAAAAAGAGGTTTTTACTGAAAAGAGCGGAACCTTTGAAGAAGATTTTCTATCACGCACAGTTCAATTATGGGAAAAAGAAGCGTCAAAGGCAAAAGCATATTGCCACCGGTTAGTATTTGCACGTTTCGGGGTCATACTTGGCAAGAGTGCAGGAGCGCTCCCTATGATGGTCACCCCTTATCATTTTTTTGCTGGTGGGACAATTGGAACAGGACGACAATGGCTTTCTTGGATTCATATTACAGATGTAGCTAGAGCACTTTTGTTTTGTGTGAAACATGACGAGATTAAAGGACCTGTTAACTTTAGCGCCCCATCCCCCCGGCAAATGAAAAACTTCGGAGAAACAATTGGTACAGTGCTCAATCGACCTCATTGGTTTCCTGTGCCATCGTTTTTGTTAAAAATAATGCTTGGCGAGATGAGTGCCCTCGTATTGGAAGGACAAAAGGTGATTCCAGATGTTTTACAACGTCATGAATTCACCTTCACTTTCCCCAATCTAGAAGTAGCACTTCACGATTTATTAAAATAATTTATAAAAGTTAAGGACCATTTTGGTCTTTTTCTTTTCTTGTCATTCCAGACAAATTTCTACCTACTTATGATTAAATAAATAAATAGATCCGAGCATGAGCACGATTGCTACTGCTTTCTTACCATCAAGGGCGAATCTCTCCCCTCCAAACAGGCCAAAATGGTCGATAATTGCCCCCATAATAATCTGCCCTGCAATAACCGCAAAGAGAGCTGAAGAAACTCCAAGCTTTGGAACAGTTAGCACCATGATCACTACATAAAAAGCGCCAAGCAGTCCGCCAACTAATTGCCCTTTCGGAACCTCAGAAATCGCCAGTAAATTCCCTTTGCCCAAAAAAAGCACAACGAAAAATAAAGCGGCTGTGCCGACAGAGAATGAAATAAACGAAGCTTCTATCGTCCCAACTTTTTTCCCAAGCCCTCCGTTGACCACTGCCTGGATTCCTACAGCAAGTCCACCAGCTAGTGCCATCAACAGGTATATCCATTTCACAAACTTCATCTCCCTTATGTACTCTAATTATGTTCTTTATAGGAAAGATATACTACATGATACAGCATAAAGAACATCTCATCCCCACTGATAGTTCGTCCGATTCCCAGTCGAAAAATGGTTAGCAAACGTTTTGATAATGTGACACAACGCACCCGATTAAGGGAACACAACTAAAAACGCCGCTGTATGATATGTTTCACAACAATAGGTTAATTAAACTTCTGTAGCGTTTAGTTACATTGAGTCTTATCATTCGGAGATTGTCGGTTCGGTCTTTTAAACCTTCAAAAAATGGCATTATTCCTAACAATTCCAATTATGCAGGAATCAATAGAAAATGTGAAGTAGTACTTCTGAATATGCACTTTAAGGACTAGTGAATCGATCCAATTCTTATTCTTCTTGATCTGTTACCTCTTCTAATCATTTTGAACAAAAGGCCGAGCATTAGCCGCCGAAGTAGTCTACTTTTTCTTAATCCAGTAGACAAATGAAGTTATCCAAATTTCATTTGTTTCTCCTAAAAAACTCCTGAAGACAAGACCGCATATAATCTCGTCAAAAAGCTTTTGATCTTTTTTTAAAGTTAAATTAGTAGTTCTAATAATTTTCTGAAGAACATGGAATATCACTGCGGATTAAGGATGGTAGGTAAGATGAGGACGATGGCGAACTTATTATTTTTCCGCAAAAAAAAAGCAATATTCATTAAGCTTTTTGCTTTTGAATATTGACCACTATTGGTTTAATCGTTTTATTACCACACTCTTTACAAATCTCATTCTTCTTTGTCAGCGTTAAACAATAATTGCAGTAGTATCGTTTCATAATTACCCTCCCTTTCATATGCTTAGTTTAATCCAGTTTTATTTTATCTGTGTATGAATCTTGTAAATAAATTCTAAACTTTGTTTACTTACACAATACGCTTAAAAAGTTCATCGTATAAAATCAATTTGATTGGAAAAAATATGAACAACTGCTAATTAGGAGCTGATGAAGATGGGAAGCAAAAGAAAAGAAAAATTAGTCAAGAACAAATTAACATCCACACAAGAATTTCTTTACTCAAGGGACTTTAAGAAAGCGGATCGTGCTGGTGGATACACGTCAAGCAAACTATATTAGACTGGATAAATTCCCCTATCATATTCTCATGATTTCTACAAAAGCTAAATGGGAAACAACCTTTATAAGGTGTTTCCCATTTAGCTTTTTGGGGGGAATAAGGATGGATAAACAGCATAACCAACAGCCACATCAACACTTTAAAAATCAAATAAGCGATGGACTTGATATCGAATTTTCCCAAGAGCTTGCTGACCATGATGACTTAGAAGCACAAAAGCGCTCAGAAGCAGCAGATAAACGGGCAAAACAGAAACGCAATAAGCAATAAGAAAAGAATGTTCCAAAACAAAAAGGTCAGACCCCATATCTACTTTACATCGGATATATGACATATATATGATGTTAAGAGTGTGAGGTCTGACCTTTACGACATCCTTGCTATCTTAATGAGCAATTTCTCTTTTTCGATAAACCTTTCCCTTCCCCTTAAATTTACCCATCCCTGCTTTAATGAAAGGAAGTACAAAGCGGTCTACACCATAGTTGTATGCCCCGGTCCCCGCAAAAAGCAGAATGATTGCAATTGTGTAATAAACTGGGTTCGTGCTAACTGTCCCTGCCAATAGGAAGTTAAGATTCATGAAGGCTCCTGCAATTAATGCTGGAATTGTCGCCACTCCAAGAATTAGGCCAATACCTACTAGTAATTCCCCCCATTGAACGAAGAAGCTAAATAGATCTGCGTTCGGCAAAGCCACATTTTCTAAGAAACTTGCGTACCAACCTTGTACTGCCGGGTGGTCTCCTCCAGCATTCGCTATCGCTCCTTGAATAAATCCACCTGCATTAAATTCACCACTAGTAAGTTTGCTCCAACCACCCATTACCCATTGAATACCTAACCATACTCTTAACACTGTCCAAACTCCACTTATAACCGGACCGCTTTTCCAATTTCTTTTCATTGTAAACCACTCCTTAAACTGGATTTAATAAAAGTTTGTGAAACGTTTCACATAATTAATTAAAAAAATATTTCTCGTTCTATGGATTGTTTGTCTAGAAGTTTATTTGTGAATGTTTTCACTAACTTTCTATATCTTCATCATACTACCTCCAATCCACTTTTGCAATAACGTTCACAAAGTAGTAACAATCATCCTTTTTTCAATAAGTTGATTGATATATATTGCAAAATAATATCACATACGTATCGCGCTCAATTCGAGTCCCATAGTGTCATATCGAAAATATAATACTTAATCTTAAGTTCTTCGTATATTGAGCGCATCTAAATTCAAAACTTTCCTCTAACAACTGAACCTAAACTCAGACTCCACACCATCTAACAACCATTAGATGTATAAAATCAGCTAGATTTAGTTTTTTTAAGTTTTCTTTTCCGTAAGACAGCTATCACCAACAAAAACAGCGGAATAATTGTTTGAACGATTACTCCCAAAAGCGGGAAGACTCCAACACTATTACGTTCTATTTCCATTGTATTAGGTATCGACCAAAAGCCGAATACTACTAACAGAATCCCTAATGGCCATACAATAGGACGATATTCGGAAAGATTTAGCCATTGTGTAGTGCCTAAAGTAGCCACATAATAAAACACTGATATTTTGATAAACGTTCCTACTATCCAAATAGCCATGACAACAGACTCAAAATGTTCAAAAAATTCCGCGATACTGATGTATCTTGCTACGTTCATCAGCGGATAAACCTTTGAGGATGTTGCTGGACCGAGTACAAATAGGACGACCAGATTCACCACAACCAACGTCATCATTACGGCAAATGCCGTTATCATTCCATATTTCATTCCCCTTTTTTTATCCATTAAAAAAGGTAAGAGAAAAATAATCATAAAAAATTCCGTGAACCATCCACCTGGCACTATCGCCCCCTTCATTGGAGGCCAAATTCCATCCCCTAATATTGGGAATATATTCTTAAATTGGAAATCAGGTAATACTAAAATGATTAAGATGAGAAGCGGGAAGACAAAAAGAGGAAAAAATATTTGAGCTGCTCTCGCTATTACTTCTAAACCGCCGTATACAATATAAGCACATAAGAATACCATTAATACCATGATAACGATAATTGGGGTACGAACTAGAAACGAATCGACAATAAATTCTGCGTACTCTCTAAGAATTTCTCCCGCGGACTTGATATAAAAAAATAAAAATAATAAACCAAGAATTTTCCCAAGAAACCTACCTATGATAAGTTCACTAAATTGGATAACCGTTTGTTTTGGATAAAGTTTATGCAGTTTATAGGCGATGTACACCGTCACATACCCGATGAAGGATGCGAAGATAGGGGACAGCCATAAATCCGTTTTAGCATATTTCGCAGTAATGCTCGGCACACCAAGAATGGCAGAAGCTACAATCGTTGGATACATTATGATTGCCATCTGAAGAGCTGAAATTTTACCTTTCTCCATCTTCTTCCTCCTTTTTATAATAGGCTCTTTTCGTAAAGATTGTTGTTTTTAGCAAGAAACCAATTCGAACAGATGTTGATCTTCGTTACAGGTGCGAGACTCCTGCGGGAAAAGCGTGTTGAGGGAGACACCGCAAGTGCAAAGCACTGAGGAGGCTTCTGAGACCGCCTCTACAACGGAAATCAACCCGGGTTATTAGTGTAAAAATGATTGAAAAGCAACAAAGTATGTGAAAACAGCCTTATAATAATATATAAGCGAAATCATGCCATTTACTAATACAATTACTTTTCCAAAAACCCAAAAGGTGGTTAAAAGAATGTCTATCCATGAAGTGGGTCGGACATTCTTTCGAGATCGAATATGGATCGTATCCAGTTGATGAACGCAGTGTAAAAATTGCTTTATTTCTGCTAACAATTCACCGATTTTTATATAGCCCTGTCTACAAACATGAGCCTTAATGATTGTACACTTTTTCGATTTAAGCCTTCACCGCTCCTAAATAGTCAGCTTTCATATCATCTTGCATTCGGTCAACTTGACATGCTTTTTTATACTCTTTTTCCAAACAATTTTTTATTTTTAAATTAAATATATCTACTATGTCATACGGTTTCTTTACTTTTTCTTTTCCGGAAAACTGCCATCACCACCAATAACAACGGAATAATCGTTTGAACGATAAATCCGTATAGGGGGAAGACCCCGATATTAAAACGCTCTATTTCCAATGTATTAGGAATTGACCAAAAGCAGAATACTACTAACAGAATCCCTATCGGCCATACAATAGGACGATAGTCCGAAAGATTTAGCCATTGTGCAGTACTTAATGCAGTCACATAATAAAACACTGATATTTTGATAAACGTTCCTACTATCCAAATAGCCATGACGACAGACTCAAAATGTTCAAAAAATTCTGCGATACTGATGTATCGTGCTACGTTCATCAGAGGATACACTTTTGAGGCTGTTGCTGGACCGAATACAAATAGGACGACCAAATTCACCACAACCAACGTCATCATTACGGCAAATGCCGTTATCATTCCATATTTCATACCTTTTTTTCTATCTTTTATAAAAGGCAGGAGAAAAATGATCATAAAAAATTCCGTGAACCATCCACCTGGCACAATCGCCCCCTTCATTGGAGGCCAAATTCCATCCGCCAATATCGGGAATATATTCTTAAATTCAAAATCAGGCAATACTAAAATGATTAAGATGAGAATCGGGAAGACAAAAAGAGGAAAAAACAATTGAGCTGCTCTCGCTATTACTTCTATACCTCCGTATACTATAAAAGCACATAAGAATGCCATCGATGCCATGATAACACTAATTGGGGTACGAACTAGAAACGAATCGACAATAAATTCCGCGTACTCTCTAATAATTTCTCCCGTGACCTGGATATAAAAAAATAAATATAAAAAACCAAGAATTTTCCCTAGGAATCTACCTATGATATATTCACTAAATTGAATAACCGATTGTTTTGGGTAAAGTTTATGCAGTTTATAGGCGATATACACCGTCACATACCCAATGAAGGATGCGAAAATGGGGGCCAGCCATAAATCATTTTGGGCATATTTTGCTGTAATGCTCGGCACGCCAAGAATAGCAGTAGCGACAATCGTTGGATACATCATAATTGCCATCTGAAGCGCAGAAATTTTACCTTTCTCCATCGTCTTCCTCCCTCCTTTGATAGTATAAAAAAATAAGATGCCTCCACTGATACAATTACTTTTCCATAAACTCGCCAAACGGCTTGAAAAGCGTTTCAAGCCATGTAGTCGGTCCTGCCATATGGGATAGATCGAACATGGATAGCACCAAGCCGATGAGGAGCAATGTAAAAAAAGCCACTTTGTCTTTTTTAGGGTTTTGTTTCATTTTCGGCCATTCATACAAAATGATAAGTACCACGATGATCGTTGTACTTACAAAAACTCCCCATCTCATTGTTCTTTCACCTCTTTTTCAGGCATTCCACCTGGTTTGGTTATATAGCCCTGTCTACGAATATGAGCCTTTATTTCTGTTTCTAATTCTATCTCGGGGAATATCTCATTCCAGCGACCTTTGTTTTTTTTCCATTTATCAGGATATTTACGTGAGAACTCTTCACCGAAACCTAGAATATCGGTTTTCAACTCTTGTTGTGTTTGTTGAAAAGCTAGTTCAATACGCTTTTCTATTTCTTTTTCAAACGCTTTTTCTACAACCTTTATTGATTTTGGACTTGAAAGGTTCAGATTCGTTCCATTCTGGATTATAGTTCCTTCTGTATCAATCTTCACAACCATTATCCATTTCTTATTTCGAATTTCAGGAACCAACTTTACAGAAGCCTTAATGGGATTTATTGATATCTCCCCTTTTTCAGCACCTGGTTTAAAGGTAACTGTATATGCCTCTATTTCATTTCTTATCCACAATATTCCTCTTGTTTCTTTTTCCGTCAGATTACCTATCATTTTATCTTTTTTAAACACTGCTGTTCCGGCAATGTAAGGCTCTCCTTGTAATTTCTCTTGCCCCTTCCCTGGGGGGTGGATATCGACTATTGGAAGTGCGGCTGCTTGAACAATACCGATTAACTTTTCATCTAAATCCTGTAATGTTACCTTCATTCCGATATGTAAATCAGAAAGTTCCCGAAGTCCTTCCGCCGAATAGCGTTCAAGGGGAGCAAGTAATTCGAGAATAGGCTTTGCTTTCCCTTCACTGACATACACATACGCTCTCTCTCTTGGCTGCGGATGACGGAGCAAAAAATCCAAATGTTCTTGGATTCCTGCCTTTGCTAACTTTTCGCCGAATATAAACACTTTACAATGTCCCCAAAAAACTCTGCGTGGAAACTCACTTTGAAGCTTGGACAATGCATCTGAAATATTTGATCCTTTATGAGAAGCCACCATTGTAACAGCTCCTCCTCCGCTCATACCTCCCCCTCCTTCACTGCCTCCTCCACTTAATGCTTTAGGGATAAACACTTGTAGAGATAGTTCGATTTGATTGTCATCTTTTTTATCGATGGCTGCAGCTGTAACAATGGCCAAATCATTAACTTCCACTCGATCCCAGCAACCGCTTACTATTAAGGTTACACCGCATATTAAGATCAAAAGAAGGATGTTCTTCATGAAGAGACGCCCCTTTCCTTTCTCCAATTTTTAACCCGACTCCAACTTTTACTCCGTTTCACTTCCCCTTTTGGGATTGGGTGCCTGTTCTGGGGCCTGACGGTATAAGTTAGATTCCCCAGTGAGGCGTGGTCGTGTATCCATCATCCACCAAGGAGCTCTCCATAACACATCTTTCAGCTCACGGCCTTTTAATGGTGCTAGTGGTGATAAATAGGGAATTCCGAAAGAGCGTAAACTGCATAAGTGAATGACTATAGCGATAACGCCCATCATAATGCCGAGCAATCCTAATGTACCTGCAAGTAGGATCATCGGAAATCGCAGCATCCTCAACGCAATTCCTGCAACATAACGAGGCATCATGAAAGAAGCAATTCCCGTAATTGCGACCACAATGACCATCGGTGCTGAAACCAATCCTGCTTGAACGGACGCTTGGCCAATTACAAGCGCTCCAACAATGCTGACAGCCGAGCCTATTTGCTTCGGTAATCGAACCCCAGCCTCTCTCAGTGCCTCAAACGTAATCTCCATGATTAACGCCTCTACTATGGCAGGAAAAGGAACCGCTTCTCGAGACGCTGATATGCTAAGCAGTAGCGATGTTGGTACTGCCTCATGATGGAAGGTCAAAATAGCAACATAAAGTGAAGGAAGCAAAAGAGAAATTCCAAGAAAGACAAAACGTAACCATCTAATAAAGGTGCCCACCATAAAGCGTTGATAATAATCCTCATGTGATTGAATCAAAGAAAAGAAGGATATGGGTGCAATTAAAGTAAAAGGAGTACCTTCTACAATAATGACGGCCCTCCCCTCCAACAAATTAGCACAGGCGATATCCGGCCGTTCTGTTGACATAATCTGAGGGAATGGTGAATACGGATTGTCCTCAATCATTTCCTCAATGTACCCACTTTCTAAAATGCCGTCTATTTCAATTTTCTTCAATCGATTCGTTATCTCTTCAATTAATGTTTGATCTACAAGTCCATCGATATACGCTACAGCAACTGTCGTCTTCGTATAATTCCCGATTTTCATTGATTGGATTTTAAGAGCAGGGCTTTTAATAATACGTCGTAATTGAGACGTATTGATCTCTAAAGATTCATTAAATCCCTCTCGAGACCCCCTGATTCCCCCTTCTGCAATCGGTTCTTCAATCCCCCGTTTTTCCCATTTGGCCAATCCTAAGGAAAACCCCGCACTCTCCCCTTCAATGAGAAGAATCGGATTCCCAGAAGAGATTGATTCGATGCAATCCGCCAGCATATTCACTCTTATTACTGTAGAAACGGGCATTTTATTCTCAAGAAACTCGTTTATTGAACTTGGCACATTATTTGGTTCATTCATGAGTGGAGAAAGGACAAATTCTTCAATACCTTCAATATTTGTAAGACCCTTAATATAAATAATTGTTGCTTTCGTTTTTCCGAAAAGTAAGAACGGACGGAACATGACATCAGAACAATTATTGTAAACGGAGCGAAATGTCTCGACATTTTGATAATAATTTTTATGAAGGGTATCCTGTGGTTTAGAATCGTCGTGATTCTTTTGTACATGAGGTTTCTTTTCTTTAGTTTTCCTTACTAATCTACTCACATTACGAATCAAGTTGATCCCCCTCTTTTTCTGGTGACCCTATCTCCTATTTTCTATAATTCTACATTTAGGGGATTCTATACAAGTAATCCTAAAATTGGTGTAAACAAATTTTTAAAGGCTCTTTCGTAAAGATTATTTTTATAAGCAAAAACAAATTCGAGCAGATGTTGATTGGAACGGATATGCGAGACTCCTGCTTAGAAAAGCGTGTTGAGGGAGACCCCACAAGTGCAAAGCACTGAGAAGGCTTTTTTAGGCCGCCCGGAAAGCAAGTACCTGCAAAGAGTTTGTTAGTGTAATAATAATTGAAAAGCAACAAAGTATGCGAAAACAGCCCTTTTTAAAAGAGAAAAAATTCGTATCAGAATATTAGCTCTCACTACAATACATAATTTCCCTGTATAAGGATATGATGTTTATTATGGTATATAAAATTTAAGTTGATCGTGGAGAATTGATATGTCGAACCTTTTATTCTATTTTACTTTTGCAATGATAGCCGTAATATTTGTTTTCATTTTAGTCATGCTCATTGGTTGGCGATGGATCATAAAACAAATTGTGAAGAAGACGGGGAAAATCATTTTAACCGATAGTTATCAAGAAAATATTATCGAGTTGATGCCTGGTATTCGCCATATGGGTTTTCAAAATGTGCTTGAAAATAGCTTACGTGCACAAACAGGCGATCTTCTTCACCGCCCATTAGGTTCTTCAAAAAAATGGCCCCATTTAGATCCAATTACCTTTATTCCTGCACAAACGACACCGTTTCCTATTGATGGTAAAGAAGAAGTTGATGTGAGTATAACCATTGGTCCAAAAGCAAAAAAACCGCTAAAGATAAAAATCCCACTCATGATCAGCGGCATGGCTTATGGAATCGCTCTAAGTGAACAAGTAAGACTAGCGTTAGCAGGAGCAGCTAAAAATGTAGGAACTGCGATTAACTCTGGAGAAGGAGGCATCTTACCTGAAGAATTAGATACTGCAGGAAAATATATTTTGCAATTTTCCAAAACAGAATGGTCCAAAGAAGAAGAACTTATTCAGCGTGCTGACATGATTGAAATTAAACTTGGGCAAGGTGCATTGTTCGGGATGGGTGGGAAAATATCTCCCAAAAATTTAACAGGCCGCGCTCGTGAAATTATGGGACTTAAAGAAAATGAGGACGGAGTCATTTATGAACATTTTTTTGAAAATCAAACATTAGCAGATTTAAAAGAACTTGTGTTGGAACTTCGTGACATAACAGGTGGTGTTCCAATTGGTGTAAAAATCGGTGCAGGTGGAAAAATTGAAGAAGATATTGATCATTTAATTGAGATTGGTGTTGATTATATTGCGATTGATGGAGGACAAGCAGCCACACACGGCGCCCCACCTATCTTATCAGACGACTTCGGTATACCATCATTACATGCAGTTGTCCGGGCTGCCAATCATTTAGAAAAAAGAAACATGAAAGGACAAATAAGTTTAATTATTTCAGGAGGGCTTTTAGTACCAGGTCATTTTTTAAAAGTACTTGCACTTGGTGCTGATGCAGTATATTTAGGCTCTTCTTTATTATTTACTGTTGCGCACAGTCAAACATTGAAGGCACTTCCATTTGAACCGCCTACACAAATTGTTTGGAATCAAGGAAAATTCAAGGACAAATTTAATGTAGATGAAGGAGTAAAAGCTGCAGAAAAATTCTTAACAGCGAGTGTAGAAGAAATGAAAATCGCACTAAGAGCAATGGGAAAACGCTCTTTACAAGAGTTGTCTAAAAACGATATCGTATCTTATGACGAACTAACGGCTAAAATGATTGGCATTCCATTTTCCTTTGAACCTTGGAAAGGCAAACAAGAAAATAAGTAAGTATGAGTAATAAACAAGATAGTACACGAAGTGATTTTCTATTGCGAATTGGACAATGCCTCGCTGCCAATAAGCCCTTAGTCATTTTGGATAGAGCAATTATTATTGGAGATACTAACAAGATATCGAAGTTTTGAAAAAGGGTGAAATCATGATATTTATCTATAATGATTATGCCGGCACACATAGTACAGCACTTGCGGCAGCGTATCATTTAAACAAATTACCTACTGATCGAACATTAACAAAAGCAGAAATACTAAATGTTGATTTTTTTAATAAATTAACAAACCGCGATATGGGCAGAATCATTTTTCATGGGGTAGATGAAGAGGATAATTCTGTCTATACCCTGGGCCGAAAGAATGATAAGCTTGTCGTCCCAGCACTAAAAAACTTAGGTGAAATATTGCAGGATGTATATCAGGGAGATGAAAAAATTATTTTTTCCAACACTTCCCATACCGTACCATTTGCGATGACAATGGGAGGGCTATTTTCCAGGCGACTAAAAATAGATCGTATCGGTGTCCCATTATTAGTCTTAGGAGCAAAGCAATGCTATCCTAATATTATTCAATTGGTAAATTACACGAAACAAGCAGGACATTTAGCAAAAACTAAGACTGTTATTTTAGAAAATAAAAGTTTTAGCTAATGAGTTATACCACTCCAAAACTGGTATATATAGGAAAAGTTATCCACAACTTTGTGGATACTGTGAATAAAAATTCTGATTATTTAAACAACTATCGAAAAGCACAAAGAGTTATCCACTTCCTTTTTACGTAATTATTGGATAAGTTTGTGGGTAATGTGGATAAGTTGGACTATTCTTTATTATCAGATATTTATAGATGTGGAAAAGCATATTCCCTATATATTAGCTATTAAAAGAAACACTTCCCCCACTAGAAAATTTATTAGTACTATATTAAAACAGCAACGAAGCACATAAATACCTATAATTTGATCAAGCTAAAATAAAAAGAAAGGAGATTGAAGAACGATGAATACATGTGATTTTTCACCTATGAAACAAAGCATTGAAGCAGATATTAAGGGAATTATTAAGCAACTCGAGAAATCATTGAGCTTACTTCAAAAGGAAAGTAATTGTATATTGGGGAGCTTTGAGGAGATTAAAAATCGATTTGTTCAAGTACAATCAAGTGCAGCTGGCTTTTATATGAATTGTTATTTATCTGAATACACAGCAAAGTATGAAGATATTTCAAGAAGTATTCAACACCTTTCCTTGATTCGTCACGGGGCTCTTATTGTTATTGAACGATCAATCGCTGTAGATCGTTTCATCCAAAAAGGAACGATGATTCGTGCTGAACTGACACCACAATTATTAGCTACCATCTTTTATCCTGGAAATCCGTTACATGATGGGGCTGTCCTTATTCGCGGTAATGAAATTTTCTCAGCTGCCAACATCCTTCCTTTAACTAAACAACAGGTTGGAGATAAGAAAATGGGTACAAGACATCGTGCCGCTTTAGGATTGTCCGAACAATGTGATGCAGTAATTCTTGTTGTATCTGAAGAAACAGGAAAAATTTCCTTCGCTCTCGATGGTGAGTTTTACCCGCTAAGTACGAGCATCATCTAATATAAGGCCTTATTCTATTTTTCCTTCTTCTTTTAGGACAGATTCCAATGCCTCTACGACATTGATATCATAATGGGTTCCGGTTAACCCTTTAATTTCTTCCATTGCAAATTGGGCAGAGAAAGCTTTACGATATGCGCGATCCTCTGTCATCGCATCAAACGTATCGGCAACACCAATAATTTTAGCTGGCAAAAGGATTTCATCTTCCTGAAGAGCGTTTGGATAGCCTGAGCCATTTAACCGTTCGTGATGCTGCTCAATGATATCGGCTAAATACTTATAACTTGTCTCACTGACTATGTCAGCACCATCTTTGGAATGCTTCTTTATAATATCAAATTCTTCCTTCGTCAGCTTGCCAGGTTTCTGTAAAATTTCAAGCGGGATATTGATCTTTCCTATGTCATGAAGTTCAGCAGCTAAATATAAATCCTTCATTTGATCTTTAGAAAAATTCAATTTACTAGCAATTTTCACAGAGTAATTTGCTACTCTTATTCCATGATTATATGTATATTTGTCTTTAGATTCCACATTTAAGACAAGTTTTCTTAAGTTTTCAATGTCTTCACTTATGTGATGAAATGTAGGCTCAGTTATAATCCATAAATAACTCACATCTGTTTTAGCTTCAAATAAAATAGGCTTTTTAATATTTTTTGCTGAAAAATAATCATTCTTTTTTAGATTCGTTTTTCTTCCATTTTCTACATACTCTATTTGCCCTGACAAAATGTAGATAAATTCAAATACTTTTGGATTATCACTTGGATAAAGATAAAATACGCGATCTTTAAAAACGGTTTGTAACATAACTTCAACATTACTATTACTCTCTAAAAGACTAATAATCGTGGAATTATTCGTCACTTGTCCGATATATGAGCCCTCTTTCATTAATCTAAGACCTTCCACAATTGTTCATCCTTTCAAAAACAAAAATAGAGGGTGTCCCCGTAAGAGTCTAACCTCGCACTCTAAATCAGTATGTTGTGTTTCGTATACTGTCTTTAGTTGTTGCGGGGTCTAACCCTTTACTTTTGGGACACCCACTTGTTTAATTTTACTCCACTACGAAGGATAAACTCAAGACAAATTTATGATCCAACCACTTGAATCGGATCAATCCATGCCCACTTATGAGCGAAATTTACATATTTCCAAACACATTCTGCTTTGACGCCTAATTCAGCGGCTTTTGCAATTCCTTCAGCAGATAGTTCTCTAGTCAGCACGTCGACATCATGGATAATTAAATTCAATGATTCGTTGTATGTAAGCGTGAGCTCTGCAAACTCTGATGATTGTTCACTAAGTACTGCCTCAAGACTAGTAACTTCAGCTGTTAATGTAGCTACTTGCTCTGAAAGACTAGCAATCTCACTTTCTTCCGTTGCTACTATCAGTGCCTTTTCAAGATTTATTAATTCACTTCTTAATGCAATAATCGCTTCTGTACCTTCTATTGATTGTATATCAGCGAAATATGCGTCTTGAAGTACTCCAGCAGAATTTTCCGCTTGGACAATTTCCGCATCGATTACCGCGTTCGTTTCATCAATGATACGCAATGCCTTTTCTACATTTTCATTATCTGTTTCTGCTGCAAAAACACTGGTTCCGACAGTTAATGATAATAAGAATAGCAATACGCTTACACTTCTTTTTAACATTTTTGTTCCCCCTGTTGAAATTTTTCATGACGAGCTTAACAATTGCTCTCGACATTTATTAGTATTAATTCCCATTATATCTGGTATTTGGACATTTTTCTACATTTTTATAGTAAGAGGAGAGGAACTATGATTATTTTTGAATGCTAGCGAAAATCAATAGATGAAGATAAGCCCCAGATCACTTACCTACTCACCTAGAACTCATTTTAATTACTGGATCATTGAAAAAGGATCGTATCAAGTAGACGGAAATCCACTTGATACGATCCTTTTTTCATTTGACTCTGTTTTCCTTAACGTTTGGTTTTTCGATATTTTTTGGTATTTCCAGCATATCAATCACAAAGATAAAGATTGGGATCCCAATGATCAATCCCCAAGCACCAAGGAAATGTTCAGATAAAAGCAATACGGCTAGAGTGAAAAATGTAGGTAAGTTTGTCTTGACTGACATGAACTTAGGATTAAGAACATAAGCTTCAATTGCATGAATTACAGCAATCATCACTAGAACCGCGATAACCTTTGAAAGGTCCCCAATGCTATAGGCGATCATGCAAAGAGGAATTAAGGAAATAATTACACCTGCTACCGGGATTAAACCAAGAAAGAATATCATAATTCCTAGCCCCAGTAACTGCGGAAAACCTAGAATCCATAAAAACAAAACAGACAGAACGGAATTCGTTATCGCAATCAAAAATTGTACTTCAATAACTTTTCCAAACGAATTCGTAAATTTTTTCCCAAAGTGTTCAAGATTTACGAAAAACTCGCCGAACTTCCCATACTTAAATTTTGAAGTGAAGCGAATTATTTTATCTTTTTCAAGCAATATAAATAAGCTTAAAATGATGGAGATAAGTACTTGAATGGCGAGTGAACCTATTCCAGATAAATAACCGTATAGGGCATTGAATTGCTTCGGAATATCAAAAGACGAGTCAGGACTATTAATGATATCTTTTATATAGCGAATCACTTGGTTATCTGGTGGGTGCTGATAAAAATGAAAAATTTGGCTAATTAATTCGGAAATTTGCATTGATATGACAGGCAGATATTTGTAAAGTACATAGGCGAGCGCAAGTACAAATAATGTGTATAATACGGCTAGAATCAGCTTAGGGTTTATTCTTACGTATTTATTTGCATAGGCTGACAAAAGGTTTTGAAGACGCCCCATAAGAAAAGTAAAGATAAACGTAAATAAGACGAGATTTACCATACTTCCCATACTATAGAGCACAATAATCAATATTAATAATGTTAAGAACCTGGTAAAACCTTTACTTTTTAAAAAATTCATTACTTCATTCACTTATCTATCTCCTTATCTCTACGGTGCTTACTAGTTTTTCCATTTTCAAATTTTTTACACATTTTATGGATATAGAACTGTATGTAGTACAATTCGTTTATATGTTAAAAGCTGATTTCCGTTTTACTTGTTTAGCAGCAGGCTTGTATTTTCGCATCGGCCCGCGTTTAAGTATTTCCTGCAAATATAAGTCACCGTAAGGATTCTGTTTTTTGATAAGTTCTAGTAAATATGTAATGTCATCCATTGCTCTATGAGATTGAAAGTCCGATATAGAGTGATGTTTCAATAATGTCAATAACTTACTGTTATACATGCCATAATCTTTCCAGGCGACACCTCTCATTGTGCAGTACCACTTCAGTTCATTAACATCCGGATACATTCGAACTAAAAAACTGCGATCAAACGATGCATTATGGGCAAAAACTGCATTTGCATGATTAAAGTATGTCTTAATCTTTACATCATAAAAACTTTTTCCACGGACCAGCTCGAACGGGATTCCGTGGACTTCATAAGCATGATCGTAGTTCCGCCTTGCACTCGTAGACATGGGCTCCCTAAGGAAGGTGTCTTCATCAATTACTTCCAAGACTTCCCCTGTTAACTCATTAAAAGAAAACAGCTTCATGGCAAGCTCAATCATTTCATCTTCATTTGGACTTAACCCAGTCGTCTCGACATCTAGAACCAAACCTACCTTTTTTTGAATGCTCAAACTAGACCCCCCTCGTATTTAATCTTCGTCCTTAATATCCAAATCCTCATGGATCGGTTCACTCAAATATTCCTCATACTGTTTTTTGTATGTCTCAAGCTGTTCGAAATGAGTCTTGAACTGATCCTTATATATTAAATATTGCTGACCGTCATGTACGGTTCGAATTTTATTTTGCGAAATCAAACTTTCAATATAAGATTCAGGCATTGATAAATATTCAGCTGTCTCTTTAATCGTTAAATACATGGCCTTCACCTCTTAATTTTCTATATTACTACTATACTAAAAATTATAGAGTAGGACTAAATATTTTGAACAAAAACTTTCTGGAAAATCGAAAACTCGCTATCTTTTATAGGTCATTTTATGCCCTCTCTTAGTTTAAGCAGACAAATGTAACTATTATTCTTTTTCAAAATAAGCATTGGCGTTCACCTCTGTTTTATTTTTCACCCTTCATGTAAACTAGCAAGTAGCTGCTTCAGCTCTTCGTTTGTTAGCTCACGATAGTCCCCGCGCTCTAATCCAGTTAATGTAAGATTCATAATTCGTATCCGTTCAAGCTTCGTTACTTTATATCCAAACGCCTTGGACATTCTCCGTATTTGCCGGTTAAGTCCTTGTGTAAGAATGATCTTAAACTCATAATCATTCATTCGTGTTACTTCACATGGCTTCGTCTTTACGCCTAGAATTTCGACACCACTAGCCATTTTCTTAATAAAATCGTTTGTAATAATCCGATCAACTCTGACCAAGTATTCCTTCTCATGGGCATGTTCCGAGCGCATCATCTTATTCACGATTCCGCCATCATTCGTTAAGAGAATCAAGCCTTCTGATGCCTTATCCAATCTTCCTACTGCAAAAATCCTTATCGGATGGTTGACGTATTCAATAATATTACCTGCTACATCGGGTGCAGCAGTACAAGTAATACCGATTGGTTTATTCAGCAAAAGATAGACCGGATCTTCTTTTTGAGGTATAGCCTTTCCATCAATCAACACGATATCACCTGGAGCTACCGTATCTCCTGGCTCACAAACTACATCGTTAATCGTAATTCTCTTTGCAGCAATTAATCGATCCGTTTCCCGTCTTGAACAGAAACCTGTTTCACTTATATATTTATTAATTCTCATTTCAGAGTAAATTCCCCCTAATCAGGACCTTTTTTACATATATCAGCCGTTTCTGAACATATATCGGCCGATTTTTTATTATATCAGGCATTTCACATAAATATCAGCCGTTTTACTATTATATCAGCCATTCTCATTGTTCAAATGATAAACCCTTCCTTCTGTTGGTCAACTGTTTTTCCTGACGCTGGATTTGTAGGAATGGATCTGGAAATGCGGTTTCCTTTTCATTATATGTTCGAATCATTTGTTGAAAATTTCCATCAAAATACAAGGTACCTGATATATTTTTAATTTCAAGTAAAAGGATAAAGTGATACTTCAATCAGTGGTTTTTTTTCATCCCCCACTGATTGTTAGTCCCGTTCTACTGTCGCTAAGATCTTCGCTTTCGCTTCGATCAATCGACAGTATGAACCTGATTGGTTCAACTAAACCGCTGAAGATCACAGCGGTAAGTTTCACTGTATCTCACCAATCGGGCTTATACGGGCAGTTTATCCCCCACCTACGCTTCTTCGATACCTCTAAGCATTGAGGTGGGGGTTTTACTGCCCGTTAATGCGGGATAAATGATTGCGTGAGAATAATGGTATCAAGTTGGAAATAGTGGGTGCGAGCCTTCAAGCGGAGATCATGTAAAATGAGGGATTGTTTTTTCGAAACTTCTGTTAAATGGTAATCAACAGCCTTTTCGCCACGATAACCTGCCAGTCGTTTCGCCAAATCCTTTTCTACTAGCGGTCTTTTCGGATGATTTTCTGGCAATCTTCTTACTAAAGCATCTAATTTTTGCACAATCAGCGGTAGTTGTCTTTTTTTTAAATCAATTGAACACGTCCATCTACATCAAATATTTGTTTTCCTGCTTTTAGAAATAATTCTCCAATATCATTTCCTTTTAAAAAAGCGAAACTTCAATTAATCGGAATGAAGATGTCCCCCACTGATTGAAGTTTCACTTTGTTTATCTTACCTGTTTCACCAAATTTATTAAACTATCTTTATACGGAGGATAAGCAATTCCTTTTTCGGTAACAATCCCAGTAATCAGTTCATGGTCGGTTACATCAAAGGCTGGATTGTATGCTTTCACATTTTTAGGTGCCATTGGCTTTTCATACCATGACTTTGTTATTTCATCTGGATTTCGAAGCTCGATCGGGATGTCGTCTCCCGTGTCACACTCGATATCAACTGTAGAGAGCGGGGCGCATACATAAAACGGAATCTGATAATGCTTAGCTAAAATCGCCAAGCCAGATGTACCTATTTTATTAGCTGTATCGCCGTTAGCGGCTACTCGATCACAGCCTACTAACACAGCCTGAACTTTTCCTTCCTTCATAACAATTGAAGCCATATTATCACAAATTAAAGTTACATCTACTCCCGCTTCTTGCAATTCCCATGCAGTTAATCGAGCACCTTGCAGGAGGGGTCTTGTTTCATCTGCAAAAACTTTGAACTCATACCCCTGCTCCTTTCCTAAATATATTGGAGCCAGCGCTGTACCATATTTGGCGGTCGCTATTGTTCCTGCATTGCAGTGGGTTAGAATTCCAAAGCCGGGTTTTAATAGAGAAAGAGCATGCTCGCCAATCGAACGACACACAAGCTCATCTTCCATTCGAATCTTTTCCGCTTCTTCCTTAAGTGCGTTTTTTATTTCCGTTATACTTTTTTCTGTTTCTTTTAGCAAACGTTCTTCCATTCGATTCAGTGCCCAAAATAAATTAACTGCTGTCGGACGGGAAGAAGCTAAATATTGTTTGTTTTTTTGAAAATCATCATATAACCCTGTAAATGTAACTGCCTTAGATTTTTTTGTTTCTAAATAAATTCCATATGCAGCGGCAATTCCTATTGCTGGTGCTCCCCGTACTTTTAAATGATAAATGGCATCCCAAATTTCTTTAATGGTGGAAAGATGTAAAAAAACTTTTTTATTTGGCAAGAGAGTTTGGTCTAAAAGAATCAGCTCATCTTCTTTATTGAGCTGCACCGATTGTATCGTTTCTACTGGTGATGTCATCGTTGTTGTTTGCCTCCTTAACTTTTTGAACACTTTCTAGCAAGACCTTAACGAAGTCTTCACCTGTTTTGATTTGGGACCGCTCGAGAATAAATGTCTTTCCTACTGTTAAGCAAATTTTTTCTGCTTGAACACGGTCGTTCGAATTCGATATGGATGTAATATCTTTAACATGAGCAATCCCAATAATTCTTCTGCATAGCTCAAGACCAGTAACGGCTGCTGCATCATTCATAATGGAATTTACATATGTCTCTTTAAAGCCTGGTACCATCGCTGTTTTTTCTGCTACTTTTTCATCCCACAACTGTAAAAACTTTTCTTGAAACAATCGAATAACATCCTCAATTGTTTGTTCCAAATAACCCAAATATTCTTCTCGTTTCGATTCATCTACGATTGTGAAACTAGCATTCACATAAGCAAAAATTAGATTAGCCACTACATTGCCGACATCATAGCCAGCTGGACCATAAAAGGCAAATTCAGGATCAATAATCTTCGTGGAATTTTCCTTGATAAAAATAGATCCGGTATGGAGATCACCATGAAGCAATGACTGGGTATTCGTCATAAACTCGAACTTCAACTTGGCCGTTTCTAGTCCTAGTTGTTTATCATTCCATATATGATCTCGAATAAATTCTTTTGTCCCTTCAAATACATCATTTTGCTCACAATCGTAGAATGGTTCTGTATAGACTAAATCCTCAGTTATTTCACACAACTCTGGATTAATAAATTTCTTCACTAATTCTTTCTTTTCCTTATGTCCCATTACAACATCCGATGTTAGCAATAATGTATTAGCTAAAAATGTACTAATATGCTCCGCAAATAACGGGAATTTTTTATAACTCAAAAGTGCTGTTCGCATAATTTCATGATCCGATAAGTCCTCCATTACACAGCAATTCATAATAGGATCATACGAATAGAAAATGGGAACAAAACCTGGAGCCAGTTCGTCATGAAGTTTCAATAGTTCACTTTCAATCCGATTGCGGTCAGGAGAAACTTTAAAACTATCAGAAATACGGGCTACCGGTCCCGCTTGTTTAATAATAATAGATCTACCACTCTTTGGCTCAACTACTCTAAACACATAATTTAAGTTCCCATCGCCAATTTCACGACATTCAAGCTCGGCATTATGTGCAAAGAAATCCAGTTTACTTTGCACATAATCTACGACATCTTGTTCATTCATCGTAAAATAGCTAGTCGTAAAGTCCTTCATATAAACCCCCTCCTAAACAGCCACACTCAATGAAAAATTATTTGAAACTAGTAATATGACTACTTTAAATATTATGATAATTTAACGTGCAGCTTCTTCCTCGTAAACAGGCACCCAACCTTCTGCTGTGACAAAAACTCGTATGGCAACTACTCTGCGATCGTCATCTAACGTGAAGTAATGACGAACCCCGACAGGAACAGAAATGAGGTCTCCAGGATGTAAGTGAACCTCAAAAAACGGGCCATTTTTTCCTTGAATAATAAAAACGCCATGCCCACTCACGATAAATCGTACTTCATCATCTGTATGGTGATGCTCACGCTGGAAATTCTTTAATAACTCGTCAAGATTTGGCGTATGCTCTGCAAGTGAAATAACGTCCCAAGCCTTGTAGCCTCTTCTGTTTGCGATATCCGTAATTTCAGGTTGGAAAACTGTTAATATCTCTTGTTTTTCTTCATCACTTAACACATACTTCTCTTGTAAGTGAACTGGTAATTTTGAAATATCCCATGATTCATAAATCACGCCTTGTTCTTGCAAAAATGCAATTACTTCCTCTTGGTTATCAATTACTTCATTAGTTCCTTGAATAACAATCGTTGTCATCATATTTCCTCCTAAAAATTTATTAGATAAATCGAACTTATTAGACTTTTCAAGTCAAGTGTCTTGCTCCATAAAGTCCGGCTTTTGCCTGAAGTAATGAGAGCTGATACTGAAATAAAAACTCACAGGCTTCGAGAATTTTTTTAGCTTCAAAGCCATCTTTCCCCCATGCAGTGATTCCGTGATTACGAATCAACACGGCTCCTTTATTTTCATTCGCAAAGGAAGCAAAGGTTGCTGCTAATCTAGGAATATCCGCATAGTTCCGGATGATTGGAATGATTAACTCTGCATTCTCATCCCACCGGTCAAATGCCTTTATTAGCTCCTGACCTTGAAAAACCACTTTCCCCACGTCGCCATACAATTCAGAAATCACATTGTTCGCTACTGTATGAACATGGAGACTGCAGCCGGCATCCGTTCTTTTGTATATTTCACAATGCAGCAGCGTCTCAAAAGAAGGCTTCACATTCGTGCTTCCGACAGGATTTCCATCACCATCCACAAGCAGAAAGTCTTCATTTGTTTTTTTTCGTTTATCTTTTCCGCTTGCCGTGACAAGAAATTGCAATGGATCATTTTGTACTTTAATCGCTAAATTACCGCTCGTGCCCATAAACCAATCTCTCTCGGCCAATTCAGCTTTTATCTCCATAAGCTCATGATGACGAGTAAGTAACACACTCATTTTCCAACCCCCTTCGTTTGACTACTTATTTGTAATTTCTCTAAAATGTCTATGCAATCATAAAACGTATCAAAAGGTTGAAATGGAATCGAAAGCTCTCCGCATTTTTCAGCTAAATAATCTCTTGCTATGACAGTATGAGAAATTTTCGCAGCTTCCAAATCTGTTACAGAATCGCCAATGACTATTGCATGCGTCTTGGCATTCGATAGTTGTCGGATTATCGCAGGTTTGCAACAGCCGCAATTTTGATTCGTACATGTCTGATCACAAGGATGTGGCCATTGTATTTGAATCGTTTCACCTAAGAAATCAGCCTGATTACAAAACACTCCGGCAATAGAGTCAAACGGGGCGAGAATTGGTCTAACAAAAAAATCCATCCCTCCACTTACGATATAAAGGGGGATCTGTTGCTTTTTCGTATATTGAACAAATTCGCTAAACCCTTCGCGAATCTCACTATTTTCTAAAACAAACTTAGTAATCTCCTGTTTTCGTGAAGTTGGAAGGAGACGAAACATGTTGCCTACCCCTTCTTGGATACTGACCGAACGAGATAAAACTTGATCCTTCCACATCTCCCATTCTGGTGGAGCAAATTGCTTCATTATACTAACAATATTGTCTTTCTTTGTTACCGTACCATCAAAGTCACAAAAAATGATTGGATTATTCACTTCGCAACCACATCCTTCCAGCCCCATAGCCGGACTGCCTCCTGAAGTTCAAATGCAGCAGTTTCTTCTGAAAACGAAGTCCCAGAAAGTACCAATTCAATTGCTTGATGAAACGCCTTTCCACCACCCTGCGCTCCTTGTGGGTGTCCATGAACGCCTCCACCTGCATTAATGACACAATCCTTTCCGAAATCTTGGATCAATAAAGGTACGAGACCTGGGTGAATCCCAGCTGATGGTACAGGAAATACCGATTTAATCTGTGTTTTCTTTATTAACTCCTCTTTTATCGCTATCACCTTATCTCTGTCCAAAGCTACACTGCCGTATGGTGAAGGAAACAAGGAAAAGTCCGCTCCTGCCAATCTTTCCAATTTCCCTAAGAGTAAGGCATGAGAAAGCCCATATTTTTCTGATGAAGTGAATGCACCGCTAACGGCAGGGTGAGCCATAATTGGAAGAGCAATTTCCTCATCTTCTCGTAAACTTTGTAAGACATCAAGACCATAAGCAAAAACGTTAAATAACAAAACATCCGCTCCTAAATCTCTTGCTTTTCTAGCTCGATCCCTTAATTCGAACGTTCTTCCTGTTAAATTCACGGCATATAACGTTCTATGACCAGTTTCTTCATACACTTGATCAAGTACTTTCTTTCCTTCTGTTACTCTTTTTTCAAGAGGAGTGAGAGGGTTTTCAAAGAGGATTTCATCGTCCTTCACTAGGTCAACACCACCCAATGCCTGTTCTCGTAATTGGTTGAGCAGATAATCTAAATCCCTCCCAATAACTCCCTTGAAAATACTCATAATTAAAGGACGATCAAAGACTTGAAGCTTTTCGCGAATGCCTGCAATTCCAAAACGAGGTCCTGGAAAATGGCTTAAAAGGTCTTGATCAAACTTTAAATCTACTAATTTAATTTCTCCATCTAGCGATAATTTTCCGAAAGTTGTCGTCAGGATAGCAGGAATATCTTTTGAAAAATTAGCCGCTGGAAAAGCAATGTGAAGTTCGCCAACGTTTTTTCCAGATACCTTCTCTTCATCCACTTCTTTGACCGTGACAACTCGACCTTTATGATTTTTTAATTGTTCTTGTTCGAGTAGCGGCAGGTTCGTCCAAGAACCAACCGTTAGACCAAGCGCTATTTCTTCGGCTTTTTGTTCCAAGCTTGATGAATCAGTTATTATGCTGTACACAGCTGTTACTTCGCTCATTTTTGCCACTTCTTCCTTTCAAAAAATATAAAAAACCCCTTCAATAAGAAGAGGTTTCCGAATAAAAAACAACTTCTTATCTATCAGCATTTCTGCTGCAAGAATTAGCACCGTGCTTAAAAATAAGTCGGTTGCCGGGTATCATCGGGCTTGTCCCTCCACCTGCTCTTGATAAGATTTTGTATATAAAAAATTTAAGTTTATTGTAATTTCGTATAAATTATGTCATTTTGATTGATTAATGTCAATGTATTATTAATTATTTTTATATTCAGATTTATACAAGAGTAAAACTTCAATCAGGCTTTACGGACAGTAGTCCCCCACCTATGCTTCTTCAATTCCTCTAAGCCTTGAGATGGGGACTTGACTTCCGTTAGTGCGCATAAAAGTGGTTAAAAACCTGCCTTCAGGATTTTAGTAAATAAATTCCCACTGCCTTATTCATCCGTCTATTACCTCACTAATAATCTTAAGCTGAAATATGGGAATGGACACTTTTTTGATTTTCCCACTTATGCAGCAATTTAAAAATCGGCGGCATCACGAGACAAACTACGATAATTCGGAGCACCTGCACAGCCACAACAAATGTGGAATCAGCATCTAGCACGACTGCTGTTGTCGCCATCTCTGCAACGCCACCCGGTGCGAACGCAAGAGCTGTGGTCATAAACGCCATTCCGGTGATTTCTGAAACAAAATAAGCACACACAAACATCGCCACGATTAACATGACCGTACTGATGAAGGCAACAACTAATGTTTGTTTTAAACCAATAAACATTTCTTTGCGAAAACGGGAGCCAATCGATACGGCAATTAAAATCTGCGATACGACCATGAAACTATGTGGCCAGAAGGCAATCATATCGTGTCCAGTAGTGGTAGATGTGATGGATTGAACAACGGCGACTCCAACCATGCTTCCAAGGAGCCACGGAGCCGGAAATTTCAAATATTTACCTACATGATATCCCCAATAGGCAACGACAGCAAGCACCAGGCTCCATAATAAGTGATGGATTTCAAAAACAGCGCCTGGCGATTGTACGATAACCGGTGCCGTCGGAATTACCACCATTAAGGACACGACAATCGGAATAATTAAAATAACAAGAAAAACACGCATCGTTTGGATAATGCTAACGACCGCTGTGTTGGCACCGACTTCCTCAGCCATTCCTGGCATAGCCGATAATCCACCCGGTGCCGTACCGAAAAAACTAGTCAGCATATTAGTTTCGCTAAATTTCCAAAGTGCCAAACCTGAAAGTAATGAAAACATAATTGAAAGCAGTAGCATGACTATAATAACCATCCAATGTTGCTGAAAGACTGTAAGAACTGATAGATTAATTTTTTGACCTAGTTCAATACCTAAAATACACTGCCCTATATTTAGCCAGTATTTCGGTAGACCTTTCGCCCCTAGAAAATTTGGTGATACGAAAGAAATGAGTGCAGCGAAGATTAATGTTCCAAGCATCCATCCGATCGACAGACCTGTCAATGAAAGTAAAAAACCACCTGCGCTACTTAGAACAATAAACATCCATATATTTTTATTCAATTTTACATCGTCCTTCTTTCCGCTCTCTATATGAATAATTATAATGAATGGACAGTTATAAATAAAATATAATTTTGATATGACTAACCATAAGTAAAGATTATATTAGCTCCGTAATTGTTTCGAACTTGCCAAAGCACTATTATCTTGAAGCACTCTCCAGTTTGAACAAGTACCAATAAAGTGGAACTTCAATCAATGGGGGTTTTTCTTCATCCTCCACTGATTGTAGTCCCGTTCTAGTGTCGCTAAAACCTCCACACAGTGTGGGTAAAGCGACACTACAAACCCGATTGAGCTTTTACGGGCAGATGTCCCCCACCTACGCTTTTTCAATTCCTCTAAGCCTTGAGGGGGAAGTCTTGACTTTCCGTTAAAGCAAGAGAAAGCATTTCGCAATAGACAAAAAGACGTGTATATACAGAAAACTTGATTTCTGTAAGATACACGTTAGGCACATCTGCAAAATTTAATAGTATGAAAAGTGTAAGCTACTGCACAAAAACTCCTAATAGTCCTCCCTTTCATATCTTTCGCGAGTTTAAAAAGGGATGATTCCTAATACAATAGCTACAATAATCATGACAGCTGTTGAACCACATGCCCACTTCAAGAAGGAACGCTGTAATGCTCCAAAATCTTCTCCAACCATCCCGACCAATAGATAGGTAGAAGGAACAAGAGGACTTAATAAATGAACAGGCAATCCTAAAAGAGAAGCTCTTCCAATCAAAGCTGGGTCGATTCCATAAGCAGCTCCAGCCTTAGCTAGTAATGGAAGTACTCCGTAGTAAAAGGCATCATTGGACATGAAGAACGTAAACGGCGCACTAATAACTGCCGTGATTACAGCAAAGTGCGAACCCATAACATCTGGAATATGCTGAATCATCGAATTTGCCATAGCATCCACCATTTCCGTTCCTGCAAGAATTCCAGTGAAAATTCCAGCGGCAAAAATCATCGAAACAACAGATAAAGCATTATCAGCATAATTTGCTACACGTTCTTTTTGGTCACTCAATTTCGGATAATTTATCGTTATGGCTATGGCAAAACCAATCATGAACAAAACGGCTGATGGCAGTAATTCCATGATTAGTGCTACTAATAAGGTAATCGTTAAAGCATAGTTAAATACAATTAATTTAGGGCGTTTTACATACAATTCCTCAGTTGTAGCCGCTTGTTGAGCTACTCCCTGATAGTCAAACTCTATGACACCAATTCTTTTTCTTTCTTTTTTCCCGAGACAATAAGCCATGAACAAAACGAATAGAACACCGCCAATCATAGAAGGAATAACAGGTGTGAATACGTCTGACATTTCAAGGTTCAATGCGGTCATCACCCTTGCTGTCGGCCCTCCCCAAGGTAGTAGATTCATAACGCCTGAAGCGGAAACAGCAATCCCTGCTAAGAGAAGTGGTCTCATGCCGATCCTTTTATAAAGGGGAAGCATTGCAGAAATTGTAATCATATATGTGGTCGTTCCATCTCCATCCAGTGAAATTAGCAGAGCCAAAATAGCTGTCCCTATGGCAATTTTTACAGGATCTCCTTTTACCAACTTAAGAATTGTCTTAATTATTGGGTCAAAAACTCCAGCATCAATCAAAACACCAAAGAATAAAATCGCAAATAATATCATGATTCCCGTTGGAGCAACACTTTTGATTCCCTCTAACGCCATTGGACCCATCTCACTCCCGAAACCACCTATGAGTGCAAATACAATTGGCACGACAATGAGAGCAATCATAGCTGAAAGTCTCCCTGTCATTATTAAAATCATAAATACAATTATCATCATATATCCAAGTAAAGCGAGCATATTTATCACTCCTAATCTTATATATAGATAAATTGTACTCTATGCTCTCTTTGTTGTAAGCGTTTGCAAATTAAAGTGTTTTAAAACAATTGTGATAATTTTGTTCATTTTGTTCACGAAAGGTTTTTGGCTTTCCGTGAATACTTAAGGATTCGTTCTTTTACACAAAACGAATCCAGCGTTAAACAGCACAATTTACCATGAAGGATATATCATGAAGCACGCTACACTCGCCTAATTACAATGATGACGGTGCGGAGTCGGAATTTTGGATGTTTTCTCGATAAAATCAGTATACCTGATAAAGTGAAACTTCAATCAGTGGGGGAGTACTTCTTCCGCCAGAGAAAGACCGAACTCTATCAATATTATTCAGCCCTTCTTAGAAACAAGATGGGATTTCCTCTAAATTTTACAATATCTTCGTTCTGGGCGCCCTACAACTCCGTATACCACTTCAGCTTTACATTCCCTGACAGATATCAAATATTCCAAATATCGCCTTGCGGTTGTTCTCGAAGCACCAATTTGAACACTCACTTGTTCCGCCGACAAACCCGTGTCACTCATTTCAAGAACAGTTCTCACTTTCGATAATGTGATTTCATCGACTCCTTTAGGTAATATAACACCGTTCTTTTCCTTGGTTGGGGATTTTTTTTGAAAAATAAGATCTACAAAATCTTGGTCTAAATCACGCTTAGTTTGCAAAAGCTGGGACTTATTAAGATATTCTTCAATCGTTTGATAAAAACGCTCCATTTTTACTGGTTTGATCAAATAGTACTCCACACCATAGCGAAGCGCATGTTCAAGTATTTCTTTATCGATTGCTGCCGTAATCATGATAATATCCACTTGCGGGAATTTTTGACGAATGATTGGTAGCAAATCGGAACCAAGTTTGTCTGGCAAATACACATCTAGGAGGAGCAAGTCAGGTTTTTTTTGCTCCAAAATTCGTATCATCTGTTTGGCATTTAGTGCTTTTCCTATTACATCGATTTCTGCAAATTTATTCAGAAACTTCTCATGAATATCTGCTACGCGAAAATCATCTTCTACAATAACCGCTCTTATTTTCCCCATACTTCTCCTCCTCTTTTTTCTTTAGGCAGATAAACGGTGAATACCGTGTTTTCTGCCTCGCTATGTACTTCGATTATGCCTCCAAGTTCCTTTACTGCACTATCAGCGTTGTATAGTCCGTATCCTCTTGGTTTTTCACTCGTCTTCGAAGTGAAACCACGTTCAAAAAGCACGACCATTTCTTCTTCCGTGATTCCTTTACCATTGTCGCTTACTTCAAAGATGATATCTTCTCCAATATCAGTCGCGAATAACTTTACAATCGGTTCCTCTATGTCATAAACCGCCTCAAAGGCATTATCTATTAAATTGCCAAGTACGAGTGTTATCTGGAACAATTTGATATGATCCGGAAGTTTGTCGATGTAGCTTTGCGAATCTATTTCAAATCTAACTTTTTTTTCAGATGCTTTACCTAATTTCCCTAACAAGATTGCCTGGACCTTTGTATCCTTTATTTGTTCGAATACAATCTGATTGAGAAATTGAAGCTCGGAACTTTCACTTTGAATCATGTTTATCGCTTCGTCATATTCGCCCAGTTGGATTAATCCGGATAGTACATATAATTTGTTCGTATATTCATGTGTTTGTGCTCTTAGATCTTCTGAATACATTTTTACTTCTGATATTGTGTTCACCATTTGCTCGATTTCCGTTTTATCACGAAATGAAGCAACTACACCACTTACTCCATCATCATCAAAAATCGGGGTGATGCTCACAATAATCGTTTGATGTTTCCAAGTCATTTCACGATCGATTTGCGGCTCGCCTGATTTAAGAACATCATATAATTGACTTGAAGGAAATAATCCATCTACCTTCAACCGGCGAACAGTTCCTTTAACGTTCAACAGTTTTTTTGCTGGTTTATTCATGGAATTAATCATGCCGTTTTTATCAACGGAGAGAATTCCTTCTTTCACAGAATGAAGCACGGCATTTTTTTCTTTATATAAATTAACGATTTCATATGGCTCTAATCCCATCGTATCTTTACGTATACTTCGTGCAAGCAAATAGCTGCCTATTATTGATATAACAAGAGCTAGGAAAGAAACAAACAACTCTTTGGACACATTTCTTACGATTTGTTCTTTAACATCCTCTACTAAATATCCTACCGAAACAACACCAATTATGTTTCCTTGCTTATCGAATATCGGCGATTTCCCTCTCATCGAAAGACCAAGGGAACCACGTGCTTCCGAAATATAATATTCACCATTTTGAATCGCCCGCTCGTTATCTCCACCTATCATCCGCTTTCCAATTTCTGATGGCAATGGGTGGGAATAACGAATACCATCCTTATTCCCTACTACAATAAATTCAGCACCCGTTTCATTCTTGATTTTTTCGATGATAGGTTGGATTTCCTCAGATGGATTTTCTAATTCAAATGCCTCGATAATAGATGGCATAAATGAAATGACTTTAGATATCTCTAAAGCAATAAGCCCTCTATCCTCTGCCATTTGCTTACCTTCCATATAGGTAAAGTAAGACGTTAATAAGATAATCAGAAATAAGCTTAATGTAAGTACTAACCCATGAATCTTTGTTTGTAGTGATACCCTTCTCATATTCAACAGCATCCTCAATTTTCGTTCACTTTTTCTTTAAGTTTATCGGAATATGAAAATTTTATCATCTCAAATTACTAAATAACATTATGAATAATGTTATTCGTTTATAGTTTTTTTGATATGAATACGAATATATCCAAAAAGCCACATCATAATTTAAACGAAAAAAGATCAGGCAACTTCCGACGTAATAGAAGCTACCTGACTTTGTATACACATATTATACTTTCTTAAAATAGGATTTTAGATAAGTAAACAACAATCGCAACAGTAATGCTACTAAAAATGGTTGTCACAAGAACGGCCTGAGAAGCATATTCAGGGTAATTATCGTATTCTAGCGCCAACATCGCGCTATTTCTTGATGTAGGAAATGAGCTTGCTATGAATAATGCCTGTGCGGACGTATCCGATATACCAAGTAAGAAGATGATCAGCAGAGCGACAATGGGAGAAATCAATAACCTGCCTATCACGATCAAAACAAGCGGCATAGAAATGTGGGCAACTTTTATATAAGCAACTTGGGCACCAAGTGTCACTAGTGCAACCGCCAAAAAAGCAGCAGATGTATTCTCAATCGGTTTCCATAGGAAAGACGGGATATCCACATGAAACAAGCGAAGTAAAAAAGCAAGAATGAGCGCATGAATGACCGGAAGCTGTATAATCTTTCGAAAAACTGTTAAACCACTGCTTTCTGCGGAAACATAATTATAGAACCCATATGTATAAGTAAGTAAACTTTGAAAAATAGAAACAATAATCTGAATAGACATGCCGACTGGATTCGTAGCAAATACAAGTTCACTCACTGGAAGTCCATAATTTCCTGAATTGCTCAATACCATGCTGTTTTTAAAGGTCGCTGACAGCTTTCGCTCAAATTTGCATACTTTGGCAATCAAGATACTAATTAAGATAAGCAAGAAATTGAACAGCACCAAAAATACTATCGTATGACCTACTAATTTGCCTGACATTTCACTTTGATAAATATTGGTAAAGCAAACTGCTGGTAATAAGAAGTTCATTGTAATTTTCGAAAGAGTAGATAAATCAAGTTGAACGAATCGTTGCAGTAGTGCACCTACTCCAATCAATAAAAATAACGGAATAATAATATTAAGCACTATCTGATAGAAAATGGCCAATTGAAAACCTTCTTTCAAAGAAAAGCGAAAACACTTTGTAAGCTAAATTCAGCTTTATCCCCAAAGGGGCTCTAACCCCTTCTTATTCTTCATCATTAATGACCACATTTCGTCCCATCCACTTAAGGATCAATGGAATAAGAATCCACAATACTCCAATTACTAAAAAGAACAGCGAAATTGGTCTTGTAACAAAAATCGAAAAATCTCCGTTTGAAGAAGTGAGTGCCCTGCGCATATTATTCTCAATCATCGGTCCTAGGACAAGGGCAAGTACCAATGGGGCGACCGGATAATCTTGTTTTGCAAAGAGATAGCCAAACACTCCACAGCCAACTAATAGCAGTAAATCAAACGTATTCATTTGAACAGCATATACACCGAAAATAGAAATGGCAATAATAATCGGCAGCAAATATTTAGCAGGTGTTTCAATAACCTTTGCAAAGACTTTAACGAGTGGCATATTTAAGATTAAAAGCATGACGTTGCCGATAAACATACTAGCAATGAGCCCCCATGCCACTTCAGGATGGTCATCAAACAAAAGCGGACCCGGCTGTACATTGTACATAATTAAAGCACCCATCAAAATAGCTGTTGTGCCGGAGCCTGGAATCCCCATTGTCAATAAAGGAATCATTGCTCCCCCTGATGCAGCATTATTGGCGGATTCTGGGGCAGCTACTCCCTCAATTGCACCTTTTCCGAATTTTCCTGGATTTTTACTTATCTTCTTTTCAGCAATATAAGAAAAGAAAGAAGCTAGTGTTGCTCCAGCACCTGGAAGAACCCCTATAAAAAAACCGAGAAGCGATCCACGAATAATTGGTTTCGTACTATCTTTCATATCTTGTTTTGTAGGTAAAATCCTACCTACTTTAGCTATTTTTCCATCACCATCATCTTTTTCCAATATACTCCTAAACACTTCACCTAAAGCAAACAATCCTACAGCAACAGTTAAAAATTCAAGCCCTGAATATAAGTAAATATTTCCATACGTAAAACGGGATACTCCTGACACATTATCGATCCCAATCGTTGCGAGCAGTAACCCTAAGACTGTCATGATAAGAGCCTTCGTAATTGATTTCCCTGCCAGTCCACTCACTGCACAAAGACCAAGTAACATTAGAGAGAAATACTCGGGCGGGCCAAACGATAGAGCCAGTGCTGACAACGGTTTTGCCAATAAAACCAGCCCTAATAATGAAACAATCCCTGCAACAAATGACCCGATAGCAGCAATCGATAAAGCAGCTCCTGCCCTGCCTTGCTTGGCCATTTGATAACCATCAAGCGCTGTCACAACCGAGGAGGATTCCCCTGGTGTATTTAATAAGATTGATGTAGTCGATCCGCCATACATCGCTCCGTAATAAACACCTGCAAGCAAGATAATCGAGCTCGCTGCTGCATTTTGCGCATCAAGGCCTGATGTTAAAGTAGCTGTTATCGGGATTAATAGCGCCACCCCACTCATCGGCCCAATGCCCGGAAGTACACCTACTGCCGTCCCGATTAAGACCCCGAAAAAAGCAAAAAGCAAATTTCGCCATTGCATCGCAACACCAAATCCATCTGAAAGAAATTGTAAAGTTTCCATTTATCCACCTCCTAAGTCAATTACATGGGGAATCCAGGCAAAGATCCTTGCAACACTTCGACAAACACATAATAAACACCGAAAGACAAAGCAGCAGCAATAATTATCGATTTCAACCAGCCACCACGTTCCATCACTTGAAAACTTGTTAATAAGAATGCAAATGTAGTAATTACATAGCCTAACGTCTCAAGAAGGAGCACATAAAGCACCGTTGCAATAAAAATCACCAAGAAGCCCTTGTAATCTGGTTTGCTCTCCTTTTTTCCTTGCTTATTGTATTTCAATGTTTCATACAACAGTCGAATACTTAAAAGGATCAAAACAACGCCAAGACCGATAGGAAAAATATCGGGCCCTACATTACTGCCATAGCTACTAGCAGAAATCCTTCTGCTCTCCATTATGAAAAAAACGCCAATTAATAGAAATACGATACCTGCATAACGATCAAACGTTTTATTCAATTCATCTACCTCCATATTTTTTTCGCCAACCGCATTATTGAAACCGCTTTCTTAAAAATTAGCAGAATTCTACTTTTATTAGAAGATTTAAGTTCATAACCAAAATACTTTTTATTTTTTACATTATTTTCATATTTCTCACATGTGTTTGTGAAAAATATGAAAAAAAGATAGATTAATCATCTTTATTTATTTAATATTTATTAACTGGTCACATCTATATAGACATGGTACGATTCACAAATGAAAGCGTTATCATTATTAAAGGGGGAAAAGTAATGAATTCTACATTCAGCTTCAAAAAGTGGGGATTGGTCTTTGCAACTGGTGCTTTAGCTCTTAGTCTTACAGCTTGCGGAGGTACAAATTCAACTTCAAAATCAGGTGATGTAAGTAAGAAATCTTCTGCTTATCCAGAAAAGCCGCTTGTTATCAATGCGCCATCTGGTGCTGGAGGTGGGCTTGATACAACAGCACGTGCTTTATCAAAAGTATTAAGTGACACAAAGTTAATGGAAAAGTCGATGACCGTTGAGAACAAGCCAGGTGGTGGGCAAGCAGTAGGTATTGCTGATTTTATCAGCCAGGATCCTAAAGATCCATATCGTTTGCTCCTCCCTTCTGTGCCATTAATTATTAACAACTTAAAAAAGGAAGGAAACAGTCAACATTCTTTTCGAGACATTACACCTTTGGCGCAATTAACAAAGGATTATGGAGCCATTGTGGTACCTGCTGATTCTAAATATCAAGATTTGAAATCTTTATTTGCAGATTTAAAGAAAGATCCTAGCAAACTTACATTGGCCGGTGGTTCAGCTCCCGGTTCACAGGACCATCTAGTCGCAATGCTACCTGCAGTAAAAGCTGGTGTGGATGCTACAAAAATAAAATTCATTTCCTATGATGGCGGCGGCGAAGCCATGACGGCCTTGATTGGAGGAAATGCTGACGTTCTTGCCACCGATATTTCTGGTACTGGAGAATATCTAAAAGCTGGAAAGGTACGTGTACTTGGTCTATCTTCTCCTGAAAGGTTAAAAGGCATATATGCAGACATCCCAACCTACAAAGAAGAAGGTATTGATGCAGAATTCACCATCTGGCGCGGACTTTTTGGACCAAAGGAAATGCCGGAATACGCAGTAGATTACTGGAATAAAACATTAGCCGAGATGGTTCAAACACCTGAGTGGAATAAAGTTCTTGAAACAAATGGCTGGGAAGATGGCTATAAAAACTCTGAAGACTTCCAAACATTTTTAGAAGAGCAAGAAAAGCTGGTACAAGAAATATTAGAATCATTGAATATGCAAAAATAACCTGTCATAGATATCACTAGGTTATTACTGTTATGAAAAGAGAAGATTATCTTCTCTTTTCTTTGGTAAATGAGGGGTGCTTCGCAAAATCAGCTCCGCACCGCCACTTTCATAAAATGGTAAAGTTTGAGATCCTGAGCCTTTTTCATCGTTTAATTGGGAACATACGCTCATCGATATTTTATATCTACTTTTAGAGGGGGAAGTGTTAAATGAAAGAACAAGCTAATTCCATCAAACAGAAAGTACAAGAACAATTCAGTAAGCATGCAGAAAAATATGTAACAAGTAGTACGCATGCGAAAGGTTCCGATCTTAGTCTCATCCCTGAATGGCTGGAACTCCAGCCAGAATACATCGCACTCGATATTGCTACAGGGGGTGGACATGTCGTTAAAGCAATCGCTCCACATGTTTCCTTTTGTTTTGCAACAGATTTAACGTATCAAATGCTTGAAACAGCGAAGCGACATTTAGATCCACTACACTCAAACATTTTATATGTAATAGCCGATGCAGAGTCTCTGCCGTTTTTAGAAAATACATTTGATGCTGTCACTTGTCGGATTGCACCACACCATTTCCCTCATCCCGAGAAATTTGTCAAAGAAGTAGCACGCGTATTAAAACCAGGCGGTAAATTTTTACTCATTGACAATATTGCTCCTGAAGAAAAACAATTGGATCTATTTGTAAATCGTCTGGAAAAGCTGCGTGATGAAAGTCATGTGCGAAGCTACTCTATAAACGAATGGAAAATATGGTTTAAGGAAGCCGGGTTAACGGTAATAAAAGCTGAGAACCGCAAAAAAATATTTACTTATCCAGAATGGGTTAAGCGCACAACAACATCTCAAGAACAGATCAGCAAAGTCGATACACTTCTACTATCCGCCAGTGAAGACATCAGAAATTATTTCTCGATTCAATCATCTGGTGATATGATTCATTCACTAACAATTGATGAATGGATGGCCCTTTCGGAAAAAAAATAAGCATCTAGCGATTCTAAACAAACCGATTGTCAGCAGATGTCTTCAGTCGCTGTCAGCCGGTTTGTTTAATAACCTTTTACTTCGTTATCGCCTTTTATTTACCACCTTTGTTACCTCTAGTTCCTTCTATTCCGATATCTGCGCTCAGGTCGACCGATTGTTCCGTACCTGATTTCTACTTCTATTTCATTGTTAGATACTAAGTATTCCAAGTATCGCCTAACAGTTGAATGACTTGCTCCAATCGTGCCTGCTAGTTCTTCCGCATTCTTGCTACCATTCGTTTCCTTCATTTGCCCTCTAACTTTCATTAACGTATGCTTATCTATCCCTTTTGGCAAGCTGCCTTTCTCTGCGGGAACTGGTTCTTCAACTGTTTTCATTCTGAAAAGGCTGTTCACATCTTTTTGTTCCACAGTTGTTAAATTAAATAATTTTGCTCTTGTCTCCTTATACTGCTCGAGTGTTTCAAGGAACTTATCTATCATAATTGGTTTCATTAAATAACTAAATGCACCACCTCTAATAGCTTCCCTTACTGTATCAACATCATTGGCAGCAGTTATCATGATTATATCGACACTTTTTAACTTCGTTCTAATTTTCCACAACAAATCTGTACCTTTCATATCTGGTAGAAACACATCGAGTAAGATCAGATCAGGGACGAATACATTAAACATCTCTAGTGCCTGCTTTCCTGTACTGGTAGATGCTACTACTTGAAACCCCTCTACCTTTTGAGTAAATTTTTCATAAATTTTTGTTGCTGTTTCATCATCTTCAATGATCATCACTTGAATGGATTGATTTGCCATTGTGATCCCCCCTTTCACACTACTTCTTTGGTATGGCAATCGTAAATCGTGCACCACCAAAATCACTAATTGATAAATAAATCTCACCTTGTAAAAAATCGATTGTGTTCTTTACGATAGCCAGTCCAAGTCCGTGATTCTCCCCATCCTTCGTAGTAAAACCTTCTGTGAAAATGACTTCTTGCCACTCTTTTGGAACACCTTTACCATTATCTTCGACATCAAAAATGATATCGCTTCCAAAATCAGTGAAAGATACTTTTACATACGCTTCTTCCCCCTTGAATTGGCTTGCTGCTTCCATTGCGTTATCAATAATATTTCCAAGAACTGTAACGAATAACTTTGTATTCAATGAAGATGGGACACGCTCCAAATTACTGTCCTTATCAATTTCAAGCTGGACCTTTAATTCTTTTGATCGGTTAATTTTCCCGATCAGGCAGGCTGCAATAAACGGGTCCTTCACAGAAGATGTTAAGAATACAACGATATCCTGACGTTCTTTCACTTCTTCGGTGATTAGCTCCCTTACTTCTTCATACTGCTCAAGAGTAATGAGTCCATATATAGTGTTTAATTTATTTAAATACTCATGATTTTGGGCGCGGATATTATCAGAAATACTTTTTATTTTTGAAATTTCTTCTGTTATTTGTTCTATTTCCGAAGTAGGACGAATTGTCAAAACAGCCCCACTTGTTTGCTGTTTCTGCATAATTGGTGCCGCATCTACCAAGTAGAGGTGATGACCAATCAGAAATTTTTGATTAATCAGACTTCGTTTTGTATAGATAACAGATTCAATCATCATGATAAGCCGCCGGTTGATGATTTTTCTTCCCTTTTCTATTTGATCATCTTTTAGTACTTCTCTTGCTCGTTTATTAATAGATGTGACTTCATACAGTTGATTGACCGCTACTGTCGCGTCCCTTATAGATTCGATCGTTGCTTCCTTTTCTTTAAATAAAAATGAAATTTCCTCAGGCTCCAGGTTAAAAATTAATTTTTTCACCCTTCTAGCAATAATAATTGCTCCTGTTATCCCAATTAAAATAACGAACACTGAAAATTTGAACAAACTCAAGCGATATTCATTCACCCTCTTTTCCGCTTCAATTGTTAAAAAACCTACAGATGACACACCAATCACCTTTCCGGACTTATTGTAAATCGGCGTTTTTGCTTTGATGGCTGGACCTGATATTCCAGTTCCCTCATATAAAATGGAAGCACCGTCTTCAAACACTTCTCTATTGCTCGTCCCCATCATTTTCCCAATATTCTTCTCAATCTGATGCGAATAACGAATACTTTCCAGATTACCAATTACCACATAGCCTGCACCTGTTGATTTGCGAATCTCTTCGGCAATTGGCTGGATTGTCAGCGCAGGATTGGGCTCCTCAAAGGCTTGGATAATTTTTTCCTTTTGTGCTGTCATCATTGCTACCGTCATCGCCTGATTCCCTAGTGACTCTTTGGTAATATCATCTATCATAGACGAAAAGATAACGCTTACAGAAACCACCATAAAAAAAACCACAATAGAAATAAACCCGATCATCTGCGTTAGTAATCTTGGTTGTTTTAACATTTTCCTCACTAACTTGCCCCACTTTCTCTACTCTCCTCTATTAATTAACTCTTATTCTACTTTCTACTGTCAACCTTTGTTTTATCATTTTGGTAGGTTTTCCTATAATTCGGATGAAATAGGAATATAAAACACCTGTTTTCTTGCACTTTTTAAAAACGCTTCATAAAAAGAACAGAACAATCCTGAATCTTAAAAAGAGGATTAACCTGTTCTCTCCATTCATATTTTGATTTACAAGTTAGGCCCAATTCTCCAAGTAAAATTTCTTCACCTCTGGGGCTCTTCAATAAAGCCCCTGTAGAAAACCACAGTTTCTTGCGGATGTAAATGTTTTTTGAAGGGAAGTAGTTCCATATTTCAGATGTTTTTTTCTAGTTTTTTGCAGGAACTCTTCATATGATCGCAGTTTTCTAGTTGTTATCATGGAAGGCATATTACTTCGCCCCTTCATATGCATCAATGGTTTGTAACACTGTTCTTGCTAAAATCTCTGCTCCTATATAGATGCAATCATGATTAAAAGTCATTTGTGGATGGTGTAGCCCTGGTTGTAAATCACAACCTAAGCCAAGCATTGTCGTTTTTATATGAGGCTTTTTTAGTGAATAAAAATGAAAATCTTCGCCTCCTGAAGAAACAATCGGCTCCTTTATATGCTTCGCTCCAATGCTTTCAACAATCGCTTTTTCCATATAGCTTCTTGCCTCATGATTCACAACTGCCGCTGCAACATGTCCCTTTGCTTCCAAATGGATTTTCACCCCATATAAATTTGCCAATGCGCTTGCTATTTTCTCAACTTTTTCAGTTAGCTCATCTAAAACTTCATTCGTTTGCGCCCGTAAATCTATGCAAAACGAAGCTTTCCCTGGAATTAGATTCCCAGAATCACCGCCCGCTATAAATTTAGTCATTTTCGCTGTATAAGGAACCATTGGATCGAGGTGAATACCTTTGATTTCTTGAATAAGGGAGGAACCGATTTCAATCGCATTCTGCCCAAGATGAGGACGTGCACCGTGAGCATCCTCTCCAATAATTTCTCCTTCAATAAACTTCGCGGCTCCGTGGTAAATCGCGGCAACCGCTTGACCGTTTCTTAACTCTTGAATGGGTCTTAAGTGAACACCATAAAGAAAATCAACATCGTCCACCACGTGTTTTTCAACCATCTTTAGTGCGCCAGTCCCTTTCTCTTCTGCAGGCTGAAAAATAAACTTGAATCTTCCTCTTTTAAAAGCGTTCATTTTTTTTAGTAGTAGCATGGCTCCTATCGTCATCGTCATATGTGCATCATGACCACAGCTATGATTGGCTTGGAATTTTCCATTCACTTCTTGCCAAAGCGCATCCATGTCTGTTCTCAAACCCACACAAAAATCACCGCTACCCATCTCTGCAAAAAGCCCTGTACAATCAACAAACATACGGACTGGAAAACCATGTGCTTCGAGTACTTGCTGAATATACGCAGTTGTTTCATATTCCTTCCAACTAACCTCTGGATTCTGATGCAAGTGCTGAAATATTCTATCAAGAGTCGGTTTAAGCTGTTCGATGTATTTTTTCACGTTGTTATACCTCCCTCTCCGAATTTATCTATTTACTAATATCATAACATCTTTCCATTCTGATCGTTTTGAAGCATATCATAAGAGAATTTTTCTTCTTACAGACCTAGTTCCCCGCACTGAACTTCATTAAAAGAACTACATCAGCCTAAATAAATTTTTCATTTTTTCCAATATATCCAATACCTCTTCATAAATCGATATGTTTAATCGGGATTATGTTAAAATTCAAAATAAATCAATTGAGGGGATTATAATGTTTGTACATAAAATTGATGAAGACGTTTGTTTACGAAGTGACAGAAACGTATCACGGTTTACGCTTATCAAAATTCTCTATATAGTGCTTATTTAACTTTTAGACACTTTCAGACAGTATAGTTGAAGAAGCAAATGTATTAATTATGCTATTTAGAGCACTTACATAATTAATGGGAGGATAATGAAGGTGAGCAAAAATTATTATTATGGTGAGGGTTTCTGGGATGAAAAGGACCCACCTGTAAGTGATGAAATAGTAAAAAATGCAGAATGCAAGTTAGGTATAAAGTTTCCAAAAGAATATATTGAATTGCTTAAAAAAAGTAACGGTGGAACATTACACTTTAAAAAAGTATACATAAATCGTTATGGAAAATGTGAAATCCCCTATTTACTAGGTATTGATTTAGAAAATGCAAATGAAGATGACAACGAAGGAATATTTTCATTTAGTGAAGACATAAAAGAATTTTCCCTACCTGAAAAGATTGTCATATTAGCTTGGGAAACATATCCTCATTCTTGTTTTGCATTGGATTACACGAATTGCACAGAAAATCCAGCCGTTGTTTATTTTTATGAAAATTATCCTGAAGATAATGTTCCTTATTCCAAAGCAATCGTTGCACCAACTTTTAAAGAGTTTTTGCCATTGTTGTATCATCAATCTACATTAAAACCTTCGCAACTTAAAACAAGTTGGAAAAGAAAAAGCTAATTTGTATATTAAGATAATCTGTTTTTTAGATATCGGGGCGCTAGTTGAAGAAGACGGGGAACCTCAACAAATGAAGGGTTCCCTAATTTTTATATAAAAATTAACATTTAATTTAACAGAGCCTATGTTTATTGTGAAATTATATCAGAATACTGATTTTTAATAGTGATGGTTTGTACGAAAAAGTAGGCTATGTTATATGAAGACATTGTATTTGCTAAAAATAGACAAAAAATAAAAATAGTCGAACCATTATTGTTTCATAAGAAACACCCGGTTCTACCCCACTATCATCCTACCTCTGAAGTAGTGAGCTTTCTCATTCAGGATAGTCTGTAAAAAAAAGCAGTAATTTGACCTAGTAATTGGCCAATACATGTAAATAGTTATAAGAAGATTCCTGTATCGGCAAAAAAACAGCCGCCTTTAATAGCGCAGCCAGTTACCCTTTTTATCCTTTTACTGGATCCAGCTTCTCTTTTGAAAAAAACCAGCCACCTAGTGCGATCAAAATCAGTACGACATAAAAGATTATCTTCCAAGCCGCTGAATGGGCAAACGATTCAGGCAATATGGCTAGCGCTGGATGTGATAACGTGTAAATAGCTAGTTTCACTCCGACCCATCCGACGATCATAAATGCAGCAATTTCCAAGCCAGGTCGGGTTTGCAGCAGCTTCACAAACACATTGGCCGCAAAGCGCATAATAATTAATCCGATTAATCCACCTGCGAAGATTACGATAAACTTCCCACCGTCTAAGCCGCCAATATTCGGTAAATTCGTATTAGGAAGCGCCATTGCCAAGGCTACGGCGGCAAGGATCGAGTCTACCGCAAATGCAATATCAGCTAGTTCAACTTTGAATACTGTCGCCCAAAAACCAGATTTCTTCGTTTCCTTTTCCTCAGAAACGTTTTCTCCACTCTTCTTTACAAGAAGCTTTCTAAATATATGGTTCAAAGCGATAAATATTAAATAAATAGCTCCTATCGCTTGAACCTGCCATACATCGACAAGATATGAAATCACAAATAGCGAACCAAAACGGAAAACAAACGCTCCTGCAAGACCATAGAATAACGCTTTTTTTCTTTCTTCTTCAGGTAAATGCCTCACCATAATCGCTAACACAAGCGCATTATCCGCAGCTAAAAGCCCTTCAAGTGCAACCAACACAAGTAGCACCCAACCATACTCAAGTAAAATTGAAAACTCCATATTTCCTAACTCCCCTTCTTTCCTTTTTAATAGGTTACCCCTTTAACTTGTGTCTTTCCTTAAGGGTTTCCGGTGAAAGCTGAATCAGCCAATTCACAACAATTCCAAAAATCATCACATCATCCACTATTCCAATGAGCGAGAAGAAATCTGGAATCAAATCAAATGGAAATACTGCATATCCAATCATGAATACTATACCCAACATTTTTTTATTAAACTGAACTTCGCGTGAAATGAAGAAATCCTTTAGAAACGGAAGAACCCTCCAGAACTTAAATATAAACAGGAATCGTTTAGCAAAATTACCGATAGAACTCACCTCACTTCTGTTGAAAGTTGAAAAAAATCAAACAAAAAACCTTTACCAAAATACGGCAAAGGTTTAAAATTCTATGGATATACCTTTACCCTTCTTCGGTAAAGGTCTTGCTAACAACATTATGCTGCCAACAAAGCCGAGAGATGATCCTCTGAAATGACGACTTAGTTGTAAAAGCTACTCCCCTTTAGGAGAATATTCAATTATTTAAAATTATTATACTATACGTATTGCAGTTTTGTCAATTAAAGCAAAACTTCTGTCAGTGGTTTTTTTCACTGATGGTTAGTCCCGTTCTAGTGTCGCTAAATCGCAAGCTAACGCTTCTATTAAGCGACACTACGAACCGATTGGTTTACTAAACCTCTGCTCACACATCGGTAAGTTTCACTGTATCTCACCAATTGGCGATTTACAGTCTGTTTATCCCGCACCTACTTTTATGTTGATTCTCCCACAAAAATTGAGGGCGGGAGTTATTACAGCCTGTTAAGCGGCGATAAAATAATCTTTAGAAACTTATTACAATACTACCGTTGAATTTAACATGATCTCAAGGGATGATAAGATAAAATGATATTCTGTTGCGTAAAATATAGAATGATTAGGGGCTGGATAATGAATAGTAAAAAATTGAATTATTTTAAAACACTTACAGAAGTCCTCTTCATTTCTACAAGACTTGGGCTTACCTCGTTTGGCGGACCTACCGCCCATTTAGGGTATTTTCGAAATGAATATGTAGAACAAAGAAAGTGGATCGATGAAAAAAGCTATGCGGACTTAGTTGCTTTATGTCAGTTCTTACCTGGACCTGCAAGCAGTCAGGTTGGCATTGGCATTGGGGTCATGCGAGCAGGTGTATTAGGTGGAATCCTAGCATTTTTAGGTTTTACTTTGCCCTCCGTTATCGTCATGATTCTATTGGCTATCTTACTTGATGGTTTTCACCTCGGAAATTCTGGATGGATTCATGGATTAAAAATTGTTGCTGTAGCAGTAGTCGCACATGCTATTTTAGGGATGGCAGAAAATTTAACACCAGACGTCAAACGAAAAGCCATCGCTTTATTTGCGTTAGTCGGAACAATCATCTGGCAGTCTGTGTTCAGCCAGATTGTCGTCATCCTCCTGTCTGGTCTATTTGGCTATTTCATTTACAAACAACATAAAGAGAGTGATGAACCCACTACATATTTTCCTATTTCTCGTAGGTGGGGTTTCGTCTGTTTAACTTTCTTTTTCGGCCTGCTTATTCTCCTCCCCGTCTTAAGGGAAGCAACTTCATTAAATTGGATTGCAATGTTTGACAGTTTTTATCGGTCAGGTTCTTTAGTATTTGGCGGCGGTCATGTTGTATTGCCATTACTGGAACGTGAATTTGTCACTGGAGGCTGGATGGATAAAGAAGCATTTCTCGCTGGCTACGGCGCTGCACAAGCAATGCCGGGTCCGTTATTTACATTTGCTCCGTATCTTGGTGCGGTTATTAATGGCTGGCAAGGCGGAATACTGGCTACTATTGCAATATTCATGCCCGCTTTTCTTCTGATTTTGGGAACGTTGCCTTTCTGGGATAACTTACGTCGTAATCCAAATATTAAAGGTGCTTTGCTTGGGGTAAATGCTGCAGTTGTCGGCCTTTTACTTACAGCATTTTATCAGCCAATCTGGACAAGTTCTATTTACACTCCCATGGATTTTGCTTTAGCAGCCCTATTATTTAGCATGCTTGCTTTTTGGAAGCTGCCTCCTTGGATCATTGTTGTGATCGGAGCAGTTGGCGGATACCTCATTTCACTTTTATAAAAGTATCTATATTATGCAAAACCTTCAGAAAAAAATTGAAACACAAAAGAAGCAGAACGCCCTGACACAATGGCGTTCTGCTTCTTTGTCGTTCAATATGTTTAATTAGTACCAAAGACTATTATATTAGCCCTCAGTAGAAGTTGCCGACTTACGCTCATTTCTTTTATGAATAACAATCGTAATTAGGAACGCAAGGATGATAATACCAAAAAATACTGTATGTGGAACATGGATGTTAAATACACTTAATAACATTTTTAATGCAATGATGCCAATTAAAATGAAAGCCGTATTTTCTAGTTCAGGAATTTTATCAATTAAAGTTAGAAATAATCGAGCTACTGTACGCATTAATAAAATTCCAATCATACCACCCAATAATAGTACCCAAACTTGATCCGAAATTGCAAATGCTGCAAGAATTGAATCAGCTGAGAAAGCAATATCCATTCCTTCTACCATAATAACTGTCGCCCAAAATGTTCCAAACGTACGGACTAACCAAGAATTTTTATTGAATTCTTTGACTTCATCTTCCTCGCCAGACTTTTTCCGAAAATGGCTGAAAGAGATCCATCCAAGATAAAGTGCACCTAATACTTTAATCCACCAGAAGTTAACTAAGTATACGCCAATACCAATGAAAATGAATCTAAAAACATAAGCACCTAATAAGCCATACATTAATGCTTTCTTTCGTTTTTCTTCAGGAAGATGTTTTACCATGACTGCCAGCACTAATGCGTTATCAGCTGATAGTAACCCTTCCATAATAATTAATGTCCCGATTAATCCCCAAGCAACAGGATCCGTTAATACTTCTCCCCACATTTTCCAGTCGAAAAATAAAGCGTAAGTACTAAACATTTGATTTAAAATTTCCAAAAAAAGATAACCTCCCTAAAATATTGGACTCTAAAATCAGCTTTAATATGGAAATGCAGGATCCTTCTTATTATCAAGAAGACTTCACAATCCACATTACATCCTCTAAAATCACGCCAACGTGATTTCTTATAGTCTAAATAATAACATGAGTAATGGAGTAGGACAATTATTAATTACTTTTTTACAAAAAAATAACTCTGCTTCCTCTAATTTGTGGTGTCACATTTAGCATTTTTCCAACGACAAAATTCATTATTTCTCAACATTAAAAACATTCAGATTCCTTTTATCACTCACATTCGGATAAAGTGAAACTTTACTCAGGAAGTCTTCATGTACCTATTAAGATTGCGGTGGGGGGGTTACTGCCCGTTAATGCAGGATAAAAATTCCCTCTTTACTTCCTATTATTACAACTTATAATAGGAAGTAATAGTCATATACTAAAAGCTGCAATGCAAGTTGGCGGCAGGTGGATTTTTCTTAAAGTTAACAACTTTACTTTTCGCCACCCATCCCTAAATTAGGGATGGGTGGCTTTATTGTTTTACAGGAGGTTTTTTTACAATGGGTATATGGAAATATGCGTTTCTAGTCTTTCTTGGCGGCTGTTCATACGGGGTTATATCGTCATTTGTTAAATTAGGCTATCGGGAAGGTTTTGGAATAGGTGAATTGTCAGGCAGCCAGTATTTGCTTGGAGCCATTATGTTATGGATCATTACGATCTTTGTTCCCAAAATTAAATTGAGTGTTAAGCAAAAGCTGATCTTATTGATAAGCGGGATGCCAATGGGGGTTACCGGGGTTTTGTATAATAAATCACTGGGGTATGTAGATGCTTCATTTGCTATTATCCTGCTATTGCAATTCACCTGGATTAGCATAATTTTACAATATGTTTTTGATAAGAAAATTCCAAACCGAAAGAGTATAATTGCAACAGCGATCATCCTTTGTGGCTCCGTTTTGGCTTCAGGCTTTTTGAGTAGTGAACTCTCCTTTTCAGTTGTTGGAATCGGTTGGGGACTACTTTCGGCATTGTCCTTTGCCACCTTTATTTATGTAAGCGGTCGTGCAAGTCTTCCGATTCACCCAATCTACAAAAGTGCAATCATGACAACCGGAGCGGCTCTACTCGTGTTTATTGTACTTCCACCAGTATTTCTCCTAAACGGAGCATTTGCAGATGGATTGCTTAAATACGGTCTGCTTATTGGCTTTTTCGGTTCACTTGTCCCTCCACTTTTATTTAATATCGCCATGCCAAAAGTAGGTAGCGGCCTGGGCACAATCTTAAGTGCATCAGAACTGCCAACAGCCGTTCTCATGTCCACACTTGTGCTGCACGAAGTCGTAACCTTCTCTCAGTGGAGCGGTGTTGCCGTAATTCTATTCGGGATTGCTTATCCTAATTTTCAGGGGCGAAAGGTCTCCTCTTATTCATAATATTGAGTCTATCTCATAACAATGGGTTCAGAACCACATCTACTACTTAGCGTTGTAAGGATGTGAGGTCTGACCCTTTTTCCAAATTTCATTTCATTTTTAAAATCCAGTCCATAAAATTATTCATGACTGTATCTAAAAATTGAATTGTCGGTTCATGGACTAACTCTCCAGATTCATCGATTTTTTCATGTACGGCTCCGATAAATACTTCGTTTCCAGGCAAAGTTAATGCAGCGACTCCAGGAGAGTTTAAGATTTGACGGAGTTGTATTTGAGCACGGACTGTTCCTAGTGCCCCAGGAGAACAGCCAACGATCATGACGGGCTTATTCACCATTACTTTGTCTCCTCTTGAAAACCAGTCAATTGCATTTTTCAAGAACCCCGATATGGAATGATTGTATTCTGGTGTTGTTATTAAAATTCCGTCACTATTGGCGATCTTTTTCTTAATGTCTATTACTACGGACGGCGGGTTTAATTCTTCGTCTTCATTGTACATAGGAAGATTTTCTAATGGCAATATTTCCATTTCAACCTTATCCGTATATCTTTTTTGCATAAAAGCAGTGATTTTTTTGTTATAAGATTCTTTGCGGTTACTTCCTACAACAGCTACTATTTTCACAATAAACTACCTCCCTATTTTAAGTGTTGGCTCTGTTAAACTTGCCAGTTGATTGGAACGTAAGGCGTTCGTTCCAATCAACATTGTGCCCAAAATCAATAATGAGCCTTAACATAGCCTAAATGTTAGCAATGCGAACGTAACGGTTAAAGCAATATCTCATTATTAGCTTGTCTCACATCTTCTAAATTAAATCATGTAAAAGACTAAGTTTTTAAACAGGTGGAAGTGTTGAAAAGAAACGAAAACGTCATCTTATTCGACATTAAACTTTATGTATGAAAGCAGTCAAAAAAATTGCTCTAGCCACATTTACACATCTTTTATATTGACTCTTTTCGTAAAGTTTGATGTTTTTAGCAAGTAACCAATTCGAGCAGTTGTTAATTGTAGTGGAAGGTGCGAGACTCTTGCTTAGAGAAGCTCGTTGTGGGAGACCGCCCGCGGGAAGCGAGTACCTGTAATGGAAATCAACTCAGGATAGTAGTGTAAATATAATTTAAAGCAACAAAGTATATGAAAACAGCCTTTATATTTGACAGTTTTGAATAACTCTTATTTCATGACACATACTATAGCCGAACGTCTTTTTCAAACAAAAAGGAGGAATGGGAAATGATGCAAAACCAACAAGGACCTATCCATCAAAATATGCATACAGGCGCAGTGCCTCAGCAACTAAATCATGGCGGTCATGAAATGTTTGATGTTCATGAAGTGTTATCAGGAACAATAGGTACACTTAATCAATATATGCTTTTACGGCAACATGTAAAAGATCCGGAACTTATGGATATATTGAATCGCCAATATCAATTTATCCAAGATGAATACAATATTACGGTTGATTGTTTCACAACTGGCCGGGATCCATCGAAGCGGACTCAAAGTTATAAAATGAAGCAAGGCAATGACTTCGTCTATGGGTTAACACCAACCCAACCGAAGAAACCGTTGCAGTCTGTTACAGAAATTACCGATGAGTGTATCTCCGGGTTAATGCTTGGTTCTGCAAAGTCTTCTGCAGCCATGAAAGCAATGGCTGCTTGTGAAGTTACAAATCCAGTAGTTCGTCGGGTACTAGCAGATTCAATTCCAAACTGCATTGAAATGGCTTATGAAATATCCATTTATCAAAATAAGCATCATTACTATCAAGTCCCACAATTGGCACAACAAGATATGCAACAAATGATAAATGCCTATGCACCTAGTCAAATCCCCCCGAATAATGGGATGGCTCATTGACCATTAATTAGATTGTTTTCCCTTTATCCCAGTAGGGTATTCCCTATTGGGATTTTTTATATTACACCTACCTTCCTTAAAACTTTATGAAGTACTTCTATTTAGCGTTAGTTGCCAATCGGTTTAGCCATTAATGAAGTCATGAAACCAATAATCATAATTGTTAAGCTAGAAAATAGAAATACTTCCAGACCCAATGCGTTAAAGGCAACAGCGACGATTAGGCCATCTATGATGAAAATAACAACCCCAATATTTAAAGAAAAAGCTTTCGCAATAAATTGAGCTAACAAGTCGGTTCCTCCCGTGCTTGTTTGGTATCTGAGCATAAGCCCAATTCCAATTCCGATGGATATTCCCCCCAATAGCACACTTGTAACAATAGACAGTGAAAATTGGTTCCGTAAAGGGGCTAACCAATCAATGAATATCGATGCGACAATTAATCCAAGAAAACTATTATAAAAATAGTTTCTTTCACAACACCAAGCATATATGCAAAGTGGAATACTTAACAACAACATGCAAAGTCCGGTCGGATATTCAAAGTAATAATGAAGAATGAGGGCAATCCCCGTAATTCCTCCATCCAACAAATGATAAGGTACTAAAAAGCCGTTAATTCCAATCGCTATCAATAAACTACCAATAAGAGTAGCTACTATTTTCTGAACAATACCAATCACCTTTTTTTGGATTATTTGACATTTAAAGATATGTCCAAGCTCGAAATTTCAGAATAAAAAAAGAGTGTGTCTCATTAATAAGTCAAACCCGCAACTACGATACAGTATTAAGCACGTGTTTATAACACGTAATACTACATGTAGAGGGATCTAACCCTTTAAAGACAAACTCTGATTAATTGATTTTTCCTATTCTTTTAATAAATAAGCTACTTTATCAATCGCTTCTTGTAGTTTTTCACTATTTAAACTATACATCTTCTTCGCTTCTTTATTTTCCGTTCCAAGAGCGAATAACTCAATGTCCGCTTGGCATTTTTTCATGGTTGCATATAATATCGGTTTTTCTTGAGGGGCTGGCACTTGAAGTTTATCATCATAAAGATCAACGGTTAATTGGCCATACATATCGACTTGTCCAAGAAATACGTTATCAAGGAGCACCCCGATTTTTTCCAGTTCCGTTTGTAACCATAATCTACTTTTACCCGCAGTAGACAATGGCTCATTCAGTATTTTTCCATCCATAATAACAGCCTGGGGTTCCTTAATCGGGGCAACAGCCATATGTAAATCTTTCGCAGTCAATGGGTGATTTTCTTTCTTCAACAATACACTTAAATCACCAGTGGCTTCTAATACAGCAAACTCTACATCTGCCACCTGAAAAACATTATCCTTTCGGAGAAGTTCTAACAACTCATCAATTGTATATCTTTCCTTTTTTAAATTTTCTTCCATAACCTTTCCATCTTTAATTAAAACGGTCCCTTTTCCTTCAATAAAGTCGCGAAAGCTTTTGCTTTTTAATGAAATTAAATTAGCTATGAAAGGGATAACTGCAAAAGTAAGGATGGATAATACTCCTAAATAAATGCTTTGTTCAAGTCCAGTAACGACTTCCGCTCCTATACTGCCTATCGTGATTCCAATCACGTATTCAAAGAAAGATAATTGGGATATTTGCTTTTTACCTAGCCATTTAGTTACTAAAAACAAAATAGCTAGAAATAGTAATGAACGCACAATGACATCTAACCAATCAGGCACTACTACACCTCCTAATTTGATGCTTAAAAACCTTTATATTGCGTTTCTTCCACTTCCAACTCTATAACTCGTTGTTGTAAATCTGCCACCACTCCATTCACAATGACCATTGTCTCGTGAAAGATGCGTTTCGATTCTTCATCCGGAGTTCGAATCTCTAAGCTGGATAAATTAGATTCAATCCCTTTAAGACTAGCGAGACATTGCTTCACTTCTGATCCGATAGTCACATGCATATCCTCCTATTTTATTGGCGTTAGTTACGTATTTGATTGTTATTCTTCATACTCAATCGACACGGCATGAGCAATACAAGGGATCGTTTCTTTTTGTTGATAAGTGAGAGGGGATAATAATGCACCAGTTGCGACCACCAGCAATCGTTTAATTTCTCCTTTTTTCATCCGATTTAACAGATGACCATAGACAACGGTAGCTGAACAGCCTGCACCACTAGCCCCCGCTAAGACTGGTTGTCCTTGCCGATAAATCATTAACCCACAATCCTGATACTGATCATTACGGATACGTATACCGTGCTGATCTAATAAATCCAGTGAAACTTCATGTCCAATTCGACCAAGATCTCCGGTCACGATCAAGTCATAATAAGCTGGATCGATGTTTCGTTCCCTTAAATGGGCTTCAATCGTATCAACGGCTGCTGGTGCCATAGCTCCTCCCATATTGAACGGATCTGCAATCCCCAGATCCATTACACGACCAATCGTAGCTGATGTGACTCTTGGACCAACTCCTGAATCACTTAACAGTGCTGTCCCAGCTCCAGTCACTGTCCATTGTGCTGTAGGGGGTTTTTGTCCGCCATATTCAGTTGGATAACGAAATTGTTTCTCAACAGCCGCATTATGACTGGAAGCTCCAGTTAATAAATATTTGGCTCCTTTAGAATTAACCAGAAAAGCACCTAATGCCAACCCTTCCATTGAAGTTGAACACGCTCCAAATAATCCAAGATACGGTGTCCCAATCGTTTTGCTCGCAAAGCTGGTTGGGGTAATTTGGTTGATTAAATCTCCAGCGAGAAGAAACTGAATTTGTTCCTTTTGTAACTCTGCTTTTTCTATAGCTTTTTGACAAGCCTCTTCTAAAAGTACTTTCTGCGCTTTCTCATAGGAATCTTGTTGTAACCATAAATCTGCATGAAGAAGATCAAAGTCGTTCGCAAGTTTTCCGTCTGCTTCAAATGGACCGCCAACAGTTCCTGTGGAAATAATGACTGGTTTTTGATCGAATACCCAAGTCCGCCTTCCTCTCAGCATAGAAAATCAATTCTCTGTATGAATGTCTGCTTCCGATAGTTTTTGTGTTTCTTTTTTTGATGTAACATGCCTGCAACACCTCTTTCCACGCTTTTGTTGCTTGTAATAAAACAGCTCTATTAAATTTGCCTGTTGATTGCAACGAGAGGCGTTCGCTTTCCGCGAGCGGTCAGGGAAGCCTTCTCGGCGCTGTGCGCCTGTGGTCTCCCTTTGACTCGTTTTTCCCGCAGGATTTTTACGCCTCCCGCTTCAATCAACAACGAGCTTTAACATAACCAATAACATAAAGATCGACCTCATACCATATAGAGAGTTGCATACTTAAATATAGTTGTGTTGTGAGGAATGAGGACCGACTCTTTACATTAGTTTACCTATTTTTCACATATCATTATTGTTTATATTGAGGCTCTTCTTGGATGATTTGTTGAACTCGAGGGGTAAGAGTGTCAACTATGGTTTGTGTTTGTTGTGCTGCTTGTTGATACATTTGTTTTGCCTGTTCATTATCCGTTGCCAATGCAAATGTTTCAAAACTAGCTTGAATACCTTTTAGACCCGATAACGTTTGTTGTACTTGATTAATTACAGTCATATAAAATTCCTCCTTAAGTTTAATTATTACAAATGTTAGAATGCATAAATAAAGATCATATTATGAATCCCAAATTTGCCCATAAAGTAAAACTTCAATCAGTGTGTGGGGTTCTTTGTCCCCCCTGATTGTTAGTCCAAGCGACAGTACGAACCCAATTCAACGAACTCAGACTAAGTACGCCGCGTACTCATATTGGGCGGGGACTGCCCATTAATACGGGATAAAATTAAATACATATAGGAAAGACTGAATCAAAGTTATCGTATACGTACGATTCCTGATCCAGCCTTATATGTTTAATGTGAATGATTTATTTTATTTTCAATTTCACTAATGACCTCATTTGCTGACATCCCGCTGGCCTCAATAACTGAACCTTTTGCGGAAACCTCTTGTATTCCCATCATATTTGAATCTAATCCTGTCACAACACAAAAGTCTACGTTTTGTGCGTCAGCTTCCTGTTTTAATTCAACGACATCATAGCCCTTTTCACGTAATGCTTCGGAAATATTCGTTAATGATCCTTCAACACCAATTTTTTGCATAGTTACACCTCCTACTTGCTAAGCTTTCCTTTTTTAAGCCGTTGTATGTATACATTTCTTTTCAAAATAAAAAGTGTGTCAGGCAAAGTTCCGCCGAATATCTTCTAAAAAAGTTTGAACCGAGGGAGCTAAATAACGGTTTTTCATAAATGTTAAATAAACAGTCCTTTTTAATGCTTTAGAATCAATAATTTTCCGGACAATTGAATCATCCTTTGGTCCAGACAAATAATGTTCGGGGATAATAGTAATACCCAGATTTTCTCTCACTAATGATAATGCTGTTTCAAAACGTTCAATTTCAAATTTTATTTTCGGAGCAGCTTGTTCGAGTTTAAAGGCTGTTAAAATATCTTCTCTCGTTTGAAATCCTTCCTTACTAATAATAAAAGGGTCTCCTTCCAACTCTTTCAAATGAATGAATTCTTTCTGAGCCAAATGATGATCCTTGTGCATCACAAGTACTAATCTTTCATCATACAAAGGGAACGATTCAAAATCGTCTTCACGAATATACTGGTTTGTAATGATTAAATGTGTATGATATTTTCTTAGCGAATCTTTCACAGCTTTTCCACTCAGCACTTCGATCAGCTTAATATTTATAGTCGGAAAACGACCTTGATAGTCATGGATCACTTTCGGAATCCAATGCTTTACTGACTCGATCATGCCAATGATAAGTTCTCCGTTGCCAGTCAGCTTTACTTCTTCCATTTCTTTTTTCAAAATGTTCATTTGGGAAAGAAGCAAGATCGATTTTTCATATAAAATTTTACCAGCATCCGTTAATTCGATTTTTCTTGTACTTCTTTCAAGCAGTGGCGAGCCAACCTCACGCTCCAAATTTTTTATGGCATTGCTTAAAGATGGTTGTGAAATATGCAGTTTTTGTGCGGCCTTAGAATAGCTTAGCTGATCGGAAATCGTTACAAAATAACGCAACTGCTTAATGTCCAAAACAATCTTCCTCTCTTATTTATAGCTTTAAACTATCGTTATATTTGAATTATATATTAGAAATAATAAGTGTGTCATTATATAATCAAAAAACAGAACTTATATCAGAAGGTTCAGAAAGGATGAGAAGAATGCCAAATAACGTTTCAGCAGATTTATGGACTGGCCGAACTGATCATACAGAAAGAAGAAGCAGTTTTCGCTACCATCAAATTGTGGAATTGATTGACTTGGATAAATTAAAAACTCCCTCAGACAACTCTTGTGCAATAATCGGATTTGAATGTGAGGAAGGAGTTAGACGTAACCAGGGAAGATTAGGTGCAGCAAAAGCCCCCAACTCTATAAGGAAAGCGCTTTCTAATATCCCTTGGAAGCTGCAGGAAAATAGTTGTATTTATGATGTGGGGAATGTTATTTGTGAAAACGACTACCTTGAAGAAGCCCAAGAATTATTAGGTAATATAATCTCTGACATCTTTTCAAAATCGGTAACGCCAATTATTTTAGGCGGAGGACACGAAACATTGTACGGACATTATTTAGGTGTCCGAAAACATATAGGAAAAGATGCTTCACTTGGAATCATCAATATTGATGCTCATTTCGACTTACGCTCATATGAAGATCAGCCATCATCAGGAACAATGTTCAGACAAATATTAGAACATGACAAAAATAGCCATTATTTTGTGCTTGGTATCCAGCGTTTCGGTAACACACAGGAATTATTTGATAAAGCGGACGAGCTCGGTACTCGCTATATGTACGAAGAAGATATGCATGAAGGAAATAAGGATGCAATAATTTCTGAATTAAATGAATTCATAGAAAAGCATGATCATGTTATGTTTACACTTTGTACAGATGTCTTGAATGCAGCATTTGCACCTGGAGTCAGTGCTCCGTCTCCTTTTGGCTTAACACCAATGATTGTCCGATCCATTATCCGCACAGTTGCATCTCACGAGAAAACTCTCTCGTTCGATATTTGTGAAGTGAATCCGGCTGTAGATGAAAACGGCAGAACAGTTAAATTAGGTGCTTATTTGATAAATGAAGCCATTATGGCATTTTTAGGAGGAACCAACAATGACATTAGCACTTGATCAAGTAACGACGATATTTTTGGCAGTAGCACTATTAGTAGTAGGAACAGTCATTGTAAAAAAAGCTGGTTTTCTGCAAAAATTTTGTATTCCAGCGCCAGTTGTTGGTGGGCTATTGTTTGCAATCATTGCAACGATTCTAAAGGCTACGGGTCTTTTGGAAATTACATTAGATACCTCACTACAAAGTCTCTTCATGATCACATTCTTCACAACTGTAGGCTTGGGAGCAAGCTTTAAACTCATTAAATTAGGTGGCAAGTTGCTCGTCATTTATTGGCTTGCCTGCGGATTCTTGGCTTTAGCACAAAATGCGATCGGTGTCTCCTTAGCTTCATTGTTCGACATTCATCCACTAATAGGAATGATGGCAGGGGCTGTTTCCATGGAAGGTGGTCATGGAGCAGCAGGCGCATTTGGTCAAACCCTTGAAGATATGGGAATTAATTCAGCATTGTCCATTGGGATCGCAGCAGCTACCTTTGGTCTCATAGCCGGTGGTTTAGTTGGCGGTCCGACTGTTAAATATTTAATTTCAAAATACGATCTAAAACCGACTGAAACAGAAGAAGATGTAACCAATGTCGAAGAAAAAGTTCAAGAGATTACGACAAATACCTTCTTCACCCAAGTCTTACTCATTACATTCTGTATGGCGTTAGGAACGTATTTAGGGGAACTGTTTTCGACAGCAACCGGCTTTGTCCTTCCTGGTTATGTAGGGTCCATGTTTGTGGCAGTCATTGTCCGCAATATCGTGGATAAACGCAATCCAAATGCAATAGACATGAAAAGCATTAACTTGATTGGTGATGTGACACTCGGTATCTTCCTGTCTATGGCACTCATGAGTATAAAATTATGGGAAGTAGCTGATCTTGCACTTCCAATGTTAGTAATTGTGTTTGTACAAGTTGTATTTATTGTTCTTTTCGGTATTTTCATTTTGTTCCGATTGCTCGGAAAAAATTATGACGCCGCAGTGATGGTAGCTGGTTTTACAGGTCACGGTCTTGGTGCTACACCAAATGCAATGGCTAATATGGCAGCAGTGACAGAGCGTTTTGGCCCTTCACGTAAAGCATACTTGGTCGTTCCAATTGTAGGTGCTTTTCTTATTGATGTATTTGCCATGCCGATCATTATTACGACAATAAATTTATTTAAATAAAGTGAAGCTCATTTAGTGAGCGATTATGGATTATTCCCATTAATCCAGGATCAAATAAAGAAAGGGCGTAATCTAAAAGGACAGATCCTATTAGATTACGCCCTTTCATATTCCTCCGACGCCTCTTGATAACATTCCATCTATTCTTATCGTATCATTTCGTAATTCCTTCATTTTTTCCCTTTACGGTTAACCCGCACTAACCTCATTACTTTTGAAACATCCTAATTTTATTAACATCCACTAAAAAATCAAGAAAAACTGCGAAATAATGAGATTAATGTAATTGACCCCGTTTTCATTAACTATGTTTCCGTTTTCTTCATCATTGTTACCGATTTCAATGACATTGTTAAAATATAGCTAATATCTGATAATAATACTATAAGTTATAAAGGAGATGACACATATGAATAAGTTTTTAAAATCATTTAAAGTAGGATTCGATTTATACGTAAAATCACATGAATTAATGTATAGAAGGTAATTGTAAAACCAAAAGTAAACATCCTATAAATTTGAAAGGGGAACATATAAATGAAAAAAATGCTAGAATCGCTAAAAGTTGGATTCGTATGGTACGCGAAATCATATGAATTAATGTGGAGAAGATAATTTTATTAATGATACTAAACACCCACGTAAACTTCACACTAAAAGTAAGGATGATTAGATGATCTCCACACAAAAATATCAAAGTGACCCAATAACCGATTCTAATAAGTAAAAATGAGAATTGGTTTTTATGATCAAGAAAAATGATTAACTTGATCCATTCACTTCCCTTCAGATAATACCAACCTTTTTTCTTCTATATTCTATGTTTTACATATACCCTTTTTTCTTTGGAACACCTATGGCGTCTTGGTATATTCACCAATCATCCATCACTCGATTTTAACCTTTCGAAACTCCGATGGAGAGAAACTAGTCATTCGTTTGAAAGTATTACTGAAATACGCTATATCAGAATAACCTAAGCGTTCAGCAATCTCTGAAATCCGCAAGTTGCTCGTCTTTAATATCTTTTTTGCTTCTTCCATGCGAAGTTCCGTTAAATAATCAACGAAATTTCGTTTTACTTGTTGTTTGAATAATTGACTCAAATAACTAGGATTGACATGTACTTTTTTGGCAGCCTCTTTAAGGCTAATTTCTCCAAGTGGAGTTGCCTCGATATATTGAAGAACTTTATCTATTGTGGAAAGCGGAAAGGATTCTTCAACATTTCTACTATCTACCTGAACTCCCTTCCCTTTTTTTAACCAGTTTTCTAAACATCTTTTTAAATCCTCATCATCTATCGGTTTTAATAAATAATCTGTCACTCCTTTTCGCATAGCATCCTGTATAAACGGAAATTCATCATGAACACTTATAACGATAATATCCACATGCAATTCTAAATCCCGCACTTGCTTTATAAATGTAAGTCCATCCATAATCGGCATTTGAATATCGGTTATGACTAAATCTACGTCATGTTGTTTAAGCCAATCAAGAGCTTCTAACCCGTTTTTGCATTCATGGGTAACATGTATTGGGAGATGCAACTTATTTATCGTCCACTTAAGTGCTGTACGAACCCATCTCTCATCATCAACCAATAAGATGTTTTTCACTCTATCATCCCTTCCTCATTTACTTTCATGATTGGCAAATGCATATCTACCGATGTTCCTATACCTTGTGTGCTTTGTATTGTAATCCCATACTCAGAGCCAAACAAGTAAGAAATCCTTTGATGAACATTAATGATTCCAATATTTAATCCGTTACTGGTTGTTGTTTTTTGTTCCATTTTTTTTATAATTCCATATAGAACATCACCCTGAATTCCAACACCTGTATCTAAAACGCGAATAACGATAGAAGATTCTGAAACTTGAGATACAGATAAGGTAATCTTCATTTTTCTATTAATCTGATCAAAACCGTGCTTAAAACAATTTTCTACTAAAGGCTGCATCGAAAACTTGACAACCTTAAGGTCCATTGCCCATTCTGGAATATCAAACATATACTCAAAACGGTCTTCAAAACGAAACTTTTGAATTTGCAAGTACATCTCACAAAACTTAATTTCTTCTCCTAAACTAACGGTAGGAGAGCTGTTTTTAAGATTATATCTTAAAAGCTTTCCGAGTGAAGAAGACATACTAGCAATGTCCTCCTGATTTTCTTCCAATGCCATTCCTCTAATTGTTTCAAGTGAATTATATAAAAAATGCGGATTAATTTGTGACTGCAGCATCTTTAATTCAACATCTTTTTGTTTGAGGCTCATCTCCGTTTCTTTCAACTTAGAAATATAGATTTCCTCCAGTAGATTGGATAGTTTTTCTACCGTATTATTAATGCCCATTGTCAATTGTCCAATTTCATCCGTAGACTCCACCTTCACCCTACCGTTTAGATTCCCGGTTTCCACTTCCTTCATAAAGTGTTGAAGACGACGAATTGGACGAATCATGCTATTTGCAAATCCGAATCCTATGAGATAAGCAAAGAAAAGTGCGATCAATATCGTCCAAGTGATAGCTTTTCCGATTTGCATGATGCCTTCCGTTAAATCTCGATAGGGTACTGCTGTAAAAAAACGCCAGCCGAGGTTTTGCGAAAGAGAATAGGTAATAAAATCTTTACGATCATTATCTAATATTCCAGATCCATCTTCTTCTGTTTTCAAGCCTGACAATTGGTCAAACTCAACCTTCTTTCCTAGTTTAGAATAATCGGAGTGGTATACATAATGCCCTTTTGCATCTAAAATAAAAAAATAGCCGTTCTTACTTATAGTGACCTTATTAGCTATTTCTTCAATCCTCCTGAAATTAATGTCCATGATCAACATTCCTACTGGCTGTAAAGTCTTTGGATTATATAAACGCCTCGCGAGCGATATCACAGGCTGCTCGTTATTATTTTTTAATTTTAACGTTCTGCTTACTAACATGACCATCCCGTTTCTCGGTACCGATGAATACCAATACTCATCTTTAATTTTGCTAGCAGGATAGTAGTTTTCTAAACCAAGTGTATCGATGACTTGATCATTATCTAATATAACGGTAATATTCGATATATCCGCTCTAGAATATTCGGCGTCCTTTAAGATAGCACGCGTTGCCTCAGTAAATTCTCGATTACTTCCATGTTCTTGAGTTTCTAGTTTTAAAAAGTTAGCAAAGTGAGGGGAGCTAATAATTTTTAAGCTAGCAATCTCAAAATCTTGTAAATAATACTCAATATGTGATTCTACCTGTTCAATAATTTGTTGGCTTGATTCTTTAAACTCCTCTTCTAATTTATCTGAAGAAAGTTTGTACGAAATAATTCCAACCGAAAGAACAGGAAAAATCACTAGTATACTAGACAATACGAAAAGCTTTATTAAAAGTGACTGATTGCTTAACAGTATGAATTTTCTGATAAAAATAGAAAGTTTTCTCCACTTCTTCTTCATAACTTATCATTCCTACTATTTTATAAAATGTTAACGTTTCCAAATTTAATTTTAACCGAAATAACCAGCTTGGTAAACTGATATGTTTACTAGGTAAACTTATTATTTTGCTATGTATGTGTTCGCCCAATTGTATCACGATTTCTTTAGGGGCTTTTCAATTCAGCCTATCACTATACTTGTACAATTCATATTATGCCTGGAATTGTCCTTCTCCATCAGAATATTGGCTGTTTTTCGGATACTTTGTTGCTTTAAAATGATATTTAAACTACTATACTGGGTTGATTTCAGTACATAGGTACTCGCTTTCCGCTGGCGGTATCCCTTAACACGCTTTTCTAAGCATAATAAGGCATCATGGACGTGGTTCCCGCTTCAATAGCTGCCTTGTAAGCTGGAAGGTGGTACTTATTAGGCTACCTTCTATTTTGTTTTGTCTCCATTAAATTCTGCTAGAAGAAATTCCACTTCACTTTAAGGCTGAAATTAAATAAATTCCAGGTCAAAGTTTGACCTGGAATTCACAAATTTATCACACTTTAATTATTTAGCTGCCTCGATTTCATCTAATAAGTCCTTATATTTGCTTTGATATTGATCGATAACAGGTTTAACTGCTTCTTTCCATGGAGTAAGATCTTCTACTTCAGTAAACGTTACACCAGCATCTTTTAATTTCTTTTCAGAATTTTGTTCCCACTTAGCCCATTCTTCTTTTTGAGTAGTGACGGAATCTAGAGCAGCCTGCTTAACTATTTTTTGGTCTTCTTCAGATAGTTTATTCCATGCCGTTTGACTGATTAATAATACTTCAGGTGTGCGTTGATGATGATCCAAGATAATATTCTTAGCTTCTTGATAATGGTTAGAAGAATCAAAACTAGGAAGATTGTTCTCAGCGCCGTCGATAATTCCAGTTTGGAGACCACTAAATACTTCACCATAAGGCATAGGAGTTGCACTTGCTCCAAGAGCTGAAACTAGATCGATATTGACTTTACTTTGTTGAACACGCAGCTTTTGTCCTTTTAGGTCAGCTAAACTTTTAACTGGCTTAGTCGTATAAAAACTACGAGAACCTGAACTGTAATAAGCTAGTCCTTTCATTTTTGATGCCTCAAGACCATCCAACAATTCTGTTCCTGTTTCACTTTCAAGGAAATTCCACAAATGTTCATCACTATCGAATACATACGGAAGACCAAGTACTGAGAAATTATCATTAAACTCGGCCAGCGGGCTAGCGTTAATTCTCGTAAACTCAATGGCTCCCAACTGAACTTGTTCAAGTACTGATTTTTCATCACCTAATTGCCCAGAAGGAAAGACTTCAATTTTAATTCGACCATCCGATCTTTCATTGACTAACTCGGCAAACTTTTTGTCCCCTATTACTGTCGGATAATCTACTGGATGATTATCTGCTAAGCGAAATGTAAACTCCGCTTTTTTTGATTTGGAATCACTGCTTGCTGGCGCAGTTTCATCTTTTCCACTACACCCCGCAAGTATTCCACCAACCATTAATGCAGTAGCTAATAAGCCTGTAATATGTTTTCTCTTCATTCCCATACACCCCTTATTATTTTTTAAAATCTATAATTTCACCCATGTCTCAAGTTATTTGACTAATAAACTCGGAAGCCATAATGTAACTTCAGGAATATAGGTGATAATTAACAGAACGATTAATAATGCATAGAAAAATGGAAGCATGGCTTTCGTACCTTGTTGAATGGAAACTTTTCCAATTGCGCAGCCAACAAACAAGACCGTTCCTACAGGTGGGGTTAATAATCCAATTCCTGCATTCAAGATAAGAACAATCCCAAAGTGGACCGGATCCATTCCAAAGCTTGTTACAACCGGTAAAAGAATAGGTGTCATGATTAAAATCATTGGCGCCATATCCATTGGCGCACCTAGAAGTAGCAATAAAATATTAATGATTAATAAAATGACAATTGGATTGTCCGAAAAATTCAAGAACAAATCAGTTACCATAGATGGAATTTGCAAGTAAGCAAGAATCCAGCCGAAGGACGCAGATGCTCCAATCAGGAAAAATACCATAGAAACCGTTTTTAATGTTCGTTTCAAAATATTCCAAACACTTGATATTGGAGCCTCTCTATAAACAACGAACGCTAGAATAAAAGAATATAAACAAGCTAGTGCACCAGATTCAGTTGCTGTGAACCAACCACTCATGATTCCGCCTAAGATAATAACTGCAGGGCTTAATGAAAGGAAACCGTGTAAAAGAATTCCGCCCCATTGTGATCTTGGTATAAGATCTGATTTTTCATACCCTCGTTTCCTTGCAATAATGTAAGCAGTAATCATAAGGGCAATCAACATTATTGCGCCTGGCACGATACCTGCCATAAATAAACTAGCGATGGATACTCCACCTGCTGCTAAAGAATATAATACTAGATTATGGCTCGGTGGTACTACTACCCCTTGGATAGCTGATGCAATGGTTACGCCTACTGCGTAATCGGCTTCATAGCCTTTCTTTTTCATCATCGGAATCATAACAGAACCGACAGAAGAGACATCCGCTACTGCAGAACCTGAGATATTACCGAAAAATAACGAAGCAACACTGTTTACCATGGCCAAACCGCCACGAATCCGACCAACCATTAAGCCTGCGAGATTTACAATGCGAGTAGCAAGTCCCCCTGCACTCATGATTTGTCCCGTCAAGATAAAAAATGGGATAGCAAGTAGTGAAAAAGAATTTAATCCTTGAACCATTTGCTGTCCAATAATTGGCATCGGTATGCCTAAATAAATAACTGTTATTAATGACGAGGCAACCAACGTTAGAGCAATGGGCATACGAAGTAATATTAATAGAACAAAGCTTGAAAGTAATATGATGACTGCAATCGTATTCGTTTCCAATTTACATTCCCTCCTCCAGATCTTTATACCTAGTTGTGTCTTTATTGAACAAATGTAGTAGGGAATACCCGCATATCATAATACCGGTAATTGGCATTGCAATATAAGTAATACTACTTGGAAGCTTTGTTGCTGGTAGAGTTGATTCCATCATCAATACAGTAAAATCCCAACCTTGAACAACAAGGTATAATCCAAAAGCAAAAATAGAGATACTAATAATTTTATCTAATACTTTGTTAAAGATTTTTGGAAAAAGATTCGTAAAAGAATCGATCCCTAAATGGATGTGCTCTCGAAATCCTATCGCAATCGCCATAAAAGCAAACCAACCAAGTAATAGCAAGGTCACTTCTTCTGACCAAAAGAAAACAAAGTTAAATAATTTTCTTGTCGCCACTTGAGTCGTAACGACTAGTACTAAGGCAATCAGTGATGTAAGGGCAAGTTTCTCAAAAATAGAATCAATGAAAATCCCCACTTTTTTGATTAGCTTCATGTGTTTCCCCCCTATTTTATTGATATTGCTTGTTCTCTTCTCATAGAAAACGTTTTCATGAACTAATACTACGAATAATTTGGATGTTTTTAAAGAGAGTTTTTTTAGAAGAATTTGTGTTTTTTTTAGGTGATAAGCTTTTATTTTCATAATAATTATAGGTATATATATCTATTTTGTTGTATAATCCAGGAATTCCACATTAAATATACGCTCTAAGTATGAAATTATTATCATACTGGCAGTAGAATTAGATCTAAATATATTTAATCTATTTAGTATTGTTTTTGGCTGTTTTCGTATACTTTGTTGCTTTTAAATAATATTTACACTACTATCCTAGGTTGAATTCCGTTACAGGTACTCCTTTCCGCGGGCGGTCTCAGGAGCCTCCTCAGTGCTACGCAATTGCGGGGTCTCCCTCAACACGCTTCTCTAAGCAGGAGTCTCGCACCTGTATCGAAGATCAACATCGCTATTTCTCGTGAAGCAAATGGTCCGCGTCCAAAACAACTAAATACAGTATGAGACAGCGCCAATTTAAACATAAAAAATCGTCTATCAGTATTCCATACCGATAGACGACAACTTAATCATTTTTATTCGTGCGAGCAAGGATCACCATACTAAAAGTAATAAATAAGAAAGCAACAAAAGCTAGTAAAGGGATTGTGATAAACCCTAGCCAGTTAATATATTCTCCTGAACACGGGACACCGCTCGTACACATTTCGAACTGTTGAAGTGCCGGGATTTTTTGAAGGCTGTAATGATAACCAGATACGAGAATCCCCAAAATGGATAGGGGGAGGATATACGCATAAATCTTACTGTTTCCTTCATAAAAAGCCCTTCCTAATAAAAACACCAATGGATACATGAGAATTCTCTGATACCAGCAAAGCGTGCAAGGTACAAAATGGAGATATTCACTAAAGAAAAGACTTCCTATTGTCGCAATGATGGAAATAATCCAGGAAAATAGCAATGGTTTATTCATGGTTTATTTCCCCTTTGCAGCTTCATCAACCATTTGTTCTAATTCTTCAAAAGTGTTCCCTGCAAACTTTTTACCGTTAACAAAAATAGATGGCGTACCAGTTACGTTCAACGTATTAGCAGTGGACATATCTTTTTTCCAATCTTTTTCAGAAGATTTCGCTTTAAACGCCTTAACGACTTTCGCTACATCAGAATCATCGACGATTTCTGCCAATGTTTCTTCTAAGAATTTATCGGTAAACACATCCATTTTCTCATACTTTAGATCATCAGGTTGTTTACTGTATAATAGCTTATGAAATTTCCAGAAGGCTTCATTTCCTAATTCTTTATAAACCGTCTCAGCAAATTTAGCTGAACGGATCGAATCCACATTGATAAATGAAAAATTCATGAAATAAAATTGAACTTTTCCAGTATCGATCAAATTCTCTTGAATGTGAGGGAAGAAGTTTTCCTCAAAATTCTTACATACCGGACATTTATAGTCACCAAATTGAACAATTTGTACAGGTGCAGATGAATCTCCTATTACGGGCTGCTCAGTATAGTCGAAGGCAGCTGCTTGATCTTTTCCGTTAGACAAAAATATTAAACCGATGATACAAACCGCGATTAAGCCAATCACCCAAAAGATAAATTTCGATGATTGCTTTTGTTTTTTGTACGTTTGCTTACTTGATTTTTTATTAGCCATTGTCTGACCTCCATACTCTAATTTTTCCTTATTTCACATTATCGGTTACTAATTATGCACTACATTACGTAGTGTGATTAAGTAAAAAAGGTAGTGACAATTACAACTAATTACGTAATCGTCACGAATATCATCCCCATTAGCAGAAGCAATACATAAATCGAAATGACCATCGAGGTCGTTTTCAACCTTACCGGGATGGATTTCTTTGGTTCTACTAATTGCTGTAATCTAAAATTGACCGATTCATCAGAAAAATGAACCAAAGTAGGGCTAGCGTTTCCTTTGTAATAATTGTTAATTAACTTAAACAAAGCACTGCTCAAGCCTAGCTCAGAACCCATTTTCTGGATCGCATATTCGTCAGCCAATAGTTCACTCATAATTTTATAATTCTGATAAGACCATTTAGTTAGGGGAATGAACCAAATAGATTGGGCGATTAGTTGTAGAATAAAAATCTTCAAGGAATCATCATTCTTTTGATGAAAAGTTTCATGTTCCACTACAGCCACCAATTCATCGCTATCCAATATCTCAATTAAACTACTAGAAAGAACGATGCTAGGACTTCTAAAACCAAAAGTAAATGCGAACGACTCACTATGATCAATGACGATAATATCTTGATGTTGACGCTCATATTTTCGATTTAAGAAACTGGTTAATCCTATATTTTGTTGAGCGAATATCACTTTTTTAAACTTTTTCAACAAGATAAATTGTTCAATAATCTTGATCAACGTGATTAAGATTGTATAGGCTATTAATACATTCAATATAATCGTAACCAAAAAATAATAAAATGAATATTCCTTAAACAAACTTACGCAAAACTTAAAGACATTCACGTGAAGGTTTACTCCAAATAGAATGTGAGCGATGTACATCCCCATCTGGCTCCATATCAAAACAGCAATCAAAAAACTCAATCCTATGACAAAAAGGGACCGTTTCCTCCACCACATCACGACTTATCCCCTTTAAGTTGTTTAATCTTTTGTTCCAATTTATCGAGCAAAGTTTGGTCCACTTCTTCCATTGCATCTAGCATATGATTGATGACGACGCCACCAAATTCATCAAGCAGATTCTCGGTAATTTTTTTCGACTGCTCTTTAATAAAATCTTCTTTGGACTGAACAGGATGAAACAACGAAACCCTGCCTTGTATTCTCTTTTTCAAGACACCTTTTCCCACCAACCGATTCATAACAGTCATGACCGTATTGAAATTGATTGGTTTATCTTGATCCAAACGCTGTTGAACTTCCTTTATGCTTCGTTCATTTTCCCAGAGGATTTCCAAGATTTTCGCCTCTAGGGGTCCAAAGAAGCGATTTAGCCCTACCTCATCGTATTTAAAATTATTGATATCCATAATCCTCCCCCTCACCATAATACACTACACATTGTAGTGTATTAACTTAGCCGATTCAAGTAATAATATTCGTTAATTGACGATTACAAGAGTTGATTATTGAAGCGCAACCCCTGTTTTCCGTAAAGAAATGATGTTTGTGAAAATCAATGAGTCTCAGTTAGGACTACTCAAAAATTCATTTAAACTTGTAAATAGAACGAAGGGACTCTACCATTTTATTAACTTATTAACCGCTAATATTCGAGCTTTTTGGTCATGGAACCATTGAGCTTCATTATCTAAATTTCCAAAAAAATCCGTTTGTTCGCCTTGACATTTCACCATTTGACTGTGAAAATACCTATAAACTACGGTTGTATCTTAATGTTGTAATTTGATTAAAAGTGGGTGAACATCTTCCTGATACTAGCAAATATATGGTTTCCGTGACTAATTTTTGAGTGTACGGAGAGTTATTTTCCGCCTACTTACCCTTTTAGAACTAGGCTAATCGTCTACTCAAGACTTCTCTATATGTGTTCGAAAATCAATGACTTAAATGGCCTAATACTATTCTCTTTAACTAATGACTCTTTCAATCAGTTCGTGTATCTACCTTTTTAGTCTAACGATTTCCTATCAATGGAGTCACTTAAAAATAGCGAATTTTTCGTTTTTTTCATTAAAATAAAGCCCCTTAGGAGAACACAAATCATGATCGTGTTATATAGCTTACTTATCATATCTTATTTTCTGAACCTATTTATTCATTCAACATTCCTTACCTATACCATTGGTATTCTAGCATTAATTTCTTTACTATTTTCCCTTAAATCAGCTAAAAACTTATTTAAAGTCGTCGGTAGTATTTTTTTTGTTGTTGGTTTTTTTATTTTTATCTACCAGCAAAGGTCATTTACTGAAGTTCCACTCTACATGACTACAACCGTGTCACTGCTTGCGGTGTTTTATGTTCTTCCGTTTATTAACAGCATCATCATTGTTGGACGGTATGATCAACAAGTAAATAAGTTATTAAGAGTGCGGATTCACCATTTGGGGCAATTATACTATCGCAGTTCATTTGCCGCCTTTTTATTGGGTGGTTTTCTAAATATCGCAACCCTTCCCTTGCTTAAAACGGTCGTTCAAAAAAATCTTGTGGGAGAAACTCAAAACATCAAAAATCGATTTATTTCACAATCATTGCTTAGAGGATATTCTTTAAGTCTGCTTATAAGCCCAATGGAGCTTCTCGTAGTCCTAAGTGTTGAGTATACTCACGTATCTTATCCTGTTTATCTTCCTTGGTTATTTTTGATCACAGTCCTCCTGTTTGTCCTTAATTGGGTAATCGGGTTTAAGTCTTTTAAGCGTTATGAATTGCCTAACGAAACAAGTGCTCACAAAACAGAGGCTCAATCTGCAACCGAGATAGGGATTAATACGCGCATGTCTCGAAAAATCTTCTCACTTTTTCTCTATTTAATTGGTTTCATGATGACAATTGTGCTATTCAATCACATCTTTGATATGGGTTTTCTTCAAACAGTCGCTTTGATTATTATTCCCTTTTCATTTGTCTGGGCTCTCTCCATTAGACGATTGAAATCATATATCGCCTATTGCCTACCGTTATGGCAGATCCGAACAGTAGGTCTGACCGATAATATGGTACTTTTTCTATCAGTTGGATTTTTTACAAGTAATTTAAATGATTCAATCTTTATGAACTACATCCAAAAACCTTTTGAATACTTAACAACTACACCTATTTTACTTTTTGTATTTATTCAAATTTTGTTTATTGGGCTTGCGATGATTGGGTTTCACCCTCTTGTAACGATAAGTATACTTGGTGGAGTACTTGAACCAATTATACATTCAATAAATCCAGTTAGTGTCGGTCTCGTTTTAATGACCTCAGGCTTATCGACTACAATTGCCGGACCTTTTAATCTTTCTGTATCGTTAACCGCTAATCTCCTATCTATCAATTCATACAAAGTTTCGTTTTGGAATTTAGGATATGCGTTGATCATGAGCAGCATTGGAACAATCATTGCCATCATTTTATTATAATCTTTCGCATTAATATTATTGAAATAGCAATCTTTTACGTTAACAATTCATCTATCGTAATAAGCAGTCTCAAAAAAAAAGAATATGCCCAAAACTAGGCATATTCTTGCTATTTATACATTTGCTGATAAGTTTGTCGCCGTTTTTTAAAGAACAGCCAATCGCTGTTCCCTTTTTGATTAACAGTTGTTATACCTACAGCTACAAGGATCAATGCAATAAAAATATTAATCGTTAAGAGTTCATCCTGAATGAACATAGCAGATAAAATGGTACCGGCAACCGGCACAACAAATTTATAAAGAGACACTTCTCCAGCTTTGTTGTACTTTAGCAATGCTGTCCATAATGTGAAAGATGCTGCGGATAGTAATACAGCATAAATTAGCAGCCACCAAGCTTTTACTGTAAAGGTTAGAGCATTCGCCTCGAGGCTCGGGGTCCCAATAAGAAGCATAAGAAGCGAACCTACAAACATTTGCCACCCAGTCAATGCAACTGGATGTATATCAGCGGATAGGCGCTTGGACAAAAAGGTTCCTAAAGCACCGGCTAATCCTGAAAGTAGCATAAAGCCTTCCCCAAAGAAAGATAAATTAAGTGAGGCATTCTGGCCCCAGTTCGCAAGTATAATCCCGACAAAGCCTGCAACCAAGCCAAATATTTTTCGCCAATCCAAGCGATCGTCTGAGTAAACAAAATGAGCTAGGAACACGACGAAAAATGTTTCGCTTGAATTTAAAATAGCTGCTTTCATTCCCGAGGTATGAGCTAATCCGTTATAAAAAAAGAAATACTGTAAACTTGTTGATAATAGCCCTAAGCCAATAATAGCTGGCAATTGACGCCATCTCAATTTCAGCGAATTTTTATTAATGAAGAACATGATCACAAGCAACAACAGAGACGCCATCATAAAACGCATTCCAGCAAAAACAATTTTTGCTGCTAAATCATCTTCTGCCATGCCAAGTTCTTCATAACTAAATTTCAGAACAGGAAAAGCACTTCCCCATAAGATTGAGCAAAATACCGCAATTGCGATGACCCAATATCTATTTGATAAGAAGCGATGCTTTTGTTGTCTCAAATAGGTCACCTCCAAACCTCTCCATCCATCTTCGCCATCCGATTATTCGTGAGCGTCTTTCGCTTTTGTTCTATCATCTAATAGTAAAAGAAAAACACTTGAAGTCCATGTAAAGGATGTGTCCACTAAACCTTTTCCAGTAAGCGGATCGAAGTTTTCAGCCATTCCCCCAACAAGGGTAAGATCTAGGAATTTATCTCTAATTCGATTCCCTACTTCTTGATAGCCAAAATTTTGCAAAGCATCTATAAAGAGATATGTAACAGGCGCCCAAATTGGGCCGAGCCAATATCCATTTTCTTTATAGTACTTACTATTTACACTTTCAGTTGCTAATCCATACTTCGTTTCAAAGTTCCCTTCAAGATCTGCTACTAATTGATCCATCATGCTTTTCTCTAATCGGTACCCAATAATAACTGGTAGTCTTAGTATTAAGCTTGTTCTAATATTTATTTTCCTACCCTCTTTGCCAACTCGCCCGTAAAAACCGTCCTCATCATAATGCCTCTCCATTAGAAGCTCAAAAAGGGCGTCTGCTCTTTCTTTAAATCTCAATGATTCGTCTTTTTCACCTAGAATTTCTGCAAAAGAGGACAGGACATCATAAGCTCGAATTAAAAAACTAGTAAGGTCTGGCGCTTCTACAGGCATGCCCATATGAAATAAAGATGCATTATCCCACCCTGAATCATTCCCATGCTTATAGTGTGGCAATCTTCCTTCAACTGTTCTATATTGGTCAAAATATTCCATTACTTTTTTAGTAGACTCATAAACAGTTCTTAATCTATGTTCATCCTTAAAGTAATCATTCATTTTCATTAGCTTTTCATAGACATAAGCAAAGATAGGGGGTTTAATGCAGTTATAAGATATGAATTTATCATTTACAAAATCCGGATATGCACCTGACTCGTCTTGAGTCTCCATGAATATTTTCAACTGTGCGTATGCGAGTTCAGGGTAGCTTTTTCCTAAATTCAACGCATTAAAACAATTATCCCATGACCAAATATTATACATCCAAAGCTTCGACATATACATGGCATACTCTTTTAATATCCCATGTGGATGAACAACACTAGACCAAGTTATATAGGAAGCCCTCTCTAAAGAAGGTTGATAATCTGTACTTCCCATTTTCATATTGTCAAACCACTCTTTATAAAGCTGTTCAATTTTTTCTTTTCCTTTTATAAAAGGGGTATATTCCTTTTGTTGATAGACAGTTCTATAGCTTTCGATTACAAACTGCCCACTTTTCATTCGAATATCAATGAAATCATTACCAATAATATTCCAAGGTGCATCAACAGACATTTCACCCGAAAGATTTATTATCATTAACTTTAATTCCTTTGGATAAATATGGTATTCATACATCCCATCTTCTAATTCCATTAAAGAATCATATTTCCCTTTTGTAGCTCTCAACCTAAATTCTACATTCTGTACTTCAAGATGGATCTCATCTTCTTTGGGAATAATTATTTCTGCATAACCTTCTTCATCATCTTTTAAGGAGAATTTTAAGGATGTTTCTGAAGCTTGCACTACAAACTCCTTCTCAACCCCATCTTTTAAAATATCTATTTTGAATAGGTTTGATGGTGCGTCGTCTCCACCGTGTACATCCCTTATAAATATTTCCTCAGAATCTTTCTCCTTGGAAATACAGAAATAAGATCCAAATCTTGAAAAAGGTATTTCACTTATATCTAATTTCATCATCTTTCTCCTTGTATCGGTTATTAATTGATCAGTAATCTATCAGCGTATCAACGAATTTCAACAATGATTTCTTAATTAAATAAGCAGGGTCTCCCCTGCCTATTGATTCCCTACTTTTTATCCCGCATTAACGGAAAGTCAAGACCCCCACCTCTAGACTTGGAAGAATCGAAGAAGCGGAGTGGAGATATTAGCGACATTAGAACGGGACTAACAATCAGTGGGGGATGAAGACCCCCCACTGATTGAAGTTTCACTTTATCTAGCTCTGAAAAATTTACTTTCTTCTATAAGGTCTTCGTTATGAATCCTTCTTATTTCGAGTCCTATTTCAAAATCCTCTATTTGCACTCGATATTTTGGAAGCTGCTCTTCACCACAGCTATTGCTTCCTAGTCCACTTTGTCTATAGTCGATTGTTAAAACATTGTAAGGTGATTTTTCAATTTTTCCTCGATGCTTTGCTTCTTCCAATGCATTTGTTTCATAATCATGGATTGTAAAATCTCTTAACTCTTTAAAATTAAATAAAATCGATTGGTTCCCCTTTGTGAGCGCTAAGAAAGAGGTATCACATCTTGAACCATTTTCCTGCGGATATACATAATCTGTGTGCATTTCCTCTACGCATTTATGATAAAGACCAATACTTTGACTTCTCTTACTATCTTGATAACTTTCTGAATCTCCTCTTCCATACCAAGTCACATCATTGTACTCATTATTAAGATTCATCGAAATCCCTATTCTTGGCAGCATCTGAGGTATTTCATTGCCTCTCAATACCTTTTCACCCTTTAAGTGAAGGTTTAAAACACCATCTTGAGTGATTCTATAATGATAGATAAGATTAAAGCCCCATGCTTGGTTTATACTAGACATATATTTTTTAATCTCAACATCTACAAAACCTTCATTCACTTGATACTCGATCGAAACAAACTGTTCCTTAGCGTTTTTAAGGAAGTGTTTGTTTATCCAATCATCTTTCTTATACATATCATTATCAATGACAGCTCTCCATAGCGTAAGTTCAGGCCCCTTCTGAATAATTTCCTCACCATTTATTTGATAGGATAAAAGAATTCCATGAACCTTTGAAAAAACTGTTCTGAATTGATCGTTTTCGAGGATCAGCTGTGTCTGATCTTCCTCAATTTTCATCTCAGCATCTAGAGCTTTAGAGATATATTCTTTTTCTACCTTTGTAGCAGGAATTAGAAAGCTCTCGCTCGTAATAAGGTGGCCTTCATTTGCATAGAGGGTGCTCTCCGGCTCTAAATAACTTAAATAAATGCGAGCATCATCGTATTTTAAAGCGTTCTCGAGATTTATCGGTAATGTGATCTCCATTTCGTCCTGAGCGGCTATACTCTGTAAGGAGATCGTCTTTTCTTCAATCAATTGATCAAAAGATTTAACCATAATGTGTAAAAGGATCCCACTTAGGTTTCTAAAGTCATATCTGTTTTTCACCTTAATCTTTAAATGATTGAGGTCTATCTCTTCAGTAACAATTGGTTCGATGACTTTCTTGTATTCAATCAGTCCAGGTGATGGTGTCCGATCCGGAAATACTAAACCGTCAATACAGAAGTTTCCGTTTGTCGGGAAGTCTCCATAATCGCCGCCGTATAAATAATATACATTTCCAGCTTCATCTACTTGTTGAATACCATGGTCATACCATTCCCAGACGAATCCACCCTGCAGTCTTGGATATTTTCTCATTATTTCTTGGTATTCTGTCAGTCCACCAGGTCCATTCCCCATTGCATGGGCATACTCGCATAATATATGTGGCTTTTTCCCTTCGGAATCCTTACCTATTTCTTCAAGTGCATTTAATCTCGTGTACATCGTTGTATAAACATCACTATAGGCAGCAACACGATCGCCTTCATAATGTACTAATCTAGTAGAATCCATTTCTTTTATCGCATCATACATAGCAGTGAAGTTTCTGCCAGCACCTGATTCATTACCTAAGGACCACATGATGACACTTGGATGATTTCGATCTCTTTTTACCATTCTGACTGCTCGATCAACATATTGCTTTTCCCACAATTCATTATCACTGATCCAGTTATAATTTCCTGTGTTTTCAAATCCATGGCATTCAAGATCGGTCTCATTAATGACATATAACCCATATTCATCGCATAAGTCATAAAACACATCATTATTCGGATAATGAGCTGCTCTAACGGCATTTATATTATGCTTCTTCATTAAAAGAACATCTTGAAGCATATCGTCATAAGTTACAGTCCTACCCATTGTCGGATTGAAATCATGTCGATTCACACCATTAAAGAATATTCTTTTTCCATTTAATCTAATTTCATTATCAATAACATTAATAGATCTGACCCCAAATCTTACTGGGATGATCTCTTTTTCACCATTTTTTAATTCATATTCGAGGGTTGCAACATATAGATTCGGCTCTTCCGCATTCCATAATAACGGATTTACCATATTTCTTAGCACTTGGAATTTGCCGTTTTCAACTTCTATCGTAAAGTCATCTACCCTTTCATCTTTTTGAAAAAGGGTAACCTTCATTTCTGTAACTTCACTAGTTAAAAACTTACCAGCTACTTTTAGAGTAAAGTTTTTATAATCTTCGTCTGGTATTGTTTCAATATAAACATCTTCTAACGTATTCGTATTCATTCTAAATAACTCAACACTTCTAAAAATACCTGAAAGCCACCACATATCTTGATCTTCTAAGTATGTTCCATCTGAAAACTGGTAAACTCTAACCGTTAATCTATTACTGCCGTTTCTTACATATTCGGTTATATCAAATTCTGAAGGCATTCTAGATCCTTTACTATAGCCAACTTGTTGCCCATTCACATATAGATCAAATGCTGAATCCACACCATTAAATTTTAAGACGATTTTTTCTTCCTTTATATTTTCCAAAATTAAGTCTTTAAAATAGATACCTGTAGGATTTTCCTGTGGAACAAAAGGTGGATTAATAGGAAATGGATATAATACATCTGTATAGTGCATCTTTCCATATCCTTGTATTTGCCAACATGACGGAACTTCAATAGAATCTAAACTATTAATCTCAAAATCTCCTGTTTCAAAGTTCAGTGGTGAAAATTCTGGCGCTTCTAGAAAAAGAAATTTCCATTCTCCATCAAGCAACAGATATCCTTTACTCATTTCTTTATTTAATGTAAGTGCCTCACTAAATTCACGATATCTATAAAAATCAGTATGTGCTGATAACCTGTTTATACCTGTAAGATGGATGTTTTCCCATCTCTTCATTTCACGTTTCATTTCATTTTCCTCCGCATTTTTTCTGTAATAATAAGGCTATGTTAAACAATATTGTTATTAATAAGATTTTTGGCTCATTCGTGTGAAACCGCGGTTTCACACGCCTTTGGGCTGTGCCCAAAGGTAGCTCGAACTCCATGAAACGAGAGGGAAAGCTCGCTTTCCCCCATCGTTTCATGGAGTTCGAGCTAAAATGAGCCAAAAATCAACAGAGTTATATAACATAGCCAATAATAAAAAGGTTACTTAATTGATCCGCTAACACCCTCAACAATATATTTCTGCGCAAAGGCAAATACGATAACCGGCGGAATAATCATGACTAAAGTCATCGCCATAATAGGTATGATTTGCAACTCATGAACACCTTTGAAAGATGCTAATCCAAGAGCCATCGTATATTTTGATTGGTCGTTTAAATAAATTAATGGTCCTAAGTAGTCATTCCAAACTAATAAAATATTTAAGACAGCGATCAAAGTTAAAGGCCCCTTCATAATCGGAAGGAAGATTTTATAAAATATTTGGAATTCATTGGCACCATCAATCCTAGCTGCACTTTCCAAATCCTTAGGTATATTCATTAAAAACTGTCTAAGCAAAAAGATATTATAAGCAGAACCGAAGAATGCTGGGACTATTAATGGTTTTAAAGTATTGATCCATCCAAATAAATTAAATTCCATATAAAGTGGAATCATCGTAACATCCCATGGAATCATCATTGTTGACAAAAGAAGGATAAACAAAATATTTTTATATTTAAAATCATATCTTGCAAAGCCATAAGCCACTAATGAACAGGATATTATTTGTCCGATCGTAGTCATCACCGTAACAATGACTGAGTTCATAAAATATGTTCCAAACGGCTGACTTTTCCACGCTTCGATGAAATTACCGAACTGCGGAACATCCGGGAGAAACGTAGGAGGAAAGCTAAATGCTTCTCCTTCTGTCTTTAGCGCTGTTATTAACGCCCATGCAAATGGAAATAGGAAGTAAAGTGACAAAATGACAAGAATACTATAGACGATTATTTTATGGCTCTTTGTAATTCTCATTATTTTTTACCTCCTTTTTTCATTTCAGCTTCATAGAACACCCATGTTGATGATGATTTAAAGATGAGCATTGTTAATATTAAAATAATAATAAACATAAACCATGCGTTTGCACTTGCATAACCAAGCTGATGATGCTTAAATGCGTTGTTATATACAAATAATCCATAAAAATATGTTGATTTTAAAGGTCCCCCACCAGTCAAAAGTAAAACTAGGGTTAATTGTTGTAACGCTGCGATAACTGATGTAATTACATTAAAAAGGATTGTAGGTGTTATCGTCGGAATTGTTATATTAAAAAACTGTCTTAACGGTCCAGCTCCATCAATTGATGCTGCCTCATAAAGTTCAGGGGGGATCCCCTTAATATCCGTATAGAATATCAGCATCATTGTCCCTACTCCCCAAGCACTCGCGATAACAATTGTTACGATTGCCCACTTTGGATCAATGAGCCAACTTGGTCCTTCTATACCAATGAGCGATAATAAATAGTTTAGAACTCCAAATTCAGAATTAAAAATCCAACCCCATATGATCGATACTGCAACACCTGATACAACAGCAGGAAGATAGAAGATTGTCCTAAATATCTTAACTCCCTTGACTGGTTGTGTAATGAGGAGCGCAAGCACCAATGCAGAGATTAGGTTAAGTGGTACGAAAATTGCTGCAAATTTAAATGTGATCACTAAGGAATCATAAAACTGAGGGTCAGCTGTAAACATCTTAGTAAAGTTATTAAGACCAATAAACTTTGCTTCTCCAGTTATCGGCCAATCAAACAAACTCATGATTAATGAAGATCCTAAAGGTCCTAAAGTGAACACTAAAAATCCGATGATCCATGGTAGGATAAACAAATATGGTACTCTTTTACGTACTAATGTAAAACTAGGTTGTTTTTCCTTTTTTTTTAACATAAATATTCCCTCTTATTTTAGAATGACCTATGGAAAATAAGAATTCCCATCATAGCTTGAACTTAATTACAAGGGCTATGTAATTAAGCCCTTGGTAAAATGATGAGAATATTTTCTCACCCTACCACTTACTTTTTTAGCAATGGGTAAACTTTATTTAACAGCTTTATTTAACAGCTTCATTTAGAGCTTTTTTCGGATCAACTCGTGTACTTGGATTAAAGATTTGCTCAAAGACAAACCCTAAATTTTCTGATACTTGACTCCAGTTTTCAGTAATAAATGACGCTGGTGTATAGCCTTCACTTTGTTCTAGCATTGAGTAAAATACACCTTTAACTGGATCCTCTTGTAGCTTTTCTTCTTCTACTACACTCTTTAATACTGGTAATTCAAATGCTATTCTTTCTTTATTTGCTTCTTTTCCAGTCCAAAACTTCATAAATTCAAAAGCAGCTTCTTTGTGTTTAGAATCTTTAGACATAGCTATACCTGACGAACTAACAATACTTACACTTTTACCATTTTCAAAAGTCGGTACTTCAACAACACCATAATTAATACCCGCTTCTTTCAATGGAGAAAGATACCAAGCACCATTAATAAACATTCCTACTTTTCCTGATTTCATTTCAGTATCGCCTGAACCTTCAGTTGTGATTGCGTATCCGTCTTTTAACATGTCTTGGAACAATGAGAATGTTTCAATTGATTTCGTTGAATTCAGATTACCCTTTAACTTTCCATCACTGTCTACGTAAGAAGCACCATTGCCCCATAAGTACATTTCAAAATCATATGGATCAGGTTTACCAGGGAAAGCAAATCCAGTAATCTTCTTGTCCTTATTCGTTAACTTCTTAGCTGTTTCTTGAAGATCTGCCCATGTCCATCCAGCCTGTGGATATTCAAGTCCTTTTTCATCAAAAAGATCTTTATTATAGTAAACAACATGGGTTGTATAGCCTACTGGAAGTCCAAGTGTTTCTCCACCAACAGAGTTATAGTTCCATAAAGATTCATAGAAATCAGACTTATATTCTTCTCCGTTTTTATCAATATAAGAATCAAGTGGCTCTAAAGCATCCTTATATTGCGGATAGTTCCACATATACATCACATCTGGTGCATCCTTTGCACCTATACCCGCAGTGATTTTTGTGTCATATTCCCCTCCATAGGCCTCTAAAACTACTTTTATTTTTTCATTTTTAGCATTAAATTCATCGATGAGATTTTGCTGCAATTGAACATCATTTCCGACATCCCATGTAGCAAACCTTATCTTTACTTTTCCGTCTTCTGTTGCTTCATCACTATTACTTTTTGTTGAGTTACATGCTGATAATAATAATGCTAGTGCGATAGTAAATAGTAAAATTAATTTCATTTTTGATAATTTCATATGATCCCCTCCTGTAATTTTATATCCTTAAGCTTTTTATAGTATTGCCCATTTCGCACATCGGGCGCTTCAGCCACCTTACGAGAAATGAAACTGACAAAGTGAGGTGGCAGAAGCGGACGATTAGTCGTTTATATCATCAGCGTGAATGTCTTCCCGTATTTTTACCTTTTCATCATTTCACACCTTTTACATTCATTCTTTGACAGATCCGCCTAAAATCCCAGAGATAAAATGTTTTTGCAGTAATAAGAAAAAGATCATAATCGGAATCGTGGATAAAGTAGTTCCTAGCATTAGTTGTCCATAATCAATCCTCGCCATTCCAATTAAACTTGATAATGCAACAGGAAGGGTAAACATTTCTTTTGAATTTAACGTAATAAGCGGCCAGAGTAAGCTATTCCATTGAGACATAAATAGAAAAATACCAACGGCAGCCATCGCAGGTCTTGTAACAGGCAATATGACTGTAAAAAATATTTTTAATTCCCCTGCCCCGTCTATTCTAGAGGCCTCCATAATTGAGTCTGGAATCGCCTTCATATTCTGCCTCATTAAATAAATAGCAAATGGAGAAGCAAGGGTTGGTAAAATAATGGCTTGATACGTATTTAACCAATTAAAGGTAACCATCATTTCAAACAAAGGAATCAATGTCACCTGTGAAGGAATCATTAATGTGCATAAAATAATGAAAAAGAAAACGTTCTTTCCTTTAAATTTAAATTTTGCAAAAGCGTATCCAGCCATTGCACTAATAAGCGTGCTAACCAATGTATAAACTAGCGCGATAAATAATGAATTCCAAAATATCTTTGCAATTCCTAATGACTCATTAAGTGTTTGAAAGTTCTTTGCTAAATAATCCCCTGGAAGAAGCTTAGGTGGAACACGAAAAATTTCCCCTGACGGCAATGTAGAACCGACAATCATCCAATAGAACGGCGCAATCGATAAGACAACACCTGCGATCAACAAAATATAAATGATTATTTTTGAGGTTATCTTCTTAGCCACCATTATTCATCACCTACCAATTTCATCTGAATCCAGGAAATGATTGCCGTAATGATGACAAGCACATATGCAATCGCAGACGCATAACCAAAGTCAAAAAATTTAAATCCTGCTTGATATAAATAAACCGTGATTGTCATCGTAGCATTATTTGGACCGCCCCCAGTCAAAATGAACGGCTCATCAAACAGTTGAAGAGTACCGATTGTTGACATGACAACCGTGAAAATAAATACTGGCTTTAATTGTGGAATTGTAATCATAAAAAATTGCTTTACTTTACTTGCTCCATCAATACTTGCTGCTTCATAAAGGTCAGATGGGATATTCTGTAATCCCGCCAAAAATATGACCATATTATATCCTGCCCATCTCCATGTCATCACAAGGATCACGGAGACCTTCGCCCAAAATGGAGTTGTTAACCAAGGAATTGAATTAACACCAAACAAGGATAAGAAATAGTTGACGAGTCCAAAATTCTCATCTAATAGAATCATAAAAACAATGGAAGCAGCAACAAGCGCTGTGATAGCAGGCATAAAGTAAGAAATTCGGAAAAATGCTTTCCCTTTTAACATGGAAGAATGCAGTCCCACAGCAATTAGTAAAGAGAGGAGGAGCATGATAGGAACCTGGACAATTAAAATTTGAAAGGTATTTAAAAGAGATTTATAGAATATAGGATCTTGGAATAATCTTGTATAATTAGCAAGTCCTACAAACGATTTCTCCACACCACGTACCTCTTGAAAGCTTAAGATAAACGATGATATTACTGGATAAACGGTAAAAATCATAATTAGTAGAAACGCTGGTCCGATAAAGAAATATGGAACATTTTTAGGTGTTAATAAACCCCTTCTTGTTTTGACTCGAAAGCTTGTATTAGCATTTACAACCTTTTCTGTTTGCTCCAACCGAGCCACCTTCCTAACTTCAAGGAATTTTAGATTGTGAGAGCTGAGTGGAGTTGGAACACTCTCTCTAGCTCTCTACAAAACTATTTCTTTCGTTCATTTTCTAATTGTTTTTTAGCTTCATTTAATCTAGTATCAACCGCTTTATTTTCAAGTAAAATGGCTGCTTGAGCATTACTTATAAGACTGCTAGCTTTTGCAAAGTTTTCGTTTACGTTAATTTGTGGTACTTGATCGACAATATCTGCAAATTTTTTGAAAATCGGACTATTGTTAAAATACTCATTGTTTTCAGTAAATTGCGGAGCACTATAGGTTTCCTTCAAAGATGGAAAAAGTCCATATTTTTCAAAACCTAATAGCTGAGATTCTGTATCAGTTGTAAAGAATTCAACAAAGGCATAGGCAGCTGACTGATTTTTGCTTGATGAAGGAATCAACACGGATGAACCTCCTACGTTTGCATATCTTGTGCCCCCATCAAAGCTTGGAAGATAAAAAGCATCCCATTTCCCTTTCAAATCAGGTGCTTGGTCCATAATGGTACCTGCGTACCATACACCATAAGGAACGGTGGCAACACTACCATTTACTGTAGCCGTTACAATTCCATCCCAACCTTTATTGTTTAAAACTAAATCCTCATCATGAAGCTTTTTGATTACTTCCATAGCACGAATAGCTTCCTTAGATTCTAGTGCAATTTTGTCATCTTTATCAAAATAAGAAAGTCCTTGCGACTGCATCATCATTTGGAAGACACCATCATAATTTGGAATATCGATTGGTAATAGCTGTGCACCAGTGGCTTTTTTAATCTTCTTCCCTGCTTCAATATAATCATCCCATGATTGGATGGAATTTGGATCAACATTTGCTTTTTCAAAGTAATCAACGCGGTAGAACACTCCAGCAGGCCCAATATCCCATGGAGCCGCCATGAAATCTCCATCCTCATTCTGTACAGCTGCAACCTTAGCTAAATTGAACGAATCCTTGTATTTTCCATAACCAAGCTTGTTCAAATTTAAAAATCCTTGTGGAAACTGATGTAAATATCCTGGGATTCTTTCATCTTCCATTAATACAACATCTGGAAGCCCTGAGCCTCTTGCTGCTAGACCAACCGTTAATTTATCATATAGGTCAGCGCTATTAAAATCCTCTACCTTTACCTCTACATCTGGATATTGTTTCTGAAACTTCTCCACTGCTTCTTTCATAGTTGAAGCCGCAACATCCCACCCCCATACAGTAATGGATCCAGACGGATGTTTAGAATTTCCCGTTTTCCCTTCATCCCCCGCTGTTTTATTGGAGCAAGCTGACAGCAATAATAGAAGCATAACTAGCATAATCGACATGTACTTTTTCATGTTTTTGCCCCCTATTTAAATGTCGTATTAACTGTTTAGATTAGTTAACCAGATCATAGGCTTTCGTATTTTTCAAATAAGTTCGCCAAGTGATACACCATTTATCTGGATTATCTAAATAATCTTGCTCGTCCATTTTATGGATTGTACTATTATGCGGGGCAGTTTTGACGATTTCTGGATTTTCATAGGCTTCTTTAGAAATTTGTTCTAGCGCATGAATATATTCATCTAAATCTTCTTTCGAATATGATTCAGTCGGCTCAAGGGTGAACGGTTGTTTCACGATATATGGGTGGTGGCTAGTCCAGTAGTGAAGACCAAAATCCGTCATCCTTAACGTAACATCCTCTGTCGTGACCCCTGTTTCCTGCGTCAACTGCTCCCAGCTATAACGAACCTGCTCTAGTCGATGGCCCTTGACATATGGTGCACTAGCCCCGCGAATCGCTAAAACCTTATGATACATATAGTTATTGTTTAATACGGCAATTTTCGCCACTTCTTTAAGACCTTCAGCCCCAAGTGCGCGAATCCAAGCATAGGCACGTAATACCGTTTGAGCTACACCATGGAAAGAGCGAACCTTACCAATAGAATGCGCTAAATCGTTGTTGAGTGAATATTTCCCATCATGATATTCGACAGTAGGTGCTGGTAAGTACTCCTTCAATTCTGCTGTTACCCCAAGTGCACCTGTTGCTGGTCCACCACACATATGGGGCGCAGCAAATGTTTTGTGAAGATTAAAGAAACACATATCAAAGCCTGCTTCTTTTGCTCTTGTAATCCCTAAGAGTCCGTTCGCATTCGCTTGGTCGTAAAAACAAAGACCGCCAGCCTGATGAATAACATCTGTAAATTCCTTAATCTTCGGATTGAAAATACCAGTATCTTCTGGGTTTGCGACTACAAAACCAGCGGTTCTTTCCGACACGGCTGCTTTTAACTTTTCAATATCAGGGAAGCCATTTTCATCCGGATGCAAAGTAATAATTTTATAACCCTTAACGGCTGCCGTTGCCGCTTGAGATGGGTGGGAGAAGATCGTCGTGATGATTTCATCCCGCTTATCGCCTTCGCCGTTTTGTTCATGGTATTTCCTTACAATCGATGCCATCGCAAAAAGTGCTTGTGTCCCGCTACTTGGCTGGAAGGAGAAACAATCCATTCCCGAAATTTCTCTCATGCATAAATCAAGCTTGTAAAAAATCTCAAGCATCCCTTGAACAGTTTCTTCATTCTGTAATGGATGAAGCTCCATCATTTTAGGGTCACGTACTAACAATTCATTGATTTTTGGAATGTATTTCATCGTACAAGTGCCTTGTCCGATTTCAACATTAAAATCCGAGCCAAGAGTTTCTTGAGAAAGTCTGAGATAATGTCGTAATACACGCGCCTGTCCGATTTCCGGAAGATTTGGCTTATTCTTTCTCTGCATGGATGCTGGAATGGCCGATGTTCCATCTCCAACGGATAATGCAACGTTTTCGTTTACTGGCGGCAATTCGACTCCCTTTTCTCCAGGCTGATGAAGTTCAAAAATAATGGGTTCATTCCATTTGGCTTGATGAAAATCCCTTGTTTTGCTTTTACGTTGAATCCTTTGCATATCTGATTGCTCCTCTCTTCTTTTGATTATTTCGCTAGAATATCCTTAAGCGCTTGAACTAAACCGTCAATGTCCTCTTTCGTATGAACCTCTGTTACACAAAACAATGCCGTTTGACCAAACTCAGGAAACTCTAGTGAAAGGTCCTTCCCGCCAAAAATCTTCTTATCTAGCAATCTGTGATTTATTTGTTCGACGGTATACCCTGTCTGATTAAAATCGACGATAAATTCTTTAAAAAACGGTGACTCAAAATGGGATCCACTTACATTGGCAATTTGATTTAATTGTTGAACAGCATACTGGCTATTTTGCATAATCGTTTGGCCGACCTCCTGCATACCATCTGGACCAAGTAATGCTAAATAGACTCCGGCAGTAATTCCCCATAATGCTGTCTGCGTTCCAACAGACTCTTTTCCTTTTTCTCGCTGTGCAAATGAAGTTCGTTCATAAGCCACATCGCCAAATCCGTATTCTCCTTCTTTTACAGTTGGGACGATACCAAACAAACGAGATGGGTATTCATTGACAAATTTCAACTCATTATGCGTAGCAATGAAGCCTGCCTGTCCACCGCTGTAATTCATATGCATGCCAAGCGGCTGCAGATCTCCACAGACAATATCTGCACCATAATGACTCGGCGGTGCCAGTACACCAAGAGAAATTGGATCAACCCCTACAACCATTAACGATTCATTTTCCTTTAATAGTTTGGAAATCTCTTGTCCTTGCGCCTCAATAAACCCAAGGTACGATGGATTTTCAAAATAAAGGGCTGCCACATCTTCTGTTAGTTTTGTTTTTAAATCCTCTAAGTCCATTGCTCCTGATTTCGTATCAAATTGCACATATTCAAATTCTAATGTTGGAGCACCATAGTTAATGATAATTTTGCTTCGTTCTGGTGCAACCGTTTTAGCTAATAAGACTTTCTTTCTTCCGGTAATACGGGCTGCCATTCGAATTGATGTTGCCGCCGCCTGCCCCCAGTCAAAGGTTGGAACATTGACAACATCCATATCTACTAATTCAGCTAGTAAACTTTGATACTCAAATAGCGCCTGGAACCGTCCGTGATCCTCATACGGTTCACCTGCATACGCCGTTAAAAATTCAGAACGCTGATTTATTTCATCACACACCGCTGGAATAAAATGCTGCCAGCAGCCAGCACCTAGGAAGTTTACATATTCCTTTGTACTTGTGTTCTTATTAAGAATTCCTTCAATATGACGTCTAAGCTCATATTCTGTTAATGCAGGCGGCAACTCTAGGTTTTCTTTAAGTTGCAGCTCCTCAGGAATACATGAGTATAGCTCCATAATCGATTCAGCACCAATTACCTTTAACATCTCAGCTTGTACTTCTGGTACCATATTTGGTATGTAAGGGTGTACCTTTTGTGACATGAAAATGACCTCCTTGTAGTCATATGAAATGAATTTTATTTAAAGTTAAGGCTGTTTTCACATACTTTGTTGCTTTTCAATCATTTTTACACTAATATCCCGGGTTGATTTCCGTTGTAGAGGCGGTCTCAGAAGCCTCCTCAGTGCTTTGCACTTGCGGGGTCTCCCTCAACACGCTTTTCTAAGCAGGAGTCTCGCACCTGTAACGAAGATCAACATCTGTTCGAATTGGTTTCTTGCTAAAAACAACAATCTTTACGAAAAGAGCCAAAGTTAAAAAAATTAAGCTAAACCTCCGCCATCTACAATTAAGTCTGTACCTGTTACCCATGCTGATAAGTCACTTGCTAGGAATAAAACTCCTTTTGCAATATCATTCGGCGTTCCAAGTCTTTCTAAAGGTCGTCCTTTTGCAGAAGATACTAAAAATGCATCCTCTTGCTGTTTCAATTGCTTTGCTTCATCCCTTAATAACGGTGTGTCGGTATCACCAGGACAAATACAATTCACACGAATATTTTGCGGTCCATGATCGATTGCCATTGCCTTCGTTAAATTCACAACTCCAGCTTTCGCTGCGCAATAAGCGACTGCTTGATCTCCACCTTTAAGTCCCCATCCAGAGCCGGTATTAATAATACTTCCTCCACCACTCTCCGCCATAAGAGGAATTAAATATTTTGAAAGGAGATAAACCCCTTTTAAAGAAACATCAATCACTAAATCCCAATCAGATTCTTCTAAATCAACAACTGTTTTTCTTCTAATCACACCAGCATTGTTAAAAAGAACATCGATCGTCTCGTAATTTTTTTCGATATAGTCTCTCACGGCGATACAGTCGTTCCCCTTTGTAACATCACATTTTAAAAACTCAACCTGATAATCTTTCTTTTGCAGCTCAGCTACAGCCTTCTGACCATTTTCTTCATTAATATCAAGCATAATGACCTTTGCACCAACTTCTGCTAAAAGTGTTGCCGTAGCTAAGCCTATCCCTGAAGCTCCCCCTGTAACAACACACACCTTATCCTCTAAACCGAAATAATCTTGTGTTAACATCCTAACCCCTCCTGAAATCATTTAGTTAAGCTATTTTTTAATAATCGCAAATCCTTTATTTACTGCCCCAGATATTTCTCAGAATCCTTCACAGCATTATTCAATAATGTTTCTGCATCTTGTTCGAGCAAAGTGGCATTTATTGCTGCAGATAAATTCCGATTGATTGCATCCCAATTCTTAGTAAGTAGAAAAGCTGGGGTACCATTCGATCTTTCAAGCATTTTGTAGAAAGGCTCTATTAATGGGTCTTTTTCTGTTTTCATTTCTTTTACTAAACTAATACGGACAGGTAAATCAGCCTTCCTCATTTTTACTACTTCTGGTGAATTGTAATATTTCACAAATTCCCAAGCTAAATCTTTATTCTTTGAATCCCTTGCGATCGAAACCGCAGAAGAAGAAATAACACCTTTCACTGGTTTTCCGTTAAATGCAGGCATTTCAACTGTTCCAAAGTTTATATTGGCTTCTTTAAATTCTTCTAATGGCCAAAATCCACTTTCCCACATCGCAATCTTACCTGCTATAAAATTCTCCTCACCGCTTTGTTGATTTTTACCATCTACTAGAACAGCACTTGTATCCTGGATCATATCTGTAAGCATTCTTATCGATTCAATGGTTTCTGGGCTATTCATATATCCAGCGATTTCACTTCCATCATCACTTATAAAGCTTGAGCCATTACTCCAAACAATCCCTTGAAGATCGTAAGTATCTGGTTCTTGTCTTACCCCAAATCCATACTGCTCCTTAGCGGGGTCCGTTAATTTCTTTGCTATCCCTTTAAAGTCATCCCATGTCCATCCATCCTTTGGATAGGGGAGGTTTGCTGCATCAAATATATCTTTGTTATAATAGACCACCCTTGTTGTGAAGCCTGCCGGGATGCCATACAGTTTCCTGTACATCGTCGAGTGATTCAATAGACCTTGATAATAATCATTCATGTCTATAAAAGGATCTCTGTTAATAAAATTATCTAGTGGTTCAAGATTCTGAAAATAGGCGGGAAAATTCCACATATACATGACATCTGGAGGATTTTTTGCCCCAAATGAAGCAGATAGCTTTTGATCAAATTCATCACCATATTCTTCGACTTGGACCTTTATATATGGATTCTTTTCTTCAAATTTTTTAGCAATTTTTTTTTGAATTTTTAAAGACTCTCCTGAATCCCAAGTCGCAAAACGAAGGACGATTTTATGTTTTTGTTCCTTCCTAATTTGATTAGGCTCGCTCTTACTAGATTTATTATTGGAACAGGCAGCAGTTACGAAAACTAGCATGATTACTAAAATTGTTATCCAAAACTTCTTCATCGTTCGCTCCTCTTTTTTCTTCACAACCAATAGTAACCGCTTTCATTGTAACTTGAATGAAAGCGGTCTTGAACTTAAAATTATCTTATTCTTTTTGTAATATTGTTTGAACTTTCATAAAATTATAAGTGACAGGGAAATTTGTTAGCTTACATTCTTCTTTTTGTTCTGTCTATATTCTGACGGGGAACTTCCAATACACTTTTTAAACCATTTGCTGAAATACTTCCCATCCTGAATGCCTATTTTTTCGCCGATTTCTTGTAAAGGAAGCGAAGTATTCTCAAGTAGATTACATGCAGACTGAACTTTAAGCTTTTCGATAAAGGTGATAAAACTTTCTCCCACAGTCTTTTTAAACATGGTACTAAAGTGACTCCGGCTTAAGCCAACTTCATTTGCTACATGGCTTGAAGTAAGAGGTTCATCTAATTGTTGGATGATGATTTGAACAGCCTTTTGAATGGGGAATGGCCAATCATCCATTGAAAGCTCAAATTGTTTTTCAAATTTGAATTTATGGTATAGATTAACAACCCCTTCCATCCACTCATCCATACCTTGATTTAAGCCATTCATCTTCCAGCGAATTGCAGGATCAATGGCCCTAGCCTCAACTAGAAGATGCTCAAAATCTTCTTGTGCTTTTTCTGGAATAAAAATAAATGATTGATCCTGACCACAGTATATTTTCGCAAATTGTTTTTCATCAGAAGACCATTTCTTATGAAAAAGTTCATTATTATTAAGCCCGTTTACTAAATAAATATAAAAAGATTTCTGCATCCACTGCCAATCTTTAAAAAACAGCTCCCCTAATAGCTTCGGAAAAGAATTATCAAAGCCACATAACCATTCATAAAAATCCTTGTCTATATTAGCAGAATTAAGAGGAGTTTGGATATTTGTTTGATTAATTTCATTTTCAAAGCGTCCAAGATATTCTTCAAAATCCTTGTCTTGAAATGCTGTTTTCAAAATATATCCCGAAGCCCCAATATTCATTCCCTCTTGTGCAAATGTGAAGTCTCGATGGCAGCTTAACAACAATATTTTGGTTGCTGGGGAAATTTGTTTGATGTTTCTGGCAAACTCAATACCATTCATTTCAGGCATAACTATATCCGTGATCACTACTTCAGGAGAATATTCCTGAAACAGCTCCCAAGCCTTTTGTCCATTAGGAGCATCAGCAATAACCTCCATACCAAACTTTGCCCATTCGACCGTTGCGATTAATCCTTTTCTAACAATGAGTTCATCATCCGCAATTAATACCTTTATCATCGACGTATCTCCTTTTCGGCAGTTTTATAATAAAAATTGTTTTTACACCAATGACTGATTCGATTGATAGGCCATACTCCATTCCGAAGTGAAGCTTTACGCGTTGATCAACATTAATAACACCGATTCCTCTCCCTTTATCATTTTGATGTTTTGGGATAAGAAGCTTTTCAATAGTCTCCTGATTCATTCCTTTTCCATTATCCGTTAAGATAATTTCGAGATGTTCAGGTTTAGCAATAACCACAAGTTCAATTCTCCCCCGACCATCTTCAAATGCATGGAAAAAGATATTTTCAAATAACGGCTGAAGTGTCATCCTTGGGATTAAATAGTCGAGACATTCCGAACGGATATCCTCGATATATTCAAATGTTTGTCCAAAACGTATTTCTTGAACCTTTAAATAATGCTTGATTGTCTGAAGCTCCTGTTTTATTGGAATTAACTCATCGGAAAAATTTAAATTTTCATGAAGCACCTCAGTCAAATGATAGATCATCTCTTGTACTTCCTTTGCTCCTAGCAGCCTTGCCTTCCATTGGATAGAGTTTAAAGTGTTAAATAATAAATGGGGGTTTATTTGATAATGGAAAGCTCTTAATTCTGCCTGCCTTTTTAATCGTTCAGTCGTGCTAATTTGCTCAACTAACTCCTTAATTTGATTGACCATATCATTAAAGCTTTGGGCTAAGACCCCTAATTCATCATTGGAGGTAACTGCTATCTGCGTATCTAAGTTTCCTTCACTGACCCGCTTCATCGAGGATTTTAAACTTTTAATCCTCTTTGTAAGTGGAACGGAAAATACGACAGCCAGAACATAAACAAGAATAATTGAAAATAAAATAGCCAATATGGTATAGCGATAAATAACATTGGATGATTGATAATAATATTCTTGAGGAATGCGAACATGGATATCCCATCCATAGGCATCAAAATGATTATTCCAGACTATATCTGTTTTCAATTCTTTTGGTGCGTTTTTCGTTTTATAGACTATCTGATGCTTACCATTTTTCAAAGTGATAGAAGAATGCAGCTTATTTTCAAGAAATCCAATATAAGAGAACAGCTCCTCAGCATTTATTTCTATTAATAGCTTACTCCCCTTTAATACTCCAAACTGACTTTCAATAGGAACAACAAGACCCATTATTTTTTCGTTTTTTTCACCCGTATAATAATGGTCAGAATTATAAAATCCTATCCACAAATCTCCTTCTTTAAGACTATTAATTTCTTTCCAGAAAGATTTTTGAAAGAGCTTGTGAATATCTAGGCGACTATTCCCATAATAGTAACCTGTATTGGTAATTAAATAGATTCCTTTAGTATTATACGTTTTATGTGCCTCTAAATATCTTTCAAAGTTTTCAATTTCAATAAATTCAGTATAACTACGAGGGATTTCCTCCTTTAATATAACTAAAGTTGGGTCTGATAAATACTGATTGATATCCTTCGAAACGACATACATTTGCTCAAATGTATTTTCGATTTGTTCATCAAGCTGAGACACCGCAAATTGCTCATACTCATTAAATTGTTTATTTACAATCTCAGAAGACTTCCCATATGATAGAAATCCAAATATAAGCAATGGAAATAGAGCAACAATCAAAAAAAACAGCACCATCTTCGTACGTATACTGCCGAAAGAAAAGAATATAAATTTTACTATCCGTTTTTTAAAGATATTCCTCACGCCCATCACCTGATATTAAAAATAATTAACCTAACCCCATAATATCAAAAATTCGAAAAATAAAGAGTAATTCTTGAAGTTCACCTAAGTTTCTTTTAAATACTTCATTTTCTGGTAACTACTCTGATCTCGGGATTTTTAGAAATCCGGAAGGATGGAAAAGCTCATCTTACACACTAACACCTTAATTGACAAATAGGAATACCAACCGCTATATCCTCGTAATGGCAAATGTCCGACAATAGCCTTATCTATTAAGATTTCCATGTGAAATACATTTACAGTTAAGACGAGCTTCTAATGTAAGAAATGCATGTTTCTTCCCCCTTTTTCGTATATTCATTTAAGTCAGCCAAAATCATGAGGAAGAATCATACAAAAAAACTTCCCTTTCTAATATGCAAAAAATTTAACACATTGGCAAAAAAAAATAAACCTACACTACTTTATACTCTTCTATATTCGTTATAACTTTCCTTACTTTTAAGTCAGAAAGATTTATTTATATACACATAGGAAGTGTACAAACAAGGGAAGATTAAACATAACTTCCAACGAAGATAAGGAGGCTTCATCATGACCAAAAATGAAAATATAACTCCTTCTCCTAAATCAAATACGCTCGTTACGATAATCCAACAAGCATTTGAGATTAAAAAAAATCCACTTCCATGGACAAAAGCATTTTGTGCTGGACTATGTGCAGCCTTACCTAGCTTGATTGGATTGATACTGGGGAACTTTCAATACGGATTGTTGGCTGGGATCGGCGGCTTCACATACCTTTATGTTTTTAATGAGCCGTATGCACAAAGAGCGAAAAAACTATTTTCTGTACTGCTTAGCCTTACTTTTGCCGTTGGATTAGGAACACTTGTCGCCCCTTACCCGATTCTATCAGCAGTAATGATTGGAGGTATTGGAGCGATTGCAACTTTTATTTTTGGAACCTTAAAAATTCCAGGACCTGCCGCAGTATTTTTAGTTTTAGGTTTTGCCATGACGACAGGAATGCCGGTAGATCCAACACTTGCTCCATTTCGTGCGGGTCTTATTTTTCTTGGCGGGACCTTATCGTGGCTGATTGCTATGGTCGGCTGGTTCTTCAATCCGCATGGACCCGAAACAATAGCTGTAAAACGTGTATATCGAGAATTGGCTTCTCTCCTCGATTCGGTAGGTACAGAAACATTTAATGAAGCTAGAGAAAAAACAGTTGTAGCTATGAAAGAAGCAAACAACACACTTATTGCAGGGTATATCCCTTGGCAAAGCTCAGATTTCTATAAACGTCTGTACTTATTAAATGAACATGCTAGTATCATTTATTTAGAAGTTCTTGACCGCTCAGTAGAAAAAAATAAAAAACTCCCGCCAGAATTAGGAGAATCAGTTAGGGCTCTATCAGGTTTTATTGAACCTAAAAAGAAAGCCCGCCCTACTAGAATTCTTCAACCAGATCAGGATGATGAAGACGTGGACCATTTATTTACAAGCATTTATGATGCGGACGCCATCATGAACGAACCGATGTCGAAGATTAATCGGGAAATACAAATAACAAGGCTGTCTGTAAAGACCCTTTTTTTAGGTGCTTTTGATAAAAATTCGATTGTCTTTCTAAGAGCTGTAAAGTACGGTATTATTCTTATGATTGCAGCATTGATTGCTTATGCATTCGAGTTTAATCGATCCTATTGGGTTCCACTTTCCTGTGCTGCAGTCTTGCTAGGATCGACCATCATGAGTACCTTCCTCCGTGCCATTCAAAGGTCAGTAGGGACCATTGTTGGCGTTGTGATAGCGAGTCTAATTCTATCCATGCAACCGGAAGGATTTTTTATCAGCATGATCATCCTGCTTTTAACATTTCTTACCGAGTTATTTATTGTACGTAATTACACCCTTGCTACTATGTTTATCACACCAAATGCTTTAGTGATGGCAGAAAGCACGACTCAGATGCATAATATGCCTTTTTTCGCTACAACACGTATTATCGATATAATAATTGGTTGTCTGATCGGTCTTCTAGGTGTACTAATTATTGGACGAACATCCGCTTCCGGTCTGCTCCCTCATTTACTAGCAAAAACGATTAGAAGCCAAGCACAGTTTTTACTCATGTTGTTTTCAGAACAAAGAAAAGACTTTCATTTTGAAAAAAGCAGAGTACATATTAAAATGCATACCAATCTAACCAATTTAAGAATGGTATATACGACAGCTTTAGGTGAGCGTCTAAGTAATAAAAAAGCTTTAGAGTTTCTCTGGCCTGTAATATTTTCCATCGATCAGTTAGGATATTTACTTGATTCCTCCGTGAAAGACTTGGATCGGCCACTTCTTTCTGATGAAAAACTTGCCCAATTTCTTTATATTTTAGAAACCTTAGCACAAACCGCAGAACATCATCGCCCGTATAAAACAAAGGATGTTCCTGATATTAAAGGGTATTACAAAATACATAAGGAGATTATTTCCTTACAAAAGGCAATAAAAGTTTGTGATAAAAATCAAGTTACAAGCTAATTTCTTTCCAATATTAGAGAATCAGCCTTGTTTTTACACAAAATTCTTACCTCTCCCTATTGATGAATATTTTCCTTTCGATTTAGGAACTATAGTAGAGAATAAGTTAGCCGGGGTATCTTTATTAAATATATTGATGGCGGGATGTAACAATAATCAGGAGCCGCCTCCACCAGAAAATAATGTGAAGAATCCAGCTCCAGTAGATGAAGATGTGAATGATGCAAATGATTTAAATGATCAGGATAACGGCACAGCCCCAGGCGTGGATAAAAATGATAATTTGTTTAAAGATGATGAAAATGAAAATGATCCAGAAGATCCACAAGATATTACGGATCCAGATAGTAAGACGAGTAAAATAGAGTAGGGAGTGCCCAATTAGGACACTCCCTACTCTATTTTTCCAAATTAAGAATTATATAAAAAGACCTTGATGTTATCCTCTTCGTCCTTTGTTGCTAGTAAGATTTCTTTTATGTCCAGATTGTATGTATTCTTAATTTTATTGGTCAGCCACAACTCATCTTTACCGATTCTATTTAATTCTTTGAGAACAATCTTCCCTTCTTTAATGATCGTATTTGGATAGTGAAAGGCTGTTGTTACTAATTGTAAATCGGATGGGGTGACGGCTTGATATTGGGGATTTATAAACAAAGAAATGGTACCATTTGGTTCCCATAATGCCAGCGAAACTTTTTCAGGAGCTACTATCTTCTCCTTCCTTAGTTCAGATAATAGTACGTCGAGAGATATCCTAGCCTTAGACAAACCTTTATACATAATTTGTCCATCTTTAATAAGAGGAATTGGGGGGCTTTCAACAATTTTCCGAAACTTACTCCATTTAAGGCTGGAAAAAACACCAATTAAATACAAAAAGACTAATACGGTAATCGTAGTCAATGACCCTTTCAAATCTAGTACTGGATCAGACAAAGGGTGAGCAATAATATTGCCAATTATTAATGCCATAACAAAATCAAGTAAACGTAACTGAGAAATGGATCGTTGCCCCATCAATTTTGCAACAAAGAGTAAAAAGAAGAAAGAGACAATAGCCCTTAAGATCCACTCTATTACGGTAAGTGATTCCTGGCTCTGGAAAAAGTCCATCTGCATTCACATCCTCAATTTCTGTTCTATCGGTTATTATTAGCCAATAAGCAACATCTATGTGGATAAAGGGAAAATTCAATCAGTGAGGGTTATCTTCGGGGATTTACTGCTTGTTAATGCGGAAAAAATCATAAAAGAAGGAACATAACACTCCTTCATTTCATAAATAGCAATACCTGTTACGACTCAATCTATTTAATATTATTTGACAAATTATTAGTCGTAACAGGCACTACAATTGTCATCTACAACTTCAGACTATTCAGTAAATCTCTCAACGACTTTACCTCATCCAACGTTAAAGTGAGCCCCTTCCCCATTTTTTCATGTTCAGGTGCCCAATCTCTTAGATCAAACTTTGGTTCTTTTCCGTTCCAACTGATTACGTTTAGTTCTTTGTTCCACCCTTTAGGGGACTGTGAAATCGATCCGATACTTTCTTTGATTTCATACTTGATTTCTGCCATCCATATACCTCCGAACATTATCCTTATTTGATTTCTACTTTAAATGAAAATCCTATAATACATATCGCAAAGACACAACATAAGGAACAATCCCAAATTTATTAATTTGTTTAGTGAACGTAGCACTGTCTCTTTTCTAAAGCATTAATCTCTTTTAAACACTTCTTTAAGATCATCTTGAACACTTTCTTTAGCCAACTCTACATTTGAGCGGTAAGCAGCTCGGCAAATAAGATGAGCCGCAACTGGAGCAGTTAAGAACACAAAGAATATACCCAATATTAATCGGATACTGAAATATCCATCTGTTATCCAGAAATAAAGTAATGCCCCGAGTAACGTACAAAGGACACCTAGAGTTGAACTTTTGGATGCTGCATGTGAACGAGTATACACATCAGGTAATCGTATTAAGCCGATTGCACTAAGAAAACTGAATATCGTACCGACCAATATTAGGAAAGCCGCAATTACTTCACTTGATATGTTTGCGCTCAATGACAACACCTCTTTCCATAAATCTTGCAAAAGCAATGGTACCCACAAACGAAAGAATACCAAGTATCAAGATTATTTCTAGCAAAGCATGAGTATGAAATAAAACAGAACAGATGGCCACTCCTCCAATTAAGCTAATGCTTATTGTATCTAATGCCTGAACCCGGTCAGGCATGGAAGGCCCCTTTATTACCCGATAAAGTGCAGCCATCATAGAAAGGGTCAAGAAAAATAAAGAAATCATCAAGATTAATTTGAACATTTACGAGTCACATCCTTAATGGCTTTCTCAAATATTTTACTCGACTTAATAACAGCATCACTGGATTCTGGAATGTCCATCGCATGAATGTAAAATACCTTTGAGTCTGAAGAAATTTCAACTACAACAGAACCTGGGGTTAAAGTCAGGAGTAAAGCGAGTAGAGTTACTTCCAAATCCCCTTCTAAATCCGTTTTCAAAGTGAAAATTCCCGGGGTAATATTGATCCTTGGTCGTATCACTTGTCGAATCACAAGCACACTTGATGAGATCAATTCTCGAATGAAGACGAGAAATAATTTCAAAATAGAAATAAAAGTAATCAAATAAAAAGAGTGAGGAAAAAAACGGCGCATAAGAAACAGGACAAGCACCCCAACTAAATAACCGCTAAAAAAAGTTAACACGCTCCATTCATCTTGAAGAAACATCCATAATAGAGCAATAAATAGATTGATTAATACTTGGAAAGGCAAATTCATTCACCCCTTTCAATCGTTTTAAACGCCTGTTCAACTTCAGAGCTAGCGTTTAAAAAAATTCTTTCGATATATCTTGTTTTCGAACCCTTTTCCTAAGCAATAACGGACTTTTCTTAAGGCATTATATTCCCCTGAAATACCGCTTCAATATAATATTTCGGATTCATCAAACTTTCAGTTGCAAGATTTACGTATTCAATAATACCCTCTGCCCCTACTCCTAGAACAATGGTTGCAACCGTTAGAAAACCAATAGGGAACATCAAGCCTTTAGTTGTCCCTTTTTCCATATCTTCACTTAAGTACGTTTCACCCCAAAAGCCGTTCATAAAGATTTTCATGATAGAAAACAAAACCATTAAACTCGTGATGAGACCAATTGCACCAAGCCAATAGTATTCTGTTTCAAACGTCCCTTGCGTAATAAAAACTTTGCCAAGAAAACCACTCAATGGTGGAATCCCAGAAAGTGATAGTGCGGCGATAAAGAACATCCATCCTAAATATGGATGTGTGCCGATAAGTCCACTGATTTCTTTGAGCTTACTCGTTCCTGTAAGATGAATCATTGTTCCGCCAATAAGGAAGATGAGGGCTTTAATAATCATGTCATGAATCAAATAGTAAATGGAGCCGGTCATTGCTACTGGCGTAAAAGATGCCAAACCTGCCATAATAAAACCTACCCCAACCATGACGTTATACGTAAGGATTTTTTTAATATCCCAATAAGCAATGGCTCCGATGGCTCCTAACAGCATCGTCAATCCACCCAAAACACCAATAATTAAATGAGTGATTTGCGGCTCATGATAAAAGACAAGCGTGAACATACGAAATAAGGCATATATCCCTACTTTTGTTAATAACCCTGCAAAAAGAGCAGCGATGGCAATTGGCGGCGCACTATAAGAGCCCGGCAGCCAAAAGAATAGAAAAAGAGCAGCTTTCATGCTAAATACTATTAAAAATAAAATAGCAACGGTTGTCATAAGCCCATCTTGCCCTACCTCTGCAATTCGAACAGACAAATGAGCAAGGTTCAAAGTCCCTGTCATCGCATATAAATACGCAATTGCCACGAGAAAAAGAAAGGAAGAAACGATATTTGTCAGGACATATTTAACCGACTCCCGCAACTGTTTCTTCGTTCCCCCTAAGGAAATTAGAACATAAGACGAAATCAACATAACCTCAAAACAAACGTATAAGTTAAATAGATCGCCAGTCAAAAAGGATCCATTAACGCCAGTAATAAGAAATAAAAACATCGGGTAAAAATATGACGCTTCTCGTTCTTTCCCAATGGAATGGAAAGCAAATAATAAACAGCAGAATGAAACGACACTTGTTGTGAGAAGAAGCAAGGCGGAAAACATATCTGCCACCATGCTTATCCCAAAAGGCGCCTGCCATCCACCTAACTGAAGGGTTTGAATCCCCTTCGTTCTAATTTGCGTCATCAGAAAAACAGATACCGCTCCGGTTGCTAATATGGCAAAGATACTAAAAGCCCGTTGAAACCGGATATTTTTCCGTAAGATAATCATAATCATCCCAGCAATTAACGGGATAATAATTGGCAGTAGTACAACATTATTCATCTTCATTACCTCTCAATTGCTCCGAATCATCGATACCCACAACTTGATATGTGCGATAACATATCACTAAAAACAGCGCAGTCACTGCAAAATTAATGACGATTGCTGTTAGAATTAACGCTTGGGGTAAAGCATCTGTATAAGAAAGGTTATTCTCACCTAATAGCGGGAGCCCCCCTTTCTTTAGTCCGCCCATCGTAAGAATGAGTAGATTGACCCCATGACTGATAATAGATGCTCCTAATACGATCCTTAACAAAGTTTTTGACAAAATTAAATACGTACCTATTGAAAATAATAGTCCAACGAGGATAGACATTAATGTTTCCATCTTATCGATCCTCCGCAATACTCAGGATAATCGTGACAGCCGTTCCGATGACAGCTAACGCGACTCCAAAATCAAAAATAACGGCGGTGGCGAGTTCAGTCTTCCCGAAAATAGGCAGATTGAAATAATCGAAAGTTTGACTTAGAAACGGGGCATCAAAAATCAAACTGCCTAAACCAGTAAGTACAGCAATTAAGACTCCACTTGCTGTAACCACCTTAAAATCGATAGGAATGTTTTCACGAACCCATTCAATATTAAATGAAAGAAATAGTAGGGTTAGCGCCGAAGCAAAACCAAGACCTCCTATAAATCCTCCGCCAGGGTCATGATGACCGGCAAAGAAAAGATCAATAGAGAATGTCAGGATAATCACGACAGCCACTTTTGTAACAGAATGTAAGATAACATCATTCGGCTTCTTCATTCCTTATCCCTCCCTGTTAATCGAAGCTTTATTAAAGTGTAAACCCCTAGACCAGCGATACATAGAACAGAAATTTCTAACATTGTGTCAAAGCCACGAAAATCAACCAGGATTGCGTTTACGATGTTTCTAGCACCTGCAAGTTCATACGAGTCCTCAAAATAGCTTGATATTGGATCAAAAAGACGATTTCCATTGGCAGACAACGCTAGAATTGTTACAACCATACCTACTCCAATAGAAATAATGAGGTTCGTCGCTTTGAATCGCATTCGACCGATATTCTTGCTGAGTTCTGGTAGATGATAGAAACATAATAAAAACAAAGCGGTTGTCACTGTTTCAACGACCAATTGAGTAAGAGCTAAATCCGGCGCACGGAAAATAACAAAAAGCATGGATACCAGATAACCGAGGGATCCAACTGCAATCAAGGAAGTAATCCTTGATTTTGAAAAAAGTACAGTACATGCAGCAATGATGATCCCAGCCACTAATCCAGCTTCATACATGCTAATCGGCGCATCATTTGAAGAATCAAAGGATATGCCATTTAACAGCCAAATAGCCCCGCCCACCAAAAGCACCATAAACGTGAATATATAGACTAAATAGTCACGGATAGAGTCAGTCATATAACGGTTCGTCAATCGATATGAAATAGATTCGATTTTCTCAAGACCCTGATTATAGAGATGATCTAATGTCAGTGCCTGAGGGATAACACCATAGATTCTGATCCACTTTTTCAAAAGGCGGAACATGAATACACCTAAGACTACAACCCCAATTGTCATAAATAACTCTGTATTCCAACCATGCCAAGCACTAATTTTTACATGAACTCCTTCATTTTGAGCAAAAGCTGGCAAAATTGCGTCGACAGCAGGAAAGAGCAGGTATTTTGAAACTACATTTGGGAAAAAGAAAATAGCTATAACAAGAGAAGCTAATATGATTGGTGGAATCAACATCCCAATTGGAGCTTCATGCGCTTCTTTTTCCAACCTTTTTGGTTGATACTTTCCTGTAAACGTCTTAAATACGAGAATCATACAATATATAAACGTGAAAACACTAGCTACCCACGCAATAACTGGAAATAACATTCCGTAAGTCTCCATATTAAATACATTCAGATTCGCTGCCTGTAATACGGCTGTAAAAAACATTTCTTTGCTCAAAAAACCGTTAAACGGAGGCAGACCTGCCATGGAAAAACTACCTATAATTGTAATCGTGAAAGAAATTGGCATGAGATTCATTAAACCGCCTAATTTACGAATGTCACGAGTTCCTGTTTCATGGTCAATAATACCAACGACCATAAACAGACTTCCTTTAAAGGTAGAGTGGTTAAGTAGGTGAAAAACGGCTGCTAAAACAGCCACTGCATACATGGTTGACTCATCGCCATATCCAAAATACATCGCGGCGGACCCTAAACCAAGTAAGCTCATGATTAAACCTAATTGACTAATCGTCGAATAGGCCAATAAAGCTTTCAAATCCGTTTGTTTAACCGCATTTACAGAGCCATATAGTAATGTAATTGTTCCGACTCCTGAAACCATCCAAAACCATTCCGAGCTACCACCAAAAACAGGTGTAAATCGGGCAACTAAATAAATGCCAGCTTTCACCATTGTAGCTGAATGCAAATAGGCACTAATCGGTGTCGGTGCTTCCATCGCATCCGGTAACCAAGTACTAAATGGAAATTGAGCAGATTTTGTGAAAGCTCCTAGTAAAATTAAAATCATAGCTGGAAGAAATAATAAATTCGTAGTAATGCCATCAATTGCGGTTAACATTTCACGAATGCTATACGTATTTGTCATCATGGACAGCATAATAAACCCTGCAAGCATCGCAAGACCGCCAAATATAGTAATAAGCATCGATTTTAGAGCACCTTGACGGGATTTTTTTCGTTGTGACCAGTACGCAATTAATAAAAACGAGGAAATACTTGTCAGTTCCCAAAATACATATAAGACTAGAATGTTATCGGAGAAGACAAGTCCGAGCATCGCCCCCATAAATAAAAGCAAATATACATAGAAGTTATGAAGTGCTTCGCGATGTTTTGACATGTAATAAATGGAGTATAGTATAACAAGCGTGCCGACTCCTGTAATGAGAAGGCCAAAAATGAGCCCTAATCCATCCAAATAAGTACTGTAATTGATACCTACAGAAGGAATCCAAGGTAACGTGATATGAACAGTCTCTCCCTTAGAAATAGCGGGGATAAATCGTAACAGATAGATGAATAATGTAAGCGGGACAAAAAATACAAACCAACCCGTATGAAATCGTGGTGCCAAACGTTTATAGATGAGTGGCACGAATAGCGCAAATAAAAATGGAATTAATATCATAATGGGTAACCAATTCAATCAATCCCCCTCCTTTTATAAAAAATGTGAATATAATGAAGCCTTAAACATATGGTTTAAAAGGCATTATAAGCTGTTCATCGCACTTTCTTTTATAGGCATTTATGGAACTTTCTCTATTTGATTGACTGTTGATGAAGCATGAGCTATAGTCATACATAGTTTAACGGAATGTAAAATCCTGTTACATTCACATCAACTCGAGGTGAACTTAAAAATGAAGAAAATGAAAGGGCGTATGGATGAAAGTATCCTTGTCTGCGTTTATTATGGACCAAACGGAGAACGCCTCATTCAACGCGGCTGTAAAATTGCAAACATGCTTGATTGCCCACTCTATATCTTAACCATTGATCCAAAACCATTTGATGAACTAGATGCAGAAAAATCATTTTATATCGAGAGATGGAAACAATTAGCCGATCAACATAACGCCGAAGAATTTATCATTAGAGACAATGAAAAACGACCTGTTACAAAAGTAATTGCTGACATAGCGAGGGAAAAACATATTACACAAATTATTCTCGGTCAAACAGCCCAAAGCCGTTGGGAACAAATTGCAAGGGGATCCGTAATAAATTCGTTATTACGTGAAATTCCATTTATCGATCTTCATATCATCTCAGTTGCTCGTTCTCTTAAAGACGAAGAGGGCCAATTTGAGAAAGGGGTCCGTGCATACCTTGTGAAAGAGGGAGACCACTACCGGGTTACCTTTATCCATACAAAAGATGTTGAATTTGAAGGGATTTTCTTCAAAGAACACGGCACAGATTTCAATAATGGCATTTTCAAATTCATGAAAAACAAAGAAACTCTACAAGTTCATGTTACAGATGATCTCATCCATGATTTAACGAATGTTGACATGACACTCGAGACGTATGACGATCAACAATAACAATTTACAAACCTCCGCATGATGAATCTTGTGGAGGTTTTTTGTCATCAAATAAGATGAGTCACCAGTCTTCGACCTAAACCTTTTACAGATTAACATCCACCTTTATCAGTTGTTCTTCAGATTTTTCAATTCCTAAATAACGTAAGGTTTCTGCAGGTGAATGGTGATGATAAATCGACATCAAAATGGAGATCGCGATTCCTTTGCGATACGCATGATATCCGAAGGTTTTTCTAAGAGTATGTGTACCGATTTTCCCTGTGATCCCCACTTCTTTCGCTGCGTGATTTATGATGCGATACGCCTGCTGTCGTGTGATCGGCTGTGCATTCTTTTTTGACTTAAAAAGATAATCACCACTCGAAAATTCTAAACTTTCCAAATAATTACTCAAGGCATTTTTCACACTATTATTTATATAATATGCCTTCTTTTCATCATTCTTATCATCACGGATACAAAGAAATTCTTTTATCTTTATCCCATCCCAAATATCATCTACTTTAAGCGAAAGTAAATCACTAATTCTAATTCCTGTATTAATCCCAAATACAAATAGTAATAGATCCCGCTTAGATTGCTTTTCTAAAATTTCTTTCATGGCAATAATATTTTCAATGTCTTTAATTGGATCGACATACTCCATTAGACGTCCTCCTAATGTTACATAATAATATGTTATCAAAAACTAAGTAACATTACAAATTTGAAAACCTCCAAAAAAACAAAAAAAAAGAAGCCATTTCCAGCTCCTTTATTAAATGGGCTTATGAATTTTTAAAAAAATATTGCAAAACTGGATGTTTCTCTAGGTTTCATAATATCCGCTGTAGCCCCCACATAACAATCGCGACAATCGGTACAAGTACCCACACATTATGTCCAAACGTTCTCCCATGATTCTGATTTTGGTTATGCTTTTCCATTTGGTCTAATCTCTTAATCACTTCATCTAACTTACGATCAAGATCAAGTTTTTTTTCTTCTTCCATCATACTCACCCTTCCTTCTTCTATTTATATATCTTATTTTCATTTCATAAAAAGAAGACCTGAAAAAAATTAAGGTTTGATGGCTATCTCTTTCGTAGATTAGTAGCATTAGTCGATATACCTGAGCCTTTATTACAGACTATTAAACCGACAAACTATATACGCAGGAGCATTGTTGGATTGTTGGAAAAGCATGTGACAAACAACGCTATATAGAATCGTTTTTCACTCCATATAACTTGTTCTTGTTGCTTTTCCTCGAGTTAGTTTCATTTAATATGGGAATTATCATCCTCCCTCAAAGCAATATGAATGAAATAACGGTAAGCAATAAGGGGATAATAGTATTGCCTCTCATTGATCAACAAGTACAATGGCAAATTGGCATTGCTTGGCGAAAGGGGAGTTATATTTCACTCGCAACAAGAACTTGGATCAACTTTCTAAAAGATAAACTGGAGAAAAATGAAATCGATATCTAAACTAAATAATAATATCAAAGTAAAGCTGACTTTCATTTGGTTGAATGGTTGGCTATTTTTATCCCATTTAACGTGATACAGGATTTAGCAAAAACCACTTGATATATTTTTTATACTTGATATACTTAATATACAAAGAAGGTGATTTCGATTAATATTTGTCCTTATTTAGAGTTTTCAATGCAAATATTAGGTAAGAAATGGAACGGTCTAATTATCCATTACCTATCCCTTTGTCCAAATGGCACAGCCCATTTTTCAGACATAAAAAGGGATCTTACCGATATTACGCCTAGAGCTCTTTCCCAAAAACTATCAGAGCTTATCGAGTATGAATTAATTGAAAAAAAAGTGAAAACTGGCTCATCCGTCAGCATTTCGTATGAGTTAACAGAAAAAGGCCGTGCCTTAACAGCTGCCCTCGTGCCGATCCAAGAGTGGGCCCAACAGTATAAAAAACAATAAAGAAAAGAGGAGAATAAAATGCAAAAAAATAATATGGTTTGTGATTTAGAAACAGGAGTATGTGGTGACCCAGGAGAAGACGCAATGGAAACTATTGATTTGAACCAGCCTCAAGAAGTGATTAACCTTTATTATGTGACAGACCCTATCTGCTCACATTGCTGGGCATTGGAGCCAGTTTTGCGAAAATTTGAAGAGCAATATGGTCATTATGTTAAATTCCACACTGTAATGGGCGGACTATTGGAAAGTTGGGATGGCTTCGCAGACGTAGCGAATGGGATTGGCGGTCCTGCAGATGTAGCCGGACATTGGAGAGAAGTTGGCGAACATTCTCGTATGCCGATTGATGGTTCATTATTCCTTACGAATCCGATTCAATCATCCTATCCACCGTCTCGTGTATTTAAAATCATTCAACAAAAAGATGAGAACCTAGCTAAAACATTTTTACGTCGCGCAAGAGAAGCTGTTTTCGCCTTTAATCAAAATATCGGTGAAGAACAAACCTTAATTGATCTCGTTAATCAAATGGGACTTGACGGAGAGTCTATCGTGAAAGAAGCAGAACTACCTGTTGGACAGCAACTTTTAGATCAGGACTTTGCCCTTGCTAGAAGTCTTGGCGTACGTGGATTCCCAACAATTATCATGGTAAACGAGGAGAATAAAGGTGTAAAAATCGTCGGTGCACGCCCACTTGAGTTCTATGTAAATGGACTAGAACAAGTACTTGCGAAGCAGCCTCAAGCACAGACCGTTCCCAAATTAGCCAAAACTCTTGAAAAAGAAGGACTCTTGTTCTCAAAAGAAATAGAAGTTCTATATAATGTGGAAAAAAGCGAAGTAAACTCTTTTTTACAAACAGAACTTTCAGCTGTTGATTATGAAAGTAAAGAAATTCTCGGAGAAGTTTATATTGAAAAAAGATGAAGATGGCAAATTTAGTAGGATGTTCGACTAGTAGCATCCTCGATTAGCGAACAACTAGAAAGAGCTTGGGGTGTCTCGTATAGATCCCCCCTCCTCTTTCTATTCATTTTTTTATAAGGCTGTTTTCACATACTTTGTTGCTTTTCAATCATTTTTACACTATAACCGGGTTGATTTCCGTTGTAGAGGCGGTCTCAGAAGCCTCCTCAGTGCTTTGCACTTGCGGGGTCTCCCTCAACACGCTTTTCCCGCAGGAGTCTCGCACCTTCCACTACAATCAACATCTGTTCGAATTGGTTTCTTGCTAAAAACAACAATCTTTACGAAAAGAGCCTTTTATAAAAAGGATTGAATCTGAATCTTTCAGCAAAAATCGCATTTTTCCAAAGTCATGATTGCTCTTTCCAAAGCTTCATTGGATTTTCTTGCCCTTCTTTCAATGGCATTTGTATCATCGAAAGAGTGCGTTCTGCTTTTGTTTTTTGTAAATCCTCATATATAGCTTTTGATTTCCCTAATCCCACTTCAACCGCATTCTCAACTGACGCACAGTAATAAACCTTTTCGATTCCAACAAAGTACATGGCTGATAAACACATTGGACAAGGCTCCCCACTTGCATACATCGTATAACCTGATAAATCGTTCGTTTGTACATGCTCTTGCGCACGCCGGATAGCAAGTAATTCTGCATGACCGCTTATATCATATGTTTTATGTAGTTCGTTCACGCCTTCAGCTACAATGTTGTTATTTTTCACAAGTACTGCACCAAAAGGTTGTCCACCACAACGAACATTTTCTACTGCTAGTTCTACTGCTCGTTCCATGAATTTATCCACATTAATACCTCCATTAATATACAATTTATTAAACAAATTATTTTATATTGAAAAAACAACCTCAATCTTAGTCCTATACAGGCGATCAAGATCTGGTTGTTTTTGATGAATCTGTATTAATGATCAAGTACCGATAGGCAAATCTAAATCGTCCATTAAAATGACTATATATAAAGTGAAACTTCAATCAGTGGGGGGGTACTGCCCGTTAATATGGGACAACTCAAACTTCCAACATCAATTTCTCTAGTTCTAGCGGTTCGATATAGCTGCCATTTTTATAAGCTCTCATGTTTCCTCCTGAGATTTCATCGATTAGGGCAATTTCCTTATCTTCGCCGACTCTACCAAATTCAAATTTAATATCATATAATTCGATATCTTTTTTCGCTAATTCATTTTTTACAACGTTACCGATCTGTTTCGTAAGATCTTTTAATACGGTATATTCTGCTTTTGTTAAAATACCAAGCATATCAAGTGCATCCTCGCTAATCGGTGGGTCTTGACGTTCATCATCTTTCAAAGTGACTTCTACAAATGCGTCTAATGGTTGCCCTTCTTCTGCATACATCCCATAGCGACGGAGAAAACTTCCAACTGCCTTGTAACGGCAGATTACTTCAAGTCCTTTGCCAAAAACAGTTGCCGGCTTCACTGTCATTGTCGCTTCTTCAATATTGGCGTCAATATAATGTGTAGGAATCTCTTTTTCTTTTAATATTTCAAAAAAGTACTTCGTTAAACTGAGACCTGCTCTACCCGCACCTTCAAGCGTTAAGCCGACTGTATTAGCTCCTGGATCAAAGACACCATTTTCCCCAGTTACATCATCTTTAAATTTTAATAAATAATTACCGTTTTCAAGTGCATAAACATCCTTCGTTTTCCCTGTATAAATCGACTTCATTAGAAAAATCCTCTCCCATATGTAAAATCATTATATGCTTATAATAGTATCTGTATTTTTCTGAAAAATCAATTTCTCATTTTCCTATTAAGGATAACTCAAACCGAAAGGGCCAGACTCCACATCTACAATACATCGTTTATTGTGTATAAGACACGATAAACGATGTATTAATTGTGGGGTCAGACCCTTTCTACTAATTATTTACGATAATCATTTATTTCGAAGCTTTATGATTTCATCTGCTACGAATTGTACTTGGGTTCCAACAATGACTTGAATGCTTTGTGGACCAACAATATTAATTCCTGGCACACCTGTAGCTTTAATCACTTTTTGATTAACGTCATTCATGTTCTTCACTTCAATTCTTAAGCGAGTTGTACAATTATCAACAGATGTTACATTAGCGTCTCCACCTAAACCTTCATAAATCGTAGCTGCCATCACTGCATGTTTATTGCCTACAGTCACAGATTGAGAGCTCGCCGCGGCTTCTGCTCCGCCAGCTTTCACTTCTTCCCATTCAACTTCTTCTCTTCCTGGAGTTAGTAAGTTAAATTTAGCAATCAAAATTCGGAATAAGCAATAGTACAGGATAGCAAAAACAAGCCCTTGAACAAGTAACATATAGGGTTGATTAGCTAATGGCAGTTTTGAACTTAAAAAATAGTCAATAAACCCCGCACTAAAACCAAATCCTGCTGTCCATTGGAAAGTTGCTGCAATCGCTAAAGAAATACCTGTTAATAAGGCATGAACAACATAAAGGGCAGGTGCGACAAACATGAATGCGAATTCGAGAGGTTCTGTCACCCCTGTAAAAAATGAAGCAAAAGCTGCTGCGAGCATTAATGCAGCCACTTGTTTTTTCCTTTTTGATTTCGCAGAATGATACATGGCGAGGGCCGCTGCTGGTAAGCCAAACATCATGATTGGGAAAAAGCCAGCTTGATACATGCCAGTAACACCTTTTTCTCCCGTACCTGCCCAGAAGTTACCGATATCATTGATTCCAGCTACATCAAACCAAAATACGGAGTTTAATGCATGGTGTAAGCCTGTTGGAATCAAGAGTCGATTGAAGAAACCATATAAACCTGCACCAATAACACCGAGTCCACTTATTGCTTCACCAAAATGGACGAGGGCTGAATAGATAACTGGCCATACGAAGTACAATACGAGGGAAACGAATAACATGGCGACAGCTGACATGATAGGAACCAGTCGTTTCCCACTAAAGAAGGCGAGCGCATCCGGCAGTTCCACCTTACTAAATCGATTGTACATGTTTGCAGCAATTAGCCCAGAAATAATACCGACAAAGACATTTTCTATTTTATCAAATGCAGCGTTTACGTTTCCCGGATCAATCCCTTGTAGCATAGCTACAGAATCTATAGAAAGTAAAGTTGTAACGACAAGATAGGCCACCAATCCGCTTAACGCTGCTGATCCATCTCTGTCCTTTGACATCCCTAACGCTACGCCTACTGCAAAAAGGATCGCCATATTGTCAATAATTGAAGCTCCAGCTTTAATTAAGAAAGCTGCTATCGGACTTCCAGCTCCCCAGCCAGATGGAGATGGATCAATCCAATAGCCTATTCCGAGTAAAATAGCTGCGGCTGGTAATACGGCGACTGGCAGCATCAATGAACGACCAATTTTCTGTAAATATTTCGTCATATTGATAAACCCCCTACCCATATTTTCTCTTTTTGACAAGGCAAACAAATACTACGTCAATCTAAAAATAAATAGTAATAAATAATTGCTTTAAGCATTTGTACAAATAAGTTTACTCATATCAACTGTATGAAACATATCTCTTACAGTCATCGCCTATTGGTTTAAGATCACCTCCTCAAAGGTTTGCTAGAACTAAATGATGCGTTACAAGTCTGCTTCATCCAACGGCATATTCCCCATAGACATGTCTCTCTTTTAGAGACCAATATATGAAACATTTTATCACCAGCTTGTTTTTTAACTATATGACTTATCAACCACGGTAATGATATAGCGTTTCGTCTTTTGACAAAAAACAGTTACATTTCGCAGGCAAACCGATATCCCTTAAATCTAACTGCTTTGCTATAGAATTCTACGACACCAGTAAATAACCTTCCATTTTTATGAAGATTTGTAAAAATTCTATATTTATCTATTTCGTCGTATTATAGATTTTTTAATAGTGGTTCCCAGTAAAGTAAACCTGATGATAATTTAAAAATGGGCACTAGAGCTTTTTTCAGAGGAGGTGAATGGAGAAGAAGCAACTTTCCTTTTTAATTCCGACAGTCTTGTTGAAATTCCACTAACGATTAAGAAATGTGATGATAATTGTTGATAAATTTATTAAATACCTTGCAGGAAATTGCACACTCTTTCCATAAATAAGTAAAGTGGAGAAACACATGCCATAATAAATAAGTGGAAAGGTGGTCGTTGTCATTGAGTTCCGAAATAAACTTACAACAAATCGCCGAAAGTGTGACTAGATCCGTATTGAATGCATCCGATAAAGACTTAGAAGGCTTCCAAAAGATTATTGAGGAGACTATTAAAGTTAGAGAAGGACATAAAAATCTACAAAAATTAGTGAAAAGCTATGCAACTTCTATGATTCAGCGTTCATAATTGCGATGAGGCTAGCCCATTCACGGTGCAGCCTCCTTTTTAAATCTTGATTCCGGATCACTACATGCTTGCTCCGGCACGCTCATCTTGTTTTCGGATCGTAAATCTGGAAATGTAGTTAAGATACTCCCGAATTATCTCATTCGTTATCACATTAATCGTTTAAATCATTCATAAAGGCTGTTTTCACATACTTTGTTGCTTTTCAATCATTTTTACATTAATAACCCGGGTTGATTTCCGTTGCAGGTACTCGCTTTCCGCGGGCGGTCTCAGAAGCCTCCTCAGTGCTTTGCACTTGCGGGGTCTCCCTCAACACGCTTTTCTCGCAGGAGTCTCGCACCTTCCACTACAATCAACATCTGTTCGAATTGGTTTCTTGCTAAAAACAGCAATCTTTACGAAAAGAGCCTTCATAAAAAATAAAATTCATTCTTTCAGTTATGTTAAATTCCCCAGAAAATCCTCCCAGCCAACGTTAGTATCTTTAGAATAATCAGTATTGTTTTTACGATTGAAAAACCTTTCAAATCAATCAGAAAATTACTGAAAAAGCTTGATTTCTCTAGCCATTTCATTGAAAGCGTTTTTTCACATATATATAATAAGCCCATAAGGGATACCTTAAACATAAGACAACAAGATTCGTACACAAGGAGGTAATAGTTTTGAAGAATGTTTTTGAGAAAGCTCAACAGTTTGGTAAGTCATTTATGCTTCCGATTGCTGTCTTACCAGCTGCTGGTTTGCTGCTTGGTATTGGAGGAGCGCTATCGAACCCAAATACGGTTTCGGCTTATCCGTTTTTAGATATTGTATGGCTTCAAGCCATTTTTACCATTATGAGCTCGGCAGGTAGTATCGTCTTTGGTAACCTACCGATTATTTTTGCAGTCGGCGTTGCAGTAGGCCTTGCTCGTTCAGATAAAGGTACAGCTGGTCTAGCTGCAATGATTGGGTATTTTGTTATGAACAGTTCGATCAATGCCTTGCTATCCATTACGGGAGAACTTGCTAAAGATAATTTAGCAGGTGCAGGTCAAGGAATGGCAGTTGGTATCCAAACATTAGAAACAGGTGTTTTTGGTGGGATTGTCATTGGGATTGTAGCAGCATTATTACACAATAAATACAATAAGATTCAGTTGCCTCAAGTTTTAGGATTTTTCGGAGGCTCTCGTTTCATCCCGATCGTTGTTTCTTTTACATCCATTATCGTAGGAGCCATTTTATTTATCGTTTGGCCTTATTTCCAACTATTTATTAATCAATTAGGTGCGTTAGTTACAAGCACAGGTACGATTGGAACATTTTTCTACGGCTTTATTCTACGTATGCTTGGACCAATGGGATTACATCATATTTTCTACCTACCCTTCTGGCAAACAGCATTAGGTGGTACGATGGAAATTGGCGGGCATATTGTGAACGGGACACAAAATATTTTCTTTGCACAATTAGCTGACCCGAACACCCAACAGTATTATGAAGGCGTATCAAGGTTTATGTCTGGTCGTTTTATTACAATGATGTTTGGTCTTCCAGGAGCGGCTCTTGCTATCTATCACTGTGCTAAACCAAAAAATAAAAAAGTAGTTGCAGGGATCCTTCTTTCAGCGGCTTTAACATCATTTTTAACTGGTATCACAGAGCCTCTTGAATTTAGTTTCTTGTTTGTTGCTCCACTTCTCTATTTTGTTCATGCTCTGTTTGATGGGTTAGCCTTTATGATGGCCGATATCTTCAATATTACAATTGGACAAACTTTTTCTGGAGGATTTATTGACTTTACACTATTCGGAATCCTTCAAGGTATCGCTAAAACAAATTGGGTTTATGTCATTTTAATCGGTATTCCTTGGTTCTTCTTATATTATTTCACATTTAAATTCCTTATTAAGAGAAGAAACTTTAAAGTTCTTGGACGTGAAGATGAAGAACAGGCCGTTGAACAAGTAACAGCAACGGACCGCGCAAAAACAATTGTCGAAGGTTTAGGTGGAACTGCTAATATTGATGTCGTAGATTGCTGTGCTACTCGACTTCGTGTCACTGTTAAAGATGAATCCTTAGTTAAGGATGATTTGATTAAACAAACAGGTTCAAAAGGCATTGTGAAAAAAGGCAATGGTATTCAAGTTGTATATGGTCCACAAGTTACGATTGTTAAAAACGAAGTAGAAGAGTACTTGGGACATTAATGAATTTTGCTAACAAGGATGTGTAAAGCATGCAATCGGTATTAGATCAAATCAAAAAAGGATTAATCGTATCCTGTCAGGCTCTAGAGGGAGAACCTTTACACAGTTCCCATATTATGGGGCGTATGGCTATTGCAGCAAAAGAAGGTGGCGCCAAAGGAATTCGCGCAAACTCGGTCGCTGACATTTTAGAAATCAAGAAACAAGTAGATCTTCCCGTTATCGGCATCATCAAGCAAGTCTATGGAGATAATCCTGTTTTTATCACCCCGACAATGAAAGAGATTGATGCTTTAATGGAAACAGGTGCTGAAATTATCGCCACTGATGCTACAGCACGCATTAGACCTGATGGAAGTACTTTAGATCAATTTTATTATGAAGTAAGATCTAAATATCCTAATGTGTTGCTAATGGCTGATGTCTCTACTGTTGAAGAAGCTATTCATGCTGATCAACTTGGATTCGATATCGTTGGACCAACATTATATGGCTATACGGATGAGACGCAAGGGCTAAAAATTGACTCCAATCAATACGCAGTCATAAAGCAAATCGTAGAAGAAGTGAAACATGCAAAAGTTCTTGCAGAAGGAAATGTCTCTACACCAGAAATTGCCCGTTCTGTATTAGATATCAATGTTCATGCCGTAGTAGTAGGTGGAGCTATTACACGACCACAACAAATTACAAAACGATTTGTTGATGCGTTGCTCTAGTACCTAGTTTTTACACTAACTAAATCGTACGATTAATGTCTATCATAATAAAGAGGATGTCTCTTAAGGGTCAGACCTCGCACGCTAAATCAGTAAGTAGTGTTTTATACACATATCTTTTACTGGGATTAGTCGTTGCGAGGTCTGCCCTTCTTTTTGTCCCCCTTTATTAAGTTCATCTATAGTGGACAAATAAAATGGTTATCCTATAGTATAAAGTGAAACTTCAATCAGTGGGGGTTTTGAATTCCCGATAATGCGGGATAATAAGGCAGAAAAAATCTTTCTCAAATAGGAGAACAACATGGAATATTTAGGTGATAACCTCTTGCATGGAATTGAATGCAATATGAATAAATTCACAAACACAGAAGAAGAACTTGCTCGTTATATTATTGAACATCCTGATGAAATTAGCCAAATTACTAGCAGTCAGATTGCCAAGAGATTACATATTTCACCTGCAACCATCACACGATTCTGTCAAAAAATGTTATTTTCAGGCTTTAATGAGTTTAAACATGAACTAAAAAGATATGTAGATCTTAGAGATAAACCGAACTTAACAGCTGATATTAAACAAATGGATTATTTTGCACAACTCTATCAAAACCATTTAGATATTATCGAAAATACGTTCAGAAAGGTGTCATATCTAGACATCCAACAAGCCGTCTCCTTCCTTACTCAAGCTGATAAAATCCATGTATATGGAATTGGGAATTCAGGAATTACAGCACAGGAATTCAAATCTAAGTTTTTTAGAATTGGATTAAATGTTGAAACCATTACCGACCCACATCAGGCCGTAATGGATGCAGCTCTAAGTACAGAAAAAAGCGTAGTGATTGGAATATCTGTCTCCGGACAAACAAAAGAAGTCATTCGCGCCGTTAACATTGCCAAGCGGCAAGGGGCTGCCATTTTAGTCTTTACTGGTGAAAAAGAGTCTGAGCTCTCCCATTTAGCTGACTTAACAATCCTTTCTATGAATAAAAGGAATATGTATATGGGGCAGAATATTTCACCATCCTTACCGTTCTTTTTACTATTTGATTTAATTTATACTGAACTCATTGCAAAGGATTATAAAAATAGAATTCACTTTCGCGAAAAAACATTAAAGGCATTTTACGATAATTATTAATATTTCTAGTACATGAATTCATATCTTTTACCTTGGATTTATTCCTCGCGCTTGGCTGTCGTATTTTAGTTGCGTATTTCACCCACCCCAGTTTTCAAAAGTGAGCTCACCGGTTTTATCACAATTAAATCATGTCCCCTTGCGTCAGACTGGTTATGAAATTGGGGTGTCCAAAAGCAATGGGTCAAACCCTTAAGAGACACCTCCATTTTATGGTTTACTCAACTTTTCTGCATAAAGTACTGTGGTACATGCCCTTATTCTATAATTACTTTTGTAATATTAACAAATTGAACAGAAAGTTGGATTGGCCAGAAAATAGTGCAGGACCACTTCCACTGTTAACACCTTCCCAGTTGTCTTCTTCAAGATATCAATGGTATTACCCCAATAGTAAACATAAACCATGATCAAGAGTCATATTTTATACAGATTAAATGCAAGATTAGTAGTTATAAAGTGCAGCTGATTATTCCCTTATAACTTTGCACTTTATCCCTTGGAAAGGAGATTATTATAATGAAAAATTGCGCCATAATAATTCCTGTCCTTAACCCTACAATCAGTTTGATTGATTATGTCCACAGATTATTTGCAGAAGGGGCTGCCGAAATCATTATTGTAAATGATGGTAGTAAAGAAGAATTAACGTATATTTTCACTGAATTAAATATGGTCGATCATTGTACAGTCTTAACCCACGATATGAATAAAGGGAAAGGCAGAGCGTTAAAGACGGCATTTGAATATTTTCTTAAAACGTATCAACATTTAGATGGTGTAGTGACAGCTGATGCTGATGGGCAGCATGCCGTAGAAGATGTATGCAAAATCGCTCTAGCACTAGAAACTAATGAAAGCGGAATCATTTTAGGGGTTCGGGATTTTGGTGAAGCCAATGTACCATTCCGAAGTTTGCTTGGTAACAGGACCACAAGTTTTTTCTTTCAATTCTTATATGGATATAAACTAAAAGATACACAAACAGGACTAAGAGGATTGCCAACAAGTGAACTCCCAAGGATTTTGGAGCTTAAAGGTGAACGCTACGAATATGAGATCAATATGTTAATCTATGCTAAAAAGATGAATATCCCATTTAATGAGATTCCGATACAGACTTTATATTTTGATAATAATTCCAGTTCGCATTATCACTCTGTATTTGATTCAATTAAGATATTTTCAAAACTTTTCTCTGGACTTCTCCGTTATTGTTATTCAACGATACTTTCAGGATTATTAGATATTGGCAGTTTTATTTTGCTGAACAGTGTGATACTCGTTGGGTTGCCACTTGAAGCACGTATTTTTTATGCTACATTTGTTTCTCGAGTCCTTTCTTCTGCGAGCAATTTCTATATGAATCGGACATTTGTTTTCAGCAATCAAAACAAGCTAACCCATTCAATTTTCAAATATTATCTATTATGTATCGGGGTCATGTTATCTTCCTATATTTTAGTAACTACTGCTACCATTTATATGGGTATGAATGTGATTCTTGCAAAAATTTGCATCGACCTTTTACTAGGTATGATTAGCCATCAAATTCAACTTTATTGGGTATTTAAAGCGGTTGAAACGACCAAAAAACAGATGATCGGTGAACGGAATGAAAGATAATTTTTATGGGACATTTTTCAGATGTATCCAATTTATCGTAAGATTGATTTACCCTACATACCATGTTCAAATGCCAAATCATCGAAAAGGTCCGGTAGTGTATATTTCGCATCATCAAAATACATTTGGTCCATTTGTGACAATGCTATGGTTCCCAAAAAGTTTGCATGCATGGATTCTACATGTCTTCCTTGATCAAGCTACCTGTTATACACAGTATGCCAACTATACGTTTACAAAAAGAAACGGGATGAATCGATATCTTGCAAAAATCTGTGCGTATCCGCTATCCTATCTTATTGCAAAACTTTTAACTTCAAGCAAAGGAATCCCTGTGTACAGAGGTTCTCGACAAATTCTACAAACCTTTACACAGAGTGTTGCTGCTTTACAAAAAGGTGAAAGTATCGTCATTTTTCCAGATATTGAATACAGTGACTCGTCTTCGCGTACAAAAGCAATGTATGAAGGTTTCCTTTACTTAGAAAAATACTATTATAAAGCCACAGGTCAACATTTATGTTTTGTTCCTTTATACGCCAGTAAAAGTAAAAAAGCAATCCTTGCTGGTCAACCCATCTATTTCAGGGACGGGAAAGATTTTAACGGGGAAAAAAAGATGGTCTATCAAAAAATTCACGGTCAGCTGAATCAGTTAGCGAAGAATTGTGGGGATGTGAAATAACAAGATGGTTCGTCCTCTTCTCTTTCGTTGCTAAAAAAATCGCCATGGTGATGTAACTCAAGAGTCAGACCTCGCATTCTATACACAGGGGTCTGGCCCTTTATGAGACACCTCCACAGCATGTATTCCTCTGTATTGCAATCATCCATTTGTTTCTAGATGAAGATTCGATGAAAGTACATATTTATGAGTCATTTTACTGATGATTACATATGCGATAAGAGATAATAAAACAGGTAAAACAACGGTATGCATGCCTAAAGCGTTTGGATAGAGTCGATCAAATAAAATATAAGATCCCATCCCGACACCCATTGATGAAATGGCACCATATTTATTTCCTTTACTCCAATAAAGTCCAAAAACAATCGGCCATAAAAAGACTGATTCTAACCCACCGAAAGAGAATAGGTTTAGCCAAATGAGCAAGTCTGGTGGACTTAAGGCAAAGAGAATCACCGAAATTCCTATTAAGGTCGTCACCCAAAAGCTAGCTCGTTTCACCTGAATTTCCGACGCATTGGGTTTAAGATAATTTAAATAAAGATCCTTCACAATGGCTGAACTTATCAAAATTAATAACGAGTTTACAGTCGACATGATGGCTGCCATTGGTGCAGCGAGTACGAGCCCAGCTAAAAATGGCGGTAAAACTTCTAGCGTAAGCGTCGGCATCACTTTATCACCAATCTCAATACCTGGAAGTATCGCCCTTGCAAAAACACCAATTACGTGCATACCAAGCATAATCGTTCCAATGACAAAAGTTCCGATGATGATTGCTTGATGCATGCCTCTTGAGTTTTTATAGGACATCGCTCGCACGGCGATTTGCGGTAAGCCAATAACGCCCACTCCAACTAAGATCCAGAAAGAAGAAACATAAATAGGTGTTAAATCTCGCTCCGCTCCATAAGGGGAAACAAGATTTGGATTTTCCGCCACAAGCTCTTGAATAATATTGGAGATCCCACCACCCGCTTTAATAGTAGCGACTAGTAAGATAATCGTCCCCAATAACATGACGACCCCTTGGACGGTTTCTGTTAAAGCGACAGCTCTAAAACCACCAATAATGACGTAGAAGAGAACTGAAACAGCAAAAAGAAACAATGCTGTAGTATAAGACAAGCCTGTCAAAGATTCAATCAGTCTTGCTCCCCCTACCCATTGTGCGGCCATCGAAGAAAATAGAAACACGATGATACTAACGGCCGCTATAATAACAACGGCATTACTTTTATACCTTTCCTTCAAAAAATCAATTAAAGTAATCGCCTTGTATTTTCGTGCGATAATCGAAAATTTCTTCCCTAAAACCATTAAGACAAAATATCCTGCTGGAAGCTGTGCCATCGAAAGAAGGACCCACCCTAGTCCTTTCGTATAGGCCACTCCTGGGCCACCGATAAAACTACTCGCACTTCCATATGTAGCAATCATCGTCATCGCTAATACAAAGCCACCCATCTGTCTATCACCGAGGAAATATTCTTGGAGAAAGGAATCTGTTGAACGAACATATCTACTTGCCCAAAAACCAATAGAAAATATAACGACTAAAAATAAAAGTAACGGAATAATAACCTGCCAGTTCATACTTGATTTCCTCTTTCTTCTTCCTCTTCAAACGGAACTTCCTTGAATAGGAATTTCACACTATAGACAACTAGGAAGAACATCACAATAAAACCTAGGACACAACTGTAAAAAAACCATTCTGGTAGACCGAACACATAGTTATAAGAGGCTGGATCACCTGAGCCTAATCCATAAGCAAATCCAAACCATAACATAAAATTAATGACGACAAGAACGACTCCTATTTTTGCTTCCCTATGTGCTATTTTAAATCGCTTGTCTTTCAATTTTTCTTTGTCTTTCATATAAATCCTCCATCTTTTATAGTCACATTGAGATCTTACATGTACAATCAAAGACACTTCTCAAGTTAACAACGACACGATCCCCTTCTGCAGCAACACTTAGTAATTTTTCTTTAGCCTTTTGCAAACATTCTCTATGTGACTTTATAAGGTTTTCGGCTGCTTTCTTATACACCCTTTAACTCAAAATACAATTTTATCACTTTTCAGCAGTATTCTGAAGTAAATGAGGATAGAAGAAAAGGTGATAAAGTGACGACTATAAAGAATGGCAATGGGTAAAAATATGTCTTTAGGAGAATGTCCATAATATGAAAAACAGAAACACCATGTCTACTCCTATTTCGTATGTCTCCAGTTAATTTGAGGTATAGGGATCATTTTTTAAAAATAATATCTACATAATGAATATTAACGTATTTCCATTACTTTATTAATTGCTTAAACTAATATATTCCATAGAGAAACCATACTCTTTCAGCCTTTGTTCTGAAAAACCATTAATTATTTTACAAAAATAATATCTTTCTTTCATAAATAATATTATGATAAAATATCGTTTATATTAAATTAAAGTGCTATTTTTCAGATAAAATGAAACTTGCACCTAAGGAGTTGTGATTAATATGGTATTAATTGGTGTTGCCTTAATTATTATAGGCTTTGCAATAAGGTTAAATCCGCTTGTGGTCGTGACTGTTTCCGGTTTGGTGACTGGCTTAATTGCAGGTCTACCTATCGTGGACATTATTACGCAATTTGGGGAAGCATTTACAACGAATCGTTATATGTCCATTTTACTCGTAACACTTCCCGTTATTGGTTTATTAGAGAGAAGTGGGTTACAAAACCAAGCAGGCCATCTTGTTTCGAAAATCAAAGCAGCGACAGCTGGTCGAATTATAACGATTTATTTACTATTTCGAGAAATAGGAGCGGCTCTTGGCTTATTAAGTATTGGTGGTCACCCTCAAACTGTTCGTCCTCTACTTGCGCCGATGGCTGAAGGAGCTGCAAAAGCAAAATATGGCGAAATTCCAGAGAAAGAACGAGATGAAATTCGCGCACATGCGGCAGCCGCTGATAATATCGGATTATTTTTCGGCGAAGATATATTTGTTGCAGTCGGAGCCATTTTATTAATGAAGGGCTTCTTTGACCAAAATGGGATAGAATCCGATCCGATTTCAATGGCGCTTTGGGGAATCCCTACAGCGGTTTTTGCTTTAATTGTTCATTCAATTAGACTTCGCTTATTTGATAAAAAGCTGGATCGAACATTAGGCTCAACAACTAAAAAGGATGTGATAAGATGATTTTTTCCGTTGAATTTATTTATATTATAATGGGGATCATTTGCTTATGCTGTTCCTTGTACACTTTTAGTGATAAAGCAAATCCTCGTCGACACTTATCTGGATTGTTTTATTTCATCTATTCCATCACTCTATTATTTGGAAGTGTTATACCACCATTCTATATTGGTTTAATGGTTATTATCCTGGTACTTGTCGTTGGTATGGGCGGACTTCGCAAAGGAAGTTATGGCGAATCATCGGCACAAGAAAGAGAAACACAGCGTAAACGTCTAGGTAGCTGGTTATTCTTCCCTGCACTTCTTATTCCTATCATTACGGTAATCGGTGCAAAAGGATTTGAAGGAGTAAAAATTAATTCATTGTTTATATTGGACCCTAAAAATCCAACATTAGTTGCATTAGGGATAGCCTGTTTGATTGCAATTATTGCAGCGATGTACTTGACAAAAAATACGCCACAAACGGCTATTAAGGAATCTCGCCGATTATTAGAAGCGATCGGCTGGGCTGTATTATTGCCACAACTTTTAGCAACATTAGGTACGATTTTTACAAAAGCTGGCGTAGGAACCGTTGTTTCGGATGTCGTGACTAAAATCATTCCTGAAAACTCCTTATTTATGATTGTATTTGTCTTCTGTATTGGTATGGCATTATTTACAATGATTATGGGAAATGCATTTGCGGCGTTTCCAGTAATGGCAGCAGGAGTTGCTGTTCCATTTTTAATTACTCAATTTGACGCAAATCCGAATCATATTGCTGCAATCTCTATGTTTGCTGGCTATTGTGGAACACTTATGACACCAATGGCAGCAAATTTCAATATCGTCCCTGCCGCATTACTAGATTTGAAGGATAAAAATCATGTCATCCGTGTACAAATTCCAACAGCATTACTAGTGCTTGCATTCAATATCGTACTTATGTATGTACTTGTGAAATGGGAGGTTTAATGATGAGAAAAAAGGTATTAGTAACCGGCTTCGAACCATTTGGAAATGATACAATAAACCCAGCACTAGAAGCAGTCAAACAATTAGAAGGTGTTGTCATAGATGAGGTTGAGATTGTCACTCAAGTAGTACCAACTGTCTTTCATGAATCAATCAAAGCGGCGATCAAAGCGATTAAAACTCATGAGCCTGATGTTGTCATTTGTGTTGGTCAAGCAGGGGGACGTACGCAAATAACCCCAGAGCGAATCGCCATTAATGTCGATGATGCACGAATTCCAGATAATCAGAAAAATCAGCCGATCGATGAACCTATTTCAGAGGATGGGCCAGCTGCATATTGGTCAACTTTGCCGATCAAACGAATCGTTCATCAGATGAGGAAAGATGGCGTCCCAGCTTCCGTTTCCAATACTGCCGGGACGTACGTTTGTAACCATCTATTTTATGGATTAATGCACTATTTAACTAATCATGCGCCGCAAATACGTGGCGGCTTTATCCATATTCCATATATTCCCGAGCAAACGGTCGAAAACGGTTCTCCGAGTTTAAGTCTTGATATTATTGTAAGTGGGCTCAAAACAGCAGCAGTCATTGCAGCTACTGAAAAAGATGATATTCGAGAAATTGGTGGCACCACACACTAGACTCTCATTTTGAAACGAGCCAAATTATACAAAGATGTCGTCTATTTAGGATGACATCTTTTTTCTTCGACAAAACTCTTAACTTTCGATTTGACCTTATTTTCATAGACAATCTATTATCTATGAAATATAAGGATTTTAAAGGTACAGACATGCAAATTTGTGCCACTTACATTATGTCGAAATTTGATTTACAGAAATCTTTGCAAATGTAAGCGTTTTCTATTAAAATCATTTATAGGCGGATGACATGCGGGGTCATCATTGTATTTGGCGAAGGCGGGGCCGATACAGGAGAATTCTTATAAGAATTGACTAAATAAATTTGTGTTTAAAGACCAACATCTAGTATGCGGGGTACTATATTCTACATACCAAACTTCCTACAAAGAGGTGGAGGCTGCAGATGTATTATCATATGTTTTTACAGACAAACTTATGATATTCGTTCATTCTCCTTAGAATTGTAGCTCCATTCCCTTTTCCTTCCTTCATAACCATTACCTAAACTTCACTAGTTTTTTACATTAAATGTATGAAAGAATCATAGGTTGGCAATTATAATAAAAAGGCAGTTTAATAGTTAGTTGGAGGTGATTCTATTGAAAGAGAATACAAAAAGATTGACTGATTTTTTTCAAGAAGATCGATTTGAATTAAACTCGTACCTCACTTATATGTTTAATCAATTTGTTGATTACGCACGGAAACCACTGAAAGACCAAATGATAAAGTGAAGGGAAAACCCATCATTAAATGAAAAAGATAAGCGACTTGGTTAATCAAAAGAGATAATTAGGTCGCTTATTGTTATTAGACTTGACCTAAAAGCGGCTCGGAAAATTTTATTTTCGTTTGAAGGACATGGGGCCGGTGCTTCGCCACTTACTAATAAAGCCAAACTACTTAGCGTGTATACTAATTTTATCGAGAAAATATCCAAAATTCCGGCTAAGCACCGCCACCATTGAGATTAGGCGGGTGTAGCATTCAATAGGATTGATCCTCTTATAGTAAATGGTGGCGTTTTAACGCAATAGGATTTTTGTATGTAACTGATCTTGATCACGATAAGAACGATAGGATACGAATTTTTTGTCAGTCGTCTCTACGTCCAACTGTAATATATGAGAGCCCCTCATTTCTAAATAATATTGAATCTCCTCTTGTTCCAAATGATAAAACGAATAGGTGATGCCCAAAAGAGTACGATTTTCCTGTTGTGTCTCTGAATGATGAAGTACATAGTCCGCCAATTCTTGAATCGTAGTCGAGGATCCTGCAATCGTAGATTTCACAAGCGCAGCTGCTTGTTGAAAAGTAGATTTTACATTTTCCATAATTTGATGCAATTTCATATTGTCCTCCTTTCAATTCGGATCATGTTTGTTTATTTGTACAAATATTATTTGTATTTTTGCTCGGATACATTCCTAAATGAAGTCGTTCTTTTTGCTTCCCCTTTATCAGCCTTGTCTCATTCAAATCCTATACTCATGTAAGAAATTCTTTTGGATATTCTACGGTTCCAGTAACATGATGCAAAGCTCCTGATTTCAGTTCCAATGCCATAAAGGCTTCATTTGGTACTTCAAATGGTGCCGATATCTTATATTTGCTTGCTGGAACAAATCCAAAGCGCGGATAATACTCTTCATGCCCGAGCACAATCACAGATTCAAAACCAAGAGATTTCGCTCGTTTTATTCCCTCTAGAATAAGTTTGCTACCAATCCCTTTACCTTAATAACTGGGTAATACTGCAACCGGTGCAAGAGCAAGAGAGGGATACTTTTCTTTCCCATTATGTATCATGATTTTTGTAAACAAAATATGCCCCACAATGTCATTCTCTAATACAGCATGTAAGGATAGCTCTGGAATAAATGCCCCACTCTTCCTTAGTCTTGCCACTAGGTTGTGTTCATCATGGTCTGTATACTCTGCATGCTCAAAAGCTGACTTTATCATAGTTTCGACTGCTCGATAATCCGAACTGGTTTCTTGTTTAATTGTAAAATTCATGTTTATCACCTTTCTATATGTAGAATATAATCCAACTACCACAATTTACAAATATTAGATTTTACCAAGCGCTGATATCTAGCTGCTGTTTCTTATTAAATAATTCCGGATAAATGAGAAAGCCCAGGATAATAGCTGTCAGGACTGCTGCAAACAAGATCATAAATACAATCAATAGTTGAAAACGGACGGCTTCTACAGGGTCAGCTCCAGCTATAATCTGTCCGGTCATCATGCCCGGAAGTTGGACAAGACCAATTGTTCTTTGTCCTTCAATCGTTGGGATTAAACTGGACCGTATTGATTGTTTTAGGATTGGATATATGGATTGTTTTACACTTCCTCCAAGTGACAAGACGAGCACAACTTCTTCTTTTCTCATTTCCAACTCCGCTTTTAAACGATTTAAGAAAAGACTTGCGATAACCATTGAATTACCGATTATCATTCCACTAATGGAGATTGTATACTGCGGAGTTGCCGGTACGATCTGTAATCCAAGTAAAAACCCTTGAGTGATTATCTCAACGATACTAATCGTCAAGAAAATTTTCCAAAAAATACGTGGTAAACCCTTACCGCGTTTCGCTGCATTTATAGTTGCTACGAACACCATAACTAAGAGCATCAAAATCATAGCAAGTGGATTCTCAAAACCAAATACGGTGTTAAGAATATAACCAACAACAAGTAATTGAATGGTGGCCCGAATACCCGTAATAATCAAGTCTCGACCAAGTCCTAACTTAAATGCGTGTGAAAGAAAAAAGGAAAAAATAACGAATCCAAAACTGAAGAGAAGGGCAATTAAACTCATTTGTACTCCCTCCTCATCTCCAAAAATTGTTTTGTCTGCTCTTGTTTTGGCTTAACAAAAAATTGCTTAGTAGGAGCCGCTTCGACTATTCTCCCCTCAATCACGAGCCACGTTTGATCGCCTACTCTTTCTGCTTGCGATTGATCATGCGTAACCCAGAGAATCGTCGTTTGCCTTTCACGGTTAATCCGTAAAATTAGTTCTTCTACCTCATGTGCAGACAAAGAATCTAATGCGGATGTTACTTCATCGAGCAATAAAATAGCTGGATCGTTCACTAATGTTCTAGCAAGCGATAATCTTTGTCTCTGCCCACCTGAAAGCTCTTTGGCCTGACGTAGCAAAAGATCTTCTGTTAGTCCTACATACTCCATGTATTTCTTAGGATTTTCTAACGTTTTGCCCTGCAGCCTTTTAGGCAAAGACAAATTTTCCTGTACTGTTCCAGTAAGCATAGGAGCGCCTTGAAAAGCTATGCCAACCTGACGTCTAAGTGTTTGGATATCCCAGTCGCCAACGTCCTTTCCCTGAATCCATACCTCCCCTTCATCAGGAGTAAGCAACAAATTGCAAAGGGACAAAATCGTACTTTTCCCTGACCCTGATGGTCCAATAATAGTGACAATCTCCCCTTTTTCTACCTTTCCACTCACTCCTTTTAATACATTCACTACCTCTTGCTGATTCAAATATGTCTTACTGACGTTTATAAATTCAATTTCTGTAGTCATCGTTCGTAGCCAGCACTCCTCATCACCCTTCTTTATTATCGAGTATATACTATACAAATGCTATTTTTTATATCTTAAGGATTTTTTTGTAATATTTGATGTTTATACAACGATTTTTCGCAAGTTTTGGTTCTCTACTTATCATCTTTACTCTCTTTTACTAACCAACTTGCGCATATTACTTACCAATTCATTTTAGCTACATGAAGAATTCTCGTTTGTTAATGTGCATCTTTCTAAGGATTTTGGTTACATTAAAAACTACTTGATAAAGGAGGAGGAATTACGATGAAACAAGAAAGCACGCATGATTATGTAGAGAAACTACATGATACACAGAAAAAAAATGAGCAAAATAAAAAGAGGCAAGGCAACGGACATCCTGAAGAGAAGTTGCCAAATAATCAGTAGCAACTTTCTCCCTTAAAAATCAAATTGTTTGGGAGATTCAACTTGAGGCAACTCTTTCAGCTATACACTGTTTAAAGAAAAAAGGCTACCCGATAAGTCAGAAGTATGACTTTCGGGACAGCCCTTGTTATCTCTATCAATCCAGTATCTAGCAGTATTGAAATTTAATCTAAATTAATCCAGACATTCTTGATTTCTGTCTATGATTAATTGTTGAAAAAACTAAGTTCAAGATAAGATCCTTTTGTTAATTTGTATTTTGGCCCCCGCCATTCAATCCTTCTTTAACCAGCTCGTATACTTTACTGTTCATGAGCATTCCCACGTGGTCTGCACCACTGATTTGAACGTTTTTCGCTCCCTGAAGGACTGAAAGCCAAGTAGGCACCACATAGTCGTTGGTACTATAAATCGAAGTATAAAGAATTTTTTGGTTAGGATTAGTACCTACGGGAGCTTTCGATGTTACATATTTGTTTGGAGAACCCAACGTTACCACATCGTTTACCTTGCTTCCGCCGCCATTGAGGATATAAGTTAGGGTATTAAGGCCTCCCGCGCTGTGTCCAACAATATCAACCTTGCTCTTTCCTGTTTTCTTTAATACCTCATCTATATAAGAAGTAAGCTGTTTTTGATTATTCAAACTAACACCAGATTTATCCGTAAATTCGATAGCATATATTTCATTATCGGACCAGCCTTGTTTTTTTAGATAATTTATTATGCCATAAAAGCCTGTACTTGTTCCGCCTGCACCGTGAATGAAGATAACTGGATCATGGCCATTAGTCTGCGCTTTGGAAACAGTAGGCTGAATAGTAACCACAGAAAAAATAATGGCCATGCATACCATTAGTGAAAGTAGCAATCTCTTATTTTTCATTATTGTTTTCCTCCTAAGTGTTTGACTGCTTTCTTGCTACTTTAGTGTCATACATTTTGGAGGCAGAATCAACCGGCAACTTTTTCTAACCTTGGTAACCTGCAGATATTTAGCAGGCAAGACAATAACCCTTCCTCTATGTCCCCTGTAGAATACAGAAATCAGCTGCTTTGTTTGGCCTAGTCCTTTTATCAAAATGGCATATTCAAATGGTACCCTTCAATAATAACTAAGTTTTAGTTTAATGATTGAATGTACCTTAATTATTTTTTAAAAAATATCAACTCTAACCAACATATTAGATTATTAGTGGATGCCCCATTAGGCACTTCCCCCTTTGAAACACCTTCCTTATATCTTTCTAATAAACTAATCGATAAATTAAAAATTTCTCATAAGGATTATGCGCATAGTCTGGCAGGATGACTTCTTCTTTTATTTCAAATGAGGTTTGGTTCTCTAAAAAATAATGATAATCATCTGACGGATAATACAAAATTAACTCGATTTCCCTTTCAAACTCCTCAACTGACAACAAGATATTATTAATAATTTGCATAAAAATTTGGATTGAAAATGGATTAAAAAAATAAAAACGATTATCTAACGGATTAATTTGATATTCTTCTGCTAAGCAACAATGAAAATGGATTATATCTGTTCTGTTTTTTACCTTCTTCAAATATCTTGTTCGATTTTCAATCGCTTCTTTACAAAATCTTTCGTTCATTTCAATCCCAACAACAGTCGCCTGAAATAAATGGTGGATATAGAAATTTAACCGTCCTTTTCCACAGCCAAAATCGACAACACGATCACTGCTTTTCAATTCATAGGAATTAAATAAAGTTTCGAGCGCACGATATGGTGTTGGCTCATACCGATGATAATGCATAGAATTATTGAATCCCTTTTGGTCACCTGCTGTTCTTATGTTTAGTAATGCATCATAGTACTGTTCATTCATGGACTCGCCCCTCAGTTTACAACATCAACTTTTATCATATAGATTTTTCTAAATGAATGAAAGTAATTCCATGTTCCCAGAAAACATTGCGAGTTTTTTTCAGCAATGATAGTAAGTGCTTATAGAAGACTTCGTTTATGCCCATCTATTGTTTTCTCTCTTGACCGGATATTATATAAAACTATGAGATAAAACCTATGAATCCCTGACAAGCCTGTATTTTCAAATGAGACAAAACTAAGAGGAAGACAAAAACATAATAATATAAGGTCGAATATTTCATAATATCTAGCTAAAACTATATTATTATAATCCAAAATGTTATTTATCTAGTTTATCCTTTAAACTATCAAGGAAATATCAAATTATATGAGTATAACCAAAAACTATATAACGTAATTTTCACCTATTTATCAATACTAAATTCTGAATAGAAACAATAAAGGCATTTAAAATTGCTATTAAAAATGGAAAGGAGGCACTACTTAAATTGCAGTACCTCCTTTTAAAGTTCTTAAAATATTCAGTTCAGCTTTACTTCTAAAATTGAAACAAATAATAAAATTATTTAATTCTTATTCCACTAAAGCGCCCGATTGTGGAAGATCAAAGGTCGTTGAAAAGGTTCTTTATTAAAAAGTAGCACCCGTTCAGTTAAGGATTTTGATACCCCAGTATTTACAAACCGGAAAAATATATCAGGGTATCACCAGCAAAATGCGATTTACAACATTTAGAGTTATACCATTTAAAAACGGCCCCCACCTTAAGTAAGAACAAAAATATCTAAAATTTATGTGTCCCTCTTTCAAGAACAAAAATATTTTGCTCCTCAAAGTTAAGTCTAAATGTTTTTGCGCTCATTTCTTCCCCCTTAGGTAATGCCCTTAATGCTGGGTGGACAAGCCAAACAATAGATATACATAGCACTCCAACTCCTGTAAAAGCAAAAATAATTTTACTATTAACTATAGTGGCTAAGTAACCACCTAATAAAGATCCTATAGGCATGACGATAACACTCAAACTATACATGACTGAGTTAACTCGGCCTAAAACTCTATTAGGAATAACTGATTGCGAAACCCCTGCAATTAATACATTTACTGCACCAATCGGTATCCATGCTAACCCAAAAAGTAAGGTTGAAAGTATAGGTGATGAAACTAATGCTGCAGATGTCCAGCAGCACGCCCCAAGTGTGAAGCAAACAATGGATAAGATACCGACACGATATTTTCCAAGGAAGGACCCCAGTAACGCACCAATAAAAGAACCTGCGGATAACGTCGTTAATAATACGCCATACATTTCTACTCCTCCTAATATATCAGAAAAAGAAGGCAGTATAGCCATGGTCATGCCAATACAAAAGTTAGCAATTGAAGACCCCACTAAAAATACCCACAGTAATGAATTAAAAACGATTGAAAACCCTTCCGTTAATTTTTTTAAATAAGCCTTTATGGATAACTTTCTATGTTTCTCTTCTTTAGAACTTTGATCTGCATTCTGGGTAACTTTTAGTAAACTAAAAAAGATGGCTGCCATAGCAAAAGTTATAGAGTCAACGACGTACAAACATATTGCTCCTACAGCTGCTACGAAAATTCCGGCTAGGGCATTAAATACAAGATCTACCCCTTGATAAGCAAAGGAAAAAAGAGAGTTCCCTTTTATTAATTCTGATTTACTAAGGATTAAAGGAAGTGCTTTTGTCTGAGTTGGATAAGCAAATTCCTCTATAAATGCAATAATAGGCATAACGATTAAAATTAGTTGAATGGAGAGAAATCCAAATAAATAGGAGATGGGTATAATTAAGATGAGCACGGATTGTAGAATTTGTGTAATCACTAAGGTCTTTTTGATTCTCCACCTATCCACAAACGGTCCTAAAAGAAACTGCATTGCTTTGGGCAGTAATATTAAGAAACCCGCCAGACCCGTGTAAAAAGAGCTTTTACCCAGTTCATACACAAGCCACATGGATGCAACATAATAAAGACTATCCCCCATATTAGTGACTATTCTACCTAAAAATAAGTAAAGAAAGTTTTTGTTTTTTAGTAAAAATTTCATTATTTACCCCCCCGTAGTTAAATTTAGTTGAAACGGTTAGTTTTTTTTAACATGTTCATAAAAAGAACAAGGAGTATTGTTACTCCTCTTCTTTATTACTTTTCATATCATCCATTACAGGCTCGTCAATTTGGAAAGCCATTGTGGAAATATAATAGATTTTGCTATCAGGGTCGCTTGTTTGGGTCTCTTTTGTTATCTCGCTAAATTCTTGCATTAGGGCGAAGTACTTTTTTATCCAATCTTTAAAGTGGTCTTCTTTTGCGGAAAATTGCCACATGGATCCTACATAATCCCATTCAGAAGGGTCTTCGCTAGCTTTATTCAATTTAAAAGCGTTCTCGGGTGCCGAAAGAATAACACTTTTGGTTCTTTCAGCCATTTGCAGAAGCAGTTGTCTGGAATTTTCACTAATATCTTCCAGGTGTGGAAGTAACTCTGCAGCAGGAGTAAAACCTCTGGCAACAGATTGATAAAACTTCTGAATGATACCATTCTTCTCTTCTTTCTTTACAATTGAAATGAGTTGATTTTTTTCTAGTTCTTTAAGATGATAATGAATTTTTGCCCGGGATAAATTAAAGTACTCAGATAACTGTTGACCTGTATATGGTTTTTCTAACAAACGCATCATCATCTCTGCCCGTAACGGATCACTAAGTGCTTTTAATTGACTGTACTCTGTTAAGGTTAATATTGGTTTCATAAAATCAACTCCGTAATATAAATTTACACAGTAAAATTTATTTAACTACATGGTATCATTTGGTTATTCTCCAAACAAGATGAAATGTACTATATTAAATGATAATCTCTTTTTAGAGTTTTTCTCTCTAAATAGTCCACGTTTGGGAATTTGTTTGAATACTTTTGAATTAGCGCTAAAAACTTGTTAAAGGAGGGTCACAAATCAATATTTCATTAGTGTTGAGGATAGACGTTTTGGGAACCCTTATACAAAATATGCGTTTTTTGCTCTGTCCCCCAATTACTCACAAAACTTTAATACCTAAAGCTCTATAAAGAAGAAAAACTTATTAAAGGCATAAATATTCTTATTCCATTAAATGGCCCTATAACGGAAAAAAGCGATCTTCTTTATTGAAGAATCGCGCCCGATTGTTGAATATCGATTCTCTATTGCAAAGTATGGTTGTACTACC
>NZ_JACJHX010000011.1 GCF_014138605.1 Peribacillus huizhouensis | reverse complement strand
CCAATCATTCGCTCGACTTGCATGTATTAGGCACGCCGCCAGCGTTCGTCCTGAGCCAGGATCAAACTCTCCAAAAAGTGTTTGACTTGCTCATTTGTTTTTATAGTGTGTACTCACTTAAATTTAAACGTTGGCGCTTTGTTTTGTTCAGTTTTCAAAGAGCAATTTCGCTAACCTCTCAGAAGCGACTTTATTAATATAGCATACTTCAATTTTAAAATCAACAATTAATTTATAATAATATAACATTTGTTATTAATACTAATATTTGTTGACGACTTGATCATTATATATGGTATCTTTTAAAATTACAAGCATTATTAGAAATAAAATTTTAAAAAGATACCAAGCGATATATAACTGTTCCCCTATTATCAGAATAAGATTTCCATCTATCTTAATTAAGTTAAGTTACACATATAAATTTTTATAAGACTTCCTCAATAAATAAATCCCGATAGTTGTTTAAGTGAATCATCTCACCTGTATCAATAACTTTAATTAACGGTCTTGTCGGAGATTGTTTATCAATAAATACAATCTCAGCAATATATCCATTTGATAATCGTACCCTACTTCCCATTGAGTAATTCATAATACAAGACAAAAGTATATTTATAACAGTAATATCGAACTTCCCGAAATCATCTTGCATAATCATCTCCATTACTTTAAATGGGGATTGTTTCTTTCTATAGGCCCTTTCAGATGTCATAGCATGATAGGCATCCGCTACTGCGACAATTTTCGCAAAAGCATGCGGTGTTCGTTCACTTTTGCCCCGTGGGTACCCGCTGCCATCCAATCTTTCATGATGTTGAAGAATTGCATATTTAACTGACTCTTTTAAAATAGTACTTCTTTGAAGCATTCTCAGACTATAAATTGGATGTTTTCTAACCTCCTCATATTCTAAGGCGGTAAGACTTGTACTTTTCCCTAATATTTCTGGAGGGATTTTAGCCATCCCACAATCTGCTAGACTTCCCGCAAGTATGATTTGATACACATCCGCAACATCATAATCCATTTTTTTTGCAAGATATCCACTTAAAAGACCGATGGAAACAGTATGATGATACAAGTAATCTTCTTTATTAGAATAATGATGTAGCGAGAAAATTTCTAATGGTTTCTCTAGAGACCTTTCAAAGAGTGGGATCATAATTTCCCTTATTTTAGCTACATCAACAGCACTTCCTGCCTGCCAATTTTGGAATTGACGTTTATATGATTGTACAGCCTTTAGGTAATCCGCAATAAAGCTAGAGTTCTCTTGAGCTCCTTCCCCTTCATCGTCAATTATTTCTCGAGGTGTAAATTTTGTTCCGTCAACAAGGGTTTTCTCTACGCTAACTTCAGTGATAAAAAAAGCTTTAAGTACTTCTAACAAATCTTCTGTTAGGATTGTTTTTTTGTTCATTAACGGATAACTTGTTAAACCGCTAATATCCTTACTAAGGATACATCCCGCTACTAAGTTTTTTGTTTTTACCAGCAAGTTCTTCACCTCTTAATTTACATCTTTTCATTACATTACCATAATATTACTTTGTTTGAACAAAAAAAGCCATGTAGCAGATGATAAAGTAAAAAATTAAATAAGCGGGGGTTCTTCATCTCCCAGCTACGCTTCTTCGGTTCCTCTAATTCTCGAGGTTTTGGAGGTACTGCCAGTTAATGCGGGACAAAATTAACTTTCCTCTAATTGTTTATCTTACCTGTAAAACGCTAAAAAACGGAGGTATCCAAAAAGCAAAGGGTCAGACCCTGCAACAACTAAATTCAGTATACGATAAGTGTATGGAACACTACATACTGATTTAGAGTGCGAGATCAGACCCTTATGAGACACCCACTTGTTTTTATCATTCTTCCGTATCATTAACTTCTATTTCGTCAATCGCTTCGTTTGGCTGAGCTTCATCGAGACTGTCTTCAATCTCTTTTACTTCTTCACGTTCAGCCATCGCTACTGTAGCTACGAATTCATTTTCTGTATTTTCAAGACGGATCAGTTTAACTCCCTGAGTATTACGTCCAGTTGTTGAGATATCTCCAACAGCCATACGAATCAATACGCCCTCTGCTGTGATAATCATGATATCTTCTTCCCCAGTTACTGTTTTGACTGCAACTAGCTCACCATTTTTATCTGTTACATTGCACGTTTTAATTCCAACTCCACCACGGCTTTGGATTCTATATTCTTCTGCAGGAGTTCGCTTTCCATAACCAAATTTAGTTACAATTAGCACTTCTTCATTTTCCTCAAGAATCTCCATGCCTACAACTTCATCATCTTCCCTCAAGGAAATCCCTTTAACCCCAGCTGCTGTTCGACCCATAGAACGAACATCCGTTTCAGGGAATCTAATCAGCATACCGTCTTTTGTACCAATGACGATTTGTTTATCACCATCTGTAAGTCGAACTGAGATTAATTCATCCCCTTCGTGTAACCCTACAGCAATTAAACCGTTATTACGAATGTTAGCAAAAGAGGATAATGGCGATCTTTTAGAAATACCGAACTTAGTTGTAAAGAATAAGAAATCGCCATCTGTAAATTCCTTTACTGGAATAATGGCGTTTACCCATTCACCTTTTTCAATTTCAAGCAAGTTGATTAAAGGTAATCCTTTTGCAGTTCTACCGTACTCAGGAATTTCATACCCTTTTGCACGGTATACTTTTCCTTTATTCGTGAAGAATAACAACGTATCATGTGTAGATGTCGTTAAGAGATGGTTTACGAAGTCATCTTCATTCGTTCCCATTCCTTGTATTCCTCGTCCACCACGCTTTTGACTACGGTAGGTAGTTACTGGTAATCGTTTAATGTAACCATTATGCGTCAAAGTTACGATGGTTGTTTCTACTGGTATTAAATCTTCATCCTCAATACTTTCAAATCCACTCATTAAGATTTCAGTACGACGTTCATCATCGAAGCGTTCTTTAATTTCAAGCAACTCTTCACGGATAATTTGTAGTACCTTCTCCTCATCAGCGAGAACAGCCTTTAATTCAGCAATAAGTGCAACTAAAGCTTGATATTCTTCTTCAATTTTTTCACGCTCTAGTCCTGTCAAGCGTTGTAATCGCATATCTAAGATGGCTTGAGCTTGTTTTTCTGAAAGCGAAAATTGTGTCATTAATCCTTCACGGGCAATATCCGTTGTTTGCGACCCACGAATTAATTTGATAATGGCATCCAGATTATCGAGAGCAATTCGTAAACCTTCAAGAATGTGAGCACGTGCTTCTGCTTTTCGTAATTCAAACTCAGTTCTTCTGCGAATTACTACTTTTTGATGCTCTAAGTAATAATACAAGCATTCTTTTAAATTCAATACTTTTGGTTGGCCATCTACAAGGGCAAGTAAATTAACCCCGAATGTCGTCTGCATAGAAGTGTGTTTATACAAATTGTTCAATAACACATTTGCATTAGCTTCCTTCCGAACTTCCATGACAATCCGCATACCATTCCGGTCTGATTCATCTCGTAGGTCTGTAATACCTTCAATTTTCTTATCTCGAGCAAGTTCGGCAATTTTTTCAATTAGCCTTGCTTTATTGACTTGATATGGTATTTCAGTAACAAGAATTACTTGTTTACCATTTGATTTCGTTTCAATCTCGACTTTTGCTCGTTGAATAATCGAGCCCCTTCCAGTTTCATAGGCTTTTCGAATGCCACTGCGCCCCAAAATATACGCTGCTGTTGGAAAATCTGGGCCTGGTATGTATTCCATTAATTCTGCAATCGTAATTTCAGGATTTTTACTCAAAGCCAATACGCCGTCAATTACTTCCCCTAAATTATGTGGGGGAATATTAGTTGCCATTCCAACTGCAATTCCAGATGAACCATTTACTAGTAAGTTAGGGAAACGAGCTGGCATAACAACAGGTTCCTTTTCAGAACCATCATAGTTATCTTGGTAATCCACTGTATCTTTATTCAAATCACGAAGTAATTCCATCGAAATTTTCGACATTCTTGCTTCTGTGTAACGCATTGCCGCAGCCTGATCACCATCTACAGACCCAAAATTCCCATGGCCATCAACAAGCATATGACGATAATTGAATGGCTGAGCCATCCGTACCATTGTTTCATACACAGCAGAATCACCGTGCGGATGATACTTACCAATAACTTCTCCGACGATACGCGCAGACTTCTTAAACGGTTTATCAGATGTCATGCCAAGATCATTCATTGCATAAAGAATTCTCCGGTGTACTGGTTTCAAACCGTCCCTGACATCAGGTAAAGCCCGGGAAACAATAACACTCATTGCGTAGTCTAAAAATGACGTTCGCATCTCAGTACTAATATTAATTTCTTGAACATTTTCTTTTTGATTTTCTGACATGGAGCAGACCTCCTTATAAAAGCTGTAACCTCAGTTTGTCTAACCGGTAGGACGATATGTAAAAGGCATGTCCCAAAGGGGCCTGCCCCCACATTGAACGCACTTTATAGCGCTATTCATGGAATGGTTAATTGCAGGGGCTGATTTTAATTTGGGACAACCTTTAATTATTAAACATCAAGATTTTTAACATATATGGCGTTTTCTTCAATGAAATTACGACGTGGTTCGACCTTGTCACCCATCAACATTTCAAATGTTTCATCCGCTTCAATCGCATCACTCAAACTAACCTGTAGTAGCGTTCTCGTTTCGGGGCTCATAGTCGTTTCCCATAGTTGCTCTGGATTCATCTCACCGAGTCCTTTATAACGCTGTAGATTAGGTTTAGGTGTACTCGGTAGACTCGCCATAATTTCATTAAGTTGGCGATCATTATAAGCATATTCAACTCTCTTGCCTTGTTGAATCTTATAAAGAGGCGGCTGAGCAATATAGATATAGCCATGCTCAAGAATATTTCTCATATAACGATAAAAAAACGTCAGCATCAATGTACGGATATGGGCTCCATCTACATCTGCATCTGTCATAATGACAATTTTATGATATCGCGCTTTGGAAATGTCAAATTCTTCACCGATCCCAGTACCAAGCGCTGTAATAATCGTACCAATTTCAACATTATTTAGAATTCGATCTAAACGTGCCTTCTCAACGTTTAAGATTTTACCTCTAAGGGGTAAAATGGCTTGGAAATGTCGATCACGACCTTGCTTAGCTGAACCACCAGCTGAGTTACCCTCAACTATATAAAGTTCACTGATAGAAGGGTCCTTTGATGAACAATCTGCTAATTTACCCGGTAGACTCGAAACTTCTAGGGCACTCTTTCTTCTTGTTAATTCCCGCGCCTTTTTAGCAGCCATCCGTGCTCTAGCTGCCATAAGGCCTTTATCAACAATTTTCCTAGCTACAGAAGGGTTTTCGTATAGGAAGGAATCAAGTCTTTCCGATAAAATGGAATCCGTTGCCGCTCTTACTTCTGAGTTTCCTAGCTTTGTTTTTGTTTGCCCTTCAAATTGTGGATCTGGGTGCTTAATAGAGACAATCGCAGTTAAACCTTCGCGGACATCGTCCCCTGACAAGTTTGCATCAGCCTCTTTAATTAACCCATTTTTACGCGCATAGTCATTAATAACACGGGTCAGTCCTGTTTTAAAACCAGACTCATGCGTGCCACCCTCATATGTGTGAATATTATTTGCAAATGTAAATAAATTACTTATATAACTTTCATTGTATTGCATTGCAATTTCTACGGAAATACCGTCCTTTTCACCTTCCATGAATATCGGTTCTTCATGGATCACTTCTTTAGAACGGTTCAAGTGTTCAACATATGACTTAATTCCGCCTTCGTAATGATATTCATTTTTCTTACCTTCACCACGTTTATCTTCGATACTGAGCAAAATCCCTTTATTCAAAAAAGCAAGCTCTCGGACACGTGTTGCTAAAGTATCGAAATCATACTCGAGTGTTTCTGTAAAAATTTCACTATCTGGTTTAAAACGAATTGTCGTTCCCGTATGGTCGGTTTCACCAATTACCGCTAAATCAGCTTGTGGAACACCGCGCATAAATTTTTGATAGTGAATACTCCCTTCACGATGAACATACACTTCTAAAACTGTTGAAAGAGCATTAACTACCGATGCACCTACACCGTGTAAACCACCTGATACTTTATAACCTCCGCCGCCAAACTTCCCTCCAGCATGCAATACTGTCAGAATAACTTCAACCGCTGGACGACCCATTTTTTCTTGAATCCCAACTGGAATTCCTCGGCCGTTATCAATAACTGTAATACTGTTATCTTCTTCAATAATCACTTGAATGTGGTCACAAAACCCTGCAAGTGCTTCGTCAATACTATTATCAACAATTTCCCAAACGAGATGATGAAGTCCCTTTCCTGATGTAGAACCAATATACATCCCCGGACGTTTACGTACTGCCTCAAGTCCTTCTAAAACTTGTATCTGATTTTCATCATATGCCTGACCTTGTACTTCCTTTTGATCCATTGTCATACGATTTCACCTACACTTTTCTTTTTGCATTGATTAGCTTGTTCAAAAAATATAATCAAATATTTTAAAAAAGTAGTTTTAGTGTCCAACACTTAACTACTTGAGTTCAAGTAACTCCAAACTTCTGAAGTCAAAAACAACTCAGAAGTCTGAAAAACATTTACTTTTCTTAAGATTTACGAAAAACCTGTTAGATGTCGTTCGCCTTCTTTACAGTTCCACTAACGAATGTATAAGTTTTTTTAGACATTTTGATGACTAACCTTATCGCCTGCAAAACCATTCATGATTTGAGGTGCTTATGCTTTCAATCGCATTTCCTCGGTAATAAATTATGGTAGAATAACTAGTTTTACATAGTCAAGAACTTACGGCGATTTTTATTGGCTATCATCAAATAATATCGTTCGTTGCAATGATCGCCGCTTTAACGTCGCTGATGCAAGTGGTGAATAATAAACAATCTCATTTGTAATAACGATTGATTTAATTGAACTCTTTGCTAAGTTCTGTATAACTCCCTCTTTTTTTTGTATAAATTCCTCCATGATTGGAGATGAGTTGAGTAAATTTTTATCCAGAATCGCAATTACGTCATCCGTTTTTACAAGAATGTCCTCACCAATATGAAGATACATGCATTCACCCCATCATTTAACTTTAGTCACATTCCCCTGATTCACATGGAAAGTAGAGGCATCACGTAAAGTTTGGTGATCAATTCCCTCCACTGAAGTTGTTGTTACGAAGGTTTGGACCTTCCCTTGAATAGTATTTAACAAGTGTGATTGCCGATAATCATCTAGCTCAGATAATACATCATCTAATAATAAAATGGGGTACTCACCCATTTCTGAATGAATTAATTCAATTTCTGCAAGCTTCAGAGAAAGTGCTGTAGTCCGTTGTTGACCTTGAGAACCGTACGTTTGAACATCTCGTCCATTCACAAAAAAAACTAGGTCATCACGATGTGGACCTATAAGTGTAATTCCCCGTTCGATTTCTCTCCCTTGAATTTTAACAAACTTTTCCTGGAATACTTCTATCATTTTCGACAAATTACTACTTTCTGATACATCCAAGGATGGTTTATATTCAATTTTCAGCATTTCTAAGCCGCGAGAGATTCCAGAGTGTATTGGCTCAGCCCATTTTTGAAGCAAAGTAAGAAATTGAAATCTTCTTTGTAAAATTTTTACTGCATATTGTATAAATTGTTCAGTTAATACATCGAGCATCGCTTTATCAACTTGTTTACGCGTCTGGAGCAATTTCAAATAATGGTTTCTTTGTTGAAGAATTTTTTGATATTGACTCATATCATGAAGGTAAACTGGAGATACTTGGCCAATTTCCATATCAATGAACCGGCGTCTTCCTTGTGGACTCCCTTTTACTAGGTGAAGATCTTCCGGTGCAAACATGACCACATTCATATTACCAACATATTGGCTTAACTTTTGCTGTTCAATATGATTGCTTTTTGCCTTTTTGCCTTTTTTTGATATAACCAGTTCAAGCGGAATCGAGGTATTTCTCTTTTTCACCCTACCATCTATTTTAGCATACTCTTCATCCCAACGAATAAGTTCTTTATCATTCGACGTCCGATGGGACTTTGCCATAGCTAAAACGAAGATCGATTCCATCACATTCGTTTTCCCCTGGGCATTTTCTCCTAGGATGACATTTACTTTATTTTCGAAGTGCAGTTCCATATCTATATAGTTCCGATAGTTTTTCAGTTTTAGTTGTTCAATATACATAAGCGCTTCTTCCCTTTACTTTAACGCGTAATAGTAAAACTACCGAACGAGGGAATATCAATTTTGTCTCCATCTCTAAGTTTCTTTCCCCGTCTATTATCTAATTCACCGTTGATAAAAATTTCATATTCACTTAAAAACCATTTAGCCATTCCGCCGCTCTGAATAATATCAGCTAATTTTAAAAATTGACCAAGCGTAATATATTCTGTATCAATCTGAATTTTAGTCATCCGTTCATCACTTCTTTCAAAGTAGTCTCTAATATTTTATTGTACTAAATAAATCGGATAAAGACAAAATTAACATGAACAAAGCATAAGAACTTTGAAAAATAGTCAATTTATTCTAAATACTAGACATAAGAATTGGGCCGAAAAGATGATACTCTTCTTTACCTTTTTCAAAGCCGCCCACTCTTAACAAAAAGGTCGGATCCCACATTTACTATATCGCTTATAGACGTGTTAATAACACTATAAACCGGTATAGAGTGTAGATCAGACCTTTTCGGACATCCTTTTCTCGCTTAGGATTCATTATGAAATTATTGATGCTAACCGTTTAATTTTCTATCCAGATTTGCCTAGTAAATAAGCAATCCCCATCTTATTTCTTAATAAGTTCTTACTGGTAAAATCAACTGTAACATTGTGTCGTCATGAAGTGAACGAATAATAAATGGACGCATTGCTCCAGTAAAATTAATTGTAATATCTGTTCCCTCTAAAGCTTTTAAGGCATCCATTACAAACTTAGCGCTAAAGGAAATTTTTAATTCTTCTCCTTCAATGGATTCAGCTTGTAGCTCTTCACTTACCTTTCCAATTTCGGGCGTATTTGATGATACCTCAATAATCCCACGTTCTAGAGTGGTCAGCTTAACAACATTATTTTTCCCCTCTTTAGCCAATAATGAAGCACGGTCAATCGCTTGAAGAAAATCTTTCGCGTGCACGGTAATTGAAGTTTTGCTTTCATTTGGAATTAAACGTGATGTATCAGGATAATTTCCTTCAAGTAGACGCGAATAGAATAATAAATTTTTCGCTTTAAATAATACTTGATTCTCCGTAATAACCATTTCAATTAATTCATTTGTATCATCAAGTAGTTTACTTAATTCATTTAAACTTTTTCCAGGAATTACAACACTATAAGAACCAACTACATTATTATCGATCTTTGCCTTTCTCATGGCTAATCTATGACTATCTGTTGCAATACAGATTAATTCATCGTCTTCCACCTTCAAGTTTACACCTGTCAAGATAGGGCGTGTTTCTGAGGTGGACACCGCAAATACTGTTTGACGTATTAATGTCTTTAATAAATCTGCAGGTAATTTAAATGTTTGATCTTCCTCTATGATTGGCAGATGAGGGTACTCTTCAGCATCAAGTCCATTTAGATTAAATTCAGCTTTCCCTGAACGAATAATAGTTTGAAATCCATTTAATATCTCGATATCAACAGTATCCATTGGTAGTTTTCTTACGATATCTCCAAAAAATCTGGCATTTAAGACAATGCTACCACTTTGCTTAATTTCAACAATTTCGTTGTCTTCTTCCTCAATCGGGATAAATGACTGAATAGATATATCAGAGTCACTTCCTGTTAAGGTTACACCTTCTTCTGTTGCTGTTATTTTTATTCCCGTTAAAATGGGAATCGTTGTTCTTGATGTAACAGCCTTCATTACTTCTTGAACACTATGGACTAACCGATCTCTTTGAATAATAAATCTCATTTTTCATCCTCCAATAAAGTTCTACTTTATAGCCTAATGGCATATGTTATTTATATATTTTTTTATTTAAAAGATAGTAGTAATAGTAGTAGGGCCTGTGAGTATGTGGATAACATAGAGAAAGATAAGGAAAAACAGTCTATCCACATGTGGACAGACTGTGTGTAAGTGGCAGCGTGTTATACACATAATTAAGAGTATCTATACTTTTAGCTGTTCCTGTATTTCTTTAACCTGCCTCTGAAGTACAGGGTCGGTTTGTAGAAGCTTTGAAATTTTTTCATGGGCATGGATAACTGTTGTATGATCACGACCGCCGAATTCATCGCCTATTTTAGGGAGGGAAAAGTCAGTTAATTCCCTTGATAAGTACATAGCGATTTGCCGTGGGAAAGCTAAAGTCTTTGTTCGCTTTTTGGCTTTGAAATCTTCTAATTTAATATTGTAATGCTCGCCAACTGTCTTTTGGATTTCAAGAATCGTAATGATTTTAGGTTTTGAACTTGGAATAATATCTTTTAACGCCTCTGCAGCTAAGTCAGCATTGATATCTTTATTTATCAATGATGAATAAGCAACTACTCGAATCAATGCCCCTTCAAGCTCACGAATATTGGAATCAATTTGATTGGCAATATAAAGCATAACCTCATTTGGAATATCTAATCCATCTGCTTTTGCTTTCTTCCTAAGAATAGCAATCCTCGTTTCCAAATCAGGCGGTGTAATATCGGTAATTAATCCCCATTCAAAACGTGAGCGTAAGCGGTCTTCTAAGGTAGGAATTTCCTTAGGCGGACGGTCACTTGAAATAACAATTTGTTTACTTTCTTCATGAAGGGCATTAAATGTATGGAAAAATTCTTCTTGGGTTGATTCTTTTCCAGCTAAAAATTGAATATCATCTATGAGAAGCACGTCTACAGTACGATATTTGTCTCGGAACTCACCAGCTTTGTTATCTCGTATTGAGTTGATAAATTCATTCATGAATTTCTCTGATGATAGGTACACAACTTTAGCATGGGGATTATGTTCAAGAACATATTGGCCAATCGCATGCATAAGATGTGTTTTTCCAAGTCCGACCCCTCCATAAATAAATAGAGGGTTATATGCTTTAGCTGGAGCTTCAGCTACTGCGAGTGAGGCGGCATGGGCAAAACGGTTGCCCGAACCAATGACAAATGTATCAAATGTATTTTTCGTATTCAACATAAACTGCGGAAAGTCAGCTGAATCATCATCAATCTTTTTTGGTTTTTTGACTCGAGTTGAAACAGTCATTGAATCATCCCCTTGATTGGAGGGGATGATAAATTTAACTTCTAATTCTTCACCTGTAAGTTCAAGTAAAACTTCTGAAATAAGGTGGGAATATCGTTCTTCAAGCCAGTCACGAGCAAATTCATTTGGTGCAATGACCGTCAGTCTATCTCCTTGCAGCATATGGGCTTTGGTGGATTTTAACCAAGTTTCAAAGCTTGGTTTACTTATTTTATTTTGCATGCTTTTTAGTGATTGATCCCATAAACTTTCGATATTATCCAATAAAATCCCTCCTTTTCAGTTTTATATGAAATAACAATAAATACGGCCTGATTGCCGTGATTTTAGCAGACAAAAATCAAATTTATTTCATTTATTATTAAGTGAAACAAAGCTTTTATATAAGGCATGTACAAGTTAATTTAGACTATTTAAGAATGCTATTATAAATATTCATCAACAGGAATTATTGATAAATATATAATAAAGAAGAAAGAGGATATTTCGACAATATCCACGTGCTGTGGATAATAAAATACCCACAAGGTGTATAAACTATCCACAAGTTATCAACAGTTTGTGGATAAGTGGAAGTTGTTGATAAAGTTATTCAGAGTGAAAACACAAATATAATATCAGAAATCACAGCTTGTTGCAATGGCTATTAAAACTTTATCCACAAGATTGTATCATTGTGGAACATACTTTTCCACAAGGTATTATTCTGTGCAAAAGGTCAAAAAGTAACTGTGGATAGTAAAAAAAGTGTCGAAAAGATATCCACAAATCGTTTGGGAGTTGAATAGCTAAAAGAAGGATGCTGGATTAAGGAACTAGGAAATCAATCATTCATTTCAAAGGGCACTTCCAACTAATGCGGGATAAACGGAACGAATTCATGATGAATGGGCGAATCGTGTTTGTAAGTGGATCTAGCTTTTATTTAAAGGCTCTTTTCGTAAAGATTGTTGTTTTTAGCAAGAAACCAATTCGAACAGATGTTGATCTTCGTTACAGGTGCGAGACTCCTGCGGGAAAAGCGTGTTGAGGGAGACCCCGCAAGTGCAAAGCACTGAGGAGGCTTCTGAGACCGCCCGCGGAAAGCGAGGACCTGCAACGGAAATCAACCCGGGTTATTAGTGTAAAAATGATTGAAAAGCAACAAAGAATGTGAAAACAGCCTATTTAATACAGCGTACCACCCTCTAACCCAACGAAATTTGAAAAATTAATACATATTTCCTCTAAAAACTCATTTTATTCAATTACTTTACAACGCTTATGTGCGAAGCTTTAATAAAATTTTAATGAAAGGTTGACATTTTTCATACTTCATCTATATAATTATCTAGACTGTCTTTAACTGTTATTCCTCAGGGAGGTGTCATATAATGAAACGCACATATCAACCAAAAAAACGCAAACACAGTAAAGTTCATGGTTTCCGTAGCCGTATGAGTTCAAAAACTGGACGTAGAGTGTTAGCTGCACGTCGCCGTAAGGGCAGAAAAGTATTATCTGCATAGACCACTGATAAGTCTCAGTGGTCTTTTTTTTCCATAAAGGACCTAAAAATATACCCCAATTCAGTTTAATGAAGGTGTAAAGAATGAAAAAAAAGCTAAGGATAAAAAAGAATGATGAATTCCAACTTGTGTTTCAAAAAGGAGAATCATTCGGTAATAGACAATTTGTCGTCTATGTCCTTGATAAGCCCAGCCAAGATTTCTTTCGAATTGGCCTTTCTGTAAGCAAAAAAGTAGGAAACGCTGTCGTAAGAAATCAAATAAAGAGATACATTCGACAATCTTTTCTTGAATTGAAAGACGATATCAAAGAGGGAAAGGATTATGTGATTATTGCACGTAAACCAGCGGCAACTATGGATTTATTTGAAGTGAAGAGCAGTTTAATCCATGTTTTAAAAAGGGCCAAATCGCTTAATTTCAAAAAAAGCAAATCTTCCTCATATAAGTCATCACGATAAAAATTTCTCAAATTGAAATATAATACATAGAAAATATTGGTGTAATCAGTTATTTTATATGTATAGACAAACATGGTTAGTTACAGTTGCCATATGTTTGAAAAAATAAAGAAAAACAGAGTGTTCAAAGTAAAGCTAGAATTTTTTGCTGACAGGAGGAAAAGGCGGTTGAAGAAACGAATAGTATTCATGATTGGACTTGCCTCGCTCATGATGCTTCTAACTGGTTGTACGGAAGTAGGCGAACCAATTACTAAAGAAAGCACAGGTATTTGGAATTCATACATTGTTTATCCATTATCGTGGCTTATTATTAAAATATCAGAATTGTTAGGCGAAAATTACGGCTTAGGAATTATTGTGGTAACACTCTTACTTCGTTTTGTTTTATTACCACTGATGATTAAACAAACGAAAAACTCAAAAGCTATGCAAGCTTTACAGCCGGAAATGCAAAAACTTAAGGAAAAATATCCGTCAAAAGATGCGGCAACTCAACAAAAATTACAACAAGAAACGATGGCTCTTTTCACAAAATATAATGTAAACCCATTGGCTGGTTGTTTTCCGTTAATTGTACAGATGCCGATATTAATCGGTTTTTATCATGCAATTAGTCGAACTCGAGCAATTGCAGAGCACAGCTTTTTGTGGTTTGACTTAGGTAGTCCAGATCCAATTTATGTATTGCCGATTGTTGCTGGTATTACAACATTTATTCAACAAAAAATTACAATGGTGGGCATGACATCGAATCCTCAGATGGCTGCACAAATGACAATGATGTTATATATCATGCCAATCATGATTATGGTTTTTGCATTTAATTTCCCTGCTGCTCTTGCATTATACTGGGTTGTAGGTAATATATTTATGATTATCCAGACATGGATCATTAAAGGACCGGATATGAAAAAGGTAACTGCAGAAAGTGCGGGAGGAGCCAAGAAAAAGTGAAACTAATAACTGCTACAGGACAAAATGTCGAAGAAGCAGTAGAATCAGCTTTAGCTCAGCTTAACACCACTAGAGAAAAAGTAGAAATTGATGTTGTAGATGAAGGTAAAAAAGGGTTTCTTGGTCTAATTGGGAATCGAAAGGCAGTCGTCACGGTGACGATCGTGCCTGACCCTGTTGAAGAAGCATTGCTGTTTTTAAAAAGTGTGTGCAACAAGATGGGCGTGGAATCAGATATTTCTGTGAAACGAGATGGAAAACAAGTTTTATTTCAATTATCGGGTGATAAGATTGCACTCCTGATTGGAAAAAGGGGACAAACATTGAATTCTCTTCAATACTTAGTCCAGCTTGTAGCCAATCGTAATTCGAAGCAGTACTTAACGATCTTACTTGATGCAGAAGACTATCGAGTAAGAAGGAATGAAACTCTGATTCAGTTAGCGGGAAGAATGGCTAATAAGGCTTTAAAGACGAGAACAAGTATTAGTTTAGAACCTATGCCTTCATATGAGCGAAAGGTGATTCATACAGCTTTAATGAATTACCATAAAATCAAAACTACATCAAGTGGGACCGAACCATATCGTCATTTAATTATTTCACCAATAGAAAGAAGTTGATCTATGAAAGTAGATCACTTCTTTTTTTTGTCGACTTTTGACTGAATCATTTTGAATAATAAAGTGGGACTTCAATTAGTGTTTTTTTCTTCATTTCCACTGATTGTTAGTCCTGTTCATGCAATAAATCTGTTTGAAATTAGTATTTCTTTAATGCCTAGTGTTTAATGTGTAAGACGTATAAAATTGTCTTTGTGTTACTTTGTCTCATACTTTATGTTAGAATAACAAGTTTTGCAGCTCTGGACAGGTCATGATTATGGGGCGAAGTAGGTGAATATCCCCTGGTAAGAGTTAATCAATATGTTCTTTGAGAGTCTACTTGTAGCGCTTTCTTATTTAACATACTTTATAGATTAGATTAGAACAATTGAGGAAAAGTGTACTTTTTTCTAGCTTATGCTTGAGTTGTTGTTATTCACATGTGGATAAGTTAAAATTAAGCATAAGATTCTTTTGCTGATTGTGGATAATTCTTTTTTTGGAAATAGCTATCCACTTTTTTTCGTATCTGGACTATGATATTGTAGTATTTTGGGGAATAGAAAGTTTCACTTTATCGATTTAATAGAGAGCGATGATTGTGATGCAATATAGATGAAATTTGCATGTGTTTAGGTTCATGGTTGTATACTTTTTTTTGGCCAATAGTGCGGTGGCTTTCTAAAAACAGCTCCGCACCATCACCTTCATAAGTTGATACAGTTCTTAGAACCTGAATATCTTTCATCGATTGATTTTGAGCAGACGCTTATGGATGTTTCTTATATATTTATATTGAAATTATTAAAGAAGGTGAAGAAATGGAATTCGATACGATTACAGCGATTTCGACACCTATGGGTGAAGGTGCAATTGCAATCGTCCGGTTAAGTGGTGATGAGGCGTTTGCTATTGCCGACCGTATATATAGAGGCCCGCAAGGAAAACGGCTAATAGATGCCACTTCTCACACCATTCATTATGGACACCTGGTTCAACCGAAAACGGGAGATACGGTGGAGGAAGTCATGATTTCCATTATGCGTGGACCAAAGACATTTACACGTGAAGATGTTGTAGAAATTAACTGTCACGGAGGTATCGTTTCAGTTAACCGAGTTCTTCAGCTTGTTCTATCGCAAGGAGCGAGGCTAGCTGAGCCAGGAGAATTTACAAAACGTGCTTTTTTGAACGGAAGAATTGACCTTTCTCAGGCAGAAGCTGTGATGGATTTGATTCGTGCTAAAACGGACAAGGCAATGAATATGGCATTAGGACAAATGGAAGGAAGATTATCACAGCTTATTCGCAAGCTGCGTCAGGAGATTTTAGAAACTCTCGCTCAAGTTGAGGTTAATATAGATTATCCAGAATATGATGATGTCGAGGAAATGACACATCGTATGTTTTTGGAAAAGGCAAATCTGGTTAAAATAGAATTAGAGAAGTTGCTGCGAACTTCACAACAAGGGAAGATTTTACGTGATGGACTATCAACGGTTATTGTCGGTCGTCCAAATGTCGGTAAATCTTCATTATTAAATAGTTTAGTTCAAGAAAATAAGGCGATTGTAACGGATATTCCGGGAACAACCCGTGATGTAATAGAGGAATATGTAAATGTGCGTGGTGTACCTTTGCGACTTTTGGATACAGCAGGGATTCGAGAGACTGAAGATATTGTTGAAAGAATCGGTGTAGAACGATCAAGAGCGGTATTAAAAGATGCCGATTTAATTTTGCTCGTTTTAAACTATTCTGATGATTTAACCAAGGAAGATGAGAAGTTATTTGAAGCGGTTAGTGGTATGGACGTTATTGTAATCGTCAATAAAACCGATTTACCAAGAAAAATAAATTTGAATCGTGTAGAAGAGCTTACAGGTGAGCATCGACTCGTTACAACATCTTTATTAGAAGATCAAGGTGTGGATGAGCTAGAAGAAGCGATTGCCTCATTATTCTTTGCCGGTTCATTAGAGACAGGCGATTTAACATATGTATCGAATTCACGCCATATTGCACTTCTCGGACAAGCATTACAGTCTATCGAAGATGCAATTGAAGCGATTGAAGCAGGCACGCCAGTTGATTTAGTACAAATTGATTTCACGAAAGCCTGGGAGTTACTTGGGGAAATCATAGGAGACAGTGTGCATGAAGGATTAATTAATCAATTATTTTCTCAGTTCTGTTTAGGGAAATGATGTAAGGAGTGAAAGTATGCAATATGAAGCAGGAAGCTATGATGTAATTGTCATTGGTGCAGGACATGCAGGGTGTGAAGCTGGTCTTGCAGCAGCTCGTGTTGGAGCAAAAACGCTAATGATTACGATAAATTTGGATATGGTTGCTTTTATGCCGTGTAATCCTTCTGTAGGTGGCCCGGCAAAAGGAATCGTCGTAAGGGAAATTGATGCTTTAGGCGGTGAAATGGGGAAAAATATTGATAAAACACATATCCAAATGAGAATGTTGAATACTGGAAAAGGGCCAGCTGTACGTGCTTTACGTGCGCAGGCAGATAAAACCTTATATCAACAGGAAATGAAGAATACTATTGAAAATCAACCAAATCTAACATTAATTCAAGGTATGGTTGAGCGGCTTATCGTTGAAGATGATGTATGTAAAGGAGTAATCACTCAGACTGGCGCAGTTTATCAGGCAAAAACTGTTGTTATTACAACAGGAACATTCCTCCGTGGAGAAATCATTCTTGGTGAATTGAAATATTCAAGTGGTCCAAATAATCAACAACCGTCTATTCGATTGTCCGAACATTTAGAGGAAATTGGATTCGACTTAGTTCGATTTAAAACAGGCACACCGCCGCGGATTAACAGCCATTCCATTGATTATAGCAAAACAGAAATTCAGCCTGGAGATGATGTTCCACGGGCATTTTCTTATGAAACTACAAAATTCATCACAGATCAATTGCCATGCTGGCTAACATATACGAATGAAGAAACCCATCAGATTATTGATGAGAATTTACATCGTTCTCCTATGTATTCAGGGATGATTAAAGGAACAGGTCCGCGTTATTGTCCTTCAATTGAAGATAAGGTGGTTCGTTTCAATGATAAACCACGCCATCAAATTTTCCTTGAACCTGAAGGAAGAAATACACAAGAAGTCTATGTACAAGGATTATCGACAAGTCTACCAGAAGACGTACAACGAAGACTTCTCGCAAGTATTCCAGGATTGGAAAAAGCAGAATTGATGCGTGCAGGGTATGCAATCGAATACGATGCAATTGTTCCGACACAGTTATGGCCTACATTAGAAACAAAAAAAGTAAAAAATCTATATACAGCAGGGCAAATTAACGGAACATCCGGTTATGAAGAAGCTGCCGGACAAGGATTAATGGCAGGTATTAATGCCAGCCTAAACGCATTGGGGAAAGAAGAGTTAATCTTAAGCCGCTCAGATGCCTATATCGGAGTATTGATTGACGATCTTGTAACAAAAGGAACGAGCGAGCCGTATCGCCTGCTTACTTCACGTGCTGAATATCGACTCCTTTTACGCCATGACAATGCTGATTTGCGTTTAACAGAGATTGGTCATGCGATTGGAATGATTAAAGAAGAGCGTTATCAACGTTTCTTATTGAAAAAGGCAGCCGTCGAAGCAGAAAAGGAACGTCTGCAATCGGTATTTATTAAACCTACCCAACAAGTACAGCAATTAATTATTGAACAAGGTGGAACGGAATTAAAGGATGGAATCAGAGCTGCTGATTTATTGAAACGACCGGAAATGAACTATGAACACATTCAATTGCTTATTCCTAGTAAAGAACAATTGGATGCGGAAGTGACAGAACAAGTAGAAATCCAAATTAAATATGAAGGATATATTGAAAAGTCACTTCAGCAAGTAGATCGTCTGAAAAAAATGGAGAATAAAAAGATCCCAGAAAATATTGATTATGATGCCATCAGCGGTTTAGCTACTGAGGCACGTCAAAAACTAAAACAAGTCCATCCGCTATCAGTGGCACAGGCTTCGAGAATTGCAGGAGTTAACCCTGCTGATGTGTCGATTTTACTTGTTTATTTAGAACAAGGAAAGATTGCCCGAATTCCCCAAAGCTAAATGGAATGTAAAGGATTGAAGCCAATGAATATTGAACAATTTCAAACGGAGCTGAAAGAGAGAGGCATTGCGCTTTCTCCTTTGCAGCTTCAGCAATTTGAAACGTACTACGAATTATTAGTTGAATGGAACGAAAAAATGAATTTAACGGCCATTACAAATAAAGAAGAAGTATATCTAAAGCATTTTTATGATTCCATTAGTGCAGCATTCTACTTTGATTTTACTAAGCCGTATAAGATTTGTGATGTAGGAGCGGGCGCAGGTTTTCCTAGCATCCCATTAAAAATCTGTTTTCCAGAGTTACATATTTCCATTGTAGATTCTCTTAATAAACGAATTTCCTTCCTTGAGCACTTAGCTAAGACTTTGAAACTTTCACATACTCAATTTTATCACGACCGTGCTGAAACGTTTGCGCAGAAACAAGAGCATCGTGAAGTTTATGATATTGTTATGGCAAGAGCCGTTGCACGAATGTCCGTTTTGAGTGAACTTTGCTTGCCACTCGTTAAACAGAACGGTACATTTATTGCAATGAAGGCTGCCAGCACCAATGATGAATTGGACGCAGGTAAGAAGGCAATCTTTACATTAGGTGGTAAAGTAGAAGAAATTCATCACTTTTTGCTGCCAGAAGAAAATAGTGAGAGAACTGTTATCACGATTAGTAAAGTGAAAACAACGCCTAAAAAGTATCCACGTAAGCCAGGTACACCGAATAAAATGCCTATTGAATAACGAATACTAGGGCGTGTAATTATTACAAGATTACAAATTTCATTATTTTTCACGATTTTTGAGGAATAATATTTTGAATGATATATTGTAATTGTGAGGTTTGAGTCTTTTGATAAGAGACATCCTCTTGTATTTTTCGAGTAAATATGTATGGATATTAGAAGGACTTGTCATTTTTATAGAGAATATGATAAATGGGAGCTTTTTAAAGGTGGTGTAGGGAAATGAAGCATCCTTTTTCGCGGTTCTTTGGGTTAGGCGAAAAAGAAGAAGAGCAAGTAGATATGGAGACACCTAGTAAAAATGAAGAAATAAAACAAATAGCCATTTCTGATATAGTAGCAAACCGGTACCAACCAAGAACGGTATTTAATGAAAATAAGATTGCGGAATTGGCTCAGACTATTCACACACATGGTATCATTCAACCGATTGTTGTCAGGGAATATGAACAAGGTAAGTTTGAAATTATTGCAGGTGAACGTAGATTTAGGGCTATGCAAAAACTCGGTTGGGAGTCGGCACCGGCAATTGTTAAGGACTTCAATGATACAGAAACGGCATCAGTAGCACTTATAGAGAATTTACAAAGGGAAGAGCTTACGCCAATTGAAGAAGCTCTCGCTTATGGTAAGTTATTGGAACTACATCAACTTACACAGGAAGCACTTGCGCAAAGGCTAGGGATTGGTCAATCAACGGTGGCGAATAAGTTAAGGTTATTGAAGTTGCCCCAAGAAGTGCAAGATGCCATTTTACAAAAACAGATTACCGAACGCCATGCTCGCTCATTAATTCCTTTGAAAGATCCAGAGAAACAAGTAAAACTTCTTGCAGAAATTATTGAGAAGAATTGGAATGTGAAGCAAACGGAAGAGCGAGTTGTGAAATTGCTCAGCAGCATAGATAATAAACCGAAACCGAAGCGAAAGGCTTTCAGTAAAGATATGCGAATTGCTCTCAACACAATTAGACAATCTCTTACAATGGTAACCGATAATGGAATAAATCTTGATTCGGAGGAAGAGGAATTTGAGGAATATTATCAATTTACGATAAAAATTCCAAAGAAGAAATCATAATCTTATAGAATTATTGAGGTTGTCTTAGGAAGGGTCCGATCTCACACTTTATACACCGTTTATAGTGTCATTTAGACGTCATATAATCGGTATATAATAGATGTGGGCTTATGACCCTTTCGTTATAGGACAGCCTCCTTTTGCTATAGCTGAACATTCAATATTAATACTTTCAAAGGCTATCTAAAATATTCTTTTTTTTGTTTGATTTTGAGAAAATAATTAAAAGGTACTCTATTCATGATAAAATAGAAAAGATTAATAGATTGCTTTTTTAGTAATCTGAAGATTAGAGTCAGAAATTTTTGAATTCGAAAATGAAATAGGTATATAAATGATAGATGTAAGAAGAAATTGTTTCGAAAGTAGGTGACATCATGGGAAAGGTTCTTGCGATTGCCAATCAAAAGGGCGGGGTTGGCAAAACGACAACCTCAGTAAATCTAGGCGCTTGTTTAGCATACATTGGAAAAAAAGTACTAATAGTAGATATTGATCCTCAAGGCAATGCCACGAGTGGAGTGGGGATTGATAAGTCGGATGTCGAACAGTGTATATATGATGTACTGGTCGATGATGTCTGTGCGAACGTGGTGATTAAAGAGACAAAGGTTGAGAATCTGTACACGATTCCAGCTACGATTCAACTTGCAGGCGCAGAAATAGAGTTGGTGCCGACTATTTCGAGAGAAGTCCGTTTGAAAAGGGCACTTGAGGAAGTCGAACATCTATATGATTATGTTATTATTGACTGTCCACCATCTTTAGGCTTGCTTACGTTAAACTCATTAACTGCAGCTGATGCAGTATTGATTCCTGTACAATGTGAATATTATGCCTTAGAAGGACTCAGTCAGTTGTTGAACACCATTCGCCTCGTTCAAAAGCACTTGAATCAGTCCTTGAAAATTGAAGGGGTGCTGCTCACTATGCTCGATGCCCGGACAAACTTAGGCTTGCAAGTAATTGAGGAAGTAAAAAAATACTTTCAGGATAAAGTATACCAAACCATTATTCCTAGAAATGTTAGATTAAGTGAAGCACCGAGCCACGGAGAACCTATTATTATCTATGATCCTAAATCAAAAGGAGCAGAGGTTTATTTAGACCTCGCGAAGGAAGTGATAGCAAATGGCTAAGGGACTTGGAAAAGGGATCAATGCCCTATTTACAAATCTTGAAGCGGGAAAAGAGGATGCGGTTATTGAAGTAAATATCAAGGAACTACGCCCGAATCCTTATCAGCCGCGAAAAGTATTCCGAAAAGAGACACTTGCAGAGTTAAGACAATCAATTGAACTACATGGAATTCTTCAACCGATAATCGCTAGAAAAAGTATTAAGGGCTATGAGATTGTTGTTGGTGAAAGACGTTTTCGAGCTGCGAAGGAAGCCGGGTTGAAGACCGTCCCTGTCGTTGTTAGAACACTTGATGAAAACCAAATGATGGAGTTGGCTATTTTAGAAAATCTTCAACGTGAAGATTTAAACCCAATTGAAGAAGCTTCAGCCTATCAGAAACTTTTAGAAAGACAAGGTGTTACTCAGGAACAATTGGCGAGGCGCTTAGGAAAAAGTCGTCCTCATGTTGCAAATCATATTAGGCTGCTATCGTTACCAACAGAGGTTCAAACCTATATTTCTGAAGGGGAAATATCAATGGGACATGGTCGGGCATTGCTTTCATTGAAGAATAAGGATGCACTACAATTTGTGGTTAATAAAGTACTTAAGGATGGGATGAATGTTCGGCAATTAGAACAATACATTCAAGATTATAATCAAGATGTTCCACGTGAAACTGCAAGTAAAAAAGAGCCAACAAAAAAAGACGTTTTTATCAAAGAACGCGAATCAGTTTTACGCGAGCGATTTGGAACTTCGGTAACGATAAAACAAAGTAAGAAAAAAGGTAAAATTGAAATTGAATTTTATTCTCGTGAAGACCTGGAACGGATTTTGGAATTGATTCAACAAGAAGATTTGTCTTCATAAGTATAAAGAGGAGGGTTTAAGTAATTCACTCTTCTTTATTAAGTGATAAGTGAATAATGTTATGAGATTTTTATATGTATCGTACACCTGTCATGCTCGATTGATAAGTCAACTCATTATGGAAAATGGGACTTCCTTTAAGGACTGCCTAGATTCCTATTTTTTTTGTACCGACAGGAAGCAGCGAATTTAGTTGGACTTCTTAGTTCTGGGGTCTTTATCTACTTATTCAGTTTTTGTAGCCAAGACAGGTGTCGATTTTTTCTTTACATAATATCTATAGATAAAGGTGAGCGCGTTGGTGTTGTTAGGGACATTAGTTAACGGTTTATGTATTATTGTAGGCACATTACTGGGCAGGTTTCTTAAAAACATTCCTGAGAGTATGAAACAGACAGTAATGAGCGGGATAGGTCTTGCTGTTGTGGTTCTTGGACTTCAAATGGGCTTTAAAAGTCAGCAATTCCTCATTGTTATATTGAGTATAGTCCTAGGTGCTGTGCTCGGTGAGTGGATTGACTTAGATGCTAAGTTAAATGCGTTAGGAAATTGGCTAGAAAGAAAGTTAGGAGGGCCAAAGGAGGGAGATTCCATTTCACAAGGTTTTGTGACCGCAACACTCATTTTCCTAATCGGGGCTATGGCAGTTATCGGTGCACTGGATAGTGGAATTAGACATGATCATGATGTGTTATATACAAAAGCAATTATTGATGGTTTCACAGCTATTATTCTAGCAAGTACGCTTGGCATTGGTGTTATTTTCTCAAGTATTCCTGTCATGCTCTATCAAGGAATTATTGCTCTTTTTGCAACGCAAATAGATAAATGGGTTCCAGCTGCTTATTTAGATTCTTTTATTTCAGAAATGACGGCAGCAGGAGGAGTAATGATTTTCGCTATTGGTTTAAATATAATGGGAGTTACAAAAATTCGAGTCGCAAACCTTTTACCTGGCATATTGGTTGTAGCTATCCTTACATTCGTTTTTTACTATTTTGAAATATCTTTATGAAAGCAACGTTTTTACGCTTAGTTAAATGGGATGTGAAACTGCCGTGCTACACAAGTAAATGAACAATCATGTTAATAACCATGTTGATTAACATGTCTATTTCTTAAAAAGAAGGGAATGAATGCTTCCCTCCCATTACACACTTTTCTCTTGGTCTAACACGAAGTTAAAATGAGGGATTGTTGTTTGTTTAGCTGCAAAATGGAAGCTGGCAAAGTAAATGCCATTGGCAATTGTCTTAGCCATTTTTAGAACAAGACTCAAGCGAGTATTTTGCAAAACCATAAATTCCATAAATCCGCTCACATTAACAATCCCAGTAATATGGGCATCTCCTACAGCTGGAAGATCTTTATTCACCCCGGCTCCCGGTTTAACGGGGCCTTCACCTACTTGCACGATTCCAATACTTTTCGATCGACCAAGGCAAGCATCGATTCCTATGATGAATGGATTATCGTGTTTTGTCTTAATGATCGCAAGCTGTTCTGTTAAGTTCATCGCATGTATAGGTTCTTCAAGCGTTCCGTAAACAAAGAATGGAGAGGGGCTTGTTTTCTCTAATAATAAAGTTCCGACTAGTGGACCGAGAGAATCTCCTGTGGATCGATCTGTTCCAATGCACACGATAACGATAGTCTGCCCGTTTGCAGGAAGCAACGATATTAATTCCTGTGAGATTCTCCGTGGTGCATCTATTTCATCGTGCAAAATCCTATTTTTAGTGTCAAATAAACTAGATTTCAGGTTCATCGACTCCACTCCTCTGTCTTAGTACTAACAGTATACGGAAAAAAAGGAAATGGTATACGTGAAGGTGGGGAAAGAAATTTTAAAAAGGATTATAGTTTGGAGACTTCTTGAAAATGGTATAATACCATCATTGGTTACATTCAATTACAATGTTTCGTTATTCATTCTGTGACACCTAAGGATTTCTACCCCGCGTTAACGGGTTGTAAAATACCCACTGATTGAAGTTTCACTTTATCTGAGAGATTAAGATGATTAGTTGGGACAATGTAATTAAAAAAATATACTGGTTGGTGATCTGTTTGCCTATTTCAAGTAAGATGTTAGAAAGATTCATTGTTAAGTTTTCTGCAGAAGAGACTTGGATCGGTATTGGTGAGAGCTTATTGCAAATTTTAATTGTTTTTATTTTATCTCGTATTGTTATTGTGCTAGGAAAAAAAATCATCTCTAAATTTTTCCTGATGCGTGAGAAAAGCCCTTTGCGGGTATCGGAACGCAGAGATGCTACTTTATTAAGATTATTAAAGAATGTTCTTACATATACCGTTAATTTTATTACCATCATCATGATCTTGGAAGCTGTGCATATTGAAGTGAAAGCACTATTAGCTGGAGCAGGAATAATCGGGTTAGCTATTGGTTTCGGTGCACAAAGCTTGGTGAAAGATGTAATTATGGGCTTTTTTATTATATTTGAAGACCAGTTTTCGGTGGGAGACCAAATAAAGATTAAAGACTATGAAGGGGAAGTAGTGGAAATTGGATTAAGGACGACTAAGATTAAGAGCTCAATTGGACAACTGTTTGTGATTCCAAATGGAAGTATTCTAGAGGTTACTAATTTTTCCATTCTGAATAGCGTCACTGTTGTTGATCTTACACTTCCTTATGACGGGGATATCGAGCGTGCAGAAAGAACAATTTCTCATATGCTTGAATCATTGCCGGCAAAATATGAGGATATCGTGAAGACACCGCAAGTGTTAGGTATTCAGTCGCTCAACCCGAGTGATGTAGTTCTGAGAATTACAGCAGAAACCATCCCAACGCGGAACTACTATATAGGCAGGGTTTTGCGAAAAGAATTAAAGAACTGCATCGATGAAAACTATCTAAAAGCCACAGTCCAAGAAGAAGCATAATGTATAAATTGTTATAGTAAAGGGGGAAGAAAAGTGGAAGAGAAAGTGTTTGGCCTAAATGATATAGTTGAAATGAAAAAGCCCCACCCATGCGGAGTGAATAGTTGGAAAATCATACGTTTGGGAATGGATATCCGCATTAAATGTGAAGGGTGCGGCCATAGTGTCATTTTACCAAGACGTGAATTTAGCCGTAAAATGAAGAAAATATTAAAGAAGCACGAGGAAGAGTAAGAACTTACTTACGATAATGCGATGTCGAAGTGACTTCATGATACATGGGAAAGGATTGCTTTATTTCCTTGTCTTTTTCATGTCCACTATCTATAATTGTGAAAGGTTTAACTATACGACTGTAAATATAGTATATTTTTGAAATAAAGTGAAATTCCCATCATGGCTTTTTATCCCGCTGATGGCTAGTCCTGTTCTAGTGCCGCTAAATCGGAAGCTAAAGTTTCGATACAGTGACACTATGAACCTGATTCAATGAATCACAGACTTAGGCTCCGCGTCCTGCGGCAATGTCTGTGTGACCCACATCCTGTGGGCGCAAACTTTACCTCTGCTTATGCATCGGTAAGTTTCACTGTATCTCACTAATCGGAGATCACAGGCTGTTTTATTCCCCACCTATTTTTTTCTTTATTTGCCATGAAAATTGAAGCGGGAGATTACAGCCTGTTAAACCTGGATAAAAGGTAATTTATTAGAGGAGTGGAAGAAAATATGGCTTTAACGGCAGGTATTGTTGGTTTGCCGAATGTTGGTAAGTCTACATTGTTCAACGCAATAACTCAAGCTGGTGCAGAATCGGCCAACTACCCATTTTGTACGATTGACCCGAATGTAGGCATCGTAGAAGTGCCGGATCATCGTCTACAAAAATTAACTGAATTGGTACAACCCAAAAAAACAGTACCGACAGCATTTGAATTCACAGATATTGCTGGGATTGTAAAGGGTGCTAGTAAAGGTGAAGGACTAGGAAATAAGTTCTTATCACATATTCGTCAAGTAGATGCAATTTGCCAAGTTGTACGCTGCTTTGCAGATGATAATATTACGCATGTTTCAGGGAAAGTAAATCCAATCGATGATATTGAAGTAATTAATCTTGAATTGATTCTTGCCGATCTGGAATCAGTTGATAAGCGCATTGAACGTGTTGGTAAAATGGCGAAGCAAAAAGACAAAGATGCCATGTTTGAACATGAAATTCTAGTTGCTTTGAAGGAAGCTTTAGAAGCAGAGAAGCCTGCTCGTACAGTAGAGTTTTCTGATGAACAGTTAAAAGTCGTGAAAGGCATGCATCTACTGACAGCGAAACCGACGTTATATGTTGCAAATGTAAGCGAAGATGAAGTTGCAAACGCAGATGATAATGAGTATGTCAAACAAGTGCGCGAATATGCTGAGAAAGAAAATGCAGAGGTTATTGTCATTTGTGCAAAGATAGAAGAAGAAATTTCCGAACTTGATGGAGAGGAAAAGGAAATGTTCTTATCTGAACTTGGCATTGAAGAGTCTGGTCTTGACCAATTAATACGTGCTTCATACCATTTACTTGGACTTGCAACGTATTTTACAGCGGGTGTACAAGAAGTTCGTGCATGGACGTTCCGTAAAGGGATGAAAGCACCACAATGTGCGGGTGTTATTCATACAGACTTTGAACGTGGCTTTATCCGCGCAGAAACGGTTTCTTATGAAGATTTGTTGGCAGCTGGAAGTCATTCAGCAGCTAAAGAAGCAGGAAGAGTTCGACTTGAAGGAAAAGAATATATCGTAAATGACGGCGATGTTATTCATTTCCGTTTTAACGTATAAGAAGGTATGTAGGGTGTCTCAATAGGGTTTGACTCCGTATTCTAAATCAGTAAGTTGTGTGGCGTATACTTAACTTATACTGTATTTAGCTGTTGCGAGGTCCTATCCTTTGCTTTTGGGACACTCCTTTTTGTTGATTCATTTATCTACATAGATTCATTGCAAATAATGAACATCTGTGCTATAATTTCATCTTGTGAGTAATTATATAATTGCTCCTTGCCCGAAAAGGGCCGCTTAGACCAAAAGGAGGTGACAGAGATGAGAAAGTACGAAATTATGTACATCATCCGTCCAAACATTGAGGAAGACGCTAAGAAAGCACTAGTTGAACGTTTCAACACAATCCTTACTGATAATGGTGCGGAAATGACAGAAGCAAAAGAGTGGGGTAAACGCCGCCTAGCTTACGAAATCAATGATTTCCGTGACGGTTACTACATGCTTCTTAAAATCAATGGTGAAGCAGCTGCGATTCAAGAATTTGATCGTTTAGCTAAAATCAGCGAAGATATTATTCGCCACATGGTAACTAAAATCGAAGCTTAATTTGAAATAAATATAAATTCCCATCTGACAGGGGTTGATTCTGATGATGAATCGCGTAGTTTTAGTAGGTCGCTTAACGAAAGATCCTGAATTACGTTACACACCAAATGGAGTTCCTGTTGCTACTTTTACGTTAGCTGTCAATCGGCCTTTTTCGAATCAGCAAGGTGAAAGGGAAGCAGACTTTATTAACTGTGTAGTTTGGCGAAAACCGGCAGAAAATGTGGCGAACTTTTTGAAAAAAGGAAGTTTAGCTGGCGTGGATGGACGTGTCCAAACACGTAATTATGAAGGACAAGACGGCAAACGTGTATATGTGACAGAGATTCAAGCTGAGAGCGTTCAATTTCTTGAACCACGAAGCAGTTCAGCGGGTGAAAGAAATGAAGGCGGTTCTTACGGAAATCAAAGAAGTTATAACAATAATAACGGCTATGATAACAATAATTCGTATGGACAAAATCCAAATCAGAATCAACGGAGCAATAACAACTATACACGTGTAGATGATGACCCATTTGCAAATGACGGTAAAACAATCGACATTTCAGATGATGATCTACCATTTTAAGCGATCGGCAGCTTAAAAAAAATAAAACGATAAGGAGGACAAAACAATGGCAATGGGTGGACGTAAAGGACGCGGAAAGCGTAAAAAGGTTTGTTACTTTACAGCAAACGGAATCACTCACATCGACTATAAAGATGTGGATCTTCTTAAAAAATTCATCTCAGAACGCGGTAAAATTTTACCACGTCGTGTAACTGGTACAAGTGCTAAATACCAACGCAAATTAACAATTGCGATTAAACGCTCACGTACTATGGCATTACTACCATATGTATCTGGTGAATAATAACAGTTAAAAACACATTAGGGATTCTCTCTAATGTGTTTTTTGTTAGTGAAAATAGAATGTTAAAAAGTCCTCTCAATAATCCCTAAAACGTTTATCTCAAACAAGTAAATTTACAAGAATCCGACACTTCACTACCATAGGCTATTCACCCCATTATTGTATATAATTTTATCCCGCATTAACAACGGGCAGTAAAACCATCACCTCAAGGCTTTAGGGGATCAAAGAAGCGTGGGTGGGGGAATAGCAGCCTAATCTGGTTGCGGCTCCTACACCTACTTAAGGCCATAAGCTGTAATACTCTGTGGCAAACTACGCCGCGCCGTATTCCATCTTATACTCGTCGGACTATCACAGGATGGGATGGAGTCTCCGTTGCTCACAGAATATGGGTCACACAGACATTGCCACAGAACGCGGTGTACTTAGTCTGTGATTGATTGAACCTTAGATCGTACTGTCGATTGATCAAAGTGAAAACGAAAATCTTGCGACACTAGAACGGGAATAACAAAATGAAGAAAACCCCACTGATTAAAGTTTCACTATAAAAACGAAAAAGAAGCAGATGGGAAATTTGAAATATTAAGATACAAACAGCTACAATAATAGGAGGTTCACCCCTATTAACTTCATTCTAGAATAGGATATATGGATTGCAGTTAGAGTATGATAACCTCGTCAATTTTGAAAGGATGTGAAGCGTTGAACGACGGAAGAAAAGTAGCAGAAGGCGGAGTATTGCTTGCTCTGTATAGTATATTATTATTTTTGGCGATTCAACTTCCTTTCATTGGATCAATCCTATTTTTTATATTACCAATCCCTTTCATTTTAATAGCGCTTAAGCAAAGTATGACTTGGGCTTTTGGGTTCTTGTTCATTGCATGTTTACTAACTATGATCTTTGGGACCGTCTTGGCTCTACCGGTAGCATTATTAACAGGGTTGTCAGGGATTACAATTGGCTATCAATTGCGAAAAAATTACTCAACCATTAAGATATTCATTAGTACAGTAATTGTCATGTTAGCTTGTTTAATTGTCATGTTCGGATTTTCTGTTTGGTTCCTGAATATGAATGTTATTACCGAGAGTATTGATATGTTGAAAACGTCAGTGGACAAATCCATTGAAATACTAGCTGCATTTGGAAAGAGCCCAACTGATAAGAGTTTAGAAAACATTTATGTAGCAATTGATTTACTGGATACACTAATACCATCTATGTTTGTGATGTCTTCTTTGATCTTGTCCTTCTTAATCCTTTTAGTAGCTCAGCCGTTTTTAAAACGATTTAGCGAAAAGAAATTGAAATGGCCACTATTTAGAGATCTACAACTTCCGAAAAGTATTTTATGGTATTATTTAATTACGATGATTGTAGCGATGACTACCAATCCTAATCAAGGTGAGTTCTTATTTACTGTTATCTCCAATCTTTTATTTATATTGCATATCTTTGTCTTAATGCAAGGATTGTCATTTGTCTTTTTCTGGTCAGATCGACAAGGGTGGTCAAAGGTTATACCTATAATTATGATTATCCTTATATTCATGAGCCCACTGTTTCAATTTATCGTTAGATTCTTGGGTATAATCGATCTAGGTTTTCCTTTAAGACAAAATATCGCTAAAAAAAAATAACGTGCATAAAATGATAAAAACGAGCAAAATGTATGATCCTTTTAGGAGCTGAAAATATGCCATCATATTTAAAGAAGTACCAGATCCTATCCCGCTTATATGGATTGCTTTCGGTAGCCATTCTGTTATTAGGTGTCCTCGCTTATTACAATTGGTGGGTCGCTTCTATAGGGTTTTTACTTTTCATTGGTTTGTTTGCGCTGGTTCTGCAAGTGGAATTGCGAAATCGGCGTGAAACTGAGGAGTATATCTCAACCCTATCCTATCGTTTAAAAAAGGTCGGTGAAGAGGCATTACTCGAAATGCCGATCGGCATCATGCTGATGAACGATGATTATTATATTGAGTGGACGAATCCGTACTTAGCGTCTTGCTTTGATGAAGATTCCTTAACGGGCAGGTCGTTGTACGATGTAGCAGAAGCAATTGTTCCGTTGATTAAGCAGGAATTGGAAAGTGAAACAATCACTCTTAATAACCGTAAATTCAGGATTGTGCATAAGCCTGAGGAGCGGTTGCTGTACTTTTTTGATGTTACAGAACAAATTGAAATTGAAAAACTATATGAAAATGAACGAACAGCTATTGCAGTAATTTTTCTTGATAACTATGATGATTTAACTCAAGGAATGGACGATCAGCGCAAAAGCAGTTTAAACAGTATGGTTACTTCCTTACTTGATAAATGGGCAAAGGATAATGGAGTTTTATTAAAACGGACTTCTTCAGATCGCTTTATTGGAATTTTTAATGAAAGTATTTTGCAACAGCTTGAAAAGGGTAAATTTGCTATACTGGATGAAATTCGCGAATCAACTTCAAAACATAATGTACCGCTAACATTAAGCATCGGTGTTGGTTCAAGTGTATCCTCGTTACCTGAGCTAGGGTCAATTGCTCAATCAAGCCTTGATTTGGCATTAGGGCGAGGTGGCGATCAAGTTGCTATTAAATTGCCGAATGGAAAGGTTAAGTTCTATGGAGGCAAAACGAACCCAATGGAGAAACGAACTAGAGTGCGGGCGAGGGTTATCTCCCATGCATTGAAGGATATAGTTCTCGATAGCGATAAGGTCATTGTGATGGGGCATAAGAGCCCTGATATGGATGCGATTGGATCAGCTATAGGTATATTGAAGGTTGCGCAGACGAATGACCGTGAAGGCTATATCGTAATTGATTTTCAAGATATAGATAAAAGCGTTCGACGATTAATAGAAGAAATTAAAGCAACAAAGCCAGATTTATATGGCCGGTTTATTACACCAGAAGATGCCTCTGAAATAATTACGGATGAAACACTTCTAGTCATAGTTGATACTCACAAGCCGTCGATGGTTATTGATGAACGATTGTTAAACAGAATGGATCAAGTAGTCGTAATTGACCATCATAGACGCAGTGATGAGTTTATTTCTCATTCCTTACTTGTTTACATGGAGCCGTATGCGTCTTCAACGGCCGAGCTTGTGACTGAGTTGCTTGAGTATCAGCCGAAGAAAAGCAAGATGGATATGTTAGAGGCAACTTCTCTACTTGCAGGCATTATCGTCGATACGAAGAGTTTCACACTAAGGACGGGATCGAGAACCTTTGATGCAGCATCTTATTTACGCACTCAGGGAGCGGACACAGTACTCGTTCAAAAGTTTTTAAAAGAAGACGTTCATACGTATATTGAACGATCGAAGCTGATTGAAGCTGTCTCCTTTTATAAGGAAGGTATTGCAATTGCAGTTGGTGAACCTGATGAAATCCATAACCAAGTAATAATCGCGCAAACTGCTGATACATTGCTTACAATGGACGGTGTTGTCGCCTCTTTTGTCATTGCTATGCGTTCAGATGACTTGGTTGGTATTAGCGCTCGTTCACTAGGAGATGTAAATGTGCAAGTCGTTATGGAGATGATTGAAGGCGGAGGGCATTTAACCAATGCGGCAGCTCAAGTGACAGGTTCTATTGATGAAGCTGAATCATTATTAAAAGCAGCCATCGATGAATATTTAGAGGGAGGAAAAAAACAATGAAAGTTATCTTTTTAAAAGACGTAAAAGGAAAAGGGAAAAAAGGGGAAGTTAAAAATGTTGCGGATGGATATGCACATAACTTTCTTTTAAAACAAGGATTAGCTGTTGAAGCGAATAATGCAAATACAAAAACACTAGAAGCGAAAAAAAATAAAGAAGACCAACTTGCAGCTGAAGAATTACAGCAAGCAAGAGAATTGAAAGAAAAAATCGAAAACCTAACGGTTGAGCTACACGCAAAAGCTGGAGATGGCGGCAGATTATTCGGTTCAATTACAACCAAACAAATTGCTGAAGAACTTCAGAAGAAACATGGCATCAAAATTGATAAACGAAAAATGGATCTTAATGAAGGGATTCGTTCTTTAGGCCACACGAAACTTCCAGTTAAGCTACACCATGAAGTAACGGCGACACTAACGGTTTCTGTAAAAGAAATTAACTAATTTTAGCACTGTCATATCGATAAAAAATTGATAAAATAGAGTATAGATAAAAAAGGAGATCGGGCTTATACGTTCAATCTTCTTTTTTTGATGAAATTATTCTGATTGTATGATATCTATACTATTTAAATAAAGTATTACAAATAGTGGGTGATCACCCGCTGATTGTTAGTTGGACCGATCGGGCTTATACCCATCTTTGCTTCTTTGATTCCTCGAAGCCTTAAGGTAGGGGGAATGCCCGTTAATGTGGGATAAATAAGTAAAGCAACTTTGTATAAAGGAGGCCAAAATATGAATGAGACATTTCAAGATCGGATACCGCCACAAAATGTCGAAGCGGAACAGGCTGTTTTGGGGGCCATATTTTTGGAGCCTTCGTCATTAACGGTTTCTTCGGAGATTTTAATACCTGAAGATTTTTATCGATCTTCACATCAAAAAGTATTTAACGCCATGCTCAAGCTTAATGATATGGGAAAGGCTGTCGATTTAGTGACAGTTACAGAAGAGCTAGCAGCTGTAAAGATCTTAGAAGAGGTCGGAGGCGTTTCTTATTTAAGTGAATTGGCAGCGTCTGTCCCTACTGCAGCCAATGTTGAATACTACGCGAAAATTGTGGAAGAAAAATCATTATTGAGAAGATTAATTCGTACGGCAACCAATATTGCTCAAGAAGGGTACAGCCGAGAAGATGAAGTTGAAAGTCTGTTAGGCGAGGCTGAGAAGAGTATTATGGAGGTCGCTCAGAGAAAAAATTCAGGTGCCTTCCAAAACATTAAAGATGTGCTTGTCAGAGCATATGATAATATTGAAGAACTGACCAATCGTAAAGGAGATGTTACAGGTATTCCGACAGGGTTTGATGAGCTTGATCGGATGACTGCTGGGTTTCAGCGTAACGATTTAATTATTGTTGCAGCTCGTCCATCGGTTGGTAAGACTGCATTTGCTTTGAATATCGCTCAGAATGTAGCAACGAAAACAGAAGAAAATGTTGCGATCTTCAGTTTGGAGATGGGTGCTGAACAGCTCGTAATGCGTATGCTCTGTGCCGAAGGAAATATCAATGCCCAGAATTTACGTACAGGAGCACTAACAGATGAAGATTGGCGTAAGCTGACAATGGCGATGGGGAGCTTATCCAATGCTGGAATCTATATCGATGATACACCTGGTGTCCGGATTGGTGAAATCCGCTCGAAGTGCCGACGTCTTAAACAAGAGAATGGCCTTGGGATGATCATGATTGATTATCTTCAATTAATTCAAGGAAATGGTCGCTCAGGTGAGAACCGTCAACAAGAAGTATCTGAAATTTCTCGTTCCCTCAAGTCACTTGCTCGTGAGCTTCAGGTACCAGTTATTGCACTTTCCCAGCTCTCACGTGGAGTTGAACAACGCCAAGACAAGCGACCGATGATGTCTGATATTCGGGAATCAGGAAGTATTGAGCAGGATGCTGATATTGTCGCTTTCCTATACCGAGATGACTATTATGACAAAGAATCGGAAAACAAAAATATCATTGAAATTATCATTGCTAAACAGCGTAATGGTCCAGTAGGGACCGTCTCTCTTGCTTTTGTGAAGGAATACAATAAGTTCGTAAATCTAGAAAGGCGTTTTGATGATGCCGGCATGCCTCCAGGGGCATAGGGATAGTTTATAAGATTGCGGTTATGTACTTTATATTATGTATTTGTGTTCATCGCTATTCTGCACTGTACGAAATAGTTGTGAAATAGCCTCTATCATTTTTCTTGAAAATTGTATAATTAAACAATTAATGAGAAAAATAAGATGATATTCTTGAAATAAGGCGAATGATAATTGATAAATGTTAATTAATGTTCGTATTATAATTGACTGTGGTATCAGCTTACTGTTAAAATAAGTTTGTTGAATAAGAGAACGGTGTATAATTCAGGAATACGTGAACCTACGGAGGTGCTTTTCTAATATGTCATCAGTGGTAGTAGTTGGAACGCAATGGGGCGACGAAGGAAAAGGAAAAATCACAGACTTTCTATCTCAAAATGCAGAAGCCATCGCTCGATATCAGGGTGGGAATAATGCAGGCCATACGATCAAATTTAATGGTCAAACGTATAAACTTCACTTAATTCCTTCGGGGATTTTCTATAGTGAAAAAATTTGTGTAATTGGCAATGGGATGGTTGTGGACCCAAAAGCACTTGTAGCAGAATTAGCATACTTGCATGATCACGGAGTTACAACAGATAACCTACGTATTTCTAACCGTGCTCATGTCATTCTTCCTTATCATTTGAGATTAGACGAAGTGGAAGAAGAGCGCAAAGGTGCAAATAAAATTGGTACAACGAAAAAAGGCATCGGCCCTGCTTATATGGACAAAGCAGCAAGGATTGGAATCCGTATGGCAGATTTACTTGACAGAGAAGTGTTTGAAGAAAAACTTATTTCTAATCTTGAGGAAAAAAACCGTATGCTTGAGCGTTTTTATGAAACAGAAGGCTTCAAACTAGAAGATATATTTGAGGAGTATTATGAATATGGTCAACAAATTAAGCAATATGTTTGCGATACTTCCGTAGTCCTGAATGATGCGTTAGATGAAGGAAAACGCGTATTATTTGAAGGTGCGCAAGGGGTAATGCTTGATATAGACCAAGGAACTTACCCGTTCGTTACTTCATCAAACCCGGTAGCGGGAGGAGTAACAATCGGGTCAGGTGTTGGACCAACAAAAATCAACCATGTGGTTGGAGTATGTAAAGCTTATACAAGCCGTGTGGGAGATGGCCCTTTCCCAACTGAATTGGATAATGAAATCGGTCACCAAATTCGGGAAGTAGGCCGTGAATACGGAACAACAACAGGTAGGCCGCGCCGTGTAGGTTGGTTTGACTCAGTAGTCGTCCGTCACGCTCGGCGTGTCAGTGGCATTACCGATCTTTCACTTAATTCAATTGATGTATTGTCAGGGATTGAAACAGTAAAAATCTGTATAGCCTACAAATATAAAGACCAGATCATTCATGAATTTCCAGCTAGCCTGAAAATGATTGGGGAATGTGAGCCTGTTTATGAAGAACTACCAGGTTGGCCTGAAGACATCACAGGCTGCAGATCCTTGGATGAACTCCCACTAAATGCTCGACATTATGTAGAACGTATTTCTCAACTAACGGGTATTCCGTTAACTACTTTCTCGGTAGGTCCTGACCGGACGCAAACCAATATTGTTAGAAGCCCATGGCGGTTAGAATAGTCTCCTAAAGGGGTTGTTCCATAACAAAAGGGTCAGTTCTCACATATTCTTTACATCGTTTATATTTAACTGTGTATAGAGTGCGAGGCGGATCCTTTGGACAATCCTTTATTTGTTTGGCTCTGTTAAACTTGCCTGTTGATTGAAACGTACGGCGCTCGCTTCCCGCAGGAGTCACACGCCTTCTGCTCAATCAACATAGTGCCACAATCAACAATGAGCTTTAATATAGCCTTTTGTTTAATCAGCTTGATACTAATGTTTTAATTATGATATGTAATACGTTAAGGGCCTTTTTTTAAAAAATAAACGTTTTATTTTAAAATACTATTGCGTTAACTAGTGTAACTATGATAATATCAAAAGCGTCGTCATAAATGAGTTAAATTTTACGAGCCATTAGCTCAGTTGGTAGAGCATCTGACTTTTAATCAGAGGGTCGCAGGTTCGAATCCTGCATGGCTCACCATTTATAAATATGGCCCCTTGGTCAAGCGGTTAAGACACCGCCCTTTCACGGCGGTAACACGGGTTCGAATCCCGTAGGGGTCATCAGCAACATTGAAGTAAATTACAATGCTGACACATTTGTAAGTCTTAAAAAAGTACGCTTAATATTTAATATGGTCCCGTGGTGTAGCGGTTAACATGCCTGCCTGTCACGCAGGAGATCGCGGGTTCGATTCCCGTCGGGACCGCCACTTCATTTGCTTTTTTTGAAAATAAGAAATGGAGATATACATAGAGTTTAGACATTGAATCTAGTATGGCTCAGTAGCTCAGTCGGTAGAGCAACGAGCATAATCATCGTTGAATTGACTCCGAGTTGTAACCAACGAGTTGCATCTTGATTGAACCTTCTGAGTTGGGGACAAAGGACAAGCGGTCTCTTATTTAGGAAGTAAATTTTATATGGCTCAGTAGCTCAGTCGGTAGAGCAAAGGACTGAAAATCCTTGTGTCGGCGGTTCGATTCCGTCCTGAGCCACTTCATAACACTCCTTATGGAGTGTTTTTTTGCGTCTTTTTTTTATCGTTTAATGGGCTGTATCCCTTCAACTCAATTATTGTTTAGAGAATCTGAAGAGAATAGGTGGCGTGGGTGAAAAAACCTGCTGATACAAGTTCTACTTTATGAACTTGTATCAACTCATTTTATCCTTTTGTAACACTATGTCAGAAATTATACATTTGTATTACATTACTGCGTCTATGTCATGTTTCTTTTTTTATTATGGTAGAGTAATTGAAAATGAATCTAGTCCAATTTTTCCCGGTTTAGCAGGCCATAATACCCTTACCTCAATTTTTTGAGAGAATCACGAAATAGATAGGTGAGGGATAAACAGCCTGTAAATCCCCGATTGGTGCAACTAACCCTCAGTGGAGATAAACAAACCCCCGCTGAGGGAAGTTTCACTTTATCTAGATTTATCTCTTAAATTTTTGGCTATGTTAAAACCTTGTTGTTGATTTTGGCACTATGTTGATTGGAGCGGTAAGCGAACGCCTTTCGTTGCAATCAACAGGCAAGTTTAACTGAGCTAATTTTTAATGAATTAAGTTGCGTGGCAATAGGGAGGATAAAGGGTATGTTAAGTAGGAAAGATGTATGTTCCGCTTTATTATTAATGGCTAATATCATTCTTATTGTGATGACCATTATTCCAAAAGGTTCAGTAGCTGCTATAGATGCGGATGAGACATTCCTGATTAATCAAGAATATAGGCATAATGAAGTCGGCAGTAGTATGGAAAATTTCTTATACAAGAATCAATTAATAGAGGAGCAAATAGTTAGTACCGACAAGGTAAGCGATGAGGTCATATGGGGAATAAACAATCAATTCGAAGGCAAAGAGGAAGCGTATGCATATGTTATCGGTGGAGAAGTGATTGCGTATTTGTCTTCAAAAAAAGAGGCTGAGGAAGTAACGAAGAATATCATGCTTCAGTATATGTCAGAAGAGGAGTTTTATGGCCCCAAGGGTTTTTTAGAAAAGGGCAAAATCATGAATGTTCAGTTATCTGAGCCTATTACGTATGAATATAATTCCGTTCATCCAGATCAATTACACTCAGTTGAAGAAACTTTAACATTCATTAAAGAAGGAAAATTAATCTTAACAGATTATATGGTTGAAAATGAGAAAAATTTGCAGGAGATAGCTGATACGAATCATCTAACAATTGAAGAAATGCTACAATTAAACTCTCATTTATCAACAGATGATGTGCTGAAAAAGGGAGATGTCGTGGTCATTTCTAAGATTATACCTTATATTCAAGTAGCAGTTGAGAGAGAACTTCCTCAGAAATTTGATATCCCATTCGAGACTAAGGTTAAAGAAAATGAAACCTTGTTTACAAGTAGAACACAATTGGAACAAGATGGTAGAATTGGCAGTGAAGTTGAGTACCAAGAAATAAAATCTGGAAACATAACAAAAAATGCTGTGAATGAGCAGATTAATAAAAGAACAAACGAAGTCCCATCCCAGGGTACAGGTTCTTTTATCTGGCCTGCAGATGGCGGTTATATTTCTAGTGAACAAGGCCGCCGTTGGGGGAAAATGCATAAAGGTGTTGATATTGCCCAATCAACTACAAGAACGATCTATGCAGCTGATCAAGGGACTGTGGTTGAAGCTGGGATATCAGGTGGTTATGGTAATAAAATTAGAATAGATCATAATAATGGGTACGAAACAATTTATGCCCATCTTGAATCAATTGATGTGAAGATTGGTGATATCGTTTACGGAGGCTCAGAAATTGGTATTATGGGTTCGACAGGCCAATCAAATGGTGAACATCTACATTTTGAGATTTGGAAAAATGGTCGTCTTGTGAACCCGTTAGAATTTATCTCGCATTAACAGGCAGAAAGCAGAGGTATTAGTGACACTAGAACGAGACGAACCATCAGCCGAGGATGAAGAAAACCCTGCTGATTGATAAGTGAAGGGCTGTCAGTCTTAAAGAAGTGCTTTATTAAACAGTAAATCAATACTTTCACTTTTTACAAGTCTTCGGATTAGGTTCGAAGATTTTTTATGTAGAAAAGAATGCTAATGTCTGGTAAATAAGGGGTGATAGTAGGAATAGGATGATTTCAGCATCACAAAATGATAAAGTAGAGTAGAGAGAAATTTAATAGATTCCTTCAAAATGGAATGAATTTAAATTAATTGTTTATTAAAGATACATGTAAATATTGTGCGTGATGATTTGTAGATAAAGGGGATATGTTTATGGAAAAGAAAATTCTTGTTGTGGATGATGAAAAACCAATTGCAGACATTCTTCAATTTAACCTAAAAAAAGAGGGATTTGAAGTTTATTGTGCATATGACGGTAATGAAGCTCTTACAATGGTAGAAGATCTTCAGCCTGATTTAATCTTATTAGATATTATGCTACCTCAGCGAGATGGCATGGAAGTTTGCCGAGAAGTACGTAAGAAATATGAAACACCCATCATCATGCTTACAGCAAAGGACTCGGAAATCGATAAAGTATTAGGGCTGGAGTTAGGGGCAGATGACTATGTGACGAAGCCCTTTAGTACACGGGAGATTATTGCCCGAGTGAAGGCAAATTTAAGACGCCAGCAATCAACTCCGGTTTCAAATCCTGAAGAACAATCGAAAGAGATTTCGGTTGGTACACTTATTATTCACCCAGATGCTTATGTAGTTTCCAAACGCGGTGATACGATTGAATTAACACATCGTGAATTTGAATTGCTACATTACTTAGCAAAACATATTGGTCAAGTGATGACGCGTGAGCATTTGTTACAGACGGTATGGGGATATGATTATTTTGGCGATGTGCGTACTGTCGATGTTACGGTTAGACGTCTTCGTGAAAAAATTGAAGATAACCCAAGCCACCCAGGTTGGATTGTAACAAGAAGAGGGGTAGGCTATTACCTTCGTAACCCTGAACAGGAGTAAGATCATGAAAAAGGTTGGTTTACTCCGTTCGATTCATGTGAAATTTGTAGTGATTTATCTGCTACTCATTTTTGTTGCTATGCAAATTATTGGTGTTTATTTTATTGGAAAATTAGAAGATAATCTTGTGAATAATTTTCAGAAATCTATCCGTGGGCATGTGAATCTTCTAACGTATAGTATAAGTGAGGAAATGGTTAAGGAAAGAGACGGTGATGACCCGACACTTAAAGATGCAATTAACACAATCTTAAAAGATCGCGACAAATCCTCAAATAATATAACTGAAGTTCAAGTTATAGATCTCCGTAGTCGACGTGTGCTTGGGTCATCTGATCCTGGAAATCAGACCATTGTTGGCAAGAAAACAACAGAGGACATCATTAAACGGACGCTTGTCTTAGGAGCAGTGGATCAGGAGGTACGTGTTGATCAGAAAACAAATAGGCGTGTCTGGGTTTTAGCTGTACCAGTAGACTATAATGAAAAGGTTATTGGTGCAGTTTTTGTTATTGCTGATATGGAGAATGTTTTTGATCAATTAGATGAAATCAATCATATTTTCATCACCGGGACAGCTATTGCATTAAGCATCACCGCATTATTAGGTGTTTGGTTAGCAAAAACAATTACGAGACCGATGACTGATATGCGTAAACAAGCTATTGCTATGTCAAAAGGGAATTTTTCAAGAAAAGTTAAAGTATATGGCGATGATGAAATTGGCCAGTTGGCTGTTACATTTAATAATTTAACGAAAAGGCTACAGGAATCCCAATCAAGTACGGAAGGTGAACGGAGAAAATTATCTTCCATTCTTTCCTATATGACAGATGGTGTCATATCGACGGATCGCCGCGGGCGAGTCATTTTGATTAATGAACCTGCTGCAAAGTTATTGGATGTTTCACGTGAAACAGTATTAAATCAACCCATCATTGAATTATTAGATCTTGGAGAAGACTACACATTTGAGGACTTATTAGAAGAGCGAGATTCTGTCATTTTAGACTATAGTAAGCCAAAACAGCCTTACGTTCTCCGGGCTAATTTTTCTGTTATTCAAAAAGAAACAGGTTTTGTCAATGGTCTTATTACAGTGCTTCATGACATTACTGAGCAGGAAAAGATTGAGGAAGAACGTCGTGAATTCGTGGCAAACGTTTCCCATGAATTGCGAACACCGTTGACGACGATGCGCAGTTATTTGGAAGCATTAGCAGAAGGGGCATGGAAAGATGAAGCTATCGCTCCTTCCTTTCTGAATGTAACACAAAATGAAACAGAGCGTATGATTAGGCTAGTAAATGACCTATTACAGTTATCGAAAATGGACAGCCGGGATTATAAATTAAAAAGTGGCTGGGTAAATTTTAATGATTTCTTTAATCACCTGATTGATCGACTTGAAATGTCGAAAAAAGAGACGATTACATTTAAACGATATATTCCTAAAGAATCATTCTTTGTTGATATTGATGAAGATAAAATAACCCAAGTTCTTTATAATATTATTTCAAACGCGACCAAGTACTCTCCTGAAGGTGGACAGATTACATTTAGGGTTAAAGGAGAAGAAAAGTCCATTATCATTAGTATTAGCGATGAAGGTGTCGGGATTCCGAAGAATAATTTAGAAAAGATTTTTGAGCGGTTTTATCGAGTAGATAAAGCTAGATCCAGGAATCTTGGTGGAACTGGACTTGGCTTGGCGATTGCAAAGGAAATGATTGTCGCACATGGCGGGAAAATCTGGGCTGAGAGTGTGGAAGGAAAAGGGACAACTGTCTATTTCACTCTTCCTTACGAGCTGGAGCAAGAGGATGATTGGTCATGAGTTTTGAGAGAATAAAAAGTATTGTTCTAATGATATTAGTTCTTACGAGTGGTTATTTAACTTGGCAAATTTGGACCTATCAACCAACCTATGAAAATTCAGATCAGAGTGAGTATTTTAAAGTAGCAAGTGATATTAAAACTATCGCAGATGTTGTGAAACCAAAGAGTGTGCTTTTACATGTGGGAGAGCGGCATTATCAATTGAATGGTGAAACGGAAATGAATAATATCCAGCAAGCATTCTCAAAATGGTCGATATACAGCTTGGAAGATATTTCCCGTCAAGTGAATGAAGTAGAATTTCTGACATTTATCCATTCAAAATCGAATACAGAAATTAACTTTACTGATCAAATACCATTCAAGCTTTATAAGTCTGTATTTAATGTTGAAATGAATGAAATACCTGAGTTTTCTTTTGATAAAATCATATTTAATTCCTCAAACAGTAATTTGGAAGAAGCGAAGATGTACTTTATATCAACAGAGAATAGGACAATTATTCAAACGATCGTCAATGGAGAAAGTATTCGTAGATTCTATGGAATGTATTATAAAAATGCTGATGAGTATCCCGAATATGTAAAGTATCAGGTCAATAAGAGAAAGGATATCTATCTTTTAAAAGATCCTCCTTCTATGGATCAGTTTAGTTATCAACTTGGATATATGAATATTAATACCTTCAAGAATGCCTTATTTAGTGATCCGACATCTGTGCGTCATGAGTATGACTCCGATGTTGAAGAATTTACCGATGGGACCAGACTATTGTCTGTTGATCGTGATTCGGCGATGATTAATTTCATCAACCCTTCACAAAAGAAAGAAGCATTTAGTAGTACAAGTGATTTATTGCAGCAAAGCATTAACTCTGTAAATGACCATGCAGGTTGGGATAAAAGGACAGGCGGTGAAAGTCCATTTCGACTTTCTGGGATATCACAAGAAGAGCAAAGAGTAATCTTCCGTTTATTTGTCAATGGACTTCCGGTATTTAATGAAGAAGGGATGGCTGAAATTGAACTGGTTTGGGGCAATGAGGAAATCTACCAATATCAGCGTCCGTATTTTTATTTGGAATTTGCTTATCCATATCCTTCAAAATCTAAATTGCTGCCTTCTGGTGAAGAAGTAATAGAGGCTTTGAAAAATGTCAAGAATCTCAACCCTGAAGCGATTGAAGATCTTGAAATTGGTTATCGAATGACCACAATTAATTCGAAATCTGTCAATTTGGTGCCTACTTGGTATTACCGATATGCAGGGACATGGATCATCTTGCCTTTTGAGCATGAAGGGGAGGATCGATAATGGACTGGAATCGAACGAAAACCATATTTATCATGGTATTTCTCATTCTTGATATTTTTCTTTTAGACCAATTTATGGGGAAGAAAAGTGATAATAAGTATGATTACATGGCTCAAGCCTCTATCGATGAGCTCCTAAAGGAAGAAAATATAGAATATACTCCCATGACGAAACAAAAGCAGAAAGAGAACTATTTAGTGGCTAAAACGAAAGTTTTTAAAAAGGACGATCTGAAGTCTTTGAAAGATCAAGAAATCACGATTGTAGATGTAGATCGAACGAAAGTAGTAGGCACATTTAAAACGAAAACCAAAATTAGTGAAAAGCTGCAATCAAGTGAAATTGATCTTTTCGTGAAAGAAAATATCTATCATGGAGAAGATTATCGCTACTGGACACACGATAAAACGAGCAATTCAATTATTTATTATCAAGCATTTAATAGTAAACTATTTTATAATAATAGTAAGGGTAAGGTTACTCTATTTTTAAATGAAAATAAGGAAATCACTTCTTACGAGCAAACGTATTTAGAAGATATAGAAGAATTTAATGAACCGAAAGAAATGATTCCTCCGATAAAGGCCATTGAAGCTCTCTATTTAAAAGGAGACATTCCGCCTGATAGTAAAATAACCGCGAAACACGGATATTATAATTCATTACAATCCAACTCTTCCTCTTCGTCGTTTTTGCTAGTACCTACTTGGCGCATCGTTGTAGATGACAAAAAGGATTTGTTCGTAAACGCATTTGATGGGGAAGTAATTGAAATGAATACGGAGGACAAAATATTAATGGAGTGAGAGGTATGAGTATGCATTTTAGTGTTCTCGCAAGCGGGAGTACGGGAAATGCTATTTTCGTCGAGACAGAGGAGCACTCCTTTCTTGTTGATGCCGGTTTGAGCGGCAAGGCGATGGAAGCATTATTCAGTGAAATCGACCGCGATATGTCTAAGCTGTCTGGTATTCTTGTTACGCATGAACATAGCGACCATGTTAAAGGCCTTGGGGTGTTAGCACGTAAATATAAATTACCCATTTATGCGAATATGAATACTTGGAATGCGATGGAAAGAATAATCGGTGAAGTACCGGTTGAGCAAAAGTTTACATTCGAAATGGAACAGATTAAAACATTCGGGAATTTAAATATTGAATCATTTGGTGTATCCCATGATGCTGCTGAACCAATGTTTTATGTGTTCCATCAAGGTGAGAAGAAGCTTGTCATCATTACTGATACAGGCTATGTGAGTGATAGAATGAAAGGCATCATCGAAAATGCCGATATGTACGTGTTTGAAAGCAATCATGATGTATCAATGCTTAGAATGGGTAAATATCCTTGGAGTATTAAGCGGCGAATTTTGAGCGATTTTGGACATGTATCAAACGAGGATGCTGCACTTGCCATGAGTGATGTAGCGGGAAATCGGACGAAACGAATTTATCTCGCGCATTTAAGCCTCGATAACAATATGAAAGATCTCGCACGTATGTCTGTTGAGCAAACCTTGCAAACAAAAGGAATTGTTGTAGGAGAACAATTTTCTCTCTATGATACGGATCCAAAAAAGCCAACTGAATTAGTACTTGTTTAGGAATGAAATGGGAAACTCCTTTCATTCCTTTTTTTGATTAAAAACTATCGTATAAGCTGTACAAGAAATGTTGAAAATGAAAGCAATATGGTAATGAAGGAAAATATTTTTTACCTTTAGTCTTAAATGAGTATAATGGAGGGTATAAACAAAGACTAATGTATGCATTTATCTAATCTCTAAAGGAAGAGAGGATTGAACAATTTGGGATACTATGATGATCATATGTCTGAAAACAGAAACCAAAAAAGGAAGGGGCGTTCAGGGGGATATTTTTTATCAGCGCTCGCAGGTGTAATTGTCGGAGCATTACTTGTTTTCTTCGTGTTACAAGGTTTTCAAAATTCTAATGTACAGAATCAAAATGGAAAAATGAATGGACTAGGGCAATCTGAACAAATTCAGCAGCAAGTATCAGTTAATGTCACTTCAGCTGTGACAGGTGTGGTTGAAAAGGTTGGTGCAGCGGTTGTAGGAATTACAAATATCCAGCAATCAAAATTTTGGGGAAATCAAGAAAATCGTGAAGCAGGAACGGGATCAGGTGTTGTGTACAAAAAAGAAAATGGAAAAGCATACATAGTAACGAATAATCATGTTATTGAAAATGCAACGGAACTAGAGGTAACGTTAGTGGATGGAACAAAACTTCCAGCAATGTTGAAAGGAAGCGACCCATGGATGGATTTAGCTGTCGTAGAAGTCGATGATACGAACGTTCCGACGGTTGCTACCTTTGGGACTTCATCTTCTTTAAAACCAGGTGAACCAGTCGTTGCGATTGGAAATCCATTGGGTCTGCAGTTTTCAGGGTCTGTAACACAAGGAATTATTTCAGGACTAGAGCGTACGATTGAAGTGGATATTAATGAAGATGGTCAGGTTGATTGGAATGCAGAGGTTATCCAAACCGATGCAGCCATTAACCCTGGAAATAGCGGCGGTGCTCTCATTAATATGCAAGGACAAGTTATTGGAATTAACTCAATGAAAATTGCAGAGAGTGCAGTAGAGGGGATTGGTCTTTCTATTCCGATTGATTCAGCAATCCCAATCATTCAAGACCTTGAACAGTTTGGTGAGGTAAAGCGACCATTTATGGGAGTAAGCCTAGCTTCAGTCGAAGAAATTTCACAATATCATCAACAAAATACTTTGAAGCTGCCTCCAAACGTAACAAGTGGTGTAGCTATTACCGGAGTTCAATCTAATTCACCAGCAACAAAAGCTGGTTTAGAGGAATTTGACGTTATTGTTGCATTGGATGGGAAGGAAGTTGCCGATGTCGTTGATTTACGTAAATATTTATATAGTGAAAAGAAAATTGGCGACAAGTTGGAAGTAACCTATTATCGTAACGGTAAACAATTAAAAACAACGATGGATTTGTCAGTAGAACAGCAAATGTAATAAAGAGAAACTTCAATCGGTGGGGGCTTACTGCCCATTCATGCAGGATAAAAAACGAGGGGACCTCATAAGGGTTTGACCTCGCATTCTAAATCAGGTATATAGTGTTTCTACACTCATTCTATACGTATTTAGTTGTTGCGGGCTCTGACACTTTGTTTTTGGGACACCCTCGTTTTTGTTGCGTTTTCTCAGTTTTTTGTTAAGATAGCATGTGGATAAGCGGAAAAGAAGCGATAAGATGAATGCCATGATTAGATTTGTGGATAACTATTTATATATAAGCTAACGAGGAAGATAAGCATGTATTTTGTCGATTTAAAGGAGTGAAAAAAATGATTTATTGCTGTAATGATCATGTTGATATGGCACTGGATACAGTGGTAGTAGAGAAAGAAACGTATCCGACCCTAGATGTGGTACCTAGTGAAAAGTTATCAACAATCTGTGAATATTGTCGAAACGAGGCAGTATATATGGTAGGGAACTAATATTCCTATACAAGATGTGGATAGTAAATGTGGATATGTGGATAACTTATGTGGATAACGTGTTTGTAAGCTGTTTGTAAAGTGAGGATAACATGAATATATCAATTATAACTGTAGGGAAGCTAAAAGAAAAATATCTGAAACAAGGCATTGATGAATATATGAAGAGAATGTCTGCCTATGCCAAAATGGAAATTATTGAACTTCCAGATGAAAAAGCGCCAGAAACATTAAGTGAGATTGAAATGCTGCAAATTAAAGAAAAAGAAGGACAAAGAATTCTAGCTAAAGTCAATCCCGATGCACATGTCATTGCCCTTGCAATCGAAGGGAAAATGAAAACTTCTGAGGAACTCGCGGAGACACTAGATAAGCTTGCTACTTATGGAAAAAGTAAAATTACTTTTATAATTGGCGGATCGTTAGGTCTAAGCAAAGAAGTGATGCAACGTGCTGACGAAGCCCTTTCTTTTTCAAAAATGACCTTCCCGCACCAATTAATGAGATTAATCTTGGTCGAGCAAGTTTATCGGGCTTATCGGATCAATCGGGGGGAACCGTATCATAAGTAAATGAGGTTTAAATAGGAATTTAAGAACAGTCTAATTTTAAAAAGATTAGACTGTTTATTTTTTCTAAAATATACTATTAATAAATGTAATGTTTTTTGAGGGGGATATACTAATGGACCTTGATATTATAAGTATTGAAGAATTAAGTTTAGAAGTAGAACGTGAAAAAATATGTATCAAATATGAAGAACAAGATAATCTTGATTTGCAGAAGGTTAGCAAAAGGCTATAAGAGGATTTTGTAGTGATTTATAAAAAATTGTTAGGTGGTAAATGGATAGAGGAGTAGGGAGTGGTTTAAATGAATCAATTTCTTCAGATGGGAGCAAATGCAGTTTTAAGTTCCCCAAAAGGTAATGTTACTGTTAGCTACGAAATTTCTAATTCGATAGATATTTCCTTAACAGCTTTCCTTTTGACTGATTCAGACAAGGTACAAGGAGATAGCGGGATTATATTTTATAATCAACCAAAGAGCTCTTCTGGTGTAGCTACACTTATACCATCTGAGCAAGTAGGTAATACAATAGTACATAAAATTAATTTTGATATGAGTAAAGTCCCAGATGGTATTACTAAAATAGCGATCACTCTTACAGAGGATAATAGCACGGGATTTTCAAATGTAAAGAATTTAATGGCCGAGATAAGTACCGATAATACAATTATCCAGTTAACCCCATCTAGTTTCACAAATGAAAATGGAATCGTAGTATTAGAATTATATCTAAGGAATGGTCAGACAAAGGCAAGATCAATCTGGCGTGGATTTGATTCTGGGCTTGAAGGGTTATGTAAAAATTACGGAGTTGAGGTTGAAAATGATGAGCAAAACAGGCCTTCTGAACCTAAAACTATTCAAAAACAAACGCCAATAGAACCTGATAAGACTCTAACTGTTTCTGAAAATAAATATAAACAAAACACGTTGTCATCGATAAGCCTTGAAAAGGTAAAGGGGAAGATAAGTCTCGACAAAGGTCAAAAGCCAGTTATCATTGATAAAACACCAGAAATTACTGCTACGGTATCTTGGGAGACTGGGACAGATTATGATATATATGCCTTAGTCTATACAAAGGATGGAAAACAGATAGATGTAGCTATGTTTGGGGCGAAAGGAACACCTCCCCTCAGAGGTTTTGGCAACGGGGCAGTGGAACATATGGGGGATATTAGGGGAAATAGTCGATCAACTAAGACAGAAGTAATCAAATTAAGATTAAATAATGACATTCTTGCAGTTGTTCCTGTGGTTTATTCTGCTCAGTCAAATGGAACGGGCTCCTTCTACAGATACAAGGTGTCCATGAGTATAGATAATCATAATGGAACCTCCGTTACCATAGTCGCCAAGAATGCAAATAATAATGATAGAATTTATTCCTGTGTGCCCGGAATCCTTCATAATACGCACGATGGAATTATTATAAGTCCATTAGAGCTTTATAGTGCACCGGACTCAGAGCGTAGACCTAAACTTAGGATGGGGTCTTCAAATATGGTAGAAGTTATAATGGATAAAGGACCAATAAATGATTACAAGTAGACTAGAATTATATAAAATTTGAAAAGAAAGTCGACAGATAGACCTTTGATCGTTATATGTCATGTCTAGTTTCCTTTTTTTATCTGGGAATACTTGACCCAAGTGGAAGTAAAATTATCGATTTTATCAGCTATAGATTAGGCTTATTCTTTTTTTTCTCTTGAAAGTATTAATTACATCAATAATCAGAATAAGGATTAGTACTGGGTATACAGCTCCTAAATTGAAAAAACTATTTAATAAAGCTTTAAAAAACTCATACTCACATCTGTTTATTTTGCGTTAGAATTAACGAAAAATATCCAGAACTTATTAATAGGAGTAGGTTTCTACTGGGATAATAACCAGTTTAATAAAAACCTCATATAGATACACTGCGGTGAACCGTATCATAAGTAAATGAGGTTTTATAGTAAAGTGATAATTTTAGTAAAGTTATGAGAATTGACTTCATAATGGATAAGACAATAAATAGGAAGTATTCATAGTCTAACTCATTAATAAAACCGCTGAGTTTATACTCAGCGGCCTTACTATTATTTTTTAGATTTATCCTTTGATAAGAAGTTATAAATGTTGGATTCGCCTGCCCCGTATAGTGGATCTTTCCCGACTTTGCCAAAATCAATGGAACTTTGTCTGATAGCGGCTGCCACTTGGGAAGGATTATACTCAGGGTGGGCGGCTTTAATGACTCCAGCTATACCAGCGACTTTCGGTGCTGCCATGGAAGTTCCATGTAAATAGGAATAGCCATGCCATTGACCGTCACTGAATTGTGTAGTTGCATTCCCACCTGCGACCGGATAAGTAGGGTAAGTAGACAATGTTCGATAAGTGTAATCACGTTTATCTAAATGGTTTCCGGCTGGGTTCTGACGGTATAAACTATCATATAATGGACCATTATCCCCACCAGGACCAGCCACGTCGATGACATTTCCGTAATTAGAGTAGAAGGCAATGCTCTTATTGGCCCATTCATTTGAGGAAGATACAGTAATCACCCCTGGAATTTGGGCTGGAACGACACGAGATGGACCTTTAATGTCTATACCGTAAGTTTGTTTCCAATATGCCTGCATATCATGTAAATCACTTAGGTTTTTTGAGTCATTACCAGCAGACACTACAACAGTAACTCCTTTTTGGATTGCATACTGAACGGCACGGTGATAGGCTACCATTGAAGCAGAATCACCTTTCTCATCTAAGTTTTGAGCCATCCAACTCCAGCCCCCAATTGACATATTTATCACTGCTACTCCATCGTTTGCTGCTGATACAATGGCATCGGTAATCCATGATTGTTGTGCTCCTCCGGTTGCTCCAAAAACACGGTATGCTCTGACCGATAAATCTGGACCTACACCTTTAACCTTCCCATTAGCTGCAATGGATCCAGCGACATGTGTACCGTGGCCATTTTGGTCCCAAGCATCTTTTGTGCCTGGTACGAAGGTTTTCGAACCAGCGAAATCAACATTTTCCTTCAAATCCGGATGGCTAAAGTCAATTCCTGTATCAATAACTGCTACAACCGTATCATGATTCCCTTTATTTAACTTATAAGAATCACCTTCATGTGTTATACGCTGCATGTCCCATTGTTTATCCCAATAGCTTGCTACGTTTGAATCCAAAGTGACTTTCTGCCCATTTGGGGTACCAGGAGTAAAATTCACTGCGTCATCCGGATCAGTTTCTAAGTATGCTTCAAGTTCTCTTCCAGCTGATTGAATGTTTGTATCTTGTTTCACCTTTGAAAGGAAGGTTGGGTCTACTGATGCAACCTCAATAATCCCGATTTCAGGTATAACTCTTTCAACAGCCCCTCCCGCCTTAGAGATTGTTTCTGAGAAATTACCAGGTATCTTCCCTTTATATGCTAATACATAATGCTCCTTTTCAGGTGCAGCCTTTGTTTTATTTGTTGGGAACCCAACGAGTAAAGAAAATGATAGAGCCGAACAAATAGATAGAATTGCTAGTTTCTTCTTCATTTAATTTCCCCCTTATGATATGTAAAATATAAACAATATAATTATAAGCTATTAAATCTATTATTTGGAATGTTTATCTGAAAATTCCAAATAATAAGATGGAATACCTAACTATAGTTTTTCATCATTCAATTTCATAGTAATTATGGAGGCGCTTTTACCTACTACTAACAGACTATGAATTTGTTAAATAAAAAAACCTCATTTAGATTAGTTACGGTGAACCGTAACTAATCTAAATGAGGTTTAAAAAGTTAAAACGGAATCGTAGAAAAAGTAATTTATATAATGAATAGTGACCGATTTATGGTCACTATTCTTTTTTTAATAATGATAAACAATTTAGGGATGTGGGCAGTACTTAGGAAATGTCTGCGAAATCTCGTTTGCTCTAACTCTTACTTGGGTACGAAATAATGTAAGGTTTTTACATAATAAATACCTATAGGGAGGAACGGTAATGAGCGACAAGGGGAAGAATTTTGATTAAGGAACAGAATTTAATAGGAGTTAGAAGACAACTCCAATGAAGATGGATGTGCTGGCCGGTTTACCAATTGTCTCTATTTCACTTACTTTTAAAGGGACATATCATGTGTGTACTCAAAATTAACTTTTGTTGCATCCGATAAATCGGCATGTTATTATTTAGATGTTAAATATTTAGATGTCTAAATATATACGAAAAAGGTAATGTAAATGAGATTACAAGGGAACGTTAGGATTGTAACAGGTAGTGCTTCTGGTAAAGGTAGAACAGCTGTCTTCATAGCAAGCAGTGATTCGGATTATATTACTGGTCAAACAATTATGGTTGATGGTGGAACAAATAAATTACGTTAGGGAGGAAAACACAATGGGACGCTTAGATAATAAGGTTGCAATTATTACTGGTGGAGCTTCAGGTATAGGTGAACGTATGGTTGATCTTTTCAGTCAAGAAGGTGCTATCGTTATCGCTGCAGATATTAACGAGGCAGCATTCGAACATGTAAGCCAAAAAGAAAATGTATATGGAATGAAATTAAATGTTGCTTTAGATGAGGATTGGGAAGTATTAGCCAAGGAAGTGAGCGATCGCTTCGGGAAAATTGATATTCTTGTAAACAACGCTGGGATTTCATCAGAAAAACCATACCAAGATATTGATTTGGATGATTGGCAAAAGATGTTATCTATTAATGGTTATGGTCCATTTGCTGGTATTAAATATGTTGCTCCATATATGGCAGCTCAAAAGGAAGGTTCAATTATTAATATTTCTTCTTATACTGCTCAGATCGGCCAAGGCTTTAATCATTATTCTGCATCAAAAGGGGCAGTTCGTGCGCTATCTAAAGCAGCCGCAACGACCTTTGGCCGTCAGGGAGTACGTGTAAATACTCTTTTCCCTGGTATTATTGAAACACCGATGACTCAATCTCTAAGCACATCAAAAGAGCTTCTTGGGAGTTTAATTCAAGCAACTCCTCTGCAACGTTTAGGTAAACCTGAAGATATTGCAAATGCTGCATTGTTCTTAGCATCAGATGAATCATCTTACATCACTGGTTCAGAATTAGTTATTGACGGAGGATTTTCTGCTCAATAGAATATTAATATACTGTGAGGGCCCCCTATTGTCTTTAGGGGGCACTTACTATTATAGAAAGCAGGGATATAAATACATGAAAGAGCAAACAATTTTTGAACTAATTCATTCCATGGACCAGGTCACGAACAATTTAATTATTCAGTGGAATAAAATGTTCAAAGAAAGCCTAGGTATCTCTCATATTCTTGTTCTCAGCCACTTAAAGAGGAACGGAAAAAGTCGCCCATCAGATATCGCAAGAGCTTTAGGCTTGACCCCTCCTTCTCTAACTCACTTATCTGAAAAACTCGTACAAAAAAAATTAGCTGTTCGACTTATTGATGATGACGATCGTAGAATTATATACTTAGCGATTACTGACAAGGGAATCGATATGATCAATAAAGCTCACGAAGAAGGAAATACACTGCGTAGAAATCTATTCGAAAAGTTAACAGAGGAGGAAAGACAACATTTATTAAGCATTTATGAGAAACTAAATAATTTTATATAAATGAATAAACTGGTGCATTATTGCTGATTTTTTCCTTGAATAAACAGATATTGAAATCTGACTTTGGATAATAGTAAGAATATATGGAAATCCAAATATAAAAAACTCATTTAGATTCATCACGGCGTATCATAAGTAAATATATGGGGGCATATAAATCTGAGGTTTAATGAAAACAAAAAAAGGAGAATGCTTGATAGACAAAGCGTTCTCCCTTTTTCATGTAATATAAAATAATGTTAATAAGAAACTATATGTGTTTATACGCATCTTTTTAAAAGCTATTTAAAAAGTGGAATTTTTTTCAGTACAGCACAAACTGGAATGGCTACACAGATCCCTACAACATTTTGAATGATGTTTCCGGGAATTGAGGCTGCTGGTACAATCCAACTACCAAAAATCACTCTTTCACAAATATAATAACCCGCTAACATAAATGGAACCGAAAGGATAGTAGCGAATAGATTGAAACCAATACTTCTTCCGTTGCGTCCATTCGACCAGGCAATTTTCCCAACTAGATACCCTTGTAACCCTCGAGTTAAAATGGTGAACGGTGCCCACAATGTCCATCCGGAGATTAAGTCAAATAGCCCCATCCCCACCGCACCAGCGATGGCGCCTTTTTTAGGCCCAAATAAGATGGATGCGATAAATAGCATAGCTGTTCCAAGATGAACTAAACCTCCATTTGCCGTGATCGGTAGTTTGATATTTAACAAGACTGTGGCAACGAATACGAGTGCAATTAACATGGATGTTAGAATTAAATCAAAAGTTCGTGTGTTTGAATAACTTGTTGTTTTTTGCATGTTCATAAACCTTCCTTATTTTTTCTATATAGGTATCAAGGAATAGTAGCGTCAGGTTGTCGTTTCCTTTGAAACCTAAATCGCATACATCTTCAACAGGAGTACCTTTATGATAGTACAAATGGGTTTCTACTATAGAAAGAACATTCTGATAAATCATATGAATCCTTCACCATAGAAACCATTATCGAGCGCTAGGAAATGATCAGCGAACTCGCTCCAAACCTGTACAAGCGGCTGTATTCGCATTTACTGATAACCTTAGCAAAGGATTGGTATATTTAAAAGTGTCAATTTAGCCTAAAACTAAGGTGTCAGTTTAATCCGCATTAACTGACATAACGCCCCCACCTCAAGGCTTAGAGGAACAGAAATAGCGTAGGTGGGGGGAACGGCCCTAAAAGCTCGATTGGTGAAATACAGTGGAACTTACCGAGAGTTACGCATAGGTAAAGTTTGCGCTCACAAGATGTTGGTCACACAGACGAAAGACTAAAGGGAGTGGCGTACTTAGTCTGTGATTCATTGAACCTTAGTTCGTAGTGTTGCTTTATCGATAGTAGAACGGGATGAACAATCAGTGGGGGATGAAGATAATCACTACTAAATGAAGTTTCACTGGATAGAAAAAATAAAAAATTAAATGTTAAATCAATGAAATGATTTAGACACATGATGCAACAAAAAGGACCTTAAAAAGTGATATGTAGAGTTGTATCCTTTTAAGGAGTTTCTTCAAAATCAATCAAATAAAAAATGCATTTAGCTATATCACGGTGAACCGTATCATAAGTAAATGATATTTTTACGAAAAAAGTAACAGCACCCTCTTTTTGATGGAGAGGTGCTGTTTTGTTATTTGAATGCCTAGATGAACATTTGTTGAATGGATGGTTGTTTTTGCTTAATCAGGATTTTCTTATCCAAATGAAGAAAAAGAATGATCATATACAGAAAATGACTGAATTCCTCCACTTGTCATTTTTGCTTACTTTAATATTCTCCTTTAATTACAAAAAACGAGCCCCGAATTGTTCCAGCTAGTTTAGACTTCTGCCTAGCAAACTTAAACTTCCCTTCTAATTCTTTTGGTACCTCCATCCCCTCAGAAAGCTTAAAACCAACGGCCCGCTTTGGCTTAGGGTCATCAACCGTATACATGACGTTGATTGCAAGACCATCCTCATAAAAAACGTAGGCAAATTTGATATTTTCCACTTGAAAACGTGACGTTTCTAAAGGTTTGGCCGCAAATTCAATATCACGTTCTTCTTTCAAAATTCGGTTCACATAGTTAAGGGTCTCCCCACTTTCGTTAGCTGGTACAACCGTAAATTCATGCTTGTATTTGTTCATAAAGTAACGGGCCTCATTAGCACGTAAACCAGCAAGCGCTTCTGCAACAGGTGAAGACTCTAAACCAACCGTAGACACATTTTTAAAATCAACGATATAGGACAATTTCACTCCTCCTTTTTTCTCTTTATTTCCTAACAACAGGAATCCACATTTCACCAAATACTAAGCCGTTTCGCTGCTCCATCTCAACCGCTGCATTGGGCCCACCAACATAGGCAAAATTCTTTGCTTCTGGCAAGACTTGTCCAAAAGCAATGCCGGCAAGCTTATTACTCAACTCATCAGCTGTCTTTCCTTCCCCTTTAATTACTAGGTATTCCCCTTTAGGAAATTGGATCATTCTCGTTGCTTCTGGTATCGATTCCTCTGTCATGACTCCAGCATAATGCATCATCTTGTTATTCACCGCTTCGTTCACAGCAAAAATGTAGTCATTGGTGGCTAGGTCTTTTAAAGTATCAAGCCTTCCATCTTGACTGATGGCTTGCCAAAAGTCTGCCTTTTCCTTGGTTATGCCAGCAAAGTCTGTGTAATCACTCTTAAGCTCAGTTCCAATACCTAAAACGGTAAAGCTGTCTTTTTCTTCTAGAATATAATCTGCCATATTCAAAACCTTCCTCTTTTTAAATTAATCAAATGGTTTGTCTTTTCACTTGATGAGTTTATAATAGCCTTAAATCGTGTCAAAAAATGATACTGTTTAGGAGGTCCCGATGAAAAAAGTTGAACGGATTAATATCATCATGCGGTATATCAACAACCGCGCCCACTTTACTATTTCCGAAATCATGCGAGAATTTAACATCTCTCGTTCGACAGCAATTAGAGATATCAGAGAAATTGAAGCCATGGGTATGCCACTTGTCGCTGAAGTTGGAAGGGATGGGGGTTATTTTGTCATGAGCAATTCTGTCCTACCTACTGTTCGCTTTACCGATAATGAGATTAAAGCTCTTTTTATTGCTTTCATGGCCACAAGAAATAAACAACTCCCTTATCTAAAGAGTCGTCAGTCTTTAGCTGAAAAATTACTTGGCCTTAATTCAGAAAACCAGCAAGATGACCTTGTTCTTTTAAATCAAATCTTGCTTTTTGAAGGTACCAACCCCAATAATCCCGACCTACTTGATTTATCAGACCTACCCCATCCTATGTTAGAAAAACTCATCCAAATCCTTCTTTTGGATAGCTATTTATTGATTACCATCAAAGAAGAGAAGGTAATAAGGTCTTATTCAATTTATCTCTTGCACCTTTATCATGAAAAAGGCCTTTGGCTAATTGAAGGCTTTGTCTTAAAGGATGAAAAGAGGCAGATTTTCCCTGTCGATAATCTCACCAATGTCAAACCATACCCTACGAAAAAAAGATTAAATAAGAAACAGATTTTAGAAAAACTAAGTAAGCAGGAAGAAGTAATTAACCTTGTCCTTGAACTTGGTCCAAAGGCGATTGCCCAGTTCAAAAAATACCATCCTTTAAAAGTTTCAATTTCCTATACGAATCCTTACCAAACCACAGCCATTCTAAAGACTTTTATCAATGTTAATAATCCCGAAGAATTGACCGAAATAACAAATTGGCTACTCTTCCTAGGTGGGGATATCAAGGTCAGGGAAGTGCCAGAAGAAGTCTTAGAAGGTTTACAAGAGAGATTATGCTTATTCTTCCCATGAGCAGTGCCAGTTAAAACCTAAATAATTTTGAGTTTGGCCAGTTCCCTCTTATTTTCGCATACCCAGAAAAGATAAAGGTTTCTGAATGTTGGAAATACCTTTAAAGGGTAATAGCATTTTTATCAGTATTGTTCTGTATTGAATTTCTAGTAAATTCATTTTAATAATAATATGTTAAACCTCATTTAGATGCGTTAGGGTGAACCGTATCTAAATGAGGTTTTTGGGGCACTTTATTCTATTTGTTTTTCGCCTATTTTGCTGCTAAATCAAACATATTAGTATCATCCATGTTGGGTCAAGAGTGTTGTCCACCTAAGTGTTTCACTTTATATGAATATGTTTCTAATTGTACAACTACTATATTAAATGTATAGAATGCCTAAAAATTAATCAAAATGGAATAGAAAAAGAAAAATAGAGCCAAGCACCATTCCTATCGTAAAAATGAAGTGAAATAAAATACAACACATGATTGGTAATGAATTTATGATAATAGTTGAAAAAATAAACGATTACAAGCCGATTTGTCCACTTGACAAGATTATTCTAAGAGTATAAAATATTTACGTTCACAAGGTGATGCGATAACCAACAGTTTCAGCAGATTCTGTATGTTTCTAATCATTAAATGTAAAATATGATGCATTATTATCCCTTTACCATGATCAAGGACATGCTTTCGCTAAGAAGAAGTCAGAATTCCATAGAAAATGTCCATAATAAATGGATTATTTTTGTACAAACTAAGAATAGTTGAGAAAAGAATTTTTCGTCTTAATTCTTTATATTTCTACCTTTTATTGTAAGCACTTGCAAGTGTGGTAAGGGAGTTAATATAAAAGAGGAACTATTTTAGTCATTTGGGAGAAGTACAGAAACGTTTTAAGCGGAACATATCTTTATCATCATGTGTAAAAGAAACAATATTGCAGCATTTTTATCAATAAAAACTAACAAAATTTACACCAGGAGGATATTATGCCATTAGTAATTATAGCAATAGGGGTACTTTTATTACTTATTTTAATTATGGGCTTTAAATTAAACACATTTGTTTCATTAATCATTGTTTCAGTTATCGTAGCATTAGCACTGGGCATGCCTATGGCGGATGTTATGAAATCTATTGAAAGCGGTTTAGGAGGAACACTTGGTCATATTGCATTAATCTTTGGAATGGGCGCAATGCTTGGTAGGTTAATTGCAGATGCAGGTGGAGCTAACCGTATTGCTACAACGTTAATTGACAAATTTGGGGAAAAAAATATTCAATGGGCTGTTTTATTTGCTTCATTTATTGTAGGTATTGCACTATTTCTTGAAGTAACAATCGTATTACTAGTTCCAATTATCTTCTCAATTGCAAAAGAATTGAAAGTTTCAATTGTTAAACTAGGTCTTCCGATGGTCACGGCAGCATTATGTACACATGCTTTCTTACCGCCGCACCCAGGTCCAACAGCGGTATCTGCAGAATATGGTGCAAATATTGGATTAGTATTAATTTACGGAATCATTGTTGCAATCCCAACTGTTATTTTAGCTGGTATTTTGTATCCTAAGCTTGCTAAAAAAATTGTACCGACTGCGTTTACTAGAGAAGGCAGTGAGTCATTTGGGATTCAAAAAACATTCAAATTAGAAGATACACCAGGATTCGGTATTAGTGTGTTTACAGCATTATTTCCTGTTATTTTAATGGCTTTAGGTGCTGCTATTGATATGATTCAACCGGCTATGGGATTTGGAGATAACTTCTTTGTAAAAGTTATTCGTTTTATTGGTAACTCTTCAACTGCTATGCTGCTTTCATTATTGTTTGCACTTTACACAATGGGATTACGTAGAAATGTGTCAATTAAGACGTTGATGAATTCTTGTACTTCAGCAATTAACTCTTTAGGGATGCTACTTCTAATCATTGGTGGTGGCGGTGCTTTAAAACAAGTACTGATGGATGGTGGCGTAGGTGACTATGTCGCTAAATTATTCGAAGGTTCTGCTATGTCACCTGTATTCTTTGCATGGACTGTTGCAGCAATCTTACGAATCTGCTTAGGATCTGGAACGGTTGCTACTTTAACAACTGCTGGATTAGTTCTTCCATCTCTTGCTACAGTTCCTGATGTTAACTTGGAACTAGTTGCACTTGCAACTGGGGCTGGTAGTGCGATTGCGTCACATGTTAATGATGCTGGTTTCTGGATGGTAAAAGAGTCATTAGGGATGACATTGAAAGAAGCATTCGGTACTTATACTGTACTTTCTACCATCGTTGCTTTATCTGGTTTGGCATGTACTTTAATTTTAGATATATTTATTTAAACGAAAAGACAATTTAAATTGAAGTAATTAGGCAATGCTGTTACCGTGGCTTAGCCGATTGATAAAGGGGGGGGGATGATTTCATTCCGCCTCCTTTTTTGATAATCTGAAAAGTTTTAGTACCGTAGTATAGTAAATGAAGCCAATTTTTTTATTTTGTTTCTTGTGGGATTTTGCTATTTGAACTCTTGAAATCGCTTTAACAATTCCTTTTACTTTGTTAAAAAAAACGCTTATAATCAAATAGTGTTGCAAAATGTACAAAATTCCTTTTCAGATTGACAACAAATCTTTATAAAAAAGGGTTGATTTTGCAACAATAAATTTACCAAATCATACATTAAAAATAGTTTAAATAATATAGAAATAGGTGGAGTTAGGATGAATGAGAAGTATGAACGACTGAAAGAAATCTTAAAAGAGATGGAAAATGTTGTTGTGGCTTTTTCTGGTGGTGTCGATAGTACGTTGCTATTAAAAGTTGCAGTTGATGTTTTAGGAGTTGAAAAAGTCTTGGCTGTTACGGCTGATTCCGAAACGTATCCTTCAAGTGAATTAGAAGAAGCTAAGAAGCTAGCCAAAATGATTGGTGCAACACACCAAGTTATTGAAACCTCTGAACTAAATATACCGGGCTACACAGAAAATGACCGGAACCGTTGTTATTTCTGTAAAAATGGATTGTTCGAACAAGTCGTTCCGATCATGCATGAAAAAGGATTTAAGAACGTTGTATACGGTTTAATTGCTGATGATATGAGTGAGCATCGTCCTGGAGTGCGTGCAGCCAAAGAACATGGTGTCCGTGGCCCGCTGCAAGAGGCGAATCTTTATAAAGAAGAAATTCGTGAACTTTCAAAACAATTAGATTTGCCTACTTGGGAAAAACCATCGTTCGCATGTCTATCTTCACGAATTGCATATGGAGAAAAAATTACGCAAGAAAAATTAACAAAGGTTGAAAAATCTGAAGCTTATATAAAAGGATTAGGGATTAGACAAGTGCGCGTTCGAACTCATCAAGAGATTGCTAGGATTGAAGTTGAACCTCAAGATATGCAGGTAGTTTTAACAAACCATAAAGATATCATGGAAAACCTTCAACGATTCGGATATAAATATGTTACCCTTGATCTTCAAGGCTATGTAAGCGGCAGCATGAACAAAGTGCTAACAACAAGTCTTGACTAAAGGTTAAAGACAAAATCGGACAAGGTTCTCTGAGGTTGTACACGGTTTATAGGAAGAGTGTAGAACAAATCATGTTGATTAGATTGGCTTTATAGCATAAATCGCGTGCTTGCTACAAGAGTAGATCAAAAATAGAGCTAAATAATAAAATCCCTTTGAGGTAAATAGCTATAGGGAAATTCTCTATCTTAAGCCTGACAGGGGTTTTTTTATATATATTTTTTCTAGGAAATATTTATGTTGATTTTTTGCAACAGAAGGTGATGGGGAAAATGATTAAAGCATTGGTAATTGTCCCTTATGAGGGATTGTTTGAAATGATGAAAGAGATCGCTCAAGAAGTCGATGATATTCAATTACAAATCGAATTAGGTAATTTATATGAAGGAGTTGCTATTGCAAAGGGTGCTGAAAATAATGGCTATCATGTCATTATCAGTCGTGGTGGTACAGCTTCAATGATTCAGGAGGCTGTATCTATACCAGTGATTGATATTCAAGTGTCTGGCTATGATGTATTACGCATATTAACACTTGTAAAAGGATTTTCAGGAAAAGCTGCTATCGTTGGATTCTCGAATATTACACAGGGAGCTGCGACAATATGTAAGCTTCTTGATTTAGACATAAAAATATTAACGATTACAAATGATATCGATGTTAAAGAAAAGTTAGCGAATTTAAAAAAACTAGGCTATGAAGTGGTAATTGGAGATGTGGTTACGGTTCAAACTGCTAAGCAATTAGGTCTGACAGGCGTTCTAATCACTTCCGGAAAAGAAGCTATTACTGATGCATTAGAAGAAACGAGAAGGTCATATCGCTTATTCTCGCGACTTCAACAGGATGTTACTTTATTTCAATCTATACTTGATAGTAACGAACAGGCAATCGGAGTTATTAATAAGGAAGAAAAAATTATTTATGGGAATGAACGCTTCAATAAAGAATTTCATTGGATGAAATTAGAGAATTCGACAGATGTAAAAAAGTTGATACAAGAAACTGCCTTAAGACGTGAAAAGCAAACAAAAATAGTTCACATCAATCATTCATTTTGGAAAGTAACTTCATATCCTAAAAAAGATGCTATCGTATTGAACTTTGAAAAAAATCTTCCTAATCAAGCTATTCTACAGGGGCAGGACGCGATCTTGAATGCGATAGAATTTCATACATCGGCTTCTTATATCCCTATTTCAGGAAAAAGCGAACTGATTCAGAAGGTATTAAAGCAAATAGATCAATATAGTAAAAGTGAAGAACCAGTGTGGATTTCAGGAGAAAAGGGAAATGGAAAAGAATTGGTTGCCCACTCCATTTATTTAAAAAGGAAAACAAGGAATGAACCATTTATCACATTGCGTTGTGACTTATTAAGTGCAGAACAACTAAAAGATCTAATGAACGGTGATTTTTTTCGAACATATGCCAATGGAGTTATTTACTTACAAAACATTGATAAATTGAACTCTTATATGCAAAAGGAGTTATATCAGATACTCAAGAATGAAAATGATAAAAAGCTACAATGGCTAGTTTCTTCTGAGGATAATATTGAAGAAAAAGTTAAAAATGGCACGTTTCATAGTGATTTGTATAGTATATTGGCTCAATTAAAAATTCATATACCTCCACTTCGAGAACGTAGAAAAGATATTGAGGATTTAGTTCATGTATTTATTTCTGAATTACATCCGAAATATGGAAATGGAGTAGTTGGAATTCGACTGGACGCTTTGGAGAAAATTATGAATTATGATTGGCCAGGAAATGTAGAACAACTTAAACAAGTAATTGAACAATTATTTTTACAATCACATTCCTACTATATCGAGAAGGAAGAAGTTGAAACAGTTTTTAAACGATTAGAGCAGCAAGAGAAGAACAATGAAACGTTAAGACATATCGATATAAGTGGCACACTAGAAGAAATAGAAAAACAAGTGATAACTAAAGTCCTTGAAGAGGAAGGGTTAAATCAATCAAAAGCAGCAAAACGTTTAGGGATTAATCGATCTACATTGTGGCGCAAGCTAAAATAACAGCTTGCGTTTTTTTGTGCACAAAATGAAGTATAAGTTAATGCAAATAGCAACGTAATAATTATTTATAGAAAAATAATAAAAAAAATTGCTTAATGCAACGTTTTGATTTATCATTACTGCTGTAAGCGGTTTTAGTGTTTGAAAATAAACCATGTATGGAGCGGTTTAAGTTATGTGTTGCAGATATTGAATGAGAGACAAATAGAAAACGTATCATGCAATAATGACTAGACGATATGATCCGTATTAAAAAGACGCAATCAATACAAACTATTATTGCGTGCAGAATTAACAAATACGAAAGATTCCGCAATGATGTTATCTGCTCCTAGCTTAAGAGTTATTCATGTGACAACTCATATTGGGTTTATTGATGCAAACAATAAAGTTAACGTAGAGCGTTAAATATTCAGTTATTAAACTTGCACACGAAATATTACAAAAGCAGAAATTAAATCTCCTCTGATCGCAGTTTGTGCTAATAATTCATTCACATGTTGGAAAATGGACTTTTTGGAAATGGTGAGGAAGAAAGAGTTATTCCAGCCTAGAAAAAGCTCTGGTAGTAATGTACAGGGACCACTTCTAGCAGATACATTATTCTTTAGGGTAAAACGTGGTGACTTTGCATGGTTGCTGCGCAATATATCGCTAGGGAAAAATTGCGGACGAGTTATCGTTAAAAGAAGCGAAGAAGCGATTCGGATGGCGATTGAATTAGCTCATGAAAAACAATTAATAATAATGGTAGTAAAGCAAGGGATTTTTTATAGATCTCTTGCTCCCCTTTGTTTAAAAAGCTGTTTAGTTTGAAAGGAGTGTAGAATAATGTCTTTTCCAAAAGTAGCGAAAATAAGACAAAAATTCGAATTCGAAAGTGTAGATAACATCCCTGTAACGATTACGGAACAATTTAAACAAGTGAAGGCAGACGAGAAAATTAAGTCTGGAATGGAAATTGCAATAACAGTCGGAAGTCGTGGTATTGCAAATATCCCATTAATCGTCAAAAGTGTTGCAGATGAGATTAAAAAATTAGGTGCTACGCCATTTATCATTCCTGCTATGGGCAGTCATGGTGGTGCAACTGCTGAAGGCCAAGTTGAGGTACTAGAAGGACTAGGGGTTACCGAAGAGTCAACGGGTTGTGAAATTCGTTCTTCTATGGAAGTAGTTGAAGTTGGTGTTACTTCAGATGGTGTTCCCGTATATCTTGATAAACATGCTTCTCAAGCCGATGGCATTATCATTATGGGGCGCGTTAAGCCGCATACAGACTTTAAGAAGGACATCGAGAGCGGTGTCTTGAAAATGGCATCGATTGGTATTGGGAAGCATAAACAGGCGCTAGCATTACACACATATGGCATTAAGGGAATTCGCGATATGATGCCTGAAGTTGGGAAAGTGTGCATTAAAAATTCCAATACTTTGTTTGGAATCGCTATTGTTGAAAATGCCCATGAGGAAACAGCAATTATCGAAGCGATCGAGCCAGACAAAATTGAAGAACGTGAAAGAGAATTATTGGTGAAAGCATTCGCGATGATGCCAAGCTTACCAGTAGAAGAAATGGATATATTAGTAGTAGATGAAATCGGTAAAAACTTTAGTGGTACAGGAATGGATACAAATATTATTGGCCGAATTCGTGTACTAGGAGTAGAAGAACCGAAAAATCCAAGTATTAAATATGTCATTGCTTCGAATATAAGTGAAGCGAGTCATGGTAATGCCTTAGGTATCGGTTTATCAGATTTAACGACGAAGCGTTTATTTGAAAAAATTGATTATCAAGCAATGAATGAAAATGTTGTAACGAGTACATTTTTAGATCGAGCAAAAATTCCAATCGTTCTTGACAATGATCAGGAAGCATTAAAAGCAGCGCTACGTGCTAACTGGGGCGTTGCGTCTGTTGAGGCAAGAATTGTACGTATCCCAAATACTCTTCATATTGGTGAGCTATACGTATCTGAGGTTATATTTAATGAACTAAAAGATAAAGAAAACATCGAAGTATTAGAGGATCTACATGAAATGCAGTTTGATGAAGACGGCTATTTCTTGCAGATGTAATTACAAACATAAAAAACGGCTTTCCAAAAGGAAGCCGTTTTTTATATTATGAACGAATCTTATTTAGTGTAATTATCGAAATAACCTTGGATGAAGACAATAGGTGTACCTTTGTCACCGCTTCCTGAAGTTAAATCTGATAAAGAACCGATCAGATCGGTAAGTTTTCGAGGAGTAGTCCCTTGTGCTTCCATAGCACCTACAAGATCCGCATCTTTATTGTTAATGTATTGAGAGATCGCTTGTTTCAGTTCTTCACCTCTTAAATCAGCAAAGTTATTATCAGCAAGATATTTTAATTTTACTTCATTAGGTGTGCCATCAAGTCCTGATGTGTAAGCTGGTGATACGACTGGATCAGCTAATTCCCATATTTTACCTACCGGGTCTTTAAACGCTCCATCGCCATAAACCATAACTTCAACATTTTTGCCAGTTTTCTCTTTAAGCATTTGCTGAATTTTATCAACGATAGGTTGGCAATTACGTGGGAAAAGTTTAATACTATCTTCAGTTGCTTTATTAGATCCAAGCAACCCGTATGCTTCATTACATCCGCTGCCATCAATAGACTCCGATAAAATATTATCGAGGCTATAAATTTTTTCGCCGCCGTTTGCTTTTAAGATTCTCTTTGTTCTAAATCTCGTATGAATATCGCAAGTAAGGACATTCTTCGTGTAATCTAAGATCGTCTTTGCATTGTTCGAGAAGATTACTTCACATTCAACGCCGTATTCTTCAACTAAAGATTTATAATATTCAATATAATCAACACCAGTAAAAGGATGTTTATTATAGCCAAAATGATCACGGAATTGTTTTTCTGTTAAAACATCTGTCCAAGGGTTAACTCCCTTTTCATCAAGAACGTCTATATCAACTAAGTGATTTCCAACTTCATCAGATGGGTAGCTAAGCATTAAAACAATTTTTTTAGCTCCTTTTGCAATACCACGTAGCAAGTTTGAAAAACGATTACGACTTAAGATAGGAAAAATAACACCAACAGTATCTTCTCCAAATTTTGCTTGAACATCTTTAGCAATATGATCAATAGTCGCGTAATTCCCTTGAGCACGAGCTACGATTGATTCTGTTAATGTAACGATATCTTTATCATTAATGTTAAAACTTTCAACTTCTGCAGCTTTTAACACACTATCGACAACGATTTCTTCAATGTTATCCCCTTGATTGATGATTGGACAACGAAGACCTCTTACAACAGTTCCTACAACTCTTTCCAAAATAATCGCTCCTTATAACTAGTAAAGTTAATTTATAGTATGTCCCTACTTGTACTATACATCGTTTTAGTGATATAAGTAAAATGGATATATCGAATGGTAGGTATAAGGAGTGTTTATATGGTAAGTAAATTAGATTTATATAAAGTATTTTATAAGGTAGGAAAAAGCGAGAGTTTTTCTAAGGCAGCAAAAGACCTTTATATGTCACAACCAGCTGTCAGTCAAGCGATCATGCAATTAGAGAGAGAATTAGATATCCGTCTATTTAATAGAACCCCAAAGGGAGTATCATTAACAAATGAGGGTAGTCTTCTATTTGAATATGTTCATTCGGCACTTAATTTAATTGATGTTGGGGAAGAAAAGATTTTGGAGTTTAAAAATTTAACGACAGGGGAATTAAAGATCGGTGTTGGTGATACGATATCTAGGTATTATTTACTTCCTTATTTAGAAGCTTTTCATAATAAGTATCCCAATATCAAATTAAAGATTGTTAATGGTACAACATTAGAGATCTGTTCTATATTAAAATCAGGAGAGGTTGATATTGCAATTTGTAATTTTCCCCTTGATGATTCTACTTTAGAACTTATACCATGTATTGAAGTCCAAGATATTTTTGTTTGTGGAGAGAAATATAAGAAAAGCTTATCTAAGCCAATAAGCCTTAATGAAGTAGTAAAACTGCCTTTAATATTACTCGAGCCCAAATCGGTTTCTAGAAAGTATGTCGAGGATTATCTGATATCTAAAGGTATTAAGATTTCGCCAGAATTTGAATTAGGCTCTCATGATTTATTATTGGAGTTTGCTAAGATAAATTTAGGAATTGCGTGTGTGACGAAAGAATTTTCTCATGATTATTTAAATAATGGCTTATTGTATGAAGTACAATTAATGGAGGAAATACCGAAGAGGAACATTGGAGTCTGCTTTTTAAAGAGTGTGCCTCTATCGCCAGCTTCAACAAAATTTGTTGAGATCATAGAAAATAAATAGATGTAAAAGTTTTTCTGTTAAAGAATCATTTGTAAATTCGACCTCTTGAGCTCAGAGAGAGAAATAAAATATAACTACTTATTTTTTTTAAGGACAAATCGAATTTATAAAACAGGAGAAAAAAGAATAGTCTGGCTACTCTTTTTCCTAATTCAAATTAATTTGTACAGTGGTTAAGGATTGGACATTGAAAAATAGCTTGCAGGTTTAGATGGGCGTGGGAATCAAGTTCAATACCTTAGAACAAATAGGCTATAGGTAAAAACATTTGGACTTTTCCAAATCAAAAATTAGAAAGTCTGAGCCAAATGAAAAATCTTCAAATACAATTCCCATCTTTTAACCGACATATTTAAGCATTTCTCATATGTGAAAGGGAAGATAGCGAGAAAACGAATCAAGTGCCTATTAAAAGGCTATCCGGAAGGGGGACCGGGGGGGATAATAGTAAAAAATCAGGAGATTGTAAACGTAACTTATTAATCAAATAAACATTCTTATGCTATATAATCTTCCTTGTGAATGTCATTTGGTTCGCCTTTGTTGTAATACTTACCTTTTGTAAAAATTGCTAATATTACTGTAAGTATAGCTGCTAGAATTGCAGCAAAGAATGCGGCAGTGCTTTGTAAAAACGTCCCCATATATCCTAATGCTGCGATCGTTCCTAAACCGCTTGCAATTAGTAATGACACGACTCCTACAGGATTCCATTTATATAGATACTCCTGTCTGGATTCATAATAACCGGGTCCAATTTTTAATAACTTTTTGACAATCATGGCGTCACTGACTAATATGGCTGCCCACGCTAATAAAAAGACTCCCTGGAATGTCATGGCTGTATCCAGATGGTTCACTATCCCACCGAGCATTAAAGCTATCGCGGATATCCCTGTTACAACTACCCAGAAACGTCTGCCTGGTGTAAATTTAAAAATATTTTCGAAGAAATTGGAAAGGGATAAGGAGCTACTATATATATTTGTCACATTAATTCTTAGTTGGGTTAACATTGTGAACAGCGCTCCACCGATACCAAGAAGTAGCACGATGTATACACCTGGATTTGGTTCACCTAGACGAACGCCAAACCATATACCAAGACCACCCATAACTCCAAAACAAAAAATTTGCGGAATAAAGCCAATGGCAACCGATCCTACCTTAATGTCTTTAGGTTTAAGGAAACGGGCATAGTCTGAACCAAGAAGGGCTGTTAGACCCATAATCCCATGGTGCATTCCTATACAGGACAATAGAGCTTTGCCTCCTATTTGAACGCCCTCAGGCATGTATGTCCAAAATTCCCCTTCGTATAGGGAAGGTGTGTTAATCGATACAATGATTGCGGTTACTAAAAAAATACCGAAAATCGGTAAAGACCACTTTTGTAATTTATCCAGTTGTTTTATACCAAACCAATTCAACGGGATAACAATGGTTCCGAAGAAAAGGATAAGCACCCATTTTGGTAGAACTGGGAAGAAGGTATGAACAGCGTAAACTAAAATCAAGCCTTCAAATGCACAATACATAATGAAGTTCGTTGCATAAATAAATGAGGTTAATGATGCACCTATATAGCCGAATCCACCACCTCTAGATAATAAATTGACGTTCATACCGGATTTTGCTGAAAGATAAGCAATGAATGTTCCTAATACACCAGCTACGATAATCGCGTATATGGAGGATATGATTGCATTAATGGCTCCGAATTGAAGCGCCATAACGCTCCCCATTTGAAAATAGAAAATGGCTGTTGCTATACCGAAAGTAATATTAGTAATACTTAGCCATCCCATATTCCTGTGCTGTCGTGGTACTCTATCTAATGAAAAATCATCTTTCATTTCATCTTCTATCACTTTGTGATCTGTTACTTTGACAGATCTCATACGTATCGACTCCTCTTTTTTGTGTATAATTTCACAATCTACATTTCGCCTGTTAAGCACAGATTCGTCATCCCACAATATTCTATATTTAATATATCAATATAGATAAAGACATGGCAAACGTCATTATTGCGGCTGTTTGATGGTTAGATTACTAAAAGACCACTCCATCTATCAATTCCTCCTTATATCATAGGATTTGTAGTATATTCAGTGAAATGGGTGACTGTTTGATGATTCCTTCCAATTGATATATGAATTAAGAACAGCATTAGTAGTTGGGGGGAAGTAAATTGAAACTTCAATCAGTGGGGTTTTACTGATCGTTATTGCGGAATAAATTTTCATTTGACGTTTTGCCAAGTGTTCTTTATGATATGAAAGAAGAGAATGCCCGAGCTAAAACGGGAGAGGTTCATAGCTGATACCCTCTATAAAAAACTATGGATACATGACATTAAGCCATGTCCATACTGGACAGGGCTTTTTATATTTTATCCTGTTAGTTGTAAAAGAATGATTAGCGGATCTCTCTTTTAAAACAGTGTCGGGGAACCATTTAAAGGGGGATTTTTTATGTCTGGCCGAAGCCATGAAGAAGGTTTAAAGGATTTAACGCTATTAGGAAATCAACATACGCAATATTCATTCAACTATGCACCTGAGGTATTGGAAGCTGTAGATAGTCTTCATTCAAATCGTGATTATTTCGTGAAATTTAACTGTCCGGAATTTACTAGTTTATGTCCACTGACACATCAGCCTGATTTTGCAACGATGTACATTTCTTACGTTCCAGATAAAAAAATTGTCGAGAGTAAATCACTAAAATTATATCTGTTTAGTTTTCGTAATCATGGTGATTTCCATGAAGATTGCGTCAACATCATTATGAACGATCTAATTAAATTACTTGACCCAAGGTATATTGAGGTTTGGGGGAAATTTACACCACGTGGCGGTATTTCCATCGACCCTTGGTGCAATTATGGGAAACCAGGTACTAAATACGAAGAGATGGCTAATTTCCGTTTAATGAATCATGATCTTTATCCTGAAAAAATAGATAATCGTTAATAGTTGAAACAAGCATGGAAACATAGCGGTATGGAAAAAGATGGTTTGATGAAGGATTTTGTCTAAAAGAATATTGCATTCTCCTAAAATCATGAACTTCATGTAAAATATTTAACTAATATTAATGTATTCCATATAATAATAAAATTATAAAATGAAAATAATAAGACGGAAATTCTGCTCAATTTGTTCATTACGAGTGGAATTTCCGTTTTTTTGTATAAGGACATGGGGACGGGGCTTCGCGACTTACTAATACAGCCAATCTACTTTGCAGATATACTTACTTTATTAAGAGAGTATTGCAAAGACCTGCTTCGCACCGCCACCATTATGATTAGGCGAGTGTAGCGTGCTACGGGATTAATCCTTCATGGTAATTGAAGGCATTATAACGCTATATTCGTTTTGGATGAGGATTATTTTTCTGAAAGGATTAAATGGGTGCTTGTTTTCTTAAATGTATCGATAAGATTTTTATTTACATTTTGGTCTGTAATAATGTAATGAATTTTATCAAGCGTTGCAATCCCAATTGTGACATCCTTACCGAATTTTGTACTGTCAGCGGCAACATAAATTTCCTTAGATAATTCAATTATTTTTTTCCTCGTAATTGCTTCCTCTAAGTTATAATCAGAAATTCCTTTTTCGATTGTGATCCCACTGGCACAAATAAACGCTTTTACTATATTCAATTCACTAAAATTAAATAAATAATCATAAGCTACTACAGATTGTTCATTATGTCTGACCTTTCCTCCAATGATTATCAGCTCGACATCGCTATTGATTAATTCTAATACAACAGGAATTGAATTCGTCACTACAGTTAGCTTCTTCTTATTTTTAATGTATTTTGCAATTTGATAGGTTGTTGAGCCGCTATCAATAAAAATACAATCACCGTCATAGATCAATTCGCTACATTTTCGTGCAATTGATTCTTTTTCATCTAAATGACTGACCATGCGTTCGTCAATTGTAGATTCTCCAAATTTTGGTTCAACTAGTTTAACTCCACCATAAATTTTTTCGATTTTCCCTTGTCTTGTAAGCAGGTTTAGATCTCTACGAAGAGTATCAACAGAGACTTTTAATTCTTCAGTTAGCTCAGATATCTTAAGCACTTTTTTTATCATTAACAATTCAATAATTTTCTGTTGTCTTTCAACTGGAAACATAAATTCACCTACTCAAAGTTATCATTTTTTAAAGCAGCATTAATTCTAGTGTACTGATTACTTATTATACATTCAATATATTTACATAAATAATAAGATAAGTTACTCATAAATGAAGAATAAATTGTTCATAAGTTGGTATTAACTTAGTTATAAAATATGCAAAATTTACATATTGTTTACGTTAATCTTTATTTCAATTTACATATAGTTTTTATACTAAGGTTGTGTTTAAGGGGGGTGAACAGTTTGCTGAAATTACAAAATGTAAGCAAACAATTCGATAGAAAAGTAGTTTTAGATGACATAAATGTTGAAATTAAAGCTGGTGAAATTGTTTCTCTATTAGGTCCAAGTGGGAGTGGAAAAACTACTTTATTAAATATTATTTTAGGCTTAACTCAATTGGACCATGGAAAGATTATTTTTAATGATATGGATATGAGTCATGTATCGATGAAGAATCGTGGATTCAATATTGTATTCCAAGATTATGCGCTCTTTCCCCATTTAAGTGCTTATGAAAATATTGTATATGGTTTAAGAAATAAGAAGGGATTAGTGTCAGAGAAAGAGCTTCAAGAATACATCGAATTCTTAGAGTTAAAACCTCATTTAACAAAGAAAATCGGCGAGTTATCGGGTGGTCAGAAACAGAGGGTAGCTCTTGCAAGAACATTAGTTATGAAGCCAAAAATATTATTACTAGATGAGCCTTTGAGCGCACTAGACGGAGTCATCAAAGAATCCATTAAACAGCGCATTCAATCTATTGCAAGAGAGTATAAGCTTACGATGATTATTGTTACGCATGATCCCGAAGAAGCATTAACGTTGTCAGATAAAATTCTAATTATCAATCAGGGGAATATATCTCAATTTGGAACACCTCAGGAAATTATTAATCAACCAAAAAATGATTTCGTTGAAGAGTTTATCCTGAAACAATTACAGATTAAGAGACAAAATATATATAACTTATTTGGTGAACAGCATGCCTAAAGCTAAAACAGAAATGCGAATTATTTTCTTATCTATACTAATAGTATTTGCAGTGTTTCTATTATTTCCTCTTGGCACTTTATTTGTTCGCTCGTTTGAAACGAATCAAGGACTTGGCATATCGAATTACCTTTCTATTCTGTCTCATAAGGACTTAATTGAGGCATTTGGAAACAGTATAAAAGTTTCTAGTATAACAGCGGTAATCACAACGATTTTGGCATTTGCACTTGCCTATGCCGTCAATTGTACAAGAATCTATCGCCCAATCAAAACAGTTATAAAAACAGGGATTCTTATCCCGATGTTACTTCCAACGATTACGTATGGGTTCGCCATTATGTATTCTTTTGGAAACCAAGGCTTACTAACGAAAATTTTTGGCCAAAGTTTGTTTGACATTTATGGGCTTAATGGCTTGTTAATTGGCTATGTCATTTATACATTACCGGCAGCGTTCCTGCTCATTAATAACTCTTTCAAGTACATTGATAAAAAATTTATCATTGTTTCCAAATTAATGGGTGACGGCTCGTTAAGAAGCTTTATGAACACGATTGTCCGGCCATTATGGGCAACTTTAGGAGGAGCTTTTGTTCTTTCATTCATTTTGAGTTTTACAGATTTCGGGATACCAGCTTCGGTAGGCGGAACGTATGCGGTAGTAGCAACTCAACTCTACCAAGTGATGCTCGGATCGATTCCAGATTTTAACCAAGGTGCAGTCATTGCAATTTTGATGTTACTACCAGCTGTGTTTGGTGTCTTACTACTAAATTATCTTGAAAAATTAAATTTCCATTATGACAAGTTTAGTGCGATTGAGCTGATGCAGCATAAAGGAAGAGATATCAGTTTTGGCATCATTTCCTCGGCAATTATCGTAGCGATGCTTTCTGTCTTTGCCATCATGTTTATTGCACCATTTTTAGCTAGTTATCCTTATGATATTACTTTCACATTTAAGCATGTGATGGACATCTTCCAATCAAGTGATTTAGTAAACGTATATAAAAATTCAGTGATAGTAGCTGCATTAACGGCTGTATTAGGTACACTCGTTGCCTATGGCTCAGCCATTTTAAACGCTCGTACACCTTTGAGAGGGAAGTCAACGATTGATAGTATTTCAATGATTACGAACACAGTCCCAGGCATGGTGTTAGGTTTATCGTATTTACTGCTCTTTAATGGCAGTAGTTTAAAAGGGACATTCATCATTATCATCCTATGTAATATTGTCCATTTCTTTACGACACCATATTTAATGGCGAAAAATTCATTGTCTAAAATGAATCCATCTTGGGAAACAACGGGAGAATTATTGGGAGATAGTTGGCTGAAGACCATCTATCGGGTGATTCTACCAAATTCAGCATCAACCGTGATTGAGATGATTAGCTATTATTTTATCAATTCAATGGTTACAGTGAGTGGGATTATCTTTTTAGTTACAGCTCAAACTTCATTAGTAGCTACCGAAATTAAACAGTTGCAGCATTTTGCTAAATTTAATGAAATCTTTGTATTATCGCTATTAATCTTTTTTACAAATTTACTGATTAAGATACTTTGTGATTACTTCCAAAAAAGACAATCAATAAATCATTCATAATGCACAAGACAAAGTGAGGGAATTGTATGTTTAAAAACATGAAAAAAATGATGATTACTCTGTTTAGTTTATGTTTAGTCTTTACATTAGTAGCATGTAATAGTCAAAAAGAAGCTGGTGCAAAAAAGGTTGTTATTCAAACGAATGGTGATGAAGAAGCTGTTGCTGCCATGGAAAGTGCATTGAAAAATGCTGGATATGAAGGGAAATATATTCTTCAATCATTAGGTACTTCCGAATTAGGTGGAAAGCTCATGGCAGAAGGTGATCAAATTGATGCCAATTTAGTTACGATGAGTTCTTATTTTTTAGAAAGTGCCCAGGAACAACATCCAATGTTTGCAGACTTAGCGTTTGAAACTGGTGCATTAGAAAAATACCCATCATTTTATACGCCGGTTTTAGCTAACACAGGTTCAATTTTTGTAAATACAGAAGTCATTAAACAAAAAGGCTTAACAATGCCAACATCTATTAAAGATTTAACAAAACCAGAATATAAAGATTTAGTATCCATTCCTAATATTATGGATTCTTCAACAGGCTGGTTGTTAGTTCAAGCGATTATCTCTAAGTACGGTGAAGCTGAGGGGAAAACAATTCTTCATGATTTAATTGCAAATAGTGGTCCACATCTTGAAAGTTCAGGTTCAGGCCCGATTAAGAAAGTACAAGCTGGAGAAGTAGCGGCTGGCTTTGGTCTTCGTCATCAAGCGGTAGTAGCGAAAGAATCAGGTGCACCAATTGATTATATTGACCCGATTGAAGGCAATTTCTCTCTTACAGAATCGATTGCAGTTGTGAAAAAAGACGACGAAACAACGAAGCTAGCAATGAAAATGGCTGAAGTCATTATTAAAGATGCTAGAAAAGATTTATTGCAATACTATCCAGTAGCACTTTATGAGGGTGAAACTGTTTCTGATACTCACAAACCGTCACACTCTATGAAATTTGAAAAACCACTAACTGTTGATTTATTAAAACAACACCAAGAATTCTTCAATTCAGCGAAATAGTAAAAAGGGAGTGAAGGGCATATGAAAAACTATAAACTTTTAACACCAGGTCCATTAACAACGACTAAGACAGTGAAAGAGGAAATGCTTTTTGACCGATGCACTTGGGATCAAGACTATAAAGATATTACTCAAAAAATTAGGGATCAGCTTCTTGAATTTGCATCTGCAACGAAGGAAGAGTACACGGTTGTACTCATGCAAGGAAGTGGCACGTTCGCTGTTGAATCTGTGATGACCTCTACTATATCGGATCAGGATAAGGTGTTAATCATAACGAATGGTGCCTATGGTGAGCGTGTCATAAAAATGGCTCAATATATCGGTCTAAATTTTAGCCAATATAGTGTCGCATATAATGAATATCCAAATGAAGCAGAAATTAGAGAGATTTTAGAAGAAGATCAGGAAATTACCCATATTGTCATGGTACATTGTGAGACAACGACTGGTATTTTAAATCCGATCGAGATGATCGCGAGTCTGTCTAAGGAATATGGAAAAACATTAATTATTGATGCTATGAGTAGCTTTGGTGGAATAGAAATTAATGTGCCTAAACTTGGGATTGATTATTTAATTAGTAGTGCAAATAAGTGTATTCAAGGTGTTCCGGGATTTGGGTTTGTCATTGCTAATTTAGAAAAACTTAAAGCATGTAAAGGAAATGCTAGAAGTTTGTCATTGGATTTATTTGATCAATGGAAAGAGATGGACCAAGATGGAAAATGGCGCTATACTTCGCCAACACATGTAGTAGCAGCATTTTCTAAAGCCATTGATGAATTGGTAGAAGAAGGTGGTGTTTCTGCTAGATTTACTCGTTATCAAACGAATAACCGGGTTTTAAGAGAGAGACTTGAAAAAGTAGGGATTCATGCTTATATTTCAGCTGAAAAACAATCACCGATTATTACTACATTTATGTTTCCGAACGAACAATTCAACTTTGTGGAATTTTACCAATATGTGAAAGAGAGAGGGTTTGTCATCTATCCAGGGAAGTTAACAGATGTAGATACATTCCGCATTGGCAATATCGGTGAAATTTACGAGGAAGATATCCATGAATTATGCAATATTATTGAAGAATATATGGGAGTGGTGACAAAATGAATAAAATTGAAGGTGTAATTTTTGATTGGGCAGGAACTACAGTTGACTTTGGTTGCTTTGCACCTGTAAATGTATTTGTAGATATTTTTAAGAATGTAGGTATTGATGTTACGATGGAGGAAGCAAGGGCTCCAATGGGAATGTTGAAAATTGACCATATTCGTGCGATGTTGACCATCCCTAGAGTATCTGCATTATGGGAAGACAAATTCGGACGAGCATTTAATGACCAAGATGTAAATGATTTATTTGCTGAATTTGAACCAGCCCTTATGGCCTCTTTAGCAGAGTATACAGATCCAATTCCTGAGGTGATTGAAACGGTTGAAATCTTGAGAAATCAAGGTTTAAAAATTGGATCTACAACAGGATATACGAATACAATGATGGATGTGGTCGTTCCGAATGCGTTGAAAAAAGGCTACAGTCCAGATTGCTATATTACTGCTGATGAAACAAACTCTTTTGGAAGACCATATCCTTATATGATTTATCGAAACATGGAGAAGCTTCAGTTAACAGCATCATGGAAGGTCGTTAAAGTAGGTGATACAGTTTCTGATATTAAAGAGGGAGTCCAAGCGGGAGTTTGGTCAGTCGGTGTGATCGTTGGCAGCTCAGAAATGGGATTAAGCTTAACTGAATTTAATCAGTTATCTGAAGCTGAAAAGGAAGCTGTCATGACTAAAACAGAACAAGTTTTCAAAGAAAATGGAGCTGATTTTACGATTAAAACAATGAGTGAACTTCCAAGTTTAATTGAGCATATAAATGGTCTTATTGCAGAAGGTAAGCGACCGAATGTAGGATAATTATAAGACATTAATAAAGTAAGCAAGCTATATGCAATACAGAGCCCCCATAATCTGCTTATAAAGTAGAGTATGGGGGCTTACCTTTTTGTATGAGGACATGGGGCGGGGCTCAGCGACTTACTACTATGCCTAAAATATTTATCAGGTATACTATTTTTATTAAGATATCATCCAAAATTCAGGCTCCGCACCGCCGCCATTGTGATTAGGTGAGTGTAGCGTAGTACACGGTTTAGTACTTATTACGCCATTTAAGTTTTGTATTGAACATCACCATATGTGAGCTATTTTTTAAATAGCAAATAAATAAAATAAGGAGCACCAATTAATGAAACCATAATGCCAGCAGGAATTCCGTCAGGATCGACTAAATTACGGCCGATTGTATCTGCGAGTAATAATAACCATCCTCCCATTAGAAGAGAGACAGGAATGAATAATTGATTTCGCGGGCCGACTAATGCTTTAGCAATATGTGGAGCCATAAGACCGATAAATGCAATTCCCCCTGTAACGGAGACGGCTGAAGCAGCCAAAGCAACGGCTGTTAAAAGCAAACTGATACGTTCCTTTTCGATGGAAACACCAACACCAATTGCGACAGGTTCACTTAAGCCAAGAATATTTAAGCGATTTGCTTTGTATAAAGTAAATGGAATGAGAATGACTAGCCATGGAAGCATAGCCAAAATGAAAGGCCAATCCGTTCCCCAAATATTACCGGCTAGCCATTTAGTAACAAAGTCGACTTTTTCCCGTTCAGAAGATGATATCAGGACAATCATGGCTCCGGAAAAAGCCATTGATAAACCAACTCCAACTAATACAAATCTTGTCGGCAGTAAACCTTCCCTGCGATTATAGGACAGGATGTATAGGAAGAAGGAAGTTACTAATGCCCCGCAAAACCCGACTAATGGTAGCATATAGACAAATGAACTAACATCTATCGGGAAAAATAGAAAATAAACCGTGATTGCTAAACCTGCCCCAGAGTTAATGCCAATAATGCCGGGGTCAGCTAGATCATTGCGAGTGACTCCTTGTAAAATAGCACCAGATAGGGCAAGCGCCATTCCTGCTAATACTGTAATTAAAATTCGGGGCAGTCGAATAGAAAATAGAACAAATTCCTCTTTAAACGTGCCTTGCCCAATCAGAGTTGGAAGAAGGCGATCATAGGAAAGTGAAGCGTAGCCTAATCCCATACCTATTATAATTGTTAGTAAAATGAGTACTAGTAAAGTGCATAAAATGATTCTTTGTTTTCTAATTAATGCGGACTGAATCATGAGAATGCCTTGCCCCCTTTATGAACGATAATTAGGAAGAAAGGTAAGCCTATTAGTGAAACGATGGCAAACACCGGTGTTTCATAAGGAGAATGCAGAGTCCGTCCGAGTGTATCAGCTAGAAGCATGAAAGAAGCGCCTAAAATGGCAGACATAGGAATAATATAGCGATAATCTGTCCCTACTATTGCTCGAACAATATGTGGGATCATTAAGCCGATAAAGGCCATATTTCCGACTAGCGCCACAGAAGCACCTGCAAGAAGGATAATAACAACAAAAAGAATAATTTTTATTTGTGTTGTTTTTTGACCTAATCCTACAGCGACTTCTTCATTTAAACTAAGAATCGTCAATTGTCTTGAGAGAACAATAGAAATAATAATACCAATTAAAATGACAGGAATAATAGCTTGAAGTTGCCCCCAAGTTGTTCCGATCAATCCTCCAGACGTCCACATAGAAACATTTTTAGCCACTTTAAAATAAATACTAATCCCGTCGCCGATTGCATATAGAAAAGCAGAAATAGCAGAACCAGCTAGGACAATTCGGAGTGGAGAAAAGCCGCCTTTTTTCATGGTGGAAATCCCAAAAACCAAGAAGGAACCTACAGCTGCTCCAATAAAACAAGCAACCATTATACCAAAGTAATTTACGGAAGGAATAAAGGCAATGGTGATTGCTAAAGCTGTATTCGCTCCTGCTGATAAACCAAGCAAACCTGGATCAGCAAGGGGATTTCTCGTAATTCCTTGCATAATAGCACCAGAGACAGCTAATGCTGCTCCAACAAAAATTGCTCCAACTTCCCGCGGTAAACGAATTTCGCGGATAATCGAAATAGCACTGCTAGTGGCATTAGATGTAAGTGTGAGCCAAATATCTTTCATAGTAGTGTCGGCAGCACCAAATATGATTGAAACAAGAAACATGCTAACAAATAAAATGAATGCTGCTAAAAACTTTAATAATAGTTGAATAGATTGTTGTTTATCCTTCTTCATTAGTCTCTCATCTTTCCTTTTTTTAAAATGAAAGAGGATGTCCCAGTAATAGGGCTTTGACCCTTTCTTTATGGGATATCCTCTTTCAAAAAAATTAGTTACCTAGAAATGATTTTTTAAAGAAGTCTAATTGTAATTCTAAAGTTAGTGGGTCATTAAAGTAGAATTCTTTTGAATTTGCTTCAAATACTCGATTGTTTTTAACAGCTGGAATGTTTTTATACGTATCTGTTTCTTGGAATGAATTGTCTGTTTCAGAGTCTCTGCTTAAAATGACGTAATCACCTGCGAACTCTGGAAGTACTTCTAAGGACAATGCATACCAACCATCTTTCAAGGCTGTTTCCTTAACTTTTTCTGGCATGCTTAATTTCATCTCTTGATATAAAATTTCAGTTCCTCGCCCCCAATTATCGCCGTAAACATATAGTTGTTTATCCCAGTTTTCAATGACAGAAACAGTCGCGTCGTCACCAATTTTAGCTTTAATTTCTTTTCCAGCAGCTTGTGCCCGTTGTTTGAAATCATCCACCCAAGCTTGTGCTTCTTTTTCTTTATTTAACAGTTTACCAATTTCAATATGCTGTGTTAAATAATCCACTTTTCCGTATGTGTAAACAACAGTTGGGGCAATTTCTTGTAGTTTATCAATATTTTTAACATTGTCTAAACCGATAATTAAATCTGGTTGTAATTCAATAAGTTTTTCCAAGCTTTCATCTGTTACTACTTCGACGCCTTTAAGTTTTTCTTCAAAATTTGGATTCATTTTAGACCATTCATCAACACCTACAAGGTTAACGCCTAATGACATGACATTTCCAGCAAAGCTTGACAGCACGACTACACGTTGTGGATCAGCTGGGACTTCAATCGGTCCATTTTCAGATTCGTATGTAATGGTTTCCGGCTTTTTTTCTTGATTCTCGTCCTTTTTACTCTCATCTTGTGTTGTGTTATTACTACAAGCACTAATAACTAGCAATAGTAGTAGGATAATCGGAAAGTATAGTTTCTTCATGATATGAATCTCCTTTTAATAAATTATAAGTTAAACACATTGGTTTATTAGTTCTTGGGTCTCTGCCGATTTCAGCATCGATTTGAAATACTTTTCTTAACACATCATGGGTGATAATTTCTTCACAACTTCCTGCTTTTACGATTTCCCCATCTTTTAAAGCAATAATATAGTCAGCAAATCGGGCAGCTTGGTTTAAGTCATGTAGGACCATAATAATTGTGCGCTTTTGATCTTGATTTAGTTTTTGCAAAAGTTCCAAAACTTCTAACTGATGCGCCATATCTAAATAAGTTGTTGGTTCATCTAGAAAAATCATTTCGGTTTCTTGTGCTAGAGCCATAGCAATCCACACGCGTTGACGCTGACCTCCTGATAGTGCATCTACCGAACGGTATTTAAAGTCTTTCGTTCCTGTCACTTCAAGAGCCCAATCAATGACTTCATAATCCTTTTTAGTTAGGCGGCCAAAGCCCTTTTGATAAGGGAAACGGCCATAAGATACTAGCTCGCCAACTGTTAATCCGCTAGCACTTTCTGGTGTTTGCGGCAAGATCGCCATTTTTCTCGCAAGTACTTTTGTATTCTCCTTTGAGATATTTTCCCCATCTAATACAACCGTTCCAGACTGGTGTGAAATGATTCGAGTAATGGCTTTCAGCAGTGTTGATTTTCCACATCCATTGGAACCAATAATGGTAGTAATTTTTTTATCGGGAATGACTATATTGAGATTTTTAACAATTAACCGTTCTCCATAACCAATATTTAGGTCATCTGTATATAGACGTGCCACGATGAAACCTCCTTTTGGAACACCTAAGTGTATATGATAATGATTATCATTTTCAAAGCACATCCCTAATATAAGTCTATATATATATGCTGTCAACTATTATTTCTATTGTAAAAATAATAAATAGGATGTATCCTTAAATGAGAATGATAATCAGTTATAATTAGATGCTGAGGAGTGAATTACGATGGAACAACCGGAATTATTTGATGTGACTGTCATTGGAGGAGGTCCAGCAGGGCTTTATTCAACCTTTTATAGTGGACTTAGAGAAATGAAAACGAAGATTATTGAATTCCAACCACAATTAGGTGGGAAAATACATGTATATCCTGAGAAAATGATTTGGGATGTTGGAGGTCTGACACCCATACCGGGAGAAAAATTGATCGAACAACTTGTTAAGCAAGGATTAACATTTAACCCTGAAGTTGTCTTGAATGAAAAGGTAGAGTCAATCACACGTAATGAAGAAGGTTTTTTTGTCTTGGAAGCTACTTCTGGTCAAAGGCATTTCTCAAAAACAGTCATTGTGGCTGTTGGGGGTGGCATATTGAATCCTCAAAAGTTACAAATTGAAGGCGCGGAACGATTTGAAATATCGAATTTGCATTACACAGTAAAGTCTTTGAAACGATTCAAAGATAAGACAGTCATTATTTCAGGCGGAGGGAATTCTGCCATAGATTGGGCAAATGAGCTAGAGCCTATTGCAAAGAAAGTGTATATCACATATAGGAAAGATACATTTACAGGTCACGAAGCACAAGTCACACAATTAATGCAAAGTTCCACAGAATGTTTTTATAATACATCTATTACCAAGCTAATGGCTAGTGAGAATCATGAAGTAATAGAACGTGTTGAATTGACGAATTCCGAAACAGGCAATGTTTCACATTTGTCCATTGATGATGTAATCATTAATCATGGTTATGAACGTGATTCGGCACTACTTGGAAATAGTCCATTAAATATTGATTTAGTAGAGAATTTTTATATTGCAGGTAATGCTACGAGCGAATCCTCAATAGATGGATTATATGCCGCTGGTGATATTCTTCATTATGAAGGAAAAGTTCATTTAATTGCTGGTGCTTTCCAAGATGCAGCAAACGCCGTTAACAAGGCTAAGCGATTTATTCAACCTGACGCTAGTAAAAGTGCGATGGTCTCTTCACATAATGAAATTTTTAAAAAACGGAATAGGGATTTAGTTAAACAATTGATTTATTAAATCATTGTTTTAGTATCTTTTAACGAGATATATAATTGTTAAGATAAATTGAGGAGGCCGTCTTAAATGCCAATATGTCAGACACCATATGTATGAGATAGTCTCCTCATCTATATTTTACTGGTTAAGATTATGCAAAGGTACTTTTTTAGCTACCAGAAGCTCGCTTGCTGCTTTTCAGATTAGGCGTTCGCTTTCTGTGGAGCTGGTATGCCAAAAGCAACAGTGTGTTTTTAACATATCCTGATCTAAATGATCCAATCAAAAGGATCAATTATATTCTATGAATAGGAATATAGTCCTAGAAAATATTTTTGTAGCGCTTACAAAAATATGTTGACGGAAGTGAATGAAGGGTGATATTCTACTCATACAGAAATTAATTAGTTTATTAAACTAATTACCTGCGAATCTCGAGATGTAATAAAAATTTTTTAATACTTTTTGAAAAGGCTTCCAATTATTAATTTAGAACAGTCTTTAAAGGGAAATGGAGATCCATATGTTGTAAATTCCTGATTTAGTAGAGATTTTCAAACTACTTATAGAAAATTGGGGATTTGCCTATATTGATTGGGGAATTATGCTTTTAAATGGAGGGGTAAAAATGGGCCAGGCTGCCAGAAAATTAGTTGAAGAAACAGGGGCAACAAATGGGGTAAGTAGAAAATTTGGTATGAGAGATAAACTTGGTTATTTGTTTGGTGATTTCGGGAATGATTTCTTCTTTATTCTTGTTTCTTCATTCTTAATGGTTTATTATACAGATGTTTTCCATATTAATGCGGGAATAGTTGGTACACTCTTTTTAGTTGCTCGTTTATGGGATGCGATAGCGGATGTTACGTGGGGACGTTTCATTGACACAAGGAAAGCGGGTAAAAACGGTAAATTTAGACCGTGGATTTTCAGAATGTCATTCCCGCTTGTTATTTCAGGGATATTAATGTTTGTTCATATTCCAGGAATGTCTGATGGTTTTTACCTGGCATATGCTTTTGCTTCTTATATCATTTGGGGTACTTTATATAGTACTGTTAATATTCCTTATGGTTCGATGGCATCTGTCATCACAAGTGATCCAGTTGAACGTACAACTTTATCTACTTTCAGAGCTTTGGGTGGTGCGTTGGCAGGTCTAATTATTAATGTAGTTGGTCCATTGATCTTATTTGTAGATAATAAAGCAGATTCAGGCCGTTTTCTAATGGGAGCCATTATCTTTGGTATTCTTTCTATCTCTTGTTATATGGCATGTTATAAATTATCAACTGAACGTATTGTCGCACCTGAAACTGAAAAGCCAAAAGGTAATTTAGGTCAAACATTAAAAGGTCTTATGAAAAACAAACCGTTAATTTGGCTTCTTGCTATGGCTCTAATATTTTTAGTGTGTTTCATGCTTACGGGCGCAGTTAACGTGTATTTATTTAAAGATTATTTTGGTACGGCTGCAGCATTAAGTATCGTAGGTTTTGTTGGAACAGCTACTACATTTATTGCTATGCCAATGGTGAAACCATTAGTTGCTAGGTTTGGCAAAAAAGAAGTAGCAGCAGCAGGTGTGTTATTGGCAGCCGCTGTATATGCTCTTTTATACTTCTTACCTAACTTATCTGCGACTCAATTTATTTCTCTATTAGGTGTTGCAATGTTCGGATATGGATTCTTTAATTTAGTAGTTTGGGCATTCGTAACAGACGTAATTGATTATCATGAATATTTAACAGGATTACGTGAAGATGGAACCGTTTACTCGATCTATTCATTTGCTCGTAAAGTAGGGCAAGCCATTGCTGGTGGTCTTGGTGGTTTTGCGATTGCAGCTGTTGGATATGATGCAACTCGTGAAGCGCAAACACAAGGCGCATTAGATGGTATTCATGCACTAGCTACTTTAGTGCCGGCGGTCATCCTTCTAATTGTGTTCTTAATTTTAACATTTTTATATCCGTTGAGTAAGAAACGTACGATCCAACTTGCTGTTGATTTGGCTGAAAAAAGAAAAGCTTCAAATTAAATCAACTAAATTATCAATAAAAACACGATGAAGGCTTTGATCGCTTCATCGTGTTTTGCATTTCTATAGGGATAAGATTAGTCCAGTCCTTCAATTATTAGACTTTTCACAGGCAAGAAATCTTCATCCGTCGCTAAATAGGTAATGTTCACCTTATCTCCTTCTTTTAAGTAGATGGACTTCGGATTTTTTTCAGAAGAAATCATATAGCTTTGGTGGTTGTCTAATAAAAAAGAAACAACAGTGAAGTCCCCAGACTTTTCTTTATAGACTCTTACGACAGTTCCACTTAACTGCTTTTCTTCTGCTTTTGAGCTTCCATCGACAGTACCTCCACCTCTTTGCAAGGCTGTCTTATATTGTTTTAATGCTTCGTTTGGAGTGATACCATATGTGGAAATTTCCGGATTAGCTGCAGATACGATAAAGTAATTTTGTAGAAAACCATTAGAATCAAGTACAGGTGTTAACCAGCTTGCCTCGCCGTAGAAATTATAAAGAACTGACATCTCTCCATGCCATTTCTTTTCAATAAATTTCTTTTCGATAATTTGCAAAGCTCCTTGTGAATCCATGTATGATTCTTCAAGATTTCCTGTATAGTACGTCGCTTTTCCAGTTCTTGAGTTTGTAAGAGAGTAGCCGAGCATGGAATCCACGCCTTCTTTTGGACTTGTGAAATCAGTGAAATAATACATCTCTCCATCTTCACTAAAAATCGGTGTTACATTGGCTTCTGTACCTTCATCTGATGGAAGTTTTACATCCGATTTACCAAATTTGCTATTCCAAAAACCATGTACATAATTGCCGAAATAACTATTTTGTAAGCTGACTACTTCAGGTGAAACAGCGCCATCTATAAACTCTGGGACATCAGCTAAATTATATGCAGTCGTTTTCCCCGTTTTAGGATTTACAACAACTAGGCCTTTTACAGTAAATCCATTCCGAGCAGAAATAAAGTCACCAAACGAACGTACGTAAACAGGTTTCCCCTCATCATCAATCTCTAATTGTGCATCTCCATAAAAGATATGTTTCGGATATTGCATTCGAATATGACGCTCAATATTTTTATTGAAATAAGAGGAAGGAGTGTACATCATCTCTTCCTTTATGAATTTAGGATTGGCTGTAGAATCAGTAGCGCTTAAAATAAAGTAGCCAGGTGTTTGTTCTCCTTTCCACCATTTGAAAAATCCTGAAAATTCAACCGGCGCAATATATACATAATCCCCGTTTACTTTTTGAATTTGTAGTCTTCCGAGTTCGAAATAGCTTGTATTTGGAACTTGGCCGAATGCCTTTCTCATTTTGTTGCGTGCAAATTGTGGTGGAACACTTGCAGGCGTCTCCTTTTCATCAAACGTTTTGATTTCGACTTTCTCTTCCATCTTTGCCTTGTCATACTTTTCATCGGCATTAAACAGACCTGCGGTTAGGAAAAAGGCTGCGAGGATAAGACTTCCAGCGAATAGAACGGCTTTAATGATTCTTTCCTTACCAGTTGCAAGTACTGCGCCCAAAGCGGTAATAATAATGGTTAACAACCATAAAGAAGATAGATTCCTATCCAGATTACTTAGATAATAGAATGAAAACATAATTAGTACTAACAGGATCAAAGTGGCTATTAAGGCTCCTAATTTTAGCTGTTTATCCTCATTTTCATTTGATTTTTCCCGTTTGTAAATGGGTACTAGGATAAGTGAAGATACTATCCCGATAATGAGTGAAAATAGAAAGATGTTTTCCATAAAGTAACTCCTTTCAAAATCTATTGTCCTAATGATTAATACGGATAACCTAGTCAAAAGATTCGTAGAAATTCTTACAATAGAATTGCCTTGAAATATGAATGAAGGGGAGGTACAGTTTTCAACACTACAATAGAGTACATATAGAGAATAGAACTAACATTCGGTAGGATGAAGAACCCCTCACTGATTGATCAGTTTTAGCAAAATGAAAGCCCCGCCACAAATCTAGGCGAGGCATTTATTATATGGTATGGCAGGAATACGGGATAGGCTCAACGTAAAAAGTATGCTGTGTTTTTACCCTTTGTTAGTTATAGCTAAGCTTCTTGCCGCTGTTTCTTCACTTCTTCAAGCTCGGAAATTGTCACTAATTGATAGTCTTGAGCTTTAAGCTGTTTAATGATTTCGATGGCAGCTTCGGCACTCGTAGCATAAATATCATGCATAAGGACAATCTTGCCGTCTGCAACTTTGCTCATCACTGACTGGACAATCTGGTCTTTATCTCGTGATTTCCAATCTTCTGTATCGACATTCCACAAAGTAACGCTCAATCCCCCCCCTAAGTACTGCCGAACGTTATCGTTAATCGCGCCATAAGGTGGACGAAGATGAATAGGTTCATGACCGCTTACTTTTTTAATGATCGCTTGAGTGTCTAAAATTTGGTGTTGTACCTGCTCTTCGGTCAAGCGAGACAGCTGGGGATGGTCCCAAGAGTGATTGCCAACCTCATTGCCTTCCTCAAGCATTCTTTGAATGATTTCTGGATAATATTGAACACGACTTCCAAGTACAAAGAACGTGGCGTGACTGTCAGATTCTTTCAATGCATCCAGGATTAAAGTTGTTGGTCCTTTACTTGGACCGTCATCAAAGGTAAGAGCAATGACTTTTTTAGTTGGATCAATCCCACTTGAATTTGGAATTTCCGTCACGATATGGCTTGGAGGCGTTTCTTTAATTTTGTTTTTATTCGCTTCGGTGTTTTTATATTGATCTAGCAATATTGAATCGAATATTTCTTTTTTTATTGCGATTGATTGTGGTTCAGAATAGCCAGTTGGCTTTAGAAATGGCTGGAAGTATAAGACGATCGTATTTTCGAGCAAAGAAAATTCGCTGAAATTTTCAATCGATGGTTTCGTTTTTTCTTTTAACTGTTCTAATTCTGTAAGATTTTTATTCTGCTTCAATTCAGTAAAAGCAATCATTGATAAGCTGTTCAAATAATCACTATTTTCATAGAAAATATCTTGTAGTGAAATCTGCTTTTTTGAAGGAAGATCGAAGGTAAATGTTTGAATGGATGGTTCTCCCCATTTACCACCTGTAAATATATACTTGTTAAATAGAATGGTTACCGTTTGCTCACTATAATGTGTAATATCATATGTAATTGTTAATTCTGTTGAGATGTTTTTCGAGATAGCATTCTGTGCAAGCGTTTGCTGATAGTTGGCAATCTCTTTTTTTACATATGTTTTTAACGATTGATCAATTTTTTTTATATGTAATGATGGATAACTTACGGAATATCCGCCATGGGTTTGGTCTTTAATCAATGTTTGTATCTCTACCGTAGGGTATTTTCTGTCTGAATTAATTTCTGGTTCTTTTTTAATTGTGGCCTGAGCTTTTTCAGAAATGACATATCTTATGGATAAAACTAGTACGAATATACATACTAATAATGTAAAAACACGTTTAAATTTAATTCTTTTTAATTGGTCTATTTTTATTTTCATAATACGAGTCCCCTTATACTATCAGTCTATCAGATAGACGTTTAGAGGAAAAGATTTGTTTCAAAAAACTGCAAATTTCTTACTTTTTTAAAATGTAAATTTAGCCAATATTTTTTTGTTGGTGGTACAAACTTTCTTAGATTTTCACACGTCTATCCAATGTAACACTAAATGGTACGTACCAACTTCAAGAAAAAGGAGCTCTTTCATGTAATGGTTCAGGATATCCGTCAATTACTTATTACAACAATAACTGAAAAAAAGGAAAACTACTACCGGCTTGCTTATAGTTATGTAAAAAATAAAGATGATGCCCTTGATATTATTCAAGAGTCCATTAAAAAGGCATTAATCTCGGTCGACAAGATTAATGATTCTCAGTCGATTAACAGCTGGTTTTATAAGATTATTGTTCATACTGCATTGGATTTTTTGCGTAAACATAAGAAAGTGACACTTGCAGATGTGGATACTTTAGAGTTTTTCAGTCAAGGCCATGAGGATGACTATCAAAATATAGACTTACAAAAGGCGATTGACGATTTACCAGTTAAATATAAATCGATCATCATCCTTCGTTATTTTGAAGATCTTAAGCTAGAAGAAATTGCAATAATTTTAGGAGAAAACATTAATACCATTAAAACGAGATTGTATAAAGCACTAGAATTACTACGTATTAAAATGGATTAATTGATCCTAGGAGGCCATAGAAAATGGATAAAAAGTTGGGAAAATTAAAAGATCATTATATGGACATACCTATTCCAAAGGAGTTGGATGATGTTGTAAACCGAGCGCTTCAAACTTCCACTAAAAAAAGGAAGGTAGCGTATAAATGGTCAATAGGTACAGTGGCTGCCGCTATTTTGTTAATCGCAACGGTCAATTCGAGTCCTTCGGCTGCTAATGCGATGTCTAATATTCCGATTATAGGCAAGGTCATTGATGTAATCACATTTCAGGAGTGGAAAGAAGAGAAGGATAACCAAGCAAGTATGGATATTAAAGTTCCTGCGATTTCTGGTTTGGACAATTCAGGTCTGGAAGCTTCATTGAATGAAAAATATATTGCAGAAAGTAAGCAATTGTATCAAGAGTTTACAAAGACGTTGGCAGAACTGAAAGAAGGAGAAAATGCAAATATGGCTGTCACTAGTGGGTATGAAGTGCTGACTGACAATGATTCCATATTCTCAATTCGCCGCTATAACGTCATTACCCAGGCATCTTCTTCTACGGAAATGCAGTTCGATACGGTAGATAAAAAAAATCAAGTCTTACTCACCTTAAAGAGTTTATTTAAAAATGAAAGCTATATAGATGTATTAAGTGAAAATATCAAAGCTCAGATAGCTGAGCAGATGAAAAGTGATCCGAATAAAATCTATTGGGTTAGTGAAGATGATCCGGTAAGATTTGAAAAAATTGATAGAAATCAAAAATTCTACATTAATGAACAGAACAAGCTCGTTATCGCCTTTGATCAATATGAGGTAGCACCAGGCTATATGGGACCAGTAGAATTTATCATTCCGACAGATGAAATTTCGGATATTCTTGTCGGAAAAGAGTATATTAAGTAATAATTTCAGTGGAAGGATAGAAGATTCTATTCTTCCATTTCCCCTCTTTGTATTCCTTTCAATTTATTACTCTCCATATTATTAGAAGGCTTTAAAAGCTAGTAATCTTATTAAAATGAAAAAAATTTGATTTTATAGATAATCCTTTTTTTGTTATGTAACCCTTTTAAAGTATAGTAGAATAAACGTACGATATCATTAAGTTGATATAGGGTAATTTATCCCGCATTAACAGGCAGTAAGACCGCCCACCTCAAGGCTAAGAGGACTCGAAGAAACGAAGGTGGGGGTGAAGAAAACCCCAACTGATTGATGTTTCACTCTGCTCAAGAAATCCATAATAAAGGTTGGAAAAAACTTTCTTATGAAAAAGACAAAGATAAAATTGATTTTTGGATTGGCCCTATTTTTAGTAATATTCTTCACAGGTGTGAATATACTTGCATCTTATCTTACTATTAAAAAGACAATAGAAGAATCGATTGCTGTCCACAATGTTGAGACAGCAAAGAGCATCGCAGCTTCCATGGATATAGAGCTGTACAAGAAGTTTCTTGAAAATCCGGTAAAAGGAAAAGAGTATCATGCTATCAATGAATACTTTAATGATGCGAAAGAAAAAATCGGTGCTTTACATCTCTATTCACTAGCCGTCGATAATCCTAAAGTTTCGAGAGTAATGGTACCAGGGATGTTAAAGTCAGACAATATAGAAATAGGCTTAGAATGTACTGTACCAGAAAAGCAGGTATCACTAGCATATGAGGGGGAAACGTATTATACGGGCGTTATTAATGATCCGGTATATGGACAATATCTTTCCGTCGGGGTGCCAATTATTGATAACCAAAATGAGATAATCGGCTTTCTAGGCATTGATATAAGTACACAAGTGCTCAATAATATCGGTGATGATGTAATAAAAAACAATTCATATATGCTGATTTTTAATGGCCTATTCGTAGTTGTCTTGCTCTTATCCTTTTTAATCATCGAAAAGTGGTATCAAAAAGAGTTGAAAAAAGAAGTGGGAGAGACAGAAGTAACGTATCAATCGGAGTTCCGTTCTTTAATCTCTTCTGTGCAGTCTTTACGTCATGATTTTTCAAACCATATTCAAGTCATCCACGGTTTGTTGAAACTGGGCAATCATGAACAAGCTTTAGAGTATTTAACGTATCTCTTTAAAGAAGTACATGCGATTGAGAATATTAAATTGAATGTCAATAACCCTGGACTATCTGTATTAATTGAAACAAAAAGAATTACTGCGAATAACCATTCCATTGAAATTGCGTTTGATATTTGCGATGATTCGTTTTCAAAAATTAAATCAACTGATTTGATAAAAATTATGTCTAATTTAATCGATAATGCGATTGAAGCTACAATAGAATTGCCAGAGTCTGATCGGAGAATTAAAGTAGCCTGTAAAGTAAGTAACAGTCAATATTTTTTTGAAGTAACGAATACCGGACATGATGTGGATGAAAAGGTGATCGACAATATTTTTGAAAGAGGCTTTTCAACTAAAAAAGAAAAGGCGGGCAAGATAAGAGGACAGGGGTTATTTATCGTAAAGGAAATTGTTAAAAGATATGATGGACAGATTAAGTTTCATGTACTGGATCGTGAAATAGTTGTTACATGTAATATACCTAAGTCATAATCGTGAAAAAGGGTGTCTCATAAGGGTTTGACCTCGCGCTCTAAATCAATATAATATGTCTTGTTTCATACACATACCTTATACGGTATGTATTTGTTGCGGAGCCAGACCCTTTGTTTGAGGACACCTTTCTTTTTATAGAATTATCGTTTTCGAGGCGTGTAGTTAAGCTCGGAGAATAATTGCTCTTTTTCAGTCTTAGTAAGATCACGCCACTGGCCAACTGCAAGTTCGCCTAGCTTAATATTCATGATTCGAATCCGCTGCAAACTTACTACTTGATAATCGAGTACAGAACACATACGACGAATTTGTCGATTTAAACCTTGTGTTAGAATAATTTTGAAACGGTTTTTACCAAGTTGAGTGACCTTACATGGAAGTGTCTTAGTATCTAAGATTTCTACGCCTGAAGCCATATTCCTTAAGAATGAGTCTGTAATTGGTTTGTCTACTTGTACAATATATTCTTTCTCATGTTTATTTTCAGAGCGTAGAATTTCATTTACGATATCGCCATCATTCGTGAGTAAGATTAATCCTTCGGAATCTTTATCAAGTCGACCTATATGAAAAATGCGCAATGGGTGGTTTACGAAGTCTACAATATTTCCTTTGATATGTTTTTCAGTAGTGCTTGTAATACCAACTGGCTTATTGAGGACAAGGTATATTCCTTGTTGTTCGATAATAACCGGTTTTCCATCCACTCGCACATCGTCTCCTGGCTGAGCCTGGCTGCCTAACTCAGCGGTGACGCCATTAATTGTTACTTTGCCTTCAGCAATCCACTTATCGGCACCTCGTCTTGATGTAATCCCAGACTCGCTAATATACTTGTTAATTCGCAAAAGTACGCACACCTTTATATTTAGATTTGTGATTCTAAGATAACGCAAATGCATGTATTTGCACAAGGTAGTACGTAATAATCTTCAATTTCCTTCCCATTTCCGATCTATACATATAGGATGAAAGATCTTAGTTTATCCCGTATTAATGGGGCAGTAACCCCACTGATTGAAAATTCACTTTTTAGTATGAAAAAATCACCATAAAAATTATTATAAAGGTTGAGGATGTGGGCATAATGGTCTGACCTCGCACTCTAATTCAGTATATCGTGTTTCATCTATTTATCTTATACTGTATTTAGCCGTTGCGGAGTCTGCCCCTTCTTTGGGGACACCCTCTATCCTGATAATAATCATAATGTTTTGTTAACACTTCAAAAAGTTCGTGTAACTGCAATTCAACTGTGATACGATACTATTTGTTTAATAAAGTATAGAGAGTAAGAAGGTGAATTTTTGGTAAAACAATCATCGAAGATACAGAAAGATCTTAATCTATTCTCGCTTACATGGCCTATTTTTTTAGAGATATTTCTATTCATGTTAATGGGGATTGTCGATACGTTTATGTTGAGTGCAATTTCTGATGATGCAGTTTCTGGTGTAGGTGCTGCCAATCAATATCTCCATATCGCTATCCTTATTTTAGAAGTGATTGGTAATGGTGCTGCCATCGTTATTGCTCAGTATATCGGTTCAAGAAAAATTTTGGAAGCTGCTAAAATATCTGCAATTGCAGTTGTCCTTAATTTAATAGTTGGTATCTTGATAAGTATTGTTTTTGTTTTTTATAGTGAGAGATTGATGCAAGGTTTGAACTTATCGGGGGATATCCTCTTTTATGCTCATAGTTATTTGAAGATTGTTGGAGGAGCTATTTTCCTACAAGCAATTATTAATTCATTAGCTGCCATAATTCGGGTTCATGGTTTTACGAAGGAAGCAATGTTTGTTTCCCTTGGAATGAACGTGATTCATATAATAGGAAATTATGCACTCATTTTCGGGAAGTTTGGGTTTCCTGAGTTAGGTGTTCAAGGTGCGGCTATTTCTTCAGTCATTAGCCGATTCCTTGCGTTGCTTGTATTCTTTTGGCTTCTGTATCAAGTGATGGAAGTTCGCGTGAAACTTAAGTATTATTTCTCTTTATCGTGGGAGTACATTCGTAAAATACTACAAATCGGTTTGCCATCTGCCTTTGAGCAGATCATGTATCAAACGTGTCAAATCGTGTTCTTATATTATGCAACGTATCTTGGTGCTAGTTCTCTAGCTGCAAGACAATATGCTACAAATATCTCTATGTTCATTTACTTGTTTGCTATGGCTATTGGAATGGGAACGTCAATTATAGTCGGTCGTTATGTCGGTGGAAATCGGAAAGATGACGCGTACTTCCGGGTGTGGAAAAGCGTGAAGTGGGCATTAGTCGTTACTTTATCTATGGTTATGCTTGTTATTCTACTTCGAAAACCATTGATGGGCCTATTCTCTGATGATCCTGAAATTATTCGAATGGGTGCAAGTGTCTTGCTTTTAAGTATCCTGCTTGAAACGGGTCGTACGATAAACATTGTTCTAATTAATTCATTACGTGCATCAGGGGATGCTAAATATCCCGTCTTGATTGGCGCATTTTCAATGGTTGGAATGAGTCTTCCGCTAGGATATTTCTTTGTCTTCCACCTCGGTCTTGGTTTACCAGGAATTTGGCTTGCCATTGCTGCTGACGAGTGGACACGAGCATGCATTATGTTTTTCAGATGGAAGAGCCGGAAATGGGAGAAGCATGCGCTCGTAAAGCAAGATGACATAAAGGTAGAACCAGTTGTTTCTCCATGAGAATGAAGCAATGAGGGCGTCTCATAAGGGTCTGACCTCGCACTCTAAATCAGGATGTCGTGTTCTTACACGTATCTTATACTGAATTTAGTCGTTGCGGAGTCAGACTCTTTGCTTTTTGGCCCATTTTTAGAGCAGCAACGATCTTATAAACGTACTACTACTAAAGTTAGTTATTTAAAAATCACCATATGCAAATTTGAATATTTTGATTATAATTAAAATATAGAATATTTAAAAAATAGGAAAGGGGCAATATTAGGGTAATAAAAGTGCAAATGTCAACGATGGACAGATTACACTTTGGTTTTTCTAGCAATTCTGTGCAAACGTTTGCTACCAAAACACAACGGTCTAAAATCAAGAAACTGTAAACCAAGAAAAAGCGGAATCTTTGGGTAGGCTGATGGATAAGATGAACTTGAATTTGGAAAGGTATTGAATTTCGTCAATGTAACGATTGACTTAGGGAATTCAATGAATGCATTATTACGAAATGAAAGGTAGAAGGACCGGAGGAAATTTGGATTACACGAGGGGTTGAACTGGTGTATTATAACTCATCACAAATAGACCGTACGCCAAAAATCGTCAGTGCAATAATAGATAAAATGAATGAAATTACGTTAGAAACTAATTTTCCATTTTCATTAAGTGATGGGAAATTTGCTGGAATCACTTTTGAAGGAGTACAAATTAAGGAAATTCAAGCCCATAATCAAAGTGAAACAACGACAAACAAAATAAAAATAATAACAGAAGAAAATCTTGATTTGAAAAAAACGTATAAAGTATCGAAGCAACACTTCGGAACTTCGACTGTAGAGATGGGTACAGTGATTCGTTCAGAAGAATTTGATCGCCTCTTTTATTACGATGGGAATGATTTAGGGAGTGTGTACGCCAAAAACATGACTGCTTTTCGGCTTTGGGCACCTACTGCAAGCGAGGCTAAGCTTGTTATATATAATAAATGGGACGACCAAACGGGAAAAGAAATAACCATGAAACAGGCGGAAAAGGGAACATGGAAATTTGAAATGCAAGGAAACCAGGATGGGTTGGTTTATACGTATAAAGTGAGGATTGGTGACAAGTGGTCAGAAGCAGTCGATCCGTATGCACGTGCCGTTACCGTAAATGGTGAAAAAGGCGTGGTTGTGGATTTAACAAGTACAAATCCAAAGAATTGGTCAACTAAGAAACCAGCTTTGAAAAAAGCAGAGGACGCTATTTTTTATGAGCTTCATATTCGTGATTTATCGATCCAAGAAGAAAGCGGGATTAAGCAAAAAGGGAAATATTTAGGAGTTGCCGAACTGGGCACAAAGGGTCCAAAAGGTGTGAAAACGGGTCTTAGTCATATTAAAGACTTGGGCGTTACTCATGTTCAATTTATTCCTATGTACGATTATGAAACTGTTGATGAAACAAAGCTGGATGTGCCGCAATATAATTGGGGCTATGACCCGAAGAATTATAATGCACCAGAGGGTTCTTATTCAACAAATCCATATAATCCAAAGATGCGAATCACGGAAGTGAAACAAATGATTCAAGCGCTTCATAAGCAGAATCTTCGTGTTGTTATGGATGTTGTGTATAACCATGTGTATTCTGTTAGTGAATCGAATTTCCACCGATTAGTGCCAGGATATTATTTCCGTTATAACGAAGACGGAACATTAGCAAATGGATCTGGTGTTGGCAATGATACCGCCTCTGAACGAAAAATGATGCGCAAATTCATTGTCGATTCAGTTACTTACTGGGCAAAGGAATATCATCTTGACGGCTTTCGTTTTGATTTAATGGGCATACACGATGTTGAAACGATGAATGAAGTGCGTTTGGCTTTGGATAAAATTGACCCAAGCATCATTGTAATTGGTGAGGGCTGGGACTTAAACACTCCACTAGCTGCCGAGAAGAAAGCAAACCAAAAGAATGCAGCTGCGATGCCTCGAATTGCTCATTTTAATGATCAGATTCGTGATGGTTTAAAGGGAAGTGTCTTTGAAGAGCGTGATGTAGGTTTTGTAAATGGAAAATCGGGGCTTGAAGAAACGATTAAAAAAGGTATTGTTGCCAAAAGTATGGACAGCTATCTTGATCCGGGTCAAGTTGTAACGTATGTAGAATCCCATGACAACCACACACTTTGGGATAAGCTTGCGTTAACGAATCCTGATGCTACAGAAGAGGAACGGAAACAAATGCATAAGCTAGCATCATCAATTATTCTCACTTCGCAAGGAATTCCGTTTATTCATGCTGGTCAGGAATTTATGCGTACAAAAGGCGGAGATTATAATAGCTATAAGTCGCCAGACATAATCAATCAACTTGATTGGGAGCGGAGAGCGGAATACCATCAAGAAGTTGAATATATGAAAGGTCTTATTCATTTAAGGGGAAAATATCCTGCATTTCGCCTTGGAACAGCGGAGGAAATTCATCAACATTTGACTTTCTTGGAAGCACCGAAAAATGTAATTGCTTATACTTTAACAAGTCCGGAAAAAAAATCAAAAACCGTACTAACTGTCGTTCATAACGCAAACATGCAGGCCATCAATCTGAGATTGCCGAATAATGGGAAATTCTCTCTGCTTGTAAATGGACAAAAAGCTGGAACAAAGACAATTGCAAAAATCCAATCCAATGAAATTACAGTTCCAGCATTAACTACTTTTGTGCTGGAAACAAAGTGAATGTAGAATATAGTAGGGGATGTCCCAAAAGGGAAATCCCCTACTTATATTATTAGGAAGCTTCCGTTTTTGACCGTTCTACTAATACGGTTTGTGGAATTTTCCATAGTTGAGTCCATTTGTTAATGGAAGCAATAATGATTACAAGACCTAGAATTAGCATAATGATAGAAAGGATTCCATTTAACACACTGTATCCAGCGTTTTCTGTGTTTAAGTATACATTTGTAATCATCCAGTACCCTGCGACGTTAACTGTTACATACAAGTAAGCCAGTGGAACCAGACATGTTAACATATACCAACGCTTGTCAGCGATTTTAAGAACTACTGTTGCACCGACAATAAGCCCGATAGCAGCCATTAATTGGTTCGATACTCCGAATAACGCCCAGATGGAACTAATGTCACCGGAGAAAAGGAGATATCCCCAGATAAAGCATGCTAGCGCACTTGCAAAAATATTAGCAGGAAGTGAATCTGTCCGTTTTAACGGTTTAATGAAGTCTCCAAGGAAATCTTGGATCAAATAACGTGAAACTCGAGTTCCTGAGTCGATAGCCGTTAAAATAAAGACAGCCTCGAATAGAATAACAAACTGATAAAAGTAGGATGCCATTTTCTCGAAAATTGGAATTTCCGTGAAGATGTATGTCATCCCGACTGCGAGTGTAACGGCTCCGCCTGTTCTTCCTTCGAGATCCATCCCAACTTCTTCACTCAGTTTATCAAGGTTAACCGTTTCCATTCCTAGTGTTGCATATTTCTCTGGTGTTGAGTTGATTGCGAAATAATCTCCTGGTTGCAGGGAAACTGCAGCAATTAAAGCCATAATCGCAACTAAGCATTCAACAAGCATAGCCCCAAAAGCAACACCTTTAATGTCACTCCAACGATTGATCATTTTCGGTGTTGTACCAGAACCAACGAATGCATGGAAGCCTGAGATTGCTCCACAAGCAATCGTAATGGAGATGAATGGCCAAACAGGTCCTGCGATAATTGGCCCACCGCCATTAATAAATTCCGTAAATGCTGGGAATTGAACAGCGGGATTTACATAGAATACGCCAAGGATTAATGCTGCGAATACACCAATCTTCATAAATGTACTTAAATAATCGCGTGGTGCTAGCAATAACCAGACTGGTAAAGCGGCTGCAAAGAATGCATAGATTGGTAGAATAAGAGCAAGTGTGCTTTTTTCAAATGTTAACAAATCGCCAAATGCCGTGCCTTGAATATTTGGCCCAAAGACGATAGCAGCCATAATGAGACCAAAACCTACAATCGTCGCAACCTTTAAGTTACCTGTTTTTTTATGATACAAGCCAACCCCCATTGCAATCGGAATCGTTATTCCGACAGCGAATGTACCCCATGGGTTTCTTTCTAATGCGCTCAAAACTACTAATGAAAGTCCTGCCATAGTAATGGTAATGATGAATAACATTGCTAAGCCAGTACAGAAACCCGCAACAGGCCCAAGCTCTTCTTTTGCTACTTCTGATAATGATTTTCCATCTCTTCGCATCGAAGCAAAGAGAACAACCATATCGTGGACAGCTCCACCGACTACTGCCCCAATTAGAAGCCAAAGCAATCCTGGTAAATAACCGAATTGAGCTGCTAATATTGGTCCAACTAACGGTCCCGCTGCAGCAATCGCTGCAAAATGGTGTCCAAACGTAACCCATTTATTAGTAGGTACATAATCTTGCCCATCTTTTAATTTATGAGCAGGTGTCGGCTTTGAATCATCAAGCTTCAAAACCTTGGCCGCCATGAATGTACCATATAAACGGTATACAATTAAGAGTATGCAGATAGAACCAATAACAATTGTAATCGCATTCATTTTTCTGTTCCCCCATTCCTTAATGCTCTAATCCCATCATACTAAATAAAAACAAAAATAAGAGCCTTTCAATTTGAAATACAAAAATAGAAAGTTGAGTTGCAGAAATGGAAAGGTGAGCTACAAAATATTCAGAAACCAAGAAGATGCTTCAATTCCTTTACATAGGTACGGCTCACAGGAACTTTCGAACTGTCTTTCATAATTAAATTATAGGTAGAATTAAACCATGGCTCAATTTCGATAATATGGTCTATATTCACGATGAAACTGCGATGAACTCGGATAAATTTGCCTCCGATTAGCTTTTTTTCGAGAACGACCAATGCCTCGTTGACTTTGTATGTTTGTTCCGTCGTTTGGATAATGGATTTTCCTTCAGATGACTCTATGAAAACAATGTCATCACATGTTAATAAAACAAATCTTTCATCAATCAGGACAGCAATTTTCCCATTATGATCTTTTTTCAATGTAAGGTGAGAGTTGTTTTCCTTTTCACCTATTCTTTGCATATGCTGGATTTTCTCCAATGTTTTTTGAATCCGATTTTCATCGAATGGTTTTAATAAATAGTCTAATGCGTTCAATTCAAAGGCTTGTAGTGCATATTCGTCATAGGCTGTTGCAAAGACAATGGCTGGTAATGGATCTAGGGTGAGAATATGCCTGGCTAGCTGTAAGCCGTTATCTTCAGCAAGTTCAATATCTAAGAATACTAGATCTGGTTTTAACTTAGGAATATCTACAATTGCATCTTCGAGACAATCACTTTCACCTAAGATTTCGACTTGTTTGCTTCGAATAAGTAGATATTTCAATTCATCTCTTGCTAATGGTTCATCATCAACTATATAGGCTTTCAACATTTTGATCAAAAACTCCTTTACTATCAAGAGGGATGGAAATCGTAATGGTTGTCCCAACATTTACTTCACTGTTTATAGCTAAACTAGCTTGACCATTATAGATGCCATTTAGCCGCTGACTTATATTAAAAATGGCAGTGCCTGTCCCTTTTTTTGACTGCATAATCTGTTTACCGAGTAATTTAATCTTTTCTGCTGGAATTCCATTTCCGTTATCTGCGACAACAATTCGCATCGTATTATTTTTAGTGAAAATTTGAATGGTGATGTTACCTTCATCCTTGCTTTTCTTAAAGCCATAATGAATGGAGTTCTCAACGATAGGCTGCAATGTAAATGGCGGGATAAGTATTTTTTCTAGTCCAGGTTCTAGTTGAAGTTCAATGTTGTACTTGTCTGGGAACCTAGTTTGCTCTAATGACAAGTATGCTTTAACATTTTCTAATTCCTTGTCTAAGGGAATGAGCATCTGCCTCGCCCCATGTAAATTGCCCCGAAAAAATGAACTTAGATCAAGAAGTAATTTTCGAGCCTTACTTACATCTGTTCGGCATAATATGGAAATTGTATTCAGACTGTTAAATAAAAAATGCGGGTGAATTTGTGCTTGTAAAGCTTTAATCTCTGCATCTTTCAACAGTTTCATTTGTCTCTCTGCCTCAGCAAGTTCTAATTGTGTTGAGAATAAGTTAGCTAAACCTTCTGCTAACTGCTGTTGCACCTTGTCTAACTTATCTGGTTGGGTGAAGTACATTTTTAAAGTACCTACGGTTTTATTTTGCACCTTTAAAGGTAAGACGATGGCAGCTTGTAACGAACAATGATTATGAAAGCAGAAGATATCTTCTCTTGATCTTGCAACAGAAATGGTGCCGCTTCCAAGGACTCGTTTGGTTAAACCTGTAGCAAGTTGCGACTTGGGTATATGATGGTCTGAACCTTCCCCAACATGGGCAAGGACTTGATATTCATCTGTTATCGCAACAGCATCGGCATCTGTCAATTTCAGCATAATTTTTGATATTTCCTTGCAGGATCGAATGTTTAAACCTTGTCGAAAGAATGGCAAAGTTTGATCGGCAATATGAAAGGCCTGGTTAGTTTGGTTTGCACGTGCACGTTCTTCATCACGCATCATCGATTGAATAATGAACATAAACAGCAATGTACCGAATCCATTGACGACAATCATGGGAAAGCCAATAATTTGAACAAGACTTAATGCATGCTCAAACGGCTTAGCGCTTAGTAAAATAATCAACATTTGTCCAGTTTCTACTGTCATTCCAATTAAGACGGCAAAAGTAGATGTTATTTTTTTCCCATTTTGCTTTCGCTTTCTGCCAAAATATCCAGCAGCAATTCCAGCCAAGATCGTAGAGAGTGCACAAGAAAATGCTGTGAATCCTCCAAGTGTATACCGGTGGATACCTGCAATTAGACCTGCTCCAATACCAACGGTAGGACCACCGAGCAACCCACCAATGACGACACCCATCACCCTAGTATTGGCCAGGGCACTTTCTGGGTCTATTTCTGAAAGCCATTCAGCTTTCGCGATGGTGTTATGATGAATTTCAATGCCTGTGTAGTTGCTGATGACTCCGAATGCCCCGAATAGCAAAATGAGCATGACTTTCTCATTTGTTTTATGCTCATTTTGTACAATTTGGCGAAACGATTTCATTTGTGCGAATAGAAAAGCAACAATAACAATAATTCCGACTTTTTCAAGCATTAATGGTGCTAAATTGAACATTGTCATCCTTCCTTTATTATTATTCAAACACGAGTATGATTATGGAAATAAATTCACCTTTTCCACCTCATTATAAGGGATTTTTTACACACACTAAAGATGATAATTAATAATAAGCATATCAATTAACTTCTTAAACGAGGCTGTTATCTAATAAGAGCTAGTATACTATAGTAGTATGAAAAATTATTCCCAATAAAGCGAAGGAGAAGTTCCACACTCTTTCATATAAATCTATGATTAATCAGAGTAATAATGAAAGGAAGAACATGAAACCATTTACTGAAAAAGTTATCTCGATTATTCAAAATATTCCAGAAGGTAATGTGATGACCTATGGCCAAATTGCTAAATTAGCTGGTAGTCCACGAGGGGCGCGGCAGGTTGTCAGAATCCTTCACTCTATGAGCGAAAAACATCGTCTGCCATGGTATCGAGTCGTTAATTCGAAAGGCTTGATAGGTATAAAAGATGATGAGCATTTTCAGATTCAAAAGCTTTCCCTACAAAGTGAAGGGGTTGAATTCAGGATAGATGGTACCATTGATCTTCAGGAATTTCAGTTCCACTCAGAGGTCGTGTATGAAGACTAAAAAACTAAGGAAGGTTCCATAAAGAAAGGGTCAGCCCCCGCGGTATACCGTTCAAATTAAGTGTAAGTACTACTTATGAACTTGGTGTATAGCGAGCGTGGTCAGACCCTTTGGGGCACCCTCTTTATCTTGTTACGCTTTCTTTTCAAATAACTCAGCAATTCCAACAATTACGTTTACGGCTTTGATCATATTGTCCACTGAAATAAATTCATATTTTCCATGGAAGTTCTCGCCGCCTGTAAAGATATTCGGTGTAGGCAATCCCATATAGGATAACTGAGACCCATCTGTCCCACCTCGAATCGGTGAGATTTTCGGTTCGATATCTAATTTTTTCATTGCTTCATAAGCAATATCTACAATTTCTTTGACAGGTTCAATTTTTTCTCTCATGTTGTAATATTGATCCGTCATTTCGAGAACAATGCTGTTATCACCGTATTTTTCTTTTAATTCGTTTACGATGTTTTCAAGTTTCGTTTTCTTCGCTTGGAATTCAACTTTATCAAAGTCACGTATAATATAAACGAGCTTCGTTTGTTCAACATCTCCTTGGAATGAAAGTAAGTGATAAAAGCCCTCGTAATTTTCCGTAAGCTCAGGTGTTTGTTCAGCAGGCAGCTTGCTTTGTAACTCCATAGCAATTTTCATCGAATTGATCATTTTCCCCTTTGCTGTACCAGGGTGGATATTCGTACCTTTAATGGTAATTTTGGCACCAGCTGCGTTAAAGCTTTCATATTCCAATTCACCAAGTGGACCACCATCTACTGTATACGCGTATTTCGCATTAAAAGCTGTGACGTCAAATTTATGAGGGCCGCGTCCAATTTCTTCATCAGGTGTGAAGGCAACACGGATTTTCCCATGCTTAATTTCAGGATGTTGAATTAAATAACGCATGGCTGTCATAATTTCGGCAATTCCCGCTTTATTATCAGCGCCAAGAAGTGTCGAGCCGTCTGTTGTAATGAGGGTGTGACCTTTATAGTTCGATAATGAAGGGAAATCTCTTGGTGATAGGATGATATGTAGGGTTTCGTTTAAGAGAATATCATTTCCATCATAATTTTCAACGAGCTTTGGCAAGACATTTTTCCCTGTGAAATCTGTTGCTGTATCAAGATGGGCTAAAAAGCCGATTGTTGGTATGTTCTTCGATGAATTCGCAGGCAAAGTTGCCATCACATATCCATTGGCATCCATCGACACTTCTGTCATTCCAATTTCTTTTAGCTCATCAACAAGCATATGACCCAGCTTCAGTTGACCAGGCGTTGACGGACAAGATAGACTTTCTTCATTGGATTGAGTATCCACTTTTACATAAGAAGTAAAGCGCTCAATGATTTCTTTGTTCATTTTAGTTCAGCTCCTTTTAGATATGTAGTATTATCTTATCACGATTAGATTGCATGTTCACATAGGGGGTTCATGAGACAGTATTTACTTAAAAAGTTTCAGAACGAGAATGAATGGTAGTACGTTACCGAAGATTATTCTATAACGGGTGTTCTTCAGAAAAAAATGAATGATATTGTTCAGTGATGGGATTTCTACACTTCCTATGTTATAACTGTAGTACGATTTACAATTGAAGGGAGCAGAACTATTGCATTTCTTAGAAAAAATTCAACCTCACCTATTAAGCGAAGATATTCATATCAAGCAATTCGTCTTACAAGCATTGCGTGATTTTCCAAATATTCCAGAAGAGTGGACGGTAAAGCTGATTAAATGGATGGTTGATACTCATTCTATTTCTATGCTTGAGGATTTAAAAAAGCATCCAATGAACGAAGAAGCAGTAAGGATTCTATTAGAAGGAGCAAAAGCTGCAACTCCAGAACAGCTACATATGTATCAGCAGTTATTTGCGGTAGTGAAGCCAGAGTTAGCGATGAAGTACAAAGGAGAATTATCAGCTTTCTTACCTGAGGATGTCATTCGATTATATGACATTCTCCTGTATGGAGATGAGCGCCAAGTATGGATGGAGTATAGCCGGTTACTTGATGCATTAGACCATTCCGAGGAATATAATGAAGCCCTTTTTCAACAGACGAAACATACAGCAGATGTGCTCGCAAAAAAGGGTTGGATTACAGATGCGGAGCTTGCTCATTTATTAAATGAAAATTTGAATGAGGACTATTTCAATTTTGCAGGGATCTTTACGGTCTATTTAATAGGAGTACTCAGAAAGAATGAGTATCTACCATTACTCGCAGGCCTATTGACGAGAGAAGATGATGTATTATTGGAAGTGACAGCGGATGTACTGATCAGCTTTCAAAGCGATCAAGTGGTGAATGAGGTTTCGTTTTATATTACGAATCCTGATGCCATTATTTACGGAACGTCCATACTTGGGACGATTAAATCAGATTTGGCTGTACAAAAACTGATGCAAGCATTTAATGCATTAGAGTATGAAGAGGATGCAGCTTTTCTCATTGAAGCACTAGCGCACCAGTTAACTGATAAGGCAAAACCATTCATTGACGGCTATATGGAAAATGGCATTGAATCAATTATGATTGAATCAGAACAGCTAGCATACAGCTATTATAAGCTCATGGGGCATGATCATCCAAAACTGGAAAACTGGCGTAAGATTGCAGATGCTAAGAAAGGTTCTTTTTAGAGAGAAAGAAGGGGGTCTCGTAAGGGTCTGACCCTTACAAGACCCCTTTTACTCATACCCAAAATGACTGTAGAGTATCAGTTCTACTCCTTTTTGCTCACTTCAGCCAACGCCCAAACCGAGACACTTCCGCCAGTAACAGGGAATTCAGCAAAGCCGTCATCTGCAATCGTGATCCTATCCTGCCGATTATTTGTCAGATCCACCCATTCTTCACCAGCACGGTCTTCACCAACGAACATTCTTTTTTTACCACTATCACCATTAGAAACAATAACAGCACAGCCAGAATGTTCAATTTCTCGAACGCCACGGCGAACCCAGCCAATGACATTCTTATGATCGAAGTAATCTTCTTGATCGCCATATGCTTTATGATAACGGGCAAAGAGAAGAGGATCGATGTCTGCTTGTTTTCCTGGGATGGGCTCAGGCCCCCCAATTCCATAATAATCGCCATAAAAAACGCAAGGATAGCCATCTTTTCGAAGCAAAATCATTGCATAGGCAGCTTGTTTGAACCAATCTTCTACCCATGATTCTAATGATTCGTTAGGTTGTGAATCATGATTATCAACAAAAGTTACGACATTCATTGGATGGGATTGGACGAGAGTATCGTCAAATATCGTTTGGAGATTATATTTGCCCCGAGCTTTGGAAGCTTCGCAAAGTTTATAATGAAGAGCCACATCAAAGAGATCAATCTTGTATTCGGTATGGTCAAGATAGGAGCGGCAAGCTTCCAAATCAGGATTCCAGAACTCCCCGACAAAATAAAAATTTTCCTTAGTATGTTCAAGCATGGTATTCGAAAAGTCGCGAATAAAGTCGTAGTTAATATGTTTAATGGCATCTAATCTAAACCCATCACATCCAACAGAATCGATCAGCCATTTTCCCCATGAGATCATCTCTTGGACAACATCGGGGTGCTCATAATCAATATTCGCAAACATTAAATAATCGTAGTTTCCAAATTCATCAGCTACTTTGTCATTCCATTTTTTATGTAAAATGCGGTAGATGCCTCTCTTGCCAGTTCTGGCATCGTAATCGGTACCATTAAAATGTTCATAGCTCCAAGTGAAGGTAGAGTATTGACCGCCACGATTCGGAAAAGTGAATTTTGTAAAGCCTTCAATTTCAAATGGCTCGGAAATCTCATCTTTTCGATTGAATGGGTCGACTTCAATTACCTCGAATACTTCCGTTTCATCTGCTCCTGCTTTATGATTCATGACCAGATCGACATAGACACTGATTTTGTGATCATGGCAGGTAGCGATTGCCTCGTGCAATTCATCTTTCGTGCCATATTTAGTTCGTACCGTTCCTCTTTGGTTAAATTCGCCAAGGTCGTAAACATCGTATACTCCATAACCGTTATCTTTAACAGATTGTCCTTTTGTAATTGGAGGAATCCATATACAGTCTATGCCACATTCCTTCAATTTTGGAGCGGCTTCAGTTAGCCGTTTCCAATGTGTACCGTCTGCCTCAACATGCCATTCAAAAAACTGCATCATTGTATGATTCCGATTCATTATTATCCCCCGTCTCGACACTTCGTTCTACACGATTGATCCTTCATGGTAGATGGTGGCGTTTTAACGCCATATAGGTTTTGCATGAACCAAGTTACCTTAAATTGTACCCTAGATAGCTGTTACTGAAAACCTTAAGAAATTCTTAAGAATTCTAGTAAGTAAATGTTAAGATTTACCCCTTAGAATGTAAATTAATTCAAACTAACTCTGATATAGTAAAGAAAGGAGTGTGAAAAAAATGACAAAACCCTTTTCTGTATTGGTAGTAGATGATGAAAAAGAAATTCGCGATGCGATCGAAATATATTTGAAATATGAGGGCATTACAGTCGTTCAAGCTTGTGATGGTATTGAGGCCATAGAAAAGTTGGATGAGCATCCGATTCATCTTATTATCCTAGATGTGATGATGCCTAGAATGGATGGGATTGCCGCGACTTTCAAAATTCGTGAACAAAAGAATATCCCGATTATTATTTTAAGTGCAAAAAGTGAAGACACCGATAAAGTATTGGGGCTTCAGGTTGGTGCAGACGATTATGTGACAAAGCCTTTTAATCCGCTTGAGTTAATAGCTCGCGTTAATTCACAGCTTCGTAGGTATGTGACACTTGGGACGTATGAAGATAGCAATAAGATCCTCAATTTGAACGGACTGACTCTGGACCCGGAAGCGAAGATTGTTGAGGTCAATGGAGAGGCAGTAAAGTTAACTCCGATTGAATACAGAATTGTTGAACTACTTATGAATCACCCCGGCCGAGTTTTCTCGATTCAAGACATTTATGAACGTGTTTGGAAAGAACCGAGCTATAATGCGGAAAATACAGTTGCCGTACATATTCGGAAAATCCGTGAAAAAATTGAAATTGATCCGAAAAATCCAAGGTATTTAAAGGTGGTATGGGGAATTGGGTATAAAATGGAAAAGTAATTATCTATTAATAATTTGGTTGGTTTTATTTACGTGTGGTTTAAAAGGGGTCTTTTTTATTGGCGATCATAGCAGCCAATATATAAACAAGGATTACTATGAAACAGACTTCTTTGAAAATCATTTCAGTCAGTTTGTGGATACTATTAATTTGCTTGAATTAAATGGCGTAACAGCAGAAGATGTGAAAAAAAAACTGGTTGTTACACCTGAGGAAATTGAAGAACACCGTTATCGATATGGCGGATTATCTGAACAGATTCAAAATATAAAAGATCAATACGAGAGTCGCATTTCGGACGCGAATCTAGCTGGAAATAAGGAATCAGCTGAAGCCTATACGAAAGAACGTGATAGAAAAATAGCAGACATCACGAAAAACTTTAATAGTGATGAGTATGTAGAAGCCAAGATCCGGAAGGAAAAAGAGCAGCAGATCGATCGTTCCTTTCAAGAACTTCAGGATAACTATCATAATGAATTGAATGAATATAAGGATGTGTTTAAGTATTATCTGAAAGACACATCAACGGGTAAAGTGTTCACCAATGTGAATATGGATGAAGGTGACCATCTTGATACTATTTTTACAAATAAAAGTATGTGGTATGTACGGACATTTCCGTCCGGTAAATATGGCTATCTAAAGCTAGGAAGTTATAATTCGGAATTAGAAGGCATTACAATAAACAGAACAAATAATCGATTTGAAGGAAAAATAGGCGTTTCAAAATCTGCTCCAGAAAACAATCCAGTGATACTAGATTACAAAAATTATCAAATTGATAAAGTTTACTTTTATTCAATTCTTGGACTTACCGTTTTGGCTATTTTTTTATGCTTGTATTTTTATCAAAAAATAAGACCTTTTCAGCGGATGGTTGAAGTTAAGTGGATTACCCATTATGAGCGGATTCCAATCGATCTCAGGATGGTTATTTTCGGAATTATGCTGACAATAGCTGTACCGACTTTGGCTACTAATCTGGAACCTGGCAGCTATGGCGGCCTGGGTAATTATGGGGATGGTAATCCGGTAGATTGGGTAATAGATGTACTTGGACTTTTTTTCCTTACGATAATGATAATGATGTTAATCACGTTCCAAGCAGTCGAATTAATCCATGTTTATAAAAAGGGCAGTGGTCATCTAAAAGTTGAATGGGAGCGATCCGTTCTATCCCGTTTGTTTCAATCACTGCAGCAGTCGTTTCTATATACAAGTGTTGGTGTTCGGATCACGATTATACTATTTATTATTTACACTTGTGGTTTCGCCTTTTCTGCTGTAATTTGGGAACCTACACTTATTTTCGGTTATGTCCTAGGGTTACTATTTATTGGGCTGCCGACCGTATTGTATATATTCAATCGCACCGGTTATTTTAATAGGATCATTAAGCATACGAATGAGCTTGTAAATGGAAATATGAACGTTGATATAGAGATGAAGGGGAAATCGGTGTTAGCTGGATTAGCTCGAGATATTAATAGTATGAAACAAGGTGTTAAATCTTCGAAGTCTGAACAGGCTAAAAGTGAACGATTAAAGACAGAGTTAATTACAAATGTTAGTCATGATTTACGTACACCGCTTACGTCAATCATCACTTATTCTGAGTTGTTGAAGAATCCAAATCTAGCAGATGAAGATCGGAATGCTTATATTGAAATCGTCAATCGCAAATCCAAGAGATTGCAAGGATTGATTGAAGATCTTTTTGAAGCTTCAAAAATGGCAAGTGGGAGTATTAATCTTGTCAAGGAACAGGCAGATATTGTCCAGCTTCTACAGCAAACGCTTGCTGAGTATGACGAGAACATCCAAAATTCAACGTTGCAATTCCGTGTCAATTGCCCAGATTATCCCGTCTATGCCGTTGTTGATGGGCAAAAGATATGGCGGGTATTTGATAATCTGATCGGCAATATTCTGAAGTATTCGATGGAACAAACAAGAGTCTATATATCGGTTGAAAAAATGAACAGTCAAGCCGTAATTACGTTTAAAAATGTGACAAAGTATGAGCTTGGTGACAGTGTCGATGAAATGTTTGACCGATTTAAACGAGGAGATACGTCGCGTCATACAGAGGGATCAGGTCTAGGGCTTGCCATTGCCAAGTCCATTATGGATATGCATGGCGGAGATTTGAATCTTGAAATTGATGGAGATTTATTTAAAGTGACCGTGAAAATAAATACGATGTGAACTATAAAAGAAGGGGAATTTCCGTTATTTATTGAAACGGCTGAAATATGAGGAGATTGGCTGATAAAATAGCAAACAAGGAAATATTATTGATCTCAATTTTATTTCGACATGAATAAATGAATCGATGCGCTTCTTTTATTGTTATCAATCTAGTTTTGTTATTTATAACAGAAAAAATAGATGGTTAAAGATAGGTTTTACATGGAATTTTTTAAACAAGTTGCGCTTTAAATAAAGAAAGAGGGTGTCACCATTTTCTAATGGGACACCCTTTTTGTAACATAATGGATTCGAATTAGATGACACCTTGTGCAATCATATTGTCCGCAACTTTAATAAAGCCAGCGATGTTTGATCCAAGAACTAGGTTTCCTGGTTCACCGAATTCCTCTGATGCGTTTAAGCTATTTTCATAAATGTTTTTCATAATCGTTTGCAGTTTTGCATCAACTTCTTCAAATGTCCAAGCAATGCGTGAACTATTCTGTGCCATTTCTAAAGAAGATACAGCTACTCCACCAGCGTTTGCAGCTTTTGCTGGAGCAAAGAGAACGTCATTTTTGTGGAAAAGATCAATCGCCTCTAATGTAGAAGGCATATTTGCTCCCTCACCGATTGCTTTTACTTGATTCGAAATAAGGATTTCCGCATCAAATTCATCCAATTCGTTTTGAGTAGCACACGGTAATGCGATATCACAAGGAACCGTCCAGATACCTTTGCTACCTTCAAAATACATTGCATGCGGATGAATGTCTGTATATACGCTAAGTCGTTTTCTTTCGACTTCTTTCAGTTGTTTAACAGTAGCTAAATCAATGCCTTTTTCATCGTAAATATATCCATTCGAATCACTGCACGCAACAACTTTTGCTCCAAGCTCAGTCGCTTTTTCAATCGCATAAATCGATACATTTCCTGAACCTGATACGGTTACTGTACTACCTTCGAAGCTCAAGCCTTTGCTTTTTAGCATTTCTTGTACAAAGTAAACGGCACCATATCCAGTTGCTTCAGTTCTAGCAAGGCTACCGCCATAGCTGATGCCTTTACCAGTAAGAACTCCAGCTTCATAACTGCCGCGAATGCGTTTGTATTGACCGAATAAGTAGCCGATTTCTCTCGCTCCAACACCAATGTCCCCTGCTGGAACATCAATATCAGGACCGATATGGCGATAAAGCTCTGTCATGAAGCTTTGTGTAAAACGCATGACTTCAAGATCTGATTTTCCTTTCGGATCAAAGTCAGATCCGCCTTTGCCACCGCCAATTGCTTGACCTGTAAGGGAGTTTTTCAGAATTTGCTCAAATCCAAGGAATTTAATAATGCTTGCGTTCACAGTCGGGTGAAACCTAAGTCCGCCTTTGTATGGACCGATTGCACTATTAAATTGAACACGGAAGCCGCGATTTACTTGAACTTTTCCCTTATCATCAACCCATGGTACTCTAAAAGTAATCATTCGCTCAGGTTCTACCATTCTTTCAAGTATGTTATGTTCAATATATTGTGGGTATTTTGCGAATACTGTAGTAAGAGAGAGGAAGATTTCTTTAACGGCTTGATGAAATTCAGATTCATGCGGATTGCGTTGTTTAACAAGCTCATATACGTTGTTTACATACTCTTCTGCTGCTTGTAATTGACCTTGTAATGGTTCTTGAACCACCATGATGTATCACTCCTTAAATAGTTTGCTTTTGCTTTGAATACATTTTATCTCTTACGGTTAACCTTAACAATCTGAATAATAGATAATAATCATGTCTTTTTGAGATGAAAGAATGAAATGACCTATTGAATAATTGATAAAAACGCCTCACTCTGCCCTTTTTTCAAAGGACTAAGAAGGCCAATTTTAATCTCCACATTGTTGCATTCTAATAAGTCGTGGTTGTAAACACATGGCCCCCTTTGCATTTTTCCTACAAAGCATGAGATGATAGAAATAAGCGTGAAAACTATTTTAAAGGATGTTTCAAATGAATATAAAAATAAAAAACAATTTCATCAATAAGTTGGTTAAAGGTTATCCGTTAATTGAAAAAGATGCTGTAATAAATAGTCAAGACCTGAAAGAAGAGGGAAAGATCATCAGAGTAACGGATGAGAAAGGGAAATTCTTAGGTAAAGGGTATTATGGTATTCAAAACAAAGGAATTGGCTGGATTCTTACTAATAGCGAATCGGAAGAAGTAAATCAGTCCTTTTTTGATAAAAAGCTGCAAAAGGCGATTGCATTAAGAAAATCTTTCTTTGAAGATCCCGATACGACTGCTTTTAGAGTTTTTAATGGAGAAGGCGATGGCATTGGTGGCATAATCATTGACTATTATGATGGTCATTTCGTCCTCAACTGGTATAGTGCGGGAATTTATGCATTTAAAGAGTTTGTGCTAAAGGCATTGATTAATAGTGTTGTGGTTAAATCAGTGTATCAAAAGAAACGCTTTGATACGAAGGGACAGTATATGGATGAAGATGATTTCGTCATGGGAGAACCACCGGAATTTCCGCTAATTGTTAAGGAAAATGGTGTGAATTTTGCTGTGTATTTAAATGATGGAGCGATGGTTGGAGTATTCCTTGATCAACGAGAAGTCAGAAAGACTATTCGTGATACATATTCAAAAGGAAAAACGGTGCTGAATATGTTTTCTTATACAGGAGCTTTTTCTGTTTTTGCAGCATTGGGTGGAGCGATTAAAACAACAAGTGTTGACCTTGCCAATCGCAGCCTTCCGAAAACGAGCGAGCAATTTAGTATAAATGGTATTGACCCTAAAGAACAGAATATTGTTGTAATGGATGTGTTCCATTATTTTAAATATGCAATCAAGAAGAAGTTAATGTTTGATTTGGTGATTCTCGACCCACCAAGCTTTGCTAAATCAAAGAAATTTACCTTTAGTGCAGCCAAGGATTATAAAAATTTGCTAAAGGACACGATTGCCATCACAGAGGATGATGGAATCATTGTCGCTTCAACGAACAGCAGCTCCTTTGATATGAAAAAATTTAAAGGCTACATTGATGCAGCATTTAAAGAAAGTGGATCTACATATAAAATAGAAGAGCAATTCTCGTTGCCGGATGATTTTAAAACAATTAAGGAATTTAAAGAAGGAAATTATTTGAAGGTTGTTTTCATTAGAAAGCTGAAGTGATCACAATTGGTGATGACCAATCAGATTCCTACAATATATTATTAATAATATGAGTAGATAACACAATAAATGTTGTTTAGAGTAAAAGGCCAGGCTCTTTCTTTTGGAACATCTTCGTTTCACATGGAACACATACAAAACTAATATGGCGTTAAATCGCTACTATTTATTATGAAGGTTATATCATGAAGCACGCTACACGCTCCTAATCACAATGGTGGCGGTTTGGAGCAGGATTTTGAAATGAAAGTACGTTTTTCTGCCATGTAGATTGGCTAGGTTAGTAAGTTGCGAAGCCCCGGACCCATGTTCTTCATACAAAATTTATTAAGAAGAAAAGAGGATGACCTTACTTGGGACATCCTCTTTTCATAACATTATACGGTTTCACTTGGTGAAAAAGACTTCTTCAACCAATTCTTCCCTTCAACAAGTCGTGTGACCATCATGGCACATACTGTGTTGCCTGTTGAGTTCAAAAGGGTTGCAGGAGCATCAATAATCGTACTAATTACGGCGATAATTGGCAGAACACTTGGTGGGAAGTCAAAAATGCTAAGAATCAACATTTCCCCAATCAAGCCACCTCCAGGGATGGCCCCCATTACCGCTCCGACTAAGAAAGAGACTGCAATAATACTTAAGATGTTAGACGGGCTTGTCATGTCTTTGCCAAACAAAGTAAACAAGAAGACAATTTTCAATACACCGCCAAAAACAGAGCCGTCCTTATGCATGTTTGCACCAAGCGGAATTACCGTTTCAGCAATATCCTTTGGTACTCCCATCTTACGAGTAGATTCAAGATTTGCAGGAATGCTGGCAGCACTTGAACAAGTAGCGATGGCCGTAATCGATGGCGTAAATGCATTTTTCCAGAAAATCTTAACACCTTCACTGCGCCCTGCAAGATAAGCGTATAACGTGAAGAATCCAAAATAGTATACGAGAGTTAATACGAGATAAAGAATAAATCCTCTGGCATATCCTTCAAGTATCTGTGGTCCGAGTTGACCGATCACCGCCGCAAAATAGGCACCAAGCCCAATGGGAGCATAATACATGACAATCTTGACCATTTTCATCATAACTGCTGTTCCGCCTGTTAGAAATGCAGCTACTGGCTTGGCCACTTCACCGGCCAATGCTGTAGCCAGGCCGAAAAGAACAGAGAAAACTATAAGTTGAAGCATATTACTTCGTGATAATAATAAAGAAAAATCGGAAACGGTAAAGGTATTCACAAGTTGCTCGAGCACAGAGATATCTTCTAATGAAGTTTCTGGTTTTTCCACTTGATCCATTAAACCTCTAATGGCAGAAGTATCCGTGCCTTCTAATGGGTTTATAATACTTGTTCCCGCAAAAGCGAGAAAAGCAGAAATAATGGCAGTCCCAAGGAAGACAATGAAAATACTCCCCATAATCTTACCAAGACGCTGCATACCACCCATATTGGCGATGGCTGCAGCTATACTAAAGAATACGAGAGGAACAATCATCATAAACATTAAATTAAGAAACAGGTCACCTAACGGTTGTACAACAGATGTCTTTGTTCCGAAAACAATGCCAGCGAAACCACCAATTATGATTGCTATAAGTAACATCAGCGATGATTTATAATTGGAAAAAAAGTTTTTCAAAATATTTAATCCTTCTTTCATGAAAAATGATAACGATACATAGAGTTTATTATCATATGTAAAATACAGCTTTTCAATCTATTTTTTGAAGGGCTGTAGAAAAACTGTTTAATATTATTAGGAATGGGAGGGGTACGATGGCTTATGTAACGATTGAGCAAGGAATTGACTTATATTATGAAGAAAAGGGGACAGGAAGACCTGTGATTTTCCTGCATGGTGTTTGGATGAGCAGTCGCTTCTTTGAAAAGCAGCAATCGTTTTTTGCAGAGAATTACCGCTCTATTCTACTAGACTTTCGAAGTCATGGACGTTCTACTCATGTACACCATGGAAATACAGTAGCGACTTATGCCAAGGATTTGCATACATTTATTGAAAAATTGGATTTAAAGGGTGTTGTGCTCGTTGGCTGGTCGATGGGTGCTTTCGTCGTATGGGATTATATAAAGCAGTTTGGGTCAGAAAATATTCATTCAACCATCATAGTCGATGAGCTTGCTTCAGACTTTAAATGGCCCGACTTTGAAATTGGAGCTTTCGATATTGCGACATTAAGTGCCTTCATGACGGAAATCCAGACGAACCGTTCTAAGTTTTTGACAGGATTTCTAACATCCATGTTTAAAGATGAATTGAAACCGGATGAGGCAGCCTGGATGCTTGAAGAAGTAACGAAGATGCCTGAATCTATTGCGAGTGCAATTCTATTTGACCAGTCAATAGTGGATTACCGCGAGTTCTTGCCAAGTATCACGATACCTACGCTGCTTTGCTTCGGTCGAGAAGAAAAGGTTATTCCTGTAGCAGCTGGTGAATATCTGAAGGGAAAAATATCAGGTTCACAACTCGAAATCTTTGAAAACAGCTGCCACTGTCCATTTATAGAAGAAACAGAAAGGTTTAATGAGGTGGTTGATCGGTTTATACAAACAGAATAGCTGATACGAAAAGCATGGTTATCTTGCCATGCTTTTTTCATCGAATCCATTTATTAATGAATCTTCCCACCAGAATTTTCTTAAAAAGGATAGGAGGGGAAATGGTGGTTAAATATAATACAAAACAATTAAGCTTGAAAGCAGAAAATTTTTTAAAACTAATTTGGAAAGTGATTTTCGTCTTTTACTCAGGAGATATCCGGTACTACCGCAGCTGTTCACTTTACTTTTATGAGAGAACGATCTAACGAATAGAAATCAGATAGATGGGGGAATAGACAGGTTTAAAATTAAACCAAAATGTTCGAAATGTGGAAAAGGGATTAAAGGTAATGAAGAGGTCTATATACTGATGAAATATCTCGCAAAGAAAGTGGTTACTGAAATTTAAGCCTATTTACACAACGAAGTCAGTTTATTTGTGAAAAGTGGATTGAGAAGTAGTGTCGTTATAAATGATTTTTGAAATATCACCACTTGATGAAAAATACAATTATCAAATTAGCTTATCTGTTATTTATTCCCTATACAGTTGATTTTTATGGAAATAACGATACTATTAAGGAAACTAAGTTTTGGAGAGATGTCGATGGAAATACGGACAACGCCCACTTACGAGATTATTGAAGTCTGTTTATTGGCAGGAAAGATTATGCTCAGTAGCGGTGCAGAAACGTACCGGATTGAGGATACGATGACTCGAATTGCTGCTTCCTATGGAATCCACTCGTCTCATTCATTTGTGACTCCTACGGGTATTATTTTTTCGATGGATGGGAATGATCCGACAAAGTTGATTCGAATTTCAGAACGCTCCACGGATCTGCATAAAGTAACGAAGGTGAATAGTATTTCCCGGCAAATAAGCAGTGGTGAACTAACAGCGAAAGAAGCGTTAGTAAAGTTAAAGGAAATTGAGACTTCAAATCTTGCTTTTCCGATATGGCTTCAGATTTTTGCTGCGTTTATTGCAAGCGGCTGCTTTATGATCATGTATCAGGGGCTGTGGACGGACTTTTTGGTAGCGTGTTTGGCTGGTGGTCTAGGCTTTTCAACTCTTGTTTATCTACACAAACTACTAGAGATTAAATTTTTTGCTGAATTTATTGCTTCTTTAATCATTGGTGCCTTTGCGTTTATTGCCGTTTCGTATAATTGGGGTACATATGTAGATAAAATTATTATCGGAGCAGTTATGCCGCTTGTACCTGGTCTCCTTATTACAAATGCAGTGAGGGATTTAATTACCGGGCATCTCGTATCGGGAATTGCTAAAGGAGCGGAAGCATTTTTGACTGCATCAGCAATAGGGTCAGGGATTGCGGTTGCCTTTATATTTTTGTAATAATGCGAGGGAGACGTAAATAAATGATTATACAGTTTATTACCAGTTTTATTGCGTCAGCAGCATTTGGAATTATTTTTAACGCACCAAAGGAAACATTAGTGAAATGCGGCTTCATCGGAATGGCAGGATGGTCTGTCTATTATATTCTCTATGTCCGGGATGTTAGTAGTATTGTGGCTACACTCGTGGCATCATTAGTTGTGGCTATTATCAGTCAGTTCTTGGCCAAATTGTACAAAATGCCGGTTATTATATTTAGTGTTGCAGGGATTATTCCGCTTGTACCAGGAGGGATATCGTATAACGCTATGCGCCATTTCGTTGAAAATGATTATAATACAGCCATTCAACTTGCAGCCAAAGTGGTCATGCTTTCAGGAGCCATTGCGATGGGCTTACTCTTTTCTGAAGTAATCCATCAGTTATACCAAAAAGTTATAAGAAGAAGGAAGGAAACAACTGCACTTGAAAAGGATTAAATCAATAAATAGTTAAAAGGTTCTGTTAAACTTGCCTGTTGGAAAGTAAGGCGTTCGCTTTCCGCGGGCGGGCCGGGAGCCTCCTCGTCGCTGTGCGCCTGTGGACTAGCTTTTCCCGCAGGAGTCTTACGCCTTTCGTTCCAATCAAAATATAGTGCCAAAAATCAATAATGAGTTTTAAGATAGCCTATTAAAAAAGGACTGAATTTTTCGGTCCTTTTTTGTTCTTTAAAATTTTTTTAAAATCTTGCAGGGGATTTACATTATTGTACGTCTAAATAAGTAGAGAGAAAAGAGGTGATGCAGGTGGAGAAGGATGAACAGCTGGTGAAGCGAATCGTGGCTGGAGAAAAGGATCAATTTCGTGAGTTGATATCTCGTTATCAGGCTAGGGTGTTTGCGGCTGCATATAAAGTAAGTAAGAATACCAAAGATGCTGAAGATATCACTCAGGAAGTATTTCTTCAGCTGTATCGTTCTCTTTCTCAATTCAAAGGGGATTCTAGTCTTTCTACATGGATCTACAAGATTGCGATGAGTAAGGCACTTGATTATCGGCGCAAGATGATCCGACAAGTAACCTATGAAGGAGAGGGAGGTCTTTTGGAGATTCCTTTTGAGTCTACACCGGAAAATCTGCTTCTTGATAAGGAAACCAAAGAGCTTGCACGTGCCTATATGGAAAAACTCCCAGATCCGTATAAGGAAGTTGTCCATCTTTATTATTTTCAGCAGCAATCTTATCGGCAAATTGCCTCTACACTAAATGTTGCGGTCAAAACCGTAGAATCTAGATTATACCGAGCCAAGCTTATCATGAAGAGACAAGGGAAGGGAGAGGAACTGAGATGAGTCACATTACAGCAGAACAACTTATCGCGTATATACAGAACGAACTCTCCGGCTACGAAATAGCGAATCTAGAAAATCATTTAATCGGTTGTAGTCAGTGTCAGGAAGAGTTTGCCTTACTTGAAGAATTGACTAATGAATGGCATGAGCCATCTAGGCAACTATCCATTGATATATCAGCTGAAGTTATGGGCAAGATTGAGAAAACAGAAAAACTAGCATCGACACAAAAAAACAAACGCAGTACCTATTTACATTTTATCCTTGCAGCAGCAGCGACAATCCTATTTTCTCAAGCGAAGGTTGTTGATTATATCATTGAAACATCAGATCATGTGATAGGGATTTCGTCAGTAACAGTAGAGCAAGCTAATTATTCTTTAGAAAAAGGAATGAGTTCTCTTAATAAAATTAACTTGAAAATACAATCGAAAACTGGAGGAGAAAACAAATGAAACAGCCAAAGAAATGGATATATATCCTGTCATTCTTACCGGGACTTGGGCAATTTTATCTAGGTTTGATGAATAGAGGCCTGCAATTAATGTTGTTATTTTTCGGTGGAGTGTTTATTACTGCTCAATTATTCGGCGGTCTGGCCATATTCCTACCAGTGCTTGTTTTTTATGCATATTATGATGCATTAAATCATTATCGGATGATTATTGAGACTGGAGAAAGAAACGATGAAATGCTACTTCAATGGGATGTTCTCCAAGGAAAGAAGAACATAGTTGGTTGGATTCTCATAGTAGTCGGGCTAATTAGTTTCATGCAAATGTTTATGAACTGGCTACCAAATGAAATTATGCAATATATTCCTTATAATTTCTTGCAACAAGTCGTCTTAGCATCTATTTTAGTTGGATTTGGGTTTAAACTTCTTCGCGGTAGGAAAGAGGAAGCGCAATGAGGAATTGGAGGATCGGTTCGATTACAGCTGGCATTCTTTTAATCGTCATTGGGTTGCTATGGCTTCTGCAATCCTTCTTATCCATTCCTTTTGCAAAAATCCTAATCTACTCATGGCCAGTTATATGTATTTTTCTTGGCGTTGAAATTCTCGTTCTGCACTTTTTTAGAAAAGATCAAAAACTCGGTATACATTGGCTTAGTATTCTTTTATTAATGCTAATAGGCGGGACATCTTTAGTCTTTAGTTTTGGAAATAAAGCCATGGCTGAGCTAGGTTTCAGTTTCCAAACTAATTCCTACAGTATACAGGAAGAGCTTACGTCATCATCGACGATCCAGGAAGTGGTCATATCTCTACCAAATGAAGATGTAATTATAACTGGAACAGATGAACAGAAAGTTACGATAGAAGGAAAGGTGAACGCAAACGTAAAAACTGATAAACAGCTAAAGAGTAAAGTAGACGAGCAATTTTCGATGAAACAAATTGGAAATAAAGTGTATCTTGATTGGTTAGATTCTGAGCTTGAACTAAATGATTTGACAAGAATAACAGGGAAGCTTCATATATCTGTACCAAAACAGGCTGCGGTGAGAGTAAGTATTGGAAAGGGATCTATCAGGATTGATAATATCCATGCATCTGCAACGCTGAAAACATTTAACGGTGACATTACGACCAATGCTTATACCGGTGTATTATACGCACAGGCTCATGGTGGAGACATAATGCTGACAGATAGTGTTCTTACAGGAAGCTCGATTATCGAATCATTTGGTGGAGATATTGTTTGGAATATTTCACAAGAGCAGCCAATTACACTGGATGCCTCCACAAAGTACGGAGAAATCAAAGGGAATCTAGGCTGGAAAGTTGCCGCTCTAGTAAACGAATCGGAAGAAAAACAACAAGCAACTGCGAAGCTTGGCAGTGGCCTCTATTCGGTCATGTTAGCAACAGAAAGCGGTAATATTATTGTTACGAAAAACTAAAGATTGACTATGAAGGGGTGAGAAACCTCTTCTTTTTTTATCCCATATTAATAGGCGGTAACCCCCACTGATTGAAGTTCCACTTTACCCCAGATTTACAAGCGGTTCTACCGCACGGATGGTGAAAGTTTCACATAAAGCTTGAATGAAATCGCTCTTTTTTGGAAGGATAACTTAGAGACAGAGTAGTCATTCGTGAAAGAAGCGAGGTTTATGAGAGGAAATGAAAAGTTATATAATCGTGGCATGGAATATGATCGATCCAATATATTACCATCTTTCAAATTTGACTTACATCTATAATGGAAAGGCAGAGAAAAATTTTTTACGCGTTAAGCTCACGCGTTACAAAGGTAGGAATGTTGTACTATCCGATGGAACACTGATCAACAAAAACGATACATTGGTCAAAATTCATCTACATAATGCCGTTCTATTAAAAGAACTAGGACAAACGAAAAGTGATTTTAGCAGGGGCCGGTTCATTTTTCATGCTGTCAGAAAATCATTACCTGACTTGGTGACTTATATTCAAAAGCACCATCAAGCAGATCAAATCAAAGGCATTATTGGCATTACTTCGTTGGACAAAGGTGTAAATCGTCTTGGTTTTGAAGTTGTTCCTATTGCTAACCCATTTTATAAATGGTTTAAATGGGCCAGTTTTTTACCAATTAGTATTTTATCAGGCACTGATGTATCTATAAAAAAACACACAGGACCAAGTTATTTATTTATGTCTAAAGACTGTTTAATTAGTAGGTATAAAGTACAGTAGGTCTCGAAGGGGTCAGATTTCCCTCTATATTTATAGAGGGAAATCTGACCCCTTCGAGCCTTTTCTTGAGGAATTGGCGAATGGACGGGTGATAAATGGAAGACTAATTGAACGAGCTAGACTATTAATCTTCTGAATCTTATCCTTCTTCAGATCTTGAAATAACCTCAGCTTTAATCTCCGATCATGATTTCTCCCGCATTAACAGGCAGTAAAACCCTACTGATTGAAGTTTCACTTTATTTCCTTGTTGCCATGTAAATCTTATGCATGTTCATATGCCCCTCCTTGCGAATATGTTTAAACATGTACTTTATATAAAGTTTGGATTATAATTGGAAATAATTATTAGATTATTCAAACAATTGTGAATAAAAATAATCATAGTTTTATATGATTAGGGAAGGGGTATTAGGACATAGGATACTGTACGAAGAGCTACATAAGTATTAGAAAAAATTAGGATTTAGGAGGATGGTCTGATGAAAAAAAATATGCTCGTTAGCTTGTTACTTGTAATGGTTCTAGTATTGGCTGCGTGTGGCACGAAAGATGCTAGTAATGCTGGAGAAGGAGAGACTCAAGATAAAGTATATAGAGTAGGAATTGATACTACATATCCACCCTTCGAATATGAAGATAAAAACGGAGAATATACAGGGATCGATATTGATCTCATTAAGGCTATTGCTGAAGATCAAAATTTCAAAATTGATTTCAAACCGATGGATTTCGGTGGGATTATTCCTGCGATGCAAGCAGGTCAGCTTGATGTGGCCATTGCCGGAATGAGTATAACAGATGACCGAAAGAAAATTGTTGATTTCACAGATCCATATTTTCAAGCCGGTTTGACATTGGTAGTGAAGCAAGGTGAAACGGGTATTACTTCCATTGAAGATCTTGCTGGTAAAAAAGTAGCTGCAAAAAAGGGAACGACAGGAGCCAAATTCGCAACAGAAAAAGCAGAAGAAATAGGATTTGAATTGGTTCAATTTAATGACAGCCCAGCAATGTTCCAAGATGTGGCAAACGGAAATTCAGATGTATTAATTGAAGACTACCCCGTTATCGCCTATGCAATTGCCCAAAGTACTCTCGACCTAGAAATCGTCGGGGATCGTTTAAATGGGGATGAATACGGCATTGCTGTTTTGAAAGGAAAAAACGACGAGTTATTAAAGAAAATGAATAAAGGATTAGCTAATCTAAAAGCTAGTGGCAAATACGATGAGATTATTAATAAATATCTGAATGAATAATGGAGGTAAATATAGTAGTTGGGGCGCGAAATTGCTCGTGCCCTTTTTTGGGAAGGAGAGTCCGTTATGGATGTAATTAGGAATGCTTTGCCCTATTTAATGGACGGGTTGGTGGTTACACTATATATTTTTGTAATTGCCCTTATTCTAGGATTTATTATTGGGCTGATCGTGGCATTGCTACGCTTAGCACCAATAAAGCTATTGAACTGGATTGCTAAAACTTATATTAATGCCATACGTGGAACGCCATTTATTGTACAATTATTCTTTATTTATTTTGGACTAAATACGATCCCATGGATTTCAATGGATAAAACAACTGCTGGGATCGTAACGGTTGCCATAAATGCCGGAGCTTATTTTGCTGAAATCATCAGAGCGGGCATTCAATCGATTGATAGTGGTCAAACGGAAGCAGCAAGGTCTCTTGGGCTAACAGGTTCGCAAACGATGAGATATGTCGTTCTCCCGCAAGCATTTCGCCGAATGTTACCTACATTTACGAATCAATCGATCATTAGTTTAAAAGATACCTCGCTTTTATCGATCATTGGCATTGCCGATTTAACACAGCGTGGTCAAATTCAACAGGCGGCAACTTATGAGTCCTTTAAAATTTGGCTAACTGTGGGAATTATCTATTTTATTATTATATACGCATTAACGCTGTTGGCTAATTTCCTGGAAAGGAGATTTGAATTACGATGAGCATTATTCAAGTAAAAAATTTAAAGAAATCATTTGGAAATCTTGAAGTATTGAAGGACATCAGTACCGAAATTCAAGAAACCGAGGTTGTCTGTGTAATCGGCCCATCTGGTTCAGGGAAAAGTACATTTTTACGGTGCTTGAATCGACTTGAAGAAATCACTGATGGCGAAGTCATTGTGAATGGTCATATCATTTCAAGTAAAACTGTGAATATCAATAAAGTACGTGAGGAAGTAGGCATGGTGTTTCAACAGTTTAACTTATTTCCGCATAAAACGGTGCTAGAAAATATCGTACTGGCGCCCATGAAGGTTCGGTTAACTAATAAAGAGGCAGCGAAACAAAGGGCGTACGAGCTACTGGATAAAGTAGGCTTGAGAGAAAAGGCAGATAGCTATCCAGCCCAACTTTCTGGGGGACAAAAGCAGCGGGTAGCGATAGCAAGGGCGCTTGCGATGGATCCCAAAATTATGTTATTTGATGAACCAACATCAGCCTTGGATCCTGAGATGGTAGGCGATGTACTTGATGTCATGAAACAACTTGCCAAAGAAGGAATGACGATGGTCGTTGTCACACATGAGATGGGATTTGCCCGTGAAGTAGGCGATAGAGTAATGTTCATGGACGGTGGCTATGTGGTGGAAGAAAACGTTCCAGAAGAGATATTTAGTAATCCGCAGCATATAAGGACGCAATCATTTTTAAGTAAAGTTTTATAAGTACATAAAGAGGAAATGTCTGACCTCGCACTCTAAATCAGTATGTAGTGTTTCCTACACTTATCTTATACTGTATTTAGTTGTTGCGGGGTCTGTTTGCTTTGGGACTCCTGCGGGAAAAGCGTGTTGAGGGAGACCCCGCAAGTGCAAAGCACTGAGGAGGCTTCTGAGACCGCCCGCGGAAAGCGAGTACCTGCAACGGAAATCAACCCGGGTTATTAGTGTAAAAATGATTGAAAAGCAACAAAGTATGTGAAAACAGCCTTGTTATTTAACATACTATACGGAGCGAATAACTTAATTTATCTAGTGGAAATCAATGCAAACCAACTCACAATTCATCCGATAGGCGGAACCACTGTCTGCTTAGAATGCTTGCCTTTAGGCTAATCAAGTTTGCGTGGACGAACTGTATCTATTTCAAGGTTATTTTTAACTAAATAAGGGAAGTACATAATTAAACCTCTAATGCTTTTCGCTTATTACTGGACAGAAGTGCCATAACGCTAAGGGGTATTTATAAGGGCTATTAATATTTGCAAAATAGGGAGCCAATTTAAAAGAATGGCTATGTTAAACCTTGTTGTTGAATTTGGTACTATGTGGATTGGTGTGGAAGGCGTGAGACTCCAGTGGGAAAAGCGGGTTCCTGTAATGGAAATCAACCCAGGAAAGTAGTGTACATATTATTTAAAGCAACAAAGGATACGAAAACAGCCATTTGGATAAACGGTTTATAGAGTGAAATATCATATTTTTTTGTGGCATCTCCTTTCATTTTTAGAATTTTCATTATATTAATATAATATAAAACAGTTCGTAATCATATTATTATTTTACTAATAAGTATGAGGAAGAAGGGAATTACTATAATAGAACTAAATAAAATAGCGCTAATTTATGTCTTTAGAAGGAGTCTTTACCTTGTATATCTTGTTAGCTTAATATGTTTTTGCTATAATCAATTTTGCTTAATGATCTTATCAATTGAACAATGTACAGGGATAAATTGGATTGACATCCCTTTTGAATACGTTTTCGTTTAGGGGAAATGTGCTGTGTATTTGGGCATGATATAAGTTGTAGAAAAAACTTATAGGTAAGATTCGTAGTCAGACGTTCAACCTTAAAAAACTGCTAGTGGAGGCGACAAATGAATTATTTAATTTCGATCGTAGGCTTAATTGTTGTTCTTGGTCTTGCCTGGGTTGCAAGTAACAATCGTAAACAAGTAAAAGTCAAACCAATTATGATGATGATTATTATCCAGTTAATCCTAGCCTATGTATTATTGAACACTAAAATTGGTCTCAATGTCATTCAAGCAGTCGCAACTGGATTTACGAAGTTGTTAGAATTTGCGAATGAAGGGGTTGTGTTTGTTTTTGGTGGAATTGCAAATGAAGGTTCATTTCCTTTCTTCCTAAATGTTCTACTTCCAATTATATTTATTTCTGCATTGATTGGAATTTTACAGCATATTAAAGTCCTGCCTTTTATAATGAAATGGATTGGTTGGGCACTTAGCAAAGTGAATGGCATGGGGAAACTAGAGTCTTACAATGCTGTAGCGTCTGCACTTGTTGGACAATCTGAAGTATTCATTACCGTGAAAAAGCAGCTTGGGCAGTTGCCGCCTCATCGTCTTTACACATTATGTGCCTCAGCGATGTCTACGGTCTCTATGGGAATTGTTGGGGCTTATATGACGATGATCGACCCGAAATATGTCGTAACGGCGATTGTCATTAACTTATTTGGTGGATTCATTATTGCTTCCATTATTAATCCGTACACAGTAACAGAAGAAGAAGACATTCTCGACGTTCAAGCGGAAAAGCAAAGCTTTTTTGAAATGCTAGGAGAATACATTATTGATGGCTTCAAGGTCGCAATTATTGTTGCTGCCATGTTAATTGGCTTTGTTGCCTTAATGGCAGGTCTGAATAGCTTGTTTGATTTAATATTTGGCATTTCATTCCAAGGTATTGTTGGATACGTCTTTGCGCCATTTGCCATTCTAATGGGTGTTCCTGTCTCAGAATCAGTAACGGCAGGCGGCATCATGGCTACAAAATTGGTTACGAACGAATTCGTAGCTATGCTTTCTTTAAGTGATGTAGCATCTAGCTTAAGTGAAAGAACAATCGGAATCATTTCTGTATTCGTTGTTTCATTTGCAAACTTTTCTTCAATTGGCATCATTTCTGGTGCCGTTAAAGGCCTTCATGAAAAACAAGGAAACGCTGTTGCCCGCTTTGGCTTGAAGTTATTATACGGCGCAACATTAGTTAGTGTATTAACATCAGTAATCGTAAGCTTTATCCTATAATCAAAAAAGATAAAGTTGTCTAAAGGGTCTGATCTCGAACCCTCCATATAGTATAAAGTATGAAATCCACTTATACTGTCTGGAGAGTTGCGTGGTCCGGACCCTTTTTTGAGATGTTCTTGTATAGTACTTTTTCTTTGTTTAACAGCTGTTAATATCCCCGATGATGAAGGTTTAGATTGTAAAAGGAGTGAAGAAGCGGATGAATGATTTGGAGAGAAGGGAAGTACAATTAGCAACGTTTGCTGGTGGCTGTTTTTGGTGTATGGTATCTCCTTTTGATGAAATGGAGGGAATTCATCAGGTTGTTTCCGGTTATACAGGTGGACATGAACCAAATCCTACGTATAAACAAGTGAAGGTAGGTACTTCTGGGCATGTAGAAGCAGTTCAGATTACGTATGACCCTGTAAAAGTATCTTATACAAAATTATTAGACTTATATTGGCAGCAGATTGATCCAACGGATGCGGTCGGGCAGTTTTCTGATCGAGGAACAGCGTATCAGTCTGTCATATTTTATCATAATGAGCATCAAAAGAGTGAAGCTGAGAAATCTAAAGTGCAATTAGCGGAATGTGGTCGGTTTCAAAAACCAATTATTACTGCAATCCGGAAGGCTGGAACTTTCTATAAAGCAGAAGAATACCATCAGGATTTTTACAAAAAAAATGCATTTCGATATGCTTTATATCGACAAGGAAGTGGTCGTGATTCTTTTCTAAAGGAACATTGGCCAAAGGATAAATCGGAACTGAAAGAACGATTATCTGCTATGCAGTACTTTGTGACTCAAGAAAATGGCACGGAGCCACCTTTTGAAAACCAATATTGGGATAATAAGCAGGAAGGTATTTACGTAGATATTGTTTCAGGAGAGCCTTTATTCAGTTCGAGTAATCAATTTGACAGTGGCTGTGGTTGGCCGAGTTTTACTAAGCCAATACTTTCCGGATATGTGAAGGAAAGTGTTGATCTAAGCCATCGTATGACAAGAACAGAAGTGCGTAGTAAAGAAGCCGACTCACATTTAGGCCATGTTTTTGAAGATGGTCCTGGTCCAAAGGGACTACGCTATTGTATTAATTCTGCTGCTTTACGATTTATCCGAAAAGAAAATATGGAAGAAGAAGGATATGGGGATTTGCTTCTATTATTTCATTTGAAATAATGAGTACGGGCAGAATAAAGCATGCAATAAAAGTAAGTGAGTAGTCATTCTGTAGCGAACGGCTATTTTTTTATAAAAAAGGGAAAGTGGATTTATATAATTAGAAAATAGTACAATTTAAGCTGGAGGTGGAATATGGACTATCAATTACACCCATTTGGAGACAATGGAATTATGATTGAACTGGGGACTACAATTTCTCTAGATATACAGAAGAAAGTCCGTGCAGTTGCTTCTTTTCTTGATCAAAATCGATTTGAGTGGATGATTGAGTATATTCCGGCATTTACGACTGTGACGGTGTTATATGATATGGGGCATCATGAACTTGTTAAGGATGGTCATTATCCATATGATAAAGCGTGTGAGAAACTGCGAGAGGGTATGGCTGGATTATTATTGGAAGAAACTCAAGATCCAAGAGTGGTAGAAATTCCAGTCTGCTATGGAGGAGAATTAGGCCCTGATCTAGATTTTGTAGCTAGCCATAACGGACTTAGCATTGAAGAAGTTGTTAGAATTCATAAAACAACTACATACAACGTACATATGATTGGCTTCGCGCCTGGTTTTCCATATATGGGCGGCATGTCTGAAAAAATTGCTGCACCAAGGAAGGAAACGCCCCGCTTAACAATTCCTGCAGGTTCAGTTGGGATAGCAGGGAATCAAACAGGTATTTACTCTATCGAAACTCCCGGAGGCTGGCAAATAATTGGCCGGTCACCGATTCAATTGTTCCGTCCTTTCAATAATCCGCCTAGTTTATTACAAGCGGGGGATTTAGTTACATTTAAAGAAATTACGTATCAGGAATACATCGATTGGGAGGATAGGGATGATAAAAATCATTAAACCTGGCCTACTTACAACTGTTCAGGATTTAGGAAGATATGGTTTGCAGAAGTATGGAGTCATTGCAAGCGGAGCTATGGATCAGTTGGCACATAGAATAGCCAATCTTCTAGTTGGGAATGAAGAAAACAAATCAGCCCTTGAAATTACACTAATAGGTCCAGTTATTGAATTTACTGAAAACACCCTTATTTCACTTGCAGGAGGGAATTTATCTCCGAAAATTAATGGTGTTCCGGTTGATCTCTGGCGCCCTATTTTAGTTAGAAAGGGTAGCAAGCTTTCATTTGGACCATGTAAAACGGGTTGCCGCGCATATCTAGCTGTGGCTGGTAGTTATCAAGTTACAACAGTGATGGGTAGTGATTCTACTTATATAAGAGCAGGAATAGGAGGATTTCTCGGTCGTCCGTTAAAAGCAGGCGATGTCCTTAATATGGAGCGAATGACTTCATGCAGTAAACGGATTTTTCAGCAATTATCTAATGAGATAGGGGAACGAGATTATATCGAGGCTACGTGGAAGGTCGATCCGATGATCACAGCATGCTATATCGATAAAAAGCCAATTAGGGTGATTGTAGGTCGTCAATATCACTGGTTTACGGAAGAAAGCAAACAGGCCTTTTTTCGAGAAGAGTTTATGGTGTCCTCACAATCTGATCGGATGGGCTACCGACTAAATGGGTGCCACCTCGCTTTATCTACAGATAAAGAAATGGTGTCGGAGGCGGTTAGCTTTGGAACGATCCAAGTACCAGCTGAAGGAAACCCAATTGTCTTAATGGCTGATCGGCAAACGACAGGTGGCTATCCGAAAATTGCCCAAATCTCGTCGGTCGATTTGCCAGTCATTGCACAAGCAAAACCAGGAGATAAGTTGCAATTTAGACTAATTTCGGTCGAAGAGTCTCAATTGAAATATTTAGAAAGAGAAGAGCAGATTAAACAATTAAGATTGGGTATCTCGCTTTTACACAGATAGGAGGGATAGAATGCTTAAAGTTGATTTAAACTGTGATCTGGGCGAAAGCTTTGGTGCATATAGGATGGGAAGAGATGAGGAAATCCTAAATTACGTTAGTTCTGCAAATATTGCTTGTGGTTTTCACGCAGGCGATCCTTCTACAATGAGGAAAACGGTGAAGCTTGCGTTAGAGAAAAATGTTGGAATTGGTGCTCACCCAGGCTTTCAAGACTTAGTCGGTTTTGGAAGAAGGGACATTAGCATGACTCCTAAAGAGATAAACGATCTTGTTTTGTATCAAATTGGTGCATTATCTGCCTTTGTCAAAGCAGAAGGGGGCAACCTTGCACATGTAAAACCGCATGGAGCTCTTTATAATATGGCAGCGAAAAACAAAGAAATGGCCAATGCAATCGCAGAAGCCATATATCAAGTAGACCCAGAACTGATTTTATTCGGATTAGCTGGTAGTGAACTAATCAAGTCAGGAGAGAAAATCGGCTTACATACAGCATCGGAAGTTTTTTCTGATCGAACGTATCAACAAGATGGCACATTAACTTCTAGAAAAGAAGCTAATGCAACAATTACAGATTCAAAGCTTGCTGCTGCTCAAGTGTTGAAGATGGTTCGAGAACATAAAGTAAAAACAATCCAAGGAACAGAATTATCGATCCGCGCAGATACGGTTTGCATTCACGGAGATAGCGAGCATGCGGTTGAAATAGCTAAGTATATTTCTGAATCGCTGGTGCATGCTGGAATTGAAGTCAGTAGAATAAAAAGATAAAAATTGCATGCTCATATAAAAGAGAAAAGAGGCGGTCTCGAAAAGATTAGCACCCACATTTACTCTATACAGTTTATAATATGGCGATAATATCATAAATAAACTGTATAGAAGATGTGAGTACAAATCTGTTTCAGACAGCCTCTTACTCTTATAGTTTAAACGAGCTTTTTAATTCAACGATTTGATTCAGAACTAATTGTCCGTCTGATGTATGCTTCGGATCTACATTGTAATAGCCGTGACGGAAGAATTGGAACTTATCTTGCGGTTGAATATCTTTCATATTGGGCTCTACAAATCCTTGTAGAATCTCAAGGGAATCAGGATTAATAAGCTCGAGGAAAGATTTTTCTTCTTCATCTTCACTTGGCTCTTCATCAAGAATTAAAGGTTGATAATTACGGAACTCTGCAGGTACTGCATGAGTAGCATCTACCCAGTGCAATGTTCCTTTCACTTTACGACCAGTAAATCCAGACCCACTTTTCGTTTCCGGATCATATGTGCAACGTAGCTCAATTACATTGCCATCTTCGTCCTTAATTACTTCCTCACATTTAATGAAATAAGCATGTTTTAAGCGAACTTCATTGCCCGGGAAAAGACGGAAGTATTTCTTCGGTGGATTTTCCATGAAGTCGTCTTGCTCCACATAAATTTCACGTGAGAATGGAATTTGTCTCGTGCCCATTTCAGGATTTTCCGGATTAATTTCTGCTTCAAGCCACTCTACTTGGCCTTCTGGGTAATTGGTAATCACCACTTTAAGTGGTTTTAAGATTCCCATTGTCCGAGGTGCTTTTAGCTTCAAATCTTCACGAACAAAATGATCAAGAACTTGGCTATCAATAGTACCGTATGCTTTTGATACACCGATTTCTTGACAGAAAGCACGAATGGCTTCAGGTGTGTACCCACGTCTTCTTAACCCTGAGATGGTTGGCATACGAGGATCATCCCATCCGTCCACAACGCCTTCATCGACAAGTTGCTTCAGTTTACGTTTACTCATAACGGTATTTGTCAGATTTAAACGACCAAACTCATATTGTTGAGGGACGCTTTTCATTTCACATTGCTCAACAACCCAATTATAAAGTGGACGTTGGTCTTCAAATTCAAGTGTACAAAGGGAATGTGTCACATCTTCAATCGCATCCTCAAGTGGGTGAGCGAAAGCGTACATCGGATAAATACACCATTTATCACCTGTATTATGGTGGGTAGCATGTGCAATTCGATAAATGACAGGGTCACGAAGGTTGATATTTGGAGAAGTCATATCAATTTTTGCACGTAGAACTTTTTCACCGTTTGCAAATTCACCATTGCGCATTTTTTCAAAAAGTTCTAGATTGTCTTCAATAGAACGGTCACGATATGGACTGTTTTTGCCAGGCTCCGTTAACGTACCTCGATATTCACGAATTTCATCAGCATTTAAATCATCAATATAGGCTAAGCCTTTCTTGATTAATAAAACAGCACGGTCGTACATTTCATCGAAGTAATTGGATGCAAAGAACAGGTTATCCCAGTCGTAGCCAAGCCATTTTACATCTTCTTTGATAGAATTCACGTACTCTATATCTTCCTTCAGTGGATTCGTATCATCGAAACGCAGATTGGTCTTTCCGCCAAATTCATCGGCTACACTAAAGTTTAAAATGATTGATTTAGCATGTCCAATGTGTAAATATCCATTAGGTTCAGGTGGAAAGCGAGTGATGATGTGATCATGCTTTCCTGTTTCTAAATCTTCTTTAATAATATTTCTTATAAAATTCGAAGAATTATGTTCCAATTAGTTTCGACCTCTTTCAAATATAAACTCGTATAATTTACATTTAATTTTATCTCCATATATACCATAAATACAGTTTTTTTTCCATGGATTATGCCCATTGTAAAATTAGGCATGCATCCATTATCGGTCGTCTACCCACTCCTTATTCATATCTTTTCCAAATAAGCATGGATTACCCTAGATGAAAATAGATCTTAGAAGATTAGTGGATGATAAAGTAGTTTAAGTATATAAAGAACTTGTTCATTCTATTGACTCACTAATTTTATCAAATATATTTGTAAAAAATACTAGAAAATGAATAAAAATGGGGAATGGTCAACTCTAACATATCATATGGGGAAGGGGCTTCGCGACTTACTAATATAGCCTTTGCAGATATACTTACCTTATTAAGAAAGGACCCCGTAATCTGGTTCTTCACCTCCACCATTGTGATTAGGCGAGTGTAGCTTGCTACATGATTGATCCTTCATGGGAAATGGTGGCTTTTTCTATGATTATTCACTTTGTTCAAATACAGGAATGAAGTATAATAGAGCAAATCTAGTAAAGAAAGTTGGAATAATTATGACACCATTTGCTCAGGATCACCTTCCTGCATTTAAGGAAACTCATAAAAATACTGGTCGACTAATGATAAAATGTCCTGATCAGCCAGGCATTGTTGCAGCTGTATCTACCTTTTTACAAGAATTTGATGCGAATATCGTCGAATTAAGTCAATATTCAATGGACCCTAATGGGGGGACATTTTTTACAAGAATTGAATTTGAATGTCCTGAGTTAGAGAAGAGGGCGAAGGCGATGGCGGAAGCTTTTGAACCGATAGCATCCAAGTTTTCGATGAAGTGGAAATATACGAATGTAAGTGATCTTAAGAAAATTGCAATATTTGTTTCAAAAGAGCCTCATTGTTTGCTGGAATTGCTTTGGGAATGGCAAAGTGGGGATTTACTAGCAGATATTGCACTTGTTATTAGTAATCACGAAGATGCTCGTGAAATCGTTGAATCTCTTCACATTCCGTTTTATTATTTACCTGCTAATAGAGACATTCGTAAAGAGGTAGAGGCAAAGCAACTAAAACTTCTCGAAGAATATGAAGTGGATTTGATTGTCTTGGCAAGATATATGCAAATTCTGACTCCTGATTTTGTCTCGGCTCACCCAAATCGGATTATTAATATTCATCATTCCTTTTTACCAGCATTTATCGGAGCAAGACCGTATGAGCGGGCCTATGACCGTGGGGTAAAATTAATTGGAGCAACTTCCCATTATGTGACCAATGACCTCGATGAAGGGCCGATTATTGAGCAAGATACGGATCGAGTTGATCATCGGGATCATACGGATGATCTGAAGAAAATCGGCCGTTCCATCGAGAGAAGGGTATTGGCACGTGCTGTTAGATGGCATCTCGAGGATCGAATTATCGTTCATCATAATAAAACGGTTGTATTTTAAAGGTTAGTGAAACGTATAAATGACTTTTACACTCGCTTTAATTTCTAATTCACCAGGTTGAATTTGTGTAGAGGCAGCCTTTGCTACGAAGCTAGTTTGATATAGAACTGGCAGTAATCCAGTTGGGATTTCTTCAATGGTTTCGGGAATTTGTTGCAAAGTAATATTAGCAGCCTTCGCTAATGCTAATGCTTTTTGTTTGGCATTTTGGAAGGCAAGTTCAAGCGCTTGATGATAATACATATCATGATTGGATAATGAAAAACGAATATTTGAAACAGAGTTGGCTCCATTTTTGATGGATGTGTCAACGATGTTGCCAACTCGATCAATATTTTTTGTTAGAATTTCAATCATATGATGTACTTTGTAATTTTTGAAAATCTCTTTACCATCCAGATATTCATATTGGGGATCCATACGATATTCCTTCGTTTTAATTTGGTCATCTGGAATGCCGAGTTTACCTAATCCTGTAAGAATTTTGGCCATTGCTGTAGCATTTTGCTGTTGCGCCAAGATAGGGTCCTTATTTTCTGTGATTACACCTAATGTAATAATCGCCTGATTTGGAGAAGCTTGAATGGTTGCTTCACCGTTAACGGTTAATTTGTTAGGACACTCACGTGAATGATAATTGGCTTCACCTTGAAATGGAGGGAAGGACTCGTAATTCATGTAAAAGAACACATCCTTTCTGAGCGATTTCTATCTATTAAGATACGATAAACGTCAGGTGAACATGCCTTTATTAAAGAATTAAAGAGGGGGCCAAAAGAAAAGAGTCAGACTACGCAACAGCTAAATACAGTGTTCGGAACACTACAAACTGATTTAGAGTGCGAGGTCTGCCCCTTGTGACACCCTCTTCATGTTCTTAAACTGAGGGCTAGTCTAGTGTAATTTGTTTTAATGGCTCAACGGCTGGTCCTTCCAGAACCTCCCCGGTTATCGAGTATCGAGAACCATGGCAAGGGCAGTCCCATGTTCGCTCGCCACTGTTCCATTCTACTTCACAGCCCATATGGGTACAGGTGGAGTCTACTATATGTAGAGTTCCATCCATGTCACGGTAACATCCTGCTTTGTCTCCATTAACCTTTACTATGGCTCCTTCGTCATTCTTTAAATCCTCTGGCATTATAGACACCATCGCAAACTTTCCTTGAATTAAGTGTTTTGCAACATCAAGATTGTCTTTTACAATATTCGCTGCACCTTTAAAATGCGAACGTGAAGGGCTAAAGAGCTCTGAGTAGCGATTTTCTTCGTTTACGATCGCATCTGTCATAATTTTTGCTGCAATTGTTCCTTTTGTCATTCCCCATTTAGCATAACCTGTTGCTACCAGTACGTTTGGATGATTGGCCGTTATCGGGCCGATATATGGTAATTTATCAGGAGTTACATAGTCTTGTGCTGACCAGCGATAAGGAATATCGTTAATTCCAAAATGTTTTTCTGCAAAGTCATGGACCATTTCGTAATGCTCGATCATGGAAATCCCTTGTCCCGTTTTATGCGTTTCGCCCCCTATAAGAACGAGTTTTTCTCCATTTAAATCGGTATAACGAAATGTTCTCGTTGGATTGTCTGCACTAATATACATTCCACCAGGGAACTCATTCTTCGTTTTAACAGCTAATACATAAGAGCGTTCTGCATGCATTCTTGCAAAATAGAGTCCCATTTCGTCATTGAATGGGAAATGGGAAGCTGTTATCACATAATTACATGTTATTGTTGCCCCATTGTCTGTAATAATTACTGGTTTTTCCCCATCCTTGACTTTCATTGCTGTCGTATGTTCAAAAATTGCCCCATGGGCGCTTGTTATATGAGGGAGTAAACCGGTTAGATATTTCAATGGATGGAACTGATATTGATTTTTCATAACAATTGCCGCTTTACACGGAATGGAAAAAGGAATGGTATCGGTATATTCACCAGGAATTCCAAGTCTTTCATATGCTTTCATTTCACTTTCAATTTGCTTAGCATATTCATCTGTTTCAGCGTAAACGTAGGCATCTTCTTTCGTTAGATCACAATCAATACGATGTGTATCAGCTGTTTTCTGAATAAAGTCCATCGCTTCTATATTCGCTTGATAATATAATTTTGCTTTTTCTTCACCATGATCAGTAATGAGTTGATCATAAATTAAGCCGTGTTGTGCAGTGATCTTCGCAGTGGTATGTCCTGTCGTGCCAGTCAAAAGAGAACCGGCCTCGATAAGTACTGTCCGTATTCCTCTTTTTGCAAGGAGGTAAGCACTAGTGATTCCGGTAATTCCTCCGCCAACTATAGCAACATCAGTTTCTATATCTTGAGTTAGCTTTGGGAAATTTGGGAAGGAAAGATGGTCCCGCCAATAAGGTTCCGGGTATTGTGGTAAATTTTGATAATGTTTATTTTGGTTTGGCATGGAATGGTGCCTCCTAATAGTCTAAATAAATAAGTGTAGAGTAGAACGAGTAGTCATATTTAAAGATGCCCAGTTATTACCATACCCAGATTTATTCGGTTATACACGTTACTTTTTAAAAGGATGAGATGATTAGGAAGAAAGTAAAACAGCGATAAGTGATAGAGGATGACTGTTTATCCCATAGGGTAATATATTACCTAAATTCAGGTAATAAGAATTAATGTTTACAATTTCGTTTACTTGTACACAAAAATGTAAACATTGTACACGAATAACGTTTACAAGTATACAAACATGTACACATGTTGATTTAAAGCGATGTGTACATGTTTAGATGTGTTGTATACGAAAATGTGTACAAAAATATTGTTACATCTGCGTCTATTGGATTATTGACCAATCTCTTAAACTTTCATATTCTTAAATAGAAGTAATATCCACATTACATACTCAAAGTGAGTAGAAGGGATTGATTAAATGAGTACGTCAAGAATTGCTGCAGTCGATGTAGGAAATGATGCAATCAAAGCTATATTTGGAAAGATGGATTCGGAACTATATATTCCGAATGTTATCGCTCGTGATGTTGAGGACCGTCCTGTAATTGGAATTGAGGATCTTGATCAACAAGACCCTATTGAAGGAATCCATATTCGTGTTCACTCCCCTGCTCTTTTGGAAAATAATGCGATTTATCGAGTTGGGAATTTGGCAACAAAAAGTGATAATCCTTTTGAATTAGATCCTGGGAGTAGCAAATCGGAGGAAGATCAAACACTGGTTATGTTGTTTGCTACCTTAGCACTTGATGCAGTTAATGAAAAACAAGCAGCTGCTTTCAAAAAAACAAATAATGTAATCGATGCGAACTATACTCTTGGAACAGGATTACCGCTTCGTGAAGTAAAAGAAGGACGAGATGTAGGGTACCGGTCTAAACTATTAGGCTCTGTCCATCAAGTAGAGTTTTTAATAACCCCTAAATATCAAGGATTGAAAGTAAATATTAAGTTTGATGAAGTGAAGGTGTATCCAGAAGGGTTTGCGGCGTATATTAACCTTGTGATGGATAACAATTCAAACGTTATTAATCGTGACTTAATTGACAAACAAATATTAATTCAGGATATTGGTGGATTATCTACAGATATCGCTGTAATTAAAAATCGTAAAGTTGATGATGATAAAGCGCAAGGCTTTAATCTTGGTGTAGCAGAAGCGTTGGAAGCCATTCGTGAGGAAATTCGCAAAAAGCACGGTGTTGAACTTGATAGTAGACGTGATGTAGTAGAAATCATTACTAAGAAAAACGATCGTAATCACATTATGGTTCGTGGGTCTAGAACAAGTGTTCATGATATTACGGATCGAATTCTTGGTGAACTTGCAAAAAAACAATACCGTCATTTACGTAATGTTTGGCAAAAAAATTCGCAAACAGAAATTTGCTATTTTATAGGCGGTGGTTCCATCGTATTGAAGGATTATTTAAAGGCATTGAATAATCATTTAGATGGCTACAACATTGATTTCTTTGAAGATGAGAAAGAAAGTATCTGGATGATGTCGAATGCGTATTACAAATTAATAACGGATTTTGTTAGAAAAAACTCAAAAATAGAAGCGAAAAAGGAAGAGCAAAAAACCGGATCCGCTAAATAGGTGTAATGAATGAAAAAAACTACTCCAAGTATTCAAAGGGGACAAGCCATTACCTTTCGAATTCCTTCTGATGCTCCAGATCACACGTTAAGGCAATTGCGAAAACTAAAGGAGACGGAAAAACGTAATTTTTCCAGCACTATTGCAGAATATGTAATGGAAAGCGTAGGACGTACAACCTTTCAAGATCAAGAAATGATTGCGATTCCCTTGCCTCATAAATTAAGTAAATCACAACGGGATTGGTTGAAGCACGCACACTCTGAAGCCTTGCTCGGGAGTATTGTTTACCAGCTATTAACAGACCCGCTCCGGGCAACTGCTCTGCTTGCATCTTTGAATAGCAATGCACTTGATATTGATGATGCCTTGTATTTACAAGAAGAATCAGTTGCTTCAGCAGAACTGGAGCAGAGTGATGAAGAAGATATTCAGGATCAATTAAAAGATCCTGTTCTTGATTTAGATGACTTCGATTGGGGGCAAATGGATCAAGAAACAGAATCTATTGAAGAAAGTGAGCAAGAAGAGGATCTAGATGATTTATTAGGTGATTTTCTTGCACAAATGAATAAGTAGTGAAGATGCCCTAAGGTCTGACCTCATCCTTTCTATTCAGTTATTCGCTAGTAGTTGAACTGAGAATAGTAGATGAGGCAGATCTTTTTGTTTTGAGATTATAGAATGCAACAATCGAATTTGTTAGTCCCGTTCTACTGTCGCTAAGATCTTCGCTTTCGCTTCGATCAATCGACAGTACGAACCCTATTCAACGAACTCAGACTAAGTACGACGCGTCCTCATGGCTTCGTCTTTAGTGACTCGCATCCTGTGGGCCTCAACTAAACCGCTGAAGATCACGGCGGTAAATTTCACTGTATCTCACCAATCGGGCTTTTACAGGTAGTTATCCCCACCAAATTTTCTTCGATTCTTCTAAGTCTTGAGGTGGGGTTTTACTATCGTTAATGCGGGAAAATGAAAAGATCTTGTTCGTTTTAATCAAATCAAGAAGGGGGAACACTATTTAAAGTGCTCATAGGAAACATACCTCGAAAAATATGTCATTTTCTAAGCTAAAATAGATGGAAGATGAAACGCTGCTAATTTCCTTAAAATAATAGTTATGTTTTCATAACACTATAGCGACTTTAAGAAATGGTATACTGGCATAAGTATTTTAACTAAAAAATGTACGGAGAGTAGGCTGGAATAAAATGAAATTTACGGAACTTGGGATTCGTTTAACAGTTGAACAGATGTTGAATCAGAATGGAATTTATGAACCGACATCGATTCAAGAACGTGCAATTCCTGAAATTATTGCAAAAAAGGATGTTATAGCAAAGGCACAAACGGGAACAGGAAAAACATTGGCGTTTTTGCTTCCTATTATTGAAACGGTGGATGTTCAAGTTCGACATATTCAATCGCTTATTGTAACACCAACAAGAGAGCTTGCCCTGCAGATTACTGCAGAACTTCAGAAGTTCGCGGACCATATTGACGGGTTAAATGTTTTGGCTGTGTACGGGGGGCAAGATGTGGAACGTCAAATGAAAAAGCTTGAACGGGGTATTTCTGTTGTTGTTGCGACTCCAGGGAGGCTCCTTGATCATATGAGACGTGGAACGATTGATCTTTCGCAGGTTGACAAGCTTGTGTTGGATGAAGCGGATCAAATGCTTCATATTGGTTTCTTGCCAGAGGTAGAAGAAATTATTGAACATCTTCCAATTGAAAGACAAACCTTATTGTTCTCAGCAACCATGCCTGAACAGGTAAAACAGCTAGCGAAACGTTTTATGAACAGTCCTGTCACAATATCAGTTAAAAGTGAAGGTGTAACTGTAAAAGAGATTCGCCAAGTTGTAATTGAAACAACAGATCGTGCCAAACAAGCGACGTTGTTTAAAATGATTGATGAAGAACGTCCATTCTTGGCGATCATTTTTTGTAGAACAAAACGTAGAGTGTCTAAATTGTATGATGCTTTGAAAAATGCAGGATATAGCGTGGATGAACTACATGGAGATTTATCTCAAGCGAAGAGAGAACGGGTAATGAAGAGCTTTCGTGATGCGGCGATTCAAGTATTAGTAGCAACAGATGTAGCAGCACGGGGTCTGGATGTTGAAGGGGTTACTCATGTGTTTAATTATGATATTCCAGAAGATACAGAAAGTTATATTCATCGGATTGGACGTACGGGGCGCGCTGGTGAACATGGATTAGCAGTTACCTTTGTTGCTGCAAAAGACGAGGAAGAACTGTTGGAGATAGAAAAAGGGATTCAATTAAAATTGGAGCGAAGAAGATTTGATGGAATTAAAGTGAATGAAACAGCAGAAGCTCCGCGTAAGAAAAAGCGTCCTCAGGGGAATAATGCGCGTCAGGATTACAACAAGCGTCATGGAATAGAGAGTAAGGGGCAGAAGAAAGAAAGCGGAAGAAAACGTCAGAGTGCGGGTGGAAGTTATCGAGATTCAACAGCTTCTACTCGTTCTTCTTCATCAAGAGGAAGTAATCGACGATCTAGGTAGTAAAGATAATGTTATCAGGGTCTGATCTTGACCTCTTTATACAGTATATAGTGCATAACATGTGCATTTAATATTGTGTGTAAGAGCTACGGGATCGGACCCTTTGCTATTATGACAAGCTTTTTTGGCTTGTCTAGAAAATATACGCCTTAAGACGTACTTGAAAATATACCTCTAGCTCGTTATGGGAAATGTCAAAACTAGATATGCTAGAAATACGAAATGACGAAAGGAGGAAAACGAAATGAAAAAGTTCGGATTATTTATAGTGGGGGCAATTGCAGCGCTTATTTTGCTCGCAAATGTTGGACCACTTATCGGTTTAGTCATCTCTTTAGGGATTCTGTATTACAGTTTCAAACAATTACTAAGCACAGAATCGGTAGTTGCAAAAATTGCTTGGGTGATCGTCCTGTTAATTGCCTTGAGCTTTGCTATCTCAAGTTTCCCTTCAGTGTTAGGACTTATTGCAGCATATATTCTCTATGTTGTGTACCGCAAATGGAATAAATCAAAAGAAACGATCATCGAAGAAAGTAATGATCCATTTACAAATTTTGAAAAGCAATGGGCAGATTTAAACAAATAAGATAAATAGGTATGACATCATTCGCAAAGGTAAAAAGTGAAATACGTTCAACTTGCCTAGCTTACCTATGAATAACAAGGTGGTCGAGAACCGCCCGACTATTAGGAGGAATTTATATGACTAACTTATTCTCAAGAATTAAGCAAACAATTTCTGCAGATTTTCATGAAATGTTAGATAAAAAAGAAGAAAAGAACCCGATTGCTTTATTAAATCAGTACCTACGCCAATGTGAGGCTGAAACTGAAAAAGTACGTAAAATGGTAGAACGCCAATATCTATTAAAAAATGAATTTCAAAAAGAGCTTCAAGAAGCGACTGATCTTGCGGAAAAACGAAAGCATCAAGCGGGGATTGCTGAGCAAGCAGGAGAAAGTGAGTTGCAAAACTTTGCGGATATAGAAAGTCAACAATATGCAGAGCGGGCTGTACGCCTTAAAGAGGCACTTCAAGAAAATGAAAAGCAATTAAGCGAGCTTGAACAAAAGTATCGTGAAATGAAGCATAAACTAAAAGATATGAGCATAAAACGAATGGAGTTAATGGGGCGTGAAAACATAGCACGTGCACATCACCGTATTAATACAGTTTTAGATACGACTGTTTATTCGAATAAGCCGATTGCTAAATTTGAAGAAATGGAAAGCTATTTGGACCGGCTTGAACACGGGATTAACTCATCCTATCACCGCAACACAATTGACGCAAAGATTATTCAGTTGGAAAAGGATCTGAAAAATAAAGATACACAATCGATATCATAAAAATATTTAATACCATCAAATATAGAGAAGGAATAGGTAATGTAACTTTAATTAATTGCACGCTTTAAGTGAACAAAACTATGTCCCCTTTTCCTTCATATAAAACTCATGGTATTCTAAATGAGGGTGTCCCAAGTGAAGAGTCAGACCCGATAACTTCTAAAGACAGTATAAGATACATGTATGAAACACTATGTACTGATTTAGAGAGTGAGGTTAGACCTTTATGAGACTCCCTCATTCGTTCTATCTTAAATTGTTGAAAAACCTTCATCTCCTATATAGGTGGCGGATGACAGCAAATTAATAGAATTGAACGAGACAGCTAACGGAGGAGTTCCCTATGTTTAAACAACTGAAAACAGAATACTTAGGCTGGCTATTTCTCATTGGTATCATCCTTCTTATATCTGAAATTGTCTTCTTTGATGGAGGGCTTATCTACTCGCTTGCTTTATCAATTGGTTGTCTGTATATCGGTAGAAAATTATCGCCACGGTCTTTAGGGAAAATCTTATATTTAATTGGGATTGTCAGTTCGATCATTATTGTGTTAAATATGATGATTTTTAAGTTTTTCGTTTTTGCTATTTTCGTTTATATTTTGCTTGTTTACTTTCAGTCGAAGAAAAATCCAGAGTGGGTTAAACCATATTTAATAGAGCCAGAACAAAAAAAGGAACAGATAGAGTCAGAGCCATTATTGAAAAAAGAGTATTTGTTTGAAAATAAACTGATGGGCCATCAGAAGACAACAGATGATGTGTATGAATGGAACAATATTAATATACAACGCGGGATTGGCGATACGGTTATTGATTTAAGTCACACCATTCTCCCGAAAGGTGAAGTGGTTATTTCCATTCAAAGCTTTGTAGGTAATTTGCAAGTACTTATCCCATATGATACTGAAGTCAGGATTCATCATTCTGTCATTGCGGGAAGAGCAGCCATTTTTCAAAAACAAGAAACGAAGGTATACAATCAAATTCTTTCTTATCAAACGAAAGAGTTTGATGCGGCGGATCAAAGAATTCATCTCATCACTTCAGTTGTAGTGGGCGATATCGAGGTGAAGCGAGTATGAATATCGTAACGCGGCAAATTGCAGCTTCTATGGGTTTAGCATTTTTGATTGGCCTTGTGTTAACAGGTGGTCTCTTTTTTTCATTTCCGTTGAACAACTGGGGGCTGTTGTGGGAAACAAAAGTGATGGATCTGCCATTTATCTTGTTTTACATTAGCTTGATTGTTCTAATTGGAATTGGATGTGGCATCGTAGCAGGTTTGTCTTGGAAGAGGCAGCTAAAAGAGATTAGTGATGAACTCTATCTCGTAGAACAAGGACGACCACCATCCAGCAATGAAAACTACTCTGTTTTGGAATTAACGACGATATCGAAACAAATTGTCCAGGTACATCATCAAGTCTCTGAACAAATTAAATTATCACAGAAGTTGGCAAATGATAAAGCAGAAGATCAAGAGAAAAGAATTCAGGAGATGGTTGTAAGAGAAAGAAATCGATTAGCGCGGGAACTACATGATTCTGTCAGCCAACAACTTTTCGCCACTTCGATGCTTATGTCGGCAATTACTGAGTCAACCGGTGATGAAGATACTAGTAGTGCTAAACAGCTTAAGATGGTTGAGGGTATGATTCATCAATCACAACTTGAGATGAGGGCGTTGTTGTTACATTTGCGGCCTGTACCTCTTCATAATAAATCTTTACAAGAAGGGATCGAGGAATTGCTTGTGGAATTATCACAAAAAGTCCCTATGAAGGTAAAGTGGAAGCTTGAGCCTATTCCATTAAAGAAAGGGATAGAAGACCATCTTTTTCGAATTCTTCAAGAGTCTGTTTCTAATACATTACGCCATGCAAAGGCGAATTCGCTGGAAGTTTTATTGATCGAACGAGATGGTTTGTTAATTTTGCGGATTGTTGATGATGGGGTTGGTTTTGACGTAGAAACGAATAAAGCTGGCTCATATGGCATGAACAATATGTATGAACGGGCGGTTGAAGTAGGTGGAACACTAAAGATCATTAGCCTTTTAAATAAAGGAACAAGACTTGAAGTGAAAATACCGATGCTAAGTGCGGGAGGTGAGCAAGGTGATTAATGTTATTTTTGTAGATGATCATGAAATGGTTCGAATTGGTGTTTCAGCCTATTTGTCGGCGCAGTCAGATATTCAAGTAATTGGCGAAGCGGATGATGGAGCAGCGGGTGTGAAAATGGCGCTTGAATTGCGACCTGATATCATCTTGATGGACCTGGTTATGAAGGAAATGGACGGAATTGAAGCAACCAGATTAATTATTGAACAATGGCCAGAGGCGAAAATTATTATCGTGACGAGCTTTTTGGATGATGAGAAAGTATATCCTGCTTTAGAAGCGGGAGCAACAAGTTATATGCTGAAAACTTCAAAAGCGAGTGAAATCGCTAACGCTGTGCGTTCTACATTTCATGGTCAAACTGTGCTTGAACCAGAAGTTACCGGTAAAATGATGGCGAAGATGAGGAAGAAACCAGAATCAGCTGCCCATGAATCATTGACCAATCGAGAAATGGAAATCCTACTTTTAATGGCACAGGGAAAAACAAATCAGGAAATTGCAGATGAACTATTTATTGCTTTAAAAACAGCCAAAGTGCATGTGAGTAGCATTTTAAGTAAGCTTGATGTTCAAGACCGTACACAGGCAGTTATTTATGCATTTAAGCATTCTTTGGTGGAGTAAGACAAAAGGAGTCAGGCGTTAAGTACCTGCTTATAGAAGTCTGCTTTTTAGGCTACAACTAAAAGAGAATCTGTTTAGGTGACATGAGGAAATACACTAATCAGATTATCATAAGTTGGGCCTCTTTTTTCTCTGTGGAAAAGGGGCGGGGCTTCGCAGGATCAGCTTTGCACCACCACCTTCGTTAGGTTATACAATTCTAGAATTTGAACCTTTTCCATCGTAGAGCCTTAGAGCAGACGCTCATGAACGTTTTCTCTGTAAAAGAATGTTTGGTTAACTAATGAGCAACGAAAGATGAAAGATATCACTCTGATAGAAGTTTAATTTTATCGGAAGTTTGGAGGATTTATGAAATCAGGAAACATACAAACTGTAATTGGAGTAGGTCGTTTATTAGACGGTGAGAATATTCCCTATCAATTTACTTATGAAGTGGCTTTATTAATTCAAGGCGTAGCAATAAAAGAACCAGTCGAAATTACGGTCGACGTACAATGGGATTTGTTTAATGAAGCTTATCAGTTATTTGGGGATTATTCACCATCTCACCTTATAAAGACGCCAGAGCGAGCGTCATTTCAATTTAGTGTGGACGATCAGCTCATTACAGTGGCTTGTTGTTTTAATACTACGATAAAAACCGACCCGTATCGAATTTCGGTAGCTGTTAGAGGAATAGAAATTTGGTGCCAATCCCTTTATAGTTATTTTTATGATGAGAAAATGGCAATGTACTCTGAGCATATTCATGACTATTTAGCGGCGATCCAGCAAGGTTTAACTGAAGAAAATGAAGCAGCGTGGAATCAGAATAATTATGTCGCCTTAGTGAATCGTTACGGAGAGCCTGAACAGCTCGCATCGAAAATCCTTCATAATCCGAAATGGCGTCTTCAGCCGTTTTACCGGTATATGGGTAATCTTTGTGAGAAGAAAGTGATGCATCTGATGGGCTCGAATGGGGTGAAGGCTGTGGCAATGGCTGCTCTCGGGGCTGAGGTTAAGGTAGTTGATTTCTCACGGGAAAATGCAACCTTTGCTAAGGAGTTGGCTGAAGCTGCGCATGTGTCGGTGGATTATATTATTTCTGATGTTCTATCATTGGCTATGGGTGATGCTGATTATGATCTAGTACTGATGGAGCTTGGTGTTTTACATTATCTAATTGATTTAGCACCGTTAATGGAGCTTGTTCAAACGCTCTTAAAGCCAGGTGGTCGCTTTATTTTGCATGAATTTCACCCGATATCTACCAAACTAATTACTTCATCTGGAAAGAAGCATAAAATAACGGGCAATTATTTCGATCCTCAGATTGAATTGAATAATGTCGCATTTTCCAAACATATGCCGGATGGGATACAAGAAAAACTATTACAAGTCGCACAGCGAAAATGGACAATAGGAGAACTTGTCACTGCAGTTGGTAAATCTGGGCTCATTATAAAGGTACTTGAAGAAGAGCCAAATCATAAGATGCATGATATCGGGTTGCCGAAAACATATACTCTTGTCGTGGAAAAACATTAAAACATTTAAAGTCTAGGGTGAGCTGATCTTTTGTATGGTGGATAGATCAGTAGAGCGTAATAGTGTATTGGTAAAACTTTTGCATCTTTTTTAGATATGTTTTGAAAAAAATGTTAGCGAAAAGAGCACCTGTTCATATAGGTGCTCTTTTGTTTGTCAAAATTTGAAAACATTTGTCTTGACTAACGCTGGAGTTTTAATATAAGATTATTCCAACTATTATTACAATTTAATATGTTCTTATCAAGAGAGGTGGAGGGACTGGCCCTTTGAAGCCCGGCAACCGTTGACAATTGTCAGTACGGTGCTAATTCCAGCGGAGTAATGGCTCTGGCAGATAAGGTGGAATGCAAACGCAAACTTCTTCTTATCGGAGAAGTTTTTTTGTCTTATCGAAGAAGGGCCATAATTTAATCATAGAGGAGATAGTGAAATGAAATATGGTTATTGGTTGCCGATATTCGGCGGATGGCTACGAAATGTAGAAGATGAGAAGATGCCTCCAACTTTTGAGTATGCAAAAAAAGTAACGCAAGCTGCAGAAAAGTGGGGCTATGATACTACCCTTGTCGCTGAACTTAACTTAAATGATATTAAAGGCCCGGAAAGTGATTCGCTTGAAGCTTGGTCAACGGCAGCTGCCCTTGCCGCTGTGACAGAAAAAATTGAAATTATGACAGCTGTTCGTCCTGGTTTTCATAATCCGGCAGTAACGGCAAAAATGGCGGCGAATATTGATCAAATCTCAAATGGACGTTTTACATTGAATGTTGTTTCTGCGTGGTGGGAGGAAGAGGCTCGTCAGTATGGGGGAGTTTTTACAGCCCATGATGAACGCTATGAGCGTACAGAGGAATTTATTGAAGTGCTTAAAGGATTGTGGACAGAAGATACGTTTTCGTATGACGGGAAATATTATTCGATTGCTAATGCCCATTTGCATCCGAAACCTGTACAGCGCCCGAATCCAATTCTTTATGCAGGTGGAGAAAGCGTACGTGGCAAAGAGACTATTGTCAATCAATGTGATGCTTATGTCATGCACGGTGGAACAGTTGAGGAAGTTGCTGTCAAGATTCAAGGAATGAAGCAGCAACGAGAAGCAGCAGGAAAATCACCATTTTCTACCTTTGGAATGGCTGCTTACGTTGTGTGTCGAGATACAGAAGAACAAGCTCAGGAAGAGCTAGCCCGAATTACGGATGTAAAAGAATCAAGTTCATATGCTGGATACAACGACTTTGTAAGTAAGTCGCAATTGGAACAACAGGTTAAGTTATTTGACTACTCTGTTTCGAATCGTGGGTTGCGTCCGAATCTAATTGGGACACCTGATCAAATTGCTGATCAAATTCTTGCGTTTGAAGCAGTGGGCGTTGATTTGTTATTGTTGCAATTCTCTCCTCAGCTTGAAGAAATGGAGCGATTTGCTAAACAAGTAATGCCGCTCGTAGAAGAAAAACGAACTAAAGTTCAAGTATAAGGATATAGATGAATTTAGGAGGAGATAAAATGAGTAAAATTTACGTTATTCATGAAAACAGCGAGTGGACCGCCCATTTAACAAATCGACTGGAGGAACTCCAATTGCCATATGAGGAGTGGCATCTCGATCAAGGACTCGTGGACTTGACAGAAGCTCCGCCGGAAGGAGTGTTTTATAGCCGGATGAGCGCATCATCTCATACAAGAGGCCACCGGTATGCTCCGGAATTAACGGAAGGTGTCTTATCATGGTTAGAAGAACATGATCGAACAGTATTTAATGGCACGCGTGCATTACGTTTAGAGTTAAGTAAAATTAATCAGTATACTGCTTTAAGAAAACAAGGGATAACTGTTCCAAAAACGATTGCGGCAATTGGTAGTGATAACATTCTAAAGGCAGCTGAAAAGCTAGGTAGTGCTTCATTTATTACTAAGCATAATCGTGCAGGAAAAGGGCTTGGTGTTCAATTATTCCATTCTATAGAAGGGTTAAAGCAATATTTAGATGGCCCGACATTTGAAGAACCAGTAGATGGCATTACCTTGATTCAAGAATATATTAAATCTCCAGAAGCATATATTACACGTTGTGAGTTTGTTGGCGGCAAATTTGTCTATGCGGTTCGAGTAGACACTTCTGAAGGATTTGAACTTTGTCCAGCGGATGCTTGTGCAATTGGCGACCTATTCTGTCCGGTAGGTGAAGTGGTTGAGGAAAAACCTAAATTCCAAATTGTAGAAGGTTTTGATGAGCCGATCATTGAACAATATGAACAATTTTTGAAGGCGAATCAAATTACTGTTGCTGGTATCGAATTTATCCGTAATGAAAAAGGTGAGATATTTACATATGATGTGAATACGAACACTAATTACAATTCAGATGCTGAGAAAGCAGCTGGAAAGTATGGCATGCTTGAATTGGCGAAGTTTTTAGGGGCTCAATTGAAAACAACAGAGACCGTTAGATAATCGTAATGAGGACTCACTCTATTTAAAATTACAGGAGAGCCTCGTTGTTTGTATCCAATTCCACAGGTTAGATTAAAAGGGTCAGACCTAGCACTCACCGCACAGTTTAAAGTGTTACTTACACTATAAACTGTGTGTCGTAGTTGCTGGGTCTGACCCTTACTTATAGGATAGCGTCTTTTGCATAAACATTAAGCTTGCGCTTCGTTTTTATCGATCCAGTCTTCAACGTTCCAAACTTTTGTTACCCAGTCTTCATAAAAATCAGGTTCGTGGCAGACGAGAACGATGGTACCTTTATATGCCATCATAGCTCGTTTTAATTCTTCCTTAGCTACAACATCAAGGTGGTTTGTCGGCTCATCAAAAATTAACCAATTACTTTCGTTCATCATTAATTTGCAAATGCGTACTTTTGATTGTTCTCCACCACTTAGTTGATTCATAGGACGGGTGATATGTTCATTTTTCAAACCGACACGTGCTAGAATGCCGCGCACTTGTGCTTGCTCTAAGCCTGGGAAGGCATTCCAAATTTCATCAATTGGCGTTGTGTTTCCGGCTTTCACTTCTTGTTCGAAATAAGAAGGGAATAGGAAGTCCCCGAGAATACGTTTTCCGCTAAGTGGTTCAATTTTGCCGAGAATCGTTTTTAATAAAGTTGATTTACCAACACCATTCATGCCGACAACTGCAATTTTTTCGCCGCGCTCAACCGTCATTGTTAGTTTTGGAAGTAATGGATGGTCATAGCCGATTTCGAGATTCTCCCCTTCGAAGACGAAGCGACTGCTACCGCGTGATTCCTTGAAATCAAAAGTTGGTTTCATAGCTGTTTCAGGACGGTCAATTCGTTCAATTCGTTCAAGCTGTTTTTGCCGGCTTTTCGCACGGCCAGATGTCGAGTAACGAGCTTTATTTTTTGCGATGAAGTCTTCTTGCTTTTTAATAAAATCTTGTTGTTTTTCATAGGCATTGATATGCTGATTCTTATTAATTTCAGCAAGTTCAAGGAATTTTTCATAAGTAGCTGTATAACGAGTTAACTTAGAAAATTCTAGATGGAAAATTACGTCCACTACACCGTTCATGAATTCGGTGTCATGGGAAATTAAAAGGAAAGCATGCGGATATTCTTTTAAGTAATTGCTTAACCAGCGAATATGCTCTACATCAAGGTAGTTGGTTGGCTCATCAAGTAAAAGGACCTCAGGTTGTTCAAGTAAAAGTTTAGCTAATAAAACTTTTGTTCGTTGACCTCCGCTTAAGGAAGCAACGTCACGATCGAGACCAATTGCATCTAAGCCAAGTCCGCGAGCGGCATCTTCAATCTTGATATCTAGATTATAAAAACCGCCAGCTTCGAGCTTATCTTGAATTTTGCCCATTTGTTCGAGTAGGTCTTCCAATTCCTCGGGCGTAGCCGTTCCCATTTTTTCTGTTACTTCATTTAATAGTTTTTCCTGTTCGAATAAAGGAAGATACGCATCGCGCAACACATCGCGCATAGTTCTGCCTTTTGTAAGAACGGTATGTTGATCTAAATAGCCGTATTCTGTACCAGGTGTCCACTCCACACGTCCAGTGTCATGGATCAACTGTCCAGTGATGATGTTCATCATAGTCGATTTTCCGACGCCGTTTGCACCTACTAACCCAATATGTTCACCAGCCATTAATCGAAATGATACGTCCTTGAATAGCGTGCGATCACCGAATGAATGGCCTAATTTATCTATAGAAAGTAAACTCATTTCTTTTGGAACCTCCAATGAAAAGTAAAAACTCTATTTTTTATCATACTAAAATCCTTAATAGATTGCTATGCTTCACCAAGAAGAATTGAATGGGAATTCGAGGACAATGCGTTATCGACAAATTTCCCAGGAAATCGATGTTTCGCCCTTCAAGCTATTTTATGCGATAATAGACGTAATGAGCTTTAATGGAAAATAAGAAAGCGTATGGGGTTTCTAAGGGAATTTGCGCTTTTTCTGTGGAAAAGGGGCGGGGCTCCGCAAAATCAGCTCCGCACCACCATCTTCATAAGGTGACACAGTTTGAGAACCTGAACCTTTTCATCGTCGGGTCGGGAGCAGACCCTCAAGGACGTTTCTTATTATGGAATTTTGAAAGGATGTTATTTATGAGTAAAACTGTCGTGTTGGCCGAAAAGCCATCAGTCGGAAGAGATATAGCGAAGGTCTTAAATGCGCACAAAAAAGGGAATGGATTCTTTGAAGGTGATCAATATATTGTGACATGGGCGCTCGGTCATTTAGTGACTCATGCTGATCCTGAAGCCTATGATGAAAAATACAAAGCGTGGAAGCTTGAAGATTTACCTATGCTCCCGTCTACTTTAAAGTTGGTTGTTATTAAACAAACTGGTAAACAATTTCAAATTGTCAAAACTCAACTGAACCGTCCTGACGTTAAGAATGTTGTTATTGCAACTGATGCTGGTCGTGAGGGTGAACTCGTTGCTCGCTGGATTCTAGAAAAAGCTAATGTAAAAAAGCCTGTTAAGCGTCTTTGGATCTCATCTGTAACAGATAAAGCGATTAAAGATGGATTTAACAAGCTGCGCGATGGGAAGGAGTATGAAAATCTATATGCATCGGCTGTTGCCCGTGCTGAAGCGGACTGGATTGTCGGCATGAATGCGACCCGGGCATTAACGACAAAGCATAATGCCCAATTATCATGTGGACGTGTGCAGACGCCGACCGTGGCGATGATTAGTGCTCGCGAAGAGGAAATTAAAAAGTTTCAGCCAAAGCCATTTTATGGAGTGGCTGTAACGGCTGAACCAAAGCTCCGCCTCGTTTGGCAGGACAGTAAGACCCATGATATTCGCACCTTTGATAAAGCGAAGGCAGATCATGTACTTGCTGTGGTGAAAAATAAAAGTGCAGAAGTGGTGGAAGTAAACAAAACACATAAAAAATCATTTGCTCCACAGCTATATGATTTAACAGAACTGCAAAGAGATGCGAATAAAAAGTTTGGTTACTCAGCAAAAGAGACACTGTCGATCATGCAAAGATTATACGAAAGTCATAAAGTCTTGACCTACCCAAGAACGGATTCGCGTTTTTTATCATCAGATTTAGTGGATACGTTAAAGGAACGGCTTCAAGCAGTTAGCATCAAACCTTACGCCCCAATTGCGGCTAAAATCATGCGTAGCCCGATTAAAGCTAATAAATCCTTTGTGGATGATAGTAAAGTTTCTGATCACCATGCCATCATTCCTACCGAGCAAACACCGCTTCCGGGTAAATTAAGCGATAAGGAATCAAAAATCTATGATTTAGTTGTCAAAAGGTTTCTAGCGGTCCTAATGCCACCGTTTGAATATGAGCAAACAACGATCAAAGTGAATATTGGCGGAGAAAACTTTGTGGCTAAAGGAAAAGTAGTCTTAAAATCCGGGTGGAAAGATGTATACGATTCTCACTTTGAAGATGAGGAAGCGGGCGATGGTCTTGCTGAACAATTGCTGCCATCCATTAAGAAGGGGGAAACTCTCTCTATTTCTTCTATTAAACAAACGCAGGGAGAAACAAAACCGCCGGAACCATTCAATGAAGCGACACTTCTTTCAGCAATGGAGAACCCTGCACGTTTTATGTCAGGAGAAAGCAAAGATTTGATCAAGACAATCGGGGAGACAGGCGGAATCGGAACCGTTGCTACAAGAGCGGATATTATTGAAAAACTGTTTAATTCTTTTTTAATTGAGAAAAAAGGAAAAGGTCTCTATGTTACATCCAAAGGCAAGCAACTACTGAATTTAGCACCACAAGAGCTACGTTCCCCGGCGTTAACAGCACAATGGGAACAAAAGTTGACAGCCATTGCCAAAGGGAAACTGTCAAAGCAGGCTTTTATTGGTGATATGAGAGATTATGCCAAAAAAATTGTCCAAGAAATCAAAAGCAGCGATAAGAAATTTAAGCATGATAATATCACAGGTAGTAAATGCCCGGATTGTGGCAAGCTTTTATTAGAAGTGAATGGAAAAAAAGGAAAAATGCTTGTCTGTCAAGATCGCGAATGTGGCCACCGAAAAGGTGTATCACGTGCAACGAACGCTAGATGTCCTCAATGTCATAAGAAAATGGAAATGCGTGGTCAAGGAGAAGCGCAAACTTTCGTCTGCAAATGCGGATATCATGAAAAACTGTCTTCATTTACAAAAAGAAAAGGGAAAAATAACAACCATAAAGCTACGAAACATGACGTTTCGAAGTACCTTAAACAACAGAATAAAAAAGAGGAACCTATTAACACAGCGCTTGCAGATGCATTAGCTAAGTTAAAGTTTGATAAATAAATGATTGAGGTTATCCCTAAAGTTGTCTGATTTGATGACTACTTCTATAGGGGTAACCTTTTTGTGAAGTTCTTTTTTATATAATTCGTCTTATTGGGTTATACATATGTGATTGTGTGTAATGTTAATAATATCTATATTACTATCTTGATTAGATGAACATATTTCATGGTAACTCGCCAGATGGCAAGCTATTTGCCAACGCTTAAATGAAGTTGCTACCATCAAACAGTGCCCAAACAGAATATAGAATCAAAGGGGAGTCGACGCATGTGTCTAATAAGGGATTGACACTTTGTTTTCACTTTGTGTTAAAAGTAAGTGCCTGATAAAGAGGTATCATTCCGAAGTTTAGTAACTACATTTTTTGCGTTATTAATAACTTAATATTTTTTAAAAATAGTTGTTGACTTCAATAAGCAGAAATAGTACTATAGATTTTGTTGCTAAGAGCTTCTAGCTTCTAGTAAATTAGACAACTTCATTTTGAGCGACAATACCACAGAAGACAACGTGAGATTGTAGTGAATTATTTTTAAAAAAGTGATTGACAAAATGAATGTTAAGATGGTAAGATTTTATTCTGTCTTAAATAATAGTTCTTTGAAAACTAAACAAAGCAGAAACGTCAACGTTTTAATTTAAGTGAGTACACACTATAAAAACAATGAGCAAGTCAAACACTTTTTGGAGAGTTTGATCCTGGCTCAGGACGAACGCTGGCGGCGTGCCTAATACATGCAAGTCGAGCGAATGATTGGGA
>NZ_JACJHX010000010.1 GCF_014138605.1 Peribacillus huizhouensis | reverse complement strand
GTAAGATCCCTGAAAGATGATCAGGTTGATAGGTCAGAGGTGGAAGCGTGGCGACATGTGGAGCTGACTGATACTAATCGATCGAGGACTTAACCAATACATATTTTAATGATGATTCTCAGTTCTGTTATCTAGTTTTGAAGGAATAAACCTTCTAATTAAATTTAGTCTGGTAATGATGGCGAAGAGGTCACACCCGTTCCCATTCCGAACACGGAAGTTAAGCTCTTCAGCGCCGATGGTAGTTGGGGGTCTCCCCCTGTGAGAGTAGGACGTTGCCAGGCTAAGCCCCTAATAGGTAGGGGCAATCATATTGTGGCCCCTTGGTCAAGCGGTTAAGACACCGCCCTTTCACGGCGGTAACACGGGTTCGAATCCCGTAGGGGTCACTATATTGGAGGATTAGCTCAGCTGGGAGAGCATCTGCCTTACAAGCAGAGGGTCGGCGGTTCGATCCCGTCATCCTCCACCATTACCTATAGTGCCGGTGTAGCTCAACTGGTAGAGCAACTGACTTGTAATCAGTAGGTTGGGGGTTCAAGTCCTCTTGCCGGCACCACTTTCAAATTTGTTTGAGCCATTAGCTCAGTTGGTAGAGCATCTGACTTTTAATCAGAGGGTCGCAGGTTCGAATCCTGCATGGCTCACCATTATATAAGTGGGTAGCAGAATTGACTGTTTTCATTTTATAATGCGCCCGTAGCTCAATTGGATAGAGCGTCTGACTACGGATCAGAAGGTTATGGGTTCGACTCCTTTCGGGCGCGCCATAATACGGGAAGTAGCTCAGCTTGGTAGAGCACTTGGTTTGGGACCAAGGGGTCGCAGGTTCGAATCCTGTCTTCCCGACCATGTATATCTAAACATCTAAAATGGGGCCTTAGCTCAGCTGGGAGAGCGCCTGCCTTGCACGCAGGAGGTCAGCGGTTCGATCCCGCTAGGCTCCACCATTATTACGATTATCATATAGGCTTCATTATTTGGCGGCGTAGCTCAGCTGGCTAGAGCGTACGGTTCATACCCGTGAGGTCGGGGGTTCGATCCCCTCTGCCGCTACCAAACTATGGATGACTATTAGTTGTTATATGATTTATTACGGAGGTATACCCAAGTCCGGCTGAAGGGATCGGTCTTGAAAACCGACAGGGGGGTCAAACCCCGCGGGGGTTCGAATCCCTCTACCTCCTCCATTTTTCTTAAAAATATTTCATCATTTCTATTATCGCGGGGTGGAGCAGTCTGGTAGCTCGTCGGGCTCATAACCCGAAGGTCGCAGGTTCAAATCCTGTCCCCGCAATCTGGTCCGGTAGTTCAGTTGGTTAGAATGCCTGCCTGTCACGCAGGAGGTCGCGGGTTCGAGTCCCGTCCGGACCGCCATATTTAATCTAGTATTGTATGGCTCAGTAGCTCAGTCGGTAGAGCAAAGGACTGAAAATCCTTGTGTCGGCGGTTCGATTCCGTCCTGAGCCATCATGAACTTAATTTGGAGGGGTAGCGAAGTGGCTAAACGCGGCGGACTGTAAATCCGCTCCTTCGGGTTCGGCAGTTCGAATCTGCCCCCCTCCACCATTTATAATATAGGGGTATAGTTTAAAGGTAGAACAAAGGTCTCCAAAACCTTCGGTGTGGGTTCAATTCCTACTACCCCTGCCAACTCAAAATTCATATTACATCATGGCGATTGTGGCGAAGTGGTTAACGCACCTGATTGTGGTTCAGGCATTCGTGGGTTCGATTCCCATCAGTCGCCCCATTTATTTTATCTTATTGGGCTATAGCCAAGCGGTAAGGCAACGGATTTTGATTCCGTCATGCGAAGGTTCGAATCCTTCTAGCCCAGCCATTTAATATATGCGGGTGTAGTTTAGTGGTAAAACCTCAGCCTTCCAAGCTGATGATGAGAGTTCGATTCTCTTCACCCGCTCCAAAAGAATGGGCCTATAGCTCAGCTGGTTAGAGCGCACGCCTGATAAGCGTGAGGTCGATGGTTCGAGTCCATTTAGGCCCATCATAATTTTATATTTTTTGTTCCGCAGTAGCTCAGTGGTAGAGCATTCGGCTGTTAACCGAACGGTCGTAGGTTCGAATCCTACCTGCGGAGCCATTTTTTTGAGAATACATTTAAGAGGTTGAAGCTTTAAATTTCTCCCTTGCTATCACCGATAGAGTGATACGTACTCTCTAAACGTTTAAAGCTAATCAAACTAGGGTTAGTTTTTTTTGTTTTATCAGAAGCTATAATGTACATCTAAATTTTTACAGAACTTCGTAAGTGCCAACTATGGCAGAGGCTTTCCATAGTTGCATCAGATATGATCTCTCAAATCCCCACACAATTAATTTTTTCATCACTTAATAATTATTCCCATAGAGATTACAGAAGTACTTTCTTTAAAACCATAGCTAGAATAGTTGAATCCTTATCTATTAAAGCAGTGCTATTCATAACGAAAGGGTCAGACCTCACTTCTACTATATAGATAAGCATACAAAGAGACCATTTGGCGGGTGGTATACCAAGTGGTCTCTTTGTGCTTCTTTCTTTAACCTAGGCGCTGGACAAACCAGAAGAGGCCCATGGCCATGATAAGGGTGGAGCTGGTTGTGACGAAAGCGGGAAAACGTTTGTACTTTCTGGCCATGGCAAGCAATGGAAAGACGAGTGCGATGATGGCGATCTGGCCGATTTCGACACCAAGGTTGAAAAAGAGCAGCGATGACGCGACGGTGCTGCTAGAGAGCTCCATTTCCTGCAAGATTCCGGCAAATCCGAAGCCGTGGATGAGGCCGAACAGGAGGGTGATGATCCAGCGCTTTTTCATTTTCCACTTAAACAGGTTTTCAATGGCGACAAAAACGATGCTGAGGGCAATCGCTGCCTCTACCAATTGGCTAGGAAGTGAAACGATGCCGAGTGTTGCAAGGCCAAGTGTGATGCTATGACCAAGTGTAAAAGCGGTGACAACCTCAACGACCCGGCCGAGTGAAATGGCAGCTGGGAGGATCAGGCACAACACGAATAAAATATGGTCATAGCCTGTAATGATATGCTCAATTCCAAGGATGACAAAGTTCGAAGCCTGACGAAGCCAGTTCCGATCGCCGATGACTAATTCGCGTTCGGCAATTGTAAACGTGAATTCTTGGGTTCCTTTTTCGCCTTCGATGGTGACAAAGTTAATGTGTGAACGGTTGATATCTTCGACAAATAAATCATATGCGATGCGGGTTGATTCACCACTGCATGGGTACTCCATTTGGAAGTGTGCGAGGGGATAGTTGTCACTCGTCATGCTGACGTTTGTCCCGGTCACTCGCGGTTCGCAAATAAGTTCGTCACGGTAAACATTCATGCCTGCAGTTATGTAATTCGTAAGGGTTTCTTCATTTTTAGATAGCACTTCTTCCATTTTCTGTATTGAATCTGCGGATTCAAAGGCAGTCGTAAACCCGAATGCCTCAGCTAGCTCGGAAAAATCAAGAGCAAGGTCTATTTCAATTCTATCGGATCTGTCCTGAACGTCCATATAGCCGTAGCTGTTGGCGTGGGCACTTACCTTATTTGGAAGGAAGCTTGTCAGTAAGAGTACAAATAAGAGGATGAAAGAATTCAGGGTAAGTAGTCGTTTCATATAAGGTGGGGCTCCTTCCTTTTTTGAAAAAATGTTCCTTTGGAAAACAGGGGAATGGAGATGGTATCGTGGTGATCCATCTCCATCTCCGTCTCCATCCTTGTTTTCTATTACTTTGCTGTTTTAATCTCTTTGATCTGCTTCTTACCGCTTGGTGTTTTATTGATGTCGAAAGCGTCATACAATTCGCCAGTGGCAGTACGGGCTTCATAGGAGAGTTTGTTCCCGTCAACCGTAACCAACTGATAATGCTGTGTATCTTTGCTTGCTTTTTTCACTTCGGCACCATTATCATCCCAGTTTTTCGTTGTAGTGTCGTACATCTTTGGACCGGAAACAGAGACAACGAAGACGGTGTCGGCTTTTTCGCTCATTGCATTTGTTCCATTAGAAACATTAGTGACCATGCCGCGGGCGTAGCTGTGGTCATGTCCTTGAAGAACGAGATCCACACTGTGCTTTTCGATGACAGGAAGCAGCTTGTCACGAACTTCTCCGTTATCACGACCAGGAGAAGTTGAGAAAATTGGATGGTGGAATGTCAAAACGGTCCACTTGTTCGGATTATTGGTCAGGACTTCTTCTAACCATGCGACTTGCTTGTCGAGGGCTACGCCGCGAAGGTTCGTATCAAGGGTAACGATACGCATGCCTTGATAATCGGTATAGTAGACATTTTCCTTATATTCGGCAGGTCCGTTTTCAGGAAAAGCAAATTGTGGCTTCCAGTATTGGGAAAGTCCATTTGGAGAGCCTTTAACGATTTTTCCATATTCGTGGTTTCCTGGTGCAGCAATGCTAGGAACCATGCCATTGATCCAGCCGCCAGCTTCGAACCATTCACCCCATTGCTCGTCGGCATCCCCGTGGTTGATCAAGTCACCAGCGTGGATGATGAAGTCAGCATCAGGCATGTCGGAATAGGCATTACGGATAACACGGGACCAATGTTCTTTAATGTCGTTTTGCGCGTCTCCAACGTAAAGGAAGGAGAAGGGCTCAGCCTTGTTGGAAGCTGTTTCGAATTCAAACCACTCGCTCCAGTTGACCCCATCTCCGACACGGTACAAGTACTTTGTTTCCGGATTGAGGTCTTCAAAGTTAACGGTGTGGTATTTTGAAGTGTATTCCTGATTTCCTTTTACTTCACTTGAGCTTTCGGCAATAATGGTGACCGCTTGCTGCTTGAAGGATGGGCCATCCCCAGCAACAGCAATCTGGGCTTGCGGTGTGACAACGCTAGTATCGGTGCGCCAGGTAACAGCTTGAGTAGTGGCAGTGTCACCTTTCCAGTTCAGGATTACACGGTCTGGAACAGGGGTAGGCTTGTAGGTCTCCGAAGCCGGGTACTTTGTTGCAGCCAGGTCGGCAAGTACAACATTCATCGTCGGAACTGCGCCAACCAGCAAGGCTGATAGTAAAATTGTTCTGCTTTTCGTGGTGCTGAACATCTTCTTAACATTCATTCAATCCATCTCCCTTTGTACGAATATGTATTATGATTCAACCATAGGATAGAGTTATTTAGCGGATGTATGAATAGAGTAAAGAAAAGGTAAATCAGGACAAAATGGGAAAATAGTCTAAAAATGGGCGAGGTAGGGAGGGGAGCGACACTTCCTCTTATTATTTAAGAGTGTAGATTTTCACTATTGAGGATGAAATACTAGGCAATAGTACCCAAGTCGAGATTTGTGACCGTTTAATTTTTAAAATATTCGTAATTTTTTTGTTAAATTTGTAAATATGAAAAGCCAAATCTAAGGGGTTGTGTGAGTGAAATGCAAACATTTTGCTAACATAGAGGATTTTTAATAGAGGCTTCTCATAGTTGAGTAAACTTTTGAGGAGCCTCTTTTTCATTATCTCGTATCTCTTTACCGGTAAACAAAAATAATATATATTGAATGTGTTAAAGTCCTTGAAATACCGCACATTTCGCATACGTCATTAAAGAAATTACACACTCTCACCTTACGGGCGGCATGATGTAATTCACTGAATTATAACAGTGGTCGACAGAATAAACTTGAATTTATTGAAATTTACTATCGAGTGCGATTGTTTAATAAAACAATCGTTCTTTTCGTTGTGATAAATGGATTATTAGTAAACGTGAAAGTAGACTTTGAATATGTTTGAGAGAAGAAACAACGAAGTTTTCGAGCCTGGTATTTGGCGTAAATCCTTTCCTTGGATTCTGAGCATTATTAGTATAGCTCTTCTTGGAATGTGGATATGTACTCTTCTTAATAGTTATGAGGCAGATCTGACGAGTTCAGGATGCGAAGAGGAAGGAAAGGAAATCCCAATTCCTACGCAACATAGGATTATGATTGTTCGAACTTTGACAACAAGGAAGATGCCCAGCTGTTTTATGAAGCCAACGGGGGCCAGATAAAGGTCCTTATGATTTAGACCGGGATGGGGACGGTGGGGCATGTGAGTGGAATTGAAGAAATATGCCCTTTGAAGGGGCAGCTTCATAATTAGTTTTCGGCAGATTCTCGGCAAAACAGCTGTATCATATAAAATGTGTTGAACTGTACTATAAAATAAAACAGCCAAAACCTTATAATATCAAGGTTTTGGCTGTTTCTACTTAGCGTCCCAGATAGGAGTCGAACCTACGACCTACAGCTTAGGAGGCTGTCGCTCTATCCTGCTGAGCTACTGGGACATATGAAAAGAGTGTGACTGATATATTATAGTTGTTATAAGAAAAATTTTCAAGATTTATGCGCTAAAGAAAATTAGGCATGGGGTTGGTTATAAACCCCATCTTATCCATGTAAAGTGGCTGGATGGGAAAGAGGCGACATATTCCATTAAACTGGACATTAAACAGCTCGTTTCTGATCAGGTATTATTGCCGAGAGAACATGAAAATAGCGCATTAACTATCCTTGGAAAATCAGATGTCAGTCCTATTAATTTTGCTGAACATAAGTATGATTTGAGCCCAATTCGCACGATAGAGACTGATAGAAATATCATCTGAATATCCTGAATTGAAAATAGAGAGCACCCCATCTATATTATTTTTGACACACAAGAAGTGTTGCGAACCAATAATGGCGAAGGGGTAATAAAGTACTTAGAATCAGAGCAAAGAAAAAAGTAAAGAGTTGTTGTGACAGGGGATAAAAAAGATTGTCTGTTGACTCATTATGTAATAATTTTCTGACTAATTATCGCGTTCAATTGTGTATAATAGATGGATAGAAACAAAATACAAAAACGAAATAGGTGTCTTTTTCTAAGACTTAAAAGGGCAGTTGGTGAAAATCCAACGCGGTCCCGCCACTGTAAATGCGAGCGAGCAGTAGATAGCCACTGTATGAAAATATGGGAAGGTGCTGTAAGTGTAGACCATAAGCCAGGAAACCTGCCTGTATTTGTGCACCAAATTTACCTACGTGGATAGGAAGGTGTGTGGCAGACGTACGGGAATATCTGTTCATACTATAGACGATTGACTCATAAGGGTCAGCCTTCCTGAAAAAATAGTGGAGGCTGACCTTTTAATTATTCCCTTTAAAAACGTATGATAGGGGACTAGTGGAATTTGCGAAATTCATTAAAGCAAAAAAATTTACAAAATGGTAAACAATTAGCTTATATACTTGCATTTGCATTTCTTGCTTTGTCAATGATTGTTGGAATTTCAGTAGGTTCGGTATCAGTCCCTGTTTCGGAGCTTTTCCAAATTATCGGCAAGGAAGTGTTCCAATTACCACTTTCAACTGAAGCGAATGTGATGTTCACAAATATTGTAATGAAAATACGTTTGCCGCGTGTTGTGTTGGCCGGTTTAGTAGGCGCATCCCTTGCCATTTCTGGTGCAGCGTTTCAAGGGCTTTTGCGAAATCCGTTAGCCGATCCTTATACACTCGGTGTCTCTTCTGGGGCTTCAGTAGGAGCAGTTGTTACGATTTTCTTTGGGCTATCTCTACCTGTTATTGGCTTATTTACTTTACCGTTATTAAGTGTCTTGTTTTCATTCTTGACGATTTTCTCTGTGTTGTTGTTTGCACAGAAAATGGATCGCTCGATAAAGGTAGAGACAATTATTTTAACAGGGATTATTTTTAGTTCGTTTTTAGGTGCGTTTATTTCCTTAATGATTGCCTTGACTGGAGAAGAATTACGTCAGATTATTGGCTGGCTATTAGGAAGCGTATCAATGCGAGGATGGAGTTATGTGGGGATTATTCTGCCATTTTTTATCGTTGGAACTGTGATCCTTATGCTGAATGCTCGTGAACTGAATGCTTTATCCTTTGGAGAAGAGCGTGCCCAGCATTTGGGTGTGAACGTGAAACAAAGAAAGCTAATGATTTTGATTGCAGGTTCGCTGTTAACCGGGGCTGCTGTAGCCGTTTCAGGGACAATAGGCTTTGTTGGCTTAGTGATTCCACATTTCACGAGACGACTTGTTAGTCCAGATCATAAGCATTTATTGCCGTTGTCGATGATTATTGGGGCGGGATTCTTAATTTTGGCGGATCTTGTGTCAAGGGTTATTATTTCCCCAGCTGAATTACCAATTGGCGTTATTACCGCATTAATTGGTGCTCCCGTCTTTGCTATAATTTTATTAAAACGGCGCAGGATAGAAGAACGAAGGTGATAAATATGCTAACTGTTACTGAATTGATAGGTGGGTATACAAAGAATATGCCTGTTTTGAAAAATCTTTCATTCGAGGTTGCTCGAGGAGAATTGTTTGGAATTCTCGGACCGAATGGCAGTGGAAAAACTACGCTGCTTCAAATGATGAGTGGCATTTTAACTTATCATAGTGGTGAGATCTTGCTTAAAGGAAAACGGCTGCAGGATTACCGTACGAAGGAACTGGCTAGAGTAAGTGCTGTCTTGCCACAGCACTCTACACAGGCTTTTTCCTATACAGTAAAAGAAACAGTCTCGCTTGGCAGATATGCGCATCAAAAGGGTTTACTACAGAGTTGGTCAATGGAAGATGAAGAAGTGGTCCAAAGAGTTATGAAACAGACGGGTACTACTCCGTTTCAACATCTACCATTTGACCAGCTTTCTGGTGGTGAGAGACAGCGTGTCTTGCTTGCACAGTCATTGGCACAAGAACCGGAAATTCTCTTCTTGGATGAGCCGACAAATCATTTGGATCTTTCCTATCAGAAAGAGTTACTCGACTTGATGAAAAGTTGGACAAAGGAAAGAGATCTGACTGTTGTTTCTATTTTTCATGATTTAAATCTTGCTAGTCTTTACTGTGATAGACTGCTACTTTTGGATAAAGGACGAATTCAAATCAATGATAAACCGAATGAAGTGTTAAAACGAGAACGCGTTCAAGCAGTATACCAAACAGACATTGAAAATTACCCACATCCCAATGTTCCTAAATCACAATTATTCATTGTTCCAGCTCATCTTGCAAAAGAGCAAGAAACTTTAGTAATTAACGAGCAATATATAGAAAAGAAAGATGATTGGCTTGCATTGAAATCACCGATCCCGCTTAAGACGATATCATTAGGAATGACAGAGATTGGGAATGGCTGGTACCAAACATTTGTGAATTGTCATAACAAGCGTACCTTTGATTGCTCAGATCCTCAAAAGGAAATGATTGAGTACTTGTCAGCTCATGGATTTAATCGAAGTGAGACGATAGGGATGATAACAAATGTTGATCTGAAAACAGCAGCGGTCAGATTCTATCAAGAAGATAATATTTCAATTTTTATCGTGGTAACGGCTGGAAAAAGGAATTTCCATGATCCACATCATGTCGTTCAGTCTGAAAAAGTGATAGGATCAAACATCCATACATGGGTATTTGTAAATGGGTGTTTAACGGAAGAAGCATTTATTCAATGCCTTGTAACTGCAACGGAAGCAAAGGTGAAGGCGTTATACGGGTATGGAGAAGAAACAATGACGGAGGATAGCATCTTAATTGCTGCTTCGCAACGGGGTACAGACATTCGGCATGGTGAATCTATGGAATCATTACGTAAGCTAGTTAGCTCTGGTGTGTATGAATGTATACTGCTTGCCATACAAAACGAATAGGGCGTAAAAACGCCATGATTTACCATGTAGGATATATGATTAAGCACGCTACACTCGCCTAATCACAATGGTGGCGGTGCGGAGCTGGAATATGATGCCTTCTCAATAAAATCAGTATACCTGATAAATAGATTGGCTATTTTAGTAAATTGCGAAGCCCCGTCCCCATGTCTTTCATACAAAATAATGAATGGAAGGATGAATAAAATGGAGAAAGCGCCCGTCTACTTTATTACTGGGGGCGTGCGTAGTGGGAAGAGCACGTTTGCAGAGGAGATTGCCCATGAGCTGGCGCGAACCCATAGTGGAACCTTATTGTATTATTTGGCTTGTGGCAGAGCACAAGATGAAGAAATGCAGAAACGGATTGAGTTGCATCAGCAATCTCGTCAAAACAGTGTCATTCCATGGGCTTTAGGTGAGTTCCCTAGAAATATTGATCATTCCATCCCCTTTTACAGTAAACAGACAATTGTCTTACTAGATTGTTTAACTACTTGGCTTGATAATGAGTTGTTTTCAATCAATTCGGGCCTAAGTAAAGAACATCTCCAAAATGTAATGAGAAATATGTTGGAAAGTATCGAAACAATACGCAAGCATTGCTATAGCTTAATTGTGGTTAGTAATGAAGTATTGCACGAACCTTTAACAAGCAATGAAATCGTGCAGGCTTATCAAAAAACAATCGGCAAGCTACATCAGGAACTTGTTGCTCGTTCAAATCAGGCCTATTTGGTAGAGGCAGGTATTCCAATCTTGATGAAAGGAAACAGGTAAAGAATGAGTGTACTAATTGGTTATTTGATTAATCTTCAGTTCTTCACGGCAATTCCGATAAAAAAGCCACTTCCCATGGATGAACCATTCATTCATCGAGCTGTTCAAACTTTTCCGCTTGCAGGGCTATCGCTCGGTTTGCTAACCAGTGGCAGTCTCTTTGCGCTTATGGAGTGGACGCCTTTCTCTTTGCTAGCCATTAGTTTTTTCGTTTGGCTTTTGACGATTATTCTAACTGGAGGTCTTCATCTTGATGGGTGGATAGATGCAAGTGATGCACTTTTCTCCTATCAGGACAAGGAAAAGCGGCTTGAAATTATGAGCGACCCACGAACGGGAGCATTTGGCGTTTTATCCGTGATTATCTTATTAAGCGCGAGGTTTCTATTTATTTATGAAATCATTTCAAGAATGAATCTTGCTTCTTTTTTCTTAATTGCTTTAATTCCTGCTATAAGTAAAATGGTGATGGGGATGTTGCTCTATACAATGCCGCTCGCTAAACAAGAAGGGCTGGCAGCCTTTTTTCAAAGAGCAGCGAAAAAAAGCAGTATACATATATATGGGTTATATCTAATTGTCCTATTAATGATGGCATTTTACATAAACATATCTTTACTTTATATGAGTTTAATCATGATAGCGGTAGCATGTATTCTCTTTTTATTGATCCGCAGAAAAACATTAAACTGGTTTGGCGGAATTACTGGTGATGTTCTGGGGGCATCCGTAGAAGGAGTGGAACTGTTTTTATGGCTAACGGTGTGGGGATTACCTTACTTCGCCATGGCATGACAGAGGCGAATATGAAGAAACAATATGTAGGATGGACAGATTCACCGCTGACAGCAGAAGGGTTGCTGGAACTTGAGCGGTTACAATCAAGCTATCCAAATTATGAGGATTTGTACTGCAGTGATTTAAATCGTTGCATTCAAACTGCAAACATCTTATTTCCAAAGTGTGAACCTATATTAAAAGAGCAATTTCGTGAAATGAATTTTGGTGAGTGGGAAGGAAGAACCTATGAGCAGTTATTAAGCTTCCCTCATTATATGCGCTGGCTTGAGCACCCATTTGAAATCGGATTACCACAAGGGGAGTGCTACCAAGATTTCAATCAAAGAGTACTTAAAGCTTGGGACGAAATGGTAGAGGAAATGAAGATTAAGGGAACTAGAAATATTGCGGTTGTTACACATGGTGGGGTTATTCGTAATATGCTCGTCTATTATGCTCCTGAGCAAAAGTTATTTTGGGAATGGAGTATTCCATATGGCTGTGGGTATGAGCTTTACTGGAAAAGCTACGAGCAATTGAGGAGGGGTGAGAGATGCACTTCATTACGGGCGGTGCCTATAATGGGAAAAGAAAATGGGTAAGGGCGCTATATGAGCCAAAACAATGGATTTCGGCTTATCATAATCATCCACTCCCGGTTCGGTCAAATGATTTTTCAGAAAAAAAGATTGTATTAGAAGGAATTGAGATGTGGATCAAGAATGATGTAGAGAGTCGTGATGGTTCAAACATTCGTGCTAATTGGAAAACGTACATCCAAAGCTGGCGCGAATGGGAGCGGGAGGAAGAAGATCGATTAATCATAATGATTGGAACGGATATTTCCAAGGGAATTGTCCCAATGAACAAACTAGACCGAACTTGGCGGGATGTTACAGGTTGGATATATCAAGACTTGACAGACCTATCAAATCGCGTCGATATCATTTGGTATGGCTTAAATCAACAATTAAAATAGGGGGGATGAAAGCATGAATATTTACACACGTACAGGAGATAAAGGGAAAACAAGCGTAATTGGCGGCCGAGTGGATAAGGATGACATTCGAGTTGAAGCGTATGGAACGGTTGATGAGGTGAACAGCTACGTTGGGCTAGCTATGGCGGAATTAGATCCTACAAAATTCGCGGATGTTTTAGCAGATCTGGAGAAGATCCAGCATGAATTATTTGATTGTGGCGGTGATTTAGCAACGATTTCCGATAAAGCACCGGAAAAGCTAACTGCAGAAGCTATTACGTATTTAGAACAGCGTATTGATGAATATATTTCGGAAGCACCGCCACTTGAGAAATTTATTTTACCAGGGGGAACGAAGCCAGCAGCAACCATTCATATTGCTAGAACGGTTGTACGTCGGGCTGAACGACTGACTGTAACGCTTATGAAATCAGGGGCCGCGGTCTCTCCTCTGTCTCTGCAATATTTAAATAGATTATCTGACTACTTCTTTGCGCTTGCGCGAGTGATTAATGTACGCCAAGGGGTGAAAGATATAGAATATGTCAGAAGTGCGAAAGTGTTCCACAACACCAAGAAAAAGGAGCAAACGGATTGAAATGAATGTTAAACAAATGAGCGTCCTTGCCATCTTTATTGCTTTATCGGCAGCAGGTGCTTTTATAAAAATACCAGGTATTATTGGCAGTGTGGCACTGGACAGTTTTCCTTCGTTACTAGCGGCATGTTTACTCGGCCCGGTTGCGGGGGCAGTTGTCGGCGGACTCGGGCATCTCATTTCAGCTATTATAGGTGGAATGTTGCTCGGACCCCTTCATTTCATCATAATGCTAGAAATGGCCTTGCTTGCGTGGACATTCGGGATTTTGTATCGAGGGGGTAATAAGCTCGGGGCATCTCTGTTATTTTTTGTTGGAAATGCATTTATTTCTCCAATCCCCTTCATAATTATTATCAGCTGGTCATTTTTTGTGGCATTAATTCCATCGCTAACCATTGCAACAGCGATTAATTTAGGGATTGCCCTAATTTTACTGCCGCGATTGACACCTATTTTGCAAAAAATGATGAGCGAAGGTACAAAGAAATGAGAGATGTATTAAAATTACCGATCTCTCATTCTGAAACTTTAATTATTTCATGTGATAATAGCGGCGGCATTGGCATAAAGGAAAAGGATGTTGTAAAAGTTCCTTATGAAGTGACAGCATATTACTCATTTCGGGTAGCGGTAATGGAATGCATGGCAGCAGGTGCCATTCCGATTGCGGTAACTGTACAGAATTTTTGCGGTGAAGCAGCATGGGATGATATCTGCACAGGAGTGTTGGCGGGACAAAAAGAGTTAGGTTTGGATTTGCCGATTACTGGAAGTACAGAAAGCAATCTACCATTATTACAGTCTGCTCTTGGAATGATCGTGATCGGTAAATGGAATGGCTCAGTCGAGATCAATCGGATGAGGAAAGTGGCTATTATCGGACATCCTCTTGTTGGCAATGAGGTCATCGAGAAGGAGGACCGTATTGCACCACTTTCTTTGTTTAAAGCAGTTTGTGAATACGAAGATGTAGTCGTGCTCCCAGTCGGATCAAAGGGTATTGCATATGAATGGCGAAAGTTGAGTGATACGGATATCCCAGATACACTAAGAAATCAAGTCAACGTTGAAACATCTGCAGGACCTTCAACTTGCTTCCTTATTTCCTACCCCGATCATCTTGAAGAAGAATTAAGAAAATTAGCAGGATATTATTTTGTAGGTTAAATATGAAAGGATGGCAATTATGCGTGTGAGTAAAACAAATGCCATGAGAATCCTTGATGGTAAAAAAGTAGAGTACGAAATTCTTACATATGACAATGAAGATGGAAAAATCCATGGCACAGCGGTAGCTGATAAAATTGGCAAACAAGCTGATGCTGTTTTTAAGACGCTTGTTTCGCAAAGTGGACCGAATCTCTTTGTTTTTGTCATTCCAGTCGGTGGCGAACTTGATTTGAAAAAAGCAGCTAAGGCGGCAGGAGCGAAGAAAATGGAAATGCTTCCTGTGAAAGAGTTACAAAAATGGACAGGATACATCCGCGGCGGCTGTTCGCCAGTCGGGATGAAGAAGTTGTACCCGACCTTTATTGATAAAAGCGCGCTAGCTTTAGCTACAATGATCGTTAGTGCTGGAAAGATTGGCACGCAAATAGAAGTGGAACCAAACAAGCTTGCTGAAACAGTTGATGCAAAGTTTGTCGAGTTAATTAAATAAAGAGGATATCCTATAAAAGGGTCTAACCGCAAGATCTATACTAATGCAATCTAGCATTGTATAAAAGATTGTGAGGTTCGATCCTTTTTTCGCATTAATTTGTAGTAAAATCCCGGACTAACAATCAGTGGGTGGTTTAAGACAACTTGACTGATTGAAGTTTCACTTTATATGGATAGGCTCTCTCATAATAGGCGTTCACCCAATCGACATCTCGCGCATATTCTAGCGTTGAAAGCAAAGATATCTCTCAAGTATCAGGGCATAAAGGAGAGTGTTGAATAGGTGACTGGAAAAACCAAACATTATTTTGCAGGTGGAAACACAGCAAAAGGATTTCACAGTTTATATGAATCTAATTTGCAGGAGCTAGAAAGATTATATATTTTAAAAGGTGGCCCAGGGACTGGAAAATCTACACTGATGAAGAAAGTAGGGAAGGAATGGGTGGAGAAGGGGTTCGATATCCAGCTCATGCATTGCTCATCAGATTCAGATTCAATTGATGGAGTGATCATAACCGATTTAAAGGTTGGAATTGTGGATGGTACGGCACCACATGTAATAGAGCCGAAAGCACCAGGTGCAATAGAAGAATATATCAATCTTGGGACAGCTTGGGATTCGCAAACTCTTAGTCAAAATAAGCAAGAAATTATGAAGTTAACAAGTGAAATCAACGGTGCTTTTGAAGATGCTTATTCTTTATTTGCTTCCGCTTTAGCAGTCCATGATGAGTGGGAAGAAATCTACATCGCCAATCTAGATTTTCAGAAGGTGAATAAGCTGACTGAGAAATTGAAGGATACCTTTTTTGGAGAAATTTTTATTAATAAAAAGTCAGAAATCAGGCACCGATTTTTAGGGGCAGCTACTCCAATAGGAGCGGTCGATTATGTGCCGAATTTAACAGAAGATATAGCCAAGCGCTATTTTCTAAAAGGGCGGCCAGGATCAGGGAAATCAACGATGCTCAAGAAATTGGCGCTTGAAGCAGAGCAGCGTGGTTTTGACGTTGAAATCTATCATTGTGGTTTTGATCCGAACAGTCTTGATATGGTCATTGTACGTGAAATAGGAGTGGCTATTTTCGACAGTACAGCGCCTCATGAATATTTTCCAAGTCGCCAAGGTGATGAAATTGTGGACATTTATCAAGAAGCGATTCTTCCTGGGACTGATGAATTGTATAGCGATCAAATCCAAGATATTTCAACAAGATACCGTACGAAAATGAAGGAAGCGACAAAAGCTTTAGCAAGAGCAAAATCCTTACATGATGAACTGGAAGAAATCTATATACGTAACATGGATTTTTCGGAAATAGATCGAATTCACAACAGTATTTGCGAAAAGGTCAATCAGATTGCTCAACCGCTTATATAATAGTAGAAGAGGATGACTTAAAGGTGCTTTTGGCCTTATGAGTCATCCTTGTGTGCTTTTGTCCTGTTCTTTGCTAAAATGGAAGCAGTCAGGAGTGAGAACAAAATGGAACGTATTAGGCTACAGAGCGATTTATCCTTTTCGAGAATTATTCATGGTCATTGGCGGTTAGCCGATTGGAACTATTCTGTAAAGAAAAGAATAGAGTTAATCGAACAATGCTTAGAGCTTGGGATTACAACGATTGATACAGCCAACATTTACGGGAAGTATACTTGTGAAGCTCTTTTTGGGGAAGCATTAGCTTTAAAGCCTGAACTTCGTGATAAACTGGAAATCGTTACGAAATGTGGAATTAAGCTAGCAAATGAACATAATGGCGTTCATTTGAATCATTATGATAGTAGTAAAGAACATATTATTGAATCAGTAGAGCGGTCTCTTACATATCTTCAAACGGATTATATAGATGTCTTGTTGCTGCATCGCCCGGATGTTTTGCTGAATCCCGAAGAGGTAGCGGAAGCATTCATGAGATTAAAGCAGGCAGGAAAGGTGAAGCATTTTGGTGTATCGAACTATTTGCCATCACAAGTGGAAATGCTAAACGCATATTTAGATGTACCGCTTGTGACCAATCAGATCGAACTATCGGCCCTGTATCGTGATCATTTTGAAAACGGGGTTTTAGATCAATGTATCAAGGAGAACATGCCTCCGATGGCTTGGTCACCACTTGCAAGGGGGAAGTTGTTCACAGGTGAAGACAATCAGGCTATTAGAGTCCGCCAAGCCCTTGAACAAGCTGCGGCTGATATGAATGCACAAAGCATTGATGAAGTTGCGTATGCCTGGCTCATGCATCACCCTGCAAAAATTATGCCGATTGTCGGTTCAGGAAAAATGGAAAGAATCAAAGCGGCAGTTCATGCTTTATCGTTGAATATTAGCAGAGAGCAATGGTATGAAATTTGGGTAGCATCGCGTGGCAAAAATGTCGATTAACAAAAATTAACGCAGTAATATAAAGATATGAAAAATGAATGGTATGAGGTGAATAAAGTGATTAAAACGATAGCTACAGATATGGACGGAACATTATTGAATAAAGTTCAAAAAGTGAGCAAAGAAAATAAGGATGCGATTGAAGCGGCTCAAAGACAAGGCATTGAAGTGATTGTAGCTACTGGAAGATCCTATGAAGAAGCCCGTATTGCATTGGATGAAGCGAAGCTCGACTTACCCATTATAGCTGCGAATGGGGCAGCTGTTTACACACAAGATGGGCAAATTGTTGCGTCCAATCCGATGAGCTCTGAAGTGGGACTTGAGATGATTGAGTTGCTTGAAAAGGAAAATCTTTATTTTGAAGTGTACACAAGCAATGGTGTATATTCGAAAAACTATGAGGCCTCTGTTGCAGTTTTAGTTGATATTATCTTAACTGCAAATCCGGATCTCGATCCTTTGAAAGTCACAGCACGCGCCCATGAGCGATTAAAGATGGGCCTTGTAAATACAATTACCGATTATCGTGAATTATTTACAATGCCGAGCGTTGTGATTCATAAAATGCTTGTTTTTTCTAATGATCTTACCGCTTTAGGTCAAGTAGCTGGTAAAATTAAGCGAATTAAAGGTCTTGCCGTTTCATCATCAGGACGTGAAAACTTGGAAATTTCAAGTGAAGCCGCACAAAAAGGAAATGCTTTGATGATTTACTTAGCGAATAAGGGAGAATCCATGAAGGATGCGATGGCTATTGGTGATAATTATAATGATGTGTCCATGTTTGAACGAGTTGGCCGCTCAGTAGCTATGGGAAATGCCCCGCTAGAGATTCAGAGGTTATGTCATTTCGTCACAGCGAAAAATGATGAACATGGTGTTGCCAAAGCGATTCATGAAGTGTTAAAGGAAGTACAAGCAGTTAACGAAGCTTAAAATGAAATGAAAAAAATGCCTTAATATAGGTGTTTTTTTTATTGGCTATATAAAGCTCATTGTTGATTTTTGGCGCTATGTTGATTGGAGCGGAAGGCGTGAGACTCCTTGCGGGAAAAGCGAGTCAAAGGCAGACGCCACAGGCGCACAGCGCCGAGGAGGCTCCCGGACCGCCCACGGAAGGCGAACGCATTTCGTTTCAATCAACAGGCAAGTTTAACAAAGCCTTTTTATTAATAGCACTGGATAGTGTTTCAAGAAACTGGACATTTTGATAAAATAGATATATAGTTACCTAGGTAACCTATTTCAGGAGGAAATAAAATTGACCCCAAATCATCAATTCTTTCACCAATATCTACAGATCTATAGGTTGTTCACGAAGAAATTAAATGAGCAACTTCTTCAATACGGTCTTTTTCATTCACAATGGAGCATTGTTTATTTTTTAAAAACCAAAGGTCCAACAACCCTTGTTGAAATCGGTGAATACTTAAATGTTGAAAAACCTACGATTACGCGGACGGTCCAACGTTTAAGTGAAGGAGGCTTTATTGAACAAGTCCCAGGGAAGGATCGCCGTGAAAAACGAATTCAGCTAACAGAAGCAGGAGAAGAAGTGTATATAGCGTGTAGAGAAGCAACGAATGAATTTGAATGTAAAATCATGGATGGTATTTCGGAGCAAGAAAAGGAAGCGGTATATCAGACACTTACGAAGCTATGTGTCAACTTAGAGAAATAAGGTGGTAAAAAATGAATAAACCAAAATTATGGACGAAAGATTTCTTAATCATTTCTTCAACGAATTTTTTTATTTTCATGACCTTTTATTTATTAATGGTCACATTATCGGTTTATACAATTGATAAATTCGGAGCAACGACAAGTCAATCAGGACTTGCATCTAGTATTTTCGTTATTGGAGCACTGGCTGTTCGGCCGTTTGCCGGAAAATACATTGAACGGATTGGGAAAAAGAATATGTTGTATGGATCGTTAGTACTTTTTCTTATTACAACATTGGTCTATTTCAAAGCGGATAGCTTGGCGTTTTTATTAATAAATCGCTTGTTGCATGGGATTGCGTTTGGCTTTGCGTCAACTGCGACAGGTACGATTGCAGCCGATGTTATTCCAAATGAACGTAGAGGGGAAGGTACCGGTTACTTTGCGATGAGTATGAATCTGGCAATGGCAGTTGGACCGTTTTTAGGATTGGTTCTCAGTCAACATGGAACGTACAACATGATTTTTGCATCATGTGTTCTATTTGTCGTTATTGCCTTTATACCAACCTTGTTCATAAAAACTAGAAAAGTAGAACTAACAGCAATGGAAAGGGAAACATTGAAAGGAATCAAAGTGGGAGATTTCTTCGAAGCAAAGGCATTACCGATTGCCTTTGTCATGTGTATTGTAGGGTTTTCTTATTCTAGCGTTTTAACTTTCTTGACGGCATATTCAAAGGAAATTGGCTTAGTGAATGTTGCAAGTTTCTTTTTTGTTGTGTTTGCCATTTTTTTATTAGCGTCTCGACCATTTACGGGTCGTTGGTTTGATCTAAAGGGAGAGAACTTCGTCATTTACCCCTCCTTGCTTTTATTTGGTATAGGGATGCTACTTCTCAGTCAAGCGAGTCATGGACTTATGCTATTGGCTGCAGGTGCGCTAATCGGTATTGGATATGGAACCTTCCAATCAAGCGCTCAAGCTATTGCAGTAAAGAATTCGCCACGACATAAGATGGGGCTTGCCACATCTACCTTCTTTGTGTTCGTTGATTTAGGCATAGGTATCGGACCTTTTACCCTCGGCTTCCTAATCCCTGTTATCGGCTATAATGGTCTATACGTGAGTATGGCATTAGTAGGGTTTGCATGTATGTTTGTTTATTATCTTTTACATGGGAAAAAATCAAATGCGAGTAAACAAGAGGTTCATGCATATAAATAAAATAAAATTTTTTTTTAAGAAAAATGAATAAAAAAAGGAATTGGTGAAATAATAGTAGTACGATGATTATTTCAGAGAAATTCCCCCTTTTGAATCGCCTGCCTATTGGCAGGCGATTTTTTTATGGGGGGCTTTTGTTTTGACTTCTTTTTGAATACTATTAAGAAGGTAGATTTGATGAAGGGAAATAATGGATAAACATGTGATCTTCTAGAATTACAAGATATCTAACTTCATACCAATTGGGTTTACTCTTTTTTTATTTGATTTGCAGTTACTTAAGATTTTGTCTTTATGTTTGGCTCTTTTCGTAAAGATTGTTGTTTTTAGCAAGAAACCAATTCGAACAGATGTTGATCTTCGTTACAGGTGCGAGACTCCTGCGGGAAAAGCGTGTTGAGGGAGACCCCGCAAGTGCAAAGCACTGAGGAGGCTTCTGAGACCGCCTCTACAACGGAAATCAACCGGGTTATTAGTGTAAAAATGATTGAAAAGCAACAAAGTATGTGAAAACAGCCTTATGTTTAAAAGGGTGAAATATATTCTATTGGTGAACGAAGATCTAATCAACTAATTTAGGTGAAATTCAATTAGTGATTATATGAATCTATCATACCTTAACGTTATATCAATTATTCATTCACTTTCATAAGACTAAATGAAAATAAAAATAACTATACGAAAGTAAAATTGACAAAATGAAAACAATTGATAAAATATAATTAAATCAAAATCAAATAATAAGGAGTGGAATAAATGGATTATCAAAAGTTATTTAGTTTGAAAGACAAAACAGCTCTAGTTACAGGAGGAGCAAGAGGGCTAGGTAAAGCCATGGCAGAAGCACTGGCTCAGGCTGGTGCAAATATTGTCATCGCAGATATGGAATTGGCTTCAGCACAACAAACGGCAAAAGAATTAGCTTCATTTGGTGGGAAAACTTTGGGTCTTCAAGTAGATGTAACAAGTGAAGAGCAGGTTAAAGCCATGGTTGAACAAATTGTAGGTGAATTCAATGAGTTGAATATTCTCATAAATAATGCGGGTATTTGTCAAAAAATCACGGTGGAAGAACAGAGTTTAGAAGATTGGAAGAAAACAATGGATGTTAATGTAAACGGTGTCTTCTTAGTTTCGAAGTATAGCGGTAAACAAATGAAATTACAGGGAGGGGGTTCGATTATTAATATTGCATCAATGTCTAGTTTTATAGCGAATACTGAAGCGCAGTGTGCTTACAATGCATCAAAAGCAGCGGTTGATATGATGACAAAATGTATGGCATCCGAATGGGCAGGAAACAATATTCGTGTCAATGCCATTGCGCCAGGTTATATGAAAACAGAGATGACAAAACCGATCTTTGCACCTGGAGGAGAGCTAGCACATGTACTGGATCTCGTTCCATTGAAAAGGCTGGGGGAACCTCATGAACTTGGCGGTTTGGCTATTTATTTGGCCTCTGACGCCTCGACTTTTGCAACAGGCTCGACATTTATAGTGGATGGCGGATACACAATCTGGTAAAAAACACTAAAAGCTATCATTCCGTTTAGTGGAGTAAATGGTATTTATGACACCCTTAGAGTGCTAAACGTAAAATTTTTAGCGCTCTCCTTTTTTCCGATATAAAATGATTTATAGTCATTTTTGTATTGTGTTAATCATCTAAGTCTTACTATTTGATAGTGTGGTAGTGGCTGTTGTTGTGTTTGTAATATTAATATCTAAATTTCTTACAAAATTATAGTGACAATGAAAAACAGCATACATTTAATATGCTGTTTAATGTGCTATTTGCGATATTTCTTAAGGTTGTGGAACTACGAAATAAAATTTGTTTGCTTTAGTGTGTTTCACCGGAAACAATCAGAACTTCAATTCCTTGATCATTTAGTTTCGCTGCATAATCTTCAGGAAGTTCGTCATCTGTAATAATTAAATCGAGCTGATCAACAGAAGCGAAAGATGCAATTGAGTTTTTATTCATTTTTGTATGATCCAAAAGAGCAATTACTTTTTTAGAAGCGTTGACCATTGCCTTTTTTAATTCAACTTCGTATACGCTGAAGTCGGTTAAACCAGACTCAAGTGAAAAGCCATTTGCAGAAGTAAACATAGCATCAATATGGATTTTACTTAAAATACTAACACCCAGGTTCCCTTCTAGAGAATAAGAACCTCGTTTTACAATCCCTCCCAATAAAATAACAGTAATATCTGAATGATTGTTTAACTCCAGGGCGGTGTTTATGCCGCTTGTCACGACAGTTAAACGAATAGACGTATCTCTTAACACACGAGCTAATTCAAGAGCTGTTGAACTAGCATCAAGCATAATACATTGACCACTAGATAAAAGCTCAACTGCCTTTTTAGCAATGGCTGATTTTTCATCCCGATTTTTACTCTCGCGCATGGAAAAACTTGTGTCACTATCTTGATATTCGGATAAAATAGCTCCGCCGTGTGTTCTTTTTAATAATCCGGATTCTTCCATTTTTGATAAATCTGTTCGTAACGTTGCCTCGGAAACTTTGATCTCTTCGGAGAGCTCTTTAATAGTTACACGTTGCTGATCCATTAGCTTATCCATAATAATTTTATGTCTTTCTGATGCAAACATTTTCGTCATCCTTATCACCTGCATATATTTATTTTCGTTTTGAACTAAATTATAAAAATAATTGAAATTAAAAGAAAAATTCATGGCGGACTCATAAAAAGTAATATAGAAGCTTTACTATTTATATTACATCTAATAGTACATCATTTGACGTTAATAATGTAATATATTTTAAAAACCGAAAGTAAATGAAAAATTATTGAAAGCAATCAAAAGAATAAGTTGACCAATCAATAATAAATATAATATAATGAAAATCGTAAACAGGATAGACTCTTGTAAATAAAGTTAAAAGAATATTGAAACTGTGTAACTGTGTAACAGATAAACTGCCTTCTATAGAAGGGACTTGAGAAATTTCAACTATCAAACCAAATGTAAGCGTTAACGATTGTGAGGGTAGCGAAATTTCAACTAAAGAAGAGGAGAGATGAATGATGTGCACAAATCAAATAGTATCACAAAAAAGCGACGTTAGAAATATTCCGACAACAATGAAAGCGGTTGTTGCGTACTCGCCCGGTGACTACCGGCTGGAAGAAGTGGCAGTTCCTCAAATTAGCGACGGAGAAATACTCGTTAAAGTGGAGGCATGTGGTATTTGTGCAGGGGATTTAAAAGCGTTTGATGGAGCACCAAGCTTCTGGGGAGATGAAACACAGCCTGCGTATATCAAAGCACCGATGATTCCGGGGCATGAATTTATCGGGCATGTCGTGGCACTTGGTGAGGGTGTGAAAGGTGATTTTAAAATTGGTGATCGTATTATTTCAGAACAAATTGTTCCTTGTTGGGACTGCCGATTCTGTAATCGTGGACAATATTGGATGTGTGAAAAGCATGATTTATATGGCTTCCAGAATAATGTAAACGGTGCGATGGCGGAGTATATGAAATTTACAAAAGAAGCCATTAACTATAAAGTTCCAGAAGATCTTCCGATTGAAAAGGCAATCTTAATCGAGCCTTATGCATGCTCTTATCATGCTGTAGAACGTGCACAAGTCCAGTTGGACGATGTGGTTGTTCTAGCAGGGGCAGGAACACTTGGACTTGGAATGATCGGTGCAATCAAAAAGTCAGGGCCGGATAAATTAATCGTGCTAGATTTAAACGAAGATCGCCTTGAAATGGCGAAGAATTTCGGTGCTGACATAGTATTGAATCCGGCAAAAGACGATGTGGACGCAATTGTAAAGGAACTAACAGATGGCTATGGCTGTGACATTTACATTGAAGCAACAGGTGCTCAAAAATCAGTGGAACAAGGATTGAAAATGATTCGTAAGCTGGGTCGATTTGTTGAATTTAGTGTATTTAAAGATCCTGTTACAGTTGACTGGAGTATTATTAGTGATCGGAAAGAGCTTGATGTACTTGGTTCTCACCTTGGTCCATACTGCTATGAACCTGTTATGAAGGGGATAGCGAATGGAGACCTTCCAACTGATGGCGTTGTCACGCACGTGTTGCCGCTTGAAGAGTTTGCACAAGGGTTCCAGCTTGTTAAAAATGGAGCGGAGTCATTAAAAGTAGTACTTAACCCCAATCTGTAAAAAAAATAAATTTATATAGGTTCCTGAAGCATGTCAGGAACCTTTTTTAAAACAATAAGGAGGGAATCGGATGAATAAAGGACTTTTAGGCAAACTTGGAATGGATTCTAAAATGGCCATGGGGTTTATTGGTATCTTACTGTTTATGATGGGAGATGGGCTCGAACAAGGCTGGCTTTCTTCCTATTTAATTGATAATGGTCTGACGGTTCAACAATCAGCGCTGCTATTTAGTGTATACGGTTTCGCCGTGGCAATTGCAGCATGGTTTTCAGGTGTACTTGCTGAAGTTTTAGGTCCGCGTAAAACTATGACAATAGGCGTCGTTTTATTTGTTATTGGAACCGTTATCTTTTTAACTGTCGGTCTTAAAACGATGAATTTGGCTGTTATGATTCCAACCTATTCACTTCGTGGGCTTGGCTATCCGTTATTTGCTTACTCATTTCTTGTTTGGCTGACGTATTACGCACCAGCTGAAAAACTTGGAACGGCTGTAGGTTGGTTTTGGGTTTCGTTTGCTGCTGGCTTGAACGTTCTTGGTGCTTATTATTCAAGTTTCGTTTTGCCATTCTTAGGAGAAATGAAAACGCTTTGGAGTGCGTTGGTGTTTGTAGCACTAGGAGCCATACTTGCGATTCTATTAAATAAAGATGATGGTAGTAATAAAAGAAAATTCGAGACGAAAGCGGAAATGATTAAATATCTTTCAAAAGGAATTACTATAGCATTTGAACGACCGAAAGTTGGCCTTGGAGGAATTGTTCGAACGATTAATACTGCGGGTGCATACGGGTTGGTTGTTTTTCTTCCAGCGTATATGATAGAAATCGGTTTTACGCGGACAGAATGGCTACAAATTTATGGTGCACTTTGGACAAGTAATGTGATTTTTAACATTATTTGGGGTGTTGTAGGAGACAAGCTCGGGTGGCGAAACACCGTAATGTGGTTCGGTGGAGTGGGCTGTGCGATCACCATTATGACTCTTTATTATATTCCAAAGTTTATGGGACCAAATTATTTGGCCACAACTATTGTTGCGATCTGTTTTGGTGCATGTGTAGCAGCATTCGTACCGCTTTCTGCTCTTATACCATCACTTGCTCCTGAAAATCGGGGGGCTGCGATGTCTATTTTAAATCTTGGTGCAGGCTTGAGTACGTTTGTTGGTCCTGCAATTGTTGGTCTGTTTATTGGTAGTGTAGGCACGGTAGGTATTCTTTGGATTTATTCAGGACTTTATTTATTAAGTGCATTAATCATGAAGTTTGTTACACTTCCGAAAAAGGAAGAAACCGTTAATAATTTATCAGATGTTCAGGCTGTTTAATATCATGAACGAATGAGAACATCTTATAGATGTTCTCATTTTTTTATCGAAATGAAAATAATCGAAAATAAAAGAAAGTAAATATTGACTTTTCGATAACAAAATGAAAAAATAAACTTAAGAATAAAACAAGAAAATATTGAAAGGACGATGTATAATGAAAATTGGATTAGGTTCTGATCATAACGCGTTTGATATGAAAGATAGTTTAAAAAGTTACATTAGGGAGCTAGGACACGAGGTTGTCGATTACGGTTCGGATGGTTCATGTACAGAAATTGATTATCCAGGTGTTGCATTTCAAGCTTCAAACGATATTAATGAACAAAAAGTAGATCGGGCTATTCTTGTTTGTGGTACTGGAATTGGTATGGCAATTGCAGCTGGAAAGGTGCCAGGTATTCGTGCAGCGTTATGTCATGATACGTACTCTGCAGAACGTGCACAAAAGAGCAATGATGCTCAAGTGTTAACGCTAGGGGCAAAAGTGATTGGTATTGAAACAGCAAGAAATGTTGTAAAGGTATATTTAGAGTCCTTTTTCTCAGGTGGAAATTCAGCAAGAAAAGTACAGCAAATTATGGATAAAGAACAGGAATTTTTGAGAGGAGCAGAAGTATGAAAAAGCTCATAAATAATCCAACAAAAGTTGTTGAGGAAATGATTGAAGGCTATGTGAAAGCATATCCGAAACATGTACGTCAATTGGCTGAAAATGAGCGTGCACTCGTTACGGCGAAAGCAACGCGCGAAGGAAAAGTGGGTGTGCTAATTGGTGGCGGTTCTGGCCATGAACCTGCTTTTATAGGTTATGTTGGCGATGGCATGGCGGATGGCGTGGCTGTAGGAAATATCTTTGCTTCTCCTCCTCCAGATCCGATATTAGAGGCAACGAAAGCAATCGATAAAGGCGAAGGCGTAATTTATGTATATGGAAACTACGCTGGAGATGTGATGAACTTCGGTATGGCTGCAGAGCTTGCAGATCTTGAAAGCGGTATCCGTGTTGGATCGGTTCTTGTTACAGATGACGTAGCCTCTGCACCTAAAGCAGAAAAAGAAAAACGCAGAGGAATAGCTGGTGAGTTTTTTGTTACAAAGGTTGCGGGTGCAGCAGCAGATAAAGGATATAATTTGGATGATGTTGTTCGAGTTGCACAAAAGGCAAACGATTACACACGTACTATGGGGGTAGGATTAACTCCTTGTTCGCTTCCACAAACCGGAAAGCCAAGTTTTGAGCTCGCAGAAAATGAAATGGAAATCGGTCTTGGTCATCACGGTGAACCAGGAATTGAAAAAGGTGAATTGCAGCCTGCAGACCAAGTGGTAGACCGCCTTGTGAATGATATTTTAACGGATATGCCGATCGATTTGGGAGAAAAAGTGGCTGTTCTTGTGAACGGATTAGGTTCTACAACGAACATGGAACTTTACATAATGTTTAGACGTGTTGAGCAGATTTTGAGTGAAAAAGGTATTGAGATCCATCGATCTTACGTTGGTAGTTACAGCACATCACTTGAGATGGGTGGCGCTTCTGTCACAATAACAAGATTAGATGAAGAGTTGGCAGCGTTTGTTGATCATCCAGCAGATTGCCCAATGTATGTTCAAAAATAAGGAGGAACCCGCGATGAAAGTAACAGCAGAAGAACTTAAAACATTTTTGAAGAATGTTGTAACAATGATCGAAGAACAAAAAGATTATTTATGCGAACTAGATCGGAAACTAGGTGATGGTGATCATGGTGTGACGATGTCGATTGGCTGGCAAGCTGTGAATGAAAAGCTCGATGGGGACTTGAAGGAGGAGGTCGATTGCGGAAAAATAAGTATCTTGACAGGGCGAACTTTTTTAAGCGCTGTAGGCTCTTCAGTCGGACCACTTTATGCAACTGGTTTTATGAGAGGGGCAAAAGCATTTCAGGGAAAATCTGAATTAAAAGATGAAGATTTGAAAGATTTCTGGGTAGCGTTCATTGAGGGGATTAAAGAGCGTGGCAAAGCTGAGGTTGGCGATAAAACGATGATTGATACACTCCAGCCCGCACTTGAAAGCTTACAAGCCGATTTTGAGAAATCAAATAATTTTTTATCTGCGTTTGAAAGTGCTGTACAAGCGGCTGAAAAAGGAATGGAATCTACGAAAGACATGCTGTCTAAACGAGGACGATCAAGCCGCCTCGGTGAAAGGTCACTCGGTACAACAGACCCTGGTGCAGCATCAGCGTTCATGATCCTAAATACATTTTTAGCAACAATAAAATCTGTTCAAGTAGCATAATAGCAAGCTGGTAAGCTTTTTAAAAGATTAAAAAATGCAGTCGAATAATTATTTATAGAGATTCATTCTATCGAGTCTAAGGAGGGTGAGTTTCTTGCCTGAATTAAATATTAAACTAAAAGAAAATGTTCAGTCACTTGCAGGTGAGTTTTTAATAGTTTCCCAAAAGGCAGCGATTGCAGCATATCCGTGGATTGGGAAAGGAAATAAAAATGAAGCGGACGGTGCAGGTACGGAAGCAATGCGAAATGAAATGAATCGTATAAATATGAATGCGTTGATTGTAATTGGTGAAGGAGAAATGGACGAGGCACCGATGCTGTATATCGGTGAAAGACTCGGAGCAGGAAATGGACCTGATGTTGACATTGCGGTTGATCCGGTTGAGGGAACGACGCTTGTTTCAAAAGGTCAGGAAAATTCATTGGCAGTCATTGCGGTTGCAGAGAAGGGTACACTCTTACATGCACCGGATATGTATATGGAAAAAATTGCAGTCGGACCTAAAGCGAAAGGCTGTATTGATATAACAGCTCCCCTCACAGAAAATATGAAAGCCGTCGCTAAAGCTCTTGGAAAAGATATTAGCGAGTTGACGGTGATGATGCAGGATCGTCCGAGACATGATTATTTAATGAAGCAAGTATTTGAAGCAGGCGCTAAAGTTCGCTTATTTTCAGACGTTGACATAACAGGGGCAATTGCAACAGCAATTGAAGAACTGGATGTGGATATCCTTGTCGGTACGGGTGGTGCACCGGAAGGAGTGATTGCGGCTGTTGCATTAAAATGTCTCGGAGGTGATTTCCAGGCTAGACTTGTTCCGGAAACAGAAGAAGAGATGGACCGCTGTATTAAGATGGGGCTGGTAAATCCAAGGGCGGTATTGACGATGGATCACATTGTGAAATCCAATGACTGCTTTTTTGTAGCCACGGGCATTACAGATGGCCTCCTTTTGAAAGGTGTTCATAAAAAAGAGAAGGATAAAGTTTCAACACATTCATTTGTTGCAACGATGAGCCATTCTCATTTTATTGAAGCGCGTCATTAAGTCCCTTTAGTTGTAAACAGTGGAAAATGGTCATCGAATATAAAATGAGGAAAGAGCAAAAAAGAGAGAAACTACAGTTTCTCTCTTTTTGTTCTTTTTCAATTCTCCGGCCATTGATAGGTCCAAAGTCTTTCCTTTTGAATCCAACCGAGCAATTCAGGGTCTTCCGCTTCAAGTTTTTCAGCCCAATCAGCAAGCATCGCTTCGGTTTGTGAGCGGTGTGCTTTCATGGCGGCTATCTTCTTATCTTGTACGGGGGTAATATCATGGATAATATCAGGTTCGCCTAGCTCAGCCACACAGTTGTTTGAAAAGGCCACACATTGAAGTTTGGGCTTATCTTTTACCGGTAACGCTTCTACAGCACGAACAACGGCTCGAGCTGTTGCTTCGTGATCGGGGTGTACGCTGTAGCCGGGATAAAATGTGATGATGAGTGATGGTGTTAGTTCATGGATTAAGGTAGTGATTTTCTTAGTGAGTACGTCATCATCCTCGAATTCGACGGTTTTATCACGTAATCCAAGCATTCTTAAATCTGTAATCCCTAGCGCATTTGCAGCATCCTGTAATTCTTTTTTGCGAATTTTAGGAAGAGATTCTCTAGTAGCGAAGGGAGGATTACCGAGATTACGTCCCATTTCGCCAAGAGTTAAGCATGCATATGTTACAGGCGTACCTCTTTCTATATATGAAGCGATCGTTCCTGAAACACCAAACGCTTCATCATCTGGATGTGGAAATACGACTAATACTTGTTTTTCTTGTTCCAAAGCGATCATCTCCTTTTCTCATTCAAATGGCTGTGGGCTAATTTGTAAAGCAACAGCAAGTTTTCCGGTTGAATCAAGTCCAGCTAACAGAAGCCTACCTTGTTCATCTATTTCGAAATGATTTAGCCCTTCTGCATACACCCAACCAATTTCAAGCTTAAGCCCTACGCGATAGGGATCATCGCCAACAATCTTTCCGTGTTCATAACGAACTTTGGCATTGCGGATATAAGCACCTGCGGAAAAAAACGATTCATCATGGTGAGAGGCGTATGCCCCATTTGTCGTTTCAAGATGCAGAAAAACATCTCTTTCACAGAAAGAATCAATCGCGCGTTGTACTTCTTCACGTTCAATCGGTTTCATCTAATGTCCTCCTAAGTCGGAGCGAATGATCGTCCGTCTACATGTTAGTGTCATACATACCATCTTACAAAAATAGCTATAAAAAGTGAAATGATAAGACTAAAGGTACTAAGTAAGGCGATTTTTCCTACATTAACGGAAAGTCAAGCTCCCCATCTCAAGGCTTAGTGGAATCGCGAAACGAAGGTGTGGGATGAAGATCCCCCACCGATGGAACTTTCCCTTTTATATGAAAAAAAAGGCTTGACCTCAAAATGAGGAAGCCTATAAATGTTGCGTTAGACAAGTCGGAAAACCGACATTTTTTATTTGAATTGTTTGTATGCTCCATGCAAAACAGGACCAACATATTGATTAAGCTTCCATGAATGACGAATCGCTTCTGTGATAAATTCTTTCGCAGTGTAAATGGCTTCTTTCGGCGATTTTCCTTTTGCAAGCTCTGCTGTAATGGCAGCGGAGTATGTGCAACCAGCTCCGTGTGTATAGGCCGTTTCAATCTTTTCAGATTCAAGAATTTCAAATTCAATTCCATCATACAGTAAATCGATTGCCTTATCATAATTAAGCTTACTGCCGCCTTTAATTAATACATACTTAGCACCTAATTCATGGATTTTGACTGCTGCTTCTTTCATATCATCTATCGTTTGAATCGGACCTGTTTGTGCTAATTGCCATGCTTCAAACAAGTTAGGGGTAATAACGGTTGCTCTTGGTGCCAAGATTTCACGAAGAGCAATAGCTGTTTCAGGGTGTAATACTTCGTCTGTGCCTTTACAAACCATAACAGGATCAATCACGACATTTTTCAATCCATTTTCATCGATTGTACGTCCGACTAATTCAATGGTTTCTACACTTCCAAGCATTCCTGTTTTCATTGCATCAATGCCAACGGAAAGGATCGTTTCCAGTTGAGCCTCTAAAGCCTTGATATCTTGTGGAAATACATTGTGATTCCAGTTATTCTTTGGATCCATTGTCGCAATAACTGTTAAAGCAGTCATACCATATACTCCAAGTTCTTGAAGTGTTTTTAAGTCTGCTTGTATACCCGCTCCACCACTAGCATCTGAGCCTGCGATAGAAAGTGCTTTTTTCATAGTCATGATTTAGTGACCCCCTAAGGAAGTATATAAAAAATTTTATTAATTTCTGTTAATAAGTATAGCATAAACAGTGATAAGTAAAACGAGGAAATGCTTGAGCGCGAAGTGAATTATATATGTTGTTTACGGCATTCTAGATTCATAGGAAGTGAAGTGCTAGTCAGGTATATAGTAAGATTTTCTTTTATAGTAGATAGAGTAAAGACAAACAGGCCTGTCATTTTACCCCCTTATTTAGGGAATGACAGGCTTGTTGAATTTGATTAGTGTTTGGAAGTTTCACCTTATTTCACGTTAGTGCTTGCTATGATGACCACTTTTCCTTTATCCAGTTCTTCCTCATACTGAGAAGCTTCTGACTCAGTTAAGCCAAGGTTCTCAAAGCGGTTACGTAGCTCATCTCCTCGAGATTTAAATAAATTTCCAATTGTATCTAAGAGGCCTTGCTCCTTCATACCGATTTCTTCTGTGTTTGTAGCTTCAGTCAAATGCTCTGAGCGGTCTAGATTATGAGCGAATAAGTAAATATTTTCCTTAGTAAACCCTGTTGTTACCAGCTGATTAATTCTTTCCTGTGCTTGTACGCCATTTTCTACAACATATACTTGATTCATAGTAAAGTTCCTCCTTTAGTTTTTTTAAAGTGGGTGTTTGTAAAAGTCTCTGTTAGCTATGTTCTATATATAGCCACTTTTGCTAGAATCGAAACTTTCTAATTAAAGGAAACTGAAAATTAGTAGGTTGTGAATTTGAAAATCTTCTGTATACGGTAGGTAATATACTTAAACACAGGAAGTTTATCCTGATATTCTTCATAATCAACCATATAGATCCCATCCTTATTGTTCCAAATCCAACCATACCCTGACTCACTAAACCATTGCAGAAACGTACGGTAAAAACCAGAGTATATTGGATTCGGATCTCGTAAACGATCTAGATTGGCCACTATCACTTCAATCCCGTTTTCTCTCATTTTCTTTAATTCTTTTAATTGATAGGATTGATAGGTTGTATTCACTTCATCTGTAATAAAAATTACCTGAATATGAGGATTGACTCGCTTCTTGGCAACAAGTTTATCTGTTAAAGTCTTACTTAATTTGGGGAAATGTATGTCTTCATCATAAAATCCGCTGTTCATGCTTTACATGGCCGTTTTTATCTTTGTATGATAAATCGTATATGAAATTCACATCATCAATACGATGTACCTCACCTTCAAAGGAAACCCCATGTGGCAAATGTTTATAGCTGTTATACATAATTACAATTGTAATAACTAGAAGAATCATATATATACCATACATCCATTTGCTTACAAGCCAACTTCTTCTCATTCTCTATTCCTCCAAGATTCATCCGTCCACCTAACCTTATATCCATAAATGGGTAGAGTAGAAACCTGGCAATTTATAAACGCCTCTTAAAGTGAAACTTCAATCAGTGGGGGGTTCTGCCCGTTAATGCGGGGTAAAATGAGGAAGGAAGTATTTGTATAACGTATAATAAAGAATAGTAGATTGTAGAAAGGAGCTTTTAGCAATGGTGAATCAGATTCTACATAATGATTGGGGGCCTCTCTTGGCAGAGGAATTTAGAAAGCCGTATTATCGAGAGCTACGAGAGTTTTTGAAAAAAGAATATAAGAATGAAAACATCCATCCTGAAGCAAAGGATATTTATAATGCGCTTACACTTACACCGTTTCATAGGGTAAAGGTAGTCATTCTAGGCCAGGATCCATATCACGGACCGCATCAAGCTCATGGTCTTAGTTTCTCTGTTCAACCAGAAGTGAAGATTCCACCTTCTTTAAAAAATATTTATAAAGAATTGCATGCAGATATTGGCTGTACAATTCCGAATCACGGAAACCTTGTTCAATGGGCAGAACAGGGGGTACTGCTTTTGAATACAGTGCTGACAGTTAGAGAAGGGGAAGCACATTCCCATCGAGGGAAAGGCTGGGAGCTGTTTACGAATAAAGTCATTTCACTATTAAATGAACGCGAGACACCAGTGGTCTTTATTTTATGGGGAAAACCAGCACAAAGTAAAATCGTGTTAATTGATACAAAGAAGCATCCAATCATCGCATCGGTTCATCCAAGCCCCTTATCAGCAAATCGGGGATTCTTTGGGAGCCGACCGTTTTCAAAAACGAATCATCTTTTAAAGCAGCTAGGAGAACAAGAGATTGATTGGCAAATTTCAAATAGATAAGATTTACGTTTTTAAGTTTGATTTTAGAACTCGTAACTGTTGGAGTTCCCACTGGTGTTAGTTAAATCGGAATAAAAACTGACAATGTTCCACATGAAACAAAGAGTTTTACGAAAGGATTGTAGATTATGCAGGAAAAAAGAATAAATTGTGTAGCCTGCAAGCATTATTATGTGACGTGGGATCCTTATTTTCCAAGAGGGTGCAGATCATTTGCCTTTAAAAGTGCTAAACTTCCATCATTAGAAGTATTCCGCTCATCTGGTGAAGCCTGCATGAAATTCATACCGAAACCAGCTGGCAAATCGGTAAGAAGCAAGCTTTGAACTGATGCTTGTTTTTTGATATGCTAAACAACAGCAGAGGTTGTCCTAAACGGGGTTGACCTGACATGTAAACAATCCATAGTCGATGTGCATCCGGCTTACGTGATGGGATAGACTTAGGTAAAGAGGTGAGTAGATGGAAATTTCATCTGATAAAATATTAGATAAGATGGGTGAATTAGTTGCAAAAGCAAAGCAAGCGGAATCTAAAGCAGAATTAAGTGGCTATGTACTAGCGATTCAAGCATTATGCGAATGTTTGCATGAAGGAAAGGAAGAACCGGTAACACATTTAAGTATGAGCCGTATTCCAGTGCAGCCGCAACCTGTATTCAATCAGCCGATTCAGCAGCCAGTCCCGATTGTTTCATCCATGACGCAAACGAAACCTGTTAAAATAGATGATGCAAATGGAGATTCTTTGTTTGATTTTTAAATAAAAGGGGTGTTTGGGATGAAGTTATTTATTATTTTAGGAGCGATTAATGCCTTTGTAGCTGTGGCACTTGGTGCTTTCGGTGCCCATGGGTTAGAGGGGAAAATCTCTGATAAATACCTAGCAGTATGGCAAACCGGTGTTCACTATCAAATGTTTCATGCAATAGGCTTACTAATCATCGGAGTTCTTCTTGGAAAAATGTCTAGTCCTATAATGAACTGGTCAGGGTGGCTCATGTTTGCTGGTATCATTTTATTCTCGGGCAGCTTATATGTGCTCAGCGTATCAGGAATTAAGGTTCTTGGTGCGATTACCCCTCTAGGAGGAGTCGCTTTCCTTGTAGCGTGGGTGTTGCTAATCGTTGCAACTGTGAAATATTGATAAAGTGAAACTTCAATCAGTGGGGCTTCATCCGCCACCTAAGCTTCTTCGATTCCTTAATCACTTGAGGTGAAGGGGTTAAAGCGGGATAACAATGAAAAAAGGCTGTTACAAGTGTTGGATCTTGTGGCAGCCTTTTTGGGGTACAAGTATGAAGCGTATAAACCGTTTCGTTGGATTTTGTTAGCGACTAAAAGTGCCTTCATTATCTTGGTGGATAGGAAGCCAAGTTCGGCTGACTTGATGCGAATGGATATTCATATTCAATTTCTTCATCGAAGGTGATGTAATCTAAATAAACCATCGGTATTAAATAACGAAGTCCTGTTTGCGGATCACTGATGATAATATGGTCGCGACCGGCCGCTTCAATTATTCCTTTGAAAATTTTTGCATTCCACTCCCGGTTATTTTCAAAGGTTGTATAGATGGTAACTAATTTTCCTTTATTAAGCCTGAGAATATTCTCAATATAGGATTCCTCAACTGGTAGCATTCCTGGAACTTGTGGATTACCGGTCGGCATACTTGGTGGCATAAAAGGTACTTGTAAAGGTGATTGAGTAGGCTGAGTAGGCTGATATGGCCCTGGCTGTTGATATCCAGTCGGACTTTGAGTCGGATTCATGTTGCCATATTGTGGTGGAAACGGGTAATTGCCAAATTGATTATGGTTTGTAGGCTGATTCATTGATTTCCCTCCAAATATCAGAAAATAGACTTGAAACTGAGTACAATCATACGAAACTTCTATGTTGGTAAATTTCCACCATTAATAATCAACCCCATAGCACGTTATCCTCGCCTAATCACAATGATGGCGGTGCGGAGCAGGAATTTTGGATGCATTCTCGATAAAATCAGTAATACCTGCTAAGTAGATTGGCTAGATTAGTAAGTCGCAAAGCCTCGTCCCTTTGTCCTTCATACGAAGTGATTCGTCAATGAACGTTAGGGATCTTCAGATGCTTCCTGCTTGTTTCGTGCTGTCTTGCTTAGTATGAAAAAGATGGCTGCGAAAAATCAAAGAACGCCTACTGGGTATACTCCTTCTTTTATTTGGCTAAAGGGCTATTATTCCGATAAAGACATATGTAGCTGGAGTGTTCTTCCGGAATGCCTTTCTTTTAATACGTACTGTATACACTAGGGCAATTAGCTTGAGTAGGCTGGAAGAAGCAGTGTGACTTGAATCGGCCTGTATTGTCTTGGTTATACCATTGTGCAGGACAAGCTCCAGCAGGTTTAAAAAACCATAATGAATACCGAGCTGGGTGGTATCGGTTTCCTTTAATTACTTTTCTAGCAAGGTCAATTTCTGATTGACGAGCCCGTTGATAGAAATACCCTTTCTGTGTGGCTTCGAAGCCTCCTGGACTCTGGAAAACCATCTGATTCATGTTTGAGATGTTTTTAAAATCAAGACATTCGGCTCTCACCCGATTTACGCCCACATTTCCAACTAGTAGCATACCTTGAGTCCCTTCACCCTCACCCTCAGCCCGCATCAAACGGGCTAAAAGTTTTACATCTTCTTCGTTATGCTTGATGACCGCCAACCTAATCACCTCTCTATGGCTGATTTGACTATTTAATTTTGATGTATTGGTTATAGGGGATTATTTACATAACAATTGCATCATCACTAATTCATGTGTACGGTAAAGGAAGCACGTTTATGACAAAAAGTTTGAGGCATTGTGTGGGGCGGATTGTTGCGGGAATTCAAACAAAATAGAACTATTAAAACATATGACATATTAAGAAAAGGTCTGACATCACATCGACTATCTATCGTTTATTTGATGTGTAATAAACCACGATAAACAGTGTATAGCATGTGAAATCAGACCCTTATGGGACAAGCCTTCAAACTTTATTGCGCATGAATGAGAGTAAGACCGCAGCCTCAAGGCTTAGAGGAATCGAAGAAACGTAAGAGGGGAACTAACTGCTCGTAAAAAAGCCCGATTGGAGAGATACAGTGAACTCACCTTTGTGGTTTTCAGAGGTGTAGTTGAGGTCCACAGGACGCGGCGCACTTAGTCTGATTCATTGGGTAATAGTTCGTACGTACTATGAACGTATCGAAGCAATAGCGAAGATCTTAGAAAGGGACAAAAAATCAGTAGAGGATGATGAGATCCCCCTACTGATTTTTAAGTTTCACTGTATCTACTATATGTTCTAATTTGTTATACGGATAAAAATGTAGAAATTTCTTCTTCGGAAAGGATGTTTCCAACAAAGAAAGAACCGAATTCGCCATAGCGAGCACTTACTTCGTCAAAACGCATTTCGTAAACAAGTTTTTTGAATTGCAGTACGTCATCAGAGAATAATGTAACGCCCCACTCAAAATCATCAAAACCGACAGACCCGGAGATAATTTGTTTCACTTTTCCAGCATAACTGCGGCCAATTAAACCGTGGGAACGCATTAAGCTTTTACGTTCTTCCATAGAGAGCATATACCAGTTGTCATTGCCATCACGGCGCTTGTCCATTGGATAGAAACAAACATACTTTGATTTAGGCAAAATAGGGTATAAACGAGAACGAACGTGAGGATTTTGGTACGGATCCTCATTCGACTCACCAGAAAGATAGTTACTTAGTTCAACAACAGATACGTATGAATAACTAGGAATTGTATATTCAGCTAGCTTCGATTTATTGAATTCCAATTCAATTGCGTTAAGCTCTTCCATTGTAGGTCGTGCAAACATCATCATGAAATCTGCTTTTTGACCAACAATTGTATAAAGCGCATGACTGCCTTCATTATTACTTTGTGTTGTATTCCACTTGTCTACTAAACGGTTGAATTCTGAAATTGCTTCTTTTCGTTCTTCGTTGGAGAGTAATTTCCAAGATGCCCAATCAATTGTACGGAAATCGTGCAGGCAATACCAGCCATCAAGGGTTTGTGCAGCTTCACTCATGAGTATCACTCCTATATATTGTTTTGTATGAAAGAAGAGGGGGTAGTTTAAATAAAACTTGTATGGAATAGCTCATGTCACAAGAACCCTCTTCTAACTAAATATTGGCGAATTTTCGCCATGATTTTTTTCTATATATTAACTATATCATAATTTAATTTAAAGGAAATTTTGAGAACCGGATCTGTTCAAATTTAGCTCAACAAGTTCAAGATTTGTTCATAATTATCATCGCCATGATTTTTCATCTTAACCCTATTTTCTATTTTTTAGGGGAATGGTAACGCATACTATCTCAAAATAATACTTTTTTAATAATGAAAGCGTTATCAGGTTGTCTGTTTCTAGAATTTTTTAGGCTAAAAGGGTATGCTAATTATATAACAGAAAATTGAATGCTTGTGCCATGATTCATTAGGAATAGTGACGGTTCATAAAGTTCAATTTGTACAGGAGGAAAAGCATGAGTAATTTATTTGATACATTAAAAGAAAAAGTTTCAGGACACAATTTGAAAATAGTTTTTCCAGAAGGTTTGGATGAAAGAATCTTGACAGCGGCTACACGATTAGCAGAAGACAAGCTGTTGACTCCTATCTTGATTGGAGATATTGAAAAAATACAGCAATCAGCAAAAAAATTAGGTGTTTCCCTTGAAGCGGTGGAAATTTATGACCCAACTCAATATGCGATGATGGATGAACTTGTTGCATCTTTTGTGGAAGCACGTAAAGGAAAAGCAACTGAAGAACAAGCACGTCAAATTTTATTGAATGAAAATTATTTTGGTACAATGCTTGTGCATACGAATAAAGCAGACGGCCTTGTTAGTGGTGCTATACATTCCACTGCTGATACTGTACGACCTGCACTTCAAATTATTAAAACAAAACAAGGTGTTAAAAAGACTTCTGGTGTATTCATCATGGTTCGCGATGAAGAAAAATATGTGTTTGCGGATTGTGCAATTAACATTGCACCAGATCAGAATGATTTAGCGGAAATAGCGATTGAAAGTGCAAAAACTGCTGAAATGTTTAATATTGAGCCGCGTGTTGCGATGCTTAGTTTCTCGACAAAAGGATCAGCAGTTTCACCAGAAACGGAAAAAGTAGCGGAAGCAGTAAAAATCGCTCAAGAATTGAATCCGTCATTAATTCTTGATGGAGAATTCCAATTTGATGCCGCTTTTGTACCTTCTGTTGCGAAAAGTAAAGCGCCTGGTTCTTTAATTCAAGGTGATGCGAACGTCTTTGTGTTCCCAAGTCTTGAAGCAGGTAATATTGGGTACAAAATTGCCCAACGTCTTGGTAATTTCGAAGCGGTTGGTCCGATTCTACAAGGCTTGAACCGTCCGGTTAATGATCTTTCACGCGGTTGTAATGAAGAAGATGTGTATAAATTGGCTTTAATTACTGCAGGTCAAGCTATACAGTAATAATAGCTAGTCTGGGTCTGACCTAAGCACTCTAAATCAGTATGTAGTGTCTCACACTTATTGTACTACTGTATTTAGTTATGGCGGGGTCTGACCCTTTTTTTATCTGTCTTTTTAAAAAATAAATAGCTAATGGTATAATGGATTGGATTTAAATTGCGAGAGTAAGAAGTGCCTAGAAATCCGACAACTATTTTTCCCAGGATTTGAACCACCTCTTAAATGATGATAAAAGGAAGCGTCTATATGAGTGAAAAAGAATCATTAATCATACAGCCGGAGTGGAGAATTATTGACCAATCTTCACTTGGCCCTAACTTTCATGCACTGCAGTCATTTGCAATGGATGATACATTATGTGCCTCTGTCGGCAGTGGTCGTTCCCAAGCAGTTGCTAGGGCATGGGTGCATCACCAAACGATTGTACTCGGAATTCAGGACACGAGACTACCATTCCTTCAAAGTGGACTCACATATTTAAATGATTTGGGCTATCAGGTTATTGTAAGGAATTCAGGGGGGCTTGCTGTTGTTCTTGATGAGGGTGTGTTAAATGTATCGCTTGTGTTTCCGGAAACGGAGCGAAGAATCGAAATTAATCGAGGGTATGATGCCATGCTTGATTTGATTTGTACGATGTTTTCCCACTATGATGTTAAGATTGAAGCAAAAGAAATTATCGGATCGTATTGCCCCGGAAGTTATGACCTCAGCATAAATGACAAAAAATTCGCGGGCATTTCCCAGAGAAGGATTCGAAATGGAGTTGCTGTGCAAATCTATCTATGTGTAAACGGTAGTGGTTCTGAGCGTGCAGAGCTTATTCGCGGCTTTTATGCTCAAGCAAAAAAAGACGTCGAGACGAAGTTTGCCTATCCTGATATACAACCAGAAGTGATGGCATCATTATCAGAGCTATTAAATGTTCCATTAACCATCCAAGATGTAATGTTGAGTCTACTACAAACCTTAAAGCGAACAGGAGGAAGCATCTATTCTTCGCAGCTTCAACCAGAAGAGTTAGCTATATTCGAAGGGTATTTAATGAGGGTGAAGGAACGTAACGACAAGTTAGATCATGAATGACACAAAACTCCAATAGCGTAAAAACGCCACATTTACCACATGTAGTACGCTACATTCACCTAATTACAATGGTGGCGGTGCGGAGCTGGAATTTAAAGTACCTTCTCAATAAAAGAAGTATACCTGCTAAGTAAATAGGTTATATGAGTAAGTCGCTAAGCCCCGCCCCATGTCATTCAGGATGCAAAAGGGCATACCCCACTCTCAATACTCAGTGAATTGTGATAAAAACTTCACCTAAAATAAGAGAGTTAACAATCTGGTCTGTCCTTTTTTGTAGCATCCTCTTTTTTATAAAATTGAAACTTCAATCAGTCTCAAAGCTTTGAGAGAGTTACTGTCCGCTAATGCGAGATAAATGATTAAGATATTACACATGAAATATAAACGTGTGTTGCCTACCGTCTCCGCAAATACATATCTATTTAAATGGTCAATTATTCAGCTACTTTTTCCAGATTTCCGTTGCGATCCATTTTGAATTTAGTAGCAGGGCGCTCGTCTTCTTCCAAAAGCACCAGTTTTCTAGCACGGTTCATGATTTTCATTAAAGTTTCGTAGTCTTCCTGCATGAGCCCGCTATTTTGCTCAAGTGAATTCAATTGATTTTCTAAGACATCATTACGTTGTCTCAAGTCTTTCAATTCAATCTTTAATCTTTCATTTTCTGCTCGAAGCAGTTCTACATGAAGCGTTGAATCATCCATAGATTGTAAAAATGAGATTACCATATCTAGAGTCAAAATTGAACTGGATTTTGATAGTTCTCTAGTACGAATAGGGGGCGCTACTTCTTCTGATAGTTCTACAGATATTTCTGGAGCTATCTCCTCCACTGGTTCAGCAGATAAACCGATTGCTTCTGCTGTAGGAGTGGGTGGTGTATAAAGCAGACGCTTTTTTCCACCTTGTTCTTTACCTAACATCCGATTACGCTGTTTCCGTTGTTTTTTTGCCAATTGCAGAGCTTTGTCATATGTATGACGAACGACTGCATTCCAACGAAACCCACAAGCAGCTGATGTACGATTTAACTTATCACCGACTTCTTCAAAAGCATTCAATTGGGTGCTGCCTTCACGGACATGCCGTAGCACTGTCTCAGCTAGTAATAAATCATCTTCTTCTGTCCAAGCATCTTGACGAACTTTCATCCTAATCTACTTCCTTTCTGGTAACATGTAAAATTGGTAACATATTAATACACTACATCGAAGTTTGATTACTCTAACCTGTTATACGATTCATTATTACCAATGGTTAGGACATTTATTCATCAAACTTAAAAGGATACTAGTTTTTCCTGAAGTGTTAAGAAGATTGATGTCTGAATCTAAGTGAAACTCAAATTCTGGATGAATTGTCACTGAATGTACGCTTTTAGAATTGGGGATCGACATGTTAAAATACCTACTATATGAATGGCAGCTTGAATGAATTTAGCTATTATCTGTGATTAATTCGAATGAAAATAAAATCTACGCCCATAAAACTTGAGGAATAGACCAATAATATCGATTTAAACCATTCTTATCCGCAGTCGCAATTAAATAGAATTTCACTCAAAATCTAGTGCATATTTCTAGTAAGGGAATAAAGCATGGACCTCTTTTTTACCCCAAAAAATTTTAAAGGAAAAGACCAGGATAAGGACTTCGAGTTATTCAATCGCCGAAAAATAGGACATATAGGATTTTTTTTAAAAGACAAGCTATAATAATAGAATCAAAAAGAAAAAGCGCCTGCGCTAGACACTAAAATTCATGTTAAAAAGAGGGTTGTCCATGAAATATTCCCGTGAAAAGCTTAGTGAAGAGAAAGTATTTAAAGATCCCGTTCACCGCTATATACACGTGCGGGACAGGGCGATTTGGGATTTAATCAGTACAAAGGAGTTTCAAAGATTACGCAGAGTGAAACAGTTAGGCACAACCTATTTAACCTTTCATGGTGCAGAGCATAGTCGTCTCAATCACTCACTTGGTGTATATGAAATCGTGCGCCGAATTGTCGATGATGTATTTGAAGGAAGACCTGAATGGAACCAAGAGGAGAGGCTTCTTTCCTTATGTGCTGCCTTGCTTCATGATTTAGGTCATGGTCCATTTTCTCATTCATTTGAAAAAGTATTCGATCTGGATCATGAGCAATTTACGAGAGAGATTATTCTTGGGCGTACAGAAGTGAATGGGGTACTTCGTAGAATTGACCCTGATTTTCCAAAGAAGGTTTCGGATGTTATTGCCAAGACATATGAAGACAAGCTGGTCGTAAGTCTGATTTCAAGCCAAATAGATGCAGACCGGATGGATTATTTGCAACGGGATGCTTATTTTACTGGTGTTAGCTACGGGCATTTTGATATGGAGCGGATTTTGCGCGTGATGCGCCCACGTGAAGATCAAGTAGTGATTAAACAAAGTGGGATGCATGCAGTGGAAGACTATATTATGAGTCGCTATCAAATGTACTGGCAAGTTTACTTTCACCCCGTATCGCGAAGTGCAGAAGTCATTTTGACGAAAATTCTACATAGAGCGAAGCATTTATATAATACGGGTTATACGTTTAAACAGGAACCGGTTCATTTCCGTTCATTGTTTGATGGGAATGTAACAGTAGAGGATTATTTGAAACTAGACGAGGCGGTCATCCTTTATTATTTCCAGGTTTGGGAAGTGGAAGAAGATGGCATATTGCGTGACTTGTGTCTTCGCTTTATGAATCGTAAACTGTTTAAATATGTTGAATTCCATCCATCCAATGAGCAAATGAATAAACTGATGGAGCTGAACCGTTTATTTAAAAAAGCTGGCATCGATCCAGAGTATTATCTCGTTGTCGATTCCTCTTCTGATTTGCCCTATGATTTTTACCGCCCAGGTGAAGAGGAAGAACGTTTGCCGATTCATTTGTTGAAAAATAACGGGGAGATCAGAGAGTTATCCCGTGAATCAGAAATAGTTGATGCAATTTCCGGTAAAAGAAGAACGGACCATAAGTTATATTTCCCTGCCGATTTATTGCGTGATGAATCAACAAAGAAGAACGTGAAGCGGCAAATCCGTGAGCTACTTGAATTGTCATAACTTTATAGTGCGTTTTTAAAAAGGTGGATAAAAAGAGCCGAGAAGTTCGAGGAGCGATTGTCTCGAGGACCGGAACGTATACGTAATACGTGAGGACCGGACTTGCACAGGATGTGCTGGCTTCTGTGTTGCGCACAGGGCGTGCGCGATTTTAACAGAAGGTCATAATGAGCGACGAAGAAATTCGACAGCTATTTTTACCGGACTTTTTGAACAACCTCTTATAGCAAAGGAACATTTAGAATGAGGAGTGATGAGCCTTGTTTAAGGATCATGCTAAGATTATTCATGCCATTTCTTCTGCAGGAGAAATAAATGGAAGAAAAAAACTACAAAAAATGATTTATATTGCTAAGAAGCTTTCCTTTCCGTTTCAGGAAAAATATCAATTTCACTTTTACGGCCCTTATTCAGAAGAGCTAACGTTACGAGTTGAGGAATTATGTGAAATGGGATATTTGAATGAAGTGAGGGAAAAGAAGGCAGGCTACTATCAATATTGTTACTCAATTACAGAGTCGGGTAGGAATTTCCTTGGGATGCATGAGATGGATATGCCTACATTAGAACCATGTCTCTGTGACATGAATGAGCAACATGCTCGTTTTTTGGAGCTTGTTTCGACTGTGCTTTATTTTGATACTCTTGAAAAAGATGAAGTATCAGAGAAAGTATTTACTTTGAAAAGCAAGCAAAAGTACACGCATGAAGAAATTGACGAAGCATATGAATATATTAAGAAATTAAAGGAAAAAGCTAAGCTGGATTAAGGCTTAGCTTTTTTTGTGATAAGAAAAGTTTACTATAGGTTTGCATGAAGGACATAGGGACGGGGCTTCGCAATTTACTAGTAAAATCGAGAAAGCATCCAAAATTCCGGATCCGGACCGCCACCATTGAAATTAGGCAAGTGTAGTGTGCTCCATAATATATCCTTCATAGTAAAGGGTGGCGTTTTAACGCCATATAAGTTTTGTATGTAGCATTAGCATCAAGATATAAGTTAATCGGTGATCCCGATTTTCTTATTGATCACTAAGGCGGATACCATTTTGCGCGTAATGATTTTTCGGCATTTCTTCGATGAAAATCGTTACTTTCTCAGGTGACGCTCCAGTTGTTTCTGAAACAGCAATCGTCACTTTTTCCACGAGTGCTTTCTTTTGTTCCTCAGTACGTCCTTCAAGCATTTTTACCGTTACATATGGCATAGTATACCCCTCCATTCTTTATGCTTTTAGTGTTCCATATTGGTGTGATAATTGCAAGAAAATTTGGAAACAACAGTCCCGTTAAGCCGAAATGAGTTTAAAACATATTCCATCATCTAACTCTTTTTCATATTTGAGAATTTGCTGTATACTAATGGATATTAAACGATGGAGGAAAATAGTTTGGAACGATTTTTAGCATATCCACTTGAAGAGATACCTTATGTTGTTGTCTCTCTATTGATAGCGTTTACGGTGCACGAATTTGCTCACGCTTTTGTAGCTTATAAATTTGGAGATTCGACTGCCCAGAAAGAGGGGAGGCTGACATTAAACCCAGTTGCCCATATCGACCCATTGGGGACATTACTCATCCTCATAGTTGGCTTCGGTTGGGCGCGTCCGGTTCCTGTGAATCGATTTTATTTTAAAAAACCACGTCTAGCGGGGGTTCTTGTTTCCTTTGCAGGCCCATTTAGCAATTTTTTAATTGCGGCGGTTGGCTATTTCATTCTATATGGGTTGTACGCTGCGGGACTTGAACCGAATATACCATTTTTCGTTGTGGACTTTTTGGAAATGTTGATTCATTTAAATATTGTTCTGTTTGTATTCAACTTACTTCCATTGCCACCACTTGACGGATATCGGATTATTCAGGATCTTGTTTCATCAGATATGAGGGCAAAAATGTCACAATATGAAAATTACGGGGCTTTGATCTTTTTAATCTTGGTGATTACACCGCTTGGCGATTATACGATAAGACCCGTTCTTACAACTCTCATCCCGTTTGTGTTACAGAGCATGAGCGAATTCTTTTCATTATTATTTTTTTAACGAGATACTGTATATATAAGGAGGTATAAAGTAGATGTCAGAACAACCGAAGAAGAAAATAGGATTTAATATTATTAAAAATGACCCGACAGAAGGACATGGCGGATTTGGCGCTGGTGTTATGACTCTTGATAATATCGCACCTGTCATCATTGACGTAGAAGAAGGAACAGCGGAAGTGGATATTGGGGCTATGCATGCGAGAAGTATGGTAGAGCGAGGAATTAAATTCTTGAAAACAAAAGAAGAAGTTCCAAATGGCAAACCGTACTGGCTCGTCTGGGTGACAATTGAAGCGACTCAAGAAGGTCCTCAGTATGTTGGTGTTACGGCATGCGAAATGACAGTAGACCGCTCTATTCGCCGAGGATATAAGTCTCTTCCGCAGCATGTCAACTATATGGATAAATCGCTGAAACGACATATTATTGTCGAGCATATGGATGAAAAATCAAAAAGAATATTAGCGGGGTTTTTGAAAAGTCATAATGCTCAAATGTGGGAACATTCGTCTGCACAATTAAAGCAAGGGCTTCTCGAGGAAGATATTTAGGCGATCTTTTATTAAAATAGCACTCAGGCTCTTGTCGAAATTGAAAAAAATATGTAAACTAAAGCTGGGTAAAACCACTATAGCTAGGACACGAAAAACCTCGTTGCCGTTTTTGGCTTCGAGGTTTTTTGGTTTAAGGATATGGGGCCGGGGCTTCGCACCCTTCTGATAGAGCTAATCTACTTAGCTGGCGTATTTATTTTATCGAGAAAGCATTCAAAATTCCGGCTTCGCACCGCCACCATTGTGATTTTCTTATTCCCCCAATTTAAAGATCCGTTTATACCAAGGCTTTTTCTTTTCCAATGGTACAATTTCTTCTACTATCGGTTCACCATCCTTGCCGTGACTCGAGCAGAATTCTTTCGGTTCTGTACCTGTAACGAAGTATGTTAACCGGGCACCAAGGCAATCTGGAGTGGCAAGTTTTCCACTTTCCGGGTCAATGTAGACGCCGGTGACATTATTGGTTTCTTTGAATTCTTGTACAGGCTGATTGCTTACGCTGTTCTCCATGAAATCAGCCCAAATTTTTTTTGCGTAGCCTTTCTCCACAGGCTTCTCAAGCTTATTTCCTTTATCGTAACCAATCCAGACCCCTGACACGAGCTTTGGTGTATAGCCAATCATCCAGCTGTCTGTGCTCGTACTGCCTGACTTTCCAGCGTAGGTGCGCGTCAGCTTGGAACGAATGGAGTTGCCGGTCACTTTCGCATAACCGTTCAATTTCTCATCGAATACACCCGTCAACATTTGGGTCATGACAAAGGCCTGATCAGCATCAAGCACTTGTTCATCAACATCCTGTTGTTCAAAAATAACTTCTCCCTGGGCATTTTCCACCTTTTTAATAAAAATGGGTGTTACCCTTTTTCCGCCATTTGCCAAAATACTGTAGGAGTTTACCATTTCAATTGCCTTTATTCCGGATGTACCGAGAGCGAGTGAAGGAACGCTTTTCATCTCAGTCGTGATACCGAAGCGATGGATTGTATGAATAAAGGAATCCAAACCAAGATAAAAGAGTGTCTTCACAGCATAGATATTATCGGAAAGAGCAATTGCTTGTGCAAGGGTAATCTCGTCATTGGCATATTGGTGATTATAGTTGCTAGGTGTGTAAGTTGATTGGTCATGATTATAGTTAAACGTTGTTTTTTCACTTTTTAACATAGTTGATGGTGTATAGCCATTTTCTAAGGCTGCATAATAAAGTAAAGGCTTAATCGTTGAGCCTGGTTGTCGTACTGCTTGGGTTGCTCTATTAAAAGGGGAAGTTTGATAATCCCTGCCCCCGACAAGCGCCTGCACTGCCCCCGTTTCCGGATTCATCGCGACAAGTGCCCCTTGAATGGTAGAATCAGCACTGATTATGGTAGCAAATGATTTTTCCGCTATTTGCTGTTGACGCTCATTTAAGGTCGTATACACGCGCAGCCCACCAAGCTCAATGGTCCGTTCATCAAGCTGGAGCTGTGATTTTAAAGCTTGTTTTACAGCGTCCTGAAAATAGGGGGCCGTATGATTTTGCACAATTAGATGTTTTCCTTTGAACAGGAGAGAGTTGCTACTTGCTTCATTGGCTTGTTTATTCGTGATAAATTTCTTCTTAATCATGGATGTTAGGACAATCTGTTGTCGGTTTTTAGCTCGATCGAAATTTTCTAATGGTGAATAAAGAGTAGGTCCTTTTGGAATACCTGCAAGCATACTTGCCTCTGCTAGAGATAAATCCTTTGCATTTTTACCAAAATAATATTGGCTTGCAGCTTGGACACCATATGCACCATGACCATAGTAGATTGTGTTCAAATAGCCTTCAAGAATTTCTTCTTTTGAATAATTCAGTTCAAGACGGATTGTATAAAATGCTTCGTTTAATTTACGACTCCACGTTTTGTCATTCTCAAGGAATAAACTTCGTGCATATTGCTGTGTGATGGTACTTGCTCCTTGGACTTTGGACATAGCACGAATATCAGCTACGATCGCTCCAGCAATCCGCTTAAGATCGAAGCCATGGTGGGTAAAGAACTGTCGATCCTCGACAGCAATTGTTGCATTGATTAAATGAGGAGAGATGACCTCAAGCTTTTCCCAATAGCGTTTCTGTCCATGGCTGCTTTCGCCGATTACCCGATTATTATCACTGTAATAAATGGTAGACTGGGGAACTGCAATCGGCGGTGGCCCAAGGATTTTGGCATAGATCAGTATGGAAAAAAGAAATAAAAATAGCAAAAGAAAAGCCATTGCAGAGATCATAATAATCGCCCGAATATATTTTCGCGTTTGTTTAAAACGTTGTCCTGTAATAAGTTCCAAAAGTTACACCTCCTCAATTTTTAATGGCTGAAATTTCCTCTATGTAACAGTATGAAAAAAAAGGCCATATTTTAAACATGCTTATAGGCCAAAATAGAAATTCCGCTTGCAATTCTGCTAGATTGGTCTATACTTTTTTCTAGCAAATAAGAAAAACCGTCACAGTCCTTGGCTGCCAAAACTAGTGACTCTAACATAAACTTATGATCCTGCGTGGCAGAGGTAAGGTTAGACACAATTGTGAAAACGAATATTTTAAGAAAAAGCATATCCCGTAATGCTAGCACATGTTCAATAAGGAGGATAAAAAGAGCCGAGAAGTTCGAGGAGCGATCGCCTCTAAACCTGCGCGTATACAGTAATATGTGAGGACCGGACTTGCACAGGACGTGCGCGATTTTAACAGAAGGTCATTAATGAGCAGTGAAGAGATTCGACAGCTATTTTTACCGGCCATTTTGAACAACCTCTACTAGTAATGTTCACAGGGTTGCTTATTTTTTGATGAGTAGCTTCAGATGGACACGGGTATGATGAAAGAAATGAAAGGACGTTTTAACGTCTATCTCTAATGTGAAGGCCAAAGAATATTGCGCGTTACACGCACCTCATCAAAGGTTGAGGTGCGGAGCCATCTTCTAGTACACTTCTTTTAGTCTTAGAAGTATGATTCTAGTTAGATCGGCTCTGTTTTTAAGTCGCAAAAGCCTCTTTATCCTTTATACAAAAAAGCATAGAAGGGAAGCGAATTACATGAGCATTTGGTTTACTGAGAAACAAACGGAGAATTTTGGAATTACGATGAAAGTGAATCGTACACTACATACAGAACAAACAGAGTTTCAAAAGCTTGATATGATTGAAACGGAAGAATGGGGCAACATGCTTTTACTTGACGATATGGTCATGACATCAGAACGTGACGAGTTTGTTTATCATGAAATGGTGGCTCATATTCCGTTGTTTACGCATCCTAACCCAGAGAACGTATTAGTAGTAGGTGGAGGAGACGGCGGCGTTATCCGTGAAATATTGAAACACCCAAGCGTAAAGAAAGCGACACTCGTTGATATCGATGGAAAAGTTATTGAGTACTCTAAAAAGTTCTTGCCTAGTATTGCTGGAATGCTTGATGATCCACGTGTGGATGTTCAAGTAGGAGACGGCTTCATGCATATCGCTCAAAGTGAGAACGAATATGATGTCATTATGGTGGATTCTACAGAACCTGTAGGACCGGCTGTAAACTTATTTACGAAAGGATTTTATGCAGGTATTTCAAAAGCTTTAAAGGAAGACGGAATCTTCGTTGCTCAATCGGACAACCCTTGGTTTAAGGCAGATTTAATTCGCGACGTTCAACGTGATGTGAAAGAAATATTCCCAATTACGAATTTGTACGTAGCCAATATTCCAACTTATCCGAGTGGCCTATGGGCATTCACAATCGGCTCTAAAAAGTACAATCCACTTGAAGTGTCAGAAGATCGTTTCCATGAAATTGAGACAAAATACTACACAAAAGAACTTCACAAAGCAGCGTTTGTTCTGCCTAAATTTGTTCAAGACTTAATTAAGTAAGAAGACTGCTCTAAAACTTAATAATGAAAAAGGTTAAGTTCTAAGGCGGCGGTTTCAAACTGATTTATAGAAGCCCCGCCCCTTTTTATAGCGCCTGTTTCGGAGAGGATTTCCCCAAAACATTTGCTAGGACTTAAAGCGTCTTGCAAACAGTGCTTGTAAAAAACAGAATGTGGAGGCATAGCTATGCGTTTTGATGAAGCTTATTCAGGAAATGTTTTTATTAAAAGTCACCCAAATTATGAAGAATCGAAAGCTGTGCTATACGGTATGCCGATGGATTGGACTGTAAGTTTCCGCCCAGGATCGCGATTCGGCCCTGCGCGTATACGTGAAGTGTCTATTGGACTGGAAGAGTATAGCTTATATTTAGATCGCGAATTAGAAGAAGTGAAATTTTTTGATGCTGGTGATATTCCTTTGCCTTTTGGTAATCCAGAACGCAGTGTTGCGATGATTGAAGAGTTTGTTGATAAAGTGCTCGCAGATGGCAAGATTCCGATCGGAATGGGTGGGGAGCATCTTGTAACATGGCCAGTTATTAAGGCGATGCACAAGAAATATCCCGATATGGCGATAATTCATATGGATGCGCATACTGATCTACGCGAGGACTATGAAGGAGAGCCACTTTCACATGCAACAATTATTCGTAAATCGGCTGAATTGATTGGACCAAGTAATGTGTACTCGTTCGGCATTCGCTCCGGTTTAAAAGAGGAATTTCAATGGGCAAAAGAAAATGGCATGAAAATTGCTCCATTCGAGGTATTAGAGCCATTAAAGAAGGTGTTGCCTGAACTTGCGGGTCGTCCTGTTTATGTCACAATTGACATTGATGTTCTTGATCCTGCGCACGCACCAGGAACTGGTACAGTAGATTGTGGAGGGATAACAGCTAAAGAGTTGCTGGCATCGATTCATGAAATTGCCCATTCAGAGTTACAAGTGATAGGTTGCGATTTAGTAGAAGTAGCACCTATTTATGATCCATCTGAGCAAACAGTGAACACAGCTAGTAAGCTTATTCGTGAAATGATTCTTGGTTGGATAAAATAATCATAGAGGATGACAATGTTGTCATCCTCTTTTTGTATGAAGGACATGGGGCGGGGCTTCGCAAAATCAGCTCCGCAACACCACTTTCATCAGGTGATTCAGTTTATAGAACCTGACCTTTTTCATCGTTGGGCCTTAGAGCAGGTGCTTATGGATGTCTTTTAGTGTAAAATTGAAAAAAATAAGACTTGTAGATTGAACTAAAATAAAAAGTGTTCTGTTAAAAAGGAATAGACAAGGATTGGTTAATTTACCTTGAGATCTACAGATTAAAGTGTAAAGTAATTCAGATGTGAATAAAGCCATCCTCTAAACAGTTCTTGGCTTTTTAAAGCGATATTGTTTCTTATGCAGGTTGAATCTTTTCGAAAGAGTATTTATACTTATAAAGTTATAGAGGTATTGAAGGATGTGTAGAAAATTGGCACTTCATGATCTGGAACAGCAATCTGTAAAAGTGACACTTAAAACGAAAATTACTGTTGGCTCTGAATCTGAGGCGTATGAGTTAATAACTTTTGGGACAAAATTTCAAAAAAATTCCTCATTTTATTTACAATATACTGAGGAAAGTGAAGCGGGGAAAATTCAGACAACAGTTAAATATAAAGACAATGAGATATTGCTTCTACGAAATGGAGCGACTAAGATGCGTCAGCTCTTCCGTGAAGGTGAAGCGACAAATGGTCATTACGAAAGCTTGTATGGCATGTTGACACTGCTTACTGAAACAAAGTCAGCAAAGCATCAATGGAATGAAAAGACAAAGGAAGGCCGTTTTGAAATTTCCTATCAAATGCAGATGCAAGGGGCAGAGCCCGGTCAATATGAAATGACGTTAATATATAAGGAGGAAGCATAATCAATGAATATCGTCCAGCAAGTTCAAGAAAAGTTAAAACAAGAAATAAAAGATGCAGTAATAAAAGCAGGACTAGCTACTGAAGAGGAAATCCCCAATGTGGTATTAGAGCTTCCGAAAGATAAAACACATGGTGATTATTCAACAAATATGGCGATGCAACTTGCTCGCGTAGCGAAAAAGGCTCCTCGTGCAATTGCGGAAAGTTTAATTGAAAACTTTGACCGTAATAAAGCTTCGATTGAAAAAATTGAAATTGCAGGTCCTGGTTTTATCAATTTTTACATGAATAATCAATATTTGACTGAGTTAATTCCAGTCATTTTAAAGGCCGGAGATTCTTATGGTGAAAGTGAATTTGGTCAAAAACAAAAAGTTCAGGTAGAGTTTGTTTCTGCTAATCCGACGGGTGACCTACATTTAGGGCATGCACGTGGAGCTGCAGTAGGAGATACTTTATGTAACGTCCTAGCTAAAGCAGGCTATGATGTGTCACGTGAGTATTATATTAATGATGCCGGCAACCAAATCAATAATCTTGCTAAATCTGTAGAGGCTCGTTATTTCCAGGCTTTAGGTCTTGAAAAAGAAATGCCACAAGATGGTTATCATGGCGCAGATATTATTGGAATCGGCAAAAAGCTTGCTGAGGAATTCGGTGATCAATACGTAACAGTGGATGAAGGCACGCGCTTTGATTTTTTCCGTGACTACGGCTTGAAATATGAAATGGAAAAGTTAAAAACGGACTTAGAAAATTTCCGTGTTCGCTTTGATGTATGGTATTCCGAAACGTCATTATATAAAAATGGGAAAATTGATGAAGGTCTGGCTGCGTTGAAAGAAAGAGGCCATATCTATGAAGAAGATGGAGCTACATGGTTCCGTTCAACAGAATTAGGTGATGATAAAGATCGCGTTCTTATTAAGCAGGATGGTTCTTACACATACTTAACACCAGATATTGCGTACCACCGTGACAAGTTAGAACGTGGCTTTGAGCAACTGATTAATATTTGGGGAGCTGACCATCACGGATATATCCCTCGTATGAAAGCAGCGATTGAAGCTTTAGGCTACCGTCGTGACCAACTAGAAGTAGAAATTATTCAGCTCGTTCATTTATATAAAGATGGCGAGAAAATGAAAATGAGTAAGCGGACTGGAAAAGCGGTAACGATGCGAGACCTGATTGACGAAGTAGGTCTTGATGCAACACGTTATTTCTTTGCGATGAGAAGCGCGGATACCCATATGGACTTTGACTTAGATTTAGCCGTTTCACAATCCAATGAGAATCCTGTTTATTACTCACAATATGCACATGCACGTATATCAAGCATTTTACGTCAAGGAGAAGAGCAAGGAATTAACTTAGATCAATCAGCAGATTTCTCGCTACTTGCTACAGAGAAAGAGATTGAACTTTTGAAAAAGCTTGGTGAATTCCCTCAAGCCATTGCTGAAGCAGCTGATAAACGGATGCCGCATCGGATGACGAATTACATCTTTGATCTAGCTTCAGTATTCCACAGCTTCTACAATGCTGACAAAGTTTTGGATGTTGAGTATACTGACCGTAGTAAAGCACGTCTCGCACTTGCTAAATCTGTGCAGATTACACTGAAAAACGCACTTGCCTTGATTGGCGTATCTGCACCAGAGAAAATGTAAAGAAAATAGAAAGAGGATGGCTCAGGTGCCATCCTCTTTTGTATAAAAGTGGGGCTTCGCAGCTTACTAAAATAGCCAGTCTACTTTGCAGATTTACTTCCTTTATGAAGGAAGTAGTTCATAATCCTGCTCCGTACCGCCACCATTGTGATTAGGCGAGTGTAGCGTGCTTAATGATATTTCCCTCATGGTAACTGGAGGCGTTTTAATGCCAAATTTGTTTTTGTATGTGGGACTAGCTAGTAAACGTTCAATAAAGTGAAACATCAATCAGTGTGGGATAAGTTCTTTATCATTTCTATTTCCACTCCACTGAACCGCCGCTGATTCGTTTTACGCCACGGATTTTTGCTATATCGTTTATCAATTGTAACATGGCTTGGTCTTTCATTTTCGCTTCAATCATGAAGTCGACATCCTGTTGATATTTTTTAAGTGCTTGAAGAAGTGGCATGATAAAGTCAAGGTTGACAAAATCGGAATGGGAACGGAATTCTTTCTCTGATTTAGGCGAGGAAATATGGATTTTTGGTGCTAATTGTGTATGCTCCCAGGTTGAAAAAATGGCGGGAAGTAAATCCTGAAATGCCTTTTCTCCAACGTTAGCCATATGGTGATGATAATCAAATACCATTGGGATTTTTTCTTTCTGACAAATAGCTAACGTCTCATCAGTTGTATAGGTTTTGTCATCATTTTCTAGTGTCATTTGACGTTTCACAATCTCAGGAAGAGATCGTAAATTCTCGTGAAAGCGGAAGGTTGCACTCTCTTTATCGCCATATGCTCCACCAACGTGAATATTAATAACCGCTTGTTTTTCCACACCCATAGCTTCAAGCATTTTAAAATGGAATTCCATATCCCTTACAGCGTTCTGTGTAATTTTTGGTTTTGGACTAGTGAAAAGCGTGAACTGATTAGGGTGGAAGCTGATTCTTAATTTATTCGTTTTAACCCAGTCACCTAGCTCTTTCCACTCGTCTTTAAAGGGTGTAACAAAATCCCAATTAACATCAGGATGGGTTGCTAGTGGAACGATAGAGCTGGACATCCGGTATATTTCAATCTGATGGGCCGAATTGTAATAGAGAATGCGTTTTGTATTAGCGATATTCTGTTTTGTGACTTCTTGCAGTTTTTGCATGCCTTTCTCTTTTCCTAGCTGGTCGAACCTTTTGAACGTCACTGTTTTTGCGGGTGAAGCGTCCCATAGTCGCGTCGCATTGGAAACAAAACCAAATCGTATTTTCATAAGAAATCCTTTCATTATTCAAAAACTTATAAAAAAGGTGATATCGTATAGGCGATCCGTTCTTTGATCGATTGAATCAAAGTGGGACGAGATAGCATACACTCTGATAGCGTTGTTGACTTCGAGATGTCATCCTGTATTTTCTTTGCCACTTCAGCTAAAAATGATGGATCATAGATTAGACAATTGACTTCATGATTTAAAAACAAACTGCGTTTATCAAAATTTGCCGTGCCAATATCACAAAGATTGTTATCAATAAATAAGACTTTTGAATGATAAAATCCATTTTGGAACTGTAATACGTGAGCACCTTCTTTTATTAAGATTCGAAAATAACGATAGGCGGCTTCTTTCACGAATGGATGGTCAGAAACAAAAGGAACAATGATGGTTAGTTTAATACCTTTTTTCAGCAATTTCCTCAGTTCTTCAAGTAATGCTTCGCTCGGAATGAAGTAAGGAGTGCCAATGATAATTTCATTTTTCGCCTTGTGAAAGAATTGTGTAAATATTTCTTCCAAACCGAATCCTTCGGTTGGAACAATCATATGTTGCATAGAGCCAGGTTGCTGTTTGGGGAAATAAGAATCACTATTCCGGTAATCCTCCTTTGTAGCCGTATACCAGTCGGTTAGAAACTCATATTGTAAATCTTGGATGGATTCACCAGTCATTTTAAGATGATAGTCTCTCCAAGGACACAACCTAGGGTCTTGATTGATATATTCTTTTCCGATATTTAATCCACCTAAATAACCAATCTCTCCATCAATGACAGTAATTTTCCGATGATTGCGTTTTTGTGAGGTATAGAAAAGGTAGGGCAGTTTTGGTGTAAAACTATAAGAAAAGTGAACACCGTTCTTTTTTAATTCTTTTATTATTCGCTTTGATATATTTCTACTTCCCATCCAGTCAATCAAAATCCTTACTTCAACTCCGCTTCTGGCTTTGCGCATCAATAAGTCCAAGAAATGTTGGCTAAACTGATCATTTCTAATAATATAAAAAAGAACATGAACATGTTTAGTAGCTTGATCAATATCCTTGAATAATTCTGCAAATAAATCATTTCCATCTGTATAAAGCTTTAAGTCTCCTCGGCGTTTTGGATACACTCGATTGTGATTGTTTTGAGTATGGTGTTTTTGTCCTCGTCTAAAATCAATTCTTAGCCAATAGAGGACAAAAAACAGTAGCAGTAAAAGAACGATAGCAATTTTCAAAGCATTCTCTCTCCTCAAATGTGGCAAGTCTCGTCTCATTAGTTTACGCATCATTTCCATTTATACTCATTAAATAAGCCTATTGAAGTGAATAGAATTTTTTACAATCACAAATGTTGGCTTAATAGTTTAAAAATTCGGAATATAAAAATAAATTTATTGACTGAATGCTCATTCATTATATAATGGAGTTAATCTAGTACAGGATAGTGGCAATGATTTTGCCAAATCAAATCGGCCATTCACCAGAAGGGGGTTAATTTCTGTGGAAATGAATCGTTTACTTTGGATAAACTTAGTCGCAACAATCGTTGTGATCGCTTACTCCGCGAGCCTTTTTACTTATTTACTTAGAACAAGAACAGCTTATATAAAGCTTGGAAAAAAAGTAGAATTTGATAACCGTGTTAAAGAGCGACTGTTGAATATTTGGATATATGTATTTAAACAGAAGAAATTATTGAAAGATAAAAAAAGCGGTATGATTCACGTCATGCTATTTTATGGGTTTATTTTAGTGCAATTCGGTGCAATCGATTTTATTATCAAAGGTCTGAAACCGGGGTGGCATTTACCTTTTGGTCCAGTCTATCCTGTTTTTACTTTCTTTCAGGAAATGGTCACATTAACTGTACTTGTCGCGATCATATGGGCATTTTACCGACGATATATTGAGAAACTTGTCCGTCTAAAACGTGATTTCAAAGCAATGCTTGTCGTACTTTTTATTGGTGGCATTATGGCTACTGTGTTATTAGGCAATGGAATGGCTTTGATCTGGAATGAGCATGAAGCTACTTGGTCAGAGCCCGTCGCCTCAGGAGTTGCATTCCTATTCAATTGGATAGGACCAACAGCAGCAACGATAGGCTTTTACATGGCATGGTGGCTGCATTTGCTTATTATATTAACCTTCCTTGTTTATATCCCACAATCCAAACACGCTCATTTAATTGCAGGACCTATCAATGTTTTCTTCATGCGCTTAACGAACCCTGGGAAGCTTGCATCCATTAATTTTGAAGAAGAACCAGAGGATGATGAAGCAGAGGCCTATTACGGTGCTCAAAAGATTGAAGATTTTACGCAGTACCAGCTTACTGACTTATATGCTTGTGTGGAGTGCGGACGTTGTACGAATATGTGTCCGGCATCTGGAACAGGCAAAATGCTTTCGCCGATGGATCTCATCGTAAAAATGCGTAATCACTTAACCAATACTGGCGCTGCTGTTACAGGCAAGCAGCCGTGGGTGCCGGCATTTGTGTTTGGTAAAACAGAAGGTAATCAAATCGCGATGCTGTCAAGAACAGCAGGAGCGCAACAAACAGCGGCAACAACCGAACCTTACAGTAAGAACTTGATTGGCGAAGTGATTACGGAAGAAGAACTGTGGGCTTGTACAACTTGTCGGAACTGTGAGGACCAATGTCCGGTATTAAATGAGCATGTAGATAAAATTATCGATATGAGACGTTATCTTGTCTTAACAGAAGGGAAAATGGACCCAGACGCCAAACGTGCGATGACAAACATTGAACGCCAAGGAAATCCTTGGGGTTTAAACAGAAAAGAAAGAGAAGATTGGAGAGAGCTACGCGATGATGTTCACATCCCAACTGTGAAGGAAATGAAGAAGGCAGACGAAGAATTTGAATACTTATTCTGGGTAGGTTCTATGGGATCTTATGATAATCGTAGTCAAAAGATTGCCTTATCATTTGCCAAGTTAATGAATGAAGCTGGTGTGAAAGTTGCGATTCTTGGAAACAAAGAGAAGAACTCAGGAGATACGCCGCGCCGTTTAGGAAATGAATTCGTTTTTCAAGAACTCGCAACGAAAAATATAGAAGAGTTTGAGAAAAACAATGTGAAGAAAATCGTCACCATCGATCCGCATGCCTATAATATTTTCAAAAATGAATATCCTGACTTCGGATTGGATGCAGAAGTGTATCATCATACTGAACTGCTTGCTAAGCTTGTAAAAGAAGGAAAACTTGTGCCGAAGCATCCAGTTCATGAGAAGATAACCTTCCATGATTCTTGTTACTTAGGCCGCTACAATGAAGTGTACGACCCACCTCGAGAGATTTTGAAATCAATCCCTGGCGTTACCCTTGTTGAAATGGAAAGGAACCGAGAAAATGGCATGTGTTGTGGAGCAGGCGGCGGCTTGATGTGGATGGAAGAAAAAACCGGACATCGTATTAACATTGCCCGAACAGAACAAGCACTTGCTGTAAGACCATCCGTAATTAGCTCAGGCTGTCCATACTGCTTAACGATGCTTACGGATGGAACGAAGGCGAAAGAAGTAGAAGAAGATGTAAAAACATATGATGTAGCGGAATTGCTGGAGCGATCAGTCATAGGGAATCAACAAATTGTAGTTTCATAACAGAAACCTACTGCTTAGAGACTAAAATTTATCCCGCATTAACGGGCAGCTAGGACCCCCACCTTCAGGGGTTTGGGGGAATCGAAGAAGCGAAGAAGCGTAGGTGGGGGATGAAAGAACCCCCACTGACTGATGGAAGTTTCACTTAATCGAAACTGATATATGTAAAGAAGTTTTATTCAATGTTTCTAACAGGTTTAAATAAACTATAAATTAAATAATAAAAGCGCTTACAACGGGTGGTCGAAAAGGCGTTTGTGCTTTTCTTATGAGCGAACGTTCAATCAGTTTTGAAAATAATCATAGGGAGTTAGGTGGATTTTTAATGAAAAAAACAGTGATTGTGAGTGGTGCCCGTACACCTTTTGGTAAATTGGGCGGAGGTCTTAGCAGTTTAACAGCTTCAGAGCTTGGTGGAATTGCAATCAAAGAGGCTCTTAACCGAGCAAGAATGGATGCAAGCCAAGTCGATGAAGTGATTATGGGGAATGTACTTCAAGCTGGACAAGGACAAATTCCTTCGCGGCAGGCTGCGCATCATGCAGGTTTGCCTTGGCAAGTAAAAACTGAAACGATTAATAAAGTTTGTGCATCTGGGTTACGCAGTGTGACACTTGCTGATCAAATTATACGGCTTGGGGATGAAGAAGTCATTGTTGCTGGTGGAATGGAGTCTATGAGTAATGCGCCATACATTTTGCCAAATGCAAGATGGGGATTGCGAATGGGTGATTCACAATTGAAGGATGTACTGATTCATGACGGTTTAAGCTGCAGCTTCACTGGTGTGCATATGGGCACATACGGGAACAGCACCGCAAAAGAGCTAGAGCTATCACGAGAGGATCAGGATCATTGGGCATTTCAAAGTCACCAAAAAGCAATAGCAGCGATTGCGAATGGAACACTTGCTGAAGAAATTGTACCAGTTCAAGTATCTGGTAGAAAAGGAGAGCTTTTAACGATCGTGAACGATGAAGCACCAAGAAAAGATACAACGATTGAGAAGCTAGCAACGCTCAGACCTGCCTTTAACAATGAAGGAACGATTACAGCAGGAAACGCTCCTGGTATTAATGATGGAGCAGGGGCACTTGTATTAATGAGTGAAGAACGTGCAGAGAAAGAGGGTATTGCTCCATTTGCTTATATTCTGGGTCATGCAGAAGTAGCGGTAGTAGCGAAAGATTTTCCGAAAACCCCAGGTATCGTAATCAATGAATTATTGAGAAAGACTGGGAAATCGCTTGATGAAATTGCATTATTTGAAATTAATGAAGCATTTGCAGCGGTGGCGCTTGCTAGTAAGGAAATCGCCAAGGTGGATCCAACCAAAGTGAATGTAAATGGAGGGGCGATAGCACTTGGTCATCCTATAGGGGCAAGTGGTGCACGCATCGTCATTACACTTATGCATGAACTGAAACGACGCGGTGGTGGTCTAGGAATTGCTGCAATCTGCAGCGGTGGCGGTCAAGGAGATGCCATTTTAATAGAAGTGCCAAGATAAACGTGATGGAGTTTTCAATCGAGAAGAGGAGGAATAGCTGTGGACATTAACAAGGTAATGATCATTGGAGCTGGACAAATGGGCTCAGGAATTGCTCAAGTATGTGCGATGAACGGATATGAAGTGATCCTACATGATCTAAAACAGGACTTTGTGAATCGTGGAATTAAGGCGATCACGCAGAACTTGATTAAACAGGTGAAGAAAGAAAGGCTTACCGAGCAGGAAAAAACAGATACGCTTAAAAGACTAACCCCCTCCATTGATTTACAAAGCGCGGCTTCGGTTGATTTAGTCATAGAAGCAGCTGTTGAAAACATGGCAATTAAAGCATCGTTATTTGCTGAGCTTGATCAGATTGCACCTGTTCATACAATTCTAGCTAGCAACACATCCTCACTCCCCATTACCGAAATTGCAGCAGCGACCAGACGTCCTGAAAAAGTGATTGGCATGCATTTTATGAACCCTGTTCCAGTTATGAAACTTGTTGAAATCATCCGCGGCATAGCTACAGATGATGAAGTATATAGAACGATTGAAAAACTGGCTGTATCGCTAAAAAAGGTCCCAGTTGAAGTGAATGATTTTCCTGGGTTCGTATCTAATCGAATTTTGATGCCGATGATCAATGAAGCCATTTATACATTATTTGAAGGAGTGGCCTCTAAGGAAGCGATTGATGATGTTATGAAATTAGGTATGAACCATCCGATGGGACCACTTACTCTCGCTGATTTTATCGGTTTAGATACATGTTTATCTATCATGGAGACGCTCCATAGTGGCTTCGGTGATGACAAATACCGCCCATGCCCCCTGCTTCGTAAGTATGTAAAAGCAGGATGGCTTGGTAAAAAGTCAGGACGTGGCTTTTATGAATATAGCTAACAAGTATTTAGTGATAGCTAGGAGGTGTGCGGATGAATTTTCTTTTTAATGAAGAGCAAGAAATGATGCGTAAAATGGTTCGTGATTTTACGGTAGCAGAGATTGCTCCCATTGTAGAAAGGATGGAGAGTGGTGAATTTCCCAGACAAGTGCTTCAAAAAATGGGGGAGCTTGGATTAATGGGGATTCCGATACCTGAACAATATGGCGGCGCTGAAATGGATTTTATTTCTTATATTATCGCCATTCATGAAATTTCCAAAGTAAGCCCAGCCTTAGGTGTTATTCTCTCTGTTCATACATCTGTTGGAACAAATCCAATCGTCTATTTTGGGAGCGAAGAGCAAAAGCAAAAATACGTTCCTATGCTTGCAACTGGAAAATATTTAGGCGCTTTTTGCTTATCAGAATCTAGTGCTGGATCTGATGCCGCCAACTTGAAATCAAAGGCAATAAGAGATGGTGATTTTTATAGATTGAATGGGTCGAAAGCATTTATCACAAATGGCGGAGAAGCAGATGTGTATATTGTTTTTGCTTCCACTAACCTAAAAGAGAGGAGTAAAGGGATTTCTGCTTTCATTGTGGAGAAAGACACACCAGGTTTAGTCATTGGCAAAGATGAACATAAAATGGGTCTCATGGGTTCACGAACCGTACAGCTTACATTTGAGGATATGAAGGTACCTGTTGCAAACCTATTAGGTAAGGAAGGGGATGGATTCAAAATTGCCCTGGCCAATTTAGAAGTAGGTCGAATTGGTATTGCAGCACAAGCACTAGGAATTGCTGAAGGGGCATTCGGTCATGCTTATGAATACGCCAAGGAACGTGTTCAATTCGGAAAATCAATTGCTGTACATCAAGGAGTCGGTTTCAAGCTTGCTGAAATGGGGACAGCAATTGAAGCGGCCAAATTATTAGTCTATCAAGCAGCCTATCTTCGTTCACACCGTTTATCTTGTGGCAAAGAAGCATCGATGGCTAAGCTATTCGCTTCAAAAACAGCAGTAGATGTGACGACAGAAGCCATTCAAGTGTTCGGTGGCTACGGCTATACGAAAGACTATCCGGTTGAGCGCTATTTTCGCGATGCAAAAGTGACAGAAATTTACGAAGGTACGAGTGAAATTCAAAAAATCGTCATTCACAAACATTTGTAGGGGGGAGTGGCATGCAGTTTAAATTAACTGATGAACATGAAATGATTAGAAAAATGGTTCGTGATTTTGCAAAAAAAGAAGTAGAACCGACTGCTGCAGAACGTGATGAAGAAGAAAGATTCGATCGAGAGTTGTTTGATAAAATGGCTGAATTAGGTTTGACCGGTATTCCATGGCCCGAAGAATATGGTGGAATCGGTAGCGATTATTTAGCCTATTGTATCGCAATTGAAGAACTTTCAAGAGTTTGTGCATCTACAGGTGTTACGTTATCCGCCCATACATCTCTTGCAGGATGGCCCATCTATTCATTCGGTACGGAAGAGCAAAAGCAGAAATATCTTCGTCCAATGGCAGAAGGAAAGAAAATTGGCGCATATGGTCTGACGGAACCTGGTGCTGGTTCGGATGCTGGAGGAATGCGCACGCAGGCTAGATTAGATGGGGATTATTATGTGTTAAATGGGTCCAAAATCTTCATCACAAATGGTGGGATTGCGGATACGTATATTGTCTTTGCTTTAACGGATCCTAAATCCAAACAAAAAGGTACGAGTGCGTTCATTATTGAAAAAGACTTTTCTGGTTTTAGCATAGGAAAAAAAGAGAGAAAATTAGGGATTCGTTCGTCACCAACTACTGAAATAATTTTTGAAGACTGCAAGGTTCCAAAAGATAACTTGCTAGGAAAAGAAGGGGAAGGGTTCAAAATTGCGATGATGACGCTAGATGGTGGTAGAAATGGAATAGCGGCACAAGCTGTCGGGATTGCTCAAGGAGCGCTCGATGCAGCTGTTGAATATGCAAAAGGGCGTGTCCAATTCGGAAAACCGATTGCAGCCCAACAAGGAGTTGGCTTTAAGCTTGCGGAAATGGCCACTAGTGTTGAGGCTGCTCGTCTCCTTACGTACCAGGCGGCTTGGCTTGAATCTGAAGGGTTTCCGTATGGAAAAGAATCTGCCATGTCGAAATTATTTGCAGGGGATACTGCAATGAAAGTTACAACCGAAGCAGTGCAAGTATTTGGTGGTTACGGCTATATGAAAGACTATCCTGTTGAACGCTATATGAGAGATGCGAAAATTACCCAGATTTATGAAGGTACTCAAGAAATTCAAAAACTTGTAATCTCAAGAATGCTCACAAAATAGAAGAAATACAAGGAGAATTCGGTTGAACACCGGACTTTTGGCATGAATTCAGAATCTGTTCTTAAGTTAACTTTTAACAAAGGCCGGTGATGGTTTTTTTAATGAGGTGAATTATGAAGAAAAGAGAAGTTCATGCATCTGTTAAAGATGAACAACTAATTATTATGAGGCGCAATCAAATTATTAAAGGAGCTGCCATACTTTTTAAAGAAAAGGGTTTTCACCGAACCACAACAAGAGAAATTGCTAAAGCTGCGGGGTTCAGCATTGGGACTCTTTATGAATATATTCGAACAAAAGAAGATGTGTTATATCTTGTTTGCGATTTCATCTATGATGAAGTGAAAGCTCGTCTACAAAAAGAGGTCAAACTAAATAATGGAACGATTGAAAGCTTGAAACTAAACATTGCTTATTTTTTTCAAGTAATGAATGATATGCAGGATGAAGTTCTTGTGATGTATCAAGAAGCGAAATCCTTATCAAAAGATGCTCTTGCCTATGTATTAAATAAAGAAATTGAAATGGTAAGGATGATTGAACTTGTCATTGAGCGTTGTGTGGAAAATGGTGAATTCAACTTACCAAAAGCACAAATCACTCTTTGTGCCCACAATATTTTTGTCCAAGGGCAAATGTGGGGTTTCAGAAGATGGGCATTACAACGATTATTTACATTGGAAGAATATATTGAATATCAGACAACGCTGGTTACTCAAGGATTCGCACAAAAAACGTCCATGAGTGTTTGCTCTAAAACCTAACGATGAAAAGGTTCAGGTTTTCAAACTGTATCACCTTATGAAGGTGGTGGTGCGGAGCTGATTTTGCGAAGCCCCGCCCCTTTTCAGCAAAATAAAGATGGATTACAACCTATTGCGATGAGGGGGAAGGCAAATGGGTACAATTGAGATTTATAGAGCAAAACATCCGATTCGTTTAGTGACAGCTTCAAGTTTGTTTGATGGACACGATGCAACGATTAATATCATGAGAAGAATTATGCAATCAAGCGGTGCGGAGGTTATTCATCTCGGTCATAATCGTTCGGTCGAGGAAGTAGTCAATGCAGCGATACAGGAGGATGTTCAGGGGATTGCTGTTACATCCTATCAAGGTGGTCATTTAGAATACTTTAAATACATGTATGATTTGTTGAAGGAAAAGGGGGCACCACATATTCGAATTTACGGTGGTGGAGGCGGAGTCATTATTCCCCGAGAAATCAAAGAACTTCATGATTATGGAATTTGTCATATATTTTCACCTGAAGACGGGAGAAGCCAAGGGCTTCAAGGAATGATTAATAAAATACTTAAAGAATGTGATTTTTCAACGATTCATTCTTCTTTGCCAGATCAATTTGACGAATTACTATCAGGGAATCCAGTAGCTGTTGCCAAGTACATTACACTTGCTGAGAACAGGATTGCAATGGATGATGAAGCAGCGGCATCGACAGACCGTGTTTTTGAACAAATTAAGACATCTAATAAACAGACGCCGGTTATTGGAATGACAGGAACAGGGGGAGCGGGGAAAAGCTCCTTAACCGATGAATTAATTCGTCGGTTCCTTAATGAAATACCTGAAAAGAGAGTAGCTGTTCTTTCTATTGACCCAACTAAACAGAAAACAGGTGGGGCCTTACTTGGTGATCGTATACGGATGAATGCAATATTCTCTAATCGCGTGTATATGCGAAGCCTTGCAACACGCCACTCCAAGACAGAGCTTTCTTTAGCCATCCGTGATGCTATTTCTGTAGTCAAGGCGGCTGGTTTTGATCTAGTCATCGTGGAAACGAGCGGAATTGGGCAAGGTGATGCAGAAATCGCTGAGGTTAGTGATGTTTCCCTTTATGTAATGACAAGTGAATTTGGAGCACCATCACAATTGGAGAAAATCGATATGATCGATTACGCTGATTTGGTCGTTATTAATAAATTTGAACGTAAAGGTTCAGAAGATGCCAAAAATCAGGTGCAAAAGCAATATCAACGAAGCCGGCTTCTTTTTGACCGCGACACGGAAGAGATGCCTGTTTATGGAACCATTGCTTCTCAATTTAATGACGTTGGGACAAATGCCTTATTTGCCGAATTAGTAGAAAAGGTAAATGAAAAAACAGGAACCTCATGGTCTACTACTTTCGGAAAACAGGCTAACGTGAAAAAGCAAAATATGATTATTCCAAACAATCGCCGTTATTATTTACGTGAAATCACAGATACAGTCCGGAATTACCACCGTCATACGGAAAAACAGGTGAAAGTAGCCCGTCGTTTATTTCAACTCGAGGGAGCTATGGATGCAGTGAGTCAAAAAGGGACAGACCAAACTGCTTGGAACATTCTTGAGGCATTGCGTGTGGAAACACAAGCTAAATTAACGGCAGAATCTAGAAAAATACTTGCAGAATGGGATGATTTAAAAGAACAGTATTCAAGAGAAAAGCTGACTACAAAAATACGTGATAAGGAAATTGTCACTGAACTACGCTCAAGAAGTTTATCAGGTTTATCGATTCCGAAAGTCTCATTACCTAAGTTTGTTGACTATGGAGAAATCCTTCGTTGGGTTTATTTAGAGAATATTCCTGGTAAGTTCCCCTATACTGCCGGAGTTTTCCCATTCAAACGACAGGGAGAGGATCCGAAACGTCAATTTGCCGGAGAAGGATCGCCTGATCGAACGAATCGCCGTTTTCACTATTTATCTAAAGATGATGACGCTAAAAGACTTAGCACAGCTTTTGATTCCGTTACTTTATATGGTGAAGACCCTGATCACCGCCCAGATATTTATGGGAAAGTAGGGGAGAGTGGGGTTAGCATTTGTACGTTAGATGATATGGTAAAGCTTTATCAAGGCTTTGATTTATGCCATCCATCTACATCGGTATCAATGACCATCAATGGTCCGGCTCCGATTATTTTAGCGATGTATTTAAACACAGCTATTGAACAACAAATTGCTTTAAAAGAAATCCAACTAAAAAGAATAGTAACGCAAGAAGAAATGGAACAGATCAAAGCATATACACTGCAAACGGTACGTGGAACAGTTCAAGCTGATATTTTAAAAGAAGATCAAGGTCAAAACACATGCATTTTCTCTACAGAATTTGCTTTAAGAATGATGGGAGATATCCAGGAATACTTTATTCGTCACAAAGTGAGAAATTATTATTCTGTCTCGATTTCCGGTTACCATATTGCAGAAGCTGGCGCTAATCCCATTTCACAATTAGCTTTTACATTGGCGAATGGCTTTACGTATGTAGAATACTATTTAAGCAGAGGCATGAAAATCGATGATTTTGCTCCGAATTTATCCTTTTTCTTCTCAAATGGATTGGATCCGGAATATACAGTAATCGGCAGGGTAGCAAGAAGAATTTGGGCGACGGTTATGCGTGATAAGTATGGGGCGAATGAGCGAAGTCAGAAATTGAAATACCATGTCCAAACATCCGGTCGCTCTCTGCATGCACAGGAAATTGATTTTAATGATATTCGCACGACTTTACAAGCACTGATGGCTCTCCAGGATAATTGCAATTCTTTACACACAAATGCCTATGATGAAGCGATTACAACACCTACCGAGGAATCGGTCCGCCGGGCTATGGCGATTCAAATGATTATTACTAAAGAATTTGGGCTGTCAAAAAGTGAAAATCCCCTTCAGGGCTCGTACATTATTGAAGAACTTACAGATTTAGTGGAAGAGGCTGTTCTTTTGGAATTCGACCGAATCGATGATCGCGGTGGTGTTCTTGGTGCGATGGAAACCCAATATCAACGTGGAAAAATTCAAGATGAATCGATGTATTATGAAATGAAGAAACATTCAGGGGAACTGCCGATTATTGGAGTGAATACCTATTTGAATCCTAATCCAAAAAGTGCAGAAGATCTTGATACAATGGAGCTAGCACGAGCTACTAAAGAAGAAAAAGAAGGGCAAATTGAGAATCTTCGAACTTTCCAAAAGCGCAACATCGATCGATATGCTGAGTCAATACAACGATTGAAAGATTCGGCAATGAATGGAGATAACATATTTGCTGAGCTGATGGAATGTGTGAAATATGCAAGTCTTGGACAAATAACCCGTGCTTTGTACGAGGTGGGTGGCCAATATCGAAGGAATATGTAAATCCTTCTTCAACTGAATTTAGTAGTTGCGGGGTCTGTCTCTTCGTTTTGGGACGTCCTCTTTTTTTTACAGACTTAAACATAGAATCTAAGATTCACTAGCATAAACCTCCTGATATTGTTTATAATGGATAGTATGTTTAGCAGGAATAGCAATGAAGGATGCAGAATCCTGTATGGATGTGTTTTGTTTGAAAAGACACTTACGGAGTGTTTGATATAGAAAGGAAGTGCCGAACTTGAGTTTACAATCATACTCAAAAGAAGAATTATTAGAAATGTCTTTGCTTGAACTCGCATATGAATTGCTTGTAGAAAAGAACGCACCTTTGTTATTTGATGATTTAGTAAATGAAATAGCTGCTTTGCAAGGCGTATCGAAAGAAGAAATTAGAAGTAAAATTCCACAATTTTATACAGATTTAAATGTTAACGGTCGTTTTACTTGTCTAGGTGAAAATCGCTGGGGGTTAAAAACTTGGTATCCAGTTGATCAAATCGAAGATGAGGTTGTCCATGTCGTTAAGCCGAAAAAGAAAAAAGCTAAGAAAGCGTCAATCGTCGAGGATGATTTTGATGAGCTGGATGAGGAAGATTTGGACTTTGAAGATGATATAGAAGATCTAGATGAAGACGAGGATGATCTCCTTGATGATCCACTTGATGAGGATATTGATGATGACCTAGTCGAAGACGAGGATGAAGATGAGGACGACCTTAAAGACGCATTAATAGACGATGATGAATTTGAGTTGGATGAAGAAGAAGAAGAAGAAGAAGACTTTGACGATGAAGTAGAAAAAGAATAGGGATTCTCTTGACTTTTTCTAGCAGAATTTGTAGAATCATTTTGGGCTCCTTAAAAAAGGACAGGATGATAAAATATATCGCTCCCTTACATTCGTAAGCGGAGCGTTTTGTATTTATATTAGGAAAACGGAAGAGCTTTGTTAAAATTCAGGCTTAATTTGCTTGGAGGATTTAGGCTGCTTGCGTTCGACACAATGACAGGTTGAAAAATATAAAATTACTACCTGTGAAAAACAATGCTGCGTAAAATGATGGATTGCTGAATGAATCATTCAAATAAACATCATTTTTTTATTTTTTCATGGATTCATATAAATGGTCCTGTAATTAAAAGGAAATCTAAAAGAATGAGTTTTAGGATTTAAAAGAAAAATGGAAGAACTTGAAGGAGGATACAACATGACAAAGTATATTTTCGTAACAGGCGGTGTCGTTTCTTCGCTGGGTAAAGGGATTACGGCAGCTTCATTGGGACGATTATTGAAAAACAGAGGACTAAGTGTAACGATTCAAAAATTCGATCCGTATATCAATGTGGATCCAGGAACAATGAGCCCGTACCAACACGGTGAAGTATATGTAACGGATGATGGTGCGGAGGCTGATCTTGACTTAGGGCATTATGAGCGTTTTATTGATATAAATGTTGGTAAACACAGTAATGTGACAACAGGTAAAGTATATTCGACTGTTATTAGAAAAGAGCGTCGTGGCGATTATGAGGGTGGTACCGTACAAGTAATACCCCATATTACGAATGAAATCAAAGAACGTGCATTTTTAGCAGGAAAAGAATCAAATGCAGATGTAGTCATAACAGAAATCGGCGGAACTGTGGGCGATATCGAATCGCTGCCATTCCTTGAAGCTATTCGTCAAATCAAAAGTGACATCGGTCGTGATAATGTGATGTATATTCACTGCACGCTTGTTCCGTTTATTAAAGCAGCAGGAGAATTAAAAACAAAGCCAACTCAACATAGCGTAAAAGAATTACGTAGCCTTGGCATTCAACCAAACCTCATTGTGTGTCGTACGGAAATGCCGATTTCTCAAGATATGAAAGATAAGATTGCCTTATTTTGTGATATTGATAAAAAAGCAGTTATTGAATGTCAAGATGCGGACACTCTTTACTCCATTCCTTTATCGCTTCAAGCACAAAACATGGACCAAATTGTTTGTGACCACTTGAAATTAGATTGCAAAGAAGCTGACATGACCGAGTGGAAAGAGCTTGTTAAAAAAGTTACGTCACTATCAAAAACTACGAAGATCGCTCTTGTTGGGAAATACGTCGAGCTTCAAGATGCATATCTTTCAGTTGTTGAAGCATTAAAACATGCAGGATATGCGCATGATGCAGATGTTGAAATTGATTGGGTTAATGCTGAACATGTTACAAGAGAAAATGTAAAAGAACTATTAGGACATGCTGATGGGATACTTGTTCCTGGCGGGTTTGGTGATCGTGGTATTGAAGGGAAAATTGCGGCTACTGAATTTGCTCGTAATCAGAAAAAACCTTTCCTTGGTATTTGTTTAGGTATGCAGCTAGCTTCTGTTGAATTTGCTCGTAATGTGCTTGGTCTAAAAGGAGCACACTCAGCAGAAATTAATCAGGATACAGAGTATCCGATCATCGACCTATTGCCTGAACAAAAAGATGTGGAAGATTTAGGTGGTACATTACGTCTAGGGCTGTATCCATGTAAATTAGTAGAAGGTACAAAAGCCTTTGAAGCATATGGACAACAAGTGGTTTATGAACGTCACCGTCATCGTTATGAATTCAATAACCATTATCGCCAAGCTATGGAAGAGGCAGGTTTTGTCTTCTCAGGAACTAGCCCAGATGGTCGTCTTGTTGAAATCATTGAATTGAAAGATCACCCATGGTTTGTGGCTTCTCAATTCCATCCAGAATTCATTTCTCGTCCAAATCGTCCACAACCACTATTCCGTGATTTTGTGGAAATGTCATTAAAGCCTAATAAATAATACAAATAAACGAGGGTACCCATAATGTAAGGTTAGCAACGCCTCATACAGTTCAAATTAAACGTAAGAACCTTTGAACTGTGTGCGCGTGGACAGACCTTTTTGGGGTACCCTCGTTTTACTTATTGACTATGTTAAACCTCGTTGTTGATGTTGGCACTATGTTGGGAGCGGAAGGCGGCGTGAGGCTCCTGTTTAGAAAAGCGAATCACAGGGAAGATCTCACAGGCACACAGCACCGAGGAGGCTTCCGTCCGCAGGTTGAAAGAGAACGCCTTACGTTCCAATCAACAGGCAAGTTTAACAGAGCCTACTTATTAAGAACCAACTTGCCGCAGCACGGCGCGTACTTAGACTGTGATTCATTGAACCTTAGTTCGTAGAGTCGATTGATCTATTCTGCACGGAGGTATTATCGACTCTAGAACGGCTAACAATCAGTGGGGGATGAAGAAACCTCACTGATTGAAGTTTCACTTTATTCTTCGCTGTACTCCAAAAGAATTTCTTCCAGTGTTGTTTTAATTCCATAATAGGCAAATAAAGCGATCATTAAATGTGGAAAACCGACACGGTTTCCTGTTTCATCTGGGATTAACCCTCTTAGCAAACGTAAATTAATATGCACATCAGAATATTGTTCGATGGATTCTTCATCACAAACCAGAGAAGAAGCAATCGTTACAAAAGGAATCTGTTGGTCACGCAGCTTTTTAGCAAGCTGTAAAGCTGATTGGTCTGTGGTGTAACGCGTAAATAAGATCACGCGATCCGCCACGTTTAATGATGCATTATCAACAAAGGGCTTGGCGCTTGGGAAAGGCTCTGCTCCGTGAAAAGCTTCTGAAAGAATGCCCTCCATCTCTTTGAAACCTTTGAGATAAATCGCACCATCACTAATAGCTGCTTGAGCGAGAAGTCTTCCTCCATCTTCAAAATTGAAGCTCTCTTCATCCATCATCTTTTTATATAATCCAGTTAACTGGGTGGAGAATATTTTTAACATGGATATTACTCCTTTCATTCACTATCTATACCTACTGAATGCATTTAATTATAAGGGAAAGCATTTTGATTGGAAAGGAAGCCGCTTTAGTAAATGGCGCTTTTCATTTAAGATATCCATGAGGGCCCGTTTTAAAGCCAAACGAAGAATAGTTCTGGTTCTATAAACTGTATCACCTTATGAAGGTGGTGGTACAGAGCTGATTGTGCGAAACCCCGCCCCTTTTCCACAGAAATGTGGTATCAAGTACTTTAGGAGGATTGAATTATTCACTTTTTTAATTTACCATTTTTTTAAAATATAGTATTTTAATTTTGATGAATAGTTTACAATTGTAAAGTAAGAACCATATTTAGCATTAACTAACTTTAAACGAATCCTTCGAAGCTTTTGAATAGTGAAAAGGTAGCGATTGTAAATACTAAGATATAACTAGTTGAATCTACAGTAACAATAAAATGAAACTTCTATCATTGGAGTTCTTCAGACGATGGCTACTTTACATGTTGTGCGTTAGTCAAATAAGCATAAAAAATTTGTTTGAGAAAGAAGTGAGAGAATGGCAGGAAAGGTTCTTATTGTCGATGATCAATTTGGTATTAGGATATTATTGAATGAAGTGTTACATAAGGAAGGGTATGATACATTTCAGGCGGCGAATGGTTTACAAGCACTTGATATCGTTACGAATCATTCACCTGATTTGGTTCTTTTGGATATGAAAATCCCCGGGATGGACGGAATCGAAATACTAAAGCGCATGAAGCAAATAGATGCTGACATCCGTGTCATTATCATGACCGCTTATGGGGAGCTTGATATGATACAGGAGGCAAAGGACTTAGGGGCAATTACTCATTTTGCAAAACCATTTGATATAGACGATATTCGTAAAGCGGTACGTGAAAATATAATCATTCAATCTAATTAAAAAAATTCTTGGTTAATCATATGTTATTGCAGATTTTAAGTAAAAAAGCGATAAAATTGTAGTGATTTAACATCTAATAATTTGTGGAACCGCTTAATTTTTTGTAATAAAACTGAATATTCTACCGCGCGCGGAATTTGTTGCTGTTTTTTGATTGTCTTGATATGCTTATAAAGGAAAAAGAGACATTCACATTCTTGAATATCTAGAAAAGTTTGTGGAAACCTCTAAGGAGTATTAGTAGTTAGAAGAACATTTACTGTAGGAGGAAATGATTATGCCTTTAGTTTCGATGAAAGAAATGCTTAACAAAGCTCTTGAAGGTAAATATGCAGTTGGGCAGTTTAATATTAATAACTTAGAATGGACTCAAGCTATTTTAGGTGCTGCTGAACAAGAAAAATCACCTGTTATTCTTGGAGTATCAGAAGGTGCTGCTCGTCACATGGGCGGATTTAAAACAGTCGTTATGATGGTTCAGGGCCTATTAGAAGATATGAAAATTACAGTACCAGTTGCAATCCATTTAGACCATGGTTCAAGTTTTGATAAATGTAAAGAAGCAATTGATGCTGGCTTTACATCTGTAATGATTGACGCTTCACACCACCCAATTGAAGAAAATATTGAAACAACGAAGAAAGTTGTTGAATATGCTCATTCTAAAAATGCTTCTGTTGAAGCAGAAGTTGGAACAGTTGGCGGTCAAGAAGATGACGTGATTGCAGAAGGTGTTATTTATGCTGATCCTAAAGAATGTGAAGATCTAGTTAAACAAACAGGTGTTGACTGCTTTGCTCCAGCTTTAGGTTCTGTACACGGTGAATACAAAGGTGAGCCAAACCTAGGATTCAAAGAAATGGGAGAAGTACGTGACTTAACACAAATTCCTTTAGTTCTTCATGGTGGAACTGGAATCCCAACAAAAGATATCCAACAAGCGATCTCTCTAGGAACATCTAAAATCAATGTAAATACAGAAAACCAAATTGCTTTTACAAAAGCTGTTCGTGAAGTATTGAACAACGATTCAAAAGTATATGATCCACGTAAATACATTGTACCTGGACGTGACGCAATTAAAGAAGTAGTTATTGGAAAAATTCGCGAATTCGGTTCTGCTGGACAAGCGTAAGTTATACTTTGAAGTAAACAAGGGTTTCTCTTCTATTTTACATTTTATGTGAAGTGGAAGAGAAACTCTTATTTTATTATTGGTGCTAAAAAAGTATGGATTGGTATTTAATGTTATTATTCCTGAATTTTAATAGGACTTTTTAGACGATCTCTTTTTAAAGAGTTGGAATTTTTTCCACTATCATATAAACTAGAGTGACAATGAAATTACACTTTAGGAGGGTTATTTCAGGAACGTAAAATATTGAAGTGCTAGGAACGATTCTTATATAAAAGGAGATCCGAAGCAAAATATCGGAATGAAAAGCAAAGGTGTAAACGCTTTCTAATAATGAAGCATTTTCGTTCTGGACTAGATCTATCCTTACAAAAAATTAATAAAATTTTGTACATGACTTTTGAATTTTTGTGCAAACTAGTAAAGTGAAAAATATATGTCTATAATGGTAAAATAACCCATTGTTCCTTTGGGTGAGATCTTCACCAGTTTAGAAGGGAGTTCGTTATGGAAAAACTTAAGATTGCGGGTGGGTACCCTTTACAAGGGAGCATTCGAGTAAGCGGAGCTAAGAATAGTGCCGTAGCCCTCATTCCTGCAACAATATTAGCTGATTCTACTGTTACCATTGAAGGGTTACCAGATATATCGGATGTACAAATGTTGAAAGCGCTCCTCGAGGAAATAGGAGGAGAGATTGATTTTCGCGATGGAGAGATGACTGTGGACCCATCAAGAATGGTTTCAATGCCATTGCCAAATGGTAGAGTAAAGAAATTACGTGCTTCTTATTATTTGATGGGGGCCATGCTTGGTAAATTCAAGAAGGCTGTTATCGGTTTGCCAGGTGGGTGTCATCTAGGGCCTCGTCCAATAGACCAGCATATTAAAGGATTTGAAGCACTCGGTGCCCAAGTTACAAATGAGCAAGGGGCGATTTATTTACGAGCGGATGAACTTCGTGGCGCAAAAATTTACTTGGATGTTGTGAGTGTAGGGGCAACGATTAATATTATGCTTGCAGCAGTGCTTGCGAAAGGTCGCACAACCATTGAAAATGCAGCTAAAGAGCCGGAAATCATTGATGTAGCGACATTATTGACAAATATGGGTGCGAAGATTAAAGGGGCAGGTACAGACGTTATTCGAATTGATGGCGTTGAAAAGCTAAACGGGTGCAGACATACCATTATTCCTGATCGAATTGAAGCAGGCACGTTTATGATAATGGCTGCAGCGGTTGGAAAAGGTATAATAATTGATAATGTCATAGCACAACATGTAGAATCTTTGATTGCTAAATTACGGGAAATGGGTGTAAATATAGAAACAGGAGATGATCAAATCTTCGTGTCCCCTGGATCATTTCCATTAAAGTCTGTCGATATTAAAACGCTCGTCTATCCTGGATTCCCCACAGACCTTCAACAGCCTTTTACTTCATTATTAACGAAAACAACTGGCTCAAGTATGGTTACAGACACGATTTACGGTGCGCGCTTTAAACATATTGATGAACTCCGCAGAATGAATGCAACCATTAAAGTTGAGGGACGTGCGGCCATTATAAATGGACCTGTTCAACTTCAAGGTGCGAAAGTAAAGGCGAGTGATTTGCGCGCTGGGGCAGCTCTTGTTATTGCTGGTCTTATGGCAGAAGGTATCACGGAAATAACAGGTCTTGAACATATCGACCGAGGCTACAGCCACCTTGTTGAGAAATTATCAGGACTTGGTGCAACGATTTGGCGCGAGGAAATGACTGTAGAAGAAATTGAACAGTTTAAAGATTAACTACTTCCTTAATTTTCAATGTGTTACATCACTTGAATAATGTGTTATACTATTTTAAATAAATAACATGTTAGTAACACTAAGGGGGAAACGCAATGGAAAGAAGCTTATCAATGGAACTCGTTCGCGTGACAGAAGGAGCGGCATTGGAATCAGCCCGCTGGATGGGTAGAGGCTTGAAAATGGAAGCGGATGATGCAGCCACAACTGCGATGCGAGATGTATTTGATACCGTTCCGATGAAAGGGACAGTTGTCATCGGTGAAGGAGAGATGGATGAAGCTCCTATGCTATACATCGGGGAGAAGCTTGGGACAGGCTATGGACCTCGAGTAGATGTAGCGGTAGACCCTTTAGAAGGAACGAATATTGTTGCATCTGGTGGCTGGAATGCTCTTGCCGTTTTAGCAGTCGCAGATCATGGTAATTTACTACACGCGCCTGATATGTATATGGAAAAAATCGCTGTTGGTCCAGAAGCGGTTGGATTAATTGATATCAATGCCTCGGTTCTTGATAACTTAAAGGCTGTCGCAAAAGCGAAGAATAAAAACATTGAAGATGTTGTAGCAACGGTGTTAAACCGAGAGCGACATAGAAGAATTATTCAAGAATTACGTGATGCGGGAGCGAGAATTAAGTTAATTAATGATGGCGATGTAGCTGGAGCTATCAATACAGCATTTGATCATACTGGCGTTGATATTTTATTTGGAAGCGGTGGAGCACCTGAAGGCGTCATTTCAGCTGTTGCCTTAAAATGCCTTGGTGGAGAAATTCAAGGGAAACTGCTTCCGCAAAATGATGAAGAAGCTGAACGCTGTATGAAAATGGGGATTGATGTCAAAGCTGTGTTAAGAATGGAAGACCTTGTTCGTGGTGACGATGCAATATTTGCTGCAACAGGCGTCACGGATGGAGAATTATTAAAAGGTGTCCAATTCAAAGGAAATTATGGCGAAACTCATTCAGTTGTCATGCGAGCAAAATCTGGCACAGTCCGCTTTGTTGAAGGGCGTCATAGCTTGAAAAAGAAACCAAACTTAGTCATGCGTTAACCCATTCTACCTCGTGGATTTTAGAAATTCTTCAATAAAAGCGGGCGGTATTCACTGCTCGCTTTCTCTGTAAAAAAATTTAAGTTGATTAATTAAAATAAAGAAAGTACAATAAGGGTTGTTTTTATAAATAAAAATATTTTAGATTAAATCAACTGCTTTTTTAATACTCCAAATTTATGAGCCTTCTATATTATTCTTCTTTACAAGTAAAGATGTCATTCATTATCTTCTAGCAAAAAGGATACTCTCCCTATTGCCATTTATTAACCATTCATGTTATCTATGTATGATATGGATGTAACCGTTAATTATATAAAGTGTGGTGCCAAAATGAATTTAACTATTTCGAATTTAGAAAACATGAAATTAAAAGATTTGTACGAGCATGCTCGCGAGTACAAAGTATCGTATTACAGCAAGCTTTCCAAAAAAGAACTAATCTTTGCGATATTAAAAGCACAGGCTGAGCAAGATGGATTATTATTCATGGAAGGTGTGCTTGAAATTATCCCATCTGAGGGATTTGGCTTCTTACGTCCGATTAACTACTCACCAAGTTCTGAAGATATTTACATTTCCGCTTCACAAATTCGTCGGTTTGATCTAAGAAATGGTGATAAAGTATCAGGTAAAGTACGACCTCCAAAAGAAAATGAGCGTTATTATGGTTTGCTTCATGTTGAAGCAGTCAACGGTGACAACCCAGAATCGGCAAAAGAACGTGTGCATTTCCCTGGCTTGACTCCGTTATATCCAGATCGCCAAGTCAAACTGGAAACGGTTCCGAAATACTTATCTACTCGAATTATGGATGTGCTTGCTCCTGTGGGGTTTGGTCAACGTGGTTTGATAGTTGCTCCGCCAAAAGCGGGTAAAACGATGCTAATTAAAGAAATTGCAAATTCAATTACAACGAATCACCCAGAAGCAGAATTAATTGTGCTTTTAATTGATGAGCGACCTGAAGAGGTAACTGATATTGAACGTTCAGTTGCTGGTGATGTAGTAAGCTCAACGTTTGATGAAGTACCTGAAAACCACATAAAAGTGGCAGAATTAGTTCTTGAACGCGCAATGCGACTTGTGGAACATAAACGCGATGTAATCATCCTGATGGATAGTATTACCCGTCTTGCCCGAGCTTATAACCTGGTGATTCCACCGAGTGGACGTACTCTTTCAGGTGGAATTGATCCGGCGGCATTCCATCGACCAAAGCGATTCTTTGGTGCAGCGCGTAATATTGAAGAAGGTGGAAGTTTGACCATTCTTGCAACGGCGCTTGTTGATACAGGTTCGCGTATGGATGATGTCATTTATGAAGAATTTAAAGGTACAGGAAATATGGAGCTTCATCTGGATCGTACTTTAGCTGAGAGAAGAATCTTCCCAGCGATTGATATTAGACGTTCTGGAACACGGAAGGAAGAATTGTTAATTCCGAAAGATCGCCTTGATAAGTTATGGGCAATCCGCAAAACAATGTCAGACTCACCGGATTTCGTAGAGAAATTCCTGCGACGTTTAAAGCAAACGAAGAGCAATGAAGAATTTTTCGGTAAGTTGGAAGAAGAAATGAAAAAAGGTTTGGCGGCATCTAAGCGTTCTTAAAAACTAGGCTATGTTAAAGTGTGTTGTTGATTTTGGCACTATGTTGATTGGAGCGGAAAGCGAACGCTTCTCGTTGCAATCAACAGGCAAGTTTAACAGAGCCAAATATTAAGCAGTGATTCATATCGTCTAGGGGTTGCTAACTAGATGGGATACGTTAACATCAACGTTCCTAGGCAGATGTCTTGTTTTAGATGCAGATTACGTTGCTTTTAGTAAAATGTAACAAGTAGTTGCATATCTCGACTACAGTTGTTATAATAAGTGCATGTGTTTTTACAATTTATGTGAGGGTTACTTCTCTTCGCATTGAAGTTATAACTCTGTTTCAGAATGATTCAGGGCAGAAGGAGCTGAAAAGAATGAAAGCTGGAATCCATCCAAATTATAAACTTGCAAAAGTTATTTGCTCTTGCGGGAATACATTTGAAACTGGTTCAATCAAAGAAGAAATTAAAGTTGAGACTTGTTCAGAATGTCATCCATTCTACACTGGTCGTCAAAAATTCGCTGAAGCTGGCGGACGTGTTGACCGTTTCAACAAAAAATACGGTCTTAAATCACAACAATAGTAATAATGAAAACTTCCGAAACAGGCAAGTGCATGTCCTTGCCTGTTTTTTTTATCGTAAATTAATGGTATTTTTACTAAGATTGCCTGAAATAAGGCGTTATTATAAGAGTTGTTCAAGAAAGTAAATTAGGTTTTTAGACCAAGGATCAGGACGAATTGATAATGAGAAATTGGTCGGAAGAAAGGGTAATAGCTGGAAAGGGGAGTGACTGTTTCAATGTATGAAATGAAACAATCTGGCTGGATTGAGATGATTTGCGGTAGTATGTTTTCAGGGAAATCGGAGGAATTAATTAAAAGAGTCAGCCGAGCTCAATTTGCGAAACAGAGCATTGCTGTTTTCAAACCTGTTATTGATAATCGCTATGCGGAAGAAGCTGTTGTGTCTCATAATGGATCGTCTGTTATGGCAAAACCGATTTCGCATTCTACTGAGATTTTTAATTATCTCAATAAAAAAATAGATATTATTGCGATTGATGAGGTACAATTTTTTGATGAAGAAATTGTAGAAGTTGCCCAGCATCTTGCGGATAGCGGTTATCGGGTCATTTTAGCTGGATTGGATCAGGACTTTCGTGGCGAGCCATTCGGGTCTGTACCGGTTTTAATGGCATTAGCAGAGTCAGTCACGAAGCTTCAAGCTGTTTGCGCGGTTTGCGGATCAGCAGCAAGTAGAACTCAAAGGCTTGTCAATGGACTTCCAGCTGCCTATGATCAGCCGATCATACTCGTTGGAGCATCGGAAGCATATGAGCCTAGATGTAGACATCATCATATGGTGCCTGGAAAGTCAGAGAAGATGAAACGAATCGTCAAGAATTATGCAGAATAATGAAGAAATAGTCCGGAGGGTCTGACCTTACACTCTATAGATCGTTTAAGTGCCATCTTCACGCCATAAACGATCTATAGTAGTTGTTTTTAGTCTGGCCCTTTTTCGTCATTTATTTTCGCCTATGTTTTGCGTTTAATATGGGAAGCCTATTATTAAGCCTTATAAAGGGCGTGATTAAAAGGAGGGTTCCATATGAAAACAGTTTGGTCTTTCGTAATTATTGCGTTATTAACAGGTTGTAATGGTTTGACGAACAACGCAGGTGACAAAAATAATGTGAACGAAGATGCTTCAAGTAATCTGAAAAAGGTAACGAGTGATAGGGGGCACTATAGTAATCAGCCTGCTGATCAGTTGTTGAATACCCCATACAGTGTATCGAATACAGCCACTTCTGATGGCGCTGACATTGAGCACGCTCGTAAAACCGTTGAGGTAGAGACAGGTTATGATGCAACGGGTGTCCAGGTAAATGGACTTTCAATGGTTGTGACCATTGAAGATCATGGGAAAATAAAAACAGAATCGGAATGGAAGAAGGAGAAGAAACGTATTTATCGTCTATTGAGTCAAGCTTTGCCGCGTTATCATATCGATGTAAAGCGAGAACATTAATGTAAGATGTCCGATTCAAGCATCCTTCATCCGATTGTCTTTGACGTTGATTATTATCCTATACTATAATTAACATGAAATGGATAGGCTGAAAGTTAAAGAGATAAATCAATGGATAGTGTGCTCCGTAGCGAAAGGGTCAAATCCTTTTGTGGAACATCCTTCTTATGAAATTATGAGGTGAACAGAGTGTTTGATCGACTACAGGCAGTTGAGGATAGATATGAACGATTAAATGAATTATTAAGTGATCCTGCAGTGATCAATGATTCCAATAAGCTTAGAGAATACTCGAAGGAACAATCGGATATTCAAGATACCGCTATTACGTATAAGGAATATAAAGTAATTCGGGAACAATATCAAGAAGCGAAAGCGATGCTTGAGGAAAAGCTTGATGCAGATATGAAAGAAATGGTTAAAGAAGAGTTGAACGAACTTGAATCCAATATCGAGGAGTTGGAAGCTCGATTAAAAATTCTTCTTATTCCTAAAGATCCAAACGACAATAAGAACGTAATCATGGAAATTCGCGGTGCAGCTGGTGGGGATGAAGCAGCGTTATTTGCTGGAAGTCTATATCGGATGTATAGCCGTTATGCTGAGATGCAAGGTTGGAAAACGGAAGTTATTGAAGCGAATGCAACGGGGTTAGGCGGTTATAAGGAAATCATCTTTATGATTAACGGGAACGGTGCATATTCTAAATTGAAATTTGAAAATGGTGCACACCGTGTTCAACGAGTTCCTGAAACAGAGTCAGGTGGTCGAATTCATACGTCAACAGCTACGGTAGCTGTATTGCCTGAAACTGAAGAAGTTGAAATTGAAATCCATGAAAAAGATATACGGGTTGACACTTTTGCTTCTAGTGGACCTGGTGGACAAAGTGTAAATACAACGATGTCTGCTGTTCGATTAACGCATCTTCCTACCAATACGGTTGTTTCGTGTCAGGACGAAAAATCACAGATTAAAAATAAAGAAAAAGCTATGAAGGTTTTGCGTGCTCGTGTGTATGATAAAATTAATCGGGAAATTCAAGCTGAATACGATCAAAACCGTAAGTTGGCAGTTGGAACGGGCGACCGATCAGAGCGAATTCGAACATATAACTTCCCGCAAAATCGTGTGACAGATCATCGAATTGGTTTGACAATTCAGAAGCTTGATCAAATAGTAGAAGGTAAGCTTGATGATATAATTGATGCATTAATTGTAGAGGATCAATCCTCCAAGCTGCAAAATGCGGATGATTAAGTCGTTCAAAGTATATGAAGCCCTGAATTGGGCTTCTTCTTTTCTGATGGAGCATAATCGGGATAGGAATGCAGGGGAGATTTTACTGCAACATTACCTTGGAGTAAATCGATCACAGCTGCTTGCGAGATTACATGACGAACTTCCTGAACAAATAAGCTCGACATTCATACAATCTGTGGAAAAACATGTGAAGGGAACACCGGTTCAATATATGACTGGGTCTGAGGAGTTTTACGGCAGAACGTTTACGGTGAATGAAGAAGTTCTGATCCCTAGACCGGAAACAGAAGAATTAATTGAACATGCACTTTTGAAAATTAAAAAACTCTTTCCTGTAGAGCGGCCGCTTGAGCTTGTAGATATTGGAACAGGAAGCGGTGCAATTGCTATTACGATGAAGCTTGAATGTCCCAAATTGCTTGTGACGGCTACAGATATCGCAAATCCATCATTGGAAGTTGCTAAGGCGAATGGAAAAGCTTTAGCGGCAGAGGTTGAGTGGGTCCAAGGAGATTTATTAAAGCCGTTTATTGCAAAGGGACAAACGTTTGATATTCTACTTTCCAACCCACCCTATATTCCAATTGCCGACAAAGCCACGATGTCAGTCGTTGTAACCGAGCATGAACCACATCGTGCCTTATTTGCGGGGGAGGATGGTTTAGAATTTTATCGTCGGTTTATGGAGGAGCTACCTCTTGTTATGAAAAAACCAGGACTGATCGGCTTTGAATTTGGTGCAGGACAAGGAAGTGCTGTTGCTGAAATTTTGCAGAAAGCTTTCCCTGAAGCGGTGGTCAGTGTTGAATACGATATTAATGGCAAGGATCGTATGGTTTTTGCTGAACTTTAAGAAAAACAAAAGTAATGACTTTAAGTAGGAGGGCTCTAAAAGCGAGGATTCGAAGCGTCAGCCCCTTATCTATTCCTACCAATTTAAGACCAGCTTAGCGCCGTTTGGGTGTGAACTGGTCTTTTTTTTGTATGAAGGACATGGGGGCGGGGCTTCGCGACTTACTAATATAGCCAATCTATTTATCCCGCATTAACGGGCAGTAACCCCCAACCTCAAGGCTGGGAGGAATCCGAGGAGCATGGGGGGGGGGATGAAGAAAGCTCCGCTGATTTTATTGAGAAAGCATCCAATATTCCGGTTCTACACCGCCACCATTGAGATTAGGCGAGTGTAGCGTGCTACAGGATGTAACGTTATGTATGGACTATGATTCTAGTATACTTCTAAAATATTTAATAAAGGAATGCTTATTTTTTTAGATATATAGTTTAAGACAGCCCCTTTCTGGCGACACTATTTTTGTGAGGGGAGAGGAAGAAGATGAGAAAAAATTTAGCAATTATCTATCTATTAATTTTAACAATTGGAACAATCGTTAGTTTATATATGCCTAAAGTGGCGGCAACAGTTGAGGAAACTGAAATGATACCTGATGAAGCGATTCGATTAAGGATTCTTGCTAACAGTGATTTAGAGGCAGATCAAGCAGTTAAGCGACTCATTCGTGATGAAGTAAATAAGGAAATAACGTTATGGGTTGAAGATTTAACATCCTTGGACGAAGCAAGAGCAATCATTTCGTCTAACATTCCAAAAATCGAGGAAATTGCAGAAAGAATAATAGCTGAAAAAGGTTTGGATCAAGCAGTTTCGGTGAAATTCGGTAAAGCTGAATTCCCAACAAAGTTGTATGGCCAATATTTATATCCGGCTGGCGAATACGAGGCAATTGTCGTTACACTTGGAGCGGGTGAAGGAGCTAATTGGTGGTGTGTATTATTTCCTCCCTTATGCTTTCTTGATTTTTCAAATGGAACAGCGGTAAGTCAGACGCCTTTTGAAGAGGGGATAGAAGAACCAAATGGTCCTGTTGAAAAAGAAATAGAGAGTTCAGTTAAGGAGAAAGAAGTAATAAAGGTTCCTGTTGAAGAGAAGGAAGAAACTGAGATTTCTTTTGAAGAGAAAAAAGAAACAGAGAGTTCAGTCGAGGAGAAAGAAGTAATAGAGAATCCTGTTGAAGAGAAAAAGGAAGCAGAGAGTTCAGTTGAGGAGAAAGAAGTAATAGAGAATCCTGTTGAAGAGAAAAAGGAAGCAGAGAGTTCGGTTGAGAAGAAAGAAGAAACCCAAACTCCGATCGATGTTCAAGTGGGATCACAGAGTCCTCTGGATGATAGAGAAGAATTAGAGGAGCAGTCTGTTTTAAATCAAGATCAAGTAGCTGTACAGCAGGAATCCGTCTACAATGGGCAAGAAGAAGAGCCGATTATCGTAAAATCTTTTTTTGCAGAGCTATTCTCTCAGTTGTTTTGATAAATGAAGGACATGGGGACGGGGCTTCGCGACTTAATAATATAGCCAATCTACTTAGCGGGATATTACTGATTTTATCGAGAAAACATCCAAAATTCCGGCTCCGCCCCGCTACCATTGAAATTGGGCGAGTGTAGCGTGCTTCATGATAGATCCTTCATGGTAAATGGTGGCGTTTTGTATGAAAGGATAGAGATGGTGCTTCTATAGCGTAAACAGTGTTGGTAATGAAACTACGCTAAACTCTTCTGTTATGGAAGTAGGTTTTGTTACATATGAAATATCTATCTCGCATTAATGCTTATCTCTCCACTGATGGAAGTTTCATTTAATGTGGATAACTTGATTTTCTGACTGTATTTTGCGCAAATGGCCAAGTCGTTTTTGATATTGTTCTTAATCGAAGTTCTAGTTTAGGTTTTCTATCATATACCTAGTAAAAACTAGAGGAGCGATTATATGGTAGCATTCTATCAAGTAAGTGAAATGGATATTCCAGAATTGGCACGGTTTTTATCGGAAGCTGATGTAGGAGAAGTAGATTTACAAATGTACTATCAGTATTTTATAGTCGCTAGACACGAAGAAGGTGAGATTGTAGGAACGATTGGATTAATCCCTATTAAGAATTCTGGCTTGCTAAGATCTTTTGTGGTTACACCTGATTTTCCTGCAGAAAAAATATCCGAGCTCATCCAATATATGTTGCTTGCGGCTAAAAGTCGCGAATTAGCGTCGATCTATCTTGTGACAGAGAAACAAAGTTCGCTCGCGTTTTTTGAAGCGTTTGGTTTTGAAAGAAAAGTGGACATCGAAGAAGAAATAAAAAGTTCTCCACATGTGGAAAAGTTAATCCAACAGAAAAATCGTTGGTTAATGCAGAAAATTCTTTGAATTCATCAACATATTCACAAAGTTATTCACAAATAAGCAAGCGTTATCCACAAATTGTGGATAACGCTTGTTTTATTTACAGTCATCTTTTATACTTTCAAAGTAACTTTTTAATAAAAGGTGAAATAATAAGAGTTTTTTTAAGAAAAATAGAACATAATGTAAAAAAGGCGAAGGTGTTAATGATGGAAACTAATTTGTGGGTAGTGGATAAAGATGTGGATAAGAAAAAGGGTTATCCACAGTTAGCAGAAGCAGCCCGTTTACTGGCAAATAATGAGGTTGTGGCTTTCCCAACTGAGACTGTTTATGGTTTAGGAGGAAATGCTAAAAGTGATGAAGCGGTGAAGAGAATATTTGAAGCGAAAGGCCGCCCTAATGATAACCCGTTAATCGTTCATGTCGCATCAATGGAACAGTTAAATGAAATCACGACAGAGATTTCTGAATTAGCAAAGACTTTAATTAAGAAATTCTGGCCAGGTCCTCTCACACTCATTCTTGAAAAAAAAGAAGGAGCTTTACCAAATAGTGTGACAGCGGGTTTGCGAACTGTAGGGGTCAGAATGCCAGATCATCCCGTTGCACTTGAAGTAATCCGTATGAGTGGTGTGCCGATTGCGGCTCCAAGTGCTAATACATCAGGAAAACCGAGCCCAACAACGGCGAAACACGTTTCGGATGACTTAAATGGGAGGATTGCTGGAATAGTCGATGGCGGCTCTACGGGTGTAGGAGTTGAATCGACTGTACTTGATTGTACAGTACCGGTACCTGTCATTCTTAGACCTGGTGGTGTAACAAAAGAAGAACTAGAAGCTGTTATTGGACCTATTAAGGAAGATGCATCGCTTAAAAATCAAGCAGTTACACCGAAGTCACCTGGAATGAAGTATACTCATTATGCGCCGGATGCACCGCTTATTTTAATCGATGGTAAACAGGGATTTTTCCAACAGATAATCGAGCAGTACCAAGCAGTAGGCAAGAAGGTTGCTGTGATGGTGCCAGAAGAGCACAAGCATGATTATCAAGCGGATTATCTTGTTTGTTCAGGTTCTCTGGCTAATTTACATTCAATTGCAGCGAAATTATATGATACATTACGGACATTCAACGATCTAGATGTAGATATTATTTTAGCTGAAGTGTATCCAGAGGCAGGTATAGGCCATGCTATTATGAACCGCTTGCTTAAAGCAGCAGGGCATCAACTAATCAAGGAAGAATAAAGTGAAACTTCAATTAGTGGGGCTTTATCCCCACTGATTGTTAGTCTCGTTCTACTGTTACTAAGATCAAATGAATCACAGACTAAGTGTGCCGCGTCTATGTGTGTAAACTTTACGTCTGCTCGTGCATCGGTAAGTTCCACTGTATCTCACCAATCGCGCTTTTACGGGCGGTTGTCCCCTACCTACACTTCTTCGATTCTTCTAAGCCTCTCTTGACTTTCCGTTAATCCGGGATAATGGATTTGTACAGAAAGTGGTAACTACTTTGTTGTCTTATAAGATGTATAGTAGCTGTTCATTCTCTTTTCAACCCGCTTTCAGCTTTTGTGCTTCTAAGTTCTCTTGGACATGCATAACATGAAGTAGGCACGTCCGGGGGGGTAGGGGAAAGTGAGTATTGTTACGGGAGAGCTGGTCACTTTAATGCTAATGGCATTTGCATTGGGAATGGATGCCTTTTCTGTCGGGCTTGGCATGGGAATGTTTAAGTTAAGGCTTAAACAAATCTTATTCATTGGTTTGACAGTAGGTTTTTTTCATATATGGATGCCTCTGGCAGGTATGACAGCCGGTCGGTTTATTTCAGGACATTTTGGTGTGTTTGCTGTTTACGCTGGCGGAATATTACTTATCGTCCTCGGAATTCAGATGTGTATATCGGGAATACGAGGAGGAGATACCCCACTTCTTGCTCCAGTAGGGAAAGGGTTATTCATCTTTGCGATTAGTGTGAGCTTGGATAGCTTTTCTGTCGGTCTAACTTTGGGAATTTATGGAGCGAAAACACTACTGACGATTCTATGCTTTGGTATTGCGGCTACCTTGCTTACTTGGCTGGGGTTGTTAACAGGAAGGAAAATTCAAGGATTGCTCGGAGTTTACAGTGAAGTGCTGGGCGGAAGCATATTATGTGCTTTCGGTATAAAGCTTCTGCTTTCTTTTTAATCATGAATGATTGTACCGAAGTCAGAAAGAGTTGTTGAAATCTGGCTTTTTTTTTGTTACCTCTTCTTTAAAGAGACGTCTTTTTGTGTAAGACTGTTCGCAATAGATATTAAATATCCCTTTGTCATCTCGAATAAAATGTCAAAATATTGTTCGAATTATCATGGACGTTGATAAGGAAGAAATGGTACTTTTATCATAGAGAATGCAGGAACAAGGTTTTAGAATTAAGAGTGGATCTCTATAATGAAATTGGAGGAGGCGGAATTTAATGATTCGAATATTATTTGTTTGTACCGGGAATACATGCAGAAGCCCTATTGCGGAAGCGATACTAAAAGCCAAGCGACTGTCTGGGGTTGAAGTGAAATCGGCTGGAATATATGCTTCGGTAGGCCATCCAGCCTCATACCATGTACAAAATGTTTTATCTGATCAAAATATTCAACAAAATCATTCATCTACTCTATTAACGAAAACTGAATTGGATTGGGCTACATATATTTTTACGATGACAGAAGGACATAAAGCTATGATAGCATCTTCCTATCCACAATCTTCGGAAAAGACTTTTACATTGAAAGAATTTGTACTTGATGACCCGAATAACATGGATGTTTACGATCCATACGGGGGTTCGAGAGAAATGTACGAGGAAACTTTCATAGAGCTTCAAAGATTAATTGAAGGATTGATTGAGAGAATTGGTAGATAACCGAGGAGGAAGAGGGGACAGGAAATTGGTTGAAAAAAGGAAATATAAGTTTGGCTTGCGAAAGAAAATTGTTATATTCATTACGATTTTAGCGCTTATTACCTATTCTACTAGCGGCGTTTTTCTTTATGGTCTGTACCCGCTCTTTTTTGATGAACAGTTCAACCGAACAACCTTTACGATTTTAACTCTGGCTGGCGGGATTTTTTGGTCGGCTCTACTCGGCTTTTTTGCAGCTGGGTTTATAACGAAATCTCTGCAAAAACTTGAACAAGTTGCTTTAAAAGCGGCACACGGTGATATTTGTGAAGATGTTGAAATATCAAAAACGGATGATGAGATTCGTTCACTAGGCATTGCGTTTAACTATATGCTCTACAATTTAAGAGATATGGTAAAGAAAATTGATGAAAATTTTAAAGAAACGAATGCTAAAGTAGTTTCCATCTCAGCTGAATCATCGAAAGCTGCAGAACAGGCAGAAGCAATTGTAAGAACAATAGAAGAAATTTCACAAGGGGCGGAAAGTTCTGCCGTATCTATTCAGAATACAGCTGAAGCTATGGAAGACATTACTTTAATCGCTGAAGAAGTTCAAAATAAAGCAAACTCTTCTTCAGAAATAGCGCATATTATGGTAGCTGAGCTGACGAAAAGTAAAGAAGTGATTCATTCGCTGGTGACAGGTATACAACAGCTTGCCGAAGAAAACCAAGAATCACTCATAGGAGTAAAACGATTAGAGGAACATGCAAAAAAGGTGGAAAAAATCATTCAGCTTGTTGGGGATATAGCTGCCCAAACGAATTTACTTGCATTAAATGCTTCTATTGAGGCAGCTCGTGCTGGAGAGCATGGATTAGGCTTTGCGGTAGTAGCTGAGGAAGTTCGTCTATTGGCTGATCAAAGTGCTGAAGCTGTTCAAGGGATATCTGTTTTAATTCAGAATATCCAACTTGAGGTGCAGAGTGTTGTAAAACAAATAGACGTGCAAGTTATCTCTGCTAATAGAGGAGCGCAAAAAGGAACAGAATCGAACGAGGCAATTGAAGAAATGACTAGAACAATTCATAATGTCGTAGAAGCTGTTCAAGATATTACAATACTCGTAAGCCGTCAAATGGAAGGTATCCAAGACACATCACACCAATCTCAAGAAGTAGCGGCCATTGCTGAAGAAACATCTGCTGGTGCAGAGGAGGTAACAGCCGCTACCCAAGATCAAACGAAAGTAATCGAAAATGTGGACCGGCTAGCGATTGAATTAAAAGAACAAGCAGAACAACTCAAACAGACGATCACTCGCTTTCGCGTAAGGGTCTGACCCCTCCGTTTCTTAAAGATTCTTTATCTTTTCATTCATTTGTGACACAATAAAATAAAAAATCCTGGGGAGGGTTACAATGAAAATAGCAATCACATCAGACCACGGTGGAATAGTAATCCGCGAAGAAATAAAAAAGTTAATGGACGAGCTTGGCATTCCTTATGATGATTTTGGCTGTACGTGTCAATCGTCTGTAGATTACCCGGATTACGCACTCCCTGTAGCAGAAAAGGTAGCAAATGGAGAATATGATAAAGGTATTTTGATTTGCGGAACTGGAATTGGTATGAGTATCGCTGCAAACAAGGTAAAGGGGATTCGTTGTGCGCTTGTGCATGACGTATATAGCGCGAAGTTGACTCGTCAGCACAATGATAGCAATATGCTTGCGATGGGAGAACGTGTCATTGGCCCAGGTCTTGCCCGTTCTATTGCTCAAGCATGGTTGACTGAAGAATTCGAAGGTGGTCGTCATGCGAATCGAATCGGAAAAATTTCTGAGTATGAGAACAAAAACGTATAATTCTGAAAGGAAGCGTATTTCATGGCATATGAAGAATTAGAGTTGATCAGAAGTCAATTCAGAACTTTGCTTGCAGAATTTCAACAAGTGGTAGGATTGTCAGAAAAGCAGATGCTTGTCATAGGTTGTAGCACAAGCGAAGTTATCGGCAAAAAGATTGGAACAGAAGGTACGCTAGATGTAGCAAATATGCTCTTCGCTGAATTACAATTATTTCAGAAAAAAACGGGAGTTCAACTTGCTTTTCAATGCTGTGAGCATCTAAATAGAGCACTCGTTTTAGATAAAGAGTATGCAGATTCACGAAGATATGAGGAAGTAGCAGTAGTTCCAATTAGAAAAGCTGGTGGAGCAATGGCTACAACTGCATATCAGAAACTAGCAAATCCTGTGGTTGTTGAATATATTCAGGCAGATGCTGGCATTGATATCGGAGATACTTTTATCGGAATGCATCTTAAACATGTAGTAGTCCCGATTCGCTCCTCGGTAAAGGAAATTGGAAATGCGCATGTCACACTCGCTACAACTCGACCAAAACTAATTGGCGGCGAACGTGCTGTTTATACTAATACTTCAGAAAACCAAAGCTGTTTATAAAGTGAAACTTCCATCAGTGGGGTTTTTTTCATCACCCACTGATGGTTAGTTAAACCAATCGGGGATTTACAGTCTGTTAAACCGGGATAAAACGAGTAAAGCTTCTCTTAAATGAGAAGTATTTTTTGTTAGAAATACGAATTACACGAACGATTCCCTAAAAAAAAAACTTAATGTTCGATAAATCTAAATAGTTACACTTCCGCTTACTTATTGAACATGGTAAAATGAAAGAGATATTTTTCGAATTAGTAGTTAAGTAGATTAGATGTTGGTATCAACCATTAATCTGCGATACATACTGAAAATCACGTATTAAGAGGAGGATTACGATGAACCGTTTAGCGAATCAAGATGAGCAGGTTTTTAAAGCTATTCAAGAAGAATTAGGTCGCCAAAGAAGCAAGATTGAACTGATTGCTTCAGAGAACTTTGTCAGTGAAGCTGTTATGGAAGCCCAAGGCTCTGTACTCACGAATAAATATGCAGAAGGGTACCCGGGTAAACGCTACTATGGTGGATGTGAACATGTGGATGTTGTCGAAGATTTAGCTCGTGATCGCGCGAAAGAAATCTTTGGTGCCGAACATGTAAACGTTCAGCCGCATTCTGGTGCGCAAGCGAACATGGCTGTTTATTTCACGATTCTTGAGCCTGGAGACACGGTGCTTGGTATGAATCTTTCTCACGGTGGCCATTTAACGCACGGAAGCCCCGTGAACTTTAGTGGTGTTCAATACAATTTTGTTGAGTATGGTGTAGATCAAGAAAGCCATTTGATTAATTATGAAGATGTGCGTGAGAAGGCTCGTCAACACAAGCCGAAATTAATCGTCGCTGGAGCGAGCGCCTATCCGCGTGCTATTGATTTCAAACGCTTTAAAGAAATTGCTGATGAAGTTGGTGCGTATTTGATGGTCGACATGGCTCATATTGCTGGGCTAGTTGCAGCTGGGTTACATGAAAGTCCGGTCCCTTACGCTGATTTTGTTACAACAACGACTCATAAAACATTACGTGGACCTCGCGGTGGGATGATTCTTTGTAAAGAAGAATTTGCGAAAAAGATTGATAAATCAATCTTCCCAGGAATTCAAGGTGGGCCGTTAATGCATGTGATTGCGGCGAAAGCTGTTGCTTTTGGAGAAGCACTGCAAGCCGAATTTAAGGAATACGGAAAGCGAATTATTGAAAATGCACAACGCCTCGGTGACGCTTTGAAAAAAGAAGGAATCCAGCTTGTGTCAGATGGAACGGATAACCATTTACTATTGATTGATGTCCGTTCAGTTGGATTGACTGGTAAAGTGGCTGAAAAAGCGTTGGATGATATTGGAATCACAGTAAATAAAAATACTATTCCGTTCGATCCTGAAAGCCCATTTGTAACAAGCGGAGTTCGAATTGGGACTGCGGCAGTGACTTCCCGTGGATTTAGCTTAGAAGACATGGATGAAATTGCTTCAATTATTGGATTGGTTCTAAAAAATGTAGATAACGAAGCAAAATTGGAAGAAGCGAAACAACGAGTGGAAGCTCTTTCTGGAAAATATACTTTATATCCATCTTTATAATCAATAAAGAGGCAGTCTAAAAGGGTCTGCCCTCACATGCTATACATCGTTTATCGTGTTCTCACGTCTACTAAACGATGTATAGCAGATGTGGGGGGAGGCCCTTCGTTATGACAGCTTCTTTTTTTTGCTTTGAACCATTTGCTAAAATCAGCTTGTGTGTATAAAGGATAAAGATCGCTTCACGGTACATGTTAAGAAATATGTCGACTTTAAAAATATGAACATGTGATTTCTTGATTCATAATTGCAGTTAGATATATTTTTCTGTAAAATGGTTAGAAGTGTGTTTTTTGTCGGAAAGACTTGCCGGCAAAAAGAAAAAAACGTCACTAGTCCTTAGTGCAGTGATCTATTAATTAAATGCAACATGATTACACTTCTATACTTTCAAAGTATAGAAAAATCCAGGAATAGAAATGGAGAGAACCTTTAATGGCAAAGGTATATGTATTCGATCATCCACTTATTCAACACAAGTTGGCTTTTATACGAGATGTTCAAACAGGAACGAAGGAATTTCGTGAGCTAGTAGATGAGGTAGCAACTTTAATGGCATTCGAAATTACTCGCGATATGCCGTTAAAAGAAGTAGAAATTGAAACGCCAGTAAGCAAGGCGAAAGTAAAAGTATTATCAGGTAAAAAACTTGGTATTATTCCTATTCTACGTGCAGGCATTGGTATGGTAGATGGAATCTTGAATTTGATTCCAGCTGCTAAAGTAGGACATGTTGGTCTATACCGTGATCCGGAAACATTGAAACCTGTAGAATATTATGTGAAACTCCCAAGCGATTTAGCGGAAAGAGAGTGCATAGTTGTTGATCCGATGTTGGCAACAGGCGGATCTGCAATTGAAGCGATTACGTCTATTAAGAAGCGAGGAGCAGTTAATATTAAATTTATGTGTTTAATTGCAGCTCCTGAAGGCGTTGAATTATTGAAGGAAGCACATCCGGATGTAGATATATACATTGCTGGACTTGATGAAAAGCTAAATGACCATGGTTATATCGTTCCTGGACTTGGAGATGCAGGAGATCGATTGTTCGGAACAAAATAAGATAAAACGAGGTGGTAATCATGTCAAAACCGATTAAGGTTATGACGATTTTTGGTACAAGGCCTGAAGCGATCAAGATGGCTCCATTAGTTCTTGAATTACAAAAACAACCGGAACATTTTGAATCGATTGTTACGGTTACAGCACAGCATCGACAAATGCTTGACCAAGTACTGGAAATTTTCTCGATTCAACCAGATCACGATTTGAATATTATGAAGGATCGCCAAACGCTCATCGATGTAACGACAAGGGGACTCGAGGGTCTTGATGGAGTGATGAGGGAAGTGAAACCAGATATCGTTTTAGTCCACGGTGACACGACAACAACATTTGTGGCGAGCTTAGCTGCGTTTTATAATCAAATACCGGTTGGTCATGTGGAAGCAGGACTGCGGACATGGAACAAGTATTCACCTTTTCCTGAAGAAGCAAATCGTCAGCTAACAGGAGTGATTGCTGACTTGCATTTTTCTCCAACTGCAAAAGCAGCTGAGAATTTAACTAATGAAGGAAAAAGTGATGAATTCATATTCATTACAGGAAATACAGCCATTGATGCGCTAAAAACAACAGTGAGTGAGACGTATTCTCATCCAGTATTAGATAAAATTGGAGATAGTCGTCTCATCTTATTAACGGCTCATCGTCGTGAAAATCTAGGTGAACCGATGCGGAATATGTTCCGTGCAATTAAAAGGCTTATAGATGAACATGATGATGTACAGGTAATCTACCCTGTACACCTCAATCCAGTTGTCAGAGAGTTAGCAGCTGAAGTTCTTGGAAACGATCCACGCATTCATTTAATTGAACCATTAGATGTATTTGATTTTCACAACTTTGCTGCGAAATCATATTTAATCATGACCGATTCAGGTGGGGTACAAGAAGAAGCCCCTTCACTCGGTGTTCCAGTTCTAGTTTTACGAGATACAACAGAACGCCCTGAAGGAATTGAAGCAGGCACTCTTAAACTTGCTGGAACAGATGAAGATACGATCTATCATCTAGCAACTGAATTGTTAACGAATGAAGAAGCCTATCAACAAATGGCGAAGGCTCACAATCCTTATGGTGATGGACATACATCAGCAAGGATCGCGGAAGCCATTCGTTTTTACTTCAAGCGAACTAATAAAGCTCCGGAAACATTTATTCCTGGAGGAAATTAGAACCTCAGAAAGATCTGATCTTGAACTCTATATACAGTATGAAATATTCACTGTGTATAGTAGTTGCGGGAACAGATCTTTTTTGATTCTACTATCTTAAACCCACTGCTAATAAAAAGGATTTCCCTCATATGTATAGACTTGAGCTTAAGTGAAACCATATGTGAAAGGGGTGTCGCTTTTGCTGAAAAAATACTTTTCTTTACTAATCATACTTATCCTTTTGTGTACAAGTGTAACGTCAGTAGCGGCAACAGAGCTACCGCCATTGCCAAAACAAACTGAATCCAAAAATATGACAGCAATTGTACTGTTGGAAAAACCTGTTTCTACTATTGATATTCAGACAATTTTAGCAAAATATTCATCGCTACAACTAAGGAAAATATATAAACACGCTATCGTCGGTTTTTCCGTCAAAGGTAAAAGAGAGGAGATTATGCAACTGAAAAAAGAGTATGCAATTTCTGCGATATCAGAAGTGTCGGTTTATCGTGTTCAAGCCGATTCAAGCATACCTTTTATTGGGGCTGATCAAGCGAGGTCTTTTTTTGACGGCAAAAAACAAAGAATTACTGGAAAAGGGATCATGGTTGGAATTATTGATACTGGTATTGACTACACACATCCTGATTTACAAAAAGCGTATAAAGGAGGTCGTGATTTAGTTGATGGAGATCGAGATCCGATGGAAACAAAAGGACAAGGTGACCAATCGACCATACATGGTACCCATGTAGCAGGAATTATCGCAGCTAATGGAAAAATGAAAGGTGTAGCTCCAGAAGCTGATGTGATCGCATACCGTGCGCTTGGTCCAGGAGGGACTGGTAATACTGAACAAGTATTAGGAGCAATCGAAGCTGCGATTGAAGATAAAGTGGATGTGCTTAATTTGTCATTAGGGAATGATGTAAATGGACCAGATTTGCCCATCTCAATAGCTTTGAATAAAGCGGTGGAGAGTGGAATCGTTGCGGTTACTTCAAATGGAAACTCAGGTCCAGCGGTCTGGACGGTTGGATCACCCGGTACAGCAGATAGAGCCATTTCTGTTGGAGCGTCGACACCTCCAATGATTATCCCATATATGAAAGTAGGGCTAGGGGCGAGGAAGAAAATGATTCAATTAATGCCTATGCAAGGTGCGAAACCTTGGGATCTTCACTTTACAGAAGAATTAATAGATGGAGGAATAGGTAGGATACATGATCTAAAACAAGTGAAAGGGAAAATAGCTCTGATTGAGAGAGGGAGTATATCATTTACTGAGAAAGTCATAAATGCCAAGAAATCAGGAGCGGTTGCCGTTATTATTTTTAACAATACTGAAGGGAACTTTAGCGGTAGCGTGACAAAAGGCTTGGGTATACCAGTCGTCTCTATATCGAAAAAGTCGGGAGAGTTGGTAAAAAGGCAGATTCGGTCTAAGCAGCGAAATGTGCAATTCATATATAAGAAGGAACAAGATCAGTTAGCTGATTTTAGTTCTAGAGGACCAGTTACAGTAAGTTGGAGTATTAAACCAGATCTATTAGCTCCAGGGGTGGCGATCAATAGTACAATCCCTTCAGGCTATTTAGAAATGCAAGGGACAAGTATGGCTTCTCCACATGTAGCTGGAGCAAGTGCACTCATCCTACAAGCTCATCCGGAATGGACACCGGAACAAGTGAAATCTGCCTTAATGAGTACATCTAAACCATTGCTAGATAAAGACGGGAAACTATATCGTACATTCGAACAAGGAGCGGGTCGCTTACGGATTGATCAGGCGTTAAAGGCAGATACGCTTCTCTACCCAAGTTCTCTTTCGTTTGGGATGTTCTCAAAGAAAGAAGGCATTCATGAACATGAAGAGAAGCTTGTCATTGAAAACACTAGCAAGGAGAAGAAGAATTACTCATTTCAGATTCCGATGAAAGAGAAGGGAATCACATGGGATTTACCAGCTTCCTTTTCGATTAATCCAGGAGAAAAGAAACAAGTCCACTTAGGATTACAAATAAACCCGGCACTTATGGAAACGGGAATTTATGATGGTTATTTAACACTGGTTGAAGGGGTAAAAGAAATTAGTCTGCCGTTTCTCTATGTGAAAGAGGAACCAAATTATCCAAGGGTAATGGGATTTGAATTTAGCGCTGGGGACCAAGAAGGAATGTATCGGTATGAAATGTATTTACCTCGTGGTGCTGATGAAGTCGGGATTGCTCTTTATGATCCAGACAATTTTCGTTTTATTGGATTTTTGGATTGGGCGAAACACGCTCCGCCGGGTTTACTAAAAAAGGAGTTAGCTAAAGATGAACTTCCTGTGCCAGGAATTTATACAGCAATTATCTTTGCAAGAAAATTTGGGAAGGAAGATCAAATAGAAACGACCATCATTATTGATTGAAAAAGGTGTTTTTTTAAAAGTCAACAAAAAGGTAAAATACAAATGTGAACAATTCGTTAACTATTACCGTTCTGTGACAAAATTCACGAACCACACATTGACATAACATGTTAGGCTATTGTATGCTAACTAAGGATGTAATTGGTAGGGGTTTCAATGTCTCAAGACGGTTTTTTTGTCTTGTTCTATCGGAGTATTAATCACATCCTCCACAAATTTCGACCGCAAGGATGCACAATATGCGTCAAAAATCGTAGCCGTATACGGCAGTGGCATAATTGTCAGCGATTCTTTCACAATTTGTCGGTTCATTGTATATTAGCATTTTTAATAAGAAGATGCCAAACCGAACGCCTGACACCAAGCCGTATTTTTTTCACAATCGGTTCTTCTCACTGGACATGCAATACATACGTTTGCGATGCTCCAAAAAAGCAAGGAAAATTTTCTCAGGAGATTAACGAAAAGATGCCAGAAATAAACATAGTTTTTAAAAGGCAGAGTAAATACATGGTCTATCTCTTGGCGGCTTTTGTATTAGGCTGGGGATTTACAAATTATCAAACTGTGTTTGGGGGGCTTTTGTTAGGAACTAGCCTAAGTTTGTACAATTTATGGCTAGTAAATCAAAAGATGAAAAAATTTGATCAAGCAATAACGGAAGGAAGAAAGGTTAAATCTCTCGGAACAATGACCAGATTTGCTTCAGCTGGTTTGGCCGTTATTATTGCACTTGAATACCCAGAACATTTTCATTTGATTAGTGTAGTATTGGGATTGATGACAGCTTATCTTGTCATTATTATAGATTTTATTATCCACATAAAACGTCGGTAGCAGGGAAGAGAGGTGAATATAGTTGAATCATGGGTCACCAACGGCTGATTTATTTGGCTTAACCTTTAACTTAAGTAATGTATTAATGATAACTGTAGCAAGTGTTATTGTTTTCATTATCGCTACACTTGGCTCTCGTAAACTTGCAATGAAGCCAACTGGTATGCAAAATTTTATGGAGTGGGTCATGGACTTTATAAAGAACATGATTAATAGTTCAATGGACTGGAAAACGGGCGGCCGTTTCCAACTGCTTGGAATGACATTGATTATGTATTTATTCGTATCGAATATGCTTGGTCTTCCATTTGCGATCACATATGATCATGAACTTTGGTGGAAATCACCGACAGCCGATCCTGTTGTAACTTTGACTTTAGCAGTCTTAGTTCTAAGTTTAGCGCACTATTATGGTATACAAATGAAAGGCTTCAAAGGATACTTGAAGGCATACAAAAACCCAATGACATTAATCGAAGAGTTCTCAAATACTCTGACACTCGGTTTACGTTTGTATGGTAATATATTTGCTGGTGAAGTATTGCTTGGTTTATTAGCAGGAACACTTGCTATGAGTAGTATTTGGGGTGCTCTTGGAGCCATCATTCCAACATTGGTATGGCAAGGATATAGTATTTTTGTAGGTGCAATTCAATCGTTTATTTTCGTTACGTTAACAATGGTTTATCTGTCTCATAAAGTCAGTTCAGACCATTAATTATAAGTTCATTAAGAACTAATTTGAAAAAACATATATCTCGAGGAGGAAATTAATAATGGTAGGTTCAGTAGGTCTTCTTGCAGCAGCAATCGCAATTGGTTTAGCAGCACTAGGTGCAGGTATTGGTAACGGTCTCATTGTTTCAAGAACAGTAGAAGGTATCGCTCGTCAACCAGAAGCTCGTGGAATGCTACAAACTACAATGTTTATCGGTGTAGGTCTAGTAGAAGCGATGCCAATTATTGCCGTAGTTATCGCGTTCATGGTATTAGGCCAATAATAGAATCATTAAAAAGTTCAAAAGTGGCGAAGTTCGTTTCATGTGAACCTTCGCCTTTCCTTTATGCCCATATTCAGTATGTATCATACAGCTAAAAGAAACTTTGTAAAAGTAAACATGGCTGTCTTAATTTAGGGTCTAACTCTTTTAAAGACAACTTTATTATAAGTGAAACTCGTGAAGGGAGTGAACCAAGCGTGTTAACAAGCGGTTTAGTATTGGGATTATCTATAAGCAAGTTTAACGGTGGAGATGCATTGTTCCAATTGATCATGTTTGTCATCTTGTTATTTTTGCTTAAAAAATATGCATTTGGTCCTCTAATGGGCATAATGACTCAACGTGAAGAGCATGTTGCATCTGAAATCAATGCTGCAGAAGCAAGCAGGTTAGAAGCAAGCAAATATTTAGAAGAGCAACGTGAATTATTAAAGCAATCGCGCGTAGAAGCTTCAAAGCTTATTGAAAACGCGAAACAACAAGGTGAGGCTCAGCGTGAGGATATTATTATCCAAGCACGTACAGAAGCTGAACGCCTAAAAGAATCAGCAAAACGAGAAATCGTCCAAGAAAGGGAGAAGGCTATCGTTGCATTGCGCGAACAAGTCGCATCCTTATCTGTTTTAATTGCTTCTAAAGTTATTGAAAAAGAACTATCAGAAGCAGATCAAGAGAAACTAATTAATCATTATATTCAAGAGGCAGGAGAAGAGCGATGAGTGATGTTGCGGTAGCAAAGCGTTATTCTAGAGCTCTTTTCCAAATTGCACAAGAGCAAAACCTTCTTGATCAATTAGAAGAAGAGCTCACAGCAGTTAGAGAGGTCTTCAATTCTGATAAAGAACTTTTAGCCTTTCTAACACAGCCAAAAATTCCAGTTAAATCAAAGAAAGACGTAATTACACAATCTTTTTCTAGTGTTTCTCGTCATGTTCAGAATACATTGCTCATTATGGTTGAACGTCATCGTACCGATTCAATCGCACAAATGGCGCTTGAATTTATCGAACTGGCTAATGAAGCGAAATCAGTAGCAGAAGCGACTGTATACACAGTTCGCCCACTGTCTGATCATGAGAGTGAAGCTGTGTCATCCGTATTCGCAGCCAAAGTGGGAAAACGGACACTGAAAATTACTAATATTGCGGACAAAAGCATTCTTGGCGGCATCAAACTCCGTATTGGCAACCGTATTTTTGACGGAAGTGTTAATGGGAAGCTTGAGCGCCTTAGTAGACAACTATTAAGCTAATATTCACAGTTAGGGGTGAAATTCATGAGCATTAAAGCTGAAGAAATCAGTGCGCTGATAAAGGCGCAAATTGAAAACTATCAGTCTGAAATTAAAGTAAGCGACGTTGGTACTGTTATCTCTGTTGGGGACGGGATTGCACGCGTTCACGGTTTAGATAACGTTATGGCAGGAGAGCTCGTTGAATTCGCAAACGGTTCAATGGGACTATCTCAAAACCTTGAAGAGAACAACGTTGGTGTCGTTATTCTTGGACCATTTAAAGATATTCAAGAAGGCAGTGAAGTTCGTCGTACAGGACGAATTATGGAAGTACCAGTAGGTGAAGAATTAATTGGTCGTGTCGTGAATCCTTTAGGACAACCAGTCGATGGATTAGGTCCGATCAATACGACGCAAACTCGTCCAATTGAAAGCCCAGCTACAGGTGTAATGGATCGTAAATCTGTTCATGAACCGTTACAAACAGGTATTAAAGCGATTGATGCACTTGTACCGATTGGTCGTGGACAACGTGAGTTAATTATCGGAGATCGCCAAACAGGTAAAACAACTGTTGCAATTGATACGATTTTGAACCAAGCTGACCAAGATATGATTTGTATCTATGTAGCAATCGGCCAAAAAGAATCAACGGTACGTAATACAGTTGAAACATTCCGTAAGCATGGTGCGTTAGATTATACAATCGTTGTAACAGCATCTGCTTCACAGCCGGCTCCGTTATTATACTTGGCTCCTTATGCAGGTGTATCAATGGGTGAACATTTCATGTTCCAAGGCAAGCATGTGTTAATTGTATATGATGATCTTTCAAAACAAGCATCAGCTTACCGTGAACTGTCCTTGCTACTTCGCCGTCCACCAGGTCGTGAAGCATTCCCAGGAGACGTATTCTATTTGCACTCACGTTTACTTGAGCGTGCGGCGAAATTAAACGATACGTTAGGTGCTGGTTCTATTACTGCACTTCCATTTGTTGAAACTCAAGCAGGTGATATTTCTGCTTACATCCCAACAAACGTAATCTCTATTACGGATGGACAAATTTTCTTGCAGTCTGATTTATTCTTCTCTGGTGTGCGCCCGGCGATTAACGCAGGTCTTTCTGTTTCTCGTGTTGGTGGATCCGCTCAAATTAAAGCGATGAAAAAGGTTGCTGGAACATTGCGTCTTGACCTTGCTTCTTACCGTGAGTTGGAAGCATTCACTCAATTCGGTTCTGACCTTGATAAATCAACGCAAGCTAAACTAAATCGTGGTGTACGTACAGTAGAGGTACTTAAACAAGATCTTAACAAGCCAATCAAAGTTGAAAAGCAAGTTATGATTCTGTTTGCTCTAACTCGTGGACACTTAGATGATATTCCTGTAAAAGATATTCTTCGTTTCGAAGAGGAGTACTATTTATTCTTAGATCGTTCTCACTCTGATTTATTAGATCACATCCGTACGACAGGTAATCTTCCTGAAGAGGATGCAATCGCAGCTGCTATCAAAGAATTCAAAAAGAATTTCGTAGCATCTGAATAATCGGTCTAATTAAATTTTACAAGGGTGGTGAGAATAAATGGCCTCTTTACGCGATATAAAGTCTCGTATTAACTCGACTAAAAAGACTAGCCAAATTACGAAAGCGATGCAAATGGTTTCTGCATCAAAATGGAACCGTGCTGAATCCAATGCGAAGAAGTATGTTCCATATATGGAGAAGATCCAGGAAGTCGTCATGAGTATTGCTAGCGGAAGCACTGACGCATCACATCCGATGCTTATGTCTAGACCAATTAAGAAAACTGGTTATATTGTCATTACCGCGGACAAAGGTTTGGCGGGTGCATACAACAGTAGTGTGCTTCGTCATGTCCTTAAAACGATTCAACAGCGCCACAAATCATCCGACGAATATGTCATCATTGCCATCGGGAAAGTTGGCCGTGATTTCTTTATCAATCGGAAAATGCATGTGGAGCTTGAAGTAACTGGCGTGCCTGACCAACCATCGTTTTCAGACATTAGTGATATAGCGAAATCAGCAGTGAATTTATTTCAAAATGAATTGTGTGACGAGTTATACATGTACTACAATCACTATGTTAGTGCCATCTCTCAAGAGGTAACTGAAAAGAAAATTCTGCCGCTTACAGATATTGAGACTTCAGGGACGTTGACTTCATATGAGTATGAACCAGACCCTGAAGCAATTCTTGAGGTTTTGCTACCTCAGTATGCAGAAAGTCTAATTTACGGTGCCTTACTAGATGGAAAAGCGAGTGAGCACTCAGCACGTATGACTGCAATGAAAAATGCTACAGATAATGCGAAAGAGATTATCGATTCTTTATCTTTGCAGTACAATCGTGCACGTCAAGCAGCGATCACGCAAGAAATTACCGAAATTGTCGGCGGAGCCGCTGCATTAGAATAACAAAAAAGTGTAAGGCGCCTATATATCAGCTTATAACTTCTTAGCTGATGGCGCCTGAAGCTAGACTTCAAGAATGTTTAAAATAATAGACTTCGGGACCAGGTAAGCTAGACGATTGCTTCCTGTTCTATAATCATAGATAGTCGTCAAAAGTAATGACAGGAGGGAAAACGATGAATATTGGACGCGTTATTCAAGTTATGGGTCCGGTAGTTGACGTGAAGTTTGAAAACGGTCAATTGCCTAAGATCTATAATGCGTTAAGAATTGAAAACACATCATCTGGTACTGGTCTGACTCTTGAAGTTGCCTTACATTTAGGTGATGATTCAGTTCGTACCATTGCGATGTCTTCCACAGATGGATTGACACGTGGAGCAGAAGCTGTTGATACTGGAGCTCCGATTTCCGTACCTGTAGGAGATGCGACTTTGGGACGTGTTTTCAACGTATTAGGAGAGAACATTGATCTTGATGCACCAATATCTGCAGAGGTACGAAGAGATCCAATCCATAGACAAGCACCTACATTTGACCAACTTTCTACAGAGGTAGAAATTTTGGAAACGGGTATTAAAGTAGTAGATCTTCTTGCGCCTTATGTTAAGGGTGGAAAAATTGGTCTATTCGGTGGTGCTGGTGTAGGTAAAACCGTATTAATTCAAGAATTGATTAACAACATTGCCCAAGAGCATGGCGGTATTTCTGTATTCGCCGGCGTTGGTGAGCGTACTCGTGAAGGAAATGACCTTTTCCATGAAATGAGCGACTCTGGCGTTATTAAGAAAACAGCGATGGTATTCGGACAAATGAATGAGCCTCCTGGTGCACGTATGCGTGTTGCTTTATCTGGTTTAACTATGGCTGAATACTTCCGTGATGAACAAGGACAAGACGTATTGTTATTCATCGATAACATTTTCCGTTTTACTCAAGCAGGTTCTGAGGTTTCCGCCCTTCTTGGCCGTATGCCTTCAGCGGTTGGTTACCAGCCGACACTTGCAACGGAAATGGGTCAATTACAAGAACGTATTACATCAACAAACGTAGGATCAGTTACATCGATTCAAGCGATCTATGTACCTGCGGATGACTATACCGATCCAGCCCCAGCTACAACATTTGCTCACTTAGATTCAACAACGAATCTTGAGCGTAAATTGTCTGAAATGGGAATTTATCCTGCGGTTGATCCATTGGCATCTTCTTCTCGTGCTCTTAGCCCTGACATTGTAGGTGCTGAGCATTATGGTATAGCACGCCAAGTTCAAACTACATTGCAAAAATATAAAGAATTACAAGATATCATCGCCATCTTGGGGATGGATGAGCTGAACGAGGATGAGAAATTAGTTGTTGCTCGTGCTCGTAGAATTCAAAACTTCTTATCTCAGAACTTCCACGTGGCAGAACAATTCACTGGACAAAAGGGATCTTATGTACCGGTTAAAGAAACGGTTAAAGGCTTCAAGGAGATCCTTGAAGGGAAGTATGATGATCTTCCAGAAGATGCATTCCGTTTAGTAGGAAGAATTGAAGAAGTAGTTGAAAAAGCAAAACAAATGGCGTAATAAAGGGACCGAGGAGGGAATGAAATGAAGACGATAAAAGTCAGTGTTGTTACTCCCGATGGCCCAGTATATGATGCAGAGGTAGAAATGGTAAGCGCAAAGGCAAAAAGCGGGGAACTAGGAATCATGGCCGGCCATGTTCCTATGGTAGCTCCTCTTGATATAGCAGCTGTTCGTCTGAAAAACGAAGGTCGTACAGACTATATTGCCATTAATGGAGGCTTCTTGGAAGTTCGTCCAGACGTGGTTACGATTCTTGCTCAATCTGCAGAAAGAGCTGAAACTATCGATCTTGTCCGGGCACAATCAGCTAAAGAGCGTGCAGAAAAAAGATTGCGGGAAAACCCTGATTCAATCGATATCAAACGAGCTGAATTAGCTTTAAAGCGTGCAATCAACCGGATTAATATTGCAGAAACGAAATAAGACTGAATTAGAGGTTGTCTCAAGGATAGGGTCTGACTTCACACACGCTATACACCGTTTATTGTGTCCTGTACACGCCCTTTAAACGTTGTATAGGAAATGTGGGGTTTTGACCCTTTCGTCTTGGGACGGCTCTTTATTTTTAGAGCCTCAACATTATTATTTTTTTCTCTAGTACAATTTGGAGCTTATCTTTCTGAATTACCCATTCTTTAATAGGTAAAGAAGTGTAAGCGTTTTTTGACGAGCTTTGATTTAGAGAAATGGGTCTGCATTATCACCGTTTTGAAGGTATTGAGGTACGCATAACGACGAACAGGAACTAATTAATGACTCTAATAGGAATTTGTACTCCATAAATGGTAGGAAAGTAACTTTTTTTTAGGAGTACGAGAGTCTACGATTATATCAGTCATATTTTGTAAAAATCAAGATTTCTATCAAGGAGTTAATAGTGTACTATTTAAATTGATCTCCACATGAAGGAAAACCAGTTTTCTAGGTACAATCATAAACTGTTTTTGATGTCCTTAACTCGAAAAATAGAACTTGTTTTTTGTAGCCATCGTTCTTAATAGAGCAAACCTTTCTTCTAAAAATAGAATGCTAGCTCCCACTTTTCTTTGAAGAATTAGAATTTTTTTGAGAATATTCCCTTTTAAATTCCAAGTTCCGAGCAGTTATGTGATATAATATGGATTGGGTGTTTTTAAGGAGGATTATGAATGTTTTCAGCATTTAGCCAACAGGCGTTGATTGGGATTGTTTCACACCTGTTTTTTATTGCCGTTACGTGGTGGGCTCTCCAAGCCTTAAATTTCGAGAAGATGTTAAAAGCAAATTCTGTACTAAAGGCAAGAGTTCTATATACACTTTTAACGGTTGCAATTGGATCAGCTGTAAGCAATTTCTTCTTAGATTACCTCTTTTATTCGCAACAACTCCCATATATGTTCAATCAGTAACACAACTGAATTAAGATATTGTCAATAACTGACGATACATTATAAGTATGTTCAACCTCCCAACCGGAAATGATGAAACTTAAGGGAGGGTTTCAATGTGAAAAAGACGATAACATACATAATGTTTGTTGGTTTGATACTGATTGTACTTGGGAATAGTACAAGTGTAGCTAAGAACAAGCAAGATATAGAAAAAATAATCGAGCTGCTAGAAGCGAACATAAATATAGAAATTAGTGATTGGTCTGTATATGTAAGGGAAAAAACGTTGATGATTGACACTAGGAAAGATTTCAATAAAGAAGTGAAGAAACTTCAAAAAATATTTCCCGACTTTACTTGGACAATCACCACAGAAGATAAGAAATGGACAGCCACTGCGACATATGTGGATCCAAAAACTAATTTAACAGAATCGCTTCATTTAATGTCTTCACAAGAACAGTCTCATATTGTAAGCTATATGATTTATGAGGCTAAAGGGCATAGTTGGAATGCAAATTATTCCTCTTTTATTGAAGGAGATTTTCAAGGCAGGAAAAAAGTCATATTTCGCGGGAAACCGTCAACTTTCACTTGTATTAAAGGGACATTCAATGATAATATTGATACGGTTTTATCCTCGAAATCTATAAGGCTACTAGATTTATTTCAGGCAGAGGAAATAGAAAGTGTAAAAGAGCCTCATTTTATTTCTATGTCTGCAAGATCTAACATGTTTACCGAAACATTGACACACGAATCTTTGAACTTGCAATTTGCTTTAAGAACAGATGGATTGGGCAAAAAAACAACCTTTGTAGTTGGCACACCCATCATTACGTTTGAATATTAATATAGAGAAATTGGACGCGGAGGGGAATACTCTTGGAAAAAATCATCGTCCGCGGCGGTAGAAAGCTTAGCGGGATTGTAAAAGTAGAGGGAGCAAAAAATGCCGTTTTGCCGGTTATCGCCGCAACACTATTGGCTAGTGATGGAAAAAGTATCATTAAGGACGTTCCAACGCTCTCCGATGTATATACAATTAATGAAGTATTGCGCAACTTGAATGCAGAGGTTGCCTTTGGTAATAATGAAGTTACTGTAGATGCATCTAGAGCACTATTAGATGAAGCACCTTTCGAATATGTTCGAAAAATGCGTGCTTCTGTATTGGTTATGGGTTCTTTACTAGCAAGAAATGGGCGTGCTCGTGTAGCGTTACCTGGTGGATGTGCAATCGGTTCGCGTCCTATCGACCAGCACCTAAAAGGCTTTGAAGCAATGGGTGCGAAAGTGAAAGTTGGAAATGGCTTTATAGAAGCAGAAGTGAATGGCCGACTCAAGGGGGCAAGAGTGTATCTTGATTTCCCAAGCGTAGGCGCAACTGAAAACATTATGATGGCTGCAACACTTGCAAAAGGTACAACTGTGCTTGAAAACGTTGCTAAAGAACCAGAAATTGTGGACCTTGCTAACTTCCTTAATAAAATGGGAGCAAAAGTTAAAGGGGCAGGAACAGGTACATTGAAAATTGAAGGTGTAGATAAGTTATACGGTGCTGAACATTCAATCATTCCAGACCGCGTTGAAGCAGGTACATTCATGGTAGCTGCTGCAATTACGGGTGGTAATGTCCTTGTCAAAGGAGCGGTTCCTGAACATCTCACCTCTTTGATTGCCAAGATGGAAGAAATGGGTGTTGAAATTTACGAAGAAAATGAAGGACTACGTGTAATTGGTCCCGATACTTTAAAGGCTGTTGATGTAAAAACAATGCCTCATCCAGGATTCCCGACTGACATGCAATCGCAAATGATGGCATTATTGTTGCGTGCAAAAGGAACAAGTATGATTACGGAAACGGTATTTGAAAATCGTTTCATGCATGTTGAAGAATTCCGCCGCATGAATGCTAATATCAAAATAGAAGGCAGATCGGTAATCATGAATGGACCATCTGATCTTCAAGGAGCAGAAGTAGCGGCAACAGATTTACGTGCTGCAGCAGCTCTTATTTTGACAGGCTTAGTTGCTGAAGGTGTAACACGTGTAACCGAACTGAAGCATCTTGATCGAGGCTATGTGGACTTCCACGGGAAATTAGCAGCTCTAGGAGCAGATGTAGAACGTGTAAACGACGAACATACAATTATAATTAATAATATTGCAGCAGATTTGAATGCATAATATATTATAGTGACTGGACTTTTAATATGAAGTCCAGTTTCTTTTTTGTTTTAGGCTCTTTTCGTAAAGATTGTTGTTTTTAGCAAGAAACCAATTCGAACAGATGTTGATCTTCGTTACAGGTGCGAGACTCCTGCGGGAAAAGCGTGTTGAGGGAGACCCCGCAAGTGCAAAGCACTGAGGAGGCTTCTGAGACCGCCCGCGGAAAGCGAGGACCTGCAACGGAAATCAACCCGGGTTATTAGTGTAAAAATGATTGAAAAGCAACAAAGTATGTGAAAATAGCCTTGTTTTAAGACTTGTGTTAAATATTGATCTACAGATGTATGATTCTCCCTACTTCTCTTGGGTTTCATCTACCTCATCCACCTAGTTGGTTTATTAGCTAAGTTACAAGATCAACTCCCCAATTTGATCAAAAAATCGATAGAAATTGAATAAAATGAAATTTCTATGTGAGGTCTTACTGTCGGTTTAGCGAGGAATAAAAGGACAAATTGTTTTTCCGTGTAAGAAGAAAAACAGTAAATAACTACGTGGTATCAGCAATTAACTAACTCCTGATAGTTTCAAATAAAGGTCATAATTGCTTGTCCAAACCCATATATTTGTCTTGAGAGAAGGGGAGGTGTGGGAACGGAGGAATCTCCCATTCGAAAGTTCTATCAGTGGGATCTAAGTTCCCGCTAATGGTTAGTTGAACCGGGATAAAGTGATTGAAGACTCGTTTCTACTCAATTCCCCTTTAAGAGCAGACAAAGGGAGGCCCAGAAATATTGAGAGCATGCAAACCGATTATCGCCCTATTTTTAACTGTAGCATTTGTTACACTTATGATTCCTGCATTACTTGTGCTTCCATTTTCCAAAGAAGACAAGGATGGTAAATTATCTGAGACCGTAGAGGAACCTATAGAAAATGTTAATACAACAGAGGTGCCAAGTGTGGATGTCGCTGTGTATCGATCTGTCGAACAAAAGATCCAAACGATTCCGTTAGAATCATACGTTGTCGGTGTGGTGGCTACAGAAATGTATGCAGATTTTGAATTAGAAGCATTGAAAGCTCAGTCACTGGCAGCGAGGACGTATATTGTGGATTTGTTGCTTGCTGATAATGTTGTGGGGGTACCGAAAGGAGCAGATGTTACAGATACGGAATTGCATCAGGTGTATTTAAATGATGCTGAGTTGAAAAAATCGTGGGGGTCAGATTATTCATGGAAAATTAAGAAGATAAAAGAAGCGGTAAATGCTACAAAAGGACAAATTTTAACGTATGGTGGAAAGCCAATCACTGCGACTTTCTTTTCAACTAGCAACGGATATACCGAGAATTCTGAGGATTATTGGAAAAGTTCTTACCCTTATTTAAAAAGTGTAGCAAGCCCTTGGGATAAGTCATCACCGAAGTTTTATAATAATGAAATGATATCAGTCGCTGATTTTCAAAAAAAATTAGGTGTAAAACTGCCTGCGGGAAATGAGATAGCCACGGTAAAGGCCCGGACAAAGGGGAACCGTATAAGCAAGGTGGTCATTGCAGGAAAAGAGCTAACTGGTAAGGAAGTTCGTGAAAGTTTAGGCCTCAAATCATCAGACTTTACCTTGAAGCGACAAGGTAAGAACATCATCGTTACAACGAAGGGTTCCGGTCATGGAGTAGGAATGAGCCAGTACGGTGCGAATGGTATGGCGATGGAAGGGAAAAAATATGATGAAATTGTAAAATACTATTATCAGGGTGTTCAGATTCAGACTTCAAACACGATATTGAATACGATCACAGCAAAAAAATGATGCTGTATTAATGCGGTTTTCCATGAAACAAGAGATGAGTTGAGCCAAAAATTAACATTGTCCATCATTACTATAAAAGAAGGTTGTCTCAAAGGTGAAGTCACCTTGATGAGACAGCCTTTCTTGTCATGTTTTCAATGATGGTCAGAAAACCTCGATGATGCTTGAAATAGTGATAGCGTACATGGAAATAAGCAGCTAACACGCCGATTACATCTTTAATTACATCAATAAGGCTTGCTGAGCGGGCAGGTATGAAGGATTGGTGTATTTCATCACAAATGCCATACAAACTCGCTAAAATGGCAGCAAGGATGCTCCAGGTGCTAGTTAATTTACCGTGGGCAGCAAGAGCAGCAGCAAACAACATATAAAGAATTGCAAATTCCACTAAATGAAGAGCTTCCTTGATGAAGTGATCGACAGAAGAGGATGGAAGATCGAGAATTAAATCATCAGGCTGACTAGACATATACCAAATAGCTCCCATATAAATAAACGGCAGAACCGTTAACAATACTTTCAAAGATTTTCGCATGTATTCAACTTCCTTTAGTATGTGCTTGTTGCCATTGTATCAAGAATTATCTTATTGGGAAAGAACAAAGCGCGAGCAACTTTAAAAATGCTGAATTGTGAGATTGCTACGCCCTTAATTTTACAAAACGGCACCACGCACCATGAAGGATCAATTCTAATTACAATAGTGGCGGTACGGGGCAGGATTTTGGAGTACTTTCTATAATATAATAAGTATAGTTGCTTATTAGACTTGCTCTATTAGAAAGTGTCAAAGCCCCGGATTTTATAACTTAAAAATTCCCATGCATAAAATAATCAAGTTAAACAAAAAATAAATCTAAAAAATAATTTGTAGCAGATGTATATAATTTCAGCAATCTGTTCAGAATGATTGCTGAGGTGATTAATATGAGAGAGGAAGAAAACAAACCAACTTCCAAAAAGTCCATTATCCGACGTATTCTGAATAAACGTTGGGCATTACCAGCAATTTATATCGCAAGTGCTGCATTGATTTTGGCGGGAGCCATCTGGGCACAGAACAGTTTTAATGATTCAGCTGACAAAACACCAGATAAAGAAGAGGCAGCTGGAATAGGCAATAACATGGAAGAGCCAGCCGTTGAAGTAAACAGCCATCTTGAAATCATCAACATGCCAGTCACGGATTCCCAACTCGCAGTCATTAAAAAAGAATTCTATGACAAAGACGCTGACAAAGAAAAACGTGCTGCTGCATTAGTCTTTTATAATAATCGTGTAATGCAAAACAAAGGACTGGATATCGCAGCTAAAGACGGTGGAGCATTTGATGTTGTAGCATCTTTAAGCGGGAAAGTAAGTAAAGTGAAAGAAGATTCATTGCTTGGTAATGAAGTAGAAATTGAACATGAAAATGGTGTAATTACTCGTTACCAATCCATTACAGACATTACAGTTGAGGTTGGAGACAAAGTGAAACAAGGTGCTGTAATTGCTAAAGCAGGTAGAAGTCTCTTGAATGAAGAGGCTGGAACACATGTTCACTTTGAAATTCGCCAAAATGATGTTGCTTTAAATCCAAACGCTGTTTTCGGAAGTCAGTTGACATCCCTTGAAACAAAGGATGAAGCAGCTGATAAAAATCCAAGTAGTGTAAGTGAAGAAGAAGATGCATCGAATTCAGATTCTGAAGCAATTGAAAATCCAGCTGATTCAAAATCAAGTGACGATGATCATACTAAAGAAGATCCATCTGATTCTGAAAACACTGAAGAAGGCTGATAAAGTGAATGTTTTCATTGATTTTTAGTATGATTACTTATAAATGACTGAAGAAAATAATCAAAACAAAATGATACGCCCGTAAACAACTGAAAATTTGGTAAGAGAGATTGTCCTATAAAAAAGGGTTAGCTCCACTTCTACTATATATTGTGTAAATAATAAACGATGTATAGAGATTGTGAAGTCAAGACTCAATTGGGCCAATCTCTTTTTGTATGTAGGACATGGGACGGGGCTTCGCGACTTACTAATATAGACAATCTAATTTGCAGATATACTTCCCCTTATTAAGAAAATACTTCAAAATCCCGCTAAGCACCGCCACTCTTAAGATTAGATGGGTGTAGCGTGCTTCATAATATATCCTTCAAGGTAATGGTGACGTTTTACGCATTGCAGGATTTGTATGAACATCAACCTCGAAAAGTCACCTTTGATTTACAAAATCCCTTTGTTTTTGACAAATTTCTCGGGAAATAATTTTAGTAACAAGAATTAAATGTTAGAAAATTTAGATAAATATTTCCGGAAGCTGTTGAAATTGTGCATATATCCATTTCAATGCTAATAAACTGATACAAACCATACAAAGAGAGTGTTTGAGGTGAGTAGTCGTTTAAATCCAATGATAAATCCAGTTGAAGATATATGTATTGATAATTTCCGGGGCAACGGTTTTTTTAAACCAAAAGCGAATCTCATTTCACACTTCTCACATCCAATTTAGGGAGGTCGAGTGGTGTGCACGATTACATCAAAGAAAGAACTATCAAGATAGGAAAGTATATCGTGGAAACAAGAAAGACTGTTCGTGTCATTGCGAAGGAGTTTGGAGTATCCAAAAGTACAGTTCATAAAGATTTAACCGAGCGATTGCCTGAAATTAATCCTGAATTGGCCAATGAGGTGAAGGATATTTTGGATTATCATAAATCAATCCGTCATCTTCGAGGTGGAGAAGCAACAAAGTTGAAATATAAGCGGTCAGAGCGTGAAGAGGAAATATTGAAAAGATAGTTGTAAAAATAAAGTGAAACTTCAATCAGTGGGGGCTTCATCCCCCCTCCCTACATCTCTTTGATTTTTCTAAACCTCGAGGTGAGGGTACTGAGTTAATGCGAGATAAACCGGTATTTGTTAAATGATTCAGTTTCGGTGGTTTAAAAGGGAAATGCTGAGTAAAAAGTGTTACCTTTTAAGAACCATAGGAAGTGGAGATGATAACAAATACCGGTTTTTTGTTTTGTAAAAAAAATTCCCATTTCAAGGATATAGACCTACCTTCCACCTTGTCAATATGTTAAAATAAACAATTAGGAGTAAGTAGGCTTTTATGAGGATTCAAGGAGGATTTAAATCATGTTTGCTAGGGATATTGGAATAGATCTTGGAACAGCTAATGTGCTGATTCATGTCAAAGGTAAAGGAATTGTGTTAAATGAGCCATCGGTACTGGCAATCGATAAAAATACAAACCGTGTTTTGGCAGTCGGTGAAGAAGCTAGAAAGATGGTTGGTCGTACACCAGGAAACATCGTTGCGATTCGTCCATTAAAGGATGGAGTTATTGCTGATTTTGATGTAACAGAGTCGATGCTTAAGCATTTTATAAATAAGTTAAATGTTAAAGGGTTTTTATCGAAACCAAGAATTTTGATTTGCTGTCCAACAAATATCACGAGTGTTGAGCAAAAGGCGATTAAAGAGGCAGCTGAAAAAAGCGGTGGTAAGAAAATTTACCTAGAAGAAGAGCCAAAGGTGGCGGCAATTGGAGCTGGTATGGACATTTTTCAGCCGAGTGGAAATATGGTCGTTGATATTGGTGGGGGTACAACGGACATAGCAGTCCTGTCTATGGGAGATATTGTAACCTCCTCGTCCATCAAAATGGCTGGCGACAAATTTGATAATGAAATTTTAAATTACATAAAACGTAAATATAAGCTGCTAATTGGTGAAAGAACATCAGAAGACATCAAGATCCAAGTTGCAACTGTTTTTCCTGGATCTCGGAAGGAAGAAATTGATATCCGTGGACGTGATATGGTTTCTGGATTACCTAGAACCATTACTGTTTATTCTGAAGAAATTGAAGAGGCTTTACATGAACAAGTTTCTGTAATTGTCCAAGCTGCTAAGAGCGTTTTAGAACGTACACCACCTGAATTATCAGCAGATATCATTGACCGCGGTGTTATTCTTACAGGTGGCGGGGCCCTTCTGCATGGAATTGACTTATTACTTGCCGAAGAATTGAAAGTTCCAGTATTGGTCGCAGAGAATCCTATGGACTGTGTAGCAATTGGGACAGGAATTATGCTGGATAATATGGATAAATTACCACGCCATAAATTTGGTTAAACATAGAAGCGCACAAAAATGCGTCTCTGCACTTTGACAGGACTGAGATTTCTCGGTTCCTGTTTCTTATTCGAAATCCAGTTATAAAGCTACGAAGATTTTTTAACCAATTCCTTTACAATTGACGATTCTAAAGCCTCAAACAGTCCTACTATTAAGATACCTAGAAACTTTCCGATATATGAAATAGACATAAGAAGGACCAACTATTTAGAAATTTATTTAGAGGGGATGTCCCAAGTAAAGAGTCAGACCCGCAACAACTAAATCCAGTATGAGATACGTGTATGAAATACTGCATACTGCCTTAGAGTGCGAGGTTAGACCCTTATGAGACACCCCCTTTCGTAATAGAGGTGATCAAGGTGTTCAGAGGATTTTACACAGCGGCTTCTGGAATGCTTACTCAACAAAGACGTGCAGAAATGTTGACGAATAATTTATCCAATGCGAACACGCCTGGTTTTAAAACAGACCAAGCAAGCGTTAGGTCGTTCCCTGAAATGCTCATGCAAAGAATGGGCCAACAGGCGACAACGCCAAACGGAAATATCAGTTTACCGATTCATTCACAGTTAGGCACTCTTAGTACAGGTGTGTATATGCAAGAGGCAACGCCCCTGTATAAGCAAGGTGATATCCAAGAAACCGAACTATCGACTGATTTGGCTATTGTGAACGGGAACCTACCATTGAACCAGGAGAGTGGCAAGCCAGGCTCGCTTCTTTTTATTATCGAAAATAGTGAGGGAGAAGCGCGCTATACGAGAAATGGGAACTTTACATTGGATGGCGCGGGATACTTAACGACTGCAAATGGAAATTATGTGCTAGATGATAATAGTAGCAGGATTCGCTTGAATAGCGAAAACTTCTCCATAAATGAAGATGGCATGATCGTAGAAAACAACCAGACAGTGGCTCGCGTTGGCATTGCATTTGCTAGGGATCCATTCGGGCTGATTAAAGAGGGAGACGGATTATTCCGAACAGAAGGAGCAATGCTTGCTAGTGCTTATAATACTGCGGGTGTATCTTTTAATTTGAAACAGGGCTATTTGGAAGGGTCTAACGTCGACCAGGCGCAAACAATGACAGACATGCTTACTGCATATCGTACGTTTGAAGCGAATCAGAAAATTTTACAGGCATACGATAAAAGTATGGACAAGGCTGTCAATGAAATTGGTAGGCTCTAAAGAATAAGGGGGAAATCTAGTGAATCGCATGATGATTACATCAACTAACACACTCTCTCAGCTTCAGCTAAAATTGGATACGATTAGCAGTAATATTGCAAATGTGGATACTACAGGATATAAACGGAAAGAAGCGAATTTTACGGATTTACTTGTACAGCAATTCAATAATCAACCAGACGTATCTCGGGAAATCGGCCGATTGACACCAAACGGAATCCGCCAAGGAACGGGAGCTAAGCTAGGTCAAACTCAGCTTAGCTTAACACAAGGTTCATTAAAAACGACGAATCGCAGCCTTGATGTCGCCCTTACAAAGCCGGATTTGTTTTTTAGTGTACGTGTTTCAGATCAAAGTGGAGAAAACATTCGTTACACACGTGATGGAGCCTTTTTTATGACACCTGTAAATGGAAATGATCAGCAAGTTATGCTTGTTACAGGTGCAGGAAATCCTGTTCTTGATGAGTTCAACCGTCCAATAGTGGTAAACGGGAATGTTACAGATGTTAGTATTTCTGAAAATGGACAGATTAAGGTAGAAACGAGCAATCGGGGAACACAATTTTTTGAGATGGGGATTGTGTCTGTTAAGAAACCGCAATTTATGGAACAGCTAGGCGGTAATTTATTAGCACTCCCTGCAAACTTTAACGAACTGAATGTGAATGTAGAAGATATTTTGACATCATTAACAGGTGGTTTACGTAACGAAATTTCTGTAACACAAGGAGCGTTGGAAAGCTCCAATGTAAATCTTTCTAAAGAAATGTCCAACCTAATAATGGTCCAGCGACAATATCAATTCCAATCTAGAGCGATTACAATGGCTGATCAAATGCAAGGATTAGTGAACAGTATTAGATAGAGAACAACCAACAATGAAAAAACCAACCTGCTGATAAATGAAACGACGATCATCATGACGTAAAGTGAAACTTCAATCAGTGGGAGGGCTACACCCACACTGATTGTTAGTCCGGTTCTAGTGTCGCTATCGCCAATACCTCCGCGCAGCGTAGGTAAGGCGACACTACGAACCCGATTCAACGAACTCAGACTAAAGTACGCCGCTTCCTGCAGAAACGTCTGAGTGACCCACATCCTGTGGGCCTCAACTAAACCTCTGCTCACGCATCGGTAAGTTTCACTGTATCTCACCAATCAGGCTTTAACGGGCATTATCCCCCACCTAAGCTTCTTCGATACCTCTTAGCCTTGAGGTGGGGATCTATTGCCCGATAAAGCGGGAAAAAAGGAGCTATTGTACACAAGCATGGAAGAAAAAACTTTAACCAGAGAAGATTTTAAACAGGAACAAGAAAATAAGGAACAGGCGAAACCGAAAATTCGTATTAGACTGTTACCACTTTGGTTCAGGGTATTACTTGTTACATTCTTGATTGTTGTATCAGTAGTCTCCGGAACCATTGTCGGTTACAGTATAATGGGTGGTGGAGAAATGGTTGATGTATTTAGCAAATCAACCTGGACTCACATTTTTGATTTAGTATACAGCGAAAAGTAGGAGGTTGATTTAGATCAACCATAAGGCACCACTGGCATGTAAAAATCGCCGTAAACCCTTAAGCTTTTCTTATAAGGAGGAACAAAGAATGCTTGATGTTAATCAAATCAAAGAAATTATTGCGCACCGCTATCCGTTTTTATTAGTGGATCGTATTATTGAAGTGGAAGATGGAAAACGTGCAGTAGGCTTAAAAAACGTTTCAGCGAATGAATCATTCTTTAATGGTCATTTTCCTGAGTACCCTGTTATGCCTGGTGTATTAATAGTAGAAGCACTTGCGCAAGTAGGAGCAGTGGCGATGCTTAAGCAGGAAGAGTATAGAGGAAGACTCGCCTTTTTTGCAGGAATTGATAATTGCCGTTTTAAGAGACAGGTCGTTCCAGGAGATCAATTAAAACTTGAAGTTGAAATCACTAGAATGCGTGGCTCCGTAGGCAAAGGAAGAGCAGTAGCTACTGTAGATGGCGAAATTGCCTGTGAAACAGATATCATGTTTGCTTTTGGGGATAAATCATAATTCTCGGGTAAAAAAGAGTACGGATAAACATTCCGTGCTCTTTTTTTATCCGCGAGAGGGTAACTTGGAAAACTTTACCGTTTTAACGAACGAGAGAAATTCCCTTTTTCGGGTATTCTAAATAAGGACCATTAGAATATGGCTCACATCATAAGGAGGAATACAATATGATAAAAAAACGAATATTAGCATTACTAGGGTGCTCATTTTTATCAATAATGATGTTAGCAGGTTGTGCGACGAACGACAATAACAAACCTGCTCCTGAAAATGATAATACTCCTACGGATAACAATGTAAATAAACCCGGGAATAATGGTACTCCAGATTTGAACAAAGATGTAAACCCAAACGACAATAATCTTAAGAACGATGTGAAAGACGGAGTAGATCAAAATGACTTAAATGGAACAGATACGAATATCAATGGTAATACAGATATGAATAAGCATAAAGATAACAAATAGTCTTTATCCCGGTTTAACAGGCTGTAATACCCCCACCTCTATTATTGTGAGGGAATTAAGTAATAATAGGTGAGGGTAAATAGCCTGAAAATCTGATTGGTTCAACTAACCATCAGTGGGGTAAAAAGAAACCTACTAATAGAAGTTTCACTTTATTAAAACAGGCAGAAATTTCTGCCTGTTTTGTTTCGATTCTGTAATGAAAATAATTTAATTGTTATAAATCATTCCTTTTACCGGTGATATTTGATATGATTTTAGAAAGAGCAGAGGAGCTAAATGTAGGAGGTCCATTTTATAAAATGTTAAAAGATCTTTCACCAGGAGTAAAAATAAGTATAACTCGCTCTATTTCAATTGCTTTTGAGCAATATATGAACAAAATCAACTGGAATGAAAATCACTTTGATTATGAAGTTTTCATGGGTGAATGGAAAGAATACTTAAATAAATCAGCTACTTGGTATGATAAGGTAAGTGACGAAGTAAAAGCGAATTCGGAGTTTCATGAGGAATTAGCGGTGAAAATTACTGAGACGATTAATAAAATCCTTTCCGAAAAACCGAAGAAGGAACAAATGGAAGAGATAGAACGACTTCAAAAACTTACGAAAAACGAATATGATTATTCTTGCCGCGCGGAAGCTCGTTTTGTTATCGAGAAACTCTCAAAGGAATTGAAAAATTCCAAATAAGAAGTCATATTAACGCATCTTAATATCCTTTCGTAAATTCCCTCTGCCAACTTGAACGAGCCATAATGATACTTTGTATATGAAAAAAAGCAAAAGCAAAGAACTCTTCGCTTTTGCTTTTTTTCATTGACTTTTTTATAAGGGAAGTTTCATTTTTATGATTTCTTTGTAGTGATAAATGGGGGCTGAGAAATGATTTTTTCTTTGAATTGTTCAAGTAATTCCTCGCCGGAAATGCCTTTATCGATTAAATTTTCAAGTAATAGCTCGGCGTACTTACTGCGGGTTCTTTGCAGATGTCCTTCAAATACGATACTGACATGTCCTTCAACCTCTTTGATTGAACGGAGCACTGTGTCAAAAGCAGCAGGACCATTCTCTTTTTTTGTAATGACCGCTTGAACATTCACTTCTCCATTCAATAAAGGTAGTACATGCTGAATTTTATCGAAGTATGTTTTAGATAAAAAGGCTTCGAGGATCCACGTATTTAAATCATCTTCTTTATTAATAATCAATCCGTCTGTAAGTTCCACATTAAACAGTTCATTTCTTTCAGTTACAATTTGTAGTGAAATTAATTTGAATGATTTCATGTCATTCCTCCTTCTTGTGCGAAACTTTCCTTATTTTTGCTAATTATAACATACCTGAAAATGAGGAACGAATCATATCCTAAATTGAATTGCTTATAAAAAAATAAATAAATGTTGAAAAAATAAAGAAATTGCTGTGGAAGTACGTCGAAAATTGAATTATTGAAGGAGATATCAATAAGGATCAACAAAAAAGTATATCAAAATGCAATTTTCGTAATTTTTCTTTTACAATAATTTTACGTATGATGGTATCAAATAGAAAGGAGATGAGAAAGTGATTAATCAAGTAACTTTAGTCGGCCGATTAACCCGAGATCCTGATCTCCGCTATACAGCGGAAGGGAAGGCAGTCTCTACTATTGTATTAGCGGTAAACCGAAATTATCGTAATCAAGCCGGGGATTTCGATGCCGACTTTGTTCAATGTACGCTGTGGCAAAAGACGGCCGAGAATACAGCGAATTATTGCCAAAAGGGTTCAGTTATCGGTATTACAGGAAGAATTCAAACAAGAAAATATGATAACCAAGAAGGAAAGAAAGTTTATGTAACAGAGGTAGTCGCAGAATCAGTAAGATTCCTTGGTCCAAAACCAGCAGCGAAACAGCAACCTGAATTTGAACATATTAAAGCATAATGGGTATTGAGGTGAAATATGACAATAAATAGCTTGCCATTTAGTGAGTTTTTAAAGGAAGACGATCAGACGATTTATCCATTTACAACTGCAACCCCGCACAACAACCATCAGCAAATAGAACGCATCGAACAGATTATGGGCGATTTAATTCGCTACATAGCAAAAACTCAAGCTAAAACTTCAAAAAATGAAAGTCATCTCACAGAAATAGAATCGCGCTTAAATCATTTTACCATGCAATATATCTATTTATCGGAACAATATGCAGTTCTACACCAACGGCTTGCTATGCTCGAGAATAAATAAACAATCCATGCTTAATTATATAGAAAAACCTTTTTTCATATATGTAAAAGGGCTACCAGTTTAGTAATCCCCGTAAGACAAACCCCTACTCTCCTCAAGAAATATGATAGATTCCTCTATTGAGCCTCGAAGATGGACTGCGATTTGCAGTCTTTTTTGTATTTTAGATCAGATTATTAAATTTTAAGTCGAAAAATACAAATAATTAAAAATATTCTAAAATAAAGATTGTTATTTTTCAGAAAAAGTGCAATAATTCAATTAATTGACTGGAAAAAATGTAATTTATTTATAAAGGAGGTAAATTAGTGGAATCTCCAATAATTGAAGTAAACAGTTTGCAGACAAGTTTTCAGACGGATGATGGGGAAGTTCCTGTCGTAAACTCCATCAGTTTTCACATCAATCGAGGAGAAGTATTGGGGATTGTCGGCGAGTCAGGATGTGGAAAAAGCGTAACTTCCTTATCGATCATGGGACTTGTTCCCGCTAATACTAGTAAAGTCCAGGGGCAGATTCGATTTAAAGGAGAAAATCTTGCGACTGCATCTGAAGCGCGAATGAGGAAGATTCGTGGGAATGAAATCGCCATGATTTTTCAAGAGCCAATGACCAGTTTAAATCCATTATTTACGATAGGTGAACAATTAACTGAGTCGTTAAGAATACATAGGAAATGGAACAAAAAACAAGCAAGAGCGAGAGCCATAGAAATGATGAAACTGGTTGGTCTAGGAAGGGCAGAATCGTTGATGGATGAATATCCGCATCAACTCTCTGGAGGAATGAGACAAAGGGTCATGATTGCTATGGCGATGATTTGTGAGCCAGAACTTTTGATTGCGGATGAACCAACTACTGCACTTGATGTTACGATTCAGGCCCAGATTCTAGAATTAATGAAGAAATTGAATCAAGAAACGAAAACGGCAATTATGATGATTACTCATGATTTGGGTGTCGTTGCAGAAATGTGTCAACGAATGGTTGTCATGTACGCTGGGAAGATCGTCGAAGAAGGTGATGTTTCTGCTATTTTCCAAAATCCGAAGCATCCTTATACGGTTGGATTGATACAATCTGTTCCTGACATGCGTGAAAAAAAGGAAAGACTGTATTCAATACCAGGGCAGGTGCCTAAGCCAGGCAGCCAAAAGCTAGGTTGTCCATTTGCTCCGCGATGTTCGCATGTAATGGATCGTTGTCTAAGCGAAGCTCCTCCACTACAGCTATTCAATAATGGTCAAAAAGTGCGTTGTTGGCTATATGAAGACGGGAAAGGGGCAGACATCTATGACGCAGCCATTAGTTCAAGTTGAAAATCTGAAAATGCATTTTCCGATCAAAGGTGGAATTTTAGGAAAAACAATAGGCTCTGTGAAAGCTGTTGACGGCATTTCTTTTTCAATTAAAAAAGGGGAGACACTTGGACTCGTTGGTGAAAGCGGTTGCGGAAAATCGACGACGGGTCGGATGATTCTCAGACTCCTTGAGCCTAGTGAAGGAAGTATTTATTTTGAAGGAAAAGATCTTACAAAGCTTTCTACGAATGAAATGAGGAAAACGCGCAGTGAAATACAAATGGTTTTTCAAGATCCATTTGCTTCGTTAAATCCTCGTCATACCATTGGCAAAATATTAGAAGAACCGCTGATTGTTCATGGTGTGAAGAGTAAGCAAGAAAGAAAACAACGGGTGCAAAAATTGTTAGAGGTCGTTGGTCTTAGTAGTTATCATGCCTCACGATATCCTCACCAATTTAGCGGTGGGCAGCGTCAGCGGATTGGAATAGCCAGGGCTCTTGCTATCAATCCCAAGCTGATTATCGCAGATGAGCCAGTATCTGCTTTAGATGTATCCATTCAGTCACAAGTGTTGAATTTACTCCAAGACTTACAAAAGGAATATGGATTAACGTACCTATTCATTGCCCATGACCTTGGTGTTGTTCGACATATTAGTGATCGTGTAGGTGTCATGTACTTAGGGCAGTTAGTGGAAATATCAGAAAGTGAAGATCTATACCAAAATCCGCTCCACCCGTATACACAGGCGCTATTATCGGCGGTGCCTATTCCAGATGTAACGTACAAACAAGAGCGGGTCATTTTACAAGGCGAAGTTCCGAGTCCTGTAAATCCGCCTAAAGGCTGCCCATTCCATACAAGATGTCCAAAAGCAATGGAGCAGTGTTCACATAAAAGGCCTGAATTAAAGGAACAAAAACAAGGTCATCACGTAGCTTGTCATCTTTATGACTAAGTTTACGTAGACATAAAATGAGTAACAAAAATTAATGGGGGGAAAGTCATGAAAAAGACAAGCTGGATTGTATTCATTTGTATTCTTGCTCTTTCAACTGTGCTAGCTGGTTGTGGTAGCTCGAAAGAAAGCAGCTCAGGAAAAGGGAAGGAAGAAAGCGGAGGTACGCTTATTTATGGTCGAGGCGCAGACTCTACAGCGCTTGACCCTGCGATAACGACAGAAGGAGAGTCGTTTATCGTTACAGAACAAATTTTTGAAACACTTGTCAAATACAAAGAAGATAGTACAGAAATTGAAGCAGGACTTGCTGAAACATGGGATGTTTCTGAAGATGGATTGACGTATACCTTCCATCTCCGTGACGGAATTAAGTTTCATGATGATACTGATTTTAATGCAGAAGCCGTTGTAAAGAACTTTCAACGCTGGGCGCAGAGTAAAGATGAGGCAAAATTTGCTTATTATGCATCGATGTTTGGCGGTTTTGAAGGGGACGAAGGGCATGTAATTAAAGAAGTGAAAGCGCAAGATGATGATCATATCGTTGTGTTTACACTAAACCGTCCGCAGGCTCCTTTCTTGAAAAACTTAGCCATGGGTATGTTTGCGATTGCAAGTCCCGAAGCTCTGGAGAAACATGGCGATGATTTTACGAAAAATCCTGTAGGCACTGGACCATTCGCCTTTAAATCATGGAAACCAGGCGATATGATTGAAGTTGTAAAAAATGATGATTACTGGCAAGATGGCCTTCCGAAATTAGATGGCGTTAAATTTAAAGTCATTAAAGATAACTCCGCTCGACTCAATGCATTAATTAAAGGGGAAATTGACTTAATGGACGGGCTTAACCCTAGTGATCTTGGCCAGGTAGAGGGAGACAGCAAGTTGCAGTTGTTCGAAAGACCATCTATGAACGTCGGTTACCTTGGTTTTAATGTGGAAAAAGCACCATTTGATAAAAAAGAAGTTCGTCAAGCTATCAGTCATTTAATTAATAAAGAAGAATTAATTAAGAGTTTCTATGAGGGTACTGCAGAGCCTGCAAAAAATCCATTGCCACCATCTGTTAGTGGCTATAACGATGACATTGTCGATTATGAATATAATGTGGACAAGGCAAAGGAATTATTAAAAGCTGCAGGGCTTGAAAATGGATTTGAAATGGATCTATGGGCAATGCCAGTTGCAAGACCGTACATGCCTGATGGGCAAAAAGTAGCGGTAGCGATTCAAGCTGCTTTGAAAGAAGTTAATATTACAGCAAATATCGTTACATTTGACTGGGGAACGTATATTGAAAAAGTACAAGCCGGCGAGGCTCCTGTCTACATGCTTGGATGGAATGGAGATAACGGTGACGCGGATAACTTTATTTATACGCTTTTAGATAAAGATAACATCGGATCAAACAACTATTCACGGTACAGCAACGATGAATTGCATGAAATTTTAATCAAGGCCCAATCTAATCCTAATGAAGATGAGCGTATTGTGCTTTATAAACAAGCACAAGAAATTATTCATGAAGATGCACCTTGGGTTCCACTTGCACACTCTAAGCCACAGTTGGCAGGTATCAAAGAAGTGAAAGGATTTATTCCGCATCCAACCGGAACACAATCATTTATCAATGTATCTCTAGGAGAATAATAAGAGTTTAAAAGAATATGAGAAGTACGTTAAACAAGTGGGTGTCTCATAAGAGTCTAACCTCGCACTCTAAATCAGTATAGTGTTTCATACACGTATCTTATACTGGTATTTATTTGTTGCGGGGCCTGACCCTTGCTTTGGGGACGCCTCCTTGTTTGTTGAAAGAAATATGAACGAGACGAATAGTCAGATGCCCAAAAGTTGAGGTGGTCATTTTGTTTTCTTTTACAGTTCGGCGTCTAGGTGCGTTAATTCCAGTCCTATTAGGTATGGCGTTTATTGTTTTCATGATGGTCCGTGCGATCCCGGGGAATCCAGCCCAGCTAATCTTAGGTCAACAGGCTTCGAAGGAAGCTGTTGCTGCTTTGACAAAGGAACTTGGATTGGATCAACCGTGGTACATACAATTTTTTGATTATTTAGGTGGCTTATTGAGCGGTGATTTAGGTGTTTCTTTAAAGACAAATACACCAATCGCAGAGGAAGTCTGGCCATATCTAGCTGCAACCATTGAACTTGCTGTCATTGCTATGATCATAGCAGTCGTTATCGGTGTGAATGCTGGAATCATATCAGCGTGGTTTCAAAATTCTTGGTTTGATTATATTGCAATGATTATCGCACTTATTGGGGTCTCTATGCCAATCTTTTGGTTAGGGTTAATGGAGCAATATATCGTGGCGATTAAATGGGATCTCTTACCTACTACAGGTCGAGATAATATCCGAGATCCGGTTGAAGCAATCACGAACTTATATTTACTTGACACCCTCCTACAAGGAAGATTCGATCAATTCTTTGAAGTGGTTCGCCATTTAATACTTCCAAGTATCGCGTTAGCAACCATTCCAATGGCCATTATAGCGAGGATGACACGTTCATCCATGCTAGAAGTGATGCGTTCAGACTTTATTCGAACAGCTCGAGCAAAAGGAATGAGAATGTTCTGGGTCGTGTATAAGCATTCTTTTAAAAATGCATTAATCCCGGTTGTGACGGTTATTGGTTTGCAGACAGGCTTGCTTCTTGGTGGGGCAATTTTGACAGAAACAATCTTCGGCTGGCCTGGTATTGGCACCTATATTTACGATGCTATTAACTATCGGGATTATCCAGTCGTTCAATCTGGGATTCTAGTGATTGCCTTTATCTTTGTGATCATAAATTTATGTGTCGATTTATTATATGCAGCAATCGATCCGAGAATTAAGTATAAGTAGGAGGGACGTGACATGGCAGAACTAATAAACAACAAAACTCCGCTCACGAGGCCACCGGTAGAAGATTCAGCCATTTCTCCATGGAAAGAAGGGTGGAGAAGCTTTAAAAAGAATAAGGTTGCTGTTATAGGATTGTTTATCGTAGTTTTTTTCATCTTGATGGCTCTGTTTGCAGATTTACTTGCACCTTATTCATATGAGACACAGAAACTAGCAGATAAGCATTTAGCCCCTTCCGCTGAGCATTGGTTTGGCACAGATGAATATGGGCGAGACATTCTCAGCCGAATTATTTTTGGAGCACGTCTATCGCTTTGGGTCGGTTTTATCTCTGTCGCCGGCTCCGTGATTGTAGGTCTCGTACTAGGTCTTCTTGCCGGCTATTATGGAAAATGGGTAGATATGATAATCTCGCGAATTTTTGATATTCTACTAGCATTTCCTAGTATCTTGTTGGCAATCGCTATTGTTGCCGCGCTTGGGCCATCTCTTAGAAACGCTCTAATAGCCATTGCCATTATTAATGTGCCAACGTTCGGTAGGCTCGTTCGCTCAAGGGTGCTTTCGGTAAAAGAAGAAGAATACATCTCAGCAGCCAAGGCAATCGGTATGAAAGATGGTCGGATAATCTTTCAACATGTTCTGCCAAATTGTCTGGCGCCGATTATTGTACAAGGCACACTAGCGATTGCATCAGCGATCATCGAATGTGCAGCACTCGGATTTTTAGGATTAGGAGCCCAACCTCCAACTCCAGAATGGGGCCAAATGTTGGCGGAATCTCGAGCATATATTCTTCAAGCACCTTGGACCGTCCTGTTTCCAGGATTGGCCATCATGCTAACCGTGCTAGGCTTCAATTTAATGGGAGATGGATTACGAGACGCACTTGATCCACGAATGAAGAACTAAGTAGAAAGGTCAGCTAAATACGGCTGACTTTTTCTTTTCTCCATGTCGACTGGAACTCGAACTGAAACTTATTTTTGCACGTAATTTTCACCCTGGCGCACGAGTGAAGAATCCGGCATGAAAAGAGTGTGTTTTGGCACGCAAATCACGAATCCGGCACGAAAAGAGTGTGTTTTGGCACGCAAATCACGAATCCGGCACGAAAAGAGTGTGTTTTGGCACGCAAATCACGAATCCGGCATGAAAAGAGTGTGTTCCGGCACGCAAATCTCGAATCCGGCATGAAAAGGGTGTGTTTTGGCACGGAAATCACGAATCCGGCATGAAAAAAGTGTGTTTTGGCACGGAAATCACGAATCCGGCATGAAAAGAGTGTGTTCTGGCACGCAAAGTGCACATATTGCGCGTAAATCTTAAGTTCCCGATCGTAATCAGGAAATGCAGTACCGGATGTTCTTTCTTTTTCTGGAGAATAGGGAAGATTTCTCTGACTTTAGTCAAAATGTTACATGAAAAAGAAGTGATTTAATCAGTAAAAGCAGCCTCAGAGTTTAAAAAGAGGCTGCTTTTTTAATAATAGGGTTAGAACCAGCAATTCGTAAATGCGTGCACTACGATATCCTGGTGAAATATGGAGTTCGTACATATCAACACTTTAATGCAAGGAAACAAGATCTCGGATTTCATCTGTTGATAATTCGGTGATCCAATTGTCACTATTGATGATTTCATCGTTCAAAGCTTGCTTTTTATCAATCATCATATCAATCTTCTCTTCAAGAGTTCCAGTGCAAATGAGCTTATGCACATGGACGAAACGTTTTTGACCAATCCGGTATGCGCGATCGGTTGCCTGGTTCTCAACGGCAGGATTCCACCAGCGATCATAGTGAATCACATGATTAGCTGTGGTCAAGTTCAATCCAGTTCCACCCGCTTTAAGCGATAGGATGAATATCGGAAATTCACCTGCTTGGAATCTGGCAATCATCGTGTCTCGCTGCGCTTTACTGGCACTGCCATTTAGGAAAGGTACTTCGATGTTATATCGCTTTTCTAGCAATTCTTTCATCATATTTCCCATCCCAATATATTGTGTGAAGATAAGACAGCTTTCTTGGTTTTCTTGAACTGCATCAACCAGCTCGGTTAGTTTTTCGAGTTTACCTGATCGTTTGCTTTTGGCCATGATTTCTGATGTAGCATCCTCTTTTAAGTACAAAGCAGGGTGGTTGCATAATTGCTTCAATTTGTTCAGCATCTTAAGAATAATACCCTTTTTCTCAAACGCTGATAACTTCTCAATGTCTGTAAAGGTATCTTTAATGAGTTGCTCATAGAGTGAAGCTTGTTCTGTTGTTAAAGGAACATATTCCTTTTGTTCCTGTTTATCAGGGAGATTGAGGGCAACATCTTTATCCTTTTTCGTTCTTCTTAATAGGAATGGTGAAATCAGGCGTTGCAACTCCTTCACTTTGTCTTTTTGATCTTCTCGTTCAATTGTCGCTACATATTTATCCGAGAATTGTTTGAGTGACCCGAGATACCCTTTGTTGATAAAATCAAAAATCGCCCATAATTCGCTCAAACGATTTTCCATTGGAGTACCGGTAAGAGCAATATGGTGGTTACCTTTAAACTTCCGAACAGAACGAGATTGCTTTGTTTGGGCATTTTTAATATTTTGCGCTTCATCAAGAATAATTGTATTCCAATAAATGGCTGCGAGTGCATCAAAGTCATGATGAGTAATGCCGTATGAAGTTAACACGATATCGTATTTTGCGATTGTTTGAGCAAAGGTCTCGCCTTTCACACGATTTGCCCCATAATGCAGATACACCTTTAAATTTGGCGCGAACCGTTCAAGTTCCCGCTGCCAGTTTCCAAGCACGGATGTTGGACAAATAATGAGAGAGGCTTGAACAGGAATCGTTTCTTTTAAGGAATCCTGAATATCTTCAGTGGTGCTTCCTTCAACATCTTCATCATTTTCTTGTGTTTCAACAATAGCTTGAGGGACTGCAGCTACTTCTTGATCCGCCACTTCAATTGCAGAGTTGCTCTCCTTGTGTTGCTGTTCTTTTACATGCTGTAAGTAGGTGATCATTTGTACGGTTTTCCCAAGGCCCATATCATCTGCTAGACAGGCGCCAAAACCATGCTCCCTTAAGAATAGCAGCCAGCTCATACCTAGAGATTGATACGGTCTGAGCTCACCATGAAAGGTCTTAGGAGCAGGTAGAATCGGAATATTCTTCGTTTCACGTAAACGGCCGACCATTTTACGTAGCTCTTGATTTAGTTCAAATTGAATTTGCAACATTTGGTTGGTATCATCATCTTCCAATTCATCTTGTTCACTCATGAATTCCTGCTGTAGTAAGTCAGATAACTGTATGCCTTTGTCGTTGGCTGTTTCCATGAGTTCTTGAATTTGTTTGATGAAATGCGGATCTAGCTTGACCCATTGGCCACGGATAAAGACTAGGCGGCGTTTTTCATTTACGAGATTTTGGAATTCCGCTTCTGAAAGGTCTTCTCCATTCAGGGAAAACCTCCAGTCAAAGTCCATTAACGCTTGCAATCCGACGTATGAAGGCCCGCGGTTTGCAGAACTTTTTACTCTTGCTTTAACTTTTAGGGACGATTCTTTTAGGGCCATCCACCATGAAGGAAGCAGGATTTCTGCTCCTAGAAATAACAGCTTCTCACTAGCGTCCGTTAAAAAATCCCAAGCTTCAGGTTCGCTTAACTCTTCTTTGAAACCATTCTTTGTATCGCTAAGCCATGGAATGACGGAAGCCCAGCGTTGAACAGTCTGTTTGATTTCACTTGCATATTTACTCCACCCACGTGGTAATCGTTTAGCGGGATAATCGATCACCACGTCTTCTTCTTTTTTTGAACGTAAAAAAGTAGTCAAATGCCAAGGACCGACTCCGTCTAGTGGTTCTGTTAATTTCAACCCAATTTCGAACGGTTTAGCATCTTCTTTCAACCCTAACCAAGCACTCCAGCTTTCCTCATCAAAAAAGGTTTGTAACTCGTTAGCTGAAAGTCGAGTGTCCTTTAACGCAGTAAGTGCCTCATCCCATTTGTTTTTTAGGGTAGAATAGCTGGAAAGGTAAGCGTTCGCTGCATCGTTATACCACGCCTCAATAAATGCTTTCTTCGTTTCTTCATTTTCAGCGTGAATATCGGTGTAGACCTTTTCCTCCCAAAAAGCAGGTACGAATTCCTCCAATACTTCCTCTGGTAATGTCCAACCCACCTGTTCGTTCTTCAAACTGGTAAAGTCAGGAACGGGTACACCCATTTCAATGGCTTCATGAAGGACAGGTGCTGCAGATAGACAGAGAGAAGAGAGTTCTGACCATTCCCAATCGATAAATGAGTTAAAGCCCTCTTTGGCAAATAAATTCAATAGGACCCATGCATTGACGATAAATACTGGAATCGTATCAATTGTATCAACAGTTAGTCTAGTGCCGTAGAAGCTTGCTTCGTCCCAAGAGAATAAGAGCCTGCGTACAGTTTCAGGGTTTACGTATATATTTTCTGGGGTGACGATGGCAATGGAGTATTTCCCACTTCCGATTGCTGCAATTTTTACTTTTAATGTTTTCCGGTTATCCATCGATTAGCTTACTCCTTTGCAGTTCTTCTTGAAAAGCCCGCAATCGTTTTGTGGAAAGAGAGATATAGTCCAAGTAATCCTCGAACACATTTTCCTGTTTCATCTTTTTATAAATCGTTCGCATTTTTTTCAAATACCGAATGGCTTGCTTGTAGGCAGCCCGATTTTTTAAAGAAACGGTTTGTTGTACGGCATGGTGATAGAGCGGCAGTATAATCTTAGGATCGCTCGCCACAACCGTTTTAATCATGTCTTGGCCGATTGCATCAATTGTTACGCCTGAATAAATGATTAAATCCGTCCACTTTTTATAGGATTGTTGCTCAAAAAGAAACATCGAGTATTCCCAATAGCTGTATGGGAGCGCTTCTCGGTAAAATTTTTCAAGTAAATCCAAACGTTTCAGTTGTGTGCAAGAAGCGTAAATAGGTTTCGCTAAGATGCGAACATGATCGTTACAAGCATAGTAATCCTTTATTTCACTTAAATAATCATGTAGATTACGGATAATAAATTCGATATAAGGTAGATTACGTTGATGTGTATCTTGGTCGGCAAATTGTTTCATCCAATCATATAGATAAGGACAATCGTTGGATGTAAGGTTTTTCAGCAATGGAATCGCTCTGTCATCTTGGTTATCTAGTATATAGAGGTGAATAGCAGCAATAAAGTGAGTGGAGCGCTCTATTTCACTCAATATAGATGTCGAAAGCGCCTGTTCGATTCGTTCCGATTCTACTTTTCGAGATGCTTTTTTCGAGAATAAATGGGTCCACAGTTCCCGATACAAATCGATTTTCTCAAATTGTAAGCCTTCATTCCCTCGTAATAGATCGATTGTATCTTCAGATAGATTACTTATAAATGAATCAAAAGCGAATGGTCGTGATCGGTTTGCTAAGCGATAGATCATTGAATGTAAAGAATCAAATAAATCCTCAGTTAGCTGGTAAAAGGCCCGAATAGTATACGGCTGATTTCGACGCTCATCCAACAGTTTGAATGTATGCAGTAAAGTGATCATGGACGTAATGAACTGATAAAGCAGCTTCCAATTCGAATCCATAGGAGCCTTGGACATAAGCGTTGATAAGTAATGCTGGATATGTCTTTCCATGACAAAGGAGTTCTCTGTAAATTGATCTTCGATTAATTCTGTGAAAGAATTTGTGGTGAATTTCTTCCAGTTATCATAACTTTGTTCGAACGGTGCTGATTCTTTAAGTAGGGTACTGGCAGGTTTAATCGGAAGTTTTGTTTGGGAGTTCGCCTCTTTTTCTCTTTGGGTCCAACCTATGACCCAATCGGCTGGACTAGCAATACTCGCGTATAAGTGAAAAAACACCGCAATCTTGTGTTTGCAGATCGATGAATTGTCACATGTACATTCGGATGCAACCCAAAATAGCATATCGAATTCAACCTCTTTTGGGGTTACATCTTGCACAATAGCATAAACCGAACTCTCTTCCTTCGAAGTCACCTTTACTAATCCCTGACGATAAAGAGCAAGCCCCTCACGAATCGTCAACTGATCCTCATCCACCGAAGGACGAAGCAGCCTAGCAAGCTCTTCCGCCAAAAACAACAAATCTTCCATACAGCACCTCCAAGGGGGTCAGACCCCATTTCCCAAAATAATAATTGTATAAAAAACGTTGATATCATAGTATTGAATCAAGGGTACTCAGGGGTCAGACCCCATTTCCCAAACTAGAAAGGATTGATATTGAATATGCCAAGAAAGAACAGGGTATGGTTTCCTGGCGCGATGTATCATATTACGTGTCGCGGAGGCCCGCAGGATGCGGGTCAGGACGGCGAAGACATAAGGACGTGGCGAACTTAGCCGTTCTTCCTTTTTTTTATGATGATATTGATCGTTTACGTTATTTGCATTATTTAGAAGAGACAAGAGTACAGTCCTTTTTTTACTTGCATTCGTATTGTTTAATGACGAACCATCTCCATTTATTGTTGGAAACAAAAGAACATCCTACTGGAAATATTATGAGAAAGTTAAACTCACGCTATGCCATATCTTTTAATAAACGCCACAACCTCGACGGTCACGTATTTCAAGGACGTTATCATGCCGTAATGATCGAATCTCCCGAACACTTTACGAGCACTAGTCGCTATATTCATCTAAACCCCGTTAAAGCCAATATCGTCCAAAATCCTGAACATTATAAGTGGAGCAGCTATTCTGCCTATGCCAATGGAACCCCAAACCGACACATTACCACAACTGAAATCCTCCGTTACTTTCAAACCCCAGCTAACTATACCACCTACGTGCAGGGGTCAGACCCTATTTCCCAGAATTAATCTACAGCAATAACCCTAGTTGTAATAAGGGGTTGTTCATCATATATGAGGGGTCAGACCCCATTTCCCGAGTTCATCTTATCATTATACTTCATTTTGGAGTGAATTTTTAGGGGGGAGTTTTTAGTTTCGGTGTATTTGAATTATGTGAAAACCAGACCGCTTAGTTCTCGGTCTGGCGGAAGAGATTAGAGGGTTTTCCAGTTATCTATTTTTTGCGAGATAAAAGAGATGAAGCGTGTGTCATTCTGGAGGTCGAAGATTAATTTTGCCTTTTCCATATATTTTTCAGCAAGAATAAGATCACCTAAGAGCTCGTAATTATAACCTGTATGGTAGTGAAGCTCACCTAATAAATAAAGATTACTTTTCTGAATGCACCATTGAATACCTTCTAGGCAGAAATTATTGGACTTTTCATAATCCTGCAGTCGAGTCAACGTTCGAGCAGTATTATAGTACAAACGTATTTTCACTGTATTATCAACTAAATAAGGAATAGTGTTAATGAAAGTATAAGCATCCTTATAGGTAGAAAGTGCTTGCTTGAATTGACCTTCTTCGAAGTAAATAACGCCGATACTTAACAATATTTCAATTTCCCGCTCAGAATGTACTTTATTCGAAGATTGGCTCAAAAGAATCGCATCTTTTAAAATATTAATAGACTTAACAGGATCGCGATATAATTCATAATGATAGATTCCCTTATGCCATAACAATAGTTGATAATTACGTTTATGTTGTTTGAATAACGGGTTGTTCTCCTCTGCACAAACGATGTCCCTGATCTCTTGATAATTCATCGTCCTTCTAGCATTTCTTAATTGATTCGTTACTTCTTTTACATAATCGAGGCGCGGTGTCATCCCCATATCGAAAAAATAGTTCACATCAACACCAAGCTTTTGGGAAATCAAGTATAGTGTCGAAGCATAGGGGAAAACATCCCCTTTTTCAAGTTTACTTATCTGTGCCTGTGTACAAATCCCTTCAGCAAGCTCTTCCTGTGAAAGTTTCATTTGTTTTCTAAGTTCTTTAATTTTATGTCCGATTTCTAAAAAATTCATACTAACCCCCTATGTAAATATGCCTAGAGTTATATTTTCATACAAATACGGAAGAAATCATGATGGTTTACATGGTTTCTCTAAATTAAAGCAGTGACAAGGCTAAATCCCAATTTTTAAGTATATGGTTAAATATAAATATAGAATTTATTTCTATATAAATCCAATAATTATTAAGAAAAAGGGAGGAAGTACCTATGAAAAAGAAGGTAGTTGGGATGATGTTTGCATTATTCATAGTAGCAGGCTTAGGCTTTATCGGTTCAACTGGAACTTCGGGAGGATCTGTAGGAACTTTCGAATTACCATCTGAATACTAATAATAAATGATAGATTAAAAGTTTGCTGGGGGTTGTCTCATACACTTAAATTTACTGTGTTTAGTTATGTGATGCGGGATCAGACCTTTTGTTTGGGACACTCCTTTTTTTCAGCTAAATGAAATGCCAATTTTGCATGTTTCTCTCAGGATTAAGTCATTTTTGATAGAAATTATTCCTATGGTTATATTTTGTACGAAAAAGGGATATAGAACTACTTAAATCACTAAAATTCGCCCAAAATGGCAAAATACGTCCGAAATTACAGTTTTATCTCTAATGAGAAAAATGTTTAAATAAAGTTGAGTGTTCGTTATGTTGCAAAAAACAACCATAATGAACAATTGTTCAGATTTTGTATTTAATTTGGAATTGTAATAGTATGATTCCTGAATTTCTGGAAACCCTCAGTTTCTAGTACCTAAGTATGAAGCGTCTTTCGGAAAAAGGACGTTTCCGTTGCCTGCAAACGGTTGCCTGTTTGCAGGGTTTTTTTATTTCTTAGGACAATTCATTTGAAGAAACCCAACTGTTCTTTGTAGCTACTCCCCCAAAACATCCTTAAGCACTGGAGCCCCAGCTTTCTTCCAACTGGTTTTGACCATCATACCCCTGGGTACAGTAGATCATATAAGATGAATACTGGAGGGCAATCATTGTGGAAAAAAAAGAAGCGGACTTTCCTAAAGTGAATAAAGCAAAATTTCAATTTATCTTTCCATTCATGATAAAAGAAAATCAAATCGAGGAATTTGCCAATAAATTAATGGAAATGGAATTCTACTTCTTTGATTTAAATAATACAAAACAGCAACATGCCTATTATGGAGGAAGCAGTGTATCACATCGTTCACTTGAACGTTTTTTTCTGCCCAATCTAGAACCCATTTTATTTCCTCAAACATATAAAAGGAGAGAAAGCTTTCGCCGGTTTTCAAAACGTACCAATCTTGCATGCAAATTTTCCTCCAAGCATCTCGCAACAGATTTCATCATAGATTCCATCGATGTTTTCATCTGTCCATTCCATATTGGGTTGATCAATATTCGTGTCACAATGCCTGAAGGTCTTTCCTATTCAGATGTTCTGCACTTTGGAGATACATTTCGAGTGCTAGAGCAAATTTTGAATGATGAAGAAAGTGCGAAAATAGGATGTAAAGAAAAGACCTATCGAGAGGTGGAGGATTTCATATTTAATGAAATGCTTCAAGGTATGAGACACTATATCGACGAAAACAAAATTCAAGCTACTTACTTTGGTAGCCTGCCTTTTTTTGTTGATGAGCGGATGTACGTGATTGGGCAACTTTCCTTGACAGAAGATAGTGAGATTTCGAAAAAGAGTCTATATAGAGCAGGGGAACTGAACGGATACGATTCTAGTGGGAACTCTTATCTTGGTGCTTTGAATCTGGACTATATCGAACGGTATTATAAGTTACATGTTTATGACCGTTGGGGGGAAGAGACCTATTATATAATTAGTGAGAATCATTTCGTTTGTTTAACAAAGGCATCTGGCAGCATTCAGAAGGAATTAATTAGTCAAATGTATGGTCAGTTGTTTTACTCGATGCTTCTCTGTTATTACTATAAAATTGTCCTATTAAAGCTATCTCATCAGCATTCCGTGATTGATATTGAGAAAGATCAATCTAGTACGGCATTACTGATCGTCATGATTGCGAATTTTTCTGCTAAATTTTATTTCCCTGAAGTGAATAGTACCACGACAGGAAAAGAAATCTTCCAGATGACAAAGGATATATTCCAAATTGAACGACTTTACCAAGATGTAAAGGAAACATTGTATGATTTGTATCAAAGTCAGGATAAACTTTCTGGAAAACGTCAAAATGCCTTGTTGCAAATCCTGACGATTTATACAGTGATATCGGGGATTTTTGGAATGAATCTAGTCATTGAAGACGGAAAAGGGAATTTTTCGTGGAATAAATTTATGTCCTATACGCCATCTGAGTTTTTTGTCTTTTTCGTGACAATGTCCGGCTTGGTCATCTCGCTAATTCTAGGTGTGTTTTTTCTCCAAAGTTGGATCAAGGAACATAAAAGACGGAATAATAAAATTTTCTAATAGAAGGGTGTCCCAAAGGTTTGACCTTTTCGTTATGGGGCAGTCTTTTCTTTTGTCACCACTCTTTCTAGCGGACCTAAGAAAAATATTTTATAATGAAAATAATGATAATTTAGACACACGATACATTCAAGGAGGAAAGAATGAAAAAAATTCTTTTTATTTCCATTTTATTTGTAATTCTATCGGGATGTTCTGATAAAGGTCCCGTGCCAGAAGATCGGTTCGCTGCATATGTGAAGCTATGGAATGAACAAAATTATGAAGAAATGTATAAGTATTTATCCTCAGAAGCTAAGAAAACGATAAATGAAAAGGATTTCACAGAACGGTATGAAAAAATATATCGGGATATTAAAGCTTCCAATTTAAAAATTGCATACAAAAAACCGAAAGAAACTACCAACGATAAGGAGCTGAAAGAGACTAAGTTACCTTTTTCTGTCAGCATGAATACAATGGCTGGTTCAGTAAAGTTTGACCATCAAGCAACACTTGTTAAAGAAGGGAAAGACGATAAAGAGAATTGGTATATAGATTGGAATACTACTTATATCTTTCCTGAGCTAGAAGAAGGAGACAAAGTGTCGATTACAACATATCCCGCTATTCGTGGAGAAATTGTCGATCGTAATGAGCAATACTTGGCGATGAACGGTTCTGTCGTGGAAGTGGGGATTGTTCCAGAAGAAATGGCGGATCCGAACGCAATTATTACCCAAACTTCTAAACTATTACATATGTCAAAAGCTGAAGTAGAAAAAAAGCTAAATCAATCCTGGGTAAAGCCTAACTACTTTGTGCCACTTAAAAAAGTGGCCGTTGAAGATCCCGCATTAAAGGAAGCTCTTGCAAACATTCCATCGATTCATTTGAATGAAGTGGCAGGGCGTGTATACCCGTACAAAGAAGTAACCGCTCATCTGATTGGCTATATCGGTGAAATTACCGCTGAAGAGCTGAAAACATGGGAAAAGAAAGGTTACAGAGCAAACGATGTTATCGGCAAAAGAGGGCTTGAGCAAATCCTAGAAGAACGATTGAAAGGAAAACCAGGCGCTAAAATATCAGTTAACACGGAAAGAGGTCAGGAAAAGATCATTGCTGAAAAGAAAGCAGAAGAAGGAGAAACGATTGTTCTAACGATCGATGTTGGGTTACAACAGCAAATTTTCGCCCAATACAAAGGGGAATCAGGCTCTGCAGTAGCGCTAAATCCGTTAACAGGAGAAACACTGGCACTTGTAAGCAGCCCATCGTTTGATCCGAACCAATACGTGCTTGGAATGACAGCGGCCCAGCAGGAAGCGTTGGAAAGTGATCCGAATAAGCCGCTGATTAATCGTTTTAGTGCAACCTTTTCCCCAGGCTCAACAATCAAAGGGCTCACCGCTTCGATTGCCATGAAAAATGGGATCAATCCAAACGAAGCGATTGAAATTAAAGGAAAGACGTGGAAGAAGTCTAATTGGAAAGATCACAGTATAACGAGGGTATCCACACCAGGTAAACCAATTAATATGACGGACGCATTAGTATATTCCGATAATATATACTTTGCCCAAAAAGCATTGCAACTTGGAACAGATAAATTTTCAAAAGGGTTGAAGGATTTTGGCTTTGATGAAAACATCCCGTTTGAATATGCGATTAAAGCTTCACAAATTGGGAAAATCGATTCAGAAGGCAGACTTGCTGACAGTGGCTACGGTCAGGGGCAAGTACTGATGAGTCCTTTGCATGTTGCGCTATCTTATACGACGTTTGTGAACGAAGGAAACATGATTGCGCCCAAGCTGTTTCTAGATGGCAATGATAAGCCAGCTTATTGGAAAGAAAATGTCATCTCGAAAGATCAAGCTACACAAATGACTAAAATGCTAACTCAAGTCGTGTCAAACCGTGCCGGATCTGCCCATTCACTTAGTGAGACAGGCATTCCACTTGCCGGGAAAACAGGAACGGCCGAAATAAAGCAAAGCAAAGAATCGACAGGTACTGAAAATGGTTGGTTCGTAGGCTACAACACAGATAATCCGAGGCTTCTGATGACTTGGATGATGGAAAACGTCAAAGGTAGAGGCGGCAGCCATCTTGTCGTTGATAAAATGAAGCCGGTCTGGGTCGACTATCTAAATGAGGTCCATGAATGAATCGGTGAAAAAATAAAAATGGAGAACCTTTATTCGTCTTTTCGTGCGAATAAAGGTTCTTTTTATTAGCGAAGAAAACATTATTCAGTTGTAGAAGTTTAGCAAGAATTGTATTGTAAATGATTTGTTCTACAAAATAAATCATTATTCACCCATTTGTAACAGAAATGTAATGATGTTTCCGACACAAAATTTGTTAAAATTAAGATTAATTACAAATTAAAGGATGGGGAATGATGAAGAAAACCCTTTACACGATGTCGACAGTCGCAGTGATATCCTCTATGATCGCACCAGCTGCTTTTGCTGATTCATATACAGTGAAACAAGGAGATAATTTACATAAAATTGCCCAAGCCAATAAAACGACCGTAGCAAAAATAAAAGAACTCAATAAGCTAGATTCGGATGTTATTTATGTGAATCAAGTCTTATTATTGGATCAGGCATCTACATCAAAAACAGTAAAAGCTGCATCGCAACCAGCAGTTAATACAACGATACATACTGTCGTTTCTGGAGATAATTTAACGAAGATAGCGAATAAATATGGAATCACTCTCGGTGAATTGAAGAATTTAAATAATCTTAGTTCTACCGTTATATATCCAGGAGATAGGCTGATTGTCTCTGATACAAAAGGTTCACCTGTAGTGGAAATGCCAATAACAGCCTCGAGCAAAGTTTCAAAAGGCCAATCATATACAGTGAAGAGCGGAGATAGTCTTTGGAAAATCGCTAATAGCACGAATACTACAGTCGCAAACTTGAAAACAATCAATAATCTTAAATCAGATACTCTATTACCAGGACAAGTCCTTCAAGTTGGAAAATCTATCGAAATGAATAGTAGCACGACGCCAACTGTAGACACTGCTGAACAAAGTGTTGCAAAACCAACTGAACCAAAGAACGGAAAATATACGGTAAAAGCTGGTGACACTTTAGCTAAAATCGCTTCCAAATACAGCATGACGTTTAATCAATTGAAAACGATGAATCAGTTAACTACTGATACGATTTATGTAGGACAAACCTTAATTATTGATAGTAGTTTAACAGTTTCGGAAACCCAAAATTCAGCCAAGCCAGATCAGGTTGCTAACAATGCGCAATCATCATCGGAATTAATCAGTATAGCAAAGGAACTAACCGGTACCCCTTACTCATGGGCAGGATCATCACCTAATGGTTTTGATTGCAGCGGTTTTATCTATTATGTATTAAAGAAAGCTGGCTACCAAGTTCCTCGCGTTTCAGCTGCGACGTATTTTGATATGGGAAAAAGTGTGAAGACACCTCAGCCTGGAGACTTAATTTTCTTCGATACAGCAACTAATAGCAAAGCGGTTATTTCACATATGGGAATCTATTTAGGAAATGATGAATTTATCCATGCAAGTTCAAGCCAGGGTGTAACGGTGACATCCATTCATAATTCATACTTTAAAAATAGAATTATGGGCTATAAGAGTTTGTAATGCATGAATACTAGATTTTCATTTAAGCCTTTTAGCTGAAGAAAATAATAGTACTCGATTTAAATAGGCCAAGCTTATTCTATTTAATGAATGCGCTTGGTCATTTTTATGGAATTTTGCTAGACCTGTGCGATGTAGCAAAGTTGGGGAGAATGACCTATCCAATAAATTGCATGCGGAGATTTTCTGTGCAATTATGAGTGGTGTTGATTCCATTTTTCAACATTTTCATCGGATTAATTTCCCAATCTATATAAAAAAAAGTGGAGAATAGCCGATATGAATAGATAGGTATATAAAAACATTTTCAGCCTTATTAAAACTTAATAATCTCATGTTATTCAAGAATCCGCTTTTTTAGTCAAAGGTTGTGTTCAATAATCAATAATCAAATTTAACAGAACCTATTAAAAAAACGACAAAAAAATATTACTTTCGAATTATTTCGATAAGTATTCATTTTTTATAACTTGAAATATTGAGATGTATGTTAAAATGACTGGGAAAATAAAAGGAGGAAGACACAGTAGGATGAAGAAAACTAAATTGCTTCTCAGTATTGTTTTGATGCTTGGTCTTTGGTTGCCTTTAGGGAGTGCTAATGTACATGCTGCCACTACCTTTAAGGATATTTCTGTGAATCATCGTGGATACAATGAAATTATGTATCTAGCAACGGGGTCGATTGTTAGTGGATCATTAGATGGAAGGTTTCTTCCAAGTAATGTTGTGACGAGAGCTCAAGCAGCAGCGATGATTGGTAGGGCGCTAGAGCTAAATGGCGAACAGCGAAAAACAGAATTTAAAGATGTCGGATCTGGTAACTTTGCCTCTGGATATATACAATCTGCAGTAGACAAGAAAATTCTCTCAGGTTATGGCGCAGGGATTTTTAGACCAGATGCCGTTGTTAACCGTGGAGAAATGGCTGTTATGATAAGTAAAGCCTTTGGTTATGAATTTGGAGGCTCGTTATCAGGTGCTGCAAATGCATTGATGAGCAGAGGAATTGCTCAAGGAATGTCAAATGGGTCATTTGGAGCGGATTATCAATTGACTCGATTGGATTTCTCGATATTTTTAGCTAGAGCAATTAATTACAAATTGCGTGTTAATCCTTCTGTCTTATTCCAAAATGAATTATTCGTAACAGCGAACTCATTAAATGTACGTTCTGGACCTTCTGCGCAATACTCCAATATTGCAACGTTGGTAAAAGGCGAAAGTGTACAAACAGCATATAAAGTTGGTAACTGGATATACATAAAATCGGGGTCAAAAGAAGGCTTTGTTCATAGTTCTTATGTTAGTACCTCTGTGAACACACCTTCGCCGACACCTCCTTCACAAGAATCACCATTGGCAAGTAAAACAATTGTCATCGATCCAGGTCATGGTGGAAAAGACTCAGGTGCTGTCGGTTTTGGGCTCTATGAAAAAACCGCTGTACTTGATACGGCTCTAAAAGTTCGTGATTTGTTAAAGCAAACACCATTTGATGTACAGCTTACAAGAGACAAAGATGTATTCATCGAATTACCTGACAGAGTAGCTTTTGCCAATAAATTAAATGCGGATATTTTTGTCAGTATCCATGCGAATGCTGCCACTAGCAGTGCAACTGGAACAGAAACGTATTATTACAGTGCTGCTGCAACGAACACGAGAACTACAGAAAGTAAGAAATTAGCTAGTGCTATACAAGCAAGATTAGTAGAAGCCTGGAATCTAAGAGATCGTGGAGTAAAGAATGCTGGATATATCGTCATCAAGCAGACGGAAATGCCTGCAGTACTTGCAGAATTAGGCTTTATTACTAACGCTGATGATAATGCTAAATTGAAATCACCAGCATGGCGTCAAAAAGCAGCAGACGCTATTTACTTAGGAATATTGGATTATTATAAAGGGAATGGCTATGATGTTACGAAACTTTATAATATAGTAAATAAATAATGGAGGAGTCTTATAGGCTCCTTTTTTCTGTTTAATAAAGGAGGGAAGATGCGATGAAAAAGAATGTATGGTTAAGTACCTTGTTCTTTTTACTTTTTGTTTTGCTCCCTGTCACTACTTTTGCAGAGCAAGAGTCAACAGGGGTTAGTCGGCAAAATGTAATGTTTAAAAATGAAATAGATTATGACTTATTACAAGAATTAGATTCGTCTATTATTTACGAGTATAAATCTATTGATGCGGTGACAATTAATCTATCAAATGACAAAATCATTCAATTAAAAAATTCTCCATCTGTGAAATCAGTATACGATGATAGGAGTGTTCAAGTCAGTTCTCAGAAAACCCCTTGGTCACATCAAAACCTGAATATCCCTAATAAAGTGCCAAGTGACTTAACGGGAGATGGAATCAAGATTGCTATTATCGATTCAGGGATTGACTCTACTCATCCTGATTTAAGTATAGCGGGTGGGGTATGTGTTTTAGATATTTCAGAAAAACCAGACGCATGTAAAAACTCTTATCGAGATGAATTCGGCCACGGAACTCATGTTGCCGGAATTATCGGTGCACAGGATAACAATATAGGATATGTAGGTATTGCGCCAAAAGCAAAACTATACGCTGTAAAAGCTTTAAATGAAGAAGGAGAGGGCAGTAGTTCATCCCTCCTTGCTGGAATTGAGTGGTCTATTCAACATGGAATAGATATTATTAACTTAAGTTTAAATACCCCAGAGGAAGATCCGACAATGAAAGCTTTGCTAGACAAAGCCTATGAAAAGGGAATTCTTATCGTTGCAGCGGCTGGAAATGAGGGCAATATTACAGGAAAAGAACAAAATGTGCTATATCCCGCGAAGTTCTCAAGTGTAATCGCCGTTTCGGCAACGAATAAAAATAATAGAATTATTTCATATTCTTCAGTTGGGAAGGAAGTAGAATTATCTGCACCAGGCGATGCAATTGCTAGTACTTATCCAATTAGTATTAACAAAACAGGCTATGAAACACTGACAGGGACTTCAATGGCAGCACCTCATGTTACAGCACTAGCTGCACTTTATATGGAAAAGTATCCGAATTATACAAACAAACAAATACGTCAAAAACTTCAGGACAACGCGAAGGATCTCGGAGCCGTTGGGCGTGATGCACTGTATGGTTACGGCTTAGCTCAAGTAGATCGATCGTCTTTAAATGGTTTGGAAACGAAAGTCATAACAGAACAAAGCGTTGATGGTCAAATTACACTAACTATAACTTCTCTACCACTAGAAGCAGAAAGTTATAATCTATACCGTTTTGGCAGATTAATATTGGAAAATGAAACGTCTAATCTGATTGAGGATTATGGAAAAGAAGGGGAGATTCTCTATCAATTAGTTCCAGTATCAAGAGGGGGAGAGATGCTTGACCAAACATATACGTTTACAGTGAAGCCTCAAACTCCAATTATCCCAGACTTAAACAATGAAGCATGGTATTCACGTAATGTGATGTACTTACATAAAAGTAAAATTATTCAGGGGAATCTAAATGGTCTAATTATGCCAAATAAGCTAGTAACAAGAGCTGAAGCAGTCAGTATGCTTGGCAGAGCCCTTGGCTATTCTCAGAATAAGTCAGAGACCGTGTTTAAAGATGTATCTGCTCAAAGCTTTGCATCCGGCTATATTCAACAAGCATATGAGAAAGGAATTCTACAAGGTTTCCCAGATAGAACTTTCAGGCCGGACCAAAATGTTACTAGAGCAGAAATGGCTATTCTTTTGTCAAAAGCGTATAAGTTATCAACAAGCTCTGCATTAACCTTTAAAGACGTTTCATCTAATGTAACAGGGAATCAAGCTATTAATCTTATAGCTACTGCTGGAATTACACAAGGGTATGAAGATGGCACCTTCCGTCCTTATGCCTTGATGAGTCGTTCGAATTATGCTGTATTTTTATCAAAAGCAAACAATTCTAAATTGAAATAGATGAACCTGAGGCTAGTTTCATAAGGTGCTAACGCACTTATGAGATCACCTCAGGTTTTTTGTGATATTCCCCTTCTATTCCCTAAATTACGACAACTATGCCAGTAAAATTATTTTGTAACACAAATGTAAAATAAATAGACAACAAAAATTGCTAAGATATGACTATAAGGGTTAAATTTCGCTAAAATACATAAAAATTATAATGATAGAAGAGGAGAGACAATGAAACGGATTTTTAGTAGTTTATTCATAATAGGATTATTATTCTCTCTGCTTCCAACTTTTAAAGTAGAGGCAGCTACTGAGAAAGATTTACTTAATATAGCTAAATCGCATATCGGTGTTCCATATTTAACGGGTGGAACGACACCAAAAGGATTCGACTGTTCCGGTTTTTTAGTTTATGTTTTTAATAAGATTGGAGTTTCGGTACCAAGAACTGCAGCTGAACAAGCCACTGTTGGAAAAAGTGTAGACAAATCCGCATTACAACCAGGAGACCTAGTCTTTTTCAAAAATACAGTTTCAGGTAAATCTGGCGTGACGCATTCTGGAATTTATACAGGCGACAATTCATTTATTAGTGCAACGAGCAGCAAAGGAATTGCGATTGTATCATTAGATAATACATATTGGGCTCCCAAATATGCAGGAGCAAAGCGAATTTCATATTCAGCAAGTAATAGCACTACATTCAGTGACATAGACAAGGATTTCTTTGCAAAAGAAGCGATTCAGCAATTAAATGTGCAACAGGTGATTCAAGGCTTTGAAGACGGTACATTTCGCCCAAATGAATCCGTTACAAGAGAACAGGCAGCAGCGATTATTAACAGAGTATTAAAGAGAAAATCTGCTAGCCTATATTCATATAAAGATGTTGCGACTTCATCAAGATTCGCATCTGATATAGCTGCTATTAAAGAGTTAGGAGTTATTAATGGCTTTGAAGATGGTACATTCCGTCCTAAGGAAACAATGACTCGTGCACAGATGGCTATCATTGTTCAAAATGCCTTTAAGCTTGATAAAAAAATAACATATTCAGCTTCTAGTATTATGTATAGTGATGTACCGCCTAGCTACAGAGCATATAACGCTATCATGATTATGAAGAAAATCGATACAACATCAGGTTTCCAAACTAAAGTATACCGAACAGGAGATGACGCTACTCGCGCGTTCTTCTCAGCAGCGATTTATAATGCGATCAATTCATAATGATTTTATTCATAAAAGAGGATGACTTTTAAAGGTTTGACTTCGTACTCATTTACAGTATTAATGTGCCTTAACTTAAACTGTATTTAGTAGATGCGGGTCTGCCTTTTTTTTAGGTTGTTATACTAGCAAAAATTCATTTGTTAAAACTTGATAACTATGAAAATATAATTATATTATCAATATTGGTTTAATTTTGGTAAAATTACTATATTAATGTAAGTTGCGAAAAAATAATGTAAGAAAGGAAGTTTAGTATGAAGAAAGTAATGGGGATCCTTCTAAGTCTTTTGCTAGTCGTTTCATTCCTACCGATCAACCAAGCAAAAGCAGCAGACGATCTAACCAATCACTCATTAGAATTCGAAATGCGAGAAATGATTAAACAAGGTGTTCTTTATGGTTACAAGAATGGAAAATATGCACCAAATGAAGATGTTTCGAGAGCGCAGTTTGCAGCTTTCATCTCTCGTGCACTTAAGCTCACTGGAGGAACGACCCAGTTTTCAGATGTTCCTGCGAATGCCCCTTTGGCAAGTGAGATCAATGCTGCAGTAGAAGCTGGTATTATCACAGGCTATCAAAACGGGAAATTTGGCCCAAATGACACAATCACAAGAGAACAAGCAGCCAATATGATTGATAAGTCGCTTTCATTTCTAAAGGTTCCACGTGAAAAAGGATCGCTGAATTTTACTGATGCAGATCTAATTACAAGCTCTATCTCACGAGCAGCCATTGCGAGTATGGTTTCACAAAATATTATTTTAGGAATTCCTAACTATACAAACGGCAAGCCAAACGGCAGTTTCCGCTTTGATCCAAAAGGGACAACAACCCGTGCCCAAGCCGCTGCATTTATTTACAGAATGTTAACAGCTGCTGAAAACTATGAAAACGAGACTGATCCGGAACCATCACCTGATCAAGACTCTTTCAAAATTGCTACCATTGATGCAAAAGGATCCATTACAGAAGGAACGAAGAATTATAGTACGCTAGATGAAGCGGATCGTGCCATTACGAATAATGCTAACCAGGTTATCACGTATAATGGCAAAATTGTAAAAATGACGAATGGAATCGTGGTTGCCAGTCCTTCTGTTGAACAAAACACGACAATCATTTACGAGTCCAACCTAAAAACAATTATTATGCCTGTAGATGCAGGAGCTAACGGATCGCCTCCAACTGAGTTGGAATACGTGACTTCAGATGAAAGCAAAATCACAGTCAAAGTAGCGGGAAGAACAGGATATGTAAAACATAATAATGCTTACCTTTTACCAAGTCAAATGGTGGGGGATAACCGCTCCTACTATTCTGTAAACGCAAATCGTGAACTAGTACACTACATTTATGATAATAATAAGAAATCATATGTGTCTTACGCAACAGGTGTTGCTCCATCTTTCTTAAAAGCAGGTGTGAAATATATTAGTTGGGATGGTAATACATTCAAAACAACATCTGGTACAGTAGTTGGAACAGCTTATCAATATTTTAATATGCTTTCTGTAAGAGCTGAGACCAAATATACGGCAACAGAGCTTGATGCCTTTATCACACAAAGATTAGCAGAGCTTGAAGCTTTATATGTTAGTGATCCCAAAAAATATGTTAACTTCAAAGATGCAACTAAAATTAGCAAGCTGATCGGAATCGGTTCGCAATTGAAGGAAATTGAAAAAACGTATCATATAAATGCACTTCTCATATTGGGCATGGCAATACATGAAAGTAACTATGGTTTAAGTCCTCATGCGCAAAATTTAAATAATTTATTCGGAATTAGAGTATTTGATAGTAATCCATTGGACGGGGAAAAATACGCATCGGTGTACGACAGCATGTTAAGTCTCGTGACTAATTACTTAAACAAAAACTATGTACCAATTCCTGAAAACGGAAATATCTTATATCATAACGGTGCTTCACCAGGTAACAAATTCCGTGGAATTAACGTCAGATACGCATCTGACCCATATTGGGGCCAAAAAGTAGCTGGACATATGTACCGCATAGATCAAGCGCTTGGGGGAAAAGACTTTATCAACAACCCAACTCCATACACAATCGGCCTAACTACACAATGGGTAAACGTTCGTGAAGGTGCTGGAACTTCATTTGCAATGCAATTCAAATATCCGAGTGAAGGCTATCCATTGATTATCGTTGGAACAGTGAATACGAACTGGTACAAAGTTTTATCAGATAGCAATAATACAGAGTTTAGCTATTTACACACAGACTATGTGAATAAAGTAAATATCGCGAAGTAAAAGAAAGAGGCCGACACGGATGTTGTCGACCTCTTTTTGGGTTGTAGAAATGACAGGAATCTGGTTTCTTGCAATAGTTCAGGTTTGGATTAATTATTTAATATATGGATTAATTCTCTGAATTTCGGATTAATTATTGACAAGTTTGGATCAATTAAACTAGATTTCCGATAAATTATTTACAAATTGACTCATCAACATCGAATCCATCTCCATTATACATGCCTATTACCACGTATAAAGACCCCAAACCCACTCTTATCCACCAAAAAAAGCTCAACTCGCAATCTAATACACGAGTTGAACACGAATTTAAATTAAACGCCAGCCTTTTTCCTCTTCAATAAGTTCAATAACCTGTTAAAGCCTTGGCGGTAGAATACAAACAGTGAACAAGTATATAGGATTACACCAATTGGAACGAGTAATGTAAGCTGGAATAAGGAGTACCAGTTATGAATCGGTGTGTACTCTTTTAGTAGCCAAATTGGAGCCACCATGATAACCGTTGGTGGAATAATTCGTAATGTTAGTCCAACGAGTCGTCGCAATTCTGATTTCGGAAAATCTTTATAGACGACAATGGATGAAACAACTAGATAATAAATAGAAACGAGTGAGCTTGTGATCGCGAGTCCAACATAGCCATAACGGTCTACAATTAATAAGTTTAATACGAAATTGATAACAATTGTTGTGACACTAATTCGGAAGATGATAGCTGTTTTCCCTTGGGCATACATGGATTTTGATGTGATGAATTGAAGCCCTTGGGTGACGATCATCGGCAAGTAACAGACGAGAGCTAAATACGTTTTTTGCGTGTCATCGGCTGTGAATTTTCCGCCTTCATAGATGAAGGAAATAGCCGCATCACCGACAACGAGTAATCCTGCAGCAATTGGCATTAATGTGACAAGTGAAATCTCCATCCCCATGAAAACGGTTTGTTGAAATTTTTTAATATTGTCAACTTGTTCGGACAACAGTGTGAAAATGATTGCTGCAATCGTTGTTGCATAAATCGCATTCGGAATGCTGACTAAGAGTGACGAGTAGTTTAGATAGGTAACGGACCCATCACCTGTACCGAATGCAAATGATCTATTGACCTGTAAATTGATTTGACCAACAACAGAATTCAACAATGAAGGGATAATTAAGATTAGGAATGCTTTTCGGAATTCAACATCCACTTTTAAAGTGGGAGACCATGAAAATCCACTTTTAACTAAATAATAAAATTGAACGAAAATCCCAAGGATAATTCCGACGATAAAACCATATGCCAAACTGTAAATTCCCCATTGTTCTGAGAAGAAGATGGCGAAAACAGCCCCTGTTAAAGTGGCTAGGATTTTTGAAATTTGTGCTGGTACAAAGATTCGACGTCCTTGCAAATAGGATTCAAGTATTCCGTTTAAAGCAATGAAACTGATGAAAATAAAGAACAGTTGCGAAAGTTTAATCGTCATAATTTCAGCATCTGGATTCATGTTTGGGAAAATCAGAGGAATAAAATAAGGAGCCAACCAGAACGCAAATGCTGAAATCAATAGGAAAATTAGGACGGTCGTGTTCATGATGCCGTTGGCTGCTTTTTCCGCCAATTGTGATTCTGTCTTTTTATGCTTCACATAGAGTGGCAGGAAGACATTATTAAATCCGCCTGAAATCATCGCCAAAACAAGCGTGATGAATCCAAATGCGGCAAAATAAGCATCCGTATCAACGGATGCACCGAACTGTCGGGAAATAATACTTTCCCGCAGAAATCCGGATAGCTTCAAGAAAATTGCAAGTAAAGTGAGCCACACAGCTGTTTTTTTGAGTGTAGACATTATGAAACCCCTTTTTATAGCAAGAATGATAAGAAAAAGTAAGGCAGTACTAGCCGCCTTACTTCAGTATCTCACTTTTAACGGAATGAATCATATCTTGATTACTAAATTTTGCAATAAAGATGGGAAACACCCCGCAAAAGCCTATTTTGTGCACCAAGCGATTAGTGATAAATATTGCTAACTAATCGCTGTCGGATTTTATTTCAATGCACTTTCATAGATTTCTAAATATTTTTTAGCCGCGGCAATATGTGAGTAGTCCTGTTCAATCTTTGCGCGGGCTTTATCTGCCATCTCTTGCCCCTTTTCAGGATTTTGCAATAGATAAGCAGTTGCTTCAGCAAGCTCTTCCACATTTTTTTCTTCTACTAATATACCGTCTTCGCCGTTAATGACGATTTCCTTCAAGCCACCGACAGCACAAGCTACAAGTGGAGAACCAGAGCCCATTGCTTCCAACGCGGAAATAGAAGTGGCTTCCTCCACACCTGCTGAATGGACACTTGGTACGAGCACGACATCAGACAAAGCATAATAATCTTTCACTGTATCGTGGGACACTGCCCCAAGCAACGTTACATGTTCTTCAAGCTTATGCTCAGCGACAATTTCTTTAATATTGGCTAACGCCTCTCCACTGCCTGCATAAATAAGTTGAGCATTTGGCACACTCTTTAATATTTGTGGTAGTGCAAGTGCTGGATAGATGACGCCGTTTTTCTTCGTCAATCTTCTCGGGACAAAAATTACCGGAGCCTCAACATCGACATTATAAGTCTTACGCAATTCAGCCTTCTTTGTTTTGTTCGGCTCGAAGCCATGGATATCAATAAAATTACTGACTGCTGTACCTTGAACACCTGACAAGTCCTTCACATAATCACGAAGACGTTGATCAACCGTAATAATTTTTCTTGTACCTTGATACGCTTGGACCTCGATATCCTGCATAATTTTTGCTTCGGTACTGCCTTCGTCCATAGAGCCTTTACTAACAGATTCAAATGTCATATAACCATGTACCGTTGAAACGGTTGGAATGCCGCTTTCCAAGGCTGCGAGTGTGGTGAAAGGATCTTGGGCATTAATAATGTCATACTGCTTGTCTTTATTTTTTTCAATCAATGCTTTTAGGAATCTTTGACGCATCTTATGGCTCCAGATAATGCCTTTTCCTCTTTTTAATTTATTTAAAAGAAAGCTTGGACCTTGAGCTAATAACTTTCTTGATATGGGTGATACATCAGAAAACGACAATACATCCACTTCGTGGCCAAGTGCCTCAAGACCTGCTTGGAGGGTTGCAACATGTGTAGATAGTCCTCCTGCATGAGGGTAATCATAGGCGGTAGCAATTAAAATTTTCATGAATAGACTCCTCTAACGTTAGACTTGGAATTTTTCTTTCAGTAATTCAATATTGCGTAATGCTTCTGAGCGCATAGCTTGAGCATTAGTTGTAACAACCTCGCTGTAGTGAGCACGCTCATCTAATAGCTTCAAGGCGTTCGCTGTTAATTGCGGAACATCAATTTCATGTAAATCAGCGGAGTAGTCCCACATCCCGCTTCGCTTTAATAAGCTTTCTACCTTTTTATCATAGCTGAAGCCGATATGTGGAATACCCATCAAAGTGGAGAAAATCAAGGCATGAAGTCTCATCCCGATAGTCATGTCACACTCTCCGATAAAATTTAAATACTGATTAGGCGTGAAGTCTGTTCCGAGCATTAAGGTTCGATCTGCCGACTTCATATGAGCCATTACTTGCTCGCTCGCCTTTTTATCATGATGACCTTCCATCGGAACGAAAACAGGAGTCACTCCTCGCTCTTCAATTAATGTATCAAGAATGGTAGCCATCTGCTCGAATTGTTTCACATGCTCGAACCAAGGGCGAACAGAAACAGCTACTAATTTCTCATTACCTTTTAAAGGAAGAGACTGTATGCAGCGATTGTCTTCTTTCTTTTTAAATGCAAACACAATATCTGAAGTTACAACGGTTTCTGGTTTCTTAATCCCTAAATTCTCTAAGTAATCCTTAGAGTACTGGTCACGAACAGTAATGAAGTCAGCAAGATTGGACAGTTTCATTAATATCTTGCCCCAGCGGGAAGTAACGGGACCAATTCCTTGGGAAAAAAACATGACTTTCGTCCCGCATAGTTTTGCTAGCAAAACTATTAGTAAATAATAAGGAAGCGGACCAAAAAGGAATTTAGTCGGATAAGCATCTTGAAGCAAACCGCCACCGCCTGAAATTAATAAATCAGCGTCCTTAAGCGCTCTCACTTTTTCTTTAAATTGATGGCGCCAGCCTCGATATACGCTCTTCACCTGGAAAGTATTAGCCGTTTGCTCGGGTGAAAGTGAAAAAACGGTAAGTTCTGGATGGTCCAAGCCTTCACGTAAGTTATCTATAATCGATTCAAGAATGGCTTCGTCACCAGTGTTGCCGAGACCATAGAAGCCTGAAATAACAATCTTCAAAAAGTTTTCCTCCTCTGTAGAGAATTACAGTAGTATGTAAAGAAGCTGGTTAATAGGAAACATCTTTCCAGTTAATCACCCATGTATTTTACCATTCATGCGCACACCTATCAATCTTATTAATGCAACTGCTCTGCACTTCTGATATACTATTTTAGAAATTAAAAGAAGTTTAACTTTATTCAGCAGAAGTTCCCTACTTCTATAGTTAAGGGATGAATGCAAAAAGAGTAAACCATTCAGTGGGTGTACAAACCCCGGCTGAATAAAGCCGCAGGCCTATGCCACAATTTTTCAGAGGAAATTTTTCGAGCAAGCTCGAAAAAAATCGGGCGCAAATACGCCAAGGCGCATTTGATCATGAATTACTAAAATAAGTGAGGTCCTTGTCACATGGAAAAAATTTGTGTTATCGGATTAGGATATATTGGTTTACCAACTGCATCCGTATTTGCCAAGGCAGGATATGAAGTAGTTGGAATTGATGTAAATGAAAAAGTTGTAGATTCTTTAAATAAAGGGAAAATACACATAGAAGAAGTTGGGCTTCCAGAATTAGTGGAAGAAGTAGTGTCGAAAGGAAAGCTTAGGGCTTCTGTGACAGCAGAGAAAGCTGATGTTTTCATCATCGCGGTGCCAACACCGATTCACGATGACTATTCTGCGAATGTCGACTATGTGATTGATGCAACAAAGGGAATCGTGCCGTTTTTGGAGAAGGGGAGCGTCGTAATCGTCGAATCCACAATTCCGCCGCGGACGATTGATGATGTAGTGGCACCTATTATAAAAGAAGCCGGATTTGATCCGTTTAACGATGTATATCTTGCGCATTGTCCAGAACGTGTCCTTCCTGGAAGAATATTAATTGAATTAATCGAGAACACTCGTATTGTCGGAGGTCTTACACCAAAAGCAGCGAAGAAAGCAGCGGATGTATACCGTGCTGTCGTTACAGGAGATGTAATCGAAACAGAAGCTGTTACAGCAGAAATGTCTAAGCTAATGGAGAATACTTTCCGTGATGTAAACATCGCATTAGCCAATGAGCTTGCGAAGATTTCTGCACGCCTTGGGGTTAATGCACATCACGTAATTGAACTTGCAAATCGCCATCCACGCGTAAACATTCACTTGCCAGGACCTGGTGTTGGTGGTCACTGTTTAGCAGTTGACCCTTATTTCATTATTGAAAAGGCAAAAGAAGAGTCACCGCTAATTACAGAAAGCAGACGTATCAATAACTCAATGCCAGACTTTGTAGTGGAACAAATCGACAGAATGACTGCTGAATTGGACAAGCCTGCCCTTGCTATATGCGGCTTAACTTATAAAGGCAACATCGATGATATTCGTGAAAGTCCAGCTCTTGAAATTGCTGAAAAATTACGGAGAGATTCAAGATATGATGTACGAATTCATGATCCGCACGTGAGAGATGAACAAGTGTCATTCCCACTCGCTTCTTTTAAAGAAGCAACAAAAGATGCTCATTTACTTGTCATTCTCGTGGACCATAATGAATTTAAATCAGTGGATGAAAAGCTATTACTAGACAATATGAAAACACCAGTGATTTTCGATACGAGAAATTGCTTGAAAACTGCAGATGACACAAACTTAACAGTTTACCGTATTGGTGACTTAACGAAATTATCAGCGATTCAGGAAGAGCCTGTATCTGAATAATAAGGAAGATGAACATGAAAAAAGAAACATACTTCGGTGTTGATGTTTCACCATTAAACTACGAAGAAATTATTGTTGATCTACAAAAGAGAATGGAGCGGAATGAAAAGTCGACGATCATAGCCGTAAATCCAGAAAAAGTGATCAAAGCAGAGGAGAATGAAGAACTAAAACAGTTGATTAATTCATCTACGTACCAAATTCCGGATGGAATAGGTATCCTGCTTGCCTCTAAATTAAAAGGAGGTAGCATCTCTTCTCGGGTGACAGGTGTTGATATGATGGATCGACTCCTTCAGTTTGCAGCACAATCCGGATACAAGGTGTTCTTGTACGGAGCAAAAGAAGAAGTTGTCGTTAAGGCGAAGCAGAATATTGAAGCTAAATATCCGAATATTAACATATCCGGCTATGAAAATGGCTATGTCCAAGACGTAAACCTCGTCCTTGATAAAATCAATCAGGCGCAAGCGGATTTATTATTCGTCGCCATGGGAAGCCCAAAGCAGGAGCTCTGGATTAAAGAAAATATGAATAAGACAAATGTTCGAGTCTTTCAAGGTGTCGGAGGCAGTTTTGACGTGTTTGCTGGCCAAGTGAAACGTGCTCCGTTATTTTTTAGGAAATTTGGTATCGAATGGCTTTACCGATTGCTAAAGGAACCGAAGCGTCTAAAACGCCAGCTCGCCTTGCCGAAGTTCTTGATGAGAGTGTTGTTCTCTAAATAAGCACAAATGACCCTTTGGTGCAAAACGTACCAGAGGGGTTTTCTTGGGTTATGAACCGTTTCTTGCTAATAGAATGGAAGCCGTATCGGAGGTTTTTAAATGAAAGTTTTGCATGTAATCAGCGGTGGAGAAACTGGTGGTTCCCGTAAGCACGTCAATACATTGCTTAAGAAATTTCCAACAGAGCAAGTCTGTCTGCTTGTTTTTCAGGAAGGGATCTTAGCAGAAGAAGCGAGACAAGCGGGCATCCGTGTTGAATTAATGAAACAGAGCTCACGCTATGACCTCTCTGTATTAAAGAAGTTGACAGGCTTCATTAACGAGGAAGAATTTGATATCGTCCATTCACACGGCCCAAGAGCTAACCTGTTTCTTTCACTCATCAAAAAGAACATGAAAGCAGCATGGGTGACAACGATACATAGTGATCCAAAGCTTGATTTCATGAAGGGTGGCGTCAAAGGTTTTCTTTTTACAAAGTTGAACTTGTCTACGCTTAAAAAGATTGATTATTTTTTCGCAGTTTCCGATCGTTTTAAAGCAAACTTAATGGCGCTCGGAATTAGTGGCGATAAGATTCAATCGATCTACAATGGGATAGATTTCATCGAGCCACTAAAGAGAGATACAGAAATGCGGCATAGCTTTAACTTGAAAAATGATGATTTAGTTCTCACAATGGTTGCCCGCCTTCATCCGATTAAAGGGCATGATCTGGTATTACATGCACTGAATAAGCTAAATAACCTGAAGATCCACCTTTTATTAGTGGGAGATGGTCCAATTAAAACGGAGATTGAACGTATGGTTCATGACCTAGGTTTGGACAAGCAAGTTCACTTCCTAGGCTTCAGGAAAGATGTAGACGAAATTTATAGTATATCGGACGTTGCGTTGCTTGCATCGCATAGTGAAAGTTTTCCACTCGCCTTATTAGAAGCGGCTAATCAAAAAACTCCAGTCCTTACAACTGATGTTGGTGGGGTAAGGCAGCTTGTGACAGATGAGCGATACGGTTGGGTGACGGATGTAAATGATGTAGAAGCGTATTGTGGAGCGATGCAGGAAGCTTATCAGCTACATATAGATAACAAACTACAAGAACGTGGTTTGAATCTATATGAGCATGCGAAAGCAAATTTTTCACTCGACCTATTATATGAATTAACGTGTAAAACCTATGAAAGTATATTGGATAAACAAATGTTCACGATAAAGTAAAATGCAAGAAATATGCTTGGAAATTGAATGATTTCTATTGTTATTTACACCATCATCATGTAATGTTTAATAGGATATTTTGTTCCATATTTAATTGAAAAAAGGTTACTCAGCGTTGGGGATCACTTAATGTTAGTAAATTGGTGGAGTTAAGCATTTGCCTAAAGTGGCCCATTGCGAGTAAATGAGGGGAGACGAAGATGAATCAGAAGAACAGCCTGACGTATATTCTTGTGTTATTACACTTATTTCTAGTACCGCTCGTATATTTTAAAACAGATGTTGGGCCTTTGCCTTTATCCATAGAGATTATCTTAATTCCGTTATTGGTCATCATAGCGTTCTGGGAATATATGAAAGGAACCATTAAACTAAATAATGTTCCAGTTAAACCATTTGTTATTACCTTTGCCTTGTTTTTACTAGCATCACTTATATCATTAGTAAAGGCACAATCGCTCACACCGGCGATTATGGAAATTGCACGATTTATATCATATGTGTTCTTATTCTTAATTGTCGTGAAGGTTGATTTCTCAAAGAAGCAATACATCAACTTCGCAAAAGTGTTTGCCTTAGCAGCACTTATTGTTGGTGTCTACGGGATTTTAACGTATGTATTTAACTTCAAGCTAAACGTAGCTGGGTTATATGCCTTAAAAGAGGCGAAGGGACGGGTCTATTCAACGATCACCAATCCGAACTATTACTCAGCTTTCCTTAATTTCGTTATACCATCTTTATTGCTATTTGCAGTGGTCTATTTTAAGAATAAAAAAATACAGTTATTCTTCTTTGCATTCTATGGCATATACGTTGTCAACCTAATTTTAACGTACACAAGAGCTGCTTGGGTAACAATGGCGTGTGCACTCGTGTTGGTTATTATCATTATGCCGAAGAAATTCATTAAGAATATTTTTAAGCCGCATCTTTTAATAGCATCGATTGTTCTCTTTGCCGTTGTCATGTTCTTGCCAGATTTCCAATCAAGAACAAACTCAGCGATCTATGCGATCCAAACACTTGTATTCCCATCATCGCCAAACGTGTTACCTGGCGGCGATGATATTGATATAGCAGGCGATGAGCCATCTGATGAAGTGGATCTAGTAAAGAAAGAAGAAGAAGCAACAACAAACCGCGCAGTCGTTTCACGAACGACGCTTTGGAAAACCGGTTGGGTTATGTTTAAAGACAATCCAATCATCGGTGTCGGTACAGGGAACTACTTAGTCCGGTATAAGGAATACGTCACAAAATATCCAGATTTGAATATTGGACATGATGAATATTCCGTTCATAATTCATATTTGAAGGTCATGGCTGAATCAGGAACGATCGGTATCCTAGCCTTCCTGAGCATATACGTGACATACTTCTTATACCTTGCTCGTTTGTATTTTAAACAAAATTTACTTGGACAGGTTGTGGCACTCGGCATATTCGCGGGAAGTGCGACATTCATGGTACAGAACCTTTCCAACAACCTAATCTTTATTCCGCAGCTTAATATTATTTTCTGGATAATTGCAGGACTTACACTTGCATTCTTATATAAGAACAGTGAAAAGAGCAGCGATTATTGATGATAGAAAGTGACTCCAGAGTGAACTGCACCCCAATTGTTAGACACAACAACTAACAATTGGGGTGTATTTTTATGGGGAAATTTTCATTTGAAGATAAACTAAAGGTTTTAGAAATTATCTAAACGGGTAAGAATCCTATAGCGACATAGGTAAACGAATAGGCATAGACCATAAATCTATCGGGACGTACTTAATTAAATGAATGAAGTAGGGGCGTCCATTGGTGAAAAAAGTACGTAAGGAGAAACAAGCAGTAGAAGGTTTACAAGAAGCACTTCTAGAGGAAATTGAACGTTTAAAAATGGAGAATGCCTATTTAAAAAAGTGGAATGCTTTAGTTCAAAACAAGGAAAAATCACCAAACAAGACGAAGCACAAGTAGTCTATGAACTAAGGCGTGAATTTTCGGTGAAAGAAGTAGTGAAGCTAGCAGGAATTCCGGGAAGTACATATTATTATTGGGTGAAGCAGTATGGAAAGCCTGATCCAGATACGGAACTAAAAAAACTAATTCAATCCATCTATAACGAACATGAAGGTCGTTATGGCAATCGCCGTATTCGTGATGAATTAGAAAATAGTGGACAAAAAGTCAATCACAAAAAAGTTCAACGAATCATGAAAGAACTAGGATTAAAATCTCTTGTTCGTACGAAGAAATATCGTTTGAATAAAGGAAAGACTGGCAAGATTGCGCCAAACATTTTAGATCGTTAATTTAAAGCAGAAAAGCCAAATCAGAAGTGAGTAACAGACATTACAGAGATTAAATTATTCAGGGGGAAACGCTATTTAACGCCTGTTTTAGATTTATTAAACGGTGAAATCATTACCTATACAATCGGATCTAGACCCCACCTATTCCCTTGTTACAGAGATGTTAGAAAAAGCGTTTGAATGCTTATCTGAAGAGGACGAGCTTCTAATGCATTCCGAACAGGGCTGGCACTATCAAATGAAACAGTATCTTAAAAGAGCGAGGTATTACACAAAGCATGTCTCCTAAGGGCAACTGTTACAATAATTCCGTTATGGAGATTTTCTTTGGCATTATGAAATCAGAGTTTCTAAATTTCGAAGAGTTTGAAGGTTTGGAACATTTCAAACTAGAACTGGAGAAATACATAAAGTATTATAACAATCAACGAATTAAGGCAAAATTAAAACATACTAAGCTTAGTAGTACAAACCAAGACAATGGTTTGTACTACTATTTTTTTATAGTAGAAGTGAAGAAAAGGTCGATCATGCCTTGG
>NZ_JACJHX010000009.1 GCF_014138605.1 Peribacillus huizhouensis | reverse complement strand
GCCCGCGGAAAGCGAGTACCTGCAACGGAAATCAACCCGGGTTATTAGTGTAAAAATGATTGAAAAGCAACAAAGTATGTGAAAACAGCCTTGTTTTATGTTAGTTTCAGATTGGAAATAAAATTCACGCATTTTTTCTTTAATATCAATAAAGTGAAACTTCAAATCAGTAGGGGTTGCTTCATCCCTCACTGATGGTTAGTCCTGTTCTACTGTCGCTAAGATCTTCGCTTTCGCTTGGAACAATCTATAATAAGAATCCTGCTTCAATGAATCACAGACTTTGTACGCCCCGTCCTTTAGTCTTACATCTGTGTGACCCACTTTCAATGGGCGCAAACTTGACCTCTGTGTAATTATCGGTAAGTTTCACTTTCCTCTCCAATCGGACCTTTATGGGCAGTAAGACCTCCACCTTTTTCTATGTCCCTCATAAAGCATGAGGTGGTGGGTCTTACTACCTGTTAAGCGATAGAAAAATAATATGTTTGCAAAATACTTTTGGTTCTAAGCCATAAGTAAATATCGATTGTTTCAATTAATTAAAGTAACTTGTAAGGTATGGCATTGACTATAGATTTATACATTTTCAAATAATTCTAAAGGAATCGTTAATTTCCTCCCAATGCTGGAAATTCATGATATAATGATTCGGAAAAAGGAGAGGATAAATAATGACACCAGCACTGCAGAAAATGTGGATTTCGTTTGTTGCCATGGGATTTATGGCAATCTCCATTTTTTCTATTTATTTTAGCCGCTATAAATTAAAGGGGATATGGCGCATATTAACCGCAATTATTGCATACATACTAATGGTTTTGGCCGGTCTGATTATTTTTATAGTAGTTGTCAGTGGACCGACTAATTAAAGAGGGGACCAACATGAAATCGATAAAAAAATTCATAACTATTTGTACCATACCCCTTCTATTATCAGGATGCTTATATCCAGCAGAAAAAAAAGTAGAAAATCAGACCCCATATAAAGCGCAAATCCAGTCCGTGCAAAGTGCAGTAGATCAGTTTCAAAGTGAGCAAGCGGTTTTGCCGATTTTAACAAAAGAGAATGATACGCCTATTTATCAGAAATACGTAATTGATTTTAAGAAAATAGCTCCAAGATATATGGCTGAAGCACCGGGTAACTCCTATGAAGCAGGAGGTGTGTTCCAATATGTTCTAGTCGATGTGGAAGAAGACCCGACTGTAAAATTAATAGATGTTCGTATGGCTCAACAAATTCAAGATTTAATGATAAGGATAACCCTTTATCGTCAAAGCAATGGATATCCGCCATTCGGTGAGAGAATTTCCGACTATGTGTATACGCTGAATTATAAAGAACTAGGTATGAAGGAAGCGCCTACAGTAACAAGCCCATATAGTCACAAACCGCTTCAAATCGTTATCGATACAAATGGCGAGCTGTTTGTTGATTATACGCCTGATTTATACGACGTCTTACAAGCTGATGAAGTAATTTATAAGCCTGGTGATGATATCCGTGGTCTTTTAGTGAAAAATAGTGAATTTGTCCCTGCTTTTTCATTGCCTTATACTTATGATGCAAAATCAAAGGTTCCAATTTTCTTGACAAAATAGTCATAACCCTTTCCCTGCAAAATATATTGTAGGGGAAGGGTTATTTTATTTTCCTCTATTATCCATAAACATAAATGCCTGCCCTTATAGAGTAAAAAAACAGGTATATTCTTTTAGGACAACATCATACATTTATATTGTCCTAGAAATAAAACCGGATGAAGTTTATCCCAAAGACTTGAATTCAGGAGGGGATACCTTGGAAAAGGTAAACATTTTTAAAGATATTGCTGAACGTACCGGCGGAGATATATATTTAGGTGTCGTCGGTGCAGTAAGGACAGGAAAGTCTACATTTATTAAGAAGTTCATGGAGCTTGTGGTGATCCCTAATATCGCAACTGAAGCAGATCGAGCACGAGCACAGGATGAGCTTCCACAAAGCGCAGCAGGAAAAACAATCATGACGACAGAGCCGAAATTTGTTCCCAATCAAGCCGCGTCCATTCATGTTACAGAAGGTCTTGATGTAAATATTCGGCTTGTCGATTGTGTTGGCTATACAGTACCAGGAGCAAAAGGATATGAAGATGAAAATGGTCCCCGAATGATTCACACACCTTGGTATGAAGAACCGATTCCGTTCCATGAAGCAGCTGAAATCGGTACAAGAAAAGTGATTCAAGACCACTCTACATTAGGTGTAGTCGTTACTACGGATGGTTCCATTGGAGAAATTCCTCGCAGTGATTATATTGAAGCCGAGGAACGAGTAATTGAAGAGCTTAAAGAAGTTGGTAAACCGTTTATAATGATTATTAATTCTGTACAGCCACATCATCCTGACACTGCAATTTTAAGGGAAAATCTCCAAGAAAAATATGATATTCCCGTATTGACGATGAGTGTTGAAGGTATGAGAGAAGCTGATGTACTCAGCGTTTTGCGTGAAGCGTTATACGAATTTCCAGTACTTGAAGTAAATGTGAATTTACCAAGTTGGGTAATGGTTTTAAATGAAAACCATTGGCTAAGAGAAAGTTATCAAGAAGCTGTAAGAGAAACGGTTAAAGATATCAAAAGGCTTAGGGATGTGGATCGTGTCGTCGGTCACTTTAATGAATTCGAATTTATTGATCGAGCAAGTCTAGCGGGAATTGAAATGGGCCAGGGGATAGCAGAAATTGATTTATACGCTCCTGATGAATTATATGATGATATTCTAAAAGAGATTGTCGGTGTTGAAATCCGCGGGAAAGATCATTTACTCGCACTGATGCAAGATTTCGCACACGCTAAAGCAGAATATGATCAAGTCTCAGATGCGTTAAAAATGGTGAAGCAAACGGGGTATGGTGTGGCAGCCCCTTCCTTACACGACATGAGCATAGATGAACCGGAAATTATCCGTCAAGGTTCTCGATTTGGGGTACGGCTTAAAGCAGTAGCTCCATCAATTCATATGATAAAAGTAGATGTTGAATCAGAATTTGCGCCAATCATCGGCACGGAAAAGCAGAGTGAAGAACTTGTTCGCTATTTAATGCAGGATTTTGAGGACAATCCAATGTCAATCTGGAATTCGGAAATATTCGGCAGAAATTTAAGCTCGATTGTACGAGAAGGGATACAAGCCAAACTTTCACTCATGCCTGAAAATGCGAGGTATAAACTGAAGGAAACGTTGGAGCGCATCATTAATGAAGGCTCTGGAGGTCTTATTGCGATTATTTTATAAAATGGAAAAGAGGATGTCATTTAAGGGTCTGACCTCGCATTCTAAATCAGTATGTAGTGTTTCATACACTATCTTATACTGTATTTAGTTATTGCGGGGTCAGCCCCTTCTTTTGCTTTTGGGATACCTCTTTTTTTGAATTAGGCTCTGTTACTTGCTTGTTGATTGAAACCAAAGGTGTTCTACTTTCCTCGGCGCTGTTCACCTGTGGGGTCTGCCTTTGACTCGCTTCCCCCGCAAGAGTCTCACGTCTTACGCTCCAATCAACATACTGCCAAAATCAACAATGAGCTTTAGCATAGCTTTGAATTAAAAACGCCGTAGTTCGTATTTTTGCTTTCGGGAAATGGTCATAGAGTTGCACGAATTAAAAAGCATACTTTTTATTTGCATATTTTTCTAGGATGAAGTAGAGTATGAAAAGCTAGTTCTATGCGAACCTTACTCTGGCAACACATTCGGTGTTTATTATGGGTAAATAAGGGAAATGATGAATGATAAGCAGGCAAATTTATACTATATGCATATTCTCATGAAAAGATTCCCATTATTTTATGAAATTCCTTGCTATCTGAATAGGATTTGTGATAATCTACATTAAGAAAACGCATTGCAAAGCCATTCTTGCAGGTTTAGGGACCTTTTCTGAACGTTCCGGTGAGCTGCAAATCCATCCGGAATTCCTCGAGGTATTCTTAAGAAGAACATCAAAAGTGTGAATTTTTCAACTAGGTAACAAATCACTATTATAGTTTGTAATAATGATTTTTTATAAAGATCCTTTTGGGAGGAGGTGAATGGCATGAACAAAACGGAATTGATTAACGCAGTTGCTGAAACAGGTGAGCTTTCAAAGAAAGACGCTACGAAAGCTGTTGATGCTGTTTTTGATACAATCTTAGACGCTTTGAAAAGTGGAGATAAAGTACAACTAATCGGATTTGGTAACTTTGAAGTTCGTGAGCGAGCTGCTCGTAAAGGGCGCAACCCACAAACTGGCGAAGAAATCGAAATCGCAGCAAGCAAAGTACCAGCGTTTAAACCTGGTAAAGCTCTTAAAGACGCTGTTAAGTAATTACATAACGGTATTTGAGCATAAGAAGAGAGGATGTCCCATAAGTAAAGGGTCAGACCCTGAAACTACTATACAGTTTACATAAAGTGTACGTAACACTATTAACTGTGTGGTGAGTTCTGGATCAGGCACTTTGGGACATCCTCTTTTGCCTATTTTTTTCCGAGTATGTTACAATTGAAGAAGTTGTGCTTATCTTAAGTTATCTTTTCACAAATTTAATAATACGAAAAATGAAATATAATGACATACATAGAATGGATATTACTGAATCTTTGGAGGAAAAGAAATGACAAAAGTGAACCATGCAAAAATTGAAGAAGCAGTAAGGATGATTTTAGAAGCGGTTGGTGAAGATCCTGAGCGAGAAGGATTGTTGGATACACCGAAACGTGTGGCAAGAATGTATGAAGAGATATTTGCAGGGCTAAACCAGGACCCAAAAGAGTATTTCGAAACGGTTTTTGGAGAAGATCATGAAGAGCTTGTTTTAGTGAAGGATATCCCATTTTATTCAGTATGTGAGCATCATCTTGTCCCCTTCTACGGTAAGGCACACGTAGCTTATATTCCGAAGAATGGAAAAGTGACCGGTTTGAGTAAACTAGCACGAGCAGTAGAAACGATTTCAAAACGTCCTCAGCTTCAAGAGCGAATTACTTCTACAATTGCAAGTTCAATTATGGAGAAATTGGACCCGCATGGTGTGATGGTTATTTTGGAGGCAGAGCATATGTGTATGACGATGCGCGGAGTGAAGAACCCTGGCGCCATGACAGTTACGTCTGCAGTAAGAGGTGTGTTTGCTGAAAACCACAGTACAAGAGCAGAGGTATTATCGTTTATTAAAAATTGATAAAATGAGGCAGGGAATAGTATGGACGAGAAAACGTTTAAAGATTACATTGTAATAAAAGCAATTGAAGATAGTGTTAATGTAATTGGATTAACGAGAGGATCAGATACGAAATTTCACCATTCTGAAAAGCTCGATGCAGGAGAAGTGATGATTGCTCAGTTTACTGAACATACTTCAGCGATAAAGATCAGAGGTCATGCGATGGTTTATACGCCATACGGCGAAATCGAGAGCGAATCGAAAAAAGGATAAAGCGAAACTTAAATCAGTGGGGACTTCATCCCCATTGATTGGTAGTCCCGTTCTATTGTCGCTAATACCTCCGCGCAGCTTAGGTAATGCTACACTAAGAACCTGATTCAAAGAGAACTCAGACTATGTATGCTGGGTCTTGGGCAACGTCTGTGAGATCCAGATCTTGTGGGCCTGGAACTATACCGTGGAAAACCACGAAGCTGAGTTACACGTATCTTACCAATCGGGCTTTTACGCCAAGTTTCACCATCTTCGTTTCTTCGACTCCTCTAAACCCTGAGGTGAGGTCTTGACTGCCCGTTAATGCGGGATAAATAAAGCTCGTTTACACATTACATGAAAGAGCTTCATTCTAAAACAGCTCGTATACTACGATAGCTTGATTTTAGAAATTTTATAAACTAAATTTACGAGTATTGTAATAAAAATAAGGCGTACAAGGATATTTCCGATTATTTTTATGTTATAATAATTTGTGTTTCTAAACCGAGTCAAAATTGGAATAGAACGTCAATATTATCTTACGGGATACAAGGGTGATCTCAATTGTTAAACATAGACGATCTTTTGATTGAACTGAAAGAATCTACCGAGTCAACAGCTTATCATCCGTACTTGCTTAAGTATCTTGATAAGCCTAATATCGATTTTGATAAAATACTCTTGCTTTGGGGAATGTTTAATGAGCTTGAGATTCAGAAACAAGAACGAAATACGTATATTTTGGCTACATTGCTTGTTCAAAGTGCTTTGGATACACATGAATTAGTAACGAATACAAATGAAAATGATAATAGCAAAAACGGCAGAATGCTTAAGGATCGTCAGTTAACAGTGCTTGCGGGTGACTATTATAGTGGTCTCTATTATCAATTGTTGGCTAATTCGAATAATATTCAATTAATCAGTATTATATCGAATGCCATTAAAGAAATAAATGAACATAAAATTATGCTTTATCAAAAAACGATTACTAATGAAGCTGAATTAATGAGAAGCATACAAGTCATTGAATCTTCTTTAATTGGTAAAGTTGCTGATTATTTAAATATGCCTTTTTGGAAAGAAATTTCAGGAGCGTTACTTTTGTTAAAAAGGCTTCATTCAGAGAAGTTGAACTATCTAGAGAGTGGTGAATCTATCGTAGTTAGAGCGATTCAGTCAATAGACACACACAATAATCCTCTACCTACCAATCCTGGTGGAGAATCAAAGCGGATCGTCGATATAATTGATCAGCATATTTTACAAGTGCATCAGTCTGTAGAACGAACAGTCCAGCTGTTTAGTTCCCTAAATAAATCAGTTAACGATCGAATTCATCATATTCTCGAAGAAACAGCCGCCCATACAAATACATTTGTGGAAGAAGGGTGAACATGGAACAAACTAAAGAACAAAAAGTTCACCATGTTTTTGAAAAAATATATGGGAACTATGACAAGATGAATTCTGTCATTAGTTTTAAACAACATATCAAGTGGCGTAAAGTTACGATGGATCATATGAATGTAAAACGAGGTTCTAAGGCATTGGATATATGCTGTGGAACTGCAGACTGGACCATTGCTTTGGCTGAGGAGACAGGTAGTGAAGGGGAAGTAATTGGTCTCGATTTTAGCAAAAATATGTTGAAAATCGGAGAAGAAAAAGTAAAAAATATCAAGCAAATTACACTTCTTCACGGAAATGCCATGGAGTTACCGTTTGAAGACAATACCTTTGACTATGTGACAATCGGTTTTGGCCTTCGTAATGTTCCTGATTATATGCAAGTACTAAGAGAAATGCATCGTGTTTTGAAACCTGGGGGAATGGCGGTTTGTCTTGAGACGTCACACCCGACAATGTTTGGATTCAAACAAGGCTTTAATTTTTATTTTCGTTTTATTATGCCAATGTTTGGGAAAATATTTGCAAAAAGCTTTAAAGAATATTCTTGGCTTCAAGACTCGGCCCGTGATTTTCCAGGAATGAAAGAGCTTGAAAGAATGTTTAGTCAGGCTGGTTTCGCTAAAGTGAGCTATAAAGCACATACTGGTGGAGTAGCTGCCACACATTTTGGCTACAAGCTTGAACAATAGAAAGGGTTAGTGACTACAAAGCTGGGTGGAATGTATGAAATTTAAAATGTTGTATTCTTTTTTGAATACGGATCTTCAATTAATTGAGAAAGAATTGGAAGCTGCTATCCAGGCGGATTCCCCTGTACTTAGACAAGCATCACTGCACTTACTTCAATCTGGAGGGAAACGCATTCGCCCAGTCTTTGTATTATTGGCTTCTAAATTTGGCAATTATGATATTCATGTTATTAAACATGTAGCAGTAGCTCTTGAGCTTATTCATACAGCATCGCTTGTCCATGATGATGTTGTAGATGATGCAGATTTACGAAGAGGTTCGGCTACAATAAAATCAAAATGGGATAATCGTGTCGCCATGTATACAGGCGACTACATTTTTGCACGTGCACTTGAAGTCATGTCTAATATAAATAATCCGTCTGCTCATCAAATCCTTGCTAAGACAATGGTTGAACTATGCTTAGGGGAAATTGAACAAATTAAAGATAAGTTTAATTTTGAACAAAATTGGCGAACTTATTTCAGACGAATTAAACGAAAAACGGCTTTATTAATTGCTTCAAGTTGTCAATTAGGTGCAATTGCTTCCAGTGCTGATAAAGAAGTGTGCCTGAAGCTTTATAAGTTCGGATACTATGTTGGTATGTCTTATCAAATCACAGATGATATTCTAGATTTCACTGGTTCTGAAGCAGAATTAGGCAAGCCTGCAGGTGGAGATCTTCGCCAGGGCAATATTACATTACCTGTACTAATTGCAAGGGAAGATCCAAAACTTAGAATGTTAATCGAAACGGTCCATGAATCTATTTCAAAAGAAGAAATGAATATCATTATTAAAGCGATAAAAGCTTCAGGTTCGATTGAAAAAGCAGCAGAAGTAAGCAATATGTATCTAAAAAAAGCATTTGCTGAGCTTGAAGGACTTCCTTCTAACCAGGCGAGAAAAACTTTATCCCAAATTGCGAAAAATATCGGCAAGCGGAAATTCTAATAATTACATATTAAGCTGGGGGAGGATGATTCCCATAGTGGATGATCTAACTCAGCTATTAAAAAAGACAAATACCTACTTCAATGAGCCTTCTCTTTTCTAATTGTACAGGAATTAGAAAAGAGAGAGTTATCTGTAACTCCGTACATCTTTTTTTAATAGGACTTATTTTTCTAAAAAAATGTATGCGTTTGCAAAAAATAGTTGCTATATTATTGGAAAAGTGATAATATTTCGATGGATAGACAGACAAACAGATGATACATAGTGGGAGTGGGAGAAATGGAACAAACATTTTTAATGGTTAAGCCAGATGGGGTACAACGCAGTTTAATTGGTGAAATTGTTAGCCGCTTTGAAAGAAAGGGTTTTCAACTAGTTGGTGCTAAACTGATGGTAGTCACTCAAGAGCTTGCCGAACAGCATTATGGCGAACATAAAGAGCGTCCTTTTTTTGGTGAACTTGTAGATTTCATTACTTCAGGTCCTGTCTTTGCAATGGTTTGGGAAGGTGAAAACGTCATTGCAGCAGCGCGTCAAATGATGGGTACGACAAATCCTAAAGATGCAGCAGTTGCGACAATCCGCGGTGATTTTGCAATGACGGTTGGTAAGAATATTATTCATGGTTCTGACTCATTAGAAAGTGCAGAACGTGAAGTAGCATTATTCTTCAAAGATGAAGAATTGGTAGCTAGCAATAAAGTAATCAATGAGTGGGTTTATTAATTCTTTGCAAAATAAGTATTCGAAAAGCCTAGATGATGAGTGTATTCACTCTTCATCTAGGCTTTTTAACTATTAGTTTGACTTACTGTAATCCCACTTTTAAATTTCACCAACTAGTCAGAGTAAAGTATTAGAGAACAACATGATGGCAGTGACCATTTAATTATTAGAATCAGGTTGAAAAGTACCATTCTTTTCCGATAAGAATAAGAGATTGTATAAAGTAAAACATCAAATAGTTGGGATTTTTCTTCATCCCCAGGCTGATTGTTAGTCCAGTTCTACTGTCGCTAAGATCTTCGCTTACGCTTCGATCAATCGACAGTAAGAACCTATACAATGAATCGCAGTCTAAGTACGCCGCGTCCTTTTAGTCTTTCGTCTGTGTGACCCATATCCTGTGGGCAACGTAGACGCCATCACATCCTGTGATAGTCCGACAGCATAAAAATGGAATACTGGGTGGCGTGGTTTGCCCCAGAGTATTACAGCTTATGACCTTAAGTAGGGCTAGGAGCCGCAACTAGATTAGGCAGATGTCCCCCACGCACTTCTTTGATTCCTCTAAGCCTTGATGTGGAGGTCTTACTGCCCGTTAATGCGGATAAAAAATATTTAAATGTTACGGGGAGTCGTTAATAATGGTACAGGAATACGAACAATTTATTTTAAAGGTAAGAAAACTAACTGGGATAGATTTATCTTTATATAAAGAAGCGCAAATGAAACGGCGTTTGACTTCCCTTTATGAAAAAAAGGGGTATCGTTCATTCGATGCATATTTTCAAGCAATACAACAAGACACAAAGCAACGAGAAGAGTTCCTTGATCGGATGACGATTAATGTATCGGAATTTTATCGCAACGCAAAGCGTTGGGAAGTGTTAGCAGAGAAAATTTTACCTCGGTTGCTTACTGCTAATCAAAAACTGAAAATATGGAGTGCCGCCTGTTCGACCGGAGAAGAACCATATACGATTGCAATGGTGCTATCTTCTTTTCTACCTCTACATCAGATAAAAATATATGCCACTGATATTGATGAAAACGTCCTTGCACGAGCGAAGCTTGGAATCTATCCGGAGCGTTCATTAAATGAAGTGCCTGCCGAGGTGAAAAAGAAATTTTTCATTAAAGAAGGAAATTTTTATCATATAGCGGATGAAATTAAGAAAACAGTTACATATAAAAAACACAATTTATTATCTGAACCATTCGACAAAAACTATGATTTAATTATCTGTCGAAACGTGTTAATTTACTTTACTGAAGAAGCTAAACATCTTCTATACACAAAGTTTAGTCAAGCATTAAAAACCGACGGTGTGTTCTTCGTTGGAAGTACAGAACAGATTTTTAACGCAAACCAATATGACTTTGAGGCGGAAGATACTTTCTTTTATAAGAAAATATAAAGTGAAATTTTATTCAGTGGGGGTTTTCTTCATCCCCCACTGATTGTTAGTCCCCTACTACTGTCGCTCAGATCTTCGCTTTCGCCTCGATCAAGCGGACAGTACGTACCCGGTTCACTGAATCACAGACTAAGTGCGCTGCGTCCTGCGGCAACGTCTGTGTGACCCAACATCCTGTGGGCCTCAACTATACCACTGAAGATCACAGCAGTAAGTTTCACTGTATCTCACCAATCGGGCTTCTACGGGCAGTTAACTCCCACCTACGCTTCTTCGATATCTCTAACCTTTGAGTTGGGGTCTCACTGCCCGTTTATGCGGGATAAAGTTACTGTTATTTTAAAATTATTTTGAACTATAATAAAAAAATGTATCTCTATTAATTATGAATAAGAGGTTGTTCATAAAAGGGCCTGATTTTAACATCGGCCATAATATTCTATTCATATAATTAATTTGTAGATGAGGGGATGATGCCTCATAAGTAAAGGGGCAGGTTCTTTTGGATACTCACTCAAAAGATTTTTTTAGAATTCATTTGGCCAGTAGAATAGGCTGAAAAAAGATAGAAAAATGATGATGAGAAAAACATCTTTATTTTTCTAGAAATCAAATTCCCATTTTTCATAAAATTGTGGTATATTGTTACTTAAATCAAAATCCTTTAACGGTTTAAATGGGGGCAGAGAAAATGAGATATTTAACAGCAGGCGAATCGCATGGTCCACAATTAACGACAATTATTGAAGGACTTCCAGCAGGAATGCCGATTACAGCCGAAGATATTAATAATGAATTAGCTCGTCGACAAAAAGGTCATGGTCGCGGCAGAAGAATGCAAATTGAAAAAGATGAAGCATTTATCGCATCTGGAATCAGACATGGCAATACACTTGGTTCTCCAGTAGCTCTAATTGTTGAAAATAATGATTGGAAGCATTGGACAAAAATTATGGGTAGCGAACCTATTTCTGCAGAAGAAGCGGATGAGGTCAAACGAAAAATTACAAGACCACGGCCAGGACATGCAGATTTAAATGGTGGGATTAAATATGGTCATAGAGATCTGCGGAATGTTCTCGAGCGATCATCAGCAAGAGAAACGACAGTCAGAGTGGCCGCGGGAGCAGTTGCCAAAAAACTTCTTTCTTTGCTAGGGATTGAAGTTGCCTCACATGTGCTTGAAATTGGTGGAATTAAAGCAAAACCAACTCCGTATTCTTCAGTCAAAGAATTACAGCAAATCACAGAAGAATCCCCAGTTCGCTGTTTGGATAAAGAAGTGGAACAAAGCATGATGGATGCTATTGATCAAGCTAAGAAAAATGGCGATTCTATTGGTGGAATAGTCGAAGTAATTGTCGAAGGAATGCCTGCAGGGGTTGGCAGCTACGTTCATTACGATCGTAAATTGGATGCTAAATTAGCTGGAGCAATCGTAAGCATTAATGCCTTTAAAGGTGCAGAAATCGGAATTGGCTTTGAAGCAGCTCACCTATTTGGCAGTCAGGTTCACGATGAGATCGCATGGGATTCAGAACATGGATATTATAGAAAAACAAATCGTTTAGGTGGTTTTGAAGGCGGAATGACAACCGGAATGCCGATTGTCGTACGTGGTGTTATGAAGCCAATACCAACATTATATAAACCATTAAAAAGTGTGGATATTGATACTAAACAAGAGTTTGAGGCAAGTGTTGAGCGTTCGGACAGCTGTGCAGTTCCGGCAGCTGCTGTAGTTGCAGAAGCTGCAGTCGCATGGGAATTAGCATGTGCAATTGTAGAGCAGTTCCCTTCGGATCGTTTTAGTCAATTATCTGAATATATCGAGCGATACCGACAAGAAGTAAAGGAGTTTTAATGATGGAATCGATTGACATCAAAACACCATCCAAGCAGTACCCTGTTTTTTTAGGAACACAAGTAATTGAGCAACTACCATTTTTTATAGAAAAAAATTATTCGGATATTACGAAAATATTGATTATCAGTGATGAAAAAGTAGCAAGCATTCATTTGCATACAGTGAAGGAATTGGTAGAAAAAACAGGAAAACAAGTATTGGAATATATTGTTCCTGAAGGAGAACATGCTAAGACATTTGATGTCTTTTATCAATGCCAAAGCTTTGCGCTTGCGAATGGGTTAAATAGAAAATCGATGATACTAGCGTTGGGTGGCGGAGCTGTCGGTGATGTTGCTGGATTCGTTGCAGCGACATTTATGAGAGGGATTCCGTTTATCCAACTTCCTACGACATTGCTTGCTCATGATAGCGCAGTTGGTGGCAAAGTTGCGATCAATCATCCTGAAGGAAAGAATATGATTGGTGCTTTTTATCAGCCGGAAGCTGTTTTTTATGAATTATCTTTTTTACATACGTTACCAGAGAAGGAAATTCGATCAGGTTTCGCAGAGGTCATTAAACACGCACTGATTCAAGATCTGGATTTTTACAAATGGCTAATTTCTGAAATTCAAGATTTAACGGCAATCACAGATGAACAATATCTTTATATGATCAAAAGAGGCATTGAAATTAAAGCATCGATTGTCCAAGAAGATGAGAAGGAAACTGGAGTACGAGCTTATTTGAATTTCGGGCATACATTAGGCCATGCTGTGGAAGGATTACTAGGTTACGGAAATTTCACGCATGGTGAAGCTGTTTTAATTGGCTGTGTGTACGCTTTGAAACTCAGTCAACACCGTGTGAGATTAGACTTTGATGTAGTCGAATTTACGGAATGGGTCCAATCATTAGGCTACAAAACCTTCATTCCTAAGCAGCTGGATCATGCATCATTAATTCAGAAAATGAAAAAAGATAAAAAAACGATTTCCGATACGATAACATTTGTATTGTTAAACGAGGTAGGATCTCCAGTATTAGTAGAAATCGAAGACGGCCACATTATGAAGCAGATTGAAGAGATGATATAAAGAATAAACAGAAAAATAAACAACTGAGGAGTGAACGACCATGATAAGAGGGGTTAGGGGAGCTACGACAGTTCTACACGATGAAGAAAAAGAAATTATAGTAGCAGTGGAAACACTTCTAACTGAAATGATTCAGAAAAATGAGATTCATCCTGAAAAAGTAGCGTCCGTTTTCGTATCGGTTACAAAGGAGTTGCAGTCAACTTTTCCGTCAAAAGCGCTTAGAAATATTGAAGGGTGGAAATACGTTCCAGTTGTTTGCATGCAGGAAATACCAGTTGAAGGATCGCTTCCATACTGTATTAGAATAATGTTGCATCTAAATACTGATAAATCGCAGCAAGAAATTGAGCACGTATACCATGGTGAAGCTATTGCATTACGTCCTGATTTAAAGAATTAATATGCTCATATAAACGGAGGCATAAGAATTTCTATATAAAAAAATGAGGTGTAAGATTATGAAATGGAATCAATCGGTATTATCATTAAAACCATATCAACCGGGAAAATCAACTGATGCAGTAAGAAGAGAATATGGTCTGGATGAAATTGTGAAGCTTGCTTCTAATGAAAATCCATTTGGTTGTTCCAAAAGAGTAAAACAAGTATTGTCGGAATTCGCTTCATCATTAGCAATATATCCGGATGGCTATGCGACTGCGCTTAGAGAAGCAGTGGCTAAACACACAGGCGTTAACGAAACACAGCTGATTTTCGGGAATGGTTCAGATGAAAATATTCAAATCATTTCAAGGAGTTTGTTAAGTGAAGGAAAGAATACAGTAATGGCAACACCTACATTCTCCCAATACAAGCATAACGCTGTCTTGGAACATGCTGAAATTCGTGAAATTCCTTTAATAAACGGGGATCACGATTTAGAAGGCATGCTTAGTGCAATTGACGAAAATACGGCAGTTGTATGGCTGTGTACACCAAATAACCCAACAGGTACATATATTGGTGAAAAGCAGCTTCGTGAATTCATTGAGAAAGTTCCTGGAGATGTTCTTGTTGTCTTGGATGAAGCATATGCAGAATATGTTGTGGCAGAAGATTATCCGAAGACGAATGCATGGCCAAGTATATACAAAAACTTAATCATTTTACGTACATTTTCAAAGGCGTACGGAATAGCGAGTATGAGGATTGGTTATGGTATAGCAGATGAAGATATCATACAGAAGTTAGATCCTGCAAGACAACCTTTCAACGCAAACACATTAGGTCAAGCCGCTGCAATTGCCGCTCTTTCTGATCAAGACTTTATTTTGCACTGTAGCAAAGAAAATCGCAAAGGTCTTGCTCAATATATAAGCTTTTGTGAATCCGAAAACTTATCTTTTTACCCACCACAAGGGAATTTCATATTAATTGATTTTAAAGTGGATGCTGACCTACTTTTCCAACATTTATTAGAGCGCGGTTTTATCGTACGTTCTGGAAAATTCCTTGGTTTCCCTACTTGTCTGAGAATTACAGTCGGCACGCAAGAACAAAATGAGGGTATGATTGCTGTTCTAAAAGAATTTACTGCCTCACAAGCAGCCGTTCTAGGCAAGAATAATTAAGCGAATAATTGACATGAATGAATAGAAAAGGTGGGCACTGTGCCATAACGAAAAGATGGTAAGGCTCACCTTTTTTATAACATGCTTTTTGAAATGGAAGATTGGATTTTAAAGAATGAAGCAGGTGGTATGAATGAACGGAAATGTATGTGTTATCGGGCTTGGTTTAATAGGTGGATCGCTTTCGATGGCAATTAAACATGAACATCCGGAAGTAAATATTATTGGTTATGACCGTGATGATAACAACGCTCATTTGGCAAAGATTTTGGGAATTATTGATGAAATGACCCCATCAATTGAAATGGGCGTACAAGAAGCTGACCTAATAATTCTCGCCGTTCCCGTCAATGAAACGGAGCGTATTATTGCTGAATTGGCAAATATGAATTTGAAACAGGACTGTATTGTGACCGATGCTGGTAGCACTAAAGGTTCGGTTACAAAAGCGGCAAAAAAACTGCTTGATATGGGAATTACATTTATTGGGGGACATCCGATGGCCGGTTCCCATAAAAGTGGTGCTGGAGCTGCCAAGCTTCAATTATTCGAGAATGCCTTTTATTTATTAACACCGACGGAGGAGATTCTTGATGCGGATATTAATAGGCTCAAGATCTGGTTAAAAGGTACAAAAGCAAACTTCTTACTAGTAACACCGGAAAACCACGATTTATTAACAGGAGTTATCAGTCATTTTCCACATATTATTGCTTCAGGGCTTGTCAAACAAGCAGAACATTACAGTGAGAGAAATCCGCTAGTTTCACGTTTAGCGGCAGGGGGATTCAGGGATATCACTAGAATCGCGTCAAGCAGTCCGGAAATGTGGCGGGATATTCTTCTTCATAATAAAACCGTATTAATTGAATTAATGGATAACTGGATCGATGAAATGGTTCAAGTGAAAGACTTGATCGCTGCTGCCGATCGTGTAGGAATTTATCAATTTTTCCAGGAAGCCAAAGAGTTTCGCGATGAGCTCCCTGTCCATGGAAAAGGGGCGATCCCCGCTTATTATGACTTATATATTGATGTTCCAGACTACCCAGGTGTAATTTCAGAAATTACAGGATATTTTGCGAAAGAAGAGATAAGTATTACCAATATTCGTATTCTCGAAACAAGGGGAGATATTTTTGGTGTCTTGGTCGTTAGCTTCCAAACAGATACTGACCGAACAAAAGCAGCTGCATGTATAAAAAAATATACTAGTTTTGATACGATTCTTGTCTAATGTCAAATAATTACAAAGGAGACCTATTGATGGATACACAAACTTTACAAACAAACATTGCTTCGCTTAAAGGAACCATTTCTATACCTGGGGATAAATCCATTTCACATCGCTCGATCATGTTTGGGGCTTTGGCCGAAGGGGTTACCAAAATTGAAAACTTTCTCCCTGGTGCCGATTGTATTAGTACGATCGATTGCTTTTCTAAATTAGGTGTTAGCATTCAACAGCATGGTGACAAAGTTGAAGTAACCGGTAAAGGTTTTTCAGGATTAAAAGCACCAAACGAAGTGCTTGATGTTGGTAATTCCGGTACAACGATTCGACTAATGCTAGGGATATTGGCAGGTCAGTCATTTCAGGCTGAGTTAATTGGCGATGATTCAATTGGGAAGCGGCCCATGACTCGAGTGGTGAATCCCTTGAAACAAATGGGGGCAGATATTGAAGGGAGAAATAATGGAGAATTTACGCCACTTTCAGTTAACGGTAGTAAACTTAAAGGAATTAGATATGAGCTACCAGTAGCAAGCGCCCAGGTGAAGTCTGCAATCCTTTTAGCTGGCCTTCAAGCAGATGGAACGACAATCATTGTTGAACCTGAAAAAACACGTGATCACACTGAAAGAATGATTGTTCAGTTTGGCGGTAAGGTGGAGAGAAAGGGAAATGAGATAAGCGTTGAAGGCGGTCAAAGATTTCAAGGCACTTCGATTTATGTTCCTGGCGATATATCTTCTGCAGCCTTTTTCATGGTGGCCGCTGCTATTACACCTAATAGTGAAGTGAAGCTATTAAACGTAGGCTTAAATCCTACCCGTACCGGAATTATTGATGTGCTAGAAAGAATGGGTGCAGATATCGAGATTGAACGTGTAAATGAAAATGGAGAGCCGTATGGTCATATCACAGTACGATCATCTAAGCTTAACGCTATTACGATTGAAGGTGATTTAATCCCACGTTTGATCGATGAAATTCCTGTTATTACACTGTTAGCGATTAATGCTGAAGGAACAACTGTAATTAAGGACGCGGCCGAATTAAAAGTAAAAGAAACGAACAGAATTGATACAGTTGCAGACGAGCTATCTCGACTTGGAGCTGAAATCAAGCCAACGGAAGACGGCTTAGTTATTAAAGGAGGTACACCTTTACATGGTGGTCAAGTTTCGAGTCATGGAGACCACCGCATTGGCATGATGCTCGCTATCGCAGGTTTAATTGCAAGTGAAGAAATAATCCTCACTGATTCAAAAGCGATTGAAGTTTCATATCCACAGTTTTTTGACCATTTATCAGCACTAATAAAGTAAAACTTCAATTAGTGTAGTGCTTTACATCCAGTGCTAATTGTTAGTCCAGTTCTAGTGTCGTAAATACCTCCGAGAAGCGTAGGTAAAGCGACACTATGAACAAGGGTTCAAAGAATACAGACTATGTACGCTGCGTCTTTCGTCTGTGTGACCGACAACCTGTGGGCGCAAACTTACCTTTGAAAACCAAAAAGGTGAATTTTACTGTACCTTTTTCAATCGGCTTTTATGGCAAGTTTCACTATCTATGCTTCTGCGATTCCTCTAAGGTTAAAGTTGGGGGCTTGACTGTCCGTTCATGCTGGACAAAATAAGTAATCGTGATGATTCAACCTAATAGGCCTTCAAAATGAAGAAGGTCATAAAATTGGGGTGAATCATCTTTTTTTAAACCCATCTTTATTTCAACGAACATAACTCTAGCCTCCTATTCATAAGCTGATCATAAGACAAGACTTGGGAGGGGTTGCATGTCGAATTATATCATGGATCATGTAAAGCTGTTTCAAAATGACGAAATATCCATCAAGTCTATTGTAGTGAAAGGAAATAAAGTAGATTCTATTCATAACTCCGTCAATCAATTGCGTATGATGAAACAAAATCTTGATAATTTTATAATGAGCCCTATTACAACGACAGTCTTTAATGAGTTAAATTTGCCCGCAAAACTTTCACTTTATGAACAGCATGTGTTAAAAGGAATTGGGGTGATTTTGATTCCTGTAACGATTGCCTATGAATATCGTCTCACTTCTCGTCTAGAAGAAATACGCAAACTTATGAAAGTCTCACCTCTTGATTATCTACTTGCAATCAAAGTTTCCCAAAAAATAGTATCCCCTAAGCTAATGCAACGTTGTAAAAAAGAACGGATCCCCGCTGTATTTGTAGAAATTACGGATTTAGATGAATTAACGAAGCTTCCGTGGAGCTGGATCCGTCAATATTCATTTCCATTCAATCCAACTTTTATCCCCATATTCAGATTAGAAACTGCAATTGAAAAAGCAAAAGAAATTTGGAGTAAAATTATGATCAATGCTAAACTTTCACATAGTAAAGAGTCGCTTATTGAAGGTGCTCCAATTGCAAACCAGACATTAAAAAAAATAGGTCTGTACCCGATTAAAGGATATTTACGTAATAATGGAGAATTAAGTTATAACCTATTCCACTCTTCGCACATTGCAAGTGACTTCAATGGAATTTCTGAAGGGGAATATGATAAACTGATTGTCACCATGTTAAAAGGAAAGGTTGTTAGGGCAGGGACAAGAATATCCCTTTCCGAGACAGAAGGATCTGAAATAAAAATCAAGATTCCTGGATTTTTAATTTGAAGAAATTGTTTGCAGGGGGAAATCTTAATTATGAACACAATTGAAAAAGTGCTCAGTAATCTAAAAAAAGGCGAATTAGAAGAAGCATTTCTACATATAAATCGAATAAAATCATCTGAAGCAATTGAAGAGATGCTCCTTTTAGCGGAGGAATTATTACAACTAGGTTTTATGGAGCAAGCAAAGGATTTATACGAACATTTACTTAAGCTGTTCCCTAATGAAGGAGAGCTACTCGTTACACTCGCTGAAATTCTCGTTGATATGGACCGAGAAGAAGAGGCATTCCTGCTGCTTGAAAAAATAAGCGAGTCAGATGACATGTATCCGAGTGCCCTGCTCCTTTTAGCGGATTTATATCAAATGCAGGGAATGGATGAGGTCAGTGAACAAAAGCTTAAACAAGCAAAGGAACTGCTACCGACAGAACCATTAATTGATTATGCTTTAGGAGAACTGTATTACCAGCAAGGGAAGGATCATGCTGCTATAGGGAAGTTCAAAGAGGTGCTTATGCAGCAGAAGGAAATTGGTGGGGTTAATATTAACCAGCGCCTAGCACAGTCTTTAAGTAATTTGGGTGAGTTTGAAGAAGCCATTCCTTTTTTTGAGAAGGCGTTGGAAGACAAACTCGAAATCAACACATTATTTGAATATGCATTAACTGCCTACCAAGCACAAATGTTCGAAACGGCAATTCAAAGATTTACTGAGCTCAAAGAATTAGACCCAGAGTATCATTCCCTATATTTGTATCTGGCCAAGTCTTATGAAAGTCTTGAACGTCTGGATGAAGCCTTAGAAACGGTAAGGGAGGGGATTCATAAGGATGAATTTAACAAAGAGCTGAATCTTTTCGGGGGTAAAATTGCATTGAAAAAAAATCTGACTGATGAGGCAGAATTGTTTTTCAGAGAAGCTCTTGCCATTGATCCGGGTTATTTAGAGGCCACACTTACATTAATTAAGTTGTTGATGCATGAAGAGAAGTATGAGGATATTATTGAAACAATTGAAAGCGTTAGGAAATATGGTGAGGATGATCCGCAATTTGAATGGATGCTTGCTGTGAGTCTACAAAAAAACGAACGTTATAATGAAGCATTAGCAAGTTTCAAAAAGTCGTATGAATTTTTTGCAAATAACCAAGATTTTTTAGAAGATTACGGATTCTTTTTAATTGAAGAAGGAGACAGAGCTACCTCTAGAGAAATATTTAATAAGCTTCTCGAGCTGGATCCGGCAAATGATGAATATGTGCTGATTTTGGATCGATTAGCTGAGGAATAAAATAGGTATAGGATGCTGATTGATACAATATCTGTACAGAGGAGGGAACTTATGGTGGCAGCCCCTGTATCTGTTAACGAAAAGAAAGACTTTATTCGCTGGTTCTTAAATCATTATCAGTTGAAGCGCAGGGAATGTGTATGGATTTTAAATTATTTAATGAGCCATGATCAATTAATGAAAAAGGTTCATTTTGTGGAAAGTGCTCAATATTGCCCACGAGGTTTAATTATGTCAACGCATTGTGTGGATGAGGCACCATTCCGATTTTATAAATCCAATATCATGACAACTGACGCAGAGAAGTCGTTTCATGATATTCGCCTGAATCGGGATGAAGATATCTATATCCAATTAAATTTTAAATCAGCTTACTCATCCTACCACTATGCTGCGGTTTTAGAAGAAAATCCATTTATGCCAAAAAGTACAGGAAGTAATGAGAGAGATAAACTCATGGCAGAGAGGTTTCTAGAAAATTCGTTGGCGACATTCCAGAAAGAGCGGATCTTGAAAGCGATCGATAAGGCACTAGACCAAAATGATAAAGAATCTTTTTATTCTTTAACAGAAGAACTGAATAAGCTGTAATGCGATGTTTCAATTAAGTTATGTTTATCATTAATTGTGTTTAGCTATTTAAAATAACTTTTCAAGTTAATTGAGGGACATGTGAAATCACTTTCCACACTAATTAGTTTAAATCCTTTTTAGCATCAATTATGTATAACATAGCCTTCAACTAAAAAGAAAGAAGTTCTCTAAAAAAAGGGCCTGACCTTACAATCTATATATCGTTTATTGTGTCAAGTACACGCTGATAGACGAGATATAGAAGTTGTGTGGTCTGGCCTTTTTAATATGGGACAGCCTATTTTTCTTTGAAAACGCTAAAAACTTTAAATTGGGATTGTGTAATATGATAATTACCAACTCCGGCTGATGTGAGATTTCGAGCATGCCATCATTTATAATTCGAGACAGTTTAAATATGCCAAGATAGGATTAGATGTTCTAAAGTCAAATTTATATCAAAATCTAATTAATGAATATTTTGTTAAAAAGAAGGATTACTGGTAATGATATATGAAACAAGACTTAATCATGATAAAATAATAAGGAGTTGATTGATAATTGTAAGGAGTGAGTAAGTTGAAATGGACTTTTAAAGAAACTGGGATGTATGAAGAGTCGAAGGAATATGTCGACAGTTTAATCATTCCTATGAATCCGATTACATTCGGAGCGCAGATGAAACAATTTTCATCCATGCATGAATTTATGACAATTTTAACGATGGAAGTAGAGAAGCAATTGAAAGGAAGACTTCTATTAATGCCAGCGTTAACATACTGGTCAGAAGGTCAAGAGAAAGCGGGTCTTATAGATATTTGGAAAGTAAAATTGGCGGAAGCGGAATTCAAACATATTTTTTGGATTACATCGGACAGTGAGTGGAAAAGATATGAAGATAAGCTTCCAGGTACACTTTTATGGATACCCGCAATTGGGCTCGAATATTTGGAAGAAGGTCAAGCAAGGCAGATGATGAATGATCAAGTGCGCCAAATTATTGATATGCTTACCCAAAGCTGGAATAAATAGCATTGGTTACATAGGTAATATACCACATTGTTGCCATCATTTAGGACCATCATATATTGACCTTGACGGAATATTGAGATATCATTGTAATGTCCTAGTTTTATAGTGTTGCTATTTATTGGTTAATTGGTTCAGAATAGTAATAGAGGGGGGGAAAAGCATGAGTAAGCGTAATGTTTCACGACGTCAATTCCTTAATTACACTCTTACAGGTGTAGGCGGTTTCATGGCTGCAGGAATATTAATGCCAATGGTTCGATTCGCGATTGATCCAGTGTTAAAAGCGAGTGCATCGGGGGGGTATGTAGCAACAAGTCAGAAAGTTTCGGAATTGACAGCGGAACCAATCCGAGTTGATTACACATTCGATCAAATCGATGGTTGGTATGAGTCTCAGGTGACGAATACGGCATGGGTATATAAAGCAGATGATGGTAAAATCGTTGCTTTATCACCTGTATGTAAGCATTTAGGATGTACTGTTGCCTGGAATACAGACAAAGAACATCCGGAACAATTTTTCTGCCCTTGTCACATGGGTAGATATACAAAAGACGGGGTAAACGTACCAGGTACTCCACCGATCAAACCGCTTGATGTTTATGAAACGCAGGAAAAAGACGGAATCCTTTATTTAGGGCTATTAAAACCGCATGAGGGGGCGTAATCATTGTTTAACAAGATTTATGATTGGGTTGACGAACGTTTAGACATTGCGCCCATTTGGCGGGATATTGCCGACCATGAGGTTCCTGAACACGTAAACCCTGCACACCATTTTTCAGCTTTTGTATATTGTTTTGGGGGATTAACTTTCTTCATTACTGTTATCCAAATTCTTTCAGGTATGTTCTTAACCATGTACTATGTACCTGATATTGTAAATGCATGGGAGTCTGTTTACTACTTACAAAATGAAGTGGCATTTGGACAAATTGTACGAGGAATGCATCACTGGGGAGCAAGTCTAGTTATCGTAATGATGTTTTTACATACTCTACGGGTCTTCTTTCAGGGAGCTTATAAAAAACCGCGTGAGCTTAACTGGGTTGTAGGAGTACTAATTTTCTTTGTCATGTTAGCTTTGGGCTTGACTGGTTATTTATTACCTTGGGATATGAAAGCGGTTTTTGCTACAAAAGTTACATTAACAATCGCCGACTCTGTTCCATTGATTGGTCCGGCTATTAAAACGTTAATTGCTGGAGATCCGACGATTATTGGTGCACAGACATTAACTCGTTTCTTTGCAATTCATGTTTTCTTCTTACCAGCTGCACTTTTGGGGTTAATCGCAGCTCACTTTATAATGATCAGAAAACAAGGAATTTCAGGTCCGTTGTAAGAAATCTGGAAGTACTATATCTAGTTGCTTTAACTGGACAAGCTTCTGATTCAAAGAAGTAGAAGGACATAGAAACATTTTATCCAGTAACCTAAATAATAACCTTTTCATAAAGGAGGGGGATTGTTCAATGCATCGTGGAAAAGGTATGAAATTCGTAGGTGATTCTCGAATCTCAGCGAATAGTAAACCGTTTATTCCGAAAGATTATTCGGAATATCCAGGTAAAACTGAAGCGTTTTGGCCGAATTTCTTATTAAAAGAATGGCTAGTTGGAGCAGTATTCCTTGTTGGGTTCCTTTGCTTGACAGCAGCACATCCATCGCCGCTTGAAAGAATTGCCGACCCAACAGATACTGCATATATTCCGCTTCCTGACTGGTATTTCTTATTTCTTTACCAGTTACTGAAGTATACGTATGCGTCAGGTCCGTATAATATTGTTGGATCAATCATTATTCCAACACTTGCATTTGGAGGACTATTGCTTGCACCGTTCCTTGATCGTGGTCCAGAGCGTCGTCCCATGAAACGTCCATTTGCAACTGGCTTCATGCTACTAGCAATCGCGGGAGTTGTCTTCTTGACTTGGCAATCTGTTTATTATCATGACTGGGATAAGCAAGCTCAACAAGGGAAGATTGTTGAAGGCGTGGCAATTGATAAAGAGGATGCTGGATACAAAGCCCTTGAGGCAAACACTTGTCTTTCATGCCATGGTGCTGAATTAACAGGTGGAGCAGGTCCGGCTCTTATCGATACAGGACATACTGCTGATGAAATTAAAGATATTGCCAAAAATGGTACTGGTGGAATGCCTGCTGGTATTTTTAAAGGTTCTGATGAAGAACTTGATGCTCTTGCTGAATTTCTTGTGAAATTATCAGCTAAATAATGTATGAAGAAAGAGGATATCCCATAAGTTAAGGGTAGGTCCAGCAACCATTACATACAGTTTAGTATAAGTGTAAGTAGCACAGTAAACTGTATGGTGGTAGCTCGGCCAGACCCTTATCAGGGACATCCTCTTTTTTCTATTTCATTTTTAATCTTATAATATTATCCCCCATATACGGAAGGTCAAGACCCCCACTTGAAGAAAGGTAAGTATAAATTACCTGTAAAACCAGATTTGTGAGATACTGTGAAACATACCATTGTGGTTTTTTAAGGTTGCGTTCACCGGATGTGGGTCACAATGACGGAAGACTAAAGGATACGCGTATTTAGTCTTTGTTTCATTGAAACTTATCCTCGTAATATCGCTTTATCTATGCGGAGTGAAAGTATTGGCGATACTTGAATGGGAATAACAATAAGTGAGGGCGAGGAGCACTTCACTGATTGAAGTTTTACTTTATTAAGAAAGAGGTACAAATATGAACATGTTCTATCCGTATTTGGCAAATAGAAAGTTTATCTTACTTTTACTAATCATTAATATATTCGGAACCATATATGGTTATTTATGGTATGGAAGTCAACTTGCGGTTACTCCAGTCATTTTTCTTCCTTTCGTTCCGGATAGTCCAACTGCTTCTTTGTTTTTTGTCTTCGTTTTACTCGCATTTTTACTGAAAAAAAACTGGGGACTTGTAGAAGCACTTGCGATTATGACGCTTTTTAAATATGGAATGTGGGCAGTGGTAATGAATATACTGACATTATTTACGACAGGAGAACTTGCTTGGCAAGGTTATATGCTAATAGCGTCTCATTTAGGAATGGCGATTCAAGGGATTTTGTATTCTCCATTTTATCGAATCAAGCCATGGCAGTTCATTATCGCAGCAATTTGGACTTTACATAATGATATTATTGATTATGTTTTTAATATGATGCCGGTTTATCGAGACTTGCTTGTATATATGCATGAAATAGGCTATTTTACTTTCTGGCTCAGTTTGATATCTATAAGTATTGCCTACTATTTTGGATATAGAGAAAAAAGATTTACGTTATCCCTTTGAAATTTTTATGAAACATTGGTCTACTCCAACTTTCCTTCTCATATTGATTAGTAGAGAAATAAGGAGGGACAAGGAGTATGGTGAAAAAAATCCTGGTGCTTGCACTACTGCTAATAATCACCGTTTCTTTTTATCAAGTTCGTGCTGAGCCTTCTGAAAGTATGAGGCAGTTGGATTCCATCTCCGACGAGGCACTCAGACTTGTGGAAATGAAACGATATCAAGAAACAGATAAAGTTCTTCAAAAATTTTCAGAACTTTATCTACTTTCATCTAAAGAAAAAGAAATCTTTAATATGGCTGAATTAAGAGTCGTTACCGTCGCTTATAATGATGCATTAGAGGTAGTTCAAACAATAGAAAAAACAGATTCTGAAAAAATAAATGCAGTAACAAAATTTCGCTTAGTGCTGGATGCTGTCAGTTCGAATAATCAGCCTTTATGGATGGCTTTAGAAGATCCAATCATGGATGCTTTTTATGAAGCCAAAGAAGCGGTCAAAATTGGTGATTCAGAACGATTTAATCAAAAGTTGAATGATTTGTTATTACATTACAATATCATCTATCCGAGTTTAAAAGTTTCGGTGCCTTCTGAGAAACTGCAACAGCTTGATGCTCGTGTAACTTATATGGATCAATATCGTCCAGCAATGTTAACTATGAAGACTAACGAACAAGAATGGGTTGCAATGGAACAAGATTTAAAGTCTTTATTTGATGAACCCAATGAGGATGAAGCAGATCCATCATTATGGTGGGTAATTATATCAACAGGAAGCATTATTATCTTGACATTATCTTATGTAGGCTGGAGAAAATACAAAGGAAATGAGAAGGCAGAAAAACCACGGAAAGATCACAATGTTTGACAGAGATGATTGCTACTTTTACAATTGAAATAATCAATCTTTTAGGAGGAAACAATGTTTTTACTTTACTTTGCGATTATCATCTTAGTCCCGTTATTTGCTCAAATGAAAGTAAAAAGTGCATACAAAAAATATTCTAAAGTATCTGCTTCATCTAGAATGTCGGGAGCAGAAGCTGCTAGAAGGATATTGGATTCAAATGGTTTGTATAACGTTACGGTAGAAGAAACTCGAGGGGTTCTTAGTGATCACTATGATCCACGTTCTAAAACAGTTCGACTATCCTCTGATAATTATCACGGTCATTCTGTGGCAGGAGTTGCCATTGCAGCTCATGAGGTTGGTCATGCCATTCAGGATCAGCAGAATTATTCACCGCTTCGTTTACGTCACACATTAGTACCAGTTGCCAATATTGGTTCGAATTTTTCATGGATTTTAATCATTATCGGAATGTTAGCAGGTTTGAGCAACTTCGTCTTACTAGGAATTCTTTTCATGGCAGCGGCTGTTGTATTCCAGATTGTAACACTCCCTGTAGAATATAATGCATCATCTCGTGCGATGGATCAAGTTGTTTCTCTTGGAGTTATCCGTAATGATGAGGAACGAGAAACGAAGAAAGTCTTAAATGCAGCTGCATTAACATATGTTGCAGCCGCCCTCGTAGCTGTACTTGAATTACTGCGACTAGTTCTAATATATACAGGAATGGCTAGAAATGATGAATAGAAAGTGGATATCACAAAAGGGTCAGACCTCGCACACTATACACAAGTATAGAGTAATTGCGGGGTCTGACCCTTTTGCAAAGGGACAGCACCTTTCTTAATTTATAAAATGCAATTATGTATGGTTGTATTATTAATACCCAATCATTGCATTAAAATGAATAATTTGAATTACCGATGGATTGGATTTTTATTCTCATCTAATGTAAATCCTTCGCCAAGTACATCGTGAACTTCGCTGACTGATACGAATGCATGTGGATCTACAGAAGTAATAATGTTCTTTAAACGAACAATTTCCGTTTTTCCAACGACACAATACAGTACTTCTCGATCTTCTTTTGTAAATGAACCATACCCCTTTAGGACGGTAATCCCCCGCTCCATTTCCAACATAATTTTTTCGGCAATTGCTTCATTATTGCTACTTATGATCATCGCGCCTCGAGCAGAATATGCGCCTTCCTGCATAAAGTCTATGACACGAGCAGCAATAAAGACTGCAACGAGAGTGTACATCGCTTCACGATATTCAAGATAGGTTAAAATGGATAGCAGGATAACAACTGCATCAAATAGAAACATCGTTCTGCCCATATTTTGCCCCCAATAGCGATTGGCAAGCCTTGCGATTATATCAACACCTCCAGTTGTTCCTCCATAACGAAAGATGATGCCAAGACCTACACCGATAAAAACACCGGCAAATAAAGCAACAAGCATTAAATCATTTCCGAGAGTTAGTTTAATTTCATTTCTTTCAAAAAACCAAAGCCAGAAGGATACGCCAACTGTGCCAATAATTGTATACAGAAACGTGGTTCGACCGAGAAATTTCCAGCCAATGAAAAATAATGGTACATTTAAAATTAGGTTTGTATAGGCTGGGTTAATATTGGCTAATTGATATATAATCAATGTAAGTCCTGTGAAACCGCCTTCAGCTAAGTTATTTTGCATATTAAAGTGTACGAGACCAAAACCAAAAATAGCCGCGCCTAATAGTATGAACAAAATATTTTTAAATCTCAAACCGTATATCAAGCGTTTGCCCTCCAATATCAATTATAATAAAGTGAACCCGATTCAATTAATCACAGACTAAGTACGCCAGGTCCTTTTAGTATTTCGTCTGTGTGACCCACATCCTGTGGGCGCAAACTATACCTCTGCGTAAGATAAGTTTTACTGTATCTCACCAATCGGGCTTATACGTCAAAAAGTGAGGCGACTGCTTTAAGGATCGTCTACTAAGATCGCTCACTTCCTGTGGGCAAGGTAGACGCCATCACATCCTGTGATAATCAATGAGCATAGACGGGATACGGCATGGCGTAGTTTGCCACAGAGTATTACAGCTTATGACCTTGAACAGGGCTAGGAGCCGCAACTAGAATAGGCAGTTATACCCCATCTACGATTCTTCGGTTCCTCTAAGCCTAAGGTAGGGGGACTGCCCGTAAATGAGGGTTAAAGTGAATCTTACTCAGAATATGCTTTGAATCCTCTTAAACTAGATTAGTTTGTTTAAGAGTGCTCTTTATTATATCGAATTCTTATGTTAGTTACAAACATTGGAAAATTATCGAAAATCTTGTCATATAAGTGACTTTTGGCTAACATGGATAGAGAATACTGATAAAGTTGTTAAAACTCCAAAAAATTTCAGCGTAAAAGAAAAATATTTTCTTTAGGCATTAGTAAGCACAGAAGATTTTGAACATGTCAAATTTGACGATTGTTTATGCAAGATACTACTGCCACTCTGAACTGAGATTGATGAGATTAGTTAGAAATAGGTGAGAAAATGGAACAGAAAAAAACAATGCTAGATCTTCAAAACGAAGTAGATCAATACATAAGTCAATTTAAGGAAGGCTATTTTAGCCCTTTAGCCATGTTAGCCAGATTGACAGAGGAACTTGGTGAGCTTTCTCGAGAGGTCAATCATTACTATGGTGAAAAGCCTAAGAAAACGACTGAAAAGGAAAATACTGTAGAAGAAGAAATAGGAGATCTCCTATTTGTCATCATTTGTTTTGCTAATTCATTGAACATTGATTTAGCAAAAGCTCATGATCTTGTCATGCATAAATTTAAAACGCGAGATAAAGACAGATGGACGAAAATTGACGAAGAGGAAAGAGGAGAATAATAGTTATGGAAACAACTCGAATCATTGTGGCAGGACCTCGTGGAAGAATGGGAAGTGAAGCAGTCAAGCTCGTTTTAGAAACAGCGGGCTTTGAATTGGTAGCAGTAATCGACCGAAAACATGATGGGGATAATTTAGGAAATCTTGATGGTTTCCAAGGGATAGATGTACCGATATTCTCAGATATTGAGCATTGTTTTTCCACAATCAAAGCAGATGTATTAATTGATCTAACTACTCCTGAGGTAGGTATGTTACATACAGTTGCCGCTTTAAACCATGGAATTCGTCCAGTAGTTGGAACGACTGGTTTTAGCACAGAAGATTTAGCGAAATTGGAAGAACTAACAGCAGAAAAAGGTCTAGGCTGTATTATTGCTCCGAACTTTGCTGTAGGTGCAGTATTAATGATGAAGTTTTCCCAAATGGCTGCGAAATACTTCTCAGATGTGGAAATTATTGAAATGCATCACGACCGCAAACTCGATGCTCCATCAGGTACAGGGGTAAAAACAGCAGAGATGATTAAAAGTGTTCGTGAACCAAAAATCCAAGGTCATCCTGAAGAGAAGGAAACGTTGAATGGAGCTCGGGGTGCAAACATAGATGGCATGCGTATCCATAGCGTCCGTTTGCCAGGATTGGTTGCTCATCAACAAGTGATGTTCGGTGAAAAAGGTCAAATGTTGACTATTCGCCATGATTCATTCGACCGAGTGTCTTTCATGTCGGGTGTAAAGCTTGCTGTTGAATCTGTTATGAAGTTAGATGTTCTTGTATATGGATTAGAGAATATTATCGAATAATTGAAGGGGAGAATACCGATGAGAATTGCATTAATTGCCCATGATAACAAGAAGGAAGATATGATACGCTTTACAACAGCATATAGAGACATTTTTGAGCAACATGAGTTATACGCTACTGGAACAACTGGTAGCAGAATTAACCAGGAAGTATCACTTCCTGTTCATTGCTTTAATTCGGGACCGCTTGGGGGAGATCAAGAAATCGGCGCACTCGTATCACGTAATGAAATGGATATGATAATCTTCTTTCGTGATCCGCTTACTTCTCAGCCTCATGAACCTGATGTGAATGCCTTAATTAGACTTTGTGATGTATATCAAGTGCCACTGGCAACGAATATGGGAACTGCAGAAGTAATTATTAGAGGGCTAAAAGACGGCTATTTAGACTGGAGAAAACTAGACGAAACAAAAGGTGAGTAAAATGGAAAACAATATAGATATATTAGCTTTTGGCGCCCATGCTGATGATGTTGAAATTGGCATGGGAGGTACGCTAGCTAAATTCGCAATGCTTGGAAAAAAGATTGTCATTTGCGATTTAACAAAAGCGGAATTGTCTTCAAATGGGACAGTAGAGTTACGTCAGCAAGAAGCGAAGAAAGCAGCGAAAATCCTCGGAGTTAAGCGAATTTCGCTAGACTTACCAGATCGAGGCTTACAGATGAAAGAAGAATACATACAAGAAATTACGAGTATGATTCGTAAATACCGACCTAGTTTGGTATTTGCGCCCTATTTAGAAGATCGTCATCCTGACCATGGCAATTGCGCACGACTAGTAGAAGAAGCCGCTTTTTCAGCAGGTATCAGAAAATATATGGAAGAAAAAGGTCAGTCTGCCCATAAGATTGCTTCTCTTTATTTTTATATGATTAATGGCTTTCATAAGCCGGATTTTGTCGTTGATGTAACTGCAACGATGGATACAAAGCTTGAAAGTTTACGGGCATATGCAAGTCAATTTCAACAAACGGATACAGCTTTTGAAACACCACTTGTAAATGGTTACATCGAAACGGTCGAGGCAAGAGAGCGTCTCTTTGGAAAAGAAGTAGGTGTTACGTATGCGGAAGGGTTTCTCTCGAAAAAACCATTATTACTTTCGGCAGACCTTATAGGAGGATAACATGAAGTTGAAAATTGGTATTACATGTTACCCAACGGTCGGTGGGTCTGGAGTCGTAGCTACTGAACTTGGGAAACTGCTAGCTGAGAAAGGGCATGAAATTCATTTTATTTCATCGAGTCTTCCTTTCCGGTTAAATAGAATGTATCACAATATTTATTATCATCAAGTTGAAGTGAATTCATATTCTGTTTTTCAATATCCACCATATGATTTAGCTTTGGCAAGTAAGATGGCAGAAGTCATCACTCGAGAAAAGTTAGATGTTTTACACGTCCATTATGCAATACCTCATGCCGTCTGTGCGATACTTGCTAAACAAATGGCGTGTCATGATGTAAAAATTGTTACAACATTGCATGGAACAGACATAACAGTCCTAGGGAATGATTCATCCTTAGCTGAGCTTATTAAATTCGGAATCGAAAAATCAGATGTAGTAACGGCCGTATCAGACTCATTATCACAACAAACGAAGGAATTATTAGCTCCAGATAAAGAAATAAGCACGGTTTACAACTTTATTGATGAACGAGTGTACCATAAAACAGATTCTTCTAATCTACGTCATGAATATGAAATAAAAGATGACGAAAAAGTAATAATACATGTGTCGAATTTTAGGGCAGTAAAACGGGTAAAAGATGTGATCCATGCATTTGCTCAAATTAGAAAACAGATTCCTTCTAAGCTCATGCTTGTAGGGGACGGTCCTGAAATGTCAGAAATCATCAAATTGATTAATTGTTTAGGACTAGAAAAAGATGTACTTTTGCTCGGTAAGCAGGATAATCTTAACGAGTTGTATTCGATTAGCGATCTCAACTTATTACTTTCAGAAAAAGAGAGCTTTGGTCTTGTTCTACTGGAAGGAATGGCTTGCGGGGTTCCTGCCATTGGAACGAATGTAGGGGGCATTCCTGAAGTAATCATAGATGGAGAGACAGGCTTTATCTGTCAGGTTGGTGATATTGAAGCGGTTGCGAAAAAGGCGGTTTTACTATTACAAGATGACAAGCTTCACAATCAATTTAGTAAAGCTGGAATAAAGGCAGTAGAAACGAAATTCCACTCCAATACGATCACTAAACAATATGAAGCGATATACACTAAACTGTTAAATCGGTAGGGGGTGACAATCAACTTGGATCAATTATTCACAGAGGCGCTGCCAATTATCACTGCGATTGAAGATGCAGGATATGAAGCTTATTTTGTAGGGGGATCTGTCCGTGATTCCCTAACAGGAAGAATGATTAATGATGTAGATATTGCAACATCGGCTACTCCCGAAGAAGTAAAAGCGATTTTCCCCAAAACGGTAGATGTAGGAATTGCACATGGGACGATTCTTGTCTTGCATGATTCAGGAAATTACGAAGTGACAACTTTTAGAACAGAAAGTGGGTATTCTGATTTCCGTCGACCTGATGAGGTAAACTTTGTTCGTTCATTACGAGAGGATTTACAACGGCGAGATTTTACAATGAATGCGATTGCGATGGACCGTAACGGAAAGTTAATCGACCCCTTTTATGGCAAAGAAGCGATTCAAAAAAAAGAAATCGTGACGGTCGGGAATCCTGATGAACGTTTTACCGAAGATGGACTTAGAATGATGAGAGCACTTCGATTTGTAAGTCAGCTTCGCTTTGAATTAAATCCTGATACATATGCTTCATTAAAGCGACATGTTCGGTTAATGGAACATATATCAGTGGAACGAATTCTTGGTGAATTTGAAAAGCTATTATTAGGAATGAATCGAAAGAAAAGTATGGAGTTGGTCATTGATTCTGCTTTGTATTACTATCTTCCAGGCTTTAAAACATATAAAAGCCAATTAGCGCAAGTTAAGGCATATGATATCGAGCAGCTTAATGCGAAAGAGGAATTATGGGGAATTCTCCTAGTTCTATTAGATATAGAAAACATTGAGTCTTTTTTAAGAAACTGGAAGATGCCAATGAAAAATATTCGTTTTATTCTATCTGTAGTCAGATTGGTAAAACAGGAGCCCTATTTTCTGCAAGATAAGCTCCTCCTTTTTAAAGAAGGCGAAAAGACGGCCATATCGGCGGCTTCTGTAAGAGCAGTCTTGGAAAATACCGATGTACAAGATGCGATACGTACTGTGAATGAAGCTTATAAAGACTTGAAAATTAAATCGATGTCTGAGCTTGCTTTGACAGGGCATGATTTGCTCGCATTTGCATCTGACCGAAAACCTGGACCATGGGTAAAGGAAGCGATGGACAGTACTTTGCAAGCGGTATTGATGGGAAAAGTGAAGAACGATAAAGCAGCAATAAAGGAGTGGCTAAGCACGTGCAATCTGATGTGAGGAAAAAAATAATTGATGCTTTCTCAAATGCATTTGGCAGCTTTGTTTCTGGTCAAGAAATTGCGGATTATGTCGGCTGTTCCCGGACAGCCGTTTGGAAGCATATTGAAGAATTAAGAAATGAAGGCTATGTAGTTGAAGCGATTCGGAATAAAGGTTATCGAATTATTTCAGCACCTGGAAATGTAACGAGCAACGAAATTCAAATCGGCTTACAAACAACTGCGTTTGGTCAAAACATTCACTATGAAGAGAGCGTAGATTCTACCCAAAAAATCGCTAATCGTCTTGCTAATGAGGATGCAGCCGAAGGAACGATCGTAATTGCTGAAGAACAAACATTGGGTAAAGGACGGTTATCCCGCAATTGGCATTCGCCGAAATTCACAGGAATCTGGATGAGTTTAATTCTAAGGCCAAATATCCCCTTCCATGAAGCTCCACAATTGACCCTACTTGCGGCAGTTGCTGTGGCTCAAGCAATCGAGGATGTTACCGATCTTACCCCAGAGATCAAGTGGCCGAATGATTTATTGATTAAAGGAAAAAAGGTAACAGGAATATTAACAGAACTTCAGGCGGAATCGGATCGAATTCATTCTGTAATTGTTGGTATGGGAATAAATGTTAATCAGAAGCTAAGTGATTTTCCTGAGGAACTACAGAATACTGCGACTTCATTGTTCATTGAATCAGGAAAAAATATCTCGCGATCAGCTTTAATTCAACAAATCCTTCTTAATATGGAAAAACTGTATCATACATATTTGCAACATGGATTTAATCCGGTAAAACTTCTATGGGAAAGCTACGCAGTGTCACTTGGGAAAGAACTAAAAGCGACAACTGTAAATGAAACGATTATCGGTAAAGCGCTCGGTATTACGGATAGTGGTGTTTTACTTTTAGAAGACAAATTGGGGAAAGTTCACCATATTTATTCAGCAGATGTTACGATTCCGTATAAATAGGGAGAAGCACGTTACTATAGAATATATTTAACAAAGTTGATATAATCCTAATGGGCAGTATCATTCGAACTGCACCTGCACGACCCAATTAATAAACTAAAATTTCTGCCTTGATCCAGTAATGGACGGGGACGGAGGGATGAATTTTCTGATGAATTTAAAGAGACGAACTTTTATATAGGGAAAAAGGCTATTTGAAAACTTGGCTGGGACAATGGGTCCTATTTCCTTTAAAGCTCGTCTCTTTTTTTGTTATATGCCTATCAAGAAAGATTTTTCATCTCCTCTAACATAAGGAGGATATTTGAATGAAACTTTCCGGACAGTTTTTGAAAATGAAAAAAAATGATGAGAAAATTGTTATGCTTACTGCGTATGATTATCCAAGCGCTAAGCTAGCAGAACTTGCTAATGTGGACATGATACTTGTCGGGGACTCCCTTGGCATGGTTGTTCTAGGTTATGAATCGACAATCCGAGTAACAGTTGATGATATGATTCACCATACAAAAGCAGTGAAACGCGGAGCACCTAATACGTTCGTTGTTACTGACATGCCATTCATGAGCTATCATCTTTCATTGGACGAAACACTTAAAACCGCTGCACGCATGATTCAAGAAGGTCGAGCTGATGCTTTAAAACTTGAAGGAGCTGGTCAAGTAGCTGATAAGATTGCTGCCTTAACAAAAGCTGGAGTTCCCGTTATTGCTCACTTAGGATTAACACCGCAGTCAGTAGGTGTGCTTGGAGGGTATAAGGTTCAAGGGAAAAGCGCAAATGATGCTGAGCAGCTATTAGATGAGGCAAAGCAATGTGAAGCTGCAGGTGCGATAGCTGTTGTACTTGAATGTGTGCCATACCAAGTAGCAGAAGTGATTACTGAAAACCTTAGCATTCCAACAATCGGTATTGGCGCAGGGAAAGCTGTAGACGGCCAAGTACTTGTCTATCATGATGTAGTGACTTATGGAGTCGATCGCGTCGCTAAATTTGTAAAAACATATGCAAATGCTAATGAATTAATAAGCGGAGCGCTATCACAATACGTGAGTGAAGTAAAAGAAAAGCAATTCCCAACATTAGAGCATAGCTTTACGATGAAAGAAGAAGAAGTAGCAGCGTTATACGGGGGTAAAGCATGAAAATCCTTACAATTGCAAAAGAGATACAGCAACAAATAGCAGTAGAAAAGAAGAATGGAAAAACGATAGGATATGTCCCGACAATGGGGTTTTTACATGAAGGTCACGTAAGTTTATTGGAAAAAGCACGCCAAGAAAATGACATTGTTGTATTGACGATTTTTGTAAACCCGCTTCAATTCGGACTAAATGAAGACTTTGACAGTTATCCACGGGATATCGAACATGATGAAAAAGTCGCACAATCGGCGTTAGTAGACTATTTATTTTATCCATCCATTGAAGAAATGTACCCGGATGAAGTATCCGTTAAAGTAACTGTTCAACAACGAACGGATGTTCTTTGTGGTAGGAAAAGACCTGGTCATTTTGACGGAGTAGCTACAGTCCTAACGAAGTTTTTCAATATTATTAACCCAGATAAAGTATATTTTGGCTTGAAAGATGCTCAGCAAGTAGCTGTGGTGGATGGGTTAATTACGGACTTTAATTTTGATATTGATATTGTACCGGTCGAAACGGTTCGTGAAGAAGACGGTTTGGCAAAAAGCTCGAGGAATGTTTATTTACTTGAAGAAGAGCGTGCCTGCGCCCATGAATTGTATAAAAGTTTAAACCTTGCACGAGAGGCAGCGCAACACGGCGTAGACAATCCAGAAAAATTAGTCTCGCTCATTTCTAATCATATTAAGAACTATACAACTGGCACGATCGACTATATTGAAGTATATTCTTATCCTGATTTAAAACCAATCGAAAAAGTGTCAGGAAGCGTCATTATTGCATTGGCTGTTCAGTTCTCAACAGCCAGATTAATTGACAATGTAACATTTTTGGTTCATAAATAAAGGCTCTTTTCGTAAAGATTGTTGTTTTTAGCAAGAAACCAATTCGAACAGATGTTGATTGTAGTGGAAGGTGCGAGACTCCTGCGGGAAAAGCGTGTTGAGGGAGACCCCGCAAGTGCAAAGCACTGAGGAGGCTTCCGAGACCGCCCGCGGAAAGCGAGTACCTGCAACGGAAATCAACCCGGGTTATTAGTGTAAAAATGATTGAAAAGCAACAAAGTATGTGAAAACAGCCTAAATAAACGAACTAACAAGGAGGAGCTTGTATGTTTCGAACAATGATGAATGGGAAGATTCATAGAGCCACTGTAACAGAAGCAAACTTAAACTATGTAGGTAGTGTAACAATAGATGAAGATATTCTGGATGCAGTTGGAATCCTTCCAAATGAGAAAGTAGCTATTGTTAATAATAATAATGGCGCAAGACTTGAAACGTATACAATTGCAGGTGAAAGAGGAAGCGGTGTTGTTTGTTTAAACGGAGCTGCAGCAAGACTCGTACAGCCTGGAGATATTGTCATTATTATTTCGTATATCATGATTGCAGAAGAATCTGTATACAGTCATAAGCCCAAAGTTGCTCTTATGAATGAAAATAACGAAATCATTGAAATGATTTCTCATGAACCAGAGGCAACAGTTTATTAAAAAAACAAGATTTCTGCAACCTAAAAATCTCACTTAATCCTATAAAGCTACTCATCAGTGAAAATGAAGTTCCACTTTAGGAACGACTATTTCTCTAAATGAGTGGCTTTTTCTTTAAATAACTTAGAACTACGTTCATTTTCCTTATTGGTTTAAATGTGGTATAAACAAGGAAGAACAACAAACGAACATACTTGTGTGAACGGGATTTAGAGGTGTTTTAAATAATGGCGCAACGCTATGTAGTAGTCGATTTAGAAACAACAGGAAATTCCCCTAAAAAAGGGGAGCGTATTATTCAATTTGCAGCAGTTGTGATAGAAGAAGATCAAATCATTGCTGAATATTCTACTTTTATTCATCCTGAACAGGAAATCTCGATATTTATCGAAGAGCTTACAGGTATTGATAATGATATGGTAAAAGATGCTCCTATATTTGAAGAAGTGGCTGAACATATTTCTGCTTTATTAAAGGATGCGGTCTTTGTAGCGCATAATGTATTATTTGATTTAAATTTTTTAAAAGAAGAATTAGAACGATGTGGAATGGAAGCTTTCTACGGCTCTACGATTGATACTGTCGAACTTGCTAAAATCATGAAACCAACCTCAGATGGTTATAAATTAAATCAGCTTGCCAAAGCAGAGAAGCTTGATCACTCTATGCCACATCGTGCTGATAGTGATGCATTTGTCACGGCCCAACTTTTTCTTGAACTAAAAAAGAAACTTTATAAGCTACCACTTCTTACCATGAAACATCTATACCGACTTTCATACTCTTTAAAAAGTGAAATTTCGGAGCTTATTCAAGAATGTATAGCAAAAAAACTTTCTCGACCAAGTGAGTATGATGCAACGATTGAAGCATTTCAAGGCTTAGCTTTTAAGAAAATGAGCACAAAACATGCTCAAGCTACGTGGAAAATGGCTTATCCAAGCGATAGACAAGAGAAATTGGAACTTATTCGTGAATCATTGCCCCATTTTGAAAGCAGAGAAGGCCAGCTTGAGATGATGGATAAGGTATATGATTCGTTTGAAAATGAAAACCATACGATTATTGAAGCTGGTACAGGTATTGGTAAGAGCTTGGCTTATTTACTACCGGCAGCCTATTTTTCTGTGAAGCAAGGAAAACCAGTGGTCATATCAACGTATACACTTCAACTTCAAGAGCAGCTACTTCAGTCAGAAGTGCCAAAATTAAAGAAGATGCTTCATTTTCCACTTTCAGTTGTTCTATTAAAAGGACGAAGCAACTACCTTAGTCTTGCAAAATTTGAGCGAGCAATCAGGGAAAAAGAAGACAATTATGAAACTGCACTTACGAAAATGCAAATATTAGTTTGGTTAACAGAAACGGATACTGGTGATAAGGATGAATTGAACTTAACAAGCGGAGGTGAGTTATTCTGGGAAAGGCTACAAAGTAATTCATTTACTAAAAAGGGGTTACAAAAGCCTTGGCAAGTAGTCGATTTTTATGAAAGAGCCAAAGCTGTTGCACTTAAAGCAGACATCATTATTACCAACCACGCGTTTTTAATGGCTGATTTAGTATCTTCTGATCCTTTAATTCCAAATGACGGTTTTTTAATACTTGATGAAGCGCATCACCTTGAACGGGCTGCAAGCAAGCATCTTGGACGAAGACTTGATTATGTTTCAGTAAAAACTCTTTTAAATCGTTTAGGCCATTCGGATCAAAAACAATTACTATTTCGGTTGGAAAAGATGCTCCTCCAATATTCTTTAGAAGCAACAACTAGACAATCGAATATAGATCGAACTTTGCTTGATTTTTTCTATGAATTTGACCAATTATTTTTTCAATTAGGGGCAATTGCAAATCAGCATGAAAGGTCTGGTAGTCCAAAGCGAATATCGATTTGTTTAAAAGATGAAAAATGGAAAAAAATCTCTATGGTTGCAGAAAGATTGGTTGATCAGCTACAAACGATTTTGTCAGGACTAACAGAAAGAATTTCGTTACTAACAAGCATTGAAACTTTAAGTAAAAATGCCCAATTTTATTTGAATGATTTTGAACTGATTTGTTATCAAATTAATGAACTTAAGAAGACTCTTACTGATTTCTTTATCACTCAAAATACCGATTTTATCTATTGGATGGACTATACAAAAGCAAATCCACAACAAGGAATCTCATTAGCTTCTCAGCCCATTACAGGAAGCAAATTGTTATGGTATACATTCTTTTCGAGACAAAAAAGCATCGTTATGACATCGGCAACACTTTCTGTAAAAAAGTCATTTCACTTTTTTATGAATCAGATCGGGATGCAGGATATACCAGTGAAAACGTTTAGCTACCCTTCACCATTCAGCTATCGTGAACAAGTGCGAGTACTTGTACCAAAGGATATTCCAGATATTCAGAGCGTATCAAAAGAAGAATTTGTCTTTCACGCAGCACAACATATTATTCATACTGCAGAAGCTGCCAAAGGGAGGATGATGATATTATTTACCTCTCATGAGATGTTAAGAGCTACCTATCATGTAATAAAAGAGCTTCAAGCGTTACAAGAGTTTACATTGTTTGGTCAAGGGATAACAAGTGGCAGTAAAACAAGGCTTCTAAAAAACTTTCAAAGCTTCGATAAAGCCATCCTATTTGGAACGACTAGTTTCTGGGAAGGGGTTGATGTGCCAGGAGAAGATCTGTCCTGTCTTGTTATTGTTAGACTGCCTTTTTCGCCCCCTGATGATCCGATAACGGAAGCAAGATGCAACATCATCAGAAATCAAGGCAAGAATCCATTTTCAGCCTATTCACTTCCTGAGGCAATTTTGAGATTTAGGCAAGGATTTGGCCGATTAATTCGAACAAGCACAGATAGAGGTGTGCTCGTTGTACTTGATCGAAGAATTATGACGACTATATATGGCGAAGCTTTCAGGCAAGCGATACCTCCAGTTGATTGGCTGCAAGTATCAAAAAATGAACTTGTCAAAGCGATTGAAGAATGGATTTAAGTTAACTGATTAAGTTAAGTTTAAATAAGATAAACACCGTGTTAAATCGTCTCGCCAGTTTGTGGAATAATCTGGTATCAACGGGTGAATAGACTCAAAAAATTTTGGTTATAGGGCTTATCTCTTAGTTTATTCCTGTAAATGAATTAATTCGAAGAATAGCAAAAAATTGATATGGAAATGTTCAACAAACTGGTATAATGTGAAAAGAAGTCAAACATATAAAACCTTGTTATCCCAAGGTTTTTATATAAAAATTATTGTTAAGGGGGTGCTTGGAAATGGAAAGCAAAATAGAAGTGATTTCAACTGTAAAACTTGCGCATTCCCCTGATTTGTATAAAATAGTTGATTCTTTAAACCGTAATCTAAAGGAAAGAAATCTTATGTTTGGGCTTGCGCTAGATTCAGAAGATCAGGAAAAAGCGATATTCACGATTTATCGTACATAGAAAGAGTGACTGTATTTGAAAAAGTGGCTGATTATTACTTCGGTTTTCGTACTTTGCTTCATTGTTCTTGTAGCGGGGGCTTATATTAAAGCGATGTCGCCAAGACAAGATGCATCTGATATCGCTTTTGCCAAGGCGAAGCAGGAAAGAGACCTAGTTACACTTGATGAATTTTATCTTTACCATGGACTTGAATCTTATTCTGTTGTTGTCGGAAAAAATGTGGCTGGTGAGAAACTAGTTGTTTGGATTCCTGAGAACAAAGATTTAGATATTGTAACAGCTCAATATAAAAATGGTAAGACAAAGAAAGAAATCATTCAGATTGCCAAGGAACATCTGAAATCTCATGAAATTATTTCAGTAAAACTCGGGATGGAAAACAATGTTCCACTCTGGGAAGTAACTTCTCTGGATGCTACAAAACATTATAATTATGAATATTATGAGTTTAAGTCAGGCGAAATGATTGATTACTATCGAGGTATTTAGACAGATAATGGAGGGTTTATTATGACAAAGTTAGCAAATCGCGTACAAGCATTAACACCATCATCTACATTAGCAATTACTGCTAAGGCAAAAGAGCTTAAAGCTCAAGGACAAGATGTTATTGGTCTTGGAGCAGGCGAACCAGACTTTAATACTCCGCAGCATATTATCGATGCAGCTTTTAAATCTATGAATGAAGGTCATACAAAATATACCCCTTCAGCCGGTTTGCCAAAGTTGAAAGAGGAAATTATTAACAAGCTTTCAAAAGATAATGGTCTCTTATATCAACCAAATGAAATTATTGTTGGCTCAGGTGCGAAACATGTGCTTTACACATTATTTCAAGCGATTTTGGATGAAGGGGATGAAGTGATTATCCCTATTCCATATTGGGTCAGCTACCCTGAACAAGTTAAATTAGCTGGCGGAACTCCAGTATATGTGAATGGTACAGAAGAACAGTCGTTCAAAATTACAAAAGAGCAGCTTAAAGAAGCGATTACAGATAAAACGAAAGCATTTCTTATCAATTCACCTAGCAACCCAACAGGTATGTTATATACAGAAGAAGAGTTGCGCGAGCTTGGGCAAGTTTGTTTAGATCATGATATATTAATTGTTTCAGATGAAATATATGAAAAACTTATTTATGATGGAGCGAAGCATGTTTCAATCGCATCTATATCAGAAGAATTGAAACAACAAACAATTGTCGTCAACGGTGTATCAAAATCTTATTCAATGACCGGTTGGAGAATTGGCTATGCAGCTGGAAATGCTGAGATTGTAAAAGCGATGACGAATTTAGCAAGTCACAGTACTTCAAATCCAACAACAACAGCTCAATATGGTGCAATCGCTGCTTTATCAGGACCGCAGGACAAAGTAGAAGAGATGCGAGTCGCATTTGAGGAGCGGTTGAATATCATTTACGATAAACTTACAGCTATTCCTGGAATCACTTGTTTGAAACCTCAAGGGGCATTTTACCTGTTCCCTAATGCAAAGAAAGCGGCAGACCTTACTGGTTTTGATAATGTAGATGCATTTGCTGGTGCCCTGCTTGAGGAAGCACTAGTAGCAGTTATCCCAGGATCGGGATTCGGAGCTGATGATTTTATTCGCTTATCTTATGCAACATCATTAGATCAATTGGAAAAAGCTGTTGAACGCATTCATTCATTCGTTTTATCAAAAATGGTCTGACTTGCTAACTTACACTGTTGAGTAACCAGATAAAATACATTTATTTGTATCGTGTTTGCCACTACAATGAAGTACATGTATAATGAAAATGTTATGCACGTATAATATTTTTTATAAGTTTTATTGTTTAGCGCTAGTAGTCTACCTCCTCTAAAGTATTGTGGTTCATGTTATCTAGAGAGATAATTGCTTTCGGGCTTAATGGGGTGGGTAGGTGCTTGCGCTTTATGATTTGGAGGGAAATGTATCGTGAAAATTACGATATCACAAGTAAGTGAATATGTAGATCAAGAAGTGACGATTGGCGGTTGGTTAGCTAATAAACGTTCAAGCGGAAAGATTGCATTTTTACAATTACGCGATGGATCAGGGTATATACAAGGTGTTGTTGTGAAAGAAGATGTTGGGGAAGAGATTTTTGCCCGTGCGAAATCGATTACACAAGAGTCTTCCTTATATGTTACAGGTATTGTACAAACAGATGAGCGTTCTCCATTTGGCTATGAGCTGCAAGTGAAGAATGTTGAAATCATTCATGAATCAGTGGACTACCCAATTACACCTAAATCACACGGAACAGACTTCTTGATGGATCACCGCCATTTATGGTTACGTTCGAAAAGACAGCATGCTGTTATGAAAATCCGTAACGAAATCATTCGTGCTACATATGAATTTTTTAATAATCAAGGTTTTGTTAAGATAGATCCACCAATTTTGACTGGAAGTGCTCCGGAAGGCACAACGGAATTATTTTCGACTAAATACTTTGATGAAGATGCATTTCTATCACAAAGTGGACAGTTATATATGGAAGCTTGCGCAATGGCGCTTGGAAAAGTATTCTCTTTCGGTCCAACATTTCGTGCTGAGAAGTCAAAAACTCGTCGTCACTTGATTGAGTTTTGGATGATTGAACCAGAAATGGCGTTTTACGATTTTGAAGACAGTTTAAAAGTACAAGAAGATTATGTTTCTTATATCGTTCAATCTGTATTGCAAAACTGTAAGTTGGAATTGAACACGCTAGGACGAGATGTCGAGAAGCTTGAAAAAATTAAAGCACCATTTCCAAGGATTACGTATGATGAAGCACTTAAATTCCTTCATAAACAAGGTTTTTCAGATATACAGTGGGGAGATGATTTTGGTGCGCCACATGAAACAGCAATTGCCGAAAGTTATGAAAAACCTGTTTTCATTACGCATTACCCAACTTCATTAAAACCATTTTATATGCAGCCAGACCCAGAGCGTGAAGAAGTTGTATTATGTGCCGATTTAATCGCGCCAGAAGGATATGGTGAAATTATTGGTGGATCAGAACGTATCCATGATTTCGAATTGCTTGAAAAACGAATTGAAGAACATAAATTAAGCAAAGATACGTATAATTGGTATCTCGAATTACGGAAATACGGTTCGGTTCCTCACTCTGGTTTCGGACTTGGGCTTGAGCGTACTGTAGCGTGGATCAGTGGAGTAGAGCATGTACGTGAAACGATTCCATTCCCACGTTTATTAAATAGACTATACCCATAATTACATGAGAATATCATAATAAGGGACTGACCTCGTCTTCTACAACGGTAGCAAAGTGTTGTGTACACTTCTAAACTTTATGTTGTGATTACGGGGACAGTCCCTTTTTTATCGTGCATTAACGGGTAGTAGGCCTAGCGACGCTAGTACGGAACTAACCATTTGAGAGAAGTCAGAAAAAAACCACTGATTAAAGTTTCGCTTTATAAGGCTATATAGAAAAAGCTTTTAAAATATATTTATTTTTATTTTTGGTAAGTATTTTCCAAAATGTTTTATAGTTAATGTCGAACCTTGTTTCATGTTATACTTATAATGAGGTGTCAAAGATATGAAAAATAACTTATATGCATGGTTTAAAGAAGGATCGATGACGATTCCTTCATTTTTATTTACTCATTATAAAAAGATAGGCTTAAATGAGCAAGATGTTATGCTACTGCTTCAACTTCAACATTTTATTGAAACGGGAAATGATTTTCCCGCGCCATCCCAGCTAGCAGAGCGAATGACTCTACAGGAAACAGAGTGTTTGTTTTTAATACAGCGATTAATTCAAAGAGGGTATATTAAATTAGAAGAAGATCAAGGACAAGCAATTGGAGATGAAAGGTATTCACTAGATCCATTGTATGAGAGATTAATTGATTGCTTCTTACAGGCTCAGAAACAAGAGAAAGCGGAGCAGGCATTAAATGAGGGAGAAAGCCTCTATACAGTATTTGAACAGGAATTTGGCCGGCCGTTGTCGCCGTATGAGTGTGAAACACTAGCACTATGGATGGACGATGATCATTCACCTTCAATCATAAAAGCGGCGTTGCGTGAAGCTGTTATCTCTGGTAAATTAAATTTTCGCTATGTTGATCGTATTTTATTTGAATGGAAGAAGAATGGCATTAAGACAATTGATCAGGCAAAGGATCGTGGTCAGCAATTCAGAATGCATCAAAAGCGAGAAAAGAAGCAGGTTACACAAACTCCAATTAAAGATGTGCCTTTTTATAATTGGTTGGAGCAATAGTTATAAATAGTTCTAGGTAAAAGGAGTCTATTATGCTGAATAAAACGCAGATTCGTTATTGTTTGGATACGATGGGTGAGATGTTTCCAGATGCACATTGTGAATTGAATCATTCTAATCCATTTGAACTCGTCATCGCGGTTGCACTGTCTGCTCAATGTACAGATGTTCTTGTAAACAAAGTCACAAAAACATTATTTCAAAAATACAAAACTCCTGAGGATTACATAAATGTTCCCATCGAGGAGCTTGAACAGGATATTCGCTCAATTGGATTGTACCGAAATAAAGCTAAAAACATCCAAAAGCTTTCCAAAATGCTGATTGAAGAATATGGTAAAGAAGTTCCGAGAGACCGGGATGAATTAACGAATTTGCCAGGTGTCGGTAGAAAGACGGCAAATGTTGTTGTTTCCGTTGCATATGGTATTCCGGCCATTGCGGTGGATACTCATGTTGAAAGAGTGAGTAAACGCCTTGGAATATGCAAGTGGAAAGACAGTGTTCTAGAGGTGGAAAAAACTTTAATGAACAAAGTTCCAAAAGAAGAATGGTCCGTTACCCATCATCGCATGATTTTCTTCGGTAGATACCATTGTAAAGCTCAAAATCCACAATGCCCTGTTTGTCCACTTCTTGATGTATGTCGCGAAGGGAAGAAGCGAATGAAAAGAGAAGCAGTTAGATGATTGTAAAATTACCACAAAAACTTTTACATGAAAAGTTCTTTTTTAGTGATATGATTGAAATCGATCATTCTAGCTTTGATAAATGGGATCCGAGTTTTAATCCAGCCCTTTTTGTGTATGATATGCTGTATTGGAGTGGGGGACAAGGATTTCAACCTTGGCAGCAGGGACACTTGACTATACCAGTTCTTTTTGAAAAATGGAAAGAGATAGCTAATACTTGCAAGATCATCATTGATGAGCGCAGGCAAAAAGATACTGAACTGTTCATGAAAAAGGGGATGGCTCTTTTTTTTCAAGCTTTGTTTTGGATCAATGAGCAACCTGTAGTGCTCTATAATTGGTATGAGTCTGTTGACAAGCTTTCATTAAAACCGATTAATGTTGTTGAAAGACTTTCGTTTGTCGAATTGCGTATGACTCATTATGCTTCTTTTATCCAACTATCAGAATTATTTCTTGAGGCCGAAAAACAATATTATAAAACGATAGCAATGAAAAAAAGATATCAAAAATAAGAAGAGGCATCCATATGGATGCCTCTTACTTTATTTGAGAAGTTAAGGATTGGTACCTTCAGCTGGTGGTACCGTGTTTTCGGCATCAATTGGAGGTTCTGGTGGTTCAGTAGTTCCGCTATTGCCGCCAGTGCCTCCAGTGCCGCCAGTGCCTCCAGTGCCGCCAGTGCTGTTTTCAGCACCATTACTGTTTCCATTACCTGGATTTTTATTGCCGTTATTATTCCCTTTGCCAGGATTGTTATTATCACTATTGTTACCATTACCAGGATTATTATTGTTTCCATTGTTATTGCCGTCATTGCTATTGTTATCATTTGAATTATCTTGCCCTTGTTCATTCTGTCCAGTGTCATCTGTCACATCAGGGTTATTTAAGTCAGGTTCAGGTGCGATCGGTTCTTCCTGAAGTGCAGTGACTTTAACACTGGCTGAAGCTGATGCACTTTTCTGGCCGTTAATAATCGCTGTGACAGTGAATATATAAGTTGAACCAGGGTTAGGTTGTTGGAGTGTTAATCCCATCGTACTCGAACGTGCGAGTACTTGAGAGGCGCCCCCATCAATCGATACTTTAACCTCAAATTCTGGTGTCTTACTACCTGTTTGAGGGTAGTTCCATTGAAGATTAATGGAATTGCTCGCTTCATCATAGCTTGCGTTTACTCCAATAGGAGCAGATGTCTTATCATATTGCTTGGTTACTTTTGTTGGTTCATGTCCTCTTATGAAATATTCATAAACAATCTGGTCTTTAGGTGTGTACTCACTTGCTTTTACAGCAGGGTTCGATCCTTTAAGAATGCCAATCTTTACAACGTTTTTCGGCTGTTTAAAGTCTTCTGTTTTACCTTTATGAACATGTTGCATTAATTCTTTAACCATCTTTTTCGGAATCGTTTGCGATTCTTTTCCAAGGTATTCGCTTTTTTTATCATATCCAATCCAAGCAGCGACCGTATACTTGGTCGTATAAGCTGTCATCCAACTGTCTGGAATCCCTTCAGAAGGGATGTTATATTTCTTCTTATCTGCAGCAGTGAAATTGGAGGAGCCGGTTTTACCAGCCATTTCTAGACCTGAGACTCTCGCTCGTTGTCCAGTTCCATGGCTTTTATCAATAACTCCTTTTAACATGTCAGAAATCATAAAGGCTGTTGATTCTTTCATAACAGCTTTTGATGTATATTTATTTTCAATAGTTGTCTTATCTCGTAAAACAATTTTTGTGACGGTATGTGGTTGATTATAAATTCCGCCGTTTCCAAAAGCACTATACGCGCCAGCAATTTGCATGGACGATACCGATTGTGTTCCGCCAATAGCACCAGACTCATAATTAGCTTTAGGGATCGGAATTCCTAATTCTTGCGCAAAAGCGTAACCTTCTTCAACGCCAACCTCTTGAAGTGCCTTAAGTGCTGGGATATTTAGGGATCGCTCTAAAGCCTCACGCATACTCACATCACCGCGATAACGACCACCTGCATTTTTAATTGGTGTACCATTTGAATATTCATATGGTTCATCGGTTAGTTGATGATAAGTAGACCAATTTAATTTGTCAATTGCAGGAGCATAATCCATGATCGGCTTAATCGTAGACCCTGGTGAACGCTTTGCTTCAGTTGCGTAGTTAAATACCCGTTTACCTTGAATATTTCTACCTCCACCGATTGCTCGTATTTCACCGTTTTGTGTATCAATCAGGGAAATTCCGGCTTGCAAGGATTTACTCGGATATTGGATGATCTTCTCGGTATTTAACATGTCATAAACATATTTTTGTGCATCTGTATCGATGGTTGTATAGATTTCGAGTCCATCTGTATACGGATTGTAATCGCCCATACTTTGAACTTCTTCAATTACTTGATCAATAAAAGCATCGTATGGTGTTGTATCAATTTTACTCGTATCCTGTGATTTTAACGTTTTAGTTACTGGAATGCTTTGGGCTGCTTTCATTTCTGCTTCGGTAATAAATCCGTGACGATTCATTAAGTGAAGCACTAAATTTCGTCTTTTTTCTGCCCGGTCTGGATGTTTAAAAGGATTATATCTGCTCGGACTTTGCGGTAGCCCAACAAGCATCGCTACTTCATCGAGTGTAAGATCTTTAAGCTCTTTTCCATAATAGGTATCTGCAGCAGTGGCAATTCCAAATGCATGGTTAGCATACCAAATCTTATTCACATACATTTCAAAAATTTCTTCTTTCGTATATCTTTGTTCAAGTTTAATGGCTAACCAAGCTTCTTGAACTTTACGCTTAATAGTCTTTTCATCGGTTAAAAATGTCCGCTTAACGACTTGTTGAGTTAAAGTACTAGCACCTTGTGAACCAAAGCCGTTGGTTACATTTCCGATCACAGCACTCCCTAGGCGGAGAAAATCGACTCCACCATGCTTAAAGAACCGGACATCTTCCGTTGCTAATACAGCATTTTTAATAACTTCAGGAATATCCGCATAAGCTACATATTCTCGCTTTTCAACGCCTTCCTCGGTAAGTAGTTTACCATCTTTATCATAAAATTTTGAGGAAAGGGGGTCTTTTAAGAGCGACTCGTCAATCTGTGGTGCATCGCTGATGAAATAGGCTACTGTTGCACCACCCGCAACGACTCCAATAATACAGAGCGTTACGAGAACAAGAAAAATCTTTTTAAATAACCCTCTTGGTTTTTTGTGACCCTTTCCTTTTTTATTAGAGTTCGCCTGCTTTCGGCGTTCCTCTCTTGTATTATATTTTTCAGCCAAAATAGCTTACCTGCCTTTCATAATGATCCAATTGGAAATTATCCTAAGATGGAATCTATTACTTTAATATAATCAATCCTTGGTTGAAAACCTAGTGGAATTCGTTTTGAAAAAGATTCCACTTCTTTTTTTGTAATTGATTTTCTTCCGCCTTCTTTCATACGGTTCCAGAATTTTGTTAAATGCCCTGACTCCATTAAGTAAATTTCATCAGTTGCAGAAAATCGGATGATGACAAAAGCGATCCCGCCTTGCTGATCGATGCTTTTCATATGCTGGATTTGGTGTTCGTGAAAATTATTTAGTGGAAACGAAGTTGGATTTTGTGTTTCCTTTGCTTCGAAATCTAAATGCTTACCCTTATACACACCATTATAATCTGTAGTAGACGCTTGCTTGAAATATGCTTCTTTTATTACTGCTGCACTTCGTTTTGGATAATGTACATCTACAATTTGAATAGGAGTAGGCTTCTTATGGACGACAGCTATACCATTTGCTACATAATATTCGTTCGAATCGTTTAAATCATCCTCCAACGTTTTCCCTCGATTACTGAAGCTGTTTTTTTTCATGGGACGTTGTATGGCTTCCGAGCTTTTAGAAACATATTTACGCCCATTGGGGTAATGAAAAGCCAAGTGAATCCCCCCTTATTTTCACTTATCATATAATAGCAAAAAAACAAGTGAAGTAGTGAATAAAATGATCTTTTTCTTTTCAATCTAACTATGTATTTTATCATATTTAGATTGAATTGGGTAATAGGATTGACATAGTACACGGATAAGTGTTGTTCTGTATTAATTTTTTGCATTTATATACTTTAAAACAGAAATCAGGAAAAGCAAATAAGGAAAATATCACAATAATAAAAAGTAGATAAGATTTCTAATAGTACCTTTTAATTCAATTCTACTATTTAAATAGCCAACAATAATCTTGAAAAAATGAGTTTTTCCCGCAATAACGGGCAGTAAGACCCCCACCTCAATGCTTAGGAGAATGGAAGAAGCGAAGGTGGGGGACTGCCCGTAAAAGCCTGATTGGTGAGATACAGTGAAACTTACCGTTATAGTCTTCAAAGGTTTAGTTGATGCCCACATTATGTGGGTCACTCAGACGTTGCCGCAGGTTCATAGTTTCACTTTATTCGACTAGTGAATGGGGCTAGTTCTTCCTCAACTAATACTAAGCAAGTGATGTGAATAGAACATTATTCTCCATATATTTCACTCTAAAGTTTAAAAGCAAGAGCCGTTATTACTCGAAATGTCACAATTTTGTCTGGAAATTAAGTAATTAATTTGAAGAAGATATTGAAGTTGTAAGTAAGCAACAATGGTTGGGTGAAGTTCGGCTGCTTATATTGATATAAAAAAAAGTAGCTGTCCCACACAAAAGAGTCAGCACCTATCACTTTATATCGTTCATAATGAGTGTTTTTTCATTATAAACCCTGAATTAGTGTTAGGATCAGCTCAGTTTGTGGGACAGCCGTTTTTTACAAGTATATTTGGCTTGTTTAAGTAGAAGGTCGATCAGGTCCAGTTAATTTCGGGTTACCAATTGCAGCTTTAGTACTAACGCTCTTTTCATTTTTCTTTTTTTGCTGTTCTTTACTCTCGTTTGTCGTCATGATTTACCACCTCCTAATAATAGTTTTATCTCAATTTTTCCGCTCATTCATAAGAATTGTCGAAAGTTTGAAAAATCCCCATTTATTCCACTTTCTTTGCCGATTTACTTCTAGTTTTGTCAGACGTGAAGGGCTTTTGGCAAAAACAAAGAATAATACAGGTTAAAGAAATAAGGAGGGATTTTTTATGGGAATCAAACTTGTGGATGTAGAAGAAATTCTAGGGTTGATGGAAGAAATCAATGAGCGTTTGGAAAGTTTAGAAACATCATTATCTGTTTCCTTTGCCACGGAACGCAACAAGCTATGGACTAACCAGCATCACATGGTCGATTCCGCGAGTATGAAAATTAACGAAACTGACTTTAGATGGTTGATGATGCAACATCAAAATCCAGAGTTACGCGATATCGATAAGAATCGAAATACCATTCTTTCGATGAAGCCAAAACTTGGCTATTAATTTGTGAAGGAAGTTTACAAATCCGGCAGTCAAGCTGTACGGGTTTTTTTTAGCATTGATATCATGATTGAGGTATTAGAGACAGCAATTTCATATGAATGTACCATAATTTGTTTTTTTAAGACAAGCTTGTTTACCATTCCTTTTTTATATAAATGATTTATAATTTGGTTATTAAGGATGTTCAAATAGTCCGAGAAAACATAACCGTCGAATGTAGCAAAACCCTGTCTCCTCGTTTTTCACGTATTAACTGTGTAGACTATTAAGCTAATCAACTAAATTTCTCGGTCATTTTGAATACACATTCATACATAAATAAATGGGGGATTAGATGCTGGATAAGAAATATATGGAAACACTTACTGTCCAATTATTACAGTTTACTGAAAAAGCGGATGAAGTATATGAAGCAGTTAGGGAAGAAGGTAAAGATAGAGATTTTTATCTTGAAGTGAAACCATTTGTTGAAGAAGTGGACGCTGTCTTACAATTATGGACACCTAACATGAGAGATTGGATGAAAGAAGAAGACTTTACTCACTTGTTTCCACAACAAATTGAGCAAACTGCAAACAATCTTGCCGATGTGGTTGTACAGGCATTCTTTCATAAAACAAGTTATAAACGATTTAAAAGTCACATTCAATCCGTACGATTTATTTTGCAAAATGTGTTAACAGAAATTCAACTTAAAATATAACCGTTTTCTCAGATTCTCACCAAATATACTTCTGCCACATATAATAAATCAGCTAATGACTTTATGGGGGGAGTATACATGAACACGTGGGGGTCCTACTATGAATGGGATCACAGAAACAACGGAGCCTACTTTAATGAGATGAGCGGGTTTGTGAATGGGTATCATATGCAGCAACCGTCTTATCAGGCTCATCCTCAATACGTACAAATACAAGGGCAGCAAGCGATTGGGCCTATACCTCAACATGGTCAGCACCCTTATCAAATGGGTGCCTATCATCCTTTTATGCACCAACCCCAGCCAAGCGAGCCGGTATCCGGATATTACGGGCAACACCCGATGCAATATTACCAACAGCCGGTGCAGGGGATTAATCCATTTGAAAATCCATTGTCTAAAGCAAAAAACAAGAAAGGGCAAATGAATAATCTTCAAATTGGCTCCAATCCGTATCCAAAGCAGCAATTTATGCAAAAGCAACAGCCAACAGGTGTTCAATCGATGCTCAATCAATTTAAAACACAAGATGGATCGATGGATTTAAATAAAATGGTGAACACAGCCGGACAGATGATGAATACGGTGAATCAAGTGTCTTCGATGATTAAAGGGGTGGGGGGAATTTTCAAAGCGTAAATAATAAGGGTCAGATTCTACCGAATAACGACAGGACGGTAAAATCTGACCTTTTAATATGATTAATTAAAAAGAATATGACATGATTTAATCATCGACAATAATTGTTTTCCCTTTGATTTTTGGAATGGTCAGTCGGAGGATTCCATCACGGTGGTGAGCTGTTACTTTTTGTTCATCGATAGGTTTGGACAAACTAATGGTTCTTGTAAGAGAGGTTGATTTCTTTTTTCGTGTTGAATAAAAATCTTTGTTTGCAACAGTTTGCTGTTTGTCTCTGAGAATCCGGATTGTGACAGCTTGAGGGAGGATTTCTATATCAATATTTTTTCTACGGATTCCTGGCAAGGAAGCACTAATGAAATAATCACTTTCCGTCTCTGATACATCAACTGGAAAGCTTCCAGAAGAAACAGAGCCGAAAAATTCATTCATTGATTGGAGCATTCCTTTTGCTGGTTTGTCAGCAAAAAGACGATCCATTTTATTGAAGAAATCGTAAACACCTTCATGACGAAATGGTTTTTTCCTTTTTTCAGAGTCAGACATGGTTCATACTCCTTTCGAATTCATTCATGGAACAACCAATCACTGTTCTTAATTGGAGGAAAGTAACGTTTATAAAAATGATTCATCGTAGCCAACCATAAGCTTGCTTCATCATTATTTTTTTGTAAGGCTCTTTTCGTAAAGATTGTTGTTTTTAGCAAGAAACCAATTCGAACAGATGTTGATCTTCGTTACAGGTGCGAGACTCCTGCGGGAAAAGCGTGTTGAGGGAGACCCCGCAAGTGTAAAGCACTGAGGAGGCTTCTGAGACCGCCCGCGGAAAGCGAGTACCTGCAACGGAAATCAACCCGGGTTATTAGTGTAAAAATGATTGAAAAGCAACAAAGTATGTGAAAACAGCCTTTTGTAAAGAATCTGTTTTGTATTAGCCTATGTATTTCTGTCTAATTATGTGACAAAAATGGTGTTTGATTATTTAAGATAAACTAAACAAGAAAGAAAAAAGGATGACGATCGTAAGCAATTGTCCAATTGGAATAATTGCCCAATCAATCAGTTGATTGAATTGATCATCATTTCCAATGATAGTTAGAGAATACACAGACTAAGTGCGCCGCACCCTATAGTCTTTCGTCTGTGTGACTCACATCCTGTGGGTGCACATACCTTTTGAAAACCACAAAGGCAAGTTTCACTTTATCTCACCAACAGGGCATATAGGGACAGTTCGTCCACTTACGCTTCTTCGATTCATCTAAGCCTTGAGGTAAGGGGACTACCAGTTAATAGAGGATAAAGGAGTCGGGAATCTCATTCCATTTAAAGGGAATGAGATTTTCCTTTTGTATAGAACGCTTATTCGGTAATATAAAGAGATGAGGTGGTTTTATGAGACTGAGAAAGAATTTACAAGAAATCATGGCTGAATTAAAAAGCAGCGAAGAATATAAATTTAATATTGCTCACTGGCATACAATTGAGGAGAAATTAGCAAAAACAGCACCTTTTCCAGCTCGTATGCATGAGAAGCTTCAGGCTGCGTTAAAAAGACGTGGAATTAGTGAACTGTATACACATCAATCAACAGCTTTTGATACAGCAGCTGAAGGTCGAAGTTTAGTTGCTGTTACTCCCACAGCTTCTGGAAAAACACTTTGTTACAATCTTCCAGTATTGCAATCTATTCTTGAAAATGAAAAAACACGAGCTTTGTATATATTTCCAACGAAAGCACTTAGTTACGATCAAAAGAGTGAATTACATGAAATGATTGACGAAATGGATGCTTCCATTAATAGTTATACGTATGATGGAGATACACCTTCAAACATCCGACAAAAAATTAGGCAAGCAGGGCATATTGTTATTACGAATCCTGATATGCTCCATTCTGGAATATTGCCTCATCATACAAAGTGGGTTTCTTTGTTTGAAAATTTAAAATATATCATCATTGATGAATTGCATATATACCGTGGAGTTTTTGGTAGTCATATGGCAAATGTGATTCGAAGGTTAAAGCGAATCTGTGCATTTTATGGCAGTGACCCTTTGTTTATTTGCACATCAGCAACGATTGCCAACCCTCTTGAACTTGCTGAGGAATTAACAGAAAAAGAAATGGTGCTCGTTGATAATAATGGCGCTCCAAGCGGAAGGAAGCATTTTGTTTTTTATAATCCTCCGATTGTGAATAAACCACTAAATATTAGAAGAAGTGCAGTACTTGAAGCAAGAAAGCTTGCTCTTGAGTTCCTAGCTAACAAAATTCAAACAATTGTGTTTGCAAAAAGCCGCGTCCGAGTGGAGATTTTATTAACTTATTTACAGGAGCTAGTGGCAAAACAGCTAGGACCAAAATCGATTCGAGGCTATCGTGGCGGATATCTACCAAAGCAGCGCCGAGAGATTGAAAAAGGGTTACGAGACGGTTCTATTTACGGAGTGGTTAGCACGAATGCACTAGAACTGGGAGTGGATATTGGACAATTACAAGTTTGTATAATGACGGGATATCCTGGTTCGATTGCAAGTGCTTGGCAGCAAGCGGGAAGAGCAGGGAGACGGCATGGTGAAGCGCTAATTATTATGGTAGGTAGTTCAAATGCCCTTGATCAGTATATCGTTTTACATCCCGAGTACTTTTTCACGAGAAATCCCGAAACGGCACGCATTAATCCTGATAATCTCGTCATTCTAGTCGATCATTTGAAATGTGCCGCGTATGAGCTACCATTTAAAAAGGGAGACTTATTTGGTCAAACTGAGATTATGGATGTGTTAGAATTTTTAACCGAGGAGAGAGTACTTCATCAAAACGGCGATAAATGGTATTGGATGAATGATGCTTTTCCGGCACACAATATTAGTTTACGATCGGCTTCACAGGAAAATGTTGTCATCATTGATCAAACAGAATCGCCTAATCATCAAGTTATTGGTGAAATGGATACGTTTAGTGCTATGACATTGCTTCATGATGAAGCGATTTATTTGCACCAAGGCACCCAATATCAAGTGGAGAGGCTTGATTGGGAGGAAAAGAAGGCATATGTACGCGAAGTAAATGTTGATTATTATACAGATGCTAATCTCGCTGTACAGCTTTCTGTATTGGAAATAGATAAACAAAAAGTGTTTGCACAAACAGAAGCGACCTTTGGTGATGTATCAGTCAGGGCGATGGCAACTATTTTTAAAAAAATTAAATTTGAAACGCATGAAAACATTGGCTCAGGGCCGATTACGCTGCCAGAATCTGAACTGCACACAAACGGTGCGATGCTATCAATAAATCATAATGCATTTGACTGGGATGAAAATCGAATGGAGCAAGGCCTGATTGGAGCATCACATGCATTAAATTACATGGTACCACTATTCGTCATGTGCGACCCGAATGATATTCACGTATATCCTCAAGTGAAAGCAGCCCATAATGAAAAACCGACCATTTTTATCTATGATAAATATCCAGGTGGTGTCGGATTAAGTGAAAAAGTTTACCAAAATGCTGAGAATATTCTAAAAGAAACGCAAGAAATGATTGAACGCTGCCTTTGTGAAAATGGCTGCCCTTCTTGTATCGGAACAGACACAGCTTCAACGACTGCCAAAATAGATGCTGTGAATGTGTTAAAAATATTCCGCTAAACGTTGTAAATAGAGGTGCTTGAATTGTCATTGAAGAATAAATTAAATCGCATGAAAACACATATGGATTTGCCTGATTCAGAGAAAAAGGAAAGTGTAGTAGAAATCATAAAAAAGGAGCTTCATGAAAAAGTTGATGGCCATCGAGAACTTCCATTTGCAGAAAAATGGCAGCAATTCGATACACAACCATATAGGTTTGATGACTCCTATTGTTGGATTAGGGAAGTACGTTATCCCATCGAGATGAAACATGGTGATTATTCGTTTGCAGAATTGCAAACTGTTATGGATGTGTGGCAGAAAAGCGGATTAAATCACCCATTAACTGCTGCAGGAATTGGTACACAGGATTTGTTTTTCTTTGATACAGAAACAACCGGTCTTGGCGGAGGAGTTGGGAATACCATTTTTATCCTCGGTTATGCAAGCTTTGAAAAAGATGAAGTTGTTGTCAGACAGCATATTTTGCCCCAGCCTGGGGCTGAGGTCCCGTTATATCAGAGTTTCTTAGAAAAAGTGAACTATGAAACGCTTGTTACCTATAATGGCAAATCATTTGATTGGCCTCAATTAAAAACAAGACATAAACTTATCCAACAACATGTACCGAACTTACCAGAATTCGGGCATTTTGACTTATATCATGCCTCCCGAAGACTCTGGAAAAATAAATTAGAAAGAGTGAAACTATCGATTGTTGAAACTGAAATTCTCGGATTTAAGCGAGAAAATGATATACCAGGCTACTTAGCACCGATGATTTATTTTGATTTTGTCGAGCGGCAGGATCCAGAAGTATTATTTGGTGTCCTCAAGCATAATGAATGGGATGTCCTTTCATTAATTACCTTGTATATTCATCTTTCTCGGCAAATTCTCCAAGTAGATGGATATGGGGATGAGTCACTTGAAGTCGCACGCTGGCTACATGATCTTGGCACAAAAGAGGAGGCATATAAAACGTACGAACGTGTGGTCAAAGAAGGATCAGCAGATGAAGTCCTCCTTGCCAAAAAGGCACTAGGCTTTGCAAAAAAGAAAAATAAACACTTTATTGAAGCATATTCTATCTGGAAAGAGGTTTTTGAAAAGGGGAATGGCATGTTAAAAGTTGAAGCGGGTATTGAATGTGCAAAACTGCTAGAACACCAATTCAAGGATTATGAACAGGCAAAGAAATATACGGAAGAAGCGCTGACTATACTTTCCGGTATATCTAAATATAATGATTCATTGAAAGAAAATGAGTTGACAAAACGTCTATTACGACTGCAAAGGAAATTAAAGGTTGATATGCATATCCTTTAATATGGAAAAATGATAAAAAATTCCTATTTTTACATGATAAGAAATGATTGTGACAGCCCGTGAAAGCGTGTAATATTGAATGCGGATGAAATGTCCTAAAATATGATAAATGAGGTCGTACGGGAGATGTACAAAGCAATTTTAGTTTTGTTTTTCGTTGTCTTATGTTTAACTGCATTTTTGTTTTCTGCTTTTGGGGATACATTCTATACCTTTTTATGATAAATTAGGTTTTTGACTAGTACATGAACTCCCCCTTTGTCATAGTCTGTAATTGAAAGCGATACTTTGATGAAAGGGGACAAAATGCGATGGAATTTACAAAGAAAAATGTCGACTATCATAAAAACGTTGACTATCATAAAACTGTGTTAGGTGCGAAACATGGTTATGGTCATAAAGTAATGGGTGCACAAACAGGTCCAGGTTACTCACCTGCAGTTATGGGTGCACAAACAGGTCCAGGTTACGCTCCTGCAGTTATGGGTGCTGCAGTAGGTCCAGCACCAACACCTTATCCTTATGTTGGAGGCGCACAGATGGGGCCGGGGTATCCAGCACCTGGATATGGCGTAAGTCCAGTAATGCCGACAAGTGTTGCACCATCTCAAGTATCACCAACGACAAATACGGTCAATGCTAATGTTATGAAGACGATTGTACCTCATATTCACCCGTCTCATAACACAACGGTTAATCAGCATGTATTCCAGCATCAACACTATTTTCCACATACTAATTCAGTAGTCAACGAATGCTTTAACCAACACTTAGTTTGCACTGGGCCGCCACCAATGCCGGCATATAATCCGTGCTGTGGACCAAGACCAAGACCATTCGGTTATTAACAGATAGAACAAGGGCTAATACATGCCCTTGTTTCTTTTTAATTGATTTTTATAACAAGAATAAGAGTTTAGAGTAGGAAAGATGTTATACTAAATAATAGTATCAATGATGGAGAGAATAAGATGAAAGTTCTATACATAACAGGCTATAAGGCCTATGAATATGGTATTTTCAAAAAGGATCACCCAGGTATAAAATATATTAAGAAGGTTCTTAAACAAAGATTAACATCATTCATAGAAGATGGGTTAGAATGGATCATAATTTCTGGGCAACTAGGGACAGAACTCTGGGCTGCGGAAGTCGTTTTTGAATGTAAAAAAGAATATGATGTAAAGCTTGCGGTGATTACGCCATACTTAAACCAAGAAGAGTCATGGAATGATGAAAATCGTGAGTTTTATCAATCAATTATAGCTAAAGCTGATTTAGTAGAATCTATTTACAAAAGCCCATACGAAAGCCCGAGTCAATTGAAAATGAAAAATATGTTTATGATTCATAAAAGTGATGGTATGATGATTATTTATGATGAAGAAAAAGAGGGTTCGCCTAAATTTGCTATGGCTGAAGCGAAGAAGTATAGGCTAGAACATGATTATTTGATCTTTCCTCTAACATTTGATGATCTCGAAGCGGCTGCACAAGAAGAACAGTGGTCTGATTAATAAAGATTCATTGACAAATCAAGGTTTTTTTGAAAAAATAAATGAAAAGTCGATGTATGGAGAAAGTGTAGAGGTGAGTCTTATGCTATCTGACAAGATAAAATTGACTGGAAAAGACATATTGGAAAAAGATTTCAAAACTGCAATGCGTGGATACAAACCTGAAGATGTGGACCAGTTCTTAGATATTGTTATTAAGGATTATGAAGCATTCTATCAGGAAATTGAAGATTTAAAACAAGAAAATCTAAAACTGCGCAAACATTCTGAAGAGCAAGTTAAGCGCCAAAGCCAAACGAATACTGGGCCATTGCCTGGAACGACGAACTTCGATATTCTTAAAAGGTTATCGAACTTGGAAAAGCATGTATTTGGCAGCAAACTATATGACTGATGTGTTTGATTTACGGATCTCATATCGTTGCAGAGTGCTGAAAATTGCTTAACTAACAACAGAAAATCAACATAATACTTCAATTTTGTATTGCTATCCAAAAATAATAATAATTACTTCTTGCTTTATAGTGAAAAACAATGTAGAATGATTTCTTGTGTAATGACGTTTGGGTAATTGCTGCAGTTGCTTAACTGTAGAGGAAAGTCCATGCTCGCACAGACTGAGATGTTTGTAGTGTTCGTGCCTGGCGAAAAAATAAGCCACGGCAGCAGAATTCATTCTGCTGACGGCCGGGAAAGTGCCTAAGTCCATTAGGATATGGCATGAATACCTATAAAAGTGCCACAGTGACGTAGCCTTTTCAGAAATGAAAAGGGTGGAACGCGGTAAACCCCACGAGCGAGAAACCCAAATTAATGGTAGGGGCGCTTTCTTCCTTGGAAATGAACGAGGAGAAGGACAGAGGCTATTGCCTCTGTAGATAGATGATTACCACCTAAGTACGAGATGAAAAATCGCTTGCAGTACTACGGTACAAAACATGGCTTACAGAACGTCATTATACAAAACAAAACTCTCCTTATTCAAATAAGGGGAGTTTTGTTTTGTATATAGATTTGTCAATTACTATTGGTATGGTGTAAACATTTAAAATGAAACGTAATGGTAAGGGTAATTCGGTCTTTGTGAAGTCAAATATATAACCTTTTGAAGGATTTTGTATACTTTGTAAGATAATTGATAAAAGTGGTAACATACCTTTTTTGCTGATTGAAGTTTCACTTTATTAATCAATTCCACAACGACAGTGTAGGTAGCCAGTTGGTAGAACTGTAAGAGCGATCATGACAATGCTTAAGAGACTGAGACACTAAAGAAATGATGCGTAAATTAGTGACAATGAATCAATTAGGCATTACACTATCTATTGATGACTTTCAAAACCTAAGTTATTTATATCGTTTGCTGACTGATATCGGACCGAAGTCTGATCTGACATTTACATATGCATCGTAATGGGGCTACTGTAATAAACACGATAATCATAATGACCAAGACTATTTATGTGATATGGTTGAAAAACGTGTGAGAAATACCAAGATTGTACGAAAACTAATAAGATATAATATCACAAGAACAAATCTTTAATAGGAAGATGGGTTCTTGAGTTGTTAATAGGGAAGCTGGTGTAAAGGTTGAAACAATTTGATATTATTGCCACTTCGGCAATGGGGCTTGAAGCTGTTGTTGCAAAAGAAGTGCGCGCACTCGGTTATGAGTGTGAAGTAGAGAATGGAAAAATCATGTATAAAGGCGATGCTTCTGCCATTGCTAGATCTAATTTATGGCTTCGAAGTGCCGATCGAATTAAAATTAAAATCGGTGAATTCAAGGCGACTACATTTGACCAATTATTTGAAAAAACGAAAGCGTTGAATTGGGAAGATTATCTCCCGGAGAATGCAGAATTTCCTGTGAGTGGAAAATCTGTTAAATCTACTCTGTTTAGCGTATCGGATTGTCAAGCGATTGTAAAAAAAGCAATTGTCGATCGAATGAAGAAGTATTATAAAAAAACATCATGGTTTGAGGAGAATGGTGCGCTATTTAAAATTGAAGTATCAATCTTGAAAGATATTGTAACTCTTAGTTTAGATACGAGCGGACCGGGCCTTCATCGTCGAGGGTATCGGACAGATCAAGGTGAAGCGCCTTTGAAAGAAACACTTGCTGCGGCACTAGTGATGCTGACCAATTGGTATCCTGATAAGCCGTTTATTGATCCGTTTTGTGGTTCAGGGACGATACCAATTGAGGCGGCATTAATCGGTCAAAATATTGCCCCAGGCTTCAATCGCGACTTTGTTTCAGAAACTTGGGATTGGTTTGATCAAAAAGTGTGGGATGCAGCAAGAGTGGAAGCAGAGGATCTTGCAAAATATGATCAACCACTTGATATTGAAGGCTATGATATTGATCACCGGATGATTGAAATTGCAAAAGCGAATAGCTTTGAAGCTGGTTTTGGTGATCTCATTACTTTTAAGCAGATGCAGGTAAGTGACCTAACTACTCGTAAAGAATATGGGGTAATAGTCGGGAATCCCCCATATGGAGAACGACTAGGTGAAAAAGAGCAGGTTGAAGACATTTATAGAGGAATGGGTCAAGCGTTTAAAAAGCTTGATACATGGTCTATCTATATGATTACTTCGCATCCTGAATTTGAAACTTATTATGGAAAGCAAGCAACGAAAAAACGCAAGCTGTTCAATGGATTTATTCGAACTGATTATTATCAATACTGGGGGAAACGTCCACCTAAGCAACCTAGAACAGAAGAATAAGCTTGAAATAATAATAGTTGATTTGTGAACATTATACTTATTTTCTGGTTAAGCTTGCTTTTACCAGGACTATCTGTTATTCTGATAAAGAATTATTTTTGTTCGATATGAAAGAAATAGCTGTTGTATGACGCGTTATTTTCATTATCACCAGGGCAAGGATAGTAATACACTGTGTGCTATCACATTAGGAGGCAACAACAATGGAACAAGGTAAAGTAAAATGGTTTAACGCAGAAAAAGGTTTTGGATTTATCGAACGTGAAGGCGGAGACGACGTATTCGTACATTTCTCAGCTATTCAAGGTGAAGGTTTCAAATCTCTTGATGAAGGTCAAGAAGTTACTTTTGAAGTAGAACAAGGTCAACGTGGACCACAAGCTACTAACGTAAATAAAGCATAATAAGATTGATCATATATAAACAGGCTCCCTTTTTTGGGGGCCTGTTTTCATCTGGGATGAACCGACTTCAGTAAAATCATACCTTGTAGCCATAATAATTTCTTGACGGTCAACGAGAAATAAAGGATAATGTAGTTTTGTTGATAATATGAATTTGAACGTGCGGTATTTAAATAAAATACTTAATTAAGCTAAAATGTTTTACCCTTTTCGTTAGAAATCATATAGTAGATCAGGGGAAATTTACCATTAAAAACGTAAACGGTCGTGAACAGAATAAATGAAGTTCATTTAAAAATATTATTATTAAATGTCTAGCTAGAGCACCTTAACAAAGGCGCTTTTGCTTTTATATTAGGAGGAAATTGATGATTCAGTCGCTGCCTTTTCCGATAACAAAAGAAGATTCCTTTTACGATAAGCTTTCTGAGTGGATAGGAGATGTCTTTTATGACATTTTACCAGAGAAAGGCTTTGAATTAAGAGATGAACAAATATTTATGGCTTTCCAACTGGAGAAAGCTTTTAAAGAAAAACAAGTAATGTTTGCTGAAGCAGGAGTAGGAACTGGTAAGACACTAGCTTACTTGCTGTATGCCATTTGTTATGCGCGCTATACGAATAAACCAGCGATCATTTCTTGTGCTGACGAAACGCTCATCGAGCAGCTAGTGAAAGAAGAAGGAGATATTCAGAAGCTTAAAGAAGCACTCGGATTAACTGTTGATGTACGTTTAGCAAAATACCATGATCAATATTTATGTCTTAAAAAGTTGGAGCATGCCGTTAATATAGTGGATTCGGAAGGGATTGATCAGGTTTATGATTCCTTGCCAAAATTCGTACATGGCAATGAGTCTATGTCGGCATATACAGCTTACGGCGATCGAAAGCAATACCCGTATTTAAATGATGAAGAATGGTCACAGATAGGCTGGGACCAACTGCAAAATTGTTTTACATGTGATGTACGGCACCGCTGTGGTCAGACACTTTCACGTGACCATTATCGTAAATCCAGCGATTTAATTATTTGTTCCCATGATTTCTTTATGGAGCATATTTGGACAAAGGAAAAGCGAAAACGAGAAGGGCAGCTACCATTATTACCTGAATACAGCTGTGTCGTTTTTGATGAAGGTCATTTATTGGAGTATTCTGCTCAAAAAGCACTCACGTATAAAATTGGTGAGGCGACGTTAGCAACTGTACTAGAGGCACTAGTTGCAAATGAAGTTCGTGAAGAAACGCTTTATATGATAGAAGATTTAATCGATATGAGTGAAAATTTCTTTGCCGTCCTACATGAACAATCAATACCTGTTACTGGTTCAAATCGCTCTGAAATACCAACGTCAACTGAAATTCATTCATTAGCAGTAAAGCTCCATAAAAAAGTGGAAGAACTTGAAGAAAGTCTCGTATTTGAAGCAGAGCTTTATACAATTAATGAATATGACTTGAAGGTGACGGAAGAGTATTTAGAGCAATTGAACTATTCCTTATCATTATTTCTTAAAAATAAACAGGCGATTACGTGGTTTGAGCAAACTGAAAATAGTAAAACATTGGTCATTATGCCTAGACTTGTTCAAGAAATTTTGTCAGAAGAAGTGTTCACGAAGAAAATTCCGTATATTTTCTCATCAGCAACCCTTTCAAATGACGGTTCATTTAATTATATAGCTGACAGTTTAGGAATCAGTGAGTCTAGTCATTTTTCAGTTTCATCACCGTTTGAATATGATGAAGTGATGGATATTAAGTTGCCTGTTTTTGCAACAGATGATGCTGATGCAAAACTAGCGTATACAATTAACAGCATCAAAGAAACAGAGGGTAGGACATTAGTACTTTTCAAATCAAAAGAAGAACTCCAGTGGTTTAAAAGACAGGCTGTATCAACTCCTTATTCGTTCTATTTTGAAGGAGATATAGAAATCAGTGAGCTAGTAAAGAAATTTCAAGAGGAAGAAACTTCTGTTCTGTTTTCTTACCATTTGTGGGAAGGATTAGATATACCAGGCGATTCACTACGGAATGTCATTATCTTTTCGTTACCTTTCCCGCCGCATGATCCTGTTTTCCAGGCGAAACGTGAAGCTTGTGCTGATCCATTTGAACAAGTAGATTTACCGTATATGCTGTTACGTTTGAGACAAGGAATAGGACGATTAATTCGGACAAATGAAGATTCAGGTACGGTTCATATTCTTACTGAGAAAAATCTTTCAAAATCAACTCTTGATAAAATTGTCGCTGTTTTACCGACATCATTAAAGTGAATTCATATAAAACGCCATCATTTTACTATGAAGGATATACCATGAAGCACGCTATACTCACATAATCTCAATGGTGGTGGTGCGGAGCTGGAATTTTGGATGCTTTCTAGATTAAAAAACCTTGGCTAATTTTTGAATAAAATAGGGGATTTTTACAATATCCAGTCGATTAAAAGAAGAAGTGAAATTTTTCTGTTCAAATTGAATTACAACTGATATAATTTTATTACAATAATAATTTCCAGCTACACTCATATAATTGCAGGGATAGGGCTTGCTAGTTTCTACCGGATTACCGTAAATGATCTGACTATGAGTGAGTCACATATACTTGTTGCTAATCATGCAAGCCGGTTCTATTTCTATTTTCGCTTGCCTATGGTAAAAGCTCAAGAGTCGTTGTCTCACTCTATTGTTCAGAGTCAGGGGATGATTCTTGGGCTTTTTATATTCTGAAATTACATGGGTAATGAGTGAAGAAGAGCTTAACGAATTGGAGGAGCAAAGACATGCAATTATTAAAAACGAAAATTCTAGAAGAGGGACAAGCTTTATCCGATAACATTTTGAAAGTTGATTCTTTTTTAAACCATAGAATGGATCCCGTTCTGATGCACGAGATGGGTAAAGAATTCAAACGGAGATTTCAAGATGAAAAAATCGATGTTGTTCTTACTATTGAATCATCTGGGATTGGGCCTGGTGTGATGGCAGCTCTTGAACTTGAAGTTCCAATGATTTTTGCTAGAAAACGGAAATCAGTGACGTTAACCGATGATCTCGTTACAGCTAATGTATATTCGTTTACAAAAAAAGAAGCAAATGAAATTGCTATCTCTAATAAGTTTATTAATAGTGGGGACAGAGTACTGATCATTGATGATTTTCTGGCGAATGGGCAGGCGGCTTTAGGATTAATGGAAATTTGCCATAAAGTAAATGCAACTGTAGTAGGAATTGGGATTGTAATTGAAAAAGCATTTCAAGATGGTGGAGAAAAATTGAGAGAACAAGGCGTACGGGTTGAGTCACTTGCAAGAATTGAAGCACTTAGTCTTGGTGAAATTACATTTGTAGAAGAGCGTGAGGGAGCAATCCATGAGTAATCATCCGCTTAAAACGGCGTCACTAGGAATTCAGCATGTTTTAGCCATGTATGCTGGCGCTGTAATTGTGCCTCTTATTGTTGGTGGAGCGTTAGGTTTAAGCGTAGAACAATTAACATACCTTGTTTCGATTGATATCTTCATGTGTGGAATTGCGACCATATTACAAGTTTGGACAAATCGCTTTTTTGGAATCGGCCTTCCTGTAGTGCTAGGCTGTACTTTTACGGCAGTTGGCCCAATGATTGCAATCGGCGGACAATACGGTATTACATCCATCTATGGTTCTATTCTTATCTCGGGTCTCGTCGTGATGATGATAGGGAAATCATTCGGGAAACTCGCCCGTTTCTTTCCGCCGATTGTGACTGGTTCTGTTGTTTTGATTATAGGGATCACACTTATCCCCGTTGCGATGAATAACCTAGCTGGAGGACAAGGAGCTAAAGATTTTGGCTCGTTAGAAAATATCGTACTTGGATTTGGTACACTTCTATTGATTATCATTTTGTATAAATTTTTTACTGGATTCTTACGATCTATTTCTATATTAATAGGATTGTTAGTAGGAACAGTAGTTGCTTCGTTTTTTGGGAAAGTTGATTTTTCACCAGTAGCAGATGCATCTATTTTTCATATGCCACATTTGTTTTATTTCGGGATACCAACTTTTGATATTCCAGCTATTTTAACAATGGTTTTAGTCGCGATTGTCAGTTTAGTTGAGTCAACTGGTGTTTATTACGCATTAGGTGATATTACAAATCGAACTATCAGAAAAGAAGATTTAACGAAAGGATATCGTGCTGAAGGGTTAGCGATTGTGTTAGGTGGCCTGTTCAACGCTTTTCCTTATACTGCTTTCTCGCAAAACGTAGGGCTAGTTCAGTTATCTGGTGCTAAAAGCAAGAATGTTATCTATACTGTAGGGGTCATGTTAGTTGTGATTGGACTAGTTCCAAAAATGGGAGCTCTAACCACAATAATTCCTACAGCCGTTCTAGGTGGAGCCATGATTGCCATGTTTGGGATGGTTATTGCATCTGGAATTAAAATGCTGAGCCAAGTTGATTTTGCTAGACAGGAGAATTTATTGGTTATTGCTTGCTCTGTGGGAATGGGGCTTGGTGTAACTGTTGTCCCTGATATTTTCTTGAAATTACCGGAAAGTTTACAGATCCTTACAAGCAATGGAATCGTAGCAGGAAGTCTATCGGCTATTTTCCTTAATATTTTATTCAATATGATTCCATCAAAACGAAATATCAATAATTCTGTGGTACTTGAACAAAAGGCTTCTTAACCTACAGTCTAAATAATGAAGAAGAGGAGGGTGTCTTACAAAAGTTATTTTTAGGGCAGCCTCCTTTTTCACGCATTTACAGGCAATATCAGTTTCGTTTCCATTCCACTTTATTTCAATTAAAATAAAGTGAAGTGGAAACAATTACCACTCTCATTCATATCTTATAAGAATAAGTATACGAAAGAGAGTGGAGTATGTGGAAAAGAAATACTGCAAATACTGCAGAACATTGTTAACCATAGAATCAATTTGCGAAAAATGTGGGAGAAATGAGTTTCAAGACATCATCATTGAAGTTCAAAAGCAAAATCGCAGATTTAATTCAGAAAATCAGCTTTAGTTTCTTGGCACTATTTTTCACACGTGAGTGACACCGTCTGTTGCTTGCTTTTTTTGTATTGGCTATGTTAAAGCCCATTGTTGATTTTGGCATTTTGTTGATTGGAGTGGAAGGCGTGAGACTGCTTCGTGAAATACGAGTCAAAGGGAGATTGCACAGGCAAACATCGCCGAGGACGCTCCCGTACCGCCCCACGGAAAGCGAGTGCCTCTCGCTGCAATCAACAGGCAAGTTTAACAGAGTCTTTGTATTAAAAAACAGACGAAATTAAAATTCGTTTGTAATCATTCATTCTTTTAAAGGAAGTATTATGATTCAATCATTAATAGAATGTGAATCGATCTATCAGCCTCAATCGTTATTGGTAAATGTATGGCTTTTTCAATGCCGTACATTTTTGTTTCACCAACTAACACAGTTGGCGGGGAGATGTCCATAATGATATTGTCAACTGTTAGTTGGGTAGATAAATTTCCAGCAATCATGTTTCCAAACTCCGCAGCAAAGGATTCAAGCATTTCTCCTTCTAACGTCATTCCGAACATCCTTTCACCAATTAGACTAATTGCGTCTGAATTTCCTTCGATTATTAACCTGCCACGGACATCGCCTGTCATTCCAATTATGACACAAATGCCCTGTTGTAAAAATGGTTCAGTAACTAATAGTGGTTTGTTCATCTCGAGATTGAGCGGGATAATCGACTTTACTGCTTGAATAGTCCCATTTAAAACGGACGTAATCTGTGTGGTAACACTCATCTTTTTTCCTCCATAACACAATATAATTCATGATACCATTCTGATAGGTATTTGGAACTGAAAATTTTACAAAAAGCAAGAATTTTGAATAATAATAAAGGATTATGTCGTATTTTTAGTTCTAAAGAATGATTGTTTTTTAAATAATGATACCCAACGCTAGGAATAGAGAAAGAATATTTGGGAATGATAACCATCATCCTTGGAGGTGGAAATATTGCCATATATTCTATCAACATCACATATCCAACTTCCTTATTTATTTGCTCAAGAAAAATTAATGGAATTTTCACGTGAAATATTTGGTTCTTCTTTTAAAGACATTGATCGATTATTGAGAGCTTTTAAAAATGGACAAGTTGATAGCCGTTATTTTATTAAAGACCTAGAATGGTTTAAACGAGATCACTCATTCGAAGAAAGAAACAATGCTTTTATTGAAGGTGCTGTGACATATGGAACTAAAGCCATTCAAAGCTGTTTATCTAATGGAACTTTTTTAAAACACGAAGTAGCCGTACAAGAAATTGAAGCGATTTTTTTCGTAACAAGTTCAGGCATAGCAACACCAACTATAGACGCGAGAATTATGAATAGACTCCCCTTTTCTCCTTATACGAAGAGAATACCACTATGGGGATTAGGATGTGCTGGGGGGGCGTCAGGGCTGTCTCGTGCTTTCGAATATTGCAAGGCATTTCCAAAAGCAAAAGTGCTTGTTTTATCTGTTGAGCTATGCAGCCTGTCTTTTCAGAGAAATGATCGGTCGAAAAGCAATTTAATTGGCACATCCTTGTTTTCGGATGGAGTAGCCTGTACGTTTATTTGCGGTGATGAAGTTGCACGTAAAAATATTAGTAAAGTAAAACGAGTTCCCAAAATACTGTCTACACAGTCCACATTAATGCCAGATTCATTAGATGTCATGGGCTGGGACGTAAGAAATGAAGGTCTTCATGTTATTTTTTCAAAAGATATACCGACGATTATTAGCAATTGGTTGAAACCGAATGTAGAGGTTTTTCTCGATAAAAACGATATGAAGCAAAGTAATATTCGTCATTTCATTGCCCACCCAGGTGGTAAGAAAGTAATTGATGCGTATTGTGAATCATTAGGTTTTCATGAAGAGATGGTGAAGATTTCAATGGAAGTGCTAAGAGAGTATGGCAATATGTCTTCTGCTACTATTCTATACGTGCTGGAGAAATTTATGGAACAAGATATAAGCGAAGGGGAATATGGGCTTGCGGCTGCACTAGGTCCTGGCTTTAGTTCAGAATTACTATTATTGAGGTGGGAAGAATGACATTTCTGATATTGATAACCCTGCTCGCGGTACAGAGACTGAGCGAACTTGTGCTGGCGAGATATAACGAAGATCGTTTAAAGGCGAAAGGGGGACTTGAGTTCGGCAGTTCACATTATCCTTGGATTGTGCTTATGCATTTGGGGTTCTTTTCATCATTCATTGCAGAGGTCAATCTTTTTGATAAAGATGTCTCGGTATTATGGCCTTTTTGGCTGTCGATTTTTTTATTAGTTCAAATCGGCAGAGTCTGGGTCATCACGTCGCTTGGACCTTACTGGAATACAAAAATCATCGTTCTCCCAGATGCTGAGGTTATTGTAAAAGGACCATATAAATATGTGAAACATCCTAATTATATCATTGTAGCAACAGAGATTCTTGTCATTTCACTTTTATATAATGCTTATTTCACTGCCGCACTGTTCACATGTCTAAATGCATGGGCAATGTCAGTTAGAATTCCAATCGAAGAACGTGCATTGAAGAATTTAACAAGTTATTCCGCCGTTTTCCTAAAAGATAAAAAATAATTTAAAATCTTATTGAAAATGATTATCGTTCGTGATAGTATTGCTTTAATAAGATGAAAATGATTATGATTATCAATTGAGACAACTATAAATTTTAATAAACTTTATTTTTTAAGGATGGTGTATAAGATGGTATGGTTTTTTGTTTTGCTAACAGTTGTTACATATAGCTTTGTAATGAAATATGTGTTAAGTCGTATTGGTAGCCCTCAGAAGGCACAAAAAAATCTAGCACAGAAACATATCGTAACAAAGAATAACCAAGCGTACATCCCAACACCGACAACCAGGTAATATACTTGGTTGTTTTTTGTTGTTTAGGATATGAGATATTATTTTATTGATATATCTTATGCTCTTTTGTTCTTAATCCTCTATTTAACACTTATCCAAATATATGAATAATGAACGAAATCGTTTACAATAAGAGACATGCGTAAATCGCAATTTCCATTTGATGATACATAGAATAAAGTGAAACTTTCATCAGGGGAATGTAGGTCCCCCCTGATGCTTAGTCCCGTTCTAGTGTCGCTAAATCGCAAGCTAACGCTTCTTTAAAGCGACACTACGAACTAAGGTTCAACGAATTCAGACTAAGTGGCGCGTCCTGCGGCAACGTCTGAGTGACCCACATCTTGTGGGTTTAAATCAAACCTATGCTCTAGCATCGGTCAGTTTCACTGTATCTCACCAAACAGGGATTTACAGGCTGAATATCCACGCACTATGCGATTTAAAATAAAAGTGTGGAAATTAAAGCTAATTAAATCGGGATAATTTGAGTTATAAAAACGATGTTTAAGGGGAAGAGATGAATGGCGTACACTGATACAAGACAGACTTACAACATAACGGACTTAATGAATCTATACGAAAAACTTTCTGAAGAGGGAGATCAAACAAATGCAGAGAAAATAAAAGAACTAATCCTAAAATCTCATAAAGAAGAGTTTGTGATAGCGTTCTGCGGTCATTTCTCAGCCGGAAAATCAAGTATGATTAATTTTTTATTAAATCAACATTTGTTGCCTTCAAGCCCAATTCCAACAAGTGCAAATACGGTGAAAGTCCAAAAAGGTGAAGACTTTGCAAAAATTCATTTTCGTAAACGTAAACCTATAATATTTCCTGCTCCATATGATTACACTGCCGTTAAGACATTTGCAAAAGATGGTGACGCTGTATCTTCCATTACTATTAGCTCGCAGGATTTTCCTTTACCTAATACTTGTGTGATTATGGATACGCCTGGTATCGATTCAACAGATGACGCTCACCGAATTTCAACTGAATCCGCTCTTCATTTAGCGGATGTCGTTTTTTATGTGATGGATTATAATCATGTTCAATCAGAAGTGAACTTCCTTTTTACTAGAGAACTGACTGAAGCGGGTAAGTCTTTTTATCTTATCGTCAATATGATCGATAAACATGATGAAAACGAACTCAGTTTTGAAGCATTTAAACAGTCTGCTCGTGAGGCTTTTGCAGCTTGGGACGTAATATTCGATGGCATGTTTTTCACATCCATCCGCGATTTGACGCATTCTCAAAATGAAATTGAAAACGTCCGGCAATTTATTGACACATTAGTTCAAAATAAAGAAAAAAATCGAGAGCATTCACTTTGTGTATCTACAAAAAGGGTCATCAATCAGCATCTTAGCTGGTTAAAGAATAAATATGAAGAGGCACATTCAGTAGAACTTGAGTCGTTATATAGCCTTACTGATACCGAAAGATTAGCGATCACAGATGATGTAAATCGGCTTCTTGAGGAAAAATATCAATTGGTCCGTAATATAGAACGCGTGAAAGAAAACTTTGAAAAAGCAACACAATCCATTGTCAAAAATGCTATTCTTATGCCTGCAGCAACTCGTGACTTAGCCAATCAATTTCTCGAATCCACACAGAAAGACTTTAAAATGGGTCTGTTTTTTACAAAGAAAAAAACAGACCTTGAGCGTCTAGAACGTAAAAAAGTGTTTCTAGCGGATATACAGGAAAAAGTTAAAACACAGATGGATTGGCATATTAAAGAGCTCGCTGTCCAAACTGTAGCAGCCTCTGGTCTACATGATGTGCTCATGGAACAAACTGCTCAGAGCCTACAAGTAGAGGTTCCAGAAACTTTATTAACCAGCTTACTTAAGGGGCAAGTCCAAATTACGGGTGAATATGTACTAAATTATACAGATGAACTTTCTGAAACAATAAAGAGAGATGCAAGAAGATCATGTGATCAATTTATGGATCAACTTACTCAAAAAATAATGGAACAGAACGAACAGCGAACTCAGGAATTAGAGAATGAATTGAAGCAGTTTTCGTCGTATCTATATGCGTTAGAGTTAGTCAACATGATGGAACGAGAGCTCCAAGAAGAAAAAGACCAACTTGCTGACATACTTGCAGGTAAAGCAAACGAACAAACTCAGGTAGAGCAAATACTGACAGCTTGGCTGAAAGAAGAAAATGATGTAGAAAGAAAAATCATCGTTCAAGAGAAAAGCAAACAGCAGAATCGGGCTGAAAAGAAGAAAGAAACTGAAGAAGTTTCTATAGATCAGGTAGAATTGCAAACAGTAACCAAGCAAATGAGCGCAAAAGATAAACTACACCAAACGGCTGTCAGTTTATCTGAAGTTGCAGATTTGATTTATCCTTTAAAAGGGTTTCAATCTTTATATAGTGAATTAAAGGAAAAATCCAAACGACTTGAAAATCAAACGTTTACTGTTGCCCTATTTGGTGCTTTCAGTGCAGGGAAATCGTCCTTTGCCAACGCATTAATGGGTGAAAGTGTACTTCCTGTTTCACCAAATCCAACGACAGCTGCGATCAATAAAATAATGGCAGCAGATCCTGTACATAAGCATGGGACTGCTGCTGTCAAGCTTAAAACAGAAGCGATGCTCCTTGAAGATGTGAACGTTGCACTTACTGTCTTTTCAGAAAAAGCAGCCAACTTGGAGGAAGCACATCAGCTATCTGAAGATATTATCCAAAGAAGTAGTAATTCTGAAACAGGTAAAACACAATTATCTTTTTTACGCGCTTTCCACGCGGGGCTTCCACTATACAAAAGTGAGCTTGGTACGACATTGACTGTTGATTTGGATGGCTTCCGTCAGTTTGCTGCCCAAGAGACGAAATCGTGTCTTGTTGATTTAATTGAATTATATTATGACTGTGATTTAACAAGGCAAGGCATGGTATTAGTTGATACACCTGGTGCAGATTCGATTAATGCCCGACATACCGGAGCAGCGTTTGAATACATTAAGAACTCTGATGCGATTCTTTTTGTTACCTACTATAATCATCCATTTTCAAAAGCAGACCGTGAGTTTCTCATCCAACTTGGCCGTGTGAAAGACTCTTTTGCAATGGATAAAATGTTCTTTATTGTTAATGCGGCTGATTTAGCAAATTCAAAAGAAGAGGTCATAGAAGTCAAAGACTATGTAGAAACTGAATTGGCGAGTTTTGGCATCCGTTTTCCGAAGCTTTTTGCACTTAGTAGTAAAGGGGCTTTAGGAGAAAAGCAAAAACAAAGTTCGTTTTCACATGCTTTTCTTCCAGACAGTGGCATCGCCCAATTTGAGGCGCAGTTTAATGCGTTTATAGAGCATGACTTAACGGATCTTGCTTTGCAGTCGGCTAAAGCTGGCATGGTTCGGACTGAGGAGCTAATGATGGATGTAGTAACTACATCCAAGCAGGATAAAGAAACGAAGCAAAAGGCACTGCTCGCTTTAAAAGAGGATCTTCAAAAAATTAAACAAATTGTGCAGGATATGAACGGTGAAACCGATAAACAACGTTTGAAAAAAGAAATCGATGAGCTCACCTTTTATAGCAAACAACGCGTGTTTTTCCGATTTGCTGATTTTTTCAAAGAATGTTTTAACCCTGCTGTGATAAAAGATGATGGTCAGGATAATAAAGTCGTCTTGAAGCAATCCTTAAACAGTTTATTAGAATCAATCGGTTTTGACTTTGCTCAAGAAATGCGTGCAACTGCTTTAAGAGCAGAATTATTTGTAACAAAGCTAGTATTAGAAAAGCAAAGCTCGATATTGGAACAAGTCCAAAAAGTAAAGAAAAACATTGCTTTAAAACCATATGAACCACAAAATGGTCCGATTATTACTTTTGACAAAGCGTTTACTGAATTAACAGCAACTGAATTTAAAAAAGAACTTTCATTATTTAAGAACCCGAAAGCATTTTTTGAGAAAAATGAAAAAGTCAAAATGAGTGATGCGTTAAAAGAAAGTCTTGATAAACCAGCTCTTGATTATGTAATTGAAAAAAGTGAGCAATTATACGAAAGCTACCAAGAACATCTTATGCAACAATTGGTTTCGTTGCAAAAAAATAGTGAAGCTGAACTAGCTGAAATTTTTGCAGGATTACAAGCAGCTCTTGAAGAAACGATTGATATTCCCCACTATGAACAACTTGCAGAAGAGATTAAGCTTTTAAATCAAAAATAAAGAACATGTAATGGTCTTTTCTTGTGTCCTTTTACTCTATTTAGCTTTATACAAGTAAAAATTTTTGGGGTTGTAAAGGTCAGAATTAGTACAAATTTACTTCATTAATAAATTTAAGCTTAAGAAAGTTGCGAGGGTCTGACCCTCGGAACTAATTAAAGGAGAATACGAAAAATGTCTTATTTAATTGAGCCAAACGAATTATTGAAAACATTACAAAATGAAGAGGTTAGAATTGTTGATTGTCGGTTTAATCTCGGTGATCCTTCGTGCGGTAAAGACCTTTATGACCAAGAGCATATTGCTGGCGCTGTGTATTTCCATCTTGAGGAAGACTTGTCTGGCAAAGTTGGAAACCATGGTGGCAGGCACCCACTCCCTAATCTAGCTGAATTTAAACAAAAGCTTGAAGAAGTAGGAGTATCGAATAACACAAGAGTGGTCGCTTATGATGGTGGGGAAGGAGCTTTTGCCTCAAGATTTGTATGGTTGCTTTCCTATTTAGGACATAAACATGTGCAAATTCTAAATGGTGGCTACTATGCATGGAAACAAGCAGGGGGAAAAGTGGACAAAGAAATTCCACATTATAATCGACAAACTTTTCATGTCTGTATTGATCCAACCATTCTTGCTACCTATGATGAAGTGAAAGAATATGTAATTCTCCAGCCAAAAGATGTCACTCTACTTGATTCACGAGAAGAAAGACGTTATTTAGGAATAGAAGAGCCTATTGACCATGTTGCAGGACATATTCCATTTGCACGAAATAAAATGTGGAATGAAGGTATAAAAGATGGTTCATTTATATCAGCTGAAAAACAAAGAGAAAGATTTGCTGAATTAAGTAATTCACAGAAAGTAATTGTGTACTGTGGTTCAGGAGTAACGGCTGCACCAAATTTTATTGCGCTTAAAGAAGCTGGGTTTGATCAAGTTAAGCTTTATGTTGGGAGTTTTAGTGATTGGATATCATATGAGGAAAATGAAGTTGTTACGAAAAGCTGAGATTTCCATATATCCCGCATTATTGGGCAGTAAGACCCCTATCTCAAGCTTATAAGAGGTACAATGAAGATAGGTGGTGGGACAAACTGCCCGTATAAGCCAGATTGGTGAGATACAGTGAAACTTACTTTTGTGGTCTTCAAAGAAGTTAACGCCCACAGGATGTGGATCACTCAGAGGAAAGAAAAGGGCGTGACGTACATAGTCTGAGTTCGTTGAACCTTAGTTCTAGTGTCGCTTTACCTTCGCTACGTGGAGGTATAGCGACACTAGAACGGGACAAACAATCAGTAAGGGATGTAGCAAGCCTACTACTGATGGAAGTTTCACTTTAAGATTACCAAACGATGAAACTAGTAATTATATTGAAATAATAGTAGAGTAGTGTATGAGGTGATTGTTTTGGATATAAAAGAAAGAGAACAGCTGCCATCCTTTTTACTTGTTGATGGAATGGCACTTTTATTTAGAGCATTTTATGCAACAGCAGTAACGGGGCAATTTATGATTAATTCAAAAGGTGTTCCAACGAATGCAGTTCAAGGATTTCTTAAACATATGCTTATGGCCATTGATCATTTTTCACCAAGCCATGTAGCAGTTTGTTGGGATATGGGAAGTAAAACCTTCCGTAACGATTTGTTTCCAGATTATAAGGCAAATCGATCGGAAGCACCAATTGAGATGGTACCGCAGTTTGAGTTGGCAAAGGAAGCTGTTGAAGCATTTAACATTCCTAACATTGGGGTTGCTGGATATGAGGCAGACGATTGCATTGGGACCATTGCGAAGTTAGCTATGAATGAAAGTCATGTATCGATTTTGACAGGTGATCAGGACATGTTGCAGTTGATTGATGATCGCATTTCAGTTGTACTGCTAAAAAAAGGATATGGCAACTACGAAGTCCATAATGGCGCTAGCTTTTTCGAATGGAAGGGTATTACACCAAAGCAAATGATTGATTTAAAAGCATTGATGGGGGATACTGCGGATAATTATCCAGGAGTAAAAGGGATTGGCGAGAAGACGGCATTGAAGTTGCTCATTCAATATGAAAATATTGAAGGGATTCTTAATAACATTGCATTACTTACAAAAGCGCAACAAACAAAAATTCAAGCTGCAGTTGACATGCTTCATTTATCAAGACAGCTTGCAGAAATCAAATGTGATGTCCCTGTATCATGTGCTCTTGAAACGAGCGTTTATAGGTTTGACCACGAAAAAGTTAGAAGGCTTGCAGAAGACCATGAGTTCAAAACAATACAACGAATTATCTAAAAAAAACCGCAATCTTAGCCTGTGCTGGATTGCGGTTTTTTATCTGTTAACGGGGTGTAAAATCTCCCACCTCAAGGCTTAGAGGAATCGAGGAAGCGTAGGTGCGGGATAACTGCTAGTAAAATCACGATTGATGAGATGCAGTGAAACTTATCGATACGCGAACAGAAGTTAAGTTTGGCTCCAAGGCGATGTGGGTCACTCAGACGAAAGACTAAAGGATGCGGCGTACTTAGGCTGAGTTCGTTGAACCATAGTTCGTACTGTCGATTGATCGAAGCGAAAGCGAAGAACTTAGCTACAGTAGAAAGGGAATAACAAGCAGTGGGGGATGAAGAATCCCCCTCTGCTTGAAGTTTCATCTTATTAAGAGATTATTTATGATTTTCATTCTTTGCTTTTTGTTCTAATTGTGATTTTGGACTTGTGTCGCCCTTGCCTCCACCAGAGTAACCTTGAGGATTTACGCCATGACCACGGTTGCGATTTTTGCTCAATGAAAACACCTCCTAGCTCTACTATTTCCAAAAACCTCGATAATAATTTGGCAACTTTTGTCGAAAAATGGATAGGCAAAAAGGTTGAATTAAGGTAATATGTAGAATGGATAAGGATGGAGTGGATGTTTGTGGGGAAAACGGTGGAGGAATATGTTTGTTTTCTAGAAGAAAAAGGCTTCTCATTTGGCGAAGATGCCATTGGCTTTATTTATTTTGGACAGCGTTATACAGAAGCAAGCGATTTCCTTGTTAATACAGCTATCGAAATAACTTTAAAAGCACAAAAAAGTTTCGACGGTAGCTTTTATATTTCATTGCTGGAAACCTTGAAGAGAAATAAGATAAATAGTCGCTCTAAAGCGGAACGATTTGCCCGTGAACAAGGATTGTTAAATTAGAATGGTAAAAATAAATAGAAATAATAGCGAAGCCGCCCTATTCAAGTTGGGCGGCTAATTTTTTTCGTGGAGGTAGCTCGGCACAGATCATACCAGTGAGAATGAACAAACAGCCAATTAGAGACACCGTAGTAAGACTTTCGCCGATTATAACAAATGATGTCAGTGCAGCAAATACAGGCTCCATTGCAAAAATCAGTGCAACTCTCGTTGGAGAGGTATAACTTTGAAAATAGGTCTGGGCAAAGAATGCAAAAGCTGTTGCAAAAAAAGCAGTAACTAGTAAAGCGCTCCAAACATCAGGTTTTAGTATGATGGCTGGATTCATTAGAACAGAAAAATCTTCGAATAAAAGGGCAGAAACAAAAGAAAGTATGGCTACTGCCGAGACTTGGATAATCGTTAATGGCAGGGCTGGATGAGACTTTGCATATTTTGCGGTCATAATGATTTGCATAGCAAAACTGATGGCGCAGAAAAATACGAGCACATCTCCCAAGACAATTGAAGAGCCTTTTGCAGCCGTTAAAAAGTATAATCCAAAAGTCGCTAATAGAACTCCTAGAATAGTTGGCAGTCGTAATTTTTGCTTCAATAACAGCAAAGAAAATAGCGGGACGAGTACGACACTTAAGCCTGTGATAAAACCTGCTTTGGCAGGCGTAGTCGTTAATAAACCAACCGTTTGAAAGGCATAGCCCAAAAATAACCAGATGCCGATTTTAATACCAGAAAAAAATAAAGATCTTGTCCAAATCGCATCGGTTTTTTTAAAATAAAAAATTCGAAAACCAATGATTAACACAATAGCTGCAATAAAAAAACGAATTGCATTAAATAAATGTGGTTCTAAGAAACCAATCGCATTTTGAACCATAACGAATGTTGAACCCCAAATGAAAACGACAAATAATAAAGTTAAATCAGCTACTGCCGCTTTTGTCATGACTCTGTACCCCCACTATTCATTCGAACAGCTCGTCTTGCTAACTCATCAGCTGACTTATTCTCGCTACTTGGAATCCATTTTAGAAAAAATAACTCCAATTTACTAGATAAATGGAGGATCTGATCTAATAATGGAGAATACCTTTTATTTTTTACAAAGCCTTTTTCAACGGCTTGATTAATGAGTTGCGAATCTGTACGAAATGAAACGACCTTATATTGGTTGCTCAAACAGATTTCCAACGCCTTAATCAATGCCCAGTATTCCGCTTCGTGATTTTCCATGTTTCCAAGAGGAATGCTATGCCGTTCAACCGTTCCATTATTATTAATAAAAATACCAGCGCCGCTCGGTCCAGGGTTTCCCGCACTAGCACCATCGATATGAACTTCAATCATGATGATAAACACTTCCTTACAGAATAATTTGCTGATGATATGTAAACTACTTAAGTAATGCACCCGATATTTCTTCTATTATAAGCATGAACCGATGAATTTCTGCGTAAAATATGAGAAAATAATATCGCTTTGGATGATGATACATCAGTTATTATAGTCTTTAATAAATGAATTTTGTATAAATTATTATAAAAGTTTACAAGGGGGGAATGATTTGAAGGTCACTATGCTATGGCAGTATCATTCGGCTAAGAAACCATCTGCCATATTTACCTCTGATTGGATCTCTGCTGAAGAAGCACTAATTATTACTGACGATCTTGAAAAAATAGGCCGCTTGAAGGAAATAGAGTTTAAAGATGAAAAAGGAACCTCTTGGTCAAAGAAGGAACTGAAAAAGTTATTGGCTGAAATCGAATATGAACCGCAAGATGTCACGGTCTACTTCGATGGTGGTTATCAGAAGGATTCAAAGATGACCGGCATTGGAGTCGCTATTTATTATAAACAAGGCAAAAAAAGCTTTCGAATTCGTATGAACAGTTTATTAGAGGAGCTAGAATCGAATAATGAAGCTGAATATGCCGCTTTTTATGAAGCTGTAAATCAGTTAGAGATACTTGACGTACACCACCAGGTGGTTACATTTCGAGGTGATTCCCAAGTTGTCCTAAATCAACTATCTGGTGAATGGCCTTGTTTTGAAAAAGTATTGAATGCATGGGGAGACCGTATTGAAGTAAAGTTGAAGAAACTTGGCATCACGCCGAATTACGAGCCAATTGTTCGTAAAAAGAATAGTGAAGCAGATCATCTCGCTTCACAAGCCCTGCGTGGAGAAGAAATATTTAGTCAACTACAGGTTGAAGGATAGGATCTATTGTTTTAAAAGTAAAGAAGGAGTAGACAAGATGAAAAGGAATGAATTATATAATGATGTGCAAGAAATTTTAGAACATCAGTGCAAAGGATGTTTTGTCCATAAACAATTTAAAAAAGAAAAAGGTAGAAGATTTGCTCATAAATTTTGTATTTCTCAGTGTACAGTTGGCGAGCAACTGCGAAAAGTAGGAAACAAGCTTCTAACATAAATGTGGTGGTACTACTTTCTCATTATCTATTGACAATTATCTAATTTTTTTGCATACTTAATAAAAACTTGAACGAAGATAGAGGATTAGTAAATGTCATTTATTGTGTCAGAGAGCGGGAGGGTGCTGAGAATCCCGTCACAATGAACCATTGAACCTGCTTCTGGAGTCCTGGGAGAACCCCGGGCGTATCCTTGGCGTTAACAAGAAAAGTGGGATGCAAAATAAAGCATTCAACAAAGGTGGTACCACGGAAACTAACCCTTTTCGTCCTTTCTTAGAGGATGAGAAGGGTTTTTTTATGCATAAATGATAATTTATGGAGGCAATTCTCATGCAAAAAAAGCGGATCGTTGTGAAAATCGGCAGCAGTTCTTTAACAAATAATAAAGGGCAAATTGATCAGGAAAAAATATCGGATCATACAGCAGCCATTGCTAAGTTGAAGGAAGCTGGACATGAGGTATTATTAGTATCTTCTGGAGCTGTTGCGGCTGGTTTTCGCAAGTTGGGCTATTCTTCACGCCCCGTTACTTTAAAAGGAAAGCAAGCTGCAGCTGCTGTAGGTCAAAGTGTACTTATCCAGTCGTATAACGAACAGTTTAGTGAATATGGAATCATACCTGCACAAATTTTATTAACAAGAACTGATTTTTCCAATAAAAGTCGTTATCGCAATGCTTCTGAAACTTTAACGGAATTACTTAGTAGAGGAATTTTGCCGATTATTAATGAAAATGATACCGTTTCAATCGAAGAACTTACCTTTGGAGATAATGACATGCTATCTGCTCTAGTAAGCGGACTAGTACATGCGGATCAACTTGTCATCTTGACAGATATTAATGGATTATATGACGCGAATCCGAATAAACAAGATGATGCCAAACGAATTGATTATCTGGAAAAAGTGACCGCTGAGTTCATGATGCTTGGAGGAGAATCAGATTCAAAGGTTGGCACTGGTGGAATGAAGTCCAAGCTCCATGCTGCTAAGACGGCTCTATCATTAGGGGTAAAGGTCTTTATAGGAACTGGTGAAGGCAGTGATAAACTAAAAAGTATTATTGATGGAAACGGAGATGGCACCTATATTGGCAAAGGTGCGCTCCCTACAATTGCGAGAAGCAAACAATGGATTTCTTTTCATTCCCATGTTTCAGGTGCTTTATTTGTTGATGAAGGCGCAGAAGAAGCGTTAGTTAAAAAAGGTAGTAGTCTGCTTCCAGCTGGTATTTATAAAATGATTGGCAGCTTTGATAAAGGCGATGTAGTTGAGGTATATGGATCATTAGGCTTACTTGGAAAAGGCGAAGTGCTCTATTCGGAAAACGAATTAAAAGCAGTCATGGGTAAAAGAAGTAATGAGATCGTTTTTCCAGCTATCGAAGTGATTCATCGAGATAAATGGGTAAAAATTAAGGAGGAAAAATAATGGGTGAAATTGCTGAAAAAGGAATTCGAGCCAAAGCCGCGAGTTATCAAATGGTCAATGTATCAACGATTGAAAAAAATGAAGCGTTAGCAATGATTGCTAAACAGTTAATCGCTGAACAATCCTATATAATGATGGAGAATAAGAAAGATTTGGAAGTAGGAAGTGAAAATGGCTTAACTACTGCGGTGCTTGACCGCATAATGTTAGATGAAAAGCGCATTATGGCAATGGCAGAGGCGATTCAATTGTTGATTGAACTTCCTGACCCAATTGGCGAAACATTAGAAACGATAGAAAAAGAGAATGGTCTGTTAATAAAAAAAGAACGAGTTCCTCTTGGTGTTATCGGAATGATCTATGAAGCTAGACCGAATGTAACGATTGATGCAGCAACTCTTTCTTTAAAAACGGGAAATGCGGTCATTTTACGTGGAAGCTCTTCAGCACAGCATTCTAATCAAGCGATCATAAAGGTCATACATCAGGCATTGAAAAATACGAAACTACCAGTAGATGCTGTACAATTAATAGAAGACACAAGCAGAGAAACAGCAAAAGAGCTTTTCCATGCAAGTGAATATTTAGATGTGTTAATACCTAGGGGCAGTAAAAATCTGATTGACACAGTTGTAAGAGAATCAACAGTACCTGTGCTCGAAACTGGTGCAGGAAACTGTCATATTTATCTTGATGAAAGCGCGGATTTCGCGATGGCAACAGAGATCATTGTAAATGCAAAAACTCAGCGTCCATCAGTATGTAATGCTGTGGAAAGCCTTGTTATTCAAGAAAAATGGTTAGAGCTTCATGGGAAAGAATTGTTGAAATTGTTACATGATACTGGTATCAGATTATTTGGTGATAATAAAGTTCTAGCGCATTATCCTGAAGTTAACCAAGCGACAGAAGCGGATTGGTCTACTGAATACTTAGACTTATCACTCAGCGTTAAAACGGTTGCCAATGTATTAGAAGCTGTCCAGCATATTAATACTTATGGCACAAAACATTCAGAAGCAATTCTTACAAATGATAAAGTCGCAGCAAAGTTCTTTTTAACAAATGTTGATGCGGCTGCTGTGTATCATAATGCATCTACTCGCTTTACAGACGGGTTTGAATTTGGCTACGGTGCTGAAATCGGAATTAGTACTCAAAAGCTTCATGCTAGAGGGCCGATGGGGCTGCCAGCACTGACTTCAACAAAATATTTCATATATGGTCAGGGGCAAATAAGATCCTGATAACATAAGCTCTATAATACTGGTCCGATTAATCAAACCATGATTAATTTATCAATTAAGAGGGTATTCAATTGGTATAGATCAGTAAAGGAGACTCACATATGGATAATCGAGTAATAGGCGTATATGAAACAGAAGAACAAGCGGTACAAGCAATTAAAACTCTTAAAGAAAAGGGATATTCAGATAATGAGATTTCAATCGTAGCTAAACATATCGATAAAATCAAAGACCATGGAGAAGAGATAGTACCCAAAGCAAGCCGCGGTATGATTGCAGGTGCAACAACGGGAGGGGCAATTGGTCTTACAGGTCTGTTTATCGGGTTAAGTGCGTTGGCGATTCCTGGATTCGGCCCTATTCTAGCTATTGGTCCAATATTTACTACACTTGCTGGTGCGGTAGCTGGTGCGGCAAGCGGTGCTGGAGGATTGCTACCTGCTCTAAATGCTCATGGTATCTCGGAAAAAGAAGCTAAGATGTATCAGAACGATTTAGAAACTGGAAGGATTTTAGTGATGGTTCATAAGGAAGAGAAACGTAACTAATCTAACATGATTGTTGATGCTAAAAAATCAAAAAAGTTTTAAGCGACTAACATGTTTGGACGCTGAAATCGGTTCTGGCAGAAACTAAACAACCTGAGTTCTTATCCAAATAGGACTCAGGTTGTTTCAATTTCTTCTTTTAATCACTGTTAAAGCAAAATGGGTGGAACAAAGAAAGAAGCTATCCTTGTCTAGTCTTTTATCCCACTCTTAACGGACAGTAAGACCGCTACCTCGAGATTCTGAGTATGCTAAAAGAAGAGAGGTGGGGAATCAAACTGCCCGTAAAGGGTGAGATTCAGTGAAACTTACCTTTGTGGTATTCAAAGGTAAGTTTGCGCCCGCAGTATATGGGTCACGTAGACGATAGACTAATGGACGCGGCGTACTTAGTCTGTGATTCATTAATCCTTAGATCGTACTGTCGATTGATCGAAGCGAATGCGAAGATCTTAGCAATAGTAGAACGGGACAAACAATCAGTGGGGGATGAAGCCCCAGACAGATTGAAGTTTCACTTTATTCCAATTATACGAATCCTTTTGTAGTCAGCGATCCAATGATCATCTATATATATAATTGGTTTTAAATGAATCTCAACTTGTGTGATAATATCCTCTTTTTTATTTTGATCTATCCCTTCAAACATCTCACTTCCGAACATATTCATCCAGTTCTTTAATCCATCATCTCCATCTAGTCGAGTTGGTCTAGCAAAGTGCTCGGCAAAGGTTACTTTAAATCCTGCTTCTTCCATTAAAGTTGAATACTCAGCAATGCTCGGGAAATACCATGGAAAATTTGCCGTTTGATAACTTATTCCACTTTCTTTGAATTGATTAATCATCTCATCGGTTATTGTTTTAACGTTTCCTTTACCTCCGAATTCTGCGATAAACCTACCGTCTTCTCTTAAACTGTTATAAATGCAATTTAGTGCTTGTTTAGGCTGTTTTACCCAATGAAGTGTGGCATTAGAGAAAACCGCATCAAATTCGTTCTTGTATTCTAAGTTTGTTGCATCTTGCACAAAAAACTTAAGCGTTGGGTACTTATTTTTTGCTTGCATTACCATATTTTTTGATTGATCTACACCAACAACATCCACTTTGTAATCATGTAATTTCTTTACCAAATCTCCTGTTCCGCAACCGAGGTCTAGAATCTTCTCACCTGCTTTTGGAGCTAATAATTCAATTAAACGATTCCCATATTCTGTTACAAATGAATGTTTACGATCATATAAATTGGCATTCCAACTGTCCTGGGCACTTGGCACTTTCCCCATAGTTACTCGCTCCTTTTAATTGGCTGTATATTTCTGTTAAATAGATTATACTTTAGAGAATAAATAATGGATATTAACGAAAAATGAGGAAATTAATAACGAACTGTTATTACGGGGGGGGGGGGAGAAATCCATGGAGATTAAATGGCTCAAAACATTTATCATTGCAGCAAAGTACGAAAATTTTCGCAAAACTTCGGAAGAACTTTTTCTAACACAGCCCGCTATAACGAAACATATAAAGAGACTAGAAGAGAACCTGAACATTGAATTATTCGATCGAAATGGAAAAAAAATTTCACTTACTTCAGCGGGTCTACATTATCTTCCATACGCAAGAGAAATAGTCGAAAAATACGAAAAAGGATTAGCCGATTTTGAATCATGGAAACAAGGATACAATCATAAGCTAATAATTGCGACAGCACCACAAATAGCCTCATCTGTATTGCCTGCCATATTACGTCGCTTTATGGATGAAAACCCAAATATAGAAGTATTTATTAACGTACTTAAATCATATGAAATTGGTGAGGAAATTAGTGTGGGAAGAGCAGATTTAGGTTTAACGAGAATCAAGCCGATCCAAACAAATATACAGAGCCATATTGTACACGAAGAGCCTGTCATTTTAGTAGGACCTAATGAAGATAAAGTGAAATTAGAAGATGAAAAAATCCTATTCGAAAAATACAGGGTCATCACTCATAATCATCCTGACTATTGGCGGAATTTGTTGAATGAAATTAAACGTCTTTATCCAACTGTTCGAACTATGCAAGTGAATCAAATAGAAATTACGAAACAATTTATCGAACAAGGACTTGGCATTTCATATTTACCATTTACAATGGTTAGGGATGAATTAAGAATGAATAAACTAATTCAAATAAAATCAGAACATATTCATCTACCTACATCCTCAACTTATGTCTTAACAAAAGTTGAAACAAATGAAGCGAATAAATTTATTCGATTTTTCAAAGGGGAAATGTCAAAGTTTTAGTCCGTTTTTTAAGTATTATATTCTTATCTCAAAAAAGTTTAATAATGATATAATATTGTCCCTTTTGAGCTTTATTAAGAAAGGTGTTTTGTCTTAAAACTACGTTTATAGGTTTAACAGGCTGTAATCTCTCCACATACAGAAGTTGCACTTTATCTGACATTTTGTATAATCTTAACTTTGTTTAAATAGGGAACTACTTGACAATAAAAATAAAATTTATTATTCTTTTACAAAAGTGATGAAAAAAATTCGTATAACTCCAATGATACGGTTTGGAGGTCTCTACCAGGAACCGATAATTCCTGATTACGAAGAAGGTACATGTACGTGTATTTTCTTCGTAATCAGGAATTTTTTTTTACCTTTTACTTCTCAAATAACAAAAAATGTGGAGGTTATTATGAAATTATCAGTGTTACCTAAAATTGAGCTTCATTGCCATTTAGATGGTAGTCTTAGACCTGAAACGGTCATTGATATAGCAAAGAGAGAAGGCATCAGCATTCCTTCTTTTGATCTTGAAGAAATACAGAGAGAACTCACGGCTCCAATAGAATGTGAATCTCTTGATGAATATTTGAAAAAATTCGCACTTCCTAATTTAGTCATGCAATCACAAGAAAATTTAAGAAGAATTTCCTTTGAGCTTTTGGAAGATGCTGCACAGGAAAATGTAAAATATATGGAGGTTCGATTTGCACCTTTACTCCACACAAAAAAAGGATTAGATGTAGAAGTAATCATACAAAGTGTCTTAGATGGAATGAAGGATGCCGAAGATCAATACGATATAAAAGGAAACTTAATACTTTCATGTATGAGAACGATGTCGGTAGATCATGCTTTTGAAGTCGTAGAAAAGGGTAAAAAATTCCTTGGAAAGGGAGTTGTTGCTATCGATTTATGTGCATCTGAAGAGGAAGGGTTTTGCAGAATTTTTGAAGCTCCGATTCGATTAGCTAAAGAATATGGCTATAGAGTAACAATCCATGCTGGTGAAACTGGAATAGGCACAAATGTACTAGAGGCTGTTAAACTTTTGGGCGCTGAAAGGATTGGACATGGCGTATTTATTAAAGATTGTGATGAAGCATATCATATAGTTAAGGAACAACAAGTTGTGCTTGAAATGTGCCCAACAAGTAATGTCCAAACAAAAGCAGTGAATAATTTTCGTGAACATCCAATCTATAATTTTCACAAAGATGGAATAAAAGTAACGATTAATACGGATAACAGAACAGTATCAGCTACAAATATGCTGAATGAATGCAATTTAATATTTAACGAATTTAATATGAGTCTTGAAGATTATAAACAAATTTATTTAAATAGTGTTGAAGCATGCTTTGCAGAATTAGAGACAAAGGAAATGCTGAAAAAGTATATATAATGGAGAAGATTAAACTGCCAGAACCAAGTAAATAGGGGTTCTGGCAGCTAAAAACCGAATTTCCCATTACTTATATGGAGTTAAGTACATAGAAAGAATCAAATAATTACACTTATTTAGAAAGCTCCTGAATTAGTTCTGAAAGTCTTATTAATCCTTTTTTTAGTTGGCCGGGCGATGCATAACTATAAGACAATCGAAGATGCTGTTGATCGTTTCGATCGTATACATTTCCAGGATTCAATAAAATCCCTTCATTCAAGGCTTTTTCAAATAATTTTCGGATTGAAATTTGTTTCTGAATCGAAAGCCAAATATAAAAACCGCCTTCAGGCATATTCCAAGTTGCTAAATCATGAAAATGTTTATGTAGTAATGCAATAGTAAAGTCTCTACGACATTTTAATTCTGCTCTAATCTTCTTGATGTGTTCATCATAAAAACCACTTGATAGCCACTCAGCTACGGCAAATTGAGATAATGAACTTGAGCCATAATCGGTTTGCATTTTAATATCTGATAAACGGTCGATTACAGGTTCTGGTCCTACAATCCAACCTATCCTTAAACCAGGGCCAACGGTTTTAGACATACTCCCCATATATAAGACAAGCCCCTGGTTATCTATAGCTTTTAATGGAATTGGTGGCGAACGTTCGAACCATAAATCCCCATAAACATCATCCTCGATAATCGGTAACCGGTCTTTTTTACAAACATTTAATAAATCTATTCGTCTATTTGCAGACATTAAAACACCTGTTGGGTTATGAAAAGATGGGATGGTATAGAGTAAAGCTCCGTTATGCTGCCTTTTGAACCTACCTATCGAATCCGTTAAAATCCCATCTTGATCCATAGGAATGCCAAGTAAGTTCATTCCTGCTGATTGAAAGACATGTACAGAGTTTAGGTAGGAAGGGGTTTCGAGAAGAATAGTTGACCCACGGTGTAATAAGCCTAAAGAGATTAATTGCAATGCTTGTAGCCCCCCTGAAACTATCAATATCGAAGAAGGAGACGCTATGATTCCCTTGGCTTTTAAATATTCACTTAATAATTCTCTTAAATGGATACTCCCTTTTGGTTCAGAATATCCTAAAGAAAATATTTTTGAACGACTTTGAAACATTTGTTGCATTTTTTCAGCAGGCAACAATTCGTGAGAAAGCTCTCCAGTGCCGAGTCGAATGATTTTGGGGTTCGATTCAGCTTTATTGATTTCTTGAATCATTTGTATGTTTGGCTGATAAGAACCGGACTTCACGTAACTATTCCAATCAGGTGGTGGAGTAGAAGCCAGAATACTCCAAGTATTATTTACAACAATTGTTCCTTTTCCTACTTTTGACTCGATTAATCCATCGGCAGTTAACTCTCCTAGAGCATAGACAATCGTACTGCGATTCACTTGAAATTTTTTTGCTAGATCCCGTTGTGTTGGGATTCTAGTTCCGACTGACCACTCGCCGTTCATGATTTTACTTTGAATATATTCGTATATTTGTTGGTGAAGTGGCGTCTGAGACGATTTATTTAATGCCCATTCATCAGTCATAAAAAATACACACCTCGCTTTATCCTAACTAACTCATTTAATTGCGGAACCTAGCCCCCTTAGGTCACTAGCTGTAATATCTGTAGCAAACTACCCGATGCTGTATTCCTTCTTATGGTTTTGGATGTTATAGCGTCTACGTTGCTCGGAAGACGTGAGTGATCCTAGTAGACGTTCCTTAAAGCAGTCGTCTCGCTATTCGAAGTAAAAGCCCGATAGATGAGATACAGTGAAACGTACCTTTGTGGTTTTCAAAGCTAAGTTTGTGTCCAAAGGATATTGGTTACTCAGATGAAAGACTATAGGAAGCGGCGCACTTAGTCTTCAGGTTCCTAGTGTCGCTTTACCTATGCTGTGCGAAGGTATTAGCGACATTAGAACGGGACAAACGAACAGTGGGATGAAGAAAATCCCACTGTTTGAAGTTTCAATTTATCTATCCATTATAATCGATTGGTTGGATATGATTCCAACCAATTGGTTGGAGACCTATTGAAATTTTTCTTATACAATGAAATCAATAATAAAGCAGGAGGAATAAAAATGTTAGAAGCAATACTTCATGGTTTTATCTTAGCGTTCGGATTAATTTTACCATTAGGAGTTCAAAATGTGTTTGTGTTTAACCAAGGAGCGGTCCAGCCTCAATTTTTGAGGGCATTACCAGTTATTGTTACAGCAGCCATTTGTGACACTCTATTAATTTCTTTAGCCGTTTTAGGAGTTTCTGTTGTTGTTCTTGAATATTACTGGTTAAAAACAATTCTTCTTACATCAGGTTGTTGTTTTTTAATTTATATGGGTTTTATTACATGGCGGAGTACACCAATTGTTAAGGAGCAGAATAAAAACGTTACGTTCACTCCTAAAAAACAAATCGCATTCGCTATGTCTGTATCGTTGTTAAATCCACATGCGATTTTGGATACAATTGGCGTGATTGGCACAAGTTCATTAAACTATATTGGGATTGAAAAAGTCGCATTCACTGTTGTATGCATACTGGTTTCCTGGGCATGGTTTGTTAGTTTGGGGATTATAGGAAGAATAACAGGGAAATTGGATCAATCGGGTCGCTTTTTGGCCATTCTCAATAAAATTTCAGCAAGTGTTATGTGGGGAACAGCAGTCTATATAGGATCTATTTTGGTAAAATAAATGTATTATATAAAGTGAAACTTCAATCAGTGCTGGGGGTTACTACCCCGTTAATTAGGAATAAATGATTTCCATTAACGAATGGATAATTCTACGATTCATCCATATACGAAAAGCGATTTTTGCGGTAAAGTTATTTGTAGTAGGATCTTGTTCAAAAAGGAGGGTGCACTGAAGTTGCCATCCGTGTTAATTATCGCCGAGAAGCCTGATCAAGGGGCAACTCTGGCTAAGCAATTTAAAACGAAAAAAAATCAAGGGTATATAGAAATTTTACCAAATGAGCTTTTTCCAGAAGGAGCTTATGTATCATGGGCGATTGGCCATCTAACAGAACTGATTTCACCTGAAAAATATAAGTCAGAATGGAAAAAATGGTCGCTTGATACGCTACCGATGATTCCTGAGAAGTTTCAATATGAAGTGACGAGATCGAAATATAAGCAATTTCAAGTAGTCAAAACGTTACTGCAAAAAGCTGAAGTGAAGGAAATCATCCATGCAGGAGATGCTGGTCGTGAAGGTGAATTAATCGTCCGTAATATAATCCAACTTAGTGGTTCAAAAAAACCAATGAAACGGCTTTGGATTTCATCACTTACACCAAAATCTATCTATGAAGGGTTCCAGCATTTATTAGCGGAACAAGAGACAAGGCCTTTGTTTCATGAAGCGTATACAAGAGCATGTGCAGACTGGACAGTTGGGATGAATGCTTCAAGAGTTTATAGTATACTCCTAAAGAAAAAAGGAATGAGCGACGTATTTTCAGCAGGCCGAGTTCAAACACCAACACTTGCTTTAATTGTGAAAAGGGAAAAAGAAATTGAACAATTTGTATCGAAGCCTTTTTGGGAAGTCATAGCTGACTTTAATATCGAAGGTGGAAAATATCAAGGGAAATGGCAGAAGAATCAGGAGACTCGGATTGACAATCAAGAGATGGCTGAGAAAATCGCTGCCTTTTGTAAAGGGAAAGATGCAAAAGTCACAGAAATGGCAACAGATCGCAAAGAATTTCTGCCACCGCTACTTTTCAATTTGTCTGCATTACAGGCAACCGCAAATAAAATGTATAAATTTCCGCCCAAAAAAACGCTTGATGTTTTACAAAGCCTCTATCAGAAAGGCATCGTATCCTATCCCAGATCAGACTCTAATTACGTAACAAAAGGAGAAGCGGAAACCTTTCCAGAAATCATGGACAAATTGAGTAGATTTGCCGACTATTCGAAGTATTTTCCACTGCCACAGCCATCAATTCTCCATAACAAACGCTTTGTCAATGAAAAAAAAGTGACCGATCATTACGCAATTATTCCAACCGAACAGGTGACTGATCCAGCACGCTTGTCGGATGATGAACGAAAAATGTACGATTTAGTCGTCAAAAGACTGATCGCTGCTCATTATGACAAAGCTATTTTTGATTATACGACTATAACGACAATGGTTGATCAACGGGCTGAATTTGTTTCAAAGGGTAAACAGCAAATTCAAGAAGGTTGGCGAAAGGTCATTTTTAATAATGAGAAAGAAGACGAAGATATATTGCTTCCAAATGTCGAAAAAGAAGCTAGTGGTAAAGTAGTAAAGTGTAAAGTGAAAGAAGGAAAAACACAGCCACCAAAGCGTTATACAGAAGGTCAGCTCATTACACTTATGAAAACAGCAGGAAAGCATCTTGACAATGAGCAGCTTGAAAAAGTATTAATGAAAACAGAAGGTCTCGGAACTGAGGCAACAAGAGCTGGGATTATTACGATGCTGAAGGATCGTAAGTATATTACTGTGCAAAAAAATCAAGTCTTTGCGACAGATAAAGGGAAAGTATTAATTGAAGCGATTGGTGATAAAATCCTTGCATCACCAGAAATGACGGCCAAATGGGAACAGCGGCTTAGAGAAATTGGTGAAGGTAAAGCAGCTGCAGGAACATTTATGGAAGCCGTTAAGAAATTATCATCTAAAATCATATCTGATGCAATAGAGGCTTCAAATGAATGGGATTTCTCTCAATTTGATACAGAATCGATTCAACGAAAATCTACAAAAAGAAAGGGTTCTGCATCTTTGGGTAATTGTAAATTATGCGATGGAAAGGTAGTCGACAAAGGTAATTTCTACGGCTGCACAAATTATTCGACAACAAACTGCACATTTACCGTTTCGAAAAAAATACTTAACAAAAACATTACACAAGCAATCTTGAAAAAATTACTGAAAACAGGAGAAACAGATGTAATAGAAGGATTTGAAAAAGGAAACAAAACATTTCATGCAGCCTTGATTTGGGATGAACAATCAAAAAAAATTAGCTGGAAGTTTCCACAAGAAACGAATATCAATCAGTAAAGTCTTTCGTTTCATACTTGTTTAAGTAAGTTTAATATAGTAGAATTTTTTGTATATGTATAAAATTTTTCATACATTTTAGAGTTTAACCTTATACATATCTCATTTACCATCGTCTAGAGTGTGTCTTTTTGGTTTATACGTTATGGTAGAATAATTAATTGATGGTAGCCGAGACCTGAGACGATTGCAAAAATGATAAGAAAGTATAAGGTTTTTAATGAGTTTTGGTGTTTAGCGAAATCATCCTACATGACAATCCATTCTGGTGAGGAAAAGTCTACTCCTCATCTTAGTTAGCTTGTCTAATTTTAGAGTACACAGGATGCACTAACTTCGGCAACGACTCCTGGAAGAAATGGATTTAAGTCGAAGTTCCTTTATTGGCGCTATTCACTTTTCTTATGAATGGGAGGATTAATAAATGCCTACACCGAGCATGGAGGATTATATCGAGCAAATCTACTTATTAATAGAAGAAAAAGGATATGCTCGGGTTTCTGATATAGCGGAAAACCTGTCTGTTCATCCTTCCTCAGTTACGAAAATGGTACAAAAACTTGATCAAGAAAAATATCTAGTTTATGAAAAATATCGCGGACTTGTGCTTACTGCAAATGGAAAAAAAGTAGGGAAAAGGCTCGTATATCGTCATGACCTGTTAGAACAATTGTTACAGATTATCGGAGTAAAGGAAGAAAACATTTATCAAGATGTTGAAGGGATTGAACATCATTTAAGTTGGGATTCCATCGACCGAATTGGTGATTTAGTTGAGTATTTTCAAGAAGATCCACAACGAATGGAACAACTAAAAGCCATCCAAAAGAAAAATGAAGACGCAGAAAAATAAAAATAATTTAGGAGGTCTGACCTCGTACTTTACATACAGTATATTTATGTTTACTACTTATACTGTTATCGTATTGGCGAAGTCAGGCCACTTTCTGTTTTAATGACCTTATTATCAGTAGGCTATGTTAAAGTTCATTGTTGATTTTGGCACTATGTTGATCGGAAAGCGAAAGCCTTTCGTTCTAATCAACAGGCAAGTTTAACAGAGCCAATAAGTAAATGTTCGAATAAACTGAAACCTTTTTTACCCCTTAACGTAAGAATAAGTAGCTAAATTACAAACTAGCGTGTATTATTTTCAGCAACATTATTAGAAACACTTAAAGAGATGAGGTGGAAGCGTGACAATACATAATTGGCTTGATGATGCTTGTAAACAATGGGATCAATTTGCGCTTGATTGGTCAAAAAATTCACTAGAGATGTGGGAAACGGGAAGTAGACAGAGTATTATCCCTTTTTTTATAGAGTATGTTCCATCTGGGGCGAAAGTAGCTGATTTAGGTTGTGGCGATGGTTATGGGTCAATGAAGCTTGCTAGCTTAGGTTATCATGTTACTGGTCTTGATTTATCATCTGAAATGATTGAAATCGCTCATGCAAAGACGCAAGGAATGGATCATATCTCTTTTGTTCAAGGTGATTTAGCAAAACTACCTTTCCGGAATCAAGAATATGATGCTGTATTGGCAATAAACTCGCTAGAATGGACAGAAAATCCACTGCTTGCCCTAAAAGAGATGCATCGTGTTGTAAAGCAAGGTGGATATGGCTGCATAGGAATATTAGGGCCGACAGCTATGCCTAGAAAGAAGCATAGCTATCCAAAAATCCTTGGGAAAGATGTAATTATGAATACTTTGCAATCATGGGATTTAGAAAAATTAGCCTCGGACAATGGTTGGGAAATCATAGCAGATAAAGGTATTCCGAAGCGTGGTGTGGATTATACCAAACTTAATTATTTAGCAAAAGATTTACAGCAATCGCTTTCATTCACATGGTTATTTATGTTAAGAAAAAAATAATGGAGTTGATTAAGTTGGAAAAATTCAGAATCAATCAATTCATTGACGAAACCAAACAAGAAGATAAAGGGCAAGGATTGTTTGAATTGGAAACACCGAGAATACTTGAAATTAATCTTGAAAGCCAAATTTGGGCAAAGATGGGATCGATGATTTCTTACCGTGGCAATATTAAGTTTGAACGTGAAGGTATTCTTGAACATGGAATTGGGAAGCTATTTAAGAAGGCTTTTACAGGCGAGGGTGCACCCCTTATGAAAGCGACAGGGCAGGGGAAGCTATACGTTGCCGATCAAGGCAAGAAAATCTCAATATTAAATTTATATAATGAATCGGTAACAGTAAACGGCAATGACTTACTTGCATTTGAACCTAGTATCGATTGGGATATTAAGCTCATGCGAAAGGTTGCTGGATTATTGTCAGGAGGGCTTTTTAACGTGACGCTGAAAGGGACAGGAATGGTAGCCTTTACGTCTCATTATGAACCTCTAACTCTATTAGTTGAACCGGGAAATCCGGTATACACCGATCCAAATGCAACCGTTGCTTGGTCTGGTCACCTTGTTCCTGAGTTTGTTACAGATGTTTCATTGAAATCCTTTTTTGGTCGTGCGAGTGGTGAATCCATTCAAATGAAATTCCAAGGGAATGGCTTTGTAGTTGTACAGCCTTTCGAGGAAGTGTATCTTTCTCAACAAAGCTAAAAAGTGGGTTGGATATGATCCCGCAATAATGGGCAGTAAGTTATCAACATGAGGCTTAGAGAAATCGTAGAAGCATAGGTGAGGGAAAGGAAAACCCGAATGATGGAAGTTTCACTTTATTTTACTCTTTCTATGGTATAATGAATATAGAGAGGGAGTGTGACCGGTGTCCAATAAGAATAAGTTCCAACCAGGCGAAATTGTCAATCTTGGAGAGACTGGTGAAGAAGTAACGATCATGAAGTTTCAATATGTTCCGAAAATGAAAAAGTATACGTATGTAATCAAAGAAAAGCCGTCGACTTTTTATTTTGAGGAAGAACTTACAAAAATATGATGCAATGGATAGGAGACCAACTTAATACAAGTTGGTCTCTTTTAGCATGTGATTATTGGAGACGATAATCTTAATCCCATTCAAAAGGTGTCTCTTGATAGACATAATAATTGAGCCAATTTGAAAACAAAAGACTACTATGGCTTTTCCAACGATGAAGTGGTTTCTTTTCTGGATTGTCGTCTGGATAATAATTCTCAGGGATATCTGTTAAAACACCTTTGGCCTGATCACGTTTATATTCTTGCCCTAATGTACCAGCATCATATTCAAGATGACCTGTAATCATAATCCTTTTACCATCTCTTGATGCTAGTAACAAGATTCCAGCTTGGTCTGATTGGGCAAGTACAATCAGTTTTTCATTGCTTAATAATTGTTCTGAATCAATGTCCGTGTACCTCGAATGTGGTGCTAAAAATTGATCATCAAAACCGCGGACAAGCCGTTCGTTTGGCTGAAGAACATCATGTGTAAAAATACCAAAACATTTTTTTGGTAACTCGTATTTGTTTATTCCATAATGATGATATAGAGCAGATTGTGCACCCCAGCATATATGTAAGGTCGATGTAACATGCTGAGTTGTCCAATCCATAATCGCCTGAAGTTCTTCCCAATAATCCACTTCCTCAAATTCAAGCTTTTCAACGGGAGCACCAGTAATGATCATCCCATCAAATTTATTGTTTTTCACTTCTGAAAAAGTCTTATAAAATTGATCTAAATGTAGCTTACTAGTGTTTTTTGCTTCATGTGAGGTTAATCGTAAAAATGAAACATTTACTTGAATTGGTGTGTTCCCTAAAAAGCGCAAGAGTTGGGCTTCCGTTTTTTCTTTCTCCGGCATTAAATTCAAGATAAGTATATTTAATGGACGGATGTCCTGCTTAGTTGCCAGCTCTTCTTCCATTACAAAAATATTCTCCTGTTCGAGAATCTGTTTGGCGGGTAATAAACCGGGAATTTTAATAGGCAATATATATCCTCCTCCACTATTTTTTTGAAATTAGAAAATTCTAATAAAACTTATTATATAGAAGTTTCAGTTAGAAGGCACCATTTTTTGACTGAAATTAGCATAATGATAGAATATTGCTTGTACAAAGTTTTAAAGTCATTCCTGCAATAAGTGTCCCTATGATAAAATATGAGGCTAAGATAAAATAAATGAAGAGGTGTGTTATGGTATTTGATCCTACTGCATTTGATAATATGAAAGTTATAGTTGAAGGAGCAGTTTATGATCGAGATTTAGATGGTGATATCCTTGTAACGAATCGAATGGATTTAGTAAACCTTGCAGATTTATCACGTGAGTTTGTAATTGAAATGAAGTTGAAACATACATGTGCTAAAAGAAAGATCAGTGCAGGAATTACACTTATATCAAAATTAGAAAACCTGAGTGCTGAATTACTACCAAAATCTAACTATGAATCTGCTTCAGGCTCAATCCTCAAAGTGATGGTTGCAATCCAAGATAAGTTGGATGAAATTCAAACTAAACAAGTAATGAATGTCCTTACTCATATTTGGGGAGAAACTCGTCTCATTGAAAAAACGGATTCCGAAACGATAAATAACCAGGAAAAGCAAGTTTTCTATACAACAAAATATACTATTTCTTTTGGAAGATTAATTAAAGAAGAACAGATAGACGATCTTGTGGAAATTATTGATTATGTAATTGAAACGTTAGAGAAATTAGAACCTATATTCAAGTGAATTGTAAAAAATGGGAAAGTTAACATGAAATGATATACAATATATTTACTAGTTAAAGGGAGTGACATTGTATGTCTATATATCAATTTGACGTTAAAAAAATAAATGGCGAATATATTTCTATGGAGCAATTTAAAGAGAAAGTAGTAGTCATTGTTAATACTGCTAGTAAATGCGGCTTTGCAACACAATATAGTGAACTGCAGGCGTTATACGAACAATATCATGATGATGGCTTGGTCATACTTGGCTTCCCATGTAATCAATTTCTTTCACAAGAGCCTGGCGATAATCTTCAAATTGATTCGTATTGTAAATTGAATCATAGTATCACATTCCCGATGTTTGCTAAAATTGATGTGAATGGTAAAAACGCCCATCCTTTGTTTCAATATTTAACCGAACATGCTCCAGGAATGCTCGGTTCAAAGGGGATAAAATGGAATTTCACAAAATTTTTATTAGATCGTAACGGTAATATTGTCAGCAGATACGCTCCTCAAACGAAGCCTAAAGAATTAGAAGAAGATATTAAGTCGCTGCTCTTTTGAAACTGAATAATAGGAAATTCAAAATAGCCTGATTCTCAATCCGTCTGCTCAATATGCTGATACAGATTTCTGAGAATCAGGCTTTTTTAGAATGCCAAATTTTTTATAAAGGTAAATGATTATTCCTGATCCATCATATAATTAGAAACAATTATATACATTTGGAGGGCATTCAAATGACTAAACGCATAGCCTGGGTAATGGACAGTACCGGTTACTTGGATGACGATTTACAGAAAAATGATGATATCTATATCGTTCCGATGGTTGTCATAATGGAAGGAAAAGAATATCGAGATGGAATTGATATTATCCCTAAAGAACTTTATCGTTTGATGGAAGAAGAGAAGGTGGCAGTTACAACGTCTCAGCCTTCTGTTGGAACCTTTATAGAATTGTATCAGTCACTTGAAGAACGGTATGATTGTATCATTTCTGTTCATTTATCGGGAAGCTTAAGCGGAACGGTTGATTCAAGTAGGCAAGCAGCTGCAATGGTTTCAATTCCTGTGTATGTATACGATACCCTTGTTATTTCTTATCCAATGACGATGGTTTTAAAAAAAATCATGAGTTACACTGAAAGAGGAATGGAGATCACGGATGCTTTACAGGAAGCTGAGAAATATAGTAAGAGTAATGAGACGTATGTATTGATTGGATCACTCGAACAACTCCATAGAAGTGGCCGGTTATCAGGTACTCAATATTTGCTCGGCAGTATGTTGAATTTCAAACCGATTATTTCGATAGAAAATGGCATACTTGCTACCATCGCAAAAGTGAGAAGTGAGAAAAAGGCAGAAGAGCGGATTTTTGATCTATTTAAAAAAGCATATACTTCAAAAGAAGTGAAGGAGTGCTGCTTGTTATTTGGTGCTTCGCTTACACAGACTGATAAATGGCGTAAAGTCATTCATGAAATCGATTCAAGCATCATCATCCATGCCTACCCAATAGGGAGTTCTGTAGGTGTCCATGCAGGACCAAAGACTCTTGGATTATCTTGGTTTAATGAAGAATGACCAAAGTGTTCTAGCATGATACAATATGAAAGAAAGTACAGGGAGTGCATGATGAATAAAAGCCTAATAGAAGAAGCGGAAATTTTTGTGAAGAGTAGACTTGGAAATGACATAACAGGTCATGATTGGTTCCATATAGACAGAGTAAGAAAAATGGCCATACATATTGCCTGTGAAGAGCATAAGGGTCATTTACCTACAATTGAGTTAGCTGCCTTATTGCATGATATACCTGATCGTAAATTACATGAATCAAAAGCAGATGGCTGGCGTATAATGAATGATTGGTTTCTTCATTCTAACATGGATAATGAGACCGTTGATAAGATCACAGCCATTATCGATTCAATTTCTTTTAGTAAAGGACAAATCGCACTTCCTTCTATTGAAGCTAAAATTGTGCAAGATGCCGATCGTTTGGACGCAATTGGCGCAATTGGAGTTGCAAGAACATTCGCATATGGTGGAAGTGTAGGGAATCCAATCTATCATCCAGATTTAGATACAATTGAGGCAAAGCAATCAACGATCCAGCATTTTTATGATAAATTATTAAAGATAGCGGATCAATTACATACAAACACAGCAAAAGAATTAGCCAAAAAGCGACATCAGTATATGCAGGAGTTTTTACAGCAATTTTATATAGAATGGGATGTACGATTATGAAAGTTTTTGCAATGGAAAACGTAACAAAAATGCAAGGTGAAAAATTAGTCTTTGAAAACCTTTCTTTTTCAATTTCTGAAGGCAATAAAATTGGAATCATCGGTGTAAATGGAACAGGAAAATCAACACTATTAAATATTATTGCTGGAATTGAGGAAGCTGACACTGGGGAAAAGGATCATCCGAACGATTACTCTATTTCATATTTATCTCAGGATCCAGATTTTCCAAATGACATGACAATAATTGATTTTCTTTATGCAAGTGACTACCCTGTTTTTAAAGTCATTAAAGAATATGAAAACACCCTACAAAAGTTGCAAAACGATCCGGATAATACCGACATACAGAACCGGTTATTAAAGCAACAGCAGGAAATGGATGCATTAAATGCATGGGATACAAGCGCTGACGCTAGAGCGATATTAACAAAACTTGGACTCCCTGATTTTTCAAGGAAAATAGCTGAGCTGTCAGGTGGACAAAAAAAGCGGGCGGCTTTAGCGAAAACGCTAATTGAAACAACCGATTTGCTCATCCTTGATGAACCAACGAATCACCTTGATTATGACAGTATTAAATGGTTGCAGGAATATTTAGTGAAATCAAAGCGAGCCGTTCTCTTTGTAACTCATGACCGATATTTCCTTGATACGGTTTCGGATAAAATTTGGGAGCTTAGTGGTGGTAGCCTATTTGAATACAAAGGTAATTATGGTGATTTTCTAGAGGCAAAAGCAATCCGAGAAGAAAATGAAGCAATTGAACAAAACAAAAAGGAAAGCTTATTTAAAAAGGAATTAGCCTGGATAAGAAAAGGTGCAAAAGCGAGAACGACAAAGCAAAAAGCAAGAATCCAGCGTTTTGAAACGCTAGAATCGGATGTGCAAAATAAATCGCAACAAGGGTCACTTGATATTGAATTAAGCGGGGCACGCCTAGGGAAAAAAGTGTTGGAGCTAGAGTCCATCTCGAAGTCATATGGCAACCACACTATCCTACATAACTTCTCCTATTTATTTAAACGAGGAGATAGAATTGGCATCGTCGGTCAAAATGGAACAGGAAAATCGACTTTGCTAAATATTTTGGCCGGTAGAGTGAAAATCGATTCTGGTGTGATTGAAACAGGACAAACTGTGAAAATCGGCTACTATACACAGGAAAGTGAAGATATGGATGAAAGCATGCGGATGATCGAGTATATTCGCGAAACAGCTGAATCGATTGCCTTGAAAGATGGTAGCTATATTTCTGCCGCTCAAATGCTCGAGCGATTTCTCTTTCCTCTACATACACATGGAACGCCAATCCGCAAGCTTTCAGGTGGAGAAAAGCGTCGACTTTACTTATTGAAGATTTTAATGTCAGCTCCAAATGTACTCCTTTTGGATGAGCCAACCAATGATCTTGATACTCAGACATTGACTGTACTTGAGGATTATTTAGAGACATTCCCTGGAGTGGTCGTTACTGTTTCGCATGATCGTTACTTTCTTGATAAAGCATGCTCACAACTTTTTGTTTTCAAAGGAAAAGCTGTTGTCAGTCATTATTACGGTAGCTATTCTGAGTTTTTAGAAGAAAAAGTAACAGTTGAGCCTATGCAAGAGAAACCTGTTGTTCAAGTACAACAACGTCCTGATAAAAAGAAAAAGAAATTGACCTATGCTGAAACGAAAGAATGGGAAGAAATTGAAGAGAAAATGGAAAAAGCCGAGGAACGTTTAACAAGCATCACTGCAGAAATGGCAACGGCTGGAAGTGATTTTGAAAAACTCCGAATCTTAATGGAAGAGGAGACAGAAGTTAAAGAAAAGCTTGATTATATGCTTGAACGTTGGGAATACTTAGCGGAAAAATTAGAGGAATAAGCAGGTCACGTATGAGCATTAATTCACTCCGAACCGCCTAAACCATAGATTATGATAAACTATAGTCATATCCTAAAAATATGTGTAAAGGAGCGAACGTATGAATATTATATCGATTGAACCTACACCAAGTCCAAACACAATGAAAATTAACTTGGCCGAAGAGCTACCAGCTGGTATAAGCAATAACTATAAAAAAGAGGAAGCTGAAAAAGCGCCATCTTTAATCAGAGAAATTTTATATATCGATGGTGTGAAGGGTGTTTATCATGTTGCCGATTTTTTAGCCATTGAACGAAATGGTAAATTTGATTGGCAAGAAATCTTGATTAAAGTTCGCCAAGTATTCGGTGAAGATACAAGAAATGAAGAAGTGGGATCGACTATTCTCGATCATTATGGAGAAGTCAATGTTTCGATTTTGCATTTCAAAGGATTACCATATCAAATCAAGCTAAACGACGGAAATAGTGAAAAGCGCTATGCTCTTCCGGATTCTTTTGCCCAAGCTGTTCAAGCAGCACAGAAACAAGATGATAATGTTGTTTTGCTAAGAAAATGGAAAGACTATGGTGTCAGATACGGAGATATGGATGCAATTGGTGCAGAAGTATCTGAGGAACTTATAGCTGCGTATCCGCCAGAACGGATAAATGAACTTGTAGCTGCGGCTAAGCAAGAGAACGACAATAAAAAAGAACTAGTAAAACGGACTAAAATTAAGCTTACCGCAGAAATGCTTGAGGATGAAAATTGGGAAAAACGCTATCAGGCACTTGAGCAAATGGAAGATCCGACAATTGAGGATATGCCATTGTTAAAAAAAGCTTTGTCAGACAGTAAAGTTTCTGTACGTAGAGAAGCGGTCGTATTACTAGGAATGATTGAAGATCGAAAAGTATTACCTGCACTATATATGGGCTTAAATGATAAAAATCCTGCTGTGAGAAGAACGGCTGGTGATTGCTTATCTGATCTCGGATTTGCGGAAGCGATGACGGAAATGGCATCTGCCTTAAAAGATAAAAGTAAAATTGTTAGATGGCGTGCTGCAATGTTCCTCTATGAATCTGGTGATAAAAGCGTATTATCTGCTTTAAAAGAAGCGGAAAAAGATTCAGAATTCGAAGTGGCTTTGCAAATAAAAATGGCTATTGACCGAATTGAAAATGGGGAAGAAGCGAAAGGGTCCGTTTGGAAGCAAATGACAGATGCGCGACTTACGGAAGTAGAAAATAGCGAAAAATAAGGGTAAGCAGAGGATGTTTTAGAGGGTCAGACCTCACACACTATAGATGTTTATTGTGTCATATACACGTCAAATAAACAATATAGTCGATGTGGGATCTGACCTTTTTGTATGAAGGATATGTGGACGGGGCTTCGTGACTTACTAATATAGCCAATCTACTTAGCGGGTATACTTAATTTTTATAAAGAATGCATCCAAAATCGGCTACGCACCGCCACGATTGTGATTAGGTGTGTGTAGTGTGCTACAGGCTGGAACCTTCATAGTAAATGGTGGAGTTTTGTATGGAATAGCCATATTTCGATATTATTTGAGTTTTTTTCATTTTCTTTTCTTGGCTTTTATGTTAGAATTTTTGGATAATAATAAATAATCTTATTTATTCACATAACATAATAAATTGGGGGTCTTTCAGCAATGTCTACGCCAAAAATGAGAAGTGACATGATTACACAAGGTATCGACCGAGCTCCACACCGTAGTTTGTTACGTGCAGCCGGCGTTAAAGAAGAAGATTTCGGAAAGCCGTTTATCGCAGTTTGTAACTCTTATATCGATATTGTTCCAGGTCATGTACATTTGCAGGAATTTGGAAAAATTGTAAAGGAAGCGATTCGCGAAGCGGGCGGCGTACCTTTTGAATTCAATACAATCGGGGTTGATGATGGAATTGCAATGGGGCATATTGGTATGCGCTATTCATTGCCAAGTCGTGAGATTATTGCTGATTCAATTGAAACTGTTGTTTCTGCGCATTGGTTCGATGGAATGGTTTGTATTCCTAACTGTGACAAAATTACGCCTGGGATGATGATGGCGGCACTTCGTGTCAATATTCCAACAATGTTTGTTAGCGGTGGACCAATGAAAGCTGGTGTGGATAAAGATGGTAACCCACTTAACTTAAACTCTGTTTTTGAAGGGGTTGGAGCTTACCAAGCTGGTAAAATTGATGAAGCAAAATTACAAGAGATTGAGCAATTTGCTTGTCCTACATGTGGTTCTTGTTCTGGTATGTTTACTGCAAACTCCATGAACTGCTTGGCAGAAGGTCTTGGTCTTGCCCTACCTGGTAATGGTACAATTTTAGCTGTAGCTCCCGAACGTAAAGAGTTTGTTAAACGCTCAGCTACGCAATTAATGGAGCTTATCAAAAAGGATATTAAACCACGTGATATCGTAACAATCGATGCAATTGATAATGCATTTGCGTTGGACATGGCGATGGGTGGTTCAACAAACACAGTACTTCATACACTTGCATTAGCACATGAAGCTGGAATTGAGTATTCATTAGAACGTATCAATGAAATTGCAAGTCGTGTACCTCATCTTGCAAAAATCGCTCCTGCATCAGATTATCACATTGAAGATGTTCATAACGCAGGAGGCGTTAGTGCCATCATCAATGAGATTCTTAAAAAGCCGGGTGCAATCAATGGTGATTGCCTAACTGTATCTGGTAAAACATTACGTGAAAATGTTGCTGGGGCGGAAATCTTGGACAAAAATGTTATTCGTCCATTAGACAATCCTTATTCTGAGCGAGGCGGCCTTGCTGTATTATTCGGTAACTTAGCGCCAAATGGTTCAGTTATTAAAGTTGGAGCTGTCGATCCAGCAGTAGGCGGCTATCATAGAGGTCCAGCAATCTGCTTCGATTCTCAAGAAGATGCCCTTTCTGGAATCATCACTGGTAAAGTAAAAGAGGGACATGTTGTCGTGATCCGTTATGAAGGACCTAAAGGTGGGCCAGGAATGCCTGAGATGTTAGCACCTACTTCGCAAATTGTCGGTAGAGGTCTTGGCGCTAAAGTTGGTCTTATTACTGATGGTCGTTTCTCAGGTGCATCAAGAGGAATTTCAATTGGGCATATTTCTCCAGAAGCTGCAGAAGGTGGTCCAATTGCATTTGTAGAAAACGGCGATATTATCGAATTAGATTTAAATAATCGTACAATCCAATTAGAAATTTCAGATGAAGAATTTGAAAAACGTAAAGCAAATTGGCGAGGTTTTGAACCAAAAGTAAAAACTGGTTATTTAGCACGCTACTCTAAGCTCGTTACAAGTGCTAACACAGGTGGCGTATTAAAAATCTAAGCAGATGAAGTTAATCTACACTTGTTAAAGAAGGGTCGGAGTTCACACTCTAAATTAGAAGAAAGTGTTTAGACACGAATTTTCTAATAAGAGTTGGGCCTGGCCCTTTTTAATTTGGAATTGTAAAATTCAAACCTATTCAAGAAGTAGTGGAACAGTAGGTTAACTATTTTGAAAAAATGAGCGGATTATCTAACTTAAACGTATTATAGACGATTCACTTTTTTGCATATTTGTTAATATGTATAGTATTCTTATGGTGTATCGGAAAATAAAGGAGGCAACTACCTATGTCAATGGCATATGAAGAATATATGAAACAAATGGTAAAACCAATGCGAGCAGAGCTTGTTCAAGCGGGGTTTACGGAAATTACTACTGCTGAGGAAGTAGACAACTTTATGAATACAGTAAAAGATGAAACAACTCTTGTTGTAGTGAATTCGGTATGCGGATGTGCAGCAGGAATAGCCCGCCCAGCAGCAACTCAAGCAGTATTAAATTCGGCTAACAAACCAGATCATATCGTTACAGTGTTTGCAGGCCAAGATAAAGACGCTACTGCAAAAATGCGTGAATATTTCACAGGATATGAACCATCATCCCCGTCTATGGCTTTATTAAAAGGAAAAGAAGTGATTCACTTCATTCCACGTCATGATATAGAAGGGTTTCCGATGGAAGCGGTAATGGAGAATCTTCTCACAGCATTTGAAGAAATGAAATAAGCTAGTATTAAGCATGTAGAGACTTAACTCTAAAGGGCTTGTCCTTTTAGATAAGTCTCTACTGCTATTTAGTTGACTAAAAGGAGAGCAATCATGTTTGTCACAACAGCTGGACGCACTGATGAAATACATACTGAACGAGCTAAAAGTATTGCCACTCAATTTTCACTGCCGTTTTACAAGAGGAATAAACGGTCTTTAACTAGAATGCATCAAGATTATGGGATGGACTGTTTGGTTGTCGGGAAAAACAAACTAGAACTTCATACAATTTCTGGGGGTTCACCTTTCTTTTTTCATCCGAATATTGCAATGGTTCGTATCAAACGAATGATGAACGGCGAAGATGATCCGTATATAACAGCTGCTAGAATTGAAAAAGGGTCTTCTATTCTCGACTGTACACTCGGATTAGGTTCAGATGCCATTATTGCGAGTTACGTCTCAGGTGCTTGTGGGGAAATTAGAGCGATTGAAGAAAATTCGATCATCTCCTTTATTGTTAAAGAAGGACTATTGCAGTGGGAAAGTGGGATCGAACTTATGGATGCTGCGATGAAAAGAATTCAGATTGAAACAGGTAATCATCATGAGGTTTTAAAAAAGCTTCCAGATAACAGCTTCGATGTGGTGTACTTTGATCCGATGTTTGAAGAGCGTATTGAAGAATCAGAAGGTATAAATGGGTTGGCACAATTTGCATCCTATAATGATTTACAACTAGAAACAATTGAGCAGGCAAAGCGCGTTGCGAATAATCGAGTCGTGCTAAAGGATCATTTCAGAAGCAAACGATTTGAGAAATTGGGGTTCACAACAATCAAAAGGAAAACCTCATTATTTCATTATGGGTACATTCAATTATAAAAGAAACTCGTCGTTGCTCTTTAAGACGAGTTTCTTCAAGTTTGAATTTCAGTCAATTTAAAAAGCAAGAGAATACTTAAAAAGGACCTGACCTAGTATATCGTGTTAATAATACATTAATAACATTGTATGTAGAGTTATAGCGACTACTTATCCTCTAGGATCAGGCTATTAAAATAACAAAAACCACTTCTTTTTTCAGATTAGAACAAAAGAAGAAATGGAATAGTTTTATACATAGTCTTCCCGTTAATCAATCGGCAATCGCTTCATAAATGAAATAAACAAGTGAAATTACGACGAGTATCAAAAGTGCTGACGCTTCCATAGGTGAATTCCTCCTTTACAAAACAATGGATTACAATATATAGTTCTACATCAGGTATGCAAAATCCTTCATTTTCTTTTACACAATAAAAAAATGGTCTTTCTTTATTATAGACAAACATGCCATCAAAATGAAATTTAGCATACATTTTTTTCGTAATTTCCTAAGAAATCCCGTATACTAGAAATTAGATTATACAAATGGCTAGTCATGTATGCCGATAACTGAAAATTGACGTGAATAGCTAATAAAGGCAGGAAATAATACTTTTTGTAACTTCATTGATACGTGAAGGAGGAGGGAAATCATCATGAAGAAATCGAAATGGTTGAAGAAAAGCTTAGTTGTATTAGTAACTGTTCTAACATTCGGAATGGTTTCTCCTTCTGATATATCCTGGCTTACTGAAGCACATCCGAATAAACACCCAAAGAAAAATATTTTTGAAGAAACGGAAAGTACAAGCTATTCCTTAATCGAATCAGCTGATGACTCGATATCAACAAGTATATTTGACCGAAGTGAGTTTCTTGAATCGATCATGACAAAGGCCGAGGAACATGCCTTTACGAAATTCGGTGAAAAGATTGGTCCGAAGATTGAAGATGAATTTAAATTTGCTGTTTTACCAAAAATTGAAGAGGCCATCACACAAATGGCAGTAAACTTCCCTGATGAAGAGCTTGTTCAGTTAACTATATCTAAAGGACCTTCTTCAGGACGAAGTGAGAAGATTTTTCACCTTTATAACGAAAATACTGGAAATGATATTATTCGTTTTCATGTTAGACAAGAGAATCCACCGCAAGAAGGATATTGGTTCAATTTTCATTATCATACGTATCATGATGAATTCGCTACACACTATGCTTTAGGTAAAATTTATTGGGATAAAAATACACCTCCGAAATGGTCGGAGCAAACTTATTTTTCTTGAAGATGCTTATCCCATAATAGCGGGCAGTAAAACCCCCACCGATTTAAGATTAACTTTAATTTTGCTAGAATGAATATAAACATTTGAAATATGAATTTTATAGGCGTATGCTATCTATATGGTCAAACTGAATGCGCTGCTATTAGCGCATTTTTCATTTTTAAAAGAATGATGTAAATGTTTTTTTAGGATGTTTTGAACGAGCGAATACGTCCAACTCCCTAATTTAAGCCGATCATTCTTATTTGAATAGATCACTCATGATTCAGTTTGGTTTCGAAGTTCCTGAAGCTTAGGTTTTTTTAATAAATGAGGAACTTTTATTCTACAAGAAAGCCGGGATAATATGTTAACAAGCATTATGAACACGTACGCTCAATTTTTTGATTGGGAAATGTGGGCAAAAGTATTGTCAGACCCAGTGAGCTGGGGGTTAATTGGAACACTGATTTTACTTGAAGGTTTGTTGTCAGCAGATAATGCATTAGTTCTCGCTGTTATGGTTCGTCATCTACCTACTAAACAAAGAAAAAAGGCACTTTTCTATGGATTACTTGGTGCATATGCATTCCGTTTCATTGCGATTGGACTCGGTGTTTATTTAATTCATCTATGGTGGGTAAAAGTATTGGGAGCAACATATCTTGCATGGCTCGCCATAAAGTATTTTATTGATAAAACGAAACAAAATGAGAATGGTGAAGAAGAATCAAAAGGAATGTCTAAAGAAAGTATTCTTATTAGGATGTTTGGAAATTTATGGGGAACGGTCGTTGCTGTTGAATTAATGGATATCGCGTTTTCGGTGGATAGTGTTCTCGCTGCATTTGGTGTCAGTGAAAAAGTATGGGTGTTGTTGATTGGTGGTATGCTTGGAGTGTTAATGATGCGTGGCATTGCGGGTGTATTCCTTAAGCTAATTGATAAAGTACCTGAACTGGAGACGGCTGCATATGTTTTGATTGCCATTATCTCCATTAAAATGTATCTTTCTGTTATTCAGATTGAGATTCCACATGCAATGTTTTTCTCCATGATAGTCATCACATTTGCGATTACCTTTGTTATTCATTACCGTAATTTACGACATATAAAAGATTAAGTGAAAAAGGCTGTCCAAAAGGGTCAGACCTTACAATTATTAGACCGTTTATTGAATTAATCACACGACCAAATAAACGTTCTTAAGTAAATTGTGGGGTTCTGATCGTTTTCTTTTGGTGACAGCCTTTTCTCGTTTTGAAGGAAATAGAGTAGTTTTTAACTATCAGGGAATTTTCGTTTAATGATTTGAAACACAATGAAAAAGAAGATCAAGAAAAATAATGGGATAAAAATGGACCATAAAAATGATTGGATTAAAGGGTGTAAAAGAAGTCCTAAAAAGATTGAAAATATGACAAGGTCAAGATATATGAAAACCTCAAGATTAAATACATCAAGCACTTCATCTGCAAGTTCAGGGTGAAGTCTTAATAGCTCCTGCTTATTAACACGTCTCAATATAATCACCTAGCATTCATCCAGTTACTTCTTGTATATGTTCAAAGCTACTGAAGTGTTACTTATAAATTCTTCGAAAATCTTCTCCTTCATACTACGTACCACTTTTTTCACCACTTAACCGGCAGTAAAACCCTACAAAAAGCTGATCAGGAACTAAGAAGAGAGGTAGGGGACAAACTGCCTGAAAAGATCCAATTGGTTCAACAATTAGATGGGAATGAAGAACCCGTACTGATTGTAATTTCAAGTTCATTTCCAAATATTTTCGACAGTTTAAAGGATTCATAGTATGTTATACTTCAATAATATAATGTGATAGTTTTTGAAACTAGTATAACGAATGGTGGTTCTATATATGAAAAGAACATTTTCTATAATCTTATGCCTCCTTCTATTCTTCATTCTTTCTTCATTTAGCTTTGTTGAAACTGAAGGTTTAAGTGTTGGTGCATTTCCAAAAGGCCATAGCCTAAAATTAACAAAAGTATGGCAGGAAAATACAAATTTAGAACGTCTTTTTTTATTCCCTGAACAATCCTTTAATGTAGGAGAAGCGGTTAACAGTGTTGAACAAATTAGTAAACTTCCTCCCGCTACAATTCAAAAGTTAGTAGATAAAAATGTTAAAATTAAGTTATTCACAGGTCGCTTGACAGATGATCCACATACGATGCACTTAAGAGGGGTAAAGCCAAGAGGTTATACAAATAATCAGACAACTTGGGATGATGTGCCTGGAATGGGAGGAAATCGTATTGTCTTTGTGAAAATTGGTGCAACGGAATCGGGAAACGGACACGGTTCGATTAATCTTGAGCTTCACGAATTAGCGCATACGATCGATACATTCGCGTATAATGGAATTCGTGATAATAATCTATTTTTAATAATTTGGGAGCAAGAAGTAAGCGGACTTTTTCCTGACAAAGCTTATTATTCTACATATCCAGAAGAATATTTTGCCGAAACATATGCGATGTTCTATGCGAATTCGGTTTCTAATAAAGTGCTAAAAGAAAAGGCGCCACGTACTTATTCATTTATTAAACAGCTTAATTAATATGAAAAACTAAAACTACGAAATAAATTAAACACTACGCTTATTAAATTAATTCTTTTGGGATAATTGGTTTGTAAGTAGAAAATTGTAGTATTATAAAAAGGGAATTAAGGGGTTATTACCTATATAAATAGTGTGTGACTGAAAAAGGTGGTTTAATTTAATGAAGCAATATTTGGATTTGTGTAAACATGTGCTTGAAAACGGAACAAAGAAAAGCGATAGAACGGGGACAGGTACAATTAGTACCTTTGGCTATCAGATGAGATTTGATCTACAAGAAGGTTTTCCTGTCCTTACGACTAAAAAACTAAGCTTAAAGGCAATCATTCATGAATTACTGTGGTTTTTACAAGGTGATACGAATGTTAAGTATTTACAAGATAATGGTGTTCGTATTTGGAATGAATGGGCGGATGACAAAGGTGAGCTCGGTCCTATTTATGGCCATCAGTGGCGTTCATGGGGAACAGCTGATGGCAGACAAATTGATCAAATTTCACAATTGATTGAGCAGATTAAAAAAAATCCTGATTCACGTCGATTGATAATTAATGCTTGGAATGTTGGCGAAATAGAAAAAATGGCCTTACCGCCGTGTCATGCGATGTTTCAGTTTTATGTTCGGGATGGAAAATTATCATGTCAGCTATACCAACGATCTGCTGACGTATTCTTAGGTGTGCCATTCAATATCGCATCATATGCTCTATTAACAATGATGATTGCGCAAGTTTGTGACTTAGAGTATGGAGAATTTATTCATACATTTGGAGATGTTCATATTTATGACAATCACGTTGAACAGATTAATCTCCAGCTAACTAGAGAACCATATCCATTACCAGTTATGAAAATTAATCAAAAAGTAAAAAGTATTTTCGATTTTAAATATGAAGATTTTGAATTGGAAAACTATGAAGCACATCCACATATTAAAGGGGAAGTGAGTGTATGATATCTTTTATTTTGGCAATGGATGACAATCGATTAATTGGTAAGGACAATACACTGCCTTGGTATTTACCGGCGGATCTCCAATATTTTAAAAAGGTGACGATGGGACATCCGATTTTGATGGGGAGAAAAACGTATGAGTCTATTGGCAAACCTTTGCCTGGTAGAGAGAACATCATCTTGACCCGGAATACGGATTATCAAAAAGAGGGTGTAACCGTTATTTCTAATTTGAAAGAAGCTGTTGCATATGCGGATACTTCGGATAAAGAAGTGTTCGTAATTGGCGGAGCAGAAATCTTTCAGCAATTACTTGCAAACTGCAAGCGGTTATATATAACTGAAATTCATCATTCATTTGCTGGTGATACGTATTTCCCTGAATTAAATATGTCAAAATGGCAGTTGATTTCTAGAACAACTGGTATCATCGATGAAAAGAACAAGTATCCTCATGAATTTGTGGTATTAGAACGAATCGAGAACTAGGCAGAATCGGAGTACTTCATTTATAGAAAAATGTAGTACTCGCTGTCTTAATTCATATCGATGATTGAAGTATCGGATTAATAATGAGTCATTCATCTCAATTTTTTGGAGTTTTCTATTAGATGCAAATAAGGTGAAATATCTGAAAAATCTGTTGATTTATTTTTAATTAGTGATATAATTGACAAATTATCTAGTGAATTGAAAAGAGGGTATTACATGAGCCAAATAACATCAACAAGAAAATGGGTCCAAGTTGAAGATATCTTAGTTGCTTACCAGGAGCTTAAAGATATCGTTGCACATACGCCGCTGCAAAGGAACGAAAGATTATCTGAGAAGTATGGATGTAATGTTTACTTAAAGCGAGAAGATTTACAGCATGTTCGCTCTTTTAAGCTTAGGGGAGCATATTATAAAATGAAAAAGCTGTCTGAAGAAGAAACAAGGAATGGAGTTGTCTGTGCAAGCGCGGGCAATCATGCGCAAGGGGTTGCATTTGCGTGTAGTCAGTTGGGGATTTCAGGGAAAATCTACATGCCTGCGACAACTCCTCGGCAAAAAGTTGACCAAGTTCAGCTATTTGGTAAAGACAAAATTGAAATTGTATTAGTAGGCGATTCATTTGATGACGCTTTTTATGAAGCGGAGAGATGCATGGAAGCAGAAAACAGGACTTTTATCCATCCTTTCGATGACGAATTGGTCATCGCTGGTCAAGGGACAGTAGCCATTGAAATTTTAAATGATTGTGATGAAAAGATTGATTATGTACTTGCGGGAATAGGCGGAGGAGGCCTAGTATCTGGGATATCGACATATTTCAAATCAGTATCACCAGAAACATCTTGCATTGGTGTCGAACCAGAAGGTGCTGCTTCTATGAAACAATCTTTATTAAAAGGTGAAGTAGAGGCATTACTAGATATTGACACGTTTGTGGATGGAGCAGCAGTTAAATGTGTAGGACAAAAAACGTTTGATCTCTGTCAGGAACATGTGGATGATATCATTAAGGTCCCTGAAGGAAAAGTTTGCACAACTATTCTTGACTTATATAATGAACATGCGATTATTGCCGAACCTGCAGGAGCGTTGACTGTTGCAGCACTTGATTTTTATCGGGATGAAATCAAAGGGAAAACCATCGTTTGTGTCATTAGTGGGGGCAATAATGATATTGGTCGTATGCAAGAAATAAAAGAAAAATCGCTTTTATATGAAGGATTACTTTATTATTTCATAGTTAATTTCCCTCAACGAGCTGGAGCTTTACGTGAATTTCTAGATGAAGTACTCGGTCCTAATGATGATATTTCTAGATTTGAATATACGAAAAAAAATAACAAAGAACAGGGACCTGCTCTCGTTGGAATCGAGCTGAAAAATAGGCAGGATTATGGCCCCTTGATTGAGCGCATGAGCAAAAAAGGATTTCCATATGTGGAAGTAAATAAAGACAGTAATTTATTTTCTTTGCTGATTTAATATTTATAGAACGAGATGCAAAATAGGGTCAGACCCACTCATCACACAGTTTATCGTGTTACTTACACTTTACTAGAACTGTATTTAGTTGATTGGGTTCTGATCCTTTAGTTATGCACACCCACTTTTTTTAATAAAACTGGAATTAATTACAGGGATAAGGTAAAATTACAAGGGATAAATCGACTTTTTTGGGGCATGTTAAAAGTATTCTAAGCAAGTTATGTCAATTAATAAGTGAGATACTATTTAATTCGAATGGGTTGTTTTATTGAAGAATGAACAGGAGGGGTGTTACTATGTTTTCAAATATAGGGGTACCAGGATTAATTTTGATTTTAGTGCTCGCACTTATCATTTTTGGTCCGAAGAAATTACCTGAAATTGGACGGGCGTTCGGTCAAACTTTACGTGAGTTTAAAAGTTCAACCCGTGAATTGACAAATGATGTCTTTGAAGAAAAAGATGAAAAAAAGAATAATTCTGTAAAATAAGTATCTGAATGTAAGAGTAAGATGTCATATAACGGAAGCGTCAGACTATATAACTACAATATATAGTTCAAACTATGTAAATGTAACACTAAAGAGTGAAACATAAATCAGTGGGGTTTCATCACCCACTGATTGATAGTTCCGTTCTAGTGTCACTATTACCTCCGTTTCTTCGATTCCTCATGCCTTGAGGTGGATGTCTTACTGACAATTAAGGCGGGATAAAATCACTGTCGATGTGAATTCTTACAATAAACAGGAATAATGAAGAAAATTCGATAATCTTCGTATTTTTTATAGAGAGCGTGATAGATTTGGTAGATCAAGAACAAAACGTAATTGCCCATTTAGAAGAGCTACGTAAACGTTTAATTATTACAGTAATTTCCTTTATCCTCTTTTTTATTGTAGGATTTATCTACGTTGAAGATATATATCAATGGCTTGTTAAAGATTTTGATGAAAAACTAATGGTATTGGGACCTAGTGATATCCTTTGGATTTATTTCATGCTTGCAACTGTTGTTTCGGTAGCAGCAACAATACCAGTGTTTGCTTTTCAATTATGGTTATTTGTAAAACCTGCGTTATTGCCAAGAGAAATAAAAGTAACATTATCTTATATCCCAGCACTTTTTCTGTTATTTGTTGGTGGACTAGCATTTGGGTATCTCATTATTTTCCCAATGGTATTGGATTTCTTACTCGGTTTAAGTAATGGAATGTTTGTAACCAATTTTACCGCTGATAAATATTTTCAATTTCTACTTAATATGACTTTACCGTTTGGGATTCTTTTCGAACTTCCTGTTGTGACGATGTTTTTAACTTCAATTGGAATAGTTAATCCATATGTTTTGCAAAAGCTGAGAAAATACGCCTATTTTGTCTTGGTCGTTATTGCGATATGTATTACCCCACCAGATTTTGTCTCAGATTTTCTTGTGACGATACCATTGTTGCTGTTATATGAAATCAGTATCTCATTATCAAAATTTGTGTACAAACGGAAGCAAAAGAGAGATGCGTTCTTACAAGAGGAATTACCGGAAGAAGAAGGTTTAGATTGATAACAATAACAAATATTTCACTAATATACGCATAAAATTATACGATGCTGTCTTATGTTTGGATGAAGTAGTAGGGGAAGATCTAGCCTACGATTCAATTCAATCAAGGGCAGCATTTTTTTTAATCATGTTCCCCGTTGGCTATAAATGTGTCCAACTTTCAAACTTTGTCAAAATTGCTCGAAATATTGAGTATTATGTTTGAATGATTGTTTTAACCATGTATAATTAAGAGAATTGTTGAGATTGGGATGTGTAGTGATGGGGAATGTGAAGATTGTAACAGATTCGACTGTTGATATGACGCAAGAGGAAATTAAACGATATGGAATTGAAATGGTACCGTTATCGGTTTCAATAGATGACAGGATCTATTTAGATAAGATCGAATTGGAGCAAGAAGAGTTTTTAATAAAAATGAAGGATGCTAAGGAGCTTCCGAAAAGCTCGCAGCCATCGACAGGCGCTTTTTTAGAAGTATTTGATAGACTTGGAGAAGATGGAAGCGAAATTATTGCTATTCATATGACAGGTGGCATGAGTGGTACTGTCCAATCTGCTGAAAGTGCAGCGATAATGTCTCAATCTAATGTTACTGTATTTGATTCAAAATACATTTCAAAGGCATTATCATTTCAAGTAATTGAAGCTGCTAAAATGGCAAAAGAAGGCAAAAGTGTTACTGAAATTTTGGAAAGAATTAATGAAATTCAATCTCAATCAAGATTGATTATTTCTATTGATACATTAGAGAATTTAGTGAAAGGCGGACGAATTGGTAAAGTGTCTGCTATGATTGGATCGTTACTTAATATTAAACCAATTGCAATTTTAGAGGGTGGCGTACTTCATCCTGTCTCAAAAGCAAGGAGTCAATCTCAAATTGTTAAATTTGTCTTGAATAAATATAAAGAAGATTTAAAGGATAAGAGAATTATGGGAATTGCCATTGTTCATGTGAATGGATATGAAATCGCTTCAAAGATTAGAACGGCATTAGCCGAAATCAGCGGTTTATCCGAGATAAAAATTGAAGGTACATCGTCTGTTGTAAGTACCCACACGGGAGAAGGGGCTATGGGAGTGATGTATCATTGGGAATAAATAATGAAAATACTGTAAAAGTAGTTAGATGTTACTTTTTGTGAAAAGGCTCATAAAATTTATAACTTGAATGCAAATTTCTTTATACAGCTTACACCCTCTGTTAAAATAATATAATTATCATATACAAATAAAGGCGGTAAAAAAATGAAAAGGTGGCAAAACATAATATTGTTCGTTGGAATTATGTCTGTTTTGTTATTATCCGCATGCGGTTCACAAGGGATTAAAAACGGGTATAATTGGGATCTTGAGGAGTTTACTTTCACGGATCATAATAACAAAGAGTTTTCAAAAAGTGACTTAAAGGGCAAAGTTTGGCTTGCTGATTTCGTGTTTACGAACTGTACAACGGTTTGTTTACCTATGACGAGTAATTTGGCTGAATTTCAAACGATGCTTAAGGAGAATGGCATCTCCAATGTAGAAATTGTTTCTTTCTCTGTAGATCCTGAGTTAGATACACCAGCTGCGTTGAAAGAGTATGGACAGCGATTTAATGCTGATTTATCCTCATGGCATTTCCTAACGGGCTATACGCAGCAGGAAATTGAAGAGTTTGCTAAAAAGAATTTTAAAACAATTGTTCAAAAACCAGCCAATAATGATCAAGTTATCCATGGCACAAAGTTTTATTTAATTAATAAAGAAGGACAAATTGTCAAAGATTATTCAGGCGTGAGTGATGTTCCGTTTGAAGAAATACTGAATGATATTAAAATTTTACAAAAATGATGTGGATGTCCCTAAAAGATCTGACCACGCACTAATTTATTGTTTACAGTGTTTCATACACTAAACGGTTTATAGTAGGCGTTGGTTTGGGGCTTTTGCAAAGGGATATTCTTTTTTGTTGTAAGGTATCTCAAATTATGGAATTACGATTTTTATTAAGTGTACGTGATATAATAGTGAAAGACCTTTTTTTAGGACGGTGATACATATGAAGAAAAAAATATCCTGTCTATTGATTGGACTGTTAATTCTTACTTCATGTTCAAACATTCGAACAGTTTCAAATCATCCATCACAACAAGAAAACGAACTTGGGTTAAAAAAAAAGGATGCGATTCCTGCCACTTTTTTTCCTGATCCAATAGAAATCGTATCTTTAGGGGATTCTTTGACACAAGGTGTAGGCGACACTACTGACAAAGGTGGTTATTTACCCTATTTACGACAACTGCTAGAAAAAGAACCAACGATTACGTCTGTGAATTTTGTAAATCATGGCGTAAAAGGCAATCGAACTGACCAGTTATTGAAGCGCATGAAAGAAAAAACTGTGATTGCCAATATTAAAAAGGCAGATGCAATTGTAATTACGATCGGTGGCAATGATATCATGCGGGTATTCCGCCAAAATATAATCGATTTGAAAATGGAGCAATTTGAAAAAGCAAGAATAGGGTATGAAAAAAGATTGGAACAAATTTTAAAAAAAGTTCGCTCAAACAATGAGCATGCGCAAATTTATTTAGTAGGTGTATACAATCCTTTTACCAAAGTATTAAGTGCCTTTCAAGAATTGGATATAATCATGGACCAATGGAATCGCAGCGGACGAACAATTGTTGAGGGATATGATAACGCGTATTTCATTGAAATTGGTGATTTATTTGAGAATACGGCAGAGAATTTATTATTTACAGAGGACCATTTTCATCCAAATAATCGAGGGTATGAGTTGATTGCAGACAGAATCTATCAAGAAATGCATATTGAAACTTTAGGAAGAGATTCCATTGAGACGAGTACAAAAGGGGATGAAGAATAATTAATGTCTAAAGCAAGTTGGAAATACTTATTTTTAAGTTTATTGGCCATAAATATTATTGTGCTAGTAACTGTCATTATCCTAATTAATTTACCTGCAAAAGATGAGGAAATAGCAAAAATAGATCGTAAAGATCAAGGTGTTTCATTTGTCATTAATACGAATCGAGATGATTTAAATACGTTAATTTCTCAATATATTGAGAAAGAAGGATTGGCTGGACCTGTCCATTATGATGTCCATTTATCAGACGTTGTTGAACTTTACGGAACCATGCCATTTTTTGGGAGAGATATAGAATTAAAGCTGACATTTGTTCCAGAAGCTCAAAGTAACGGCGATGTTGTGCTAAAACAAGAGTCGATTTCAGTTGGCCAACTCAATTTACCTGTTTCCTATGTATTGACTTTCATTAATCGTCAATATAAAACACCAGAATGGGTCACGATACAGCCGGATAAGGAACAGATATATGTATCGTTACAAAATATGGAGTTGAAAAGTGATGTTCATGTGAAAGCAAAAGAATTTGATTTAAAAAATGATAAAATTTCCTTTGTATTAACAGTCCCTTCGTTACAACCTTAAAAGGGTCAGATCTTACATTCTACACATCGTTGGACGTGACAGTTACACATCATGTAAACGATAAATAGTAGATGTAGGATCTGACCCTTTTATTATGTGTTAGGCAACAGAGTTGAATATAATTGATACGAAAGCAATGTTAAGGTAAAACGAATAAAGCTTCCAACCCAGGCTCTGCATCCTGTAAACCGATTATATAGATGGTATAGGCCCTATTGTCACTGAATGCAGCATGAGGAATGGAAAGCACGCTTTGTTTCGTACCAGAAACTCTAGTTTCAAGGTCAATACTCATAGGTGTAATTCCCAGATAATTTGTTGCTTTTCTGTACGGTACATTTTGAAATACTACATCTCCATCTTTTACCGCTAAATCGAGAGCAGGGCTATCTGAAGCCAAATGGATCAGCCGAACTTTGGATTCGCTATTAGGAACAGATGGAAGGTCTTCATGAGCGATGAGTCGCATCGACTTATCCAGACCACTTACAGCTAATGTATATAACTTTCCTGGCTCAACTTGAATTTTCTGACTTAGAATGGTTGAAGAAAGCTGACCAGTTGGATAGATATCTATTTGATATTTCCCCGCAATTAATGGTAAATAGTCACTAATTGTTTTATATGGACTGTTCTGCAATATTCTTGTTTCATTTACATACACATCGACATTTCCTGCATTTGTTGCTGCGTGAAGAATTCTTACTCTGCTTGGACTCTTTCTATATAAATCTTCTGCACGCATCACCTCAAAAGCATTATTCAAAGCTGTTAAATGTTTGTGGTAATAATAAACATGCAAGTTTGGGTCAATGTATTTATAATGGCTGGCTAATAAATCATACTTCTGAGCTTTTATAAAATAGTTTTTTCGACTTTTTTTAGAATTCGACATGGTTTATTCTCCTTTTTTCAAAGCTTTCGTAAACAGCATATGCAATTCTAATTAGGCTGGTGTCACAAAAAAGGGAAGAATTAAAATATGAAAATCACATAATACGTCCATTCTCACAAATTCACATGAGTTATGAAAATGAATGATGAAGTAGAAAAAACTTGTAGTAATAAGTGGTTTTGGTGCATCAAAGTAATGATACTTTTCGATTCTTAGTCTTCGATTTCAACAGATGGAAACGGAGAATGGTCGTCTCACTAAAGCTTGTTTCTTGATAAAGACGATAGAAATGGTAATACTAGTATGGTAGCAATTACGATCTTATAAAAAGTAAAGAACTCACCTTACTTGAGGGAAAAAGAAGTAGTAGAAGATGAATAATAAGAAAAAATATATTAAAAAGAGAAATGGATAATGTGTTGATTGTGAGTAAAACAGCTTTTCATTTTACACAGCTGGCAAAAAGCGTTAAAATTTATTGAATACGATTTTTACGCATACTAACAGATTAACTTGATCTACATGCTGAATGGAGGTTAGTGTTGGTGAATCATTTACAAAGAGCTACATTTGCAGGAGGATGCTTTTGGTGCATGGTTAAACCATTTGCTGAACAGCCCGGGATTGAATCTGTTCTATCCGGGTACACGGGCGGTCATACAGAAAATCCAACTTATAAAGAAGTTTGTTCTGAAACAACTGGACATTATGAGGCTGTACAGATTACATACGACCCGAACGTGTATCCATACGAGCAATTAGTTGAATTATTTTGGCAGCAAATTGATCCAACAGACGCTGGCGGACAATTTTTCGACCGCGGTGGTTCCTACCAAACTGCAATTTTTTATCATACAGAGCAACAAAAGCAAATAGCTGAAGCTTCTAAGGAAAAATTACAAAATAGCGGAAGATTTAAACAGCCAATTGTTACACCTATTTTACCGGCTAAACCGTTTTATCTTGCCGAAGAATATCACCAAGATTATTATAAGAAAAACCCAGCTCATTATAATCGTTACCGAATCGGATCAGGGCGGCAAACATTTATTGAACAGAATTGGGGGCAGTAAAATGACTAATCAAAATCATGATTTAAAACAAAAATTAACGCCTATACAATACGAAGTCACGCAAAATAATGGCACTGAGCCACCTTTTAGAAATGAATATTGGGATAATAAAGCGGAAGGGTTATATGTAGATATCGTCTCTGGAAAACCTTTATTTACTTCGAAGGAAAAATACGACTCAGGCTGCGGCTGGCCAAGCTTTACAAAGCCACTATTAAACCAGGAAATCATTGAGAAGGTTGATACGAGCTATGGAATGCGAAGAACAGAAGTAAGAAGTAAAACAGGGGATTCACATCTCGGTCACGTATTTGATGACGGACCGGGACCTGAAGGATTAAGATATTGCATTAATTCAGCTTCCCTCAGATTCATACCAGTTGCTGATCTTGATAAAGAAGGCTATGGGCAATATAAAGACTTATTTCGATAATTAATTTGATGATACAAAACTATCGCATTTAGTATTATAATAAGATGTTCGACCATGTAAGATAGGGAAGGAGATTTATATGTTTAAGAAATTATTTGGGAAGAAAACGGAGGAGTCCGTTCCAGTTAATAAAGAAATCGTTTTATTCGCTCCAATGAATGGAAGCGTGGTAGCTTTGGAGGATGTTCCTGATCCAGTTTTTGCAGAGAAAATGATGGGGGATGGCCTTGCAATAGAACCGGGAGAAGATACAGTTTATTCACCTGTTGATGGAGAAATTGTACAAGTATTCCCGACAAAGCATGCAGTTGGGATTAAGGCTCTAAATGGAGCGGAAATTCTTATTCATATCGGCCTCGAAACAGTAGGATTAAATGGTGAAGGCTTTGAAGCCTTTGTTAGTGCAGGGGATAAAGTGAAAATGGGAGATAAACTCATTTCCTTTAATCAAACGATTATTAAAGAAAAAGCAAAAAGCACTATTATTCCAATAATTATTACAAATAGCGATGATGTGGAGTCAATTGTAAAAACGACTGAAACATCTTTAACTAGAGGGGAAACTCAATTTTTTAAAGTAACGATTAAGTAAATAACGAGGTTGTGCCATATCAACAAGGTCAGACCTCACAACCTATAAACGATGTATAGGTTGTGAGGTCTGACCCTTTATTTATTTGTAATAATACTGATGATGTGAACATCGGCTTTACCCGTAAGATTCATTAATGATTTTGTACCACTTGTTTCAAAACGAACCTTATGTATTCCGTTGGATAAACCATTTGTGATATAGAGATATCGTTCTTTTGAAAAAGGCCACCATGTGTCGATCGTAGTCGTATAATTCCCATCGATAAATACATCAAGCTTTCCGCCGATGGGAGTTCTTAAGAAAATCCCCCCTAGAATAGTTCCAGTAAAATCATACTCGATATAATTACCTTTTAATTCACTGACAAAGCCCAATGAGGAATGATTAAAACCATTTATACGGCTTGGCTTATTTATTTTAATCAGGTTCAAGTCCTTTTGTCTATATAGAGGAATAGACAAAGGGGCAATTACTTTATCTTCAATTGTATGACTAAGTAATTGCGAATATATCTCATTAGCATAAAGCTGATAGCCTATTCCGTTCGGGTGAATAAAATCTTTTGTAAGTTGCTCCATGCTTAAGCCGGATTTTGCAAAGACTGGACGCATGTCAAGATGTGCGGTTCCATAATGCCTAGAAATTTTCATGATTTCGTCAGCAAAGTCGTAAAAAGTAAGAGAACTTTCGGTTATGGTAAAAATTTCAGCATTAGGAAAACGTGTTTTTACCTTTCTCACTAAAGCCTCATAAATTTCTCCGAAATCGTTTGCCGACATGTATTTTCGGTCGTTTTCTCCAAAAACAATAAAGACAAGATCAGGTGGTTCTTTTATTGTTGTTTGAGAAAAATTATAGAGTCCTTCAAATGCAGTAGCGCCACTTTGAACGATATAATCTCCTGATATCTTAATATTCTCTTTTTGTTTCATCATATTCTCTAAACGGACAAACCAGCGCTCTTCTGGAGTTGCTGCTCCTGAACCTCTGCCTATGCTATCGCCGATCACTAAATAGCGAATCGGTTTGTTCGTTTTTATCTTTTCGTATACATTTGGAAGAGTTTCATTTCCATAAGTTTTCTGATTAAGCAAAAATACAAACAGTATACTCGTGGTTAGGAATAAAGCGATAAATGTCATAATAATTTTACTTTTCATTATGTCTCAAACCTTTTTTATAAAAATATAAGTTGTTTTATAGTGGAGCTTGGAGGCTTACACCTGTCTTCATTCTCCTCATAGTATAACCTATTCTACAAATAACTTCGCAATATAAAAAGTGCATACAGTCATTTTTTATAGGAAACTGTCTTTAGATAAATTGAGCGGTCGAAAAAAATAGGCAAATGCACAGACCGAATCGGGCGCAGTTGCATATTGTAAAAATGTAAGAGATATCAAAAAGAGGAGTGAATGTAATGTACGGATATGGCGGATACGGTGGTTACGGATATGGTGGCGGATGTTGTGGATACGGCGGCGGCGGTTTCGCCGGCGGTTTCGCCCTAATTGTGGTGTTGTTTATCCTATTAATCATCATTGGTGCATCTTTCTGTTGCTAACGAAATAAAAAAAGTAACCGGCCTTATTATAAGGTCGGTTTTTCCTTTTTTAAACTGGAAAAAAGGAAAAAACGAAGTTCTTTCTATCGAAGCTGAAACAGAGTAAATGAAGAAGCAACTATGTTAGCAATAACATTTTATTTTCGGGAAGAAAGATTGCGACTTAAAAGACATACATTAGATTATACGGTTCGTAAGATAAGTGAAAAGGAGTGCTGCAAAATGGGGAAATCGTCATTAATTAAACCAGTACTCGATGTGGAATATCCAGTTATTAGTCATGGGAAGGGAGTGTTTCTTTACGATGCTTTTGGAAAAGAGTATCTTGATGGATGCTCTGGAGCAGTTACAGCGAATATCGGTCATGGAGTAGAAGAAATTACTAAAGCTATGATTGAACAAGCTGAGAAGGTTTCGTTTGTGTATCGTTCACAGTTTACCAGTGAAGCGGCAGAACAGCTCGCATTAAAACTTTCAGATTTAACGCACGGCGACTATCCTTGGAGTTTTTTCGTGAATAGTGGGTCAGAAGCAACAGAGACAGCGATGAAGCTAGCTATTCAATATTGGCAGGAAAGAGGAAAACCACAAAAGAATCGAATCATCTCGAGGTGGATGAGCTATCACGGAATCACGCTTGGTGCCTTGTCCATGTCTGGACATCCAGTGCGTCGAGAGCGATTTACTGAAATTCTGGAATCGTATCCGGCAATCTCTGCACCATATTGTTATCGTTGTCCGATGCAACTGGATAGCAAATCATGCGGACTTGCTTGTGCGAATGAGCTTGAAGCAGCAATCAGAAGAATTGGGGAGAATCATGTAGCCGCCTTCATTGCTGAACCAGTCATAGGCGCAGCGGGAGCGGCCATAACACCACCTAACGGCTATTTTCAAAAGTTGAAGCAAATTTGCGAGAAATACAATGTCTTATTTATTGCTGATGAAGTGATGACAGGAATGGGGCGTACGGGGAAATTACTTGCTTCAGAACATTGGGGAGTAAAGCCTGATATTGTGACACTTGGAAAAGGTTTGAGCGGGGGATACACGCCGATCGCAGCTACTCTTGTTTCGGATCCTATTATTCAGGCAATTCTACACGGTTCAAAAATAATTATGGGGGGGCATACCTTTAGCGCAAATCCATTATCTTGCGCGATCTCACTTGCTGTTCTCAATTATCTTACCAAGCATGATATAGCTGAACATGCTGCAACCGCCGGTGTATATTTGAAAAACAAGTTGCACTCATTGGAACAGAAGTATTCCTTTATAGGTGATATTCGAGGAAAAGGTCTCCTTCTTGGTATTGAATTTGTTCAAAATAAAAAAACGAAAAAACCTTTTCCGCTAGACGCTTCTATAACAAATACAGTGATTAAGCTTGCAATGGAGCACGGCTTGCTATTATATCCTGCAGCAGCTGGTGAAGAAGGGGTCACAGGTGCTGCCATTATTGTCGCACCACCTTTAACAATCACCGAAAAAGAAATCGATGAATTAATAAACCGCTTCGAAACTGTATTGGAAGAATGGGCTGAAAAATATTTGTTGAATGTGAATGAGGAAATCTAATAGGCGGTGTGAAAGATGACAGAAAACATGTTTAAGAAAGTAACGAATCGTTCCAGTTTAACCCCGCTATTTAAAGATGGAATGAGCATCTTATTCGGTGGTTTTGGAGGAGTTGGTACACCGCCGGGATTGGTAGATCTTATTTTAGAAACTGGGATTAAGAATCTAACTTTAATCGGTACAGATGCTGGTTTTCCTGATATTGGGATCGGAAAAGTCATTACAAAAAAACGAGCAAAAAAATTAATAGTTTCTCATATTGGTTCTAATCCCAACGCAGGGGCCTATATGAATGCTGGCGAGCTTGAAATTGAATTTTCTCCACAAGGAACATTGATTGAACGTATTCGAGCAGGTGGAATGGGGCTTGGTGGTATCTTATCTGACATAGGCATTGAGGCTGAAATTGTAAACCGAAATAAAGAAAAAGTAAAAGTAGCAGAAAAAGAATACTTAATTGAGCCAGCCATAACGAGCGACGTTGCAATTGTTTATGCAAAAAAGGCTGATGATTATGGAAACTTAATTTTTGATAAAAGTGCCAGAAATTCAAATCCTTTTGTTGCAACTGCTGGAAAAATAACGATCGTCGAAGCATTAGAAATTGTCCCCTGTGGTACATTGAACCCAGAAGAAATTATCACTCCAGGGGTTTTTGTCGATTATATTGTGGAATCGAAAGGAGTGAATTGGCAATGGGCATGGGAGCAGAAATAAGAAAGAAACTAGCAAAGCGAGCTGCCCAAGAAATTAAGCAGGGCATGCTCGTCAATCTTGGGATTGGTATTCCTTCTCTAGTTCCTGATTTTTTACCAAAAAATTTCCCAGTCATGTTTCATGCTGAGAATGGAATCATTGGAATGGGACCATCTCCTGAATCTGGAAAGGAAGATGGAAACCTTTGTAACGCAGGGGGGCATCCTGTCACGTTGCAGACCGGAGGCTCGTATTGCGATAGTGCTACGGCTTTTGGAATCATTCGGTCAGAACGGATTGATTTAACGATTTTAGGTGCGTTGCAAGTTAGTGGTAATGGTGATCTTGCGAATTGGATTGTTCCAGGGAAGCGAATTCCAGGGATGGGTGGTGCAATGGATTTAGCAGCCAAAGCAAAAAAGGTCATCGTTGTAATGAATCATTTTGACAAAAGCGGAGCTTCAAAGCTAGTAAAAGCTTGTACATTGCCGCTGACAGCTCCTAACTGTGTACATATGATCATTACCGAGCTAGGTGTTTTTACCGTGACTTTTGAAGGACTAGTGTTAACCGACTTGTTCGAGACTTATACATTTGATGATGTTGTAGCGAAAACGGATACTGAAGTAAAGCGGGCCAATCATATTCGCATTATAAAAGAAAGGTAGAGATTATGATGGATAAAAAACATAAAGTGATAGATTGGATTAACGAGAATTATACAAAAGGAGTCAAATTATTGTCAAAGCTGATACAAGAACCAAGTAAGCGCGGGAATGAGGGAGGTGCACAAGCGATTATCATTGAAAAATGCCGAGAACTCGGTCTAGAATTGGATATTTGGGAGATTGGTGATGATGTATTAAAAAATCACCCGCACTTTCACTGTGATCGTAGTGATTTTATGGGTAATCCAAACCTTGTCGCGATAAAAAAAGGGAAGGGGTTAGGAAAGTCTATTCTTTTGAATGGACATATCGATGTTGTACCTGAAGGGAATCAAAATGATTGGGAAATCGATCCTTTTAGCGGGAGAATTATGAATGGAAGAGTCTATGGTAGAGGCTCTACAGATATGAAAGGTGGCAATGTATCATTATTGTTGGCGATTGAAGCAATTTTGGCAAGTGGAATCAACTTAAAAGGAGATATGATTTTTCAAAGTGTAATTGAAGAGGAGAGCGGTGGGGCAGGAACACTTGCAGCCGTATTGCGAGGGTATCGTGCAGACGGAGCGATTATTCCTGAGCCTACAAATATGAAAATCTTTCCGCTGCAACAAGGTTCGATGTGGTTTAGACTTATCGTAAAAGGAAAATCAGCTCACGCTGGTACACGATATGAGGGTGTGAGTGCCATTGAACAATCCATTTTTGTTATTGAAGCGATAAGAGACTTAGAGAATAAAAGAAACGAAGCACTCACACATCCTCTGTACGAAAATATCTCCATCCCAATTCCCATCAATCTCGGAAAAATCCATGGCGGTGAATGGCCGTCATCTGTTCCTGATACAGTCATTTTGGAAGGTCGATTAGGCGTTGCTCCTTTTGAAACAGTAGAAGATGCAAAAGAGAGCTTAAAAGCGTGTATTAAAGAATTAAATTCCTCATTTGACTGGTTTAGCAATAAACCGGTTGAACTTGAATTTTTTGGAGCACGATGGTTGCCGGGATATATCGATTTAGATCACCCGTTTCTTCAAACAATGCAAGCTGCTTATAAAGAAAAAATGAACAGAGAAGCGAAATTGGAAGCTTCACCATGGGCTACGGATGGTGGTTATTTATCTGGAGTCGGCGGGATCCCGACCATTGTGTTTGGACCAGGAAAAACCGAATTAGCCCATGATGCCAATGAATATATTGAAATAGAAAAAATGATCGAAGCAGCTCAAATCATTGCGATTACGATTCTTGACTGGTGTGAAGTTGCTGAAGAATGAAAACCAAAGTGATTTGTCCATATGGGTTAGGCGATATACTGCTCTCCCTAATATTTACGGATAAAATTATCCAAAAATATAAGGGAGAGCATGTGAGGTCTGACTCTTTCGTGATTTTTTGGTACACTAAATACAAAATGAAGTAAAAGGGGAAGGGTAATGAATCATATACCAATGGAAAAAGAGATAAATGGAGATGGCTATTATGTAAAACTAGTTATCGATCCTTTTAATAAACGGGTGCGAATGGATGATCATTTAGGAAATATTACGCTTTGTTTAAAAGAGGCGGATGAAGCCATGTTAAAAATCGGTGCAGAGAAACTGATTGTTAAAGCAAGACAGGAATATTTCAAAGAACTGATTTTAGCTGGTTTTGTTTTCGAAGCAAGTATCGATAAGTATTTTTTTGGTAGTGATTGTTGTTTTTTTGCAAAATATTATCAAAATGAGCGTCGAAACAGTATAAATTGGAAAGAAGAAGACGAAATTTTAACACGAGTATTATCCCTTAGTTCCGTTGAACAAAGAAAACAGCTTCCTTTAGGCTATACGATAAGAAAAGCAAATAGAGCTGATGCAGAAGAATTAGCACGTTTATATCAACGAGTTTTTGAAATCTATCCTGTTCCGATGAATGATCCAGAATATGTGAAAAAATGTATCGAAAACGATGCTGTCTTTTATGTGTGCCTTTTTAAAGAAAAAATTGTTAGTGCTGCCTCAGCAGAAGTAAACAGCCATTATCATAATGCTGAAATAACCGATTGTGCGACACTGCCGGAGCATCGGCAATTCGGAATAATGAAGCACTTAATTTGCGAGCTAGAAAAATACTTGGCTGCACAGCAAATCTTTTGTGTGTATTCTATTGCAAGAGCACTTTCATATGGGATAAATGCTGCCTTTTATTCATTAGATTATACGTACCGTGGTAGATTAGCGAATAACTGTTATATTTTCGATAAACTAGAAGATATGAATATTTGGGTGAAAAACATATTGTAAATGCTGAAAAATCAGCAGTAATCTGACAAGATTCAGGCACTCTTTCATATACTTTATTAAGTAAGCCTTGAAGGGGTGAATGAATGTGAATCAGGAATTTTATACGACTAGAGAAGTGTTAGAAGCCATTTTAACGAGCATTGATGAAGGCATTCATGTTATCAATACAAAAGGGGATACGATTTTTTACAATAAAGTGGCAGCAGAACGGGATCGGATGAAGGTTGAAGAGGTGCTAGGGGAACCACTCATACAATCCTTTCCATCTCTAAATCGCCATACATCTACATTATTAAAGGTCATAGAGAAAGGAGAACCAATTAAAGATAAACGACAGTCTTATATGAATATACATGGAAAAATGATTGAAACCATCAATACGACCTTACCGTTGCATATGAATGGAGAATTGATTGGAGCCATTGAAATTGCCAAAGATTATTCCACTTTGAAAGCTCTATCGGAACGATTGCTTGACCTAAAGCAAAGCGATACTAGTCAGAAAAAGAATAAGGGTGCAACGAATAGTGTTCACTATACATTTTCTGATTTATTAACGGTGAATCCGGAGTTTTTACAGGTGATTCATCAAGGAAAAAAAGCCGCAAATTCCAATTCTTCTGTGCTTGTTTATGGTGAAAGTGGGGTAGGAAAGGAATTGTTTGTCCAAAGCATTCATGCTTCTTCATCTAGAAGAAATGCTCCCTTTATCGCTCAAAACTGTGCAGCGCTTCCAGAGTCATTGCTAGAAAGTTTATTATTTGGAACAGCAAAAGGTAGCTATACTGGTGCAGTAGAGCGCGCGGGGTTGTTTGAATTAGCCCACGGTGGAACTTTATTTCTAGATGAATTACAATCAATGCCGCTTCAGTTACAAACTAAATTATTGCGGGTGCTTGAAGATGGACTGATAAGAAGAATAGGAGGTTCGAAGAATAGTAGAGTAGACGTAAGAATAATGGCGGCGATGAATAAGCATCCCGAAAAAGCTCTACAAGAGCAATTGCTTCGGCCGGACTTATACTACCGTTTGAATGTATTAAGTTATGAATTACCCCCTTTAAATCAGCGGCCAGAAGACATCGAACTACTCTCTGAACATTTTATTTCTTATTTTAATACGAAAATGCAAAAGCATATAAGCGGTATCGAACCTGATTTACTAAAGTTTTTCCACGCATATAAATGGCCAGGAAATGTAAGGGAACTTAAGCATACGATTGAATATATGATGAATGTTACTGAGACTACCTTACTTCACTTTCAGGACTTGCCTCCATTTCTTAAGATTAAGGATACACATATACTAGAGATTCATCCTTTAAGAGAAACTTTGAAGAAAACCGAAGAGAAGTTAATTACCAATGCTTTAATGAAAACCAAAGGAAATATTCTGCAAGCGGCTAAGTTGCTTCAAATACCGCGACAAACACTTCAGTATAAGCTGAATAAAATCGAATAGAGTGAATCGATGATCATTATTTTTTGATGAAAATCATGATTTTTGTCTATTATGGCATGCATCTTGCATTAACTAGTAATATCAAGATGCAAGGGGGAACCATTATGTTATTCGATTTATATAAGCCTGATCGACACTGGAGAAATATTGAATTGTGGGAAGATGTTACGGATGAAAAGTGGAATGATTGGATTTGGCAGCTTACGAATACGATACGAACATTAGATGATTTGAAGAAAGTGATTCACTTAACACCAGATGAAGAAGAAGGTGTTCGAATTTCAACGAAAACCATTCCACTAAATATAACACCCTATTATGCCTCATTAATGAATCCTGATGATCCACGATGTCCGATTCGAATGCAAAGTGTTCCGATATCAAGCGAAATGCATAAAACGAAATACGATATGGAAGATCCGCTTCATGAAGATGAAGATTCCCCAGTACCAGGCTTAACCCATCGTTATCCTGATCGAGTTCTGTTTTTAGTGACTAATCAATGTTCGATGTATTGCAGGTATTGTACACGAAGAAGGTTTTCCGGACAGATTGGAATGGGGGTTCCAAAAAAACAACTTGATGCGGCGATTCAATATATTAGGGAAACACCTGTTGTCCGTGATGTTCTCTTATCTGGCGGCGATGGTCTATTGATTAACGACACGATTCTGGAGTATATTTTGAAAAATCTACGTGAAATTCCACATGTAGAAATTATCAGGATTGGTACCCGTGCACCTGTTGTTTTTCCACATCGGATCACCGAAAATTTATGTGCGATTTTAAAGAAATATCATCCAGTATGGCTCAATACACATTTCAATACATCAATTGAAATTACAGAAGAAGCAAAGAAAGCGTGTGAAATGCTTGCTGATGCTGGAGTCCCTGTAGGCAATCAAGCAGTCATTCTCGCTGGTATCAATGACAGTGTCCCGATTATGAAAAAGTTGATGCATGATCTCGTGAAAATTCGCGTCAGACCTTATTATATTTACCAGTGTGATTTGTCTGAAGGAATCGGTCATTTCAGGGCACCGATATCAAAAGGAATTGAGATTATCGAAGGGCTCAGAGGACATACATCTGGATATGCGGTTCCAACCTTTGTCGTCGATGCACCAGGTGGCGGAGGAAAAATTACACTACAGCCTAACTATATCATTTCGCAATCACCTGAGAAAACAGTACTTCGGAATTTTGAAGGTGTTATTTCAACGTATCCTGAACCAGAGGATTACGCACCAGGGCGAGCAGATGAATACTTTTCAAGTATTTATCCGGAAGTAGGAAATAAACGATCAAAAATCGGTATTGCCGGTTTGTTGAATGAAAGTAAGTTTAATTTGGTCCCAGAAGGATTAGAACGTCTATATCGGCGTGAAGCATATGAAAATAACCCTGACCATAGCACATTAAAAGATCAACGTGAAAAGCGTGACATCTTAAAAGAAAAGAAATATCAGTCACAGCTGAAGAAAATGTCATCTGCAAAGAGCGATCATGATAAGGGGGATTAAAATGGATACATGCACCTGGTGTGAAGTAACTGGTGTAGTACTTGGTTCCGGCTCAGTCTTTTGGGAACTTCCTGACGGTACAAAAGCGATTGAAATCTTAAATACACCTACTTATACTTGTGAAAACTGTGGAGCTGTTTATCAAAGTGATGAAACGGTGAAACAAATTGAAGACCAACTGTTCTTAATTTCAACGGTGGATTTAAGTAAGACAGTCGATTATCAAGATTTGATGAAGATGAAACGACTGCTTAAGCGAAACTATTTTGATTTTTCGTGAATTTCTACGATTTACTCTGTTCCAAATTTGTAAATTAGTCATACATTTAATGACGAAAAGTTAGCAAGAAGAGGGTGTATGGAGGGGAATATTAACAAATTGTGAACGTTTGTCCTGTAACGATAGACTTTAGTTCACGCATCTACACGATCTATCGTGTCAATACTGCGGTATATAAAGTATATGGGCAGCTAGTTTTGATACACCTTCTTTTGACGATTAGACAAAACTCCATTATATTAAAATCAGATTTATTTTATCCGACTTTAATGGACAGTAGCCCCCACCTCAAGCCTTGGAGGAATCGAAGAAGCGCAGGTGGGTGGTAACTGCCCGTAAAAGCCTGATTGATGTTTGACTTTATTTTGGAGGTTAATGATGAAGCCTTTTTACACGTACTTAATGAAATATCGCCAGCCGAAAGAAGTAGATGAAATTACGAAATTTGCCAATGAAGCATTTAACGATCATACGTTTCCGAAGCAGTCTAATAATTATGATGAACTCAGCAGGTATTTAGAAATGAATGGACATTATCTTAGAAGTATGGCAATTTTTGATGAAGCTTGGGACGAGTATATATTGAATGAGCAGAGCTAAACAGTTCATATCATTCTTTGTTTGATCTGAGCCTATTTCGATAAAGGAGTGCCTCTAAGGAACTCACCAAATTAATAAATATACCTTACCAACCAGTTCCTTTTATCACTGAAAAAGGACTGGCTTTTTTTTATGAGATTTTAATAGGTTTAGCAAAAAAACATTAGAGAATTCAGGTTAACGCAGAGAATAGAATCTGCATATACTTTATATTATCAAACATATTGGACCGAAATATAAGGGGATGTCTCTTATGGGGAAAAAGAAGCAGCCGAAATTTAAGAAAGGCGATACAGTAGTCATTACCATGTATGGGACAGTGGGAAAAATTACTGATGTAAAATTTATGGATGGATCTTTTGTGTATGAAGTGAATAATAGTCAAGGGCTATATTTAGAAAACACACTTCAAAGTGTTGAAGAATATGAAGGTGAGTTAGTGTCAGATACAGAGCACATAGATATTGAATATAAATTTACGTTCGGTGATCTAGTTCAAGTTGATGGATATGAGCGTGATTATTTTAGAATACTTGGCTTCAGAACTGAGATATGGCGTTATAAAGAAGATGCTTGGGAAGATATTGTTTATGAACTTTCTAGGATTTCCGATGGAGAGTGGTTAGAAGCTCATGAGGAAGAAATCACATTAATTGCTGATGCAGATCGTGCGGAAAGTATCATGTCTAAATTAGGTCTTATTGAGGACCAGAAAAAAGTTTCGAAAGCAGCCGATTCATTGAAAAAAAATGGACAAAAAACAGAATCAATCTCACATGTTCAAGGTCGTGATAAAAAGGAAATTATTGATAGCCTACTCGATCTTTATAATGATTATCAAATATTGTATAAATGGTTCGGAGATGAAGATTATTTTCATGTGATGAAAATAGCACTTTTGAAAATAAAAAAGACCGTAGAAGATACAGCAGGCGATGGAAAATTAAAGAATTAAAGGAATTAGATCAAGCAGTCATATTTCATCTATCAGACTCATACATCTTTAATAAGGGGGCGATGACATGCGAGAAATTGAAGTATTTATTGATACAGAAGAAATTGCGGAATTCTTCTATCAGGAGTTAATGAAACGGGGCTATATCCCGACTGAAGAGGAGTTAGAAGATCTTGCAGACATCACATTCGATTATTTGCTTGATAAATGTATTATTGATGAAGATACTGAGGAATAACTCTAGGGAATATTTTATTTTCCCACATCAGTTATACGCACTTTAACGGATAACCCCTCACTTCTTAAAAAAAGTCAGGCTAACGGTGTATTAAAATAGTGACTTTGTCAAAAAACATACATGGACACCAAAGCATTGTTACTTCTAAAGCAATGCTTTTTTTTGATGCGCTAGAGGGGAAAATAAGGTAACTTTGTATTTACAGATTTCAAATTGTACAGATGAGCATATTATCATTAGAATCTAAAGGCACTTTCGTTAGCAGAAAATTGTTTAGATGAACGGACAATGCTTGTGAATAAAATGCATTATTACTAAAAATCAATTATAATGAAGATTCCGTACACATTTTCAATTATGGACGATGTTGTGGTATAGTTATTTGCGATATTTATTAATCAAGCTTTAGAGGAGGAAACAAAAGTGAGTGTACATATTGGTGCAAAAGAAAATGAAATTGCAGAAACGGTCTTGTTACCTGGAGATCCACTTCGTGCAAAATATATAGCAGAAACTTTTTTAGAAAATGCTACACTATACAATGAAGTTAGAAACATGTTTGGCTATACAGGCACTTATAAAGGAAAAAGAATTTCTGTTCAAGGTACGGGAATGGGTGTCCCTTCAATTTCTATCTATGTTAATGAATTGATTAATAGCTATAATGTTCAAAACCTTATTCGTGTCGGTACAGCCGGAGCCATCCAAAAAGACGTAAAGGTACGTGATGTTATTCTCGCTATGAGCGCTTCAACAGATTCTCAAATGAATCGTTTAACATTTGGTGGTATTGATTATGCACCAACAGCAGATTTCGATTTATTAAGAAAAGCATATGAAGTAGGCGTTGCGAAAGGTTTGCAACTAAAGGCCGGAAATGTCTTTACAGCAGATCATTTTTACAATGACAACAGTGATTTAGAAAAATGGGCAAGATACCAAATCCTTGCAGTAGAAATGGAGTCTGCTGCACTTTACACGCTTGCTGCTAAGTTTGGTCGAAAAGCCTTGTCTATTTTGACAATTAGTGATCATATTCTTACTGGAGAAGAAACGACTTCAGAGGAACGGCAAACTACATTCAATGAAATGATAGAAGTTGCCTTAGAAGCAGCCGTTCAAGAATAACATAATATTCTTCTCGGACAGATAGCTAGTTGACCAGATGTTCTATAAATGATGTTGGGGAAAGTATGTCGATTGAATAAATATGGTATACTGTCCCTCACACATACCCAATAATTTTAACTTATACTAAACATTAATATTTTTCGGAAAGACATAAATCTGGTAAAATAATTTTACATACAAAATACGTAGATTCATTTAATGAACACGAGTAAAATTTGAAGGCACAACCTGAAAGTGGTGAACACGCATTGGAAGAAGAAAATAAACAAACAGATTCTCCAGAAAAGACCAGATATGTTAAAATGAGAAGGTTTCCGTTTATCATGGGGATATTTTTACTTGTTTTTTTAACAGCAGGAATTACTACGATTGCGTTAACTTTTGGAACAGATAAGGTCGAATCGTCTTTATCTACTCAAATGTCTACTGGCGAACATCCTGAATTCGCAAAACTTTATTCTACTTATGACACATTAAAGAATAATTTTTATAAAGATGTAAATGAAAAGGAACTTGTAAACGGTGCTATTGATGGAATGATTAAAGCGCTTGATGATCCATACTCTACCTATATGAATCAAGAAGAAGCAAAAAGCTTTCAAGAAAGTATTTCTTCTTCATTTGAAGGAATAGGAGCAGAAATTCAACAGGCAAACTCATTTATTATGGTAGTTTCTCCTATAAAGGGTTCCCCTGCAGAGAAAGCAGGAATTAAGCCTAATGACTTAATTTTAAGCGTGAATGGTGACAGTTTAGAAGGTGTAAGCTCAACCGAAGCAGTCATGAAGATAAGAGGGAAAAAAGGTACAAAAGTTGAATTGGAAATTTCTCGAGAAGGATCTGAAAAACCAATTGAAATTACAATCACACGTGATACCATCCCAGTTGAAACAGTTTATGCCGAAATGCTGGACAATCATATTGCGAAAATTCAGGTAACAAGTTTCTCCACAGATACTGCGAATGATTTAAAACAAGCAATTGAGGAAATGGATAAACAGGGTATGAAAGGCATGATTCTAGACTTGCGAGGTAATCCAGGTGGGCTTCTTGACCAAGCTGAAGAAATAGCTAGTATTTTTGTCCCGGATGGCAAGCCTATCCTACAAGTGGAAAATCGAGCAGGTGAGAAACAGGTGGCTAACGCCAGAAACAATGGTATATTTGAAAAACCTGTAGTCGTGTTAATTGATGGCGGCAGTGCTAGTGCCTCAGAAATTGTAGCTGCTGCGGTTAGCGAATCAGCAGGAATTAAGCTTATTGGGGAAAAATCATTCGGTAAAGGAACTGTACAAACCGCAACAGATTTTAAAGACGGCTCTAACTTTAAATATACAACGGCTAAATGGTTGACACCTAATGGAAACTGGATACATACCAAAGGAATTGAACCAGATGTTTTGGTAAAGCTTCCAGATTACGCAAGTCTTACTTATATTTCACCTGATAAAGCATTGAAGGTGTCTGAGTCAGGTGTCGAAGTGAAAACGGCCGAGAAGATGTTAGAAGCAGCGGGATATAAACCAGGCAAAATTGATGGATTCTTTGACAACGAAACTGAAAATGCAGTGTCTCAATTCCAAAAAGACCACAGTATTAAAGCAACAGGTGTACTTACTGGAGAATCTACGATAAAGCTTATGCAAGTTTTGCGAGAAAAGATTCTAGCAAACGATACACAGCTAAAAAAAGCATCGGAAGTATTGGAAAGTCAGTTGAATACTAGTAAATAACAGCTAAACCAGCAAAGTCTCCTTACCAGGACACTTTGCTGGTTTTCTTTATTGAAGTTTCGTCGTATATAGAATAACACAGCAAGATCTCATGTTTTGTACGTCTATTTATGGTACACTGCTAGTGAAACTAAATCGATTTGAATCAGGAGTATATTTAGAATGGAAAAAATGACCGAGGTATACATTTTAGGTGGTTTTCTAGGCAGTGGGAAAACAACTTTATTAAAGGAAATAATTCAACAGGAAAATGAAGCAGGGCGTAAAGCCGCAATTTTATTAAATGAACTGGGCAGTGTATCTGTCGAATCAGCAGCACTAGGGGCTGATGTTCCTTTCAAGGAGCTTCTAGGAGGCTGTATTTGCTGTACTATACAAGATAAGTTGGAGGTACAAATACATAGTTTGTTATCTGAGCACGAACTTGATGCGATTTATATAGAAACAACTGGAGCGGCTCATCCGGTTGAGGTTTTAGATAGTATCATGAGTCCATTATTTGCTAAAAGATTAAATTATCGTGGGATTATTACAGTAGTTGATTTACTTCGTTTCAAAGATCGGAATGAATTGTCACCACAGCTACGTCAGCTTTTGGTAGAACAGGTACAGCATGCAGACTTTATCCTCTTAAACAAACAGGACTTGGTAAGTGATCTAGAAGCTGGACAGCTTGTATATTCGATTCAAGCAATAAATCCTGAGGCAATAAGTTTACTTACTACACAAGCCAAAATATCACTTTCTTCTTTACAAAAAATGAAAATGAACCAAAAAAATGTACATAGTCAATTGAACGTACACAGTCATTTGCATTTGCAAGCTATCGTACATACCTTCAAAAAGGCTATGGATCAAACCTCCTTCGAAGAATGGCTGCGTGCTCTTCCAGCAACAGTTTATCGAATGAAGGGCTATGTGTCTTTTACAAACTCTGAGCAACCATACTTATTTCAGTATTCCTATGGTATGCCAATCTATATGAATGAATTAATAAAAATGCCACTCAATCTAGTTATTATTGGTGAAAAACTTAATGAAAAAGAAATCCGGAGTCAGCTAACAGCTTTGGAAGAAAAATAGTATCCATTTGTGTTTAGTTGAGGCTTACAGGATGTGGGCAACAGACATAGACATGAAGATGCAGTGTACTTTGTCAGTGATTTAATGATTTTAGAATGGGTCTAACAATCAGTGGGGACAAAGAACTCCCCACTGAATGAAGTTTTACTTTATTAAAATTACAAGTTTCGTTCGCCGAATGCAGCAAAGGTTTTTTCGTCTTCGATTAGGCCGCATGAAGCACATTGGACTCTTACTTCTGGGCCGCGGTATGGAAGATGAAAAGGCTCTAAATTATCACTTGAGTATTCTTGAACAACCTCACCAGATTGAGGATCTTTTTTTACAGAAGTTGCGACTTGTTGAATGAGATTAAATCTAGATTTATTTGTTCGGCAATTTGGGCAGCGGTAAACTTGTGCCAATAGAATCACTCCTTTATCCAGTTGTCTAAGTTGATTTGTCTTCTCTTTTTAGTATACAGAATATGTCATATAGGCAAATAATTTATCATTAGGATTACCTTTATATAAGGAATTATGTAAATCAATGGAGGGAAGTAGTATGAATGAAGAAAACGACAAATATTTATTGAAGATCTATTCGAAATTATGGAAGAATCGAATAGTAGAAGACAGCGGTGGTCAAGAAAATGATGTGCTTCGCGAAAAAATAAAAGCTGAATTGCTTGATGAAAACAGTCATCCAAGAGCGAGGAAAAATCGGTATGAGAAATTTTATTTATGCATTCAAAGAGTTCATCATTCCAATTTAAACGATGAAGAAAAGAGCAGGATGCTTTCAGTTTATATTGAAGAAATGGAGAAATTAGCACAGACACCATAGTGATTATCCCGCATTAACGGGCAGTATAATTCCCACCACAAGGCTTAGAGGAATTAACGAAGTGTAGGTAGGGGATAACAACTCCCCGTAAAAGCCCGATTGGTGAGATACAGTGAAACTTAACTTAGCGATGTGCTCTTTTAGCGGTTTAGTTGAGGCCCACAGGATGTGGGTCACACAGACGAAGACATGAGGACGCGGCGAACTTAGTCTGTGATTTATTGATTCGGGTTCGTAGAGTCGATTTATCGAAGCGGAGCGGAGATATTAGCGACTCTAGAACGGGACAAACAATCAGTAGGAGATCAAGAAAACCCCTACTTATTAATGTTTCACTTTATCAGGAATTTGTCACATGATTACTGATTTAACTCCCAAATTTATGATATCTTGTTATATATATATATATATAATAAAGGGGAAGAAAAATGAGGAAAAAAGTAGGAAGCATGTTAGTAATCGTTTTGATGATTGTTCTAGTTGCTTGTTCGAACCTTCAGGAGAAAGATATTGAGCCCAAAATGCTTAATGTAGACTTGACAATTAATCCTAAGCAGGCAGAAGTGAATGATGTTGTTACTTTTAAAGCAAAAGTTACATATGGTGACGAAGAAGTAATGGACGCGGATGAAGTGAAATTTGAAATATGGCGATCACAAAGCGAAAACCATGAAACGATTGAAGTAAAACATTTAAAAGACGGGGTATATCAAATTGAGAAAACCTTCTCAGAAGAAGGTACCTATTATGTCTATGCTCATGTTACGGCTAAAGATTTGCATAATATGCCGAAAAAGGAATTTGTAATTGGGACTGCTAGTGAACCGGAAGAAAAGAGTACAAGTAAATCGATGAATGATGATATTAAACATAACCATCATGATAAATAGTAGAAAAAGAGGTGTCTCATATAAGGGTCTAACCCTTCTTATGGGATGCCTTTTTTTGAATTTTCAGATCTTAATTTGTGTTAATTAATTAATTTTGTAATATAAAAGTAAAGAATGTTACATTAAAAGTCTTTGAAAAAAGTTGTCAATCCTAAATTACTAGTTTTATTTGGTAGTTAAGCGCGCACCTACCATTGACAGAGTAGAAAAGTAGAAGATTTCATCTAGCAATTAATCTACGAGAAAACTATTTAACTATAGGTTTATAAAGAATATCCGCTTAAAATTTTTTAATCCATCTAGCTGTTCATTATTTAATTTTCCCTCAAGGTAATTCATGGTAAGAATGTTACAAAAAAAGCCGTGTTATGATTTTGGCAGAAAGAAAACACCATTGAATTTCAGGGAGGAATTAATAATGAAAAAGAAATCACTATTTACAGCAGCGGCTGCAGCGGCCCTAATTTTCACAGGAGTTGGCGTGAAAGAGGCTGATGCTTCTACAATAAAAAATGTAAACATTCAAACAGTAGCTTATAAAGTTAATAGCCAAGAAGACTTACAAAAAGTACTAGATCAATATCTTGCAAAATATAATATCCCAGTAAACTATAATATTAGCATTAATAAGCAGTTTGATGCAGTTGCTAAACAATATACTGCAAAACCAGCAGCTCCAGTCAAACAACCGGCAAAAGCACCTGTGCAACAGCCAGTGAAAACACCAGTTGCACAGCCAGTTGAAAAACCGGTACAAGCACCGACTGCTCCGACACAAACTCAAACACCACCTGCCCAAAAGCCGACTAATTCTGGAACGCCTACAAGTTCTACAATTAGCCAATTTGAAAAAGAAGTGGTTGAGCTTACAAACGCTGAGCGCGCAAAAAACGGTTTAAAAGCTCTTACAATCGATACCGAGTTAAGCAAAGTTGCACGTGCAAAATCTCAAGATATGAAAGACCGTAACTATTTTGATCACACTAGCCCAACATATGGTTCACCATTTGATATGATGAAGCAATTTGGTATCAGCTATTCTTCTGCTGGTGAAAATATTGCAAAAGGTCAAACAACTCCACAGCAAGTTGTACAAGCATGGATGAACAGTGAAGGACACCGTGCTAACATCTTAAATGCAAGCTACACACATATCGGAGTTGGCTATGTACAAGCAGGCAACTATTGGACACAAATGTTTATTGGAAAATAATTTAGCATAATTTGCTAAGAATAGGCTTCCACCTAGCACAAAGCGGGGTGGAGGCTTTTTTGTATGGAGGACAAGGAACGGGAATACGTGCTACTAATAAAGCCATTCTACTTTGAGGAAGTACTTCAAAATCCTGCTTCGCACCGCTATTATTGTGATTAGGCAAGTGTATCGTGCTAGGGTTTGACCATCATGGTAAATGGCAGGGTTTTAACGCCATATTCGTTTTGTATGGAACTAAGAAATTTAACACAGAATTTTTTCTGAAATGGACGTCTCATTAAATTTCTGAGACGTCTATTTCAGAAAACTGAATATCTTGTTGCTTTGCAAGCCGAATTTCTAGTGTTTCATTTTTGTATTGCGCAGTTGTTCCTTTTTTCTTCACGATGGAGGGCAGGGTAGTAACAAATTTTTCTTCATAACCTGGAATGCCATCAATCATAAGCTGATTTGAAGTATGATAGATTTTTAAATGTCTAATACATGATGAATCTTTAATATTGATGCGAACATAAACATCTGAATGTGTTTCAAATACCGCTGCTTGTAGTTTCCCATCTGAAGGAGTGTTCTGTTGGGTACGTGATTCAGATTCAGCGCTTTGGTTTTGTTGATTCATGAACTGTTGCATCTGATCTGGCATAGCTTGTGAAAAGATTTGATTCATGAACGATTGAATATCATTTGGATTCAAATGCTTGATTTTATCAGAACTATTTTTCTGAAAAGAGAATAGGGAACTCCACGGAAACATTTGTACACCTCATTTCTTATCCGTTAAGGACCACACAAGACTTAATAACAAATGATTTACGTTATAATATGCCAAAGCCTTCTTTAGGGTAACGTTTAGGAATGTCCATTCAAGAAGTAGATTCATTTTTTGGAGTGGAATAGCTATTAGATGTGAAGGGCATAAATTATGTCGATGTTGTCTGAAAAAGACAACATCGAAGTAAGTAATCTTTGAAGTAAAACTAGATTATTAGTGGGAAGGAAAAACTTTTTAGACACTTTTCTGTGTCGATGGATACTTAACTTTTTGCAAGTATAGCAGGCGACCCAATAATCCAATTGCGCCTATTGCCAGGCCGGAAATAAGACCAATCCAATATCCAAATGGGCCTAAATCCGTAAAGTTTGCAAGTGTATATCCAAACGGAAGCCCGATAACCCAGTAAGAAACTAATGACATAAAGAATGTAAAATTCACATCTTTATACCCGCGAAGAATTCCTTGGATTGGGGCTTGGAAAGCATCTGAAATTTGGAAAAAGATCGCATAGATTAAAAAGTGAGTTGTCAATTTTATGACAACCTGATCATCTGTATAAATTGAAGCAACTTGCTCCCGTAAAAAGAAAATGACAAGAGAGCAGATTAAGGACAATATAACTGCAATAGAGATGCCGATTTTACTATATTCACGTGCGTCACTGTACCGTTTTGCGCCAACTTCAAAAGCTACTACAATTGTTAATCCCATCGAGATACTCAATGGAGCCATATAAAGAAATGAAGCAAAGTTCATAGCAATTTGGTGAGAAGCAATTGTAATCGTATCATAACTACTCATAAACAAAGTAACGGCTGCAAAAATACTCGTTTCAAAAAAGATTGAAAAACCAATCGGTAAACCGATGACAAGGAGGGTTTTCCAACTTTTAAGAGATAATCGATAAAACCTTTTAAAAACTCGATAGGACGCAAAAGGCTCTACCTTCACTACTACTATTAAGGCAATGATAAAAATCAGCCAATAGGTGATGGCTGTAGCATAACCAGAACCGACTCCCCCTAGCTCAGGGAATCCGAATTTACCATAAATTAAAAAATAATTAAAAGTAATATTGATCGGTAGCGCTGATAATGTGATGAGCATTGAAATTCTCGTTTGACCAAGACCATCCATGAAAGAACGAAGAACATTAAATACAAAAAGTGGCAAGATGCCATATCCGAGCCCTACTAAAAAGGAATGAGCCACTTGCTCCACGGCAGGTTCTAGATTCATCATTGATAAAATAGGGTTAAGTAAGATGAATCCGATTATTGTAATAGCAACTCCAATAGCGAGGGCCAAATAGATCGCTTGAATGATATTAAAAGGTACCTTTTTTATATCTTTTGCTCCAATTAGTTGAGAAATAATAGGTGGGATTGCTAGTAGTATTCCTCCTAATCCTGAGTAAATGGGCATCCACAATGAGCTGCCGATTGAAACCCCTGCAACATCAGCAGTACTGTATCTTCCGGACATCATTATATCGAAGAAGGACATCGCGTATAAACTAAGTTGTGTGATGAGAAGCGGGAATAAGATGATGAATAACTGGCGGATTTTCCCATGTGTTGTATTAGTTTTTCGCATAATATTACCTCGATTTATTAATTTTTTGCACAATGATAGAATTATAACATAAGTTGCAGTACCTGAAAGGGATGAGAAAAAATATCATATTATAAACAAAAGTTTGGGGCTGTTGGCCTGTTTTTATTCAGATTGAAAAGATTTACGCTGTGTATAAGCTGAAGATGTGGTATTATGAGGGGTAGAAATTTTTGGCTTTGGAAGGTGAATCATATGAAAAAGAAGATAGTGTTTACAGGTGGAGGATCTGCTGGACATGTTTCTGTCAATACAGCAATCATCCCTGAATTTTTGAAAAATAATTGGGAAGTTACATATATAGGCTCTGAAAAAGGAATCGAAAGAGAGATCATTGCAAAAGAATTTCCAACCGTCAGCTATCAAACGGTTTCAGTTGGAAAGTTGAGAAGATATATGTCATTGGAGAATTTAAAAGATCCGTTTCGAGTTATAAAAGGAATCTTCGATGCACGAAAAATTCTCAAAAAAATTCGCCCTGAATTCGTATTTTCAAAAGGCGGCTTCGTTTCAGTACCTGTCGTATTAGCAGCAAAAATGTTAAGAATCCCTGTGTTTATCCATGAATCCGATTATACTCCTGGATTAGCGAATAAACTGGCAATGCCATTTGCTTCGAAAATATTTACGACATTTGAAGAAACAGAAAAACATGTTGCTAAATCAAAATCCATTTATATTGGTGCTGTTCTTAGAGATGGAATTTTTAAGGGGGATGCCCTAAGAGGCAGAGAGAGAAGTGGTTTTGATCAAAGTAAGCCCGTTTTGCTTGTGATGGGTGGAAGCCTGGGTGCTGTCAAAATTAATAACCTTATAACGGAAAATCTTGATGATTTATTAGGGTTCTACCAGATTATTCACATTTGCGGCAAAGGAAATGTTCAAGAAGATCTACGAAGGAAAGGGTATCAGCCATTTGAATATGTTCATGAGGAATTATTCGATATGCTAGCTTGTGCCGATGTAGTCGTATCTCGTGCGGGATCAAATTCTATTTATGAATTTCTTGGGCTTGAAATACCGATGCTTCTCATTCCACTTAGTGCCAACGCTTCAAGAGGGGATCAAATTTTAAATGCAGCAAGCTTTGAAAATCAAGGTTTTTGCAAAGTTATTCAAGAGGAAAGTCTAACATATCAGGCTTTTTCTGACACGCTTGATCATTTAGTGGATGAATCACCACAATATAAAGCGAAAATGCATCAAAAACGTCCGTTTAAAACTGGAACAGAGATGTTTGAGTTGCTCCTACAGCTTCAAAAATAATTACTAATATGAAGTATATATGCCGAAATCCGGTAATAAGTTGAACAATCAGTGGGGGATGAAGAACCCCCCACTGATTGAAGTTTCGCTTTATCAAGTAGTAATTGAAACGGAAATATAAGAAAAACAAGCATGGATTCTCATCCATGCTTGTTTTTCTTGTTACAAAGCGTAACTATACAAATCGGCGAAAGATGCAATTTCTTCACTGATTTTTTTACTTAAATTATGCTTCTAATAAATGTTGAGTATCGTCTTCATCCTGTCGTAGAACATGAAGATTATAAAGATCTTTCGGTATTTCATAAAGATCATATATATCACCTTGCATATTTAATTGCTCATATAAATATTTACGGGATTCATTCGCTTTTAATGCGTAAGGTAATTTTTCTGCAGCTTTAATGGACCGTAAATTTTGCTTTCTTATTCTCATGAAAACAGTTTCGATACCAAGCTCAAAAAAAACCTCATTAAAAAATGCTTCTTTTGCCATAGAATTATAGCCTTTACCATGGTAAGGCTTCCCTAACCATGTTCCTAGAAAGCCAGCTTGATTTTCAATATCAAATAATGAAATGGTACCAATAGGTGTACCCCATTCATCGGTAATAGTTCTTGAAATCAATTCGCCTTTTTCTTCTGCTTCCATCGTTTGTTTCGTGACGAATAGATACTCTTCATAGGAATCTACTTTTTGGCGCACGAAAGGGAAGACATCTGGATGCGTCATAATTTCATAAAGAGGATAACAATCAGTAAAGTCTCTCTTTTTTAACATTTCCGTCCCTCCGTTTGAGGGCAGTCCTAGTGTATACCTGCTCTCACCCTCGAAATTTTTTAGTCATTCATCAAAAAATTTCGGGGTGGGAATCGAACCCACTAGAACCGGAAACCGGTGGCGCACCATTTGCCTTCCCTATTTTTATTTTCCAGCAATATTAAAAACAAAATATCCTAAAAAGATAATACTAAAAAAAGTTTAAAAAGAAAATAGGTTTTTGCTGTTTTTTTTTCAACAAATTTCAACAATTTTATGGGATATTAACTTACTTCACCAAAAAAGAATTTTATGAACAATTAGTTGTTCATTTTTAGCAAATTCAGTCTATTTTGCTGTTGAACGAGTGGCTAAAATTTTCCTGTATATTGAAGAAATAAAATCAGCCCACCTAATGTCCAAACATAAATAGAAAAGATTTTCAGAGATTTTCTTTTTAAAAAATTAATCATCCACATCACGGCTAAATAGCCGAAAAATGCGGAAGAGAGTGTGCCGAGAAATAGTGTTGAAAACGGTAAAGGGTCGATTGCTCCTGTGATGACTGGTTTCAATTGGAAGATGATTCCGCCGCTGATCGCTGGAATCGATAGTAAAAAAGAAAAATAGGCAGCAGTTGGGCGATCAAGCCTGCATAAAAGGCCTGCGGCTATCGTTAAACCAGAACGAGAAAGAGCTGGCATAATGGCACAAGCTTGAAAGGTTCCGATAATAAAGGCATCTTGAATAGAAATTTCATCAAGGTTTTTAGAGCCTCTACGAGAATTGTCAGCTATCCATAAAATAAATCCTGTAGCAAGAAATTCCCAGCCAACTGTCACACCTGTCTTGGATAATGTGTCAAACAAGTCATTGAGAAGAACCCCTGCAACGACAGCAGGTATCGTACCGACAATGAGCAATGCAGTTAATTTTGAAAAAGGCTTTTTAATTAAACGACTGAGTTCACCTTTATAAACAACGAGCAGTGCTAAAAGAGTGCCAATATGCAACATTGTATCAAGGTAGATACCAGCCTCATCTAAATGGAATAAATGCCTTCCTAAGTACAAATGACCTGTACTTGAAATAGGAAGGAACTCTGTTAGACCTTGTATAAGTCCGAGAATAACAGCGTGAATATCATTTAACAAAAGCTTCACCTCACTTTTAGTTCACTACAGACAATCATTACTTTAATATGTATGCCTGTCTACATTGAACATGTTCAATAAAATTTTTATTCAAAGTGAAACTTTTTCGGGAAAATTCGTATAAAATAGAGAGGGGATAAAGTGAGACTTCAATCAGTAGGAAGGTTTTCCTAATGATTGTTAGTCCCATTCTACTGTCGCTAAGACTTCGCTTTTGCTTCGATCAAACGACAGTACGAACAAAGGTTCAACGAACATAGCCTAAGTACACCGCTTCCTTTAGTCTTTCGTCTGAGTGACCCATACCTTATGGGCCTCAACTAAACTCTTTAGATCATAGCGGTAAGTTTCACTGTATCTCACCAATCGGACCTTAATGGGCAGTTAATCCCGCACCAATATTAATTTTGCATCCACAGAAACTTTTAGGTGAGGGGCATATTGCCCGTTAAGAGTAGGATAAAAGAGGAGGGGATTTTGATGCCGAATCAAGATGAAAAGTTTTTGGCAATGTTAATTTATTTAATTAGTTTTTTTACAGTTTTTATTGGTCCATTAATCATTTGGCTAATTAAAAAGGATTCTTCTAAATTTATAGATTATCATGGAAGGGAATATTTGAATTTCCTTATTTCTTATACAATCTATACATTTATTGCTTCGCTCACGTTTTTTATATTAATTGGTTTTGTGTTAGTTCCAGTTGTAGCTATTGCAGCCTTTATCTTTACGATTATTGGCGCTGTGAAAGCATATGAAGGTACTGAGTATAAGATTCCATTCATATTTCGTTTGTTATAAACACTTCGATAAGGGTCAGCCCTCTTACTCAATTCCAGTTTCTAGTGTGTTTACGACACATTCATTGCTGTAAATAGTAGCTAAGAGGGCAGACTACCTATTTCTACTTATGGGATTATCCAAATTTTGAAGCAAAAGTCCAGTTACCATTTTCCGATTTTTCCCTTTTTAGTTTTACCTCTGTTTAAGCCAAAAATCTCATTCTAATAGATCGTTTTTTGAATAAACTAATTGGACAAGTAGTTAGCGTACGTTTAAAAAAATTGCCGTTTTCCAATTATGAACATAGCCCATGGAGGAGACAGAATGGATATTCAGAAGTATTACGAAAAATCAGCGAAAATTTCCTTTTATGCAGCCATGATCTCACTAATCATTGCGATTCTCTTTTTTGTGTTGCATATTTCAGGAGTAATGGCTGGGAAAATCCTTTGGCTAACCTTGCCTTTTATTCTTCTTAGTATGAACTATTATATCCGTTTTCGATTGTATGAGAAGCACATGAGAGATTCGCAAGTATATATCCAGTCTAAAAGCATGCAGCTTTTTGACTCAGAGCATTTGTTGCTTGCCTTTCTGCCGGCACCGAGCTTAAGAATGCAGTTTTTTAATAAAGATGGTGCTGTTGTAGGGGAAATAAGAGATCAAGATATGTCTTGGTACAAGTGGCTTTTGCCAAATGTAGTATCGATGTTTATGCCAAAACGTTTCGGGTTATATGATTGTTTAGGAAATAGACTTGCTGAATTTCAGACAGGGTCAGGTTTGTGGAGCAATATGATAGTGAAGGATCATGAAGGAAATGAAATTGGACGTTATAAAGAAAATGCGAAAGTAGCTTTTCTTAAAACAACAGGGATGATTTCAAAACCAGATGGAACAGAATGGATTCCAATTAATATTGGAGGATTAAGCTCATTTCATTTGAAAGTGGACAATGGAAAAAAACTTGCTTCATTTCAAACAGGATGGATGCCGCGGGAATGGGGTAAACTATTTAAAAACCCTAATATGCCCATTTTAACTTTTCATGAAAAAGCAGATTTAGAAGATAAACTTGTGACGTTCGGTTTATTATCCGCGCTCTTTCACCATGTTTCGAATTGACGAGGTGACCCTCAAATAAATAGTAGGAATTGAAACTTTATTTATGCGAATGGTCAAATGTTTTGTTATAATTTAAGAATTCTATAGAAAAAGCGGTGAAATGATGAGTTTATTAGAAGAAATTATTACCTTTAATCAAAAATTCGTCGAAGAGGAAGAATATGTTAAATTCACAACAGACAAATTTCCTGACAAAAAATTACTTATACTTAGCTGTATGGACACTCGTCTTGTCGAGTTATTACCAAAATCGATGAATGTAAAAAATGGCGATGTGAAATTCGTTAAAACAGCAGGTGCAACAGTTTCTCATCCATTTGGAAGTGTAATGCGTAGTATGCTTGTTGCTGTTTATGAACTGAAAACAGATGAAATTTTCGTTGTCGGACACCATGATTGCGGCATGGCAGCGATAAATGCAGATGTAATGATTGAAGAAATGAAGGAACGCGACATTACAACTGAAACACTTAATACAATTGAAAACTCAGGAATTGATGTAAAGAAATGGTTGCGTGGGTTTGATGATGTAAGTGAAAGTGTAAAAAACAGTGTTAATATTATTAAAAACCACCCGTTGATGCCAAAAGGTATTGCAGTACATGGTCTTGTTATCGCACCTGATACAGGCAAGTTAGATGTAATAGTAGATGGTTACATAGATCTACATAAATAAAAAATAGTTTAATTTATTTGTTTAGGAGTGCACGTTCCATTGGGAGAAGAGTTTTGATTTTATGTCAATAATTAGATGATTAGTTTCTTAGTGAATTTTTGATAAACTCACAGTGTGTAGTTTGTCACATCTGCAAATGGGTGGGCGAGGGAAATAACTAAAAGGATGCAAAATGAAGAAAACAATCTTAGAATCTTACTTTAAGTTTGCAAAAAGCGGTACAACTGGAAAACGTGAAGTAATGGCTGGTCTTGTTAGCTATTTCACGATTGTTTATATCATCGTTGTTAATTCAATGATTCTTTCAGAGGCGGGAATTCCTCTGAATGGAGCAATTCTTGCAACGATTTTTATTTCTGCAATAGGTTGTATTTTCATGGGCCTATATGCAAATATGCCAATTATCCTTGTACCTGGCATGGGAATTAATGCAATGTTTGCATACACGATGGTGCAAGGAATGGGCCTAACATGGCAATCAGCGCTCGCTTGTGTGTCTGTGTCAGGACTTATATTCGTTGCTATTGCATATTCACGTTTTTTGGAAGTGATCAATGCAAGTATCCCGTCTTCTTTAAAAGAAGCGATTTCAATTGGACTTGGCTTGTTTCTCCTGTTTCTTGGATTGGAAAAAGGAGGGCTGATTACAGCTGGGTCCGCAACACTTCTTCAGGTGGGTAATTTTGGAAGTGCTGAAGTCATTGCGACGACTTTGACAATCATCCTTGCTTTTGTGCTTTTTATTCGCAATGTACCGGGCAATTTTCTACTTACAATTATAATTGGAACCGTGATTGCATACATTTGTGGAACAATTAATCTGACAGACATTACTTTCACAGTTCCAGAGGTTAGCGAGTATAAAGGCGTTTTCTTTGCTCTTACTTTTGTAGAAATCCATCGTTTCGAATTTTGGATTGCTGTTTTTTCAATGACTATGGTGCTTGTATTTGAGAATATTGGACTTGTTCATGGATATGTGAATAGCGTTGGCCAGCCTGATCGATACAAAAAAGCGTTTCAAGCAACTGGAATCTCTGTGCTTCTTTCCGGATTATTCGGGTCAAGTCCGCCAGTTGCAACTGTAGAAACAGCTGCTGGTATTGCAACTGGTGGACGTACTGGATTTACATCTATTGTTACAGGAATTCTGTTTATTTTCTCTTTATTGTTTGTACCTGTCATTAAAGTGATCCCAAACAGTGCAATCGCTCCAATATTAATCATTATTGGTATATTAATGCTTTCGAATATTAAACATCTTGACTTTGTTGATTTCTCAGAAAGTATCCCAGCCATAATGATTATTGTCATGATTCCCTATACACTTAGTATTCCTGATGGTATGGCTGTTGGATTTATCTTATATCCTGTATTAAAGATTGCTGCGGGCAAAGCTCAACAAGTATCTAAGCCGATGTATTTTATTGCAACTTTATTTCTTGTTTACTTTGTTATAGGAGTAATTAGTTAAAAATATGCTACTAACTAGGTGTCTGATTTCCACATTAATATCAGTTGTTACATAAGTAAGACACTTGATATTCTACAGTGGAAATTGGTCACCTTGGTTTTTATATCGGGCACTTATTGTTACGAGAATTTAGTATTGGATAAACTATTGCTTTCATTTTATTACGAGGCTGAAGTATTATATAAAAGCATTTTACATACAGATTTACTTTAGTTTGAGAGGAGTTTATCAATGATAATTGATATTTTAAAGTGCCATGGATCTGGTAATGATTTTTTATTGATAGATGAACTTACGAAAAATTATCGGTTTACAGAAGCTGATAGAAAACGCCTGGCACAAGCATTATGCAAGCGAGAGGGTTTACTTGGAGCAGATGGGATTTTATTTGTACTGAGAAGTGAGAAAGCTGACGCACGTATGCGTGTATTTAATGCAGATGGATCTGAAGCAAGTATGTGTGGCAATGGGTTACGTTGCGTAGCACGATTTGTTTGCGAGAAACTCGGTAAAGAACAACTATTAATTGAAACGATGAAAGCCGATTTAGCTGTTGAAAAAACAGCGGATTTATATCAAGGAATTCCAACGTTTAAAGTTGAGATTTCTCCAGTCCTTTTTAATGTGGAGTCATTGCCATTATCCATTAATCAAAAAACACTGATCAATGAACCACTTGTGCAGCTATCCGAAACATTAAAATTTACAGCATTGGCAGTCCCGAATCCACATTTGGTCTCGATTGTTGAACAAGATGTTCTTGATTCCGATGTTCAAGAAAAATTATCGCAATTTGTAAACAGTCCAAATGAATTATTTCCAGATGGAGTAAATGTCAGTTTTGTAAAACGATTAGAGACTGGTGCAATCTTTGTCCGGACGTATGAGCGTGGGGTTGGATTTACGAATGCTTGCGGAACGGCGATGTCAGCTGCAAGCCTTGTGACCTGTTTGAATGGTTTTAATGAAACAGAAAGAGAAATTTCCGTTTATAATAATGGTGGGCAAGTGAAATGCGTGGTTCATTTTCATGAAAATTCCAAAAAGAACTGGATTGACTTAATTGGAAATGGCACTTATGAATATAAAGCATCCATTGTATTAGAACTTAATAAGTGCGAAGAATTCAAGCTTCTGCATGAAGTACGGTATGACAAAGAAACAGCTTTGTATACAGCTTTCCAAAGTGAAGTTAAGACATACTTACAAACTGTATTGTAGGAACAATTTGGAGGGATTGTCTCATAACAAAAAGGTCAGCCCCACATCTACTAAAAATCGTTTATATTTGTATACATGGTACAATATACGATGTATTGAGTGTGAGGTCAGACCATTTTTTTAGACACTTTATTCTTTTTTCCGTTTCAGAAATTCTAGAATTTCCGAAAATGGTTGCTGTACCCGAACAAAATTGTACTCTTTAAACGGACAACCATGTTTTTTTATTCGTTTAGGTACATTTGAGACGTTGTAATTTCTAATATGAACACCTTCGCTTAATTCCTCCCAAAACAGTGGTGTAGCCACTCCAGCAAAACTATTACCGCGAGTTGAATAAGGTGTAATGATTGTTTTCCCTTCATGATGTTGAACGAAATCAAGATACAAACGCTGATATCGATTTTTTTTTAAGCGTTCTATTGTAAAGTCATCAGGAAATGTACTTGTTAAATAATCCCCAAGAAATTTAGTGAAAACCCTCGTATCTTCGTACGAAAAAGTCTCTCTAGGTAATGGTATATGCACTTGAAGTCCTTTATTTCCTGAAGTCTTAATAAATGAAAAGATACCAAGAGGCTTTAGTATTTGATATATCTCCAATGCGGCCTTTGCAGCTAGGTTGAACTGCTCTTCAGAGGGAGGGTCAAGATCAAGGACAAGCTCGTCCGGCATTGAATTTCCAGCAGCTTGAAAAGGTGTGTGAAATTCAATCGCAAGCTGGTTCCCAAGCCAAATTAGTGTTTGCAAGTCTTTGCATACAATGTAGTTATGATTATTTTCTGGGATTGTATGAACAAAATCTGGTGCATAGTCTGGAACGTTTTTTTGAAAAAATTTATCATTGGCAATTACACCATGTGGATATCTAATACTGGTTAGTAAGCGATTTTCTAAATAGGGAAGCATCCAAGAAGAAACTTCTCTTAAGTATTGTAAGTATTGAAGTTTGGTAAAAGAGCCATTTTCTAAAGTCCAAAGCGGTTTGAGAGGTGATGTAATGGCCAGTTTTTCAGGAAAAGTAAATTGGGAAATAATAAAATCTTCCCATAGACAATCTTCAGGACTTTTATCCAATAAAAAATGAGAAAATTGTGGTTCCCGCAACTCAATTTCTTCATAAACGTGCAAAAAATGGACAGCAATACAAATAGAAGGGTGGATATAAAAAGAAGGACTAGAATGCATATGGGCATTCTTCTTCACCAGTTCTACTAAAATGCGATAATCCTCTGCAGAAAAACCATTCTTCACTTGTCCAATCTCACAAATGGTTTTATCGTTAAATACCCCTAATGAAAAATATCCGTTATTTTCATGATAAGAAGTAATGAAACAGTGAGTTGTTTTCCAATTTTTTGTTTTAATCCAATCGCTAGACCGTTTTCCCTCAGACCATACTGATTTAATTTGTTTTGCTACTATACCTTCACCATCATGTAATAGGATTTGCTCTGCAATTGAAGGTAAATCAAGACTGTTGGGAGCATATTGTAAAAGTTGATTCGAATTTGGTTTTGGGAATAAAGGACATTCTATGTTACGAAAAAATTCCCGCAGTTGCTGTTTTCTGATCGTATACTCTAAGTTGATTAGTGAAATTCCTTTATGCATCAGAATATCAAAAGCTATATATCTGCACGGTGAAGCTTGGGCACTTTCTTCAATGGTTTTTGTACGCCGTAATCTACCTCTCCATTGAATAGCTTGAAAATTGGCTTTAAGCGGATTTTCAAGCCAAACAAGTTCGCCATCAAGCGCAAGAGGTAAATGTTCATGTAATAATGGTCGCAAGTTTTCTATGAAGTCTTCAATTTCAGGGAATTGTGGGAGTAATTCCTTGCCATTTCTACTTAATAGCGAAATGCTGGACTTTCTAATGGTTAACTGACCCCGAAATCCATCATACTTTGGCTCGTAATTCCATTGACTTCCGGTAGGAGCTTGTGGGTGATACGTTGGAAGCATCGGTTTCATTAAAATCCATCCCCTTTTAATCCAAACATTATTTACTTTTATTCTTAACAATCAACTGATTCTTACACTGGCAAAAGTTTTCACAGGAAAATCTCAAAAAGTATGGAACACTAACGGTAAAAAAGAAGGTGATTGTTATGCATACAATGTGGAAAGGGAGCATTAGCTTTGGGTTGGTTAATATTCCAATTAAATTACATGCTGCTACAGAAGACAAAGATATTTCATTACGTACTCTTCATAAAGAATGTCATTCACCAATAAAATATGAGAAAGTTTGTCCTATTTGTGATAAAGAAGTAGGAAAAGATGATATAGTTCGTGCTTATGAGTACACAAAAGGAAAATTTGTTGTCCTTCCAGACGAAGAGTTAGAAAAGTTAAAAAAAGAAAATGAAGATAAAGCTGTTGAAATAATTGATTTTGTAAAAATTGAGGAAATTGACCCTATTTATTTTAATCGAAGTTATTATATGAGCCCAAACGAAGGCGGAGTGAAGGCTTATGCATTATTGAGAAAAGCGTTAGAAACTTCAGGAAAAGTCGGTCTAGCGAAGATTATTATTCGTTCAAAAGAACAATTGGCTGTTATTCGGGTATTAGAAAATACTCTTTTGATGGAAACGATTCACTATCCTGATGAAGTCAGGTCTACTGTAGATGTACCGAATATCCCTGCAGAAGAGCAGGTTACAAAAAAAGAATTAGATACAGCGATTTTATTAATTGATCAATTAACGACTGATTTTGATCCTGATAAATATCATGACGAATATCGAACAGCTTTAATGAATTTGATTGAATCAAAAAAGTCTGGACAAAAAACAGTTACCTCAAAAATGAAAGCACCACAAACTTCAAATGTGACCGATCTAATGGCAGCGCTGCAAGCTTCAATCGACAAAACGAAGCCAGAAGGGACAAGACAAAAGAAAACAGTGCGTAAACGAGCAACACCGAAAAAAATGCAAGCTTAAATCTGCAATTCGTTTCTTAACCTAAAAGAAATATTAGACGAGGCGAAAAGTATGGATTCTAATCTTACATTCTCCTTTCTAAAATGAGGAAGATATTGTATAATTAAGTTAAGTTAATAGTCGGCTAGGTGATTTTGAGAGACCATAAATGCATAGCAATTGCTGTGTACGTTGTGGTCTCTTTTTGTATGTAGGACAGGGGAGACGGGGCTTCGTGACTAAGATAATCGATTTATCAGGTATTTACGGATTTAATCGAGAAAGCATCCAAAATTCCGGCTCCGCACTGCCACCATTTAGTACAGGTGAGTGTAACGTGCTTCTTAATATATTCTCATAATAAATGGAGGCATTATAACACCATATTCGTTTTGTATCAAACATTCCAACTATAAAGGAGGAAAAAAGCGATGAAATTTTCAAGCTTGGATAGAAATGAGAGAATACAAAAAATCCAAGAACAAGAATTTGATTTATTAGTGATCGGTGGGGGGATTACAGGTTCAGGCATCGCACTTGATGCAACTACTCGAGGGATGAAAACAGTATTAGTGGAAATGCAAGATTTCGCAGCAGGTACCTCAAGCCGCTCCACAAAACTTGTTCATGGTGGTCTTCGTTATTTAAAACAGTTCGAAGTTGGTGTAGTTGCTGAAGTAGGAAAGGAACGTGCGGTAGTGTATGAAAATGGGCCGCACGTAACAATACCAGAATGGATGCTTTTGCCTATTTACTCAGGAGGTACATATGGCAAATTTTCAACTTCAATTGGTTTGCGGTTTTATGATTTTTTAGCTGGAGTAAAAACAAATGAGCGAAGAACAATGCTATCAGTAACAGAAACAATAATGAAAGAACCTCTACTAAAACGAAAAGGCTTAGTGGGAGGAGGTTATTATGTAGAATACCGGACAGATGATGCACGATTAACGATCGAAGTGGTAAAGAGGGCATCAGAGCTAGGTGCTGAATTACTAAATTATGTGAAAGTAGTTGATTTTATTAATGAAACTGGCAAAGTGATAGGAGCGGTCGTGGAAAATATGTTGACTAAGCAAACGTTTACTATAAAAGCGAAGAAAGTCATTAATGCTTCAGGTCCATGGGTGGAGACGCTTTTACAAAAAGATCGTTCAAAACAAGGTAAAACACTACAATTAACTAAGGGCGTACATATTGTAATTGACCAATCTAATTTTCCTTTGAAGCAAGCTGTTTACTTTGATGCACCGGATGGGAGAATGATCTTTGCTATTCCACGTGCGGGCAAAGCATATATAGGGACAACCGACACTTTTTATGAAAACGATCCAATTCATCCTAAAATGACAATAGCAGATCGTGACTATCTTCTCGAAACGATTAAATTCATGTTTCCAGATGTGACTATTAGCTATGATATTGTTGAATCCAGTTGGGCTGGTGTTCGTCCACTTATTTATGAAGATGGAAAGGATCCATCAGAAATTTCTAGGAAAGATGAAATTTGGGTCTCTGACTCAGGATTAGTTACAATCGCAGGTGGTAAATTAACTGGATATCGTAAAATGTCCCAACAAGTACTTGATAAAGTTGCGAAAAGCTTCGAGATAGATTACGGAATTAAATTTGACAAATGCCAAACTAAGGATATCCGAATCTCTGGTGGTGAAGTGGGCGGATCGAAAAACTTTCATGCATATGTTAAATCTCAAAAAGTAAAGGGAGAAGCAGTTGGACTAGACTCTAATCAAGCCTTGGCAATTGCAAAAATGTATGGTTCTAATGCATCTGATGTTTTTGCACTTATTAATGGAAAACAAAGTGAAGCTATGAAATATCAACTTCCATTAGACATTTATGGCATGCTCGTTTATGCGATTCATTTTGAAAGAACTGTAACCCCTGTTGACTTTTTTATGAGACGGTCAGGTTTGATCTTGTTTAATATTGATGGAGCAAAAGCTTGGCAAGATGGAGTGATAAACTATATGAGTGATATCTTTCAATGGACAGAAACGGAAAAACAGCAATATACCATTGAGTTAGAAGAACAATTATATGCTGCGCAGCATCCAGAGGAATAACTAAAAAAGGTATCCCATAAAGGTCTAACCTCACACTCTAAATCAGTATGCAGTGTCTCAACACGTACTCTATACTGTTTAGCTGTTGTGGGTTTTTTCCATTTACTTTTGGGACACCTTCTTTTTTTCTGAAGGTAAAAACTCAACCTTTGTTTACGTCTATTACATGATTCTTAACATAAAAAATCTTAGGACGAGCAACTTAATAATAAAGTGAAACTTCAATCAGTTGGGAGCTTCCCACCATAGATTGTTAATTTAAACCGATCAGGGATTAACAGGCTGTATATCCCCCTATTTTTTCGATAAACGTAAATTGAGGGGGATTACATCCTGTTAAACCGGGATAAAAAAAGAAAGGTTGGACATAAGATGAGAGTACTTCTTAGCTTTCTAATTATCACAATGTATTCATTCACAATTGGAATAACTATTTATGCAATCCCCATTCCTGATGAATTAGCCCCACTAACCAACACATCAGAATTCGCAGAACGAAAGGTTGCTTATTTAACCTTTGATGACGGACCGTCACAAAATACAATTCCAATTCTCGATATATTAGACAAGTACCATACTAAGGCTACCTTTTTTGTTATGGCAAATCGACAAAGCTATGCGAAACATGCTTATGAAGAAATGATTAAACGCGGTCATACAATTGCCCTGCATTCGAATACCCATGATTATCGAGTGATTTACAGATCGAAAGAGGATTTTTTTAAAGATATGGGAAAGTTAGAATCGCTGCTAGATCATCAATATTCCATAAATACAAAATTGATTCGCTTTCCAGGTGGTTCAAATAACATGCTTATCCAAAGATATGATAAAAAATCAATTCGTACAGATATTATTTCAGAACTTGAAAAAAGGGGCTATACGTATTTTGACTGGAATGTAGACTCAAAGGACGGCATTAGTCCGATGATTAGTCAACAGACAATCACTCAATCCGTTTTAAAAGGGGCTAAGAAGCATAAGCAAGCTGTAATTTTACTGCATGATATAGATGATATGAAAAACACTGTTAAAGCATTACCCGATATCATTAGCGGGTTAAAAAATCAAGGTTTCGAGTTTGAAATGTTAACGGAAAACAATGGAAAAGTTCAATTTCGATAAGTGAAATCAGTGGGGGCCTTATCCCCCACCTATCTTCATTTTTTAGAAACATTCCTAGGGTCTTATTATCTGTAAATAGCAGAATAAAAAGGGGATTGAGACAGTGTGTAAATAGATAATCTATTTATCTAAACAGATTCAAAAGTAAATGCTTACAAAATATACAGTCAAGTGTAGTTATATATCAGAATTAACTGTCAATTTAGTATGTGATTTAACCCTTAAGGACAATCTGCTTCATTATGAAAGTCTATTCAAAAAATTATTGTTAAAAACTTTAAATATATGAAAGTAATCCGATTATTATGTATAATAATTTCGGGATTAATAGAAAAGTTAAATATTCGATGTATGGTATAGCCAAATTTCTACGTTTATAAAAACTTAGTAAACTTAATCCTATTACATAAATTACTAGAGTGTTAAAAAAGAAATAGGCAGAAAAAAGCTGAATTATGGAGGTATTTTAAGATGTTAGTCATATATTATTGTATTAAGTCAGGATGATTGTGTTTTTTCCTCTATTTTTCTACGTTTAACCTTTGGATATTTGTTAAAAACATGGTAGTATAATTATTGAAAACGTTTTATCCTTTAAATATTGATAATAGTATAAAAATATAACTTTTTTTTAGAGGTTCTTATTAAAAAGTTAGCTAATATCAGCGGGGATGGGTAAAACGAAATAAAAATTATTAGTTAAATTTGGGGGTTAAAAAAAATGACCATCAAGGAAGCTAAGGCATATGACCCATGGAAAGCTTTTTCTGGTCCAAACCTTGGGTACGTCTTGGAGCAATACGACCTATTTCAACAAGATCCGGATTTAGTCGATCAAGAGCTAAAAAACTTTTTTGAAATTTCCGGACCACCTACAGTAAATAATGTGGCAGGTCAAACAACAGTCGTAGAAAATCATACGGCTATGGTTTCGACAGTGGATGTACTGTCAATGAAGAAAATCACATCTGCTGTTAAACTAACAGAAAATATTCGTTCATATGGTCATTTAGCAGCGAATATTAATCCGTTAAACAAAGGGTTAGATAACGAACTTCTCCATTTGGAGAAATATGGTTTAACAGCTGACGATTTGCGTAAAATTCCAGCTGACTTTATTTGTCCTGAATCACCTGAATCCATTAAAGATGGTTATGAAGCATTTCGTTATTTAAAGGAGTTATATACAAAAACAATTGCTTTTGAATTTTCACAAGTGAATGATTTGGAAGAAAGACAATGGCTTATTGATGCAGTGGAATCAGGAAGTATTTTTCCTGAGGTTACAAATGAGAGAAAAGCCATTTTATATAAAAGATTAGCGGAAGTTGAAGGATTTGAGAAATTTCTTCACCGTACGTATGTTGGGCAAAAGCGCTTTTCAATTGAAGGGCTAGATATGCTTGTCCCGGTTCTTGATCATTTAATATCTCAAACTGTACAAAATGGCACATCTAATGTAAATATTGCCATGGCGCACCGTGGACGTTTGAATGTATTAGCACATGTACTTGGTAAACCGTATGAAATCATTTTCTCTGAATTCCAGCATAGCCCTAATAAGGATTTAGTTCCTTCTGAAGGGTCAATAGGCATTAATTATGGTTGGACAGGTGACGTTAAATATCATCTAGGATTAGATACACTCATCACAAATGGAAATACTCAAAAAGCAAGAATTACACTAGCTAATAACCCGTCTCATTTAGAGGTGGTAGGTCCGGTCGTTGAAGGATATTCTCGAGCAGCACAAGAAGATCGGACAGAAGCTGGCTTCCCAAAACAAGATATCTCTCGCTCAATGGCGATTCTTATACATGGTGATGCGGCATTTCCAGGGGAAGGCATTGTTCCTGAAACGCTTAATTTAAGTCGTTTAAAAGGGTACCAAACAGGTGGTACGATTCATATTATCGCAAACAATATGATTGGATTTACGACTGAAAGCGAAGACTCTCGTTCTACTAAATATGCAAGTGATCCGGCAAAAGGCTTTGAAGTACCGATTGTACATGTGAACGCAGATGACCCAGAAGCATGCCTTGCAGCTGTTACGCTTGCAATTCAATATCGTGAAAAGTTCAAGAAAGATTTCTTGATAGATTTAATCGGCTATAGAAGGTTTGGTCATAACGAAATGGATGAACCGTTAGTTACCCAACCGGAAATGTACGGTTTAATTCAAAAACATCCAACTGTTAAAGAATTATACGGAAAAAAATTGCTTGAAGCGAGTGCAATCAATAAAGAAGAACTGGATGCACTAACAGAGCAAGTTGAAGAGAAATTGAAAAAAGCTTATGACAGAATTTCTGGCAACAAACCAGAAGCTGTATGTGAACTTGATCCGCCACAGACTATCGAAAAAGGATTTCCAAAACTGGATACTACTGTAGCAGCAGAAGATATAATTCGAATGAATGAGAGTCTTGTTAAATGGCCAGAAGGGTTCCAGATCAATAAGAAGTTAGGTCGTATTCTTTCTCGTCGTCTGGATTCTTTGGGAGAAGATGGGAAAATTGATTGGGCCCATGCTGAAACATTAGCATTTGCTTCAATACTTTCAGATGGAACACCGATTCGATTAACTGGGCAAGACTCTGAACGAGGAACATTTGCCCAAAGAAACATTGTATTACATGACAGTGAAGATGGCAAAACATACTCACCGCTTCATACATTAGAGACTGCTAAAGCATCTTTTGCTGTTCACAATAGCCCTTTGACAGAAACCGCAGTACTTGCGTTTGAATACGGATATAATGTTTTTGCACCTGAAACGCTTGTACTTTGGGAAGCGCAGTTCGGTGATTTTGCTAATACGGCACAAGTAATCTTCGACCAGTTTATTGCTGCAGGTCGTGCTAAATGGGGACAGAAATCTGGACTCGTCATGCTATTACCACATGGGTATGAAGGGCAAGGTCCGGAACATTCTAGCGCGCGTCTAGAACGTTATCTTCAACTGGCAGGGGAAAATAACTGGACAGTCGCTAATTTAAGTTCTGCAGCTCAATATTTCCATTTATTAAGAAGACAAGCGAAAATTCTTGAAATGGAACAAGTTCGCCCGTTAGTGATTATGGCTCCAAAAAGTATGTTGCGTAATCAAGTGATGGCATCTTCTTTAGCTGAATTCACGGATGGAGAATTCCAGTCATTTATAGAAACGGCTACTTTAGGTCAAAATCCGAGTGCAATTGAGAGAATTATTCTTTGTACAGGTAAAATAGCAGTAGAGATACGTGAAAAGATTGCAAATGAATCAGATACTGATTGGCTCCAAGTCATCAGCCTTGAAGAAATTTACCCATTCCCATTAAAGAAAGTAAAGGAAGCTTTCGCAAAATATCCAAATTTAAAAGAAATTGTATGGCTTCAAGAAGAACCAAAGAATATGGGAGCATGGACGTTTGTTGAGCCACGCTTATATGCATCAGCTCCAGATGGAGTTTCCATCACTTACATTGGCAGAAAACGGAGATCAAGTCCATCAGAAGGGGATCCACTTGTTCACAAGCAAGAACAGAACCGTATTATGACTGAATCAATTACGCGTACTAACGAGGGGGAGAATTAAAATGGCTGAAGTAAAAGTGCCTGAACTAGCAGAATCAATTTCAGAAGGAACGATTGCACAATGGTTAAAACAACCAGGGGAAACGGTTGAAAAGGGAGAGTATTTATTAGAACTTGAAACAGATAAAGTAAATGTTGAAATCATCTCCGATTATGATGGTACATTATCAGAATTACTAGCAGCAGAAGGGGATACCGTTCAAGTCGGACAAGCTATTGCTGTAGTTAATGAAGGCGGAGCAGGTGAAGTGGCTAAACCTAAAGCAGAAGCACCTGTTGTAGAGGAAGTAAAGGCAGAAGAAGTTAAATCTGAACCTACTACTCAAGTTGAGAATGGTAGTCAAAGAACGATTGCTTCACCTGCAGCACGCAAACTTGCACGTGAAAAAGGGATTGATTTATCTCAAGTCCCAGCTGTTGATCCTCTTGGCCGAGTAAGAATCCAAGATGTAGTAGCTGCGAATGCACCGGTACAAAAAAGTGTCCAAGAGCCGGTACCAGCAAAACCTGCAACAATAACGCAAACAGAAAGTGATGATCGAGTAGAAGTCGTGAAAATGTCTCGTCGTCGTCAAACGATTGCGAAACGTTTAGTAGAAGTACAGCACGAAGCAGCCATGTTGACAACTTTTAACGAAGTTGACATGACAGCTGTTATGGATTTACGGAAACGTCATAAAGATGCATTCGTAAAACAAAACGATGTGAAGCTTGGTTTCATGTCATTCTTTACAAAGGCAGTAATTGGCGCTCTTAAGAAATATCCTTTACTTAATGCAGAAATTAATGGGAACGAAATTCTTAAGAAAAAATTCTATGACATTGGTGTTGCTGTATCGACTGATGAAGGCTTAGTTGTACCGGTCGTACGTGATGCAGATCGAAAAAGTTTTGCTGAAATCGAACAATCAATTAGCGATCTCGCTGTTAAAGCAAGAAACAATAAATTAGCGCTTTCAGATCTTTCAGGTGGAACGTTCACAATTACAAACGGCGGAACATTTGGATCATTGCTGTCTACTCCAATTCTTAATGCACCACAAGTCGGAATTCTTGGAATGCACAAAATCCAAGTAAGACCTGTAGCGATTGATAATGATAATTTTGAAAACAGACCAATGATGTATTTAGCACTTTCTTATGATCACCGCATCGTCGATGGAAAAGAAGCTGTAGGATTCTTGGTAACTGTTAAGGAATTACTTGAAGATCCAGAACAACTATTACTACAAGGTTGATGCAAAAATCCCCGATCAGATTTTTATCTGATCGGGGATTTTTTTTGATTTGGCTCTTTTCGTAAAGAATGTTGTTTTTAGCAAGAAACCAATTCGAACAGATGTTGATCTTAGTTACAGGTGCGAGACTCCTGCGGGAAAAGCGTGTTGAGGGAGACCCCGCAAGTGCAAAGCACTGAGGAGGCTTCTGAGACCGCCCGCGGAAAGCGAGGACCTGCAACGGAAATCAACCCGGATTATTAGTGTAAAAATGATTGAAAAGCAACAAAGTATGTGAAAACAGCCTTTGATTTTTTAAAAATCTTACGGTAATCTTCCATGAAAATGAATGATTTTGAAAATAAATATAATAATATGAATGATTTTGAATGATTTTGATTGAATTTTTACGAAAAATCATTTATTATACAACTATAACAAGGGAGGTAATTACTATGTTAACAACTGAGAGGCATCAATTGATTTTAGCTTTGCTGAAAGAGCAAGGGACAATTAAGCTTCAAGACCTTGTTGAGCAGCTCCAAGCTTCTGAATCAACGATTAGACGTGATTTAGTTCAATTAGAAGAAATGAAAGCGTTAAAACGAGTACATGGTGGCGCAGCTTTATTAAAGCAAAAAGGAATAGAACCTTCATTAAATGAAAAAAGGTATGCGAATCATTTAGAAAAACAGCAAATTGGCAGATTAGCTGCTTCTTATATTGACAACGATGACTGTGTTTATCTTGATGCCGGAACGACTGTATTTGAAATGATCCCTTTTATTAAGGAAAAGAACGTGACTGTTCTCACAAATGGACTTATGCATATTCCATTGTTAATGGAGGCTGATATAAAAACATTTCTAGTCGGAGGAAAATTGAAAGTAGCAACGAATGCAATTGTGGGAAGTCAAGCAGTTCAGTTTCTATCTGATTATCGGTTTGATAAATGTTTTTTAGGAATGAATGGGATTCATCCCGATTATGGATTGACTACACCGGATCCTGATGAAGCTCTGTTAAAAATGAGAGCGATTCAATTATCGAATAAATCTTATGTTCTTGCAGATAGTTCTAAACTTTATGAAACAACATTTGCTAAAGTTGCAGCCATTGAAGAGGCTACGATCATAACTGATGTAAATGATGAAGAAGCGGTACTTTCATTACAAAAACATTCAAATGTAAAGGTTGTGACTCCATGATATATACAGTAACACTTAATCCTTCCATCGATTATATAGTGGAAGTTGATCAGTTCAAATTAAATCAATTAAATCGAACAAAGCAAGATTCAAAATTTCCTGGAGGTAAAGGAATAAATGTTTCTCGTGTTCTAAAAAGAATCAATGTGGATTCAATTGCTCTTGGTTTTTTGGGGGGATTTACCGGTTCATTCATTCGTGACTTTTTAAAGGATGAACAAATTCAGACGGACTTCATTGAGGTTGCAGAGGATACAAGGATCAATGTTAAATTGAAAAGTGATAGTGAGACAGAGATCAATGGCTTGGGACCGAATATTTCTAGTCTTAAATATGAACAAATTTTGGAGAAAATCAAACAATTAAAAAAGGGGGATACGATTATCTTAGCGGGTAATGTAGCTCCCAATATGCCTGTCGACTTTTATGAAACGGTTTCAATGGAATGTGAACATAAAGGGATAGACGTAATTGTGGATACAAGCGGACCTTCATTATTGAATGTGCTGAAATATAAACCGTTATTTATTAAACCGAACCATCATGAACTGGGAGAGATTTTTGATACGGAGATTTATACGCTCAAGGATGCTGCTACATACGGTAAGAAGCTTGTAGCATTAGGTGCGCAAAATGTGATTGTTTCCATGGCAGGTGATGGTGCAGTCTTATGCACATCTGACAAAATCTATACAGCAAATGTTCCAAAAGGAACCGTAGTGAATTCAGTTGGAGCGGGTGACTCGCTAGTAGCAGGCTTTGTAGGGACGTATAAAAAAACAGGGAATCTACTTGAAGCATTTAAATTTAGTATTGCTTCAGGAAGTGCGACTGCGTTTTCAGCTGACCTTTGTCAAAAAGCCGATATCGAACGTTTAGTACCACAGATTGAAGTTAGTGAGATTACAGGGGGATAAATGGATGAAAATCACCGATTTACTAAAAAAAGAGACAGTAATTATTGATTTAAAAGCAACAACGAAGTTAGATGCCATTGATGAATTAATTGAAAAATTATCAAGTGCTGAACGTTTGAATGATAAAGTAGCATATAAAAAAGCCATAATAGCTCGTGAAGAACAAAGTACAACGGGGATTGGGGAAGGAATAGCTATTCCTCATGCAAAAACAGCAGCGGTCAAAACACCGAGCATTGCGTTTGCTCGCTCATCACAAGGCGTGGATTATGAATCACTTGATGGTATGCCGGCGCATTTACTCTTTATGATAGCTGCAAGTGAAGGAGCGAACAATGCTCATTTGGAAACCTTATCAAGATTGTCTTCTTTATTAATGGATGCTAGCTTTCGTGACCAATTACTAGCTGCTACATCAGAAGCTGAGATCATTTCATTGATCGACAAAAAAGAACAAGAAAACGCAGAGGCTGAAGAAGCAGAAAAAAATGAACCGGTTTCTTCTGCAGGAAATAAAAAAATCTTGGCCGTTACCGCTTGTCCAACTGGTATTGCACACACATATATGGCTGCCGATGCACTTAAAGCAAAAGCGAAAGAAATGGGTGTTGATATCAAAGTTGAAACGAATGGTTCTACAGGGATTAAAAATGGCTTAACAGCCGCAGAAATTGAAGAGGCGGATGCGATTATTGTTGCAGCGGATAAACAAGTTGAAATGAATCGATTCGCGGGTAAAAAAGTAGTAATTGTACCTGTTGCACAAGGAGTACGCAAACCGGACGAATTGATAACGCGAGCAATAAATGGCGACGCACCTGTTTATCAAGGTGATAATAGTAAGACGGAAAGCAAAGAAAAAGTGGGGAATGGAATTTATAAACATTTAATGAGTGGTGTCAGCAACATGCTTCCGTTCGTAGTTGGCGGTGGTATTCTGATTGCCCTATCCTTTATGTTTGGTATTCATGCAAATGACCCTGCTGATCCAAGCTATAATCCGATTGCAAAGGCTTTAAGTGATATTGGTGGAGGAGGAGCCTTCTTCTTTCTAGTGCCAATACTTGCGGGTTTCATCGCGAGCAGTATTGCTGATCGACCTGGATTTGCACCTGGTATTGTCGGTGGTTACTTAGCAGCAGAAGCAGGTGCTGGATTTTTAGGTGGTTTGATTGCCGGGTTCCTTGCTGGTTATGTCGTGTTAGGCTTGAAAAAATTATTTAATACTCTCCCAGTAACATTGGAAGGGATTAAACCTGTATTACTTTATCCTGTGTTTGGTATATTAATTACTGGACTTATTATGATGTTTGTTATAAACGGGCCAGTTTCAGCAATTAACAGCGGTCTTACGAATTGGCTACAAAGCTTGTCAGGTACGAATGCAGTCTTACTTGGTATATTGCTAGGTGGAATGATGGCAATTGATATGGGCGGTCCTATTAATAAAGCTGCCTTTACATTTGGAATAGCGGCAATTGAAGCGCAAAGCTTTGGTCCACACGCAGCAGTTATGGCAGGTGGTATGGTTCCTCCGCTCGGAATTGCCCTTGCTACAATCCTGTTTAAACATAAATTTTCTGATACAGAAAAGAAATCAGGGTTTACGAATATTTTCATGGGAGCATCCTTCATTACAGAGGGAGCCATTCCATTTGCAGCAGCTGATCCGATACGTGTGATTATAAGTAGCGTAATAGGTGCAGCAACAGCTGGGGGATTATCGATGTTATTTAAGGTAACTTTGCCAGCTCCACATGGTGGAATTTTTGTTATTCCTCTTGTCAATCACCCATTATTCTATATATTAGCTATCTTAATCGGCTCGTTAGTCACTGGAATTATTCTTGGACTTTGGAAAAAGAAAACGGTATAACAAATTTTAAAAGATGACCGATGGTGTTCAGTTTAACACTTCATGGGTCATCTTTTATATCGGCTCTTTTCGTAAAGAATGTTGTTTTTAGCAAGAAACCAATTCGAACAGATGTTGATCTTCGTTACAGGTGCGAGACTCCTGCGGGAAAAGCGTGTTGAGGGAGACCCCGCAAGTGCAAAGCACTGAGGAGGCTTCTGAGACCGCCCGCGGAAAGCGAGTACCTGCAACGGAAATCAACCCGGGTTATTAGTGTAAAAATGATTGAAAAGCAACAAAGTATGTGAAAACAGCCTTTATATATGATAAACATGAATTTACTTTTAAGAAAGAGATTTTCTATCCTGAGTTAAAGGTCAATAAAACATAATTATAGAAATTCCCTAAAATAGAATGAATGAACTTGTAATAAAACAGCTTGAATAAAATTCATCTAATTGAGTAAGGCGAAAAATGTATTCGTTTATTTTATAATAAATACCATAAAGTGAAATTAATTCTAATGTAAGTTCATGCACTGCTTCCATGTTATTCAATGGCTAAATTATGTAAGGTAAAGATAATGTTCGTATAAACACTGATATGGTACACTGTAGCGGCAATTTAATTAAGCAATCCATGGAATATCTATTTTTTACCTTGATTTCCTTGGCAAAAATTGAACACTGAAAAAGGCTTGAATACTTGTTATCCTTGTGAAGTGCTTAACAAGGAGGTTACAGGATGAAACTTTTAAGTATCGTGATATGTATCATCACTTTTAGTTTAATTTCAATTGGGTATAAATTACCTGTCAATACATCTGTGGTATATGCTGCAGAGAAACAACATATTGCTAAACAAGGCGAAACGATTTGGGACATCGCAAAGCAGTATGGTGTGCCAATTGAAAAGTTAAAAGAAGTTAATGATAATGACAATAATGTCGTTATTCCCGGCGAAACATTTATCATACCTACTATTATAAGTGATCGTGATAAAGAGTTGTTAAGCAGATTAGTTCATGCGGAAGCGAAGGGTGAGCCATATGAAGGTAAGGTTGCAGTAGCTGCTGTTGTTTTGAACAGGGTTCATGATGATGCTTTTCCGGATACGATTTCTAAAGTCATTTATCAGAACAACCAGTTTTCACCGGTAGATGACGGTAGTATCCGTCAACCTGCTGACGAAGATTCGAAAAAAGCTGTTAATGAAGCACTCGCGATTCAGGGTTATACGTATGATCAATTATATTTTTATAATCCGAGCATCTCAGACAGTAAATGGATGAGAACGCTAAAAGTGACGAAAATAATCGGTGGGCATCATTTTGCTATTTAAACTTATGAAAAAAAGGATGAAGGAGATAGACATGCCTTCACTCCTTTTTTTTTTATTCTACAATGAAGTGGAGTATAATAGGTGGAGCGAATAAAAAAAGGTCGTTATTTCTAATAATAGGGAATAATGACCAGGAAATTGGAGCTGAATGAATGGCTAATACTCATGTTTATACAAAGAAAGAAGAAGTTGCCAATGCAATTACACACGGTATTGGTGTATTGCTTAGTATTGCCGCTTTAGTATTTTTAATCATTTTTTCAGCACAGCAAGGAAATGCCTGGCATGTGACAGCTGCTACAATTTATGGTATTTCGATGCTCACCTTGTTTATAGCTTCAACTTTGGTACATAGTTTTCCAGAAGGAAAAGCGAAAGATGTTTTTGAGATTTTCGATCACTCAGCAATCTATTTTTTCATTGCAGGAACATATACGCCGATTATGCTTATTGCTGTCCATGGTACGCTTGGTTGGACTCTTCTTAGTATCGTCTGGGCAGTAGCTATAGTAGGGACTGTTTTTAAAGCATTCTTTGTGAAAAAATTTCTATTTCTCTCGACCCTTTTGTATATCGCAATGGGATGGATGATTGTCATCGCTTGGGGACCCATTTCAGCAACTTTGCCTGCAACGGGTGTCCATTTATTACTGATAGGTGGTTTACTTTACACAGTCGGAGCCGTATTCTACGTGTGGCGGGGGTTTCCATTCCATCACGCAGTATGGCATTTATTTGTATTAGGCGGATCTGCTGCACATTTTTTTGCTGTATTACTGTATATACTTCCAATTCAGATTTTGTAACGAGTCAACCATATTGATTTTCAACTAGGGAGATATTGAATTTAACACAATAATCAACGATATAAATAACTTGGTGATTTTAGTTAGAAGATTTCTTTTACAAGGTTTAAATTTCTTTAAAAGGGAAATATATAAACTAATAAGGATAAGGAGGTCCGATTTTGTGAAAAAGTCATTACAAGTATTATTTGTATCATTTGCAGCCTTATTTATGCTGGCTGCTTGTGGAAACAAAAACGTGGTTGATAATCCCCCTGCGGAAGAAAAGGGCGGACAAACCAGTGGACAATCTAATGTAGATCAGGGTCAAATTCAGGACACAGAATTAGCTTCTAAAGCTAAATTTAAGGAATTTGAACTTAATGTGGAGTATGCGAACGATAAAGAGTTTAGTGTTGATTTTGACACATTAGGTGATATGGAAGCGTCTATTGAAGATGAAATCAATGGGAAGAATATTTATGGTGACGACGCGATGGTCCAATTAAACACTAAATTTGATCAACTAACTTTTACAAAAGATACATCAGATAATGAAGTCATTAAAGAAGTACTTCAAGTGTTTAACCTTGATGAAAAATATCAGGATTTTGAATTAGACGTTCATTTTGATGATGGTACAAAAAAAGAATATAAGAATAAAAAATAAACAAAAAGGAGCAGCGGCGCTGTTCCTTTTTTTGTTTATTGATAATCAAGCTGTAGTGCTCTTAGGAAGTACTTTGGCTGACTCTAATCTGGAACGAAGTAGAATTCCTAACCAGCCAGCCAGGATGGCTTTGGCAATACCGACAAGGATGAAAGGGAAAAAACCTCCAACAAATGCAGCTGTCCATGACAACGATGCTGCGACTTTAAGCCAGGCTGTACCAATGAGTAATGGAAAGAACATAGAAATGATGTTTGCAATTATTGCGTGAAACACAGTGAATTTCGTTTTTTCAAGATAAAAGCCAACGAAAAAAGCCGCTGGAATAAAACCAATTAAATAGCCGCCAGTTGGCCCAACTATTCGTGAGATACCACTTGTCATTTCTGCAAACACAGGTATGCCAACTGCTCCGAGTAATAAGTAAAGAAGTACAGAATAAGTTCCTCTTTTTGCTCCTAATATTGTTGCTGCTAAGCCAACAGCTAATGTTTGCCCTGTAAACGGAACAGGGGGAATTGGAATCATAACTTGTGAGAAAATTCCAATGATTGCAGAGAATAAAGCAATAATAATTAAATTTATTAACCGAGTTTGACTATTTGTGCGCAAGACTTCCACTCCTTTGTTAACTTAAAAAATAATCAGGTTTACAATATGATTTTAATCATAAAAATGGTAACTGTCAATCTATTAATTACTAACAACTTATCGAAAGAGTGAATACAAACATGAATTCAAATATTTTCAAAAAAACGAAACCAAAGCAAAACAAATCCGTATAGTAGGTAAGCAACAAAAAAATAAGAAAGGAGTGTTTATTTTCTATGTAAATGAAAGGTATAGCCAGAATTAAAAATCGAGATAAAAGGGATGAGGACAATGGAGTTATTTGGATTATCACTTGAAACGATCTACTTATATACCTTAATTATTTCTGGTACATTGACCATATTATTAATTTTATTCAATGATATCCTTTCCGGTATGGAAGCTCCCGATTACTTAAATCCGGTATTAATCCTCGCATTTCTCACCGTTTTCGGTGCTTCAGGTTATCTTTTTGAAAAGGTAACCACTTTGCATAGTGGTTTATCTGCAGTAATATCTGGCTTCATTGCGTTCCTGATTGTCAGTATGTTGAATATTTTCATTCTAATACCATTGTCTTCTGCAGAAGAATCATTAGTCATTTCTGAATCGGATTTGAAGGGGAGAACTGGAAAAGTGCTAACATCCATTCCAGTCGATGGTTATGGAGAAGTACTGATAGAAGGCGCGAGCGGCTCAATTGCTAAGCCGGCAGTCAGCTTTGATAATAAAGCAATTTCAGAAGCATCGATTGTATTAGTGATTGAAGCGAAAAATGGCGTATTACATGTTATGTCACAACAACAGTTAGAAATTAAATAGGAGGATACTTAGAATGCTTGATTATTTATGGATTATTGGTGTAGTTGTTGTTTTATTATTAGCACTTATTGGGGTCTTTATTACGAAATACCGAACTGCTGGGCCTGATGAGGCTTTAATTATTACAGGAAGTTATTTAGGAAGTAGAAATGTACACACAGATGAATCGGGCAATAAAATTAAAATCGTCCGTGGCGGCGGTGCATTCGTACTCCCTGTTTTTCAACAAGCAGAACCGCTAAGCTTGTTATCTAGTAAATTAGAAGTTTCCACACCAGAAGTTTACACAGAGCAAGGTGTTCCAGTAATGGCAGATGGTGTTTCCATCATAAAGATTGGCAGCACTATCAATGAGATTGCCACTGCTGCCGAACAGTTCTTAGGAAAAGCGAAGGAAGACCGCGAACAAGAGGCGCGTGAAGTGCTTGAAGGACATTTGCGATCCATCCTTGGTTCAATGACAGTAGAAGAAATTTATAAAAATCGTGAAAAATTTTCACAAGAAGTTCAGCGGGTTGCTTCACAGGATCTTGCAAAAATGGGATTGGTGATTGTATCATTCACGATTAAAGACGTTCGTGATAAAAACGGCTATCTGGACTCTCTTGGAAAACCACGTATTGCTCAAGTAAAACGTGATGCTGATATTGCTACAGCTGAAGCAGATAAAGAAACAAGAATTAAGCGTGCTGAAGCATCGAAAGAAGCACAGCAAGCAGAACTAGAACGTGCAACAGAAATTGCTGAAGCAGAAAAAATTAATAAATTGAAAATTGCAGAATTCCGCAGAGAACAAGATATTGCCAAAGCCCGAGCTGACCAAGCATACGATTTGGAGACGGCTCGTTCGAAACAAGAAGTAACGGAACAGGAAATGCAAATTAAAATCATTGAACGACAAAAGTTAATAGAACTAGAGGAGAAAGAGATTCTGCGTCGTGAAAAGCAATATGATTCAGAAGTAAAGAAAAAAGCAGATGCAGATCGCTATGCAGTTGAGCAAGCCGCTTCAGCAAATAAAATGAAAGATATAGCTGAGACAGATGCGAATAAATACCGTGTTGAAGCAATGGCGAAAGCAGAAGCAGAAAAAATTAGAGTTGATGGACTGGCAAAAGCGGAAGCACAGAAAGCCCAAGGAACGACTGAAGCTGAAATTATTCGATTAAAAGGGGTGGCAGAAGCAGAGGCAAAACAAAAAATCGCCGAAGCATTCGAACAATTCGGTCAAGCGGCTGTTATGGACATGATTCTGAAAATGTTACCTGAATATGCAAAACAAGTGGCAGCTCCATTAGGCAATATTGATAAGATTACGGTAGTAGACACAGGCAGTAATGGCCCTAACAGCGGCGCCAACAAAGTAACTAGCTATGCAACTAACCTTATGTCAACTTTACAGGAATCACTTAAGGCTTCATCTGGAATTGATGTGAAAGATTTACTCGAAAGTTTCGCTGGTAAAAGAAATACTTATATAGACCGAAATCATGCAGAAACTGAACTCGTTGAATCAAACTTAACAATGGCAGTAAGTAAAGACACAAAAGAAAAATAATGGCTTAATAGAATGTTAAAAGGGTCTGATCTCAAACTCTAAAAACAGTAAATAGTGTTTTGTTACTGTTTTTAGAGTTTCGCGGTCAGGCTCTTTGTATTTTAAAGGAAAAAATCAACCATCTTCATAGCCATGAGGTGCGAAGCTACCTCTTTTCACAAAATAAGCAGATTTGTACCGTTATTTTAAAACCAAAGATGAATGCCTATGCAAATAATTTGATGAAACATACACCTAATAGGAATAGGTATCAAGAAAAAAACGAGGAGGATTATAATGAATAATCAAGAATTTCCTTATTATGTTCATGGTTATGATCTAAGAGGTCCCATATATGGTGGTCGTTCAGGATTTGGGGGAATACCCGGCGGATTCGGTGGTTTTGGCTTTGGCGGTTTTGGCAGTGGGTTAGCTGGTGGTTTGCTCGGAGGACTTGCGGCAGGAGCGTTATTAGGTGGAAGCTTTGGCGGATATGGTGTTAGACCTAGTCCATATCCATATCCATATCCATATCCCTACCAGTATCCATACGGGGGGTATCCGGTATATTGATCTCGAAATGAGGAGAATTTTCAAGTAGACCTCGTATTCTATACAAATTATTTAGTTACGGGGTCTTAATCTTTAAATTTGCTTTTAAAGAATCAATTCCAATCAAATTGGTCAAATATCTTTGTTAATACCCACCAGAAAGCGCGGAAAGGTAAACTTATCATTTGAATAAGTAAATAAAATATCCCTTCTCCGATTAACTCTCCGATGAATTCCTTTATTTTTACAAATCGTCTTTTTTTCAGCTTTTTAATTCGTTTATTCATACGTAAACACACCATTCAAATAAAGTACTATTTCATGGGTTTAGTATGATGGATTTTATATCAAAAGTATATCGTTTTATCAATGAATCCAATTATTATTAACGGAGATATTTTGAAAAATTCTAAAATGAAAAGCAAATTCGTCAAAAAAAATTGGTTCATTTTCTTTGAATTCATAGCAATTTAAAAAACTCTGTAATATTTCTGGGTTTGATTTACCGAGTAAGTTTGTGACATAAAACTGATATTGGAATTTTTCAAACAAAAACAAAAGGCCAGCTTCTTCAAAAAATTCTTTAGTTTCGTATACGTTCATGAATCATCACTCCTTAATTCCATTATGCCTAAACAGCTCTAACATAAACCTCGGTAGAATAATTGAAGAATTAAAGGGGATAATAGAGAAGAAATTTCCACATTTTAACAATTACCTCGTCAGAATATAGTGTGCCATGATTATATCAAGAATAGATTAAATTAAGAATATAGGGTTCTAAGCTTTAAGCATATAAAGAAAAGGTGACTCATATTGAGTCACCCTCGGATGAAACTACTTAATACATCGCTGCAATTTGTTTTTGAAGTTCACTATTTTCAAGATATTCATCATAAGTTACTTGTTTATCTACCGTTCCATTTGGAGTAATTTCAATAATACGGTTAGCAATCGTTTGAGTAAATTGATGATCGTGTGATGCAAAAATCAATGAACCTTTAAAGTTAATAAGACCATTATTCAAAGCAGTGATTGATTCTAAGTCAAGGTGGGATGTTGGTTCATCAAGCATAAGGACATTTGAACCACTTAACATCATTTTTGATAACATGCAGCGCACCTTTTCTCCACCAGAAAGAACACTAGGTTTCTTTAATACCTCTTCACCAGAGAATAGCATTCTTCCTAAGAAACCACGTAGGAAGTTTTCTGTTTGATCGTTTGGTGAGTATTGACGTAACCAATCGACTAATGTAGTATCAATACCTTCAAAATATTCAGCGTTGTCTTTCGGGAAATAGGCTTGAGAAGTAGTAACTCCCCATTTGAATGAACCACTATCTGGTTCCATTTCGCCTGCTAAAATTTTAAACAGAGTTGTTTTAGCAATTTCGTCTTTACCAACTAAAGCAATTTTATCATCTTTGTTCATGATGAAGCTCACATTATCTAGTACTTTAACACCGTCAATTGTTTTCGAGATGCCTTCCACACGTAATAAATCATTGCCGATTTCTCTTTCCGGCGTGAACGCGACATATGGATAACGACGGGATGACGGCTGAATATCATCTAAAGTAATTTTATCAAGCAATTTTTTACGAGAAGTTGCTTGGCTTGATTTCGAAGCATTAGCACTAAATCTTGCAACGAATGCTTGTAATTCTTTAATTTTTTCTTCTTTTTTCTTGTTTGCATCTTGAGCCATTTTAAGTGCAAGTTGACTTGATTCATACCAGAAATCATAGTTACCAACGTATACTTTGATTTTGCCAAAATCAAGATCAGCGATATGAGTACAAACTTTATTTAGGAAGTAACGATCATGTGAAACAACAATGACCGTGTTTTCAAAATTGATTAAGAATTCTTCTAACCATTTAATTGCTTTTAAGTCAAGGTGGTTGGTAGGCTCATCTAGAAGAAGAACATCGGGTTTACCGAATAGGGCTTGAGCAAGTAATACTTTTACTTTATCTCCACCTGATAATTCGGCCATTTTCTTTGTGTGAAGATCTTCACCAATTCCTAGACCTTTAAGAAGGATAGCCGCTTCAGATTCTGCTTCCCATCCATTCATATCAGCGAATTCGCCTTCGAGTTCAGCTGCTTTCATGCCGTCTTCGTCTGTGAAATTTTCTTTCATGTAGATGGCATCTTTTTCTTGCATCACTTGGTACAATTTTTCATGCCCCATAATTACTACTTTAAGTACTTCATGTTCTTCAAATTCAAAATGGTTTTGTTTCAAAATAGCAAGGCGTTCACCTGGACCCATGTGAACGTCGCCTGTTTGAGCTTCTATTTCACCAGAAAGGATTTTTAGAAATGTAGATTTTCCAGCTCCGTTTGCCCCAATCAGACCGTAACAGTTGCCCGGGTTGAACTTTATATTAACTTCATCAAATAACTTACGGTCACCATAGCGCAAGCCGACATTATTAACAGTAATCATTTACTTACATACCTCCAATGACAATATCTATAAAAGTATACCATGTATTACAGTCGTGGAGAAATGTTTTCAGTTAAACTGTGAATTTATCTCCAAATCTTTGTTATTAATCATCAATTCCAGCAAATTTTTGTAAAAGTGAACGAAATTTAGGGGAAATAATAAAATTTATTAAAAATTTGAAACTTTTTTGGTCTTGAATACGTTTAATAATATAGAGATACAAAATTATTGTAGGGGTGAATGTTCGTGTCAAGAAATACGATATTGGTTGGTTTATGTAGCACGATCATATTGTTAAGTTCCTGCAGTTATTTTTCTGTCAGCAGCACGGAAGATGCAAATCTTCAGGAAATGAAGATCATAGATGAAAACTTACAATTAAAAGATAAAATAGCGGAATTAGAGGAAAATCTATCAATGCTTGAAAAGAATCAACAAACTGCTTCTAGTATTAATGAAAATGTTTTTCATTTTATGAAAGCAATCGAAACGAAGGATTTAGTCGAGTTGAAGAAAAGAGTGGCAGAAGATGTTCGTATCGAGCCAACTGGTATTATATTTGATAATGGGGAATATTTGAAATTCGACTTCATTCGTTCTAAAGATTACCTGAAATTGAAAGAGCATGAGATTAATTCTGATAATGGTATTTTCGTATATGAGTTTTTTTCCGTTGGCAAAAATGAAAGAGCGGGGCAGCTGTCAGTTGAAGTTGTGCACCAGAAAAATGGCTGGAAAATAAATTATGTCACAGAAGATATTATATAACATCCTTTTTATTAAAAGTTGGGATAATAATTCACAGTAGAATTTTATTAATGTTCTAATTCTATAAAAAATATGGCTCGCCATCGTATGCAACTAGAGGCTGTACAGAAAGGTTGTCATTCATGGATAAATGCTATTGTTATGAAAAATATAAAGATGAGCTTCCTAAAGGGGTAAAGATTTCTTGTTTCAAGGATGCGTGCAAAAATTATAGAGAGCACAATGCAGAAATCCTTAAAGAATTGGAGGATAATCAAAAAGAATAAATGGTCGAACTGTTCATCCGAAAGGACATAAATAGTTCGACCATTTTTTATGGTTAATAAATGCTAAATTATTTACTTCCTTAGAATGGGACAAGAATAAAAAGTACTTTCACAATTCTTAAAAAGTTATATCTTTAAATAAACCAACTCTTGCTATACATAGTACCTCGGATGTCCAAAAATTCGAATTGAAAGGCGAACTATACAATTGAAATGATGAGGTCATATTAGCACGAATCAAGTATAAGAATATATTCAATAATCTATATTTTAGTCAGAAATTAGTATTGTTGATTTCATAGCCGCGTATTAAATGATTAAAAGTCGGTGGCAATATTAGGACTTTTCTGTGTAAAGGGGCGGGGGCTTCGCAAATTCACCTCCGTACCGCCACCTTCATAAGGTGATCCAATTTGAGAATCGTTATGTTGTCAGGCTCAACTGAGCAGTCAAAAGAAAGAGAAGAAAGGGTTTCTATCAAAGTTTTTTGGATGAAGTAAAACGAAGGGGACATTGCAAGAAGGCTTCCATCTTGGGTTGGAAGCTCTTTTTTATTTCAGTACATTGAAAACCCGATCTTCTTTGAATGTATGATTTTCGTTATTTTCGTACATTCAAAAGACCACCAATTTGGTGGTCACGTTGTTGAAGCACCCGTTGTGAAAGAAGAACCTTCACTTACTGTGTCTTCTTAAATGATTCTTTGCTTCTTTAACGATAGTTACAATTAAGGAGACCTTACTTAATTTTGATTGATTATCTCCATATCTAAAATCATCTATCATTTCGCTAATATTGCACCATTCTTCTAGATCTTCGGGATAATCTAGGTCACGAGCTACGACATAAATTTGATAAGCTATATCAATGGCATTATTTTCATCTTTTATTATCTTTTTTGATAAATACTGAATGTAAAATTCTGCACACTCTTTATATGATGGTTCCTGTATATCTAACTCATTTAAAGCCTTTCTAAAATAATGTTCCACCTCAAAGATATTGAGAGGTTCTCCTAGAGAAGAAAGGATATTCAAAGAAAAAGATGAACAATCACTTTCCAACATCTTCAAAGCCCAATTAATATAATCAATTGGTTTAACATTACTATGATGTATTTTATAAAACAAAATAAAAGTTTCCATATCATTCGACCCCTATTAGTATTGTTAGCCTATTATATCGGTCTAATGCCTTCTTGCACTAACCTGCCCGTAGCTTAATAAGCTAGATTAAAAAACTCCTTTTATTTTAAGATGAGTTTACATAATCACCCTTATAGGAAAAATCATGAGAACTTGAATAAAATACTAGATACTCTATAAATGGTTACGTAATATATAATGGAATTATTCTGTATTAGAAAGTAGGTCATTGTTTGAGAAAATTTATCCTCTATATATTATTTTTTCTTCTCATTTTCGATATTTTTCATTTGATTTATCGAATAAAGCAATACAATCTTGCTAATTTAGATTATGGTGATTTTCTTTCAATAATCACACTTTTAATTGCAATTTTGTTCATCATTCAATTAAATAGGCCAAAGAAAAAATTAACAAAATTTAAGCATTTCCATTCGGAAGCCTTTAATGCCGAAGAGAGAAAAGAGTATGAAAAAGCACTTCAAATTAGAGAAGAAGGTTTAAGATTAACCACTCTAAATAATCTTCAACGCGCAGAGCTTTACTTTGGAAATGGAGGCACTTATCTATATCTGAATGATTATGAAAAAGCCACATATTACTTTGATAAATCCTTTGAACTAACTAAGGAAGAGAAATTCCCATACGATGATCAATACGTCACGATTATTGAAAGTTATGTAAAGGCTAATAGAAAAAATGACGCTATTCATTTAGTTGAAGACTTATTGAAAAGACAATCTTATAATAAAAAATTTAAAAAGCTAGAACCCGTAAGAGATAGATTATTAATGTAATTCTAAGAGTATGCTCTATACAAATCTAGTTAACATAAAGTCAATTTTCGGAACTTCCGAAACATAGAACCCCTTGAGTACCAAGAGGTTCCGAATTGTCCATTTTTATGGTCTATACATGATTTTATACATGGTTGATGAATCAACATTTTCGGCTTCTGAAGAAGACTGGTAGCTTCATAAAAAAGGGGTGTTTTATGCAAATTCTTCTTTCACTTAAGCTACCCGTTTGTACAATAAGAAAAAACGGTCCTTCGTTACTGAAGGGGCGTACCAGTTAGCTTAAAAATGGCAATTAAACTATGGTTTTATTTGTTTATCAAGTAAGAGCAATAACTTTCTTTGAGCTTCACTATTACGAATAATTTTTTTACACGAATAGTGCTTTGTAAATAACCTCTAACGTGTTTATTTGTAAAAAACAATCTGTGATATTTCTCATCTTCATATATCTTTTTAAACCAACCTTGTTGTTTTAACAGTTCAATGTTATCGTCAATTTTTTTGTATCCAAACCAGTGCTACTTCCACCGAGCAATTCTCCTAATAACTCAAATATAAAGTTAAGAATTGCTAAATCCTGTCCTACTTTTTTAAATTTATTATTGATTTTAGCTTAATTTTTACTAATCCTTGTTCAACTAAACTGAAAGGTTAGTTGAATAAGGTTTTTTAATGTATGATTTTAGATATTATCGTACATTCAAAACATTATGAACGCAAGCTAAAACCCCCATTCAATTAATTGAATGGGGGTTTTTATTAGTTTCACCTACTAGATCAAAGTCAAAAAACGCAAACTTGATATTCGTTTACTTTTCTAAGGGAATTTTAAGGTTCTTCTTCTTTTTCTTTAAACTCGAGAGGTTATGATAACAATACAAACAACACGAGGAGGTTATCAAGCATGAACTTGATACCAATGCTATTAACAGGTGCTTTAATCGCGGGTGGTCTAGGAGCTCATACACTGCTTGATAACCAACC
>NZ_JACJHX010000008.1:151346-200595 GCF_014138605.1 Peribacillus huizhouensis | reverse complement strand
CTCTCCCAGCCGTAGAATCAGTATTGACGGTTCTAAACCATTTTCATTCTCTGTGGTGAAGCGCTGATTTTTGCGCTTCATGGATGGCTAACGGGTCAGGTTAGTTTAAGATGAAATGCTATAATTATTATCACGTCAACTATTTATGTATATAAATCCAAATCTTTTTCGGATATCTTGAATTCGATGTAAACGAAAGCGAGAATGAGTAAATGAACATAATGGACTATCTTAATGGAAGGTTTCCAACTGTCGAATTAGTCCCAAGCATTTATTATCAATGGGACATCGGCATCCACTTTTCACTTGGTGGGGAAATCTATCAATTCAAAGAAAATGATGACCTCAATCTTGAACGATTTCGTCTAGTATATAAGCAAACCTCCACAATTTTTAATGAATTGTTTGAGCAAAACGACGACTTGTTCTTTGTAACGAATGTATATAAGCACAAAACAAAAGAGAAACGTACAAAAAAACTGAAGGTATACCAACCGTTTCTGAAGTGTAAAAATAATTTGAATCGGATTCAGGTGAAGACTTACCCTTATCCCTTCGAGTTGGACGAAGCAGAAGAATTTGAGATGCAACAATTTTCCTTGCTATGTAAAAGAGAAGACATACGTGTAAATGAATTACTTAAGGCAGCGAGTAATGAGGATTTTCCATTGAAACCAAAGTTTGGGAGATACGCCATTGATTATCCTGATGTTTTCTTTGTGAACATCACAAAAGACATTATTTTCTTTGTTTACGACGACCGAGGGTGCGAAGTCATAGCACGTGAAGCAGACCAGATACGTCCACTTTATGAGAAATACTATGATTGGGTACAAGAAGTTGATAGAAAAAGGATTGAAAAAGGGTTAGGTGAATGAGAATAAAAAATGACCAAAGTTTCATCTAATTTCTCTTGTTGAACTAACGGGGTGCATTACTTATTGAAGCGAGGTAATAAAAGTGACAAATTCATGTGAAGGTTTTTTGGATATTATCGGTTTAGAACAAAATACAAGAGAAAAAGCTAAATTAATGGTGTTAATTGAAAATCCTTCAGGAGAACCTAACAAAGAAATTTTGTTTAACATATTTGATTTTATAAAAAAAGTATATGGAACGGAAAAGTGTACTATTCTCTGGTGGGATGGTCAAATCAAGCCGTCCACAAAAATAATAAGTGTAGAAGACATTGAGTTCTTGCAGAATTTGTGGTCAAGGATTGCGGGCAATTATCTTGTATTTTTACCAGTTCAATTTGATGTAAAACAAATTACTCAAAAGGATGAAGAAGAGTTTATTGGATTAAGTTTAATTACATATTCCCATTTGATATTAAAGTCACCAGATGCATATGAAGTATTATATTTAACCATGAATAAATGAGATGTATTAAACTGATTTTATTGAACTAACAGGTGCATAACTTCAATAAGAAGTAATGCTTTTTTACTACACCAGCTAATAGAGGTTATTTTTTTATTGCATTAAAGGGTGCGAATATTGATAATTGAGAGTAATCGGCAATTACGAAACAGTTGATACTGTTAAAAACCAACATAAATGAAAATGTTCAAATAAAGATACACTATCTGATGATAGAAAAGTTATTTTAAAATAACTCTAAATCACTGAATTATATGATTTATGAAGATAAGTTTCTATAAACTCAGCCAATCCATCATTTTCGTGGTGTCCTGTAACAAAATCAGCTGCTGCTTTAACCTCCTCGCTAGCGTTCTCCATTGCCACGCCAGTACCGACATGACGAAGCATCTCTATATCATTGGGTCCGTCTCCAATGGCTACGACTTCGCTTGGACTAATTCGAAATGCGTGAAGTAAGTTTTTTATAGCAGACCATTTGGAAACATTAGGAGCAACCATTTCAAACCCGTCATTCCAATTGATGACCTCTGCTTCCTTTTTAAACAAAGAGGATAACTCAGGTGTTGGTGCACCTGTTCGAACACTATATTTAAGAACATCTTGATAATATGCCTGTCTTAAATCTCCAATATAACGTGGCGGAATTTGCCCAACTTTTGTCCAATAATCGATTTCTTCATTTGTTTCCTTACAATAAAGCCCATTTGCTGTATGGATAATAACATTATAAGAATTTTCAGCGGTCAGCTGGTGGAATCGTTCTTCGTTCAGTCGGACGGTTTTCATTTGCATAGCTCTTCCTGTTTCTGCATCGTGAATAGCGGCACCATTCAAACAGATCATTGGAGTTTGTAATCCAATTTCTTTATGGTAGGGAGCGGTTACTTCATAGTGTCGACCAGTAGCTAGAAAAACCTTGACTCCCTGATTAATGAGCCTATTAATGGCTTCCATATTTCGGCTGGAAATGTTGTTTGAGGCCTTTAGTAGTGTACCATCCATATCAATAAATATTGCACGCACAATCATTTATACTGCCTCCTCATCGTTGGTAAACCAATCATATCATCTGACTATTAAAGTCTTGTAAACTCAGTGTACAGATTTAATAAAGTTTATTGGGAGGTAAGGGACGGTTCTATGCAGGTAAAAATATTATTCCATTAACGGGTGCTAAAATAAAACTTAGATTTTTATACGACGACATAATGGCGGCTTTTGTTATGAGACAACAAAATTTTCAGCATGATTGTGAAGCATTGTACTTAAAGTAACGGGTGCTTGTGCGGCCGAGCCTAGGTCGTATCATATAGCGGGTGGGATTCCCGTCGAGAAAGAACTAGCCATTCACTCGTAGCGAGTCTTGGAGGGCTAATGGTAACATTAGCCTTTAAGCGTAGACAGTTAGGTGGCGGGCCGAAAGCCAAATGGTTGAAGGGATTGAGCTCCATAATGTTAGTAAATCGAGAGGGCTGATGCCTTAAGCACAGCAGAAATCTACATTTTATCCATCGTTAAAGGCAAGAAGGATAAAACCTCTCTGGAGTCAGAGACCTTGGCACGTCACACATTGATATGATACGGCAACTCGGGAAGACCCTACCGGTCTTTTCTTTGAGTATGGTGTACAAGCGATAATAAGCAAGGAAGCCAAATGCCGTTGTAGGGAGTCGGATAGCAGCGTAGTACCAATGAAGTTGGGTAATGCCGATGGAGGAAAGGCTGCTACCAAGTTATCACCCTTACTAGGGACACATTTACTACACGCAGAGGTAGGGATAATAAATGGAAACAAAACTATTAAGGATAGCAGAATTAGCAAAATCTGAACGGAAGAGATTAGCTATATTTTGTGAATGGTGACTAGGAGGAACCGTGTGCGTAAATAGCGCAAGCACGGTTCTGTGAGGGGGGAGGAACACAATCTACCGCTAGGTAGAGAGGTTCCCTTCTACTCGACTAGTTCCACAAGGAAATAAACAACTTTATTATCTGCTTTAATTTCAGAAGTAAAGCTGAACTTAATCTTTTTAAAGAACTTTAAAAGGAGATACTACAATTTAAGTAGTGTCTCCTTTTACGTTTTTATAAGTGAATTTTAATGACTTTATTATTCCTATTCAAATGATTCATATCTTGTAGCTTGAAAAATATAGCTATTATTCTTCTCTTTTTATCCCAATGTATGTAATAATCACAGCCAGCTATATCGTTGATAAAAGGGGACAAGGTATCATAGATCGTTTTAACATGTTTCGGAAGTTTCGAACCCTTATTTCTTAAAAAGAATTCTTCTCTATAACATTTAAAAAATATTCTAAATTTTTAAATAATTATAAACGAAATATGGTATATAATAAGAGAAGTATATAACTGTTTTTAGGAGGATGAAAGATATGTTAAATGTTTGCTCAAAAATTTTGGTTCCGTATGATAATTCTGAATTAAGCAAGAAGGCATTGGATACGGCCATAGCACTAGCAAAACATGAGGAAAATATCGAATTGAATGTTATCACTGTCATTGATGTACATGGTACCATCTATTACTACGGTAATGGCGATCCCGTTACTGAAGCTCAACTTGAAGCAGCAAAAGAATCACTCAGTGAAGTAGAACGAAAATTAAAAGCCCTGCCAAACAAGACAGAAACATTCATAGTGGAGGGAAGACCTGCTAATACTATCGTGGATTTCGTTAAGCAGGACAATGCCGATCTTGTTGTTATGGGAAGTCGTGGATTAAGTGGATTGAAAGAAATGTTTCTAGGAAGTGTCAGTCATTATGTTGTGCAACATTCCACATGCCCAGTATATATTGTTAAATAGTACTACTTCTTTTTATTGTTCATTAGTTTATCCCCTTTCATATTAATACAGTAATTACACAAGATTTCGCATATTTTAAAGTACTAGAAAAGGATCTTCGAATGAAGATCCTTTTCTAGTACCAATAAAAATGATTATGTAAACTCCTCTTAAAATAAAATAAGAGGAGTTTTTTAATCTAGTTTATTAGGTGTAGCGTCAGGAAAATGCGGATTTACAACGTTAAGAAAGTTTCAAACTAATAAAAAAGGTCAATCCCCTGTAGAACTGAAATCCAGAATCGTTTCCATACCCCTGGTAGTCCTCTTAAAAAGTAATTATATACAATATAAAGAATATTTGTAAAATATAAACAAATACGCTAATATAATGATGAAAATGTATATTTAAATACATTAGATAATGAATTCTTGACCGAGCAGGAATTTATTAATTTACTTGAATCCTTCGAATACGTAAACAACTAAGTTGAAATCCAACAAAGAGGGTGATAAACATGAAGAAATTCACATCGAGTATTATCTTTTTAGTTACTATAGTGTGTATTCTATCAGGATGTTTTAAACCTACTGATAAGGATTTGGCTTCAGTAAAAGGTACTTACTCTATATATTCTGTTGGGGACTATGAAGTGGATGTTAAATTGGAAGAAGATCTAGGATTAGTTAATTATATTCATAGCATAACTTTAGAAAAAGACTATGAATATGCAAAAGAAGTTGTCCCCTATTTGAAAATAGATAAATCAAAATACAATTATTTTGTGTTTGATAGTAAGGGATTGATATACGAAACAACAGACTATGGAAAATTATTGCGATTCTTAAAAGACAATCCAAACCCAAAATAATTAATTATAATATTTGTTTTGAGTTAACAGTAGTATAGTAAGACATGTGAAACTTACTATACTACTGTTTTTGTTATTGAACTCCAACACGCAATATCTAAAATATGAAAAGATATACCAGCGTCCTCCTCAGAGAAGGACGTTTTTTAGTTAGAGGGACCCTTCGTTAACCTAATTGGGTGTTTTTGCACAACGCCCCGAAAAGGTTTAATAAGCTGTATCCCTTGAGCCACTTGAGTTTAGGGCAAGTCTTTCAAAAAGTGTGCTTTATGACAAGCCTAATATCCATTGAATTCATTATGTCAAAAAGCCTGTATTCAAGTTATGCAATATTTCGTTTGATAGAGGGACTTTTTGACATATGGACATTAGGAAGGTTCCCTTAACGTTGTCATATCAATGAATTCTTACGTTCTACATCCCTTAGCGTTGTTAATCCGCGTTTCGCTGGCGGTACCTCCTATTAGGCTAATGGGTGACATCGGTTCAAGAAGAAGACCCTTTTGGTGATCTTTTCAATGTACTGAAATAAAAAAAGGTTTCCAACCCAAGATGGAAGCCTTCTCGCAATGTCCCCTTCGTTTTACTTCATCCAAAAAACTTTGATAGAAACCCTTTCTGCTCTTTCTTTTGACTGCTTAGTTGAGCCTCAATTAACTGTAATTTATCTTCTAATTCTGTTCTTTTATGAGCTTCTTCCTGTTTTTGTTCCTGTATATAAACATTAAAAGTATCTTTTAAATTTTTATCTGAGCTAATTAAATCTTTAACCAATCCTTTTAAAGCTTCATTATCCTCCTGGAGCGTATTTAATCTGTTATCTTCAAGCGATTTTGTTTTATTTTGTTTTTCTATTAATTGAGATAAACGATTTATTTCTTGCTGCATCTGACGGAACTCATTGCCTATTTGCATAAACATTTCATTAGCGCCACTTTGTTCAAAGGCCTGTCCAAGCAACAAAGCCATTTCGTTCTCTTTTTCTTTTTGCTCCTTATCCGTTTGCAACTGATGATATAAGTTTTCCTTAATTAGCTCTTCTTTCACATCATCAAACGTGACATTTCCTCCACGATTGAAAACTTCAATGATCTTTTCGATCTTTGGAAACTCAGTATGTAATTTATAAAACATACAAAACCACATAAAAGAGTCAGTAAAAAAATATTAAGAGCTTGTTTTATCAATCTTTCAAAACAGACTCAATTCTATGATCGTTTATCAAGCAATATTAGATCTAGTTTCCAAGGGAATTTGGGTGGGTTTTAATGGTAATACTAATAAATATTATTAAGGATAAATAGGAGTGAAACCATGCCACAAAAACCTTCTAAGTCTACCGAAGAGTTAAATACGGAAAAAAATGTTCAAATACCAAATAATAATCAGCAAGATAAGGATGCAATTGATAACTTAACACGTATGTTAGCATCCCTATTGAACTATCTATCAGATGAAGAAAACGAAGAGTTAGATATTGATTACATTATTGATGATACGGAGGGTCTTCGAGAATGGTGGAATCAATATAAGGAGAGTAACCGGAAATTGATTGAAGAAGAAATCAGAGAATCTCTTGGTAAACTATCTATTGAAGCCCTTCACAAGATCCATGAACAAGTAAAAGAAAAACAGGATTAATTGTTATGAAGCTAAAATATGAGAAGCGGAAATTTTTTTGTAGCTCGTCATATATTTTGTGATGGATAAAAAATTGATAATATTATTAGAAGTGAGGTGGGACAGGATGAGTACTAAAGTGGTACCAAAAGATGGGGTTCCTATTTAATTAGGACCGCATTCGCTAACAAATACAATAAGATTATTTTTCATATCTACAATCGGAGCTGAAATCCCATTTTCACTTTCATCCAGTTCTTCTAAGGCAATTTCAAACCCGCGTTTACGTAATAGTCTTTGGAGTACATTGTTCTAACGGGCGGTGGAGTAAATTTTCTAATTCACTCTTAGGAAGATATCCTAAGAAAATCATTCCGTTAGAAGTACAATGGAGCGGAAGTATAGCATCAACATAATCAACTAAACGAACGCTTTGTTGGGGATCAATTTGATCAATGGTAAGGGTGTTGTTATGTTTAGGTACACTCAAAAAAACTGTTTCTTGAGTTGTATCCCTCAATCTTTCCATACTTGCACGGGCCCTCCGAATAAGAGGACCATAATTTCAGAACAATTAATAAATTTCGGAATTTTCTGTTTGACTGAACCGATAATCGTGTATATAATCGGTGTATATTCTTATTGTGAACACAATATTCGCATTATGAACATATCTCACTAAAAGAAAAAGATTTAACTTTTACGTTTAAGCAGGGTAAGGAGGGGGCTTGTATAGATAAATATGAGTTTAAGGCCAGGAAGATGCAAAACAAATGTACGCGATCATTAAGGCTTGTGATGAAGTCATAACTGATATTGATCCTAGACAATTCCCTGTTGATTAATAGCATGGAGGTGTCGGGATAGGAACAAATATGAATGTAAATAAGGTTATTGCTAATTTTGCTAATAAAGTACTCATGGAAACAGGAGAAAACGACCTGAACATTCATCCCGTAGATAATGTAAACGCTTCACAATCCGCTTTAGATGTCTGTCACACCGCAACCCGGATTGGGATTATTCTAAGTTTTAAACCATTATCTAAAGGAATTGTCAATCTTATAGAAGCAGTGGAGGTCAAGGTAGAAGAATTTATGCCGATTTCAACCATTTCTCGTACATGTTTACAAGATAGTATGAGAATTCGGCTTTGCGATACATTTAGTGCTTATGCAGCTATGCTCAAGGACGATTAGGTTCACTAGAACAGGCCATTGAAGATCTTTCCCGTATAAACTTAGGTGGAACGGTGATTGGTTCAGGTATTGGTGCACCTGAAAAGTATCGGAAAGTAGTAGTTGAGAAACTAGGTTATGTTACCGGTCTGCAACTTTCTCTCCGTGAAAACTTGTTTGATGCTGCACAGAATTTTGATGACTTGGCTAAAGTATCTAGTGAATTACGATTACTTGCTTCTTGCTTAATCAAGTTTGCAAAAGATTTACGGTTATTATCATCAGGTCCGGAAGCTGGGTTCCCCTATAGAGAGTGAAAAAGAATTAAATATTGTAGACATTTAAAGAGCACATGTTGATGTTTAGCTTTGAAACATAGTCAAGGACTAAGGTTTTTAAACTATATATCCATCTGCTTTTTCTCAGGAAAGTATAAGAGGGAGTGATTCATGTGGTTATGGTTACACATCCTGTCAGAGGATATGGTTCACCTAATAAATACGTTCAAGGAAAAGGATTGTTACATTCTTTAACTGAATACACTGGCAGATTCGGAGAGAAAGTCATTGCATTGGTCGATTCCTTCTTTTTTGAGGAGTATGAAGTGATTTTAAATAATTTATATAAAAAAGCAGGCTATGAAATTAATGTTGTTCGCTTTAATGGTGAAGTAACAGAAAATGAAATAAAAAGAGTGACAGACATAGCAAATCTTGAACATGCAGAAGTGATTGTGGGCATTGGTGGCGGAAAGACTTTAGACGTGGCTAAAGGAGTTGCCGCTGATGCGAAACTATCATTGATTATTATGCCTACAACAGCTTCTACAGATGCGCCTTGCAGCGCTCTTTCTGTAATTTATAAAGAAAATGGGCAGCATAGTGATGCAAGATGGTATGATAGGAATCCAGATCTCGTTTTGGTTGATTTAGATATTGTGATTAATGCTCCGGTCAGGTATCTTGTTTCTGGTATGGCTGATGCATTAGCCACCTATTATGAAGCTAGAGCAAATGAATGGTCTGATAGTAGCAATTACATATTTATGAATAAAGACGGGAGCGGGTGCAGAAGAACAAGATTAGCTATGATTATCGCTAAATCATGCTATAGAATCCTTATGGAAGATGGGCTGAAGGCTAAACAAGCTGCAGAGTCTAAAATTTGTACAAAGGCATTTGAAGACGTAGTAGAAGTAAACACGCTCTTGTCCGGATTAGGTTTTGAAAATACTGGTGTTGCCGGAGCTCATGCCATTGCTAACGGTTTAACAGCGTTGAAAGAAAGTCATAAATCGCTTCATGGAGAGAAAGTTGGATTCGGGATTATATGTCAATTGATAATGGAGAATAGGCCTTTGAGTGAAATTGAGGAAGTTGTGAATTTTTGTTTAAAGATAGGGCTGCCGCTTACATTGGAGAGTCTAGGGATTGAACCTACAGAAGAAAATATAAGCATCATTGCCCAAAATTCAACAAAATCAAATTTGTTATGTGAACCAATCCTGGTAACAGAAGATTTAATTTACGATACCATCATTCAAGCAAATGAATATGTAAAATCATTTGAAATTTCGTAAATGTTTAATAAAAAAAACCAAATTTCTTATTACAATGTGCCCTATTAAGTAGACACCAAAAAAAGTCTACCAATAGGGTACTTTTTTGTATAATTACGGTGCTTACGTAGCAAGTAAAGCGGCGGTTGAATCAATGATAATGATATTGGCTCGCGAATTGCGTGGTAAAGATTTCTTGACTCCTTTATTAATAATTTTAAAAAATTTGGAGTTAAGCCAAAAAAGGGAGAAATACTGGAAAATGTTAAAGAAGTCGTAATTCAATTAAATGAATTAAATGACAAATACGGTTACTTTATTCAGACAATGGAGAGAGAAGAACTATATGAATTTATTACTGAAGCTGCCCGTATAGCTGGTTTAGAAGTCGAAGGAGACATAACCGAAGAATGGAGATAGTGGTAACGTGGTTGGACAAATGAAAGCATAGCAAAAGTGATAAATAAACCATATAAGACGGCTAGTGCGGTAAACAAATATACAAAAAAAGTTTACTATAAAGATAATATACACTATGTAGCAGTAGATAATGGTACTGGGAAGGTAATACAAGTTTCTGATTTAACTATATCAAATTGGAGATTTGATCCTGATTTTTCGAAATAGGTGGTGATGTAATGATAATAAAAAAAGAAGGCAAAATTAATGAAATAATCTATGAATATACAACAATTAATAGCGGTAAATCCAGATTATATCCAACAATTACTGATTTAAACGGTATTTTAGAAAAGATAATTGAATCCAAATCAACGACAGAATATATAAGAATTAATCCATTTTATATTAATGAAAAGATTAATATGCAGATAGAATTCGAAGAATTTATGTTTTATTTGGAATGTAGGGAACAGTTCGATAAAAAAGCACTAAAAGACCATATTTTAGATTGCTTAGATGCACATTATCCAACTGTGTCTACAGAGCAATTTGAGATGGGTAAAATACTGTATCCTCTATGTCAACACAACGATGTAAAGAGTTATAAGCTCTCGCTAGAAAAATATCGTGATTATTTAGGTACGCTTTTACCGAGGTTATTTGATTATGCTAAAAGAAAAATGCAATTAAAAGACGATGACTTAGCATTTGGATATTTTTGTTTTGAAGTTCATAGTGGATAATATTTGAACCTTGATAGGCTATTTGACTTTCAAGGTTCAAATATTAAAAAGTGTAATGGAAACAATAATTTTATGTATGTAACAAAAGATGAAGTAGCTATCTTTAATAAAAAAGGTGTCCTACAAACGGCGTACGGAAAAGACCAATATAAAAAACCAATAGAAATGCTATTAATCAATTTTATGGAAAATAAAAGGAGTTACTAAGCTATGAGTAAGACAAAACGAATAATAAATAAGTGGGATCCTATGAAACTTCTTTTGCATGCACCAGATGATGAGTATGAAGAAGAAATATTACTAATTAATGACGTCTTAGCTCTAACTAGTGATGTTAATCAAGTGGCAAATGAAATTAAAGCTGCTTTTATAAAAATGTTTGGTTATGACTTTAAAAGAAGTTATAACGATTGTTTAGAAATAGCAAAAAAAATATTAGATTAATTAAAAACCTTGATTGGCTATTCATGCCTTTCAAGGTTTCTTTTTTTGTTGGTGGGGCTATCGCATTTATTTCCCCTAAAACGGACAGCATAAATCCGTCCGTTTTAGGAGAAAAACCAATATTATTTTTGACAGTTGATGTTTTTTATACCTATTATTTCTTGCCTTGCGAAGGATCACTGTAATAAACTTGTGGATCTTACTAATCCACTTCTTTCCAACCACCTGCAAATCCATCTTTATCTATCCATGAATAAACATTTACTGTGTGGCTCAAAAAATTAAAATCATAAAACCCGAAAAACGTTGCACGAACTTCAAATGGTTGATTACCCACTGCTCTATCATTTTGTTTAAATGTGCTAGATACTCCATCAAAAACCGATACAAACGGATAGATATTTTTTGATCCACCTGTAGCATTATCAGGAGTAATATCACCATCTTTAATAGTCGCAAATAATGTTACATAATATCTACTTACTTCAATATCATTTATTTTTACTGTTGTTTCATATTTGTAATAATATGATCCGTCAGGCACCGATTGCAAAGAATTTATTTTCTGTCCGTTCATATTTTCTATTGAAGAGGTAACTAGAAGATATCCTCCATCCTCACCAATAGGGATTTTTTTGTTTTCTGGTAATGATTCTATGTCATTTAATTTATTAAAAAAATCTTTAGCTGTCTTTGAAGAAAGAGTTGCCTTAAGAAATTTGTTTTTCTCACCTTGATTTAACTTGTTGAATTTTTCTAATTGTTCTTTCGCAAAATCATCCTCTTCAGCATTAGCTTCCCACCAAGCCATATAATGTTTTTTCAAAACACCAAATGCAGGAACACCATTGTTTTCATTGTCCTCTTTTTCCGCATTAACAATTCCACTAGATGATACGAACATTGTAATAACTAGCAAAAAAGTTAACAGTGAAGATCTGACAAAATTAAATTTTTTCAAAACAATCCCTCCTATTTTCATTTTTTTACATATATATAATATAATGTAAAATATTTGGTTGAAAGGGTCTGAATAATCAAATAAATATTGTTTTACTTATTTTATTAATTAAAATACATTAAGAAAGACCCAGCTTATCTCTCTATTTTCATTTGCATGGCTTATCCCACTCGCACCGAAAATTCCTGTGATTTCCCTTTCATAACCAAGAATCTCGCGATTGTGGAAAAAGATTTTAAAACGATTATATTGTTTTATCTTTTTGTATAGTGAAGTTTTTCACATGGGAAATTAAACAACTATATTTTTACCCCCGTCCTAGATTTAGAACGGGGGTATGCTTGTTTGAACTTTTAAAATTAAATAACTTTTTTGTCAGTTTACATTTGTGTTAGGGATAAACGATTGGATAGGAACTGTTCCGTTATGAACGGGCAATCATGGAGACTACATATAATGGGTTAACCTTAACTACTATTGGTTGCCCTTTATGGGTAGCTTTTTTTGTGGTCTACATAAGGTTTATGTAGAATTTATATTAATAAATTGAGAGCAGGATCAGTGAAGAATGGACCTATTAAAAGGGTAAATTGACTCTTTGGGTGCATTATCAGCATATTTGTTGGGTTAAATCAGGAGAATTGTTCTTTCGTGTATTTACATCGGATGATACTTCAAAAGCCTCCATTTGGAGTGCGTCAAATGGTTTAAGGAACTGTTGCAGATACGCTGAATGGGTATAATTATGCTAATAATAACCCAGTGATGTTTGTTGATCCCGATGGAACGTTTGCTCAGATCTTAGTGGGCGCTGTGTTAGGCGCGTTTGTGAATGCGGTAATTTATTATGCTAACTTAGTTTTTAAATATGGCTTTAAGAATTACAAAAAGCATATCTCTGGAAGAGCTCTTACTATAACAATGCTTAGAGGAGCGGTTGCAGGGTCAATTGGTATAGTGAGATACTGGCAAAAAATAGGAGTATTTGATAAGGTTGGTGTTCTAATTATGAGCTTTCAACTAGCTCCTGCAGCATATTTTTTCAGTAATTTAGGTGGAAAGTACAGTAGACGTGGCTTTATAGAAAATCAATTTTTATCTCTTTTCAGTCCGAATAAAAGCATTATATATGGTACTATTGTGAAAACTTTAGAGAGAAGTTATTCAGGAAGATGATTTCTTTTACTGTTATAATAGCAAATGAGTAATCAGTAAAGGAGAGTATAAAATGAAAGAAACAATTCTCAAGTTGGCAGAATTACTCAATAATATCCATGATTTTATTCAAATCTACGTTAGCAATCATTTAAATCTAGGTTTAAATGATAAAGATTTACATTTTTGGATTATGGGTATTATTGGGATCTTGATATTTCTTTTTGTGCTAGTTGTATCAAAATTTATTTCTAAACTGCCTTTTGGAATTACAATACTATCATTCATATATAGTTTCACGATTATGATCGTTTTAGTTTTTGCCATTGAAATACAACAAGCCCTTACCAAAAGAGGAAATATGGAATTTCAAGATGCTGTTGTGGGATTATGGGGATTCGTTGTATTTTTTATAGGTTTTGTGATAATTTCATCAATATTTTTACTAATTAAAAGGTTAATAAATAGTTTTACTGATAAAGATTCTATTAGAAAAAGTTAATCTTTAATATTTATAATGAGAAATATCACCCATTTCGGGTGCTTTTATTTGTAATCTTGTTTAACTATATAAGGACAATAGGGGAGATGACACGGATACCTTTATTAAGCTATTCAAATGATCATTTGGCTATCTAAGTTTGATTTTTTTCCTTCAAACATAGATAGCCAACTTTGCATCTGAGCAAGTTATCTCTCCACGCTGCCAATTGGGCAGGGGAGAGATAATCAAGTTTGAATAATAATACAATGGAACCAAGATTGTTAGCGGTAATATGTTTACATTAATTTATAAACTCTGAAACTCGAAGAAAGAAAAACTAAATACGTATAAAAGGAAATATTAAAAGATAATATTTCCATCGTTAGAAAAAGATTCAGGTGATAAAATATTAATCGAGAGGTATGCCACATGTATAAAAAATCATTCTTAAATTTCATTTTTTAAAGTATGTCTTGTCTTTTTAATATTTCTAGGAGGATATCAGAATTGCGCAAAGAAAAAGTTTCAGCCATCATTGGAGAATCACATAAACTTATGAATCAAGTTGTAACTGATACTGCTAGTATCCTTTCAAATGCTAATTTTGTCTATAAAATTGATGAGTTATTGAATGAGAGAAACATAACTCAAAAGGACCTTGCGTCGATGACGGGTATGAGGGTAGGTACTATTTCTCAATTGGTCAACGGTAAGACAGGTGTTAGTCTCAATAAAACTCAGCTAATTGCTCTTATGGTGGCACTGAGAGTTACTAAGTTATCGGATATTGTTGATTTAGAATTGCCACAGGATGTCTTGTTGAAATTTCAAAAACAGCAAGCTGAATGGTTATTGGATAAAGAAATGCCTATTGAGCTCAAAGAGATGCATAGAAATAATATATTAAAAGCAAACAATTTATAATGAGTTAACAGTTATTTACAAACATAAAAGTAAGGAATGATGCTTCAGAGCCAATTCCTGTTGTTATAGAAAATATACAACCGACCATTAATAATCAACATAAGGTTAAATTTAAAGGTGAGTTACAAAAAATCAATCTTACAACTTATGACGGATCAGGAGAAGTTTGTCATCATTTTGTGGTCTATCTTCCAGTAGGTTTTGCAGGATATAAATATTGGATGGCGATTACTCCTTATCCTAATGGCAATAATCAGCATGAAAATCCATCTATCTATTGTTCACACGACGGCAAAAACTAGAATTGTACCTGTTGGATTAACAAATCCTGTTACAACTGCTCCTGGAAAAGGATATAACAGTGACCCAACGTTAACCTATGACCGTCAAGCTAAGCAATTGGTTTGTTATTATCGCCCTGTAATAAGTGGTTCATCAAAACTTGTTAAAAAGACAACGCGTGATGGAAAAACCTGGTCAGAAGAGATTGAATGTCCAATAGTAGGAGCGTCAGCGGCCTCCCTTTCGCCACAAGTTTTTAAAGTAAAAACAAATAAATTTATAGCAATCGGTCAATACTGAGGAGCGTTTGCCTACACTGAATCGAGTGACGGAACGACTTTCAAGTTGATTTCGCAATCATCACTCCCAAGGCAAGGTGGTTTATGGCATATCGGAGCTATGAAACTTGAAAGTGGATATATTTACTCGGTATTTGTTGATAATCCAGTTGATTTAGTTCATGGAACAAACTTGGTTTTGGGGTCGAGTAGTGGACAAGGTATTCCCTCGGTCGGTGAAAACTGTCTATTAGTTTAATCAGAGATTAGCAATTAGCTAGTCTCTTTTCCTTTGTCTCCTCCCTTGGATATCCGACTGAATAAATTCACAGCTTAATAGAAAACAGACCCAACATCAATAATTAGGTCTGTTCAATCTTACTTATAAACGGTATACGGAATATTTACTTTAGGATGGCCATAAGCATATGCAGCTACCTCATACTCTTGGAAAACTAATCGAATTCCACCATCAGCATATACAAACTGAGTATCTCTAGTAATATCGAAATCACTCAGAGAACCAACAAAAAAGTTTTCGTTACTGACCATTGTTTTATAAGCATGTCTTTTAACTTTTAAATAGTTGTCTCTCTTTTTTAGTACATCATGGATAACTATACGATTCCCAGTACTAAGACTGAAGTTATAAGTAGTAGCAACTGTACTTCCATGAGCACCGCCCATGTATCTGTAATCATACATGATAATGCTTAGAGTGTTGTTTTTATTGTAAGCAATTTCATACGAAGTCAGATACTCCCATTGGAATACGAAGTCAGGATAAGTCCCATCATCTTCTAACTTCCACTCTTCTAAATCTGCTAACATTAATTGTTTGTATTTTATTGAATTTTTAATGTGATTTCGAAGAATATTATTAATCTTATCTTGAACTGACTTTGTCGATAATCCAGAAATTTGTGGATAAACTAATTCTTTATCTGCTTGAACCGTTGTTTTCCCTACTTTAGCTATAATTGTTTTAGCTGCATCAAACTTTAGGGATTTAGTCGTAACATAGGCTTTTTTCTTGTTGTATTTAACTTCAGACCAACCTGACTTAGTTTTAGAAAAAATGGTGATATTGTCACCCTTTTTCAAGTATCCAACCACTTTATACTTTGTCCCTGCACCATTTCTGATTTCAAGTTTGTTCACAATAACCGTAGCTTTTGAAGTGGATGCAGCTTCTACTGAATTAGTAGCAAAAGATAATGAGATTAATAATGCTATTGCTATAGAAAATAACAATGAGGCTTTAAATATCCTTTTCATTCAAATTACCTCCTATATAGTGAAATCTATATTAGTATATAGGAAAATAAATGAAAAAAATAGGTTAAATTAGGAAATGCGTTGGGGGGATTGTAACGGAATTAATTAATATTGATTAATTACACAAGTCCAATAAGGGATCTTTTATTATACCGAAAGGAGGCGATGCTATTGCTTGTAGTTAAAAATCTAGCAGGGGATAAAGAATTATTATCGAACATAAAAAATTGTGAAATAAACGAAGAGGTAAACGGAGATTTTTCAAATTCATTTCCCTCTATTTTTTCTGCCAATAATGCTCACTCGTATCCACTAGGAAGAAAGCACAGTCGAATTAGATGGACACGAATTTAGAGTTAAAAATATGACAGAGATCCGAAATCAAAAGTCAGTTGCAGCGCAACATGTCTATTTGGATCTAATCGAACATCAAGTTTATGGGATTATTGGTGGTACAAGGAATGCAAATGATATTTTTTCTTTCGTGTTATCGGGTACCGGTTGGACTTTCGAATCTGTTGATGTAACGGATTATGCATTATTCGCTAATTTCAGTGAAAATAATGTTCTTTCATTAAATTGGGATGCTTGTTCTAAACTTGAATGTGAAATTAAGATTATGCCTAATATGCACATCAAGATTTATAAGAAAAATTGGCATGGAGACGGATCATCAATTTACGTACAAACATAATGACAAAACACTCATAAAAACAGTGGATACTACCAATCTATGTACAGTAATAAAAGGTTTTGGTGGTAATGGATTAGAGGTAACGTGCAGATCGTCTATGGTAGAGGTATACGGAAAACGTCACGCAGAACCTGTCAGAGATGATCGTTACACGATTACTGAATCTATGATTTAACGAATTAAACAAGAGTTGAATGATGTTCTAGAGATCAGGTTTGAATTAGAAGTAACCCAGCTTGGGTTTGATGTTGGTTTAGGTGATCTGCAATGGACCATATACGAGCCAATGAATATTGACTTTAAAACAAGGGTGATCGCTCGAAAATGGTATCCTTTTAGCAATAAAAGTCCTGTTGTCACTCTAGGTAATAAAAAGCGTAACTATACAGATGTGCTTACAGTAGCTCGAATTGAAATTGATGAGAATAAAAAAGAATACCGATCAAAGTTTGAGCAGACAAATGAAAATATTAACATGCAGGTTGAGACTTGACGGCGAAGTAGAAGAGGCTATATCGCAAATAGACGTGAGGGCAGAAGGTGTTTTAATTGAATCTAAAGCTGACACGGATACTGGCATAGATGAAGCTTATAATTATTTTGACGGTCAAATTGAATCTGTAGAGGCATCCATAAACGTAGTTGCCGGAACAGTGGCTCTTAAAGCTTCTGTAAATTATGTAGATGGTCAGGTTGGAGCCGTTAATTCAAACATTAGCGGGCTTGATTCCAGGATTCAAAGTGCTGAGGGGGGCATTAAGTGTTCAGGCAGGGCTGATATCCTCTAAAGTGAGTCTATCAGATTTTAATGGTAATATAGTTGCATCTTTGATAAATCAAACAGCCACATCAGTTTTAATTGAAGCTGAAAATATTAGGTTAAATTGATACTCAAAATTAAAGATGAGTATAGCATTCCTTGCAACATTAACTATTGTAATGGGGTAGATACTCTACTATTCCCATCTTAATCTTTGGCTTATACTTAAGAATAAATTAGGAAGTGAAAAGGTGTATTCCAAAGATACCTTCAACAACAAAGGTTTTAGCCGTTTTACCTATTATTTGGTAATGGTGGAAGCCTTTTTTCGTTTTTTACTTATTGCAATTAATCTTCCCATTTAATCAATTCATCGACACTTATACCTAACTCTTTAGCCATGATAGTTGCCTGATATAAATTAGGTTGAGATTTATTATTTCTCCACTTCGAAAATGTTTGTTCAGTCACTCTACATCATAGCTAGTGTTCTATTCCTCAACCCTTTTTAATCCATCCAATAATCGATTCTGTTTTCAAAATCATATTTAGATCACTTCCTCGTATTACCTATTCTTCAAATCAAAGTTAAATCCTTTAACGTAATAATTCAAAAAGTTTAAAAATAAAATTAAAGAAAGTAATCTTTAATAGAGAAACAATTAGGATTGCAATTAGTATACTTTAACATCACTTTAATTTACTAATTATTAAAAATAATCGGAATTAGGGCTAGAGAAAGCATACGCTGCTATGGTATCATAATAGTGTCGACATAAAAATACAAAATCCAACAATATAATTAAAGGAGTAAAGTAACATGAAGAAATACATAATCAAAGATAATAACTCAAGTCAAATCACAGGGAAGCAAGTATTTCTCAAAGCGGATAACACACAAACTTTGAACTTCGACTATGCTCACATTTATCCTGAAGTAGAAGCAATCAATATAAAAGAACATGATGATAACTTGGAATTGATTGAAGTTAACGTAGTAGTTGTTTAAGGAGTTAGATTTATACAAAATTTATCGACTTGCTAATTCAAATTATGAAGATATGAAACAAGCTAATTTATATCTTGAATACACTTCATATCTTCATAAAACGACTTTATAAAATTATTTAAAAAAAGGGGAGAAGCGTTTGAAGGAGTTTAAAGGGAATTTAGGCAGGATAATAGAACGCCTGTAAACAAAAAGAGTTCTTCTATAATCCTCGATTTCCCAAAAGAAAGGTAGGCTTCAAGTGGTATTTTCCGGTTGAAAAAACAAAAGAGATTTTATTAATGTGGCTAGATGAACATAAATGATTAACTATGACTACTTTCAAAGTGGTCTTTTATATTGTATAAAATAGAACACTTGTTCTATAATGAGGTTTTCTAAGGAGATGATCTTATGACTATTCGTGATAGAGGAACAATTAAATGGATTTCCATCATGCTTACTGAACATGTAAAAATGCTTCAGGACTACTTTTATGATGAAATTGAGCGGATTTAGAACCCTATATTAGATGAATATCAATGGCAAGAATTCGACGAGAAAATCCACTACGCCATGACACTTACTTTGCCCATTAAATTAACAGTGTGGGAGGGTGGTTATTTCAAGAATTATATGGGAATAGTGCATAGAGTCTGTCAAGATTCTTTTTCAAATCACGTTGAATCATCTAAACAGGAAAATTGAACCAACAAGAATCTATTAATCTTTCTAAAACTAGCAACATAAAAGATAACAAACGTACTGAAACACTATCTGCTGAAATTACTAGTGATAGAGTACCGCAAGATTTTAAAGATTTAGCATCAATCCAGTTCAAAGATGCGAGAACAATTGAAAAGTTATGGTCAAAGGTTAACAAGGCAGCCTATCCATTTTGTTTTGATAATGATATATGAAAATTCAAGTAGGAGTTGTAAGTCTTAGACAATTGATTAGGGCATTGAAGGTTAAGAATGTGAAGGACAAGTTTGGATACTTATATGGTGTGCTGGTGAATATTTTGAGGATATCACTGAGGATGGGTTTAGTTTAGTGGGATCGATTGATGTGACACTGGGAGTCACAAATAAAAAAAGCAGTCGCAAAGACCGCTATAAATCAGGATATGCACAGGTATTAGTTGTGACACTAGAGTAACAAATCATCATATTTTTGTGTGACTCGTTTAAAAATCTCCACTTATTCCTTCTGCCTGATCCGCTCCAATATCGACATGACATCTTCTGGTTTATGAAATTCAATCGGTGAGACGCCTTTTTCAAACACAATCGACTCTGCATCCACAAGCAAAACATACCGTCCGTTAATTTTCCCTAAATGGACATTTTCGCCGAAATCGGAAAGCAATCCTTTCACAGAAGTATTGCCAAGCGTCATTCGCATTTCTGCATCAGGCGTATGTTCAACAATTTGTGCTGTGGCTTCAATCACTTGATGCGTATCGAGACGCTCTTGAATCTCCCGTTTTTCACTTGCTTCCCAAACTTCCATTGCCTGTTCAAATTGCTGCAACTCTTCGCTGTTATCAGCGTATGTTTCTTGAACATGCTCATGCACCATATTCATGACTTGTGCTTTCATAATTTCTGGCATTGATTCACCATAATCAACGAATTTCAAGAAGTCTTCGAAATAACGAGCATGTGATGCTTGATGGATTTTTAGTTCGCCAGTTTCAACCATTCCTTCTTCAGGCATGTAGGGGTGAAGGTAGCTGAAACATTGATATGACTGCATTTAAGGCAATGTCGATGTGTAGCGGTCACTAATTTGGTCACATTCCAATGATTTTATCTAATTTATCTGATACAGATTTCTGCATGTCTGGAAGAACGTGGCTATATGTGTTAAGTGTTGTTTCAATATCTGAGTGACCTAGCCGTTCCGAGATAAGCTTCACATTTACATTTTGTTGAATCAAGATAGTAGCATGAGTATGTCTAAGGTCGTGAAAACGAATCTTAGGTAAGCCGACCTTCTCTACTAAATTATAGAACTCTTTGCGGAAGTTTCTCGGTATCATGGGTTTACCGGCCCTTGTACAAACAACTAAATCGTTGTCATAGTAACTTTGCCCATGAGTCAACTTTTCCTGTAAGACATGTTTCCTGTAAGTCCTTAACTCGTCTACTAATTTACTAGGGATGTGTATGGAACGGACGCTCGCTTCATTCTTTGCACCCGATTTTATTTCAGCATTTTGTGTTAATGTTTGCCGAACAAATATTGTCTGTGTTTCAAAATCTACATCTTTCCAACGCATACCTAAAATCTCTCCTTGTCTCATTCCTGTAAAGATAGAAATTAGAAATCCGATGTAACAGCGAGTCAACCTATTAACATTACTAGCTTCGCTGATGAAATGATTGACTTGTTTGAGCGACCAAATACTCATTTCTCTTTTCTTAATCTTCGGAAGAGTGATTCCATCAGTAGGGTTTTGCTTTATTAGTTTCAAAACTTTTGCTTTTTTTAATGAAGCACTAACAATTCGGAAAATTAGATGGATGGTGTTTGCTGAATAGCTCGTGTCGTTTACTAATTCATTGATAAACTTTTGAATTTGTATTGGTGCAATCTGCTGTACTTTTAACTGACCCAGTTTTGGTTTTATGACATTTCTATAATAGATAAAATGAATTTCAAAAGTAGTCTTTTGTAGTGTATTCTTCCTTTCTTGAAACCACTCCTCCATATAGCGTTCGTAAGTCATTTTTGTCAGGTCTAGGAACTCGTCTTCTAATACTTCTGCTCTTAGCTTTGTCATTTCATCAAGGGCATGACGTTTTGATTCAAATCCTCGTCTTCTGATTTGTTTCCGTTTACCAGTCATGGGGTCTATGCCACCATTAAATATAAAATCCCATTTTCCTGTTTGTTTATTTTTATTGATACTACCTGTCACAGTAAGAACAACCTCCTTGGAAGTTACCCTTAGTCTGTGAAGGTTTCCTTACCTATATTTTACCATGAAATGTAGGGTTGTTGACCATTATGATAAAAACGACACGTAGGTATTTGTAGATGGAAACAGAGCATATCAATAAGCAACATAACAAATATTCTCCTGTGAGGAAGTATTTATCATAAGGTTAAGAGACAAAGTCATTTTCTCACGAATTACTATATAATATAGTGGGTGTGTTTATTTAGATGGGCTACCATATCACCATTACGAAGGAAGTGTGAGTGTATAAAGAGGGGAGCAGTTCCGCACCCGCAAGGTGATATATAATAAGTACGAGTTTTCTAATTTTCTAAAAAGACAAGAAGAAAAGATACTTAAGAATTTGTGGAAAGTTAATATATTTGTAGTTACAAACAATTCAGGTAAAAGTAGAAAAAGATATGTATTCGCTAATAATCAAGCAGAATCAAAAGTTGAGATATTAATATATGTTTATAAATAGCCGTGAAAAAATTAGTTTTTGAGGTTAAAGTTTAGTTATCCGGTTATATGTTGATTATACAAAAACTGTTATAATTTGGTGCATATAATAACTATTCAAATTATAAGGAGAATTGGGAATGACTCTTAAAGAAGAACATTTAGCTCTAACTTCAGGATTAAGTCTAGCAGGAATAGCAGTAGATTACTTTTATCGGGATGTAGCTCAAAGTTCATTTTTCGAATATAGAGATGAAATTATTGAAAGTGTATTAAAGCCTAATAAAACAACTGCTGTACATTATTATTTAGCTGATATACAGTATAGATTAAAAGGGATAAAAAGTATATTTGAGGACTTAGATGATATGTCAGAAGGATATAACCTAATGGTAAGAATGTTAAAAGATGCAAAATTGTATCCTAATACTAATATACAAAGTCCTGATTTTGAACAATGTGATGATAACAATGGACATTTTGATTGTAAGTGTAAGCCAATAATAGAAACATGGATTGAATATATATCTGATAATTTAGATAAAGTAAATGAACTAATTATACATTCAGCATTTCAGTTTATTTTCCAAGACAGAAAATTTTTGCATGATTTTCATGTGGAATTGGCTGATTTTATTGAAGGTGAAATAGATAATATTAAAGAGAAGTATCCTCAGTTTGTTACTTCTAAAGATAGATTGAAACGTCAATATTTTCCTGAATGGTTAAAATCAGCGGTTTTTTATAGAGATAAAGGAACGTGTACTATTTGTCGACGTGATTTGTCTAATTTAATAAGAAATCAAAATCAAATACATATTGACCATATAGTGCCACTAAATATCTTTGGAAGTAATGACGCTTCAAATATGCAGTTACTTTGTGAAAAATGTAATACTACAAAAGGTGACCGAAACACTGATACTAGTTCAGTAAATGTTCCTTTTTGGAATGAATAAGTTTCTAAAAAAATAAAAATAAAGTAGTAGGAATACTTTATTTTTATTTTTTATTCTAATATAAATTTGTAATGATAAATTGGGGATAATTTCCATTTTAAGGAGAATTTAATTATATGTCGACAACCAAGGTCAATGGAAAAATTGAAATACAAGTCTCGGGAAACTTTATGAATAATTTGAATAAGGAGCAATCAGCAAATATTAAAACACTTTCATTCGATTTCTCACAGCATGAAGATGTATATCCATGGAGTAAGTCTGTTCATTTAGGCCTACCTAAACGGATTGGTTTTTACTTTGTTAAAGATAATAATGACAAGGTTATTTATGTAGGTTTAGCCAACGGTCAAAAGGGTTTATTCGAAAGGCATAGTAAACATGAAAAAAAACATCTATTTGAATTATTTAACGCTAAAGAACTCCTGGTCTTCTTTTGTGACGATTTAGCAAAAGATGACCCTGGAAAAATTGCTGTTTTAGAAAGATATTTTATATATACTCTTGAACCAGTATTAAACAATGATATCAAACTATCCAAGTCTACTAACAGTTTTGTGATAGAGATGATGACTGAAAAGATAGATAAAATGCTAAGTACAAGAAAACTTCCTACTGAAATCTATGACAGAATTGAAGAACTCCAACAAGAGTTGATAGAATTAAAAGAAGCAGAAATCCTTATTAGAGAAAAATATCATGAGCTATTGAAAAAGGTCTCTTTTGAAACTGTGCAACTTTCTGAAAAAGAAAAACATATAGGTATGCATAAAAAGTGTGATTATTATAAGGAAGCACATGAAAAGTCAAGGAAAGATTTAGAACAGTTTGCTACAGAAGGAAATGTAATTGAGATAAATGGTGCTTATATGTTGTGGAATAAGTAACTTTATTTTAAGCGCCCTTATGGAGGGTGTTTTAAAATTTTCTTTAGAATAATGTTTTTAAAAGTATACTTTTGAGACTGTAAAAAAACAGTCCTTTTTTACGTTTATTAAGGTGATATAGTTAATTTAAAAACGTTTTTAAATCTATAAGATAATTATAAACTTCTTATTATTAAAATGGTGTCACATCCTAATAGTATTGACACCATTTTTGTGATGTAGTAAAATCAAGGTATTGAATGGTGACAAAACATAGTGACATAAATTAGAGGGGAAAATGACATGAAATATGGATATGCAAGGGTATCCACAGTGGCACAAGATTTAACAGTACAAAATGAAGAACTCAAAAAAGAAGAATGCGAAGTCATCTTTGAAGAGAAGTTTACAGGTACAAAAACAGATAGACCGCAGTTTAAGAAGTTACTCAGGGAAATGCAAGCGGGTGATACTTTGGTGGTGACAAAATTAGACCGCCTTGCTCGTAATACTAAGGAAGGTATTGAGATAATCGAGAGCCTATTCCAAAAGGATGTAAAGGTTCATGTGTTGAATGTAGGGTTATTGGAAAACACTACAATTGGGAGATTTTTCTTACAAACGCTTCTTGCAGTAGCTGAGATGGAAAGAAATCTAATAGTTGAACGTACTCAAGAAGGAAAAGTAATTGCAAAACAGCGAGACGATTTTCGTGAAGGTAGACCAAGAAAACATTCTAAGCAACAAGTACAACATGCCTTAAAGCTTCTTGAAAATCATACATACAAGGAAGTTGAAGCGCTGACTGGTATCACGAAGAGAACTCTGATTAGAAGAAAGAATGAACAAGAAGTAAAGGATAGAGAATGTTAAAATGGTTTTACCTTAATAAATAAAAATGGTAGAATTTTACGTATAATACTATAAATAAAAGTAGGTGAAAGGTATAATGGATGAGTTTAAAAAAGCGTTAGACGAAGCAATTGCAGCATGGATTAAATTAAGCGATGAATGGGAAAAAGTTGAAACAACGCATTCAGATAAACTTGCAGAAAAGTATCCGTTTGATAAAGATTTTAGAGAAGTAATATCAGATTTAAAAGAATGGAAAGAAGAACTAACAAAATAGTTATATATAAATTGGGATTCCATACAGGAATCCTTTTTTTCTTTGGGTTTTCAATTTTTAAAGGAAGGATTTATCTTTAGTATGGGGGTGTATTTCAACATTTTGGAGTTACCTCGTTACTGATAATGGGTGTAGTAGGTGGACTTAAACACCATAGATTTTTAATACTTCCGATACAAGTACTATAAAAAATCGAATAACCCTACCTTTACCACATTGCAAATAGTCATTGAAAATGAATACTTCAAGTAGTTGAATTTCAGTAGAGCTAAACAGAGAATATAGTTCCCTTGCAATGGGTTTTCCTTATACATGGAGGGAAACTTATTTGTATTTTTAGCAGATAGGAAAAGAAAGTTGAACAGTACACCATAGATTTTCAAAGAGAAAACTCACTATTAAGTAAGTGCGTTTCTTTAGCAGGGGAACCATATCACCATTTCAAGGGAAAGGTTATTCAATAAAGTTAGTAGCGCTGCAATCCTCGCAATCTAACCTTTTTCTCCTCATTAGATTTTTCTTCACTTGCGGTTGAAACTACGTTTTCCCGCTCCTTCCTATATATTCTAAAAAAGTGGTAAAAAATATTGTTAAATGGATTGATTTTACTCGACAAAACATGACAGTTGTACACTGATATTCATGGTAAAATAATCCTGAAATTTAGTGTATTAGGAAAACGTGGATAACATTAAATAACATTGAGATTAACCTAGAGTTTTTATCAAAACTTTTCTTGATTATATTGAAGTCTAAAGTCTAATGAGGGAGTGAAAAGTATGAGAAGAGAAGCAGTTATAGATGGGGAGTATCGTTATTCCTTAATAAGGGAATGGGATGAATCAAATGCTCAAAGAGTTGTCTTTGTTTTGCTGAATCCAAGTACAGCAGATGATGAAGGAGATGACCAAACAACTAAGGTATGTATTGAATTTGCAAAAAAATGGGGATATGGTTCTCTACAAATTGTTAATCTGTTTGCTTTTCGAGCAACTTACCCAACAGACCTCAAAAAAGTAAAAGATTATAAAAAAATGGTTGGAGTACATAATCATAGTTTCTTACAGAATGCCTTACAGAATGCAGATAAGATAGTTGTAGCTTGGGGTGAACATGGTAAAATTCAAAAACGCTATATGGATGATTCTCTTAAATCTTTGTTTTCGTACTTCCCTCTGTACTGTTTTCGAGAGATTGCAAACAATCAACCAAAACATCCTCTAGGGGTAGATTATAACACACCTTTAGTTGAATACACTTTTTTTAAGCAGTTTCGGAGACCTGCTTTAGACGAGGGGGTAGTGGAATTTAGTGATATTGATGAAGAGATGGGAAATAGTGAAAAGAACAACTTTGTTAGTTGATAAAATTGTGATTTTATTAACTTAATAGTAAAGAAATGACCATAAATTCTTTACAAAAAGAACTAAAAGGCATTTTTTGAGGATTGTTCATCGTTTGGAGGTAATCTCTCGTAACAGACATTTCTTTTAAGACACTTAGTCTGATTGTTGTGATTAGTAATTGAAGACACCATATGTAGTGATAGAAAGGTAGAAAAGGAAAGAAGTTAGCTAATGCGGTTTGTTTAAAAAATAGCAGAGTAAGGACTTGTTAGAAGTAATAGAAGATAAGATGACGAATTTAACAAGAATGCAAATCAAAAGTATAAAAAGAACCAAAAAATAGGAAGAAAATCCGCGTGTGGTATTACTTACTTATAAAGGGAATTTGAATGAATTCTAAAAGAATAGAGGATTTATTACAGAAAGAAATAAATGCAGAGTTTAAGTACATTCAGTACCTTATATAGATTAAACAAGGGAGAGGACATTATGAAAAAGATGATGTTGAGTATAATTATAGTTTTTGGATTATCGACTGTCATTAATGTCTGTACAACAAACTCGGTAATAGTAGCCGAAGCAAAACAAGAAGAGAAGACATTGTTTGATAAGGGATGGAAAAATTTTAAGAAAAAGTGGGAGAAAGCGATGAATCCGAATCATCGGAACTTAAGTATAGTTGAATTTAAGGGAAAAGAAGAAAGTTACCCAGGTATGTTTTATAAGGGAGAGGTTCGAAGTTATCTTTTTGTTGGAGCAGAAACAAAAAGTATGAAGTCTAAGAAATTTCGCTCTGTATCAGTTGTTGGATTTATTAGCCCTGAAAAACAGAATAGCGATTATAATACACTTGTCGCTGGCGTTAAATTAATCCAAATAGCAAACCCTAATATTTCAATAGAAATGGTAAAAGAAATTGCATACGGTCACTTAGGACTTGGAGAAGAGTTCTTAGTTGATGGAACTAAAAAAACGTATTCGTATAAAGGTGTTAAGTATACGGCTGAGTATACAGCTGATGATAAACATCCTGATAATGGAATTTTTACTTTAACTGTAGAAAAAGAATAATATCGAATAATATATTGAATTTAAACAAAGGGAGAATACAATGAAGAAATCATTGTTAGTTGGCAGTGTTTTATTATCTTTAAGTTTAATTATACCTGCTTGTGAGGAAGGTAAAGAAAAAGAAGAAAAGACTACAAGCGAAACTGAAAATCAATCTCATATAAAACAAACACCAGAAAAATCTGAAATAGAACAACTTGAAAATGAAAAGCAAGATTTAATAGTAGCTAAAAGAGAAGCTGAAAAGCGTGAAGAAGAACGCAAACGTCAAGTTGAGTTAGCAGAGCAAAAACGACAATCGGATGTCGCAGAGAAACAGCGTCAAGAGGAAATTACTGAAAAACAACCTATTGCTCAACAGCAAGAAGCAGAAAGAAAAGCATCCGAACGGAAAGCACAACAGAGACAACAACAAGAGCAGGCATCTCAGTCTCAACAGGGAGAAAAAAAAGCTCAAGGTAATGATTTGGATGGTAACAGTTTCATCGACCAATATGAATGGTCAATGATGAATGGAGAAGAGCAAAATCAGTGGACAAAGGATTAAGTAGGGTGTCTAGATAAAGAGGTAGACGGACAGGATAATCGTTGTTATGAAGAGTAATCACTGAATAAAAGTTTAAATTCCTACATTAGGTGACTATATGGATAAAACCATTCCTCGTTATCTGATACCAATTAAATATGAATTGTAACTAGATAATTCATTTTATAAATGGGCGGTTTACTCAAATGAACGTTTGTTAGTGTTACAGCCGCGCAATCATAAATAATATGCGCCGTACGATTATTTAAATTATCCGCTCTATTAACATGAATTTTACGTATGCAAAAATAAGGAATATCTATCAGGTGCTTATCACTAAGATAAATGATTTGAAGTGGATTAGAGTGTCCAAGCTTTACCGCCCCCACGCTATGAAGTGAAATATGAGATACAAAGGTCTCTCTAAAGAGTCCATACCTTGCGGAGTACAGGTAACTTCCTAGATATACTAAAATGGAACATCAAAACCCTTTGGTATTTAGATACTCCCTCTGTAGGCTTGTCTTATAAGTTAATACTTGTGTAACTGCTCCCATCAAGTCCTTATGTACTGAATATACTCCTGTTCTGTACTCATTGGGAGTAATTAGAGGAGTTGAGGAAGTCTTAATTTCAATAAGTATAGCATCTTTTGAGAAGGGATTCGCATATAATAAATCAATTAGCTTGCCACTATCATTGTTGATAGTCTTTCCTCCTACATAAGCCTCATCATTTATCAAAACGGTTGGATTAGAGAAAATCTGACTCAAAATCCAAGTATTTTCTTTCAAGACACTTTGTCAAAACTTCTCAGAGGTATTATTGAGTTTGTTGCCATCCCAAACAGACAATACTTTTTTTAGGTTAGCTATCCCAACAAGAGTATTAAGTTGGTCTAAATCTTTCTCCTGTAGGTTTTTAAGCCTGTCAATTATTTTATCTGGATTATCATTTGTAACAATCAATTCTAATGTTTTCTCTAATGCTTCACTCATATCATCCTTCATTAATTGAGTAAATAGATTAGTGTTACTCTCATAAATTTCAATCAGTCTCTCAATATCAGGGCTATTCTTGAAAAGGTGAAATCCTCCTTACATAACCCCATACTTTTCATGTACTGCATAATGTTTCTGAATTTCTCTAGTAAGAGGCAGCATAGCCTCAGAGTTTAGCTCTAGCTTAATCCATTCCTCAACTTTTAATTTATTTAACTCTAACTCTTTAAAATCTTCCCAAGAGGCATTTTTACCTTTCATTTGAAAGATGAAGCAACCTCTAACAGATGCCTCAGGATTATTAATATTGTTCACTATTTCAGGTCTGAAAATAAGTCTAGTAGTAGATGTCTTTTTCAATTCAATGTCATCGCAAACAGCAGAGTCTCTTGATGTTGTCCATCCATTAATTCTGTCATTCATATTTAGTTAACACTCCTCTATACCACATTTGGAAGTCCTTACTAACAGTATACAATATTTCAAATTAAATGGAATACATTTACAAATGGAAGGTGGAGGGCTGTTGGGTCAGTCACTTTTCTTCTATTGCAAATATCACTGGTTAGTCTTTTTCAACGAAAAAGGTGCTTTTCTGTGCTAAGCAGGAAGGGCTTTTTTTATTTGTGAAGTTTTGACCGCCTTAGACTGTTAAAACGACTTACCACCTCCTAAAACAAAGTGTCATTCTGCCGAAATCTTTTCCAGTCTACAGGAATGAAGTACATTATAAAATACTCTGTTCCCAAAATAAATTATCATGGTATAATTATCCTATTTATAATACTGAAGTACTACCTGATTTCTATTGGAGGTGTTTGTTTGTACTACAGTGATAATTACACTAGTTTTGATGAATGGTTCTCTCTAGTTTCTGATAGTAATGAATTGGTTGTTCCCTTTTGTATGATTTCTTACAGGGACAGGGAGTGGCTAGATGATTAACTAGAAAGAATTCATAATAGGTCAGTATAAGAAGTGAAAGACTTATTAAGATGTTTACTAGTTCCTTTTTCTAGAGAATTAGATATAAGAACTTACGAGGATATTAACCTTATGAGTCAGGCTAACTCTGAGTCTAATACTAATACCATCATTGGTAACAACCCAAAAATAGAACTGTATCATAGAATTGAAAATAGACAGGAAGCATGGGAAGGATTAACTTGGATTTTGGAATTTTTACCCTATCGACCATATAAAGCAATTATAGCACTTGAGAATTACATTATTTCTGAGCCGAGTATACCAGACGATAGGAATACTGGAATTGAACAGTGTGCGGAAATCATAATGGAAAAGTTTATCTATTTCGAAAATCCATTAGAAAAGTTGGCGAAATTGAAACCTACTGAATTTGAATGGTTAATAGAAGAATTGTATAGAAGGATGGGTTACCAAACTGCTTGGACTCCTGCAACCCGTGATGGAGGAAAAGATATAATGGCGTCTATCAAGAGACCAGATGGGAACGAAAAAGTATACGTTGAATGTAAATTATATAGAACTACTAAGTTAACAATCAATGATGTCCGAAGTCTAGGTTTTACAATTATTAATGACAAGGTAAATAGAGGAGTTATCTTTTGTACAGGCTATGTCAACGATAAATTAAGGAATTATGATGAAAGAATTCAAATATGGTCTTATGAAGCTCTTAACGTCCTACTAAATGCTCATTTAGGTATGAATTGGGTAGAGAGGTTAGATATTATTTTTGAAAATAAGAAAAGAGAAATAGAATTTCAGCAGGTGGGAGGGAATTTTGATAACAAAAAGAAAAAATCCCCCCAAAAAACAAAATGAAACCAAGAATGGTAAAGAGTCTTTAGTTATTACAAGAAACCCAAAGAACTATACATCTTTTGACATACGAGCCAATAAACCTAATTGTTATAAGTATAATGCTCTATATGGAGAGACAGGCTCTATGGTACTACAAGAGGTGAAACTTTTGAATTTCAAACAAGCATAAACGGTAGAATAAAGACGATTGACTACTATGCTCCTAATAATGTTGGGATACTATTATCAGTTGCAAACAAAGTATAATTGAATGCTAAAGAAATTTATAAGAAAGAGATAAACCTAGATGCTGTAAATCGTTTAGAAGATTTTGGGGATATGAGCCGTAATGAATCAATAATTATGAAATCTAAGGGTAATGTATAATTTCATAGAAACCGTACAAGTTGCAATTGTATTTGGTTATACGGCTTTGGAGACTTTTGCTAATCTAAGTATTCCTCAAAATTTAGAATACAAGGCTAATATTAATAGCAAGGGTATCATTAAAATTTACAATAAAAATGCAATTGAAAGATGGGTCACATTAATAACGAAATATCGGAGATTTAGGTAGACGTATACAATACGGATAATATTAGATTACTTAAAAGTGAATGCAGCTATATATAATCGAGGGTATTTTATACGACTTATGAAGAAATATTGTATCGAAAATAAAATAGCGAGAACAAAACGATATTTTAATTGAATTTATGGGACTGTATTTAATTATGTGTGTTAAAAAGGTGTCTTTCTTTTTGATAAGATATCTAGACTAAAAAGGAGTGAGTTACATGGCTGGACATGTTTTTAAAAAGTCTCAGTTGCATCAAATCTTGGATAATGTTGTAGGGAAATCGTTAGGAGAAGTTGATAAAAATCGAGTTTTTGACCGTGCGCGTATTTCACCTAAAATTACAGGAATCGCAGGTGATGTCATTGAACAATCTGTGCTAGGTTACCCTGCAGATTCGAAACAAGAGGCTGATTTACTTGTAGATGGAGTCCCTGTTGAGCTGAAAACAACTGGTATTCGTAAACCAAAAAAGAAAAGTGAGCATGAATTTGAGGCGAAGGAGCCGATGTCGATTACGGCTGTTTCGCCGGAACGAATTGTGGAGGAGTACTTTGAAAGCTCAAATTTTTGGCATAAGCTTCAGAATTTATTGCTAGTTTACTATCATTACGCAGCAGAACAAACAGTACCGGCTCTTGAATATGCCAACTTCATTATTGAGGATTATCATTTCCATACTTTTTCAGAAGAGGATAGAAAAACGCTTCAAAACGACTGGGAACTTGTTCGAACATTTATTGAATTCTTACAGCAAAATTACTCCAAGCCTGAGAAGCTATATCACAGCATTTCTTCTGAATTGCGCAAGCAGTTAATGCTAATTGATATCGCACCGAAATGGCCGAACCGACCACGTTTCCGTTTAAAGCGTACTACCGTTTCAACGATTGTGCAAAATCATTTCGGTCAAAAGCTAGAGCAATTAACGGAAAGTTATACATCGTTTGCACAAATTGATGAAAAGTTAAAGCAAATAACCAAGTCGCATCGTGGGAAAACGATTCGTGAGCTAATGGATGAGTTACAAATTCCGATAAAACTAAATAAAAAAAATGATGTATCAAAATCTATCGCGGAGCAAATTATAGTGCGCATGTTTGGAGGAAAAGCAAAAAAGCTAAGTAAAATTGAGTTGTTTCATAAAATTGGGCTTTTACCGAAAACCTTGACGATGACGAAAAATGGTACACGTACAGAAGATACGAAACTATTTCCTATCGACTTTGAGGAGTGGACAGAAGTGAATACAACTTTTGAACAATCCGCGGTGTATCAAGCGTTTAAATTACAGCAATTATTATTTATTTTATTTGAGGAGCCGTCCTCAGATGCGAAGTTATTAGATAACAAATTTCAAGGATTTAAACGATTTGTATTTCCAGATTCAATAATTGAACAAGACTTGCAGCAAGTATGGCTTGAAGTAAGACGTTTAATTCATTACAACGAATTACGAGACGAAATTGAATATGGAAAGGATGGAAAACCCCAAATAAATAAATCGGGTACATTGAAAACGTCTGTTAATTTTCCAAAATCAAAAGATTACGACATATTTATTCGAGGCTCAGGAAAAGATTCAACTATTAAGCCGGTGACGATAAATAACATTGCGATGTATCGTCAAAACGTTTGGGTGAAGGGGAGCACTTTAGTAGCATTATTACACGAACAGCCGTTTATTGAATAAAAAAATATTAGTTGATTATAATGTACTATTTATATGGGGAGTTTAGGTGATTAAGAGAAGAATCCTTAGAATTGCCACTAGCACATTTGTATAACCAAGAATAAATCTATGCCTAATGAAAAATCAAAGAATATAATAATCTTGAGATATACGAACAAAGTTCGAAACTTGTAATATTCTCTAGAAAATTGTAATAGAAAAGTAGTTTGATTCGTATGTATCTTGATAAATTTTCGAATTTTTCTCGCTTGTTAACGAGCGTTACCATGTTTTATTGGTCACTAAAGGGAACATTCGGCACGGGGTGGGGTAATAAAATTTTTTTCTGTTACCGTTTGTTCCCTATAAATGCTAGATAGTTAGTAATGTAGTTGTTTTAGTAAATAATTGGATATACAATTGAACTAAAGAAATGGGAGATGGAAGCTAATGCCTTTTAGTTTTTTAATTGATACAATGCAAAATAATTACCGAAATGTACCCCAAAATACTAACAATTATGATTTAACATATCGACCAGAGTGTGATGTAGAAAATTTAATTTTAGAATATCCGACTTATAAAGGGAGAGGAGACTATAGATTAAGTGTTAATGGTAACAGCTTTTCTCATGGGGATATTATATATGCAATTGAGCACTATTTACTTTCGTTTCCGCTGAACCAAAGATTAGACAAAGCGATAGAATTAAGTAATACTTTAATGGATATATTGATTAGTGGTTTAGATACCCAAGTGAATCCACAATTTACTATTGAATTTGGTAATGTCACTTATAATGGGAGACAATTTGTACAACTAGTGTATTGGTTAATAGGCCAGGAAGAAATAAACTATCCTAGGATTAGAGGGAAGATAGGCGTCAGGTTGCCAATAACTAGGTATCATGAAGCAATTGTTTCTGTAATATACGGTTTCTTTAATACAGATACTGTTGTACAACGAGCGAAAATTAGGAATCAAAGACCTCCTCTATGTTTAAACGGAATCGTTAATGAGCAACAATATAATCAGATTGATAGAGTTATAATTCAAAATATTCAAATGATATAGAGTTTAGGAGTGAAAATGGTGTCAATTAAGCGTCTCAACTTATATGACCAATACTCTAGAGATGATGTATATAAAATCTTTGATGGTGTAACTCCATTTACAATAGGAGCGGGAAATTGGGGACTTCATGGACTTGTAAAGATTCCGAAAAGGAAAAAGGACTTTGTGTTTTTTGTAACATTTGGACAAAAACAACTAGGCCATGATTTTGATGAAAGTATAACTGAAGATGGTATATTAACTTGGCAATCTCAGCCTAAACAGACGCTGGATAATAAAGTGATAAAGCAATTGATTAGTCATAATCATTTAATAGAGAATATATACCTATTTTTAAGAACTAAAAAGAAGAATAGTCTAACTAAACAAGTTGAACCCTTTACTTACTTGGGGAGACTAGCGTATCTTACACATGATACAACTAGGGAACAACCAGTTTATTTTAAGTGGCAGATTATAGATTGGGAGGTACCTCCTTCGAATGTATTAGATAGAATGGATTTAACATTAGAACCCTTAATCAATCAAGAGGATTTAGTTAAAGACCATTTAGTCGAAACTCAGCGACCAAGTTTGATGCCTGATAAAGCAAAAGAATCAAGAAGCTTTTATGCTACCAAGGTTGATTATGCTGAGAACAGCAAAAGAAATTCTGAGCTTGGATTAAAAGGGGAATTATTAGTTGTTAACCATCTCAAGAATGTTTTAGGATATGACACTATTCATACTTCAGTCATAGAAGGAGATGGAGCAGGCTATGACATAGAAGCCTTTAAAGAGGATGGTACTTCATTATACATAGAGGTTAAAACTACAAAAGGTGGAATTAATACCCCGTTTATAATAACTGCTAATGAATTGGCGTTTTCTTTAGAATATACAAATAACTATGAGTTATATAGAGTCTATGAATATGACCATAATTCTAATTCAGGAAAGTTCTATAGAGTCGAAGGTGACCTTAAAGACTCATTGAACTTAAAACCAACTGTTTATAGGGCGAAGTTATAAAATAAGCTACCATAAGTCTGTAAAACTAGCGGTAGCTTATTTGTAATTTATTTAATCAAGTATGTTATTGTCAGTTGCTATGAAACTAACCTCTGTTCGTGTATCCTCTAAGGAGCAGAACGAGGCAAGACAAGTTGAGACAATGAAAGACAAAGGAATAGGTGAACGTGATATTTTTATCGATAAGGCAAGCGGAAAAGACTTTGTAAGACCTAAGTATCTACTACTTAAGCAGATGGTTCGTGAAGGGGATACAGTCGTATTTGATTCTATCTCTCGAATGGGTAGAAATATGAATGAGACATTAATTGAATATGATTGGTTTGTTAAAAATGGTGTCAAGCTTTGTTTCATAAAAGAGCCTATGATTAATACAAGTAACTAGCAGGACGACATTATGAAACAGGCAATTCAAAAAATCATCCTTACATTGCTTACTGCATTTGCTGAGAAGGAAAGAGAAGGAATAAAGACAAGGCCGGCAGAGGGTATCGCAATAGCAATGAAGAATGGAGTCAAGTTCGGAAGGCCGGCAGTAGCAATACCAACAGAATGGAAAAAGTATTACAGTCAGTGGAAAGCAGGGGAGATATCAGCGGTGAAATTTATGGAGACAATGGGAATGTCTAAGGCTACATTTTACAGAAAAGTGAAGGAATACGAGGGGAAAAAATGAGTTTCTATGTAATAGATTTACGATGAAAATAATGAGTTTTATTAACAGTTGACCATCACTAATAAATTCAAATTGATTTATAGGATATAAGAAATGAGATTCAGACTACTGATATAATAATATTACTAAATATGAAGAAAAAGAGTAGAGGGTTAACCTCTATTCTTTTTAATAATTAATATTTATGTTTATAAGTCATTGTGATTTTTTGAATCTCCCTATTCTGGAAGTTGAAATAATCTTGAGTGAATATGGTATAATCAAGTTCATGTTTTTCTTTTTCATAGAGATAAAGAATAATAAAAATGTCTTATTATAGTAGAATCTGTTTTGAAATTTTATTTTGGGAGTTATTATATGCCCTCATTTACCATAGTTATTATGGTTGATCTTTATTTAAGTATTTATTATAATAATAATTAGATAAATATATATCGAAAGGATGTCCTTATTTTTATGATAGATGTAGTAGAACTTTTTGCAGGAGTAGGAGGATTCCGATTAGGTTTAGAACGAAATGAAGGATTCAATGTCCTTTGGGGAAACCAATGGGAACCATCACATAAGACACAACACGCCTTCAATTGCTATGATAAACGCTTTGAAGATAGAGGCTTCCATAGTAATGAAGATATCGCAATAGCAAAATATGAAATTCCTAAACATGATTTATTAGTAGGGGGATTTCCGTGCCAAGATTACTCTGTCGCACGTACATTAAATGGGGAAGCGGGTATTCAAGGAAAAAAGGGTGTTTTATTTTGGGAAATAATGGATATTATAAGAATGAATACTCCATCGTTTGTCCTCTTGGAAAATGTTGACCGATTATTAAAGTCTCCTTCAAAACGAAAGGGGAGAGACTTTGCTGTTATGTTAGCAAGCTTTAGAGATTTAGGATATAGCGTTGAATGGCGAATGATTAATGCAGCAGATTATGGTATGGCACAAAAGAGGAGAAGAGTATTTATTTTTGCCTATAAAAATGAAACACAATTTGCAAAAAAACAAGAAGAATCTGGCTATTCTCCACAAGAATTAATTCATGAAAAAGGTTTCTTTGCGTCAGAGTTTCCATTGGAAGGCACTTCTTTAAAACATCCAGTTTCTGACGATACACTACCTCTTGATATTGTAGAGGTGTCAGATACATTTACAGCTAATTTTAGAAACTCTGGAATAATGAGAAACGGAAATTTCTATACTGAAGAAGTAATTCCTAAGACTATTCCTTCAAAAACATTGGGACAAGTATTAAGAGAAGCAAAAGAGTATGGACAAGTAATAGATGAAAGGTATTATTTAGATATAGATAAAGTTGGGAAAAATGGGAAAACGGCACTTGAACACTTTAAATATTTAAAAGGGTCGAAGAAAATAGAGAGAACTTCTCAATCGGGCCATGTGTATACTTATTCCGAAGGAGGTATGAATTTTCCAGATGATTTGGACAGCCCTGGAAGAACGATGTTAACTAGTGAAGGTACTAAAAACAGAAGTACTCACGTAGTGTCGGATTTGGATACTGGAAGATTAAGAATACTAACACCAATTGAATGTGAAATACTAAATGATTTTCCTCCTAATTGGACTAATACTATGCCAGAAAGAATGCGTTACTTCTGTATGGGAAATGCATTAGTGGTCGGGCTTATTGAAAAGATGGGTAATAAAATTAAAGAAATTTATCTAGGGGAAACTCAGCTATTATCAGTTCCTGAACATTATGAAGGGGAAATAAATAAACTTGAAATGCAACAAGAAGCAGTAACTAAACGAATCGGTTTATTAAAACAAGAAATGGTAAATAAAGAATTTTCTAAACCTTCTAAAGTGGATGCTGAAAAGAAGTTAGAATATAAAAACTAAGAAAAAACACCTCGTCAATCTGGCGAGGTGTTTAATTTAGAAAAAATACATATATATTTTAATACGGTAGAAATTGTAATAGGGATTTTTGGGATTGATAAAGTTATGTCGTATTTGGAAATATCAATTAATACAATTTTTTACTTATATTACCAAATTTTAAAGAAATCAGTTTCTGAACCTCAATTGATGACACATAAGATTCTGTGACATAAAGTATTGCGAAACTGCATTATTACCAAAGTTGACATTCTATCTGAAGACAACTAAAAGCTGCATTTCACAAAATGCTTATAAGTCTATGTATGTCTCACACCAGACTGTAAATATGTTTTTACTAATAGTGGCTGCTTCAGTCCCTTTGAAAATATTTATTAAGCGTTGTATCTAAATATTGAAGAGGTTTTGCTAAATCCTTGTTAGATAAAGGGGCGAATGTTGCTGTGATTTCAAAGGCTTTAGGTCATAGTGATATTTCGGTAACAACTAAATATTTGCATTTAGATGTTGATGAGCTAGTAAAAAACCTTCGTTCTTATTTGTAAGCTATCTACTATAAAAAACTATTACTTAATTTGAAAGAGCTAGTTTAAATATGAAGCGCTACTTTAATTAAAAGATTATAAAAAAGGTTTTAAAGCAGCTTTAAAGCGAGTCCTTTAATGAATTTGTAAATACTAGCGGCTGCAACCTCGTTTTCTGCTCCTTCTTATAAAATCTAGCCAAGTATTCAGAAAGTCAAAGAAAGAAGAGAGAACGAAGAGTCTAAGGATTTTCCCTCGCATTAAGATGCAAAGAAACGCGCTCACTAATAATGGGTGTGTTTCTTGATGTGTCGGGGCGCTTATCACCATAACATGGGTTTCCCCTTCAGAATCAATGAGTGGCACTTCCATCGGCCTCACTTGAAATGCTATTTGTGATGATAAGCATATTAGAGCTCCCACTTGTGGTTGAAACTCCATTTCATCACTCCATAGACAAACAAGAACTATTTCGATAATAAAGACCGATTTTCTGTTTTTTTTGTTTTGTAGGAAAATCAAAATAAAGATACGACACTTTAATGAATTAACGTACTAATTAAGAGGTTTTTGGACTGGAATAAAAAAATATGGTATAATTTAAATATAAATGGTTGACATATCTGTGGTCTTTTGATATGAGAAACCATTTATATTTGAAGGTGAGGGATTATCAGGTGGGTATTTAAGATAAATTAAATAGGTAATAAATTGATGAAAGGCAAATCCACTCATTACGCTATTCCGTTTCGTTGATAACTCCATGAGGTTGATTTTCAAAAGCAAGCTTAACAGCTCGCTCCTCCACTCAATTGTTAATGTGAAAGAAAAGTATTTGTTGCACAGACACAACGAAGTTGTGGATGTGGAGTCGGTGAATCGGAGCGATAGCGGAGATTTAACGGCTTGGGTTTTGGTTAAGGAAGAAAAAAGATACAATATCGACCTATAATAAATTATATATATTATCATAAGGCAATTATGTATCTTTTTTAAGAAAGTATGAATTTCAAAATAAAAGGAGTTTGTTTTAAGTGAATAAAACAGAATTTACACAGGAAGAAATTGTAGCAATCGAAGGTGACGACATAATCAAGGAGCATATGGCTAAAAATAATAAGTTGATGATAAATATATTTAATCGATTTGTTACGGATTTAGACCAAAGATATGAAAGTGTTGAGACGATAGGTAAGGGTGGAAAGAAGACTAAATACATATTGGGTGCAAAACGTGATGTTGAAGCTGACCGTAAAGATAAACGTGTAAATAACGGAAAGGGGCAAGTGCCATTGAAGTATGAGCAAGCATTTCCAATTATGATGTTAGAGTATTTAGAAACGCATCAAAGTGAGAAGCCACAAACAATCCCAAAATGGTTATTGGATATGGGTTTTATTACTAAAGAAATGTTTGAAGCAAGAAAATTGAAATATGATTCAAGGGTGTTAGAAGCCGAGACTAATAGATTAGTTGAAAATGAGGTCGTTAAAAAAGGTTATGATGATGTTGTTGAAGATTACGTAGTAAGAGAGATTCAAAGATTGAACGATTATTTTATGGCGGTGGTTGCAAGGTTAAATAAAGCAAAAATAATCACACATGTACCGTATGAAATGGGAAAATGTAAAATTCCAGTTATATCAGAAAGTTGGGACGATGAGAGCGGAGAAACGGAGCAATCCATTTCTTATAGATATGAATATCCTGAGCTATCATCTTATGTCGTAGGGGAAATTTCTTTAATGCAGAGAGAACTGCAAAACCAAGACAAATACAAGCACCTTTCATTGAAGGAAATTCACAACCTTAAAAATATGAAGATTGTACAAGAATACTGGAAAGAGTATAAATACAGATTAAACAGAATTACGGATGAAAGCGGTGAACGTTTATATCTGGTATTAGCTTATACAGCGCATGCAATATTTTTACGTGCAGGAAAGAATCCGATTATCAAATGGTTAGAGAAAAATAATCGTGAAGCAATTGAATTTTATAACAGTAACGAGATTCAGTATTTTTTAGAGAACAGAAACGATTTTCATAAAACAAGAAACGATTATGTAGTTGGGTTAGCGAAAAAAAGGCAAGAGAGATTCAACACACCTATAAAGGTAGTGAAGGAATCAATTGAAGATTACGGTGGAAAAAGGAAAGTTATAAGTGTTGAGAACGACCCTTACGATGACAAAAATAAATGGGATAAAAACAAGGAATTTATGTATTTGGAATTATACGCAAAAGCATATGAGAAGTTGCAAGAATACTACGGCCACACTTTTAAATAAAAGGGTTTTGCGATAATTTAATGAAACGTTATTAAAACAAAAATATGAGGACTTTGGAATTTTCGATTAACCTTATATAAAAAACACAAATACCATATAATGCTAATCAAGCATTCCAAACACAAAGCAAGTAGATTGAAACCCCATTTCTATGATGGGGTTTTTCTGTATAAAAGAGAGGATTTATCAAATGAACGATAAACTCGAAAAATAAGTGTTCCACTCCTACAGATGTTAAATATTTCATTACGTATAATTGATAAAAATAATCATAAAAGTATGTTTATTGACATGCTTGTTTCGTGTGCAATTTTTTAACTTTCGACACGGGCTTATATATCTATTTTAATTTGCTTTCAAATGGTAAAATTATCCTAGATTACATATATAGTTTAATAGGGGAGTGGAGAAGGATGCAAAGGAATTTCTTATTTATTATTTTAGGAATAAGCTTGGTCATCTTAAGTGGCTGTGGCGCAAGTAGTAAAGACTCTGCAAAAAAAGTAGTCGAATCAATTGAAGAAAAAGATTATTTTACAGCAAAAAAAATCTATGAAGATGCGACAAACGATTCATCAAAGGAAAAGAAAGATGAATTAAACAAAACTATTTCAAAAGTGCTTTTAGAATATATACAAAAGGATTATCAAGAAATGAAGGCAGATAGTGATAAAGAAGCTTCCTTTTATAACTCTTTAGGTAAAATTGAAGAAATTGGAATAAGTGATAAAGCTTTGACAAATAAAATTAAGTCCTACAAACAAGAGTTAGAAGCTTTAATTGAAAAAGAAGATGGAATAAATGAAGAGGAAGTTGTAGCGCAAGAAGAGAGTACAGAAAATACCTACGAAAATACAATCTTTAATATGGATTGGAAAACCTTTAGTAATTATTGGAATGAATCTGTTGATGATTATGATAATTCATATTTTATGATAAAAAATGAAAGAGAAAGCCAAATTCCTTTTGGCATTCGTTATGATGGACAAGTAAATAATTCTTTATATGTTAGTGCTAGCACAGAAAAGGATACTGGTAAGGTATCGTATGCTGTGGTTATAGGAAATGTAACGGACAATAAATCAGGTTATATAGATGTTTATCAAGCAGGTGCTAACCTAATATTAATAGCAGACCCTAAAGGGGAGAATAAAGAACAAATTGCTATTAACTATTTAGGTTTAAGTAATGGAAAAATTGTAGAGGAAAAAACTTTATCTTATACTCAAAACGGTATTATTTACAAAGCGGAATATGAAGATAATGTTGGGAGTTTACCAACTTTAACAGTATCAGTTGAAAAAGAAAAGCCATTTGGACATTGATTAAAGTTTAAAAAGGTATACCTTTAAGGAAGTGTCAAACTAGTTGTTTTTATTGATTGTAAAAGCGGATGAAATTTTTTAAACGTTTGAAAAATGAAGTATATCTTTATAAATATTTTGGGTTAGTACAGAGTTTCCTTTTATAACTAGGAAACTCTGTACTATTTTAATGTTGTTTAGATGTGTGACCGACTGCTTATTAATGACTGTTTATATGCTTCATTAATAAGTGGTTTGATATAATCCAAACTTATAACATGTTTTAATTTAATATCAATTTGATTAGGCTCTTTGTCTTTAAATTTATCCTTATCAATATTCTCTAAATACTTATCTTTGTAACGGTATAGTTCTGGAATTGTAATTTTATATTTGGCGTATATACTATCACGATTTCCATTAGGGAAATGAAATAGCAAGCGGTTTCCGATGGTTGAAATAGATAAAAATTTCTCATTACATTGTACTAATTGAAACATAATTCCATCTGAGATATTACAGATAATCGAGGTGTTTAAAGTATGTAAGTTGTTAGCTATGTAATTGTAAATATCACTTGCAATTGTGCCTTGTTTATTTAGTTTCTTTATAACATTTTCTTTAGTACGGTAATTAGAATTTCCCTTTGGTATTTCAACTATATTCTTTAACTGGACTTGAATATCGTTTTTATTTCTAGCCATATACTCTATTTGTAGTTCGTGTAATTTTGATTGGTAATTATCGTTTATTGGATAATTTGCTATCAACATGAACCTTGAATCATTGTCTTTAACAAATGTTCTGTAACCTAACATTTGTTCGATAGCTTTGTCGTCTACTACTTCTTTCACCTCGATATAAAGGTTTCTTCCTTCTTTATCTTTAAATAAAATATCGCATCTTTTCCGCATCTGAATCAATGATTCTCTTTCAGTTAATGTTAGTCCTTCTTCAATTAAATCGTGTCTAATAAGTAATTTATTTTGTAAAACAATTTCTTCATTTGGTTTCATGTTATTTCTCTCCTAAGAGTACTTTTAGGATAATTTTAACATTAAAAGCAGATATATAAGTTTTATTTTTTGAGATTAGTTCAAAATGATAGTTAGTTAAATTTCCAGTAGTAATATAATGTTTCATTTAAGTACACCCTATTGATACAATGTTGGGAGATTGATATACTTAGGTTAAAGTTGTCTCATATACATGTGTCGAAATAGAGGGGGAATTGATATGAAATATGGGTATGGTCGTGTATCGTCAGCAGGTCAAAATCTAACCGCACAAATTAAACAACTGCAAGAAGCGGGATGTGACATTATTTTTAAAGAAAAGGTCAGTGGAAGGAAGAAAGAAGAAAGAGAGCAATTCAATCTACTCCTTGAGACAGTGCTAGAAGGTGACACCATTGTTGTTACAAAGTTAGATAGGTTTGCTAGAAGTACCAAAGATGCTTTAAACACTATTGAGTACTTAAAAGGCAAAGGTGTTTCGCTTATTGTCTTGAATATGGGTGGAGATAAAATTGATACAGGAACAGCAATTGGTAAGTTAATGATAACAGTATTATCTGGTATCGCAGAATTTGAAGCTGATATGATTAAGGAAAGGCAATTGGAGGGCATTGAAGAAGCTAAGCGAAGAGGAGTCTATAAAGGAAGACCTAAGAAATACACGGAGAATAACAGTGGTTTACAGTATGCCCTTGAGTTATTTAATAATAGAAATACCAATAAGATGACTGTGAAAGAGATTGAACAGATAACCAAGATAAGCAGGGCAACTCTTTATAGAGCTGTAAGGGAACGTGTAGGGGATTAATGTCCTGTTTATTATAGAATAGGTGGATGCTAATTGATTATTTATAAAGCAACTAATACAGTTAATCGTAAAGTGTATATTGGGTTGACAATAAGGACATTACAGACAAGAAAGAAAAGACACTTGTTAGATGCTAGAAGTGGTAGTGAATTTATTTTCCATCGAGCAATCAGAAGATATGGTGAGGAATCATTCAAGTGGAAAGTCATTGATAAAGCAGATACTCTTGATGAGCTAAATGAGAAGGAAATGTATTGGATTAACCACTATGATTCTTATAACAATGGATACAACATGACATTTGGTGGAAGTGCTTTAATGCTTGGAAGGTCCCACACAGAAGAAGCAAGGAAAAAGATAGCAGAAGCAGGTATAGGCAGATTAGTCACAGAGGAAACTAGACGAAAAATAAGAGAAGCAAATCAAGGAGAGAACAGTAGTAGTTCCAAACTAACTGCTTCACAGGTACTTGAAATCCATGAGCTTTTGAAGGAAGGACTGTTTTGTAGTCAAATTGCTGAAACCTTTGGTATATCTCCAATAGCAGTTTATGAAATCGGAACTGGGAGGAAGTGGAAGTACCTCTTCGAAGAGAATTTCATTGAAGCAAGGATACAACAAAGAGAAGAAAGAGGTAAGCAGATAAAGAACCTATTAGCAGAAGGGAAATTAAAACAGAAAGAGATTGCTGAAATATTTAATGTGGGTATAACTACTGTTAGTGCCATATCCAGAGGAAGGAACTTTAGTCATATCCCTACTGACACTCCCATTAGTACATCATACAGAAAACTAAAAGATAAGGATGCTACTGAAATTAAGAAACTTCTTGTTCAAGGAAATTTGACACATGAACAAATCGCCAAAAATTTTAATGTCGCATCTTCAACTATCACCAATATAAGTCTGGGCACCACTTGGAAACACATTGAAGTTGCTGGTTTTAATGCAGGAAAGCAAGATAATAAGTTATCTGAGGAATCCATACAGATAATTAAGGAGTTACTTAAGGAAGGTGAGATGACCCTTCAAAAAATTGCCGACCAATTCAATGTAACTAAACAAGCCATTCACAGAATCAAAACAGGTAAAATATACTCGCATGTTAAGACTCAGTATGATGATGAAATTAATAAAACTAAGGAAAGAGCAAAGCTTACAGAGCAGGATGTCAGAGAGGTTAAATTGCTATTGAAGCAAGGAAACATGACCAATGCTGAAATAGGAGAAAAATATGGTGTCCATAGAAGAACGATATCAGATATAAGACTGGGTAAGACATGGAAACATGTTTGAACAAATTAACCAACGGTCAGTTGTTTTTTATTGCCTTAAAATTTGAAATGAACTATAACAGCACTCATGAAATCATATTCATTATGCCACAGAGCCAACTTTAAGCTATCGATTGTCCATTCGCACAATTTGTACGTGACATAATTTTAGAACGCACATGTGAAGGTAGGGATAGTGCTAATAGCAAGTAAAGCATATGGGTAGAAAGGCGTAGCAGATACGCTCTTATACCGAAATAGCAAAATATCAATTACTCTTTAAAATATCTTTAAACGCCCATTTGTAACCAAATGCCATTTTTCTTTCACCTCTACAAACCATAGCAATTTCTAGGAGATTACGAGCAAATATTTTAGGCACTCAAAAAGGGTGTTTTTTTGTTCTAGTGGGAGTCTATTGACCAATTTCAAGGAGTATTTAATGAATTATTTAGTAGCTCTACTGCTCCTGTACTCAGGTAAATAACAACAAAAGTAAAAATAATTAAATAATAAAATTCCTGAATTTGGTATAATGTAAAAGGACTATTTCTGCTTGAAAAAGGAGGGTTAAAATGCAAGATAAAAAATTTCAGATATTTATTAGTTCTACATACAAGGACTTAATAGAAGCTAGAGAGAAAGTATTTTCAACCATTTTGTCGATGTATCATTTTCCTGTAGGTATGGAGATGTTTAGTGCTGATAATGATGAACAATGGAAAATAATCCAAGATACTATGATGGATAGCGACTATTATATATTAATAATCGGGCATCGCTATGGTTCAGTTACAAAAGAAGGGATTAGCTATACTGAAAAAGAGTATGATTATGCTAAATCATTAGGGATTCCTATAATGTCCTTTGTTAGAAATAGAGATGTGGCAACGACTCCTAACGAAAGGGAAGGTAATAAAAGCAATGAAAAAAAACTTGATGAATTTATAAAAAAAGTAACTGAAGGAAAAATGTGTGAATTTTGGGAAACATCAGATGACCTTGTAAACAAGATAACGATAGCGTTAGTCAAAGCATTTTCTAGACATCAGAGAACAGGATGGATTAGAGCAGATAAAGCAATAACACCAGAAATGTCAGAGGAATTTCTTAGATTAAGTAAAGAGAACTATTCCCTTAGACAGGAACTAGATGAACTAAAAAAAAAACAAATTGGTAAAGAGCCAAATTTAGAAATTTTAATTAATGAGTCAGATAAATTAAAAATTAAATTTCAAGAAAATCTTAATTTTGAACATTTGGGATACCTTGAACAAATTGATTATAGTTTGATTGAAGAATATCTTCTTCCCTATATTAAAAAAGAGGAAATCGAAAATTACAATAACAATATACCTACTAATCAAGAGATTGATAAATTTAATCAGGAAGCGATTTATTTTACAAGACTTACGGACACAGGTTTAGATTTATCTTTTTCCATATCAAATATTGGTTCTGCTAAAGCAAATGAAATATTTATAGATATAACTTTTCCAAATGAAGTTAAAATACTTAAAAAAGATGAAATCGAAGACTTAGAATTACCCAAGATACCAACAATTCCTGAAAATCCTATTGAGGTTGCGGAAAAAGAATATGATAAGGCAAATATGAAGAAAATTCTAGGTGAATTTAAAGTCTCGAATATATATGATTTAATAGGGAGTCAAGCACTATCCGCAATTAGTTCTTATCCTCCACTTACGAGGGGTTATTCACAACTTGTTGGGAAAAACATCTTAACAGTAAGGAACACAACATTCCTAAATGAAAATACAATAACATTGAAATTGTCTGATTTGCTTCACACTAGGATGTATACATTTGATGATGAGTACTTATTAGTTCCATTAAAAAAAGGTAGTTTTCATATAAAAGTTACTGTTATTTGTGAAGAGTATTCAGAGGAAAAGGGATTAAAAATACCATTATCTGTATTATGAATATCAGTCTCAAATGGAAAGATAATCTGATATTTAGAAGCAAAACATTAGTTGGCACTCTAAAAGAGTGTCTTTCTTGATTTTAGAAGGGGCATGTTATCAAATTACAATGATTATTATATTGAACTGTGAAGAGTGTACCACTCACACAATTTGCTTTAATTTCATTATCTAAAGAACCGTAACTATTGTTGGGGAATTTTTTTGAGTTATTAGTTGCCTTAAGTATAATTTTTGGGGACTATTCAATTAGCGACATTAACAATTGAGCAGGCTTGCAATTAACAATCATGATTGCAATTCATAATCACCAAAAACAATAAAAAACTTTGATATATCAAAATTTTCAAGCAATCCATGATGGGTGGCGGATTTACGATTGATAACCCAAATGAAATAGCTACATGCGGTTGTGGGTCATCGTTTAGGACTGCGAAGAAAGTAGGTACACCAAATACTTTAGATTGAGCATCTAACCTAGACAAGGCTAGATGTTTTTTGTTGAGTAGAGTAAATGATGAAATAGATAGAAATGTTGGTAACAATAAAGGGTTATAGAACGTTTCTAAGATAAGCAGAGCTACTCTTTGTGAAGTAAGATGAAGTTACTGAGAGGATAGCCACTAGTGTGATATCTTTTTTGGTTGTAGAAAAAATCTACAAAATGAATCTTTTGTAATTTTGTTTTATCAAAAAGAATCGTTTGGTTTTAGTGGAAAAAATGTTAATATAATCTATGTAAAAAAGATTCCTTGAGGAGGCATAAAATGTCAAATGATTCAATTGTTTTAGAGCTGTTTGGTCGTGTTCAAAAGTTGGAGGAGAAAGTCAGGTTTCTAGAGGGGAAATTAGAGAGCCAAGAATATGTTCAAGAAGAGGACAATGAAGAGCCAGTAAAACAAACATTAGTGACAAGAGCTAATTCAAGGGATTACGTTGCAGACAGGTTACAGCAAGAAAACCCTCAATTTAGCATTAGAAAGGCTAATCGTGAAGAGGGTTCTGGATTGGTTTTAACGGATGAGCAAGGTGAAAAGTTGATTCTTAAGTATTACTACAGCAAGAGTTTCTTGGAATTTCCATCAGGATGGCATACTGTTGATATAAGTGATATTGAGAATGATATTTTTGACATTTATACTTTCGCTGTATCTTACCAAGAGGAATACTTTGTATTTTTCTATACAAGAGATGAATTAAAGTCATTTGTTTCTCGTAAAAGACTTAACTCATCAACTAAGTATTACTTTTACTTCCACATTGAAAACGGTAAGATTGTTGAGGTAAGGGATGATGAGTATAATGTTTCTAAGTATTATGACAGATGGGATTTACCTAGCCAATTAGTCTAAATTAATATAAAGCACTCAACAATGTGAGTGCTTTTATTTCTTGGCTTTTTATAGTTAACTTTGAGAGATATGGGGGTACTTTTCACCCACTCACACTGATTCATATATCGAATATTGAATAAGCACTCCTGCTCCTGCATTTTGAATTAAAAATGAATTGGGAGGACTGTGTTTTCCTTTTACAGATAGAAAAAAAGTGTATCGTACAACTTTACCAATAAAATATTCAAAAACTAAGCCAGTGATTTTTCCTTGTCACTGGCTTTTTATCTAGTGGATAAAATTGTTAATTAAAGGAAACCTTACACAAACTAAAGAGCATAATATTTGGTCACTAAAGCGGTCACTAACAAGGTAATAAATCCATTAATATCAGTGTTTTTTAGCTCATATGTGCGGTCACTAATTTGGTCACTAAATTGTAATTTTTACACTATCCTTCTCCACTTCACCTATTCCTTCTGCCTGATCCGCTCCAATATCGACATGACATCTTCTGGTTTATGAAATTCAATCGGTGAGACGCCTTTTTCAAACACAATCGACTCTGCATCCACAAGCAAAACATACCGCCCGTTAATTTTCCCTAAATGGACATTTTCGCCGAAATCGGAAAGCAATCCTTTCACAGAAGTATTGCCAAGCGTCATTCGCATTTCTGCATCAGGCGTATGTTCAACGATTTGTGCTGTGGCTTCAATCACTTGATGCGTATCGAGACGCTCTTGAATCTCCCGTTTTTCACTTGCTTCCCAAACTTCCATTGCCTGTTCAAATTGCTGCAACTCTTCGCTGTTATCAGCGTATGTTTCTTGAACATGCTCATGCACCATATTCATGACTTGTGCTTTCATAATTTCTGGCATTGATTCACCATAATCAACGAATTTCAAGAAGTCTTCAAAGTAGCGGGCATGAGAGGCTTGATGAATCTTTAGTTCGCCAGG
>NZ_JACJHX010000008.1:0-151248 GCF_014138605.1 Peribacillus huizhouensis | reverse complement strand
TGGATAGATTTCATGTTTTTCGTTGTAATGGCCATTTCTACGTTTTGAATTAAGGTTGCTTCGTCGGATATGGAGGCGACCTTTGGCTCGAAGTCACTCGAAATACTGTGCGGTCACATGTGAGGTCACGCTTCCGGTCACAATCACAGCTAAAAATCGAGTATTTCGTCCAACTTTTCGCTCACTGAACGCTGCATATTTGGCAGGACATGCGAATAAGTATTTAACGTAGTCTCAATGTCGCGGTGGCCCAGTCGTTCGGCGATTAGCTTTACGTTTACGTTCTGCTCGATAAGGAGCGTTGCATGCGTATGGCGCGTGTCATGAAAGCGAATCTTCGGCAACCCGAGCTTGTCCGCCAAATTGTAGAACTCCTTTCGAAAGTTCCGCGGGATCATTGGCGATCCGTCGCGAGTAGGGAGGACGAGGTCATTGTCGCGATAGGTGGTCCGGCAATGGCTCTTTTCCCACTCGATTAGTTTGCGGTGCTTTCGCAGTTCTTCGACTAAGCGGTCGGGTATCGTAACTGAGCGTATGCTCGATTCGTTTTTAGCGCCGGGCTTAATTTCGGCCGCCTGCGTGACGGTCTGCCTTACGTAGACTATTTTTCGGTCAAAGTCGATATCCTTCCAGCGTAATCCCATTATTTCGCCCTGACGTAAGCCTGCGAGTAAGCCGAACTGAAATCCAATAAGACAGCGGGTGACTCGCGCAATGTGTGGCGCCTCTTGCAAGAAATAGTTGACCTGATCGAGCGTCCATATATTCATTTCGCGCCGACCCCGTTTGGGTAGCGTGATACCTTCGGCAGGATTCTCCTTAATAATTTGGCGTTGTTTGGCTTTCTTTAGTGATCCGTAGATGATGCGAAATACTAGATGAACGGTGTTTGCCGAGTATTCCTGACCAACTAACGCGTTAACGAACGTCTGTATGTGCGAATATTGTATTTCTTGCAGCCGTAGCTTGCCTATTGCCGGCTTGATGTTATTTTCGTAATACGTCAAGTGAGTTTCGAAGGTCGAGCGTTGGAGAGAAATCCGGCGTTCCGCCAAATACTCCTCCATAAACTTCTCGTAAGTCATCGTAGACTTGTCGAGAAAACTTTCAGATTTAAGCTCCGCCTTTACCTTTAAATACGCTTCCTCGGCTTCGCCTTTTGTTGCGAAACCTCTTCGTCTAACTTGCTTCCGTCTTCCAGTAAGCGGATTACGTCCCGCACTGATTACGAAATCCCAATTTCCTGTTTCTTCGTTAAATGATACTGCCACAGATAATTCCTCCTAATATACCTGCGCAGATTTCCATAGCGTTATTCTAACATATTTCGTAAATTGGCGTTACCTTCGGGTGGCGTCTTTTTTTGTGTGCGCGAAACTCCGAACTCGTGCGGCATAGTAAGTAAGGTCGAATAAATTTCGCTAAAAGTGCGCGAGGCCGTTATCTGATGCGACATATACATTAAGGGCGATATTTGCAGGGGCGACTTCAATTACTTGAAAGGAGGTTTGGCGGTGACAGAACGGCTAGTAGTAGATTTTAGAAAGCGGAAATTTGCACAAGTTACAAAATCCGTCTTAAATGACGAGGTTGTTTTAGATAAGCCGATACAGAAACTCGTATATACGATGCTTTGTATGTATGCGGACAATACTACGAAAGATTCCTACCCGTCGATAAAGACGTTGGCGAAGAAATGCTACTGCTCGGAGAATACCGTTCGAGGTGCGTTGAAGAAATTACAGGAGGTTGGCGTAATTGATGCTGAAACAAGGTATAGGTCCGATGGGAGTCAGACTTCGAATATTTACCAATTAGTAGATCCGCCAAGTACGTTTGACGATATTTGAAGGCGGGGGTTCAAATTACGATACCGGGTACTTCACAGTTTGAAGACAAACTATACTCAATTAACTATACTCATTTATCTAAACTAAAAGATTGCAGCGCTATCGCACTGCTAACTATATATTCCATTTTCGCTAAGATTTTACATTAAAGACCAGCGGATAAGTAATAAAAGAATTGGCGGACGTGAGGACGCAATCTCTTGAACTTAATATAAGGAGGTATACGAAATGGTTATTAAAATCGAGATCCCGACGTCAGCACACACGGATTACTCATCAGACAAGGTCCGTATGGAAGAAAGCTGGCAAGCGGGCTATATAGAAATCAATCACGAAGGTCACACGTTTGAAGTCCGTAAATCTGATTTACGCAAGGCACTAATGATACTGTGCGAGGAGGAATAACGATGACCAACGAAACTATTACGCTACCAAAGGACGTCGCAACAGCCGTCGAAGAATTACGCAAGGACGGATTTAACAACTCCGGAATCATTATCGCAATTGTCTTCGAAGAAGCTTTCGAACATAAGGACCTCGAAACAGTCCGTAGTTATTATCACAGCTATCCGGACGATATTTTGACCGCACTAGTTAACGGATACCAAGTCGAAAAGTCTGGCGAAGAAAAGGTTCGGGAATATTATGAAAGGTACGCCGCATGTAAGTTTACTGACGGAAGCTATTGCGATGGATATGAGGACGGAGTATCCGCGGCTGTTGTTAGAACACTCGACCTTCTCGGAATCAAAATCGAAGGAGTTGGCGAATATTGAAACTCGTAAATTTACCGAAAGAAGTGGCGGAGGCAATCGAGGAACTACGAGAAATCGGAATATCAACGATGTATATTGCTCAAAATGTCGGAGTAAAACAAGGTTTCGGCGCTAGTGGACTTAACAAGTATTTAAACGTAATTAACGACTGGCGGCTTGAATGCGCTGAGAAACGTAATAACGAACTCCTTTCCGCACTCGTAAACGGATACGTCATGGAAAAAACGCCGGAAGAAAAGATGCTCGAAAATTTCCGAGTTCACGAGAACGTAGTTTGGTTTTACGAGGGAAAAACGCTAGACAGGGCGGAGCAAATGCAGGAACGCTATTCAAGCGGATATATAAGCGGCGTAAAAGATTTCGCTGAATTGTACGGAATCAAAATCGAAGGCATTAACGCATAGTTTTAACGGCGCATTAGCGCCATACAGACGTTATAATACGCAACTGATATAAAAGGTAACGGAGGGAATACAAGCGCTAAAACGGCGCGAGAGGGGCGGTAATTGTGTGGTTCAGGAAAAAGAAACCCGAAGCCACCGAGTGTGTGCATACGTGGTTTTTAGCGGACTATGAGGCGGGATATTTTAACGCAGGGACTTCCGTCGATATCGAGGATTATTTTATTCTTCGCTGTAATAAATGTGGAGGTAAGCGTAGGGTTGACGAATATGAACTCGGAAAATTACGTAGGTACGGCTTAATAAAGGAGGTTGATAATAATGGCACGCAAAGGAACGACGGTTAGCGAACTAAACGCAATTATGAAACGTTGCGCAAATATCGGAAGAGTGAGGTACGTGCGACCGACGATACATCCCGGATTTAGGAAAGTAGTCGCGTTCGACTTATTTACGACGGACGAAACGCGGGAATTTACCATCACGAACAATCCGGACGAAAACTTTAACCTTACGCAGGCAGTGAACGATTATTTAGACGAATTGGAGGCGAGGCAAAATGACGAAGTTTAAAAAGCGAATTTACCTCGACAAGCAACCGGAGGTCGGCGACAGAATAGTTGCGATAGATAGTAGCGGGTTTAGCGGAAACCATTACAAATACGGAAATGAGATGACGATTATCAGCACGGAAACAATGCTCGGAGGTGGCGTATTTGCGATGAATCACCGTACAGGAAAGAAAGTCTGTATTAGCGACTGTTTTTACAGGATATTTCGCGACGTAACATACGAAAAGACTGGCGAAAAACACGTCACGAAGAAATTACTAGGCATTCCGATTTATTCTAAGATTATCGATATTTACGCGGAGGTGGGCGTGTGATTACGCAAGCGGAACTAGACGCAATACGTGCGCGGGCTGAAGAAAATGTCGGAGGCCCTTACGAGGACGAAGATGTACCTACATTATTGGCGGAAGTTGAGCGTTTAAATGCGGAGCTAAAATCTATCGCGGAAAGTATTGACGAATATTACGAAAATGAGGACGACGATATTCCGATATACGATTTACTTGGCAGTATCCGAGATGACGCAGAAAGGGCGGTGAGTTCTGATGACTAAACCGAAATTACCGCCTGCAACCGACTGGCGTGCCCGCGACATCACCGACTGGAACGTCAGCACCTTTTCGCAATTTATCATCGACCGTACGCAGGAAATCTACGGAGTCCCTTACGCACCAGGCGGAGGCGGATCGAAGTCCCAGCGCTGGCTTCGCGAAAAGGGGATGCTCAAACAGGCGCAGGGCACATATGGCAACGCAGTGCTGCGGGCGTTTATCGAAATTTGCTGGCGGGAGTACCGGACGAATAAGCCGGAGCAATTTCCGTACCCAACATTTGCGTTTATGATTTCGTACCAGGATCGCTACTTTTCGCAGGCTCAATCGGATGTGGCGAGGGCGAAACGAAGCTCTGGGGCGGCAGAGATTGCCGAAGTCGATACGGAAAAATTGGCGGAATGGTTCTAATAAATTACGAGGAGGAATCGGAATGAGAGAATTTACGACAGTTAAGCGTAAGGCGAACGTAGGGGAGCGTATTTTGATTACGGAGGCTTGGTTAGCGGGAGGTTATTATAGAAAAGGCGACGTGCTAACTGTAAAAGAAATTGAGGGTAACGTGGTTTTGACCGAGGGAAATGCTTTATGGATCAGCGATTCAGAGTACGAAGTTATCATCGAAAATAGAACGGAATCGGAGGCGGTTGGAATGAAGATTACAGAAGACTACTGCGAAACTTTGGCATTTACTGAAAATGAGGACGGAACCTTTTCGCTAAACTTTAAGAAAATACCTGCGCTAGTGCACGTTTCATACGATGGAAATGGAACACACGACCAAACCTTCTTACATGGCGAATACAAAGCGGAGGCGCAACGTATCAAAATCGAAAGTGCAGTCGGAGAATTGACGACATATACGATTGATAGTATTGCGGCACTAAAGCCGGTTGAGTCGAAAGCCGCGGTGCAAGCGGGAGAAACAGTTATTACGCGAACGGAAGCAGAGGCAATCGGTAAGTTAGCCGTCCGCACACCGCAGGAAATCCGCGACGAAATTGTGGCGAAGGCAAAGCGCGATGTGGCGGAAATAATACACGCGAATCAATTTACAGCCGATGATTTAGAGATAATCGTTAATAAAGAAAAACGGACAGTTGTTGCGTTAATGAAGTATCTGCGTAGTGGGAAGGTTTTCGATAAAGGAATCGCCAAAGCCTGCCCGACCGACTGCTTCAACGTACACATTGGGAAAGCTATTGCGGTCCGTCGAGCGCTGGGCCTCGAAGTGCCTGCGGATTACTTGAACACGCCTCAGCCGACGGAAGTGCGTGTGGGTGACGTTGTTGCCGGACGTAGAGACGAATCTTACTATGCAACTACAAAGCGATTTACGCTAACGGCGAAGTGTAGCGAAAATCCTGACGCTTTTAAATACGCGGAAAGACCGACTGACTACATTTACCGAAGTCAAATCGGAAAAATTATCGACGACTCGCGCGAATAATTAACGGAGGTGTATCGCATGTCAAACGAGACAAATGAAAAACGCTGCCTACTCGCCGAAAAGTGCACACTCGCCGGCGGGGCGCAGTGTACGAATCAATGCGGCGCATATATTGCGTGCCATGGCCGAAGCGGCGAAGGCGGGCGCGTCGGCGCGGCAGGGCTTCCGCGGGACTATCGCTTAGTGACCTTGAAAAACTCGCCAGCACGGGCGGACCAGGCGGAAGTATATCGGGCGATTGATGCTTATGTCGCCACTTTCGAACGGCAATTCGAGGACGGGGCAGCGCGGATAAAGTCGCTTTATCTCGTCAGCGAATCGCCAGGCACCGGTAAAACTACGACTGCCTCGGCAATTCTGAACGAATGGCTGAAGGTACATTACATCGGAAGTTTGCAGCGCGATAGGCAGGCGGAGCAAAGGCCGGCGTACTTTTTGGACGTAAATAACTGGCAGACGGATTACAACAACTTCAACCGGCCGAAGGTGCCCGACGCAATCGCAGAGCCGGCGGCGAAACGGTATTACACCGCGATGGAACACGCGAAACACGCGCCGATGGCGATTCTCGACGATATTGGTGTTCGTGACTGCAGCGATGGATTTAGGGCGGACTTGCACGCGATTATTAATCACCGCGTAACGAACGCCAAGCCTACGATCTATACGTCAAACTTACCTATTGTATACGTAGACCCGAAAGGTAAACCGAAGATCGCTACACTAATGCCGTACGACTTAATCGACGTGTTTGGCGAAAAGAGGCTTGCGGATAGGATGCGCGATCAGTGCGCAGTGCTGAGTTTCGCGGGAGAATCGAAAAGGGGGCGGAGATAGTGAGCGAAGTTAACTTAACGAAATATCCGGTGACTTCTTCGGCAGGCAACGAATATTACGTAACTATAACTACTGACAATGATTTCGGAATTCTAATGTGCATCCTGAGCGAGGAGTATATCGGGCTATTTGGAAGGAAGAAATTTCGCGAAATATACGTAAAGACCGATATGCAAGGCAGATATAAAACATACAAGGAGTTAGCCGAAGCTACTGTTATTGGCTACGAGAAAAAACTTGATTATGAACGAATTAAAGCGGAAAGAGAAGCGAGTTCCGTTAAGGAGTTCGAGGACTGGGACGGAAAGGTGGCGGATCAATGATCGCAACAGCATTCGGAACACTTGTCGTATTTACTTTAGCCTGCGCGGTGACAGCCAATGAATAAGCCGGAATATAACTTTGGCGATCTCGTTAAAGTGGCGGGATATTGGCCGCAGGTGTTCGAGGTAGAATGTTATCGCCGCGAAACGTACTATTATCCCGACGAGACTTGGACGGAATTAGTATACGAACTGGTTGGCGTGGATGGCGGCAGTTGGCTAGAAGCGGACGAAGAAGATTTAACGCTGGTGGCCGAGGCGGAAAAGGCGGAGGAATACCGCGCAGCAAATCCGCCAAACTTTCAGCCACTTGACCGTATTTTCGTAAATATAAAACTGGAGGAGGCGGAAGGAATGGCGAAAGGTGAACGTAAACCAACGGCAAGGGAATTATCGGCGCAAGAGGCGGAACAACGTAAGCAGGCGAGAAAGGAGCGCGCGGAGGAGATCGATAATTTGCTGGAGATTGCGCAATGGAATCGTGAAATGCTAGCGAAGACGGGCGATGCGACGTATGGCGATGCGTTGTTCGGGGTAGAGGCAAAGTTGGCGGAGATGACGGCGGAAGAATAGACTAATCTAGTTTAGTCGAGGTAGACACAAACTGAGACAAAAGGAGGAGTGAGTGTGGGAACATTCTTCACAATTATTATCATCATTATCTTAGTGATTGTATTCGGGGTTATTGTAATTACAAATGACTTTAATTGGTTTGATTAATAGGCAGTACGAATAAACTCGGCATCATCTAGTTTGTGAAATCGTCGATAACACGGTACAGCTTCGGGAAACAACTACGGAATACTGCAGGAGGAAAGTTTGGTCAGGGCGGTTGCGGTGGTTTACATGGTGTTGGTGCCTCCGTATTAACTCCTAAATGATGCAGTTTTATTTTCGCCGACCCACGCAAACCCGCGAAAACACTAGCGGAGACAAAATCGACACCCTTACCAAAACATTTATAATGAAGGCAGGCGAAAATAACCGTGGGATTTCGCAATGCTGACGTACAATATATAAGGAGGTAAGCGAATGCATTACGGAAATTTACTACTCAGTAAAATAATCGATGACAACAACGTCCAGGCGCTAACACGTTTCGGCATCACAGCGGCAGACCTACCGACGGAGGGTGATAGGCAGACCCTCCGTTTCATCGAATCATATGCGGAAGCCAATCGAGGCCAAGCACCTTCATACGCCGTTGTCACCGCCGAATGTCCGGCGTTCGAGTACACACCGATGATTTCAGACTCATACGAATTGCTTACGAAGCAAATCAAAGCGTACAGCGCAAAGCAACGGTTGGCGGAGTATGTGCAAGGAAAATTCACTGCGGAATTCGATTCGGAAGCCGACGGAAATAAAATCCTCGAAAGCTTGATTTCGGAAGCTGAAAAGATTAAAATGGATACAAACGTACGTTCGGAAATAGGGCGAACGTTGGAGGACATAAAGACCTCGTTCAAATCGGAGTATTTAAAGCGCGAAGAAGGGAAGTCGTTTAAATGCTGGCAAACACCGTTCGAATCGCTGACGAAGGAAATTGGCGGCTGGTTTAGCGGTGACGTATACGGAATCATGGCTGAGTCGGGTCGCGGTAAAACGTATGTTAACGTTAAGATCGCCGATTCATTATTGCGACAAGGTGCGAACGTGCTCGTCAAATCCTTCGAGGTCAAGGAATACGTGTGGATATCGCGATTGATTTCGACAGCAACGGCAGTCGACGAATTGTTGGTCGACGAGCTTGGCCGGAAATTAGGACTACCGAACAAACAGATACTAAGCGGCAACTTAGAGGATATTGTTCGCGAGCAGTTCCTTGCCGTGCTTGAAACGCTAGATTCGTATTATCCCGGCAAACTCTATTTCCAAGGGAAAAGTGGCGGAGAGCTAACGAGAACGCTGGACGATTTGGAGCGAGAACTGCTGACGGGGCAAGTCGACGCAGTAATTATCGATCCATTTTACGGACTATCTGACGTTTACGGCAAGAACGTCAACAAAACAGCGGGTGGATCGGCGGAGTATGCCGCGACTCGCTTCGAGCAGATAATCGGCGATAACGATGTAGTCGGATTCTATACGGTGCAGGCGACCGTTGAAAAGAAACAGACTGGCGAAGATGGCGTACGCGAATTGAACTTACCGACGCGCGACCAGGTAAAAACATCGAAGCGGCTGCTCGATATTGCGACGAACTTAATCAGCTTCGATAGTCTCGAAAAGGACGGGATCGCGATGCTTGGTATCGAGAAGGGGCGGAACGGTGGCGAGGATTTTACGTTGGAACTGATTGCGCTGTTCGACTACGGAGTGCTGGCGGAATTTCCGAAGGGCGAGGCAGCGGCGGCACAGTTCGGATTTTGAAGTTATTTGCGACAAATTGGCGGCTGTCATAAAATTTCCATATATTGCGATAATTTAACAACTTATATCTTTACAGAATTGTAATATAATTGTAATATAGGAGGCGATAACTATTGGTAAGCGTAAGAATTCGCGGTCAAGACGCGGACATTGACGTAGAAGAAGAACTGCGGGCCTTCGAATGGACTCGCCCACGCTGGACCGGCGACAAACTAATCGCAGCCAGCCCGTTTCGCTACGACCATACGCCATCATTCTTCGTCAACTTGTCCGGCGAACGAGCGGGCGTATGGGGAGATTCTGGAGCCTACGACGAGGAATGGCGAAGCGGCAACTTCGTTAAATTAATGGCGTTCCTGCGAAACGAATCGTACGAAGAGGCGGAAGAATATCTGCTTGGCACTTACGGCATAACTTACGCCAGCCCTTACGAGCAACTTACGTTGGGTCCCGTCAATTTGCGAATGAATCAGCGCAATAGGCAAGCGCTGAACGAAGACTTGTTGGCGCAATACCAAGCCGGCCCTTGCGAATATCTGCGAGGGCGGGGGATTTCCGACGAGGCGCAACGGATGGCTGGCGTTTATTACCACGAAAAACAATCCGCCGCAATATTGCCGTGGAGAACGGCCTCTGGTAAACTAGCGAATGTAAAATATCGGAAAATCTGGGGAAAGTTGTTTTGGTACGAATCCGGCGCCACTCCAATCCGCGAACTAGTATGGGGACTCGATGTGGTCCGGAAGCTGGGCGCCAAAACGGCGGTACTTTGCGAGGCGGAGATTGACGGGCTGTCGTGGCTGACGGCCGGCTTCGCTTCGGTTGCGGTTGGTGGCGTAGCATTTAATCGGACGAAACGCGACTTGATTATCCGGTCACCGATCGAAGAACTGATCATCGCAACGGACAACGATAAGGCTGGCGAAAAGTTGCGGGAAGAAGTTGAGCGAGAGCTGCGCGGGTATGTGCGCGTTAGGCAGGCGTATGTAGGCGCGAAGACAGCTGACGGCGGTTTTTCCGTCAAGGACGCCAACGAGGCGTTAGTGAAATACGGAGTGGAATCGTTGAGGGAAGCGGCGGCCCTTGCGAAGTTAAGCACCGGTTTGTACGCGAATTTACGTACCTCGCTCCGGGGTAAGTGACGCATTTCTTACCCGTTCGATTAACGGTGGTCTACTTCGAGCCATTCGTATAGGTCATCGATACGACATCTGAGTTCGTCGGCGATGACTTTTGCGGTAGTGACAAGCATGATATTACGTAAATTTTCGTAGCCGGAAATGGTGGATTTCGACATGCCGACGCGATCGGCGAGTTGCTGCTGCGTCAGGCCACGAGATTCACGTAAATCTCGAAGTAAACACCGTGCGACTACGGAAGTCGTGGCGCTCACCTCATTGCGATATTATTTGTCGTCTGGAACGATGCGGACGACTTTTTCTATAGGTACGTTTAGATGAACGCAGATCTTTTCGATGGTGCTTAGGTTGACGTCGCCATTACGGTTGATTTGCGCGATGGTTTTCGGGTGAAGAACATCGTCCCTCATGTCACTAATTACCATGTCTTTTTCTTCTAAAGTCTTACGAAGAGGAGAAAAGTCTATCATAATTTCCACATCCTTCTAAATTTATGTACACCTAAGTGAACATTTATGATACAATTCAATTATAACAGAAATTAATGGAAAATCTATACGTATTTATGGAAAGGGGAAATTACTATGCAGAAGCTCCATAAAGAAATCGGCAACATCATTGAGGATAATGATCATTTAACCATAAGTAAAGTCGCTGACTTTATAGGGTGTGATAGGCAAGAACTCTCGAATTTCATAAATGACGGTGGGATTAGTTTTCGCAAATTATTAAGACTATCATTTATACTTTTTCCTAAAAATCAACAAGAAGTTATGTCATCTTGGTGTTTACGGTTAAATACAACTGAATCCATAAAACAAAGTTTCGAATATGCCTCAGTAACACGAAATATAGAACTACTTAGGGAATTAATCGAGAAGTATCGCGGCGAGAAGGATATAATGGGTAAGTACGTTTCTGTATATTCCATCTTATATGATTTTTATACAAATGAAATCGGAGCGAAGGATTTAATTTGGAGGCTAGAAAAAGTCGGACAGTTAAAAGGAGAGTTAGCTATTTTAGCCAATATTATCAAATGCTACAACTACTATTACGTAGAAAAGTACCACTTAATGTTAGAAACAGGCAAAGAGGCGGAAGCTTCTATTAATAAGTTCGGAGAAAGACGCTTGTTCATCAAAGAGTGCTATTTACATAGAATTGCAGAAGTTTTAGGACACGTTAGCCTTCACTTGAACGATATTGACTCTGCACGATATTACGCAACCAGAATAATTTCTGCGGATATGTGCGCGAAAACTGTTGCTGGTGCGACATATATATTAGGGATGACATACTTGCCAGAAGATGAAGTTAAAAGCATCAACTATCTTCAAGCTAGATATGAAATCTCCAAAACACTCGGCGAGAAAGATATAGAAGAAAACGCTCGGCGGGACCTAGACTTCGCAAAACTTTATTTGAACGTTCAACTAGATGCAGATTCGGACCCGATACTTCAAAGATTACAGAGTAATAAAGGGAGTGAATTCGAACTAAAACTAATAAAGGAGGCAATATTTAAACAAGGCGAGGAGGATATTTTAGTACTACTTGGAGCGATAGCAAGAAATACTACGGAAAAATTGCACGAATGCAGAAAATCGTTTTTCAAACAGTCCAATTACTTTTTCGCTAGTTTAGCAGCAAGAGAGATACGTAAATTAGGGGATAGATCTGAGATGCTCGAGGAATTTATTGATTTCAAAATCGAAACTAAAGGGGATGTTGAATTTGAAGAAAATTTTATTAGGTGTTTTGCTCGTATCGACAATAGTTATAAATCCAATAGCGCATAGCAACGGTGATGGTGGGATCTCAACAGCAGCTGAAAAGGTTGGAGGCTAAGCCTAAGTAATTGAATAATGTGGATGCGGCAGCCCGAAGTGGTTGTCTTTTTTTTATGTTCACTAAAGTAAACAAAATATCAGAATTGAAAGTTTGTTTACTTTCAAATATTTTCCTATTGGTCATGCTATATTATGGATAAGCCGACGAGACAACCAAAAGAAAAGTTAATAAAAATTGCGCGAAAGTATAAACTCGTGCGACATAGTTAGTACAAGGGGGAGATAACATGAACGAACTTAAAAAACTAAATATTAATAACCTAGTAGAGAAATATATCGACGAAAAGGGTGAAGGCATACTATCGAAGTTATATCGCGATTTACTGGCAGAATATCGACCGAAACTCGATTACTGGAGTAAATCTACATCGATGGCAAATGAGCACGATATGTTAGAGTTGTTCGATGACGGATTCATAAGTGCGGTAAACGATATCACAGTAAACGGCGGAGATTTTGTAAAATTGTTTCACTTGAAGCTTACCAGACGATACAATTCGCTACTAAGAAAACTTACCAAACGACGAAGCTTCGAAGTTTACGAATCAGCAACCGATGACGAGGCGGCAACCTCACGATTCGAAATCGCTGATGAATTCAACCTCGAAGCGCACGTAACCGCAAAGAAAAAAGCCGATCAGTTGGCGCTGATCGACTCCTTACTGAATGGGGCGGACGAAGTAACGACGGCAATCGTTAAAGCGTTCCTCGAACATCCGAAACCAACAGCGACGGCAATCGCGAAGGAATTAGGAGTTCACCATTCGAAAGTATTACGCACATTAAATCGCCTGGCGGGCAAATTTAATTCTAAACAGCACGGAGATTACCGCGACTATTTAGTTGCGCTTTAAAGATAAGGGCGTAAGGCAAATAGGCAATATGTCTTACGCGATCCCTTATTATCATTATATTCGTTTTGTATATAAAATGCTATACGTTTTGTATCGACTATAAACGACAGCCGACACGAATGTTATTCTACGACAATTTCGAAAAATAATCAACCTTACGGAGGTAATTACGATGAAGCCTAGTAAACAGTCTGCCCGAACTACCGGAAATCAAACACCTTTTCTGCGAAAATTAAATCGCTATCTGCACGACCCGATTCGCAATGAAACGGGAATAGCACCAAATAACGTAAGGATCGGCGGAGTTAAGGTGGTGCGGCTCGGATGAAGAAATATACAGTAAGACCCCATGCAGTTGATAGAGCGCTTCTACGTTTCGGAATTAGTTCGGAGCACGCCGAAAATTGGTTTAATCAACTATTAATGAACGCTAGATTACTCGGAACGCAAGGCGGACAGCAATATTATGACCACAAAGGTAAGAGAATTGTGGTACAAGGGACTGAAGTTGTTACGATTTTGGTCGCGGAAGATTTACCTTTCGGTAAGAAAATTTCTGTGATTGTTGAACGTGAATTACGCAGGGCTGAACGCGAGTTAAAAAAGAAGGAGCGGGAACTATCTATTAAGATAGCGGAAGCGACTATTGAACAAGCAACGCTTACTTTAAATCAACTAAAAGCAAAATCACCATCCATAAAAGCGAAGATACAGAAGAAGTTGGACGTAGTGACCGAGGCAATAAGTGAACTTGGTTTAACGTTAGAGCGTGAACGTGACGAGTACAACCATACTGCGATTAACTCACGAGGTTACCTAATCCATGAGGCAGGGAAGTGTTAACAACGTTGATATTCGGTACAATTATGCAAATCGGACTGCTTGCGGTCATGTTTAGCGAAGAAATAACGCAAGTAATACGGAAGTGGCGCGGTTAACTCGCCTGCCTCCGTCGGAGAGTACGAAGATGTTCGTTAAGTAAATCGAGTCGCTACGTTATAAAACCTCCAGGGCTTAACGCTGACGTAGTTTCGAACATAGAGATTCGTACTTTACGACGGGGCGCGGGATTTAATCCGGAGCTCGACATTTAAACGAAAAGGGGACGATTGAATGAGTCAATATTTATCCGGAGCAGACGCACTAAACTCGCTTAACGCAACAAACGAAGGTGGCGGAAGTGGGGCGGAGTTCGCCAGCTTTAAGTCCGGCACTACGTATAAGGTTCGCGTCATGGGAACGGCGGACTTGATTCGCTTCTATAGCTACGGAATATTTAAGAAGGTCAATTCGTTCGTGGCGGCTAACCCGTCAATCAAGAATGCGCGGGGATTTGCGGAATCAAACTTTACGCCGTGGGATCTTGCGAGCAACTACTATTCGGACTTAAAACGGAAAGCCGAAGACGCCGGTAACTTTACGCAAGCTGAAGAGTACAAAACGGAAGCAGGCAAGTATCGCGCCAAGGAACGCTTCGCGCTAGGCTTCATTAACCTTGAAACTGGCGAGCCAATTATCGTCGACCTTTCGAAAAAGCAGGCGCAAGGAGTACACGCCGTTATTAAAAAGAACGAAAAGAAGCTCGGAAAGGTCGCGTTCGAACTTGAGAAGACGGGCAGTAGTACGAGTACGATCGTAATGTTATCGCCACTTTCGCTAGATCCAGATGATGAGGAGCTAACGGACAAAGAGCGCGAGAACTTCGCGAAGCAGGACGGCAAGGCGTTTGATATGAAACTTTTCGACGGACTGCTATTCGAAGCGGACGAGAAATCGCAAATTGAGAACTTGGTGGCAGCCGGATTTGATATCACGCTCATCGGGCTGAGTATTGGCGGAAATATTGCAGAAGGTACGCAGGAAGGCGAAGGCGGCGAAGAGTTGAAGAAGGACGAATTTAACTTTTAAGGAGGCGAAGGCGGATTGAAAAATTATTTAATTACTTTCACGCTAGTTACAGGCGAAAAACGCAGTGTAGAAATACAGACACACTTAGAAATTACAAACTACGACGAACTTCATATTCACTTACTGAGTATTGAAGAAGGCGAATATTTCGGAGTATACAACGGATTAATAAGCAAAAAGCATGTAGTCGCAATTGATTACAAAGGTGAAAGATAATGACGATTTTAGCATGGTATTCCGTAGCATTTCTAGCGTTCTTGGTAATTAGCAGTGTGGCAGACGAAAAGCGAAAGGAAGGCGACCGACTTCTAGCGGTTTTCCTCCTTATGCCAGTCCTTATTTTCGCCACACTGTACGTAATTATTTAGGGGGCGTTGCGAATGTTTATCGCCTTAGGAATAACGAGGTCCGTCGCCGTTATTGTGACGACCTACTACGAATTTAACAAAAAAGCGAGCGCCAAATTGTACGCTAAGATGGTAGTTTGCGTAAATAGGAGGGTAAAATAATGGCGCATGTAACAGAGGTAATAGGAGTATACTCCGAACTGGCCGCTGAATTGGCGCTCATGGCGAATGGGTATGTAGTTTCGCGTACCCGTACCGCCGAGGCGTTCGATTTAAAGGCGGTCGATCCGGTCAATGGCGAAGAATATAAATTTCAGGTCAAAACGATTCGCAAGCGGGCTGACCGCAACGGAGAATTAGTTGTCTACGCTACGAATGGGCGCGGAAATACGTATAGCAAGTCCGACGTTGATTATTTTATCGGGGTATTGGCGGAGGAAGGCGAAGTACCGCGCGTGTTTATGTTCGAGAACAGAGAAATCCGCGAGTATTGGTCGAGTGAGGCGCGGGCAAGCAAGCGGTGGGTCGAGTTGTCGATCGCGCTGAATCGGGATATTTACGTAACTAAAGATACGGAGGCGGTTTGAATATGATAAAAATTACGATGGTGGACGGATCGGTTATCGAAACTACGGTAGAAGAATACGCCAAATTGAACGAGTTGTTAGGCGACCATTTCGACCTAGCACCAATAACGGAAGGTCCGGCGCTCGAGCCGTTAAAGGTCGGTGACTATGCGAAAGTGACTAATTACGGATATATAAAAATATCAGACGGCGAAATCGTTGAAATTACGGAGACTGACCGTATAAGCATTAGCGGATATACTTTCCGTGCAAAGAAACTCAATAGTGATTATTGCGATGTGTTTGCGCCGCATCAACTCGAAAAGGTTTCCGCAGAGGAAGCGCAGAAAGTAGTAGAAGAGGCGGAGCTGGTGGTGCGCTTTGCGAAAATTGGACGCAAGCCGAACGAATTCAAGAAAGGCGACATCGTGCGTGTAACGGAAGATCGTGCGTTGGGTTCTAGAAATATGGCGGGTGACATTGGCGAAGTTACAGAAGTTAGCTTTAATTTCGCGGTGAATGTCGTGGGAAGAAGAGGCCCTGGCGGAAATAAACATATGAAAGATTCCGTCGAACTAATCACGCCAGTCGAGGCGCGTTTCGACCGATGAAGGCGCCACTATCCGCAATCTGCACGCAATGCTCCGCACCACTGCACGAAGGCACTTCGGCCCACTACGACGAGCACCGCGATCAGCATTTTTGCCGGCGCGACTGCTTCGTCGAATGGTTTGCGGACCACGCCGAGGTGCTTGCAGCGGAATACTGGCGAATGAACGTAGGCCAATGCGACCTATAAGGGCGGGGTGGTGGACTTATGACGCATAAAGGGGAGGCGGGTTTATGGCGGTCCTTACGCCGAAGCAGAGGTTAGTCTACTTGATGCAAACGAAGCTAGGCGTTCAGTTGCCAGGTGATTTGCTACACGACATTGACTGTGCGCTGGCGGACGAAAAGGCTATGATAGCGAGGGAGCGCGATTACTGGCGGGAGATGGCGCGACCAATTAAGGAAGCAAAACGGCATCCGCGAGGTTAGGAGGTGGCGGAGATGGAATTACGGCTGAATTTGGCGACAAAGCCGACGGAGGATTCTGCGGAGCGAGTCAAAAAGGCGGCGGCTAAGAAAACGGCGGCGAGCGAGACGATAGAGGAAGCGTGGCTGCGAATTCTATCGATGAAGAACTCGGATAGCGATCAGGCAAAACTACTCGAAGTACAAACGGCAATGGCGAGGGGCACGATAGGCAGGTCGCCCCTTGACGCTGCAAAACGGTTTAGCAAGGCAGAAGCACTCCGCATGTACAAAGTATTGGCGGAAAGCCAGCGCGAAGAAACATTGCGAAAGATGGTCGAGGAATCACCGGCTAATTACGAATTAATAACGACGGAACGGCAATTCCAATCGTTGTTAGCGGAGCTGGCAAGCGAACAGATTATCGCGGTGGACACTGAGACAACGGGCGTAGATGTTTACACTGACGTAATAGTCGGCATGTCCTTCTCGCTTCCGATTGCGGATAAGCACGTTTACATCCCGGTTGACCATGATACTCCGATTCAATTATCGCTAGATTTCGTGCTTGACGGTTTGGCAGCCGTTTTAAACGACGAATCGATCGGCAAGGTTTTGCACAACGCCATGTTCGATATTGCGATGTTTAGGCGGCACGGCTCCGACCTTAAAGGCGTTGCTTGGGACACGATGACTGCGATGCACTTGCTTAACGAAAACGAACCGTCGTACAAACTGAAAGACTTGGCCCCGAAATATCTTGGCGTGGCATCGGACACTTTCGACAAATTATTCGGCAGAGACGCGCAATTCAAGGAAGTCCCTCTCGATATTGCTTTAGTTTACGCTGCGAAAGATACCGAGTTGACTTGGCGGCTATACGAGTTTCAGCGTTCACATATGGCGAAAATGCCCACGGTACTCGAATATTATCAAACTGTCGAGGTGCCATTACTTTACGTAATCGTCGATTTAGAGGCGAACGGTTATATACTCGATCTAGATTTCGCAAAAGAGTACGGTGAGCATCTACGAAAGCGTGCCGAGGAACTTAGTGCGGAACTAGTCGCAACTCTAACTACCTTTCACGCTGGGGACGACGTACTGAATCTTAATTCGACGCAACAAATGCGTCCGGCACTTTCGAAAGCTATCGGCCAGGAAATTCCGAACATGGATGCGAAAAAGACGCTCAAGCCTTTGGCGAATGACTTCGAAGTTGTCGCGAAACTGCTGGAGTACAAGAAAATTACGAAATTGAGCGGCACGTATATCGACACGCTACCGTTAAAGCAGAATCCTACGACTAAGCGATGGCATTCTCGATTTAACCCGATGGGCACCGTTACGGGGCGCTTTAGTTCGGGCAAGGACGAGGATTCGACCAATAATCAGCAATTTAACGTACAGAATCAGCCTCCGGAAGCACGTCCGATGTTTGTTGCTCCGCCGGGCAAAGTTTTAGTTGGCGCGGACTTTAAAGCGCAGGAAATCCGATGTGTGGCGTATCTTTCAGGTGAGCCCGTTCTAATTAACGCTTTTCTTGAAGAACGTGATCCTTACGCAATGATGGCGTCAAACTTCTATAAGCGCCCGTATGAGGAAGTCAACAAGAATGAGGACGGTAGTGACACGAAAGAGCGTAAGCAAATGAAACTCGTATGGCTTGCGACACTTTACGGAATGAGCGATAAATCACTTGGCGCAACACTTGGTATTTCAACGAAAGAGGCGACGCAATTTAAGGCGGACTTATTTGGGAGTATGCCGAAATTAAACGCTTGGCTTGAAGGCAATAAAGAGTTCGTTCGAAAGTACGGCTTTGTGTGGACGGATGAGAATTACCGTAAACGACGCCTGCCCGAAGCGAAATGGAAACGTAAAAACATTCCTTATGGACGATATTGGGACGATAAGTACCGCGAGGAACGCAAATACAACGCAAAGATAGGTACGGCATTTAGGCAAGCGACAAATGCGCGCGTACAAGGATCGTCGTCAGTACAGACGAAAGTAACGATGCTTCGAGCTCATGAGTATTGCGCAAAAAAGCCGGGATGGTCGATGTGGTCTTCCGTTCATGATGAGCTTATCTTTGAGATTCCGGAGGACTTTACGCGTGAGGAGGCGGAAGACATTCGCGATATCATGGTTAATTCGTATCGTTGGGGCGACGTAGTTCCAAACGGAACCGATATCGAGGTAATGCGGAGATGGGGCGAAGGCGTTCCAGTAGGCGAGTGGTTTAAAAATAAGGGGGACGAATAATTGACGATTAACATATGCGAAGTAGCGCAAGAATTTACGGATTATCTAAACGAGTGGCATACGTATTCGCAGCCTTACGATACTAAGCTTGATATCTGGCTACACGAAGCTTTTGCGCAGGAGATGCGGAAGTATAAGAAGATGGATTGGTCAGCGCCCTACTTCTCTCCGTCATCTTCCGGAAAGGATGACCGTGAATTATATGTCAAAGCACTTCGAATGAAAAAGGATGAAGACGAAGTTAAGCCGTGGCAGCGACGATATACTTCGCGGGGAACGAGCGTCGGCGACTGGCTACAACGTGAACTACTGTTAGCCGAACGGCATTTCGAAAAGTTTACAGGGAAGCTCCCACCGTTTAAATTCGAGCGTACTGCGGAAGGCTACCCAGCGTTTGAAGAATTCGTCCACGGACAGAAGTTTTACGAGCACAACGGAAATCGTTTCAGTATCTTGGGCACATGTGACGGAATTCTCGAATATGTGAACGAAGATGGCGAAAGGAAGCGCATAGGGTTGGAGATTAAAAGTAAACAGACTTCGTATGCAGAAACAGGCTTTCAGCGTATGAAAGAAGCGAAGGACGATCACGTAAAGCAGGTGACGTGTTACGCGCTAAATTACGAACTTGACGCATATCTCGTAATCTATGTAAATTGCTCGGTCAAGGCGTGGTTTATGACTGATGAGGAATGGCAGAAAGCGCCGGACATTCGCGTGTTTGGTATCGAGGTAACTGACGAAATGAAGGACGAAATCCTTACGAAGTTTGCCTCGATAACAGCAGCGGTCAAATCCGAAACACCACCGCCACTAGCACTCGAAAAGTTTCGTTTTAATAACTTCAAGGAATCCTGTGCGCTATCGCTGACCGACGAAGAGTATGCACAAGTAAAAGATACGGTCCGCCAAGCGATGCGTTCGAGTTTGCCGGACTGGAAAAAACGGGGCTATATGGAGGCGTACGAGATTATACGAGATGTTCGCGAAGGGGAGGCGGTTTGATGGATGCGATAATCGTTGTTATTTCCGTAATCTTACTCGCGGGTTTTGTGCTCTGCGTGGTGTCAGATTAATGAGAGTTCTCGCAATAGATACGTCGATGGGTCGGCCCGGAATAGCCCTACTCGAAGTGGCTACGCCGAAAGGGAAACCCGCCAAACCGCGCATCATCGACCTTTCGCACGTAACTACCAACGCCAGCCAACACCACGGACTTCGCGCCGAGATTATCGAAGCTTGGTGCGTCAGCTTTATTGCGAAACACTACTCCAAGGGATTCGATGTAATTGTTCGCGAGGATTTCGTAGCCAAGACATCTAAAACGGGCCATCCGGTCTACTCCGCATGGGGAGCGTGCGATCGGGCGCTAAACAAATTCGGCCTTAACTTCACCACGCCAGCCATTTCGCAGAGTGCCGTTAAGAAAGCGGTGTTCGGCAAGGGCAAGGCGGAAAAGGAAGAGTTGGCGCAGGCAGTTCGCGAATGGACGGGATACATCGGAGAGTTTGCGGTGGATGACGAAAGTGACGCGGCGGCTATTGGCCTGGCGTATCTGATTAACGGAGGAGTGATTACGAAATGAGTGCGAATATATTCGTAAATGGCGAGTGGTTGACTACGGTTAAGCCTGCGGACATGACATTTTACTCTTCGAATAAGCCCTTCGATTTTGACAGAGTATTAACGGTTAGGGCGGACTTTCCAGCGGATGTGCTCGAGAAAATGGAGAAAAAGCCTAACTATACTATCGTTTTTGGCGGAGTTGCACGCGGGTCCGTAGAGAGTGTGGACAATGGCGAAATAACGGTCCGTATGAAAAATAGCGAATTTCAAAAACTGCGGAGGAGGGAGGCGGAATGAACGCCCACACATTCCGCCAGCTACTAACCGCACGCCAGCGCGACCTTGCCGAAAACGAGCTGGACCAGCGGAAGAAAACCACTGAGCTTAACATGCTAATGAGGGAACGAATCGAAATAATGGACGATATTATAACGTTAGAGGAGCGATTACATGACGAAAATAACGACAGTAATTACGAAGAATGACGGTAAGAGACGCTTGCCTTTCGATGAGCCACGCCTAGTTGCGTTTATCCATTCGGCGACGCACGCTTATCCGCATCTAAATACGAAGCAATATACGGACAAAGTAATCCGCACGATCACGCAAGGCGCCGAATACAAGGCGGAGCAAATTACGAATCTACTAATTATGACGGCTCTAGAAAATATCGACATGGGGCGGCCGGACTGGACTTACGTTGCAGCATACGTTCACCTGCGCCAATTGTACAAACAGGCGGCGAAGAATCGCGTGTACGACGCGAGCAAAAAGTATGGCGATTTCTATTCGCTACTGACGACATTGACGAATAAAGGCGTTTACTCTTCGCTGATTCTCGAAAGCTACACTAAGGACGAGATCCGCGAGCTAGGCGAAATCATAGCGCCGGAACGTGACAAGTTGTTTACTTACGTCGGGTTGAAGCTATTGAGCACGCGATACTTGGCGAAACATAACAAAGCTATTTACGAGTTGCCTCAGGAGCGACTCCTTATTATCGCGATGCACGTAATGGCAAAGGAGCCGAAGGATAATCGCCTCGACCTTGTAAAGGAATCATACTGGGCGCAGTCCAATTTGTATATGACGGTCGCCACTCCAACTTTATCAAATGCCGGAAAATCTTACGGTCAACTTTCGAGCTGCTTTATCGATACGATTGACGACAGTTTGCAAGGAATCTTCGATACGAATACCGATATCGCTAACGTTTCAAAAGGAGGCGGAGGCGTCGGATTATATATCGGAAAGGTTCGTGCTGAAGGTTCCGATATTCGCGGAAATAAAGGCGCCAGCGGCGGAACAATTCCGTGGATGAAAATCTATAACCAGACGGCGGTAGGCGTAGATCAACTTGGTCAGCGAAAAGGGGCAATCGCCATCTATCAAGACGCTTGGCATAAAGATATTCTCGCGTTCCTAGATTCGAAATTAACGAATGGCGACGAAAGACTGCGTGCGCATGACATCTTCACAGGCGTCTGTTTGCCGGACTTATTCATGGAGCAAGTCAAGAAGCGCGGTGACTGGTATTTATTCGATCCACACGAAGTCCGCACGATAATGGGCTTCTCTCTCGAAGACTTCTATGACGAAAAGAAAGGCGAAGGTTCTTTCCGCGAGCATTACGAACTTTGCGTCCAGTCTAATGAGCTTCCAAAGGTTCGCATTCCTGCTATCGAAATTATGAAACGTATTATGACAGTGCAGCTCGAGGAAGGCGTTCCGTACATGTTCTATCGTGACGAAGTAAACCGCAAGAATCCGAATAAGCACGCCGGAATGATTTACTGTTCTAATCTCTGTACGGAAATCGACCAGAACATGTCCGCAACAAAGATCGAAGAAATAAAAGTCGAAGGCGGAAAGATTATTATTACGAAAATTCCAGGAGACTTCGTAGTTTGTAACCTTTCGTCAATCAATTTGCCAAGGGCGGTCGGCGACAAGGTACTCGAGCGACTGATTCCGATTCAAGTCCGCATGTTAGACAACGTTATCGATTTAAACGATATTGGGGTAATGCAGGCGGAAATGACGAATCAAAAATATCGGGCCGTCGGACTCGGCACGTTCGGTTGGCACCATCTACTCGCGCAAAAAGGTATCTACTGGGAATCTGACGCAGCGGTTAGGTTAGCGGACGAACTCTACGAAGATATTGCGTTCCTAACGATTCAAGCCAGCGCAGACTTATCGAAAGAAAAAGGCGCTTATCCGGTGTTCGTCGGTTCAGAATGGCAGACGGGAGAATATTTCGAGAGTCGAGGATATTTAACGGATTACAACGGAAGATGGTTCGGACTAGCATCCCAAATCGCTGAGTTCGGAATCCGCAACGGCTACTTACAGGCAGTTGCACCTAACGCAAAGACTGCTCTAATTGGCGGAAGTACAAACGGAATCGATCCGTTATATGACATCGAATATAACGAAGAAAATAGCGATTTCAGTGCGCCGGTCACTGCACCTGACATCTCCCCGGAAAATTATGAATTCTATAAAAGGAATCGCTATGTTCTCGATCAACACTGGTCTATCAAGCAGAACGCGGCACGTCAACGACACATTGACCAAGGAGTTTCGTTTAATTTATACGTACACAAGACGATTCTTGCAAAAGACCTGCTCGCTTTGCACTTAGACGCGTGGGAGTCCGGCTTTAAAACAACTTACTACGTTCGCTCAACGGCGATCAGTGTGGAGGAGTGCGAGTGGTGCTCAAGCTAAACGTTGCAATCATTTACGCAAGTTTCAGCGGAAATACACAGGAAGTGGCGGAATTAGTTGCGGAAGAATTGAGGAATCAAGGTCATTCGGCGGAATTGTGGCGCATTGGCGCTGCCGTTCCGCAACAATTAACGAGTTATGACGTTGTGATTCTAGGGACATTTACGTGGAATAACGGAGCTATACCCGACATTTTCGGAGATTTTATCGATAGTACCGAAGCCCGAGCGAAAAAAGTATTCGTATTCGGGACTGGCGATACACAGTTTCCGTACTATTGCGGGGCGGCCGACCAGGTACATGAACTATTTTCAGCAGATGGTGACGTGTTAAAGATCGAGCAGAGTCCGCGAGACTCGCAGGAATTGAAGATAACGGAATGGACGAAGGGAGTTTTGCGAATTGTTGCAGAAGATTAAAATATTGGAACCGATGAATCCGAATAAGGCGACAGCGCTGTTTGGTGGCGAGGCTAGTGGATTTCTACTTTGGAACGACATTCAGTTTCCGCATTGGGCGGAGTCTTACAATAACTTGCGTGAAAGTTTCTGGAAGGCGGACGATGTGAGCATGGTTTCTGACCGGAAGCAGTATCCAGAACTGGCGGAAAAAACCCGGGATGCTTACGAAAGGATGATGGGGGCTTTAGCGAGTATGGACGGACCTCAAACTAGGCTTGCGCTAATCCTGGCTCTATACGCTACTGATCCGGCTGCCGCAGCTATCCTTGCGTATATCGCTCAACAAGAGGCGGAACACAATACCAGCTACACATACACCCTATCGTCAATTATGGACCTTGCGAAGCAGAAGGCGGTGTTTGAGCGAGGACGTGTCGACCCTATTTTGCGAAAACGAAACGAAAGTCTAACTGATATCTATAACGAATTTGTAGTGAACCCATCGCACGAAAATATCGCAAAGGTGCTCGTACATTCGTCAATACTCGAAGGTCTGTACTTTTACTCAGCGTTTGCGTTCTTTTACAATCTCGCCAGACAGTCGAAAATGGTCGGCACGTCTACGATGATTTCGTACATTAATCGCGACGAAATGCAGCACGGACGCTTCATAGCTGAATTGTTCCGAGGTCACATCGGGCAACATCCGGAATTAAATACGTCAGAGTTCACGCAGTACGTTTACGATACGTTTCGTGAGGCAGTCGATAATGAGATCGTGTGGAGTAAGGAAGTTTTGTCGGGCGTTGACGGAATTGACCTTGTGGAATTAGCGGACTACATTCGATACCGTGCGAATAAGGTGCTGCGCTTATTAGGTCTTAGCGACCTATACGAAGGATTATCGGAGAACCCAATGCCATGGATTCGCGCTTACGTAGATAATTTTAACGGAACGAAGACGGATCAGTTCGAGCAAAGGCCACGCACATATTCGAAGGTAAGTGCAAGTAACGGAATGGACGATTTATAAGAATCTGCGCGGAACGGCTTGCTCCCGCGACATATATAGTAAGCAGCTGCGCGAAACCCGATTCTTGCGCGGCATAATACGTAAGGGCGTCATCATTCTACCGAATAGGTCGGCGCCCAAAAGGAGGAATTACGGATGCCTTTACCGACGAATAACATGCTTTTCGGATTTGAATCGAAACTCACGGACGAGCAACGCGCATATGTCGATAGTATTTTCGATAATCAGCTTACGATTGTTAACGCTAAATCAGGTACCGGCAAGACGACGCTGGCTGTTGCTTGCGCCAAGTTAATCGGCAAACCGTTAATCTACACGTTTTCGCCGGTCGAAGAGGGAGCGATGGGTTATACGCCAGGATCCGTCGAAGAAAAGGAGTCGAAGTACATTCAGCCGTTGCTTGACGCGCTGGTAGAAATCCGTGAGGATCCGCGCTTTGCGATTAAGTCCGAAAAGAATCCGGACATAATTAACGAAGGCGCATGGATCACGGCAAAATCGCACACGTTCGTCCGCGGTACGAATATCAAGGAGTCAACGCTGATAATTGACGAATCGCAAAATATGACAAAGGGCGAGCTTAAAAAACTTCTGACGCGTGTGCACGATTCAACAACGGTAATAATGATAGGTCACGATAAGCAGATCGACCTCAAAGACCCGAAGAAGTCCGGATTCGCGCCATACATCGAACATTTCCGCGACGAGCCTTACGCGAATGTATTGCGATTATCAATTAACTTTCGCGGTAAACTTGCGCAACATGCAGACGAATTAGAATGGTAAGGAGGCGAAAGGCGATGTTTAAGAAAACGGCAGCAATCGTCATACTAACGTCGGGCATCGTACTATACGCATCAAACGCCATCGGCGGAAGCGAAACCGCAGCACCTGCCCCAACTCCGGCGCCAATCATCCTGCACGAAGCAACCGTCATCAGCGCTCTCAGATCGGAGGCTCGCATCGTAGCGCCCACCGGAAAGGTTACGAAAACCATCTCGCAGCAGGACGAAAACTTCTGGGGGCATCGCGTTTACAAAATGACAGTTAATGGGAGCTTCGTTCTCGGCGTGGATACGCAGGACATCGTCGTCAGCGTGGAGGGCAACACGATAACCGTCCGGATGCCTCAGCCGAAAGTGGTGTCGCTGGACCTTCCGTATGACGAAATGACGCTCACGGAGCAGAAGTCGCTATTACGCAAAGAGTTGCCCGACGACGAGTTAAAAGCGCTGTATACGAAGGCAGAAAAGGCGGTGCGGAAGGATATTGCGCAGGATCGCGACGTACAGGCGAAAGCCGAACGCCAAATGGAGCAGGCGGTCGAGCAGATTATCGTCAAAATTAACGGGGTATCGCAGGTCATATTTCAATGAACGAAGCCATCACGGAACTAATCGCGCGGCGCCGTCGCCAAATTCTCTCCCACTCATTTTTGTACTACCAGATGAACGAAAGTATCGTTTCTGACTCCGAATTCGACGAATGGTCAAAGGAGCTGGCGGAGCTACAAACGAAGCATCCGGCGGAATCAGACGAAGCAGTATACGCGAAGGGTTTCGAGGGCTTCGACGGGGCGAGTGGGTATGATTTACCGTACTACTATCCGGAAATACAGACGATAGGATATAGAATATTGAGCGAACATAAAAGGAGGACGAATATATGAAAAAACAATACGAACAAGTAGCGGAATTTCACGAAAAGTTTGGGCATCCAGTGGCGAAAAGCCCAACGGTAATGGGCGAAGTTAGAAAAGGTGAGCGTTACGGATACATGCTCGAAGAGTTAGACGAATTTAGCGAAGCAACAACGGTCGTGGACCAGGCGGACGCTATGATTGATTTAATATATTTCGCAATTGGAACGCTGGTAGAAATCGGGGTAAATCCGGAGCCGTTGTTCGATATCGTTCAAAACGCTAACATGTCGAAAGTGTGGCCGGATGGTACCGTTAAGTATGATCCAGAAACTAATAAGATAATGAAGCCGCCGACATTCGTTCGTCCAGAGCCGTTATTGCAGGCGGAGATTGATCGTCAATTAAAGGAGGTCGAGTAAATGGCGGAAACTAAAATGAACGTATCGTTACTTGCGCATACGAAACTATCCGGACAATTTATCGAAAAATTAAAGGCGGAGCAAGATTTCGCCATGCCGTTCACTAACGGTCAAGCAGTCGCTCTTTCCGCAATTCGAACGTGCTACTCGCCGGGCAAGCCTTCGGAAATCGTCGCCAAAGAAGGCGCTAAGTATTTCGGCAACAAGGCGTCCGACGGCGCAGGAGGCACGGAAGCCGACCGATTGTTCCGGCAAATAGTCTCCTCTAAACATACGTCTACTTTGGAGCATATTTCGTTCACCTTTGCGATTGAAGGCGTTTCTCGCGCATTGTTAGCGCAACTTACACGTCATCGGGTCGGATTCTCTTTCAGCGTGCAGAGTCAGCGGTATGTGCGATTCGGGTCGGGTGATCGGAGTTGCGGATTCGATTATGTTGTGCCGGAAAGTATCAAAGGGAAAATCGGTGCTGAAGCGGTATTTCATGCAGCAATGAAGGCAGACCAAGCTGATTATGATGCGTTGAGAGCGAACGGTATAAATTCCGAAGATGCCCGAGCAGTCCTACCGAACGCAGCCGCCACGAATCTCGTCATGACCGCAAACCTTCGCGCCCTGCTCGACTTCTACGCGAAAAGGCGTCCGGGTAACGGAGCTCAGGGTGAAATCGCTCATCTGGCGGAGGAATTGAAGTCAGCGGTAATCAGCGTTGAGCCTTGGACGAAACAATTTTTCGAAATGGGGGCGAAATGATGGGTGATTTATACGTTTTAGCTTATTTCAATAAGGAAGACGGTAGCTTCGTAGAGTATGTCCGCAAAGGAAGAAACGGCGCAATTAGCGGATATGATACGTTTGATAGCGCGCGGAGAGGCTTTATTCAATCTAAGCGTTCACACAGGGCGCAGATTTACGACTTGCGCATCGTTAAAGCGGGCGAAGTAAAAATCATTAAGGAGGCGGAATAGTGAGCGAAGTTAAAACGCACTTGATCACAGACGAATCGATTGGCGGGGTTTTACGGGAATATGTCGAGGTTGACCGGAAGGCTAAGGTTGGGGATTACGTAATAGACAAGAATGATGTTCGAAAAGTCCTTCGTCAAAGTGAGATCGGAGTCACATTGGGCGATGCTTACTATGGTCTAAGGCACGGTTGTTACCGCACGCTCGAGTCGACCGAAATCGTCCAAATCATCGGCACACGTTATCGCCTAGTCGATCGAAAAGCCGAAATTGGCGAGAAGGTGATTATTGTTGAAACGTAGGATTCCTCAAAAGTCGGCACTATCGGCACATGTACAGTTAACGACGATTTTGACGACGGTAGTATTGATGCTGATTTAATCTTTGATGGCGGTATTGTTGAGCGGTTTATCGATACAGATGTCACCAAGTATCGCGTACTCATTCCGGTCTCAGACGAAGAAGCTCCGCATTCCTACACGCTGCCCGATCTATTAGCGAAATGCACACCGGAAAATAGGCACGAAGAGGTCCTTGCGGAAGGCCCATCCGTCGACGCCACGCAGTGCTCACCGGCCGTCCTCGACATGCTGGCGAACCTTGCGCGTCGCACATCGGAACTAGAACGAATAGTCGGCGAGTTGGTTCGCGCCAAGAATTCGGCGGAGGAACAGTTGCGAATGACGCAGAATAACGTGCAGACTTTCGCTGAGCAAACGGAGAGTAACTCGAAGGATATCGCAGAGCTAGAGTATAAGTTTATTGACGCAATCGTCGGTAAGCCAGCCGACAAGCCGAGCAAGTCTGCGGAAGAGATACTGCGCGACATCTCGGAATTGTTAGCGGAAGGTGGCGTGGGGCAATGACTGATCTCGACGGCTTAACGTTGAAAATTTCGGTTGAGGACCGCCACGACGGAGGGCTTTCTGTTACGGGCACCGACGTAGAATCCGGCGAAACGTACGTACTTATCTCGAAGCCGGGCATCTCGAAATACATCGAAGCCGATACGGATGAACGCCTCCGAAAACTTGAATGGCAGATGGCGTTTGTGCTCGAAGATATTGCGATGCTAACGGAAAGAACGAAAGGGGTCGGTCAATAATGACGCAGGAAGAACGGATCGCACAGATATGTGACGAAGTTAAGGAGTTATTAATCCGTAAGAACCGCGACTATGGCGACAGTTTCGCCAAGCAGTTCGCAAAGTATGGCGTAATGAGCGGCCTAATCCGCATGGACGATAAAATGTCGCGCTTAGATAACCTTATCGGCGGGGCGCAAGACAGCGTCGGGGAAAGCGTGGAGGATACGTTGTGTGACTTGGCAGGTTACGCCATCCTTACGTTGCTAGAAGCACGCAAAAAAAAGCGGAGTGAAATAGGTAATCACTCCGTCTTAATTCCGCCATCTGGCGCATCGAATCCGACTAAGCCAAATGTGTAAGCTCCTTCAGCATAGGCGCCGAAATCTTTTCCGAGGAATTCGTACCTAAGCGGCAGTGTCTCGTCAGCAATCGCCAGCGCGCGTATGAACGGCTTGGCCGAGCAGTATCGGCGGGGGTCGAATCGGAATGGACGTACGTTAACAGCGCGCACGACTTCCGGCTTGGCTACGACTAAGCGTTTGTTGGCGTGATCGTGTCCGATAATTAGCGCAGCACCTTCGGGCGCCAATCCGAGCTTCTTCCATGCTGCCGACGATAGGTAAAGGCGTTTCTGCGAATCAACGGTTATGTATGCGTCATCTAGCGTGGTCGAGTACGAAATCCAGGCGAAGTCGGGCGTTTCTTTATCAGGCATGGCGGACAGCTCCGTTCTTTTTTACGAATAGTATACGAAATAGTAACGAAAATAGCAAGGGGAGGCGTTCTTTATTAAAATACTCGAATTATTCGCCGGCACACGGAGTATTGGCAAGGCGTTTGAAGCGGCTGGTCACGAAGTATACAGCGTCGAATGGGACGAAAAACACGGAGATATCGATTGGTACGCGGACATCGGCAAGATTACGGCGGAAGTCATTCTCGAAAGGTTCGGCAAGCCTGACGTAATATGGGCTAGCCCGGACTGCACATCGTATTCCATCGCGGCTATTTCGCACCACCGGACACGCGAACCAGACGGCAATCTGGCGCCGAAAAGTGACTACGCGAAATTCTGTGACGAAGTAAATGCGAATATGCTGCGACTTATCGACGATCTGGCTCCGAAATACTACTTTATCGAGAATCCGCGCGGAGGTATGCGGAAGATGCGGTTTATGGCGGACCGTCCGCGGCACACAGTTACGTATTGTCAGTACGGCGATGACCGCATGAAGCCGACAGATTTGTGGACGAATCACCCGGCGCCAGCATTCCGGCCAATGTGTAAGAACGGCGCGCCTTGTCACGAAGCAGCACCGCGGGGCTCGAAAACAGGCACACAAGGGCGCAAGAATGCGATGGAGCGTAGTAGGATTCCGGATGAGTTATGTCGGCATATTGTGGAGATTTGCGAAGAGGAGGCGAACTAATGGGCGCAGTTAAATACGACATACACGCAGGCGATCGACGTTTATCGGAGCGTTACGCCTTGGACAATCCGGAGGGCGTTCGGCTCCTGCTCGGCGATTATCACGCGCTGCTCGGCCGGCAATATCAAGGCGATTATTCAGCGGTAGATATACTAACCGACCTGGCGGCGGCAATCGAACGGGCGGGCCTGACGGTTAGGCAGCGTCAGGCGTTGCGTCTGGTTTACGAGGAGGATTTGACGCAAAAGGACGCAGGGGCGTCGATGGGAGTTTCGCAGCAGGCGATTGATATTTACGTAGATAATGCGATAGAAAAGATAGCGGAAATTTTCTACTATTGGGCGGGGCATGGCGAAGGGTATGCGGTTACAAATACGAAAGAGGAGGCGTAATGATGGACGAAGATTTTATTTATCCGAAAAGTGGCGTCATTTTAAATTACGAAAAGTTTCCGTCGTTCGGCGGTTTCTCATTTTCCGGGGGCTTTGCGAAAGAGCCGAAGCAGGTTTGCGCTAATGGGTACGATAAGCCGATTACGCACGTGGGATTCGAAATTTACTTCTACGCGATTTTCTACAATCGTCAAATTACGGTCGGGTATAAGCATATCAAGGAGGTAGCGGATGACGGACTATAAAACACAGCTACACGAAAGTATTACGAAGCTACAGGCGGAAACCAAGCGCGGCGAATTACCGCGTGAGCTCCGTATGGTGAAAATCGAGCAGCTAACGGAGGATTATTACGCAAAAGCTGGCGAGATGCCGGACGAGGTTGCGTTGGAAAGACTGGCGGACTTGGTGCTGTACGAGGAGTTGTCGGATATGAATGAGCATAAGATCGCACAAACGGAATACCCGTTTCTGAGCGAGCGCCAGTTTGACCGCCGTGATAGTCGAGAATCTTCGGTAGGCGATGCGATAGACAACAGCGCTGCGGATGGTCGTGTTCATTTGAAGCCGACGAAGAGGGAACGTACGGGATACGAAAATAGATTCGTAGACAGGAAGACGAAGACTAGGAACGTGGAGAGAAAACGTAAGTATATCGAGTTTACGAAGGTGCAACCGGTGAGCGTTAGGAATTTGCGAGATATTTCCGAGTGATATTGTTATTTATGACGTTAGTTATCTATGTTTCTTGAAGGGGCTATTGTTATTTTCGGTGCCAGACGCACTAATATACGTAGGGTATTGTGTTTTAGTGCGTTTTGTATCGTATTAAATGACGGCGTTTCGACGCCGATTAACGAAAGGAGTACGAATAGATGACGAAAGAATTACTAGGGAGTTTGGAGTTAAACCGGATATATCAGATGGATTGCTTGGAGGGTATGCGGTTGATTCCGGATAAGAGCGTAAATTTAATCGTGATTGATCCTCCTTATAATATTGGGATAAAGGGCGCCAGTTGGGATAAATACAGTAAGGAAGAGTATCTCAAGTTTATGAGTGGTGTATTTACCGAATGCCATCGTGTACTAAAAGATAACGGGTCGTTTTACTGGTTTCACAACGACATGCAACAGATCGCTCAGTTAATGACGTGGTTAGACGAAAACTCTTCGTTTGTTTTTAACTCATTTGTAACATGGGATAAAGGTGATTGGCGGGCTCTATCTTGGAAAAACCCAAGTGATGAAAGTAATTTAAGGAGCTGGTTTAATACGTGTGAGTACCTTTTTTACTACTCGAAACCAGAGGAGATCGATGACATAAAACAGTATTTAATTTCCGAGAAAAAGAAAAGCGGCCTTACGTTGCTAGAAATTAACCAACTTTTCGGAATACAGATTTCAGACGGAATAGCAAAGCGTTACTTTGGAAATAGTCAATGGGAGCTTCCAACACGTGAAAAGTATGAAATTATGCAAACGACGGGGTATTGGAAAAAACCTTACGATGAGTTAAAGTCTGCGTTTGATAACGCCAGAGCTGTTCACCACGTAGACCCAAATCATAACAATGTTTGGCGATATAAAACGGAGAATTCAGGTAAATACCACGCATGCCAAAAGCCTTTAACGGTAATAGAGCGAATTATTAAATCTTCGTCTAACGAAAGCGACATTGTACTTGACTGTTTTATGGGATCCGGAACAACTGCGGTGGCTGCCACACGATTAAGCCGTAAATTCATCGGGTTTGAGCGTGAGTCTGAATACGTACAGATCGCAAACCAACGCCTTGAAGCGATAATAGACTCGCAAGCAGATCGAAAACTGACGGAATGATTCACGCTCGCCTAGCGCGGGCTTTTTATTATGTGCAAATATACCGAAAAGGGGACGATATGATGAGTAGATTTGAGGAACAGCGCCAGTGGGGCAATTTAACTCGGAATTTAAAACGCGGAGTCCTTGCGCTAAAGGAGAACGCCGTTGTACAAGACGGTAGGGTATACGATCAAAATGGCGTCGATAAATCACACTTGGCGGAACTGTCCGTTAAAACAACGCCGGCTCAACGTGAGGCTTTACAGGCGGTCGACGAATTAAGTACGCACGAATTGGAGAACGGGCATTTCGTATTCGCGTTTTTCGAGAGCTGTAAAACGATGGCGGAGCGCTACCCTGCGTTCACACAGCCGGATTTAGCTCGCTTAATGTTTATCGGCACATACACCGGTTACCAAACCGGGCGTCTACAGCATGACAACGGAAAGGTAATCGATAAGAGGGCGCTGGAGACGTTAATCGGAATTAGCCGCAATAGGTTCGCGGAGTTCTACCGCAAACTGATTGACGCGGATATCGTACAGGAGCAAGGCGGCGAAATCCACATTAACCCTAGCGTTTTCTTTCGCGGACCGTTAAAAGAGTCTGGCTACAAGTTGTCCGAGTATAGCCATACGCGAATGTTTCGAAAGACTGTGCGGGACTTGTACGCTATATATAAAGGAAGGAAAACGGCTCAGTTGGCGATTATATACGCGGTGCTGCCGTTTCTTAACTTCCGCACGAATGTCGTGTGCTTCAATCCGCAAGATAGTGACGATGATTTACGAGCGATGAATCTCGATCACTTGGCGGCATTACTCGGCTATAAGGATACGGACAAACTGCGGAGGGCGCTCGAAGGTATTGTTATCGACGGGGAGCCCGTATTCTGGCTGCCACATAACGCAAAGGATCGGAGGCAGAAGCGTATCGTCGTTAATCCGCGAGTGGTGTTCGCTGGACCTGCGGAATCGCTTGGCGCTGTAAAAGTGCTGTTCTCGTAAAAATACCCTGCTTTTACGGTGCATTATCCGCGAAATACCCTGCTTTGACGGTGCATACGAAAACCTCTACAAACGTTGATGTGTCGCGGTTTGTGGGGTTTTTTTCGAATTCTGTCCCTCTTAATCAGACATAGGTATTTAAGTAATTGCGCCACCATTCGCTATCGCTACATTCGGCGCCGTATCTTTTCTTTTATTTAAGAACCAGCGAAAAAGGCATAGTTAGCAAGGTCGGCACGCTCTTGGCCGGCTTTGCAAGGTTTTCAAGTCGTAAGACTTGGCGGTAATAACTGCGTACATATATCGTAATTCTATTGTTATTTACGCTGTCTCACGGTCTTATGTTTAGAGGAATGTAAACGAAAGTAAAGGCGATAGCTTATCGCCATAATCACGGAAAGGAGGACGGAATTATATGGCACTAAAACGGTTAAACGCCGAGCACCTATTGGCAATTCAATACTTAAGCCTGCCGCGTAAAGGCGGAAAGACAGACGAAGAGATTGCGCAAATCAGTGGAGTCAGTCGACAGTCGATCCACAATTGGCGCAAGGATCCGTTGTTCGAGCGAGAGCTAAAGAAGCAGATCGTGCGCAATAGTCAGGACAGATTACCGGAGCTAGTCGAATCGCTTGCGGAAATAGCTATACGTGATGGTAATGCCGCTATGGCGAAGTTGGCCTTGCAGATTAACGGTATGCTTACGGATAAGGTCGAGATAGAGACGAAGGGCTCCGATAAGGACATCGATTATGATGCGTTGGATAGCGAGATAGCTTCGTTTGGAGCTACGCTAGGAAAGCCGAAGGACGTCGAGTAGGTAGGCGAATAAATCGACGATGTAAAGTAGCGAGATAATGGCGTAAGTATGAACGTCTATATAATAGAAGAAACACGGATGATGCGTTGGGGTGGCGTGTGTGATGGGGATGTACTTCCGTTTACAGTCGGTCCGCACGGACATCCTGACGCACATCGACCCGGAAACTTTCGAGTACTGCCGCATAACCTATCGTAGATATGCAGTATCCTATGCACTCCGCCTCGATCTTACGCTGATAACCATCGTTGATATGACGCTGTTAACCGACTGCATAAACGAGTTGATAAAGGTGGGGTCGATAGATGGGCTAGGAATGGCGGTATATCAACGTTTGTTGCGATTGCCTAACGTAACAAAAGGAGTTTCTGATTCATTCGTTATTCGTTCGAGTGAATACGCTATACAGGGAACGCTCGATCCCCCAACCCCGTATTTGAAAAATCGCGAAACTGGACACACTAAAATCGACGAATCAAAATTAACGTTTGACTTTTCGGCACAAAAAAAAGCGCCACCTTTACGGTAACACTCGTCATAAGCATACGTCAATATAAACGTCGTCAACGGTATCCTGCACAATTCCGATGTACTTCAAGGTATCGCGCTGGCTGGCGTGGTTCAGTACGGTCATCAAGACGGCAATATCTACGCCAGATTTATACGCATGGTAGGCGAAGGTCTTGCGTAGCGTGTGCGTACCTATTTCCGTATTTATACCGGCACGATCAGCGGCAGCATTCAGTATTCTGTACGCCTGCACACGGCCGATTGCTGCGTCACCTTTTCGTGAGGGAAATAAATAGCCGGAGCTTGGCGCCAGTTCGCGAATAGACTTGCGGACAGCTTCGTTAATCTTGATGCGCTTGGCCTTGCCGGTCTTTTGCTCTTTTAGCACGATATATTCGCCGGAAAAGTCTTCGGCCCGTAGTTTGAGTAAATCGCTTATTCGTAGAGCAGTATTTATGCCGATCGTAAATAGTAGCAAGTCGCGGCCATGCAACGCCTTTTTCATGCGCTGAATATCTCGCTTGTTTTTAATCGGTTGGACTTCGTTCATTTCCGTTTCACTCCAATCGGTCGCCGAAAGCAACTCCTTATTAGTTATGTTACATTCATAATATACGATATACATACGCAAGTCAAACGAAACTTTAGGAGAGGAGACGATAAACTTGGCGAATATCAACGGGCAGTGGCACGACTACAAAAAGCGCGGCTCTAAAATCGAAACGTTGCGCAAGTATATCGCGGTTAAAGTACGAATATACGCGACGCTCAGTCCCGACGACAAGCTCGACCTGAAGCGCATCATTGACGAGTTTCGCAGGCTTCGCGACATTCACCGGGGCGAGACGGACCTGCTATTTTTCGCGTATAAATACTTTGGCGACAACTTGAACCGCGATAACGCCGGCAACTGGATCCCGGAGTTCAGCGAAAGCGGACTCAACCTGGCCGACGCACCGGAAGATATCCTTAAATATGCGCCAGAATTTCATGGTGAGATATGCGACATTATGAACGTAGTTTCGAACGAAGAGATGAACAAGCGCGTAGTCGTTGCGGCCCCACGGTCTCACGCCAAGTCATCGTTCTTATCGAAAGCCTTTCCGATTCATGAAATCGTCTATCGCAAGCGGAAATACATCATAATTATATCGGAGACGCCCTCCGTGTCCAGCGCAAACCTCGACTGGCTGAAGGTTCAGCTAACGGGTAACGAAGCGCTGATTCGCGACTTTGGCGCCCTTCTTTCCGCAAGACAGCAGATGAATCCGAAGGACAACCAATCAGAGTTTATCGCGTGGGAAGACGAGGGAGAAGGGCGACAGAAAATGCTTACGCTGGTTCAAGCGGCTTCCTCCGGGCAAGCTTTGCGCGGGCGAAATTGGAACGGAACTCGGCCGGACTTAATCGTCTGTGATGACGTCGATTCCGAAAAGAATAACAATACCGCTGAGCTTCGCGAGGAACTAAAGGCTTGGTTTCGCCAGGTTGTCGTTCCGTTAGGAGATCCGGAAGGAAAAAAGACGGCGATAGTGTTCATGGGAACAACGGTCCATCACGATTCACTTTTAATCGACGTAATGAAACACCGTGCCGACTTCGAAACTAAACGCTACCAGGCGATAATTACGATGCCTAAACGCGAGGACTTATGGGAAGAATGCCGGAAGTTATATATGAATCGCGAAGACTCACGCTCGGCCAAAACGGCGGAGCTTTTTTATATTGCAAACAAAGCGGATATGGACGAGGGCGCCGAAGTACTATGGCCGACAGTCCAGCCGTTATTTAAGTTAATGGCGTGGAAATGGGACAACGGCAGCAAAGCGTTCAACACGGAGTATATGAATAATCCGTTAGATACCGAGTCGATGGTATTTAATCCGGACACATTTACGTATTGGGACGATAAAGACCCAGCGCGCCAGTTTCCGCATGAAGAATACGACATCGCTCTCGGCATAGATTTCGCCATGGGTAAGCAGAAAGGCGACTTTTCCGCCATTACGGCAGTAGCACGCCATAAACTTACGAAGGTCTGTTACGTAATCGATTCGTATGGTGAGCGCGTTCATCCGGACGAGTTCATGGAAGTTATCGTAAAGAAAGTTGCGAAATTTCAGCCGGACATAATCGGTGCGGAGGCAGTAGCAGCACAGGAGTTCTTCGTCGATAAGTTGAAAGAGCGACTTCAGCATACGGGCTACCCGGCACATAATCGCGTGAAGAAAGTTTACCAGCGTAATCGTAAGGAGTTACGTATCGAGGCGATGCTGCCAGACATAGAAACGTCTAAGATTCAGTTTTCGCGGAAACATACGCTATTGCTAGAGCAGTTCGAGCGGTACGGCGCAGACCACGACGATCTGATTGACGCTACGGAAATTTCCGTTTCTATTTCGAAAAATACGCGGAAACGAGTCATACAAAAACCATCATTTTTATAACGAAAAGGAGGCGGCGAATTGTTCGGACTTGGAATTTACAGTAAGCGCGATCTAGAAAAACGCGCAGAACACGAAGTCACGTATACAGACCGCATGATCCGTCCGGGCGAACAATTTCCGCCTGCTACGGAACGCGAAAGAATCTCGAAATATAAACGTGGCAAGCGAATATTCAAAGGGCGCCAGATCGAGATTTACGAAAGAGCGACGGAGCTTCTGCGCGACACACCGCACGCGCCACAATTGGCGAAGTTATATATCGCCGTAAACCTCGCTGATATACTTGTCACAAAACCGGCTGACTTGCTAGTCGGAGAGCCGCCGAGTTTCGAATCAGGCTTGCCGGATGATACGGACGAACAAAAGGCGGTCAATCGCTACGTCGAGGAAAACGACCTCGTTAAGCAGATTCACGAAAGTGCGGTCGGTAACGGCTATCGTGGCGATGCGTGGTTTAAGGTTCGCTACGGGTATCGGACGGATTTCTCCGAGGTGCGAAACGTGCTTACACCGGAAGCGTACGAAGAACTCATTACAGAGCAGCCGTTGGAGCCGATTATCGAGCACGTTAACGCAGAGTATGTTTATCCGGAAGTTTCGCGGGGCAACGTCAAGTCGTTCAAGGCGGTCAATATATGTACGGTTGAATACGTGGTTACGTCGAAAAGTGAAGTGCCGTTTCTTAACGTGGAGCGCCACTTGCCCGGCTATATCATCTACGAACGCTATCGTTTGCATGAATTCGAGGGTGGCGTCGATAATACGTACGGCTATCCGTTGCAATATTACAACATCGGCGAAAAGGTTCCGACAGGGCGAGAAACAGACGTAGTAGCTACGGGCGTGCCAATGATGCTCGCATTTCATGCGCCATATAAAGCGGTTGACGACGAGTGGGAAGGAATCAGCGGAATTGAGAAAATGGAAACGTTGCTGGCGGCGCTTAACGACCGACTCGTGCAGATCGATTACATTTTGTGGAAGCACAGTGATCCGAATTCGTATGGTCCGGAATTAGAAGGCGCTGAAAATAGCGTACGCTCTGGCGGTGTTTATATACCTGTCGCTAAAGAAGACGTAACGCCAGGCTACATGACATGGGACGGACAGCTTTCGTCAGCATTCAAGGAGCTTGAAGTATTAATTTCGCTAGTCTTCCAACAAGCGGAAACGCCACAGTGGTTATTCGGTACTGTGCTAGGCGAAAATGCTGGCGGAACAGGGACGTCTCATACGGACAGCGCGGCCATCAAATCTCGCTTTATGCCAATAATATCGAAAGTAAAAAGAATTCGCACGCATTACGACAAGGCCATACGCGACGCACTATGGGCGTGCCAATTACTCGACGTAAAGCACGGAGATTACGACTTCGAGCCAGTCTACCCGAAAGTTACGTGGCAAGACGGCATTCCGAAAAATGAGCTAGAGCAAGCGCAAATCATGGAAATCCGAAGCGGCAAAAAGCCCACGATAGATATACATTCCGCAATCAAGCGCCAGGACGACGTGGATGACGAAAAGGCGGCGGAAATAGTTCGCAGGATTTCAGAAGACGAAAAGGCGATTAATGGTTTCGTCGACGGCACGATATTTAACGAGGGTGGCGATGAGTAATGTCGGAAATTCCAACGCCATCCTACGACAATGAAGTTGCCATTCTTCGCGCCTATTACGAAAAAGCAATTGCCAACGTTTCCGCCGAGTTACTACGGCTTGGGCTGACGGATTTCGAGCGGGCCCAAATCATCGCAACGCAAGCGGAAATCAAGAGCATCTTAAAGGAGCTCGACGCAAACTCATCGGAATGGGTGGCGACGAATATTCCGAAAGCAGCGACTGACGGAGTGATTCGATCGCTTGTTGCGCTAGGTCTTGCAGAAAACGTAGCACAGGCGCAGAGCATCGTCCAGTTTAACCGATTTAATCGCGACTATATAAAGACGGCGGTGGCGGACACACAGGCGGACTTGCTACAGATTTCGCAGAACGTCGACCGAAGGGTCCGAATCGCAATACGCCAAGCAGCTGCGGAAACATTCCGTACGAATCTTACGCAAGGCATCAACGGAACGCAGACGCTACGCCAAGACATATTGCGCCGGCTAGATGACGCAACGAAGACCGGAATTGTAGACGCTGCGTCGCGAAAGTGGAAGCCGCAAGTATATGCGGAAATGGTCGTGCGTACGAAAATGTCGACGGCGCACCGTGAGGCTACGATGAATGATGCGCTGGGTCGCGAAGTTTATTACGCGGTGATTTCGAGTCACGGCGCAAAGGACGCCTGCCGACGATGGGAAGGGCAGGTTATTTCGCTGGTGCCGGATGCGCCCGGAGGTTATCCGTATATTGGCGCGTTGCCACGGCGGGATATCTTTCATCCGAATTGTAAACACGTTTTGACGCCGGTGAGGAATCCGGAAAGGCTGACGGGCGACGAAGGTTTAGATCGGAGAAATACGATTGACGTAGAACAAATTTAAACGAGGCGGGGGAGGAATAAATATGAAACGTGCTTGTGATTTTTTTAATGGTACCGGTAATCTTTCGAAGAAATTCGTTAGCGAACGCGAGGAACTCGTAATAGTAAACGATGGTACTTCGGATTTGACCTTTAATGCGGGGCCGTACACGACATGGACGTTGAAGCCGGGTGAGGTGTTTGATGAGAGGATTGCAGAGTTTACTTATCTAAATATTACGGGCTCTGGAGCTTATCGAGGATATGTGAGGGATGACGTATAATGAGCGGATATAAATATGGTAATCAAGTTGGTGGAGGCGATAGCGGAGTTGATGCGGTAGCCAGGGCGCAGGTTGAAGAAACTAATAGACAGTTGGCCGAAACGGCGCAGGAAGTTGCATCTATAGCTTCTATTAAGTATGTTAGTTCTGTAGATGGTGACGATCTTAACAAAGGGACACTAAATAGCCCTTGGAAAACTATCCAATATGCGGTGGACACAGCCGAAGCAGGAGATACGATTTACGTAATGAATGGTACGTATAAAGAACGAGTGCTTATTCGAAAATCAGGTAAACCAGACAGACCAATAAAATTAGTAAACTATAAGGGACACTCTCCAATTATTGATGGAACCGGAATAACATGGTGGAGTAATTCGTGGCAAGGGCTAGTGAATATTGAGAATAGCAACAACTGGATATTTGAAGGTTTAAAACTCATCAACTCTTATGCAATGGGTTTTGGGCAAGATTGGACAGATGGAAAAGGTTCCTCGAATGTAATTATTCGTAACTGTTCGGTCACAGATGCAGGGGGATCAGGTATTTATTTTATAAATGCCGACAATATCTTAATAGACAATTGTGAGCTGAAACGTGTTTGTAAAAATTTAAGTCAAGAAGGGCTTTCATTAGTTAATGTGGATAACTTTGAAATAAAAGATTGTCGAGTTATCGATTGTTATAAAGAAGGAATTGATTTAAAAGACGGAACAAGAAATGGGATAATTCACGGATGCTATGTGGATAACCCTGTTCGGATTGGAATCTATGTGGATGCATTTTCTAGACACCAATACAATATAGAAGTATACAATAATACGGTTACAAATGTTCCAGAAGGCGTTGGGTTGTCAACTGGTGTAGAGTCTGGTGGAACACTAGAAGGTATTATATTTAGAAACAATATCGTTTATGATTCACTTAGAGGGTATAACATAGTTGCAAATAATAATGAAACGGGGTTGCCGTATAAAATCAGTGATATCGTTGTACGTAATAACGTGGCTTTTAATGTTAGCTTCACTGGCGTTCTTGTCTCAGTTAAGATAAAAAACTTAACTATTGAAAACAATATTCTTTTTTCAAATCAAACAAGTTCAGGCATACAGATACTCGACTTAGGCGTTACAGATATAAATGAGTTGGCTATTCGTAACAATTTCTTTAGAGACTACAACTTATCTAGGGCTGACTTACCTGTCGGAGTGGACTATAAAGTGCTCGCACAAGTAGCAGGCGCAGACAATGCCTACGACACTGTTTTCAAGGACGCTACTGGAGTTCTAACCGGAGAAAGAGATTTTAACCTAGCGCCAGCTTCCGCGGCTAAAGGAGCAGGACACAGAAGGATAGATATGGGGATATACGGGAAATATCCAGATGGGATGAGTGTTACAACCCAATTGGAATTAATCAAACAGGCTAGAGTCGTAACGGACGAAATAGCCTACAAACCGTACAACTATATCTATAATATCGATAATGGTCTTAGGAAATGGAGACTCGCAAAAGCTAGATTAGACTCCGGAGTACAAGAGATTATCAACGTATGTCTTGAAGGTGATAGCAATACTGAAGGTCAAGCTGGAGGCGCTGTTACTATCGATAACTACAAAAGAGGGTATGCAACCCTTTTGCGTAACCAGTTTACCACTAAATACGGGGACGTAGGCGAAGGGATGATAGCAAACCAATACCCATATACAGCCGCTGTTGGGAGATGGACGTATACTGGTACATGGCAAACCTTCGGAGGAAACGGTTTGACATACGGAAGTAGTGGTACGAAGATTGCAGTAGCCGCGGGCTCTACAGCTTCCTTTACTTTCAAAGGTACTGGCGTTGTTGTCTTGTTGGAAGGAAGCTGGTCTAGTGGGTCTGTCGATATAGCAGTCGATGGCGGTACAGCTCAAACACTTTCTACATCGAGAAGTTCGGACGGTGTGGTTATAGAGCATAGAGTAACTGGATTAGTAGATGGTACACATACAGTTGTGCTTACGACTAAATCAGCCAGCAAAGTCAGTTTGTTAGGTGCTTATGAGTTAAAAGGAAGTAAAGGCGTTCGAATCAATAACTTCGGAGTAAGCGGACTAAAAGTAGGATCTGTTGCAAAAGCTTTTAATTCAGAGGCATGCATTGGATATTGGACTCCGAAGCTAACGATTATCTCATTCTTGTCTAACGATTATAACACGCAAACAAGCCTTGACGCCTTCAAAGCAGACTGGCAAGCAGTAATCACAAAAGCTAAACAATACGGAGATGTATTGATTACAACAACAGGCGGTATTTTTAACGCAAACCATCCTATCCCTATGAACGACTATTATAATATTGTTCTCCAGCTTGCTAAGGACTATAATTGTGCACTTGTTGATATCAAGAAGCGTTGGGGAAGTACGTATAGCGTAGCTAATGCCGCAGGGTACTTGGTTGACGAGGTTCACCCTAAACCGGAAGGGCATCAAGATATTTTTAATGTATTATCAAAAGTATTATTAGAGGGAATGTAGCTCAATTGCATAGAAATAATTAAAAGTCAAATACTGTTGTCTTATTATGAGCAAATGAATCAATAATACTAGACTATATATTTAATATCCCTTATTCTATTAGTAAATAATAGAAACGGGGTAAATATATGGGAATCGAAGTGAATAAAGTATCAAAATTAATTAAATCTAAGTCATTAAGGGAATTGGTTGGAATATCAAAAAACGTATTTAGAGGATTCCTTGTGAAACGATCGTTCGACAAGTGCGGAAAGTTTTTTATGGCTTCCGGTAAGTTGAACATAAACAAAATGAATGGCTATATCGACATAGGTGATAAAGTATTAATGTATAAAGATTGTAAAGTAAGTGTTTGGGGAACAGATTTTAAGTCACACTTGAAAATAGGGAATAATACATCCATTGGCGATAGAACAGAAATACATTGTGGCAAAGAAATTACAATAGGAGATTACTGTAATATATCATGGGATGTAGTGATATTGGATAGAGATTATCACAAATTAAACACTCAAGAATACATTTATAAACCAGTCCATATAGGAGATAAGGTGTGGATAGGGTGTCGTTCAATAATTTTAAAAGGAGTTAGTATTGGAAGTGGAGCAGTGGTTGCGGCCGGGAGCGTTGTAACTAAAGACGTACCAGCTAATTCTGTTGTCGCTGGAAATCCGGCAAAGATCATAAAAGAGGATATCTACTGGCTTCCTTAAAGAATCAAGAATCTAACGCCATAGTAGGTGTAAACTGCGACATAAATAAAACGAAAGGCTTCGCAACTATGCGGGGCCTTTTTCTTATGCCTTACGAAATGGCGCTAAACTTTCGGCTGCACTAAATTAATGCGCGACGGCGGGTAAACGGGAGGTAACAAATGAGCGAAGAATTAAACGAAGTTGTAACGAATCAAAGCGAAGTAAACGAAACACCAGCGGCTGAAACGCCGGAAGTAAAGAAGTTTTCCCAGGCCGAGCTCGACAAAATCGTAGCGGAACGCGTTACTCGCGAAAAGAAGAAGCTCGAAAAGTTTGCGGACTATGACGATTTGAAAACGAAATTGACTACGTTCGAGCAGGCGGAAAAAGAACGTCAAGAAGCGGAGATGACCGAACTCGAAAAGCTACAAGCGCAACTAGCGGAAAAGGATACGAAAGAGCAGACGCTGGCTCAGCAGTTAGCCGAATTAGAGAAGGCGGTACAGAACGAAAAAATCCGCAACGAATTTATTAAGGTTGCTACGAGTCAAAATATCGCATTCCTAGACGACGCATTCAGTCTTGCGGACTTAACGGCCGTAACAGTCGAGGACGGAAAAGTGGTCGGAATGGATGTCGCGATACAGACACTCGTTGACAATAAACCGTTTCTATTATCGAAGCCAAAGCCGAAACCAATCGGTGAGAGTTCGAATGGGAACGTAGACCGCGCAGATAAAACAGCCGAGCAATTACTTAAAGAGGCGGCTGAAAAAGCGAAGCAAAGCGGTCGGATCGAAGACAAGATGGCTTACGCACAATTGAAATCAGAATTAAGTAAGTAGTAATGGCGTGGTCAAATGGCCCGTCTTTTTTAATACCAAAAATTATAAAAATCAGGGGGAATCACTTACATGTCTAAAATTTATGATGCTAGTCTTATAGGTAAAAAACAATCGGTAGTCGACGAAATCCTTTTACTTAATCAACACCAAACGCCACTAATCAATATGCTAGGTTTCGCAACGCCAGTTACGCAAACTACGCACCAATGGTTCGAGGATGAAATGTTCAACGACGAATCTACGGTCGCAGGCGCCAAGCTTGTTTCCGATACAACAGTCGTAGTTGCTGACGCAGAACCATTCCGCGTAGGTCACGTCATTAAAATTGGCGAAGAGTTGTTATTAGTTACTGCGGTTAATGCCGGGACTAAAACGCTAACTGTTGCGCGAGGTTACGCTGGAACTACTGCAGCCGCAATAGCTGACGGTGCAAAAGTCGAAGTACAATTCGTAGAAGGCGTGGAAGGTAGCGACGCACGTTCCGCACGATACAAAGCACGTAAGCCAGTATCGAATAAAACGCAAATCTTCGATGACTCTGTTGAAATTTCCGGTACTGCACAAGCGGTTCAGCAATACGGAATCGGCGATCTTTACGAGTACGAGAAGCAAAAGAAACAAGTTGAGCTTGCGTTGTCATTAGAAAAAGCGCTAATCAACGGCGTTCAATATGAGAACGGGCAAATCCGCCAAATGAAAGGTGTTCGTCAGTTTATTCAAACTAACGTCACTAACGTAGCTGGTGCGATTTCACTCGACGCTATTACGAACTTAGGTCAATCAATCTACGAAGCTGGCGGATTCGCTACTGGCGGAGACTACAAAGTAATCGTAGGTGCGAAACAAAAACGTAAATTATCCGCGCTTGATACGAACAAAGTACAAATCGGCCGTGGCGAAAATTCTCGTGGTGAAGTAGTCGACAAGTTAATTAATGACTTCGGCGAATTCGAAATCGCGTTGAACAATAACCTGGCTGCTGACGAATTACTTTTCGTTGATGCTAACCGTATGGCTATCCGCCCGTTAGTAGGTCGCGACTTCTTCCATAAATACATGGGCGAAAAAGGAGACTACACTGTTGGTACTATTGTCGGAGAATATACGCTTGAATTCCAACAAGAGAAAGCGCACGGACGATTGAAAGGTCTTAACTAAACGTAACTAACTGCCCGTAGGTTTCTGCGGGCTTTCTTTTTTAGGTGGTGAAGTATATGGCGGAATTTAAATCGCAGTATCAGACATTAGGATTTTACGTAGATGGCGAATTTAAGAAGTTTATTGGCGGACGTTACGTAACAGATGACGAAGCCACGATCGAAGTATTAACGCAAATTACGGACGCCACGCGCGTCGACGAACCAGCGGAGGAAACGCCGAAGCCGACTAAACCGAAAGCTCCTGCGAAGAAAGCCTCCGGAAAATAGGGAGGAGATTTTATGTCGTGGAACTTAACGGAGGCAACCGAGTACATTCGGCTGAACACGCTTGATAACGAAGACTTTATTGACGCTGACGATACACGCAAGACAGCCGTACTAAACGTAAGCAAACGAGAGCTAACGCGGAAATTCAACGGATGCACAATACCGGATGAAGCCGTATATATTTTCGCAGCGGTTCTGGCAAGCGCGTTTAATGATACGAATAAGATGCAGCAGCAAGGCGTGGCGGGCTTCGCGGTCAAAGGCGTCAGCTTTACGTTTAAGGATTGGGCGAAAAAGCCGGTCGAGTCGATGATTCCGCCGGAAGTTTACGTGATGGTCGGAGCACCAACGGGACGAACCATAAAATGGACGGTGCTGTAAATGGCGATAATTCCGTTAAAACAGACCGTAACTATTCGCAGGCCTGGCGTGCAGAATGAGTGGGGCGAAAGCACGGCGACAACTTTTACGCTCAAATGCCGATTCGAAGACAGTAATAAACTAACACGGCGAACAACGTATCAAAGCGGTTTCCCTGCGATAATGGCCGAAGAGGTCGTGACCGTGGCGCAAATTACATTCGATAAGTTCGCAGATGTTCGCCTTAACGACGAAATTTTATACACGGACGAATCCGGAATGCAACGGCTTTACCTGCCACTGAATATCGAAAGAATACGCGGACTTAACGGTAAACCGTTGCTGACCGTCGTTAGCGTGTAAGGGGGCGAAAACATGGCGAGAAGTTTCGAAATAGATATGCGACCACTGAAGCGGCTAATAGCGCAATCGCCGGGGGCTGCGGGACGCGGTGCCAAGCGTGGGCTGGACGATGTTAAAGACGATTGGGTTCGAGGGGCACGTGATATTGCGCCGTTAGATACCTCAAATCTACGCCGACAAATAAGCGGAAAAGCAGCCGGCGGGCTAAATGGTAGTGTCATCGTTACAGCTAACGCAACAGCAAAGACGGGCGACAGGCGATTTAATTACGGCTACTACATTCACGAACAGGATGCTGGCGGAAAGCAGTTACGTACGCCTGGAACCGTTAAGAAATTCCTTGATAAATCGGCGGACGAGGCGAAGTGGAAGCGATTGATCGAGGATGAGATGAAAGCGGAATTACGGAGATCGGGGTGGTAGAATGGCGGACATTAAAAACGAGATACAGAGCTTACGCGATTTCGTGGCTCCGATGATGCCGACGGTTGCGTTTAAATTGCAATTTATGCCGACTGAATTTAGAGCGGAAGACTTAATAATTCAGTACAAAGGCGGGGTGAGCGAAACAGAAACCGGCTACCATTACCGCCACGATCGCACATATCAGTTCGTCTATATCGGAATAAGCGAGTTAGACTGCCTCACCAAAGCGCAACCCCTCGAACGTCTATTTAATAACGAAATGGTAATTCCGCTAAAAGGAACGACTCGGTACTTACGTATCGAGTCTTTTTCGTTGTCCGAACCGTTTAAAACGGAGTCGGGCGTGTTCGCGATTATCGGCATGTTAGAAGTTAATTTGCGGGAGGCTCGCGGTCAGATTACGTATCCGAAAGTCGAACATGTCGGTGTAACAACGCCGCAATTAACGATTGAAATTAAGAAATAAAGGAGGACGATTAAATGGCAATTACGCAATGGGACCCGTTAAATCCGCCAATTAGACCGGGCTTATATACGAATTTCGTCGAAGCTGCCATCGCGCAAATTAGCGGAGGCGTGCGAGGTATCGTAGCAATTCCGTTAAAGACGTATTCCGGCGGGTCGGCGACAGCTAAAACATTCTACACCGTCGAAAAAGAGGCGGAGGCAGTCGCGCTATTTGGTTCGGCAAATATTACTTCGATTAAATTAGCGCTACGAGGCGGGGCGAAAGAGGTACTCGTATATACGATGCCAGCATCACCAGTAACGGCGGACTACGTTGATATGCGCAATGCATACGAAGCAAGGCCGTTTAATGTTTTCGTATTCGACGGAGAACCTAGCGCGACTGAGCGAACAAATACGTTGGCTTGGCTTCAAACAAACCGCAATGAACGCAAGCATTTCACTTTCGTAACGGGCGGAACTTCTGCGGAAGATGCTACGCCAGCGACCGGAAATACTCGTTCGATTGCGCTGAAGGACGACTACGTTGTAAACCTCATCACTGGCGTAACAATCGACGGTACGGAATATTCAAGCGGGCAATACGCGGCTTTTATTGCGGGGCTTGTCGCAGGAACGCCGATCAACCGGTCGATTACATTTACGCAAGTGGCAGTCGACGATGTGACGAAACGCCTACGAAATAGCGAAGTTGTGACGGCGCTAGAAGCAGGCTCGATGGTTCTCGTCAATGACGGCGAAAAGGTGAAGATCGAGCAAGGCTTGACGACGAATAAAACGAAGATTCGCTCGATTAGTGCTCGCCAGCAAATCGCCACGGACATCGAAAAGACGGCGCGCGACAACTATATCGGCAAACTCGACAACAACGAAGACGGGCAGATGGCGCTAATTAACGCGATTAAAGCGTACCTCGAAACGATGGAAGTAAACAACGTGCTAACGGACCTTTCGGTGGGTCTCGATCCGCAAAGACCTAGCATTGGCGATAGCGTATTCCTTGCGATTGGTTACCGCGAAATTGATTCGATGGAACGTATTTTCTTAACAATTAACGTTTGATAAACGAATAAGGGACGGAGGTATAACGTATGACATTAGATTCTACGAAAACGCTCAACGGTAGTTTCGGGAAAATGTATTCGGCAGATGGCGAATGGTTAACTAACGTCCAGTCAGCAGAAGCGCAAGGTGAGATTACGAAGGAAGAAGTACATCGGGCCGGTACGCGTGTAACTGGACATAAAGTAACCGGAATTACGTATTCGGGAGCTATGACAGGTTATAAAGTTACGACGAAGTTGGCGAAACAGATTGCGCAAGTGGCGAACGATTCGAAAGGGTCGTTTGTGACGGAGCTTGTAATGAAGCTCGACGATCCTGAGAGCGCAGATAAAGCGTGGGTCCGATTAAAAGGAGTACAGTTCGATTCAATTCCGATTCTGAAGTACGAAATGAAGTCGCTAGTTATGGAAGAGACGCCATTTACGTTCTCAGGATTCGAGTATCTATAAAACGGGAGGGCTTTTGCTCTCCTTTTACTTACGAAACTAAAACGAAGGAGTGACGGAATATGAGCGAGGTATTACACGCTTTTTTATCATACGATTCAGAACCAACGAAGGAAGTCTATATTAAGAGGTTTGGCGTTAATTTCAAAATTAAGGCGATCACTAACGACGAGTATTACGAAATACGTGAGCAAGCGTCCTACACAACGGGGAAAGGTAGCAGTCAGACCACTACAATTAATGACTCAGAGCTTGATGCGTTATTGGTCGCTACCGGTGTGACTGATCCGGATTTTTCCGATACGCAAGTCATTAAAAAGTTTGGCGCGAAGGACGCACAGGATGCGGTTTCGAAATCGCTATACGTAGGAGAACTTAAAACTCTTCAAGAAGCTATTCTACGTCTATCCGGATTTGATGATGGCGAGGAAGAAATCGAAGAAGCAAAAAACTAATAAAGTCGGAGCGGGAGGCGTATTTCTTGCATGTGCTATTTCGCGATAAAAACATCCCGCCCGACGAGGTTTACAACAAGCCTAAGCGCATACGTAATTTTATGTATGCTTCGCTATTGGTGGCGGAGGAAGAGTTAGAAGAATCGAAGAAAAAATAGCGTAAACTGCGCGAATTTGTTAGTTCATGCCTATTGTATAGTGGGTGCGCGGAAATCCGAACTCACGCGGCTTATATAGTAGGGTGAATTTTAAAAACGCCCTTTAATACGTCGGTCGCTCGATATAGCGGCTGAATTAATCCGTTTTAACGAAAGTCTGACGAAACTAAGGGGAGGAATTACGGTGGCGGTACGTAAAACAAACGAGGAATTTATAAAAGAGGTATCGGAAATACTTGGCGAAGGCTATGAAGTACTAACTGAGTATGTCAGCGCTAAAACAAAAGTAAGAATTAAGCATTCTTGCGGTAATATCTACGAGGCTACTCCCGATAAGATTAAAAGTAGAGGACAGAAATGCCCTGAATGTTACAACGCCGCAAAGACTCGCGTTAAAAACCACGAAGTTGTATTTTTAAAATCTTTCGCCGATTTATCGAAAGGTGAGTATGAACTTCGTTCACAGTACGAAGGGATGTTCAAGTCAATTGACATAAAACACATAGTTTGCGGTCACGAATATAAAGTTAGACCCAGTAACTTTGTAAACGGTAAACGTTGTCCAAAATGTGCGTTAATAGCAGGGGGCATTAAGAGGAGAAAATCTCGCGAGGATTTCGCACTAGAAATTAAGGAGAAATTTAACGGAAATATTTTAGTTGTAACTAAGTATGTAGATAGTTTAACGAATACCGAATTTAGATGCCAAAAGCACGGCTTTAATTTCTTTACTAAACCATATACGATAATAAACGCGAAATACGCTTGTCCTAAATGTGCGCAAGGCGTAGTCGATTCGGGGTCATATAAACGTGAGGTTGTAGAAAATACTAATGGAGAATATCTCGTTTTATCTAATTATAATAACTCAAACGAACACGTAACATATCTGCACGTAGTTTGCGGAGAAAGGTTTGATAAGTTGCCCTATGACTTCAATACTAGAGAAGTACCTTGTACCGCCTGCTCATTTAAGAAACGTGTAGAATCACAAACAAAACCACATGGTATTTTTGTCGAACAGATTGAGGAAAAGTACTCTGGTAGCATAGCGATAGTAAGCGAGTATGTAGGCGCGTTTAAACTAATCACAGCTAAGTGTACTGATTGTGGAACAGAGTTCTCTAGGAGTGCTACTTCCTTATTGCGGGGCATTAAATGTCCATCTTGCGGGGCTAATACTACTCACGGAGAAAGTAGGGTTGAAGATTATCTAAAATCTAAAGATATAAAGTTTCACAAGCAATATAAGTTTGACGATTGTAGACATATCAAACCCCTCCCCTTTGACTTCTGTGTGTTAAATGGTGACAGCAATATTAAATGTTTGATTGAGTTCGACGGTGAACAGCATTTTAAACCGATTAAATTCTTTGGAGGGCACGAAGCTTTCCGAAAGAGAAAAGTGTTAGATGAAATAAAAACGACGTATTGTTTAAGAAAAGGTATTAAACTCGTAAGGATACCATACTACGAGTTTGATAACATTGAGAATATTTTAGAACAAGAGGTGTCGGGATTGTGACGCCTTTTTGTTTTGCAGAAAGGAGGACGACTATATCGCATTCGATTTGCGTGCTATCTTAAGGCTCGATTCTGCGAATTTTAATAGAGGGTTGGATCGCGCAACTCGCGCGATGGAGCGAGCTAACCGCCAAGCAGGTCTTTGGCGTGATAGCCAAGGGCGCTTACGTAACTCGCTAGGACAATATGCGTCACAAGCAGGAAGCGCGTCACGTGCTACCGACTCGTTTAGTAGAGGTCTAGGCAACGCGGGAAGAAGTATTGGCTCTGCGATAACGAGTCTTGGAGGGTTAGCATCGGCTATTGGCGGTGTTTATTTGGCATATGAAGCGGCGAGAGGAGCAGCCAAGGTATTCGAGGCTACCGTGGGTGCAGCTGCTAAATTCGAAAATTCCGAAGTAATGATTGGCGCACTTTTTAACGACAGTAAACTAGCCAAGCAATATACGGATATGGTTGATTCATACGCAATAGATTCACCAATTATGAACTCACAAGATATGTACGGGAATTCTAAATCATTCATTACAATGACGAAGGATATTAGACAGTTGGAAAAAGCTTGGTCGCTTGCTGAACGTATGGCAGCCATAGATCCTTATCAAGGCGTAGAAGGAGCAGTTTTTGCCCTGCGTGAGATATTTTCGGGCAGTGCAATCAGTATGGTTAGAAGGTTCGAATTTCCTCTAAAGGTTATGAATGCGATTAAAGACCTCCCGCTTGAACAGCAGCTTGTCGAACTCGATAAGTATTTCAATAAAATTGGGATGACTACGAAGATGATAGACAAAGCGGGCGAAACGACAATCGGGGTATTCAACCGTGTTAAAGAGTCTCTTGCAAAAGAATTAAGAAAGATGGGGGAGCCCTCACTTGCGGTTGTCACAGACTTTTTAAATAACATACTCGGCAAACTGGAAAACGGCGAGCTTGACCGTTTTGCTAACGTAGGCGCCCGTTGGATTAAGGCCATTCTAACCGGTCTTACGAACGGGGTATTGCGAATCTACGAATGGTTTACCGCACTCACCGCCTCGGAAGAATTTAAGGAGCAGACAACCGTTTACGGAAAAGTGGACTTTATCATATCGGATATTTACGCGCGATTCATTAAATGGCTTGATTCGGAAGGTTCAGCGAAAATACAAGCAGCGAGCGAAGTCTTAGTCCAAACGTTGGCGGCCGCAATTGACGCTTCTATGCCTGCTATTCTGCCGGTCGCAGTTAAAATCGGAGGGGCAATCGGGCAAGGGGTCATGGACGGATTTAATGCCGCCGTAAAGGACTCGTTTATCATGTCAGCGCTAGGGAGCCCGGATGACAGCGCAAGATGGGCGAAGAAAAAGGCAACAGAAACCGTCGGCGGATTTTTCTTAAGGCGGTGGCTAAAAAACAATAAGACTTCCGAGGATAATTCGAACTCCGCACCGAAATCAAAAGGATCACGTAATGGTGGGGCAAACCGAGTCCATTCCGATGGGTTATATCGACTACACAAGGACGAGGCGGTACTTCCTCGAGGTGAAGCTGCGGACTACCGTGCCGGAAAAAGCGGAGGTAATACGTACCAGTTTAACGTAACTCTAAACGGTTCGGGCTCGACTGAAAAAGATGCGGAGAAACTATTCGAGCTATTCGTGAAAAAAGTAGAACGTGCAGGAGGTGCGGGCGCATGACCGTAGAATTTTGGCTAGTTAACGGAAAAACCAGGCTGCGCCTGCCGGTCAATCCCGAATCTAATTCGTACGTTTCTCCGTTCTCATTTACAGACACGGAGGTAGAAGGTCTTGGAGAAATAACGACGATAGGTAGACGCGGCTTGCGTGAGTTTACTATTTCAACTTTTTGGCCTCGCGATTATAATCCGACTTATTGCAGTTATTCGACGTTCACTACGCCGCAACGTTTTATAAATTATATCGAGAACTGGCGAAATGGGCGTAAGCCGATTCAGCTTATTATTACGGGCGAAGGCGGTGTCAATATTTCAGCAACGATTCGTGAGTTCGATGTTGAAGCGGAAAGAGGTGGTTCACCTGGTGACGTTTATTTTACGCTAGTACTAAAAGAGTGGCGCGAGCTAAAAGTGACGAAGGTTGACACGTCAAAGCCTGCGAAAAAGCCAACTACATCCGCAAGTCGTCCGTCTGCCGCAAAGCCTGCGAAAGTAACCTCGTATACTGTTAAGGCGAACGATAGCTTGTGGAAAATCGCCAAACGACCCGAAATCTACGGTGATGGCGATCAGTGGCGTCGTATATATAACGCCAACGTGAAAGTAATTGGTAAGAATCCTAACAGCATCAAGGCGGGCCAAAAGTTGGTGATTCCGCGATGAGTATTGGCGTTACTTATTACGTAGGAAGTGAAGTTTACTATTTGACGCCACTAGTTACCTCGGTCACATGGTCGGGAGATACTACGACGGCAAGTCGCCAAGTAGAAGTTTCGCTAATTAACACATTAGATGGCGAGGCCAAGGCTGTTAGCGTAACTGTCGGAAACTCCGTACGCGTTTATAAGGACGACCGCGAGATTTTCCGCGGAGTCATATTCGAAACGGATGTACGTAGCGACGGAACCTTCTCGTTCACGGCACACGACTATAACTATTACCTCACGAAGAATACGGACACAATGAAATTCACTAATCAGAAAGCCTCGCAAATTATTGCGTCGATTTGTAAGAAGTACGGAATTGCTTATGGCACAATTGAGGACACCGGCTACGTCATTCCCCAGCTTATTCTGCGAGATAAAACGATATACGATATGATTACGATAGCCTTGACGGAGACTCGAAAGAAGACCGGAAAGGTTTTTTTGCTGACTAACGAAGTTGGAAAACTTGTTCTCCGCGAGCGCAAATCGCAAGTTGTTCGTTTGATTATATCGGATAGCACTAACTTGATTAATGCAAATTACACGGAGTCAATTGAAGATTTACGCAACTCTGTCCGGATCACAGGAAAGGCGGGAGAGGATTCGTCAGGAGTAACGGTAGGTAACGATGCGTCGATTAAAAGATACGGACTCATGCGTGAAAAAAGGCATGAAAGCGAAATGACCGACGCACAGCTTACGCCCGTTGCTAATGCGTTGCTTGCCGAGCTCAATAAGGTTACGAAGGAATCTGACGTTGAAGCGCTTGGAGATACGTCCGTTTTCGCAGGTAAATCCGTTCAAGTTTACGAAAGAATGACGGGCATTAGCGGTGGCTTTTACGTCATAACCGATTCCCATACGTTCGATGCGAGCGGAATGCACACGATGTCACTAAAAGTATCGCACGTTCTCGAGCTTAACGAAATCGAGTATGAGGCGCCGGAAGAAGAAGAGGCCAGCAGTACTACGATAGACGGCAAGAAAATCGACGGTATTGTGTACGAAACCGGCTATATTGCGACGGCTTATGCGCCAGCGCTTGGCGGTATAAACGGCAGTGGCACCGGTCTTACGGCTAGTAGTACGAAAGTCGATGAAGGGCGCACGATTGCCGTTGACCCTACGAAAATACCTTTAGGATCTGTTGTCGCTGTATACGTAGCAAATGCGAAGGAATATTCCGGTCTATACCTTGCGGAAGATACGGGCGGGGCCATTAAAGGTAAGAAAATCGACATTGCGGTCGTACCTAGCAACGCGAAGGCTTTCGGAGTTAAGAACGTGCAAGTATCGATCCTTGAACGCGGAAGTGGCCGTGCTGATGCGCGAAATAAAGCGGGCAGGTGGAGCGAATTCGAAAATAAGTGGACGAAAGAGTTGGCGGGTGGCTCGGACAGTTTCTCTGGCGGAAGTGACGTCCGGTCTAATGTCGTCAAACTTGCGAACAGCTACAAAGGGAAACTGAAATACAATTTCGGCGGAAAGAACATCGCTGGAGGTAGCGGGGACTGCTCAGGCTTTACGCAATATGTTTACTCAAAAGCGGCAGGCATGGATATTGGGCACGGAACCTCTACGCAAGTTACGAAAGGTAGATTAATTCCGCAACCGCAAGCGCAGGCCGGCGACTTAGTTTTCTTTAAAGGTACGTATCGGGCAGGCGTATCTCACGTCGGAATAGTTACGCGGTCTGGCTATTGCGTAAGCCTTGCTTCGTCCGGATGTAAAGAACACAGCTATTTGACAGGCTACTGGGGCAACCATTTTATGCAAGTAAGGCGGGTGTTTGATTAATGGATAAACGAATAAAGATCGAAGGTTCGTTTGATTCCCGTATGATTCAGTTAATGCGTAAGTACGGACATAACCGTGAGATGAAAATCGAGGTGGCGACCGTGCTAACGCCAGCACCGAATCTCACTTTACGAATGCCTTCCGATGGGCTTCAGCTGGAACGTGAGGAGCTAATCCTTACAGCAACGGCGGCTTCTCGAAATCTCGCGTCAGGGGATAGCGTAATTGTGATCGCTGACGAGGATTCGCAAATGTATTTCGTTATGGATAAGGCGGTGATCTAATGGCATTAATTCCCGAAAACTTTACGGAAGTGTTAGATAGCGCAGTTTCTTCGCTAGAGCAAGCGGTGGAGCCGTCGAAAACGTGGTCAATTGACTTCGAAAACGGATCAATCGGAGGCTTTATCGATAATGAAACTGCGCTAATCCAGTTTGCCCGAAAAGCCATAATGACTGAGAGGACTAAGTACGCTATCTACTCGGACAATTATGGGTGTGAGCTTCACGGTTTAATCGGAGATGATGTTACGCCTGCTTTACTGGATGCGGAAATTCCTCGATTGATTTACGAAACCTTAGCATATGATGACCGCATTTCCGACGTAGTAGATATCGAGTATACAAGGGAAGGTGACGCACTGTTCGTAAGTTGCCGCATAATTCCTACACAGAGCGACGCAGATTTCGTATTGGAGGTGACTATGTAGATGGCATTTGAAGATAAAACAGCCGAACTACTTCATGCTGCGATGTTAGTTAGCGTAGATGACTCGTTAGATAAGCGGGAAGGCTCGGTGGTACACGACATGACATATCCTGCGGCAATCGAGTTAGCGCATGCTTATGTCGAATTGGATTCCGTTCTCGGCTTAGGTTTCGCGGAGACTACGGAGGGCATATATTTGGATTTACGCGCAGGTGAATTCGGCGTAGCCCGTAAGCAGGAACTAAAAGCGCAAGGTTCCGTAACTCTTACCGGACCTGCAGATATGCTTGTTCCTTCGGGTACACGAGTTCAAACAGCGCAGGACGTGTTTTTCGAGACACTGGCAGACGTGTTACTTTCGGGCGGAACAGCGACTGTTGAAGCGGAAGCTGAACTAGGCGGAGTTGGAGGTAATGTTGCAGCGGGCACTATTAGCGCACTGGCACCGGGCCCTCTTTACGGGGTTGTCACGGTTACTAATTCGCAGGCTTTTTCCGGGGGAGTGGACACCGAGGATGACCATTCGTTGCTACAGCGTTTAAAGGATCGAGTGCAACGGCCGTCCACAAGCGGTAACGCCAATCATTATCGTCAATGGGCGTTAGAGGTTTCGGGCGTGGGCGACGTAAAAGTATATCCGGTTTGGAATGGAGGCAATACGGTCAAGGTGGTCTTGCTTAGTACGAGCAGAAGGGCGCCGGACCAAGTGGTCATCGACGCGGCGACCGCAAACATCGAAAGTAATCGGCCGGTCGGCCCTATTGTTACCGTAGTAGGGGCGAGCGAATTAGCTATTAATGTTTCCGCCACTCTTACGCTAGAGGATGGCGCTGACTTAGAAGACGTGTCCGCCCAGTTTTCGGAAGCACTCGCGAACTACCTAAGCTCAATCGCGTTCACTGACGACCTCATCCGGTATACGCGAATCGCCAATTTATTACTCGACATCCCGACGGTAATTGACTACGAGAATATGCTAGTTAACGGGGGCGCGGCGAACATCCATTTGACGGACGTCCAAGTTGGCGTAGCAGGGGCGGTGGCATTTACGTGAGAGAAATGAGCGATTATTTGCCGAAGTATTACGAAGATATTCGCGAGGTCAACGCAATTATTAAAGCGGAGTCAGAAGCGTTCGAGCAGTTCAACGAAGATGCGGCCGATGTTCTTGCGCAATTTTACATCGATACTGCAACGTGGGGGCTCGCGTTTTGGGAGTGGCTTTGCGGAATACCTGTCAACGAAAGTAAGCCGATTAACCAACGCCGAGAATTGCTGAGGTCGAAGCTTCGCGGAATCGGTACGGTCACGGTAGGAATGATTAAGAACGTGGCGGAATCTTACGCGAACGGCGAGGTTGAGATTATCGAGGATTCGCCTAACTACACGATAACGGTAAAGTTCGTCGGGAAGCTCGGCGTGCCCGCAAACCTCGCTGACATTCAGCAGGCGTTGCGCGATATTATTCCGGCACATCTAATCGTGGGGTTTGAGTTTACTTACGTGACTTATAACCAATTAAGGGAAAAATATGTAAACTACGATGCACTTAAAGCGAGCGGACTGACTTACGCAGAATTACTTATAACATAAAGGAGGACGAGAAATGACTACGTCAAAATTAGGATTACCGATCGTAACTGGCAATATGTCCACGGACGTGGTTCGCGATGTGAATGCGCTGGCTAACGCGGTAGATGCGAAGGTGGGCGTGGCTGGAGGGTTGGCGACGCTTGATGCAAACGGTAAGGTGATCGGTGTAGATACTAGCGCGCTTGCGACAAAGGCGGAGGTTTCGGCGCATAAGACTGAAGTAGCAACCTTAGCAGATAAAGGTCATGTTCAGTTGTCCAACGCCACGAATAGTGCAGATGAATCAATGGCGGCAACTCCGAAAGCAGTAAAGGCAGCATATGATTTAGCTAACGGAAAACAGGCTGCTTTACCAGTGGAAAATCGAAGAAAAATTACATTCGGCACTGCTGATCCTACAGGCGGAGTAGATGGCGACATTTACTTTCAATACGAGTAGGTGATAGTATGGCGAAAAACACATGGTTTAAAACGGCGGGGACATGGAAAAAAGCCGTTAATGTTTGGCAAAATATTAACGGCGTATGGAAACAAAGAGTAATTCCTAAAGGTAATATAAGTGGCGTTTGGAAAGATTTTATCCAATACATTATTAATCTATATATCAACGGAATTTCAAACGTATCTTGGGGACTGTATAAATCTCGAACACAAACAATTGCAAGTATTGCTTATTCCGAGCAAACTCTTAATTTCAATTTCAGATGTGATTCTGATGGAGCTGGGTCATCAAGAAGTTTTGCTATGTACACTCCTGAAATGTACGATTTAACAAGTGCATCTAAAGTAACGGTCGAATTTGCAGAGATACGTTTAGGCACATCAACACAGAATAATCCACTATATTTAATCGTCAGCACACAACAAACAGGACTTGCTACTGTTTATAATGCAAGAACCAGCTATTTTAAAACTGGAGTATCTTCAAACATAACTCTCGAATTAGATGTGTCTAGTTTAAGTGGAGATTTTTATATTAGATTAAACGCTACAAATACAGATGTGAATGATAATTATGCCCACATTAGAAAAATTACAATCGAATAGGGGGATGACGAATGGTTTATCTGGAATACGAAATACACTCTAAGCAAGTTGTTGAGATTCATAGTACGGTACCTGTTTTAAAAGGAGGATACGACTACGCTATATCTACAATCTTCGAAGTTGGTGACGAATTTGCGAATACGATATTCATTAATTTAGTTGATGAATATAAGAACTCGCTTTCACATTCTGCAATTCGGAATAATCCTAACGCTAAACGGTTACTGCAAGAAAATGTAACGTTGAAAGAGGATGTAGAAGAAGTGGCAATAGTAGCGGCTTATACATTAGAGGATGCTACAGCAATTGCGGAAACATTAGCATTAGCATTAACGGAAATCGAAATACTGAAGTCTGAAATTGCTACTTTGAAAGGGGAATAATTCATGGTTACTTTATGGTATACGAAAGTAAAGCTCGGACTAAGTGATATTAGTGAGGTACCGGATCGCTATTTAGAGCAAGTAAACGCTAAATTAGCTGCGGATAATGCATAACAGGAAGATTAAACGACACAACTAGCGTCCACCTTGGGCGCCTTTTTCGATTTCACCGAAAGGAGGGCGAAGCACATGGCGGAACCAATCTCGCGCGACATCGCAGAATTACGCGAATGGCTCGTGCGTATTGATACGAAAGTCGACTATCTGAATGAAGTTAAGCACACGGCGGAACAGGCGAAAACTATCGCAGACGAGGCGAAGCAAATCGGACTAGATAACCGCGAAGATATACGTGACATGAAGGCGAATTCGAAGTGGATTTGGGGCGTAATGCTGACGGTGGTTGGACTAATTGTGACGGTGGCGATTGCGGTTTTCAAATAGGCAGTCGGCAAGCCGTGCTTACGCCTAGACAACGAAAATCACGGCGCCGACCTTAACGGTATTATAGCACATAATTATCCGAAAGGGGAATGCGAAATGATTGTAGAAGTTGTAATTTCGAGTGGACACTCACTTTACGTTCGGGGTGCCTGTGGAATAATTGACGAGGTGGTCGAGGCGCGGCGGGTTGCTTCGAAAGTTGCCGAATTGCTTGGCGCCACCGAATACCATGATAATACTTCCCGCACACAGACCGCAAATATAAACGGAATCGTGGCGTTTCACAACAAGCAGGCGCGCGACCTGGACGTCTCCGTTCACTTTAACGCGGCAAGCGCTACGGACGCAGCGAGGGGCGTCGAAGTCCTTTATTATTCCGACGGGACCAAAGCGTTAGCGGCGAAAGTTTCTGCGGCTATTGCGAAGGCTGGCGGGCTAAAAGATCGAGGAGCAAAGAAGCGGACCGACCTCGGCTTCCTTAAACGGACGAATAAGCCCGCCATACTTATCGAGGTGTGCTTCGTAGATAGTAAGGCGGATGTCACTGCGTACAAGAATAATTTCGAGGCAATCTGCGAGGCAATCGCGGAATCAATCAGCGGTAAGAAAGCGAAGGGAGTAGTTGTCGCAGCGCAGGTAGTTGCGCAAGTAAAGACGCAGGCAAAACCGCAAATCGCAAGTGTTTACGCGAGAGAGGCGCAAGAATGGGTTATTGCGCAGGGCATTTCTGACGGCAGTGACCCGTTCGAAAACGTGACGCGTCAACAAGTATGGGCGATGCTACATCGAATGGCTACGAAGGGGGCGAAGTAAGATGGCGGAAAGAACGCGAAATATTTCGGCAGGCACGGTGACGAGGTTCGTACTGTTGGCGCTGGCTCTCATTAATACTGCGCTAAACATGGCGGGCGTGCAGACGATACCTGTCGACGAAGAAGGCGTGGCGACGTTCATTAACTTGGCGTTCCTCGGCGGGGCGTCACTGTGGGCATATTGGAAGAATAACGATGTGACCCGAAAGGCTCGGAGTAAATAACGAAAGTCGCCGGAGGGCTTGCGGTACTAATACGCAGGCGCTTGCGTACATATGGTATATGCGGTAAAATTAGGTAACAATTTTGAACGGAGTGATTTCGCCATGAAAATAAAGGTCCCGTTTATGGTAATTGCGATGCTAGTAATTATCGGTGTAGTTTCGGTATGGAGCGATGATAAAACAGCGCCGATGTCTGCATCCGGATTGACAGACGAAGAACGCTCGGCGCATGATGGCGAAATACTCGCCGAAGAAGTAGCGAGCGGCAGCGTTGTTTCTATCGAAGTAGACTATTCGAACGATGCTATTATCGTAAGGCTCAGAGTTCCGAGCAGTAAGCAGTATGTCGCGGAAACTGCGAAAGATTTAGAAGCCTCCGTTAAAGCGGCACTAAAAGAACGCAAGGGCGACCTCACGCTCGAAAAGGATTCATATTTCATCTATATTTACGGAAGCGATAAACGTTTGATTAATTACTAGCCTCGACCTATGCGGACATCTTCCGTACGGTTGGGGCACTTTTTTTTGTGCCTTTTTTCGCCAGGACACGCAATAATCCGCAAACCTCCGCATATGCTTACTCGTAAGCGCAAGCGCGATAAGCTTCCTACGCCACTTACGTATACCCTTCCGTACAACCCCGAACGACCTATTTCCGCAACTTTTTCGAATAAATTTCCGTAGTACATGCAAGTTTTGTCGAGGCCCACCGTAGTATTAAATTAGGCGATGGTTATTAACCAGTGCGCAACTACGAAAGGTGGCGGTCACATGGTCGAGAACAAACCGAAGACGCCGAAGGATATTCGACGACGTCCAGTTGCATTTAATTATAACGATCCGCACCAGCGGAAGATTTACGAATACTCGCTACAATTTACGAACTTTTCCGCATATATAAAAATGCTGATTCAGCGCGATATGGATACGGACGCCCTCGATTAATGGGGCGAATTTTTTAGCCGACAAGTACGTTAACTAACGTACCTATAAGCGCACCAGCAGTGACGCCAAGCAAAATAAACATGGGCGGATAACTCCTTTCGCGGGATTTACGATTAGTATGCGCACGCTATAACGAAAGTATACGGAAAAGGGGCGGGCAAAATGGCGAGATTACAAACGTTGGATTTCAACGACTTTATGCGCGGGAAGCTCACGAAGAAATCAACGGCAAGCATTACGGCAAGGCTAGAAAAGGCGGACTTATCCGTGCTAAAATTCGTCGCGATTGGAGGAGGGCTATTCCTTGCAATGGCGCCAAAGCAAGCGCTAGCGGCATCGGCTGACGCAACCTTCGGCAACGTATGGTCAGCGGTCATGAATATTGTTGATTGGATTGTGGTTGGCGTATTCATATTCGCAGGTGTTTCGTGGATGTTCGGGCACCGCGGCAAGGCGCTCGAATTAATCATCGGTGGCTCGGCGGGCTATACGCTTGCAAGACATGCGATAGATGTGCGCGACTTTTTGAAAACGTTGTGAAAGGAGGGCGGCAGTATGAAATTTCGTATTACAAGTCCTTACGGAGAATTATCGGAAGTGCGCGGACATGTGCATCGCGGCATTGATTTCGCCATGCCCGAAGGTACCACGCTACGGACGATTACTGACGGGACTGTCGAAAGGGTTATGAACTTCGGCGGAAAAAACCTCGGCAAAGGCGTTGAGATTCTTAACCAGGACGGGACTACTTCGATTTACGGCCATATGAGCAATGTTAGCGTAAAGGTTGGCGATAAGCTTCACGCCGGCGACGTAATCGGTTTGAGCGGAAATACGGGCCACTCGACGGGTCCGCATCTACACTACGCTATGAAAGACGGAGCTGGCGCGTGGATTGATCCGTCTCCTGTTGCGGAACAAGTGTCGGCGGTCAGCGGAGGTGGCGGAAATTGGTTCCTCGAACAGTATAACAATTTCGCGGACTGGGTCATCGGAAAGCAAGTCGAAGTTATCGTTAATCCATTCGTCGATATGCTTCACGATGGTCTAAACGCAATAACCGCAACCATGCCGGAAATAGGTGGATTTCTTACGATTGCAGTGGGCGTTTTGATTATGGTTACAGGCAGGGCGGGCAAGTGGCTCGGCTGGTGGAGCGTCTGCATGACGGGCGTTATCGTGTGGATTATCAACGCAAATTCGTAGGAGGTGGGCGTATGTTCAATCGGAAGTTGCACGCAATTAAGCTTTCGGATTACTTCGCACTGCAGAAAAACGAAATGAAGACGTTTCGCATTACGCCACACATCTCGGTTACGAACAACGGCAATGCGAAAATGTGGCGCGTGCTTCATAAGATGTACGAAATTTACGAAGGTTTGCCGGCGCGACTCAGCAAATCGGAAGGTGGTTTCCGTTTTATTTATCGCGAAAAGGACGCCATTTGGTTCGACGTAGTATTCCGCCGTGCAGACGGCAAAAAGACGGTCGAGTTCTACGTAAGTACGTCGGAGCTATGGGCGAAGAAGTTTCGCGAAATCCTCGAAAACTATATGCGTGTGACCGTTGAGGAAGTCGGAGTCGAAGCGCTTGAAATCCCGCAAACTGGCGAGCTGACCTTGCAAGAACTCCGCCTAGCCCGTCACGACATATTTTCGATGCATACGAATCAAACGGAGCAGACTTCGCCGATCGCTTCGATACTTACGGCACTAGACGATATATCCGACGATGGAGATTTCGCAAGGCTGTCCGTTATTTCCGAGGTTTATAGCCGCGCTAAATGGGCGAAGAATGCCTCATGGGCGCACGAAAAGCTTGCGAAGGGTAAAGTTCCTCAGCGCGCAAAACTAACGGCTGACAAGGCAGGAAATGCGCTAAAAGGAGGCTTGATTACGTTCTTTAATGAGATTTACGACGTGCTTAACGACACGCTGAATGCCGTCAGCAATACGTTCTTTAAGTCGGAAAAGGTGTACGAAAAGAAGCCCGCCATCGACCGAAAATCAGCGTTGCTTGACGAGCTGAATATAACGCGCCTCTCCGACCGTAGCGCCAATAAAATCAACCAGCCGGTATGGAAGACACATATTCGCGTGGCTACGGTTACAGACGAAAAGCTTCGCGGCAATCTCGTCGCCAATACGTTAAGCAGTGCGTTCAGCGAAATAGCTGGCGATAACGAATTAAGGCCGGCTAAGATTCGAATCAAAGCACGCAAGGCGGAAGTAGTGTCGGAATTAAATACGCTGCATCTATCTAATCGTACGAAAGCTGACGGAGATGTTTCGTTACTATCTTGCGACGAACTGGCGAAAGTAGCGCTAATGTTGCCGACATCTTCCGTGCAGCAGAAATACGAAGAAGAGCTCGCGGTAAATCGAAAAGCTGAGTCGGATGTGCCTTCGGTACTTGTACATAAAGAGACGAAGGCTGGCGTGCTGTTAGGTGGAATTACGTTGAATATCGGAAGTAATAATATACGTTCGGTGGAGGAAGAGCCTAAGGCGGTCAAATCGAAAAGCAACGGGGTTTTAGTCGGGCATAGCGAAGTGAAGGGCGTCCAGCATCCGATATGTATTCCGACAAGTAACCTCGACGAAACTTTCCGTAGTTACGGACTCGTTGGGGCTCCGCGTATGGGTAAAGACACATTGGCGAAAAACCTTGTGATCGAAGCGTGCTTGAATCACGGAATCGCTACGTTCGTAATAGACGCTATCATGGAAGATGGCGAGCGCGGCTTTGCGGACGGCGTGCGCGACTCTTTGCCGGCGGATAAGATTATCGACCTCGATCTAAGCGACACGGATTACCCTGTACCGATGGACTTGACGGAAATTATCGAACGGCTCGGCACGAACGGCACAAACCGTTTTGCGCAGGAGCTAATCGACTTCTTCGGCGATATGGAATCGATGGGGCAGTCGCGTTCTATTCTGCGGGAGTTCGCGAAAGCCAGTGGCGGGAGTTTGTTCGAAATAAAGAGGCTGTTGGAAGACGAAGAGTTTCGCGCAGAAAGGGCGAAGGAGTTGCATAAAGGCGGTCACGTACGTACGGCGCATTTCCTCGAAAAATACCTTTCAGAATACGGACTAGATGCGAAAGGAAATCCGAAGGTGTTGCGCGATGGTCAAAAGACTCTGGACGGTAAGGCCAGCGCAATCCTAAATCGGCTTGACGAAATGCTCGGCGACGATACTTTATTCCGCATATTTGCGCAGGCACCGAAGCCGGAGATTGATTTCGAGAAGTGGATACGTGAAGGGAAGGTCGTCATTATTCGCGTGCCGAATCGTAAGCTCGGCGCATTGTCGGCGAAAACGTTAATACATTGGGTGACGCTTAAAATATTTATGACGAAGCTTCTAATGGATCCAGCGGAAGGCAGCGCGTTTATAGTGTTCAACGAGCCTCACCAATACTTAACGCCAGGACTAAAAGCGCTTATGCAACGGATTGTACTGGAGGGACCGAAGTGGCGATTAGCGGGCATATTCGCGTTCCACCATTTCGACTTGCTGAAATACGACTTAGACAACGATTTAATTAGCGGCGGGATCAATTGGTTCCTTTTCGCGAACGACAATCGGAAGGTGTTCGAAAAGTTAGAAGCGCAGCTAAAGCCGAACTTTGACGTTGAGCTGGCGCTGCAAACGGAAGCCTATCATGCGATATTCCTAGCGCGATTTGGTGGGCGAAGGCAGAACGCTTTCTTGCTGAAGGGCCTCGCGCCACCGTCCGAAAGGTTACCGCAGTATGACAACTCGTTCTTAACGAAACGCCACTCGCGAATGTATGGGCGCCATTGGACGGAAGTTGAATCGTTACTAGCGTAGTTCTATAAGTCGGCTAACGTCCGTAATATTTAACGCTTTTGCAATTCGCGCCAAATGTTCGCGATTTATCGTCGTCCGTTGGTTATTGCATATTTCGCTAATAACGTTCGGACGAAGTCCTGTCATTTCGGCGAGGGTTGCGCGCGTGATTCCTTGTTCTTCAAGTATTTCCGCAACTTTAACGTATAGCATACGAGTTTCCTCCTTGTACCGTTTTGTATAAGTATAACGGAATATCGCTATTTTGTAAATAGTGGTTGACTTATCGCTATAACGATATATACTTATATCTAAATAAAGGAAATGGAGGAGATATTTGTGCATTACTTAGCGGAGTACCAAACGTTCAACTCTACGCAGGAATTAAACGACGCAATTTACACGCATATTAAACGTAATACTTACGACCTTAACGAAACGGATCGCGTGACACTTAAAGCCATCGCTCGTTACGCTGTCAAGTTTGCGGGAGTTGCGCACCTAAAGGCGGCGACCCTTGCGAACCTTATTGCGAAGAGTGAAAAGACGGCCCGGCGGGCGTTGGCGAAATTGGCGGAGCTAGGCATCGTTAAGAAGATAGCAACCACGCGAAAGGTTAACGGAGGTAAGGGCGCTAACATTATTCAAATACTTCCGCCGAGCAGCGATTTACCTACTAGTGACCAGTCGAGCATGTCCAGTCGACAGGAGGACGAAACCCCTACGGAGAGTAGCGCAGAACCTTCGGAAATCAAATCCGAACCTTTGTTTTCTATTAATCAATTAAAAAGAGCTACATTACTAGATACGTATATTCCGTCCGAAGCGCTGAAAAGATCGTTGCCAAGCGATATCTATACGGCGATGTCTCGTTACTTTAACGCAGATGCTATTTATAAATACTACGGAATTCTTTTACGGGCAAAGCGTTCGATCAATCGCCATTTTATGATCGAGGATTACACGGAACCTTTCGTCGTAGCGTTCCATAACGCAATCATGAAATCGAAGCAGGGGAAAGTCCGCAAGCTAGACGATTATCTATTCGTTGCATGGCAGCAAGCTACTGCGGAGGCCAGTCGTGAAATATATAAACGGACTAACGAAGAATACGATTGGCTTCAACTTGACTAACGAATGTATGTTCGTATATACTAACGCTAACATTACGAAATTGGAGGCGTTAGGTATGGCGATACATGATCGCGGACTAATTAAGTGGCAACCTGCGGCTTTCTTAACGGAACAAACCGCATTGCTTCGCGAGGCACTGATTGATTGTGAGCGGGAAGCCAAGCCGGTGTTGGACGAATATCAGTTGGCGGAATTTGATACGCGGATTGCCTACGCAATGGAATATTTGCTGGACGTCAGACTTTCGGTATGGGCGAACGGATTTACGGAGGAAGTCGTGGGCTTCGTACATTATATAAATCCGATTACGAAGGATCTGCGCGTGAAGAAACGGGATGGGTCCGTCGAGAGGTTGGAGTTTGAGGCGTTGGTTGGCGTAGAGGTTGACGAGTAATAATAGAAAAGAGCGGTCACAGTGACCGCCCATAAACGTAGGAAATCTGCGTAATGCAGGGTTATTTTGCGGTCACACACGGGTCACACTTGCGGTCACATTTCCGCGTGATTTACGTGTGTTTCGGACCAATTTACTTGTTTTTAGCGTTAATTCTTTCCATTACTACTTCGAGCATTTCCGGTTTTAAAAACTCGATCGGGCTGACGCTCTTCTCGAAAACGATGGAATCCGACTCAATTACCGTTACATACTTGTCGTTAACTTTTGCGATATGGACCGATTCCCCGAAGTCAGAAAGTAGCCCATTTACGCTAATATGGTCGAGCTTCATTTTCAAATCGAGGTCCGGCGTAATTTCGATCATAGATGCGGCTGCCTCGACGATGCGGTGCGAATCAAGGCGTTCACGCAGTTCGCGCTTCTCACTGGCCGACCATATTTCGATGTCATTTTCGAATTCAACGCGGGCATCGCTGCCTTCCGGAAAATGTTCGTTCACGTGTTCGCTCACCATTCCGACCACTTCATTCCGGATAATTTCTGGCATTGATTCACCATAATCAACGAATTTCAAGAAGTCTTCAAAGTAGCGGGCATGAGAGGCTTGATGAATCTTTAGTTCGCCAGGTTCAACCATTCCTTCTTCTGGCATGTAGGGATATTGGATAGATTTCATGTTTTTCGTTGTAATGGCCATTTCTACGTTTTGAATTAAGGTTGCTTCGTCGGATATGGAGGCGACCTTTGGCTCGAAGTCACATTTAAGTAAGAATACGAATGGTTCATCAAAGTATTTTGTTAATTTTGCACTTGCGATGAGAAAAACACCGCCCCGAACTGCACTAGTGTCTAAATACGCGCTAACAAATTGTTCGTTCTCATCATGAAACTGGTCTTTTGTATCTGCAAAACGAACACGATTGAATAAATTATAGTTTGGATTAGAGTCTAATTCATGTCCTTCTTCGACGATAAAAAATCCAATTTTAGTTGGAACTTGTTCAGCTTTTGGATGCCGATCAACTTTACGTTTGCTAATTTTCATTAATTCTCCATCAAGAAAATCCTTGAGTGAGCTATTTTCATATTCTTCTTCATCCAATGTTTGGAAATGCTTATATCGTTTATCCGCCTGATCACCTTTTCCTTCGACAGATATTACGTAAAAAGATAAATATTGTATCGAAAAATCCACTGCATTCACCTATTTTCTCTCATTCATTTATACAGTATAAGAATCTGTGAAACGAACGTCAATGGCAGTTCTTCGTTTTTTTAGGAAGTGACTTGTATATTTGTACCAGAGTTATTAAAATTCTAACAAATTTACCGATATATAATTAAACACTTTAATACAGTATTGAGGAGATTTGATTAATGAAACCATTTATTATGAGAAACAGGAAAAAAAAAGAGAAGAGCTTGCATGAACAATATGAAGAAATGACTGAAATTAATGTTAATCAATATCCAGATGTCTTAATTCAAATGGATTTGATTCAGCTAACAAAAAAAGATTTATGTGTTGCACGTTCTCTTCAACCACTGATTAAAGAAAACATAGATATGATTGTCGGTAATTTCTATCTCAATCTGGAAAAACAACCTGGACTGATGAGAATTATTCAAGATAATAGTTCCATCGATAGATTGAAAAAAACATTGAACCGTCACATTTATGAAATGTTTAGTGGGAAAATTAATGATGACTACATAAAACAGCGGAATATCATCGCACACGTCCATGTTCGAATAGGATTGCAACCCAAATGGTATATGTGCGCTTTTCAAGATTTACAAAAATCACTAATTGATTTGGTAACGCCCATAGCAGAAACGATGGAAGAGTATCGAGAAATTGTACTTGCTATTACTAAATTATTAAGTTTAGAACAACAAATCGTTCTGGAAGCATATGAATTGGAAAGTGAAAAGATTCGTAACCAAGTTGCATCGGAAAAACAAGTAATTAAATCAACTATTCAAGCTAACACTCAAGAATTAGCGTCAGTTAGTGAAGAGACAAATGCTGCCACACTAGATATTCAGTATAAAATAAATGAAATTCAATCTTTAACAGAGGAAGGCTCAAATATTGCAACTGATACAGTTCAAAAGTCAAAAGAAGGAGTAACACTTTTGAAAAATGTTGAAGAGTTAATGATTAGTTCACAAGAGGCTATGAACCAATTTTCTCATCAAATGGAGCAATTAACTAATACTTCACTTAAAATTAATGGAGTCGTTACAATGGTAACTGCAATTGCTGATCAGACAAATTTATTGGCCTTGAATGCTGCAATTGAAGCTGCTAGAGCAGGAGAAAACGGCAAAGGATTTGCAGTCGTAGCAGGTGAAGTAAGGAAACTTGCTGAAAGTACGAAGAAATCTGTATCTGAGGTTTCGTTGTTAATTAATGGAATTCAATCTTATACTGAGGAAATGAACGCTTTTATATACTCAGTCAAAGATGATATGAAAAATGTAAAGGAACATTCAGAAGAAACGACGGTATTTTTTAATCACATTCTAACTTCGATGGAAAAAGTAATGGAGCAAAATGTTATTATTGCTGGAGAAATGTCTGATTTTACAGATATTTTCCATAGCTTGAGCTCTGGATTTGATAAAGTAGCCGTATCTTCGGATGAATTAAGTCGATTAATGATAAATTTGTAAACAAAAAATAAATAAAATTGATAAAAAATACAGCAGCTTATCATTTGAGTTGCTGTATTTTTATAATTTGAGTATTTTGTAAATTTCCTCGTTAGAATATATATTATACTTTATTATACCAATGATAGTAAAAAGCTAAATATGGTTATGCAATTAAGACAGAAATACTCAAATTTCAGTATTTAAGGGAAAAATAATGAATAAATTTATGATTATTTCATTAATAACCTCGTCAGAATATATTATATACGACTATTCTAAAAAAGATAATAGCCAAATTTTATTTACTAAGGGGTACTTTCTAAACAAATAGTTAAAGGAGTAATTAAAGGAACCCAAAGAGAAAAAATTATTTTTCAAATAAACCTTGTCTGCTGATCGTCAAAATGATATATTAATAAAGCGATGAGCTAATTTGCATAAGACGAGGAACATGCTTAACGCACGTTAGGGATGTGGCCCAACGGTTTCTCGCCGCAAACGCATCAAAGACGCCTGCAATGCAGGCGTCTTTTCTTTTCGAAAATTTAAAAATAGTTAATTCTTTTCTATCAAGTGAAACTTCAATCAGTGCGGGGCATCATCTCCCACTAATTGTTAGCCGATCCAATCAGGATTTCGGCAGTTTAACTCCCACCAAGGCTTCTTCAAATCCACTAAGCCTTGAGGTGGGGACTGCCTGTTAATGCGGGATAAATTGTGCAACTGAGGATATCACTTATATTACTATTTTAGTGAATCTTGTTTTGCGATTTTAATGTCTTCTTTTACATCTTCTTTAATATCATCTGTTAATTCTTTTGTCGCTTTTTTAAATTCGCGTAATGAATTTCCGACGGCTCTTCCAATTTCAGGTAGCTTACTAGGGCCAAAAACAATAAGTGCTAATATAAGAATGAGAATTAAACCTGGTACTCCAATATTGGAAAACATAAATTTCACTCCTCTTATGTAGATATTTATTATTATAGACTTTTCTTAAGCGTTTGCAAGGTGGAAGTTTAATGGAAGGCTCGTGAACATACTTAGATATAAGTGAAACTTTGACAAGTCTTTTTTTATTCCCAAAATGGGGTTAATTAAACCGCGATTAAAAGCATAATGAATTGTATTATCCAATCAATAGGCTTGCAATTCTTGTTCATTTCAGATATTATACTAATACAAGCTGCGTTGTACGTATTGATAATTAAGTTTTAACCTTTAAGCTGTAATAGGGAGTTTTATATCAAAACAAGAATGTCAGGCCTTTTTCATTGACTGAGGACATACAGGACTGTTTTTGCAAACACCCACTTTGAGGAGTGGTGGTTTAAAACTTTATTACTGAGCTTACGGCAATGGCGGCTACCTAATTGCTAGGGACAAAACCAGTTCTTTATTGAACTGGTTTTTTTATATTCTAAAGATGTACCCCATTACTTAAAGACCTGATCATTGGGTATTTGGGCATTGTACATATAGCTTAAAATAATTATGTCTTCTTAGTGAATAATAATTCATTTATTCAGAATTTTTCTTACAATCAATCTTGACATTTAGTAGTAATATCTATAGAGTAATAATTATATTAAAACTAAATAAATAATTTTCTTATCCAGAGAGGTGGAGGGACTGGCCCATTGATACCTCAGCAACAGACTATTTTGTACTGTGCTAATTCCAGAAGCGAGAAGCTTGAAGATAAGAAGAGTAAATAGCAAAAAGTGCTAAAACCTCTTCTTAATTATAAGAAGAGGTTTTTTTGTATAAAGTTAAGAAAGTTTTTTTAAATAGTTTTGAACGTAAGCAACTTACATCTAAATACTAAAGTCAAACATGTGATAAGGAGTGGCTCTCCTTAAAATGATAGCTTGGTATGAATCCATAAAGGTTAGCGAGATAAACGAAAAAGGAGGAAAATTTCGTTGATAAAAGAAAGAATATTTAGAATGTAATTAATTGAAAGAACAGAAGATGATTGCGCAAATACAAAATGGTCAAGATTCACTATAACTGTCGGCATTTGTTTAAGGCGATTGTGGTTTACTTTATCATGATATACAAAAACAGTGAGTACGAAAACTGAGTAAACTTTACAAGCTAACATACCAATTTCAGTAATGGAATGCTTCGAAAATAAATAAGAATGATGAAAACAGTGAGGATGTCCCATAATGAAAGACTTGCGATATTCCTCAGAAAGAGGGTAATTATGGATTTTCGTCAAGAAATGAAAAAACGAATATTAGTAGGAGAAGGAGCAATGGGAACTTTATTGTATTCCCACGGCATTGACTTCTGTTATGAAGAATTGAATATCACGAATCCAAATCAAATTGAAACGATTCACCAAACATATTTGAATGCGGGAGCCGATATTATCCAATCGAATACATATGGGGCTAATTTTTATAAGTTAAAGCGTTATGGATTGGAGGATCAGGTAAGTCAAATCAATCGTAAAGGCATTGCAATTGCAAAAAAGGTGGCGGCACAAGGGAATGCATTTGTATTTGGTACGATAGGTGCCTTAAGAAGTATACGTAAATCAGATTTAAGCTTGGAGGAGATCAAACGGATTTTCCGGGAGCAGTTATATAGTCTCCTACTTGAAGGTCCAGACGGTGTTATACTTGAAACGTTTTATGATTTTGAAGAATTGGAGACTGTTCTTCAAATTGCACGTCAGGAAACGGATTTACCAATCATCTCAAATGTCTCACTTCATGATATTGGAAACCTACAAAATGGGATGTCGTTAAACGATGCTTTTCAAAGATTAGAGCAGTTGGGAACAGATGTAGTCGGTATTAACTGCCGACTTGGTCCACATCATATGATTCGTGCATTGGAATCTGTTTCGTTACCAAAACAGGCAGCACTTGCCGTGTTCCCGAATGCCAGTTTACCCGATTATGTCGATGGAAGACTTGTATATGACGCAGTACCTGAATATTTTGCTTCTTCCGCACTTGAGCTTAGAGAGCAGGGAGCATCCATTATCGGAGGCTGTTGTGGCACAACGCCTTTTCATATTGAAGCAATAAAAAATGCTGTAAGTACGCTAGCTCCAGTTCAAGATAAAAAAATAAAAATAAGAGACATCGAGATTATTGAAGTGGGGAATTCTGATGAAGGGCAAGCATTCCATGAAAAAGCAAAAGTGGAAAGAACGATTTTAGTTGAATTGGATCCTCCAAAAAAATTAGGGATTGAAGCCTTTATGAAAGGTGCCATTGCTTTAAAGAAAGCAGGGGTAGACTCAGTTACTATGGCCGATAATTCGCTCGCCTCACCGCGAATTTCTAATGTGGCATTAGGTACACTTTTGAAAACACAGCATGAAATAAAGCCGCTTCTTCATATAACATGCCGTGACCGTAATTTAATCGGTTTACAATCGCACTTGTTGGGTTTGCAAACACTTGGTTTAAATGAAATTTTAGTCGTAACTGGAGACCCATCTAAAATCGGTGATTTTCCGGGAGCGACATCTGTATATGATTTATCATCATTAGATTTAATAAGTCTTGTCAAACAATTTAATGAAGGACTTTCTTTTTCTGGGCAAAGTCTAGGACAAAAAACGAATTTTAAAGTTGCTGCTGCTTTTAATCCAAATGTTAAATATCTCGATAAAGCAGTTAAACGGATTGAAAAGAAGATTTCCTGTGGGGCTGACTCTTTTTTGACACAACCAATTTATTCTGTGAAGCAAATAGAGGAAGTATATGAAGCCACGCAGCATTTAGAAACACCTATATTTCTTGGTATTATGCCATTAACAAGTTCAAGAAATGCTGAGTTTATCCATAACGAAGTGCCAGGTATCCTATTGCCAGACGAGGTCCGCAGAGCAATGGCATCTGCAGGTAATGATCTAAATAAAGCTAAAAATGAAGGAGTAGCCATTGCCAAGGAATTGCTTGATGCTGCCATGGATAAATTTAAGGGAATTTATTTAATTACCCCGTTTTTATATTATGACATGACTGTAAAATTGACGAAACATATTAGAAAAGTAGATAGTAGGCAAACTTCGGAGGTGGGAGCATATGAGTAAACAGTTAATACAGGAACAAATGAAAAAGAAAATTTTATTACTAGATGGCGCGATGGGGACTATGTTACAAGCAGAGAATTTAACCGCAGAGGATTTTGGTGGTGAACAATATGATGGCTGTAACGAATATTTAACGATAACCCAACCTGATATCATTCGATCCATCCATGAAAGATATTTGGCAGCTGGTGCAGACATCATCGAAACAAATACATTTGGTGCAACAAGTATCGTGCTTGATGAATATCAAATAAGTTATCTGGCATATAAACTAAACAAAGAATCTGCCGAAATTGCTAAAGCTGCTTGCGAAAAATATTCGAGTAATGAATGGCCTAGATTCGTGGCAGGAGCTATGGGACCAACGACAAAGACCTTGTCTGTAACTGGTGGAACTACATTTGAAGCTTTGACTGCTTCTTATGAAGAACAGGCATTAGGACTGCTAGATGGTGGAGTGGATTTACTTCTTATTGAAACATGTCAGGATATGTTAAATGTGAAGGCAGCCTTTTCTGGAATAAAAGCGGCGTTTGCTAAATTCGGACGAGAAGTACCCATTATGATCTCTGGCACAATTGAACCGATGGGAACGACACTTGCCGGTCAGTCGATAGAAGCGTTTTATCTTTCATGTGAACATATGAATCCACTTGCGGTCGGATTGAATTGTGCGACTGGACCAGAGTTCATGATTGACCATATTAGAACATTGGCGAATTTATCAAATCGAGCTGTTAGTTGTTATCCAAATGCCGGACTCCCAGATGAGGAAGGGCATTATCACGAATCACCGATTTCTTTAGCAGAGAAAATGAAACAGTTTGCAGAAAAAGGCTGGGTAAATATCATTGGTGGTTGTTGCGGTACAACCCCTGAGCATATAGCTGCATTAGTAAAAGTACTAGAATTGATTGAGCCACGAACTATTGAAAATAATACACACGGTCATGCAATATCAGGAATTGAACCCCTAATCTATGATGATTCAATGCGTCCGTTATTTGTCGGTGAACGGACGAATGTTATCGGGTCGCGTAAATTCAAGGAACTAATTAGGGAAAAGAAATTTGAGCAGGCGGCAGAAATTGCTCGAGCACAAGTGAAAAAAGGTGCTCATGTCATTGATATTTGTCTGGCTGATCCTGATGATGATGAATTAGGAAATATAAAAGAGTTCGTCACTGAGGTGGTTAAGAAAATCAAGGTACCACTTGTGATTGATACAACGGATGAAGCTGTCTTGGAGGAAGCGTTAAAAAGATCGCAGGGCAAAGCGATCATTAACTCTATTAATCTTGAGGATGGAGAAGATCGCTTTGAAAAGATTGTACCACTTATCCATCAATATGGCGCTAGCGTCGTTGTCGGTACAATCGATGAAGAGGGGATGGCGGTTAGCGCCGAGAGAAAGCTTGAAATTGCTAAGCGTTCTGTTGATTTACTAGTCAATAAATATGGATTGTTAGAACGTGATTTGATTTTCGATCCGCTTGTATTTCCAGTTGGGACAGGAGATGAGCAGTATATCGGATCTGCCCTTGAAACGGTAAAAGGAATTCAGGCAATCAAAGAAACTTTTCCTGAATGTCTGCTAATTCTCGGGATATCTAACGTTTCATTTGGTCTTCCGCCAAGGGGAAGAGAAATCCTCAATGCCGTTTTCCTTTATCATTGTACAAAAGCGGGATTGGATTATGCGATTGTCAATACAGAAAAATTAGAACGCTTTGCTTCGATTCCGGAAGAAGAGGTCAAACTGGCTGAAGCACTATTGTTCGATACATCATCAGAATCATTAGCGACTTTCACAGAATTTTATCGTGGTAAAAAGGCCGAGAAAAAAGAAAATACCGCCGTCCTTCCTCTAGATGAACGATTGGCAAATTATATTATTGAGGGTACAAAAGAAGGCTTAATTACTGACCTAAATATGGCACTTGAACGCGGAGATGAACCGCTTGAAATCATTAACGGACCGCTAATGGACGGGATGGGGGAAGTGGGTCGCCTCTTTAATGACAATCAGCTTATCGTTGCGGAGGTTTTACAAAGTGCTGAAGCTATGAAAGCGGCTGTTACTCATCTTGAACCGCTAATGGAAAATACAGAAGACAGTGCGAAAAAAGGAAAAGTGCTACTAGCGACTGTCAAAGGTGATGTGCACGATATTGGCAAAAACTTAGTGGACATTATTCTATCCAACAATGGCTATGAAGTAATCGATCTTGGGATAAAGGTGTCTTCACAACAAATCATTGAAGAGGTTCGTAAACATAACCCAACAGTTATTGGACTGTCTGGATTACTTGTCAAATCAGCTCAGCAAATGGTCCTTACAGCGCAGGATTTAAAACAAACAGGCATTGACATTCCTATTCTGGTTGGAGGTGCCGCATTATCACGTAAATTTACAGATTTCAAAATTTCTCCTGAGTATGATGGTCCAGTTTTATACTCAAAAGATGCAATGGACGGGCTTGCAGTTGCAAATATTTTACATGACGATCATAAAAAAACAGAGTATCTAAGGGAAGTAAATGAAAAACGAGAGATAGCAAGGGAAAATGCGGCGATCGTGGCTACAATGGAAAAACCGGAACGAAAAAAAGCAGAAGTAAAACCGTTATCTGTCGCTCCTGTCAAGAAGCCAATTGATCAACTACGTCATGTATTAAAGAACTATCCAATTGAAGTCGTTCAACCATACATAAACAGGCAAATGTTGATTGGTCACCATCTTGGTTTGAAAGGAAAAGTGGCTGCACTACTAAATCAGGGAGATGAGCGGGCGATCGAGCTTAATGACCTTGTTGATGAACTTATCGATTTTTTAAAGTCAAATCATGAATACAGTTTAAATGGTATTTATCAGTTCTTCCCTGCACAAAGTGAAGGTAATAAAGTTAAAATATACAATCCTGATAACCACAAGGAAATTTTGGAGGAATTCGATTTTCCTCGTCAGGAAAGTAGCCCATACTTATGTTTGGCTGATTATATAAAACCTGTTTCGTCAGGTGAAATGGATTTTGTCGGTTTCTTTCTTGTTTCGGCTGGTAAAGGAATTAGAAAATGGGCAGAAAAATGGAAGCAGGAAGGTGACTTCTTAAAAAGCCATGCGATACAATCTCTCGCCCTTGAAACGGCTGAAGGTTTTGCTGAAAGAATGCATCATTTGATGAGAGATGCACAGGGGATTAGCGATCCGATAGAAATGACGATGAAAGAACGTTTCGCAGCAAAATATACAGGTCAACGTTTCTCATTCGGTTATCCTGCATGTCCTAATCTTGAGGATCAGGAAAAGCTTTTCCGTCTCTTAAAACCTCAAGATATCGGTGTAGAATTAACTGAAGGATTTATGATGGAACCAGAAGCCTCCGTCTCTGCAATTGTTTTTGCACATCCTGAAGCACGATATTTTAATGTAGAAAGGTAAATTATTATAGTAAACTTGAATTTTATTATTTCGCTTGAAGATGCAGTAAAACCTCGAACGGTTCTGCTAACAATCAGTGGGGATGAGGAACCCCCACTGATTGAAGTTTCACTTGATAGCATCTATATATGTAAATTCATAGAGAAGTATTCCAAATAGAGTTTTATATAGTGAGATAGAATTCTAAATGTACTTCAAGGTAGCGTATCTATACAACAAATAAAGGTAGGCTAACTTTTTAAGCTGTGAACACATTAACATAAGTTCACAGCTTATTGTATTGGTCTTTCACAAATCGATAGTTAATAGGCAAGGATTGAGATACATACAGAGTGCGTAAATAGAAGTATTACTGGGTTAATTTACGCTTAAGTTGTTTGTCGACTGTTAGGATAACAACTGATAATCATGAAAGAGGTGCCTTGTTAAGTACCTTTTGGAAATATCATTTGTGAGGTATACTTGAAAGTATGGTAATTTTGTAAAATAGTAAGGAGATATAATGAATAAAACAGCAATACTGCAATTATCACTAGCTATGGCAATATTCGGCTCTATCGGATTCTTTTCTGAGCTCACTGGGCTTCCAGCAATTGAACTGGTATTTGTTCGTTGTGTGTGTGCAGCCATATTTTTATGTACAGTTTGGATTGTGACAGGTAACTTTAAGAAAGAGAAATGGAATCTAAAGGAGTTTCTATTAATCGTTTTTTGTGCGGCAGCCAATTTATTGAACTGGATATTCCTTTTTAAATCATTTGAATTAATATCGGTGACTATTGCTATTTCACTCTATCATTTAGCACCTATGATAGTGCTAATTATAGGTAGCTTTATTTTTAGAGAGAAGTTGAAATTGTTCTCAATCTTAGCTATCACTCTATGTTTTATAGGAACTTTATTTATTATGGGAACAGAAGGATTTAGCTCAAATACTTTTGAATGGAAAGGGATTATATACGGAATTGTTGCAGCATTTTTCTATGCAGCAACAATGCTTCTTGGAAAAAGTATTACAAAGACAAGTGTATATGCGACCACATTCCTTCAAATGCTGATTGGTATTCTAATTCTACTTCCTTTTATTCATTTTCCAAGTTATACATCAATAAATACTACTCAATGGTTTTACGCAGTTCTTACTGGTGTTGTTCATACAGGTATAGTGTACCTTCTGTTTTTTAATAGCATTCGTCATCTATCTACAAACATCGTTTCCTTTATGATATTTGTAGACCCTGCTGTCGCCATTCTCTTAGATATCTTGCTGGTTGGCTTTCGTCCAGTTTGGTTCCAATGGCTGGGTATATTTTTGATTTTTAGTGGATTGTTCTATACGCTCAAAGCACCTAAACCTGCCTATGATCAAAACAAAAAAACTTTTTTAGAAAACTAAGCTGATAAAGGATAACTGGGTTTAAGTTTAGGTATAGTAAATAAATTCAGTTGCTTTTTTTCCATACAAAACATTAGAGAGCTGCTTTTGTTGCAAAAGGACTATTATTAAATGAATATATTTTTTCTCATTTTGAGTAGGTTAATAAAGAATACATATTAGTAGAGGACTATATATAATAGCGATTGAATAAATGGGTAAAAAGTAGCGAATTCCAACTGAATAATGATATAATTCAATAGTTAATGGTGTGAATATGAGAGAATACCAAGCAGTTTAATATATTAAATGAAAAAATAATAATGCCCAAGGTGAAATTTGGAAAGTATTGTTTTGTTCCTTATCAAATAAAGACCATCTTTTTTTCGTTGAAATAGTTCCGAAAAAATAAAACTCGATGGGTTATTTTGAAATGAATCACTCCTTTTAAATATCTGTCCACTAATTTTCGTGAAAATTATACTATAATAATAAATACTGCCTTCTATCTCATTTAGAATAATTACATCTTGGAATAGTTTATAATCAAAGGGTGGTAAGTTTGAAAGATAAAGTAGTTATAACAGGATATGGGGTAAAAGCCCCAAACACAAATAATATTGCACAATACATAAATAATTTAAAAAATGGGATATGTTGTTTAGAAACTGTTACAGACCTTTCACCAAATGGTGAGACAACAATTATTGGGCGTTTAAATAGTGGTTTAGATGAATTTGAGACAGATAATAAGTTTAAACGATTACCAAGGGCTACTTTACTCGGGATGGCATCCGGAAAGGAAGCCTTAAAACAAGCTCAGCTTTCGGATTTAACGGATAAAAAGGTTGGGCTGTTTTTTGGAATCTCTGTGGGAGCAATTGGTGAGAAGCTTTTTCATGATTCAATCATTCATGTAAATGAAAATAATTATAGGAAAGTGCCCATAACTTTTTCTCATTTTTCAAATTATCATAGCATTACTGCTGAAATCGCTCATTATTTATCAATCAAGGGGATAACAAAAACGATAACCACTGGTTGTACATCTAGCTTAGAAGCTATCCAAGATGCAATGCTATACCTAAAAAATGGTATTATAGATGTAGCTGTAGTCGGAGGTGCAGATAGTTTAGTGAATAAAATGGCTTGTTTTGGTTTTGCCAAAACAAAGTCTATTCCCATCAATCAAACACTAGATGTAGGTGCGGTACCATTCAATAAACATAGTAAAGGTTTTGCAATTTCTGAAGGTTCTGGAGTAATAATTCTGGAAAGAGAAAAAGATGCACGAAAGAGGAATATTGAAATTTTAGGTGAAATTGACAAGATTGTATCAAACAATGATGGGGTACATATCTATTCTATTGAAGAAACTGGCGAACAAATGATTAGCGCTTTAAAAGAAGTGATAGAAGGAAGAAAACCAGATTATATTAATAGTCAGGCATTAGGAATTCAAGTGAATGATAGAATTGAGGAAAGATGTTCCAAAAGATTATTTAATCACAACGTTCCTTATACTTCAATCAAAAGTATGATTGGTAACCCATATGGAGCCATTGGGGTATTACAGGTTATTTCTTCTTTAATTAGTATTAATCACGGATTTATCCCTCCGACAATTCGAACCAATAAAGAGGGATATGAAGAAATGTCCATTGTGACAGAAACTTGGCATCAAGAGGTAAATGAAGTAGCAATAACGAATCATGGTCATGGGGGTAACAATGCCTGTGCATATATAAAGAGACATAAATAGAGTGGTGAGTTAGAAATGATCATATCGTTTTTGATTGTTATTATAGGTATAATCCCTATAGTTTTGGCGATTTCTGTATTAAAGATTTATAAAGGTTCGGAATTATCATATGCCTTGTTGTTTTATATGCTATCCATTAGTTTTTGGCAAATAGATATTGCGGTATTATATTTGAAAGGGGTCATATCTGAAGAACTTATTCTCTTACTATTTAAGTTTTTTAGAGCAGGTCCAACATTTATGATTCCTCTAGTGTTTTATTTATCTTATGTTACGGTAAAAAAACATTCGGCATATATTAAAGATAACCAATTTTATCGTCCTTTAGTATCAATTTTTAATCAAAAGGTATTGATTTTATTAGTAGTTTGGAGTACTTTTGTTTTTATTGTTAATTTAACAGATTATGGAATAGTCGGACTGAAAGAAGTACAGATAATAAATACCAACAATTCTTTTTATTTTCCAGAGTATGGACCGCTTCAATCTTTATATATGTTTCATACAGCAAGTTTTGTAATTTTTATTGTTTTTTCTTATTTTATTTCTAAATATATTCAAAATATCTATTTAAAAGGGTTTTTAGGGACTTTTTCTTTCTGCTCTTTTTTACTATTTCTTTCAGGTTTATTAAACTTTGTACCTGGGACAGGTGCATTGTATAGTAGCTTTGGCGTTATTATTTTTTCTGTCATCATAATCTTCTCTTTTGTAAAAATGAATACGAAGATGACAATCAGTTACAACCAATTATTGGAACGCCAAAAGAAATTGGATTATACTGGTAATTTGACTGCGAGCTTAGTTCATGAAGTGAAAAATTCATTACAAATTATTAAAGGATATTCAAAATTGATGAGTGAGTTGACACCATTACCAGAACAAGGTAAAAATATGAATGAAATGATTCAAATTGCTGCAGACCAGCTTAATGATTTAACACTAAATTACACGAAATATATAAAATATAAATCTATTGAATTTAAAATGTTTGATCTTAATGAAATAATAGATCAAGCAATTGGATTATCAAAAGAAGTCCTCAAAGAAAATTCTGTAGAAATTTCTTTTGAGAAAAAGTATAAAACTTTAAAAGCTTATGTAAATGATACTTATATAAAACAAGTGTTTGTGAATTTAATTAAAAATAGTTTGGAAGCTATACCACAGGATAGAAAAGTAAAAAAAATCGTTGTGACTACTCTTGTTGAGGGTGATAGAATCATTATCGATATTGTTGATACTGGAAAAGGTGTACCTTTAGAAAATTGGGAAGCCATTTTTGATCCCTTTATCTCTTTTAAAAAAGATGGATTAGGTCTAGGGTTACCTTTTATAAAGAAAATCATTTTTGAGCATCGTGGAGATATAAAAATAGTCGATAGCAGTCCTAATGGGACACATTTTCAAATAATATTACCTCAATATATATTCAGTGACTTTTATACTCACTGAGTTAATCGTATAAATTATAGGAAAGCACCTGAATGGGTGCTTTTTTATGTTCCGTAAAAGTATAACTTTATTTATTACAAGGGTAAACGACAGTATAAACTTATAGCTTAAGACAGAGTCTTCTTAGGTTTTGTGTTTGCGAAAAGGTCTAATTATCTTCTCTTTCGCAAGTAGAACAGATTTCCACACTCACCGCTATGCTAATTGCCATAACATATTGAGTTATATATACTCAACAAATTGAATAGTAAAGAGTAAAGGGGGATGATTACATTAACTAAGATTGTTTGGATAGTTATATCATGTTTTCTTTTATTTATTATCCTTGAAACAGGAATATCACTTTGGATAAACAATTGGACTTTTGAAATTCGATTTTCTAAATTAAAAAGATTTTCCATTAAAAAGATAATAAAGATTAGGCGGCGATCTAAAATGAAAGGGTGAATTGGTACTAGACGGGATTTAAGCTCCACTGGTACAGCGGTTCTAGTCCGGCTCCAGTTATAAACATGATGCATAAAGAATAATTAGTGGACCTTGTGATACGAGGGGGTCACTTCACAATAGGAGCTTTTAACAGCTCCTTATTTCTAGTTGGACGGGTTAGAGGGGTAATAACATAACCCATCTAAATGTAATTATTTCAATATGTCGGTATGTAGGAAAGCTGTAATTATAGTTTTATTAAATAGATAAAAGTAAGGTAGTTCCCTAGTAAACTATAAGTTCAAATGATACAAAGGTTTATAGCGAATGCTTATCCCCGTACATAGAATAAAGAAATGCTAATTTAGCTAACCTAAACGGGTTATAAGTGTGATACTCCACATCTGTCCTTAAAAAAGGAGTTGCTACTGCCCAATTAGGGTTAATTTGAAGGGAGAGGAACGTATTGCCTAATGTTCAACTAATACCGTTCCGTGTTGAAGGTGTTAAAGAAAACACTGTGGAAGTTCCACGAGGGATAAGAATGATTCGCGCGCGCTCAATTTGGAGGGAAGGTTATAAAGGAGAGAACATTGTAGTGGCTGTAATTGATACGGGATGCCAGCCAGATCACCCTGATTTAATTAATCAAATTATTGGAGGGTATAATTTCACAGATGATAATAATAGTAATCCTATTAATTTTGCTGATAATAACGGACATGGGACACATGTCTGCGGAATTATAGCAGCAGCAAAAAATGGTTTTGGAGTAGTTGGTGTAGCGCCTAAAGCTAAATTGTTAATACTTAAGGCTTTAAATGGATTAGGAGAAGGAACTACAGACAACATTTCATCAGCTATTGATTACGCTATCAATTGGACTGGCCCAAAAGGTGAAAAAGTACGGGTTATCTCTATGTCATTAGGGGGATCAAATGATGATCCATCCTTACATTCATCGATTAGAAACGCAGTTCAAGCAAATATAATGGTCGTGTGTGCTGCAGGAAATGATGGGGATGGAATTGCCGATACAATTGAGTACAGTTATCCAGCTGCTTATCCGGAAGTTGTAGCTGTAGGTTCGATTAACCAGCGCGGACGCATATCCAGATTTAGTAATTCTAATGGTGAAGTGGATTTAGTAGCCCCAGGGGAGCAAGTTGTATCAACCTTTCCTGGTAACCAATTTGCCGTATTATCTGGTACATCTATGGCCGCTCCACATGTGTCAGGGGCTGTTGCTCTATTAATAGACAAGTTTGAAACAATTCTTGGGCATAGATTAACAGAGTTAGAAGTATATAATGAACTCTTAAATCAGACAGTTCCACTAGGAAATCCAGAGACTCAAGAAGGACATGGAATGCTAAAACTAAATCACCGGAAGTTAGAAAAAATAAAAGAACTGTTAAAAGGGTTTAACTTACACATAGAAAATTAACATCATAATTAAATTATCTAAAGGAAAAAGTTTGCATATAAGGAGATACCCCTTGGTCAGAGCGTGTCTAGGAAAAGATTGTGATCAATTCACAACTTCTAATTGGGAAAATTAAAAAATAAAAAATTGCAATATTTTGAATATTTTGTTATATTTAAAATTGAATAAGCTAATTAATAGGTGTGAATAAAGAACTTTTTATATCTACTTAAAAGGGAAGTTGATTTGAGTCCCGCAACTACCGTCTTTTGTAATTGAGAGCGCACCGAAAAATGCCTCTGTTCTTGGACAATAAAAATGGGAAGATTCGAAAATCAATTATCATGAGCCGGTAGTCCTTCCTAATTAATAGAGCACTAATTCCCTGAAAGGCTAGGGATAGTCGTGGATGAGATAGCAATAAAATTTTTTAGTGAATGAACAACTTATTAGAAGTTGTTTTTTTGTGTTTAGTTCCTGTTCCAATCAATTATTAAGACTAAAAGCACCAATGAAAAATATAAATCGGTATTGTTTGTTGCTATTTAAGATAGTTCGCAAAAATTAAAAGGGGGCTATAGAGTACAGAAGGCTATTACAACAATTGCTTTAAGTCTGTAATATTAAACAATCTAGTTTGTAAGAGATCCAACACGACAAGATAGTCATACAAAATAAAATATGAAATAGAATTACAAAGAATAGACGATGAAGAGAAGAAGTTGCATTTGCATAATTTTGATAATACTTTCAAGAACTTGTATCAAGACTATTTGAATTGGAGGAGTAAAAATGACTAGACAAGTAAATTATTCCCCTGGACTGGATGGAGTTATTGCAGCTGAAACAAAACTGTCTTTCCTAGATACAATTCATAGTGAGATTGTCATACAAGGATATGATCTTATTAGGTTATCAGAAAATAACGATTATTTAGATATCGTATTTTTACTACTTCACGAAAGATTTCCATCATCAGAAGAAAAACGAATACAAGAACAAACTTTGAAGGATGAATATGATGTTCCCGAAGATATTCTGAAGATATTAAAACTATTACCAGAGAAAACACATCCAATGGATGGACTAAGAACGGGTATTTCTGCATTAGCCGGATATGATGCTCAAATTAATGATCGTTCATTAACAGTAAATAAGAAACGCGCCTACACTTTATTGGGGAAAGTACCTAATATCGTAGCAAATAGTTACAGAGTACTTAATAAACAAGATGTTGTACCTCCGAAAAAAGATTTATCATATAGTGCCAATTTCTATTACATGATTACCGGAAAAGTACCATCTGCAATTGAGGAAAAAATATTTGACCAATCTTTATTATTATATAGCGAACATGAGATGCCGAATTCTACTTTTACAGCTAGAGTTATCGCCTCGACACAATCTGATTTGTATGGTGCCTTAACAGGAGCTGTAGCTTCATTAAAAGGTAGTTTACATGGAGGAGCAAATGAAGCTGTTATGTACATGCTTTTAGAAGCTGGTTCAGTTGAAAAGTTTAAGCAGTTACTTAAACAGAAATTAGCAAGTAAAGAAAAGATCATGGGATTTGGTCATCGCGTTTATATGAAGAAGATGGATCCTAGAGCACTCATCATGAAAAAAGCATTAAAACAGCTTTGTGATTCTAAGGGTGACGACTTACTTTATAAAATGTGTGAAGCTGGTGAAGTTGTTATGGAGAGAGAAAAAGGGCTTTATCCAAATTTAGATTACTATGCAGCTCCTGTTTACTATATGCTAGGACTTCCAATTGAAATATATACACCGATTTTCTTTAGTGCTAGAACAGTAGGTTTATGTGCTCATGTGGTTGAACAACATGCAAACAATCGACTTTTCCGACCTCGTGTCAATTATATTGGCGAGCGTCATAACCCCAATGTTTTATCAAAACCGTAAGATATTAGCTCGCTGGATGGACGTTGTGAAAAACGTCCATCCAAATAATAAACGAATTATAATAGAAAGGGAATGAAAAAATGCTGAAAATAAACGGAATTGATCGAACGCAAACAGATGTGTTATTAGCAGACATTGCAGATTACGTATTAAACAAAGAGATTACTAGCACAGAGGCATATGAAACGGCTCGTTATGTTCTACTTGATACAATTGGCTGTGGTATTTTAGCACTTCGATATCCAGAATGCACGAAATTATTAGGACCAGTAGTTCCTGGTACAATTGTTCCAAATGGTACTCGTATTCCAGGTACTTCATATGTGCTAGACCCAGTTAAAGGTGCGTTTAATATTGGCTGCATGATTCGTTGGTTAGACTATAACGATACATGGTTAGCTGCAGAATGGGGACATCCATCTGATAACTTGGGAGGTATTTTAGCAATAACTGATTACTTAAGTCGTGTGAATATTGCTGAAGGAAGAGAAGCATTAACTGTGAAAGATGTTCTTGAAATGATGATTAAAGCACATGAGATTCAAGGAGTATTAGCATTAGAAAATAGTTTAAATCGGGTTGGACTAGACCACGTTTTATTTGTAAAAATAGCGACAACTGCGGTCGTTACAAAAGCACTAGGTGGAACTAGAGAAGAAATTATTGCTGCATTATCTAACGCATGGATTGATAATTCTAGCTTGCGTACATATCGTCACACTCCCAATACGGGATCACGAAAATCATGGGCAGCTGGTGATGCTACAAGTCGAGCTGTACACCTAGCTATGATGGCAGTTAAAGGAGAAATGGGGTATCCAACAGCTCTTTCTGCACCAGGCTGGGGCTTCCAAGATGTATTATTCAATAATCAAGAATTGAAACTTGCCCGTCCACTAGATTCATATGTAATGGAAAATGTGTTATTTAAAGTATCTTTCCCCGCTGAATTTCATGCGCAAACAGCTGCAGAATGTGCAGTAAAATTGCATGCTGAAGTAAAAAACCGCCTTGATGAAATAGATCAAGTAAAAATAACAACTCATGAATCAGCTATTCGAATAATTGATAAAAAAGGACCGTTGAACAATCCTGCTGATCGTGATCACTGTATTCAATATATTACGGCAATTGGGTTGATTTATGGTGACATTACAGCTGACCATTATGAAGATGAAGCCGCAGGTGATGTTAGAATTGATCAATTGCGAGATAAAATGGTGGTTTTAGAAAACAAACAATATACGGTCGATTATCTTGATCCGAACAAGCGCTCAATCGCGAATGCCATTCAAATAATTTATAAGGACGGATCAGTTTCAGATATTGTGGAATGTGAATATCCGCTTGGGCACCGTTTTCGAAGAGAAGAAGCGTTTCCGGATATTATCAAGAAATTTACAAGTAACATTAGTACGCACTATTCATCTAAGCAACAAAATCAAATCCAAAAGGCTTGCTTAGATCCCAAGATTTTAACAAACTTAAAAGTAAATGAATTTGTAGATTTATTTATCACGCATTAACGGGCAGTTTCAGTAGATCGGGAATAACAATAAGTGGGGAATGAAGAAAACCCCCACTTATTGATGTTTCACTTAATAATCTAAGGGGGAAAAGCAAATGTCTTGGATCGTAAATCAACCATCACCACAAGCGGATTTAGCAAATCGTTTTCGAAAATTAATAGCAGCACCAGAAATTTTACAAATTCCAGGTACTCATGATGCGATGGCGGGACTAGTAGCTAAAAAAACAGGTTTCAAAGCTCTTTATTTATCTGGGGCAGCATACACAGCAAGCCGTGGTTTACCTGATTTAGGCATTGTAACATCAGATGAAGTCGCAGAACGAGCAAGAGATATAGTTCGTGCTACTGATTTGCCAATACTTGTTGATATCGATACAGGTTTTGGTGGTGTACTGAATGTGGCACGTACTGTTAGAGAAATGCAAGAAGCAGGAGTAGCAGCTGTTCAAATAGAAGATCAAGATCTTCCAAAAAAATGTGGTCACCTAAATGGGAAGAAACTTGTAACGAAAGAAGAAATGGCGCAAAAAATTAAAGTGATTAAACAGGTTGCACCTACCATGTATATTGTTGCTCGTACTGATGCAAGGGCCGTAGAGGGAATAGAGTTAGCAATCGAAAGAGTAAATGCTTATATTGAAGCAGGGGCGGATGCTATATTTCCTGAAGCACTCCAATCTGAAGAGGAGTTTCGTCAGTTTTCTAAGCAAATTAATATTCCTTTACTGGCGAATATGACAGAGTTTGGTAAGACCCCTTATTATACAGCCGAAGAATTTCAGGAAATGGGTTATCAGTTGGTAATTTATCCTGTTACTTCACTTCGGGTTGCAGCCAAAGCATATGAGCGAGTATTTGAACAAATTAAGCAGGAAGGCACACAGAAAGGCGCTTTACAAAATATGCAAACTCGTAGCGAGTTATATGAAACGATTGCTTATCATGACTTTGAAGACCTAGATAAAGACATTTCCAAAACCGTCTTAACGAAAGAACAATAGGTCATGCCTTTAATCTGAAAAAATTGCAATTTAACAATCGACTAGATTTGACTGAAATGTATCAAGGGGAAGAAGAACCCCTCGCTGTTTGAAGCTTCACATTATCTTTTGTCTTTCTATCTAGTCTTTCACAGTTATGTCGTATATGTAACAATCGATTAGATTACATATAGTTGTAATTGATGAACGAATTATATAGCGGAACATGCTAATAGTTATTGTTGATATTTTTTATAAAATAGAAAACGGCAGCGATATGCTGCCGTTCTACTCTCTAATTATTATTTACTATCTTTTGCTTGTTTTGCCACTTTTTCATGTATTTCTAATTCAATTGCCTGCACATGATCATCTTCAAGTTTTTGCATAGGTTGCGGATGGAACCATTGTATTTCCCCTTCGTGTACAAATCCTTTATATTCCTCACCTTGCACTTGTAAAGTGAATTGCTGGCGTTCGTGGAGCCGGTCTTCGAATGCTTGTATTATTTCAAAGTCTTTAATTCCACTTGAAATGCCGTATTGACTCATTAATTCATATATCTTATTTTCAATAATTTCTAATTTCTCTTCACCAATCATTTGTTTTGGATGGGGATGAAGCCATTGAATATCGTCATTATGAAAATGACCTTTAAACTCATCTCCATGAATCTTAAAGGAGAATGCGTGACGCTGATGCACCCGATTCTCAAATACTGTTTCTACTTCAAAATCTTGAATTTCAGACATACTTAGCCTCCTTAGGAATGTTTCTAAATAAGTATGTTTCCTAGCTTATACTAAATATCCTAGTCTTGCAAGAAAAGGGAGCAAGTTTCCAAAAAAATAGAGTAATATTTCACTAATATGATAATCCTGTGATATTTGGTAATATGTTTTAATTAGGTGGGAGCACTGTGCTTGGTACGTAAGTATTTACATGATGAATACGATTTGTATTGTTTTGGAAATATATGTACTTTGATTGTTCGGTTAAAATTAGAATAAGTATAGCCATTCCATAAATTTTAAGAATAATATAATTTGTTATACAAACCTAACTTTATGAGACCTTAAAAACAAACGAAAAATGTCTAAGACCATAAAGATTTGAGAAACATTTAAATCGAATCAATAGATAAATAAAGTAAAATCGTGTACTCTGTAAAAGTATGTTTTGCAGCAATTATTATTAAACTTACTTACTAGCATAAGAAATTGATCAGGAATGAGGAATTGGAAGAATGGAAACACCAAATTATAAGCAGTCTACGATAGTAGCGCTTCTGCTTGCAGGAGCGTTTATTGCAATATTGAATCAAACACTGATGATTACAGCCATACCGCCGATTATGAAAGAAATGAATGTTACGGCGAATAGTGCGCAATGGTTAACGACTGTATTTATGTTAGTGAATGGGATTATGATCCCTATCAGTGCCTTTTTATTGGAGCGTTTTTCAACGAGGCAGCTCTTTATATCAGCGATGAGTATTTTCGCTTTCGGAACATTAGTTGCGGGTGTAGCGCCTAATTTTGAAATGCTGTTACTTGGAAGAGTGATTCAATCAAGTGGAGCCGGTATTATGCTTCCGCTTATGCAAACGGTATTTTTAATGATTTTTCCAGTTAATAAGCGAGGAGCGGCGATGGGATTAGTAGGACTTGTTATGTCGTTTGCTCCAGCGATTGGTCCAGCTTTGTCTGGATGGGTGACCTCACATTATTCTTGGAGGCTATTGTTTTTCATTATTCTACCAATTGCCCTAATAGATATAGTAGTTGCCTTTTTTGCAATGAAAAATGTGACAGAGGTAACTAAACCGAAAGTGGATGTCCTGTCGATTATTTTTTCTTCTTTCGGATTCGGCGGATTGCTTTATGGATTTACATGTGCAGGAAATAATGGTTGGCTAGCTACCAGTACGCTCGTCTCACTCGGGTTAGGAGCGCTTACGCTTATACTGTTTATAACAAGGCAATTGCGATTGGAACATCCAATGCTTGAGTTCCGTGTATTTAAGAATTCTGTTTTTCCATTAACTGTGCTCATTGGGATGATTACCTTTATGGGGTTAATTGGATCTGAGACAATCATCCCACTATTTATGCAAAATATGAGAGATTTTACAGCATTTGAAGCTGGACTTGCACTTTTACCTGGGGCGCTAATCACCGGTTTGATGTCCCCGATTACAGGTAGAATCTTTGATAAAATCGGTGCAAAATGGCTTGCACTTACGGGATTAACGATTATTACTGCATCTTCGTTTGCCTTATCGAATTTAAGTCCCTCTACTTCTTTTACGTACATTACGGTTATGTACGGGATTCGAATGTTTGGTTTATCAATGGTCATGATGCCCGTAGCAACGGCAGGTTTAAACCGGTTGCCAAAACGATTAATTGCTCACGGTGCGGCCATGGACAATACAATGAAGATGATTGCAGCGTCGGTCGGTACTGCTATTCTTGTTACTATAATGACTACGACAGCAGAAAAAGCTCAACAACGTCCGGAAATCTCCAATCCAGATATGTATGGGGCCAATATAGCTTTTATCGTCATCTCGATTCTCTCGTTTATAGGAGTTATAATTTCTTTTTTTATCAAAAAAAAGCAATCACAGGAAGTTAGAGGAAAGGAAGGTCAAGCAAAGAGTGGAAGTGTAAATGTGCAGTAATAACAAATGTGCTTGCTTCAATAAACAGAAGATGAAAAGTACTACTTTATTCGACCTTTAAAGATGGGCGAGTATGTAGGAACAGAAATGAGAAGAAAGGACGAAACCTTATGTATCAAAGGTTTTGTCCTTTTGCTTATTGTTTAAATCTGCCCCATTTGGATTCTTATTGACTAAATTCGTCAACAGATTCTCAACAAATTATGATTATTTAAATTTGAATAGTTCACATAAACTTTCGGCTGCTTGTTGGTAAAAGTATTTCTACTACTTTTTCGTCATCCACTTCAGTGTTAGTTACTCGTAACTTTAGGTTTCATTGCAGAAGCAATTGGTTTTCTTTTATTAATTTCCATGCATGCAGCAATTTGATGAAGGGAGCGATCGATTTGGAAATCAAAGATAGCACCCTTTATGAAGGTGGCGGGGTTTTCCTAAACAGACGGCTCGAATTCTCTGGGTATATTGAAAATGTTTCACTAGCAAAAAAGCAGTATTATATTCGGTTTACATAGAATCCGATTGATGAATTCAGTGAAAAGAAGTGGGTTGATTTCAACCGCGTTGATCTCTATGAATTACCACTTGAAGAAGAAGATTTATTTTTCATGATGGATTTCCCTTTAGATATAAAGGAAAGGCGGTTGTTTGATGAGTTGCAGGAAAGATTACCATAAGAATTGCCCTTTTGAAAAGTAATGCTAATAAGTTGATTTAACCATACGTTGATACTGATAAATCATCTTGTCTAGTTCTTGACTATATTTAATAGTTTCGGGACTAGAGATTCCATTTTCCATACCAGATTTTATCATTTGATTTTTTAATATATTAATATTTTTGTATAATACTGTGCGTTTTAAGTGTTTTAACATAATAGATTTTCTCCTAAAAATTAAGTATTCTTGAAAATTATGCAATAAATTGAAGTGGATTGGAATGCGTTAGACCTCTATTTTACGAAAAATTAATAATTTATTTACACTAATTTTACAATTTCAATAGTTAACATAAGACACAACTCAGGAGAGTGGATTTCATTGGTAAACAAATATATTAAACGATGAAGAGAGAATGATTTTACTTATGCTAATTGACAGTGTCATAGAAGTTTGGGTATTCATACTGTAATTTACAATCCGAATAAGCTTTGATTTAAGTAAACAGAAAAAGACCTTCTATATGAAGGTCTTAAATCATAGAGCAAATGAGATATAATACTGATTTAGGACTCCTTTATCCAGTTAAGTCAACGGGATAAGATACTATCTATTAATAAGAAAATCCCAGTACACCCTAAAAGGATATATGTAAAGATCCCAAATATTTTTTGATTAAGATGTTTAAATAGAACTTGTCCTATTATTAATCCGATAAATACAGCAGGAATGGCATACAAACTTGAACGCCAAATACTCATATCTGTTCCAGTTAAAAAAATCTGAGAAACAAGACTAATGAAATATATAAATAAATAAAATGCTAATGTTGTGGCTCTTGTTTTTTCTTTTACAGTATTTGTTCCAGCAAAATATATTAATAATGGTGGCCCAGGCATACCGATACTTATTGTTAAAAGACCAGATATACCACCTATAAAATAATCTCTCGTTGTAGTTGATTTAAATCTAATATTGAAAAATAGCATTAAAGTTAATATTAATAAAATGATACTTATGATAATTTTAAAAGTACTAATATCAATAGATAAATAAACTAACCCACCAAATGGAAGACCAATAATGCTTCCTAAAACTAATTTTTTTAATAAATGTATATCAATATCCTTTTTGAGTTTCATTATTAAAGCACCAGAGATAATTAATGAAAGGATAATATTTATTTGGATGGCTTCTTGAGGTTTAAATAGCATTAATAAGAAAGGTGTGGCAATAATCGAAAATCCAAAACCTGTACTTGTTTGTAAAATGGATGCCACGAATATTATACAAATATATACAAAGAAATCCTCCAAAGCTATACCTCCTATTAATAATATGACCATATATTAGGTTTTATTAGACTTTATCAAAAAAACAAAGGTAAATACAGATGGAAGGTGAGAGTGGTGCATTGGGAATGTATGTATTATGACACTGGATTTCTCCTTGTATCAGTAGACGGAGATGTTGCATGTGCTGGTTGTGGTGCTGAAAGGGAGACTGCCAAAATTCTTGATGAAGATGAAGAAGAATAGTTCCTAGTCCGAATATACGGTTGACACATACTGTGCAGTAAATAGTTCTGATAATAATTGATTTAAAAGAGAAAGAACTTGCAGCAGTTCTCTCTCATTCTACAACTTTAAATGAAGAACCAAGTTTGCCAATAGTAGTCCGATATTCACCTGGAGAAAGCTTATACTTTAGGTCATTTACCTTAAGATCTAGAGATGACAGTTTATTCGGAGGTAGAATAAGACCTTCCTCTGTGAAGGATTCTGCTTTCATGGGCACTTTACGCCATGTACCTTCTATTTTTTTTCAAGAAAAAAGTGAACACCCGTCATTTGTTCTTCATTATTGTCATTTTGAATTTCAAGTGTAATCGTCTTAACGGAAGTTAGATATTCCTCTTTTTCAGTTTTGATTGTTATACCATTTTCCGAGTTGGGACGGTTTTGAGCAGGGGATTCTTCTAGATTTGAGTCATTTGTTTGGCAACCAGTAAAAATAATAAGTAAGGATATAAAACAAAAAGCAACGAAGGAATATTTTTTGATCACTAAAACACCTCCTGTTTTTAGAATAACAATAAATGGAAGTGGAAAGGTGGAAAAATAATGAACAGTCCGATAAATACAAGACGGTCATATTAAACCTATTAAGAATGAATATTTCTCAGAATTATTATTTTTTTTAAGAATGAATATTTCTCTTATAAAGGCTCCAACAATTATAGAAAGATTTATAACTACTATTAAATTTATTAGTCTAACAAATACTAAAGGAGAAATAACTATCTGAATGCCAGAGGTAACAATTATTATTCCGAAAAGTAAAGAAATAGCTATTAAATACTTCAAGTAACTTTTTTCATATCATACACTCCTATTCAAGATACAATTACCAATATTATCTAAGCTGATATTAACATAAAACATTTAATTTTGCTGAACAGTTCGAATAAACAGAGAAGGAGTGAAGAAAATGGCTCAACATATTGAGTGCCGATATTGCGATATGGGTTTTCCTACTAAATATGACGGAAACACAATTTGTGGAGGATGTGGCGCTGAGTGTGGAGCAGCAAAGATTTTAGTTGAATCTGATGATGAAGATTAATGTTGTAGTTCGACTAGACAGTAGACACAAATTGTGACACCTTAAATTAAGGAAATGGAAAAATTAAAAATAACGAGACTAAATTGATATTCGGTCTCGTTGATAAAGTGATAATTAATTATTTATGTCAGCTAATATTTGTAATTTCATATCAGTCTGCTTCGATACGAATGGCTTGTATTTGTTGGCAATCTACAATAAGAGTTGATCCTGGTTCTGTTGTAGGATCCGTAAAGAAAGCACAACAATCTTTCTGATTTAAGGTAATAAATACTACGTCTTCTAACATTTGACCACCTGATAAGAATACGTCTACTTCTGTCTGTGTTTGTAACTTTCTTAATTGATCACAAATGCATCCATTACATTTATTTTCATGATCTTTTTTGTGACATTCATTACAATGTTTTTGACTTTTATTTGTCATATGTCCCATATAGCGAATCTCTTTAGCCATAAAACTTTCCCCCTTTCGCTTTTTTATATGAAATAGCAATAATATATTATGAGTTTTGAGAAAAAAAGATTGGACAAACCCTATTTTTATGACACATTTTCTACCATTGGATAAAAAGGACCTTAAAAACAGTAATGCGCAGTTCGAATAAACAGGGAATGGGGGAATTAATTCGAAATAGAAGTGGGTAAAGAAGCTGAAGAATTCTGTCTAGCTACTAAAAATGGATGGGCTAAATTAGCTGGGCATTCAATCAATGTAGGTCAGTACCTTTAAAAAATATTTTTAGAGTATCTGAAATAAATTCTGGTGCCAAAATTTTAGATGTACCAGTTCCAAAAGCAGTTGAATCAAATGAAGATACAACTACATTTATTGAAATTATAGTCGGGGCGTAGCTAGTTTCATTAATTAATAGTGTAACTGAAAAAGAACCTGGTCTGCCCGATAGAACAATTGAGCAAACCGGCATATGAGAAGTGTGGCGAAAAACCACTCCTGAAAAAAGTTGATGTAGCACAGTACCACTCGGGTAAATTAGATTTGCACATTGTGAAAGAAAAAGTCATTAACAGAGCAAGGCTCACTGGTGGATTTCCATATATGACTAACACCTTGCCCTATAACTAATATATTGTTCTTGAATATTTTCTGTTACACCTATAATAAGGGGGGATTTTAATGAGTTAGGTAAAAGTTTGGTATTTGACTGAAAATGAACGTCTTGCTTATATTGAAAAAATGCGATTAGACCTTAAATGGGGTTTCCATCCTTTAAGTATGAATAAAGTAGTCTAAAGATATCCGAACTATTTAAGGATGTCCCAAAAGGGTTTAACTACATTCTCTATACACAGTTCATAGTGATTACTTACGCTTGATTAATACTGTGATGCGAGGTTGATTCTTATTGTTGGGGATATCCTTTTTGTTTAAATTATTGCTGATTTTTCATAGAATGTATCACAATAATGTTGGCTTTTCTTTTATCAATTTGAACTTGTGAGTAAAGCTGTCTTTCCCTTTGCATATAAATTCCTTATGATAAGTATAAGGGGAGTAAAGGGGGATTTTGATGTTATTGTTTTTCAAAATTTTTGTATGGTCGATATTTGCCGCTTTGGTCGGCTATGTCATTTTATCTTGGAAATATCAGGAGCAAATTAGGTATAAAATAGAAGTAATCAGGAAAACATGGTATCTTTTATTCGTTTTAGGTGCGATCATTTATTGGAGTATGTATCCTAAAAGTATTTTTGTTAATTGGAATTATTATTTAATTATTGCCCTCGTATTTGTATTGATTGATATGTTTGTGTTCCTTAGTATGTACTTTACAAAAATCGGTGATCACGAATTATCTTTTGCATCAAAGGCTGTCGCTGAGAGTGATCAAATAATTACGGATAATCGGGAGAAATTAAAGAATATGTTTCAACTTTTAAAGAAAGAGGGGATACCAGAATATTATCAAACTAATTCGGAATATTTAGCATATTTAGGAATCCTTCTTCAAGCTTATGTTGAGAAAGACGGAATGAATGTCCAGATCCTCCCTTTTAGAACAGAAGAGGAGAAGCAATTGGCGTTAAATGGATATCCTCACTTGAATGAAAGCGCCATCCGTGCTACATTGGAAAGAGAAGATACGTACTATAATGACAATGAAAAGATGGCACTTCATCCTGTAAGTCTATTAACAGATCCTTTTATTATAAAAATAAAATCTCGAAATTTTGTATCAGAAGTGGATTGTTTACTGATTGCTTTATTGATTATGATGTTCGATATGGTCATAAAACAAAGGTAAAAGGCGGTGAAGGATCAATGAGTATTTATAGCAAAGCCAATAAAAATGACATCGTTGTTGTAAGAAAGCCAAAGGTGAAAATTCCAGATGTAAGTTTAAGCCCACATACAAAAAAGGTTATGGAACAAAATGAACGCATTATGCTGAATTATAAGGCTAAAGCACCTAGATTAAAACGATTACGAGAAATATGGTAAGTGAATAGAGGATGTCCCTAAAGAAGTGTCAAGATCCCACTCTTATTACATGCAGTGAAAGTACCATCAAAAACTGTGTAATGAGTACATGGTCAGACTCTTATGGGATATCCTTATTTTTTCATCGTTTTTATCTTTTTACATATACTAAAAAAAACATGTATGGCGGAGTGAGAACTAATAAAATGAATAAAAAACCCGAGAGAGTAAACATCCCTGCACCTACAACATCTCCATCGGATAGAAAAATTCATCAGCAAAATGAATCTGTAAGAAAAATTCTAAGAAGATTAAAAGAAAAGCGCTGGATTTTTGGAAAATGAATCTTTTGTAACAATATTCCCAGTTGTACCATCAGTGGGGATGAAAAAAACCACTGATGGGAGATGGGAATTTCGCATCAATGATAAATAGTACTAGGAATGATAATCACTGGTTGTCCAGAAGAATAAGGTGCTATTTCATACGATTGAAATAGCAGTGCGATTCCATCATCTACAAAATAAAATGCGTGATCTTTGGTCACTTTTAAGGCATTTAATGTCTCACTGTCGGTAAAAAATACATCAGGATGCTTTTTGATATATTCTTTGACGTAATTTGAAATCTTCGCATAACTATTATCTTTTATAATAATGTCATCAAGTTTATATTGTTTTCCATTTTCTGTATTGAAATTATAAGCCGTGACTATTGTATTACCATGGGCTCCACCGGAAAATTGATAATCATACATCAATATGCTGATTTTGTGATCTTTATTAAACAAAACTTTATAACTCGAATTATACTCATATTGACACGCAGAGGGAGCTTCTTTGCAAAGGGGCTCGCCTTGGATTTTTTCCATGGACTTTTTTAATTTCTGAAAGTTATAATAAGAATTCTGAATATGTTTATTGAAAATAGCATTGATTTTGTTTTGTGCTGTTTTATTATTTAACTTTGATAACTGGGGGAAAGTTAAAAAATCCAAATCTTTATATTTGTATGTTATCACTTTAACTGGAGCATCGGCATAGGTTTTTACTGTAGATAATGTGAAGAAATTCATTAGGAAAAAGATAGTCATCAACAATAAAGCTCTCATTACAAATGTTTTTCTCATAGAATGCCTCCAATAATTTGATCTATACTATTTTGATTAGTATTTATTACTTGGATGTTCTTTATCCTATGAGAAAAAAGATAAACAAAAAAATGAGTTTATTTTTGATCAATAAAAAACTCACCATTAAATAAATTATATGATTCATCTTCAAATGGTTCATCATTTAAAATCGGTTCCGCATCGTTTCCTTTTCTTCGGCGATTCAGATTTGTGAATTCAGCTTCAAGAAAATCTGCTTGTTGGTGTGAAAGTTTAATGGTAACTTCATTATTGTTTTCATCTGCAGCTTTAAAAAGAACGTAACTATCGACTGAATCACGTAAAGTCACGTTGCTTAAAGTTATGTTCATATTAGTAAGTTCGTATCTGGCTTTCATAATAAAAAGAATCCTCCGATTGCACTTTAATAGTAGATGTCAATTATAGTTTACTTTATCATAGGTAAAGTGAAACATCCATCAGCGGTTTTTTCTTCCTGTTCAACAGGGATACATAAAATGGTTCCCTAGTGAAATAAGTTGAAGGAATGGAAAAAGTACTGTTATTAATGTGGTAATTATACATAGATGTAAAGCTTTGATATTAGTAATACGGACTAAATCGGTACATTCGAAAGGGTGCGAGTCTATGGGAAAGAAAATTGCAATTGTAACGGGTTCAGCAAGTGGGTTTGGATTATTAACTTCATTGGAGCTTGCCAAGCAAGGATTTCAAGTAATGGCTACGATGAGAAATAAGGGTAAAAAGACGGAATTAATAGAGAGAGCAGAGATGGCAGGAATCGCTGATCGGATAGAAATCTATGAACTGGATGTTACGTCTGAAGACTCTATACAGCGATTCAAAATCAATATTGAAATGCATGGGAGAGTAGATGTATTAGTGAATAATGCTGGATATGCCGGTGCCGGATTTGTAGAAGACATTCCAATTGATGAATATAGACAACAGTTTGAAACAAATGTTTTGGGCGTAATTGCTATAACTCAAACGGTACTTCCTTATATGAGAGAACAAGAGAACGGTAAAATTATAATAATTAGTAGCATAAGTGGTAAAATGGGTTTCCCAGGACTATCTCCCTATGTATCTTCGAAGTTCGCAATTGAAGGCTTTAGTGAATGCCTTCGTCTTGAGTTAAAACCTTTTGGAATAGATGTTTCCCTCATTGAACCAGGATCATATAAAACCAATATTTGGACTAACGGAAAACATATAACAGAAAAATCTTTACATAAAAATTCCCCATATCATGAATATCTCGTAAAAATGGAAAACTATCTAAAGCAAAATGAAACCTCGTATGGAGATCCAAAGGATGTTGCAAAAAAGGTTGCTAAGCTAGCGATAAGCAAAGAAATGAAGCTCCGTACTAAGATTGGCCGAGGCGTTAAAATAGGAATATTACTAAAGAGCATACTTCCATGGAAGGTTTGGGAGAGAATGGTTTTAACGCGATTGGATAAGAATTAACAGAGTTTTTATACATGAAGGGGGCAAGTAAGACCCCCACCTCTCAAGGCTAAGAGGAATCGGAGAAGCATAGGTGGGGGACTGCTGCCGGAAATAGCCTGATTGGTGAGATACAGTGAAACTTACCGATGCGTGAGCAGAGGTTTAGTTGAGGCCCACAGGATGTGGGTCACACAGACGTTGCCGCAGGACGCGGCGAACTTAGTCTGTGATTCATTGATTCGGGTTCATACTGTCGATTGATCGAAGCGAAAGCGAAGATCTTAGCGACAGTAGAACGGGACTAACAATCAGTGGGGGATGAAGAAAACCCCCACTGATTAAAGTTTCACTTTATTTTGCTTTTCCATTCTTTAAAGGATAAGGTTAAGAGAAGAAGGATTTTATCAATAAAGGGTGGGAACAGATTGAATAAACATAAGCGAATGCCAGCTTTTATATATACTTATGCATGTCGGATGGATGAACGCGCACTATGTCAGATGGAAATGCGCTCTTTATTTGGTATTGAGACGAAAATGAATATTTTAAAAACGGATGTTAAAGTCAATCCGAGCCGAAGTCCTTTTATCAAAGAAAGGATTGAAGTCCTCTTCGAAGGGAATGACTTATCGGAAATCCTAGATCAGGTTCAATCTATAGAATTGTATGAATCAACATTCAAAGTTAATTTTGTGAAAATTAATGACCTTGATAAATCGGAGAAAATTGAATATAAAGAACGTCGTAGTATAGAACGCGAATTAGGTTTGCGAATCAATGGAGAGTTCGATTTCTATCAACCAGATTATGAGTACGGCATAGTTACTATGGCTGGGCGATGGTATTTTGGAAACTATCGAAAGAGTGAGTCGATTTGGTTCCATCATCAAAAAAAACCTCATGAATATTCGACTGCACTTAGTACACGAGTAGCAAGAGCTATAACTAATATTGCTATACCGAATCCTGATGGAGTTCAAGCAATTGATCCGTGTTGTGGTATTGGAACAGTGTTGGTAGAAGCACTTTCGATGGGAATTGATATTGTTGGCCGTGATATTAATCCACAGATTATAGAAGGAATAAACGAAAACCTTCGCTATTTCGGTTTTGAAGGAGATGTATCATGTGGTCCAATTTCCGAGATATCAGAGTATTATGATGTAGCCATTATCGATTTGCCATATAATTTGTATACACATACTACACTTGAGAATCAACTATCTATCCTAAAGCATGCACGACGTATTGCTAGAAAAGTAGTTGTGATTTCGATAGAAACAATCGACCAGATGATTGAAGATACTGGATTAGAGATTATTGATCGATGTATAGCGAAAAAAGGATTATTTTCAAGACAGATTTTAGTATGTGAATAAGGCTCTTATACATAATGGATAGAGGTACGTAAAACGGTTTAATGAGCATAGTGATTAACGATTTTTCTCATTTAATAGAGTAAAACTCATTTCATCCCACATTAACGGGAAGTAAGACTCCCATCTGGAGACTTAGCAGAATCGAAGAAGCTTAGGTGGGGGGATGAAGAACCCCCCACTGTTTGAAGTTCACTTTATTAGGCTGCCCCATTATACGAAATTAACGGTATGTAGAGTTCAAGTTAGACTCTTTTGGGACAACCTTTTTCTTCTTAATATCCTGATAATCTATATTTATCATTTTCTGTTATACTACTACAATATTTGTTATGAATATAAATGGTGATGACTAGATTAAATCTATAACAGGATTAGGCTTTATTTTTTCATCTAGCTTTTGCTTCTAAAACCATTAAACAATAAAATGACAAGTTGATAAAGTGTAATAAAACCTTATTTTTGATATTGTACAAATAGTTTTCGTGGAATATAATAGTACAAATAGAGTGTAATTGAAGGAGGAGCTTTATTGATTATCTAACAAATTTCATTATATTTATTGAAAGGACCTCACTTATTTATTTTATTATTTGGACTAGAATTTTCAAATCTATCATTTTTAACAGTAAACAAGAAAGATACGGTAATTATCATAATCTTATATTTTTTTCGCGTTAAAATTCAGAACATTATAAATTATCACTCTAATTTATCGTTTGATTTATTGTTTTGTCAAATAATTTTATTGGCACCTGAGGAATTATTATCATTGGTTATCAAGCGTATGAAATTATCTAATTTAAAGTCTTGGAGTCATGTTGCATCTCACTTAAGCAGCACTGAAAATGCTGAAATAAATCACAAGTAACAGCTATCACTTCTTTATTTAATGTGTTTTTTCAGTATAAAAATGAAAATTAACAGGAAATACTCTGTACCCAGCTCGTTATTATTTTAAAGAGAAAGGAACGTGAAACTATGACTGAGTTTATGACTAAATTAAGTGACATAATTTGGGGACCTCCACTACTAATTTTATTAGTAGGAACTGGGGTTTATTTAACGCTTCGAATATCTTTCCTCCAGTTTAGTAAACTACCATATGCATTAAAACTTGCTTTTTCTAAGAACCAAGATCATTCTTCAGAAGGTGATATCTCTCATTTTCAATCATTAATGACAGCTTTGGCTGCTACAATAGGTACAGGTAATATTGCGGGTGTAGCTACTGCCGTTGTTTTAGGTGGTCCAGGTGCTGTGTTCTGGATGTGGGTTACAGCACTTGTTGGGATGGCAACTAAGTACGCTGAAGCGATTCTTGCAGTTAAATATCGAACGATTGGAAAACGTGGTGAAATGGCTGGTGGACCCATGTATTATATTGAAAGAGGATTAGGATGGAAATGGTTGGCTATTCTATTTGCTCTTTTTGGTGCCATCGCTGCTTTTGGAATAGGTAGTACAGTTCAATCCAATTCTGTTGCTGCTGCAGTTGAGTCTAGCTTTGGTCTAAACCCTTGGATTACGGGTGTAATTTTAACGATTGCAACTGCCCTTGTTATATTGGGTGGTATTAAAAATATTGGTAAAGTTACAGCATACTTTGTACCGATTATGGCCATTTTTTATGTTGTAGGTGGACTAGTTATCATTTTATTTAATATAACGGAAGTTCCTGCAGCTTTAGCTTTGATTATTAAAGATGCGTTTACAGGGGAAGCGGTAGCAGGAGGCGCCATTGGTGCAGTTATCCGATATGGTGTAGCACGAGGAGTTTTCTCAAATGAAGCGGGTATGGGATCTGCTCCAATTGCCGCAGCCGCAGCTAAGACCGATCATCCAGGGCGGCAGGCTCTTATTTCGATGACTGGAACTTTTCTTGATACGATCATCGTGTGTTCAATAACTGGCATCACGTTAGTAATGGGTGGATTATTTACAGAAAGCAAATTATCTGGCGCTGCTTTAACTACCAAAACTTTTGATCTGATGCTTCCAGGAATTGGCGGGTGGATTGTTACGATTGGCATTATCTTTTTTGCTTACTCCACTGTATTAGGATGGGCTTATTATGGAGAAAAGTGTTTTGAATACTTATTTGGAATAAAATCGATTATGTGGTACAGAACTTTTTACACTTTATCTGTATTTGTAGGTGCTGGTATGAGCCTTGGCTTAGTGTGGACCATTGCTGATGTATTTAATGGATTAATGGCGATACCGAACTTGATTGCTCTTGTCGCACTAGCGGGAGTTGTTGTATCAGAAACTAAAGACTTCAATAAAATATTGGCACAGGAAAAAAGAGAGAAAAAGAAAAATGTTGATATTACACATTCCACATAAGATATAGAATATGAAAAAAGCTATCAAAAGATATCCTTTTGATAGCTTTTTTGTTGTCTTAGTATATGGTTAGGACATTCTATGGTTTTAACCAAGTGAAACGTATTTTATTATTTGGCATTACCGATATTGATTCGTTTCAAAAATATTTCATTACACTTTTCAATCTTTTTAAAGGTATTCACTATTGGATTTGAATTTGTAGATCCATATTTAATAGTGAGCTAAATTGTTAAATGACATTTTGTCTAGGCTTCGTTAACCAAATTGAAATCCCAACTTTTTTGCAAATCGTTACATAATGCATCGCGGTTAATAAAACAGCACCTGTGTTCATGCCCAAAATAACACCAATCATATTTAAAGAGGATTGAGATCCTAATAGATACATAAGCATAAATGAGATGATGTGGGACCATACAGTATGGATGAATGCGTCTTTCACTAATCCTAAACCGATTAAATAAGCCTGCATCGGGATAATGAAGAAGTGGAATAAGAAATAAGGCCATAAAAGTTTAAGGTAGACCGCTGCTGTAGTTGACGAAAAAAAGAGTGCAGTTAGAGGTTCTGAAAATACATACATAATAAAGACAGCAGGTAATCCATAAAGTAGTGTTAAGGACATGGATTTTTGCAATAAATTTCTTAATTTTTGATAATCTTGTTTGGCATAGGCATCCGATACATTTGGAATGAGCATAATCATCAATGAATGAGCAATAAAAGCGGGGAAAAAGCCAATTGTCATGGCTACTCCCATCAACATTCCAAAATGTTCAGTCGCCATAACCGCGCCGAACCCAGCTGATAGTAAAGCTGAGTGGATTAAAAAGGGCTGGATGGCATTGGTAATGGCGTGAAAAATGCGAAGTCCTACGGTTGGTACTGATACTGCAAGCAGTTTGTAACGTGCATGTTTACCTGAAATCAACGTATTTGAAACTTTTCTCATTGTTTGCATTTGAATGATAAATAAGCTAATCAAATAGAGAAATACAATGAATTCACTGGCAATTAATATAGTCAACGCGCTTAGTAGTGATTTTTCTTGGTCAAATTGTAGAAAATGAAAGATAAGCAAGAGCAGTAGAAATTGAGATCCTTTTTTCAAAAAGTTTGAAAAGGCGATTTTCCCCATTTCTTGAACGCCCATGAAATACCCTCTTGCAATCGTTGAAATAGCTGCAATTGGGATTAACCCGATTAATAGCCACTTTACATATGGATGAAAATTATCCAAAACATTCGAAAATAATACAACGATAAATGTTAACAAAAGTGTGATCAGGATTGCATATCCTGCTAATTTAAGTGCATGTTGCAGTAAATTATAATGAAGTTTTGATTTATTTTCAGCAACAAATTTCGATATAGAAACCTGTAATTCGAAGCCGGAAATAATATAAACTAAGAAAATGATTGGCAGTATGGACATATAAAGACCCATTCCTTCTTCACGAAGTTCTCTAGCGAGGATCATATTGACAAAAAACTCAATACATTCTCCAAAGAACGCTGCAACAATCAATATGATGGTTCCTTTGTAAAAAGATTTCATGTTGACTCACTCCCAATAGGTCTTTGTATAAAGATATGAGACATGCTTTGGAATATTCGTATGAGAATATCAGTTTACCTATCCTTCTTTCGGTTATTAACTACTTTTTTAGGTGAGAAAAGATTTTTCTGATAAAAGGAAACGATTGGATGGGAATTGGAACGTGTACCTGCTTGATTTGTGCATACTAAACATGAGGTGAAAAATGAAAAAAACTTTTCAAATTTCATTGTTAGTAATCCTGTTACTCTCATCTCCAGTAAAGGGGAGCTATACTTGATTCAGAATGTCCAAAGGTAAAAAGTCTAATAAAAACCACCGAAAATGAAAAAAGTGAACTAATCCGTTCTTTGGTTGCTATTATTCCTGATGTTTATGGGACAAGTTCTGAATATAAAGAATGGAGTGTTGAAGTATTGAAACCTATGCCAGTTTTGACCGGGTTTGAGCAAACTTATTATAAAATGGCGATTAATTTTTGCGGGGATGACGTAGCGAATCATTCTTGGTTTGTCAGGTTTAGATTTCCGGGATTGCTACCAGATCAAAGTGCTTCTGTAGGAGAGCTATTTATAGTAAAAGAGATCAACAAAGGTTGGGTCCCTTGGCTTCAATATCATTAAATGAGTAGATTAAAAGATTATATATAATACGTTTCCACGACGGAAAAAGCAGAGGGAATCCCTTTGCTTTTGTCGTTTTAAAAGAGGTTGATATCTTTGGCTGTGAGATTGCGCATTTATAGATTTATAAACAAACTTAACGATAATGCTCCAACAATGAAAAGAATTCTTTAACAAATTGATAAAAAACTTGCTCAGTTGGTGCCAAGCTTCTATTTTTAGAAGAGATAATTCCTACGGTTCTTTGTACTTGTGGTGTATCAATCGGTATTTTTACTGTGAAGCGAGGTGTAGTGTCATAAAGAGTACCATCTGGTAAGATGCTCAGACCTATACCAGCTGAAACGAGACCTTTTATCGCATCCATATCTTCCCCCTCCGCAATGATGTTTGGTGCAAAACCTGCTTGTAAACAAGCATCTACTGCTATTTTTTGAAGAACATATCCTTTTGGAAATAATACGAAGTCATCGTTTCGTAAATCGCTAAGGGATAAGCTCTTTTTCTCTGCCAAAGGGTGGTTCTCAGGTACTAATGCAGAAAAACTTTCCGAAAATAAAATATCTGCTTTAATCTCCGGTTCATTTGTAGGAACAGGACCAAGCAATGCTAGTCCGATATCTCCGTTTTTAACAGAGTCGATTAAAGATGCATAGGATCCTTGTCGGAGGTGATAGGAAACGTTCTGATATTTTGCTTTAAAAGCAGAAATAACCGTTGGTAGTGTATGATTCGCCAAGCTTGTTGGATACCCAATTTTTATCGTCCCGTTTTCTGGATCTAAGTACTCGTCAACCTTCTCTTTTGCATAATCGACAGCCTTGATGGCTGTTTTCGCGTGGATTAAGAAAATTTTTCCTATTTGGGTAAGTTTAACGTTTCTTCCAACTCGTTCAAATAAACTCACACCAAGTTCAGCTTCAAGTTTAGAAATTTGTAAACTTATTGCGGATTGTGCCACATGAAGATGGTCTGCAGCAGCTGTTACATGCTCCCGTTCAGCGACTTCTATAAAATAGATTAACTGACGCAGTTCCATGAATTTACCTCCTCGTATATTCTAATCCAAGATTGTTTATATCTAAATGATATATTATTTAAATCTATTTGAATACATACAATATCACGTAATTTGGTAATCTTTAAAAATTGATGAACCGCTGGGATCTATTGTTTTTTTGAAAATGTGAAAAAGTAACTTTTTTTGAATAAAGTCAAACCGCAATGAGTAGCGGTTACTGATCGTTAATACAGGATAAATCTTAAAATTTTGGTTAATTTCAATTGATAAAAAGTGATTGAGTTAGATTAATCAGAATATCGGGATGTAATGTTCAAATCATTGTAATTAATTATATAAAAACAATATGGTTTACATCTAAATGATATATTGTTTATATTAATTGGGGAAATTACAATAAAAAATAAAGATATTGGTAAAAAAGAAACGGGGAAGATAATCATGACCTTTAATCAACTACCAAAAGCGCAAGGTCTCTACCGTCCTGAATTTGAACATGATGCATGTGGAATTGGCTTATACGCTCATATAAAAGGCAACGCAACACATGATATTGTGAAAAAGGGACTTCAAATGCTATGTCAATTAGATCATCGTGGCGGCCAGGGAAGTGATCCACTTACAGGAGATGGTGCAGGATTAATGGTGCAAATTCCAGATGAATTCTTCCGTCAAGTTTGCCTAAACTTTCATTTGCCTGAAAAAGGGCGCTATGGCGTTGGAATGATCTTTTTTTCAAATGATCAAACCGAGCAAATAAAGATTGAGGCGCAAATAAACGACTTAGTTGAACGAGAGGGACAAATAATTCTAGGATGGAGAACTGTGCCAGTAGATGTCGGAATAATCGGAAAAAAAGCTATGAAAACATGCCCAATTATTCGCCAAGTTTTTATCGGAGCGAATATTGATATCCAGGATGACTTAGCATTTGAACGTAAATTATTTATTATTAGAAAACAAGCTGAACTATGGGCGAAAGAGAGTGAGTCACGTTTTTATTTTGCTAGCCTCTCCAGTAGGACGATTGTTTACAAAGGGTTACTGACTCCCAAACAAGTGGATGCGTTTTACTTGGATTTACAAAATGAGTCTTTTGTTTCTGCCTTCGTTCTCGTACATTCTCGTTTTAGTACGAATACATTTCCAAGTTGGGAAAGGGCGCATCCGAACAGATATCTCATCCATAATGGAGAAATCAATACTTTGCAAGGAAATATTAACTGGATGAAAGCCCGTGAACAAAAGCTTGTCTCTAAAGCATTTGGAGACGATTTATCGAAAGTGTTACCGATTATTGATATAAATGGCAGTGATTCATCGATGTTAGACAATGCATTGGAGTTCTTGGTGCTTGCAGGCAGGAAACCAGCTCACGCAGCCATGATGCTCATTCCTGAACCTTGGACAAATAACCCTCATTTGTCGAATGAAAAGCGAGCATTTTATGAATACCACAGCTGTTTGATGGAACCTTGGGATGGTCCGACAGCCATATCCTTTACCGATGGGAGACAAATTGGGGCTGTTTTAGATCGTAATGGTCTACGTCCAGCTCGTTATTATGTGACAAAAGATGATCATATTATTTTCTCATCCGAAGTTGGTGTAATCAACGTGGAACCAGAAAATGTTTTATATAAGGAACGTTTGAGCCCGGGGAAGATGCTACTGATCGATCTAGAACAAGGACGGATAATTTCCGATGCAGAAGTAAAATCGGAACTGGCAGGGGCTTATCCGTATCAAGAATGGTTGGATGAACACCTTGTTCAATTAGATAATGAGGTACGAGAAGAAGTTGAAATCCCTGATTTGCTTTCACGGCAAAAAGCGTTTGGATACACGTATGAGGAAGTTATAAAATATTTGCTGCCAATGGTCATTGAGGGAAAGGATCCGCTAGGTTCAATGGGGAATGATAGTCCACTAGCCGTATTATCGGATTTTCCACAATCCCTTTTCAACTATTTTAAGCAATCCTTTGCTCAAGTCACCAATCCACCGATTGACTCAATTCGCGAGCAAATTGTTACTTCAACGATGACGCTGTTAGGCGCCGAAGGGAATCTGCTTCATCCAGATGAAACAAATTTTCGTAGGATTCAGCTTGAATCACCTATAATAACGAATAGTCAAATGAAGCGATTAAAAGAGATTCAAGACTTTAAGAGTGCGTATATAAACACTTTATTTTCGGAAAATTTAGAAAAAAGGCTCGAGTGTATATTCCTAGAAGCAGATCAAGTAATAAATCAAGGTGCAAGCCTGTTAATATTATCCGATCGTTTTATGAATAAAGATGATGTTGCAATTCCTTCTTTATTAGTAGTAAGTGCCCTACATCATCATCTTATTAAACAAGGAAATCGCACGAAAGTAAGCATAATCGTTGAAGCCGGAGATGTAAGAGAGGTTCACCATTTTGCCGCACTTATTGGGTATGGTGCGGATGCGATCAACCCCTATCTCGCTTATGCTACTTATAAAGAGGCAATCTTAGATGGCAGTTTATTAGTTAGCTATAAAGAAGCGGTTAATAAGTATGTTAAAAGTGTTACCGATGGCGTCGTTAAAGTGATGTCAAAAATGGGTATTTCGACGGTACAAAGTTATCGTGGTGCACAAATTTTCGAAGCGGTAGGCATCGGTTCAAGTGTTATCAATCGTTACTTTTGCGGTACAACTTCACAAATTGGGGGCATTGATTTAAAAATTATTGCGGAAGAAGCTAGGATTCGTCATAAGAAGGCATTTATTGAATCGAGTGATGATACGTTAGATTCAGGAAGCGATTTTCAATGGAGGAAAGACGGTGAACACCATGCGTTTAACCCAAAGACGATTCATACCTTGCAATGGGCTACCCGCAAAGGTGATTATGAATTGTATAAACAATATTCCCATATGGCAAATGAGGAAAGGATTGGCTTCTTACGCAACTTATTTTCATTTGATCCATCACGTAAGGCAGTGCCAATTGAGGATGTAGAATCTGTTGATTCAATCGTCCGTCGATTTAAAACCGGTGCGATGTCTTTTGGTTCTTTAAGTAAAGAAGCGCACGAAACATTAGCGGTTGCGATGAATCGTTTAGGTGGTAAAAGCAACAGTGGCGAAGGAGGGGAAAGTTCAAGTCGTTATATCTTAGCCGAAAATGGCGATAACCGTCGAAGTGGCATAAAGCAAATTGCTTCAGGTCGCTTTGGTGTAAACAGCCATTATTTGGTCAATGCAGATGAATTGCAAATTAAAATGGCTCAAGGAGCGAAACCAGGTGAAGGAGGACAGCTTCCAGGTAATAAAGTGTATCCGTGGGTTGCAGAAGTGCGGGGTTCTACACCAGGTGTTGGACTCATTTCACCTCCACCGCATCATGATATTTACTCAATTGAAGATTTGGCACAATTGATTCATGATTTGAAAAACGCCAATCGTGATGCAAGAATCAGTGTGAAGCTAGTATCAAAAGCAGGCATAGGGACCATTGCAGCTGGAGTAGCTAAGGGAGCTGCAGATGTCATTGTTATCAGTGGTTACGAAGGCGGAACAGGTGCATCTCCTAAAACTAGCATTAAGCATACCGGGCTACCTTGGGAACTTGGTCTTGCAGAAGCACATCAAACATTAATACTGAATGGCTTACGTCAACGAGTCATTTTAGAAACGGACGGAAAGCTCATGACAGGTAAAGACGTTGTCATGGCTGCAATATTAGGCGCAGAAGAGTTTGGTTTTGCGACAGCGCCACTTGTAGTTCTAGGTTGTGTAATGATGCGCGCTTGTCATTTGGATACTTGTCCTGTTGGGGTTGCAACGCAAAATCCTGAGCTTCGGGCAAAATTTAACGGGAATCCCGATCATGTTGTGAACTATATGCGTTTTGTTGCCCAAGAAGTACGTGAACTTATGTCAGAACTTGGATTTAAAACAGTTGAGGAAATGGTTGGTCGTACCGATGTCCTTCAAATAAGTGAGCGGGCAAAGAATCATTGGAAAGCAAAATATTTGGACTTATCTACATTGTTATATCAGCCTGAAGGAATTCGTACGTTCAAAACACCTCAAAACCATAAGATTAATGAAACGCTAGATATTCTAGAAATTTTGCCAAACGTATTCCCAGCTTTAGAAGATCAGATACCAGTGGATATTACGCTTCCGATTTCAAATGTCAATCGTGTTGTTGGAACCATTGTCGGTAGTGAAGTTTCAAAGCGGTATGGAAAAGAAGGTTTACATGAAGATACAATTACACTTCGTTTTACAGGGTCAGCTGGGCAAAGTTTCGGTGCCTTTGTCCCAAATGGGATGAGTCTTCATTTAACTGGTGATGCGAATGACTATCTCGGAAAAGGACTATCCGGTGGAAAACTGATTGTGAAAGCACCCCATGAAGCACAGCTTGTAGCGTCTGAAAATGTAATTGCCGGCAATGTTGCTTTAATTGGTGCAACTAGCGGCGAAGCCTATATCAACGGTCTCGTTGGTGAACGTTTTGCAGTACGAAATAGTGGTGTAAACGTTGTAGTGGAGGGGATTGGCGAGCACGGATGTGAATATATGACTGGTGGATGCGCTGTTATTTTAGGGAACGTTGGGAAAAACTTTGCGGCAGGTATGTCAGGAGGAGTCGCTTATGTTCTTCCGGATAATCGTGATGAGTTTACGGCATTGTGCAATCAAGAGATGATTGAACTTGGTGCAATCGATGATCGACACGATGTTGCTATACTGTGGGAAATGATTCTTAGTCATTATATATACACGGGCAGTATTAAAGCGTGTAATGTTATTGAGAATTGGGATGACGTCGCCGAAAAATTCGTTAAAGTCATTCCAAAAGACTATAAGTGCATGTTGGAAAGTATTCAAGATCAAAAGCTAACTGGTTTGACAGAAGAACAAGCTGTAATGGCTGCATTTCAAGCAAACGCTAGACGAGAGCAAAGAAAACCTGTTCAAACATTTGAAACAATTATGAAATAAGGAAGGAGAGGGGTACATGGGAAAAACAACAGGATTTATGGAATATCCTCGTCAAAAGCCAAATGATAGAGATGCTTTTAAGCGGTTAAACGGCTGGGAAGAATATTCTTCCCCTTTCTCTGATACGATGTTAAGTCAGCAAGGAGCGCGGTGCATGGACTGTGCCACACCTTTCTGCCATATGGGGATGGAAATACAGGGGATGACAACAGGTTGTCCCATTCACAATTTAATTCCAGAATGGAATGATTTAGTTTATCGAGAGAGGTGGAAGGAAGCGTTAGATCGTTTGCTTAAAACGAATAACTTCCCCGAATTCACAGGTCGAGTTTGTCCGGCTCCTTGTGAAGGGGCTTGTACAGTAGCCATTTCTGATCCAGCGGTCACTATCAAAAATATCGAGCGAACCATCATTGATAAGGGATTTGAAAATGGATGGATCAAAGCACGCATTCCAGATAAACGAACAGGGAAGAAAATCGCTATTATCGGCTCTGGACCTGCTGGTTTAGCAAGTGCCGATCAACTTAATCAAGCGGGTCACCATGTAACCGTCTATGAACGTTCAGACCGTGCAGGTGGATTATTAATATACGGCATTCCAAACATGAAACTTGAAAAAGAAATTGTCGAGCGTCGAATCCAATTATTAACTTTAGAAGGCATCAATTTCATCACAAATACGGAAGTTGGCAAAGACATCTCAGCTTGCGAACTTCAAAACGAATTTGATGCTATTATCCTTTGTACAGGTGCTCAAAAACAACGTGATCTAGTGCTTCATGGCAGAGAGGCGAAAGGGATACACCTCGCAATGGATTACTTAACATCCACTACGAAAAGTTTTCTAGATTCTAATTTTGAGGACGGCCAGTTCATTGACACAAAAGGCAAGGATGTAATTGTCATAGGAGGTGGTGATACAGGAGCTGACTGTGTCGCTACCGCTCTTCGTCAAAATTGTCGTAGTGTCGTGCAATTTGGCAAGCACCCAAAGTTACCGACATCTCGTACGCCTGAAAATATGTGGCCAGCATATCCAAACGTCTTTACTCTTGAATATGCGTATGAAGAAGCCGAAGCGAAATTTGGTGTCGATCCACGTGAATATTCCATTCAGACGAAGAAAATTGTTGCAGATGAAAAGGGAAATGTAAAAGAGCTTCACACAATTCAAATGAAAAAATCAAAAGATAATAATGGGAATTATTTCTACAAAGAAATTCCGGGATCCGAAAAAATATGGCCCGCACAATTAGTCTTCATCGCAATTGGGTTTGAAGGAACGGAAGAACCGTTATTAACTCAATTCGGTGTAGAAATAACGAATCAAAAAATCAATGCTGCCTATGGCGATTACAAAACAAACATCGATGGTATTTTTGCTGCAGGTGATGCTAGAAGGGGGCAAAGCCTCATTGTATGGGCGATTAATGAAGGTCGAGAAGTTGCACGTAAAGTAGACTGTTATTTAATGGGAAGTTCGGTATTGTCTTAGTTCAAAAGGTGGGTATCTCATAAGGGTATGACTTCGCACTCTAAATCAGTTGTTGCGGGGTCTGACCCTTTCTTTTTTGGGCTACACCTTTTAAATACATAAGTTACTGAAAATAAGACTACAATATTTTTCTTTAAAAAACAGAATTATATTGAGTAGAGAAAAATATTTACTTCTCTTAATGATTGCTAGTGAATAGGGTAATCCTAAAAGAAAAGCCTGGATACTTTATAAGCAAGGATGTATGAAGTAAAGAGTGCATTAGGAGGACAATATGAAAGTAACGGATGTACTTGTTCAATGTTTAGAAAACGAAGGGGTCGAATATGTTTTCGGCATTCCTGGTAAAGAAATTCTTGATCTTGTTGATTCCTTATCCCGTTCTCATCAAATTCAGTTTGTGAATGTTCGTCATGAACAAGGGGCCGCTTTCATGGCAGATGTATATGGAAGATTATCAAATAAGGTGGGTGTATGTTTATCAACGCTTGGACCCGGTGCTACCAATTTGTTGACAGGTATATCAAGTGCGAAGCTAGACCATTCACCAGTAGTGGTCATAACGGGACAGGCTGCTTTTGAAAGACAACATAAAGAATCTCATCAGTATTTGGATATGGCAAAAGTATTTGAACCTGCAACAAAATGGAGTATTCAAATAAAAGATTCCCAAAGAATTCCTGAAATAATCCGAAAAGCCTTTAGAGTCGCAAGGATGGAGAAACCAGGACCAGTAGCAATAGAATTACCGGAAAACTTAGCAAGTCAAATGATTTCAAGCAACCCCTTACCGATTACTCCTGTTCCAGAAAGCATCCCTGTAATGGAGTCGATTAATGATGCACTAACACTTATGCAACAATATAAGAAACCGCTTGTTATTATTGGTAACGGGGTGGTTAGACAAGAAGCCGTAGCTGAACTCCACCCCTTTATCGAAGCTCTTCAAGCACCAGTGATTCATAGCTTTATGGCAAAAGGCGTTTTACCTCAACATCACCCTCTTAATTTCTTCACGTTTGGGTTTAATGAGAAAGACGAAGTATCAGCTGTCATCAAGGAAGCCGACCTACTTATTGTCATTGGATTTGATTTCGTGGAAAAGTTACCTAAAGAATGGAATAAGAAGAAACTGCCGATTATACATCTGGATGCAATACCTGCCGAAATGGATGAGTATTATCCAGTACAAGTAGAACTGGTTGGAAATATCAAGCAAACCTTGAGGATAATTAATCAACTTGATATCCCAACTAAATCATGGGTTCCTTTCGGGAATCTTCAAGAAAAAATCAAGCAATCCTATCAAATTGAAGAGATACAGAAAGATCTAAATTCATTACCTTTAACGATAGAGAATATCCTACATATAATCGAAAAACTCTCTTCAATGAACACCATTGTGATTTCTGATGTGGGCGCCCATAAAGTGTCTATTGCTCGCACTTATCAGCCTAGACAGCCGAAAAGACTTATAATATCAAATGGACTGGCCTCGATGGGAATCGCAATACCAGGTTCAATAGGTGCTAAATTAGCTTGTCCCGGTGCAACTGTAATTTGTATAACTGGGGATGGTGGAGCATTAATGAACTTCTCTGAAATAGAGACGGCTAAGCGCCTCGGACTTTCTTTCATTATCATTGTTATAAATGATTCAATATTGAAATTGGAACAGGAGACGATGAATAAGATGTTTGGAAAGAGCTATGGAATAATGTTTCAAAACCCGGATTTTGTCCAGTTGGCAACTAGCTTTGGAGTCATAGGAAGACGTGTGAATCATGTAGCTGAATTTGAAAATACACTGAAAGAGGCTTTATGTAGATCAAATGAGCTTGTAATAATTGACGTGACCTTATAAATCTAATACATGATGTCTTTTCAAGATGATTGAATGAAGGCAACTTTCTTTTGAATATATAGAAATAGAGGCTTTTTTAGGATAGGTACCGTGAATCGATAGTAAAATCAGATGGAACTAAGAAGAATATTATTTCAGGATTACCGAGCCTAGGTGATCATCATAATAATCGTGTTATATTCGATCCAGATGGCAAGATGTATTTCAGCCAAGGAACGGCACGACTAACTCCGGTGTAGTGAGAGTTGATAATAGCCGATGGGTGAAGCAGTATCCGTACTTTCATGATTATCCAGGTTCTATCATTCCACTAGTCGGACAAAATTTTGAAACGGGAAATATTTTATTTAATCAATCAAGTGAACAAGTATGGATAGGAGCATACTCTCCATTCGGTGTCCTACCTATCGGAATATAAAAAAGGATAGTGAAAGCGAGTGGCAGTTATTTTGAGAGCGAATTTTGATGGAACTCAGCTTGAATAGTTTCTTGTAACTAAGGAATCCATTTCCGCTAAAATTTGATCGAAAAAATCGTTTGTTTTACGGTAATCATGGAATGGATGTTCGAGGAAGTCGCGTTGTTGATCAATCTACGGATGAAATTTAATGGATCCGACAAGGAATGTTGTACATTGTACGGCTGGCCCGATTAAACAGGGTGCAACCTGTGGCAAAACGTCTATTTTAACCCGAAGGAATATTACAGCCACTAGAAACACGGTCACCGACTAGAGATGCAGGGTTTCCACCAGTCGTATCTGGTGCCTCACTTCCAAACTCAGCGATTAATACCTCCCCAATTGGACCAAACGAAGGGTTATAGTTAAAATCAAAGCACACTATGGTCGAATGGGGAGTAAATGTAGCGACAGTTTTTGGTGGCTGCATGGGGTGCTCTCCAAACTATAAAGGAGGGTTCACCACGAAACAGGAAAAATTACGACAATTGCTATCAATAGGACTGGGCTTGTAGCAAGTGCAACAGGGGGGCGGCTTGGAACGGCCGATTGATGTTAATTATGGAATACAAAAAAAGGTATATTACAGATTTTAGAATCTTAATACCGACTGGAAGTACTATTCCACTTATTCCGAATACAGGTGTAATTTGGAAGCTAAGAAGATATAATCGGTTTCACCCTTTTAAAAATGATTATGCTAATTTCAACCCAAACCCAGTTATAAAAGATAGCAAATAATAAAATGAAACTAAGTGAAAGAAAAGAAAAAGTTTGAGAAAAAGTAGGGCCTAGTACAGGGAATTCGAAACCGTATAATAAGATAATAATTCCAACAGTTAATAGTGTGGCACCGCTAACAATAATAGTTACCTTTTTTTAAAAAAAATAAAAAGAAGCCCCAGTAGCTATCCCTAACAAACCTGTTGTAAAGGGGAAAATAATAAGTTCACTTGGCTGAAGAATTAGAAGTAATCCGATAGTCAGAAAATAAGAAATAGAACCAAGTGGAATAGAAAGCATGGAGCAAAAAAGGATTGGAGCAGTGGCTAATGGACTAATAAAATAACCAATCCCAGGAAAAAATCCCCCTGCTGATTGAAAGAGGGCGGCTAGACAGGCGAAAAGGGAACTTAACACAAGCCGTTTGGTTTTAGATAGTCTAAGAAAAGTATGTTGTATAGATTTGATCTCATCTGAATTGGATTGTAAAGAATTCATGGGATTCACCTCATTTAGATTTTTTATACACTATATGTGCCATTTCTAAAATATTTGCTGGAATTGATAAATTTAGAAGTACTTTTAATACAAGAATGGTGCACATTAATAATAAGTAGAGATGTAGTATATTTGCTATCAATCCGTTTAATGGGAGCAAAAAGTTAATGGTTATCATAAACAGATGAAGATGTTCCATAAGCCATTTGGACAGAACTACTATCACACAATAACTCTGGGATATCACAGAAGACATAATAATGGTGATGCGTAAGAGCTATCGCACCAAAAAAATTTATTTTTTATATAAAGGGAATACTGGATTAAAAATTCTAAATATAAACCCAAGAAGGAATATTATTTTTCTATAACGCTTACAATTTTTTGTTGACGAATAATGTCGAAGGTGATATTCTACATTTATCATTAATTAGTTAGTTTAATAAACAAATTAATTGATTTAATTTCATTCTAAATTGGGTATTGCTTTTTTATTTAATTTCCTTTGAAAAGGATTACAAACATGAGCAGGTTTAACTGAAAAAGGGGTGGGTTTTTTATGGGAGCACCAACATTAGCATCAAAAACAACAACAGCAACTAGTAAAAAATTAAGTTTAAAAGAGAAAATATCCTACGGTTTGGGGGATGTTGGAAACGGTCTCATGTTCGATATGGGGCAAATCTATCTATTGAAATTTTATACGGATATATTAGGAATTTCAGCATATTGGGCAGGTCTAGTATTCTTAATTTCGAAAATTTTCGATGCTTTCGCTGATGCGAGTGTGGGGGCTTTTGTTGATTCTAGAACGAAAATCTCAAAACGTGGAAAGTTTCGTCCGTTTATTCTTTGGGGTTCCATACCTCTCGCCATCTTAACAGTTGTCTCATTTTTAGCACCGGATTTTTCTGATAATGGAAAAATCGTGTGGGCATTTGGAACGTATATGGCATTTGGACTTGCATATTCCATTGTAAACATTCCTTATGGTTCTTTATCTGCAGCAATGACTCAAAATCCAATCGATCGCGCGTCGCTAGGATCATTTCGAGCAATTGGAAGCCAAATGGCTTTACTGATTGCAGGTGTTTCTGTTATTCCAATTGTTCTTCATTTTTCTGATCATGAAACAGGGTATATCGTTGCCATTTCTATCATGGCTTCACTTGGAGTTATTTTCCATTTTATTTGTTACCGAAACACTAGCGAAAATATTGTGAGAGAGCAAAGAAAAGAAAAAATTCCACTTTCTGTTTTGTTTAAATTATTATTATCTAATAAACCATTAATTGTACTTTGTTTAGTATCATTATTCATGATAGCAGCTACCAATCTTCGTACAGCCGTTCAGCTATATTACTTGGAATATAACTTAAACAATCCAGGGTTAATGGCAATTTTAACTTTTCTAAGTATTGGACTTGCGATTTTGGGATCTATGTTTATACCAGCTCTAGTAAAACGAATTGGGAAAAAGAAAACGTTTGCTCTTGGGCTTATAATTGGTATCACAGCTGATATTGTAAACTTTGTGTTGCCAACTGATACGACAACATTCTTAATTGCATTTTCAATCGGAAGCTTTGGACTTGCTTTTGCTTTAGGTCTTCCTTGGGTAATGGTTGCTGATGCAGTTGACTATCATGAATGGAATTCAGGGGAAAGAACTGAAGGTGTTGTCTATTCATCTTACAGCTTCTTCCGTAAATTAGCACAAGCACTTGCAGGTTTCATTCCAGGGGTTGCGTTAGGATTGATTGCCTATGTTCCTAACGTACAGCAAACTTCAGAAACATTGCTTGGCCTTAAAGGATTGATGTTCATGGTACCTGCAAGTCTCAACATCATTGCACTTATTATCTTATTGTTGTTTTACAAATTGACTGATGAGATATATAGTAAAATCGTCAGTGAATTAAAAGAAAGAAATAACAATAAACCAGATCTTGCATAAGCTTTCTGAATAAATAAAAGTATGATTTGATAATATCTAACTAAAATCCCCTTTTAGCAATTGTGCTAGAAGGGGTTTTTGGTGTAATTAGGAAAAGATTCTCTACCAGAGAATATCAAAGCAATATCCTTCGTTTTTCAAGGTAAATGGAGCTAAAGTGTGATAAGAAATGTCGATTATGCTAAAAGTAGCAGAGTAAATTAAGCTGATAAGGGGGAGGGTGTAAGTTATTACAGAAGTAAATTGAAACTTCAATCAGCGGGTTTTTTCATCCACTATCAAGGCTTCTTCGATTCCTCTAAGCCTTGAGGTGGGGGGACTGCTATTAAATACGGGATAAATTCGATTAAAGCTTTTTAGGTTTTGGGGATATTTATTAATTATCCTCTTACGAGAAAGAAGGTGTCCAATTAAAGGGTCTACCTCAGCAACCATATTATTCAGTTCAAATTAAGCATAAGAATCACTGAACTGTGCAGGTGTGATCGAACTCTTTAAAGCACCTTCCTTTATTATATTCAGGATAAGAGGGGATCAGGCTATATGATTAATTTTGATTTTGGCGTTTCTTCTTCATAGGTTAAATTAAGCATCGGCACATCCAAGAAATGTTTGATGGCAAGTGCACATGCTCCCATAGCGCAAGCTTTTTTTCCAATTGAAGATATCGACAGTTCACGGTAATGACTGATGGAAGATGTAAGATTTTCTTTAAGTCTATTGACGGAATCTGGTAACATTCGAAGGAGTTCACTATATAACACTAATACATCGGGATTATACAGATTAATCATATTGTTTAACCCAATTGATAAATAGTAAATAAATTCTTCAATTTTTGCTAGTACGATCTCATCACCTTCGTTAATCCATTTTTGAATATGGTCATAACTCAGATTCTTGATTTGACGTTCTTCAGACAGTTGCTTAAAAAAACTAGTTTCGGACGCGTATTGCTCCCAACAACCTAAATTTCCACATTTACAAGGTTTCCCTCCAGGTACTACAATCATATGGCCAATCTCACCTGCAAATCCATCGTGACCACGAAAAAACTCACTGTTCATCATCATACCAAGACCGATCCCTGAAGAAAGGCTGGCACTTAATAAGTTGTCTGTTTCATGATGGACATAGACTCGTTCGGCAAACGAGCATAGGTTTGCATTGTTTTCAAGATAAATATTAATGTCTATTTCTCTTTGAAGATCCTTTTTTAATGGGACGTCGCGCCACTGTAAGGATGGGACATATTGAATAACTTCATCTTTCGTAACTAGTCCATGGATACCGATGACAATTCCTACAATTCCATAGAGGCTGTCTGAAAAACTTGTAATAAATGATTTGATTTCAGTAATTAATATATGAAAAATCGTTGTGTATTCTGTAGTATTTATTTCGATAACTTTTGTAGTAATAGGCTGGCCAAGTAGATTTGATAGAGTAAAAGAAATGTGGCCATAGTCAAGGTCAATACCTAACGCGTAGCCTGCTTCACCGTTTATAGAAAGCATAATTGGTTTTCTGCCGACGGCGTAATGTTCTAGTTGCTTTTCAACAATCAGGCCTTCTTCTAATAAAGAAACAGCTTGCGCTGAAATGGTTGCTCTAGTTAAGTCTGTTGCTTTCGAAAGATCTGCTCTGGAAATCATGCCTTCCTCTATGATTTTTCTGATGATTAATGATCGATTAATTTTTTTTATATAAGATGCATCCCCCGTAATCATGCATTTATTCCCCCGTTCATGAGCTGTTTATATGTATGCGTTTTCATTATAACAGTTTTCATAACATTATTCCTATCTATTTTAAGAATATCTTCGATAAAGTGAATTGACGAAATAAAAAAAAAATGATAAATTAGATTTGTAATTAATTTGTTTGATAAACAAATTAATTAGGTGGGATTTTAATAAATATTATTATTGTTTTTTGAAAAGGTTTACAGAGTTACGTTATATAAGTATTAATCACGAAATTTGGAGGGAAAAACGTTGAAGAATTTTTTAGACAAAGACTTTTTATTAGATTCAGCTACTGCAGTAAGTTTATATGAAAATGCAGCCAATCAACTACCGATTTTTGACTTTCACTGCCATTTGGATCCACAAGAAGTGTGGGAAAATAAGCCGTTTGAAAATATAACACAATTATGGCTTGCTGGAGATCATTATAAATGGCGGACTATGCGAATGCATGGAATAGGTGAAAGATTCATTACGGGTGATGCATCAGATTATGATAAATTCGCTGCATGGGCACAAACCGTTCCTCATTTAATTGGCAATCCACTATATCACTGGACGCATATGGAATTAAAGTCTTATTTCGGTATTGAAAAAAGTCTTAGTCCAGAAACCGCACGTGAGATATGGGAAGAATGCAATGAGAAATTGCAACAGCAAGAATACAGAGCAAGAGGATTTATTGAAAAATCAAATGTAAAATTTATCGGAACAACAGATGACCCAGTGTCAACACTTGAATATCATCAGTTATTAAAAGATGATTCAACTTTTACATCAATCATTGCTCCAACGTTCCGTCCGGATGGGGCACTTTTTATAGAACGACCTACTTTTGAAAGTTGGCTTGAAAAATTGACACAAGTATCAGGTTTTGAGTCTGATTCTTTGGATGGCTTATTGAAAGGGCTTAAACAACGGGTTGCATTTTTCCATGAGAATGGCGGCCGCGCATCTGATCATGATATTCCAAAAATGTATTATAAGGAAACATCTAAATCAGAAGCAGAAACGATTTTCAATAAACGAATTAGTGGCGAACAATTGTCAGATGATGAAATCGTCGCATATCGTTCATTCCTTTTAAAAGAACTAGGAAAAATGTATGCTGAAAAACAATGGGTTATGCAGTTGCATATGGGTGCAATTCGTAACAACAACACAAAAATGAAGGAATTGATTGGTCCTGATACAGGTTTTGACTCAGTAGGTGAGGCAAATATAGCAGAAGGATTGTCACATTTCCTTGATGCATTAGAACAGCAAGATGCTTTGCCAAGAACAATTCTTTATAATTTAAATCCAAAAGATAATGCTGTGCTCGCTGGAATGATGGGGAATTTCTACGAAGAAGGTGTCCCTGGGAAAATTCAATTTGGGTCTGGATGGTGGTTTAATGACCACATCGATGGCATGGAAAGACAAATGAAAGATTTAGCTAATGTTGGCGTACTTAGCCATTTTGTCGGCATGCTGACAGACTCACGTAGCTTCCTTTCTTACGAGCGTCATGATTATTTCCGTCGGATCTTATGTAATATCTTAGGTAATTGGGTAGAAGAAGGTAAAGCTCCTAACGATATGACTTTCCTTGAACAAATGGTTAGGAATATCGGATATAACAACGCTGAAAGATATTTCTTGGAAAGATAAATTAAACTTCAATCAGTAGTGGGGGCTTCATCCCCCTCTTATCAACTATGATTCCCTAAAACCTTGAGGTGGGAGGGGACTGCCCGTTAATGCGGGAAAAAATTAAGTTGAGTTAACTTCTTAAAACCGGGCAAATGCCTGGTTTTTTTATGGAGTTTTGGTGTTATGTAGAAGATGGTCCAAAAGGGGTTTACGGTGTTTAAGCTTCCTATGTATGTAACCATATAAAACTAAGAGTACACACATAAAAAAATAAAACTGATTTTCACAAAAATTCTTGTCGAGTTAATTGACTAACAATGAGAAAAGTGTTAAATTATCTATAAATTATTATTAATTTGTTTATTAAACAAATTAATAATACTAGATTTAAATTTAAGTTACTAAAAATGATTGAAAAAGGCGAATTTCAGAAAAATTTTATGTTCACAGGAGAATTTAACGTTAGCGTACAATTAGCTTGGATGAATCACGAGAAGTGGTTGCATACGCTAAAGGTACTGCGGGAACAATTAGCATGTCTGAATGTGAAACTTTATCTAAACTTTATATTAGATATTTCTGTCTTATTCGACCAATTTTATGTAAAATGGTATTAGAGGACTCATATCATGCTTTTTAAAAAAAACTAAAGCGTCAAGAAAGGAATTAGATATGTCAAAACAACAAATTGGAGTAATAGGTTTAGCAGTAATGGGGAAAAATCTTGCGTTAAATATTGAAAGTCGTGGATATTCAGTTTCTGTTTTCAACCGTTCATATGACAAAACAGAAGAGTTCTTAAAGAATGAAGCAGAGGGAAAAAATTTCGTTGGTGCGAAAACAGTTGAAGAGTTTGTTAATTCATTAGAAAAGCCACGTAAAATTCTTTTAATGGTTAAAGCTGGTGCAGCGACAGACGCAACAATTGATTCGTTAAAACCATATCTTGAAAAAGGCGACATTCTTATGGATGGCGGAAATACTTTCTTCCAAGATACAATTAGACGTAATAAAGAACTAGCGCCTACAGGTATTCACTTCATCGGTACAGGAGTTTCTGGTGGTGAAGAAGGAGCGTTAAAAGGACCTTCGATTATGCCAGGTGGACAAAAAGAAGCTTACGAGCTAGTTGAACCAATCTTAACAGCCATTTCAGCTAAAGTTGAAGGCGATGCTTGTGTTACATATATCGGACCGAACGGTGCTGGCCACTATGTAAAAATGGTTCATAACGGAATAGAATACGGGGATATGCAATTAATTTGTGAAGCTTATTTTATTCTTAAAAATGTACTTGGTTTAAGTGCAACAGAACTTCATGATGTATTTGCAGAGTGGAATAAAGGTGAGTTAGACAGCTATCTTATCGAAATTACTGCTGATATCTTTACAAAAGTTGACGAAGAAACAGGTAAACCACTAGTTGATGTGATTCTTGATACGGCTGGACAAAAAGGTACAGGCAAATGGACAAGCCAAAACGCTTTAGATTTAGGTGTTCCACTACCAATTATTACTGAATCTGTATTTGCTCGCTTTATCTCTGCAATGAAAGATGAGCGTGTCAAAGCAAGTAAAGTGTTAACAGGTCCTAAAGTTGAAGCATTTAAAGGTAAAAAAGAAGAGTTAATCGAAGCAGTACGTAAAGCACTTTATTTAAGTAAAATCGTTTCATATGCTCAAGGATTTGCACAAATGCGTGCAGCATCAGAAGAATATGATTGGAATTTAAGCTATGGTGATATCGCGATGATTTTCCGCGGTGGTTGTATCATCCGTGCTCAATTCCTACAAAAAATTAAAGATGCATATGACCAAGATCCTAACTTGGCAAACTTGTTATTAGATCCATACTTTAAAGAGATTGCTGAAAGTTACCAATCTGCATTGCGTGAAGTTCTAACATTGGCTATTGAGAGTGGAATCCCAGTACCATCATTCGCGAGCGCAATTGCTTATTACGACAGCTATCGTACAGAAACTTTACCAGCTAATCTTTTACAAGCTCAACGTGATTACTTTGGTGCACACACATATCAACGTGTTGACAAAGAAGGCGTGTTCCATACAAACTGGATGGGCGAGTAAGTAGGAAAAGAAATGAAAAAAGGACGAAACCTTTAATACATAAGGTTTCGTCCTTTTCTTTTTGTTTGAACCTGACCCTTTTGGGTGCTTGTTGACCAATTTCGTCAACTAATTAAATTTGAATAGATTATCTAATTTTTTAGCTGCTGGTGTAGATGGGGATAATAATGCATTCTGTTCTTGAAAATAACACCAATAACAAGAGATCTTCTGATAGTATAGATAACATTTAATAATTATTTTGACAGGAATACTCTAAAAAAAACAAGAATATACAGTAGACTATAGTATGTAACCAATACATGCATCAATTTTGATGTAAGCATAACTATGCAGCCATGCTTACACAGGTTTAATTTAGTGAATCGTTTTGACGATTTTCAAAATCAGTTTCTGGCATTCCGTATAGACCGTTCATAGCTTGTTCCTCTGGATCAAGACCTACTTCATTAATACTTTGTTGTAGCTCTTTTTTTACATGTGTCTCTTTTTTAGGATCTGGGTTAATCATTTATATCACCTCCGATTATTATAGAGTGGCTAAAAATGAGAGAAATATACTGGTATAAGGAAAGAATATATTCTTTCAATACTAGAGATATGAGGATTGGAAAGAGTAGAGCGTGATGTATCTTCGTAGAACACAAAAAAATCCGGCATTTGACCGGACAAATTAATGGGAAACTCATGAAAAAGCTTGGGGTTTCTTTACCTTTATATCTTACCGAGTAGATGTTACTAAACTATGAATAAATTTTTAAGATTTAAAGAAATGTCATATTAAAGTATCCTACAAAGTAGAACCACCAAATTCACTACTTTATTATGTATCAGCTTTATCTTTAGTTAATTTGATGGTTATGGTCTCATGATTAGCAACAATGAAGCAACAAGAACAATTAAGAAGATTAAAAAATAACTTTTCGTAAATTCTGGATTAATATTATTTGTAGCAGGATGTGGCAATAAGGCAACGATAACGGTAGGTGGAAAAGGAGGTACCACTAAAAGAGGAGCGTGTAGTTAAACATGTTAAAGAAGACACAGCGATTATAGGCACTCTTAAAAAATCGTAATGCTTTATCAAGGATATAATAGGTCTAGCTGGTTCAACTAGTTTTCTAATTATTAATAGTTGTTTTGGTGCTGTTACAACACTAGTGAATGCGGACTGTGATATGATAAATGATTATTAAAAACAGTGGAAAAATCTATTTTTTTTGCATCTAAGAAAATGTGATGAACTTCAATATGTATAGTGTTCGGAGCATATAAAAAAATATAGCGATAACCTTAAAAATAGGTCATAAAAAAACACCTCATAGCATGGTTTTTGTTAATTTGTCGAGAATCACAAAAACCGTACAAAAGAGGTGTCTCCTAGTCGAAAAATGTTCAAAATAAACAATTACAAAATGAACTAACACTGACTTTCAAATAATTACTGATCCTAAAACATCTAAAAAACTGGTATTATCTAAGACTACGGGAGAGTTCAGTAAAAATAACTCCTAGAGCATAGGCGCCAGCATCAGGATAACCTAGGCTTCTTTCGCCAACCGTACCAGCACGGCCCATTCGAGCAACGATTTCCTTTGTGTATTCGGCTCCTTCAACAGCCGCGGCTGCTCCTTTTTCAAAAGCGGACTTAAAGTCCAGGCCAGCAGCTGCACTTTCTGACCAAGAATTTGCACAAGGCACAAGCGCATCCACAAGGGTTTTATCGCCTACCATTGCACCTCTTCCAAAAGATCGCTCGCCAATAAATTGTATTCCCTTGACTGAAGCATGCAACATTTCAGCAAACTCTCCGACTGTTAATTCCATTTTGTCTTCCGTAGCCTTACTAGCAGCTCGGAAAGCTGCGCCCCAAATTGGACCAGAAGCACCTCCACAATGTTCCATAATAATCATAGAGCACGCATCAAGAAAGTTCCCTATATGTAAACGTTCTTGATCCAAGATCGAGCTCCATTCTCGTTTTAATTGCTTGAATCCCTTGGAGATGCTCATCCCAAAATCGCCATCGCCTGCGTGTGTATCCAATTCGCAGAAGGGCACTTCATTCTTGATAATGACTTCACTCATTTTATCTACAAGATAGATGATATTATCTAATGTGATTACCTTATCCTTGATAATAGCGTGTTCTATTGCTGTTTCTGTCTCGAAAAAAACAGGATTCTTTTCTACGGGATCCCCAATTTCAACGTATTCTACACTCTCAATTGGTCCATCTACTCTAAAAGCAGGTGTATTACATTCTCTAGATAGCAATGTTTTCAACTCATCATCTAGTTTCATCACTGTCAGGGAAATTCCGGCCATATCAATACTAGTCATGTAATTACCGACAAATGTTCGATAAATTCGTATATTTCTGCTGTTCAACTCCCGAGTAACGGAATTGTTAAAAAGATAGAGCTCTTGCAATGGTGTACCACCAAAGCCGTTTACTAGGATAGCAATTTCTGAAGGAACATCATCATCTAGTTCTAAATCCTTCAGAAGGTCAGTTGTCATACGTAAGGCCAATTCGTCTGCGGTCGCAACTTTTTCCCGTTTTATGCCCGGCTCTCCATGAATGCCTACACCATATTCCATCTCGTCCTCATTCAATTTGAAAGTGGGCGTTCCATTAGCCGGAACCGTACAGGAGGTTAGTGCTAGACCAATGGTTCGAACATTTGTCGCTGCTTTTTCCGTTACGGCTTTGACCTGCATTAGATCTCTACCTTCTTCTGCTGCTGCTCCTGCTATTTTATGTACCATTACAACGCCTGCAACGCCACGTCGTCCTACCGTGTAGAGACTGTCTTCTACAGCAATATCATCGTCTACTCTGATATATTCTACTTGAATACCGTCCTCGGTAGCTAAGTAGGCTCCATTTTTAAAGTTCATGATATCCCCACTGTAATTCTTAATGATCAGTAGAGTACCTTGTTTGCTTACTGTTGCTTTAATCGCCTGATATACTTGTATCTGTGAGGGGGAAGCAAACACGTCTCCACAAACTGCTGCATCTAGCATTCCTTTTCCCACAAACCCTGCATGTGCAGGTTCATGGCCACTACCACCACCGCTAATTAGGGTCACCTTATTTTCGTTCATTTCTTTTTTCTTTATTACCTTATACTTTTTTAAGAACTCGAGTTCGGGATGGGCCATGACCATCCCATTGCACATTTCTATCACAAGATTTTCAGGTTTATTAATAATTTTTTTCACTTGTTATTCCCCCTTTATTTTACAAACTCGGAAACTTATTAGTTTATTGATTCATAGAGTGGTACGGATATACCTCCTTAAAAAAGGTATAACATATTATTTCGCCAATGTTTTAGGCATCCCTTCTTCATCTTATTTGTCCCTTCCGTATAATTAGGTAAAAAATCAGAAAAGAAATAATAAAGTATTGTTTAGAACGTTAAGGGGAAAATACTTATTGTTGGTAAACTAAAATGTGTTTAATTTTTCTTTCCAGTGACTTTACTAAATTCAAGTCCTCCTTTGCGAAGCAGAAGCGAATCAAATAGAAAGCCAAATAACATCATTTATGACAGGTTTGCAACTTGAGACTTCTAAATATAACTATGATTGAAAAATTCAAATAATTGTGGTAGGTTGTTTTTTCTGTATTACAAGGGATAAACGGGCATGGAGAAATAATTTCGTCAACAAAGCTAAGTTGTGATTGAAATAGAAAAGTAGTATCACTTGAAAACAGAGTCTTAATAGTTATGATACAACTCTTTAATGGTTTGAAATAATATCATCCATCCAAAATAGTTAGAATAAATGATAAATAAAGTGAAATTCAAAATAAAAAGTTATTGTAAAATCATAAAATGATATTGTAAAATCTTCTCAATGCGTCTAAAGTTTGTCTCTATTTTTTTCTAGTATTTTACTGGAGTTTGATTACAAAAAGCAATATGAGTCAAAAAACATTAAAATCCAAGCAGTTTTGGAGAATGTTTTTTATAAAAAGTTCCATTAAAATAAAAGTAGCTTCAGTTATATATTACTTAATTGATAGCGTTTTCGTAAAGGTGTGAGAAAGATGGATGAATGGATATATGGTCAGTATAGAATGCAAGGAAATTTAGATCATTCATTTACTTTTCATTCTCACCACGAATATGAAATATATTTTTTTCATGCAGGAGAATGTAAGTATTTAATTAACAATCGGATATACGAATTGCAGCCAGGTGATATCATTTTATTAGATGGCTTAACTTTGCATAAACCAAACCCACGATTAGTAAGTACGTATACGAGGAGTGTTATTCATTTTTCACCGACATGGTTAAGTGAATTATTGTCTGTTCTTGGAATCCCAAATTTATTGGATCCGTTTCAAAAGCTGAACAATTTTTTACTACGTACAGGGTATGATGAAGCGGGGCAATTTGTAGATGGCAAGATTGAGCGAATTGTAAGTTTGCTTTCGAATGGTGATAAAGTGAGGCAGCAAACAGGTCAAACAAGCGAAATAATTGAAGCTGAAGTTAAGATTGAGTTGGTTCAATTATTGTTAAAAATTTACAAAATGAGCCAAAAAGATTTAGCTCAGGTGACAAGTAAGAAAAGTGAAAAGGAACATCATGCCGAGGCCATTGCATCATGGATTGATGCTCATTATGCCGAAAAAATTAGTTTAGATCGAATGGCATCAGAGTTGAATTTAAGCAAGTATTATACTTCACATGTTTTTAAGGAAGTCACAGGATTTACTGTAATGGAATATGTGATGGGGTGTCGTCTAAATCAAGTGAAATATTTGTTGGAGATGGAACCAAACCAATCGCTAGGAGAGGTTTCTCGTACTTCGGGTTTTGAGAGTGTGTCACATTTTAGTCGGTATTTCAAAGATAAAGTAGGCATAACGCCATCTCAATATCGTAAAAATAAGCAAGTTCAATCAAGTAATTCTTAAAGTTTCAATAGATTGGTCTTTTAGCAAGAAGGAGGAACAGAACTAAATGAATATGGTTAAAGACATAATGATTTCAGGCTTTTCCGATGAAATTTCATCAGATTTCGATACTCAGCTTGATGTGGTCGCAAATCTAGGTATGCATTATATATCATTACGTGGGATTGATGGTAAAAACATTGGAGACTTTAATGTAGAAGAGATAAAAGAATCTGTATTACCACGTCTTCAAAAAGCTGGCATCCAAGTTTCTTCAATTGGATCGCCCATAGGCAAAGTGTTTATCTATGATCAAGAAGGTTTTGCTAAACAAAAGGTAATGTTGGACGAGCTTTGCCAAATTAGTAACTTGTTAGACTGTAAATATATTCGTATTTTTAGTTTCTATATTCCAAAAGGTGAAAATTCAGATCAATATAGTAAAGAAGTAATCGCGAAAATAACGGAGTTTGCTGCTATTGCAGAAAAATATAATGTGATTTTAGTACATGAAAACGAAAAAGATATCTATGGTGACATAGCAAGGCGTTGTCATGAGATATTGAAAGCGGTTGACTCTCCTTATTTTAAAGGGATATTCGATTTTGCTAACTTTGTACAATGTGGGGAAGACACGCAGGCTTGCTACGACTTGCTAAAGGATGAGATTGTTTACATTCACATCAAGGATGCAGTTACAACAGATAGCCAAAACGTTGTGTGTGGTACTGGCGATGGGAAAATACCTGAGCTACTTGCACAGTTTATCCAGAGTGGTTACAAAGGGTTTTTAACTCTAGAGCCGCATCTTGTACTATTTGATTCATTAAAGGATTTAGAACTTGAAGAAGCTACAGATGTGATTAAGGATAACAAAGGACTTGATGGTGCTGGTGGATACAAGCTTCAATATGAATCATTATTAGCCATACTTGAAAAAATAGAGAGTGAGGAGAAATCAATATGAAAACGGTTAGATTAGGAATTATCGGAATTGGTGCACAAGGTGGAACTTATGCTGGATTTATTTCAGAAGGAAAAGTAAAAAACATGGTGATTGGAGCTATTTGTGACATTGATCCAGAAAAAAAGGCAATGTGTGCAGAAAAGTATCCAGACGTACCTTTCTATGATAACTATATTGACATGCTTGAGAGTGGAGATGTTGACGCAGTCGTTACAACTGTTCCACATTACTTACACCCAGAAATTGGAATCGCAGCATTACAAAGAGATATTCATGCATTAGTAGAAAAACCAGCTGGTGTATACACGAAACAAGTAAAAGAATTAAACGAATTCGCAGCATCAAAACCAGAATTAACATTTGGAATTTTCTTCAACCAAAGAACAAATCCACTTTATCAAAAATTGAAAGAGCTTATTGATAATGGAGAAATTGGTAATATCCGCCGTACAAACTGGATGATTACAACATGGTGGAGACCACAAGGTTATTACGAGCAAAGCGCTTGGAGAGCAACATGGGGCGGTGAAGGCGGTGGTGTTCTTGTAAACCAAGCACCACATCAACTTGACTTGCTTCAATGGATTTGTGGAATGCCTAAAAAAGTCTATTCCAATGTAAAATATGGCTTCCAAAGAAATATTGTCGTTGAAGATGAAGTAACGACATTACTTGACTATGGTAATGGTGCAACTGGAGTGTTTATTACATGCACACATGATATTTTGGGTACGGACCGTTTTGAAATTTTGGGTGATAAAGGAAAAATTGTCGTGGATGATAGTAAGAAAATTACAATCAAACGACTTAACACACCTGAATCTGAAATGAGTGCTAATATGAGCTGGGCAGATGTAATGGCCATTTTCACAGGAAAAGGTCTATCAGATATATACACTGAAGAAGTGCTTGAATTTGAAAGTGTATGGGGTGCTCAACATATCTCTGTTTTGGAAAACTTTGCAGCAAATATCGTAGAAGGCACACCTTTAATTGCACCTGGTAGCGATGGTATCCATGGTGTTGCACTTGCTAATGCTATCCATCTTTCAAGCTGGTTAGGTAAAGAAGTTGAGCTTCCAGTTGACGAAGACTTATACTTTGCTGAATTAAACAAAAAGATTGAAGAAGAAAAAAAGAGTCCTGTTAAACAATAATTAAAAATATCCCAATGAACTCATGGCTAGTTTGGTCGTGAGTTTGTTTTAAAAGGAGTTGGGCGTATGCTCAAAGTAGCAGTTATTGGACTTGGAGATATATCCAAAATCCATATCCCAGCTATTAAATCTAATCCTAATGTTGAATTAGTAGCGGTATGTGATACTGATGTAACATTAAAAGATACCGTACTTGATGTGAATTTTTATACGGATTTTCACGAGATGCTTGAAAAAGAAGCGTTAGATTGTGTGCATAATTGTTTACCACATCACCTGCATTACCCTGCGACAAAAGCGTGTGTCGAAAAGGGCATTCATGTTTTTCAAGAAAAACCATTATCTTTGAACACAGAAGAGGGATATGAGTTAGTTAAACTTGAGCAGAACAACATGGAAGTTAAGATTGGTGTCTGTCTGCAAAATCGATATAATGAGTCTTTTGAAAAACTTCAAGAATTAGTTACGAGCGGACAATATGGCAAAATTATCGGGATTAAAGGTATCGTATCCTGGTTTAGACCGAAAGATTATTATGATGCTAAACCGTGGCGGGGAAAAATGGAGTACGCCGGTGGTGGAGTCATGATTAATCAGGCACTTCATACTTTAGATTTAATGCAACTGATCGGCGGTGAAATTGAATCGATCAGAGGATCTGTTGATAATTTATTGGATTATGGCATTGAGGTGGAAGACACAGCCACAGCCAACATAAAATTTAGTAATGGTGCTTCAGGTCTGTTTTTTGCGACGGTTGCTAATTCGGGGAATTCCAGTGTTGAACTCCAAGTAGTCTTTGAGAAAGAAAAATTTACAATTAAAGATAGCATTTTAACAAGATTAAATGAAAATGGTAGAAAAGAAGAGATAATAGAAGACAAAAAATTGCCTGGTACAAAATTTTATTATGGTGCAAGCCATACAAAATTAATTAATCAGTTCTACGCGTGTATTGAAAACAACTCTCAGGATTATGTTCATGCTAAAGACGCACTAACATCTATTAAAATGATAGACGCGATTCGCAAATCATCAGAAATAAAAAAAGAAATTAAATTGGAGGTTTGACAATATGAAAAAAGGAAAAATTGGCGTTCAAATGATGATGCTTAAAGGCAAAGTCGAAGAACTAGGTGCATATGAAACAATGAGAAAGATAAATGAGCTAGGATATCATGCTGTCGAAGTATCACAAATTCCAATGACTGAAGAAAATGTATCTGAGTTAAAGAGTGCTAGTGCCGATTTTGATATAAAAATTGCTGCGATGTCCGCTGCTCTAGAGCCTATGCTACCTGGTGCTCCTGGAGAAACATTGACAGATGATTTCGAGAAAATAGTGAATGATTGCAAAACATTAGATTGTAATTTCTTACGTATCGGCATGTTGCCTTTAACCGTAATGGGTGATAAAGATAAAATCATGGATTTTATCCATAAAGCTGAAGTAATGGCTGAGAGATTAGCTGAACATGGTATTGAATTATATTATCATACTCACCATCTCGAATTTCAAAAATATGATGGCGAATATCTATTAGATTTAATGAAAAATAATACGACTAAACTTGGATTTGAGTTGGATGTTCATTGGATTCAAAGAGCTGGCGTAAACCCTGTTGATTTTATTAAACAATATGCAGGACGTATTTCTCTATTACACTTGAAAGATTATCGAGTTGGACAGATGGATTTAAGCGAAGTTGATTTTAATGACATGGCTAAATTCATGCAGATCTTTACAAATACGATAGAGTTTGCAGAAATTGGTGAGGGTAATCTTGATATGAACGCCATTATTGAAGCTGGGCTTGAGAGTGGTGCACAATATTTCTTAGTAGAGCAAGATAACACATATGGTCGTGATCCATTTGATTGCTTGCAAACGTCTGCTGAGCATTTAAGAAAAATTGGATATGCCGATTGGTTTTAATTGAAATGAAAAATAAAAGTACATTAATGGTATAAAAACTAAGAGTCTCAGAACCACACGTAGACAGATGTCTAACAAATGGTTTCTGAGGCTTTTTTTTGAATTTGCTATAACTAGTAGTTTCTTACAATCTTTAGGATTGAAATCGAAGAAATGTCAAAAATTTATTAATCATATATTTTCCTCATTCAGGAGCATAATGGGCTAAGTAGTGCACGGTAGCAAGACCGCCTAAAAGCCTCTAAAGAATGGTCTTCCAAAAAAACCAAACCCAATTGGTCGCGTTGTGTCATTAACATTTATATTAATATCTTCTAATTCATTATTCATGTGAGCCACTTCTAATTTATTATGTTTATCTTTATCAAAAAATGTAATCTCTAATAAAATGTATAGTTGAATACCCTAAGTTACAATGGATATTGCTGTGTAAGCATATTAGTGGTTCGTACTTATTCAGTTTAGGACCAAATAGTAAAATTGCTTTTATAAAGAAAGGTCTTTGATTTTTATTCTCCCTGTAAAAGTAGATAGGATGATACAGTTTAGCCAAGGGAGAGTAGGCACATACTGCGCAGTATAATTATTTTTTCTAACAATTGACCATCCTGAATAAGGATGGTCTAAATTGGACGTTAATTTTGTTTCAAATTTATTTTATTCAATTAACTTGTTGCTTGAACGTAGTCTTATGTTAATTTGCGGATATAATTGCCCAACAGCTGCAACTATAAAATCAGTCCAATACCTACAATTAGGATCATTACTAACTGCTATCACAGCATCTCAAAAGTTTGTAAAGATAATTGGAATTTTCATTTAACCGCCCATGATAAGGTAACCATTAATATATGGGTGTAAAGGAAGCTTTTTAGTATGCTTATGTCCTGGGGAATTCCATACTTTGTGCTGAATATTCTGTCCTTGGTTCCATTGTGACTGAGGGTTCCATAACTGTGGATGATAAATTTGCTGATATGGAAGTAATTGATGATTATGATACCAGAGTTGATTAGGGTCCCATAGAGGCTCAGATTGATATTCTGGATATTGGACGTATTGACGGTATACCAACTTTTTCACCTTCTCCATCTTAGTATTCCTTATATGGTATGTAGTGAGAAAGAAAAAGAGAATGTATTATGTGTGATATAAATGCTGAAATATTGTCTATTTTTGAGAAACATGTACGAATCCAAAAAGGCTTTAACATAGTCAAAGACATAATCTTCAATTGGGTTAAGATCTATGTTTACTATGATAAGATAGTTGATAAAATAATGGGTATTTATACTGTACTGCCTCTAACTTGGATAGGTGCTCTTTGTATTGAAGAATGATGTTTATATACAACTAAAAGAAAAAATGAATTTATTAAAGGAGAGTTTAAGGATACCAAGATATTTTCAATCCTAAAAGAAAAGTTCTTGTTAAACTATTGGGTGCGTTAGTGAAAGAAGGGACTGCATAAAACACCCCTTTTTTATGCAGCTATCAGGCTTCTTAAGAAGCCGAAAATGTTAATTCATCAACATTGTATAAAATCATGTATAAACGATAAAAACGGACCATTCGAAACCTTGGGATATTGTTCACTAATAGGGCAGAAGATAGTTAAATAAGACTTGATTTATAATAGGATTTATACCGTATCTACGTATAATAACAAGGAATTTTAGGAGTGATTTTAATGAAAATATATGAAGCCTTAGAATGGCTTAAAAGTAACAACAATTCATCAGCATTAGCATCTGATAGGTTTGGTGAAACTGTTAATGCAATCAAATTTGTTGAAAAACTCTATGAACTTGGTGTATTAAAGGTAAATGTTATAGGTATTCAGGATGAACCAGAAAGAATAGAAGATGAGGGAGGACCATATGCTACGTCCTTGATTGTCGATTTACCGAAAGACAACTAAAAGCGTAATAAGATCATTGAGTTTTATAAAAAGGAAATGGAAGAACAAGGAATTGAAGAAGGAGAAGGAATTTTAGAATGGAATGAAAGCAAATTGAATGAAGATAAATTGGGTTTTAGTTGGGACTAATAAGGCATACCACCTAACAGACCTATAATTGAACAAGCAGCTAAAAGGATTTTCCAGACGAAGATCCTTTTTCACTGCCTATAACATCGCTTATGGTGACTAGATTTTCTGCACCCCCTTTGGGGAGCTGCTTCAACTAACGATGCACCCTTTAGTGCAATAAGAAAAGGTTCAAACAAAAAAACGAAGTCCAAATACTTCGCTTTTCACTTAATCAACTTCAGCTTATAACCCAACAAATAAACCAGCATTACAACGATAAAGCCAACAATAAATTCTGTAATGTAGGAAGAGCTAAAATTTCCACCTATCACTACTTCACTTTGAAGATAGTATACTTCTTCTCCATTTGATACCATATCAGGTTGATACATAGCTGTTAATATAAAAGCTAATACAAACTTAACAATTAATAATGCTAAATTTGTAATTAAGGAGAAAATAAAAGAGCGAGTAAGTAAATTCAATATAATCACCCATTAAATAATAACAAAAATGATATGTATTTCCTATGATTATACTATCCATAGTTCTGGAACTAACGGATAGCTTTAATTCAATAAGCAGCAAAAAAGGATCTTCAACTGAAGATTCTTTGTTCATTGCGGATAATTGACCTTGGATCTACTATAACTAATGTATGTTAGAATTAGCATATCCAGACACCTTGTCTAAAGGAGGTATGTTATGAGTCTTGCAACTTATCTAGGATGCAATTTTAAAGTGGAAATTACAGACGAAGTGACTGATGACCTTATCGAAATTAGTTACATTTTTTCAGAAGAAAAAGATAGAAGAAATGTTCAAAAAAAGCATTTTACTACTCAAAATGTTTATGAAATTGAATTACCGAATCCTATATATTGGATAAGTCATTATCAAAAAAAGAACTCTCCACATAATTATAAAAAGTCACAAATAGATTTTATTACTTTATGTGACCTTCTAAAACAGTATCTTAAGCCAGGAGAGTATTGTGAAATCTATCCTTGTTGGCTAGGTGAAGAGCTTGAGCCAAATGAAGGTGAATGTACAATTCGATTAGACGATTATAACATTGATGAAATTGAAATTTATGAAAAATGTCTGGTTAGGATAGAGAAATAAATGATCATGGATCTTCATTGAAGATCTTTTTTTATGCCTATAAGGTTGATTATGTAAACTATTCTTGGAATAAAATAAGAGGAGTTTTTTAATCTAGCTTATCAAGCTAATGGTTGAAATCAGTTCAAGAAGAAGCAAAGGGAATATATTCAAATAGAATTTAATGAGGGTGGTAGTTTATGAAATTTCCTAACGGTATAACTGGCTTTTATGAACAACAATGCGAACCTCCAAAAATTGATGGAAAACAATTTAAACAGCTATGTTTCAGTATCATAAAAAATAACGAAGGAACGGTTTTAGAATTTAAAGCACCAACAGAAGTAACAAATTTCTTTGATGTGGAAGTTAATGTTATTAATAAACATTTTCATATACTGCTGAATGCATATTATCCTTTACTAACTTTTTCTTCTGTTGTTAATTTCGGAGAAATCAATTTTATTGATGAACCTCATTTATATAAAGAATTTAGCCCTTTTTATAGTGTTTTGGGTACTACGGAACTGAACGAACAATTTTTTCAAAAAGACAATGAATTTAATAATGCTGAATTGGAACAAATAGCCTATTGGAAACCCGAAAGAATTGGAGATGTAATCTTTAATTATTGGGATTAAGTCTATTTAAAGCAAAAGTTCTTGTAGAACTAACGATTGATTAATTCAACAACGCGACCACCAAATTGGTGGTCTTTTCAATGGACGAAAATAACGATAATCTTACATTGTGTAGAGTCGCTTCACCCCATCATCTCGTAAAACGTTGGCCAGAACCCAATTACTTCACTTGAATCAAATTTTCCATCTATAAATAAGAGCAAATACACTTTTGTTGTCATAAACTATACAAGCTAATTAAATAGATAAAGGAAGGAAGGGAGATTTAGCAATATGAATCCTGAAGAAAATGATGTTTCTAGAACCGTTTATTGCCGGAAGCATAAGGAGGAACAATGCTTTGGTAATTTAATTAACGAATCTACTGTGTTTTGTAAAAAATGCCAAAATAAGCCGTGTTGTTGTAAGAGTCAGAACGCAAATCGAGGAGATCAAACACAAACGGTGGGAGATCAAACTCAAAATTCAACAGAAAGCCAGCAACAAACCTTAGGCGATCTAACTCAAAATCCAAATGAGAACCAGCAACAATTCATGGGCCCTCAAACCCTAACACCACAAGAGAACCAGCAACAATTCATGGGACCTCAAACTCAAAATCCATTTGAGAGCCAGCAACAAACCTTAGGCCCTCTAACTCAAAATCCACAAGAGAACCAGAACCAGCAACTAACCTTTGGTGCTTTAACTCAAAATCCAACTGAGAGCCAGCAACAAACCTTAGGCTCTTTAACTCAAAATCCATCAGAGAGTCAGCAACAAACCTTAGGAGAACAAACCCAGACACAGAGACACGGGGACCAGACCCTAGGCCCTCAAACCCTAACCAATACACCAACAATCAATACACCTGTTACAGTAAGTGGAGTTACAGTAAATGTTCCTGTTACGGTAAAATGCGGCTGTGAAAAGAGGAAAAAGAAAAAAGATAGACGTAATCGAAAAGGAGAATGCTGTGATTGCTGTGCACGAGCACTAGCCAATGTATTGAATCAAATAAGAATATTTGAACTATCTAATCCTTCTGAAACAGTAGATATCTATTTCCTTAATCTTCCTTTCTTCACTCCCGTTCCTACTACCGGACAAACAATTACCAATGTAAATGACTGTTCAACGGTATCTTTCAGGACAGATACCACACCCCCAACAACAACGGTTCAATTATGCAAGGTAGCAGGTATTAGAGTTGGAGCAACCTCTCCTGATTTAGTTCAATTTTTAGTAACCTTTGCAAAAAATAATTGTAATAATAGTCCGATCTTAAGTAAATGCGATGAGTGCGATGATAAATGTGGAGGAAATTGTCATACTTGCAAGAATTCCTTTTGCAGCTGCAATAATTGTGCAAATGGAATTGGACAACAATTGGAATTTGCAGCTGGGCTTGTAACACCAGTCAATCTTATTATTGAAAGTTTGATAGCCCCGATTAATGGAGTATTTTTACTAGCAATCTGTGATTGTTTAGCGTTTTTTGTTGATGATTTAACTACTCCTAAAGTAATCTACGCTTTTTCATTGTGCTCAGTGGCTGGATTTACCCCAGTGATTTAAATGTAAGATACCGAAGGAAAATCAGAGGCCACTATTTTGGTGGTCTCGTTGTTTGGGATTGCAGGATTAGTTGTAATAGGGATATCTTTGTGTACAAAAAGGCTTTCAATTGTAGTGTATTTTACCTGGAAGGATATCGTGTATGTGCTGTTTAATTTATTATTAGAGGTTGATGATATATGGACGATTTAAAAGGATTAGAATTAGAAATTGAAGATTATAGACAACTACCGTTAAATTAGGATTTTATAATGTCTCATAAGACTTGTGTCAAAATGCTTATCGTTGTAAATCCGCACTTTCTTGACTCTACCCCTAATTAAGCTAAAGGATGCTTTTGTATTATAAGGTCAACCAGTTATTTTTACTGGTTGACCTTTATTTAATAGAATCTATTATATCAGTAGCCAGGGTAGGACATACGGGTGCGTGGGACATGATCCTGTGAACTAAACTGTCCGCCCCCTACTTGTAGAAACATGTTTGAGGCTGGTTGGGACGTAGATCTCGTATAACAAGCGAAGCTATGACACTACATGGAGGACTATAGGGTACTGGTTAGTAAGTAGAGGAGGAAAAAACGATGAATCCAGTAGTTGGTGCGGATGTGGCAAAGGGAGAGAGCCCAAGTTCAGGCATTTTTAAATAAATCAAAACCGTATGGAAAGTGCTCTTCAATAAAGCATACTAGAGAGGAATTAGATTATTTTATAGGATTTTTAAAAGAGATCGAAGAGGTGACAGGGAAAATGCCTATGATCCTTTTAGAATCTACAGGGCATTACCATACTCCCGTTATTCAATACTTGGAGGAACTAGGGGTCCAATATATCTTACTAAATCCCATTATTTCTTATCAGGCAAAGAAGTCTAGTTTACGAAAGGTAAAAACAGACGCAATCGATGCGTACCAGTTGTGTGTGTTGTATTACAAAGCGGATTTTGAACCTCATAAAATTAGAGGAATTCAGCTGTTAGACCTTCGGAATATGTCAAGACAACAGGAAATCGTAACGAATATGTATGTGGAAGCTAAACTTCAGTTTCATAATATTTTAGATCAAGTGTTTCCTGAATACCAAAAGGTTTTTGGCGATTTATTTTCAAAGGTTTCATTATTGTGTTAAAGGAATACCCTACTTCAGAGGCGGTACTAACAGTCGGGGAAAGTAAACTAGCAGAGAGTGTAATGGAGTTCTGTCCTAGCCGATCTGGTCAATGGGCATGGGAAAAAGCCAAAAAAAAATGGATTCCGCATCTCGAAATCCGTTTCGAACAAGCGTGTATCAAAGTCACTTAATTAATCTGCGTATGTATATTGAGTTGCTTTTTCATTACCAGGGAAACCTTTCCGATTTGGAAGATCGTATAATTGCCCTGGCAAATGAAATGGGAAAATATAAGATGATCCAATCGATTCCTGGTATAGGAGAAAAAATCGCAGCCACGATTATCTCTGAGATTGGTGAAATCGATCGGTTTAATCATCCCAAAAAACTGGTTGCCTTCGCTGGAGTCGATCCTAGTGTTCACTCAGGTTTACGGCAACCATCAATCGTATTACAAAAAGAGGTTCGAGTAGACTACGCCATTCCCTGTATCTTGCCGTATTATGCGGTATAAGGAGTTCAATAAACAACATAAAGCATTCTATAATAAGAAAAAATCAGAAGGAAGGCCTGCCCAAGTGGCAATCGTTGCCCGTATTAATAAACTCCTTCATTGGATTTATGCTTTATTAAAGAGAAAAGAAACGTTCCTTGATTTAGCCTAATTAACGGTTTTGTGAAACAAAGAAAAATCCTTCCAAAAGGGTTTTGGAGGGTTATTTGGTATGGCCAAAAATAGTATAACATAAGGGAAATAAAAATTTTAGAAAAAGATATTGCCTTCCTATTAGCTGGTTTAGCACTATAATAAATAGTGGAGAAGTATTTATTTTTTTATAATAAGTTCTTCCACAATTGGGTGCTTTTCTTTAATAAGAATGCGTCTTTTTGTATTGGACCAGATTCTGGAGCCAAACATTTAAGGGATTAGATATATTAAAGTGAAGAAGAGATTGTGAAGCTTCTACTTAAGTGGCCTTAGTAAAAAATTAAACCCCAATTTTATCTTTGTATCTCATAGATAAAATTGGGGTTTTTATAACAGGCAACTCTTAATGTTACAAATCCGCATTTTCCTGATGCTAATTCTATTATGAAAATTTAAATAGACTTCAAATAATACCATATCATATTCGTAAATGTGTGTACTTGCGATTGAATGGTTGTTTCGTTAAATAATTGTTGAAACGGCTTTAATAATTGCTGAATTACAATCTTTCGTACCCGTTCACATTGTAATTCGTTCATTATCACATCGAATAAATCTTGTTGCTCTTCATTAAATGTATAGTGTTGCTGAAGTTGATCTGCTAATTCCTTTAATTCTGCTATGGTTACCACTTTTTTATCAACATTTGTGCGTAATAAATCAATTGCAGAATAGTTTAACATAAAACTGCCATTCTTCATCATATACGGCATAATCAATTCTATATATGACAAAATGACATTTACTAAATGATGTAAAGAATACGGACTATTCGTAATTCGCATGGTAAATAACATATGTTGCAACATGCCATAAAACAATATGGTTCCTTCAAAAGCGTATTCTCGAATTTCTTCTCCTACGACTTCAATAAAACGATTAGATAGCCATTCTATTTCGAAAACTCGATGCTGCAACACTAACTTTTTCAGTTCTGTTTCATTCGAATGTAAAATAGCCTCAAATAGTGCATGTAAATTTCGTTCTTCGTTCAACCGAATTAAAATAGTAATTTGTTCAACAAAAACGTCGCGATCTTGTGGATCTTTGCTGATTTGCATGGCAATTCGCTGTTGACTGGCATCATAACGAAGAAATTCTAATATATCTGCAATACAATCATTTTTAGAGGAGAAATAATTGTAAAAAGTACCTTTAGATATGTTCGCTTTTTCAATAATTTCTTGGATAGAAGTTTGCTGAATACCCTTCTCAACAAACAATTTTAATGCAATGTCGGCTACTTTCCTTTTTCGGTTATTCATGCCGTCCTCCTGTCATTTCTATATAGAGTAGTATAATTTTCTTACACTAAAAAAACAACTGTTTTAAACCGATAGTATAAAACAGTTGTTGTTTTTGAACTATTGGTTTAAAATCAATTGAGTGAAGAAATTAATTAGAAAAGATAAGAGGGATAAAAAATATGGATTCAACCTTACAACATAAAAAAACACCTTATTTTATGATTGCTATCCTCTTCGTAGGAGCATTTGTTTCATTTTTAAATAACTCGTTATTAAATGTAGCACTGCCATCCATTATGGTCGATTTAGAAATTGCTGATTATTCAACAGTACAATGGCTTTCTACAGGCTATATGCTTGTCAGTGGTGTATTAATTCCAGCGTCAGCATTTTTGTTAACACGCTTTTCGAATCGTCGTTTATTCATTACATCGATGGCGATTTTCACGTTAGGTACTGCAGTAGCAGCCTTTGCACCAAATTTTGGTGTATTACTTACTGGGCGTATGATCCAAGCAGCAGGTTCTTCGGTCATGGGACCTTTATTAATGAACATTATGTTAGTAAGTTTCCCACGTGAAAAACGTGGTGCTGCAATGGGTATTTTTGGTTTAGTTATGATTACTGCACCAGCAATCGGACCTACATTATCAGGGTACATCGTACAATACCACGACTGGCGCGTACTTTTCGAAATGATTTTGCCATTAGCTGTCATTAGTTTATTACTAGGGATTTGGAAGCTTGAAAATGTAATGGAACAAAACAAAAGTGCAAAACTTGATTACTTCTCAGTTGTATTATCTTCTATCGGTTTTGGTGGATTACTATATGGTTTCAGTTCTGCGAGCTCAGATGGTTGGACAGATACAATCGTATTAACAACGTTAATTGTTGGTGCCATTGCATTAATAGCCTTCATTCTTCGCCAGTTAAAAATGGATGAACCATTATTAGATTTACGTGTTTACAAGCACCCAATGTTTGCACTTGGATCTGTGATTGCAATTGTAAACGCAGTAGCAATGTTCTCTGGTATGATATTAACACCAGCATATGTTCAAAACGTAAGAGGGATTTCACCGCTTGATTCAGGTTTAATGATGTTACCTGGTGCAATAATTATGGGTATTATGATGCCAATCACAGGTAAACTGTTCGATAGGTTTGGTCCACGTATTTTAGCTGTAGTCGGACTTGTGGTTACAGCAATTTCAACTTATATGCTAGCAAACTTGCAAATAGATTCTAGTTACACACATATTGTACTTGTTTACACTTTACGTATGTTAGGTATGTCAATGGTTATGATGCCAATTATGACAAATGGTTTAAACCAATTACCAACTCGTTTAAATCCCCACGGTACAGCTATTAACAATACAGCCCAACAAGTATCAGGTTCAATTGGCACAGCTATTCTGATTACTATTATGAACTCAGTTACGAAGACAAAAGCTGAAAACTTAATGGCTGGCGTTGATCCAGCAACATTAACAGATACTTCAACAGCTGCATTAACGCAACAAGCATTACTAGCTGGAATTCAATATTCATTCTTTGTAACGCTTGTGATCAATATTATCGCCCTAGTATTAGCACTATTTGTTAAACGTGTCGATACAAGTGCAGCAGCAATAAGCAAATTAGAAAATCAAGACAATCAAGACAATATTGCATCTAAAACTGTAACAAATTAAAAGGGGGGGGGTTAATTAGAATTGAGTGTTTTAAGATCCAGATTTTCGTTATTTCATAAAAGGGCGCTATTGTATAAGATCAAAGGTAGAAAATGATCAAACTTTTTTATAAAACCCTAACTTAAATATGCTAATGAAGAATCTATTTTGATAAAATTTGATATGCTCCCCATAAGGTAGACAGGTTAAAAAATAAAATCTGTTTCTCTAAGGGGAGTATTTTTATGGCTCGAATTAAATATTCTAAAGCTGAGAAATTAGCCATTCTACACCTTTATAAAGATGGTCATCATTCAATAGCCGATATTAGCGCTAAATTTTCTGTTGATCCCGGGACTACTAGAGAGTGGAATAGAAAATATGAAGTAAATGGTGAAGAAAGTCTGGAAGAAGCAGCTTCTTGGAATTCTTATTCGAAAGAGTTAAAGTTAGCTGCCGTCACTGATTATCTATCAGGTAAATATTCTTTGAAGCTAAGGGGCGACCATGAAGGTCGCTCTTTTTGCTCCTTATTTCCAAATCCACTACAGAAGTTGGCTCCAATAATGATTAAGAGGATAAACAATACAATTAGCAAGGTAAAGCCGCCGCCAAATCCAAAACCACCATGGGATGGACCAAAGTAAGATGCCAGAAGAAATGAACCCCCCGGAAGGGCTTGATCCAAGCCAATGGCTAAAAGCGGGACTGCCGATCCTTCCGTTTCCAAATCATAATGGGGAACCGCCCAGAGGATTTACATGATGCATCAGTCTTTATTAAAACTTATAATGGTTCTATCATAGATGCAGAAGTAACTAAATTACTAGGGGCAGTAAATATTCTACACTCAAAAATCCAGGTCAACCATTTTACTGCCCGACTTGATACACGATCTGATGTTAAATAAGAACAACTCCTTAAGCTGTCAGCGGATATGAATAAGATGCATTTTTTTTATTACAAAACATAAAATCGTATTCATCTAGATGGATAATCAGAAAAATTCACAGGTTTATATTTATTAAGGGTTAATTTTCTGAAAAGTTTGAAAAATATTTATTTTTATAATTAGTTAGTATAAAATGTAAATAGTAATAATTAATTATATCAAAAGGGTGGAGAGGGTAGAGGTGGAAACATGCAAAAACGGTTTAAATTCGTCAGTATTCTCTTATTTTTACTTATGTTTGCAGTAGCGTGTTCTAATAAAGAGAGTGCAGATCAATCTTCAGACAAACAGGTAACACAAACAGCATCTGAAATTAAGGAAAATGTTGAATTAACCATTTCAGCAGCAGCTAGTTTGAAAGATGCAATGGATGTTATTCAACATACATATCAAGAAGAACATCCCGAAATAACGTTGAAATTCAACTTTGGGGCTTCTGGTTCTTTGCAGCAACAAATCTCTCAAGGAGCGCCGGTTGATCTATTTTTCTCAGCAGCAGAAGATAAATTTGATTTATTGGTTGAGGAAGGAAATATTGCGAAAGAAGACGGATTGGATCTTCTTGGAAATGAACTCGTATTAGTTGTCCCTAAAGAAGATCAATCTATTAAAAGTTTCGAAGATCTTGTAAAAGCTGAAGTAGATAAAATTTCAATCGGAACTCCTGAAATAGTGCCTGCGGGAAAATATGCAAAAGAGTCTCTTGAAAAGATGGATATATGGAAAGATGTTGAGTCAAAAGTAGTTTATGCAAAGGATGTCCGTCAAGTATTATCCTATGTGGAAACCGGTAATGTTGACGCTGGAATTGTGTACAAAACAGATGCATTGGTTTCAGAAAAGGTAGTAATTGTTGCAACCGCTGGTTCTGCAACACACATCCCTATTATTTATCCTGTCGGTATCATTAAGGATTCTGAACATTACGAAGCGGCAAAAGAATTTTATGAGTATTTACAAAGCAACGATGCATTAAAGGTATTTGAGGAATATGGATTTACTATTGAATAAAGATTTTATGCAAGAATTTTTGAGTCCAATTTGGTTGTCGATAAAAATAGCTACTATATCAGGTGTTATAGTTATTTTGATTGGAACATTGATAGGACGAATTTTGGCTAGAAGATCTTTTAAGGGGAAATCCATTTTGGAAACTACTCTCATGCTCCCGATGGTTCTCCCTCCTACAGTTGTTGGATTTTTTCTTATTGTCATCTTTGGAAAGAATAGCATGGCTGGAAAGGCTATTGAATGGCTTTTTAAGCAGCCCATCATTTTCACTTGGTGGGCTGCTGTCATTGCTTCAATAGTTGTAGCATTTCCACTTATGTATCAGTCCGCAAAATCAGGATTTCAAGGAATAAACCTTGATATTGAAGAAGCAGCTAGGGTAGATGGAGCGAATGAATGGAGAATTTTCTTATTTATTTCTATTCCTCTAGCTTCAAAGGCCCTTATTTCAGGAAGTATATTAAGCTTTGCACGGGCATTGGGGGAATTCGGTGCTACCTTAATGTTTGCTGGTAACATTCCGGGAAAAACACAGACGATACCTACAGCTATTTATATAGCGATTGATTCTGGTAATATGAAAATGGCGTGGATGTGGGTGATTTCCATCGTCATTCTTTCCTTTTTAATACTGCTGACTGTCCGGGTAAAACAAGAATAATATAATTAAAGAGGCTGGAGAAACTGGAGCCTCTTTAATTTATATATTTATCAAACTTTCCAAGTTTATAAACTCATTATTTAATCTCCTAGATACAGATATCTAAACAAATCATCGCGGTGATATTATTGGATTGAGAGATCAAAATGGTTCGATGGTCGTCACGTATTCCTATGATGCGTTTGGCAGACCTCTAACAGCAACAGGGGCAGCGAAAACGGCCAGTGAATTTCGTGGATCATGATGGAAAATTTCCATTCCCAGTCATTTCCTAGCGATTCGCTTAGGAATTGCGGCGTATGATGCTTATACGACCTAAAAGTCCATAAATAATGACCAAGGCATAGTGGTTCACATAATTAAACAATTTATTTTATTGACGAGTGACACAAGTCTAGACACTCTTGTACTACAACTCGGGTTATCGAGAACGAGACTTTATTCAACGAACAGGCCATTTAATGGAGCAAGCATCTCAATAAAATTAGATATTTTTGCCAAAGTATAGATAAGATTTTTTTGCATGTATTGTATAATAAGAAGGAAGATTCAATAGGAGGTATAAACTAATAAAAATATATAATAAGTCAGATACTCTAATCATTGTAGTTCATGAAATATATGGAATTAACCAGCATATGAAGAATATTTGTCAATTATTATCAGAAAAAGATTTTGATGTTATTTGTCCAAATTTATTAAATCAGGAAACACCATTTGAATATTCTCAAGAGGAATTAGCTTATCGTAATTTTACTGAGAATATAGGTTTTGTAAATGCTTCGGAGGAAATTAAAAGTCTATTATTAGATATTAAAGATAAATATAAAAAAGTATATATTGTCGGATTTAGTGTTGGGGCAACTATTGCCTGGTTGTGTAGTGAGGAAGATTGTCTCGACGGAATTGTGGGATATTATGGCTCACGAATTAGGAACTTTGTAGGGATAGACCCCTTATGTCCAACAATTCTATTCTTTCCTGAAAGAGAGCAAACATTTACTGTTGACCAGTTAATTTCATCTTTAGAAAAAAAGAATATCGAGATACATAAATTTTACGGGCAACACGGATTTAGTGACCCATACTCTTCAAAATATGATGAAAAATCAGCACAAGAAGCTTTAAATAGAATGGTTGATTTTCTTCTAAAACATTGATTATCTTAATAAGCTGTTATGACTTGGAAAAGTATTTTTAGAAGATATAGAAGCTCCTAAGTTATTCCGTTATAGGGCGTGATTCTTCAATAAAGAAGATCGCTTTTTTTCATTATAGGGCCAGTTAATGGAGTAACGGAAACCCAAATCCTACCGAGTTTGATTTTCGAATGGCTAATCAACCCACTAATTCGATCATGAAAATTTTTATTAATGCTTTATTTTTAAGGCTATGTTAAAGGAAAAGGTTGATTTATAGTAAAATGGTATGGTGACACCTACCCTACTTCTGATTAAATTAGATTCACTTAAAATGGATATTTATGTTAAAACAAGAACAAGTTTGTGAAGGTTTACACTTAAACTAACGGTGCAGTTTAGTTGAAAAAGCGAGATAACTCCTTCATGTTGCTTTTGAGCGAAACAGGTACACAGAAAAGGCATGGTTTTAGCCATGCCGATAGATTTATTTATTTAATTTATCTAAAGCCCCAATATTGCTGATACTGAGGCATGTAGGGATATTGTTGATTATATTGTTGTTGTTGATACTGTTGAATTAAATACCGCTGAGAGAAATTTTCATTTTTACTATTGCAGTTTGTGTAAGGACCTATAACTGTTGATGGTTTAACCGGTCCAATTGCATCTTTCCATTTATTTTCATCAAGACAGTAGGTATGTGCCATAATATTTGTAGGAGTATATTTTAAAATGTCTGAACCAAAAACCACCTCTGGAGTTGGTGCATCAAAAATTGCTAAAAAGTGAGTGTTATCAGCAGTAGCCATTTGATAATGCCACCAACCTTGTGGAATGTTTACCACTTGACCGGGGGTAATAGCGTAATTGAGAATTTGTTTTGTAAATGGGTTCAGCATCGAAACAGTTATCGCCCCGGAAATACAATAGTTCAACTCGGCAGCATTTGGGTGATATTGAGGTTCTGCTACATTATTGGCACTTAGGAAAATGTCTAACAGAGATACATTTTCCAATGTATTTAACTGGTTCACACCTAATATGTTAATAAGGTTGTTGTTATCCTTTTTAAACAAGGGACTGTTATTTACGTCAAATGTGTATTGAGTTGATGGTGATGTGTAATCCATATATAAAGTCATAATTTTCTTCACCTCATTACATAAGATATATATAGGTATTTTATGTACTTAAAACATGTTCGGTGTGCAAAGTGATTGAGAATAACTTAGTGTGAAGCAGAAGAGAAGGTACATCTCAAAAATGAACGTTTTTGAGATGATTATGTTTATGCTTTGTTATAGCTAATTCGCTTCCTTTTAAAAGTGGTTTTGGACAAGATAGTAGTACATGAAGGGAACTTGTGAAACATTGTACTTACACTACCATGAAAATAAACTTCTGTAACTTCGAAAAAAGGCAATACCAAAAAAGGCCCTTCTCATTCGTTTAAAAAAATGGAGAGAGCCACAATTCATTGATCTATGGATTGACTGGATTAAGAATCAGTACGGACACTTCACTATATTTTCATTCTCTGTGGTGAAGCGCTGATTTTGCGCTTCATGGATGGCTAACGGGTAGCTTTAGTTAAAAACGGACATCAAAATTCAATGAGCTTGGAGATATTTCCCAGCTCATTTTTATGTGCATTTATATTTAGAATGCATAGTCTCTCAGTCTTAACTTGTCTGCGGTTTCCCATGTTCCATGAACACTTGCCAAGATAAGCATTTGTTTTTTCTTGCTTAAATCGCTTTCCATTTTCCTATTGTCGAGGAATTGAAACCACACTAAATAAAGTTGTAAATACTTCGTAGAAACACCATTAAACCGACTTATCCATTTCTTTAAAGGGGGATGGTAATTATTAATATTATTGAGGTGGTAGATGCCTTTCTTTACATATTCTTTCTTACTGCCGTTTATGATGATGTGCTCCACATCATTAGTAGATGTGTAAGATTTGTAAGAATTGTGAGCATCGGAAATAAGCACCGTATCATTCTTAAAATGCGATGTAAGAGTGTTATCAATTTGTTCCATTAGAATTCTACCTAAACCGACTCGTTTTGAAAGGGTTGTTTTGTTTCGGTCTCTAGCTACTAATACACAGACTTGTTCATTGGAAATACCTCTTTTGGTAGCAGAACCGCCACGTTTTCTTGGTTTGCGATTCGGAATAACTCTTCGTCCTTTATGGCTTTCTAAGAAGTATGTTTCATCTACTTCTACTAGACCTTCAAATATACCGATACTTTCTTTTGCGAGAGCAGACAGCACTTTATGCCTCCAGTAAAAAGCGGTTACGTGAGTGATGCCTATTTGTGAAGCTGTTTCACGAAGTGATAGACCATTCAACATACACTCTATAAATGGAATCCATTTATCTGCCTTTTTCGAACGATACATAGGGGAATTGGTCAAATCACTGCTTAATTTATAACAGTCTTTGCACTTATAACGTTGGCGACCATCTCGCTTCCCGTAACGAACCACTGATGTACTTCCACAATGCCGACAATGAAAACCATGAGAAAACTTTCTGGATCAAGGTCTGGATTATTAAAATAAACAACATCTCCAGGTAAGAAATGATCCGTATGAATGGATTGTATCCCGAGATCAGGATCTACGTGCCAGCTGTATAAATAAATGTTGTCTTGTAAGATTACGCAAAATGCAATCCCTGATTGCTTTGTGTAACAAGCTTATTCGTATTTTATTTTCAATTGGTAAAAAACAATTTACGTTCCAAGAAGACAAGATGTTAAGGGATATTCCTCATATGGCTCCATTTATGGAGCATCAAGCAGTCGCATAAGTTCAACTAATTAAGGTAACAAAGTCACTTCATTAGATATTATTAATTACAAGGGAAGCACGGATTAGTCGGCAAAGCATCTAACGTAAGGACTTAGATCCTGTGGGGCAGCATTACCGACATCCACCTCATGGAAAGGTTGAACGAAGGAATGTAGGAGCATCGACTCTGTGAGGCATGGGAGGGTTGACCTCCATGAGATATGTGGACATCCAAAAGTGCGATCATAATTGACTTAACCAATTTTTCCCTATGATTGGTTACTTTAATATACAATTTTTTCGGTCATCCGCTATCCTTGAGGAATCAGGCTGGACTTGTGATGGTAGTGGTTAATCATTTGGCTATGAAAACCTAAGAATTCTTGAGCAATCGTGAGATTGTGATTAGTTTATTGAGGGAGGTTAGATATACATGTTTGTAAAAATAAAGGGGCAGTACCTGTTTTTTTCTAAGGCACTGTCCCTTTTGCTTTGACTAATCTATTTTTTTAACCCAGCTGCAAAAAAGGGTCCATTTACTGTTATGGTTGATAGGATACGAGCCATTTCTTGAGGAGATTCTTTCCTGCCACTGTCTAACCATTGTTGAATTACTCCTATATGTGCAGACGCAACGTAAGAAGCTAAATATTGTCCTGGAACAAGTAAATTTTCTTCCTTAATAAGTGCGTTTGGTTCATTACCAAACATTGTTTTCCACATAAAATCCTTCAGCCTTGTTTGAAATGATAAATCTCCTTTTGGACCTAACACAGCTCTCATAAAACCGCTATTTTCATTTAGATATTCAAAAATTGAAACTGCAAGGGGAAATGGTGTTACAGTCGGTGAGTTGGTTTCAAGTGCGGCGATTACACCTGGGAAGTTCTGTTTTGCAATTCTGGACATCTCAATCATAATTTCGTCTTCGCATTTAGTCATTAAATCGAATTTGTCTTGATAGTGTGCATAAAATGTTCCTCGATTAATCCTCGCTCTGGTTGTTATGTCTTTAACTGTAATTGCCTCGAAACCTTTTTCCTCGATTAATTCAACTAGTGCATCTCGGATGGATTCTTTTGTCCGAATGATTCGTAAATCCGTATTACTATCTCGCAAACTACTCCCTCCTTAATTTTACCCAACACATTTATAAAAGGTGTTCCGTAACCAACACATCTGCCATTTTTGATTATTGAAGAGAAAAGGATTCAAATATAAAATTTTAAGTATAATGAACAACAGGTTGTTCATTATTATAACAAAAAATAAGGGAGGATAAAATATGTTCAGAAACAAACTGTTTTTAATTTCACCCATTATCGCATTAGCAGTTATTTTTATCTTTTCACTAACATTATTTCCATCGGTTCAACCTCAACCAAAAAATTTGCCCATTGCAATTGTAAATGAGGATGTAGGGATTGAAATCCCTAATCAACCAAAGATGAATATGGGGCAAACAATCGTTGACATGATACAAAAAAATTCAAATGCAACAACTGTGAAAGACCCTGCTGTAAAATGGGTTGTAGTAAAAAGTTCAGAGTACGTACAAAAAGGGTTAGATAATCAAGAATATTACGCAGCATTAGTCATCCCGAAAGATTTCAGTGCGAAACATGCTTCCATACGGACTCCTACACCTTTATCGCCCGAAGTTAAAATATTTATTAATCAAGGTATGAATCCAGCAGCATCAGCCGCGTCTGGGCAAATATTGAACGGGGTAGTTGATAATATGAATAATAATATTCGTACACAACTACTTGATGGTTTTGAAAAGCAAGGAGCAACTTTAACAGTAAAGCAAGCTGCAAGTCTAGCAACACCTATTACAAAAAAAGTCATTAATGTTAATGAAGTTGGTATTAATAGTGCAAACGGAAATTCTCCTGTTTCCCTATTTCAACCATTATGGATAGCAAGCTTGGCAAGTGCTGCTATTATCTTTATCGCTGTTAGTAAATTATCAATTGCAAATCGGAAAGAGAGCCTTATCGCAAAGATAGGACAAATAGTGATGGGGGCAATTGTCGCCATTGTCGTTGGATTTGGTTTACCTTGGTTGGCAGATGGGATGATAGGACTTCATATTCCATATTATATGGATACAGCTTTATTCCTATCGATTACTTCTTTTAGTTTTTTCCTAATGATTTTAGCTGTACTTTCGTTGTTGGGAATTAGAAGTATTGCTGTTTTTGCCTTAATGTTATTCTTTGGAGCACCATTACTTGCAATGGCTCCAGAAATGATGTCACCATTTTATCGAGATTGGGTTTATTCTTGGTTGCCAATGCGATTTATGATACAAGGCTTGCGTGAATTGTTCTTCTTCGGAAAGGGATTAACTTGGAGTTCACCTTTATCTACCCTTGTATGGATTGGAGTAGTAAGCATGGTAATCATACTAGCTTCTGCTTTAAAACATAATTCAATAAAAATGAAATCACAAACCGAAAAATTGGAGGTATAACAATATACAAGCCGTATCCTTATGGGAAAACGGCTTGTTTTAGATAAAGTTTGTAAACAAACGCACTTAAACTACCATGAAAATAAACTTCTGTAATTCAGTGAAAAAGGCAATACTTAATAAGACGCAGCTCATTCATTTTTAAAAAAGGGGAGAGCG
>NZ_JACJHX010000007.1:172637-224618 GCF_014138605.1 Peribacillus huizhouensis | reverse complement strand
GTGTAAAAATGATTGAAAAGCAACAAAGTATGTGAAAACAGCCTTAGTAAAAAACATATTTAGTGGGGAGAAAGAGATATGCCGTTATTAATTGTCGCATTGGGGATTATTGTTTTACTAGTGTTAATCATGAAATTCAATATGAATACATTTATTGCATTAGTAGTCGTTTCATTCTTAATTGCTTTAGCTTTAGGTATGCCAATCAGTGAAATCGTTGGATCCGTTCAAACTGGGCTGGGGAATACGTTAGGTGGTATTGCTTTAGTCTTTGGTCTAGGAGCGATCCTTGGTAAATTCATTGCAGATGCTGGGGGAGCCCAACGTATTGCAATGACGTTAATTGATAAGTTTGGTGAGAAGAAAATTCAATGGGCTGTAGTAGCAGCTGGATTCATCTTAGGAATTGCTTTATTCTTTGAAGTAGGTCTAGTCTTATTAATTCCAATTGTTTATCAAATTTCCAAACATTTAAAAATATCGTTTTTATGGCTAGGTATGCCAATGGCGACTGCATTATCAGTAACGCATGCATTCTTACCACCACATCCTGGTCCGACTGTTATTGCTCAAGAATTCGGAGCAAACGTAGGTCTAGTGTTAGTGTACGGTTTCATTATCGCAATACCAACTGTTATTATTGCTGGTCCATTATTTACAAAATTCGCAAGAAAATTTGTACCATCAGCTTTTGAAAAAGAACCAATGGGTAGTATGGCTTCAATTGGTAATGCAAAACAATTTAAATTAGAGGATACACCTGGGTTTGGAATCAGTGCGTTTACAGCATTATTCCCGGTTATCTTAATGGCACTTTCAACAATATTCACTTTATTGCATGATGCATTACATTTACCACAATTGTTTATTGATATTATCAAAATGATCGGTGCACCAACTACGGTTATGTTGCTTTCTGTATTACTCGCTATGTATACAATGGGTGTAGCACGAAAAATTTCAATCAAACAATTAATGCAATCTGCTGAAAGTTCAATTGCATCAATCGGTATGATGTTACTCATTCTTGGTGCTGGTGGTTCCCTAAAGCAAGTATTAATTGATGGCGGTGTTGGTAATTATGTAGCTGTCCTTTTTGAAGGAAGTACAATCTCACCACTTATCTTGACTTGGTTAATTGCTGCAGTAATTCGACTTGCCCAAGGATCTGCGACAGTAGCTGCCTTAACAACTGTTGGACTAGTTATTCCAATGATGGGCGGCCATGATGTGAATTTAGAATTAATGGTATTAGCAACAGGAGCAGGTAGTATCATTGCTTCACACGTAAATGATACTGGTTTCTGGATTGTTAAAGAGTCCTTTGGTTTAACAATGAAAGAGACATTCGCTACTTGGACAGTGCTTGAAACATTGATTTCTGTTTGCGGTCTTGCTTTTGTACTAGTTCTTAGCTTATTTGTTTAAAAGAAAATGCTCTTTGATTGAAAATGTAATCGGTTTAAAGAGCTAAAAGAATAGCGCTTAAATTAGTGAATAGTAAGAGTAGTGACGACACTCAGTGTGTCATCGTTGGAAAATAGAATAATGTATTACTGTTTACGTACAGTTTCATTAAGGTACAGTGGGGAGTACATACAAATGAAAGAGTAAACAGAGAAGGTTGTTTACGTGTAAAGAAAATAATAGTGGGATGGGGAATTCCTTCGAGATAAGTAAAGGGATTAAATATGTAGTACCATTGGCTTTAATAGTGAGAAACTAATAGGTTCATAAATTTTATTAATGAAAAAAAGCTGTCCGAGTATGAAAGGGTCAAACCACACATCTACTATATTATTGTTTATATGACGTGTATTTAACACTATAAACGGAATATAGAATGTGAGGTCTGACCCTTTTCTATAAAATGTTTTAATTCTCTCGCTGGAATTAGATAAGTTTGGCTGACATCTAGTGCCAAGTCGCCTTTGTAAAACGGAAATAGTATTCAGAAAATATTAAAAAAACAAAAATGAAACTGTTTACAATTAGATATATTTGTAATAAAATGTACTTGTATACAAGTACACAACTTATTTTTGTAGGAGTGTGATCGATAATGAATTATCCTACATCTTGGCTAACCAGCATGTCAATTGGGGAGAAAATTGCTTGTGAAGTACGGTTAAAAATAATTAGGGGTGATATTTCAATAGGATCTGTTTTATCAGAAAATCACTTGGCACAAGAATTTGGTGCAAGTCGATCACCTGTGAGAGACGCATTACGTGTTCTCGCAAATGAAGGATTGATCCGGCTTGAGCGAATGGGTGCAGTCGTACTAGGCTTAAGTAAAAAGGATATGGAAGAATTATATGATGTACGGATATTAATTGAAACATATTTGCTAAAAACGATTAGTAAAACAGATCAGACGCGTCTAAGTCTTGAACTTAATAAAGTGATAGATAAGATGACTTTAGCAATGGAACACCGAAATCCGATTGATTTTTCTTATCAGGACTTAATTTTTCACGAGCTAATCGTAATTGAATCGAAACATGAACGATTATTAAGGGTATGGTATAGTTTAAAGCCGGTCGTTTTGACTGCGCTTCTCGTCGCTACAACAAAGAGATTTGAAGAGGATTATGATGAGATCCAACAATTAATAGACAAACATACATTGATCATTGATGCGCTTCTTTCACAGGATGATGATTTAATCGAACAAACATTACTCAATCATTTCCAAGACACGAGGACAACGGTCTATGATTCTTTATGGAAAGAGGACATACAAGAATAGAAAATGAAAACGCTTAAAGGGGAGAGTCGATTAGTATGAAAGCTGGTTTGTATCTATCTGAAAAAAACGTAAGTGTTGGAGAATTACAGAAACCTGTCATTAAGGAAAATGAAGCTCTTATTAAAGTAGCTTATGCTGGTATTTGTGGAACCGATATGATGATCTACTCAGGTAAACATCCACGGGCAAAAGCGCCACTTGCAATGGGGCATGAGTTTAGTGGAATGATCGAAGAGATAAATGGCGAATCGTCGTTTAATATCGGCGATCGGGTTGTCATTGAACCAACAATCAGCTGTGGAAAATGTGACGCTTGCTTATTAGGGAATTCACATGTTTGTAAAACGTTACAATTAATCGGGATTGATTCACATGGGGGATTTGCTGAATACGTGGCAGTACCGCTACACCGTTTGCATAAAGTACCGAGTTCATTATCCGATTTACATGCAGCATTAGCAGAACCAGTTGCTGTAGGCATCCATACTGTTCGACGTTCTAACGTAAAAGTGGGGGATACTGTCGTTGTACTAGGTGCAGGGCCGATTGGTTTATTGATTGCCTTAACGGCAAAATTGGCTGGAGCAGGTAAAATATTTATTTCCGATATTAGTCCATATCGATTAGGTAAGGCGGAAGAAATGGGATTTATCGCTCTAGATGGTAAACAAGTCGATGTAGTCGAGTATGTGAAAGAGGCTACGAATGGCGTAGGGGCAGATGTTGTTTTTGAAGTAGCTGGTTCAAGCGTAACGGTTGAACAAATGATCCATGTCTGTCGGACACAAGGTCAAATCGTTGTTGTAAGTGTCTTTAAACAACCGCCAACAATTGACCTAGCAGCCATGCATTTCCGTGAATTATCTTTGACAACGACTAGATGTTACAGTTCATCAGATTTTGCCATGGCAGTTAGTATGATGGCAAGTGGCCAAATTGATGTAACGCCGCTGATTTCACATGAACTACCATTGGAGGAAATTAAAAAAGGGTTTGAATTAATGACCAATCCAGAAGATTCATTAAAAGTATTATTTAGACCACACGTATAATTATGGAGGGATTAGAACATGTTTCGATTAGATGGTAAAGTTGCCGCGATTACAGGTGCAACGAGAGGGATAGGTAGAAAAATGGCTTTAGCTTTAGCGGAAGCAGGCGCTACTGTGGCCTTACTTCAAAGGAATACAAGTGATGATTCTGTCCAAAAAGAGATTGAAGCACTGGGACAAAAAAGTGTAATCATACCATGTGATCTGGAAAATCAGGCACAAGTGAAAGCTGCAATCCCGACGGTTGTGAAAGAACTTGGTCAGATTGATATTCTAGTCAATAATGCAGGTATTCAACGAAGATCACCTTCTGTTTCATTCTCTGAAACAGATTGGGATGATGTAATTAATGTGAATTTAAAATGTGTCTGGCTTTTATGTCAGGAAGCCGGTAAATTCATGGTACCTCAAGGTAAAGGGAAGATTATTAATATGGCTTCTTTATTATCCTTTCAAGGAGGTTTAACGGTCCCTGCTTATGCGGCAGCGAAAGGCGGAGTAGCGCAATTAACGAAAGCATTAGCTAATGAATGGGCGAAAGAAAATGTGAATGTCAATGCCATTGTTCCTGGCTATATTGCGACAGATATGAATGAAGCATTATTACAAGATGAAACAAGAAATCGCCAAATTCTTGAGCGAATCCCAGCAGGTCGATGGGGACAGGCAGAGGATTTTATGGGATCTGTAGTCTTCTTGGCATCTGATGCATCGAATTACGTTCACGGTCATTTATTAGTAGTAGATGGCGGTTGGATGGGAAGATAAAATAAGTTGAGTCGAATGGAATGGGCAACCTTGTTTCAACTGAAACATATTGACCTATCTAAATAAGTATAAAGGGTCTTACCTTGCTCTCTAAATCAGTATGTAGTGTTTGATACACTTATTTTATACTGAATTTTATTGTTGCGAGGTCTGGCCCTTTACTTTGTGACGTCCTCTTTTTCTGTGCTGATACTTTCTTCATAACCATTTTTCATCAACACTCGAAATAAAACAAAGAAAGGGTCGGAGCCCACATCTACTCCATCGTTTTTTTGACGTGTACTTGGCACGATAAACGATGTCTTAAGTGTAGGACCCAACCCTTTTAGGACTTTCTTTATTTACCAGTTCTTATTTTTCCAGTCCACTGTTTGAATCCACCTTTTAATTGGTAGATATCTGTGTACCCTTTTTTGCGTAAGATTTGAGCGGCTTTGCCACTGCGCATACTGTTTTGGCAGTATAAATAAATGGGCTTGTCCTTACGTAATTCTGTAAGGCGTGTCTTAATCTGTGTTAACGGGATGTTTCTTGCACCTAATATATGACCGCCCTCGTATTCATTCGGTTCGCGAACGTCAAAAAGCTGTGCTTTACGATATCCTTCAATAAATTCTTCCTGACTAAGCGGTTTAACCGCACGACGCTGACTGAAAAAATTGAAAAGTGCGTAAGCAAGAAGTGCAATAAGGATAACGAGTGATATAATCCAACTCACGGTAAAACTCCTTTCTAAACTAAGCAACATATAGACATTACTTATTATATAATTGTAACGTGACATAATCAAAAGATTTTTCCTTAAATGGCAGGAATGTTTGTTAAAGTTAAAATTCTTTTGATTTTTGGTAGTTTTTGATACACTACTAACGAAAAGGATAGTAATTTACTTTATTTTATGAGAAAAAGACAAGTAGGTTATGGGAGGATTTTATGGAAAAACAAACGTGGGCATTTATTGATTCAGGGAACTGCACGCCAGCGTTTAATATGGCATTAGATGAAGCCCTGTTGAATTGGCATAGTAATGGAGAGATTCCTCCGGTTGTTAGGTTTTACGGCTGGAATCCGGCAACTTTATCGATAGGATATTTCCAAAGAGCAGAAAAGGAAATAAACTTAGAAGAGGTAAAGAGACAAGGATTAGGCTTTATCCGCAGACCTACTGGGGGCAGGGCTGTTTTACATGAACATGAACTTACATATAGCGTGATTGTGAACGAAGAGTATCCAGATATGCCTAAAAATGTGACTGAGGCGTATCGGGTGATTTCAGAGGGCATTCTAATGGGGTTTAGAAATCTTGGACTAGATGCTTATTTTGCCGTTCCATCTACTGAGAAAGAAAAAGCAGCATTGAAAGAACCGAGATCTTCGGTTTGTTTTGATGCGCCAAGTTGGTATGAGCTTGTCGTTGAAGGTAGGAAAGTAGCAGGAAGTGCTCAGACGAGACAAAAGGGAGTCATATTGCAGCACGGTTCGATATTACTCGATATGGATGATGAGAAACTGTTTAATTTGTTTAATTTTCCAAATGAACGAGTGAAGGAACGAATGATGAAAAGCTTTAAAAATAAAGCTGTTGCCATCAATGATATACACACACGAAAAATTAGTTTAGATGAGGCAAAGATTGCATTTCACAAAGGATTTGCTTCAGGTTTGAATTGTAATCTCGAGCCTCTCATTCTGACAAAAGACCAAGAAAATGAAGTATACAACTTAGTGAAAAATAAATATGAATCAGATGAATGGAATTTTATGAGATAAGATGAATCATTGGAATAAGTTCATTGCTTGAGATTTAGTGATATTAGAACAGGACTAGCAATCCGTGGGGGATGAAGAATCCCCCACGGATTGAAGTTGCACTTTAATAAACTTATGTATCTTAATTTAGCGGCTACATCTCTTCAATTTTCTTTTTTCGGAAAGTAGAAGGGGTTGACCCAATTAATTTTTTAAACGTTCGATGAAAATGAGGTAAACTTTCAAAGCCACACTCTAAAGCTATCGTATTAATTTTTTCATCGGTGCTTAGTAATAATTCTTTTGCTTTTATGATTTTTTTAGTCGTAATATAATCTGAAACATTAAAGCCTGTCATTTGTTTGAATACTCGACTAAGGTGTGCTGTACTTACATTTCCAAATTGCGAGAGCTGATCAAGAGATATCCCCAAAGTATAATTTTCCTCAATATATCCTAATATGTCTTTCATCCAAATCGGACCAGAAAATTCAGCTGCTTTAGCTGTGCTTCTACAACTAGTCATGATTCTCCCCAAATATAATAGTAGTGCTTGCAGTTCCAAAAGAGTGGCATGTCTATAGCCTAAAGTTTCCTGACAAACTTCGAGCTGAATCGTTTCAAGAAAGTTTGCAAATACGATCTGCTCATCGATTCCATCTAATTTATATTTAAAGTTATTTAACCGAAGACTTTCTTCAAATATATGAAAATAACTAAAAGAGTCTCCTAAAATACGATTTTGGATAAGAATTGGATTAAAAAAAATAGCAGTTGAAGTTACTGGGTTTTCATAATCTGGAATGGCTCGGTGTAAAGTATTACCTGGAATAATAAAAATACTCCCTTTTTCCATACTTAGTATCGAGTGGTCTATAAAAAAAGTGCCATTCCCATCATAAACATAAACAATTTCATACCAGTCATGAAAATGATAGGGGAGTTCAACTTCTACACTTTTTGTATCTTTATATACGATTTGAAAGGGGAAAAAGTTATCGGGGTTAAATAGTTTTTGAATCGGCTGCATCGATTAAACAATCCACCTTTCTCTATATACCATGCTTAATATAGCAAAAAAAGGTACATGAAAGCAAGATTAGACAATTTAAATTTTTTGAAAATTCGTGATAGTATAACAGATAGAAAGAAGGTAATGTTTCTATTGATCACTAATAATGGAAGCGTTATCAAACGGTTGGAATCATTAACACTCTATATTTTCATTTGTATAGGAAAGGACAATGGCAATTCGTATTGTAAATCACTAATGGGAGGGGATTTTCCGTATTTAGTTAGATATGTATATTCAATAATATGTGATTAAACATAATGAAGAGGGGGACAATCTGTATGCGAAAGAACAAAATAACTGGACTTTTATTAACTGTAGTCTTAGTAGCAGCTCTATTTTTAACGGCTTGTAGCAGTGGAGGTACTTCAACAAAAACTGGAAGTGGAAATGAAAGTTCTGGAAAAGGCAAACGCACATTGCGAATTAGTATGGGGGTAAACGAAGAAAGTCCATCATATGCCGGAGCTGTGAAATTTAAGGAGATCGTTGAAAGTAAAACGGATGATTTTAATATTGAAATTTATCATTCAAGCCAACTTGCGGATGACCGTGGTGCCATTGAAATGTTACAATTAGGAACATTAGAAATGGTTATCCCATCTACCTCACCAGTCGTAAACTTCATTCCAGAGTTTGGAGTATTCGATTTACCTTTTACAATAACGAATGAAGAGACTGCAGATAAAGTATTAGATGGACCATTTGGAGACAAGATGCTTGGGTTACTAGCAGCTCAAGATTTAGTTGGCTTAGCTTGGTGGGAAAATGGATTTCGTAATCTAACCAACAGTAAACATCCTGTCGAAACAGTCGAAGACTTAAAAGGATTAAAGATCCGTACGATGGAAAATGAGATTCATTTAGATTTATGGAAATCACTAGGGGCTAATCCTACACCAATGGCGTTTGGAGAATTGTTTGTCAGTTTACAACAAGGGGTAATCGATGGACAAGAAAATCCATATGCTTCGATCTATCAAAGTAAATTTTATGAAGTACAAAAATATGTATCTGACACGAACCATGTCTACACTCCGTTTTTACTCTTATTAAGTAAGAAAGTTTGGGATGAATTAACACCAGAACAACAAGTGATTCTAAAAGAGGCTGGAGTAGAAGCAGGGAAATATAACCGTCAAGTCAATCGGGAAGATAATGCTGAAAGTTTAGAGAAATTAAAAGAAACACTTACATTTTCAGAAATCTCTCCTGAAGAATTAGAGCGTTTTAAACAATTAGCACAACCAACAATTGAAAAATATAAAGATAAAATTGGTGCGGGAATTGTTGATGAATACATGAAGGAAATTGCAAAATAATACGAGATTTTAGCTTATGAGTGAAGTAGATAAGGATGCTCATAGATAGGGGGAAGACCCACACATCCTACATACAGTGTAATACTGTGTAGGAGTGTTGGAGTCAGCCCCTTTTTTTGGATCCATTATATTTAATAATGAATGGCTGTTTTCACATACTTTGTTGCTTTTCAATCATTTTTACACTAATAACCCGGGTTGATTTCCGTTGCAGGTACTCGCTTTCCGCGGGCGGTCTCAGAAGCCTCCTCAGTGCTTTGCACTTGCGGTGTCTCCCTCAACACGCTTTTCCCGCAGGAGTCTCGCACCTGTAACGAAGATCAACATCTGTTCGAATTGGTTTCTTGCTAAAAACAACAATCTTTACGAAAAGAGCCTAATGAATAAAGGAAGATTAAAACTGTACTCAAATATCAAAATAAGCTATATTATTGTAGTTTTACGCAATATAAGTTCGGAATATTGATGATAATATGAATATGGAAGCTAGACTAGATGAAATCTACTTTTCTGGTTATTTAGAAGGGGCTGTCCCAAATGCAAAGGATCAGATATCCGAAAAACTATAGACAGTATGAGATACGTGTATGAATCACTACAGACTGATTTAGGGTGCGATGTCAAACCCTTATGAGACACCATTATTTTAGAAAGGAGTGGTAATAATGAGAGTGATAAGTTGTAAGGAGCCGAAACATTTGCAAGAGATAATTGAAGATATACCAACTGCTAGACAGGGAGAAGTGATCATAAAAGTAAAAAGAATTGGTATTTGTGGAACGGATGTACACGCATACAATGGGAACCAACCTTATTTTACATATCCAAGAGTATTAGGACATGAATTATCGGGAGAAATAGTGGATGTTGTTGGAGATGACAAGATCCAAGTAGGTGATCTTGTAACGATTATTCCATATATGGAATGTGGAAAGTGTGTAGCCTGTAGAAATGGTAAAACAAATTGCTGCACAGACATGAAAGTTTTCGGTGTACACATGGATGGAGGTATGAAAGAATATATCCGTGTGCCTGTTGATCATGTATTAAAAGTGAATAATTTAAGTTTAGATGAAGCATCAATGGTAGAACCATTAAGTATTGGTGCACATGCAGTTCGCCGTTCTAATTTAAAAGCAGGTCAGATAGCATTAGTAATTGGAGCAGGTCCGATTGGCTTGGGAGTGATGCGGCTTGCTAAGTTAACAGGAGCTACAGTAATAGCGATGGATGTAAACGAAGATCGACTGACATTTTGTAAACAATGGGCTGGAGTCGATCATATCGTTCATGCACAAAAAAATCCCATAGATCGCGTGAAGGACTTTACTAACGGTGAGTTTCCAACAGTTGTTTTTGATGCGACTGGGAATAAGTCGTCGATGATGAGTGCTTTCAATTTTGTAAGTCATGGCGGGATGTTAGTTTATGTTGGTTTAGTGAAGGATGATCTTATATTTAATCATCCTGAATTTCATAAACGAGAAATGAGTTTACTAGCGAGCAGAAATGCAACTTTAAAAGACTTTTTACATGTCATTGATTGTATAGAGGAAGGCTTAATTCAAATTGATGGCTTAATTACAAATCGTACAAACTTTTCCATGATCATTGATGATTTTGAATCATATATTAATCCAGCTAATAAAGTTATTAAAGCAGTAATAGAGATGTAATAAAATAAAGAACAAATCTTGAGAAGGGAAAGTTTCCTTCCGTTTAATAAAGCTAGGGTGTATCGGTAAATTAATCAACAATAGGAGATATAACCTCTATCACCTATTGTTGTTTATTATTGAATAATTCCTTAATTGTTAATAAAATAATTTTTCAAAAAAAACAAAAAACATATTGTAATGGTTTTTATTTTCACTTATACTCAATTCATAAACCGATTTAGTAAATCGATTTATAAAAAAATCGGTTTAGGTAAAAGGAGCTAAAGGATGAAACGGATAACAATAACAGATGTAGCGAAGCTTGCTTGCGTGTCTAAGAGTACTGTCTCACAATATTTAAATAAGCGGTATGACTATATGGGGGAAACAACAAAGTTACGGATTGAAAATGCCATTAGTCAGCTTGGATATCAACCGAATATCGTAGCCAGGAGTTTAAAGCAAAAGCGATCTTCAACAATTGGTGTCATTGTTGCCAATATACTCCACTCATTTTCTACAAAAGTCATTCGAGCTATTGAGGATACATGCAATGAAAATGATTTTCATGTTATCGTTTGTAATGCTGATGATGATCCTGTCAAGGAAGAGAAGTATATTCAAATGTTGCTTGCAAAGCAAATTGATGGTATGGCTATTTTTCCTACAGGTGGCAATTTGGCACTTTACGACTCTATGGTGAAAATGAATTATCCAGTAGTCTTCTTAGATCGGATGATTGAAGGTGTTAATATCGATGCATTTTTATTAGATAATGAAAACGCTTCGAATTTAGCTGTAAAACATCTAGTTGATCGGGGCCATACTCGTATTGGAGTGGTGACACCTTCTATTGAAAGAATGGTTACACCTAGGGTAGAAAGACTCGAGGGTTTTAAAAAGGCTTTGAAAGTACACGGGCTGCCAGTCACCAATGAATATATCAAAAGCATGGGTGTGGACAAGCTTCAATCGGGACTGAAGGAGATGTTTTCATTATGTGAAAAGCCTACAGCCTTAGTTGCGTCAAATGATCTCACACTTTTTGAAGTTCTTAAATTTGTAAAAGAAAATGGGTTGAACATTCCAGAAGAAATAGAAGTTGTGGGATTTGATGATATTCCTTTTGCGACGGTGTTGGAGCCTTCACTCTCCTTCTTATCTCAACCAGCTTTCGAAATGGGGAATAAAGCAGCAGAACGACTTTTAGAAAAGATTGAAAAGAGAGATGTTCTATTCGAGTCCGAGATCCATCGTTTTCAACCGACTCTTTTTCAGGGGCAATTACCTAAGAATTAGCATTGGCTATTTTTCTAGTTAGAAAAAACTAGATTAGATAGATCCACTTCCCATAGGGGGTGGGAAGATGCGTTTTGTAAGCGCATTCTATATTGAGATCGATTATTAAAAGGGGGAAACACAATGTCTAAGAAGTTTTTATCACTATTTATGATTCTAACGTTAATCACATCAATACTTGCTGCATGTGGAACGAGTGGGGAGAAGGCAAGTGGTGGAGGAAAATCATCAGGTGATGCAAGGATCATCCGAGCGGGGATCGGTCTAAATGACAAGCATCCACAATATCTAGGGCTTCTGAAGTTTAAAGAAATCGTTGAAAAAGAAACAAACGGCGCAATCAAAGTAGAAACGTATCACAGCAGTCAATTAGGTGACGATCGCGCAATGATGGAAGCGCTTCAATTAGGGACTCAGCAAATGACGATTCCATCAACAGCTCCAATTGCGAACTTTATACCTGAGTACTCAGTATATGATATCCCATTTATGTTCCCAAGTGAAGAAGTGGCTGACAAAGTATTGTTAGAAAGTGATATTGCAAAAGAGCTATTAGAAAAATTACCAGATCAAGGAATGGTAGGCCTCGCATACTGGGAAAATGGATTTCGTGATTTAACAAACAACAAAGTCGCTGTATCAAATGTTGGGGATTTCAAAAACTTGAAAATTCGTACAATGGAAAACCAACTTCATCTAGAAGCGTTCAAAGCACTAGGTGCCAACCCGACTCCAATGGCGTTTGCTGAATTATTCACTGCTATGCAGCAAGGCACAATTGATGGCCAAGAAAATCCGATAGCAACGATCTATCTTCAAAAGTATAACGAAGTACAGAAGCATGTTTCTCTCACTCATCATGTCTACAGTCCATTTGTTGTGTTATTAAGCAAAATATTCTGGGATGAATCTTCAAAAGAAGAGCAAGACATTTTGGTTAAAGCAGCAAAAGAAGCTGGCGATTACTCACGTAAGCTAAACCGTGAAGCAAACAGTACATATATTGCTGAGTTAGAACAAGAAGGAATGACAGTTACAGAGATTACTCCTGAAGCACGCGAAGAAATGAAAGCGATTACGGATCCAGTTGTGGAAAAATTCTCCGACAAAATTGGGAAAGACACGATTGACAGAATGAGGAAAGCCGTCGAAGAGGCAGGCAAGTAAAAAAAACGCTAAAAATAAAGGGAGGAGAGATCTTTACTTACTCCCTTTATTTTGGCACAAGTTAATAAAACAAAACCTGAATAATCTACTTTTAAGGGGGGAAACGGATGTCTCTATTAAAGAAGTTCGATCGTTACTTTGAAGAGTCCATTATTGCGGTTATTTTTTCAGGAATGGTCATTTTAACGTTTGCGCAAGTATTATCACGATTTGTATTTAACATTTCAATTGGTTGGACAGAGGAAATCTCGCGTTATTTCTTTGTTTGGTTAATCTACCTATCTGCTGCTATGGCTGCCAAGCATGGCCGTCATATTCGAGTTGAAATTATTGATACATTCTTTCCGCGATCTATTTCAAAATGGTTTGGGCTCTTATCGGATATATTATGGGTCGCCTTTACGATTTTCGTTGCATTTTACGGCTATGAAATGGTCATGATGATGATGGGGCATGGACAACTTTCACCAGCAGTCCAATTGCCAATGTGGCTTGTGTATTCAATTATTCCTATCGGCTATGCTTTGATTGCTTTACGGGTATTACAAGGAATCATTGGTCGATTCCGAGGGGATGACGAATTATCGGAAGAAGAAAAATTAAAGAGAGCAATAGAGGGGTGATTTGATGTCAGTACCATTGGTATTAGGATTAGTATTAATTATCTGTCTACTTATTGGCGTGCCAATCGCTTTCTCGATGGGGATTGCAACAGTTTCAGCTTTACTAGTAGGGGGCATACCAGCTTCATTTATGGCTCAGCAAGCTTTTACAGCCGTTGATTCCTTCCCGCTTATGGCTGTACCGTTCTTTATTTTAGCAGGAGCCTTAATGGAAACGGGCGGTCTGTCAAAAAGAATTATTAACGTCGCCCAAGAAATGATGGGTAATATTACTGGTGGGTTTGGGATTGTAACCATTATTGCCTGTTCCATCTTTGCGGCGATTTCTGGTTCTAGTCCAGCTACAGTTGCTGCAATTGGATCGATCATGATTCCGGCGATGGTTGCTAGAGGATATAGTAAAGATTTTGCTTCGGCAGTTGCTGGTTCAGGAGGTGGTTTAGGGATTGTTATCCCACCATCGATTCCAATGATTATTTATGGTGTTGTGACAGGTGTTTCGATTGGCGATATGTTTTTAGCAGGATTCGTTCCTGGTATTTTCTTAGCGCTTTTAATGATTCTAGTAGTCTATCTTATTTCTAAAAGGAGAGGCTATGTTGGGACTGGACAAAAGTTCAATTTTGGCCGATTTGCTAGAACGACAAAGAATGCTTTCTGGGCTTTAATGGCACCGGTCATTATACTCGGCGGAATCTACTCTGGGGCATTTACTCCGACTGAATCAGCGGTTATTGCTGTTGTTTATGGATTAATCATTGGTTTGTTTGTTTATAAAGAATTGAAATGGAAAGACGTACCAAAGATTTTAATCTCTTCAGCGATGATGACTGGTACAGTAATGATTATTCTCGGAACAGCGACTGCATTTGGAAAGCTTATTTCGATGTATCAGGTTCCAAATCAATTGGCCGATTTAATTTTGGGAATTTCCGACAATAAATATATTGTTCTATTATTGATTGTAGCACTCGTCTTATTTGTAGGAACGTTTATGGAGACTTTATCAATTATTATCATTCTCGCACCATTATTCTTACCTGTGCTTCAGCAATTAGGTGTGAATCCAGTGCATTTCGGTATTCTTTTAATTGTAGGAGCGGAAATTGGCATGATGACACCACCGCTTGGTGTTAACCTCTTTGTTGCATCAGGCATTACCGGACTATCGATAGAAAAAGTAGCAAAAGCTATACTGCCATTCGTCGGAATCCTAGTACTTGGTTTGATTATTATGTTATTTATACCGTGGATTTCGCTAGTAATTCCAAATCTATTCGGTTGAATAGATTTACTCTTTTAAAAATGACTACGTTGACTAGACTTTGGAGGTATATAAATTGAAACAGTTAGATGTAGTAACGTTCGGTGAAACAATGGTTTTATTTAATCCTGAACAAATGCTACCACTTGAATATAACCATAAATTCACAAAGCAAATTGGTGGAGCAGAATCAAATGCGGTCATTGGCCTCCAAAGATTAGGTCATCAAACAGGTTGGTTCAGTAAACTTGGTGACGATCCATTTGGGAGATATATTCACAAATTTATTCGAGGTGAAGGCGTAGATACTTCACGCTGTCTATACACAGACGAAGCACCGACTGGTCTCTTTTTTAAAGAGAAAAAATCGCCAACAAATATGCAAGTCTATTATTATCGCAAAAATTCAGCTGCCAGCTTACTATCAGCAGACGATCTAGATGAAGCGTATATCGCGAATGCGAAAATGCTTCATCTAACGGGTATTACACCTGCAATAAGTGAATCCAGCCGTCAAGCTGTTTTCAAAGCTATTGAAATCGCGAAAAAACATCAAGTTAAAATCGTTTTTGACCCAAATATCCGCTATACATTGTGGGAACAAGATGAAGCAAGAGACGTATTATCTCAAATGGCGAAAGAAGCAGATATCATCCTTCCAGGTTTTGATGAAGGTGAATTTATTACAGGTAAATCAACACCAGAAGAAATTGCTGAATGTTTATCACCGAACAAAGACAAAATAGTTATCGTCAAGCTTGGAGCAGAGGGAGCTTACTATCAAAACGGTACTGAGCAAGGATATGTCATTGGCTTCCCAGCGCAAGTTGTCGACCCGGTAGGAGCTGGTGATGGCTTTGCCGCAGGAGTAATCAGTGGGCTATTGTGCAACGAACCGATAGCAGAGGCTGTAAGGCGAGGAAATGCGGTTGGAGCGATTGTAGTTGGCACAAATGGCGATGTGGAAGGTCTTCCAAGTAAGGAAGAGGTAGAGCGAATGCTAAAGGGCGAATCAGATACCCGAGATGTAAAAAGATAGGAGAGGGGTTTTATTCATGGAAAAATTAACGAATATTCAAAGATTAATCGATTCTGGCTTGGTGGCAGTAATCAGAAGACCGAAAGTTGAACAAATTTCCTCCATTGCGGATGCGCTAGTAACTGGCGGAGTTGGAGCACTTGAAATCACTGCCGATACACCTGGCGTTTTCAAGATGATTGAACAAATTAAACAAGAATTCGGTCAGCGGGTACTAGTTGGTGCAGGAACGGTCCTTGATGCAGAAACAGCAAAAAGAGCGATTGAAGCAGGATCCGATTTTATTTTTTCGCCAATCGTCGATGAAAAGACAATTGAAATCTCGAATCGATACGGAAAGATTTCTATTCCAGGAGCCATGACACCAACTGAAATCGTAAAAGCTTACCAATCCGGTGCCGATATTATTAAAGTTTTCCCAGGAAGTGTGGTTGGACCAAACTACTTTAGGGAATTAAAGGGTCCACTTGGCCAGATTCCGATGATGCCAACGGGTGGTGTTTCACTAGATAATGTTGAACAATTTTTTCAATATGGCGTAGTAGCTGTTGGCGTAGGCGGTACATTACTTAACAAGCAGGCGATTGAAGAAGGTAGATATGAAGTATTAACAGATATTGCTAGCCAATTTACAGCTTTGATCAAGAAAGCCCGTAAAGAGGGAGAAAAAAGTAAAGGAAATGAAAGTAGAAACCTTTCTTATCCCATTTAGAACGCGTCATATTGGGGAGAACTTGTACGTATCAGTTGTAGCTAGAATCATATAGTTATTGATCTAACTTGTTAGGAAGTTATTAATATTTCAATGGTTCAAATTGGCAAATTGGTACATACATTCAAACCAATTTGTCTCGTTTTACTTATATATTTCAAGGTAACGAGTAATAGGATTTTTTCTGATTAAAGGAGGTAATATGTAGTATGGAAATAATCGCGGAGCTACTGCAAGATATCCCACTTCCGAAAATGGTGAAAGTGGAGCAGAAATTTACTGCACCAGAATTAAAAGATGTGGCTAAAGAGGTTCATACGTCGATTGAAAAAGCGAATGTTCTTACTCGAATTAATCAAGGTGATCGTGTTGCTATTGCTGTGGGAAGTCGTGGCGTAGCAGATATTCATATCTTAACAAGAGAAGTGGTCCATGCAGTAAGATCTATTGGGGGTGATCCTTTCATTGTACCAGCGATGGGAAGTCACGGTGGGGCAACGGGTGAAGGACAAAAAGAAGTGTTAGAAGGATTAGGGGTAACAGAGGACTTTATAGGTGCTCCCATAAAATCAAGCATGGAAGTTGTTCAAGTTGGAAAGTTGCCTAATGGTTTACCGATTTATGTCGATAAAAACGCCTATGAGGCAGACAAAGTAATTGTGATTAATCGGATCAAAGCCCATACTGCATTTCGTGGTCCTGTAGAAAGTGGTCTAATGAAAATGATCACGATTGGACTAGGCAAGCAAAAAGGTGCAGAAGCAGCCCATTTATATGGATTTAAACATATGGCTAAGCATGTTCCGGAAATGGCGAAAATTGTAATCGAAAAGGTGCCGATTATTTTTGGATTAGGTACGATTGAAAACGCCTATGATCGGCCAGCGAAAATAGTTGCCATACCTACCGAACAGTTTGAAACGGAGGAACCAAAACTTTTACTAGAAGCAAAAAATCTGATGGCCAAGCTGATGTTCGAACAAATTGACGTGCTTGTCATCGATGAAATTGGTAAAGATATTTCCGGTGATGGGATGGATCCTAATATTACAGGCAGATATGCAACGCCATATGCAACTGGAGGGCCAGATGTAAATCGAATCGTTGTCCTAGATTTAACTAAAAAAACACATGGCAATGCAAATGGCATCGGACATGCGGATTTCACTACAAAAAAAGTATTTGATTCAATTGATTGGAAACAAGGTTTTGCTAATGCTTTAACGAGTACAGTAGTCAGTGTAGTGAAGATGCCGATGTTCTTAGAGACGAATGAGTTAGCGGTTAAAGCAGCTGTAAAAACTTCCAATATCAATGATATGAAAGATATTAGAATTGTTAGGATTAAAGATACTCTTGACATAAAAGAAATTTGGGTCTCCGAAGGTATGCTAGAAGAAGTGAGTACTAAAGAAAACTTTAAGATTCTTAGCGATCCAATGAAGATAAATTACTAAATTAATAGAAAGCCTATTTGCTAATACGAATGATAGAAGTCATGTGAGATATTTATTTTAGAATAAAGAAGATGGGGACTGGGCTTTGCGACTTACTAATGTAGCCAATTTACTTAGCAAGTATATGTATTTTTACCCCGAAATCCAGCTTCGCACCGCTACCATTGTGAATAGGTGAGTGTAGCGCGCTACGTGATTATCTTTCATGTTAAATGGTTGCTTTTTAACGCCATATAGGCTTTGTAAGAAAAAAATATAAATGGGGAAAAGTGATGACAAAAAAATTCTTTTTAAAAATACATCCCAATGATTCCGTTATGGTTGCATTAAAAGATTTAAAAAAGGGAGATTTCGTAGAAGTTGATGGTTTAACAGTTCAAATTCAAGAGGATATTGACTATGGTCACAAGTTTGCAATCAAAGATATGGCTGAAAATGAGGATATCATTAAATATGGCTTCCCTATTGGTCATGCAATAAAGGCCATTCAACCAGGAGAATGGGTACATACACATAATGTCAAAACTAATTTAGAAGGAAAGTTGGAGTATAGCTATAAGTTTAAACAATCCACTGCAAAACATGGTGATTTACCAGGTAATCGAACATTCCAAGGTTATGTTAGAAAAAATGGTGACGTTGGTATTAGAAATGAAATCTGGATTATTAACACAGTGGGCTGTATTAATAAAACAGCAGAGATTCTTGCAAAATTAGGAAATGAGCGATTTGGCAACGGAAAGATTGATGGAGTGTTTCATTTTCCACATCCGTTCGGCTGTTCCCAATTAGGGGATGATTTAAAAAATACCCAACTATTATTAAGAAATTTAGTTCAGCATCCAAATGCTGGTGGTGTTCTCGTATTAGGACTGGGATGTGAAAATAACAATATTCCTTTTTTTAAGGATGTGTTGGGACAATTTGATGAAGAACGTGTTAAGTTTCTTGGCGTCCAATCCGTTGATGATGAGATAGATGAAGGAATCGAACTTTTGGAAGAACTAGTTCAGTATGCATCAACATTTGAACGACAGCCAGTTCCTGTTTCAAAATTAAAAGTAGGCTTAAAGTGCGGTGGATCAGATGGTTTATCTGGAATCACTGCAAACCCTTTAGTTGGAGCGTTTTCAGATGATTTAATCGCAGCAGGAGGAACAACTGTTTTAACAGAAGTACCAGAAATGTTTGGTGCAGAAATGATGCTAATGGAGCGAGCGAAGGATGAAGCAACATTTAGTAATATCGTAGATTTAGTGAATGATTTTAAAGATTACTTTATTAAACACGATCAACCCGTTTATGAAAATCCCTCACCAGGCAATAAAAAAGGTGGGATAACGACGCTTGAAGAAAAATCGTTAGGATGTGTACAAAAAGGCGGCAGCTCCATCATTAATGATGTACTTGACTATGGTGGAATTGTAACGAAACAAGGACTCAATTTATTACAAGGGCCTGGGAATGATCTTGTATCGGTCACTTCATTAGCTGCTTCTGGCGCACAATTGGTTTTATTTACAACTGGTAGAGGGACCCCTTTTGGTGGACCTGTGCCGACCGTGAAAATTTCCAGCAATACGACGTTGAGTACTAGAAAGAAAAACTGGATCGATTTTGATGCCGGTCGTTTAGTCGGAGATTCATCCATGGATGAACTAAGATCGGAGCTGTTCCAATATATCATCAGTGTAGCATCAGGAGAGACAGTTACACATAATGAAAAAAATGGTTATAAAGAGATCTCTATTTTTAAAGATGGCGTTTTCTTATAAGAAAAACTAACTAACTTCGAATTTAAATATCTTAGTTTACTTTACAAAAAAATTTCAACATAAATATTTGGAGTGAAAATAAATGAAAAAGTTTAAAGTTGTTGTTACAGATTATGAATATATCACACTTCAACCAGAGGTGGATGTTTTTTCAAAGTTGGATATAGAATTCGTTCCAGCGCAATGTAAAACGGAAGAGGAAGTCATTGAAGCTTGTAAGGATGCTGATGGAATTCTTAACCAATATGCGCCGATAACACGAAAAGTAATAGAGCAATTAGAAAATTGTAAGGTTATCGCTCGTTATGGTGTCGGATACAATACGATAGATATCGATGCGGCAACGGAAAATGGAATTGTTGTTAGTAATGTAACGGATTATTCAATAGACGAAGTATCCGACCATGCTTTTGCCTTAATGATGGCAATGGCCCGTAAAGTTGTGAAGTTAAATAAAGAAGTTAAGGACGGAGTATGGGATTTTAATTTAGGGAAACCTGTGTTCCGTTTGCGCGGAAGGACTTTAGGATTAGTGGGATTTGGGAGAATTCCTCAGGCATTGGCAAAAAAAGCACAAGCTTTTGGAATAAGAGTTGTTGCTTTTGATCCATTTATGTCTAAGCAGAAGGCGAGCTCTTTAGATGTTGAGTTGTTAGAATTAAATGACCTTTGCAGTCAAGCAGATTTTGTTTCTGTTCATTCACCATTGTTGGACAGTACTCTAGGTATGATAAGTGATGAGCAATTCAATGCGATGAAGAAAGAAGCATTCATTATTAATACGGCTAGAGGACCGGTTATTGATGAAAAAGCTCTTATCCGCGCGTTGCAGGATGGAAAAATTGCTGGAGCTGGCCTTGATGTTACTGAGTTCGAGCCAATCCAGCATGATAATCCGCTCCTATCCATGGAAAATGTAGTGATTACTCCTCATATCGCATGGTATTCTGAGGAATCTGAGGTTGAATTAAAGCGAAAATCAGCTCAAAATGTCGTAGATGTTTTAACTGGCTATATTCCTACATATCTTGTCAACCGTGATGTGAAGGACATGGTGAGCTTAAAAGAAAAGGAATAAGCAGGACTACTAGAGTTCAAAGAAGAACGTTGGTAAGTAGGAGAGTCTATAGCTGTTAAAGTTATGGCAGAATTAGATGTTATAAAGACTACTTTTAACCCGGTTTTACAGGCTGTAATCCTCCGCAACAAAAAGGTGGGGGATAAACAGCCGTAACTAATACGAAAAGGGGAGACAACTACAGTTAGATCATATTGAAGAAAGAAACTCAGCACTGGCTTATTGGTTTGGAACATAATAGATAAAATATTTATTATTCCTCTTGAAAATCAAAAAGATTTGTAAATGAAAACGTTTACTAAATAAATCGGCTGTAATACTATTCACTTATAGCTTGTATGACATGTTGTAAAAAGAGGTAGAAAATTGAATTTAAACGTCATTGATAAACAAAATATTGTCAATATTGTTTACGAGAAGTTAAAAGAAAACATCGCTAGTGGCAATTGGGCTCCTGGAAGTAAGATTCCATCTGAATCCCAGTTGACAAAAATGTTTAATGTGAGCAGAGTGAGCATAAGAAGTGCGATACAACGACTTAGGGATTTAGGGATTGTTGTCACGTATCAAGGGAAAGGAACATTTGTTACTGAGCATATTGGTAAGATCGGTATCAATGATTTTAAACCAATCTTGCATCTTAGCGAGGAAGAATTTTTAGACATGATGGTATTCAGGCAGACGATTGAATACAAATGTTTAGAATTAGCAGTGGAAAAAGCAACAAATGAGGACATAATGAACATTGAAGAAGCGCTTAATCAAATGATTCGTTATAGAGATGATTATAAGAAATATTCAGAAGCAGACTATAATTTTCATTTAGCAATTGTTATGGCTTCGAAAAACCAAGTTTTTTTACAAGTGATTCATTCGATTCGTGACATTTACTATTACTATTTAGAAGAATTAAATAGATTCATAGGGGTAACGTTGGATAGTATCGAAGTTCATTTACAACTATTCAGAGCGATTCAAAATAGAGATGCAGAAACAGCAAAAGAGCTTCTTACTAACGCCATGGAAAATAATATTGACAGTATTAAAAAACTAAAAATCCAAAATAAATAATGAGGATGTCTCAAAAAGGGTCTAACTAACACTTTATGCACTGTTTACCATGGGTGTGCTCCTTATATTATGAGACAGCAAATGTATTTTCATTAAACATGTAGGACAACTAACAAGTTTAAATGGAGGGACTTATTAAGATGTACGATTTAGAAATCCGCGATGTAAAAGTAATATTAACTGCACCAGGAGGAGTCGATTTAGTAGTAGTTAAAGTCGAAACAAATGAGCCTGGGTTATATGGATTAGGATGTGCTACCTTTACACAACGTATTTTTGCAGTGAAATCGGCGATTGAGGATTATCTAAAACCGTTTCTTATTGGTAAAAATCCTAGTAGAATCGAAGATATTTGGCAGTCAGCAAATGTAAGCGGATACTGGAGAAATGGTCCGATTGTGAATAATGCACTATCTGGAATTGATATGGCACTTTGGGATATAAAGGGCAAAATTGCTAACTTACCAGTCTACGAATTATTGGGTGGGAAATGCAGGGATGGTATTCCGCTATATCGGCATGCGGATGGGGCGGATGAAATGGCTGTCGAAGAAAATATACGAGCACTTATGGAAGAAGGCTATCAATATGTACGATGCCAAATGGGAATGTATGGTGGGAGTGGAACGACTGATAGAAGCTTAATTGCTACTATGTATGAGAAGTCTACTAAAATTGTACCTAAGCTCTCGCCAAGAAACTCAGCGCCAGGATGCTATTTTGATCCTGAAGCCTATGCCAAAAGTATTGATAAATTATTTGATCACCTCCGCTCGAAAATAGGATTTAATATGGAGTTTATCCACGATATTCACGAAAGAGTTCCACCTATTGAAGCCGTAAGATTAGCGAAAAATTTAGAGCCTTATCACCTTTTTTTCCTAGAAGATCCTGTCGCACCGGAAAATATAGAATGGTTACAAATGATTAGACAGCAAACGTCAACGCCAATTGGAATGGGAGAGCTTTTTACAAATGTGAATGAATGGAAAAGTTTAATTGTTAATCAACAAATCGACTTTATTCGATGTCATGTAAGTTCTATAGGGGGCATCACACCAGCAAAAAAATTAGCAACATTTAGCGAATTATTTGGGGTTAGAACAGCTTGGCATGGGCCTGGTGATATTTCCCCTGTAGGGGTTTTAGCTAATCTTCATTTAGATATAAGTTCCCCAAACTTTGGAATTCAAGAATGGACGCCATTTAATGATGCATTGCAGGAAGTATTCCCTGGTTGCCCAATCGTTGAAGATGGTTTTGCTTATGTGAATAATCGACCTGGTTTAGGGGTGGAAATAGATGAGGAAAAAGCAAAAAAATTCCCCGCAAGAGGTGGGATTCCCTCTTGGACTTTAGCTCGTACACCAGATGGAACAGCTGTTAGACCATAAATCAATAAAATTCGGTAGGTATACACCTTCCTTTCTTCTGAAGCACCGAATTATGTCAATGGCCATTTGCTTGCGGTTGATGGTGGCTAGCTAGGACGATATGTCTCAATTTAAATTCATTGGTTAAGCTATATTAGACTGTCACAAAAAAACAAATGGGTGTCCCGTATGAGACACCCATTTTGTATTTTGATGATAAATTAATTCTTCTCTTCAAAGAATTCAAGTAAATATAATTTATTTAGATAAAATACGAACAGCAAAACCGAATTACTTTATTGATCCAAAATCCGTTCTATATCTAAGGATTTGAATTTTTTGAATCTCATCAGTAGCTATAAAGTTCTTCAAAAGAATTGGCAAGAGCGTACCAATTATGTGCTTTGATTTCGTTTACTTGATCTGTAACGACTTTTGCCAAAAAACTGTCGCTCTCATAGTATTTTGTTATTGGTTTACTATTTTTTAAGTTTTCGATTATTTTAAATAGTATCCTTTGGTACGTTTCTTTAAATTCTCTATATTTTTGTGGATATTTTTCACATAGTTCATGGTATTGAGAGACTACATAATGAATTTGGACGAAATTAAGGGGCTTATGTTCTAATGCTAATGCTAGTACATCGAAGTGGGGGAATTTTTCCATGAATTTATATAAATTATCCATTGCCTCAGGAAAATTATTTGAAGATGTCGGGTGCTCTTGATGATAGCAAAAGGTTGAAGGATCCATAATGAAGCGAGCACCATCTTTGTAAAAACGATAGCCAAGCTCCCAATCTTCTGCCCCATATCCAAGAAATGATTCATCGAAATATCCAACTCGATCAAGCTGTTCTTTGCTAACTGATACATCACCAGTTAAAAAGGCGATATATGGTAGTTTGTAACTGCTTAAATCCATTCCAAAATCATTTAACCCACTAGTTAACACCTGAGTAAAATACCAGTTCGGAAAAGACAAATCTTTATAGCGATTTTCATCAATGTCTTTTTTCGTGATAAGTGGAAATGAAGTGTTGGAAGTTTGATAATTTTGTTTATATTCCTTATAAGGAAAAATAAAATAAGGATCACGTGGAACAAAGTCATCAATATGTTCCCATTGCTGCCTATTGAGGTTAGATGTTAAAAAAGTATAAATCCCCCGATAATGCATTGCGCCTGTTACTACTAGTTTTTTATCATGTGCGTGGTGTTTATAATGATTTTCAATGAAATCAGGTTCTGTTAGCATTTCTCCGTCGAGGAAGATAATTACTTCACCTTCAGAAAGTTTGATACCTAAGTTGCGTGCACGAGATCGACCTTGATTTATGGAAGGTCTGACATATTTAAATTTAAAGGGAGGGTCGAATTCTTGAGGAATTCTAGGCGTCTGGTCATGGGAACAATCATCTATTAAGATTACCTCAAACTCAGAGAAAGCAAAAGTTTGTTTTAACAAGCAATAAAGCGACAATGAAACATATTCATATTTATTAAACGAAGGCATAATAATGCTTACTTTTATGTTATTCATTTCTTTATTCTTGACAATTAATTCGTAGTTTTCAAGCTGCTGTTTTTTTTCTAGCTTCTCATTTTCCTGTCCATATCTTAACGGTTCGTTCTCAACTTGTTGTCTATTTCTTAAGGATTCGTTCTCAACCAGTTGTCTATTTTCTAAGGGTTCGTTCTCAACTTGCTGTCTATTTCCTAGCGGCTTATATGGAACCAGTTGTCTTTTTCCTAATTGCTTTTTATGAATGTATTGTCTATTTCCTAACGGCTTATATGCATCATCTAGTTGTCTTTTTCCTAATTGCTTTTTATCAATGTATTGTCTATTTCCTAACGGCTTATATGGAACCAGTTGTCTTTTTCCTAATTGCTTTTTACCAATGTATTGTCTATTTCCTAACGGCTTATATGCAACTTGTTGTTCTTTTATTAGCTTAATGTTTCCAACCGGTGGCTTTTTTCCTTTTTCCTTTTGGATGAATATATTTTTATTTGTATTATTAGAGGCAATCCCCATTTTTACTTTTTCCCTCCACATCAACTGAATAGTACTATAGAGTATGATTCATTCCTTATTTTGATATTGGACCAATTCATCAGTTTTGCAAACTTTGACACCAGTAATCGAGTCTTTGTAAAAATCGATTATGATAGACGATTTATGACCCATATTGGAATTTCTTAAGCGGATTTTGTATTTTTGTTTCTTTTTCCCATGAAAGTCTTTTGTGTTTTCGGATAAAATAGAAATATTGTTTGCTTAGATGAGGTGTCTTTAATTGATGGATAATCAGGAGTTCAGTGATAATAAAGTTAGCACTTGGTGTGTTGTCAGTATGGCATCAATTCCGCTTGTAATGACATTAGGAAACTCAATGCTTATTCCGGTGCTGCCCATTTTTGAGGAACAGGTGGGAATCAGCTCGTTTCAATCAAGCATGATTATTACAAGTTATTCAATTGCGTCGATTTTTCTCATTCCAGTTGCGGGTTATTTGTCTGATAAAATCGGCAGAAAAAAAGTGATATTGCCAAGTTTGATTTTAGCGTTGATTGGTGGACTAATTGCCGGCTTTGCTTCATGGAAATTGGAACAACCATATACGGTAATTATTATCGGTCGAATCCTCCAAGGGATCGGTGCTTCAGGAGCCATGCCGATTGTTCTACCTCTAGTAGGTGATTTATATCAAGCGGATGATGAAAAGACCAGCTCCTGTTTAGGGATCATTGAAACCTCAAATACATTCGGAAAAGTACTGAGCCCGATATTAGGCTCACTTTTTGCGGCTTATTTATGGTTTCTTCCATTTTTCGCAATTTCTTTTTTTAGTTTCATTTCGATTGTGCTCGTTTTTTTCTTTATAAAGAGTCCTAAAGAGAAAAAAGAGTCAAGAAAATTTAAAGAGTTTATGAAAAAGACAAAGCAAACCTTTAAAAATGAAGGGCCATGGCTATGTACCATTTTTATCATTGGAGCGTTTGTAATGCTCGTTTTATTCGGGGTCCTATTCTTTCTTTCGGAAAATCTGGAAAGAATCCATGTCATAAAAGGTGTGAGAAAAGGCTTTGTGTTAGCGATTCCGCTTTTTTTACTTTGTATTTCCTCCTTTTTGACAGGAAGGACAATTAAAGGACATATCGCTTTAATGCGGAAAATTGTACTGGTTAGTCTGTTTCTCTTAGCTATTAGCGTCGTTTTTGTAGGCTTTTCACGTGAAAAACTATTTTTGCTTCTTCTCGTTACAAGTATATTAGGAATAGCAATCGGAGCGATTCTTCCAGCACTTGATGCGATGATTACTGAGAATATCGAGAAAGATGAGCGGGGAACAATTTCTTCTTTATATAGCTCCGCTCGCTTTATCGGGGTGGCAGCTGGTCCACCGGCAATGTCGCTTTTAATGAAGGATTATTTAAACAGTACGTTTATAGTTACAGGAATAGTAAGTATGATCATTCTTTTTCTAGTTCTTAAGTTTATTAAGAGTGAACCAGAGAATGTATGAGTTTAAAAAAGCCGTCTGATTACTTTCAGGCGGTTTAATTATGCCATTTTATTATCCTAAGGGATGTACACTTATCATTATTCAAAAGAAACAGTAATAAATCCCTCTCTAATGGATTAAAAATGTAAAAAGACCGGATTATGGGGGAGGACTTCAATGATTATTGATGGGGTATTTTCCGGTGGTGGAATTAAGGGCTTCGCTTTAGTTGGAGCTGTTCAAGTTATGGAAGAACATGGATTTTTCTTTAAGCAGTGTGCAGGTACGAGTGCAGGATCAATCATTGCGGCTTTACTGACTGCTGGATATAGCGGCGCAGACATGGAAGAAATTCTGAATGAAACGAATATTAAAGAGCTATTGGATTCAAGGCGAATCTTACCTATTCCATTTGTGAAATGGCTGATGCTGTATCGGAAAATGGGGTTATTTAAAGGGGACGCACTTGAAAAATGGATTGCAACTAAACTTGCTAAGCGAGGCATTGTTACGTTTGGAGATATTCCTTATCAATCATTACGGATTATCGTAAGTGATATTACGAATGGTCAGCTAGCTGTTTTTCCAGATGATCTTGATAAGTATGGCATGAATCCGCTTGAATTTCCTGTTGCAAAAGCTGTGCGGATGAGTTGTAGTATTCCTTATTTCTTTGAGCCAGTTAAATTAAAATGGCGACAGTCGAGCAGTTTGTTTGTCGATGGCGGGATATTAAGTAATTTTCCGATGTGGCTATTTGAAACAGAGGGAGGTAAGAAAATTCGCCCAGTCATTGGTATGAATCTAAGAGGGGATGGGCTTGGCAACAAAGAAAATGAAATTGATGACGCAGTGGATATGTTTGCAGCACTTTTTAAAACGATGAGAGATGCGCATGATTCTCGTTATATTTCAAAAAGAGTAGCCAAAAATATATTGTTTATTCCGATGACAGGGATGTCAGCTACTGATTTTCATTTAACCGAAGCCAATAAAGAGATGTTAGTTGGACGAGGAAGAATGTATGCAGAGACTTTTTTGAAAAACTGGACGTATTAAGTCCTTATAAATCATCTGTGAGTATCAGATCCCAAATAAAGCGATGAAAAGGCTCGGATTCTCAAAAATACATTACCTTTGAAGGTGGAGGTGCGGAGGAGAGCAGGATTTTGTAGTAAATGTAAATTGTCTATATACGTATGTCGCGAAGCCCCGTCCCCATTTCCTTCATATAAAAAGAAAAACCGGATGCTTAAAAAAGCGCCCGATTTTTCTTTTTATTTTTTTTTCCTTCAATGACAGTCAAATGGATATCAGATTTCTTTCTGATACGATTTTTCTTTGTTGAGTTTGCAGCTTTTGAAAAATTAGCGATATTGCTTTTGCTCTTTGTTCTCTTCTTTGACTTTCTGGCAGCTTTCTTAAAAGCTCTTTGCCCAGCATTACTAGGTTTGTCTTTAGTAATCATGCGGTATATGAAAAAGATAGCTCCAGCAATAACGATCATAACGATGATATTTCGAAAAAAACCAACTGGATCATTTACGACTTTTGCAAATAACCCGAAAATTCCCAAGGCGATGATTCCGTAAATTATATAAGACAATGAACGATTCAACAAAGACACCTCCTTAAGAGCATCATGAGCAAATCTGAGTCATTTTAAACGCCCGAAGGAAAATTAATTTTCCTAAGATGGGATAATCTCTTAAACTTTACACTATATCTTCGTTTTTTAAACTTTGTTCAGTACGACTTTCCAATTTCATCAACTCGTTAAAAGAAGCAAGTGCTACTTCCACTTGTGTGTCATCTGGCTCTTTCGTTGTCAGCAATTGCAACCATAAACCAGGATACCCTAAATAGCGTAACACGGGAACATCTCTTAATTTATTTGTGAGCTGAAGAACTTCGAAAGATATTCCGAGAACAACTGGAATTAAGACAATTCGACTGACGACTCTTGACCAAAGCGGCTCAGTCGGTACAAACATGTAAACGAAGATGCCAACTACGACAGTGAAAAGAATAAAGCTGCTACCACAACGATAATGAAGCCGTGAAGAAGATTGAACGTTTTCAACAGTTAAAGGCTTGCCACTTTCGAAGCAGTTGATCACTTTATGCTCTGCACCGTGATACTGAAATACTCTTTTGATTATCGGGGTTAAGGATACAAAATAGATATAAACAAGCAATAGAAGCAGTTTAAAAGCTCCTTCTATTAAAATTTGGGAAATATGACTTTGGAAAATCGGTCGAGTAAGCTCAGCTAAAAACATAGGAACTAGCGTGAAAATAAACTTACCGAACAGAAAGGAGATAATTCCAATGGCAGCGACACCTAGCCACATTGCAAGCTTGGATTCTTTTTTTGACTCCTTCACTTTTCCAGGTTCTTCTGGTGCATCTTCCTCAAATTGCTCGGTTGAAAAATTTAAGTGCTTAGATCCAGTAGCACTTGAGTCAATAATCGCTACAATACCGCGTAGAAACGGAATTTTTTTCAAACTTTGCAGGAGGGGCTTGCTTTGTCGCGGCAAGTGATAGTAGTCAATGGTTGAATCTTTCCGGCGTACAGCTGTTACGGTATGATGTTTGCCGCCAAACATAACACCTTCAACAACGGCCTGCCCGCCATATGCGGGTTTCTTTGTATCAGACATTGTAGACACCAACTTATCCTTAAATTTACTGGTTTTTCATCTAGTGTTACTCTCTTATTCATGTATGAACAGGTCGCTCTAATTATGAAGCAATATTGTAAATAAACCTGCGATTGGTTGATAAGATCAAACATCCATCTAAGAAGAAACTCCACGCATTTTGATGTTCTCTTAATCATACAAAACTAACCAGTTTTTTGCAATAACGACGTGCTTATCATGAAATAAAAAGACTTTGGAAAATACATTGAAAATAACGGTGGAATAGAATGGTTGTCAACAATGAACCTTTGCTAAAATTGATCAATTCATGTAAGAATCCAATTAGGAAACATTCACGAACAGAAGTTTCACTTTATATATTAAACAACCTCATAAAAATGGAGAAATGATTCCAGCTCTAATGGGACATACTAGTAGCGGAGGTGTTATGAGTATGTCAAATGAACCGAAACAAGTTAACGGTGTCGTGTACCATGAATCAATCTTAATGGATGTATTTGTTATTGGGATATATGGAGGTTTCCTTTGGTGTGCGGTAGGACTCGTTGCTGCCTTTTTTCATTTCATGGATGTTAGTCCAAAGTTTATTTTTACATCTTGGTCAAATGCTGCTTGGATTCATACTTGGCTTGGGGCAGTGGTGACGCTCATTATTTATAGTATTGTATCAATTGTTTTTGCGTACCTTTATTATGCTCTTTTTCGAAAAGTAAATCATATTTCCGCAGGGATCGTATATGGAGCCTTATTATGGCTTGTATTTATCCTTGTTCTCCAACCTATATTTCCTGATCTGCCTTCTTTTTCAAAAATGACAGCAGATACAGGGATTACTAGTATATGTTTATTTATCTTATATGGTGTTTTTGTAGGATATTCGATTTCTTATGAATATGGCGAACTACAAAGGGCGTTAAATAGAGATAAATCTGAGGTGGAGACGCACTGAAATTTGTAAAAAGTAGTAAGACAATTCGCAATTATGGTAGAATGTTGATGGTAAAACATTTTTTTGGGAGAGCATTCGATTGTACTTGGAAGTAAGGTGGGAGTGGGGCATGGAAAAAATATTGTTAATAAATGGACCTAATTTAAATAGGCTTGGAAAACGGGAACCTAAGCATTACGGAAATGTAACGCTACGTGATGTGGAAATGAGTGTCCGTGAATTGGCTGATGAGATGAAACTTGAACTAAGCTGTTATCAGTCTAATCATGAAGGGGAAATTATTGATAAGTTACATTGGGCAGAAGATGAGGGCTTTAATGGGATTATTATAAATCCTGGAGCATTTACACATTATAGTTACGCCATACGTGATGCAATTGCAGGAATTGATGTTCCTGTTATCGAAGTACATATATCTAATATTCATGCACGGGAAAGTTTCCGTCATGTTTCTGTAACAGCTCCAGTCACAGCTGGACAAATTGTCGGTTTAGGCGTCAAAGGCTATCTACTTGCTTTAAGAGCCATTGAAACGATAATAGAGGAGAGATAGGGAATGGAGAAACTAGAGAAATTTCGCTCACAGTTGGCTAAAAAAGGTTTGGACGGATTTTTAATTACGAGTACATATAATCTGCGCTATATGACCAACTTTACAGGTACGGCTGGCCTTGCCTTGATATCAGGAGATGAAGCGAAATTTATTACAGACTTCCGATATGTGGAACAAGCAGGTAACCAAGCTTTGGGGTATGAGATTGTTCAACACAAAGGGACAATCATGGAAGAAGTGGCTACTCAAGCAAAGAAGATGGGAATCAAGCAGCTTGGTTTCGAACAAGATCATATGACATTTGCTACATTTAAAGCGTATGAAACTTTGGTAAGTGCAGAACTTGTACCTGTATCAGGGATGATCGAGAATTTACGCTTGATTAAGACTTCTTCAGAGATTAATATATTAAAGGATGCTGCTGCAATTGCAGATGCTGCATTTACACATATTGTTGAATTTATTCGTCCAGGGATTTCTGAGCTGGACGTTTCAAATGAACTTGAATTCTTTATGAGAAAACAAGGTGCTACTTCTTCATCCTTTGATATCATCGTGGCTTCTGGGAAAAGATCGGCTCTTCCGCACGGTGTTGCAACCAATAAAATCATTGATAGCGGTGATTTTGTTACGCTTGATTACGGTGCTTATTTTAACGGGTATGTATCAGATATTACGCGAACACTTGCAGTAGGAGAACCAGATGCACAACTAAAAAAAATCTATGATATTGTTTTAGAAGCGCAACTACGAGGTATGGCTGGTATTAAACCAGGCATGTCTGGAAAAGAAGCGGATGCTCTTACTCGAAACTTCATTGCTGAAAAAGGCTATGGTGAGTATTTTGGGCATTCAACGGGTCATGGCATTGGGCTGGAAGTTCATGAAGGTCCTGCCCTTTCTCTCAAATCCGAAACAATTCTTGAACCAGGAATGGTTGTAACTTGTGAGCCGGGAATATATGTGCCTGGTTTAGGCGGTGTTCGTATTGAAGATGATACGATCATTACAGTGGAAGGCAATGAAGCATTAACACATTCAACAAAAGAATTAATTATTTTATAAGCATGCAGGAGGAAAAAGATGATTTCAGTTAATGATTTTAAAACAGGCTTAACGATTGAAGTAGATAACGGAATTTGGCAAGTGATGGAATTCCAGCACGTAAAACCAGGTAAAGGTGCTGCATTCGTTCGTTCTAAGCTACGTAATCTTCGTAATGGCGCTGTTCAAGAAAAAACATTCCGTGCCGGCGAAAAAGTTGCAAAAGCACATATTGAAAACCGTAAAATGCAATATCTATATGCAAGCGGTGATTCTCATGTGTTCATGGATAACGAATCATATGAACAAATTGAGCTTCCAGAAGCAAATATCGAATATGAGCTAAAATACTTAACAGAAAACATGGAAGTACATGTTATGACATTCGGAACAGAAACTCTTGGAGTTGAACTTCCGAAAAACGTAACGCTTGAAGTGACAGAAACGGAACCAGGAATTAAAGGTGACACATCTTCTGGTGGAACGAAATCAGCTACACTTGAAACGGGCATAACAGTACAAGTGCCATTCTTCATTAACCAAGGCGATAAACTAATCATTAACACATCTGAAGGTTCTTATGTATCTCGTGCATAAGGCTTAATCTGGGTATCCTTAAAGGGTCAGATCACGCACATAATACGCAGTTCATCGAGGCGATTTTCGCTTACATTGAACTGGATATTGTGTTTGCGGGTCTGACCCTTTCGTTATGTAGACCTTTTTTAAAGGCTCAGCCTATCTCCTTTCCCCCGCACTAACGGGCAGAAAAACTCTACTTAATACTTCTATAGTTTAGTAATCGAAATATCCCACTACTTTTCTTGTCATAAACTCATTAATCTAACATACATTTTAACAAATGATTAGCTGTAAATAGGAGGTTTCAGGCATGGAAACGGTGTTTACCCTATTGCCGAAGAAATTGGAGGAGCAATTTAGGAAAATTCCACTGTCTCTGGTAAATAAAGTTGAGGAACTACGGGTTCGAATTGGACGACCTCTTGAAGTGATTATCGAAGGTAGACCAACCTTTTTACCATATTTGGTTCATGATGAAGACGCAAAGCAGCTGCTGCATCACATTAGCAAATATTCTTTATATGCTTTAGAAGAGGAATTAAAGCGAGGGTATATCACAGTAAGTGGTGGTCATCGAATCGGCCTTGCAGGTAAGGTTGTTCTTGAAAATGGCGAGGTAAAAGCGATTAGAGATGTGTCGTCCTTTAATATTCGAATTGCGAGACAGAAAATTGGGACGGCTGAAAAATTAATTCCAAGTCTATACACAGGTGAATGGCATCATACGATTATCATCGGCGCTCCTCAAACAGGTAAGACGACACTTTTGCGTGACATTGCCCGAATTATCTCAACTGGATGCGAAAAGCGAAATATTCTACCTAAGAAAGTCGGTATCGTGGACGAGCGTTCAGAAATCGCTGGATCAGTTCGGGGGGTACCTCAGCTCGATTTTGGACCTCGAGTGGACGTTTTGGACGGATGTCCAAAGGTTGAAGGGATGATGATGCTTATTCGTTCCATGTCACCCGACGTGTTAATTGTTGATGAAATTGGTCGCCGTGAGGATATGGCTGCGGTGTTAGAGGCAGCTAATGCGGGAATTAAGCTTGTAATCACTGCACATGGACGTACATTGTCAGATTTAACGAAAAGACCCTATATGGTACAAATTCTCAATCAACATATATTTGAACGCTTTATTGAGTTAAATAGACATGACAAATCTGGATTTGGCTACACGGTCCTTGATGAGACTGGAAATCCTGTCACAGAATTGGAAGTGGCTAAGAATGATTAAATTCATTGGCGCAGCTCTTATCGTCCTTGCTACAACTTGGGTAGGGTATGAATTAGCCCGTGTGTTAAGACAACGACCAAGAGAATTACGACAACTTAAGTCAGCGTTACAATCTCTAGAAGCAGAAATCATGTATGGACAAACGCCGTTAACGGAAGCTGCTTTTAAACTTGCTAAGCAGTTGCCAAAACCGCTATCTCATTTTTTTGAAAGTTTCGCTGTCAAGCTGTCAGGCGGTGAGACAACAGTAAAGACTGCTTGGGAAACAAGTTTAAAACTTGTATGGAAACAACTTGCTCTTAAGCAAAATGAATACGAAATACTTGTACAATTCGGTGAAACGCTTGGTCAGCATGATCGTCTTTCTCAACAGAAACAAATTCAGTTGGCCATGATTCATTTGGAAAGAGAAGAAAATGATGCCCTCGACCGTCAAAATAAGTATGAAAAGATGATGAAGAGCTTCGGATTTTTATCGGGTGTATTGATAATCATTTTGCTGTTGTAGCAGGACTGGAGGACCTTAGATGGGCTTAGATGTTGATATCATATTTAAAATTGCAGGTGTTGGCATAGTTGTCGCATTTCTCCATACCATTTTAGATCAAGTTGGAAAAAAGGAATATGCACAATGGGTGACTCTATTTGGTTTTATCTATATTTTATTTATGGTGGCAAGCATCGTAGAAAATTTATTTCAAAAAATTAAATCTGTGTTTCTTTTCCAGTAGGAGGGATCGGCCATTGAAATCTTAAAAATTGTCGGGATCTCACTTATCGCCACTTTTTTAGCCCTAATTGTAAAAGAGCAAAAACCGAATTTTGCCTTTTTGCTCGTTGTCTTTACTGGTTGTGCCATATTTCTCGTTCTTGTTGACAAAATATACGAAATAATCGCAATGCTCGAGAAGCTTGCTGTAAATGCAAATGTCAATATGGTGTATCTAGAAACGATATTAAAAATTATCGGAATCGCCTATATCGCCGAATTTGCTGCTCAGATTACCAAGGATGCAGGTCAAGGATCAATCGCTTCAAAAATTGAGCTAAGCGGAAAAATTTTGATTCTAGCTATGGCGATCCCGATTTTGACAGTCATTATTGAAACAATCATTCAATTGATACCGAGCTGACAGGTAGACACCTGCGGCAATGATGAGGTGAATCTATGAGGCAGCGAATTTTCTACTTTTCCTTCTTGTTCATCGCTCTTTTTTCTATGCACATTGATCTAGCACAAGCCTCAGAAACAAATGAAGATACTAATGTTCTTCAATCCGATTTAGTACAAGCTCAGATGGACAGGCTCGGCATTGAAGAATTGAAGAGTTTTTGGGATAGTATCCTCACGGAATATGGTGGATTCTTGCCGGAAAGTCAAAAGGGAAGTTTTATGGACTTTGTCAGTGGTGAGAAGAAATTTTCCTTTGCTGAATGGATGAAAGGGATTGGCAAATTCGTTTTTCATGAGCTTCTTGTGAATGGGAAGCTTCTTGGGTCGCTCATATTATTAACTGTTTTTAGTATGTTTTTGCAATCACTCCAAAACGCATTTGAACAAAGCACAATCAGTAAAGTTGCTTATTCCATCGTCTATTTAGTGTTAATTATTCTTGCGCTAAATAGTTTTCATGTAGCCATACAATATACCCAAGAAACGATTAATACGATGATTTCCTTTCTGATGGCACTATTGCCTATGCTACTTGCGTTAATTGCCAGTTCTGGCGGGGTGTTATCAGCAGGTTTTTTCCATCCCATTCTCATATTTTTAATGAACTCTAGTGGCATATTAATTCAATATGTTGTCTTGCCGTTCCTTTTTCTTAGTGCCGTCTTAAGTGTTGTCAGTACAATGACGGAACAATACAAAGTCACCCAGCTTGCGCAGCTATTGCGAAATTGGGCTATTGGTCTACTTGGTGCTTTTATGACCATCTTTCTCGGTGTTATTTCTGTACAGGGTGTGACAACTGCTGTTGCTGATGGTGTGAGCATTCGGACAGCAAAATTCGTGACAGGAAATTTTATCCCTGTAATCGGCAGGATGTTCACGGATGCAGCGGACACAGTCATCAACGCTTCCGTCCTTCTAAAAAATACAGTTGGTATGGCTGGAGTTATTATTTTACTCTTTATTATCACATTTCCAGCCTTGAAGATATTAATGCTTTCTTTTATTTATAAATTGGCAGCAGCATTATTACAGCCGCTTGGCGGCGGACCTGTTATTAAATGTTTGGATATTATTAGTAAAAGTATGATTTATATTTTTGCAGCACTTGCCATCGTATCGATGATGTTCTTCCTTAGCGTTACCGTTATCATCGCTGCTGGTAACATTACTTTGATGGTGCGGTAGGGAGGGGAAGCTATGGAATTTATCACGAGCTGGGTAACGAATATTATCGTGTTTGTACTCCTTGCGACTGTAATTGATATGTTACTTCCGAATTCGTCCATGCAAAAGTATGCGAAGATGGTAATTGGTTTACTGTTAATTGCCGTGATTATCTCGCCGATTCTTAAGTTGTTTCAATCAGACTTCGATGAGTTATTAAATATTGCGACAAGCTCAATTGATGATAAAACAAATCATCAGGTAGAAAATTTAACCGATTTGAAGAAAAAAGAAATACAAGCAGTACAAGATGCATATATTTTAAAACAAATGGCTGCCGATATGAGGACAGGGGTAGAAGAGGAGATGATAGAACGATATAAAATGGCAATTCAGTCAATGGAACTCGAAGTAAAAAACAAAGATCAGCCTAACCTTCCGGAAGATTTACAAAAAATTTTAATCGTCCTACACAAGACAACAGATGAAGCAGCATCGGTTGAAGTGGTTGCAAAAGTAGAGATTGACACGAAACAATCATCGCAGACATCGTCCAGTGACTTGGATCATATAAGAGAGTTCCTTGCTGCAAAGTGGGCGGTCGACGAAAAAATCATCGAATTTGCCGGAGAAAGGGGGGGCTAACAAGTTGAAAAATGACAAAGGTCCATTATCGTGGCTGAAAAACCTTTTTAAGCAAACGAATAGCGAAGAGGAAAATAAAGAGAAGAAACCTTCCAAGTATGCCTATGTATTAACTATTCTACTATTGGGTGTCGGCATCATGATGGTGAGTAATTTGTTAACAAATAAAGAATCAAAAAAAGAAACTATTACAACGTTTAATCAAACAAGTTCGCAAAACAAAGAACTAGAGACGTTTGGCAAGGCAGAAAAACAGTCTTCACCAGCAGGCGATTATGAAAAATACTTGCAAAATGAAATGAAATCAGCACTTGAAACGATGGCAGGTGTTTCAGATGTCAAGGTTATTATCTATGTAGAAGCTTCTGAGAAAAAAGTGTTTGAAAAAAATAAAGTAACGCAAAAACAAGTGACAGAGGAAACCGACCAAGAAGGTGGCAAGCGAAAAGTTGAAGACATATCGGATGAAGAACAGCTTGTTATTCTCAAAAGTGGGGATAAAGAGGGACCAATCGTTGTCGAGACAAAGAAACCAAAAGTAAGCGGAGTACTCGTCGTTGCCAAAGGTGCTGAAAATATACAAATTAAGAAGTGGATCATTGAAGCTGTAACAAGAGCATTAGATGTACCGAGTCACCGGGTCTCGGTTATGCCTAAAAAATAAGGGGGAGTATCATTATGTTATTAAAAAAACAAACTGTCTGGCTGTTAACAATGTTAAGTTTGGTCGTTGTACTTTCGGTATATTATTTAACGGGTCCTGATCAAAATAGTTCAAATGTAGCATCTAATCAAGAAGAAAAGGACAAACAAAGTACTGAATCAACAAAGCAAAAAGAGGAAACGGCTAAAATTTCTGACAAGGAAGTACCAAAGGTCGCCATCTCTTCGTCAGATGATGAGTTTGAAGCATTACGTATTAATATTCAAGACGAGCGCAGTAAATTAAGTGAAGAACTAACAAATAAAATGGGAGATACAAGCCTTTCAGCGGAAGAAAAAAATCAGGCTGTCGAAGCGAATAACAAGCTTAGTGAAACAGCTACTACAGAGCAGGTGTTAGAATATGAAATTATGCAACTGAATTACCCAGCAGCTTTGGTACGCATTGACGGCAACAAAGTGGACGTCACAGTTAAAACTGATGAAAAATTAACAGCGTTAGAAGTGGCAGACATCATGGATATCGTAAACACAGAAATGGACGATGTAGAAGATGTGGCAGTTGAATTTAAATTAGATGAAGGAAAATAATAGCAATGATGGAGAAGAGGGAGTCTTTAAGGGACACCCTCTTTTTCTAATGTGTTAACTACTAAAATCAATGGTAATCAACGGGAAAACGTTTTCTTTTATGTGTAAAGAATTGCACATTTGTTATGATAAGATGTAAGATAGAGGAACGGCTCAAGAAAAGTCGTAAGCATTGCTAAAACATTTATTGAATTCATACTAAGTATTATCGTATGATATTAGTAGTTGGTCTTAATGATTTTTTTGGTACAGCAATGGAAAGCGTAGGCTAAGCCAGTTTGTAGTTGGATAGTTAGAGGGCTTTTATAATCAGTCAAAAAAATTTAACTTAACTTAACTTAACAATAAAATAAGACAAGGGGTGCCGAGATGTTGAAGGTACAAGAAATACAAGAGATTATTAAATTGGTCGATCAATCTAGCATTAATGAATTTGTTTTTGAACAAGAAGGAACAAAAATTACATTGAAAAAAGCTGTCCAAGAACAAGCTCCACAAGTTGTTTATCAAGCTACACCTGCTGTCCAGTCAGTAGCAGCTATGCCAACAACAAATGTTCCTCAAGAAACACCGAAACAAGTTGAACTTGTAACCGATGCAGAAGCGAATAATCAAGAAAATTTACATAAAATCACATCACCGATGGTTGGAACGTTTTATGCTTCAGCGTCACCAGAAGCAGGGCCATATGTGAAACTTGGATCAAAAGTAGGAAATGATTCGATTGTATGTATCGTTGAAGCAATGAAGCTCTTTAATGAAATCGAAGCAGAAGTAAGCGGTGAGATCGTCGAAATTCTTGTCCAAGACGGCCAATTAGTGGAATACGGTCAACCGTTATTTTTAGTAAAGCCGGAATAAGGAGCTGTTTTCAATGATTGAAAAAGTATTAATTGCAAATCGAGGAGAAATTGCTGTTCGGATTATTCGGGCATGTAAGGAAATGGGAATCGAAACCGTTTCAGTTTTCTCAGAGGCTGACCGTGAAGCTCTTCATGTCCAGCTTGCAGATGAATCGTACTGCATTGGCCCGAAGGCTTCAAAGGATAGCTATTTAAACGTTACGAATATTATTAGTATTGCAAAGAAAACGGGCTGCGACGCTATTCACCCTGGGTATGGATTTTTAGCTGAAAATGCTGATTTTGCAGAGCTTTGCCGTGAATGTAATGTCATCTTCATCGGACCATCTCCTGAAGCTATTTCAAAGATGGGGACGAAAGATGTGGCAAGGGAAACGATGCGTAAAGCAGGAGTACCGATCGTGCCGGGATCTACAGGAATTATTAAAGACTCGGATGAAGCAATTGCTCTTTCTGAAAAAATTGGGTATCCAGTCATCATTAAAGCTACAGCTGGTGGCGGCGGAAAAGGGATTCGGGTCGCTAGAACAGAAGAAGATTTATTGAATGGGATCAGAATCACTCAACAAGAAGCATTGACGGCATTTGGAAATTCCGGCGTATATATTGAAAAATATATTGAAGATTTCCGTCATGTTGAAATCCAGGTAATGGGAGATACACATGGAAATGCTATTCACTTTGGTGAGAGAGATTGCTCGATTCAAAGACGCCTTCAAAAGCTTGTAGAAGAAACGCCATCTCCTGCAGTTGACTCAGAGATGCGTGAGGAAATGGGCTCGGCTGCAGTTAAAGCGGCTCTTGCCGTTAATTATTCCGGAGCAGGTACGGTTGAGTTCATTTATGATTACAAAAACCGTAACTTCTATTTCATGGAGATGAATACAAGAATTCAGGTAGAACATCCGGTAACAGAAATGGTAACTGGTGTTGATTTAATCAAGGAACAAATTCGCGTAGCGGCAGGTAAAAAATTGTCTTTATCACAAGAAGAAGTACAATATAACGGCTGGGCGATTGAATGCCGTATTAATGCTGAAAATCCTGAAAAGAATTTTATGCCTTCTGCTGGGAAAATTCAAATGTATCTTCCACCAGGTGGAAATGGCGTACGCATTGATTCTGCTGCGTACCCAGGATATGTGATTCCGCCGTATTATGATTCAATGATCGCGAAGTTAATTGTTCATGCCCCAACACGCGGTGAGGCGATTGACAAGATGAGACGAGCGTTAGAGGAATTTGCAATTGAAGGAATCCACACTACTATTCCATTCCACAGTAAATTGATGCAGCACGAACAATTTGTCTCTGGAGAATTTAACACAAAATTTCTTGAATTATATGAGGTTATGGATTCATAATGGAAAATACAGGAGGTGCTGAAGAATGAGTGAAATGGAACAAATGCTTGAAGTGAACAATACCTATAATGGATTAGGTAAAGTGGAGATTTCCCCTGATGTAATTGAAGTCATCGCAGGTATTGCTGCTAGTGAAGTAGAAGGAGTTGCGCATATGCGTGGAAACTTCACTACTGGTGTTGTTGAAATGCTTGGGAAGAAAAGCCATGGAAAAGGTGTCAAGGTAGATCTTGCAGACGATGGTATTAAAGTTGACTTATATTGTGTCATGAAATTTGGCGTATCGATTCCAAAGGTTGCGCAAGAAGTTCAAGACAATATTCGTCAAGCTCTACTAAACATGACAGCCCTTGACACTTCCGAAGTGAATATTCATGTTGTAGGAATCCAATTTGAAACAGCAAAACAAGAAAGTGAAATTGAGCAAGAAATGTAAGGAAATCGAAGAGAATCTCTAAAATAGGGTCTGACCGCACACAAATTCCAAGTTTAAAGTGTTTACATGCACTTTTCTCAAACGGTATTCGTTGTACGGTCTGACCCTTTGATTTTGGGAAATTTCGTAAAGAATGTTTAAATACTGAACAGATGTGACATACAATACAAAAATGATGTTTAAACCTGAAAATAGTTTCTTGCGAGAGAAAAAATAAGCGAGCTGGTAATAAAAAGCCTGTAAAACCCCGATTCCCTTAGCGCAAGAGCTGCGCTAAAGGAAGTTTCACTTTACCCCGCATTAACGGACAGTAAGATCTCCGTGCTAGGCCTAATGGAAAGAAAAGAAAAGAGTTTGTAGTAAGGGAACTGTCCGTAAATGCCCGATTGGTGAGATACAGTGAAACTTACCGATGCGTAAGCGGAGGTTTAGTTGAACCAATCGGGTTCGTAGTGTCGCTTTTATCGAAGCGTTAGCGGAGATATTAGCGACACTAGAACGGGACTAACCCTCAGTGGAAAACCACCACTGAGGGAAGTTTCACTTTACCCCGCATTAACGGACAGTAAGATCTCCAAACTAGTCCTAATAGAAAGAAAATAAAAGAGTTTGTAGTAAGGGAACTGTCCGTAAATGCCCGATTGGTTCAACTAACCCTCAGTGGAAAACCACCACTGAGGGAAGTTTCACTTTAACTCAATCTTATTTTCTGTTAGAGTGTTACATATGTGATTTTTTATGATACTAATTAGCATAAGCGATACAATAAAGGTAAGTATATCTTCTTTTTAGGATAAAAAACTTAATATTTATGTTTTTTTATTAAATAATGTTCGTGTATGCTGTGATTTTCATATATAATAGTCGATATAGAAGGAGTCAATTTTATGAAAAGAAGAACTGCCCGTGAAAAAGCCTTGCAGGCCATGTACCAACTTGAAATTGGTAAGGGAGAAATTCAAGATGCTTTAAACAGTGTTTTGGACGGACGTCCGAGTGATGAATATCTTGAACTGTTAGTAAAAGGAACACAAGAAAACAAAGAAGAGATTGATGGAACAATTCGCGATAATCTCGATAATTGGAAGATTGAACGATTGGCGAATATTGATCGGAACTTGCTCCGCATCGCTGTGTACGAAATGATCTACTGTGAACAAGTTCCTATCAATGTTGCTATGGATGAAGCAATAGAAATCGCAAAAGTCTTCGGTGATGATCAATCAAGCCGCTTTGTAAATGCAGTTTTATCAAAAGTGAAAGATCAGCTTAATAAATAAATAGTGCATAGCATAAGTGCTAAGAAAAGAATATTTATTTTGGGTCAAGCGGTTTAAATCATTCTCACCTTAAGGCAATCGATTTCTTAAGCTAACTTTGGAGGATGATGAATGTGTCAGGGAAAATTATTGATGGAAAAGAAATTGCTCAATCTGTAAGAAATACGCTTCGTGAGGAAGTAAGCAAGCTAGAAAGTAATGGCACAGTGCCAGGTCTTGCTGTTATTCTTGTTGGCGATGATCAAGCCTCGAAAACTTATGTAGCCAATAAGCAAAAAGCTTGTGCAGAAATTGGTATTTATTCTGTTTTATTCGATTATCCAGCATCGTTGTCACAACAAGAACTACTTACAAAAATTGATGAATTAAATCAAGATGATGCGATTCATGGTATTTTGGTACAACTCCCACTTCCAGCTCATATCCAAGAAAAAGCTATTATTGAAGCTATTTCTCCCGAAAAGGATGTCGATGGGTTCCATCCAATTAATATTGGAAGAATGATGACTGGTCAGGATGCGTTCTTACCGTGCACTCCATATGGAATTATGGTAATGCTTGAGCATATCGGCTGTGAAATTGCTGGCAACCATGTTGTTGTTGTTGGAAGAAGTAATATTGTCGGAAAGCCTTCAGGACAATTGTTTCTGAATAAAAGTGCCACTGTTACGTATTGCCATTCTAAAACGAAAGATCTTGCTTATCATACAAAGCAAGCTGATATACTGGTTGTCGCTGTCGGCAAGAAAGATATAATCACCGCTGCTCATGTTAAGGAAGGTGCAGTTGTCATTGACGTTGGTATGAATCGAAATGAAGAAGGCAAGCTATGCGGCGATGTTTCTTTTAACGAAGTAAAAGAAGTTGCCTCATATATTACACCGGTTCCAAAAGGCGTTGGTCCAATGACGATTGCCATGCTCCTGGAAAATACCGTTAAATCAGCCAAGAAATCGATTGCCCTACAAGATGCATAAATAGCTATTACCCTAAAAAAACTTATCAAGGATTAACAGTCTGTAAAAAAACACGATTGGTGAGATACAGTGAAACTTACCAACGCGTAAGCGGAGGTTTAGTTGAACCAATCGGGTTCGTAGTGTCGCTTTATCGGAACGATAGTGGAGATATTAGCGACAGTAGAACGGGACTAACCATTAGCGCACAGAGCGGCGCTAATGGAAATTTCACTTTATCCCGCATTAAAGGACAGTAAAATTTCTTATACTAGGCTTTAGTGTAAGGAAAAGTGAAGATCTTGTAGTGGACGGACTGCCCGTAAATGCCCGATTGGTTCCACTAACCATCAGCGAAAGAACGTCGCTAATGCAAGTTTCACTTTATGAAAAAGCTATCACTTGTTCTATAATGGCAAGTGATAGCTTTTTTGTTTTATAATGAAAGTATCAGGTCATCAATTCTGTGGATAGCGCTAAAAATAAAAGATCGAAAACCATTTATAGCGCTGTACTTTTTAGGTAAGGAGAAAATAATGGAAGAAAAAAGATACTTAACTGTTTCAGCGTTGACAAAATATATTAAACGAAAATTTGATGCGGATCCTCATTTGCAAAATGTATACATAAAAGGAGAAATATCAAATTTTAAGCAGCATTCAAGTGGCCATATGTACTTTACGATCAAAGATGAGAAAGCAAGAGTCTTAGCTGTGATGTTTTCAGCTCATAATAAGAGTTTGAAGTTCGTTCCTGAAAATGGGATGAAGATTTTGGTGCGAGGGGATATTTCTGTCTTCGAGCAAAGTGGACAATACCAGTTGTATGTCAAGAGTATGTCGCCTGATGGGGTTGGCGATTTATATTTAGCTTATGAACAGTTGAAGAAGAAGCTTGAAGCAGCGGGGTTATTTTCGGCTCAGCATAAAAAAACACTTCCGAAATATCCCCATGCCGTTGGTGTCATAACTTCACCCACAGGAGCTGCATTAAGGGATATTTTGACCACAATTAAAAGAAGATATCCAATTGCTAAAATAATGATTTACCCAGCGCTTGTGCAAGGCACAAATGCACCTAAATCAGTTGCCAAAGCGATTTCGGAAGCAAATGCACGTAAAGAAGTTGAAGTGCTTATTGTTGGAAGGGGTGGTGGCTCCATTGAAGAACTTTGGGCTTTTAATGAAGAAATCGTTGCAGAATCCATATATGATTCAGATATTCCAATTATCTCGGCTGTTGGGCATGAAACAGATTTCACGATTGCAGATTTCGTAGCAGACTTACGTGCACCAACACCAACAGGAGCTGCTGAACTAGCCGTGCCGCATCTACAAGAAATTTACGAACGGTTATGGTACCAAAAAAATAGGTTGACAAGGACGATTCATGAGCAAGTTAATGTTGAGCAAACAAAGCTGACACGACTGGCAAAATCTTATGCTTTTCGTTATCCTAAAAAAATGTATGAGCAAAAGGCCGAACAATTGGACCGAGTGACGGAACGATTAAAACGCGAGAGTACTAAATATTTTCAAAAGAAAAACGAAATGCTAAAAAATTCATTAGCTCAATTAATAAAACAGCATCCAAACCAACAGCTAACGAATGCTAAGGATCGTTTAACTAATAGTGAAAAGATGTTGAATCGGAGTATGCAAACAATTTTAAAAGGGCACACACAAAGATTCGTCTCAGTTACCCAAACTTTATCTGCCTTAAGCCCGCTTAAAATTATGGAACGGGGCTATGGACTTATTTTTACTGAAGAAGAAACACTCGTTAAAAGCAGATCACAAGTAGAAGTCGGAGATTATATAGATGTAAGCATAACCGACGGAACTTTGCATTGTAAAATAGAAAAAATAGAGGAGCGAAAAGGGAATGAGTAAAGAAAAAGAATTGACTTTTGAGCAGGCAATGGAAGAACTTGAACAAGTTGTTGAAAAATTAGAAGAAGGGGACGTACCTCTTGAAGAAGCAATCTCCATCTATAAAAAAGGAATGGACCTATCTAGACTTTGTCATACAAAATTGAAATCTGTTGAAGAACAATTGACGCAAATACTTAGGGAAGATGGCGAACTTGAAGAATTCGCGGTTGAGGAGGAATAGTCATGAGTGTAATGTCATTTCATACGTTTTCAAAAAACTACAAACAACTCATCGAATCGAAGGTGATTGAATATGTAGAAGAATTAAAAGCGCCTGATAACTTAAAATCAGCAATGGCATATTCCTTGAAAGCAGGCGGTAAAAGAATTCGTCCTTTACTCGTTTTGGCAGTATTGGATGCCTTTGCAAAAGACTTGAACGCTGGAGTCCCTACTGCGGCTGCGATTGAGATGATCCATACTTATTCTTTAGTCCATGATGACTTGCCAGCGATGGATGACGATGATTTGCGTCGCGGTAAACCGACGAATCATAAGGTGTATGGTGAAGCGACGGCGATTCTTGCAGGTGATGCATTACTTACATATAGCTTTCAACTTATTGCAAATACGGAACATCCTTGCGTGACATCAGACATGAAGCTCAACTTAATCCTTGAAATCGCTAAAGCGGCGGGTGCTGAAGGGATGGTTGGTGGACAGATAGCTGATATGGATGGCGAAAACAAGCAGCTTTCATTAGAAGAACTCCAATATATTCATGAACATAAAACAGGCAAGTTGTTAATGGCGTCTGTCCTTGCGGGAGCCATTTTATCTGGTGCTAACAACGAACAGCTTCTTTCACTTAAACGCTTTTCCTATCATCTCGGATTAGCTTTTCAAATTCGAGATGATATTCTAGATATTGAAGGCACAGAAGGAGAAATTGGTAAACCTGTTGGTAGTGATACTGGGAATAATAAGAGTACGTATCCTTCATTGCTTACTTTGTCAGGAGCTAAAGAAAGGCTAGCAGAACATATTAAAATGGCTCACGAAGAGTTGGCAAAAACTCAATTAAATACGGCTCTTCTCAATGAAATAACAGATATGATTGCTCGTCGAAAATCTTGAAACGACAACAATTGTTAACACATCCTATATGTGTTATACTTTTGTTGTTTAACTAGCTTATCCTTTTGAAAATCGGTATAATATGATGAAACTAAAGCCGCCGAAATCATTGGGTATCGGCGGCTATTTTTGAAGTGTTTTGCAGAAAAATGTTGAATTATGACATCCAGAATAGTATTAAATTAGAATTTTCCATCGATAGGTCATTAATAAGGCCTGGAAATAACAGAAAGTGAGTGATCCAATTTGGATCTTCTGTCTATAAAAGACCCTTCTTTTTTAAAAGAAATGAATAATGAAGATTTAAAAGAATTAAGTGCGGATATTAGAAAGTTTTTAATAGAGAAGTTGTCGATTACCGGTGGGCACCTAGGCCCGAACCTTGGAGTAGTTGAATTGACTATTGCGTTACATAAGGAGTTCAACAGTCCAAAAGATAAATTTTTGTTTGATGTTGGCCATCAGTCTTATGTTCATAAAATCCTTACTGGACGCGCATGCCAGTTCGATACATTAAAAAAATACAAAGGTCTTTGCGGCTTCCCGAAAATGAACGAAAGTGAACATGATGTATGGGAAACAGGCCATAGCTCAACTTCTCTATCTGGAGCAATGGGAATGGCTGCAGCACGGGATTTAAAAAAAGAAAAAAACTTTGTTCTGCCAATTATCGGTGATGGTGCTTTAACGGGGGGAATGGCACTCGAAGCACTTAACCATATCGGTCATGAAAAGAAAGATATGATTGTCATCTTAAACGATAATGAAATGTCGATTGCGCCAAACGTTGGGGCCTTGCATTCAGTACTTGGAAGACTTCGTACGGCTGGAAAATATAATTGGGTGAAGGATGAACTCGAATTATTACTTAAGAAAATTCCAGCAGTCGGCGGCAAAGTGGCTGCAACAGCTGAGCGTGTTAAAGATAGCTTAAAGTATTTGTTAGTTTCTGGAGTATTTTTTGAGGAGTTAGGATTTACTTACTTAGGACCGGTCGATGGGCATAACTTCGATGAATTATTTGAGAACTTTCGTTATGCTAAAAAAACAAAAGGTCCTGTCCTTTTACACGTGATTACGAAAAAAGGAAAAGGATATTCCCCTGCTGAATCTGATACAATTGGAAACTGGCATGGAACGGGACCTTATAAAATTGAAACGGGCGATTTTGTTAAAACAGTAACAACGGCTCCTGCATGGAGTTCGCTTGTCAGCGAAACGGTAAGGAAACTCGCTCGTACAGATGAACGAATTGTAGCGATTACACCGGCTATGCCAGTAGGTTCTAAATTAGAAGGTTTTGCAAGTGAATTTCCGGAACGAATGTATGATGTAGGAATCGCTGAACAACATGCAGCAACGTTTGCAGCAGGACTTGCCACGCAAAAAATGAAACCGTTTCTTGCGATTTATTCTACTTTTCTACAGCGTGCCTATGATCAAGTGGTTCATGATATTTGCCGCCAAAACCTGAATGTCTTTTTTGGTATCGATCGAGCAGGTTTAGTCGGGGCAGACGGGGAAACACATCAAGGTGTGTTTGACATCGCCTTTATGCGTCATATCCCGAACATGGTTTTGATGATGCCGAAGGATGAAAATGAAGGCCAACATATGGTTAATACAGCGTTAAAATATGATGACGGCCCGATTGCGATGAGATTTCCACGTGGAAATGGGTATGGTATTCCAATGGATGATAACTTACAAGAAATTCCGATTGGCACTTGGGATGTGTTGAAAGAGGGCAGAGATGCTTGTATTTTAACTTTTGGTACTACGATTCCAATGGCGATGGAAGCAGCAGAATATTTAGACAAGCAAGGGTATTCCATTAAGGTCGTGAATGCACGCTTTATTAAACCTCTGGACAATGATATGATGCACCAATTACTTGAGCAGAAAATGCCAATTTTAACGATTGAAGAAGCTGTTCTTCAAGGTGGTTTTGGCAGTGCGGTGATTGAATTTGCGCACGAGCATGGCTATCATGGTGCGATTATTGACCGAATGGGTATACCTGATCGTTTCATTGAACATGGAAGTGTCGATCAATTACTTGCAGAAATTGGCATGACAGTAGAGGACACGGTGCGGAACATCAAACGAATTACACCGAAAAAGCAAAAAAGGGCTTGAATGAATGAAAGCGAAAAAAGAAAGACTTGATATTTTACTCGTCGAATCTGGGTTGGCAGAAACGCGTGAAAAAGCTAAACGAATGATAATGGCGGGCCTTGTTTATGGAAACGAAGAAAGATTAGAGAAGCCGGGCGAAAAGGTTTCAACTGACTTAGTACTTACAATTAAAGGGAAGGTCATGCCATATGTTTCAAGAGGTGGGCTAAAGCTAGAGAAAGCATTGAAACAGTTTGATTTATCGGTTGAAGGGAAAGTACTGCTTGACATCGGTGCTTCAACTGGAGGATTTACCGACTGTGCTCTGCAAAATGGCGCACGGATGTCTTATGCTCTCGATGTAGGTTACAATCAGCTTGCCTGGAAGCTAAGACAGGATGAGCGAGTGAAGGTAATGGAAAGAACGAACTTTCGTTATGTCACACCTGCTGATCTTGATGGGGAAATGCCTAATTTTGCGAGTATTGATGTTTCATTTATCTCGCTTACATTAATATTACCTGTTTTGAAAACATTGCTGGTGGCTAATAGCGATGTTGTCGCACTTGTGAAGCCTCAATTTGAGGCAGGCAAGGATCAAGTAGGAAAAAAAGGAATTGTTCGTGATGTGAAAATTCACAGAGAGGTTATAGATAAAATAATCCACTTCGCAAAAGGTGAGGGCTATGATATTTATGACGCTTCTTTCTCCCCAATTAAAGGCGGCGAAGGAAATATTGAATTCCTCTTGCATCTAAAGTGGCAAGGTGCAAAAGACCAAGGTGAGAATTTCTTGAAGCAATCGGTTGAAGAAATTGTTCAGAATGCTCATCAAGAATTAAAACAAACAAAAAATGAAGAATAAGTAGTGTCCTCGTATCCTTGATACAAAACCAAATGGTGTTAAAATATGACCCATGGCCATGAAGGATCTATCAAGTAGTACGCTTCACTTACCTAATCACAATGGTGGCGGTGGGGAGCCTGAATTTTAGGTGCTTTCTAAAGTATAATAAGTAAATCGTAAAGTAGAATGGCTATATTAATGAGTCGCGAAGCCCCGTCCCCATAACCTTAGAGCTCCTGATGCAGAACTACTGTTGAAGGAGCTTTTTTTACGGAGGGTAAGTTCTGAGGTGTTATTTTATGAAGTTGGCAAATCACTATGTGAAAAGCGGGTGAGTCTGGTAACTAAGATTCAGGAAGCGAGCTATATGAAAGGTTTGCGCGTCTAAATTTGTACTTTTATAAACTGGAATCAAGACTTGCGAGTGAGAAAGAGCATCTATATCAAATAAGAACCTAAAAACTACACACAATTAAAGGTATCAGAAACGAGCAGGATACGAGTGACCTTCATTTAACATACATAAAACGACGATATTAAATCAATCATTTGACATCTTTGATATCGGGGTTTCCATCCCCCTTTCAAATAAATGCTGACAGTTACAAGAAAAAATTGTACAATTTCAGCGAAATCCGCTAACATTATTTATATATTAAATATTTGTGGTACAAGTTAATTGGACCGCTAACTTAGAGGTGCTTTAAATAGATGAACAAAGGTCAACGACATATAAGGATTCGAGATATTATTACGAATAATGAGATAGAAACACAAGATGATTTAGTGGATGCATTGAAAAATGCTGGCTTTTCTATTACTCAAGCGACGGTATCAAGAGACATTAAAGAATTGCATCTCGTGAAAGTACCACTAATGGACGGTAGGTATAAATACAGTTTACCTGCAGATCAGCGCTTTAATCCGCTTCAGAAATTAAAACGGATGTTGATAGATGCATTTGTTCGGATTGATTCAGCGAGCCATTTTCTCGTACTAAAAACGTTGCCAGGTAATGCACAGGCAATTGGTGCATTAATTGATCATTTAGATTGGGAAGAAATACTAGGGACGATTTGCGGTGATGATACGTGCTTAATTATTTGCCGTACTCCTGAAGATACTGAGGAAATTTCTAATCGATTTTTAGATATGCTCTAATGAAGACAGAGAGGTGATAAGAGTTTGTTAACAGAACTTTCTATTAGAAACTTTGCGATCATAGAAGCCCTTTCGGTATCCTTAGAAAAGGGTTTGACTGTTTTATCAGGAGAAACGGGTGCCGGTAAATCAATCATTATTGATGCGATTCATCTTTTGGTCGGCGGTAGGGGATCTGCAGAGTTTATTAGACATGGGGAAACAAAAGCGGAAATTGAAGGGCTATTTCAAATTGACGACGAACTTCATCCAGTATATCAAAAAGCCTCGGAATTAGGGATCGAGATAAGCGATGGAATGATTGTGCTACGTCGAGATATGTCGATAAGTGGCAAAAGTGTCTGTAGAGTAAACGGTAAACTTGTGACGATTGCTTTGTTACGTGAAATAGGTAGAACGCTAATCGATATTCATGGCCAACATGAACATCAAGAACTGATGGATGAACGGCTTCATCTGCAGCTACTTGATCAATTTGGTGAAGAAAAAATCGACAAAGCACTAGCAGAATACCAAAAGCTTTATAAAGAATATGATCATGCGATGAAACAACTCCAAAAATTCAGTCAAAACGAACAACAAATGGTACATCGGTTAGATCTAATTCAATTTCAATATGAAGAAATTCAGCGCGCCAACTTAAAGTTAAATGAAGACGAAGAGCTGTCTGAAGAAAAAAAGAAAATCAATAATTTTGAAAAAATCCATGAAGCTCTACAAACAAGTTATTTAGCATTATCAGGAGAGCAAAGAGGGCTTGAATGGCTATCTGTTGCAATGAACAACCTCGAAGAAGCAGCAGGTCTTGATGAATCGGTAAAAACAATAACTGAGCCAGTTTCAAATAGTTATTATGTTTTAGAAGATGCAATTTCTGCAATTCGAGACCAGCTTGATGCTCTTGAATATGACCCAGAACGTCTAGAATTTATTGAAAGCCGCTTGAATGAAATTAATCAGCTGAAACGGAAATATGGGAAAACGATTGAAGAGATTGTTGTATATGGTGCAGCGATTGAAGAGGAAATTGAAACATTGCTGAATCGTGAAACCCATATCACTAAACTCGAGACACAATTAAAATCAGTAAAAGCTGATTTATTAGTAGAAGCTAAAAATGTAACTGAATTACGTGAAAAATACGCAAAGCAACTGACCAAGAAAATACAACAAGAATTAAAAGAACTTCATATGCAAAAAACGGTATTTGAAGCTCGCTTTCATCAAACGGCGTATTCGTTTGATGAAGAGGACTCTAATGCCATCGGACGTAACGGATTGGATGTAATGGAATTTTATATTAGCACGAATCCGGGAGAACCGCTGAAGCCATTGTCAAAAATAGCTTCAGGCGGAGAATTGTCACGGATCATGCTTGCATTAAAAAGTATTTTTTCTAAACATCAAGGGATTACATCGATTATATTTGATGAAGTGGACACAGGGGTCAGTGGTAGAGTGGCTCAATCCATTGCTGAAAAGATTTACAAAGTTGCGATCGGTTCACAAGTTCTTTGTATTTCTCACTTACCACAGGTCGCTGCTATGGCAGATACCCACCTATATATAGCAAAAAATATTAAGGCAGGTCGGACGAATACATCCGTTTTTCCATTACAGTATACAGACAAGGTAAAAGAAATCGGTCGAATGATTTCTGGAGTCGAGATTACTGATTTAACGAAACAGCATGCTGAGGAACTTTTGCAACAATCTGATAAAATTAAACAAACTGTTGGAGTATAGTCCTTATCCGGTTTAACAGGCTGTAACATCATCACACATATTTTGTTAAAGATTAAAATATCGAGTTAAAAATAAACAGCCTGTAAAACCCCGATTGGTTCAACTAACCATTAGCGGAAGGTCACCGCTAATGGAAGTTTCACTTTATCCCGGTTTAACAGGCTGTAACATCATCACAC
>NZ_JACJHX010000007.1:0-172538 GCF_014138605.1 Peribacillus huizhouensis | reverse complement strand
CATATTTTGTTAAAGATTAAAAATATCGAGTTAAAAATAAACAGCCTGTAAAACCCCGATTGGTTCAACTAACCATTAGCGGAAGGTCACCGCTAAAGGAAGTTTCACTTTATCCCGGTTTAACAGGCTGTAACATCATCACACATATTTTGTTAAAGATTAAAAATATCGAGTTAAAAATAAACAGCCTGTAAAACCCCGATTGGTTCAACTAACCATTAGCGGAAGGTCACCGCTAATGGAAGTTTCACTTTATTCGTAAATACTCATTTTTTTTCATTGAAAAGCTATCCAAAAACGGATAGCTTTTATTTTTGCCCTGAGTTATAAATGCTTGCTGTGAGGGCTACATTAAAGGTGTAGCCATTTAGGATTTGGAGCAAAAACGAGGGGAGTGAAAAAGATGTACCAACAATGGATTAAAAGAATCATCGGTGGAATTCTCCTTGTTTCGCTATTAATGTTAGGATTGTATCAACCATTACGCGAGTATTTTTTAATTCCTAAAAAAATCGTCCTTTTCGAAGGTGAACAATATAGCATCCGTAATAATTTGGCTGTTCATGCGACGACTTATTCAAATGAAAATGGGGTAACGGTTCAAGATGAACCAGGTTTGTTAACACTTGGTGCAGATAAACCTGGAACGAGCGAGTTACTTTTAGATGTTGCTGGCTTCCCGGTCAAGAAAGTGGATGTTCATATATTAAAGGATTTTAAGGTGACTCCAGGAGGACAATCTATAGGTGTCAAATTAAATACGCTCGGAGTATTAGTGGTTGGACATCATCTAGTAGAAACAGGACAAGGTAAGAAATCACCTGGTGAAACAGCGCATGTTATGATAGGTGATATCATTACGAAAATAAATGGCCAAACAATTAAGAAAATGTCTGATGTAACCCCTTATGTACAACAAGCAGGTGAAAAAGGCGAACCCCTTCAACTTGTGATATCACGTGAGAAAGAAATAATTGAGACAAAACTTTTACCATTAAAAGATGAAAATGAAGGCACGTACAAGCTTGGTCTTTATATACGCGACTCAGCCGCTGGAATTGGTACATTGACGTTTTATCATCCTGAAACAAAAAAATATGGCGCACTCGGTCATGTTATTTCAGATATGGATACGAAAAAACCAATTGTTGTAAAAGACGGACAAATTGTTCAATCAACTGTAACATCCATTGAAAAAGGAAGCAACGGAGATCCGGGTGAAAAATTAGCTCGTTTCTCGTCAAATAAAGAAGTGATCGGTAATATTAACAGAAATAGTCCATTTGGAATTTTCGGACAAATGAAAAAAGAAGTCGGTAATGGGATTGCTGATCAACCACTGCCAATCACTTTATCGCATGAAGTAAAAGAAGGACCGGCAAAGATATTAACTGTACTAGAAGGATCAAAAGTAGAGGAATTCGATGTTGAAATCGTTAGTACGATACCACAGAAATTCCCAGCCATTAAAGGGATTGTTTTAAAGGTAACTGATAAGAAGTTGTTAGAGAAGACTGGTGGGATTGTTCAAGGAATGAGTGGCAGCCCTATAATTCAAAATGGAAAATTAGTTGGTGCTGTAACCCATGTTTTCGTCAATGATCCAACAAGTGGATATGGGGTCCATATTGAATGGATGTTGAATGAGGCGGGCATTGATATATATGAAAAATCTGGTGCAAAGGAGAAAGCGAGTTGAACAAAGGAGCCTTAAAACCGGCTCCTTTTCCTATTTATTAAAAGATTGTCAAATATTTTGCCCGTTTTATTCATGTACTATGATAGAATAAAAGAAGAAATAAAGAATATTCGACAAAGTTGATGCTATATAGCGAACATGGTCGAAAATAAGAGAATTTATGAGAAAAATATTGATTTTGTATAAATTTTATAAAATTAAAAGGAATTTAGTTTCCTGTGTCGAAAATTTCAATTACAATGTTTTTAGAAATATAGAAAAAATGACCAATTGTAGTTGAGGAGGAATTTAAGCGTGAAGAAAATTAAAGTATGTATTGTGGATGATAATAAAGAACTGGTTACCTTATTGGACGAGTATATTTCTTCTCAGGAAGATATGGAAGTGATTGGTGTAGCATACAACGGACAAGACTGTTTAAACCTTTTAGAAAATATCAATCCTGATATACTTATATTAGATATTATCATGCCGCATTTAGATGGTCTTGCGGTTTTGGGGAAATTACGTGAAATGAAGCGCGGTTCGATGCCAAATGTCATTATGTTAACTGCCTTTGGTCAAGAAGATGTAACGAAAAAAGCGGTTGATCTTGGGGCTGCCTATTTCATCCTCAAGCCGTTTGATATGGAAAACTTAGGTGGTCATATTCGTCAAGTTGGTGGAAAAAGTAATCAAGTTACGAATACGTCTTCTCAACCAGCATATCGTCCTGTTGAGCCAAAGCCAAGAAATCTGGATGCAAACATCACCAGTATTATTCATGAGATTGGTGTTCCTGCTCAAATTAAAGGATATATGTATTTAAGAGAAGCTATATCAATGGTTTATAATGATATTGAGTTACTTGGGTCAATTACAAAAGTACTGTATCCCGATATTGCTAAAAAATATAATACAACTGCAAGTAGAGTAGAACGCGCAATTCGCCACGCTATTGAGGTTGCTTGGAGTCGGGGAAATATCGAATCCATATCATCCTTATTTGGCTATACAGTGTCCATGTCCAAAGCAAAACCAACGAATTCAGAATTCATCGCCATGGTAGCTGATAAATTACGGTTAGAACATAAGGCTTCTTGACAGGGTTAGAATTTTATTATTCTTGCCCTTAAGAAGTAATCCTGATAATAATAGGCAATTTCGAGTTATCGGGCTTATCCGATATTGGCGAAGCTGCTTTTTTTATTAGTACTAGGTGACTCAAAAAACTTTATACAATTAAAGCGAACCATTATTCTATTGGGGTGGATGGTGGTAGTAATGAGAAATATTTATTATAAAAAAGCAAGCGGTTGCAAAAAAATGTCTAAAAAGATTCATGGATGGTCCCTGATAAAATTTTTGCCTCATCCGTAGCTCATGTGCGGAAGATCTTCTCCTTTTGTGAATACCCCCCGTTTTGTCGCCGTGATTCTAGCTAAAGGTGCATATCAAAATTTTATAAAGTTGGAATTATGACAGGTATGTGAAAGTCAACGAGGTGGTTGTTGTCTTTACGATGTCAATGATATTTTGTAATGTAAAAATTCGTCTGATTTTAGAATTTAAGATTGGAAAACATTAACTATTTTAATGAAAGATACCTTCTAAAGTGGTAGCATTAACTTGCATGATAAATGAATTTAACTTGGGAGGAAATAGGCATGACTCAAATATTTGCTCATCGGGGAGCCGCTGGAACGCATCCTGAGAATACAATGATTTCCTTTTACGAGGCATACAGAGTAGGAGCTGATGGAATTGAGTTAGATGTACAACTTTCTAAAGATGGTGAAGTGGTCGTAATTCACGATGAATTATTGGATCGTACAACGAATGGTAAAGGAAATGTAAAAGATCATACGTGGAATGATCTGCAATTATTAAGTGCAGGGTATAAGTTTCGGAAGCAGTTCGCAAACGCAGCGATCCCTAATTTAGAGGAAGTGCTTGCCTGGATTCAAGGGACGAATATGATTTTGAATATAGAGTTGAAGAATAGCGTTTATTCATACCCGGGCCTTGAAGAGAAAGTGATCGCTTTGGTGAGGACGTACTCAATGGAAAGTCGGGTCATTTTGTCTTCTTTTAATCATTATAGTCTTGTCCACGCATACCGAATTGCCCCAGACATTGAAACAGCGCCTCTTTATCGAGACGGTTTATATATGCCGTGGGTATATGCTACTTCAATTGGTGCAAGAGCAATTCACCCTTCCATTCATATGGCATCTGATGCAATCGTTGTAGCTTCAATGAAAGAAGGTGTAGCGGTTCGTCCTTATACGATCAATAAAGAAGATAAAATGAGACATCTTTTCGAAATTGGCATCAGTGCATTTATTACTGATTTTCCAGAGCGAGCAGTAAAATTACGAGGTACGATCGAAGTACAATAACTTAACATGTACAAAGAAAGAGGATGTCCTAAAAAGTAAGGATTAGACCGACAACTAGTGCATACAGTTTGAATGAAGTGTAAAAATCACGATAAACTGTAGGTTAATAGTTGGGTCAGCCCGTTTTTTAGGACAGCCTCTTTTTCATACTTTAAATCTTGTTTGCACCTTTTCTTTCTTTCGGTCACGATGAAGCACAAATCCTGCGATAAACCCAATCCCGCCAATGGTTAGAAGCAACCCAACTAAAAATTGAACCCAAAGGGCTGGGAAGGGGAATTGAGAGATTCCAAACACCATGTCTCTCATTATTTTAATTCCGTAGGCGGCGAGTGCGCCGGGTATGAAAAGGATAAGAAAAGCAATGGCTCGTTTCATAAGTAAAAACCCCTCAAATTGAGAAATTTGGAACTAGGCTTGTGTCTTTTGTGATTTATGTCTTATTTTATATGATAAGGGAAGCATTAGATTTGTCAAGTGACAACTAATTCATTAAAATAAGAGAGTATTTGAAAAAAATTGCGTTTTTTATTGAAGTATTGTGAAGAAAATTGCAGATATAGCCGAGGTGGATATTCATGCAGCGAGTAATGATCGTTGGGGCAGGACCAAGTGGAACAGCAATTTTGCGAATGCTACATGAAAGTCAGTTGTTTATAGTGGCTTATGTAGTTGATATCAATGTAAATGCTGTAGGGATGGTTTATGCAAAAAAACTGTCTATTCCAACCGCTACTGATTGGACATCTGTAGATCTGGAATCGATTGATATTATTATCGAAGCAACAGGACATGAGCAGGTATTTCAAGAGATCAGGCAAGCTGGGCGGGGGAACTTTTTGTTAATTCCTAGTAAATTCGCAAATCTCTTATCTGAGCTTTTTCAAGAAAAAGAATTACGAATCGAAAAGCTTGAAAAACAATCATACAAGCATGACCTCATTTTCAATACGACAAATGATGGGATGATCGTTATTGATAAGCATGGCTATATCATTTTGTTTAACCGAAGTGCCGAACGAATGACAGAAAAGGTAAGGAATGACGTAATTGGCAAGCATATTCATGAGGTAATCCAAAATAGCAGGCTCCCAAAGATACTTCAGACAAATCGAACCGAGATAAATAAGGAACAAGTACTTGAAAATGGCCTAAAGATTATTACGACAAGAATTCCATTGCTCGATGAACAAAACGAAGTCATCGGGGCATTTGCAGTATTTAAGGATATTACCGAAGCTGTTGATTTAGCGGAGCAAATAACGGACCTTAAGGAAGTACAGACATTGCTTGAAGCAATTATCCTGTCTAGTAATGATGCTATATCGGTCGTTGATGAGGAAGGACGAGGGCTAATCATAAATCCGGCTTACACTAGAATTACTGGATTAAGCCGTGAAGAAATTATTGGTAAGCCTGCAACTGCGGATATTTATGAAGGCGATAGCGTGCATATGCGCGTTTTACAAACGAGAAGACCTGTCAGAGGCGTAAACATGAGATTGGGTCCCAAGCGGAAAGAAGTGATTGTCAATGTTGCGCCAATTATTGTCGATGGACGTCTGAAAGGAAGTGTCGGGGTCGTCCATGATGTCACAGAAATTCAGCAGTTAACGGCTGAATTATCCCGAGCAAGGCAAATAATTCGAACTCTGGAAGCGAAATATACCTTTGCTGATATTATTGGAAAATCAGAGGAGATGAATTTACCAATCGAACAGGCAAAGCTTTGTGCGAAAACGCCGGCGACCGTGCTCCTTCGTGGTGAATCGGGAACAGGGAAAGAATTGTTTGCTCATGCGATACATAATGCAAGTGACAGAAAGTATAATAAGTTCGTTCGCGTGAACTGTGCTGCGATTTCAGAATCACTTCTTGAAAGCGAGTTATTCGGATATGATGACGGGGCTTTTACTGGAGCTAAACGCGGTGGGAAAAAAGGCTTTTTTGAAGAAGCGAATAATGGCAGTATTTTTCTCGATGAAATTGGTGAACTGAAAACACATATGCAAGTGAAATTATTACGAGTGCTTCAAGAGAATGAAATTGTTAGGGTAGGAGGCACAACACCTATTCCGATAAATGTCCGTGTGATTGCAGCGACAAATATTAATTTGGAAAAAGCAATATCTGATGGTAGCTTTCGTGAAGATTTGTACTTTAGAATGAACCGGATGCCGATTCATATCTCGCCGTTAAGAAATCGGAAGGAAGATATTAAAGAATTGGCCATCCACTTAATTCAAAAAATCAATCAAGAATATGGTCGGACGATCGAGGATATTAGTGTAGGTGCGATTGAACGATTAAAACAATATCATTGGCCTGGAAATGTAAGAGAACTAGAGAATATTCTTGGACGTACGATTATCTTTATGAAATTAAATGAAACAATCATCGAGGAGCATCATATTCCTGATTTTATCGAATCCTATGAGAAAGCTATCCCGTTAAAAAATGAACATATCCAGTCTGAGAGTCAGTCACTTAGCGAACAGATGGATCGCTATGAGCATCAGCTCATTAAACAAGCTCTGATGAAAAACTCAGGAAATAAAACAAATACTGCAAAGATGTTAGGCGTTTCGGTCCGTAATCTTTATTATAAAATGGAAAAGCATGGACTTGAAAATATTGACGCGCAATAAATTTCATGTTATGCAATGATTTGCATATTATTTTATAATGACCGTCGTCCAAATAAGATATTAACACTCATATGAAGTTGGCATGCTTCTTGCAACTATATTGTGTTGAAATCAAGTGGAGTGTATGCGATGCGGTGAAAGTTACCCTTGCTTGCTTTAACTTATCGTTGGAAAATTCATTACGTTAGCACTTTCTATATATCAAATTCAGCTGGGAAAACCCCGTTTATTAGGAGGAACTATCATGGAAATATTTACTTACCTAGAGAAATATGACTACGAACAGCTTTTATTCTGTCAGGATAAACAATCGGGATTAAAAGCAATCATTGCGATCCACGATACTACACTTGGACCTGCTCTTGGTGGTACAAGAATGTGGACGTATGAATCTGAAGAAGCAGCTATTGAGGATGCTCTGAGACTTGCCAAAGGTATGACATACAAAAATGCAGCGGCAGGTTTAAATCTTGGAGGCGGTAAAACCGTTATTATTGGTGATCCAAAGAAAGATAAGAACGATGAAATGTTCAGAGCGTTTGGTCGCTATATTCAAGGATTGAATGGGCGTTATATTACGGCAGAAGATGTTGGCACAACAGTGGCTGACATGGACTTGATTCACGAAGAGACCGATTTTGTAACGGGTATTTCACCAGCATTCGGATCCTCGGGGAATCCTTCACCAGTAACGGCATTCGGGGTTTATCAAGGAATGAAAGCAGCGGCGAAGGAAGCTTTTGGCTCAGATTCATTGGAGGGGAAAACAGTCGCTGTACAAGGTGTTGGAAATGTGGCCTATACTTTACTGAAATACTTACATGAAGAAGGCGCAAATTTGATCGTAACGGATATTAATAAAGATGCGGTACAACGTGCAGTTGAGAATTTTGGTGCTCGTGTTGTTAATACGGATGAGATATACGGTGTAGAGTGTGATATTTATGCACCATGTGCGCTTGGTGCTGTGATAAATGATCAAACGATTCCACAAATTAAAGCAAAAGTTATTGCTGGATCTGCGAATAACCAATTGAAAGATCCTCGTCATGGTGATCAAATTCACGAAATGGGTATTGTTTATGCACCAGATTACGTGATCAATGCAGGCGGAGTCATAAATGTTGCTGATGAATTATACGGCTATAACCGCGAGCGTGCTATGAAAAAAGTAGAGGGCGTCTATAACACAATTGAGAAAGTTATTGAAATCGCTAAACGAGATGGCATTCCGACTTATCTTGCTGCAGATCGCATGGCAGAAGAACGAATTGAGAGAATGAGAAATTCTAGAAGCCAATTTCTTCAAAATGAAAAACATATATTAAATCGTAGAAAATAAACAGCGATTCGTTTGCTGAAGTTCATACTTCTTAAATTGAGCAATCGGTTTCGATGACTAGCGAAGACAGACTAACCCTTCTATTCATGAGCTTAGCAATCTGATGGGGAAAGAACACTCCCCATACAGTTTGCTCGCTTCATGTTAGTTAATAGCTTGAATAAGTTGTTTTTTGTTTTTCTTAGGAGGTTCATGATTTTGCAAGTATCTAGATATCGAATCCTTGTGATTAATCCTGCTTATACATCGACTAAATTTGGCGTATATGAAAATAATCTTCCTGTTATGGAACGAACCATTACGCATGATAAGGATAAAATCGCTGAATTTAAAACAATTAATGAGCAAGATCATTTTAGAAAACAAATGATACTTGCTGCTTTAGAAAAAGAAGAAATCAATCTTTCAAGAATAGATGCTGTATGTGGAAGAGGTGGATTATTAAGACCAATCGAAGGCGGCACCTACACGGTTAATCAAGAGATGCTAGAAGATTTAAGGAACGGCTATAATGGCCAGCACGTCTCTAATTTAGGAGGAATCCTTGCTTATGAAATCGCTAGTGGATTGAATATCCCTGCCTATATTGTCGATCCGGTCGTTGTGGATGAGTTAGAACCGATTGCGAGAATATCAGGAACTCCATTGTTTGAACGTAAAAGTATTTTCCATGCACTAAATCAAAAAGCTGTAGCAAGGAAAGCAGCTACTGAATTAGGAAAAAGCTATGAAGAACTAAACGTCATTGTTGTCCATATGGGCGGTGGAATCACAGTGGGTGTTCATAAATATGGTAAAGTGATTGATGTAAACAATGGTCTTGATGGAGAAGGACCTTTTAGTCCAGCACGTGCTGGGACCGTACCAATGGGCGATCTTGTACGACTTTGTTTCTCAGGAGGTTATTTCCATGAAGAAGTAATGGATAAATTAGTCGGACAAAGCGGACTTGTTGGTTATCTTGGTACGAATAACGCCATAATGGTTGAGGAAATGATTGATAAAGGCGATGAGCATGCAGAGCTGATCTATGAAGCCATGGCTTATCAAATCGCTAAGGAAATTGGTTCAGCTGCAACCGTGCTTTACGGAAAAGTTGATTGTATAGTCTTAACAGGAGGTCTTGCCTATGGGAGACGTTTTGTTAACAGCATTTCCAAGAAAGTTGGCTGGATTGCAGATGTATCCGTTCATCCAGGAGAAAATGAATTACAAGCGTTAGCAGAAGGTGCCCTAAGAGTACTCGATGGCAGGGAAACTGCAAAAGAGTATGTAGGAAAGAACCAAAATACGGTTAATATGCATAGATGAAATGAAGGAGGACTATTATGGCCAAAGAGTATGATCTCGTCATCCTAGGAGGCGGTACAGGAGGTTACGTCGCAGCAATTCGTGCAGCACAGCTTGGCTTAACAACTGCTGTAGTTGAAAAAGGAAAGCTTGGCGGAACTTGCCTTCACAAAGGCTGTATCCCTTCTAAGGCATTATTACGAAGTGCTGAAGTATTTTCAGTCGTGAAAAAAAGTGAAGAATACGGAATAATGACAGGTGAAGTGAAACTAGACTTCCTGAAAATACAAGAACGAAAGTCTAAAATAGTCGATCAGTTATATCGTGGTGTCCAACATTTAATGAAACAAGGAAAAATTGATATATATGAAGGGATCGGTCGTATTCTTGGCCCTTCTATTTTTTCACCTATACCAGGAACGATTTCTGTAGAAATGAATGATGGTTCTGAGAATGAGATGCTGCTTCCTAAAAACGTAATAATCGCAACCGGTTCAAGACCTAGAACTCTTCCAGGTCTTGAAATTGATGGGCAATATGTCCTTACTTCTGATGAAGCACTTCATCTCGAACAAGTCCCTCAATCAATCATCATTGTTGGTGGTGGAGTGATTGGCATCGAGTGGGCTTCGATGCTCTGTGATTTCGGCGCTGATGTTACAGTATTAGAATATGCTGATCGAATTATCCCAACTGAAGATGATGATGTTTCTAATGAAATGAAGCGCCTGTTAAAGAAGAAAGGTATAAAAATTGTTACAGGAGCAAAAGTGTTACCAGAAACGTTAACAAGATCAGAGACAGCATCCATTTCTGCAGAAATCAATGGTGAGACTACGGAATTTTCAGCTGAAAAAATCCTAGTATCTGTAGGTAGAGCTGGAAATGTTGAAGGGATTGGGATTGAGAATACAGATATTAATGTGGAAAAAGGATTCATCACAACGAATTCATATTATCAAACAAAGGAATCACATATTTATGCGATTGGTGATTGTATCGGCGGCCTACAGCTTGCCCATGCAGCGAGTCATGAAGGTATAACAGCTGTAGAGCATATCAAGGGGGAAAATCCAGCGTCGATTGACTATTCCCTTGTATCCAAATGTATCTATTCAAGTCCAGAAGCTGCTAGTGTCGGCTATACAGAAGCCTTGGCAAAGGAAAAAGGATTTGAAGTTAAAATAGGCAAGTTTCCTTTTAAAGCAATTGGCAAAGCGCTTGTATATGGCGAATCTGATGGATTTGTCAAAATTATTGCAGATAAAGCTACGAATGATATTCTTGGCGTGCATATGATTGGTCCCCATGTAACCGATATGATCTCTGAAGCTGGGTTAGCTCGAGTTCTTGATGCGACACCTTGGGAAGTCGCGAAAACAATTCATCCACATCCAACTTTATCAGAGGCAATTGGCGAAGCAGCTTTAGCGGTAGATGGCATAGCCCTTCATCTATAATAAGTAGCCTACATCTAGTTATAAGTGAATTAATTAATGGAGAGAAAAAAATCACACCCAAACAGATCGCTGTCTGCTGCCTGCTTATTGGTTAATCAATAATAGTGGTAATGAAACTGCGAGTAAATAATTTAAGTGTAACTAATCACCTGGCACGCTCGGACTATCACAGGATGTGAAGGACCTTAGTAGATGTTCGATTAAAGTCACCCTTTCGCAAATCAGTGAAGGTCCGTAAGACAAAATGCGTGTCTTTGGCTCATAAGTTAAAGTGAGAATAATATCTTTGGGTAGCCAAGAACAGGTGACGGTTTTTCTAATGAGGAGGTAAAATTATGGTTGAAAATCGTCATAAAGAGTTAGGTCTTAGTGATGAAAAAGTACTTGAAATGTATAAGGTTATGTTATTATCACGGCGTATTGATGAGCGAATGTGGTTATTAAACCGTTCTGGAAAAATTCCATTTGTTGTATCGTGTCAAGGGCAAGAAGCGGCCCAAGTCGGTGCAGCGTTTGCTCTCGATCGTGAAAATGATTATATATTGCCCTATTACAGAGATGTTGGCGTTGTCCTTACTTTTGGTATGACTGCAAAAGAATTGATGTTATCAGGCTTTGCTAAGGCAGAAGATCCAAATTCAGGGGGCAGACAAATGCCTGGGCATTTCGGACAAAAGAAGAATAGAATTGTAACAGGATCATCACCTGTTACGACCCAAGTTCCACATGCTGTTGGAATTGCCTTAGCTGGCAAGATGGAAGGTAAGGACTTCGTTACGTTTACAACTTTTGGTGAAGGTTCTTCCAATCAAGGGGATTTCCATGAAGGAGCAAACTTCGCAGGTGTACATAAACTTCCTGTAATTTTCATGTGTGAAAATAACAAGTATGCCATTTCTGTGCCGATTGAAAAGCAACTCGCTTGCGAAAATGTCTCAGATCGTGCTATTGGCTATGGAATGCCAGGGGTTACCGTTGATGGAAATGATCCATTAGCAGTATATCGTGCTGTTAAAGAAGCAGCCGATCGCGGTCGAAGAGGGGAAGGGCCTACCCTTGTTGAGACGGTTTCATATCGGTTAACTCCGCATTCAAGTGATGATGATGATATGAGTTACCGTACTTCCGATGAAGTAGCACAAGCAAAAACGAAAGATGCAATCATTACATTTGGTGCCTATCTAAAGGAAAACGGCATATTGAATGACGATCTTGAGAAGCAAATGAATGATGACATAATGAAAACGGTCAATGAAGCAACCGATTATGCCGAAAATGCACCATATGCAAAAGCAGAAAGTTTACTAGAATACGTATACGAAAAGTAAGGTAAGGGGGAAACAAGATGCCGGTAATATCATATATTGATGCTGTAACAACAGCAATACGTGAAGAGATGGAGCGTGATTCACGCGTATTCGTCCTCGGAGAAGATGTAGGGAAAAAAGGTGGCGTTTTTAAAGCTACGAATGGTTTATATGAACAATTTGGTGAAGAACGAGTGATCGATACCCCACTTGCTGAATCGGCTATAGCAGGTGTCGGAATTGGTGCGGCCATGTACGGAATGCGCCCGATTGCGGAAATGCAATTTGCTGATTTCATTATGCCCGCTGTCAATCAAATCATTTCTGAAGCGGCTAAAATTCGCTATCGTTCTAATAATGATTGGGATTGTCCCATCGTAATCCGTGCCCCTTATGGCGGAGGCGTTCACGGAGCATTGTATCACTCACAATCCGTTGAGGCCATTTTTGCCAATCAGCCTGGGTTAAAAATTGTCATGCCTTCTACACCGTATGATGTGAAAGGATTATTAAAAGCAGCAATTAGGGATAATGACCCAGTTCTTTTCTTTGAACATAAACGTGCCTACCGCCTTATCAAAGGTGAAGTCCCTAATGATGACTATGTATTACCAATTGGAAAAGCGGATGTGAAGCGGCAAGGTGAAGATATCACAGTTATTACATACGGGCTTTGCGTTCATTTTGCGCTTCAAGCTGCTGAAAAATTAGCAAGTGATGGCATATCAGTCCATGTACTAGACTTGCGAACAGTTTATCCATTAGATAAAGAAGCAATAATAGAAGCAGCTGCGAAAACAGGAAAAGTACTGCTTATTACAGAGGATACAAAAGAAGGCAGTATAATTAGCGAGGTGAGTGCGATCATTGCAGAAAACTGTTTATTTGACCTTGATGCACCGATAATGAGACTCGCAGGTCCAGATGTTCCAGCTATGCCATATGCTCCAACGATGGAAAAATATTTTATGGTCAATCCGGATAAAGTAGAAAAAGCGATGAGAGAGCTGGCTGAATATTAAAGGACATCGGTAAGGAGGTAAGGACTATGACAATTGAGCAAATGAAAATGCCTCAGCTTGGTGAAAGTGTGACAGAGGGAACGATCAGTAAATGGCTAGTTAAGCCAGGAGATACTGTAAGTAAATATGAGGCTATTGCCGAAGTGATAACAGACAAAGTGAATGCGGAAATCCCATCTTCTTTTACAGGTGTGATTAAAGAATTAAAGGCTTCTGAAGATGAAACATTAGCAGTTGGCGAAGTGATATGTTTAATTGAAGTTGAAGGCTGCGAACCAGACAAAGCACGAGAAAATGAACCAATCCAAAGTGTAGATAAAAATATAGGCACATCACAAGTAGCTGCTGCTGATGTAACTATCTCAAAAGCCAGATATTCTCCAGCTGTTTTAAAAATATCACAGGAAAATGACATTGATTTGGAGCAAGTTAAAGGAACTGGAAAAGAAGGCCGCATCACAAGGAAAGACCTATTAAAGCTGATTGAATCAGGTAATATTCCTAAAGCAGATGCAAGAAAGCCAGCTTCAAATCAAGTGCTAAATCCTGTACCAGATTTAAAGAAAGAGCAGCTAAACACTATGCAAGCAAAAGCAATTCAATCAGCTGTAGGAGACATTGAAATTCCTGTAACAGGTGTCAGAAAAGCTATAGCGGCAAATATGCAAAAAAGTAAGCACGAGGCACCGCATGCTTGGATGATGGTAGAAGTCGACGCAACAAACCTCGTTCGTTATCGTGAATCAATTAAGCAAGAGTTTAAGCAAACAGAAGGTTATAACTTAACGTACTTTGCATTCTTTGTAAAAGCGGTAGCACAAGGTTTGAAGGAATTCCCGGAAATCAACTCGATGTGGGCAGGAGATAAGATTATTCAGAAAAAGGATATTAATATCTCGATAGCTGTTGCGACAGATACAGCTTTATTCGTACCTGTTATTAAACATGCTGATGAAAAAACAATCAAAGGCATTGCCCGGGAAATCGCAGAGCTTGCTCAAAAAGTTAGAACAGGTAAGATAAAATCAGATGAAATGCAAGATGGTACGTTCACAGTCAATAATACTGGCTCATTTGGCTCGATTCAATCAATGGGTATTATTAACCACCCGCAAGCAGCGATTCTTCAAGTTGAGTCAATCGTTAAACGACCTGTTATTATTGATGGGATGATTGCCGTTCGAGATATGGTAAACCTTTGCTTATCATTGGATCATCGTATTCTCGATGGACTCGTTTGTGGAAGATTCCTTGCACGAGTGAAGGAAATTATTGAAACTACGACACCGCAAAATACAACTATTTATTAATAAATAGGCTTTATTAAAACCGGTTGTTGATTTTGGCACTATGTTGATTGGAGCGGAAGGCGTGAGGCTCATGCGGTGTCGAGGAAGTTACCGGACCGCCCGTGGAAAGCGAACGCTTGAAGTTGAAATAAACAGGCAAGCTATACAGAGCCAATAAATAAAGAGGATGTCCTATTAACAAAGAGTCAGATTCACATTTACGATAAAATACAAATTATGTATGGGCAATACAATAATCTATGTATCACGTAGTGGTCAGACCATGTGGGATATCCTCTTTTTATAGCGGACGGTTTTAAACAATTTCATGTACAATGACCAAATTTGTATTCGACGGAACTTTTTACTTATTGCGTGATAAACGGAAACAAAAGTAGTTCATACTGCGTATCAATCCTTTTTATTGAGATAATTTCATCTTTCAAAAAAAACGGATAGCAGAAGTTCTGCTATCCAAACAGGGAATAGGGAGTGGGTCTAGATTACTTATATGTTTCCCCGTTTGAAACAGTTTGAAACCACTTTATTATGCTGCATTAACACTCAAGGCTTAGAGGTAATGAAGAAGCATAAATGGTAAGAGCGTATGAAACCAATTGGTGAGATCTACTGAAACTTATTGATGCGTGAGCAGAGGTTTATATGAACCAATCGGTTTCTTACTTTTAATTGATCGAAGCGAAGACCTTAGCGATAGTAGAACTGGACTAACGAGAGCAAGGTGATGGATAATCCCACACTGATTTAAGTCTCGTATACATTTGAACACTTACCATAGGTATAAGACCTTCTCTAATTTTTGCTTTTCCATTTCATGCTTGTCTTTTGGTTTGAGTAGGTAAAAAGATTGAAACACTACCGTGCACTTGATATGATGGAAGAGTAGTTGAATAATGGAAGGGGAATGAAACATGAGCATGGATTTTAACTTATTTATGAATGATGTTGTCAGCCAAGCGAGAACTGAAATAAAGGCTGCTGGATATACAGAATTAAAGACACCTGAAGAGGTTGAAGAAGCGTTTGCCAAAAAGGGTACGACATTGGTGATGGTTAACTCAGTTTGTGGATGTGCTGGCGGAATTGCGAGACCGGCAGCAGCTCATTCGGTTCACTTTGATAAACGTCCAGACCAATTAGTTACCGTTTTCGCCGGACAAGATAAAGCAGCAACGGAAAAAGCACGTGATTATTTTGAAGGATATCCGCCGTCATCACCTTCCTTTGCTCTATTGAAAGATGGAGAACTCCTTACAATGGTTGAACGTCATGAAATTGAAGGACATGATCCAATGTCTGTCGTAAATAAGCTACAAGGCTACTTTGATCAATATTGTGAAGAAGTTTAATATTTTATGAAAAGACTCGTTTATCGGGTCTTTTTTTGAAAGCAAGTGTATTTATTAATGTATTTTGGCAAGAGCAGGCAGCCCATCTTCTAAAATTTTTTATTCTTGTCGGATTGCGTAGAGTGTATTTGATATTTGTCGAAGTTTTGTTTTGGTCAGATAAATGTTGCACCAGTTAATATAGGTCCTGCTTCTGATTCCAAACTATTGGAGTAACCTCCATTTCAAATATTGTTTGGCTGGAATAATTTTCAAAAAATATTAATCAATAGTTGTTCTGAATACCTCTCCTAAGTTTTGTTTCATTAAGATGGACAACCCCTTTTTATTGATTTAACCTTCACTACAAGTTTACTAGCACAATCATTTGCAAAGCCCGATAAAGAAAATGTATGGAATATCCGAACTATTTAAATTGGAGAGGTAGGTAGTGGCTTCCGTATATAAGCTACAAGTTTTAGTTTTAGTTTTACCAAAATAAAATTGGACCAGCTAGAGAAATAATAGTGGCTAGATGTTGATAGAAATTTGTCACACTAAAATTTTGAAATTACCTAAATATTCTAAGAATACTGTTGACTTTGAAAAAATGAAAGTGTATTATACTTAAAAGTGGTACTAACGTCAGTACGTCACGATGTTAGTTTTGCTCAGATGTTCAAAATAAACTCAATGGAGGAGGAAAAAAATAGGACAACATAAGGGCTGGATAATCGATACAGCTCTTTCAAAGAAATAAAATGAACACTATCTATCATTGTTGACTCTGGAAACATTGCTTGAATATTTAGTTTAATGGCGATTAGAAATTTAATGATTATTAGAAATAATTATGGATCTATAGGTAAGGAAAAAATCAGATTAATTATTTGTGAAATGTGTTCTTAGCTTAAGTGCCCACCTAATGTAAACGCTTACTTAATGGTAATTCCAAAAAAATACTGAAAGTTGGTGGAAGTTTGGAACATCAACAGGAAGAATTAAAACCTGGTCTTAAACAAAGACATTTAACAATGATATCTTTGAGTGGAGTCATTGGTGCTGGTTTATTCGTAGGAAGTGGTATTATCATTAGCCAAACTGGTCCTGGAGCTATTTTGTCTTACGTATTTGCAGGTTTAATTGTTGTTTTAGTAATGAGGATGCTTGGGGAGATGGCTACAGTAAACCCAAATACGGGATCCTTTGCTGTATATGCAAGGGAAGGGATTGGGGAGTGGGCAGGCTTTGCTACAGGTTGGTTATATTGGTTTTTTTGGGTAATTGTCATTGCACTTGAAGCAACAGCTGGAGCAGCAATCATACATGAGTGGCTACCTTTAGTTCCAGTTTGGTTAATAAGCCTCACATTAATTATTCTACTAACACTTACAAATATTTTTTCCGTTAAGTCATTTGGTGAATTTGAGTATTGGTTCTCTATAATAAAAATAGGGAGTATTATTGTCTTTTTATGCTTAGGAGTAGCAGTGATTTTAGGGATAATACCAACTTTAGAGTCACCAGGTACTACTAATCTTATAAATATTGGAGGTTTTATTCCTAACGGGATAGGCTCAGTTCTTGTTGGTATAGCGATTGTTTTTCATGCTTTTGTGGGAGTCGAGATCCCCGCTATTGCAGCTGGGGAGACAAGTGATCCAGTGAAGTCAGTAAGAGGAGCTTTAAATAGTGTAGTTTGGCGGATTCTCATTTTTTATATCGGCTCAATTGCTATAGTTGTGACTATTTTACCGTGGAATTCAGCATCCTTGCTAAAAAGTCCATTTGTTGCTGTTCTTGAAATACTAGGAATCCCCTTCGCTGCTCTTATCATGAATATAGTGGTACTGACAGCGTTGCTTTCTTGCTTGAATTCAGGACTTTACACGAGCTCTCGGATGCTATATTCTCTTGCCCAAAAGGGTGATGCGCCCAAGCTGATTTCAAAGGTGAGTAAAAAAGGCGTCCCTGTTTTTGCTGTAATAGCGAGTACGATATTTGCCTTTATCAGCACGATTTTTAGTTATACCTCTCCTGACAAAATATTTTTCTTTTTAGTAAATTCTTCTGGTGGAGTTGGAATTCTTGTCTATTTAGCCATTGCGATTTCTCATCTACGATTAAGAAGAAAAATGGAAAAAGAGAATCCTGGTGTTTTCAAAATTAAAATGTGGTTATTTCCGTATTTAACGTATGCAACCATCATCGGTATGGTATCGGTATTAACATTAATGGCTTTTATTGACTCACAACGTCCGCAGTTTATTTTCACAATGCTATTTAGTTTTATCGTTATTTGTTCTTACTTTTTCATTCGACGAAAAAAAGAGAAATATATAGAGAAAGAATTAAATATTGTTACTAGTCCTCCAAATTCTGAGAAGTTCTAACTTGAATAATACACTATCAAAATCTAATTAAGAAGTCTACACGTTTGCCATTCACCCAACTACATTGAACTAACTCCTTCAGAAACACTACTTCATCACAACAAAAAATCACATCATGCCATAGGTCTGTTTTATAAAATAAGGCTCTTTTCGTAAAGATTGTTGTTTTTAGCAAGAAACCAATTCGAACAGATGTTGATCTTCGTTACAGGTGCGAGACTCCTGCGGGAAAAGCGTGTTGAGGGAGACCCCGCAAGTGTAAAGCACTGAGGAGGCTTCTGAGACCGCCCGTGGAAAGCGAGTACCTGCAACGGAAATCAACCCGGGTTATTAGTGTAAAAATGATTGAAAAGCAACAAAGTATGTGAAAACAGCCTAAAATAAAAACGGGAATGAAAAAAGTAATTTTTAAGCCAATCATTTGAGGGTGTACGAATTTCATAAGTGAGGAGCCATACTCTTAAAATAGGATCGACAACTTTAAGTCTCTACCAAGTTGTATCAAGGGCTCATTAGGGTTGTTATGTGCGAAAGTTGAGTGAAACTATAATTGCAACATTATTTGTATTCAATCTTTTGTGTGGTTCTTGCATAAGTAAATTTAAATCTATAGTGATATAAAACCTATACTTTTGAGATGGATAAAAAACGAAGTGATTTTCATTCAAAAAAATTAGAAATGGGGGAGTACAATGGCTGTACTTGATTTGCCACGGAATATTTTGATTGAAAATGGTGCCATTAATCATTTGGCTAAAATCGTAGCTTCAAAAGGTGGTAGAAAAATATTTATACTTATGGATTCTTTCTTAGCTAAATCTCCTATAAACCTTCATCAAAAAGTAAAACAAATCTTGATGAATAGCGGTTTGGAAAGTAAGGTGTTCACAGAATTTTCAGGAGAACCAACAACAAAAAATGTGGCAGATGCCCTATTTCAACTAAATGCCTTTCAGGGTGACTGTGTCATTGGGATAGGGGGTGGAAGTGCTATTGACTTGGCAAAAGCATTGTCTGTTTTTGGTGAAAATAAGGATATGGAATGGGATACCATAACGCAATATCAAAAGTTGGATCGACTGCCACTATTTGCAGTACCTACAACATCAGGAACTGGTTCAGAAGTGACAAAAGTTATGGTGATTACCAATCTTGATACAAATATAAAAATGAATCCTAGTCATCCGAACCTTGTCCCAGATGTGGCAATTCTAGATCCAGAATTAACTTTAAGTCTTCCACCCAGTTTTACGGTCTACACAGGGCTTGATGCTTTGTCCCATGCTATTGAAGGATTTCTATCGAACAAAGCGTCAATAATGACCAATCTATTTTCCCTTGAGGCGATTAAAAAAATCGGTAATGCACTCCCTAAAGTTTATGAAAATGGCGCTGATATTGAATCAAGAAGAGATATGATATTGGCCAGTTGTTATGCAGGTATCGCTTTTTCGAATGCTTCCACAAATTTAGCGCATGCAACTGGAAGAGCGTTAGGCGCTCGTTTTCACATCCCTCATGGGCTAAGCGTAGCCTTACTAATGCCTTTTGTCATGAGATTCAGTCTAGATTCCTGCAGGGATCAGTTGGCAGAAATAGCAATGGCTTTAGGCGCAAACCCTTCATTGGGGGAAAATGATAAGGCATTATACGTAATTAGAACCCTTGAAGATTTTAATGAACAGTTTGGAATATGGCGTGATGGACTTAAATATATGGATTCCCAACAGTTGATTGTTGAAATACCAACTTTGGTTACCGATTCGTTATCAGGAAATGGTATAGCGACAAATAGGAAAGTTCCAACAGAACATGACATTCAGGTGATTTATTACTTATTGGCTGAAAAACTTTCTAAAATGGATTCGCAAACTGAACCAGAAATTATTAATAAATAAACGAATCCCAAAAGCTTTCACTAGAAGGAGAATTAAACGAATGATACTACAATAATAATACAAAGTTTATAATGACATCAACGAAATGAAGCAATTGTTGAAATTTTGTATGAAGGACATGGGGACGGGGGGCCGCGACTTACTAATATAGCCCCAATCTACTTAGCAGGTATCCTTTTTTATCGGAAAAGCATCCGAAATCCGGCTCCGCACCACCACCATTGGGATTAGGTGGGTGTAGCGTGCTACAGGATTAATCCTGCATGGAAAATGGTGGCGATTTAACGCCATACAGGTTTTGTATGTAGAGGGCATCAATCTAAGTTATGGAATTTTAGATTTTAGGTACCGCTTTTATGAAAATGCTCGATCTTACCCCACTAAAATAATTAAATGTAACCTTGTCAAGTATGACCTAAATGAAATTCAAAAGGGAGAAACTTGTATACGAGTGAAGGGGGAAGCTAAAGTAGTTCCCAAATATGCCAAAATGGATATTAGAAACAGCTAAATAAACGTTATATTTCTAGATAGGGAGGTCAACCACCTGGTTGGCCTACTCCTTCTTAAGATAAATAAAAATTACATTTGGTATCTCCTACAAGTATATTAATCATTTATGTTTGAAATTCGAATCTCTTATTTGATTAAATCACGATATCGGGGAGGGGAAATATTGAAAAAAGTAAAAGGAAATATGCTCTCACGTGCGGTAGGAGCTAGTCTCATTGGATCTACGATCGAATGGTATGATTTCTTTTTATACGGTGTAGTAGCTGGAATTGTATTTAATAAACTATACTTTCCTGCAGAGGACCCGATTGTATCTACCTTGTTAGCCTATATCACCTTCGCGGTAGGATTTGTGGCTCGTCCAATAGGTGGCATTATATTTGGACATTTCGGCGACAAAATTGGTCGAAAAAGCATGTTGATAATGACCTTAAGTATTATGGGAGGAAGTACGGTATTAATTGCTGTAATCCCTACTTATAACCAAATTGGCATTTGGGCTCCTATCTGTTTGCTTTTTTTGCGTATCTTACAAGGGATTGGGCTTGGTGGTGAATGGGGTGGAGCGGTATTAATGGCCTTTGAGCATGCTCCCCATAAAAAAAGAGGTTTATATGCAAGTTTTCCACAAATTGGACTGTCGATTGGTCTTTTGCTTTCATCAGGTATAGTAGGACTTCTTTCTTCTACATTATCTGATAGCCAGTTCATGGCATGGGGATGGCGTATTGCCTTCGGACTAAGTGCCATTTTGATATTCCTAGGTTTATGGATTCGCCTAAATGTTTCGGAATCACCGGAGTTTCAAAAAATTAAAGAAAGTAATAAAAAATCAAATATGCCTATAAAGGACATGTGGAAAAATAATACTGGTAATGTCCTAGCTGGAATGGGCGCACGTTTTATAGACGGTGTTTTCTTTAATGTCATGGGTGTGTTTTCTATCACCTATTTAACAAGTTCCCTTGATTTGTCACGCACAGATGCTTTACTTGGTGTTTCCGCAGCAGCGTTTGTTATGTGTTTTTTCATTCCTCTTTTCGGTAATGTATCTGACCGTTTCGGCAGGACTCGTACTTATTTGATTGGTAGTCTAGTAACAGGGTTTTCAGCGCTTCCTGCTTTTTGGATAATGTCGAACAGTGAGGGTAACATTCTTTTGATCTGGTTGTCTATCATCATCCCTTTTGGAATCTTTTATGCTTCCATCTATGGTCCTGAAGCTGCATTATTTGCAGAGTTATTTGATGCGCCGGTTAGGTATACTGGAATGTCTTTTGTTTATCAATTTTCAGGAATTTTTGCAAGTGGACTAACACCAATCATTGCTACTGCTTTGTTGGGTTATAATAATGGCTCTCCTGTCTTGCTCACTTTATATGTTCTATTTGCCGGTGTAGTAAGTGCAATTTCAGTCTGGTGGATCGGTAAGAATAAAGTTAATGTGACCCGAAATCAAAATATAAAATCAGAAATAAATTCAAGAAAAGCTTAGTTTCCAGGTTACTGGATATTATAATTTACTTAATAATATAAATATTCAAATTATTTCATTGACTTTTTTAGGAAGGGATTGTAATATAAAAAATATAACTGGTACGGACGTTCCAACGTCATTATCAGAAATAAATCAAGTTAGGAGAATGTACAATGGCCGAAACAAAAACGTTAAGAGGAACGAAAGTAAAAATGACACCAAGTGAAGCAATTGTTGAGACGTTAGTCGCAGAAGGGGTCAAACATATATCTGGAATTTTAGGTTCCGCTTTTATGGATATGCTTGATTTATTGCCAACAGCTGGTATTCGTTTTATTGGAGTTCGTCATGAACAAAGTGCCGCGCATATGGAAGATGCCTATTGCCGGGTTTCGGGCGTTGCCGGAGTTGTGATCGGACAAAATGGGCCTGGAATGACCAATATGGTGACTTCGGTAGCAGCAGCCAATCAAGCACATACTCCTATGGTCGTAATATCTCCTTCTGCGGGAACACCTACTGTCGGATGGGATGGATTTCAAGAATGTGATCAAGTTTCCGTTTTTAAAGCAATTACTAAAGAGACAGTGAGAGTGACTCATCCTGGCCGAGTAGCAGATTGTTTACGAACCGCTTTTCGCATTGCTTATGCGGAAAGAGGTCCTGTATTATTCGATATTCCACGTGATTATTTCTATGGTGAAGTGGAAGATCAGATTCTTAAGCCTCATCAATATCGAGTCGATTCACGAGGATGTGGTTCATCTGAATCCTTAGATCGAGCAGCGGAAATCTTAGCTAACGCTGAGTATCCTGTCATTATTTCTGGTAGAGGCACAGTTGATTCCGACGGTATTGAAGAAATTAGAGACATCGCTGAACATTTAACAGCTCCTGTGGCTGTATCATATATGCATAATGATGCATTTCCAGCTGATCATCCTTTAGCGGTCGGGCCAATCGGATATATGGGATCAAAAGCTGCTATGAATACTTTAAAGAAAGCGGATGTTATTTTAGCAGTAGGCACAAGATTATCCGTATTTGGCACATTACCGTGTTATGACATTGATTATTTTCCTAAAGACGCACAAATCATTCAAATTGATATAAATCCAAGACAAATTGCCAGAACTCACCCAGTGGAAGTTGGGATTATTGGGGATGCCCGCGAAGCTAGTCGAGAAATTATGAAGCGGTTAAAAGATATTAAACCTAACCCTAAACAAGAAAATCTGCGTTTAGGAGAAATTACAAATGAAAAACAAAAATGGGAACAAGAACTAGTAGATCTTGCTATGATAGATGGCACACCAATTAATCCCCGTCGTGCGCTGTTAGAATTAACAAAAGTATTGCCTGAGAACGCGATCGTTACTACTGACATAGGTAATGTATCATCAACTGCAAACGCTTACTTAAAGTTTAATCGAAGCCGTAGACATATCGCTGCACTTACTTTTGGGAACACTGGTTTTGCATATCCATCCGCTCTTGGTGCCAAATTAGCAGAGCCAAATGCTCCTGTTATCGCCATCGTTGGAGATGGAGCATGGGGCATGAGTTTACATGAAGTAAGTACAGCAGTTGAAGAAAATATTCCTGTCATTGCTTGCGTCTTTAATAATAATGCATGGTGTGCAGAGAAGAAGAACCAGGTCGATTTCTATAATAACCGTTTTGTTGGGGCCGATATCCAAAATCCTGATTTTGCTGAAGTTGCCCGTTCTATGGGTGCGGTTGGAATTAGAGTGGAAACCCCCGAAGAATTAGGGCCAGTTATAGAAGCAGCTATAAAATCAAACAAACCAACAGTCATTGATATTCAAGTTGATGGCACACAATTAGCGCCTCCGTTTAGGAAAGATGCGTTAAAGATGCCTACTCGATTATTAGCTAAATACTCTCATTTGGATCATAAAAATTGGGATAAATAAATGGTAAAGAGAAGATCTAACTAAAAATGTAGGCTCGATATCTTAATACATGAGTTATCGAGTCTATTATAGACAATCAGACATTGTGAAAAATGGTTGATTCGCCTGGTAATGTAAGAAAGAAAATACCAAAATTTATCCCTCATTAACGGGCAGTAAGATCCCCACCTCAAGGGCTTGGAGGAGTAGGAATCAAGAAGAGTAGGTGGAGACAACTGTCCGTAAAAGCCCGATTGGTTCAACTAATAATCAGTGGGAAAACCCCCCACTGTTTGAAGTTTCACTTTATCATCTAATAAAATAGAAATGAGTGATAGAGATGATTATAGGTGTTCCAAAAGAAATTAAAGATAGTGAGAATCGCGTAGGTATGACCCCTGCAGGTGTAACGACATTCAGAAATAGTGGACATGAGATTTGGATTGAAAAAGGTGCTGGAATAAACAGTGGATTTACAGATGAAGAATATCTCCAATCAGGAGCTAAAATCGTAGAATCTGCAGAGCAATCCTGGTTAGCTGATATGGTCATAAAAGTAAAAGAACCCCTTCCAGCTGAATATAAATTTTTTCGAGATGGATTAATTCTCTATACCTATCTCCATTTAGCGGCAGAACCAGAGTTAACTCAAGCCCTAATAGATAATAATGTAGTAGCAATTGCTTATGAAACTATTCAATTAGAAAATGGATCCCTACCATTATTGACGCCGATGAGTGAAGTAGCGGGACGTATGTCCATTCAGATTGGCGCCCAATTTTTAGAAAAACCAAAGGGTGGAAAAGGAGTTTTAATTGGTGGTGTCCCAGGTGTATCCCCTGCTGAAGTCGTGATTATTGGCGGCGGAATTGTCGGAACGAATGCAGCTAAAATGGCACTTGGATTAGGTGCAAGTGTCACCTTGATCGATATTAATGCAAATCGTCTCCGTCAATTGGATGACCAATTTCAAGGCAGGTTAAAAACATTGGTGTCCAACAGCTTAAGCATTGCCCAAGCGGTGAAAAAGGCAGATTTACTAATAGGTGCGGTTCTAATTCCTGGAGCTCGTGCTCCACGTTTAGTAACTGAAGAAATGGTAAAAGACATGCAGAAAGGTTCTGTTATTGTTGATGTAGCCGTTGATCAAGGTGGCTCGATCGAAACTATTGATCGAATTACGACACATAATAGCCCAACATATGTAAAGCATGGTGTTGTTCATTATGCAGTTGCTAACATGCCAGGGGCTGTATCACGTACTTCTACAATCGCCTTAACGAATGCAACTGTGCCTTATGGGGTAGAAATTGCAACGAAAGGATACAGGCAGGCTGCCCTTGATAATAAGCCTTTAGCTAAAGGGATTAATGTTGTCCATGGAAAGGTAACATATGAAGCTGTGGCCATTGCTCATGGTCACAATTATCATACTCTTGACTCTGCTATTTCCAAGGATCCTGTTACGACATAGAAACTAAATGATTTCCGTATGAAGGACAAGGGGACGGGACTTCACGGCTTACTAATACAGCTATTCTTCTTGGTAGATATACTTTTTAACATTTAGAATGTACCTTGAAATTCGGCTTAGCAGCGCCACCATTGGGAATTAAGTGAGTGTAGCGTACTCTATGATTAATTCTCATGGTAAATGGTGGGGTTTTAACCCCTTATTTATTTTGTATAGTAATAAATTTTTGAGGAGGGCTCTATATTGAAGGTAGAAACTGAAACGAAGGACCTCGTACAAATGGATAAAGATCATTTATGGCATGCGATGCATCGGTATAGCGAAAAGGCAACTCCTATGATTGCTGCGGAAGGCAAAGGCTCTTGGTTTACCGATACAAAAGGTGATAAATATTTGGATGGAGTATCAGGATTATGGTGCTTGAATCTAGGGCATGGTCGAAAGGAAATTGCTCAAGCAGCTTATGAACAAATGATGAATTTATCATATTTCCCACTTACCTTAAGCCATAAACCTGCTATTGAACTATCTTATAAAATAAGTGAACTTCTAAAAGGATCCTATACGACCTTTTTTGCAAACAGTGGCTCTGAAGCTAATGAAACGGCTTTTAAGATTGCTCGGCAATACCATTCTCAAAATGGCAACCCGGGAAAATATAAATTTATATCCAGATATCGAGCCTATCACGGAAATACCTTTGCTGCATTAAGCGCAACCGCTCAGGCAAATCGAAGAGTAAAGTACGATCCAGCCGTTCCGGGCTTTCTCCATGTGCCACCACCTTATAGTTATCGAAGCCCATTTGGAGAAAATGTTGAGAATTCTGACTTGTTAGCAGCAGAGTATATAGACCAGGTTATTAATTTTGAAGGTTCTGAAACGGTAGCTGGCGTGATTCTTGAACCATTCATTTCTGGAGGGGGAGTACTTATCCCTTCCAAGGAATACTTGACAAGAGTAGCAGAAATTTGTAAGAAGCACGATGTTCTTTTAATTGTAGATGAAGTGGTTTCAGGTTTTGGAAGGACTGGTAAGATGTTTGGATTTATGCACTCAGAAGGGGTTCAACCTGATATTGTCACAATGGCGAAAGGTTTAACAAGCGGCTACCTCCCTTTGGGAGCAACAGCTGTGAACTCTAAGATTTATGAGAAATTCAAGGAGAATGGAAAATTAAACCATTTTAGACATGTTTCTACGTACGGAGGTCATCCTGCATCTTGTGCTGTTGCCCTCAAAAATATTGAAATAATAGAAAACGAAGAGATTGTTAAACGGGTATCAGAACTTAGTAAATCCACTTTGAGTGAACTCTTTGAGTTAACTGCTCTTAATAAAGTAGGAGAAGTGCGCGGGATTGGGTTCTTATATGGAATTGAATTAGTAGAGGATAAAAAATCAAAAGCACCTGTTTCTGACGAGTTTATGGGAAGGGTTATAGGGGCTTGTAAAGAAAAAGGACTGATTATTGGCCGGAACGGTGATACTGTTCCTGGATTTGGGAATGTATTAATCATTGCACCTCCACTTTCTTCCACAGTTGAAGATTTACGCTTTGTCATAGAAACTGTAAAAGCTGTTTTGCATGAATTTTGTTAACAAAATAAGCTTGAATCACTCATATAAATAATCTATTTCACACTTAAAATAGCATGGGTATGATTCGTCTGGATATTTCGGAAATCATGCCCGTATTTTTATTATAAGATGGTAAAGCAAATGTTAATACAGCGGTAGAGAGGGGGAAGAAAGGCAAATGGAATTAGAAAAATATAAGCATCGTGAGGAAATGAATGAGGGGACCGAAATCGAATATTCCAACTTACCTGGTAAACAAAAGAAATCGAGTTTACTAATGTGGATAAGCGGCATTGCTTTTACATTTTTTATCGCTCTCTTAGGTTTAGGATTGTCGAAAATTACTGGGTTTGATCGGATAGGTCCGCTAGCATGTTCAATAATTATTGCGATCATGTATCGGCAAATTGCTGGATATCCAGAGAAATTCCGTCGCGGTATTGAATTTTCAGCTAAAAAACTCCTTCGATTTGCTATCATTTTATATGGTTTGAAATTAAACATTGACGTAATTTTTAATCAGGGCTTGCCTTTGTTGGTTCGTGATATAGGAACAGTGGTTTTGGCTATTATAGTAATGGTTCTGCTTGCGAAATGGTTAAAAGCTGACGCTTCGATTTCCCTTCTTCTTGCAGTAGGAACTGGGGTGTGCGGTGCAGCTGCCATCGCGGCGATATCTCCTATTGTGAAAGCAAAAGAAGAAGACACTGCCATAGGGGTTGGGATCATCGCTTTAATCGGCACCCTTTTTTCTATTGTTTACACTTTGTTACGGCCGATCCTTCCTATGTCTGCTTTGGATTACGGTATATGGTCAGGAGTCAGCCTACATGAAATTGCTCATGTCGCTTTGGCAGGGGCTCCTGCGGGTGAGAATGCTCTTGCCATTGCTCTACTTGCAAAATTAGGACGCGTCTTCTTACTAATCCCATTATGTTTTATATTTATGTTTTGGATGAAGAGACGCTCCTCGGAAAAATCGGGTTTAGAAGCTAAAGTCGATTTTCCATGGTTCCTCATAGGCTTTATTATTATGAGTTTAATAGGAAGTTATATACTAGGGACGTATATTCCCGTGTCCCAGATTGTTATGGAAGGTGTATCTACTACTAGTACATTTATTTTGACGATGGCGATGATTGGCTTAGGTCTTAATGTTAGTTTCCAGGCACTTCGTACAAAAGCTATGCGTCCTCTTGTGGCCGTAACCATTACCTCTTTGCTCCTTTCTGTCATCACGTTCTTCATTATCTAAAGAGAGAAAAATGAAAACCTAGGCAGTAGCATCTTCATTGCTTCTTATTAACTCAAAGGACGATTGTAAATCTTGCATAAGACACATACATTTTGTTTCAAGAAGAGAGATGTGGTCTGGCTCTTTATTAACCAATCTGATTGTAATAGTAGTTGGTTATAAAGTGGTTGCTGTTATCATTTTTTTAGAACCGTTTTCCATTGTATGTAAATGAAGGGAAATAGAGACGGATGTTTACCCTAGTTGATTAGGAATTGAAAAAAAAGTCTGTTTGAATATTATTAAAATTTCGCTTATACTAATGGAACTGATACGAACATCACTATGTTTTTTGTTTGGAGGAATTTTTATGGAGTTAGACTTTAATAATCCAATTCCATTACATGCTCAATTAAAAAATATTTTAGAGGATCAAATTTTACAAGGGTATTATAAGGACAAAATCCCGAGTGAAAGAGAACTTATGGATATGTATTCTGTTAGCAGGAGCACTGTAAGAGAAGCGGTTTCTATTTTAGTTCGCGAGGGAATATTAGAAAAAAGGCATGGAAAGGGAACTTTTGTATCACTTAAACCTGTACAAGAATGGCTTAAAATGATTAGTTTTACTGAGACTACCAAAAAAATGGGGATAAAATTACTAAATCATGGACCTGTATCCACTCCTGAAAATATAGCAGATGCACATGGATTTGAGGATGAGTCTTTCTATATTAAGAGATTAAGGTTACAGGATGATATACCAATTGCGATTGAATTGCATTATTACCCTATAGAGCTTGGCCAAAAAATCGCAGAATTTGATTTAAGTACGACTGTTTTATACGATGCTCTCGAAGGTGAACTCAACATTGACTTTTGCGAAGCAGAACAAATCATTACATGCGGCTTTCCATCAAAGGAAGATGCGGACCATTTAGGTGTAACCGATACAATGTGCTTATTAATAACAGAACGTATGATTTTTGACTCTGATGGAAACATGGTGGAATACTATAAAGGGTTATTTCGATCAGATATGTACTCATTTAATATGAAAATGTCTCGGAAAAACAACTAACGATCTTATCAAGTGTCAAACAAGTTCATGTATTACCGACCACATTAAATAATCCAAGTCTTTCTATGTTTGTAGGAAGGCTTGGATTATTTGCTTCCTAAATCCTTAAGTTTAATCTGATCCTATAGCCCCAAGTATGTTCATTCTTTTTTACTTGTAATAAAGAAAAATTTTACAGGCTACAATTAATATTAATGTAAATGATGTTCACAACTTATATATATAACTTTATAAAATGAAAAATGAAATGACCTCAATTGATCTCCTATCCACTTAGAATTGCTCTAGAATCCGTAGTTTACTTCGATATTTAGAAAACTGAACAGAAAGTTGTAAACATGAAAACGATTGTTGCCCTTATTCGAACCTTCCATTCTTTAAGATTCTACATACTTCTTTCGAGTGAAATCGTACCAATGTAATCCAAAAGACATACAGAAGAAATCAATAATGAAGATCAAAGCTTAAATACTTATTTCATATATCAGCTATAAACGAGCTGAAGAAAATCGACATTAAGATTACCGAATTGACACAATATCATCTCATTTTAACCATTTAATTCATTTTTGGGCCATTGAAATGCCGAAGATTAAAAGTAACTAGAACGAACCGGAATATATACAATTACAGTTGAATTGTGCTTCTACACCAGTTCTCAGTTATAGAAATTAAGAAGACAAAACTTCAAATTACTTATTTTGATGCTATTTGTTTGAACAGAAAGGTGGCCAATTTAATGAGGGATATTATTAAAATTATTGTAGGAAATATTTCGATGACTATTGCCTATGCTTACTTAATCGTACCAAATGAAATTATTAATGGTGGTGTGACGAGTTCTGCCTTACTATTAAATGCGTTATCTGGGTATAACATTGCTATGCTTGCTAATTTTGTAACAGGGCTTTTATTAATCATCTGTTTAATTTTCCTGGGAAAAGAATACTTCTTTAAATCGATAGTAAGTAGCATTTGTTACATGCTGTTTTTTAATCTTTTTTATTCATTGAATATAAGTATAGATATAAATATCGTAATAGTGATTCTCATTTCATCGATTTTGATCGCAATAGGCTACTATTTATGTATAACAGCTAATGCATCTACTGTTGGCTTTGATGTAATAGCGCTAATTTTAAATTATAAAAATAAAAAGATAGATATAGCAGTAACCATAAGAATTATTAACCTTATTGTTTTATCACTTGGTTTGCTCGTTTATGGTTATAATTCCATTATTAAGGGTGTTGCTTTTACGTTAATCTTTTCATTCCTATTAAAGAAAATGCTAAAAAGAAAACAGAAGAGTGTAATGATAGAGAAAACGGAAGAGAGTCGGAAAATAAACCTAAAGTGAAGACATAGTACCTGTCTCGTCGATGCTTTTTTTTTTGGAAATAATGTTTAATTATACTGAAAATTATAACTGAGTGGCAAGTAAATGGTCATTCTTCCTGGTAACATCTTAAATTGAAGGTTCATCACTAGTTGGAGCAGTATGGTCACAATAGAAATGACTCATAGAATATCAATAAATACAATACATAAAATCTAGCTACTGTAAGTATTAGTTGACATAATAAGGATAAAAAAGATAAAAAAAGCTGACAACATCTAAAATCTGTTTTTGCAATTATTTAAAAATTCTAAAAATGTTTTGACAATGATGAGAAACGATATATAATAAATTTAAGTTTAAATTTCAAAACGATGTTTTATATTATAAAACAACTAACTAGTGGATATTCAACATTGCTTAATGTTGAGATAACGGAAGGATATAATGACAGCGTTTACAAAAAACAAAGAGGAGGATTTAAATGAAAAAAGGAAAAGTGTTTGGACTTGCTTCAAGTGTGACAATTGCAGCGTCATTACTTCTTACAGGCTGTGGAAACGAGGGTGAAAAAACCAGTGGAACTGGAAATGAAACGAAAACGATTAAAGTAGCTCACTATTTTGCTGAAAATCATCCTCAAAATATCGCTTTAAAAGAAAAATTTAAAAAGATCGTTGAAGAGGAAAGTGATGGACAACTTAAAGTTCAAATTTATGCGAATAGTACGCTAGGTGCCGAACAAGAATTTTATGACGGGGTGAGAAATGGCACAATAGAAATGGGTGTTCCAGGACTGATCATGCAAGCAGATATTCCCAAAATGGGAGTTCCGGAATGGCCGTTTCTGTTTAAAGACTTTGACCATGTAAAGACAGTCCTTAACGGCCCTATTGGCGAAGAACTAACTGAAGATTTAGAGTCTAAACATGGTGTAAAGCCACTAGCATGGAGTGCAAATGGGTTTAGAATGTTTTCTAGTAATCAACCAATTCAGAGTTTGAAAGATTTCAAAGGTCTCAGACTAAGAATGCCAAACATCCCAAACTATATTAAGCTTGGTGATTCTCTTGGGACAAACGTTAGTCCATTACCTATTTCTGAAGTATTTTCAGCACTTGAACAACATGTAGTCGATGCTCAAGATAATCCTATTGCTACTTTGAGATCCTCTGGTTGGTATGAAGTTCAAAGTGACGTACTTGAATCTAAACATATGTTTAGTCCTAATATTTATGTGATTAACCATAAATTCTGGGAGCGACTTTCAGCAGAACAACAAGATATTATTGAAAGGGCATCAAAGGAAGCGGCAGCATATGAATTTGAGCTATTAGAGGAAAGTTATGAAGAAGATAAAAAGTTTTTAGAAGAACATGGAATCAAGTTTACCAAACCTAGTGAAAGTTTTGTAACAGATATGGAAGAGGCCTCAAAACCTTTATATAACGAAATATTTAAAAAGAATGATTGGGCAAAAGAACTGTTTGAAAAGATTAAAGCAGAGTAATGGAATAATAATATTTATTTGGATGGAGGAAGAAGTGTGAACAAAATCTCAAGAATTTTGGAAAATGTCTTGAATATTATTATGGTCTCTGCTTTAGCTTTAATGGTGATCCTTGTTTTTGGAAATGTCATTCTCCGCTATTTTTTTAACTCAGGTATAACGTGGTCAGAGGAAATGTCGCGATATTTATTCGTATGGCTTACATTTTTCGGTGCAATAGGAGCTTACAAAAATAAAGAACATCTTGGCGTAGACTTAGTAGTTAGACGACTGCCGAGAGGGGCAAAGAAATTTGTGAACGTAATTAGTGATTTGATTATTCTGTACATCCTGTATCTAATTTTAGATGGAAGCTGGAAGATGACACTGATGAATATGGATAGTGTAACGCCTGCAATTGGTATGTCGCTTTCACTCGTCTATGGAACTGGTATTTTAGTAGGCGTATCTATGGGGGTCATTACTCTTCATAATCTTTATAGAATCTTATTTAATAAAGTGACTGACGAGGAATTAAACCCGGTTAGCGAATCTGAAGAAATATTAAGTATGCATGCTGCTAGTATAGAAAAGGAGGAAATACAAGGATGATTGGAGTATTTGTTGGATCTTTACTTGGAGCAATGGGTCTAGGGATTCCAATTGCCTTTGCTTTATTAGTCAGTAGTGTAGCTTTAATGTTTTTTCTAGGCATATATGATAGTCAAATTATTGCGCAAAACTTAATAAATGGCGCGAATAATTTTCCACTTATGGCCATCCCATTCTTCATGTTGGCAGGGGAGTTAATGAATGCTGGTGGTTTGTCTAAACGTATTGTTACCATGGCCATGACAATGGTTGGCCATATTAGAGGGGGACTAGGATATGTTGCAATAATAGCGAGTATTTTATTCGCAAGTTTATCTGGGTCCGCTGTTGCAGATACGGCAGCTTTAGGGGCGATCTTAGTTCCGATGATGGTTAAAAGTGGCTATAATATTAACCGCTCGAGTGGTTTAATCGCAGCTGGTGGAATTATAGCGCCAATTATCCCACCAAGTATTGGCTTTATCGTATTCGGTGTAGCCAGTGGTGTTTCAATAACAAAATTATTTATGGCTGGTATTGTTCCAGGAATTTTACTTGGTGTTGGTTTAACGGTAGCGTGGACAATCATAGCACGTAAAGAAAATGTACAAGTTCAACCACGGAAATCGCTAAGTGAAATACTTCGATCACTACGCCAAGGAATATGGGCACTCTTTCTTCCGGTTATTATTATTGGCGGATTGAGAGGTGGATTGTTCACACCTACAGAAGCAGCAGTAGTCGCTGCAGTTTATGCATTATTTGTTGGAGTCGTGATCTATAGAGAAATAAAAATCAAAGATTTATATAATGTGTTTGTGAATGCAGCAAAAATGACCAGTGTTGTTATGTTTCTAGTCGCTGCAGCTCTTGTATCATCTTGGCTAATAACTGTTGCGAATTTGCCTACTCAATTAATTAGCGTATTAGAACCATTTATGGATCGGCCAATGTTATTGACGTTTATGATTGTTTTCTTAGTCATAATTATTGGAACATCAATGGATATGACGCCAGCCATCTTAATCCTTACACCTGTATTAATACCAATTATTACACAAGCAGGGATCGATCCAGTTTATTTTGGTGTTGTATTTATCCTTACTACTGCAATTGGTTTATTAACACCTCCAGTTGGTACCGTTTTAAATGTTATCTGCGGGATAAGTAAAATTAGTATGGAAGATATCATGAAAGGAATTTGGCCATTTTTACTAGTAGAAGTCATAGTATTAATTCTATTAATTTTATTTCCTTCTATTATATTGGTCCCTCTGGGATGGTTTACGTAAATTAAAGTAAAATTTTTAAAAAATAATTGTAAGGAAAAAAGAATGAGGGGGAAGAGATATGAATAAGTGGTTGAAACGAACGGTAATGGCGATGGTACTCCCGAGTATGCTAGTTATAAGTGGTTGTGGTGCAGATAGTACAAAGTCAGGAGGAAAAGTGAAAGAAGGCATACAGACAAGGACGATTAAAGCAGGGATTGGCAACAGTGAAAGTCATCCACAAGGTCAAGGGATGGTTAAATTTAAAGAGTTGGTTGAGGAAAAAAGTGGAGGGAAAATAAAAGTGCAAAATTATTTTGACGCCACTCTTGGAGATGACCTGAAAATGACGGAAGCCCTACAGGCAGGGATGCAAGAAATCACTGTACCATCGACTTCCCCTTTAGTTGGTATCATACCGGAATATGGGATTTACGATTTTCCATTTGTATTTAAAGAGGAGGAAGAAGCATATGCTGTACTCGATGGAAAAATAGGACAAACACTTTTAGACAAATTACCAGAGCACGGCCTAATCGGACTTGGATATTGGGAAAATGGATTCCGTCAACTGACCAATAGTAAACACCCAGTCGAAACAGCAGATGATTTTAAAGGACTAAAAATTAGGACGATGCAAAACGAGGTTCATTTAGATGCTTTTAATGAACTCGGAGCAAACCCTACACCAATGGCGTTCTCTGAAGTGTTTACTGCGCTTGAAAGTAAGTCAGTAGACGGACAAGAAAATCCACTAGCTACAATTGTTACTCAAAAATATGATGAGGTTCAATCCTATTTAAGTCTTACCAATCATGTGTACACACCATTCATATTATTGGTTAGCAAAAAATTCTGGGACGGCTTATCCGAAGAAGAACAAAATATTCTTCAAGAAAGTGCACAAGAGGCAAGAGATTATCAACGCAAGGTAAACCGTAAAGATAATGAGCTTGCCATTAAGAAGTTAGAAGAAGCTGGGATGAAAATTAATGAAGTATCTGAACAAGAGATGGAAAACATGAAAGAAATTATCCAACCAGTAACTGACAAATATGCAAAAAAGTTTGGAAAAGATCTTGTAGAAGAAATGAAGGCAGAAGTAGAGAAAGTTAGAGCGAATTAATTAGCTTAAAAGCCCGATTGGTTCAACTAACAATCAGTGGGGGATGAAGAAAACCCCCACTGATTAAGTTTCGCTTTATTACCATTAAATAAAATGTCTTCCGAAATAGTGAAGAGGGGTGCTAAAATGACTTACTTATATCCACTTATTGATAATGATGTAAACCCTTACCGAGATAATGTACAGGGAAAAGCAAATGAACCGATTACGGTTGCCGGTCTACTGGACCGCGCAAAGCTAACCCTTGGTTCTACATATGAAGGTGGCAAGCCTGACTGGACGTTGGAAGAAATTTATCTGCGACTAGAGCGGAATGCGCCGCGTATCGCGATAATTGGTGGCTCATCGGATCACCCAGCACATATTATGGATTATCAAACGTCTGCTAGGGCAGCGATTCGCATTTGGCAAAATGGTGGAGTACCGTTTTACTTCTCGACACCGGTTATGTGTGATGGAACTGCACAAAGTAATCAAGGGATGAGTTACTCATTGCAAAGCAGAAACGCTGTTGCGCAAATGGTCGTCAATCAGATTGAGGCACACAGCTACCATGGCGCATTCGTTATTCAAGGATGTGATAAGCAGCCACTTGGAGTTGTAAGCGCGCTTGCACATGTTGATCGTGTACGTCGTGACCGGGGGGAAGCACCTTTTTTCGCAACATTCGCACCTGCTCACGTGTTAGAAGGCGGCTCAATTCCAGATGACGTGATTAAAGAATTGGAAGCGCTGGCGAAAAAAGCAGAAAGTGAAGGCGCTGCGGATATAGCGGTTGATTTGCGAGATACGATGGCGTACATTTTGCAATGTTCATCCAATACAGCGTTTCAAGGCGTGTTTGAGCGAGCGTATGAACGTGGTATTTTGACGAAAGAACAACATAAATATTTTGAAATGCGCTTAGCTGTTGCAACATGTGATGGTCAAGGCGGCGTATGTGCCTTTAACGGAACAGGCAATAGTTCACGCCATTTAGTCGCAGGAATGGGACTCGTTCATCCAGCGGTTGAGTTATTGACAGATCCACCAACACAACGTCAGATTAATGCCGTTCTCGACAGCTTTGCTCTGATGATCAATGACGAAAAATATGGGGTCGCAAATATTGTAGCGGCGAATATTAAAAATGCAATTCGGATCCACAGTGCGTCTGGTGGCTCAACAAACTTGATGATGCATATTGTCGCAGGAATGTTATATGCTGGATACAAATTCAGCTTATGGGATCTGGATCGTATTCATCATGAGCACCCGATTCCTGACTTGTTTGATTATAGTTTGACAGAAGGACGAGATATTTACTCGTTGGCGATGCAGTGTTGTAGTGGAACGAGTCGTGGTATGGAAACGCTCTTTTATGAATTGCTTGAAAATGGTGTACCGATGGATCAAGATGCACCGACAGTTGCAGCGAAGACGTGGAAAGAGCGCCTGGTTATTACACGCAGTTTGCAAGCGGTTCATGTTAAAGAAAATCCGGTTATTTTATCTACACCGCGTCGCGCATTTAGCGGAGTCGATGTATTACAAGGAAACTTTTTTGAAAGCGCCGTTGTGAAAATTAGTGGTATGCAAACGCCTCAGCTTGAACAGTTCGATGACAAGCTTGCGTTCGTGCTTTATTTTGAAAATGAAGAAGAGGCGAATCGGAGTCTGCTAGATACAAGTTTACTTTCCCAAATTAAAGAACAAAAGTTGTTCTCACACGAGCTTCTGCTCGCGACACTTAAGTACAACAATGAGCAAGAATGGCTGCGTTTAAAAGATGCTTCATATGATGAATTGTTCGATGTGATGTCAGAAGAAGGAATATTGAAAATTGCGGTCATTATCGTGGGCCAAGGTCCAGTTGCTTTTGGTATGCCAGAGATGTTCACTCCCATGCAATATATTAACGCGAACCGGGTGATGAAAAAATTAGCCGCAATTATAAGTGATGGTCGCTATTCTGGTGTTACATATGGAGCTGCAATAGGTCATATGACACCTGAAGCATATGAAGATGGAGGCATCGGTTTTCTTGAGACGGGTGATGTTGTTCATCTGCAGTTACGCGGACGACGCATTGATTTTGTCAATCCAGAAAAACTTCAAAAAGGTGAAGTCGTTCATGATTTCTCGGATAGCGTGAAAGAAGAAAGACGCCAAATTGTGAAAGATCGTAAACAGCGAATGAAATCCCGTCAAAAAATGGTCGCTGCGAGTAATCGGATGTACGGTCACACCGATGCTGCAAAAGGTGTCGTGCCATTGGCGGTTTTAGAAGATGCCGTGCTTGATTATGAACAAGATGTGATACTTCAATCAGAAAATTCAGGAATAAAACAGGGCGCTCACTCAAAAAGTCGGGTATGATTAGACTAAATGAAGATTAGGAGTGAAGTACTATGCCCATTATTCAATCTGTGGAGCGCGCACTAAAAATATTAGATTTATTTGATGAGCGCGACCGTGAGTTAACGATTACTGAAATTAGCAAACGAATGAACTTGCATAAAAGCACCGTTCATTCATTATTAAAAACTTTGCGAGAACAGCGTTACATTGCACAAAATGAAGAGAATGAAAAATATTCTCTTGGGCTGAAGTTGTTTGAGAGAGGTAATATGGTCGCAAGTCATCTCGATTTACGTAATGTTGCAAGAAAACATCTTGAAACGCTGTCACAAATCACAAATTTAACGACTCACTTAGTTATATTAGACGGCCAGGAAGGTTTATACGTTGATAAAGTAGAAGGGAGTGGTGTAACTGTTTTATATTCCCGCATCGGCCGTCGTATACCAATTCACACGAGCGCTGTCGGGAAATCACTTGTCGCTACAAAAACAGACGGTGAATTAAATCAACTTCTAGAAGGCTATAAATATACGAAACAAACAGAAAAATCAATTAGCTCTAAAGAAGAGTTTTTAACGGAAATTGAACAAGTCCGCATCAATGGGTATTCAATAGATAATGAAGAAAATGAACCAGGGATTGTTTGTTTTGCTGTACCTGTCAAAGATTATTCAAGTAAAGTGGTTGCAGCAGTTAGCATGTCAATGCCAGCATCCAAGGTTAATGACGAAACGAATAAATATTATGTTGAACTATTAAAAGAGTGCTGCGATAAAATTTCTAAAGATCTCGGATATGGATATCAAAAAATATAAAAAATGACTACGTGTCAATCAGGAGGAATGGAAACATGAGAATTATTCGCTATGTAAAAGAAAATGGTAAACAACTAGCAGCTGTTACGAATGAAAATGAAGTATTTGATATTCCGTATGAAGATTTTATGTCGTTGATTGAAGCGGCACGAAGTAAAAACAAAACTGCGTTTGATATTATAAAACAAATTGCTGAAGTTGCCGAAAAACAACCGATAGATAGTCTTCAATTAACAACACCGATTGATGCACCGGAAGTATGGGCGGCAGGCGTGACGTACAAAAAAAGCAAAGAAGCACGAAACTATGAAGCAACACAAGGTAAGCTCGACCGTGATACGTTTTATGATAAAGTGTACGATGCAAAACGTCCAGAAATATTCTTCAAATCAACAGCTGCCAGAACTGTGGGTCCGAATGATCCTGTTTACTTGCGCTCTGATTCTAACTGGCAAATTCCAGAGCCTGAGCTTGGACTTGTAATTGATAGAGATGGTACAGTACTCGGTTATACTGCTGGAAACGACATGAGCTGCCGTGACATAGAAGGGGAGAATCCGCTTTATTTGCCTCAGGCAAAAGTATGGAAAAATTCATGCTCAATTGGTCCTGCTATTCTGTTAAAAGAAGCAGTGAGTGATCCGTATGAATTAAAAATTATTTGCCGTATTTACCGCAACGACGAAAAAGTATTTGATGGTGAAGCGCAGGTTAACCAGTTAAAACGGAAACTGGATGAGCTCGTACATTACTTAGTTCTTGATAACGAAATTTTTGACGGAACGGTTCTGCTCACTGGGACATGTGTCGTTCCACCAAATGAATTTACTTTAAACGACAACGACCGAATTGAAATTGAAATTCCGGGAATTGGTATCTTACAAAACCCAGTCGTCCAAAGTAAAACCGTACAAACCATTTAATAGCTAATAAAATGAGCGAATACAGTCAAGAAATATTCGTGTCAGCTATCGTTTAATTAAGGAACGATTCTGAATTAGCAATGAAAAATCTTTATAGTCGTTTATGAAAAAGGGACTTTGGCATAACGGAAAAAACTATTAAGAAATTCGAACAGGTGTCGAATGTAGTTGATATGCGAGACTCCTGCTTAGAGAAGCGTGTTGAGGGAGACCGAGCAAGTACGAAGCACTTGAAGGCTCCCGAGACCGTAGCCAGTATCTGTAACGGAAATAAGCCCAGGATAGTTGTGTGAAAATTATTTAAAAGCAATATAGTATACGAAAACAGCCTTTTAAAAAAAGAAGGAGGAAATCAATGACTTTTCATGGAATTATTCCACCGATTGTCACACTGTTTGACGAAGCAGGGAATTTAGATTTAGCGTTGAACAGAAGGTATATTGATCAATTGATTTCACGGAATATTGACGGTATTCTGTTAATGGGGAGTTCAGGAGAGTTCTCATCACTTACAACAGAAGAGCGTAAATTATACGTCAGGGAAATGATTAAGCATATTAATGGACGTGTGCCTGTTATGGTTGGCGTCGGGCATACTGTATTAAAAGAAGTACTTGAATTAACATCTTATGCAGAAGAGCACGGGGCTGACGGTGTCCTCGTCGTTAACCCATATTATTGGAAGCTGTCAGATGAGCAATTATTCCGTTATTATTCCATCGTCGCGAATCATACAAAACTGCAAGTGTTTATTTATAATATTCCGCTATTAACCGGACAGAATTTATCAGTCGACCTGATAAAAAAATTAGCAGAAGCTTATTCAAACATTGCTGGTATTAAAGAAACTGTCAGTGACTTCGGTCACATTCGTCAAGTGCAAACAGAAGTGAAAAAAGTGCGAAGTGACTTCAGTGTCTTTTCTGCATTCGATGAGCATATGCTCCCAGCGCTAATGATTGGCATAACTGGCAGTATTAATGGAAGTGCTGCCTTCATTCCGGAAATATCTGTTGATTTATATAAATCGTATCAAAGCGGTGATCTAGCTGAAGCTCAGAAAAATCATCAAAAGATTTCAAAGCTAATGGATGTGTACACATATGGACCGACATTTTTTTCAGCCATGAAAGAAGCCGTTCATCAGCGCTGGTTTGATGTGGCAGCTGGGCATCGTGCTCCTTGTGACATCATTTCGGATGATTTGCGTGATAATGTAGCATCTCTTTTAAGAAATAATGCAATAAATGAAGGCGTCCAATCATGAGCAAAAACATGCGACTTGCTCGAACAAATAAGCTAACGACTATCAGAAGGTCGGTTGTACAAAAAAAACTATATAAAAAATGTTGAAGTAATGGCAGAGCTTAAAGTAGAAATCATTCTGAAACAAAACATAGTGTCAAATTGTTTGTTTTAGGAATTTCTACGATATTATTGAAGGAGTGAAACCAAATGGCTTTTAAAGTATTATTAACTGATTATGAATTTGAGAATTTACAATATGAAGAAGCCGTGTTTCAAGAAAGTGGATTGGATATTGAATTCATTAAAGCACAATGCGAAACAGAAAAAGATGTTATCGCCCAAGCGAAAGAAGCAGACGCAATTCTAAATCAATACGCTCCTATCTCTCGCCACGTTATCGAGTCACTTGAAAACACGAAAATCATTTCCCGCTACGGTGTTGGGGTTAATACGATTGATCTCGATGCTGCGAAAGAAAAAGGGATTACTGTCACCAATGTACCGGACTATGGCATGGAAGAAGTATCAAATCATGCATTGGCGCTTTTGCTTTCATGGGCGCGTAAAGTGACGTTACTAAACAATGAAGTGAAAAAAGGCAACTGGGACTTTAAAGCATCTGTGCCGATTCATCGCTTTAATAAACAAACGATTGGTGTTCTCGGCTTTGGCCGTATTCCGCGCCGTTTCATTGAAAAAGTGAAACCGCTCGGCTTTAAAACTGTTGCATATGATCCATTCGTAACAGAGGAAGAAATGACTGCTGTGGGCGTTCACAAAATGGAGCTTGACGATATTATTTCAATAGCCGATTATTTGTCAATACACGTACCACTTAATAAAGATACGTTCCATCTCATTAACGACGAGCGGCTTAATCAAATGAAGAGAAACGCAGTCATCATTAATACAGCACGAGGACCGATAATCGATGAAAAAGCTCTTATTGATGCATTAGAAAAAGGAATTATTGCAGGTGCCGCATTAGATGTGACAGAAGTAGAGCCAGTCACAAGCGAAAGCCCGCTCCTCAATATGGACAATGTCATCATTACACCGCATAGTGCCTGGTATTCAGAGGAAGCGATGATTGAACTGCGTCAAAAAGCAGCCAAAAACATCGTTCACGTCTTAAGCGGTGAAAAATCACCATATGCGTTGACTTAAGAATGGGGCAAATGTTTTCTGCTCTTGTCACTCGCTACATAAAATTAAAATCGCAAATATAGTTAACTTTATCAATATTGCGAAGAAGATTAACATTTTTTTCCAAAAGAGGCTATCCCATAATGAAGGGTCAGACAACATCACTACTATATCGTTTAAATGACGTGTATATGACACGGTAAACGGTTATAGACTGATGAGATCAGACCTTTGGGAGTTGCCTCTTTTTTGCCATTATTTGAGGGATGCCCGAGGAACTATGAAGGGAGTGACATCTCATGCAACAAAGGCTATAATAATTTGGATAGGGATTTTACATAGGAATCAGATGGTTAGAAAGGAATATGCATGGTGATATCTTTACAAAATATAAGCAAAAGCTATCAGCAGCACCAATCAATTTTACAAGCCGTTCACTCGGTTTCGCTAAATATCGACAAAGGCGAAATACATGGAGTGATCGGTGCGAGCGGTGCGGGTAAATCTACACTGCTTCGTTTAATGAATGTGCTGGAAACTCCAGATCAAGGAACAATTGTGGTTAATAATCAAACGTTAACGACGCTACCAAACCGTAAACTTCGCGAAGCAAGACGATCGATTGGCATGATTTTTCAGCATTTTAATCTTGTTTCGAATAAAACGGTATTTGATAATGTTGCAGTACCACTTGAACTAACAGGCTACTCAAAAAAAGCTAAGGTAGATCGTGTCAATGAATGTTTGAAATTTGTTGGCCTTGAGCATAAAGCCGAGCAATATCCGGCACAATTAAGCGGTGGACAAAAGCAGAGGGTTGCAATTGCAAGAGCGCTTGCAAACAGGCCAGCTGTTTTATTATGTGATGAGCCAACTTCTGCTTTAGATCCACAGACAACAGCAGGCATTCTAGACGTATTGAAGACCGTGAATCAAGAATTTGGTGTCACGATTGTCATTGTCAGTCATGAAATGGATGTTGTGCGGAGTATTTGCGATAAAGTAACAGTTATGGATGGCGGAAAAATACTCGAAACAGTTTCAATTGAAACAGAGCCGTATATGATTCCTGACAATGATCCAAAATGGTTCCTTGAGCAATTAACTGAAAAAGAGAGGAATTCGAATGCCTGACATTATTTTAAAGTATCAAGCTGAAATTTGGCAGTCAATCGGGGAAACATTTGTGATGGTTGGTCTATCCATTGCTTTTGCTCTTTTAGTCGGATTACCTGTCGGAACATTACTGTATCTTTGTCGAAAAGGACAATTGCTAGAAAATAGATCGATATATTCTGGACTAAACATATTTGTCAATATTGTTCGGTCGTTTCCGTTCTTATTGCTTGTCGTATTCTTAATTCCTTTTACAAGATTTATTGTCGGAACAGCAATCGGTACAATGGCAGCTACTGTCCCACTTTCTATTGTGGCAATTGCTTATTATTCTAGATTAGTAGAACAGGCTTTGCTTGAAATTCCGCGTGGTATTATTGAGTCTGCGGTTTCAATGGGTGCTTCAGTCTTAGAAATTATTTTTAAGTTTTTGTTCGTGGAAGCACGTTCAAGCCTTGTACTCGGATTAACAACTTCAACGATTAGTTTTATCTCTTATTCAACTGTAATGGGGATTGTCGGCGGGGGCGGTGTTGGTGATTTTGCGATTCGCTATGGCTACCAGCGATTTGAAACCGAGTTAATGATTTATATAATCGTTATGATGATTATCTTTGTCCAAGCTATTCAGTTTACTGGCACAACCATCGCCAAAAAATTAGATAAAAAATAAAAGGAAATTTTTCATCGGGGGGGATGTTCGTCATCCCCACTTAATAGTTCGCCTTAATCTAGGATTGCTAACTTGAAAAGCAACAGTACGAAATAATCGAATATAGAAGAAAGTATTTCTTCCTGAGGTAACGTCTGTGTGGCTTTAATCCTGTGGACCTCAACTAAATCTCTACTTACACATCATTTCGCTATATCGCACCAAACAAAGGATATGGGCTGCTTATCCCACTTTACTCAAAGTTCCCAGAAATTCGAAGAAGGTGTAAGGCAGCTTGTAAACTAGGATAACATAATAGATTGAGAGGTAATCAACAATGAAAAGACTCATTATGCTATTAGCCTTAGCTATGTTCGTATTGTCCGGCTGTAGTGACAATGCCGAATCTACTCCTGAAGAAAAGAAACAAGTGGACTTAAAAGTTGCTTCATTGATTCCACCTATGACGGATATATTAGAAATTGCTAAGCCTTTAATGAAAGAAGAAGGAATTAATCTAGAAATCGTCGTGTTAGGCGATAATATTCAACCAAATAACGCTCTTGCTAACAAGGAAGTTGATGCTAACTTCTTCCAACATAAGCCTTTTATGGAGCAGTATAATGAAAGCAATGGAACAGAACTAGTACGAGTAGAACCAATTTATCACGCTATTTTTGGAGCTTATTCAAAGAAATATAAAACAATGGATGAATTGCCAGAAGGTGCAACAATCGCGATACCGAATGATCAAATAAATTTAGCTCGTTCACTTGTTATGTTTGCTGATCAAGGAATTATCAAGTTAAAAGACGGTGTGGGTCTTAAAGCAACCCAAGCAGATATCGTTGAAAATGTGAAAAACTACAAGTTTAAAGAGGTAGACTTACTTATGCTTGCTAGGATGATGGACGATGCTGATCTCGTTACATTGTACCCATCTTATGCCGAGCCGCTAGGCTTAAAACCAAGTAAAGATGCTGTGATTACAGAAAATGTGAACTCGACATTTGCTATCTCTTTAGTTGCTCGCAAAGACAATGCTAAATCAGAGGCCATTCAATTATTAGCAGAAAAAATGACAGGACCTGAAGTAAAGAAATTTTTAGAAGAAAATTTTGCAGATACATCTTTACCAGCATTTGACTAATTGTAATTATCACATTTTTTTATGAAAATGTCCCACACTGTATCCATCGTTTACTAGGTTATATTAGCGATGGATACGAAGTGTTGGGATTTTTTATATGATATTTAACGAGCAGTAAGCCCTCGAACTAAAAGCTAGTGGGGAACAAAGGAACGAGTAGGGAGAAACTTTACTGTGAAGGTCCGATTAGTAAGATACAGTAGTAAGTAGAGGTTTAGTTGAGATCCATAGTTTGTGATCGATAAATCGGATTCGTAGCTTTCCGATTTATCGATACGAAATCGTGAAGAACGATCTTAACAACCAGTGGGATGAGAAACTCTTTTTTTGCATTTACAGATTGTTAATTTGAGATATTTTTCACAAATTGTTCATAGCTTTTTGTAAGCGTTTGTATTATAATAATCTCATAAAGAAAACGTTTACTTTTAAGTGAACACAACTTTTAGTAAGTAGATGAGTGTATCTTTGGTAATGGATGTAAACGCATACATTATTTTTATAAAAATAACATAAACTTTAAGAGTGTAATTAAAACTCAACTAATAAAATAGACATCAAAGGAGGACTACATCATGAAAGATTATATTTTTATCTTAGATAACCAAATAGAAGCAGAAGAAATAATTATAGAAGCTAGTGGAATGATGGACGCATTTATGAAGGCAAAGGAATTGCAAAGAAAGAGGAAAATCGATAAAAAATCAAATGTAAACTTACTATTTAAAGGGATTAGTTATTAATTTAACTTTAGTGATAACACAGTAGTGAATCGGTTAATATTACGATATTCTCTGAATAGCGAAGCGACAAATTTTGGAACGTTTTATTAATACCTAAATTTGTCGCCTCACGGTTAAGCTTTATCTATACAATTACTTTTCTTAGTTTTATTGCAATAACATCCTTTAAAAATATCAATTGCTTGCTTTGTAATTTTCTATTTAAAGAATAAAGTTAGCAAAGACATATAATATGATCATACTATTGACAATACAAATATTCGCTAAAGTACCAATTAAGCGATGAGTAGGGTATTTAAATTCATGAGCAAAAGACAAAACTGATAGTCCGACTGGTAGTAATAATGCAATTAAGATAGTGGATCGGAACATTTGATCGAATGGAAGTAAAAAGTAAAAGGCCAAGCCAAATACAAGCCCAAAACCATATCGGAAAAGGACATATTTAATAGTTGGTCTTAAATATTGTTTTTCAAAATTGAAGTTTAAATATAAACCTAATAGTATGAGCGATAAAGGCAAGTTCGCTTTAGATATAATTGTAGCTAAATCAATGAATCCACTTGGCAAATGGATATTGCTGAAACTTAAAATACCCGCAATAATGTATGTCATTAATGGAACGGATTTGCTGAATTTTTTTACGACTCCAAGTGGTTTCAGGACTAGTCCTTCTTTTGAGTAATAGCTTCCCGCTATATAAGAAAGTCCAAAGACAATAAGAGAATTTCCTATATCGAACATTCCGAAATAAATGAGACCTTTTGCGCCCCAAATCGCTTCAACGAGTGGGAAGGCAAATAAGCCTACATTATATCCTGTAGCCATCATCATTAATGTTCCTTTAAGCATCCTCTCTTCTTTTCTAAATACAAAAAAAGCGAGAAAAATAGAAATAAACCCAATTATAAACGCTATTACAGGTAACATGATTAATGAAGGTTCAATTTTAACAGAATCAAGAGAAACAATAACGAGAGCAGGTAAGGTAATATTAAATATAATTCTAGAAATAGTTTCTCCATCTTTTTCTTTTAATAGATTAATACGTTTTAATAGATAACCAATACAAATGATGATTATTATATAGAGAAATTGTTGATTCATACTTGGTGATCTCCTCTGAATGTAGTTAAGAAAAATATATCATACTATTATAGTATTTATATACCTACAGATTTTAAAAAGATTTCTTACGTTTAAAATAAAGAAGATCTGTAACTTCTTTAGCAAAATTTTTTCATTCAAAAACCACTCGAATCTCTAGCCTTATGGCGAGACTTGAGTGGTTTTTTGATGCATACTTTAACCCTGCCAACGGGCAGTAAGACTAAGCATACTAAAAGAAAATAGGTGGGGACCAACTGCCCGTATAGGTCCGATTGGTTCATCTAAACCTTTGAAGACCACTAAGGGAAGTTTCACTTTATCTAGCTGAGCTCGTATGATTGGCTGTTCTTAATTGTTGTTTCTTTTTCTCACCGTTTGCCCATTTGATGCAAATAAGTAACGTCACAATGATGATAATTGCACCAAAAATATAAGGGAGCCCCATGTTTATATCAAATAGTGCGCCAGCAAGTGCAGGGCCGACCATGTTGCCGATACTCATATAAGCATTGTTCATACCAGCTGCAAAACCTTGTTCGCTTCCAGCCATTTTTGATACGGTCGTATTGATAGCAGGACGAACCAAAGATGTCGCGATAAAGAAAAAGGTGGATACAATCAATACAGAGACAAAACCAGTTGCAAACAAAAGACTGATTAAGGAAATCGCCGTTACGACAAGCATTGAATTCATAACGCGCACTTCACCAAATCGATGAAGTACTCGATCGAGAACAAACGCCTGAACGATGACCCCAATCGAACCGCCAACGACCATTAACATGGATATATCAAATGGACTGAACCCAAATTTTACATCTGTAAATAAGCTGATGGTTGACTGGTAATTTGCCAATCCGAATGAAAGAGTAAACATCATGAGTAGAAGGATGAAATACGGTTTTTTTACGGAAACAGCCAATTGATTGATTAGTGAAGTTCGTTTTGCTGGTTGTTCGGATATGGCTGAACGGGTTGGTTCTTTCAAGAAAAAGAGGGACAAAATTACGGCAATAGCGGCAACAGCTCCTGCAATGAAAAATGGCGCTTTCACTCCAAAAGCAGCTAAAAAGCCCCCAATACCAGGGCCGACAACGAACCCTAGTGACATCGAAGCTCCTAGACGTCCCATTCCTTTAGCCCGGTTCTCTACAGTTGTTATATCTGCTACAAAGGCCATCATGGATGGAATTAAAAAGGCTGCCCCCATCCCTCCAATCGCCCGTGAAATAAAGAGCAGGATGAGCTGTTGAGAAAAAGCAAAGATAAATTGCGATAAAGAAAAAAGAATCAAACCGAATACTATAATTTTCTTTCTGCCAAACCGGTCAGACAAATCACCGGCAATAGGCGAAAAGATAAATTGGGCTAAAGCGAATGTAGCAATTAAGAAACCAAAGGTTTTCCCGCCAGCTCCAAAATCATGGATAATCGTCGGCATAATCGGAATAACGAGTCCGATTCCTGTCATGACGATAAACATATTGGCCATCAATATGAGAAGGGGAAACTGTTGTAAAGTTTTTTTGGACATATATGAACCTGCTTTCTTTATACGTTCTATTTATTTAATGTGGTAATAGGCATTTGATTTATCGTTTTTTCCAGCTCTGTTGCAAGCTCGAAAAGGGTACTGCTTGCTTTCAAATTGTGGATCATTCCTGATAAAACAGCGGCACGTGGTTTTATTTCTAAAAGTTCTTTTTCTAAAATGTCCACAGATTCAATAAGAATATCTTCTGTAAAAGAGGCGATCGCTTCTTTCATTTTCCTGACAATATATAGTGGGTGAGTAGTTTCTTTTGGCTGTGATTGCAAAGGCGAGGTGATAAAAAACGGGTTAGGTTTTTTATCGATGAATGTGTGAACAATCGCATCAAGTTGGAGAAATAGAAAACGAGCAAGCTCATTAAGGTCACACTTCTTTCCATGCTCAATAATCCCTCGTACATAAGTAATTAACATACCTTTTAAAGTGGCCGTTAAATCGGTCGCATATGGTGCTACTTCTTGCCCAAAGACTAGCACGATACCTTTTTCTGTTTTTTGGAGCAGTTTGGTATGTTCTTGGTGTACAAATTGATTGAGTGATGGGTCTTCAAGCCCTCTAACTTCATTCATTTGCATTTTAAAAAACTCGTGAAATTCACAGTAATGTCGAAGTCGAATAGCAATTTCACGAATAAAGGCTTCTTTGGCTGAATCAACTTTCGTTTCTTCTGCAGCCATTTGTTGACTTAGCACATGATAATAATATGAAAAAATCTCCGACAAGAGTTCTTCTTTTGATTTGAAATGAGTATATAAGCTTCCTTTGGAGACTCCGCAAACGTCAGCAATTTGCTGCATGGAAGTTTGGTGAAAGCTTGTTTTTGAAAAAAGTTTCATTGCAGCGATTAATATTTTTCGTTTCTTTTCGTTCATCCCGCACCCCTATTAACCATTTGGTTTTTGAATTGACCAATTGGTCATCTCTTATTAAATTCTAACACATATCTCAAACACTTTCACCTGAATATTTTCGTATAGCGAAATTTTTAACACACATAATTTTCGTCATACAGAGAAGTTCTTGTTTATCATGATCAGTCTAAGGGAACAATCCAATCATGCGAGAAGTGATCAGTAATGGTGATAATTAGCTTAGTTTTTTATGAAGGTAGTGGGAACGGAGCTTCGCGACTTACAAATTAAAATAATCTACTTTCCCGGAAATACTTACTATATTAAGAAAGTATCCCCAAATCGGGCTCGGCACCGCCGCCATTTTGATTAGGCGAGTGTAGCGTTCTTCTTGATAGATCTTTCATATTAACGTCATATTAGTTTTGTATTGAAAATGAAAGTTGGAGAAATAATAAAAAAAGGAGCTGATTCATACCATTCACCAGATTTTGAACATGGATTTATCATTATAAATACTATTGAATAAATATAAAAATGTGTTAAAATACATTACAGTGCATGAATATTGAAAGAGAAAATTATATTTTCCTATAATAAATGTATGGAATGTTGATAGGGAAAAATCTATGAATAAGCAATCGGAGGAATATGGAATGAAGAATAGTAAACAACTTATGCTAATGTTCGCCATGATTATGATGATGACCATTTTAGCGGCTTGCGGTACATCAAATAATGATTCAGCAAACGATAAAGAAACTGCTAATGGTGATGAGAAAAAAGTATTAACGATGGGAACTTCAGCAGATTATCCGCCATTTGAATATGTTGAGACATCAAAGAGTGATGAAATCATGGGCTTTGACATCGATGTAGCCAAAGCAATTACACAAAAACTTGGCTATGAATTTAAAGTGAAGGATATTGATTTTAACGGTCTGGTACCTTCTTTAGAAAATGGAACAGTAGATTTTGTACTTGCGGGGATGTCTCCTACAGAAGAACGGAAAAAAACGGTAGATTTCAGTGATATCTATTATAAATCCAATCATATGATCGTAACGAAAGCAGATAGTAAAATTAAAGGTGCAAAAGATCTTAAAGGTGCTACGGTTGGTGTTCAATTAGCATCTATTCAAGAAGGAATTGCAAAGGACCTAAAAAAAGACGGTATCGACCTTACAATTGAAAATCGTAATCGTATTCCTGATTTAGTTCAAGAAATCAAAGCTGGTCGTTTTGATGCAGCCATTATTGAAGATACAGTAGCAAAAGGCTATTTAGAAGATAATCCAGATCTTGCAGGGTACTTGATTGAGACAGATACTAAAACAGAAGAAGCGGGCTCGGCGATTGCTTTCCAAAAAGACAGTGAACTAACTGAAAAATTTAATACTGAATTGAAAAAAATGATGGAAAACGGTGAAATGGAAAAACTTATATTAAAATGGTTCGGTGGCGAAACGGCTAAATAAATGTGCAAAGAAACGTTCAAAAGGGTGCGTATTCTCTTTTGAACGTTTTTCCGCGCTTTCTCGTATACGAACTAAAGAGAGGATGAATGTGGTTTGAACTTGGATTTTGAAAGAATTATACCCTCCCTTCCTTATATTTTAGAAGGGATCCCAATGACATTAAAAGTTGTTGCAGTAGCAGCAGTAATTGGGATAATTTTAGGAATTATATTATCGTTAATGAAAATTAGCCGTATTAAGCCATTAAATTGGATTGCGGACTTTTATACGTCAATTTTCCGCGGCACACCGCTTGTCTTGCAGCTTATGTTGATTTATTTTGGGTCTCCACAATTGTTCGGTGTGCAAATTGAAGCATTTGAAGCTGCTTTCTTGTCGTTCGGATTAAATTCCGCTGCTTATATTTCAGAAGTCATTCGCGGTGGAATTAATGCTGTTGATAAGGGACAAAGAGAGGCAGCACTTGCACTTGGTGTTCCTTATTCAAGTATGATGATAAGCATTATTCTGCCTCAGGCCTTCAAAAATATCTTACCAGCCTTAATGAATGAATTTATTACGTTAACAAAAGAATCAGCTATTGTAACAACAATTGGACTAGCAGATATTATGCGCCGTTCTTATATTGTTGGTGGCGACACATATAAATTCTTCGAGCCGATACTATTTGCTGGCTTGATTTATTATGTGATGGTCATGATATTAACAGTGATTGGCAAGTTGATTGAAGGGAGAATGAAACGTAGTGATTAAAGTAGACAACCTCCACAAAAGTTATGGAAAACTGGACGTCCTTAAAGGAATCAATACAAGTATTAAAGAAGGCGAAGTTGTAGCCGTTATTGGTCCATCAGGATCGGGAAAATCTACATTTCTTCGCTGCTTGAATTTACTTGAACAGCCGACTGAAGGGCAAATCTGGATAAAAGAATCGAATATTACCGATAATAAAACAAACATTATGAAAGTCCGCGAACATGTAGGGATGGTGTTTCAACATTTTCATTTGTTCCCGCATAAAACGGTATTGGATAATTTAACTTATGCACCGATGAAGGTGAAAGGACTTTCCAAACAAGAGGCACAGAAGCAAGGTAGGGAATTACTAAAAAAAGTGGGTCTTGCTGATAAAGAAAAGCAGTATCCTAATAAATTATCAGGGGGACAAAAACAGCGGGTTGCTATCGCCAGAGCGCTTGCAATGAACCCTGATGTTATGCTGTTTGACGAGCCTACTTCTGCACTCGACCCAGAAATGGTTAAAGAAGTGCTAGCTGTTATGAAAGACCTTGTTCATACAGGAATGACGATGGTCATTGTCACACACGAAATGGGCTTTGCACGAGAAGTAGCTGACCGAATTCTTTTCCTTGATGGTGGGAATCTTGTTGAAGATGCACCACCAAGTGAATTCTTTTCGAGTCCAAAAAGCAAGCGAGCACAAGACTTTTTGGAAAAAGTATTATAAGACAAACGAATATGGCGTTTAAACCCATTATTTAAAATAGCAAGCTACACCCACCTAATCTTAACGGGGGGTGTGGAGCTAAATTTTGTTTTTTTTACAACAAATATAGTACACCTGCAAAATAAATTGACTATATTAGGAGGTAGTGGAGATCCGTCTCCATATCCTTCATACTAAAAAGACGACATGATTGTTGTCTTTTTTTTTACGGAAAAATGTGAATACTTTAATTATGATAGTTGACTGTGCTTTCACTATAAATTGGTCGCGTTTGTTGGTAAGATGGGTATTATTATAAGAAAACTGGGTGATCTCGTTATGTTAAAAATCGGATATCGGACAATGAAAACGGCAGCAGGTACGACCCTCGCCATTTTTCTAGCACAATTAGCGGGGTTGGATAGTTTTCCGTCTGCAGGGATTATTACGATTCTCTGTACGAAGGTAACGAAGAAAAAATCTCTTGGGGCCGCCTATTCGCGATTCATAGCTTGTTTAGTTGCGATGGTCTATTCCACCATCCTGTTTGAACTAATTGGCTATAATCCAATGATCATTGGCATTATTTTATTACTTTTGATACCAACAACGGTTGCTTTAAAAGTAAATGAAGGCATCGTAACAAGCGGCGTCATTATCTTACATCTATATACAGCTGAACATATCACGCTTGATCTCTGGCTGAATGAACTAGGCCTCATCATAATTGGAATTGGCTCAGCCTTATTAATGAATTGGTATATGCCGAGTCTTGAGAATAAATTAATCGATTATCAGAAAAAAATTGAAGGTAATTTCAGCATAATTCTTATGGAGCTAGTAAATTATTTGCATACAAATGTAAGTAACTGGGATGGGAAAGAAATTACTGAGACACCTAAATTATTAGCTGAAGCAAAGACGTTAGCATTTCGAGATGTAGAGAATCATTTTTTGCGTGATGATGACGTGTATTATCATTATTTTAAAATGAGGGAAAAGCAATTTGAAATTATCGAGCGTATCTTGCCGCTCGCTACGAATATTCCGTCAAAAGTTAAGCAAAGTAAGATGTTAGGAGAATTTCTCATTGAACTAAGTAACAACGTCCATCCGCAGAATACCGCGATTATCTACTTAAAGAAGCTTGATGACATGGAGCAGGTTTTCAAAAAAATGGAACTACCTGTGACCCGTGAAGAGTTTGAATCGCGAGCAGCATTATTACAGTTAATGAAGGAAATCGAGCAGTATTTACAGCTTAAGCATTCATTTAAAGGGCTACCAGAACCAAAAAAACAGCATGAAAAGCTAAAGATGGGTGAAAACTAACGGAAAATGAATGGAAGGTTTGATCAGATGAAGATATTGCTTTCCTTAATCCTTACAAGCATATTATTGTCATTTGTAACGATGACCGCTTCTGCTGTTGTTGGAAAACCCTTTGTCATCGTAAATAAAGCAACTAACAAGGTGGCATTCATTGATGATAATAAAGTCCAGAATGTCTACCCTGCTGGTACGGGGAGAAGCAATGAGCTTACACCAGAAGGATTATTTACCGTTAAAGTGAAAGCTGTAAATCCGTATTTCCGTAAAAAGAACATTCCTGGAGGAGATCCTAGAAATCCTCTAGGTACGAGATGGATTGGCTTTGATGCATTAGGAACCGATGGGAGAATTTATGGACTTCATGGTACGAACAATCAAGCTTCTGTTGGAAGATATATCTCAAATGGATGTGTCCGCTTGAGAAAAGTCGACATCGAGTCTTTATATGAGCGTGTACCAATTGGAACAAAGGTTTTTATCACCCATTCGCCAAAAGACTTTGCAACATTGGCTAAAGAGCAGGGATTTATGAAATAAGAATGGCGAATTGCCTTAAAAAAATGTTAAAAAAAGGGTCAGACCTCACAGTTACTATCATCGTTTATTAACAAATAAACGATGATAGAGTGTGGGTCTGCCCCTTTTTGAATGATCTTTTTTATTCCGCATTAACGGGTAGTGAAGCCCCCACTGATTGAAGATTCACTTTATTGTAGAAAGAATGCAATGCCAGAAAGTAGACTCGTTAATAACATGGAAATAATCATTAAATAAACAACGATTTTTCTCGTTTTCTTGTTTTTCATTTTAATCTCTCCTCTATGTAAGGAGTATAGAATTCCTTACAGCATGCGTATATATATAGTTTAACTCGTCCATAGTAGAATCTCAAGGATATATTGTAGTAACGAATATAAGCAAGAATCGATTTGAATTTATTTAATATTATTATTCAACAATATTAAATGGGGGCTTTACATGATAAAGAGGATTGATCATATAGGTATAGCTGTCACATCAATAGCCGAAGCTTTGCCGCTTTATACGAATGTATTTCAATTGGAACTGGAAGGAATTGAAATCGTAGAGGATCAAAGAGTAAGGGTAGCATTTCTAAACGCTGGCAATACAAAGTTGGAATTAGTGGAAGCATTATCTAAAGATAGCCCAATAGCCCAATTTATTGAAAAACGAGGCGAAGGTATTCATCATATAGCTTTTAGTGTGGAAAATATTTCATCTCGAATTGAAGAAATTAATAATGGAGGCTTACATATGATTGATAAGACAGCAAGAATTGGTGCTCATCAAGCTCAGATTGCTTTCCTTCATCCAAAGTCAGGTGGAGGCGTTCTATATGAGTTGTGTGAGCATGAAGAGGAGGAGGAAAAATGACAGACATCTATGAACTTATCAATAAGTTGTATGATCGACGGCAGGAAGTAGAGCTTGGCGGTGGAGATGAGCGAATTTTGAAGCAGCATGAAAAAGGTAAGTTAACAGCAAGAGAACGAATACATCTTTTGGTCGACAAAGGGAGTTTCGTTGAACTCAATCCATTTATCGAGCATGGCTGTGTTGATTTTGGCCTAGATAAAATCAAAGGACCTGGAGATGGCGTAGTTACAGGATATGGAAAAGTGAATGGGCGTCCGATTTATTTATTTTCTCACGACTTTACAGTTTTTGGAGGAGCTCTCGGCGAAATGCATGCAAAAAAAATAGTAAATGTCATGGATTTAGCCGCGAAAAATGGTGCTCCGTTTATAGGGTTAAATGACTCTGGAGGAGCTCGAATACAAGAGGGGGTTGCTTCTCTGGATGGATATGGACAGATCTTTTATCGAAATGCAATTTATTCGGGGGTTATCCCGCAAGTTTCGGTTATTATGGGCCCATGTGCCGGCGGAGCCGTTTATTCACCAGCTATTACCGATTTCGTTTTTATGGTAAAAGATACGAGTCAAATGTTCATCACTGGACCAAAAGTGATTGAAACGGTGACAGGAGAAAAGGTTAGTGCTGAAGATCTTGGTGGTGCAATTGTACATACTAGCATTAGCGGAAACGCCCATTTTCAAGCTCAATCAGAAAAAGAAGTATTGGAGATGGTACGTCAGCTACTCATGTATTTACCGCAAAATAATGAGGAAAAACCACCTCTCTATGCTGTAGATGATAAAGAAGATTACCGACCAACACTTACAGAAATTATTCCATTTAATGGTTTGCGTCCTTATGATGTTCGTTTAGTAATTGGTGAGGTCGTAGATACTGATTCGTTTATGGAAATCCAAAAAGATTTTGCGAAAAATATTGTGATCGGCTTAGCGAGAATGAAGGGCGAGGTGGTCGGACTCGTCTGCAATCAGCCCAAAGTATTAGCTGGAGGGCTTGATATCGATTCTTCAGACAAAGCAGCACGATTTATTCGTTTTTGCGATTCGTTCAATATTCCACTTATTACCTTGGAAGATGTGTCTGGATTTTTCCCTGGAGTTAAGCAAGAGCACGGTGGAATCATTCGCCATGGTGCAAAAATCCTTTATGCTTATTCTGAAGCGACAGTACCAAAGTTAACAGTCGTTCTCCGTAAAGCATATGGTGGTGCTTATGTAGCGTTAAATAGTAAATCAATTGGTGCCGATTTTGTATTTGCCTGGCCTAATGCTGAAATTGCCGTCATGGGGCCTCAAGGGGCTACGAATATAATATTTGCAAAAGAAATTGAAACGAGTGAAAATCCAGAGCAGACACGGGCACAGAAAATTTCCGAATATCTTGAGAAATTTGCAAATCCGTATGTAGCAGCAAGTCAAGGAATGATTGATGATGTCATCGATCCCCGGGAAACGCGCATTAGATTGCTCCAATCTCTAGAGATGTTGCGTAACAAAAAGGAATCTAGACCATTAAAAAAACATGGGAATATTCCTTTATAATGGTGAAAATGAATCATGATTTCTTGCGGGTACCGAACTATTAGCGATATACTAGGGATGTGGAAGTAGTTAGACTTCATCAAAGGGGATATTTATCCCACTCTTGACGTTGAGCACGCTATGAGAAGATAGATGAGGATCAACTGTCCGTAGAGTCGATTTATCTACACTGCGCGGAGATATTAGCGGCTCTAGAACGGGACTAACAATCAGTGGGAGTACGAAGAAAACCCCCTACTGATTGAAATTTCACTTTATCTTCCTAAACTGATCGATCGTTAGCTAGGATAAAGTGAAGATTTCTCATCGGAATTTTACCGATCACGAAATGGATCTAAAATCAGGTTTATACATATTGGAGGTTTTGTAGAAATGGTGAACGAAGAACGTATTATAAAGGAATTTATTGAATTAGTCCAAGTCGATTCGGAAACAAAGTTTGAAACGGAAATTGCTAAAGTTTTAAAGGAAAAATTCACGGCATTAGGTGTAGATGTTTTCGAGGATGATACTACCGCTATTACAGGTCATGGAGCAGGCAACTTGATATGCACGCTGAAAGGCACGAAAGAAGGAGTGGATACGATTTATTTCACTTCACATATGGATACGGTTGTACCAGGCAAAGGAATTAAACCGTCCATTAAAGACGGCTATATCGTTTCTGATGGAACTACGATTCTTGGAGCGGATGACAAAGCAGGTCTTGCAGCGATGCTTGAAACAATCCGGGTATTAAAAGAAGAAAATATCCCCCATGGTACGATTGAATTCATCATCACCGTAGGAGAGGAATCTGGTCTTGTTGGGGCGAAAGCTTTAGACCGTACCCTCGTTACAGCTAAATACGGCTATGCACTAGATAGTGATGAAAAGGTAGGAAATATTATTGTGGCAGCGCCAACTCAAGCAAAAATCTTTGCAAAAATGTACGGCAAAACAGCTCATGCAGGAGTTGCCCCTGAAAAAGGAATTTCCGCAATTACAATGGCAGCAAAAGCGATTGCGAAAATGCCGCTTGGAAGAATTGATGAAGAAACAACAGCGAACATCGGCTATTTCAGAGGTGGGCAGCAAACAAATATCGTTTGTGACTTTGTGGAAATCTTGGCGGAGGCACGCTCTTTAATTCCAGAAAAAATGGAAGCTCAAGTTGAGAAAATGAAACAAGCGTTTGAATCCGTTGCATCTGAAATGGGTGGAAGAGCTGAAGTTGAAGTAACGGTTATGTACCCTGGTTTTAAATATGGCGATGGTGATCATGTTGTTGAAGTAGCCAAGAAAGCAGCAGCAAAAATCAACCGTCCATCAAAGCTACTTCAAAGCGGCGGTGGAAGTGATGCGAACGTCATTGCTGGCTTCGGCATTCCAACAGTAAACCTTGCTGTAGGCTATGAAGATATCCACACAACTAATGAAAAAATTCCTGTTGAAGAATTAACGAAATTAACGGAAATGGTCCTAGCCATTATCGAAGAAGTTGCAGGAGAATAATCGAACGAAATATGCCTGGAATTTAAAGAGATTTATATATCAGATATAGAATTTGATGTGACAATAAAAAACCATAGAGTGAAATTAAACTGCACCCCCCATTGTTAGACACGATCTAACAATGGGGGGTGCATTTTTTTATGACTAAATTTACATTGAATCAAAAAAATAGATGCTGTTGTAAGATAAAAGTGCAAAATTATTGGGAGCGAATTATCAAGTCGTTCGAATGTGGGGGAAGCAGTTGAATATCACGGAATAAGTGCTTTTGAAAAAAGCTATACAGTTTATTCAATGCAGTATAAATCAGACGTTCTTAACTATATAAATGAAAATGGAACGTCTCCGAATGAAACCGCCGTCATTTTTAATATTTCATCACCTGCATGGATTAGAAAATGGCGATTTCAACTAATTACAAAAGGAATTGAGTCCCTAGAATCAAAGAAAAAGAGATGTTCACCGATGAAAAACTAAAATCAAGAATACATTAAATTTGTAAAATATTGCATGGATGTGGGAGCAAAAGGTGTTGCAGTTAGTCGAAATATTAAACAGAATCAAATCCTTATTGGAGTATGTGCTGGTTTAAATACTAATATTCATAAAAGTGGAACTGGAAAAGAGGCTAATAATGTTTATCAAATGTAAAACATCCATTATTAAAAATATTTTAAATATTTGGAAAAGTATTGAAGAAATAAAAATGAATGATAAAATAATAAACAAGTTAAATATAGAAAATAATTACAAAATAAAGATAAATTGGTATTTTTGGTAGTTTAAAGGGAGGTGGTGAAAAATAAGTTTATATGTCACAGCTCAACGAGGCAATCTGATTTCGACAAGGAAATCAGATTATTTAGAATGTATTATCGCTGAAGTGAGCAAAGCTGGTTTTAAAGGGGTTGATGTTCAGATCGCTTTGTTAGAAGAATATTAGAACTCACAAGAATGACTTAAGGAACAAATGGTTAGTAAGGAAATTGAATTAGCAACTTTGACTTTACTATTTATCTGGGAAAATGATAAAAATTCGAGGGTGAGGAAGAGAAGGGAATGGAATGGCGGATTAATATATTAAGTATTTGAGGCAATTTCCTAATGCTCTATTGAATGTACTAGCAGGGGTGGACCTAATCGGAATACTTTATTGAAAAGGCAATGAGAGGTAATTAGCTGGGCAAATGCACTAGGGAAATAAAGGAGTAAACGGTTTGAACCTTCATTTCTAGTGCCAGAAGTCTATTATCCTATAAAAAATGAAAGGGGTTTCAATGCTAGTTTGATAGAGAAATTAGTTGAATAAGGGAGTTATCGTTCTTTCAAGATCAGTGATGGATATGCTAAATAAGAGAGTTATTAACAATTCTGTTAGAAGTACTTCAATTAAACAGATAAAAATATATATTTCCTTTTTAGTTACAAAATTGTGTTGACATTAACAAGTGAGCGTTCATTAGGAATAAAGTTGCAATATTTCAGGGTTATCAACTATATCTCTCAGAAGCACCTTGTTTTAGTTAAATTTGGTTTGTGATTTTTAATAAGAGGAGGAATTATTATGGAGATGAATACCGCCCCAAGTTTGCCGACACAAACAACTCAAAAGAAATATCGTTATACAGTCTTAATTTGGTTGTTAATAGGTGGAATGCTCAATTACTTAGATCGTTCTATTCTCTCCATTGCGGCTCCGAAAATGATGCCGGAACTTGGATTAAGTGTAACGGATATAGGTTTACTTGGCGCTTTTTTTTCTTGGTCGTATGCTATTATGCAATTGCCCTCTGGATGGCTTATTGACAGATTTGGTGCTAAAAAACTTTATTCGATAGGGATTTTAGTATGGAGTGCATCAGTCTTTTTTAGCGGAATGGCCAGTGCGCTTTGGGTATTCATTTTATTACGAGTTATTTTAGGGGTTGGTGAAGCACCTTGTTTTCCAACATCAGCAAAAATTACAGTTAACTGGTTTGCGAAAAAAGAGCGAGGACTTGCTGCAAGTATCTGGGATTCGTCTTCTAAATGGGGACCTGCGATTGCCCCTCCAATTTTAATTTTTATCATGATCACATTTGGATGGCGGGAACTATTCTATTTTGCAGGGGGCATTGGGATTATATTTGGATTTATCTTTTTGAAGTTTTACCAAAATCCAAATGATAGCAAGAGACTATCAAAGGAAGAATTAGAATATATAAAAGCAGATGGAGCCGGTGAAGAACAGAGTAATAAGAGTTCAAATATCAAATGGCTTTCCTTATTTAAGTACCGTAGTGTCTGGGGAATGATTTTGGGATTTTTTTGTACGATTTGGATATGGAATATCTTTCTCGTTTTTTTACCTTTATATCTCTTGGATGAATATCAAATATCATTGGCACAAATGGGGATTTATGCAAGTATCCCATGGATAGGTGGAGGAATAGGTAACCTTACAGGTGGATTTATGACAAAAAAAATGGTGGAGTCGGGATTCGCTTCACCAATGAAATCAAAGCAGATTTTAATTAGTATTTGTGCTGTTATGGCAGGCATTTCTGTAATTTTATTACCCTTTGTTAACAATATTGCTTCAACGATCGTACTTCTTACATTTGCGTTATTTTTTGTATCAGCGATTACGGGGAACGCATGGGCATTGGCCACAGATGTTGCTCCTTCATCAATGGTAGCGTCCGTTGGTTCAATACAAAATTTCGGCGGATACTTCGGAGGAGCCTTCTCACCAGTGGTAGCAGGGCTAATTGTACAATCCACCGGTTCATATTCGTTAGCTTTTATTAGTGGTGGTATTATAGCATGCTGTGCAGCTATTTGTTATTTGTTTATTGTGAAAAACCCAATTGAAGAACCAGCAAAGGCATAAATTATTGAAATTAGCTCAATGAAATAAAGTGAAATAAACTATTACATTTAAGTAAAAAGATAGGTTGGTATGCATGCGTAAACAAAATTCCTAGAATCATCCACTAGTAGAAGTAGATAGTTTATAGATTTATAAAACGACACTAGGAGAATAATTGAATAAATATGACTGGAATCTGAGATATCTTAGATTCCGTTTTTTTGTGTGGGAAATATTCTGGGAAATGGGGTCTGACCCCTTATTATGTTACAATAAGTATATCTGCTGTTTGTAAGGAAGTGACAGTTGAATGGATGAGATGTATCCTAGAAATGGAAAAGTAATTCTTCATGTGGATATGAATAGTTTTTTTGCTTCTGTAGAGATGGCGTATGATGCTGGACTTAAGGGGAAGCCGCTTGCAATCGCTGGGAATGTTGAGGAGCGCCGTGGAATTATAATCACGTGTAGCTATGAAGCAAGGAAATTTGGAGTGAAAACGACGATGCCGATTTGGCAAGGGAAAAAGCTGTGCCCTGAACTTATCATATTAAAGCCTAACTTTGATCGATACCGGAAAACTTCCATTGCCATTTTTGAACTGATGAGACAATATACAGACCTAGTAGAACCGGTTTCAATTGATGAAGGATATCTAGATATCACAGGTTGCGCGGAACTAGGTTCTCCAATTGAAATTGCCGATAGTATTCAAAAGCGGATTTTTGAAACGATGGATTTGCCTTGTAGCATCGGAATTGCCCCGAATAAATTTCTAGCTAAAACCGCTTCAGATATGAAGAAACCGATGGGCATCACGATTCTCAGAAAAAGAGATGTTCCGTTGAAACTTTGGCCTCTTGAGGTTGGTGAAATGCATGGAGTCGGCAAGAAAACAGCAGAGAAGCTTAATAGTATCGGAATTGAAACAATTGGCGATCTCGCTAAAGCTCATGATGTAACACTCAGGCAAGTTCTTGGTATTAATGGGCTAAAATTAAAGGAACGAGCGCAAGGAATAGACGGGAGAGCAGTCGACCCAGAATCCATATTTGATCATAAAAGCATTGGCAACTCAACGACATTGCCAAAGGATATAACGAATCAGAAAGAATTAATCGATATATTAGAGCAACTTTCAACAAAGGTAGCTCTTAGGTTGAAAAATAAAAAATTAGTAGGGCAAAAGATTGGTGTTACCATTCGTTATAAAGACCGAAGGACGATAACGAGAAGCAGAATTGTCGAAAATCCTTTTTTCGAGAAACCTGAGATTCATCAGCTTGCAGTCGATTTGTTTAAAAAGCATTGGAATGGAGAGAAAGTGCGTCTACTTGGAGTGACCGCTTTCGATGTAATGGATAAGGAAGCTGCCTATAAACAGCTAGATCTATTTTCTTATGAAGAAGATGCGGAAAAAGAACCGCTTTACTACGCTATGCAAAAACTGCAAAGCAAATATGGCAAGGAAATCATCAAAAGAGGAGTCGAAGCTGCTGAAAAGAAAGGGCAAGCGGAGACGAGTTTCAGCAAGGATTTTCTTGATAACTTGCGATTAACGGAATAATAGAGCAGATAATAATTGTTTGGTTCAGGAACAAATAAAAGGGATGTCATAAGGGTCTGACCTCGCACTCTAAATCAGTTTGTAGTGTTTCATACACGTATCTTACTCTGTATTTAGTGATTGTGGGTCTGACCCTTTGTTTTTGGGACACCCCGGTTACCTTTGTTGTGAATCAGACTTTAAAACTTAACCTATTGATTTTCAAGATCTGTTTTGATGACTTTTAATCTTTTTCATTCTGATTTTCAACAATATGTTTAAGGATAGATAACTTGTTATGCCAAAATTGTTCGAAATAGGAAAGCCATTGTTTCAATTCATCCAATGAATCTGGTTGTATTCGAAAACGTTTTTCTCTTCCTATTTTTCGTCCATTAACTAGTTTTGCTTCTGAAAGAATATGAAGATGTTTTGCAATAGCTGTACGACTCATTGGGAAATGCCCGGTTATTTCTAAAATAGATAATTCTTTTTCAGCGAGTAATTTGAGTATATCTCTCCGAGTAGGATCCGCAATAGCTTGGAAAACATCATGCTTTTGTGCTGAAGCAGACATTAATTAGTCACAATCTTTCTCAACTTTTCAATAATTCCTGTCCAACCTTGACTCATCCGGTCACGAATAATGGAGCTTTTCTCGTTCGGTTTCGGAAGGATGTAATCAGGGTTTTTCCATCCTCCATGAATAAGTGTAAACTCTGTCTTACCATCTACCTCTTTTAAGATAAAAGAAACGACCCAGCCATCTTCATCCCATGAAAAAGAAAGTCGATTAGGTGGATCTAATTCAGTGACTTTGCAAGGCGAAGGTCCGAACGGTGATTGTAAATAGAATTCCTGTCCTACTTTCGGTTGAAAATCATTGGGCATGAACCATAAGGCAATTCCTTCTGAAGTTGAAACTGTATCCCACACTTTTTGAATGGGCGCATCAATAATGACTGTTTGCTTAATATCTTGTAATGTAACCTGATAATTTTCTACCAAAATAATTCTCCTTTTTGTATAAATATAAAACCAGATGGTTTTGTTTTTATAATATATAACACCTTTTGGTTTCGTGTCAATGGTAAAAGAGGCTGACCCGTAATGATAGGGTCAGGCCTCACAATTCTTTTAGTACGTTTATAAAATTGTATAAAGCGTAAGGTCCTCTGTTAATGTCGATGCTCTACAAGATCAATAACACCGAGAACGATATGTGCTAAACCGAAGCCAAATAGAGTGTTGGCGACCATTTTGTTGGACTTCCTATTTTGTTTCATTGCATACCCAGTTGCCGTTACCGCTGTGCCTAGAGCAGTAGGGATTAAGCCTTCTCGAATGTGTATCATGTTATCCCTCCACACAAGCGAAATTTGATGTTACATCAATAGTTTAACCTTTTTGATAGTCACAAATCAGGTGAAAACAGGAGTAAGTACCTAGTATGAATTAGGGATTTTGGAATTTGAAAATTTTGGTGTATGTCAGATAATGTAATCAATATAGTAGCGAGGCAGAAAGAGTAGATTAGATCATTCAAGGAGGGCGTAATAAATGAATTCTAGCTGGATTTTTGGAGTGTTATTTTTATTTTTCATTGCCATCGAAACAGGAATCGCTTTTTGGCTTAACTTAGGAAAAGGGGAGTATGTAGACCGAGAACAACATGAATAAACAAGGCTGATTCTTAAGTGAAAGAAGTCAGCCTTGTTTTTTATCTATCTTAATTATCGATTTCTAGATTTTCAACTGGCCACCAGAAATGACCGTCTTTTTCCAGTAGGTTATCTGCACATTTTGGACCTATGCTTCCAGCAGCATAATTCGGGAAGCTTTCATCTTTCGTGTTTTCCCATACATCTGAAATGATGTCAACAAATTTCCAAGATAAAGCGACTTCATCCCAATGGGTGAAATTGGTGGCATCTCCACGCATACTGTCGAATAATAATTTTTCATAAGCTTCTGGAGTATTCATTCGGTCAATGCTTGTATTGGAGAAGGAAAGTCTAACTGGTTTCGTTTTCATTTGGTTGCCATTTTTCTTAGCGTTTAAGAGTAGGGTGACACCTTCTTCTGGCTGGATATGGATGACAAGCAAGTTAGGATGGACGTTTTCTTCTGGTTCTTTGCTATAGTATAAATTCATCGGAATATCTTTGAATTGGACAACAATTTTCGTTGATTTAACATCCATCCGCTTCCCTGTACGAATATAGAACGGTACTCCTGCCCAACGGAAATTATCAATGAGTAACTTACCAGCTACATATGTTTCGGTATTGGAGTTAGAAGCGACAGATGACTCATTTCGATAGGCAGGAAGTAAGGAGTCGGAAACAGTGCCTTCTCCATATTGGCCTCGGACAAAGAAAGCGTCGACCTCTTCTTTTCTCATTGGACGCAATGAGCGCAATGCACGTGCTTTCTCACTACGAATTTCTTCGTCAGTTAATTTGATTGGCGGTTCCATTGCAAGCAATGCAACCATCTGCATCAGATGATTTTGGACCATATCACGAAGCGCTCCACTGGTTTCGTAGTAACGACCTCGTTCTTCAACGCCAAGCGTCTCACTGGAAGTCACTTGGATATTAGATATGTATCGGTTATTCCATAGCGGTTCAAACATTGCGTTTGCAAAGCGAATCACTTCAATGTTTTGGACCATTTCTTTTCCAAGGTAATGATCAATTCGATAGATTTCATCTTCAGAAAAGGCTGTACGAATTTGTTCATTAAGTTCTTTAGCTGATTCAAAGCTAGTACCGAATGGTTTTTCAATCACGAGTCTTTTGTATCCTGGCGTATCTGTTAAACCTTGGGCTTTCACTTGCTCAGCAATTGTACCAAAGAATTCAGGTGCCATAGCTAAATAGAAAATTCGATTGCCTCCTAAATCATATTGTTCATCCAGCTTATCTGCTATGTTTTTTAATTCAATGTAAGATTCTGAACTGCTCACATCATGGGAATGATAAGAAAAATGTGAGACAAATTCATCGACATTTTCATGGCTGTCAGCAAAAGTCTGAACAGAATCTTTAACATTTTCTTGAAATTCAGCGTTTGTTAAAGGTCTTCTGGCTACCCCAACCACTGCGAATTTCTCAATATTTTTTTTTTGAAACAATCGATAAATCGACGGAAATAGTTTCCGTTTGGCCAAATCTCCGGTGGCCCCAAAAAGGATGATTAATGCGGACGGTTTATTCGTTGATATCACTTGCATAACCTCACTTTTCATAAAAAATATTCTATTGTTCATATATTTAACTATAAAGATACATGTAAGTGAACGCAATATACTTGCACTTTCATTATTTAAGGATACCCATAACTTGACTATTGTATTTAACCCAGTTTAACAGCCTGTAAAACCCCTTTGGTGAGATAAAGTGAAACTTACCTTTATGGTTTTCAAAGGTATAGTTGAACCAATCGGTTTTTTAATGTTTCTATATCGAAGTGTTGGCCTTCGATATAGACACTAAAACGGGACTAACCATAGGTGGGGAACTACACTCACTTATGGAAGTTTCACTTTATGTTATAATAAAAAAAGGAAATGATACAACGGAGGTAATATTTTGGATTTTGTTTTTTTAGGAACTGGTGCAGGTATACCTGCCAAGGCAAGAAATGTGTCGGCAATCGCGCTTGAATTGCTGGAAGAGCGAGGAGTGGTCTGGTTGTTTGATTGCGGTGAAGCCACCCAACACCAAATATTAAAAACATCAGTTAAACCACGTCGAATTGAGAAGATTTTTATTACGCATTTACATGGTGACCACATATTCGGTTTGCCTGGACTACTGAGTAGCCGCTCTTTTCAAGGAGGAACTGAAGACTTAACTGTATACGGTCCTAAAGGGATTGGGGACTTTATTCAAACAAGTCTTGCCATAAGTGGCACTCATCTTAAATATTCTCTATCCATAGTTGAAATAGAAGAAGGTATCATCTTTGAGGATGAGCAATTTACTGTTTCAGCTTTAGCGCTTGATCATGGAATTCTTTCTTACGGTTATCGGATAGTAGAAAAAGACAGACCTGGGACCTTGCTTGTCGATAAGCTGAGAGATGAAGGTATAGCACCTGGCCCTATCTTTAAAGCTATTAAAAACGGTGAAAATGTTACATTGGAAGATGGACGAGTTTTAAAGGGATCTGATTATTTAAGTGAACCAAATAAAGGAAGAATCCTAGCAATCCTCGGTGACACGAGGACATGTGAACAGGCTATTTTGCTTGCGAAAAATGCGGACTATCTCGTTCATGAAGCAACTTTTTCCAAGGAAGAAGGAGAGATGGCATTTGATTATTTCCACAGCACGACAGCGCAAGCAGCTGAAACAGCAAAACTAGCTGGTGCCCATCAGTTAATTTTGACACATATTAGTGCTAGATATATGGGAGAAGACATTGCTGTACTGCAAAACGAAGCGTGTGAAATTTTTCAAAACACGTTGATTGCAGAAGATTTACTCCAGATTAAGGTCCCTTTGTATATAGAAAAACAAAGAAAGACGATTATTGAATAGACCTTTTTGTATGGTATGATAAAGTGAAACTTCCATAAGTGGGATGAATTATTAAAAAAATGAAAGTTGTACATAAAAAAGGAGCTTTAATATGAGCGAAGAAAAAGATTTACAAAAGAAGGCCCATGATTTTTTAGTGCAAACGAGCCGAACCTTTGTTATTCCAATTAGCCAGCTTCCTTCTGGATTACAGGAAACCGTGGGGGCAGCGTATTTATGCATGCGTGCAATCGATGAAATTGAGGATCACCCCTTACTTCCTGCTGAGATAAAAAGTAAGTTACTAAAAGAAATCAGCAAGTTGTTGAGAAATGGTTACAATCGTGAGGAGCTGCTGAAAATCCTCCTTCCTTATGAAGCTTCCCTTCCTGACGTTACGTTATTTCTCAATGACTGGATTGCAATCTGTCCTGAAACGGTCGTAGATAAAGTACTTGATGCTACGGCAGAAATGGCAGAAGGAATGGCAAAATGGGTTGAATTGGACTGGCAAATTCAAAATGAAGAGGATTTGAATGAATATACGTATTATGTGGCTGGACTTGTCGGAACGATGCTATCGGATCTTTGGAATTGGCATGACGGTACAGAAACAGATAAAGAACTAGCCATTGCATTTGGTCGCGGACTCCAAACCGTCAATATTCTTAGAAACAAAGCAGAAGATGCGGAAAGAGGTGTGAACTTCTTCCCGGAAGGCTGGGAGTTCGAAGATATGCTTCAGTATACTGAACAGAATTTGCAACGCGCTAATTTATATTTGGCAGATATTCAAACAACATCCATCCGCCATTTCTGTGAAATTCCATTAGCATTTGCCCATGCTACTGTTTCGGCGTTAAAGGATGGCAAAGAAAAAATAAATCGAAAAACTGTTACCGACATTGTAACAAAAATTGTTGGCAGTTAATTATTATAGAACCGTTTAAAAAAGTGTATTTCACTTTTTTGAACGGTTTTTTTGTTTATTTTTTTAAAATATTATCGGAAAAATTAGAATTGTATTGTAATTGGTCTAGGTATTTGGTTATAATTTATTTCAACAAAGCATAAAAGCGATAAAGGAAATAGGGGGATATATTCATGAGAAACACATGGTTTAAAACTGCAGCGGTCTGTTTAGCGGCAAGTGTATTGTTAGTAGGGTGCGGAAGTGATACTAGTAGTTCCGGTGACTCTGGAGAAGCGTCAAAGGAAAAAACATATCAAATTGGTGTTTCTCAAATCGTCCAACATGCTTCACTTGATGAAGCATACAAAGGGTTTCAGGAAGCATTAAAAGATAAAGGAATCGATGCAAAATATGACGAGCAAAATGCACAAGGAGATCCAAATAACTCATTAACAATTGCGCAAAATTTTGCTGGGAAAAATGTTGACTTAATCTTTGCTAATTCTACGCCAAGTGCAATGGGAGCATTAACTGCAACAAAAGACAGTAATAAGGACATCCCAATTGTCTTTACATCTGTAACTGATCCAGTAGCAGCTGAATTGGTCGCTTCGCTTGAGGCCCCAGGTGGAAATATCACTGGAACGACTGATGCACACCCTGATGCAATTGCTAATTCAGTGGAATTTATTGCAAAAGAACTTGGAGCGAAAACGATCGGAACGGTCTACAACTCAGGAGAACAAAATTCAATTGTTCAGATTAATATGTTAAAGGCGGAAGCGGAAAAACAAGGAGTTAAAGTAGTTGAAGCTTCTGCTGCGACGTCTGCTGATGTGAAACAGGCAACTGAATCACTCGTTGGTAAAGCTGATGCCTTCTTTATCGTCACAGATAACACGGTTGTTGCAGCACTTGAATCGGTTATTATGGTTGCCAATGAAAAAGATATTCCATTGTTTGTTGGAGAGTTGGATTCTGTTGGTCGCGGTGGGTTTGCGGCATATGGATTCAGCTACCACGATATCGGATATGAAGCAGGGGAGATGGCTGCAGACATTTTATTAAACGGAAAAAAACCTGCAGAGCTTCCGGTTCAATATCCGCAAAATCTTAAACTTGTCATAAATGAAAAGGCAGCAAAGGAAATGGGAATCGAATTGAAGGAAGAATGGAAATCAGAAGCAGAACTTATTAAATAAAAATAAAAAACATCTAGAATAAGCTTCTAAGAAAGGGATGAAAGGATGCCTACAGCAATCTTTAGTTCATTTGAATCGGGACTGATTTATGCCATCATGGCTCTTGGCGTATATTTAACATTTCGGATTCTTGATTTTCCAGATTTAACAGTTGATGGCAGCTTTGTAACAGGAGCAGCTGTCACAGCAATTATGCTTGTAAATGGCTACTCACCGATAATCTCAACGGGCGCAGCTTTACTAGCTGGTTTTGCAGCTGGTTCGATTACAGGCCTCTTGCATACAAAAGGGAAAATCAATCCGCTACTATCTGGAATATTGATGATGATTGCCCTATACTCGATAAATTTACGAATTATGGGTAAATCTAATATTCCTTTATTTTCTGAATCAACGATTATTACGAGTGTTAAGGAAATTTGGTCAAAAACAGGACTGGATTCCTTTTTAAATAAAGGAATGGAACTGTTAGGACTTGGAAATTCAGTGCCAAGCACATGGGCAATTATTTTTATTATGCTCGTCATTTCACTAGTCATAAAATTTGCATTATCGCTTTTCTTAAAAACAGAAATTGGTCTGGCTATCCGCGCTACTGGTGATAACCAATCGATGGTGAAAAGTTTTTCCACCAATACTGATAACATGAAGGTACTCGGACTTTCAATTAGTAATGCACTAGTTGCTTTCTCTGGGTCACTTATTGCCCAATACAATGGTTTTAGTGATATTGGCATGGGGATCGGCATGATTGTCATTGGGCTCGCTTCTGTTATTATCGGGGAAGCAATCTTTGGGGCAAAAACGATTGCACGAGCTACCCTTGCTGTAATTGGCGGTGCGATTGTATATCGAATTGTCGTTGCACTCGCGCTTCAAGTTCAATTCCTACAAACAGGGGATGTAAAATTAATTACCGCAGCGATTGTTATCGGTGCATTAATCATTCCGCAGATAAAGGATAAGCAGAAAGAAAAAAGTATGAAGAGGAAACGTTTAAAAGAATTGCAAATGCAGCAAACATTGGTGAAGGGGGCGAAAGAGGTTGCTACAGCTAAATCAAATTTATAAAGTGTTTAACCAAGGAACTCCAGATGAAAAGCTAGCGTTAAAATCTCTCGAGCTTACCCTTGAAAAAGGTGAATTTGTGACCGTCATCGGTAGTAATGGTGCCGGTAAGTCAACACTGATGAATATGATTTCCGGTAAGTTGATTCCTGATGCAGGTTCAGTGATCATAGATGGCAAAGATGTTTCATCCGTCGATGAGTATGTACGTTCAAAAATGATTGGCCGTGTTTTCCAAGACCCAATGGCTGGAACTGCTCCACATATGACGATTGAAGAGAACTTGGCAATTGCATATGGCAGAACGAATAAAAGAGGCTTGAGATTAGGTGTCACGAAAAGTCGACGTAGCTTTTATAAAGAAAAACTCGAGACTTTGCACCTCGGATTAGAAAATCGGATGAATGCGAAAGTAGGAATGCTTTCAGGCGGTGAACGGCAGGCGTTGTCGCTATTGATGGCGACCTTCACGAATCCGAAAATTTTGCTACTTGATGAACATACAGCAGCTCTCGATCCATCACGAGCCGACCTTATTACTAAACTTACAAAAGAGATTGTTAGTCAAAACAATCTTACGACATTAATGGTCACTCATAATATGCAACAAGCCCTTGATCTTGGCACCTCCTTAATTATGATGGATAAAGGTCAAATCATCTTTGAAGCAAGAGGCGAAGAAAAGCAAAAGTTAACCGTAGAGAAGCTTCTTCATGAATTCCAACGAATTAAAGGGGAAAAAATGCTGAATGATCGAGCTGTATTGATTTAAATAAGGAAGATTGTTTTTATTACATTTTTTAGAAACATATATTGACGAATGTAGAAGCAGTGAGATAATTATGAAATCTCACTGCTTTTTTATGATGATCTCAAGTGGTTTAGTTGGATGTAAGTAATCTATCAGTGCAACCTTGCTAAATATCCTTTGAATAAGATTTTTGTATCAATAAGTCAGCGCCAGATCATTGAAGATATCAAATCCCCTTAACTGCTCCATAATATCCTCCTAGAAGTAGGATGACAAAATATAATATGAATACAAGATCATGTTTAGAAAAGCCGATTTCGTAATAATATGTCCGGTCCCGAGTGTCGGAAAATCGCTTTGCTTCCATGGCTATAGCAATCCGGTGTGCACGTCGGATACTCCCTGATAACATTGGGATGGAATAAGCTTTCATTTTAAAAAAAACGGACCGTATACCTGTTTGTCTGACCACACCACGCACTTTCATAGCATTTTGAATCGTTTGAAACTCCTCCAGCATAATCGGAATTAATCTCAATGCTGCCATAAAACTATAAGCATATTTTGGCTTGAGTTTGACTTGTTGCATTAAAGAATAGAACAGATAGACGGGTCTCGTAGTTAAGGCAAAGGTCAATCCTAGCACTGCAAATAGCAAGGCGCGAAAACCAACGAGTAGTCCCCTAAAAAAGCTTTCTTCGGTAATATGAATGAGCCCCCACTTAAACCAAGTGGTGTTTCCTTGTCCAAATAAAATCATCGAAGAAGAAGTCGATAAAAATACAACAAAAAAAGGGATAAAGAGTAATAAAATTCGTTTGAGCGGCTGTCCTGTAAAACACAAAAATAAAATCAATACGATTATCGTTAAGTTTACCATGAAAAGTAAATTATGAACTAATAACACAACTATACACAACATAATTAATACGAATAACTTAAGGCTAGGATTAATTCGGTGTAGCCATGTTTCTTTACTCGAAAAATCTAATTGCATGACGTTCCTCCATTACACGGATACTAATTCAGGATTAATGCTTATACTTTGTGTTTCATCGCTGATCACTTTCCCAGCCTCTATTGTCCAAATTCTTGTTGCAAAGTTGTTTGTAATCTGTTCATCATGGGTAATCATGATAATCGTCGTACCTTTCAGTCTGAGTTCTTCAATCCATTCAAGTAACGCAAAGGTGTTTTTGGAATCTTGCCCAAAGGTAGGCTCGTCTAAAAGAATGAGTTTTTGTTCATTTACAATCGATGCAGCTACACTTAAACGACGCTTTTGTCCCATTGATAATTGATAAGGGTGCTTATCCCGATGGTCTCCTAATCGGAACCATTCTAGAAGTTCTTCGACTTTTTTTTCTATTTCTCGAGAATCCTTTTTGTCTACTTTTAATGTGTAGGCGATTTCTTCATAGACTGAATTTGTGACAAATTGAAATTCGGGATTTTGAAACACGAATGTCATGAAATCTGATTGTTTTTTCACTTTTTTAATAGCAGTCCCTAATAGCTCACAATGTCCTGTTGTTTTGATGAATTGCATGAAAGCATGTAAAAGTGTACTCTTGCCAGCACCATTTTCTCCTTTAATAACAATCCATTCTCCAGAATAGGCTTGCAATTGATCTACTCGTATTTTTTCTTCCTTTTGCCTAAATCCCTTAAAGTTTTGCACATCTAATATTTTCTCCTTTTTTTCAAAAGGCGTCCTCAAACGAAGCAGGGGGGTGGTATCTAAATACTCTTCCCAAACACCTGGAAACCAGATACCTTGTTCCCTCATTTCCTCTTGATACGTTGACAAGATGATTTCTTTTGGTCCATCGGCTATAATCTGACCAGCTTCATTAAAAAGAATGATTCGATCAATGAATTCTAGGACATGATCAATTTTATGTTCCACTATAATGACTGTTTTTTCTTGGCCGACTTCTTTTAATACATTCCAAATCTCTTTTGTTCCTTTAGGATCAAGCATTGCTGTTGGTTCATCTAAAAATAATACATCGGGTTTTAGGGCCAAAACCGATGCTATCGCTAAGCGTTGTTTCATACCCCCAGATAGTGTTTGAATGCTAGTATGAATATTTGGTAAATGTAAGCCGACCTGCTGTAAGTGATGATGGATTCGATCAATCATTTGTTGTTTTGGAACGTTTATATTTTCAAGGACGAATGCAATTTCTTCATCAACAAATGGCATGCAAAACTGACTATCTGGGTCTTGAAAAACATACCCAAAAGAAGGGGGACTTACTAATTCTTCAGCTTTCATAGGAACTTCAATGGAATGAGGTATTAAGCCGCTTAAAACTTGTAAAAGCGTTGACTTCCCGCAACCTGATGGTCCGAGCAGGAGGACTTTTTCCCCTTTATAAATGGTAGAAGATAAGTCCTTAAATATTAAGGAAGTATCTCCTGGGAATTTCAATCGTAATTTATCTACATGTGCAATTCGTTCCATAGTTATCAACCCTTACTTTTGATCCAGTTCTGCATAATCTTTACTTGATGCTGGACGAACAAGATTTGTTACGCCTGTCGCTTCTAAAACCCTCACTAGATAGTAAGCAAACACTCCAGCAAAAAGAATAGACCCGAGAAATCTAGCAATCATAAATAATGTTAAATTCCATGCCGCAAGCTTGCCGATTTCTCCATAGGCGAAATCCATAAGTACCGATCCTAAGCATGCAGCGATAGCCGATAATATCGCTACTGAAATATGAAATCGTTTATATTTGAATGCCATAAAGACAAGCTCTGCAAACAATCCTTGGACAACGCCATAAAGTAGTACGGTTAGCCCCCATGGTGAACCTAAAAGAAATTCACCAGACGCCGCTGCGATTTCGGCAAGCAATGCAACGCCAGGTTTACGGATGATCAAAAAAGCAACAGTAGCAGCAATAAACCACATTCCATACACAAATTGATCGGCATGTAAGCCAATTGGTTTTAGAGCATAATACACCGAGCCCCATAGAATATAAACAATGCCAAATGCAATGGCAATCACAATCGTCACTAATATGTCTGTCAATTTTAATCCCTTTGTCATGTTACGAATCTCCTTTATTGAGAATTTGCTAGCCTTTATACTTCCAATATTTCTTTTCGAACCGGCCATGTTTCTAACCGATACGCCATCTCCCAAAAAGAGTATTCATATTGACTACTAAGGATGAAATGCTCTTTCATTCGTAGTTTATCCTCCTCTGTCACTTTTTTCGCAATCTCATCGATTCTCTTAATCTGTTCTTCTACCAATGTCCGGAACCAATCGCCTCCATATGCAGCAATCCACTCTTGATAAATCGGTTCTTCTGGTGTACATTCTTTTAGTCTTTCACCGATTTCATAATACAACCAGTAACATGGCAGAATCGCCGCAATTACGTCACCTAAATGTCCTGAATAGGCAGCACGATACATATGTGATGTATATGCATAAGCGGTAGGTGCAGGCTTAAAATTTTTCTGTTCCTCTTCGGTAATGCCCAATCGTTTGGAAAAATTCTCATGCAGCGATAGCTCAGCTTCATACGTTCCTTGTGCATGGCTGGCAAGTCGACTCGTTGTGTATAAATCTGTTGCTTTTACTGCCCCTAAAGCTTGTACTCTAGCAAAATGAGATAAATAATAAGCATCTTGCATCACATAATAGCGAAAATTGACTAGTGGAAGTGACCCATTTCCAATTCCTTCAACAAAAGGGTGATGAAAGCTTGCTTCCCAGATGTGATCAACTTCTTTACGAATTTCCTTTGAAAATGTCATATGAATTGCCCTCCATTTTTTTAATTATTAGACATAAATGAAAATAATGATTCGGTATCATCTTTTAAAATAAGTTATGTTAAAGGTCATTGTTGATTTTGGCACTATGTTGATTGGAGCGAAAAGCCAACGCCTTTCGTTTCAATCAACAGACATACTTAATAGAGACACAACATAAAAAACCACTTCCTTTTTAGCATAAGAAAGTGGTTTAGATCGATTACAAAATAGGTATCTTCGTTAAGACGCCCCCACTTCCCTACGCTGGTATAATCCAGATCAGGTTCTAAGGGTCTTAAAGTCTCACTTTAATCTCAGCCTTTTCGGTCTACGAAGCATCAAATATCTTCTTCAGCTTCATATCCCATTCAAGAGGCACCCCTAGTGGTAAAAATTGTTTATTTAATTGGTATTTGTCTAAATACTATCATTAAATTTATAATTGTCAACCTTTTGTGAAATAAGAGTGGTATATTCCGTTTAATATAACGTAACGGATAGCTTCTTCAAGCCCATTTTTTGTTCCTCTTACCCAACTCATAATTTATCCATAAATGGAAACTATATAAGCAATGGTAGAAATGAAGGTGATGAATCAATGAAAAAAGGTTGGTTTCAAAATAAAAACGGACAAGGGGATACGGAACAAAAGAATGCGACACAAACATTAGCAAAATCAAAAGACTTTACTAAAACTTGTTATTACAATCAAAAAACTAATATTGATTTTTGTTTAACATATTTAACTACTTTAGTTGACGAAAAAATCATTGAGCAAAGTATTCTTTCATCTTTATTGGCAGGTGATTTTCATTCGATTAATGATATTAAGAAAATCATGCCTCTTTATGATGTTCAAATTTGTAATGATCCTTCTAAAATTGAGGAAAATTTATGTAGCGGTTATGTGCTACTGACGATTGAAACTGAAGAAAAGAATTATGGTTTGATTGCTGCCAAAAAGGAAATTGTTCGTGCGCTATCACCTCCAGAAGTAGAAATTTCCGTTGTTGGCCCAAAAGAAGCTTTTGTGGAATCGATTGCGACAAATTTAAACTTAATTAGAAGAAAATTGCCTGTTAAAGAATTAGTCATTGAAGAATTTACAATTGGTAGATTATCTAAAACAAAAATTGCTATCTTACACATTGAAGGCATTACAAATCAGGAAAATATAAACACCGTCAGGCAACGTTTAAAAGACATTGAATTTGATGATATATCTGACAGTTCTTACATCGTGCAAATCATATCCGATAATTCGAATTCACCATTTCCCCAGTTACTCGATACAGAAAGGCCTGACAGAGTCGCTGCAGTTTTGGCTGAAGGAATGATCGCCATTTGCGTTGATGGTTCACCACAGGTTTTAATTACGCCGACTACGTTAGTTAATTTTTTTAGTTCATTCGAAGATTATTATTTAAATTGGATAATTGCTTCATTTTTTAGACTGCTTAGGATGTTTGCGGTTACTTTTTCGATCTTGATCACGCCCCTCTATGTGGCGGTACTTACTTATCATTATGAAATTATTCCACATGATTTATTAAGTACATTGATTACATCAAGGAGAATTGTTCCTTTTCCACCAATCTTAGAAGCAATAACGTTGGAATTAACGATTGAATTGTTAAGGGAGGCTGGGGCGAGACTACCGACAAAAGTTGGCCAGACAATTGGTATCGTAGGAGGTATTGTTATTGGAACCGCTTCGGTTGAAGCAGGTCTAACAAGTAATATTCTGCTTATTCTCGTCGCACTGGCCGCTCTTGCTTCTTTTACGACGCCCGTTTATAAAATGAGCAATACGATTCGCTTACTTCGCTTTCCTTTTTTGTTGTTTGCTCAACTTTGGGGATTAGTTGGCATTGTCTTTTGTGTTTGTATTGTATTAACCCATCTAATCCGCCTTACTTCCCTTGGTAGGCCATTTTTAGATCCATTCTATCCACCAAGGTGGCAAGACTTAAAAGATTCCTTGCTCATGTTACCGTTCAAAGAGCGATCGATGCGTCCACAATTTTTAAGAACGGAAAATCCTTACCGCTTCAGTAAGAAAAAAGCAAGCGTCAAAAAAGATATTGATGAATGAAAATGATGATAACGAAAAGTAGGTGATGACTCAGTTATGCAAGAGCAAACCATTCCTGATAGACTGAAAATTTCTCCTTTTTTAATTTTTTATGTGATCATGGCCATGCAGATAGGACTCGGTGCGTTGGATTATCAGCGTATAATTGCCAAAGATGCTGGTTACGACGCATGGATTTCGATAGTGTTTGCCGGTACATGCCTACATATTATTGTTTGGATGATATATAAAATTGCTAAAATCGTGAATGGAGATATCGTAACGGCTCATATGTATGTTGCTGGGAATCTCATTGGGAAGGTTTTAAGTTTTCCATTTATTTTCTATTTTCTTTTGCATTCCTTGGCTTCTCTTCGTACATTATTCGAAATCCTCCAAGTTTGGATATTTCCTACTTTGAACCTTTTCTGGTTTTCACTAGGGTATATGTTGCTTTCTATGTATGTTGTTTTTGGCGGATTGCGGACAGTTGTTGGAATTGCCTTCTTTTCCTTAGTCTTGCCAGCTTTTCTTGTATTTACATTTTTTCCTAATTTATTGTATTCTAACTTTGAAAGTTTATTGCCAATTTTTGACCATTCGGTAAAAGATTTGATAAAGGGTTCCTTTCACATGTCACTTCCCTTTATCGGCTTTGAAGTCGTACTGTTTCTATATCCTTTTATTAAGGAATCACAAAAGTCGGAAAAATGGGCCCATCTAGGGTTACTTGCGACAACGTTTCTTTATACGATTTTGGCGATTTTAACCTTTGCTTTTTTTTCGGAAGGACAGTTGCAAAAAGTAATGTGGCCAACATTAATGATGTGGAAGATTTTTAAATTATCGTTTGTAGAGCGTTTCGAATTTATCGGCATTGCATTCTGGAATTTAATTATCCTACCTAATGTTTGTATATCAATCTGGATTGGATCCAGGCTAGTGAAAAGAATTTTTAAGATTAGGCAGAAAAAAGGGGTGTATTTGTTGATTATCGCCCAATTGGGGATGATCACATTCATTCATACACGGGAAGAAATTAATTTATTAAATAGCTTGATGGCGAAAGTAGGGTTTGCTTTTACGATGCTGTACATCCCTCTATTATTCATAGCTGTCTACATTGTAAAGAAGGTGAAGAAAAAATGAAAAGTCTTATGATGTACTTATGCATACTGTGTCTACTGTCAGGTTGTGTTGAAACGAATACGATTGATGATATTAATATCATACTTGCTGTCGGATTAGACCAATCTGATCGTAAACAAATGATGGGTACATTTCTTACTGACAATTTCATGCCTGATAAAAGTATCACAAATAAAACGTATACATCTAAGGCACCTTTAAGAAGAGATCTATTAATCAAAGCGAATCATCAAGCAGCACAACCACTTGTCACCGGTGGTGTAAGTGTGACCGTGATTGGTGAGAAGCTCGGAAAGCAAGGAATTGATGATATCTTAGATATTTATCAAGGAGATGTGACCATTGGCGCCAGAAACTTTTTCGCAATATCAGAAGGAACTGCTAAGAAGATATTACAAGGTCAATATGGGCCGGAAGGAAATGGGACTTATTTATATAATCTTTTGGATAGCAAAATCAAGAGCAAGGAATTACCTGAAACGAATCTCCATTTTTTATTACGAGATTATTATCAAAAAGGAAAAGATATTTATCTTCCTAGACTTAAACAAATAAGCACGAATCAAATTGAAATAAGTGGGGTTAGCCTTTTTAAAAAGGATAAAGAAGTAGACGTGATTCCTAGTGGAAAATTGTTTTATTTTAGATTGTTGGTGGATAAGCACAATAAAGGTTTTTTTTTCGTCCCTAAAAATAAAAAAGAAGCGGCATCTATTAAAGGTCTCAGTTCAAAACATGAATTTATCCTATCTAAAAAAAAACCTTCTGAGGTTACTGTTCAAATTACGATAAAAGGAGCCATTCAAGAATATACAGGTAAAAATTTAGGAGTGAAACAAGTAAAAGAAATACAGAAAAATTTAGAAAAGAAGGTAGAAAAGGAGTGCCTTCAGCTAGTAAAGAGTTTTCAAAAAAACGATACTGATCCGATGGGATTAGGTGCATTTTATAAAAGTAGGAATCGAGGGTTTGACTACGAAAAGTGGGCAGAAAATTATAAAAATCTGAATATTAAAGTAGTCTGCCGGGTCACAATTGAGGAACCTCTTATTATCTAAGGGAGGTTCGCTAATCTACGAAAAATAAACATATAGAATTGTGCGTTTTTTTGAATGAAGGACATGGGGCGGGGCTCCGCAATCCTATAATATAGCTCATTTTTAGAAAGTCTTCCAAAACCCAGTTCCGCACCCCCCACCATTTTGATTATGTGAGTCTAGCGAGTTCCATGATTGATCCGTTATGGTAAATGGTGGCGTATATCGCTATATGGGTTTTGGATGAATGTTTGCTAAGTTTTAGTCTGATTAGGATTTTAGCTTTTGTGCTGAGATTGAACTAACTTGCTTTTTTAGTGTATCGCTTTCAGAATACACTTTGTTCCTAGACTCCTTTTGATGTGAAAAAGTGCGTGAAATGAGTAGAAAACAAAGTGGTTATTTGTGGTAATTGTGTGAAAGGTATAAAAATTCGAGCAGTTGATTCTGCTCGAAGCTTGGTTAGCCGAATAAAAATTGGAAAATATGTCGCTTTTTCTTGCTTCCATCAATGTCAAAAGTTGAACGTTCATTTTCGTTATTTCTCCCGGTTTCAAGCACTTCGATCCGATTCGCCATGCGTTCGATCTTTTTGTTTAGATCTTCAATTTCACTTCGATGTTGAAGGAGTTGGTAAGATGCTACACCATCCGCTTTATCGTCCAGCCGTCTTTCTAATTCTTGAACCGATAACAGTAGCTTCTCTATGACATTCTGATTTTCAGGAGATTGAACCATGGGTAGGATTGTTCCTTTCCTAGTCTTTTTTTCTCCTAATGCGACTTGATGGAGCACAAATCCTTCGTTCAATTGTTGTTGTATTTGTTTTAATTGCTGTATGTTTTCATCCGTAAATAAATAGTGACCATGTGAATTACGCTCAATCTCCATATTGCATACTGTGACCCAACGCTTTACTGTACTTTGAGAAATTCCTAATTCATTTGCTACTGCTCCCGAACTTTTCATTAAAAATCCCTCCTCTTAAAGTTAATATAATTCTTCCTTAATCATGCATATCCTTTCCCTATGACAAAACAAGTTTCAATTCGGCAAAGAAAGTGCATTTGCAACGTATTTTTTAGTAGATGTCGATTTTCGATTTCCTAAAACAGCTCAATAATACGAAAGTGAGTAGGGAGGAGATAATGAGAACTCAACCAATTTTAATGTCTTATCAGCCTTCGGTGATAAAAGTTTGTTCAGAAAACTCTAGACATTATTAAATGAGCGGTTATAATCCAGTTATATAATGAATATTCTGATAATTGATGGATAAGGAGGTAGAATTATGAATAATGTGTATGTAATTGAAGGAGCAAGAACAGCATTTACGAGTTTTGGAGGATCCTTTGCGTCAGTTTCAGCTGCCGATTTGGGGGCAACGACAGCACGGGAAGCATTAAAACGAGCAAACATAGCGCCAACAGATATAGATCATGTCATTTATGGGAATGTTATTCATTCCTCTACGAATGCATCTTATTTAGCGAGACATATCGGCTTAAAGGCGGATGTGCCTTTTGAGATTCCTGCGTACACTGTAAATCGTTTATGTGGATCAGGTGTACAGTCGGTTGTTTCTGCTGCGCAACATATTTTATTAGGAGAGGCCCAAATCGTACTTGCTGGTGGGGCGGAGAATATGTCAATGTCTCCATTTGCTAATTTTAATGCACGATTTGGTGGCTTAAAATATGGAACGCTTGTTTTTGACGACATGCTGCAATGTTCATTAACGGATGAGTATGCAGGCAGTGGAATGGGCATGACAGCCGAGAGATTGGCATCCATGTACTCGATTTCTCGTGAAGAACAAGATGCGTTCTCTTTATTAAGTCAACAGCGGGCAGTAAAAGCGAGAGATAATGGTGTATTTGCTAAAGAAATTGTTCCTGTAGAGATTCAACAACGGAAAGGCAACAAATCTATTTCCGTGGATGAACATATAAAAGGGGATGTAACAGCTGAAAAATTGGCATCATTAAACCCATCGTTTAAAACAGATGGAACTGTTACACCAGGAAATGCGAGTGGGATCAATGATGGAGCAGCTTCTGTTGTTGTTGCAAGTCAAAGTACTGTCGACGAAAGAGGCATACAACCACTTGCGCGAATTGTTTCTTGGGGAGTGGCCGGCGTGGATCCAGCAATTATGGGAATCGGCCCCGCTCCTGCAATCCGCCAAGCATTGGAGAAAGCGAAATTGACGATTGCAGAAATGGATGTAGTTGAAGTGAATGAAGCATTTGCTGCGCAATATATATCAGTTGAGAAGGAGCTTGGACTCGACCGTGATAAAACAAATGTCAATGGGGGAGCGATTGCACTAGGTCATCCAGTCGGTGCGAGTGGAACGCGTATCCTATTATCACTAGCGTATGAGCTCAAACGGAGGGGCGGACATTTTGGAATCGCAAGCCTTTGTATTGGTGGTGGACAAGGAATCGCTGTTGTTTTAGAAAACGTCTAAAGGTTGTATCATAAAAGCCCAAGTATCTAGAAACTAAAAAGGGGGATTTTCCCCATTTAGGAGAAACGAAATTGAGGTTAGAAACGGGGGAGCATTTAAAAGTAAGTCTATTTTAAAGGCTCTTTTCTAAAAGATTGTAGCTAAATGGATAATTATATATATATATAATATTATCAACAAAACAGAATGCTATTTAAATAGTTTTAGTAGGTGCTTTTAGATGAAATTAAAGTGTTTTATTGTTACCTTCTTATCGCTTGTATCAACAACAGTTATGCTTTTGTTAATTGGTCATTTGTTTTCTATCCCTTGGTTAATGTTTCACCTCGAGTATATAAATAACTCAAATGGATTTATCATTTCAACAGGTTCATTCGTTCCTTTAATAATTGGTTTGATTGTAAGTTTTTTTGCAGAAAAGATTTATGTTAATAAATACCGACAAAAATTTGATTGATAATACCAAGTTTTTATAGCCTCTTATTTTTGCACCGCTTATAAAATTTACTCGTTGACAAGAAACTAGGAGCATTTCGTTAACAATGAATTCTTGTTTCGAGCTAAAGTAGGCTAACTTTAGGAAATCAAAAAGGCTGTTTTCACATACTTTGTTGCTTTTCAATCATTTTTACACTAATAACCCGGGGTGATTTCCGTTGCAGGTACTCGCTTTCCGCGGGCAGTCTCAGAAGCCTCCTCAGTGCTTTGCACTTGCGGGGTCTCCCTCAACACGCTTTTCCCGCAGGAGTCTCGCACCTTCCACTACAATCAACATCTGTTCGAATTGGTTTCTTGCTAAAAACAACAATCTTTACGAAAAGAGCCATCAAAAACAAGCAATAAATATGGAGAGAAAACGATCCTCCATATTTATTGCTTGGATTATGTTAGGTTGAACAAGATACTTGGGCTTTTGTTCTTACCAGCCTCTTTCATACTGAACGGGTGGTGTCAGTTCAGCGTTCAGTTCTTGAGCTGCTGTTCGCGGCCAATACGGATTTTTAAGCAGCTCCCTTGCAAGAAAAACAAGGTCTGCTCGGTCATTCTGGAGGATTTCTTCTGCCTGAATGCTCGAGGTGATGAGGCCAACTGTGCCTGTCGCAATTTCTGCACCGTGTTTAATCGTTTCACTAAATGGTACTTGGTAGCCTGGATACGCATGAATGTGGGCAGGAGCTACTGCGCCAGAACTTACATCGATTAAATCAACGCCATCTTCCTTCATCCATTTGACAATTTCGATATACTGTTCTGGAGTCATTCCGCCTTCTAAATAATCATAGGCTGAGATGCGAATGAATAGTGGTCCATCCCATACTTCTTTGACAGCAGTAATTGTTTCCTTAACGATTCGGTAGCGATTTTCAGCAGAACCGCCGTATTCGTCCGTTCGTTTGTTACTGATTGGTGAAAGAAATTGATTGAGCAAATATCCGTGCGCTCCGTGAAGTTCAATCACTTCAAAGCCTGCTTTCTTGGCACGCTCTGCTCCTTTTTGAAAAGCAATGACTGTTTCTTGAATATTTTCTTTGGTCATTTCTTTTGGAGTTTGATATCGATCATTAAACGCTATAGCAGAAGGAGCAATAATTTCTTCTTTAAGTTCAGCTTTACGACCGGCATGAGCGATTTGTATGCCGGTTTTTGCTCCTTGTTCTTTTATGAGTGAAACTAGTTCAGATAATCCTGATACATGTTCATCACTCCAAATACCTAGATCATTCGGAGAGATTCTACCTTGTTCAGTTACAGCTGTAGCTTCAACGATAATTAAACCTACACCTCCAACTGCACGGCTTGTATAGTGAGTTTTATGCCAGTTTTGGACAATTCCGTCTTCAGCAAAACACGAGTACATGCACATTGGTGACATAACAATCCTGTTTTTTAAGGTAATATTCTTAATTGTATAAGGTGAAAATAGCTTAGAACTCATTTTGCTCAACTCCTCGGATTATGTTATGGCTAGTATATCAACTTCTTTTTGATTCTGCCAAAAATTTGATTATCCTTAGAAATTAAGACTGGAAATCTCCTTATTAATATCTTTCGAAATTTCATCACCCATCCGTTTTGCTTGTTTCGTAGCTTCTTCAATACAAGAAATAAAAGCACTCTTAACTTGATAGTCGTCCAATACTTTAAGTCCTGCTTCTGTAGTACCTCCAGGGGAAGTTACTTCTTTACGGAGCGTTGCTGGCGTTTTAGGAGATTGATTAAGCATTTCTGCTGCTCCTTGAATCGTTTGGATAATTAATTGCTTAGCAGTATCGGAATCTAAGCCTAATTCTTGGGCGGATTTTTCCATGGCCTCCACTACGTAGTAAATATAGGCAGGGCCACTACCTGAAAGCCCAGTTACCGCGTTCAATTTGTTTTCCTCAACAACCGAAACTGTACCGATGGATGAAAAGAGATCAATTGCCAATTGTAGCTGTCCGGTTCCTATTAATGAATTTGCGGAAAGAGCAGTAGCTGATAAGCCAACAGCAGCCGACGTATTTGGCATGGCTCGAACGATCGCCATTTTTTTGTCAATAATATTTTCGAGGTTTGCTAGATTAACACCTGCTGCTACGGAAATGAGCAGCATATTTTCAGTTAAATAGGGGCGGGCCGCCGATAATGCAGCTAGTACGTCTTTAGGCTTCACCGCAAGAAAGACTACATCTGCATTCGTTAGAGCTGCTTCAAGAGATGTATATCCATGTACCCCATATTGTTGTTGTACATACGCTAACCGTTCTTGATTCGACTTGTTTGCTACTCTAATTTGTGTAGGGTTGACTCCACCTCTTGCAATTATGCCTGATATAATCGCTTCTGCCATTGAGCCGATGCCAATATATGCGATATTCTTCATTTCATTCGCTCCTTTTTTAGGCTTTTTTAAACTTGCCTGTTGATTGCAATGAGAGGCGTTCGCTTACCGCGGGCAGTCCGGAAGCCTCCTCGGCGCTGTGCGCCTGTGGGGGTCTCCCTTTGACTAGCTTTTCAAGCAGGAATCTTACGACTTCCGCCCCAAACAACAATGTGCCAAAATCAACAACTAGATTAAACATAGCCTTTTTAATAAAGTGAAACATCAATTAGCGGGGGTTACCGCCCATTAATGCGGGATAAATAAAAAAAGCCTTTCATCCAATAAAGGACGAAAGACATTGCTTCCGTGGTACCACCTTCGTTCATCTTTCTTTGAAAGATGCAGCTCACAATCCGTTATCGCCAGATAGACGTCAGGTTTTCCTGATGGCTCATAAGGAAGGTTCGATAAACAGCGGGTGGTGAAGCCTTGCAGCCAACGAGCCTCACTCTCTTGCACCATAATTTATGTACTGGTCTTATTCATCGCCTATTATTTACATTGTGGGATGTAACTTTAATCGATTATAGTCAATCCGCTATGGATAAATTATGATGGAAGTTTCAACTTGTTGTCAATAGCCATATCTATAATTTTCTGATTGTTATGCGAAAATAATGACAATGATTGAGCCAGAATGTAAAATATAGACTATATTATGATATTTACGATTCGAATGATTTTATTAAAGGTGGAATCCACATGACAAGATATGACGCGGAAATTGAAAAACTATCAATCCCAACTCCTTATGCTGTTGGTGATGTAAATGTTTATGTGATAAAAGGGGAAGCACTTACACTTGTGGATGCTGGACCGAGAACTCCTGAAGGCAAAGAAGTATTAGCGAAAAGTCTTCGTGATTTAGGGCTCTTAATAAGTGATTTTGATCAAATTGTGCTGACACATCATCATCCTGATCATGCTGGTGGTATTGATTTTTTTCCTGAGCAAACAAATGTATTTGGCCATGCCAACAATCAAAGATGGTTAGAACTGACGGATGAGTTTAAAGAGTCGCTCCATCTGTTTTATTTAGGTGTCGGAAAGGAATTAGCTGTACCCGAAGAGATGGTCGCTTCGATGAATAACTATCGTGGAGGATATATTAGTAAGCGTACTGTGCAAACTTTATTGCAAGAAGGAGATGAAATCCCCGGTCTATCTGGCTTTCAGGTCATTGAAACGCCTGGGCATGCTCAAAGTCATATTTCTCTTTTCCGTGAAAGTGATGGGGTTATGATTGGTGGAGATCATCTGTTGGACAAAATTTCGCCAAATCCTATCTTGGAACCACCGATTTCACAAGATGTATATCGGCCTGAGCCGTTAAATCAATACAATAGCTCACTTAGGAAGTGGCTCGAGCTACCCATTTCACTTACCCTTTCAGGTCATGGTGATGATATTTCCGATACGCATGAATTGATTAGGCATAATTTTGCTCGACAGCATGGTCGTGCTATGCAAGTCAAACAAATGCTAGAAGTTAAGCCTCAAACTGGGTTTGAGATCTGTAAACAGCTTTTTCCAAGAGTTTATGAGAGGGAACTTGGCTTAACGATTTCTGAAACAGTCGGCCAACTTGACTATTTAGAGCTTTTAGGTGAAATTAAAAAGGAAGATCAAAACGGGATCTATATGTATTCAGTAAATAGTTGAAAAGAGTGGTGGCTAATGAGTAGATTACATAAAAAATGCGTCGTTGTTACAGGTGCTTCTGGTGGAATTGGTAAAGAAATTGCTAAGAAAGCAGCGGAGCAGGGAGCACGTGTCGTTCTGCTTGCCCGAAATACGGATAAATTAGAGGAGCTAAGGAATGAGCTAAACAACCAGTATGGCGATGTAGCTTATGCATATGAATTAGACGTTTCAAATATGAAACAGATTGTTGACGTATTTACAGATATTTATACAAATATTGGCGAAATCGATGTTCTCGTAAATAATGCTGGGTATGGTACTTTTAAAGAAGTCGACGAAACTAATATCGAGGAAATCCAAGCCATGTTCCGTGTGAATGTAATTGGCTTGATGGCTTGTACGAAAATGGTCGTTCCTTCGATGAAAAGGCGGAAATCCGGTCATATCATCAATATTGCTTCAATGGCTGGGAAGATTGCAACACCAAAATCTACCTTGTACTCTTCAACGAAGTTTGCAGTAATTGGCTATTCCAATGCGTTGCGCCTGGAAGTAATGCGCGAGGGTATTCATGTGACTACTGTTAATCCAGGACCGATTGCAACAAATTTTTTCGATATTGCTGATGAAAGTGGAACTTATGTGAAGAATATCGAAAAGTTCATATTACAGCCAGAATATGTGGCTGAGAAAATCGTGTCCGCGATGCTTACGAAAAAGCGCGAGATCAATTTACCACGGTTCATGAATGCGATTAGTAAAATGCATACACTTTTTCCTAACACGGTAGAAACGCTAGGGAAAAATGCGTTTTTTAAAAAGTAAAGGCGGAAATTTGATACAAGACCAGTTTGATTATTCACTGGTCTTATCGCTTTTATTCACTTCATTTTTAGGTATAAATCCTCCTCTATAAGGGTCCCATTGTTTTCCGCCTTTCTTTTCTCTAATTCCATAGATTGTAAACAGACGTAATGTCAAATCCGTAATAAAGAAGACAAGAAATAACAGCAAAACTAACCTGTATCCATGCAGAACACCATGGTGGAATAAATGGCGTTTGACGTAAAAATAGTCCAATAATTTGAAACTTCAATCAGTGGGGGTTCTCTTCATACCCCACTGATTGTTAGTCCCGTTCTAGAGTCGCTAATATCTCCGCTCCACTTCGATAAATCGACTCTACGAACCTGATTGGTTCGACTAAACCTCTGCTCACGCATCGGTAAGTTTCACTGTATCTCACCAATCGGGCTCTTACTGCCCGTTAATGCGGGATAAAATACAAGACGGGAATCAAAACCAATGCGTCTTGCCGAATATAGATTATGAAAAAATCCATCTGGCAATCTTTCCTCTCGAATGCTTCTTTTTTCATTTCTTCATGAGTTATCTCTGTCGATGTACCCAAAATAAGGCGAGTTTAATAGCGGGAATATAATAAGCGTGAGCGTATTAAAAAACATATCCCTATTCATTAAATGTATGGAAAAGTATTAATTACAATTTATGTATTTATATACAGAATTGATATAGGTATTACATGTATAAAAATGGAGATCAGCAATTTATTTAATCTTGGCGCTTCACTTTTGTAAGCGTTTTCCAGACGAATGATAAAATCATTCATATATTCGAAATGTACATGCATATCATAATTGAGGAGGGATACTTATGGCAGATAATGTGAAAATTGGTCTTATTCAAGCCTCTAATGATGTCGATGGAAATCAACCTGTAGAAGTTCACAAACAACGAGCAATTGAAAAGCATTTGAGGCTTGTAAGAGAAGCAAAGGAAAAAGGTGCACAAATTATCAGTTTACAAGAGATTTTTTATGGACCTTACTTTTGCTTAGAGCAAAATACGAAATGGTATGATGCTGCAGAAGAAATTCCGAACGGCCCGACGACAAAACTATTCCAGGAGCTAGCAAAAGAACTATCTGTAGTGATTGTTTTGCCAATCTACGAGAGAGTAGGGATTGCTACATACTATAATACTGCAGCGATCATAGATGCAGATGGATCGTATTTAGGTAAATATCGAAAACAACATATTCCCCATGTAGGAGTAGGCAATGAAGGCTATGGGTTTTGGGAAAAATTCTATTTTAAACCAGGAAATTTAGGCTATCCAGTGTTTGACACTGCCTTTGCAAAAGTAGGGGTTTACATTTGCTATGATCGTCATTTTCCTGAAGGTGCGAGAATACTAGGGTTAAAAGGAGCTGAGATTGTATTAAACCCTTCTGCGACAGTAGCTGGACTTTCCGAATACTTATGGAAGCTTGAACAACCTGCGCATGCTGTAGCGAATGGCTACTATCTTGGCGCCATTAATAGAGTAGGAACAGAAGGGCCATGGAATATGGGAGAATTTTACGGACAATCTTATCTTGTTGATCCAAGGGGGAACTTTGTCGCAATGGGAAGTCGCGACTGTGATGAAGTAATTATTGGAGAAGTGAATAAAAAAATGATACGAGAAGTTCGTGATACATGGCAATTTTATCGAGATCGAAGACCAGAAACGTATCAGGAAATGTCTGAGTTATTGCCTTAATAAACGGATTTTTTTCAATGGGGACTGTCTCATAAAGACTATTGTATATTGTTATCTGGTGTGTAAAAGTCACAATGATCGGTATATAGAGTGGGGGGCGGCACCTTCATCTAGAAAGTTTGGCTCTATTGAACTTGCCTGTTGATTGGAAGGTAAGGTGTTCGCTATCCGCGGGCAACCGGGAGCCTCATTGGCGCTGTGCGCTAGAGAGGTCTCTCTTTTCTGCAGGAAGGAGTCTCACGCTTACCGCACCAATCAAGATAGTGCCACAATCAACAACAAACTTTAACATAGTTTAACACGGAGCTAATAAAGATCGTCTCTAAAGGAGGATGTTTATAGTGAGTAGTGTAAAGAATCCAAGAATCTCGATTGAAGATTTAAGTGGAAATTTCCAAGAAGTTTATCAAGGGTTAACGAAACAGGAAGCAAATGAAGAATCGAACCGTTGTCTCTATTGTTACGATGCTCCTTGTATTACGGCATGTCCAACTAGTATTGATATTCCAACATTTATTAAAAAAATTGCATCTGGCAATCTGAGAGGGTCAGCTAAGACGATTATGACAGCAAACCCAATTGGAGCAAGCTGTGCCCGTGTATGTCCAACTGAGGAATTATGTGAGGGTGCTTGTGTTTTAAACCATCCTACAAAACCGATAATGATCGGAAATTTACAGCGCTATGCAACAGACTGGGCGATACAAAATGAGCAGATATTGTTCCATCCAGGAAAGAAGAACGGTAAAACAGTCGCTATTATTGGTGGAGGTCCGGCTGGTTTGGCAGCTGCTCGAGAATTAGGTCTATTAGGCTATGATGTGACAATTTTTGAAGCAAATGAAAAAGCGGGAGGTTTAAACACGTATGGCATTGTTTCATTCAGACTGCCAAAGGAAATCTCTTATTGGGAAGTGAAACAAGTTGAAAGCTTACAAGTGTCTATTCGTACAAATACCCGTGTAGGTAAAGATATTTCAGTAGAAGAAATCCTTGAAAACTATGACATTGTGATTCTGGCAATTGGCATGTCTAGTGTTCCAAATTTGGGAATTAGTGGGGAAGAACTAGCTGGTGTGTATGATGCGATTGAATTTGTAAAAGAAACGAAAACAAAACCTATTTCGAATCAGTTTCTCAAAAAACGGGTCGTAGTAATCGGAGCAGGTAATACAGCAATTGATGGAGCTACTTGTTCGGTACGCCTCGGTGCTGAAAATGTAAAAATTTTATACAGACGTACAATTGAAGAAATGACAGCTTACGAGTTTGAATATGAATTTGCGAAACAAGATGGTGTTGAATTTAGATGGCTTACTGCTCCAAAGCGGATTATTGGCGATGAACAAGGGCATGTAAAAGCAATTGAATGTATCAAGATGGGATTAGGTGAGCCTGGAGAAGATGGCCGACGTCGTCCGGTTCCAATTAAGGGATCTGAATTTACACTTGAAGTAGATGCGGTTATTAAAGCGATTGGACAATCAAGATATATAGATCTAATTGAGGAATTTGCAGTAGCGCATAATGATGGCGTTGTACAAATTGATCCACACACCTTTCAAACATCCAATGAGAAGGTGTTTGCATGTGGCGATGTAATTTTTGGAAAAGGGCAGGGCGAAGCAATGGTAGTATCAGCTGCACAACAGGGGAAAGAGACAGCACATGCCATTCATAAATTATTGTTTAATCCTGTTTCAGAAACGGCATAATCAAAAACCTATTTTACGAATTAGGAGGTAAATTTATGGCTGATTTACGTATTAACTTTGCAGGAATTGAATCGCCCAATCCATTTTGGCTAGCCTCTGCACCGCCAACCAATTCAGGGTATCAAGTCCAACGTGCATTTGAAGCGGGGTGGGGAGGAGCTGTTTGGAAGACATTGGGCGACCCTATATTAAATGTTACATCGCGATTTGCTGCAGTTAGTTTTAATGGTCAAAAAGTGGCGGGTTTTAACAATATTGAATTAATCACCGATCGACCGTTGGAAGTAAACTTAAAGGAAATTTACGAAACAAAAAAGCTTTTTCCTAATCATGCGATCATTGCATCATTGATGGTTGCGCCTAGCCAAGAAAAATGGCATGAAATTGTCAAAAGAGTAGAAGATGCGGGAGTGGATGGATTAGAACTGAACTTTGGCTGTCCGCATGGTATGGCTGAAAGAGGTATGGGTTCTGCTTCAGGTCAGGTGCCAGAATTAGTTGAAAAACAAACGTATTGGGCAAAGGAGGCTGCCAAAACGCCTGTAATCGTTAAGCTAACACCTAATATAACTGACATTACGGTTACGGCTGAAGCTGCTGTAAATGGAGGCGCTGATGCGATTAGCATGATCAATACAATCAACAGTTTAGCAGGGGTCGATATAGATTCTTGGAATACGATTCCCCATGTCGGTGGGAAAGGGGCCCATGGTGGCTATTGTGGACCGGCTGTAAAACCTATTGCTCTTCATATGGTTGGTGAATGTGCGAGAAATCCTCTAATTCCTATCCCGATATCAGGAATAGGTGGCATATCTAATTGGCAAAATGCTGTTGAATTTCTTTTAATGGGTGCAACGGGCGTGCAAGTATGTACAGCGGCTATGCACCATGGTTTTCGAATAGTAGAAGATATGATTGAAGGATTGGATCATTATTTAGATGACAAAGGAATCGCCTCGGTTATGGATTTGGTAGGAAAATCTGTTGTGAAATATTCAGATTGGGGCAATCTTGATCTTAATTACAAAATCGTTGCGAAAATTAACGCTGATGTTTGTATTAATTGTAATAAATGCCATATAGCCTGTGAAGATACGTCACACCAATGTATCGACATGTTGAAAGATCTCGCGGGAAACAGCCAATTAAAAGTTAGAGAAGAGGACTGTGTAGGTTGTAATCTATGTTCCATTGTATGCCCAGTGGATGGGGCAATTGACATGATTGAAATACCAAGTGGTCTTCCGCCAATGACTTGGAATGAACGTCAAGCAGCGCTAGGGGTAGCTTCATGTGATTCAGAAAAATAAATCTGAATATTCATACTCTTTAGATAGGAGGATATCTATGAAAAAAGTGATAAAAAACGGCACGATAGTCACGGCAACGGATACGTATCAAGCAGATCTATTGATTGATAATGGGGTGATTAATCAAATTGGCAAGCATCTTCCACTTGATGACGCAGAAATCATTGATGCAAAAGGTTGTTATGTGTTCCCAGGAGGCATTGATCCACATACTCATTTGGAAATGCCGTTTGGCGGGACGGTAACAAAAGATGATTTTGAAACCGGTACAATTGCTGCAGCCTTTGGTGGTACGACATCAGTTATTGATTTTTGTTTAACGAATAAAGGCGAAACATTAAAAAGTGCGATTGAAACTTGGCATGCAAAATCAAAACATAAAGCGGTGATTGATTACGGTTTTCACCTGCAAATTGTCGAAATGAATGATGATGTATTACATGAACTGCCTAAAGTGATTGAACAGGAGGGGATTACATCATTTAAAGTATTTATGGCTTATAAAAATGTGCTGCAAGCTGATGATGAAACACTCTTCCGTACGCTTATTTCGGCAAAAGAACTTGGAGCGCTCGTCATGGTACATGCAGAAAATGGCGACGTCATTGATTATTTAGTGAAAAAAGCATTAAAACAAGGCAATACCGATCCAATATTTCATGCTTTAACAAGACCTTCTGAAGTGGAAGGGGAAGCGACTGGAAGAGCAGCGATTTTGACAGGACTAGCCAACTCACAACTTTATGTTGTTCATGTGTCTTGTGCAGATGCTGCGAGAAAAATTGCTGAAGCAAGAAATAATGGAATTGATATTTGGGGCGAAACTTGTCCGCAATATTTAGTGTTGGATCAGTCCTACTTAGAAAAGCCGAATTTTGAAGGGGCAAAATTCGTATGGTCCCCGCCTTTACGTGAAAAATGGAATCAAGACGTGTTATGGAATGCTCTAAAAACCGGACAGTTGCAAACAGTAGGCTCGGATCAATGTTCTTTTGACTTCAATGGACAAAAAGATCTTGGCAAAGGGAACTTTTCAAAAATCCCAAACGGGGGGCCGATTATCGAGGATCGTGTTAGTATCTTGTTCTCAGAAGGTGTAAAAAAGGGAAGAATCACATTAAATCAATTTGTAGATCTTATTTCAACAAGAGCAGCCAAATTATTTGGATTATATCCAAGAAAAGGCACCATCGCTGTTGGGGTGGATGCGGACATTGTCATCTTTGATCCGACAGTAGTGAGAACCATTTCCGTAGAGACCCACCATATGGCTGTTGATTATAATCCATTTGAAGGAATAAAAGTAACAGGAGAACCTATTTCCGTCTTATCTCGAGGCGAATTTGTCATCCGAGATAAGAAATTTGTAGGACAATTAGGTGCCGGTCAATATTTGAAACGAGGGAAATATGGTGCAAGCGATCATTCAGGAACAACAAATCTTGTATAACTTTCAACAGGTTACAATGTTCTTTGTGCCTTTCTTTAAAAAAAACAATTTTTAACGATATAAAAAAATGTAACAAGATGATTAGGTGGAGGCGTAAATATTTCATAGCCTTTCCTTCTTTTCTGTGGAAAAGAGGCGGGCTTTTAAAAAATCAGCTTCTCACCGCCACCCTCATCAGGTGATGCAATTTGAGAACCTGAACCTTTTTCATCTTTGAGTTTTAGAGCAGACGCTCATGGATGTTTAATCTCAAAAAAATAGCGAACGTGTCAAGTGTGATAATGACCCAGAATATAATAAAAACAACGAAGAAAAGGGGTACTTCAATGAAAAAGAGTGGGAATTATCTCAAGTCTCCAGATTTATTGCCAATTTCACATGGAGATAGAAACATAGGGACGAAGGGTTTTGCAGTAATTTGGGTAGGGATGGCCGTTGTTTTAGCCGCTTTTGCCATTGGTGGTGCAGGCGTACAAAGTTTATCGCTAGGATGGGTGATTGTTGCAACGATTATCGGATCTGTTGCGATTGGGATATTCATGACCATTATTGGTGATATCGGGATTGAACACGGTCTTTCCTTTCCTGTCTATATGAGGGCGCCATTTGGTACCATTGGCACACATATTCCATCTTTAGTACGTGGTGTAACCGCTGCTTGTTGGTTCGGTATCAACACGTTTTTTGGAGCAACTGCCATGAATGGAATCTTGAATATCCTTCTTGGATTCGATAATTGGTTTGTTTGCTTCTTACTATTTGCAGCCGTTCAATTAGTAAATACAGCACTTGGAATCAAGGCAATTGAGCGTTTTGCCGATTTAGCTGCGCCGACGATTATTCTTATTTCAGCATGGATGTACACCTCCCTTTCTGATCAAGCAATGGAGCAAGGAAGAGAAATCTGGACTTGGGTGGAGAATCCTGTTGTTGGCAGAGCCGCCATAACCGCTTTTATGGTCGTAGTCATGAGTAATATGGGCTTTTGGGCAACATTGGCAGCTGATATGCCTTCTCTATCCAGATTTTTTAAAGCTCCAAAAAATGAAAGGAACTGGTTTAAACGAAATAAATCACAAATTGTAGGAAGCATTATTGTCATGCCGATTGTAAACACATTTATGATCCTTATCGGGGCCGTTTCCTACATCGCAGTCTCCAATTTTGATCCTGTAGCTGCACTTCAAGAAGCAGCAAGTGGCTTTATCTTAGGAATTCTTTTATTGATGATTGTATTTGCACAATGGTCTACGAATACGTCCGCCAATGTCGTTCCTGCTGCTACGATTTTCTCCAATGTTGGTGGTCCAAAGGTGCCGTTTTGGGTAGGGGTTATAATAGCTGGTATCATAGGCATCGTCGTACAACCATGGAGTTTATTTGATGTTATTATCCCGGCTCTACTTGTTATTGGAGGAATCTTGTCTTCGATTGTAGGTATTTTATTTACGGACTACTATGTGCTTCGTAAGAGACGAGTAAATGTGCATGAACTCTATGAAGATCATGGCCAATTTAAATACATGAATGGATTTAACCTAGCTGGAATGATTGCGTGGGTCATTGGCGGTTTTGCTGCCTATTGGTTACCGGCTTATTCATTTCTCGTTGGTTTTGTAGTTGGTGCTGTTATTTACTACTTTTTAGCAAAATATTGGTGGTTTAAGAAATATCAACAAGCAGAAATTGCAGATCCGAGTGATGAAAAATATTTGGGAATTACAGTTGGCCGTGATTGGGTAATTGAAACAAGAAGCGAACCGGTCGTTGTTCCTGAAAGTGTTGACCCACAATTATAATCATATTTGGTCTTTGTCCGCTTTTTTTGAATATATTCTTGATAAAGTGAAGCTTCCATCGGAGGGGATTTTTTTCCTCTGATGGTTAGTTGAACCAATCGGGGATTTACAGGCTGTTTATCCCTCACCTATTTATTTCTTAAATCTCTCCCAGGAATTGAGATAGGGGGATTACGGCCTGTTAAACCGGGATAAAGGAGAGAAAGCAATGTCCGAGTACCAACAGTTCTTACAAGAGCGAGATCGAATCGATTTCCTCCTACAAAATGAGTATAAAATTAAGAAGATTACGGAAAATTTGAGTGGTGCTTTTGTAGAATTTGAAAAAAAGAAACATCATAAGGATGAGAGTGAGTATGCAACAATCCACATTACAACCCCAGAAGCTCGGAAATATTTTTCCGTTATTTTGATCAAACAACAAACAGAAGATGCATAAAAAAGCTAGGTTGATTATTAATGAAGAAAGATGGGGCAGTCCCATTATTAATTAATTTGAAAATTTATACAAATGAAAGGAGGCTACTTATTCATGGCAGGAACCAAAAAAGAAACCGTAGTATTGAAAAATTATTTGAACGGAGAATGGGTAGCAGCACAAAGTACGGAAACAGCAGCTGTTTTAAACCCAGCAACCGGAGAAATATTAGTCAGAGTTCCCATTTCTACAAAAGAAGATGTCGACCAAGCGGTAAGTGCTGCTCATCAAGCATTTAAAACTTGGAAACATACACCTGTCCCAAAACGAGCGAGGATTTTATATAAATATCATTATCTATTAACGGAGAATCATGAAAAACTAGCTAGACTTGTTGTGGAAGAAAACGGGAAATCATACAAGGAAGCGTACGGTGAAGTGCAAAGAGGGATTGAATGTGTAGAATTCGCAGCAGGTGCCCCAACCTTAATGATGGGGGAAACGTTATCAAATATTGCTGAAGAGTTGGATTCAGAAATGTTCCGATACCCGCTTGGTGTAGTTGGCGGAATAACGCCCTTCAACTTTCCGATGATGGTGCCGACTTGGATGTTCCCACTGGCAATCGCTTGTGGGAATACATTTGTATTGAAGCCCTCTGAAAGGACGCCGATTTTGGCAAATGAGCTCGTTCACTTATTTACCGAAGCGGGGGCTCCAAAAGGGGTATTAAATGTCGTTCACGGTGCACATGATGTTGTAAATGGATTGTTAGACCATAAAGATGTAAAAGCCATTTCATTCGTTGGCTCGCAGCCGGTCGCTAAATATGTATATGAGCGAGCAGCTGCAAATGGAAAACGTGTTCAAGCACTATCTGGTGCGAAAAATCATCACATTGTTATGCCTGATGCTCCGATAGAAAAAGCTGTTGCTAATATTATCAGCTCCGCATATGGAAGTGCGGGTCAGCGTTGTATGGCATGTAGTGCTGTCGTCGTTGTAGGAAACGGTGATGAGTTTGTTAATCAGTTAAAACAAAAAGCAGATGAGCTAATGATCGGAAACGGATTAGATGAAGATGTGTTTCTAACTCCAGTAATTAGAGACTCTCATCGTGAGAAAGTATTGCATTATATTAAAACAGGCTTAAAGGAAGGAGCATCATTAATCCGAGATGGTCGAAAAGAAATGACTGAAATGAAGGAAGGAAATTTCTTAGGTCCGACCATTTTTGACCATGTAACACCCGAAATGACAATAGCCAAGGATGAAATATTTGCTCCTGTTCTAAGTTTGTTACATGCAAAGGATTTAGATGAAGGACTTGAATTTATTCGCAAGTCTCGCTATGGGAATGGTGCCACAATCTATACGAATGATGCAAAAGCCATTAGACAATTTAGAGAAGAAGCAGATGCAGGAATGCTAGGGATAAATGTTGGTGTACCAGCAACGATGGCTTTTTTCCCGTTCTCTGGGTGGAAGGATTCCTTTTACGGAGATTTGCATGTGAATGGAAAAGATGGAGTAAACTTCTATACTCGGAAAAAGATGATTACCTCGAGATATGACTATTAAAAGTGAAAGGGTGGAACTAAATGGAAAATGTTAAACGAAGTGGCGATATCCATGCGTTAGACCAAGAGTATGTTTGGCATTCGATGAAGCCATATAGCCCTGGCTCCACAATGGTTATTGAAAAGGCGGAAGGATCTTGGGTAACCGATCATACGGGCAAACGCTATTTAGATGCTATGTCTGGTTTATGGTGTGTAAATATTGGTTACGGAAGAACTGAATTGGCTGATGCTGCTTATGAACAGTTAAAAGAAATGGCATATTTTCCGCTTACACAAAGTCATACTCCGGCAATTAAATTAGCAGAAAAGTTAAACGAAATGCTAGACGGAGAATATGTCATCTTTTTTTCCAATAGCGGATCAGAGGCAAATGAAACGGCATTTAAACTAGCAAGACAGTATCATCAACAAAAGGGTAATCATGCTCGTTACAAATTTATTTCTCGGTATCGAGCCTATCATGGGAATTCAATGGGCTCTTTAGCGGCAACAGGTCAAGCACAGCGCAAATATAAATATGAACCATTGGCTCCTGGATTCATTCATGTTGCACCACCGGATTTATATCGACAGAAAGACCATGCTGACTGTACACCTTCAGAATTAGAGTCCGTGAAAGATATTGATCGAGTGATGACTTGGGAGTTAAGCGACACAATTGCTGGTGTCATCATGGAACCGATCATTACGGGAGGCGGCATATTAGTTCCGCCTGATGGTTATATGGCCGGTGTCAAAGAGGTCTGTGAAAAGCATGGGGCTCTACTTATAGTAGATGAGGTAATCTGTGGCTTTGGCCGTACAGGGAAACCCTTTGGCTTTATGAATTATGGAGTTAAACCAGATATTATTACAATGGCCAAAGGGATTACAAGTGCCTATCTCCCTTTATCGGCAACTGCCGTGAAAAAAGAAATCTATGAGGCGTTTAAAGGCTCAGAAGAATATGATTATTTCCGCCATATTAATACATTTGGCGGGAATCCAGCTGCTTGTGCTCTGGCTATAAAGAACCTTGAAATTATGGATGATGAAAAATTATCTGATCGATCAAAAAAATTAGGAGAATACTTGATACAAAGCTTATCAACTCTTACAGAAGGGCATCCATTTGTCGGCGATGTAAGAGGCAAAGGTTTGTTAGTTGGGATTGAACTTGTCAAAGATAAAGCAACGAAAGAACCGCTGGAAGCTGGGTTAGTCAATAAAGTCATTGCAGGCTGTAAACAAAAAGGACTCATTATCGGGAAAAATGGAGCAACTGTTGCAGGGTATAATAATGTGATTACGCTAGCTCCACCATTAAATATTTCAGAAGAAGATTTAAACTTTATTATTAAAACTTTAATAGAAGAGTTGAAAGCTATTTAGAAGGTGATCTGAGATGGGGGGAGAATGTAAAACGTAATGCAAACTTTAACAATAAACAAAGACCGATTAGAGCAAAAAATAAAGGACCTCTCGCAAATCGGCAAAATTGCAGGTACAGGAGTGTGTCGGCTTACACTGTCAGACGAGGATAAACTAGCAGTTCTGACAGTGAAACTATGGATGGAAGAGGCTGGATTAACGGCAAGGATTGATCATTTCGGCAATCTAATTGGCCGATTAGAAGGAGAAAATCCAGAAGCGCCGATATTGATGCTAGGTTCACATATCGATTCACAGCCATATGGCGGAAGATTTGATGGTGTCATCGGAGTACTTGGTGCACTTGAAGTTGTTCAAACGATGAAAGAGCAAAACATCTTACCAAGCATGCCTATTGAAGTCGTAGCGTTTTCGGATGAAGAGGGATGCCGGTTTAATAAGGGGTTATTTGGGGTTAGAGGCATACTTGGAAAACTAGAAGACGGTGAATTAGAACGGACTGACAAAAACGGAATGACAAGAAAAGAGGCATTAATTAATTTTGGGTGTGACCCGACAAAGCTGAAAGAGTCGGAATATTCAGATCGTAGTATTGCTGCGTTTCTTGAGATGCATATTGAACAAGGACCTGTTCTTGAAGCACAGAATACTCCTGTGGGCATTGTTACGGGTATTTCAGGACCATTATGGTTAACGGTAGAATTAGAGGGCTTTGCCGGTCATGCCGGCTCAGTGCCGATGCTAATGAGAAAGGATGCTCTCGTTGGAGCAGCGAAAATTATTGTAGCGCTCAATGAGCTAGCTAGCGCAGACTCTTCGGCCCCTACAGTTGGTACAGTAGGAAGTATGAATATCTTTCCAGACTCACGCAACATTATCCCTGAAAAGGTGAGTTTTACAGTTGATTTAAGAGATATTGATATCAACCGTAGACATACAATTGAAAAGCAATTAAGAGCTAGAATAGCAGAAATCACGGAGGAGCATCAATTAGTTTGTAAAATCTCAGAAGACACCAATAGTGAGCCGCGCTACTGTTCCGAAAGAATTATGAATGTAATGAGGGAAGAAAGTGAGCAAATCGGCTTAAATCCAATTGAATTAATGAGCGGACCATTCCACGATTCCCTCGCTATGTCGTATGTTTGTGAATATGGAATGATCTTCGTTCGCTGCAAAGATGGGATCAGCCATAATCCAAAAGAGTTTTCCTCCATTGAGGATATTTCATTAGGAACGGAACTGTTGTACCGGACGACTATTAAGATGGCGAGTGAATAACTTTTAACTATAAATTGTCGATTGAATTGCTGCTTTCTTTACGAAAACTATGTACAATCAGAGGGTAAATTTTCGATCCGGAACTGAGATTTACAAGCCAGAATGAGTAATAATCGATCCGGAACCGAGATTTACAAGCCGAATCGTTTTATTGTGAGGAATAAATATGAAACACCTGCTTTCAGTGGTTTAATGATGACCCCAAAAAGCAGGTGTTTTTATCTTCCATACGAGTACTACACTACGGAAAAAAGATTTATCAGCTCGCCCCATGTGCCAAAATAGCCATTTTCTCTTCATCCATCGGACCAATCACCCTTTCTCTAATAATGCCCTCGCGATCGATAATATAGCTTGTTGGGATTGAAATCGTTTTGTACAGCTTTCCAACAGTATCCTTTTTGTCTAACAAAATCGGGAATGTTAATTGATAGTCTACAACAAAATCACTGACCGCTTTTTCATTTTTTTCTTGAGCAGTTAAATTTACTGACAACAGCGTAATATCGGAATTTCGACTTTTTTCATAAAAACTTTGCATTTCCGGCATTTCCGCTTTGCAGGGCGGACACCATGTCGCCCACAAGTTTAGTATCACGACTTTGCCTTTATGGTCCGAAAGTTTTACTTGCTTTCCTGATAATGTCGTTAATTCGAAATCCGGCGCAGGGCTGCCTATTTTAACAACAGGGCGTTCTTGTATGATTGTTGTTAACCCATTAGCACTGGTGTTTGAGCCTCCTGCTATTAACCAAACCCCTATAAATAGGATGGTATAACATAATTTCCTCATTAACATTCCCTCCTTTTTTACATCAACTTCTCTTAATTTTCCCTGAACACTTGCAAATATGAAAAGTAGTTGAATTACAAAAGAAAAAAAGTAATCTAGGGTGGAAATCTCAAAGACTAAGCAGAGGAGTCAGGTGGAGGTCTTGATTTAAATTGTTGAACAATGGACAAGCATACATGCAAAAAAAAGATAACCGAATAAATTATCTTATATGTAAATAATAGAGGTGATCTTTTTGAGTTCATGTAGAAGAGATTGTTCATGTAACCTTTGCAATCCATGTTTTATTCCAGGACCGCAAGGGCCTCCGGGACAACCAGGGGCTCCAGGACAACCAGGACCTGCGGGACAACCAGGACCAGGGGGAGCTTTAGCCTACGGTTCACTATACAATGTGTCGAACAATTTTATTAGGCTGTCTCCACCCTCTTTCCTTATACCAGGGCCGAAGGTTATTTTCGGTGGCACCCCTGGACCCTTATTGGGCACAACTCCTGTTGGTACTACCGATCTTCAGGTTTTGAGTGATGGCGTATATGAAATCAGTATGGACCTCACAGTCGCACTTCTTGCCCATAACGACGAGGTTTTTGGTTCGGCAGTGGCATTTGGCTTGTACATCAATGATACACTTGCAGTGCCTGGAAGTATTTTCTGGTCCTCAAATACAATTGGCAGTACTACATCCATAGGGTCCGAAACGCAAAACACAATAGGAAAAACAATACAGCAGCGATTAAATGCAAATGATAGACTAAGTATCATTCCTGAATTTGCACTTGGAGATGTAAAATATTTATATCCTTCGTTAGTGGTAACAAAAATCGCGAATTAACTCCTAAAAAATACCCCAAAGGAGAGCGAAAATCTGTCAAGTTTGTACTCCCTTGCTCTCCTAAGACAAACCAAATCCTTATTATGTCTAAAATATGCCACAATTTCATAAATTGGTGAGAATAGAGAACTCAATCTATTCCATAAAAATAGAGTAGTCGAAATGACTACCCAGTTTATGAAAGCTTTTTTGACTGGAGTCGGGGCGCTATACCCATTTCTATATTATGCTTTAATTTAGTAAATGAGCTTATCTTCATTCAAAATATAGGTAAAAACCCAACCACATCATTATTTTAAACATACAATAAATTAGCTCATGAAAGTACCTCCTTAAAAAAAAGGAGTTGTAAGTATATGTCAGGTTGTGGTGTTGATGGCGGCTGCGGATTTGGTGGAGGATTTGCCTTATTAATCGTATTGTTCATCCTCTTAATCATTATTGGAGCCAGCTTCTGCGGTGGATTTTTTTGATAGTAAATAACAAAAAGGATGGCCATTGATGGTCATCCTTTTTTATTTATAAGATTACAAAAGAACCATTAATTATAGATGAAACAAAGAATTCCTATTGGAGGGATTTTTTATTCTTACTGATGTTGTAAAATTCAAGTATGTTACTCCACTAAAGGGCCAGATTGTTGAATAACATTCTTAAAAGAACTTTACTAACATTTGTTGAAATATTTCCTTTAGCTTTTATATTTAAGTGGGTTATGAAGAAATTTCAAAAATTATATTGACAAAATATTTTTTTTCTGTAAAATGAAAAACAATTCAAAAATATTTGTATAGAACAAAGGCTATGAAAAGAAATAGTATCAATTATTTTTACGAACAGAAAGTAACCGGTTGATGAGAGGTGCATGTAAAACGATTGAGAATTCATCTTGGAGCTGTGTACCGAAAAGATCATTCTAAGTAGGCTACGCCGGTAAGCACCCGTAATCATGTGCGAGAGTATCGTCAAATGACCGTACTTCATAAGGTAAGTAATGTGAATTGCTTATAAATTAAAGGTGGTAACACGAGTTGAATCGTCCTTTTGGTTAATCCAAAAGGGCTTTTTTTTATTCCTTTTTTGAGCAAAGTATTTGAAAATCTAAACGTATTAGGAGTATGACATTATGAAAGACAATCATCAAGATTCACAGCTAAAGCGCGGATTAAGTACTCGTCACATGCAATTAATTGCACTTGGTGGATCCATTGGGGCCGGTTTATTTTATGGCTCTAGTTCAACAATTCAAATGGCTGGGCCATCTATTTTACTAGCTTATTTAATTGGCGGATTAGTTATTTTCACAATTATGCGTGCATTAGGCGAAATGGCAGTAGAGGAACCTGTATCAGGCTCGTTCAGTACGTACGCGAATAAATATTTAGGACGTTTTGCTGGGTTCTTATCTGGTTGGACGTATTGGTTCATGTGGATTGTCGTTGGCATGGCAGAATTAACAGTAGTCGGTGTATACATTAACTACTGGTTCCCTGATATTCCACAATGGGTAACTGCCCTTGTAGTACTTGTTATTATGACGCTTGTAAACTTAGCAAATGTAAAAGCTTACGGAGAATTCGAATTCTGGTTTGCAATGATTAAAGTTGTTGCGATTATCGGTATGATCGTTCTAGGATTAACCATTATTTTCTTCGGTGTTGGCAACCACGGTGAAGCAATTGGCTTCGATAATTTATGGGCACACGGTGGCTTCATGCCAAACGGTTTCCATGGTATTTTAATGTCACTAGTATTAGTTATGTTCTCATTCGGTGGGGTTGAATTAGTTGGTATATCTGCAGGAGAAGCAAAAAATCCTAGCAAGTCAATTCCTTCAGCTATTAACAGCATCGTTTGGCGTATTTTAATTTTCTACATTGGTGCATTAGGCGTTATGATGGTTATTTATCCTTGGAACGAAGTTGGTTCAGAAGGTAGTCCGTTCGTTCAAATTTTCGATTACGTCGGCATCCCTGCTGCGGCTCACATTATTAACTTTGTTGTAATTACAGCAGCAATGTCTGCATTTAATAGTGGTTTATACGGTTCAGGACGTATGCTACACAACTTATCGATACAAAAAAGTGGTCCAAAATATTTTAAAACAGTAAGCAAAAACGGTAGTCCGCGTAGAGGGATTTTATTTTCTTCAGCGGTTTTATTAATTGCGGTTGTCTTAAACTATGTAGTACCTGAAAAAGTGTTCATCTATATTTCTGCTGTTTCGACTGTTGCAGTCATTACAAGCTGGATGATTATTTTATTAGCACAATTGAAATTTAGAAAGTCAAAAACGAAAGAGGGAGTAGCCGAACTGAAATTCAAAATTCCGCTTTATCCACTTTCTACGTATATTGCCATTGCATTCTTATTAATGGTTATTGTGTTAATGGCGTTTATTCCAGATATGCGTGTTGCCCTATATGTCGCGCCAGTTTGGTTTTTAATCTTATTTGTTGGATACAAAGTAATAAATGTTAAAAAGTAGTTAAATCATTTCATTTAACTGATACTTCTTCAACGAAGGCATATGTTAAAAAGTCCTTTTGGTTAACTCGATTGGTTACATCTATCTCAAGATTAATAATTTTTATACACTAGTAAACGTTAATAACGTTCCCAAATGAAAGTTTGGAAAGAAGCCGAAATCCGAGAAATGCTGTTAAACCAACATTTCTTGGATTTCCCTTTGAATATTGCCTATACAGCTTTTTACGCAAATATATAAACATGGCTACGTTAGTACTTTTCAGAATTATTCAGAGTTTGTTATTTGAATAAAAACCTGTAAAATTGACGCTTTAAACCTACATTTTTTAATCGTTCCTATACTTCAATTACAGGGGCTTTAGTTGAAAACGATCTTCCACAAATCGGGCGCTTTTCTGTAAATAAGAAACAGCGCTATTTTCATTATATGGTCGCTTGGTTGAATAAGACAGTTTTAACAGATAAGATGAACGGAATATACATTCGCTGCAAGGAGGAACTCATGAATACATACTGTATTAATGCATTAAATCAAATCAAGATAGCATTAACAAAAACTGTCGAGATAATGGATACGTTAGATGAGACCGATTTAGATTATAGACCTACTCAAGATAAACATTCAATTGGTGAACTATTAGTGCACATAGCATCCATTTGTAAAGCGGATTTACTTATTGCAAACGGGGCAACACAGGATGAGATGAGTGCATTTTATTCTTCTGTTAAATATGGATCCTTAAGTGGGATAAAGACTGGTCTTTTAGACAATTTTCAAATACTCGAAGAAAGCTATTTGAACTATATAGAGGCAGAACTTCAGCAAGAAATTACTTCTTTTTGGGGTGTAACCTACTCAAGATATGAGTGGTTGTTAGAAATATTGGCACACATTTATCATCATAGAGGTCAATTACATGCTATACTTGTACACTGTTATGCAAAGGACCTCAAAGTATTAATGTTTGAATAGTTATCTAATCTAATAGGGGATTAGTATCCAGGAAGGAATTAACGTTCTTTCTATAGACTACTAAATTAAAGGGTAGCTCACTTTAATAACGATCTTCCACAATCCTGCGCGATTCTTCAATAAAGAAGATCGCTTTTTTTCATTATATTGCCAGATTGGTTGAAGAAAACTTGTCAGTTGAATTGGATATTTATGTTGAAATATAGATAAGATTGTGAATAACTGTTCTTAATAAGGTTAATTGAAGTACGGTTTGAATTGAGAAGGAGTTTTGGGGTGCTTAAAGTGGAGATAAGAAGGCCAAGAATTGAGGACATAAAAGAGTTAAATTCATTTTTTAGAATAGTGATTACTGATACGTTTATTAAAGAAGGTTTAGGCGAGAAGTTGAATGATATTAATGATGAAGTCGAAGTTAAGGAAAAATACTTAGAAAGTGATTTTGAAAGCAATGGTGAGAAACGATATTTTTTGATTGCTTTAGATGGGGATAAAATTATTGGTTCAATTGAATATGGCCCAGCAAGTGATCTCATATGTAATTGTACAAATAACACTTTCAGAGAGCTAAATGAGATAGGTACAGTATTTGTTCAGCCGGACTACCAGAGAATGGGGGTAGGGAATTTGCTATTGAATACAATGTATTTTACTTTACAGAGTAAAGGCATAGAAGAATTTTGTTTAGATAGTGGATATATTAGTGCACAAAAAATCTGGAAAAAGAAATTTGGAGACCCTAATTATTTGTTAAAGGATTATTGGGGCAAAGGATTCGATCATATGATTTGGAGGATCAAGATCAGATTGCTCTTAAACAACGGTTTTAGGGACATTTTTGATTAAACTTTTTTCGTGCGAGGAATTCTAAAGTGATGGGGGACCATCTCTGTAAGTTGTAGTGGTGCCAGTTTTGATTTTCCTACTGGTTTTCATAGAGAAAGAAAGCTTAATGAGCCAACCAATCATACAATGGAAATTTTTTATGCTGCATGGGAACTATTTTTAAAATTTTGGAATGATCAGCCGATCAGAAGAATTGGAATAAGCATAACAAACCTTGTGTCCGATGAGGTTTGGCAGAGGATAAAAGGAAGCTAGATTATACAATCGATGATCTAAAAAAACGATTTGGAATGACGGCTGTTATTCGTGCTGCATCCTTGAAGCCGGCAAGTCAAGTATTTGAGAGGTCGCAAAAAATAGGAGGTCATTATAAATGAGTGAGCATTTAAGAAGGGGAAATAAATTATGGGAATCTAGTCGAATGTTTTTACTCGAGCATAAACAAGCATTAATGAACAGGAAACTCAAGCAAAAAGAATTTCAACAACCATTTTTGGACCAGGACCACTATGAAAAACTTAACAGGATTATTATGGACTCTATTAAAAATGAACAATCTATTACGATAACATATTCTGATACGTATGAATCCCGTCAATTTTGGTGCTGGATTACGAAAATAAATCAACATGAAAACTGGCTGAAGTTCATGAATGAAGAGGATGTTCCAATTTTAAACTTAGAGAGGATTTTAGATGTGGAATGAATGTTTAGGTTAGAAAACGACGCGTTTTCGTTATAGAAATAAGCTTAACCAGAAGAGAAGACTAAAGATAAGGTAGGAGTATAAACGAAAAAGCCTGATATCAGAACAACTCCATTGATACAGGGGAAGATGATCAAGTAATCCTGCTTGGTAGATGGGTGAGAGTTTAGCCAGCTGCATTAGCTGGAATAGTGAAATTTAGATCGCTCGTTTCTAATTTAAGATCACTAGACCAGCCCATGCTGAAAGAGTACCTATAATAACAGAAGTGATCACATAAATGACAGCTAATTTTATGTGATTTGCTTGAATTAAAGTAATTGTTTCATGTCCAAAAGTAGAAAAAGTCGTATAGGCACCACAGAAACCGACACCGAAAAATGCAAAAACCAAGTCACTGATTTGATATGTCTGATGCAAACTAGTAAGAACTCCAAGTAAAAATGAACCTGTACAATTAATTAACCATGTACCTATTGGGAATGGATACACTCTTTGCGTTTTGTTCGTAATGAAACGACCTAATAAAAATCGAGTAGCAGCTCCTAATGAACCGCCTAGTCCAATTAACCAAATCATAGTAGCTCTCCTGTTTGTTGGTGTGATAATGCTAATTTTCGACCTATATAAGCGAATAGTAAGCCGAGTATTGTCGAAGCAAAAACATAAAGCAATGCAAGAAAAAATAGTCCTTCTTGGAATAAATGAATAGTCTCTACTGAAAAGGTAGAAAAGGTCGTAAACGAGCCGGTAAACCCTGTTCCAATCAACGAAGTAACTTCAGGTCTGATTGTTTTCTTTTGACCGATAAATGTTAGAAACCAGCCTAGGAATAGGCACCCAAATAAGTTTATGATGAATGTACCTATAGGAAAACCGTGTTGTGCAGGGAACCCTATACCTACCCCGTACCTACATACAGCACCGAAAAAACCGCCAATCAAAACTGCCAATAAATGCATCATAATCACCTTTCTCTATTCCTAAGGATTAGTAACTTGAGGAAATAATCAATTTAAGAGCAGAAATTCCCAATTATTCCTACCCACTATTGTAGTATTTTTAATTGTAAAGGAAAAGAACCTTACCAAGCTATAAGTAAATATGTGCGTTTCTATTTTACAAATCAAGACACCTGAGATTTGCTTACTGATTAATCGGCTTATAAGCAAAATAATTAACGCAATCGAAGAGATTCGGTATAATAGGGCACGATAAGGAGTGGAAAGTATGAAAATTGAATGGACAGAGACGGCTCAACAGAAAATAACGGAAATGCTTAATGGTCAGGAAGGCTATATGAAAATAAAGTATGATACAGAAGGCTGCGGCTGTGTGATGAGTGGTGTAACGGCATTATGGCTAGTGTCAGAAACTGAAGCAGATGACGTGCAGATTGACACGAATCTTATGCCTGTATATATAGAGCGTACTAAAGCCGTTTTCTTCGACGAAGTAATGAAAATTGATTTTGTACCGGAAGTGAATAGTTTTCAGCTAAAAAGCCCAAATGGTATGCTGAATCCGCGATTAAGCTTTCATAATAAAGTGAAACTCCCATAAATAGGGAAAATTACTATTTGTGGTTAATTGAACCAATCGAGATTACGCCTGTTAAACCGGGATAAAGCAGTATGAAAAAAAGCCGTTTTGCGGGTGAATTCCTACAAAGCGGTTTTTTCGTTATTAGCTAATACATATTTATCAAGAAAATCATCAATCACCTGCTCATACTCTTTGCGGTTTTCATTATAGCTTTGAGCATGTGCACCTTTAACCGCTAAATATAATTGCTTCGGCCCTTGTTTTTTTTCAAATAAATCAACAGTCATCGAAGCTGGTATGAACGAATCATTTTGACTATGAATGAACAGAACGGGTTTCTTAATATTATGTACAAAGTCAATTGGAGAGATTTCACTCGTCCAATAATGGTCGCGAAGCTTGATAAAAGCACGCCCAATTGGAAGTACTGTCCAGGCAGGCAAAGGGATTTCTTTTGTAATCTGATACTGTAACTGCTCGTCAAAATTAGAAAACGGACAATCGGCAATATAAAAATCAGCCCCATCATCAATCATTCCGGCATACAAAAGTAAAGTGGCCGCACCCATGGACTCACCATGAATACCGATTAGAAGATCATCACCTTTTTGTTTTTTTAACTCAGCAATTACCGCTTGTAAATCGAATTTTTCATAATGACCATAGCTACTCGTTTTACCGCCAGATTCTCCGTGTCGGCGATGGTCATAAATAACAGTATTAAAGCCACGTTCAAGAAATATCGAACTATATTTAATAGAGTTCACCTTATTTTCCGTTACGCCATGGCAAATAATTACCCATTTATTTGATTCATGTGGCTCTATAAAAATACATTTCAATCGATATCCTGATGGTGAATTGACCCAGCTTTCCATTTTCGGCAACCCCGCAAAATCTTGAGGATTTAAGCGTTTTGCTGTAATTTCACGATTTTTAATAAATTCAACTTCTTTTTTCTTCATAAACATCACTCGATTGGAAAAATAGATGCCGATTCCGATTATGTAAATTAGCACCCCGGCTAACGCAAAAAAAACTTTTTTCATCTTACATCCCTCGATTTCCATGAAATACTATCATTATATAGCTGGCAGAATCAGATGACAAATGAATCCTAACAATGAAGCAATCATGATATACTAATAGGTACGAATTTAGAGGAGGTTTTTAACGATGAAGAAAAAGCAAACGAAGCAACAACATCCAAAAAGAGAGAAAGACGATTCGTTAAAACTTGGCGATTTAATCGGCGGGGATATTATGGCTCAGCTTAAAAGCAAACAGAAAGAGCTAACAGAGGCTCAAGCGGCAGAAAAAGCAGCAGAAGAGGCGAAACAAAAAGAAGAACGAAGATTACGGGAGAAAAACAAGTCGTTTGAAGAACTGCTTGGTGAAAGTGATCTTAATTGGAAAAATTATAAATAAGTACGAAAGGGACAGACCTCGCACACTATGAACAGTTTAAAGCGGTACTTACGCTTAATTTGAGCTGGTATAGTTGCGAGGTCTGCACCTTCCTAGTTAATCACGATGGCTGTCGTAAATTCCTGCTTTCGTCAGTTGTTTTAGGAATAGAATTTCTTCTTCAGAAAGTGGCGTGCCACTAGCAGCACGGCAGTTTTCACGAAGTTGTTGTACGGAGCTTGCTCCTGGAATCACTGCCCCGACTTCTGGATGGGACAGAACATATTGTAATGCCGTTTCGTTCAGATTGCGTGGAGATAGTTTTTCTTTTATATGCGGCAGAATGAGTTCTAATTCTTTATAGCTATAATCTAAGTATCCGTTCTGTCTCATCTTTTCAGAAGCTTTCTCTAACATTTTTTCGCTCAGAAGTCCTTTGGCAACGGGGCCCCGGGCAATCAAGCTGATATTATTTTCAGAAAGAAGCGGTAGCCATTCTTCAGGTCTGCGATCAAGCAGGCTATACTGCATCATCACAGATTCGATGGTGGAATTCTTTGCAAATTCTTTAATAACATTCGGGCGAATAGAGGAAATGCCGTAAAAGCGGATGTACCCTTCTTTTTTTAATTCTTCGAAAGCGTCAATTGTTTCCTCGATATTATCTTCCATCGTGCCTCCGTGAAGCTGATAGAGATCGATATAGTCCGTCCCCAGACGATGTAGGCTATCTTTTACTGCTTTTTTTATATAATCTGCGGAAGGATCCCATCTCCAACTGTCATGACTCTCATTCCAGCGATTACCAACCTTTGTGGCAATCACCACATCAGCACGGATTGACTGAAGCGTCTTACCAACAATCTTTTCATTTTGACCAAAATGATATAAATCTGCCGTATCAAAGTAATTAATGCCTTCGTCAAGCGCAGCCATAATAATTTCTTTTGCATGGTTCTCATCTGTTCCTAACGACATACAGCCAAGACCAATCTTAGAAATTTGTAGGTCAGAATTCCCTAACTTTCTCTTTTCCAATGCTTTCACTCCTTATCATGACTGTTTCAATTGAAAATTTAATATAAATCAATTGTAATGGAGGAAGGCGACTAACTCAAAGAATTACCATTATCTGAATCGAAAGTTTTCGTTCGCTTTAAAATAATCAAGTAATAGAATGTCTTTCACTTAATACGAGTAGGCGTTGATTCTTTTTTCGGTGTGTGAATGTCGTTAATCCAATCACTGACAAATTCATATTTCACTTGAAATTCTTTAAGTTTTTGCTTAATTTCCCAACTCTTACCTGTAAGAACAATTGCTTTTTCCAAGATATACACCTTCATAAAAATCACTCCCCAGCATTAGAGGTTGTTCAAAAAGTCCGGTCAAAAGAGCTGTCAAATATCTTCATCTCTCCGATCCTCACGTATGAATTCAAACTCGTTGACTTTTTTGATCCAGCTTTTTGAACATGCATTATTATGGTAAAATATATGAACCAACATGCTAGAAGTAGAACAAGGAGGGGACAGAATGAAGAAATTTGAAGAAAGAACACTAACGTCACAGCCTATATTTAAAGGAAAAATCATCAGCCTACAGGTTGATGAAGTTGAATTGCCAGACGGGAATACGAGCAAGCGGGAAATTATTAAGCATCCAGGAGCGGTGGCTGTTATTGCCGTAACCGATGAAGGGAAGATTATTATGGTCGAGCAGTATCGCAAGGCCATGGAAAGAAGTCTTGTAGAAATTCCTGCGGGTAAGCTTGAACCAGGAGAGGATCCTGCTGCTTCTGCTGCACGGGAATTAGAAGAAGAAACTGGGTATGGATGTGCCGAAATGGAACATCTTACATCTTTTTACACATCACCTGGATTTGCTGACGAAATTGTACATATGTATGTGGCTCACGGTTTGCAAAAAATTGAACAGCCAGCCGAGACGGATGATGATGAATTTGTAGAACTAATGGAACTAACCTTAGAAGAAGCTATCCAGTATGAGTCAGAAGGAAGAATCAAAGATGCAAAAACGGCATATGCAGTTCAATATTTACAATTACAAAAAGCGATTGGCAAGTAAATGAATGAATATTATGCAGACCTGCATATTCACATCGGCCGGACATGGACCGGTAAAGCAGTTAAAATCACTGGTGCCAAGTCCTTAACATTATCTGAAGTGTTAATGGTATCAAGTGAACGTAAAGGGTTGGATATGATTGGTGTTATTGATTGTCATTCACCAGAGGTCATTGAAGAGATTACTGAGTTAATGAGGCAGGGAAGTGTAACTGAATTAGCAGGAGGCGGTTTGCGGTTTGGCAAAACGACCCTCATTCCTGGATCAGAAATCGAAGTGTACGATAGCTATTGTCAAGGTCCGGTGCATGTGTTAGCTTATTTTCCGACAATAGATAAGATGAAACTGTTCTCAAATTGGCTAGAACAACATGTAACTAATATTCAACTTAGCTCCCAACGTGTTTATTGCGACGGCAAAACGCTGCAGTTAAAAGTGAAAGAACTAAATGGTTTGTTCATTCCAGCCCATGTGTTCACCCCCTTTAAAAGCTTGTATGGAAAAGGAGTCACAGAAAGTCTAACGGAAGTATTTGACCCGTTACTTATTGACGCGATAGAGCTAGGATTAAGTTCGGATACAAGTATGGCCAAAGAAATAAATGAGCTGAACGATTATGTATTTATTACGAACTCTGATGCTCATTCACTCGGAAAAATTGCTAGGGAGTATCAAAAACTGGAATTAAAAGAACCGAGTTTCTCTGAGCTTAGAATGGCGCTTCAAGAAATCAATGGCAGAAGGGTTGTCACGAATTATGGACTAGACCCGAAGCTAGGCAAGTATCATAATACAGTTTGTGCGAAATGTTTTGCGCCCGCTGAGGCAAATACGAAAATATGTTTGAAATGCGGAGCTAAAGCAATCGTCAAAGGTGTTGCAATTCGGATTGATGAGTTAGCGAATATAAATAACATCCATAATGAACGCGAACGACCTCCATATATTCATCAAATTCCACTCGATTTCATTCCAGGACTTGGACCGAAAACAATGGACAAGCTTTTGGATTATTTCGGCTCGGAAATGAATATTTTGCATGAAACAACCTTTGAACAATTAAATCAAGTCGTTCCTGATAAAATCGCACGTTATATTGATATGGCACGTAAAGGTCAATTGGTGATTGAGACAGGTGGCGGTGGAAGATATGGCAAGGTGAAAGCTGAAGAGTGATTTCATTGAAGAATCATTCGCAATAAATTGAATGGTGGCTATGTTAAAGCACGTTGTTGATTTTGCCACTATGATGATTGGAGCGGAAGGCGTGAGACTTCTGGTGGAAAAGCGAGTCAAAGGGAGACTCCACAGGTGCATAGTGCCGAGGAGGCTCCCGGACCGCCCACAGTAAGCGATCGTCTCTCGTTGCAATCACAGGCAAGTTTAACAGTGAAAAACACTAAAACAAGGAACAAAGATTACGGCGATACTATATAACTGCAGAGAAAGAGGATGTCTTAAGAGAGTTTAACCCAACACTCATCACAGTTTATTTAAACTATGGGTTGTAGTTGCAGGGTCTGACCTTTCTTATGGGACATCCTCTTTTTTATTTTGTGATTTTCGAAAAAACACAAGTATCCCGTACTGATTTTCCATCTACGCTTATACTATCGTTTCGAAGAATAGCTTCCAGAATAAAGCCCAATTTCTCAGGGATCCGTCTGCTATTTAGATTGCTCGGGTCACAGCGGATTTCAACTCGCTTTGCTTGGTAATAGTCAAATGCGAAATCGGTTAAAGCGCAGACGGACTCTGTGATATAACCTTGTTTGCTATGGCGAGTATCAATCCAATAGCCGATTTCAAATTTAGGAACATTCCAGTTGATTCTGTGAAGTCCAGTTGAACCGATGAAAGCATCGTCCTTCTTTCGGTAGATATGTAACCGAATATCTTCCTTCAAAATAAAATCAGCATAAGCACTGCGGATATTTTCTTCTATATTTTCCAAAACAGGCTCATGGATTGCAAAGGGAAGCCATTCTTTTAACTGATCGCGGGAATGTAAAATGGCCCGATGGACATCATACCCATCTCCTGGCCGACAAGGTCTCATATAAAGCCTCTCTGTTTCAATTCTCTCTGGGAAATCCTTTAATATCGCCTTCATTTCATTACCTCCTTAGATGCTTACTGATCGACGGCCATTGGCGCCAAAAAAATTCATCCTATATATCTAAAAGTTTAATTGGAAAATTATATCACGAAAGATAACCGTTGTCTGAAAAAAAGAATAGATGTATATATTCAAAAAAATCCAGAGTCATAATAAACACGGTTCGTCATACAATCTACTAAGCAATAGTCAGGAGGAAAAAAGATGAAGAAAAAATCCGTCGTACAAAACGCAGCAATTAATCATATCAACGAACATTCCTCATTGTATGTGTTTATTACTGTCCTATTTTTAATGGGAGTGATCTTTGGGGCCATTCTTGTAAATAGTTTGAGCTTTACTCAGAGCGATGACTTATTTTACTATTTATCACAATTTTTTGGACAAGTATCCGAGGCGAAAATTGCAGCTGATTGGGACATGTTTACCCAAAGTGTTGCGCATAATGTGAAATATATAGCGTTTATGTGGATATTAGGAGTGTCAGTAATTGGCCTGCCTGTGATTTTGGTGCTATTGTTCTTAAAGGGTATGGTAGTCGGATTTACGGTTGGCTTCTTGGTTAGTCAAATGGGGTGGGGGGGCTTCTTGCTTTCGTTTGTTTCGATTTTGCCGCAAAATATTATTATCGTGCCTGTATTTATCATTATCGCAGTCATTTCCGTTTCGTTATCTGTGAAAATGATTCAAAGAATTCTCATGAAACAAATTCGCGAGCCTTTAAAACCGATTATCATGCGCTATATATTAGCATTGACCGTATCGATCGTCTTTTTAGCTTGCGCAGGTGCAATTGAAGCCTATGTATCTCCTTCTTTAATGAAAAATGTTGTTAGTTTACTAAATAGATAAAGTGAAATTTCAATCAGTGGGGGGCTTCATCTTCCACAGGTTGTTAGTCCCGTTCTACTGTCGCTAAGATCGCAGCGACAGCTTCGATCAATCGGACAGTACGAACCCGAATCAATGAATCACAGACTAAGTACGCCGCGTCCTCATGTCTACGTCTGTGTGACCCACGTCCTGTGGGCCTCAATTATACCATTGAAAAATCACATCGGGCTTTTACATCAAAAAGCGAGGCGAATGGTGTGGGAACGTCTCCTAAGATCGCGCTTACGTCCTGTGATAGTCCGACAAGTATAAGAAGGAATACGTATTGGCGTAGTTTGCCACAGAGTATTACAGCTTATGACTTCGAGGGGCTAGGAGCCGCAACTAGATTAGACAGTTATCCCTCAAGCTTCCTCGATTCCGCTAAGCTTTAAGGTGGGGGTTTTGACCGTTAATGCGGGAAAAAACATCCGTGAGCGCTAGCTCCCAATTCGATGATGAAAAAGGTTCAGGTTCTATGACGGCATCACCTTATAAACGTGGCTGTCCGGAGTTGGTTTTGCAAAGCCCTGCCCCTTTTCTACAGAAAAAATAAGCAAATGGCGATTTTCTCTTTTGACAGTTTTCCCTCTTTTGATATAATAGAAACGATACGGCGCGGGAGGGAAAAGTATGGAGACCAGAATCGATCGAATAAAAAAGCAGTTGCACTCGTCCAGCTATAAATTGACGCCTCAGCGAGAAGCGACCGTTCGCGTTTTACTTGAACATGAAGAGGATCATTTAAGCGCTGAAGACGTGTACCTCCTTGTCAAAGAGAAGTCGCCGGAGATAGGCTTGGCAACTGTATATCGTACGCTTGAATTGCTTACTGAATTAAAAATAGTTGATAAAATTAACTTTGGTGATGGAGTGTCCCGATACGATTTAAGACAAGAGGGCGCAGCGCATTTTCATCATCATCTTGTATGTGTTGAATGCGGGGCAGTGGACGAAATTCAGGAAGATTTGCTTGAAGATGTAGAAACGATCGTTGAACGTGATTGGAATTTTAAGATAAAAGATCATAGATTGACCTTCCACGGAATTTGCCACAGATGTCATGAAAAAACAGAAGATGATAAAGCGACTGAATGAGTTACGCAGCCTTTTCCTATCCTTAGGAGAAGGTTTTTTTGCATATTGCCCTTAAATAAAGTGAAAATCCGTATAAATCCTTTCTTACTTGGCATAGATTGAAGTAAGACAAGTTATTCGAACTGTGTACGAACGAGTGCATCTTGAATAATGAGGGGACGGAGGGTAGAAATGAAGACATCATTTTCCATGTTACTTCATACTTTAAAGGTACTGTTGCTCTTTGTGAGCTTTACTGTTCTTTTTTATAGCGGCATGGTATGGTTAAATCAAGAGTTTGAAGGGTATCATCGCTATGATGAACCGAAAGGAACTGCAATTAAAGTAACAACAGCGGAAGATCCAGAAGAAGAGACCTGGTTTAGCAGACTTATGCTGTTTTATTTAAATGGGGAGTAATGCCAATGGAAGACCAAATAAGAGATTATATTCACTTTCTGACTATAGAGAAGGGGCTTGCTGCGAATACCCTTGTTTCCTATGAGCGAGATTTGAAATCATATCGGACTTACTTAAAAAATGTCTGTCAATTGGCTAGTTGGAATGATTCTCGCAGAACGAACATTATCCAGTTTCTTGCTCATTTAAAAGACCAAGGAAAATCCTCGAAAACAATTGCTAGACATATTGCATCGATACGGTCCTTTCACCAATTTCTCATTCGTGAGAAAGTGACAGACCAAGATCCATCTGTACATATTGAATCACCACAGCCAGAAAGAAGCCTTCCAAAAGTGCTAAGTATGGAAGAAGTAGAATCATTGCTAGAATCTCCAAAGCTTATCGAACCTTATGGATTTAGAGATAAAGCGATGCTTGAGCTGTTATATGCAACAGGAATGCGGGTAAGTGAATTGATTAATCTTAATTTATCTGATGTACACTCGACAATGGGCTTTGTGCGTTGTGTCGGTAAAGGGAATAAAGAAAGAATCATTCCGATTGGAAAAACAGCGCTTTTCGCTATTGATCAGTATATAGTTCAAGCTCGCGGAAAATTTGTAAGTAAAAACTATAAAACTGATTCTTTATTTCTGAATCATCATGGAAATCGGTTGACTCGGCAAGGTTTTTGGAAAATTTTAAAAAGATTAGCAAAAGAAGCAAACATTGAAAAAGAACTGACGCCACATACATTACGGCATTCGTTTGCAACGCACTTAGTAATGAATGGAGCAGATTTACGGGCGGTACAGGAAATGCTCGGGCATGCTGATATTTCAACGACGCAAATCTATACCCATGTGACAAACGTTCGTTTGAAAGATGTGTATACAAAGTTTCATCCAAGAGCTTAATAGAATGATAAGGAGTATTTAAGGTCTTGACTTTGCACATTATAAACACCAATTATCCCGGTTTAACGGGATGGCTTTGTAGATTCAAGAGAAAGGCAGCCCGTATAATACCGGTCGCTTCAATTTTGCAATAAAACAAAACTAGGCGAGTTACAATGCTACCTAGATTTAATAAAGAGAAAGTTTGACTAAAGACATAGACATGACCATGCGTCGAGTTTCGTTATTTGTTTATTGAATGGGTTCGTAGTAATACTCTAACGAGGCTTTAGCGCTAATCAAACAAGACTAACTATCACTGGGGGAGGAAAAACCCATGCTGATGGTTAGTCTTATCAAGTTAGATCTATGTCATATAACTAAAACATGAGTGGTTACCGGGTTTAAGAAGATAAAATCATTGTAAAAAAGATCAAAAATCGTTTACAATGTAGTGGTCAGACTTCTGACTTCAAAAACGCTTACATATTAAACGGTGATTTAATCAATATTGTTACGGGTAATATAAAAAATAGAGGTAAAAAGCTAGGAGGAATAAACATGAACCAAGAATCTAGATATAAAAGAATTTTCTTAGTTGTAATGGATTCAGTTGGGATTGGCGAGGCACCGGATGCTGACTTATTTGGTGATGAGGGTGCGGATACACTCGGTCATATCGCTGCTGAGATGAACGGATTGAAAATGCCGAATTTAGGTAAATTGGGACTAAGTAATATTCGGGAGATTCAAGGTGTGGATAAAGCGGACCAACCGCTAGGATTTTTCTCTAAAATGCAAGAAGCATCAACGGGAAAAGACACAATGACAGGTCACTGGGAAATAATGGGTTTAAATATTACGAAGCCTTTCCGTGTCTTTCCTGACGGGTTTCCTGAGTTGCTCATTCACGAATTAGAAGCTAGAACAGGTCGCTCAATCATCGGAAATATTCCAGCAAGTGGAACAGAAATTCTTGACCAGCTTGGTGAAGAGCACATGAAAACAGGAGCGCTGATTGTCTATACATCTGCTGATTCTGTGCTTCAGATTGCCGCACATGAAGAAGTCGTGCCACTAGATGAATTATATAAAATTTGTGAAATTGCTCGTGAATTGACATTGGCTGATGAATATAAAATTGGACGTGTTATTGCCAGACCATTTATCGGTGAACCAGGCGATTTCAAAAGAACAGCGAATCGCCATGACTATGCATTAAAACCGTTTGAACGAACCGTTATGAATGAATTAAAGGATGCAGGTTTGGACGTTCTTGCTGTCGGGAAAATTTCTGATATTTTTGATGGGGAGGGTGTAACTAAAAGCTTGCGAACAGTGTCTAATGTGGACGGAATGGATAAATTACTGCAGACTTTAGACATGGACTTTACTGGGTTAAGCTTTTTGAATTTAGTTGACTTTGATGCATTATACGGGCATCGCCGTGACCCAATTGGATACGGAAAAGCGTTAGAAGAATTTGACGCACGTATGCCGGAAGTGTTAAGTAAGTTGAAGGAAGATGATTTATTAATCATTACTGCAGACCACGGGAATGATCCTGTCCACGCCGGAACAGACCATACACGTGAGTACGTGCCACTGCTAATCTATTCACCCCGTTTTACAAAGGGTAAAGAATTGCCAATCAGTCAAACGTTTGCTGATCTTGGCGCAACAGTAGCAGAGAATTTTAAGGTGAAAATGCCGGAATTCGGAAAAAGTTTATTGGAATATCTTCAATAAAGATGGCTGATATTGGGCGTTTTCCACGAATAATATAAAGAATAAAGGGAGTAGTGCAGAATGTACGAGAAAATTGAAAAAGCAGCATCGTTTATTAAAGAAAAGTTTCAGGATACACCAGAAATCGGTTTAATTTTAGGATCAGGTCTTGGTGTTTTAGCAGATGAAATTGAAAATGCGGTGAAAATTCCATACAGTGAGATACCAGAGTTTCCGGTGTCAACTGTTGAAGGTCATGCTGGGCAGCTTGTACTTGGCGAACTAAGTGGAAAAAAGGTTGTCGCTATGCAAGGACGTTTCCATTATTACGAGGGCTATCCTATGGAATTGGTCACGTTCCCAGTTCGTGTTATGAAGCTTCTTGGTGTGGAGAAAATGATCGTAACGAATGCTGCCGGTAGTGTGAATGAAAGTTTTGTTCCCGGTGATTTAATGCTGATAACTGATCATATAAATTATACAGGTACAAATCCTTTGATCGGGCCGAATGATGAGCGCTTTGGTCCACGCTTCCCGGATATGTCCGAAGCATATAGTAAGCAGCTTCGAGCAAAAGCGAAGGAGATTGCTTCAACTCTTCAAATCGATACAAAAGAGGGAGTCTACTTAGGATTTAGCGGTCCAACTTATGAAACACCAGCAGAAATCCGTCTCGCAAGGGTAATGGGAGGAGACGCAGTAGGGATGTCAACTGTACCAGAAGTTATCATCGCTCGTCATTCAGGGATTGAAGTGCTAGGTATTTCTTGTATTACGAATATGGCAGCTGGCATCTTGGATCAGCCACTATCACATGAAGAAGTGATTGAAACGACGGAAAAAGTAAAAAGTAGCTTCATGAGCTTTGTAAAAGAAATTGTTAAACAAATGTAAATTTAAAATATTTTAAAAAGTGGTGATTTCAATGAGAATGGTTGATCTAATTGCAAAAAAAAGGGACGGGTTTGAGCTATCAACTGAAGAAATTAACTTTATTATAGACGGATACACAAAGGGATCGATTCCTGATTACCAGATGAGTGCATTTGCAATGGCTATATACTTTAAAGGCATGGCTGAAAAAGAACGTGCTGATTTAACGATGGCGATGGTCAACTCAGGAGAAACAATTGATTTATCAGCGATCGAAGGTATTAAAGTGGATAAACATAGCACTGGTGGTGTGGGTGATACTACAACACTTGTGCTAGGACCTCTTGTTGCTGCAGTAGGTGTGCCTGTTGCGAAAATGTCAGGCCGCGGTCTTGGTCATACTGGTGGAACTATTGATAAATTAGAAGCGGTCAAAGGCTTCCATGTTGAAATTGAAAATGAAGAGTTTATCCATCTTGTTAACAAAAATAAACTCGCTGTAATCGGCCAAAGTGGGAACCTGACTCCAGCCGATAAAAAGCTTTATGCCCTACGTGATGTTACAGCAACAGTTGACAATATCGCGTTGATCGCAAGCTCGATTATGAGTAAGAAAATTGCCGCTGGTGCTGACGCTATCGTCTTGGATGTGAAGACAGGAGCGGGTGCATTTATGAAAACAGTTGAAGATTCGGAGCAGCTGGCTAAAGCGATGGTAAACATCGGGAATAATGTTGGCCGTAATACAATGGCGATTATTTCAGATATGAGTCAGCCACTTGGCTTTGCCATCGGGAATGCATTAGAAGTAAAAGAAGCGATTGATACATTAAAAGGGGAGGGACCTGAAGATTTAACGGAGCTTTCTTTAACACTTGGTAGTTATATGGTTTATTTAGCGAAGAAAGCGGAATCTATTGAAATGGCTAGAACAATGCTTACACAAGCAATCAAGGACGGCTCGGCACTAGCTTCCTTTAAAATGTTCCTTGAAGCACAAGGGGGAGACGGATCGATTGTTGATCATCCTGAAAAGCTTCCACAAGCACAATATAAATTCGAGCTTGAAGCAAAAGAAGATGGATATGTTTCTACAATCGTAGCAGACGAAATAGGAACAGCCGCAATGCTTCTAGGAGCAGGGCGGGCTACTAAAGAATCTGAGATTGATTTAGCTGTAGGTCTTATGCTAAATAAGAAAATTGGAGATCGCGTTGTCAAAGGGGAGTCCCTTGTTACGATATACAGTAACTTTGAAGATGTTTCTGCAGTTAAAGAAAAACTGTATGCGAATATCACAATCTCTTCTGAAAAAGTTGAAAAGCCAACGCTTATATATAAACAAATTACAGAATAATTTAGATGACAATAAGGTTGTCCTAAAGGGTCAGATCTTCACACTCTATACATCGTTTATTAGCTTATGTTCACGACTTAAACGATATATAGTAGGTGTGGGGTCTGACCCTTTCTTATGGGACGGCTTTTTTATACTTTGTTGCTTTTCAATCTATATGCACACTAACAATCTGGGGTGATTTCCGTTTCAGGTACTCGCATTCCGCTCGAATTGTTACTTGCTAAAAACAACTATCCAATAAAATAACTTCCTCCTTTTCCTTTTTAATTAACACAACTTGTATATTAATGATAATTTTGGAAAAAATAAAATTATCAAGAATAGGAGGGGTTTGCAGATGAAGCGGATAGTAAGTATATGCGCAGCTATTCTATTGCTAACAAGCATGAGCATTCCACATAGTTTTGCTGCTGAGAAAAATAGTGTTGAATTAGCAAAACAGGCGAAATCAGCCATTTTAATTGAAAGAGATACAGGCACTGTTTTATATGATAAAAACGCAGAAGAACAGCTACCACCTGCTAGTATGACAAAAATTATGACCATGCTACTCATCATGGAGGCACTTGATAAAGGTGAATTAAAGCTAAATGAAAAGATTAGCACAAGTGAATATGCCGCATCAATGGGTGGATCGCAAATCTTTCTAGAACCTGGAGAAGTCATGACGGTTGAACAAATGCTCAAAGGTATAGCGATAGGATCAGGAAATGATGCGTCTGTTGCTATGGCTGAAAGACTGGAAGGTTCAGAAGAAGCATTTGTCGCGAAAATGAATGAGAGAGCAAAAGAATTAGGAGCAACGCACACGAAGTTCCAAAATTCCACAGGACTTCCAGAGTCTGATCATTACAGTACGGCACATGATATGGCAATTATGGCAAAGGAATTATTGAAATATGACTTAATTACCCAATTTACAGGGACATACGAATCGTACCTTCGTGAAAATACCGACAAGAAATTCTGGCTTGTTAATACGAATAAGCTTGTAAAATTTTATCCAGGTGTAGATGGATTGAAAACCGGGTTTACAAATGAAGCGAAATATTGCTTAACAGCGACAGCGAAAAAAGGCGATATGAGGGTCATTGCGGTCGTAATGGGGGCCCCGTCACCGAAAGAACGAAATGCACAGGTGACGAAAATGCTTGATTATGCATTTTCACAATTTATGACCCATCCATTATATAAGCGTGGGGTTGATCTTAAGACGGTTTCTATCAGTAAAGGAAATAAAAAAAACGTTACGGGTGTAACGAGTGAGCCGATCTCTGTGTTGACGGCAAAAGGCGGGTCTGCAAAAGATTTTACAAAAAAAATCAAGCTTGACAAACATTTAAAAGCACCGGTTATGAAAGGTGAGAAAATTGGAACACTCGAAATCATGAAAAATGGAAAAAAAGTGACGAGCTCACCCATCGTAGCTAAAAATACAGTGAAAAAAGCAAGCTGGTGGGACCTATATAAACGTTCCTTTGGCATGTTTACAAAAACGGAGTAGCGTTTTGTGTCAAAATCAAACCTATTTTTTCTAATTTAGCCGAAAAACCACTAGTTTTGCTGATAAGAAGGAATTGACCCTCTAAAAGTAGAAATTCACTCCTTATACGACAGATAAGGAGGCATGAAGTTTGAGTCTGATAATTGAAATTGAAACGAAAAATCAAGTCTTATGTATCCGCCTAAGAGGAGAATTGGATCATCATACAGCTGTTGAGCTAAAGCAGCAGGCTGAATCAGTGTTGGAGAAACAGGAGATTAAACATATCGTGCTTAATCTAAAAGAGCTAACATTTATGGACAGCTCAGGGCTGGGCGTCATTCTTGGCCGATATAACCAAATAAAGAAGAACGACGGTGAAATGGTCGTATGTGCAATCTCCCCATCTATAAAGCGCTTGTTTGATATGTCAGGATTGTTTAAAATTATCAAGCTTGATATTTCTGAAGAATATGCTTTACAAAGATTGGGGGTTGCCTAATATGAAAAATAAAATGGAATTGGCATTCTCGGCACTCAGCCAAAATGAATCGTTTGCGAGGGTGTCTGTCGCATCATTTATCGCGCAATTAGATCCGACTCTGGATGAATTAACAGAGATTAAGACAGTCGTATCTGAAGGGGTAACGAACTCCATCATTCATGGATATGAGAATGACCCAACCGGTGTTGTTTATATTTCTGTTGTCCTAGAAGACGATATGATTGAATTGGAAATTCGTGATGAAGGCCTTGGAATTGAAGACTTAGACGAAGCACTTCAGCCACTTTATACGACAAAGCCAGAACTCGAAAGATCGGGAATGGGTTTTACGATTATGGAAAATTTCATGGATGAAATGCATGTCATTTCCCATAAAGGCGAAGGAACCATCATTCGACTAAAAAAGCACTTAACTAAAACTAAAGCTTTGTGCAATTAAGGGAGACACGCCTATGGATGTGGAGGTTAAAAACAAGAAGAACCAGGTCCATTTAAAAGATGATGAGTTACGGAGTTTAATCCGACGCAGCCAGAGCGGGGACCAAGAAGCTAGGGACAAGATTGTAAATAGTAATCTAAGATTAGTTTGGTCGGTCGTGCAGCGATTTTTGAATCGAGGCTATGAGCCAGATGATTTATATCAAATCGGCTGTATTGGTCTTCTAAAATCTGTTGATAAGTTCGATCTATCGTTTGAAGTGAAATTTTCCACGTATGCGGTTCCGATGATTATTGGTGAAATCCAACGTTTCATTCGTGATGATGGGACCGTAAAAGTAAGTCGATCGTTGAAGGAAATGGCTCATAAAATCCGTCGTGCCAAAGAAGAACTATCGAAAATATATGGGCGAGTCCCAACATTAACGGAACTTGCCGAGCATTTGGAATTAACCCCTGAGGAAATCGTCCTTGCACAGGAAGCAAGCCGTAGTCCTTCATCAATCCATGAAACCGTATATGAAAATGATGGAGATCCAATCACCCTGCTTGACCAAATTGCAGATACCAATGAAACCAAATGGTTTGATAAGATCGCTTTAAAAGAAGCGATTCATGGACTGGACGAACGAGAGCGATTAATAGTCTATTTGCGCTATTATAAAGATCAAACTCAGTCAGAGGTGGCTGTTCGTTTAGGTATATCGCAAGTGCAAGTATCCCGTTTAGAAAAGAAAATTCTTCAACAAATGAAAGACCATATGAATCAATAATTCATATGGTCTTTTGCGTGTAAAAAAAGAAAAAATATAATAGTTAAGTTAGATGGTAATTTTTAGTCATCACGATTCTTTCGTATGCTCCTTTGATTTCCAATCCATACTACAAATATAAGGAAAATAACGTGCGGGGTGAGTGAAATGGAACTAATTTATGTACGAATGCGAAACCGCGTACAAGTCAAATTAAATCAGGAAGTGAAGGTTAAAGATGTAGTAAAAGTAATTGGTCCCAAAGATTTAGTAAGTAAGCTTGAGGACATTACGCTTTTGAAAGTAAAAAAAGAGGACAAAAATATCATCATTATTGATCTAGTTCAGGTTATCCAGGAAATGGGAAAAATGGATAGTGAGCTTGAAGTACAGACGTTTGGTCCTGCTCAAACAATCGTTGAAGTAGTCTATGAAAAAAGAAAATTCTCGTTTTTATTTTTCATCGGAGTATGGATACTTCTGTTTTTAGGAACAGGAATCACGATTATGAACTATCATGTCGACGTGAGTATGCAAGAAGTCCATCAAAAACTATTTAAGCTTATTACAGGCAGGGAAGACAAAAGCCCGTTGTTAATTCAAATTCCTTATAGTATTGGCTTGGGACTAGGGATGGTCCTGTTTTTTAATCACTTTTTTAAAAAACGATTCAACGAAGAACCGAGTCCACTTGAAGTGGAAATGTTCAATTACCAGCAAGATTTAGACCAATACGTGATTATGAATGAAAATAAGGAAAGCATCCGTCAAATCGATGACAGGTAATTTGATTTTGGTTGCCGTTCTTGGTTTTGCAGGCGGACTTTCTGTCGGTGCTGGATTCGTTGCATTCTTAACTGTTCTTGGACTGATCCCAAGGCTAACTCAGCTGACAAAAACGATGAAAATGATTCGCTATTACGAATGGGCTGTAGTATTTGGTGTACTTGCTGGAACTTGGCTTAGCCTACAAGGAACTATTTTGCATTGGAATCAATACGTATTGCCGATTATTGGAGTGGCAAACGGTGTATTCAACGGAATGCTAGCGGCTGCATTAACGGAAGTGCTAAATGTGTTTCCTATCCTATCCAAACGGATTGGAATCCAAGATAAAATGGTTTATTTAATCATGGCAGTTGTTTTCGGAAAGGTAATTGGATCATTGTTTCAATGGATCTATTTTGTAAACTTGTGAAGATTAACATGTGAAAATTTCTAATAACCGACAGATGGGAGTTCACTTTATATAGAAAGGATCCCTTGAATGGACAATAAACGAAAAGTAGTCCTCATAACTGATGGTGACGAATACGCAAGAAGGGTGGTTGAGATTGTAGCTAAGGAGATTGGAGGACGCTGTATTTCTATGTCTTGGGGCAACCCAACCACTCTTTCAGGCAAGACCATTGTTAGGTTAATTAAAAAGGCCCCCTATGACCCCGTATTAGTAATGTTTGATGATAGCGGGATTGTAGGAGAAGGTGCAGGAGAAACTGCTATGCGGTATGTAGCCAATCATGCGGATATTGAAGTATTAGGCATTATTGCTGTTGCTTCAAGAACGCGACATGCAGAGTGGACGAAAGTGGACGTCAGTATTGATCGTGACGGTAACTTAACAGGAAATGGTGTCGATAAGTATGGGGCGGAAGAATTTGAACCAGGAAAAATTACTGGAGATACCGTTTATTGTATTGATCAGTTACATGCACCAATTGTCGTAGGAATTGGCGATATTGGAAAAATGTCAAAAAAAGATGATTATGTAAAAGGAGCTCCCATTACCAAGCTTGCCATTGAACTTATTTTAGAAAGGAGCGGCTATAGTGACGAACAAAAAAGAGCACAAGATGCGACCGATTCCTGAAAGAGTGGAAGAAATAGAAGCCTTTATGAAGGAGAAAGTTGGCCTAGGAGAAAGTTTTGACTTAGGTGTTAGAAAACTAATTATTTTGAAAAAACAGGTCCATATCTATTATGTGAATGGATTGACCGACTCGGAATTTATAATCGAAATTTTGGACCAGCTCGTCGATCAAAATGATACTGAAAGACATACACAAAAGGTATTTGAAAAAGTCTATAATAGTATAGTTCACCCATCAGTCGAAGAAATTAAGACTCTTGATGAATTAGTCGATCAAGTACTTTCCGGTTTGATTGTTATAGTAGTGGATGGGACGCCAATTGGACTTGTTGTCGATGTTAGAAGTTATCCAGGAAGAACACCAATAGAACCGGATACAGAGAAAGTGGTTCGCGGTTCAAGAGATGGCTATGTGGAAAATATTATTATCAATACAGCACTGACCAGAAGGAGAATCCGTGATGAACGACTTCGATTCGAAATTATGAGGGTTGGAGAACGATCAAAAACGGATATTGCGATCGGATATATAAAAGGGCTCGCTGATCCTGACTTAATAGATATTATACGGAAAGAATTATCTAATATAAAAGTGGACGGATTGACAATGGCGGATAAAACGGTAGAGGAATTTCTCGTCAAACAAGGATATATTCCTTATCCGCTCATCCGGTATACGGAACGGGCAGATGTCGCATCCACTCATTTGATGGAAGGGCATGTCATCATTTTTGTAGATACTTCTCCAAGTGTCATCATTACTCCATCAACGATTTTTCATCATATGCAGCATGCGGAGGAGTATCGTCAGGCACCGGCTATTGGTACTCTTGAAAGGTGGGTTAGATTTTTAGGAGTTATTGCTTCTATTTTACTATTGCCGGTTTGGTTCTTATTTTGTGTGGAACCATCGTTATTGCCGGAACAACTAGCATTCGTAGGGCCTAACGAATCAACAAATATTCCAATAGTCTTGCAAATCTTTATAGCGGACATTGGAATTGAATTTTTGAGGATGGCGGCCATACATACGCCAACCCCACTCTCAACAGCAATGGGACTAATTGCAGCCGTTTTAATTGGCCAGATTGCTATCGATGTTGGATTTTTCGTACCAGAAGTCATTCTCTACGCATCAATTGCTACAGTAGGAACATTCGTGACACCTAGTTTGGAATTAGGAGTTGCGAATAAAGTCTCACGGTTAATTATTTTACTTATTGTTGCAATATTTAAGCTACCCGGCTTAATCATAGGCTTAACATTGTACATCATTTTGCTAGCTAGTATAAAAACCTTGAATACACCATACTTATGGCCTCTTATCCCGTTTCGACCAAAAGCACTATCGCATATTTTGTTAAGAAGACCTTATCCAGGTTCTAGAATTCGTCCGAGTATTGTACATCCTCAAGATCGATATCGTCAACCAAAATAAAGTGAAACAGCAGTCAGTTGGGGTCTTGCTGACTGTATTGTGAGATAAATGAAAAAACTAAGATTGCTCACTTTGATTGGTTGTCTAACCAAATGTTAGTTCTTATATGTGATACTGCGGTATTACACCTTTATCTATGTTAAAAAGCTAAAATGAGTAGTGCAGCTTCATTAAATAGTTTCACATAAGTGTTGCTGTTGTCGAAAAGTTGTGGTAATTTAACTTTATTCTAAAAATCAATAGCTAAAGCTTTGAATAGCTATTTGAAAGAAAAAGATTCCACAAAGAGTTTCTCCTAAAAGGGTCAGACCCCACATCACTTATATCGTTAATACAATTTGTACAAGATTAGTGGAGATCTCAGACCCTTTTGGTGGGGAAATTCTCTTACAAGAACTGCGGGAATTGGCTTCAAAGACAGGAAAGGGAGAGGCGTATATGCACTTTTATGGAACAGGAAAAGTAAATGATGCAAGACATCTTGAAATAGGCGGAGTAGATACTGTACAACTTGCAGCTGAATACGGAACACCTCTATACGTATATGATATCGAATTAATTAGAGAAAGAGCGAGAGGATTCAAACAAACATTCGAAAATCTGGGAATCTCTGCACAAGTAGCATATGCTAGCAAAGCGTTTTCTTCAATTGCCATGATTCAATTAGTGAAAGAAGAAGGACTTTCTCTTGATGTTGTTTCTGGTGGAGAACTTTATACAGCGTTAAAGGCTGAATTTCCTGTAGAACGAATTCATTTTCATGGCAATAACAAGAGCGAAGAAGAACTAATGATGGCACTAGAGCATAACATTGGATGTATCGTCGTAGATAATTTTTCCGAATTAGAATTATTAGAAGAGCTGTGTGTGTTTAAAGAACAGAAGGTAAATATTTTACTTAGAGTAACGCCTGGAATTGAAGCTCATACACATGACTATATCCTGACAGGGCAAGAAGATTCGAAATTTGGTTTCGATTTGCTAAATGGCCAAGCAGAGCAAGCGTTAAAGCAAGCTTTAAATTGTAAGTGGATGAATGTACAAGGACTTCATTGCCATATCGGTTCACAGATTTTTCAAACGACAGGTTTTGTCTTAGCTGCGAAAAAGATAATCGGACAATTAAAGAAATGGAATGAAGAATTCGGCTATCAACCTCCAGTGCTAAATTTAGGAGGAGGTTTTGGGATCCGCTACACTGAAGAAGATACTCCCATTCCTGCTTCACAATATGTAGAGGAAATTGTTCGTGAAGTTCAAAATGAACTTCAAGGAACAGACATTCCAATGCCTGAAATTTGGATTGAACCAGGGCGTTCCCTTGTAGGGGATGCGGGGATTACTTTATATAAAGTGGGCTCTGAAAAAGAAGTGCCACAAGTTCGTAAATACGTTGCGGTTGACGGTGGAATGAGTGATAATATTCGTCCAGCACTGTACGAAGCAAAGTATGAGGCTGTACTAGCGAATCGACCATTAGATGAAGTAGAAGAGACTGTTTCAATTGCCGGCAAGTGCTGCGAAAGCGGCGATATGCTTATTTGGGATTTGCCTTTGCCAAAGTCTGGCCGCGGTGATCTTCTAGCGGTATTTTGTACAGGAGCGTACGGGTATTCGATGGCTAATAACTATAATCGGATTCCACGTCCAGCAGTAGTCTTTGTGGAAAATGGTGAGGCGAAACAAGTGATTAAAAGAGAAACATATGAAGATTTAGTCCGTTTGGATTTAGAATTAAAAGAAATCGTCAAAACGAAATAAAGTGAAACTTCCATCAGTGGGGGTCTTGCTGCCCATTAAGTGTGGGATAAAAAACGAGGCTGTCTAAAAGGGGCTAACCTCACCCTCTATATACAGTTTAAGCGTAATGCTTAATTTGTATATAGAGGGTGAGGATTTGACCCTATGGTTTTAGGACAGCCTCGTTTTTTCACTATTAAGAGAAGAAGGATTTTATCGCATCAATTAAACTGCTAAAAAAGCTTTTAAGTTTATCGAGAAAAGATTGGCCTTCTTCTGATTGGAGAAAGGTAGACAATTTTTCTTTAGCTTCTGTCAATTGGTTACCAACAGCATTCCAGTCAATATTTAAATCTTTCAACTTATTAAACAAGTCGATGAGGCTTTGGATTTGTTGCTCGTTTAAGGTAATTCCCAGTTCTTTTGCCGCAGACTCAATGATTGTTCGAACGTCTGCTTCTGTTTTCGGAGGATCTATTGCCATTTTTTCTTTTATCTTTGTAATAAGGGCAGCGGCTTCCTCTGTACCGACCTGATCACCGAGTTGAGCGGTTTTCACCATCTCCTCATTTGCTGCTTGTTTTACTTCTTCAGGTATCGCTTTATCTGATGAAAGTTCATAGGCTTTAATTACACCAGTTAAAGCAGCCGTCCCTGAAACGGGAATCGGAGCTGTTACATGTACGGTAGCATCTTTGACACCAGCAGTAGCAAGTGCATTGGCATACATCTCTTCTGTAACCCAGTTAATATTTTTTGATTCTACTTTCAATCCTGTGCCTGCTTTTTCCAATGTAATGGAAGAAGAAGAGATTGCTTTCGTTCCGATTAATCGGCTTGCAATATAATTTCCTAAATAATCGTGTTCTTCCTTATTAGTAACTGTTAGAATTTCAGCGTCAGCTGGTGCACCCATTTCTGCTAGTAACATTTGTTTTTGTTCTGCTGTGAGATTTTCACCAAGTGTAATAATCATGTCGCCCACCGCAGCATCGGCAAATGCACGAATTGGTACGAACATACAGAGTATTAGGGCTAATAAACCCCATTTTATTATTCTTTTCATTGTATTTCCTCCTTCAATTAATAGACGAACGTTTTGAGAAAAATATTCATAGTATGAGAGGAACTATCACTCATTAGCTATAGAATGTTCAAGGGATGCTTGAAGTTTCACTTTATAGTATAAGCAGATTGTAGAAAAGTTTCAAAATAAAAGTGGTAAAGCATCTGATTTTATGGTAATAAATTGAAATAATATTGTCAGAAAGTAAAGAGTGTAGTAAAATGAAGGCATAAACAAATAAAGAACGGTTGTGCTATGCATAAAATAATACTTTTTGTACTAATGATTGCGGGTTGTGGGAGTTCGTAAATGAGAAATAATAATCTAACTCTAATCTTCATTTTGATTGCACTAGGGCTTATTTGGGGCATTGTTTACTGGATATGGATCGTATAAAGCTAAATGGTCCTTGATGGGTCAATCTATTTTTAGTAAAAGGAATTATGGCGGATGTTGAAACAAAAGAAGTTTTTATGTATCATAAATATCGGTTCAATTATTAAAATACAACGTTCTTTTAGTAACGAGGGATATTATGTTAATCAAATATAAAAAAGCATACGAGAAATTTGCTATGGGTCTATTGTCGTTTATGCCAGAGGAAAAGGATATTAAAAAATTGCAAACCACGATGAAAGAGTACGAAATCAATGATAATATGCAATTGTATCTTTGGAAGGACGAGGAAATCCTCGGTGTGATTGGAATCGACCTTTCACTTTCTGATGTAATTATCATTAGGCATATTTCTGTTAACCCTTCTTTTCGCCAGCAAGGCATTGGAAAGACTATGATAAAAGAAGTTCAAGAGCTTTTTCCTAATAAAGAAATTAGACCAAATGAAAATACCGTTTCTTTCTTTGAAAAATGCGATTTTATCAAAGAAGTTGAATAATAAGAAGAACGTAAAAGATTTACCATGTAAATATATAAATAATTTATAAACAGTGGGCGTCTCATAAATGTCTGACTTCGTATTCTAAATCAGTATGAAGAGTTTCTTACAAGTATCTTTAACTGTATTTAGCTGTTGCAGGATCTGACCTTAGGCGCCTCTTTTTCCCGCATTAACGGGCAGTAAGACCCCCACCTCAAGGATAAGAGGTGGGGGTCTTATTTGCCTTTTTGTTTCTAACCCTACTTAAGGTCATAAGCTGTAATACTCTGTGGCAAATTACGCCATAGAGTATTACAGCTTATGCTTGTCGGACTATCACAGGATGTGGGTGACATAGAGGTAAGACTAAAGGACGCGGTGCACTTTGTGATTCATTTAGATCCTTCGACAGTAGAAAGGGACAAATCAGTGGGGAATGGAAAAAAACCTACTAATTGAAGTTTCACTTTATTGTAATGTGATCATTGAAGATTAAAAAAATCAGTCACTTTTCGTTTTTCGCATTTGCAGCTGTTTATTACGTTCTGTAATGACCTCTGAACGATCACGTAGTGCATGTCTGTTAATCAAAAGAGAATCATTAAGATTGCTTTCCTTCATCCACTGATAGCCGGCTTCACGGCAACTAGTAAGGCAGTCTTCCGATAATTTTTCGTCGAAAATTGGCAAATTCACACTTTGATAAGGTTTTTCTAAAATCATTCTTTCAGTAAGATCATCGATGAGTTTCATTAAATCATTGTAATCTATTCCAAGCTGGCTGATCTGCGCGGGCTTCAGTTGAAGAATATTACCTGCTTTTCGAATGGTCTTTCTAGCACCAATAAGATTTCCCCGACGGTAATGATAAAGAGCTACAGCTAGTTGGATAAATCCGACCCAATAGGAGTCTCTTTCACGAGGTGAGACCTCTTTCCAATATTCTTCTAAAATTTCATGGCATTCGAAATAATCTCTGCTAGCATGAAAATGAACTAAATAAGACACATACTCTTTTGGGTAGCCCAATTTGTTCACTCCTTGTTTATTCAATTGTTACCGTCATTGTAGCATAAGCCGGATTTAGAAGTGAATCCTTACAGTCATAAAGCCTTAGTAGGGGAAAAGTACAAGGAATAGCTTATAGGAGTGCTCTTTATGTCATAAAACATATTAATTAAAAGGCCCTTTTCGTAAAGATTGTTGTTATCAGCAAGTAACAAATTCGAGCAGATATTGATTGTAGTGGGAGGTACGGGCCACCTGTGACGCCCCGCTTAAAAGCGAATTCGTGTAACGGAAATTATCCCAGGAGAGTAGTGTACATATAATTTAAAAGCAACAAAGTATGTGAAAACAGCCAATTAAAAAGAGGATTTGACTCTTTCGTCAAATCCCTCTTTGTATAAATTTAATTATATAAACGAGGAAAATCAATTCGAGTTGTTCAATTATTTTGTTTAGTGGCTAAATTAGAGCCTCCTAGTCGCCTTATTAACAAGGCTTATGAGCTAAAAATTAAAACCAAGATGCACCTACAATAATTAACAAAATGAATAATACGACAATCAAAGCGAAACCTCCGCCGAAACCAAATCCTCCATCGCCCATGTTAGTACCTCCTTTAATTCTAATTTCTTTACAGTGTCAGAGTATGCACTTTTGAAGAAAAGTGTATGGGCAGAAACCTAATTTAGAAAAATGTTCCTAGAAAAAATGGCTTCTTTATTTAATGTACTATTGGATAACAGCTGAAAAATCCACTATACTATAGTGTGGCGTATTTTAGAAAAAGGTAGAAATAACGAATGAAGTTCGGCTTGCCTTAGGATTTGTAACCGAAAACGATGTAATGGGGTTTTGAAATGGCTTATAATATTAAAATTGATGCTTTTGAAGGGCCGATGGATTTATTGCTTCATTTAATCAATCGGCTCGAAATAGATATTTATGACATTCCAATGGCTGAGATAACAGAACAGTATCTTAGTTATATTCATACAATGAAGCATCTAGAATTAGATGTGGCCAGTGAATATTTAGTAATGGCTGCCTCGCTACTTGCCATTAAAAGCAAGATGTTAGTACCAAAACATGAAGAGGAACGTTTATACGATGAAGAAGGCATGGAATATGAAGAAGATCCTCGTGATGAGCTCGTAGAGAAACTGATTGAATATAAGAAATATAAACTAGCAGCCAATGAATTAAAGATGCTTGAAGAGGATAGAAGTTTAATGTTCATGAAGCCGCCAAGTGACTTGGGGGAATTTGTAAAAGAGGCAGAAATGGATCATCAAGATCTCAATGTAAGCTTATATGATATGCTCGGCGCTCTACAAAAATTGCTTCGCAGGAAAAAGCTCCAGAAGCCGATGTTTACAAAAGTAACGAAACAGGAAATATCTATCGAAAAACGGATGAATCAAATCATGGCTGACTTACAAGCAATTCGGGGAAGAAAAAGCTTTTTTGAATTATTCCCAGAGCCTGAGAAAGAGCATATTGTCGTTACTTTTTTAGCAATATTAGAGTTAGTGAAGCTAAATGATATCTTTCTCGAACAAGAGCATAACTTCGCAGAAATATTTGTTGCAACTAAGGAAGGTGTAAGAGCAGTTGGAAGTGATTAATTGGAAAGGTATCGTTGAAGCATTGTTGTTTGCAGCTGGAGATGAAGGATTATCTCTAAAGCAATTAACTTCAGTACTAGAAATGGCTGAACTTCAGACAAAAGAAGTTCTTCAAGATCTTAATGAATACTATGAAGAAAGTGATAGAGGTTTGCAACTAGTTGAAATGGCGGGCGTTTATCAATTAGCGACTAAAAAGGAACATTCGGATTATATTAAAAAGCTTGTAGAATCACCTGCATCGGGCGGATTGTCTCAAGCTTCTCTAGAGACACTGGCCATCGTTGCATACAAACAACCAATAACGAGGTCTGAGATTGATGAAGTCAGAGGCGTGAAAACAGAAAGGCCTTTGCAGACGCTTATTTCTAAAGCGCTAATTAAAGAAGTAGGTAGAGCGGATGGAGCGGGAAGAGCTTATTTATACGGCACAACGAAAGAGTTTCTCGATTATTTTGGATTGAAAACACTTGAGGAATTACCCGCGCTCGAAGGCTCATCCGAGGAAAACTTTGAACAGGGTGAAGCGGATCTGTTTTTTGAAAAATTCCAGGAAACACTTGACTGACAATATTATCGTAATTGTGATAATATACTAATAATAAATCTATCCAGCCCATAATACGTTTTTAGAATCGAAAACGGATTGGCGGATAAAATTCATTAGGGGGGTTCGCTGTGGAAAGTTCAACGGTTCAGTCTCAGTTAGTTGATGTACAAAACTTTTTAGAGAATACGGTAAGTACGCTTGAGGTATTTCTAAATGAAACGACAATGCATGAGTTGACGCAAGAAAAACAAGGCGATGAAACGTATTATAAAGGTCTTTTATCAACCATTCGCCGTTTGTTGGTAAACAGTGAATATTGTTTGGAAGAGTGTCAGATCATTTTGCAGAAAAACAATTTTAATAAAGAGATAGCTGAGAAAACTTTATATCGAATATTTCATGGGTGTATAGAAGAATTTTTTACTCCCAGATCAGATGTTTGGTATGAAGATAGCCGATCTGCTTATACCGGTGCACATGCGATTAGATTCCAAAAGGATGCCCCTGATAGTGTAGACCGCTTATTGAAAAGTCTAGAAGGCAATTTTCAAAGAATGCGTGAAGAACTAGATTATTATGAAAATGATTATCGTACGAAAATGATGCAGTCTAATTAAATGTAACCAAAAGCTGGTTTGCGAAAAGATCCTTTCGTAAACCAGCTTTTTGATTACTCAAAATATCCTCATATCATGCTAAATTTTTCATAGGATAGTTCAGAATGGGCAAAAAAAGAAGATTTAGTGATATTGGGGGAGAAAGAAAATGATAAATAAACAATATGTAGAAGACGTTATAGAATGGCTTCAGGGAGTAAGGAGTTTTCTTGACAAAAGATCGGATGATTCAAGTGATCTACATGATGAAATCGATCAACTATTAGAGTGTACATCGGAAATAAGTGAAGATGAGCTATCTGCTTCTGAAATCGAACAGCTTCAGCAACGTATCCATATCCTCCATCATAACGTAACCAAACTCTCGCAAAAGCAGCCACAAGATCTAAATGTAAACAAATCCGTGCCGATCGGAAAACATACGCTTCCGCCGCTCCCTTACCCCTATAATGCATTAGAACCAGTTATTTCAGAAGAAATTATGAAATTACATCATGATAAACACCACCAAACATATGTAGATGGGCTTAATAAAGCTGAACGAATGATGCAAAAAGCTCGTGAAACTAATGATTTTTCCTTAATTAAGCATTGGGAAAGAGAAGCTGCTTTTCATGGATCAGGACATTACTTACACACATTGTTTTGGGAAAACATGGATCCAAGAGGCGGTGAAAAACCAAAAGGGAGTTTGTTAAAGCAAATCGATCATGACTTTGGTAGTTTTGAAGCTTTTAAGAAACATTTTAGTGAAGCGGCAAAAGCGGTTGAGGGGATCGGTTGGGCAATACTTGTTTGGGCACCTAGAGCGAAGAAATTAGAAATACTTCAGTCGGAACGACATATGATTTTAACCCAATGGGATACGATTCCCTTACTTGTTTTAGATGTTTGGGAACATGCCTATTATTTGCAATATAAAACAGATCGAGCAGCCTATGTAGATAACTGGTGGGAAATCGTGAACTGGCCTGAGGTACAATATAGATTTGACAAAGCAAGTCAGCTTACATGGAAAACTCAATAAAGGCTTTTATTTCACATTCAAACTCATGATGTAGTTTGAAATTAGAATATTATAAAAGAGTCCATGCGCGTCTGCGCCAAAGAAAAAAATCAAAATGGCTTGGATATTGATAATTTCAGAGTACTAAACACCGCTTCTTTACATCAAATAAAACGAAATACAAAAAGGTGCAGACCTCGCACTCTATATCCTTTTTTATGTGTTCTTAAAACGATATTTAGTAGATATGAGAGTCTGCACTGCATATTTACTGAAGCTTTGTTGTCAGTGATTATCCTAGACCAGTAGTTCATCGCTAGTTTGTAAAACAACTAAGCGCTATCCGCATTATAGCGTGAAAAGAATTCACAAGTTTGTAGTCGAACGCTGGTGGCAGCTTTTCTTATCATATCCCTTTACTTTATGCATAAACTTGTACAAAACCATAAAGGGACGAGGGGACTGCATGCGTTTTCGATATCGAGTTTTGCCATGCATCTGCATGGTGATGATAGCTTTTACATTCTTTCCAGGCCAAGCTAAAGCTAAAGCTACCCTTCCTGTAAGCGCCCATAGTGCGATATTAATGGATCAGGAAAGCGGACGAGTCATTTATGAGGAGAATGCACATGAAGAGAGCCGTATTGCTAGCATAACCAAAATCATGACAGCAATCTTAGCAATAGAATCCGGTAAATTAGATCATACAGTAACAATTAGCCAAAATGCCGTTGGAACGGAGGGTTCTTCTCTTTATTTAAAAAAAGGAGAAAAAATTACGTTGGAGAACTTAGTTTATGGCTTAATGCTACGTTCCGGAAATGATGCAGCTGTAGCCATCGCTGAAGAGGTAGGCGGCAGTTTTGATGGATTTGTCTGGATGATGAACCAAAAGGCAGAGGAAATCGGCATGACAAATAGTCATTTTTCAAACCCACATGGACTCGACAACACGGAAAACCATTACTCGACAGCCTATGATATGGCGCTATTAACACAATATGCCATGAAAAACGAGACATACAGGGTGATTTCAGGCACGAAAAAGCATCGAGCTTCGAATTCAGAAGAAGACTGGGACTATGTGTGGAAAAATAAAAATCGTTTGCTTACTGGGTTATATGAATACACAACAGGTGGCAAGACAGGTTTTACAAAGCTAGCAAGACGGACACTTGTTACAACAGCAACTAAAAATAACTTAAATTTGATTGCGGTCACACTTGATGGTCCGGATGACTGGAACGATCATATTTACATGTATGAACACGCTTTTTCGGAATATAAACCAATTAAGCTGTTAAAAGCAGGACCTGTTAAGGATGTAGGTATTAAGCAATATAAAGGGAAAATCTACCTGAAGCATGATTTTACGTATCCGCTTTTGGATGAGGAAGAGGAGAACGTAGAAGTGAAAATCAAACTACTCAAGCCGAAGGGCGAGTGGAGAGAAAAAAAGAGCATTCCAGATATTGTTGGAAAAGCAGAAATATTTTATGAAGAGAAGTTAATTGGTACTCGAACAATTTTTTTTGGTGAATCTAAAGAAACGTTTAGTGATCAAAACTGGCGTAGGGTTTGGAAGGATCTCATTCAGTCTTTTGCGGGGACCGGTCGTCATGATTAATTATATATGGGTTGGGATGACTTTGATCGGTGTCATATTTGCCATGGTAAATGGAACAATGGACGCTGTTAATGAAGCATTGTTTAAAGGGGCGAAAGAAGGAGTTACCCTGTCTTTAGGTTTAATGAGTATCCTTGTATTTTGGCTGGGCTTAATGAAGATTGCACAGGATTCTGGTTTGTTGGACAAATTATCTGCACTATTTCGTCCAATTATCAAAAAGTTATTTCCGGAAGTACCAGCAAATCATCCTGCGATGGGTTATATCTTATCCAATATGATGGCTAATTTCTTCGGTTTGGGCAATGCTGCGACTCCGCTCGGAATCAAGGCGATGGAGCAATTAAAAAACTTAAATGGCGACAAGAACACAGCGAGTAGATCGATGATAACGTTTCTTGCTATTAATACGTCAAGTATTACCCTCGTTCCGACGACCGTTATCGCAATACGTATGACGTATAACTCAGCCTCACCAACTGACATTGTTTTTCCTACTATTATTGCAACGGCGATCTCTGCTGTAGGGGCCATATTAATTGACCGTTACTTTTATAGAAAACGTGTCCGTAACGGGAGGAGGTAGTTAAAAATGCAGTGGATGACCGTAATATCGATTTGGATGATACCTTTTATAATTTGCGGTATTTTGTTATACGGAACATATAAAAAAATTCCCACCTATGAAACGTTTGTTGAAGGTGGGAAAGAAGGGATCCAGATGTCCTTTGCCATCATCCCTTATTTAGTCGGCATGCTTGTCGCTATTTCTGTGTTTCGCGCTTCTGGGGCACTTGAATTTTTTGTTCAATTTCTGCGACCTTTTCTTGAATTTCTCCATGTGCCTGCTGAAATTGTTCCGCTGGCCATTATCCGCCCCATTTCAGGTACAGCAGCTCTCGGGATGACTAGTGATTTAATAGCTGTTTATGGCCCAGATTCATTTATCGGCAGACTGGCAGCGACGATACAGGGAAGTACGGATACAACGTTTTATGTGTTAACCGTTTACTTTGGGGCTGTTGGGATTAAAAAAATGGGTGATGCGTTGAAGGTTGGATTGTTGGCCGATTTAGTTGGTCTAATAGCTGCAATCGTTGTAGTTACATTTGTTTTTGGTGTTAAATAATGATGTAGGCGGGTGAAATACTATCCGTCTTTTTTTGTCTCCTTTCGTTAAGATTGTTGTTTTTTGCAAGTAACAAATTCGCGAAGATGTTGATTGTAGTGGAAGGTGCGAGGCACCTGCTTAGAGAAGCGTGTTCAGGGAGACCCCGTAAGTGCGAAGCACTGAGGAGGCTCCTAAGACCGCCCGCGGAAAGCGAGTACCTGTAACGGAAATCAACCCAGGTTAAAAGCAAAAAAGGATACGAAACCAGCCTTTTTTATGAAGGAAACAGGAACTGGTTTTCGTGAATTTGCTAATGTAGCTATTCTGTTTAGCGAGTGTGTATATTTTATGAAACACTAGTGAAACGATAATAAATAAAGGAATTTTCGGTAAATTGTAATTTGTCGAAATATCGTCAACTTTTTTTGGCAAGGTACCGAATGACTGTGGTAAACTCATATAGAATTAATCTCCATTTTTAAATGAAAAAATTGTCAAAAAACATTCATTATCTGAAAAAGTAATTGCTAGTAACTGCTCATTTTTAAAGTGAAATCATCTCTTTTCATTAAAAACTTTCATTCACCTTCTTTTTTTCGGTACAATGTGTAATAATTGTATGATTGCGTTATTCTACAAACATGTTAAACAACATTTGATGAGGTGAAAGATAGATGGAAAGGTTACAAAAAGTTATTGCACATGCTGGCATGAGTTCAAGAAGAAAAGCAGAAGAGTGGATTCAAGAAGGCAAAGTGAAAGTAAATGGTAAAGTCGTAAAAGAATTAGGAATTAAAGTAGGACCGAATGATAAAGTTGAGGTAAATGGTGTCCCGCTTGAAAAAGAAAAACCTGTTTATTTCTTGTTTTATAAGCCGCGTGGCGTTATTTCTGCTGTATCGGATGATAAAAACAGGAAAGTCGTAACAGACTATTTTTATGAAATTGAGGAGCGTATTTATCCTGTAGGTCGTCTTGATTATGATACGTCTGGCTTGCTGTTGATGACGAATGATGGCGATTTTGCTAACGTATTAATGCATCCGAAGCACGAAGTAGATAAGGTGTATGTTGCAAAGGTGAAAGGAATACCACTACGTGAAAGTTTGAAGAAGCTTGAAAAAGGAATCGTATTAGAAGATGGAAAAACAGCACCTGCGAAAGTGAAATTTCTCTCGAGTGATAAGAAAAAACAAACATCAATTATTGAGATTACGATTCACGAAGGTAGAAACCGTCAAGTAAGAAGGATGTTCGATGCAATCGGTCACCCCGTTCAGAAACTGAAAAGAGAGCGATATGGATTTTTAACATTACAAGGGCTTACTGCAGGGGATGCTCGTGAATTGACGCCTCATGAAGTGAAACAAATGAGAGCATTAGCTACTACAGATGGGAAGAGCAACAGACTAAAATAAAGGAAATTATCTATCTAAAGTAAAATACTTTGTTATTTCGAGATAATGTCAATATGTGTAACCTGCAACAATGAAATCATGAATGAAGCATGTAGGGGGATGGTTATGGATAAAAAACAGCGCCGGCTTATTATGAGATCTGCAATTCTTGCTCTTTTAGGTGCAGCATTAGTTTTTTCATTATATGCGAATTTTACAAAAGACAAAGTAGAAGCCGTTCAAAAAGGGGACATGGCTCGAGATTTTGTGTTAACTGATCTAGATGGAAATACGCATAAACTTTCTGATTATAAGGGGCAGGGAGTGTTATTAAATTTCTGGGGTACATGGTGTAAGCCTTGTGAATATGAAATGCCGTTTATGGATAATCAATATCAGATCTATAAAGAACAAGGGGTGCAAATTTTAGCAGTTAATGTTGGAGAATCCAATTACTCTGTTAAGAAATTTGCTGAGAAGCATCAATTAACATTTCCGATTATGATTGATAAGAATAAGCAAGTGCAAACGGCTTATAAAGTAGATCCACTACCTGTTACCTTTTTAATAGATAAAAATGGAAGAATTGTGGATACACTAACAGGCAGTCTAAGTGAGGAAAGCATTCAAAAACATATGGAGCGAATTAAACCATAACATTGGGGAGATTTTGACATGAAAGAAGTGGTGAATTGTGAGTGTGGCCATGTGAATCCACATGGCACGATTCTGTGTGAATCTTGTGGTCGGGTACTAGATGATGCCCAAAAAGACTCAAAGATGATCGATATGCGTTATGAGGGGAGCGCACGTCGATCACAGACTTATAATAAATCGATAATTGATAAAATATGGAATTTCTTCTCATCCGTAAAGGTAGGCGTCAGCTTGATCGTGATCTTGCTCATCGCTTCTTCAGTGGGGACAATTTTTCCTCAAGAACAATACATACCGCCTACTGAATTACCTAAGGTTTTTTACGAAAAAGAATATGGTTTTTCAGGTAAATTGTATTATTTATTAGGTTTTCATAATTTATACAGTTCTTGGTGGTATTTAATTTGTATCGCGATGCTTGGGACTTCTCTTTTGATTGCAAGTATTGACCGTGTTGTTCCTCTTTATCGATCGTTAAAAAAACAGAAAATCGCAAGACATGAAGGTTTTTTAAAGAAGCAGCGTCTCTTTGGGATAACGAGTACAGATAAACAAGCTAGCGATTTTGAAGAAATCAAGAAAAGCCTGGAATCCAGAAGATATAAAGTCAAAGAAGAAAACGGCAACATTCTTGCGGAAAAAGGACGATTCTCTAGATGGGGGCCGTATGTCAATCATGCTGGGCTTATCATTTTTTTGATTGGCGGAATGCTTCGATTTTTACCAGGCATGTATGTCGATGAGGTTCTTTGGCTACGAGAAGGCGAAATGAAAGAAATTCCCGGAACTGAAGGTCAATATGCACTGAAAAACAATCAATTTAAAGTAGAAGTGTATGATAAAGAGGAAGACCAAACATTCAGTGCTGCCATTGATAAAGTAGGAACAATCGTAAAAAATTATCAAGCTGATGTAACCCTCTATGAAAAAGAGGGCAATACTCTTCCTGGAGAAGATGCAAAATTTCAAAAAATTAAAGACCATTCTATCAAAGTGAATGTTCCATTAAAACACGATCATTTTGCATTCTACCAAGTCGATTATAAACTGGATGAATTGAGTGAAATGACATTTAATTTAATGAATAAAAGTACGAAAGAAACGTTTGGGACGATTACTATTTCTTTGGACGATCCAAAAACCATGTATAAATTGCAAAATGGTTATTCGGTTGAGTTAATGAGCTATTTTCCTGATTTTGAATTTGATGAAAATCAGGAACCTGTTACTAAATCACCAGTTCCAAATAATCCAGCTTTTATTTTTAATATGAAGACACCAGATAAGCCAGAAGGTGAAGTTAGTTTTGTTGCCATTCAACAAACGCTTGAGCCATTAGGAGAAAATACGTATAAGATGGCATTTGCTGGGGTAGATACACGAAATGTCACAGCACTAACTGTCAGAAAGGATCTAACATTATGGATTTTCTTTGTTGGCGGTGGCATATTCATGATTGGTGTTATACAAGGTGCTTATTGGAATCATCGACGTATTTGGATTCAAAGAAAAGATGGGGAAATTTGGCTGGCAGGACACACAAATAAAAACTGGCATGGATTAAAACGCGATATTTCCATGGTGCTGGAAGGTACGAATATAACAGAGCCAAAAGATCAGTTGGAAGCCAAAGAAGTAGGCGAAAAAGAGAAATAAGGTGGGGTATACGTGGCAGAATTAAGCGGTAACTTGTTATATGCTTCTTTTGTCCTTTATTTAGTCGGTACCTTTTTTTTCGGTGGTGCTATAAAGGATAAAAAAGGGGAAACTGAAAAAAAACAAAACAAATGGGCAATAATAGCTATTGGGTTAACAATATTGGGATTTGTTGCACAGGTTGGCTATTTTATTACAAGATGGCTAGCAAGCGGACATGCTCCAGTAAGTAATTTATTTGAATTTACAACTTTCTTTGGAATGATGCTTATAGCTGCATTTATTTTGATTTATTTTATCTACAAAACACCTGCATTAGGATTATTCGCTTTACCGATCGCTCTACTGATCATTGCCTATGCAAGTATGTTTCCTCGGGAAATATCACCACTCATTCCGGCACTTCAGAGTGATTGGTTGCATATTCATGTTACGACGGCGGCTGCTGGACAGGCGGTATTGTCCATTAGCTTTGTGGCGGCGATTTTATATCTTATAAAATCAGTTGATCAGTCAAAAAGGAACAAGAAGACGTTTTGGCTTGAAGTGATTATGTTCACCATGGTAGCAACACTTGCTTTTGTCATCATCACGTCGACTTTTTCTGCATTGGATTATAAAGCAAACTTTACATGGATGAATAAATATAATAAAGAAGACGTGTTTGAATACCATTTACCTGCATTAATAGGTCCACATGAAGGCGTTTTATTGACAGAAGGGAAAATGAAACCTTTCGTAGAAATGCCTGCAATTATCGATGCAAATAAAGCAAATACAGTGGTCTGGTCTCTATTTTCTGGATTAATTTTATACGGTTTACTTCGCCTGATTTTCCGTAGACGAGTTGCGGCCATTTTCAAACCGCTAGTTAAGAATGTTAACTTAGATTTAGTAGATGAGATTAGCTATCGATCGATATTAATTGGCTTCCCAATCTTTACCCTTGGAGCCTTAATCTTTGCAATGATTTGGGCACAGATTGCCTGGACACGTTTCTGGGGATGGGATCCTAAAGAAGTATGGGCTTTAATTACCTGGCTATTTTATGCCGCATTTCTTCACTTACGTCTTTCAAGAGGCTGGCATGGGGAGAAATCAGCATGGCTTGCAGTAGTAGGTTTTGCCATCATTATGTTCAATCTGATCGTTGTGAACTTAATTTTAGCTGGACTTCATTCATATGCATAACTAATTTAAGAGGCGCTTTCCATTCGTTAGAAAGGATCGCCTCTTTTCTGTATCCTAGGCTAGCTCGGTAAAAAACTGTTTAATAAAAGTATTTTGCTAAAAGGCGTGTAAACTTACATTCGAAAGAGATAATATTCTTTTTTTATGAGATGCTGCTATATTTTAATGAAACAAGCGCATGAATAAGTGAAAGATTTGTGACAAACATAATATTCATTCGTACAAAAGCAGAAAGAGAATAGAAATGCTCGCATTCATTTTGTAAAATAGAGGTAAGAAAGGGTGCTTACATATATGGGAAATCCGATTAAAATATTAGTTGTAGATGATGAAGCGAGAATTCGTCGCTTATTACGAATGTATCTTGAAAGGGAAGACTATGAAATTGATGAGGCGGAAAATGGTGATATTGCGCTCACAAAGGCAATCGAAACAGATTATGATCTAATTCTTCTAGATATTATGATGCCAGGTAAAGATGGAATCGAAGTGTGCCGGGAATTAAGAGAAAAAAAGGCGACACCAATTATCATGTTAACGGCAAAAGGGGAAGAGGTTAACCGAGTACAAGGCTTTGAAGTAGGTACAGACGATTATATTGTAAAACCATTTAGCCCTAGGGAAGTTGTCCTAAGGGTAAAAGCATTGTTACGCAGATCCTCAAGTACAACATTTGTACAATCCGAAACAGCTACGAAAGATATTATCGTCTTTCCTCATTTAACGATAGATCATGATGCACATCGAGTAACTGCTGATGGAGAAGAAGTATCTTTGACACCAAAGGAATATGAATTATTATATTTTTTGGCTAAGTCTCCTGACAAAGTATTTGATCGTGAGCAGTTACTAAAAGAAGTGTGGCATTATGAATTTTTTGGAGACCCTCGAACTGTAGACACCCATGTAAAACGACTGCGTGAAAAATTGAATCGCATATCGGAAAACGCTGCTAAGATGATAACAACCGTATGGGGTGTTGGGTATAAGTTCGAAGTTATACAAGAATGAAGCTATGGAGAAGTGTAGTTGGTAAGTTATGGGCCACCATTTTATTATTGGTTTCCCTCGTATTAATAATATTAACAATTTTACTCGTCGAGTTTTTTGGGAATTTTCAAATTGATGAAGTTGAAAATAATTTAATGAAAACTGCAAAACGAATTGTTGAAATAGCCAATACCCATGCTGACACCGATGAAGTATTACAGATTGCATCTGAAATGATTGGAATCGAAACTAAAATGCTCGTTTTGAATGATAATGACATTATTTTCAGCTCAGAATCAATGGAGAAATACGGTGTTAATCCAGAATTTCTTAAAAATGACCCTAGTCTAAACAAAGTATTCACAAAAAGGGAAATGGTAAAGAAAGAACTGCTTCTCCCACTGAAAGTTGGTAATCAAGAGATTTCAGCAATTGTTGTTGGGGTTCCGCTTGATTTAAACGGTCAACAAGATGAAGTCTTTCTCTTTCAATCACTAGAAACAATGGAAGAAGCCATTACATCTACTACAAAATTTATTCTGCTTGCAGCAGGTGTGGCAATTATCCTAACAACAATATTTGCTTTCTTTTTATCTACGAGGATTAATGCCCCATTAACAAAAATGCGGGAAGTAGCATTTGAAGTGGCTAAGGGCAAATTTGATACGAAAGTACCGATTTTGACAGGTGATGAGATTGGGGAATTGGCGATTGCTTTTAACCAAATGGGCAAACAGTTGAAGAATAATATTAGTGCATTAAACCAAGAAAAAGAGCATCTAGCTAGCATTTTAAGAAGTATGGCTGATGGCGTGATTACCTTTAATAGAGATGGAACGATATTGCAAACCAACCCGCCTGCGGAACGTTTTTTGCATAGCTGGACTTTCGAGAAACTTGAAAGTAATAGAATGGTTCCATCTGTACTCATGAATTTATTCGATCGCTCAGAACTACTTGATAAAGAACAAATTGGTGAAATTTCTTTGCAAGGGCATGATTGGGTGTTAATCGTCAGTCCTTTATATGGGAGTGAGAGCATCCGAGGTGCAGTTGCGATTATCCGTGATATGACGGATGAAAGGAAAATGGATAAACTTCGTACCGACTTCATTGCAAACGTCTCCCACGAGTTGCGAACACCGATTAGTATGCTTCAAGGGTATAGTGAAGCAATCATTGATGATATTGCCGAAAGTGAAGAGGATAAAAAAGAAATGGCAAAGGTGATTTATGATGAATCGCTTAGGATGGGACGTCTCGTTAATGACTTGCTTGATTTAGCCAGACTAGAATCGGAAAATATGCAACTTTGTTATGATTCGATACCATTGGAAGATTATTTAGAAAGAATCGTCTATAAATTTTCCGGACTTGCTAAAGAAAATGACATTATTCTGTCAACTTCATTGAAAAATCCAGAACTTAACTGGATGTTTGACCCTGACCGTATTGAACAAGTATTGACGAATTTAATTGATAATGCTATTCGTCATACCCCAGTTCGTGGAAGGGTTGAAATAATTCAACGACTAGATGAATGTCAAGGGTTGATAATAGAAGTGAAGGATTCAGGTTCGGGGATTCCAAAAGAGGATTTAGCCTTTGTGTTCGAACGCTTTTATAAAGCAGACAAGGCTAGAACTAGAGGTAGTTCAGGTACAGGACTTGGGCTTTCTATCGCTAAAAATATTATCAATGCTCACGATGGGGAAATCTCGGTTAACAGCTTGCTAGGAATTGGAACGACCTTTACCTTTATTTTGCCACGAAAAATGATAGAAAATGAATAATTCCAGAATAGTTTGCCAAAAAATCTTGTTTCATAAGAAACGCCTATGGCATGAAAATAATACTATTTACTAAGAAGGATTCATACCTTAGCACGCTACCTTCACCTAATCATGGTGGCGGTGCGGAGCTGGATTTTGGAGTGCTTTTCTTAATAAAGTACGTATTTCTGCAAAGTAGATTGATTTTAGTAAGTCGCGAAGCCCAATCCCCATATCCTTAATACAAAACGCCTTTACTTAGTATTATGGTAGGAGCGTTTCTTATAAAAATAGCCATTAAGGACCCGCTGTCACCAAAAAGAATAATGTAATTGGGGATTAAGTATAGTAAAAAAATTGTGTATTTAAAGTTCTACAAATCGGTCATATCTCATACAAATAGAGAGTTGATGAAATTTTGTGTGAGGGGATAGATATGCTGGATTATGGAAAACGATTATTGATTGTCTTGATTTTTGGGATATGTATCAGTTTGATGTTTATTGGCGGGATTGGGAAGCGTGAAGTAGACGAAGGTTTTTTTACTAGAAAACTTAACGAAAATGTGAGGCATTACTACGAACACTATATGTGAATTTTTCCTCACTTAGTGAAGCATTACCAAATGAGTCATGAACAGGCAAAAAGGGTCACCTCACACACTATATACCGTTTATCCCGCATTAACGGAAAGTCGAAAGTAAGCCCCCACCTCGAAGCTTAGAGGTGGGGGCTTACTTTCCGTAAAATCCTGATTAGTGAGAGACAGTGAAACTTGCCTTTGTGGGTTTCAAAAGGAAGTTTAGGCCTACAAGATATGAATCATACAGATGAAGCCATAACGAGCGGCGAACTTAGTCTGTGATTTATTGGCATATAGTAAATGTGGGTTCTGATCTTTTCAAATAGAACAGCCTTTTAGATCATTAACTGATAGTTAGCTAACTTCCATGTAATGTGATTCTGTATAAAAACGTAATATCATCAAGTTGTTTAAGTTTTCTTAATATGTCATCACTTAATGGATTATCAAATGAGAGTAACATGATGGCTTCCCCACCAGCTTGTTTACGGCCAACTTGCATAGTCGCAATGTTCTCCCCGTGGTCACCGAGTATTTTACCGACACGGCCAATTACACCAGGGCGGTCCATATGCTGAACGTATAGCAGATTTCCTTCAGGATGGAAATCAATTGTGAAATCATTTAAACGAACGATACGTGAGCCATAGTGATCTACATATGTTCCACTAATGCCAAGTTGTCTGTTATCACCTTTGGCTGTAACGGTAATGAAGTTACTATAGCCAAAGGTATCGTGTGAAGTTTTTTCGCCGATTGTCAGGCCGCGCTCTTTGGCAATCAAAAAAGCATTTACTTCATTGACGGGCACATCTAATCTAGACTTAAAGAACCCAGATAACAAACTTTTTGTTAATATACTTGTATCAAAATCCAACACTTCACCTGCGTAATTCACCGTAATTTCATGAATTCCCTCAGGCATACTTTGACTGACGATAGAGCCCATCTGTTTTATTAGTTCATAAAAAGGTTGGACTTTAGCAAAAACTTCTTTGGATATCGCAGGAAGATTGATAGAACTCGTGACAGGATTACCATTAAGGAAAGATAAAACTTCTTGGGCAACTTGGGTCGCTACATTTAATTGGGCTTCTTTCGTTGATGCCCCAAGGTGAGGTGTTGCAATAACTGAATCAAGTTCGAGTAACTGATGTCCAAGTGGAGGTTCTTCTGCAAAAACATCAATGGCAGCTCCAGCAATATGCCCCTTAATAATTAATTCGTACAAATCTTCTTCATTTATAATGCCGCCTCTAGCGCAATTTAATAGATATACCCCTTTTTTGCATGTTAATAAATTTTTTTTATTAATTAGGTTTCTGGTTTCTGGTGTAAGAGGGGTATGTACCGTTATAATATCAGCCAAGGTTAATAGTTTTGCCAGCTCAAGCGATGTCACACCCATTTTCTTCGCTCGATCAGACGTTAAGAATGGATCATAGACGAGCACATCCATGCCGAAAACTTTGGCGCGTTTAGCTATTTCACTGCCGATTCTACCCATTCCGACAATTCCTAGATTTTTACCGTATAGCTCTGTTCCAATAAATGAAGATCGTTTCCATTCTCCATTCTTAAGTGAAGCTCGAGCTTGAGGGATATGGCGCATTAAAGCAGCCATCATGGCAAAGGTGTGCTCAGCTGTCGAGATTGTGTTCCCGTCCGGTGCGTTGACAACGACGATACCGCGTTTAGTAGCAGCGGGGACATCGATATTATCGATTCCGACCCCAGCCCGAGCGATGATTTTCAGATTTGGCATAGAAGAAATTAATTCTTCAGTCACAGTGGTTGCACTTCTAACAAGAATTGCATCGATTTCATGAAGTTGATGTTTTGCTTCTACTACTGTTTTTTCAATGAGATGGACCTTTGGACTTTCTAATAATGGTCCAAGCCCTTCTGGTTTAATTGCATCTGCCACTAAAATCTGGTACAAAACCAAACACCACCCATCCTTTATAATTCACTTAATTTTCAGTTAATTTTACAGGATGGGTATACGAGTGTCAATTTGAGATAGATGTAAAAAATATGTAAATCTTTAGTGTTTCTAAAAATACTGTGGTTTGGTAGAAATAAAAAAGCAAAAAAAAGATTATATCCCGCATTAACGGAAAGTCAAACCCCTCACTAATTGAAGTATCACTTAATAAGTATATTAGATGTTTCTCAAGTAAAACGAACAAGGTTTTTATCACTTATTTAGTCATATTGCAAATTTAAATCCTTGCTTTTTTTTACGTTCAATGATAAATTAATACCAATTAAGATAGTATGAATATGTGAGAATGGATGTGAAATAGATTAGTAGCAGCTCGTTATCAATCTTAAGATAGGTAAAGGATGCTAATCTGATCACATAAACTTTTACTTATATCGTACTGGTTAATTACTTTTTCGGATACGAAAAAAATTGAATAGGTCTATCTTCGGGGCGGGGTGTAATTCCCCACCGGCGGTGATGAAGTAAATCTTCAAAGCCCGCGAACCTTCGGGTTGATTTGGTGAGATTCCAAAGCCGACAGTATAGTCTGGATGGGAGAAGATGGAGGTCTCTTGAGAAATGTTCAAATTCACATGACTTGAACGTTTATTTGCTGATACCTTTAAAGCTCCCTTTAGTTCGTTGAATTAAAGGGTATTTTAATGGATGCAAATCATTTCGATGGAACCAATCCTCTTTTTCGTGGGGTAGATCACAAAAAAGAAGGAGAGAGATCTATGAAGGTGTACAATGTAAAGAAACTGGTAATTTTGGCGATGTTAGGGAGTATATCTTATGTGTTAATGTTATTGAATTTTCCATTCCCAGGTTTACCACCATTTTTAAAGATTGATTTTAGCGATATTCCAGCGATAATAGCTGCGCTTATTTTCGGTCCTGTTGCAGGGATTATTGTTGAATTGCTTAAAAACGTATTGGATTTTGTTATGATTGGAAGTCCGACGGGCGTTCCTGTAGGACATATTGCTAACTTTGTTGCTGGGGTATTATTCGTTCTGCCAACATATTATATTTTTAAGATGTTAAATTCAAAACACGGTATGACAATTGCTTTAGTTATGGGTACTATTATCATGTCATTGTTTATGAGTGTGCTAAATTATTATGTGATTCTTCCGGCGTATACGTTATTTATGAACTGGGATGCCATGTCATCTCAGGAAACAAGACAATTTGTTACAACTGCAATCCTTCCATTCAACATTTTGAAGGGTGGATTGATTACCATCGTATTTACGCTGCTTTATATAAGAATGAAAACGTGGATTGAAAAACAAGCATTATCACATAATGTTTGAAGTGAATAGTTGAATAAGGATGAAGGTATCTCAAAAGGGTCTGACTCATTTGAGATACCTTCATCTTTTTTTATAGATGCAGTAAAAAGAGCTATCCCGTAAAAAAAGATCGGACCTCATACCTAGAATTAGTAGAGGCCAGATCTTTAAGGATAGCTCTTTGAATATCAAGTTAATTATTACTCAAATTTAGTAGCGTCCCCATCAAATGGTTCATCTGCAATTTTGATGGAATCTGTTGGACAGCCTTCAAATGCGTCCATCATATCATCTAAAAGAACATCAGGAACTTCAACTGTTCCCTCATTATCATCTAGTATAACGAAAGCAATGCCTTCATCATCATAATCATAAATGTCAGGCGCCGCAGCTCCACAAGCACCACAAGCGATGCAAGTATCCTTGTCAACGATTGTATATTTAGCCATTACAAAACTCCTCCCGGTAAATCCAAACTTTTCTACTTCTAAATTGTTTCATGTATTCATACTTCCTTATTGTAAAACTGAATGTAGAAATTTTCAATATAAATGTAATGAAAACACTATTTGTACTAGGTCTTGTCAAATTAAAATATGCATTTGTGATATAAATCCGATTGATTTACAAAAAAATGCTCATTTTTTATAAATCAATCGGGTTTCATGACCTATAAACTTCAATGATTTGGTACAATGGTAACAAAGATTATAACAAGGTTGTGAATATAATACATGCAAAATTACTTTGACATGATCGTACTCGATTGTATTCGTATTATTAATGGAGAACGCTCCGTTTACGCTATTTTGCATATGCTAAAGGGGAAAAAATCGTCTCAAACGATTCAAGATGTTCATCTGTTTGGACTAACCAAGCTGTTAGGTACACTACCTGATTTGACAAGAAGACAGCTTGAAATTACTGTTGATCATTTGCTTCAATCAGGGTTGATTAGTACTTTACCTCAGAATGGCTATTATATGATAACCTCAATCGGTCAGGAATTGTTAAAACAACATCTGGACAAGTACCCATTTCCAGAAACTTTGAATGGATTTAGATTTCAAAATCGTACCCAAACGTATTGGAGTAGATTAAGCCTTCTTATTCAAACTATATCACATATTATTCACAAGCAAAATCGATTTTATCCGATTCAACGGAATTTTCAAACCCAAACATGGGTCAAGCGGTATCTAGCCCTAAATCGACAAAATCGAGCAGAAATTGGCCGACATTTATTTGATGAATTATCGATGCTTTTAGAGAAAAGACCAGAAAAGGAAAGAGATATTTTTGTAAAAAGATTAACAGGTATTGATCGCATAGGAAGTACTTATTCGCAAATCGCCAAAGAATTAGATGATGACGAGTGGCATGTACGGTACTTATTTCTCGGTACAATTCATTTTATGTTACAAAAAATGGATGACACATCCGGGGAATATCCTTATTTAAATAGTGTGGGTAAAGATATTCAAGGCAATTCTCATATTCAGTTAACGAACTCGACACAGATGACATTAAAGTATTTAAAAGCAGGAAAATCATTAGAAGAGATTTCCTATATTAGAAAATTGAAGCGAAGTACAATTGAAGATCATATTGTGGAATTAGCTTACTCTGATCCTCAGTTTAATATTTCACGCTTTATGACTCCAAAAATTGCTGAAGAAATAAGAGTAGCTTCTAAAACGAGCCGAACGAAACAATTACGCGCTATTAAAGAAATCGTGGACAATAGTGAAATTAGCTATTTTCAAATTCGTCTTGTCCTGGCGAAAGTAGGTGATGATTCATGAACTTAGAAGACATTTTACTCAAGCAATTCGGCTTTAACACGTTTCGACCCGGCCAAAAAGAAGTTATCGAGTCGCTTCTAAGAGGGAAAGATACATTAGCCATGCTACCGACTGGTTCTGGGAAATCATTATGCTACCAGTTTCCAGCTTATGTATTAAAAAAATCGGTTTTAATCGTTTCACCTTTGCTATCCCTTATGCAGGACCAAGCGGAACAACTAAAAATGCGAGGCGAAAAAAGCGTAATCACATTGAATTCATTTTTAACCTATGAAAAGAAAAGGGAAGCAATTGAGCATTTAGACTCGTATCGCTTCATTTACTTATCACCAGAAATGCTTGCAATTCCGCGTATCATTGAGCGATTGCAAAAGCTTGAGATTGGATTATTCGTCATTGATGAAGCGCACTGTATTTCGCAATGGGGGTATGATTTCAGAACGGATTACTTGAACCTAGGAAATGTAAGGAGTATATTGAACAATCCGCTTACGTTGGCATTAACGGCCACCGCTACAAAAACGGTTCAAACAGATATTAAAGACAAACTAAAGCTTGAGCAACCAAAAGAAGTCATTACTTCAGTGGATCGTAGTAATATTGCCTATATGGTCGAGGAATTTTCTTCATATGATGAAAAGCTAAAAAGGCTGATGCAACTGGTGAACAGTTTTGATGGCGCAGCGATCATTTATTTTTCGAGTAAGAAAGCAGCCGAATCTGTTGCGACCTTTTTACAGGAAAATGGAGTTAAAAATATAGATTATTACCACGGGGGGATGGAACAAGAACAAAGAATGCTGATCCAGCAGCAGTTTCTTCGTGGGCAATTACGTATCATATGCGCGACCTCTGCATTTGGGATGGGCGTGAATAAAAATAATGTAAGAGTGGTTATTCATTTTCATTTACCACAAGGAATGGAAGCTTATTTACAGGAAATAGGCAGAGCAGGCCGTGACGGGTTGCAAAGTGTAGCCATTTTATTGTATTGTGACGGCGATGAAGGTTTACCACTACATTTAGTAGAGCAACAATTGCCAACAAATTATCAAATTGAACAAACTTGTGCATCACTTCATGAAGTAGGGATTTGGAATATTGAACCGAAACTAGAAATAGACTTAAGAGAAATGTATACACTGACAGATGTGCAGTGGAGATGGATTACACATTATGTAAAAGAATTTGAACAAGAAGAGCCATTATTGATAACTGAGAAGTTAAAGCAGATCGCTCAAACGAGAAGGGTTGAAAATCAAACGAAACTTGAACGTTTTTTTCGTTGGATAGCGGTTGAAGACTGCAGACGGGAAAATATTCTGTCTTACTTCGATGTTATGCTAACAGAAAAAAATCAAACATGCTGTGATCGTTGCGGAGTGGTGACAGAAGAGCTATTAGAAATTTTACCTCATGATGAACAAGCCGGTAGAGCGCTAAAGAAAACATGGAAGCAAGAATTGGCAGCCATATTGATAGGAGAAGCAAAAAACATTGAAGAACAAACAAGCTGAACTCATTGGACGACTTAGCAATCGTGAGCTACATATGCAGTTATTTTTCACACAGATTTTGCTTTTGGTCATTTCTGTCATACTTGGGTTTTGGTTATTTGATGATTTTTCATCCTTTACGAAAATCTTTCACTCGGAATGGAAAATTATTTATATTGGAGTAAGTGCAGGACTCATTGTCGTTCTGTTTGATTTAGTGTTGATGAAACTCCTCCCAGAATCTTATTATAATGACGGGGGAATTAATGAAAGAATCTTCACGAGTTTGTCATACCCGATGGTTGCCGTTGTTGCAAGTATGGTTGCTGTAAGTGAGGAACTTCTGTTCAGAGGAGTTTTACAAACCCATATTGGCTTACTATGGACAAGTGTTCTCTTTGCCCTTGTTCATTATCGCTATTTGTTTCACCCATTTTTATTCGTTAATATCATAGTAGTCAGTTTTTTTATTGGCTTTATATTTGAAATGACAGGGAATTTATATGTAACAATTAGTATGCATTTCACGATTGATTTCATTTTAGGGCTAATAATTAAAGTGAAAAAAGGAAAGAACCTAGATAGAAAGAGGGAAGATAGATGAATCCCGAGAATACACCAAATGAGTATCAAAAAAATCATGTAAACATGAACTCGAAACCTTTGCCGAGCAGGAGTGAGATACGAGCGAAAAAGAAAAAAAAACGAAAGAATAAGTTTCTGTTAATTAAGCTATTAGCTGCTTTTTTTATTGCCATGCCGATTGCCATATTTTTTCTTTTACCGTTTTTAGAAAAACAAAAGCCGATTTCATTATCTCCACAAAAGCTAGTAAGTGGCTTTGAAACGGTAGAAGTAACAAAGCGCACGGATGGTATAAAATCAAATGAAATGGCGGAAGAAAAGCAGGGAAAAACGAATGATTCAGAAACGATACCTGCTAGTGCTAACCGACCAATAGAGTCTGAAAAAACTCAAGAGAAAGCATCTGTTATAGAGAGAAAAGATAAGAAACAGGAGTCAAAAGATGGGTATCAGATTGTTTACCATACCGTTTCGCCAAATGAAAGTTTATTTATTATTTCTATGAACTATTATAATTCAGGTGATGGTATTGACTTCATAAAAGAATGGAATCATATACAGGGAGATGAAATACAAGTAGGTCAAGTTTTAGAAATCCCATTAAAGGAAAAAGAATAAGAGATTTCTATCATTTTATTTGGACAAGTGCATATAGTGATGGTGTAGACGCATTGGAGGGGAAGCGAATGGAGTCAGCCATCCTATTATTAGACGATAATACTGATCAGGCGACGAAACAAATGCTGCAACATGTAGTAGAAAGAAAAAGAAAATATGAGGCATTGAAAAAAAAACATCTTAGAACAATATGGGCAACCATTATTTCCGCAGGATCATTGTTTGCCTACCTATATATTGCTATAATTATTCCTTATTCTTATTCATTTTTCACAATGTTTTCTGTGTTCGTTGATCAGTTTGCACATATGTTATTTTTATTAATAACAGCGGGATTGTACGGCTATATGGGTATCATGAAGAAAAAGGTTGATAAAGCAGAACTTGAATATCATACGATGCGAAAAGAAATCATTCATAAAAGCAAAGAGCTATGGAAGGCTGAACTGAAATGGAAAAATCGCCATAAGGTGTTCGAAATGATGAAGAAAAATTATGATATAAATCTGTATCATGAAAGTAAATAAAGACAACATATACATGCTGTTTCTGCATGATATGTAAATTGTTTAATTAGGGGGGCATGACTCTTTGACTTTGAGTCAGCCTATTTTTTTTATGAAGGACACGGGGACGGGTCTTCGCGACTTAACAATACAACAAATCTTCTTAGCAGGTAAACTAATTTATATTGAGAAACATTCCGAATACCGGCTGCGCACCGCCACCATTGTGATTAGGTGAGTGCAACTTGTTACATGATTGATCCTTCATGGAAAATGGTTGAGTTTTACCCCATACAACTTTGTTAATCAAATGGTAAGTGATTAGAAGGAAGGCAGACAATAGATGATATTAAACGGAGTAATTTTAGGGATTGCCATAATTGTAGTCCTTGTCTTGTATATGTGGCGAATGGCATTTTTAAATAGAATTTTAGTACAAACATTGAACTTTGAAGCTTTTGAGTCGTCTGATCCTATATCTTTATTTTTTATATCTGATATTCATAGAAGGAAGATTTCTCCTAAACTAATTGACTTTGTCCGTAATAAAGCGGACTTTGTCATCATTGGTGGTGATTTAAGAGAAGGTGGCGTTCCGATAGAACGAGTGGCTGCGAATATTGAAAAATTAAAAGAAATTGGGCCTGTCTATTTCGTTTGGGGAAATAATGATTATGAACAAAATGAGCAAGAATTATTAAATAAGCTTGAGGAACAAAATGTGATAATCCTTAACAATAAATCAATGAGAATTAACGTGTCTGAAAATCAAAAAATCACACTGCTTGGTATAGAAGATATCGGTGAAAAAAAAGCGCGATATGATTTGGCTCTTAGAGATGCTGATGAGCATGATTTCAGAATATTAATCAGCCACAACCCACTAATTGCTAAAGAGGTTAAAAGTGAGCATAATATTCAGCTTGTTTTATCAGGCCATACTCATGGAGGACAAATTAGATTTTTTGGCATTGGTCCATATGAGCTCGGAGGGTTATCTAAAGCTGGAAAATCGCTTTTTTTAACGAGTAATGGATATGGAACAAGCACGTTACCTTTACGTTTAGGAGCAAAACCAGAGACTCATTTACTAACGCTTAATGGAAACGGTTCGGAAGATCACTCAAAAGTCATTGAACTATAGTAACAACAATCAAGTTGATTTCAAAAGTGAACGAACAAAATGGTATGAGATTGAGGAATCAAAATAGAAGCGAAAAAGGATATGCACCGTGAATAATCGTTTACATATGATGTATGAAAATGGTTATTCAGGGGGCATTTTTTATGAAGCTGGAGCGATTGACGAATAACAAGATAAAAATATTTTTAACATTCGATGACTTGTTTGATCGAGGAATAACCATAGAAGATATTAAAGCTAATTCTCTAAAGGTTCACAAACTTTTTCAAGAAATGGTGGAAGAAGCTTGTGAGGAAATGAATTTTAAAATGAGCGGATCAATTGCGGTTGAAATTTTTTCCTTACAGGCACAAGGGTTAATTATTGTTGTGTCAAAAGACGAGGAAGACAGTTTGACAGAGGAAGATGAGTACTTGGATTTAGAAGTTCGGATTGGTGAGCATCCATATATTCTATATATGTTTGCCGATATTGAAGCAGTAATTCAACTTGCATATTGTATCAAACATATGGATGTTTGTATCACCCTTTATGAGTTTGAAGGTCAATATTATTTTTTAATTGAAAAGGTATCTAAAGAATCATATGATACAATCATTTCACTTGCTGCTGAATATGGCTATGTGTCTACACTGACTATTTACAGATTAAAGGAATATGGAAATTGTATTATACCTGAAAACGCACATTTAATACTTACGAAATATTTTTCTAAATAAACATGCAATTAAAAAGGTAAAGAGCAATAGCTACAAAAACAAGACTTAATTGCTCTTTCCTGCTTTTTAAATCACAAGTCTACTTGTTATCTTCAAAAGTAGTGATGAGTTAAATGATATCGCTTTCAATAAATTTGTGATTATTCTTCTTTTTCCAACTATAATGCTTTGCAGAAGTGATACAAAGGTGTATACTCTTGTATGAAGGACATGGGGACGGGGATTGGATTTACTAAGGTAGCCGATCTTTTTATCAGGTATACTGATTTATCAAGAAAGCCCAAAATTCCGGCTCCGCTACCGCCACCTTTGATTTGGCGAGTGTAGCGTACTTCATGATATATCCTTCATGGTAAATGGTGGCGTTTTTTTGTAAGATGACCTAAAGTAATTACTGAAGATTCTAGGAGGTATACAGATGGTAGCCGAGAAAGGTACTGACCATACTAACCAAGAACAAGAATATGACGTGCTGAAGTCTACTCAGACTGTAATACATAAAGCATTGGACAAACTTGGTTATCCTGAGGAAGTTTATGAGCTGCTTAAAGAACCATTGCGTTTGCTAACAGTGAAGATTCCAGTAAGAATGGATGATGGTTCAGTAAAAATATTCACTGGATATCGTGCTCAACATAATGATGCGGTAGGTCCTACTAAGGGTGGAATCCGTTTTCATCCAGATGTGACTGAAAAAGAAGTGAAGGCATTATCTATTTGGATGAGCTTAAAATGTGGAATTGTTGATTTACCATATGGAGGCGGAAAAGGCGGTATCGTTTGTGACCCTCGCAATATGTCGTTCCGTGAGCTAGAAAGATTGAGCCGCGGTTATGTGCGGGCGATTAGTCAAATCGTTGGACCAACGAAGGATATTCCTGCACCTGATGTATTTACCAACTCTCAAATCATGGCTTGGATGATGGATGAATACAGTCGAATGGATGAATTCAACTCCCCTGGTTTCATTACAGGTAAACCGCTAGTCTTAGGTGGTTCACATGGTCGTGATTCAGCTACAGCAAAAGGGGTTACAATTGTTATTCATGAAGCGGCTAAAAAAAGAGGCATCGATGTAAAAGGTGCGCGTGTCGTTGTTCAAGGATTCGGTAACGCTGGAAGCTATCTTGCGAAATTTATGCATGACGCAGGTGCGAAGGTCGTGGGGATTTCTGATGCTTATGGAGCCCTTTATGATCCGGATGGACTGGATATTGACTATTTACTTGATCGCCGTGATAGTTTTGGCACGGTTACTAAGCTATTTAAGAATACGATTACAAATAAAGAGTTGTTAGAGCTTGAATGTGATATTCTTGTGCCAGCAGCTATTGAAAACCAAATAACAGAAGATAATGCTCATGATATAAAGGCGAAAATTGTTGTAGAGGCAGCTAATGGTCCGACAACAATGGGAGCTACACAAATCTTAACTGAACGCGGCATCCTACTTGTACCAGATGTACTTGCTTCCTCTGGCGGGGTGACTGTTTCTTATTTTGAATGGGTTCAGAATAATCAAGGGTATTACTGGAGCGAAGAAGAAGTAGAAGAGAAGCTAGAAAAAATCTTGATAAAAGCGTTTAATAATATTTATGACACTGCTCAAACAAGACGTGTTGATATGCGATTGGCTGCCTATATGGTAGGCGTAAGAAAAATGGCAGAAGCTTCGCGTTTCCGTGGTTGGATTTAAGCATTAAGCTTTATTAATTGATGAAAATGAAAAAATCTCCTATTCTAAATGAAAAGGAGATTTTTTTTGCAATTATTCTTGAAATATAAGGAATGGTATTTAATAACAGGCACGATGCACGATTGGTTTGAGATCAAAAGCCAATAAAGTGATACTTTTAACAGTGGGGGTTTCCTGCACGTTAATGAGGGATAAAAGGATTCCGTGTGCTTTGATAATAAGAAAGAGGGTATAACAATGATTCATGAAGAAGTGATAATAATTGGTGGGGGACCTTGTGGGCTTAGTGCTGCAATAGCTTTAGGGAATGAAGGAATTCAGGCGCTCGTTATTGAAAAAGGTAATATTGTGAATTCCATCTATAACTATCCAACCCATCAAACGTTTTTTAGTACGAGTGAAAAACTTGAGATTGGCGATGTTGCTTTTATTACAGAAAATAGAAAACCAGTCCGAAATCAGGCTCTGGCGTATTATCGAGAAGTAGTAAAGAGAAAACAATTACGAATTTCATCATTTGAAAATGTAACCAATGTTGCTAAAGCCGAAAAAGGTACATTTGTTGTAACTACTTCTAAGGCGACGTATTCAGCGAAAGCCGTTATAGTCGCAACTGGTTATTATGATCATCCGAATTATTTAAATATTTCAGGTGAAAATCTTCCCCACGTATCGCATTATTTTAAGGAAGGTCATCCATTCTTTGATAAAGATGTAACCGTGATTGGTGGAAAAAATTCAAGTATTGATGCTGCGTTGGAACTCGTAAAGGCGGGTGCTAGGGTTACTGTCCTCTATCGTGGCACGGAGTATTCGAAGAGCATCAAACCATGGATATTACCTGAATTTGAATCACTAGTAAGGAATGGGACAATTACTATGGTATTTGGGGCTCATGTTGATGAAATCACTAAAGAACAAGTAATCTACCATACAGCAGAGCGTGCCGAAACGATTAAAAGTGATTATGTGTTTGCTATGACAGGGTACCATCCAGATTATTCTTTTTTAAAAAAAATGGGCATTCACATTCAAGAAGAAAGTGGCAGACCACTATTTAACGAGGAGACAATGGAGACGAATGTAACTGGAATATACATTGCTGGGGTGATCGCTGCTGGAGATAATGCGAATGAAATCTTTATTGAAAACGGTCGTTTTCATGGTGGAATGATCGCTACGGATATTGCTTCTAAAATTTACTAAATTGCAAACTAATAGAGCGGGTGTCCCAAAAGCAAGAGGTTAGACTAAAAAACAACTAAATACAGTTTAAGATACTTATAAGAAACACTACATACTGATTTAGAATGCGAAGTCAGACCCTTATGAGACGCCCTCTCGATTTAGTTTTCCGATGCATTTGTAAAGACATTCTTACAAAAGTTGAAAAAATTATTGAAGGGGTGATTCAGATAAAGTCACAAGTAGCTAACCTCGCAAAAATAAAGCGATTCATTTGGCTTTTTCCGCTCCTTTATTTCATTCACGATTTGGAAGAAATTTTGACTGTAGAGACTTTTCTTTATAATCATTCTGAAACGATCCCTTTTACTTTAACAACAAAGCAGTTTACGTTTGCCTTTTTACTTTTATAGATTATATCAGTCAATGGAAGCTATATAGCATTAAAGATCGAGTGTTTTTAGGAATAGAGACACTAACATTCTTTTCATCCTTAGTACCAGGTCTATTATTAGCTAACGTTGTCAGTCATTTCATTCAATTTATTATATTAAAAGACTATGTTCTAGGCATATTCCCCTCAATGATTGTTCATCTATCCTTATTCTATTATAACGCTCAAATACTTGTTCAATGAGAAGTTAATAACGGTGAAAAAATTTATATGGTTTCTATGTTTAGGTTTTATTTTACAAGTTCCTTTTACGCTTTTATCCCTTTGGAATGCAAAACTATTGTTTTAATATAGGGCTAATTTTCTTTGAATCGAGTATTTGTCGACCTTTACAGAGAAAACATTCGCTGAATTTCTATATGAGATTCTGTGTTATGTAGAGCGATCAATAATTTAATCCGTGCTTTCTGACCGTTAAGACCGTTTGAGAAAATAATCCCCATATCTTTCAAATGCTTTCCACCACCGTTATATCCATACACATCCTGTACGATTCCATTAAAGCAGCGAGACACGATCACAACAGGAATATTTGCTGCTAAGAGTCCCTCGATTCCTTTTAATGTCTCAGGAGGCATATTACCTTGGCCAAGTGCTTCAATGACTAATCCATCGATATTTATATCCTTTAATGCATAAAATAAGGCAGAATCCATTCCGGCGTGTGCTTTAAGCAAAGTTACTCGTTTTGAAACGCTTTTCATCTGATACTTTTCTCGATGTATAGGCTGATGATGAAAAAAAACTGCACCCTTTGTCACAATTCCAATTGGACCATATTGGGGACTTTGAAATGTGGACACATTGCTAGTATGCGTTTTTGTGGCGTTGGCGGCTGTATGAATTTCATCATTCAAGACAATGAGTACGCCTTTGTCTATAGCCTGATCACAAGTTGCGACTTTAATAGATGAGATAAAATTGTATAATCCGTCAGAGCCGATTTCATTACTTGAGCGCATAGCACCTGTGACAACAATGGGAATATTCGTCTGAATCGTCAAGTCTAGAAAGTAAGCTGTTTCTTCAAGTGTGTCTGTACCGTGAGTGATTACAACACCATCGATTGATTGCTTTTGGATCGATTCTTCAATTAGTTTCTTAATCGAAAGCATTTCAATAGCAGTGATATGTGGCGAAGGCAAATTAAAAGGCTCTTTAACGATAAAATTTGCCATGTCGCGTATTGTTTCAGATGTTTTTTTTATTGGATTTTCATCGGCTAATTTTACGGAGCCGGCCGAATCCTCCATCATAGAAATTGTTCCACCTGTATGAATGATTAACACATTTTTTTTCACAATTCGTCACCTCCGGGTTCTTTTTAAAACCAATAACAGAATTTAAGCTGTCATTTTCTTTTTCCTTATTACATGATACGATTAAATAAAAGATATGAAAAGGGGTCAGCCATGCTGGTCATTTTAACTGCAGGCATTGCACCAGGTTTGGCATTGCTATGTTATTTTTATTTGAAAGATCAATATGATTCTGAACCGGTTTCTGCTGTGTTAAAGACGTTTTTATATGGGGTTTCTCTTGTGCTACCGATTATGTTTCTTCAATACGTGTTGCAAACAGAAAATGTCTTTACATCACAATTTGGCGAAGCATTTCTAAAAGCGTCACTGTTGGAGGAATTCATAAAATGGTTTTTTCTTTTGTATATTATTTATCCGTTTGCAGTATTTGATGAACCGTACGACGGGATTGTTTATGGTGTTTCTGTTTCATTAGGTTTTGCGACGATGGAAAATATTTTATATTTAATTGCAAACGGAGTCGAACATGCATTAGGTAGAGCGATACTCCCTGTGTCCAGCCATGCATTATTCGGAGTAATAATGGGGTATTATCTCGGCAAAGCTAAATTCTCAAACACACATAAAAAACTATTTTTGTTCTTATCCCTTAGTGTAACTGTGTTTCTTCATGGTATGTACGATTTCATACTCTTGACTGATCGATTTTGGATTTATTTAATTTTGCCATTTATGATTTTTCTTTGGTGGTTAGCATTGAAAAAAGTAAAATCTGCACGACTTTTATCTGAATTTCATGAAACAAGAAGTTTTTAAAACATGTAAAACAACGGTTTCAGACGAAGTGAATCATTGTTTTTTGCTGTTTTCGCATACTTTGTTGCTTTTCAATTATATTTACACTAACAACCGGGGGTGATTTCCGTTGCAGGTACTCGCTTTCCGAGGGCGGTTTCAAAAGCCTCCTCAGTGCTTTGCACTTGCGAGGTCTTCTTCAACACGCTTCTCCCGCAGGAGTTTCGCACCTTCCACTACAATCAATCATCTGCTCGAATTGTTTTTTTGCTAAAAACAACAATCTTTACGAAAAGAGCCTTTTTTATATCTCAAATTATTTAAATGTGAGTTAAGAGGGAGACCATTTGGTTTTCCTCTTTTTTCTATTAAGGCTTTTTCTACTTATCTTGGAATAAAAACGGCCCTTAAGAAGAAAATAGGACTACATTACATCATAAGAAAAAGAGGGTGTGTAGTTGATGAAAGGAATTTCGTCAAAATGGAAAGGGGTAATAGCGACAGGTTTAGCTGTTTGTTGTCTAGCATTTTCTGATATTCATGCTTCGGCCTTTACGAGTCAAGTGATTCAAAAAGGTGCGGTCGGAGACGATGTCATTGAGCTTCAGGCTCGTTTGCAAAACATCGGCTATTATCATGGCAAAATCGATGGGGTATATGGGTGGGGGACATATTGGGCTTTGCGAAATTTTCAACAAAGCTTTGGATTACCTATTGATGGTTTAGCTGGGTTTACAACGAAAAAAAAACTTGCAGATGCATCGAATTTTAATGCGAAATTCGTCCATACACAAATTCAAAAAGGTAACGAATTTACGTATTATGGTGGGGTAGATATTGCAAAGCAAATAAAACCGAATACAAATAAGAAGAATACGAAAACTACAGGGAAAACTAGTACAAATACTAAACAAGCTACCAAAGGCAATCAAAAAACGAATACTGCATCGAATCTCCCAGCTGGCTATTCTCAGAATGATATTCAATTATTAGCGAATGCAGTGTATGGCGAAGCAAGAGGTGAACCTTATATAGGACAAGTAGCTGTTGCTGCGGTTATCTTAAATCGTATCGATAGTCCTTCGTTTCCAAATACGATTTCTGGGGTTATCTTTGAACCTGGAGCGTTTACGGCTGTAGCGGATGGTCAAATCTGGCTGTCTCCTAACGAAAGAGCAAAAGAAGCGGTTATTGACGCAATTAATGGCTGGGATCCGAGCGGAAATGCAGAGTATTACTTTAATCCGGCAACTGCCACAAGTAAATGGATTTGGACAAGACCGCAAATTAAACAAATCGGCAAACATATTTTCTGTCATTGAGAGGTGAATCAAATTGATTAGAAACGTAGTGATTGGTGTTTTAGTAGCAGCTGTTGCAGGTACGGGGTTTTGGGGCTACCAAGAACATAAGGAAAAAAATGCAATCTTGATTAATGCTGAAAATACGTATCAACGTGCATTTCACGATTTATCGTATCAAGTAGATATATTGCAAGATAAGATTGGTAATACATTAGCAATGAATTCTCGTACTTCACTTAGTCCTGCACTTACAGATGTTTGGAGAATTACGTCTGAAGCACAAAATGACGTGGGTCAACTTCCATTGACATTACTCCCATTTAATAAAACCGAAGAGTTCTTGTCAGATATTGGTGATTTTAGCTATCGAACTGCTGTAAGAGATTTGGAAAAAGAACCGCTTAATGATCAGGAATATGCTAGACTTGAATCTCTTTATGGGCAAGCTGGAGAAATTCAGAAGGAACTAAGAAAAGTCCAATATCTTGTCATTAAGAATAATCTTCGTTGGATGGATGTTGAAATGGCTTTAGCATCTGGGAAAGAGAATGCAGATAACACGATTATTGATGGCTTCGAAACGGTGGAGAAAACAGTATCAGGTTACTCAGAAGCCCAAACAGGAGACCCTACGCATACGAGTACTAAACAAGAAAATAAAAACTTTCAAAACTTAAAAGGTGAGGTTATTTCGAAACAAGAAGCAATTCAAAAAGCAAAGAAATATGCAAAAATGACAGAACCGATTGAAGTCAAAGTTGTAGAAAATGGCAAAGGTGCGAAATACGGATTTTACAGTATAAGTCTTGTTGAAACAAAGACAAATAATGAAGTAGATATGGATCTAACGAAAATAGGCGGATATCCAGTATGGTATATAAACAATCGTGACATTCAGAACAGTAAATTAGATTTAAATCAAGCGAGCAATAAAGCGGTTCAATTTCTAAAAGAAAATGATTTTGAATCACTAGATCTATTTGAAAGTGCTCAATATGATCATGTAGGATTATTTAACTTCGTGACTTTACAAGATGGTATTAGGATCTATCCAGATTCGGTAAAAATAAAAATTGCACTTGATGATGGATCAGTGCTCGGCTTCTCAGCTGATGACTTCTTTCAGTCACATAAAAAGCGTGATATACCTCAAGCTACACTATCTGCAGAAGAAGCGAAAACGAAAATCAATCAAAACGTACAGATTATGGAGGAGAGAAAAGCGTTAATTGTTAATGATCTCGACCAAGAAGTTCTTTGTTATGAATTTTTAGGTACGATTAATCAGGATACGTATCGGATTTTTATTAATGCTAATTCGGGAAGAGAAGAAAAAGTGGAAAAATTAAAAAATTCCGAACCTGTTTATGAGAATATTTTGTAACGCAATTGATGTAAACTACGAATAGGATGGGTGTGTCTCCCTCTATCTAATTTAGGGTTTTTAAACATTTAGAATGTTTTAGTGGCATATTATAATAATTACTAAAAAGGAAGAGTACCTTATGTGCTTTTCCTTTTTTTGTTTTCATGTAATAATAAATGGAAATAAAGATAGAAAAGGCGATGTTCAAGAATACAGTCAAAGCGGTGGAAGAAAGAATATTTGAACAAGTTATTATAGGGAAGTGTGAAGTAATGATTAATATCGGGGACGCTTTATTAATAAAGCCAAGGTTTTCTATGACTGAAGAAACGTATAAAGCAATGGTAGTTGAAATAGAGGATGGCGGTTTATTTATTGATTATCCAGTGAATGTTGAGACTGGTAAGATTGCGTTTTTGCCAGATGGTATGCAATTGGAGATTACAATTACTGATTCGGAACAAATGGTTCATATTTTTGATTCTGAAGTGCTGGGGAGAATTAGAGCAAGAATTCCAATGATTCAATTATTATTACCTCCAGAAAATACCTTCATTCGAATTCAGAGGCGACAATTTGTAAGATTAGATGTCTCAGTAGATGCAGCCGTACATCCAGAAAAGAATGAATTTTCACCTTTTAAAACGATCACGGAAGACATAAGTGCTGGAGGAGCAGCAATAAGGCTACCAAGAAATATAGAGATTAAAGGGACTAGCAACGTAAAAATATGGCTTTGTTTGCCCTTAAAATCAGGTGAAATTCATTATCTATGCTTGAAGGGGAGGATTACTCGCTTTAATGAACAATATAAAGGGAAAAATATCCTTTCGGTTCAATTTTTCGAAACAACAGACACGGATACTCAATTAATCATGCGTTTTATATTTGAAAAACAGATGGAATTAAAGAAACGTGGTCTTATCTAATATTTTATACATAAAGCGTTATTACTAAAATATATTATTTCTATATTTTGAAAAGTAATTGAATGAATTTTAAATCATTTCTCCATACTGTTAATAAGTACAAAGTAGCAAATGGAGGGTTTTTAGTTATTTTGAAAACGGTGGAACGAATTATAATTAAATTAATTTGGATCCAATTGATTTTCTTACTGGTATTTCAACTTTTTTTGAATCGTGAAGAATCTTTTGGTCAATTAAAAAAGCTTGCTCAGTATGAAGGAGTCAATAGCAATAATTATACAAAAGTTATTGAAACATTCGAAGATTTGCAAGACTAAAAAAGGCGAATTTTTCGCTTTTTTTATTGGCTAAATATTTGACGTTTAAGAGATTATGGATGTGTTACTACGGAATTTGAAATCTATTTCACTCGTATAACAGATTAAATATCTCGACTTCAATTTTTTGGTCGTAGAATCAAAAAGTTGAGATGAAAATAAACAACGATTGAAGTTTCACTTAATTAGGGCAAAAGTATTTCTGTTTCATTAAGTGAATGTGATAAAATAAAAGGGATAGGATATTACAGCAATTGATTTGGATTTTAGGAGGATTTATGAGAAAGAAAATATCTGTTGCCATCGATGGTCCTGCAGCAGCAGGGAAGAGTACTGTGGCAAAAATAGTGGCAGAACATTTTAATTACATTTACGTAGATACAGGAGCAATGTACCGCGCATTAACATACAAAGCTTTTAGTGAAGGAATCAATCCAACGGAAGAGCAGCAACTTTTTTCGTTGCTGACACAAACGGAAATCGTATTAAAGCCAAGTGAACATGGACAGCTTGTATTTCTTGATGGTGAAAACGTCACTGCTCAAATTAGAAATAACGAGGTGACAGGGTCAGTATCTGAAGTATCGAAGCATCGTTCGATTCGAGAAGAAATGGTTAGAAGACAGCAACAGCTTGCCAAAGGCGGCGGTGTTGTCATGGATGGACGCGATATTGGTACGCATGTACTCCCAGAAGCGGAAGTAAAAGTGTTTTTAATTGCATCAGTAGAAGAACGTGCGCAGCGTAGATATCAGGAAAATGCACAAAAAGGATTTTCAGCTGATATAGAGAAATTAAAAGAAGAGATTGCTTTACGTGATAAGCTGGATTCGGAAAGGGAAGTATCACCATTAAAAAAGGCGAATGATGCCATAGAACTAGATACTACCTCGATGACGATTGAACAAGTAGCAAAGAAAATCACTTCGCTCATAGAAGAAAGGATAAGATGAATTTGAATTTTTACACATTTGCAAAAAACGTTGTAAAAATTGTTCTATTGCCGTTCTATAGGGCTAAAGCGATCGGAATTGAAAATATCCCGAAAGAGGGAGGAGTACTAATTTGCTCCAACCATATTAATAACCTAGATCCGCCGATCGTTGGAATTGCATCGAAAAGAGATATTCACTTTATGGCTAAAGAAGAATTGTTTCAGATTCCTATTTTGAAGGGTATCTTACCTAAAGTTCATGCATTTCCAGTAAAGCGGGGTCTCAGTGACAGGGAGGCGTTGCGAAAAGGACTAGCGGTACTTAAAGAAGAACAAGTATTAGGGCTTTTTCCAGAAGGAACACGAAGTAAAGATGGTTTATTAGGAGAGGGATTAGCGGGTGCTGGTTTTTTCGCTCTTCGTTCAAAAGCTGCGGTCCTTCCATGTGCGATCATTGGTCCTTATAAAATGTTTAGACCTGTAAAAATTGTCTTTGGTAAACCAATAGATTTCGAAAGAATACGCGAAGAGAAAGTTTCAGCAGATGACGCAACGAAGGCTATTATGACAGAAATCCAAACATTGATAAATAACCATAAATAATTCATCTTACTTGACAATTTAACGTTTTTATTAGAATTTATATAAATAGGGGATTAATTCCGAATTATGAATTAGTATGAAATCTTTATTCACTCTAAAGGACAGGCAAGCTAACTTATTCTTAGATCGAAAAAGAGCCTGGAATAGAAATTCTGCAGTGCAGTCATGGGTTAAGGAGGAGTTCGTAATGACAGAAGACATGAACCAAGTTGAAGTAAATAATTATGAAGTGGGAGACAAGGTGAATGCAACGGTTTCCAAAGTTGAGGAAAAACAAGTCATTGTAGCTGTGGAAAACGCGAAAACCGATGGTATTATCCCTATAAGTGAATTATCTAGCTTACACATTGAAAAAGCATCTGATGCGGTAGCTGAAGGTGATGTACTAGAGCTTGAAGTAATCAAGGTCGAAGAAGAAGCTCTTATTCTATCAAAAAGAAAAATGGATGCTTTAAAAGCTTGGGATACACTTGAACAAAAGTTCGAGGCTCAAGAAATATTTGAAGCTGAAGTTCGTGACGTTGTAAAAGGCGGTCTTGTCGTTGATTTAGGAGTAAGAGGATTTGTTCCTGCTTCTTTAGTTGAAGACTATTTTGTAGAAGACTTCTCAGAATATAAAAATAAAACATTAACGTTTAAAATCGTTGAACTTGACAAAGAGAAAAACCGTTTAATTTTATCACATCGAGCTGTTGTTCAAGATGAAAAGAAAAAACAAAAATCAAATATTCTTGATAAAATTGAAAGCGGACAGGTGATCGAAGGAACCGTTCAAAGGCTTACAGATTTTGGAGCATTCGTAGATATCGGCGGTGTAGACGGTTTAGTTCATATTTCCCAACTTTCTCATGACCATGTAGATAAAGCATCTGATGTTGTTTCCGAAGGCGATCAAGTAAAAGTGAAAGTTTTATCGGTTGATCGCGATAATGAAAGAATCTCATTATCCATTAAAGAAACATTACCTGGACCTTGGGAAGGAATTGCAGAAAAAGCCTCAAAAGGATCTGTACTTGAAGGGACTGTTAAGCGTCTCGTTTCTTTTGGAGCATTTGTTGAAATTTTCCCGGGAGTAGAAGGTCTCGTGCATATTTCGCAAATCGCTCATAAACATATTGGCACGCCACATGAAGTTTTGCAGGAAGGTCAACCTGTTACGGTAAAGGTACTTGAGGTAAATGAAGAGGATCAACGCTTGTCCTTGAGTATTAAAGATTTACAAGAGCAGGATTCCTCACAATATGAGGAGTATGAATTGCCTGAAGAGACAAAAGGGTTTCAATTAGGTGAAATTCTTGGTGATGCATTTAAAAAATTTAAATAATAAATAATCATTAAGGGGGTGAACACCCCCCCTTAATAGAAATTTCACTTTTTTTTAGAATGTTCAATTGAGTCAGAACTCTAGAAGATCTCCAGTTTAATACGATTACACACAAATTAAACTGTACATCGGGAATTAGAGGATCTCGACCTTTTATTAGAACAGCCTAACTTTTTTAATTTCATGTAATTTAAAAACAGAAAACTACTGTTTATTTCTTCTTCTTGCCTCTTCAGGCCCTTCTAATCTCGTTGCACCAGAATATTTAAGAGACTGATCACGGTCTGATTCCACTCTTTTGCTCATTTTTAATTTTTTCTCTTGCCGATCTTTTCCCATTTATAACACCTCCTCTTTTTAACCTAACTAAAGGGACCTTCATTTATTCATAGCAAACTAATATAGCGTTAAAACGCCACCATTTACCCTGAAGGCTAATTCATCTATCACGCTACACTCACCTATTCGCAATGGTGGCGATGTGAAGCCGGATTTTTGCATGCTTTCTCGATAAAATAAGTAAACCTGCTATACAGATTGACTATATTGATAAATTGAGAAGCTCCGTCCCATGTCCTTCATACAAATTATATAAATTATGACAAACGATATAGGACTAGGTTTAACCTCTGAATAAAGCAGATATACTGTTTTTAGAGGAGTGTTGTAAATGGAAGGATTGATTTTTTATTGGATTGGCTGGATTGCCTGGGTCATTATTATGTTCTTTTTTTCAAAAACACAAGTGTATCGGTTTCAATTATTATTTCATCTTTTAGCTGTAATAGGAATGGCCGAATACTTTCTTCATATTGGGAGGTACTCAATTGGGCTAGCTGGAATTTATTTATTATTTGTCGTCCTCATCTATCATCGTAGACTTTCCTTATTGCAGTTTGTCTATTTTATGCTGTCTAGTTTAATAATTGCATTAGGTTATGCTTCTTTTCAGTTATTTTCCATACTTGATCCGCTTTGGGTCTTTGTCAATCCTACGTGGTTAGCTGCTGTAATGATTCATTTTTTAACATTATTTTTATATAAAAGCTTTAAACAGCGAATAAGTAGCATCTTAATCGGGATGATTTGGGGAGATGGTATTTTTATGATTGCAATGGTGCATAATTCACTTCCCTATTCAGCTACATCTTACATATTGCTTGATATGATAACTATATCATTAACTGCAAGTCTTATTTGGTCAGGTATCGAATGGCTTAGCGTTTTTGTAATGAACTATATGCAAAGCAAATTTCAGACAGGCCAAAAACAATTATAGAGATTTTAAAATGCTCAAGCGGATATAACTAACAAAAATACTCAGAAGCGTATTTAACGGAAGTATATGTCCAATTTTTATTATGTCACTTACTGGTTGAAAATTGTGATTGTTTTTCTATATTGTTGATTGTTGAAAAGTTTGATACTATATGATAGTTAGTGGAGGCTTCTTTAAAGCTTTGCAGATTACGAATGAAGAACAATTAGAGCGTATGCTAAGAAGGTTGTCTTCTTTAAGAAACCTGTCAATATTTTATGAAAGTTTGTGGACTCATTTCATTAAAATATATTTGATTATCTATAAAGCAGGGTTTAATACGAAATAGTGAAACTTCAATCAGTGGGGGTCTACTGCCCGTTAATGCGCAATAAATGGAATGAATTCATGAATGTAATGATGGAAGCGATACATGGTAAAAGAGAGGATGACATACAATATGCCAAAACCGGTAGTTGCCATAGTTGGCCGCCCAAATGTGGGGAAATCAACCATCTTCAATCGAATTGTTGGAGAGAGAGTTTCGATTGTAGAGGATGTTCCTGGGGTTACGAGAGATCGAATATATAGTTCAGGAGAATGGCTAACCTATGATTTTAATATAATTGATACAGGTGGAATTGATATCGGAGATGAGCCTTTCCTAGAACAAATCCGCCAGCAAGCTGAAATCGCTATTGATGAAGCGGATGTCATTATTTTTATGACAAATGGACGTGAAGGAGTCACTTCTGCTGATGAAGAAGTAGCAAAAATCCTTTATAAATCAAAAAAACCTGTTGTTTTAGCCGTAAACAAGGTGGACAACCCTGAAATGAGAAGTCAAATTTATGATTTTTACTCACTCGGTTTTGGGGATCCATACCCAATCTCTGGATCACATGGTTTAGGTCTTGGTGATTTACTTGATGAGGTTGCTAAGCATTTTCCGCAATTCGATGGCAGTGATTATGATGAGGGTGTCATTAAGTTCAGTTTAATTGGACGACCAAATGTCGGCAAATCATCACTCGTGAATGCTCTATTAGGTGAGGACCGAGTGATTGTCAGCGATATTGAAGGAACGACTAGGGATGCAATTGACTCCCCATATAAATTTGATGGTAAAGAATATGTCATCATTGATACGGCAGGGATGCGGAAAAAGGGGAAAGTATATGAAAGTACGGAGAAATACAGTGTACTAAGAGCTTTGAGAGCGATTGAGCGTTCCGATGTTGTTCTAGTAGTCCTGAATGCGGAAGAAGGAATTCGTGAGCAGGATAAGAAAATTGCTGGATATGCTCATGAAGCAGGCCGTGGTATCATCATCGTTGTCAATAAATGGGATGCGATTGAAAAAGATGAAAAGACTATGAAGGAATTTGAGGAAAGTATTCGAGCACACTTTTTATTTATGGACTATGCACCAATCGTATATTTATCTGCGTTAACGAAAAAACGGATTCATACGGTTATGCCAATCATTGATCAAGTCAGTGAAAGTCATGCGTTAAGGGTTCAAACAAATACCTTAAATGAGGTACTAATGGATGCAATTGCTATGAATCCAACGCCAACTCATAATGGTGCTCGTTTGAAAGTGTATTATACAACTCAAGTTGCAGTTAAACCGCCAACATTCGTTGTTTTTGTCAACGATCCAGAACTTCTTCATTTTTCTTATCAACGATTTTTAGAAAATCGAATTCGAGACGCCTTTGGCTTCGAAGGAAGTCCTATCAGGATGTTCGGTCGCCAAAGAAAATAACGAAGGCGGTGTAATTATGTCAGAAGTCAAACAAAAAATCGCAGTGATTGGCGCTGGGAGCTGGGGGACAGCTCTTGCTATGGTATTAGCCGACAACGAGCATCAAGTTCGTCTTTGGGGCCATAATGAAGCGCTAATCACGGAAATTAATATACATCACACCAACTCAAAATATTTACCTGAAATTGAATTGCCACCCAATATTGTTGGATACCATTCACTTGAAAAAGCCGTAGAAGGTATTGAAACGATTATTATGGCAGTTCCAACGAAGGCAATTAGAGAAGTGCTGAATGATATTGTTCCTCTAGTAAAACAGCAAGTGACCATTGTTCATGTGTCAAAAGGTATCGAACCTGATTCACTTTTGCGCATATCTGAAATGATTGAAGAAGAGGTTCCGGCATCAAAGCTTCAAGCGGTAGTAGTTTTATCTGGTCCTAGTCACGCTGAGGAAGTTAGTCTGCGTCAGCCGACAATTGTGACGGTTTCATCAGAAAACATGCGGGCTGCAGAGAAAATTCAGGATTTATTTATGAATCAAAACTTTCGCGTCTATACAAATCCAGATATTGTAGGTGTTGAAATTGGTGGAGCGCTGAAAAACATTATCGCTTTAGCTGCTGGAATTACGAATGGATTAGGATATGGCGACAATGCCAAAGCAGCTTTAATCACACGAGGGCTTGCTGAAATTTCAAGGCTAGGGACTGCGATGGGAGCGAATCCGCTAACATTTTCCGGTATTACAGGGATTGGCGATTTAATTGTAACTTGTACAAGTATTCATTCGCGAAATTGGCGGGCAGGTAATATGCTTGGCAAAGGAAAAAACCTTGAAGAAGTGCTTGAGAATATGGGCATGGTTGTAGAGGGTGTAAGAACAACGAAAGCAGCCTATCAACTCGCCGAAAAGGTCGGAGTTGATATGCCGATTACGAAAGCCTTATACGGCGTTTTATTTAATGAACAAAACGTGAAAGATTCGGTGGATTCATTGATGACGCGAATGAAAAAAAACGAAATGGAAGAGTTATTTAATGCTTGGGGCGACAAACCAAAGCAATAACATAAATATTTATCCTAAAATAGGCGATAGACGGTTCGAGTCTATGCACAACTGCATACAATGCTACGACAGTAAACTAGCAATATGGCTTGGTTTTAGGTGGATTTAGTCAAATGGCAGAAAATAAAGAGCTTCTTTATTTTCTGTCTTTTTTTTAGGCTCTTTTCGTAAAGATTGTTGTTTTTAGCAAGAAACCAATTCGAACAGATGTTGATCTTCGTTACAGGTGCGAGACTCCTGCGGGAAA
>NZ_JACJHX010000006.1 GCF_014138605.1 Peribacillus huizhouensis | reverse complement strand
GCTTAATTTCTTTTCTATAGGTTGTTCTAATTTTTCCCATAAAAAATCCCCTCCATAGAAGACAGTACAATCCTTTCTTTTTACTGTCTACTATAGGGGGATAATAACAAAACAACGAAGATCCTTTTATGCTACTTATTGAATTAAAGCACTTATCAATAAATATATGTAGTCCCTCTTATAAAGCAGTTAATCCTCTAGAGAATTGATTAATAGGTCAGGTAAAAAATCTCTAAAGTTCTTTGCAATCATTTCAAATGGTTGTTCCTTTATTGGAAGTCCACTGATATACGAAACAACAGGTGCATCGTCATCATTATTACTTTGTACTTTGGAGCAATCTAGACAGAAATATTCACCATCATCAGCGAAATAAAAGCAAATTAGATTATTAGGCAAATTTTCTTTTTTACTTTATTCTTTGCTAATCCAAATCATATTCGGGATTCCCGTTTCATCTAGACCAAAAATTTCTTGTCCAAAAATATCTCCCAAACCATATTTTTTTAGAAACTCTCTATAACTTATAGAAAATTTCACCCTTAAATTTATTTTCTGCATCAATTATTGTTTGTTCATCAATTTCACCAATAAAATCAGCTACTTTTTGGTTCTCTTCTATAATTTCTAGAGCTTTATTTATCGACATTTATTTTCCTCCGAACAATCCATTTTTACATTTATTTTACCACTATTCCTTCTTCAACCAACCTGTCTGTTAGTTGAAGAAGATCCAAAGGGTTACATGTATACTGTATACATTTTTAGTTAGCATTAGGTAAATTTTAAGAAGTACTTAAAATTGAAAAATCCATGCGTATCAAGGATTTGGTGTTTGTTCATTTTTTATCATTTATGCATGAATTTATACAATGTTGATATATAGAGTTTTTATGCTTTTTAATAAGCCCAGCAGCTGCATAAAAATGTGATATTTTTATGCAACCTCTTATTCAATATAATGGCCCTTTAATGAAAATAGGCGCTGTTCCTTGTTACAGAAAAACGCCCGATTATTAAAGATCTTCATTACTAAGTCTTGTTGAATTAACGCACCCGTTTGTTCAATAATGAGTTTTTCTTCAGCCATTTTAATTGTTGATTTTCAACTTGAGGCTGACCAGAGCATGTGTATTTATAGTATCAAGACCATTCACAATTGAAGATAAGAGCTCCCTTATTTGAAGAACCCGAGCCTTCTATAGTTTTCTCTACTGACTTGGGAGAAATAAACGCTACAGGACCAAAATGAACAATCGCTGAACCATTAATATTGTTAATATTAATTGGTCCTAAGAATATAGACATACATAACATTCCTTTTCTGTTTACTTGATAGTGTATTCTATTCGGACAAGCACTTTATTGCTTATACTTTGTAATTGTTTTTATCATTCACCGTAGCAATTTTTACAAAAACTGAGTCTTTATGGAATTAGCTCATTATATTTGAAGAATTAACCCCCACTTTATTTTTGCATTGACCTGCTCCGTTAGTTTGAGTACAGTTCTTCACAATCTCCATTTTCTTGTTCAACAATATGGCCCTTTTCTTGAACAAGGTTTTTGCCTTGAGTAAAAAATAAATTGACCTCCGTTGTCACAATATATATTTGAGGTGATTGAATTTGAGAGTGAAATTGGCCGAAATTTCTGTGATTATTTTAGTTCTTTTGAGTATCTTAGTTCCTTACACAGCCCATGCAACTGTACAAAGAAGCAATAATGGTAATATGGATTTCGATATTGACTTAACGGGTTATCGACTCTATGGATTTGGTGATTTTAATCAGCTGGGTTATAAAATAACACCACTTGCCCAATTATTTTTTACAATTATTCAGTTGGAAGAAGAGTGGATTGATGAACCACGATTATATATCAAGGGAAACAAAGGTTTTGTTCATCTTTGGAAAAAAGATGGAACAAATGTACTTTATACTGTTGAAAAACAAACAAGTGGTCCGTTAAAAGATATGTGGAAAATTGTTGATGTTAAAAGAAAAAAAATTAACAGAATACCGGTTCCAAAACAATTACTTAAAGAAGCATTGATTGAACGCTTAGTAGACCCAATAAGCAAAGCTATTGAAACGTATTATAAACCTAAGCTGTGGGATCGGGGATTCGAGAAAATCCTTAAAATAGAGAAGGATGAGACAAATTTCAGTTTGTATGTAACTGTTCAAGTTCAAACTTTTGAGGGGGCACATAATCCGCCTTATGGTGAAGAAACAATTACTTTTCAAATAAAAGGAAGCCAAATTGAGGTTGTTGAATTTAAACATAGAGACATTCCAAAAGAAGAATGGACTAAGATAGAATTAAGAAATTCTAATAAGAAAACTAAACATGAATAAAAAATTTTGGGAACTCAAGACTTGTCACTTTGCCTGATCCTGATAATTTGCACTTATTTTAAGTCCTATTTTGCACATGCAGCTTTAAAATCAAGCTACATTACCTTTACATGTGAAGATTAACTGGGTTTCTTCAGTATGGGATAACGCCATGGGTACCAACAGCAAACGCGCATTTACAACGTTAAGAGAATTTAAAAGGATTGAGTCCGGTACAATACCGAATTCAATCCTCCGTAGCTGCTTAACTTAATATCGTGCCTAAATTTTGGGGGTCACTTCATTTTCAGAATAGCGCCCTTTTCTGGAATATCTAAAATAGGATCTCAGTCTTAAAATCCATTAATTCTTGTTGCACTAATGCTCCTTTAGTTCAAGAGGTCCTCTGCCCCTAAATAATAAATACTTATACTTATCCCAAAATTTTCTCAGCCTCGTCCATAAGTTCCTTTATGATCATTTCAGCATGATTCTCATGATGAATTAATCGAAGACCTTGACCAGCCCACAGGGCCATATACTCAACTTGATTTTGTTTGAAGGCTTCTTTTCTTATGTTACTGGTTGCTGTATTTTGAATAGGATAAGCTAAAGGATGAACACCTGTCCGATCATATTCTCCGATAAATTTATTTTTTATTCCTCTCGCAGGCCTTCCTGAAAAGTTTTTCGTAATGACGGTATTTTCTTCTGTACTATTAAACAGAGCCTTCTTGTAGAGAGGATGAATGCCTGACTCTTTTGACCCCAAGAACTTTGTCCCCATCTGAACACCTTGAGCACCTAAAGCAAGTGCTGCCACTAATCCCCTTCCATTCATGACCCCTCCAGCAGCTATAACTGGTATATTGACATTTTCAACTACCTGCGGAATGAGTGAAAAAGTTCCTATATTTGCTCCCTGTGGGTGCTCTTTTATATCAAATGTACTTCGATGACCACCAGCATCACTACCTTGAGCTACAATAACATTAGCTCCTGCTTTTTCTGCAATCATTGCTTCCTTAACTGTAGTAACCATCGAGATTACCTTTATTTTTCTTTGTTTTGCAGCTTCCATTTTATCAACTGGTAAAATTCCAAAAGCCGTGCTTATGATTGGTACTTCTTCTTCTATTAAAACTTGAAACCTATCGTTAAACAGGTCAGGCGTTTGGAACTGTATATGATCTTCCTTAATGCCTAGATTTTTTCCTAGGCTTAATAACACCTCTTTTACCTCGTGTTCGTGTTTCGTTTCATTTGGATTGATGATGTTCTCTACACAAAACAAATTGACAGCAAAAGGGCGATCTGTATGCTGCTTAATGTTCCTAATTGTCTTCCTTATGTCGTCTGGCATCATGTACGCAGCACCCAAGCTTCCCAATCCTCCGGCATTACATACATTCGCTATTAGTTCCACTGTCGTAGAGCCTCCAGCCATGCCAGCTTGTATAATAGGATATTTAATATTTAATACATCACATAAAGGTGTTTGTAAAGTAATCATCTTTCTTCCCCTTTCCTGTCTTTATCATTTATTTATAGTGAAAATTATAAAGAGAATTAAAGTTCAGAATTATAAAGATGTATTTATTATATTACTTTTTTACGGAAGATTCTACATCCAATTAAAAAATGCCCAATCCTAGTCACATCAAGGGTTTAAGGCGTTTATCTCGAAATCGAAAATTCAGGTTAATTTTCATATTTTTACTCGTCATCAAACTTCCTCAGTTTAAGAGATATTGTGCGTATACTTGTATTTTCGAAGGATTACAAACTACATAGCTAGACAGATTTAAATTAAGGTTCTAATAATTAGGGTATAAAATAAAAAATATATTGAAATATTAAGTTTATCTGGTTATAATACGATACGGTCTTATATATTTAATCTTTGTGAAATTTTTAGAAAAATTAATATTTTTTCTAAATAGTAAATTTCAGATATTTTTATGGAGGTTTTAGTTTGTCTAATAAAGTACCATTTTCATTTATAGTGGTTATTGGTTTAATGCTATTTGCTCTATTCTTTGGGGCGGGGAATTTAATTTTTCCACCAATGCTTGGTCAATCAGCAGGAATAAATATTTGGTCAGCTAATGCAGGATTTTTAGTAACAGGAGTTGGATTACCATTACTTGGTGTATTAGCACTTGGTTTTTCAGGGAAAGATGATTTACAATCATTAGCCAGTCGTGTACATCCTGTGTTTGCGATTGTATTTACAACTGTTCTTTATTTAGCAATTGGTCCTTTATTCGCTATTCCGAGAACAGGAAACGTTTCTTTTGAGATAGGTGTCAAACCTTTTTTGTCCGAAAACTCAGGTCCTATACCTTTACTTCTTTTTACAATCGTATTTTTTAGCATTACGTGTCTTTTTTCACTTAATCCCGCGAAAATTGTCGAAATTGTTGGTAAGGTATTAACACCAATCAAGTTAACGTTTATTGGAGTCCTAGTAGTAGTTGCTTTAATTCATCCAATTGGTGATTTTCAAGCACCTGTTAAGAATTACTCAGTTCAACCATTTTTTAATGGGTTTAGAGAAGGCTATTTAACAATGGATACCCTTGCATCTTTTGTTTTTGGTATCATGATTATTAATGCTATTAAAGAAAAAGGTGCAAAAACAAAAAAACAAATAATGATTGTTTGTGGAAAAGCAACTGGAATTGCGGCCATTATCCTAGCAACCTTTTATACTTCTCTATCTTATATGGGTGCCTCAAGTGTAGAAAAACTTGGACATTTAGATAATGGAGGTATAATCTTAGCAAAAGTCTCGGAGTATTATTTTGGTTCTTATGGTGGGATATTATTAGGATTAATGATAACAGTAGCTTGTTTAACAACGAGCGTAGGACTAGTTTCATCATGTTCTACATACTTCCATAAGCTATTTCCTAGGCTATCTTACAAAACAATCGCTATTAGTTTATCTATTTTTAGTGCAATAGTTGCTAATATTGGACTTACACAGTTAATTGCTATTTCTATACCTGTATTAACAGCTATTTACCCATTAGCCATTGTATTAATTTTCTTAACATTTTTTCATTCTTTATTTAAAGGGAAAGCTGAAGTTTATCAAGGTAGCTTACTTTTTACATTTATTATTAGTTTATTTGATGGTTTAAATCAAGCTGGTATTCACTTATTATTAATTAATAATATCTTTAATGAAATTCTGCCATTGTACGAGTTAGGCCTAGGATGGATAATTCCTGCTATTGTTGGCGGGTTCATAGGGTATGGCAGTAGCGTATTACGAGCGAAATTCGGACTAAATCACCAATTAGATTAATAAAGTAATTCAGTCTAAAAGGCGGTCTAGGACCGAACTGTAACCCTTTTTTACATTTAAAAAGACTTCTAAAAGCACCCTAAAGATAGACACTTAAAATGTCCATCTTTAGGGTGCTTTATTTTATTATTTTATTTAAAGAATATATATTATTTTTTGAAATTTTATGTATCATTGAGATGTGTGTTGCAGTAGATTTATGTTAAAGTTCAAATTTATTAATCCCTTATTATTTAACACATATAAACCTTTATGTTATAAGTAAAAAGACAATCTGTGAATACTCTTACAAGCTACCCCTTAATGAATTCTGATAAAAGTTTTATTAATTGCACAATGCTGTCTGTTCCCTCTCATACCTAATTCAACGATCTTCTTGGTATATTTATTAAATTAGTCTGCGTCTTGCCCAACACCTAGAAGGTATAAAATTTTTATATCTAGTTGACTCTGAAAAAAAATTTCAGTACTTTCATTACCAATTGCTCTTTTGTAATCGTAATATGATTCTCACCATACTTAATAATAGTAGTCTCACGGATACATGATCACGACAATCGTTTAAAACGAATTAAATTGATATGTTGTTTTCTTTATTTTCAATACAGAATTCATTTATTCGGCTGGTCTTGGGCCAGCATTCATTTTAGAATCTTTAACTGTCATGATGGGGCGAACGGTCACGTCTCCATTCACACGAATTTGACAGGATAAACGCAAATGATCTTCAATTCCTTTTTCCGAAAAGGCGTTTTTTTCTACATTGCTTAAATCACAAAACTCACCAGCCAATACTTCTACTCTGCATGTCGTACATTTTGCATTCCCTCCACAACGATGAAGAATATCTACACCATTATCCTCTAGAGCTAATACTAACTTTTTCCCTTTTTCCACTTCAAAAGATCCATGATCTGAAACAGTTACGATTGGCATAATAATACATCCCCTTATTAATTGATGAATACCGAAAAACCTTTACATAGTATTCACTTATCTCGATAATAAAAAACACAAAATTCAACGAATTTGCATTTTATGTAATTCATAGTGGTATCGGATTTGAAATTTGAGGATCTTTTGATTGTCAATAAAATAATGATTACTCGACATTCTTAATTGACAGTTACATATAATTGAATCAATAACTAAATATTGAAAAAGAGGTGAATTTATGTTTATCTATGTAGTTAAAACAGGTGAGTCCTTGTTTTCCATTGCAACAAAATATCAAATTTCTGTGGATAGTATTCGCATACTGAACGGATTAAAAACCGATAGATTAGTACCCGGACAAGATTTACTCATTCCAACAAATATGTATATTGTTCAGCCTGGGGATTCACTATATACCATTTCCCAAATGAGTTTCATTTCAGTTGAAACTCTACGTCTATATAACGGTTTACATTCGGATATTTTATCGGTGGGAATGAGGTTATATTTGCCTCCTAGACCTAAGTATGAAGCAGAAGGTTTTAGTTATATAACACCATCTACACCTGAAAAGAATCAATTGATAGTTCAGACCTTTGCACCGATTAATACTTACTTTGGAATTTTCGAGTACCATGTTCTTGAAGATGGAAGTTTGAGTACTTTAAATGATCAACAACTTATTAGTATAACAAGAGAGAATAAGGTAGCCCCCCTTGCAGTTATTACGAATTTGACACCGACTGGATTTAGTCCTGAATTAACAAAAAGAGTATTAAGTTCTCCTGAAATTAGAGAGCGATTAATTAATAATATCTATAACCTAGTCAAGACAAAAAACTATGCTGGGGTGAATATTGATTTTGAACGGATACGTGAAGGTGAAAGGGATTTGTATAGTGGGTTCTTACGTTCGTTAAGTGAACGATTGAGGCCAGAAGGATTTTATACATCCGTTGCTGTACCGGCTAAAACAAGTGATGATATTTCTTGGTTAAAGGGATATGATTACGGAGGAATTGGTGCAGCCGTTGATTTTGTCTTTATTATGGCCTATGACTGGCATGAAGCAAGTAGCCCCCCTGGACCTGTTGCACCTATTAGTTTGGTAAGACAAACTATCGAGTATGCTCTTAATCATATGAGAGGAAATAAAATTATCCTTGGCGTTCCCCGCTATGGGTACGACTGGACAATGTCTGATGGAGCTGTGACTAGTGCCCGTGCTGTTTCTGTTTCTAGTGCATTAGAAACTGCATTGAAATATCAAGTACCAATCCAATATTCTACGGAATATCAGCAGCCTTTTTATCAATACCGAGATGAAACGGGGAAGCGACACATTGTGTGGTTTGAAAACGCTAGAGCGCGTGCTCAAAAGCTCCAATTGGTGGTTACCTATCGTTTAGGAGGCGTTGGGGCTTGGCAATTAGGATTACAATTTATTCAATCTGCTATTTTAGTGAATGAATTTATGATTCCAAAAAAAATCATTGGATAACCCAAATGCCTATAATTATAGATACGGTTTAGTAATAATGAGATAATACGGATTTTTTGAAACCTTTAGAAATAACTAGTTCGATGAAAAAACGGTTTTACGCGGGTCTTTTTCTTGACCATTTATTAATAAAATTTAATCTACTGACGTACCCGGAATATAAATTTTTATAGTAAAAAAATAATCAATGTCTCCGGACATATAAGATGTGTATCGATTAAAAGAAAAGTGTAAGTTGAGCTTACTAAACTTTATGAAGGGCCAAGGGAGATGCATTTTGTATTCCAAAAGCCTTTCTCCCTATTGTGGGGGCTCAGAATATTCTAAGTATTGATATTCTAAGATTGTGCCAAATAGGAGTTTATTATCAGAATATATAGTGTAATGGTAAATTTGAGATAAGTAAATCGGTCATATATAGACCGATTTACTGCATCATCTACTGATGTGATTAGCCAGCTGTGTTAACTTTTTTTGCTTCGCCTATATTCTCTGAGCACCAACCAATGAGCTCTGGTGAAATCAATCGCCATCTTAATCGCATTATCCGCTTCCTCTTGTAAGAAACATTAGCATCCAAATTACAGGGATCACCTCAGCCAAATCATAAGCTAAAAGGCTAAATCATGTGCGATTATGATTTCATCGATGAACGTATCCGTTACAATTAACATTTCAGGAATCAAACGCCCCCCTTTTTGCTTCCGTCAGATGTCTGACCCTCACTTAATGCTCTTTGGTAACTTTCTATGAGTAGACCATAGTTTGGCATTAGATCCCCAAAGATCGCAGCGAACTCCATTGCATCTGGACGGTTCCAGGTTTTCTGAACTTCGGATATCACTGCCACAGTATCAATTGGAATTGCTCCTGCTTGCACCACGCGGGCAAGTGTAACATCTGTAGCCAACTCGCTCCAGTTACCCGATGCGTCAACAAACGTATACACCTTATAGCCTTCAGAAAGTGCGGATAATGTGGGAAATGCCATACAAACGCTGGTAAGGGTGCCTGCAATAATCAAAGTTTTTTACCGGTTGCTTCCACTGCTTTCACAAAATTAGGATTGTCCCAAGCATTGATTTCCCCATTGCGCGGTACATACACCAACTCTGGCAAAATTTCTTTGATTTCAGGAATCAATGGGCCATTCGGTCCACTTGGGACAGAATCGGTAGTAATGGTGGGAATATTGGTTACTTTCGCCAATCTTGCGAGGGCGATCGCATTCCTACGCAGCGTGGGCACATCGAGATCTTTAACGGTTTGAAACAGACCACTTTGGTGGTCGATCAATAAAAGAGCAGCATCATTCGGATCAATAAACACGTTGTTCTGTTGGTTTGTCATATATTATGTCTCCTAATTTTCAGTGGTCTTGCTCATTGCGAAACATAGTTTTTGGTTGTCCTAAGCTATTAAGAGATCCAGTTATGTAATGTTTCCTGCTGTCAGTCACAATATTCGTACCAACAAATCCGATCATAATTGATGTACTCACTTGTTATTTTGAAAGTAGGATGCTTGCAGTCATTATAAATGTTGCCCAGAATTTTGTTTCAGAAAATCACGCTGATTGCATACTATACCGCACTACTAATAGAATCGATAGAACTTACTGCTTGAGGATGACTGTACAAATAACCCCATAAAAAAGAATAACTTTATCAAGTCGGTATCTTACTAATCTTTTCGAAAGAAACCAAATATAGCAGTTGTTTGAATGATATTTGTAAATGCTTGCGGATAAACTTCCTTAATTACCTTTTCCAAATCATACGATTCATACCAAGTGATGACAATTATGAACATGTCCTATGATTCATTCGTGAATGCTCCTTTTGCTGGGACAATAGTAATACCTCGAACAAGTTTTGAGTGAATGGCTTTTTTAAAATCATCAGTTTTTTACGTAACAATCATTGCTTAGCTTCTCATGCTTGTAAGAAATGCATCAATAACCCTTGTTGATGCGTATAGAGTAACAAGCGTGTAAAGAGCTTTTTCACACCCATTAAAAAGACCGGCAGTTAAAATAATGATTGCATTTAATAGAAAAAAGTTGATGCACCCCATTTCAGAGTCAAACCAACCCCGACTGCTAAATTGTGATATACCGGGATTGATACCCCAAAAGCTAGTCAGCCCATACCCCTACAATGTGCATACTACGAATCGAGTTGAGCTTTTATTTTTATAATAAACACTTTGTAAAATACCCAAAAGTAAATTAAGAATTAGGTATTTAAAGATTCTAATACCAGTTAAAAAGTGGATGAATTTTTGAAAAAAATTACCTGCTTTGTAAAGATGAAAACTAGCCGATACTATTCTTAAAGATGCTAAAAAGAGTTTGTTCATATTAAAAAAGATTATTGATTGGAGTTGGTAACAGTGAGCGTTACTAATTGCGATTTTTCACCAATGAAAAAGAAAATGTCAGAAGGGTTACAACAGATCACTAATGAACTCCAAAACAGTTTAGAAATACTTGGTAACGAAAACTATTGTCTCTTAGGGAAGCTGGAAGAAATCAGGGATCAATTTATTCAAACGGAATCAATCGCTGCTTCTTTTTATCTTAACTGTTATTTATCTTCTTATACGGATAAATATGTAGATCTATCTATCTGTGTTCAAAGATTGTCCGATCGCCAGCATGGTGCATTAATCGTTGTGCAACGACGCGATCCTCTCGATTCTTTCATCCAAAAAGGAACAGCCATAGGAGCTACATTAAACCCTGCATTGTTAGAAGCCATCTTTTATCCTGGAAACCCTCTTCATGATGGAGCTGTAATGATTTGTGGTAATCAAATCATTTCAGCAGCAAATGTACTTCCCTTAACAACTGAGGTTATAAGTGGGAAAAAGCTCGGCACACGGCACCGAGCCGCCTTAGGTTTAACAGAGAAAAGTGATGCCCTTGTTCTGGTTGTGTCAGAGGAGACAGGCAGAGTTTCCTTTGCAATGGATGGAAAGCTTCATCCCATTACTACTGCCCAATCCCTACATTAAAGAGTAAAACCATCCTCTTATGGGGGTGGTTTTACTCTTAATGTAGGGACATGACTTATAGATAGAAATAATAAATTACTTTTTCTTCATTATTTCTTAAATTTCTAATTTGAGGTTCTGTAAGAATCATATGTATAATTAAAATAAGAGCTAATCGAACTATGTCGATCAGCCCATTCCTTTTATTTATTGATTCCCTTTTCTAACCCATTCTGCAACTGTAACCGTACGTTTTGCTTGATGTTTAACAGTAGCTTGAACATCTTCAACCATTTTCCCTTCTTGGTTAACTGTTACACTTGTTCCATATGGATTGCCACCAGATCCGAAAATCACTGGATCCGTATAACCAGGGGATGCTACGATCGCACCCCAGTGATGCATAGTTGTATATAATGCTAAAATTGTTTGCTCTTGCCCACCGTGAGGATTTTGTGCAGAAGTCATCGCACTAACTACTTTATTCGCAAGTTTTCCGTGGAACCAAAGACCACCAGTTGTATCTAAAAATTGCTTTACTTGACCAGGTACATTACCAAAACGAGTTGGTATACTGAAAATGATAGCATCTGCCCATTCTAAATCTGCAAGAGTCACCTCTGGAACACAAGCTGTATCTATTAAATGAGCTTTCCATACTGGATTTGAATCAATTGCTGCTTGTGGGGCTGTTTCTGGCACTTTCAATACTTTGACTTCAGCACCTATTTCTTTAGCTCCCGCTTCTGCCCATTGTGCTAATTGATAGTTAGTACCACCTGAACTGTAATAAATAACTGCTAATTTTACATTTGTCATTTCTTTGTCCCCTTTTTTAAGTTAATCCTCAAATAGTTTGTCTATATATTTCCTTGTTTATTCCCCTCACATTTTCTTTCAAATGAATGAAACCATCTTTAAAGATTACCATCCATTACCCAAATTCAAACATTCAGGTAATATTTCCCCATTTGTAGTTTAGGCATAAATGTTTTTTCAGGCGTGTTTCCCCTACAAATCCTATATCCAGATAAAACTTGATTCAGCCGAGGTATAATGGTCATAATTTTACTTCAATCTCTTTTCGATTTGGTTCTAAAAATGGTGGAAGTTCAAGATTTTCACCCATCGTTTCCATAGGTTCGGCTGTTGCAAATCCTGGTGTATTTGTGGACAATTCAAACAAAATCCCATTCGGTTCTCTGAAATATATTGCTTTGAAATAATAACGTTCAAATTTACCCGATTTCGGCAAACGAAAATCAATTAAATGTTGTGCCCACTTATCATATTCTTCTTCATTTGGAACACGGTAGACAACATGATGAACTCCACCACGACCTATACGAGATGGTGGTAAATCTGGTCTTGTTTCAATATGTACTTCTGCCCAACTACCACCTAAACATAGATAACAGGGTAATCACCTTCAAGAGATGGATAAGAACCGTTTTAACGGAATCCCATTACCTCAGTTAATACCTTTTATTTCTGAGTTTGAATTTTTGTTACTTTCTCAAATTCCTAATTAAAATACCCCATTTAAAATAAATCGATGTACAATCCAATGAATAATAATTGTTAGATTAGACAAAGCTATTTATGTTTCTTATTTATTTGGAAAGGAGGACTACAAAATGACCGAACTCTATTCCCGAATTTCCAAAGATAATGCCGCGGTTATTCTAGTGGACCATCAGACTGGCCTTATATCTGGCCTTGTTCGTGACTACGGTGTAGACGAGTTCAAAAACAATGTCCTAGCTTTGGCGAATACTGCTAAATTTTTTAATCTACCCGTCATCCTATCTACGAGTTTTGAGAATGGTCCAAATGGACCACTCATGCAGGAGCTTGTCGATCTCTTCCCAAATGCGCCAAAGATTTCTCGTCCAGGCCAAATTAATGCATGGGACAACGAAGATTTTGTTAAGGCGATCGAGGCTACTGGCAAGAAGCAACTTATCATAGCGGGTGTGGTTACCGATGTCTGTGTCGCATTTCCGGCACTTTCCGCTCTAAAGGCGGGTTATGAAGCTTTCGTTGTAACCGATGCTTCTGGGACCTTTAGCCAACAGGTGGCGAACGCCGCGCTGATGCGCATGGCCCATGCTGGAGCGCAGCTCATGAACTGGTTTAGCGTGGCGAGCGAATTACAACGCGATTGGCGTAACGACAGCGAAGGTTTTGGCGCACTTCTTGCTAGCCAACTCCCAGGTTATCAAAATGTAATCGGGAGTTATATGGGGGCTCAGAGTGATCTTGGTGAGCAGAACAACTAAATCAACAGTGGTTAACCAATACATATAAATCATTGTTTTCCTTTAAATCTAGTAAAAGGGCTACTGCCGACAAACGCGGATTTACAACGTTAGAGGTCTTCCAATATTAGGATTATCTACTCCTCAATTGCAGCCTGTAATTGAAAAAAATAATTATCAAATTGATACTTTTAACCCATCATGAAGGAAGACCTCACCTCGGTAAAATTCTGACTCCATGATCCGCAGTGTAATCTCGGCTTGTTTTTTCTTATTTCACTCTGTTGTGGGGTAACGCCTATTACATCAAGACTTATTTGCCGATTTTAGTCTGCGAAGTTTGAGTAATTAGATAACAACCCCACTTTTTTTCTAACGAAGAGAGACTAGATGGACAAGCTCAATCTAAAAAACATTGTTAAGAACGCTTAGAAAAATTCCAAGCGTTTTTATGTGTTAATTTCATTGTAATATGTGAATTAAGCTGTTTTTTAGTTTTCTTGACTTTATCACATCGTGTCCTGTATTGTATATTCTTTAAAAAAATAGCTCTGTTAATGGTTCAAGAAAATAGTTCTTATCTCTGGGAAACTTGGTTTTCTATTTCGGAAAAATTGTTTGCAGCCATTTTTTCAAAAGATTGGTTGCTAGCTACGACCCATACTTTTGTGTTATTTTCTACCTCTTCAAACAACCATTCGATTTCACTGTTTTTCATTCTTATACAACCTGCAGTTACATATTTTCCAATTAAACTTTCATTATTATTCCCATGTATCGCATAGGTGGTACCAGGAGTACCATAAACGTTCAACCCAAGCCATCTACGTCCTAAGGGATTCTCTGGAACACCACCCGGAATATTTTTTTTATAATAAGGACGATCTATTATTTTATTTACAATTCTATATTCCCCTACTGGAGTCAGGTTCTTTGATTTTCCAGTAGCGACAGAAAAAGTATACATTTCATTTTGACTATTAATATAGGCTAACGTATTAGTATTCTTATTAATAATGATTAATTTTTCCTCATTAATTGTTGCGGCATCGGTATAAGTAGTTGTAAATAATAAACCTCCCACAAATAAAGAAAAAATCATTACCGGCTTAATATATTTACTTAGTCTATTCATCTTATTTCCTTCCTTCTTTCTTTCTATAAAATTTCATTTACTAGCCCAGCTTCAAAAAACAGCTGGGCTTGAATGTTAAACTATTTATCTAGTAAATACAGTTTGTCCATAGGTAACTACACCTGTCTCTGATATTGAAATGCTGCTAGTTGCTATGTTGAAACTCTTATTTTGAACATGTAGAGCTTTTCGAGTAGGGTCAACACCCTGAATCGCTTTATATGCTGCACGATAATATCTAGCATCAGGTGTCATATCAGCATATCTACCAAATGTTACTTGTTTAAAATAGCGGTCATTTTGAATGACTCCATGTACCGTATTAGGAAAATGACTGTGTTGCAAACGATTTAATATAACAGCTCCTACACCAATTTGGGCATTGAATGGTTGATTGTAGGATTGCATATAAATCGTACGTGCTAACAGGTCAACTTCATATTGGCTGTATGTTAGCATCATTAATTTAGTTATTGTGGCTCTACCAAGAATTCCATCTGCCTGTAAATGATAATGCTTTTGAAAATTCTTAATAGAGTACTGGTCATAAATGTTATAACCTAATTGTTTGAAACGTAGTTCATACTGTTTAATTTGTGCTTGGGTATAACTTCTTAAATGATAATAATGGTGATTGTAACTATTCATGTCGTGATTTTGGAAGTTTTCTTGATTATACACTTTCACTATTTTGTTTTTGATATTATGGTAAGGAGCAGCTTCCGCACCTGATATGGGCGCAAATGTTGATCCTAAAATCGCTACTGTTGTTGCCCCTGTTAAAATTGTTTTTTTCACTGATTGAATCATGATCTATTCCCCCTATTATTTGAGATGTAAACTAGAATTTTATAATATGTGTGACGCTTAGTTCCCGGGAACAAAGTTCAAAAAGTCCGGTATATAAAAGTAGGTTCATTGGAGTGTCTCTACTTTTTATTTACTGGTTACCTTTTGTAACTCATAAACATATCTTAAACCCAATCAGTTGAAATCTCAACTTAAAAAGTCTTGAATTGAAGATAATTGTTTTTCCATTAATGGGATTTTTTAATTTGAATTCATAATGGGTTGATAATCCCCCACTCCTGTAATGTTTATTTTAAAGTTCCAGTTCGTTCAACAATAATTAATATCCTTTATTACCAGCACACCTTGGCAAATCCCTCATTTTATATCCCAAAAAATGAAAGTATATAGAGCTTATAGGCATCATCATATGTGCCATTAAAAGAAAAGTCTTTCGTCAACTGATCAATTACCGACATCCAAAACATGAATGAATGAAATGGGCTTAAAATGTCTGGTACGTATGAAGAAATATCGTTCTTATAAAGGAAACTAAAGATAAATTACCCAAACATATTACAACGCAATTTAAGAAAGAGAAGATGAATCAAAAATGGGATACAGACGTCAAAGAATTCCACATATATGGAGAGAAGCGCTATCTTTCGCCAGTACTCGATTGTGCAATGGTGAATTCATCGCGTATACGGTTATGAAACGACCAGTTTATAAACTCGTTGGCGATAAGTTAGACAAGACGAGTGAGCGTCTTCAACCACGAGATCCAGTGATTCTTCATCCTGATCAGGGCTGGCATTATTAAATGAAACAGTATCAAAAAACATTAGAACAGCACAAAATTACGCAGAGTATGTCTCGTAAAGCTTCTACAAAGATAGAAAACTGGAATTTTTGGTATCTTCACTTACGTTGAATACAGTGGAAGATCATACTGTATGTAAGCACCAGTTCTTTTAACAAGAAAATTATACTTCTTGTTGAAGTGTTTTCAGAGTTGTAAAAAGTCAACATTTTTTCTTTATCTTAACCATAAATCCATTGTATAATATGTTTCTGACTAAATCTCGATTCCTTTTTCAGGTCGTTTACCTTTAAAAGCATACTCAAGTAATTGTCGAATCGATTGTTGATCAATTGATCGAGGATTATAATAAGCATTCTTGGTAGCTAGTTCTGCTGCCTGATCTAAATCTGTCTCCTTCATTCCAATTTTAGCTAATGAGGTTGGACCACCTAAGGAAGTATTCAGATCAAAAAGAGCCTCAGCCACGGCATCCTTTTCCGTTCCAAGTGACCTTGCAATTGCTTGAACTGCATCAGGTGCATAGGCAGCATTGTACCAGAGTGCATAGGGTAAAATGACAGAGTGAGTGTCTGCATGCGGCAGGTTATAACTTCCCCCTAATACATGACATAACTTGTGGTGAAGCGCCATACCTACAGACCCTAAGACCGTACCGGCTAACCAACACCCGTAAAGAGCCTTGGAGCGTGCCACAACATCATTCTTGTCAACTAAAATGGACGGTAAACTTGAATGAAGTGCACGAATTCCCTCTTCAGCAAGAAGCGAAATAATCGGATTGGTGTTTTCTGCGTACAGTCCTTCCACACAATGAGCCATTGCGTTCAATCCGCTTGTTACCGAAACTCGAACGGGCAAATTAACAGAAAGTTCAGGATCATAGATGACCGACTTTGGCTTAACGACCACATCTTTCCCTGTTTTCTTTATTCCATTTTCCGTAATCCCCCAAATTGGCGTCATTTCCGATCCTGCGTATGTGGTAGGAATAGCTACAATTGGAAGAGAAGTATATAAAGCTATGGCTTTGGCTAAACCGATGGAGGATCCCCCGCCAACTGGAACAAGACTGTCTATATTCAGCTCACTTACCAATTTCACTGATTTCTCAACAGTTTCCATTGGCACATGCTGAACTGCTTTTGCATGAATACCCGTACATAAGTCTCCGAGTAAGCTTGAAATTTTAATAGCTAGCTCTTCTTGTCCAGGTGTAGAGATAACAAGTGCTCGTTTGACACTGATATTTTTCAGTTCAGATTGCACTTTTCTTATTTCCCCTGCCCCGAAAATGACCCTAGTAGCTAAAGCTTCATAAATAAAATTTTTCATATTAGCTCCTCCTCTTTTCTTTCACTCTCAAAACTCTAAAAGACGCTTACTACAATCTATGTATTTAACTGTTACGGATAAATTTATACCTTTTTCCTACTATTAAAGCCTATTGTAAAAAACCAGTTCCGATATAGAAACTGGTTTAGTAGATCCTTCTATATAAAGCTATAGATTACTTGTAAAACTTCACACGATCTTCAAGCGGTTGGAATTCTTTTTCACCTGGTGTAGCTGTTGGATTACCAAATGGCATTTGTGCAATTAGTTTCCAATTCTCAGGGATATTCCATTCTTTTTTCACTTCATCATCAATTAGCGGATTATAGTGTTGTAAAGATGCTCCTAGTCCCTCTGCTTCTAATGCTGTCCATACAACTAATTGGTGCATACCTGATGCTTGGTTTGACCAAATTGGGAAGTTATCAGCATAAGGGGTAAATTGTTCTTGAAGTGATTTAACTACCGCTTCATCTTCAAAGAATAATACGGTTCCATATCCTGCTTTAAAAGAATTCATTTTTTGTTGAGTTGCTGAAAAATCTCCATCACCAACCACTTTTCTTAATGTTTCAGTTGTAATGTCCCATAATTTATTATGAGTCTCGCCCGATAATACAACAAGACGCGCAGTTTGAGAATTGAAAGCTGAAGGCGTATATTTCACAGCAAATTCTACAATTTCTTTAATTCTATCATCTGATACTTGTACATCTTTATTGATTCCGTAAATTGAACGTCTTTCTTTAAGTGCAGTGTAAAAATCTGTTGTCAGTGTTTTTGTCATAACAAGTATTCCTCCAATCCGTAATCTTGAATTCATATATCTTTATATAACATGTCTCGAATTAAATGTAATTTTATAACAATGAGAACTTATTGTCAAATAACTTGCTTTGGTATCAGCTTCTCCTCGGATCTTATGCCATAATTTTAGTAAGTGTTATCTTACCATTAATAAAATACCCTTATTTCCTAATAAGAATGCTTTATTATCTTAATTTTTTTCTACTTTGCTTGTTACCAAATACTTATATATAGGTCTTTAAATTGAAAATCGGTAATGTAACGAATAGCCAAATTTATTTTTAACAACAATATTATTTAACTCAGCCTTAAAATAAAAACTAATACTATCCTCTTGAAAATAATTATTATATGTCTTCTTGGCTGAATAACTGATCCTTCGATCGGAGCTGACTGATACTAATCGATCGAGGACTTAACTCATTTAAACCGGGTACACAGTTTTATGGTCTGTGGAAATAATAAACTGATCCTTAGCCTTGTTAAAAACAACATGATCATCTGAAGAGTAATACCACGTCTTTTGGTTTTCCTCTACATCAAATAAATTTAATTCCTCTTTAAATTTCAAAATCTCTTTTGCATGAATCTCTGGGATAGAAATAGAAATGATCCATTTATCTTCATGAGGCTGAATTTTATAATCATCTGTTTGATAAAATAAACGACTTCCAATCGCATGACGAATCATTAACATTTTATTCACCACCTGCTAAATCCATAAATAAAATGAATGATTCTTGATTTGATTTCATTGTAAGTTCCTGTTCATTAGAAATACGTGCACTGTCTTTTTGGCTTACAACAAATTCCTGATTTAAAACAAGTTCACCTTCAATAACAAAGACATACATCTTTCTGCCCCGATCTTGTTTGAAGTATAGCTCTTGTCCATTATCTAACCTCGATAAGTATAAGGTAACATCACTATGAATTTTTGCCGTTCCTTCGGTTGGATTTGAAGAAAGAATTGGTAATAGCTCATTATGCATTGCATCTATATTAAATGTAATATCCTGATAAGAAGGAGTTAATTGTTTTTGGTCAGGGAAAAACCATAACTGTAAAAAGCTTGATTCCTCTTCCGTTGAAGGATTCATTTCAGAATGCAACAAACCAGTACCTGCACTCATTAGCTGAACATTTCCAAATTTAAGATGTCCACTGCTCCCCAAACTGTCCTCATGCTTTAGTTGACCTTTTAATACAATCGAAACAATTTCCATTTCCCTGTGGGGATGAATGCCAAATCCTCTTCCAGGTTGGATCGTATCATCATTAAAAACACGAAGGGGACCAAATTGAATATTCGATTCATCATAATACTCACCAAATGAAAAACTTAAATTGCTCTCCAACCACTCATTTTTAACAGAGAATCGAGATGTTTCTGGAATAATTTGAATCATTACTTTCACCTCTATGCGTCAGCTAGTATTTAATCTATTTCAAATTTTATTACTACTCCAAATCAATGAATATTACCTACTAAACCTCAAGAGAATTTATAATATGAAAGATTAATAGAACTTACGATACCAGAGTGCCGCAGCCTCAACTTCATTAGCGGTCAATTGATGACCTCTATTTTCCCAATGAAGTTCAACGTTTGCATTCGCCTTTTCCAATAAGGATTGGAGTAAAGTAGATTCCATTGGTGAACAAATCGGATCATTTGTCCCAGCAGCAATAAACACGGACTTCCCTGACAAATCAGGAAGCTCAATTCCTCTTCTCGGTACCATCGGGTGATGAAGAATCGCACCCTTTAATGCATTTTGATAATGAAACAATAAACTAGCAGCTATATTGGCTCCATTTGAGTAACCAATCGCAATCATATTGCCTCTGTCAAATTCATATTTTTCAGCTGCTTCATCAAGAAACTGATTTAATTCTTTTGTACGGAAAATGAGATCTTCTTCATCAAATATACCTTCTGCTAATCGTCTAAAGAAACGAGGCATTCCATTTTCAAGTATATTTCCACGTACACTTAATATCGAAGCCTCATCGTCAATTCTCCCTGCAAGTGGAAATAAATCTAATTCATTTCCGCCGGTTCCATGAAGCAATAATAAAGTTGGTTTTGCTGGATCATTCCCTTTTTGAAAAATATGTTTCATCATTTATCCCCTTCCAAAACTCTAACCTCAATAAGAGGTAAGATCTCTTCTAATTCTTTTCGTTTTCCCTCGAACCATGAAGGTAACATGAGTTTCTGTCCAAGTTGATTTATAGGTTCATCAACAGTAAATCCTGGTGGGTCAGTCGCTATTTCAAAAAGAATGCCACCTTCTTCATGGAAATAAACAGCTTTAAAGTAATTTCTATCACGAATCACTGTTGGAAAATACCCCTTACTTTGAAGGAGTTTTCTCCATCTTAGAAGATCTTCTTCATCCTTAGCTCTCCAAGCGATATGGTGAACAGTTCCCGCACCCATGAGTCCCCTAACTGAAGGAGTTAGCTTAATATCAATTGCATTTCCAAGCTGTGCTTCCGATTTGAATCTTAGGAAGTCATCTTCTTGACCAATGCATTCGAATCCGAATACATTTTCAAGCACATCTGCCGTTTTATTAGGTTGTGCTGAAATTAACATCGCACCGCCGAATCCTTTAATAGCAATGTCAGAATGAATTTCACCCAAAAGCCAATTATTTATTGGCCCCTCTTGGCGTTCGACTAGTTCTAGTTCAATACCGTCTGGGTCTTGAAATTTTAAATACTTTTCTCCAAAACGTACTGATTGAAAAGACTTTACTTTAAATTTTTTTAAGCGATTTTCCCAAAATGTAATGGAATTGTTTGGTATGATAAAACTAATTACTCCAACTTGCCCTGTACCGACACGGCCTTTTAACTGTTTAGTCCATGGAAAGAATGTAATGACAGTTCCTGGTTGACCAGTATCATTTCCAAAATAAAGATGATACACCTCTGGTCGATCGAAATTTATTGTTTTTTTAATAAGTCTTAATCCAAGCACCCCTGCGTAGAAATCAATATTCTTTTGGGCATCGTTAACCATTGCGGTTATATGGTGAATACCTGCTGTTTTCTGCATTCTTTACCCTCCATTTCACCTCAGATTAGGTCCTTAAGTTAATTAATCTAACTCTCTAACTTCAAATGGAAGGACCAATCGTTCAATCTGATCTCGACTTGGTTCATATTGATCCGGCAACATCAATTTTCCCCCCATTGTCTCTTGAGTTTCATCATGAGCGAACCCTGGTGGATCCGTTGCGATTTCAAAAAGAATTTCACCATGCTCTCTAAAGTAAATCGCATTAAAATAGTTTCGATCCTGAACAGGTGTGACACCATAACCATAACCTTCAATATACTTTTTCCAATCTAATTGATCTTGATCATCATGAGCTCGCCACGCAATATGATGGACAGTTCCTACACCCATTCGTCCACTGACGGTTGTTGTTAATTTTAAATCAATGATATTTCCTATATCACTAGAAGAACGGAAACGAATAAAATCTCCTTCTTTACCAACTTGCTCAAGCCCCATGACTTTTTCTAACAGTTCAGCTGTTTTTTCTGGTTGTTTTGATAATAATGTCGCTCCGCCAAACCCCTTTATGGCTACGTCAGGTGTGACATCTCCAAAATGCCAAGTGTTCACTTCACCTTCTTCTCTTTCAACGATTTCCAAATGAAGTCCATGAGGATCATCGAATTCCAAATACTGCTCTCCAAAACGTTCGTTTTTTGTAAAAGGAACATTGAACTTTTCTAATCTTTTTTCCCAAAATCCCATAGCTCCATTCGGAACAACATATGAAGTAACCCCTACTTGTCCGTCACCGATTTTCCCTTGATATGCATCAGCCCAAGGGAAAAATGTTATAATCGTTCCTGGTTTTCCACCTTGATTCCCAAAATAGAGGTGATAAGTACCAGGGTCATCAAAATTTACCGTTTTTTTCACTAAACGTATTCCTAAAACACCCGCATAAAAATCTACATTCTCTTGTGGATGACCGACGATTGCCGTGATATGATGAATTCCCATTGTTTTTTTACTCATTTGTTTTTCACTCCGATTCAATTAACAGTTAATTCCTAAATATAAGTGACAAATTCGCTAACTGGCTTGCGATATCCACGAGGTTTTCTACTTTCAACCTTTTCTTTTCCTATTGTAATCATCATCACTACTTCGTATTGCTCATCGATGTTCAAATTCTGTTTGACCGATTCAGAATCAAAACCAATCATAGGGCAGGTATCCCACCCTTTCTCCTTGGCAGCCATCATGAACATCATCGCTGATAACGAAGCATTTCTTATAGCCTCATCTCGTTGAAAGTCTAACCCTCTCGATTCATAGAGGGAAATGGTGTCATTAACCATAAAATCATATTCCTGTTTATTCACAATCCCTAGCATCTTCAAACCTTCGTAAATGTCAGGAGCCTGCCAAAAGGCATTTTTATCACCTAAAACTAGGATAACCGCAGAAGCACTGGATACTTTATATTGCCCATTTGCAGCCTTCTTTAATTTCTCTTTGATTACTGGGTCCATAACTGTTAGATAATTTGTATGTTGGAGATTAAACGCTGAAGGTCCTAGTTTAACCAACTCAAAAATTTCATTCAACTCTTCTTTTGTAATCATGTGATCTGGAAGAAAATTGCTTGCAGACCGTCTCTCTTTTACTAACTGTATAAAGTCAGCCATAACAACACATCCCTTTGCTATCAAATATCTTCAAACCCAGATATATTAGAATAAAAAAGCATCCAACGCATATTGACCAGGCCCTATTAAAGCAATCCCTATTGCTACCACTAGCAGGGTCAAATTATACTCATAGCCATTTCGTGTTGACCATAACCCATTCGGACCGTGCACCTTTACAATTGCCATTACCATTGTTGCTGCAATCATTAGACCAGCAAGCGGTGTGAGTAGCCCTGAAGCAAATAAAATTCCTCCAATTAATTCGGCTAATCCCGCAATGAGTGCCATCGTCACACCAGGCTTTAAACCAAGTGAATCCATCCAACCTCCTGTACCTTTTAATCCATAACCGCCATACCAACCAAATAGTTTCTGTACACCGTGACCGATGAATAAGAGACCAATTACCAATCTAATCAATAATAAACCAATATCTATCATTTTTTTCATCCTCCTCGATTTTTACCTCGAATTCGAGATATTATTGTGAAAAAATTATGTTTCTACTCTTTTACTTACTTTTTTCAAAAGTTTTATCATTGTTTGTGACTCTTGATCAGTTAAATCACCAAGCATGTTATTAATCAAATCTCGATGTTTAGGCATGATTTTCTCCATTAAGTTCATTCCATTTTCCGTTAAAACTACATGTATGACACGACGATCATTAGGACAGTCAATTCTTTTTATGAAGCCCTTCTGTTCCAATTTGTCTATTACATAAGTCATAGACCCACTAGAAATGAGTATGCTTTTACCAATCTGCTGAATCGTTTGCTTCTCCTTAAAATAAAGCACCTCTAATACAGAGAACTCAGTAATATTGATCTTATGATTCATCATTTCCATCTTAATGCAATCCTGAATGGCTTTGGATGTTTGCATCAGTTCCAGATAAGCCTGGTTTGTACATTTCTCTTCCATTTAAACACCTCCTGACAAATGAAATTATATTATATATCTTTCATTAAAATATCTCGAATATGAGATAATTCTAAAACTTTTATTCTCTTCTGTCAATAACCTTAGGGATTTTTTAAAAATATAATGCAGAATCTCTTCATATCCTACACTTTTCCTTACATTCATTAAGACGTTATTTGGTTAAATACACATAGAAAGACACAATTTTTACAGAAAATGCGCACTTTTTTTGATAGATAATATTTTCAAAATACCCTAACCTATTTATACAATGACGTGAGCGAACTTCATTATTAAAAATTTCCATGACGTAGGAAATAAAGATGATTACTTTTCTTGCAAATAAATAACAAATCGGTTTCTGCTTTCTTTTGCTCTATATAACGCCTGATCTGCATGAGAAATTAAAACTTCTCCCCTTGATCCATGCTCAGGATAAACCGATATGCCAATACTTAGAGTAACATTAAATGTATGTCCATTTATCTGATAAGCAGCTATACATATGGTGTGCATTCTTTCAACAATTTTTTCAACTTGTTCATAACTTATTATCTTATTTAGGAGCACTAGAAATTCATCTCCGCCTATCCGACATAACTCATCATTTTTTCGAACACTTGATTTTAGCCTTTTAGCAAATTGCTGGAGCAACTCATCTCCGACATGATGCCCAAGAGAATCATTAATTGATTTGAAATGATCAAGATCAATATACATGATTCCTAATTTTTCACTTTTCTTTTCTGTTTCTTTTATTGCTTCTTTCACTATTTCTGTAAACTTTCTTCTATTTTTCAAACCTGTCAGAGGATCGTGAAATGCTAGATATTCTAATTGTCGTTCATAATTCCTTTTTTCTGAGATATCCTGAATAAGAATTTGAATAGACGGTTCACCCTTATATTCAATAAGGTACACCTTCATTTCTGAACAAATTAACTTGCCATCGTTTCGTGTAAACTCTCCATCAAATGATAATGATTGATCCTTATTACTTTGATTCTTTACACGATGAAATGTTTCTTCAATCTTTTCTTGTTGTTCACTAGAAATGAAATCCCATATCGAATACCCAATGATATCATTTGTTCTATTTTTCCCAAATAACTTTACTCCAGCAGTATTTACAAAGACAATTTTTCCATGATGTATCACAATAATCGCTTCTGGTAATGATTCAACAAGTGTTCGGTATGTATTTTCACTCGCATGAAGTTTATGTTGAATTTCCATCTGGTCTGTAAAATTTTTGTACATGCCAATCGCAAGGATATCTTGATTATTGATTGATCGGTACGAAGCGATAACATCTAGCACTTTTCCATATTTATGCTTCCTTTTTGAAACAACATAAGGATAGTTTTGTCCCTCTCGAAGGTGCTGTAAAAAATTTCGATGTTCTGCTTTTGTTATATGGGAGAAGAATGGAGGAAACGTTAACCCTTTTAATTCTTCAACCTTCCAATCAAAAAGTTCTACAAAAGCCGGATTCGCATCAATAATTGCACCATTATGATCGATTGTAAAAATGGCATCTGTTGTATTATTCCAAATAAGCTCAAACACCTGACTTTCCCTTGCTAATTCGGAATTTGTACCGTTCTGAATCATCACTGCCCCAACTCCATTTAAATCATTTTAGTCAACAAATTTGTTGACTTGTAGTTTTATTATTACTATTTTAAATGAACTTTCTATGGAAGACGTAATATATGGTTATAATCCGTTTAATACGTTATCCTATGTGGGCTTATTAGTTAATCCATCCTCTTCCAATAAATTGAACAGTTCTGAGTCAATTAATCGACCATTCTATTAGCTTCATGACGCTGGAAGCAACGAACTTTTCGAGGTAAGAATCTGCGAATTTCATCTTCATTAAATCCCACTTGTAACCTTTTTTCATCAAGGATTAGGGGTCTTCTTAATAACCCTGGATGATCTATGATTGTTTGATATAATTCTCGAAGCGAAAGAGAATCCATATCTGTCTTCAATTCTTGAAATGCATTCGATCTTGCTGAAATAATTTCATCTGTTCCATCTTCTGTCAGACGAAGAATTTCCTTAATATCCTCAATCGTCAACTGTTCAGAAACAATATTCTTTTCTATATACGCAATTTCATATTTCTCAAGCCACGCTTTTGCTTTACGACAAGAAGTACAACTTGTCGATGTATATAAGGTAACCATATTGACAATCACACTCCCTAAACAAAGGATCTTCTGAATTTAGTCTACTTATTAATATATGCCGCTCTTAGAAATTCTCTAATGTCCTGAATAGATATACCCATTTCTTTGGTTATTCGCATTAGCTCAACACATTCATGATCTACTTCTTCTAACTTCTGAAGTCTCTCCAGCATTTATCCTTCCTCCAGGTTCAATATTAATCCATCTATCATATTTATTCTTTTATACATGTCTTTTTACTGTACTATTTAATTATAGTGATAGATAAAAATATAAGAGTGCAAAATAACACCTATCTTTTTGAAAGGAAGATCTTTTCCACTTTAAAAGTCTTTAATTATTATATCTTTAATATGAGATAAATATATCGCGTTGTTATATTGATGTCAATTACATTTAACTAAATTATCTCGGATTAAAGGTAATTATTAATACCTATTTATTTGTTAACGAAAACTAAAAAGTAAATGACAATGTTATTTTTCATATTGGATAACTAAAGAACATATCTTTAAAAGAACTATATTTAAAGGGGGTGGCGACTATGGTGGTTAAATATAAAAATAATTGGATTCCTACAAAATCGCTTGAAGAAATGTCAAATACAAATTACGACGTCCTCATCGTGGGAAGCGGTCCTGGAGGAGGAGCAACCTTACAGAGGCTCTGTGAGCTATGGAAAAATCAAGGTGCTAAAAAGATTGGAATTCTTGAAAAGGGAGATAAGTTATTTCATTCTCATTCTCTTAATATACCTACGCAGAATGTAAATACGGCTCGGGATGTACTGCTTGGAGATAATTCAACGACTTTCGAAGAACGTTTACCCCAATTTTCAGGAGCCAGAATGGTATACGCACTTGGGGGAAGGTCCCTGTTTTGGAATGCAGCTACTCCGAGGCCGATTAGTTCTGAGCTTAATAAATGGCCTATCCATCGTAGAGAGTTAAATGTGTATTATGGAATGGCAGAGAAATTATTGCATGTCACAACAGATTATGCTAAAGGTTCCTCGATGCAAAATGTTTTTTTAAAGAGACTCCATGCAGCTGGGATACTTGAAGCAGATGACATGCCAGTTGCTTTTGACATGACACCTTCCCGCCAAGGAGAAGTCCATTCGAATCCATGGTATAGCTCGATTAATGCTTTAGCGGCCGCCCAGTTTGATCGACCATATGATCTCGCTGTAAATGCTTATGTCTCTAAAGTCACGACACAGGGTGGGAGAGTTTCTGGCGTTGAGGTCCTTTCAGCAGATATGAGACCTCACAGAATACGGGCAAAAAATGTAGTCGTATCGGCAAGTACATTAGAGACACCACGTCTATTGCTTAATTCAGGAATCCCAGGTCAAGCTATTGGGCGTTATTTAACTGGTCATGTGTCCATCATTGCTGTTGGTACGATCCCCCGTAGACAGTTCTCTGATAAACTTGGAAATTTTTCTATTTTGAAATTTGAGACGAAAGAATCCCCTTATCATATTCAAATTCTTGGACCGGATCAATATTTTTCTTACCAGCAATTTGAAGATAAAGTACTCAAAGACCAGTTAATGGTTGCTTACGCATCCTTTGGGAGAGTTGAGCCTCGAGCTGAAAATAGAGTATATGTTGATCCGTCTGTAAAGGATGAATTCGGTGTACCGCTACAGCAAGTTCAATATTCTTTAAGCAACAAAGATCGTCAAACAGCCGACCAAGTTGCACAAGGTATTAGACAATCTGCAGCTGCTATGGGAGTAACTCTTGATGAGTCTACCTTGGTGCTCAGACCGCCTGGATCAGATATGCATGAAGCTTCTACTTGTAGAATGGGGGATGATCCTGCAACTTCAGGGACAAACCGTCACGGTCAAATACATGGTGTTCAAGGTTTGTATGTAGCGGATAATAGTGTTCTTCCTACCCTGACAGCCGCTGGACCAGTGCTTTCTAACACTGCTTTGGCTATTAGACTTGCCGATCATCTTGTTCGCCAGTCCGGATAGAAGTTTGATCATTAAATTTTGTATGCTAAGGATATTAAAGAATTTCTTTAGGGTTTTCGATAGCTTTGCCCAAAAAAAAGATTGGGTGCAATTTAAGCACCCAATCTTTTTTTGGAAAATCATTAACTTTAATATTTACTTCCTTCTTTTTCCCATCCTAATCAAAGATCTCTACCTAGCTTATTTCACCCATAACCCAGTTTGTTCTCGCACCGGTCACTCCAGTACTTGGGCACTGACTGCTATCTCCCGTTAAGTCAGCTACAATCGTTTCTATAAGGGGTTGATGAACATGCTGCGGCGCTTCAAAATTCCATTGCTCTGTTCCGCTAGTAGTCGTCAAAACGATGGGCTCATTTCCGAAAGTGGAAAAGGTAATTTTCCCTTTACTGCCGACGATTTCATTCACATCCACATCTTCAAAAGCAGAAAAACACCAATTTCCTACGCCGTGAATTCCAGATTCAAATCGATAAGTACCTGTAACGATATCTTCCGCACGATAATAGCCTGCTTGATTTGAAGTAAAACCTTGAACATCTTTAATAGGTCCCAGTAAAAAATCTAATAAGTCAAGCGTATGACTGGCTAAATCAAAAAACAGTCCGCCTCCAGACAATTCAGGTTGAACCCTCCACGGGAGATTTTGTGAGTCCAACACATCTTCTGAAGCTTTTTGATACTGTATTGTCGATACGAAACGAACGTCTCCGATCGCTTTATTTACTAGTAACTCTTTTATTTTTACAAATCGAGGCAGTGCCCTACGGTAGTAAGCAACATATAAAGGAACGCGAGCCGCCTTGCAAACAGCGATCATTTCATTACATTCAGCAAAATTGAGTGCCATTGGCTTTTCTACATAAACAGGTTTTCCAGCCTTTGCAACTTTAATTGTATATTCTTTATGTGAACTAGGTGGTGTTGCAATATAAACAGCATCGACATCTGGATCGTTAATAAGTGCGTCGGCATCATCGTACCATTTCGGAACATTATGTCTTTGTGCATAGTCTTTTGCTAGTTCACCAGTTCTTCGCATAACGGCAACCAACTCTGAATTTTTATTTTTTTGGAATGCTGGTCCACTTTTCACTTCCGTCACATCACCGCATCCAATAATGCCCCAACGAATTTTTTCAAATTTCATGATTTTCCCCCTTCTTATGTAATCATATTTAATGCGTTTCGATGACATCTAATGTAATGTTCAGTAGAAACAACCGATTATGAAAATTATTTTACTTCTTTATAAAGGTTGATTTCTGTACTTTCTCGAAGTTTTCTAAGCTCTGGAACCATTCTCAAAACATGTTCACTTTTATTGTGTTGATTAATAGACTCTTCATCTTCCCATTCTTCGAGCGTAGTTAGGATGGACGGGTCATTAATATCTTCATGAAGAGTGTACATTATACACCCTTTTTCTTTTCTAGTTTCTAAAACAACTTCTCTAGCAATTTCTAAATATTCCTCAATGTATACACCCGGTTTTAATTTAGCCTTACAAACAACTCTAATCACTTTATTAACTCCCTCTCTCTTTATAATTGTCGTATTATATGAAGTTCCCATCATTATTAGCTCCTCATATGTAATGAATCTGGGTGCATCTCCATAAACTCAATCCAATTCCCATCGGGGTCTACTACCCAGAATTGGTAGTTTAAACTCACCCCTTGGGCAATTTCTACTGCTAGTGTTACTCCTTTTTTCTTTAAATTTTCCGCTGTTTCGTGGATATCCTCTACTTCGAAACAAATATGATTTTCTCTTTCTTTAACACCTTCGATACCATGGTAAAATAATTCAATGAAGCACCCTTCAGCAACTTTCACGTATTCAATCCACGGTTCACCATTTGGCTGATTCAATTCAAACGCTTTCTTAAAACCGAGTTTATTACAATAAAAATCCAATGAACGTTCCATATCTACTACTTTCAATCCTACGTGATTAATCCCTTTTATCATCTGCAAGCCCACCTCATTATATTGAATTATTTATAACTTCCCTCAAATCCCCATACATACTAGCTCGCTTGTAGGATATTGTTTTCTGTAAGTTTCTTTTTTCCATGGAGGACATAATACAAAAAAATACTCGCAAATACGACCACTGCCAAGGTTAAATACAAGCCACGAAAACCAACAACTGGAATGATAAACCCTATTAGAAAAGGGCCAATTCCTACTCCTGAATCCATAAACACGTAAAAGGTTGAGGTTGCAAGCCCCACTCGGTGCCGGGGTGATTCCTTTATGGCAATAGCTTGACAGCAAGAATTCATTGTTCCAAATCCAAGACCAATTAGCGCACCTGCTAAAAGGAGAGTGAATCCTTGGTTGGCTTGACTAAGAGTGACTAATCCGATCACAAATAATAGTAACGCTGGATACATCACAATGTTATCCCCTTTTTTATCTAATAGCCGTCCAGTAAATGGTCTTGAAATCAAGATGAAGACAGCATATACAAGAAAGAAGAAACTTGCAGCCTCCATTAAATTAATTTCTTTTGCATATGAAGTCATAAATGACAGGATACCTGAGTAAGCAAAACCCATAATTGCAATAATGATAGCGATAGGAACAGCCTTTATTTCGAAAAAATCTTTCAACTTAAAGCCTTTCATCGCATCAATCTGTTCTTTTGTGATGTTTCCTTCAGGGATATGCACAAATAATACGATAATAGTACTAATGAGAGTGAAAAGTGTACAAGCTACAAATATTATCGTAAAACTTCCTTGTTCGCTGATATAAAGACCTAGAAAGGGGCCAACTGCCATTGCAAGGGTTATACTTAATGAAAAATAGCTTATTCCTTCTCCTCGACGTTCATTCGGAATAATATCCATGATAACTGTTGCTATAACTGTGGTAAACAACCCAAACGCTGCTCCATGAATAAAACGAATAAATAATAATACGTTCATGTTTTCTACAATAAAATATAACAACATCATAATCAAAAATAAAAATAATCCGCCATAAAGCATCTTTTTGCGTCCAATGATCTCAATATATTTTCCAGCAAAAATACGTGAAACTAGTGCACCCACTACAAATATACTAGACGCAAGACCCGCCATGCTTTGTGAAGCGTTAAATTCTTCAATCGCATAAACGGTTAAAGTTGTTATTAATAAATAAAAGGTTAAACTCCCAAAAAATGTAGATACGGACATGATGATAAAATCTTTTGTCCATAATTTCGATGTATTCACCTCAATGCCTCCTATTTCCAAAACAATAAAGTATATTGTCCAATATTTTACTAAACTGATTATTTTGTATTTGCAAAAGCCTCGTTTCCGATTCTAACAAACCAATAATTAAAAATATTAATGAGTCCCCTTTACATCTAATATTGTGTTTGTTACATTCTTTTTCTCAAATGCAGAAGTACTGATTTTTTCTTGTAATTTTTCAAAATAATCGTTTGGGTCGATGGGTAATTCTACTGTTTCATTTAACCAAGAAGATAAGTACATGGCATTTGCAATTTCTAATGCCTTTACCCCGTCTTCTCCTGGCGCTACTAAAGATGAACCTTTTCTGATCGAATCAATCCAGTTTTGAATAATTTTTGCATGATTCGCATTTTCACTTTTTACAGGAATATCAATTTTCTTCCATTCAGGCTTACCGAAACCACCCTTGTATGTCTGATTAAATTCACGCTCTGATTGTGTTAATTGGTAAAAGGTAAGTTCTTCATTTTCAACAACGATTTTCCCGCGATCTCCAATAATCTCAAAGCGATTCGTTCCTGGAACTTCCCCTGTTGAAGTAATAAATACACCGGTCGCCCCATTTTCATATTCGACATAGGCTGTTACATCATCTTCAACCTCAATATCATGGTACTTTCCTACACTAGCCACTGCACGAATCCGTTTTGGCATATCCCCTATTGTCCACTGCCAAATATCTAATTGATGAAGTGCCTGATTTAATAGAACACCGCCACCTTCACCTTTCCATGTGGCTCTCCATTTACTTGAATCATAATAACTTTGTGAACGGTAAATATCAGTCACAATCAAATTGGTTCGTTTAATCTCACCAAGTTCCCCTGAATGAATAAGATCCCGTAATGTTTGATAAAGGGGATTCGCCCTTTGGTTATACATGATACCAAATACTTTACCACTAGCTTTAGCTGCTTCATTCATTTCCAACACATTTTTTGTATAAACCCCTGCTGGTTTCTCAATGAGGACATGTATCCCATTCGCAAAGGCTTTTTTTGCCAGTTCTGGATGACTGTAATGGGGCGTCGCAATTAGAACGGCATCAATTCCTGATTCGCTAAAAAAGGTCTCTTCATCCCGGAAAATTTGCACATCTCCTTGTGTATTATTTTTCACCCATTCAATTCGACTTTCATTACGACTACAAATGGCCGTTAATGTTGCCCCTTCGATTTGTCCTTTATCCAGTAATTGAACATGTGAACTGCCCATGTTCCCTACTCCAATGATACCAACTTTTACTAAACTCATATCTATCCACCTCTAATTTAAATGTTTTTAAAATCTTGATAACAAATTAATAGTATGAAACAATCTAAATGAACATTAACCACTATGCGGTACACATGTATCGTTATTTGGTTGAATTGAGTATAATGAATTTATAACATCTTTGTCAATCATATTGTTTTTCTTCATACAATCATCAGTTATAATAGAAAATAATGAGTAAAAAAAATTGGTGCGATTGGGTAATTTTTTCTGTCAAAAAACTTGAAAGTTAATTTCTAGATATTTGATCAATGACAGAAATTCTATGTGAAAGATCAAAATTCCAGATATATTGAATGGGTATAGAAAGTGGAAGGAGTACATACTTTTGAATAACGATAAACAAGATCAAAATAAGACATCTAACGTGCAAGTTATTTCTCGAGCGGCTAGCATACTGAGGACTCTTAGGGATTATCCAAAAGGATTAAGCCTGTCACAAATTGCAAAAGAAGTGGGATTAGCACGATCCACGGTGCAAAGAATTGTTTCTACACTAGAACAAGAAAATTTTATCGCACAAGCCTCTTCTAACGGCGGGATCCGTCTTGGACCTGAAATTTCGATGCTTGCTGCTGCTGTCCATAGTGACCTTAGAGAAGAAATTAGACCATTTTTAATTCAACTATCTAATGAAGTAAATGAAACGGTCGACCTCTCCGTTTTAGATAACGGAAAGGTCCTTTTTGTGGATCAAATTATCGCTCCGCATCCACTACAAGCAACCTCACAACCTGGAGCAGCCTTTCCATTACATTGCACGGCAAATGGAAAGGCTATACTCGGCTCATTACCTATAACTGAGGTTGAAAATCTGCTACCCGATCAATTAACAAAGTACACAGATAAAACGATTACAAATCGTAATGAACTGTTAAAAGAGTTAGAAATAGTTCGAAAAGATGGTGTTGCTTTTACCAGAGAAGAACACATTCATGGAATTTGTGCGGTAGGCGCAGTTATTTTTGATCGTATGAAAAATATCAGTGCTGTCTCTATACCACTCCCAGCAACTCGATTTTATGGTAATGAGCAAAAACTAGCGACTGCTCTTCTTAAAACTTGTCAAAAGATCATTCAACACTTTGATATAAAACAATAAAGTGACCCCATTGCCAAAAGTGGAGTCCTGCGATCTTTTAATGAATAATTTTGAACCATGCCTATTACTATTATTTTTGATCGCACTTTTTCCTTAGTCCTTATTGAATTTGAGAACGTTCTATTTCCAACAAAAATATAGATTCCTCCAAATAGATCATGATGCTTACCCAAAACAAAAGGAGACCCCACTAGACTCAAATAGTATGAACTTTTACAAATTAAACGTTCATACTATTGATGTTTATTAGTGAGGTCTGTCCTTTTTTACTTTTTATTTTTTCTTTTTTCAGCTAAATCAATTTTTAACTGATTCATACGTTGTTTATTTAATGGATAGAAAAATACGATAATGAAAAAGATAATTAAATAGATAGCTCCAGGCACGATGGTAGCTAGTGCATAGATTCCATCAAGTGCATTCTGTGATTGTACTTCACGAGTGGCATCATAACCAATGGCTGTAATGGCAAAACCACCTATCCCACCAGCAAGTGCTTGACCTATTTTACGAGCGAAGGAATAGAAAGAATAAACAGTGCCATCTTCTCGTATTCCAGTTAATAATTCATGATAATCGATGACATCAGTGACAAAAGCCCATATCATTGTATTAAAGAATGCATACCCAAACATTCCAATAGCTGAAACAGCAATAAATTGGGAAATAGATAAATTCGGTAAGAAGAATAAAAGAATATACACAGCGGCTGCAAGGATCATTCCTACTGTTGTTATTTCTTTTTTACCAAATTTAGCAACCAATGGTTTTACCAATGGAATCGCGATAAATACAGTAACTGTTTGGATAATTCCTACAATGCTTAATGCTGCTGTATTACTAAAGTATTCTTTAAACAGATAAACGTTAACGGCACCGATGAGCATCGTACTCATCATAAAAATTAGAGATGCACCAAGAATAGCAATTAATGGTTTGTTTTTTAATAAAGCTTTTAATGTATGACCTAAATTAGGTTTGATCCCGTTATTTTCAGGCATCGCTACACGCTCAGTTGATAGTTTATAACACGCCATGTAACAAGCAAAAGAAAGTACACCAAAAATTACAGCTGCCATGAGAAAACCATCAGCGTCTGCCTTATTGTCTACAAATACAATCAATGGTCCAACCGCATTAATGATTAAACTGGCCGACATGGCTCCCATCGTTCTGAATGTAGATAAAGAAGTACGTTCAATAGGGTCATCTGTAATCAAAGAAGCCATGGAACCGTAAGGAATATTGACTGTACTATACAAAGTTCCCCATAATATGTAGGTGACAAAAGCATATGCTTCATAAAAACCATTCGACATCCCTGGAATATGAACGAACATTAATACACCTGAAATCACGAGTGGAAAAGACATTCTGAAAATCCATGGTTTAAATTTGCCATGTTTACTTGGGGTTCTAGTATCGATAAAACGCCCCCAAGTCACATCAGCAACAGCATCCCAAAGCCTAGCAATTAAAAATAGAATTCCAACAAAGGCAGCACTAAGTCCATAAACATCTGTATAGTAAACCATCAAGAAGGAACTGACTAAAATAAAGAAAAAGTCGTTTCCAAAGTCGCCAAACATATAACCAAGCTTATCTCTTAGACCAAACGCTCTTACTGTTCCATTTGAATGAATTGATTCTGTATTAATCTCTTTTTTACTAATGCTTTGACTCATTTTATTTCACCCTTCACTTGTCGCTTAATTTCAAAGTCGTTAGAAAGCACTTTCAGTAATGAAAATAAATATAAATCTTTCATCTATTAATCAGTAAAAATTTTGAATTTTATTATCTCTATTTCGAGATAAAGTATTAAAAAATGATTCTATACTCTTATTAGAGCTTTCATTTTCAGCTCTAATAAGAGTATATTTTTTACTAAATTATTTTGATAGGCGTTGAAGTAAAGCTTCTTTTTCCTTTTCAAAACCTGGTTTACCAAGTAAAGCAAACATATTTTTCTTATATGCCTCAACACCTGGTTGATCAAACGGATTTACGCCAAGCAAGTGGCCGCTTATTGCAGTAGCTTTTTCAAAGAAGTAAACCCTTTCACCAAATGTAAACTCCGTTAATTCATCCAATTCGATGACTAAATTTGGTACTCCGCCATCCACATGTGCCAGAACAGTCCCTTGAAAAGCCTTTTTATTGACTTCATCCATTGTTTTTCCTGCTAAAAAGTTTAAGCCATCAATATTATCAGGATCTTCTTGAATGGTTAGTTCAATTTGTGGCTTTTTAACTTGTAGTACAGTTTCAATTAGATCGCGGCGACCTTCTTGGACATATTGCCCCATCGAGTGTAAATCAGTTGAAAAATCAACGGAAGCAGGAAACAGTCCTTTTTGATTTTTCCCTTCACTCTCACCATTTAATTGTTTCCACCATTCAGATACATAATGAAGTGAAGGTTCATAGTTTACTAACAGCTCAATCGTTTTTCCTTTACGGTAAAGAGCGTTTCGTACTGCTGCATATTGGTAACTTTCATTTGTTGCAAGCTCCGAGTTATTGTATTTTTGTGCGGCAGATTGAGCACCTTCCATCATGGGTTCAATATCAAGTCCAGCAGTAGCAATTGGTAAGAGTCCTACTGCAGTTAATATCGAATATCTTCCACCTACATCATCAGGAATAACGAATGTTTCATATCCTTCTGCATCTGCTAGTTTTTTTAGTGCCCCATTTTCTTTATCAGTGGTAGCATAAATACGTTTTTTCGCTTCTTCCTTCCCGTATTTTTTCTCCAAATGGTCTCGGAAGATACGGAAAGCTACGGCAGGTTCAGTTGTTGTTCCAGATTTAGAGATAACATTCACAGATATATCTTTGCCCTCAAGCAACTCTAGCAAATGAGTTACATATGTAGAGCTAATATTTTGACCAGCAAAATATACTTGAGTTGCATCACTCATCTGGTTATGGAATGCATGAGAAAGTGCTTCAATTGCAGCTCTTGCTCCTAGGTATGAACCTCCGATACCGATCACAACTAACGCATCAGAATTACTACGAATTCTTTTTGCAGCTTTTTTTATTCTTGAAAATTCATCTTTATCATAGTTATTCGGTAAATCCACCCAACCAAGAAAGTCAGAACCTGGTCCTTTTTTTCGTGAAGTCGATTATGTGCAACTTTTACAAATTCATCTAGATAATCAACTTCAGTTTGTTGCATGAATGGTAATGCGTTTGAGTAGTCAAAAGAAATAGTCATGTAAATCCTCCTAGATTAAATGTAAGATTATAGCAATCAAGGTTTACCTGATTGCTATTTTATTAAACGTCTATGATATGTTAAAACAATTTACTCTTAATTCTTAGTTTTTAGGTGCTTTTTCCCAATCGGCTGCGAATTTTTCGATACCTTGATCTGTAAGTGGGTGCTTAGTAAGTTGTTCAATGACACTGTAAGGTATCGTCGCGATGTGCGCACCAGCCATAGCTACACGAGTTACGTGATCTGGATGACGTACTGAAGCCGCAATGATTTGTGAATCTAATTGATGAACCCGGAATAGTTCAGCAATTTTCGATACTAATTGAACACCATCTTCAGAAATATCATCTAAACGACCTAAGAATGGTGATACATAAGCAGCACCTGCACGAGCTGCTAAAAGGGCTTGGTTTACAGTGAAGATAAGCGTCACGTTGACTTTAACACCTTTTGCAGCAAGATAACGAGTTGTTTCTAGACCAGCTAATGTCATCGGTACTTTGATTGTTACTTTATTATCTCCACCATTGATTTTAATTAGTTCCTCTGCTTCAGCGATCATTTCTTCTGCTGAAACAGCAGCAGGCGTAACTTCCGCAGATACAGATTCAACAGCTGGTACAGCTTTAAGTATTTCTTCAATACGATCTTCAAATTTAACCCCTTCTTTAGCAACTAAGGAAGGGTTTGTTGTTACACCAGAAAGAACGCCAATTTTATACGCTTTTTGAATATCCTCTAGGTTTGCAGTATCGATAAAAAATTTCAATATAAATTACCCCCATATTTTCATTAATTTTTTCTGTGGAAAAGGTGCGGGGCCTCGCAAACTCAGCTCCGCTCCGCCACCTTCATTAGGTGATACAGTTTTTAGAACCTGAACCTTGTTCATAATTGGGCTTAGTGTAGACCCTCATGGAGTTTTTGGTTACTTGCTTACTTCTTCTCTACAGCATGTCCACCAAACTCATTGCGGAGTGCGGAGACAACTTTCCCTGTAAACGTATCTTCTTCCAGTGAGCGATAACGCATTAACAAGGACATCGCAATGACTGGAGTCGCCATTTGAAGGTCTAACGCTGTTTCAAGCGTCCATTTTCCTTCTCCCGAAGAGTGCATGACTCCTTTGATATTGTCTAGTTTTGCGTCTTTAGAGAATGCATTTTCTGTTAATTCCATCAACCATGAACGAATAACAGATCCATTGTTCCAAATCCTTGCAACTTTTTCATAATCATAGTCAAATTCACTTTTGGAGTTCAAATCCTTCACCAATGGCAGCCATCATTACGTATTCAATACCATTATGAACCATTTTTAGGAAATGACCCCCACCTGCTTTACCTGTAAAAATATAGCCATTTTCAACAGAGGTATCTCGGAAAATAGGTTCTACGATCGACCATGCTTCCGCATCCCCACCAACCATATAATTGGCACCATTACGTGCACCTTCCATACCGCCAGAAGTACCTGTGTCTAAGAAGTTTACCCCAATTTCTTTAAAGTAATTGTAACGTCGAATTGATTCCTTATAATGAGAGTTTCCAGCTTCAATCACAATATCTCCTTTTTCCAACAATGGAGTAATTTCACTAAGAACTGAATCAACAACCGAGTGTGGTACCATAATCCACATTACTCTTGGTTTGTCTAATGATAGGAAAAGTTCGCTTAAATTCGTTGTCCCTTTTGCACCGTACTTTTGTATGTCTGCTATTGCATTTGGGTTTAGATCAAATGCTACTACTTGATGATTGTGGTCAATTAAGTTTTTACCAAGATTTAATCCCATTTTTCCTAATCCAATTAATCCGACTTGCATGTTTTTTCCCCCTCAATTTAACTTTTCATAGTTGTAAAAAGATATTTCGTAATGTCCTTATGTTTTCACTTTAAGAATTTAATAAACTTTTTGTTGTTTCAACAACATTTGCTGTTGTAAATCCTAATAACTCCATTACGGCTACTCCAGTACCAGAAGCACCATATGTAGCAATGGATACAATTTTCCCTTCATTTCCAACATAACGATCCCAACCAAGGGAAATACCCATTTCAATTGCTATTCGTTTAGTAATTGTAGATGGTAGTACCAGCTCTATATATGCTTTAGATTGACGATCGAATAGTTCCCAACTCGGCATTGCCTCAACACGTACTGATACGTGGTCTTTTGCAAGTTCCGCTTTTGCGTTGACAGCTAAGGATACTTCAGAACCTGTAGCTAGGAGAATAACATTAGGATTTTCATTTGTTTGAGTTAAAACATAAGCACCTTTAGTAAGGTTCTCAATATTGGCTTGCGTTTCATCAAACACAGGTAAGTTTTGACGGCTTAATACTAATACAACCGGACCTTCTGTTTGACTTAAAGCATATGCCCAAGCACTTGCTGTTTCATTTGCGTCAGAGGGACGAATGACTGTCAGTCCTGGGATCGCACGAAGAGCTGCAAGTTGTTCAACTGGTTCATGTATCGGACCATCTTCGCCTACTGCAATTGAATCATGTGTAAATACATAGGTAATAGATTCCAATATATGATATTAATTCAATATGCTTAATTAACCTAAGTTAGCTACCAAGCCACAAAATATAATCTAACAACTAAAAAATCCTAATAACTACTTTATTTAATTATTTTTATTGATCAAGCTATGCTGTCCTTCAATAAAACGAACTGTCCCCGTTTTAGCGCGCATAACAATTGAATGTGTAGTACCAATATTTCCTTTATATTGAACACCTTTTAGAAGCTCCCCATTTGTCACGCCTGTTGCTACAAAGTAGGCATCATCGCCTTTCACAATGTCATCCATTAATAAAACTTTATTAAAATCGAGAATGCCCATTTTCTTCAAACGATTTTTTTCTTCTTCTGTTTGTGGAAGAAGCTTTCCTTGAAACTCCCCTCCTAAGCTTTTCAGTGCGGTAGCAGCCAATACACCTTCTGGGGCTCCTCCAGAGCCAAGCATTATATCAACACCTGTATTATCAAAAGCAGTATTTATTGCAGCTGCCACATCCCCATCTTGCATGAGTTTAATTCTTGCACCAGAATCACGAATCTCCTGAATCATTTTTTCATGTCTTTCTCGATCTAAAATGGCTACTACTAAATCTTCAATATTTTTATTTTTTGCATTCGCGACAGCTGTTAAATTCTTAATGACCGGCGCATTAATATCGATTTTCCCAACGGATTCGGGACCTACAGCTATTTTTTCCATATACATATCCGGTGCGTGTAAAAGGTTACCACGGTCTGCCACTGCTATTGTGGCGAGAGCGTTTGATGTCCCCGCAGCAACAATATTCGTTCCCTCTAATGGGTCCACAGCAATATCAATTTCAGATCCAGTCCCTGTTCCTAGTTTTTCGCCAATAAATAACATTGGAGCCTCATCCATTTCACCTTCCCCAATAACAACAGTGCCTTTCATCTGAATGGAATTAAACTTGTCCCTCATGGCTTGTGTTGCTGCTTCATCTGCTTCTTCTTTCTTCCCTCTTCCCATCCATTGTCCAGCAGCTAAAGCTGCGGCTTCAGTCACTCTCACAAGTTCCATTGATAAATTTCTGTTCATTTTAATATCTCCCCTTTGTTATAAAAATTTAATTACTTATTTACTCAATTGTTTTAATACCTGTTTTTCAGCTAAAAGCTTAATTTCTTCAGCTGATATTCCTTTATGGGCAATGACGTTAGTTTGATAATTTTTACCTTTACATTTAACTGTAACAAATACTTCGATCATTAATTATTCCTCCTTCGCATAGCAACACGGTTACTTTTAATTTTAAATTCTCGATTTCAATATATTTTTTTAAAAAAACTAATGGCTACCTAACAGAATCTTTAAGCACTATTAGCTTCTTTGTTACTGTTCATTCAAGGCTATTGGTTCAAAAATGGAAACTTGCTTTTGCTATATTTTATTTAACATGCTTATCATCATTATCTCTTTAATTTAGTTACTTTTCGATACCTTGTAATAACCTTAACAATGAAAAGTATTGCTTTTCCATTATTATTATATATAATTCATCGGTCTTCTCGGCAATCTATCCAGCCGAGCTAACCGAGCTGCCATATTTTATTGATGACATATGTCATTAAAGTGTTTGAAATGAAACCCTGCGCCGATATGTTCGAATAGTTTGTTTCCCATTATGATACAGAGTATCTAATACAGATCACTATGAAAGGCCAAGGGTATTATTACTCAATTCGTACTTGAAGATTTCTTGTGCAGATTTAGAAAAATTCCACAAAAATTCAAAAGTAAGTTCTTGTATATCACCATCTACCTCCAATCCAATTATCTATTAATAAAATTATCTCGAATTAATATATATTATATTTAAATATCTTTAATACGAGATAATATTAAGTGATTCAATTCTTATTGTCAACACCTTCGCTCATTAATGACTTTAATTCCATTTTCAAGAACTTTTTTCGATCAACCAATAATTTTATTATTGATTCCTATTTTAACCCTTTCCCCAACAGAAGCAGTACGTTTTGAGTGGTGTTTAATACTATTTTTTCTGAATCTGTGCGCGGGAAACATGAATATCACATTAATTTCACTCATTTAGTTAATACATTGGGTCTAGTTGAACAGGTATACCTTTTTATGAGAATGGATAGACCGAAAAATAAATCCAGATTATCAGATTCGAAACAATAATGTTTCTGTTATCAATTAATTTGCCCAACATCTGAGTTTCTAGCGTTCTATTTAAGCAAAAGACGCTTAACTATCTTCAACTTAGAAGAGATAATTTCACCAAAAAATACTCTAAAAAAAGGAGAATTCTTAGGAATGATAATTAAGACGGCTGTTCTACAACTTGCTTTCATGATGAATCAATGCAGGGCTCGCATTGGTGCTCTCCCAAAGAAAAGGGCCAAAGCGAATGTTAAAATTGCAGATGAGGATTTTCCCTTGTCCCTATTCAAAAAGCCTCTGCGATGGAGCTAAGGCTGTTTTTTTAATGTGTTTCTTCTATTATATAGGGCTAACATATTTATATCTCTTTCGTAATAATATAAATCTTTAATTTGAGATGTAATGGCCGCAACAAGGATATCATCAGCGTTTATTTAGAGTCTGAAGTTTCCATTTACATGTGATTAATGTTTTCGGTTTGCGATCGCCTCAATAAAGTTCGTATTTGCTCCTAACTAGCAACCCAACTAAGATCATTAGCAACTAAAATAAAGAACTAGCAAATAACGAGCCATTATTAATCATGTCTATCTATATAAATGCATCCCACGTATTTTGTAAGACTACGCATTTTCCATCTTACTCTTTTTAAAAATCATATTCCGCATCTTTTGCTTGGCGAATGTTCGAGTATGCTTCAACAAGTAGCACGGTGTCTTCCACTAAACGCTCCATACGGAAAATGATATCATCGTTGATTATTTCTTTTCTATGGAAATCCTTTTCTTCGATAAATACGTAGGTTTGAACAATATGTGCCTTCATATAAGCTAAAATCGGTTTTAACTGTTGTTCCACCATTAAATAATGCTTAGCTGTACCAGCAGTAACAACTATACTCACCACTTTATCTCGGAAAGCGTTGACTGGTAATAAATCGAAAATGTTTTTTAATGTCGCTGGAATAGATGCTTGAAATACAGGTGTACCAATAATAATAGCATCTGCTGCCATGATAGTTTCCGTTACATACTTAGTATCTCCTTCATATTCCCAATAATTTCGTCCATCACTAAACACCAGTTCATATTCTGCTAGATCTAATAATGTGATTTCTGCATCAGGATATTTCTCATTTCCATCGCTGTTCGTGTCTTAGAGCCTACATTAGAACCTGAGATTCCTACAATTTTCATCCTAATCACTCCTTATTTTTTAGCTGTATGTTTCTTAATCGCTGGCAAAATTTCTGTTGCAATCAGTTCAATATTTTTTGCAACCTTATCGAATGGCACGCCACCAAAATCGATTTGTGCCATAAAGCGTTGTTGACCAAATAATTCATATTGGTAGAGCATTTTTTCAATAATTTGTTGGGGACTACCAATCATTAACGCATCACGATAATCTGTAGATTGCGCAAATTGTTGTTTTGGATAGCCGCCGCCACGTAATGCCTGCATACCAGAATTAGCGTGTGGATAGTACTCACGAAGTGCATCCTGTGAATTTTCTGCAGTATAAAATAAACTCGTTGTTGCGATTGGTAATGTTGCTGGATCAAAACCGCTTCGCTCCGCTGCCTCACGATACGCCTCAACCGAAACTTTAAAGTTAATAGCAGGACCACCAAGTGTTGTCAACATCATCGGTACACCTGCATATCCAGCCTTAATTGCACTTGCAGGTGGGCCACCTACTGCACGCCAAATTGGCATTTGACCATTTTGAGGTTGCGGCAAAATGGATGCATTGTTTAACGGCGCACGGAATTGACCTTCCCACGTTACTTTTTCCTCGTTATTTAACTTCATAAGAAGCTCCATTTTTTCTTCAAACAATTCTTCATAATCACGGACATCAAACCCTAGTAAACTATATGCTCCAACACGTGAACCCCGACCCGCAACAATTTCTGCCCGACCTTTTGAAATCAAATCAAGTGTGGCAAAATCTTCATACACTCGAACAGGATCGGATGTACTTAACACCGTTGCTGAACTGGCAATTTTAATATTTGTTGTTGCATGTGCGATGGCCCCTAAAATGACCGTATGCGCTTGTGTTGTAAAAAACGTTTGATGGCTTTCACCAACAGCAAATACGTCAAGTCCTGCTTGATCAGCTAGCTTACTTGCTTCAATTAATTCCTGAATCCGCTGTTCAGCACTAATTTTTGAGCCTGTATGTGGATTAGGTAAATGATCCCCAATTGAATATAAACCGAATTCAAGTCCTTTATCTGTATCAATACGATATTGCTTCATATTTTCTCTCTCCTTTTAATCAAGTGGTGTCAATTTTGCTTCAATTTCAGCACGTCGTTCTTCTAAAAATGGTGGTAAATCTAAAGTTTTACCAAGTTCTTCGACCGTCGAATCGGCGGTAAATCCAGGACCATCTGTCGCAATTTCAAATAAAATACCGTTTGCTTCACGGAAATAGAGGCTTTGGAAATAGAAACGATCCACAACCCCAGTTGATTGGAAACCACGTTCTTTAACGATCTCATTCCAATAGCGCAGCTCTTCTTCATCTTTCACACGAATGGCTAAATGATGAATACTTCCTCTTCCGTGCTTCTCACTTGGCCCTTCTTTCTGTTTGATGAAAATCTCTCCGAATGACTGTCCAGCAACAGCTTGATAAATGGCTTCTGTGTCAGACCGAGTCACTTCTAGATAACCAAACATGTCCTTTAATGTTTTCGCTAATCGTTCTAAGTAACGCACTGTGATTTCGATTGTTCCGATTCCTAAAATGCGATGTTGTTGCTCGATGATGGAGCCTTCCCATCCTGACCATTGTTCAGGAACCTTCTCGCCGTTATTATTTAACAAAACCATTCGCAAGCCTTCTGAATCTTCAAAATGTAAAGCATCTCGACCGGCATATGTCGTTAATTCACCGTGCTTTACAACTAATGACTCGAAACGCTTTTTCCAAAATATAAGACTGTCAAATGACGGAACTAGTAAACCAATTTGTGTAATTGCGTTTGTGCCGCGAACTGTTCTTCCTGCAATCGGCATTTCAAAAAACGACAGCTCTGTTCCCGCACTACCTGTTAAATCTCCATAAAATAAGTGATACATAGAAGGGTTATCTTGATTCACAGTTTTTTTCACTCGGCGAAGCCCTAATACATTTTGATAAAAATCATGATTCATTTGAGCATTTTTTGTAAGCATCGAAACATGATGATGGCCAGAAATTGTATACATGTTTGTTCCTCCTTTTTAACTTGACTAATCAAATGATGTTGCAAAAAAAATTACTCAGGCGGTAATTCTCTTTTTTGACTATATTTATGGACACGTGTCATTAGTGTATATAGCGTTTTTTGTTCTTCTTCGTTTAATACATCTTCAAAAAATGACGATTGAAAGGCAAGTTGTTCAGGCATTGCTTGTTTTAAAATAGATTCCGCCTTATCTGTAAGGCTAATCGTTTTCGTTTTCCAATCTTGCTTACGAACAATATAACCTTCTTTTTCAAGACGTACGAGCATACGCGATATACCACCTTGCGTTACTGTCACTTTCTCGGCTAACTCCATTTGCGTAAGTGGCTGATAAATGCGGATTTGCATGAGAACATCAAATTGAGCAGTCGTCATATCAAATCGTTTTAAGAAGTCATTCGACATTTGGTTACTTTGATTCGTAAATCGCATTAAACGTAACCAAATTAATGAACCTAGCGTATTATTCCGCATTTTATTTCCCTCCTCTTTGTTAATCTTGTTATCACTTTACTACTCAAATGAATGAATAGCAAGTAATAAATCTTAAAAAGATTAATGTCAGGAACATTAAAAATGATGGCTGCAATGGTTGATGTATCATTTACTTAACAAGAATTAACCGAAAACATTAGATGTCTAAAAGAAATATAGTTATTTTTTATTAATCTACCTGTTATACTACTAAATAGTACTAATACATATTTCGATTTAAAGTATTATTAACATAAGTACTATTTAAAAATTGCTAATGATATCGTTTAAGTACTTGTATATTTTTTAAGAATGAGGGAATTTAATGACAACAAAAACAAAATCATCGAGGAAAATTGCTAGGTATTCACTAATTATTATGGGGGTAGGATTCATTGCTACTGCCCCATTTCAAGGTTCATTTTGGGTAGAATTATTACATGGAGGGTTTGAAGCGGGTCTTGTTGGTGGATTAGCCGATTGGTTTGCAGTTACTGCACTATTTCGCCATCCACTTGGAATACCAATTCCACATACAGCACTTCTACCCAATAATCGAAAAAGAATGACAAATGGCCTTGTTTCGATGTTGAAAAACGACTGGCTTTCGAAGGAAAGTATTCAGGAAAAAGTGAAACAAATTCCTTTAACAGAAAAGCTGATCGCCATTTTAGTCAAGCAGATACACACTGAAAAGTTTAGAAAGGGTATTATTAGGCTGATCACGCAAATGATTAAATATATAGAAATCGAAAAGATTACACCCTTCGTAAAAAAACAAATCATATCGACTCTATCTAAAATGGAAATGAGCAAGTTTCTTCAACTCGTAAGTTCACAACTGCTTAACGAACAGTTTGATAAAAAAGCATTGGATCATATTTTGAATAAAGCTGAGACTTGGTTAAGAAAAGAACAAACTAGTCAACGATTAGGAACAGTTTCCATGAATGTACTTAGCAAAATTGAAGCAGATGGCATGCTTCAATTTGCACTTAAATCCATTCAAAGTCTGCTTACCGAGGAGAAACTCGGCAATATCGTGCAAAATCTATTATTAAGTGTGATAAAGAGTTTGCAATATGAGAACGAACCGAATCGAGAAGCTTTAATCTTATATATCCGGAACGAGATACAAGGTATTAACGATAATAAGGACGTATTAGTAAGTATTGAAAAATGGAAAGGTCAACTTCTAGATAAATGGGAACCTGATCAAGCAATAACTGAGAGTCTTCAACAAATTCAAAAAAATGTAATAGATCTCGTAGAAGATCATGAGTTCATTGATATGTATCTTATTCCATTAATGAACCACATACTAGACAATATAAAAGAAAATAGCACGAATATTGATAATTGGATACAGAAACAAATAATAGTTCTCGTTGAAAATAATCATGAACAAATTGGCAATCTTGTGCAGGAGAATTTAGATAAGTTAGACAATGATACACTGATTGATATGATGGAAAATAATATCGGAAAAGATTTACAGTGGATTCGTGTTAACGGAGCAGTTTGCGGTTTTATAATAGGGATCTTACTAACAGTTGTACAAGCTTTGTCTAAGCTAGCATAATTTCCTTTAAAACCAAATAAATCAATTGTTACTCTCGCTTAAAATGGTTAATCGGTTGTTATAAGAATATATAGGGTAATATACCATACAAAAAAAGAGCCAATTGGCTCTTTTTTAGGTTAATTCTTCACGATTCCTGTTCTCAAATTATTTACACCAAATTCTAAATAACCTTTTAAACAAGTCAACATAAAAACCCAACCTTCTTTATTGTCAACTAATTTATGTAATAATTCTCCATCACTTTCATTAAATCCTTGTTCAGTCACTTCAATAATTGTATTCGATTGATCCAATTCATTTAGAGTTATTGTAACAATATGTTCTTCCTCATATCCCCCCCATTTGAATACTATTTTTTTATTTTGCTCGACATCTATTACTTTAATATCCACTTGTGCATCATATTCATCATATTTCAATGTAACCGTCTTACCTTGTTCCCATCGTTCAGAGCTTGACGTAAACCAAAAATTGCCGATTTTTGAAGGGTCTACGAACGCTTCAAATACTTCATGAGCTGGTTTTAATATTTTAAATTTTGTTATGTTATTCATATTCGATTTCATCCCACTTTCGAGTTATTTAATACTCTAAGGTCTCACATTAACTATACATTATGCAGTTGATTAATGAGAAAATCGCATTCTTAAAGTGACTAATTTTAAGAACCCAATTCTTCTGTTCGAATAATTTGTAAACTTTCTTCGGGTTTATCTTTGAATATCGATAAATATAGAACCATAAATAGTATAAGGCTAGTACCTAAAAATTGATAAATTCCGAATGAGATGTGAAGCCACAAAACTGAAGTGATAATAGCTGTTAATGGTTCTAAACTACCTAATAAAGTAGTTTCTTGCGGTTTTAAGTATTTAAGACTTTCAATGTAAAACCAAAAAGCAATCATCGTTCCAAACAAAATTACAAACCCTAGAAATAGATACGTGTCAATGGACCAATTACTAGAGTCAACCGACCAAGGAGGCTGTATTATGCTCATACCAATTCCACCAATAATCATTGCCCAGCCAATAACGTTTAGTGAGCCCCACTTTTTCAGCAATACACCTGCATATAAAGTATAAAATGCAAGAGCAATTGCTGAAATTATTCCCCATATTACAGAAGATGCAGGCACTGAAAGACCAGCCAATGATCCATTCGTTAACAATAAAAATGTACCGGATAAAGCTAAAACCACAGCAAATATATCTCTAGCTTTCAATTTGCTTACTTTAGTCAAAACTAAATATATAATAATAAAAACAGGAGCTAAATACTGTAATAATGTTGCAACGGCTGCATTCCCCAACTGAATGGAAGCCATATACGTGTATTGAACGGCTAGCATCCCTAATAAGCTGTAAATCACGATCTGTATTCTTGCTTTTTTATCTGACCAAATCTTTAAAACTTGTTTTCGATCTCTTATAAATGATAAAACAAGTAATAGAATGCCTGCAATTAATAAACGAGTGGATACAAGCCATTCAACTGTTATACCATCTTCTTGAAATAAGCGCTGTGCTACCGTACCTCCTATTCCCCAAAAACTTGCACCGAGTATAACAAATATAAACCCGGGCCATCGCGGTTGGTTACCCATATATATCCCTCACAATCTATTTAATTTGTGAAAATAGAGTTCTAAAATGAACTAATATTCAAAACAACATAAATTATTATAATATGTCGATTGATAAAGCTATTATTAACCCGTCTTCCAGCGACATATAAAAAAGAACGTAAGTCATGTTCAATTATATACTGATAGAGAGTACCTAGCTACCAATTCTGTAACAAAATATGGGATATTTCACAAGGTCATCCAATATAAATTATTATCAATATACCTAAATACTGCAATTATGCAATAATACACGAGGTATTAGATGTAATATATTATATGGAAATAATATTTTCAGTAAGGAAGGATATCTGTTTTTAACTTACATTATTGTTGCTAACTGAACACTAGATTTAAGAAGTTAGGAACTAAGGACAATTTGAACCAGCCGTTGAAAATTCGAAAAAAGACATTAATTCAATTCGCCTCATCCCTTCAGTTAAATTGTTTTTTCTGTAAATTTCAAAAATTTAAAGAAAAAAAGAAGATGAACTGCAGCAGATTTTATCTAAAACAGCTCTACTTCTTTTCTTAAACCATTCGTACTCATTTAAAACTAATACCCAAAAAAGGCATCTTTTTTGATATTCTGTTTTGAAATCTTTTGATTTTGTAAATAAGTAGACATAGAATCTACCATTGACTTCGGTCCTGCAATAAAGTATTTCCCATTATTTTGATAAAAGGTTGTAAACTTATCGATCTCCTGATGTAATTCATCCCTTGAATCAAGATAAGTAATATTTATTGAAGTATTATTAGCCATTTCATCAAGTTCATCTTTAAATAGATATGACTTTTTGCTATCCATATAGAGTAGATTTATTGGATTCTCTACACCATCTTCTTCTGCCTCTATTTGTTTTAGTATCGACCGAAATGGTGTAATTCCAATTCCGCCTGCAATCAGGAGAGAAGGACTGGTATTTTTAAAATTAAAAGATCCTACAGGCCCACTCATACTCACTTTCATTCCCTGTTTTAATTCTAACATCGCTTTCTTAAAATCACTGGGGTCATCACTAATTCCTATTGTTAGCCTCACAATATTTTCTGTGGGAGCAGATGCCACAGTGAATGGTCGTGTCGGCTTTTTTATCGATTTATGAGTAATTTTAAACAAACCATATTGCCCTGCTACCCAGGTTAAATCTTTCTCTTTTTCAAAAAGAAAGGTATAGACATCATCTGATTCTTTATAGCTTTCTAAAAATAATAATTCTCTCTTTTTGAATATTTGTAACATATCTTGAAAAAAACCCATTTCCTTCTCTCCTTTTTTAAATTAGCTACCTATACTTATTTGAATTCTTCGAATGAACATGATATTCTCCCTTGTAAAATGCAATTAGGATTGTTTCAAGTTTCAAATCATAAAGTCATGAATTGCAATTACAGGATCAGACGAGTTTTGTAAAACTTACACAATAATATTATCAGTAACGAACTTAGCTGTCATTTGTAACGATTCAAGGGCAAGTTGTTCTTTTCCGTTTGGAAAGAGGTAAAACAAATGACCTTCTGAGTTCTCCAAACTCTTTCGGAATTTGATTTAAACTCGTTACGTGAAAATATTGCATTTATTAAATATATGAGAGTACGAAATAATAGTCAATGCATTATTAATATGAGCTTTTTATTTGCTTCCCGAATACTTTTCAAAATTCCTGCCAGTACCAAGGATTATTTTGAGAACAAAAATGCTCATTTAGTTACCAGCTTTAATGTTTAGTTAGACCCAAAAGTTCACACCACATTTTTATGTTGCTATAGTACAATGTTTGAGCAGATTCAAATAAACCTTGATAAAAGAACAAAGGAAAGAGAGTGTTTTGAAACTTAGATTGATCAAAACACTCTCTTAATATATTTAAATGGATCATAGTTTTATAAAAAAGTTTGGTAATTTTAGGATATGTTTTGTTGAAAATTAGCACCCGTTTTTTGAAGTAAAAATAGATAAACTCAAAAATGTTTATTTTAGTTATTACTCGTATAAATTCTTGACCTACTCCCCCATGGATGATATCCGTCACCTATATAAGTGAATCCATATTTTTCATAGTATCCAATATGGTCAGTGCAAAGGAAAACTTGATTGAATCCTGCTTTTTCTGCATCACCTTTAGCACGTATAAGTAGCTCTTTACCTAAGGATTTACCACGATAGCTTTTTTCAATGTAAATAGCACAAATCCAAGGCCATAAATCCATACGACTAATAAAATCATTACTAATAAGACCTGCACAGCCAATAATCCGACCTGAATCCTCCATTATATACCAAATAGGAAGGGGACTGTCCGTTGTTATGCTATGTGTAATAGAATCCTCATAAACTTTCATACTATTTTCGTTAGCCCATTTGCTTTGAAAATATTTAATTGCTTTTTCTTTATACTCTGGATGTTCCTTAACGCTAATAATTCGCATAATGACTTTCCCTTCATTGTGACGTTTTTTCGTATGTTAACTAACTGATTTTGAAGATAAAAATAAAACCTAGTCACCTTAGTAATAACAGTAGTATTGTTATGTAAGTGCATGTGTAGCATTTCCAACAAATGCAAATGTTCTTTCACAAGATTGTCAGGAACGCATTCGGCAATCGATATTCCTGTAAGATTACGGGTTTGAATGCTATGAAGAGTCGCGGCTACCATAGTTGAGGCCTTCTAACATAAGCTTATTCAACTATCATAGACTACTTGTACTTTGTTTTGCTTGGTGATTTTACCTTGTTTCTAACTAAGGCATTCAACTTTTTTAACATGTATACTCTATTCACAATCTTCATTTTCCGCCAGTAATGCCTCAATTGAACTTTCAGCTGGCATTTGTTATTCCGGTGTTTTTTTATATTTCATAGATGGACGTCACTTATTCTTTAGTTTTAGGCATCTAATCCTTGTATTTCAAGTAAGTGTTGCTAATACCAAAGAGTATAGTCGGAAAGAAAATTAATATTGCAACCGTTCCAAAGATAGACGTACCATTTTCATTCATCTAGTTTATATTGGACTGAATAATTTGTATAGTACTTTAAAAAAGCCTTTTTTCCATGGTGATTATCCCTTTTCACCCTAATATCCTCTGCGATGACCTCGTAACCTTCATTACCCTCTAAATAACGTTTTACTGTTCTTATTTGTCATTGCTAATAAATTTAGCCAATAGAAAAGCACCTCCGAATATTAGACCATGTCTAATATTCAGGGTGCAGTTTAGAATTGAGACTCTTGCTTATTAATTTTAATCACAATCAGATTACCATTATTAGATGATGCGAGTTGTTATGATACCTTCAATTTGATTGATTTTTTCTTTTAAGTCAGGTATGATATCGCCATTTACTTTATTATCAATATCAATCATCGTATATGCGTATTCCCCACGGCTTCTGTTTACCATGTCAGCAATGTTTAAATTATGACCTGATATTGCTTGTGTGATCTGACCAACCATGTTAGGAACGTTTCTGTGGAAAGCTGCCACACGTTGTTTTCCTGTATAAGGAAGGATTGTATTTGGAAAATTCACAGAGTTTTTGATGTTTCCTGTTTCTAAGAAATCCTTAACTTGACGAGCGGCCATAATCGCACAGTTTTCTTCTGATTCCTGTGTAGAAGCACCAAGATGTGGAATTGGAACTGTATTTTTCATTTGTAACACATTTTCATTTGGGAAGTCTGTAATATACATGCCAACTTTTCCGCTTTCAAGTGCAGCTTCCATATCTGTTTCATTTACAAGCTCACCACGTGAGAAATTCAATATATGAACACCTGGCTTCATGATACTAAATATTTCTTGGTTAAACATTCCTGCAGTCTCATCAGTTAACGGAACGTGTACAGTAACATAATCAGAGTTAGCGAACAATTGTTCAATCGTCATAGCACGTTGTACATTTCGAGACAAATTCCAAGCTGTATCAACAGAGATGAATGGGTCAAAACCAATAACATCCATGTCTAAATCAAGCGCATCATTCGCTACTAGTGCACCGATTGCCCCTAAACCAATAACTCCAAGCGTTTTTCCTTTGATTTCTTTACCGACAAATTGTTTCTTTCCTGTTTCTACAAGCTTAGGAATTTTGTCTCCTTCACCTTCTAAAGTCTTTGTCCAAGCTACACCTGCAAAAAGGTTACGGGATGAAGCCATTAATGTTGTTAGGACCATTTCTTTTACAGCATTGGCATTAGCTCCTGGAGTATTAAATACGACAATTCCTTGTTCCGAACATTTGTCTACGGGGATATTATTAACACCGGCTCCAGCACGTGCAATTGCTTTTAAATTATTGCCGAATTCGATTGTATGCATGTTAAAGCTACGAACTACAATAGCATCGGGATTTTCGCTATCATTGTCAATCGTAAATGTATCGTTATTGAATACATTTAGTCCGCTTTCTGTAATATTATTTAGAGTTTTGATTGTTTTCACTTTGTCTAAAATTAATGTGCTCATTTTTTTGCCCCTCTTTTTAATATTCAAATTTTATGAAAATCTGTATTTTCTAAAAAAATGGAATAAGAAAGTAGTATTGACTTTTATATTCTCTCCTAATATACAGAAAGAGGCAAGGGAAGTTTCCCTTACCTCTGCCCAGGCGAACGGCTACGACATTATGTGCTCCCTCACGGTGATCCGTGTTTCGCCAGTCACACATAGTCTTTTCATTTCTTACATTCTAACAAAATCTCTTTAAAGCTACAACCCTAATATTTAAAATTTTCATGTCTTTTTATCCGGATCAAATCAGTTATTTTTATTGTGAAATGATTTCTGTGTAGATGCATTTTTTTAGACATTCTTTGAATGGTTATTTCAGAATTAGAAGTCTATGATTTTAATAGATTCTCCAAAGTTAAAAAAAACGTTATTCTTTCAGTTTAAGTCTCTAAAAGAATGACGTTTTTGATTGGACAGCTGTTTTCTATAGAAAATAACACTTAGAATGTCACATATTAGCTTAATTGACTATTCTTTAAACGGATAAGAAGCGCCAAGTATTCAGTGGATATCACTTGTTTCAAGGCAATCAAGATTTTTACGCTGAAAGCTTGGAAATAATTTTTCCTTCTTTGTCTGTAATTGTGAACATGATTAAGATTAGTGCAGGGATCGCAAATGCCATGTTTACCATGATGCCTGCAGAAGCTGCAAATTCTAGATTCCCTGTAGATACAAGTACACCATATACCGCTGTTGAAATGGCTATTCCAAATGAAAAGCCTAGAGAGCTGGACATTTTATAAATACCTGAAGCAACGCCAACTTTATCTTCTGGAATATTGACTACTGCAGTATCAGTTGATGGTGTCGCATATAAGCCAAGGCCAACACCGGAAAGCATGAAGCCGATAAAGAAGGTGATAATATACGCTAAGTCAGGTAAGAAAGTTAATGCTGTCATACTAAGCCCAACAGTTGATATTATTGAAGCGGCTATCATTGGTTTCCTTGCGCCAACTTTTTGCATTATTTTCTCGCCGACACGAATCATCACAAGTACAGCGACTAAGTTACCGAGCGTTAATAATCCGCTTTGAAATGGTGTAAAACCTCTTGCTACTTGTACATACGTATTCGCAACGACAACCGTTCCAGCAACACCATTTAGTAAAAAGTTAGAAGTGACAGCACCGGTATAAGCTTTCGTTTTAAATAAAGAAAATTCAATAAATTGATTGCGCTTTTTACTTTCTAGAGTAAAGAAGATCACACTACCAAAAATAATGACACCTATTAATGCGATAGTAATCGGGCTTGTCCAACCCAAATCGTGTCCTCGTGTAACGACTAGGTTGATTGCCAGCATAATAATGACAAAGATGAAGAGCCCACTAAAATTAAATTTCGATTTGGTTGATTTTTCAGCAGCCTTACTTTCTGGTGCATCTTTTAATAAGTACATCGCTACCAAAGAAAGAGCAATTGAAAAGATGAAAATCCATTTCCAACCCATATATGTAGCAATTGCACCACCTATAAAAGCACAACTTCCGCCACCTCCCCATGAGCCAAATGACCAATAACTAAGCGCCCGCTGTCTATTTTCCCCCTCGAAGTACGCTTTAACTAAGGCAATGGTTGAGGGCATAATACATGCGGCAGAAAAACCTTGGATAATACGCCCCGCAATTAAAAGTGTAGCATTTTGCGCTAATATAATGCATAAGCAGCCAATTATGCTTAAAATAAGCCCTATAAAAGTCATTTTCTTACGGCCAACTTGATCTGAAATCCCACCAGCTGCAACGATAAACATTCCTGAAAATAAGGAAGTTAAACTAATTGCAATATTTAGCGTACCTAATGAGATACCTAAATCCCCTTGGACGACTGGAATGATATTTACCATAGACTGAGCAAATAGCCAAAATGTAAGTACAGCAAATACGATACCAGTAATCATTTTATTTGAACTGTAGGCACTTGTTTCCATCATGTTCCTCCTATAAATCTAGTCTAGGTCCTTGATCTTTTATTTATTCGCAGATTCCTAACAGTGAAGCGCTTACAAAATTTTGGAAGATTATTTCTTTGTTTCGCTTGTCCATACTAGAGATTAAGAATAGGCATTACTCAATCATATAATACATTTATGAATGGAATAGATGAAATAGAGAAAAGAATTTATATCTTTCTCTATTTCATCTCACTTACTATTATCCCGCATTAACGGGCAGTAGGCCCCCATCTCAAGGTTTGAAAGAATCTCGAAGAAGCGTATGTGGGGGTTAACTGCCCGTAAAAGCCCGATTGGTAAGATACATTGAACTTGCCGCAGAGGTTTAGTTGAACCAATCGGGTTCGTAGTATCGCTTTATCCTCGCGGTAGCGGGAATATTAGCGATACTAGAACGGGACTAACAATCAGTGAAAAACCCACTGATTGCAGTTTCACTTTATCGATTTACTGCGCTAGTTGATGCTAACTGAAATTTATTTTCTTTTTCCTTTAATATGAAACTGATAAAATCGAGGATAATTCTTGCTCCTGCTTGACTTGTAATTCCAGTAGGATCGTATGGTGGAGATACTTCTACTAAATCAAAGCCAATTACATTTCCTCTTTTCGCGATTCCTTCTAACAGTTCATTTACCTCATCATAATATAGACCACCAGGTGAAGGTGTACCCGTTCCAGGTGCTAAAGAAGGATCTAGTCCATCGATATCAATGGTTACATAATAATTTTCTCCTTCAGGGATTAGTTCTAATAGTGATTCGATACCCATTTTTCGCATTTGACGTGGGGATAGGATTTGGCTGCCATATTCTCTAGCCGCATCTACATCTTCCTTTTTACTACTACTAATACCACGGATTCCAAATTGGAACATTTGTTCAACATGATCCATTTCAGCTAAACGGCGTAGTGAGCTTCCATGACCAAATCTTTGTCCTGAGCGATGGTCTGCCCAATCCAAGTGAGCATCTATTTGGATGACGTGGAAAGGACCGATAGAATCTAGTGCTCTACCAACTGGTATGGTAATGGAATGATCCCCGCCCAATACGACAGGCATTGCTCCTTTTGCAATGATTTTTCGAAGCGATTCTTCAACATTGTCGAAGCTTTGTTCCAGATCACCATGTACCATATCTACATCTCCACAATCAACTACTTTGCAGTCTGGACCTAGATACATAATATCTTTTTCAATATCATAAGCGCCATCTAAACCGAAACTATATAAAGTAGAACCTTCTCTGAGTCCACGAGGTCCCATCCTTGTTCCAGATTTCCATTGTGTCCCCATATCATATGGCACTCCAATAACAGCCACATCTGCATCTAGCTCATCAAGGTTTGTACAAATAGGATATTTGCCAAAAGAGCAAATACCTGTAAACGGAAGGTTTAGAATTTGTTTTTCATTTTGATTAGTCATTGTGCATCCCCCACTATAGTAAAAGTTTCAAGAAAACGAGCTTTGTAAGCGCTGTTTTACTTGTTAACTTAATATAATGCAAGTTCCGTGCCAACTGAAGAATAAAGGTTTTTCATAAAAACTTAGTCAAAATTGACTAAGTTTTTCGAACATATTGATTGATTTTCCGATTTGCTGTGGATTGGCTAATCCCTAATTTCTTAGCTAGCTTAATACTGCTTGGATATTTTTCAAACATCCTAACAATATAGTCTCTTTCCATCAACTCGATATATTGATCTAAGGTCAGATCATCTTTATTTGAAGGTGTGATGCCCACTTGGTCAACGTCAATAAAGTTATCATTTGAAGTAATTAATATGCGCTCTATAAAATTTCTAAGCTCTCTTATATTCCCGAGCCAATCTTGTCTATTGATCCAGGCAATTAGATTACTAGACAATTCTTTATTCATTTTATGTTTATCATTAAACTCATCTAATAGATCAGTTACTAATTGATTAATTTCTTCTCTTCTTTCACGCAAAGGTGGAATGTCAATTTTAATCACATTAATTCTATAGTAGAGATCTTCGCGGAATTTTTTTTCAGCAATTAATTTTTGTAAATCTTGGTTAGTAGCGCAGATTATTCTACAATTTACATGATTTATTGATTGGCCACCTACACGTTGAATCGTTCGATTTTGGAGAACAGATAATAAATTAACTTGGAGATTAAGTGGTAGCTCAGCTATTTCGTCAAGAAAAATAGTACCGTTTCCAGCAGCTTCAAAATATCCTTTCTTCCCACCTTTTCTTGCGCCAGTAAACGCTCCTTCCTCATAGCCAAACAGCTCTGATTCAATTAATGATTCTGGGATTGCTCCACAATTTACTTCAATAAAAGGTTCATTTTTTCGATTCGATTGCTGATGAATTTTTTGAGCGAAATAGTTTTTCCCAACACCTGATTCTCCTACTAATAATACAGTGACATCTAAGCTAGAGACTTTTTCAACAATATGAAATACTTGCCCCATTTTTCCGTTATTAATCGGCGATGCGTACATTTGATTATTTTTCATTTTTTCAATTTCTTTTTCATATAAAAGCATTGTTTTAGCCACTTGATCATTAGATTTTTTGAGATAATCAAGTTCAGTAATATCTCTCGAAAAGCTAAGAGCCCCCAAAATCTTTTGTTTTTCATCAAAAATGGGATAACCAGACACAACTAGTTTTCTACCCGTTGCAGTTTCTTGAATAATAGTTTCAATTTTTTGTGTCTGCAGCACTTTTCCAGTAACGGAAGGTGATAATATGCCATTCTTCTCTAAAGAATATACATTTTGATGGAGCATTTTCTCTGTCTCCATTCCAAACAAATCTTTAAATTTTTCACTTAAAAATATAATGTTACCGGTTGCATCTGTTACAAAGATTTCGTCAAATGAATATTTAATAATATGATCTAAAAGTAGGTGAATTTGTTGTATAAGCATGAATTTCCTCCCTAGTCAGTAATGACTACATAATATTCCGAATTGACTATATATTTCAATAATATCAACTTATAACTAAAAAAGCTAGATTCAGTTGTTTATTCTTTACCATATCCTAATAAATAAAGGCTGTTTTCACATACTTTGTTGCTTTGCAATCATTTTTACACTAATAACCCGGGTTGATTTCCGTTGCAGGTACTCGCTTTCCGCGGGCGGTCTCAGAAGCCTCCTCAGTGCTTTGCACTTGCGGGGTCTCCCTCAACACGCTTTTCCCGCAGGAGTCTCGCACCTGTAACGAAGATCAACATCTGTTCGAATTGGTTTCTTGCTAAAAGCAACAATCTTTACGAAAAGAGCCTAAATAAAAAAGGCTGTTTACGCAAAGACTGTTGCTTCCTCGAACAATTCCATATAATGGTTGATAGAATGAGGTTCAGGAGGCGTTCAATTATGTGTGAAGGTGTGTATTAAGGTTTAGAGTTAACGAAATCATAGCGATTGGCTTTGTTTGAAGCAATGAAACAAGACTTGTTTTCAGAAGAACCCGACAAAATCACAAAATTACTCAAAACTATTCGTGAAGCCCGATTTTCTTCGGGAATGGCTTGTGTTCATTGCGGAAGTACTTCTGTTAAGCCCAATGGCAAGCACACGACAACGCTATTTTTGTAATGATTGCAACAAAACATTTAATGATATGACAAATATACCATTTTCAGGATCTCGCAACCCTGAAAAATGGGTAAGAAATATTGAGCTAATGTTAGAAGGATTCACTCTACCTAAAATTGCAGAGCGACTAAAAATACACATCTCTACTGTCTTTTATTGGAGGCGTAAAATTTTGAACGCATTAAGCATTAGTAGGTCTTGTGTTTAATCAACTGCAAGGTATCGTTGAAAGTGATGAAACCTTCTTTCGTGAGTCTTTAAAAGGTCTTCGTAATATTTCTCATAGAATACCCAAGAAACGTGGTGAAAAAAATACGAAAGAGGGGCATTTCAATCCAAAAAATTATTGTCGTAGTTGCACAAGACCGCGATGGTAAGATGATTGCCCGAAAAGCAGGGACAGGTCGTGTTAAAGAGGAAGAAATTCACAAAGAAGATGGGTGAATTTCTTCACCCATCTTCTTTGTGTCATGTACATATACTGCTACAATTTACAAGAAGTTCGCTACACTGATAGGCTTACTACACGAAACCGTAAATGAACGCCAAAAACTAAGAGTTAAGAAAGGGATATATCATATCCAACACGTCACCAACTTCCACAATCGTTTAAAAGGTTGGATGGATCGATTTCCAAGGTGTAGGAACTCATTATTTAGACAACTATTTATATTGGTTTCTTTGGATTGGAATAGGGAAAAATTTTGCATTTGATATATGTGTTGAGCAAATGCTAAATTCAGCGTGTCAAAAATCCAATTATACAACGGTTGAGATATTACGATGTGCATAAAAAAGACATCAAATTAGGGGTCAATAAATTACTTTTCTACTGTGATATATTCATCATCTTTTAGTCTCGTAAATTCACATCTTCCCACCGTTGATGTAAATAACATCTTTATGTGTAAGACTTTCTGGATTATCGAACTCTAAATTAATAAAAGCAATGTTTTGGAACCCCGTTTCTCTAAAGTCTCCTTTTGCGTCCGATCCAGTGGTGATAATAGCAACGTCCAGTTCGTTAGTAGCGCCGTTAATGAGCTTTAAAAATTGTTCTTTAATCGCATCAGTGTAAAACCGTTCGAGGTTAGTAACAATTTCAATTTAATCACCCCTATGTAACATTAGAATAAAGTTTGATTAAAAAGTTCCCTTCATTCCTTATTTAACGGCAAACGTAAATATCTCCAATTTGAATAAAAATTGGTCAAATTGGCGTTACTTACTTTAGCTAAGTTTTAGATTTTTATAAAAAAGTTTGATCACAAGAATCGTTTATCCCCCTAAGTTTAGTGCTTTACATCTAAAAGTAATTTTATCTCTATTATTTGTTCTATGTGTCGCTGTTCATGCAAATATATCTGTTCAATCCATTGATCAAGAGGTAATTCACCTAAAGAAGGATGCTTCACTGATTTTTCCTCCAATATGGATTTATCTTCTATAGTACTAAGAAAAGCCATCAATTTTTTTCTCGAATCGTTTAACAAATCAATTATTTGCGGAACTTCAAATGATTCTACATCTGGTTCAACTATTTTTGGAGCTTTAATCTTTTTCGTTCTATCCAATAATATAAAGTGTATATTTTTACGTTCTTTTTGAGTACGATCACTTTCTTTTAAACCCCATGCAATAGCCTTTATAGAAGCCTCTTCCACTAAAACCAAGTGATGGCAAACTTGTGCTATACTCCACATATTCATATCAGGTTTACTATTAAGTTGATCATCACTTAATAAAACAATTTCCTTTACTAGGTTATTTCTCGTTTCATAAAGATTATCATTTACAAATTTATTCATGAGATTTCCCCCTTTACCAGAAAATGCGTACTTTGATTCCTATTCTGTTTTCTTTCATATTATAAGTTTAGTTGAATAAAAAAATTGCCCTAGATAAATATATTTAAAGAGAAACATCTTGACTTTATTATATATTTACACCCTATTCTCTACTCGATTTCGTGTTAGATATATCCTTATTTTAACAGAAAATATAAGAAGTCAGGAATTGCACTTTAAAAAACAACAATCTTTTAGAAAACAGCCATAAAAAAAGCAAAACGAGGATGTCCCATAAGAAAAGAGGAACTCTCATATACAACATAATATCTAGATTAATAAAAAGCGAATAATACTAGATATTATGTTGTATAGTCTGACCCCTTTACTTTTGCGACACACTCGTTTTAGAATTTCATATTATTTTTCCTATTATTATCTATTTGTACAATTATTCAAACTTCTTATAATTTCTTTACATATGTTCTAGCTATAAACAGGCAAAATAGTGCTAAGATAGTAATTCCAACGATTGAAATATATGGTGCTAAGCTAAATCCCCAAAACTCGCTCATTTCAGGCATATCATTCACTCCTTTGTTAGTTAAATAATCCCTGTATCACGCATCCTGTCTTCACCGAAACTAGTAAGTGAATATTTAAATAATAACTTACCTTCACTAAAGTGCTCACCTTTGTCTATCTTTTCATCAATGGTTTCTATAAGCGCCCCTGAAAATAAATCAGTTAATGTTACTCGAACATTACCTAAGGCATATGCTCCTGCCAACCCATACTCTTTAAGAATTTGCTTTGCAATTTCATAATCCCATATTCCTTTATCGGGTCTTTCCTTGGTGTGCTCGCGGATTATTTGTAGAATCCTACCTTTTATATGAATTTTAGGCATTTACATTGCCTCCTCTTTTTCTTTATTGTCTGAAGGCACAGAACGGATAACATCTAGGACGTCCCTCTTTTCAGTAAACATAACAAATCCGCCGATAATTACAACCAAAGCTCCCAAAACGAAATTCCATTCTGGCGGAGTAAGTGTGAAGATACTTATAAAAATGATGGCGAAGATTCCATATAAGTCCCCGATTGCTTGACCTCTTCCAACACCAATCAATGGGAAAGACTTGTACCATGACACGTAGCAAAAACCAAATGTAATTCCAGCTAAAAGTAGCCAAGTTACCGGTAACAATGTCATTGTTTGCGCAATCATTGGTACAATAGGTACATCTCCAAATAGGATAAACAGCGGAAAGATTACAGCTACCCACCAGAAAACTTCACCCGTGAACCTAAGAGTTAACCCAATATCAGGATCTGTAACATCCAGTGCCCGTCCAGCAATGGCACCTTCAATTCCCCAGCCAACGGCAGCCATTAATCCACCCAAGTATCCTAACCAAGCGCCAGAGCTGTCCTTGAGCTCACCTAAAATACCGGGTGCAAATACGACGATCCCACCGATAATAATCATTGCGATCCCGATAGCAGCCCTACGAGTTATCTTTTCACCGTACCATTTGTACGCTAATATTGATCCTACTATGGGATACATTAATGCTGCCACTGCGGCAAAAACACCGCCTATAAAGCCGATTGCTAAAAAACTTCCGAAAATAGCCATTGGTCCGCCGAAAATTGCGGCTACAAAATACCATTTCGTCACTTTTTTAAACTGAACAATCGTCCGTCCGTAATCTTTCCATTTACCTAAAACGCCTGTCCACACAAACATAAACAATAATACAGCGATTGCATTTAAACCGGCTATTACGGCTGCCGCTGTCACATATTCAGAATTTGTATGAAAAGGCATGGAAACGAAAGGAAACTCATACCAAATCGCTGATCCAGGTACATACCATGCTCCCCACAATATGGCTGCCCATAAAGCCCACATAAAGCCCAAACGTACTGTCTTCTCTTTGTGTTTAGTTCTAGCAATATCCACTAAACTCATAATTGCCCCTCCTAATGTAATGATTACAGCTTCATTTTCATATCCTAATGTTCGCTGAAATTCATTACCGTTATCATCTAAGAAACTATACGTATATTCAACAACTTCCATAGGCTAAGTTCAGTCGAGAAGAATTGCACATTTAACACTTTAATAATCAAGAAAATCATTGTTTCGGCTATTCCTAAATAGTTAATGTTTCTAAAAAGAAAAACTCTCTTTTCCCTAGTTGAATTCTTAGAAAAAAGAGGTTATTCTACACGTTGTTCATTCTTTTTTTCATTAATGCTTCGTTTAATGAACGATCACCTCAATTTGCCATTCAATTAAATTGAATAGCGCTCTTTGAAGCTTTTAGTGCTTTCTGCATAAGCACGACTTCTTCACTTAAAGCGGTCACCCGTTCTAATACTTCTTTATCAACTAGTTCATTTTGAGGACTAAAATGATCATTATGAGCATAAACAAATCCTGGTGCAACAAATGCACGGAAATATCCTGCAATTGGTTTCAGTTGATTTTCAATGACTAAATAGTGTTGATATGTTCCCCCAGTAGCAATAAACCCCATAACTTTATTGCGTAAATCTTTTGGATGAATTAAGTCAAATAAGTTTTTTAGAGCCCCAGTAATAGAACCTTGGAAAATTGGAGTACCAATAATATAAAAATCTGCTGTGGAAACAATATCGATCACTTTCTTCGTATCCCCCGTATAAGTTGACGGATTACGGCCATCACAGAACTGAATATTATAATCCTTCAAATCAAGTAATTCTACTTCAATTTCCGGGTTGTTTCTCTTCACTTCGTCTAATACTTGTTGAACGACAACCCGTGGTTTCGATCCAGTAATTGTTCCTGATATCCCTAGTAACTTCATGCTAAATATCCTCCTTATACTAATAAAATCTTGTTGGCATATGCCGAGTTTGAGGAAACAAGGATTTACTTGTACCATCTTTCGACTTTTATAACTAAATGTTCTAGATATTTTTTGGTTATTCAAAAGGTGAAATGACGCAATATTCAGAAAATTTCATTCGAAAGTATTTGACTCATAATAACATCATAGAAGAGGGGTTGCTTCCTTTCTCCTATTATTGAAGGGAGTCCATATAGGATTTATTAAGTGTGCCCCTATAACAAATAAATGAAGTACCACTCCAAATAAGATAAACTTACGGAATCCCAGTGCCCTTTTCACCGTGAAGATGTTAATTATTTTAGGATGAAATGTGCCATACCCTTTCAATAGAGGTATATACCAGAACCAAACCACTTTGTTTTGGCTCTGGTATATAAATAGAAATTTAATATCTTCTATAATTTACTCAAACCATGGAACATCGATTAATGTATTGCCAATCCACTCACGTAAAATTTCATTTGTAGGTCCCATAATTGCGCCAGCGCGACCATCACGTAAATATTTTTCTACTTGACCTGTCAAATATCCTCTTCCGCCGGAAACTTGTAGCGCTTGGTTTGTTACTTGAATAACGATATCAGCTGCATGTGTTTTTAATTCCCAAATTGGGTATAGCAATTCTCCAAGCGGCGTTCCATTTGCAGCAGCTCTGTCTAGATTTTCAGCTGTTCGATAAAGCATACTTCTTGCACTGTCTACCATAATTTGAGCTTTCGCTAATTCATGACGAATGACTTGATAACTAGCAACTGATTTACCTGTATCAGCATGAACCTTTTTCTTCGCACCATTAATTGCTGCGTTTAGAGCACCTTGTGCAATACCAGTCCAACAAGCGGCTGTGCCTAATAAAAATAGTGGATCGATTGTATTATCATTGTGATAATTCATCCCGCCTTCACTACCTATACGGTTTTCTGCAGGGACATATACATCTCTAAATTTCATTGGTCCACTTGAATTCCCACGAAGTCCCATTGCGGAGAACGGAAATTGGGTGATCCCCTCTTGTCCATTTTCTACAAGTAAATACATTAACTTATCGGATTCTGTACTTTCTGGATACGTCGTTGCCACGATATACCAATCAGCTTCTCCAGCACTTGTAACAAACGATTTATCAGCATTCAATGAGTAGCCATTTCCAAGACGGGGAGCTGTACTCACAACATTCCAAAAGTGACTACCAGTTGCTGGTTCACTAAATGCTAACCCGCCGATTTTTCCACGAAGAACATCAGGAATAAAACGCTGACGCTGTTCTTCGTTACCAGCTGAAAATAGTGTTTGAAGTGCAGTTGTATGCATTACCCAGCACATCGTTGAAGATGCACAATATTGAGCAAAACTTTCAGCTAATACGGCAAATCCAGTAAGTCCAGCTCCAAGTCCGCCATATTCTTTCGGAAGGGTAACAGCGCCAAATCCTGCTTCAGCAATTTTACCTAAACTCTCACGCGGATAGATGCCTTGCTGATCAGAAATAGAGGCTCTTTCTAGCAACTCACTTTTTCCAAGTGCGTGTGCCTTCGCTTGTAATTCTTCATAACCTGGAGGGCAAGTCCACCAGCTTGGAACTTGCATAATACCTTCATTTAATACTGTGTTAGAAACTGACATGATTCTTCACTCCTCAGCAATTTTTATTTAAATTAATAGGATATCTATATGATTTAATATTGATATCCTATTAATATAGGTATAGTTTCAATTAAATGACTTTGTCTTTCGTAATCTCATCTTCCATTTCAAGCATTTTAAAATAGCTTCGGGTAGTAGGTCCCGGTTCAGTATTTTGAGTAAGCATGTTCAAAGCATTGGATACTTCGATGCGGCGATATGTTTCAGTTACACGCCCATTCGTTTTAAGAGAGTTCCTTCGTTCTAGTAATAGCGCCTTTTCTTCAATCGTAAGGTCTTCTGAAATTTTGATAGTGTCAAGTACATTTTTTTCTGCAGCTTCACAACTGGTGATCTGGACATCGCTATTTTCAACACGACCTGTCGGAGAATAAGCCAATGCGCTAACAATTCGATGTTTCGCACTATTTAATGTTTCTTTTAAAAAAATAGGTTGGATAGGCGTAATGTCTTCCACGAGCAACCGTGTAATGCCGCGGTCATTAATCGCTTCTAAAATTTGTTCAGGGTCATCCTCAACGACAATCTCTTTATGCGGCGGCCAAATATCCATCCAATAATGGGTCATATGCTGCTTCCCTACATGGAAGATAAAGAACTCGGGATAAATAAACTGTTGCCCAGGCTCAACACCAAGATTAGGTCGAAAAAAATCATAAAATCTTGTAAGTGCCGACATTAGTAAACTACTTGCACCAGTACCTCCACCTGTTTCTCTTACGACCACTCCAATACGGTCGAATTCATTGAAATTTGGGAAAATATCTTCTAACAGAACGTTCTTTCCTTCTAATTCAAAGTCAAAGTCCTGATAGCTCATGGCATTGACTGTATGCATTGCTAGATCCCCCTTTTTTCTATTGCGGAAAATTAGAATAAATTAAACTCAGCCGGGGTCATTCTTGTTATTTATTTATTTATACGTACAAGCAAGATTTACAAAAATGATGGTTCAGGTATACGATGGGCTGTATAGAAAGCTTCTCCATCGCTTTCTGCGTCAAAAATGACTGGAACATTAGGCGTGAAGATGATGACATCTCCTGCTTTTGCTACATGTTTTTGTCCTTGCTGATCACGTAAGACAAACTGACCTTTAATGACGAATTTTACTTCTAAAAATTCATACACAAATTCAAATTCTTCCCCTGGTTGCATATCGAAGTATCCCATTGAAATGGCATTTTCCTTTGATGTAACTGGAACATCAATGATTTGGCTTTTTAGTGCTGGGATTCCTAGCAATCCATTTAATTCTTTCTTTTGGTATGTGCCTGCTTTAATAATTTGGAAACCAGGTGCTTTACTTAAATAATCATAGTTTTTTGCTTCTGTTATTGATTGACTCATATATATCCACTCCTATCAGGATTTTTTTCTTTTATTATTATTTAATCTAATTTCATAGCTCACTATTTTTAAAGATTACATAAAAGAAGATTCAGGCTGACGATGGGCTGTATAGAAAGCGTCACCGTCGCTTTCACCGTCAAATATAACGGTTGTAGTCGGACTGAATACGAATACATCACCTTCATTAGCGATATACTTTTTCCCTTGATCGTCACGAACGATGATTTGTCCTCTATAGACGATTTTGATTTCTAAAAATGTATAAGTGAATTCGAAATCCTCAGAATTTTGCATTGAGAAATATCCCATTTGTAACGCATGTTTATCTGTACAAACTGGAACATCAATAATTTGACTGTCAAGATTAGGAATACCAAGAATTGTATTTAATTCCTTCTTTTTATATGTTCCTGCTTTAATAAGTTTTACACCTGGCTTATCGTTTAAATACGTCAATTCATCTAACCATGTAGTTTCTGTACTCATTTTTGTACCTCCATTATTTTTAATTTTTGTTTTATAATAGCCCGGAAGTAAAAACCGGTTTATTCATTACGTTATGCTTAGGTTGCTTTTCCAAAATCGTGAACAATCCAGGTGACAGACGTTTCTTCCAACTGATATGAATCTCTTCTTGGTTCACTAATATTCGCTTGTTATGAGCAGGAAAAATGATTTTAGTAGCATCTTGTGTGATTAATACAACTTGGTCGTCTGATTCATTCCCTTTAGAAACAGTTACTTCATATACTCCTGGGGGAGGAAGTAAATAATAAGGGCTCGGTACTACTTCAACAGTTTTTGTATTTGAATAAACCTGACCCTTTATTTGATAATGCTCGCCTAAATAACGGTGAACGATGTCCATTTTTCCAGTAGAAATTAATTTTCTAATTAGAGTAGAACTTATCTTTTCGCCATTAATATCGACTTTGTTTACTTTAACTCCTTCAATACTGTTATTAGAATCGGTTTTTATGCGATCCATATTCCCCTCGCCAAATTGTCCATACGTAAAGTCAAATCCAGCAACTGCATATTTTACTCCAAATTCTAAGAGATATTTCTGGACAAATTGCTTTGGAGTTAAGGAAGCAAAATCTTGATCGAATTGCACGATGTAAAACTTTTGAACACCTAATTTTTTTAAAATTCGTTGTTTAGTATTCATCGGCATTAAATATTGAATTTTTTTCTTATCTCGTTTAAGTACTTCTTTGGGGTGGGGGAAAAAGCTCATACATGCAAGTTGCAGCTTCTTTTCATCAGCAATTCTTATAGCTTCGTTGATGACTTGTCGATGACCTAGATGAACTCCATCAAAAAATCCTAAAGCAATCACACTTGGTTCGCTTTCTGAAAGAAACAAATGTCGGTTGCTTTTATTTACATAAATGACATCCACATATCCGCCTCCTAACCGTTAAATTATAGAATTGATGGGTAATTCAGACGAATTGCTAACAATAAATAGCTCCATCGCTTTTACCATCAAGTATAACTTTGTACTCGGTTTTTAATTGAATCGTTCAACTGCTTAGGCATCATGTTGTCTTATGTACAATGAATAGTTCATCGTTGTATACAAGATTTGTTCTTATGCTTCTACGGTGCGATCATGTTGTCTAAATCTGACAACGCTTTCATCACTTTCAATACAAGTGATCGTACTACAAGAAATACATACTATCATTTGATTTATTCTAGCTGTGTCATACTTCTTGGTTCGTATGTTTTTCTATATATGTATCATATTATTTATTTATAAAGTTATCCTAAAGTCAATCTAAACTAACGATAAATTTTCAATAAATTCCAAAAATAAATAAAATTCCACTTATTTTTCACTTATTTAACAGGTTTCTGTCGATGGATGAAATAAAAAAAGAAGGAGCCCAAAAAGTCAAACTTCACATACTATCAAACCGTTTATTATGATAGCTACTGCCAATAAACGATAATAATATATGTTAAGTGAGCTTTTCGGGACACCTTCTAGCTTTGAAACATATTACATATTCATATGTATTATATATGTCAGTATGAAGTTACCATTGAGCTTCAAAATTTCCTCCAATACGAGATATCGCCAAGTATGAAATAAAACAACGGCATCTTTTGTGTTTAGATGTCTAATGTTTCAACGGACGGCAACATAATCGTAATCGTTGTACCTACACTTACTTTACTTTCTACTAAAATATGTCCATCATGTGCAGCAATAATTTTTTGAACAATAGACAGTCCTAATCCATTCCCTTGAATTTTTTCGGTTCTGGTCCTTTTTTCTCTAAAGAATGGAAGAAATATTTTTTCTTTATTTTTTTGCGAGATACCTATACCATAATCTTGGAACTTTATGATCAGGTTTTTATTTTGTTGATAGGCGAAAATATCTATTTTTATTTTCTCACCATTATTTGATTTTGAATACTTAATGGCATTTTCTAAAATGTTAATAAAAACGCGATTCATTTTCTTAGGATCAACAAAAATGAACAATGAGTCTTTTTTATAGTTTTTAGTAATTTCTATTTCGGAGCCTTCTGATCGGATGGCAATTATGTTTAATGATTGTTCGATTAAAAAATCAAATGGAATAACTTCTTTTACGTAATCTCCATCATCATCCGTATTCATTTCAAATAAGTCATTAATTAATTGGATTATATGGTTACTGCGTAATAATATGGAATTCATTATTTCCTTTTTCTGGGTTTCAGGAAGTGACTGATGATTAACTAAGATTTCTGTGTATTCTCTTACGGACGTTAATGGCGTTTTTAAATCGTGAGAAATCTGTGACATAAATTCTTTTCTCCGTTTCTCCGATTCTTGAAGTTGTTGGTTTGTGTTAACTAACCGTTCATTGGCACTTTCCAACTCTTTCGTCCGCTCTAGCACTTTATCTTCAAGTTGATGGGCTTTTAAGTTTAATTCCCCAATTAACTCTTGGATTTTTTGATTCATAAAATTAAATGCTACCGCCAAGTTGCCAATTTCATCTTCTTGCTCAATTTGAAGTTCTTTGACAAAATTTCCGGCAGCGCTTTCTCTTAATGCATCAGTTAACTGATCAATTGGTTGAGTAATCGTTCGTGAAAAACGATAAGTCATATACAGCAGAACAATAATTCCAAAAAGTAAAAATACTAATAGATGTGATAAAAAAAGAAGCATATGCTTGTTTGTTTGCGCCTTTGTACTTTTTACAATCGGTCCAACAATATCGGACTCTGAAATGATAAAGTTGAGACGCCATCCGTTATTTAATGATGAAGATAAAAGATAAGCTTCTGAATTGGAATAGGTTATTGGCAATATGCCTTCTTTATTTTTTATAGCGCTATTCATTATAGATGAGTTCTCTTGAATTTTTTCGGCTTTTGTTTGTCCCGAGATAAAATTTCCTTTATCATCGATTAAAAAGGCAAAGGCGTTTGGTTCACTGAATTTAACGTCCATTAATTTGTTTGTAATGTTTTCAATAGGGACATCTAGTCCTACCATCCCTTTGAATTCGCCCGTTGTCAAATAAACAGGTGCTCCAGCAGAAATAAGCCAATCCTCTTTCGTTACATCACCCATCGGTTTTGCCGACCATATATATGGTTTCGTCCATTCCACTTTCCGTTGTGGATTTAAAGCAACTGTATAAAATTCATAATCTTGAAAACGTAGATTAGGTGCAAATTTTTTCGAAGAAATGGCTTCCTCTACGTCTAGAAATGGGTAATACAGCCAAGCAGAACTTGGTAACGATAAATAAACGGCATTGATCATCGTTTCATTTTTCATCGTTTGAACGAACAATGGTTCAAGTTGCTTTGCTATTTTTAAATCATTTATAGTTTTATTAGCCACATTACTAGATATTGAACTAATAAAAATATTTGTTTTTTCATGTTTAATGTCAAACGTTTCCCACAAGTAACCTTCTTTCCCTTTTTTTACATGTAATTCATTTGAAAGAGTTAAGTTAGGCCGACTATATATGGTTTCAGCTTGTTTTTGAATTAATCTTAATGTGTTTTCTAGATTGTGCAAATCTGTATTCAAATTTTGAGTTTCTTTTTGTAAATACAACAGTTTTTGCGATAAAACTTCTTTTTTTGTATTGGCAATTTGATCTTTCATTATTTGATTGGATAGATTGCTCCCTTGATACATACTGTATGTAGCAATCATGACAAAGGGAATAAAAGAGATCATTGTTGTAAATGCTAATATTTTAAAATAGTAAGATTTTTTAATCTTAAATAGACGTTTGAACAAACTTGTAGCCGACTCCCCTCATTGTAATGATGTAGGATGGGTTTACTGGATAATCCTCAATCTTTTTTCTCAAGTTTGAAATATGAACGATTATCGTACTTTTCTCACTAAATGAGTCATATCCCCATATTTGATTTAAAAGCTGTTCTGCTGAAAATACTTGATTTGGATGTTTAGCAAAAAAAGTAAGTAATTCAAATTCCTTTGCTGTTAATTCAATCACTTGGCCGTTTCGCTTAACTTCTCGAGCTGTTAGATCGATGACGATATCATCAAAAGTGATTTGTTTTTTTAATGTGCTTTGATTGTGATTAATAGAATTTCGTCTTAAGTGGGCTTTGATGCGGGCGATTAGAACTCTTGAGTTGAAGGGTTTTTCAATATAATCATCACCCCCACATGCAAAAGCTAGAATTTTTTCCTTATCTTCATTATTACAGGTTACATACAGGATGGGTACGGCTGTCATTTCTCTCAGTTGCTGACATAGATCAATTCCATTCATATCGGGTAATTGTATATCCAAAAGAATAAGATCCGGTGTTTTTTCCCGTACCTTTTTTATTGCGTCCATGCCAGTTGAAGCAATCGTATAGGCAAACCCTTCAAGAGATAAATTCATCGATAAAATCTTCTGAATATCAGCATCGTCTTCAACAATTAATATTTCATCCAAGTATGATGACCTCCAGCTATATAATTTTTTGTATTATCTGAATTTTCACTCTACACACTTTTAATAAAGATTACCAAAAAATAAAAGCGCTTTCAATCATTTTTAAAGAAAACTATGTTTTATAAGTTAATTCAATGTACCTTTCCTTTTAATGTAGTACACAAAATAGAATCTATCATTTTCCTTTATTTATATATTTTAACATAACACACTATTAATTTATCACGAAAAAAACGTTTTATAGGCAATATTAAATAAAAAAGCAGAATTTCTCCATTGGAGAGATTCTGCTTTTCTTAAGAATGTATTATTCATTTTATTCATCTAATCACAAACGTATCGATTGTTGATTTTACTAAAATTTCAATAATAGCAAAGTTAGTTGATAAAGTTACGCCATTATTTCAAACTACGATTTAAGAAAGCTTTCGTTCGGTCGTACTGAGGATTTGTAAACAAATTGTCTGGGTGACCAGATTCGATAATTTCCCCGTTATCCATAAATATCGCTCGGTTGGCTACTTCTTTCGCGAACCCCATTTCGTGGGTAACCACAATCATCGTCATGTGCTCTTCAGCTAGGTGCTTCATTACTTGAAGTACTTCCCCTGTCAATTCCGGATCTAAAGCGGAAGTTGGTTCATCAAACAGTAGAATATCAGGGTTCATCATAAGAGCTCGGGCAATCGCGACTCTTTGTTTTTGACCACCTGAGAGATTTGCTGGGTACGCTGTCGCCCGATCTGATAACCCAACTTTCTCCAGAAGGTCTGCACTTTGTTGCTGGATCAAATGAGCCGGCTGTTTTTTTAACATTCTAGGGGCGACTTCTAAATTTTCTTTGACCGTCATGTGTGGGAAAAGATTAAAATGTTGAAAGACCATACCCATTTTGGAGGTGATCTTCTTGATTTCCTGTGATTTCGAATACACGCCATCCTTTACTAAATAATCACCAGATACACAGATACTACCGCTGTTTATTTCTTCAAGATGGACCAGACTACGGAGCATTGTGCTTTTCCCAGATCCAGAAGGTCCTATCACGGCAACCACGTCGTTTTTATTTACATCGAATGTAATTTGTTTTAGTACTTCTAAATCGCCATATGATTTTTTGAGGTTGGAAACTTCAATGATAGACATATTCACGACTCCTTCTTATTCAAATTTGAACCTTTTTTCTAGCCATTTAAAGAGTATAGTTAATAAAAGCGTTATGATTAGATAAATGATACCAGCTATGAAGAAAGGCACAATCGTAAAGTCACGGTTCACCGCTGTTTGAGCAAAGTGTAGTAATTCTGGTACGGCAACAGCATAAAGCAATGCGGTATCTTTAACCAAAGTAACAGATTCGTTAGAAACCGCAGGAAGTGCAATGCGAAACATTTGAGGTAGTATAATTCGAGTCATGGTCTGCCATTTATTTAACCCGAGCACTTGGGAAGCTTCGTATTGACCTTTATCAATTGCTAGAAGTCCACCGCGGAAAATTTCCGCAAAATAGGCTGCATAATTCAAAATAAAGCCTAAACAAGCCGCTACAAAGCGATCTAGAACTAAATAATCACCGATTATTGGCAGCAATGGTAGTCCAAAGCATATAAATAGAAGCTGCAACAATAAGGGTGTGCCACGCATTAAATATATGTAAGTTTGAGCAAGCCAAGATATGGGCTTAATCCTGCTTTTTGCCGCTAGAGTTAATAAGAAGCCCAACGGAATCGATGCTAGTATAGCAATTAAAAACAAGAGAATCGTAATCTGAGCTCCTTCTAGCATCGGTTTAATCATTGTATTGATATAATCTGCCATAAAATAAATCCTCCAAAAACAAAACAGGGTTTCCTAAGGAAATCCTGTTTGCCTCATATTTGTTCGCTATGTTTATCCCATTATTACAGCATGTAAATCCCCGATTTGTTCAACTTATTTTAATACTTTATCTTCGCCAAACCACTTTTGTGAGATTTTTGCAGCAGTGCCGTCTTGATTCATCTCATCAAGTGCTTTTTGAAGCTTTTCTAAGAGTGCTTCATTCCCCTTTTTTACCCCTACTCCATATTCTTCCGGTGCAAGAGATTCATCGAGAATCTTAAATGTACCTTCCTCTTTAGACATATAATAATTAATGACCACTTCATCAATGACCACCGCATCCAAACGACCAGTCTTTAAATCACTCAGAGCCAATACATTGTCGGCGAACTCCGTAATTGTCTTGATCTTAGATTTGATTGGATTATCATTCAAGGCATCGGCTGCGGAAGAAAGAGACTGAAGGCCAACGACTTTGTCTGCTAAATCATCTAGTTTAGTAATATTTGAATTAGCCAGGGTTACAACTACTTGTGCATTTTTTAAATAAGGCTTTGTAAAAAGTACCTTCTCTTTACGTTCATCTGTAATTGTATATCCATTCCAAATGAGGTCAATCCTTCCACTGCTTAGTTCAGATTCTTTTGTTTTCCAGTCGATTGGTTGAAATTTAGGCGTTGCTCCCATTTTTTCAACAGCAGCTTTAGCATAGTCAATATCAAAACCAGTAATATCATTATTTTTATCTCGGAATCCCATTGGAGCAAATTTATCATCGATCCCAATTACTAGCGTGTTATCTTCTTTTTCTGCTGATTTGGAGCATGCTGTAAGTAGAGAGAATACCGCTGTGATAGCTAGAATAATAGTTACGATCCGTTTCATTGAAAAACCACCTTTGACTAAGTAATATTCGACATACTTTAATTCATTAAAATATTAGAGTGATAAATTATTATAAGATAAAGTTAACACAAAATTTAAACGAATGTCAACGAATTTTTTAGTGTATTAGCACACTAAAGTGTCTGTTCATAATAACTGCTTCAGCGATTAATTAATCATTGAAGCAGTTAAATCTAAACACTCCATTATTCCCTTGCTTTTCTATATAGCACGTTTTCCTATGTTCTTTCTAAAATTATTTTTGGATATTCAATTTATCTAAGGCATGTTTCGCATTTTCACGCGCTTTACTCGTGCTATCAGAAGCAGCTAAGACCACTGCAACTCTACGCCCAACGGTTGTTACAGGTTTTCCGAATACCCGAACCTCTGTGTTAGGTACAGTTAGTGCCTCTTCTAATCCGCCAATTTTGTAATTATCTAATTCTTCTTCTACTTTTAAAGGACGGCTGGCACCTGAAGTATTCTGAATAATTTCAGGGATTGCGTATCCTAAAATAGCACGAACGTGCAGAGAAAATTCTGATAGATTTTGGGTGATAAGTGTTACTAAACCGGTATCGTGTGGTCGAGGAGATACCTCACTGAAATAGACATGATCACCCGAAAGGAAAAGTTCTACCCCAAAAATTCCATATCCTCCAAGCTCATCTGTAATTGTTTTGGCAATTTTCTTTGCTTCTTGGATTTGTTGTTCCGTCATTTCATGTGGTTGCCAAGACTCTATATAGTCCCCATCTTTCTGAATATGGCCAATCGGAGCACAATACATTGTTCCATTTATAGCACGTACAGTCAGAAGGGTGATTTCCGAATCAAATTGAATAAACTCTTCAATAATCACTCTTCCGTTTTGTACCCTTCCGTTATTTTGTGCAATTTCCCAGCAAGTCTCTAATTCTATTACAGAGCGACAAATACTTTGTCCTTTACCTGAAGAACTCATAAGAGGCTTTATCACACACGGAAATCCAATTTTTTGTACTCCTTGTACAAATTCTTTATATGTGTCGGCAAATGCATATTTAGCAGTGGGAAGATTTAGAGTTTCAGCAGCTAAGCGGCGAATTCCTTCGCGATCCATAGTAAGCATTGTCGCTCGTGCTGTAGGAATCACATGATACCCCTCATTTTCCAATTTAATAAGTTCAGATGTCGCAATGGCTTCGATTTCCGGTACAATTAAATCTGGTTTTTCAGTTTCGACAATCTTTCGAATTTGTTGTGGATCTAACATATCAACTACGTAGCTTCGATCGGCTACTTGCATTGCAGGAGCGTGTTCATATCGGTCAACGGCAATTGTTTCAACGCCAAGTCTTTGCGCTTCAATAATGACTTCTTTCCCTAATTCGCCAGACCCTAATAATAGAATTTTTCTTGATTGATACATATAAATCCCCCCCACTTTCTAGTCAAAAGAATTATACACGAATTTTATCAGCTAATAAATATAATTCATTCGTCTTTTTTAACTAAAAGATAGAATTTCTAGTTATTTTCCGCATAAAAACTCATTAATCCCGTATAATCATTAAACTTTTTTATTTTCACATGAGCCCTCTTTGCTTATTTACGAAAAAGATCATTCATTAAATTAAATAGCAAACACTCAGTTTTTGGTACGACGAATTTCGCATTAAAATAACAGTTTTTGTTGAATCTACCCTTCTTTTGAAAGCTTTTGTCTAGTAGCAGGAAAAAGTGAACCTCAATAAAGAATATTACTTAAATTAACCCCATTTAAGTTTCCAAATAGAAAGGAATGGAGATATGAACAATAGCCAGATTTTAAGAGCCTATTCAATTAATGAAGTTTCTAAGCAAATAAATATTCCAACAGGTACAATTAGACAGTGGGAAAGGGATTTACAAGGTCTTCTTATTATTCCTCGTACAAAGCAAGGTGCAAGATATTATACAGAGAAAGAGATCACACTGCTTAATAAAATAAAAGAGATGCGTGAACAAGATATAAGTAAAGGGATGATTCGTTCATTATTAAAAAAACATATGAAAATCGATTCAGAACCTACTTCCGAAACATTCGAAATGACGATTCCGCCAGTAGAAGAGATATCCATTCAGACATCTAAGGGGCAGCAGACAGACAATATGTTAGAGTTTAATACCGCTTTGGAAACATTTAAGGAGAATCTTTTATCAGAAATCAAAAATGAGATGGACGTAAGCCGTAATGTACTCATTGAAGAGATCAAAAATGAGTTTATAAACGTCTCTTTCCAAACAGTTGATGAAATCTCTAAATCTATTCAGAGATCAGATGATAAAAGAAAAGTGGATGTTCATGAAATTTCGGAGATGGTTATGAAAGCTTCGGAACGTACCTCTGAAACATTCGCAGCCCTATCTGTTGACATTGTGAAGGATTCGAAAGCTACTTTCGAAAAGCTTTCGAAGCGAATGGATCTGACTGTTAAAGTTACTGAAATAGAGAATCAAAATGTACTAGAGAAAGTCTCTAACACAGTTCAGGAAACAAAGGATGAAATAAGACATATTACGCAATCATTTGATACTAGGCAGGATGATTTAATTGAATCACTTAACGATTTAAAACAATCGACCGGTGAAATAAAAAAAATAGAAGAGGTGTTTAAAGTTATGATATCAACCTATCGTGACGCCGCAGCAGCTAAAGAAAAGAAGAAAAAATGGTGGCAGTTAAAGTCTTGAGAAAAAACAAAGGATCTTACTTAATTTGAATGAAATTATTTATTTAGGCTATGTAATTCATGATTTGTTTTTTTGACAACAATATTTGTTTACATAGCCTAATTTTATTATCCATACCAAATTTCTTTATTATTAGTATCATGTTAATAAATTTGGGAACACAATGAGAATTTTATTATAGTTAATACTTATTACCGTAGCAAACTGATTAAACATCTCCTGTTTGTTGGTGATGAGAGATGTTGAATTTAATTTAACTTATCTGCATTATCCCATTCTATAATTCATTAATAAATATTCCTACATCAATCAAAAATCTGCTAAATCTATTGAATGTGAACCCTGAGTTAACTTTAATACAGTTTAAAGTTTATTATATTTCTAGAGTTTTACACATGATTCTTTTGGTAGATTGAGGCTAAGTAAGCTCTCCAATTTTTTGAGTCAGGTACATCTACTTCAATAATTCGGTATTATTTATCATTTTCATCACTAGAAATACTTTAAACTCATAGAAATTGAGTTCTAGAATCTCCATCTTCACACTCCGTGAGCGATAGTTTTGCTTAAATTATTTAAAAGATTAAAAGGTGTTTTTTTATATTAGGATTCGTCTCCTTTCCCATCTACACCCACTTCCCCTTCTTCCTTAATATTATGATATGTTTGATTTTACCACACCCTTCTTATCTATTTTATTGATACAATTCTTATGTTGAATAAGTATGGGGAGGAATACATCTATGAAAAATCTTAAATTCCTTCTACCTCTAATATTGGTGATAACTTTCACAGGAGGATTTTTTGCAGGTAAATTATTTTCTACGAATAGTCAGCAAGAAAGGTTAATAATGGAACAAGCATCCAAATCATTTATAAAGCCTCTCCCTAAGCAACTGCCAAAGTTAGAATCGGCAAAAGACAAAGTATTAATTGGCTACATTCAGGATTTTCGTGATCCCAATCTGGTTGATTACGATAATTTGACACATATTATCTTTTCCTTTGCCCACCCTACAAAGGATGGTGGACTTTTGCTTAATGGAGAAACCGCTTTGAATAATTTACGGCTAATGGTTTCAAAAGCACATGAGCATGATACAAAAGCTATACTTGCTGTAGGCGGGTGGTATCATATCCAGGGTGGCGAATCCTATGAGTATTTTAAGTCAGCGATAGCCAATTCAACATCGAGATCTAAGCTTGTCAATGAGCTTATAAGTATAGTAGAACGGGAAAAGCTTGATGGCATAGATATTGATTTTGAACATCCTCGATCATGGGAGGATGCTCAAAATTTAACTAGTTTTATCAAATTACTAAGTGAAAAGCTTCATGATAAAAACAAAGAATTGTCAATTGCAGTTCAAGCTAAAATTAATAGTGTTACAGGTACTCAAAGTAATTATGTCCTATATGAACCATCGATGTTCCAATATGTCGACCATGTAAATATAATGGCGTATGACGGTCAGTGGGATGGTGGATATAACGCTGCTAACTTGTCCCCATATCCGTTTAACGAGAAAATCGTAAACTATTGGACTAGGCTGTTTGATTCTCATAATCTTTCAAAAGAAAAACTAGTATTGGGTGTTCCGTTTTATGCACAGCCAGAAGATCCTTCCATTAAGCAGATTTCCTACGCGGCAATAATAAAAAATAATACAGAAAATGCTGAACATGATACTGTGAACATGAATGGAACAACATATTATTACAACGGTGCCAAGACCATTCTAAAGAAAACAAAGTTAGCACTAGATCATGGATTTGGTGGGATGATGCTTTGGGAGGCCGGTCATGACGCAGAAGGATTATACAGTTTGACGGGTGTTATTTCCAAAGCATTGCAGGCTGAAGATAGTTATGTATTTAAAGAAGATGATACACAAAGAGGAACAGATTAAACCTTAAATAATTGCACAAAATAAATGTTCTTCTAATAATGTAAAAAAGCTCAAGTGTGAAAATGAGCAGAATAACCGCTCATTTTCACACTTAACTAAATGATCTGATGAAGTGACACTGTTTATTCCGCATTAACGGCAAGTAACCCCTCACTTTAAGGCTTAGAGGAATCAAGAAAGCGTAAGTGGGAGATAAAGAACGTTGCGTATTTAGTCTGTGATTCATTGAAATTGTACTTTATCAATTTTTCGTTAATAAGTAGAATTCACGTTACCTATTATGTTTCTTATATGACAGAAACATAAGGCTTTCCTTCTTCTTTTTCACTTACCCTTTCAATTTTATCAACAAACATTTGAAAAACTTTTTTCTTTTCTTCAAGCTCTTTTATTGATTCTTTCAATTGGCTTACTTTTTGTTCAAATGGCTTATGGTAAAGATCCCGAATGTCTCGAATTATTTCATCATTTATTGTAGATTGTACTACTTGTTTAGTAATATTGAATTTATAAGAATAAACTTGAAGTTCACGTTTAACTTCTTCGTATTCTTTTTCAATCACATTTAATTCTTCACTAATTTCTTCTTTCCACTCGTCTAAAGCTTTTTTTATATGTGTTTCCATCTTTATCCCCCTCGACTATACTCAATATGTCCCATAAAAAAAACACTTCTTAAAATATTACCAATGATTCTTTTCAGTTTTATTTCCATGAAGTTACATAACAAATAAGTTTTATTACAAAGGGATAACATCTTAATTGGACCATAAAAAGAATAAGGTTTAATTGGTACAGACCAAATATATAAAAAAACTGATCCGAAAAAATATTACTTTTCGAAACAGCTACTTTCTTATTAATATTTACTATTCGACCTTCAAATTATAGTCAATTTTTTATGATTGGTGTTAAGCGACAATACACTTATCATGATTTAGTTCCAAAGAACGATTTGGCTTTTTGAATATATTCACTTTCTTCTTCAGGTACCTCATCTTCATAAAATATAGCCTTTACAGGACAAACTGGTTCACAAGCACCACAATCAATACATATATCTGGATCAATAAAATATTGGTTATCACCTTTTGAAATACAATCTACTGGACAAACATCTACACATTCCGCTGCAAGCTCTTTTATGCATGGTGAAGTTATTACAAATGTCATTTTAAATTACCTCCAAGTTTGAGTATTTGGTTCCGTAAGTATGCCTTTGTGTCGGAATATATCGCTTGTACTTCAATTTAATGTGCTTACATAAATAATTCTAAAAATTTTTTCACGGTATCGCGCCATTTATTCTTTAAACCCTTCAATATTATTATTATATAAATCTGACAAATATACCCAATACATACTGTACACCTTTTAATATATTGGAAGTTCATTATTAAAATTCACAAAGATTTATGTCATCGTATAATTAAGATTCTTTGATTGTACTATTTATAGTTTATTGATAAATGGATAGTAAATGTCATAATGGAATAATGGGGATTTGAAATTGAATGTATAGTTGATTTATCTAAAATAGAGCAGGACCATGGGAGGTATACCATTCGTTTTATCTCGAAAACGAATTTCGTTAAAAAGATTTAATAACAGATTAAAGACTTAGATTTATTGTGAGTGATATGAATTTGTGGTTTTTAAGTGAGATAGAAAGCATTTTGAAACCCCTTGAAGTAACAGTTATGCTCTAATATTGTTTAGATAAATGCAATCGTTAAGAAATATGACCTTATATTAGTGAATGGGGGAAAATCTCCGTAAAGGCTAATGTAGAATCTATCGAGTTAATTAAATATGAAATAGAAAAAAATTACTGCCATTTATGTAGAAAACCTTGGTCCAAAGTGAGGGCCAAGGTTTTTAGAATGTTTTCTACTTTGGTGAAGTAAATAGTCAAAAACAAATGGACCAAACCCTACAATGCAATCCAAGTATAAGATGGATGTTTATATCAATTCTTATCTAGATAATTTTGCAAGCGTCCTCTAATCTCATTTCGAGTCCTTTGTGTATCCACCCAAATGGGCTCAGGTACGATCCCACCTAAATAGTGCCATAGTTGGTTATTTTAAAGGTGATTGGGTAATTTGAGAAAGTCGTTCATTAATATCAAAAATTTTCATGTTTGCATTTGTGATTCCGAATCCACTCAATCTTTTAGTGTGTTTATCTACATATTTTTCAGCATCTTCTTTTTTCTCAAAAATATAAATTCCGCCTGCTTCATTCGTTTGTTGATTCTCTGTCCATATTTTCCAAAGAAAACCTGGTTCTTCATTGATACTTTTAGCTAATTCAGAGAAAGCTTTTGCCATCTCATCCCCATACGGTCCTTCATGTTTAAAATCAACTTGTAATAAATATGCCATACTGTATTCTCCTTATTATGTAATGAATTAACTAAATGTACTTTCACATTAAAACAAAGGTAAAATGAAGACTTATGAAAACCGTCAAAATTACCCTTAATATTTATTTTTGATAACACCTTTTGTATAATAAGTATACTACCTATAAAAAATATATCAAATTCTAAATACGATTTTATCGTGTCGTAATTTTAAAATTTTTTATCAAAAATGGTTTGCTACTTGTTTTAGGTCGTATTACCAAATATACGAACGTATATTCTTGTGTTTTTGTTATTCTAGTGGTTATAATAGTAGACATCGGTAAAATATACAGTTAGAGGCTTTATTTTCTCTGTAAGTCTACCTTAAGAGTTAAATCTGGTTTTAAATGAATTAGGTATTGGGGTTTTTATGATCTGATGCAAAGGTGCAGTTGTTGAACAAATTACAAAAAATGAAAAATGAGGAGCGGTAATGATGAGACAGATTACGCCTTATCTAAATTTTAGCGGAAAGGCTAGAAAGGCTTTAGAATATTATAAGGAGATTTTTAAAGGTGAAATCATTGGTATCCAAACCTTTGGTGAAGCAGACTTTCCAACTCCAGTAGAAGCTGATGATCGCATTATGCATGCTCAATTTAAAAAAGATGATTTATTTTTCATGGTTTCAGATACATTTCCCGGTAATTCAGTTGAAATTGGGAACCACATTTCTTTGACAATTGATTTCGAGAACGAAGCGGAAATTCAAAATGTTTATAAACGACTAAGTCAAAAAGGTACTATCCTTATGGAGCTACAAGACACTTTTTGGGGAGCAAAATTTGCAAAAGTGCAAGATCCTTTTGGTATGATATGGGACCTTAATTATACCAAATCTTAAAGTTATGACTATTAATTGATTTAACGATTGAACTACCTTCCCTTTAATTTTCTAACCAAATTTGAAGTGGGAATTCCTACAAACACCGGTGGATCGACTATTTATTAAGTAGTCTAACCACGTTCCAGCGGATAGGGCTTTATAACTTGTACGTTGTGAGCTTGCCAACTTGCCTTACTTTAGAACTTCGATACGTGTGAGGCGCAAGAATATTGCAGATTTTACCTAGCAGGCGCAATTCCTGCTAGAATTCTATTTCTTCAGTTTTCAAAGAACTAATTGTAATTAGAAATTGCACCATAGTGATAAGGTTTTTTCTACATGAAAATGTAATTCATCTCCCACCTACTCATTGGGCTATGCCCTTCACATTCCTTGATGTGGGAGTCTTCTCTCCTAAAACCGATTAAATAAGTTTGTATTTCTTGGTTTTGATGTTTTACAGTAGTAAAAGTGTGCATTACGATACTTAGATACTCAAAATAAAGGGATATTTCTTTCCTAAACAAAATTTTTTTTATTATCCCCCATATGATCTATCCTTCATTATAAGATGCTAGCAACGGCATGTATGAATTCCACATAAATCTCATCAAATATTTTCATTCCCTTTACAAAACCTCCTTGTCCCTTCATATTACCTTAAAATAGCCATGTTACTCTTAAAAAAACAAGAGGGGGTTTTAGTTTTGCGACGTCCTTCCGCTTTGATCCTTACAGCCCATTATGGGAATGGCCATCTTCAGGTTGCTAATGTTATTGCAACTGAACTCAAACAAAAAGGATTTGAACCTATCGTATCTGATTTATTCGGTGAGTCTTATCCAGCATTTTCTACCTTTACCCAATCTTTACTAGTCAAAAGTGTTTCCTATAGACCTTCTTTTTATAAATGGTTTTACTACGGAACGAAAAAAGTAAATTCTAAAGGGCTGTCTCAATTCTCGCGATATTTAGGTCGAAAAAGGCTTCAGGAACTTATTAACGACCATCTACCCTATTTTATCATTACAACATTTCCTCTTCATGCTGCACCTTTTCTTAGCAAAAGATCCGGATTTTTCATTCCAACTTACACTGTCATAACCGACTATTGTATTCATCCTTATTGGATTAATCCATTAATTGATCATTACTTTGCTGGTTCCGACTCGGTTAAAAGCTCTTTATTAAATCAATATATAAAGGACAAATGTATTACGGTAAGCGGGATACCCATTCGTCCAGAATTTGAAATGCATATTGATAAAAGAACTTATTTCCAAAAACACAATTTTAACCAGAATAAAAAAGTGATTACTGTGCTTGCAGGAGCACTAGGTGTTTTAAAAAACGTAAAAGAGCTTTGCCAGCTTCTTGTGTGTAATCCTTCTTATTATGTTGTAGCAGTTTGTGGAAAAAACAATAATTTATACGAAAAGATTCTGCCGCTCGCTATTCACTTTCCCGAGTCTTTTCGTCTATTCGGATATGAAGAAAAAGTCTATGAGCTTATGGCGATATCTGATTGTTTAATTACAAAACCGGGAGGGATCACTCTTACTGAAGCTTCCGCGTTGCAAATTCCGTTAATTCTTTATAATCCAGTTCCCGGGCAAGAAAGCGAAAACGCTCGGCATTTTGAAAAGAATGGAGCGGCTCTTATTTCCCACACTATAGCGGAAACGGTTCACCACGTACATGAGTTATCAAGTAATGAAGAATCGGCTCAAAGCATGAAAAGGGCATTACATAAAATTCACAAACCACAATCTTCTACTCTCATAGCCGATTTTGCAATTAATCGGATCAACCGTCAAAATTCAGTTCTTTAGTGAGGAGATTAGAAAATGGATACAACTACCCATATTATTATTGGCGTAGGTCTAGGGGCGTTATCACAATTAGATCCAATAGTGGCTGAAAGTACAACCTTATCATATGCAACGCTATTAGGTACATTGATTGGTTCAAACGCACCTGATTTTGATTATGTATATAAATTTAAAGGAAATAGCAGCTATTATCGCCATCATAGAGGGTTATCACATTCTCTACTTGCCCTGCCTTTATGGGGTCTTGCCGTCTCTGGAACCATTTATTCTTTTCTCCCTGATATATCCTTTTTACATTTGTTTATTTGGACGTTTCTTTCCGTTATTTTGCATGTCTTTTTAGATTTATTTAATGTACATGGAACCCAGGTAATTCGGCCATTTTCTGCAAAATGGATTTCATTTGATTCGATACCATTAGTAGATCCAAATATTTTAGTACTTCATACTATTGGGTTTTTTCTTCTTCCTTTTTATGAGACAGGAAAAGTTTTTCTTGTCGTATACTTGCTGATGTTCTTATATATATTGATTCGCACTGCCTATGCCTACTATACAAAAAGATATTTGCAAGGTTATTTTCAAAATGCAATTCGCATCAAACTAATGCCAAGAGCAAGAATCCTTTATTGGGGTTTGTTGATCGAAACGGAGGATGATTTTTTATTCGGTGAATATTCCAGAAAAAGCCTTATTATTGAACATACACTACCGAAAAAGCAGTTAGACTCTGAAATGATTTTGGAAAGCATGAATAACAGTCTCGTAACTGACTTTCTTTCAAGCACCGATTATGCCTACCCCTTTGTCGAAAAAAAGAAAAATGGAACCTTTGTTTATTGGAAAGATCTCCGTTTTCGCCACAATAAATTTTTTCCTTATCTAGCTGTTGTGTTTATTTCCGCTGAATTAAAAAGCACGGCATCCTATACGGGGTGGGTTTATTCTTTGAAAAAATATAAAAAAGTTATAAGAAAATTAGAGCAAACTTCAGCTTCTAATTCTGGAAAGAAGAAATCCTATTTTAGAGGGGTAACTATTGATTAAGTAATTTATTAGAGAAAAAGTGTAGTAGGAAAAACGAGCCTTAGAAAGAAGAGGCTCGTTTTTTTTGACACCTCTTTTCTATCTAAGAAAACAAGACTTAAAGAACGTATAATAGTACTGCTTTTGTTTGTTTCAACTCGTATAGATTTTTTCAAAAGTTCGATCGCAGTTCCTGTGATAATTTTTCTAGCTTGTCTCTCTATGGAAAATGTTTTTATGTTTACCTATTAGCAAAAAACGAAACTGTTGAAAACTTTCAACGTTATAATAATAGTTTTTTATAAAGCCCGGCAATAGTGTTTAATATGAATTCTGGGATTCTCTTTGAAAAAAAACACTTTTTATAAAAGCGGTAGAATGCATTTATTAAGTCACTCCACTGCCTGCATACTTTATTTTGTCTAAATCGAGCTACATCGATTAGTTTAATTTTTTTATCTGATGTGAATGGATATCAGATGGATTCAAGCCTTCTTGTCTAGCTAATCATAAAGCACGATCAACCTCTTTTACCTGGTCTTCTGAAATAGGGATACCCTTTTTTAAACATTCAAACAACGTTTCACCCTCTATATAATCAATGACTAAATAATTGGAACCTGCTTCTGTTAAAGATGGAAAATAGGGAAATAAAAATTTTTTGTTATGGTTAATGTTTAAACTTGGCATCTAATAGTTTCCACCCTTTATTAAATATGTTAATGGTTTTTCGGTAAAAATATCAAACTATCCATTTCTTTGAAATCAAAAACTATAATAGTTTCATCTATATTTTTTTGTTAATTATTAATATTTTTTCTTTTTATCTAATCATAATTACTATGACTTTTTAACTAATTGTTTACAAGGTAATAGGGGAATGTAATACTAGAGCAGGGTCGTCTAATAATTTTGGATACAAAATTAGGAGACATTATAAAAGAGCTAACGAGTCATCATCATTAGAATTCGGGGGAATACATGGTTTTAGATTAGTTTTTTTCATTACAGCCAATTTCTCGGTGTTATTCGTCATCATATGGAATTATTTGATTCATAACATGGGTGTTATCTGTCGACTATTCCGAAAATGATTAAGAGTAACCTTACCGTTTATGATAATATGTTTATGCTTAGGGTGTATTTGATAAAAAATTTATTAAAAAATGTTAATTATCAATACTGGGTGGGTGAATCCATGATGCAACACTTGATGTATCTTCTAGGACATTTTGGATACTTTGGTATCATTATTGCTTTAATGGGAGGGATTATAGGACTTCCAATACCTGATGAAATTCTTTTAACATATATAGGTTATTTAGTTTTTAATGATCAATTGAATTATATGACTTCTTTAGTAAGTGCAGTTACTGGTGCTATCGGGGGTATTTCAATTAGTTACCTTTTAGGGGGGAAATTTGGTTTACCATTTTTAAGGAAATTCGGACCAAAGTTTCATCTTACTGAGAAAAGGATTAATAAAACAAAGCTATTATTTTCGAAAGTAGGTCCATTTCTTCTTTTTATTGGTTATTTTATTCCCGGAATCCGTCATGTTACTGCCTATCTAGCTGGTATTAACGGGCTTTCTTATAAAAAATTTGCTGTGTATGCTTATTCTGGAGCAATTGTATGGTGTTTCACTTTTATTACTTTAGGAACAAAACTAGGTCGAGAATGGAAGAAAGTTGGAATTTATTTAACTGATTATAGTCTTTACATTATTATACTTGTTGTCCTTCTCCTTCTTATTTTTGCATTTGTATACTTTAAGAAGTCCAAAAATAGTGGGAAATTTGTGTGAAGTGATTTAATTACATAAAAGTTGCTCGTGAGAATATAGGGAAAGACTATAAAGTTTTTTCTCGCCTTAACGGGCAGTAAAACATGAAGTAAGTTTACATAAATGATATTAATGGCTATTTTCATGAGAGGACTAATAATCAGTGTGGGATAAAGAAATCCCCACTGATTGAAATTCCACTTTATTAAATCTTCAGAAATAGGTTGTCTGATAAGGGTCTGATCTCGCACACTTTAACTAAGTTCTAATATATCTTTTATCTCTGGACACTTACCTATACATATTATAGGTAAGAACATATTTTATTGAGAATTAGAAAAAAGGAGGCCTATTATGAATACTGGTCTAATTAATCATCTGGATGTAAATGACTTGAGAAGACCGTTTGGTTTTGGAGGATTCGGCCATGGTTTCCACGCTGGGTTTGGAAGTCCATTTGGTTTTGGTAGGCCATTTGGATTTGGCTTCGGAGGCCCTTTTGTTGGAGGACTGTTAGGGGGTCTTGCTGCTGGTGCCTTAGTGGGTCCTTATTACGGTGGTTACGGTTATTCGTATTATGATAGCTATCCATACTACCCATATTATTAGTGATCGAATATAAATCAAATGATCAATTGAATGATATGAATGTTTGACCTTGTATTAATAATTTAGAGGCTGACAGGTGTGTCAACCTCTTTTTGCTCCGTTATGAAAATAGGATAAACTACATTAAAGGTTGCAAATCTATTAATTGAATAGTCCTTGATTATATTATCATACCTCCCAATGTAAATAGTCTTCCTATCAATATTTCTTTTGCTTCTAAAAGTTGAGCACTATTCATTTGGGTCACCCCTTTTGATTCCTATCTTCAATTTATACAGCCTAGATAAATTGGTTTTATGATGAAAGTTATCGCTTATTTTTATCCCACTCTTAACGGTCAGTAAGCCCCTCACTGATGAAGTGTTTCACTTAATTTTATAGAAGTTTCTCACCGAATAACGATCCCATCAATGCCACAGCAGCAATTGCAGTTTTATTCTTCTCATCTAATATTGGATTGACTTCGACAAACTCTGCTGAAGTTATGATGCTTGCTTCTGCCAACATTTCCATTGCTAAATGACTTTCTCTATAAGAAATACCTCCTATAACAGGAGTTCCGACTCCAGGCGCATCAGATGGGTCAAGACCGTCTAAATCTAGTGATAGATGAACATGATTTGTACGTCCTCTAAAGTGTTCAATTGTTTCTTCTATAACTTTTGTCATGCCGATTAGATCAATTTCATGCATCGTATACACTTTGATTCCCTTTTCTTTTATTAACACTTTTTCACCTTCATCCAATGCGCGAGCACCAATAATAACTACATTTTCTGGTTTGATTTTCGGCGCGTATCCTCCTAGCTGAGTAAGTGCCGGGTGTCCCAATCCAAGACTTGCAGCAAGGGGCATTCCGTGAATATTACCTGAAGGTGATGTTTCGGCCGTGTTCAAATCACCATGTGCGTCATACCAGATGACCCCTAAATTTTCATAATGTTTGGAGACACCAGCAAGCGTTCCAATTGCAATACTATGATCGCCGCCAAATACTAGTGGAAAAGCTCCGTTTTCTATTGCTTTATGTACCTCATTGGCCAAAAGTTCATTTTTTTCAGCTATTAATTCTAGGTTGCGAAGCTTTGAGTCTTGGTCAATGCTTATTTCAGGTCGGCCGATATGAATGTCGCCAATATCGTGGACTTCGTAATTCAGACTGCTGAGCCTCTCTACTATCCCAGCATAACGAATGGCACTGGGGCCCATGTCTACGCCTCTTCTCATTTGCCCCAAATCCATCGGCATCCCAATAATCATAATTTTTTTATTCATCATAATTCTCCTTATTAAGCTAGCTTTTCCTACAAAAACTTCATAACGGTAGTAAAAGAAAGAAGTTGGTGAGTAATTTATACGCTACATCATGGATTAGAAATATTATTCGACTTTATTCTAGTTTAATCCTTCTTGAAAATTCACTAAATTGAAAGAACTCTTTTGATTTGAGCTATAGCCCAATCAAGTTCTTCTTGTGAAATCACTAGAGGAGGAGCAAATCTTATGACCGAATCATGTGTTTCTTTACATAAAATTCCTGCTTCCATCAACGCCTCACAATATGGACGTGCTGCTTTTGTTAACTCAAGTCCAATGAATAAACCTTTACCGCGTACTTCTTTAATGAGAGGATTTTTAATTTCTTGGAGTTTTTCTTTTAAGTAATTTCCTAACTTCAATGAACGCTCTGCCAGCATTTCTTCCTCTAATACCTCAATAGAAGCTATTGAAACAGCGCATGCAAGCGGATTTCCACCAAATGTTGAACCGTGTGACCCAGGATTAAATACTCCGAGAATGTTTTTATTTGCAGCAATACATGATATTGGGAATACACCCCCACCTAGTGCTTTTCCTATGATATATACATCAGGAATTACATTTTCCCAATCACAAGCAAAGTTTTTCCCAGTACGACCAAGACCAGATTGGATTTCATCTGCGATGAATAATACATTTGTCCGTTTACAAACCTCTTCAACCTCTTGTAAATATCCATTTGGTGGAATAACGATGCCTGCTTCTCCTTGGATGGGTTCAACGATAAAAGCCGCTGTTTGTGGAGTTATTGCAGCTTTTAGTGCTTTGATATCTCCATATGGAATCAGTTTAATTCCTGGAAGTAACGGGCCGAATCCTCTTTTATATTCTTGCTCTGAAGATAGCGAAACAGCGCTCATCGTGCGTCCATGGAAATTTCCGGTACATGCAATTATTTCTGCTTTGTCTTCTTCAACTCCCTTTACATCATATGCCCAGCGTCTTGCTGCTTTAATAGCTGTTTCCACAGCTTCAGCACCTGTGTTCATCGGTAGGATCATTTCTTTTCCAGTTAGTTTTGCGATTTTTTCATAAAACGGTGCCAGCTGATCATTGTGAAAGGCTCGTGATGTTAAAGTTACTTTATCTGCTTGCTCTTTTAATGCTTGAATGATTTTGGGATGTCTGTGTCCTTGATTCACCGCCGAATAAGCACTTAACATATCCATATATTGCTTGCCTTCTGGATCATTTACCCACACACCTTTGGCGTATGAAATTACAATTGGCAGTGGCTGATAATTATTGGCACCAAATTTATTAGTTTTTTGAATAATTTCTTCAGATTTCATCTTCATTACCTCCTAATAAAATTGATATGCAAAATCTTTTTTTGCAAATGATATAGGAAAGAAATTAAGATCCTCAATCAAAAAAGTAATAGTGAAGTATCAGTATATGATAAAAAAAGCTGTGACTCTTCGTTCAACTTTAGCACTTTTTTCATTTTTTATTTGTTGAAAACTGTCAAGCATCAGCTCTTTTTTGCGGTATTGTTCTAGTCAATTTCAATATGAACAGCATGTTGTTGCAATCAATAAACGACAAGCAAAATCTGTTGCGTTATTGATCAGTTTTTAATAATGGCTTTTTCACATACTTTGTTGCTTTTCAATCATTTTTACACTAATAACCCGGGTTGATTTCCGTTGCAGGTCCTCGCTTTCCGCGGGCGGTCTCAGAAGCCTCCTCAGTGCTTTGCACTTGCGGGGTCTCCCTCAACACGCTTTTCCCGCAGGAGTCTCGCACCTGTAACGAAGATCAACATCTGTTCGAATTGGTTTCTTGCTAAAAACAACAATCTTTACGAAAAGAGCCTTAATAATAGAAATAAAAATAGTTTTGCTGTATTATGTTTATGGATAAAATTAAATATTCTGACGAGGTAGTTATTGGAATAAATATTTTGCTGGCATGATTATTATCCTATTTTCGGAAGACTTGGACATACAAAAAAGAGTCAGACTACGCTCTCTATACACGGTTCTTGTGATGCTTACGCTTAATTTGAACGGTGTATACTGATTACGTGTTCTGACTCTTATGTTATTTATTATTTTAAATCTTCAATTGAATTAATATCGACATATTTTGGTACAACTAAGCCTGTCTTCGTTCCTTTAAGGTTGGGTCCTAGGTCATCGAAATCATTTTTATAAGTATTATAATATTCGAGATGGGTACTTGGTAGCCACGCGCTGACCATTGCATCGGCACTGCCATTGGCAACACCAGCAAACATTGGTCCCACTTCAACTTGACTTAGTGTAACCCTATAGCCATTTTGCTCAAGAATTTTGCCAATCACATTTGTACTGGCTATTTCTGTGTCCCACGCAACATAGACAAGTTTGATACTTTCCCCATTTCCTGCTTGAGCACCTTTTGTCCATTCAGCTACTTTGTCTTGATTCGCATTGATCCATTTTTCAGCAGCTTTAGATGGGTCCATACCTCCGGTAACATCAACCATCACTTCTTCCAAATCACTTGTCTTCCAGCTAAATTGATCGAGAATTGTATAAGCGCCTGGCGCATCCTCTTTAAATCCTTTTCTAACGATTGTATTAATGTCTTCAGATCCACCATAAGTATTCTTAGGATCATCGAGATATTTCAAATCGTATGTAGAGAACATCCAATGTGGTGACCATCCCGTAACTATAATTGGTTCTTTCTTATTATAGGCTTTCTTCAATTCTGCAACCATTGCCGCCGATGACCCTTCAACAAGTTGCCAATTATCCAATCCGTATTTTTCAATTGCATCCCTAGACTGATTCATTATTCCAGCCCCAGGTTCAATACCAATGATTGTATAATCCGTTTGCCCACCAATACTGTTTGGATCTCCTTTCACAGCATTTTCTTTCGTAAATGCACCAAATAATGCTGTAACTACCACAAGTGCAGCTAAGATAGAAAAAACAATTTTTCGACTAAGTATATGCTCATACGCTGGTTTACGTAAGTTTTGCGTGATACGATCGAGAATAATTGCAATGAAGACAATCGATAATCCAGCTTCAAATCCTTCCCCAACATTAATTTGACTTACAGCTCGGTAAACATCTGCTCCAAGTCCAGGCGCACCAACTAATGAAGCAGTAACAACCATTGATAGAGCAAGCATGATACTTTGGTTAACCCCAGCCAAAATCGTTGGCGTTGCTAATGGTAATTGGACTTTAAATAATTTTTGGCTGCTAGTTGAACCAAATGCATCTGACGCTTCGATTAAATCTTTAGGTACTTCTTGAATTCCAAGATTGGTCATACGGATTGTCGGAGCAATCGCAAAAATAAACGAAGCAATAATTCCTGGTACGACTCCAATACCAAAAAATAATATGGATGGAATTAAGTAAACAAATGCAGGCATTGTTTGCATAAAATCTAAAATGGGAGTAATAATTTTTCTCACTGTGTTACTTTGCGCACACCATATTCCGATTGGGATCCCAATAAGTATTGTGAGAAACCCTGATAATATAACGATTGCAAGTGTTTGAATACTTGAATCCCAATATCCGAGGTTATCAATCAATAATAAACTTATTAATGTAAAGATTCCCAATGGCCATCGACTGGTATATGTCACCAAAAGGGTAAGGATTATTATTAATACGATAGGTGGACCAAAACTCATTACATTTATTAGGATGTTTAATAGCCCTTCAATCGCACTCGTTATAATAGAAAATAGTCCGGCAAATGCAATAGTTATCCAATCCACTAGAGAATCTACCCAAGCACCTAGTGGAATTTTCGGCATGTTCATTTAATCATTCACTCTCCATCTCATTCAAAGAATCTTTATTACCCGCTAAAGCACCAATTACAGCACCGCGAATGATAATTCCTTTTAATCTTTTCTCTTCATCTAACACCGATATCGGCAAACTTGAGGTTGCCATCACTTCCATAAGATTTACGAGCAGTTCATCTTCTGTAACGGTTGGAATATCGGTTGTCATCACTTCAGAAATGGATTGATTCTGATCAATTGCCTGACGAGCTTCCTCGGCGGTTAATGCCCCTAATAGCTTTTGCTTCCGATCAACAACAAATATGCTTGAATATCCTTGTTTTCGCATAATTTCCAGTGCAACCCTTGGTCCTCGGTCAACGCCGATTTTCTCAGGACGTTTCATAACATGTGATGCTGTTAATACTTTTGATAAGTCCACATCTTCGACAAATTTTTCAACAAATTCATTAGCAGGATTCATCATAATTTGTTCAGGTGTTCCTAGTTGAATGACACTACCATCTTTCATCAAGGCAATCCGGTCACCAATTCTTAATGCTTCATCAAGGTCATGGGTAATAAAAATAATCGTTTTTTTGTACTGCTCTTGTATTTCGAGTAATTCATCCTGCATGTCTTTACGAATTAACGGATCAAGTGCACTAAAGGCCTCATCCATCAATAAGACATCTGTATCACTAGCGAGTGCCCGAGCAAGACCTACCCTTTGCTGCATTCCGCCACTAAGCTGTGATGGAAGTTGATTTTCATAACCTTTTAAACCAACGACTTCTAGTGCCTTCATCGCCTTTTCTTTTCGTACATTTGGATCTACTTTTTGGATTTCAAGTCCATATTCTGTGTTTTCTAAAATGGTTTTATGAGGGAATAATGCAAAATTTTGAAAGACCATGCTAATTTTCTTTTGTCTTACTTCTCTTAATCGAGATGCGTTCATCTTCACGATATCTTCATTCTCAATCAAGATTTCTCCTATTGTCGGATCGATCAACCGATTGAACATGCGAATTAAAGTGGATTTTCCACTACCAGATAACCCCATAATAACAAAGATTTCACCAGGATAAATTTCAAAATTTATATTATTTACTCCGACCGTTTGACCCGTTTCTTTCAAAATTTCTTTTTTTGATTTGCCTTGCTTTAATAAATCAATGGCTGCTTTTGGAGATTTGCCAAAAATTTTCGACACATTCCTGACTTCTACATACGGATTCATCAAGTCACCCCATTCTAATAGTTGCCCATATTATATTCAGTTTTGCCGAATTTTTCTCGTTTTATGATGAGTATTCATAAAACGTGCAAGCGCCTATATGGAACTTAGAGTTGCTACATTTATTCAGACGTTGAAGTCAACACATCCGAGAGTATAGAAGAACGACGATATGCCACCTCCATATTTTATCTTTTTGTCTTGTTTAAACCTACATCCTTCTAAAGATTCGACTTAGAAGTGCGACTACCACTTCTCATAGACAAGTCGAACTAAAAAGAGCCACCCAGTGTAAGTCGCCAATGTCTTTGCTAGACACGACTTGGGGGGTTCGACTGCTTGCGCTAGACCACCTAAATTGAAAAAAAGATTCCCGTAAGCAATGATTTTGCTTTAAATAAATTTGTGATTTAATGAGTAGTTCGAGTAGGGAAAAGAGGTTACAATCACAACTGAGGAAACTAGCAGATAGCAAATACCAACTGAAATATAAATGGAATTTTTACTCAGATTTTTTAATTTTTTCTTACCTTGGAATTTACGGATACCCCCTGAAGTACTTTATTACCTTAACAAATAATAAGTGAGAGTTCAAACGAAGAGAGTCGAAAATTAATAAATGCTTATTAAGACAGAGTTAAATCATAGTGAAATTCATCAAATGTATAACGGAAAGTCATGATATTCTTACATTGTGTAAATCGGTGTATTACGGGCAGTTTGACTTACCTACGCTTCTTTCGATTCCTCTTTAGCTTTAAGAGTCTTACCCGTTAAAGTTGGGTAAAAGAAAGAAACAACACTTTAAAAGTGCTGTTTCTAGGTTTTCATATTCAATAAATTGTATGTAGTTATTTATATTTTTTATCACTACATTTTTAGATTTATCCCACTCTAAAGAATCCTCTGATGGAAGCTTTCTTTATTATTAAATTTTAAAGCGAATCCCAAAGAGCTGCAACTTTTGTTTGTTTTTGTTCTTTTTTCAAGGCTTCTATTGCTTTTATTTTTTCTTGTGCGGACTTTAGCAGTGTTTGATATTCAATAAAAATAGTTTTCATTTCTATGGGTATAACAATTGCATATGGAAATATCGGTTTCTCATCCATATATTTGTTTCCACTCTCAATCCATGGTTTATATTTATATTGCCCAGTAGCAGAAGAAACATTAATAAATCCATCTTTGGAAAGAACAACTCCCAATTGTCCAAATATATATTTAATTGCTTTTTCAATATCATCTGGGATTCTGTTATTTTCACAATATGATTTCTCCTGCTGTTCATTTAAATGCCACCAAATAGTTTTATTGTCGAGATGTTCATCAACTAAATGAACTGCATTTTCAATTAAAATGTTAACTTCAGACTTTAATTCTTTTAGTCTTACTTCTCCAACTTTTTCTGCTAACTCTGGATTTTCTTTAATTTCATTTCTAGCTGTATGTCCCATCCACTCCTTTACATAGGGAACAGCCGCACTCTTAAATCTAATTCTAACTTCTTCCATTTTGTTAATTATATCGTTGATAGCGCTTTCACAATTCAGGATTAGTATTTCGTAATTTTTTGACATTTACACTACCTCCTTTAAATATATACTGATATTGTAACATAATTCAGAAAATATAGATAATATTTTTCTGAGTCATATCGTTAACATTTTAATAATAATTTTAAAATGGGATAATATTATAGCTATTCGGTTACTCAGTATTTTTGCGTAAAAGAGTTACTGTCAAGAAAATCGATTTTAACATTAAGGAAATTCCAAATTAATAACCCCAACTTCTCGTATTTCCGATACTTCATTATAGCGACCGATTGTTAAATTATGTTTTTATATTTCGGGGATTTCCATTCCTTCTATTAAAGCTTTTATACACAAGATTAAAACATTAAAAACATTCCTAAAGACTTTTGCTTCAAATGGCATGCTTATATAATAAAGTAGATTTTCTATGTTTTTTGTCTATGTACATATGCACTTTACCACCAAGTTCAAGAATAGCATAAAAACCCATTTGCAATTCTGATTGCAAATGGGTTATCTATCACTAGCTGCCATCTAGCTTTTATTTCATAATTTTTATTTAATGATTTTGCTCAAGGCATTGATAAACCGCCATCATATCTTGTTTATTCAACTCACGAATACGATTGAAAATGGAGATATCTGCAACACCTTCATGATTCAAGCTTTCATTAACAACATCACTTACCTTGCCCGTTAGCCATGTTTCTACGTCTATACCATCAATAATTTCCTTACGTCCCTCATCATTGATGCCACTTGCAAAACAACTTACACATGGAATTGTTAATTTATACACGCCATCATGGAGACCATCTTCCGAAATGACTTTCTTTCCTTTACAGAATGGACATGGCTGGTTTTTCTTAATTTTATTAATTTGGGTAACTATTTTTTTGTAACCGAATGCTTCATAAACATATGTTAGTTTTTTGTATTTTCCATTTGTGAAATACTTATCAATAATCGTTTCTCTCGTTTCATTGATATGAAGAAAATCACAGATGGTCACTTGATTATTGTTGCTGATGGATTCGATATTGTTTTTGATTATGTCCCAGAATGGTAAGACATTTTGTAATACCATTTCATAACCTGTAAAGCTTGCTTGTTCTAATTCAAACATTTTTAAATAGACTTGTGTTTTTCTAGACAGTAGGGAGACATCTTCTGTCAAAATCATATCGCCACCTACAATTGATTTCAGTTTGACGAGTGCAGGTATATCACCTACTATTTTCAATACTTGGTCAATCGGCTGATTGATCATTTCACGAATATCTGTGTCTCCAAATTTAAGCGGTTTATGGTGATTTAAAACAGTACCTTCACAAATAGGACATGTAATCATTTCTTTAGAAGCTTTCATTTGCTCTTTAATAATTGATTTTGAAACGACAATATACCCACCAATGATGGTATTAAAACCTACCCATGTTCTACGTGCCTTGCCTTTCTTATCATAAAATGACTTTTCGAAATACCCGTACCAAAATGTATGCTTTTCTTCATCTGACATCTCATTATAGCTTTTCGTCAGGTCAAACCCGAGCTCATTCTTAATCTCTTCAAATAGAAATTCTAATTTTTGATATTGATAAAATTTTAATACTTCCATTACTTCCGGAAAGAATAGTCCATCCCAGAATGGGAGATTTTTGTCTTGAATTATAAGATCTTTATCAAATATTTCAATCTTAAGACGTCCCGAGCATGATGGACAATGGTTGTCCTGAGAAAAGAAATCAAAGCTTTTAGTATCTTTATTATTCGGATGCGATGCTATAATATGGTTAATCAGACCACCAATTTCATAAAGGAAACTATATTGGCTATACAAATGTCTTTCAAGATCAATCGCAATGACAGGAGCAATGGTGTCAGATTCGTATTCACCATAAATCAAACGGGCCATTGATGATAAGCTTTTTAAGATACCACCTTTATAAACGTTTTCTGCATTTTTAAAATAGTCGATCTGATTTTCTTTTAAATAAGTAATGCCATTTTGATACGTAAGTGTGGAAGTAATCGGCATTGGAACTCCGATATCTTCCCGAATTTTTTGTTGAAAATAATCATCATGACTGACAACATCAAGATGAGTAACAGGCGCAAGCTGTCTTTTACCAAAATCAACGATATAATTAGAACTTTCCAACATATAGGCATTATGTTCAATCATTAGGATAGAGACTGATTCATCTTCTAGAATGCCCCTGAGACTATCAATGAATTGGTTTAAAATATTTTGTGATAACCCTTTTGAAGGCTCGTCAAAAATAAACAGCGTATGTGGGTTTCTTGAGTTAGCAAACAACTCCGAAACTAAATGAACACACTGAAATTCACCCGTCGATAATGTTTGTGTTTTTCTTTCTAATGTCAAATAACCGAGTCCAAGTTTGATCAATAAGCTCAAGCGTTTATGAGCAATGTCTTCATTTGGCAGTTCATCAATAATATCTTCAATCGAGCGCTGAAAAATATCATCAATCTCTTCACTATATTTTGTAAGTTTCTTTTTAATATCAAGAAAAGTCGCAACTGTTGACCGACTGGTAATTGATTGGTTTCGATCTTGACCTACCATAACCAATTTATCTTTTGGATATCGCTTTAGAAAATCTATGACTATACATTCATTGATAAGTGTAGATTTTCCACACCCAGACTCTCCTGTAACGGTTACAAGTCTATTTTTGGGTACCTGGAATACATGCATTTGAATATTACGGCAATATAGATCATGGAATTGGTAGTATTCTGGTGGCATCGCTTGATTTCGTTCCCATTGTATTGGTTGTGGACGCGGCGATTCTTCCACAATTTTTCCGCCATATTTACCACTGCCAGGGCCAAAGAACAATTGTTCATTTGTTGTATTGAGCACTGTGTCAGAATGATCGATGAGCCAAATCTGATTCTTATAGCCTAATTGTTTAATCTGTTCTAAAATATTCAATAATGTTTGGTGATCAAGGCCCACTGAGATTTCATCAATAATAATCACGGTATTTTCACTTACTGCCATGAATTCAGCCAAGTATAGACGTGTTAATTCTCCACCTGACAATGTACCCATAATTCGATTTAATGTTAAGTAACCAATATTCATATTGATAATATTTTGGAGAATATGTTGTTTCGCTTCATTAATATGTAAAACGTCTGCTAGAGAAAGAATTGATTCCACGCTTAAGTTGTTGATATCGGAAATCGAATGTGGTTGATCAAATAATTCAATCGTATACTGCTCAACTTCTTGATTAAAACGTTTCCCCCCACATTTTTTACATTCAATATTATTAGTAGTTCCGCGTCCTTTACAACCTGGACACCAGCCTAATGGGTTATTAAATGAAAACACTTCTGGAGAAAGATTAAATTTTTCAGCAAGATGTTCGCGAATCTCTTTAAAAACGCCAGTATGTGTGCCAATTGTTGAACGTGGATTGGAAGAAATGGATGATCTTCCGAGAAAAAGGATTAAAGGCATCTCTTCCATCTTGATGGCACTGAAATTAGTTTCCATAATATTTGGAAATAAATACTGATATTCAGCCTTAGGCAATAAGGAAACAAGACGCTTCTTTGATTCTTCACCAATTGTTTGACAAAAAGTTGTTTTACCAGATCCAGACAAACCAGCAATTCCTAACGATTGATCTTCTGGGAGTGCTGCATCTAACTTGTTAATATTGTTCGCAATTAATTGATTTATTTTCATTGTGATCTCCTTACAATTCTCTAAATTTGTATTGCCAGTTAGTAAAACTTCAAATGAATTTGTTGTGTTTTTTTCGAATCGACAAATTATTACTAATCTGTTAACGAAGATTTTATATTTCTCGTTATATATTCACTTAAACCGTTTTGAAAAACAATTTCATGGCTCAAATCCAGCAATTAGTGGCCCTTTTTTCAACACTACCCACAAAGTATTTACTTAACTCTCAAGTTTATAATAAATTCTATAACCTTTCTGCCACTTTTGTTAAACTACAAAACTTGTTATTTATCTCACTCCTCTATTCCATTAAAAATGACGCTTTCCTTGTTCCGGAAAAGCGTCCTTTTTTTGAAGAATGGTTTAATTGTATAAAACAATTAATATTAACCATTATCACCTTCTATGTGATTGATATATTCAAGTACCCACCAAAAAGGTTGGACCCAAACAGCAGCAATTATAGAGGATGAAGAAATCATTTTTACAGTTCTGTTAACACTTTTTCAAGCTGAGCACCCATGTTCTTCCAAGCATATTCAGCTCCCTCGATGGCTCCTTCGCGTGCTTTTGTTTCTTCACTAAATCCAGTTTGATCGAGATTTAGAGATTTTCGCGACCCAAACGACACTTATCGGTGTCCTATCTGTTTTTTTATAATACGACACTATTTTGTGTCATGTCAAGTTTTCCCTTGATCATTATTTATAGTCAAAGGAACAGTATAGCATCCCTGGTTATGGGGAAATTAGGTTCTTATTCAAGACAAAAAGCCTTAACTACAACCTTATGTAGATTGGACGAATAGAAAAAACAAAAGGAGCGAATAAAGGAGAAGTTATGAATGGACTGGCAAAAGCTATTTACTTCGGGAGTGTACCACACAGCATCAATAACAAAGATTCAGTGCTTTAAACATAAATAATCACTGCCATATGTATTCGGAATACTCTACACCTAACAAAAGCAGTAAAATATTCAAAACGGACTAGTAGTTTTAATGAAGACTTAGTGCATCATATGTCGCTTTTAGGTTGGGAACTTATTAATTTACTAGAAGAATAACATTTTAACTCGGAGAAAGTGGTCTCATTATATTCTTTAAGACCACTATAACTTTCTGAACGTTGCTAAAAACGGGGGAATCGTCAGGAAAATAGGCTTTACATTGTATATCCGCATTTTCCTGACCGTACCCCTAAAAGGAGGGGCTGGCTCAAAGGGTCTCTGACACAGCCCCATTCAGTTCACTTAAGCAAACCCTGCTTATTCAAATAGTCCTTTGCAATTTGACGAGGAGCGATGCCATTGACATTTACTTTATAATTCATGTCTCGCATTTCGGCATCGGTGATTTTCCCTGCAAGCTTATTTAATGCTTTGACTACTTCAGGATACTCTGCCACTGTTTTTTTTCTTAAAAGTGGCGCTCCTTGATATGGTGGAAATAAATGAAGGTCATCTTCTAAAACGATGAGCTGATATTTTTTTAACTCGCTATCTGTTGAATAAGCATCTACAAGGTTGATATCCCCTTTTTCGATCGCAGAGTATCGTAGTTTTGGTTCCATGGTAACTAAATTTTCAAATGTGATGCCATACAAATTTTGTATACCAAGATATCCATCTTTGCGGTCTGCAAATTCTAAAGTGAAACCTGCATTGATTTGTTGCTGCACATTCTTCAGGTCAGAAATGTTGGCAAGTTTATATGTATCTGCGGTTTTCTTAGGTACAGCCAGAGTATACGTGTTGTTATAGCTCATCGGTTTCAACAATTCCATATCAAACGATTCACTCAATCCTTTCTTCGCTTGCTTGTATACTTCAGTCCGATCTGTACTAACTGCCGTTTCTTTTAAAAACTCGGAAATAGCTGTACCAGTAAATTCAGGATATATGTCAATGCTGCCTGATTTTAAGGCATTAAAGACAAATGATGTTTTCCCTAGGCCAGGCTGCAGTTCTACATGTAAATCTGTGTCATTTTCGATTAGTAACTTATACATATTAATTAAAATCTCGGGCTCTGCACCGAGCTTACCTGCAATCACGATTGTTTTCGTCTGTTCGTTATCTTGAAATGCTAAAGGCACAATAGTAGATAAGAAAAACACAGTAATAATTGCTCCAACTGCTGTAATCGTTTTTTTGAAAGATAAATGTTCAACCGTACGTAGTAGAACATCAAAAAAGATCGCTAGTAGTGCTGCTGGGACAGCGCCTAATATAATGAGAATCATATTATTTCGATCAATCCCAAGTAAAATAATTTCACCAAGACCGCCTGCTCCAATGAGTGCTGCAAGAGTAGCTGTCCCAATAATTAATACCATTGCTGTTCGGATTCCTGCCATAATAACAGGCATTGCTAGCGGTAGCTCCACTCTTATTAATCGCTGCCATCTATTCATCCCCATTCCACATGCCGCTTCAAGTATTGAGGAGTCAACTTCTTTAATTCCTGTATATGTATTTCTTATAATTGGAAGCAACGCATAAACAATTAGAGCAATAATCGCTGGTACTTTGCCGATTCCGAACAGCGGAATTAACAGACCAAGTAGAGCAAGGGAAGGAATTGTTTGAAGAACAGCTGATATACCTATAATCGCTTCAGCTTGTTTTTGCTTTTTTGTTAAGTAAATCCCAAGAGGTATAGCAATTAAGGCAGAAAAAAATAGTGCAATAAACGAAATTTGTATGTGCTCAACTATCGCTTGGAATAACTGTCCCTTCCTTTCGCTAAAAACATCAATGAACCTATTCATTGCCGCGCCCTCTTTCATCCAACTTACCTGCCAAATATTCAATGATGATTTGCCTATTTATCATGCCAATTATCTCGCCATCCTCCTCTACAGGCAACTGTTCGTTAGCAGTTAAATAAGCAAGTGTATCTTGTAAAGAATGATCTACAGAAATGGCGTCTTCCAAGTTTGTAAAAAGCCCATTACTAGGTTGATGTATAATATTTTTTAGATTAAAGCTATCGTTTGTTCGATCATTTTGTGAACCAACGAAATCCTTCACAAAGTGATTGACGGGATTTTTGATAAGTTCTTCTGGTGTCCCTATTTGAATCGCTTTACCTTCTTTCATCACACAAATCCGGTCACCAAGCTTAAGTGCTTCATTCATATCATGAGTAACAAAAACGATGGTTTTCTTAATCTTTCTTTGTAAATCAATCATATCATCCTGAAGCTTTTCCCTACTAATCGGATCAAGTGCACTAAATGGCTCATCCATAAGTATAATAGTGGGATCTGCAGCCAAAGCTCGGGCAACACCGATCCGCTGCTGTTGCCCGCCTGATAATTCTTTCGGTTTACGATTACGATATACTTTTGGGTCTAACCCGATCATGTTTAATAATTCATTTACTCGATTTTGAATTTTTACTTTCTTCCACTTTTTTAATTCTGGTACAATGGCAATGTTTTCTCCATTAGTCATATGTGGAAAGAGGCCAGTCTGTTGTAGAACATATCCAATATTCCAACGAAGTTCATTAACATCATACTTCGTTATTTCCTTGTTTCCAATTGTAATTGTTCCCTTCGTGCAATCAATTAGTCGATTCATCATTTTCAATGTTGTAGTTTTACCACAGCCGCTTGGGCCAATTAATACAAAAAACTCCCCTTCCTTTATGGTTAAATTAAGATTTTCAACCGCGCTTGTACCGTCTGGAAATGTCTTTGTTACATTTATAAATTGAATCATCATATGGCTCCTTTTTAGGTTGCATGGTCTGCTCTCTTTATGATATGTAACCCTTATTCTTCAATCACATTACCCTCAACAGGAATCGGTTGTTCTTTTAACAGATTTGCAAAATGGTAAAGATTATAAGCCATGATTTTCGCATGCTGCCTCGTAAATTTATTTTGTTCTCCTTTTGCTTCGATGAATGATGGTCCTGGTCCAGCTTCTCCTACCCAGTATGTGTCTACATTAGGTGGAATTGTAAAACCTATATGGGAAAGTGCATAAATAACCGATCTTGAAACATGCTTTGCACCATCTTCATTCCCGGTAACAATCACTCCACCAACTTTATTATAATAAAGATATTGTCCTTTATTATTTGTTAAACTGCTCCCCCCATATAATCTTTCAATTGCCTTCGTTGCAATACTGCTCTGTTCTCCAAGCCATATGGGGGAAGCGATAATTAAGATATCTGCCATCTTTACTTTTTCGTAAATTTCTGGCCATTGGTCGTCGGCATCAACTGCTTCATGTGTAATCCCATAGCCAATCTTAAAATCAGCAAGTGTCAAGATTTCTGTTTCAACATCTTTACCTTTGAAATAAGTTGTCACTTCTTCAACCAATGCAAATGTATTCGACTTTTTCGAACTTTTTTTCAATGTACAATTTAGTACAAGTGCTTTTAATGTCACAAAGCCCAACTCCTTAAGATTGTGTTACCTCCTTTCTTCCCTATCAAAGGTTAAGTGGTATGTTGCTAGACTATTGACATTTTCGCGACTTAAAGACTGGAATTTCTCCATTGAATTTTTGAATAAAGACTTTGCTATACAAAGATGTTGCAGTAGATAAAGTGGGACTTTACAATCTTTTATGTCTTGGATAATAGGAAATTAACTTCTCAAACTTTAATACTCAATTTTTCAAAGCAATAACTTATATTTATCACACTAATAAAAGGTATATTATCACAAAATTCTTATTTATAGGACAATTATTTTGGAAATAATTCCAATTATTACTTGTCCTTTCCTTTCTACTGTTCTAAAGTAATGGATATATATAAGTTAGAGGTGAGAGAATGGGTTTAAAGCTTTTTCGCTATTTTATTTTTTTTCTAGGCTTAATATTATTTGGTTTAGGTAATGCAATCGCAGTCAATGTGAAATTTCTTGGTTTGCATCCTTGGGAAGTTCTTAATGTTGCCATGTTCCAAAGGTTTGGCTTGACGATTGGAACTTGGAATGTAATTTGTGGTCTGATGCTAGTAATTGTTGTCTTTCTTGTTGACAGAAGATACATTAATGTCGGTACATTCTTAAATGCATTACTGATAGGCCCGATCTTTGACTTTTTCTTATGGCTTGATATTCTCCCCCATGCAACGGAGCATTTTTGGTTAAATCTGCTAATTCTGTTGTCTGGAGTTACAATCACTGGGATTGGCGGAGGGATGTATGTAGCTTGCAGTTTTGGAGCAGGTCCGCGGGATGGATTTATGCTTTCGGTGTCTGATAAAACTGGCTTGTCTGTTAGTCGCGCAAGGATTGTAGTAGAAACTTTAGTTCTAATCATTGGGTTTATTTTGGGAGGGCCAGTATTTGTTATGACATTTATTTATACGTTTATTCAAAGCCCTGTATTTCAATTTTCTATGAAAACCATCCGTACTTTGATAGATACTATAGATCGAAAACGGAAAGAACAGGTTGAAGTACCTTTTTAATTTTAGACTTTGTTAAACTTGCCTGTTGATTTCCATTTCAGGCTTTCGCTACAATCAACCTAGTGCCAACATCAACAATGAGCTTTTCCTTAGCCTAATTTTAAAGAACCAGCTCAAATAAAGGGCTGGTTCTTTTTATTGTCGCGTTCTTAACATTACCTCTACTACATGATTTTGCCTATTTGGACGTAACATACCCAAACAACACTGCGAAATTTTTTACTTTGCAATTTCAACTTCTTCAACTAATGTAAATAAGAAACGGTAAATAAGTTGAAGAACTTCTCTGATGGAAAGTTCCTCTTTAAAACCAGCGAGATCATTTAATGAAAAATTCAGATCCCACATGCCTTCCCCTTGATTAAATAGTAAATTGAAGGATGCTGACTCACCAAGCTGTTTTGCCAATAATTCTTTAATTACGGGACCCGTTTTTTTCTGCTGTTTTAAACCAAGCATCACGTCGTATGTACCAAAAACATCATCAAGTTCAAGAGAAACAGCTTCTACTCCAATAATATCAAACGAATCAGCTTCAACGTACATAAATTCATTCCGATTTGTTTTCAAAAATATAATAGATTGATCTAAGAAAGCACTATTTTCTTCTGATATGAGTTCTTCCGTTTCTTTATCGCTTCTCTCGATATATATGTCAGCAAAACGTAACGCTTCATTTTTCTCTTCAATAATGATTATTTGCGGATCAATTAGTTGATTTGTTTCAGCATATTCTTTTTCTTCTTTGTATAATTCAATTTTGTTTGTAGCTCCCTTGCTCAATTCGTCTGTTATATATTGTTTCAATTTGGTTTTTATCAAAATATATCCTCCTAATATCACTAAAGCTTTGCATCTGATTATACAATACTTTATACGAATAACGGAATTGTATTGTTTTTATCAAAGGAATAATATGAAGTTGGCTTGTAAATACGTTATAATGATGCAATGGAATTTGAAAGAAAAGGATGTTTTGTATGCAAAAGTTTATTATCGTTGGAGCGGGAATTCTTGGAGCTTCGACCGCTTATCAACTTTCTAAAATGGGTTCGGAAGTTGTCATTATCGATCGCAAGGATGCTGGTCAAGCGACAGATGCTGCGGCAGGGATTGTTTGCCCTTGGCTATCGCAACGGCGGAATAAAGCATGGTACCAGCTTGCGAAGTCAGGTGCATGTTTCTATCCGGAGTTAATTGACGACCTTGAAAAAGACGGTGAAACAGAAACCGGTTATGCACGCGTTGGAGCTTTAAGTATACATAAGGAGCAAGAAAAAATTAATGCCATGGAGATACGTGCTCTGAAACGAAAAGAAGATGCACCTGAAATCGGAGAAATCGAGAAACTAACTGAACAAGAAACCATTCGCCTTTTCCCCCCGCTATCAGAAGAATATTCTTCTCTACATGTAAGCGGTGCGGCTAGAGTAGATGGCCGTTCGTTACGAGATTCATTGCTTCGGGCAGCACAAAAAAGAGGAGCGAAACTTATTTCTGGAAATGCAGTCCTTCAATTTAACGGAAAACGAGTTATTGGAGTTCAAGTAAATAATGAGAAAATCGAAGCAAGTAAAGTGATTGTCTGTGCTGGAGCATGGGCCAACCAATTGTTAGAGCCTCTAGGGATTAACTTTCAAGTAAGCTTTCAAAAAGCACAAATTATCCATTTAGCACTCCCAGAGACAGATACAAGTGCTTGGCCTGTCATTATGCCACCAACTGACCAATATATGCTTGCATTTGACAACGAGAAGATTGTCGTAGGTGCTACACATGAAAACACAGATTGGTTTGATTTACGCTTGACAGCAGGCGGATTACAGGAAGTGCTTGATAAGGCTTTGGATACAGCACCTGGTTTAGCGAATAGTACATTTTTAGAAGGTCGGGTCGGTTTCCGTCCGTTTACCCCTGGATTCCTGCCGATAATTGGACCGATGCCTGGCTGGGATGGATTAATAGTTGCAAATGGTCTCGGAGCTTCAGGGCTAACGATGGGACCTTATATTGGATTCCAAATAGCAAAGCTTGTACTCGGATTGCCATTGGATATTGAATTAGAGCATTATGATGTTAGCAGTGCGATAAAAGACTGATTTCTTGCATTCAAAAACGAGGCAGTCCCAAAGGAACTAACCTCACTCTCTATAACCACTTATTGTGTCATAGTAGATGTATGGTCTACCCTTTCGTTATGGGACAGCCTCGTTCGCTGTTTATCTTGCAATAATTTTTATTTGATTATCTTCTACAATTGCTTTAAAGTTTTTTACTCTAGGTTGTTCAAATATGAAGTCTGCTATCCTATCTTCTAATTGTTCTTGAATCACTCTGCGTAGAGGACGTGCACCGTAAGCTGGATGATATCCGAGTTCAACCAGTTTTTCTTTCGCTTCCTCTGTTACTTCTAATGTAAGATCTTGAGCTTGAATAGTTACAAACAATTCTTGCATCAGTATCTCGATAATTTGTAATAGATCAGCTTTCTCTAGAGTTGCGAATTCGATGATGCTGTCGAAACGATTTAGGAATTCAGGTTTAAAGAAGCTACCTAGTGAATGCAGAATACTAGCTTCCTCAACTGCAGTGCTTGTTCCAAATCCCATTACATTTCGTTTTTCACTAACACCAGCATTACTTGTCATAATGATGACTGTATCTTTAAAGGTAACAGTTCGCCCCTGACTATCCGTTAATCGGCCATCTTCTAAAATTTGCAAAAACATGTGCATTACATCAGGATGGGCTTTTTCAATTTCGTCGAGAAGAATGATGCTATATGGTTTACGACGAACTTTCTCAGTCAATTGTCCTGCCTCTTCATGCCCTACATAACCAGGAGGTGAACCAATCAATTTTGATACACTATGTTTTTCCATAAATTCGCTCATGTCGAGTCGAATCATCGCATCTTTAGAACCAAATAACTCGTATGCTAGTGATTTTGACAGTTCGGTTTTTCCAACTCCAGTAGGACCTACAAAAAGGAAAGAACCAATCGGGCGGTTTTTTGATTTCAACCCTGCTCGACTTCTTCGGATTGCTTTAGCTACTTTCTTCACTGCCTCTTCCTGACCAATGACCTTCTTAGCCAATTCTTCTTGAAGATGCAGCATTTTTTTATGTTCATCTTCTTGTAACTTCCCAACAGGAATGCCTGTTTTTCGTTCGATAATTTCTTGAATATTTTCAACCGTCACAATTGGTTTTTCTATATTTTCTCGATTTAACAGTTTATCTAATTTATCTTCCTCGTCTCGCAACTTAGCAGCTAGTTCATAGTTTTCTTCTTTTAGTGCTTGTTCTTTTTCTTGAAAAATTTGTATCAAACGGGATTGAATAGTCTCTTGATCTCTTGCTTCTATCTTTAAATTCAATTTCGAACCTGCTTCATCCATTAAATCTATCGCTTTATCGGGCAGGAAACGGTCTTGAATATATCGATGTGAAAGTGTAGCCGCTGCTTTAAGAGCTGCTTCGCTATATTCAACGTCATGATATTTTTCATAATTTGCTTTTATTCCGTGTAAAATCGTGATCGTATCAGTGACACTGGGTTCATTTACCGATACAGGTTGAAAACGACGTTCAAGCGCTCCATCTTTCTCTATTTTTCGATATTCAGTTAATGTTGTTGCGCCTACTAGTTGAAGTTCTCCACGTGCTAGAGCTGGTTTTAATATATTTCCAGCATCCATTGATCCTTCCGCAGAGCCTGCTCCGACAATTTGGTGAATTTCATCAATAAATAAGATGACATTTTTTCTATTCTGTAATTCAGAAATCAGCTGTTTCATCCGTTCCTCGAATTGCCCACGTATGCCAGTGTTAGATACAAGCGAAGCAACATCAAGCATATACACTTCTTTTGTTCGTAATTTTACCGGTACATCTCCTTCTGCAATTTTTAAAGCTAATCCTTCCGCAATCGCCGTTTTACCAACACCTGGTTCCCCGATCAGTACAGGGTTGTTTTTGTTCCGCCGATTTAATATTTCAATAACTCGCTCCACTTCATCTTTCCGGCCAATGACTGGGTCAATGATGCCTGCCTTTGCAGCATCTGTTAAGTTTCGACCATACTCTTCAAGTATACCTCCACCTTTTGGTGCTGTTTGCTTTGAAGTTTGATTGTGACCATTTATATGATTTTCAGTTTGATTGAATGCTTTAAAAAAATCTGGTTCAAACGGAGTCATTCCTCCATTCATTGCTGTTAACTTACTAGTCTCTTTTTTATAGCAAGTGGAGCACAATTTCATATCATGCTGTTGACCATTAACAATCATATGAACTTGAATATTAGCTTGTTTATCTTGACAAATTTCACAGTACATACTGTACTCCTCCTTTACAAATTCAATTATTGACTTTGACTATCTTTGACCTTATTATACATTGACCTTCTTTGACTTTCAATATTTTTGCTTATGAAAGTTTGGATTATAAAAAAGGACTAAATAATAATGAAAAACATATTTTTTTAGGACATTGCTGTAAATAATGGTGTGTGGGGTGGAATTACGACATTAGCTGTTTATTAGTAGTTAAAAATTTGAGGTTGTTTAGAGGGACCGAATTCTTTTACCTTAAAGATGATCTGAATCGTTCAGAATCTAACTTAATCATTATCCAAGTTCCCCAATACTTGATTATGTAAACATGATTGCTTTCATCGTATTTAGCTTTAGAAATATCCTGAATAAATAAGAAAATTAGTAAACAAAGGATATGCTGTTTTAGATAAGTTTACGTTTAAAGACATATGCAGAAAATGTAAAAAAACTAACGAAGTTTACTTTAAATACATTAATCAATAAAAAAAAGCAGGTTAGTCTGCTTTTTCCTTCGCTTTAATCTATAAATCGCTTCCTAATTTCTGGGGAAGGTATGACACATTGATCTTTTTTACCGAACCATTTATATCTATTTTTCGCGATAATCCTATATAACCAATTCCTGAATGGTACAGGAACAAGTATTAGAGGGTAAAGAAGTTTCCAATATCCGCTTAAGTTTTTGGTAATTCTAAGTGCAGCTGTGGACTTTTCATAGGCTTTATCATGTTCAATTAGGAAAAAGCTTTCCAAGTTTGAATAAAGTTTGTATTTTTTTAAAAGCTCTTGCCCTATATTACTTTGGAGAGATGCGAAATTATAATACCCTTTAGGATCACGTTTGATAATGAACTGCACACTCTTATCACAAAAATTACATTCCCCATCAAACAAAACGATCCCCTTCATATTCTCACCTTCAATCATTGATATGATTTTGTTTTGGATCAAAGAGGTTTCTTTCATTTCTCTTTATCTGAAATTCTCTGTGCAACACTGATGTATATTTGGCTTCTATGTTCTTTAACATTAGCCTTTCACTACACTAATTGCAACAGATGTGTATCTATCTTTAAGAGCGTAAAGTCATCTACTACCTTTGTATCAAGTTCTTACTACATATTTCCAGATGTAAAAACGGGCGGGGGTCAGATGGTCATTTATACGCACGCGTAGGGGTGTGCTTGTCTATACTATTAAGAAAGGCAAAGGATTGGAGGATTGGAGGTTTATAGATGAATCGATTCGATTTAACTGGAAAATCAGCTATTATTACAGGGGGAGGACGCGGTCTTGGGTTACAGATTGCGAGTGCTCTAGCTGAAGCTGGTGCCAATATCGTAATTGCCTCTCGCGACATTACGGCGTGTGAGGCTGCCAAAGAAGAACTTAGTAAAATCGGTGTCAAAGTGCTAGCTTTTCAATGTGATATTACAAAAAAAGCCGATATTGATCATGTAGTAAGTGAAACTGTTGCCGAGTTTGGTTCAATCGATATTTTAGTGAACAATAGCGGTACATCTTGGGTATCACCTGTGCTTGATCTGAAAGAACATCAATGGCAAAAAGTAATGGACGTTAACATAACAGGGACCTTCTTATTTTCTCAAGCAGTCGCAGCAGTCATGATCAAACAGCATTCTGGAAAAATTATTAATATAGCCTCTGTGAATGGATTTGGAGGTACTGCCCCTGAATTATTAGACACGATTGCTTATAACACAAGTAAAGGTGCGGTGATTACCTTTACGAAAGACTTAGGCGTTAAACTTGCAAGACATGGTATTCAAGTAAATGCGATTGCACCTGGTTTCTTCCCTACTAAAATCACACAAAAAATTATTGAGCAAACAAATTTTGATATTCTTGGGAATATGCCAGCAGGACGTTTCGGTAATCAAGAGGATCTAAAAGGTGCTGCCATATTTCTAGCATCAAGAGCATCTGATTATATGATTGGACATATATTGGTTGTCGATGGTGGCATTTCAGCACTCGTGTAAACTAAAGGAAAGGAAGATTATGATGGCTATAAAACGAGATGTTTTTTATGAATTGAAGAAACATGGAACCAATGCAGAACGAAAGATTAATAAGAAAATTCAAGATTCATTGAATAAAAAAGAAATCATCGAACTCGCAAGTTTATACTCTAATCAAATTGCCCCGCAAATTAAAAGAAACCAAGACAATATAGAAATGTTGTCCGTCGCTCTTAATTTTCCAACAAAAAGAGATATTGCCAATATTGCTAAAATGACCGTTCAACTTGAAGAAAAACTCGATAAATTAGACGAAACATTGGCTACCCTGTTTCAAAAAAACCCACAAATTAACATGGCTAATCCTACAACATCACCAAGTGAAAGAAGAAAACGATTAATAAAGATTTTACAAACTTACCTCTCATCTGGAAATAACGCAAATGAGACGGGGAAGTTTAAGTGGTAAAGCGTAAAACAGACCCTAAAAAATCATCAAAATTACAAAGTTTCCTAGACATTAAAAACCAAGAAATGCCAGAAATGATGATGACTCCAAGAATAGCCGTTTGGAAAAAGAATAAGGCAACATTATGGCATTATCCAGCTAAGAAAAAACGATACAATATACCAATTCTTATCATTTATTCAATAATAAATCGTCCTTATATCTTTGATTTGGGTCCTGGTAATAGTTTGATAGGGGCTTTTGGTAAAGAAGGATATGACATCTATTTACTAGACTTCGGAATTCCTGGATATGAGGATGGAAATATTTCCATAGATGAGTATATATTGGATTATATTCAAAAAGGAGTACAGCGAGTTCTTAGGCATTCCGGCGCAAAAGAAATTTCCTTGCTTGGATCTTGTATAGGTGGTACACTCGCTGCCATCTATGCAGCAATCGCAGAGGAGCCAATTAGAAACTTAATCTTAACAGTTGCTCCAATCGATTTCGAACAAGTACCCCAGTTTGATCAATGGTCTGAAGCAATGCGTGAAGGAAAAGTCTCATTTGATGAGATATTGGATGTATTTCAAATTGTACCAGCTAATGCAGTTAAGTCTGGTTTGCGACTTATGACTTCTCCCGTTTATATATCCCCTTTATTGTCTTTATTATATCGGGCAGACGATGAAGAATATGTGAAATGGTGGCGTCGCTTTAATGCTTGGACAAATGATTATATCCCCCTAACGTCAGGTGCGGTAAAGCAGATGACGCATGATCTAATCATAGACAACAAATTGATTAAAGGAACGCTTAAAATTAGAGGAAAAAAAGCAAAACTAAATAGAATAAAAGCGAATTTATTAGTCATTGCAAGTCAAAATGACCGCCTCGTGCCTAATGCAATGATATCACCGATTATGGGTGCCGTTTCAAGTCCTGATAAAACATTACATCTATTAGAAAGTGGCCATGCTCAGATGCTTTACGATGATACACTTCCCGCTTATTATAAAGAATGGCTACCGGAGCGATCAGGATCGATTAGTCAGTGAAAAAAGAGAAGCCAGACTTTTTCTGGCTTCTCTTGGTTTTTAGCTTTTAGTCACTTTTCATTATTAATTGATTCCCGTTTAATTCTGAAGTAAGCTATCCCTTCATTTTAATCATGGAACTTTAGCGATTGAAGGACTAATCTGTTTCCATATTCTAACGAATGTCGATCTGTACTTTTCGATTGGGGCAGCTTCCTTCTTGCTATTTAGCCTACTTCTTTTTCAGAAAACTGACTGTTATAAAGCTCAGCATAAAAACCATTTGTCGCTAATAGTTCTTTATGCGTTCCTTGTTCTATTACTTTTCCTTGGTCCATTACAAGAATCAAATCAGCATCTTTAATCGTTGAAAGACGATGAGCAATAACAAAACTAGTCCGTCCCTCCATCAATCTGTTCATTGCTTGTTGAATATAGACTTCCGTTCGCGTATCTACACTTGATGTCGCTTCATCAAGTATCATGATTGGTGGATCTGCTAGAATTGCTCTTGCGATTGTCAGAAGTTGCTTTTGTCCTTGCGAAATGTTTGAACCCTCTTCATTTAAAACTGTCTCATAACCGTCTGGAAGCGTACGGATAAAATGATCCGCATAGGATGAACGAGCAGCAGCTAATATTTCAGCTTCAGTTGCACCGCTTTTTCCGTACGCGATATTATCTTTAATCGTTCCCTTAAAAAGCCAAGTGTCTTGAAGCACCATGCCAAAAGTTTTTCTAAGTGCATTCCGAGACATTTTCGTGATATCTAGACCATCAATCATAATCTTTCCACCGTTTAGTTCATAAAAACGCATTAAAAGATTAATCATCGTCGTTTTTCCAGCACCGGTTGGTCCAACGATAGCGACCGTTTGCCCAGGTAAAACATTAACATTCATATTTTTTATTAATAATTCTTCGTCATATCCAAAGTCAACGTGTTCGAAAGTGACAGCACCCTTTGCCTTCGTTAAATGAGCTGTCGCACTTTCGTTCACCTCTTCTTCTTCGTCGAGCAGTTCAAATACACGTTCAGCAGCAGCAACTGTTGACTGAATAATGTTTGCAATGTTAGCTGTTTGAGTGAGAGGCTGGGTGAACTGACGTGAATAGGTGATAAATGCTTGAATGTCACCGATTGAAATTGCACGTTGTGTCACTAAAATCCCACCGACTACACTAATTAATACATAACTTAGATTCCCGATAAAAAACATCATTGGCATGATAATACCAGAAATGAATTGAGCTTTTCGCCCTGCTTCATATAATTCTTCATTAACTGTATCAAATTGGGCACCAGCCTTTTTCTCATGTCCAAACGCTTTAACAACTTGATGCCCCGTATACATTTCTTCAATATGTCCATTTAATTGTCCGAGTGTTCGTTGTTGATCAGCAAAATGTTTCTGCGATCTTTTTAAAATCGGTCGAATTGCAAAAATGGAAATCGGTAAGCTTACAATTGCAATCAACGTTAAAATTGGACTAATTGACAGCATCATTATAATAATCCCAATAATCGTTACAATTGATGTGATGAATTGTGTCAAACTTTGCTGAAGTGTGCTTCCGACCGTATCGATGTCATTTGTGACTCGGCTGAGCGTTTCCCCGTTCGGACGTCCATCAAAATATTTTAGTGGAAGTTTCTCAAGCTTTTTATTGACATCTTCTCTAAGATCGTACACTGTCTTTTGAGCAACACTAGACATAATATACTGCTGCAAGTAATTAAACAGGCTACTAAAAACATATAGCCCTGCTAATAGGAGTAGTATATGCCCGATTTTATCAAAATTAATAGATGCTCCCGGTACGCCTTGAAACTTTTGAAAGGCTCCTTCAAACAATTCTGTAATCGCTATTCCCATAATTTTAGGTCCAACAATCATAAAGATCGTACTTAAAATTGCTGCAATGAAAACAGCGATCAATTGAGTACTTCGAGGTTTTAAATACAATAATAGACGTTTAAGTGTTCCTTTAAAATCCTTTGCTTTTTGTCCCATCATCATCATATTGCCGCCGCCTGGACCATGTCCCATCGGTCCGCCACCTTGAGGTTTTTTATGTTTACTCATGCAATCTCCTCCTCTGAAAGCTGAGATTCGACAATTTCTCGGTATACATCATTTGTTTGTAGCAACTCTTGATGAGTGCCTTTTCCTGCAATTTGGCCGTTATCTAATACGATAATTTGATCTGCGTCTACGACCGTACTAACACGTTGGGCAACAAGTAATACTGTCGCATCTTCTGTTTCATTTTTTAGTGCCGCTCGAAGCATTGCGTCAGTCTTATAATCAAGGGCGGAAAAACTATCATCGAATATATAAAGATCAGGCTTTCTAACAAGGGCTCTTGCAATCGACAAGCGTTGTTTTTGTCCACCGGAGACGTTCTGACCACCTTGTTCGATTTTTGATTGATAACCGTCTTTCATTTTACAAATAAAATCTTCCGCTTGCGCAATCCGAGCTGCGTGTTCGATTTCATCCTGTGTTGCGTTTTCTTTACCAAAGCGAATATTATCAGCAATCGTACCTGTAAAGAGGACTGCTTTTTGTGGTACAAAACCAATTTTCGAACGAACTTCTTCTTGTGGTACTTCACGTATATCAACACCATTGACGCGAATTGTTCCACTCGAAATATCATAAAAGCGTGGGATTAAATTAACGAGGGTTGATTTCCCTGAACCTGTTCCACCGATAATTGCAGTAATCTCACCAGGACGTGCGCTAAAACTAATGTTCGATAATGCAGGTTCTTCTGCTCCTGGATAACTAAAAGTCACTTGCTCAAATTCAAGTGTTCCACGTTTTTGATAAGCTTTTTGTGTTCCTTCATCTAAAATGACCGGTTTCATGTCGAGTACTTCGTTAATCCGCTTTGCCGACACAGCAGCACGTGGAACCATGATGAACATCATTGACGCCATTATAAGTGCAAACATAATTTGCATAACATATTGAATAAATGCCATCAGGTCGCCAATCTGCATTCCACCGTTATCAATGCGAATACCACCGAACCAAATAATTGCGACAACCGTTATATTCATAACAAGCATCATCACAGGCATCATAAATGCCATGACTTTATTTACTTTAATCGATACATCTGTCAACTCTTTATTCGCTTGAGTCAAACGTACTTTCTCTTCAGTTTCACGATTAAACGCACGAATAACACGAATCCCAGTTAGGTTTTCTCGGACAACAAGATTCAATCGGTCTAATCGTTTTTGTACTTTTTGAAATAGCGGCATCCCTTTATAAAGTATCAATAATATTGAACCGACTAAAACAGGCATAGTAACGACAATAACAAGTGATAATTTTGCATCTTTGGAAACAGCCATAATAATTCCACCAACTAACATAATCGGTGCACTGATAACCATACGGAGCATCATAATGACCACTTGTTGAACTTGTGTAATGTCATTGGTTGTTCGTGTAATTAACGAAGCAGTACCTATTTCGTCAAATTCCTGTAGTGAAAATTGTTCAACTTTGTTAAAGACTTTCCGGCGAAGATCGCGTCCAAGTCCCATTGCTGCTTTTGCTGAATAATAACTTGCAAATACGGAGGCAATTGCGCCTAACGCAGCTACAAGCATCATTAAACCACCGATTTTCCAAATATAAGGAGTTTTACCAACAACAACTCCTTTGTCGATAATATCCGCCATTAGTGTTGGTAAATAAAGATCAGACATTGATTGAACAAAGACAAGTCCGATTACCACTAATACAATCCACTTATAAACGGTTAGATTTTTCAGGATTTTAATCATTTCAAACCCTCTCCTTCTACTCTTGCCTGCTCTTCTAAATAATTTGTAATTTGAAGATGTGATTTAAGTAGTTCTTCAACCTGTTTTTCAGTCAGTATTTCAATTGCCGCTTGAAAAACTTGATGAATTCCACCTTCTTTTCGATGAATTGTTTTTAAAAATGTTTCACCTTTGTCACTTAGAGTAAGTTGTATCTCTCTTCGGTTGCCTTCTACTTGCTTGCGATACAACCAACCTGCTTGAACAAGTCCATCAACTGCTTGGCTCAGTGTGCTTTTCGGAAGGAAGGTTAACTCACCAAGAGTTTTTTGCGTCATTTCCTTAAGAGGTGCAATGCTTATCAAAATTGAATATTGCGGCACTGATAATCCATTCTCAACCGCTGTCTTTTGAACAAATCGCATGATATTTTTCTGCACGTTCCAAAATGAACGCATGACCTGTACTGAACGCATGAATTGTTGATTTTCATTTTCCATTCTTACATCACCAATTTTCTTATATTTATGAACAGTTCATTTTCGAACTATTAAAATTTACTCCTCTTTTTAAGTTAAGTCAATCAGTTTATATAAAATAAAGTTGATTCATTCAGGTAATATTTACAGCTAATAAAATGAAAAGAGCTGTCCCAGTAGTTAGTTTATTTACCAACTACAGAGACAGCCCATGTCTTTCTATTTAAAAAAGACTAATCTTGGGAGATAAGTTTCTCTGGTTTTACTTCCGTTTTCTGATTGTATAATGGCAAAATGAAAAACATGCCGATAATAAATAAGACTGCGGCTACTTCAAAAGTAGCAACTAATGAGAATTTCTCTTTGACGATTCCAGCCATACTCATTGTTAATACCATCGAACCAGTAAATAGAGGCATTAAGATTCCGTTGACCCTACCAATATATGCACCTTCCGTTTTTTGCAAAATCATCGTATTAATACCTATCTGAATACAAGGAAGCATTAACCCATTAACAAATTCAGCTGTTAACGTAAGCCAAAAATTTGTTGATAATCCCATGACCGCTAAACCTATCGCATTTACAAGCATCCCAAAGGTGATGAGTCGTTGAGGAGTTACTGTTTTAGCGAAAATCATGACAACGGCTCCACCTAATATCATGCCTATACCGTTGACCATAAATAACCATTGAAGATTTTCCTTTGGTAAGCCGAGTTGTTCAGTTACAAGGAAAATCGACAGGGGATGGATAAAACCTAATCCAAGTCCTGCAGCTAAGAAACATAATCCTAACAAGCTTAATTCCTTTTTATTCAGAACATATTTAACACCGCTCTTCATTTCTTGCCATAATGTTGTTGTTCCTTCTACCTCTGCTACTTTGTAATCTTTTGGAAGAAAAGCGAGTGCACCTGCTGAAAGTAAAAATGCCAATCCTGTTATCATAATTGATATCTCTATACCAAAGGATTGAAAAGTAAATGTCCCAATAACAGGTCCTAATACCATAAATACAGCAAATATTGTTTGATAGACCGACATCCCAGCTTGAACTTGGTCTTCTGGCAAATGTAATTTAAATAACTTCATTCCTGAGGGCTGTGAAAATTGTGATAGAATCGCTGAGATTAAAGTTACAAAAAACACAACTTGCCAAGTTCCGAATATAAGCGTGATTAAAACAGCAAATACAGAAATAGCACTTAAAATGTCGCACCACACCATTGTTTTTTTCGGGTTCCAGCGGTCAGCAAATGTACCGCCAATAAATGAAAAAATAAAAATAGGAGCGAATTCCGCTACCGAAATCATGGAAACTGCAAATGGATCACCATTTGTCTGCTCCATGACAAACAATAGTACCGCAAAATTCCTTACCCAAATTCCTATTTGTAAAAATAGACCCGAAACGATAATAGCTTGAAACACGCGGTTGCTAAACAATTTAGGTGATGTGTCCGATGAAATGTTATTTTCCAAAATAAAACCTCCTGTTAATGATCTGGACAGGAGGCAGTACAATACAATGACAAAATGGCATAATATCCCTAATGGAAGGAACACAATGATCTTATTGGCTTGTATGTAATAATGTACAGGCTAATCCTATCCAGAAAAAAAGATCGTATGTCTAACGAATTTTTCTTAATAAATAGGATTAATTGATCATTGTTTCAAGGTCACCCTTCCATTTTTTTGTTACTTTTATAGTAATTGCTACACACCGATAAATCAAGACTTAGTTAAAAAATTTTAGCTTAAGGATGTATTTTATTTTACCTTTACCTCCATATTCTCAATAATTGATATCCATTATTGAGAATGCAGGTCGATTAAACATGCCGATTCCTAATGTCATTAAAAATGCCGTAAAAATTCTCAAAAGAAATTCAGATGGTTAAATAAAAAGTAATCATTTTTTCTAGAAGTGATAATTATTTCTACCTTAATTTAACGTGAGTAAATATGGAGTTTGCATGCATTTCATAAATCTCACCTTATCATATATCTTTTTGGGTAATATCCGTTATAATTTCACCTAGATTTAGAAGAGCACACCCTATTAATAAACATCACTCTTTCATCGGCTAAAGTTGAATTTTAATAATAATATTATTTATTCTAATCATTAGTATTTCAATTCCCTTCCATCTTTATATGATCGTCGATTAAGTATTTTTCTTTTAACAGATTGATAAACACTTCTAATGCTTTTGTTTTAAAAGATGTTCGCAATACAATTGAAAATTTTCTTTTAAACGGCGTGCCTTTTACTTGAACAACTTTTAATAGCCCCATAGATATTTCCTTTCGAATCGTTAAATGAGACAAGAGAGTAATACCTAGTCCTGATTCAACCGATTCTTTTATCAATTGGGTACTCCCGAATTCCATGATGTCATTAGGGGAAATCGACATAGAATGAAACACTTTTTCTACTGCTTCCCTCGTTCCAGATCCTATTTCGCGGACGATCCATCTTTCTTTTTCCAGTTCGGAAATTTCAGCCTCATTATCTCGTTGGGCCAAACGGTGATGAGAAGAAGCAACTACAAACATTCTATCTTCCGCAAATGCATCAATGGAAAGTTGTGTATTCTTGAAATCTCCTTCGATAATTCCAACATCCAGTTGGTTTCTAAGTACCAACTCCGCTATCTCCTTTGTATTGCCAATTGTAATACTAGGCTTTATGAGAGGATACTGTTCTTGCAATTTGGCAACAAAATGCGGAAGAACATATTCCCCAAAAGTATAGCTCGCACCAATTGATAGCTGCCCGCTTGCTAGATTAGACAAATCATCAATTAAATCTTGCATTTTCGAATAAAGGCCTAATATTTCCTTTGCATGATAATAGACAATTTCACCCGCTTTATTTAACCGAACATATTTATTACTGCGATCGAGTAGCTTCGCACCATAAGAACGTTCTAATAATTGGATGTACTGACTTACGGCTGGTTGAGTCATATGTAATTTCTCAGCAGCACGTGAAAAGTTACCATTTTCCACTACTGTTACAAATACGAGTAAGTGTTGGTCCATAATCCCCCTCCTACTATAAGTATTACTTATTATTTATATCATATATAATTATTTTCCTTATCATCATATTTGAATTATCTTAACAATGAGGTACATTTTTGGAGGTGAGGAATTGGAAACAGAAAGAGTAAAAGTACATGAACAAATGGAACCTAAACGAAAAGCTGCAACCTTAATCTGGATTGGTGGAATTGCCTTCACCTTTTTTATCGCTTTCCTTGGCTTCTTATTAGCTAAGGTGCCAGGGTTTCAACAGGTTGGTCTGCTAGCATCTGCAATTGTGATTGCGGTTTTTTATCGGCAAGTATTTGGTTATCCAGAAGCAATCCGAGCTGGAATTGCGTTCTCATCAAAGAGGCTACTACGCTTAGCTATTATTTTGTACGGATTGAAATTAAATATCAATACGGTTTTACAAGATGGGATTGGACTGATAATTCGAGATGCTTGCGTTATTATTTTTGCAATCCTTTTAACAATATGGCTTGCTAAAGTATTTAAGGCTGATAAAAACATTTCTTTACTTTTAGGAGTTGGGACTGGCGTTTGCGGTGCGGCTGCCATCGCTGCGATTGCTCCTATTGTCAAATCAAAAGATGAAGATACAGCAATTGGAGTAGGAATTATTGCACTAGTTGGGACGATTTTTGCAATTGTTTACACCATACTCCGTCCAATTTTACCACTAACTGCTATTGAATATGGAATTTGGTCTGGTATTAGCTTACACGAAATCGCCCATGTTGCCTTAGCTACAGCACCTGGCGGGGAAGATGCGCTTGCTATCGGCTTACTAGCGAAATTAGGTCGTGTGTTCCTGCTCGTTCCGTTATGCTTTATATTCATGTATTTTATGAAACGAAAATATCCGGATCATAACTCACCAGAAAATAAAATTGAATTCCCATGGTTCTTAATCGGTTTCATCCTTATGAGTTTATTCGGTAGCTATGCCCTCGGTGGTTATATCCCTATTACTGAAGGAATTTTGAGTGGAATCTCTAATTTGACTACTTGGTGTTTAACCGCGGCCATGGTAGGTCTAGGCCTAAATGTGAGTCTTCGTGATCTTCGCACAAAAGCGTTAAGACCATTGATTGCCATGTTAATAACTTCAATTTGTCTTAGTCTTTTAGCATATTTTCTAATATGATACCAATATATCCTACAATAATGGGCCGTACCCTCCATTATAAGGCTTATAGAAGGAATCGATGAAACTTATAGGTGAATACGTGCCAAATCAAGTTTCGGCTCATAGCCCGTCTGAGGTACTAAGCTGTGATACACTGTTACAAACTACGTCATGCGACAATCGAACTGGACTAACTTTTCGTGGGGATGATGGAATCCCCCACGAATGGAACGCTTATTGAATAGCCACTATCTAGTTAAACTGGAAGTAAGTTTCCAACAATATTACTGTTTACGACATTAATATAAGCTAAAGCACTTGCTTTAATCACATCTGTATCTGTTGCTTTGGCGATGTATTTTTCTCCTTTATAATCCACTTGTAACTTAACTTTACCTAGCGCTTCTTTCCCTCGTGATACTCTACTAATTTTGTATTCTAATAATTTAATATCTAAATCAATGATTTCTTTAATCGATGAATATAATGCATCAATAGGTCCAGAACCAACAGTGCTACTCTTAAAAATTTGATTTCCCTTCTTAATTTTCACACTCGCCGATGGAAATATTGGATTACTAATTACTTGGAGGTCAATTAGTTCATAGAAATTGTCGCTATAATATTTGATATCCTGATTATTCATATCATGTTTGGAGTAATAGTTTTCGGTTATGACATATAAATCATGGTTATACACTTCTTTTTTAACATCTGCTAACTCAAGAAAATGAGTAATTATATCTTCAAATTGTGGATCTGTTAATTGATTAAAGCCTAATTTTCCAAGTGCGTTTTTCACTGCATGACGACCAGAACGAGCCGTTAACACGAGTTCCATATCGGTTAAACCGACTTCTGTCGGGCTAATAATCTTATAAGCATCTCTTGACTTCAACACCCCATCTTGATGGATACCAGAAGAATGTGCAAAGGCATTATCACCTGTAATCGCTTTATTTACTTGAACATCAAGCCCCATTAAACTACTGACAAGTTTTGATGTATTCATTATTTCTTTCGTATTGATGTTTGAGTGAACGTTATAGAATGCTTGGCGCGTATTAAGAGCCATTACAACCTCTTCTAGTGCAGCATTACCTGCACGTTCACCAATGCCATTAATTGTACATTCAACTTTATCAGCGCCATTTTTAATAGCTGCCCTCGTGTTTGAAGTTGCCATTCCAAGGTCATTGTGACAATGTACACTTAAAAGTGCCTTATCATTTAGATTTTTCAAGCGGTCATTTAATTTGAAAATTAACTCACCAAACTCTTCAGGAACGGCATAACCAACTGTGTCAGGTACATTAATAATCGTAGCTCCCGCTTTCACAACAGCTTCAATTGTTGTCCATAATTACTCAAAATCTGATCGAGACGCATCTTCTGTAGAATATTGCACATCAGGGAGTAGTGTTTTTGCATAATTCACAGCTTCCACACCAATGTCTAAAATTTGATTTTTGGATTTACCGAATTTTTTCTCTACATGAATATCTGAAGTTCCAAGCACCATATGAATTAATGGTTTTTCAGCATATTTCACACATTATAAACAGAGTCAATATCTGCTTTTACCGCTCGTGCTAACGCTGTGATCATGATATCATCTGTATTTCCCACTTTCGTTGCAATTTCTTTCACAGCATTAAAATCACCAACTGAAGATGCAGGGAAACCAGCCTCAATAATATCGACTTGTAGTTTCCTTAATTGACGTGCTACTTCGAGTTTTTCATACAAATTAAGTTTTGCTCCAGGAACTTGCTCACCATCCCGTAAAGTCGTATCAAACACCCAAATTTTCTTGTCATTTCAAATTCACTCCTAATCAATAATAAAGTATAAAAAAGCCTCGCCTCTATAGAAACTATAGAGACGAGGCTTTGCTCGCGGTACCACTCTAATTGATTAATTCACATAATTAACCCACTCAATTCGGTGGCGTTTACCACCTATCCTAATAACGGTAGAAAACCGACATCCCCTACTATTAGTTCACGGAGTAGCTCATAGACGAGTTCAAAGGCAAATAACTGCCGATTTTCACCACCCATCGGCTCTCTGTAAGCTTATTCAATCTTTTACTATTTCCAATCATTGCTTATAGATTATTTAGTTTTACATAATTCTAACTTGATAAAATTAAGTGGTAAAGAATAAATTATCAGAAAATAAATATTATTCGCTGATTTAGGGGTTATCGACAACTGTCTTGGTATAGAAACCTATCTTAATAAGATCGGTTTACGAACCTTATTTTTTTTAACAAAAATGAAATATAGCGAAAATTATTTTGATTAAATTTACTTATTACAGGGTAACGTAAAAATAATAAAGGAGGAGTAAAAATGAAAAAGAAAAAATATATTCTTGCATTAATGTCCACCATTTTATCTATGGGCTTCTTATACGGTTGTAATGGTGTGGACGAAAATGAACCAGATCCAACAGAAGAACCTTCAGAGCAAAAGGATGAAAATTCTCAATAAAGTACTATTTCAAATCGGTGGATTTTTCTCATCCTTCCTGTTAGGTAGTCCCGTTCTCCTGTCGCTAAGTCGCAATCTCACAATTAATAAAGCAACACACAAAATCGAATGAATGAACACAGACTAGTACGCCGACTAACTTAATATCGTAATGTACCAGCTCTCGTCTTAATAAGTAAAAGATTGATATATGACATACATAGTATGCCATGATTTACAAAGCGCAATAAGCGGGAAAGTCTTTCTATAGACAGACTTCCCCCGCTAATTTAGCTAAAATCAGCTGTATGACAATTGATATCGTTTAAACTTAATTCTAAATCGTTTTCCACCTCTATTTCATCAGTCTGATATGGAAAAAAATGAAGTTCTCCTTTATATACTAATTGAAGTCTTTTCAGAGCCAATAAATTTTGCGGTGTCACCATATTTGTGATTTATCAATTACATGTTTTTTTCATTTAATATCGTTGCTACAAATTGAGAACAGAGAAAAATATTTTCACTGTTCTCAATTTGTATTTAGTAGATTAGAAAAAAAGCCTAGTAAATTATATTTATAAATTTCTTTCTCAGCTTCAATTTGTTTCACTTTACCCATCAAATTTTATAACTATATATTTCACATTTAGCATTCTTAAATAATCCTACTGCTATTTCTTCCCTTACAAATCCTCCGATAAAAGGATTATTATGTTTTTTACGACCAAAACTGAAAATTTCACTTAATTCAGCTTCGAATGAGATTGTAACATGATTAAATGGCTGCGTTGTAAATAGTTTAATAAGCTTCGATAAATTCGTTCCTGTATCAGTAAATAGGAGATAGGAGATAAACCTTTCTATCATGTTAAATGCACCACAATTTACTATAGTTTCAAATTACCTTCTATCTTCCTTTTATATACCAAAATAGTTCATACCTAGCAGCCTTCAAAGCACAAAAAAATCTGGTAAACCGCCCAAATTGTATGCGGCGAGGCAGTAATATTAACACGTATAAAAAAGTTATGAGTGAAATACTTGCAAGAATTGAGAATTTATAATAAAAATAGCGACCATTTTCAACATTCAGTTATGCTAAGAAAATATGTGTATTTTCAGTCTTAACCTTGTCAAAAAATTATTTTTTAAGAATTTTGTTTTACAACATCAATAAGATTTTTTAAAACAAATGAATGACGACCGTATTTCCTTTTAAGCTCCCCATTGATTTAAGTATCACTTAATCAAATGTAAAATAGAATTTTTTCCCACCAATAAAACAATTAAGCTAGGTCAAGCTATAAAGGTATTTCAATTTGAATAGGAGAGGATTAGAATGAGCCCAAATAATCAACCAATTGATGTGAATCAACTTAACCAAGCTAAAGCAAATGTTACTCTTACTCAAACATTATTAAGTCAAGCAATCGAAAAGTCTGCTTCAGATCCAACCTTAGCTGAGGAAGCAATCAAACAAGCTGCGAATGAAATCGCTCAAGCCCAAACAGCTGTTAGTCAAGTTCATAGTGCATTAATCACACAAAAATCAGAATAAAGTAATATCGCAGTTGTCCTAATTCCGAATGGCTTAAACCCGACATCTACATTTTCCAGTTTATTGATCGTGTTAGTAATAGGCGTAGATTGTGATATCCTAACCATTTTGGGACAACATTATTTTGATTTCGAAGGCTTTTGGTCCTAGCAAGTATAAAGCATTATCAAAAAAATGAGATGAATGTCTTATGTTTACAATAATGGTGCGCCAATAGTTGTTTGTTTAAAAACTTATTCTGGCTGATTCAACGTATCATGTTTAAAAAAAGTGAAGCTTACACCAGTGGGGGTTCTACGTCCCCCACTGATTGTTAGTCCTAAACTACTTTCGCTTAGATCAATCGACAGAAGTACGAACTAAAGTTACTAAGGTTCAATGAATCACAGCCTAAGTGCGCCGCGTCCTTTAGTCTTTCGTCTGTGTGACCCACATCCTTTGAGCGCAAACTTTACCTCTGAGCAGTAACTCTTGGAAAGTTTCACTGTATCTAACCAATATAAACTTTCCTACTGAATAAAAAATGCAAATATTAATAATTAACACACCTTACATATAACACCATTAACGATACAAGAAAGAGGAAATTCTAAACATGACCTTGAAAAGTAATTTCACTAAGCTCTAAGTCTTAGTTTTCATGTCCCTGTTACATAATAATCAAACTTCAATCAGTGGGGTTTTAATGGCGTAATACGTGAGGAAAAAGAATAAAAACATCTCCGGTATTTTGGAGATGTTTCTGGTTACATATTTAATTAAGTGAAGCAATTCGATTCTTCCACAATTATTGATCTTGCAATATTGTAATTGCTAAAAATCAATGGGATAAGAATCATCATCAGGGGACGCTTTGTCGACTAGTTGATGGCTTATCCATCATGCATTCATACTTTGTGATTATTTCATTACATTTCTTCTTTAAAATTGAGATTTTCTAGTTATACCCTCGTTCACCAAATGGTTGAAGGTCATTTAACCACTTCTCTTCAAGCTTTTTCAACTCTTTTTTCACATCAAAATAGCCCTCTTTTTTCTTTTTTAGAATTTCTAAAACTTCAAAATTAAAAGCATTTTTCCCGAAATGATTCCAGTCTTCCTGAAGCATTTTATTTTTATGTCCACCTGTTTCTAGCATGAATTTTGTTCCATTTAATGTCTTCAAGTTGGGAGTACCTCCAATAAAAATCCTTTCGTTCATAATGTTTTTTATCTGATAGACTCCTGCTTCTATCGCTGTTTCTTTATAAATCTGTTTTAGTTCTTTTCTACGTTCCATATTTGCAACCTACTCTCCAACATTATTTTTTCAACCAATACTGGCTCCCATCGGCTTTTCGATCTAAAAAGCCATATTCAATTAAATATCTTCTTAACAAAACATAGTCGTGATAAACATCCTTCAGAAGTTGATTTATTTCCTTTTCTTCATAAAGATGTTCATCTACAAAACGTTCAGTTAGCGCCCGAAGTACAATAAGTCTCTGCTTTTCCTTCGGTGGGAAGGATTTCAAGGGGCCTTTAATCCCTTCAGGAAAATACTTATTTAAGATTTTCTTATTCTCTTCTTCAGTTATGTTGTAGCGGTCATCGACCAGCCTTGCTGTACTATGATAGTCAATAAAAGCAGGAGCATGATCGTCTCTCTCCTTTAATAATTCCATCATTGTCAAAAAGATCTTAGCCTGACGCTCTTTCTCTTTTAATACAAAGCGATGGTTCCTAATCGTAGAAGCACTTCCAATCCCCATTTCTTTTTGTACTTCTGTATCGCTATTCCCTTCATAGAAAAGACGGAGAAGTCGGTTTTGGTGATCCGTTAGCCCAGTAAGCTTTTTATCCAGATTAATCATGTATTCAAACACTGACTGATGAGTGTTCTCAATATGATGGCGCATAAACCTTTCAGCTTCGTAAAAAACACCATTATCTTGGTAGACAATTCCTTTTTCAACCGATTTTCCGCATAGAAGGCATATATAATTAGTCGTTTCTTCGATATATCCATGTTTAAGTTCTGTTAGCGAAGCATTCCAAAATAAATCAGACAGTTGCATTTTAATAGTCACTTCCTCAATCATTTTATTAATTAATAAACATTTTATTAATTTGTTTATTTAATGTCAAACATTTTTAATGAAAGTTTGTTTATTTTAATGACAATCAAATTGATATGGCAGAACCAACCTACGATTTTAGATTTGGACTATCCCCTTTAGTAACTATTCGCGCAAACGTGTAAATCAAACGATTGGTGTTTATGAAAGGCTGTTTTCGCATAATTTGTTGCTTTTCATTTATTTGTACACTACTACTCTGGGCTGATTCCCGTTACAGGTACTCGCATTCTGGGAGCAGTCTCAGGAGCCTCTTCAGTGCTTTGCACTTGAGGATTTTCCCTCAAAACGCTTCTCTAAGAAGGGGTTTCGCATCTTCCACTACAATCAAATCTTTACGAAAAGGGCCTTATGAAAAAATAGCATCTTTAAATAAGATTAGAAGTATAGTGAAATATTATCATTTCATTCTGTACTAATTTTATAAAGTAACTGTTACATTTTAGTTTTATAATCTGTATTATTAAATAGTACAAACAGAATGAAACAGTTGATAAATCTTGCTATTTTTACATGTTCTTAATACTTTATCAATAAAGTAAACTAAAAAAGACACCAATAAAATGTGAATGGCATCTTTTTTGTTTGAATTTAGTTAACATAATAATTTTATAGGTAATTATTTTTTCATTCAAAATGGAAGCAAAAAAATACTGCCCTCCCATTTAAGGAAGAGCAGCATTTTTATTTCAGTCTTGTTATTACACTGTCTATAACAACACGCCACATGTCTGGATCTGTCGTAACTCTTTCTTTAAATTGAGCAAATACTTCTTGTTGTTTGTCTTTGAAATTTGCAGCTTCTTTATCAGGAAGTTGGACCAACAATGATTGTAAAAACTCCTGAACTTTTTCTGCCCGAGGTCCCCATACTTTTTGCTCATTTCCAGCTTCATCAATAAAGATAAAAATTGGAATAGAGCGTGCTGTTCCGTTCGTTAAATATTGATCCATCAATTCTAAATTTTCATCTCGAATTAAAAACTTCAATTCCATACTACTTTTTTCAGCGATTCGTTGAATAATCGGAACACAGAATGACGCGTCGCCACACCAATCAGCGGTAAGTACGATACCTCTCCACTTCTTATTAGCTAAATCTGAAAAAAATTGTAAATCTCCATTAGAAAATGCCACATTTTCATAAACACGAGACAGTTCATCACGATTTACTTCCATGCTCTTTCTATATTCTTCAAACGTCATTCCTTTTTCAAACCATGTACTCAATGACAACATCATCACTTCTTTCATATTGGTAATATCTCCATAATAAAAGATTTGCAATAATTTTGGAAGAAATTAATCTCGATTTCGACATGGTCTGTAGTCCTTGTTCCTTTTATAACTATTTCACTGCTCCTTCATATTTCTACCAAAAAAGATTTCATCCATTTCTCGCTTAAGTCTCCTCGTGATTTCTTCGACTTCGCTTTGTGAAATTTTATCTTTTGTATAGCCGAATAAATAATTATTTAGGTCAAATTCTCTTAATTTGCATTTTGTGTGGAAAATATTTTCTTGATACACATTGACATCAATCATGTCATATTGTTCTTTCACATTTTCAGGAATGTAATTTTGAATGGAGTTAATGTCTTGATCTATGAATAGTTTATGACCAAACTTGTCGCGTGTGAAGCCACGGACACGGAAATCCATAGTCATAATGTCGGTGTCGAATGAATGGATTAAATAATTTAATGCTTTGAGCGGGGAAATTTCACCACAAGTTGAAACATCAATATCTGCTCTAAATGTACTAATCCCTTCATCTGGATGATATTCGGGGTATGTATGCACGGTTATATGACTTTTATCAAGGTGCATAACCAGTGCCTCTGGCAAAGGACCCGGAGACTTCTCTAGAGATTCTGAAGGCGCAATAATTGGCCCTTCTGACACTAGCATTGTAACACTTGCTCCTTGTGGAAAATAATCTTGTCTGGCCACATTTAATACATGTGCACCAATCATATCTGAAACCGCTTCTAAAATGGCCGTTAACCGTTCAGCATTATATTGTTCATCGATATATTCCAAATATGCCTCGCGCTCTTCTTTCGTTTTTGTATAGCAAACATCATACATATTAAAGCTAAGCGATTTTGTTAAGTTATTAAAGCCATGCAGTTCGACACGCTGTTCTGGTGTAAGCTTCATTTATGATTCCCCCTATTGAAAAGTCAGTTATCTATTATCATTACCCAACCTCTTCGATAAAAAACGAGAAATTGAAGCAGATAGACAGATTAATCAAGCAGGTCATAACTGAATATTAATTAAAGGAAATAGGAGAAGTCGTTAATAAATCAGAGGCTTTCTCATAACGAAAGGGTCTGGCTCCGCAACGACTATATACAGACTATAGTATGTATTTGACTACTATAGTCTATATATAAAGTGCGAGGTCTGACCCTTTTGGGACACCCAATGGTTTTTACTTAAGGCTGTTTTCACATACTTTGTTGCTTTTCAATCATTTTTACACTAATAACCCGGGTTGATTTCCGTTGCAGGTCCTCGCTTTCCGCGGGCGGTCTCAGAAGCCTCCTCAGTGCTTTGCACTTGCGGGGTTCTTGCGGGGTCTCCCTCAACACGCTTTTCCCGCAGGAGTCTCGCACCTTCCACTACAATCAACATCTGTTCGAATTGGTTTTTTGCTAAAAACAACAATCTTTACGAAAAGAGCCTTACTTTATTAGCTTCCACTGATGCTGTCTTTCTACCGATTTTTCTTTCCCTTTATGTAGTAATTTAATCGTATAGGCCTTTAATTCAGGTAGTTCAGTTCCTTCTTTTGCTTCAAAAATTTGTGCTCTTTTGATTTTGCCTCCACCTTGCCCAACCTCTACATAATTCCCAGAAATCGGTGCTGTTAGATTAGATTTTACAAATGTACTCATTACGAACCTCCTTGTATTTGGTAAATATAGTACAATCATACATAATCAGGATAGCTTAATGCAAGTCATAAGATAGAGAATTCTCTGTTTAAATTTTGAAAACTTTGATTACTTAACGTGTACAAAAGATTTTACAAAGCTATTTTTCCTATTCCCTGCCCAATTGCTACCAACATATATCTTAGAATTATTACGAATGTAATCCGGTTTCATTTATTTACTAAAATAGAGTTATTATAAAAAGCTGTTTTAGTATATTGTTGCTTTTAAATTATATTTACACTACTATCCTGGGTTGACTTCCGTTAAAAGGTTCTCGCTATCCACAGGCGGACTCAAAAGCATCCTTAGAGCCTTGATTTGCGGGGGGTCCCTCAACACGGCCTTACACAGGAGTCTTACATATCAACTAAAATCAACAGCTGCTCGAATTTGTTACTTGTGAAAAACAACAATCTTTACGAAAAGATCCTTATATTAATATTATATTAATAATTTTAACCTACATCAATTCGTAGCTTTTATACAATAAGATGGTTTATACTATACGTACACGTCATACCTGATCAGGAGGAATTTACATGATAGACAATAATCAAGATAGCACAGAAGAAACACAAAAAAAGAAAATGAGCCTTCAAGACGCTATCAAGCAACAGCTAGAAGCTAAAAAAAATCAAGGTACTAAAGGTCAAACAAATAAGAATGGGTTGCAGACAGGTCAAAAGATGAAGAGCCAGCAAACGAAAAAAGTTAGCAATACCCGCAGAAAAATGGGTGTGTGATGAACGGTCAAACTAGAAAAGATATTACACCTGGCGCTGCCGTTGAAATAGTTCTAAAAGCGGACCAACGTACCGGAAAATTAACAAGTGGAATTGTAAAGGATATTTTAACGAAATCAAGTTCTCATCCTCATGGAATAAAAGTAAGATTAACCGACGGACAAATTGGCAGAGTGAAAAATATCCGTTCATGATTTTTATAAAAAAGCATCGAGAAATATTCTCTGATGCTTTTTACTTCTTTTCAAAACTTGTTAGGAAGATACCATCAGCAACTTCAATAATTTTTACTTCTACAAACCCTAGTGACAAATATAGATTTTTTGCTGGATAGTTTTTCTCACCAGTCATCACCGTTATTTTTTTTGAACCTTTGATTGCATGTAAAACATAGTGAACAAGTTTTTTTGCTATTCCTTTCCTGAAAAAGCTAGGATGAACAACCATACGGCAAATATTGATATTTTTTTCTGTTTCTTCTAGGGATATGAACCCAACAAGTTGATTTTCAATGAAATAACCGAAAAATTGCTCTTCACTAGCCTGTATCGTCTCTACAGTATCTTTGAGAGGAGGTATTTCATAAAAATTAATTAACTGTGCTTCAATTTGATAAGCTGGTAGTTGGATCTGTAATACTTCACGTGCTGTTTTCTTTAGTTTTACATTTATTGCCTTGATCAAAATAAATCCCCTTAGCTAAATTACTTTTTTTGGGTGTTCCAATGATTTATCATCTATAAAAAACAAATATACTTGTGACATTAATCATTCACCTATTTCCTATAGCCTCTCTTTTTATTCTTAAACCAAAACGGAAGGGCTGTCACTTAACGAAAGGATCAGACCCCACTACAGCTAAATTCAGATTATAGTTCGTATTTTACGACAATTTACTGTGTTAAAAGTACGAGATAAGACATTTGGGGACACCCTTAATGGCGATTAGTCCAGATTAATCGAATTCCCTTCTTCTACCACGTGGAATAAAAGATGTGCCAAGTGATGAATAGGTCCATACGAATCATCTTCTTCATCATCCTCTGGGAAGTCATCAACTCCTTGTAAATAAAGTGTCATAAACTCATAAAAGTCTTTTATTGCAAAAGCATAACATGCTTGTGGATCATCATTGTCTTCTTCATATTGAAGCATCAAATAGTTAAGATCCCCATCTTTGTCTTGTCCATCAAAAAATACGAAAAATCCGACATTCGTATCAAGTTCAAAAAATCGTCGTGTTCCCCCAATAGTTGCTTGTTCGAATTCCTGCTCCGTCAGTTTTTGGACAAGCATTGTATCTACATCGTCTTCTTTGTGAAATGTTACAGTAAATGATTTCATCATATCCTCCTTTAATTTGGTGACTGTGTTAGTACTATAACCGATTATTGGAGATTATATAAAATCTATTTCCAGATAAATCGGGCAATGATCACTTCCAAGAACGTGAGGATGAATGCCAGCATCCTTTAAATTGGAATCAAGACGTTTTGAGGCTAGGAAATAGTCAATCCGCCAGCCAATGTTTCGTTCCCTCACTTTACTCATATAGGACCACCAAGTGTAAGCCCCTTCCATGTCTGGGTGAAAATAACGAAATGTGTCAATAAATCCCATTTTAAGCAATTCTGTCATTTTCTCACGCTCTTCAACAGTAAATCCAGAATTGCCAATATTTGATTTTGCATTTCGTATATCAATCTCCTGGTGAGCAACGTTTAAATCACCGCAAAATAGAACAGGCTTCTTCTGATCGAGTTCAGTTAAATAGGCTCGAATTTCATCTTCCCATTCTAGTCGATATTCAAGTCTCGTTAAATCACGTTTCGCATTTGGCACATACACATTTACAAGATAAAAATCCTCGAACTCTAACGTAATAATACGTCCTTCAGCTTCTTCTTCTCGCTCTCCGACACCATATGAAACAGATAATGGTTTTTGTTTTGTAAAAATAGCCGTTCCTGAGTAGCCTTTTTTCAATGCATAATTCCAATATTGATTGTAGCCATTAAGCTCCAATTCAATTTGCCCTTCTTGCAGCTTTGTTTCCTGTAGACAGAAGATATCTACGTCTACTTCGTGAAAATAATCAAGAAAACCTTTCTTAACACAGGCTCGAATTCCGTTTACATTCCAAGAAACTAATTTCATTTTTCTACTCTCCCCAATACTTTTGCTAATCATCTTTTTCTACTATACATTGTTCATACTCTTATTCCTATTAAAGAACATCTGAAAACAAACGGCTGAATGCTTCCTTCGATTTCACAACAAATCCGCGTTTACGATAAGAGTCCATTTCTACCTTATCACTATCTAGTATATCTCCTTCATAGTCCTCCACAAGCTCATTAATAGATTGTGTTCCGAGTAAAAAAACATTTACTTCGAAATTCAAATGAAAACTGCGTTTGTCCATATTAGCTGTTCCTATCGTCGCCATATCATGATCTACAATTATTACTTTCTGATGTAAAAATCCCTTTTTATACAAAAATATCTCAACATTGCATTCCAAGAGTTCATTGAAATAGGAACGACTTGCATATTGAGTCAGAAATCCATCATTTATTTCTGGAATCATTAACCGTACTTGAACCCCTTTTAGTGCAGCAGATTTCATGGCTGCACGAATTGCCTCATCAGGAACGAAATAAGGAGTTGCAATCCATATCGATTTCGTAGCACACGAAATAAGCGAATAATAAAAATCACTCATGATGCCTTGCTGAGTATCTGGCCCGCTTGCTACAATCTGAACCGCACCGTCACCTCTGTTAGTTCGCTTCATTTTTGCTCTTTCACTAAGCACCTGTTCCCCGCTTACATACTCCCAATCCATTAAAAATACCGTATGTAACGTATAAACAGCTTCACCTTCTATTTTTAGATGAGTATCTCTCCAGAAGCCAATTTTTTTATTTCTTCCTAAATACTCTTCCCCAACATTCAACCCACCGACGAAACCTGTGTGTCCATCAATTACAATGATTTTCCTATGATTTCTAAAATTGAATTTTTGATTAAAAAAACCACTTTTCAATGGTGAGAATGGTTGTACCTTTACCCCTGCTAAAACCAATTTCTTAATATCGGACTTAGCTAAGCTAAAGCTACCAGCAGCATCAAAAATGAATAAAACTTCCACTCCTTCTTTAGCCTTTTCTATTAAAATATGTATGATCTCTTTTCCAAGCCTATCTGATCTGAAAATATAATATTCAATATGAATAAACTGCTTTGCTTCTTTTAGGTTCTTTATAATTTCACTAAATGTTTCTTTCCCATTTTTTAAAACATACGTATTTGAGTTCGTGCTAAATGTAGTTTGTGATGCATTTCTTGCAAACGTTGAAAATACTCTTTGATGGTCGTTTAGAAAGGATAAATTAGGTGAAGTCGCTTCATTAACTAATCTCTTCCATTCTTCGCGATTTTGCTGGCGTTTCGTCCTAAACAAATAACCCTTTAAGTAAAGCTGTCCTGAATATAGATAAAACATATAGCCAAACAAAGGTATAAACAGCAATACATACATCCAAAGCAAAGTGTGGTGTGAAGAACGGTATTCTAACATCAAGGAATACATTGTAATTAGAATAATTAATACATATAATCCAATCGAAAAAAGTTTCAAGTTTAAACTAAAGTTACTGAAAAGAACAATATAAACGGCACACATTAAGATAAATAAAAATACAAACTCTATGCTCCGTCTTTTCATAAGGCTCATCCTCATCTAAATAAATTATTCTCTCTCTTCTTTATACCCGATTATTAGAATAAAGAAAACCTTGTAAGCATATTGACAGAACATATTAAGTGAAACTTCAAATACTGGGTGTTTTCTTCATCCTCCATCTACGATTCTTCGATTCCTCTTATATTAAATTACAGGTATTGACTTTCTGTTAATGTGGATAAATAAATGATTAACCAAAAACAATTGTTGAATGAACATTGTATATCAAATCAATATTCGCTTTGAAAAACAAAACATTGGCTCCCATCTTTTAAATTATGATTATATAAGAAAAAAATAAAAGGTAAAAAGCACTCCCAAATTTTATGGAAGTGCTCCTTATTTAATCCCACATTAACGGGCAGTAAAAGCCCGATTGGTGAGATTCAGTTAACTCTTACCTTTGTGGTCTTCAATGGTTTATTTGAATCACACAAGGATGTAAGTCACACAGACGAAAGACTAAATGACCGGGCGTACTTAGTCTTTGATTCATTGAAATCGTGTTCGTAAATGTCGCTTTACCAAAACAAACATTAGAAAGGGACTAACAATCAGTGGAGGATGAAACCCCCACTGATTGAAGTTTCACTTTATACTAACATTTCATATAGTTCTTTGTATTCCTTAGAAGACGTATCCCAGCTATAATCAATATTCATCGCTCGTTCAACAAGTTGTTTCCATTTCTTCGGTTGATAGCGATATAACCAAACCGCCCTTTCAATCGTGTATAACATATCATGAGCATTGAAATTCGAGAAGCTGAATCCATTCCCTTGATCGTTCAACTCATTATAAGGAACGACAGTATCTTTTAGACCTCCAGTTTCTCTTACCAGTGGAAGTGTACCATAGCGCAGTGCAAGCAGCTGCCCGATTCCACAAGGCTCAAACTGGGAAGGCATCAAGAAAAGGTCAGAACCCGCATAGATTTTTCTTGATAATCCTTCATCAAAATAGATCTGTGCTGAAACTTGTTCAGGGTAGCGATGTGCTAAATCTTTAAAGGCCCATTCATAATGTTCCTCGCCTGTTCCAAGTACGATTATCTGAACATTTTGCTTGAGAATACCTTCTACAACATGAAGAACTAAATCGATCCCTTTTTGATCAACTAGCCTTGTTACCATTGAAATGACTGGAATACTTTCATTCACTGGAAGACCTAATTGTTCTTGGAGCAGTCGTTTGTTCTCCATTTTTCCTTCATATGATTTATAGCCTGTGAAAAGAGCTTGATCTAGTGCTGGGTTATAAGAGTCAAGATCAATTCCATTGATAATTCCACGTAGATTTTCACTTCGCTTTCGCAAGAATCCATCTAAGTTTTCTCCATAATACGACATTTGAATTTCATTTGCATAAGTCGGACTAACGGTAGTCAAATAATCTGCATATGCCAGACCTGCTTTCATATAGCTAACGCTTCCTTGAAATTCCAGACCGTCCATATGGAAATATAACTCACTTAAATCAAGTAGCTCTGCTAAAACACTCTTAGAAAATACTCCTTGATATCGTAGATTATGGATCGTGAAGATAGTCTTGATCCCCTGATAAAATGGATGATTACGATAATGTGCCTTTAATAAAACAGGGATAGGGCCTGTCTGCCAATCATGGCAATGGATAATATCAGGTTTGCAGTCAAGATGAGGAATTGCTTCAAGCACTGCCCTCGAAAAAAAGGCGAACCGTTCCCCATCATCGTAATAGCCATAACTTCCATGCCGTTTGAAGTAGTATTCGTTATCTAGAAAATAGATGTTGATCCCTTCATGCACTAGTCTTTCGATTCCACAATATTGTTCTCTCCAGCCGACAGGTACATCAATGATTTTAATGAGTTCTAATTGATTCTTATATTCTTCTGCAAGGTCACTGTATTTAGGTAAAACAACCGTCACACTGACACCTTGTTGTTGCAAAGCTTTTGGCAATGCACCGATTACATCTCCTAGACCTCCAGTTTTGATGAATGGCGCACACTCGGATGCTGCATATAAAATATTCATTTCAAATCCCCCGTCACACTACATCTGCTTTTTTTACGATACGTGGTATAGAATCACCTATGACAACTTGTTCTGATGTAATTTTTACTTGTTTATCCGTTATCACATTTTCGACATACGTTCCTTCATTGATTTCTCCTTTTTGCATGATGATACTATTTTTTACAACGGCTCCTTTTCGAATTTTCACTCCACGGAATATAATACTGTTTTCAACCGTACCTTCAATGTCACAGCCATTCGCAACTAAAGAATTTGATACTTTAGAAGAAATAGAATATTTCACAGGTGCTTCGTGCTTGATCTTTGTATATATATCCCATGTATCATAAAAGAAGGCTTGTGCGAGCTCCGGATTTAGGAAATCCATATTGCTTTTATAGAAGCTAGAAATAGAATGAATAAATGGAAAATATCCTTTATAATGATAGCTATTTACTTTTAAATGGTGTAAATTTGCCTTCACGCCATCTTTTAAGAAATCATATTCGCCATTTTCACAGCAAGTTTTTATGATCTCGATGAGCAAGTCCTTTTTAATGACAAAAGTCTCAAGACCTACAGATTCCCCCTGTTCAGGAGATGTATAGAGTTCGATATTCTTGACCCTTCCATCATTCTGAATCGAATATTTATGATAAATGGGCTTGTCTACAGGTTCGCCATCAAAATCTTTATAGATAACGGTAATATCCGCGCAACTTTCTTTATGATATTCAACAATTTCTTGAAAATCCATTTTACAGACATGATGGCCAGGTGAGATAACAACCGTATCTTCAGGAGAACGGAGAAAAAACTCGATGTGATCGTGAAATTGCTGTAAATCTCCTTTTATAAGTTCATCCGGATGAGTAGGAGGCAGTATGAACAAGCCTCCATTACGTCTATCTAAATCCCATTCCTTCCCTGAGCCAAGATGATCCATAATTGACCGGTATTTTTCTTTCGTAAACACTGCAACTTTGGTTATATCTGCATGAATAAAATTCGACATAATAAAATCAATAAGCCTGTATCTTCCACCAAATGGTACTGCTGAAAGACAGCGATGTGATGTTAATTCTTTTAAATATTGTTTTTCGTTTACGAGATTAATAACTCCAATTACATTATCCAAATACAGCGACTCCCCTATATGCATATTCTTATTTAATCCTACTTTTCTCGTTAGTTGCAACGTATGAAATATTCTCGGCATCTCCAATGACAGTAATTTCAGCAGCAGGTGAACTTGAACCAATTTCTGCACCATCTTCAATACAGATGTCACTCGCAATGATTGCATTATTAATCGTAACATTGTTTCCGATTTTCACATTAGGCATAATAACTGAGTCTTTTATTGTTGTATTTTTCCCTACATGAACATTGTATGAAAGAACAGAATGATTAATTGTACCGTGAACGATACAGCCTTCATTTACTAGAGATTGTGTGATATTAGCTTCAGATGAAATATATTGTGGCGCATGATTTGCGTTACCAGCATAGAACTTCCAATGCGGATCATTTAAATCAAAACCAGGTATATCATTCAATAGATCCATATGAGCTTCCCATAAACTTTCGACTGTCCCTACGTCCTTCCAATAGCCTTCGAATCGATATGCATATAAATTCTTACCGTCCCCTAGAATTTTTGGGATAATATCCTTACCAAAATCTTTTGTGGAAAATGGATCGTGCTCATCCTCGATTAGATACTGTTTCAATAGTTTCCAGTCAAATAAATAAACGCCCATTGATGCTAAATTGCTTTTTGGATCCGCGGGTTTTTCTTCAAACTCAGAGATCTTATCTTCATCGTCTGTATTCATAAGGCCGAATCGACTTGCTTCTGACCAAGGTACTTCTATGACCGCTATAGTTGCTTGGGCATTCTTTTCAACATGGTATTTAAACATCTTGCTATAGTCCATTTTGTAAATATGATCTCCAGATAATACAAGTACATATTCTGGGTCATAATGGTCAATATATTGAATGTTTTGATAGACTGCATTCGCTGTACCCGCGTACCACTCCCCGCCATCTTTTCCTTGATATGGTGGAAGAACGGAAACTCCGCCAAAGTTCCGGTCCAAATCCCATGGTCTACCATTACCAACATAATGATTCAAGACAAGTGGTTGATATTGAGTTAACACACCAACTGTATCAATTCCAGAATGAGTACAGTTACTTAAGGGGAAATCAATGATACGGTATTTTCCGCCAAACGGAACAGCCGGTTTTGCAAGTCCAGTCGTTAATTCGCCAAGCCTTGATCCTTGCCCTCCTGCTAATAACATTGCGATCCATTTTTTAGATTTCATTATGAATTACTCTCCCCTGCCGCTTTTTAGTTTGTTTCATGAAGATTGCTATGCCAAGTGGCGGAACTTTAATGTTCATGCTGTATGGCTGGTTATGGTGAGGCTGTTTGTCTACTGTAATTACTTTCTCATTAAGTTGGCCTGAACCACCAAAGATTTCCTCATCGCTATTTAATACCTCGATGTATTTTCCAGTAGATGGTACTCCAATTCGATAATCATGATAAACAGCTGTTGAAAAATTGCAGACAATAATGCAATAGTCTCCTTTCCGTTTTCCATGCCTCATGAAGGTAATGACACTTTGATCACGATTATCAGCGTCAATCCATTCAAATCCATCCTGCTCATGATCTAATCTCCATAAGCTGGATGTATTTTTATAAAAATGCTGAATCGTTTTAATATAACGATTCAGATTAGCATGTGACTCATAATCGAGTAGAAGCCAGTCTAACTCTTCTAACTCTTTCCATTCAGCAAATTGGCCAAATTCAGCCCCCATGAATACAAGTTTTTTACCCGGATGTGTCATTAAATAGCCATAAAGCAGCCGATAATTAGCAAATTTCTGCCAATAATCGCCTGGCATTTTATTCAATAAAGACAGTTTCCCATGAACTACATCGTCATGTGAAAAAGGAAGTATAAAATTTTCAGAAAACGCATAAAAAAAAGAAAATGTCAAAAGATTATGATGATATGGTCTTTCAGAAGGATGGAGTTTCATATATTTTAGAAGATCATTAGCCCATCCCATATTCCATTTGTAATTAAAGCCTAATCCGCCAATGGAAGTTGGTGCACTTACTAACGGATGATCTGTCGCCTCCTCTGCCATCATTAAAACTCCAGGGTATTTGGCAAATACGGCTTCATTCATTTTTTTCAAAAATGATATGGCTTCAACATTCTCCTCACCGCCAAATTGGTTCGTTAACTTCTCTGATTGAGGATTATCGTGATTCAGATAAATCATTGAGGAAACCGCATCTGCACGGAAACCATCTATATGATAAATCTCCATCCAAAACAATATGTTAGAGATTAGAAAACTATGAATCTCCGGTTTGCTAAAATCAAAACTATAGGTTCCCCAGAGAGGACGATCTGCTTTCCGTGAATCATGAGGTTCATAAAGTGGCGTTCCATCAAAACGGCCTAATCCATGTTCATCTCTGCAAAAATGTGCCGGCACCCAATCAAGGATAACTCCTATCTCTTTTTGATGACATTGGTCAACGAAATACATAAAATCTTCTGGACTTCCATGTCTGCTTGTTATTGAATAAAATCCAGTAAGCTGATAGCCCCAAGATAAATCTAATGGATGTTCCATTACTGGCATTACTTCAATATGTGTGAATCCATGTTCGACCACATAGTCGATAAGCTCATCTGCAAGTTCTCGATAGGAGTACAGATCTCCATTTTCTTTCTTTTTCCAAGATGCCATATGTAATTCGTACACAAGAAGCGGTTTATGGTAAGATTTTTCTTTGTCTCGCTTGATTAGCCATTTTTTATCCTTCCATTGATATTGGTCCAAACGCTTTACTACAGATGCTGTGTTTGGCCGTAATTCAGAGAAAAACGCGTAGGGATCTGCTTTTAATTTTCTCTCCCCATTTACGGTTTCAATCTCATACTTATATATTTCTCCTTCTTCGAGACCAGGGATGAAAGAAACCCAAATTCCAGAATGTTTCACTTGCAGCATTTGGTTTTCGTTCCCATTCCAGTTATTAAAATCTCCAACAACTGCTACTCGTTTTGCATGCGGAGCCCAAACGGAAAAGCGAACACCGTCAATCCCTTTATATGTACTGACATGAGCACCTAACATCTTATAACTTTCAAATAGAGTTCCTTCGTGAAATAAATGTAATTCTAATTCACTAGGAGCTATATCTGTATTCTGACTCGCTATGCTATTCACTTGATCCACCTCCAATTTTAAAAAATGGTTACTAAACATGCTTCTTGTAATTAATTAGATTCGCTATTTATAACTTTATTCCTTTAGCGAAACTTGTTTTTTATTGTCGTTTAATGGGAAATTTACAAAAAAATTAATATTTTACAAACTGAGGGATATTTTTACATAAGAGAAAACGTTTTCAAGTTAAAGGGATAAACTTCCTTTTTATTCATGTTATTGGAATTTTTTATTATAATATCGTTTGGATTTTTATATTTATTTTAAATTTATATATTATTATTGAATAATTACGTTTCTATTTTTTATAAAATATTTATACATAAAAAAACGAGACTGTTTGAGCAGCCTCATTTCAAAAAATCTATGTCGCTTTTTCATCACTGACTTTTCCAATGCGGTCAATGAATAGATATGATAACGCAACTGACCAGGCTAGCGGCGTATTACCATTTGGGATGTTTGTTCCGCCGATATACAACTCAGGCACTTCCCAATTTTCTGGAATAATCGCTTCTGTTTTTCCTAAATAACCAATTGCTTTATTAAATAGACCTAATTCTAAATAACAAAGGCCGAGCCACGGGAGTCCAAAACACCATTCAGCCTCACTGCCCTGATTATAATACTGATCATTTTCGTAACGAATTACGCCATATTTTCGTTCCAATTTGGTAGATACATTTTCTACAACTTTCAATGCGGTTTTACGATCCAATATACGATAAGGGTAGACAAGTGAAAGCAACGCAAGATCCGTGTCCTTTGATTCACTTTCTCTTGGAAGTAGGAATCTTAATGTTTCTTCACCTTTTTTAATCGATTCTTCTTTCACATTCACGAGCATTTTAACTGCGTTTAATCCTGCTACACATGCTCCGATACTTGATGTGTGCAGCTCCATATTTTCTTCCCACATTCCATTGTCTTTTGCTTGCCAGTATTGAAGACAGTCTAGGTAATCAACAAGCTTTTGAACAATTTCTAAATCTTTTTCATCACGAATCACTTTTTGCCCTAAACGATACCCTTCCCCTACTCCCCATAAGAATGCACCAATGGCATCATTTTGTGCATGACCCCATTCTACAGGTATTTCTTTTAAATCGGTTGAATAGCGCGAGTGAATATACTCAAACAAATATACAGGTCGCTTTTGTCGATGGATATCAATTTTCCACTCGTATGTTTTAAATAGATCGAATAAGGCATGATATGCTTTTTCATAACGTTCTGATGGTTTTTGCATAAAAGGAAGAACCGTATAAACAATATCCCGAATCCAAACAAAACTATAATCTTGCGACAAACTTGCCGTATAAGCTCCATTCGATAAACGCATCCGATCTAGAACTTTAATGGCTTCATTTGTATTCATTTAATAACACCCCCATAGCTATTTGCTTTCTTCACCATTGTTGACAGAGATTCAATTTCTAAACATATCAAGAAAAAGATTCTCGACAAGCACCGAAAGATAACGCTTACAATTATTGTTACTTATAATCTATGTTGAAATATATGATTTGATTATCAACATCTAAAATTCAGCATCTGCCTACGTAATTAATATTGTTCGTTGGTGATCTTAGCATATTTTATATCGTACTTCCTGACTAAATATATAAAATTCAAAATAGAGGTGTCCGATTAGGTTCTTAACTCGCACTTTATATCAGTATGTAGTGTCTCATACAATTATTTTATACTGTACTTAGTTGGTAAGGGGGCGCCCCTATGCTTTTGGGACGCCTCCTTCCATCCAACCAATTATAGTAAATATCGAAAAATCATTAATGTCGATACGCCTACTAGTACTGTACCGAGTAAACTCTTTGTGTAAATAGCTACTAATAACGTTGGAATAGCAGTTATTATGCTTAAGCTGTTTGCTTGAAGTGCAATTTTATTATCATGTAAGAGTAATTCCGATGCCAATAGAGCTGCCATTACAGCAACCGGTACGTGTTTGAGCCAATTTATTCCCCATTCTGGTATTTCAAGTTTACTGAGTACAACTAATGGTAATACTCTAGGTATAAATGTAACAATGGCAGATCCAATAATAACGCTAATAATATACCAATTTATTTCCACTTCGAAATCACCAACCCGATTGTAGCTGAAAGAATCGTCGCCAGAATGACCCCAGCACTCCCTGGTACGAAAAAGCTTGCCACTATAACGATGATACTTGAGCTTACTGCAACGATTATATCTGTGAAGTATTTTTTCTGGCTAAGAATTTGTAAAACAAGCAAGCCGATAAACATCGCAGGTAAAGCGAAATCAAGTCCAAATCGTTCGGGATCTGGTATCCACTGGCCGAAAATTCCTCCAGCAATTGTAGCGAGTACCCAATTTAAATAGGCGGCGATATTTAAGCCGAGCATCCATTTATAATCTAATTGTTTTTTAGACTGGGCATGCGTAATAGCTACTCCGAATGTTTCATCGGTTAATAATGCACCCGTGATAAGATTTTTCGATGTCGTATTATTTCTAAAGTATGGAGCAATTGCTGCACTCAACAGAAGATGTCGACTATTGATGAAGAAAATGGTGACGATAATCGCAGATACAGGATGACTTGCTGCAATCATTCCCGCAGCAATAAATTGACCAGAGCCGGCATAAAGAAGCAGGCTCATTAGTGCAATTTCAAACATGTTCAAGCCCGCAGTCTTCTCAACAACTCCTGCTGCAAATCCAATACTAAGATAGCCTAATAATGTAGGTATGCAATCTTTAACACCTTGCCAAAAGCTATCATCTGCTTCCACTACGTTTTTGTTCAAATCAGTACTTAGTTCCCTCATATGTTATACCCCTGTTCTGCGTGGCTTTGTTCAATGTTCAACAATTATCATTTTTTGTATGAAGGACATGGGGACGGGGCTACGCGACTTACTCTTCTAGCCAAATCTACTTTGCAGATATACATGCTTTATTAAGAGAGTATTTCATAATCCTTGCTCCGCACCGCCACCATAGTGATTAAGCGATTGTTGTGTGCTAATGGATCCTTCATGGTAAATGGTGGCGCTTTATTGCCATCTTCGTTGTGTTTCCTCAATAATAGAAGGTAGCTCGCTGTATATGTTTATAACTTCTTCTATTTTCATTCTGACCAATCCACTAGAAGAAGGAGCCACAAATTCAATCGTTTCTGGAATTACCCTTTCGTCTTGTACACCCCAGAATATATTTCTTTTCTGGCTGTATTGCTGATACACTCCCTTGCCTACAAAACAAACTACCTTTGGCTTGAAAGTTTTAATTTTTTGCTTCAATTCTTTCCTGCCTTGTATGTATTCTTCTTTCGTAATTTCATCTGCCGCTTTAGTGGGGCGTGAAACAATATTCGTAAATCCATATCCTAACTCTAGTAGTGTGTGATCTTCTATAGGTTGATATTTTCTTGGCGTTAATCCCGCTTCATGAATAATGCGCCAAAAGCGATTGTTCGGATTTGCATAATGATGACCGGTTTCTCCAGAGCGGACGCTAGGGTTAAAGCCGACAAAAAGCAAGTCCAAATCTTCCTTAAGATGATCTAAGATGCCTTCCATTGTGCTCCCTCTTCTCATATATATTTTCTATTTTACATCTACTTAAAGAATTTTCTACCTTTATTTATCATTATTGTCCGTGCGAATTACTTCCGGTTAAAGCGGTATAAATGAAAGGTCAGACCTCGCGACTACAATATCCAGTTCACATTTAGTACCACATGAACCGTGTATAATGCGCGCGGTCAGGCTCTCATTGTTTTCTTAATCCATCCATTATAAATCGAATTAAATTTTCAATTTCAGCCTCTTCATCTATATCGCAATTATCTAATTGTAATACAAACCGCGATACGAAATAACCTCCAATCAAAGTAAAAATCATTCTTTGAATCGTATGGCTTGGGATATCGATCAGCTCACCACGATCTTTATACGTATTAATCACTTTTGTGATTCGATGTAAAATGTTGTCAGCAAAAAAAGGTAGCAACTCTTTTCTTAATTCGTCATTATATAAAAGTTCTTTAACAACTATTTGAAATATTTCTCTATTTTCATTTATAAAATGAAGCCGATTTTTTAGTAAGGCTCTCAAAAAATCCTCAAAACATCCCACATTTTTTGACATAATTTCAGTGAAAACTTCTTCAGCCATCGTAGGGATAGAATCTTTTATAAACGGAAGAATAACTGATAGTAATAAATTATCTTTCGTACCATAATGACGAAAAATGGTTCCTTCGGCAACCATCGCAGCTTTTGCTATTTCACTTGTTGAAGTATTTGCGTATCCTTTTTCGGCAAACAATTTAATAGCCGTTTCGACTATTTTTTGTTGCTTATCCGTTTGTTTCTTTGTTAATTTTGTTTGAGCTATGATTGCATCTAATAGTTTGTCATCAGACAATGAAGACCACTTCCTTTAAACTCTGAACTACTTATAACCTACGGTACTTTTTCAATGCGAATATATTTAGTATAATAAAGAATGTCGCAAATACAACCAATACGAAAAGATCGCCACTTATATCCTTCAAACCTAGTCCTTTATACATGACACCTTTCAAAGCGTCAGCTGCATAATAGATTGGCATGATTTTACCAATGGATTGTAACCAATTCGCCATTCCTTCAAGTGGGAAAATCCCAGCAAAGAATACTTGTGGTATAACTGCGATCGGAATAAATTGTACCATTTGAAATTCAGAAGCAGCAAAGGTAGACAATAGTGTACCTAAAGAAAGGGCGACTAACGCTAACAGTAAATTAATAAGGATAACATGCCAAACGGAACCTACCAAGACCATATCTAACACATTTATTGAAAATAATACGACAATAACAGTTTGAATTACAGCAAAGATACCAAAGCCAACCAAGTATGCGGTAACGATTTCTCCTCTGCGTATCGGTGTTGACATTAACCGTTCTAATGTACCAGTAGTTCGCTCCTTTAATAATCCAATTCCTGAGATGAGAAATACAAAAAAGAATACAAAAAAACCAACTAATACAGGACTTAACACATCAAAAAATGATGTTTCACTATTTCCATATACATACTGCGTATCAATGTCGTTTTTCTGTATTGCTAATGGGGCAGCATTTGAGTTTAAAACTTTTGATTGTGCCTGGAAGGATACAGATTGGTTTACCTTCATTTGCAACGCTTTTGCTATTGATGGATCACTATTTTGTAATGTTAGTACCAATTTTTCATCCTTTAGTTCCAATAAACCGTCAAGTTCTTCTTCTACTATTAATTCCCTACCCGCCTGGTCATAATGCTTCACATTTATTTTTGTTTCCTCTAAAATTTTAACCAGGTTATTATCAATATTCACTACACCTAATTTGGGGTCAACTGTATTTCCATTGAATAAGAAATACATTAAAGTAAGAATGATTAACGGTGCAACAAACAAGAGTGCTAATGTCCTTTTGTCCCGTAACATTTCCTGACAGATTCTTTTGATTACCGCTACTGTTCTCATGAATCATTCCTCCCCGCTTTTAAGAACACTTCATCAAAATTATCAACTTGGTATTGCTCCTTCAATTCTTTTGGTGTACCTCTAGTTAAGATGACACCATCTCTTATCATCGCTACAAAATCACATCTTTCTGCTTCATCCATAACATGTGTTGTCACAATGATTGTTTTCCCTTCCTCATTTTTCAAACGTAACAATTCATTCCAAATACTTAATCTCAATTCAGGATCAATCCCTACAGTTGGTTCGTCTAATATTAAGATTTTTGGGTTTTGGATTAAAGCAATCGCAAGTGATAATCGACGTTTCATCCCACCGGAGTATGCTTTAACTCTTTTATTTAGTTCGTTGGTTAGATGTACTAAATCAGCTGCATAAGAAATTCGTTCCTTTATTTCTGTTTTATTTAATTTGTAAAGTGAAGCAAAAAATTTAAGGTTTTCCATGCCTGTTAACTCGGAATATAGGGCATCAGATTGAGCCATGTAACCAATCGCTTGGAGTAATCCTAAATTAGGCATTTTTTTATTTAATACATGAATTGTTCCAGTATCTGTCGTATCCATGCCAACAATCATTTTTACTAATGTTGTCTTACCAGCACCTGAAGGACCAATAAACCCGTATATTTGACCTTCTTCGATCGTTAAATCGATCTGATTTAAAACCACCTTTTTTCCAAAGCTTTTGCTCACTTGGTTAATAGCAATACTGTAATTCATTTATCTTACCTCCTCTAAATAATAAGTGAGTAATTACTCACTTATTATTTCCCTTTTTTTATTCTTATGTCAATAAAAAGTGAGTGATTACTTTTTAAATTTTATTATTAAAAACAATGCTAAAAGCAGTGAGAGTTCTTTACTGAAACCCACTGCTTTTAGCATTGTTTGTACTTTTCAAATTAACTTAAGTGAACCAAGAAAGACAATTTCATCTTGTTACCAGCTAGCTTTTTTCACGCCAGGAATTTGCCCTTTATGGGCTAGCTCTCTAAATACGATACGAGACATATTAAATTTACGCATATACCCTCTTGGTCTACCCGTTACTCCACAACGATTATGCAGTCTTGTTGGTGAAGCGTCTCTAGGTAATTTCATAAGGCCTTCATAATCCTTATTTAAGATTAGTTGCTTTCTTATATCTGCATATTTTTCTACAGTTTTTTGCTGTTTTTTAGCTTTTGCTACTTTTGACTTTTTGGCCATTCTATACCACTCCTTAAATCTTAATGATTACGATTTATCACATGAATTTTTACACTACTTTATTTAGTTTCGCGATGCAACGTGACTCTCTTTAAACGCGGGCAATACTTTTTCAATTCAATTCTGTCTGGATTGTTTCGTTTATTTTTTGTCGTAATATAATTACGGTCACCAGTTTCTATACATGCAAGCGTTATTGATACTCTCATTATTTTTTCCTCCTAGTTTTTAAGTATTGCTTATGAAAAAGCTGGCAGCGGGTCATTCATTTGAGCCCAATCTTGATTCAATTCCTCTTCTGTTAACAAGCACTGATCCAAAGTATTAATGATCTTTTCTTGATCCATATGGATTCCTATTAACACAAGCTCAGTCATACGATCGCCATATTCCTTGTCCCATTGTTCGAGCAATTCAGGCTCTGCTGCTAACATCTTTTGTTTTTCCTTTTCTGGATAAGCAGCAATCCAAAGTCCAGCTTGTTCAATCGTTAATGATGGACCTGCCTGTGATAAAAGAGTTGCAAGATTATTTCTTGTAGCGAGCCACAGAAACCCTTTTGCACGGATAATTTCCACTGGCCATTGTTCAAGCCAATGTGAAAGTCGAACCGGATGGAATGGCCGTTTTCTGCGATAGACGAAGGATGCAATGTTATACTCTTCCGTTTCAGGAACATGTTCTTCATTTAATTCTTTAATCCAACCTGCGCTCTGGCTTGACTTTTCAAAGTCAAAACTTTGTGTTCCGAGTACTTCCTCTACAGGTATTTGAGCATGAATCGTTTCAATTAATCGTGCATCAGGATTTAAAGTTTGAAGAACTCCTTTAAGTTCTGCTACATGTTTTTTTGTTACCAAATCTATCTTGTTAAGAACAATTACATTCGCAAATTCAATTTGCTCAATGAGAAGGTCTGCTACTTCACGTTCATCTTGTTCACTTGCACCTTGTTTACGCTCTAATAACGTCTCCCCTGTAGAAAAATCATGCCAGAAACGATTGGCATCAACGACAGTAACCATCGTATCTAGCTGGCAAAGGGCCGTTAAATCTATACCTAAATCCTCGAATGCATAGGTGAATGTTTGTGCCACAGGTACTGGCTCACTAATTCCTGTTGATTCAATCACAATATAATCAATGTTTCCTTGAAGGGCTAGTTTTTCCACTTCCAAAAGCAAATCTTCGCGTAATGTACAGCATATGCAGCCATTCTGCAATTCCACAAGCTTTTCTTCTGTTCTCGAAAACCCACCCGACTTAATCAGTGCTGCATCAATATTCACTTCACTCATATCATTCACAATAACGGCGATTTTCTTTTCTTCCCGGTTATGTAAAATATGATTTAATAAAGTAGTTTTACCAGAGCCTAAATAACCACTTAATACCGTTACAGGCACTTTCTTATTATTCATTACACATCTCCTTAAGATAAATCGTAAACATTACGATTTAATGCAAATATTTTAACTTCCGATTACTTCTGTTAGATTATAAACCGAAATCATTACTATTTGCAATCGATTTTCACAAAAAATTTTAATATTTATTTGAAGGTATAAAAATAGAGTATATCAGGCATGTATAACATTCCATTTAATAATGAAAGGAGAATGTCCGAAAGCAAAGAGTCTGACCCCGCTATAACTAAATTCAGTATAAGATATGTGTATCAAACACTACATACTGATTTAGAATGCAAGGTCAGACCCTTATGAGTTACCCTATTTAATTGAATTAGTTAGGCAATTCTTATGCTGTTCCTAATTCTACCCCTAATTTCTTTAAATACTGACGATAGGCAATACTTACCCGATCACTCTTTAGTGATAATTCAACTTGTAGATCCAATGGTAAATCTTCAGGTTTTTGGTTTTCAACAATTGGTTTGTCTTGAGAAAATATCATATCCTGAAACTCAATAATTTCCTGATCTGATTGTCCTGAATCATAATTGAATAACATGACACCAAATGCAACTGACTTCTTCTCTTCAACAGGTAATATCGTTAAAAGAATCACCATCTCTTGATTTGTTTCATGATCTTTTTTCGTAAAACGAACTGTTAATGGACGAAGAATTTCGTACGTATAGTAAACATGCTTAGGTTGTCCTGAACCATCTGGATCTGGTTGATAGATCGCAATTTCATCAGAACGAATACTTTCATCCTCCCAATGAATATCATAATCACCAATAACCGAATGTTCTGGGACACCAAGAAAACCTTCATGTAAAATAGATAAATGACCGACATCAAGAAAATTTTCCACGATTCTTGGCGGATTCGCTAAGGCTTCAACCGGCCCCCATATCACGCTGCGAAACTTCTCATCATTATATTCAGGAAGATTAAATAACTCCGTTCCTGAATTTTCAAGATTAACCCAAACTAGTCCATATTTTTCGATACAACCATATTTAAAAGCTTTTGCTTTCTTTGGTATCGCTCGACCTTCAGGAAGCTGAGGGATATGAGAGCATTCCCCATTCGATTCATATTCCCAGCCATGGTATGGACATACCAACTTTCCATCTTTTACACATCCTAATGACAAAGCTGCTCCCCGGTGGATACACAAATCTTTAAAAGCATGAATCCCTTCTTCATTGCGGTACAGAACAAGACGCTCTCCCATTACGATAACTTGAACAGGTTTCTCTTTAATATCTATCGACCTACTAGCAACAATCCAATCATTTCGTAAAACTTCATCTTGTATCAACAAAATAGTTCCCCCTCTAGCCAGTTCACTTATTCGTTATTATTTTAGAAATATTTTAAGAATTTGTCAACGGAAACCGAATAATTTTAAATTTAATAAAAAAAATGTTCGTTTTTTGTTTACGAAATGCCCTTTTTCTCCTATAATAACGGTTATAACTTTCACAAACATATTTCCGAGGGGGAAAGTATCAGGTGGAACAACAAAAGAATAATTCAGAAGTATTAGTAGGTATTGATGAAAAAATCAGCGTTGGGAGAGCCATTTTGCTTGGTTTGCAACATGTACTTGCAATGGATCTTTACATCGCACCAATCATCATCGCCGGCTTATTGGCGCTTGATACGAGTAATACAACTTTTTTTGTACAAATGTGTTTTTTAACAGCTGGTGTTGCGACCATCATCCAAACTGGATTTGGAATTAAACTTCCAGTTGTACAAGGTCCCTCCTATGTTCCTATCGGTGCACTTGCGGCAATTGGTGGAAAGCTAGGTCTTGGAGCTATTTATGGAAGCTTGATTCCCGGAGCACTTTTAATCGCGTTGATTGGATATCCATTGAAAATTTTTGCTAAAACAGTAGTGAAAATTATCCCACCGCTTGTTGGCGGAACCGTAATTGTAATTGTTGGAATTTCTTTAATGCCAAATGCATTTAATAGTATTTACGCAGCGCCTGGACACTTAGGTCATAATGTGATCGTTGCAGCCGTATCAGCTGGCGTATTAGTTACTTGTATGATTCTTGGTAAACAAGCAAAGAAATTTGGAACGATTTTCAGACTGATCTCCGTTATTCTAGCAATCATTGCTGGCACGATAACAGCGCGTCTATTTGGTCAAATTGATTTTTCAGCTGTCTCCGATGCAGCTTGGTTTTCCTTACCAAAATTCTTTCCTTTCGGAGCACCTGTATTTGATTTAAGTGCTATTTTAACAATTGTTTTTATCTATTTAATTATTTTAATTGAAACGACTGGTACATGGTTCGTTGTCTCAAAAGTGACGGATAGTGAGTTAACAGAAAAAAAGTTAAACAGAGCGTCTTTTGGTGAAGGTCTTGGATGTTTCGTTGGAACATTGTTTGGAGGAACTCCAATGACAGGATACTCCTCAAATGCTGGAATTATTGCCATCACAGGTGTTGCTAGTCGAATGGCGATTCTCGCAGCAGGTGGAATCTTGATTGCTTTAGGATTAATCCCGAAACTTTCAGCTTTAATTATATCGATTCCTGAACCTGTAATCAACGGAATTTTCGGAATCGTCTGTGTTGCCATTGTTATGAATGGATTCAAAGTTATCCAACATATTGTAGTCGATGATCGCAACATGATGGTAATCGGGATCCCTATTTTATTAGCAATCGGCGTCACGGTACTTCCGAAGGATATTCTCTATTCATTACCTGATTTCGCTAATTATATTCTTTCTTCTGGAATTGGTATAGGTGCCATTTCCGCTGTTGTTTTAAATTTGATTATTCCTCATGAAAAGCCTCAAAAGGATTTACAGGAAACAGCTTAATTGTTCTCAAAAAACCTTCTGTTCATATAATGACAGAAGGTTTTTTAATTCGTATTTCCTAAATTATTGACTATATTAAAGCTCATTGTTGATTTTGGCTCTATGTTTATTGGAGCAGAAGGCGAACGCCTTTCGTTTCAATAAACAGGCAAGGTAAACAGAGCCAAATTCTAAAACTCTTTTATGTAAATTTCAGGAACAAAACGCCGCACATCTTATCTATTTAGCACGATTTCTTCTACTTTATCGAACATTACGTAATTTAGCACTAATACCAGTTTAAACGTTAAAAAAAATTCACTTGACCAATGTGTCTTATACTTCACTACATGGTCAAGTGTCAATATTTCGGGACTTTTGCAAAATTAGTTTCTTACCATAAAACATTTTATCTTTGCCCAACTAAATAATATTCCTGTTCCATATCAAGAGGGTCAGAGCTCACATCTAACTAGTGCGATACTCTGACCCACTTTTAAATTCTGAGGACTTTAAACCTCTACCTTCGTCTTTATAGTTTGTTCGACCATTGCATTAAAATACTGCATCAGCCGAGTATCATCTGTTAACTCTGGATGAAAAGCGCTGACAAGTATATTCCCTTGCTTTGCTACAACAATTTTCCCTTCATATGTAGCAAGTATCTCCACCTCAACACCAGCATTTTCTGCATAAGGAGCGCGTATAAAAATCGCATTGAACTCTTTTACAAGTCCATTAATGGTAATAGCTGCCTCAAAGCTCTCCCGCTGACGGCCAAACGCATTGCGGCAAACTTCTATATCAATTAATTGCAGGTGAGGATTGTCAGAACCACTCACTTTTTTCGCAAGTAAAACCATACCCGCACATGTTCCAAAGATTGGCTTACCTTGTTTTGCAAATTGCAAAATCGGTTCTATAAAATCATAACGATCCATCAGCTTCTGCATCGTTGTACTTTCACCACCGGGAAGTACAAGGCCATCTATCTCTGCTAATTGGTCAGCATGCTTAACAATTACGGCTGTTTGTCCTGTTGCTTCTATCTGGCTCACATGCTCACTAATGGCACCTTGTAAGCCCAAAACACCAATCGTTGCCATTACCAGCCACGCTCCTGCATTCTTTCTGCTTGCGGTAATCTTGAAATATCGATTCCTTTCATAGCGGATCCTAATTCTTTTGAAAGTTTTCCAATTAAATCATAATCAGTGAAATAAGTTGTTGCTTGAACGATAGCATTTGCAAATTTTTCCGGATCTTCTGATTTAAATATTCCTGAACCGACAAATACGCCATCTGCCCCAAGCTCCATCATTAACGCTGCATCAGCAGGTGTAGCTACACCTCCAGCTGCAAAGTTAACAACCGGTAATTTGCCTGCTTCTTTAATTTGCTTCAAAATCTCATAAGGAGCACCAAGAATTTTTGCTTCAGTCATGATTTCGTCATCATTCATTAACGTCAGCTTTCGAACCTGTGCCTGGACTTTTCGCATATGACGAACAGCTTCTACAATATTCCCAGTACCAGGCTCTCCTTTTGTCCGTAACATCGATGCTCCTTCACCAATTCGGCGTGCTGCTTCCCCTAGATCCCGACATCCGCAAACAAATGGAATTGTAAAGCTGCTTTTTAATAGATGAAACTCTTCATCTGCAGGTGTCAATACTTCACTTTCATCAATATAGTCCACGCCCATCGCTTCTAGTACTCTCGCTTCAACAATGTGGCCAATTCTAGCTTTCGCCATGACTGGGATAGTTACCGCGTTCATGACTTCTTCTACAATTCTAGGGTCAGCCATTCTAGCCACTCCACCTGCTGCACGTATATCAGAAGGTACCCGCTCAAGTGCCATTACCGCAACAGCTCCTGCTGCTTCCGCAATTCTCGCTTGTTCCGCATTGACAACGTCCATAATGACTCCACCCTTTTGCATTTGAGCCATTCCTCTTTTAACTGCGTCTGTTGCTATTAATTTCTCCATTCTTAATCCCCCTAAATAATATTTGCAATTTTCATTTATATTCCTTAGTATAAAAGAAAGTGGCATCATTAAAAGTGTCAGTTTTATATTAATTAATAGGGTCAGAATAGAGGTTATTAATTATGAATATGCTATCATGTGTGTTAAATAGGGAAATTACTGTCCCGTTATATGAGCAATTATATGATTATATTAAAACAGAGATCATTGAGGGTCGTCTAGAATTCCAGACAAAGCTACCGTCAAAGCGAAAATTGGCGCAACACCTACATATTAGTGGTAACACAGTAGAGACGGCTTATGAACAACTTGCAGCTGAGGGCTACTTAGAGGTTAAACCTAGAAAAGGATATTATGTCATGGACTTGGAGGACTTAGAATATGCCGGCGTAAAAAGTGATATTCTGCCCATCCATGAATTAAAAAAATCATATGACTATCATTTTCATCCAAGTCAAATTGATACTGAACATTTTCCTTTCGCACAATGGAGAAAGAATGCAAAAAATGCGATGGATGTTGCCAATCAGGAGTTATTATTACTAGGAGATGCCCAAGGCGAATACTCACTTCGTCGAGAAATTGCTACATATTTATATCACGCACGAGGTGTAATTTGTGAACCTGAACAGATTGTTGTTGGAGCAGGTATCGAGATTCTTCTTCAGCAGCTTGTACTTTTATTCGAAAGAAATTCTGTTTATGGTGTGGAAGACCCTGGATATCATTTATTTCAAAAAATTATCCGAAGCTACGGCAATCCTGCCTTCCCACTTGAAGTTGATGAAGATGGCATCAAGGTTGAAAGCATTGAAAAAAACAAGATTGATGTTGTCTATGTGACACCATCCCATCATTTTCCATACGGGTCCGTCCTTTCCATCAACAGAAGAACAAAATTACTTAACTGGGCATCAAGCTCTAAACATCGATTTATTATTGAAGATGATTATGATAGTGAATTTCGTTATACAGGAAAATCAATTCCTTCTTTACAAAGTATGGATCAATTTGAAAAAGTGATTTACTTAGGTTCTTTTTCTAAATCACTTATCCCATCCCTTAGAATCAGCTATATGGTGCTTCCTAAATCGCTGATGAATCAATATAAGGAGAAATTCTCATTTTATCATTCAACAGTATCTCGAATCGACCAGCAAATTTTGACTGACTTTATGATTCAAGGAGACTTTGAAAAGCATTTGAATAAAATGAGAAAGCTATATCGTCGCAAATTAGATAGTGTCTTGACGCTATTAAAGCCTTATCAAGACAAAATATCGATTATCGGTGAAAGATCTGGCTTGCATATCGTGTTAGTCGTTAATAACGGTATGGATGAAACAACACTTATTGATCAAGCTGCAAAGGAGAGTATTAAAATTTATCCGATGTCAGCTTATTCCATAGAGAAGAAAATTGATGCACTTCCGGAAATTATTCTTGGTTTTGCCGGCATTCCTGAAGCAAAATTAGAAGATGCGATTCAGTTATTAATCCACGCTTGGGGCTTCTCTGGTTAATATCATCGTAACTTTTGTTCCAACTGATTTAAAAATTCTCTAATTACTGCTTTACCATCTAACTTGTTGCATTTATATATTCCAATCAAAAAAACGAAAATGGACGTAGTTGCCATTTTGAATCAACTGATCAAAGTATTTTTCATTGCTAACATTCTTGGATCTTTCAGCTTAAATTTCAGAGCCGATTCATTATGTTTTGAAGCTAATTGGTAATCGCCTAATCGATCATAACAAACAGCTAGTTGCAGATGGGGTAGCCATGTAGAACATACGTAGTTTTGGAAACACAATATTTCCATATTGTTTTCTAAACTTTTTTCATACCAATAAATAGCGGCTGGGATAGATATCATTCTTTTCTAAAAATAAAAAGCCTAATCTACAACATGTTTCCGGTTGAGGCATTCCATATAAGAGAGCTTGTAAAACCCAGTGCGCTTCTTGTTCTTTTAGATTGAGTTTGTGATAACAATTGGCTAATTTGTTGCAAGCACGAATGTTATCTTCCATCCACCCTTTTTTGGTTTGTAAAAGCGTTGATAAAAATCAATTTCAACTGATAGCATTTTTTCAAATATATTCAAGTTACGATTCGTATCGTAAGTAAGCGGTAAATGTGTTACTGCGATATCACTATCATGGATAATCCCTTGAACGGCTAAATATTCATGTACCTACCCTATCCAAGGGTAGTGTTTTTCCCTTTTAACTAAACGATTTCTTCTTATTTTTGAAGGATATTCACCTCCTTCTCAATTAGTGCCGTTCTACTGTAGGTGATTGATTACAGTTCTATAAATTCAATCATTTCCAATGTAAGGATTGAATTTAGTAAGAATATTAAAAAACTGAGTACAGATTGTGAGCTGCACTCAGTTTTTTAAACTCTAGGCCTCTGTTAAACTTGCTTGTTGAATGAAACGAAAGGCGTTCTCTTTCCGCTCCAATCAACATAGTGCCAAAATCAATAATGAGGTTTAACGTTTAACATAGCCAAACACTATAGAGTGAAACATCAATCAGTGGGAGATTCTACATGCCCACTGATTGATAGTCCGGTTCTAGAGTCGCTATATCTCCGCTCTGCTTCGATAAATCGACTCTACGAACACGATTCATTGAATCACAGACTAAGCACGCCGCTTCCTCATGTCTTTGTCTGTTGTGATCCACATCCCGTGGGCCTTAACTATATTTTTGAAAAGCACAAAGGTAAGTTTTACGGTATCTCACCGATTGGGTATTTACAGGCCATTTCCCTCACATATACTTCTTCAATTCCTTTAAGCATTGAGGTGGGGGCTTTACTGCCCGTTAATACGGGATAAAATTCAAGAATAACGTTGGATGATTTCAAACAGTTTATTATTTAAATTAGGGAGATCTCCAGTTGTAACGGTTAAACGAAGATTTGTTTCATCCATGGACAGTCTTTCTGCTAAAAAACTACCTATTCCTCTTGCTCGTCTGTCGATTTGCATCATGATATCTAGCGTATTTACCTGTTGTTGTAAAAATACAATTTCAAGCTCGTCAAGTTTGCCTCGGAAAGGGCCACTGATTGCTACGAATTCAAATTCTTGAATGAATGGCAATCCTGCTCTTAATCTACTCGGTGCAGCTTCACATTCAACTTCTCGTAGACGGAAGCCGAGATCTTGAACAGCATTTAGAACTTCTTGCATAAGTTTTGATGGTAGAATATCAATATAATCCTTATCCGATGGATCGACGGAATTTTTAATATCAAGTCCCGTTTCTATCCATATCTTTGTTTTTCCGCCACTAATCGGCGTATCAATTGGAACTGTAATGGATAAAGGAAATTCCTTCACTTCATTTGGTGAAATCGTAAACTTTTCAGAGATTCGATATTGGCCGATTACGCCTTGCTTGGTATATTTTTTATCATCTGATTCCCTTATATATGTTGTGATCAATGATACATAAATATCAGCAATTTCCTGCTCTACATTTCCGCCTCTTATTTCAACAATTCCAGTAATCTGATCCCCCACAATGACCTGACTATTAAATAATTTTGTATCAACTTTAGCCGCTCCGATTCCCACACTCGCTAAAACTTTATTAAACAACGACATAGTTATTCCCCCATTGAAATGTACCTTCATATTTATGAAAGGCTAACTTCTAGTATGCAATTAAATTTTTATAAAAGGTTCACTTTTACCCATCCCCTGACACTATTAATGAACCAAATATCGTTGACTGATTCAAGATCTGTAAGGTGGACAACTCTTTCTTTGACTGTTCCATTTCGTATTAGTTCTTCACGAAATGTTCCAGCAAGTAGTCCAGAATGAAGAGCGGGAGTTATTAGCTCATCATCAATTTTCAAAACAATATTTCCGTTTGTAAATTCAGTTATTTCTCCCTTTTCGTTCATAAGTAAAACATCAAAATAATTAGGGTGCTGGTCTTTATGTAATTGATAGACAGTACGATTGGTAGTTTTATGATATAAAAACACATCATTACTTGATATAGGTTTTTTAGCCAAGGTAACATGCAGTACGTCTGGATATAATTTAATTTCTTCAGCTTCTATTGCGTATTTACCTGTTTTTGAAACAAGTAATCGGACTTTTTTATCTTTAGTTTTATGTTTTACAGCCAACTCTTCTAGCGCTCCCTTAATAGTTGGGATTGAAAGATTGAAATCAAAGTACCTTGCCGATTCTGAAAGTCGTTTCAAATGATTTTCCAGCAAAACATATTGACCATTCTCAAGCTTTAGAGATTCAAGCAACTCAAAGTCTGGTGTTTCTGCTGTAAGCAAAGCTGCTTTCAGAAATGCTTCGTCATATTCTTCGGTAAGATTCGAATCCCAAGTAATACCTCCGCCAACTCCGTATTGAGCAAGTCCTTCATGCGAATCAATTACAACTGTTCGAATCGGTACATTAAAAGTTGCTTCGTGATTAGGAGTAATATAGCCAATGGCGCCACAATATACCTCACGTGGCGATTGTTCCAATTCTGATATTATTTTCATCGTACTAATCTTTGGAGCACCCGTAATTGAACCGCATGGAAACAAAGCTTTGAAAAGATCAATTATTGTAGTTTCCGGTTTTGTTTTTGCCGTAATGGTCGAGGTCATCTGCCAAACTGTCGGATATTGTTCGATTTCAAATAAGCGATCAACAACAACACTTCCTGCTTCTGCAATTTGCCCTAAATCATTTCGCAAAAGATCAACAATCATTAAATTTTCTGCACGATTTTTCTCAGAATCTTGTAGCCATTGCTGTTGGTTCAAATCCTGTTCTATGGAGTACCCTCTTTTCGCCGTTCCTTTCATCGGTCGAGTTGTCAAGGTATCCTTTCGCCAATCAAAAAAAAGTTCAGGTGAAGCAGATAATATTTTATATCTACCCGTATTCAAATAAGCACTATAATTGGAACTTTGTGCTTTAGCTAGCTGACGATAAAAGGAAAATTCATCGCCGATAAATGAGGAATTCAGTCTCATCGTATAATTAACTTGATATGTATTGCCCTCTTCAATCTGCTGTTTAATCTTTTGAATCGAAGCCTTATATGTTTCATAAGTTGTCTTAGATTGCCAATCGGAAAGAGTGAAATCAGCCGGTGTTTCTGTTAATTGCCGATTGTCAAATTTTTCAAAAATTCCAAACCAAAGCAGTGGCATTTTATTTTCTTCTGCCACTTGATAGGCAGGGTCAAATGCAGGAGCTGCTTCGTATGACAGATATCCAGCTGCATAATAGCCTGCATTGACTTCTTTTTGAATATTTTCTAAGGCTTTTAACACCTCATCTATTGTATGTGCTTCAATAATCTTTAATGGATTTTGAAAAAACCTACATTCTTTATTAAATTCTAATAGAATATGAATATTCTCAGCGCGTTTATTCATGATAGCTACCCCGTTTACATAACGTATTTATCCCGCATTAACGGACAGTAATCCCCCCACCCAAAGCTTAGAAGAATCGAAGAAGCATAGGGGGGTTAACTGCCCATATAAGCCCGATTGGTTCAACTAACAAGCAGGGTGGAAGAAGCCCACCGCTGTTTGAAGTTTCACTTTATTGTTTATTAAGAAAGTTGCCAATTAGAGTATGACCATGTTCCGTTAATATTGACTCAGGATGGAATTGCAGTCCTTCAATTTGATATTTTGTATGTCGAAGCCCCATAACAACATTGTCTTTTGTTCTTGCACTTACCTCGATACATTCAGGAAGCGTCGACTCGTTGACCACTAAGGAATGGTAGCGGGTAACCAAAAATGAGTCCTGAATCCCATTAAAGACTCCTTTTCCATCATGGGTGATCATCGATGTTTTCCCATGCATAGGTTGTTCGGCCTTTTCAACTCGACCTCCAAACGCATCGGCAATCACTTGATGCCCAAGACAAATCCCCAGAATGGGGGTGCTTTGATGAAATTTCGCTACTACTTCAAGACAGATCCCAGCTCCTTTTGGATTTCCAGGCCCTGGGGAGAGAATGATAGATTCAGGATTCATTTCTCTAATTTCATCTAACGAGATTTCGTTGTTGCGCCGGACTGTGACTTCTTTACCAGCCTGAAGAGTATACTGATATAAGTTGTAAGTAAAAGAATCATAATTATCGATTAGTAAAATCATTGTTGTTCTCCATATTTTTGATTTAACGTTACACGAATAAAGAAATGAAAATATCGACACATAGTAGCCAAAACATATTTAATACCTGCTAAGCTTCTATATCCCTATGTATTTATTTTAGCAAAAATATCTTCAAAATGCTTGCTAGATATTATTTTCAACTTTGATAGGGTTCGTCGATTTATTGGTATTCTTGTTGGGAAATGTACTATACTCTTTAATATTTCCGGATTTTCATAAGTTTTATCTAAAAAAAGCCCCTGAAATTTCATCCAGAGGCTGTAATACGATTTGAGAAACTGACTTTTTTCATCGTTTGGTTATATAGCAGACACTCATGAATGTTTTTTATCAGCGATTTCAGCAATGATTTCATATGAACGAAGTCGAAACTCATGATAAAACATGCCAGAGTTAATGATCATTTCATCAGCACCTGTTTTGTCAAGGAATGCTTGCAGTTTTTCCTTGACTTGTTCAGGGTTCCCAATCACACTTGCATCCAGCTTACTTTGAATCGATGCTTTCTCATAAGGTGTCCAAAGACCATCCATTGAATCTACTGGTGGCTGGAGCTGATTAGGTGTATTGCGAATCAGACTTAAGAATTGCTGTTGATAAGAAGTGGCTAAATAAGCGGCCTCAGCTTCTGTGTCTGCTGCAAAGACATTAATTCCAACCATTGCGTAAGGTTTTGCTAAGACGTCTGATGGCTGGAAGTTGCTACGGTATAGTTCTAGAGCGGCCATTGTATTTTCCGGGGCAAAATGACTTGCGAAAGAAAAAGGCAAACCTAGTCTTCCAGCAAGCTTTGCACTGAATCCGCTAGAACCAAGCAACCAGATTGGGACATTTAAACCTTCACCTGGGATTGCACGAACTCTATTATGACGGGAATTGGCATCAAAATATGTCTGAAGTTGCTCTAATTGTTCTGGGAAGTCATCGCCGGTATTTCTGATATCACGACGAAGTGCCATAGCTGTAAATTGATCACTTCCCGGTGCGCGTCCAAGCCCCAAATCAATACGACCAGGATACATAGATTCAAGAGTTCCAAACTGCTCAGCTATTACAAGGGGGGAGTGATTCGGTAGCATAATCCCACCTGAACCTACTCTTAGAGTAGAGGTTCCAGCTGCCACATAGCCGATTACTACAGACGTTGCAGAGCTGGCAATTCCTGGCATACTATGATGTTCTGCTAACCAGAAACGATTAAAGCCCCATTTTTCTACATGCTGCGCTAGATCTAAAGTATGTTTAAAAGCTTCAGCTGGTGTACTACCTTCTGTAATGTTTGCAAGATCCAGCACTGATAAAGGAATTTCACTCAGCATTTTTTTGTTGTGAGACATTTAATCATCTTCTTTCTATATTCTTTTTGTATGAAGGACATAGGTGAACAGGCTTCGAGACTTACTAATATAGCCTATCTATTTACCAGGTCTACTGTTTTTTTCTTGAAAGCATCCGAAATCCCGGCTCCGAACCGCCACCATTAAGATAGGCGTACTTCATGATAGACCCTTCATGGTAAATAGTAGCCTTTTAACACCATTTTGTTTTATATCTGATTACTTACAGCCATCATATAAAAGAAACAAAAAAATTGCACAAAGTATGCCTAGACTTTAAATTTCTCATCGCAAAAAATAGACAATCAATAATTTGATTGTCTGTTATTCGACCTTCATGATTAATTTTATATAAAGCTACAGAGAGTCGTGTATTTTTTGATAAATGTACAACAATATATCTATTTCATAAGTTACACGCTAGCTACAGGTAACAGCCTTTTACGAAATTGTCTACCATGGTGATGATCGGGCAAATAATCACTGCCAAATAAGTTCTTTCGTAAGGTTCCATCTTCATATTCTTTTCTGACTAACCCTCTCTCTTGTAAAATTGGAATCACATATTCAACAAATTCTTCAAAAGTCCCAGGTGTAACCGCATAAGCAATATTAAAACCATCTACACCTGTTACATCAATCCATTCTTCTAAAGAATCAGCGACTTGTTCAGGAGAGCCAACCACAACAGGTCCCATTCCGCCAACTCCAATAAACTCAGCAACTTCTTCAACGGTAAAATCGGACATCGATTTTAATGTTGATTGGATGGCATCATTCTTAACATATTGAATTTTTTCCTGAGGGTCAACACCATCCATATCTACACCAGTCCAGCCACCGAATAATGCAAGTGAGCCTTCGTAACTGGCATGCTTTTTATAATCCAAATATTTAGCTTCAGCCTCTTCTTGGGTCGCACCTACAATTGGCGTAATCAATGTAAGAATCTTTATTTCATCTGCTTTTCGACCGGCCTTCACTGCCTCTTCTCTAAAAGCCTTTACTGTGTTTTTGGTGCGCTCCATTGATGTTGAGCCAACAAAAACAAGTTCTGCATGTTTTGCTGCAAATTTTGTTCCTTTTGGTGATGCTCCCGCTTGAAATATTACGGGAGTACGTTGTGGTGAAGGTTCACAAAGATGTGCTCCTGGAACTTTATAGAATTCACCGTCATGATTAATATCATGTACCTTTTCTGGATCTGCATAAATCCCTTTTTTCTTATCCACTACGACAGCATCATCTTCCCAACTAGCTTCCCATAATTTATAGACAACATCTAAATATTCATCAGCTATATCATAACGATTATCATGATTAATTTGTTGATCTAAGCCAAGATTACGTGCAGCACTATTTAAATAAGATGTAACGATATTCCAACCGATTCTTCCTTTTGTTAAATGATCCAATGTCGAGATTCGCCGAGCAAATAGATAGGGATGTTCATAGCTTGTCGACGCAGTTAAACCGAATCCTAAGTGCTTTGTAACTTGTGCCATGATCGGAACAACAAATGCAGGATCATTGACTGGAACTTGAGCACCTTGACGTACTGCTGCATCACGAGAACCTTGGTATACATCATATGTTCCAAGAACATCTGCCAAGAAAATGGCATCGAATTTTCCTTTTTCCAGTACTTTTGCAAGATGTGTCCAGTATTCAGCATCCTTGTACGTAGACGATTTATCGTCCGGATGTGTCCAAAGACCCGGAGATTGATGTCCAGCACAGTTCATATCAAATGCATTTAAATATATTCTTTTTTTAGTCATAATCATTACCACCCATTCGTTTTTTATGATGAAATATGGTGCTAAAAATGTGCTTAAGAGGTTATTGCTTTAGTTTGTTTAATGATTTGGAGAAACTCCTCTAAATCGTTATTAAGTCGTGCTTGTATATCTTGATCAGTAATAGGTTGTAAACTATTTTCTTTATCGATTTGGTTATCTATAATATAAGTCCCTTGAGTGGCTCTTCCTTTTAAAGTGGCTATAAGCGGTTTTAAGGCAAAATCGATTGCTAATAAGTGTGCTTTACTCCCACCGACCATTATTGGTAACACTGGAATTCCTTTAAACGCACCTTCTGGAATTAAATCGATTAGAGATTTTAACACACCTGTGTAGGAAGCTTTGTAGACAGGAGAACCAATAATTACACCATCCGCTTCCTCAATTGAATTTGCAATCGCTTTAATTTCACTGCTATTATAGCGTGCTTTATGCAAATCCTCAGCAGGAATATCCAAAACGGAAACATACGTTACCGTTATATTCTCCTTTTCTAACAATGATTGAACAAATTTTAAAACAAAATCAGTCCTAGAAGGTGCTGAAGGGCTTCCAGATAAAATTACAACATTAGGCATTTGTTGACCTTCTTTCTTAGTAAAATAGTAATTATCCTTTGTACGAATTAACATAAAAAGTCCTCTTTCCTGAAAGAAAGAGGACTTTTACATTTGTCACCCTTATCTAACAAGCATATGCTTGCAGGAATTAGCACCTTTCTACTAGTTGTAGAGGTTGCTGAAGCTTCATCGGGCCAGTCCCTCGGCTTCTCTTGATAAGTATTATTAAATTATTTTTATCATAATATTCTAATAACTAAAAGTCAAGATTAATTCATATATCTTTCATCGGAATTGTTTGAATAATACTTACTCACATAGAACATACTATGATGCACGTAATCTAATTGCTCAAGATATAATATGAAAATTTCATCAATATTTTTTCATTTCTCCCTGATGGTAAGCCTTATTTTCCTGTCGCTAAACGAAAAACTTACGGTATATAAGTGCCATTAGGCACGAGTAGGTTCACTAGAACTCACCAATCGGGTTTTTACAGACAGTTGTATTTTACCTACTCTTCTTCAATTCTGCTAAGTCTTTAGGATTTTGACTTTCTATTAATGTAGGATAAATTAAAGGGTCTGGACACATCTTTAATGTGTCCAGACCCTTTTAGTTACTCCTATTCTATCCCAGGTAGTTGTGTAAGAAAATGTTCAACTACTGCTACTGAATCTAAGCGTGCTGCCACATAAGGTGGTAAAAGTCTGCTCGCTGCTTCAAGTGGAACACCTAACCAGAAATATTGCTTATCAATAATGATGAAAGGAAATGCAACACTAGTTTCAATTTGTTCTACTACTGCCAAGCCGGGAACTGGACGAGTTGAAATAAGTGTAATCTTGACATGTTGTTCTTTACTATTCAACATATTTATCCATTCTTCCGTAACAATTCCTGTATCAGGTATTGACAATAGTATAGAATGGCGTGCTTTTTTAATATCCTTACTTAGAACATCTAGTTTACGTGCATGCATCCATTGGAGCTTCGGATGTTGATTTTGAATCCACTTCCCAATATCCTTCGGCCTTACTGTATATCCGTAAGATGCTTGATGGTCCACAAGTTTACGTAATGTTTTGCCTAGATATACCTTTTTTCGAATATAGTCCGCATCGCTCACTTGAATGAATTTTCCTTTTGTTCTCGTAATCGCAACATTAATAAGCCGCTCACTATTTTTTCCTGTCAAAAGCATGCCAGGACGTGTTTCAGGATAGCTATCAACTGTGTCAAATATCATTACATCCCGTTCGCTTCCCTGAAATCGATGGACTGTTGCAGCGATAATATCTGCTAGTTCAAGCTCTTTCTTATAAATATCTTGTAATAATAAATCCATAAGACAAGATTGAGCACGATAAGGTGTCACATACCCAATAGAGCGTGAGCCGCTTGAATATGCTTCATGAAGTAGTTGAAACGATATGAACAACTGCCAAAGATTTATTCTTGATTTCGATGAACGCTCTGTTATGCAATGTTCACCTGTACCACTCGTCTCTAATAGCATTAAAGCACGGTTTGGGAACGGCCTTCTCCCTGTGATTTCTTCACGGCTCTTAAGGACATTCTTATGATCGCCAACAAGGGAATGATAAATAAATTTATTCGTGAAAGCGGAAATATCCGGATGCATTCTCCGTTGTTCTTTAAGTAGAAACAAATGTGGATGGAGCTTACCTTCATTCACTACATTCGCGACTTCTGAACGATGAAAAATATCTTCCTTTAACCATTTATTCACTGATTCATCACGTGCAGAAGCAATGGGCGGCAATTGTTTAAAGTCACCGCAAACGATGATGTTTTTGCCTAAAGAAGCAGCAAACGCAACTTGTGGCACATAGGCCATGCTTGCTTCATCAACTATAATTACATCATATTCCTTTTCAAATATCGTGCTGTCGCTCGCTGCTTTAGCCAATGTGCTACCAACAATTTTCGCTTGCTTCACGAGCTCCATTTCTTTACGGTGAAACTTTTCTATAATTCTACCTAGCTTTTTTTCCAATTCAATCAATCGGTCTGTATCACGCTTACTAAATGAGCCAGATAGATCTTGTTTTAAGAGCCTTTTCTCTTCAGTTAATTTTTGCTTATCCTCAACTAAATCAGGTTCAATCTTTTCCAACAACTGGCTTGATATGATATCAAGATGATTAGCTAAACTTTCCCCAGTATGCGAACCATACCTAAGTATATCGCCTTCTTTAAAACGTTGTTTCTTTTTTGTAAAAGCGGAAATTTCAGCCATTAGTACATCAACGGCTTGATTGCTATGCGAGAGAACTAATAGTTTTTTCCCTTTAAAATAATGATTTGCTGCTGTTCGGGCCAAAGTATATGTTTTTCCAGTTCCCGGGGGTCCCCAAACATAAGTGATAGGATTAAAATTAGAACGTAAAAAAAGCTCCTTAACACTGCTGTGGTCCTGAGCTATCGGATGCTTGCTCTCCATAGACGGGTCCATCAACCTTTTGACTCGAAGCCGCTTTTTCTTACTTTTCTTTATTTCGTCTAGGCGCTCAATTAATTGCTCCAACAGCTCCCATGGATCATGATAAAGGTAGGCTTCGGAAATCAAATCACCAAGTGTTTTTTCAAATAATAAAATGATGCTTTTGCCTTCAGAGGAGAGGACAAATCCGTCTTGCTTGATCCCTCCCCATTCCAGACGAACTATGGATCCGACTGGAATCCTTAGTGAACCAACCGTTTCAAAGTAATAAGTAAACCCGTCTACCTGATCTATCAAATGACCATTCAAAACGTGATATTTTGTACTTCCGTACTTTTTTAAATGGCGGATTTCATTATCTAATGCTGATTGCCATTCTTTTATATAGCTTACCGTTGAGTTCATTATATCTTCCTTTTAATAATAAATTCATGTTCTTTTACAATAGTACGCATTTCACAAGATTTGTCAAAGTATCATAATTGATTGAAAAAAGGCTTTCTCAGCAAAGGATTAAACCGTTGCTGAGATTAGCCTCTTTTGAAATATTACTTCTCCAATAATTCGCCAAATTCCTTCACTAGTTCACTAAATATCTTTAACGCATTTTCAATCGGCTCGGGTTTAGTAAGATCGACTCCAGTTTTCTTTAGCAATTCAAGAGGATACTCTGAACTGCCGCTTTTTAGAAACATTAAGTACTGTTTTAGTGCATCGGCCTCACCAGATAAAATCCGGTCTGCGATATCGATAGCAGAAGCATATCCCGTAGCATATTTATAAACGTAGAACGGTCGGTAAAAATGGGGAATTCTAGACCAGCCGAATTTAACTTCATCATCAAAAACGATATCTTTCCCATTATATTCTCGGTATATCGTTTCGTAGATCGTATTGAATACTTCAGCATTCAAAGGTTCGTCATTCTCTGCTTTTTCGTGAGTAATTTTTTCGAATTCTCCAAACATGACTTGTGTGAAGAAAGTCCCTTTAAAACTATCAATAAAATGGTTAAGTAAATGCTTCTTTTTATTCAGATCTTTCGTTGTGTTTATTAAATAACGAATTAAGAGGATTTCGTTCACGGTTGATGCCACTTCAGCAACAAAGATGGAGTAACCTGCTGAGATTTGTGGTTGATATTTTGAACTGAAATACGAATGCATTGCATGACCAGATTCATGTGCTAATGTAAATAAACTGTCCAAATCATCTTGATGGTTTAATAGAACAAATGGATGAACACCATATAAACCTAAGTTATAAGCGCCAGATCGTTTACCTGGGGTTTCCCTTACATCATAATAACGATTTTCTTTGAAGCTCAAAAGAGTCGATATATACTCTTCGCCAAGTGGCTTCAGAGCTTGTATCATGATTTCAAACGCTTCGTCATATGGGATATCTTCCTTTGCCTCTTGTACAAGCGGAACACTTAAATCATATGGATATAATTCATCAACACCTAGATGCTTCTTACGTAATTTTATATAGTCATACATCGGTTTAATATTCGCTTTCGTTGCCGAAATAAGATTATTATATACTTCTGTTGGGACTTGATCTGAAAATAATGATTTTTCAAGAGCAGATGGATAGTTCCTTGTTTTAGCCATCGTCGTATTGTTTCGAATTGCTGAAGAAAGAGTCGTGGCAATTGTATTTTGCAACTGGATATAAGGTTGATAGTAGGACTTGTATGCCTCTCTCCTTTTTTTTCGGTCTTGATCTTCAATCAATTTACTGTACATACCACGTGTTAAAGTAACCCTTTCACCATCGTCGTTTGTCACTTCTCCAAATTTAATATCAGCATTGTTAATCATGCCAAATGTTTTTTGCGGAGAAGAAAGGGCATCACCAAGCTGTGAAAGAATCGCTTCTTGATCTTTGTTTAGTACATGCGTTTTAAAACGATAAGAATCGAGCAAATCATCCTCGAAATAGCGTAGTCCTTCTACTTCATTTATGTATGCTTTTAATGTACTTTCTTCAAGACTTAATAAAAATGGCATAAAAAACGAAGTTGCGGCGCTAATTTTTTGCCCTAATTGACTAGCGCGATCAAGCAAACCTTGTGTAGTGGATACTCTTGTGTCTAAGTCCACTTGAAGCATGGCGTATACATATAGCTTTTTATATGTATACCCTAATTCCTCACTAAGTGATAAATAACCAAATAATGATTCTGCATCGTCAATTTTCCCGTCAAATGCCTTTAACTTTTCCACACTATTCAAGATTGATCGAAAATCCTTTTCCCAATTTCCCTCGTTTTCGTAAATATCCTCCAATTTCCAAGTTTCCTCTACTTTAACATCAGCTCTACTCGAATATGCGGTCATAATTTATCCCCCTTTTTATATTATTTTTCCCATTATATCGAAAATGTATGAATCTGTATAATTAGGTGTTTTTTCGAAAATGTCGAGCATCTTTCATAATATGGTGTAATATAGGAAAGTATAGCTACATTTTTCCAAAAGGAGGCGAGACTAATTTTCAAGTATCGTTATTTCGCTATCTTAATCTATTTGGTAATATTTATATGCTCATTATCATACTTTCAATTTCAGCTTTCAAATCCAGTAGTAGAAGATAAAGGCCGTCTCTTGCCTGTTAGGATGAAAGCAGTTAAATCTAGTGATGATGAAGATAAGCTTAGAGAGATTGTATTAAACGCAAACACCCATCATGATCCAATATCCATTGCCGGTATGCAGCACAGTCAAGGTGGGCAAACGCTATATCCAAATGGAATCCTACTTGATATGAAACAATATAATAAAATTTTGAAATTAGATGAAAATAAAAAGCAAATTACGGTTCAAAGTGGAGTAACTTGGGCAGATATTCAAAAATTCATCAATCCCTATGGTCTTGCTTTAAAAGTAAGCCAGTCACAAAATATTTTTACAGTAGGCGGTTCATTGAGTGTAAATGTGCATGGTCGTGACATACGCCATCACGCCTTGATCGAAACTGTTGAATCATTTCGCCTATTAAACGCACAGGGTGAAATCATTAATGTAAGTCGTGATACGAATTCAGAGTTATTCCATGCAGTAATAGGAGGTTATGGATTATTCGGAGTAATTCTTGATGTCACTTTTCAATTGACAGACGATGAACTCTATCAAATTCAAACAAAATCACTAGCTTATGATGATTATAGCGCGTATTTTACCCGTGAAGTCCTTCAAAACGACGCCGTAAAAATGCATCTCGCTAGAATCTCGGTTGCACCTGACAGCTTATTAAAGGAAATGTATGTAACTGATTATTACGAAACCGATGACCGATCACAGTTAGAGAAGTATAGTTCGTTAAAACGAGAAACAATCATTGCAATACCCAAATTCTTTCTCGGACTTGCTCGCTTGAATGATTGGGGGAAAAATATGTTTTGGACTACTCAAAACACATACAATGAGAATATTAATGATTCATACATTACTAGAAATAATGCCATGCGATCCGATTCCACATTTATGGAGTATGATAGTTTTAACAAAACAGAAGTATTACAGGAATACTTTGTTCCAGTTCATCAATTTTCTGCTTATATCGATGATCTTAGGGATTCGCTTAAAAATGAAAAAGATTTTAACTTATTGAATATCACCGTCCGCTATGTGGAGAAAAATGAAGAAGCAGTGATGAGTTATGCAAAAGATGATATGTTTGCCCTCGTTATGCTTATTAACCAAGGGACAAGTAAAGATCGTATTGAAGACACGGAGCGTGTAATCCGAAACATGATAGATATAACCTTAGATCACGAAGGAAGTTACTATCTTCCGTATTATCAATATCCTACGAGAGCACAGTTAGAAAAAGCGTACCCACGAACAGCTGAATTCTTTGCCCTGAAAAAAAAGTATGATCCTAAAGGGCGGTTCATGAATCTATTCTACAAGGAGTACCACCAATGAATTATAGACGATTTATTATTTATCAAGGGACTGTCGGTATGGCAGCTAGTATGATTTTTCCGTTTTATGTTTTACTTTTGAAAAATGCCGGCAGCAGCTATTCTCAGTTTGGCTGGGCCTATGGTTTATTCGCATTAACAGCAGCACTGAGTTATTCTGCAATTGGAAAATTCGCTGATCGTGTTGGAGATAAAGTATTGTTGATCCTTTATTCTTGGGGTATGGCACTGATCTTACTCGCTTATCCGCTCGCTTATGAAATTTGGCATGTTTATGTATTGCAGATTGTAATGGGGTTATTAGGTGCCGTACAAAAAAACTCGGAAAAAACTGTTATAGCTCGTTCTGTAAAACCAGAAACAGCTGGGAAAGAAATCGGCCACTATCATATTTGGACATCAATTGGTGTAGCAATTGCTGTTATTACCACAGGTTATTTAGTTGATTTTCTGACAATCGGCAGTATCTTTTATCTTGCATCGGCTGTATTTGCTTGGAGTGGGTTTTATATCATGAAACAGGATACAACTGAAGCCTTTCATAGGTAATATTCACAGATTTAAACTTTCAACCATTGTTTTCTACATTGGATATAAATTCATTTTATTATTGAGATAGGATGTCAGAAAGAACAGACAGAAGATATTTTTTGTCCTGTCTGTTCTGAAAAAGTGAAGCCTATTTTGTGTTTTAGACGATTATTAGACTCCCCTAAATTAATTTTCTTTCATGAAATCTTTATGGTGAAACGGGCATTTTCCTAGTATAGGTTCAATATCATCACCGATAAAAAATTGTTTCCATTCATTATGTTCTGGGTCACCATAATGGCTAATATCCGGATGCTTAGGTAGATTATCCCATTTTTCAACGCGTTCTCTTACTTTTTCACGTGACATAATCCCACCTTTTTCTGTTCCTTCAAGTCCGTTGAAAATCATTCTAGGCTGAATTCCAAGCACAAGCCCTCTCCCTAAGTCACGAGTTTTCCGCTGTTTATAGGCAGGTGCGTTACCGAATATGAAAAAAGGTTCTCCCGCAAAATGAAAATCCCAAAGATGGTGTTCCGGGTCTCTCGGTTTGTCTTTGGGCCATTCTTTCGGATCATGCTCATGCAAATATTGCAAAACATTCCAAAAATAATTTCGAAAATGCGCAATATCCCCCTCTTCTTTTTCTGGTTCAACAAAAACAAATAGCCCATGTCGAATATATGGTGGCTCCTGAAATAATTCTAGGAATTCTTCAATCGCTTTCGGTAGATTGGTCCAATCATCTTGAGTTATGTACGCATAGCGAAGCTCACCCTTATTTTCAGCTTTCATTCCAAAATAGCATGGAAACGTCTTATCGGTTACAATGTTATGAAAGGTTTGGTATTCCTGAATTAACCACGCAGGTACTTTATCAGGATTTTGCATATCTTCTTTCGTCAATAAGCTCGGAGAAGTAATTTGCATTATTTCAACCCCTTATCATTATTTGTCTATTACTTCTTTACCTACCAGCTAAAAAGAAATAAAACGTTTCATTGCGCTACCATGCTTAAAAAAGGGCAAGCATCTGGATTTTCCATTTGCTTGCCCTTTTTTTATTTTTGAGTAACCTTTTCTTCAACATGTGTGACCCATCCTAACTGATCTTCTTCTTTACCAGTTTGGATTCTAGTAATCGTGTTGTATAATTTCGTTGATAATTCACCCGTTTTTCCTCCATTGAGGATGAGTTTTTCATCATTCCAGAAAAACTCACCAATTGGTGAAATGACAGCAGCCGTTCCAGTACCAAATGCTTCTTCCAATTTTCCTTCTTGATGAGCTTGATATACCTCTTCCATGGAAATTTTCCGTTGTGAAACAGGAATGTTCCAATGTTCAAGCATTTCGATGATCGATGATCTAGTAACACCGTCAAGAATACTGCCATTTAGTGCAGGCGTTACTACCTCCCCGTCGATTTTGAAAAATACATTCATACTTCCTACTTCTTCAATATATTTTCTTTCGACACCATCAAGCCAAAGTACTTGAGAATAGCCATTTTCTTCAGATACTTTTTGCGCTTTTAAACTAGACGCATAATTGCCGCCTGTTTTCGCTGTACCGGTTCCACCTACGACAGCCCGCACAAACTCATTTTCAACTGCAATCTTTACAGGGTGAATTCCTTCTTTATAATATGAACCTACAGGTGACATAATAATGATAAATTTATAGCGTGAAGAAGGTGATACGCCTAAGAACGGCTCTGTAGATATAATAAATGGTCGAATATAGAGTGATGTACCTTCTGCATCTGGAATCCATTCTTTATCAATAACAATTAATTTTTTCAATGCTGCCAAAGCAAAATCGATATCTACCTCAGGTATGCAAAGACGATCATTCGATTTATTTAACCGTTGGAAATTCTTTTCCGGACGAAATAAAACGATATCTTTGTCATCTGTATAATATGCTTTCATTCCTTCAAATACAGATTGTCCATAGTGAAAAATCATTGCAGAGGGTTCGAGTGTAATCGATTGATAAGGAACGATTCTTGGATCATGCCATCCATTTCCTTCAGTATAATCCATAATAAACATATGATCAGTAAACACTTTCCCAAATTCTAGTTGATCAGATTTCGGCTTTTCTTTCTTCGTTGTTGTTAGTGTGATCTCCATGTCATGTTCCTTCATTACCAAGACTCCCTTGTGGATAATAATTTATAAAAAATTCTATATTTCATTGTACTACCTCCTGCTATCAAAGTTCAAGCATTAATAACCTAATTTTCCGAATTTTTTAATAAACTTAACTGTTTTTTCTACTATATTTAATGTAGGTTTCCCTTCATACTATAACAATTCACTCTATCCCCATTTCATTGTACAGCTTCTATGGATTGGTTTATGTAATATGGGATATTTTTCAATTTCCAATTTTCCCTAAAAAACTAAGAGATGTGGATGCCCCGTAAGTATAGGGTCACATACAGTGTCGTGACTTTGTCAAATCCTTTTTGGGACATCCTTAATTCTTATGAATTACTTTTTCCCTTTACTTCATGGCGTTTTTCTCTTAACCAACTCGCTAATTTAGCCAAAGAGCCCTTTTCTTTTACATTGGCGACTTTAAGGTTTGTAACTTTTTTTTCTAGAAAAATCTCTTCTTTATCAATTGCATACTCATAAGCTAAAACAAGGCCAATGTCAGTGTTATAATCTTTATTAATCACCATCTTATATGGAATTTTGTTAACTCGGGCTGCTTCAATATATTTTTTTAGAGAAGCGTACTCCATATTTCCGTTTGTAAATAACAATGCCTGCGGGTGCTTTTTCATCAAATTCAAAAATTCGTGATAGACCTCTTTATCCCTCACTTGTGGTTGTGTCAAAACAGCAATAATTCGTTCTCGAATCGTACCAAGGAATCTTTTTCTTTCTTCAGGTTTTAATTCCTTCTGTCCATGTATTCCTTGTTGAATGATTTCATCTACGTTTTTGCCAGACAAACCGGCTCCCTCCTTGCGTTGATCATCTAAAATAGTGTATTTAGCAACAATTTATTTGTGAAGAATTTCTGATACAGATTTGGTGAATTGCATATGTATCACTAATATTTTCAGCCATTATTAAGAAAAGAGTAATTTCGCTTTAAGCTCACTTCCTTTTTAGAAATCAGAAAGGACCAATTATATTTGCTCAAATTTACCTATATCTGATTTTCCAATACAGACTTTCAAAAAGGCTCTTTTCGTAAAGATTGTTGTTTTTAGCAAGAAACCAATTCGAACAGATGTTGATCTTCGTTACAGGTGCGAGACTCCTGCGGGAAAAGCGTGTTGAGGGAGACCCGCAAGTGCAAAGCACTAAGGAGGCTTCTGAGACCGCCTCTGCAACGGAAATCAACCCGGGTTATTAGTGTAAAAATGATTGAATAGCAACAAAGTATGTGAAAACAGCCTTTAAAAAAACATTAATTAATTCATCCATCCCTCATTATCTGATACCTACAAATTAGTCTTTTCCTTTAACCTTTTTATCATCCAATCACATTCCAAACCATATAATGTTGTGATGATATTAAAAATAATATGTAAAGGAAGGAAAAGGATGAAAAAATGTTTGTCCGTAATCATCATGGCATGTTGTTTATTTTTTAGTGTTGGAACTACTTCTGCTGCAAAATCTCAATTGATTATTATTAACAAAAACACGAATCAGCTTGCCTATTATGAGAATAATCAACTAAAAAAAACATTTAGTGTTGCCACTGGCAGTAAGAATAATTACACACCTGAAGGAACGTTCAAAATTGTCAATAAAATTGTCAATCGTCCCTATTATAAAGGTAATATCCCAGGAGGATCTCCAAAAAACCCTTTAGGTAATCGTTGGCTTGGCCTGAATGCTAGACAAACACAAGGAACAACTTATGCTATTCACGGTAATAATAATCCAGCTTCTATTGGTAGTTATGTAAGCGCTGGCTGTATTCGCATGTACAATGCTGATGTGAAGTGGCTATTTGAAACTGTATCTATAAATACTCCTGTCGTAATTACAAATTCTACAAAAAACTTTGAATCCATTGCGGCTAGTAGTGGTTTTAAAGTAAAAGGTAGCCCTGTCAATTCCGTATCAACGGTAAATACTTTAAAACGTGGAAGTAAAGGTGCAGAGGTTATTAAATTACAAAAACAACTAACTTCATTAGGCTATTCTACAAATGGCAATGATGGTATATTTGGTCCAGCAACTGAAAAAGCCGTTAAAGAATTTCAAAAAAACCGAAAGCTTCAAGCAGATGGAATAGTAGGATCCATGACGAAAAAAGCATTAGGTATGATCTAAAAAATAACGAGGACGTCTTAAAAGTATGACTTCGATTCACTTTATATAATTGTTTTATCAATTTTATATACGATCTACAGGCGATTGTATAGATTAATCATTTACTTTTAAGATGGCCTCACTTTAATTCAATCCTAATTGTTCCATTTTTGGTTTTATCTTAGCGGAATATGTTATAATTCAATCATATGGTTTTATCGAATAACGGACAAGGGGGTTTTAAGTAATGGATGAACTTGTATTATGGATAATCAAAATCATATTTGCAGTAGGAACGATTGGGATGTTCTTTCTTTTAGGCGTAATTCGTAATGAAGGATAAGTTTATTTTACATATAAACCTAGACAACTAGCAACAGTCTTATCCTCCAACTATTCAGCTTATTGTTTCATGTACGACAAATAAAATGGATAGAGTAGATTTGGTACGGAACAACCGTATTCTGAATACAAACAAAGTGCCATCCTTCCATATTTTGAAGGATGGCTTTTTAATTCCAAATGATTGAAAACCTATAATGGCGGGAAATGATGGTCTAATTGTTCAAGCTACTTAACTATTCATCTTTGCCATTGATAAACTTAAGTAAGTCTTTATAAGTAATAAACTAAGATATCTTTTCCATAATAAAGAACAATGAGAGTCAAAGCTGTTAATACGACAGACTCTAAGGCACTGCCTGTTTTCATCGTTAATGGCAGCCGGAACGTTATGTCCAAAGGATACAATAATTTAATTCCATTTTTTGTTGCTGCATCCAACAATAGATGACTTGCCATTCCTATCAAGATTCCAATCCGAATTGATTCAAACGGGATAAATAATAGGAGTAGGGCATTAACAATGATTAAAAATAATATACTGTGGGTTAAAGTACGATGGCCAAATAACCCATTTATCAATTTTGATAACCATGGCAGCTTTTTACCAATTTTACTTCCCCCGTGACAAATATCTGGAATCATTCCACCAAGTGCTCCAGCAATGATCATTATTGCAGGATCATAATTTGATGTTTGTGCAAATGCAGCAGTAGCTGCAATGCCCCCCATAATATGTGTTTTTCCAGTCAAACTCTTTCCACCTTCTCTTTTCAACATTTACATAGAAAACCATTATACTCCATTTTTTCATGAAGTCATAGTTTTCTAGTAAAAGAGTTTAATTGAAGTTTTAGTATACAAAAAGGGTCAGACTTCACACTCTATACTATTTATTTCGTGTTATGAGCACGTAGAATAAATATATAGTAAATGTGTAGTCTGACCTTTCATTATGGGACAGCTTTTTTAACTAAAAAACTATTTGAGAATTAGGTTTATTACCAATCATCTGTAATTTCAAGTAAGTCATCAATATCAATTATATTCTTAGGGTAAGAAAAAACTCCTTCTGCGTACTCTTCGGTTGCTTCTAATAAGTAATCAATATCAATTGTAACCACAGCGGACGCCTCCCTTTATATTGAGTTATTGATCTATACCCCTTATTTAAACAGAATAAACCTTCTAAACTATTTTTTCAAAAAAGAAAATAGCCAATGTTGAACAAAACATAATACTGGGATTACAGTTAAAATGCCGTTTTCTATACTTATGAACAATTTACCTGATCTACTCTTTTCATCGTCATTATAAAAATTCTCGCAATAAAATACCCGCATAATCCTCCGATTGTGTTAAGAATAATATCATCTACGTCAAAACTGCCAATCCGAAAACTCGATTGCAAACTTTCAACGAGCAAAGACACCATACATGAAGTAAATAACATTTTCACCAGATAAAAATGTTTAAATAATAATGATACAAGAAATCCAAATGGTAGGAAAGCTAATATATTTCCACAGATATTTGTAAACCAAGCATAAAAGTAGCCGTTTGCTAACATGCTAAAATACAAATTTATAGTGCTGAATGGAACATAGTTATAATTCAAGATAGTTACAGACTGCCGATAATAGGCGAAGAATAATAGGTAACTGAGGTATAGCAGATATATTATGAAAAGTAAACTTCCTACTATATATAGAAACCTTTTTAACAATACACTTTGGAGTTGCAAAATCATGTATAATCTCCATTTCTAAGTTCAGTAACATTCTGTTCATTGGGTAAACTATACCATATCAACTATATTATTGTGGAGAAAATAAAGTGAAACTTCCATCTATGATAGTTTTCTTCAACTCCCACTGATGGTTAATCCTGTTACTGTCGTTAAGATCTTCGCTATCGCTTCGATCATTCGAGAGTACGAATCCAATTCAATGAACTTAGACTAAGTACGCCGCGTACTTTAGTCTTTCGTCTGTATGACACACATTCTGTATGCTACTACTACACCACTGAAGATCACAGCTGTAAGTTTCACTGTATCTCACCAATCGGTCTTATTTGTCAAATAGCGAGGTGACTGTTTTAAGGAAAATCGACGTTGCTCACATCCTGTGATAGCCCGACAAGCATAGGTATTCGGCGTGGCATAGTTTTCCTCAGGGTATTCCAGCTAATAACAAGTCGCAACTAGATCAAGCACAGTTATCTCCCACCTAGGTTTCTTCGACCCTATGCCTTGATGTGGTGGTCTTGACTATCCGTTAATGCGGGATAAAATAAGTTGGATCAGTATATTTGTATTTGTAAACTTTACTATTATGTTAAAAAATAGATATAGTATTTGTTTTGTCTTACTTTAATGATTTTTTAGATCAATTATATATTCTAGCGAGATATTTATTGAAATATACAAATGCTGGTTAATTAGCTTTCTTTTCATAACTTTAATAAATAGTCAAAATTACAAAAAGAAGTAATAAATTTTGTTTTGTATAAACAATATATTCTACCGATATTGATATTAAAATAAATACACAAGACTATTTTTCCGCTCAAAAAATAGAGGGTGACCCTTTGGTCCCCTCATTTTTTATTTAAATAATTGTTCGATATATTCTGAGGAACCATCCAATACATATTCCTTCTTAGAATCCACTGCTTTTAGACATTCTGCATCCAAAAGCACGCTCTCATCTTTTTGTTTTTCTAGTGATTCCATGGGTCTCCACCTCACACTATCTTATTCATATTAGAGCTTGGATTGTGACATTAAAGTGAAACTTCAATCAATCTTTAATGTTTGCTGGCAAATAATTGTTATTAAATACTTAATATACATAAACACAATCTCATTAAGTTAACATAATATTATTATTTGTTACAAAGGATCTCAGTTTAATACAATAAAAAAGGCTGTTCCCTAACGTAAGGTTCAGACCTAATTTCTACATATCGTTTATTTGATTTACTAAACGGTGAAGTGTGTGACGTTCTTCGTCATCCTCTTTTTATGTTCGTTTTACTTCTAATCGACGTGATAATATAGATAATGTAAAATTTACGACGAAATACATGAGCATAACCACTAATAAAGTTGGAACTAAGTAGCCAATTTTTTGTCCGTAGACAATTTGGGCTTGATGTGTCAGTTCTGGAACGGAAATGACGACAGCAAGTGATGTATCTTTTAGCAACGAAATAAACTGACTAACTGTAGGCGGGACCATTCTACGTAAAGCCTGTGGTAAGATGATATGCCATAATGCTTGAAAGTAACTTAAACCTGATGAACGAGCAGCTTCCATTTGACCTTTATCAATAGAATTTAATCCACTTCGGATAATTTCTGATAACATAGCAGCTTCAAAAATCGTTAAGGCAATAATAGCTGCTGGAACTTCTTTGAATTTAATACCGATTTCCGGCAAAGCGAAAAATGTAAAGAAAATTATTAATAATAATGGTAAATTTCTAATAATCTCAACAATTACTGCAAGTACTTGTGATAAGACTGGTATTTTAGCAAAGCGGAGTGTTCCAACAACACCACCAAGAATGAAGCTTAAAATGATTGCAATAAACGCCATTTTAAGTGTCAGCCAAAACCCATTTAAAAGAAATGTTAAATGATCAGCTGAATAGGCACCAATAAAGTCCATTATTCTCCCTCCTTCAATTACTCTTAGCCAGGCGTTTCTCTAAATATCCTACGCCAAGACTTAAGGGAATGGTTAATAATAAATAAAACATCGCAACCAGAATATATGTATCCATAACAACGAGTGTTCTTGCGGAAATTAAGTCTGCTTGATACATTAAATCACCGCCGGCAATGACGGCTACTAATGAAGAATTCTTTACTAGGTTAATAAATTGATTGCCCAGCGGAGGGATTACCACTTTAATCGCTTGTGGCAAAATGATTAAACGCATCGCCTGCCCATATGTAAGGCCTGAAGAACGTGCTGCTTCCATCTGTCCTTTTGAAATTGAAAGGATACCAGCTCGAATCGCTTCTGCAATGAAAGCAGTCGTGTAGATTGTTAAAGCTATTGTTCCAGCTGTAAGTCCTTTAAAATTAAACACTAAATAAACGAACAGCATTATGATTAACAGTGGAATGTTGCGGATGAACTCAACATATATCGTACCTAGCCAATTCAATAACTTGTTTGGTGCAATTCTTAATACAGCAATAAAGGCTCCGAGCAATAAACTTGCGATAAGTGCAATGACGCTTGCCATTAAAGTCACCTTAAATCCTTCAAGAAACATGTCAATATTATTTGTCAATATCGAGAAATTCACTATAAGAACCACTCCTCTAACTACTCAGGATGAGCAAATGCCCATCCCGACAAATTAAACCTTATAATTAATCTTTTTTTATCCATTTATCATGGATTTCATCGTATTTACCAGAATCTTTTAGCACCTTCAATGCTTCATTTAATTTTTTTACAAAATCTTCATTACCTTTATTCACGGCGATTCCATATGGTTCTTCTGTAAATGTACCTCCAACTAATTCGAAACTCGGATCCTCGTCAGCCATACCATAAAGAATAGAGTCGTCTGTCGTTAAGGCGTCACCTTTACCTTGTTTAAGAGCTGCAAATGCTTCTGAGTAGTTTTCAAATTCTAACACGTTTGCATCCGGTGCTTTTTCGCGAATATTTATTGATGAAGTCGATCCTTTAACAGCCAATACTGTTTTCCCAGTAAGGCTATCAATGCCTGTTACATCACTTCCTTTTTTCACGAGCAACGATTGTCCTGCATCAAAGTACACATCAGTAAAATCTACTTCTTTTTTACGTTCTTCTGATATGGTCATCGTTGCGATAATCGCATCTATATCACCATTTTTCAAAAGTTGGATTCTAGTCTTAGAGGTTACCTCTTTAAACTCAACTTTAGATTCATCGCCAAGAATTTCACCGGCAAGCGCTTTTGCAATATCAATATCAAATCCTTCAACTTCTCCTGTGCCTGGATTTTTTAGACCAAAGAGCCGTGTATCATTTTTAACTCCGAATACAATTTTGTCTTCTTTTTCAATTTTTGCTAATACACCTGTTTTTTCACTACTACCTGATTTAGAGCTTGTATCACTGTTTCCACAACCTGCTAGTATCAGGGCTGCTATTGCTGGCAGTACTGCCATTTTAAAAAACTTCTTTGGATTCATCATTTGTGTTCCTCCTTCAATTTTTTAATGATTTAATATACGGCTGAGAAATAGTTGAGCCCTTACTTCTTTCGGATTCTCGTAAAACTCTGCCGGAGTTGCTTCTTCTAAAATTTGACCTTGATCCATGAATACAATTCGGTCTGCCACTTCGCGTGCAAACCCCATCTCATGGGTCACAACAACCATCGTCATCCCTTCATTTGCCAATGCCTTCATAACATCAAGTACTTCCCCAATCATTTCAGGATCTAGCGCTGATGTCGGTTCGTCAAAAAGCATGATTTCAGGACTCATCGCAAGCCCTCTTGCAATAGCAACACGTTGCTGCTGGCCACCGGAAAGTTGTGAAGGGTATGAATATGCCTTTTCAGAAATTCCTACTTTTTCTAAATATGTAAGGGCGGTTTCTTTAGCCTGTGCTTCAGTTTGTCCTAAAACTTTCATAGGTGCTAAGATGATATTTTGAAGAACGGTTTTATGAGGATATAAGTGAAAATGCTGAAACACCATGCCAATTTCCCGGCGGAGCTTATTTATATTAGTTTTCTTATCGCTCACTGAAATCCCATTTACCGTTAATACTCCATCGGTTATGGACTCCAAATGATTAATACATCTAAGTAACGTACTTTTTCCAGAACCAGAGGGACCGATGACAACAACTACCTCTCCTTTATTGATGGTCAGATTAATATTCCTCAGTACTTGAAAATTTCCATAAAACTTATTCACTTGATCGAAAACAATCATATTGTGCCCCCCTCATAATATGCAAGATTTAGAACGATTGAATTTATTATCTTTTTAAAATATTCAGAAATAACTAACTATAAGAAAACTATATTCATAATCAATTAATTTACAACTCTTATAATAAACATAAAAAAAAACAATCTTGTTATAATTGATTTTGCTAGAAATGTCAGTGTTTATCATTCAATGGAAGCGCATACATTCCGTTGCATGATTCCCGGAAATTTTTGATAGTCCTCGATAATATAGAATATATAAATAATTCACTATGTCGTTCTAATTACAAATACTGTTTAATAAGGTCTATTTCTACTTATCATGCAAATAATTTAGTAGTTTTTGAGAAGTCAGCCATTTGAGTATATTTATCAAAAATTAATTATCCATTTTTCACCATGTGTTTATTCCTTTTATATAAAATATTCTTCTTTCAGAAGTCTTCCTTTTTATATGTTTATCAGCATAAATGAGATTAAAGATGTGTGTTGTGCTTTTGTACATGTACTACTAACCAACTCGGCTAGCCTTTCTAATCAACAAAAACCAAGTCACGGAACCTGGACTAAAGAATTGAATGAAAAAAAGAAGATCATAGCAATAAATGAAGGGAATTGCTTTATCCTTCCATACCCCAATGTATTGAAATCCAAAGCCTATAACAAAAAAGGGTCAGAACCACCACTACAATACAGGTTAAATTAAGAGCAAGTACCACTATGACCTGTGTATGGCGTGCGATGTCTGACCTTATTTGTTCATTTACACGATTAACTTTGTAAGACTCCCAGCTCAACCTTGGAGAAATATTGGACCTTAGTTCTACAATCAGCTGAGGTTTTCTTCTTCCCTCACTGATTGTAGTTTCACTTTATTTAATCAATTCTTGCATCTTCAAACGGGGCATAAAACAAGCCTTTAGGAGCTAACATGTCTGTTTCAGACTCCCGTCTTTCACCATTGACAAGATAATATCCAGCTGCGTAGAAATCGAAAAAGCCGCTTTCTTTATGAAGTTCAAGAAAATATTCGAATAAATCATCCATTAGTTGCTGATGTACTTTACGATCAATCACATCACCACATTCATCTGTTTCAAAGTTCTTGTTAATCGCCTCTTGAAGACCTTCATGATGGGAAGCGGCAATATATAAATCAACATCACCACATTCCATGCAGAGCAACAGTCCTTCTTCCCTCACTTCTTCATATTCAGCTTTAACTATCTCTTTTAGAATATCTTCTATTTCTTCACGATTTATTAGTTCTATAGCCGTTTGCAACATATGATTTCCCCCATTATCATCTTTTTTCTGCCGCTAGGATCATATATAGTACTTCTATATTAAAACGTGATGTTAAAAAAAGCTTGTCTCACGATTTAATTTAGAGATATTTCGATATAGTTCGCTATCAATCGTATTTTTCCGTGAAATAAATTGCTACTTTCAAAAAAATTGCCAAAACTTGCGCTTTCCCGAGAAATAATTTTACCCCGTTTTAACAAACCATCATTTTGGAAGAGAAAAACTCTGATTGATATTTCACTTTATTCTTATTAATCGGTTTAATGAATTAAGTATATGCTTAACCTATTTTACTATTCCTCTTTTTCTCAACAAGAGTATAGGTGAAACTTGCTCGAGAACAACAGAAATGATCTCCCTAAATCACAATAAAAAATACAACTGGCAGCGTTACTAAACTTAACACCGTGCTTACAAACGTCGCACTGGAAACAAACTCAGGATCTGTATTATATTGCAATGCGTACATCGTTGTATTCGCCGCTGTCGGCATCGCAGCCATAATAATCATAATTTGTTTAACTAAATCATCAACGGGTAAGGCCAACGAGATACCAAACGCGATAACGGGGGAAATAGCCAGTTTAAGAAACAGTGATAGCGATAATTTATTAACAGCTACTTTTTTCATTGAAATATTAGCAAGCTGCATACCAAGCGTTATCATTATCGTTGGAATTGCAGCATCCGCAACAAGGCTGACTGCTGCGAGCATCGGTTCAGTTAATGAGATTCCCGTATATTTAAATAATACCCCAGCTATTGCACCATAGACGATTGGCATTCTTCTAACTGCACGAAGCGCTGATTGGATCCCATTTCCTTCGGGACTACCTTTAGCAGCATAATATACGCCTATCGTACACATAACCATTTGCTGTATCACCATCAAAACAATCGCGTATTTAAGACCTGTTGCGCCAAACAAGAGAAAAACAACAGGAGTACCATAATTTCCGCTGTTCATGAACGAAGACGCTAATATCATTGCACACGTTTCTCTAATGCTATACTTTCGGAAAAATGCCACAAAATATACAAGGAGAATTAGAACTAAACAAAGACTAACTGTATAGAAAATCATATATATATAATCTTTTTCAAATTCTGTTGTATAGAATGTCCGAAAGACTAAAAACGGACTCATTAAATAGAGAGCCATTGTTGAAATAACTTTGGTGTCGAAGCGAAACTTCTTTTGACCAATAAAGCCTAAAATGAATATTGCAAAAATCGGAAGTAATACTCCTAAAAATCCCATCAGATTCACCTTCATCACTATTATGTACTGATAAGAGTACCACTTTTCTATCAAAATCAAAATACTTAGCTTCTTACAAAATAAGATACTACATTTTTATTCAGTATTAATAGAAAGAAAGATTGAAAGTGTTTTGTCAATTCAAATGAACTTTTTTAAATATCTTCTTGTCCATTATTAACATTCATTAATAAAGAATTATTGGATATTGGAACATAGCTTGCATAGTCTCGTTCAGATCATTCTTTAACTGTGATATTCCGCTTTGTTTGAGCATGGAATTGTCTGAATATAAAGGTTTTGTGGTAAGATGAAGGTGATACTTCAATCAGTAGGGGTTTTCCTCACCCCCACTGGTTGTTAGTTAAACCAAACGGTCTATTACTGCCCGTTAATGCGGGATAAAGTAGAACTTCAAAGAATTATATGGAGGCGAAAAAATGACAAAATTTAGAGGTTATGTTGGTACATATACGAAAGGTGATAGTAAAGGAATCTATACTTTTACACTTGATACTGAGAAAAAAGAATTAAGTACGCCCACTCTAGCAGCAGAGCTCGAAAATCCTACGTATTTAACAGTCACAGCAGATAGTCAAACTCTGTATGCAGTCGTTAAAGAAAGTGAGTTTGGCGGCGTCTCTTCTTACCGCATAACGAAAGAGAATGGCGAACTTACTCCACTGAATACCGAAGTCTCTCCTGGTTCATCTCCATGTCATGTAAGTGTGAACCGAAATAATGAAAAGGTGCTTACTGCATATTATCATCGCGGTACAGCGGAATTATATAAGACAGATGGAGGAAAAGTAGATCCAGCTTCAGCTTTCGTTCAACATACAGGTTCTGGTCCAAACGTAGAGCGACAAGAAAAGCCACATGTTCATTTTTCAGGTTTTACACCTGATGAGAAATATGCTGTTGTAGTTGATCTTGGCATTGATAAAATTGTAACGTATAGCCTTGAAGGTGACTCACTTGATATGAAACAAAGTTTATCTGTTAAACCTGGCTGTGGCCCAAGACATATCGCCTTTCATCCTAACGGCAAATTTGCTTATGTTATGACAGAGCTAAGCAATGAAGTGATAGTCTTGTCATATAACAGTGAAGATGCGAAGTTTACAGAACTGCAATATATTTCTGCTATTCCAGCAGATTTCACAGAAAATAGTCAAGGAAGTGCTATTCATTTATCCTCTGATGGCCGTTTCATATACGCCGGGAATCGTGGACATAACAGCATTGCCCTCTTCAGTGTAAATAACGAAACAGGAAAATTAACGTTCATTGAACATACTTCTACTGAGGGGAATTGGCCGCGTGACTTCGTATTAGATCCAACCGAAAAATTCTTAGTTGCTTCTAATGAACAATCAGGCAATTTAGTTCTCTATACTCGTGATGAAAAATCAGGCAAACTAACATTAGAACAATCCAATGTAGTTGTTCCATATCCAGTATGTGTGAAATTTTTATAATATTAACCTTTTTAGTAAAAGCAGAGATTGTTAATGATCTCTGCTTTTATTTATCTACACCCGCTTCAAACTTTCTAGTAGAATGCTTATCTAAATTAGGAACTACCTATACTTCTTGATACTAATGACGGACATATCCATAACGATACACAGTATCAATTGTCAAAAGGGAGAGTATTTCCTATTAATTTGCTACAATATTAGTTATATTCAGATTTAACTTTTGCACTGCGAGGAGGAATAACATGTCTAAACGAACACTAATCATTAACACAGATTTAGAAAACCAATTTATTGAAAAAATAAAAGTGGTGATACCAGACTGGAATATACTTATTGGCAAAGATCCGCAGATATGGCAAGATCAATTAACAGAAGCAGAGATTATCGTGATTCGGAAAAATGAGATAATGGATACGATACTAAGTGATCAATCTAAGCTGAAGTGGCTTCAATCCTGGAGTGCAGGTGTAAACACTTTCCCTTTAAAGCAGCTTGAAGAAAAAGAAGTTATCGTCACTAGTGCAAATGGTGTACATGCCTATCCGATATCTGAAACTATATTCTCCCTAATGCTAGGATTAACTAGAAAATTACATACTTATGTGAAACAGCAGCAAAGCAAAATCTGGGATGAGGCAGATGTTAGTTTGGAAATACACAAAAAAACAATCGGCATAATTGGCGTAGGTGCAATTGGGCTTGAAACAGCAAAAATTGCCAAAGCATTCGGCATGAAAGTACTAGGTGTTCGCCATTCAGGAAAAACAGAAGAATATGTAGATACGATGTATAGGATTGAACATCTGAACGAAGTACTACCACAATGTGACTATGTAGTAGTAACACTCCCACTTACAAACGAAACGAAGTATTTATTCGGAACTGAGCAATTCAAAAATATGAAAAAATCTGCATTTTTTATTAATATTGCGCGTGGCCAAATTGTAAGAGAGGACGAAATGATTACTGCATTAAAATTGAAGGAAATAGCAGGAGCAGGACTGGATGTTTTTACAGTGGAACCTCTACCAGAAAACAGTCCCCTTTGGAATTTAGAAAACGTTATCATTACTCCACATTCTTCTGGTATAACTGAATATTATGATCAACGAGTAATAGAAGATATTTTTATTCCGAATCTCAAAAGCTATGTTGATAATAAAACGCCGACTATAAATATTGTTGATTATCGCAAAGGATACTAATAATGATTCCTTATGAAATTAACAATCCATTAGATTATCAAGATATAAGCAATTTGCATTTGGTCAACTCATTTGGATCAAGGAATTTTATCCCATTGTGATTCTCACATTTTTATACTATATTATGATTTGGACTTATCCCGAATTGGGCAGTTACCTTTCTTCTAAGCAGCAATGTTTGGTCAACTCCCCTCTATAGCCCGATAAGTGTAAAACAGTGAATTTTCTCTCTTAAACAAAGTAAAGTTTAGACCTACAACATTAAGGTTAAACAGATTAAGATATGAAGACACCTGTAATATTTACACTATGATGCAATGAATCGGGTTATTACTGCCCGCTTTATCAAGGGGTTGATTGAAGATTTAACGACCACAAATACGGGGCTAATCATAAGTCGATGTAATAAACCCTTATTAATGAACGTTTCACATAATTGAAACAGCTGAGGTGGTCATGATGAAAGAAATTCTACTCATTTTGTTATTGCAATTAGCTTATGTTCCGCTACTTACTTTAAGGACAATCTTTTTAGTAAAAGGCGTCACATCTCTAGCTTCTGTCATTGGGATTGTAGAAATGTTAATTTATGTATTTGGACTTTCCCTCGTTTTTAGTGGCGATCAAAATTTAATCGCAATGATTGTTTATGCAGTCGGTTTCGGAATTGGGATTATTTTAGGAACAAAAATTGAACGAAAATTAGCAATCGGTTATATTAATGTTATCGCGAATACACAGCAAAAAAACTCGGAACTTATTGAAACACTTCGTACACTCGGTTTCGGTGTAACTCTTTATATCGGAGAAGGACGTGACGGAAATCGTTATCGTATGGATATTTTAACGAAAAGAAATCGAGAAAATGAACTGTATGCGACAATCGAAAAGTTCGAACCAAAGGCATTCATTGTTTCTTATGAACCTACTAAATTCAAAGGCGGGTTTATGCTAGCAAGAATGAAAATGAATAAGAAATATTAGTCGAAAAGATAAAAAGTAGCGATCAGCCAATTGGATTGCTGCTTTTTTTATTTAATCCGCATTGGCTAGCAGTAAAATCCTTACTGAGAATAAGCTGAATATTCGTATCAACAGAGAGTCGAACTGTAAAGTCCAAAGAAGATCACAGGCTAGATGTTCCAAATCAGTCATCCTTGATAACATACCCCTCCTACTTCTTATGACCTGTATCAACTATAAACCATACTTCTATACAACTTAATGAATTTTCGAATATGTCTATAAGTAGCTATATGAAAAACAATACTATATCCATTTTGTATAAAGTTATAGCTATGAAATTTTAAAATGCAACATTAAAATAATTTTTTTCATTCGCTAATGTAAATCTTTCCTTTTTATGATAGATTTAAGAATATTCTAGATTGAGGTAGGAGAGGAATATGTAATGAATCAGGTACAAGTAAATTTAGAAACACCAAAAATTCAAAGTAAATCAAAGCGGTTATGGCTTGCACTAATTCTAGGGACATTATCTGCATTTGGACCATTGTCCCTTGATATGTACTTGCCAGCTTTACCCGTACTTACAGAGGATTTAAGTACAAGTGCATCATATGCACAACTCAGTTTAACTGCTTGCATGGTTGGGCTTGCCATTGGGCAAATATTCGCTGGACCGATAAGCGATGTTAAAGGTCGCAGGACACCACTTCTTGTCGGACTTTTTCTCTACATTTTATCATCATTGCTATGTATTGTAGCACCCTCGATCGAGATATTTGTTATTTTAAGATTCATTCAAGGTGGGGCGGGTGCAGTTGGTATAGTCATTTCAAGAGCTATTGTGAGAGACCTCTACTCTGGTACGGAGCTCACGAAGTTTTTTGCGCTATTAATGCTGGTGAATGGATCTGCTCCGATTTTAGCACCGATTGCTGGTGGTCAATTTTTAGAGTTTACATCTTGGCGAGGTATATTTTTTGTTCTTAGTCTAATTGGAATGATAACATTATTCTTTGTTTTTTCTAGTTTAGGTGAAACACTCCCGAAAGAACGTCGCTCCGAGGGTGGGCTTAAACAAACCTTCCAAACGTTTAGGCAGATTATAAGTAATCGTTTATTTATGGGCTACGCACTTACTCAAGGATTTATCGGGGCTGGACTATTCGCATATATTGCTGGTTCGCCATTTGTTCTCCAAAATATTTATCAGCTTTCACCGCAAATGTTCAGTTTATGCTTTGCAGTTAATGGGGTCGGAATTATTATTTTTACTCAACTAACCGGAAAATTGGCTGGGCGCTTTGGCGAAACAAAACTTCTAATGATTGGACTTGGACTTAGTGCTGTAGCGGGAACTAGTTTGCTTCTTATGATTTTATTAAACATAGGATTAATTGCCATCCTGATTCCTTTATTCATTCTTGTATCTTGTGTCGGTGTTGTCAATACATCCATCTTCTCACTTGCTATGAGAGACCAGGCAAATTCTGCAGGTAGTGCCTCTGCTTTACTTGGATTAATGACATTTTTATTTGGAGGAATCGTCGCTCCATTCGTTGGTATAGCAGGAGAAAATACTGCTTTGCCTCTTGGGGTTATCATTGCTACAGCTGAAATAGGTGCTTTAGTCATTTACTTTGTATTAGTTGGACGATCTAAACAAAACCGAGCAAGGAATTAGTAAATCAAAATAGTAAAAGAGGCGTTCTCTTATGGAACGGCTCTTTTCGTTAAGCTTGTTGTTTTTTACAAAGTAACTAATTCGAGTAGATGTTGCTTGTAGTGGAAGGTGCGAGAATCCTGCTTAGAGAAGCGTGTTGAGGGAGACCCCGCAAGTACGAAGCACTGGTGTGGGCTTCTGAAGACCGCCCGCGGAAAGCGAGTACTTGGAACGGAAATCACCCCAGGATAATAGGGCAACAAAGTATACGAAAACAGCCTAAGGAATTGATCTAAACCCACAACATTACTTCGATTTTTTTATGTCCTGTTAATGACACAATAAACGGTGTATAGAAGGTTAGAATTCTTATTGAACACCCGCTTTTACCTTAATTGGAAGATTGCGTTTTTGAAATTTTGATAAAAATCATATCCTCAAATAAACTACCAGTATAGGTGACATGCTACAAAATGTCCCGGTTTTTGCTCCTGCCATTTTGGAGTGGATGATGAACAAATTTCCATCGCAGAGGGGCAACGTGTACGGAATACACAGCCACTCGGCGGATTAATAGGACTAGGCACTTCCCCTTTTAAAACAATTCGATCTCGTTTCAGTGTAGGATCTGGAACGGGTATAGCAGAAAGTAATGCTTTAGTGTACGGGTGAAGCGGATCATTGCATAATGTATCACTATCTGAGAATTCCATCATATTCCCGAGATACATAACAAGAATCCGATCAGATATATATTTTACCATTGACAAATCATGTGCAATGAATAGATAAGTTAAACCCAATTCTTTCTGTAATTTTTTGAGCAAATTCACTACTTGAGCCTGAATTGATACGTCCAATGCAGAAATTGGTTCATCACAGACGATAAATTTGGGATTTAAAGCAAGTGCCCGTGCAATGCCAATTCTTTGACGTTGCCCGCCACTGAATTCATGTGGGAATCGATTAATATGCTCTGGACTAAGCCCAACAAGCTTTAATAATTCCTCCACCCGCTTCTTTTTTGCCTTCCCCTTTACAACACCATGGATTGTTAAGGGCTCACCAATAATCTCTTCTACTGTCATTCTTGGATTTAACGACGCATAAGGATCTTGAAAGATAAGCTGAATGTCTCTACGCACTTTTGCCATTTGCTTTTCAGAATAATCATAAATATTCTTTCCTTGAAACAATACTGCACCATCTGTAGGTTCATATAAACGAATCATTGTTCTACCGGCAGTCGATTTGCCGCAACCTGATTCCCCTACTAGACCGACTGTTTCACCTTCATAAATATCAAAATTTAACCCCTCTACTGCTTTTAGGTTTTGTTTTCCTACTGAAAAGTATTTGCTTAAATTTTTCACCTGAACGAGGGGATTTTTCTTCATTAATTCGTCATTTAGGTCCGTGTATTTCTCAATAGTTGTCATTGGTTCGTCCCCCCCCTGCATTTATTACTTTTTTTACATTCATCGCCTTAGCCATTGGATGCTGTAACCAGCAAGCGGTAATTTGACCATCTCCGACATCTTCAAGATCGGGGTCATGTTCCATACATATCTTCATCGCGTAATCACATCTTGGATAAAAGGAGCAGCCCTTTGGCGGCGAAAATAAATCTGGTGGCGAACCAATAATCGGAGCTAAAGGAACGGATTTATCCATATCGAAACGAGGTACAGATTTCAACAACCCTTTCGTGTACGGATGCTTTGGTTTTTGAAAGATCTCTAAAACAGTGCCTGATTCAACTACTTTCCCCGCGTACATGACAACGACTCGATCACAAATTTCCGCAACTACTCCTAAATCATGGGTAATTAAAATAATGGCTGTTTCTGATTGCTTTTGAATGTCTTTCATTAACTCTAGGATTTGGGCTTGAATCGTAACGTCCAATGCTGTTGTCGGTTCATCTGCTATTAATAATTTAGGCTGACAGACCAATGCCATCGCAATCATCGCTCTTTGTCTCATTCCCCCAGAAAACTCATGCGGGTACTGCTCCATTCGCTTTTCAGGTTGAGGAATGCCGACAAGTTTTAACGTATCCAATGCAAGATTATATGCTTTCTTCCTAGTCATTTGATTATGCTTTAATACAGACTCCATGATCTGCATGCCAACTTTGCTTGTTGGATTTAAGGAAGTCATTGGATCTTGAAAAATCATACTAATTTCGTTTCCTCGAATTCTTTCCATTTCACGTTCAGATGCTTCAATCAAATCTATTCCATTATACGTGATCGATCCTTCTTTATATTGAGCAGGTGGTGAGGCTAATAGTTTCATAATTGCTTTTGCTGTCACACTTTTACCACAGCCAGATTCACCTACTATCCCGATTGTCTCTCCTCGCTTAACTTCAAAATTGACGCCTCTTACAGCATGAACTTCGCCGCCATACGTTTTAAAGTCAATTCGTAAATTCTTCACTTCTAATAAACTCTTCATTTCGGTCCACCTTCTCTCTATTTTTTATCTACTTAGGACCTCTTACTAGGCTTTTTTACTCACGCAGTTTTGGATCTAATGCATCTTGTAGTCCATCACCCAAAACATTAAATGCAAACATCGTTAAAGAGATTAGAAATGCTGGAATCGCCAACTGATAGAAATTACCGATTAATATACTTCCAAGCGCATCACTTGTTAGACTTCCCCAACTGGCTTGCGGTGGTTGAATACCAAGCCCAAGGAAACTCAAGGTTGCTTCAGCGAAAATAGCTGTCGGGATCGTTAAAGTAACATTTACAAGAATGGGTCCCATTGAATTCGGAATTAAATGTTTTCTTAATGTCCAACTTAACTTTGCACCAGCCGCTTTAGATGCCTGAACATATTCATTTTCCTTTAATTGTAGAACTTGCCCACGGACAAGGCGTGCCATCGGAATCCAACCGGTGATCGTCATGGCAATAATGATTGGGAAAATACCAGGCCTTAGTACAACCATGATTAGAATCACCATTAATAAATATGGAATAGAATATATTACTTCTGCAATTCGCATCATTACATTATCTGTTCTACCGCCACTAATTGCCGAAATCCCGCCATATACTACACCTAAAACGAAGTCAATTAAGGCTGCCATCAAACCAATAAATAATGAAATTCGCGCGCCATACCACGCTCTCGTAAACAAATCCCTTCCTGACGCATCGGTACCAAACCAGTGCTCTGCATTCGGCTCTAAGTTCTTCTTCGTAAAATCCTGCTCATAATATGTGAAACCGTTCATATATGGACCAAAAATTGCCATCAGACACAACAGAATAATCAGCACCAAACCAATCATAGCTAGTTTATTTGCGCGCAATCTCCGCCATACATCGTTCCAATAGGAAATCGTGGGCCTAGAAATCTTTTCGGCCTCTAGAAAATTATTTTCTGCTGGAGCAAACATTTCTTCGGTTACATCTATTTTCCCCGCCATTATTTGCTCGCCCCCGTCACTTTAATTCTAGGATCAATCCATGTGTAAACCACATCGACGATAAAAATTAAAAAGATGAGAATCGCACTGTAAAAAACTGTTGATCCAAGAATCACTGGATAATCACGGTTCATTATACCTTTTACAAACATCTCACCAATTCCTGGAATCCCAAATATATGTTCAATTACGAAACTTCCCGTTACAACATTCGCTGTTAATATACCTAAGACCGTAACGACAGGCATCAAAGCATTACGAATTGCATGTTTAATGATCACTGCATTCTTTCGTAATCCTTTTGCTTTAGCCGTTAAAATATAATCTTGATTTAAAACTTCAATCATGCTTGTTCTCATCAATCTTGCAATATAAGCAAGCGGCATCATTGCAAGTGCAATGGACGGTAATACAGTATGGCTCCAAGATTTCCAGGTCGCTACCGGAAAAAAAGACCATTTAACTGCCAAGAAATTAATAAGTAAGGTCGCCAATACAAAACTTGGAACTGATATGCCAATAATTGCAATAATCATAGATGTATAGTCTGGCCATCGATTTCGATATAATGAAGCGATGACTCCTAATATTAGGCCAAAGAAGATAGCAATAATCATAGCCTGAGCTCCAAGATGAAAGGAGACCGGGAAACCTTTTTCTATATAATCGTTTACTGTTAATGTCTTAGACTTTATTGAAGGACCAAAATCTAACAAAGCCACTTGCTTGAGATAAATGACATACTGCACAATTTTTGGTTTGTCCAAATTATAGTATCGTTGTAAGTTTTCGTACATTGATTCTGTCATTGTTCCTTCTTTCGCGAACGGGTCACCAGGAATACTATGCATAATAATAAAGGTAATCGTAATGGTCGCCCATAACGTAATGATCGCCCACATAAAGCGATGTAAAATATATCTAATCATAATCAATCACCCCATTCCTCTTAAATGAAGACCTTTTTGATTGGTGATTTTCCAAAGGAAAAAAGGGGGCGTGCCAAGACATAAGCACACCTCCGACATTCTTCAATTATTCTTTTGCATCCATATCAACATCTGCATAAATAAATTGAGGATATCTGTTGATTGGTGTATAAACACCTGTCACATATTCTTTAACCATATGCGGTTTTGTATAGAAATAGATTGGGATAATCGGCATTTCAGCCATAAGAAGTTTTTCAGCTTTATGCATATTGTCCATCCGAACTTGTTGATCCATTGTTTGCTTTGCTTCTTTAATCAATTGATCGTATTCAGCATTTTTCCAATTCGCATCATTGTGTGAATTATCTGAAGTCCATAGATCCATAAATGTCATCGGATCAACATAATCGCCAACCCAGCCAGCACGAGAAACTTGATATTTACCCGCTTTTTCTCTATCAAGTTTCACTTGGAATTCAGTATTTTCTAGCGTTACAGTTACCCCAAGGTTCTTACGCCACATCTCTTGTACTGCTTCTGCAATTTTTTGGTGGCCTGCTAACGTATTATATAAAATTGAGAATTCTGGCAGTTTATCCATTCCTTCCTCTGCCAACCCTTCTGCTAGCAACTTCTTCGCTTCTTCAACATCTTCAGTGAAAAGATTTCCGGTATTTTCTTGGTAGTCCCCATTTACATCTGGAATCCCTGGTGGGACTACTGAATAAGCAGACTGTTGACCACCTTGTGCGACATTTTCAGTAATTGTTTTACGGTCAATCGCTAAACTTAATGCTTTTCTTACTTTTATGTTGTTAAATGGTTTTACATCGTTATTTAAATTGTAGTAATAAACAGCTAAATCTGGTCCATTGTGGAATTCTTTATTATTAGACTGTGCCAGTTGTCCTTGAACATCTTGTGGTAGAGGATACGCTAAATCCAATTCGCCAGATTGATACATTTGCCATGCTGTATTTTCATCTTCAAGAATGACAAAGTTTACAACATCTAAATTAATTTTATCTTTATCATAATAATTTTCATTCTTCTCTAACTTCACACTTTCTTTATGTTTCCACTCTGTTAACTTGAACGGTCCATTTGAAACGTAGCTAGTAGCTTCTGTGAACCATTTCGGATTTTCTTCTTGAACTTTTTTATTCACCGGATAGTACGTATAGAAAGAAGTTAAATCAAGGAAGTATGGGGTAGCTTGAGCAAGCTTCACTTCAAGTGTTGTATCGTCTTTTGCTTTTACCCCAACTTGATCGACTGTTCCAGTACCCGCATTGTAAGCTTCAGCACCTTCAAGATAAAACAATTGATACGCATATTCGGAAGCGGTTTCAGGAGCAAGTGCATATTTCCAAGCGAATTCAAAATCATGTGCTGTTACAGGATCGCCATTTGACCATTTCATGCCTTCTTTTATTTTGAAAATCCAATTTATCCCATCTTCACTTGTTGGAACAGACGCCATTCCATCTACGATTTCTCCTTCAGGCGTTTTCTTCGTCAATCCTTCAAACGCATGCTCTAATATCCATGAATCATGTGTGCCTTCTGCTGTTCCTGGATGCAGTGATCCTGGTTCAGAGCTGTTATTTAGATTCAAAACCTTCTCTACCGCTTCCTTTTTCCCATCACTTTTACCTGAGTCTTTAGTCGATGTTTTTTCTGTTTCTCCAAAGCTATTACATCCCGAAATTACTACCATTAACCCAATAACAAGAGCAAAAAATGAAAATTTATTTCGTTTCAAATAAATTCCTCCTTATTTCTCATAATAGTTAAAAAAAAAAACGAAATGCCTTTCATTGCAAATCTATTACAAAAACCCCACATGACTGCCAAACATTAGATTTACAAAAATCCATCCCCCCATTCTCACAAAAGCCATCGTCAGCCATAAAAAATAGAATCACCCTTTCTATTTCAGAATTATCTCAATATTACAAATTCGACAATTACTTTATTTCCCCTTTAAAAAACACTAATATTTTACTAATATGTAAATTTTATTTTTTAGGTATTAAATCCTGATTTCTGACTTTTTATCGCCACCAAAAAAAGTCTAACAAAATTTCTGTCAGACTTACTTTTTTTATGATTTTAAAACCCATTTTTCAATCGCTTTAGCGACACCATTTTCTTCATTTGTTGCTGTGATCCAGTCCGCTGTCTCCTTCACGATTTCCTGTGCATTCCCCATCGCAACACCAAGGCCTGCTTCCTTAATCATCATAATATCATTCAAGCTATCGCCAACTGCCATCACTTCGTTCATGTTAATACCTAGGCGATTACAAACGACTTCAATGGCTTTGGCTTTATTAATTCCAAGTGCGTTCACTTCAATATTCGTTGGACTTGAATTACTAACTTCAAGCTGGCCATTCCCTTTAAGGAGCTGGATAATTTCTTCTCGTGCTTTATTATCACTCGTATTAAATCCGAACTTCAACCACTCTGAGGCGAAAAGGTCTTCAGGAATATCGTCTCGATACACTCGATCACAACTGACGGCCCAGTAGTCTGTTTTAAATTGGTTACATATGTCAAGCATCCATTTCACAAAATCGGTTTGGATAATATTTCTCTCGACTAGTTTTCCCTGTTCGTTATAAATTTCACTGCCATTTACTGTAACTAAATATGAAGATAGTTCTAATGATTTCGCATAGTCACTACAGGTTGCAAAGGTGCGTCCTGTGCTTAGAACAACATGAACCCCTTGTCCCTCAGCCGCCTTAATTGCCTGCCGGTTCTCTTCCGTCACTTTATTGTCTGGATCTAAGAGTGTTCCGTCCATATCCAAAGCAATTAATTTTATTTCATTTTTCAATATGTATTCTGACATTTCGCTACCATCCTTTCGCAAGTATTGAATTTCATCACATTCACTTTGTCGTTTCTTTCATCCAATCCTGTTAGCGAAACTTCCATCAGTGGGGGATTCAACCTGTTCATCCGTGATAAATTATTAATGGGTCCATACCTCTTGCAATGTGTTTCTAAATAGCAGGTTTAAATCTGTTGTTGGATCAACAGCTTCTTTTTGTAAATGTTTTACATATTGTTCAAGTCGAGGAATTTCACTTTCGATAAATTGATTGATGATTTGTATTCTTGGCTCATAATCTAACTCGACACTTGCTATTTTTCTTTCTAGCAATGTTGTGATTTCGTCCTTCAATTTCCCATCAGGAACTAATGCTGCTAATAAAACCTGAAATTCATTTGGCGGGAATGTATTGTATGTTTCAATCCATTTTGCGGCTAGTAACGGACGTAAAACGTAAAAATATTTTTTAATTTTCACAGAATTTCGCTGCAGATAGTCCCGATAATTGCCATTGGCCATATGTAAATAGTGATATACGCCGGAGCTTGGGATAAACACATCTTTCTCCATATTGCGCATTTGATGGATCGTAGAATATGCCGTGTAATATTGTATGCTTGAATGCATCCATTCTAAAAGGGCTGGATTGGATTTGCGGAACAAACGTAACGCTTTCGTGATTTCCCATCCATTTATATCAAGTAAATTATGAATAGGATGTTCAATCACATCTCGCTTGTTGTTATCAATGGATAAATACCATTCTGGTTTATGAACGTAAATAAAACGAACATCATAGTCACTATCTTTAGACGGGAAGCCCCATGCCCTACTTCCTGATTCACATGCATAAACAATCTTCACATCAAATTCTAGTTCAATTCGCTTTAATTTTTGGAGTATTACCGGTTTCATTTTCCACCTCTACACGAAAATTTCGCTAACTATCATTTAAACCATACTGGAAAGTGCTAATTTATTCAACAAAAAAAGCCATAAGCAGGCTTTTTTAAGCAATGATTCCATCATTTTCCCTTAGGGTCATTTGTTTGTAAGGAATTCTCCTTCCATGTCTGAACCCCATCATCTTCATCGAATTCGACGATGACGTCCGTAACACCTCTTTCATTGCTGATTGCTTCAACTAAACGGTCTTTTATATCATCTGCTTCGGCAATCGTAATTGATGCATCCAATTCTACTTCTAGTTCGACATGAAGATGCTCCCCTTCTTTTAATACAGTGATTTCTTGAATATCTTTCACATCGGGATCTTTAATGACCATATCGCCAATTTTATTACGAATTTCTGTATCAGATTCTCCAAGTACACCTGCTGCATTATCAAGGAAGACCCTCCCAACTACAAAGAACATCATCCCCCCAATCATGACAGAGGCAACCCCTTCTGCTTGAGCAAACATAGTGTAGTGTGACAGCAGAATAGCCACAATTGCGAGGACTCCTCCAGCAGTAGCAACGAAGTCTTCTAAAAAAACGAGTTTTGTTGCTGGTTTCGCTTTTTTATAAGCTCCAAAGCTTTTCGTAGCAATTTGAATCCCGGATGCCTCCACACCTGTTTCATGAAGTACTTCTTTCATCGCTTTAAATAATACAAACGCTTCAAGAATGACTGCTGCAATAAGAACTGTAAGATTAATCACAATCCCAGCTGAATGAGCTGGATGAATGATATGGTGAATTCCTTCTTTAACGGTTTCATATGACATGATGCCTACGATCAATACAGCTCCTAATAAAACAAGGTTGACAAGTCGACCAAATCCTTCAGGAAAACGGTCTGTAGGTGCTTTCTTACTAAGTGCTGAGCCGATGAATACAAAAAATTGATTGGCCGCATCTCCTATACTATGTAACATTTCTGCAAACATCGCGACATTTCCGGTAATAAAATAAGCAACAGCTTTTAAGATGGCAATAATTGCATTAACACATGCAGCGATAATTGCTGATTTATTACCTTGTTTTAATAATCTAAGTAATTCACTCATAGGCAGATTCCTCTTTCTTTTTGTATTGTTAAAGCCTAAAGATGGTTGAAAACAGTCATATTACTTTTATACTTTGAAGAAATATGCCCTTATTCTTTTATTCTAAATTCTTTATATATATGAACCATTTTATTTTAGTAAACTACCTCTAATGTTTTGAAATTATTCCATCTAACTTTTCAATTAACAATACAGCAAGAAAATTTTCCTGATTATTGTAGAGCAGTTACGGAAATGGATTTCAAGAAACTAATGCCTGAAAGTTTTAACAGAAGTTTATTCTGCACAGTAATGTTATTTTGCACATATACAGATAGATGATCCATTCTCATTTCCCTGTATTGTTCTAAATATTTTGGCTTACCAGGAACAGCGACTATTTCTTGTATACCTACCGAACAGCAACCATTCACTACTAAGTTTTTTACAGTTATTGTATTCCCTTTCGCTTCAATCCACTTTTTCGCTTGTTCTTCGATTTCAATAATCAAGCCCATTCACCCTTTCATTTTCTAATAGCTATTTCAATAAAGTGTAACTTCCTTTTGAGTAATGGTAACTGCTTCATCTAATTGCCTCAAAAATAAAGGAACCCTAAAAAACAAAATTGATTTCTGATTTTAGGGTTCCTACCTGTTTTATATAATTAAAAGTTTTTTTCACATACCTTGTTGTTTTTCTATTATATGTATACAAACAACATAGGTTGATTTCTGTTGGAAGTACTCGCTTATTTGCGGGCGGTCTAACGAAGCCTCCTCCGTACTTTGCACTTATGGGGTATCCCTAAAACAGGCTTCTCTAAGCAGGAATCTTGCCATCCGCTCCAACTGTTCGAATTGGTTTCTTGCTAAAACAACAAACTTTTGGAAAAGAGCCAACTAAAAACAATGCTTATTTTGTAATGTTTAGTAGTCGTTTTGACTCCAATTTAGATAATTCACATGATTAGTCAACTATTTTTTTTAATTTTGACGGATTATTTACCTTATACAAGATCTCTTTGTTGAATTTCTTATCAACAATTTTTCCGTCAAATTCAAGCTGATCTTGTTCTTCTAACTCAAGTTTTTTTAAAGTCTTGCTGTAGGCACACCACGCATCGCCAATAAACAATTCTGCTTCTCCCGTAATCTGGACATTTTCCAACAAAATCACTTCATCTTCTTCACCAGTGAAATGGTTCATTTTCGCGGTAAATTCTTTAATTTTTGCGGTGAAGTGAACTTTATCTTCAGGCAGCGCTAATTTAGGTTTCTTTTCTTTCTTTGGTTTTTTTTCTTTAGGCTTCTCTTCTTTTTTTGCTACAATATCTTCAACTGGCATTTCAATGGTGTCATTAGTAACCTCAGATGTTGCATCAAAAACAGTACCACTCAATAATTCTTTGCCGAAGTTGTTACTTTGCATTTCCTTCAAAAAGGCTGGATGGATACAGCTTAGTGAACCATCTTCAAATTCAACAACAATTGTATTAAATCCGTTCGAGTATGCTTGGTAGCCTGCAAGTTTTACTTTCCCTTGATAATAGGGCGTTTTATACCATAGATCATCTTTAACCGATCTGGCGGTAAACAAACTCCATTCTATGCCTTTTTCAATATATTCTTCTCTATTTTCAAATGTTAAAAATTCGCCAACAGGCGGAATTTTATATACAGCATTTGCCAAACAAAACACTCCTCTAAATCTTCTTTTTATCAGTTTATCAAAATCTCAGAACATTTAACAACAGTGGTTATCATTGGTATAACAATGTGTTAATGCTTTAAAGCTTCTTATACAAAAAAATGAGGATAGCCCAGAAGTTTAGTGGCCAGACTCCGCAACTAGTACATACAGTTTAGTAAAAGTGTAAGTAACACTATAAACTGTCTGGCGTGCTGAATCAGACCCTTTAAGGACATCCTCACTCTTTTGTTTTATCCCGCATTAACGGGCAGTAAGACCCCCACCTCAAGGTTTACAGGAATCAAAGATGCGTAAGTGGGGCAACTGCCCATAAAAGACCGATTGGTGAGATACAGTGAAACTTACCTTTGTGGTCTTCAAAGGTTAAGTTGAGACCCACAGGATGTCGGTCACTCAGACGTTGTCGCAGGGCTCGGCGTACTTAGTCTAAGTTCGCTGAATCGGGTTCCTAGTGTCGCGCTTTATTTACCTTCGCTGCGTGAAAGTAAATAAAGCGCGACACTAGAGCGGGGCTAACAATCAGTAGGCGATGAAGCTCCCACTGATTGAAGTTTCACTTTATCTTTGGAACTGTACGCGATGCAAATTCGCGAATATTCCACCCTGATCAATCAACTCATCATGCTTCCCTTGCTCAGCAATTCCTTCTTCAGTAACAACTACGATCCGATCAGCGTTTCGAATCGTCGCTAGCCTGTGAGCAATAACTAAAGTCGTTCTATTCACAGCAAGCTCAGTCAACGCTTCTTGAATAATCATCTCAGTTTCTGTATCCAATGCCGACGTGGCTTCATCGAGAATTAAAATTGGCGGATTTTTCAAAAACATCCGTGCAATAGCGATCCGCTGTTTCTGTCCACCTGATAATTTTAGACCTCGTTCTCCAATTTGGGTTTCGTATCCATCTGGAAGGCCAGCAATAAAGCTTTCAAGATGAGCTTTTTTTGCGGCATCATAAATTTGTTCGTCTGTTGCACCTAGCATTCCATATGCAATGTTTTCTTTCAAAGTTCCTGTAAATAAAAACACATCTTGCTGCACAATGCCAATTTGTGATCGAAGTGATTGCTTTGTCATCTCTCGAACATCAATCCCGTCGATTTTAATGCTACCATTAGTTACATCGTAGAACCTTGGAATTAAGGAGCAGATTGTTGTTTTTCCAGCTCCCGATGGACCGACAAAGGCAACTGTTTCACCTGCATGAATTGTCAGATCTATCTCGTTCAAAACCGTTCTTTTATCGTCATAACCAAAGCTTACTTTAGAAAACGAGATGTCACCTAGTAACGATTCAACTATCTCAGCCCCTGGTTTATCTTGTACGTCTGGGTCGACATCAAGAAGTTCAGTAAACCGCTTAAAGCCAGCCATCCCTTTTGGATACAACTCCATCAAGGCGCTAATTTTATCAACTGGTTTAAATAACACATTCACATATAAAACAAATCCTACCATTTCCCCGTACGATAAACGATTTTCATAGACTAACCAAGCACCAACTACTAATACGGCAAGAGTCATAAAGCGAGTCATCATGTAAATTCCTGATGAACTGAAGGACATCACTTTATAGCCGCGTAGCTTTGCTTTTCTAAATTTCTTGTTATTGCCAGAGAAGCGATCCATTTCATAATTTTCATTTGTAAAAGATTGGACTACTCGCACACCTGAAACACTGTCTTCCACACGTGCATTCACATCTGCTACTTCTGTATACATTTGCTTCCAAGCTTTGTTCATTTTCATATTACTGAATATTATAAGTACTACAAGAAACGGTAAAATACAAACTGTCACTAGAGCAAGTTGGATATTAATTGTCATCATAATCCAAAAAGCACCAAAGAATGTCATAACAGCAATAAATAAATCCTCTGGTCCATGGTGGGCAAGCTCACCGATATCAAACAAATCATTCGTAATTCGACTCATAATATGACCTGTTTTCGTATTATCGAAAAATTTAAAAGATTGCTTCTGTACATGTTGAAACAACTGCTGACGCATGTCGGTTTCAATATTGATTCCGAGCATATGACCCCAATAGTTCACGATATACTGCAATAATGTACTGATTATGTATAGCACTAACAATCCAACACTCACAGTTGCAATTGTTGGCCAATCTTCCCCAGGTAGCAAACTATCGATGAACCATTGTACAGCAAGTGGAAAGGCCAATTCAAGCAAAGCCACAATAACAGCACAGCTAAAATCAACTATAAACAAACGTCGATGTGGTTTATAATAAGAATAAAATCGTTGAATCATTTATCATATCCCCTTTCATATAATACTAGAATTATAGAACCAGCGCAGGAAATAAACAAGTACTCCAAAGATCTGGACTAACACTATTACTGCTAATGGAGTCTTTGCTTTTCCACCTTTAGATCGGCTTCTTTTGTCAGAAAATAAGCTAGTTTCATTTCTGTTTGAAGTAATAACGATGTAGATAAATATAAATGCCCCTAAGAAAATTATTCTTCTTAGGGACATTTTTTCAGTATCAACCTGCTACAATTTAAAAACCGTTCATATAAAATTCTACAGTTTCTATTTCTTCATCAGTTAACGCTCTAGCAAGCAATTGTGCAAGTTCTTGTTCAATGTTTTCTTTATTTCCTTCGTGTTTTTTAGTAAGCTGTGCTGATAGCTTCATGAAGGACAATTGCTTTTGGAATTCATCCTTAGTTAATGGAGATTGATGATGGGAGAGAAAAACTGTCTCTGCCTCAAAGGATTCTAATTTCTGTATTAGCTGTAATGATTTTTCCACCGTATAGTTCCATTTTTCCGCATATAGATTGGCATATAAACAATCCCCTAGAAATAATATCTTCTCTTCTGGCAGATAAATAATAGTCGAATCTTCAGCATGATCTCCGCCTACATGCTCAATCATACATGTAACACCGCCAAGATTAATTTGGAGTGTTTTATTAAAAATAATCTGAGGTAGTGAAAGAACGATCTCCCGTTCATTCCCTAATTCAAGCTTAATTGCGTCAGCACAAAATGGAATTTCAATTCCAGCCTCTACACGCTCGTCCAAAAAAGAATCTTCCCAAGATAATGTTTGCATATGCTTAAGATTTTCAGCAGTTTTTTGTTGAGCAATGACAGGAACTTTGATTTCACTTAATCCAAAAACATGATCCCAATCTGAATGGGTAAGTACAAGATAATCACCTTTTACTGCGTGTTTTGCCAATTGCTCTCGAAACAATTTTGTATGGTTCACAGAATTTCCTGCATCAATCAATAGCGTGTGATCATCTCCGACAACCGCAGCTAATACAGGGCGATCCGTTTTTTGAACAGGCGTTAAATAAAATAAACGTTCCGAAATTTTTACTAATGTTTGCATGTTGCTCACTCCTCGATGTTAAAAACATAGATCAAAGTAAATTGAATAATCAATTTCTCTTAAAAGAATTCGTTTTATTAACATTTACTTATTCTCTAAAGTGCTTATTCTTAATTTATTGTACAACAACTAAAGGTGGTAATCATCTCGATTTTGAAAAAAATGATCTTATGATTTACTTTAATTTATTCAACTTGCAAACTTAAAATAAAATTCCAACCTAACTTGTAGGTGTCAAGACATAAGTATATTCCTCTTTGTAATAAAGTGATATCAATTAGTGGGGAGTTCGTCATCCACCACTGATGTTAGTCCAGTTCTACTTTCGCTAAATCTTCGATAAATCTCCACTACGAACTAAGGTTCAACGAATCACAGACTAAGTATGACGTGTCCTTTAGTCTTTCATCTGTGTGATCCACATCCTATGGGCGCAAACTTTACCTATGCATAACTCTCGGTAAGTTTCACTTTATCTTATTAGTTGTCCTTTAATACCAAAAAGCGACGCCTTTGAGCAACGTATACGCCATCACATTCGATCCTAGTCAGACAAACATAAGATGAATACCGCGGCGTAGTTTGCCACAGAGCATAACAGCTTATGACTTGAAGAAGGGCTAGTAGCCGCAAATAGGCTAGGCAGTTGTCCCCCCATTACGCATCTATGATTCCTCTCATCTAAGCCTTGAGAGGTTTTACTGCTCGTTTTTGCGGGATAAATATATCTTTTATTTTGGCTTTTTTTCGTAAAGATTGTTGTTTTTAGCAAGAAACCAATTTGAACAGATGTTGATTGTAGTGGAAGGTACGAGACTCCTGCGGGAAAAGCGTGTTGAGGGAGACCCCGCAAGTGCAAAGCACTGTGGAGGCTTCTGAGACCGCCCGCGGAAAGCGAGTACCTGCAACGGAAATCAACCCGGGATATTAGTGTAAAAATGATTGAAAAGCAACAAAGTATGTGAAAACAGCCTTTATTTTTAACATACCCTATACTTTCCATTTAAATTAATGGAAATAACAATGATTTCATTTTTCAATAGCTAAGCTACTTTATACCGATTGGATCAGATCCACATTTCTAACTATCTTTTTTCTATTACTAATTGACATATTAAACGAGATATCGAATGTGAGGTCAGACTTCACATTGGGGCTACTTTTATTTCAACACAAGTATATTATCATTCATGTACATCCAATTTTGTGGAAATGACAGGCCGATATGCCAAAATGTGATCCCAGCTAATCGATAGCCGTCAATCATTTCATATTTTGCTGTTATACTCCGAATATCCTCAAACCAAACGATATGCTGAATTCCAGCTTCCCAATATGTATACCAAGGCGATGCTGCAGCCTGATCGTACTCAATTTCACTCCATTTTACAATGGCTTGATTTTGGGCATTATTAACTGAAGTAGCTGTTGTAGTATTACTTGGAATCATCCAGTCATATGCATATAATGGCATAGCTATCTGAAGCTTATTTGATGGGATATTGGCAAGCGCATACCGTATTACTTGAGCCATCCACCAAAGGGGAGAAATGGGATTCGGTGGTCCCGTTGGATAACCGTAATCAATTGTCATTATCGCAACAAGATCAGCCACTTGCCCAATCGCACGATAATCATGCCCTCCAACAATTCGATTGGTAAAATTATCATTTGTTTTTGAATGAAGATTCACATGAAGAATGCGATTCCCAAGTGCATTTTTTAATTCTCTAAGTAATAATACATAATCTCCTCGTCTTGCTGGCGGGATAAATTCAATGTCCATACTTACACCGCTATACCCTTTTTCTTCGATGAAATTCATCATCGATCTTACTAAATTGTTACGATAGACAGGATTGGCTAATACAATTCCAACCAATTCAGCATTAAAGTCTCCGTCTTGAAAATTTCGAATCATCAATAGTGGTTTCACTCCGACTTGTTTGGATTTCTCTAAGAGCGGACGGTCGTCTCCATCCACATATGCAATTCCTTCATTAGTAAAGGAGTAAGCTACGATTGCCAAATAAGTCAGCTGGTAGGAATGCTTTTCAAGGTTATTAAATACCGTTCCTCCGCTAACGGGAAATGCAAAACCGAGTGTAATTAGCTGATTTTTGTACGGTGAGGGCACGCTAATCTTTTGATTGATTTGAAGGTTATTCAGTTCCATACCCGGATTTGCTTGCTGGATTGCTTGCACATTCGTTCCGTAAACGTTCGCAATTTCAAATAGTGTATCTCCAGGTTTTATATAATACAACCGATTTCTTAATGTATGATCTGGGATATAAAGCGCAAGTCCAGGTACGATTGCCTTGCTTGAATTTAAACCATTTATAGTCATAAGTCTTGTCATATCAATCTTATACATGAGTGAAATTGACCAGAGTGTATCACCGGTATTCACCACATGAATTGCCATTTCTCCACCTCATTCCATATCTCCATGTTTGATTTTTAACTTTACAAATTAAAATCGCGCATTTTTTGGCTCCAAAAGGCTGGATTTCCCCTTACGTTATTGTAATTTTCCTTTCTATAAGTTTATGGATCTCTTTCGTTTAGTTATGTCTATTATAAAAATTATATTTTGTTGAAACCTATTCCAAGAATAAAACGTCTAATATTATAAGAAGACTCACTTAATTGGAGGATTAAAAATGCGTAATTTAAGGGTTATAAGCCTAATTCCCCTTCTTCTGACTTGCATAATAGCTTTCATAGATGCAAAATCTTCTTTAAACAAAATGGAAGGGTATACTAGTAATGATGTAGGAAAGTCGACGTTTTCAATTGTACGGGATGTCGGGGATCACAGAGGAACCCATTACATCTTATGTAGAAGTAAGGTGAATATCTTCGATCATTTATTTGAGGTGAACAATTTACATACATACTGCGAAGCAGAAACGCTTCATTCTATGATTATGGACTTTCAAGAATAAAGCGTTTAATCGCTATATTAGTAAAGCAAGGGTCTATTAATATTGATTATTGCTTATTTGATTAACTCTTTAATATCATAAAATTTCCCATTATCCAATTCTGGTTCAAGCAGCAACTCGATCAAGATATTTGCAACAAATTCAGGTGACCGTAGCATTCCTTTCTCCTTATACGTATGAAATCTCGCAGAATCTGCAAAATCAGTCTCATTTGCCGACCTGATCACTTTTTGCATATTTGTATCCATTACACCTGGGGAAAACGAAATGACGTACGCGGGATTTTCCTCTCTTTGTTGTTCAATTCCAGCGACTCTTGTAAACATTTCAAGACCCGCTTTCGAACTACAATATGCGCCCCAGCCTTCATAATGATTCTTAGCTGCCCCGCTTGAAATATTGACAACTATTTTCTTATTATTGTACCCTTGTGTTCTTTTTATAAATGAATCAGTTAAAATCGCCGGAGCCAAATAGTTCAGTTTTGCTTGTAAAACAAATGTGTCTATATCTAGTTCTCCAATTCGTTTTATCGGTTCAACCATACCAGCGTTATTAATGAAATATAGCTCATCTACATCATTTTTCAAATGAGAAATAATTTCATCCATAACACTTTCCAATTGATTTGTTTCCGTTAAATCTGCGCTAACAAATGTAAGTCTCCCACTCGTTTGCGTGGTTTTATGATAAAGCTCTTGATTAATGGTTCTTGCAACTAGTATACATCGGAAGCCTCGATCAAGACATAACTTTGCCAATGCAGCACCTAGTCCGTTAGAAGCTCCTGTTATAATAAATGTTTTCATATTTTCCCGCATCTCCTTATTTTGTATGAAAATGTGCATCATCTTCATGTTTATGGACTATCTAAAAAAGCACCTGGAAATCTTTACGAAAACCAGGCGTCTTAAAAAATTTATTCAACAAAAGGTGGAGCGGAATCTGGATTTTCAATTTCAGAACGTCTTTTTAGTCGAATAAACTTAACGATATTTAACACAATCGTCTTGATAACGGAATATGTAGGGATCGCAAGAATCATCCCTAAAATTCCTGATAAATTACCCGCTACGAGTAACACAAAGATAATCGTTAATGGATGTGTATTTAATTTCTTTCCAATTACTAGCGGAGAAATAAGATTACTATCAAGCTGTTGAACAATAACAACAACGATTATGACCAGGCCAGCTTGTAAAGGTGAATTTATTAATCCAACTATGACAGCAGGTGCTGCTCCTAAAAATGGGCCAACATAGGGAATAATGTTTGTAAATGCCCCTATTAATGCCAAGACAATGGCATATGGGAGATCAATGATTAAATAGCCGATAAATGTTGCTACTCCGACAAACAGACAAACTAAGAACTGACCTTGAATATAAGTGGACAATGTTGCTGCTGTTTCACTTAATAATGTAATACCTTCACTTCGATAATGAGCTGGAATGAATTTTGCGATCGCATGGGGCAATTTATGTCCATCCTTCAACATATAGAATAGAACGAATGGCACCGTAACAATTATTAATGTAATATTCGTTACCACACTAAATACCGAAGATAAACTTGTGTTTAAGTAACTAGGTAAGTCTTTCACAAAATTTACCAATGTTGTTTCCATCTTATCAAGTGATACATAATTTTGATTCAATAACCATTGATATTGCTTAGAAGCAAGGAAATTATTTAAAAATTCTCGACCTTGCCCAATATATTCAGGAAAATTATTCACCAAGTCCGTGATTTGTTTGGTTAATGCTGGTCCAATTAGACTGCCAAGAATGGCAATGATTCCTACAAATAAGACAAAAATCAATAAGATCGCTAAGCCTTTGGGTACTCTTTGATTCGTCAAAAAAATGACTACTGGATTGAAAATAAAGTAAAGAAAGCCAGCGATTAAGACTGGAAAAAACAATGTAGTAGTAAAGATTACGATCGGCTCAAACAAAAAAGAGATTTTTGTTGAAACGAAAATCAAAAGAGCCATCAATAATAACTGTAAAGTCCAAAACTGTAATTTTGACTTCGATTTAAACAAGTTGTTCCCTCCACTCCCACTTACAAAATAATTTTAGTTGCAACATTTACCTATCTACCAGACTACGGAATACACGGGGTGTAATACAAGCGGTCTCGCTAAAGGAATTCGTATTTTTTTCCACATTAACAAGCAGTGCCCTTCCCACCTCATGTCTTCGAGGATTCGTAGGTGGGGGCTGAAGCCTCCACTACTGATTGAAGTTTCACTTTTTATTGAAATTTTTATTCTAATAGAGCTTCCGGTTATAAAATTGGTGCCAATAATCTCGATATAGATTCTTTAAAGCGAAGCCATAATGAGCGCTTATGATAGTCTTCAAGAGTAAGTTGCTTTGAAACTTTAATGTCTTCATTAAAAGCATTTGTAAGTGTATTGGCGAATTTGCAATTGTAAATAAAGGCGTTTACTTCGAAATTTAATTTGAAGCTTCTCATATCAATGTTCGATGTACCTACTGAAGCAGTTTCATTGTCTACGATAATCGTCTTTGCGTGTATAAAGCCATTATCGTAAATATAAATCGATGCTCCTGCCTCAAGCAACTCCCCAATATATGAATAAGTAGCCCAATATACGAATATATGATCTGGTTTATTTGGTATCATTATGCTTACTTTAATACCCGACAATGCTGCAATACGGAGGGCATCTAACAAGCTTGCATCAGGAACAAAATAAGGAGTTTGAATCAAAATGGAGTGTTTAGCCGACATAATTAACTTGATATAACCATTTTTTATTTGTTCCCATTTGGAATCTGGACCACTTGTAACAATTTGCATCCCAATGGAATCAAGAGGAGATTCTATTTCTGGAAAGTGCTCAGGAACAAAGCCAATATCATGGTGCTTAGACGCCTCGTTCCAGTCAAGAATAAACACCGTCTGAATAGCATAAACAGCCGATCCTTGAATTCGCAGATGGGTATCACGCCAATAGCCAAATTTCGGATTTAATCCTATGTATTCATCACCAACATTAAAGCCACCGATATAGCCGATCCTACCATCAATAATGACCAACTTACGATGATTACGGAAGTTAAGGCGCAAATTAATAAAGGGCAAACGACTAGGGAAGAAAACTTCAACTAAACCTCCTGCTTTCCGAAACTCCTTAAAAAAACGCTTCGTTAATCCACGGGAACCTAGCTCATCATAGAGTATGCGTACTGTGACGCCTTCCTTTGCTTTCAACGTCAACAGATCAATAAACCTTTTACCTAGTTCGTCCTTTTTAAGGATATAATATTGAATATGTATATGATCTTTTGCCGCTTTAATATCTTCAAACAATTGAGCAAATTTTTCTTTGCCATCTATAAAGATATCAACAGAATTGTCTTCTGTTAGTACTGCATCATTCGTTCGTAAATGCATATAAATCAATTCTTTATTGTCTTCGGTGATCTGATTCCTAAAATCAAATTGATTTAAATTCAATTGCTCCTGTTGATTTTTTAGAATAGCATCAATCCCGATTTTCTCGCGACCTTCCCATTCAAAGTGATGAGCACGTCGTAATGTCCTGCCGAAAATTAAATATAGGATAAAACCAGCCACAGGAAGAAAGAATAACACAAGTAACCAAGCCCAAGAAGCTCCTGCATCTCTCCTTTCCCAAAAAATAACAAACAAAGCAAAAAGAATATTTAATCCCAGCACAAAATTAAATAATATTGAAGTTATTTGCGCCTCTATCTCAATCAACACCTTCAAATATTTCTTAGTATTATTAACAATACCATGCAAGTACGGATAAGAAAAGTGTATCTGCTTGTATCTTATATTTTACCGATATAGTAGCATATACGATAATCATCTAGTAAAAGTTTCAATTTTTATTCTGTTCTATAAAAGAAAAGGAGACGGGCTCTGTAAATTTTAACAAATTTACTCGCTCCGCCATCAATAATGGTTAGTTTTCTTTTTTAATCATATTCCCTTCAACAATTTTGAATGTATCCAATTACAAATAACTATTGTTCATAATGACAATAGTTATTTCTATTTTTTTGTACAAAGTACGTATCTTATCCTGCTACATGATGAATTTCTAGTAACTTCACTGCAACCGCTTCTGCAAGTGCTTTAGCAGTTTCAGGAACGTATGATTTTAACAACGAATTAGCCATAGGTGCTTTCAATCCTTTTGCAATAATATCCAAATGCCCAGTCATTTTCGTTTTGTTCTCATCAATCATTTCAGCTTTGAAATATCCACTGCCTAAGAAATTTTCATTCATTCCTGTTAGGTGGAATTTGACAATCTCTGGTCCCGACCATTCTGTTATATCCACTAGCAGCTTTACCTTTTTCTTAAGCAACCCAAGATCACTTATGAATTCCCATGTAGACTGGTTCTTTGCCATAACCGTATGTGTAATATATCCTGGTACTAGTGGAGCCCAATTATCAATCACACTAACAAATTTCCAAATATTTTCAATAGATAATGGTATTATTACACTATGTACACCACTCGCCATTAGCTCATCTCCTCACAAATTTCTTACTTTACTGTATATATGTAGACAAGCTAATTAGAACAAAAATCCTCAAATATTAGCTATTTCTCCTTATCCTTTCTAACAAATAAGAGGCATCTCCATAGAACAAATTTGCGTTGTCGTAGCACACGATAGAAACGGTCAAATCCTTTTGCAAGTAGTAGGGATAGATCGTATTTCCTTTACAACATTAGACGAGGTATTAGGATATCATATAGATCCATCTCTTTGTATGCACTGATACTGCAACAAATTATATGATGTTTGAAGTAATGAAATGGATATTTATGAAAAAATGCGATAGAGGCTTGGATGACTGATAAAAATACACTATCAGACAAACCTGTATGGAACAGCATTGGACAAATTCTTTTTTCAAATCGATTTTATGAATAACAATTTGTTATTCATTTTCAATAGCAAATTTTTTTTAGAAACGAGCCTAAAAAAAATAGCCTACAGGGAAAACACACTAAGTTTTCGTGCTTCTACTTAGGATCATTCAAAATAAATTCCATGTTTTATCTGATTGATTCAATAAAAAAAGCCCTTGTACAAGGGCTAAAAGCAAGTATCTATTTATTTTAAAGGTTTATCCTCGTCTTCCGCCTCTACCGCCGCGTTTAGATTCGGTGCTGCGTTTAAGAGATGATAAGTTATCTTCGCTAGCCTTTAAAAATTTAGACATTTTATCTTCAAAGGTTTCTCTTGGTTGAAAATTACTTTTATGACTATCATTCTTACGGAACGGACGCTTATTGTAAGACGGCGTTTGTCCCTCAGGTTTATCAATAGCTTTTTTAATTGATAATGCTATTTTACCTTCTTTTTCACTTAGTACTTTTACTTCAACTTGATCTCCTATTTTAAGGTGATCATTAACATCTTTTACATAACTGTCTGCTACTTCGCTAATATGAACAAGCCCCGTTATGTTCCCCGGCAATTCTATAAATGCACCAAAATTTGTAATTCCTGTAACTTTACCTTGTGTCTTGCTGCCTATTTCGATTGACATTAAAATAATTTCCTCCTAAATGTATCAATAACACAATTATAACAAATTACTGTGATTTTTTACATCTATATTCTATAAAATAACATCATAACTTATGGCTATTGTAATTTCAATAAAGAATAAATTTCTGATTTAAACAAATTATACCTCATAGGCGGTGAATATTATGAAAAAAGAATCACTTAAGACTGATATCTCAGGAACTGAATATCACGAAGTTAAAGCTGACAACATTACCGGGTATGGTGAATTAGACGAACATGTTGATAATGGTCTTAACTACATTTATTAATGTAAATACTTTATCAACATACTTATAAATAATGAAAACTACAGCAAATAGAACTATTAAAGCTCCTGCTATGAGAATAATATAATACATTTTTTCATTTCCTATAACAATTAAAAAAATATATTTGCGCAGTTGCATTCAATTGGTTGCAAATTTAGTAATTAATATATTGTCCTGCCCTTATCAGACACCCATTTTTAACGAACTATTTGTCATCAAGCAACGATTGCTCGCTTATTTGGGACGTTCAATCGAAAATTGTTCACCAAGCTTGGAATAATTATTACCTGCAAGTCTCGCTACTGGATTTAACCCTAGCGCATCTATCCGGCCTTCATGATAAAGAGATTCCTCGATATGATAACGAACTACTCTTCCAATCAATAAGTCACAACCCAATTCCAAATCATTACCACCTAATGAAATTGCCCGTTCAAGTTTACATTCAAAGCGAACTTTTGCTTCATTAATTCCTGGTACAGTAATTTGTTCACTTTCAATAATGGTAAAATTCGTTCTTTCCAATTCACTTTTATCTAGTGGTAATTCTGCGGCTGTTTCATTTGCACCGGCTACAAGATCACCATCGATAATATGAATAACCAATTCACCTTTTTCGAGAGCATTTCGTGCAGTATCTTTTTGAATGCCAGCTTTACGCTGTACCGACACAGAAAGCAATGGTGGATTTGAACTAACAATATTGAAATAGCTGAATGGAGCTGCGTTAATGACGCCCTCATTAGATAAAGTAGTCACTAAAGCAATCGGTCTCGGAATAATGCTCCCAACCAGAAATTTGTAATTATCCCGCTCACTCATCGTTTCTGGATTCAAAGAAATCATCTGATCACCCTTTTAACCAAAATGTTTTTGAAACCAAACCCCTGCCTCTTCTACTTCAGAACGTGTCAGCTGGTGGCCAAAGTTTTCCCACTTCACTTCAACCATCGCGCCAGCCGATTGAAGCAATTGACTTAAATCTTCGGTTTCTCTCGCTGGGCATATTGGATCATTCACACCTGCTGCAATAAAGACAGGGATCCCGCTATTATTCGATAATTCAATTCCTCGTCTTGGCACCATCGGATGATGAAGGATGGCCCCTTTCAACGCTTTCTCATAATGGAATAGCAAACTTGCAGCAATATTGGCACCATTTGAATAGCCAAGCGCAACGATATTTTTGCAATCGAATTCGTATTCTTTAGCTGCATGATCAATAAATTCATTTAATTCCTGTGTGCGAAACACCAAATCTTCTTCATCAAAAACACCTTCAGCAAGGCGGCGGAAAAAACGAGGCATTCCATTTTCTAACACATTTCCGCGAACACTTAAAACAGATGATTCAGGCGATACCATCTCTGCTATTCCTAGTAAATCGGTTTCAGTCCCTCCCGTCCCATGTAAAAGCAATAAAACAGGTGCCTCTAAATTACTTCCTTTTTGAAAAATATGTTTCATCATTACTTATCTTCCTCCAATACTCTCGGAATTGCCGGTAATAAAGTTGTTTCCATTGATTCTCGTTTCTCTTCCAACCATGACGGGAGCATTAAATTACTCCCCATCGTTTCATATGATTCATCATAAGCAAACCCTGGTGGATCAGTGGCAATTTCAAATAATATGCCACCATGTTCTCTAAAGTAAATCGCATCAAAATATTGCCGATTCTTAATCGGCGTTACCCCAAAGCCAAAGCGACTTATATGCTTACTCCATTCGTGATGGTCAGCAAAATCATTGGCACGCCAAGCAATATGATGAACTGTTCCTACACCTATCGAGCCCATTGGTAAAGCGACTTTTTTCACATCAATCACATTTCCAATATCAGAAGTTGATTGAAATCTAACAAACTCTCGTTCTTCTCCTACTTTTTCTAGTCCCATGACTTCTACTAAAGTTTTCATTGTTTTTTCTGGAGCAGCCGTTAGTAGGACAGCGCCACCAAACCCTTTAATGGCTTTATTAGAAGGTACGCCTCCAAACCCCCACTCGCTATTCGCTCCAGCTTTACGGGCTACAAGTTCTACATGTAAACCATGAGAATCTTGAAACTGAAGATAATCCTCGTCAAATCTTCTACGTTTTTTAAAGGTAATTTTGAATTTTGTTAAACGCTCCTCCCAGAATCCCAATGTATCTTCAGGTACTACATAGGAAGTAATCCCAACTTGTCCAGACCCTAAACGACCGCGATAAGCATTTGGCCAAGGGAAAAAAGTAATAATTGACCCAGGAGAACCAGTGTCATTACCAAAATATAAATGATACGTGCCTGGATCATCATAGTTTACAGTTTTCTTAACCATTCTTAAACCAAGGACACCCGCATAAAAGTCGACGTTTTCTTGCGGATTACCGACAATAGCAGAAATATGGTGTATTCCTGACGTGTGCTTTTGCATATTGATACTACCTTTACTTGTTATTTTTTTATTCAATGGTTTTTATTTTGCCTCAATTTATTTTGAGCGACAAACTCATCCATAATTATCTTCGTTCAAATATCTTGAATTAAAGATAACTCTTTTTTTTTATGTTGTCAATACTCCTTATACTTTTTTTGTATGAAGGACATGGGGTCGGGGCTTAACGACTTAGTATAATAGCCAATCAATTTATCAGGTATACTATTTTTATTGAATTCGTCCAAAAATTCCGGCTCCGCACCGCCACCGTTGAGATTAGGCGAGTGTAGCGTGCTTCATGAAATTTCCTTTAGGGTAAAAAGTGGCGTTTTAACACCGTTTTCGTTTTGAATAAAGAATATTATAAGGTTTCCCGTTTTTCAAAACAAAATCCAAGGAATTACTCGTCATTTCCTATACAATAGTAGTAAAGACTAATCAAGGAGGCTATAAATATGGCTGAACATCAATTTCATTTACACGCTATTTGGGAAGGTGGTCGAAACGATACTGGGATAATAGAGGCTGGCAATCTTAAAACAAAAATAAGTATTCCTCCTGAAATGGATGGACCAGGTATCGGAACAAATCCAGATGAAATGCTTCTTGGAGCAGCAGCAACTTGCTACATCATAACGTTAGCGGCAATGATGGAAAGAAGTAAGCTGGAAAAAGAAAAAATCACCCTTCATTCAGAAGGCATTGTTGATGTTACTAACGGTGTGTTTACATATAAAAAAATTATTCATCGACCTACAATCGTTCTTAAACAAGTTGCCAATGAAAGTGAGCATCATTTAGCAAGAAAGCTCGCCGAAAAAGCTGAGACATCGTGTATGATTTCACGAGCCCTTAAAGGGAATGTAGAAATTTCTTTAGAAGTAGAGATCACATCTGCAAGCTAGAGAAAGAAAACTAAATAGCCCTTCAAATTCCTATTTAGAAACTCTACCTCCACTCTGTAAATCATTTTTAGTCTTGTATAGTTTCTCACCTCTTAGCAAAAAGTAACGTTGGAGGTGAACATAATGAGTAAAATTAAAAAGGATCATTCCAAAGCAAGCCTACGTTCTTCACAAGTAGAAGGTCAAGGTACCACCACTCATGAAACAGGTTCGATTCAAGTACCTTCATCAAACAAGAAACAAAAACGCAGTTAATCACCTATCATACCCTTATATTCTAAAGAACTAACTAATTAAGAAATGGTGACTCAGATGACTAAAAAAAGGAATACAAAACAACATACAAGACTTTATATTGAACCTTCAGACAGTCCTAAACTTGTGATCTCAACGAATTTGGACCAAAATTCCGACGAAGAAAATCCATATTTAGCACAAAAAGAAGGAATTAGTAAGCAAGAAATTGAAAATTTTTTTAATAAGTAAACATATTGAGGATATCCAAAAGGGTCAGACCCTTTTGGATATCCTCTTTATCTGAATGGCCAGGCTGATATTCTACTTAGCATGTATAATCATTCCTATACGTATACGTAACACGTACGATTAGAACACCATTTTTACTGTATTTTATTGTAATATTGAATACCCGTCAGACTACCTTCATCAATCATTCTTGAATCTCCGATATCGTATGGATTAGGATGACCTGCTTTTTCTAATAGTAGAACTACTTCACTTGGTTGTTTTTTCCAATAATTCAGTGTTTTCGTTTTTATTTTAGAACATGCATGTACCAATTTCTCCCGACTGTTTTTCGTTGATACTAAAGAAACACCCGCAATTCCTACGCTAAGTATGATACATCCACGTACAGATTTCACTAATCCCATCACTACCAACCTCCTTTTAAATTACTTCTTTATACCACTATCTGAAAACTTCTAAACAACGACTCCATCTTATTCCTAACAAAAGAAAAACTTTTCATAATTACTATATGACACTAAATACTAAACTGTTATGTTGTTACATTATGAGTAAAGAGTTATACTACTGTTATGGGGTGATATTATATGAATAAAACTGAAGATTTGTTATGCCCTCGTTTTGAAAAGGGTACGCAAATACTCGGAAAACGCTGGACGGTACTGATCGTCAATCAATTATTAAACGGACCTCAACGATTTTGCCAAATAGAATCTGCCTTTCCAATTAGCGGACGTATTTTATCAGAACGACTAAAGGACCTAGAGCAAATAGGCATCATTAAACGCGAAGTCTTCGCTGAAACACCAGTACGTATTGAATATTCTCTAACTGATAAAGGAAATGCCCTTGCACCTGCTGTCAGAGAAATCCAAAAATGGTCTCAAGAATGGATCGAAAATGAGTAGTGAAGAAGTTTGAGTATAAATAACAATGAAAGTAACCCAATACATTTGAGTTGGGTTGCTTTTTTATTTTTTATAACTATTTTCTAGGAATAGTTTTAGAGTAATATGGGTACATTTTTTAAAACTAGGAACTATTATTTGATTTTTTTACAGGTGGTGAAGCATATGAAGGTAGTAGATTGTATCATTATTGGTGGCGGTATCGCTGGGTTACAAGCCGCCATTCAAATGGGGAGATACAAACATTCCGTTCTCGTAATCGATTCAAATCAAGGCAGATCCACAATTACCCGGGGATATCATAATATTCTCGGCTGGCCGGATGGAATTAGTGGACCCAAATTAAGAAGTCTCGGTAAACAGCAAGCAGAGAAGTACGGTGTATCATTTATCAATGACAAAGTAATTACACTTGAAAAATATAACAATACATTTACTATACGCACTTTACAAAAGCAAACCTTTTCAGCAAACACCGTATTTTTAGCCACAGGATTGAAGGATCGTTTACCAGACTTACCCAATCTCCAACAATGCCTTGGTGGTTCAATCTTTATATGCCCTGATTGCGATGGCTATGAAATAACTGATAAAAAGACGATTGTTTTTGGAAGCGGAAACACTGTTGCTAAGATGGCGATTACCCTTACATATTGGTCTAAACAACTAACAATAATCAATCATGATAAAAGTGAAATTAGTGAAGAGAACCGCTCAAAATTAAAAGCTTTAGAAATTCCAATTATTGATGAACCAATTAGTGAAATTGTATTAAATAAAAACAAAGAACTTATTGGTTTTTTCCTACATAATGGTGATATGCTTAAAGCTGACCGCGGATTTTGCGGCTTTAATGGCAATCAAATAAACAACAATTTAGCTAAACAAATTGGCGTACAATTAAATGAAAGCAATCATGTTGTCGTTAATCCGCGGACAAAAGAAACGAATATCAAAGGGATTTTTGCAGGTGGTGACTTAATTTCTCATTCCGAACAAGTGACCATTTCAATGGGTGATGGCTCACAAGCTGCGATATGGATGCATAAGCAGTTGCTCGGCGAATCTAGGGCTGAATAAAATGACAATACGAACCCGATTTTATCCCTCCTATATCGTAAATATAGATTGGATATATTCTATTTCCTTTGTAATTCCCTCTCTTAAAGAAATTTTTGGATTGTAGTTCAGCAATTTTTTTGCTTTTGAGATATCTGCCCAAGTGTGCCTTGGCTCTCCAAGTAGTTTTGGCAAGTAATCAACTATTGCTTTTTTTCCTGTAAGTGTTTCTATGATTGTAAGTATTTCATTAATCGAGGCACGTTCTTTTCCTCCAATATTGATGGTCTCGCCAATCACATTGTCCTTGTAAATAATCGACGCTATAGCTTCAACACAATCCGTTACATAGGTGAAATCTCTCGTCTGTGTCCCATCACCAAATATGGAAAGTGTTTCTTCTTTCAAAATCTGTGTAATGAAGCGGTGAAACGCCATATCTGGTCTCTGTCTTGGCCCGTAAACAGTAAAAAACCTTACAGTTACAATCGGGATGTTGAAGCTTTTATGATAAACATAACATAAATGTTCACCTGTTAATTTTGTGATTCCATATGGGGAGAGTGGAGTGAGATAGGCATTTTCAGCGACTTTTCCATCTACTTCTCCATAAACAGATGAAGTGGAGGCATAAATAAACTTAACTAATTTTTTATTCTTAACGGCTTCTAAAAGACGCTGTGTTCCGGATATATTATTTTTTACATAAGGATCAAAATCTTTTCCCCAACTCGAACGAACACCAGGTATTCCTGCTAAATGATAAATAACATCAATATCTTCAAGTAATTTTTCTAGGTTAGCTGTCAATATATCCGCTTCAATTAACTTAAAACGTTTGTTTAAGAGCAAGTTATCCAGATTCACTCTCTTCAGTTTATTAGGTGTTGGACCAGTAAATATGTCAACTCCAACTATTTCATTATTCATGTCTGTTAAAAGCTTCTCGCAAAGATGTGAACCAATAAATCCCGCCGCCCCTGTGACCAATATTTTCATGAACGGGCAACTCCGATATATGTTAAACCTGTTTCCCTGACTACTTGTGGATCAATACAGTTACGTGCGTCCAAAATGAAATCACCTTTCATTAGCGCTTTTATTTTCAACCAATTTAACTGTTTAAATTCATCCCAATCTGTTGCGATAATCACACAATCAGCATTCATAATTGCCGTTTCTAATTTGGCATGCTGGCTGACCGTTTCCACCTTTTCGAAAGGAAGTTGAGCTTTAGGATCATACGTTTGTACAATGCAGCCTAGTGAACTTAATTTTTCAATTAATGAAACAGCTGGCGAATATCTTGTATCATCCGTATTTGGTTTGAAAGCAACACCTAATACAGCAATTGTTTTCCTTGAAAAGTCATCTATGAAAGCACTTAGTTTCTCTATATATAGATTAACTTGTGATTGATTTACTGCCTGAACAGCTTGTAACAACAGTGGAGTTACATTTTTATCTAATGCACTGTATTCTAATGAACGAACATCCTTTGGAAAACAGGAACCGCCGTACCCAATTCCCGACGAAAGAAAATGGGGACTTATTCTCGGATCAGTACCTATTCCCTTTGTAACATCTTCAATATTCACATTATATTTATCACAGATTCTTGCTATTTCATTGATGAATGAGATTTTTGTCGCTAAAAAAGCATTGGACGTATATTTAATCATTTCTGCACCGTTAAGGCTTGTGACTATGAAAGGTGCTGTAATGCTTTTATATATTTCTTTTAAGATTGAAAGGGATTTTTGATCGTCTTGCTGTTTGCCTATGACAATTTTGTCTGGTTTTATCATATCTGAAATGGCAGTACCCTCTCGAAGAAATTCTGGATTAGATACGACGTTGAATAGCTTTGGATCCACTCCTTTTTCTTTTAACATTTTATCTATATTTTCATTGGTCCCAGGTGGCACCGTACTCTTTGTAATAATCGTTTTATAAGAGCTTATCGCTTTAGCAATTTCATCTACTACTGATTGAATATATGTTAAATCGGTTCTCCCATCCGATAATGATGGAGTGCCAACAGCGATGAAAATTACCGCTGCTTTTTGAATGTTTTCAACAATCATCGAGCTAAATGTCAATTGATCTTTGTTTTTACTTATTAATTCAGATAATCCAGGTTCGTAAATTGGAACTTCACCGCGTTTTAGTTGTTTAATTTTTTCAATATTTGTGTCAACACAACAGATAGAGTGTCCGAGATCTGCCAGAACGGCTGCGGTCGTTAAGCCTACATAGCCCGCCCCTATCACACAGATTTCCATACCACATAGTCCCCTCTCTATATATCTAAAGTTCTATATCATATTAATGGACAAATTTCTGTGACTTAACAAATGCCTATATACAATAAAAATTTCCTTTATATAGGATCTGTTTAACCAAGAATAACCCCATTTATCTCAGCTACTTTTGACAAAAACAATAATTCAAATTTAAAAAATACTTAGAAATTAGACTATTGCACTTCCAATAACAAAGAAAAAATCATTTAATACTAAAGTTAACATAATTTTAACATTGTCATAAATCTCTACTGTTTCATAAAATAATAAATAGCATTCGAGGTGATTTAAGAAATGATCAAAAAGGCAATTATCCCTGCAGCAGGATATGGAACGAGGGGTTTACCAATAACAAAAGTTGTTCCGAAAGAATTATTTCCGATCGGTGTAAAACCTGCTATTCATTATGTCGTAGAAGAGGCTTTAGCCTCTGGAATTGAGGAGATCTTATTCGTAGTTTCACAATCAAAAAATCTGATTGCAAACTATTTTGATCGCTCACTTGAACTTGAAGCATTTCTTGAAAAAAAACAATCTACTCATTTATTAGAAAAAAACAAAATTCCTGATATTCATATCCAATATATTCGCCAACCATATGCTAGAGGGCTTGGTGATGCAATCCTCTTAGGGAAAAACTTTGTTGGTAATGATCCATTTGCTGTTTTATTACCGGATGAAGTTATTTTTAATAATAAAACAAACGGATTAAAACAGTTAATAAAGGTTTATGAAAAACAAAAGAAAAGTGTACTTGGTCTATATGAAGTAGAAAAGCACCTGTTGTCAAATTATGGTGTTGTCGAAAGTCGAAAAATTGAGAAGAAAATTAGTAAAATAGTTAATATTGTTGAAAAACCACAAAAAAATCCACCGTCAAATTTAGCTGTCATTGGCAGATACATCTTCAATCCATCAATTTTTTCCTATATAGAAGGATTAACACCTGGAGTAGGAAAAGAAATTCAATTAACTGATGCCATTAATGAAATGATGAAGGCAGAAAGTTTCTTTGGTACGACGATTGTTGGAGATCGCTTTGATATTAGTAGATTTGAGGAGTTTCTAGCTGCCAATCAATACATTCAACCATTTATGGAGTAGTGCATATATAAGTATAGAATTTGAAAAGGAATGTTCCATATGTGGATTTAAAACAAGTGGTTTAATACCACTTTGACCAATTCTTCAATGAAAGGGAGTGTAACCAATAAATATCGCATTGATTTGCACAGAAAAACTCACCGTTCCTTCTATTAGAGGTGGTGCTATTCAAGTTTTAATCGATGGAGTGACACCTTATATTAACAAAAAACATCATGTAACAATTTATTGCATTACAGATCCGGATCTTCCCGACATGGAAGAAGTAAATGGTGTCAAATATATTCGTGTTCCCCGTGATAATTACCCATTTAATGTAGGAAAAAAACTGGCAGAAAAAATGGCAAACAAGGAATACTACGATGTAATCCATGTATTCAACCGTCCTCGTGATCTCTTATTCTATAAAAACGCTATGCCTGCAAGCCGTTTTGTGTTGAGTCTTCATAATGAAATGTTTGGGAAAGAAAGAATCTCTACAGAAATGGGAAATTTGGTCATTAAAGCTGTGGACAGGATCATGACTATCAGTGAATATATCGGAGAAACAATCTTATCTCGTTTTCCTTTAGCCAAAAGCAAGGTTAAGGTTATTTATTCCGGAATTGATTTGCAAAGATATAAACCTATTTGGGATCAAATTGCACATCCTCAAAGGAACGAACTTCGGAAAAAGTATGGAGTTAAGGATAAGAAAGTTGTCTTATATGTTGGGCGCTTAAGTGCCGTAAAAGGACCTGATATACTTTTAAAAGCCATGAAGCAAGTTATTCAAGACCAGCCTGATGCGGTATTAGTCATTGTAGGTAGTAAATGGTTTAGTGACGATAGAATTGATGAATTTGGATTATATTTGCGAAAACTTGCTGATGCGTTAGGAAAGAATAAAGTTGTATTTACAGGTTTTATACCCCCAAGCGAAATTCCTGCTCATTTCCTAGTAGGGGATTTATTCGTCTGCAGTTCCCAATGGCAAGAACCCCTTGCCCGAGTACATTACGAAGCGATGGGTGCCGGGTTACCGATCATTACTACGAACCGAGGAGGAAATGCGGAAATTATTAAACATCTAGAAAACGGTATCGTCATAGATGATTATACAAATTCAGAATCATTTGCAGACGCCATTACCTATTTATTATCCAATGAAAAAGTGGCCGACTCGATTGCCAGAACAGGCCGGTTATTCGTTGAATCAAATCATGGATTTGAGCATGTATCTCAACGTTTGGAACATTTATATGCAACTTCCCTGAAAAGAATGAAATCATAGAAAGATGCCTTTACATGACACGATATTGCAGAAGTTGTAAAATAAGCATACACTCACACGATCCTCTAAAAGTGAAGAACATTTATTATCCTTTAAAGGTAAAAAATGAATTGCGAATTGTACCTGTAGAGTAGACTCTAATAAAAGACTGCTCTACAGGGTCTTTTTATGTAGTATGAATAAAATTGGGTAAGAAGTTCGATTTATAAGAAAAAATCGTTTTATTATCTATTAATCCTTATGTCAATTTCGTAAGCTCTAATGGAACACATTACGGAAGAGTTTAATGCATTTTCATTTAAGAAAATGAGAAGAGACTATTGCCAACGTACATATTGTAAAAAACTTTAATTGTATTATTCCGTTTTATGTATATAGATATTTAAGTCAACTCTTTTGGAACACACTCTATAATTTTTTACGAAATACTTTTCACAAATATAGACCCGCTTCTTAAAAAACGGGTCTATATTTGTGATGTTAAAGTTTACTCAATCAATTTTTCTTTTTTGAAGCTCTCTAATCAAATTTTTTATCGAATTTTCAGACGAAATTTTACTCATATCAGAAATGGTTTGTTCTATAACCATCATTCTTAAAGAATCTCTAAGAGACTCTTTAATCAAATCTCTAACAGTAAGAGTTCTCAATTTACTTTTAGTTCTATTATTTTTAATTTCTTTTTCTTTTTTTGGTTCTGGTACTAGTACTAGTTCTGGTTCTGGTTCTGGTTCTGGTTCTGGTTCTAGTTCTGGTTCTAGTTCTGGTTCTGGTACTAGTTCTGGTACTAGTTCTGGTTCTGGTTTATTATCTAAGAGTATTATTGATTCTTCTATTACTTCATCTTCAGAATTAGTCTCCATTTTATAATTCTGCTCATTTTGGGATTTAATTCCAGATGACTTAACTTCAATAGGATCAGGGCTCATCACCAAAGCATTGCTGATTAATTGTTCATCATTATTGGTTAGAGCTTGCGGTACTGATGAAGATGACGTATGAATCGCCTTATCCCATACTCCAAGTATCTCCGAAGCAACTCTGTCCCACTTATAAAGAGATACTGCAAGTTCCCTCCCTTTCTTACCCATATTTTGCATTTTTGACTTGTCAGCTAAAATTTCTGTAATCTTATCGACAAAACCAACTGGATTATCTGGATTTTCTACAACTAGACCATTTTCATTAAGTTGAATGACTTCTGCATTTCCACCTCTTGCAGTCGTTATAATAGGTAGACCTGCTGCCATCGCTTCGTAATGTACTCGTGCCAATGGCTCGTTCCATTGAGACGTGCATACAAATAAATCAGCCGCTGCAAACCAGTTTTGAATGGCACTTGGAGATACAAAACCTGTTGTTACTACTGGTATTGTAAGTTTATTTGTCATTGCTCTTACATAGGCAACATAATCAGTTACCTCATCTTTGCTAAACCAACTACTCCCTACTATTACTACTGCTAAATCTTTAAATTTTTTCGAAAGCTCTGGCAATGCCCGAATTAATCGATCTACGCCTTTATTGTGTGAAAGTCTACCTGCAAACAATATGACAGTTTTGTTTTCTAAGCCATGTTCTTTACGAATTTCATTGCGTATTTTTTGCATTTTAGGATGATTTCCAGGTAAGAATTGCTCAGTATCTACTCCAGAATAAATTGTGGTAATTTTCGCTGTTGCTTGTGGATAAAGATTCTTTATTACATTACCAACATAGTCACTTACCGTTACAATATTAGATACTTCTTCTAACGCAGCAGTTGCTTCTTCTGTACTTATTTTGTCAGGATTGAACATATCATTATGCATACTTAGAGTAATTTTGGCTTCAGGAGCTGCTTTCCGAACTGGTAGTATCAAACGCGGCCGATTGAAAATATGAATTAAGTCAAAGGATGTCGATTCTAGATACTTGATGACGCCTTCTCGATAGATTTCTAATATTTGACCAGGTACGCGTACATAATGAACACCATTTATAGTTTCTAGATTTGGAAGTGATGGTTCACTAATCCCTAAAACTGTAATTTCATGAAATTGGGATAAATAAGGGAGGTTCCCCGAAATATACGTTTGAATCGCCCCACCTAACACCGGAGGCACTGGTAGTTTTTCTGTACAAATCATTAATATTTTCATAGTTATTCCATCCCCCTCCAATCGCCTGCGATTTCTTCAAGCACTGGCCATTTAGTCTGATCAGTATCGACAATCGTTTGGATTAACTGTGTTGTTTGATCATTTAAAAATAATTCAGGATCATAGACAACCTCTTTAATATTTTTATAAAATTCATTTGGGAGTGACAAATCAATCATTAAAATCTCATATAATTCAGTTGTTAGGGGATTTGATTCATGATATGACTTAATCATTTCCCGAACCCAATGTACATCCCATCTATATAAATCTGCCATTGTGCCACTTATCAGCTTTCTTAAATCGCGAAGCGGAAGATCAAACGCAACCCCATCTAGGTCAATAATCCACATTCCATTACTACCCATTTGCCCATTTGACCAGCCATAGTCTTGATGAACAAGTCCCCAAAAAGCATTTCCTTTTTTTATCAATTCGGAATAACTCGATTGATTAAGCCTTGTTAAACTATTTCTCGCTTGCTCTTCAAACAGATCAACTACATTCAATAAATGTGTACTTGCTGGTAATTCACGATAGACGTTAGCAATGTTTCGGAACCAATCCATTTTTTTGATCATCTTTTCATAACTAGATGGCCATTTACGCAGTCGTGAAGCTACTTCAGATTGTTGCGGTGGCTCATACCCCTTACTTAAACGATGAAATTCACCGAGAGCATAACATAAATGTTTCGCACCTTCTAAATCTTTCGTAACAGGTACTAACGGTTCAATCCACTCTGCAACGAACCATAACTTCCCTCCTGCTTCGACATAATCCTTTTCATCCTTTGTTTTCACAATTGGCGGAACTCTCGCTTCTTGTACTTTAACTAAATACTCCTGAGCTCCTAAGCTAAACATGCTTCTCGTTGGCCTTCTGTGTAACAGCTTTAAACTTTTGGGACCAGAAGATGTTTCAAGTTTCCAAATCGCACCGCCTTTATCTGCTTTTGTAGTTATGACTTGTTTGCTATTAACAGAAAGATCGTAACTCTTAAGAACTTCCTGTGCTATTTGCTCAATATAATCAGGTACAAAAAATTCATCAGTTAAATCATCGGTTTCCCATGGTTCAATTATTAAATTATCCATCATATCCCTCCTATGAATTAAATCGTAGTTTCTGCAAGAAATAAGCGCTGTCAATTATTTACGATGGAAACCATATAGGTTTATCAACGCTTTACTAAAAAATATATTTCTTCATATGCACCTGTAATTGATTCGAAGAATTATTCCCATGGATCCTAATAAAATTCAGGTAATAGATGATGTTTCTCCAAGTTATTAATATAAGAAGTCTAAGTGTATTCGGCTATTTGTAATGTTAGGGAAATTGGTATTTGTTTATCATTTTTTCAAGGACCCATTTGCAGAATTAAATACTCTTAACTAAATTATGCACTAATCAAATATTTGTATAGGACAGTTGCATAGAAGCATAAGGCAAATTTGAATAATTCATCTTTCAACAAGCTATCGTTGTCTCAACTTAATTGGATAGTTGAAATTCTTACTTATTTAACAAGAAATGAAATTACCAGCTTATTTGAACGCTTGTCCATTTGGCAAAAGTATTTTTAGACAATTTAATAAAGTGAAATTTCAATCAGTGAGAGGGGTGCTTCAACCCCCACTTATTTTAATTGAATCAACAAGGTATTTACCGTCAGTTGTATCCCACCAACACTTCTTAGAATTCATCTAAGCCATGAGGCGGGGGTCTTACTAATGCGGAATAAAAATATTAGGGGGATCACTTTAAGTTGACCCCCCTAATATTTTTTTAGTTTTTCAAAATAACTACATTTTTTTATTCGTCTTAGTCCGCACTCTCGTCTGAACTCTCATCTACACTTTCTTCGACACCTTCATATTCGCCTTCGTCAGCGCTCTCATCGGCACTTTCTTCGGCACCTTCATATTCGCCCTCGTCAGCGCTTTCATCGGCACTTTCTTCGGCACCTTCATATTCGCCCTCGTCAGCACTTTCTTCGGCACTTTCTTCGGCACCTTCATATTCGCCCTCGTCAGCGCTTTCATCGGCACTTTCTTCGGCACCTTCATATTCGCCCTCGTCAGCGCTTTCATCTACACTTTCTTCGGCACCTTCATACTCGCCCTCGTCAGCGCTTTCATCGGCACTTTCTTCGGCACCTTCATATTCGCCCTCGTCGGCGCTTTCTTCGGCACTTTCATCTACACTTTCTTCGGCACCTTCATACTCGCTCTCATCGGCACTTTCATACTCACTTTCGTCGGCACTTTCATACACGCTCTCGTTCAAACCTTCATCCCCACTTTCGTCTTCACTTTCGTCTCCGCTTTCGTCGGCACTTTCGTCTCCGCTTTCGTCAGCACTTTCGTCTCCGCTTTCGTCAGCACCTTCGTCGGCACTTTCGTCTCCGCTTTCGTCGGCACTTTCGTCTCCGCTTTCGTCAGCACTTTCGTCAGCACTTTCGTCAGCACTTTCGTCTCCGCTTTCGTCGGCACCATCATCTCCACTATCCTCGGTACCTTCATCCCCTTTATCGTCTAGTCCTTCATCTCCACTTTCGTTTAAGATCTCGTCTAAGATTTCGTCTTCAAGGACAGAATCTTCTGCATCTAACTCTTGTGCTTCAGCTTTACTTTTAAATATATTTATTAGTTGCGAAAGTGCTCCTTCGTTAAATAAATTATTATCTATAGTAATCCTTTGTTCGAGAAATCTTTTTATTATTTCTTTCCTTTCAGCATTCATACTCATCCCTCCTTCTGTATTACAAAGTATTCAAAAATTGACTTCTTGTTATAATGAAATAGTGGATATTTACAAAGTTAGTTGACCTTACATAAAAGTACGATAATTTCCTATTTATAGTTTATTTTACCTACGAATAAATACTACATCAGAGAACAAGAATTGAATCATTGAGGTTACTATCTCAATTACTATTCCATAAATATAAACAGCAAGTAATTGACCATGATTTGTCCACATTAAAGCTACTTCCTCTATATTCACGTAACATACTCTTTTCCAACATTCTCAATTTGATGAACGAGCTTCCCCATAAAACTATTAATATTTTATATACATGCATAATCTGGTTCAATTAACAAAAAACTAACAGTATCTTAAATTTAATAGAAAGGATTATTTAGCATTTTAAAAAAACATAAAGGAGAATGTATCATGAATAAATTACTCATTGCTGTTTTGACCATTACTTTCGTAACCTTTAACTTTGAAATCACGGCATTAGCTGAGACCGATAAACAAGAACCACAAATAGTGTTTACCGAGAAACAGCAAGAAGAACTTGCAGTCTTGCATAAGGAAATACTGGAAAAGAAAAAAGAAATTGTACAAAAGTATGTAGAATATGGGGTAATTTCTAAAGAAAAAGCGGCAATGATTGTTAAACATATGGAGAGACATTATCAAAAAATTGAAGAAAACAAATTTCAACCATTCCAACCTCATCACAAAAAAAAACCAGCAGAATAATACAATAGCATCATATTATGTCTTGCCACTTTTAGGGTTTTATCTCTAATAAAGCGGCAAGGCTTTCTTCAAGACGTCCTAATTCATTTTCCACTTCAGTTACAATTGATATTTTAACTAACAAACGATTAAGAAAAAGTTTCCTTGATATTTGTCGAATCAACAATCGCTTGTTAGAATTAGTTTCGTAGTGCAAAAAGAAAGGATGAATATATTGGGTAATAAAGGTATCTTAGCAGGAGATTTATTTGACTTAAAATCTGTCACCGATCCTCAGCTTTCGCCTGATGGTAGTATGGTCGCCTATATCGAGACCTCTGTGGATAAGGAAGATGAGAGATACATTTCAAATATATTTATATATAATTTTATATCGAAACAAACTATTCAATGGACATACGGACTTCATCGCCAGTTTTCACCTAGATGGTCACCTGACGGACTCCATCTTGCGTTTTTATCAAACCGTTCTGGAAAAAATCAAATATACATAATGAATACAACTGGTGGCGAAGCAAATCAGCTAACAGATTTTGCTCAAGGGGCTACAACGCCTATATGGGCGCCTGATTCACGTAAAATACTTACATCAACACGTATAAAAGCTGGATACACTATAGATGAGAAAGAAAACGAGCTGGTAAAAAAACGCGAAGAAGCAATTGAATATGACCGAATTAAATATAAATCAGACGGAAGCGGCTATTTAGATCAGTCATTTTCTCAGCTCATACTCTTAGATTTACCCTCCGGTAGGGCTGAACAATTGACTTCAGGGGAACAGTCCTATATCCCCTCATCATGGGCACCTAACAGCAAAGAATTTGCATATGTAAGCAATAACATAGAGGCTGCTGATTATAACCTCGCTTCCGATGTGTTTATTTTCCAATTAGAAGCTCGATCATCAAGAAAAATAACGGCAACTAATGGGCTTTTTTATCTTCCTAAATGGTCGCCTGATGGCAATTATTTAACCTTAATAGGGCATGAACGTGAATATGAAGGGGCAACAATATCAAAAATCTGGTTATACACACTAGCAACCAATTCCCTTACATGCCTAACTGCAGATTGGGATGTTGAAGTTGGTGATGTAGTAGCAAGCGATTTTCATATTGAAGCGGTCAATCCGGGGATCCTTTGGACAAATGACAGTCAAGGTTTTTATTTTTTAATAAGTGACCATGGTAACACTGGTGTATATTACGGAACTATTGAAGGGGCTATGTATCCGTCACTTCTTGAAAAACAGCATGTTTATGGATTAACTATTGATCCCCAAACACATATGGCTATTGTAGCGATCAGTACACCTACTCATCCTGGAGACTTATACTCCTTTAATTTAACAAATGGCGAAATTGAGCAAATTACATTTGTAAATGATGAATTTCTAAATGAGAAAACCTTATCTAAAGCTGAATCGATTACTTTTTCCTCCAAAGATGATCTCGAAATACATGGTTGGATTATGAAACCAATAAATCTTGAACTAGGTAAAAAATATCCATTGGTTCTTGAAATTCATGGCGGACCACATGCAATGTATGCTAATACGTATGTTCATGAGTTTCAAACACTTGTTGCACAAGGATATTCAATCCTATTCACAAATCCACGAGGAAGTGCAGGCTATGGGCAAGAATTCGCCAACTCTGTACGAGGCGATTATGGAGGCATGGATTATGAGGATTTAATGGCCGCAGTTGATTACGTTCTTTTAGAGTTTGATTTCGTTGATAAACAGCGTTTAGGTGTAACAGGTGGAAGCTACGGCGGTTTTATGACGAACTGGATTATTGGGCATACAGATCGTTTTAAAGCAGCTGTTACACAGCGCTGTATTTCAAATTGGCTCAGCTTCTATGGTGTGAGCGATATTGGCTATTCCTTTACTGAATGGGAATTAGGCGGCAACATTATTGAATCCCCTGAAAAACTGTGGGAGCACTCTCCTCTTAAATATGTAAAGAATATTACAACACCTTTGTTGTTATTGCATGGAGATAAAGATTATCGTTGTCCAATTGAACAAGCAGAACAATTATTCGTTGCATTAAAACGGCAGAAAAAAGAAGCCGTACTTGTTGTCTTTCCAAACCAGACCCATGAAGTATCAAGAAGCGGAGCTCCAAGGCTGCGCATGCAGCATACAGAGCAAATATGCAATTGGTTTGCCAAACATATTAATTAAGAAAAGAGCAAAAATCAGAATGTGCAAAAAGATCAAACCGTCATACTCTATACCGAATATTAATAGTATAGAGTATGACAGCTTTGACCCTTTCATTTAATAGTCTTTTTATTTGTCTGTTTTCTTATACTTTGCTGCTTTTAAATAATTCACACTACTATCTTGGGCTAATTCCGTTACAGGTACTCACTATTAGCGGGCGGTCTCAGGAGCCACTTCAGTGCTTAGCACGTACGGTATCTCTCTCAACGCACTTCTCTAAGCAGGAGTCTCACCTTCCACTACAATCAACATCTGCTCGAAATGGTTTCTAGCTAAAAACAACAATCTTTACGAAAAAAATCTTTTATTTTGACATTGATCCTTACCTTTGAATACTTCAATGTTGAATATGTTGATTTTCCGATATTTCAGTAAGTGCATGTGCAGCAGCCATATTTGTGTCTTTATGAACGGCTAGATCTCCTAAGGAAACAACTCCGATGAGAGAATCTTGTTCAACAACGAATAGACGACGAATCTGTTTTTCTGCCATCAAATCCTCTGCTTCTGTGACTGAAGTTTCTGGTGATATCGTAATTGGTACTTTTGTCATCACATCGGTAATTTTCGTGGAACCTGGTTTCTTCCCAGCAACACAACGGATTGCAATATCTCGATCAGTCAGAACACCGACTAATTTACTTTCCTGGCAAATCGGGATAGCCCCGACATCCCCTTCAGCCATTTTGACAGCTGCTTCATACACATTGTCAAGGGTTGTACAGTAATCTACATTAGTTGTCATGATTTCTCTAATAGATTTCAAAACAATCCCCCTTACTCTGTTTTGTTTTCTTGATGATTGATCAGCTGATCTACCGTTCCGGAAAAGAAATGGTCACTCACTTGTTCATGGGTTTCTGCAAAGCCGGATGAAATTTGATCATTCTTCTCCATATCTTCAACTTGATAATGTCTACCGGCAATTTCTGATTGTTTTTTATTTTCGTTTGTCATCATGTGTACCCTCCCTATATTCTTATTACCCAAAAATAAGATTTGTAACTCCTTTAAATATAAGACTAACGGCTTGGAAAACATTTTTTTTATTAGAATAATCATCCAAGCTTCACACTTCTATTGGTTAGTATTTACACCACACAATGAATTATGCCACCGAATATCGATCTAGTTTTTTCTGCAGTCCAAAAAAACCAACAAGCTCGCTTGCTGGTTTAAATCGGTATTCTTTTAATAAACATCTTGACGGGTAAAAACAATGAACGAGAGTATTAACGCTACAGCCCACCAGACGAGGAGAACTAGCATAGAAGAAAGTAAAGTCATACCTTGTATCGGTGGTGAAATACCATTTAAATAATTAGTCAATTTTAAGTTAACCATAAACAAATATTTGGCCGATTCCCATGAAGACACCATATTGTTTAAAATAGCTCCTGATATAAGCGAAGCAAGCATAACTCCCATACTTTGAGCCGTACTTCTTATTAATACAGAGAGCATAAACGTTAAAGTTCCAACTACAACAGCTACAAACCAAACAAGTCCAAAATCCATCAACAAAAACTTCCATTGACTAATTAATTTAATTCGACTTGTATCTACATTGCTTCCTTCTACAACAAAGCCTGTAATTATTGGTGCCTTCCAACCATGATAGCCGAAGACAATCCCTGATAAAACGTACGATATCAGACCGGTCATCGCAACAATAAATGAAGTGGCCAACAGTAAAGTTATATATTTGCTTAGTAATATCCTCCATCGTTTTACAGGCCTTGTTAAAAGTAATTTTACCGAACCTAAAGTGTGCTCAGAAGAAACAAGATCGCTTGCTACAATCATGATTAGCAGTGGAATGAACAAATCAGTAGAATTTTCGATGAACATTCGAACAAAAGAAACGGCCCCTGGTTCGTTTGGGTTAATATCTTGATCTAGATAGAATTGCAATTGCTGAACACTTACTTGAATCTGTTCACGCCATTCATCTGATATTCGGTTTGACCCAAGCCTGTTTTGCATATCAATAATTTGCTGTTGAAGAGAATCGCGCCAATCATCCGTCCCTAACCTTTCCCGCTGTGTTTGCACTTCCTTATACTGTGCAAAAGTAAACAAGATCACTAAGATTCCCACAATTGCCCCAATTACTATCAATCGCTTTCTCGCAACAAGCTTCATCATTTCGTTAGCAATTAGTTTATTCAATATGGGCACCTCCTGTATCCGTCAATTGCAGGAATAAATCCTCCAGTACAGGGGTCTTTCTATTTAGTTGAAGCACTTGTACTCCTGCATGAACCAAAGCAGCATTCCACTTAGGAATCTGGAAGGAATCATATACTGTTACGATACAACCATCATCTAGTGTAGTTACTTCAGTTAGACTTTCCAAGATTTCTTTTCCTTTAACGGACGGCTCGAGTTGCCAAATGGCTTGCTCCTGACTCGACAGCAAAGATTCGACTGTATCAACAGTAATGATGTTTCCTTTTGTAATAATAGCAACTCGATCGCATAATAACTGAATTTCACTTAATAAATGACTCGATACAAGTACACTTAATCCTTCATTTTCGGCAAGTTCACGAATAAAGACCCTCATTTCGCGAATTCCTGCAGGATCTAGTCCGTTTGTCGGTTCGTCTAAAACAAGTACCTTTGGTCGATTCAGTAAAGCTTGAGCAATGCCAAGCCTTTGTCTCATACCGAGCGAATATGTTTTCACCTTATCATCAATTCGTTCTGTTAACTTTACCATTTCAACAACTTCCGCAATTCGTTTGGCATCAATCGATGGAAGCATTCTTGCAAAATGAAGTAAATTTTCTCTGCCGCTTAAATAAGGATATAACTCAGGATTTTCAACAATACACCCAAGTTTCTCCATCGCTTTGGTGAAATTTTTCTTCACATCATAGCCACATATTTCAATCGTCCCAGAAGTCGGTCTTATTAGGCCTACTAGCATCCGAATCGTCGTAGTCTTGCCTGCTCCATTTGGTCCTAGAAAGCCAAAAACCTCTCCCTCCTTTAAATCAAAGCTAATTCCTTTTATGATTTTGTGTCTTTTTATCGTCTTCGTTAAATTTCTGACAGAAAGAGTCGTAGCACTCATTTGCCTTCCCCCTCCCATTTAATGAACGGAGAAATTCTATTCGCTATTAATCGATACCCCTGTTGATTTGGATGGAATTTATCACTATATAAATAATCATTTACAAATAACTGAAAGATGTCAAAGGTAGGTACAAAGACAATTCTAGGATCGCTTGAGCTCATATCCTCAGCAGTTCGGTTCCAGTCATGTACAGTTGGACTCGTAACCCCTGTATGATCAGCTTCAAAAAAAGGATTATAAAGCCCGACAAAAAAGATAGGTGCATCCGAATTCACCTTACGAATATCGGCAAAAATTATTCTCATGTTGTCAATAAAATTCTGTTTAATGATTTTTATAGCAGCTGAATCAAAATTCTCCAATGTTCTCCCTTGCTGAAATAAATCATTTGCACCAATCGTTAAGAAAATGGTATCTGCAAAAGCAAGCTGTCTTTGTATATTCTGTTGTTTAACTTGTTCTTTCAATTGACTTGATACTTGCCCATTAATGGCTAAATTATGGACAATGACATGACCATTAAATCGCTGTTTCAAATCATCGATTACATAGCCTACATAGCCTTTGCCAGAATCATCGCCGGTCCCCCTTGTTAAAGAATCACCTAGTGCAACTATTGTAAAAGCCTGATCTTTATTTTCTATTGTTTTAGGATTGACCTGTTTTTTTATTTCATTGTTTGATGCACCCGCATAATAATTTTGAATGGCCCACCCAAAACTTAATAACCAAAGAATTGAAAAGGTCGTAGCAATAATCGTTATGTAACGTACACTTTTTTTGCCCAGTACAATCACACTCCTTCTCTTTTTCTTTCTATTAAATCACACTCTTTGTTCTTTTAAAAATCAGAAGATTCAATATTAAAGAATAATTACACTTACCTAAAACATTCAAAAAAGCTTGGTTTCTTTTTTATTATAGAAACCAAGCTTTCTTTATTAATAATTAGGCTGTTTTAATTTATTTCTTCATCGACAATGAGTCGATTGGTGAATAGAACACCGATTCAAGTCAAATTCCGAAAAATAAATTCAAATTTAAACAGTAATAGCGGGAAGCTTTATGATAAATGTTGAACCTTTATTCACTTCACTATCTACTTCAATTTTTCCTTTATGACCTTCAATAATCTGATAGCTCACCATCAATCCCAATCCATTCCCCTTTTCTTTCGTTGTAAAAAATGGCTCTCCTAGGTGAGCCAGCTTATCAGCAGGAATTCCTATTCCAGTATCTCTAATGCGAATAATTACTTTGCCACCTCGCTGCATAACATTCACATACAAGTCTCCTCCAGATGGCATGGCTTCTATTCCGTTTTTCGCGAAGTTTAAAATCACTTGCTTCAAACGATTTTCATCACATTTCACTAAAATTTCTTGATTATTATTTTCAAAATGAACTTGTACATTTTTATTTTTTGCTTCGAAACCAATTAAAGAAAGTACATCTTGGACGATCGGGATGATGTTTTTCAATTCAAGATGAACTGTTTGCGGTTTCGCTAATACCATAAACTCTTCTACAATCGCATTCACTCGTTCTATTTCATCCAAAACAATATCAAAGTATTCCAATCTTTCTGGGTCCGTCTCATCCAATTGAAGAAATTCTGCAAAACCTCTGATTGATGTTAACGGATTTCGAATTTCATGAGCAACACCTGCAGCTAATTGACCAACCGCAGCTAGTTTATCCTGACGATGAAGTAACTGCTCAGATTGTTTTCGCTCTGTAATATCATTTCGGATGGAGACAAACTGGTAAGGTTTTCCTTTTTTATTAATAAAAGGTACAATTGTCGTTGAAACCCAATACAAGCTTCCATCCTTCGCTTGATTACATATTTCTCCTTTCCATGTCTTTCCTGATAGGATCGTATGCCACAAATCCTGAAAAAACTCTTTAGAATGATAGCCAGAATTAACGATTGTATGATTCTTCCCTAGTAGTTCCTCTTCCGTATACTGCGATATTTCCGTAAAATTCTCGTTCACATAAATGATCTTTCCTTTTGAATCCGTAACTGCCACTATGGAAGCTTGATCCAGTGCATATCGATAGTCTTGTAAATATTTATCACTATTTTGCAAACGTTTCGTAATAATGGAGCTTGAAGTAATCAGGCCACCAACAATTAATAAAAATACAAACAATACAAGAAAAGGTACAAAGGAAGTATCATAGACCAGTTCATTTACATTTTCAACCGATTGTTTAACAGGCAGTGCACGCACTAACATGAAGTGACCTTGGATAATCGCAGCAGAGACGATAAATGTACTCGTCGGCTTTAACCAGATGAGTGTTTCTTTTTGCCGATAATTCGAATAAAAAAATAACAAAAATGCGATAACAAAAATAACTAAAGTAATCATTACAGTAACGATTAACAAAACTGTATGAATCTTAATTGAAAGATTCAAGGCATATAAGCCAATTATATAGTTAGATAATAAGGAGACGGTCAAAAGTGTGCTGCAATGAACAATGTTAATAAATGAGAGCTTCTTAATCGTTAATGCAAGAAATCCCATCGATGCAAGTGCCACTCCAAGAACGATTGAGAGCACCATCACAGATAAATTGTAAGTAACTACGCTGTTCTTCTCAAAAGCCAAAATACCAAAAAAATTAAACGTCCATATCGCAATCCCCATTGAAAAGCTTCCGCCGAATAACAAAAACTTTTTGTGGTTTGCAGAGCTTCTAAGCAATGCTAGTAAATCTAAACTCGTATAAGCTGCCATAAAAGTCAATATTAATGCGACTAATAAAAGAATCGGATTTGATGATACTAAATATTGCTCCAATCCATGCACTTCCTTATCTAGAAAAAGTAATCTTAGTTATGTATTTATCTCACTCTTAACAGGGAGCGAGAACCCATCTCAAGATTCTGAACATGCAAAATTACATTAGTTAGGGATCAACTGCCCATAAAGATTCGATAGGTCAGATACAGTGAAACTTACCGAGACTTACGCAGAGGATTAGCTGAAATCGAGCTCGTAGTGTCTCTTTATCTTTACTGCTCGGAGCTATTAGCGACACTAGAACGGGACTAACAATCGAGTAGGGGGAAGATAATTTATATATTTTCGCCCCTCTCACACCACCGTACGTACGGTTCCGTATACGGCGGTTCAATTTATATTACAGTGTGTACTTTTAGATAACGTTCTAAAGCAGAGGGAAATCCCCTCTGCTTTAGTCTTTTGTTCGAGATTGCTCTTTGAACAACTTTTGATAGTCCGATGTACCGA
>NZ_JACJHX010000005.1 GCF_014138605.1 Peribacillus huizhouensis | reverse complement strand
TCCCAATCATTCGCTCGACTTGCATGTATTAGGCACGCCGCCAGCGTTCGTCCTGAGCCAGGATCAAACTCTCCAAAAAGTGTTTGACTTGCTCATTGTTTTTATAGTGTGTACTCACTTAATTTAAACGTTGGCGCTTTGTTTTGTTCAGTTTTCAAAGAGCAATCTTTGTCGTTTCTCTCAGAAGCGACTTCTATAATTTATCACAGCCGATATCCTGTGTCAACAATTATTTCGAAAAGTTTTTTTCGTGTTAACTGCTGTCAGCGTTCGTTACTGGCTTAGCGACAAGAAATAATATATCACGATAAAAAAATGATTGCAATACTTTTTTAACTTTTTCTAAAAATAGATTACATTACTTTTTATATTTAACCATCTCTCTTATTTGTTTTCAATTCATTTCTTCATAAGATAGTTAAGAATTCATTACGAGATCAGTTCGTCTCTTCGTTCTAAAGCCTAGTAATGTCGGAATAATTCGTTTGCTTCTACATAAAATTTATTACTACTTTTTTTAAAATGAACTATGAGTAACTAACATTCATGATTAATCAAAAGCTTAAAAAGAGTTCAAAGAAAAAAAGCAGGAAAACTACACTGCTTTTTTTCATGAAGGTAAATAATAGGCATTTAAAGCTTTATTGTTTTCTATATCGAACGATCTTTGGTTTTTTTACTGTCACTCAGGAAGTAAATTAATCCTGCAAAGATGATAGCTCCACCGATAATTTGGGTGAGTACAACTGTTTCATCCAGAATAAAGTAAGCTAGAATAGTTGCCCCAACCGGTTCTAACAAAATAGCCATTGAAATGGTAGTGGTACTTAGCCATTTTAGTGACCAATTTAACAACGAATGCCCTAATAGGTTTGGAAAAATAGCTAACAGGATAAATAGAATCCAGTCTGTTGCCGGATATGGACCGAGTGGTTCTCCCTTTACTAGTACATAAAGAAATAAAGTGACCATGCTCATACCATAAACAACAAAGGTGTATGTAGTAGAAGAGATTCTTTGTCTAACGGTTTGTCCTACTAATAGGTAGGCCGTTATTAACGCACAAGCGATAAGTGCAAGAATATCACCAAACAAGGCGATCCCACTAATCTTGAAATCTCCCCAACTAATGACCAAGCTACCACTAATAGCAATTATACTACTTAAGATTGCTCGCACCGAAAACCGTTCCTTAAAAAAGAAATAAGCGCCTGCGAAGGCAAACAACGGCTGAAGTGTTACAAGAACGGTAGAACTAGCTACAGATGTGTAGTTCAACGATTCGAACCATAAAATAAAATGAAAGGCCAAAAATATTCCAGCAATACTAGACAATAGCCAGTCTTTCTTATTTATATGTTTCAGCTCGTGACGATATTTTGCCAGAAAGAATGGCAGCATAATGACGATTGTGAAAAACAGTCGATAAAATGCAATAATTCCTGATGGTGCTGAAGCTAATTTTACAAAAATAGCCGACAATGAAATAGATGTGACAGCAAGTAATAATACAAAATAAGGATTTATTTTAGGTTGAAGCATGGTAATTCCTCTTTTCAGACTTATAATAGAAAGTAATACATTTAAATTGGTACGTTTTTTTTTACATTCATACGAACCCTTTACAATTAAGAATTCATGTATAGGGTATAACACAGCAAATATAGCGTACCAGAAAATATTATATGAATGGTGATGATTTGGCCATGGATTGGTTTTTAAACTTAAGTTCAGAAGCTCAAATTTTAGTAAAGCTAGGGATATCAGCTTTACTAGGCTTAGTAATCGGCTTAGAACGAGAAATTAAACGAAAACCTGTTGGCTTGAAGACAAGCCTGGTTATCTCCATTATTAGCTGCTTACTGACAGTGGTCTCCATTGAGTCAGCTTATACGTTCACAGGTAGTGAACATGTTAATATTACGATGGATCCACTCAGACTTGCAGCCCAAATTGTTTCAGGGATTGGCTTTATCGGGGCAGGAGTTATTCTAAGACGCGATAATAATAGTATATCCGGGTTAACCACAGCTGCAATTATTTGGGGAGCAGCTGGGATTGGAATAGCAGTCGGCGCAGGATTCTTTATTGAAGCAACAGCAGGTGTCATTTTATTAATCATCAGTGTCGAACTTATTCCTTGGCTAGTTGCCCTAATAGGTCCAAAACAGTTTCGACAAAAAGAAATTATGTTGAAATTGATGATTCCAAACAAAAATGATATCGCAATCGTGATGAAAAAAATTAAAGAAAATAATATTTTTGTAAAAAATATTCGAATTAACGATCTTGAAGACGATTTACATTATGTCCAACTTCTAGTCCTAGTTGATACAAAACGAAAAACCACTGACGTCTACTATTGTGTTTCGACATTTGAAGAAATTTCAAAAGTAGAAATTGAAAACTTATGATAATAATGAAAAGTGGCTGTCCTAAAACAAATGAGCAGACCTCGTCCCCTATACACAGAATGAAGTAAATAGTGGACGAGACCCAGCTGCCTGTCGAACATCCACTTTTCCTTATACTGAAATATATTCTACTTCAATACGAAACGGCTTACCTACTTCTTCTTCTACATAAAATTGTGCAATATCAACTTGTTCAATCGGAGTTGCTTCTGGCATGGTTTTTCCTTCATCTACCGCCATGTCGATCGCAATCGCCAATAAATCCTGAGCAGCCTCTCTCGCATCCTCCAGATCATTCCCAGCTGTAGAAGCTGACAAGCCCGCTGCTTTCAGATCCGGAAAAACCACATGGATTGTATAGTCTTCTTTCATTACTCTTGCCTCATAATAATAAATCACTGGATATTGTATCATAGTTACCCCCTCAATATTCTCATGCATTATTGTAGCAAATTTAACTTCACATTACTCATTCGATATTGTTTCTCTCACAAATAGCTTTTCTTGTATACTTATGATACCATTTATCTTTATTAAATAGAGGAAGTGACTGTTCATGATTAATATTACAATCCCTACAGCAGATTTAACCATTAAGCAGCGAAAACAAATCGTAAAAGGGGACGAGCCAATCATTCCTGATATTTACGGATTTATTGACTTTCACCTGATTCCAAGAGATAAAGGCGGAATCTTCATGTTCTATAACAAAGAGGGTCAATTACTTTTCGTCGGAAAAGCTAGAAAACTCCGCCAAAGAATCAAGAAGCACTTCGAAGATTCTGTTTCACCGATTAAACTGCATAGAAATGAAGTATCCAGTATCGAGATTTGCTATGTAGAAGATCCAATGGAAAGAGAAATCTATGAAACGTTCATTATCAATGAACATAAAGCAAAATATAATATTGATAAAGTATTCTTTAGATAATATAGATAAAAAGCTGGCTGCGGGTGCAATCAGCTTTTTTATTATGACTCTTTTCACAATCTGTTACTGACATTCGTATATAAGATCGGGTATACCAATCACGAAATCTAACGGGTAAGTTAATAAATCAATTTGCAACATCGGTCAAACCACATTAATTTTAGAAAGATCGCTAAAAGAACACTTTTCTATTAAAAATCCATTGACTTTTTCAGAAAAATAGATAAAATTAAAAATATACCTTAACGGGGGCTTAGCTCAGCTGGGAGAGCGTTTGGCTGGCAGCCAAAAGGTCAGCGGTTCGATCCCGCTAGTCTCCATACTTAAAACCCTTGTGTATCAAGGGTTTTTTTTATTTTCACAAATTATTAAGATACATATCTTACTTAAAATACAGCTTTGGTCATTCTATTGGATGTTCCAACCCTATATAAACAGTATTTCTATAAAAATACACCCATAGCTTGCTACGATTGCATGTGCTTTCCATAGAGTCTCCATGATGCATCTAAATGCAGTTTTATCTATTTTTCTCTCCGTTTATATATACTTCCAATAGACCAAACTCATTGAAGTGTTGTTAACTATTCAAGTCTGCATTTAACTTCTTCATAGCAGCTATAAATAAGCATTGCTCTTAATCTCCTCTGACCATTCCCAGAACTTCTCATTTTTCAGAAAAAACATTTAATAAAGTGAAACTTCAATCAGTAGGGGTTTTATTACCGTTAATGCGGGATAAACGGTTAATAGAGGTTTCTATCCTCTTCACTTTCGATTTTACTTCTATTTCTTGGTTCATCCTCAAATACTAATTAGCTTCAGAAAAATAGCTCTTTCATCCAAGAATAGATTCATACTATTCTGCAGAAACTATTTTCGCCCCCCCCTTTTCATTTCAATTTTCAAAAACTCTTTAAATTTCGACATATTTTTTGGTAATTCGACAAAATTCATTGACCTATAAAAAATAAACATTAGAATTTTTACATATTTTTAAAAAATGAGGGTTCGTATGAAAAATGTATTATTCAGGAAAAAAAATCTCGAGGAGTTGCTGAAAAAAAAGGGAGATATCCAGCTACAGCAATCGTTAGGTGCTTTTGATTTAGTGTTGCTTGGTGTTGGAGCCATTGTTGGAACAGGTATATTTATACTTCCTGGAACAGTGGCTGCGAGTCACTCTGGACCAGCTATTGTTTTTTCATTTATTATCGCTGCTATCGTCTGCGCGTTGGCGGGTATGTGTTATTCTGAATTTTCTTCTTCCGTACCAGTAACAGGTAGTGCCTATACGTATGGATATATTGTATTTGGAGAAATAGTCGCTTGGTTAGTTGGTTGGGCTTTAGTATTGGAATATGGTTTGGCAGTTGCTGCAGTCTCAACTGGTTGGGCTTCATATTTATCTGCTTTGTTAGAAGGATTTCATATTATCATTCCAAAGGAAATCTCAGGTCCATTTTCTCCCGCAGACGGAACTTATGTAAATTTACCAGCTATTGTTATAGTGTTTGCCACTGCTTTCTTGTTAACACGCGGGATCAATGAATCTGCAAAGCTGAATAAGATCATGGTATTTATTAAAGTAGGTGTTATTCTTTTATTTATAGGAGTAGGTATTTTTTATGTGGAACCTGCTAATTGGCAGCCATTTTTGCCTTTCGGAATTGAAGGTGTTTTGAGCGGAGCAGCCCTTGTTTTCTTTGCCTATCTTGGGTTTGATGCTGTGTCATCTGCTGCTGAAGAGGTAAAAAATCCACAACGTAATTTGCCAATTGGAATTATTGGTCCATTATTAATTTGTACACTACTTTACGTAGTGATTTCTCTTGTTTTAACTGGAATGGTTCCTTATACGCAGCTAAACGTAAGTGATCCAGTTAGCTATGCTATGCAGCTTATTCACCAAGATTGGATGGCTGGTGTAATTTCACTTGGTGCTGTTGTCGGGATGATGACGGTTATTCTTGTAATGTTATATGGAGGAACAAGACTACTTTACGCACTTGGACGTGATGGATTACTACCGAAAATTATGTGTGAGCTTAATGAAAAATATAAAACACCTGTTAAAAATACGTGGATCTACGCAGTAATTGTCGCTTTTTGCGCTGGCTTCATTCCCTTGTCTAAACTCGTAGAATTAGTGAATATGGGAACATTACTTGCATTTACAATCGTTTCAATCGGCGTTATTTTCTTAAGAAAGAATAAGAATATACCATCCGGTGGTTTTAAAATACCGTTCTTTCCAGTTCTACCGATCTGCTCATTCCTATTATGTTTATTTTTAATCGCTCAACTCTCAGTTCATACATGGATTGCATGCAGTATTTGGTTTGTATTTGGATTGTTCATCTATTTTACTTACGGTAAAAAGCATAGCTTAATGAATAAAAAATAAGGTATGTTAAAAATGGCCGTTCGATTCTGCCAGTCTCCAAAAAATTAAGAGAACAAATGCTCAATCTCATGAGATACAAGAGATTGAGCATTTGTTTTTACATTAATATAACGCCCCACTGAAAGTTAGTCCCGTTTTACTGTTGTTAAGATCTAAAGCACACGCTTCAAACAATCGTCAGTACGAGCGAAGGCAATGAATCACAGACTAAGTACGCCGTGTCCTTTAGTCTTTCGTCTGGTTCCCCAAATTCTTTGGGTGCAAAATTTACCTCTGTGGGCCCTCGGATAGTTTCGCGGCTCTAGCCAATCGAGCTTTTCTTGAGACAACCGCTTTAAAGAACGTCTACTAAGATTGCTCGCCACTGTCCTGTGATAGTCCGACAAGCATAAGCTTTAATACAGTGTGGCGTAGTTTGCCAAAGAGTATTAAAGCTCGTGACCTCATACGGACTAAGAGCCAAAACTTGATTAGGCTGTTATCCCCCACCTACGCATCCTCGATTCCTTTAAACCTTGAGGTGGGGGACTTGTCTGTTGATAAATCAAAAAAATTCTTTCTCGATAAATTACATTCATTATCTTCTTTTCAACTTGTATAATAAAAGAAGAGGGAAGGAGGAATCACTTTGAGCAAGAAAGAAATAACAAAAAAACAATTTGACTTTCTTGAACATGAACTAAAATACCTTGAATCTGGAGGTATTATTTCCAAGCAGGATCAAGAAAAAATTTTACGTTCCTATGATGTAAGAGCTGGCTTAAACTTCATTACTGTATTATTAACTATCGGGGCAATTCTATTAGGTCTAGGGGTATTAACCTTCGTAGCCAGCAACTGGATGTATTTCAACAAAGGCGTTAAATTGCTGATTATTATCATATGCCTAATTGGGGTCAATTACGCAGGAGTTAAATGGCAGAGCCGCTTTCCCAAAACAGCAAGAAGTTTGCATTATGTCGGCATTTTGATTTTTGGTGCAGGTATTTTTCTAATCGAACAAATGTTTAATATAAGCATTAATTTCAACAATTCCTTTTTATTATGGGCCATCGGGACAGTATTCATCGGCTACTATTTAAAAGATATCGTCATTCTTCTTTTCACTTCCGTCCTGCTTTTCATTTATCTTAATGGAAGCATATTCCTTGATGAAACGTCCTACCCACTTGCCATTCTTGTATTTTTACCGGCTTTATACGTCCTATTAAACAAATACAAATATCCTAAACTCCTAACGTTCTTGATAAATGCTTTAGCTATCAATACGATCGTCTTATTTCTAATGGAATTTGTACCGAGGTTCCATTTTCTCAATCCAGACACAATCATCCTTACCACTCTATTTATCGTTGGTATAATATTAGTCTATATTCCAGTTCCTTCTAAGTTACAAAAAACCACTCATATACAAGGACATCTTTTACACGGAATCACAGCTATATTCCTTACCTTCGATTTTTCTATCTGGTTCCCTGTAGGTTATTTTATTTTTCTTCTCTACCTTGTCCATAAAGGTAGTTTGATAAGCATTGTCATAATATGTGCCTTGATATTCAGATACTATATTGACTCTTTCGATTTACTGCCAAAATCACTTACATTTATCATCGGCGGTGTAATCCTAATCGGTTTCGGCTTCTTTTTTGAAAAACAACGAAAAAAAGGAGGAAAACCTAATGAAGAGTAAGCAACTTTTCCAACCACTTATCGTATTTTCTATTCCAGTCTTGATTCTCCTCATTATGGCGACTCCTCCCGCTTGGACGACTTTGACAGGAAAAGAAATCAAATTACAAACCGCACCCATTGATCCTACAGATTTATTCAGAGGGAGCTATGTGAATTTACATTACGAAATTGAGTCTGTTAAGCTGGCACAGCTTGATGACTCGATAATTACCCTTTTCAAAACGGAAAATATTGGCATTCATAAAAGAGTGTATGTTCAACTAAAACAAGACAACAGCGACGGCCTGTATAAAGTCGCTCTTGTAACAAAAAAGAAGCCTAGTACTGGCATATATCTAAAAGGAAAATTAGAAATTCCGTATGAACTAAAAAACGCCGCATCTATTCAAATTAGGTACGGTTTAGACAATTATTATGCACCTGAAGAAAAGGCAAAAGAAACGGAAGCTAAAGCCTTAATTAAACCTGCAGTAGCCCTGGTAAAAGTGAAAAATGGGCATGCAGTATTAACGAGGATTACCGTTGAATGATTATATAAATTACACCTCAAATACTTCTTCATTATTAACTAGCAAAAAGAGCATCGGATGCTCTTTTTGCTTTTAATTTTATTTTATTCAATAATCCGTTTAGCCCCTATATATCGATTCTTCCAGTATTTATCGCTCATCTTTACAATCTTTACACCTTTGGTAGTACTCCCAATAAATGTACCGTCTCCATTATAGATGCCTACAAAAGAAAAGTTTCCTTTGTTTCCTGTAGCATAGAATACCAAATCACCTGTTTTTAAGTGTTCTTGCTGAATAGATTCCCCTGTTTTAAACTGTTCAGCACTTGTTCTCGGAATCTTCATTTTTGTCGCTGCATCTTTATATACATACTGAGTAAATCCGCTTGCATCAAATCCTTTGGGAGTTGTCCCACCATATTTATAGGGACTTCCCACATAGTCACCTGCTACAGCTGTCACCTCATCGCCATAGTTGATAGTTGCTGATGCACTAGCTGGTCCTAAAATAAACGCTACTCCCAATGCCACTAGTGATATTATTGCGATTAGCCATTTTGAAACTGAAAAGCTAAAAATCATTCCTTTTCCTCCCCAATATGAAACTAAAACATAATATTAAATATGTTGGACAACCCTCATCGATACCTTGAATTTCATTTTTTTCAATCTAAATTCCTATGTACAAAACCTCTAAGGACCAAAACATTATTGATACCACTTGTTTATTATTAAGTAAGAGAAATAAAAAACCAGACTCTAAAGAGTCTGGTTAATATGTCTTCAATATTAAGCTTTTTGAACGTTTGTAGCTTGGGGTCCACGTTGACCTTGTTCTACTTCAAAAGTTACTTTTTGACCTTCGTCTAATGATTTGAAGCCTTCACTTTGAATAGCAGAGAAGTGTACGAATACGTCGTCTCCATTTTCACGCTCGATAAATCCAAAACCTTTTTCTGCATTAAACCATTTAACTGTACCTTGTTCCATTTTTGTTGCCTCCTAGTGTGATAAACACACAATGTATTACTATCCCTGCCCAAAGTGATCATTAAGACGAAAAGTTGAACTTATACAATCCTTTTCACCGAACAAAAATAATTCTATTTCATCATAACAGGTAATGTTAACAATAGCAAATCATTTCACATGATTATTCATACTACTAAGCATACTACTTCAGTTACTAAGGGACCATGGCTAAGATATGAATGAAATTATAACGAACAACTGCATCCCCTTTCGTATAACGAAAGAATTTGTGTTTAACACTTTAATCTGTTGTAAAGGGTAAGGTCAGCCTCTGTTTGGAAGCTATCCTCATAAGTGTTGATACTTTTTTATTTACTAATAAACGTTTCGGCTACGTTTATTATTTTTGTCTCTTTCATGCGGCTGAATATCGTAGCAAGGATTGGTCCCGAGATGTTATGCCAGACGCTAAAAATAGCGCTTGGTACAGCTGCGATTGGTGAAAAGTGTGCGGTGGCGATCGCGGCACCTAAACCAGAATTTTGCATACCAACTTCGATTGCTATAGCCTTTTTCTTAGATAAGTTCATTTTAAAGAGTTTACCAAAAAAGTACCCTAACAAGTAACCAAGTAAGTTATGAAGAATAACAACTGCGAAAATGATTAATCCAGTTTTGGCAATCTGTTGCTGACTAACAGATACAACAGCTGTCACAATAGCAACGATTGCAATAACAGAAATGAGAGGTAGCGCTTTAGCACTCGCTTGCGCTTGTTTATTGAATAGTTTCTTCACGATTAAACCTAACACAATTGGGAGAATGACAATTTTAATGATGGATATGAATAGTCCGCTTGGATCCACTGGTACCCATTGGCTGGCCAGTAATAAAATTAAAGCTGGTGTTACGATTGGAGCAAGAACCGTTGTGACTGATGTAATGGCTACCGATAATGCTACATCCCCTTTTCCAAGGTATGTCATTACGTTTGAAGAGGTCCCCCCTGGGCAGCATCCAACCAATATTACGCCCACTGCAATTTCAGGTGGCAACTGTAAACCTTTTGCTAATACAAAAGCAAGACCCGGCATGATGACAAATTGACCTACAACACCGATAAAAACATCTTTCGGCCTTTTAAATACTTCTTTAAAGTCGTTACCAGAAAGCGTTAACCCCATACCAAACATGATAATTCCTAATAAGATCGTAATATGAGGTGCAATCCATGTAAATCCAGATGGAGCAAAAAAGGCAAATGCTGCAAATACAAGAACCCATACAGCAAATGTTTTCCCTACAAATTGACTGATTCGTTCTAAAGTTTCCATAATAACCAAAACACTCCCTAATATTTAGTATCTTGCTATAGTATAGATCAACAAATAAATAAATACAATATTCGAAATAATTTAATTTGCATGAATATTTGTTAGCGGTTTCATTAATTAGACAGGTATTTTCCTATGAAACACTTTTTATTTCAGTAGTAATAAGTTATTCCGGGATATTTTTTAGCAAAAAGTGCAAACTAAAAAAGGCAGTATTGAAAGGAGTGAATAAGTATGAGTCGTGGTAAACATTTTAATCACAAAGAAAAAGGCCACCCTGGAAACTTCCCCGCAAATAGCATAAGTGAGGAGAAGGAGCACAGTCGACAGTTTGAACAAATTGAAGATATTGTTACACATGAAGCGTTTAAAAATCGGGTAAAAGAGGACGAAATGCCTTAAATACTATGTATATGCAATTCCAAGGTTATAATATCATTCCTGATGATTATGACCTTTTTGGTAACAAGAAAGAAAGGTATCCCAAGGAGCTTAACCTCACTATCGCGTGGGGCTCAAACCTTAGGGATACCCTCTCTTTTTTATACAGTTTTACTTAGTTTCAGATTCATTTTTGCCCGAATCTTCAGCTAATTGTTCAAATGATCTGACCTTACCATGTGGATTCTGCGATTGTTTACGATCTTTCCACTGGCGTTCTTGTTGTCGTTTAGATTGAGTCATCTAAATAAGCTCCTTTACTTAATGTTCAGTCAAACAGTTTGAAGCATGGTAAGCCTCCACCTAATGTAATCGGTGCAGGCAACACTTATCATGATAGAGTCTGGCAAGAATAAATCAATGCATGCCTTTCCACTTACCTTGATTTTTAGATTCTTTTTCTTTTTTTGCTTTATTTTTATGTGCTTGATTAGCGTTTGCACTGCCAAATTCTTGAGAGAATTCTGAATCAGCTTTGCTTGAATCAAATCCTTGTTTATTCTTTTGGTCAGCGTCATTTTTCTTTGTTCGTTTCGCCACGGATTACCCCTCCTTCTTATCTTTAGTATGAGAATAGATAGAAGAAATATACCTGCATTTCAAACAGAGAGCCTTAACAAATTGCTTCATAGATAGGTAACGCATTTCGACTGGAATAACAAAATAATTCCGAGCATAATAAAAGAACAGTATTTCTACTGTTCAGTAAATAGTTATTTCATATTTAACATATCGCTTATTCTATGAACACTACAGTAGCTATTAGTATAAGAAAGCTTCCTGAGAGCTGATTAACCAATGGAAATTGCGGTATCATCTTTTTTTAAAATAAGAATCCAAAATCAGGTTACCATTAAGGTACCCCTTTCTGATTGGATAAATTTTATGGACTACACAATTACGGTTAGCAAGTCTTCATTAGCTCGAACAGTTGCGTTATTTGTATGCGTAACATCAAGATATTGACTCGTATTGGTAATTACAACAGGCGTCGTTACCTGAAAACCTGCTTCTTTTATTTTTTCCATGTCAAACTCAATCAGTAGATCACCTTGCTTCACTTTATCTCCGAGAATGATATGGGATGTGAAATATTGACCTTTTAAATTCACTGTGTCACTCCCGATGAAAATCAGTATTTCCGCTCCACCTTCAGATGTGATACCAACCGCATGTTCTGTTGGAAACAAAGTAGTGATAACCCCGTCTGCTGGTGAAACAACTTTTCCTATTTCTGGCTCAATCGTAATACCTTTCCCTACTGTTTCAGTTGAGAAAAGTGGATCATTAAACTGGCTTAAAGGAACAAGTTCCCCACTTAACGGGCTTGCAATCGTTTCTGTTTTTACACTAATTAAACTTGTTTCGAATATTGACTTAGATGTAACCTTATTGTTCTTATCTTCAAACCCGAATACATACGTAAGAATGAACCCTAGCACTAATGCCACCGTAATACCGATTACATAAAGTCCAATCGGTGTAAATGCAGGGATAGACAATAAACTTGGGAGAGCAAAGACAGTCATTTTTGCTCCAAGGGCACCATTAATTGCTCCACCAACGGCTCCAGCCAATGCTACATAAACCATCGTTCGTTTATACCGTAAGAGGATCCCATAATTGATTATTTCTGTAGTACCCGCCAATGCACCAGGAACGATCGCTGACCCAGCGAGAGTTTTCAAATTTTTGTCTTTCGTTTTTAATAAAACCGCAATCGCCATCCCAATTTGAGCAAAAGGAGCTGCAGCAGCCATACCGACAATCGGATCAGGACCATTTGCAAGATTTGCAATAGCAATAGGAATAACCGCCCAGTGTAGACCCAAAAGAGTAAGGAAGGTCCAAACTGCACCTAACACGGCTCCTGTTAAAAGTCCACTTCTTGAGCTTAAAAATTCGATAACTGCCCCAATACCTTCTCCGACATATGTACCAAAAGGGCCGAAAACAAGCACCGTTAGTGGGACAATAATTACTAACGAGATCAACGGATTGATAAACATTTGAATGTCTTTATAAATGATTTTTTTCAAGAATTTTTCTAATACGGCATAAATAGAAACAGCGATAAAAATCGGAAAAACAGTAGAAGAATAGTTCATTAACACAACTGGGATTCCCATGAAATCTACGTGTTTTGCCCCATTAGCTATTAATTCTGTAAAATGCGGCTCCAATAGCGCTGCCCCAATGGTACCACCAACATAGGCATTGGCACCAAGTTTAATAGAGAGCGTAATTCCAAGAAAAATAGGAAGGAAATAAAAAACTGCATGTCCTGCTGCAGATAGAATGGCATAGGTACCGCTTTCAGAAGATACCCATCCTAGCATAGTTAAAACGGCTAATAATGCCGATAACAACCCTGCTCCTGCAAGAACACCTAAGATCGGTGCAAAACTTCCTCCGATTATTCCTAAAATCTTATTCATTACAGTTTCTTTTTCTTCATCTGAATTAGATTCTGTAAAATCCCCCAATTTGTTAATTTCCTTAAGTAGATTTTCAACAGGTCCCTCCACTTTTACTAAGAATTGCCCGTTAATTTCTTCTACACTAATAACTCCCTCTGTATTTTCCAATGCAAGTTTATTTGCTTTCGTCTTATCTTTCACCTCAATTACTATCTGTGTTGCACTTGTGACAAGACTTGACACATTCTTCTCTCCCCCAATTTGTTGGAGGATTTTCTTAACAATCTGTTGATCATTCATATGGTGCACCCCTTGCTCTCTCAATTAAATAAATGAAAAACTTAATTCACTATGTCAAAAATCTAAAATAATACCCTGTTTATAAAGTAGATTTATCAGCCTTCCCAGTAAAAGCTCCATCCATTTTTGATTTTCCTTGAAACTGACCTCTTTTAAACAAAGGACATCACAAAAGATCTTTACCATACAACTTTGATCATTAGATTTGAAAACGATCTTTTCAATTGTTTGACTATTGTGATAGCATATTTTTATTATACCTTTTGTTTGTTTATTAAACAAACAAATAGAAAGCGATTACCTACTTTTTTTCTGCAATCAATAGATCATTACCTACAAGAGCTAGATATACATTTGTCAAAAGGTTTCAGTAAGCACCATCTTACATGTAAAAAAAACGAAGTGGAAAATATCCCACTTCGTTCTTCGTTATTATTCGATTATAGACAAATTACAAAAAATCAAGTTGTATGATAAGATAGTACCCCATATTCCAAAGAAACCCTATTATAGGTTGCCTAAAAATTCTCTGATTGCTTCTGGAGTTTTAGCATTTGCACTGTGCAAATGTGCAAGCTTTTCACCATTTTTAAAGATTAATAATGAAGGGATTCCCATTACACTTTGTTCCTCTGAAATTTCTGGGAAATCATCGCGGTCAATTGTAAACCATTGTTTATCTTGATGCTCGTCTGTAATTTCACCAATAAACATATCTAAACGTTTGCAATCTGGACACCAAGTGGTTGTAAACACTCCAACTGTTAGTTCATCTTGTTTGATTTGCTCACGATATTCTTGCTCAGATTTAATTTGTTTCATACTTTCTCCTCCTATAAATTCCTCTTTCTTATTATACTGATTTTACTTTCTGTATCTATAATCCTTTATTAAAAAGATTATCAAAGATTGTTTATTACTTATATTTCATGTACCTACCATTCGGTACATTACATAATGTATCATATTCACTGATATATTAGCAAGATAACTACTTCGTCTTTAGATAGGTGAATGAATTCCCCTTATCCTCCTGCGTTACACCGCTTCGAAAGTGTATCATCGATCTTCATCTTTTGACTTTCTTGTAGAAATCTTCGAACCTCAGTTGGTGTGATTCCAATCTGTTTGGCATTCAACATAAGAGTAACCCACTCTATATCAACCTCTTCCCTCTGCGATTCCTCGACCGACTTCATTTTGAATACCATCCCCTTATTTTCTACGTTTTTAGTCGAGTGGGTCATGGTGCATCAATTAGTGTTTAGGATTCCTCCTCTATGATCATTAAAAACCATGCCATACAAGAAAAGATGGACAATCTCATATGCGATTTCTTCTGGCTGCTTTTTCCTTGAAGCAATTGAGTAAGTGTTAAACGTTCAATGATTCTAACTAAACTTTCAGCTTCTATACTCATGTCAATATTCAAACGGAAATACTTATTTTCCTGTTCTGAAACTAGATTATCAGTTATTTGTGCAGCTAGTTGTATTTTCAGTTCCTCTGCTTATTATGCAATGAAGAAACCAATACGTGTAAGATTTGGATTTTCAACAAAATAGGTGCATATAGCTGTCGATCCACTTGTAATTGCTTTGGGGACGGAATGTGAATCGATTCCAGGTTCCAGGCGGCTCTTTTGCGTATATTCAAACAAATTCAAGCGAAATATATCAACTAATTCTTGAAAGTTTGCCTCTTTGCTTTGAAAGTATAAATAAAAGGTAGGTCGTGTTAAGTTTGCTCTCTTTACAATTGCACTAACTTTCGTTTCATGATAGCCCTTTTGGGCAATTCATCAGCTGCAATCTTCAAAAGCAGTGCTCTACTCTGTTCCCCACTCGCTCCCTTTTTCCTTCCTCTCTGACCCATTATCTAACAAACTCCATGTTGAATAATATATATTACTCACAAGTATTATTATCCTATAAATTCCATATATTAGCTATTTATTTTTAGAATTATCGAACAATTAAACATTTTATTATTTTTTTCTGATTTGAGAAACACAAAAGTTAGCTAATAAAATGAACCATTTAATTGAATAATCCTTCATTTAAAGCTGAAAGGATTTTCATATCCTCGTAGAAAAGAGGATCCCCAAATAGGTGCATCCCCAATTCTAAACACAGTTATTTGAACTGTAGATAGTAGTTTTTGGGGATGACATTCTGTTTGGAGATCCTCTTTTTTATCAATGGCTATGTAAAAGCTCATTGTTGATTTAGGCACTACGTTGATTGGAGCGGAAGGCGTGGGACTCCTGAGGGAAAAGCGAGTCAAAAGGAGACCCCACAAGCGTAAAGCGCCGAGGAGGCTCCTGGATCCGCCCGCGGAAAGCGAACGCTTCTCTAGTTGCAATCAACAGGCGAGTTTAACAAAGCCTTATCAATAAATTTAATTAATGAAATTACCTAAAAACCTTCTTTATTTTGAATCCACCTGTTTCACATAAATAGCCTGCGAGTAACTTGTGCTTATACAGCCTTCTAAATCGGCTTCACTCAACAATCGTAAATTTAAGGCAGCTTTTATTTTTCCTTCATCTGGCTTTTTCTGAATAAGATCTGTCAAATTCAACTCTTCTAATCTATGAACTGTAACTTCTTGATCAAACTTTTCTGTTGTTCTAATTTGCCTTTGCACTTTGTAATCACTTATAGTCAAATCACCTTTAACAAATTTTCCGACAAACTGATCAAAGTGTTGATTAAAGTCTTTCTTTAAATCATCTAGTTGAATTTCGATTTCTTTTTTTTTGCGATTTAGTTCAATGAATTGAGCCAGCTTGTCTCTTGTAATCAAATTATTTTCACTATTTGTCAATTATTTCCCCTCATCTCCTCATATAGATATTCCATCATATTGTGGAACAAGGGGAGATATGCCCTTTACTTTATTACATAATCAGAAAATTTTATTAGCGTCATATTAATCTAGGTTCCTCAAAATCCCTTCTCCGCTCCTGCAAATTTATCAATTAGACAAACTTTCTCACTACATCCGCACATATCATGTTTGGAAATTCAGAAAAATAGAAGGTAACGAGATGGTATACCCTCAATATCAATATATGTACAACTTCCTGGACAGCGTGATGGAAATCTGTGCATCATTATCAACAATGAAACCTTCATTATCACGGATACCCATATATGCAAACTCCTATGTCTAAACATAATCTAGAAGAGTACTATACTCATTAATATAGATAAAGTGAAACTTTAATCAGTGGGTTTTACTCCCCATTAATACGGGATAAATAGGCTACCCTTTTGGTAGCCTATTTGTAGTGTTATAGGAAAGCAATTCTGTACATTCTAAGCTATTGATAATGAGTAGACTTAAATTTGAAAAGAAATAGGGTTATTCCAGAAAAATGTTTAACACCTGGAACGAAAGAGGATATTATTTACACAGTTGCAATGTTTTTCGATTTCCTGAAGGTCGCATATGAAGTAATTATCCTAAAAGATACCTACCGCATAAGCAAGGGGCATAGCCATACATGCTAATCTCTCAATATATAAAACAAGCAACCAACTATTGCGCAAATCGCTCGAATAAATTTGGATTCATGCCATTTATTGCATCCTCTTTCTTTCCAGATGTTCATTCTTAAGCATGGGTACTCACTTCCAGATTAAGGTCAAGAAATCCTTGCATAACTTCTACCAGACAGTCTGCACTAGTCATCTCTAAACCTTTAAGATACGAATCAACGGCCAGATTCCACCGTTCCATTTGTAGATGATCATTCAAAATCCTAAACAGTTGTAATTCAAATGATTTTTTTTGATCGAGTTCGAATACAAGCGACGAGTCTTTTAAATAACGTAGATTGATTTCCTCTTGTCCTGGTAGCATCGAATGGACAAAGATTAGAAGCCTTTTCCTTAATGCTTCACTTATGGTGACACCACCAGGCTTCGTAACGATAGCATCTACTTCTTCATATAACTTGTTCATTTCTGATCTTGATGATAAATAAGGGAGTGGTTTAATATGGTCTAAATTCCACGTAATGATCTCGTTGTAAAGCTTTCGATTATTGCCGCAGAGCACATAGAAGTCGAGTCCTTTCGATTTCTTTAACTCTTCAGATAGCTTTAAAATCCCTCCAAGTCCGCTATTGCCCCCAGATATTAATATCTTCGGTCGATTTACACTTTTCGGTATACGAGCGGTCGTCGTAATTTCTTCATGCACTGGAATCCCTGTAACAATCATGTTTTGATTCGAAGTTTGATACTTCCTTATTAGGGATTCCTTCACTTCTTGACTAGGAAGAAAATGAACATCAATGCCTTCTTTTCCCCATACACTATTGATAAAAAAGTCGGTGTATACGTTAATCGTCGGGATGTTACATTTCCCTTTCCTTTTTAATTGACTGAGGAGGTAAGAAGGAAAGCCATGTGTACACACAATTAAATCAGGGTTTTCCTCGGATAACAATCGTTTCATTTTGTTCAAGAATATATGTTGATACCATTTAAAGGAGTGTATTTTTGTTGGGGGTACATAGAAAAAATTCTTATAAGCAAGATTATATGTTTCAGGTGCATACCGAATCCAATTTAGATAGCCATTGGAAATCACCTTCTCTAAAGATTCATTTGTATAACTCAACAAATCAATTTTTTTTAGAACAATCCCACTCGTCCTCATTTTTAACATATCCATTAACGCGTCGGCCACTTGATGGTGTCCAGACTGCATTCGTAAGAGAGGTAAAAACAAAATTTTTTTCATATATGTCATCTCCTAATTTCATAAACAATCCATCCTATTACACATTTACTATAAAAGGGCTATCTACATTTTTAGGACATTCTCTTCTTCCAATGTATCACTTTTTAGGGCATGATAAAATGAATTTTTGATGATACTAGTAGGCTATTTATTCGTTGTGTTCATTACCTATTTCTGGACTTTATCCTCTTTTTTAAAAAATTAATTGAAACATATAATAGAAAAAGAACTAAGAACAAAACCCCTAAATAAGGTACATAAGCAGGATTGATAGGAAATGTACCACCAATATAATATCCGGCAACGATGAATGGAACTGTCCAGAGAATCGAGCCGATAAGTGAAAATAAGAGATATCCACCCAATTGTATATGGGAAATGCCCGCAAAATACGGATTGATTTGGCGTAAACCCGGCAGATAAAATCCAAACAAGATTGTTCTGTATCCGTTTTTCGTAAATTTACTACTCGCTTTCTCTAATCGTGCGTTGGTTATCCCCACGTACTTGCCGTATTTATTGATAAATGGATGGCCGATATATTTGCCACATACATACGCAGTAAGCATGCCGATAAACGCACCAGAAATGGAACTTACTACAGCCCAACCAAAGCTAAGCTTATGGTGCACAATCAAAACGCCAATTAAGAATAGCAATGACTCTTCAGGTGCGGGAATCCCTACAATTCCAAAAAATAAAAACAGAAAAATAATCAGGTATCCGTATAAATCTATATAATGTAAAATCGTATCAATATTCATATAACCCTCATCTAATTATAATTCGCTTAATGTGATAAAACGCCTTCCCTTTTCTGTCATTTCCTTAAGATAAATTTCTAAATTTTCGAGCATATAGTGTGGCGCTTCCTCATCCGCACCGAAAGTTTCGCCACAGTCATGAAGCAGAAGAATAGAGCCTCCTGCCGTCGTTTTCCGTAATTGATCGAGTAATTCATGTTTACACGTCTCTACCTTCCAATCTCCAAAGATATTCGACCACATAATGATCTTATACTTCTTACTTACCCATAATGTAAACAGATTAAAATGTCCCCAAGGTGGCCGATAAAAGGTGACCTTTTCCTGCGTGCATTCATTTATTGCTTTTTCCGTTTTAATGAGCTGGTCCTTTAATTTAAATGGAGACATCAACCAGCTTGAAATATGGTCGTAATGATGGATACCAATTGTATGGCCTTCTTCATGCATTCGTTTTATGATTTCAGGGTGTCTTTTCACCTTGCTGCCCACTACAAAAAATGTTGCCTTCACACCATAGTTTTTTAAAACATCTAGTAAAAGTGTCGTATATTGAGGATTTGGCCCATCATCAAACGTTAGAACTATCCTATTTTCCCCTTGGACCGTCTTTGTTATCCCCAATTTGCAAATCCGAATAAGTAGCGTCGGGATCACTGAATAAACAAGAACAAGTAGTACAATAACAATAAAACTAATGATCAAGATCTTTATCACGAAAAAGTACCGTTCCTTTCAATTACTATATATTCATTCTATGTAGTTTTACGTTTTTTCCTATTATACGGTTTTATTAGCTGTTTTTCTACGGTCACCTGAATTCCAACGTTTAAGCTTATTCTAAGGTAACAGAGATGCTTGTTGATATGAAGAATGTGATACCGAGTAATGCCACTACAGCTTGTTCTAGCTACAAATTGAGAATACTCATTTTTACACCATCACTAGTTCGGATCGAGATCCCATGTTTAGATCACGAGATCTCGAATTTGGATCACAAGTTTTTGAGTTTGGGTATGACACAATATACAGTGTCAAGAGTGTAAGTGCCGACCTTTTAGAACTGCCTCTTCTTATTCAAAAATTTTAGTCCATGTGTCACGTCCAGCCACGCCATCTTGGTTTAGGTTTTGCGATTTTTGGTAGCTCTTTACGGCCATTTCCGTGTTTGCTCCAAAAATACCGTCTATTCCTCTCGAATCAAAGCCTCTGACGTAGAGGGTGGCTTGAAGAATGTAAGTGATATTGCCTCTGGCCCCTTTTTTAACAACTCGAACTGCAGCTTTTGTTTTGGGTCCCCAAATTCCGTCCGCCATAAGCCCTGCCTTATATTGTTCGTTTAGTTCTATTTGATAGCCTTTTAGGAGTGCTCTATTTGTGGCAGGTCCATATCTTCCGTCCACTTTCAGTCCGGTCCCATATCTACTATTTACTACTTTTTGTATATTCAAAACCGTTTGGCTAACTATTGGTCTTGGAGCAGTGGCTGTTTCTTTCACACTACCAAAAGGATCCGTCCCGTAGCCGTTATATTCATACTGCAAATGAACCTTATCTACAAGTGTCGTCCAATCTCCTCCCCATGTAAAACCGAGTTGCTTTGCTTTTGCAATGGCATTTTTTATTTTGGGTGTGTCAAATCCATTCCAGATGGCCAGACGGTCTTTAACTGGTACGAAATCTAGTGCTTGACCAACCAGATGGTAGGATCGCATGGTTTGTGATGCGCCTGATTTATAGTTCCTTGCTTGTTCTTCCAATGTTCTTGTCGTTTCATAAATCAGCAGGTCTATTTCCTGTTCACAACAGTACCTGTACCATTGTAGAGCGGCTTTTTTTGTGTTATATGCTAATTTGTTAATATTATTCAAATTTCTTTGGTCGTAAGTCATTATAAATGTCATCCTTTCCCCTCCTTTTCCACTTACTATAAAAAAATTGAACAACCGGTTGATCTAGCAAATAGCGAGTAAAACTAGCCATTCAACTACTTTATAAGGTGAATATGCAAAATCGGATAGAATAGATCAAGAAAAACTGTCAATTTTCCGTTGCCCAAGGAGATTGTCCAAAAGCAAAGGGTCAGCCCCCGCAGCAACTAAATACAGTATGAGATACTGATTTAGTGTGCGAAGTCAGACCCTTATGATATATCCTCCTACTTCTACATATAAAGACCAGCGAGCATAATCCCGAGCGTATCTTCATAAATTTCATCAAATTGTGATAATGGCAGTGGATTGATCCCCATACCAAGCTCTACAGTAAAGCCTGGCCTTCTCCATTCTTGAATAAACCAATCTTTATACCCTGCGTAACTATCAATGGTTTGGACTGGTTCATAGCCGCTTACTCTGCTAAATTCTTTTACGATCGTTTCCGATTCTGGTGGTTCTAAATTTTCAAACCCCCAATAAATGACTTTACCTTGTGTATGGAAGGCAAGGACTCTTTGGAAATCCCGTTTCCTCGTCAAATTTGCCATTGCAATGGCTTCTTTCTGTGATAAAGGAGATTCTCCCGGATAATCTCTTGGTCCAGGACTCTTTCTACGCCGTGCTTTTTCTTTTTCCCACTCTGCTGGAAATTGATCATTCAAGTCGACTCCATTTATATTTGCTTTCCAACTTTTAAAATCAGTTTGGCCATTATTATATTCAACTACCCTCGTTTGATAAGGTTCAATGGATGGCGGCCCATTTAGGACAAGATTCACTCCATCAGGATTCACCATCGGCACGATGGATAAGATCGTTTCCTGATATAGTGGGAATGTATGAAGCCCACGAATCGCTACGTTATTTGTCAAAGACAGCAAATAGTCATTAAGAAACGTCATAATAACAGGTGTCGTAATCCATTCATTCGCGTGAAATGCCCCATTGTAGTGAATCCGCTTATTCCCACTTCCAATTAACACTTCTGGTATTTTATTCCCTAACACCGAATTTCCAATTGATGGCATTTTCATGAAAGGATACACATTTTGCAGCCTTGTTAGATCGGTTATCATTGTTTCATAGTCATAATATTGTTTCCCCTGGACAAGCCGCCAAGTAATTCGTAATGGAACATGTATCGTCTGGCCGATTTGCAAAGCATTCGGATTTATATTTACATTTACAAGCTTAATTGATTCAACCGAGATATGCCGTTGCTTTGCAATCGACCATAATGAATCACCAGCAACAACACGGTAATCAACCGTAACATACCCTGGAATCTTAATTCTCTGACCAACCGTAAGTTGACTTGGATTCACACCTAGGTTTGAATCGACAATTAATTGGATATTCACGCCGAATAACTGACTATAATCCCAAAAACTATCTCCCTTTCTTACAATAACTTCCATAGCTCTCCTCCTCGTTTGACCAAGGCTGCTATATACACTATATGCTAATAAGTAAGAATCAGAATTAGTTTTGAAAGAAGTGATGATCTCTTTGTTCCCCTAAGTGACAAGAAGAAATGTAGGCTAATGATCTATTCGAGCTCAAATATGTACAAGATTGCAAAGTAGATAAGAACAACAATTTCTCTCATTACATGTCCATTAGCATTAAAGACGTTTAATTATAAATCCTGGAAAAAGCAAGATTAGATGGTAATTTTCATTTTGTTAGGCATGGAATCCTTTTTAAGTGGATTATACGACAATTATTTATATGCTGAATTGGATAGAAAAAATGAAAAGGGTCTGACCCCGCAACAACTCAATACAGTATAAGATACGTGTATAAAACACCACTTAACGGATTGAGAGTACGAGGTCAGACCCTATTTGATTGACAATCTTAATAGATTACATCTATAACAGATTCATCATTTACTATAATTAAGCTGTCACTGCAGAAAGATTTTTTGCTACTGCTGCAACTTTTGTTAAACCTTCAGCGATAATTGTTTCAGCTTTGTCTGGCATTGCATTGTGACCTTCAATAATAACTTCTTCTTCAATTGTCATACCGAATACGCCACCAACAACATTTTTAATATAGTTAGAAGCCATTTCCATAGGTGCTGCTTCTGGTGTTGAATAAACGCCTCCACGTGCACTTAGAATAATTGCCTTTTTGTCAGTCATTAAGCTTACTAATTGACCACTTTCGTTATATTTAAATGTGAAGCCAGCTTGATATACATAGTCAATGAATGTTTGCAATTTAGCAGGGATCGTTAAGTTCCATAATGGGAATGCAAATACAACTACATCAGCTGCTGTTAATGCATCCATTGCTTTTTGTTTAGCAGCTAATATACGTTGTTCTACGTCTGTCATTTCTTCGCCAGATTCTAATTTACCGAAAGCGTTGAATAAATCTTGACCAAAGTAAGGCATATCTTCTGCAAATACATCGTAAGTTGTTACGTTAACACCTTCTACGTTCTCCATAAAAGTTTCATACATTTTACTTGAAACTGCATCTGTTGCTGGACGGTTATTTGCTTTTACTACTAATACGTTCATTATTATATAACTCTCCTTTATTTATCATTAATTTAATAATCTCGAATTGATAATATATTAAAGTAGCATAAAAGTCAACGAAATGAACTTGGATACTATCTAATAGTCAGCTAGATTTAAGCTTAGCTATTTTCTAAAGCAAATCCGATTATTCAATTAGAAGGTAGAATTACGACAAGTTATTGTTAAACTAATCGTTATTAACTTGAGACGATGAAAAACCAACTACTCTCATTGGTTAGTAGGATCTTCTGTGTTCATACCACCAACCTCTCCTTTAAAGTAGTACTACACATAAAACCTAGAACCTGTTTATGTAAGGGGGACTTTGTAATGACATTATTTTGTAAAAACTGGGACCAATTATATTCTTCTATATCTCCAGTAATTATAGTATAGTAATCTCTAAGTTAGGAGTGAGACGATGAAGAAGTTTTTAATATTCATTGTAGTGCTAGTAGTCTTTGTAGGTGTTGGTGGCTATGCTATTTATTATTACGGCACAAACCTGGCCTCTCAAAAATTAATGGATGCTGTTTCGACTGAGCTAGAGAATAGTGGACAAACAGAAAAGGTAAAGCAATTTATCGAAAATGACTCAGAGCTGAAAAAATTCGTAGAAGAAGCGGCTTCTGTAGACGATAGCTCATTGCCTTTCACGACAAAAGAAGAAGCAACGCGTGTACTTGTCAAAAAGATCGGCGTTACTAAACTTCTAGACATAAAAGCGCAGGCTCAAGAAGGAACACTTTCTAAAGAAGAAGTGCTTGCGGACCTTCAAGGAAAATTATCTGAAGAAGAGCTACTTGCTTTAAAAGTTATTGCGTATAAGGAACTTTATCATAAATAAGCATGGAGATCTGATGAAGGTCCCTTTTTTAACACGATGTATATTTCCCTATCTCATTTGAAATGGATTACTCCGTACAATAAAAACATCACTCCATATAAGTAACACAAGCCTGCCTGTTGATCCTTCTAATGGCCCTTTATTGCGCTCCTTTGAGGACCAACTAAAAAAGGTAGAGGGAAAACTGATTGTGATTGATGGTGGAGGAGATCCAATGAAAATCGGATTATTGTTAAAAAGTATGAAAAATAACCTGTTGGAGATTGCTATAGCAAGTGGAGAAACCGTATATTTAAAACTCACCCATGTTAAATCTCTGCATTTTCCTAATGCTAATTTTTAAAATAGAAATTTTTCATGAAATTAATGATAGTCTTATTCCGTTCAAAAAAAACCGTTCGTACTCCGAACGGTTTTTTTGATTGCAGAGCATCTTATTTAGCATAACGGGGATGTTATTTAGAGAGAATAGAAAGAGGATCGACAACTAAGCTCATCCTCTCTGGAGTTTAGTCTATATGACAACGCTGATAATCCGCTCTTCACCTACAATCTTCTTCATGGCTGACTAATAAATAAATTGACATCAATTCTTCATATACTTCTACGTTTTCAGCAATTGGCTCGAGCTCATTAGTGCCACTAATCATTCTGACACACATTTAGGCTATCGACTTCACCTAATGCATACAGTCCAAGTACAGCAGCGCCTAATTATGCACGATAACAATCTGGGCGTTGACATACTTTCGGTAAAACCACTGACAGATTAAGCTTTTGAAATATCGATAAATCCTTCTCCGAAAACATCCCGTACATCGTGAATGGCAATAAACGCATCTGTATCTGTAGACTTAACAATCTTCTTAAGCTTCACAACTTCTTGCTTACTAATAACAATATAGAGAATCTCCTTAGGGGTTTTTGTATAGTAGCCATGTCCAGAATAAACAGTAACCCCTCTGTCCATTAGCTCGTTAACTTGTTTGGCAATCTCATCTGGTGCATCCGAAATAATCGTAACGGCCTTCTTAGGATTGACTCCTTCTATGACGAATTCCATTACTTTTGTTCCTACGTACAACATGATGATCGTTAGCATCAACTTTTCTGCACCAATAATAAAATAGGAAGACAAGGCAACAATTAAATCAAAAAACAAAAGGCCATAACTAATGCTCCAGCCTAGGTATTTGTTTGCGATTCTTGCCAATATTGTTGTACCAGCGGTTGTGCCGCCAACTCGAATAATCAAGCCAATCCCAACCCCTGCAAAAACACCACCGAATATTGCATCTACCAGCATTTCATTCGAATCAATACTCCAGCTTTTTGTTAAATGGAGAAAAAGAGAGTGGAAGATCACTGCAACAACTGTATAGAGAATTGTGATTTTACTTAAGAACTTATATCCGACAATCAGTAAGCAACTGTTTAATAGCAGACTTACAAGACCAGGTGACCATTGAAAAAGATAGTATAAAATGATTGTTGTTCCAACAACTCCGCCTTCACCTAGTTCATTCGGAATCACAAATAAATTTACGGCTAAAGCAAAAAGTAAAGCACCTAACAAAATGATCAAAATGTCTACAACTCTTTTATTCATACTCTACCTCACAACTGTTAGAGAATCTCTGTTAATTTTTTATCCTGCATTAACGGGCAGTATGAACCTCACATCATAACCAAGAGAAGAACCGAAGAAGCGCGATAACTGCCCGTAAATATCCGAATGATGAGGTACAGTGTAACTTACCTGTATGGTTTTCAAAGGTACATCAGTGGGTCACACAGACGAAAGACTAAAGGACGCGGCGTTGTTAGTCTGTGTTTCATTGGTTCAGGTTCCTAGTGTCGATTTATCGACACTAGAACGGGACTAACAATCAGTGCGGGATGAAGAAATTCCCACTGATTGAAGTTTCACATTATACGAACACGTTCATAATAAGCCTTCCCTATTATACTCTGATGGAATACGAGAGACAATACTAGCTTTCCTGGATTACGTCTTGCCAACCAACACCATTATCTTTAACATTGCAGGCTATTAGTCCAACTATAGAGAGGGTGTTTGTGATCCTACTTATATTAAGGTAATATACGTTAAAAGACCAATAGGCAAATGAGGGATGGAGGGACCAAAATGAACAGTCGAAAACAGCATACAATCCAAGTAGCGCATCGCCTTTTCATCGAAAAAGGATATCAAGCTACATCCATACAAGACATTCTTGAAAATAGCTCTATCTCGAAAGGTACATTTTATAATTACTTTTCCTCCAAAAGTGAATTAATGATTGCTATTTTCAATAGCATGCATGAAAAGTTGGAAAAAGAACGTAATAAGCTAATGATTGGACAAAGCCCTGCAGACACAGAAATCTTCATAAAACAAATTGAAGTTCAGCTAATTTCAAACAAAAAAAACAATATATTCACATTGATTGAAGAAGTACTTGTATCTAATGAACTTGAATTGAGACAATCCATCCAACAGATAAGACTGTTAGGAATGAATTGGCTGTATAATCGCTTTATTGACATTTTTGGGGCAGATAAAAAACCATATTTGTTAGATTGCACCATCTTGTTTGAAGGTATGCTCCATCATTTAATGCATGTTAATTTTGTTATTAATCAAGGCCATAGTGAATACCAGGTTTCAAATCTGATTCGCTATAGCTTTAAGAGAATTTCGAAAATTGTAGAAGATGTCTCAGCACAAGATGAACAAATATTTTATCCAGAATTATTAAAGCAATGGCTACCTGATAAGAATGAGGAACCATTGTCTCTTGTAGAGGAGATCCTTAATTCCATCCATTCCTTAAAAAGGATTGCTCAGAAATATATTCAATCTGAAAATGACATTTCGAAGTTTTTCGAATTGCTAAGCTTTCTTGAACAAGAACTCATACAAGATCAGGCACCACGTGAATTTATCATTGAAAGTGTACTTACTACTTTACATTCATACTCCCATCCAAAGCTTTTACATTCCATTATGAAATTTAGCAGTCTTATTGAGGCTCATTTAGAAAAATGAAATACGATTAAAGAAATGGGATTATAACGTTTTAGAATAGACAATCATCCTGACTCCTCGTTCATTTACAGCGGGGGAAAATAGCTAGTAAAGGCACTGAACTCTCCCCTAGCCATTGATTAACGAGGCTGTCAATAAAGAATGGTGTAAATCGTCACGAATAGTGCGCGTAAATAGACAAATAGAATAATGATGTGTATTCTTCTAAAAAGGGATTTTACTCATAGAATAGTAATAATTAATAATTATAGAAAGAAAAATTCCAACATTAAGGAGCTTACTTCATGAATTTCTTTATACGCTTTTTAATTAGCGGCCTCGTTTTACTCTTAATTGACTGGCTATTTGACTCCATATCAATTGATTCCTATGGTAGTGCCTTAATAGCGGTCTTCATGCTCTGGATTGTTAATTTTTTTGTCAAACCGATTTTGCACCTCCTAACATTCCCGATTACCATTTTGACATTAGGATTGTTTTCTTTTGTAATTAATGCATTAACATTTACCCTAGCCTCCCTGCTTGTAAGCGGGTTTGAGGTAACATCCTTTTTTGGGGCGCTCGTTGGTTCAGCCTTGTTAGGTTTTGCACAAAGTTGGTTAGAGAAAAAAGAGTAAACCTGCACTTCATGCAGGTTTACTCTTTTTTATTGTGAAATAGGGTCTGACCCCTGTTCAACCACTTACAAACCCTTATTACCACTAGCTTCCTGAGCTACAATAGATGTTGGGATATGGGGTCTGACCCCAGGTACACATAATAGTCCTGCTGGTGATAGCTTTTGAAACCGCAAGATTCATACAGTTTTAACGCTGCTGGATTCGTTGCCTCTACTTCAAGATAGATAGGATTTCCCTTCTTCTGCTGCTCAAGAATTACTTGCTTAAGTACCTTTCTACCAATCCCTTTTCCTTGAAAGGCAGGAGTAATGGCAAACCCATAAATCCAAGCTTCCCCATCACTTTCTTCAACACGAATTTTCCCAACAGCTTGTTCTTCATATACAATCACAAGTGTGTTCAGGCCTTCTTCCTTTAGAAGCTTATAATAAGAAGTTGCTTCATGTTGTAAAAAACCGAAACAATCGACATCTAATTGAATCTCCAAGTCTCTATCTTCTTCGTTAGATGGCCGAAGTGTAACGCCTTCATAATCCGTAAGCTCTGTTTCCTGCCATTGCATTTGGTATTCGGCCATGTCAAATCGGCAAGGCAAAGTAGCTAAAAACATCTTTGCGGACTCAGACTTTGCAGGGGCATTTAACAAGATCGCCCTAGGTTCCCGCTTTTTTGCTGTCTGAAGTGCTTTCTTTACTAGTTTTGTAAAAATCCCCTGTCTTCGATAGTGTGGATGAACCATGCCACATAATTCAATTTTGCCGCCAAAATCATAAATTGCCATATACCCCACTAGTTTGTTTCCTTCATAATAGAAGAAATCTTCCCCCGCTTTGCCTACTCGACTGCGTAAAGTATCCCAATTAAGTTTTAAAGAAAATGTTCCTTGTTCACATAGCTTTTGTAAATCCTCTATTTCTACTAATTGCTTCTCTTTCAAATAAATAATCCCCCTTAGAAAAGTACCCCATCATTACAATACCATATTTTCACTAATCGTTTTCATTTCTGTCGAAACGTTCAATCAAGCACTCTATTTCTTTCGTTAAGCCAGCCACTTTCCTTTCAAACTTCACAAGCAAATAAAGAGAAAATACAGCGGGAAATCCGAAATTACCTAATAAAGTCAACCACATAGAAATTACTTCAATATTCAACTTTATTCCCCCATTCTTTAACATATACCATAAAGTGATAGGAATGGAAAAAAGTAAATATAGCTCAATAGAATCATAGAAATAAGAACGAATGTTCGTTTATAATTGATAAAAGCAGAATCATTTCACTTTACTAGATAAGGGAGGGAAAACCAGATGAAGCAGATGACGAGCACCTACTTACCCAATTCATATGATCGATTGTTTCAACGACATCCAGATTTTTTTGAGCAACCCATCATGAAATATTTTCTACAAAGCCAAGAACATGTATCAATCTTTCATGCCACTCTAAAAAATCCAACGTCCCAAAATATGAACGATTTAAATGAAACCTTTCAACTTTATTATCATCGAGTAAAAGTTTATAAATATTTAATTTCGTTCATTCATACCTTTTCCATCGATTTTGATAAGCGGGAAAGACGACGCAAGAGGAAATACCTTACCATTTTGGACAAGCCAGCCGAACATGGCGCGCATACAAATATGATAGATACATTGGCCTATATGGAAGAAGAATTCGTAACTGTATTTCATACTGAACAACTTTCTTCTATCCTAACAGAGGAAAAATTAGTAAAAGCTATCGCTAAGCTTACTGAAAAACAACGACAAGTACTATCACTTATGTATTGCTCAGGATTATCAAATAAAGAAATTGCCACTTATTTTCATGAAACACCACAAAATATTTCTAATATCCATAAGCAAGCACTTAAAAAATTACGAAAATCCCAGGTAATTGGAGGAAAAAGAATTGCAGAAATTCTCTAAACAAGAATTAATGGAAATGGTAGATTCACTGAAACCAAAAATCAAGAAATCATTACAAAATGTTGCTTATGCAGACAGAGAAGACTTAGAGCAAGAATTGATGCTAAAAATTATTGAATCATATGAAAAAATCGCCGGACTTAATGCACCGAATTTCGAAGAATTCCTCAATTCCTATTTGAATAAGCAAAAATAATAGAAAAAATCCCCTTCAGATTACTGGGTTTAAAACATTTATCCCTGATTAACAGAGGGGGTATCTTTCAGATCATTATGTATCTAAAAAGTCATATCCAATAACATATAATGTACTGCTTGTGTACGATCTCCTACTTCAATAACTTCATGATACAAAGAAAAAGAGGCTATCCCATAACAAAAGGGTCAGACCCCGCAACGACTATATACAGATTATAGTTAGTACTTTCAACTATATACTGTGTATAGAGTGGCGAGGTCTGACCCTTTTGGGACACCCTCATTCTCATAGCTTAAATGTATAGATCATTTTCTGTAATTCCATCGCTTGGTTCTTTAAGTATTCAGCAAAGGCGCTAATTTCTTCTATTGATTCTGCTTGTTCTGCCGAATCTTTTAATACACGTTGAGTAGATGATGCGGATTTTGCTGCAACATTCGAGATCGAGTCCATTGACGATACAGCTATCCCCGTCCCTGCAGTCATTTGCTGGATTGCAGCAGAAACCTGCTCCACTTGTTCTGACACAAAATTAACGGATTCTTGAATCTTCAAGAACGAGTCTCCAGCACCACTCATCGCTTCAATTCCTTCACCAACTTCATGGTTCACAGCTTCCATTGTTTCCACTACTTCAATCGTTTCTTTTTGAATATGAGAAATGATTTCACTTATTTGTTTCGTCGCTTGTCCAGATTGTTCAGCCAGATTTCTCACTTCATCAGCAACAACCGCAAAGCCTTTTCCATGTTCTCCTGCTCTAGCTGCTTCAATAGCAGCATTCAAAGCAAGTAAATTCGTCTGTGCTGCGATTCCAGTTATAACATCTGAAATCTTGCCAATTTCATTCGAGCGCTCGCCTAAGCCTTTTACTGCTCGAGCTAATTCTGTAACATTTGAATGAATAGACTCCATTTGTTTACTAGCTACTTCAATTGTTACGGAACCCGTATCTGCTTTTTTCATAGTCTCTTCCATGCTTTCTGTCACTGTGACGGCATTGTGAGACACTTGAGATAAGCTAGCAGACATTTGATAAATCGTTGTAGAAGCTTGGTGCATTCCTTCTACCTGACTTTCTGCTCCTTTGGCAATGTCTTTCATTATATCTGAAATCTGAACCGTTGCTTTATTCGTTTGCTCTGATCCTTGTGCCAAATCCTCTGTATAGGCAGCCATACTTTTTGATGCCTCTTGGACTTTGGTAAGCACATTTCTCCAAGAATCCGTAGCGTTATTAATACTATCTGCCACCGAATGAAAAAGACCGACTTTGTTCGGATTAAGTCGATTTTGTATATCACCGTTGGCCAATTGCTCCAAATAATGATTAATGGAGCCAATCGGTACAACAATACGTTGAAAATTCATTAAGGAAGAAATAACCCCTACTACTCCACCAACAATCGTCAAACCGACAAGTGTCATCCAAAAGTTCATTCCATTTAAACTATTAAATTGACATACTGCTAATCCTATAAGAAACGAAGACGGGATAACGAAAAGACTTGTTCGAAATATATAAGTCAAACGACTCATTTAAAACTCCCCTTACATAAAGTAATGAATTTATATAAGGTAATCATACTATTATTAAGAAAAATTTACTAGGAAAAAACTACTAAATTCCTAACGATACTAGTTTTTCGATCAACTATTATTCGATTCTATATTTCGAACATATCTTTTCATAAAAAGTAACTCTCTGTTATTTCTTTCTACGAATCTCTGTAATCTGATTTCCATCACTTGTAACATACACTTTTTCGCCTATTTTATAATTGACGTTTATACTGCAATCCAATTCTAATATTTTTCCATTATCGAATTCCATCGCGCAATTATAGCCTTTTCCGTTTTTGGATACTTCGATTACTTTATCCGTTTTAAAACCGACAGCTTTTCCATCGGATGATTGTGGATAATACTTATCCATAATGGTTACATGCTCTACACGACTTATTTTATCACCAAATGAAACGTATACTAATATTGCCAATAAAATAAGTAAACTACTCAGAAGTACTGTCTTTTTTATCATAGAATGATATCCTCGCTTTAATAAATCTTTAATTCTATATGTATCCAAGTTTAACAGGATGTATGACACTTTACCCTATTTTTCCCCGAAAAAATCTAGAAACTATTGGTTAGAAATCAACAGCAAAATCTAGCTACACGTTGTCGTTTCGCATTATTAAGTAATCCCCCTATTGATATGTATCAGTTAAACTTATCGATATTTTATCAGATAGATATAGAAATAATAATTATAACGCTGTACCTCAATTAGCTGCTCTATTCATAAAAGCTATTTCAATAGCTTACGAAATTTTCTATAAAAAATGCAAAAAATACTATCTGGAAAATAGTAGAAGTGTTTGTTCAAAAAAGAGGTTAATAAAAGCGCCAAGCAGTTCGAGGAGCAATAGTTTATATCTGCTATAAGGTGAAACTTCAATCAAGGGAACTTTCTACCTCCCCTACTGATTGTTAGTCCCGTTCTAGTGTCGATAAATCGACACTACGAACCTGAACTATAAATCACTGACTAAGCGAGCTCCGTCCTTTAGTCTATCGTCTGTGTGAAAAGCCTTGCGGTGAGGGTTCTGCCCGTTAGCGAGATAAACTATTAAGTTGAGACTGAGTTTGGTACAGGACTTTTAACAACCTCTAAAATGAAAAAAAACGAGGATATCCCCTTACACGAAAAAGTCAGACCTCACATCTACTATATATCGTTTGTATGACGTGTACATGACACAATAAACGGTGTATAGAGCGTGAGGTCAAGACCCTTTTTTGTGGGGATGCCCTCGTCCATATAAGAGAATAAAGCGAGTAATTCTTACGCTTCTTGTGGCACGGCTAAACCAAGGCCTTCAGCAATACGAGTACCGTATTCTGGGTCAGCTTTGTAGAAATGGCTGATTTGACGCAGTTTAATTTCTTCTAATTCCACTGGTTCCATTGCTCCAACGATATTAGCAACTAAGCGAGTGCGTTCCTCTGGGCTTAATAAACGGTAAAGGTCACCAGCTTGTGTATAGTGATCATCGCTATTATAAGCAACTTGTGCAGCTTGTCCTGAAATGTCAAAAGGTGTAAGTCTCGCTTCTTGTGACTCAGTTGGACCACCAAAGCTGTTTGGCTCATAGTATACTGAACGTCCACCATTGTCATCTGCTCTCATAAAGCCATCGCGTTGATTGTTGTTCACTTCTGCTTTAGGACGGTTTACTGGCAATAAATTATGGTTAGCACCTACGCGATAACGGTGGGCATCTCCATATGCGAATAGACGTCCTTGAAGCATTTTATCTGGTGATGCTTCGACTCCAGGAACAAATGTACCAGGTGAGAAAGTTGCTTGCTCTACTTCAGCAAAATAGTTCTCAGGGTTACGGTTCAATTCCATGCGGCCAAGTTCGATTAACGGATAATCTTTTTGTGACCATACTTTCGTGACATCAAATGGATCGAAACGATATGTATCCGCATCCTCGATCGGCATAATTTGCACGTATAGTTTCCATGCAGGGAAATCACCCTTTTCAATTGCATTGAAAAGATCATCGATATAATAGTCTGGGTTTTCACCAGCAATTTTTGCAGCAAGATCGACATCAAGGTTTTTGACACCTTGTTCTGTTCTAAAGTGATATTTCACCCAAACAGCTTGTCCATCAGCATTTACCCATTTGAATGTATGGCTTCCGTAACCGTGTGTATGTCTCCAAGTTGCTGGAATACCACGATCCGACATCAAAATGGTAACTTGGTGAAGAGACTCAGGCGAATGAGACCAGAAATCCCAAACAGCTGTAGGATTTTTCAAGTGTGTTCTTGGGTCTCTTTTTTGAGTATGGATGAAGTCAGGGAATTTAATCGCATCGCGGATAAAGAATACTGGGGTATTGTTCCCAACGATGTCATAGTTTCCTTCTTCTGTATAAAACTTAACAGCAAATCCACGAGGATCACGAACTGTATCAGAAGAACCAAGCTCCCCTGCTACTGAAGAGAAACGGATAAACATATCTGTTTCTTTTCCAACACCATTGAATAGTTTAGCTTTTGTATATTTTGATAGATCGTTTGTTACTGTAAAAGTTCCGAATGCACCGCCACCTTTGGCATGAACAACACGTTCAGGTACACGTTCACGGTTAAAGTGAGCTAGTTTCTCAAGTAAATGTACATCTTGAATTAACACTGGACCACGCTGACCAGCAGTGATCGAGTTCTGGTTATCTCCAACTGGAGCTCCCCAACTAGTTGTTAGGTTTTTCTGGTTTGTCATTTTGAATCACCTCTTAATTTATTTTGTATACTTATAATAATAATACTTATTATAAAAAAATCAATCCTTTTTTATAATAATTGTAATGTAGTATTATTTATTTAAGTTTAAATATTCCGAATAATTTCTTACAATATACACACAAAAATTTAATAAATTTTTACAAAAGAAAGCAATTACACATAAATTTATTAAATTACTCATATAAGTGTGTTAGTGCTCCCCTATATTGTAATTGTTCTTACGATATCACACCAATAAAAAGACTTAAAAATTAGATAATTCTAATTATTGTTAAAGTTTATTATTACAAAAAAACTCCCGCCTCATTTTAAAAGAGATGGGAGTTCATTATTCATGTACTTTTTTCTAAATTCCCCTCTAAGAATCGAAGGTAATAAAGATACGAATGTATTACAAATAAATAAATAAAATGATGGCAGCTAATACAATTCGATAAATCGCAAATGGTGTTAACTTAATTTTTTCAATTAATTTTAAGAAGAAACGGATACAGATTAGAGCAAATATAAAGGCACTGATGAAGCCTACGACGAAAAATGGCAACACATCTAGCGTGAAGTAGCTCCAATACTTTACAACCTTTAATAAACTGGCACCAGCCATAATCGGAATTGCCATAATGAAAGTAAAATCCGCTGATGCTCGATAGCTTAGCCCAAGCAGAACGCCTCCAGATATCGTTGAACCTGAACGTGAAAAACCGGGCCAAAGTGACAAGCATTGAATTAAACCGACCCCTAAAGCTTGCTTATAAGTAATTTCATCTACGGTTGCCGTTTGAATTCTAGGCTTGATCTTATCGGCAGCAATCATTAAGAACGCACCGATAAGTAAACCAATTGCCACTGTTTTAACAGAGAATAAGTGCTCGTCTATATAATCTTCAAATAAAACGCCTAAAATACCAGCCGGAACTAAACCGACAAAAATTTTCAGAAGACTAAGCCTTTCTCCGCTCGGTCTATCCACAGTTTTCATTTTCCGAAGACCTAATAAATCCAAAATACGATCCCAAAAAATAACAGCCACTGCTAAAATGCTACCTAGTTGAATGACAACTTTAAACGCGTTCGCTATTTCATTTCCAAATAACTCATTCGATTTAAACAACAAATCATCGACGATAATCATATGCCCTGTAGAAGAAACTGGAGCAAACTCTGTTAACCCCTCAACAAGCCCAAGAACAATCGCCACAAAAATTTCCCACATATTAATTTCTTCCACCTCATTTATTACGGCTTCTATTCACAAAATAGATTGTACCCCCCGCTAAAGATAATGTCTAATTATTTTGTTGTTTTTAATCTAATTATAATAAAGTGAAATTTCAATTAATTAGAAGGTTCTCTTCATCCCCACCTGTTTAACAGGAATAAAAAACAAAAGGAAGGGGACTAAAATCCCCTTCCTTATTCCATTTGTATTTAATTATTTGCTGTAACCGCCTAATTGCTGTTCAGCCATTTGCACTAAACGTTTTGTAATTTCACCACCTACAGATCCGTTTGCACGTGATGTAGTTTCGGCTCCTAAATTCACACCAAATTCACTAGCAATTTCATACTTCATTTGTTCTAGTGCTTGTTCAGCTCCAGGTACAACTAAGTTATTGCTGTTATTGTTATTTGCCATGTTTATCACCTCCTGTTATTAATTATTTGTAAATTTTATTTTTATATGAATGGAAATTTGCGGAAACGATTTGCATCATGAAATGGTTTATTTATCATAAACTTTTTACAACGGATATATTTCATATTCCGCCCATCTTTTTTAGGAGGTTATGCACTTGCAAATTCATGTTGTACAGCGAAATCAAACACTCACGAGCATCGCTCAAGCATATAGTGTGCCTGCTAACCGCTTAAGTGAAGCCAATCAATTACAAAATCCAGACCAGCTTGTCGTAGGGCAGGCCCTTGTTATTCCCATAGTAGGCAGTTATTACTTCGTTCAAACAGGAGATAGTTTATCATCTATTTCACAAAAGGTAGGTATTCCTGTTCAAGAACTCGTACGGATTAACCAACTATCTGCCAATCAATCTCTCCCTGTCGGCTTTCGATTATATATTCCGGCAAAACCCAAAAGAACAGCTGAATTTAATGGGTATGTGGAACCGCGGGGAACGACAGTTAGCCCTAATTTGATCAGCAGCGCTCGAGAAACTGCACCATTCTTAACCTACTTAGCTCCATTTAGCTTTCAGGCCCTTCGCAATGGTTCATTGAAAGAGCCACTTCTTGATGACTTCCCAGCCATCGCCCGAAACAATCGAAATGTATTAATGATGGTAATTACGAATCAAGAGAATGACCAATTCAATGATGAACTTGCGAGGATACTTTTAAATGATATGGCCATTCAAAATACCTTTCTAAACACAATTGTCACAACAGCAAAAAAATATGGTTTTAAAGATATTCATTTTGATTTTGAGTTCATTAGACCAGCAGACCGAGAAGCTTATAATCGTTTTTTAAGAAAAGCAAAAGCGCGTTTTCAACAAGAAGGCTGGTTAATGTCAACAGCTCTTGCACCGAAGACGAGCGCGGACCAAAAAGGTCTTTGGTACGAAGGGCATGATTATAAAGCTCATGGAGAAATTGTTGATTTTGTTGTTATTATGACCTATGAGTGGGGCTATAGTGGTGGACCTGCGCGAGCCGTTTCACCTATTGGGCCAGTCCGAGACGTTCTTGAGTATGCCATTACAGAGATGCCAGCATCGAAAATTCTCATGGGCCAAAACTTATATGGCTACGACTGGACACTCCCTTTCGTTCAGGGGACAATTGCAAAAGCCGTCAGTCCTCAACAAGCCATACAATTAGCTTTAGAGCATTCAGTAGAAATTCAATATAATTATGAAGAGCAGGCACCTTTTTTCACATACAGAGATAGCGAAAACAAAAACCATGAAGTCTGGTTTGAAGACGCTCGTTCCATTCAAGCAAAATTTGATTTATTAAAAGAACTGAAGCTTCGTGGAATGAGTTATTGGAAGCTTGGGCTCGCTTTTCCACAAAATTGGCTGCTAATCAGCGATAACTTTAATGTACGAAAACGAGGATAAAGGTACATTGCGTTCTCCCATAAGGATCTAATCTCCTAACCACAGCTTTCGGTCTTTACTTATAGTTCCTATAAAGAGAAACTTCCGTGATGTGCCTTGTATATAGTTGTCAAAAAGGTCTGCTTTTATTCATGATGACCTTCATCCTGACTCATAATCATTATTACCTTTAAGAAAGTTACTCTAAAACTAAGGTTCGACTGGGATTGTTCTTTTACATTCAAGAAAATTTAGGGAATTAGTATTTATAAATAACTAATTATTTAATGCCTAAAATTAATTAAGTGCCTTGTTATGAAGATCATCTCCCATTGTCCATACTGTTTATAGATAACAGTATGGACAGGGGGTGACTCAATGATTCGATTAAGGAAATTTGATGGAAGTTTTTCAAGGTGGCCGAATCTCTTCCGTCTGCTTGGTGTAATAGCTATTTTTCTCTTTTCATTCGGAATGCTGATTCATTTCACTGAACCTAAAACATTCCCTACTCTTTATGATGGAATTTGGTGGGCAATCGTGACAATGGCTACTGTTGGCTATGGAGATTATGCGCCAACTAGCGACTTTGGCAGAGCAATTGGGATATTGCTCATCTTATCTGGCGCAGGTCTTGTTTCTTCTTATTTCGCTTCTGTTTCCGCCATTGCTGCCACTTCAGAACAAACTTATCGCCAAGGGAAGAAGAAATTTAATGGGACAGATCACGTGATCATTGTTGGCTGGAATGAACGCTCACGTAGCATTATTGAAGAGCTGCACGAAAGAAAACAACGCTTACAAATTGTATTAATCGATGATTCATTAACAGAACATCCTCTACCATTGACTAATATCCATTTCATACAAGGTAAAGCTACCGCTGACTCTGTTTTGCTTCGAGCAAATATCGAACAAGCTGATCGTGTCTTAATTACCGCAGATTTAAGACAAAATGAATTTCAAACAGACATGTTTTCTATTTTGACATTATTGGCCATCAAAGGGTTAAACAAAGATCTATTTTGTTTAGTGGAAATTTTAACAGTCGATCAACTTGAAAATGCTTTGCGGGCCGGAGCTGATGGGCTAATCGAGACGAATCGCTTCGCTAGTGATTATATGCTCAAAAAATTAATGGGGGAATTGGACGTTACTGAGTTGTTAGATGATTCGACAGTTTCTTTAGGCTCACTTGCTTTAAAAAATGGATGGGAACAGCTTACATACAAAGAATTAACCATTTTACTGCTTGAAGAACATATTATCGTGGTTGGAATCATACGCAAAGGAAAGAACTTACTACCTCCCCCCCTTGAAACTAAAGTATTTTCCGACGACATCCTACTAGTCATGCGCTAAATTTGGGAAATACTCTGGGAAATGGGGTCTGACCACTAAAGATATTACTAAAAAGCACAGTCGGTCGACTGTGCTTTTTAGTCAATCTTATTGTTGAAGTCGTTTTTCAAGTTCCGCTTTCTTTTCTTCGAAGCCTGGTTTTCCTAGTAGAGCAAACATGTTGACTTTGTATGCTTCTACCCCTGGTTGATCAAATGGGTTAACGCCTAATAGATAGCCGCTTACCGCACAAGCCTTTTCAAAGAAATAGACAAGGTATCCAAATGTGTATGCATCCATTTTAGGGATGTTTACAATTAAGTTCGGTACGTTTCCGTCTGTATGTGCAAGCAATGTACCTTCAAACGCTTTGTTATTTACGAAATCCACAGTTTCACCTGCAAGATAATTTAAACCGTCAAGATCATTATCTTCTGCTTCAATTGTCAATTCATGGCGTGCTTCCCCAACCTTGATGACCGTTTCAAACAAGTCACGACGCCCTTCTTGTACATATTGTCCCATTGAATGTAAATCAGTTGAGAAGTTTGCAGAAGCTGGGAAAATTCCTTTTTGATCTTTTCCTTCACTTTCACCAAACAACTGTTTCCACCACTCTGAGAAATATTGAAGTCCTGGTTCAAAATTGATCAGCATTTCAATTGTTTTACCTTTGTTATACAGAACATTACGAACTGCCGCATATTGATATGCAGCATTATCCGTTAATTCTGGAGAGCTGAAGTCTGTGCGGGCACTAGCTGCACCTTTCATCATTTCTTCAATGTCTGCACCACTAACCGCAATTGGCAACAAGCCAACAGCTGTCAATACAGAATAACGTCCACCAACATCATCTGGAATGACAAATGTTTCGTAACCTTCTTCATTGGCAACAGTTTTTAAAGCACCTCTCGCTTTATCAGTTGTTGCAAAAATACGTGAAGTTGCTTCTTCTTTTCCATATTTTTCAATCAATAACTTACGGAAAATACGGAAAGCAAGAGCAGGCTCTGTCGTCGTACCAGATTTTGAAATCACATTGATTGAGAAATCCTTATCCTCAAGCAAGTCCATAACATCTTTCATGTAAGTAGAAGAAATATTATTGCCGACAAAGATAATTTGTGGTGTTTTACGTTGTTCTTTAGAAAGCGCATTATAAAAACTGTGTTGCAGCATTTCAAGTGCAGCACGTGCACCCAAATAAGAACCTCCGATTCCGATAACAAGCAAGACATCAGAATCCGATTTAATTTTATTTGCTGCTTTTTGAATACGAGCAAATTCCTCTTTGTCATAATCAACAGGAAGGTCAATCCAGCCTAAAAAGTCATTTCCCGCTCCTGTTTTTTCGTGCAAGGAATTGTGTGCCGCTTTTACTGCATCTTGTAAATATGTAATTTCATGTTCGCCAAAAAAAGACAATGCTTTTGAATAATCAAAACGTACATGTGTCATTATCGTTCCTCCATCTCTTTAGATTACTCTTTCACTTTAACGAAAGCTTCCCTGATAATCAAGACTTCGGCTCAGTGAAAGCGTACCCATATAAAATTTTATCTGAATGTTTTTACAAATACCTGCAACCTAATAAATTATCAAGTATGAAACTGATAGACTAGGCCATTTATTCAAGTAAAAAGCACTTATAGAGAGGCTTTCAAAATTGCTAATACATCATCACGATTTAAAGATTTAAACGTACCAAATTCACCATATACCATTGATTTATCTGCCATTGTTTCAATTTCAGAATCATCAATATTATAATCTGCAAGTCTTGTAGGTGCCCCAATGCTTGACCAGAATTCACGAAGCTTCTCAATTCCTAAAAGAGCAGTTTCTTCATCTGTCTTGCCTTCTGGATCTACGTTGAATACTCGGACAGCAAATTGTTTAAAACGACTAACATCTTCATGTAGAACATGCTTCATCCAGTTCGGAAATAGAATCGCAAGCCCTCCTGCATGTGGAATGTCATAAACAGCTGAGACGCTGTGCTCAATATTATGAGATGCCCAGTCCCCTCGGTACCCAACTCCTAAAGAGCCATTTAACGCAATCGTACCACAATATAAAATCGTTGCTCGATGCTCATAGTTTTCTAAATCCTCTAAAAGCTTCGGAGCTGTTTCCATTACAGTAATGAGCAGTGATTCGCAAAAACGGTCCTGCAAAGGTGCATTTGCTGCTGGATGAAAATATTGTTCAAACACATGCGACATCATGTCAACGATTCCATAGACAGTCTGATCTTTTGGTACTGTGAAAGTATTCTCTGGATCTAGAATTGAAAATTGCGGATACGTGACTGGACTTCCCCAGCCATATTTCTCTTTTGTTTCCCAATTCGTAATGACCGAGCCAGCATTCATTTCAGAACCGGTCGCAGCAAGTGTAAGCACAGTTCCAAAAGGTAGAGCTGCTTCGACTGGTGATTTTTTCGTCACCAAATCCCATGCATCTCCATCATACTTCGCACCAGCTGCAATCGCCTTCGTACAATCAATTACACTGCCGCCGCCAACAGCAAGGATAAAGTCAATCTTATGTTCCTTACATATATCTACACCTTTACGAACAGTCGAAATACGCGGATTTGGTTCCACACCAGCTAGTTCAAACGTCTCTACATCGATTTCATTTAGGGTTGCCATTACTTTTTCATATAAGCCATTCTTCTTAATACTGCCCCCACCATAAACAATGAGTACCTTTTTACCGAATGATGGTATTTCCTTCTTTAACTGAGCAAGCTGATTTTTTCCAAAAATAAGCTTAGTCGGATTTTTATATATAAAATTCTCCACACTTTTCCCTCCTTTTTCTACTCTTATTATCTACAAGAACTCTGATAATTACAAAAGATTGGTTTAGAACCTTTTACTGATCAGATGATACTATCAACAAATCTGCGACCTATTCAACACAACGCACAATTTAAAGGGGCAAAATGTAAGATAAATTATGTATCGTTTCTAAGCAAGGCTCTGTTAAACTTGGCTATTGATGAAACGAACGGAGTACGCTTTCCGCTCCAATCAACACAGTACCAAAATCAACAACGAGCTTTAACATAGCCAAAGCAAAAAATAAAGCCGGTTGATCCAAACGGACCACCAGCTTACTCGTCATTATTTCTTGATTAAATCTTCGCGTTTAGATTGTTCAATCCACTCTTGAAGTTTATCTTTCAATGTGTTGAAGCCTTCAGAAGAATCAGTGTTAGTTGAAGTTTTAACAGCTGCTTGACGCTTTTTAGGGGCTTTATTAGCAGGAGCTTCTGTACGTTCAGGAGCCTCTTCAGTAGCACGGATGGAAAGACCGATTTTCCCTTTAGCTTCGTCAATTGAAAGAACTTTCACTTGAACCTCATCGCCAACCTTTAAATGGTCATTGATATCTTTAACATATCCATGAGTAATTTCAGAGATATGAACTAAACCTTGTGTAGATTCATCTAAAGCAACAAAAGCACCATAAGGTTGAATACCAGTAACTTTACCAGCAACAACTGCTCCAATTTCGTAATTAGTAGACATTGTAACACTCCTATTTTTAAGTAAATTTTTTCTCTTTACATGCAATAAAAAATTATATCATAGATTTTAAAAATAATCAAAGGTAACAAACTTCATTTTCAAAAAAGCGAATCTTATTTTAAAGTTTCCTCTTTTGTACTACCTTTAACCATATTATCAAAGGGGAATTGTTGGAAATAGACTATCTTTTAAAAAAAGTCTACACATTTCGACAATAAAATAGTACGATAATAAAATTAATCGCTTTATGTATTTTGACGATAATAAATGCAAAAGGAGTTATATATCTATGTCAAAACCAGAACAATGGACATCTAAGATTGGGTTTATCCTTGCAGCTGCTGGTTCTGCAATTGGCTTAGGTGCCATTTGGAAGTTCCCCTACATGACTGGAACAAATGGAGGCGGCATGTTCTTCTTGCTCTTCATCCTATTCACTTTATTAATTGGAGCACCCATCTTAATCGCCGAATTTATTATCGGCCGGCATTCCCAAAAAGATGCAGTACGTGCCTACAAATCCATCGCTCCAGGTAAAGCATGGGTACTAGTTGGATATGGCGGCGTTGTCGCTTCTTTTATCCTGCTTTCATTTTATAGTGTTGTTGGCGGCTGGATTCTTTCTTACATTAGCCGAAGCATAACAGGTTCCCTTTCAGGGTTATCTCAAAATGAATACGGACAGTTGTTCGAAACAATTATTAGTAATCCTTATGAAACAGTACTGGCACAATTTGTCTTTATGATATTAACGATTGTTGTCGTAAAGGGCGGAGTTCAAAACGGCATCGAAAAAGCAAATAAAATTATGATGCCTGCACTTTTCATTCTCTTTCTTGTGTTGCTGGTTCGTTCATTGACACTTAAAGGAGCCTATGCTGGTGTTGAATTTCTTTTAAAGCCTGATTTTTCTATTTTAACAGGACAAACGGTTTTATTGGCGTTAGGACAAGCCTTTTTCCTACTTAGTGTCGGGATTTCTGTCATGGTAACATACGCATCTTATTTAGGGAAACAGGAAGATATAACAAAGTCAGCATTATCGGTTGTTGGTTTGAATATTTTCATATGTCTTCTTGCTGGACTTGTTATTTTCCCAGCCGTATTTGCACTTGGATTTGATCCTGCGAGCGGACCTGGACTCGTCTTTGTCGTCCTTCCTGCTGTATTTAATGAAATGGCTCTCAGCAGTTTATTCATGCTGATATTCTTCATCCTGCTTGCATTTGCGACCTTTACTTCAGCTTTCTCGATTCTTGAAATTATTGTCGCAGCTATGTCAAAAAATGATCCAACAAAGCGAAAAAAATCTACTTGGATTGCTGGTATTTTAGTATTTATCGTAGGCATTCCAAGCGCGCTTTCCTTCGGTGTACTTTCTGATGTTACGATATTCGACAAATCAATATTCGATTTAGCAGACTATCTTGTAAGTAATATTGCTCTTCCCGTCGGTGCACTGTTCATTTCACTATTTATTGGGTATCAAATGAAACGAATAAATGTCCAAAATGAACTAGAGCTTGGTTCTACCATTTCATCTAAAGTATTTAAGATTTGGTATTTTATCATCCGCTACATCGCACCAATTGGAATTATACTTGTTCTACTGAGTTCGCTTGGTATTATTTAAAAAAATAGGATCTCCTAAAAAAGGGGGACTCGCTTTCCATCAACGTTTATCGTGTTACTTAACAACATGTACACGGTTGATAGAAATGGCAGGTCTACACTTTTACTTTTAGGAGATCCTATCTTTTTATTTATACTTTTCAACAAACCGGCTCATCCGCTTGATTGCTTCTTGAAGCTGCTCTAGAGAGGATGCATAGGAACATCGGATATGTCCTTCTCCACTTTCACCAAACACATTACCTGGAACTACAGCAACCTTTTCTTCAAATAAAAGCTTTTCAGCAAACTCTTGTGAAGACAATCCAGTTCTCTCAATAGATGGAAATGCGTAAAATGCACCGCCTGGAATATGACAATCTAGTCCAATTTCATTGAACGATTTCACAATATAATTTCGACGCTGACGATAGCTTTTTCTCATTTCTTCTACATCATTCATACCATTACGCAGTGCTTCTAAAGCTGCATATTGAGCTACTGTCGATGCACACATCATTGTGTATTGATGGATCTTCAACATCGCTTCTGTAATATCTTTTGGTGCACAAACAAATCCAAGACGCCAACCTGTCATAGCAAACCCTTTGGAAAAACCATTAATTAATATAGTACGGTCCATCATACCATCTATAGCTGCCACTGAAGTAAAGTCATCATCATAAGCAAGTTCAGCATAAATTTCATCTGAAATGACCACTAAGTTATGCTTTTGAATAACTTTTGCAATTTCAATTAATTCTTCTTTCCTAAGTTGGGTTCCTGTCGGATTATTAGGCGAACACATGATAATTGCTTTTGTATTTGGCGTAATGGCTTCTTCAAGCTCAGCAGCTGTAAGCTTAAACTCGTTTTCCCGAACGGTCTGAATTGTTTTCGCAACACCTCCCGCCAATGTTACAAGCGGGCTGTAAGCAACAAAGCAAGGCTCAACAACCAAAACTTCTTCACCGGGATTTAAAATCGCTCTAAGTGCAATATCAATCGCTTGGCTCCCACCGACCGTCACAATAATTTGTGAATCTGGTTGATACGAGACAGCAAATCTTTTTTTCATATATGAAGCGATTTCTTGCCGAAGTTCTATCAATCCAGCATTTGCCGTATAAGATGTACGACCTTCTTCCAACGATAAGATTGCAGCTTCCCTTACATTCCATGACGTCACAAAATCCGGCTCGCCTACACCAAGTGAAACAACGCCTTCCATATTAACAGCCAAATCAAAAAAGCGACGAATTCCTGATGGTTTAAGATCAGCAATTGTTTTCGATACAAAGCTTGTCTGGATCATGGTGACACCACGATTCTTTTGTCTTCCTCATTAATTGGCTCAAAAATTGTTCCATCATGTTTATATTTTTTCAAAATAAAGTGAGTGGTCGTAGAAATAACCGAATCCAAAGTAGATAGTTTGTCCGATACAAACTGAGCCACTTCATTCATTGACTGTCCTTTCACAACAACAGACAAGTCATATGCACCAGACATTAAATAAACCGATTCCACTTCATTAAAACGGTAAATTCTTTGTGCCACTTCATTAAATCCAACGCCACGTTTTGGCGTTACCTTTACATCAATCATAGCCGTTAAACCGTGATATGTGTCTACCTTCGCCCAGTTGATGATTGTCGCATAACGAACGATAACATTCATATCTTCAAGCTTCTGTACAGTATCCGCAATTTCTGATTCTTCTGCGTCCACCATTTTCGCTAAGTCATTAAAATCAATACGGCTGTTTTGTTCAATAATTTGTAGTATTTCCAATTCCTTTTCCGTTAAATGCATAGTACAGCCTCCTTTAGTCTCATTCGAGAACTATGTATAAAGATAAAGTGAATATTCAATCAGTGGGGGCTTCCCCCGTTGATTGTTCGTTGAACCAATCGGACCTTAACGGGCAGTTGCCCCCACCTGTCTACTTTGTTCCTCTGCTTGAGGAAGGGCTCACTGCCCGTTAAGGCGAGATAAAGATTCTGTTATAGCAGAATTCTTTAATTATTATAGCAAATTGGGGTAGAATTTGTTATATAAAGTGAAACTTCCATCAGGGGGTGCTGTTCCCCACTGATGGTTAGTCCCGTTCTACTCTCGCTAAGATCTTCGCTTTCGCTTCGATCAATCGACAGTACGAACCCGATTGGTTCAACTATACCTTTGAAAACCACAAAGGTAAGTTTCACTGTATCTCACCAATCGGGGTTTTACAGGCTGTTCTTCACTACCTTGTTATGTTAAAGCATAGATTTTACAGCCTGTTAAACCGGGATAAAGTGAAACTTCCATCAGGGGGTGCTGTTCCCCACTGATGGTTAGTCCCGTTCTACTGTCGCTAAGATCTTCGCTTTCGCTTCGATCAATCGACAGTACGAACCCGATTGGTTCAACTATACCTTTGAAAACCACAAAGGTAAGTTTCACTGTATCTCACCAATCGGGGTTTTACAGGTTGTTTTTCACTATCTTGCTATGTTAAAGCATAGATTTTACAGCCTGTTAAACCGGGATAAAGTGAAACTTCCATCAGGGGGTACTGTTCCCCACTGATGGTTAGTTGAACCAATCGGGGTTTTACAGGCTGTTCTTCACTACCTTTCTATGTTAAAGCATAGATTTTACAGCCTGTTAAACCGGGATAAAGTGAAACTTCCATCAGGGGGTACTGTTCCCCACTGATGGTTAGTCCCGTTCTACTCTCGCTAAGATCTTCGCTTTCGCTTCGATCAATCGACAGTACGAACCCGATTGGTTCAACTATACCTTTGAAAACCACAAAGGTAAGTTTCACTGTATCTCACCAATCGGGGTTTTACAGGCTGTTCTTTACTACCTTGCTATGTTAAAGCATAGATTTTACAGCCTGTTAAACCGGGATAAAGTGAAACTTCCATCAGGGGGTCTACCTTCCTTCCAAATATCGGTTAATTCAGTTTGATATCGCTAAACCTAATGCACATCATAGATAGAATAAGGTCTTACAAAGTATAGACAAATTTAAAAAAATTTAACAAAGAGAGATGAGCTCCATGATAGATCTAACAGTAGAGACAAAATCCGAAATCGAGCTGTATTGTGAATGTATAAGATATGATGCGGATGCTCCAACACTCGTGTTGCTGCATGGTTTTTTATCCTCATCCTTCAGCTTCCGTAAGCTCACTCCTTTTTTCAAAGGAGACTACAATATACTCGCTATTGATTATCCACCCTTTGGAAAAAGTGAAAAGTCTTCTTCCTATACGTATTCTTATCATAATGTAGCCTGTTCCGTTATCAATTTTTTAGAAACGAGAAACCTAAAAAAGGTTATCTTGATTGGTCATTCTATGGGCGGCCAACTTTGTTTGCAAATTTGTAAACGAAGACCTGATCTTGTCGAAAAAGCTGTGCTACTGTCAGGTTCTAGCTACTTAGCTCCGATGAGACCCTCTGTAAGAACAGCGACTTATCTTCCTTTTTTCCCACTTCTTATACGTTGGTATCTCGGAAAGTCGGGAATCGAAAAAAATCTACACAATGTTGTGTATGACAAGAAGATGATTGATGATGAAATGAGAAACGGTTATTTAGAACCTTTTCTACAAAAAGGAATGTTTCAAGCGCTCGGAAGAATGGCACGACATTTTGAGGGAGATTTGTCTGAAGATGATTTACAAGTTATTAACACTGATTGTTTATTAATTTGGGGTGAACATGACCAAGTTGTACCGCTCTCAATCGGAAAAAGGCTGCAGAAAGATCTGCCTCACGCACAGCTTATCATCCTAAAAGAAGCAGGACATTTGATTCCTGAAGAAAAGCCAGAAGAAGTGTACAACTACATCCATGATTTTTTAAGTAAATAATACGTAGTTAAACAACGAAAGAGTCAGACCCCACATCTACTATATTTCGTTTATATGCCACAAAAAGTGAAACTTCCATCAGGGGGTTCTTCACCCCCACTGATTGTTAGTCCAGTTCTACTGTCGCAAGATCTTCACTTTCGCTACGATCAATCGACAGTACGAACTAGGGTTCATTGAATCACAGACTAAGTATGCCGCGTTGTGCGGTAATGTCTGTGTGACCCACATCCTGCGAAGTCCGACAAGCACAAGATGGAATACGGCTTAGCGTAGTTTGCTACAGAGTATTACAGCTTATGATCTTAAGTAGGGCTAGGAGACGCAACTAGATTAAGCAGTTATCCCAACCTACGCTTCCTTGATTCTTGAGGTGGGAGGTATTGCCCTTTATAGCCGGATAAACAGTGTACAGAATGTGTGGTCAAACTCTTTTCGGACAGGTTCATGTATTATAGCGTACAGCTTTCATTTCCTTTAATGTTACATAGCTGTTCAGCTATGTTCAAGCAATCGTCAAAAGCGAGCTGTTGTTCAAATGAAAATTCATAAATCCCCTGAATTTTCCCAGCAAGCTCTGAAGCGGTCTCGATATCTCTGATTGCTAGAAGCACATCCGCAATTTCAGTTTCGTAAAAATCCTCGCCTTCCTGAAATGGATCCCAGCTTCTGAGCACTTCTGCCATCGCCATATTTACTTGTTGCGTATTCATCCAATTATCACCTACTTTAAAATGGTTTACACATGTTATTATAGTATCATAAAGTGAAACTTCAATCTGTGGGGATTTCTTCACCCATTGATTGTTAGTCAGACAAGCATAAGATGGAATACATCGTGGCGTAGTTTGCCAAAAAGTATTACAGCTTAGACTTTAAATAGGGCTAGGAATCGTAAATAGATTGGGCATTAATCCCCAACCATACTTCTTCGATTCCCCTAATCTTGAGGTTGGGGCTTACTGCCTGTTATTGCGGGATAATTTAAATTTTAGAGGTGGATTTGATGAAGCAATCAATTTTCGATGAAGTGATTGATAGACAAAATACAAGTTCAGAAAAATGGGATGCATTGTCAAGAGTTTACGGGACAAGCGACGCGCTGCCAATGTGGGTAGCCGATATGGATTTCCCCAGTCCCAAAGAAGTTCAAGAGGCATTATATGCTCGAATTAGTCATCCTGTGTTCGGATACACATTTCCTTCAAACGCGATAGGAAGCGCAATCCAGAATTGGTTGAAAAACCGCCATGATTGGCAAATTGAGAGTGAGTGGATTGGTTATAGCGCCGGGGTTGTTTCTGGAATCGGAACCGCCATTAGCGCTTTTACAAATCCTGGTGATCAAATATTAATTCAAAGCCCTGTTTACAAGCCTTTTTTTGATATGATTGAACATCTTGATCGTAAGGTAGTCAATAGTCCTTTATTAATCAAAAACGCAAGATTTGAAATTGATTTTATCGACTTTGAAGAAAAATTAATATCCGGAGTCAAGCTATTCCTGCTTTGTAGCCCACATAATCCAGGTGGACGAGTTTGGTCAAAAGAAGAACTAATAAAAATCGGGGAACTTTGTGAGCAATACGACGTCCTAATCGTCAGTGATGAAATTCATGCGGACTTAGCTCTGTCACATAGCAAACACATTCCCATCGCTTCTCTAAGCAACAGTATAGCTAATCGCACCATTACCTTAATGGCTCCAAGTAAAACATTTAATATCGCTGGGCTACAGGCTTCACTTCTCCTTGCCAGCAATCCGGAACACAAGAAACAAATTGAAAAAATTCAAATGAAAAATGCCTTTCATGGGATCAATCTGCTTGGCTTAACCGCAATGGAAGCAGCCTATAAATTTGGCGAACCATGGTTAAATGAATTACTTCCTTATATTGAGGAAAATATTCAAGTTGCCGAATCTTTCATCGCAAAAGAATTACCAATTCTTAACGTTATGAATCCTGATGCTTCTTTCTTAATTTGGATTGATTGTCGCAGTCTAGGCTGGACGGATGAAAAACTACAAGACACATTACTAAATAAAGGAAAGCTCGCTCTTGAACCTGGATTGAAATACGGTCAAGGTGGGGAAGGTTTTGTGAGAATGAACGTTGGATGCCCACGTTCAGTCCTTCTAGAAGGACTGGAAAGATTGAAACGGGCATTGACTTAACTAGTTTAGATTTCTGACATCCTTATTAAAAAGAGCAGACACCAACAATCATATTGGCATCTGCTCTTTCGCATAATATCCCAGATTTGACGCATAAAAAAACTAATCTCTATGACATGCTTCATTTTTTAATAATCCCACAAGCAACTCGATCACCAGCATTCCCCGCTGGCTGACTCATGCCGTCGTCTGGTGACGCATGAATGATGATAGATGTTTTGTCTTTAGTAAGGAGAGTATTTTTCCCGTCTTTAAGCGTGGCGTTTGGAGCATCCAATTTCACTTTCGTCTTTCCATCATCTTTGACAATTAAATTTGGTAGATCTCCCGCATGTGCCCCTTTCGGATAAAGCAAACCATGTTCTTTTTTATCTGGGTTAAAATGATCACCAGCTGAAATAAAGTCAGGAGCCTTACATGAACCTTTGTTATGGATATGAATGGCATGTACACCAGGCTCCAGTCCCTTTAAATCAATATCAAGCGAAACACCTTTAGACTGCTCCTGAACAGTAATTTTCCCCAGTGAGTCCCCGTCTGCATTTCGCATCGTTACGTCAATTTTCTTTGGACTTTCCGTTGCACAACCAACTAGCATAAGCAACATAATCATAACACTCAATCTTGTTTTCAACATACTACCTCCCGTCCATGCTGTAATACCCCCATTTATGGAAGTTTCACTCTATCCCATCTATTTTTTCCTAAAGTGAAAAAGGTATACTAAAAAATTGTTTCCCAATATTGAATGATTAAATCCCTTTTTAAGAATGATTTTAGACTACAACAGATATGTGAAAAGACCGAGCCATCGGAGAAATTTTCCGACTTAAAAATGATTATAAATTAGGCTGTTTTCACATACTTTGTTGCTTTTCAATCATTTTTACACTAATAACCCGGGTTGATTTCCGTTGCAGGTACTCGCTTTCCGCGGGCGGTCTCAGAAGCCTCCTCAGTGCTTTGCACTTGCGGGGTCTCCCTCAACACGCTTTTCCCGCAGGAGTCTCGCACCTTCCACTACAATCAACATCTGTCCGAATTGGTTTCTTGCTAAAACAACAATCTTTACGAAAAGAGCCATAAATTAAGACTTTGAGCTAGATGGAACACTTTGCCCTTTCGTGCCTGAATCAATTTTTGCGCGCGAGATTAAACACTTTGCGTGCCTGAAATGAGATTTACGCGTGGTAGTGATTTCTTTAAAGGAATTAAGCGCAAAAGCACAATGGCTTTTACGCTTATAGGAAATCAGTCTTCTTCTACGTAAGGTTCATGTTCATACTGCGGCAGGTCACCGAATGTAGTCATAATCCCTTCCTCATCTAAAGCATCCTCATATTTCTCATGTTGTGAGTTCGGATACACCGTAATATTCTTACCGTCTATATCAACACCAACAAAGTTCTCATAATCTTCCACATAGCCGATATTTTCTTCTGATTCTACATACATATCCTCATAATCATCAGGAGGATAGGCAAAGTCAGATGGCGATTCTGAAGTCCCAAAACTAGCTACCTCCTGCCAAGTATCTTCCGCATCATAAATGACCGATTCATTCTGATCATCATTATCGAATTTCCCAAACGGAGGCGATATTACCTCTTCCTCAATAGGTCGATTTTGGGAAGTGTTCTGGGAAGGTGAGTGCACCTTACAAAATGTTGTCGTCGGAATCGCTTGCAATCGTTCAAGCGGAATCTCCACTTGACATACTTCACACTTCCCATACGTCCCCGCTTCCATCGCTTGTATCGCATGATTGATTTCATCTACATATTGGCGTGCGTGTTCATAAAGCGCGATATCTTTTTCTCTCTCATATAATTCTGTACCTTCATCACCTGGATGGTTATCAAAACTTGATAATTCTCCTGTTGAATCATGAGCAAAGCTTCTAAGCAATCCTAAGTTACCATTATCGCTTAATTTTTCTTCTAGCTCCTGTTTAGACTGCTGTAATTGCTGTTTCAATTGGTTTAATTGTTCTTTTGAAGGCATATACTCCATCCTTTCTCGGTTAGACCAAATGGATTTCCTTCTTGTAGTATTTCCTAAGTATCACTCTTCACTAACGGAAGTTTCTTCCCATAAAAAAAGGGCATGCCTTATTTAGAGTGAGTAAGTTATGTTCAGTGTAAAAAATAGAAGTCCCAAAAATGGGTAACTTATATGTAGCGGAACTCTAGCTAAATTTAATTTGACAATCAAATTAATTGTAACTATAATGGTTACATAGGTGGTGAGTGCGATGATTAACAGCCGCTTTGCTGTTGCCATTCATATTCTTTCCCTTGTTGCATCTGGTCCGCGAGAAAAGGTTACTTCAGAATATATTGCTGGCAGTGTGAATACCAATCCAGTTGTCATTCGCAGGATCACAGGAATGCTAAAAAAAGCAGGGCTTCTTCAATCGCAAGTCGGAACACCAGGGGCTGTCTTGACCCGAGATCCAGGAGAGATTTCACTTTTAGACATTTACCTAGCCGTTCAAGAAAAAGAAGTTTTATTTTCGATGCACGAAAATCCAAATCCACAATGTCCTGTCGGTAAAAACATCCAATCTGCTTTAGAAGATACGTTTCATACAGCACAGACTGCAATGGAAAAGGAACTGGCAAGCAAATCGTTACAAGATATCAGAACGAGGATGACCCTTTGATTTAGAGTCAGCCTCTTCTTCACCCCTAAGATGTAACAAAAGTAGTTACAAATAGACAATTACTAGGAGGTATAATAATTATGAAAATAGGTGTAATTGGAGCAACAGGAAAAGCGGGAAGCCGCATTACAAAGGAAGCTTTAGAAAGAAATCATGAAGTAACGGCCATTGTTCGCGACGCTGCAAAACTTCAAGTAGAAGGAGTCGCTATTTTAGAAAAAGATGTTTTCGATTTAACGACTGCTGATCTAAAAGATTTTGACGTTGTAGTCAACGCTTTTGGTGCACCATTTGGAGAGGAGCATTTACATGTTGATGCTGGAAATGTTCTTATCGAAGCATTAAAAGGAGCACCAAATACAAAATTATTCGTAGTCGGCGGGGCTGGTAGCTTGTTTGTTGATCCAGATAAAAAAGTCCGTGTGATTGATACCCCTGACTTCCCAGATATGTTTAAGGCTACTGCAGCGAATCAAGGAAAAAATCTTGAAATCCTGCAAGGAACGGATTCCATTACTTGGACATTCCTAAGTCCTTCCGCATTATTTGCAGTCGGCAAAAGAACAGGATCTTATCAAGCAGGTAAAGATCACTTGCTCACAAACTCAAAAGGAAATAGCTATGTAAGCTACGAAGACTACGCTATCGCTGTGCTTGATGAACTTGATAATCCTAAACATGTAAACGAACGATTCACTGTCGTTTCTGAAGAAGCATAAGAAAAAGGATGTTCTAAAAGCAAAGAGCCAGATCTCGTAACTACAAGTGCGAGGTCTGGCTCTTTTTAGGAGATCCTTTGATTATTTATTCTGCTTTAATGCAACGAGTTTTTCTTTAAATGTTGATTTCTACGGGTTACTTCTTCTTCTAAATTCTTCGTTTTTAGCTCTTCTTTCCGTGATTTTTTGATGATCCACCTCATCGTAAAAACACAAGCAATCATGAAAATGGTAAACGAAATGGCAGCGGGGAAATATTCTGACTTATCTTCTGGAAAATAGAGAAACAAGCCAAGTACAGTAGGTAAAAGAACGTTCATTGATTACATCCTTTCTAAAAATACCAATTCTTGTATCATAATTATAACAACTACTTTTCCATTTCGCGACTTAAATTGAATAGAGTTATAAGAAGGCTTCAGTTAGAACTTAAAAACGCATAATACGTGTCAAAATCGAGGAATTATGCGTTGAATTTGTAAAATATTTATGAGTCGAATTCAAAATACAGGCGTCAAACCAGTATGTAGCTAAATCTCCCTAGTTATTTTAACAAATGATAAAGCAAGCGATCTTTATCTTCAAAAAACTGCTTCATGATTGTATAATGATTCGTGTCCTCAAGCTTTGTCTCGCTCAGCCCTTCTTCTGTCATTTCGATAATCTTCGCATCGGGATACGCCATAATGATGGGTGAATGAGTAGCAATAATAAACCGTGAATTAAGTTGAATAAGCTCCTGCATTCTCGATAGCAAAGAAAGTTGTCGAAGTGGAGATAAGGCGGCTTCAGGCTCATCCAATATGTAAAAACCTTGTCCGCTAAATCGGTTCGTAAAAGCGGCGAAAAATGATTCCCCGTGAGATTGTTCATGAAGGGACTTACCGCCAAAAGAATCGATTATTCTCGGCCCGAAGCCACCTATGTCCAATTCTTCAATCGTAGACGCGACATTATAAAGTGAAACTTCAATCAGCGGGGTCTTTCTTCCCCCACTGATTGTTAGTTGAACCAATCGGGCTTTTACGGGCAGTTATCCCCCACCTACGCTTCTTCGATTCCCCTAAACCTTGAGGTGGGGGACTTACTGCTCGTTAATGCGGGATAAAACGTTTCAGCACGAAGAAAAAAACCATCCCTCGGCTTTTTCGTCCCCTTCACAAGCCGTACATATTCGTACAAATTAGAATGGGTCTCTTTCGTAGAAAAGTTAAAGTTAATCGTGCCTCCTTCCGCGTTAAAACCGAAAGCAACAGCAAACGCCTCCAGTAAAGTGAACTTCCCCATACCATTTTCGCCGACGAAAAATGTAATATTGGGATGAAGTTCAACATTAGTCAAAGGACGAACGGCCGGCAAACTGAACGGATAGGTATCAAACGAAGGAATAGCCTCTCTCTTCAACTCAACTCTTCGAATATAACTTTCTAGAGGCAACATGGCTACGCTCCTTATCTTTATTTTTGGCTCTGTTAAACTTGAATGTGCATTGTAAGAATATGATTCTTTACCACAGCCATTTTATAAAAGCACCTAGAGGTTTTTTCATGAGGAAATAAGTGGTGATCAAAAAAAGAAACGAGAGACCAATCTCTCCCGTTTCTCTAGAATTTAGACTAATTTAATCGATTGAATCACGATGTCTTCAGCTGGTTTATCACCGTAAGTTGTTTTTGCATTAGCAATGGCATCGACTACATCCATGCCTTCCACAACTTGTCCAAAAACAGAATGCTTATGGTCAAGCCAAGGAGTACCACCAGTTGACATGTAAGCTTCAATAATTTCTTCTGGGTAGCCTGCTTGTTTCATTTGTTCACCCATTCTTGAGTCAACATGTTGTGCTTGAACGATAAAGAATTGACTTCCATTCGTCCCTGGTCCAGCATTGGCCATAGATAATGCGCCACGCAGATTGAATAATTGCATAGAGAATTCATCTTCAAATGGAGCTCCCCAAATGCTTTCTCCACCCATACCAGTTCCTTGTGGATCCCCACCTTGAATCATGAAATCTTTAATTACACGGTGGAAAATAATCCCGTCATAATAGCCGTTCTCAGCGTGTGTTAAGAAGTTCTCAACTGTTTTTGGAGCTAATTCAGGAAAAAATTTAATTTTGATATTTCCTTGGCTCGTTTCCATAATGACTGCTTTTTCATTTTCTAATACTTCAGATGTTAATTGTGGATAGTTCGTCATTTAAAATCCCTTCTTTCCTATAAATAATCCGTCCATAATAATGAATCTACTATTATGTGCTTCAATTGTACACTTTACACGAATCCATTAGCAAAGTGCAAGCGACTTGCCGGTAATGATGAATTCCGACTAGATTTGTCTCTTTTTTATATTACTTGAAAGGATTTAATTAACATCTTGTCCATTTTATTAATACACAATAGTAACCCTAATTTATATCTTCCTCTCCCAGTATTTGAAAGCCTTCTTTAAATTTTGTATGATGAAGAAAGTTTAGTAGGAAAAGGGGAATAGAAATGAGTGAAGAGAAATTTTCAGTTGGGGACAAGGTTTCCGCGATTTATAAAACAGGGAAATATTTAGGGGAAATTACTGAAGAGAGGCCAAACGCTTATCTTGTCCGTGTTCTTGCTGTTGCCAAGCACCCTATGCAAGGTGATTTACACCATCCAAAACAAGTTGATGTCGCCTTGTTCCATCAGCGCCGAGCACTCGCTTTCCGTGAACAAATGAATGTGCCTAAAAATATGGTTAGAGCGTACACAAGTGAGATTCCCGATTATAAACAATCGCTGCAACAATCGGTTGAAGCGATGAAACAAAAGCTGTCAGAGACTCAAGACGATTGGAATCAAAGAAGTCTGCAACAGATCGAAGAACTAGAGAAAGACTATTTTAAATAAATGCGTAAAAGCCAAATCAATTCTTATGATTTGGCTTTTATAATACAAGTTTATTTAAAACTTTAGACAAATCAATCCGATCCCCAATCGTTGTAGGCTGGTGATTTTTCATATAGCTTTTATCTTTCTCTACTAATTTATAAATATTATACGTTGTCATCGCATCATCAAGAGCACGATGGTGCCGTCCTGTTCCTTCTTTTCCATAAGCCTGTACCGCTTTCCACAGACCTGTTTGGTTTTGATCTCCAAAAAAGCGTTTATACTCCATTGATAAGTCAATTTGTTCCCCAGTAAAAGGAAACTCCACTCCAGCTTTTTGACAATTATTACGCAACACCTTCATATCCATATTTCCCCATGTAACGATCTTTGTTGGACACTTCTGATCATAACTTTGTAATAATATTACAAGTTCGGCAAAACTAATACCTTGATTTACCTGACTTTGAGAAATATGAAGAAATCTTTTGCAGCGCTCTGTTAAATGTGAAAACTTATTAGGAACAACAAACGAAGAAAATTGATCACCTAATTTATCATCTATTACAGAAACAAAGCCGACTTCAATAATTTCCTGATAAAAACCCTCAGGCTTCCCCTTTCCCTCTGGCATGGTAAACTCAAAGTCAATGAATAAGTATTGTTCCATGTCTTTCATCCCCCTTTTCTAAAAACTTATTGTTGTATTATAACAGAATATTATAAAAAATTTAGTTTTTTCTTTCCCTAACATTGTTCTACATCTCTATCAACAATTCCTCTTCCAATTTGTTAGAACTTACCCTCACTGATGGTTAGCCCCGTTCTACTGTCGATAAGATCTTTGCTTTCAACTTCGATCAATCGAACAGTGCGAACTAAGATTCAGTGAATCACAGACTAAATGCGCCGCTTCTTTAGTCTTTCGTCAATTTGACCTTCATCCTATCGGCCTCATCAAAAACCGTAAAAAGCACTCACAGTAGCTCACCAATCAGGCTATGGGCAATTGTCCCCCACCTATATCTTTGTTACTAAAAAAATTAGTTGAAGAATACTAACAGCAGAAGATGCTACAGTCGTTATACAGCATCATACGCATCAGCTTGTCTCGTTGCTTGGGGGAAAGAATTATTAAATAAATTCTTTCTATCATACATAATAAATCTATTATTAGCCTAGTTCAGCATGAAGTCATTTCACGTCTTTACCTTGTTAGCTTCTTCGATTCCTCTAAGCCTTGAATTGGGGGACGCCTGTTCATGCGAGATAAAACCTATTAGCGGCTAGACCGCTTGTGCGGAACTTGTTATAAGATGCTTTGAAAGGGTAGTAAAAGGTAAGAATGCGCAGGAAGGTTTGAAGGGGGAGTTCATTACGAAAGGGTCAGAACCCGCAACTGCTACAAACAGTTTAATTGAAGGGGAATAATACGCTAAACTGTGTGATGGAGTACTAAGTTAGACCCTGTCGTAAATTGATAGATGTGTTAGTTTTTCTGTTTCAGTACAATAACTGCCAATGTACAGCGGGATACGCAAATAAGCTGGTCTTCTTCATCACGAATTTTAATGTCCCAAACCATCGTTGTTTTTCCTCTATGAAGAATATTTGCTTCAGCTGTTACAATACCAGAACGTTTTCCTTTAATATGATTGGCATTGATCTCGAGTCCAACAACAGCTTCTTTTGTTTTGTCTACAAGCTCATAGCCACCAATACTCGCAGCGGTTTCAGCAAGTGCCACGGAAGCACCACCATGAAGTAATCCAACTGGCTGCCATGTTCTTTCATCAACTGGCATCGTGGCAATGACTTTCCCTTTACTCAACTCTATTATTTCAATCCCTAATGATTTCAACATTGATTTTTCAATATTGTATTCCATAGACTTTCCCCCTTTTTCATCAGTATTAAATGAAAGTAACGAAGGGGTCTTGCCCCCACATCTATTATATCGTTTACACGATAGGTAAATGACAAAAAACCTGGCCTAAACCGGAAAGCTTATAGGCCAGGTTTTTTATCAGCAATGATTTCCTGTAAATCAAACCAGCTCAAAAGCCTCGGAATCTTCAATTCTTGGTTATAACTGTTGTCAATCGCGAATACTTTTGTCGGAACATCCAATAAAGTTTCTAGTACAGCTGGTTTATCGTCAAAATAATAATCTAATTGTAGATCCTCAATAATTCGGATTTTTTCTTTATCCTTCATCCCGCAAAAGAAATGTCCTTCTTTTACTGGAAATTGATTTTGAATAAGCCAGTCTTTAGTCCGTTCGCAATGCTCAGCATTCCTTGCAGTAATATAGAAGACCTCATGGCCATCCTTGACAAGCTGCTGCAACGTTTCAATTGCTCCTTCAAATGCAGGGCAAGTTGTATAGTAAATTTCTTCTGCTAAACTATTCCACATTGCTCCGCCTTCTTGTGCAGTTAGTCCAAACGGTTCATGAATTTCCAATGTGTTCAAAGCTTTAAATGCCGATAATTCCACGTTTTTGTTTAATTTTTTGTTATATAAATGAAAGGCATGCTCTCGTAAATTGATTAAAGTATCATCGATATCGAAACCAAATTTCAACTTGTTTCCTCCCCATATAATCTGAAACTTCAATCAGTGGGTATTCTTCCTCCCCACTGATGGTTAGTCCAGTTCTACTGTCGCTAAGGTTCAACGAGACACAGACTAAGTGCACTGCGTCCATTGGTCTATCGTCTGTGTGACCCACCAATCGGGCTTTTACGGGCAGTTAACCCGTTCATAGTAAACTACATTCTTTCCTCTTTCATCCCTTGATAGTAGGATAGGCTGTAATGCATAAATCTTCACCGATTTTTTCAATATGATGGAAGCTTAGATCTCTCGCTTCACCCATCGTTTCTGAATCTGCACCAGCAAAAGGAGTAAGTGAATGTTTGCCAGCAAGAACCTTTGGCGCTACATACACAATATATTTATCAATCAAACCAGCCCGCAGAAAAGAAGCATTGATTTCTCCGCCACCTTCAACTAGGACATCGGTAACACCTCGACGATAAAGTTCGTTTAATAGATACTCCAGATTCAATCCCGTTTCAGTTAACGGCACATCGATGAGCTCAACTCCCTTATCGATTAAGGCCGCTCTTTTCTCAGCATCTGTTCCCTCTGACGTGACAATCCAAGTCTTTGCCTCTTTGCATTCGGTCACTTTTGCTTCTAACGGCGTACGCAATTGGCTATCTACAATAATGCGGATTGGGCTCTTGCCTCCTTCAGGTAAGCGGGTTGTAAGCGAAGGATTATCTGCCAGTACGGTACCTATCCCGACCAAAATCGAATCGACTTCATTACGTAACTGGTGGACGGAACGGCGCGCTTCTTCTCCAGTGATCCATTGCGAATGGCCTGTGTGAGTTGCAAGTTTGCCATCTAGCGTCATAGCTGTTTTAGAGATGACGAAAGGTCGTTTTGTTTTCATATTATGAATAAACCGTTCATTGAGTAATATTGCCTCGTGCTCCAAAACGCCTACTTCAACATCTATTCCTGCTTCTCTTAGTAATCGAATTCCTCTTCCTGCCACAGATGGATTCGGATCTTGAGTAGCTACGACCACACGACTTACTTCAGACTCTTTCACTAAATTGGCACAAGGTGGTGTTTTTCCGAAGTGTGAACAAGGCTCAAGTGTTACATATAGAGTTGCTCCACGTGCATAGTCCCCAGCCATCTTAAACGCATGTACTTCTGCATGGGGTTCTCCTGCTTTCCGATGAATTCCAGTGCCTACGATCACTCCATCTTTTACAATTACCGCTCCGACAACAGGATTCGGATTCGTCTTTCCTTTGGCTGTAGCTGCTAAATCAAGCGCCAACTGCATATATTCATGATCTGTTTTCACTTTATCAGTGCTCCTATATAGTCTTCTTGTGGAATATGACCTGATTTCTTTATTTTTGTATCTAAATAAAAGCTGTTTGTTTCAGTCAAGCCGCCCCATAACGGGATATGTTCATTAGCAGTCAAGCCGTGATCTCGCAATGCTTCTAGTTTTTTCGGATTATTTGTAATGAGAACGACTGGTTTATCTCTCAGTTCTTCAAGTACTCGGATGGCGCCCTCATAAGAACGCGTATCATCTTCAAATCCTAACGCGTGGTTCGCTTCTACTGTGTCTAATCCTTCTTGCTGCAAAATGTAGGCAAGTGATTTCGATAACAGACCGATGCCTCGCCCTTCGTGGTCAGCTAAATAAAAGAGAGCGCCACAACCATGCTCTGTTATCATTTTCATCGATTGATGAAGCTGGTAGCCACAATCGCACCGCTTACTTCCGAAGATATCGCCGGTATGGCAGATGCTATGCATTCTCACTAACGCTTGTTCAGATTGCTTAAAATCACCATAAACTAGCACAGAAGATTGTTGAGCGAAAGCTAAATTAGCCGTTGCTAACGATTCAAGGACATCTTCTTTTGTTTGAATCTTGTCATCAAGCTCAAGCCATGTGTACCACTGGAATACAGCTGAAAAATCACCTTGTTCAACAGGAAGGTTTACGGGTCCTACAAGACATATTTCTCCCTTACCTGGATTTTGTATCATTTGCATTTTATCTATTAATATTTCTTTAATTTGTGGAGTTATAATCATATCGATCACCTGACCTTTAGGATTTTCAAATTCCTTACTTTTTGTAACTAGGTATTAATAATATCATAAACCTAATACATTTAAAATACAAATAATGATGCACTAATTTAAAAATTTTTCCTTTTTGTTGAGCAGCATACCATTTGGATACTCTTCATATAAGAACAGCTTGAAAGGTGAGGTCTTTTTGACAGAAAATCATGTAAGGTTTTCTGATGACTACCCATATTCCCATCATCAAGATGTATTTCGCCAGTTTCTTTCTGTTAATCCAGGCTTACTCATTCTATCGGCAAACACAGTTTAATGCACAGAAAGTTGTCAATACTTTCGCCATGTCTCGTCCATTTTCAGAGTAAGCTTATGGCAGCAGTGCAGCAATCAAAAACAGCTACTGTAACAGATATGATCCGTAAAACTAACTCTAAAACAGTTCCAGACACGACCTTTAACCCTGATGGAATCCACTTGGTTTCCAACCAACCCCCATGAAGACGGCTGACATATTATCGCTTTAAATGTTAAATTTTCAATCAAGATGAGATAGTCCTAAAAAAAGACTGATTCATAAAATATTCCATCGAATCAGTCTTTTTCATGTTGAGAGCAAAGGGTTAGACCCCGCAACAACTACATACAGTATAAGGTAAGTGTATTACAACACTAATATGTTAGAGTGCGGGGTCAGCTTATGAGACATCCTCCATTTACACCATGAGGTTTGGTCTAAGCTTTCGTTAGGTAACCTCTTTTGCTTAATCTTCTAAACCAAAACGTTCTACGAGAGTAGCTAATGTTCTTACCATAACACCTGTTGCCCCAGAAGTACCTAAGTCTGATGCTGAATTGGTTACAGATGTACCAGCAATATCGAGATGCACCCAAGGCTTGTTTTCGGTAAACTCACCGATGAATGCTCCACCCATTATCGCATGTCCTGCAGCGCCCGGTGAGTTGTTCAAATCAGCAATCTTGCTGTTTCGCACGCGTTCTTTGTCTTTTTCAGTAATGGGAAGACGCCACATTGGTTCTCCTGTTTCATAAGAAGCTAATAGCACCTCTTCAAAGAATGCCTCATTATTCGTCATAGCCCCGGTCATATCCATTCCAAGTGCAGTGATCACACCACCTGTTAATGTAGCGATATCAACAAGATAATCTGCCCCTTGATGCAAGGCATATGTGATGGCATCTGCTAAAACAAGTCTTCCTTCCGCGTCTGTGTTCAGAACTTCGATAGTTTTTCCGCTCATCGAAGTAATTACATCATCCGGTTTAAAGGCGTTTCCACTAACCATGTTATCGGTAGATGGAATGACTGCCACAACATTCTGCTCTGGTTTCAATTCACCGATAATTTCCATTGCACCAAGAACGGCTGCTGCACCACCCATATCTGTTTTCATACCGACAATGCCCGCCTTCGTTTTCAGGGAGTATCCACCTGTATCGAAGGTAATTCCTTTCCCTACTAGACCGATTACATCTTTCCAATCATCTTTGCCTTGATATTTTAGAACAATCATTTTAGGAGGTTCAACGGATCCCTGATTTACAGCAAGAATAGCACCCATCCCAAGCTTTTGCATAACTTCTTTTTCAAGAATTTCCACTTCAAAATTATATTTTTCCCCGAGCTCGCGGGCATATTCAGCAAGATCAGTTGACGTTAATAAATTTCCGGGCGTATTCACAAGCGTACGTGCTGAATTCGTAGCACTTCCATATACTTGGCCAACTTGTAATGAAGAAAGGATCTCATCTCCGTCCTCTTCACTATAGATGGTAAATGATTCAATTCGTTTTTCAACGGCGTTTGATTTTTGTTTATAGCCTGCAAATTGATAAGTCGAAAGCTCAAATGCCTCACTTAATGCATGAGCTGCATCTAGGATATCGACTTTTTCAGTAATAAATGTATCTAATGCAGCTGCCGCTGACGTCATTTTTGCATCTTTCAAAGTTTTGAATGCTTTTCCAAGAGCCTCACGTAATATTTCGAAGGTTAATTCCTTTTCTTTTCCTAGGCCTACGAAAATAAAACGTTTAACTCTAACCTTACCTAATGTATGTATTTTTGAGATGGATTTCTTCTTTGCAGAAATCTCACCATCTTTCACTAATTCCGTTAACTGACCATCTAACAGCTGATCTGCTAATAACCCCGGCCCTGCAAATTTTACCGGTTTCTCGAACACACCGATTAATAAACACTCTTCGTGTTGATTGAAATCCAACTCATTTTTCACGATAAACATTGTAACTTCTCCTCCTGTTATTCTCTATTATAGCTAATTTTACAATCTGTTTCGAATGAATCCTTCCGTCTCTAGACACTCTTGAAGTTTACATGATTAACTTTTAGTATAAGGATATGGGAACGGGGCTTCGCGATTTACTAAATTAGGCAATCTCCTTAGTAGGTATACTTATTTTATCGAGAAAACATCCAAAATTCCGGCTCCGCACCGCCACCATTGGGATTAGGCGAGTGCAGCGTGCTACTTGATTGATCCTTGATCGTAAATAATGGCGTTTTAACGCTATATTCATTTGGTATATAAACATAGAGTTAGGAAAAATATAGAATCATGGCATACATATAATACATAATCTAGTTTTAAAAAGTAAAACTTCATGACTCTAAAGGTATCGAACCGTTTTAGGGGAATATAAAAAAGTTTACTTCACTTATCATTTATTAAGATCGAATGAATATTTTGCTGGAAGTTCGTGTTTAAAAAGAGGATAAAAATTGAGGCATAGGTGAGCGTTTTTCTCCCGTGTGAAAGCCAGGGTGACTAAGGCATACGCAAGCCATTTATCCGACCTTTTGAACACTCCCAAAAAAGGACACTTTAAAAAGAAAGTAGGCGGACATCTATGGAATTATTCTTTAATTTCCCTCTCGTTGCATCACTTATTGCAATCTTCTTTGCTCAATTTATTAAGGTACCTATTCACTATATTGCACTGCGTAAACTCGACTGGTCCTTGCTTACTTCTACTGGAGGAATGCCCAGTTCTCATTCTGCTGCTGTAACAGCACTTGCGACTGGTGTTGGCATTCAGTCAGGCATCTCCTCTCCTATTTTCGCAGTTGCAGCCGTATTTGCTATCATCACAATGTTTGATGCAACGGGTGTTAGACGACAAGCTGGTGAACAGGCTGTTGTCCTCAATAAACTTGTGGCTGATTTCAATGTTTTCGTTCAAGAAGCAAAAGACTGGCAAAAGAAAGAAGAACAGCAAAAACAACATAAACTGAAAGAATTACTTGGACATAAGCCCATTGAAGTATTCTTCGGCGGATTGACTGGAATCTTCATTGCCTTTATTTTATACTTTTTCGTATTTATATAAGGGCCTTCATTAGAAACTAGTACAACTTTATGCCGACAATCTCGAATGCCTGGATTCGTTATTATGAATGCACATAAAGAAACCCCAGCTACTTTTTTAGAGAACTGGGGTTTTTACAATTAGCGTCTTTAGATCGGGACTAACAATCAGCGGGATAATGAAACCTCCACTGATTGAAGTCTCATTATTTAATTTGATATATTTTTCCTGAATTGCTGACGGAACACTTGGATGGTTTCATCTTCATTTAGTAAAGTGAGGGCATCCTCAGTAAGTACACCTTCTCCTTCTTTCACTATGTATACATCCAATGTCTTTTTGCCCCAATTTTCATAGACATCCTCTACCGTGTCATAATACAAATCTAGTTTATTTCCTTGTATAGCACTTCCCTTGTCCGCAACGACTCCATAGCCATATCCCGGAATCCATAAAATTGTGCCAATTGGGAACACGTTTAGATCAGCAGCAATCGTGGAATATAAATCGCGCTTTACTTTAACACCTGAATAAGTGATGCCGTATAGAGGATGTCCTGGATTTTTCCCTGTCGATTCATAGCCTGCTGTATACCCTGTCGCAACCATTGTTTTGACAGGATATTGACTAATGTTTATTGGATCTTGTAAGTTTTTTTGAGTTTCTGTTATGGCCACATCTTGATTCGCTTCACTTGAAGAAGCTTGCACCTTGTTATGAAATACGTTCAACGAATTGAACGAAAAAGCTTTTTCCCATTTGCTTTTATAATTAGCTATCACTTTATTTACGATTTTCGCTTCTACACCTGTAATATGATAAAACGTAGAATGAAGCGCAAATACAAACAAGAATACAACTACTACTCTTTTCAAAATCACTTTAATACTATTCATTTAATAAACTCTCCTCCCACATCTTATATTTCTTTCCTGAATAGAAATGAAATATTCATGTAAGAAGAAAAAGCTTTATCATCAGTCAAATAACTAAAAAAATCATAGAAAAAACAGGATGCCCAAAGGACAGCCTGCTTGTTTAAAACATTTGATAGCCTTTCTTTCTCAAGACTTTAATAATAACCCCAGCCAAAATTGCACCTACCAGCCCACTTAATAAAATCGTTATATCTGCTGCATAAAGGCCAGCCAACTTTTCGCCTAAGCCGCCAAAGGCTTCACCAGGATGTCTAAAATACTCTATCAACTTTAATTCATTTACAATATAAATGGCTATAATCGGAAAAATTATGACCATTATCCAAGAAGAGCGGAATAGCATATTCAATAAAAAACCGATGCCAAAAAACAAGATAAAGAAAAGTACAACAGAAATAATTAATGTAGGAAGTGCCATATTCTCTCATATCCTCCTCAAAAAGCCTCCCTCTAAGTGTACTTAATGAGTCAGGACACGTCAATGGAATACATCGAAATATATGAATTGTGCAAACACTTTGAGTAACTTGATTAGCACTAAAAACCCCTTTATCCACAATCATGTAGCTCGCTATACTCACTTAATCACCATAGTGGAGGTTTGAAGCCGGATATAAGGGAATCTATTTACCCTTTTTGCTAAAGATTGTTGTTTTTAGCAACTAACGAATTCGAGAAGGTGTTGATTGTAGCGGAAGGTGCGAGAGTCCTGCTTAGAGAAGCGTGTTGAGGGAGACCCCGCAAGTGGGAAGCACTGAGGAGGCTCCTGAGATCGCCCACTTAAAAGCGAGTACCTGTAACGGAAATCAACCCAGGATAGTAGTGTACATATTATTTAAAAGCAACAACGTATACGAAAACAGCCTTCTATTCTAATAATATGTATACGCGCTTAGTAGATGGCTTTATTAGTGAGCCGCGAAGCCCCGTCCCCATATTCAACACTTATAAAAATAGCTTATATGACGTGTATTCAAATTGATTACCTGGATTCATTTCATCGAGCATTTGCTGCATACTCTCATTTTTATAAGAAAGAAGTTGATCCAATAATACAGAATGGTTGCCTTCTTGCATTAAGAGATGCGGATCTTCAAATTTAGCTTCGTATAACTCTTCCTCCTGAGCTCTAATATCGAAGCTTAAAGGTGTTAGCCGAAAGATTAACATATTATCGCTAATTTCGTTGCGGATAACTCCGCTCCTTACACCTATTAATCCAGCTACTGATGTATGAATTCCCGTTTCTTCAAGAACTTCTCTCACAATGGCCTTATCAACCGTTTCGTCATATTTTACAAATCCAGCCGGTAGCGACCACATTCCTTTTAAACCACCGTATTTCTTTTTCACAACTAACCATCTTCCATCTTTCAAAATCACAAGCCCAGATACAGCGAGCCATACATTGCGGCAACGTTCTTTCATCTCTTACTCACTCCTTTTACAAGTTATCCCATACTTATTGTAGAGTTCATCATATAATGTGAAAAGGAATATAAAAATATTGTAAGACAGTTATGAAAGATTCTCTTAATTAAGAGAAATGTGTAAAGTTTTATATTCATTCTACTTTTTGGAAAAACTATTCCTCGAAAAGATATTTATGCTTGCATTTTTCAAGCAAATTTATGTTTTTCTAGATAATTTCCCGAACATTCCATCTATATTATGTAATTATCATGCTGTTCTTCCCTTGTTTTATGTTAAAATACTATCATAAAGTGAAACTTCCATCAGTGGGGCTCCCCCTGATGGTTAGTCCCGTTCTAGTGTCGTTAAATCGCAGGTACCGCTTCTATTTAGCGACACTACGAACCCGATTGGTTCAACTGTATCTCACCAATCGGGGATTAACAGGCTGTTTATCTCTACCTATTATTTCTTGATTCTTGTACAAAATTGAGGTGAGGGTATTACAGCCTGTTAATCCAGGAAAAGTTGATACGCTAAATGGAGGGATTCATGTTGGAAGAAAATCAAAAGGTTTACGATATTACAATAATCGGAGGCGGTCCTGTCGGTTTATTCACAGCATTCTATGGCGGAATGCGACAAGCCTCTGTAAAAATAATTGAAAGTTTACCACAACTAGGCGGACAATTATCGGCGTTATATCCAGAGAAATATATTTATGATATCGCTGGTTTCCCTAAAGTACGTGCTCAAGAGTTAATTGATAATTTAAAAGAGCAGATGGCGAAATTCGAACAAACGATTGTGCTCGAACAAGCTGTGCAAACGGTGGAGAAACAAGAGGATGGTGTCTTCAAGCTAACAACTGAAAATGACGTCCACTTTACGAAAACAGTCATTATTACAGCTGGAAATGGAGCGTTCCAACCGCGCCGAATCGAAATCGAAGATGCCATTCAATACGAAAAAAGCAATCTTCACTACTTTATCAATGATTTAAACCATTTCGCAGGTAAGAAAGTCGTTGTTTTCGGCGGCGGCGATTCAGCAGTTGACTGGGCGCTTATGCTTGAACCGATTGCTGAAAAAGTAACGATTGTTCACCGTCGCGATAAATTCCGTGCGCATGAACACAGCGTAGAAAACTTAAAAAATTCGAAAGTCGAAATCAAAACACCTTACGTACCAGCTGAGTTCATTGGTAACGGCACTGAAATTACGCAAGTCGTACTACAAGATGCGAAGGGTGAAGATCGTGAAGTTCATGATGTGGACGCAGTTATTGTCAATTATGGCTTTGTATCCTCCCTTGGTCCTATCAAAGACTGGGGCCTTGACATCCAGAAAAATAACATCGTCGTAAATTCCAAAATGGAAACAAATATTCCTGGCATTTATGCTGCAGGTGACATTTGCACATACGACGGAAAAGTCAAACTAATCGCAAGCGGATTTGGTGAAGCACCAACTGCCGTGAACAACGCGAAGCAATATATGGACCCTAAAGCAAGAGTTCAACCGATGCATAGTACTTCGATGTTTGAATAAGTGAAACTGCAATGAGACAGGATAGGATACTTACCTGTCTCATTTTTTTTAAGGCTCTGTTAAAAAATATTGTAAAGTAAAACGAGGCAATCAAAAAAGAACTCCTTCATTTTACTTTTTATTAGGCTGTTTTCACATACTTTGTTGCTTTTCAATCATTTTTACACTAATAACCCGGGTTGATTTCCGTTGCAGGTACTCGCTTTCCGCGGGCGGTCTCAGAAGCCTCCTCAGTGCTTTGCACTTGCGGGGTCTCCCTCAACACGCTTTTCCCGCAGGAGTCTCGCACCTTCCACTACAATCAACATCTGTTCGAATTGGTTTCTTGCTAAAAACAACAATCTTTACGAAAAGAGCCTTTTATTAATAGCAATAATAAATATGACTAATCCAATGATTCCTGCAATGATAATGGTCGTGAATATTTTTCCTCTGATAGCTATGATTTCGAAAACAAATGGAAAAATAAAAAAAGAAGCTGTCATTACGAAAGGGCCAGACCCAGCAACGACTATATACAGATTATAGTTAGTATTTTACTACTATAAACTGTGTCTAGAGTGCAAGGTCAGACCCTTTTGGGACACCTTCATTATCTATATCAATTTGTTAACAGTTTTCAGGTGTACCAGCATTTTTGGCCGTTTTAAATGAAGAACCACAACCACATGATGCGATTGCATTAGGATTTTCAATCGTAAAACCACCGCCCATTAGCGATTGTTTATAATCAATGACTGTCCCGTTTAAGATTGGACCATCTTCTTTATCAACAAGGATTTTTATTCCGAACTGTTCAAGCTCTTCGTCTGCTTCACCAGCACTTGGCTCAAAGCCCATTCCATAAGAAAGCCCTGTACAGCCGCCTCCTTTTACAGCAACTCGTAAAAAAGAACCTTCTTCACCGTTATGTTTCATCATTTCTTTTATTTGAAAAGAAGCTGCTTCCGTAATTGTAACAACTTGACTCATGATAAACCCTCCTTTTTTCATTTTACATAAGGAATGCTTTACAACTAGTATATACTATCAAAACCTTTATTCTCAACTTTCCGATATACCTATAGGAAAATAGTACAGCATATTTTCTAAACATCCTCTATAATAGGAATATAAGACCAAGTATATAGAACTATTTTTGATTAAAGGGGTGGGCATTGTGGAGACAATACAACCGTTATACGATAAACAATTGAAATGCCTAATGTGTGAACATTCATTTACATCTAAGAAAATCCGCTCACGGTTTGTGAAAGTAATCGCATACGATACTGACTTTTGCCCTTCATACAATGACGAGGAAAGCAATGCTCTTTATTATAATATTCACGTCTGTCCATGTTGCGGCTTTTCCAGTTCAGACGATTTCTCAAAATATTTCCCTCCGCTTACTAAGGAAGAAATTCAAACAAAGATATCCGCGCACTGGGTTCCACACCACTTCGGAGACAAACGAACCATTCAAGATGCAATCAGTACATATAAACTAGCTGGCTATTCTGCGATTTTGAAAAAGGAAAAGCACATCACAATAGCTGGAATTTTCTTACGTCTCGCCTGGCTATACCGAGGAAAAAAAGATCATGAGCAAGAAATACGATTCTTAAAAATCGCCCGACAGGAATATATGGAATCTTACTCAACAGATGACTTTAAGGGTACGCAAGTTTCTGAAGTGCGGATTCTATATTTAATCGGTGAACTGTCCCGACGCATTTCTGATATACAAACAGCGGTTAAATATTTTTCCATAATCATTGAGCAACAAAGCAGAGCTACTGAAACAACCATTATTAAAATGGCCAAAGAACGCTGGCAGGACATTCGAGAACAACGGGACAATAACCAAGACCATGAACTCATCAACTCGTAAAAACATCCTGAAGAAAACATGATGTTAAAACACCACTATACTAGTTGAAGATAAAATAACTAACCCTACTAAGGGGTGGATCGGTAAAGCAAGTGAACCAAGTCGGTCCTTGTTGCTTCACACAAAACGAATACGGCGTTAAAACGCTACTATTTACCATGAAAGATCCATCCAACAGCACGCTACACTCACCTAATCACAATAGCGGCGGTGCGGAGCCATATTTTAAAGTCTTTTCTTAATAAAGTACGGATATCTGCCAAGTAGATGGGCTAGATAAGTAAGTCGCGAAGCCCCGTCCCCATGTCCTGCAAACAAAAAAGAGGTTGTTCCACAACTTAAAGAATCAGACCCCACATCTACTATATTTCGTTTAAAGTGTACATGACACAATAACGGTTTACAGCATGTTAGGCCTAATCTTCTGGGACACCTCTTCTTATTTAATCGATCTATATATTAAAACAACGGATTGTCTTCAATTTGTTGATAGATATTTTTCACAAGATCTTCATTCGTTTCTCCTGTAACAACTTCTCCATCTACAAGGGCAAACATGGAACGCGCGCATATCCCACAGAAATTGAGGCAGCCGTATTCAATTACATCTAAATCCGGATCCCTTTCTAACTGCTCCATTGCTTGCTGCGAACCGCTTGCCAAGTTGCTGACACAAAATTCAATTAGCGGTTTCATTCCCTCACCTCACTATTACTAACAGAACATCTTACTCTACTTCCAAAGATTAGTCAAACAAAACACAATGGTAAATCTCTTTTAATTTAGTCGATGCGGTTGTAGTTTTAGCCTAACTTCGTTATACTTTTTATTGGAATATATACGATGCAACAGCATAGAAACAAGAAACAATCAGGGGTAGGTAGAACATAGTAAAGTGGAGATGTCCAAAAAGGAGCGAAACCTTTACTGGGCATTTTAAGAGAGCTTTATAATTATTATGCAAAACAAACAAAGGGGATATTCACAATGAAGAATTTAGTTATACTTGGCGGTGGATATGGGGGAATTAGAATTCTGCAAAAGTTACTTCCAAATCAACTTCCAGACGATATGTCCATTACACTCATCGATCGCAACCCATATCATTGCTTGAAAACTGAATATTATGGACTTGCTGCAGGAACAATTCCAGATCACCATATTCGGGTAGCTTTTCCAGAACACCCTAAGCTTCATTCCGTATATGGAGAAATTATTTCTGTAGATTTAGAAAATAAACAAGTTATTCTTAAAGATCAAGATCCTGTTTCTTATGATGATTTAGTCATTGGCTTAGGTTGTGAAGATAAGTTCCATAACATTCCAGGTGCAGATATATACACACATAGCATTCAAACAATAGATAAAACACGCCAAACATATCAAGCCTTGAATAACTTAGGCAATGGTGCTACTGTTTCCATCGTTGGCGGTGGGCTTAGTGGAGTAGAATTAGCAAGTGAGCTAATTGAAAGCCGTCCTGATTTACATGTTCGGTTATTTGACCGCGGTCCGCATATTCTGTCGGCCTTCCCTGAACGATTAAGCACGTACGTTGAAAGCTGGTTTAAAAAACACACGATCGATATCGTTCATCATTCAAATATCACCAAAGTTGAACCGAATACACTTTATAATGGCGATGAGCCAGTTCATAGTGATGTAATCGTCTGGACAGCCGGTATTCAGCCGAGTAAAATTGTCCGCGACCTTGATGTTAAAAAAGACAAACAAGGGCGGGTTATCCTTACACCACAGCATTTCCTTCCAAATGACGACAGCGTATTTGTAGTAGGTGACTGCGCAAGCTTACCGCAAGCTCCAAGTGCTCAATTAGCCGAAGGTCAAGCGGAACAAATCGTTACTGTTTTAGTGAAAAAATGGGCAAACGAGCCACTACCTGAAAGCTTCCCAGTCATTAAACTAAAAGGAACACTTGGCTCTCTTGGTAGCAAACATGGCTTCGGTCTTGTCGGTGAACGCCCGATCACAGGAAGAATGGCACGTTTATTAAAATCAGGTATTCTATGGCTATACAAGTATCATAATGGATAATTAGTTGATATAGAGGATATCCCCTATAACGAAAGGGTCAGACCCCACACTACAATATACAGTTCATATTAAGCTAAAGTGCTACTATGAACTTTGTTATAGAGTGCATGATCAGACCTTTTGGGATACCCTCTATTTTTTTCATGCTTCGAGAGTCTGATACCCGTACCTCTCCATTTCCTTTACAATTGCTTTAAGGCGCGGATTTCCTTCACCAACAATTTCATCACCAATGAGAATGAGCGGATAAAATAAGTCTTCTTCTATAATCCTTTCAGCCATCTCCTGACGTTTAGGATTTTCTTGCGGTTGGAAGATATCAATGTAAGTAATGGCAAATGGCTGGCCGGGAAACTTTCTGGATAGAGCTGCTTCCAGCCATTCATACGTGTCCTTTGACGATGGCAGATTTACACAGCTTGCACAGATCTGTTCAGCTCCATACACTTGTATTTCAATCAGCTTGTTTTCCATATCTTTCTCCCTTTTACATGTATTCTTACTTTCATTTTACCTGATTTTTACTAAAACGATAATAAAAAGGTTCCAAAATTCCAATAATCTTTCCGTTGGATTTTTTCATATCATGCTATTATAATAAGAGTATGAAAGGAGTCGATTGTAATGTCTGAACAAACGATTGAAGTTCAAGTACAAGAAGTACTTGATAAGCTTCGTCCGTTTCTTCTTCGTGACGGCGGTGACTGTGAACTTGTAGATGTAGAGGATGGGATCGTTAAATTACGTCTGCTTGGTGCATGCGGAAGCTGTCCGAGTTCTACAATTACCCTAAAAGCCGGTATAGAGCGTGCTCTTCTAGAAGAAGTTCCAGGAGTAGTTGAAGTAGAACAAGTATTCTAATAGGATAATTGAATAAAAGCTGACACCTTTGCATTGCGCATGAACGGTAGTCAGCTTTTTATTATGGAAAAGGGACGGGGCTTCGCATAATCAGCTCGCACCGCCACCATTATGATTAAGCAAGGCCTGCTTCATAATTTACCCTTCATAATAACTGGTGGGTATTAACGCCATTCAAGTTTTGTATGTTCGTCAGCTAAAACGAATGTTTTGCTGCCTTCGTTATCAATATCCAAAACTTTAACATCGAAATCAGGGAATTCATTTTGAAGCGATTTCTGGACGTTACAAGCAGCATTTTCTGGAACTAGACATAGCACCGTTGGACCAGCTCCACTTAAAGCAGTACCATAAGCACCGTTAGCTTTTACCATTGCTTCGATCCGTGGTAGATGTGGTACTAAATGAGCCCGATAAGTTTGATGAAAGCGATCACGGTTCATCATCTCTCCAGCCAATGGCCAATTCCCCGACAGAACAGCTCCTAAAAAAACATTGGCAGCTGCACTCCCATGAATGGCATCTTTAAATACCAATTTCTCAGGAAGTGCATTTCTCGAGTCCTCTGTCCTTAACTCATAATCTGGGATAACAGCGACAGCCTTAATTCCTTCAATTGGAAATGAAAGCACATCTGTCTCATCATCAGAATGCCAGCCAACAACTAGTCCCCCCATTACTGATGCTGCAGCATTGTCAGGATGACCTTCGAAAATAGAAGCATGCCTTGATTTCTCTTGCGCAGACAAGTTCAAATCAGCAGCAATATTGGCCAGTTCTATTCCAGCAACGATTGCAGATGCGCTGCTACCCAAACCTCTTGCAAGCGGGATTTCACTTGAAATTTCCAACCTGCATGGTCGCAGTTCTTTTCCATAATGTCCAGCAACTTCTTTAGCAATCGTAACGATATAATTTGAATCATCACTAGGAAAACTCTCAAGCTCTTTCGACAAAGCGATAATATTCCATTCATCCGTATATTGACCTTGAATATCTAAATATAAACCGAGCGCCATACCAATTGAATCAAATCCAGGTCCTAGATTTGCTGTACTTGCTGGGACCCGGATGTAAAACATTTCACTTTCTCCAATCATGACTGAACCAAGCCTTGTTGCAAATGTTCTAAGATCACTTTCTCATCCATTGGCAGCAATTGTGGTTTAATCTCACTATGATCGACGGCAACATTCGGATCTTTCAATCCATTTCCTGTTAAGACAGCGACAATTTTGCTGCCTTTTTTTATTTCACCATTCTGTAGTTGTTTGATGATTCCTGCAATGGAAGCACATGAAGCCGGTTCAGCAAATACACCTTCAGAACGTGCAAGTAAGCGATACGCTTCAAGAATTTCTTCATCTGACACTTCATCAATTTTTCCATTTGACTCATTTGCAGCTTCAACAGCGAATTTCCAGCTAGCAGGATTGCCAATACGAATCGCTGTCGCAATCGTTTCCGGTTCTTTAATGACACGGTTATGAACAATAGCAGCTGATCCTGCTGCTTCAAATCCCCGCATTTCCGGTAGGCCTGTTTGCTTTTGTTCGTTATATTCTTTAAACCCTTTCCAATAGGCCGTAATATTTCCGGCATTACCAACCGGAAGAGCTAAGATGTCTGGAGCCGAACCGAGAACATCGCAAATTTCAAATGCTGCCGTTTTTTGTCCTTCAATTCTGTATGGATTTACAGAGTTAACAAGTGTAATCGGCGCTTTTTCACTAATACTTCGAACAATTTCCAAAGCGTCATCGAAGTTACCTTCAATAGAGACGATTTCCGCCCCATACATCACGGCTTGTGCAAGCTTGCCCATCGCAATTTTTCCTTCTGGAATGACAACGATACATCTCAAATTCGCACGTGCTGCATAGGCAGCAGCAGCAGCGGAAGTATTTCCTGTTGATGCACAGATAATGGCGTTACTGCCTGCTTCAACTGCTTTAGCAACAGCCATCACCATACCGCGATCCTTAAATGAGCCAGTTGGATTCAAGCCTTCGTATTTTACATAGAGCTCAATTCCCAATTCCTTAGAAAGGTTTTCACATTTAATGAGAGGCGTATTTCCTTCATGTAGGGATAAATCAGGTGTGTTCTCATTCATAGGTAACATTTCTCGGTATTCGCTTAATAGGCCTCTCCAGCTCATTTGCCATTCTCTCCTTCAACACGATACGTGCTTTTGATTTCTTTAACCATTTCATAATCATTTAGTTTTTGTTGGATTTTTTCAAATTCAGTTAATGTTGCGTGATGTGTAACAAGGACAATTTCAGATGAACCTTTTTCGTTTAACGGAAGCTGAAGGATTTTATCAAAACTTACTCCGTGCTCTGCAAACAGCATCGTGATCTTGGCAAGCACACCCACTTCATCCTTCACATGTAATCGAATAAAGAATTTCGCATGGATTTCAGATGGTTCTTTCATCGTTTTCGGGTATTGTGGTGCAACTGCACTACGGCCGTTCACACCAAGTCGCATATTCTTTATCACAGCGACCAAATCAGACACGACAGAAGTAGCCGTTGGAAGACTACCAGCACCTGGACCATAGAACATCGTTTCACCGACCGCTTCGCCATACACATAGACAGCATTATACTCATTATGCACAGATGCTAGCGGATGATGCTCAGGCAATAGCGCAGGCTGTACGCTAACCTCAACCTTTTCGCCGTCTCTTGAGGACAAACCGATCAGCTTCATCGTATAACCAAGCTTCTTACTGTATGCTAAATCTTCTTCAGAAATTTCGGTAATCCCTTGCACCGTAACATCTTCAAGATCAATGGTCATCGAAAATCCAAGCGTAGAAAGAATCGCCATTTTTCTTGCAGCGTCCAGTCCGCTCACATCTGCTGTAGGATCAGCTTCTGCAAATCCCAAGCTCTGAGCTTCCTTTAATACCTCTTCATAGGCGCTTCCATCTTGACTCATTTTCGTTAAGATGAAATTCGTTGTACCGTTCACAATTCCCATCATCTTCGTAATTCTGTCAGAGGCCAGTCCATCCGCAAGTCCGCGAAGAATCGGAATTCCCCCAGCAACACTTGCTTCATAAAATAAATCACATTCATTCGCAGTTGCTTCTTTTAATAACTGTGACCCATATAAGGCCATTAGATCTTTATTGGCTGTAATAATATGTTTTTTGTTTCTGATTGCACGAAGAAGATAATCCTTCGTTTCATCAATTCCCCCCATAACCTCAATGATGACATCGATCTCAGGATCCTCTAAAATTTCATCTACATTGGATGTTAAGATGCTCTTATCTATAGCAACCTGACGATCTTTCGCAGAATCTTTCACAAGGATTTTCTTAATATTTATAGCACACCCAATTTGGTGCATCAACTTATCTTGATGTTGTTCAATAATCTTGACAACCCCAGATCCGACCGTACCGAGGCCTAATAATCCAATTGATATTGCTTTCATACGGCTCCACCCCATTTGTTTTTATAGAGAATACATTTGTTTTTGTATAGTAGACATTATATCTGTATTTTTTTATTTTTTCAATAGTTAGATAATGTTTTTTCTATAATTCTACGAATTTGTTATAAGCCATAAAGTAAGATGCCATAAAGTGAAAGAGGCAGCCCCAACATCCTCTATATATCGTTAATCTATCGTGAATGACACGATAAAACGGTATATAAAGTGTGAAGTCTGACCCTTTAGGACACCATCCCTCGTGATGGCTAATAATTTTTTTAGGGATTCACAATCGTTTTAGGCTGCCCGCCGTAAAGGACACGCGCAATATTTTCTATACAAAGCATAATCATTCCTTGACGCGTTTCTGCACTCGCACTACCGATATGGGGCAAAGCAACGACATTTGGTAAAGTAAGTAATGGATGGTCACTACCAATCGGTTCTTGCTTGAATACATCTAAACCAGCACCTGCTATTTCACCCTTCACAAGTGCCTCGAATAGAGCGTCTTCATCCACAACTGCACCTCTGGAAACATTAATAAAGATTGCTGACTGCTTCATTTTCTGAAATGCTTCTTTATTGAACATTCCTGCTGTTTCATCTGTTAATGGCGTTAGGCAAACAATGAAATCAGCCGTTGTAATTAACTCTTCAAAGCTTGTGTAACGAGCACCTAATCTTTCCTCAGCTTCTGTATTTCTGCTACGATTATGATAGAGAATTTCCATATCAAAACCTGTAGCACGTTTTGCAACAGTCTCGCCAATTTTCCCCATTCCTACGATCCCAATTGTTTTATGGTGGATGTCATGACCCGCAAGTAATAGCGGACTCCATCCCGTCCATTTCCCTGCTTTTACGATTTCAGCCGCCTCAACAATTCTTCTTGCAGTTGCCATTAATAGCGCAAACGCCAGGTCTGCCGTTGTATCCGTTAATATATCAGGTGTATTGCATACAGTGACTCCTCTTTCAATTGCAGCTGCAACGTCTATATTGTCATATCCAACGGCAAGATTCGCGATAACTTTCAAATTTCTCGCAGCATCCAACAATTCTAGGTCGACTTTATCAGATAGCATGGTCAATAATGCATCTGCTTTTGCTGCTTCTTCCAGTAAAATGTCTCGTGGGACAGGCTGCTCCTCGTATTCCCACATGTTCACGACGAATGATTCGTTCAATCCTTTCAATGCTTCTCGGCTAATCTTTCTTGTAATAAAAACATAAGGTTTCCTCATTGAACTCAAATCCTTCTCTCTTATATTCTCACTCATCATATCATAAGAGAAGGAATGTATGGATAAAAATGTAAGCATCATTCATAACCAACTTACGTCTGGAAGCTGAAGCCGTTTGGATGGGATTTGGGCAATCTCATAAAAACTGCGAAGGAATTCTTGGTAATAAGCAGAAGTATTTGCGATCGTTTGAATTTGTTCTTCCAATTCATTCGCTCTCGCCTCTTTGGGACTTGAAAAATACTCTTCTACCACTTCAAAATAGTGGATTGGAAACAATAAACGTGAATAAAGCAATCGAGAAGAAAAGCTTGAAAGCGGTCCAATCGTTTGATATTCACGCATAAATGTGGATACACCCGGCTGATACGTATGTTGATTATGTAAATAATGATGGCGAACCCATTCCGCTACATCTCTGGTTGCGTGGTCAAATATCCAATCAAACGGATTTTTTATACAATATTTCCCGCTCCACGTCTCAGATGTAAATCGATCATAGCAAACCGTACCACTATCACTAGCTATTGGTGTATCATCAATTTCGGTATCAACCAAATATTGAATCGCCGTTTCACCTAATGACATATAGTAAGGAAAGGTGTCAATAAATTCTTTTTCAAATGGATTATTCGGATGCGCCTTCAGTTTCTCATTCCAAATTTGCTCAAGCTGATCAATCCGCTGTTCCCAAAGTTCTTTCCACTGACCAATTCTCGAACAAGCTTTAATAGCCGTAGGAATACCGCGTGCTCGATAATGAAATTTAGCGATTTTCCTACCGAGCTGTTGACTTCTCGGTTCATGTAAAGTTCGAACGGCCACAAGTACGAATGGCTGTTCTTCTGCCTCCGATACATAACTACCATGATTCGCCATTACAAATTCAGCTATATATCGATCACCTTGCTGAATTAATTGATCGGCCATCATCTTTCTTTCCTGCAATTCTTCTTGATCCACTTCGCCAAGCGGAATAATACTGTAAATGGTTGGACCGGAAATAAAGGAAGGGTATTTCCCTAAAACTTCCTCACGTTCTGGCGTAATCCCATACGATTCAAATATAATCTCCTCAATCATATTTATCCGCACCTTTCATTTATGTGATACTCATTTAAGTTTTTCAAGAAGGATATAAACCAAGAAAACGGGCAATTTAAAGGTACAAACACAAGGATAATATGCCACTTTCCCTTATATATATGAAGAACATTCAATTTTCTGAATGTTTATTAAAAAATTAGAATAAACATGTTTATACATAGTTACCACTATCAAACACGAAACGGGTGATCTGTAATGGATGAAGTTATTAACGTATCTGAACAGACAGCAAGAAGATGGTTAAAAGAAAGAGGCGTAAAAATTGAGGATATTGCGGAACTCGTGATGTATCTACAAGCAAGTTACCATGAAAACCTTGAAATGAAAGACTGTATTGAAAATGTAGAAAGGGTCATATCAAAACGCGAAGTCCAAAATGCGATTCTGACCGGCATCCAACTCGATGTCCTTGCTGAAAAAAAGATGCTGGAAGAACCGCTGCAAAAAATCGTGGAAATAGATGAAAGTTTGTATGGTGTAGATGAAATCCTTGCCTTTTCCATCGTAAACGTATACGGATCAATCGGCTTTACGAACTATGGTTATATCGATAAGCAAAAACCAGGTATTCTGAAGTATTTGAATGATAAAAGTACAGGAAAAGTCCATACGTTTCTCGATGATATCGTCGGTGCCATTGCCGCTGCCGCTTCAAGTAGATTGGCGCACCGAGCTAAAAGCAAAAAGTAATTAGAGTGTTTATCCCGCATTAACGGGCAGTAAATCCCACCATTAAGGTTTAGAAGAATCGATTGAAGCATAGGATCGGGGATGAAGATAGCGGCACAGATTGAAGTTTCACTTTATCCAAAAATGATTATAAGAACAAATAAAAGAAGCTTGGACGTAGAGTAACATACCCAAGCTTCTTCTTTTTAGAACTTCCAGTCAGCTAATGTATCAATAACATGTGTCGGTTGTTCTTGATAATTTTTCAATAATTCTTTCGTTGTAACACCAGTATGTACTAATAATGTATCTATCCCCGCATTAATCCCGGCAAGAATATCTGTATCATAGTTATCGCCGACCATAATGGTATCTTTCTTATCAACACCAAGAACCTTTAATGCTTGTTCAACAATAATGGATTCTGGCTTGCCAATAAAAATAGGCTGTATCCCTGTTGATACAGATATGACTGAGGCAATCGAGCCATTGCCCGGAAGAAGACCTCGTTCAGTTACAAGTGCTGCATCACTATTTGTCGCAACAAAGGTTGCACCATTCCGTACCGCAAGACAAGCTTTTACGAGCTTTTCATAATTGATTTTACGATCAATGCCCATTGCGACAAAATCAGGGTTTTCATCAGCTAAGGTAAATCCTTTTTCTTGAATTGCATTCAAAAGCCCTTCTTCTCCAATAACATAGACAGAGGCCTCACTTTGGCGTTCTGCAATAAAGGTCGCAGTCGCCATCGCACTTGTGAAAACTTGATCAGCTTCCGTTTCAATCCCAAAATCACAAAGCACTTGAGCCACCTGCGCTGGAGTTCTAGATGCATTATTTGTCACGAATAAATAAGGAATATTTCGGCTTCTTAAGCCTTCAATAAAACCAGCGGCTTCTTTAATTTCTTCAGTTCCTCGATAAATAGTGCCATCTAAATCAATCAGATAGCCTTTATATTCTTTCTTCATATGATCCCTCTCGTTCTTCATTTCTGTTAATTCTTGAATGCTGAAACTGGACCTAGTTCATTTATTAAATAATTCCTTACGACTTTAGGGTATTCGATAAATGCTTGGATATTTTCGCTAAAAACGGTAGCCACCGTTTTCGTGTCTGCTACTAAATAGTCCTGAACCAACATTTTTCTAAGCGGAAGAATGTGCTTAAATTGATGGGCCATTTTTTCATCAATTACTTTTTCATCCAATAGAATGTCCACGATGTCTTCATAACTTCCTGGATCGCGCATAATGAAGCCATCAATAATCGCATTCCCTGTATCTAACATTGCATCAATGGAAGTCTGAACAAGTCGGCAAAGAGCAAGGCTAGCAAGCTCATTATCCCAATTCGACTGTTCCTCGAAAATGCGAAGCCGCTGTTCCAAATGTAGTAAATGTTTTTCAATTTGCTGTCTGTCAACAAAATACAAAGATATTCAATCCTTTCTAATTTGAAAAGGATACCATGTCCCTCTTCTCTAGTCTTGGCGTAAACATAATTTTCTATGTATTATGTGTTCTTATTCGACTAATGTAAGATTATTAAAATCTTTTAAAAAACCCCACAATATATCTGTTTGCAACTTAATTAAACGACTATATTCTTGTTAGATTTCAGCATAATGCAAGATGATACTACTATAATTTTATCATAGTTCTCACAATTGTTGTATAAAGTCTATATTTGAAAAAAGTAATGCACTACCTCATGTTTTCAACAGAAAAGGACAACCTAAGATTTACAGTGAAGTAGAAAGGATGTTGAATATGAATGATAACAACCGTTTCCACGAGATCTCAAATGTGGAAAAACAAAAGAATGATTTACTTCCTGAAGAACTGCCTGAAGGACCTTATGGAGCCCCACGTGGGGAGATGACATCTGTTGAAAATAAAAGCTCTCCATGGAAAGAAGGACAGCGTTATACGAGTGCCTTCAATTACGAATACAAATCGCTTCATGAAAGTCTGCCTCGTCAAATGGATGGTGCCCACCCACCCCATGACGATCCTGACAAACACGAACAAGCCCCACATTCTACAACTCCTGATTAGAGGTAGAATAACTGTCACTTAAAGAAAGGGTCAGACTCCACATCTACTACATACCGTTTAAAACGGAAGATAGAGTGTGACGTCAGACCCTTTTCTAGTGCTTGTTTAGTTTATCCTGCATTCACATGCAGTAAAATCCCGATTGGTGAGATAGAGGTAATCGGGTCCGTACTGTCGATTAATTGATCAACAGTAGAACGGGACTTACAAGCAGAAGGGGTAGAAGCCCCCACTGTTTGAAGTTTCACTTTATTTTCTTTAAAACAAAATATGGACAGCCAAAATTACAGTATTCATAAAGGTATTCGGTTAATGTACTAATTTTTGTATCAAACGTAGCTTTTTGGTTATCATCTTCAAAAAAACCGCGCAGACGTAATTGTCCATATCCCCAATCACCAACAATATAATCATATTTAGTCAATATCTCACTATAACGAGCTTTAAATGCTTCTTCATTGTAGCCATCTCTTCGTTCTTCTACAATGTCATAGGCTAAATTATTGATGCTTATCATCCATCTCACCTCTTATTCCAATTCCTACTTAAATTATAACTGATTAGCCAGCAATTACTAAGCGAAATTTAGCGGTATTTGCTCATCCTATCTCTTAGGAGGTGTTTTTATTGAAAAAAGCAGTTCTAGCGTTAAGCTTATGCTCTATTACGTTATTTGCAGGTTGCTCCGCTCCTAAGGAACAAGGAAGTGAAGTAACCGACAACATCTCAAATCCAGTTAAAGTTAACTCACCAACCAAATACTATGATGAAGATTATAACAATAGCACCAATCAAGGATCTGATTTTGGCTTTACTCGAATGGACAGTACAAATATTAACGGCAAAAATATTGCAAACGTCGCAAATGAAAATGTAGCCATTGATCGGGAACAATTGGCTAGTGTTATTACTTCGCTTACAGCATCACTGCCGAACGTAAAACGTGCGGCTTCACTTGTTACAGATGAGGATGTTCTTGTCGTATATGAAACCAACTCATCAAACCGATCGGAAACCGCTGATCAAGTGAAGAGAACAGCTATGTCAGTTGTTCCCCGCTATTATCACGCATATGTAAGTGATGATTGGAAACTTGCTCAAGATATCGAAAACTTCGCAACTCGAGGTTCCGATCAAAATAATATCGACCATACTATCGACAAAACAATTCAAAATATGTTGAAATCACCACAAGGAAAAGATTATAGCAAAGGAGAAAATGAAAACGGAGAAATGATCCATCAAAAAGATGAGCGTATGAATACGAATCGATAATCTTCATACCATATCAAAAAAAGCGGCCCCAAAAGGGTCTGACCTTACAATCTATATACTGTTTTTAACGGTATATAGTACCTGTAGAGTCTGACCCTTTTGTTAATCTATTTATTTCGCTTCAAGAATTTTCTCACCTTGTTCTTGCATATGCTTCGCAGCAGCATTTACTTGTTCATCAGCATGATAGGAAGAACGCACTAATGGTCCGGCTTCACAATGGCTGAATCCTTTTGTCAAAGCGATTTGTTTTAATTCGTTAAATTCCTCAGGGCTATAATACTTTTGCACCTTTAAATGTTTTTTGGATGGCTGTAGATATTGGCCAATTGTCATAATATTAACATCATGCGCCCGTAAATCGTCCATCGTTTCAATGATTTCTTCTTTCGTTTCGCCCAAACCAATCATAAGACTCGACTTCGTTGGAATTTCTGGGTACATTTCCTTCGCTCTCTGTAATAGCTCAAGTGAGCGATTATATTTGGCACGAGCACGGACTCGATCAGATAAGCGACGAACTGTCTCAATATTATGATTTAGAATATCTGGCTTTGCATCCATAAGGGTTTTTAAGTTTTCGTAAACTCCCCCCATATCTGAAGGCAATACTTCAATTGTAGTAAATGGGTTTTTTCGACGAATGGCACGCACGGTTTCAGCGAATACACCGGAGCCTCCATCTTTCAAATCGTCGCGAGCTACAGCAGTAATAACGACATGTTTTAGGTTCATCGTTACCACTGAATCTGCAACACGTTCTGGCTCTGCCAAATCCAATTCAGTTGGAAGACCTGTTTTTACAGCACAAAAGCGACAAGCCCTTGTACAGATCGCCCCAAGAATCATGAAAGTCGCAGTCCGACGAACGGCCCAACATTCGTGAATATTAGGACATTTTGCTTCTTCGCATACTGTATGTAATTTCTGCTCTCTCATCATTTTTTTTAAGCCAGTGTAATTTTCATTCGTATTCAGTTTGATCTTCAACCAATCTGGTTTACGAAGATATTCTTCTTTGGTGGTCATGAAGATGCTCACTCCATTTCTTTATTAGAAAAAGTTGGGTTACATTGCCTACTAGTGTCACAATATCATAATAAAGCAAGCGGATACAACTAAATCGGTCAATTGGGAAAAATTAATTAAATTAATTCTCTGTTATTTCAGCAAACTAACGATATTCATTACCATCAGAAGGGAGAATTAGAAAGTGAAGCATAAAATCATGCTATCATTTCTGCTGCTTTCCATACTTAGTTTTCCTGAAAGCCATTCTGTTGCTTCATCAACAGCAATATCAGAAAAGGAAATGCTGGAAAAGCGATTAGAATTATTTAAAAATATGGAAACCGCTGTTCAACTTCCATGGTATTACCTTGCGGCTGCCGACCAATATGAACGCAGCATTCGACAGGCAAGAAATGATGTAGAATCCGTAAAGGGTAATATTTCTATTCATATAAAGCCGGCCCAATGGAGCGGTGCCTTAAATCCGAATCAAGAGGACACAAATCCATACTCCATCTCCGTATTCAATGGCATAGGAAAGGACGGAAATGGCGATCACGTTGCCGATCTTACGAGTGATGAAGACTTATTATTTACATTCGCTAATTTTCTATTGGCATATGGGTCAGATGAGGATAATATCCGAATTGGCTTATGGAATTTTTATAAAAGAGATAAAGCTGTTGGGATTATTATGGGCAATGCAAAATTATTCAAGAAATTCAATCGGATAGATTTACAAGAAAAAGCATTTCCTGTCCCGGTAAAGACTAACTATACGTATCGCAGTACGTGGGGAGTTGCACGCGGTTGGGGCGGTCGGAGATCTCATGAAGGGACAGACATCTTTGCCCACTATAGTTTACCAGTACGCGCTACGTGTTATGGAATAGTTGAAATGAAAGGATGGAATAAATACGGCGGATGGCGAATTGGCATTCGAGATATTAATAATACGTATCATTACTTCGCCCATTTAAATGGCTTTAAAGATGGGATTAAGGTGGGAGATATCGTAAAACCAGGACAAGTAATTGGTGGGGTAGGCAGTACAGGCTATGGACCTCCAGGAACTTCCGGTAAGTTTCCTCCCCATCTTCATTTCGGAATGTATAAAGATAATGGAAAAATTGAATGGAGCTTTGATCCTACACCACATCTCCGTGCATGGGAACGAAAAGAACTGTCAAAGTAACAATAAAGTGAAACTTCAATCAGTGGGGTTTTCTTCTTCACCCACTGGTTGTTAGTCTCGTTCTTCTAAACCTCCTGCTCACGTATCTGTAAGTTTCCCTGTATCTCATCAATCAGGCTGTTACAGGCAGTTATCCCCCACCCTCTGCTTCCTCGATTCCTGTAAGCCTTAACGTGAGGGTTTTACTTTCTGTCATGCGGGATAAAATCCAAAGCGCTTATTGAGGGACTTCGTTAATATAGGCTGTTTTACACGACTTGGATTGATTTCCGTTACAGGTACTCGCTTTCCGCTGGCGGACTTAGGAGCCTCCTCAGTGCTTCGTACATGCAGGGTCTCCCTCAACACGCTTCTCTAAGCAGGTGTCACCCACCTTCCACGACAATCAATATCTGCTCAAATTTGTTACTTGCTAAAAACACCAATCTTTACGAAAAGAGCCTTAATATAAGATGAGCAATCTTGATCAGGGCGTACCTCCCTATCAAAATGCTCATCTAAAATAAGTTACTAAGTACTCGTCTCATTTTTCTCTTCAATCATCTACTAAACAGCTCGTAATCAACAAATGATTATGATCTTTTAAATTACAGAAGTATGTATGTTCAAGTTCTATACCATTTTCTTCAATGATTAGCAGAACTGGTCGATCACTTATTCCAGCATTTTGCGATGAGACGACTCCCTTTCGCCCATCGTTCAATTGCACAGTTAAGCCATCTGGATAAATCGTAACCGAGCGCCGAAATGCTTCGACAATTTTTGCTTCAAATTGAGTTTCAGAGCCTGCATATAAAATTTCCAGAGCTTCATGCGGGAGCATTGCTTGCCGATATACTCGATTCGATGTGACGGCATCAAATACATCTGCAACAGCAATAATCTTAGCAAAAAAATGGATATCATCTGCATATAAACCACGAGGATAGCCTGAACCATCTAAACGCTCATGATGTTGATAGGCACAATGAGCAACTAAAAGTGGAACGGAGTGAATTTTTCTAAGCAGCTGAAATCCAAATTCAGAATGTTGTTTAATCATAGAATATTCTTCCTCAGATAATCTTGCTGGCTTTTTTAATATATCTGGCGGAACTAGCATTTTTCCAACGTCATGAAGGATTGCACCGAGACCGAGAATTTCCATTTGTTTAGGTTTCATTTTCATTTCTTTAGCAATTGCTAAAGTATATAATGTCACATTTATAGAGTGGTTAAAGATATAATCATCATGAATATAAACATCTGAAAGCAATGTCAAAAGTTTCTCACTATTTTTGATTTCAGTTGTAATGTTTCCAAGTAATTTACTAATTCGTTGTGTTTTCCCTTCAATTACAAACGAACACTCCTGCATGTTCTTGGATTTAACATCAAGAAAAATATTCTCAATGGTTTTAACAGTTCTTCTTCTCAATTCGTGCGAGATGGTAGATTCTGCTTTAATATCTTTCGTTCGCTCGTCTGCGACATAAACAAAAGAAACATCCAATGAGAGTAATCTTCGTTTAATTGTGTCCGATATTTCACAGCCTTCTCCTAGTAGAATCGTTCCCCGGTCATTAAAAATACTTTTTCCTAGCCGCATCCCCGGCTTTAACGCTTGTGTTTTCAGTAGCCTCATAACATGTTCTGTATCCTCTCTATAACTGAAACATTGAAATTTTCATACAAAACGCCACCATTTACTATGAAGGTCCATCCTGTAGCACGCACTCCACCTATCACAATGGTGGCGGTTCTGAGCTGGATTTTGGAGTACTTTCTTAATAAAGGAAGTAGATCTACATAGTAGATTGACTATTTTAGTTAGTCGCGAAGCTCCGTCCTCATGCCCTTCATGACAAAAAATATGACATACATCATCATTCATTTTTTATTATCTACATTGTATTTTATCGGTACTACATACATTTTTTTAAGCCATTCTAATTTTTTCCCTAACTTTTACATATGAAACGTCCATAAGCTCCTTCTCTAAAGCCTAACGATGAATAATGTTCAGGTTCTATGAAGCGTAATACCTTATAAAGGTGGCGGTTCGGAGCTGATTTTGTGAGGCCCCGCCCCATTTCCACAGAGAAAAGGCCGACTAAAGCTAAGGCTAGACTCCACATTGCAATATCTAGTATCAAACAAACGTTTAATACAGATCATTTTGTAAGAGTTAGGCCCTTATAGTCGCCCTCTTTCACATTGCTATATATGTCACTCATGCATGAGCAATAATGCATCGCTGCCCTTCATGCCAACGGAAATTCCCAATCTTTCTGCCTCTACCGTTACCGATTCCAACGGCGCCGTAAGCAGCTGTTCAAGTGTACGTACACCTGTTGCTCGACCAGCAATAATTTTGCGGGCGCCCAATTTTTCATTGAGCAAAGCAACATCTAATGCACCACACATGATATATCCTGTTTCTGAAGCAATAGCCAGTAAGTTTGTTTTCGGCAAGGCTACAGAAATACCGATAAATGTCTTACCAGCTATCGTAATAGGAGTTACATTCATCAATGTAATCGCCCCCTTTCATTCATCATACTGTATGAATAAAAGGGCCATTATGTGTTATTGTCCAAGCTTATTCTTTACCTAATTTCCAGGCTAAAAGATCTCTCAGAAATTCTGGCATGAAATATTCTTTTGCTTCCGTCCGCTTGATCTGTGGAAAAAAACGACCGAAAGTAAACATATCTGGAATCGCTAGCTTATATGTTTGATCAGCCTGTAGTTCATTTCCATTAATCATGACTTTTTTTATAAGTCCTTCGTCATTCTCCACAAAGTCAATCCCTTCATACACCATCATGCCCATGATGGTCCCTCTAAAGCCTAATCCCTTTAACTGAATGTGTGGCCATTCTTCATCTCTTGATTGCAAAATAACCTCTTTTAATTCTGCACCATTTAGTTCAGTTACACATGGATTAATAGGATGAGGACAGGTTCTATGAATATCCCCTTTTGTCACAGGACCTCTCGACAATGCTTCTAGAAGAAGACCAGCGTTGAGGAAAGCACAGTCTGCATTTGTCCATTCTTTTAACGATTCACAGAGTAGTTTAGGTAGCGGAGATGGTTGAAACCAGTCATTTTCAATAGGTTCTGGCAGGATAGCTATTACATCTTCAAGCTCCTTCTCACCGGCATTACGTACATTTTCAACCCATTGATCTTCGTTCGGCGCTTCTTCCAACTCATTCGTATCATATAACTGTGCTTTCTTATGAATGATCGTTTGATTTGCATCCAGCTCGATTTCAACATGCCCAACAAATTGACCATATTTCCCAGCCCCGCATAGAAGTGAGTTTCCAACCATTTTTCCTTGGTGTAGAATATGATGGGTATGTGCTCCAAGTATCACATCCACTTCGGGAAATTCAGCAGCCATTCTTTCATCGTCATGAATGCCTAAATGTGATAGGACGACAACGAAGTCCGCTTGATTATGAATAGCTTTAAGTTGTTTTTGTAATTCGGCAAAAGGCTCATTTAAATACCAGCCTAAATTCTCGTAAAATTTATGAAAATAAGCGGTGACTCCTATCAAAGCGATCCTCGTACCATGATTAGTAGTATGTATGAAATATGGAAGTGCCCATTTCGGACGGATTCTTTTTTTATTATACAAGTTTGCTACTAGAACTTTAAATTCTGCTTGATCATAAAGAGTAGATAATACTTCATTCGGGAGTGTAATTCCTTCGTTATTACCAATCGTTACGTATTGGTACCCTGATTCATTCAACAAACTTACATTTCCCTTACCGAGTGTCCCTTCTGTATAGGGATGCCATCGATCAACATGGTCACCGATGTCTAGAAGGAGGATCTCTTCGCCAGTCTCCTGATGCAGATTTTTTCTTTTTTGTAAAAAATGAGCGATACGAGGCCAATTTTCAAAATGGCTATGGACATCATTTGTGTGATATAAATGGATGATCTCTGACAATGTTTTTCCCCCTATGTATCCAAATATGCCTCCGAATAATTTAAAGCCCAGCTAAGGCATACTTCCTCTAAAGTTATCCTCTTAGAAAGAATACGGATATGGACCCATTATATATGACTGCCCGTTAATACGGAATAGAGCTCATACCATGTGGGCGTTTAATCTTATATTTAAAATAAATCCAGCTGTTTAGGGGCTAATCCACCATACTCAATTCCGAGTAAGTCAATCATTTGTTTCGCGTTATCTGCCGCGTCCCCACCTGAATTATTGTTAAATAAAACATACACATCTTTAGCCGTTTCTTCAAGTTTTCTGAGCCTGCTTACCCATTGTTGCAATTCTTCGTGGTTATAGCGGTAGAGATAGCGGACCTCACGCCAATCTTGTCCACCGCTTGCCTTTTGCCAACCATGAACATTCCGACCGTGAAATCGGACAAGTGCTTTTGTTTGATCAGTCGTCACGAGAACAAGTGGCACCGAACCATTTCCTGCTTGTGGTTCATCACAAACTGTATGTATCCAACCCTCTTCTTCCATAAACGAAAGTGTCTTCTCATACATCCCCGGTGCAAACCAGCTTTGATTGCGAAATTCTAGAGCAATGGGTACATCACCCATTTCCGCTTTACACCAGCGTAAGTAATTCACATTTTCACGATTACATTCAAACCATGGCGGAAACTGAAATAGGACCATTGCGAGTTTATTTGCTTTTTGATAAGACTCGAGAGAAGCGTGAAATGCATCAAACATTTGCTTTTTACTTTCATAGCGATTTTCTCCGCGCAAATGCCCTGTCATCCCTTGATAAGCTTTCACAACAAACTGAAAGGATGCAGGCGTCTCAGCGACCCATTTATCACTATTCCGCTTGGGTTGCACTGCATAAAACGACGAATCGACCTCGACCGTCGGAAAATGCGCCCCATATTCCCGTAGCCGATCACGTTTCGAAACCCCAGCCCCATACAAACTATCATGATCCCCCCAACCAGTCACACCAATATAAATCATCGAACCTCTCCTTTAAGGGGTCAGACCCCATTTCCCAGTTTTATTTCCCGAAAGAAAAACCTGCCGAGTGAATCGGCAGGTTTCGTGGTTTAGGAAGTATTATCCGATAGATCCTTCCATCTCGAACTTGATAAGACGGTTCATTTCTACGGCATATTCCATTGGCAGTTCTTTTGTAAATGGTTCAATGAAGCCCATAACAATCATTTCTGTAGCTTCTTGCTCAGAGATTCCACGGCTCATCAAGTAGAACAATTGCTCTTCTGATACTTTAGATACTTTCGCTTCATGTTCTAATGAAATATTATCATTTAAGATTTCATTGTAAGGAATAGTATCAGAAGTAGAACTATTATCCAAAATTAACGTATCGCACTCGATGTTTGAACGAGCACCATCCGCTTTACGTCCAAAGTGAACAATTCCGCGGTACGTTACTTTTCCGCCTTGTTTCGAGATTGATTTGGATACGATGGTAGAAGACGTATTCGGTGCCAAGTGCAACATTTTGGCTCCTGCATCTTGGTGCTGTCCTTTACCTGCGATTGCAATCGATAATGTTAGACCACGTGCGCCTTCTCCTTTAAGAATAACAGCAGGGTATTTCATCGTTAATTTAGATCCGATGTTTCCATCAATCCATTCCATCGTCGCATTCGCGTCACATACTGCCCGTTTCGTAACTAGGTTATATACGTTGTTTGCCCAGTTTTGAATCGTCGTATAACGGCAGTAAGCATCCTTCTTAATGATGATTTCTACAACCGCACTATGAAGTGAATTTGTTGTATAAACTGGTGCTGTACAGCCTTCAACATAGTGTACGCTTGCGCCTTCATCAACGATAATTAGTGTACGTTCGAACTGTCCCATGTTTTCCGAATTGATTCGGAAATAAGCTTGTAGTGGCGTATCTACTTTAATGCCTTTAGGAACATAGATGAATGATCCACCAGACCATACTGCTGAGTTTAGCGCAGCAAATTTATTATCTGATGGTGGAATAGTTTTTCCAAAATGCTCGCGGAAAATATCTTCATTTTCTTTAAGCGCTGAATCAGTGTCCTTAAAAACAATTCCCAAGTCTTCAAGATCTTGCTTCATGTTATGGTAAACAACCTCTGATTCATATTGAGCTGAAACCCCAGCCAAATACTTTTGCTCTGCCTCAGGAATTCCTAACTTATCAAACGTTTGTTTAATTTCATCTGGAACTTCATCCCAAGATTTCTCAGATTTCTCAGATGGTTTTACGTAATACGTAATTTCATCGAAATTCAAGCTGTTTAAGTCGCCGCCCCATTGTGGCATTGGCATGTTATAAAAAAGTTCCAATGACTTTAATCGGAAATCAAGCATCCATTGCGGTTCTTCTTTCATACGAGAGATTTCTTCGACGATTTCTTTTGTCAAACCACGTTTTGAACGAAAGATCGATACATCTCTATCCGCAAAGCCATATTTATAATCACCGATATCAGGCATTTTCTTAGCCATAGCTCGTTTTCCTCCATTTCAAAATGGCAAGGATGTCTCATTAGAGTCTACCCCTCATCAGAGACGCTTCTTACTCATTGTGTTTATTTATTCCAGGTTAATAGGCTGTAATACCCCATCTGGTGTCGATGAACAGCCTGTAAATCCGTAATTGCAGTCAACTAACCATCAATGGGAGATGCCCCCCACTAATGGAAGTTTCACTCTTTCAACCCTTTTTCCATCGCTTTCCAAGCTAATGTTGCACACTTAATTCTAGCAGGGAATTTCGAAACTCCTTGAAGGGCTTCAATATCACCAAGGTCTAGAGTATCATCGTATTCATTACCTTGAATCATTTCGGAAAATGTTTTTGAAAGTTTGACTGCCGTTTCAATATCTTTCCCTTTTATCGCCTGAGTCATCATCGAAGCTGAACTCATTGAAATCGAACACCCTTCACCTTCGAATTTCGCATCGACTACTTTCTGATCTTCCACTTTCATCGTTAAACGGATTCGGTCGCCGCATGTCGGGTTATTCATATCAATAGTTAAGTTTCCATCTTCCAAAACGCCTTTATTACGAGGCTTTTTATAATGGTCCATAATGACTTGTCGATAAAGTGTATCTAAGTTATTAAAGGACATTACTGAAATACTCCTTTGTTTTGACAAGCCCTTGTACAAGCTTATCAATATCTTCTTCGGTGTTATACAGGTAGAAACTGGCACGTGCTGTTGCTGATACATCAAGCCATTTCATTAATGGCTGTGCGCAGTGATGTCCTGCGCGAATGGCAATTCCATCCATATCAAGCACGGTTGCTAAATCATGTGGATGAACGTCAGCAATATTAAACGTAATGACTCCAGCTCGCTTCATCGGATCAAGCGGACCATAAATCATTAAGCCTTCAATCTCTGCCATTTTCTCTAGTGCATAGGCAGCTAAATGATGCTCATGAGCCTCAATATTGTCTAAGCCAATTTCAGTAAGAAAGTCAATGGCTGCTCCTAGACCAATGGCACCAGCTATTATTGGAGTTCCCCCTTCAAATTTCCAAGGGAGCTCTTTCCATGTCGATTCATATAGACCTACAAAATCAATCATCTCTCCTCCAAATTCAACTGGTTCCATTTTTTCTAAATGCTCTTTCTTGCCATATAATACGCCGATACCAGTCGGTCCGACCATCTTATGACCTGAGAAAGCAAAAAAGTCACAATCTAAATCTTGAACATCTACTTTTAAATGCGGTGTACTTTGGGCACCATCTACCACCATAATCGCTCCATGACTATGAGCAATCTGCGCAATTTCTTTAACTGGGTTTATTACACCTAATACATTTGAAACATGCATGATTGAAACAATCTTTGTTGCATCTGTGATCGTTGCTTTAACGTCATCAATAGAGATTGTTCCATCAAGCTGAAGTGGAACATACTTCAGGACAGCACCCGTCTGCTTAGCAATCTGCTGCCATGGAATGATGTTGCTATGGTGTTCCATATAAGAGATGACTATCTCGTCACCCTCTGATAGATTGGCGCCACCATAGCTTTTCGCTACTATATTTAAAGAAGTTGTAGTGCCTCGCGTGAAAATAACTTCTTCCATCAGTGAGGCATTAATGAATTTGCGAGCCTTTTCACGGGCTCCTTCATACGCATCCGTAGCTTTTGTTCCAAGTGTATGAACTCCGCGGTGTACATTGGAGTTGTAGCCGCGGTAGTAATCTTCAATGGATTGGATAACTGCGCTAGGCTTTTGTGAAGTCGCAGCACTATCGAGATAAACTAGAGGCTGGTCATTAACTTCTTGATCTAAAATTGGGAAAAGCTTACGAATTTCGTATGGATTCATTATCTAACTTTCCTTTCAATTACCTCAACTAGTTGCTTCTTAACACCTTCAATTGGAAGTACACTTACTACTGGTGCAAGGAAACCATGGATGACTAAGCGCTCTGCTTCAGTCTTTGGAATTCCTCTGCTCATTAAGTAGTATAATTGAAGTGGATCTACACGACCAACTGATGCAGCATGTCCTGCCGTAACATCATCTTCTTCAATAAGTAAGATTGGATTCGCATCTCCACGAGCTTTTTCACTAAGCATTAATACGCGTGATTCCTGCTCTGCGTTCGCTTTTGTTGCTCCGTGTTCGATTTTTCCAATACCATTGAAAATTGTCTGAGCACTCTCTTTCATTACGCCGTGCTTCAATATATATCCTTCAGAGCGTTTTCCATAATGAATAATTTGCGTTGTGAAGTTCTGCTTCTGTTCCCCGCGGCCAACGACAACTGACTTCGTATCTCCAAATGAACCATCGCCCATTAAATAAGTTGTGTTATCAGAAATCGTATCTCCATCATTCATTAACCCAAGCGCCCACTCAATTCGAGCATCACGACTTGCTACACCTCGTCGGTTCACATACGTAGTAAATCCTGAAGAAAGTGTATCAACAGCTCCATAAGTGACTTTCGCATTAGCATTAGCAATGACTTCCGTCACAATGTTTGCAATTCCAGATGCTGATTCAACCGTAGAAATGTAGTTTTCTACATACGTTACTAAACTATTGTCATCCGCTACAATTAATACATGGTTGAATAATGTAGTATCTGTATGATCCACTAAGAAAATAGATTGAATCGGCTCTTTAATCTCAACATTTTTCGGAACATATAAAAATGCTCCTCCGTTCATTAACGCAGCATGGAATGCTACAAGGCGATGCTCATCAGCATTTACACCGTCTTTCATGAAATACTTTTGTACAAGTTCTCCATGTTCGCGAGCTGCTGTGAAGATATCTGTAAAAATAACTCCTTGAGCCTTCAACTCTTCTGATAAGCTGAAAAATGCAGGTGTATTATTGCGTTGGATATATAAGTTTTTGCTTTCTTCTAAATCAACAAGTGATTTCACAGCTTCAGGAAGGTCATTCAATGATGTGAATGCTTCACTTTCAACAGTATGAGATTTGAAAGAAGTGAAATTCCATTTATCTATTTTCGTCTTATCAGGTCTTGGCATCGGCAGATTTTCTAGTCCTGCAAATGCATGAACTCGAAGTTCTGTCAGCCAAGCTGGTTCGTTGTTTTGTTGTGAATAAGAGCTGATATACTCTTGTTCAACTGGTAGTTTTGTTTCGGTAGTCATGGCAAATCCTCCTACTTACGCTTCTTGGCCAACAGTTTCGTCTTCAATGCCTAATTCTTCTTTAATCCACTCGTATCCTTCTGCTTCAAGGCGTTGTGCTAGCTCAGGACCGCCAGATTTAACAACACGTCCTTGCATCATAACGTGAACAAAATCAGGAGTGATATAATTCAATAGACGTTGATAGTGAGTGATGATCAAGCAACCGAAATCTTCGCCACGCATTTCATTGATCCCTTTTGATACAACTTTAAGAGCATCAATATCTAACCCAGAGTCAATTTCGTCTAGGATTGCAACTTTTGGTTCAATCATCATTAATTGTAGAATTTCATTACGCTTTTTCTCTCCGCCTGAGAACCCTTCATTTAAATAACGTTGAGCCATATCTTGATCCATTTCAAGGAAATCCATTTTCTCGTCCATTTTGCGAATGAATTTCATAAGTGAAATTTCATCGCCTTCTTCACGGCGTGCGTTAATCGCTGAACGAAGGAAGTCTGCATTCGTTACACCGCTGATTTCACTTGGATATTGCATAGCAAGGAAAAGACCAGCTTGGGCACGTTCGTCAACTTCCATTTCAAGAACATCTTTGCCGTCAAATGTAATGCTTCCGCTAGTTACTTCATACTTAGGGTGTCCCATGATTGCTGAAGAAAGAGTAGACTTACCTGTTCCATTAGGTCCCATGATTGCATGGATTTCTCCACCTTTGACTTCAAGGTTAACACCTTTTAAAATTTCTTTTCCTTCAATTGAAACATGAAGATCTTTAATCGTTAATGTTGAACCTGACATAGTAATACCTCCGTGATCTAAATCCTATTTTATAGCTAGAAAGTAAGATACCTTCTTTTCTATGACCGTTAAAATGATTCTCACTTTATTCTCATTATAATCTTATATCAAATTTAAACTGTAAGCAACTAATTAAAATGCTTTTCTACTATAAAGGATAGTGTTTTCCGGTACACATTGCAAGTAAAGCCCATAACAAGAGTTTTCCTACATACATCCATTTATTTTTCCCAAAAAAATGAATAATGATTCGATTCATTGTAATTATTCATACAAAATCTGACTGACTTTAAAACGCCACCATTCGATAAAATCATGTAGCACGCTACACATATCTAATCACAATGGTAACAGTTTAAAGCATGATCTATAACATATACCAGCTAGGTAGCTTCACTATATTATTAAATCGTAAATCCCCGTCTCAATGACCATCAAACAAATTATATTTACAGAGATCAAAAAAGACCGGCCGTTATCCATTACGTGGACTTCGACCGATCTTTCGACTACTTATCAAATGGAATTATTAATATATCTGACGTTGCAGATTATTCACGATTCGGTTGCCTTCTTCATAATCCCTCTCTCTTCGTTTCTCGACCTGGAGCCGAATATCCAATCGCCTGCTATACTCACCGTAGCCTATTCCGTGTGATTGTTGCATCGCCTTTTCCATTTCGCTCGTTACGTTTAACTCTAGAGAGTTGATAATGAATCAATCCTTCCATTTTTTATTGGATTTTAGTGTAACATCTCAGCAATTTACTTTTCAAAATCCATATACCCGTCACAGAGCCGATTACACATGATCAGCTAGAGAATATAACTAATATTCTTACTATTACGGAACAATGCTATGCAAGATAAAGTGAAACTTAAATCAGTCGGGGCTTTTACGAGGTTAAACGTTCTATTTTCAAAATTTATAAAAAAAGAAAAAAGGGGGTCCCATAATGACCTTCCCCCGTGCTTATTCAACAGTTTATAAGTGATTCAGCACTTATTTTAAACTGTAAACAGCAGTCGAGGCTTGGCCCATTTGTTGGGACACCCTTCTTCACAATTATTATTCAGCAGGTAAAACTGCTCCTTTATACTTTTCCATAATGAAATCTTGAATTTCTTTTGAGTGTAGAACTTCTACTAATGCTTTAATGTCTTCACGTTTCTCATCACCAGCACGAACGGCAATAATATTTACGTACGGATTGTCTTTTGCTGACTCAACTGCAATTGGATCATTTATCGGATCAAGTCCAGCATCTAATGCATAGTTTGCATTGATAACTACAGCATCCCCTTCACCATTATTAAAGACCTGTGGAAGTAATGCCGCTTCAATATTAGGTTGGAATACAAGTTTCTTCGGATTTTCAACAATATCATTGATCGTTGCTTTAGTTTTATTTATGCCTTCTTTTAACTTAATCAAACCATGTTCTTGGAAAATAGAAAGAATCCTTCCTTCATCTGATACAGCATCACGCATAATAATTTTTCCGCCTTTAGGGATTTCATCTAAACTTTTATACTTTTTAGAGTAAATCCCAATCGGCTCAATGTGCACAGCGCCAGCATTAACGAAATCATAGCCCTTATCTGCAATCTCTTCCTCTAAGTACGGAAGATGCTGAAAATAATTGGCATCAATTTCTTTTGCAGCCAATGCTTTATTCGGCAAAATAAAATCTGAGAAAACTTTAATCTCAAGATCGACTCCTTTTTCTTTTAATGCTGGTTTTGCTTTCTCAAGAATTTCAGCGTGCGGAACATTGGAAGCCCCAATAACTAGCTTTGTTAAGCCCTTCTCATCCGCAGAACCATTGTCACTTTCTTTCTTATCAGCACTTGTTCCACATGCTGTCAAACCTAATAATAATGTCGATGCAATTGCTAAAGTTTGAAACCATTTTTTCTTTTTCATTTCCTTTACCCCCATCTCATCGTTTGTCTAATTTTGAAGTTATTAAATCACCAATAAATTGGATGACGAACACAATTAGTAATATAACAATTGTTGCCAACAGCGTTACATCATTTTTCGTTCTCTGGAAACCTTCTTTATAAGCAAGATCTCCAAGTCCCCCTGCACCAATAGCACCAGCCATCGCCGTATAACCAACTAACGCGATAGCTGTAACGGTTATTCCGGAAACAAGAGCAGGCATAGATTCTGGTAATAATACTTTAAAAATAATGGTACTCGTTTTAGCGCCCATCGATCTCGCCGCTTCAATGACACCTTTATCCACTTCTCTGAGGCCAATCTCGACCATCCTCGCATAAAAGGGAGCAGCCCCGACAATTAGTGCAGGGAGAGCAGCCTTTGCACCTAGCATTGAACCTACAACAATAATCGTAAACGGAATTAATAAGATAATAAGAATAATAAATGGGATCGAGCGGAATATATTGACAACAGCTGAGATAATGATGTTAATCATTTTATTTTCCCACATCTGTCCTTTGGATGTTAAAAATAATAATAACCCTAGCAGGATTCCTAATACAAAAGTCGCAACTAAAGCAATCCCTGTCATATATAATGTTTCCTTCGTTGCTAACCATAGATTTTCCCAAATTACATTCGGAAACCAATTACTCAGCATTTGAGATCACCTCCACGCCAACCTGCTGTTCTTTGATGTATGTGATTGCACGGGAGATTTCCTCATCACTGCCATCCATATGAATAAACAATGTGCCATACGATCCACTTTGAGTTTGTGAAATTTTCCCTTGTACGATATTAACGTCCAATTGAAAATTACGGATAAGCTTTGTAATCAGCGGACTTTCCGTATTCTCCCCTACAAAAGTTAATTGAACAACCTTGCCTTGTGGATAGTTCTCGAGTAAATGGTCCACAGTGTCTTTCGTTTCCGCAGGCTCAGTTACTTGTTGAACAAACCGCTTTGTTATTTGTGCAGCTGGGTTCTGAAATACGTCTAGAACTGGACCTTGCTCAACAATTCTACCGCCTTCCATGACAGCAACCCGATGACAAATTTTACGAATTACATGCATTTCGTGAGTTATTAGAACAATTGTTAATCCTAATCGATTATTAATATCCACCAAAAGCTCTAGTATCGAGTCGGTTGTTTGCGGATCAAGTGCAGATGTCGCCTCATCACAAAGGAGTACCTTAGGGTTGTTCGCTAATGCTCGTGCTATTCCAACCCTTTGCTTCTGTCCACCGCTTAATTGGGAAGGGTAGGCATTTTCTCTGCCCTCTAAACCGACCAACTTAATTAATTCATTGACTCGTTTTTGGCGTTCACTTTTCTTTACACCGGCAATTTCAAGCGGAAACGCGATATTATCGTGAACAGTACGAGACCATAATAAATTAAAATGTTGAAAAATCATGCTAATCTCTTGACGCGCCTTACGCAAGTTACGACCTTTAATGCTCGAAATCGTATTTCCTGCAACAACGACAGAACCCGTTGATGGGGTTTCTAAACCATTTAGCATTCGGATGAGGGTACTTTTTCCTGCACCACTATATCCAATAATTCCAAATATTTCACCTTTGTTAATTGTTAAATTGACTTCATCAACAGCCTTAATCGGCTGGGATTGCAAAGATTTGGTACTGAATACCTTACTAACTTTCGACAGTGTTATCATTGAACTCACCTCTTTATGCAATAAAACCTATGAACCTACTCATGTTGTTTGTAAAAACCTTCTACTAAATAAGATTTCACGAACCGCTCCATTCATGCACTGTTTATTTGCATCATTGGAAATAAAAAATGCCTTTCTGCAGAGAGCAGAAAGGCATTATGAAAAAAGACCTTTCTCTCATCTCCCAAAGCAATTAGCTTTGCGTGAATTGGCACCTTTTCAAAGCAATAGCTTTGCCGGTTGCCGGGCTTCATCGGGCACATCCCTCCACCTCTCTTGATAAGAGCAAACAAGTATAAGAAATTGATGAATCATCAATTAAAGTTCATTTTGTTTTCGTTGGAATAATACCATGCAAAAAGATAGAGTGTCAATGTATTATATTTCTATTTTATGAAAGTCTATTAAAAAAACTTGCCAACAATCGATTTTATATAAAGTGAAACTTCAATCATTGAGGGTTTTCTTCATCCCTCAATGATTGTTAGTCTTATTCTACTGTCGCTTAGATTTTCGCTCTTGCTTCGATCAATCGACAGTACAAACTTTATTCAATGAATCAGAGACAGTACGCTGCGTCCTCATGTCTTCGTCTTTGTGACCCACATCATGGGCACAAACTTTATCTCCGCTCATGCATCGGTAAGATTCATTGTATCTATCCAATCGGACCCTTACAGGCAGTTGATCCCACCTATCTTCTTTTAGCATGCTTAGAATCTTAAGGTTGGGATCTTACTGCCCGTTAAGAGTGGAAAAAATTATTTTACCGTAAGTGAATGGATGCCAGTAGCTTTTTCGATTGCTTGTTCAAGATCATCGATTAAGTCTTGGGCGTTCTCAATCCCCACAGATAAACGTACCAAATCTTCGCTTACGCCAGCTTTCTCAATTTCTTTCGCAGTAAGCTGTTGGTGTGTCGTACTTGCTGGATGGATGATTAAACTTTTTGCATCCCCAACGTTCGCAACATGAGACCAAAGGCGAATAGAGTCGATCAGTTTTGCTCCCGCTTCTCTGCCACCTTTAATGCCAAATGTGACAATGGATCCCGCTCCTTTTGGTAAATATTTATCAGCCAATTTCTTATCAGGATGATCATCATTACCCGGATAGTTGACCCAAGAAACCGCAGGATGATTTTGTAGATAATCGATGATAATTTTCGTATTTGAAATATGTTCCTTCATTCTCACATGTAATGTTTCCAATCCTACGGCAAATTGAAATGCGCTCTGTGGGCTTAATTGTGGCCCTAAATCTCTAAGCAGTTGAACACGAGCTTTTGTAATAAATGCAGCTGGGCCACATGCTTCACTATACACAATTCCGTCATAGCTTGGATCTGGTTCAGTAAATCCTGGGAAATTCGGTGAATTATAATTAAATTTCCCTGCATCTACAATGATTCCGCCCATTGTCGTGCCATTCCCCAGTAACCATTTTGTTGCGGAATGAACGATAATATCAGCGCCAAAATCAATCGGTCTGCATAGATATGGTGTCGCAAACGTACTATCAATAATGAGCGGAACACCTGCTTCATGTGCAATATCTGCTACTGCTTCAATATCAAAAACACGCAAACTTGGATTCCCGATCACTTCCGCAAATACCGCTCTTGTTCGTGAAGTAATCGCTTCTCTAAAGTTTTCAGGACTATCAGGTGATACAAAATGGACCTTTATCCCATATTTCGGAAGTGTGTTGGCAAATAAATTATATGTACCGCCATACAAAGTGGAAGCAGCTACAATTTCATCCCCCGCACCTGCGATATTCATAATCGCTAACGTGATTGCAGCCATACCACTAGATACTGCTAATGCACCAATGCCCCCCTCTAATAACGCTACTCTCTCCTCGAACGTCGTTACGGTTGGGTTATGAATTCTTGAATAAATATAACCACTCTCTTTCAAACCGAACAAATTAGCTGCATGCTCTGTGCTTTTAAAAGCAAAAGCATTACTTTGATAAATTGGTAATGATCTAGCTCCAGTAGTCGGGTCAGCCTCAAGCCCACCGTGTACACTTAATGTCTCAAATCGATAATTGTTTTTTTCTTCTCCCATGCAAATCCACTCCCTTTTCGTCATTTATTCCTTATTTTTCGCCCTGGCAAACTAAGTGGATGAGAATCAAAAAAAACCTCTTTAAGAAGAGGTTTTTATCAACTCTTCTTATCTTCCAGAGCTAATACTCTGCTGGAATTAGCACCGTGTATGATATTACATACCGGTTGCCGGGCTTCGTAGGACCAGTTCCTCCACCACTCTTGATAAGAAATTATTTTAATTTTCGGTAAATTAATCTTAGGACTAATATATCACGGCCTATAGTGCTCGTCAACTTTATTTTTATTTTGCCCTACGTCAAATATTGCTGCCGGATAAATGGGAACTTAAGAAGACCCATACCTCACACGCATCGACTTTTACCGTGTCGTTGATACGAAGTGTTGTTGGGCCTTCTTTACAATTCCAGCTTTTTTAAGAGAGTATACAAATAAGGGACAGATTGGAATGCGTAAATTTTCTCCAACAATTGTCCTTCTTTAATAAGCAACAAACAAGGGACACTTTCTATCTTATATTGTATTGAGATGGCTGGAATATAGTTCATATTCATCTTGCCGCTTTTTAATTTAGGATACATCTCTAACACTACAGTTAGCATTTTTGAAGCGACCTGACAAGTTCCACACATCGGGGTATACAAATATAAGCAAAAAGTATCCTTTTGTTGAATCGCGTCATTTAATTCTCTTTCATTCCATTCTTGCATGGTAATACCTATCCTCTATTCTAAAAATTTCATTTTCACATCTATTTTAGCTGAAAGTAGCATAGTTGAAAGATGTTTTAGCGGGGCATCCGCCACTTGACGATACATTTTATCTATATAAATATGGGATGCATTGGGCAATTCACGCATCAGCTGTTTCCTAAGTTTTTCTCCAGAATCATCTGCGTCTACGAGGATATAAACATCTTTGTCTTCCAACTCTTCCACAAGTTCATCCAATCGAACTAAAGAGATTGTCCCGTTTGTACAGATAATCTCAATATCTTCATTCAAGATCTTTTTTACTTGACGCTTATCAGAAGTACCTTCGACAATAAGAATTTTTTCAACCTCAGGCTTCACGAACAACATCATCACCCATCTTTTAGTTCATTCAATGTACAAAAGTTAAGCGCCATCCATTACCATGAAGGATCAATCCTGTAGCACGCTACTCGCCTAATCCTAATGGCGGCGGTGCGGAGACGGATTTTCGGGACTTTCTATAATTAAATAAGTATACCTGCTAAGTAGGTAGGTTATATTAGAAGGTTGCGAAGCCCCGTCCCCATGTCCTTCATACAGGAAATTTCAATAATTGACCGATAAAACAAGGAAGACCGTCGCAGCAGTCTTCCTCATTTAACACGTTATCCTTCGTTAATCATTGCTTCGTAAGACTCTGCTGTCATTAATTTCTCAATTTCACTGTTGTCAGACGGTTCGACTACGATCATCCAAGCCTTCTCATAAGGGGATTCGTTGACAAACTCAGGGCTATCATTCAGATCTTCATTCACTGCAACGATTTTACCGCTGATCGGTGCATATAATTCAGAAACTGTTTTAACAGATTCCACGCTGCCGAATGGCTCGTCCGCTTTAATTTCATCGCCTACTTCTGGAAGCTCAACAAACACGATATCACCAAGCTCTGATTGCGCAAAGTGTGTAATTCCGATACGAACCGTTTCACCTTCAGTTTTAACCCATTCATGTTCTTCCGAGTAACGTAGTTCTTTTGGTGTTGTCATTAGTAAATCCCTCCAAGTATGTAGTACTATCACTCTTATAGTATAAAGTAGATTTTCCAATTTGGAAGTGTTTAAATCCAATTCTTCTCAAATTCTTCTTCTTTAAAACCGACTGTTACCTTTTTCCCGTCTGTAACAATCGGACGCTTTATTAACATTCCGTCTGAAGCTAATAACTCTAGCATCTCTTGTTCAGAAGCATCTTTCAAACGATCCTTCAATCCCATTTCACGATACTTTTGACCACTTGTGTTAAAAAATTTCTTTAATTCCAGACCACTGTTACGGAACAACTCTTTCAATTCAGAACTTGAAGGCGGATTTTCCGCGATATGGATGTCTTTGTATGTAAGTTCATGTGCATCAAGCCAATTTTTAGCTTTACGGCAAGTTCCGCATTTTGGATACCAATAAAATGTTAAGGCCATTTTCTCACCACCTATTGATAGAATACCCGTTTTTTAGTCGTAATACAAAATAAACATGACGTAAAAACACCATCATTTTCCACGGAGGATAAATAATATAGTATGCTACATTCGCCTAATCACAATGGTGGCGGTGCGAAGTTAATTTAACGAAGCCCCACCCCCATGCACTTCATTCAAAAAGACTCCCAGAATTCCTGAACAGTGAAGACGCTCAAGTTCTCAGAGTCTTTATTTCATTTTTTAATCTATAACACAAATTTTCCTGCTTCAATTAATTTAACAGAGGCTTCACGTTTTTTAGCAATAACATTGATGGGTGTATGTCTAGTTAACTTGCGAAGAGAAGAAAGCATAATACGCAATGGATCGCCCGTTTCTATAGCAATTAAAGTTTCCTTTGCATGCTGCTCGATTTCATTAAATGCTTCTTGAACGAAGATTTCTGTGTAAAGAACCTTTTGTTTGTTCTTTAGTAATCCATTTCTAGCTATTGCCTTTTCTGTACGCAGAATAACAGATTCAGCCGCATAAGCAAGTGAGACGATATCCGCAATGTTTACCAGAATTTCTTGCTCTTCCTCAAGCTTAGGTCCAAATTTTTGTGCAACAAGTCCTGCCGCAAGCAAGCCGATTTTCTTCGCATTTCTCATTAGCATTTTTTCTTGTGCCAATGGCTCATCGCTCGGTTCCTCAGGCATCATCATCATTAATTCTTCTTGGAGAGTTTGAGCTTTTTGTAGAAGGGGTAACTCGCCTTTTAACGCTTTTTTCAAGAATGTTCCCGATACCAATAAGCGATTGATTTCATTCGTCCCTTCAAAAATGCGATTGATTCGTGAATCGCGGTATGCTCGTTCAATTTCGTACTCTTGCATGAAACCATAACCGCCATGTAGCTGGACGCCTTCATCTACAACATAATCCAACACTTCTGTAGCAAAGAATTTATTCAATGAACATTCAATCGCATACTCAGCAATGGATGCTGCAACCGCTTTGCCATCTTTCACTTCTTCATCTGACAGCTGGCTCATTCTTTGTTCAAAAAGTCCAACTGTACGGTAGACTGAACTTTCGGCTGCAAAGATTTTCGAAGCCATCGTCGCCAATTTTTCTTTTGTTAAGTTAAATGATGAAATGGCTGTTTTGAATTGTTGACGTTGGTTCGTGTAGCTTACAGTAAGGTCGAAGGCACGCTTCGCCCCTCCTACTACACCTACACCTAATTTATAACGTCCGACATTTAATATATTGAAAGCAATAACGTGCCCGCGACCAGCTTCGCCAAGGAGATTCTCAATTGGCACTTGAGCGTCTTCAAGGATCAACGTACGTGTAGACGAACTTTTGATTCCCATTTTCTTCTCTTCAGCGCCGACAGATACACCTGAAAATTCACGCTCTATGATGAAGGATGAGAATTTTTCTCCATCGATTTTTGCGTATACAATGAATACATCAGCAAATGCCGAATTGGTTATCCATTGTTTTTCGCCGTTTAATACGTAGTGAGTACCTTTTTCATTCAGTCTTGCTACAGTTTTTGCCCCTAGAGCATCCGATCCTGAACTTGGCTCCGTCAAAGCGTAAGCGGCAATTTTTTCACCTGTTGCAAGCAGTGGCAAGTATTTTTGTTTTTGATCTTCGTTCCCGAAAAGAACAATTGGCAGAGAACCAATTCCAACATGAGCACCATGTGTAATTCCAAATCCGCCTGCACGAGACATTTTCTCACCAATTAGTGCGGAACTGACTTTATCAAGACCGAGTCCTCCGTATTCTTCTGGAACATCTGCCCCTAACAAGCCGAGTTCACCGGCTTGTTTCAGCAATTTCACTGAGCGATCGAATTCGTGGCTCTCTAAATATTCAACCTCTGGTAATACTTTATTAATGACAAAGTCCTCCGTTGTTTTTGCAATCATTTTTTGCTCATCCGTGTAATCCTCTGGAGTGAATATTCGATCATACGTAATGTCTTCAATAAAAAAACCGCCGCCTTTAATCAACGTTTCAGTTTGCTTAGCCATCTACCGTACCTCCTAATCGAATTCAAGCGTCAGGCCCTTCCTTGTCAGCCAAGAAAATCATTATCCAATTAACTCAAATACTCCAGCAGCTCCCATGCCGCCACCAATACACATCGTTACGATGCCAAATTGCTGATTTCTGCGTTTCAATTCATGAAGCAAGCTTAGCGTTAATTTTGTACCGGTGCACCCTAGTGGATGACCGAGGGCAATTGCACCGCCGTTTACATTCACAATTTCCTCATTTAAACCAAGTTTTCGGATGATTTGGATCGATTGTGAGGCAAACGCTTCATTCAATTCAAATAAACCAATATCTGAGAGGTCCAACCCCGCTAGTTTTAATGCTTTAGGAATTGCCGCTACCGGACCAATCCCCATAATTTCAGGAGGTACGCCAGCTACTGCAAATGAACGAAATTTCCCCAGTGGAACGAAGCCAAGTGAAGTCGCCTTCTCACGATCCATGACCATAACAGCCGCCGCCCCGTCACTTGTTTGTGAGGCGTTACCAGCGGTTACTGAACCTGTTAGTGAAAAAGCTGGTCGTAACTTGCTAAGAATATCTATTGTGGTTCCTTCACGTGCACCTTCGTCTGTCGTAAATTGATAGCTTCTTAAATCAGGCTTTAAATCCGCACCAACAGAATGAATGGTTACATCAACGGGCACAATCTCATCAACAAATTTTCCAGCCGCAATTGCCTTTGTTGCTTTTTGATGGCTCCGAACCGCAAAAGCATCTTGGTCTTCACGAGAGATGCCAAACTTCTTTGCTACTTCTTCTGCTGTATGCCCCATTCCCATATAATATTCAGGTGACGTTTCCGCAAGCTTTGTATTCGGACGAGTCACATGCCCCATCATTGGTACCATACTCATGGATTCTACTCCGCCAGCAATGACTGTATCGCTAAATCCAAGCATAATTCTTTCTGCACCATAGGCAATACTGTTCAAACCGCTTGAACAATAGCGATTGATGGTAATGGCAGGTACAGAATTGGGCAAGCCGGCAAGTGCGCCGATGTTTCTTGCCATATTTAAGCCTTGTTCTGCTTCTGGCATGGCACATCCAATGATTAAATCATCAATGCTTCCTTCGTAATTGCCAGCACGCTTCAATGTCTCTTTCACGACAAGAGCACCTAGGTCATCCGGCCGCACTTTGGCAAGAGAACCTTTTTTCGCTTTCCCAACTGGCGTTCTTGCTCCAGCTACTATTACCGCTTCCCTCATAAGGATCCTCCTTATATTAAATGTAAGAATCTACCTAAATGAACATATATCATGATTAGTTGCTCAGCGGCTTTCCTTTAAGAAGCATATGTTGCATTCTCTGCTGTGATTTTGTCATAGAAATTAAGCTTAAGAATGCTTCTTTTTCTAAGTTTAATAAGTATTGCTCATCCACCTCTGTACCAAATGGAACTTTACCGCCAGCTAGAACAAAGGCAAGCTTTTTCGCAATGACCATGTCGTGTTCAGAGAGATATCCTGTTAGGCGCATCGACTCTGCTCCTAGTAACAGAGTTGCATACCCCGATTCGCCAACTACTGGAATTTTTTCCTTTACTGGAGCCCTATAGCCTTGATCGTGCAAAGCCAGAACCACTTGCTTCGCATCATATATTAAGTGATCTGGATTTACGCTGATTCCATCCACCAGATTCAAGAAATTATTTTCACGTGCTTCTTCTCCCGATGAGGAAACCTTTGCCGTAGCAACCATTTCAAATACTTTGTTTACGACTTTCTGCAAATCAACTTCCACACCTTTTGGCAAGCTTGTCAACGTCTTATAATAAAGCTCTTTCGCTCCGCCACCGCCAGGAATTAAACCAACTCCCGCTTCAACAAGGCCCATATATGTTTCTGAAGATGCTTGAATACGAGCTGCCGGAAGACACACTTCAGCACCTCCGCCTAAAGCCATATTAAACGGGGCTGCAACAACTGGTTTCGAACTATATTTTATCTTTAACATCGCTTTTTGGAACTGAGTGATGACCATATCTAATTCGAAAATATTGTCATCCTGCGCTTCCATTAGCATTAAAGCAATATTCGCTCCGACACAGAAATTCTTCCCTTGGTTACCAATAACCAGACCTTTATAATTCGCTTCTACTTCCTCAATCGAATAGTTGATCATTTGAATGATATCAAGTCCGATTGCATTGTTTGGTGAAGTAAATTCAAGTAATGCCACATCATCACCGATATCAATTAAGGCTGCACCACTATTCTTTTTAATGACCCCTTTTTGTTTTTTCATCTTTTTTAAATCGATTACTTTAGGGTTTTCGATAACTAACTTATATTCACCATGATGGAAGTACAGCATTTCACCTTGTTCATTTTCTTTGTAAAAGTGAGTGAACCCATTTCTTAGCATTTCTTTTATCCATTCTGGTACGTGAACGCCTTCTTGCTCTAATTTCGTTACGGACTTCTCTAGACCAATCGCATCCCATGTTTCAAACGGACCATGTGTCCAACCGAATCCCCATTTCATCGCTTGATCGATTGCTACTATATCGTCTGCGATTTCACCAAGCAGTGCAGCAGAGTAAGTGAGCACCGGGGTTATTATCTTCCACAAGAGCTGTCCGGCACGATCATCCGCATATACGAGCGCCTTCATTTTATTAGAAAAACCTTTTGCCTGCTTGCTCATTTCAGTCGAGGGCGTTTTTAGTTTCTTTCTCGGAATATATTCCAAAGTTTTTGGATTAAGTTCGAGAATTTCCTTTCCTTTTTTCAAATAAAAACCTTGGCCGCTTTTACTTCCCAGCCACTCTCTTTCAACCATATTGTTTACGAAATCAGGAATCTGAAAAACTTCCTTTTCTTTACCAGCTACCTGTTCATATACATTTCTTGCTACATGAGCAAATGTGTCTAACCCAACAACATCGAGTGTACGAAACGTTGCACTTTTCGGTCTACCAATCATTGGTCCTGTGATGGAGTCTACTTCACCGATACTTAAACCTTCTTTTAACATTTCTTGTACAGTTACAAGCAAACCATATGTTCCAATTCTATTAGCTATGAAATTGGGTGTATCTTTCGCTTCGACAACCCCTTTTCCAAGGACATCTTCACCAAACTGTTTCATAAATAAAATCACTTCTGGATCCGTCATTTTTGTTGGAATGATTTCAAGCAGCTTTAAATAACGAGGAGGGTTGAAGAAATGAGTTCCTAGAAAATTCCTTTGAAAGTCTGACGAACGCCCTTTTGCCATAGCCTCAACCGAGATTCCAGATGTATTGGAACTGATGATGCTCCCTTGCTTCCTATACTGATCAACTTTTGCAAAAATTTCTTTTTTCACATGTAAATTTTCAACGACGACCTCAATAATCCAATCGACAGAGCCAAGTTTTTCTATGTCATCTTCAAAGTTACCTGCCTCAATTAGTGCGAGATTACTTTTTGAAGTAAGTGGGGCAGGCTTTTGTTTCAAGAGGTTTTGAATAGATGTACGGCTTAATCGGTTTCTAACCGCTTTATCTTCTAGTGACAATCCTTGTTTCTTTTCATCCTCAGAAAGCTCTCTGGGGACGATATCAAATATATAAGTTGGAATTCCTATGTTAGCAAGGTGTGCAGCAATCCCTGAGCCCATAACCCCTGACCCTAAAACAGCGGCCTTTCTGATTTGTCGAACCAAGTTCATATCCCCCTTACTTAATTGTTTTGAATGAATACTCATTCATTTTTTCATTAAAAAAATACGCGACCTTTTTCTATCTTAAATATAGATGATTTCAGAAAATTCCGCAATCATTATTGGCTAAAAACGCCACTTTTTCATTCAACAAATGGTGACATATTATTTCTCTAACCACAAAGACTAACGAGGTAGGAGGTGATTCGTAAATGGTTAAGCGTAAAGATAACCCATCAAAGGCTGCAGTAAGTGCAGCGAGCGTAAAAGGCAACGCAGGTCCTGGAGTAGAAGGACATGGACAAAACAAAGTGAACAGTACAAATAATCAATTTAAAAAATGAAGTTGTTCCTCACTATAGTATGTATTCCTTTTAATAGTGGTGTTCTTTAGAAGTAAGATGAGGTGGGAGGAAATATGATGCAACAAAATATGCAAGGCAACCAGCCACAGAGCCAAACTCCTATCGGGGTTATGAAACAGCCACCCAAAATGGTTTCAACGAAAGATAGCCTTTATTTAAAAGATATGCTTTCTTGGAATTTACTTGCTATGAAGAAAGCTCATTTCTTCGCCGCTCAATGCCAAGATCAACAAGTCGTGCAAGCCTTGAATAAATATGGCCAAATGCATCAGCGCCATTATAACACCGTACTTGCACATCTTAATCCTGCTCAGCAAAATAAACAGTTCCAATAATCATGATGAAAGGAGATATACAATTTGCCCAATCAAAGTAAAGTGCAAAACCCTGAATCACCTATTCCAAAAACACCACAAATGAATGAACGTGACTTCGTAAATGATATGCTGAGTACAGAAAAATATTTAAAAAGTTCTTATGGAGTAGCATTAAATGAATTGAGCAATCAAACTATGTACCAAGATATTCAATCCATCTATACCGAAGTGGAAACAGCTCAAAGGGAACTTTATTACTTAATGTTTGAAAAAGGCTGGTATGCCCTGGAACAAGAAGACACGCAAAAAATCGGCCAAGCCTATCAACAATTTAGCGGCTATAAAACGCAATTTCCTTATGGCCCTGGAATACAATAAAGTGAATCTCAATCAGCAGAGGGTTTGTTCATCGCCCATTGATTGTGTCGTCAAATCATATGCTAGCGTTTCGTTAAAGCGAGGCGACTAATGTAGGAACGTCTCCTAAGATTGCTCACTTTTTGTGAGCAATGGGCGCCATTCCATCCTGTGATAATCCGACAAGCATAGGATGGAATACGGCGTGGCGTAGATTGCCACAGAGTATTACAGCTTATGACAGAGAGGTTAGCATCTTCAACTAGATTAGGCAGTTATCCTCCGCCTAAGCCTTGTAGGTGCTGCCCCTTAATATAAAAGGAGAAGGCTAAGCCTTCTCCTTTTGTTCTCGATAATCATCGTTAAGTTTTTTTATTTCTTGAATCAGCTTAATCATATCTTGTTTTGCTTCTGGATAGGTGGCATTCCAATGCTTAGCAAGCGCAGGCATCGATTTAGCAATATACGAATAAAGTGCCCAGTATCGTACTTTTTCCTGAAGTTCAGGATCATTTTCACCAGTAAGAAGTTCCGTATATTTCTCAATTAAACCATCAAATTGCTCAGTAAATTGATTGTTCATATCAACACTCCTTTGCAAGTGATTTTTTTAAGAACCTACAAGTCAGCATTTGTGCTTTACTTATTTATCCGTAGAAAACATATATTTCTTATAATGATATCTAATACTAAAAATTAGACCCATCGCCATCATATTTCCCATCAGTGAACTCCCACCATAACTTATGAAGGGAAGCGGAATACCAGTAATCGGCAAAACACCAATAGTCATGCCAATGTTTTGAAATACGTGGAACGTAATCATACTAATGACCCCTACACAAATATACGTATAGAAGTTATTCTTCGTGTCCATCCCTGATTTCGTAATATGATAAATCAGCAAGAAGAACAAACTAACAACAATACTTGACCCAAAGAATCCGAATTCTTCCCCAATCACACTAAAGATGAAATCAGAATGACTTTCTGGCAAGTACACTTCTCTGGCACCGATGCCACCTTCTAATGCTTTTCCTGTCGTTTGCCCTGATCCAATAGCAAGCAGTGATTTCGTTAATTGATATCCTGTTGAACTGGCGTAATTATAAGGGTCTAACCAGGAATAAATCCGTCCAAATTGATATTGCTTGACCCCTAAATATTTTTCTAAAATATCAGGATGCCAGAGAACAAAATATAATATTGTTCCAGCGACTACTGTACCGCCTGCAAAAATAGGTGTTAATATCTTCCACGAAACACCTGAAACAAAAATCACTCCAACTAAAATTGCAATTAATACAAGAGAAGTTCCTAAGTCAGGCTGCAACATAACTAGCATAATTGGTGCCATCGTTACTAGACCTAATTTCAACAACAGCCAGAAATCCGTTGAAAGCGTCTTAATTGGATTTCTTTCATGATGAGCGGACGCTACATTGGCAAGCGCTATAATCAAAAACGTCTTCATGAATTCGGAAGGCTGAATCGAACCTACATGTTTAATGACAAACCAACTCTTGGCCCCATTTATGTTAGGAGCTAACGTATCTGGTGCTATCACTAGCAAGAAAAGTAAAAAAAGTCCAAATCCATATAAATACCAAGTTATTTTCTTTAATTGATCTGAATCAATGGTAATAATAGCTGCAACAATACCTACACCAACCGCGTACCAAAATACTTGTTGTATCAAAAAGTTATTTACATATTGTCCAGATGTCTGTGCACTGTATATCGCAATACAGCTCGTAATAAATAGCAGAAATAGTATAAATGCTAATGTATAATCAATTCTGGATGAAAGTTTATTTTTTGATTCCATATTACTCTCCCCTAAGAAGGATTAAGGGAACTATGTTCAGTTGCATTTTGCGAAAATAATCCCTTTCTTACATCTATCCATTATACTGTATACCTACAAAATCACAACTATATCGTTTGTTGGATATCATCACCATATAATCAAAAATGGGCACCTATCCTATTTTGTTAAATGATAACTTCCTTTTCAAAATTAAACATTGCTTATACTCTAGAAATACATTATACTACTATCATATTTAATTAAATATTCCCATTCACCGATGGGGTAGAGGCTGCAGCTTATAATAGTAAAGCGGACGAGATTCAATGAAATTCATGACTCCGTTTGAAAGGATAAGTTGCCGAAGTTTAGATAGATCATTGACTATCCAGGCTGGCGATGTTTCCGAATAGGAACATCACTGTCACGTTTATCAACGTGGAGAGCTATCTTCGGAAGGATTTAACGGACTTAAACAGCCGTCGATCTTTTTCGACTGCTGTTTTTTTATTTGCTCTTCAAAACTATTTAACCTTCCAAACAAAACCTGTATGACATGATAACAAAATGCCATCATTTACCATTTAGGATTAATCATATACCACGCTACATTCATCTATTCCTAAATGGTGGCGGTGCGGAGCCGGATTTCGAGGTACTTTCTATACTAAAATTAGTATATGCGCTAAGCAGTTTGGCTATATTAGAAGGTTGCGGAACACCATCCCCGTGTCCTTCATACAAAAGGAGTGTGTAAAATATTGGCGAATTCACCAGCTAACCCAACTCAATTAAAAAGGAGTCTTAAAGCACGCCACCTGATGATGATTTCTCTTGGAGGATCGATCGGTACAGGGATATTTTTAGCAAGTGGCGGCGCTATTCATACAGCAGGACCAGGAGGAGCACTGCTCGCCTATGCAGCTGTAGGGATCATGGTTTATTTCTTAATGACCAGTCTTGCCGAAATGGCGGCTTACATGCCAGTAGCTGGGTCATTCAAAGTGTATGCAACGAATTTTGTTGACCCAGCATTTGGTTTTGCCATCGGCTGGAACTATTGGTATAACTGGGCAATTACGATTGCAGCAGAGCTTGCTGCCGTTGTATTGATTATGAAATTTTGGTTCCCAGAAAGCCCTTCAATTATGTGGAGCGCACTTGCACTTGTGATTATGTTTGGCTTCAACTACCTGTCTGTTAAAGGCTTTGGTGAAGCAGAGTTTTGGTTTGCCCTTATTAAAGTTGTAACGGTCATTATCTTTATTATTACTGGTTTTTTAATGATTTTCGGTATTATGGGTGGAGAATCTGTTGGCTTTACTAACTTCACAATCGAGGACGCACCGTTTAATGGCGGATTCTTCGCTATTCTCGGTATCTTCATGGCAGCTGGTTTTTCTTTTCAAGGTACAGAATTACTCGGAGTAGCTGCAGGAGAAAGTGAAGAGCCAGAAAAAAATATTCCAAAAGCCATTAGCACTGTATTTTGGCGGATCCTTCTGTTTTACATTTTATCTATTTTTGTCATCGGGATGATTCTTCCTTATACAGATGAACGATTATTAAGTGATGCGGTTTCCGTAAGTCCATTTACACTTGTATTTGAACGGGCAGGATTTGCCTTTGCTGCATCTGTCATGAATGCCATTATCTTAACATCTGTATTATCCGCAGGTAACTCAGGCATGTATGCCTCTACTCGTATGCTTTGGGATTTAGCACGCGATGGTAAAGCACCGAGATTCTTAGGTAAATTGGATAAAAGAGGCGTGCCAGTCAATGCCTTAATTGCAACTACTTTAGTTGGATCGCTTGCCTTCTTAACCACTTTCTTCGGAGATGGTGCAGTTTATATGTGGTTATTAAATGCTTCTGGTATGGCTGGTTTCGTTACATGGCTCGGTATTGCCATTAGTCATTACCGATTCCGTAAAGCTTATATTGCTCAAGGAAATGACGTTAAAAATCTTCCTTATCGGGCAAAATGGTTCCCATTCGGACCATTATTAGCACTATTTCTATGTATTTTCATTATATTAGGGCAAAACTTTCAAGCCTTTACAGGCGGCGGGATCGATTGGAATGGAGTATTTGTTTCTTATATCGGTTTACCTCTTTTCTTAATCGTTTGGCTTGTCTATAAAGTTAAATACAAAACAAAATTAATTCCTTTAAAAGACTGTGATTTCGAAAGAGAATAATAAAAAAGCAAGGTCAGACTTCACATGAGAGTCTGACCTTTTTAGTATAGCCTGTTCTAATAAATTGGCTCTGTTAAACTTGCCTGTTGATTGCAACGAGAGGCGTTCGCTTTCCGCGGGCGGGTCCGGGAGCCTTCTCAGCGCTGTGCGACTGTGAGGTCTCCCTTTGATTCACTTTTCCCGTAGGAGTTCACACCTTCTGCTCCAATCAACATAGTGCCAAAATCAACAATGAGCTTTAACATAGCCAATAAATTATGGCAAGGAATCTAATATGCTTTCCTCACGTAATCCGGTGATCAAAGCTATCCCCTTACAGTTAATGTGCAGACGGAAAAACTCGTTTCACTGTTTCAGTGAATTCATTGGCAAAACCAGAAATAGGATGGCCATTTCTTACATCATTCGAATAGCCTTGCATCCGATCAATAAAGTCAGGATTCGAGGACACGTACACATTTTCAATTGATGGATCAGCTGCTCTCACTTTATCTGCTATTTTCTCCTCTACATTCCGCGCTAACTCATTGCTTCCTTTATCCGATAGCTCAGCAGCAACATAGGCACTGTTTCCCATTACCATCACTGAAGAACTATTCACTTCTCGCAATTTATTGACTTCCATAGCAAGGTCGTTTCCTTCTCGAATGTTATTATTAGTGTTGTTTCTTACATTATAGTTCCGGTTGTAGTTTCCATTGTTGTCATTGTAGTTTACATTATAGTTCCCGTCATAATTCCCGTCATAATTCCGGTTAGGATTCATGTTTGGGTTATAACTTACATTTGTTGGGTTATCCACACCTGGTTTTTTAGTTCCCTGATTGGCATTGTTGGCTGTACACCCTCCAACAAATAGTGTTGCTATTATTCCGCCCGCAATGATTGCGTTCTTCATATCCATCACTCCTTTTTAGTTATTACAAATTTAGTGTTTGTAAGAGAAGATGAAATATGTAATAAACGAAATAAATAACCTGAAACAAATACTTCCATGTAAAACACTGGTCTTGTTACCTACATCGACCTTCTTATTAAATTTACGCGTCGAAACCAAATTTTCGTTTATTTTGCAGTAAAATCATCTGCATAGACAAAAAAACAGGCAAGAAGAATCATCTTCCTGCCTGTTCCCTTATTCTCCAGATGGTTCTTGAGTAGGTGCTTCCACCGTATTATCCACCGGAGCTTCTTTACTTTCTTCGTTATTATAATTATAGTCAGAAGGTTTAATTGGTGTAAAACCCTTAGGCGTATAGAAACGCAATAAATCTCCATTCACAACCTTATCGGAGTACTGAAGTAATTTTTGCGCAAGCTGTTTTGTTGCATCAATTTCTTCTGTTTCTTCGATTAATTCCCCTGTATTGGTATCATAGTATTTCCCTTTAATTGAAGTGATAGTTGGTGTAACAAAATCTCCATTTCGGAATGGAACCAATTCGTGATGGTCTTTAGACAATAAATCTGTCCCAAATTGAACAAACTCTTTCGTATCAACACCTAATAAGTGCATAAGAGTAGGCATTAGATCAATTTGGCCTCCATACGTATGGTTGACTCCACCCTTGACACCTGGTGCATGAATCAATAAAGGTACACGTTGTAATTGTGCGTTTTCGAATTCCCCAACTTCAGTTCCAAGTACTTTGGACATAGCTCTCATATGGTTTTCTGAGATTCCATAATGGTCACCGTACATGACGATTACGGAATTATCATATAAACCGGATTCCTTTAAATAGGTAAAGAACTCCTTAAGTGCTTCATCCGCATATCTGGCTGTTTGGAAGTAATTATCAACTGATTTATCACCTGTTGTATGAGGTCCAATCGTTGTTAAGTCTTGATTTATCGAATACGGAAAATGGTGAGACACTGTGATAAACTTCGAATAAAATGGCTGTGGCAATTTATCAAGCATCGGGATTGATTCTTGATAGAAAGGCTTATCCATCAAGCCATAGCTCATTGTATCTTCTACATTCATATCGTAATAGCTTGCATCGTAAAAACGATTAAACCCAAGCGCTTTATAAATCTTATCGCGGTTCCAGAATGTCTTATAGTTACCATGAAAAACAGCAGACGTATATCCTTTTTCCCCTAAAATAGCTGGTGCAGCTTGATACGTATTTTGATCATGTGTCGTAAATGCTGAACCTTGTGGCAAGCCGTATAATGAGTTCTCAAGCATAAACTCTGCATCAGATGTTTTACCTTGACCAACCTGATGGAAGAAATTATCAAAGTACATGAAGTCTGTGCTATGCGCTAATGAGTTTAAGAATGGTGTAACTTCTTCTCCATTAAGCTTGTAATCAATAAGGAAATTCTGCATCGATTCCAAATGGAGATAGATCACATTCTTGCCTTTTTCAGCACCGAAATATTCCGGATTTGGTTCAGCATACATCGCTTTTGTAAAATTAACAATTTCAGCGATGTCAGTACTGTTTGCCGTTGCTCGCTGTGCATATGTTTTCGTATTCTGTACAGCATCATATACCATGTAATTATACATACCTAAATATTTAACAATATAGTTACGGTCAAATGTTCTTGTGAGTAGTTGCGGACGGTCTTTTTCCGCTAAAGCAAGGTTTACCGAGAAAATAGCAATCCCAGCAAGGAAAACCATAGCAACCGTACGGCGTTTTATTTTCATTTCACTCGGCTTAATTGCTTTAGAATAATACAAAGCAATTAATATGATTGTATCCAAGAAATACAAAATATCATACGGTTTGAATAACGCTAACACACTTGGACCTAAGTCTCCAAAGTTTGACGCTTGAGTAAGTGTTGGTAAAGTAATGAAGTCAGTAAAAGAACGATAATAAACGATGTTCGAGAACAAAATGGCAGATAAAATGAAATTTAACCGAATCACCCATTTATATGTTTTTTTCCCCTTTGCCAACAATGCGATCCCAAAAAATAGAACGGCTGAACTAATCGGGTTAATGAATAACAAGAATGATTGAAGTTTGTTATCTATTCCTAAATTAAATTCTACCTGATAGCCTATATATGTTTTAATCCAAAATAGTACTACTGCTATTATGAAGAAACTAAGAAGCCTAGTTTGTAAAATACTTCGACTTTTTTTAAGAAAATTATTCATGTTTCACCTCTATTAATCTAGTAATCTGAGCCTTGAACTATGAAGTAAATCCTGATTATTTGTCCTGTTAAATCATTTGCTTTTGAGCATAGAATACATACTATCATTTTCGAACAATAAGTCAAGATAAGCTCTGTGATTATCCATTTATTACCACGGATGCCTATTGTAAAGAAATTGTAACAATTAAGCAAATCCATTGTAAGGTGCTTAATACTCATTATCATATGAACTCTGTTCAAAAATAATAACAGCTTATTATTTATCGCCAACACCATAACCATTACTATAACGGACTTTCACATGACTTTCCATTAAATATCACTTTTTTTCATTTCCATATTTCCCAAGTATAAAGGCAAATTCAAGTCACTCCTTATTCCATAGTGATTCAAAAACCTTTACACTCCCTTTACAATGTTCTAAAAGAAAGAGGGTAAACTTCCATCACTTGGAATGTTGGATCCACAATTATTCTTTAAGCTGATCCTTTCATTATATCATAACCGTCTTGTTTTTTCCACTAAATTACAGAAACAAACCTCAGGCCTCTATTAATCACTTCGACAAGGATCCGATATTACAACTGGCTTTGTCGAAGTTAGTCAGCATAATTTGTGCAGTTTCGACAAGCATGAGGCATCTCACCATCGGAATGTTTGAGGTTGACAGCTCAGGAGATAGACAAACAAATTCTAAGCACTAAGAAAACTCAATTCATACCCAAAATAAAAAAACTAAGTCGGCCTTAAAAGCAAAGGGCCAAACCTGCAATACTACATACAGGATAAGGTGCGTATAAATACAATTACGCAATCCTGTATGTAGCCTACAAGGTCGACCCTTTTAAGACATCCTTAGTTTTTGTTTTTAGAATATTATTTTAGCCCTTCGGAAATTTCATTAACCATTTCCTGAACCGATTCAAGTCCACCACCTGATAGGTACCAGTATGCTGGGTCTAAATAGACGATATTACCTTCTTTGAAAGCTTTTGTTCCTTTTACTAAATCGTTTTCTATCGTTGTTTTAGCAGCAGCACCATCTCCGGCAACTGCATCACGATCGACTACAAATAAGTAGTCAGGATTTTTTTCTACAATGTATTCGAAGCTAATGCTTTGTCCATGGGTTGAAACTTCTAATTGATCGTCCACTGCCTTAACACCAAACACATCATGAATAATTCCAAAACGTGAGTTTGGTCCATATGCACTTACTTTTCCACCGTTAGAAAGAACGATAAGACCAGTTTTTTCAGGATTCACAGTTGTTTTAAGTTCGTCAATGCTCTTTTCAACATTTACTAATTCTTTAGCGGCCTCGTCTTCTTTGCCGAAGATTTCACCGAGTGTTGTAACGTTTTGTTCAAATGATTCCATGTATTTGTTTGTATCTACACCCATATAAATAGTCGGTGCAATTTTTGACAATTCTTCATATGACTCTGATTGACGACCTGAGATAATAATTAAGTCTGGAGCAACTTCTGCTAATTTTTCAAAATCCGGTTCTTTCAATCCACCAGCATTTTCTGTAGTTCCTTCATATTTATTTAAATAGTTAGGAAGTCCTTGATGTGGAACTGCAACAACACTTTCAACACCTAACTTATCTAGAGTATCAAGTGAACCCATGTCGAATACTGCAACTTTTTCAGGAAGGGTTGGCACAGTTGTTTCTCCAAGAAGATGCTTAACCGTGATCTCTTTACTTTCTGATTGAACTTCTTCTTTCTTAACTTCTTCTTTCGCATTCGCATTACTTTTTTCCTGTTTATCTGAACCGCATGCTACCATAAAAATAGCTAACATGGAGATCAATAGTGCTACATATATTTTCTTCATTTCTTCACCCCGAAAAATTTTATTATTATTTCAAATCACTTCAGCAACAAAAACCAACAATTCACTGCATGTTTATTGAATTTACCCAAAACTTCGACAAGATTGATTGATGGGGCCCCATCGTTATCTTAACGCTATATGATGGTAAATCAAATAACCGTTGCAACGATGCCTGATTTCCTTTTTGTTCGTTGAAATGATGAATAACCAAATGGAAACTTCAAGCGTAATACATACAAATTTTATTTTCATTGACGTTCTGGATCATGATATCCATATCATAAATACCTTTTAATACGTCTGTATCAATGACTTGATGGGCTGGTCCATGTTGCACAACTTTACCATCTTTTAAAGCAACAATATTATCTGAGTAGACTGAAGCAAAATTAATATCATGGATGACGATGACAATCGTTTTTCCCATTTCATCTGCCAATCTTCTTAACACTTTCATAATTTGCACAGAATGCTTCATATCTAAATTATTAAGTGGCTCATCTAAAAGAATATATTCAGTATCTTGGGCAATGACCATAGCAATATAAGCCCTTTGCTGCTGGCCGCCGCTTAATTGGTCTAGGAATTTGTCTTGCATATCCGTCAATTCCATGTACGCGATTGCTTCATCAACAAATCTCCAGTCCTCTTTCGTCAATTTCCCTTGTGAATAGGGAAATCGACCAAAAGCGACAAGTTCCTTAATTGTCAGGCGAATATTAATATGGTTCGCCTGTTTAAGAATCGAGATTTTCTTCGCAAGCTCATTGCTCTTCCATTTACTGAGTTCTTGACCTTCTATTAGAATTTCTCCTTCATCCTTAGCAATCAATCGGCTAATCATAGCTAGTACTGTACTTTTCCCAGCACCATTCGGACCGATAAACGAAGTAATCTTCCCTTTGGCAATTTCAATTGAAACATCTTCGACAACCGATTTATTATTATATTTTTTAAATAATTTTTTAACCGTTACCATGTTTTATTCTCCTTTAATAGAAGATAGATGAAATATACGCCACCGATAAAGTTAATGATGACACTTAATGTTGTTGAAAAAGTAAAGACTCTTTCTACCAACATTTGACCTCCAACTAATGCAATAATACTGATTAGCATGGCTGCAGGGATCAGATGTTTATGCTTATATGATTTTATAAATTGATACGCGACATTCGCTACCAATAACCCTAAAAACGTGATTGGACCAACAAGTGCAGTCGATATGGAAGTCAAAATCGCAACTACTAATAATATCCGTTTCATTACGAAATCATAATCGACTCCTAAATTTATTGCCTGTGCTCTCCCAAGTGACATCACATCTAAATATTTTGCAAACCGTAGGAAATAAAGCGTTGTAATAAGCATTAAAATCGCTGCTAGTAGAAGCAAATCAGTTTTTATATTGTTAAAGCTTGCGAACATCTTGTTTTGAACAATTTGGTATTCGTTTGGATCTATCAATACTTGCATGAAAGAAGACAAGCTTGAGAATAGCGTTCCGAAAATCATACCTATTAGTAATAGGAAGTAGATATTTCGGCCTTTTTCATTTTTAAACATAAATCTAAACAAAATACTGGCAAACAAAAGCATGAAAGCGACAGATAGCAAAAAGTTAAAGTTTTTATTCAGAATCGCAATATTTGTCGAACCTAGTACAAATATAACGCCTGTCTGAACGAGCATATACATGCTGTCCAGGCCTAATATACTTGGTGTTAGTATCTTATTATTTGTAACGGTTTGGAAAATGACTGTTGAAAAAGCAATAGCACTTCCGGTTATTATGATGGCCAATACCTTCACTGTCCTAAGTGGCAGAACATAAGCGATGTTAGGACCTAGTTTATAAAAAAGGAATAATGCCGTCAGTAACGTAGCAATTACTGCGAGCATAATTATTTTAAACTTATTATTCATATGCCTTTCTCCTCATTAGAAGATAAATAAATATCACACTGCCAATTACCCCTACTACAAGGCCAATTGGAATTTCAAATGGATAGATAATCAGTCGGCCCAATATGTCGCAGAAAAGCAAAAATACTGCGCCTAATGCTGCTGTATGAGAAAGGCTTTTTTTCAAGTTATCGCCTAAATAGATAGAAACAATATTCGGAATAATTAAACCTAGAAATGGAATCGTACCGACTGTTAGAAGAACGGAAGTTGCTGCTAAAGCTACAATAACAAGACCGATGTTCACAATCAGCTTGTAATTGAGCCCAAGATTGATCGCGAAATCTTCTCCCATCCCAGCTAGCGTAAACTTATTAGCAAACAAATAAGCTACCACCATTAATGGAATACTTATGTAAATCAATTCATATCTACCTGACATGATCATTGAAAAGTCTCCATTTAACCATGTATTCAAGCTTTGAAGCAAATCATATTCGTAGGCAAAGAAAGTCGTAACAGAGCCTACTATATTTCCAAACATTAATCCTACTAACGGAATGAAGATGGCATCTTTATACTTGACCTTTTCTAAAATCTTCATAAATATAAAGGTTCCAGCTAAAGCAAATGCGAACGCGACAAGCATCTTTTCGAATAGACTAGCTGAACTAAAAATAATCATTGCAACCATCAGGCCAAGTCGAGCAGAGTCCATCGTTCCAGCAGTGGTTGGCGAAACAAATTTGTTTCTACTCAGCTGCTGCATGATTAAACCCGTCACACTCATACTAATTCCAGCGACAATAATACTAACTAGCCGTGGTAATCTGCTTTGCAACATAATTTGTACTTGGTCATCTCCAAGATTTAATAAATCAATCGGGCTAATATCCTTTACACCAATGAACAAGGAAGTAAAAGATAAAACAATCAATAATACTAGTAAATATCGTAGCTTCATATTTCGTCCTACTTTTCCCTGGTCTGTTTAATTTGTCTCGAAGTAAATACGGTTGTCCTTTATGGGTCTGACCTCGCGCTCTAAAATCAGTATGTAGTCTCTTATAAACTTATCATTATCTGTATTTTGTTGTTGCGTGGTCTGACCCTTTGCTTATAAGACAGCCTTAATAGAGATAAGTTTGTAATAATGATATTCATTATCAATTAGAATGTTACAGTATCATTCTATCATTATCTGACCGAGTGTCAACCAGTTTTATGGATATGTTAGCAATTATTTCAATTGGGTGTTCTAAATTGCTGATTCATTAGCTATTTCCTATACTAAACTTAACGATTATTAACCGTTAAGTTTAGTATGGAGCACTACTAATTCTTCAGCTAGGTCAGCCAATCTGTGTTTCACATCATCGTTCTCAATTACATTTTCTTTATTGAAGCATTCATTGCTCACAAAGACATTTCTCGTAGCAACATGCGCCTTAAAATATGAAAGTATCGGTCGCAAATGATTTTCTGCAACAAGCATATGCATATTAGAGCCTGCAGTAGAAACATAACCGACAACCTTTCCTTCAAAAACGGTTGTTGGCAAATGGTCAAACAGATTTTTTAAAGCGCCTGTTAAAGAAGACTGATAGACAGGAGTCGCAATGACAAAAAAATCAGCTTGTAAAATTTTATTAATTACTGTTCGTGTATCTTCATTGTATGCATCGAAAGATCTACCATCGACAAACTCCACTTTATAGTCTTTTAAATCAAGAAGCTCAGTCTCTATATGTGGATGTTGACTCGCTTGCGTTAATACTTCATTTACGGCAACAGCCGTTTTTGTACCGATTAATGCCCCTGAAATTCCTAATAATTTCATGATGATCCCCCATCTTCTATTTTTTCTATTCTCATTTAGTCATATTTTTTATTCCACTTATTATATTAACCCAAAACAGTGTGAATTTTTAACTTTTTGCCTTTTTGAGAAGAATTAGGAAAGCATTCAAGTATCACGTTAAGAATTAGGGTGATATAATAAAGGAAAACTTCATTAAGTGGGGGCTTCCCCCGTTAATATGGGATAAAGCTACAATATTCGTTCCCAGGAAAAGCAAAAATAAAAGGAAGAGATTTTATGTTGGCATTTATCAGTAATTTATTTACGAAAAAACCAAAAATCAACCTTGAATTCTGCCAAACAAACTTAGATCGGTTTCTAGACGAAAAACAAGCAGAAAAGTATGGTGACTTTCTAAAAAATCCCCGCGTTTCCTACAAAGAGTATGAATGTTTAAGCGAATGTAAATTGTGCAAGCAGTCTGCTTACGCGAAACTGAATGGTACGATAGTTACAGCGAATGATTCTGGTGATTTATTGGCTCTGCTGAAAGAAGAAATAAAGTGAAGCATTAGTTCAAATGATGATTCGGAACGTATTATAATAGGAAAAACTTGAGTACAATCCAAATAGGATGAAACTCCAATCAGTGGGGGTTTTCTTCATCCCCCACCTACGCTTCTTCGATTCCTCTAAGCCATGCTTCATGTTTGGCTGCCCGTTCGAATCATATGTAATAGAGCAAATGCCTGGGTTCTTCTCACATCTGCTCTTTTTTATTATGAAAAGAAGAGAGTAGCACCCACCGATATTAGGATCTTAGCTTTTTCGCTTTGAACTCCTTTCCTTTAACTCCTTATAACTCGCCATTTTAACCTTTTTACTAACCATTATTGCCTTCTGACTAATCACATTACCTTTTTATCATTTAGTAAATATAAGTTTTTTCATAACAAGTGCTTCCTAGTCATATCGTTGAATAGTGGTATTCGTGCAGTTTTTAAAGGGGGGAATGTAATGGTTCAATATGTAAAAACTGAAATTGACCGGCTGATTATGCAGCTACGGTTAGATCAGCAACCAGATGGCTCCTGGCATTATCCATTTGAAATTGGCATTACACCTGACGCATTTATGATTATCTTATTAAAAACACTCGACATTCAGGATGAAGCTTTCATTCGATCTTTAACAGAAAGAATCATAAGCCGCCAAGGGAATAATGGGGCGTGGAAGTTATTCCAAGATGAACAAGACGGAAATGTCTCACTGACGATAGAAGCCTATTATGCTTTACTTTTATCTGGACTACATCAGGAAAAAGATGAGCATATGAAAAAAGCCCAACAATTCATTACTGCTAAAGGAGGGTTGAGTGAAGCAAACTGGATAACCAAAATTATGCTGACACTTACTGGGCAATTGAAATGGCCGCTTATTTTCCCAATTCCCATCGAGGCTGTATTGTTGCCCCCATCCTTCCCTATCAGTATGTATGATTTATCAGTATATGCTAGGTCAAATTTTCTGCCGATTCTACTGTGCTCTGATCATAAATTTCAAGTAAACATCACATCAGTTCCTCATTTGAAAGACTTGCTATCTTCCCGTTCGGAGGACCCATGGCATGATTTCAGATCTGATGAAGGTCGGGCCTTTGTTACTACGATTTGCTCTGGTGTCAAAAATCTTATTGGTCTTCCTTCTCTCCTGCATAAAATGGCTGTCAGCGGAATTAAAAAGTATATGCTTGAACGCACGGAACAAGACGGGACCCTTTACAATTTTTTTAGCGCTACTTTTTTTATGATTTTTGCTTTACTCTCACAAGGTCATTCAAAGAAAGATCCCATCATTCTAAAAGCTGTCGAAGGATTAAGAGCCATGTCGACTTCGATTGATGGACAGCTACATATTCAATTCACAAGGCCTGAAATTTGGAATACAGCACTCATTACTTACGCCCTTCAAGAAGCTGGATTAGAGATAGATGACCCATCGATCCAAAAAGCAGATCAATATTTGCTCGCCCGTCAACATGTTAAATACGGGGATTGGCGTCTACATAACCCCCAAACGCTTCCCGGTGGCTGGGGTTTTACGGATGGCAACACGATCAACCCGGATATCGATGACACAACAGCTGCACTAAGAGCAATATATCCAACCACTTCTTTAGAGCCATCTGTAAAAAAAGCCTATAATCGTGGGTTGTCATATGTACTATCGACACAGAATGATGATGGTGGGTTTCCCGCTTTTGAAAAAAACGTAGATAGTAAATGGTTGCAGTTATTGCCGATTGAAAATGCTGAATATATACTCATCGATCCCTCCACTCCTGATCTTACCGGAAGAACACTAGAATTCATCGGCAATTTTTCAAATAGAAAAAAAAACACCGGCGCTACAAGAAGAGCTGTAAAATGGCTACTTCAAACTCAGGAAAAAAACGGATCATGGTATGGTAGGTGGGGAATTTGTTATATTTACGGAACTTGGGCAGCATTAACGGGCCTTCGGGCTGTGGGCGAAGTGAGCAATCACCCCGCCATTCAAAAGGCAGCGAAATGGCTAATGAGCATTCAAAACGAAGATGGTGGGTGGGGAGAATCCTGCATAAGCGATCTGCGCAAGAAGTATAATGCCTTAGGAGCAAGCAATTTGACCCAAACTGCTTGGGCCGTTGATGCACTAATCTCCATTTCTCCTACACCAACACCTGCTATTGACAAAGGTATCGCTTATCTTATACATGAAGGGCAAAGATCAAACTGGACAAACGACTATCCGGTAGGCCAAGGCTTACCAGGTTATGTGTATATGCATTACCACAGCTACCGCTATATTTTCCCGCTACTTGCACTAAGTCATTATCAAAGGAAGTATCTTCATAAGTAAGTTATAGAGGGCGTATATCCTATAATGTTAGGGTCAGACCACACAACCACGACTTACAGTTCAGATTTAGCATAAGACCACTATGAACCATGTATATCGTGCATGGTCAGACCCTTTTGGGACGGCACCAGTTCCATATTTTAAATGGATTATTTCTCTTTAATCATCTGGAACACTTGCTCCACATCTTTATCCCCACGTCCAGATAGATTCACAATCAAAATATCATCTTTTGATAATTCTTTTGCTAATCTTATGGCATACGCTATTGCATGTGAGCTTTCTAAAGCTGGAATAATCCCCTCTAGCTTTGATAAGGTTTGGAAAGCTTCTAATGCTTCCTCACCACTAGCTGTCACGTATTCTGCTCTGCCATTTTCTTTCAAATAACTATGTTCAGGTCCGATCCCCTGATAATCTAATCCAGCTGCAATCGAAAATGTTGGTTTGGGGTTTCCTTCTTCATCTAACAATGTATAACTTTTAAAACCGTGAAGAACAGCTGGAACACCTTCTGATAAAGTTGGGGCTTCTTTTGGTTCCACTCCAATTAAACGAACATTTGGTTCATCCAAATAGTGGGCAAATGCACCGATCGCATTACTGCCACCACCCGTACATGCAACAACGGCAGTAGGGAGTTTCCCTTCTTTTTCCAAAATCTGAGATTTAGATTCTTTACTAATAATAGCTTGGAAGTGTTTAACCATTGTCGGGTAAGGATGTGGTCCAACAGCTGAACCGATCAGATAAAAAGTGTTTTTATAATTTTGAATTAAATCCTGTAACGCTTCATCTACCGCTTCTTTCAGTCTCCCTCTGCCTTTTTCGACTGATACGACTTTTGCCCCTAACAATTCCATTCTAAAAACATTTAGTGCTTGTCTTTCCGTATCGACTTTCCCCATATAGATTACGCATTCCATACCAAACATCGCACAAGCAGTAGCCGTAGCCACTCCATGCTGCCCTGCTCCTGTTTCAGCAATAATCCTTTTGGCACCCATCTTTTTTGCTAATAAAATTTGACCAATCACATTATTAATTTTATGAGCACCCGTATGGTTTAAATCTTCACGTTTTAAATAAATTTTGGCGCCACCGATTTGTTTGGACAAATTTTCTGCATGGGTTAATGGATTTTCCCGGCCGACATATTCTTTTAAATAAAACTCATATTCTTTTTGAAATTCTGGATCATCCTTATAGTGTAAAAATTGTTCCTCAATACCATTCATAACTTGTTGTAAATCTTCAGGAATGAAACTTCCTCCAAATTCTCCAAAGTATCCTTTGCTCTCTCTGCTCATACTCGTCATACTCGTCATTTTTTTCTAATCTCCTTTGCTATATTAATTTGTATACTGTAATTATAACTAAATTTTCAAATTATTTTAATTATTATTACCCAGACTTTAGGAAAGGGTTCAATCGATATCTTTATAGCTTGGTTTCACAAAAAAGGATCACGAATAAGATAACTCCCCAGTTTAATGACTGGGGAGTTATCCTTATTCATCATCCTTTAACGTATTACTCATTTAAAAATGCTTTTAAGGCTTTTTTATTCTTTTCCATATCGATTTCCAGAACTAAACCTACTGAATGCCTAGCATCTCTTGCTGTACCATCAATGGGTATCGTCAGCTTTTGAATATCTTGATTGCTATCTGTTAAAAACGAAGTGCCCATTCCTAATAGATTGGCGTAACTAAGATTCGTTAAGATGTACGGCTGAATCGTTCCAACCATTCTTGGTAGCTTTAACACACCTTGAACGCTAGCTAGTTTATCAGCCAGTATTTGCATGACCTTTTGTTGTCGATTGACACGGCCAAAGTCACTATCCGGACCACCGCGCCATCTGACATATCCAAGTAATTGTTCTCCGTTTAATTGTTGAATACCTGGCTGAAGAGTCATGCCTATTCCTTTTGACATTTTCTGTTCCACATCGATTTCAACTCCTTTAGGGAAGGCTACATCAATCGTTTTAGCAAATCCCTTGAAATCGATAATAGCGTAATATTGTAGATCTACATCAAAGTTTTCCTTAATCGTCTTTCTTAATAATTCGGTTTCTCCAAATGCATATGCTGCATTCAGTTTATTTTTTCGATGTCCAGGAATATCTACATAGATATCCCGCATAAGTGATACTAACTTTGATTTTTTCGTTTCTGGATTATATTGAGCAATCATAATCGTATCTGTGCGGGACTTTTCTGTCCCCCTTGTATCTACTCCAAGCAGCAGGATATTAACCCTACCTAGTTCATCTTCCACACCTTTGAATTCAATATCAGACTTTAGATTTTGATCAATATCTGCTCGCGATTTCTGCAATGCCATCTTATATTCAACAAATAAATAGCCTGCTCCCACAATTCCTATAAGAACAATCAATAGAAGAAACGATAAAAAAACCTTCTTCTTTTTCTTTCTTCTATGCTTGCCTGATCTTGTCCCTTTGCTCGGTTTTGTCATATTTGTACGCCCTTTTCGTTTGATCCACTGATTAACCATTCATTGTAGAGGTCAAACCAAGTTAGTAACTCTAGAGAAAATAGGTAGCTGATTTTACACCTTTACTTTTCATCTATTAGGGGTATTATCACACGAAGCGCCCATTAATATTACATTTTTTTAGTCTCAACATGGGTAACCTATAGAGAAAAGGGTCAGACCCCGCAACAACTAAATTAGTGTAAGCTAAGTGTATGAAACACTACATACTGTTTTAGCGTGCGAGGTCAGACCCTAATGAGGAGTTCTCGATTCAATTATTATTTGTCACTCCAATGTTGGTCAATAAACTCATCTCGTCCAGATTGTTTCCGGTCTTCCTTATAATGCTTCGGATTTTTTTTATGAAAGTCTTGATGATATTCCTCCGCCTCATAAAAAGTTCGCGCCGGAAGGATTTCCGTTACAATTGGCTTCTTAAATTTGCCACTGCTCGCCATGTCTTCTTTTGACTTTTGAGCCAATTCCAATTGCTTTTCGTCATGATAAAAGATTGCCGCTCGATATTGACTGCCACGATCTTGGAACTGACCATCTGGATCTGTTGGATCAATTTGCTGCCAAAACAACTCCAACAAACGCTCATAAGGAAAAAGCTCTGGATCGTAAGTAATTTCAACCACTTCATAATGACCGGTTGTACCTGTTTTTACTTGCTCATATGTAGGATTTTTAATGTGTCCACCAGAATAGCCAGAAACAATTCCTCCAATGCCAGGTAATTCTTCAAACGGTGTTACCATACACCAAAAACAGCCGCCTGCAAATGTTGCTTTTTGCATAATTTTTCCCCTTTCAATCTTGCATAAATAATATCATAACTTATTCGCTCCATTAGAAAGAAATCTAATGTCCGATATATTCCTACTTCCTACAATTAGAGACTGACTTTTTCAAAATGCTCGACAATAGGAAATGGATCATAATAATGATGCAAAAGCTTCTTCCACTTCTGATATTCTGCGGATTCCCTAAAGCCTATAGTATGATCCTCCAAACTTTTCCAAGTCACTAACAATAAAGTGAAACTTCAATCAGTGGGGGTTTTCTTCATCCCCCACTGATTGTTAGTCCCGTTCTAGTATCGCTAATATCTCCGCTATCGCGTAGATAAAGCGATACTACGAACCCGATTGGTTCAACTAAACCTTTGAAGATCACAAAGGTAAGTTTCACTTTATCTCACCAATCGGGCTTTTACGGGCAGTTGTCCCCCACCTTGCGCTTCTTCGTTTCCTCTTAGCCTTGAGGTGGGGGATCTTACTGCCCGTTAATGCGGGACAAATATTTCCCTTCTACCTCCAGGCAACGCTGCAAACTGTGAGTAACGTAGCCATCCATCGAAGAAATAATCTTGGAAGCTTTATGAAAAGTTTCTTCGTATTCATCCTCTAGTCCTTGTTTAACTTGTAAAAAAGCCGCTTCTAAAATCATTATGATCGCTCCCTATTTAAGCTATAACAATACATAGCACATCCATATATTTAATTCCATTTATCAAAGTTAAAAAAATCAGATAATTACCACCCTAAGTATAGCCTATGAAAAGATCTTGGTCTATTATGTTTTAGAGCTAAAAAACAAAAAGACTTGCCCGAATGGGAAGCCGTTTTGAGCGCTTGTTAAAAAGCCTTGTACAGTCCAGAAGCTCTTCGTAACTTATTTAAACCAGCCTTTTTCCTTAAATCGAGAAATTGCCTCAATCCGGTTACTTACATCTAATTTATCCAGAATGACGGAAATATAGTTGCGAACTGTGCCCGTTGTTATAAACAATTCATTGGCAATTTCTTTCGTATTTTTCCCATCTGCAACTAGACTAAGCACTTGCTTCTCCCGATCGGTTAATGGATTTTCCTCTTCGAAGGCCATATCAACAAGCTCTGGTGCATAGATACGACGCCCATCCATAATAATCCGAATCGAACTTGCTAAGTCTTCACTAGGACTATCCTTTAATAAATAGCCGCCAACTCCTGCCTTTCGCGCACGTTCGAAATAACCAGTTCGGGCAAACGTTGTAAGAATGATGATTCTGCAAGAGTGCCCCTTTAATTCTTCGGCTACATCTAACCCGCTTTTCACAGGCATCTCAATATCCATAATGCAAATATCAGGTTGAAGCCGATGAACAAGTGCCAGTGCCTCTTCACCATTGCTCGCTTTTCCAACCACTTCCATATCTTCCTCCAAATCAAGTAGAGATCCTAATGCGCCAAGTAACATGCGCTGGTCCTCTGCAATAACGATTCGTATCATACCATCCCCTCCTGTTCTGCCTTCTTAATTCCGTACGGTACGCGAATATAAAGTGTCGTGCCCTCAGAAGATTGGATTTCTAAGCTGCCATTCACGAATTCCAATCTTTCCCTCATCCCTTTTAGTCCATTGCCATGAAAATACTCGGTTTTCTGAATGCCAACCCCATCATCTTGTACTTTTATAAGCAGCTCTGTGCGCAGTTTCTCAATAGACAATTTGCACCAAGTTGCTTTGCTATGCTTGACAACATTATTTACAGCTTCCTTCAAACACATGCTTAACACGTTCTCTACTAACAATGGGGTATTGGTTAGATTCGTATCCCCTTCCATACTAAAGTTCATTTGAGCTGCTTTTAAAATTTGCTTGATCCTCAGAACTTCATCTTCAAGCTTTGTTCCTCGCATTTCGGAAACCAATTCTCGCACTTCATTCAGTGCCGTTCGAGCCGTCTGACGAATATCATTGATTTCATTTTTGGCAGACTCAGGATTAATCTCCATTAACCTGCTAGCAAGATCGCTTTTTAAACCAATAAGGGAAAGTTTCTGTCCCAACGTATCGTGCAAATCACGAGCAATTCGCTGACGCTCTTCGATTTTCACCAACTCAGAAATTCGTTTGTTTGCATCTTCTAATTTCTCTTCTAGCTCTTCAAGATTGTTCCTGCTATAAGTACTAACCGGGAGCAGGATGACACCAATCACACTAATCAGGATAAAGGGAAACTGCGATACGAAGATTTGCTTTTGAAAAATAAACCCTAAACTAACAGCGGCAATGGTTGAAACAATATGAATGATATATAGTGTGATAAATCCAGCTTTACTTTTTACATTGCCAATGAAAAAGGATAGAAATAATGAAAAATAAATATACCCATATAGTGCAGTCATTGCCACACTTATAACGATTTGAATAGCGACAAAGACGTACACTGGCCATCCTTTTAACAAAAATGCGAACCGATAGGAAGCAAAAAACAGGATAATCATGATAATCCCAAAAATGATAACTAGTAATGATGAAGATTTAAAAATAAAATAAAAAGGAAGGATACAACATATGATCCAAATATACGGGCTAAGACCAGTACTTTTTGGAAAAATATGATACCAATTCTTCATAGTGACCTCCTACCTGGCATTTAATTCTAGTATATACTACTAAATTAACAAAAAACCATTCTTTGGCATACGGAATGGTTTTTTCTGTGGAAAAGGGGCGAGGCTTCACAAAATCAGCTCCGCATCGCCACCTTTATAAAGTGATATTATTTATAGAACCTGAACTTTTTCATCGTTGGATTTTAGAGCAGGCGCTCATGGATGTTTTGAGCGGATCTTATTTTTCTTGCAAGCTTTGCTGGTCTGGTCTTATTTTAGTCGTATCAAGCAAATGCTTGATTTCTTTAAAGCTAACGAACGCTTTATTCTTTTGATCGAACAGTCTAAAACGAAGTGACTTTAAACTTGTCCCCAATGTAATCGTCGTTGCCTTTTGCAATGGCGGTGTCGATTCATGTGCCTCTTCTAAGTTATAGTTCGGAACTCTTGGAGCTAAGTGATGAACATGATGGAATCCAATATTACCTGTTACCCATTGCAAGATTTTCGGTAATTTATAATAAGAACTTCCATCAACTGCCGCTTTCACATAATCCCACTCAGATTCACTTTCAAAATAAGAATCTTCAAATTGATGCTGTACATAGAATAACCAAATCCCTAGCGAGCCTGAAACGAAGAGCACCGGAGCTTGTACCAGAAGAAAGGCCTGCCAACCGATTGCCCAGCATAAAAGTGCATAAATCGCTAAAATTGAACCATTCGTTACGTACATATTCAAACGCTCTTTGCGTCTTGCATCTTTTCGATTAAAGCGATTAGATACGAGAAATAGGTAAATCGGACCTAGTCCAAACATGACGATTGGATTTCGATAAAGTCTGTACTGCAAACGGCCCCAGGAAGAAGCGGCAACATATTCTTCTACGGTCATAACCCAAACATCACCTATTCCACGCTTGTCCAAGTTACCACTTGTAGCATGGTGAATGGAATGGCTTCTTTTCCATTGTTCGTATGGAAACATCGTGATAATTCCGCTAATCGTTCCGAGGATTGTATTTGCTTTTTTACTCTTAAAAAACGATCCGTGGGTACAATCATGGAAAATAATAAAGATCCTAACTACAAACCCGGAAGCTATGATGGCAAACACAAGTGTTAACCAATAAGATACCGCTAAGCTTTGATAAGCCGCAAACCAAAGTAAAAAAAACGGCGGGAATGTATTAAAAAGCTGTTTTACGCTTCTCATCATATCTGACTTCTCAAATGGAGCTACATTTTTTCTTAGTTCAGCAGTCTTTTGTTTACTCATGACGTCCCCCTACAAATATCGGTTAGTGAAGTGTCCCATAAAGGGTCTGCCCTCGCGCTCTAAATCAGTGTGTAGTGGTTTCATACACTGTATTTAGAAATTGTGGGGGCTACCCCTTTGCTTGACCCACCCACTTCTTATATATTTATAGTAGAATATAGTAGCATGTAATGATAGACATAAACGTCAAGTAGCCTATATGACAAATGTCATGTGCACGATGCACAAGCGCCAAGTTTCATAGAAAACTAATATAGCGTTAAAACGCCACCACCTACTATGATGGATATTTCATTAAGCACGCTACACTCGCCTAATCACAATGGTGGCGATACGGATTGTATCTGAAAAATAGATAGGCTATATGAGTAAGTCGCGAAGTCGCCCCCATGTCCTACATACAAAACGAACCTTTTACCCGTATAAGTTAATAAACCCACCATTATTATTAGTGAGCAAACGAATAAGACCCCGAAGCTAGGCTTCTGAGGTCGATAATTTTGTAATTCGGCATTTAGTTGTTAATATATTTTTCGTAAATTTCACCAAAGTCTTTCGTATGGTACTGCTCACGAACTGAAGTTAACCACGTAAAACCGAAGTCTGTTAAGTCTCTGTATGTATCTGCTAGTTTATTATCATCTGTTCTTGAATTTTGTAGAATACTGACTGCTTTATCTAAGCTCTGCGATGCCATATCAATGTAGATCTTATTTTCATGAGTGATTTCAGAAATACGCAAAAGTGACTTATATAAATCTTTTAATTGTTCAATTTGATCTTTTTTCACATCAATATCAAATTGTTCTTTCCCCACTTTAAATTTAATCTCAACATCTAAATCAATTTTTCCTGCCGTTTCTAGGAACACATCAGATATGATGTATTGAGAATACGGATATCGTTTTAGTGTTCTTTTAGAGGAAATAGCACTTTCTCCATCCACATGAACGATCGCCAAATTCGTAAAACAGTACTCATCCATTTTTGTCTTGATTAAAAAATAGATCTTTTCATCATCTTCATGCATGATATAATCGTCAGCATCTGTTTTATCATAATCCGAAGGGTGAATAATTGTTCCGATATCTGATAAACCTAATGCATCCGATGCAATTTTTTTAAACATCGTACAAACTCCTCTCAGTAATCAGTATTCCGTTTAATTTTAACAGGATACGGACTGCAGTTCTAGACCCATAACCGCCTATCATGCAAAACCTGTATGGCTTTATAACGCCACCATTTGCCATGAAAGATCACGCTACACCCACCTATTCACAATGGTGGCGGTGCGAAGCCGGAATTTTGGATGCGTTCTCGATAAAATAAATATACCTGTAAGTTGATTGGCTATATGATTAAGTACGTGAAGACCCCATGTCCTTCACACAAAGAGCAGATACCAACATTCAGCTTGGTATCTGCTCTTTTCAAATTTGACAATTAAATTCAATTCCACTCACTAACATTAAAGCTTTACTCTCTGTAAACGAAGTGCGTTTAATACGACCGATACTGAACTAAAGGCCATCGCAGCACCTGCTAACCATGGGGCCAGCAGACCAATAGCTGCAATCGGAATGCCTAATATGTTATAAGCAAATGCCCAGAACAAGTTTTGTTTAATATTTCTCATCGTTTTTTTGCTCATTAAGATGGCATCAGCTATGCTGTTCAAATCTCCACGGATAAGCGTAATATCCGCAGCTTCCATCGCGATATCCGTTCCAGTTCCAATTGCCATGCCAATATCAGCAAGAGCAAGAGCAGGGGCATCATTAATTCCATCGCCAACCATGGCCACTTTCCTGCCAGCCGCTTGAAGTTTCTTCACCTCTTCCGCTTTTTCTTCAGGAAGTACCTCAGCAATGACTTGTTCAATACCTACCTGACTGCCAATAGCCACAGCTGTTCTTTCGTTATCACCCGTTAACATGATGACATCAATATTCATCGCTTTTAATCGTTTTATCGCTTTTTGAGAAGTGGCTTTTATCGTGTCAGCAACCGCAATAACACCTGCAAGTTGTCCATCAATACTAGCGAGCATCGCAGTTTTCCCTTGTCCTTCCAACTCTTCCATGATCGATAATGCGTTAGAAAACTTCACACTATTTTGTTTCATCAGTTTGCGCGTACCTATTAGTACCATTTTCTGATCAACCGTAGCTTTTACACCGAAACCTGGAATGGCTTCAAACTCTTGAACCGATCCGAGCGGAATCTCTTTTGCTTGAATTCCTCGGACAATCGACTCTGCAAGTGGATGCTCAGATTGTTTTTCAGCTGCTCCAATTAATGAAAGAAATTGTTGCTCATTGACAAAAGGTTCTACGATGACATCCGTTAACTCTGGATTACCATTTGTGACTGTTCCTGTTTTATCTAAAATAACCGTATCAATATGATGAGTCGTTTCAAGATGTTCGCCACCTTTAAATAAGATCCCAAACTCTGCCGAACGTCCTGATCCAGCCATGATAGAGGTAGGAGTTGCAAGCCCTAAAGCACATGGGCAAGCAATTACAAGCACTGCAATCATTGCTTCAAGAGCAGAAGCAAACGCTCCGGGATTGACCCAGATTATCCAAACAAGAAAGGTGACGAGGGCAATTCCAACAACAATCGGGACAAATATGCCTGAGATTTGATCAGCGAGACGTTGTATCGGTGCTTTTTTGCCTTGTGCATCTTCCACAACTTTAATAATTTGTGACAGAGCGGTGTCTTTACCAATTTTGGTGGCTTTCATTTTTAGAAAACCATTTTTATTAAGAGTAGAGCCAAATAGAGCATCTCCAATGTTTTTATCTACAGGAATACTTTCTCCTGTTAACATGGATTCATCAACAGCCGCGTTTCCTTCAATAACCTCTCCGTCTACTGGAATTTTTTCTCCCGGCTTCACCAAAAGCGTATCGAGAACGACCACTTCCTCAAGTGGAATCTCAAGCTCAACACCATCCCTAAGGACCAGGGCCGTTTTTGCTTGCAGACCCATTAATTTTTTTATCGCTTCAGAGGAACGTCCTTTAGCTCTCGCCTCGAAAAGTTTCCCTAAGATAATGAGCGTAATCAATACGGAACTTGTTTCAAAGTACAATTGTGCTGCATGATGTTCGCCAATGTTGATAATCGCTTGATAAACACTGTAAAAATAAGCAGCAGATGTCCCCATTACGACGAGTACGTCCATGTTAGCACTTTTATTTCTTAATGCTTTATAAGCACTCACATAAAACTGTTTACCAATGATAAATTGGACGGGTGTCGCGAATATCATTTGCAGCCATGGATTCATGAGAATTGGTGGCATATAAATAAACGATGTGAATGAAAAATGCCCCACCATGCTCCACAATAATGGGAAAGATAAAATGGCCGCGATGATAAATTTCCGCTTTTGCTTTTGGATCTCCTTTTGGCGGTAATCAATCATGTCCTTTTCCTCATCTTTAATAATCGCCTTGTATCCCAATTTTTCTACTTGATGAATAATATCAGCAGGAGAAGCTTGGGAAGGTTCATATTCAACCGTTGCCTGTTCAAGTGCCAAATTTACATTTGCCATAGAAACGCCGTTCATTTTATTAAGTCCTTTTTCAATTCTCGTTGCACATGCTGCGCATGTCATTCCTGTAATAGCAAACTCTGTTTTCTCTTTGACAACCTCATAGCCTAGGTCCTGGATTTTCTTTTCAAAATCTTGATCATCTACCATATCTGGATGATAGGTAATTATAGACTTTTCAAGTGCTAAATTTACATTTGCATCTTCTACACCAGCCATTTTTTTTAAGCCTTTTTCAATTCTTGTTGCACATGCTGCACATGTCATGCCACTAATTTGCAAACTCGTTTCTTTTATTTGACTGCTCATTTTATTTCACCTCTCCAATATACCTTATAGGGGTATATTTTTTGTAAAAAAGGGAGTGCTTTATAAAGCACCCTAACTATTTATTCAACGTCATAGCCTTGATCATCTATCGTATCCTTAATTTTTTCAAGTGTTATTTTATCATGATCAAAAGCAACATCCACTTTTCCGGTCTCTAGGTGAACTTTCACTTCATTCACGCCAGCTAGCTTTGCAACATTGCCCTCAATAGCATTTACACAATGCCCGCATGACATTCCGCTCACATTTAATGTTACCTTTTCCATCTATTCAATTCTCCTTTATTTTTTCATTAATTTATGAATCGTCACTAATACTTCATCAATCACTTCTGTATCTCCCTCATTAAGTCGGTCTACGACACAATTCTTCAGATGGCCTTCTAATAAAATTTTGGCTACGCTATTAAGCGCGCTTTGAGTAGCAGCAATCTGCGTGATAACGTCATCACAATAAGTATCTTTCTCAATCAGACCTTTAATGCCGCGAATTTGTCCTTCGATACGATTTAATCGAGTTGATAGATTCTTTTTGACTAATTCAGATTGATGACCCTTTCGTACATGGGGAGAGTCTTCACTGCATGTATCGTTACTAGAATGAGTATGTTCCTTCATTTCAGTTTCCATATTCTCACCATCCTCAAAATAAATAATACCATACCCCCCTACCCTATGTAAAGTTGAATGATTCGTAACTTACGCAAACACTATTTAATACTTACAGGATTTCCCGTTTAAACTAATATATTCAAAGTGAATCAAGAAATTTACGCTAAATTACTGAACCTACATATTTTAGGCACTAGTCAATTAAAAAGAGGTGGTCCTAAATACAAAGGGTCACACCCCGCAACAACTAAATACAGTAGAAGATACGTGTATGACACGGCATACTGATTTAGTGTGCGAGATCTGACCCTTAAGAAACACTCTTCATTTTAGCTTCTTTTTTTAAAAGAAAGACCCAATGATAACAATCCTACAATTAAAGCGGCAATAGAAAGATATAATGGCGCATTGCTTGAACTTGACGTTGTTGTTTCTTCAGACACCTGTTCTTTAGCTCCATGGTCATTATTAGTAGCATCCGTTGATCCTTCTCCATGTCCATGATCATGGCCAGATCCATCACCCGGATTTACTACAGTTACAGAAGCAGGATATTGTGCATCCGGCGCTCCAATCCATTCAACTACACTGCCATCTTTATACGTTTGATATGCTTTCCAAACGATTTCTGTCGCGTCATCGGCTACTTTTCCTTGCATATTAAACTGTCCGAAGTCAGTTGGTAATAAGCCTTCTCCTTCTGCTGTCCAAGTAACACTCGTAATTTTATCAGATTCATCTTTTTGAACTTCATATTTCCAGCCTGCTTTTGGCTCGAAACGAGTGATGTTTACCTCTTGTGGGAATTTCACTTCAATTTTAGTCGTTGGAAACTCTTCGCTTTCAGACGGAACTCGGACTGTAAACACTTCATATTGCCCTTGTGCAGTTTCCATTGGCTGAACAGTAACATGTGCGCTTGCCATACCGGCAAATAAAGAAAATGCAACAATCATTACTATCGTGAATGTTAATAATTTTTTCATCGTACATTTCTCCAATCTTTTTATTAGCTTTTAGTACACAATAAAATTCTGACTGAATACATGCTCATTATCCTCTGAATCTAATATTCGCGTCTCCACGAGCCAATTCCCAGCAAACGGTAGATATTGGCCATCAACCATGTATTGAACATCCATTGATTGTTTTATCCCCGAAAATGGTACTTGAATCGGAGCGACATCAGGATTGTCTTGGTATTTTAAAAATAGCTCAACCCGTTTAATTGTTACACCCTCTTCATTAGAGCTTGCTTCAACCATAAAATGATTCGTACCAGGTACCTTTGGTGTGATCGTTGTCGTGAATTTGATATTCTTTTCTTGTTCGTGCCACACTAGTGGTTTGTTTTCTGGCATTGGACTTAAGTGAGTGAAGATCCCTACTATGATTAAAATGATGATCATCAGGCCGAAATCAATTTTCAACAATTTTCCAATTGCATTTTCCTGAGCCTTTTTCATGGTATATCGTAAAATAACGCCCGTTACAATGACTAATAAGACTAAGGCGACTTTGATTAAAAGCATAATCCCCCATGTAGTATAGAGCAGATAATGAACTTGGGGTAAAAAGATCAAGGTTGAAGCAATTCCTGTGACGAATAGAACAAGGATACTTATTAAAGCTACTTGAGAGAATATTGGTAAAAAGCGGAAAACGCGCTCTCGTTGCTTGTTCCAAAAAACAAGAATATAAAATAGCCCCCCTGCCCATATCGCAGCTGCGAGTAAATGGATGATATCTATCGAAATTGTACGAATCGGTGGATCAAATGCCATGGCATGTCCATTCATACTCTTTACTGCAAGAATCATTAATACCCACAATCTATCCAACCAGTTAAAACGGAGTAATAGTATAAAACCAGAGAGAGATAGTAGCATGGAAAGAAACCAAGATATCCCTATTGTCGTACCGGTTAATACGGACCAAATTTCACTTGGCGTCCAACTATCTAGCAGTTCTATAAATTGCATAAACCCCATGCCAATGGTTGTAGTCAAAAGCATAATTTGCAAATAGATAGCCCACTGTCGATAACTGGTCCTTATTTCTGGAATGTCCGATTTTTTCAAAGTCCCCCATATAATCCAACCAGTAGCAAGGAGCAATACAATATAATAAAGAACCCTTACTATAGAATTATAGATGCTATACAGAGCAGACTCGTTACCGGCTTTATCTAAATCAAGTTGGTTCATCTTGCTTTTTAGAACCGTTCCCTCACCTATTGAAATGACATAAGAACCTTTTACTGGATGACCATCTGCTGATAATACACTATATGATATGGCGTAGTTCCCGTTAGGCAGAGGCGGCAAATTTTGTTTTATGTATTTTTGATCTTTACCAATCTCTGTTCTACTTTTGCTAACTAGATCGCCATCCTCATTAAACACCTTTATCGAATAAAGTTCTTTTTCAAGTCTTTCATTAAACATAAGAACAATTTCTTTGGGCGAAGACTTTAAATGACTATCTGCAGCAGGAGTAGCTTTTTCTAGCAATGCATGAGCAAAAACTCCTTGTGGAACCGCAAAGATAAAAAATAGCAAACTTACTATTAAAATATTTCTTAGCAAAGTCTTATTCATACTAACAGCAACCTTTACTTTTTTCCCAATGTATTTCCATCACTTCCGAAAATGTTACAACGGTACCGCCAAACCCTCTTACAAATCTTTTTGCATGTTCTTTTTGGTTAAAGGGAAGAAGTTGCGGTTGGCAACAACCTAGATCAAGAGTTGTATCCATTACAAAGTAAGCGTTCCTAGCACTTATCGTTGTACTTGTAAAAAAATCGTCACACAATATCTCAAGAACCTCATGATCAAGCATTTGGTTACGTATGAAGCTACAATGCATACAACACGTGGTTTCTACTCTATTTTCTGTTAAAATTAATCGACAAGAGAGTCGAAAATTAATACTTTTATAACAAACCACACATTCATTTCGATTCGATACGTTTGTAGCTTGATTAGCCAAACTGATACCACCGAATGTTTTTACAACAAATCCTGACTCAACCATTGCTTTTATATCTCTATGGATGGTCATATCTGAAACCTTAAACTTTTTGCTTAACTCAGATATCTTAAGGGTTTTGCGACTTAAGACTAGCTCTTTGATCTGTTTCTGTCTCTCCCTCGCTAACAATCTATTACTTCCCCCTTCCCTTTATCTTATTACTTCTGACATACAAACCAAAACAAACCATAACAATTATTAACAAACTCTAACATTTATATTTCCAGTATACATATATGAATTACACTCAACAATCAGGAAAACCTTATTTTTATGACAATTATATGTCTTACTCGCATTAAAGAACCATCACTGCTCGGTTCATCAGATGAAGTTGTCTTAAAAAGGGTCTAATTCAATCCTTATGGGTCAGACTCGATTCATTTTTTCAAGTGCCCACAACATAAAATAAAGTAAAACTTCAATCAGTGTTCCACTGATTGTTAGTCCCGTTCGACTGTCGCTAAGATCTTCGCTTTCCCTTCAATCGACAGTACGAACTAGGGTTCAATGAATCACAGACTAAGTACGCCACGTCCTTTAGTCTTTCGTCTGTGTGACCCACATCCTATGGACGCAAACTTTACCTTTGAAGACTACAAAGGTAAGTTTCACTGTATCTCACCAATCGGGCATTTACTTTAAAAAGCGAGGCGACTAATGTAGGAACGTCTCCTAAGATCGCTCACGTCCTGCGAGCAACAGAGACGCCAACACATCCTCTGATAGTCCACAAGCATAAGATGGAATACGGCGTGGCGTAGTTTGCCACAGAGTATTACAGCTTATGATCTTAAGTAAGGCTAGGAGCCGCAACTAGATTGGCCAGTTGACCCCACCTACACTTCTCCGATTCTTCTAAACCTTGAGGTGGGGGGCTGCTCGTTAATGCGGGATAAACACTACAAAAAAGACCATTTTACCTTTACCTAAGGGAAAATCGTCTTTTTTCCTGTTTAGACTCGTGCCACCCAGAGTGAAAAATCAGGCATTCAGTTACAATAAAGAATTATTTAAGTGTATAACGCTCTTCGATCTTGTAATATTTCCAGATAAATACGGATACACCCCAAATAATTAAAAAGGCAGCCACTAAAAAATAGCCTAAATTCCCAAAATCGATTGCTGAAATATCATTCCACAATCCACCTGATAAATGCAGTTTTTCTGTTGTAATTTGTGCAAGTTCAACAATCCCTACCACTAGTGCCGCAACAACTGAAATCGCCGTTACTGTTAAATTGTAGTAAACTTTTCGAACTGGTTTATTATGTGCCCAAGCATAACTTTTCGTCATCATTATGCCATCTAACGTATCAAATAAACTCATACCAGCTGCAAATAATAATGGAAGTGAAATAATCCCGAGCACAGGTAAGTTACTTTTTGCTGCACCAGCTGACATCGTCAATAAGGAAATTTCTGTTGCTGTATCGAATCCTAAACCAAATAAGAACCCAATCGGATATATATGCCAGCTTTTTGTCACCACTTTAAATAATGGCTTTAAATAACGTGTAAAAAAGCCTTTAGCCTCAAACATTTTCTCTAAATCTGCTTCAGATACTTTTTCTTCTTTCAACCGGCGGAAAATTTTCCATAGTTGAATAAATAACATTAAATTTAATATCGCTAAAAATACTAAAAAAACGCCAGATACTGTAACACCGATAATGCCACCTATTTCTTGCATGCTAGACATGTATTTAGCAACAAACTTAACAGATACAGCTGTTATTACAGCTAATAAAAAGACGACTGTTGAATGTCCTAATGAGAAGTAGAATCCGACTCCTCTTGAATCTTTCTTTTGTGCAACTAATTTACGAATGGTGTTGTCAACTGCAGCAATATGATCAATATCAAACGCATGACGAATACCAAACACATACGCTGCGATCCCCAAGCCAATAAACGTTGGATGAGTAGGAGCTACTGTAAATAACGCTATGATTCCTAAGACATGGATTACTAAAACACCTAAAATATACCGATTCCATATAAAGTCTTTCCAGTCTCTCCCCTTCAATTCATCAACGACTCCCTTCCTTACGTAATGTACTTTCGAATTCCAATTACAGAAATAAGGATCAATAGCAAACTACATAATAAACGAAATACCGTTTTCGTATAGTTATCATGAGTACATAAACAATCGATTAACATACCGCAATATACAGTCTCTCTCACTTGTCTCCTTTAAAATATTTTGTCCGTTTCTCATCATACTTCTTCTAAAAATCAATTGTATAATTCTTCATATATCCCATTTTTAAAAATTTACTTTCTATAACCGGGTGATCCCAATTTTCATATTCATTATTACAATCAAATGCAACCTCCATCCGTGATTTAATCATTTCTCACGGATGGATAGTTATCTTCTATTGTCGATAATCTTCTGCTTATACATCGGCAAGGTTCGCTGTCTCTCAAATTAAGGTGAAGCAATTATACCTGTTAAACATGAAAAAACTCCATTCATTATACTTGCTCAACTGGTGCCACTGTAAATTTTCCATAACCGACACCTTTTAAACTTGTCAATTTATTACTGAGCTGCTGAATGTCTTTCGCTTTTCCCTTTACTACGATAAGTTCAAGACAACTGGCGTGATCCAAATGGAAGTGTGTAGTGGCCAAGATAAAATCGTGCATATCATGTTGGACTTTTGTAAGTTCATCTAGCAGATTTCTTTGGTGATGGTTGTAAAATAAAAGGATGCTTCCCGCCACAATTTGTTCTTCCTCTTCCCATGTCTGTTGAATAAGGGCGTCACGTACAAGATCACGGACAGCTTCAGAACGATTTTCGTACCCTTTCTGTTGGACTAAGTGATCAAATTTTCGAAGTAAATGACCCTCCATGGAAACTCCAAATCTTTTTAATGCTGAATCTTCCATTGCATCGTCCCCCTATTGTTTATCCCATTCTTCAATATTCCATAAAACTCCAGATCCATGATGCCCTAATGTACGAGTAGTAATGCCACTCACTTGTTTATTTACACCATATAAAGCATCTATATATACAAGAAAATTAAAAGCGGGATCTATTGCTAACTCCTGTTGGAACTGCTCATAAATTTTTGTTCGCTTCTCTTTATCCGTATTAATCCGCGCATCTGTTAATAGCTGATCTACTTTTGCATTTTGGTATGCATTCAAATTATAAAGACCGTCACCAATTTGGCTGCTGTGGAAAATGCGGTATGTGTGATCATCGGGATCAAATGGACTGCCCCAACCAATCATAAAGGCATCCGCTTCTTCAATTTTAATCGCCGACCAATCCAATGGCTTTAAGATGACTGAAACCCCGAGCGGCTTCAATTGTTCTGCTACAACATTGGCAAGCGCCACCCTGACAGGATCACTTATTGGTGAAACTAGTTCAAACTCCAAGCGTTTACCATCTTTAACACGTACACCATCGCTCCCTTTTTTCCAACCTGCATCTTCTAGTAATGTATTTGCTTTTTCGGGCTGATAAGAATACATGTCTTTTTGCGGTGCATTAGCCCATGATTTTTGTAGCGGACCGTAGGCTGGCTCCCCTTTCCCCGCTAACATGCCCTTTACAATTGCTTCGCGGTCAATTCCTAAATTCATTGCTTGACGAATTCTTGCATCCTTGAATAAAGGATTGCGGAAATTGTACATGACGGCCCGGTAATCTGCTGTTGAAATCGTCTTAACAGTAAAGTCATCTGCTGCTTTTACACTTGCAAGTTGATTAGGTTCCATAAGAGCAAGATCAATCTCTCCTGTCTTTAATTGTAATGCACGTGTATTAGCGTCCGGTACCGGTTTAAAAACGACTTCATCAAGCTTTGGTTTCACGCCATAATAAGTGTCGCTGCGCTCGACTGTAATTGTATGATCATTGCTCCACTCTTTCAGTTTAAACGGTCCATTTCCAACTGGATTCTGGTTAAAATCCGTTGTGTTAATATCTTCATCTTGCAAAATGTGTTTTGGAACAATGCCGACCTTCAGCTTGTCAAGCAAAGCCGGAAATGGATTACTTAAGATAATTTGTACTTGATTTTCTTTAAGGACATTAACTGCCTTTATTTCATTGAAATCACCTGAAATCGGTGAATTTGTCTTTGGATCGGTGATTTTATCTAATGTGAATTTAACATCTTCGGCTGTGACAGGCTCTCCATCCTGCCATTTTGCATCATCACGCAGCGTAAATGTGTAAGTCAACTGATCAGATGAAATTTCCCAATCTGTAGCCAAGTCCGCAACAATTTCATTATTTGCTGTCGGTTTTGTAAGGCCCCGGAAGATTAAGCTATCAAGCTCGCTATGCTCTTCTTCATCTAGTACTGGATTTACCTGTTCGATTTCCGCCTCTATTCCATAGACAAGCTGTTTGGTTGTTTGGGATTTATCTGCAGATTTCTCTCCAGCCTTGTCCCCAACACATCCTGAAAGTAACAACATACTTGAGACAAATGTTGATATAAGTACCGTTTTAGTTTTTTTGAATTGCATATTCTTTTCCCCCCAATTTGTTTTTTTCATGTATTCGATCACTAGGATGCAAAGTGAGCATCGACGATAATAAACAATTTGTATAGAAATTTATTGAAGAACTTAGCTCATTTGCATTTGCCTCTTCAACAATTCTTCCATCATCCATAACGAGAATACGATGGCAAAGTGCCATTGCTGCGCGAATATCATGAGAAATAAAGAGAATGGCCGTTTTTCCCTTTTTGTTAATCTCCTGCAAAAGTGACAACATTCTTGCTTGAGAACTCATATCTAAGCTGGCAAACGGCTCATCTAAAATGAGAAGCTCCGGCTCCAATAGAAGTGCCCTTGCAATCGCAACTCGCTGCTTCATTCCTCCTGAAAGCTCATAAGGGTACACGGAACAGATTTTTTCATGCAGACCGACCTTCTGCAATACTTCCTTAACTTTCTTGTGTTTGTTGTCACTTTTCTCTTTCCAATAATCCAGTCCTTCTCCAACAATTTTCTCTACATTCCAGCGAGGATCAAATGATGCTAGTGGATCCTGATGTACCCATTGCACACCTTTTCGAAATGGAGGGTCGCCATGCCAGGTGATTTTCCCCTGCTCATAAGGCTCTAATTGCAATAGTAAGCGGGAAAGGGTGCTTTTTCCACTACCACTCTCACCAATCAACCCAACAATCTCCCCTTTTTGAATGTGAAAGCTGACATCTCTCACTGCTTGTATAGATTGCTTGCGAAACCATTTCTTTTTAAAATAAGCTTTACCTACATTTTCTACTGTGACGAGTGGCCCACCAACGGCTTGATTTAGCTGCTCACGTATATTTGTAAGTTCCCGGTGATAGTGTAGCAATTGCTTCGTGTGCTCGTGAACGGGCTGATCAAATAATGGAACCACGGGGGCAGTCTCGACAACCGTTCCATTTTTCAAAACAACAACGTAATCTGCCATCTCCGCGACCACTCCGAGGTCATGTGTGATAAAAAGAACGCTGCCTCCTGTGCGGGTGCTCCAATCCTTGATTAGATGAAGGACTTCCGCCTGAATACGCGAGTCTAGTGCTGTTGTCGGTTCATCTGCAATCAGCAACAGAGGATTAAGTGCCAAAGCAAGTGCAAGCTGAACACGCTGCCGCATCCCCCCTGAAAGTTCAAACGGATACGATTCATATACATTTTCTGCGTTTTGTAACTGCATATCCTCCAATAATCGAATCGCCCGCTCTTTTACTTCTTTCTTGGAAAGTTCCGTATGAGTGGAGAATAGCTCCAAAAAATGCTGCCCAATGGTTCGCAAGGCATCAAAGGTAGCAGATGTATCTTGAAACACAAATCCCACTTGCGTTCCGCGATAAAATTGCCTTTGCTTTTTGTTCATAGTAAGCACGTTTTTATGATTAAATTCAATCTTACCGGAAGAGATGGCCATCCCTTTTGGCAGTAAATTAAGCATGGCTTTTGCAGTGATACTTTTTCCAGAACCACTTTCACCAATAATGGCAACAATTTCTCCTGTCGGTACAACAAATGAAACATGATCCAAAAGCTGCTGTTCCTCATGATCATTCTGAAGCTGTATAGAAAGGTCCTCAACTATTAATAGATATTCCTTCATTTTCTCCCTCCTTTCTTTATTTGTGGTAGTGCAAATCGGTCTTGCAGTACATCACCTAAAAAAGTAACCGCTAGAACCGTACAGGTAATTAGCAGGCCTGGAAACAATGCAATCCACCATGCGCCAGATAATAAATAACTTTGCGCCCCCATTAACATATTTCCCCATGACGGTTCGTGGGGAGGTATGCCAATCCCTAAAAAGCTTAAAGTGGCCTCTGATAAAATGGCATGGCTCACTCCGCTAATGGACATCACGATAATTGTAGGTAAGCACTGTGGCAGTAAATGTCGAGTGAGTAGTTGAGTTGATGAAGCTCCAACCACAACTGAAGCTTGGATGAAAGTTTCTCCTTTCAACGACATTATTTCTGTTCGGATTAAACGGGCGATCGGCATCCAACTTGTCATGCCGATAATAACAACAACTGAAAGCAAGCTGGATGGGATAAATACTTGAATACCGATCATTAGCAGGATGCTCGGAATGCTTAGGAGTGCATCAAGTATTCTCATCATGATTCGGTCGGCCACTCCGCCTAAAAATCCACTGATAACCCCGAATCCTGCGCCAATCACAATTGCAATGATCATAGCCGCCGCTCCAACAGTAAGTGATATCCGCCCCCCGTACAACAATCGTGTCAATACATCACGGCCCAGTTCATCCGTTCCAAATAAATGAGCAGCACTTGGCGGTTGCAAAGTTTTCGCTAATCCTATCGAAAGTGGATCATAAGATGTTAATACAGGCGCCAATATTGTCGCCAAAAGCAAGAACAAGAGATAACACAGAAGACCATTTACAAGCCATTTTCTTTTTTCACTCATCTGCCTTCCTCCTTCAACAGATGCCGCCGCAGTCTCGGATCAATCCAGGCACAAATGAGATCCACCATGAAACTACCAATAATGACGATACTCATACTCAGTAATATGGCTGCCAATAAAACCGGATAATCATGTGCAAGCGCTGCTTTTAATGAAAGTCTCCCAAGACCTGGCCATGAAAACAATGTTTCTACCACAACTGAACCAGCTAATGAAAGTGAAAGCGACATCCCCATAAAGGAAAGATAGGGAATTGAAGCATTTGGAAAGATATGTTTCCAAAGAATCGTTCTCTTAGAAATACCGCGTGCCTGAAGAGCCCAAACAAACTCTTTTTCCTGTGTGACAGCGATGTGGTTGCGCAATATACGGATATAATAACCAATATGGGACAAGCCCAGAATAAAAGCAGGCATAATAAGATGTTTCAACCAATCTCCTATTCCTCCTTGCCCCATCCCAGATGTTGGTAATACTCCTAAATAAACGGAGAAGAATAGCATGAGCATTAAAGCAAACCAAAATGATGGAAGCGACATGAAGATAAAAGAAGCAACGGTGACAGCATGGTCAAAAAACGAATAACGCCGGAGACCGGTGATAACTCCTAAAAAAAGAGACAAGACGATCGTGATAACTGCAGCCGCTAACATAAGGATAATGGTCGGTTCAACCGCATGAGCGATCATCATTTTTACTTCTTCACCCGTGTTGTATGACCGTCCCCAATCTCCTTGTAGCACACCCATGAACCACTTAGCATACTGAGTATAAATAGGTTCATCCAAACCTAGATTTTCAGCAATACGGATCTGGTCAGCCTTGCTCATTTTTTGAAGCTGATCACCATACATGGCTGCTGCAGGACTACCCGGCAGCATTCGAATAAACGCAAAACAGAGAATACTTCCAATAAGAAGTACTACAATCGATTCACTTAATCTTGAAACAATAAATCTAAGCATATGCCCTCCTTTTTTCTTTATGCAAATCAAAGAACGAACTGCTTTGTATTGCATTTATAAAATTCATTGCCAAATTCTCATAAAAGTGACACACTTTTCGAAATACGTAACACGAATGTACCTAAGTGGCAAATTATTCTCTTAGAAATTCCCCTATGTAATCATACATGTGACACGATTATCCCAATCTGTAACACGGATATACATATTGAATGGGATTTTTACAAACATCAATGCTTATACTATTATCCTTACACCGATTATGCAAGTTTTATGACAGTCCTTTTTATAAAAAATTCACAATATCATCTGGTCGGAGTGGATATAACTTAAAAAATCAAATCATTGCTAATTCTAGTGTTACAAATTTTTCAAATTATTAAATCAAGCAACAGAACGCGGAAATTGGATTCTTTAATTATGACAGTACGACATATAATTTATTCTCAAATAATAGTAGTACTTTTCAAGTATCTACGTATGAACACAATTGATTATTGCAAAAAAAAACCAGGGAAAGTATCCTTAGCCTCTACATAGGTAAAAATGAAGTAATTAGGAGAAATTATAAATGGAGGATTATCAGATCATGTATGATGTTGTCATTATCGGCGGCGGGCCATGCGGCTTAGCTACTGGCCTTGCTTTACAAGAAAAAAGGATCAGTTATGTCATTATTGAAAAAGAAGCGATTGTGAATTCCATTGTTAATTGTCCATTGGATATGCGCTTCTACAGTACTTCAGATCGTTTGGAAATAGGAAATATCCCATTCTTATCTCAAGAAGTACGCCCGACACGAACAGAGTTGTTAAAATATTATCGACTCGTTACAGAACGACAAGCTATTAATATTAAATGCCATCAAAAAGTTGAACATGTTTCAAAAGATGAAGATTCTTATACTGTATATACCGTTGATCGAATGGGTACAAATAGTTCCTATCAGACACGAATGATTGTCATCGCTACCGGAATCTTTGATCATCCGAAAAGAATCGGTGTTGAAGGGGAAAACCTAGATAAAGTTATGCACTATTACAAAGAAGGACATTCCTTCCACGGCCAAGACGTAACCGTAGTTGGCGGGAAGAACTCCGCTGTTGAAGCAGCGATTGACCTGTATCGAAACGGGGCGCGTGTCACACTTGTCCATCGTGGGGACACTGTTTATAAAGGAATTAAACCATCTTTACTGTTGGATATCCGAAATTTTGTCGAAAAGGAAAAAATAAAATTTTATCCTGATTCCAGTGTTGAGGAGATCAATGAAACAAACGTTTGCATACAAACTCCAGATGGTCCGGTCACAATTCCAAATGACTATGTATTTTCACTGATTGGCTATCAACCAGATACAACAATGCTTCAAAACATGGGGATTACAATTGATTCTCAGACATTAGTACCTACCTTTAATCCAGACACTTATGAAACAAACGTTACAAATGTTTTTCTTGCGGGTGTTGTAACAGGAGGCATTACCAATCGTGTTTATATTGAAGATGGACGATTCCATGGATTGAAAATTGCAGCTGAAGTTGAACAACGTCGTAACAGACAAGCATTGAAAAGCAGCTGATTTATTATCTACTTAGCGAAGAAAACTCCCCCAAGTGCTAAATTCTGCCACATAGGAGGAGTTTTTTCGTGAATGCGATTTTCTTATTCTAATCCACTATGAATCATCTCTAAATTCCATTTCATCATTTTAAGATAACTATCTCCATCATGACCTGGTTTTCCTGTTGAATCTGTAAATACTTTGCCTTTAATTTTAACTCCGGTTTCACCTGAAAGACTTTCCATGCTTCTCGGATCTACACTTGTTTCCACGAATAATGCAGGAACTTTCTTCTCCTTCACAATATCAACGATCCGTTTCATTTGATCTGGCGTTCCTTGGTTTTCAGTATTAATTTCCCAAATATATTGAGCGTCAAGTCCATAAGCAGCTGAAAAATACTTGAACGCCCCTTCACTTGTGACTAATACACGGCGCTGTTCTGGAATATCGGCAAATCGACTAACTGCATCGTCATGTAGCTTTTGTAACTCATTCATGTACTTTTCAGCATTTTTTTGATAAGTTTCTTTATTCGTAGGATCTTTCTCGATTAACACATCACGCGCGTTTTTTGCGTATTTAATACCATTTTCTATATTTAACCAAGCATGTGGATCTTGTTCTGTTTCTTTTCCTTTAGAAGTTAAATATTTAGGCTCAACTCCCTTGCTTAATACATATACAGGTGCATCTTTGCCGCTTTTTCCTGTTGTTTCAAGCAGTCGATCAAACCATCCGTTTCCGGTTTCTAAGTTCAATCCATTCTGAAATACGATGTCAGCGTCCGCTGTTTTTTGAAGATCTCGTGGCAATGGATCATACTCATGCGGATCCGTTCCAACAGGTACAATGCTGTAAATGTCGATTTTATCACCACCGACATTTTTTACAATATCGTAAAGAATGGAGTAAGTCGTGACTACTTTTAATTTATCATCCTTCTCTTTTGTGGATGTGTTCGCTTTTGGTGAGCATCCACTGATTACAAATAGTGCAATTAAAAATAATAACCCGATTTTTTTCATTGCGTTCCCCTCCTTTTTTTAACTTTTTATGATCCTTTAAGAGTATGACTTATCTCGTAATGCAGATTTCACCTTTCTTGCTCTAATTGTTCTAAAAAGCACACCTTGTTTAGGTGAGAATAAAAATGCCAAAGTAAAGAGAAATGCGCTGACCAAGACGATCGCCGCTCCAGAGGCTACATTGTAAATAAGACTTAAAAACAAACCGAAAATTGCTGATATTGCGCCAAATGCTGCAGACATGAAAATCATGACCGATAAACGATTGGTCAGTAGATAGGCTGTTGCAGCAGGTGTAATTAACATCGCGACAACGAGAATGACACCAACAGTTTGTAACGAAGCGACCGTTACCATCGTTAATAATGTCATTAAGAAGTAGTGAATTAAACGATTAGGTAATCCATATGCAGCTGACATGGTTGGATCGAAAGAACTGACAAGCAATTCTTTATAGAAGAAATAGACTGCTGCGAGAATAATAATCCCAATAACTAATGTGATCCACATATCTGAAGTACGGACGGCCAGCACATTGCCAAATAATATATGGTATAGATCAGTTGAGCTTTTGACCAATGAAATAAGAATAATCCCAATGGCAAAAAATGCTGTGAAAATAATCCCAATGGCAGCATCATTTTTGATCCGGCTATTTTGACTAACATATCCTATTCCAACGGCAGTTAGGACCCCGGTTAACACTGCTCCGAAGAAAAAGTTTATACCCAGCATGTAGGATATGGCTACCCCTGGTAGCACTGCATGTGATATAGCATCTCCCATCAATGCCATTCCCCTTAGAATGATAAAGCAGCCAATCACACCACATATAATCCCAACCATTACCGAGGTTAATAAGGCCTTTTGTAAAAACGTATATTCCAATAATGCATGGATAAACTCCATTAGACGGTCACCTCATTTTGTTTCATAAATGTAAGTTGTGATTCGTAAGCTTTCATCATAATTTCAGGACGAAATACCTCACTAACAGGGCCTACATCAATAAGCTCCTTATTTAATAATATAAGTTCATCAAAATAAGTATTTGCTTTACTCAAATCATGATGAACAACAAACACGGACTTTCCCTCGTCACGTAACTCTTTTAGAATTCTCACGATCGTTTCCTCACTTGTAATATCAATCCCAACGAATGGCTCATCTAAGCAAAATAAATCTGCTTTCTGCGCTAGCGCTCTCGCAAGGAAAACACGCTGCTGCTGTCCACCGGAGAGCTCTCCAATTTGCCGCTGACTAAATTTCTCCATTCCGACCTTTTCTAAACAGTGGTAGGACCATTCTCTATGTTTCTTTTTCGGTCGGCGAAATACGCCTAAACTCGGATAAGTTCCGAGAAGAACTGTATCAATCACTGATATGGGGAAGGTCCAATCCATATCACTCCGTTGTGGAACGTAAGCAATTTTTTTACGCATTTCATTGATTGATTTACCAAACACTACAACTGTACCTTGATCTTTTGGAATCAGTTCAAGTAAAGATTTAAGGAGTGTAGACTTCCCTGCTCCATTTGGTCCAATAATACCTACCAAATTCCCTTTTTCAATGTTGAAATTTATATTACGTAAAGCTTCATTGCCATGATAAGAAACAAATAAATTTTGAACAGACATTGCATACGTCATTTTCTAGACAACTCCTTACTTCATAATGTTCTATTAAATGAAACTTCAATCAGTGAAGGCTTTCTTCTTTAGCTGACCCAATCGGGCTTTTACGAGCAGTTAGCCTCACCTACGCTTCTTCGATTCTTCTAAGTCTTAAAGTAGGGGGCTTACTACCTGTTAATGCAGGATACAAGGTCTTTCCTAAAGTCATAGATTATAGTTAGAGTTATGTTTTTAGACCGAGCTTAAATATTTAACACATCGACAAATTTGTTGCACCGAGTAAACTTTTATATTTAATATCTTATTATGCTCTAGTCATTTTGTAAACAATAATTTTGATAATTTTAATTAATCACCATATTGTTCTAACCTCGTTCAGCTTGAAGGGGATTAGATTATTTTTTAGATAAATTAATAGGGATTGTTTAGTTCACATTATAAAAACGGATACTTCCAAAAAAAAGGGAGTGCTTTATTCACTAAATTGATAAGAGATAGCCACTCAAGGTCTAAAAGAATTCATAATGTGGAAGAATGCGGGGGCTACTTTCGGTTAATGCGGGATAAAAATTAATTTTTTATGGCCTTCGTTTCATACGTATCCATACTTATTCCCTTTTGAAAAGTCGATAAAGTCCATTTAAAATTAATTTCCATAAGATTGAATGAAAATGATTGTTATTATCAATACTATAAAGAGAAACTTCAATTAGTAAGGATTTTCTTCATTACTAATTGTTAGTCCGCTCTAGTGTCGCTATTATCACCAATCGGGCATTTACGGGCAAGTTATTCGCACCTAAGCTCCTTCGATCCCTCTAAGCATTAAAGTGAAGGTTTTACTGCCCGTTAATGCGGGATAAATAGGAAAAGGATGCCCTATACAGATCTACCCCACAGCTACGACAAACAATTTACACTAAAGTGGATAAACTGTTTGTTGTGTGCTAGGCTAGATCCAATCGGACATCCTCGCAAATTTTACTTAAACTTCAGGAACAAATGTTTTGCAATCCGTTTCTTCGCTATTGGATGCTTCTTTGCCCTTATGACTTACTACATAAATGGACTCGGCTTTACATTGATTACCAGAATCCCAATACTTGCAGTTATTTACCTCACATAAAACATCTTGAGCCATGATATCACACCCCCTCCTTTATTATCATTAACAAATTTGAATGGGTTAATACTACATTTATTACGTATTAAGTTACTCTACATTTTTTTAATACTGTTAAATATCTCCTGCAGATTCTCAGAATTTCCATCATATTCATCTAAATCATTCAAGAATAATGTTAATTGGACTACCCACCACTTCATGAGCCCCACCTCCAACAAATATTTTAACCTTATGCTATTCACCGTTATCCAACTTAACTATAGATAACTGATTATGAAATCATAGTACTTTTTTATGACCGCCCTGGACCTAATTTGGTATTAATAAAACAGTTCTAATCATATTGTTATAAAAGAAAACTTAGAAGGAGTGTAAACTTGTTGATAAAAGTGAAGGTTAGTTTACGGCCCATTGTAAGTAAGCTAAATTTACCAACTGTTTTGAAAACAGCGATACTTCCGGGTGACTCAAAAGAAGCATTATTTATTGCAACCCAGGTAGGAGAGATTTTTTACATAAGAGAAGGAGTTATAAGGACTTTTTTAGATATTCGCCCGCGAATTGTAAAACTTGGTAATTCTGAACCAGGTGTTTCTCCTGGTGGATATGATGAACGAGGATTGCTTGGGCTAGCGTTTCATCCAGAATTTTATTATAACGGTCTGTTTTATCTTCATTATTCAGTAGCTGGAACACAAGGTCCAGCTGCTCTTTCTGAACCTTTTAGGCCTAACCCGTGTGATCCCAGAACTTTAAATCTAAGATGGATAAATAGAGAAACTCAATATGATCATATTGATACAGTTGAAGAATGGATTTTACCATCGAATGGTCAACCTGAAAAACGACGGACATTACTAAACTTAAGAAGACCATTTTTTAATCATAATGGTGTCAATAGCCTAAATTTTTCACCTGAAACAGGAAAACTTGTCTTAACCACCGGGGATGGTGGATCAGGCTATGATCCATTTAATTTAAGCCAAAATGATATGGAAATCGCCGGTAAAATAATTGAAATTGATGTAGTTAAGAATACATTTATCCAAAATCCACCCGTAGTCACACAGTTTAATGAACTTCCCGTACCTATTCAGGAAACACTTACGGTGATTGCCAAAGGTGTTCGGAATATACCGGGCATTTCATTTCAAAGGTTTTATAATCAATATATCAAATATGTGGGAAATGTCGGACAGGTTGTGGTAGAGTCAATTTTTTCTTTCGTTCAGAATAAAACAATACCGGTTACCCAGCTTGTTCAAGCTTTTTTAATGAAATCTGAAACTGACCAAGAAGGATTTATTAACTTTGGCTGGCGGGCGTGGGAAGGTGCTTTCCCTACTGCGACTATAATGGGCTGCTCTGCAAATCCAACTTTTGATGAGAAAACAATTGCTTATTACAATGAAGCAATAACTACTTCAGTGAAACGTATTCAGCCTATAACTAATTATTTTCATAAAGATCCCCGACCAGGTAAATTTGGAGGAACTGCACTTACAGGAGTGCAAGCCTATATGGGGAATGGAATCCCCGCTTTAACAGGAAGTGTTGTGTTTACCGATCTTGCCCTGAAGGAAGAATCTCAATCTCCGGCTAGAGGGGTTTTAGCTTATACTAGGATAAGAACAGATTGTAAACTAAATGATTTTAATGTTATTCAAACCGACTATAATTTTGGGTCTCAATCAGCTTATTATGTTAGTTTGGGGACGAATCTGGATCAAACCAGACTATATTTAGGAGTTTATGGCTCTATGAATGTGACTGATTTTAACCAAGGTACTGTTTTTGAGATTATTCCGTGATTCAAAACTATATAATTCGACTTAATACCTTCAATGCATGATCTACCGAATGACCTTATCAAAACAAAAACACGCTGAAGCCATTGAGGAATTATGAGATGTATGGATAAGCAATTGCCCACCAATTTGTTGGACTATTTATCGAGATGATTTGGAAGACTAAATCGTACATTTTAAAAAATGAACGACCGTTTTTTAATAGCTGGTATTTTTTCTCCCTTCTTCAACCTACCTGCCCCTCATACAATAGAGAGGGAGCTGCCGCAGCAACTCCTGGTTCTCAACAAACACACCCGTTTGTTTAATAATATTATTAATAAGCAAGTTACTATTGTTGCCTATTAACAAGCATGGCCCGATTGGCCCTGCTTGTTATTTGACTATTACATTTCCAACCATTCCTTCATTGAAATGGTACCGACATATCAATTCATATGTACCTGGCTTTTCCGGGTTCACGGTAATGGTTTTTTCTTTTCCCGGCTGGACTTCAGCATCAATTCCAAGTTTTTCCACCGTGAAGGTGTGTTCTTTCTTACCCTTATTTTTCAATATCAACGTTGTCGTTCTTCCATTGGAAATAGTGATGACTTTCGGATTAAAGTAATCATCGTTTATCTCGACCTCAATATCTTTCACCGTCTCCATAGGTTGTGTTACGACACCGGAATCGGCAAATACGCCGATTGAGCCTGAAGTGTTTACAAACACAATCATCGCAAGCAAAACTACCAATCCTGTTAAACACTTTTTCACAAACATTCTCAAGCCCTCCTATCCTATACATTATCCTTTCCAATTCGTGAAATATTATCACTAAAAATTGGGTTCCAACGTGCTTTCAAATAGGAACTCTTTTTATCTGAAACAGTGACAAGAAAAAGATCGACTCAAATGGACGATCTTTTGTAATCCATTCTTATTTAATTAACCTCCCTTTTGGTTTAAAGGGAGCTGCCGCAGCAACTTAATATAAATGTTATTCCAGTAGTAGTCTTTAATCCAACCGTTGTTATAAAATTTACTTAATACCGCTTTTAATGATTGTAACCGAATCAGTTTTGATCATACAAATTCTCCTAATTACCGATTACCTTTAACTGTTTATATAAATAGTAGACTGTTTTCTATTTGAGTTAACAACTATTGAGTATTTATCGTACCCTTCAATGGTTCCTTTTATACGGAAACCTTCAAGACTTATTATTCGGTTAGTTCTCTTAATGCTCTCGATCTACGAACTATAAGAATTTTCCATCTGGATCGCAAAAAAACATGGTATTATTAATCTCAATGTAATGTAAACCTCTTTTTCGCCAACCAAGCGCCGCCAATTACATCAGCATCATTACCTAATGGCTGGTTCTGGTGCGAAAATAATGCACTAGAACCACAGAGTGGTAATACCCTGTTAACCTTGGGATTAAGCAGCTACTCCGAACAACTTATGAATGAATTCAACCTCATTTTGGGCAGACCTTGCCCGTTGATGAGGTTGATCTTTTTTAACCATATGCATAGCTTCGATACCACTCAAAATATTGGTGGCTGTTCGAAACGGTTTCAATCCCAACATAGAACGGACCCGTTTTTTTATAAAACGATGATCTTGTTCCACAATGTTGTTCAGATACCGTATTTGTCGTACTCGTATGCCTTCTGGCATACTTTTTTCTTCTTTTAACTCTTGAATCGCTACAGGATAAACTGGGTTCTTATCAACCGTAATCACACGTGGAGTTGTAGAATGGCAAGTAGCCAAGGCTTTCTTAAAAAAGCACTTGGCTGCTTGTTTATCTCTTAATTCACTTAGATAAAAATCAATCGTATTCCCTTCTGAATCAACTGCACGATACAAATACATCCATTGTCCTTTTACTTTTATGTATGTTTCATCTACTCTCCATGAATCATTGGTCTGCTTGAGATGACGACGAATTCTCTTATCTAAATCAGGGCCATATTGATGTACCCAACGCATAATCGTTGTGTGAGCCATTGATAGGCCACGTTCCTCCATCATTTCTACAAGATTACGAAAACTAAGGTCGTACCGTAGGTACCATCTGACAGTGAGAGGAATAATTTCTGGTTGATAATGTTTCCATTTAAATAAATTTTCCTTAGACATACTGATGACACACCTTTTTTAGAGTAATAGTATCAGTATGTCCAAGATTTAGAGATTAATTGTAATTGTCTTGAAGTTTTTGCACCAGAACCAACTACTTTATATTAGCTTCACCCACTTGTCTTCATTTAATATACGCCGTTACTTGTACCAATACGAGTTGCTCCTGCTTCTACCATTGCTTTCATAATCTCTGGAGTTCTAACACCGCCAGAAGCTTTAACACCTACATTTTCACCTACATGTTTTCTCATTAAGGCTACACCCTCTACAGTTGCACCACCTGTTGAAAAGCCTGTAGATGTTTTAATAAAATCAGCACCAGAATCACGTACAATGTCACTTACTTTTTCAATCTCTTCTTTTGTTAATAGACAAGTTTCTATAATTACTTTAACAAGCGCTTTACCTTTTGATTCTTCCACAACCGCTTCAATATCTTTTTGGACTACATCGTAATTACCCGCTTTTAATTCACCTATGTTAATTACCATATCAATTTCATTAGCACCATTTGCTATTGCATCTCTTGTTTCAAATACTTTTGTATTAGTAGTATTAGCCCCTAATGGAAATCCGATTACTGTACATACTTTTACATCAGAACCTTTCAATACTTCAGCCGCTAATGGAACCCAATATGGATTAATACATACAGATGCGAAGTCATGATCTAATGCTTCACGTAATGTCTTTTCTACAGCCGTTTTTGTTGTATCAGCTTTTAAAATTGTATGATCAATTATTTTATTGTAATTCATTTAATATTCCTCCTTAATTTAAAAAAGCATTAATTTAACTTTGATAATAAACTGTTCCCAAACTTAGGTAGTACCACGTTGAAATTATCTGCAATAGTTGCTCCAATGTCTGAAAAAGTTTTGCTTACTGGAAGTTCTTTTGGTTCTTTTATTTTCTTACTATATATAAGTAATGGAACATATTCACGTGTATGATCCGTTCCGTGATGAATTGGATCATTTCCGTGATCAGCCGTAATCATTAATAAATCATCATCTTTTAATTCTTTTAGCACTTCTGTAAGTCTAGCGTCGAACTCTTCTAACGCTTTTCCGTAACCAATAGGATCTCTTCGGTGACCAAATAAAGCATCAAAATCTACAAGATTTAAGAAGCTTAAGCCAGTAAAATCTGTATGGATTGTTTCCATAAGCTTATCCATACCATCCATATTAGACACTGTACGGAGAGATTTCGTTACACCTTCTCCATCATAAATATCTGAAATTTTACCAATTGCTAATACATCATAGCCTGAATCTTTTAATTCGTTCATTACCGTTCTTTCGTATGGCTTTAATGCGTAGTCATGACGATTTGCTGTTCTTGTAAAGTTTCCTGGCTCTCCTAAGAATGGACGCGCGATTACTCTACCTAACATATATTCTTCACGCAATGTCATTTCACGTGCAATTTTACAAATCTTATACAGCTCTTCAAGAGAAACAATTTCTTCATGCGCTGCAATTTGGATAACAGAATCAGCAGATGTGTATACAATTAATGCACCTGTTTTCATATGTTCTTCGCCAAGCTCATCTAGAATTCCTGTTCCGCTAGCTGGTTTATTACCGATTACTTTACGACCTGTTTTTTCTTCAAGCTCTTGAATTAACACATCTGGGAAACCATCTGGGAACACACGGAATGGTGTTTCAACATTAAGACCCATAATCTCCCAGTGTCCTGTCATCGTATCCTTACCATTTGAAGACTCTTGCATTTTTGTATGGTAAGCTAATGGATTTTCTGCCTTTTCTATACCTGGAATTTCTTCGATATTACTCAAACCTAACTTCGCGATATTAGGCATATTCAACCCGTTCATTTCCTCTGCTATGTGCAATAAAGTATGAGCGCCTTCATCCCGGAAATCCTCAGCATCCGAAGCTTCACCAATTCCCACAGAATCCATTACAATTAAAAATATACGTTTAAAATCTAAAGTAGTTTTCATTTTGAAGGACTCCTTTTTTCATGAAAGTAATGTATAGTAGTTTGATACGTACATTCTGTTCTATCTACTTTATAAAAATGATTAACTTCATTATATTTTTTATCTAATGTAAACCTTAACCTTTTTTAGTGGTACGACAACATTTGCCTAATCTATACTTAAAGAGAAAAGTTTTTATTTCATAATGATAAACAAAGAGTTGATTATTTTTTTATATCAAAATAATTGACCTTACCCTGCTTTCATTTTTTTAAACTTAAGAGATCCTATATGAGAGGAACCTTTTCTCCATAATTCCGGAAACGCTATACCAACTAAAATTAGGAGTATACCTACATATTGAGAAGTTCCTACATGTTCTTTTAATACAACTGCAGACATTAAAATTGCTGTAGGAAGCTCCATAGCTCCTAAGATAGATGCTAATCCAGCTCCTATTAGTGGAACTCCTTTGGAAAACATTAAGGTTGAAAAAAATGGGCCAAAAAAAGCTAAGGCAAAGCCAAACTTCAAAGCTAATTCTATTAGTAATTTTCCATTTGTAAAAAACGTGGGTGGTAAGATGAGCGCACAAATTACAAAACCACCCGAAATCATAAGTGCTGTTTTTGTAACAGGGTTTGCTTGCACAGCAACCTTTCCACTAAGAAGAATAAAGATAGTATACGACACAGCTGCTAGGAACCCATATAAAAATCCGAGCCAATGAACGCTGCTTAATCCAGTTGTAAATATATTGGTAGCGCTAAGTGTCCCTATAAATAAGGGAATTAATGAGAGTATTTTTCCCTTCCCCGGAATCTTACGATTTATAAGAGCTTCTATTAAAACTCCCATCCATGTAAATTGAAACAGAAGTACAATTGCTAATGAAGCAGAAATGTATTGGAGGGCAAGATAGTAAAACATTCCTGTTAATCCTGTTGTAGATCCAACAACAGTCAGCAGCAGAATTTCTTTTTTATTCGGCTTTAAGTACTTATGTGTGATTGTACGCTTTTTACTACCCAAAAGCACTCCTCCCCATAACAGTAGTGCCCCTATGAACATCTGTATTCCAACAACATCATTAACTATAAATCCGTCTTTATAAGCTAACTTTACAAAAGTGGACAATACTCCGTAGCTACAGGCTCCTAATATGATGTAAATGATACCTTTCAAAACCTCACCTCATTTTTCTAGTGTAGTTTTAAAAGAAGTAAAGAGAGGTAAAACACCCTTTACTTCTTTTCTCTCTATTACATTTCTTTTAAAATGCCCTTAACTAATTCAACAAATGTTGCTCTAACTCTACCTGCCACTTCAATGACTTCATCATGACTTAATGGTTGATCTAAAATTCCACATGCCATATTTGTTAAGCAAGAAATACCAAGTACTTTCATATTTCCATGAATAGCTACAAGAGCTTCTGGGACTGTTGACATACCTACAGCATCTGCTCCTAATGTACGAATCATGCGAATTTCAGCTGGAGTTTCGTAAGCTGGTCCACTCCACCAAGCATAAACACCTTGTTGTAAGGTAATATTTTGTTTTTCAGCTACCTTAGAAGCAAGATTGCGTAATTCTTTGTTGTAAACTTCAGAGACATCTGGAAAACGTGTGCCCAGTTCTTCGTTATTTGGTCCGATTAATGGGTTGTTTGCTACAAGATTTAAGTGATCTGTGATTAACATTAAATCCCCAGGTTGAAATGAAGTATTGATGGCGCCACATGCGTTTGTAATAATTAATTTTTCAACGCCAAGTGCCTTCATTACACGTACTGGGAAAGTTACTTCATCTAAAGTAAATCCCTCATAATAATGGAAACGACCCTTCATGGCTACTACAGTCTTTCCCTTTAATTCTCCAATTACCAATTCGTTTGCATGGCCAATTGCTTCAGATTTTGCAAAGTGAGGAATCTCACTATAAGGAATTTTGAAAGGGTTTTCTATTTCATCAGCAAGAGTTCCTAAGCCTGAGCCTAAAATCATTCCAATCATAGGACGATAATCTGTCTTACTCATAATGAAATCTCTAGTTTCTAAGATGTCTTGTACTTTGTGCATTACTAATTCCTCCTTGAATGAATATAAACGTATCTAAACTTAATTTGCTAATAGACAAACTGTTAAATCATGCAATACCTTCTGTAAAAATTGATGTTTCTTAACACTTCGTCAATAAAAGTTTAATTGATTTTATAGCTATTGTAAATAGAATAAAATTCATTTTGGTAAAAAGATATCAAAAATAATCTTAATTAACATTAAAAACAGTAAAAAAAACAGTTCTTTTTACATATTTAACAAAAAGAATAGTAGACCTAGCTTCTTCTTTTTTAATAAATCGGGTAAAATATTAATATATTGGTGATTTATTAAAATTATGTTTTGGAGGAAATCTATGCTAAGGCAATTTGTTGGCTTAACATCGCCAAAGGCGAAAAGCCTAAAACTTTTATATAGTTTAATTCGTAAGTTAGGACCTGTGAGGATAAATACACTATCTGAACTGACTGGATACAAACATACGACTTGTTCACGTTTACTAGACGAACTTGTACAGGAAGGACTTATATACGATAGTGGAAGTGGAGAATCAAGTGGTGGACGAAAACCCTTGATGTACGTTATCAAGCCTGACACTTATTATTTAATTGGAGTAGAAATTACCAGTTTATACACGACAGTGTTGCTCCTCGATCTAAATTTAGGTATCCTGGGCGTAGAAAAATTAAAGATGGATTCACAATGTACGGGAGAGTACACTTTAAATTTTGTGTCGCGATGCGTCGATGAGCTACTGGCTAAACATAAAATTCAAAGGGAAAAATTTCTTGGAATTGGCATCGGAGTTCTTGATCCAATTGATCAAGAACAAGGAGTTATCATAAATCCTCATGTGTTCCCTGCAGAGGGTTGGAAAAACCTAAACATTGTCAACTATTTAAAACAAAAAAATAATACCCTCGTATGTTTAGATAATGGAACAAATTTGGCAGCGTTAGCTGAATACCGTAATAACTATTGGAAAGAAACGGATAATCTAGTTTTTGTCTCCAGTGATATAGGAATTCGCTGCGGCATTATCCTCCAAGGCAGATTGATTAGTAATAAAAACGAAATAGAAGATGCTTTTGGGCACATTATAGTCGATATACATGGACAACGTTGTTCATGCGGATCATATGGCTGTCTGCAGGCATACAGTAGCCTGCCGGCCATTCGTAACGAAGTAATCCGTCGGATGAAACGTGGTAAAATCTCTCTTCTTCAAGAAAAGGTTAATGATGTGGAAGATATAGATTTTCACCATATTTTAGATGCCCTAGAGAGGGAAGATCCGCTTTGTCTAGAGATAGTGAAGGAAGCAGCTTATTATTTTGGCATCGGCCTTACTAATCTAATTTTCCTTTTACGCCCTGATATAGTAATTTGCGGAGGAACCCTAGTACCAAAACCGCTCTTCTACGAAGTGGCCTCTGAAACAGCAAAAAAGCGAATGAATTATTATCCCAATAGCCGTGTCCAGATTATTAAATCAACTGCAGCATACAATATTGTAGCTCAGGGAGCTGGATGTATGGTGTTAGATTATTTCACTGAAGAGATACTTCCATGAATATTGATAGGGTATTATAAGAGAATTTGTCTCATATTCTTATAACTACAAAAAAAGTACGGCTGAAATATACTATTTTAGCCGTACTTTTTTGGATTATGATAATTTTGCACCAGCGAGTAACAATTTCCTGTTTCGGTGTTTCCGCTTTCAAAATGGAACCGTTTATAAAAAAGATGCATTGTTTTGGAACTTGATATTTTAAGAATTGTTATCATACATAGGTTCACGCCATAAAACGATTCCAGATATCTGAAACAACATGATAAAAACTACTATTAAGCACTTACCTTAACATTCTTCATTTCATTAGGATCATGTTTGTATTTAAAGCTTACCGCAAAAACAATTGCAAGAACGAGCGCATACGCTGCAAAAACTAACCAGATACTCTGCCAATCCTTTATACCGTCTACTGTGAAATAATCCACGACTTTTCCACTTACAATTGCGCCTACATAGGCACCAACTCCGTTAACCATTGTCATGAATAAGCCTTGCGCGCTTGCACGAATTCGAGGGTCTACTTCTTTTTCTACGAAAATCGAGCCAGAAATATTAAAGAAATCAAATGCGCAACCGTACACGATCATTGATAATAGTAATAAGATAAATCCTTCAGAAGATGGATCTCCATAAGCGAAGAATACAAAACGTAATGTCCATGCGATCATACTGATTAACATGACCTTTTTTATTCCATATTTACGCAAGAAAAATGGAATAAGAATGATAAAGAATACTTCTGAAAACTGTGACATTGATAATAAAATAGATGGGTATTTAACAACAAAACTATCCTTGAACTCAGGATTCAACCCAAAGTCATGTAAAAATGGGTTTCCAAATGTATTGGTAATCTGCAGCACAGCTCCTAATAACATCGCAAATAGAAAAAAGATAGCCATTCTCTTTTGTTTAAATAGTACGAAAGCATCTAGCCCTAAAAGACTCACCCATGACTTATCCTTCTTCACCTTTGATGGTGGACAGTCAGGAAGGGTTAATGAATACAGCGCAAGCAAGAGAGAAGCACCAGAAGCAACGTATAATTGGATGCTGCTTAATTCAATTCTTAGAAGGCTAATCGCCCACATCGCGGCAATAAAACCAACTGTTCCAAAAACACGAACAGGCGGGAAGTCTTTTACTGTATCGAGTCCTGCTTTTTCTAAAGAAGCGTAAGAAATTACGTTAGATAAAGACTGGGTTGGCATGTAAACCATTGCATTAAAGAACATTACCCAAAACATGTACGTAGGGTCTGAAGCTTGTGCGGCCAGGAATAAAGCGATCGCTCCAAGAAAATGAAAGATTCCATATAATCTATTTGCTTTTACCCAGCGATCCGCAATAATCCCTGCAATACTTGGCATAAGTAGCGCAGCAAGTCCTTTTGTACTATAAACGAGCCCGACTTGTGCTCCAGTAAAATTCAAAGTATTAATCATATAAGAGCCGAGTGTAACAAGCCAAGCTCCCCAAATGAAATATTGAAGAAAAACCATGATTCTAAGCCGTGATTTTATCGTCATTTCTACTTCCTCCTAAGATGATGTGCAAAAGCACAGCGCAAAAATACATTGTCCTACATTCTTGCAATCGTTTCTTTTACTAATTTGATAAATTTCTCTTTTACCATAGCAGCCACTTCAATGACTTCATCATGACTTAATGGCTGATCTAAAATTCCACATGCCATATTTGTTAAGCAGGAAATACCAAGTACTTTCATATTTCCATGAATGGCTACAAGAGCTTCTGGGACTGTTGACATACCTACAGCATCTGCTCCTAATGTACGAATCATACGAATTTCAGCTGGAGTTTCGTAGGCTGGTCCACTCCACCAAGCATAAACACCTTGTTGTAAGGTAATGTTTTGTTCTTTCGCAACTTCTAATACGCTATTGCGTAATTCTTTGTTGTAAACTTCAGAGACATCTGGAAAACGTGTGCCCAGTTCGTCGTTATTTGGTCCGATTAATGGGTTGTTTGCTACAAGATTTAAGTGATCTGTGATTAACATTAAATCCCCAGGTTGGAATGAAGTGTTGATGGCGCCACATGCATTTGTAATTAGTAATTTTTCAACGCCAAGTGCCTTCATTACACGTACTGGAAAAGTTACTTCATCTAAAGTATATCCCTCATAATAATGGAAGCGTCCTTTCATAGCTACAACTGTCTTTCCCTTTAATTCTCCAATTACCAATTCGTTTGCATGGCCAATTGCTTCAGACTTTGCAAAGTGAGGAATCTCACTATAAGGAATCTTGAAAGGGTTTTCAATTTCATCAGCAAGATTTCCTAATCCTGATCCTAAAATCATACCAATCGCAGGACGATAATCTGTCTTACTCAAAATGAATTCCCTAGCTTCTAAAATATCTTGTAAATTATGCATTACTATAAATCCTCCTTGAATGAAATAAAAAGTGTTACTTAAATTTAATTTGATGATAGACAAAATGTTATGTATGAATACTTTTTGTAAAAATAATATTTCTTAACACTTCGTCAATAGAAGTTTAATAGATTTTATAGCAATTGTAAATAGAATAAAATTCATTTTGATAAAAAGTTATCCAGAATAATAGATGTAAAACGCTTCAATAAACGTATTAAGAGGGATTTTACATAGACTTTTTTCATATATATACAAAAACTATTAACGTTGATTATGGCATAAAAACGATTATAAAGATAAAATATGGGATTATAAAAATATTTGTATATTGAAACAGGATATTCCTATTATTCTTAGCAATACTCTTATTAAAGGATTCATGATTAGTAACTGTTCCTTCGAGGGGTAGCGTCAGGATTATGCGAAATAACAACGGTAAAGAAAGAAACCTTGTCCCGTTATTAAGCGCTTTTCTTAAAAAAGTTCACAAACTTTGCGGAGAATAGCGAAGCATCCCTTGACTGGCCTTATGGAGCAAACTCTTAATTCTCACCTCCTTCTTGGTTCTAATTGTAAACGTTAACATCATTGTAAGTAAAACCTATTTCAGCACCTCTTTTTGTATGTGAATTGATTCACATAATGATGTTGTCGTACTACATCATTCATTTTAAAAAGCTATATCTCAAGTAACACAGTAACAATATAATGTTGTAACGAAAGCAATTTCCCCATCTGTTGTTCGTACAATTAGTCTGGCATACAAGGACAAAAGAGTATTGCCAATAGCAAGCAGATATTTTATTGACTTTATCATTGAAAGGTATAGAAATCCTTTATGAAGTTTAATTAAACTTCATGTACACATAATTAAAAAGTATATGGAAACAGTAAAATGTTAAATAATTAGTATAAGACATTCTTTCAAAGAATGTCTTTTTGGCTTTCAAACCATTTAATCAAGTTTCATTATGAATAACTAAGATCTTCATTTAAATATCTAACATTCCTTTATTAAACAATCTGGACCGATTGCTGAACAAGAAAAAAACCTGCATATCAATACAGGACTTTTGATCAAACCTTTTAACAAATTATCGAACTTTATTTCAAATCCACACCCTAAGAGTTTTTTTCATATTGATTTTTATCATCTTGAGTATCTTCTCTGGAATAAAAAAATGGAAAATAACAGTTTGAATCCAGCATAAACTTTCCTAAAATAAAATAAAGCATAAACCTTCCAAACGGAAAATTTATGCTTTATGTCACATTAATATAATAGTAATTCCACCGTATGTATTTGGTGGAGACGGTGGGAATCGAACCCACGTCCAGACATAACGGCACTTAAGCTTCTACGAGTGTAGTCGACATATTATTGTTTCACTTACTCGTTTGCCTATCGACAGGCGGCAGAGCAGCTAGTCTGTTTAGTCTCTTCCTTCTTCCTCAGACGGTGGAATCCGGCGTAGCCCACTTAGAGTGAGTCCCTTACCCTACCACATGGGCCATGGAGGGAGGAACCGCTATCGACTGTTATTAAGCAGCGAAAGCGAAGTTGTTGTTTTGTTTGCCAGTTATAGGCGTTGACGTTTTAACGAGGCCGATCCCCTCGACTCGCAACCTAAGCTCGAACTATCCCTGTCGAATCCGTAGCGTCCCCAAGTATAAGAATGGAGCGTACGAGAGATGAATCGTCAGCTTGTTTGCTGATATTCAGTTGTCATCATCGGTACAAGATTTATTATAGCAGATTCCAAAGGAAAATCAATTGTAAGGTTTTGTAAGCGGACATAGGGCGGGTCTTAGCAACTTAAATAAATGTTGTTTAATATTTGGCTAAGAATTTTTATCATTTTATTCTTATAATCATTTATGCTATTACCAGCCCTATCACACATACCATGTTGGATTTTTGTAAGGTCATCTAGTAGATTTTTTTGGTGATGGTCATAAAATAAAATGATGCTTCCCGCAACAATTTGTTCATCCTTTTCCCATGAATGTTGAATAAGAGCATCTCTCACAAGGTCTCGAACCGCTTCCGAGCGATTTTCATACCCTCTTTGTTTGACTAAACCGTCAAGCTTCCGGAGTAAATTACTCTCCATAGATGGGGTCCTGCGGGCAAAACGCGGATATTATACGGTAGACATTTTTCAAAGAAAATGTTAAAACTGATTTACCATTTCATCAAAGTTACTCATAAAAAATAACCAGTTTAGAACTCAACTGATAATTTAAGCATAAGTCACATATTCAGATCATCGTTAGTTCACTAACGACCGTTCTAACAAATTATTTTTGCCGATCTTCATTATCCCAAGATCGTCATGCTAAACTAAAAACGGACTTACCGTAATCGGCAAGTCCGTGTATCTATTCGTATTTAGCCACCAACATTATGTATTTGGTGGAGACGGTGGGAATCGAACCCACGTCCAGACATAACGGCACTTAAGCTTCTACGAGTGTAGTCGACATATTATTGTTTCGCTTACTCATTTGCCTATCGACAGGCGGCAGAGCAGCTAGTCTGTTTAGTCTCTTCCTTCTTCCTCAGACGGTGGAATCCGGCGTAGCCCACTTAGAGTGAGTCCCTTACCCTACCACATGGGCCATGGAGGGAGGAACCGCTATCGACTGTTATTAAGCAGCGAAAGCGAAGTTGTTGTTTTGTTTGCCAGTTATAGGCGTTGACGTTTTAACGAGGCCGATCCCCTCGACTCGCAACCTAAGCTCGAACTATCCCTGTCGAATCCGTAGCGTCCCCAAGTATAAGAATGGAGCGTACGAGAGATGAATCGTCAGCTTGTTTGCTGATATTCAGTTGTCATCGTCGGTACAAGATTTATTATAGCAGATTCCAAAGGAAAATCAATTGTAAGGTTTTGTAAGCTGACATAGGGCGGGTCTTCGCAACTTATTAAAAAGCCCACTATCTAGAAGATGTGCTTATTTTATTAATATAGCAAAAAAATCCGGCTTCGCACCGCCACCATTGTGATTAGGTAAGTGTAGCGCACTACACGATTTAGCCTTCATGGTTAATGGTAACGTTATAACACAATAAAAGTTTTGTAAATCCCTACATCTTTTGCCGATCTCGAAATGCACGTTCAATATCACGTTTGGCTTCTTTCCTTTTCAAATCTTCCCGCTTATCATATTGTTTCTTCCCTTTACCAAGTCCGATTAGAACTTTGGCAAAACCATTTTTCAAATAGACTTTCAAAGGAACAATGGTGTAGCCTGTTTCTTTCGTTTCCCCAATCAGCTTATTAATTTCTTTACGGTGCAGTAAAAGCTTTCTCGTACGGAGCGGATCATGGTTATAACGGTTTCCCTGCTCATACGGACTGACATGCATATTGTGTAAATAGAGTTCTCCTCTATCAATTTTCGCAAAGGAATCTTTAAGATTCGCTTTTCCAGCACGAATGGATTTAATTTCTGTTCCTTGCAACACGATGCCCGCTTCAAACGTTTCTTCTATAAAATAGTCATGATATGCTTTTTTATTTTGTGCTAATTGCTTACCTGTGCCTTTTGGCATCTTAATCTCCCCTTAAAAAAACTAGTCCGCGTCCCAAAAAGGGGCTTTAGCTTGCACTCAATACACAGTTATAGTGGTATTTAACTAACAATGTATCGTTGCAGGCTCTGACCGTTTTTGGGACAGCTTCCCTGTATTTATCCCGCCTTTACGGGCAGTAAATCCCCCACCTCTAGGCTAGAGGATTCGAAGAAGTTTAGGTAGGGGACAACCACCCGTTAAAGTTCGATTGTTTCACTAACAATCAGTGGGGGATGAAGAAACCCGACTGATTGAAGTTTCACTTTATCTCTTTTTGGGTTTCTTTTTCCGTTTTGCTGCTGGAGCGTTTTCGAAGAATTTTTTCTTCTTTTTCGCCTTGCGTGCAGATCCTTCACCGTTAGTTGCATTGCGTTTTCTGCCGCCTTGACTATTCCCTCTACGGCTTCCGCCTTTACTCTCGTCTTGGTGATCCCCTTTACGTCGTCTACTTGCTCCTGCATTGGCTTTAAAGATTTTCTTTTCTCCTGATATCCGCGGACGACTATTAATCATTCCAAGAATTTCAAAATCTACCGCACGTTCATCTTTGTTCACATTGGCAACTCGAATAGAGATTTCGTCGCCGATTCGGTAAACTTTCGCTTTTCGTTCCCCAATCATCGCCAACTGTCTCTCATCGAAGCGATAGTAATCATCTGACATCGCACTTACATGAACAAGACCTTCAATTGTATTAGGGAGCTCAACGAACATACCAAAATTCGTTACTGAACTGATAATCCCTTCAAATTCTTCACCAATTTTATCAAGCATGAATTCTGCCTTTTTCAAATCATCTGTTTCACGTTCTGCATCTACGGCACGACGCTCGCGTTTTGACGTATGGTCGGCAATCTCACCAAGCTGCGCATCCCATTTCGCTTGTGTTGCATCATCCATTTTCCCTTCAATTAAATAGGTCCGTATGAGTCGATGGACGATTAAGTCTGGATATCGTCGAATTGGCGATGTAAAATGTGTATAGAACTCTGTAGAAAGACCAAAGTGACCTAGACTTTCTGGGTCATATTTAGCTTGTTGCATCGACCTTAGCATGACGGTTGAAATAACCATCTCTTCAGGCTTACCTTGTACTTCCTCAATAATCGTTTGTAATGCTCTTGGATGGACCGAATTCGCACTTCCTCGAACAATATAGCCAAAGTTCGTAATAAACTCAAAGAATCGTTGCAGCTTTTCTTCCTTAGGATCTTCATGGATCCGATAAATAAACGGCACCTTCAGCCAATGAAAATGCTCGGCTACTGTTTCGTTCGCCGCTAGCATAAATTCCTCAATTAGCCGCTCTGCGACAGATCGCTCACGAAGAACTACATCATTCGGATGCCCATCTTCATCAACAAGAACTCTCGCTTCTTTAAAATCAAAATCAATCGCACCACGTTCCATCCGTTTTTTTCGGAGAATCGCTGCCAGTTTTTCCATATCTTGAAACATCGGAACGAGCGGTTCATAGCGTTCCATTAATTCTTCGTCTTGATCGACAAGGATTTTTCTTACATCATCATATGTCATTCGTTCAGTTGTTTTAATCACACTTTCAAATATCTCGTGATTAACTACCTGTCCTGCTTCATTGATTTCCATTTCACATGATAATGTGAAACGGTCGACTTTTGGATTTAAAGAGCAAATGCCGTTTGACAAACGATGTGGAATCATCGGAATCACACGGTCTACTAAATAAACGCTCGTTCCTCTTTCAAATGCTTCACGATCGAGTGGTGAATTCTCCGTTACATAGTGGCTAACATCTGCAATATGTACGCCAAGCTTATAATTTCCATTCTCAAGCTTTGTCACCGTAACAGCATCATCCAAGTCTTTGGCGTCAGCTCCATCAATTGTTACTAACGTCTCATTTCGTAAATCACGTCGATTACCTATTTCACTTTCTTCAATGGTATCAGGAACAGCCTGAGCTTGGTCCAAAACCTCCTTAGGAAATTCAAGTGGTAATCCGTGCTTGTGAATGATCGATAAAATATCAACCCCTGGATCATTTTTATGCCCAAGAATTTGGATAACTTCACCTTCAGCACTTGTTCTACCCTCAGGGTACGAAGTCAAGCGAACAACAACTTTGTGGCCTTCCACTGCACCGCTAGAAACATTTTTTGGAATAAAAATGTCATTAGCAATTTTCTTATCATCTGGAATAACAAAGCCAAAGTTTTTGCTTTCTGAATATGTCCCGACAACTTCCTGAATGCCTCGTTCGATAATTTTTTCAACAGTACCTTCTTTTCTAGATCCAGAACTTTCTGTTGCTACTCTTACCAATACAACATCGCCATGCATGGCGTTTTTTGTTTCATTTGGCGGAATGAAAATATCATCGCTACCGGGTTCATCGGGTGTGACAAAGGCAAAACCTTTCGCATGTCCTGATAATTTTCCACGGATTAAATTCATTTTTTGCGGCAAACCGTAACGGTTGGCACGAGTGCGGATGACAAGCCCTTTTTCCTCCATTTTCACTAGTGCTTTAACAAAGTTTTTGAAATCAGCTGAATCTTCAATGCCTAATGCCTCTTCTAACTCTTGTACCGTTAACGGCTTGTATGCTTCTTCTTTCATATAAGAAAGAAGCTTATCCATATAATCACGGATTTGATCTTCCATCATATCCCTCCTTGGCAGGGTAATTTATCCAGGTATAACAAGCTTTATTCCTCCCACCTCGATTTTGGTAGGATGGGAGATAAACAGCCTGTAAATCCCGATTGTGAGATAGTGAAACTTACCGCTGTGATCTTCAGCAGTTTAGTTGAGGCCCACAGCTCAGACCCGTTGTACATAGTCTGAGTTCGTACGGTCGATGGATCGAAGCAAATGCAAAATCCTTGCGACAGTAGAACAGGACTAACCATCAGTGGAGATGCCTCCTCACTAATAGAAGTTTCACTTAATAATTGTATAAAGGTTATTCAGACCGACCAATCTAAGCTTTCTAGAAATTGGTATACGTCTTCATGAAGCTGCTCTTTCTCTTTATCAAATGTAATGATATGACCAGATTCTTCATACCATTTCAGTTCCTTTTTATCTGATTCAACTTCATTGTAAATAATATTGGCACTATCTGTATTAATCATCGTATCATGTCTACCTTGAACAACGAATGTCGGGGCATAGACATGATCAACATGATTCCGAACATCTGCCATAAGATCTCGTAATGCTGCTAATGTATTCATCGGCGTCTTCGCAAACTGTTCCATTTCCATTTCAATTTGTTCAGGCGTTTTTCCTTCATGTTTTTTAAATTCTCTTGCATATGCTAATACACCTTGATACATCTTTTCTTCACTTTTTAAATACATCGGTGCGCACATCGTTACAATACCCTTTACAGGTACAGTGTAACCTAATTTTAATGAAAATACCCCTCCTAAGGATAGACCGGCAACCGCAATTTCTTCATAGCCATTATGCTTTAGAAAATCATATCCCATCATCACATCTTTCCACCAATCAGAAGGACCGGTAGAAACAAGTTCTTCAGGAGGGACGCCATGCCCTTTATAATGAGGAGCGTGGCTTGTATAACCCCGCTTTTCTAAATATCGACCTAGCATCCGCACATCTGAAGAATTCCCAGTAAATCCGTGTAATAAGAGTACTGCACGCTTCCCGCCTTCAAACGTAAATGGCTGAGGCAACTTAATTTTCATTGTATAAAACTCCTTTATGCTTAATCTGCTCACGTTATTTTCGTTTCATCAATCGATTGATGAATACGTAAATAGTATGGAAGAAACCCAATTTTTCCTTATATGTACTGCCCTTTTATCTTTTAATTAATCGTTTGATTAAATATTCATATTAAATATTAAAACAAAAAAAGCAATTTCAAGCTATTCGAAAGACTTTAATTGGGTAGTATAAGAGTATTCAACTAATTTATCCCGGTTAACAGGCTGTAATACCTCAAGGTAAAGTTTGCGTTTAGCAACACTATTACAGGATTAACTATCAGTGGAGGATGAAACCCCTCCAATAATAGAAGTTTCACTTAATGCTCAATTGTATACTTATAGAAAAAATTACCATCATTTCTTTCCGTAAAAAAAGCCTGGCCATTAAGCCAGACGATTTCTGAGATCTTATATTATAACCCAACGTACGTTACCGCTAGTGTCAAAATAAAGAATAACACAGATAGCACAATTGTTAATCGATGTAAGACTAAATCTAGACCACGGGCCTTTTGTTTCCCAAACAATTGTTCAGCACCACCGGCAATTGCACCAGATAATCCAGCACTTTTCCCTGATTGGAGAAGAACACTTGCAATCAAACCTATTGAAACAATAATTAATAATGTTACCAATATGGTATGCAACATGAATTATACCTCCCGAAACAATTAAGCATTACTTTAACTTTACCACATTGTCAGCTACTCCACAATAAATGATTAGATAAAGTGAAACTTCCGTAAGTGAGCGCACTTCCCACTGATGGTTAGTTGAACCAATCGGGGTTTTACAGGCTGTCTTTCACCAACTTGCTAATTACAGCCTGCTAAACCGGGATAAAGTGAAACTTCAATCTGTGGGGGGTTCTACTGATTGTTAGTTCACCAATCGGCTTTTTACAGGCAACTGTCCCCAACCTATGCTTCTTCGATTCCTCTAAGCCTTGAGGTGGGGATCTTGACTTTCAGTTAATGCCGGAGAAAAGGAATTCGATACAATTATTTAATGAAATGAGGGAATTCTATGTTTCATAAGTTTATTCGACTATTAGATATCATTGCTCTTTTCTTTTCTATTATAGCCGTGTATGCCATCTTTAACTCTGGTAGTATGAATATTGTAAATATCCTATTTATCGTGATCTCACCTACTCTGCTTCTTCTATCAAAATTTAAAGGAAGTAGAACCTTATTATTTTTTGCCTATGTATGCAGTTCTATCTTTTTCCTATCCGTTTTGTATAATGGCTTTTTCAGACAAGATGATTTTTTTCACTCCGGTCTCCTTGCTGTCGGTATTAGTTTATTAGCCATTGTCTTTAGTATCTTCGCTGCTGTCATCGGTTTTGGGACAAGCACTTTAACGATTGTTTGGCTTACACTACACGGACTTGTCGTTTATGAAGCCTTACAATTGGCTGGTTTAGGTGGTTTTTTAGACACCTTTTGGTCACAAAAAGCGATTGAAACAGCCATTTCAAATGATTATGCTTTCCTTCTGATGTTTGTATGGATTGGCTTGTTTCTTGACAAATACGAGAAAGCAATCGTCCGCGAATACATTTCCAGATAATAACACATACATATTATTTCATTTCCAATCACTTTTATGTTATATAAGAATAATGACCAGTAAAATTGGAGGCTTTAAATATGTCAAAAACCAGCATGGCTACCATGCTTTTATCAGCATTATTAATCACTGCTAGTGGATGTTCACATGATGACAATTCTATCGATCAAGAACCTACAACCCAAAAAGAGAAGTCAGTTCAAGCAGAAACATCTAAAACCAAAGGCATTGCTAGTGCCGATCACAATCCAGCCGTACCTGTTACCGTTATGGATCCTGATGCAATTCCTGTTTTAATCAATAAAGAAAATATGCTTCCGGATAACTATAAGCCGGCTGACTTGGTTTATCCAGATGTTAGATTCACTTTTACTGAAAAAATTGAAAAACGAATGATGAGAAAAGAGGCTGCTGATGCGCTTGAGTCACTATTCCAAGCTGCTGACGAACAAGGAGTACCACTTGCAGGTGTATCTGCTTATCGTTCTCAAAAAACACAAACAAGTCTATTCAATCATTATGTTGAGAAAGATGGACTTGAAGCCGCTTTACTCTATAGTGCTACCCCTGGAACGAGTGAGCACCAAACAGGACTAGCCATCGATGTCACATCTTCAGATGGTTCTTGCGCTGTAGAAGATTGCTTTGGCAAAACAGACCAAGCCCAGTGGCTTGTTGACAACGCACCAACCTATGGATTTATCATCCGCTATGAGGAAGGCAAAGAATCCATCACAGGATATAAGTATGAACCATGGCATCTCCGTTATGTTGGCCAAAAATTAGCACAAGATTTAACAGATCGAGGCATAACATTAGAGGAATATTACCAATCAAATGTAGCGGTTAAATAAGAAAGAAACCAATTCAGCTTTACAAATACTTTTTTTCAAAAAAGAAAACTCCTTTTTAGAGGTCAGCTTTGTTTTAAAAACAAGACCAGGATCTCTACAATAGGAGTTTTTTTATTTAGTAAATTTTAACGCTATAAGTTCCATATATGACAGTATTTCGATTACAAATAGTTATAATTATCTTTTAAGCTTTTCCAAAAAATAGGTTAGTGTTGAATCTGCCCTACTTTTCTAATTTCTTATTTTTATAAGCCAATTCTCAATCCTAAAAATGGTAGTAAAAGTGAAACTGTGATGATAGTAAATGCAAATACTAGAATTCTAATTCGCTTACTTACTAGTATTTTTGTTTCTACTGTGTTTAATATGATGATGAATCCACAAACTAATATGATACTATATATTCTGGTTAAATAATCATTAACATATTTAGTAGCCAAAAAAGAACATATAACTATCGTTGATAATATAACAAATTGAAAATAAAATAACGTAATTATTTTCTTCATTCTACACAGCCCCTACTTTCCTCTCTCACTGGATCAAGAGAAAATACAGCACGGCTATAAGATCAAGTCAGCAAATAATCCAATTTAGTCTCCACATCGTGTCGGTAACCGGTATAACGAGATGGATTATTTTCTACCATTTTTAAGTTAAATAGTTCCCCATGCATCATAATATGAAGCAACAACCGTATACCACAACTAGTAACTAAGCAAAGAATCTCTCTCCTGTAACTAGTAATATTAAAATCCCTGGACCTTGATCAGTCATGTGAATGAAGCATCGTTATCATACATATTCTTTTTAACTAGGATTGAATTGAGCATTTCACTCATACACATGATTTCATTCGTAATAATAGTACACTTTTCCATTGCCACACTTCAAATGGCATCGCGTTTAGATTTTCCCTCATAAAAAATTTTAAAATCGCTCTTCCTCTAAACTTTTTTAAGAAAACTACCAAGCGATCCCGTGATAGAAAATCTGCGTCGATTATTGACACAGTATCTGGTCCCCTCCACTAAACACTTTTCCAAATTACTTAAGCAGATTTATTCACCGTGCAATCAACAATTGACACTATTTTTACTAGTTCCCCAGTTAAATCAAGAAAAGGAAGTTGAATAGTATTGTCGAGTGTTCTGACATTTAGTAAATATGGATAAAACGGACTACTTTCTTCATCTAATTCAGCCATATTAAGTATCTTAATAAGAGTATTGTATAGTAAAGGGATGTCATTAATTCTCTTAAATGGATTCAAAAATAAACGTGTTATTTCTTCGAGATAAGATTGCCATATATCTATTAGTAACTTTGTTCCCTTATCAGGGCTAAATCGATATTGCTCAACCTCTCCATCATCATCTATAAAACTTTGGTAAGCAGAAGAACCGTTCATTTGTAAAAAATCCCCTGTATATAATACATCTTTGTAATTTATGACAAACTTTAAGTCTCTCCGATAAAAATTGAATTCACCATTTGTGATTACTCGTTTTAACAAGTAATCTAAAGCTTGTAATTGTTGAACTGAATACATATGAACTATTCACTTCCCTTTCATCTTAACTTAAGGCTCTTTTCTAAAAAAATTGTTTTGCAATTGATGTTTTACGTAAAAAGGATGATTGGATAGGAAAGTACAAGACCCTGAGGGAATAGAAGAAAAGATGTGGCCCACAGCACCCTCTGCTGAGGAGGCTCAGCACCCCGCCCCGTGGATCGCAAGTGACCTAGAGAGGGAATGAACCTTTCCATAAGATTTGTTAGAAAACAACAAACTTTCTGAAAAAACCTAACCCAAAGAGAATTTTACCATACTTAACTATCCGTTATCACTGATTTAATTTATTATTTTCTTTCATAATGTGTTGGTAAATTACAATGAATCATAATTTATAGTGTCAGTTATCCGTATGGAATGGTAGTTAGTCTTTAATTCAAATAAAAAACCTCCTACTTTATGTGTTATACTCACACATAAAATAGGAGGTTTAGTTTAACGTTTGTACGACATCATTTAGTCGTCAATCATTCAACTCAAATTATTTTTTCAAGTTGTAGAAAGATTTGATTCCATCGTATACAGCTAATTCGCCAAGTTCGTCTTCGATGCGAAGAAGTTGGTTGTATTTCGCGATACGGTCTGTACGTGACATAGAACCAGTTTTGATTTGGCCAGCGTTTGTTGCAACAGCGATGTCTGCGATTGTAGCATCTTCTGTTTCACCAGAACGGTGAGAAACAACAGCTGTGTAGCCTGCGCGTTTTGCCATTTCGATTGCTTCAAAAGTTTCAGTTAAAGTACCGATTTGGTTTACTTTGATTAGGATTGAGTTAGAGATACCTTTTTCAATTCCTTCAGCAAGCTTCTTCGTGTTTGTAACGAACAAGTCATCTCCAACTAATTGAACTTTTCCGCCAATGCGGTCAGTCAATAGTTTGTGACCTTCCCAGTCGTTTTCATCTAAGCCATCTTCGATTGAAAGAATTGGGAATTCGTTAACTAGCTCTTCGTAGAAATTAACCATTTCTTCAGAAGTTAAGCCAGTACGGCCTTCGCCAACAAGATCGTATTTGCCTGTTTCTTTGTTATAGAATTCAGAAGAAGCAACGTCCATTCCAAGGTAAATGTCTTCTCCAGCTTTATAACCTGCTTTTTCGATTGCTTCAATAATTACTTCAAGTGCTTCACGGTTTGAACCAAGGTTTGGAGCAAATCCACCTTCATCACCAACTGCTGTATTCAAGCCTTTAGCAGAAAGAACTGATTTCAATGCATGGAATACTTCTGCACCCATACGGATTGCTTCTTTGAATGTTGGTGCTCCAACAGGAAGAATCATGAATTCTTGGAAGTCTACGTTGTTATCTGCATGAGATCCACCGTTAATGATGTTCATCATTGGAGTTGGCAATTGTTTCGCATTGAAACCACCAAGGTAACGGTATAAAGAAAGTCCTACAGATTCTGCTGCTGCATGAGCAACTGCCATAGATACACCAAGAATCGCATTCGCTCCTAGTTTCCCTTTGTTTTCTGTACCGTCTAATTCGATCATTGCACGGTCAACTCCAGCTTGGTCCGTTACGTCAAAACCGATAATTGCTTCAGCGATTACGTTGTTTACGTTATCTACTGCGTTTTGAACACCTTTACCAAGGTAACGAGATTTGTCTCCGTCACGAAGTTCTACAGCTTCGTGCTCACCAGTAGATGCTCCAGATGGAACAATAGCTCGTCCGAAGAATCCAGATTCTGTCATAATTTCTACTTCTACTGTTGGGTTTCCGCGAGAGTCAAGTACTTCGCGTCCGTATACGTGTTGAATGAATGGCATAATAATTCGCTCCTTTTTTTTACAATCCGTTTTATTTTGAAATGATAGACGTTCCTGTCATTTCAACAGGTTTTTCAACTTTTAGTAAATCAAGCATCGTTGGTGCTAGATCTCCTAGTATCCCGTCCGTTCTTAATGTTACATCATTTTTCGTAACAATAACAGGTACAGGGTTTGTTGTATGTGCTGTCATTGGATTTCCTTCCAATGTAACTACTTCATCAGCGTTACCATGGTCAGCTGTAATGATTGCCGTACCGCCTTTTGCAACGATGGCATCGACAACCTTTCCAAGACATTCATCAACCGCTTCAATTGCTTTAACAGTTGGTTCTAGCATACCTGAATGGCCTACCATATCAGGGTTTGCAAAGTTAAGAATGATGGCGTCAAACTTATCCGCGGCAATTTCGCCTAGTAGTGCATCAGTTACTTCATATGCGCTCATTTCAGGCTTCAGATCATACGTAGCAACTTTTGGTGAATTAATCAAAATTCGCTCTTCCCCTGGGAACTCCGCTTCACGTCCACCACTCATAAAGAAGGTAACGTGAGGATATTTTTCCGTTTCTGCAATTCGCAACTGGGTCAGATTATTTTGAGAAAGAACTTCACCTAATGTGTTATCAAGGTTCATCGGTTTGAATGCTACAAAGCCGTCCACTGATTCAGAAAATAAAGTTAAGCAGACGAAATGCAGATTCTTCGGATGCCCTGGACCCCGGTCAAACGAACGAAAATCTTTATTCGTAAACGTATTTGACGTTTGGATAGCTCGATCTGGACGGAAATTATAGAAGATCACTGAATCTTCATCTTGAATCGTCGTAACCGGTTTTTCGTCATCACCGACAATAACAGAAGGAAGGACGAATTCATCGAAGATTCCATTATTATAAGAATCCTCTACACATTCCTTAGCAGAACGGTAGCTTGGTCCTTCTCCGTAAACCATTGATCGATATGTTTTCTCGACACGTTCCCAACGTTTGTCACGGTCCATACTGTAATAACGTCCAGAAATCGTCGCAAACTGACCAACACCAAGTTCTTTCATTTTCGCTTCTGTCGCTTCAATATAGCCTAAGGCAGATTGAGGCGCTACATCACGACCGTCTAAAAATGCATGAACATATACTTTCTTTAATCCTTCATCTGCACAAAGTTTAAGAAGAGCAAATAAATGTTCAATATGGCTATGTACCCCGCCATCAGACAGTAAACCGAATAAGTGTAGGCTTTTATCCTTTGTTTTCGCGTCGTTAATCGCAGCAAGAAATGTTTCGTTTTGTTCAAACTCTCCGCTACGAATCGCCACGTTAACACGAGTTAAGCTTTGATAAACAATTCGGCCTGCACCGATATTTAGATGGCCTACTTCAGAATTCCCCATTTGGCCTTCTGGTAACCCTACCGCTTCCCCACTAGCCGTTAAATGAGCATGCGGGTATTGGCTCCAATAACGGTCAAAATTAGGCTTGTTAGCAGCAGACACGGCGTTGCCAGCTGTTTCTGTACGGCACCCGAATCCATCTAAGATGATAATTGCAACAGGAGATTTACTCATATTGTCCACCTTCTACTAATTGCAAGAACGATTGCGGTTCAAGACTTGCACCGCCAACTAATGCACCGTCAATATCAGACTGAGCCATATATTCTTTAATATTCTCAGGTTTCACACTTCCACCGTATTGAATACGAACAGCCTCAGATGTAGCTTTTGAAAATTGACTTGCTACAACAGAACGGATATGTGCACAAACTTCGTTAGCATCTTCGGCAGTAGAAGATTTACCAGTACCAATTGCCCAAATTGGCTCATAGGCAATGACCATATTTTGAACTTGCTCTTCTGTAAGGCCTTCAAGTGCTTTCTCAATTTGTTTTCCTACTAAATCGTTCGTCTGACCGCTTTCACGCTCTTCTAATGTTTCGCCACAGCAAACGATTGGAACAAGATTATGTTTAAAAGCTGCTAACGCTTTTTTATTCACTGTTTCGTCTGTTTCGTTGAACATTTCGCGACGCTCTGAGTGACCAATCACGACGTAATTCACACCGATATCACTAAGAGCAACAGGACTGATTTCACCTGTAAATGCGCCGTTATCTTCAAAGTGCATGTTTTGAGCTCCAATTTTGACTTCTGTTCCTTTCGCAGCTGTAACTAATTGATCAAGGAATAGCGCTGGAGCACATACTACGGAATCCATTTTATCAGAAGATGGTACAAGGCTTTTTACTTCCTCTATAAAGCTTTTCGCCTCAGAAAGTGTTTTATTCATTTTCCAGTTTCCTGCAATAATTGGTTTACGCATATTAGTCCCGTCCTCTCTTTCGTATCTTATTTATCGTTTAATGCTACGACACCTGGTAGTTCTTTACCTTCCATAAACTCTAGGGAAGCACCGCCACCTGTTGAGATATGTGACATTTTATCAGCAAGCTTGAATTTTTCAGCAGCTGCAGCAGAGTCGCCACCACCAATGATGCTGTAAGCAGATGAATCAGCAAGAGCTTGTGCAACATGTTTTGTTCCATTTGCAAAGATGTCAAGTTCAAATACACCCATCGGTCCATTCCAAATAACAAGTTTAGAGTTGTTAATTACATCCGCGTAGATTTCGCGTGTTTTTGGCCCGATATCAAGTGCTTCCCAATCAGCTGGAATTGAGTCAATAGCGACTACTTTATTGTTTACATCCGGTCCGAAGTCGTCTGCTACAACAACATCGACAGGCATGTATAAATTAACGCCTTTTTCTTTTGCTTTTTGGATGAAAGATTGAGCAAGCTCAATTTTATCTGCTTCAAGAAGTGATTTACCAATTTCATGACCTTCTGACTTAACGAATGTGTAAGCTAAGCCACCACCGATAATTAAGTTGTCCACTTTTTCTAGCAGATTTTCAATTACACCAATTTTATCTTTAACTTTCGCACCACCAATGATAGCTGTGAACGGACGTTCAGGATTAGAAAGAGCTTTACCAAGTACTTCTAATTCTTTTTCCATTAACAAGCCAGCAACAGCAGGTATATAGTTTGCAATCCCTTCTGTTGAAGCATGGGCACGGTGAGCAGCACCGAATGCATCATTTACGTATACGTCTGCAAGCTCAGCGAAAGATTTAGCCAATTCTGCATCATTCTTCTCTTCCCCAGGATAGAAACGGACATTTTCTAAAAGTAAAACGTCTCCGTCTACCATTTCAGAGATTTGTTGTGTAACAGATTCCCCATATGCTTCGTCTGTTTTACGAACGTCCTTACCTAATAATTCACTTAATCTCTTAGCAACTGGAGTTAAGCGTAACTCTTCCACTACCTGACCCTTTGGGCGTCCAAGGTGACTAGCTAGAATTACTTTCGCTCCAGCATCAATCAAGTGCTGAATTGTCGGTAATGCCGCACGAATTCTTGTATCATCGGTAACCTGACCATCTTGCATCGGTACGTTGAAATCAACTCGGCAAAAAACTCGTTTACCTGCTACGTTAATTTCCTTAATGGATTTCTTGTTCATGACCAAATAACCTCCTTTAATTAAGAAAAGCGTAAACGCCTTGTTCAGCTTCCGAAGTAAATAGGGATTGAACCATGAAGGGGTTCTTTACCTTCTTTGAGCAATCATCTTTTTCACAGGAAGCTAGCGGTGAAGAATTTCACTTGCTTTTTATCAGTCAAAAAGGGAGAGGGCATAATCCCGTCTCCCCTTTTCACTGTTATTATAGATGTTTTTCGCTTTTTTAGCCAAATATTCACAGGAATAATAATGTTTAATTTCTGTAAAGATTAAAGACCTTTTTTAGCGATGTAATCGATTAGGTCAACTACACGGTTTGAGTAACCAGTTTCGTTATCGTACCATGAAAGTACTTTAACCATGTTACCTTCCATAACCATTGTAGACAATCCGTCAATTGTAGAAGAAACAGGAACACCATTGTAGTCAGTAGATACTAATGGAAGATCATTGTAAGCAAGAATGCCTTTTAATTCGCCTTCAGCAGCTTCTTTTAACGCACTGTTTACATCTTCAGCTGTAACGTCTTTTTCAAGTTCAGCAACAAGGTCAACAATTGATACGTTTGGTGTAGGAACACGCATAGCCATACCGTTAAGTTTTCCTTTAAGTTCTGGTAATACAAGAGCTACTGCTTTCGCTGCACCTGTAGATGTAGGAATCATGTTCTCAGCTGCTGCACGTGCACGACGGTAGTCTTTGTGTGGCAAGTCAAGAATTTGTTGATCATTTGTGTATGAGTGAATTGTTGTCATCATTCCACGTTTAACTCCGAACTTGTCGTTCAATACTTTCGCAAATGGAGCTAAGCAGTTTGTTGTACATGATGCATTTGAAAGCACGTGGTGGTTAGCTGCATCATATTTATCTTCGTTAACACCCATAACGATTGTGATATCTTCATCAGATGCAGGAGCAGAAATGATTACTTTTTTCGCACCAGCTTCAAGGTGTTTTGCTGCATCATTACGAGCAGTGAAACGTCCAGTTGATTCAACAACTACTTCAACACCTAGTTCTCCCCATCCAAGTTGTGCAGGGTCACGTTCTGCTAAAACTTTGATTTTGTGTCCATCAACTACTAGGTAGTCTCCGTCAACTGATACAGTTTCTGCAAGTGTTCCGTGCACTGTGTCATATTGAAGAAGGTGTGCAAGCATGTTTGCATCAGTTAAATCGTTAATTGCCACGATTTCCACATCTGAATTTTTTAATGCTGCACGAAGAACGTTACGTCCGATACGACCAAATCCGTTAATACCAACTTTTACTGTCATAATAAAATTTCCTCCTTTATAGTTGAAAAAAGAATTTTATAAAATTATATAGTAAAGGGAATTTATCCCTTTATTAACTGTTGTGCCGCTGCTTCGTCCGTGATTAATACCGTGGTTTGTGGAGCTCTTTTCATATAAGCTCGAATTGCCTTTGCTTTAGATTCTCCACCGGCAACGGCGATCACTCGCTTTGCTTGATCAAGGTCTTCCAGCTGAATACCAATGGTTTGTACTTTGTGAACTACTTCCCCATCTTCATCAAAGTAATAGCCGAAAGCTTCACCTACGGCCTCTTTTTGTTCAAGGGTTTTGATAATTTCAGATGGTGTTTTTCTTCTTTCTGACATCACCATCGCATCACCAATCCCATGCAGGACGATAGTAGCTGATTTTATTAATGAAATAACATCTTTAATCATCGGTTCTTTCATAAACGATTGATAAGCTTCATCACTGACTTGATCGAGAAGATAGAGCACTTTATATGCAGCATTTGTTTTTTCCGCCATTTTGGCAACAATTACATTGGCTTGGTTCTGAATTTCTTCACCAAGACCTCCTCTTGCCGGAACAAACAAAATATCTTTCCCATTTGAATCTGGGGTTAACATCTTGGCCACTTCGGCCATTGTCGAGCCGCCAGTTACTGCAATGATATTTTTAGCCTTCCATTCCTTTTTCATACGGGCGGCTCCCGCTTTACCTAATTCGCTTTTTACCCACGATGATTGATCACTGTTTCCAGCAACGATAATAACTTCATTAACGTTTAATAATTGCTTAAGTTTTTGCTCCATTTTATCTAAACCCGAAATCTCCCGCATGACTCCTTCTAGTTGCTCGAGTATTTCTACTCCTTCGGTAGAAAGTCGCATTCCAGAGCTGAAAACTTCAATTAGATTTTGATCTTTCAAGAAATCTACTTCACTACGAAGTGTTCTTTCTGTCAAATCCAGACTATTCGCTAAGCTTCGGCGCCCTACAGGTTGCATAAACTTGATATAACGCAGGATATCATATCGTTTCTGCATAATCGCCAACAAATCGGGTAATACTTTCTTTTGTATATCGAGCAATGGATACATCGTTCGTAAACCCCTCAAGAATAAGTTGTGGACTATTTTCGTCCCAGCTAGACATTTTACGTCCCACCAGGAGCAAAAAAAATTCTTTCCTGCTATATACTTATTCTAGCAGGAAAAAAAACGTTCTTCAACTTATATGCTAATTTTTATTTTTCAAGCAATAACGGCCTGTTACAATCCGCGGCCTAGTAATTTATTATAAGAAAAACCAAACTTAAATAATCTGCAAAATAGGAGTCCATTTATTATATATACATAGTATCTAGTGGAATTATTATCTAGTTGGAAGCACCGCTTAAGTTAATGATTATCTGCTTCCTTTTCCACTACCATACAAAACCTGAATGGCGTTAAAACTCCACCCGTTACCATGAAGAATATAACATAAAGCACACTACACTCGCCCCATGTCCTCCATACATAATTGACGTAATTTCATTTCGTCAATTTGGCCGTACTGCACAATCTCTCCTTGCCATTCTATAACTGGAATCATGAGACCAAATCGTTCAATTAACGCATCATTCGTATAGATATCTATTTCTCTATAATCGATGCTTGTATCTTGTTTGATCCGCTCTAGAATCACCTTTGCTTTGTCGCATAATGGACAATTACTTCTTGTGTATAAGTTCCATTCTTTTGGTAGCATGCACTATTCATCCTTTTTTACTTATATCTTTTCCGTTTACTTGAGGATAGAATTCCAAGTTGATCACGATATTTAGCTACCGTCCTACGTGAAAGAACGAAACCATGCTCATTTTTTAGAATTTCCGCAAGTTCTTGATCAGAATGTGGTTTTTGTTTATTTTCAAGCTCTACAATTGTCTGTAATGCTTTTCTCACCTTTGTACCTGATACATCTTCTTGTTCTGTTGATTGAAGAGCAGAACTAAAGAAAGAGCGCATTTCTACCGTTCCAAATGCAGTTTGGACGTATTTGCTACGGACCGCACGACTAACGGTCGACTCATGAATGTCAAGGTCATCGGCAATCTCTTTCATCGTCATCGGTTTAAGAAAGCCCATACCACGAAAAAAATACTCAGGCTGCTTCTCTACAATTTTTTTCATAACGTGTAAGACGGTTTCTTTTCGCTGAAGAATTCCTTTAGACAGCCATTGATACTCCTGCCATTTTTCTTGTAAAAAGCGATTTACAGTCGGATCCTGATGGTCCTTCATTTTTCGTAAATAAGATTCATTCACATGAAGTTGGAGTGTATCACCTTCGTACTGACCGACCACAAGCTGTCCATCCTGATATTTAACAACAACATCTGGGACAATATAACTCGACTTCTCAGAAGAAAAAATGGCTCCAGGACGCGGGTTTAATGTTTGTATATAATCAAATTCATCTTGAATTTCTTTTAATGTAACCCCAAGATTTCTCGAAATCTCTTTCCATTTTTTATCAACAAATGGCATAAAGTATGTACGAAGCAACGTTTCCGCTAACGGTCTCTCTCCAGCTTGACAGACTTGAATAAGCAGGCATTCTTGAAGGCTTCTGGCACCAATACCGTAAGGTTCAAGTTGTTGCAGAATATCCAAGGACTTTAATAGAGCGCTTTCAGAAATCCCAATTGAAACAGCCGCTTCTTCTACATTAATCCTCAAGTACCCATTTTCATCAATGTTCCGAATAAGATGGATAAACGATTTCAATTCCATTTTCTTAAAAGTAGCTGTATCAATTTGGGAGAGCAAATGGTTCTCAAGAGAAGGTGCTTCTTCACCAATTTGTTCAATCCAATTCGTAGATCTCCCTGTATTCTTCACTTGATTTCTTTTCAATGGCTTTCTCGGAATCTCATGGGATACTGTTGAAGATTCAATGGTTAACAATGGATTTTCCAGCCATTTTGTCTCTAAATATTCTAGCAATTCTTGATTCGAATACTGAAGCAACGCAATAGCCTGACTTAATTCCTGCGTCATTGTCATTTTCATAATCTGGTGTTGATAGAGTCCCGGCTTCATTTCCATACTTTCCCCTCCCCTTACCATTTTACACCACGAATTCAAAAGTGAATAGCGAAACAAGGTGGAAACGCTTACTTTTTTTTAAAAAAATACTTGCTGTCCTGTTTCTTAAAACATGATGAGAAATGAAGCTACTTCCTTTGAACCTACAATGCTTTCATGTCAACTCCATTGTTGTTGACTATTTTCCCATTGATCGCACCATCAAGAACAGATATCAAACTAATCACAGTTGTAGACGAGGGCACGTTTTTAGCTACCCAAATGGATTAGGGTATACTACAAGCATTTGGTAACATAAAATTTCTAAACATTGATAAGCCTATCATGTAGTAGTTAGGATAGAATAAGCTTGCGGATGTATACTATCCCTCAAGCTTAAAAATTCAAAGCACCCATTAGTTTGAATCTAAACCTTCATAATTTCTTCACAACAAGTAGTCTCCGGACACGACCAGTTTCTTGCATGTTTCAACGTAATATCGATAAACATAGATAAGGCTGGGGAAATCCACTTGTTTTTGTGATAAGCGACTTGGGAGAAAATTTGTTTAAAGCCACCAACGCAGGGAATAATTTTTAACCTTTCTTCCTTGATTTCATCATTTACTGTCATTAACGGTAAACAAGCAATACCAAGCCCACTCATTACACAACGTTTCATCGCTTCTATACTCCAAAGCTCCATCGTGTGAGAAGGTACGATTCTCCGTTCCCCAAGATATTCTTCAAACATCGTTCGATAACTACATTCTTTCTCATTCGTAATGATACACTCGCCTATCTTTTGATTTTCGTAGCTTTTATCTAAAATATTCAGCGAACAATCAGGACTTCCAACAAGGACAATAGGTTCGTCCAACAACGGACGGACGATCAAATCTGAATCCTGCAACTGTGGCAACATGACAAATGCAATATCTGCACTACCATTAAGTATTGCTCTTTTGTTATCACCGCAGGTGGCATTACTTAAACTGATGCTTACATGAGGAAACTTCTTTCTATATTCACTTAATATGGGTTCTAAGCGGTATACCGTTAGAGATTCTGGAGCAGCAATCTTTAACTCCCCTCTCATATCCTCTCCATCGCTGGTAATGTTTTTGATCCTTCCATAGGTATCTAACATCTCTTGAGTATAGGGCAACAACTTCTTGCCGACATCAGTCAATCTTATCTTTCTACCCATCCGATCAAACAGAGGTGCTCCTAAATGTTCTTCAAGTGCCTGAATATGAGAAGTTACCGTGGATTGAGTGTAACCTAAATGTTCAGCTGCTTGTGTAAAGCTCCCCGTTTCAATAACTGTTTTAAACGTAACAAAATGGCGTATTTCCATCATTTCACCCACTTTTATTTTAATCGTACTTCTATATTATCAAGAAAATCAATGGATAACTTCAAAAATTTCAATTTTACTGATAATTATTTATGAGTTAATATTAAGAACAATAGAAAACAGGAGGATATTATTATGAAGACAACGGAGATGGTTAAGTTTTGAAACGTATACATTATAGCTGGTTTATTCTTGCCATAACATTTTGCTCCATTATTGTATCGGGAATTGTGATGTCATCATCTGGGGTTTTCATAAATCCTTTCGAAAATGAATTTGGCTGGGACCGATCTGTTATTGCACTAGCTTTTGCAATTAGCATGTTTTTATATGGGATATCAGGTCCGTTTATGGCGGCCTTACTTAATGTGATTGGCTTAAAGAAAATGATGATAATTTCTATGGCAACTTTGCTGTCAGGTATCACACTAACATTCTTTATGAATCAATCATGGCAGATGATCATCATTTGGGGTTTGATTATTGGGCTGGGATCAAGTCTTTTTTTAACTGTATTAAGTCCATATGTGGCGAATCATTGGTTTGAGAAAAGAAGAGGCCTTGCAGTAGGGATATTAACGGCAAGTACAGCTACAGGTCAGTTAATTCTACTACCTGTCTTAGCGGCTATTATAGAAAATTATTCGTGGCGTTTTGCGATTGGGTTAATTATGACCCTCATTTTCTTTATGCTTATAATCATCTTTTTATTCATGAAAAACACACCGAAAGATGTTGGAATTCTTCCATATGGACTTGAGGAAGAAACACAAGAGAGCAATGAAAGTCAGAAGGAAAATCCTATTGTCGCAGCGTTCAACGGCTTATTTAGCGCTGTAAAAGTAAAGGAATTTTGGTTATTAGCTGGGAGCTTCTTTATTTGCGGGCTTTCAACGAGCGGATTAATTGGAACACATTTTGTTTCTTACTGTATTAGTTTTGGAGTACCTTTAGTTACAGCGGCTTCAATTCTTTCGTTTATGGGAATTTTTAATCTAGTAGGAACAACTCTATCCGGTTGGCTGTCAGATCGTTTCGATAATCGATGGCTATTATTTTGGTACTACGGTTTAAGAGGGGCTTCACTTGTATTACTTCCTTATGCATTAAATGAGGGTTCTATGACTATGTTAGTTATCTTTACTGTGTTTTATGGATTAGATTGGATTGCGACTGTTCCACCAACTATTAGCATTTCAAGACAAATTTTCGGTACAAAGAAAAGTGGAATTATTTATGGTTGGATTTTTGCATCACATCAGGCAGGTGCTGCAGCAGCGGCATATGGAGGGGGTCTAATCTATAAATTTTTCAACACTTATACTTGGGCGTTCTTCTTAGCAGGAGTTTTTTGTTTATTAGCAAGCTTATTTGTCATTATTATTAAGAAACAACGTTCAAGTCAATTAACAAAAGAAGGAATAATGAATATATAACAATTCATAGAAAGCTAAAACTGCTTTTTACCCTCCATTATGTGTTATTCGTTACATGGTAACCACAATTGAAAAGCACTCAACAAAAAGAGTTCCTATGTTTGTATACAGATCATACAAACATAGGAACTCTTTGATTAAATGACGCCCTCGGCAGGAATCGAACCCACATCTCAAGAACCGGAATCTTACGTGCTATCCGTTGCACCACGAGGGCATGGCATAATTTTTTCAACAAATTTCATTATAGGTCAGTTTAGCGTTGTTTGCAAGAGGTATTACGTTTTAAAATGCAGAAATTTGGGTAGTATGGATAAAGTAGAAATGAACCCAGGCATCTTAGCTCCAAATAAGATACTATATATGAGCTAAAGAAACAGCTTTTTGGTTTTTGTCGAACGAAACATCTTTCTTTTGATTTGTTTTGTTTGACCTTAATTGACCATAAAGTGTATCATACATATATTAAGGATTTACTTACCAGAAATAACTTTTACTAAGAGGAGGAAATTAGCATGAATTTAATTCCTACAGTTATTGAACAAACTAGTCGCGGGGAACGTGCATATGATATTTATTCCCGCCTATTAAAAGACAGAATCATCATGCTTGGAAGCGCAATTGATGATAATGTGTCAAATTCAATTGTAGCTCAATTGTTATTCTTAGAGGCAGAAAATCCTGATAAAGATATTACATTGTACATTAATAGCCCAGGTGGAAGCATTACATCCGGAATGGCAATCTATGACACCATGCAATATATCAAACCTCAAGTTTCAACAGTTTGTATCGGAATGGCCGCGTCTATGGGCGCTTTCCTACTAGCAGCTGGTGAAAAAGGAAAACGTTTCGCTCTTCCAAACAGTGAAGTAATGATTCACCAACCATTAGGCGGTGCACAAGGTCAGGCAACTGAAATTGAAATTGCTGCTAGACGTATCTTGTTCTTAAAAGATAAATTAAATCAAATTCTTTCAGAGCGTACAGGTCAATCATTAGAAGTGATTCAAAGAGATACAGATCGCGATAACTTCATGACTGCTGACCGAGCATTAGAATACGGATTAATCGACAAAGTCATCACTCGTATTGATGATGTTAAGAAAAGTCTAGATAAATAATTTAAGTGTGTCCCATAAGGGTTAGACTTCGCACTCTAAATCAGTATGTCGTGTTTCATACACGTATTTTATACTGTTTTTAGATGTTGTGATGGCTGACCCTTTTTTGGGGACACTCCTTTTTAAGATCATACGTTCCTGTGAATTTGAATATACACACAAAAAGATGCCTAGCACATGTGATTCTGCAGTAAGAAAGGAAAGTTCTACCTTTTCACCTGGAAAACGAACATGTTTCTAAGCACCTTCATCATAACAACTTCAATAATTTCCGTTGTTTGATTGATCATTTATTACGCCTCTTGTTCAATAAATTGTTGCAGGGCAAAAATGGCTTCTTCTTCATCTCTTCCATCCACAATGAGCTGAATCATCGTTCCTGACCCAATCGCAAGACTCATCAGACCCATAATGCTTTTTGCATTTACTTTTCTTCCATCCTTTTCAAGGAATACATCTGATTTGAATCGGTTTGCTTCTTGTACAAATAAGGCAGCTGGTCTCGCTTGAAGACCTGTCTTCAGGCGGACCTCCACTTGCTTCTCAACCATATATTTTCCTCCTTCTTTATTTCTGGGCTACGAATCCTGCGCCGCCTCTCAATTTATCAGCAATTTCATCTATTTTTCGCAAGCGGTGATTGATGCCCGATTTGCTAATATTACCACCTGAAACCATTTCCCCAAGCTCTTTTAAGGTAACATCTTGATAAGCCACTCTCAGTTCCGCAATTTCACGAAGTTTGTCTGGTAAAATACTCAGACCAACTGTTTCATTAATATATCGTATGTTTTCTACTTGCCTTAAAGAGGCACCAATTGTTTTGTTTAAGTTTGCCGTTTCACAGTTTACAAGACGATTCACGGAATTACGCATATCACGAACGATCCGAACATCTTCAAACCGTAATAGCGCTGAGTGGGCACCAATAATATTCAGGAACTCCGCTATTTTCTCAGCTTCTTTTAAATAGGTGATATAGCCTTTTTTTCGTTCAAGAGTCTTCGCCTTGAGGTCAAATACATTCATCAATTCACAAAGTGCATCATTATGTTCTTTATAAATCGAGTAAATTTCTAAATGGTAAGACGATGTTTCCGGATTGTTGACTGAACCACCTGCTAGAAAAGCACCTCTTAAGTAAGCACGTTTACAGCACTTCTTCGCAATGAGCTCTGGTGCAATATTATGATAAAATTCAAATCCTTCACCGACAATTTTCAAGTTAGACAGTACTTCCTGTCCTCCAGAAGATAAACGAACAATGTATACATTGTTTTTCTTCAACTTCATTTTCTTACGGACTAGCAATTCCATTTGCACATCGTAGCTTTTCTTTAAAAGTGTATAGATTCTTCTAGCAATCGCTGCATTTTCTGTTTGAATATCAACTACAAGCTTTTTATTCGAAAACGAGAGCGATCCATTCATTCTAATCAGAGCACATAATTCAGCTTTGTCGCAGCAATCTTTTTCTTCTAGTGTTGTAAGTTCTTTTTTGGTTTCCGAAGCAAAAGACACGGATTCCCACCTCCAATCAGAAAAACCATCACCTGTCCTGTCCTTTTCCTACAAAAAATCTTTTACCAGACTCTAAAGGGAATCATTGAACAGGCCTAAGGCAAACATTAAAGGAAATCCTAATTTCTTATGCCCCAAGTGTTGCAGGTGTAAGGTTAGACAATAAAACTCATTATTAAAACTTAGATGGATCTTGAATTTATCCCGCTTTAACGGGCAGTAAGCCCCCCTAAAAGTTCGTGAGGAACAAAGAAAGGTAGTTTCGGGACCAACTGCCCATAAAAGCCCGATTGGTGAGATACAGTGAAACTTACCGATGCGTGAGCAGAGGTTTAGTTGAACCAATCGGGTTCGTAGTATCGCTTTATCTACGCGAAAGCGGAGATATTAGCGATACTAGAACGGGACTAACCATCAATGGGGGACCAATGCCCTACTGATGGAAGTTTCACCTTATTTCATTTACTAACATTTGATATAGCATACGCGCTACTTTTTTTGTATCGTGCCTAATTGAGTTGCCTTCAAAATTAAAAATTTGCCCTTGAACAATCTTAACTCCAAGTCTTTCCAAACTTTCTACATCAAAAACAACCGGCTTTGCAAATTCTTCTTTATAGCGATCTTGTACATTTCGTGGGATTTCTTGATTATTTACAAGAATACAATCGATAAATGAGCAATTCATATGAGAGTAGATCGCTTGAATATGGTCACTAGCTGTATAATCTTGTGTTTCCCCTGCTTGAGTCATAAGGTTACAAATATATACTTTCTTCGCCTGTGATTGACAAACCGCTTCACCAATACCCGGTACTAATAAGTTTGGCAGAATACTTGTATATAAACTACCTGGTCCGATGACAATTAAATCTGCTTGCTTGATGGCTTGGATTGTTTCTCGGAGCGGTTTAATTTTTTCAGGGCTAAGAAACACGCGCTTGATTTTTTTACCAGAAAACGGAATCTTTGACTCACCGCTTACGATCATTCCATCGGCCATCTCAGCGTGAAGAACTACGCTTTGGTTAGCTGATGGCAAAACTTTTCCTCTTACATTCAAAACTTTGCTCATTTCCTGAACTGCATGGACAAAGTCTCCAGTAATTGAGGTCATAGCAGCTAACAATAAGTTCCCGAGCGAATGCCCCGCTAGTTCATTCTTACTTGCAAATCGATGCTGGAACATTTGTTCAACAAGTGGCTCCACATCCGATAGCGCAGCAAGAACATTCCGAATATCACCAGGGGCAGGAATATCCATTTCATCACGAATCCTACCAGAACTACCTCCATCATCCGCAACCGTAACAATCGCCGTGATATCGATTTGATAGTTCTTCAGTCCGCGAAGCAACACTGGAAGACCTGTACCTCCCCCAATGACAACTACTCTTGGCTGATCAATTTCATTTGGCATTACTCTTCTCCTTAATAATCTTCTTTATGTCACGGTGAGAAACATGAGTAACATATTCATTCCGGAAAGTGTTAGCTAGATACTCAGCAAGCGTAACGGAACGGTGCTGACCACCTGTACATCCGATCGCGATAATAAGTTGAGATTTCCCTTCCCGCTTATAATGAGGAAGCATGAACACAAGCAAATCAATCAGTTTCTCTAAAAACTTCTGTGTTTCTCCCCATTTCAATACATAGCTCGATACTTCTTCATCCAAACCCGTCTTTGGTCGCATATGCTCGATATAAAATGGATTAGGTAGAAAGCGAACATCAAAAACAAGATCCGCATCAATTGGGATACCGTGCTTAAATCCAAAAGACATGACATTGACAGTAAATATCGGTTTTTTGTTTACTGAAAACTCCGTTAAGATTTTTTCTCGTAATTCCCTCGGCTTCAAGGTCGATGTCTGATAAATGATCTGCGCCCGTCCCTTTAACTCTTCTAATAAGCCACGTTCCATTTGAATCCCTTCAAGTGGAAGACCTAATGGTGAAAGTGGATGCGTACGTCTTGTTTCTTTGTAGCGACGTACAAGTACTTCATCATCCGCATCAAGGAAAAGGATTTTTGGAGTTACCCAGGATGTTTCCGCTAAGTCATCTAATGCTTTAAATAAATGATCAAAGAATTCCCTCCCGCGTAAATCCATAACCAATACAACTTTATTCATTTTATTTCCAGATTCTTTCATCAATTCAAGAAACTTGGGTAATAACGTGGGAGGTAAGTTATCAACACAAAAGAAGCCTAAATCTTCAAAACTTTGAACGGCAACCGTTTTCCCAGCTCCAGACATCCCTGTAATTATGACTAAATGCGTTTCACCGATTGGTCCTGTTCCCAATGAAATCCCCCCAAAGTTTTCTATATTATTCAACCTGGATCAAGCCGATATGATAGCAACTTGAATTCAGGTGTATACGTAAAAGTGGCATAGATGATTCCGCTTCCATGAACCATATAATCCAAAATGTGGTAGTCTCCTTCAGCCATTGGCAAATCCTTCAAATCACCAATTGAAACCCAGCTTAGGTCTCCTTCTTCGCATGAATCCACGTTAATTCCGTCTGATTCTGTAGCGAAAAAAGTGAACATCATCCACTCTTCTAAAACTTTTTCGCCTTCTTTAATAATAAACGTAAAAATCCCTTTAATTGCCGGGTTTTTTAAATATACGCCTGTTTCTTCCCGATATTCCCGAATACAGGCATCGCGAACAGATTCACCAGGTTCCATTTTGCCCCCAGGAGCAACCCACCAACCTCTTCTCGGTTTTTTTAAAAGAAGTGTTTTATTGTCCCTTACTAACACACAATTTGTGACACGTTGCACGTCCTTCACCTCAATCGACTCTAATCCAGCATTTTACTGTTATACATAAATTTATTAATTGAAATATATCAACTCTTCGCTATGTAGAGCTACACACAGCAAAAGAAATTATTTAGACAATATATTTGTTTAACTTCTATTATACTATTTTTAGATACGGGCTACAATGAACAAGAATCAGGAAATTGTCTTCAATCCTTATCCTAGACAAAAAAAAGACACAGACGTAAACATCTGTGCCATCCACTAGTTAATATTTTATAAAAGGGGGTCAATTACTACCCTTACTATACCTAAAAGATGTTGCGCCCATGTTACAACATGATTAAAACAGAATTACGAATTGTAAAAAATTCATGACTTTACTTTTAGCTTTTCATTTAGAACTTCTATATAATGTTGGGCACTTTGAGCGGCAATGCTACCATCACCTGTAGCAGTAACAATTTGACGTAGCGTTTTTTCACGAATATCCCCGGCTGCAAAGATGCCAGGTACTTTCGTTTCCATCGTATCGTCTGTCAAAATATATCCGCCTTCATTTGTAATACCTAGGTTTTCGAAAGGCTTAGATAGAGGATTCATGCCGATATAAACAAACACACCATCCGCATTTAATTCCTGTTCCTCTCCATTCACAGTCGATACGAGCGTTAAACTGCCTACTTTCCCATCTTTTTCATGAATTTCTTTCAAGGTGTGGTTCCATATGAAATTAACCTTTTCATTAGCAAACGCACGATCTTGAAGAATTTTCTGAGCACGAAGTTCCACGCGGCGGTGTACAATCGTAACCTTGGAAGCAAAACGAGTTAAATAAACGCCTTCTTCAACCGCAGAATCGCCCCCACCAATAACGAATAATTCTTTTTCTTTAAAGAATGCACCATCGCAGACCGCACAATATGAAACCCCGCGTCCGCCTAATTCTTTCTCACCTGGTACGCCAATTTTCTTATATTCTGCACCTGATGATAGAATGATTGCTTTTGCTTTATATTCCTTTGAGCCAGCGAGTACGGTTTTGTACTCTTCGCCATCGATGATTTCTTTCACATCACCATAGGCATACTCGGCTCCAAATTTCTTGGCATGATCGAACATCTTTGTTGAAAGTTCCGGTCCTAAGATCGTCTCGAACCCTGGATAATTTTCCACTTCTTCCGTATTAGCCATTTGACCACCTGGTATTCCACGTTCAATCATTAATGTTTGCAAATTCGCACGAGAGGTATAAACAGCCGCAGTCATTCCAGCCGGTCCAGCACCGATAATAATTACATCATATATTTTTTCCTCAGTCATAGTATTCACTCCCGATTATCATTACATTTAATATCCCCTATATACTACATCCTATATAACAAATAAAAATACGTCCAAATTTATGCTCACTGAAGCAAGCTATTTACTAATTTAACGTATTTTCCAAGAGTAGAAACTGAAATAAAATGTTTAGCGGCAATTTCCTGCTGACTTTTCTTTTCATTACGCAATCTATACCAAGAATATTCAACGGCTGCAGCCCAACCTGTTGGATTCACAAGTTTAATTTCATTCTTCATTGCTTCTACAAACACCGAAAACCAGGTTAAATATAGGCCTGCCTCCATTAGCTGAATGGGGTGGAAGTGCGCATACAAAATTTCAGCCGTTTGATCGGCAAATTCAATTGCTGAGTTCTCTCGATTCAATTTTTGCATTTCAACTAGTTCCAGGTATTCTTTTTCAAAATCCGTAAGAAGCGGGTTATTACAGAGAGCTGGATGTTTTAGAATATGATCCTTTTTAATCGAATGCTTGGTTAAAAAAAGAGCAAAGATTCGTTCCTCTAAATAATCACTTTCGAAGCGTTTCAAGATCGAAGGCAAATGATCCTCAAACCCATGAAGTGATGCATTCATATCTCCCCATGGCTCAAGTCCTTCTTTTTCAGGGTTTAATTCTAATACCTTTTTCCAGGCCTTCTCAGCAGTTTGCTCATTACCTATTTGATAGGCAGACACAGCTAACCAATAATAAAAGGTATCATCCCCTTCGTGTCCTTGCTTTTGGAGCTGCTTCAACCATTTATACGCCAGATTATATCGCCCAACCAAAGCAAATGTAGAACCTAGTTTAATACGGTGCTCCATTAAAATAGGGCGGACCTTTTCCAAAGTCTTGACCAGTTCATTTATCTTATCTTCACTTTGCTGATAATGATGGAAAACTAATAGATTACATAGTGCATGTAAATTTCCTGGGCTTTTTTCCAGTACTTCCTCTAACGTTTCAAACGCTTTGTCAATTTCTCCAAGATAAAAATAAGCGAGTGCTAAATTATTATACGCAGACCAATATTCTGTGTATTCTTTAATGGTTTCCTTTAACACTTCAACCGCTTTTTCGAAGTTACCTGCTTCTAAACATTCACGAGCCTTTTCTTGTTGGTAAATCAAGCCATCTTGATGAATCAAACTTTCTTCTGTTTCATCAGATTCAAATGTAATTAAATCGAGAAGATCTTCCGCGTCTTCTGTGAACTCTCCATCTTCTTCTTTATCCAAATAAGCACTCGCATGGCGATACGCTTCCTTAAACATTCCAAGATGGGCATAATTATTCGCTAGAAAATAGTGGCATTCTGTCATACATGGGTCCATGTCATTAAGAATGCTTTCAAGTAGATTATTTGAATAACTATATTCACCAATTTCTGTACAAGTAACTGCTAGCTGACATGCAATCATCGGTTCTGTTGGTTCCAATTCAAAAGCACGGATAAGAAATTTTTTTGCATTATATAAATCACGTCTGTGATAAGCTTTTAAACCTTTTGTAAAGTAATATTCTCCCGTCGGATGAAAGGAGAAAACTTTAGCTTGTTTATTCATTTTAGATTCTTTACCCATGGAATCCTCCATCTAGTAGTTGTTTAACCTACGTATTATAACATATTGGAAGAACCTTGGCATCTCGTTGCAATAGCAAACAACATTACCTAAAATAGAAATGATTGTTCTATGATTTTGTTGGCTAGACATGAAAATGAGAAAAGTATCTAATACCTTTCTCATTTTTCGTTCATTCTTTTTTAGCATGTCTTTGCTGTAATACAGCTAATACATCTGCAAATGGCAGTTCCTGTTCTTGCAGTAAGACGAACAAATGATACAGCAGGTCAGCGGATTCAAGCGAAAGTTCATCGTGGTCTCGATTCTTTGCGGCAATAATAACTTCAGCTGCTTCTTCGCCTACTTTTTTCAAAATTTTATCGACGCCTTTTTCGAATAAATAGGTTGTATATGAACCTTCTGGCATTGTTTCTTTTCTCGTTGCAATCAGTTTTTCTAATTGTAATAAGAAGTTCGCATCAGGTTTTGCTTGGAAATTTGTGTTTCTGTTTTCAAATAATGTTTCAGTAAAACAACTTGTCGTACCGGTATGACAAGCTGGACCAGACGGATTCACTTTAACAATCAGCGCATCTTGATCACAATCGTATTTTATTTCGGTAATGGTTTGTATATTTCCACTTGTTTCTCCTTTATGCCATAGCTCATTACGCGTGCGGCTAAAGAACCAAGTTTCACCCTTTTCCATGGAGAGTTGCAATGACTCTTCATTCATATACGCTAGGGTCAACACTTCTCCTGTTACGGCATCCTGAACGATAGCGGGGATCAAGCCTTTTTCATCAAATTTTATCTGCTGTTTCATCTAACAACAACACCCTTCTGTTTTAAAAAGCTTTTCACTTCTTTAACGGACGTTTCTTTATAATGAAAAATCGAGGCTGCAAGCGCTGCATCTGCTTTTCCTGTTGTAAAGACTTCTTCAAAATGAGCGGCACTCCCTGCTCCTCCAGATGCAATAACTGGAACGGAAACTGACTCGCTCACCGCTTTTGTCAAAGCAAGATTAAAGCCTTGTTTTTCACCATCATTATCCATACTAGTGAGAAGGATTTCCCCAGCGCCTCGGTTTACCGCTTCTTTTACCCAAGCAATGACTTCCCAATCTGTCGCTCGTCTGCCTCCATGTGTATAGACACGCCAAGAACCGAGCGTTTCGTCCCAACGCGCATCAACAGCGACTACGATACATTGTGAACCGAAGTAATCTGCTCCTTCTGTAATTAATTCCGGACGTAGGACGGCCGATGTGTTTAGTGACACTTTATCCGCTCCTGCCCGAAGAATTCGTTTCATATCTTCTAAAGAATTAATGCCGCCGCCAACAGTAAATGGGATAGCCAGACTTCCAGCAACAGCCCTTACCACATCAACCATTGTTTCCCGTCCTTCATGTGAAGCAGAAATATCAAGGAATACTAGTTCGTCGGCTCCTTCTTGGTCATAGAACGCAGCAAGTTCGACCGGATCTCCTGCATCTCGTAAAGATACGAACTGAACGCCTTTCACCACTCTGCCTTCTTTCACGTCCAGACACGGAATAATACGTTTAGTCAGCATTTAATCTCCCACCTTTTCTAATGCTTCCTTGACTGTGAATCGATTTGTATAGATCGCTTTGCCAACAATAGCTCCAATAACCCCATGAGCTTGATATTCCTTTAATGTGATAAGGTCTTGTAAGCTGCTTATGCCACCCGAGGCAATAACGCCTTTACCAGTTGCTTCTGCCATTGCAACAATCCCTTCCACATTTGGACCAGAAAGCATGCCATCTGTTGCAATGTCTGTAACGATAAACACTTCTGCCCCGCAATCGGCTAAAGCCTTGCCGAGGTCGATCGCTGTTGTTTCTGATGTTTGGAGCCACCCGTGCGTTGCGACTTTACCGTCTTTTGCATCGATGCCGATTGCAATATGCTTGCCATATTTACTAAGCATAGCTTTGGTGAATTCCGGGTCAGAAACAGCTGCACTACCGAGGATGACTCGTTCAACTCCACCTTCGAGATAGTGGACTACGTCTGCTTCAGTCCTGATTCCACCACCAATTTGTATGCTAGCTCCGAGCTTTTGCGCTGCTTGAATCACATATGAATCATTGATTCTACTCCCTGCCTTTGCCCCATCGAGATCAACCATATGTATCCATTCTGCTCCTTGATCGGCGAAGCTTTTTGCCATGTCAAACGGAGAATCGCCATACACGGTTTCTTGATTGTAATCACCTTGAATTAAACGGACACATTTCCCACCGCGCATATCAATGGCAGGGTAAATTGTGAAATTAGACATATTATTGCCTCCCCTTCACTAGTGACAAGTAATTTTTTAATAGGGACATCCCCATCGAACCGCTTTTTTCCGGGTGAAACTGCATACCGAAAACATTATCCTTCGCGACGATCGCCGGCACGTCCACATCATATTTAGCAGATGCAGCCACTACCTCCGTTTCATTTGTCACCACGAAGTATGAATGAACGAAATATACATAATCCTCTTCAAGTCCTTTTAAAAGAGGAGAATGATTGTTAAAAGTTAGCTTGTTCCAGCCCATATGCGGAACTTTATAAGCATTATTTTTCGAATCTCTACCAGAAAACCGTACGACTTTACCTGGTAGAAGTGACAGACCCTTTGCTGGTCCATTTTCTTCACTTTCCTCGAATAGCAATTGCATGCCTAGACAAATTCCTAATAAAAATCCACCTTTATCTACGTGATTTTTTAGAAAAGTAGCTAATTTCTTACGCTCGAGTAACATCATTGCATCCCTGAACGAACCAACTCCTGGTAAAATGATTCCATCGGCTTTTGCCAGTTCGGCAGGATCATCTGAAATAATAAACTCTGTTTGTAACCGTTCGAGTGCTTTACTAACACTGAACAAATTCCCCATGCCGTAATCGACAATGCCAATCATTTATAACAACCCTTTCGTTGATGGAATGCCTTTAACACGTGGATCGATTGTCGTTGCTTCATCAAGAGCTCTACCGAGGGCTTTGAATATCGCCTCGATGATATGGTGCGTATTTTGACCGTAATGAACAATTACGTGCAGATTCATACGAGCTTCAAGTGCCAATTTCCAAAGAAATTCATGAACAAGCTCGGTATCAAATGTGCCAACCTTCTGTGATGGAAACTCAGCACGAAATTCTAGGTGCGGACGGTTGCTAAGATCGACAACAACCTGCGCCAACGCCTCATCCATAGGCACAAATGCATTTCCGTAACGTTTAATTCCACGCTTGTCACCTAGGGCTTCAATCAACGCTTGGCCAAGACAGATCCCAATATCCTCTGTCGTATGATGATCATCTACCTCAATATCTCCCTGAGCATCAACCGTCAAATCAAAATGACCGTGCTTCGTAAATAAATCCAACATATGTGTCATAAATGGCACACCTGTTTCAATTCGAGATATTCCCTCACCATCCACCGTAAACGCAAGCTTCACATCCGTCTCACCAGTCTTCCTCACAACACTACCAACACGCTCCATACGAACCTCCTCCTAGGGGTCAGACCCCATTTCCCAAATTTATTTTCCTTGTATAAACCTTAATAAATTAACGCTTTAAGTGATTCATTTAGGGGTCAGACCCTATTTCCCGCGTGATTCCACAGCTCTGGCATGGGCTTCGAGGCCTTCAAGTCGTGCGAAGGCTGCAATTTTTTCTGCATTTTTCCTAAAGGCCGTTTGACTGTACATGATGATGCTTGATTTTTTCTGAAAATCATCCACATTTAACGGACTTGAAAAACGGGCAGTGCCATTTGTCGGAAGTACATGGTTTGGTCCAGCAAAGTAGTCACCGACTGGCTCCGTACTGTATCTTCCTAAGAAAATAGCGCCAGCATGGCGTACTTGAGCCATTACTTCAAGTGGATCTTTCGTGATAATTTCAAGATGCTCTGGTGCCAGTGTATTAACCGCTTGAATGGCCTGATTCATATCCTCGCACACAATAATCTTCCCATAATCCCGAATAGACGCTGCAGCAATCTCTCGTCTCGGAAGCATCGCCAACTGCTTATCTACTTCTTTTGCTACCTCATTAGCTAAGGTCTCATCTATAGTGACCAACACGCTGCAAGCTCTCGGATCATGCTCTGCTTGTGACAGTAAATCTGCTGCTACTTCTGCGGCAATGGCTGTTTCATCAGCGAGGACTGCAATCTCACTTGGTCCAGCAATCATATCGATCGCTACATCTCCAAACACTTCTCTCTTTGCTAACGCTACGTAGATATTTCCTGGTCCAACAATTTTATCGACCTTTGCTATTGTTTCCGTGCCATATGCAAGTGCCGCAACAGCTTGCGCTCCACCGATACGGTAGATTTCTGTAACACCAGCAATTTTTGCAGCTGCCAAAACCGAATTTGACAGTTTACCATCCTTGCCTGGAGGAGACACCATCACGATGCGTTCGACACCAGCTACCTTTGCTGGAATCACATTCATCAATACCGATGATGGATACGCAGCAGTTCCCCCTGGTACGTACACACCGACTGCATCAATTGCAGTTAGTTTTTGTCCAAGCATTGTTCCTGATTCATCTGTAGAAATCCACGAATTTTTTAACTGCTTTTCATGAAAGGAACGAATATTTACCGCTGCTTCTTCAATGATCGATCTCTCATAAGCGCTTAGTTCATTTGCTGCTCCATCTATTTCCTCGATCGAAACGGCAAATTGTTCAAGCTTTACTCGGTCAAATTGCTCTGTATAGCGAGCAACCGCTTCATCTCCAGATTTTCTAACTTCATAGATGATCTCTTGTACCGCCTTACGTTGGTCAGCCGTTCCTGAATCTACCGAACGCTTTAATGAGGTCCCTTCTGTAAAACGCTCTATCTTCATCACTCCACCTCCTCACTGATTTACTATTTTTGCAAGCCGATCAACAATTTCCGAAATTCTTTTTTCTTTAATTCGATAGCTCACAGGATTTGCAATTAATCTCGATGTCACATCGGCAATTTTTGCATATTCCACAAGTCCATTTTCCTTTAAAGTTTGGCCTGTCGACACAATGTCAACAATTCTTTCCGCGAGACCAATTAAAGGTGCTAGTTCAATCGATCCGTTCAACTTAATAATTTCTACTTGTTCACCTTGTTCACGAAAATAACTGGAAGCTACGTTTGGATATTTACTGGCGATTTTCGGCGTAATATCACTGATTTTTGTATTGGGAAGTCCAGCTACCGCTAAATAGCAAGTACTTATTTTCAAATCCAGCAATTCATAAACATCCCGTTCTTCCTCCAACATAACATCTTTCCCTGCAATTCCGACATCCGCAACACCATGCTCCACATAGGTGACCACATCCATTGGTTTTGCTAAAATAAATCGTAAATTCTCTTCTTCTACTTCTAAAATGAGTTTTCGAGAATCATCAAATTCTGGAGGGAGTCGGAAGTCTGCTTTGCGTAATAAATCTGCCGCTTCTTCAAAAATTCTGCCTTTAGGCATCGCAATGGTTAGAAAGCTATTCACTTCTTACACCTCCATTTCCGATATACAAATGAACCTCATGAAACGCCTTAGTAAATGCATCAACGTTCTCTAATGCGTTAATTTCTTGAATCGTTACGTTAATCCCTTGTTCACGCTTTTCCTTAGCAAATATTAACGCTTCTTTTCTCCGTTCTGGACTGAATACGACACATACCGTAGTTTCTGTTTCTTTTATTTCTCCCAACGCTTCGGTTAAGCGATCCATTCGGATGGCAAATCCGGTGGCAGATGTGTTCCAACCGAATTTTTCAAGCAAGCTGTCATATCGGCCTCCGTTGCCTATTGGGGAACCGACTTGATTAGCATATACTTCGAAAAGTGTACCTGTGTAATAACTCATATGACTGACTAGCGTTAAGTCAAAAGTGATAAACTCCTCGATTCCAAATTCCTTTAATTGCACGGCCAACTCTTTCAAATCTTGCAGAGTTTCTCTTCCTGTTTCACGTTCAAGCAAAGTAGCAGCCTGACTTAATGTATTCTCCTCACCTCTTAAGCTAACGAAATCAATTAATCGCTGCTTGTCAATCGACGATAAAGGCAATGATTTCACATGCTCACGATAGCCAACATAGTTTTTTTCATATAAATATTTTCGTAATACCGCTGCTCGTTCTTCATTTCCTAAAATACTAATGAATAATTCCTGTAGAAAACCAATATGTCCAATTGCTATTTTGAAATCTTTTAGACCTGTAGCTTTTAGCACATCTACAAGCAATGAAATGATTTCTGCATCAGCACTAATTGATGGATTACCGATCAGTTCGATCCCTATCTGTTCAAACTCCGCAGGGCGACCACCTTCTCTTTGCTGAGCCCGGTACACATTGGCTGAATATGCAAGGCGGAGTGGGATTTGCTGCTTTAATAGCTTAGATGCTGCAACTCGGGCAATTGGTGTAGTCATATCCGGTCTAAGAACAAGGGCATGCCCTTGCTGATCCAGCAATTTAAACAACTGCTGATCTAAGATCGCTGAAGCCTCTCCGATTGTTTCATAATATTCCAAAGTAGGTGTTTCGATAAATTGATACCCCCACCTTTTAATCTCAACACTCATGCGATTTCTTACCGATGCTTTCGTTTCATATAACAAGGGAAGCGTATCTCGCATGCCTAATGGCTTTTCAAACATAAACGGCTTGGTCACATCAACACATCCTTTAAGAATTATCTCCACTCTTATTCATTTTCGCATAACCACCCAAAATAAAACATCTGAAAATACAGATAAAACAAAATACTTTAGTTCACTACCATACTACCGAATTGAAGTTATCAATATTCTACCTTCCAAATAGCACCACGTCAAGCATAATATTTTGGGGTCAGACCCTATTTCCCAACTTCCCTCACATGCCAAAGCCCCCATATAAATCATAGGTTTGTGCACTTTCCCGCAGGGGTCAGACCCCATTTCCCATAATAAAAAGACCAGACCTTGCACTGACTATTTGTAGTTCAAATGGAGTGGTTATTCCACTTTGAACTGTGTAGTGTGCAAGGTCTGGTCCTTGGATATTAGTTATCTATTCGATTCAAATTTCCAATTGCTTCGCTCTTTCTTCTTTCGTATAAATGATGCGCATAGGGTTCCCGCCAACAAATGCGCCTTCCGGTACGTCTTTATGCACAAGTGTACCTGCCGACACAATCGCCCCATCGCCAATGACAACACCTGGTAGAATCGTTGAATTAGCACCGATTAGGACTTCATTGCCAATCACAACTTCCCCAAGTCGATATTCCTTAATTAAGTATTCATGTGCTAATATGGTTGTGTTATAGCCAATAACTGAATTTCTACCGACTGTAATTTTTTCAGGAAACATACAATCCAGCATAACCATAAGTGCAAATGAAGTTTGATCGCCAACCTTCATTCTCAAAAAAACTCGATACAACCAGTTTTTCATTCCTAAGAAAGGTGTGTATCTAGCAATCTGAATCACGCTAAAATTCTTCACAACTTTCCAAAAAGGAACCGTTTTAAAGACATGCCAAAGTGAGTTTGCATCTTCTACCGGGTACCTTGTTGTTCGCCTCATAAGGCTTACCCCTCTAAAATCGTGATTAAATCTGACATCTTCTCAAGAATATAATCGGGATTGTACTGCTCAAGATGCTCTCTGCCTTTTGCCGACCAAGCTACTCCTGCTGTTTTTGTCCCGGCATTTTGTCCAGACAATATATCATGATAGTTATCTCCAATCATGATCGATTCTTCAGGAGACGAACCTAATAAAGCCAATGCCTGCTGAACTGGCTCTGGATCCGGTTTTGCTTTTTTCACATGATCTAGTGTAACAATCACATCAAAAAATTCATCCAGCTTTGTCAACTGCAAGCCCTTCATCACAACAGCATGGATTTTTGTTGAAACAATCGCTAATTTATAGCCGCTCTCCTTCAACGTTTTTACTGTTTCATAAACCTCGTCAAACTCCGTAACTAACAAATCATGATGTTCCCAGTTATGCTTTCGATAATGAGTCACCATCTCTTCTGCACGGTTTGGATCAATACTATGAAATGTATCAATTAGCGGCGGACCATTAAAAGGAATAACATCCTCACGTTTATAGCGGTCAGGATAATAATGATTTAATGTATCCAAAAATGAAGCAACGATTAATTCATTGGTGTTAATTAATGTTCCGTCTAAATCAAATAACAAAGTTGTAATATTACTGTTCATATGCTTCCTTCCTTTGTGAAAACTCCGATCGATTCCAAATCATCCCGATAATCATCGTTAACAGTATGGCTGTTGTAAGCCTGATAACCAACAACGGCCAAACCGGAATCCCAAGCGGAATAAAGATTAATGTATCTTCAACTACAGCATGACACGCCACTAGAAAAATAAAAGCAAGCGTCATATCTTTTTTACTTACATTGTCTTCTTTAGCAGCTTGGATCATGACACCAGCACCATACGCCAATCCGATAGTGAGACCTGCCACCATCGTCATCGATGTATTAGGCTTCATTCCGAGAATTTTTGTAAATGGTGCCAAAGCCTTCGACATAACATCCAGCCACTTCAAATCTTTCATAATCTGCATAATAATCATTAATGGAATAACAATGAAAGCTAATTGTACTACCCCAGATGCAGCCCGTTCCAATCCATTTAGTAAAATCGCCCATACACCGTTAATTTCCGCTGTAGCAGGACTAACAAACCCGTATTTGGCAAGCTCTGATCCACCATGCCAAACTAGATTAATCATAACAGCAGCCAATAAAGCTAAGCCGATTCTAACTGCTAAAATAACCCAAAGCTTTACACCGACCTTCACTGCAACACCAGATTCAATAAATAAATTGTGACTAAACGATAACATGATAGCAACAATGAAAACTTCTTTCACCGATAAATCAAGTGTTAAAATCCCAGCAATTCCTGCATACAAGTTTAAAAAATTACCTAATACAAGAGGAATTGCAGCTTCACCCGGCAATCCAATCATATTCATAAAAGGAGAAATGAAATCGATGATCCATTGTAAAACCGGTGTATATTGAAGAACGGATACAATCAATGTAACCGGAAAAATCACTTTACCAAGTGTCCAAGTAGTTTGTAATCCTACCAGTAATCCCTTTTTCACCGAATGGCCAATCACTACCTCCTCACCCCCAATTCGCTCATTATGCCTCTAAGTATTTTTTATCGGAGTAGCCCCGAACCCTTCTGTAAACCCAAAGAACGATCGCCACTACAATTAATACAATGGAAATAACTTGAGCAATTCGTAGTGTTTCTGTCAACATTAAGCTGTCCGTCCGCAAGCCTTCAATGAAATATCGGCCGACTGAATACCAAATGACATAGCTTAAAAAGATCTCTCCTCTGCGCAAATTCGACCTTCTTAAGATTAGTAATAACGCTACACCCAATAAGTTCCAAAGCGACTCATATAAAAATGTCGGATGATAATAAGTCCCCTCTATGTACATTTGATTAATAATAAAATTAGGTAGATGGAGATTTTCTAAAAAGGCACGCGTCACTTCACCGCCATGCGCTTCCTGATTCATAAAATTCCCCCAACGCCCAATAGCTTGCCCTAATAAAAGGCTAGGAGCAGCTACATCTACAAGCTTCCAAAACGATAGTTTTCTAACTTTCGAAAAAACAATAGCGGTTAAAACTGCACCGATAATTGCACCGTGAATAGCGATTCCACCGTTCCAAATTTGAATGATTTGGCCCGGATTTTGCGAATAATAATCCCATTGAAAAATGACATAATAAATTCGAGCACTAATAATCGCTATTGGAACAGCAAACAGGATCATATCGACAAAAGTTTCCTTACCAATTCCTCTTCTGTCCGCTTCCTTAGTGGCAATAAACAAACCTAGAAGAACACCAACTCCGATAATGATTCCATACCAATGCACTTCCAGAAAACCTAAATCAAAAGCAATAGGATTTAACGGCTGTATATCTTGCTCCATCACATTCCCTCTTTTCTATTCTAAGAAATTTTCATTAAAATTACTGATTTCATCGAATAACCCTTACTTGGATGAAGGATCACTTAAAATTCTTCGTGCCCGCCCCCAGAAATAGTATTGTTCAACCGGCTTGAGAAGATTTCCGCTGCATTGACGCCCATTCTTTTCAAACGGAAGTTCATCGCAGCCACCTCTATAATAACTGCTAAGTTTCTTCCTGGTCGTACAGGAACCGTTAATTTCGTCACTTCAGTATCAATGATTTTCACTTTTTCCTCATCAAGACCAACCCGATCATATTGCTTATTTTTTTCCCATAGCTCTAGATTGATAACGAGTGAAATTTTCTTATTGCTTCTTACGGCACCTGCTCCAAACAAGGTCATCACATTAATAATACCCAGTCCGCGAATTTCCAATAAATGCTCAATCAGTTCAGGAGCATTACCAACTAGGGTATCCTGATCTTCCTGACGAATCTCCACACAATCATCCGCAACTAAACGATGGCCTCGTTTTACTAGCTCAAGCGCGGTCTCACTTTTACCAACTCCACTTTTTCCAGTGATCATCACGCCGACTCCATAAATATCTATCAATACCCCATGGACAGCTGTTGTCGGAGCAAGTTTACTTTCCAGAAAATTAGTTAAGTGACTAAATAGCCGGGTAGTTTTCATACTGGACCGCATCACCGGGACCGACTGTTGTTCAGACGCAATAATTAACTCTTCTGGAACCTCATGCGCACGGCTAATAATAATTCCAGGTGTAATATCCCGACATAGGTTTTCCATTCTGCTCGTTCTTTCAGGCGCACTTAGCTTTTCAAAGAAAGACATCTCTGTCATTCCAAGTAGCTGTATTCTCTCTGCGGGATAAAAATCAAAAAAACCTGCAATTTCTAAACCAGGCCGAGAAAGGTCACTTGTTATAATAGGACGATTAATCCCCTCTTCTCCACTGACTAATTCAAGATTGAATGTATCTATCAAATCTTTCACACGTACTTTTGCCATATTGTTAGCCTCCCTTGGAGTTAAATTATTTCTCTTATAAAGGTAATCTTTATTTTAGCATTTTTCTACTAATATCCAAACAAAGCTTTTGTAAAATCACTCAATTACAAAAATACAAAGAGGATGTCCCTTATTGAAAAGGGTTGACCCTTAGCGACATATACAGTTCAAATAAGCGTAAGTACCACTTTGAACAGTGTATATAGCGCGTGGCCTACCCTTGGGACATCCTCTTGTTCCCTTTTTAACCATAATAAAGTGAAACTTCAATCTTCAGTGTTCTTCATCCCCACTGATTGTTAGTGTTGCTAAGATCCAACAAATCAAAGACTAAGTACGCCGCATCCTCATGTCTTCGTCTGCAGCCCACATTCTATGGGCGCAAATTTGCCTTTGAAAACCACAAGAGGCAAGTTCCAATCGGGTTTGTTTTTACGGGCAGTTAATGCTGGATAAATCTTTACGATACTGAAATGCCACCAGTTTTCGTATCAGCAAACAAGTGTAGAACTGGAACAACATCCTTTGTCGTCTTAAATCTCAACACTTTTTGAATGACATCATTTTTCTCTTCAATAATTTGAATGCCATCTAAGTTTACATTGAAGTTACCAAGATTCGATTTCAACTCACCTTCTACTGACATTCCTGTAGGCAAGATTACATCAAGCTTTCCAGTCACTGTTTTGGCTGAAATATACTCACAATTTTGTTCATCCACACGGCAAGTCACTTGACCAGAAAATGATTGAGCATCAAGATTTTTATAGATTCCATCTACATGTATCGAACCATTTAATGTTTCTGTTTCGATTTTTTCTATAGTTGCTTGGCGAATCGATATATTCCCATTTCCCGTTTCAGCATTTAGTTTTTTTCCTGTCACGTCTTCAATGGCTATTTTTCCATTGGCAGTCTTCACTTTAAAATGATCTGCTTTTAAAGACTCTCCAGAGATAGAACCGTTAAACATACGGATATACACTTCTTCATACTCTTTATTAGGGATGTACAAAGTGACATCCGCTTTTATAAATTTCTGCAATAAATGGAAACGTAATTTTTCATCTTCTACTAAAAAATGTACTTCTTTTAATAGCGCTTCTCTTGCTTCATCCTGCATCGCGCCACGATAAACCTTCGCTTGACATTCAATTCTAATTTCATTATTCGACCACGGGATTACTCTCGTCTTCCCATTTGCAATATCTATCTCAATTTCTTTAAGGGGCGTTTGATCATGGGTAAAAATATGTGAAATCTCATGCGAAGTACCAAAATTGAGATCAAAATCCGATTCTTTGATTTTTTTCACGGCACTCTCTACGAAATCAAAGATTTTCTCTTTGGAAGAGCTGATTTTTTTATTAAAATAATCTTGTTGTTTATCGGCACCTTCTTTATCAAGAACAACTGTCGATAATTCATTGACTAGTACTTGTTCTTTCTTCTCCGATTCTTTACTCGCCTGATCTAGTTCTTCTAAAATCTTTAAAGCTTCATCCGTAGATAGTTTCCCATCTTGAACCATTTGTAGAATTCGCTTTTTTTCTTCATTCATTCCTTTTCCCTCCAATTTCAATCTATTTTTTTCACAGGGTTTTCTCGATTTTCTCTTTTATTATGAATATTATGGAAGCAATGAGTTAGTATTTTGAGTCCAAAAAAATAAAAGCACACTTACTTATTAATACGCCTACTATTCATGAAAGTTTCATCACTTACAAAATTTAACTCCAATAATTTCAAACGACATAATAATCAGCGAATCTAACGCAGTATGTCCATAGAAATGCAGGTTTGCATCCATTTTAATCAATCGTTTGATTAAGCCGCGTTATCGCAAATTTCTGCAAAGCTCATCCTTTCAGACCGTCAAAATATTCACCAATTTATACCTCATATATCCCTTGCAATACTTTGTCTCCTCCATTTTAATCAATCGTTTGATTAAGGACAAAAAACAAGACTTCAAACATTTCCGAAACCTCTACTATACATTCGACAATTTCAAACGACATAAAAAACATCTAATTTCACATCAGATGTCATTAGAGACTACATTTCCACACTCCATTTAATCAATCATTTGATTAAGCGCTATTCTACAAAATTCTTCTTATTATGATTCAACGATACCCCAAAAGGGTCTGACCTAGCACTCACTATACAGTTTTTGTGTTACTTTCACTTCATTTTAACTGTATGTGGTAGTTGCTCAGTCTGACCCTTGCATTATCCCGCATTAACGGGCAGTTGACCCCCACCCAAGTGGGGGTCAACTGCCCGTAAAAGCCCGATTGGTGAGATACAGTGAAACTTACCGCTGGGTTCTTCAGCGGTTTAGTTGAACCAATCGGGTTCGTACTGTCGATTGATCTTAGCGGAAGCGAAGATCTTAGCGACAGTAGAACGGGACTAACAATCAGTGGAAAATCCCCACTGATTGAAGTTTCACTTTATCGGACATCCTTATACATGTTCATGCTCTTTTTCTTTGATTCTCTTTTCCATTCTGATACGGTCTCTTTCAAGAATAGGTTTTAGATATTTTCCTGTATAGGACCCTTCTGCCTCAGCGATTTGTTCAGGTGTACCTGTTGCGATAATCGTTCCGCCTTTATCTCCACCCTCAGGACCAAGGTCGACCAAATAATCAGCGGATTTAATGACATCTAGATTATGTTCGATGACAAGAACAGTATCACCGTTTTCAACGAGGCGCTGAAGGACTTCAAGAAGCCTTGCAATATCATCAACATGAAGACCCGTTGTTGGTTCATCAAGAATATAGAAGGAACGGCCATTTGAACGACGATGAAGTTCAGAAGCTAACTTTACCCGCTGTGCTTCTCCACCGGAAAGTGTGGTTGCTGGCTGACCAAGTTTAATATAACCTAAGCCAACATCTTGAATTGTTTGGAGTTTTCTATTGATTTTTGGGATATTCTCAAAAAATTCAACCGCTTCTTCTACCGTCAACTCTAGAATATCAGCAATATTTTTGCCTTTATATTTCACTTCCAATGTTTCACGATTATACCGCTTTCCATGACACACTTCACAAGGCACGTACACATCAGGTAAGAAATGCATTTCAATTTTAATGATTCCATCGCCACGACAAGCTTCACAGCGACCACCTTTGACATTAAAACTAAAACGACCTTTTTTATAGCCGCGAATTTTCGCTTCATTCGTTGTGGCAAACACATCCCGAATATCATCAAATGCCCCTGTATATGTAGCGGGGTTTGAACGCGGCGTTCTTCCAATTGGTGACTGATCAATATCGATGACCTTATCAAGATGATCAACACCTTTGATTTCCCGAAAAGAACCCGGGCGAGCTTTTGCACGGTTCAGTTTTTGCGCTAATGATTTATGTAGAATCTCATTAACTAACGTACTTTTCCCAGAACCCGAGACACCAGTAACAGCTGTAAATGTACCAAGAGGAAATTTCACATTCACATTTTTGAGATTATTTTCTTTCGCTCCTTTGATTTCAATATAACGACCATCACTTTTACGACGTTCTAGTGGTAACGGAATAAATTTTTTCCCTGACAAATACTGCCCAGTTAATGAATCAGGATCATTCATGACTTCCTGTGGCGTACCTGCAGAAACAATTTTCCCTCCGTGTGCTCCTGCTCCTGGTCCTACATCAATCAAATAATCTGCAGCAAGCATCGTATCTTCGTCATGTTCAACTACGATCAGCGTATTGCCAATTTCACGCATATTCTTCAGTGTTTCAATAAGACGATCATTGTCTCTTTGATGGAGACCGATTGATGGTTCATCCAAAATATATAGAACACCCGTTAAACGGGAGCCAATCTGAGTGGCTAGCCTGATTCGCTGAGCCTCCCCACCAGATAGCGTTCCTGCCGCTCTGCTTAAAGTTAAATATTCCAAGCCAACATTGGCAAGAAAACCTAACCGCTCTTGAATTTCACGCAAAATTAATTGAGCAATTGCTTGTTCTTTTTCTGATAAATCCAGATGTTCGAAAAACTGGACGGCCTCTTCAATCGAATAAGCAGTTGTTTCACTAATCGTTTTGTTTTGGATGAGAACAGATAGGCTTTCCTTCTTCAGTCTTTGGCCTTTACAAGTTGGACAAGCATGTTGAGCCATATACTTTTCCATCTGATCACGGACATAGTCTGAACTAGTTTCTTTAAAGCGACGTTCCACGTTATTCAATACACCTTCGAAAGCGATATAGCTTTCGTGCAATCTACCGTAGTCATTTTCATAACGGAAGTAAATTTTTTCTTTTCCAGAACCATATAAAATCTTATCCAACAAACCTGTCGATAGGTCTTTAACTGGAATATCCATATCAATTCCATAATGATCAGCTATAGCTTTCAATAGTTGGGGATAATATTGCGAACTAGTCGATTCCCAAGGCGCAAGCGCATTTTGGTTTAACGTTAATTCATCATTTGGAATGACGAGCTGTTGATCGACTTCAAGTTTCGTACCAAGGCCGTCGCAATCTGGACAGGCACCGAATGGGCTGTTAAAAGAAAACATGCGCGGCTCCAGTTCTTCTACGGAGAACCCACAATAAGGGCAAGCATGATGTTCACTAAACAAAAGCTCCTCTTCCCCATTAATATCTATCAATACTTTTCCGTCACCTAGCTTTAAAGCACTTTCCATTGAGTCTGCAAGGCGCGCTGCTATCCCATCTTTAATAACGATACGGTCGATAATGACCTCAATCGAGTGTTTCTTATTTTTTTCAAGAATGATGTCTTCCCCTACGTCTAAAATCTCGCCATCTACGCGAACTCTGACATATCCTTGCTTTTTAATATCTTCCAACACTTTGGTGTGTGTCCCTTTTCTTCCTGAGACAACGGGCGCAAGGACTTGCATTTTTGTCCGTTCAGGGTATTCTAAAATCCGGTCCACCATTTGTTCAATCGTTTGTGAGGATATTTCAATGCCGTGATTAGGACATGTTGGTCTACCGATTCGTGCGTAAAGTAAACGTAAATAATCGTAGATTTCCGTTACAGTTCCAACTGTTGAACGCGGATTACGGCTTGTAGTTTTCTGATCGATTGATATGGCCGGTGAAAGGCCTTCAATTGAATCCACATCTGGCTTATCCATTTGTCCTAAAAATTGTCTGGCGTAAGCAGAAAGCGACTCAACATAGCGCCGTTGCCCTTCCGCATATATCGTATCAAATGCAAGCGATGACTTCCCTGATCCCGACAATCCCGTAAGGACGACAAGCTTGTCTCTGGGGATTGTGACGTCAATATTCTTTAGGTTATTGGCTCTAGCGCCAATAACCGTGATTTTTTCCAATGCCATTGTCTTGTCACCCTTCCACTTTCAGCTCGATTAAAAGATCACGAAGCTGTGCTGCCCGTTCGAAATCGAGGGCTTTAGCTGCTTCTTTCATTTCCTTCTCCGTGTTCATAATTAGTTGCTCTCGCTCCTGTTTCGTCATTTTAGTGAAACTAGGTGCTACATCATATGTCTCCGTATCTTCTGCTGCATGAGTCACGCGAATGGAACCACGAACCTCTTTTTGAATAGTTTTTGGAGTAATATTATGTTCTTTATTATACTGCTCTTGAATTTCTCGGCGCCGCTTAGTTTCACTAATGGCCAATTCCATCGAATTCGTTATGCGATCCGCATACATAATTACATGACCATTGGAATTCCGAGCGGCACGGCCAATCGTTTGGATAAGCGAACGCTCAGAACGCAAGAATCCTTCTTTATCGGCATCCAATATCGCAACCAATGATACTTCAGGAATGTCGAGACCTTCTCGTAACAAGTTAATTCCGACTAGTACATCATATTTGCCCATTCGTAGTTCACGAATAATTTCAATTCGTTCTAAAGTCTTTACCTCAGAATGGAGGTACTGAATCTTAATTCCAATTTCTTTTAAATAATCCGTTAAATCTTCAGACATTTTTTTCGTCAAAGTTGTGATAAGTACGCGCTCGTTTCGTTTGATTCGATCCTGAATTTCACCGATTAAGTCATCAATTTGACCCTCAATTGGTCTCACTTCAATATTCGGGTCTAATAAACCAGTCGGTCTAATAATTTGCTCGACCATTTCAGGTGTATGTTCCAATTCAAACGGTCCCGGCGTAGCGGATACAAAAACGGCTTGATGGACTTTCTCCTCAAACTCTTCGAATCGAAGCGGTCTGTTATCCTTGGCAGAAGGCATCCTGAAACCATGATCCACCAGCACTTGCTTCCTCGCCTGATCTCCGTTATACATTCCGCGGATTTGCGGCAAAGTAACATGTGATTCATCAATAACAAGTAGAAAATCCTTAGGGAAATAGTCAATCAATGTATAAGGTGTTGCCCCAGGAGGCTTCAATGTTAAATGTCTAGAATAGTTCTCAATCCCTGAACAAAATCCCATTTCACGCATCATTTCCAGATCATACCTTGTACGCTGTTCCAGGCGTTGAGCTTCTAACAGTTTATCTTCATTGCGCAGCACGACTAACCATTCTTCTAGTTCTTTCTCTATATTATCAATCGCTACCTTCATTTTCTCTTCACGTGTAACGAAATGGGAAGCTGGGAATATCGCAATATGATCCCGTTCAGCCGTAATTTCTCCCGTTAACGCATCCACTTCCCGTATTCGATCGATTTCATCACCAAAAAACTCCACACGAACACAGTGTTCATCACGAGAAGCTGGGAATATCTCAACCACATCCCCCCGTACTCGGAAAGTCCCACGGTGGAAGTCTATATCATTTCGTTCATATTGAATATCTACTAATTTATGTAGCAGTTTATTTCGATCAATCTCCATACCCGTGCGGAGGGAGACAACCATTTCTCGATATTCTTCTGGAGAACCGAGACCGAAAATACATGAGACACTAGCGATAATAATGACGTCTTGACGTTCAAATAGCGCAGATGTAGCCGAGTGACGCAGTTTGTCAATTTCATCATTAATGCTCGCATCTTTTTCAATATATGTATCCGTAGATGGAACATAGGCTTCTGGTTGATAGTAATCATAGTAACTAACAAAATAGCCGACAGCGTTATTCGGGAAAAATTCCTTGAACTCACTATACAATTGCCCTGCAAGCGTCTTGTTATGAGCAATGACTAATGTTGGCTTATTAACTTCTTTAATGACATTTGAAATGGTAAATGTTTTTCCCGTTCCAGTTGCCCCTAGCAATGTCTGATACCGTTTCTCACTTTCAATTCCTTCTACTAATTCCTTAATGGCAGCAGGCTGATCTCCTTGTGGCGAATAATTGGAGACTATCTCAAATTGATCCTTCACTAAGCAATCCTCCATTCTATAAAGTGAAACTTCAATCAGTGGGCGTTTTCTTCATCCCCCACTGATTGTCTTTGAACCAATCGGGCTTTTACGGGCAGTTATCCCCCACCTAAGCTTCCTCGATTCCTCTAAGCCTTGGGTGGGGGTTTACTGCCCGTTAAAGCGGGATAAATATTTCTTGTCTATAATGGATTTATCTACTTTCACCGTTAGGCTTTTGTCTAAAACATTCATATCTATTTATAGCCCTTTATTGAAGCATTCTATACACATTCTACCACAAAGGACAACGAAGAAACCAATAATAAGCGAACGTTCATTCGACAGATTTTCGACAATACAAAACGAATACGGCGCTTAAATTCCAATATTCATCATTTAGGATTCATCCTATAGCACGCTACACTCGCCTAATCACAATGGTGGCGGTGCGGATCCGGATTTTCTTAAAAAAGTATGCATAAGTGTAGTAGATAGGCTATATTAATAAGTCGCGCAGCCCCGTCCCCATGTCTTCATACAAAAAGGAAAATGTAAATGTAGTCAACTAAAAGCTCTGCTATCAGAAAGATTAGCCATTACAAAAAACACATGGCTCGATTTGCACCATGTGTTTATGTAGATAGAATAATAGAAATAATATTGAAGATTGCAGTATACTATTCTTCCTTCATGCTATATTCGTTTTAACATTTTCGTTGAATACCAAAAACCGACTGTTAATGAAAACGCATCTATGATAATTAAAATCCATGTATGTGTGTAACCTTTATATGCCGATGCTGCAATTAATGCAACCGTCAATGCAAGTCCGACATAACGATTAAACGTCACTCTTGAAAATAAGATAACAAGTAAGCCGGGAACGATTAGAGCAGATAAAAACTTAACCATTCTTCCATCTCCTTACAGTCCACTGTAATTTACAGCAAAGCCCATTTACTAATTAAGTAGTTTCAGTTTAATTCATTTATCAGATAAAATCCATTTGTTTACGATTTAAACCGCTTGATAAAATGAAACTTCAACCAGTGGGGTTTTCTTCATCCCCCCACCTATGCTTCTTCGATTCCCCTAAACCTTGAAGTGGAGTTGCACTGCCCATTCATGCGGGATTCATTGCAAATAAATGATATTTACAAATTAGACTCTGTAAAACTTGCCTGTTGATTGGAACGTATGGCGTTCGTTCCAATCAACAACGCGCTTCAACATAGCCAAAAATTAAAAAAAGGAGTGCTCCAAAAGAAAGGGTCAGACACTGCAACAACTAAATACAGTAAAGTTACGTGTATAAAACACAACATACTGATTTAAAGTGCACAGTCTGACCCTTAAGAGATTCAGTTCAAAACTAGATGTAGGCAAAACTATAAAGTGAATCAATCAGTAAGGGTTACTGTCCGTTAATGGGGATGAACCTTGAACAATATGTCTTAGTCTGTCCGCATTAGTAAGGCTCTGCGTCATGTCCCTTTTCAATTGCTTGTTCGGGAGCCTTTTCTCCATCTTTATTGCCAAGAGGCTTTTGACTCGATCCACCTTTTGGCGCATTTGCCAAGCCTTCTCGTAGACGGCGGCCGTATTCTTCATCTGCTTCTTCCGCCAATGCAATCATTTTGGCTTGGATTCGACTGTCTACTGGTGCAAGTCCTGAAACAAGGTTAGAGATTAGTTCATCCTTCTCCCAGTCCTCAAACATGCGATACGTTTCACCGGCTTGTTTCGTATTGTTTTGGCGATCAATGGATTCTCTCACTAATTTCCCTTCAATATAAGGGGTATATTCTTTGCCTTCTTGCTTCGCTTCTTTCAAGCCGCCAAGAAGGGAAGGTTCGTAATTGATATGCGGGTTCTGATTTCCACCTAGATCCACTCGATATTGCATTTGACCACCGCGTTGATTTGTCGCTACCCTTTTCTTAGGTGCATTAATGGGCAGCTGTAAATAGTTAGCGCCGACACGATGACGCTGCGTATCAGAGTAGGAGAATGTTCTGCCCTGAAGCATCTTATCGTCCGAAAAATCAAGACCATCTACCAAGACACCTGTTCCAAATGCGGCCTGCTCTACTTCAGTAAAATAATCTTCTGGATTTTTGTTCAGCACCATTTTCCCAACCGCAAGCCACGGGAACTGGTCTTCAGGCCATAACTTCGTATCATCTAACGGATCAAAATCCAATTCAGGATGATCGTCATCGCTCATCACTTGGACAAGCAGCTCCCATTCAGGATATTCACCGTTTTCAATTGCCTCATACAAGTCCTGGGTAGCGTGGTTGAAGTTCTTCGCTTGAATTTCTTCTGCTTCTTTTTGCGTTAAATTTTTTATCCCTTGTTTAGGTTCCCAATGGTATTTGACAAGAACAGCTTCACCCTCACTGTTCACCCACTTATACGTATTAACCCCTGACCCTTGCATCATGCGATAATTCGCTGGAATCCCCCAAGGTGAGAAGACGAAGGTGACCATGTGAAAGGATTCTGGTGAATTACAGCAAAAATCAAAAAATCGTTCATTATCCTGTATATTCGTAATTGGATCTGGCTTAAAAGCATGAATCATATCGGGAAATTTAATCGCATCACGAATAAAGAAGATTTTCAAATTATTCCCAACCAAATCCCAATTGCCATCTTCGGTATAAAACTTCACCGCAAAACCGCGTGGGTCACGTAATGTTTCCGGAGAATGTGTTCCATGGATCACTGTAGAAAAGCGAACAAAAACAGGCGTTTGTTTTCCTGCCTCTTGGAAAAGCTTAGCTCGAGTATACTTCGAAACAGGTTCATCTCCCGCTTTTCCATATGCTTCAAAATAGCCATGAGCACCGGCACCACGACCATGTACGACCCGTTCTGGAATTCGCTCCCTGTCAAAGTGGCTTATTTTCTCAATGAAATCATAATTTTCTAATGTCGTCGGTCCACGATTGCCAACCGTTCTCATACTTTGATTATTCGTTACTAGGTGCCCTTGACGATTCGTTAAGACATCTTCCGTTTGATTTGGATCATTTGATTGATTGTTTCCCACACTCTTCCTCCTCAAAAATGAACTACTATCTACCTTCCCCTTTTACCAGTAAATAATTCCAAGTTATGATATTTTTATAAAAACCCTTTTTTATTTTCATAGTAAATATTTAATTTGAAGGATTTGTAAGTTTTTTGTAAATCCCATTGACAATCCAATAATTTGAATTTATAATTTATCTTGTATTAAGTTATCTCGAATTAAAAGTATATAATTTCACGATAATATATTGGGGAGGAATTTTATCATGACAAAAACGAAGTGGACAATTGACGTAAGCCATAGTGAAGTAGCATTCTCTGTTAAACATATGATGATTTCTAAAGTGAAAGGTTCTTTTAATCAATTCGATGCAGCAATCGAAGCTGATCCAGCCGATTTAACAACGGCAAATATCACATTCACAGTCGATGTTGCAAGTGTTGATACACGAAGCGAAGACCGTGATAATCACCTTCGTTCTGCTGACTTTTTTGATGTTGAAACATATCCAACATTAACGGTTATATCGAAAAAAATCACCAAAACTGGGGATAATGAATATGAACTTATCGGAGATGTATCATTGCACGGCGTTACTCGCGAAGAAACATTCCAAGTTACATTTGAAGGTGAAGCAAAAGATCCATGGGGCAATGATAAAGCAGGATTTAGCGGATCTGGTAAAGTGAAACGCAGTGATTACGGCTTAACTTGGAATACTGCCCTTGAAACTGGTGGCGTACTTGTTGGCGACCAAATCACATTAAACTTTGACATTCAAGCTGTGAAGCAAGCTTAATTATTTTATTCACGAGAAAAGACCTTCCTGACACGGAAGGTCTTTCTCAATCTTTCCTACAATCTCAACCATTTTAGTCTTTCTTGAGGTGTTGTATTTTTTCCGAACGATCAAAATGGCCGTTTACGTTCCCCATGATCTCCCAGCAATACAGTAATAATTTCTTCTAGCTCCATTGACTCGGATTCAATCCATGCCAGTTTTTCTTGTAAAAAATAACGCTCCGCTTCGTTAGAACGACTAGTTGTAATCAATCGATCACCTTTTCGAGTAATTTCTCCTGGTACAGATTCAAATGAGAGCGGCTGTTCCATCCAGTAGCGCTTGTATTGTGTCGTTAGTTCTTCTTTTAAAAATTGTCCGATCATCTTCCCGTTCTTCATAATGACCACATAGTCTGCGAGTTTACGAATGTCCTCCACTTGGTGGGTGGCAATAATTAAGGCTTTGTCTTCCCGTTCCATCCATTCAACTAACACGTCCATCAGCATTTGTTTAGCCGGTATATCCATTTGAGCAGTCGGTTCATCTAGGACCATAACCTCGGTATCCCTTGATAGGGATAGGGCAAGATTAAGTTTCTGTCTTACACCAGGTGACAGCTTAACGTACCGTTTCATTATTGGAATATCAAACAAATCAACAAGATGCATAAATAAGTTCTGATCCCATTTCGGATACCACTTTGAGATGAACGTCATCAACTCTTTTCCATTGAACGCATTACACCCAATTAGCGACTGGGGCTGATAAGCAATACGCTGATTCCAATGATCTTCATATTGATCAAACTCTTTTCCAAAAAGATGGATTACCCCCTCTTCAGGTTTTACTAAGTTCATCATGGTCTTCAAAAGTGTACTTTTCCCTGCTCCATTATTCCCAACAAGGGCTGTAATTGTTCCTGGTTGAACGGTCAAATCTATCGGTCCAAGTTGAAAGTCATCAATCTTCTTCTTCAACCCCTTCATTTCCAACCATGGTTGCATCTTCTATTCCTCCTTCTTCTTGTTTTTTTTCATTGAAAGGATTTGTTGAAAAATCCCTTCAATTTCTTCGAAGCTATATTCATGTTGAAGTGCAGTTTCCACTCCGTTTGCTATGGCTTCATATACCACAGAAACTTTAATCTTCTCTTTCATCGATTCCGCAACCTCTGCAACAAATGTCCCTTTTCCTTGAACGGTTTTGATGAAACCCTGGTATTCAAGATCTTGATAGGCACGTCTTATCGTAATAACACTGATTTCAAGATCTTTTGAGAGTGCACGAATGGAAGGCAATGATGAGCCTGCAGCCAGATGTCCGCTCGTAATAAGTGTTTTGATTTGTGCTTCAATTTGATGATAAATCGGCACACGTGATTCTTTAGAAAGTCGAATCGGAAGCTCCATCGTGTTCCTCCTTCCTGTTGTAACAAGTTAATTGAAATAATCGTTACGATCTATTTTCTTTTTCATAGAATGTTTCCAATAAGACAGACCATAAAGTGCAGCAATTATGGAAAGTGCGGACGAAATGATTGGCCACCGCTTTGCTGCAAACATCGTCCAACCCACAATTCCGTAATTTGTATACACTGCAATAATGAGTGGAACAAACATACCTACTATGACTAACAAAATACTCGAAAACGCAACGGTGGTAGTGGTTGCTTTTTCCCCTGCGTCTGCTACAGGATAAACAAGACCCCAATATGCATTAAAGCTCAGCCAAATAATTGAAAACACTAGATACGAGTACCATGGCATAAATGCTCTTAGTTCTGGTGAGAAGGAATAAAGCAATACAAGCAATAGAAGCTGGAATGGAACAGAGTAGACAAAATAAACAATAAATCTACTTTTCACTAAAACATCCTTCTGAATAGGCAGTTGATTCAAAAATACAAAGAATGGGGAGCCATACATTCCGTCAGTCAATTTATCTAGTTGAAACCCTTTTGGTCGTACCCAGGCAGCGGCTAATGCAAATGCAAGTAAAAAGATATAATCAAACATCACGATATTTTTTTCCAAGTAGTCGTGCAAAGAGGTAATCAAGAATGCTGTAAATGGGAGAAACATGAAAATCATTAGCAAGATGACTTTTCCAATCGACTTTTTTATTTCAAACCAAGCGAGCCATAAAGCCTGTTTTGAATGACTCATAATAGAACCCTTCCTCTCTCTAAGTGTAATAGTGTTTATATCTATATACACACTATATGATAATATTTACACTTTGACAATACCAATTGTTAAAAAAATCAATTTTTGTGTTTCATTATCCAAATATTTGTTTCACAAAGTTGCAAGTGCTTAATTCCTTTCATTTAACGGCCAAATAAAAAACAGCCTGCAGATCACCTACAAACTGTTAGATCATAACTTATTCAAATGATGGTTTTACCTCAAAAATTGATTGACCACTTTTCCTAATATTCTCAGACTATTTATCGAAACTACTAGTAGATTCAATTTCTGAAAATCTTAATCTATCATAATGTTCTTTGTCCAAAATCAATTGCATAAAGGCAAGTCTCACTAATAAAAACGTCAAAAGAAAACAAATAACGATAAACATAATCCTTAATCCTTTTTTCGCTTCCATTCCCATCATGTACACAATCTCCAAGTTTAATTTTTAGAAAAAACGGTTGCAGTTAGAAATAGAATACACGTTACAGCGAAGATAATTGTCGTGATTGGTTGCGGGACTAAAATGTAAAAGATTGTGCTACATATTAAAATTAAACCACTTACTTCACTAAGAAATTTTAACGCCATATGAATCGATTCCTTTCAAATTTCTATCTTAACGACCTTTCAAAGAAAGTTGTAATCTACTATAATATAATTTATTTAATTATACATAGGTGAGCTTCTGAGCACCATGTAACAAACATCACATTTTTCTAACATTTTATAGAATATTCTGTTTTCTTTAAGAAAATAAGATGGAGTATGCTCGTTCAATGAGCTTCCGATATCTTATTAGGAGGGATCGTTGGTGAATAGTCAATCATACAAAGTTTTATTAAAATCCATCGGAATGGAAACAATTGCAAATTTTAAATACTTGCAAGGAAATAGTGAGATGATAGTTGGTCGCTCAAATAACCAGGAAAAAATCGACTTTCCTATTTTTAATAAGCTGGTTTCTCGACGACATTGTAAAATTTACTTGCAAAATGGCTTAATTTTTATCGAGGACTTGCAAAGCAAGCACGGTACCGAATTAAATGGTCAAAAATTAACTCCCTTTAAATCATATCAATTCAAGGAAGGCGATTCACTCACGTTAATTAGTGGGCTGATTGAATTCCAGATTGAAAAAAATAATGACGATACGATAGAATTTTATGTTGGGGAACGAACGAACACGGGTAAAACGGTGCTCAATGATTCGATGCAAACACTCCAAATAAAAAAAGAGTTGATTAAAATGGCTCATAAAGAATTTACCTGCTTTAAGCTTTTATTTAATCATATCGGCAACATTGCGACAAAGGAAGAAATTATCCAGACCGTTTGGCCTGAGCGTAACATCGCGTCAGATTCTCTCGTAACGGATGAAGAAATCTCCTCATTGATTTATCGAGTACGTAAGAAAGTTGGCCATCACTACACTATTAAATCCATTAAAAATAAAGGCTATTACTTAGAAGAAATGGTATAAGCCTCTCCCATAAGGATCTGATCTCGTACTTTAAATTGGTATGTAGTGTTTCATATACCTTGTACTGTCTTTGGTTGGTGTGAGGTCTATCCCTTTGCTTTAGGAGACACCCCCCTCTAATTTGCATAGAGGATCGAGGATTTCACATAAAAACCCTTATCCTCTGCTCATTTTTTATATTCGTCTATGTAGTGGCTTGAGGGCAATGGCGTTTTTTCAACTTTTCCTACAAGTTATTGCATCGCACCAATGATGATGCCAGCAATGAGGTACGTCACAAGATGGTATCCAATCGTAATGAAATATAGACCGATTGTTCTACTCTCGAACAAGAAATTCATGCCGATTTTCACAGAGATACTAACCCCTATTAGCAACCCAACAATCATTCCCGACATCATTGTTGTTTCTTTCATCATTGTTAATAGCAAGGCTAGTACGAAGGATCCTACTAAAGCAGTTAATGCTGTCAGGATATATGTGAGCGGGCTCCCCCCTGACATTTCCTCTTTTTTCAGTCCAATTTGATTCAGCCACGTATTTCCAAATAAAACGGGTGAATACCACAAAAATCCCAGTACCATTGTAATCATTGTTGTTATGAGTACCGCGAGATAATTCACTTGAGTTAAATCCACAATTTAGCACCTCCTTTTTTGTTCATTATATAATGGTTGCTGTGGAATGACATCTAAAATTTCGTCTTTTACAAAGGCTCTTTTCGTAAAGTTTGTTGGTTTTAGCAAGAAACCAATTCGAACAGATGTTGATTGTAGTGGAAGGTGCGAGACTCCTGCGGGAAAAGCGTGTTGAGGGAGACCCCGCAAGTGCAAAGCACTGAGGAGGCTTCCGAGACCGCCCGCGGAAAGCGAGTACCTGCAACGGAAATCACCCCGGGTTATTAGTGTAAAAATGATTGAAAAGCAACAAAGTATGTGAAAACAGCCTTTACAAATGATGTTGAAAAATTCACTTTTCATGATAGTCCCCCTGCTTTAATCATAACGATCATCATTCATTGTCGGCTGAACCTTGACGTTCCATATCTAGAAGCTGAGTTTTCATTTCCAAACCACCTCGATAGCCTGTCAGCGATCCGTTCTTGCCTACTACACGATGACATGGGACCGTAATTAACACGGGATTTGCTCCAATAGCTGCTCCCACCGCTCGAACAGCGGCTGGTCTCTCGATATAATTCGCGATGTCAGAGTAGGATTTTGTTTGCCCATACGGAATCTCACAGAGTGCGTTCCACACAGCAAGCTGAAATTCAGTTCCGTTATAATCAAATGGAATAGTAAAGCTCTTCCTTTTCCCTTCAAAATATTCGATTAGTTCAGCCGAGTATGGTTGAAGCTTTTCTTCATCTTCAACAAGAGAACTTCCCGGAAAACGTCGCTCTGCCCAAACGGATAATTCCTCAAACGGCCGATTCTGTGAGCCTACAAACACAAGTCCCTTCGAAGTTGCAGCCAGATAAATACTCCAATCCTTGTCTTTCAGCAATGTCCAATAAATCGTCGTTTTATTTTTTATTGCCATTTTACATCCCCTCCGATTTATGTACCTTATTCGCTAATTTGCGATATTCTTTCGGTGTATGTCCGGTTTTCTTTTTAAATAATGTTATAAAATAGGGCGTGTTCGGCATCCCTACAGACATTGCGATATCAGCAATCGTTCGATCTGAATGGAGCAAATACTTTTCTGCCTGGTTTATCCTGATTTGTTGGATAAATTCTATTGGTGTGATCCCTTTCACCTTTTTAAAAGTGCGATGCATATGATAAGGGCTCCCATGGCTCATATCAGCTAGCGTTTCGAGAGTCAGCTTTTCCATATAATTCTTTTCAATGTATTCTGTAATTAGAGCGACCCATTCGCTATCTGGCAATCGCTCCCCAGTTGGTTTACATCGTTTACACGGTCGAAAATTTGCCCGTAGTGCTTGCTCAGCATTCTGAAAAATACAGACATTTTCTTTTTTAGGAACGCGTGATTTGCATGACGGTCTACAGAATATTCCAGTCGTCTTCACTGCATAGAAAAATTGATCATTGTATGTTGCATCATTGTCGATAATGGCCTGCCATTTTTCAGCTGTCATAGATTCCTCAACTTTCAAATGATGATCGTCCTGAAGGCTATCATGGATTCTGTTTGTCATTTCCCTCACCTCTCTTTCCATTATACCCATCATTAAAACGGAACTTATGATTTTAAGAATGTAAAAGCAAGATAGTGAAATAAGTTATGTAATTTTCGTGTTACAACTTAAACTACATATTTATACGGAATGGAGGATTACAATTGCAGAAGGAAAACTGATGAAAGAACTACTGCAGGGTACAGGGAGTTATGAGGGAGCAGAAAAATTTTTAGTAGAATATTGATTTATCAGCCACGTGGCAAAGCCTATGCTACCTTTTATTTATGGGGCGTCCTCTATTAGATCATATATAGTGTCGCTTGTTCCAATCACTAATTTGATTTTTCACCGTGCTGATCACGAAAAAACCAGCTATTCATTACGCTGAAATAGCTGGTTTTTGTTCATAATTCAAATCTAAACCACCCGGCTACGGTCTTTTCGTCCTTCTTCAATAAAAAGAATCCCTAACTCGTGGTGCTCACCTTCAAAAAGGGCACGTTGAACGAAACGAATTTGCCCGTTATGGCCGATAACTTCCATCTTACAATGTGCGCGGTTTTTTTGTAATGCCCTGTAAAATTCATGTTCATTGCTCACTTGTAATCCATTCATTTTCGAAATGATGTCGCCCATTTCCAAGCCCATTTTATCCGCTGGAGTATGTGGAATCACGCCAAGAATTTTGACACCGAGCTTACTTTGGGAGAAGTAGAACGGAAGCTTACGATCTTGCATCTTGGAAAAATAGTGAATCCATTCACGACCCAGCATTGCAAGAACAACTGCCCCAATAGAAAGGTATGGGTACCAGTTACCCCATACGGCAAGCGTTGTGACAATGACAGCAAGGAAAGTAACTTTTCTTCCTTCTGTTCGTATTGCCTTTTGCGGCAGGCTTCCTTGGACGGTTTTGGCAAACCCGATTAGCATTGGAATCGCAAGCGGAGTAAAATGAAGCTCGCCCACCGTAAACACAGGATACCAGTCAATCGGTGCTGCTAACTCGCCTCCTGGAACAAGAATAAATAACGGTAGCAACCAAATTTTTCTCGCTTTATATGTACCAACTACTTGACCACGCTTCGATACGACCAAATTGGGAGATGGTCGTTTACTACCACCATTACTAATCAATATTCCTTCAGCCAATAACAGCAAACCGAGTAATACAGCTAAACCTGGATACACAGCCTTGTCTAGATTTTGAAAACCTGCTGAAAGCATAGGTATGTCTACTTTTCTTCCTGCCAGAAAAACAATCGCCAAGAAGGAAAGACCAACGATATATGCTGGCGAAAGCAAGCGTATCTGAAACGTCAATGACAACAAAATCGTAAATGCGCTCATTAAAGCAATGGCAGCAAACGGAATAACGACACCAGAGCCCATCGTTAAAATAGAAAGAACTACACCTATACAAATCCCTAAAGGCAATAGCTGACGAAGCTCCTGAAATAGACCATTAATTCGAATCGTAAAATCATGTCTTTCCTTTTTCACCCGAAGGTAGCCGACGAACAGGCTAAGAATGATCGACACATAAAAAACAGGATGCACAAAAAACAGGCCAATCCCTTGCCAACAAGCAGCTATCCAATCCACTATCACTATACCCGCACCCTTTCTATCTTCCTTGATAATATGTTAAAAACGGCTTCTGACCCAAAATGTTTATAAAAAAAACATCCATGAAGCGTCTGATCCCAACTCATGCGACGGAAAAGGTTCAGATGCTAAAAACTGTATCACCTCATGAAGGTGGCGGTGCGGAGCTGATTTTGCTAAGCCCCGCCCTTTTTCCACAGAAAAAGGATTTGTAATTTTTTTTACACTTTCTCCTATTCTACCAAATATATCGCCTTCCTGCCTATGAATACGTAGAAAAGTCATCATGAACCTATCAATATTTTTTTAGATTCAGCCTTGTAACCATAATAAGTTCGTACCATATATTTTCCTACCACACCAACCATCTATGAACACCTGCTCCTTCACCAACGATGAACAAGCTTTAGGTTCTATATACTGTATCACCTTATGAAGGTGGCGGTGTGGAGCTGATTTTAGGAAGCCCCGCCCCTTTTCCATAGAGAATAGCCCGGCCGAAGCCGGGCTACCCGTTATTATTGGTGCCTTGCCATTAATTTTAAAGCTGTACGAAGCTGCAAATCATTTTTCTCATCTTTTTTCTTTTTTGCAACGACTTCCTCTAATGCTGCGGCTGTTTTGCTATTAATATTACCGCTCACTGTTAAGTCATTTGTATTTTGAAACGCTCTGACAGCTATTTCAGTTTTTTCATCATAATACCCATCCACTCTACCGGTACTATACCCTAATGAAGTTAGAATTTCTTGTGCATTTTTTATTTGTTCATTGTTCATATCTCGTTTCAATATCTTCTCAGCAGTCAATGGATGAACATTGAAATAGGAAGGTTGATGGACTTCGATTGTCGGCGCGATTCCTTTTTGATGAATCCAATTGCCATTGGGCGTCAGCCATTTATATAAGGTAATTTTAATATTGCTACCATCTCCCATTGGAATCGCCTGCTGCACTGTACCTTTACCGAAAGTCGTCTCGCCAATAAGCGGATATCCACCAACCTCTTGCATAGCACCAGCCAAAATCTCTGAAGCTGATGCACTGCCTTTATCGGTCAAAATAGCAATTGGATAGTCTTTTTTCTTTTCATTCCCACTAAATACTTCTTTTGTTTGTCCAGAACGATATTCAATTTGCAAATATGGCTTGTCTTTCGGCAGCAATTCACCAAGAATACTCTCCACACTTGTCAAGAAACCACCCGGGTTGCCACGAACATCTATGATTAAAGCTCTGATTTTTTCTTTCTCAAGCTCTTTTAACTGTTCTTTAAAATCAGTCGCTGTATTTTGGGAAAAAGAAGTGATTTCGATATAGCCAATCTTTTTGTCATTCTCTTTTTTCACACTTGAAAATACGGTATCAAGAGGAATTTCATCACGAGTGATCGCCATTTTGATTGGATTTGTCACACCTTGGCGCTTAATTTCAAGATTTACAACAGTCCCTTTTTTACCACGTATTTTCAACTGTGCTTCATTAAGATTCATCCCTTCAATCGAATCACCATCGATGCTAATGATCTGGTCTCTCGGCTTCAACCCAGCCTTTTCGGCAGGAGAATCTTTATAAGGTGAAATAATGATGAGTTTATGATCTTCCATACCGATTTCAGTTCCAATTCCGTCAAAGGACGAATCAAGTGCATCATCGAATTGCTTTGCTGTTTCCTTATCCATATAGACGGTATACGGATCTTTTAAGGTTGAAAGCATTCCCTGTATTGCCCCTTCCACCAATTGTGTATCTTCCACTTCTTCTACATACCGTTGATAAATTAAATCATAAGCTCGCTCTACCTTTGCCCACTCTGTATTACCGTACGCGGCCGGCTCCTCACCTGGATGTTCCTCTTTATTGCCCCACAAATATTGATGAACCCCGCTATTTGGATTTGCAACATATCCTCCGCCAGCTGCCCCGATCGTTAATGATGCTACCATCGTTACAGGAAGCGTCCACTTCTTCGCTATCCTTATTTTCATATAAGCCAATCCCTTTCTATAAAGTGAAACTTCAATCTGTGGGGTTTTCTTCATCCCCACTGATTGTTAGTTAAACCAATCGGGCTTTTACGGGCAGTTATCCCCTACTTAGCTTCTTCAATTCCTCTTAGCCTTGAGATGGGGGTATTACTTTCCGTTAAAGCGGGATAACAAAGGTTATATCACAATCTATGAAAAAAAAGGACAAGATATGCGCACGAAAAAAACGAAGCTGTCCCAACATAGTCTGACCTCACTCTATATAAACGATATATAGTAGATGTGGGATCTGACCTTTCGTCATCGGACAGCCTCGTTTCGGCTTTCATTATTCAGTTTTCATTGCATTACATAGAAACATAGTTTAATGGATTCACAGCATTCGATTTCGCTGCATTCCAAGCACCCTTATGTAGTTCGAAATGAAGATGTTGCCCATATGAGTGACCGGTATTCCCCATATATCCAACTTGCTGGCCTTTTGAAACAACTTGTCCAGCACTTACACTCATCGAGTTTAGATGTGCATATACACTTGTGAAAGTTTGACCATTGATGGAATGTGAAACCATGACTACATTACCGTATGAGCTGGACTTATACGCTCGTATTACGACTCCATCTGCCGTTGCAATAACAGGCACTGTACCACTTGCAGCAATATCAATCCCATTATGTGATTTCCCCCAGCGTCCGCCAAATCCAGATGAAACATATCCCGCACTTGGACGAGTAAACGTACCAGACGAAACGGCTGGAGCACTTACGACCTCATTTGAACTTGAGCTTGAAGTTGAACTTGAACCTGAACTTGAAGCTTGTTTTGCCTTAGCAGCAGCTGCTGCGGCGGCTGCCTCTGCCGCTTTCTTTCTCGCTGCTTCAGCTTCAGCAAGACGTTTTTGTTCAAGCTGAATCGCTTGTGCAATAGCCGTTTCCTGGGCTTTAAGATTGACCGCTTCTTCTTCAAGTCCTACCATATCATGTTCTGCATGCTCTTTTTGTTTATGAAGTTCAGCTAATAACACTTCTTGCTTTTTCTTTTGTACTTGAAGCTGTTGCTTAATTTCCTGCAATTCAGCTAGCATTTTTTCTAAATCGGATTTCTTCTTTTCAACAGCGGATTGTGCTTCTTCCAGACTTTTTTTATCTTGCTCATGCTGTTTAATAATATCCTGATCAGCTTCGACGATTGTAGCAACAGCGCTCACTCTATCAATAAATTCACTGAAACTTGAAGCACCAAGAAGAACTTCTAAATAGTTCAAATTGCCGCCGCTCACTTGATAAGACACCGCACGTTCCTTCAAAAGCTCATTTCGTTTCGCAATTCGATCTTTCAACACGACAATCTCTGCTTTTAATGATTCAATTTCAGCATTCGTCTTGTTAATTTCAGCCGTCTTCTCTATTATTTTATTCTCATTTGCAGTCATGTCTTTTTCAAGCTGATCGAGCTGTTCTTCAACTGTTAACTGCTGAGACTCTAAATGTTTAATTTTAGATTCTGTTTTATGAATATCCGATTGAACATCCGTACGTTTTTCCTGAATCGTTGATTTCTTATCTTTCATTTCTTGCAATGATTCTGCATACGCACTTGGCACAGCTAAAAGGCTCCCAAGTCCTAGTATGATCGTTGCACTCATCGTGATGATTCTATTTCTATGCACTTCCCCAGTTCCCCTTTCTTCTCTCCCTTAGACTTTGATATCTTCTGCTCTATTTAGCTAGGATTCTCTGTTTTGGTACGTATTAGATTAGGTTAAAATCGGACTTGCACAGTATGTACTGACTTCTGTGTTGCGCGTCATGGCGTGCAACACAGAAGGTCATTAACGAGCTTTGATGCAATTTCCAAGCTATTTTTACCCGAGTTTTTGAACAACCTCTTATACCTTTAAAAACTTACGCACAGACATCAAACTGCCCCAAATTCCAATTAGTCCACCTAATAGAATAAGAATCGCTGAAATTTGATAAATAAATGGACTTAATGGTAGCAATTCGAAAAATGGAATGTTAATTTTCGGTGAAACGTATTTAAATAGATTCGAGTAGAATACTCCAATTAATCCAATTGGGATTACGGAACCCAACGCACCAAGCCATAAACCTTCAAGGAAGAATGGCCAGCGGATAAAATTATTCGTTGCGCCAACTAATCTCATAATCTCAATTTCTTTTCTTCTTGCCATAATCGTAATTTTAATAGTATTAGAGATCAGGAACATCGCCGTAAACAATAATCCGATAATCAAGACGACGCCAATATTTCGCGCAATATCTACTACATTGAATAAATTATCTACATATTCTTTGCCATATTTGACAGTCTGAACATATTCAAAGGTTTCAATTTTCTTAGAAACCTGGCTTACATCTTGAGGAGTCTTTGTTTTCACAACCAATACATCTCGAAGCGGATTATCTTGCTCAAATAATTTAAAGGCCTCGCCGTTCTCCCCCATACCTTCAATCATATTCGTCAGCTCTTTTTCTTTTGGAGAATATAAGACTGAATCGACTTTGGCGATTTTCTTAATTTTCGCGTCCAGTGCTTTTTGATTTTCTAAAGTTGCAGCCGGGTCGATATGTACCCGTATTTCAACATCATTTTCTACATTAGTTGCGATATGGTTCAAGTTCATCATAATGACTAAAAACACACCAACTAAAAGCAATGTTACCGTTACAGCACTTACAGAAGCAAAGGTCATCCAGCCATTTCTGAGCAAACTCTTACCACTTTCGCGAAAGTGCCGTTGCAATGTATTAAGCTTCATATCCGTATTCACCTCGCATATCATCGCGGGCAATTTTCCCATTTTCTATGGCGATTACACGATGTTTCATATTATTAACAATGTCTTTGTTGTGGGTCGCCATAACCATGGTTGTACCACTCTTATTTATTTCTTCGAAGATATTCATAATTTCCCATGATGTTTCTGGGTCAAGGTTTCCTGTTGGTTCATCAGCAATCACTACTTTAGGCGAGTTGACGATTGAACGGGCAATTGAAACACGCTGTTGTTCCCCACCTGATAGTTCAGTAGGCAACATCCGTACTTTGTGCTTCAAGCCAACAAGATCCAATACTTCCATAACCCGCTTTTTAATTTCATCAGGAGTCTTCTCAATCACTTCCATCGCAAACGCAACGTTTTCGTAAACCGTCAAAGTTGGCAATAGCTTGAAATCTTGGAACACTACGCCGATATTACGACGGAATATTGGTACCTTCGTATTTCTAATCTTCGGCAAGCTCACTCCATTTACAACGATATTTCCAGTTGTCGGAGACTCTTCCCGATACATCATTTTGATAAAAGTAGATTTCCCCGCACCACTCGGGCCTACTACATAGACAAATTCTCCAGCTTTTATTTTGACGTTGATTCCGTTTATAGCAACGACGCCGTTCGAATATGTTTTATAGACGTCTGTCATTTCTATCATATAAATAACCACCTAACTAGCTTTTTATTTCCAGAAAACAAAAGAATCAATGAACGTGTTTTACAAATCTTATTTCGACAAATTCTCTAAAAAAAACCGAAAAAACCACAGGAAACAATCCTGTTGTTTGTACAAAAGCCATTATACCATCAAAGTTTGTCAAATCCGTAATAAAAAATGTTACAGTTTCATTTCAATGTAAATTCCCAATTTTAACAGCTAATGGGTGTAAAAACAACAAAAAAACGTCCTGCACCTAAGCAAGACGTCATTCATTATGTTGTTATTTTTTTTCAGATAACCATTCAGCAACAATTGCAGCTTGGTCTTCTTTAATAAGTTTAGCTGGCATGCCGCCCTTTCCTTCTTTAATGATTGTTTCAATATCTTCTTTAGAAAGTGTCGAGCCGATAGCCTTAAGTTCAGGACCAAATGCCCCTTCAAGATTCGCACCATGACAGCTTGAACATTTGTTTTTATAAATCTGATCTGCTTCACCTGCAGACGTTGTCGTGGTCCCACCTTCATTTGTTGGTTTGTTGGCGTTGTCATTCGATCCACACGCAGCAAGAGCAAGCGTCGTTCCTAGCAATAATGTAATCAATTTTTTATTCACTAAAATGCCCCCTTAGTTAAATAATCCACATCACCAATATTATACCAGTGTTACGCGTGTTTAAAACCCTCCCCTAACACCTCAGCAGCATCCATGACGACGACAAAAGCTTTCGGATCAACGTCTTTTACTAATTGTTTCAAATTGGTGAATTCCGATTGATCAATCACACACATGAGGATCGGTCGTGAATCATCTGTATATCCTCCCTGACCCGATAATCTAGTAACACCTCGGTCTAGTACGTGGATAATTTCATGTCTCACTTCTTCTTCATGATTCGTAATGATCATTGCCATTTTAGAGCGCCTTAGACCTACTTGAATAATATCAATCGTTTTACTTGTCACATATAAGCCAATTAATGCATACAACCCTTTTTCAATGTCAAAAACAATCGCTGCACTCAACACAATTAGTCCATCAATTAACGCTACACAAGTTCCTAAGGACAGATTCGTATATTTATGGATAATTTGAGCCGCAAGATCTGTACCACCCGTTGATGCCTTACCTCTAAAAACAATTCCTAAACCTAAACCAACCCCAATGCCACCACAAATTGAACCGAGCAGTGCATCGTTTGTCCAAGGATCCCAATCTTTTGTCAAAAAGACGATTAATGGCAAGATCAATGTGCCAACTAATGATTTTGCTCCAAATTGCATGCCTAACAAGTACAGGCCACTGATAAACAACGGAATATTGAATGCCCACTGCACATATGCGGGTTCAAAGCCGAATATATCAGTCAATATCGTACTAATTCCACTAACCCCACCCGAAGCAATTTGATTCGGTAAAAGGAAGACGTTAAATGCAATCGCAATGATGGCTGCCCCCACGATTACAAGTCCATACTCACTCAATTTCTCAATCACTGGATGCTTCGGTTCTCGATATCTTTTTCTCATTTAACGGGTACTCCCTTCAACCTCTTTGCCCACGCTTTTGTTTACGATTCAAATCGTTCAAAGTAGTATAGCACCGGGATCTGACCCATGTAAATGGTATTCGGATAAAGTGAAACTTCAATCAGTGAGGGTTTTCCACTGATTGTTAGATGAACCAATCGGGCTTTTACGAGCAGTTGTCCCCCACCTACACTTCTTCGATTCCTCTTAGCCATGAGGTGGGGGGCTTACTGCCCGTTAATGCCGGATAAAGTGAAACTTCAATCAGTGGGGGTTTTCCACTGATTGTTAGCTGAACCAATCGGGCTTTTACGGGCAGTTGTCCTCCACCTACACTTCTTCGATTCCTCTTAGCCATGAGGTGGGGGCTTACTGCCCGTTAATGCCGGATAAAGTGAAACTTCAATCAGTGGGGGTTTTCCACTGATTGTTAGCTGAACCAATCGGGCTTTTACGGGCAGTTGTCCCCCACCTACACTTCTTCGATTCCTCTTAGCCATGAGGTGGGGGCTTACTGCCCGTTAATGCCGGATAAAGTGAAACTTCAATCAGTGGGGGTTTTCCACTGATTGTTAGCTGAACCAATCGGGCTTTTACGGGCAGTTGTCCCCCACCTACACTTCTTCGATTCCTCTTAGCCATGAGGTGGGGGGCTTACTGCCCGTTAATGCCGGATAAAGTGAAACTTCAATCAGTGGGGGTTTCTTCATTCTGCACATAGAGGTGGGGCATACTGTCCAAATATGTGACTCTGCGAACCCAATTTCATTCAATGTATACGCTGAACAACTATTGTGCTACAGATCTTTCTTAGTTTTTGCAATGTCAGGGAAATTAATCATAAGATTTCACGAAAGCTATGCACATAATCCAATAAATCTCCCAGCAACACAAAAGTGGGGAATAAAGTGAACAATAAAAATCCATTTCAAATAAAAAAGGTCCACTAAACAGTTTGCACTGTTTAATGGACCATCATCTATTGAATCTTATAATTTTGAACGCAGATAGGCATCGATGAATGCGTCAATATCACCATCCATGACCGCTTGCACGTTTCCGGTTTCCGTACTAGTACGGTGATCTTTCACCATCGAGTATGGGTGGAATACGTAAGATCGGATTTGGCTTCCCCAGCCGATTTCCTTTTGTTCGCCGCGGATTTCATCCAATTCTGCTTGTTGCTGCTCGAGTTCGCGTTGATATAGTTTTGCTTTTAGGAAGTTCATCGCTTGAGCACGGTTTTTGATTTGTGAACGTTCAGATTGACATGTGACTACAACACCTGTTGGAATATGTGTAATCCTGACAGCAGAATCCGTCGTATTAATATGCTGACCGCCAGCACCGGTTGCTCGATACGTATCTACTTTTAAATCTTCTGTACGAATTTCCACTTCAATGGTCTCATCAAATTCCGGCATGACTTCACAAGAAACGAAAGAAGTGTGGCGGCGGCCCGATGAATCGAAAGGAGAAATACGAACAAGACGGTGAACCCCTTTTTCTGCTTTCAAATAGCCATAAGCGTTATGTCCTTTGAAAAGAAGAGTCACACTTTTAATACCAGCTTCGTCTCCAGGCAGATAGTCGATTGTTTCTACCTTAAAGCCTCTTTTTTCACCCCAACGAGTATACATACGCAGAAGCATGGAGCCCCAATCCTGAGATTCGGTACCGCCAGCTCCTGGATGAAGCTCAAGAATGGCATTATTTTTATCATATTCTTCACTTAGTAACATTTGAAGTTCGTATTCATTCATATGTTTAGAAAGCTCGACGATTTCCACTTCAAGGTCTGCTAGTAGCTCTTCGTCGTTTTCTTCTTTTACAAGCTCATAAGTCAATTCAAGATTTTCATATGATTCATTCAGTTCAGCTAATTGATTGACTTGATCCTTCAATCCATTCGCTTCATTAATAACAACTTGTGCTTTTTGCTGATCGTTCCAAAACACTGGATCGGACATAATATTATCTAACTCAGCTATACGGGCTTCCTTCTCTTCTAAGTCAAAGAGACCCCCTAAAGTCCACTAATTTCTTAGCTGTTTTCTCAAGTTCATTTCTAATTTCTGCTAATTCCATACTATTCACCTCTTAATTATTTTCAAAAAAACGTAATCAGTCTCTACAACTATATGCAAAAAAAGACGGATTCGCAAACTGTATTTCATGTTTCCTTCTTGTTTGTATGAAGGACATGGGGACGGGTCTCCGCGACTTACTAATCTAGCCAATCTTCTTAGCTGGTATACTTCTTTTTATTATAGAAAATACCTCAAAATTCCGGCTCCGCACCGCCACCATTGTGATGAGGTGAGTGCAGCTTGATACCTGATTAATCCTTCATGGTAAATGGTATCGTTTTAACGCCATAGGAGTTTTGTTACACGAATGAAAAAAGAGACGGTAACCATTGACTAAACCGCCCCCTTTTCCTATTTACTCTACATTTCCGTGACAGTTTTTATACTTTTTGCCACTTCCGCATGGACAAGGTGTATTTCTGCCGATTTCAGGCGATTTACGAAGCGGTTTTTTCTTCACCTCTTCTGGGCCTTCTTTCGGATTGACAGCATGTCCTTGGATAACTTCCTGACGTTCTAGATTATTGCGGATTTCTGACTTCATAATATATTTCGCAACGTCATCTTCAATGGCCATGACCATATCCTCGAACATCGCAAAGCCTTCTTGCTGATATTCACGCAATGGATCAATTTGACCATATGCACGAAGATGGATCCCTTGACGTAATTGTTCCATCGCATCAATATGATTCATCCATTTACTGTCCACTGCACGTAAAACGATGACCTTTTCAAACTCACGCATTTGTTCAGGTGACAATTGCTCTTCTTTTATATCATACTGTTCTTTCACTTTCGCAAGGATGAAATCTGCTACTTCCGCTTCATCTTTGCCAGTTAGATCAGCTTCTGTTACTTCACCCTCATCGAACAGATTGCCGTGAACAAAATCGATTAAGCCTTGATAGTTCCATTCTTCACCATCCGGACTTGGGGCAAAATGAGCAATATTACGTTGAATGCTCGCTTCAAGCATATTCTCGACGATATCGCGTAAGTTCTCACTATCCAACACATCAAAACGTTGCTTATAAATGATTTCACGTTGTTGACGCAACACATCATCATATTGAAGAAGCTGTTTACGTGCATCGAAGTTATTGCCTTCAACGCGCTTCTGAGCGGATTCCACAGCACGGGATACCATTTTACTTTGGATTGGCTGCGTATCATCCATCCCAAGCCGCGCCATCATCGCTTTCATATTGTCCGATCCGAAGCGACGCATCAATTCATCTTCCATGGATAGATAGAATTGTGTCATACCTGGATCTCCTTGACGTCCAGAACGTCCACGAAGCTGGTTATCAATTCGACGACTTTCATGTCGCTCCGTACCGAGCACCACAAGACCGCCTAGTTCTTTCACACCTTCGCCGAGTTTGATATCCGTACCACGACCAGCCATATTCGTCGCTATGGTCACGGCGCCTTGTTCACCAGCATTCGCAATAATTTCAGCTTCTCGTCCATGATTTTTCGCATTCAACACATTATGCGGAATCCCTTTTCTAGATAAATACTTTGAAATAATCTCAGACGTTTCAATCGCTACTGTACCAACTAGAACTGGCTGTCCTTTAGTATGCCGCTCCGCAATCTCTTCGACTACGGCACGGAATTTCCCATCCATCGACGCATAGATTAAATCAGCGCGGTCATCCCGAATAATTTCACGGTTCGTTGGAATTACAATAACATTCATATTATAAATATTACGGAATTCTTCTTCTTCCGTTTTGGCTGTACCCGTCATCCCGGAAAGTTTTTCATACATCCGGAAGTAGTTTTGGAAGGTAATTGTTGCAAGTGTCATGCTTTCATTTTGAATCTCCAAGCCTTCTTTCGCTTCAATAGCCTGATGGAGTCCATCACTATAGCGGCGACCTTTCATTAAACGCCCAGTGAACTGGTCAACAATGACGATTTCGCCTTCTTGCACGACATAGTCGACATCAAGATGCATGCTTACATGCGCTTTTAACGCTTGATTAATATGATGATTCAAAACAACATGATTAATATCAAATAAATTTTCGATATTAAATGCCGCTTCCGAACGGTTAATTCCTTCTTCCGTCAGCTGAACCCCTTTTGTTTTTTCATCATACGTATAATGCTTGTCTAACGTAAGCGTACGAACGAAAGCATTCGCTTGGATATATAACTGAGCTGATTTTTGTGCCGAACCTGAAATAATTAATGGTGTACGTGCCTCATCAATCAAGATTGAATCCACTTCATCGATAACAGCAAAATGTAAAGGTCGTTGTACCATTTGCTCTTTATATAGAACCATATTATCCCGTAAATAATCGAAACCTAGCTCATTATTCGTACTATACGTAATATCAGCACTGTACGCTTCTTGCTTCTCTTCCTTAGACATGCCGTTCAGGTTCAACCCAACCGTCATTCCCATGAACTCATACAGCTTGCCCATTTCTTCCGCATCACGGCTTGCTAAGTATTCATTGACAGTAACGACATGAACGCCTTTCCCAGTAATCGCGTTTAAATAGACAGGAAGAGTGGAAGTCAACGTTTTCCCTTCCCCGGTTTTCATTTCAGAAATATTACCATCATGAAGGGAAATCCCCCCCATTAGCTGTACGCGGAATGGATACATTCCTAATGCTCTTCTTGCTCCTTCACGAATCGTCGCGAATGCCTCAACAAGCAAATCATCGACCGTTTCTCCTTTTTGGTAACGCTCTTTGAATTCTTCTGTTTTCCCACGCAGTTCTTCATCTGATAACGAAGCTGTTTTATCCGCTAGCATTTCAATTTGATCAGCCAGCTTCTCAAGACGCTTCACTTCTCGTTTATTCGGGTCAAACACTTTATTTAAAATATTAAGCATTCAATAACGCTCCTCTTTATATAGAAGTCTTTATTAAAAAAGAAAATATATTTTAGATTTAATTAACACTAGATCAAGGATTAATATATCCATTTTATTTCATATTAAATAGGTGCACCCTTAATATTACCATGTATAAAGTGCAGGTACAACTTCACGATATTATGAAAATTTATAGATTTAATACCGTGAAAACGTTAAAATAAGTATTAACAGCCTTACGCATGAAAATATCTGCAGAAAAGTTTTGAGGTGAGATAACATGATCGGTGATCGCGTAAAAAAACTGAGACAAGAAAATAGAATGTCCATGACAGAACTTGCTGAAAAAGCGGGAGTCGCCAAGTCCTATTTAAGCTCCCTTGAAAGAAACCTTCAAACGAACCCATCTATCCAGTTTCTCGAAAAAATCGCCTTAGTGCTGCAAATTCCTGTTGATTCTCTCCTTCACGATGAACCTGTCAAAGATGGGCTTGACGCAGAATGGATGAATATTGTTCAAGAGGCAATGAAATCCGGTGTATCCAAAGATCAATTCCGTGAATTCATTGAATTTAACAAATGGAGATTAAAGCAAGAAGAGTGATTGGAGTATGGATGATCCCATTTTTATCTCTTTACAAATCCAGAATGACGTTAACATACCACCAATTACTATGTACGATATCCCTTGAAGCACGCTAAACTCACCTAATCACAACGGTGGCGGTGCGGAGCCGGATTTCGAAGTACTTTCTTAATAAAATACGTATCTCTGCTTAGTAGATGGCTATATTAGTTCGTCGCGGAGCCCCGCCCCGTGTCCATAAACAAAACAAACCCCTTAAACGAACTGGACTTTCGTAAAAAACCAGTTTGTTTAAGGGGTTTATACGTTTAAATCGTATGATAGGTTGGTTCATCTTTTTTATTTTCTGTTGCTTTTTGCTCAAAGAAACGAAGGACTTCCTCTTTTGTCAATCCAAGTACCTTAGCTTGTACCATTAGCTCAATCCATTCTTCATCAACTATTAGATCTGCCAACCCATTCCCTCCTAAAATACTATGTATTTCAGGCAGTCCAGCCATCATAGCACAATATAATACCTTAGACCCGCGACTTTGCGTCCCTATTTTTCAATAGGTTTGCCTTTTTCTGTATATGAATTTTCTATTTTCTTTGATTATACAGAATTTTTGGTATATTTTATGTAATTTTATGCTATTAAATTTAAATATTTTACCTTATTTTTTTACATATTACGACTAAATTCTACATTTTTTCAACTAGAACAAATTAGGAAATATATGATTGAAAGAATTTTTATGTAAATATATTATATTTACCTTATCAATATTCATGACATATGATCTAGATCTTTTCGACTACGTCTCTTGGTTTTACACTTTTGGTTCGTCAAATATTGTCCAAAACTTAGACAAACATCCTTCATCATAATGGGAGACTTCTAATTAACTACCTTAAAAGTCCGTTGTTGTCCCCATCTAGTTTCACAGGGGATTAGTATTTATCGTTTGCATCATTCAATACAATATTTATATTCAAAATCCCACTATTATCTTTATTTTTTAAGTCATTAAGTTTTACCATTAGATGGATGCTTATAAGAATTGGATCATAAAATGAAATATCCTTGTAAAACATCAAAGGAGCTTTTTCAACCAAGAAAAAAAGCTCCATATACTAACGCTATTGCGATTACATAGGCAGGATGAACCTTCAATTTACCCAATAAAAAATAACTAATAATCCCAATCACTAGTGTCTGAATCCATCCGATTCCTTCATATGCAGTGAAAAAGAAATCATAAGCCATCATCCCTAGCAAGACAGCAATGATTGGACGAACGACGACTGTCATCCTTTTCACTCGAGGGGATTCTTTGTGACGCTTTAAAATACTGAGTAGACCAAGCATTAAAATGAGAGAAGGAGCGACTGAAGCGAATACCCCAATAATAGCGCCCAGTATACCAGCCTGTTCAAATCCAATATAGCCTGCCATTTTGGTAGCAATTGGGCCAGGGAGTGCATTCCCAAGGGCAATCACATCACTGAATTCATGAACAGTAAACCAACCGTATCTGTCGACTACCTCCTTTTCAATTAACGGAATGGATGCCGGACCACCACCGTAGCCGAGAATACCTGATATAAAAAAAGCCCAGAAAATCTGCAAATAAATCATGACTTTCCCGCCTCCTTATTAGGTTCAGAAACAGGGCCTCTCTTCAATAGTGCCCCAATGAGCAGGGAAAAAATGATAATAGCTGGATGCACATTTAACAGTTCCATAAACACAAACCCGAGCAAAACGAAGACAATCGTCCACAGCCAGCCGATACTGGATGAACCTGATTTTTTTAAAAAGTCTAAAGTCATAGTTAGCAGCATCACAGCGACAACAGGAACGACTGCTTGTGACATTCCTGTCACCCACGCTTGATTTTTATAAGCATTCAAGCTTTTCAAAAGCAAAATCATTAAAAGTATGGTGGGAACACAAGATGCAAACACACCATTAAGCAAGCCCCAAAAACCGCCAACACGGTACCCAATATAGCCTGCTAGCTTAGGCGCAATCGGACCCGGCAGCGCATTTCCAAGCGCCAAGACATCACCAAAATCTTCATTATTCATCCACTTATATTTCTCAACTACCTCTTTTTGCACAAGAGGTATCGCAGCAGGACCTCCGCCGAAACCAAGCATGCCAACTCTAAAAAATGCCATAAAAATATTTAATTGCTTCATATTTCACTACACCTACTTCTAATAATCTATCTTTATCATGGACTACTCTGTATGAACCATTGGCACACTGTTGATGGAATAATAGGTTAAATAGTTCTCTTCAACATTATCTAGAGAAATTTCAGTTTAATGTTCTATGCTACTAATATGATTAAGGAGTGAAGATTCAAACTGTATTTTCTCCTCTAATTCCTACAAATGTAGTTTTCACATTCAAGTTAACGTCTTTTTTATACATTACACATCACTAACTACCTAAATTCGTATGTATCAGACATAGGGGATAATCAAGGAACAATTATTATCATGACTAAGATTTTAATGAAATATTCTTTTCCCCTACTTTAGTAGCCTAAAACCAATAATATTATTTTGAATAAAAGAACTTTATTCCACAGCAATACGGTTACATGCCCTGTCTTATCATCTAATAGGAAGGGCTACAAAATCAAAATAGATATTACTTTTTGATGATATTCTACCAATATATTATTAAGGATACAGATGATGTTAAAATTCCATTAAGACTTAAATCTAGTATTTATCTTTATATTATACAGAAATTTCTCCGTATTTGTTTAGTGCCTTGGAATACATCGGATGCTTACTGCTAAATCCCGACAGATGATACCTAAATCATATAACTTTTATTAAACATAACAGGCCTGATTCTCTCCTAAGAAAGAATCAGGCCTTGTATAATTTAACTTATTTTATTTAGCTTGGTTCAATCAAACCATAGCGGCCATCCTTACGACGGTACACAACATTTGTCGTATTTGTATCTGAATTCGTATAGACGAAAAAGCTATGACCAAGCATATTCATTTGCAAGATCGCTTCTTCACTATCCATTGGTTTCAAGTCAAAACGCTTATTGCGGACAACCTCTAATTCAAGTTCGTCTTCTTCAATCGGTGCATTGTTTTTATCCTCAAACACTGGAAAAACATCAGCTGCATTCGTATTTGTACCACGGAATTTTCGGTTTACTTTTGTTTTATGTTTACGAATTTGCCGTTCCAATTTGTCAGAAATCAAGTCAATGGCTGCATACATATCAGCATTTTCCTCTTCTGCACGGAGCACCAAATTCGTCATTGGGATCGTTACTTCCACTTTAGATGTATTATGATTCACTCGTAAATTCACCATTGCCGTTGCATCCGGTGAATTGCTAAAATACCGTTCCAATTTTCCAATCTTTTTCTCTACATATTCCCGTATTGCTGGAGTTACCTCAATGTTTTCACCACGAATATTATAGTCCATAAAGTGAGTCCTCCTTCTAAAAACTATATGATATAGTTCTACGATACCCTATGCATTTCCTTCACAAACAAATAGTTTTGCCAAGTTCATGAAGAAACTATAGAAAATTGGATTAATAGTGGGGTTCGTATCCATCTTTATTATAACAATCTTTACATAAAATTAATACTGAAGAGCATTAAAAGTTTAGATAATTCTATATACTTATATCACTCTTGATAAAATTGATCATAAGGTATATAGTAACTAGTATCTAAAAAGGGAAATAAAGTAATAATATTACATATTATAACTATAAATATACCTATATTAGGAGAACTAATAAAGAATTATCCAATTAATGAAAGGAACGAGTATGGAGGTTTCAAAGGAATGATGAATCAATTATATGTACCTACTGTAGAAATAGATGGTCATATTCATTTAGTTAAATCACAGAAATATTGTGAGTGTAATAGACAATATTGTTATTTTGAACATAGCAGAAAAGATAGAAGAAAGATTAAGTTTAAACCGCTCACAAACATTGATTGCCAACAATGTAAAAATTCCTTATTACTCGTAAAACCGGATCTTACTTCTATACAAGCCTAGCAGGATTCTACGATTATTCGTGATCGATTTCACAATTACATTCGTAAAAACATTCGTGAATTTCTGCTGCCACCCCAAAGATGAAAAAAGGTTCAGGTTCCCAAGAAAATATCACCTTACGAAAGAGGCAGTGCGGAGCTAATTTTGCGAAGTCGACCCTTGTCACAGAAAAAAGAGTGCCCCTAAGTGTCAGATCCTGCAAGAGTGTGAGGTCTGACATTTATGAGCCCCCTTTTTATTCACCGCTTAATTTTTTTTATCGTAAAAAACCCCATCAACTAAAATATTATCATAAGGATTTGAATATCTGGCCGACGTCTGCTTCTTTTCATTTAACTGTCTAATATCTCGCTGAATCGCTTGTTTATGCAACAGCAATAACTTATCAACCTGTTGATTAAGAAGAACTACTTGGCGTCCTAATTGTAATTCTTCTTCAGTGAAAGGCGGATTGATAAGATGAATCCATTCTTCCCGCTCATCGAGCAGTTCGATAATCCGCTTGATTGTATCATCACGTTCTTCTAATTCTTGACGGTTTAAGATCGATAACAATTCGATCGTACAATCATTGAATTTCTGAAGCGACATTATACCTGCCCACTTTGAGTAAACTGATTTTTTCGATTCATTTGAATCGCTTCTTTCCACGTATCACGGAATTCCTTAACCAATCCCTCAACTTCTTCTATCGCCCCAAGATCATTTTTCATATTCCCTTCAATAAGGCGGCGATTCATGAAGTCGTAGAGGGTCATCATATCCTTGGACACAGCGACATCCATATTTAATGTGACCATTAATTCATGAATGATATTTTGCGCCTTAAGGAGGTTCTTATTTTTTTCTTCAATATTGCCTTCTTCAATAGCCTTCTTCCCAAGCATCATGAACTTCAAGCAGCCATTATACAACATTAAAGTCAGTTCACCTGGAGACGCTGTATTCACAGAATTTTGTTGATAAGATTGGTATGGATTATTTATGGCCATATGTACAACCTTCCTTTCTTACTTCTCTTAACTAAAATATTGCATCAACGAAGCACTTTGACTATTCGCTCTTTGAATTGCTTTTTCCATGGCAGTGAATTGATTATAATAACGTGTTTCTAGTTTCGTTAATTTCGCTTCAAACGCTGAGATTCTTGTTTCCAAACTATTAAGTGACTTTCCAATTGTAAAATTATTATTTAGGGAACCAGCTTTACCCGCTTGTTCAGTAATTGTTGCCATAGATGCCTTAAGATTAGCTCTTAATCGACGAGCTAAACCCATTTCTCCTGTTTCACTACCGTCTTTTTTACTATCTTCCTTCATAAACAAATTATAAATAGCATTTGGATCTTCAGAAATTGCAGCACGAAGTTTATCTTCGTCAATCGTTAATTTCCCACCATCTAGATAATTACTTGTAGTTGTAATTCCAAGCTTGCTTAAGGAATCCGTTCCATTCAATCCGCTAACAGATGTATAAAGGGAAGACCTCATTGTAGTTAACAAGCTCTTGAGGGTAGAATCATTCTTTAATGTCCCACTCTTCGCTTTTTCTTCCCAAAGCTTGACTTCATCCTCGGTCATCGCTTTTTTTTGTTCCGCAGTTAAAGGTGTGAAGCTTCGATATTTAGATTCACCAGTTTTATCTTTAATTTTTGCAATAACTTCATTATATTTAGTTACAAACTTCGTGACTGTATCTAGGATTGCGTCGACATCTGCTGTTGAAGAGAAAGTAACTGGATCAGTAGTCTCCTTTTTCAAAGTAATTTCCGCACCGTTAATCGTGAAGGTGTTGGAAGACCTTTCAATTTTCAAACCATTGTAGATTACAGAAGCATTTGTACCGACTGACCCGCTACCACTTTGAAACGCTCGATAACTCGTTGTATCCAATTGCATGGTTTTCGTAAAGAGGTCGCCCTTTAATTGAATTTCTGCTAAAGTCTTTACATCCCCAGTATTCTTAGCCGTCATTGAGAACTTTTGTGTTTGCTGATCAAAAAAAACGGTAACTCCAGAGTCTGCATTTATCTTGTTTATAACACTCTCTAGCGTATCTGTAGAATTGATTGTAAGAGTATATGGCTTATTCACCATGACATCTTTGCCATTTTCATCTTTCTGGACCTCTGTATCAAAGCCTCCATCTTTATTAATAGCTAGTATTGTAATAGTTTGGGATTCCCCATCTAACATTAATCCCAAGTCTTTTAATGTTTTTTTCTGATCATCTACCGAAGTTTTGTTTTTACTGAACATCGTCGCAGCTGTTGCAAGATTATCAACCTTCAAAGTTCCCGAAAAATCACTTGTAGAATTGATATTTTTCACAGAAATCGCTTCTGGATCCGAAACCCTTACTGTTTTCTTAATAAACGATTTCTGCATCCCAATTCCTTCACGAATAAGCGTATCAAGCTCGAGCAATGCTGTATTCATCGAACGGTAGTCATCCCGCTGCCACTCCGAATAGGTTTTCTTTTGTGTTAATTTATCCATCGGCACGCGTGCCGCCTGCATCATACTCTTAACGAGTTCATCAATATCCATACCACTTGCTAGTCCACTAACTCGTACCATTATTCATCACCTGCTTATATTTTTTCGTCTACCATAATACCAACAAATTCTGTCATAGCCGCATAGAAGTCCAATAGTTTTTTTGATGGGATTTCGCGAACGGTTTCGTCTGTATCATCATCCACAACTTTGACGTAATACTCATTTAATTTTTCATGAAACTCAAACCGGACAGAAGTATGAGTGGGTTGCAGAAATTGATTAAGGCTTTCTACAACATCCAGTACTTGCTTTTTGGATGGATCATTCGCTTCTTTTGCCCCTTTTTCACTATAGACAATCGTGTCTATTTCTCTTTGATAATATGAACTGACTCCTTCTGAGATGGCTGTTCTAAGTTGCGAGGAAAGGACATTCGTAGAAAGGCTCTCCAACATCGCATTTGCCTCCAATATTCGTATAGTTATCATATATATCGGAGAAAACTTGAGAAAATTTAGGTTTTATTAATAGATAATGAACAAAAGAAAACCCTGCTCTATTTAAGGCAGAGTTAAGTATAAATATTGATTAACATTCCTTTAATTTCACCGACTAGGTTTAGGATATTAGATCCATTTTTCTCTTTATCAAGCACTTCGTTTGTAAGTTCAATCACTTTCTTGTCCACTTCTTTAACAAGCTTATAAATTTTCGTAGAACCTCTATGATTGAAACCACGCTGTTCCTGAAGTTCAAGCCCATTTTTTACAGCATCATCCATGAAGTCTTTAATCATTCGTTTATATTTACGGAGATTATCGACCGTGCTGTTTTCTGCGAGTTTGTTTCCCTGTATTTCAAGTTCCGCTACTTTCTTCGTTAATCGCTCATAATTTATTTCATGACGTTTCTTATCCATCACAGATTGAAACTGGATGGAGCCTTTTGCAACTTCCTGCACTGATGCCAGCTTAGAAGGCGTGGTTCTTGTTAATCGTTGAACATCCATATATATCACCTTTTCATGTAAGCAAATCTAGTATTTTTTCTCGATTTCTTCTAATAAAAGCAAAATCTCCGCAATAGCTGCATAGAGCTGTGGTGGAACGGATTCTCCAAGATCAATATTGAGCAATGTGCCGATTAACGATTCATCTTCCTGCATTTGAATATTGTTCTGTTGCGCTAACTCAATAATCCTTTTGGCAACTTGTCCCGATCCTTGGGCAATAATCGTTGGCGCTACCTCTTGATTGTTATCATATTTTATCACCGCAGCAGTTGGTCCATTCATGGTCCGGACTTTTTTCGGATGAAAATACTGTGTTTGCCTCATATTGAAAAATCAAAACCTTTCTCTTTTTGCAGTGCTTCGCGGCTTTCCGGTTTCACAATTGCCTTAGCAGCCCTATTTTCTTCTATAAGTTCTGCCGGTTTAACGCCGATTGCATTCAATTGATACCCAATATCAGCAAAGCGTTCTTTCGTCACTTCAGTCATATCGCTCACAATCCTTTGGAGCTCTTCCTTATCACTTTTAAAAGAGAGGCCGACCTTGCGATTAGCCGCCGTTAGGACAACGCCGATTTCACCTAGCTTCTTCGTTTCAAGTGAAAAAATTAATTGACAATTTTCCCAATCGACCTTCTCGCCATTTTTGCGCGAATTTAGATAAATCTTCACGTTTTCCACTTGTTTATCGAGTAAATACGGAATCTGAAAGAATAAATTTTGCAGTCCAGAAGAATCCGGTTTATTAAGTAGCTGCTGCCCTGTGATGTGCTGGACGGCTTGCTCAGCCTGCTGTTGTAGATGCGGTTTGACATCCTCACTCCGTATAAGCCGCAATAGAGCTGCTTTCAAGTTCTCATTATTTTGATTCGGTTCTTGATGACCAGACTTAGTCATCAGCGTAACGGCTGTTTCCGTCTCATGCGTTAACCCAAGCTTACGAACCATTTCGTATACGGTTCTTGATATTGAACCCGTTTCAGTAAACGGTTGAACCGTTTGGTGAATCAAATTGGCGACTTGTTTTGTCGAAGACTGTGATTCAATTGGAAACTTATCCGTAATCATATGTTTTATTTTTACATCCGATGGCTTGAAAATGATCGATTCTACATTGGCTTTCACTTCTTTAACAATTTGGTGTGCCTTAGCATATTCACCTTGTTCAAGAAATTTCTTCGCTTCTGCTAATTGAGAGCTTGCTGATAACAGCTTTTTTTCCGTCCCCATATCCGCATATAAAAGGAAATCGCTCTGTAAAATTGCTTTATCTAGTTTATGAATCGTCGACTCCATAATTTGCTGAACATTCGCTGGCTGTACATGTCGGTGTTCAACCATTTTTGTGATCGTATCTAAGTTTCTACTAATCTCTTGACGTACCTTTTTAAAATCAATAGCCATTTGCGCCATTTTTTCTGTTATTTCCGTCACAATAACGTTCTTTGAATCTACTTTTAAACTTTGAACAGCTTCATTTATTAAGTAATTTTCTGTTTCGGAGATTTGTTTCGTGTTCATTTCCATTTCTGAGATGACAGGAGATATCTCTCCTTCTGCATGATTAGGATTAGAAGTCTCTATTGGTTGACGATTTGCAGGCTGAACGGTTGTTAAAAAATCCTCGTTGGCTTTTTGATTAGCACTCAACTCATTTGCTAGATTTTTCGATAATGCCGGGGCAGATATCTTATCGTCTGCATTAGGTTGGGGCATATTCTCTTGCACTGGGGCATCCATCTTATCCAAAATCGAAAATAATGTATCAGAAATGGCCGGGCCATGTAATGCTTCATGAACAGATTTCAGACTTAGATCAGTTATCGGGATTTGTTTGTCCGCAATAATCTTCAATGTCGCCATTTTTTGGTCAATTGTTCCGCTATCATTATTCAAATATTTTTTAAGAGCAGCAAGATTTTCTTTTGTCACAACAATTCCTTTGTCAGTAAACACTTTTACAGCATCAGTTAATGGCTGTTTAGGTTGTTCTTGAATGTTTTTTTGCTGCATATTTGTTTCACTAGCATCTCGTTCGGAAACTCGTACTAGAAATGAGCCTTCATTTGTCTTTCCTGTAATTTCAATCGAAATACGGTTTTCACTAGGGATTTCTCCTTCAAATTTCACCGTAAATAGTTTCCCATTCACAGAAACAACAGCTTCTTGATCACTTAACCGTTCTTTCACTGTCACTTGTACTATATCCCCGACATGTAACTTTGCCGATTTCCCACTAATATTTTGTAATAGAAGATTAGCATTTTGAAGAATTTGCATACCTATCACACTCCGCTCGCATTCACTTACTTATTGTATCGGCAGAAATGAAATTTTTTTTACAATCTAGTAATTTGCCAAAAAGGAAACATATCATCCTTAAAAGCCCCTCTTATTTTTCCACCTAATTAAAGTAAGTCTTATTTACTAATTTCACCAATATCATGTTATCATCATGCGAAACATGATATATTTCTTTTATTCTTTTTACAAAGGAGTTATCTAAAATGATTAAGGAATTTAAAGAATTTGCGATGCGTGGGAATGTGATTGACCTAGCAATCGGGGTTATTCTCGGTGCAGCTTTCGGTAAAATTGTTACCTCACTCGTTAATGACATCATCATGCCATTAATTAGCCTTTTGCTCGGTGTAATTGATTTCACTGATTTATCTTATAAAGCAGTAAAATATGGAATCTTTATTCAAACGATCGTTGACTTTATCATAGTAGCTATTTCGATTTTCTTATTTATTAAGCTGTTCAATAAACTTTACACACGCGAGAAAAAAGTCAAGGAAGCTCCCCCATCCATGACAAAAGAAGAAGAGCTATTGACAGAAATCCGTGATCTCCTTAAAGCAAATCAAAGAGAAACGATGTAAAACATTGCTTATTATTAAGTGACACGGACAAGGGTCAGACCCCGCAACAACTAAATACAGTAAAAGATATGTGTACGAGACACTACATACTGATTTAGCGTGCGAGGTCAGACCCTAAAAAGATATCAACTCTGAAGTTCAGCTTAATATTAGTGAATAAGTTTCACTTATTTACTCTCCACCTTTAAATGTTTCAACACATTATACCCAAAGAAGCACACCCCGATAACGGTGACTACTCCCCCAATCGTAGCAATCGGGAAGAATACTTCGCCACCTACGTCATAAATCGCTAAAGCAATACAAATCATCATGATTGGTAAACCAATATTGTGCAACCAGAAATGAACTTTTGCCGATGTTGTTTGAGCAAGCTGAGGAAAAAGATGATAAAAAATACCAGCCAATGATAGCGACATCCACCCTAACATATTAAGGTGAACATGGACCGTTTTTAATGCAAACTCGTGTGTTGCAGACATGTACAATCCGAATAAAATGCCTATCAAAAAATACACGACACCGATTTTCATCAATTTAATTCCCATCATTCCCACCCCCTACTACATCATATACGGGTACCTCGGAAATATTCTAAATAGTTCTTTGTATCCAAAACTTTTTTCACACCCTTTTGTTATACACTGTTTTACCTTGTTTTTGAAATTTCATAGCGTAGTCATGTAAAAAATGTTTATCTAAATGTTCTAGTTTCCTTTTTTAATAGTGGTTTAATTCACCTTAAAGATGGCGGGCATATAAATAAAACTGTAGAATAAAGGTATAATGTATAAACTTTTCTTAAAATGAGGTGCATGTAACATGATCATTGTCACTACGGAAAATATCGCCAACTACAAAGTAACAGAAATTAAAGGACCTGTATTCGGCTTAACGGTACGAGCAAGAGGGATCGGTAAAGACATCGTTGCTTCTTTAAAAGGACTTATAGGCGGAGAAATTAACCAATATACAGAAATGCTTGAAGATGCCCGCAAGCAAGCGATGGATCGAATGGTGGAAAATGCAAAAGTGATGGGGGCTAACGCAATCATCATGATGCGCTTTGATTCTGGAGAAATCGGTCAAAACATGAGTGAAATCGTTGCGTACGGAACAGCCGTCATCGCAGAACGGGAATAAAACAAATGGAATGGGTTCTCGGCTTTTACGGTGTACAATTAATCATTCTCCTTATCATCATTATCGGCTCCTGGTTCATTTGGGACCGCCGCTTCAAAACAAAACACGGAAAAAACGTCCCTGATGGCTTCATCCGCACGAAAGAAGTATCGATCGATCCGACTACGAAGAAAAAGCTAGTTGTATACTTCCATCCGGAAACAGGCGAGCGGTTTTATAAGGAAGAAGAATGAATGAAACATCCCTTTTCTCTAAGATAATGGGATGTTTTTTATGGAGTACTATGTACGTATAAAAAAAGGGGAGCCCCAAAAAGGTTCTAACTCCCACACACAGCATTACATCTAGATTACTTGAAACTCAAATCTGGCTAGATATATTGCTGATGGGTCTGACACCTTCACTTTAGGGACTCCCTTTTCTCATATTAGTTACTCAACCATACGTTTGTACCGTTTGGTTTTACGATATTGATTGTACCATCTGCTGATACCGCAAACCCTTGAACATGTTTCGTAACTGCAGCTGTTTGATCAAGATTATCAAGCTCAACACGAGGATATTCGCTCATGATAATTTTGATTGCTTCTTGGTATAACTTCGCTCTTTCTCCTTGTTCGACTGTGTCTGAAAGGGCTTTGTCTAACAACGCATCCACTTCTGGATTATTGTATCCTTTACCGTTACCAAGTGAACCAATTTGATTCGAATGGAATGTTTTATTTAGGAAGAAGAATGGATCTGGATACCATGACCAGCCTCCAATATACATTGGCGCTTTTCCTTTAGCAGCAATATCACTAAGTGTTCCCCATTCTGTCACTTTAATATCAACGTCAATATTTAAGTTTTCTTTCATTTGTGCTTGGAAAATCGTTGCATATGGAACGCGTGATTCTAATACGTAAAGCTCTGTTTTAAATCCATTCGCGTAATCGGTTTCCGCTAAAATCTTCTTCGCTTCAGTAGGATTATATTCTGGCTTTAGTTTTTCTAATTCTTCACTATATGCCCAAGACCCTTTTGGAATTGGCGCATAAGAGACTGTACCGCCGCCCCATTGGTTTACACCTTTTACAATTTCCTCTACATTTGTTGCTTTATAGATCGCTTCTCTTACTTTTGGATCCGCTGTTGGACCACTCATATTATTTAAATCAAGATAATCAATAGCCAATCCTGGTTCTGATAATAACTCAAGGTTTTGATCTTGTTCGATAACTTGACGGTTTTGACCTTTAATGTCTGTCGCTATATCAATATCGCCAGAACGAAGAGCATTTGTCATCATGTTCGGGTCTTTAATAATTTGATACGTGACACCATCAAGATACGGTTTTTCACCCCAGTATTTATCATGACGAACCAATTCTACTTTTTGGTCTGTTTGCCAATTTTTAAATTGGAATGGACCCGTTCCTACTAGATTAGCACCGAATTGGTCACCCCAGCCTTCTACTTCCTCTTTAGGAATAATAATGTTCCCAACATCAGTTAACATAGCTAAAAAAGAAGCGTTTGGTGCTGTTAAGTGGACAATTACTTCTGATTCTCCTGTTACTTCAACACTTTCAACGCCATCTAAACGACCTAGAGCAGATTCTTTTGCAGAACGCTCTAAGCTATATTTCACATCTTCAGCCGTCATTTTCCGACCATCTTGATATTTTCCTGGTTGGAAATAGACGTCATCTCTTAGCTTAAACGTATAAGACTTCATATCTTCTGAAGGAGTCCATTCCGTTGCTAATGACGGTGAGAAATCACTTAAATCTTGGTTATATACAACAAGAGTGTCACCGACCGATCTCATAATCTGTGACTCATACGCCCCTGTATATTTAATAGGATCTAACGTATTAGGATTTGAGGCAAGGCCAACCTTTAGGACTCCACCACTTTTAGGTTCGGTATTAGTATTTTTACTATTTTCTGAACCTTTATCTTGTGACGCTCCACCACAAGCACTAATCACTAAAGCAATAGAAATAAGAGTAAGTAATAATACTACATGCTTCATTTTCTTCACGATTGTAAAACCTCCTTGTATTATTTTTATATTTTTACTTAACGGACCCCTCAACAAGAAGACTATTTTCATAGACGTAAGATCCGATAAGTGCAAAAAGATTTTTCTTCGCTGTAGGCTCGAAGAAAAATCAATCAACCAAAATATGACTTTCCTTCAATAGAGATAAGATGGTTACCTATCGAAGAAAGTCTTTTTAAATATTGAATCACGTATTCATATATTGAATACAAATCTACCACAAATATTACAATCATGTAAATACTATTTTTCGATTAATTAGAAAATAAAAATTATTGCTAATAAGCACTTATTTACAAAAAATTAATCAAATGATAAACTATGTTTTATTCAAATAGTAAGTTAATATTTCAAATAGTGAATAAATTTAGAGGGGGTAGCGTGAATGGGAAAGTATATTTTAGGTAGAATTCTTAATATGATACCTACTTTATTGATTGTTGCGATTATTATTTTTTTAATCACCCGAATGCTTCCGGGGAATCCTGCAGCTGTAATGCTTGGACCTCAAGCTAGTGCAGCAGAAATAGAAGCTCTAACAGAAAAATTAGGATTAAACGACCCATTATATATTCAATTTTTTGACTATATAGGTAATTTACTTCAAGGGGATTTAGGAAACTCGCTAACTTATAATATGCCAATCATCGATTTGATTATGGAACGTTTTCCGAATACCGTCATACTAGCTGCTAGCGCCCTGCTCATTGCTATTATAGTCGGTGTACCAGCTGGCATTATTGCCGCTAGAAAGCAAAATTCAATTTTCGATTATGCTTTTACAACCTTTTCGCTAATGGGTGTTTCCATGCCGATTTTCTGGCTCGGAATCATGCTTGTATTATTCTTTAGTGTCAATTTAGGCTGGTTCCCTGCTACAGGAATGGGATCAATGGATGAAGGAATAGGTAACTTTATAAGCCATTTAATCTTGCCTAGTATTGCTTTAGCCACGATCCCAACTGCACAGTTTGCTAGAATTACACGATCTAGCATGTTAGAAGTCATTTCACAAGATTATGTAAAGACAGCACGCTCAAAAGGGTTACATGAATTTTTTGTCATTTGCAAGCATGCTTTTAAAAATGCCTTAACTCCATTACTTACCGTATTAGGCCTGCAAATTTCATCCATGTTAGGTGGGGCTGTCTTAACGGAGACGATCTTTAGTTGGCCAGGTATTGGATTATTAATTATTGATGCGATTGGAAAAAGAGACTTTGTTGTTGTCCAAAACATGGTCATCTTCATTGCATTGATTTATGTAGTCGTCAACCTGCTCGTTGATATCTCATATAAAGTCGTTAATCCAAGAATCAAATACGGTAAAGGAGGTACGAACTAATGGCAGAAAGCCAAGCAATTTTACAAACGACCGATGTGGTTGAAACAAATGAACGTTCTTTATTCAGAAAATTGATTCGAAATCGTTTTGCTGCCTTTGGGTTGTTCATCATGTTGCTGCTCATCTTAACGGCTATCTTTGCCCCTGTTATTGCCACGCATTCTCCTGACAAAATGAATGTAACGAAAACACTGTTAGGAATAGGAGCAGAAGGCCATCTATTAGGGACGGATAATTATGGTAGGGATATTTTTAGTAGATTAGTATACGGAGCTAGAATTTCCATTCTGGTTGGACTCGGAGCTGTTTTATTCGGCGCTGTGATCGGTTCTCTCTTAGGTGTTATTGCTGGTTATTTTGGCGGAAAATTCGATTCGATCATCATGCGAATTATGGATGGACTATCTGCGTTTCCGTTTATCTTACTCGCTATTACATTGATGAGTGTTCTTGGACAAGGACTAATGAACGTCATTATTGCCATCGGTATCGGAAACATCCCCGGATTTGCAAGAGTCGTCCGCGGCCAAGTGCTAAGTGTGAAACAGTCTGAATACATCGAAGTGACTAGATCACTAGGAGCAAAACATAGCCGGATTATCTTCCATCATATACTACCAAATAGCATTGCACCATTAATTGTCTATGCCACAATGAGCATTGCAGGTGCCATTATTTCAGAAGCCTCATTAAGCTTTTTAGGTTTAGGCGTTCAGCCACCGACAGCCTCTTGGGGTAGCATGCTCCAAGACGGAAAGAATTTTCTAGTATTAAATCCTCATATGGCTACGATTCCTGGTTTAGCTATCTTAATTACCGTTGTCGGCATTAATCTTTTTGGTGATGGACTAAGGGATGCTCTTGATCCAAAAATGAAAGTTTAATTATAGGAGGTGTCCCCTATGTCAAATGAATTACTAAAGGTCGAGAATTTAGAGGTCCAATTCAAATCCGGTTCTACAGTGACAAAAGCCGTAAATGGTGTCAGCTTTACATTAAATAGAAAAGAAAACATTGGGATCGTCGGCGAGTCTGGATCTGGTAAAAGTGTTACAGCAACATCCTTACTGCGATTAATCCCAACTCCACCTGGAAATATTTCAGGAGGGAAAATTCTTTTTGAAGGCAAAGATTTATTAACGTTATCAGATAAAGAAATGAGAGATATTCGCGGGAATGATATTTCAATGATTTTCCAAGATCCTTTAACAAGTCTTAATCCTGTTTTTTCAGTTGGCGATCAAATTATGGAGTCTATTAAACTCCATCAAAAAGTTTCTAAAAAAGAAGCGAAACAAAAAGCCATTCAAATGTTGCAGTTAGTTGGCATTCCAGCGCCAGAAAAACGATTAAATATGTACCCGCATGAGTTTTCCGGTGGGATGCGTCAGCGAGTAATGATTGCCATTGCTCTCTCATGTAATCCAAAACTGTTAATTGCTGATGAACCTACAACTGCATTGGATGTAACCGTTCAAGCTCAAATATTAGAATTAATGAAGAAATTGCAGGATGAATTCAACACGTCCATTATTATGATTACTCACGACCTAGGAGTCGTTTGGGAAATCTGTCACAAAGTACTTGTTATGTATGCAGGTAATGTGATTGAATACGGAACCGTCGAAGAAATTCACGATCAACCCATGCACCCTTACACATGGGGACTACTCGATTCACAAATAACAGAAAGCGTCGAAGATCATGAAATGCTGACAACCATTCCAGGTAGTCCACCAGATTTAAGACAAGAGATTAAAGGATGCCCATTTGCACCACGATGTTCCTACGCGAGAGACATCTGTTTTTCCAAAGCTCCTGAAATGGTTGAAGTAAAAGAAAAGCATTTTGTTGCATGCCATTTTCAAACGAAAGAAACACGATTAAATAGAAAGGAGAGATCTACTCATGTCAGAGCCGTTGTTAAAAGTTAGAGATTTAAGAAAGTATTTTCCTATAGACAGCCCTATTCCATTTAAAAAGTCTAATCAAAGTGTCAAAGCTGTTGACGGTGTTAGCTTTGACGTCATGCCTGGTGAAACACTTGGTGTTGTGGGTGAATCTGGTTGCGGAAAATCAACAATGGCTCGTCTAGTGAATCAGCTTATTTCCCCTTCTAGCGGCACGGTTGAGTTTCGGGGAGAAAATTTAATTGGAATGGATGCGAAGAAACTACGGGAAACTCGTAAATCCATTCAAATGGTATTCCAAGATCCGTACGCCTCATTAGACCCAAGAAAAACGGTCGGCGAGCTGATTGCAGAGCCTTTAGTGATCCATCGCATTGGTGACAAAGCCTCGCAAAAAAAACGTGTTCTAGAATTATTAGAGATTGTTGGTTTAAGCCATTATCACGCTAAACGATATCCTTATGAATTTTCAGGCGGACAACGCCAGAGAATTAATATCGCAAGAGCTTTAGTACTAAATCCGGATATTATTATCTGCGATGAACCGGTTTCCGCTCTAGATGTTTCTGTTCAAGCCCAAGTGATTAACTTATTGAAAGAGTTACAACGAGAATATAATCTTACCTATATTTTTATCTCACACGATTTAAATGTCGTCCGTTATATGTGTGATCGTATTGCCGTTATGTATTTAGGAAAAATCGTCGAAATGGGTACGTATAAGGAAATATATGAAAATCCTAAACATCCTTATACAAAAGCCTTATTATCTGCAATCCCGAAAGAAAGTCCACACGATAACAAAGAACGAATTATTTTAAAAGACGCGATTCCAAACCCAATTCATCCACCGACTGGATGTCATTTCCATGAACGATGCCCATTTATGATGGACATTTGCTCAACGAAGATCCCTCAGTTACTGGATACAGGCAATGGTCATATCGCATCATGTCATTTACTTAAAGAACACTAGGAGGAGAAAAAAATGTCATTCAAACATGTCATCGAACTTTATGAATTATTAGATAGTCAGTACGTAACAGGTGAAGATGTTAAAAATTATTTAAGCAATATCAAGGGTGATGGAAACATCACGGTAGAAACTGTCCATGGTGAACTCGGTTCTACTGATTTCGTTAAAATTACGATCCCAGGTAAAGATGGGAAATCCAAAGGTGGCACCGCCCCTACTTTAGGAATCATTGGACGCCTTGGTGGCATTGGTGCACGTCCTGAAATGACTGGGTTTGTTTCTGATGGAGACGGCGCACTTTCTGCTGTATCTGCTGCAGCTAAACTATTGGACATGACGAAAAAAGGCGATCAGCTTATCGGCGATGTCATTATTACAACACATATTTGTCCAACAGCACCAACTTTACCACACGATCCAGTTCCATTTATGAATTCACCAGTTGACATTTTTACGATGAATCAACATGAGGTTACAGAGGAAATGGACGCAATTTTATCTATTGACACAACAAAAGGAAATGCCATCCTAAATCACAAAGGTTTTGCGATTACACCAACCGTTAAAGAAGGTTATATTCTAAAAATAAGCGATGATTTACTGCACGTTTATACACAATCTACTGGCACACTACCTGTGACATTACCGATCACAACGCAGGATATTACTCCTTATGGAAATGGCGTTTTCCATATCAATAGTATCCTTCAGCCAGCTGTTGCCACAACTAGCCCTGTTATCGGCGTAGCAATTACGACCCAAACAGCTGTTGCAGGTTGCGGAACGGGTGCTACACACTTAACGGACGTTGAACAAGTCGTTCGCTTCGTCATTGAAGTGGCTAAAGTTTACGGTGACAATAAATGCTCTTTCTATAATGAAGAAGAATTTAATCTGTTAGAAAACTTATATGGAAAAATGGACCATCTACAAACATTAGGAAAACAAGGAGTTGTGAAATAATTGAATACTACACAACTAAAACAACAATTAATTGATGAAGTAGAAGCGAGAAAAGATGAATTATTGGAATTATGCAGTTCTCTCATCCAAATTCCAAGTGAAAATCCACCAGGGGATTCCACGGAAATCAGCCAATTCATCACAGATTATTTAACTAAATTTGATATTGCAGTAGATTGGCATGAATCAGCTGATAAAATGTACAATCTCATTTCAACGATTGGCAATCAAAACCAAGGCAAAAACCTGATCTTCTGCGGACATACCGACGTCGTTCCTGCTGGAGACCGATCTAAATGGGACTTTGACCCATTCTGCGGAGAAATCAAAGATGGCTGGATGTTAGGACGAGGTGCTAGTGACATGAAGGCTGGTCTTTCAGGCTTAATTTTCGCCACTACCCTACTTAAGCGAATGAATATCGAGCTTCCTGGTCAATTATCACTTGTCATTGTTCCGGATGAAGAAACCGGCGGAGAGTTTGGTGTACCATGGCTGTTAGAAAAAGGACTTGTGAAGGGTGATGGCTGTTTAATTGCTGAGCCATCCTCTCCAAGAAATCCGACGATTGGTCAAAAAGGTTCTTATTGGTTTGAACTTGAAGTATACGGTCAACCGGGACACGGAAGTTTATCTCCACTAGCCGGACATAACGCGATTAGCGATATGGTGAAGGCACTTTTAGAAATTCAGAAAGTATGGGATATCCAAATCGAGCTTCCTGAAGAAGTGAAACCATTAATTGAGGTAACACATCGTTATATGCGCGAAGTGGAAACAGAACGATTACAATATATCGATGTTTTCGAAAGAATCACGTGCAATATTGGCACGATTGAAGGCGGAACGAAAGCAAATGTCATCCCTGAAAGCTGTAAAGTTCAAGTGGACTGTCGTTTACCATTTGGGATTACCCAACAAGAAGTGACCTCCTTTTTAACAGAAAAATTAGATGCTCTAGGCATTCAATATGAATTAAGACGATTTGGTTTTAGAAGTGAAGCCAATTCCACAGATGCAAATGACCCTGTATGTAAAGCGATCACAGATAATATTACATTCGTAACTGGAGATGAAGCATACGGAGTGATGCAGTGGGCAAGCAGTGATGCCCGTCACTTTAGAGAATACAATATCCCTGTACTCCAATATGGTCCAGCTTACTTACCGACCATTCATGGCTATAATGAGAGAGTAAAAACAGAACAAATCATTACTTGCGCCAAAGTGTACGTTGCGGCAATCATTGATTTTCTCTACTCAAATTAACAATTCTTTTTAATTGAAACTCAGGCAATCTCTTTCTATCAGAAATATTTGGTATGATAGGGATAATGTTCTGAGTTTCATGATTGATAGGGGGATTCCATGCTAAAAACAGTTGACGTAGCACTAACAGTTATTCAGATGTTTACAAAGGACGAGCCAGAATGGAGCGGCAGTGAACTCGCTCAAAAAATGCAACTGGATCATGCGAAAATTTATCGCATTCTTGAAACCTTTGAATCACGTAATTTTTTACAAAAAGACCCAACCACCAAAAAATACTCCTTAGGTTTTGCAGCATGGGAGCTCGGCATGGCCATGTATGATCGATTAAATGTAAAGGAATTCATCCATCCGATTTTAGAAGAACTATTTCAGCAAACCGAGGAATCTGTGTTCCTTACTCTTCTAGATAAGGATGAAGCTGTTACTTTTGAGGCGATTGAGCCTGATAACAAAATAAAGTTCTCTGTAACAGTCGGCAGTCGAGCCCCCTTGTATGTTGGGGCTTCCTACCGTTCCATTCTAGCCTTTATGTCGGAAGAATTTATCAACAGCTATTTAACAAGGAACGAGTTAAAGCAGTATACAGAAAAAACAATGACAAATCCCGAAGAGATTAAAAGAGACTTAGAAAAAATCAGACAACAAGGTTGGGCAGTTAGTGAAGGTGAATACACACCAGATATCATCGCTATTGCCGTCCCTGTATTCGACCAACATCACAAAATCATAGGCTCTTTAACGATATCCGGACCGATTTATAGAATGACAGAAGAGAAAAGAAATGAATTTATCTCGCTTTTGGAAAAGGCAAAAGTAAAATTAGCCGATATCATCTACAAATTCCCATTGAAAATTAGAGCTTAACAATTTAAGAGAACATCCATCTGACTAAAATGATATCAGAATATAGAAAAGGAGATCGATCCATCTTGCAAACATATATTGACGTAGCCAAATCTGTTCTCCTTTACAATTTACATATTAAACAAGATGAACAGATTTTAATCGTAACTGATTCTTCCTTACATGAAATTGGCGAAATCTTTTCCCAAGCTGGAACTGATTTAGGCAATGAAACGATGGTAATCAAAATGGCACCTCGATCGAAATCAGGTGAAGAACCACCGAAAATCGTCAGTGAAGCAATGAATGCTGCCGATATTGTCCTTTGTATTACCGAACACTCCCTTACCCATACAAAGGCGCGAAAAGAAGCATCAGCAAACGGTGCACGCATTGCGACCATGCCTGGCCTCACATTGGATATGCTTGAAGAAGGTGCCATCTTGGCAGATTATTCAGAGGTGGAACAGCTAACTGCCGAATACTGTGACATCCTTGAAGAAGCTGAGAAAGTAGAAATTAAGAAGGACAACCAAACACTTTCCTTCTCTATCAAAGGAAGAAAAGCGATTCCTAGCACGGGCGTTTTCCGTAACAAGGGCGAATCTGGCAACCTCCCTTCCGGTGAAAGCTATATAGCCCCTCTCGAAAACTCTGCAAATGGAACGATAACCATTGACGGCTCCATTGCAGGAATCGGTGTATTAACGGAACCTGTCACACTAGTAATCGAAAATGGCAGACTCATCGATGCACACGGGGAAAAAGGAAAACAACTACTGGAACTATTAGGAGACGGCGCTGGCAGAACCATTGCAGAATTCGGCATTGGCACGAACAAAAAAGCTAGATTAACTGGCAATGTGTTAGAGGATGAAAAGGTGTTTGGCACTGTTCATATTGCCTTTGGCAGCAACAAATCTTTTGGCGGGGTTACAGAAGCAGGTGTTCACATTGATTGTGTGATTAAAGAGCCTGTTGTTTTTATAGATGGTAATCAGATTTTTTGCACTTATTTTTGATTTTATATTTTATTATTTTAGTAATACATTGATACCCTGGGATAAATTCCCCCAGGGGTTTTCTTGTCTGATAATACCTAATGCATGTCAACATCGATTTATTCTTCCCTCTGTCACCGGAATAAAAATCCCCATTTATTTCGGTTACTCACTTACTTCGGCGGGGAAACCTGTTGTTCAAGAAACTGTTTAAGTTCCTGCTCTTCTTTGTCCATGAGTTTCTCCTGTCAAACAACTTTATATGAAAAGAGACTCTAGAAAATCTAGAGCCTCTTTCATGTCTAAAATTAACGAAGAAGTTGTAGAACTCCTTGTGGTTGTTGGTTCGCTTGCTTTGCGACTGTATCTTTCGATTACAGAATAGACTATATCTTCACCCGATTTTTATAATAACTGTCAACTATCAACTGTTACAACCGGGGCTGGGCACTTCGAACAGCTTTCACTGCCCTACGAGATTCATAGTCATAGCCATTACCTTAGACCGTATTCTCTAGTCGTTGAACCTTCTCCAGAGTTTCCTCACAGGAGCTTGGCTGCTGATTATCCATTGTTTCATCCTCATCATTTTCACACCTTCACGCTTACCGTTTCCAGTTACGTTGTGGTTGATGAGGCTTTAGGAAGTTCCAGCAATTCACCCAGTAATACTCTAGCTCGTTACCAAGCTAGACGCCCTTCAATCATTATCTCAAGAGTTGTAAAACTCCTTGAGGCATTTGATTGGATTGAGCCAACATTGCTTGTGCTGCTTGAGAAAGAATTGAGTTCTTAGTTTGGTTCATCATTTCTTTCGCCATGTCTACGTCACGGATACGAGATTCCGCAGCAGTTAGGTTTTCAGAAGATGTTCCTAAGTTGTTGATTGTGTGTTCTAAACGGTTTTGGTTAGCACCTAGTTTAGAACGTTCAGCCGAAACTGTATCAATTGCTTTTTGGATTGTTGTAATTGCTGAGGCTGCATTCTTAGCATTAGATACGTCCAATCCAGATTCAACCCCAGTAGAGTCCGTTCCATTATTTACATCAGTTGATGTAGTAAATCCAGTACCAGTACCTGTTAACCCAAGGGCACTAGCTCTCATATCATTGATATTTATAGACATTGATTGGTTTTGGTTCGCCCCGATTTGAAGAGAAGCAGAATTATCATTACCAGTAACAGTTGGAGCTGTCGATGATTCTTGTCCACCTTTTTGAGTTAACTGGATCTTACCATTAACTACACTAGCTGAGTAGTTAGTACCTAATGTTCCATCTGCATTAATAGCTGCTGCTAAAGTTGCTTCATCTTTCCATCCTGCTGCTCCTGTTGCATCGTAAGCAAGTGTCGTACCATCAATCGTGATGTCTTGACTACCAGCTTTGAATTCATACACACCAGCAACTGCTGCAGAACCTGCTGAAGCATCGGCACCACCGCTAAGTGCCGAAGAAGCTGTTGCAGTTGTTTCACTACCAGGAGTTCCAGTAACGGCTACAGTAATTCCCGCAAATGAACCACCTTCAGCTGTTAATGCAGCTTCAATAGCAGTTTTGATATTCGCTGCTGACGAGAAAATACCACTAGTATCTGTATCATCAAAGTCACCATTGATAACAATTTTTTTGTTTGTTGTATCAATCGTAGCTCCTTCAGATGTTCCATCAGCTACAGTTCCGAATTCAATTGTGTAGCCATTCAAAGTTGCACCAGCGTCAGTAAAGTCAAATGTTAATGCACCAGCTGTAACACTTCCTGGGTCTGTGGCACTACCAGCTGCTACTGCAGCTTTCCCTGCAGTTACAGTACTCGCTCCACCCAATCCTTTTGAACCATCAAGTAATTTTTGAGTATTGAACTCAGTTGTATTACCAATACGGTTAATTTCAGACGTTAATTGGTTAATCTCTTTTTGGATTTCTCCACGGTCTGAATCTGTATTCGTATCGTTACCTGCTTGAGTTGCAAGTTCGCGCATACGTTGAAGAATGTCATGAGTTTCGTTCAACGCACCCTCGGCTGTTTGAATCATAGAGATACCGTCTTGAGCGTTACGAGATGCTTGGTCCAAACCACGGATTTGTCCACGCATTTTTTCAGAGATTGCAAGACCAGCTGCATCATCTCCAGCACGGTTAATACGAAGGCCTGAAGCCAATTTCTCCATTGATTTAGATTGTGCGTTTGATGCACTTCCTAACTGACGATGTGTGTTTAATGCTGCGATATTATGATTGATAATCATGTTTGTTTCCTCCTTGAGTTTTAAGGTTCCACGTCCTTGTGGGATTTGGCGATAAAAGGTGATCAAGTCTGCCGCCTGTGTCACCTTCCATCGCTCTACTAGTAATATCGTCTCGTAAATTTAATAGTTAATAGAATTAATAACTTTTTTTACTACTTTTTCTTAAAATAATCAGTTAAATTTGAAAGCAGAGTTGATTTCGTGTTAATCGCTTCATTATTTTCCTGTTGAATGGATAGATAAATTTCCTTACGATGAATCTCTACCTGTTTCGGAGCGTTGATGCCGAGTTTAATTTGTTCACCTTCAACTGCTAAGATTGTGATTTCAATGTCATTGCCAATCATAATTGATTCATTGCGTTTTCTAGTTAAAACGAGCATCATTCCTCCTCCAGTTCAGGAGAAGGGATAAGTAATTCGCGAATGGAGTAGTTGCTAGAATTCATAATGAACTGCTTTCCTAATTGATTGCTCATATTCAAAACGATCGGTGCCTGAAGGTTCGCTGTTGTTTCGTTGAATGGATCTCTTACCGTTAATATGACATATATATAGACATCTTTTTCTGAATCAATATGTAAGTCCGATATTACATCTTGTGATAGCTTTACTTCATAGTTCTGGAATATTTCAAATGGACTGCTCATAATGAACGCTATTTCCCTTGTTTTCATTGATTGTAAAACGATAAAGGGTGTCTCCTCTAATGGAAGCAAGGCAAACTTCTTCTCATTAGCAAAGCCCGGTATCCCACTTTCAAATGTAAAGTGATCTTTTTCTTTGATTTCTACTTCACCATGAAATTTTGTTTGTACTTTCATTTACTTTCACCCCGTCACTTCTGGATATAGATTAATAAAGTCAATATCCAGTGAATTTTTTTCTAGTACCTCAACATTTACATCTCCAGGTGTATATTCATGAATTGGTTTTTGCGTCTCTGCTTGAATAATCGGTTTTTGAGGGGTAGCTTCAATATTTACTTCTGCAGGCTGATAGTCGATTTGCACGCTGAAATGTGATGGAATCCAACCAACATTAAATTGCTTTTGCGGCTTCGAACCATTTTGCTTTGCAAGAGAGACAAGCACATTGCCACCTTTTTCAATATGTCTAAGTTCTTGGCCTTGGCTTGCTCTTCTTGCCATTCCATCCAGCCAATCTTGATAACCAAGCTGTGCAAATTCTTCCACACGCTTTGATAAATTCTTTAAATCCATATCTTCTCTTGCTTTTGTCTGGTCAATGGAAAGTTTTCCAGGTGTTGTTTGAATTTCCAGTATCGCCTTAGGTTGTTCAATCGACTGGATTGCTGAAGGCTGTTCAATTTTTTGGACAGCATCTTTTATATCTAAACCTGTCCTAATAAAATTTGACTGTAACCTGATCTGTGGTAGTTGCATAGTTTCTACTCCTTAATAGAAAAAGGTTGGGCCAACAAAACAAGCAAAGGGCCAGATCTCGCTACTTCCCTATACAGTATAATTTAAGTGTAGATAACACTATAACTGTGTATGGTGTGCGAAATCGGCCCCTTTATAGCATCCTTATCTTAGAAAATCAATTAACGATGGCTGAATAACTCTTGAGCCTACACTTAATGCGGCACTATGGATGCTTTCTTGTGTCGTTAAGTCCATGATTGCTTTTTCAATGTCAATGTCTTCATTTTTAGACATGATTTTTTTCGCAAAGATTTCTTGTTGGCCTAATCGTTCTGTCATTAGTTCGATCCGATTTTGTCTGGCCCCCACATGTGAACGAGTGGTTAAGAACGAATCGATCGTCCCATCTATATCATCTAATAAATCGCCAATATTTGAATCATTATTTTCAAGTGCGTCAATGATTTTTTGAATGCTTCCATCACTTTTAAGTGCTTCTCCGAATGTACTTGAAGCATCTGTATTTATTTGAATATTAATGCCAGAGAATACCTCAATCTCGATCGCAGCACTTCCGTATACAATATCCCCATTAGGATTATTGATAGGATCATTCTTTGTTGCTTCACTTTCAGATGGCTTAATATTGGTATTTTGTCCATTAAAGATATATTTCCCGCCAATTTGCGTATCGCCAATCGTAATAAGATGATCCTTTAATTCTTTAATTTCCGCTGCAATGCTTTCACGTTGTTTCTCTTCATATGTTCCATTACTCGCTTTAACTGTTAATTCTCGAATTCGCTGAAGAGCGCTAGTTGCTTGATCCAATGCATCATCTGTGCTATCAATCCAGTTTTCTGCTTCACCGATATTACGAGTAAACTGCTCAATTCGCCCCAGATCCGTACGATAGGTCATTCCCATCATCGCAGACACCGGATCGTCGGAAGGCTTTGTAAATTTCTTTTGCGATGAGATTTGTTCCTGAAGCTTTCCTAATCGATCATAACTTGAGCTTAAGTTACGAAGCATGTTATTAGAAAGCATGGATTGTGTTACACGCATTATAGTTTCCCTCCTTATCTGCCGCCAGTTCCTAAGCCATTAACAATTTTATCAAGCATTTCATCCATCATATTAATCACTCTAGATGAAGCATTATAGGCCTGCTGGAATCGAATCATGTCTGTCATTTCTTCATCAAGTGATACTGCACTGACTGATTGGCGATTATAATCCACTGAATTAGCTAAGATTGTCGAATTCGTATAGTTTTTTTCTGCTCCTTGTGAATCTACCCCCATTGCCCCGATAAGTCCTGAGTAGAATGAATCAAGACTTCCATTTAATCCTGAAGGCAATTTTTTCTTTTCACCTGGATTTAAAGGGTCATCTTCAGTTAAATACGTATATTGATTAAAATCTACTTTTTTCAAGTCTGCTAATTTTTGCGCATTTTCATTATCCGCTGATGCACCGCTCTTTCCACCCGCAGCAATCAAAGTTGGGTCATCTAAAATTTCATCACGTACTTTAATGCCCTCTGCGGGATGCTTGCCTGGTATAATTTCAAAGAAATCTTTTTCATTACCCGCTTTTTTTATGATTGTCCCATCAGCAGCTGTATCAGTTTCTTCATTTAAGGCAAAACCTCGTCTATGAATCGCATTGAACTCATTCATAAACGCTTCCGTCATATTATTTAGCTTCTGAAGCATGTCTGGATAACGTCCAACTACAGTAGTAGTAGCTCCATCCGTCTTCATATAACCATAACTCTCAATCAACCCAGCAAGCTGTCCTGAAAAACTCGTATCCTTTACAAGTCTATCGCCAAACTTCACACCATCAACCATCTTCGGCGTTGTATTTTGATCATAAGATACTTCCACCTTGTTAATTCCAAGAATACCTGATTTATTCACACTTACTAGATTCACAGGTGGCGTATACGATGTCCCGTCTTTTGTAATTAGTTCAATATTATAAAGCCCTTCTGCGATTGGCTTCGCATTCCCATAATCACTTGGTATGACATTTGTAACTTTGATATTTACAAGTTGAGAGAGGCTGTCCACAAGTGAATCACGTTTATCGTATAAGTCATTAGGCAAGAAGCCATTTGGCTCTACTTCACTAATTTGTCGATTAACTTCACTAATATTCACAAGAATAGAGTTGATCTCTTGTTCCTTAACTGTAATTTGGTTACCGATATCCTTCTGAACACTCGTTAAAGAGTTATAGTAATAATTCAAAGTGTCAGCAACCATCTGACCACTTGCTGCTACAACTGAGCGAGCACCTGAGTTTTCTGTATTGGTAGATAAGTCCTGCAATGATTTCCAAAACTTGTCGAGAGTTGCTTGCAAGCCGGTTTCTGTCGGTTCGTTCATGATTCCCTCCATCTTGACAAGTGACTCACTAAGCGTTCCGTAATAGCCTACTTTGTTTGCCTGATTACGGAATTGTACATCAAGAAAGCTTTCACGCACCCGTTGCACAGACTCTGCCTGCACACCTGTACCAAGTTGTCCCGCTACCATCGGGCTGTTCATTCCTGGTGTAGGAAAAGCTGTGGTTTGAGCAAAATTAACTCGTTGCCGGGTATACCCTGGTGTATTAGCGTTTGCAACGTTTTGTGACATTGTATATAAAGCACTTTGTGAAGTATTCAAACCCCTCTTAGCCGTTTCAAGACCCATAAAGGTTGAGATCATGATTTAGACCTCCATTTCTATTAAAATATCGTTTGATTATGCCTGCGAATCAAATATGCTTTTCGCTTGGCGATTTTTATTTTGAATCGGCTTTTCATAATTGTATTCTTGCGGCCTCGGCCGTAACATATCGAGTGATAGATTGACATACTGTAAAGATTGGTAGATGAGCTGCTGGTTCAGAGAGTTTTTTTCTTTCAGGTGGCTCGCTTCATCGTTAAGCTCCGCTCGCAAACGTACAAGTTCCTGTTTTTCAGGACCAGCGACCATTTCGATGATTTCTGTTAATGTCGCTTTTGCCATTCCGGGACTTCTAGCCATTAAAAACTCGTGAACAGCAGCTTCTCTTTCCCGATCAATCATCTCAATCGCCTTCACGTACTTCTGTTCTTCATTCAGCAAGGCAGTGAGGGCAGCCATATCACTTCGCTTGATGATGTCGGTTTTTCTTGATGCTAGATCATGTAAGCCTTTGTGGAGCTTAATCAGTTTTTCTAGAGCAGTGATGATTTGTCCAGTAGACATAATTGTTGTTCCCTCCTCTGCCTTACTTAGCATTCACTATTTCTTAAAATAGTAATTCAAAATGCTTTTCGCTGTATCTTCAGCATTCAATTTATAATTGCCCGCTTCGTATTGCGCTTTTAATTGCTCTACCTTTTTTTGTCTTTCTAAATGAATCTGGGATGTTTGCTGAAGTTCTTTGGCTGTGGAGGATATTTCAATCTTGTCCGTTGCTTTAGCGGAAGAGATCTTTGCACTATCTACTTTTTGTTGTTGACGATTATACGGGTTCATTCCCGATGGTCCAAACTGATTAATCTTCATCTCGCAATCCTCACTTTCGGCTTTTTATTGACTCCTTTTTTACTATTATCGGTTAGCTTTTCGTTTTTTTTATTTGTTTCATTTGACAATCTTTTCATGTATTTGTCGAATGTTGTCTTTTTATTAGTGTACCCTATTCATCCATTCTACTATAATAGGCACTTTGGTGATCACGTTCCGCGATTTCCCGTTTACGTTGTTCTTCTTTTTCTACCACTGCCAAATCGGCACGAATCGAGTTTGTACAATTCCCACAGATTCTTCCTTCTTTAATCATTGTTCCACATTTTTCACATGGATAGCCGAGATTCGGAAATTGCGACAAACGCAATCTACCTTTTTTGACAAATTTGATCAAAAGTTCTTCTTCCACACCAGTTCCATCGACGACTTGCTGCATCGTAGCGGTACGGTTGGCAGCTTTGCGAATATATTTATAGACGATATCAAATTTAGCTTCTTCTTCTTTAAAACAGACATCACATACGTCACGAAATTTTGATTTCACGAACAATTTATTGCAATTTGCACAATTCGTTAACTCCATCTTGCTAATCCCCTTTCAGGAAACCTGCACTCTTTGACTATTATATCGACTGAAATCGGTTAAATATTAAGGGGTTTACAAAAAACATCCTTTAGCAAATAATCCCAACCCGACAATTAAAAAAGTGACCTCAAATGGCATCCCCTTTTCCACAGAATATTCCCTATCTGGCGAGCGTGAGTGATCTAATTTCAGTTGCCCCTGCAAGTTTGAGCGCTTTAGCAGCATGTCTTAATGTTGAGCCAGTTGTGTAAATATCATCAATTAGTAGGATTTTCTTTCCTGCTACCAGTTCGGGATCGGTGATCTGAAAAACTTGTGGCAAATTAATCCTGTCGCGGCGAGATTTCTTTGATTGTTTTTCTGTATGTATTCTCGCAAGCGGATAGATGCATGTTTGACCTGCAGTAATAGCTAATGCTTCTGCTTGATTAAAGCCCCGCTCTAACAGCCGTTCTCTACTTAGCGGAATCACAGCAACAGAATCAAACGCTAATGTAAGCAACGCATCCTTTATCAAAGGGGAAAAGACTTCTGCGATAGCATAGTCACCACGATATTTAAATTTAGCAATCGTTTCTTTCATATAATCATTATAATGAAACAGCGACCGATTTTCCGTTAAAAATCCTTGCCAATCCGGATCTTGTTCCCAACGGTGGCAATCTAAACAAAGCGAACCTCTTCGAAACTCGGCTGACAAAACTCGTGAGCATATTTGGCATAACTCGCCTCTAAGCGGATCAAATTTAGTGAAACAGTCCGCACAGACTGGCGTCTCCTGTTCCTGCATTAACAAACTCATCCATGATATCTTTTGGTTTATTTCTTGATCACAAAGCAGACAGAGACGGGGTTTTAAGATAGACCAATCAAACATCTAGCAACCCTCGCTTACTTGCTTCACGGTTCATGTTTTCAATATGCCAAACAGCTTTTACCATTTCCTCGCTTTTGCCATAATGAAAAAACGTAATATTCCCGGTCGGATGGTCCGCACTTCTTCCTACTCTGCCGGCGATCTGAACAAGGGCACTTTCAGAAAACACTTGATGCTCCGCGCCAATGACCGCGACATCCAATCTAGGAATCGTCACACCACGTTCCAAAATCGTTGTTGTCAGCAAACCGGGAACTTCCCGATTACGAAGCAGCGTGACCTTTTCTTTCCGCTCGGGATCTTCTGAATGAACAGCAAGTAGATGAGGTTCGATGTTTTGAAACAGAGGTAAGCATGCTTTCATCACTTTAATACTTGGGAAAAATAAGAGAATGGGGATATTGCGTTCAATCCGATCATGAACCCAGGATTGAATTTGTAGAGGGATTTTCTTTTTCTGAAACTGCTTTTGCCAATTGCCGCTCCATTTCATCGTTGGTACTGGAATCAGCTTACGATGGTAGCGTGCTGGAATTGTCACAGCTTGAAGTTTCCCTTTTCGATAAGCATTCTGCATTTGTCGTGATGGTGTGGCGGTTAAATAAATCGTAGATGAGGTTTGTTTTTTTGCCTTCTGTACAGCTTGCTGAAGGGATATGTCCATAGAGTACGGAAAAGCGTCGACTTCGTCAATAATGATCGTATCAAAGGCATTGGCAAAACGGTAGAGCTGGTGCGTTGTCGAAACAGTTAGAGGTGCGGCTAAGTGACGGTCTTCACTGCCACCGTAAAGAGCTGCGACGTCCATGTTTGGAAAAGCCTGTCTAATTCGCGGAGCAAGTTCAAGCACGACATCCGTCCTTGGTGTGCAAATACAAACCCGTTTTCCATTTGAGATTGCAGTGTCAATTCCTTTAAACAACACCTCCGTTTTCCCAGCTCCGCAAACGGCCCATACGAGGACTTCTTCATTTTGTTCAACCGCTGCAATCACTCTGTCTGAAGCCGTTTTTTGCCCGTCAGAAAGTGTGCCATCCCAAGCCATTACTTGAGGGGGAATCGAAAAATGAAGTTCAGGTCCGGTCCATGAGTAAAGCTCCGTACATTCACTTACACGCCCCATCATAATGCAGGAACGACAATATGTGCAGTTTTTTTGACAAAGGCTGCAAGGAAACGTGTAAAACAACTGTTGATTACGATTACTACAGCGTGAACATTGATATTTACCATTCTCACGGATGACACCAACTTTTGCAGCAACATAACCTGCTTGCATATGTTCTGTAAGCAATTCAGAGGGAAAAGGAATTTCAGCAGCAAGCAGTAATCGACCCGATAAGTGGTACTGCAAATGGGGGGAATACGGAGTGGTAGTGTGAGGGGAAATCATCGAAAAAAACCTCCTATTTATTTTTCATCATCTCTATATTCGCTACTCAATAAATAATCAGAAGAGTCAGACACCGCAACAACAAAATACAATATAAAATAAGGCATAAAACACTACATACTGATTTAGAGTGCGAGGTCAGCCCCTTCTAATCCATTAATTCGGCTGGAGGATTCTTTTTTGCAAAAGTGCTTTAAATTCCTCATTTGGAACAGGACGACTAAATAAATAGCCTTGAATTTGATGGCATTCTTCTTTTTTGAGCAGATTTAATTGCTGTAGCGTCTCTACCCCTTCAGCGACCACCTTTATTTGCAAGCCTTTTGCTAAATAAATAATCGATTTTGCGATAAACATATCTTGATCGCTATGAATCATATTTTGAATGAACGATTTATCAATTTTAATCACGTCAAACGGAAATTGAGTTAAATAAAATAGAGAAGAATATCCGGTACCAAAGTCATCTAAAGAGATGGTGATTCCCATTTCCTTTAATGAATTCATCGTGTTCTTCACTACTTCTTTATTGTGCAAACAAGAGCTTTCGGTCATTTCAAATTCGATATCGCTTGGCTGAATTCCCGCTTCTTGAATCGTTCTCTCTATCATTTGAAGCCAATCTCGTTTCATAAAATGGACAGCGGAAATATTAATCGAAATCGGCACCGTAGCTAGCTGAGCATCTTTCCATTTTCTTATCTGTTTACATACTTCTTTTAAAACCCAATTATCAATATGAACAATTAAGCCGTTTCCTTCAGCAATTGGCAGGAATTCCATCGGTGAGATGAGTCCCCACTCTGGATGATTCCAACGAATTAGAGCTTCGGCACTCATCATTTCACCTGTACAACTTTCGACTCGAGGCTGAAAATGCAACGTCATTTCGTTATTTTCTATTGCCTTCCTTAAGTCCCGGCCTAAGCTATATGATTTATAGGACTCGAGACTGCTTGATCGAGATATAATATTATACTTACTTTCACCTTGTTTCTCAGCTGTGTTTAATGCAATATCGGCATTGCTTAATAAGTCCGAGCTATCTATCCCATTGTCTGGAAAAACACTAATCCCAATACTTACAGTGACATATAATTCATAACCGTCTATCAAAAACGGCTCGATTAACCCATCAATAATTTGATTTGAGATCATTTCAAGTGTTTCAATCGAGTCCAAATTAATGACTAGAACACCAAACTCATCGCCTCCGAGACGAGCAAGTTGATCATTTTCTGGTAATAGAGAAGCAAGACGAGCAGCAAATTGCACTAATAATTCATCACCACTTGGGTAACCGATTGTATCATTGATATATTTAAAATGATCAATATCAATGATCATCACAGCAAACTTCTTATCGCTATTCGCGTACTCTCTAGCAAATCGTTTTATTTTTTTATTAAATTTTCTTCGGTTTGGCAGTTGGGTTAAATGATCATGATAAGAAATATGTTTCACTTTTTCATGTAACAGATGTTGCTCTGTAATATCTGTAATAAGGCTGTCTAATTGAATAAATGTTCCGCTACCATCTAAAGTAGGGATCATATATTGTTGTATCCACTTAATATCACCGTTCTTATGGATGATACGGTATTGATGACGAACGGCGTTTCCTTTTGCTAACTCATGGTATAGATCCACAAATGGCAACAAATCTTCAGGATGAACGATGGTTGTCCATTCAGTATTATTTTCCACTTCAGCAGCTAGATAGCCGCAGATTTGTTCAATTCCTTGCGTCCAAAGAATTATTTGCCCAGTCTGCATATTTACAGAACAGACCCCAACATCAAGGTTATTATAAATTCGAGAAAACTGCTTTTCTTTTTCCATAAGCTTCGACTCAAGTGTTTTACTTTTCGTAATATCTTGAATGAAGCCAATTACACGAACTGGTAGACCTATTTCGTCAAAAAGGACTTCCATTTGTACATACACATGACGAATGGCTTGATCTCTTCTCACAACTCTACATTCAAAATGAGCACTGCCATTGTTAAATAAAGTTTGCTGGAAGGCAATTTCAAGTTTAGGATGATCATCAGGATGGACAAACTCGAGAATTTGCTTATATGATGGTGAAAATTCTTCCTCTTCACTAATACCAAGAATCAATCGTTTTTGTTTCGAAAAAAACGTGCGATCGCTCTTTATTTCGTAATGAAAACTCCCAATATTGCCAATTTCTTCAATTGTATTAAAGTTTTCTTTGCACAGAAGTAACTCTCTTTCCTGCTCCTTTAAAACAGTCATATTTTTTATGATCATATACACTTCCATGCCTTCAGAAGTAACTATCGGAAGAAGGGTAATATTTGTATAGCGAGTATCGCCATTTTTGCCAACAACTAAAGCATTAAACCGATTTGTTTTCCCTAAAAAAGCATCTGTAACATACTTTTTTTGTTCATATGTATAATCTTGAATAAACGTCTCTATAAATGATTCATTGAAGTCTTGTTCCGTATAACCAAACTGTTGTGCAAATGCTTTGTTACAGTTTAAGAGATTCCCACTGACATCCAATTTGATAACAGCATTCAGGTGATCGATAATTAGAGAATGAAAGTCTTCTTCTCTGGTCATTACATTCATTCTTTTTTCCTTAGTTTCCCCCTGAAAAGACTTATTCATCTCAATAATCCCTCTCATTTAAATTTGATGAATGATTTCTATAAATAGGTGGACTTACGATCTCCATAAAAAAAAGATAAATCACAACTATGATTACAAAAAATAGATTCTACCTTTTATGTTTTTATTTGTTAATAATACCACACTTTTGACCTAAATGATTTCTTATACAACAACAAGATCGTAGCTTTCCATAATGAAAGGGTCAGACCCCGCAACTACTAAATACCGTTTAAGACGTGAACATGACACAATAAACAATATATAGCGTATGGGGTCAGACCCTTCTTGAAAATTCTTATTACACTTTAAATCTGCCAATTTGCTCTTGTAATTCTTCAGCCATATGAGAGAGTGTGGCAGCGGATGATGAGATTTCTTCCATTGATGCCAGTTGTTCCTCTGTTGCCGCCGCTACATTTTGTGTTCTTGAAGCAGCTGCTTCGGCAATTTCAGCTAATCGTTTTTCAGATTGTAAGACTTGTTCAGATCCCGCTGAAAGCTGTTGGGAAGCAGCAGACACTTCCTGGAGCTGCGCAGATATTTCATCCACAGAATAACGAATTTGCGCAAAAGATTCTCCAGCTTTATTTACTACACTAATTCCGCCGGTCACTTCACTAGTTGTTTGGCCCATCGATTGAACAGCAAGATTTGTCTCATCTTGTATTAATGTGATGAGTTCTGAAATATTCTGAGCCGATTCAGCGGACTGTTCTGCTAATTTACGTACTTCATCCGCTACTACAGCAAACCCTCTGCCATGTTCTCCTGCTCTTGCCGACTCGATTGCCGCATTTAATGCGAGTAAATTTGTCTGCGAGGCAATGCTTGTAATTGCTTCAATAATGTTGCCAATCTCTTTTGACCGTTCACCTAGCCCTTTGACAATTTGTGATAATTGCGTAACGGTCAAATGAATCGAATTCATTTGTTCAATTGTCGTTTGAATTGCTTCGTTCCCTTCCAGCGCTTTTTGTGATGTTTCTACCGAATTGGCAGATATATTATGAGCATGGGAAGCAATCTGTTGAATACTTAGCGCCATTTCTTTTACGACCTTCGAACTCTCCTCAGTGTTCTTAACCTGCTGATCCGCTCCATGTGCCACTTCTTGAATGGTATTGGCAATTTGTTCACTTGCTTTACTCGACTCTTCTGAACTTGCCGTTAATTCCTCAGAGGCAGCGGCTACTTGTTCAGAAGTTATGTTTACTTGTGCCATCAACTCGCGCAACTTTACCATCATATTATTAAAAGAATGAGTCAATCGACCAATTTCATTTTTGGATTGATAACTCCCCGCAACGGTTAAATCCCCATTTTGCGCATTTTCCATTAGTGTTTCAATTTCTTTAATCGGATTGGTAATCATCCGCGTTATAATAAATCCAAGTACACCTTTTATCACAATAAACAGAAGAATCATGATAATAACAATATTATTACTGTCATGACTGCTCTCTGTAATACTTTTACCTAATTCGTCCGCATAACTCTCCATATATTCGCCTATTTCATTCAGTAATGAATTGGATTTTTCTCGTGCTGGCTGTACTTCCTGCTGATATTTAGCATAGCCTAAAAAATCCTTATCGCCTGACAGTACAACATTGTATACGTCTTCAACCGCATTTACATATTTCTGATACTCTTTCTTAAATTGAGATAGATGTTCCACCTCAGATTCAGATATCAGACTTTTATCTAACGCCTGTATCAACGTTTCATTGTCCTTCTTTAGCGCGTCAATTTGTTCTTTTAAATCCTGTTTCTTTTTTATATCAGATGTAAGCAACATCTCAAGTGTACTATTATCGATCGCCCGTGTGTTTATGCGAATTTGACCTTGCCATTTTACCGGAAGCAAAGCATCCCAGTACATTTGATCTGATTTTTTATTCATTTGATTCATATAGTAGTATCCAGTTCCACCGATTACACCAAAGATGATGAAAGAACTAAGTATTAGTACGAACAGTTTCTTACCAATTGCAGCATTACGTAAACCCATCATTCCTACTCCTTTTTCCTAATCTTCAAATATTTTTTGCTTAACTTATAAAAAGAAAGAGTCCAGTTACACCTGCACACATTTAGGATCAAAAATGCTATAAACATTCAGTACATTTTACCTATCCTCTCGGCAACCTGGCGATCCTTGTACACAAGTGACTTTAGACCCATGGCTTTGCGTCCTCCCCTTTCGATGAAGTTTGCTATTTTCTAGAAAGATAAGGTGAATCTTCCATATTGATTGATGCTTCGAAATTATACCATGACCACTACTAAAATAATAGATTCCTATCCGATTCTTTCGTACTAGGTAAAATGTAATAGCGCGATCCGATACAACTCTAAAAATATCAAGAATTAATCGACTACATATTCATTCGATTACTCGAAGACCCAAATCCGAGCTTATTTCACGTAAAACTAGGGCGGCCTATGCCCAAGATGCTGGATACAGAAATTTACGTGCCACATTTCCAAATTGCGTGCCGGAATAAGCACTTTTCATGCCGGATTTGAAATTTACGTGCCGGAGCGAGCTCTTTTCGTGCCGGATTCCTGATTTACGCGCCTTAGCAAGTCTTTTCGGTTCAGCATAGATAACGGATCACATACTAAAATCCTAACTAAACTAACAAAAAAACGCCCACCCCAACAGAGGTCAGACGTTCTTAAACCTTGTACCAGCCCATCGCCATGGAGCCTTCGCCAAGATGTGTGCCAATAACTGGTCCGAAATAGCTGATATCGAATTCAACATTCGGATATTGTGTTTTGAGTTCTTTTTGCCATTCTTTCGCTTCTGCTTCTCGTTTTGCATGGATAATGACTGCTTTATACGTGCCGCCTTGAGCCACATCTTGACCGAGTAGATCAGCAATTCGTTTCATCGCTTTTTTCCGGGTACGGATTTTTTCAAAAGGAACGATCACTTTGTCTACAAAATGGAGGATTGGTTTGACTTGAAGGAGGCTGCCAATCAACGCCTGGGCACTGCTCAAACGTCCGCCACGCTGCAAATGTGCCAAGTCATCCACCATAAAATAGGCACGTACGGATTGCTTGATGACGTCCAATCGAGCAAGAATCTCGTCTGGCCCTTTTCCATCTAAGGCCATCTTCGCTGCTTCAAGAACATAGAAAGCTTGAACATAACAGCTGATTTCCGAATCAAAGCCGTGCACATCTAGACTTTCAACCATCTCTCCTGCACTAACCGCTCCTTGATACGTCCCACTAATCCCACTTGATAAATGGATACTCACAACTGCCTCATACTCTTGCGCTAATTCCTCATACTTCTCGACAAATAAACCTGTTGGCGGCTGAGATGTTGTCGGAAGCTTATCCTGTGTTTTAACCACATCGTAAAATTCATCCGCTGTTATATCAATTTCTTCCCGATATGTCTCATTGCCGATCACAACTTGAAGCGGAACCATATGTATATGAAATTGTTTACGTATATGTTCCGGAATATAGGCCGTACTATCCGTAACAACTGCCGTTTTCATAAAACACTACCATCCTTATTTCATTATTCTCATTTAAACATAATCACCATTTTATCTGAAAATCCCTCTATTTGCATCATAAATCTTGCGGTACTTTTAATAGAAAGTCGGAAAGGAGCCCTTGGATTTGGATCGCAAGACCTCATTCACGTCGCGTGAAAGCCAGATCTCGAATCGCGAGACCTTTATTCCAGAGCGTAGTACTTGAATTTTGGATCACAGGAACTCGATTATACGTATAGTTTCCTTCTGAATCCATTGCATGCAAAACTCCTACAAGGTTATTACGTCACCTTTCACATGAAGATCAATCTTATAACACGCTACACTCACCTAATCACAATGGTGGCGGTGCGAAGCCAGATTTTGGACAGCTTTTCAATAATATTAGTATAACCGTTAAGTAGATTGGCTATATTATTAAATCGCGAAGACCCGCCCCATGTCCTTCAAATAAAAATCGCCCAGCCTTAATCGTTGTAACATCGATCAAGCTAGACGATTTTCGTTGGCTTCCTCCAACATTTCAGCTGTGGACATCCAATCATTTATTTATTTTACTTCAACCCAACCGTTTTTAATTGCTGAAATAACAGCTTGCGTACGGTCATTGACATTCATTTTTTGCAAAATATTGCTGACGTGGTTTTTTACAGTTTTTTCACTGATGAACAGCGTTTCACCGATTCCACGGTTACTTTGACCATCTGCTAAAAGCTGAAGCACTTCACATTCCCGACGCGTTAATAAATGAAGCGGTTTTCTGATTTCAGGTATATATAAAGAAGATTCTCTTTCTTCCATTTGTTCAATAGCAATTCGACGATACTCTTTTACTAGATTGTGGGTAACTTTCGGATGCAGGTACGATCCGCCGTCTGCCACTACTTTTACAGCTTCTACTAGCGCATCTGCGTCCATTTCTTTTAATAAATAACCTTGTGCCCCAGTCTGAAGTGCATGGGTTACATAGTTCTCATCATCATGAATCGATAGAATGATAATCTTCATATCTTGGAAACGCTCAATGAGTAATCTAGTTGCCTCCACACCATTTAGTTGTGGCATATTAATATCCATGATGACTACATCAGGACGGTGAGTTTCTACTAAATTCATCGCCTCACAACCGTCGTCCCCTTCTGCAACTACATCAAATGCAGGTTCAAATTCTAGAATTTTTTTTACACCTTCACGAAAAAGCTGATGGTCGTCTATAATAATAATACTTGTTTTCAATCGTGCTTCCCCCTTGTCTTTGTACCATTACCAAATTTATTTTTCTATCTAATCATTTATTTAAGTGGGACTTTTATTGATACGAGTGTTCCAACACCTTGATGGGAATCTATCATCATTTCGCCTTCAAGAAGCTCGACACGTTCCCTCATCCCCATTAATCCAAATGATCCTGCTTTTTGAACATCAGAATCAAAGCCAATACCATCATCCTTCACCATGACAATGACCATTTCTTTCGTCATCGAAAGCTTGACTTGGATGCTTTTCGGTTTTGCATGCTTCAACGCATTTTGAATGGATTCTTGCACGAGACGGAATAGCGCGACTTCCATATCAGACGGCAGTCTTTTTTCCTCACCTAAATTTATAAATGTCATGTTTATACCGTGGTTGTAATCTTCGGTCGTTTGCAGGTATTTTCTTAAAGTAGGTATTAACCCTAGATCATCGAGTGCCATTGGACGTAAATCATAAATAATTCGGCGCACCTCATAAAGTGCATTTCTGACCATTACCTTCAAGTTCCGAATTTCTATGATCGCTTCATCACCGCCTCGTTCGCGATAAATTCGGTCAATTAAGTCTGACCGCATCATGACATTTGCCAGCATTTGTGCCGGTCCATCATGAATTTCACGAGAAAGCTTCTTGCGCTCTTCTTCCTGCGCCTCAATGATTTTCAAGCCAAAGTCTTGTTTGCGTTTCGCATCCTCAAGCACGGCACCCACTTGCTTCAAATCACTCGTTAAATAATTCAAAACAACCGAAATTTGTGAAACAAGATGCTCTGCTCGATCAATCGTCTGTTCAAGCCCACGCAACCTTCTTTCTAAATCATCCCTACGTAGCCGCAATTGTTTCTCCATTTGACTGTTCATCTGTAAATCCGCTTGTAACTTATGAGCAACCTCATAAGCATCACGAACTTGTTGTTCAGAAAAATCATTGAAATACTTGCTCACTTCCGAAAGACGTTTTCTCGATAATTTAGCCTTTTTTTCGAGCACATCGCATTCTTCGATCACGATGGCAACCCGGATTTTCACTTCTTCAAGCTCCTTCGTTATCTCTTCAAAATCACGAAGGCATTGCTCTTTAATTTCAAATATTTCAACTTTGCTGTCTCCAACAGTCGTGATCATCGTTTCAACTATCATGTCCAAAGCTTTTACATCCATTTTTTTTAAGGACATTTAGATTCCTCCGATTACATCCAGCCTTTTGGTTGGTTTATCTCTTACATCAACGCCAATTGACTGATTTTCACTTTATTGAATAAAAGTATTCGCTTCTTAGTAGTAATTGCCAAGGTCTATTGTCGCACAAATCGCACGTAACTCGCCCTTTAGCCATTGTTCATTCATATCCTATATATGCCGTTTGACTTTCCGACTCTATATTATTATCCTAAGCCATTCTAGCCAGTATAAGCAAACGGTGAATGAATCCATTATACCTAAAAATAGGTTGACCACATAAGGAATTATAATTACATCCCTTGTAGCTCTAAGCTTCAAACGTCCCAATTTTTCCTCTAGAAATTTCAAGCTTGCTTTTTCAAACAATATATTCTTTTAAGCATAATCTCATCATCTAGTACAGAAAAATGTTATAGAACAATAGACCTTATTATACCATGAAGAAAACAGCCTAATATTAAAATTTCTTTACACACCTTACTATCGTATGACTTTTAAGAAAAAATAACTACATACTTAATACTATCGTACAAACACGTGCCCATCGAAAATTGCAGCAATATGGCGAAAGCCTTATAATAAAGAAAAGCCTTACACTCTTTTAAAAAAATTAAACATTATCTTTTTATAAATCAAACTACTATTTTTTAAAAAGAAAGGAGTTATTATGCTACAATCCTACCTAACTGTAAAAGGCAATGGCATACATGAAATCATCATTGATAAGTCCCGCTTCATTTCTCATATTGCCCGTACAGAAACAGAAGAAGAAGCCCAGGCCTTCATTCAACATATCAAAAAATTACACAAAGATGCTACACATAACTGTTCTGCCTACTTAATTGGCGAGCATGATCAAATCCAAAAGGCACTTGACGATGGTGAACCAAGCGGTACAGCTGGCGTCCCTATTCTTGAAGTACTGAAAAAAAAGGGTCTAAAAGATACGACAGTCGTTGTTACTCGATATTTTGGCGGCATCAAGCTGGGAGCAGGCGGCTTGATTCGTGCCTACAGTAAGTCAACATCAGAAGGAATTGATGCAACTGGGATTGTCGAAAGAAAGCTCATGCAGGTAATGGCTACCCATATCGATTACACCTGGCTTGGCAAACTGGAAAATGAGCTGCGATCGTCTATTTATGAAGTAAAAGAAATACATTACCTTGAAAATGTAATCATTGAAACATATGTAGAAAAGTCTGGAAAGGATGCCTTTACAGCTTGGATGACAGAATTGACTAATGGACAAAATCGGATGGAAGAAGGGGAACAGCTGTACCTCGAACGAGATAAATAATCCATTTCCTAAAACGGCTTTCTACTACCTATAATATTTATTTTACGAAACAGTAAAAAAAATGTAGAATGTTGTAGAGTATAGTTTCATAGATATATCAGTCTGGATTCTGCCCATGAAGGAGAAAGAAAAATGTCAAACCAACGCATGTACAGAGTTACCAAAAGAAGGCGCAAGAAGAAACGCAAAAAACTTGTTGCATGGTTCTTGGTTCCGCTTTTATTACTAACTATCACTGGCACTGCCTATGGAGCGTACTTGTACAATAAAGCCGCTTCTGCCATTGATAAGTCTTTTGAATCAATTGGCCTCTCATCTAAGCGTGAAGCGAAGGTCAATCCAGAGGTAGACAATACATCCATTCTATTTATTGGTGTGGATGATAGTGATTCTAGAAAGTATGAAGAGTCCACACGCTCAGATGCTTTAATACTGGCTACTTTCAATCAAAAAGATAAATCGATAAAATTATTAAGTATTCCACGAGATTCTTATGTGTACGTCCCTAAAAAAGATCGTTACACAAAGATTACACATGCACATGCATATGGCGGTCCCAAGGTCACCGTTGAAACCGTTGAAAACCTTCTTGATATTCCAGTCGATTATTATGTGCGTATGAACTTCTATGCATTCATAGATATTGTCAATGCTCTTGACGGAATCGAAGTCGAAGTTCCTTATGAATTGAATGAGAAAAACGCTGAAGATCAACATAACGCAATTCACCTTGAACCTGGCTTGCAAACCTTGAATGGTGAAGAAGCATTAGCACTTGCACGTACACGTAAGCAAGATAGCGATCTTTTACGAGGGCAACGGCAACAAGAAATTATTCAAGCTATGATAAAAAAGGCAACAACTATTCACGCTGTAACGAAATATCCTGATATAATCGAAGCGGTCGGTGGAAATATGAAAACGAACTTGACCTTTAATGAAATGAAAACATTTGTTGAGTACGCTACCGCTAAAAATGACCTGACAATTGATACCCTTCAACTCGAAGGTACAGACGGTAGAGAAAATAACTCATACGTCTTCAACCTTGATAAAGATAAGCTGACAGAAACACAAAATTTATTGAGAAAACATTTAGGGTTAACGAACAGAAAAAGCGTTGGCAGCCTTTCACACGATGATGAATGATGAATAAATTACAGTTGTACCATATAAGGTGCAGCTGTTTTTTGATTTTATTCACAATGTTTTTTTAAACGATACTCTCATAAGTAGTTTTATTTAAGCCGACTCGGTTTAACTAGGTTGTTTTATCCGTTTATTAGAATATTTGAGAGGAAATTTCATAAATTAACCCAAATTAACAAAGAATAAATATAAAATGCAATAATTGATCCAAAATCTTTTAACACTAAAAAAAGTAAAAAAACCTCTCCATAATAGAGAGGTCTTACATTAACGATCTTTCATTTGATCATTTTTTGCATTGATGAATCGCAATAAAGGTTGGTATTCCTTACCGATCAAACCTACTTTTTCTACAATAACTTCAACAGCAAGCAAGAGCACAAGACCTATTAAAATCGCGCCCCAAGACGTAGCCATCGAAAATATAAAAGCAGATAATCCGCAACATGCAGCCATTGCATAAATGAGTAATACTGTTTGTCTATGTGAAAAACCTACTTCAAGTAAGCAGTGATGCAGATGTGATTTATCTGGTGCTGATAACGGCTTCTTGTGTTTAATTCGACGAATAATCGCAAAAAATGTATCAGAAATTGGAACTCCGAGGATAATAACTGGTACGATCAATGAAATCATTGTGACATTCTTGAATCCCATAAGGGAAAGAACTGCAATCATATATCCTAAGAATAACGCTCCTGTATCACCCATAAAGATTTTCGCCGGATGGAAATTGTAAAACAAAAACCCAAGTGTGCTACCTAAAAGGATGAGAGCAACGCTCGTTACATATATATCACCTTTTAGAATCGCCATTCCTGAGATGGTAATTAATGCAATCGATGAAACACCAGCTGCAAGTCCATCAAGGCCGTCAATCAAATTAATTGCATTTGTTATACCAACGACCCAAATAATCGTTAAAGGTATAGCAAGTATTCCAAAATGAAGCTCGCCACCAAAAGGCAAGTTAATATAATCTACCTGAACGCCGCCAATAACGACAATGCCTGCTGCAACTATTTGAGCGAGAAATTTTAATTTAGCGGATAATTCGAATAAATCGTCGAAAAATCCAGTAATTATAATGATTAATCCCCCAACAAGAAGTGGGATTGTTGATAAGTCATCCGTAGGTCTTAGAAAAACCCAACCGATGAGAAAACTAATATAAATTGCCAATCCGCCAAGACGGGGCATAACTTTCTGATGAACTTTACGATAATTAGGCTTGTCAGTCGCACCAATCTTAATGGCAAATTTCTTAACAAGCGGTGTAATGATAATAGATGCCACAAAGCATAGTAACAAGGCAAGGTAAACCATGGAGTACCTCCTTAGAAATATCATATCCAAATTAAGATTAAAGAATGAGCAGATCGGTACATTTCATTTATTTGGTAGTTCAGCAAATAGTCACCTGACGCTATTCTCTTTTTTCCTAGTCCAATCAACAAAAACTGATATCATCAAATATGATACTAGAATTCTAATAAACTTACAAACTATTTTTATCTAATATGATATTACCTTGCTTTACTTGATATATACAAACGGTTAATTGTTAAATTTTACAGACTTTTACTATGTATAGCAAATACCTCTTATTTTTGGTAATATTATAACTTGAAAGAAAGAATTTATGCTAGTTAAGGAGCGTTTTACATGTTGTCCTTTCTGAAAAACACCTTTGGAGATACAAATCAAAAAAGACTTACTAAATATTATAAAATGGTGGATGAAATTAATGCATTAGAGCCAAAATATATTCAATATTCCGATGAACAGCTTAAAGAAATGACGACCCAATTTAAAGATGATTTAACAAACGGGCATACGATAGATGACATCAAATTAGATGCCTTTGCTGTAGTTCGAGAAGCATCAAAACGAGTACTTGGGATGAGGCATTTTGATGTCCAAATGATCGGCGGACTTGTCTTAACGGAAGGAAATATCGCAGAAATGGCCACGGGAGAAGGAAAAACACTAGTTGCTTCCCTTCCAAGCTATTTACGTGCTCTTGAAGGCAAAGGCGTTCATGTCATTACTGTCAATGATTACTTAGCCACTCGAGATCGGGAAAAAATTGGGCAAATTCATGAATTCCTCGGATTAACGGTCGGTTTAAATGTACCAAATATGCAGCCGAATGAAAAGAAAGCGGCCTACCTTGCGGATATTACGTACGGAGTGGGTACGGAATTCGGGTTTGATTACTTACGCGATAATATGGCTGTTAGTATTGCAGATAAAAGTCAAAGACCCCTTCATTATGCCATCATTGATGAAGTAGACAGCGTACTCGTAGACGAAGCAAAAACGCCATTAATTATCGCTGGAAAATCACATTCTAACAGCGATTTGCAACATATTGCTTCTCGTCTTGCGAAACGCTTTAAGAAAGAAGAAGATTATACATTTGATCCAGAAACGAAAGCAACAAGCTTAACCGATGATGGTATCGAGAAAGTTGAAAAAGCATTTGGCATCGATAATCTTTATGATCTTGAGCATCAAACGCTTTTTCATTATGTCATTCAAGCCGTTCGTGCCCATGTCATGTTTGAAAAAGATGTCGATTATATTATCAAAGACGGAAAGATCTTGCTAGTTGATATCTTCACTGGTCGCGTCATGGAAGGTCGATCGTTAAGCGATGGGTTGCACCAAGCGATTGAAGCGAAAGAAGGCCTTGAAATTACAGAAGAAAATAAAACACAAGCTTCTGTTACGATTCAGAACTACTTCAGAATGTATACGAAGCTATCCGGAATGACAGGTACGGCCAGAACCGAAGAAAAAGAATTTCAAAATGTGTACGGCATGGACGTGATTCAAATTCCAACCAATCGGGACAAAATCCGTGTGGATCATCAAGATGTTATTTTTAAGACACTAGACCAGAAATACCGAAAAGTAGCTGAAGAAGTAAAACGAGTGCATGCAACTGGTCAACCTATCTTAATCGGGACAACCTCTATTCTACAATCCGAAAAAGTTGCTTCCTATTTAGAGGAAGAGAACCTGCCTTTTAACTTACTTAATGCCAAAAGTGTGGAACAAGAAGTAGAATTGATTGCTATGGCTGGACAACAAGGCCAAATTACAATCGCTACCAATATGGCCGGGAGGGGAACCGACATTCTACTTGGAGAAGGCGTTGCTGAGCTTGGCGGTTTGCACGTAATTGGCACAGAAAAACATGAAAGTAGACGAGTAGACAACCAATTGCGTGGACGCGCTGGACGTCAAGGTGACCCTGGTTCCTCACAATTCTATATTTCACTAGAAGATGATATGATTAATCGATTTGCCGCAGAAGACCTAGAAAAGCTTGAGAAAAAGTTTACATCTGATAACACAGGCCTCATCACCTTTAAAAAAATCGGTGAATTCGTGGATCGTGTTCAGCGGATTGTCGAAGGGTCCCACTATTCTATGCGAGAATACAATTTAAAATTAGATGATGTTAGTAACGAACAACGAAATATTATTTATCAATTGCGCAATCGGATCATGGAAGCCGAAAACATTGATAGTCAACTAGAATCACATGTTCGAAATGCCATACAGAACGTAATTGACCAGTTTTGCTCAGAGGAGACTGCACCTGAAGAGTGGCATATTAATGAGTTGACTGCAAAAATTAATGAATTTCTACCTGGCTATCCTATAACTCTTTCAGACTCTATTCAGAATAAGAAAGAAATAGAAAAATCCATTGAGTATAACCTAGGAACATATTTTGCAAGTATCGAAACAACTCCAGCATTCTTCCAAACGTTGAAAATCTGGCTATTACAAGTAATCGATACCGAATGGATTCAACACTTAGAAAACATGGCCCGTCTAAAAGAAGGCATTGGACTACGCCAATATCAACAAGAGGACCCTTTACGCCTCTACCAAAAAGAAGGACTTGAGTTATTTACGTATACGTTTAATTCAATTGAAATGGCTATGGCTGTGAAGATCGCGCATTTCGTTCAAATGGTTAATGACCAAGTAGAAGCTTAAAAATCCATCCCAATAGTAGCTAATACAGAATCCGATAGATGTATAAAACATTACATACTTATTCAGGGTACGTCTTTACATTATAAGGAGTTAGATAAATATGGTGTCGATTTTCAAAAAAAAGATTAACAAACTTAAAAAAGAAGGAAAAGATTCTATTATTTCTTCTGGCGAGCTATTAAATGAAACGGATGTTCAGACAGATGAGGAAATTATTACTGAATTATCCATTCATCCAGAGTGGAATCTATCAAGCGAACAAAACTATGTATATCGATTCCTAAACAATGAGCTTGCCCCATTGAAACCGAATCAAATCTCATTATCTGGTATTGAATTACGACCTGAAAACAATGAAGTCGCTGCGATTGCCTTTGTTCGCAACAGCTTAAATAAAGCGATCACCTTCGAAGAAGTTAAACTATTGCTTTTGGATGAAAACAAGGAAACAATTGCTAGTCATTCCTTCGATATGAGTGTACTTGGGGAACTTCCTGCTAGAAGCAGCCGCCCTTGGATGTTCGTTTTCCCCGCTGACACAGTTTTGAAAAAAGACTTCTCAACGAAAAACTGGACAATTGCTTTTGAACTTAAAGCTAAGCACAGACTGGATCTTGCTGAATCTTGGGAAAAGGGAATGCCAGAAGCCGAGCGCAAAAAACTAGAAATGTATGTCGAAAAAATTGATCCTCCTCGTGAAGGTGAAGTGAACTTCTTAGGCTTACAAGCGAAAAAATCAGAGAACGGCGACCTTCATGTCACCATTTTAATTCGTAATGGACATAATAAAAACGTTAAAATTGAAAAGCTTCCATTAGAAATGATTGATGCTTCTAAGGAAGTCGTTGCTAAAGGCGGTTTTTCATTAGAAGATTTAGAAATTAAAGCAAACACATCCAAACCTTGGACATTTATTTTTCCAGCAGCGATGGTTTTAAAAGCAGACATGGACTTATCGACTTGGTCGTGTAAACCGGTTCAGTCATAATAGAAAGAGGGTGACCCAAGTAAGGTGTCAGACCCCACAATGCTATATCTAGTATAGTTGCTGTGCGTGGGAGTCAGACCCCTGATAGGGTACCCTCTTTCTCTATATTATTTTTTCTTTGTTGATTTAGCCTCTACTGTCACAGGCACCTTTACAGAAACACTGGCATAATTCACTGTCACAAATCCAGTACCCGGTTGAGTAGCTATAAATTTATTCCCGGACATTTTGCCAATCTGATTAATTGAAGGATCCGGTACAATTTTAACACCAGTTTTGTATATTGGTAGCAAGTTATTGTAAGAATCGAGGACAGACGTAACAACAAAATCAGTTGAATCTCCAGGTTTCAAAGTACTTGCCTTTGTTTTTTTGACTGTAATCTTTGCAGGAGGTCCATAGGGAGCAGTACTAATTGCCTGTAAAACGGTCGAAACTGGGCGCATTCTTCCATCAGATGGACTGTTAATAAGACCAGCATAGCGGCTGCCCGGATTTCTAATAGCCATCGTAGTAGAGCCACCACCATCTAGATTAATTGCTTGATAGGCACCAAGACTGACTAAATAATTGGCAAACTCTTTTAGAGTCATACCAGGGTTACCTTTCGTATTATCTACTGTAACCATGTATACTCTAGTACCAGTATCATCAACAGTAATCGCTGTTCTTGCTCTTCTAGTTTTCGCTTTAGCTGTTGACGTATCAATGGTAAGATTTGCTTTACCTTCTTGAACTAATAAAGGACCACTAGCGAGCATGAACTTTGCATTCTGCCATTTTTCATCAATATCAATGGTTAAAGCAATCTCGTCACCTATCTTCATATTCCGAACTTGATCTACTGCCATCCCTTGTGTCGAAATGACAAATCCATCTTTCGGTATCAAGGCACTCGATTTTTCACCATATGATCTTATACCCACAATTCGAGCTGTTACAGACTCACTAAAGCCAATACTCTTATTAATATCCTTTGACGTGTTCTCAGCTATCACTTCATACCCAGTTGAATTCGTTCGCGTATTCGGATAACGGAATGAGGATGTGAAAAGCACACTTTCATCTTCACCTCGCGGCCGATTAAAACCGCTTAATGGATATGTATTCCCTTGATAAGTGAAAGAAGCTTGGATGCTATAACGATCAATGATCGCCTCCCCACTTTCATCCATCCCAAATGCAGCTGGAACAGACATGAATCCCGTATCTTCTACCTCTCTTTCTGATCCCAAATTAATAATTTGCTTATTTTGAGCTAATAGATACATAGGTAGCTTGCTATCTCTCATATGGAACAACGAAGCATTCACAGCACCTATGACATGATGTTGATCATATGTGTTTGCTTTCGCAAATGCAGGAACGTTTTTCCATGTATTGAGCGGGTCATTATAACCCATCTCAATTGTTATGTTTGGATTAGCAAGATTTAAATTAAGTACATGAACCGCTTGTTTCTTCTTAGCTACAGTCGTTGTTTCATACCTAATCTGAGCACCTGGTGTTAACATAGCAGTCTTTGCATAACTATAGTTAACGCCAACGAATAACGTTGTGAAAGTCAGTAGAAGAAACAAAATACATACATTTCTATAACGCCTCAAAAAAACCATCCTTTCATTATCAAATTACATTAATCTGGTAAATACTATAATCTATTATAGACGAATACATAATTTTTCCAAGTCATTATATTCTATTAAGATAGTAGTATGTAACATTTCCCTTCTATATTAGGTGATCTACTATTTTCCCGCACAAAAAAGCTACCTGCTAAATTCATTTAGCAGGTAGCTTTTTAGACAAAGACCAACCATATCCCTTTATTTTCAACACAAAACGGAATTTTATTACTTATATATAGATTATCATATTAGGAATATTTTTCAATAGAAATATGAAAATTTTTCTTCTAATGCATATATTACCGTATAAATACTAAATTTACCATTAAAAATCCTATAAATCCCCTAAAAAATGTATTGTTGTATCATAGAATTATATATAGTATGATTTATTAAGATTTTTCAATAACTTTAGCTGCCTGATGAGGTGATCCCTTGATATTTAATTCATTCGAGTTTATCTTTTTGTTTTTACCAATCGTTTTTATCGGTTATTTCGCTTTAAATAAAGTAAACTTTACACTTTCAAAGGTTTGGTTATTCCTTTCATCCTTGTTCTTTTATGGTTGGTGGAACCCAATTTACCTTCCTTTACTACTTTTTTCCTTAATTGTGAACTACATTATTGGTACAACCCTTGGAAAAATGAAACAGCCAATGAAGAAAAAAGCACTACTAACAATAGGTATTTTATTTAATGTTGGTTTATTGGGGTATTTTAAATATTACGACTTCTTTATTACAAATGTAAATGCAGTATTTGATACAGATTACCGTGTGATGAATCTTATACTTCCGCTAGCGATTAGTTTTTATACCTTTCAGAAAATCCCTTATTTAGTAGACTCCTATCAAGGTGAAACGAAAGGTTACCATCCTTTAAATTACGGTTTATTTGTAAGCTTTTTCCCACAATTAATCGCTGGACCAATTGTTCAGCATGGCGACGTGATGGCTCAATTCGAAAACAAAGAGAACAGGAAAATAAATGCTAAAAATATTGCTACTGGGCTATTTGTTTTTGGTATCGGTTTGTTTAAAAAGGTAGGAATTGCAGATACTTTTGCCGAGATAGCCAATGCTGGCTATAGTAATCCTGCTACTCTTACTATGGTCGATTCCTGGATAACTTCTTTATCTTATACATTCCAGCTCTATTTCGATTTTAGCGGATATTCTGATATGGCAATTGGTGCTGCCTTACTATTCAATATTAGACTGCCTATTAACTTCAACTCTCCTTATAAAGCATTAAGTATTCAAGATTTCTGGAGAAGATGGCATATGACTCTTTCGAACTTCTTGACACGTTACATCTACGTCCCTCTCGGTGGAAACCGCAAAGGTCTAGTACGAACATATATAAATATTATGATTGTGTTTTTTGTGAGTGGAGTTTGGCACGGTGCTGGGTGGACATTTATCATCTGGGGATTAATGCATGGCATTGCAAGTGTAATTAATAGACTTTGGGGACAAGCAGGATTCAAATTACCGAAGCTCCTAGCTTGGTTTATTACTTTCCAATTTGTGAATGCGGCTTGGGTTTTCTTCAGAGCCCCTTCCGTACATGATGCTATTATGGTTTTAAGAAGTATGATTGGTTTGAATGGACGTGTACTTCCTACAGATCTCCAACACACCTTTTTCAACCAATTAAACATTCCATATTATGATTTTACTTTGGATGAAAACTTCTTTTGGGTAGTTGGTATATTGCTTGTTGCTTTTCTTATTTCTGTGTTCGCAAAAAATTCGATGTATTTCAAAGATCACTTAAAACCAAATTGGATTTCGGCAATCTATATCTCTGCATTAATTATTTACTCAGTATTCCAGTTACAACAAGTATCTGAATTTCTATACTTTAACTTTTAGGGTGAATGCCTATGTCATACAAAAAATTTGTAATTATTATTATGACCATTATTGTACTATTTGTTGGTAGTTCTGCTTCCTTCATTTATTTTATTGATCCTATGTGGACGTTTGGTCATAAAAATACGTACAATGATGTACAAACCGTTATTGATGAACGGCAACAAAAGCCAAATGCTATGCATTTTCAACCTTTTGATTATGATACGCTTCTCCTTGGCAGCAGTCGCTCTACGTATATTAATCAACATGACTTTAAAGGGATGAAGGTTTATAATTTTTCAGCAAGTAACCTTTCCGTGCGGGAGTATGCCCCTTTTCTTGAGTATGCTACAAAACAAAATGGAAAACAGTTTAAACGGGTTATTATCGGAATGGACTTCTTTAAAACGAGTAAAAGTGAAAGCTCATTTAACGGAAATTTAGATAAATATATCGAGACATTGAATGAACCCTTATATCGTTACAAAAATCTACTTTCATATGATTTATTGAAGTATTCGTATGAAACTTATAAAATGTCCAAAAATAATGTGCCGATGGAAGAAAGAACTTATAATCGAGACAATGTTGCCAACGCAATGCGGGTTGATTCAAAATTAACAATTGAGCAAACAAAGGAAAAAATTGAAAAGTTCCGTGATGAATTTTACGGTAGCTCTTACGATTATAATCCTAATATTAAACAGGTATTATTAAATTTAAAGGCTGCCTACCCAAATACAGAATTTATCATCTTTATGACTCCAATTTCGACTCCATTATTTAAGGAGTTGGTGGATCAAGGTCTGTTGCCTTACTACGAGCGTTGGCTCACAGAAGTAATCGATGTGTTTGGCGGAGTTTATAATTTTATGTATCCTAATACTGTTACAAATGACATTAACAATTATTTCGATGGTCATCATTTTTATCCTGAAATTGGTACATTGATTGCTCATCGAATTGATGGATCAAACGAAGGCGTTCCCGAGGATTTTGGTCAATATGTTTCAAAAGAAAACCTTAAGGATCATCTAAAATACGTTGAATCAAAAGCTAGTAATATTCATAATAGTCTCCATTAAAAAAGAGACCTAACTGACGGACCTGATTGTTAAACACAATTAGGTCCGTTTTTTTATGAGCAGGCCATTAATAAAAAATTGACTTAAATCCATTATTATTTCCAATACTTACTTTCACTTCAGTTGGTGTTCACTTATTTTTTACATTTTTATTGATAATTGCCAATTTGGAGTTATCATTAAATATAGGACATTAGATACGAGTAAAAGATAGGTTCTGTCGCTATAATGAATAGAATTTAAAGAGAGAGGGAGATTTCATTGAAAAGGTTATTACATATCTTGATGGCTATATCATTGTGTCTTGTCATATTTGTTATTCCAACTGGATCAGCCAAAGCTGATGGATTCCAAGATGTTTCGAGCTTTAAGAAAGAGATTGACTATTTGACTGAATTAAAAGTGATCAGTGGCTATTTAGATGGAACATTCCGTCCATCCGTGAAACTTACACGTGCACAAGCCGTTGTGATGATTATGCGTTCCATTGGCATGCCAGAGTCAGATTACAACATAAAAGATCCCGGATTCTATGATGTAAAGCCAACTAGTTTTGGCTATAAAGAAATTGCAGTTGCCTCGGGTGCAGGGATCATTAATGGGAAAAGCAAAACACATTTCGATCCAACCGGGAATATCACTCGTGCTGAAATGGCTAGAGTGATCGGGAACGCATTTAAACTGGAAGGTGTGTATGAGCCTGGTTTCAAAGACGTCCGCACAGACTACTGGGCATCCTCATCCATCTCATCATTGGCAGCAAACAATATTACCGTTGGATATAATGATGGAACATTTCGTCCAACACAGCCGATTGATCGCGCCCAATTTTCAGCATTCCTTGCGCGAATTATGAAGCCGAATTTCCGTCCCTCCACTGGAAAGCCAGCACATTCCATCGTGGATCTGACAGTAGAATCAACAATCGTAGATCTAGTGAAAAATCCGGATAAGCCGATTGTTTACTATATTGATGGGAAATCAAAATCACTTATCATGCTAAACCTGGAAACGAAATTCAAAAAGGTTGTGAAACTGACACATCCTGCCGAAAAGCTCGTGATTAAAAATGGAAAAATTTTCGTGACACAGCTAATCCAAGCAAGAAGCCCTTATAACTTCATGGAGATGCAAAAAGGACTCATCAATGTATACGATGCTGCAAATCTTTCTTTCCTGAAAGAAGTAAATGTAAACATCGATCCTTTTGACATCGCTGTGGATGATGAAGAAACGCTAATTATCTCATCCGGCTCCGACCAAGGCATTCATTCAGAGATCCATACGTATAGCTGGCAAACGTCAGAACAATTATCATCTGCAAATCTCTCTCCAAAACAATTAATTGAACTATCACCAACACAGAACAAAATTTATACGGTTCATAGTTCGCATTATACCGGTACAATGGAAATATTCAGTTTAGTGGAAGGTAAAATCAAGAAGGAAATCATGGTACCTCGATTCTTTGATACTTTGAAATTGAGGGGCTATGCCCAAATGTCTCCTGAAGGCAAGGTTATTTATAATGGAGATGGAACAGTATATGCATCAAGCAACGTTCCTTCTGAAGATCTAGCTCCTCTTGGCAAGCTAGCCACCCCATTTACAACGATGACGTTTAATGAAACAGGAAAGGACATGTATCTGGCTGATCGCTCAGAACAGATTTCTATTTATAAATACGATACATTGGATCCCACTTCTACTTTGCGCGCCTATGGCAAGATCGATCGTCTGGTTTATGTAGAGGAAACAGAAGAACTTTATGCATTTACCAAATTTAAACACGAAGGTTCCAAAACAGAATCCATTTTGTTGGAACGCTTTAAATTTGGAGAATAAAACAATAAAAGGTGCATATTACCACCGACTAAAGTCAATGGGAATATGCACCTTTTTCTATGTGTACGACGCTCTCTGAGGATATAATGTGTCTCAAAGTGGATTTTATTGCTAAAGATAAGCGTGAGAAACTATACAGATTACCAAAAACCTTTTCTCCAACAAGGAAATGATGCTAAAGATATCAGACGAAGTTTCAGCTTTAAAATTAATTGTTTCCAAAGGGGGAATCGGCAGTACACATTAAATATTAGCTGTTGCTGAGTAAGAACTCATTATATGAACATCCATCTTGTGTTACAGGCACATGCAAGAATAACAGGCTCATAGGAAGCACCTAAGTTTGTTCCAATTAGAGATTACACCCATGCCGGGCACACCTAAAAAAGTATGAGTCCAGTAAAATACTGAACCCATACCTAATTCAAACTGTTATTATCTATATCTATTAATTCATATACAATTTAAGCGTATACGGATCTGTACTTGCATTACCGTGGCTATCTTTCACTTCAATATAGTATTTCCCTTTTTTCAGGCTTAGGTATAGTGCTTCCTCATCTCCCATACCATAGTAATCAGCTTGTGCAACTAATTTACCATTTTGATAGACAGATATTACTCCGTCCGTCGTTTGCCCTCCAGCCAGTTTTATAACACCTGTACTATCTTTCGTAAGGGTATGTTCATACCAATCCGAATCACCGTTTGGAACGCCAGCATTGAAATAGCCTTTTGCTGTTCGAAGCAAAGATTTCTTATCTTTTATCAATTTTAAAGGTTTTGAAGGAGTTTGATTCTTTACTACCGAATTAGCATCTTCATCCTTCGTTATTGCATCGACAAAAGTAAATGTGTACGGAACCATTGAGAATGGTAGCATATCCATAAAATAACCTTCTGTTAAAATAAAATAGTTATGGCCTTTTTTCAAGTTAACAGATCCATAAATTGAGCCATAATTCCCCTTATCAATATAAGTAGCATTTCTAAACTCATTATCATCAAGTTTTCGGTTATTATTTCGGTCTTCAATAATAGTGACAACTCCAGCATATTGGCCCAATAATTCCTCTGGATATGCCTTTTTCATTGCATCTGTAATTGGTTTTGATTTTACCGAAACCCCTTTGATGCCCGATTGTGTGGCTTTATAATAAAAAACATCAATATCGTTTGGCAGAGCAAAGTTTCCGGTAAAGGAAGCGCCCGGTAAATCCTTCACATGTTCGAAAGAATCATTGTCTTCGTATTGATCTTGAGGATTATGAACAATAGCCTTTGTAGTTAACTCGTAAGGCTCAAATGAAATACCTGAGATTTCATTGTAGTAATTATTTTGAACGGCAATGATATATCTTTCTCCCTTTTTAACACCAGTGTAGCTCTTTTCTTTAACAGCAATCGTGAAGCCACTCCAATTCGTATTGTCGCCTATATAAACCAAGTTAAGCATCGGTTCTTCCTTATTTGATTTATCTTCCACTACTTGATAAATTTCTATTAATGGAGTTTTATTTTCAATATTTTTCAGTCCCAACTCAATAATCGCTGTTTGTTCCGGTTTCACTAGGAATAAGTCAACATCACTATTACTCTGTAAAAATGCAGATGTTGATGTACCGATTTTGTATGGGATCGCTGCGTCCAATTGACTTTGGACAAAAGCATTTTGCTCTTCAATGTACGGATCAGCAGCTGATTGCACGGCTGCACGGATATTAGCTACAATTTCTTCTGATTCTGGAGTATCCTCATTAACGATCCTTTCATCTCCAATTGTTGGATAGTTGTCCTCATCCACAGGAAGCGTCTTCGTATCAATTTTCACTTGATAAGGAATCAGAGATTGCTCTATTGCTTCAGATTGATCAAATGTTTGACCCATTAACAGCATAGAAATCAATTCGATAATCCCAAAATAATTCGTCGGTTTATTACTAGCTTTTAGAATATATGTACCTGGCTGCGCTGCGAAGCTAAGCTCTACTGCGTCCCCTGCTGCCCCACTGTTCGAATACGCATATGGATCATTATATTCTTCATCTTCTAATATTAACCTAAGCATCTCTGCTTTTTCTTCATCAGTTAGTAGATCTTCTTCATCTGGAGGAAAGATGTCATCCACTTTATACACACTTAGGTTTGGTTTAATACCAGGGATACCTGTTAGATTAATTTTTACTGCTTTTTCACTTTCTATTTCAAAGGTAAAGTAATCATTATCCTCTTTGTCACCTGTAAAAGTATGACGACCATTTGATTGATATGGTAAACTATCAATCTTAATCATCTCTTCAATAGACGAATCGTCCTCAGGCAATGTTTTCGCAGTTTCAACAGTTAATGAATAGTTCGAACGCTTAGAAGTAGCTGAACTATAGTTGCCATTTACATCCTTAACGCCAATTGCCACAGTTCCACTAAATGGAGCCTGTACTAGCTTTCCTTCCGTTTTTCCTGCACCTACTGTATTCACATCAATTTTTTCTACTTGATTTTTATCGCCATATAAATGAATCATCATTTTGTAATCATAGAGTTCTACTCCTTTAAGAACCGTTTGGATGTAGTCCCCTTTTTCAACTTTGAATTGGATCCATTTTTGCTCAAATGGCTTTGTAATTTCACCTGCTATTACTTGTCTTTTGCTCATATCTACTGTTTTGGCTGATTTAATAATTTCATTCTTTGTCCAATTTTCTTTCACAAAAGTTGGAATGTTCTTCGGATTAAATTGCAATGCCGAAACAATATTAACCAAGCCATTTCCATACTTTAAATCATATCCTTTATCTCCAAGGTCCGATGCAGTTTGTTCTAAAATATATTCTACCTGTGTCGGAGTTAAATTAGGATATTTAGATAGCAGCAAAGCAGCAGCTCCCGCAACAACTGGAGAAGCCATTGATGTCCCGCTCATTTTAGTGAAGCTTGATGGTTTGATAAAATCATAGACTGTACTGTACACTTCATGCCCCGGTGCTACAACATCAACAGATGCTCCGTATGTAGAGTAATTGGTTAATTTTTTGTTTTGATCAACCGCACCAACACTAATTACTCCTTCATAGGATGCCGGATAATTCGCATAGTCTGCTCCGTCATTCCCCGCAGCAGCAACAATGACGACACCTTTTTCAATCGCCTTGTTCACGGCTTCTTCAATCAATGGTGATGGTAAAGGACCACCAAGGCTCATATTGATTACTTTCGCTCCATGTTCAACTGCATAAAGGATGCCCTCCGCTATTGAATAATCAGTAGCAAACCACCCATCGAATACATCAATTGGGAGAATTTTCACATTCGGTGCGATACCATATCCACCAATCCCGTTGTCTTTATTCGCTGCAATAATTCCAGCTACGTGAGTACCATGTGAGTCCGCAAAAGGCTGACTTAAAGGATCAACGGCATTGTAACCAGGTAGTAATGTATTTTTCAAATCAGGATGCTTTCTATCAATACCCGTGTCAATAACAGCAACTGTTACAGGGTTCTTCCCTGCAAGCGATTGCGCTTTATCCACATTTAGCATAGACAAATGATATTGATCGATTACTTTCGGATCAACCGTACCAAATGACTTGTACAATACGCTTGCAGTCACTAATTGAACTTTGCTGTTTTTTTGATAATATTGAATGACTTTGTGGATGTTTTTCTTATCTTTTACTTTAACTACGGCATAATTTAATTTTGGAAATTGTTGAATAACAGTTGCCCCAGCTTTTCGATGTTCAGTAGCTGTTAATGGTTTAGTATATTTAATAATTAAACGATCCTCACTGAACTGCTGCTTTTCTTTCTCATTAGGCGTTTTGCCTTTACCAATAGATGTTATACTCGCTGATTGAATAGAGTTACTTTCGACTGCAAATGCATTAGGCGCAGCAAAAGAAGCTAGTAATATAGCACTCAAGCCCACCGCCGCTATCTTTCTATAAATTGACTTCAACTCGTTTCCCCCTTTACAATCTTATCATTGTAATTATATATGTTTTATCCTATTTTGGAAATATAATCCTAAATTAATGTACATACTATTTAGAATAAAGTTGCACATCTTTCAACAGGTACTTGATATCCCTTTATATTGTTAATTTCCTGTAAATTTTTCAAAAATATCAAATTAGTAGATGTTATTAAGGCAAAATTTATTATAAACTACACATGTCAAACTCTTTTACGTATGGTCGAAAATAATGTTTAGGAAAAGTGAGGTTTGAAATATGAGCTACAGAACAAAATCATATCGTCAATTTATAGCGACAGCAGCTGCAGCAACACTGATTACAGTTGCCTTGTCACCAATTTCTAATGCTGCAACCCCTGAATTTACAGACGTTTCTAAACGTTATAAAGAAGCGATTGATTATGTTGTATCTAAAGGAGCTAAGGGTATTACCAATACTTCTTTCGGTACTCAGAAATTCATTACACGAGCTGACGCAGCGATACTTCTATCAAATGTTCTCGAACTGAATACAGAGCACGCTCCTAATTCTGGATTTACTGATGTACCAGCTCGTGCGGTTCAAGCAGTCAATGCATTAAAAGCAATTGGAGTTACTGCTGGAAAAACAGCCACTAGTTTTGATCCTAACAGTCCTATTACTCGCGGAGAATTAGCCATTTGGATTCAAAAAGGCTTTGAACTAACTGGAAAAACAAATCTTAATTTCACGGATGTTTCAGAACGTTATCAAACGGCCATTGAAACTTTAATTTCTAATAAAATTTCTGAAGGTACTTCCAAAACTTCATTTGGAACTACTAAACTAGCTACTCGTGGTGATTTCTCAATCTTTCTTCAAAAGTCAGCATCTGTAACTGGTTTGGATGATGAAGACTATAAACTATCACTCATGCATACAAATGACACACACTCCCATGTGGAATTAGTAGCGAAGAGAGCTACTACAATTAATGAAGTTCGTGTCAGAAAGTCGGAACCATTGTTGATCGATGCTGGAGATGTAATGACTGGCACACTGTATTTTAACGAATTCCAAGGCAAAGCTGAATTAAAGTTCATGAATGATATAGGTTATGATGTCATGACATTCGGAAACCATGAATTTGACCAAGGTTCTAGTAATGAAGGTCATCAATGGCTTGTCGATTTTATAAAAGAGGCGAAATTCCCATTCGTAAGTGCCAATGTGGACTTCTCTAGCGACAAATTATTTGATGGCTTGCAAGAAATCGGAACATATTCTGACAATCCAGAAGACGGAAAAATTTATAACGGAATCATTAAAGAAGTAAACGGAGAAAAAGTCGGAATCTTCGGCTTAACAACTGCAGAAACAGTAGAAATTTCAAGTCCTAAAGATATCTCCTTTAAAAACTATATTGAAGAAGCAAAAAATTCCGTTAAAGCTTTTAAAGAGTTAGGAATTAATAAAATTGTTGCCGTTACACATCTCGGATACAATGATAATATTGAATTCGATAATGATTTAGAGCTTGCAAAACAAGTTGATGGTATTGATGTAATCATCGGTGGTCATTCCCACACTTTATTAGAAAAACCAACAGTCGTTTCAGAAGGTAAAGCCGAGCCAACGATTATCGTTCAAACGGGCGAGTATAATAATTATGTAGGAACACTTGATGTGAAATTCGATAAAAATGGTAAAGTAATCGGACAAGCAGGTAAGTTATTAAGTGTGAAAGAACGCGCTGAAGATCCAACAACAGCGATTGCCCTAAAACCGTATGCAGATAAAATCGCCGAAATTCAGGCGGAGTCTATTGGAGTCACAGCTGTTGAACCATTGAATGGAGCACGTAATTCAGTTCGTACAAGTGAAACAAACCTAGGAAACTTGATTACGGATGGCATGTTAAGCACTGCAAAAACGATTAACCCTGATACAGTCATTGCCATGACAAATGGTGGCGGGATTCGCGAGTCTATTGATGCAGGTGATATAACGATAGGGGAAGTCCTAACTGTTATGCCATTTGGAAACACTTTAGGTATCATGAACCTAAAAGGATCTGAAATTATTGACGCGCTAGAACACAGTGTAAGCCAAGCACCTGAGGCATCTGGAGGCTTCCTGCATGTTTCAGGCATGACATTTAAATATGATAGTAGTAAAAAAGCAGGTAACCGAGTTGTGGAGGTAAATATTAAAGGTGAAGACGGTAAGCTTTCTCCTCTTCAAAACGATGAGTCCTACATCGTTGCAACGAATATTTTCACGGCTAAAGGTGGAGACGGATTCGATACATTCGCTAAAGCATATGCTGATGGTCGTGTGAGTGAGCCTGGTTTCACGGATTACCAAATGTTTATTAACTACTTAAAAACGTTCGAGACTGTAGACCCTAAAGTAGAAGGCCGCATTATTGATGTTTCTGCTGCGAAATAAATCGTTCAATTTCTCCTCCCGGGAATTTATATGCCCCGGGAGGTGTTTTGGTGTTACAAGAATACTTAAAAGGAGCAACGTATATGATCGTTAAGAAACGGATTTTACCAATCTACCTTCAGAAATTGCAGGCTTTAAATAGACGATTACCGTTTGATCATCCAAAAAAATTGGAGATACAAGCCGAAATTTCCAAAAATCAAGCTGGCTATAATGGCGAGCAGTCTCTAGATTATCATTTAAGTTTTATCTCAAATACGGGCCACCTCATCCTGCATAATGTAAGAATATTAGGCGAAAACTATTACTTTCAAATTGATACCCTCATTCTGACCCCTCGTTTTTTCTTAATTATTGACGCAAAAAAATTACTCGGGTACTCTACATTTCGATTCTACTCATAGCCAACTTACACGAACACTTACTAATGGGAAAGAGGATACTTTCCCCAATCCAATTCCGCAAGTTGAAAGACAAAAGCTTCAATTAAAACTTTGGCTTAAAAGGAACAAGATACAATCCATTCCACCGATAGAGTGTATTGTAGCGATTACTAATCCATACACCTTAATAAAGACCGCTCCGAATGATTCTCTTACAAAGAGAATCGTAATACATAGTATCCACATCCCTAGTAAAGTCGATCATTTAAATGATAAGAATCAACAAGTTATTTTTACGAATAAAGATCTCCGTAGAATATCACGATTGCTTATGAAACAAGATGAACCATATGATCCTAATATACTTGATCGATTTGGTATACACGCGGACTCACTCTACAAGGGCTGCCATTGCCCACAATGTTCTGCACTACCAATGAATCGATTTCGCGGAAAGTGGGTTTGTATGAGTTGCTCCTTTTCATCCAGAGATGCCCATATTCCCGCTTTAAAAGATTACGCTCTCCTCATACAGCCTACGATAACGAATCAAGCACTCCGGGACTACCTAATTCTCCCTTCTACTTCGATTGCTTCCAAACTACTTACTTCTATGAATCTCAATCATTATGGGACAACGAAAGGGCGGGTATATCAGCTTACGTTTGATGAGGAATAGTATGGTATATGGGGTTTTCGATTAATTATTTGATATTTGGATTAATTATGTAGGGTTTTCGATTAATTATCAGTTTTCTGGATTAATTATCAGCGAAATCAGATTAAAAAAAGACAAGCATTCCATACTCTCGGAACGCTTGTCTTTGCTATTATTTATTTAGTCTTGTAGTTGAATGGTAACTCAAGATCATCGATATAGATTGTACCTGCTTCGCCAGCAAAATCAGTATGTGTAAAAGTTAAAGACATACGGTCCTTAGAAAGGACTCCATTTTTCGCTGCGGAAGTTACATACTTGCCATCTTCCAATTCAGCAATAACAAATAAATAGTCAGTCAAATCTGCTGCTGTATAATCTTCAGGCACAGCTTCTGAAAAATGAATACGCATTGTTTTGGAATCAATTAAATCCGCTGATACGATGCTACCATATTCTCCTTCTAAACTAAACATAATAGAATTGTATAACAGATTAGCAAAATCACCACGTGTAATATTTTGTACTGTACCGTAGCTTGTAGCCGTCTTACCAGCAGCAATACCAGATCCGTAAAGTGCTTCAATATGCTCCTTAAATACCCCACCTACATCTGTAAAAGGAGTTTCAATTGCATATTCAGATAGATCAAAGCTAAGATTCAAAAACTTCGCCATTGCACCGCGTGTTAATGGTTTCGTTGGTTCATAACGGTCTGCCGTCACACCAGAAACAATCCCGGCTTCTACAAGTGCGTTAACTGAGCCTGCAATACGCGGAAATGTATCTTTAAATCCTGCATTCGGAGCGCTCTCTGTATCTAGCTCTAATGTATTAGCAAGAATGACCGCTGCATCGCCTCGAGTTAAATTTTGACTTGTACCAAACTTAGTCGTAGAAACCCCATTAATAATTCCTACTGTATATAAGAAATCAACTGCTTCTGCATAACGTGAACCTACATCCGTAAACGAATAGCTTGGCTCATAATCAGATTCTGCGTGAGCAGGCGTTGCAGCCGTTGCAACTAAAGCAATTGTCGCAGCAGCTATTATGTACTTCTTAAAAGACTTAAACATTCAACTCATTCCCCTTTCAATCCTATAAAACTATCATTTCTCAAACCATACAGATTCGTTACAATCTTGTAATATGTTTGTAATGTGATTGTACCAGTGATTATCAATTTGGAATAGAGTGAAATTATTACCATTTTTGAAATATATTTTCAGACTTGTTCTCACTACTCCCATCTATATTTTAAATCACAAAAAATGGCATCAGCCTTTAATAAGGTGATGCCAAGTGGATATGTTCGATCTAACAGTTTTCACACCTTTTAATCCTCTTTAACAAATGTAGGGTAACTAAACCCTTGCCCCTGAATTAGTTCTAAAATATCGGCTCTCAGTGGTTGTTTCATGCTTTTAAGATATAATAATTTCGATTCAATCATTTTATCGAAGATTTCACTTCTCTCTATACCTATTTCTGCAAAAAGCTCCTGACTCAAAAGAAGATCGACTAAAGTCAACCACGGATAATCTCTTCCATTAAAGATCATTTCCCCGTTTATTTGATACCATAAATCTCGATCTTCTCTAATCCAGTCGGGATATAAAGCTTCAATCCCCTGCTTGATTGCCATGGCCGTATCATAATAACGCTTATCTTTTGTCTGCTGATAAGTTTCAATAAGAAAACGCATTTCGCCAAGAGCATGGTTCAATGAAACATGAGTTTTCTTACTTCCTTCAGCATAGTAGTCTGCGATTAAATATCCCGCATCATTTATTCTGATGACATTCCCAATACTATTCTGATCAACTAAAAAATCGGCGTATTTCTGATTAGCTGAAGCAAGCTTAGGGATTGCAAATAATTCACCCGTATTCTTTAAAAATAATGCCACGTTCTCATTATGCCTTGTATCGATATATGGAGCAGTCGTACCATAAGCATTTTTCAACCATGAACTCGTGTACTCCGTTTTAAAAACAGGTACGTCTCCCGCTGTAACCGCACCATCTGAAAACACATCCAAATCTGCAACAGAATTGAAGACTAAATCATAAAAATACCTTTCATTTGTCTTCTTATACTCATCTAAGTACTTACTCCCCTGAATATTACCCAAATTCCTACCAAACGCCATTTTAAAGCCAGGGTCTACAGACCAAGGAAGTTTCGAATACACTCCGTCTGCAGTCAACCATTTATTAATCGTTGTATATTCCTGAATACTTTTCGTAAACCAATTCTCGATATTTTTACGATCTTTAAATAACTGGTCATTCGCTAACAAAATCCAGTTTTCAGAAATTGCCGCTCCTGGAACTTTTAGATTTGTTCTTAATAAAACTTCATCTTTCCCTGCCGATATCTTGTAGCTTTCCCATTCTTCAATAAATTCCCGAACGGTTGACTTTTGCCCATTCGAATACGTCTTCTCTCTATTATAAGAAGTGTAATTTTTACTGATCATTGCTGATTGAAAGGACTTGTCATTTTTTTGCACTTCTAACAATCCAATCGGATGTGAGGATGGATCGGTCCCAAATGTATTATTATGTTCTCTCTTCACTTCTCCATATTCATCATAACGGATTTCATGATGTGATACTGAATCTGCAAATGGTAGCTGTACCGATGCCCGATACTCAGCTTTACTTGTGTTATGTATTTTTGTAAAAACAAAAACATCCCCGTTATCCAATTCTCTGAATGTAACGTTCAAAGAACCGACCGATTGATTTTGTTTGGAAATATCGTATATATACTGATAATCGGTAGACGATATATGTTTGAACTCCGTTTTTTTATCATAGCTTAACGTCATATCTGCTTCATTTACCTCTATTTTCACAGATTTTAAGCCACTAGGTAACTTCAATTCTATTGAGTTATTCGTCTCAACAGTATCTTGTTTCATTTTGCCAACATATATTAGCAAAAAGAAAATAAATAGTATAAACACTATACAAATAAGTACTAGCCTTTTTTTCATAATACCCTCCCAAACCCTCACAAGACATTGATACATATTATAACAAAAACAGGATTTTCAAGCACCACCAAGGATTTCACCTTTTACTTTATGCTTCTTTTTGGATATTGAAGATTCATCACCTAGGCTTACATTACTTACCACATCTCCCCTCTTCCATTTGTCTTTCTCGTTTCTGGGCTATAAGAATTAATCCCATTAATTACCAACAACAAAATAAAAAGCTCTGCCTTCTATCAAACAGGCAGAGCGAAATGGAATCTTATTTTTCAATTAATTGGGCTAATACAGTTGAAGCTTCTGCACGAGTTAAAGATTGTTTTGGATGAAAGCTTCCGCTACTTCCTAACATTAAACCCTTTGATTGTAATGCATATACAGCTTGTTTTGCATCTGCATTCATCTTTTTATCATCTTTGTAAACGGTCGTTTTACTTACATCAAAACTTTGACCATTTTGTACTAAGTAATTGTAAATCGCAAGAGCAAACTCTTCTCTAGTAATCGATTTATTAGGAGCAAATGTTGTCTGATTGACCCCTTTAATGATTTGTTTTTCAGTTGCCCAAGCAATTCCGTTCGCAAAAGGAGAAGAAGAATTTACATCCTTATATGTTGGATTTGTTGACGCTTTTACGCCACCAGCTAATCGATTTAATACAACCGCAGCTTGTCCTCTTGTAAAGCTTTTATTAGGTGCGAATGTTTGTTCAGTTACACCACTAAATAATCCTGCTTTTGTTACTGTGATAATTGAATCTTTTGCCCAATGTTTTTCAATATCTTTAAAGTTTACTGTAATTTCTGGTGCTTTCTCCTCTTCGGCAAGTAGATTCAATACGGTCACTGTTCCACTTACTTCATGACCGACAACTAATTGAGCATTGCTACCTGGCACAAAAGCTAATCCTTCTGGTGAAACATCACCAGCAATATCTTCACTAAAGTCACGTAAATTTAAGTAATCAACAAATTTAACATTGGATGGATCTGTAACATTGTACATCATTACTCCACCAATACGTTCTAAACCGATAAATGCAAAGATCTCATCACCGATTTTCCCGACTTTCACATCTTCCGGTTCAGGTCCTTTTTTACCGCTTCTATTATCTAGCTTCACATTATCATTACTAGAATTGAAGTATTCAGGGTAAAATTGTGCTGTAATTCGTTCAAAATCACTACCGCTATCATACACGACTTCCATTGTATCTGCGTCAATGATCGAGAATGAGCGTCCACCAAAAATGTATTCATACCCTGACTCAAAACCATCATAGTCAGTAGTATCGTAGAAGACAATTTCATTGCCATCTACTTCTTTTTCGATTTCATTTAGGTGGAAGTTCTCCGTATCTTCCTCCCCCCACTCACGGGCATCCCCTTCATTGGCAGTGACAAGATAGTTTTTCCCATTTACACTATATATCGTCATTCCGTCAGGCATATAAATACCAAAGTAGTTTTCGTTTTGAATTTTGATTTGTTTATCTTTGCGTAAATCGATCTCATTCCCTTTCACACTAAAATCTTTAAATCCTAGTCCATCAATGGAAACGACTTCACTAGAAGTAAGGTTGATTTTCGCAATTGCATTATTTTCCTGTAATGTTACATATGCATATTTACTATCATCACTAACTGCAATATATTCAGGTTCTAGATCAACGGAAGGTGCCGTATCTTTCTTTAAAATCACTTGTTTTTTTACAAGTCCCGCACGTTTCTCTGCGCTATCATAGGCTTCGAAAGTGATGGTCTCAGTTTTTGTATTTTTAAAGCCTTTTGAAACATCTATGACAGAAATCGTACCTTGTGGATCGACAATATTCGCCCCATATCCACCACGAGGTTCTCCTTCATTTGCCGTTAAGGCTTTTGTACCATCAGGAGAAAAAGTAATGTTATCCGGTTGTGCACCAACCTTCACGGCATTTAACAATTTCCCATCACCCGTTAAAAACACTGCGTATCCATAATCATTATACCCTTCAGCTTGTACAGACACGGCAATCACATTTTCATTTGGGTGAACAGCAATACTTGTTAAGTCGCCATATTGGAAATTTGCATCAACGGTCTTTAATAGTTCAGCAATATCGATTGATAGAAATGGTTTTAATGCAAGGGCAGATTTATCACTATATTTCAATGAAATAGCCTCTACCTTTTTCGTCTTGCCATTTACTACATATGTAGAATGATTATGTTTATTATACGAAACAATTTCCGTTGTTCCACCATCTGCGTTTTGAACACCTGAATCATAACGTGCATCTAATGATAGCTTATACTCGTGATCTGCCGCGTCAACCAAATTTGAAGGTGCTACCACTACCGCTCCCGCCATACTTAAAGCAAATAGTGATTTTGAATTAATATATTTCGACATTAATTATGTACCATCCTTTTCCTATTTTGTAATAGTTTAATAGAATTTTGTTAAGGTGATATTAAGTGAATCTTTAGTTTTGTAAACTTCAGATAAATCTGACTAAAAACATATTCCATGATTATTGTCGTTACGGTGATCCTCTTCTTAAGTAGATTGTCAAATGTGAATCCAGTAGTTCCTTCACCTTTAGTAACTACTTGACACTACTAATCTTGATATATTAAGGATTCTTTGGACTTTATATACTTCAGGATAAGAAGTACTGTTAGCGGTTATTAAATGCATTTTAATAAAATACTCAAAAGTTAGTAAACTTACCATCCATGCTTGATATGGATATTTTCCAATTAACTTAAAAGAACTGCGGAGATTTCTCTCCACAGTTCATCGTTTCGCAGTATGTTTGGTCATTCTTCATTCGTCCCAAGATTTAATCGGATTTACTAAAGGATCTTTATACGTCCCATTTAATTTATTAATGAAATCATTCAAGCTATGTCTTGGTGCGACACCTTGTCTTTTCAATGCATAAGGATTATCTCCTAATTTGACATTACCAGTTTCAGTGGTGAAAGCGAGCTTGATTCCTGCTTTACTTATTGCACTGATTGTTTCTTTATCGTATTGTCCCCACGGGTAAGCTAAGTATTGAATATGTGTAGGGTCATCATAAACTTGTCCAATATGAATCTTGCCTTTTTCAGTATCTTGATACACTTCATCATAGGTTTTACTAATAAGAAAGGGAATAAGCGAAATCGGTTCTCTTAAATGCATACAGTAAGTATGGTGTTGATAGTCGTATACATCTGTAGTTAATTTCATTTCATTAAAGCCTACATATTGAAGCGTGTTTTCATCCCAAGGCTTTGCGTATGCATTAGTTCTACAGCCAATGATAAACTGCGTCGCCTTGAAATTATTTTTTTTCAGAATAGGATAGGCTTCTGTAACAGTTGATAAGTATCCATCATCAAACGTAATCACAACCGTTGTTCCAGTTAGATTCATGTCGTGCAACAAATAATTTTCTAAATCGTTTATTGAAATAGTACGATACCCGCTTTTCTTTAAATAGTTCATTTGCTGTTCAAAGTCTGATACGCGTACGACCATATTATTACCTTTGAATTCAGTTAATTCTGGTTGAACGAGCATATGATGATACATTAATACTGGAATACCTGGATCTTCATTCACACTAGCGGATGGAACGAATCCCATTTCCCCGCCGATTTGAACTCGGTACCAATCTTTGTTTTTTGAAAGATAAGGATATCGAATATTTCTATTGATGACCCCGATAGATCTCCTGCTTTTGTCCATATTGTCGTAAATAACCGTTTTCCGTTTTGTAATAAAAGTGGAATTTACAGTTTTATTAGCAATATCTAAAACTTGTTCTTTAGATGCTGAAACGGTCTTCACATCTTTCTTCTTGATATAGCCATTGCCATTGCCAAATTTAATATAATAATAATTTGCATCTGATGAAACAATAACAAACTTCTGCCCAGACACTAGTGAGCCAACTTCAATCTTCTCACTTCCTATAAAGCTATAAACAGGCGTATCCTTAACAACTTCTATATAACTCGTATTAGCAGCAGCTTGGCTAGTAAAACAACAAATTCCTGTGACAACTGCTGCTATGATGAAACTCCTAACTAATTTATGCAATGCGAATCTTTGTCCCTTCTAATAAAAAGTGGATTAATTATTATCCCTATAAATTCCTTTTTATGTTTTATGCAGTATATATTACCTATGAAATTATACCATCTAAATGGTATATATTTTCAATTCTTTTCTAAAAATTAGGTTTATTTTCTCTAAAAGTAGATATAATTACACAAAAATAGCATCAACTGTAGTTAGTTGATGCCTCGTCGAAATACCCATTCATATTATTCTCTTTAACCTTAGCATGTGCTCCTTTTGCGGGATGTTTAACTCGCAAATGAATGACCATGTAGAGGCACCCCTTACTTACAGGAAGTTCCACTCATTACTGATTTATGTAGGTTATTAACTGGAATTATCCGTTTAATCAACCAATAGCTACGAAAAACACATTAGGAGAACTAATCATTTCTTTTAATATCTAATTCTCCTTTTTTAATAAATCTTTCACCGAGATTTGGGTGTTACTAAACCCTTGCTTGCGAATCTAGTTCACTGTTCCTTCCAAAGAGATTCATATTGTCATTTATTTACCATGCAAGACTTCCATTTACGTGAACAATTAATAGATAGTTTTCGTTTGGTCGGAGATTTTATTTTTTATAACTCTCATCGATCAATCATCTGTGATCGTCACTTCGATAGAGGAGTCTCTGCGGAACCTAAAACCTAACAATCCGCTCTATCTTTACAACAAAAGAAAAAAGCCCCATAGATTTCTCCACGGAACTTTATTATTATGCATAAAATGTCATTCAAATTAGATTGTTCTTTCATTTGAAAAGTTAGAGAAAAAATCGAAATTTCTAGCTTTATTTGTCTAACGATCCTCGAGTAGTGACTACATTCACCAGTCAACATTATTTATTAGCTTTTAATGCTTGAACCCTTGCTAATACAACCGCAAACTGGGCTCGATTAGTCGAATCATTCACACCGAATTTACCATTTTTATACCCTAACATAATTTTGTTCGTTGTCATGGCGTTTATATATGGTGTTCCCCAGTAGGATGCAGTGGTATCTTTGTAAGTAGGAGCTGAACTGTCACCTTTTAATTGAAACGCAGTACCAATAACCTTAGCTAATTGAACACGAGTTAACGGTGCATTGGGATTGAAATATTCAGCTTTCGTAAGAACTCCTGCCTCTGTAAGTTTTGCAATAGCCATATATGCTGGATGAGTTTCTGGTACATCCTTATATCCAGGGTTGGCAGGGATTGATTTAGTCATTGGAATGCTGTTATACAAGATTCCGGCCACTTCTGCTCTTGTAATCGGCTTTTCAGGGTAGATATTTCCTCTTTCATCGACATTCAGAATTTTACTTGCCAAAAGCATATTTAATTCTTTTTCAGCCCAATGTCCCTTCGGAAGATCATTTGCGGTAGGTTTAGCCTTGGCTATCATTTCTATTAGTGCATCACTCATTAATTTGTACCCCTCTTGATTCGGATGAATATTCTCAGGATTCGGAAGGTACTTCTTAGTATCATCGCCAAATTTATCATAAACTTGAACAAATGTAGCCCCTTCAGAAATTGTTAGTTGAATCGTTTGATTAAGAGTTTTTGTCAATTCAATAAGTTGCGGCTTTTGTGCATCAGAAAGGTATGGAAATGGATAATAATAACCCATGATGTAAATAGAAGCATTTGGATTAAGCTCTTTGATTGTTTGTAGAATCATCGTGTAGTTCTTAGCAAGAGTTTGAAGAGTAGATTTTACAGTAGCAGGATCAAGGATGAGGATATTTTTCTCAGCGTCAAGCTTTGCAATTTTCAATAAATCATTTGCTCCGGCAGATATAGTGATTAAATTGGCCTGTTTAACAGCTTCCCTTAATTCTGATTTCACTGTTAAATCATCCAATACGTTTTGCGTAGTGTAACCTGGAACAGCAAATTCTTTAGAGTATGTAGCCAACGAGTTTTTCCCTTTCAAATAGTCAGCAGTCATATCAGAGTAGCCACTACTAATCCCTTTCTCGGGCGTCATACCAGCAGCTAATGAATCCCCTAACGATAAATACCGTATGGTTTCAACACCATTCGCTGAGGCAGAAGGAGCCACCAATCCCACTAGTAAAGCAAAGACAAGTACCAAGCTCCATGCTCTCTTTTTAGAATTTTTAATCAATTACTCTCACTCTCCTTTTCATCTTGCATTCTAGAATTATATGAGCCTAAGTACTTATTTTATACGAAATTCAATTTTAAGTAAATTCAGAATTTTAACAATATATTTGTGGTATGATCTTTTCAAGCTTATCCAGATTCATTGTTCATCTTCACTTCTTGGCTAAATATTTATAGATTTGTTCTATCTCGGATGGGAGAGTGGCACACCGCTCAAGAAGATATTTAGTGGTATACCTTTGACACATTGTTTCTTCATGAGTAGTTGATATCTAGCAAATAACCTCTTCCAAAATATAACTATTTATGAGAAAATAGTATGGATAAGATAGGGGTGGAAAAATGAAAAAAATGGTGATGTGCCTTATTGTTGCATCTATTCTTTTAATCTCGGTTGGATCTATTAAAGCAGATGCAGCTGGATTCGTTGGGTTTGGAGACAGCAATACTGAAGGGACGTATTTCACACAATATGGATACGATCTAAATACACGATGGGTCATTCAAACTGGTGCAATAAATGCAGGGATAAGTGGAAATGACACTAATCAAGCAATGAAACGTTTCACTACTGATGTATTGGCTAAGAAACCTACGAGTGTCTCGATCATGTTCGGTCAAAATGATGGGCTATTATTGAACAATGGTAAACCACAAGTTGATAAAGTTAAATTTGAACAGAATATTACGAGTATGGTCACTCAATTAAAAGCTAGAAATATTAAAGTCTTGTTAATGACAAGCCTACCAGTACAACAAACACTTTACTACAATAAGTACCCAGATAAAAAGCACTTGTATGCGGATAAAGGTGGAATACGAATATGGCTGAACGGCTATAACGAGATTATTCGAAAAGTCGCTAAAGCACAAAACGTTCAACTTGTAGACCATTATGCAAACGCTTGGATTAAAGCAGGCGGGGGAGCAGGTTCAGACGCTCAACTTGTTGCAAGTGGCTTAATCGCACCAGATGGGTTTCATTGGACTCCAAAAGGGCATAGTATGATGACTTATTCCATTAATTATTATTTGGCAAGGTAACTAATATAGAATTATTATGCTATGTACCAAACAGGGAACCAGAAAAAGAGAAGCGGGAAAATTGCTATTAAATGAGCTTTCTTCCCGCTTCTCTTTTCATCGTTTTTCTCTTTTCCTTCCCTAATCACTTTCTTTTCAAAATTAAACGACTATTTTATATATGTACAAAAAAATGCCAGGGATAAAAACACAAAAATGTGAATAAGATGGAAAAATGCAGGATATCTAAACAATTAGACGCAAAAAGAAAGATCCTTTTTCTATGCCTTTGGTTTTCCGAAACATGTTCCCCCTACTTATTAACCCATCCACATTGCAAAAACAAAAAATGAGAACAGTGAGATTGGTATAGCTATTAACAATGTAATAAATATATATATAGCACTAATTTTCTTACTTATCTTCTTCTTTATGCTCAATAGACATGTTAGCACAATTGGAAAAATATACAGTACCCAACTAAGTATTGTAGGTATCGTTAAAAATAACCTTAGATTATCTTTCGATGTCTGATCTGCTAAATAATACGCAAAGTCTTGTGCGTATAATCCACCTACTGTTGCCATCACTAGACTGACAAGAATATAGAAACTTACAATCACCAATAAATTGGTTCTCCACATTTAGCTTTCTTCCCCCTCACTATTCTTTTTGTTCATTTCCCTCAATTGAATTTGCTTATCACTATAAATCTATTACAAATCTACTTGCATTATAAACTCTAGCGTATCTGCATTTATTAACACATCGATTTCAGTTAAAGTTATTAGATCAATAACTTTTGCTTCTACTATTTTGTTTCCCGGATTCGATACAAGACTAATTTTCCAATCTTCCTCAAGGGGCCTTTGCTAATCTTATTGATTCGGTTATCTACTAAAAGAAAAGCCTCGCAGAGATTTCTCTCCACAGAGCTTTTCAGTTAGAAGAATTTCCATTTTATTGCATGATGCCTGACACCCTGTTTCCTGTTTCTCGACAACTCAAGTATAAAGGAATGGATGATTACATGCATTTTTTGTATTTTAAATTGTGTTTGAACCCCAACAAATAGTATAGAACCTAGAAACCAGGATGATAATGAGGCTTAGGCAACAACAATCAACAACTAATAGAAAAAGTCAGAAAGCTAAATAAATAGCTCTCTGACTTTTATTTTTCCAAATTTCTGGATGGTTCCTGGCACCCTGTTATTTAGTTAGCTATACTATGAGCAATCAACATAACTACAATCCCTGCACCTATTGCTACATAAGGCCAAATACCGGCTCTTTTTTCAGTATTAGCACTAGCACCATCGGCACCATCCAACATTCCTTCCTGGAATTGACCTTTGTCAGTTATATAATGTCTATAGACAAACAATGGAATGACAATCCCCGCACTAATTAAACCGGCCCATAGAGTGCCTGGTCCCCAAATATCAGCACCAAATCCTAAGAATGTAATATTAACAAATGCAAACACTACATTTGTTATTAAAAGCCAATTTGGTGCTTTAAATGGTCGAGACCAATTTGGTCGATCCAATCGATGAATCCATCCCGAATTAAGATTAAGGAAATTGAATAGCAAGTAATTTACATTTGATATTGCAAGAACAAATGTGTAATCTGACAACGTCAGTAAGAAAATGTTTAATATGATACCCGCCCACATAGATCTAGTAGGTGCCCCGTTTTTATTAACCTTTGATAAAGATTTTGGTAACCATCCATCAACAGAGGCTTGATATAGTGTTCGGGAAGCCCCACCCATTGAGGTCATAATTGCTAGTAATAGAGATAGGATTAACAATAGGATTATAATAACCCCTATGACTACTCCGCCTCCTACCATAAGAGCCATAGCACCCCCAACTCCTTCACCACTAACAACTGAAGGATCTAGTAACCCCTTAAGTCCTAGCGCATTTTGAAAGGAGAATGGAACAAGTGTAAACATGAAGAAACACAATAAACCAGCAGATATAATGGCTTTAAATGTATCCTTTTTAGGGTTTTTAAATTCACTTGTATAACAAATTGCCGTTTCAAAAGCATAAGTTGACCAAGCAGCTAGGAACATTCCACCAAACAATAATTGAAATCCAGCCATATCCCAAGAACCTGAAAGCGGATTCATTGGTAATAGATTTTTCAACTCAATCCCATGCGTAAATAGTGGAATAACCCCGACTAAAATTAGTGGTAAAAGTGCGATAATTGCTACTATCTTTTGGAAACGCGCAGCCTTTAGAACACCTAAATTTTGTATACCAAACATTGCGAAAAGAAACAGAACCGCAACAATGAAACCGCCATTAATACGCATTGTTAGATCTGGCCTAATCCATTCTAAATTTAATAGTGTAAATTGCCAAGTTGTAAGAGCTGATCCAGCAAAAAAGTTATTTAAAACATATGACGCAGCTAGCGATGTTCCAAGAGCTAGTACAGGGGTCCACGCTAGCCAGTTACACCATACGGATATTGCAGCGGCAAATTTTGAATACCTTACCCAAGCCATTGCTCCGTATACAGATGCCCCTCCTGATTTATTAGGAAACAACCCGGCAATTTCAGCATAAGTAAATGCCTGGAGAAGCCCCATAGAAATGGATAATGTCCAAACTAACCAGGAGATATTCCCAACAGTGGCTGCGATAGATCCAATTGAAAATAATAATAGTGCTGGTACCCCACTTGAAAACCAAAAAGCATCCTTCCAAGTTAATGTTCTTTGCAATTCAGATTGGGAACCTGGTGGTGGACTCGGACTTTGTAAAACTTTAGCAGTACTTGATTCACTGGCACTCATAAACAAATTACCCCCTTATTTTTTTAAGTTATACTAGTTTTTATGTAAATTTACTCTTAGTAGTTCAGATAGATTATCAATAAATAATAAGTTGTCATAATATTAGCATCTATAGAGCAAAAAGAAAATACAATCTTATGAAAATTCTAAATTATTAGTAAATAAATTGATCCCAATTGTTTTTCGAGGAACACTATTGCTAATTTTGAACAAAAAGTAACCGTTCATAGGGAAAGAGGACTAATTTCCTGAACGGTTAAGTATAGTATGATGCAGTGTAGCTGATTTATTACCAGTTTCAGCTCTATCTGTTACTAAATCAGAAGCAGAGGAATTTGTAGTAAGTGAAAAGGATCCATAATAAAACTGTTAAACCTAAAAAGAATATTCCAAATAAAAATGAAAAAATTTTAAAGATTACAATATGATATGTCTTTGGAGCAAATTTTTCAGAAATTAATAATAGAACACTAAATATCAATTCAATCCAAGTTAAAGTATTAAAAGTAAAATCGTCATCTTCTTCATATATTTTAAAAGCAACATAAAAAGCATTTCCTGCAATAAATAAAAAAAGTAATGAACTTATTACCAACATATATATATTCATTCACAAGCATCTCTCCTGATTTGGGTTTCTCTTTCAACTAAATTGCACCTTTTATTTAAGTGTTCCATTACAGCCACAATTATTATATATGAATACGGGAATGCGCTCCTCATCAATATGGCTCTAAAACAAAAAAGACGCGTTCCTAAATAAACGCGCCCGATTGCGAAAAAAAAGGTACCAATACAAATGGCTTTCAATAATACATATTTGTTATATTATGATAAATGATGAATTGAATGATTTGGAGGAACACTATGGAACGTTTTACTTATCAAGTACCTAGGGGTAATGTACATATTTCAACAATAATGCCGATAATAAATGAACATAGTAAAACTGTTTTCGAAATGCGAAAACAGCAACATAGATTCCTTGCCCGTATCGTTAATGGGTCATTACGCTATGGCATACCTTATTGTTATAAAATTGCAAATGAGTATACAAAACCTCTTTATACTATAGACTGTGTATTCCCTGGAATTCGCTATAAATTGATCGAACATTCATCCTCACAAATAGTGCAGATTGTCCCCCTTAGAGTTCAATTAATTGAAAAGGCGTACTCGTTTAGACTTGATAGCCACGAATATTATTTTGAAAAGGACTATACAAGTTCCGGTTACTTAAAATATGACAATCAACAGGTTGCTACTGTTTCAATGCCCATTAAGTACGATATTTCTTTGGAATCTGATACCATTATTATAAAAGCAACAACTGAGGAATTCGCAGCTCTTGCTGCAGTTCTATATCATACGTTTTATTATTATGGTGCCTAAAATAAATCTGTGATCGGTTAAAGCACCAGTTAGTTCAATAAAATATTTATCCTATTTTAAGTAGTCTTCAATAATTTCTCTGAACACGTTCTTAGCTTCTTCCAATGTTACTAACTCGCCGATAACCTTACTTCCAGGGATGTTTTTTGAAAGTGGTATACCTAAAAGATACCTTTGACACTTCCATATAGGAACTTCAATTATAATTTTATTATTCTCTATTTCTATTTCTACTGAAACGAAAGAAAAATATCTAGGTTTAAGAAGAAATAAAAAAACCGATTCTCTTTTCACACTTGAGAATCGGTTGCTGGATCACTTTGATTAAATTGACAAGATAAATTCATTATAACCATCCTTATTTTGTCCTTTTATGTTCTTCATAAAATAAGCGTATTCTGGTTGAGCCTTTCCGTGTAATTCTGCTGCTTCAACTACTAACTTTATAAATTTTTTCATTTAAGATATCCCCTTCCAATATGTTATGTCTTTATTATTCAACATTGGATACCTTTTTACAAAGCCGATGAAAACGAAAACAACGACAATGTAAGCGAACACTATATATCTTTTTCTCGTAATTTCGTCGTTTTTCTTAATTTATTTATATATTTTAACTTTCTCCTATCAAGTGCAAATATTTGTATTTATACTCCTAAGTGAAGATTGTTTAATATTATTGCCGTTATTAATTCTTCAACTAATCTGGTTCAATGTTTAAGAACATTTCTTCAAGATTCCACTTAAATTCTAACATGTATACTTTGTTTACTTTAAGAGTTGTGTTCAATTAATGGGCCCTTTTATGTAATAAGGACGATAATCCTTATTACATAAAAGGGCCCGATTGCGGAAGAACTCTACTGGAAAAAATAAGAATTATACTCATTTTGGAATTGTGCTCAATTGCGACACTAATTTAACATGCCGAGTATTTGAAGTAAAAAGTAACTCAATGATTCTAACCTTGGCTAACATTATCCTTGTAGCTGATCCACTAAAGATTTTGCTTGTATATCAAGCTGACGGGCTGATTCACCAATCTCAATAAATTCACGTACTGCTTGTTCAATACGATTCTGGCTTTCAGAAATCGATTTTTCTGAACGTTCTGTTCCTAAACTAATATTTTGTACTTGTTCATTTATATTTTTCACATTAGATTGTACCTCTTGAGTTGCTACCTTAGCTTGATTGGCTAACTTTCGAACTTCGCCTGCAACAACGTTAAAGGCACGTCCATGCTCACCAGCGTGGGCTGCTTGAATTGCCGCATTCAAAGCTAATAAATTAGTTTGCGTGGCAATATCATCGATGGTTTTCACTATACCACGAATGGCTTCAGTTTGAGTTTTAAGCGTTTGTAAAACTTCCATGTTTTTGTTAGTTTGTTCAACAATTTTTATTATTGTAGATGCAACCTCATGACTACGGCTAATTCCTTTCTCCGCACGTTCTTTTAAACCCTCTGCCATTTGTTGTAAATCGCGTGTTACCTTATCTATTCCATCTTCACGAGCCGTAATATCGGTAGCCACTTTTATTACTGCTTGAATTACTCCACTTTCATCAAAAACGGGTGTATATGTTGCTTCAAGCCATATCCTCTTTCCTTGTTTCGTTACTCTTTGAATTTTTTGTTGAAAAGATTTTCCAGTTCGGAGATTTTCCCAGAAAGTATTATACTCTAAACTTTGTACAAATTCATAAGTACAGAATTGACGATGATATATATTAGACAGTTCTTCTACTCTATAACCCATCACCTGTGCAAAATTATGATTTGCCCAAAGTACCTTTCCATAAGGATCAAATTCAATCATTGCTAATGATGTTTCTAAAGCAGCAAGTACAGAATTTTGATTTAATATCTGTGTACTAGTAGGTTTTGAAAGATAGTCAATCATCATATGTTAATCTCCTATTTTTTTCAAATGTTTTTTAATTTCTACCACAATTATACTGAATATTAGGTCTTATGTCATATTTTCATTGGAGAGGACAAACCGAAAATTCAAAAAATAGGATCCCTTCATATTCAAGAAAATGGCCCGATTGCGGAACAACCCTTTAGATAACATCCAAAGGGGCAAAGCATCGTAACTTTTTTTGCAAACATCGCATCTTTTTTATAAACATCGTGACTTTATTTTAAATCCACATCTATGCTTCTTGCACGCTAATGATATTTTTAAAAAGTATATGATGGATGTTACCATCAGCATCTATATAATTTGGCTATTTAAATTATTTATGTAACGAGTAGTTCCAGTTAGTTGTTGTACGAAACCATTATTAAAAAGATTAAATGTAACAGGTGTATTAAATTCCATAGATTCACTAATAGTTCGTCCTATAGCTTCTAATTCTTGTTCATCGAGTATGGGTTGTTTTATCCGATATTCATCCACCAAAGCATCTTTTAAGGACTGTACATGCTCTAGCCGATTACAATTAGAAGAACAAAGAAGGATAACCCCTTTGGTCCGAGCGTTCTTTAATCTTAGGAGCGATGCGAAGCAGGAAGTTTCCAATGATTTTGATCTTAAAGGTTTTGAGGATTTGATCTTCAGAGTGGCCGGATCGGCCGTTAGGCAAATGGACACAGAAACCTACGGAATGTTAAGAAAGGCACTTTTCCTTTCTTTACATAACGTGGTTATCGAGCCATTTTGACCGGAGCCAGATGCCATAAAAATAGTTTTATCATTTTACAATTTCAATATTTTTCTGAGTAGACGAAATTTAGGAGAAACTTTCAAATAATGCTTTTATTTACTATTCTCTTGAGCTAAGCGGATATCAAAAAGGTGGTTGAGAGCACCCGCCTAACCTAGGAGTATTCTGACTTTTGTAAATCATGATCGATTTCATTCAATGCCAAAAGCCGATACCTATCTAAAATTAATATCGGCTTTTAACTTTTATTCACCTAAATTTTTTAATATCACTAAGAAATAATATTCACATATATACCCAACTATTTCACTCCAGTATTCGCCCTCACCATGACTTCTGCATACTTCTTCTCATCTCGTTTATTTGAGACAACTGTTCCAATAAAAGCACCGAGGAAGCCTGCTGGAATGGAGATAATCGCTGGATTTGTAAGTGGAAAGATTGGATTTCCTACAAGAATCGCAACACCTGGCTCAGGATTCAACACACTTGGACTTATCGCTACAAGCACTAACGCAGTAATCAAACCCGATAATATCCCAGTAATCGCTCCTACCGTATTAAACTTTTTCCAGTATATCGTATAAATTATAACAGGTAAGTTTGCACTTGCTGCAACACAGAAAGCGATAGAAACAAGAAATGCAACGTTTAAAGTCTGTGCAAAAAGAGCGAGAATAATAGAAAAAATAGCTACTCCAATTGATGCATAACGAGCAGCAACCATTTGCTCTTTTTCCGAAATCTTTCCCTTTTTAATAATTTGCCCGTAAATATCATGAGCAAAAGCAGATGCTCCTGATAAAACAAGTCCGGCCACTACAGCTAGAATCGTTGCAAAAGCAACAGCAGAAACAAATGACATCAGAAAATCTCCGCCAAGTGCTTGAGCTAGAAGTGGGGCAGCCATATTACCGGCAGCATTGGCGCTGATAATGTCTTGTGAACCAACAAATGCTGCTGCTCCAAAGCCAAGGAAAATCGTTAAAATATAGAATATCCCGACTACCCATGTTGCTGTGACAACAGAGCTTCTTGCGGTCTTCGCATCTTTCACCGTGAAGAATCGCATTAAAATATGTGGTAAGCCAGCGGTTCCCAGGACAAGTGCTGCCATCATTGACAACGTATCAATTCCATTGGTATATTTTACACCTGGATTTAAATATTCCTCTCCTAGCGGCATTAGCGCTTTCATATCATTAAACATCTTTAAAATATTAAAATCGAACTTAGCTAACACTAAAAACGAAATGACAACAGTACCTACCATCAGAAGCACAGCTTTAATAATTTGTACCCAGCTAGTCGCAGTCATTCCACCAAATAATACGTAAATTGTCATCATTACACCAACAAGTAAAACCGCCAACCAATAATCAATTCCTAGTAAAAGCTGAATAAGCGCTCCAGCTCCAACTAATTGAGCAATCATATAAAAAATAACAATCGTAATCGTACTGAGCGCAGCAACTGCCCGAACTTTCTTTTGCTCAAATCTAGCATTAATCATATCAGCAATTGTATATTTTCCTAGATTTCTTAACGGCTCTGCGACAATATAAAGCACAACAAGATAGGCAACTAAATAACCAATTGAGTAGAAAAATCCATCAAAACCAAAAAGAGCAATTGCACCTGCAATCCCTAAAAATGAGGCAGCTGATAAGTAATCACCTGCAATTGCAAGTCCATTTTGCCATCCTGTTAAGCCACCACCCGCTGTATAAAACTCACTCGTTGTTTTCGTTCGTTTTGCAGCCCAATAGGTGATAACAAGAGTCATTCCAACGATAAGAATAAATAATACCAAGGCGGTTGTACTCATAATTTTTCCCCATGATTTTCTTCATTTTCAATGATTTGTTCGGCAAGGTGGTCGAACTTACCTGCTTTTTTGACATAGATTATGCAAAGTATCCAAGTCATAACAAATTGTGCAAATGCATAAACCCATGTCCATGTAATTGAACCAATAGCAGGTCTGTTCAGAATTGTCGTAAAGGAAGTAAGAATTGGTAACATAAAATAGAATACTAGGAAGAATACAGTTATTGGTATGAGAAACTTTCTCTTTGATTCCAGCAAGCTTTTAAAATCTTGACTTTCAGCAATTTTTTCAAAATCATAACTTTTTTTCTCAGCTTGGATATCCTTAGCAATACTATTCATTCTATTACCTCCATCTGGAATATTATGGTTCATATGTCTATTCTAAGAAAATATCAGCTATTAATCAATAGATAATTCACCATTTATCCCGACAAAGAAAAGAATTCCAGAACATTCAAAGCGGTATAGAATGTTAGGTAGATGAGCAGACCCTTTAAGGCGCCCCAAAAGATGTACTAGGCTCGTAATCAATTACAATTTCTTATTAGCAATCATAAAAGCTAAGTGAAAACCTATTCGAAAGTTAAAACATAACTTTTTCTCTACAAAACCATTCAAAAATCACTTAGATGATATCTGAGAAACGCTACGACGAAACGAATTACAAGAAAGCCTTAAACTGTTCATTCGATTTAAAATACATAAGGTCCTAATTAATAAAAATCAAGTAATATCCTAAAGAATGTGATGCAGGGTTAACCTGTGTAATGATAATAAAGTTGTTTAATTTTGAAGCTGAAAAAACGCATTACACCGTCCGCAAACGTGGACGGTGTAATGCGTTTTTTCACAATTACTAAAAGAACCCATGAATGTAACAATAAAGGCGTTTAAAAATCTAATATACATTGAGCACGTGGATGACAAAATGGAACAGCTACAATCCATTCCCTTGATGAACCAATTAATAAACAAAGTGTTTCTGTAACAAGCTTAAATCAACAGTAATTTATCAAGTATTTCCCCATAATAAACCTCCACCTTCGGGCGGTAGTTTCATGTTTGATTAAATTCAGTTGAAATCTTCTTTAACTTTCCATACCCTCTTCTTAACAATAAAATCAAAATCTCCTTCTTACAAAGCCTTTTCAAAAAACTGGTCCAATTCAAAAAGAACACCCTCTTATTTAAGAAAGGCGTCCGATTGCGGAAGACCGTAATCAAAAGAATCAATACTTTACCGCTATTTCTTATGGTGCTAACACACCCGTTACACATTAAGTACATTTCTTCACATTCTCAATTAACATGAATAATTGGAGGATTTTGCTTCCATATAAAAGACCTATAAAAATGGGTCATGTGTATTTAATCTGTTAAAGTTTATTTTGAATTCAAAGAGATTTTCCGATTAACTATCTATTGTCTTAATAAGTGAAATCACCCTATTATTGAAGTGGAACAATAGTAAGAAAAAAATATCTATCTAATCATGCTTTTGTTTCTTTTCCTCTTCCTTTTTTCGACTCTTCTTTTCCTCTTTTTTCAATTTCTCTTCCTTTTTTCGACTCTTCTCTTCCTCTTTTTTCAATTTCTTTTCTTCTTTTTTGAGTTTCTTTCCTTCTTTATTTCCGCCATTATTAGGATGAATTATTACATTGTCGGGCTTAGGTGGAACTTCTGCAGAATCAATTCCTTTTATATAAAGTTCATTATTCACTCTGTAGACACTTTCTGGTTGCTGAAAATTTGCTGTGTCCGTTCCGAAAGCTTCCATCATTGCTTTAAACATTAACTGTGAGATTTTCGTCGTATTTCCACTCATATAGTTACCCTGTCCGTTTTGAGTGTAACCCGTCCAGACAGCCATGGTGTATTGTGGTGTATACCCTGCAAACCAGCTATCATTTGTAGCTGAGCTTGGGTATCCATATTTAGCTCGAGTTTTTTCGTCAAAATTGGTTGTACCTGTTTTCCCGGCAACATCCAGTCCAGAAACATTTGCAGTTGTTCCTGTCCCAGCACTTACGACTGTGCGTAACATATCAGTTACCATATAGGCAGTGTAATCCTGCATCACTCGTTTTGATTCCTGGGCAAAGCTAACCTCTTTGTCATCAGGGAAAATAACTTTTTGGACAAAATGTGGTTGAGTGTATACCCCTCCATTTCCAAAAGCACTAAAAGCTCCAGCCATATCCAAAGGATTAACGGTATTGCTTCCGATTGAGTAGGATTCATATACCTGATTATTCTTAAAAGTAATGCCGAGTTGCTCTGCAAAATTCTTTGCTTTTTCCATCCCTACCTCTCTCATTGTGAGTAAAGCAGGAATATTGTAAGAGTATTGTAATGCTGTCCGTATAGTTATGATACCGTGGTATTTACGGTCCCAGTTAGAAATAGGTTGACCAGTTGAATACGATGTCTTCTGGTCATGGATTAAATGACCAGTGGACCATTTTAAATGTTCAATCGCAGGTCCATAATCAAAAATAGGCTTAAATATGGAGCCAGGTTGACGTTTCATCTCGATTGCAAAGTTGTGTCCTAGAAATCCTGCTTTAAAGTCGTTTCTCCCGCTTCCAATCGCCCTAACTTCACCCGATTTTGTATCTAAAAAGACAAAGGCTCCTTGAAAATTTGAATTTGGATAAGCAATAACTTCATCTGTGCTCAGCATTCTGTCAGCATAATCCTGGGCTTTTGGATCCAATGTAGTATAAATTGATAATCCGTCCGTGTTGATGTCAACATCCTTCAATTTTCCCTTTACTTCTTTTACAGCAGCATCCAAAAATGCTTCATATGGCATGCTCTGTAGCGTATTTTTTTGTACGAGACCTTCTGTTACAGGAACTTTTTCTGCTTCCTTCATTTGTTTTTCCGTGATATAGCCATCTCGATGCATCGAGCTTAATACGATATGACGGCGCTTCGTGGCTGCTTCTTTGTTTTCCGGTATAGTTGGATCATAATTGTTAGGACTCTGTGTCAGTCCGGCTATCATCGCCGCCTGCGCAAGCGTCATTTTTTTCAAATCATCGGACTCAATACCGTAATAATTCTTAGCTGCGGCAGCCACTCCGTAAGAGCGGTTTCCAAGGTAGATTTTATTTAAATACATCATTAAAATGTCCTGCTTGGAATATTTTTTTTCCAACTGATACGCTAAGTCCCATTCTTGCACTTTACGTTTCAGTGTTTTCTCTGGAGACAGAAAAGAATTTTTAATGACTTGCTGTGTAATCGTACTACCTCCCTGAGATCCGAAATCCCCGGTTACGTTCACGAAAATCGCCTTGGCTGTCCGTTTGAGGTCGATCCCAAAATGTTCGTAAAAATGGGAATCCTCGGTGGCAATAAAGGCATGTTCCAACACTTTTGGCACTTGATTGTACGTAATTTTTGTCCGTTTTTCCCTCCCGTATTCATAAAGGAAGTTTCCGTCTTTATCATAAAATTTAGTAGAAAGTGGGTCCACTAGCTTAGAAGAATCTAAGGTAGGTGTACCCATAATCATTGAAGCGAACGTAATGGCTCCTGCTCCTGTTGAAACAAGACCGAGTACCAAACAGACAATGACCATTTTTTTTAACAACGATCCTTTTTTCAGTATACCAATACTTCTTTGTTTATTTTGGTTTGTTTTTTCCGCTTTTTTTCGTTCCTCACGAGATTGATACACTTCTTCAGACATTCATATTCTCTCCCATATAAAGATAATTAAAGTTAATATAAGATAAAAAGCCTGTGTCGATATTATAGTTTAATGTGATTAAATTTCGGGACATCTTTTTCATGAACTCCTATATAACGGATTGAAGAACGATTGATCCAATAATCCCCATGGTCACCTTTCTTAAGAAAGTATTTGCGCTGATCAATCTTTTCTACTATTTCTTGTATAACTTGTTCCTTACTAATATCTTCCTTTTTCATTATTCTTTCTCGTTTAATATCATCCTCTAAGGTATAACAAACTATAAATTCCTTCATACTAACTCCTCCATTTAAAACTTACAAAGTTGATCAAGCTCTATAAATCTACAGTTGGATGTTAATTTACTTGATCCTATTTATATAACTTCGTAAGAATTCTTAACTTTATTGGGGATTATGGGGTGTTAGTTTAAACCAAAAATAAAAAAGAGCTGCCGCAGCAACTCATTCCTATTCAACAAACCTGCTTCTTTACTTTAAGTACATAATATCACAATCTCCTTTAAAATTTAGCATAAGGATCTAATTCTCTTTAAAGGAGTTTGACTTCGTTTTACAGGCGGTACCTGTTTTACTATATTTAATTGATCGCGATCAGTATCTATATCCAAGTTCAATATTTTCTTATATGTACTTTCAGAAAGAGATAATTCTTTATGCATAAACTTAAAAGTGAAAGAATTGTTTGCCTTTCTAAATATGAATTTGAACCCAGTTTAAAGGTAATATTTATTGAACCTTTAATAAGAGGCAATCCTTGCACTCGCAGTCGAATTACTTTATAACCGTGTTCAACTAATGACTCTGTTTTAGAACTATCTATTCTTTCACGGTTTTCATGATAATAGAGACTGTCATATTCAATAACAATATTCAAATTGAGGATATATACATCAACTTCTTTAATGCCTTCTATATCTAGTTGGTAACCATTGTCTGTGAAACCAAAAACCTGTTTTAAGTAATAGGATATGAGTTCATTAAACGATGTATTCCACCGTTTCATAAACAAATAACACCCTGTATTATTAGTTGCCCTATTTTTTGCTTCTCCTTCCCATTCGTATCCACATACATGCACTTCCAATGAATCCTTTTATCAGATCCTATGGTTACATTACTCGGATCATACTTCGTTTTAATATAATCCCAATCTTTAAGTAATTCAGGCTGGCATTTGGTTATTGAGTTTTTCATTATTGCGCCTCAATTCTCCATATTTAAGATATTTATATTATTACTTACTACCATACAAAAAGGATTAAGACCAATTCACAACATACACGTTTATCTTATAATTAAAGGAAAATAAGAAAACATATCATTTATTTTAGTAGGGAGAGGATTTATTTTGTCTATTATTCGTTCATTATATGCATGCTTTAGAGAATGGATGAACTATCTCATGCCTTTTCTTTCACTTTTCTTTAAATCTTCAAACGATATTAAACTTGAAAATATTGCTCTTAGAAGTCAATTAGCACTGTATAAACAACGTTATGAAAAACAGAAGCTGCCCAAACCGACACCAACTCCAGTTTTTAGACAGCTTTGGGTTATTCTTTCTAAGTATCTGGTAAACTGGAAATCTCATTTGGTTCTTGTCAAACCTGAAACAGTCATTAAATGGCATCGAACTGCTTTCAAACAACAATGGAGACGTAAATCAAGTAAAACAGGACGACCTAGAATATCACAAGAAACGATTAATCTCATAAAAAGAGTGCATCATGAAAATCCTATGCTATCACCTGAGAAAATTCATGAAAAACTACAACTACTAGGAATAGAAAAACCTCCTGCTCCTAATACAATAGCTAAATATATTCCGAGTGTAAGAAAACCACCTACTGAAAAACAAATTCAAACATGGAAGACCTTTCTTAAAAATCATCAGTCTGTCACTTGGGCAACTGATTTCTTTACCATTCCTACGTTAACCTTTGATGTCCTTTATGTATTAGTAATTATTGATCATCAAACTCGAAAGATTATTTCTTTTGGTGTAACATACAATCCTACAGCTCAATGGACCATACAACAATTTAGGAATGCAACGCCATATGGTGAAGTACCTAAATATCTCCTTCATGATAATGACACCATTTTTCGTTCCAAAGCATTTCAACGGTTTTTATCATCATCAGGAATCACCTCAAAGAAAACGGCCTATCGTTCACCGTGGCAAAACCCGCATGCAGAAAGAGTAATCGGTACAATCAAGCGTGAACTATATTAGATCAAATCATCCCGCTTAACCAATTACACTTACATAAACTACTTCATGAATACATCCACGACTACTACAACACCGATCGAACGCATCAAGGAATCGAAGGTAAGACACCCATTTCTTCACCAGTGTATATTCCAACATCAGTAGCGGAAACAAAATTAGAAGCAACACCTGTGTTAAACGGCCTTTATCATACTTACAAAAAAGCAGCTTAACACATCACTATCTATTTTTTAAAAACCTTCGTAGAAAGGCTTATTTGGCATGCCTTTCTTTTTTGATTCTTTTATTCTCATCGTATATGCCCTTTACCTTTTGTCTAAATTGAATCTACCACCCTCAAAAATAAACGAATCATCCTATAAAAATAGGATGATTTAACCGTGGATTGAATTTTTGAAGTAGACACGTTAGTTTGATTATTGTCTCCTTATATCTTTTCTACTTTTAATTGGATATTCGTTCTGATTTAAATAATTTTTTCCTATCCACTTTTTAATTAACAAAAAAAAGCCCTGTGGTGAAATCACCACAGGGCTTTTTGCTAATTCTACTATTCTAATAGAGAATTTATATTAATTATTTAGTTACAGTTACGTTAACTGTTACTGGAGCAGCTAGTAAGTTGTTATCAGTTGCAGAAGCACCTTCTACATATAAAGACTTAATTACTAGAGTAAATGTTACTGAATCTCCTACTGCTGGAACACCAACAACGTCACTTAATAAAGATGCTGTAGTAGAAAGACTACCTGTACCTGTAGTAGAAACGTTTGCTACTGAGAAATCAACAGCAAAGTTTTCATCAGAGAATCCTAGTAATTGATCTTCGTCGATCCAAATGTTACCAGTTGTTGCTGTATTATCAATACCGTAAACAGGAGCACCAGTTACAAGTGCATTTCCTTTTGCATCTTTAACAGCTACAAGAGATTTATTATACTTGTATCCACCGTTTGTAGCAGCGCTCTTCACAGCGATGTATTCTGAAAGATCAGCATCTTCAATTAATTGAGTTGAATCAAGCTTACCAAAGATTAACTCTTCAATTGACAATGTAGTATCTGATCCAGTAAGTTTTACAGCTACTGGTTTAGTATTAACTGTTGCACTAGCTGGTACACTTGCGGAGTTAATATATTTAATTGGTAGACGTTTTGTAATTCCACCAGCAAGTACATCAACATTTACAGTACTTGAAGCTGTTAATAGTGTTAACTCATCGTTTCCTTGGAATTGAAGTGCATTTGTATCCACTTCAACATAATCATCAGATCCAACTAATGTTGCTGTAGCTGTAGTAGATAAATCTTCTAAACGATTACCTTTAGAATCTAAAGAGTAAATTTTTGCTGTAGCGAAATCGATTGAATCAACATCAGTAGTAGATACTGTATTCGGAGCATTAACATCAATTTCAGAAGCAGCAACAATATCTAATCCTGTTGGTGTTGCTGTTGTGTCAACATTTACAACATTAACAGAAATAGTTTTAGTCATAGTTGGTGTAGTATCTGAAGCATTTTTGAAATACTTAACAGACACAGTACCGTTTACAATTTTATCTTTTGTTGAAGTGACTGTGAATGTATCAGTTGTATCAGCCCCAGCATTAAAATCAATTGTATTACCTGCACCTGTTCCACCAATTACTAGTCCATCAGTGTTTGTTGTAACAGTAACTTTTCCTACTGTTCCAAATGCGAAATTGTCACCAAATTGATCAATAGCATTTACAGTAACAGTTTTTTGGTTAATACCTTCTACAGTACCAGCGTTAACTTCTTCATCTGAAAGTTTAACAGTAGTCACGTTAGTAGTAATACCTGCTAAAGCAGCTTCTTTCTTAACATCTACAGTGAAAGTTCTCTTTGTTTTATCAGCAAGAGTAACTTCGAATGAAGCTTTACCTTGTTGACCTGCGTTTGCAGTAACAGTTAAAACCGCACCAGTTACGTCAGCTGTTGCAATAATAGGGTTAACCGATTTTACTGTAGCACCAGTGAAATCAATTGCTTCTGTTTGTGGATCTTTGTTCACAGTATCAAACATAGCAACTTCTTTAGAAGTGTTAGCGTACATAGAAGTAGTTTTTGAAGCAGCGTTAAATGCTACTGTGTTTTGTGGTGTTTCAGCCAAATCAGTTACATCAGCAACTAGTGTATATCCTTGGTTAGCAACTTGATCCGCTGCAACAGCAACAGTTACTACAAATGTATTAGTTAAAACAGTTCCATCAGCTAATGTTACAGTTACTGTTACATCAGCAGTTCCTTCAGCAACTGCAGTAATATCTGTCCCATCAACAGTTCCATCTGTAGTAGCAGTAACGATATTAGTATTAGATGAAGTTACAGCAACAGATGCACCAGAAACAGCTTTACCATCTTGGTCTAATACAGAAATACCAGAAGTAGCACCAATTGTTGTTAGAGTTCCTTTAGTTAAAGCAACTGTTACACCATCTTGTACTGCCCAAGTAAACTTGCCTGTTGAGTCTGGATATGCTTCGCCTTCTGCATTTTTGAATCCAGTAGCAGTTAAAGTATATTCCTGATTACGAGTAAATGCATTGTTCACTACAACTTCTGCAGATTTTTTATCAGCTGAAAGAGTTGCTTTAACAACAGTTAAGCCACCAGAAATAGTGAAGTTAGTAAAATCAAGTTCACTTACTGGGTTTTTGAAAGTAACTTTAGCGGTAGTAGCGTTAATCGCACTTACACTTTTAACTTCAGGTGCAACAGGTGTAACGTCGTTTGCAGCTTTGTATAAGAAGATTGCATAGTCACCGCGTTTTGCAGTTTGAGTTGTACCGAATTTGTCTGCTGCAGTTCCGTTAGTGATTTTGTTAGCTACTAGAGCAGAAACTGCTTCTTTGTAACGGTCGCTAACATCTGTGAAGTTTACAGATCCATCACCTTTAAGATCGAATCCTTTTTGGATCCATACAGCTAATTCACCACGAGTGATTTTGCTGCTTGCATCAAATGAAGTAGCTGTTTTACCGCTAGTAATTCCAGCTGCTTTAAGAGCATTTACGTATTTAGCTGCACGTGCAGGTACATCAGTGAAACCAGAAGCTGGTGCAGCTTCGATGTCAAGACCTAGTACTTTTACAATTAGAACAGCTGCATCAACACGAGTAATCTCTTCGCTTACACCGAATGATGTTTCAGTAAGACCGTTTGCTCCTTTTGAAACTAAGTAATCTACTGCATCTTTATATTTATCTGATACATCTGAGAATGCTGCAGATGCTATTGGAGCGATTGCTCCTGCTACTAAAGTAGCTGTTGCTGCCGTAGCAACGAATTTACGATAAGACTTTGGTTGGTAAGCCATGTAATAAAATCCTCCCCGTTTTGAAAAAAAAATTTAATATTATCGATGATTAAACATCGAAATAAACAGAATAATTGAACCACTCTTAATCTATCATAGAAATATTTGGAAATCAAATAATATTATGGATTAAGAGATTAGACAATCTTGGTTTCTATTTTACCAAAACTAACAATTTTTTCAACTATTTTTTCACAAATTTCTCATTTTTGTTAAATATGTGTTCATCTATTTACTATGTAACGGTACGATTACCACACTTTTACATTATAACCACAATTAAAGAAAATTGGTAGAGTTTATTTTTGGAAATTTATAGAATTGCAAACTCCACCTTCTTTTGTCATCTATTCTAGTAATAAAGTCGGTTTTTCACTATTACGTTATCATTTAATAGTTTTAGGGCCAAATGCTACTTTTGTATGATTCTTCGTAAACAAGGAGGTATTCAATTTTAAAAAAAAGAACCCAAAAGGCAAACTGCCTCTTGAAGTGACCCCAAAAAGTTAGACTCGGTTATTTCATTAGGCAGCTTGTTGGGCATGGGTTCGGTATTGTACCGGACTCATGCCTTTCTTACGTCTAGTCAAGTATTTTAGTTTTTCTTTTTTTATTTCTTTTTGGAGGTAGGGGTACCTATTCCTCCAAACAAAATTTACACAACCCA
>NZ_JACJHX010000004.1 GCF_014138605.1 Peribacillus huizhouensis | reverse complement strand
GCCCGCGGAAAGCGAGTACCTGCAACGGAAATCAACCCGGGTTATTAGTGTAAAAATGATTGAAAAGCAACAAAGTATGTGAAAACAGCCTTTACATAAATTCTATAGCGACAAGCTTACTATAGAATGTACGTAGATTGTTGATTCCTTGTTTATATAGTTTGAAATACTAATGAAATCCACCATAGCTAGAAGATAAATAAGTGACTGATTGTTAAATAGGCGATACAATACTAAGGCAATGAAATACTTTTTGAGGATGTGTGAATCATGAGAACAATTAATACATCAGAGATAATAGATGGCAAAGCGATTAAGTATATAGATGTGTTCGGGGTACAGGATAATATTGCGTTGAAAAGTAGTTACGAAGGGAAGACATATTGGATTTATGACTATTATTGCATGCATGCAGCTTGCCATTGTGACGATGTTTACTTGAAATTTGTTGAAGAAGATGAAAATTCGGAGACTACGGGACGACATTTTGGTGTGAGAAAATCATTTAAAAATGATGAAATAGTTATTGAAGATCGAAATCTTCCAGAACAGAAGGCAAATGAGGTTGCAGCTGATGCTCTAAACTATAGTCCAGAAGTTATCGAGCTATTTAAACAACGATATGCGCAAATGAAGTTGGAAGGGCATAATATTTTAGCAAAAGAGTCGAAAAAACCAATTGTAAATGAGAATGTAATTGGAAGAAACGATCCATGTACTTGTGGCAGTGGAAAGAAATATAAAAAATGCTGTGGAAAGTTGCATAGGTAGAAGATTCTTCAAATGATAGACATGCTAAGAATCTATCTCTCAGAAGAATTTATCATGCTTATTAATCCTTTTCAAGTTGATGGCGATTTAAGCTTTCTTAATAAATACAAATAAGAAGTTGTCACAAAAGGGTCTGACCTCGCACTCAAAATCCGTATGTAGTGTTTCATACACCTATCTTATACTGTATTAGTTGTGGGGGGCTGATCTTTGCTTTAGGCCCCCCTTTTTTGAAGTGTGCTATTCGTCGTGTTCTTGATTGTCAGCAGGTTTGTTTTTGAAATGAAGTGTTTGTCTTTTCTCTTTAATCTGCTGAACGAGTGGTTTTAAATATGGGTTAGCCTTTAAAAAGTCAACTAGTTGGTTATGGTCATCTTTGGACGAGGATGCATCTTTTTGGTCCACTACCTCTTCAACCTGTGTTTCTGTTTTGTCCAATCGTTTCCTTATCATTTCCTCTCACCTCACTTCATATAGCCTATGATGGTTTGTAAAATTATGTCCTTTCATTTGAAAAAATGGGTATTGTAGCCTTGAACATACAAGGAATATTAGCTAAAGCAAAAGTGGAATGGATATGCGGGGATTAAGTGAAATTGTGATGGGCTTTGGTGTTGAATTAAAAATGAGGCGTTACTACTCTATCGGTCCTTTACATGAATGAGTGTTTGGTTTACTTACTAAGTGAGAAGTATTCAAAGAACCAATCTTGTCTTTTTACCAAATCGAGTCGTCTATTACTTAACAGTACGAATTGACTTAAGAGCTGTACCTTCAGACCTTGTTTTAAACGACAAGTACTGACAAAATAGAATTAATTAATCGATTAATTAAATGCCTCTTAAATCACCGTCTGATTATGAAAAAGGCAGTATTATGACGTGAAAATATTGTAAGGGATTTCTCTACAAGTAATTAAGGATTTCGACATGAATGTGACGAGGAATTATGTAGAGGTGGAAGTTAGTTGTATCTGGAAAATGCATTTTGGTAAGCAAAGCACTGGCCCATTAGCCAGTGCTTTGTTGTGAATGACAATTAATTGGTAAACTTAGGAGCACTTCAGTACCTCTACCAAGCGTACTATCAAAGGAAATATTTCCACGATGGGTTTCGATGATCCTCGAACTAACTGTCAATCCGAGTCCCGTTCCTTTTTCCTTCGAAGAATAAAACGGCTCTCCAAGATGTTGGATTCTTGCTTTTCCTACCCCGTGTCCATTATCCTTGATTTTCACAGTAACTTGATCACGTTTCGTAGAAAATTCGATGGAAACTGACGTTGCAGACGCTTCAATTGAGTTCTTAATAATATTAATGAATACTTGCTTTAATTGGTTTGCTTCGCAACGTATTGCCGGAATGGGTTCATGTTCTTTTATCGAAATGGAAGCTCCGTTCAAGTTCGCTTCAGGCTTAAGTAACGTCACGACATCATTCATCAGCATCACGATATTGTGATCGCTAAAATTTATTTTCTGTGGCTTGGCAAGGACGAGTAATTCACTGACAATTAAGTTAATTCGATCCAACTCACTTAACATAATGGAGTAGTAATGCTGATATTCTATCTCATTGGATTTCAGGAGTTGTACGAATCCTGTTAAAGAAGTAAGTGGATTTCTGACTTCGTGAGCTACACTTGCAGCCAACTCCCCAACAACCGATAATTTTTCTGTTTTTCGCAGCATTTCTTCAGTTTCACGCATAAGTGTAACGTCTTGTGCATAGCCAATGACTCCGACTATCTGGTCATTTATTAGCATTGGAACGAGTGTGAAATAAAGAATTACGGTCTCTTCATGTTTGGTGAGAATGCTAATGTCTCCATGTGTAATACCTGTTCTAGTCTCAATGACATCAGTGAATGACTTTTGAAATGATTCTTTATCATTCGAATTTGCTAATATATCCATGATTGAAACACCGATAATATCGTCAAAGCCCCAACAAGTTATGCCCTTAAAGCGCGGATTAGTATTTGAAATGATCCCATGAATATCCATCATAAGCAAAGGATCTGGATTATAATCGAAGAGCGATTTATATTGTTGCTGGCTTTGTAATAAATGCTGCTCAGCTTTCACTCGTTCTGTTATATCTCTCCCAATTACAACAAATGCTCTTCTGGAACCATCTTCATGAAAAAGAGGAACTTTTATCGTATCAAATGTTTTGTGATCCCCATCAGGCATTGGAATAATTTCTTCACACCGAGTAACTTGCCGACTTACCCATGTTTCTTCATCTGAAGTCTCGCAATACTCTAGTGCTTCTTTATAAAAATCAGTATATTGAGCTAGTTCACTATCCTTTTTCCCTTTATAATTTACTTGCTCCAGCTGAAATAGTTCAAGGCCAAATTTATTAACTTCGGTCCAACGACCTTGGCCATCTTTGAAATTAACGAAGTCTGCCATGGAATGAATCAAGGTTTGCAGCCGTTCTTGCTCTTCTTTTAACAATGTATAGCTTTTTCTCTTTTTTAGAAAAAAATAGAGAATAACAGTTGTAATAATAATGAAAAGAATCCCTTCGATTCTTTGGATGATCATCAACTTATGAAAAGGTAAATTAGTAATCGTAAGATACCACTCTATCAAAAGCAGAATGGATAAACAGCAGATAACGTGTATGTATACAAATAATTTTGGCATGGGCGCACTCCTTTTTTTAGGTGCTCAGCTTAGGAAGGGTGTTCTTAACTATAAATTTTACCATATGAGAATTGAGATGGGGAAAAGAAAGAAATAAAAATGATAATATTACCAAAGAAGGGAGATAAAAGTAAAAAGGGCCACCCAGTTGATTGGAGGCCCTTTTAGAATTATAACAACTTATTAAAATGCACACGTTTGTGAATCGCATAAATCACAGGAATTCCAACGAGCATGACTGCGAATTCACCTACAGCTGTTGTGAACCATGTGAATAGGAATGGGAAGTCTAATGCAAGATTTAGCTCAAGAGCAATCATGAACATTGTGAACGTAAACACAAGTGAATTCACCATCATTAACGCCAGTTTGTTTTTGATATAACGTCCAGCAAATATGGTAATCAATAACGAAAGCACTGATTGTCCGACTCCGAAAACTAAATCATACGGCACCATCGGTGAAAACAGTAAATTCGTTAAAAAGACTCCTAGTACAATTCCGTAAAAATACTTCTTATTGAATACGATTAAATGATTAAACATTTCTGAAACCCGAAATTGAATATTGGTAAATCCAAATGGTTGAATCAAAAAAGACACTGCAATATACAAAGCAGCTAAAATCGCATTAACTACTAATGTTTTTGTTTTCATACATATCTCTCCCTAGTTTTTTATCGTGGGATGGTTGCGAACCACGTATAACGAAAGTCTAATAAGTGTACCATAGTGAAATACTTTCGTATATGTTAAAAAAATGAATTCAATTATGATGAATTTTCACAATTATATATCGATTATATTCTTTTAGTTTTGAAATGAACAATCGGGATGGATTGAAAGATTGCATTTTAATTATGCGGGGAGTAACACTTTTACTTTAAACAAAAAAGGTGGAAAAACGATAAGGTTCCTCCACCCAACATACTTGTTTTCGATGATTTAGTAAAAGTAAATTCCAAGACAAACAACAAATGAGACTAGAGCCAAACCTACATAAATCCATGTTAATGATTTAATGTTTACACGCAGTGAACTAGTTTCATATTCATGAGATCTCTTTAGTTCGTTTTTAATAGTATCCTCTTTTTCTTCATAATCTTTTAGTTGAGTACTAATACCTTTCCCGATTAATAACGTTCCAACAAGTGCTAAGATACTTACCAAAATAACAGTGATGATCATGAATGTAATCATTAATATTCACTCCTAAAGTAAAAGATAAGTAGATTTTGGGGCCAACTATTTTATGGCTTTATTCTTACTTTTGAAAAAAGTATATGAAAAATATACATCTGAATGGGAGGACCAGGACGCTTGATTCTCGATAAATTATTGAGGAAGTTGATCTACTCTTCCATCATAATATAATTTTGAACTTTTTGACCATCCACTCGATTGGTTTTTTCACTCATCCACTTCTATTTTTATTGGAAAAAGTGGATGATTAAAAGTATAGTTGCATATCTGAAAGTATCCGAGGGACAATTTTTGATGCGCATCTTTCCATGCTTAGATGCGAACTGAAAAACTTCGTGATGAAATTGAAGTTTAGACGAGTATTTCCATGGTGAAGTAGAATTTAATTCAACTGAAGGCTGGATACATAAATGGTGCAGGCTTATACAAGAGTTTAATAGAAAAATTAAAGTTGTTCAATCTTTCTCAATATTAATCGCGGGATGATTTCGAACCACGTAGCTCGGGTTTTGCACTCATTTATATAATAGTTGGATACGCTAATAGGAGTATTAGGAATAATACGATAGGTATAGAATGCCATTCATTCATGTTGCTATACTAGGGTAAGGAGTGTATCCTAATAATTGAATTCCCCCCAGACATTCTACTTTGTCTGGTTATCGCTATTTCGAAAGACGTGGGACGCTTAGAACGTTGAAGATTTTTATATGAGAGATGTTTTTTTGTCACAACCTTATATCTTCAGCTTTCAAAGAACAACTTACAGGAACGTTCTATCATAAGAGCAAGTGTTTCGCTACACAAAAAGGCGAACATCTCCCACTTATTTTTTTGTTATGGCCTGCACAAAATTGAAGTGAGGGTCTTCGCGCCTAAAATGATAAATTAGAAGCAGAAAGGATGATTTTGGTTGGCAATTGAAAAGGTAAGAGCTCATTTTAAAAAGTATGATCGTGAAGATGATGTGATGGAATTCGCAACTTCAAGCGCAACAGTAGATGAGGCAGCGGCAACGATTCAGGTTATTCCGGCTCGCATTGCTAAAACGATATCGTTTCGAGGAGAAGGGGAAAATGCGCTTTTAATTGTAGCGGCAGGTGATGCAAAGATTGATAATAAGAAATTCAAGAACCTATTTGGATTCAAAGCAAGAATGCTCCCTCCAGAAGAAGTATATTTGCAAACTGGTCACGAAATCGGTGGTGTCTGTCCTTTTGGACTAGTGCGTGACCTAGACGTTTTTCTTGATATCTCGATGCAACGATTTGACACGGTGTTCCCGGCTTGTGGAAGCACAAATTCAGCAATCGAACTTACATGTGATGAATTATTTCAATATTCAAATGCATTGGAGTGGGTTGATGTTTGTAAAGGGTGGGAGGAAGGATAAGTTGATAGGTTTATTCACATTGAATAAGCCATTGCAAAAATAGAAAAGACATAATTAATGAGCCATTGATCTTTTATTGTGATTATATGAAATTCGCCATCAGTTGTTAAAAGGAGGACCATAACAAAAGAGTCAGAGCCCGTACCACAATATACTCAAATTACTTGTTTAATGAACTGTGTATAAGTGTTCAGACTCTTTTGGATCGCTTTATTTATCCTGCTACTTTTCAGAAGCCTTAAAAATGAGAAGCGTAAAGAAAGAATCGTCCATGCACCAAGGATAATCATATAAATTATGGTTAAGTGAATTTTGTATAGATCTACTTGGAGACTAGAAATACACAATCGTTTAAATGTAAGGAACCATAAGTGGATAAATACTTAAAACGGATAGGACGGACAAAAAACTGATAAATGTAGTAACAACTTAAATAATAATTTTGTATGGTGAAATCATTTGGGATAGAATAAGGAGATTATTGTATATTATCAGTAGTTTCTATCGGATAGAAAAGAACTATGGATGTGTTAGGAATTTAATAGAGAGAAATTTTTGCTATATAATTATTTAATAATGAAAGCGTTTTATTATATGATCTATACGTATGATATAATCAAGCCAAAAAAGGAGGGAGTTTTTTGAAAAAGTTAATAGAACAATTGCGATCTTTAACGATGAAAGAAAAAGTCGAGTATTTAATTGAGTATTATTCATTTCATATAATTGGTATAATTGTTGTCCTTTCTGTCTTAGTGATGGGATTCAATAACTTTACTAATCAACCAAATGAATTGTTATCTATTCGTATTGTTAAAAATGATATTAGCGATAAACAAGCAAAGGAGTTACACAGAAGTCTAGAAAAAGTATTTATTGATAATAAAAAAGAGACTCTTTCTGTCCAGACTATAAATATGAAGGATATTAGAGAGAATTCAGAAGCACTTATAAAACTCCAAAAGCTAGGCGCTGAAATAACAGCAAAAGAGGTGGACGTTCTTTTGGTAGATAAAGATGTGTTTCATCAATTTAATAAAGAGGGTAATTTATATAATTTGAATAACTTTCATGCGTTCGATAATTGGGAAACAATAAAGTATGCTACAGATAACGATTCTACCACAATAACCGGTATTGATGTTTCAGAAGTCCCTATTCTATCCTCAATAGTTACAAAAGGCGAACCGCTTATATTTGTTGTTATGGCAAATACAGAACGAATGGATGGTGTAGAGAATTTCGTTCATCTTCTTACTGAGTGAAAAGAAGAAGCATTTAATAAAGAAGTGTAGATTATAATTACGGAATATTCCTTCAATTATAGGGTGAAAGAAAATGTTCTACATATAGATACTACAGATGTATCTACAGAGTCATCTTATTAAAGAGCCATTTCTAAATTGAACAAAGCTATGATAATTGAATGAGATCAATTAAAAATGGCCGTTACATATGCTCAATCCACCGTTCAATACTACAAAAAAACGATAAAGCAAACCTAGTTGTGAAGGTAAATGAAAATATATCACACCTTTATTAAACAGAATTCCGTCGCTATACGAATGGTCTGCTTTTGGAAGAAGGAGAAATTGCCAATGTTAACGTTCAATGAAAAATCATTTTTAATGGATGGAAAAGAAATTTTATTATTAAGTGGTGCGATGCATTATTTTAGAACAGTACCTGAATATTGGGAAGATCGGCTTATCAAATTGAGAGAGTGTGGATTTAATACAGTAGAAACGTATGTTGCATGGAATTTACATGAACCAGAGGAAGGGAAATTTGTTTTTGAAGGCATTGCAGACATTGAGCGTTTTATTAAAACGGCCGAGAAGGTTGGCCTCCATGTTATCGTAAGACCTGGTCCTTATATATGTGCAGAGTGGGAATTTGGTGGTTTTCCATACTGGCTCATGACTGTTCCGAACATAAAATTACGGTGCTACAATGAGCCATATTTAGAAAAAGTAGGGGCATACTTCGATGAGTTATTTAAGCGCTTGCAGCCACTCCTACGTTCAAATGGCGGACCAATTATTGCTATACAGGTTGAAAATGAGTATGGGAGCTTTGGTAATGATCAAAAATATTTACAGCATATGCAAGACGAGATCAAAAAAAGAATAGGTGATGAACTGATCTTCACATCTGATGGTCCTGACCACAGTATGTTAAATGGCGGAATGATTGAAGATGTGCTCGAAACAGTGAATTTTGGATCGAGAGCGGAATCGGCATTTGAACAATTAAAGCTTTATCAGCCGAAAGCTCCTTTAATGTGTATGGAATTCTGGCATGGCTGGTTTGATCATTGGGGGGAGGAGCACCATACAAGGTCCTCGGATAATGTTGTGGAGGCGTTAGAGGAAATATTGCAACTAAATGGCTCTGTTAATTTCTATATGGCACATGGTGGGACGAATTTTGGCTTTTATAATGGAGCAAACCATAATGAGGAAATCTATCAGCCTACGATAACTAGCTATGATTATGATGGTTTATTGACGGAATCAGGAGATGTTACCGACAAATTCTTTGCTGTACGGAAGGTTTTTGAAAAATATGTTGAACTGCCAGAGATGAAATTACCGATAATCATACCGAAGAAACAATACGGTGAAGTCCAATTTATGGAGCGTGTTGCATTGTTAGATTCATTGAATCACCTTTCTACTCCACAGCATAGCCAAGCTCCTTTAACGATGGAGTATTATGGTCAGGACTATGGATTTATTGTGTATGAAACAGTCATAAAAGGAGCTTACGGCAAACAAACGATGACCGTTCAAAATGTCCATGATCGTGGGCAAGTCTATTTGAATGGCAAGTATGTTGGCTTAGTCGACCGAATTAGTGGTGATTCCCGGATAGATGTTGATATCACTGAGGAAGAGACAACGTTGCAAATTATTGTGGAGAATATGGGACGCATCAATTATGGTCCATTCCTTGTCGATTTTAAAGGGATAACAGAAGGGGTAAGAATGGGGAACCAATTTTTATTTGATTGGACAGTTTACCCAATCCCATTAAATGAAATCAATCATTTACAGTTTTCCAATTGTGAAACGAAAGAAAACCATCCTTATTTTCACCGTGGAATCTTGACCATAAATGAGGTGGCAGATACTTTCATAGATGTGTCGAACTGGACAAAAGGAGTCGTGTTTGTAAATGGTCATAATCTTGGTCGATATTGGGAGATTGGACCGCAACAAACACTTTATGTACCAGCGCCTTTCTTACGTGAAGGAGAAAATGAGATAATTTTATTAGAATTACACAAACATAAACAAGGAGTTACATTTGTTGATACGCCTATTTTAGGGTAATCGTTCTGAGTGCACTGTAAGAGAAATGATATAATGCTTGTTTTATATTTAGCTTGTTATTCCAACAAGATTTCAGTTCAAGGATGAAGTATGCAGACAATATGAAGCGTTAGGTGGGGTTACTAAATGGTTGAAGAAAAGATTGCCGTACCGACAAAGCAGCAAATTGCATGGCAAAACCTTGAAATGGGGATGTTTGTTCATTTCGGAACTAATACTTTTTGCGATCAAGAATGGGGAGAAGGGACGGATTCACCAGACGTATTTAATCCGACAGAACTGGATGCAAAACAATGGGTAAGGATTGCCAAAAAGACAGGATTGAAATACTTTATTCTCACTGCTAAGCATCATGATGGATTTTGCCTTTGGCCAACTGAAACGACGGACTATTCAGTGAAGTATAGTCCATGGAAAAATGGTCAGGGTGACATTGTTCGAGAGTGTGCAGAAGCGTGTCAGGAAGAAGGCATCCTTTTTGGAATCTATTTGTCACCTTGGGATCGTCATGAACCATGTTATTCGGACAAGAAAGCGTACGATGATTTTTATTGTACTCAATTAACTGAACTTTTGACAGGGTATGGACCTATTGTTGAGGTCTGGTTCGATGGTGCTGGCTCTGAAGGGAGAGAGTACGATTGGGCGCGAATTACAGGAGTTGTGAAAAAATATCAACCAGATGCGATGATATTTAACATGGGGCAGCCGACTATTCGATGGGTAGGGAATGAAGATGGTGTGGCACCTTATCCATGTTGGAATTCAAAAGGAAAAGCGAGAACCAGTATGTTTACAAATGAAGAAGTAAATTGGCTACCTGGAACACCTGAATGGCTACCGGCTGAGTGTGATGTTCCTATCAGGAAAAATCATTGGTTTTGGCATCCTAACGACGAAGATAGTCTTCTCTCCATCGACGAAATACTTAATATCTACTATAATTCAGTTGGACATGGGACAAATTTATTATTAAATGCTGCGCCTGATACTAGAGGATTAATTCCTAAACTTGATGTAGATAGATTACTGGAATTCGGTAATGAAGTAAAAAATAGATTTTCAAATCCGCTTGCCATTTGTTCTGGAGAAGGAACTGAACTGATTTTGGAATTACCATCTGAAATGGATATAGATCATGTTATCTTAAAGGAAGATATCCAATTTGGTGAAAGAATAAGAAAGTATGAGGTCCAAGCTTGGCAAAGTGGCACTTGGCATAACGTGGCTAATGGAACAGCAATTGGGCATAAAAAAATTGATAAATTAGACTCGATTCGTACGAATGCTTTAAGGTTAATAGTAGTAGAATCAATAAAAACGCCTAAAATATTGGAGTTTGCCTGTTATAATACGGGGAGGTAGCCTTTAATAGGAGTAGAAGATAAATTACTTATGGTTCTTAATCTGAGCTGCCAGTTTCCATTACTTATACGACATCTAAGATCAAGCAATGCCCTTTGGCCCAAGTGAGCTGAAGGGCATTGCTTGTTTTTGATAATAATTAGAAGCTAGGTGAAGGGAAGGAAAAAATATTAATCTGGCACGCATCTCAAATCTCGCTCAAAAAGTGTAGATTCCCGCACGAAACCCCTTCTTCATACTGGCACGGAAATATCCAAATTTGGCGCGCAAATTCGATTTCTGGCTCGTAATGGTTTTAACAAATATAAAGCTAGATAAATATAAGGTTCTTTCATCACTTCACATGAATCTATAAAATCCGTGATAGATTGCGATATTTACTTGGCGATATGCCTTCATATTTTCGGAAGAGGCGACTAAAGTAATGAATGTCGGCATAACCGATTTCTCTCCCAACTTCTTCAATTGAAAGATTCGTTTCACGCAATAGTAATCTTGCTTTACGAAGCCGAATCATTTGAACATATTCACCAGGAGGCATGCCCGCAATTCTTTTAAAAATTTTACTCATATGGTCATCATTCATATTTAAGTGTTTAGCGAGTTTTTGATTGGTCCACATTTCGGCAGGTTTTTCTTCAATGAGTACCATTAATTCAAGGATTCGATCACCGTGCATTGGAAAATGAGCTGGATTATATTCGGTTTGTGTACGCAGCAAAAGACCAAGGATATTTAATAAAAGTGCTTTGCAAATTAAAGTATACCCGAGAGGGCGCATCGTAAATTCATGGACTAGCTGTTTCATCAATTGAACACAAGATAATGAGGGCGTGTATAACGGATTCATTGAAAGGGGAGCAAATGATTCAGCAATCGCTTCAACCCCGAACTTATCAAACTGTACAGCTGACTCATTCACCACTATATCCGCTTCTGTCTGAATATCTAAATCTCCAAAGAAGTCAAAATGAATTCCGATGAATTGAGCAAATGGAGATGAAACGACTTCATTTTGATGGTAGATGCCAGCAGGGATGAATATCATTTGTCCAGCAGATAAACTATAGTGTTTGCCATCCAGTATCGTTGCTGCTTCGCCTTGTTGGACATATAGTAATTCGAAATCGTAAATCCGCCTTTTAGGTAATTTGCAAGGAGGCAGTTTTTGAGATTGTGCATAATGAATGTTTGGCGACCACTCACTGAATGCCGCTTGCTTTTTTTTAGGTGGAAAAAACTCGGGATTATGCAAAAAGGACTCTCCTTCCTCTAAATTCTTTCTGTGAAAAATTGTTATAATTGTTGTAGTTATTTAATTAATAGCATAATTAAACCCTAATAACAATCAAGTAGGTATTGTACAAAAAATAGGTGGTACAGCTATATCTTAATCTTGGAAAGTGCAACTAGAAATGTAAGCGTAATCAAACGCGGACCGAATCGGGATATTTCGTTTATGTATGGTAAGTACGATAAAAAGGGAGGCATTTCAAATGAAAAAAGGGATAAATATTTGGTCTTTTCCCGAACAGATGGCAATCGCGGAATGTATGCGCATTGCGAAAGATGCAGGCTTTGATGGAATCGAACTGGCTTTAACAGAAACAGGGGAATTAGGTCTGGAAATTCAAGATGGAAAAATAAAAGAAATTCGATCTATGGCGGATGAGCATGGTATTGAAATTAGCGGACTTGCGACTGGGTTATATTGGTCTTATTCGATGACAAGTGGAGATGTGGCAATTCGTCAAAAGGCGATCGATATTTGTAAAAGGCAGTTAGAGCTTGCAGCGGCTTTTGAAGTCGATACGATTTTAGTGATCCCAGGCTGTGTCGGCGTAGATTTCCAACCGAATTTCCCAACTGTCAATTATGAAAGAGCTTATGAGTATGCACTTAATGCCATGCAGGAATTGTCACAATCTGCAAAAGCAGCTGGTGTCAATATTGGGATTGAGAATGTTTGGAATAAGTTTTTATTGTCACCATTAGAAATGAGAAGTTTTATCGACACGATTGATTCGCCATTTGTTGGTTCGTATTTCGATGTGGGCAATGTTGTGTACTCAGGCTATCCAGAACATTGGATTCAAATTTTAGGAGAGCGCATCAAAAAGGTACATTTTAAAGATTATCGCCGTGAAGTAGGTGGACTTGCTGGTTTCGTAGATTTACTTGCGGGGGATGTGAATTATCCAGCAGTCGTTAAAGCGCTTCATGAGATTGGCTATAACAATTATGTGATTGCTGAAATGATTCCGAGTTATACACATCATTCTACACAAATTATCTATAATACTTCTAAATCGATGGATGCTATTTTAAAAGGTTCTGTGGAGTAAGTAAAGGAAAGGGGTAGAACGTATGTTAAAAGTAGGGATTATCGGTTTCGGATTTATGGGGCATATGCATTTTGAAAACTATCTCCGTTTGGCAAAAGAAGGAGTTCCTGTACAGTTAACCGCAATCTGTGATATTCGGATTGAAGAGTTGAAAAATGAACAAGTGGCCGGCAATATTTCAACAGATCAATCATCATATGATTTATCGTCATTTAACTTATATTCGGATATAGAAGAAATGCTCAAAAATGAACAGTTGGATATTGTCGATATTGCCTTGCCAACTTATTTACATGCAGATGTTTCATGTGATTTATTGGAACGCGGCTATCATGTATTTTGTGAAAAACCAATGGCATTAAACTCGATTGAGGCAACTCGCATGGTTGAAACAGCAAAGGAAGCAGGGAAAAAACTAATGATTGGTCATTGTCTCCGTTTTTGGCCAGCATATGAATATTTGAAAAGCTGTGTAGACGATGAACGTTATGGAAAAGTAACAGGGGGATATTTTTTTAGAGGCGGTGCGACTCCAAATGGCTGGTTTAGAGAAAAAGAAAAGAGCGGCGGCTGTTTAGTTGATATGCATATTCATGATACGGATATGATTCATTGGCTATTTGGTAAACCAGAAAAAGTATCTTCACTAGGAAGCAACGTTATACAGGGGAGCGGTTATGATATCGTTTCGACGAATTATATATATGGAGATAAAGTATTAAACGCTCAGTCGGATTGGACATTACAAGGAGATTTTGGATTTTCGATGACATATCGTGTCAATTTTGAACGTGGAAATATCATTTTTGAAAACGATCAAGTGAAAGTTAATCCAAATGATGCACCAGGATTTATCGCTGAGCTATCAGCAGATCGAGGGTATTATCGAGAACTTTCTTATTTTATTGATGCGATTATTAATAATACACAAATTACAGTGGCGCCACCTGAAAGTACTTTAGGTTCTCTTGAAATCATTGAAGCTGAAATACGTTCGGCTGACCATCATGGTGAACTTGTTGAGGTATCTAAAAAGGCGACAACAGCGATCTAGCACTATCATTGACATAGCTTTCACGATTTGCGAGTAGCTTGGCATGTCGAGTTATCGGAAAAATGAATATTTTGTTAGTTTAAAAGTCATGTAGATTGCGATTGCTTGGATTACTGTATATATGACCTATATAACATATCGATTTAAGCAATGATTGTTTTTATTTTACTAGAAAGATTATAAAGACATAAACAATCTAGGGGAGATGTGAATATGGCAAATGTAAATGTGGCATTTATCGGAGTTGGTGGGATTGCTGCGGAACACTTAAAACATATTAATCAAAATGAACATGCAAAGATCGTAGCGGTGTGTGATATTTCAGCAGATAGAGTGAAACAAGTGGGCGAGCAGTATGGTGCCAAAAGTTATACGGATGTAGATGAAATGCTCGGAAACGAAATAATCGATGCATTATTCGTTTGTGTGCCACCTTTTGCGCATGGTGAAATAGAAGAAAAAGCGGCGCAGCGTGGTATTCATTTACTTGTGGAAAAACCATTGGGACTTGAAATGGGAAAAGTCCTAGCAAAACAGAAGGCAATCGAGGCTGCGGGCATTATCTGTGGCTCAGGCTATTGCTTGCGCTATTTAGATACGGTAAAAAAAGCAAAAGACTATTTACAAGATAAGCAAATCGCGATGATACGCGGCCATTATATTACATCGTTTGTTCAAACACCTTGGTATCGAGAAATGGATAAGTCTGGTGGGCAAATAGTGGAACAATCAACCCATACGCTTGATTTAATTCGTTATTTAGCAGGAGATGTGGATACTGTATATGCGAATATGGCATTACAGGTGATGGAGGATATTCCTAGTATTGATATACCAGATGTTACTTCTGTAAACCTCAAATTAGCATCAGGTGCGATTGGCCATCTTGCTTCATCTTTCACACAAGCAGACCATTATTCAGGTATTGAAATTTTAGGCCGGGATTTTAGATTACTACTTGAAAATACGACGTTACACATCATTGAAAAAGAGCGTACGACTACCTTTAAATCGAAAGTAGATTTTTATAAAGAGCAAGATGATGCGTTTATTGAAGCAGTACGTCTTAATAGAAGGGACCTTCTGCTAGCTCCTTATGAAGAAGCAGTGAAGACTTTAGCCGCAACATTAGCAGCGAATACTTCAAGTGAGACAGGTCAAGCGATTCAGATGTCCCAATTTACCCCGCATTAACAGGCAGTAAGCCCCCCACCTCAAGGCTTAGAGGAATCGAAGAAGAGGAGGTGGGGGACAACTGCCCGTAAAAGCCCGATTGGTTCAACTAACAATCAGTGGGGGATGAAGAAAAACCCCCACTGATTGAAGTTTCACTTTATCTCAGCTTCTGCCGTTAGGTAATGTCAAGAAAATGAAAAAATGAGGTGGGAAAGATGACGAGGATTGCTGTTGTCGGTACAGGTACAATGGCAGCTTTACATGTAGAAGAATGGCTGCATGTAAAAGGATGCGAAGTAGTCGCTTTAGTTGGTCGAACGGAACAACATTTGAGCAATCTAGCAGCAAAATATCATGTGAAGGGCTTCTTTGATTTAGAAGAAGCTCTTAGACAAGTAGAGATTGATGTTGTGGACATTTGTGTTCCGACGCATCTTCATGAAGAAGTAGTTGGGATCGCTTGTATGGCGAAAAAAGCAATCATCTGTGAAAAACCATTAGCAATTAGCTCAGCTTTGGCAAAAAAAATGGTTGAACAATGTGCCGAATATCAAGTTCCACTTTATGTTGGGCATGTATTGCGATTTTCTCCTGAATATGTTGAAGCAAGAGAGCAAGTATTAAGTGGTGCAATTGGTAAACCAGGTATTATGAGATTGTCGAGAAAGGGGCCATATCCTAAAGGGCGGGATGATTGGTATAAAGATGAGGCGAAAAGCGGTGGCGTCGTATTAGATTTAGCAATCCATGATATTGATTGGCTTCGTTGGACTTTTGGTGAAGTGGAGCGTGTAATGGCAAAACAAATCAAACGAGAGAATCTTGATTATGCGCTCATTACGTTACGTTTCCAATCAGGTGTTATTTGTCATCTAGACGTATCATGGGGGGCTAAAAGCTTCGTAAGTTCCTTCGAACTAGCAGGGAGCAACGGAATGATTACATACCAAAGCAATGATCATGTACCGATTGTGATAGAAATGTTCAACGAGGAAAAGGAAGACCAGGAAAGAGTTGCAGTCCCAAGCTATATCGTACGGGATACGCCGCTAAAAAAACAACTGCAACATTTTATGGACTGTATTGAAAATAATGAATCCCCTATTGTCACGGCTATGGATGCGGTTTCAGCTATTTATGTAGCAGAATGTATCATCGAATCGATGAAGTCGGGCAAGCCTGTGGAATTTTACAAAGGGGGTATCTTAAATTGAAGATTGGGATTATTAGTTTTGCCCATATGCATGCAGTGAGTTATGCCGAGCATTTATCTCATCATCCCGATGTAGAGCTAACGGCTATTTGGGATGAAGATATTGAGAGAGGGAGTAAAATGGCCGAGCGTTTTCACTGTAAGTATTATTCTAATCTGACTAGCTTTCTCGAAACAAATATTGATGCGGTTGTTATTTGTTCTGAAAATGTAAACCATAAGCAGCATGTTATCGAAGCGGCAAAGATGAAAAAACATATTTTATGTGAAAAACCGATTTCAACTGAAGTAAATGATGCTAAGGAAATGATTCGAGTTTGCGAAGAAGAAGGAGTCATATTGCAAGTAGCTTTTCCTGTCAGATTTGTCCCAGCGGTAGAAAAGGTAAGGGAAGTGGTTCAATCAGGTGCATTGGGAGAAATTGTTGCAATTCAGGCAACCAATCATGGTCAAATGCCTGGAGGTTGGTTTATAGAGAAAGAAAAATCTGGTGGAGGAGCTGCAGTTGATCATATTGTTCATGTGATGGATTTAATCCGTTGGATCAAAAAGGATGAAGTGAAACAAGTGTATGCAGAGCTGGATACAAGATTTTATGATATCGCTGTTGAAGATTGTGGGATTGTCACATTGGAACTAGAGTCAGGTACGATCGTAACGATTGATCCTAGTTGGTCCAGACCGAGTACATTTCCGACATGGGGGGATGTAAAAATGGAGATAGTGGGGACTAACGGTACGATCTCGCTAGATGCTTTTAAACAGCATCTCGTCTTATTTAATGATCGTGAGAAGCGAGTGCAGCATATTGGTTGGGGCGATGATATGGATCTGGGGCTCATTAATGACTTCGTTGATTGTGTCAAACATAAGCGTGAGCCATCAATTACAGGAGAAGATGGACTTCGTACATTGGAAGTAGTGCAGGCCGCTTATGAATCAAACAAATTAAAACAAGCTGTTACTCTTACTAGAATATAAGTGTCCGTTTGCAGGTTACAATCTCGCGTGTTTTTATTCATGTACCGAAACTAAGTACTGGGGTGAACAGGCATGAAACTCGGTTTAAGCTCTTATAGTTTATTAGCGGCCTTACAGTCGAAAGAGATGGATATTTTGCAAGTGATTCAATGGATCAAAGACCATGGTGGCGAACATATTGAAATTGTACCACTGGGGTTTAGTTTGGATGATAACCCGCAATTGATTCAGTCAATTCGTCAACGTGCAGAAGATGTAGGAATTGAGATATCGAATTATGCGATTAGCGCTAATTTCATTGCAGCGACTAATGAAGAATATGAGCAGGAAATTGAACGAGTCAAAAAACAAGTTGACATCACTAATCTTCTTGGTGTGAAACTCATGCGTCATGATGTCGCATTACGGCCGATTCATGAGGCTTCGATTGCTCAGTTTGAGGCAGATTTGCCTAAGATCGTTCATGCGTGTAGACAAGTTGCCGATTATGCTGCAATGTTTGGAATAACAACAAGTATAGAAAACCATGGCTATTTTATTCAAGCAAGTGATCGCGTGCAAACCGTGATCAACCATGTAAATAGGGCAAATTTTAAAACGACTCTAGACATTGGCAATTTTATGTGCGTTGACGAGGATCCTGTTTCAGCTGTGAAAAAGAATATTTCAATAGCATCCATGATTCATATTAAAGATTTCTATCATAGACCATCCTATAAAAATCCTGGGGAAGGTTGGTTTCCGACTGCTTCAGGTAATTATTTACGAGGTGCAATCGTTGGTCATGGAGATGTTGATATGCGAGAAATTGTGAAGACCATTAAACAATCAGGCTATGATGGGTATATTTCGGTCGAATTTGAAGGGCTGGAAGAATGTAAACAAGGATCAAGAATAGGAATGGACAATTTACGCCGTCTTTGGGAAGAATTATAAACAGTCCAGAATAGTTTTTTATGTGAACATTGTGGATTTTAAAAGAGATAGCATTGATTTTATCTGTATAATCAGCTTGCAAAGCCATAATAAGCTTTTGCGGGCTGTTTATGTTTCAGAGTTTCCATTATGTTATGGGGAGTGGGCTCAGTTTCATTTTCGGATAAAGATTGATAATTATATAGTTTGATCTTTTTCGCTTTAGCATGTGTTGTGATTGGAAAAAACTGTTATGTTACTCCGTTACAGGACGATTAAATGGAATAAGGTAAATTGAGCGAACTGGAGGTAGTAAAAATAAAAGTAATTACAAGTTAATTAAGGGAGATTAATAATGAATATTAGGAAACTGAATATAGGTGAAAAACTTCCAATGGAATTGTTGTTATTGGCTGATCCTTCAAAAGATATTGTTGAAGAATATGTCAATAGAGGCGATTGTTTTGTAGCTGAAAGTGAACAGCAAATTGTTGGAGTTTATGTATTACTTCCAACAAGACCTGAGACAGTAGAGTTGGTGAATGTTGCAGTTGTAAAAGAACAACATGGTAGAGGTATGGGGAAACAGTTAGTAATGGATGCAATACAGGTAGCCAAGATAAAAGGTTATAAAACGATGGAAATTGGTACTGGAAATTCAAGTATAGAACAATTAGCTCTTTATCAAAAATGTGGTTTTAGAATTATTGGTGTTGATATGGACTTTTTTATTAAGCATTATCCAGAAGAGATTTTTGAGAACGGTATACAGTGTAGAGATATGATTCGCTTATCTCAAGATTTATAAACTGAACAGAGTGACCTAATAATCCGAAATGGCGCTATCCTATAACAAAGGATTAGCGTTAATTTTATTTTAGGGCCAAATAATTGAACAAGAAAAATGTATATTCATGTATATAGATGAGATTGTGAAATAGAAACAAAAATAACAGCCAATTGGCCCCTCCTTTACCATAATTCGCTCTCTTTCAACAATTTTCCCCCTATACTTAACCGTTTTCTTATACAATAAGAATAAGGTACCAATTGTCAGAAAGGGTAGGGCAGAAAGTCGTTATAGATCTTCAATTATTAACATACTTCAGCAATAAACTAATTTAGTGATACAAATAGGGGTTCTTCTAAAAGGAGTTGAATGTTTTTGTATAAAGCAATAGTAGTCGATGATGAAAAAAGCATAAGAGAAAGATTAACTCATTTTTTTCCATGGTCTGATGTTGGATTTGAAGTAGTTGGCTCAGCAGAAAATGGGTGTGAAGCACTTGAACTTATTAAACAGGAACTTCCCAATGTTGTATTGACTGACGTCCTTATGCCTGAAATGACAGGGTTAGAGCTTGCTAAAGAAATAAAATTATTATATCCCGAAATAAAAGTGATCATTCTTAGTGCTTATGATGACTTTAAATATGCACAAGATGCCATTCAGCATGGTGTGAAAGGCTATATGTTGGAACCGTTAACAAAAGGGGATTTTTACACTGTTTTTAACCAACTTGCGGGTGAATTAGATGAAGATACAGAATTGAGAAAAGAAAATGAAACAAATGAGAAATGGGATGCGCAAGAATTAATGCTTTTGGATTTAATAAAAGGTGAAAATTTACAAAAGTATTCTGAAGAATGGCATGAACAGAACCAAAATTTTAGGGTAGCAATTTTTTCATTTGAAAAAGTATTTAAAGAGACATCTACTTTCTCAATTAGACAGAAAATTAAAGAATTGGCGGTTGATTTTTGGGAGCGTTATCGTGTTCCGGTATTATTTTACGGCAATAGTTTAATTTTAATAATTACCGACCAAAAGCTGATGACAAGAAATGTTCTAAAACCGAAAATTTTAATGTTTGCAGACTCATTGCAACATAATCTAGGTGAAATTTTTAAAGGGGAATCAAATATTGTTGTCGGTGTTGGCAATGAAGCTCAATCGCTTCAAGAGATTAGCCGCTCTTATCATGAAGCGGTTCATGCTAGTAGTTATAAATATTTTAGTGAATATGAGACGGTCATCTTTCTTGAAGATTTAGCTCTTAACGAAGGATTCAACAATGACAAGGTAATCCAGTCTAATATACTAGACTATGTGAACGATTTTGAGGGGAAATTGATGGATTCTGTCCTTAAGGGAGAGATGGCGGAAATTTCAATGGATGTCCAATATTTCTTTGGAGCATTAGAACGATCAAAGGGACAGAATATTTCAGAAGTCCGTGCTTCCTGTTCCGAGTTTGTCATAATGCTAATCTTCAAGTTTAAAGAGAAGGGATTCACACTCCCATCTATCGATAATCAGCAAGTACTTGGAAAAATCTATGAAATTGATTCTTTAAAGGAATTAAAGAGATGGCTTCAACAAATTTTAGGCAATATTTCTTTAGATTTAACGAAAAATGATGATCAGAATGTTAATCGCTATGTGCTAATTGCGAAAGAATATGTGAAATCAAATTATCAGGAGAAGATTACACTAATAGAAATGTCGAATATCCTCTTCCTTCATCAAGCATACTTTAGTGGGATTTTTAAAAAAGAGACAGGTCAAAATTTTATCGATTATGTAAATGAGGTAAGAATTGAGAGAGCGGTGCAGCTACTAAGAGAGACGGATCATAAAGTGAAACTAATCTCTGATATGGTTGGATTTCATAGTCATTCATATTTTATTAAAGTATTTAAAAATGAAAAGGGTGTCACGCCAGTTACGTTCAGAAGACAGCAAAAAAGGTAACTCTGTTGGAGGTCAAGCATGAGGAAAAAAATAGGGATAGTGGGAAAGTACCCTTTTCAAAACTTTTTACTAATGTTTTCATTGATTGCAGTGTCGATTTTCCTTTTGCTAATAAGTTCTATTTATTATGTGGAAATAAAGAAATTTATTGAAGAAAAAAAAGAAGAGACTACCCAATTAAGAATGGATCAGATATCTAACGAAGTACAAATCAAGTTTAATAATATGTACGAGACAATGAACAATTTGAAGGCAAATGAAATTGTGATTCGATATATTGACGAATTGACTAGTTCTGAACTTAGTCCTTCCGAAAAATATTATCAGTTGAAAAGCCTTGAAGAATACTTGTATTCCATTAGAAAGAGCAACGAACTTGTTGATAGTATTCTGATTATTACACCAGAATCTCAATTTAGCTCAGACAGCAAATATGTAGATTACAAGTTTAATGGAATGAAATTTATAAATGAAGTAGAAAGTAATTATCATTTTGTATCGATCGGTGAGACAGACAAAATGATTGTGCATCCTTCATCAAGTGATGTGAACTGGAAAGAGGGAACTTACTCGAATAACTTGAATAATCAAATGTATTTTGGATCGAATATTGTCTCGGCAGACGGTCAACATAAAGGGGTCATATTACTTTTTATTAATATGAGTAGTTTAGATGACCATATTTTTTATGCAGATCAAATTGCTTTATTTGACAGAAAAGGAGAGATGCTTTTCAAAGGAAGTCAAGTAGATGGAAATATACCTAACGAGATAGATCGATTGGAACATCGTAAAAAAGGATTGTCATTAAAGCGAGATGATGTGGAACTCCATTATTCCAGCATTCCTTTTTATAAATTCCAACTCATTTATGCGGAACAATTAGGCTATTATTCAAAACAAATTCAAACAACATTGATAGTGATTGCTCTTATTTTTATTTTTACTGTATTAATTGCTTTTATATTTTCAAGAATAGTCGGTAGAAAAGTACTTCAACCTTTATATCAATTGTTATCATCATTAAAAGAATATGAGGAAAGCAGAAATTATCGCAGTCTTTTTCAAAAGCATCATAATAGGCGTATTAAAATGAGTTTACGAGAACGTTTCTTTTTTTATTTTTTAATGACCATTTTGCTGCCTCTTGTTATATTTATGGTGATCTTTTATTGGCAAACATCTAAAATCGTTACGGAGGATTTACAGGAAAGTTATCACACGGTACATGAAAAGATGGCACGGATTATGAGTAACGAGATTAAACAGCGAGAACTCATTATGGCGCGGATCGCACTTAATAATACGCTCCAGTATAAAATACAGAATAAGAAAAAGGATGAAATAGGACAAGAATTATTAGATAAAAAGAAATATTCCGAATTAATGAAACAGAATATTTGGATTTATAATCAAAATGGTGAATTTTTGTATACGAACAACTATAGTCATCCGAAACGATTAAATGATGAATTTTATCAAACTTTATTAAATTCTGACCGAAAAATAAGCTATACATTGGAAAGAAACCATTTTAATAATGTGACAATAATTATAGGGATGCCAATATTTTCACCTGACAATTATTCAAAAGCGATAGGTTACATTACGGCTGATATTGATAGTAATCAACTAGCAAACTTTTATTCAAACTGGCGTAAATCAGGTCTGGAATTGCAGTTAGTAGATCAAAATAATAAAATTATCTCTCATCAAAATCCACTCAAAATTGGTGGGGGTTTAAAACAGAAGGAAGATTTATCGGAAAATGACCATATTTATAGTACAAGAATAACAGAACAAGGTTGGAAATTTATTTCGAAATATAATTATACTGATATTCAAAAGCAGGTCAATCAATTGTTTATTAGTAATCTTTATTTGTTATTCATGATATTTCTATTGTTACTTGTTTTTTCCTACTGGATTTCTAAACGAATATTGAGACCGTTTAGCCAGTTGAACAAGTTATTCAATACGTTCGATTTAAAAGGGTCGCATCATGTAATTGCTGAACAATTTTCTGGAATTGATGAGGTAGATACACTAACTAGAAACTTCAATACTATGATTCAGCGGATGGAAGAGTTATTGCATGAATCGCTAGAGGCGAATAAAGAACGAATTCAACTGAAATATGAGAAGCGAGAGATTCAAATTAATGCTCTACAGTCACAGATTAACCCTCATTTTCTCTACAATACTTTGGATAATTTGATTTATCTCGTTGAGGCGAATGAAACGGATAAATCGGTAGATATGATCATTTCATTAAGTAGATTGTTCCGCTATATTACGAATAAAGAACAGGTAATGATCGCTATTCGAGATGAGCTAGCCTATACAAAGTCGTATATTAAAATTATGTCATACCGTTTTGATAATTTTGAGTGTATTTGGGATATTGATGAAGAAATATTGGAGTATAAGACCGTTAAGTTAATTATACAACCGGTTATTGAAAACTCGATACACCATGGTGCTAGAAAAACCAAGAATATGGTAACGATTCATATTTCCTGCAAACGCATAGGTGATACTGTGTGTATTGTCGTAAAAGATAATGCTCTTGGTATCAAGGAAGAGGAACTTTCTATAGTAAAAAAACAACTCATCTCAGAGGTGTTGAATAAATCAGGTATTTACAATGTTAATGGAAGGATCAAGCTTCATTTCGGTAGTACATATGGCCTTGATATAGAAAGTAAGTTCGGAGAAGGTACACAAGTTTCAATCGTTATTCCAATTGTTAAATAAGTTTTACGTAAAAGGTGTCCCAAAAGTCATGGAGTCAGCTCTCCCCACAATACTATCTTAGTTTAATTTGTGTATTAAATTATCTGGATATAGTACTGTGAGTGCGAGCTAGAACTTCAAATGGGACACTTTTTTGAATAATAAATAATATTTTTTAAATAGAAGTAGGAGATTTCATCTGGCAGCTTATTTTTTTAGGTAAAACGAAATATTCTTTACACTATTTTTACTAATGCTTAAAATAGTGATATTTTTTCTAAATATAGTAGAACTATTTTAAGTGGTTTTATATTATTCTGAAAACAGTAAACGCTTTCAAAAAAGAGAGAGGAGGAAATATAATGCAAACAGCAATTGAGAGGGCGGTTGAAGCAAAGCCCAAGCGTAAAGAAAATATTAATTGGGTTAGAATGAAGAAAATGAAGATGCTTTATTTTATGATGGCTATTCCGATGGTCATGTTATTTATCTTTCATTACATTCCAATGTATGGCGTTTTGATCGCATTTAAAAACTTTTCTCCTGGCTTAGGTATTTGGGATAGTCCATGGAATAACTTTGAACATTTTAAAAGATTGTTTTCCGATTTCTTATTTATTAGGGCATTGCAAAATACAATCGTGATTAGTCTATTAAAGTTATTAATTGTTTTCCCAGCACCGATTATTTTTGCGATTTTATTAAATGAAATTAAAAGCGAAAAATTTAAAAAGGTGAGTCAATCAATCTCGTACTTACCGCACTTTATGTCATGGGTTATTTTATCAGCGATGGTAATCGAAGTATTTTCTCCACAACGAGGCATTATCAACTATATTATTACATTCTTCGGTGGCGATGCTATTAACTTTATGTCTGATAAAGCTTCTTTTATCCCGATTTTAATCCTTACTGATATGTGGAAAGAGCTTGGGTGGGGAGCGATTATTTACTTAGCGACGATTACATCAATTGATCCTCAGCTATATGAAGCAGCAGAAATCGATGGAGCAGGAAGATTCCGTAAAATGATTCATGTTACACTTCCATCGATTATGCCAATGGTTATCATTATGTTTATTCTTCGACTAGGGGCTGTTTTAAATGCTGGTTTTGATCAAATTCTTAACTTGTACAACCCGTTAGTATATGAAGTTGCCGATATTATCGATACGTATGTGTATCGAAGTGGATTAGAGCAATTCCAATTTGATTATGCAACAGCTGTAGGCTTATTTAAAAACGTTGTAGGTATAGCGTTAATCCTTACTGCGAATGCGATTATTCGAAGAAAGAGCGAACACGGAATTTGGTAGGAAGGAGGATATAAAGATGGCGGTAAAAAAACGTAAAATATCTTTATTTGATATTCTAAATGTAACTGGGTTTACCTTATTTTCACTTATTGTACTATACCCTTTTTGGCAGACAGTTGTTTTATCCTTCTCAGATGCCGAAGCAGCATCTAGTCTCGGAGTCAATTTATGGCCGGACAGGTGGATACCAGACGCCTATGCATTTGTATTTTCATACCAAAATATTATGATCGCGTATTTAAATACAATTATTAGGACCGTTGTAGGAACGGTATTAATTGTTTCATTTACAGTATTAGCTGCGTATCCGCTTTCAAAAAAAGATTTACCATACCGAAACTTTTTTACAATCTTTTTCTTGATTGCAATGTTCTTTTCAGGTGGGATGATTCCTGATTATTTGCTTATTAAAAATCTTGGTTTAATTGACAGCCGCTTCGCATTAATTTTGCCTTCAGCAGTTAATGTATTCTTTATCATCATCATGCGAAACTATTTTATGACGATTGATAAAGGGCTTGAAGAATCAGCGATTGTTGATGGTGCCAATTATTTTCAAATCTTAATAAAAATCATTATTCCAATATCGAAACCTGTTATCGCAACTGTAGCATTATGGGCAGCGGTATATCATTGGAATGAGTGGTTCCATGCTTTAATATATATCCAAGACGATGCATTAGATGTTTTACAAACCGTCGTAAGGGATATGCTCGTTGCGATGGATCTTACACAAGCGGGCAGCCAAATGGGTGGAGGCGGCATGTCTAATGCTGATCTGATGTTGAGTAATGTGAGAGCTGCTACTGTAATCATCTCTATCGGTCCAATCGTTTTAATCTATCCATTTGTACAGAAATACTTTGTTAAAGGCATTATGATTGGTTCATTAAAAGGATAATGGGGGAATATACAATGAAGAAATATGCAAAGGTTCTTTCAACTGCAGCTTTAGCAAGTGCTTTATTTTTAACAGCTTGCTCTAATAATGAAGCAACTTCAGGGAAAAAGGTTGATATTGCTAGTTTGCCGGATGCTGGGGATTATTCAGATATCATTGAATTAAACTTATCTGGATCAGTGACAAAAGGAAAAGCGGAAGATGGTAACTATGTGCAAAAGAGATTAGAAGAGCAATTTAACGTTAAAATTATCAACACAAAAGTAGATACTTGGAATAAAGACCAAGTGAACTTAATGGTTGCTTCTGGTGATTTACCTGATACATTTGCTTTTAATGGAGAACCAAAGACAGCGAAAGAGTTGTTTGATGCAGGTCTAATTCGAACAATCCCGAAAGAAATGCTTGAAAAGTATGCACCACGTTATATGAAAATGTTAGAGGAAAACCCACCTGGACTTGATATGAACAAATCAGCAGGCTCCGATAATGAATATTTGAGTTTAATAGGTTTATATTCACATGTTGATGGATTAACTTGGACACCAACATTCCGTCTAGACTGGTTAGAAAAACTAGGGATTGACCCACCAGGGGAAATTAAACAAGTTGGCCCAAGCGGTGCACGTGAGAAAATTTACTATACGGATAAAGCTTATACACTTGAAGAAGTAGAAGAAATTTTTAAAGCGTTTACATTTGATGATCCAGATGGAAACGGCAAAAATGATACGTATGCGATTTCTCCATATAATGATCAAATGCACTGGGCAGTTTCATTAATGGGGGCATTTGGATTAGCTCCGGATTATAACTTTATCGAAGATGATCAATTAGTCGTTACAGAGATTTCTAAGAAATATAAAGAGTATTTGAAGTTATTAGCTAAATGGTATGATATGGGCTTAATTGACCCTGAATTTACAACACTTGATATTAAAAAGAGCTGGGAAAAATACAAACAAGGTAAAATCGGTTACTATACTGCACAATCTTCATATCTTGCAAATGATGACTGGACTAAAGGACGAGCTCCACAAAACCTTGTGGAAAATCCAAATTCTACTGCAAAAATTTTAGCTACTGCTCCGGAAATTGGTAAAGATGGAAAGCAGGGTGTTGCCTCATTTATACCAGTTGGTAATTTAGCAGATGCATTCTATGTTTCTAAAGATGTAACAGATGAGGAATTAGCAAGAATTCTCCAAATCTTTGATTATATCAACTTAGATAATGATGCAAGATGGACGCTTTATGGCGAAGTTGGCGTACATTCAGATTGGGAAGGAGAGCCTGAAAAATCTGCCTTAATAGTTCGCCCTGAATATGCAGCTGAAGAAGGAAATTCTGGCTTCTGGGCTTATAACTTCCGTACGTATGATAAAGAAAGAGTACAGTGGTTTACATCAGAATATACGATGAATCTGAGAAAAGAATTCTTTGCTCGTGATGATGTAAAAGAAAATATGTTAATTCGTCCATATAAATGGGATGTTTTAAATAAAACAAAAATGAAAGAAATGCAGTTGCGCTACAAAGGAAACCTAAAAACAATCGTCGATGAATTTAGAATGAAAGCGATTGTAGGGGAGATTGACATCGATAAAGAATGGGATAAATATGTTGAAAACTGGTTGAATAATGGCGGAAAAGATGTTCTTGCTGAGATGGATAAAGCAGACAAAGTATCAGATTTAATGAAGTAATAAGGAAATAAGCAGTTTTCTATGGAAGGGTCTACCTGTACACGCTTTATAGTAGATGACTAGGTACGACCCTTTCATAATAAGCAGTCTTCTTGGGATTTGTCATTTTGTTAAAGATAACCTGATATGGTTGATAAAGATATGTCCATTATCAGGAAAATAGCGTAGAAAAGGGTATTAAGCATTCTTTTTTTATTACATATTCCAGCTTGAATGTAGAACATAATGAAATTAGAGTATCTATTATTAAAATAAAAGGAGCTATTCACATGTCTAATATCCATTCAGAAGCGATCTTTTATCCAGGTTTTGCAGATTCTAAATCATATCGAATACCATCTATGATTACAACATCGAAAGGAACTGTCATTGCAGGAATCGATGCAAGGCTTGTTGATCAAAGAGACAACCCTAATAAAATTGACGTGACGATTCGCCGTAGTGTGGATAACGGAGAAACATGGGGATCTGCGCAAAAATTAGTTGCCTATCCAGGGGAAGGGTTAGATGGAGCAGCGGCAATTGATACATCACTTTTAGAAGATGAAGAAACTGGCACGATATTTATGATTTTCTGCCATAGTCCAGGCGGAGTTGGTCTTTGGAATAGTGAATCAGGAATTGGCTTTGATTCAGATGGGCGTCGGAAATTGTATGATCAAAACGGTCATATTTATTTCCTTGCAAAAGATGGGCAAGTCTATGATTCAGACAACAATTTAACAGACTATACAGTAGACGATCAAGGAACTGTAAATAAAGAGAATCAGCTACATGGAAATATCTATTTGAAAAAAGGAATCGATGCAAATGAAAGTTTACTAGAAGCGAGAACTTGCTTTTTACAAATCATTCAGAGTGAAGATGATGGCTGTACTTGGTCAAAACCAAGAGAATTGAATGTCATGGTGAAAGAAGAATGGATGAAGTTTATTGGCTCAGGTCCAGGGCGTGGGATTCAATTAAAGCAAGGGAAACATGCAGGCAGATTAGTTTTCCCAATTTACTTCTCTAACGAAGCAGGTCACCTGTCCTGTGCTTGTATTTATAGTGATGATTATGGATTAACATGGCAGCGTGGGGAATCGCCAAATGATGGAAGAGAATTGGACGGTGAAATTCTATCCGCTGAAACAATCTCAGAAGGTAAACAATATTTGACAGAATCGCAAGTAATTGAATTGCCTACAGGTGAATTGAAATATTATTTACGTAATCATTATGAAATTAAAAGGACTGCTGTAACAACTAGTAAAGATGGTGGGGAAACATGGGAGGAAGTAACCTTTGACATGGCTTTGGTCGATCCAATTTGTCAGTCAAGTGTAGCGCTCTATCCTGATCTAGGAGATGGAAAAGTAAGGGTATTATTCTCAAATCCAAATGATGAGGAGACTAGGATCAAAGGAACCGTTCGCTTAAGTGAAGATGGTGGGAAAACATGGCCATACAGTAAAGTAATTGAAGAAGGTTTTTATGGATATTCTTGCTTAACTGTCCTTCAAAATGGGGAGATTGGAGTCCTATACGAACGAGTTCACGATTATAACGATTGGAATAAAATGGATATACAATTTAGTAAATTTTCTTTAGAATGGCTGAAGTCATAATTTTTTATCTATATGAACGAAGAATTAAGTTCACCATGTAAAGGTTTCTGGAGAAGTTTAGATATTTTCCGAAAAACAGAACTAATAATCAGTAGGGGATAAAGTATCTCCTACTGATTGAAGTACTACATAAAAAGTATGGAGTGATAACCGTGCAACAGCTTCCGTTAATTGAAAAGATGATTCATGGTGCTGTATCCATTGAAAAAACAGAAACATATATGAAACCGTGGCGGTTACCTTATAGTCAAGCTGAATTATTTTTACCGAATGGTATTGGTGGTCAGGCTGAATTGCCAGCCGGTGTAAGAATTGTATTGCGCAGTAATACAAGGCAGATAAGAATTGGACTACTAGCTGTATCTGAAATGATGCAAATGGATTGTTTAGTCAATGGTATCTTGAACAAAGCTTTGCTTATTCATTCAGGAGAAACCTATGCCAATTTTAATGATCTTTCAGATGGATCAAAGCTAATTGAAATTTATTTATCGCAAAAAACAGCTGTCTCGATTACAGACATTTGGATCGATGAAGGTGCAGAGTGGGAACTTGTAGAAGATTCACGATTGCATTGGATTACGTACGGCAGTTCTATAACGCATTGTTATTACTCTGAAAGTCCATCAAAAACTTGGCCAGCATTAGTTTCTAATAAACTAGATTTTAATTTAACTTGTCTTGGCTATAGCGGAAATTGCTTTTTAGAACCGATGGTAGCTCGAATGATTCGTGATATGCCGGCAGATTTCATTTCTATTTGTGCAGGAATTAATATAATAAGAGGTAATGCACTCTCAGATCGAACGTTTCAAGCTGCCTTACTAGGTTTTATTCAAATTATTCGAGATAAACAAAAAGATGTGCCGATTGCTATTATTTCTCCAATCTTTAATCGAGAATTTGAAAAAGTAGAAAATAAAGTCGGTTTATCGATAGAGAAGACAAGGAAGGAAATACTTCAAGTGATTGAAATCTTGAAGAATGCTGGCGATCAACATTTATATTATTTTGATGGGCTGGAATTGTTTGGTGAAGATTTTGAGATGTATATGCCTGACGGACTTCATCCTAATGCTGAAGGCGACAAAATAATGGCTGCTCGCTTTCAACAAATGGTCGAAGCAAATGTGCCGGTCCAGGGCAAAGAAAAAATGAAAAAGTAATCATTAAAATATTCATATAATGATAGGTACCAAGAAAAGAGGGTGGGATGATGTTCTTAACAGGTGGCTATATGGGTAAATTAAATACGGTCATGGAATGGATTGCTAGGTTCTTTATTGTTCAATTAATATGGATCCTTTTTTGTATTATAGGGTTATTTGTAGGAGGAGTTTTCCCTGCCACTTTTACGATGTTTGCGATTTGCAGGAAATGGATTAATAAGCAAACGGAATTTCCTCTATTTCGTACGTTTTGGAAATTGTACCGTGCTTCTTTTTTTAAGGCAAATATATTGGGATGGGTTATGGTTGCGACAGGCTTTAGTCTTTTTTATTATTTTCAATTATTTAGAGGAGCAAATGATACAATCCAACTGGTATTATTTTTTGTCGTTTCAGCAATGTCTATCGTATATTTGATGACAATCATGTTTGTTATTCCGGTATTTGTCCACTTTGATATTAAACTAGCTAATGTCATGAAGTATGCCGTCATTACGGCCATTTCCAATCCAATTCAAGTGATCAGTATGGCTGCTGTCATCGCTATCTTCAGTATGATCATGATCCAGTTTCCAGGACTCTTTCCATTCTTTAGTTTCAGCTTGTTGGCCTATTCCCTTATGTGGCTCGCTAACACTGCATTTGTCAGCATGGAAAGGAGGGTTTCTAAATTAAATGGGACAACTCGTGTAGCTGAAATTGCCTCAAATGAATCAAGATAATTGCAGTCTAGGATGCGAAAAATTAAAAATATAGTAAATGCCTGAACGATAAAAGCTGAACACATTACTAAATGGTTTAGCTTTTTACATTTTTGCAAGTTTTAAATAACACACTTTTGATTAGTTCTTCTATTCGAACTGTAAGTGAATGTTAGGGCAGAGTAATGGGGCGAAGAGTTCTAGATATCATCAAGGGAAACAAGTAAGTGAATTTTTCCGTGACCACCGATCCGAGGAACAGGATGCGCAGCTTATTGGCTTCAGTTCCTATTTCCTAGAATAATTTAGTATAGAACTAATTTCCCTTGATTTAAAAGAATGATTTCAAAGTGGTGGAAATAATGTTTGAAGTGGAGCTGTGTTGTGAAATGGATTATTCATTTAATATTTTGTGCAAAACAAAAGTTGGCAGCGGTGAATAATATGTTTAAACTTTGAATATATGGCACAACTTCTGGGTTTTGGCTAACTCTTAATGATGATATCGATTAGTAATTGGGGGATTGTGCAAAAATAAATCTTCCTCCTTCCAACTGGGGAAAGTGCAAAAAAACAAGCCACTTTGCTATTTTACGTCATTGATTGGAAAAAATATCTTTAAAACAAAAGTGAAAACGCTTTTATTTCCAGATAATAAAGTGTAGAATGGTGGAGAATAAAATGCAATGTGAATAGATAGATTGATAGGGGAGTCGTTTAAGAGAAACGAATCTACATATTTATTCATTTGTGCAAACGATTTCACAAAATGCTTCTTGTGAGAAATAATAAAAAAGGGGATGGGTTCATTGAAATTGAAAAAAGTATCAGGTATTGCCTCAGCAGTATTAGCATCATCGTTATTCTTAGCAGGATGCTCTTCATCCGATAAAGCCTCTGGGGATCAGATTACATTAGACGTTTTCCAATTTAAAGTAGAATTCAAGAATCAATTTGAAGAATTGGCGAAAGCTTACGAAGAAGAGAACCCTGATGTGAAGATAAAAATATCTACAGTTGGGGGCGGAAATGATTATAAGCAATCTTTAATTACGAAGTTTACATCTAAAGAAGAGCCGGCCATCTTCAATGTCGGTGGACCTACAGATGTTGAACAGTTTGGTGATCGTTTGACAGATTTAAGTGACACAAAGGCAGCAAAAGCAGCTTTGGATGGCACACTTGATGGCGTTACTATAGACGGTAAAGTACTTGGCTTACCATTTAACCAAGAGGGGTACGGATTTATTTATAACAAACGTATTTTTAAAGAAGCTGGCATTAACGCTGAAGAGCTTACCTCTTATGAAGCGTTGAAAGAAGCGGTTGAAAAATTGGATGCTAAAAAGAAAGATTTGAAAATCAAAGCAGTATTTGCATTCCCTGTTAAGGAAAAGTGGGTAACAGGTAACCATCTTTCCAATGTTTTCTTAGCTTCTGAATTTGATGGAAACGTAATGACTGCCTATGAATCTCCAACTGTTGCCTTTACAAAAGGAGATCAGTTGAAACAAATGATTGATCTACAAAATGAGTTTTCTGTACAACCGACAACAAGCCTTGATTATTCCCAACAAGTGGAGGAACTTTTCTCCCTTGAGCAAGTTGCCATCATACAGCAAGGTAACTGGGTGTATAACACCGTCAATGATATGGATCCAGAGCTAGCAGAAAAGAATATTGGGATCATTCCAATTCCAGTAGATGGTGAAGCAAAAATGCCGGTTGGCGTACCGAATTATTGGGCGGTTAACAATAAGGTAGATGATGAGGTAGCTAAAGAAGCCAAGAAATTCCTTGATTGGATGTACACTTCTGATACTGGTAAAGAAGCAGTGTTAAAAGACTTTAAATTTATTCCTGCTTATGAAGGATATGATTCTTCGAAAATCGCAGACCCGTTATCAAAAGAAATCTATGAGTATTCTGCAGATGGAAAGACAATTGGCTGGACATTTCAAGGTTCACCGGTTGGTTGGAATGAGGACCAATTCGGAGCAAGCGTACAAGCTTATGTATTGGGAGAAATGACGTGGGACGAATTGATTCAAAAGAATATCAAAGCTTGGGAAGATATTCGAAGTGGTAACTGATTAAGCAGTTTGCTAGTAAATCATTCAGTGGTGGAGTGGGTATCTGACCTGTTATATACGGATGAGCTGCTCCATCATAAAAAAATCTAATATTATATGTTTTTTATCAGCTTTTGTATCTAGCGTAAGCAGCCTAGCTTCCTTGAGGTCACAAGTAATCCGGGGCAAGAGAATTACAGGGAAATTTTTCTGTGTATCTCGGCTTGCGCTTTTCAAAAAGGAGGCGTCTCAAATGAAAAACCGAGATTTATCATTTTGGCTATTTTTAGCTCCTGTGCTCGTCGCCATCTTCATTGTCGTGATTTACCCATTACTTACCGGTCTATATTATTCATTTACGAATTGGGACGGTCTCCGGATCTCAAAGTTTGTTGGATTCGATAATTATATCAAATTATTTCACGATAAAGAGTTTGGGGATGCATTCTGGTTTACTATTAAATTTTCCATTGCGGCCATTATTGTTATCAACATTATTGGGTTAGGGCTTGCGTTAATTGTGACTCAGCATATTAAGTCAAGCAGCTTTCTGCGAACAGTTTTCTTTATGCCAAACTTAATAGGCGGCTTGATTTTAGGATTCATCTGGCAGTTCATTTTTACAAAGGCATTTGCTTCAATAGGCGAGTCAATGGGGATTGAAGGTTTGCAAGGCTGGCTTTCAACAACGGAAACTGGTTTTTGGGGATTGGTCATTTTGACATCCTGGCAAATGGCTGGATATGTCATGATTATTTACATTGCTTATCTGCAATCGGTACCAGAAGAATTGATTGAGGCAGCACAAATTGATGGAGCGAACAGGCTCCAGCGCTTTCGAAACATTACGGTTCCTATGATTGCGCCGGCATTCACGGTAAGCTTATTTCTTACATTGTCAAACTCGTTTAAAATGTATGACCAAAACTTGTCACTAACAAACGGTGGGCCATTTAATTCAACGCAAATGGTTGCGATGGACATTGTAAAAACGGCCTTTACAGAAAATTCAATGGCGTATGCACAGTCTAAAGCGATGATCTTCTTTGTCACAGTCGCTGCCATTTCCTTATTGCAAGTGTACTACAACAAGAAAAAGGAGGTTGAATTATAATGTTCAAAAACCAAAAATCCCTCCTTCTGGAAATCATCGGAATCCTTTTAGCAATTGTATGGCTTGTGCCATTTTATTTAATGGTAGTCAATGCATTTAAAACAAAGCGTGATATCTTCGCAGATACACTTGGTCTACCTGAAGAATGGACATGGGATAACTTTGTGCAAGCGTTTGTACAACTTGGATTTATTAAAGCTTTCGGTAATTCATTGTTCATTACGGCTATTAGCACATTAATCATCATCATTTGTTCAGCGATGGCAGCATATGCATTATCAAGAAATAAGAGCAAGCTTAGCACGGTAATTTTCTTTATGTTTGTAGCTGCAATGCTGATTCCATTCCAAGCGGTTATGATTCCGCTCGTATCACAGTTTGGTCAACTTGATATGCTGAACCGCAGTAGCTTGATTTTCATGTATTTAGGATTTGGGGCGAGTTTATCCATTTTTCTTTATCATGGGGCATTAAAAGGGATTCCGGAATCGTTAGATGATGCAGCCAAAATTGATGGTTGTAATAAATTTCAAACATTTTGGTACATTATTTTCCCACTATTAAAACCGATGTCGGTAACGGTCGGAGTATTGAATGTTATCTGGATTTGGAATGATTATCTATTACCATCCCTTGTCATTGGAGGAAATGGGACGGAAACGATTCCGCTTCAATTATTCTTCTTCTTTGGGCAATATACGAAACAATGGCATCTTGCGCTGGCAGGATTATCAATTTCGATACTACCTGTCATCATTGGGTATTTCTTTGCTCAAAAGCAAATCATTAAAGGAATTGCTGATGGAGCTGTGAAATAATTGCAGTTCTCTATTTATTCTTAATGGAAGGAGTAGATGAAAATGAAAGTAGTTGTTTGGAACGAATATCGTCACGAAAAAACCAACCCGAACGTTGCTGATGTGTATCCTGATGGGATCCATCAAGCTATTGCATCTTTTTTAGAGAGTGAGACTCGGCATGTTACGACCGCAACACTTGATGAAGAGGAACATGGATTACCCGAACACGTTCTTCAGGAAACGGATATATTAATTTGGTGGGGTCATATAGCGCATGATGAGGTATCCGATGATATCGTAGAAAAGGTGTACGAGCGCGTACTTAATGGAATGGGATTAATCGTATTACATTCTGGACATTTTTCGAAAGTATTTAAAAAACTTATGGGGACCTCGTGCGATTTAAAATGGCGTGTGGCGGATGAGAAGGAACGTTTATGGGTCCTTGATCCAAGCCACCCAATTACACAAGGTATCGGAGAGTATATTGAGCTTGAAAAAGAAGAGATGTATGGGGAGCATTTCGATATTCCCGCACCAGATGAACTGCTGTTTATGAGCTGGTTCGAAGGTGGAGAAGTATTCCGAAGTGGATGTACATACCGTCGTGGAAACGGGAAGATTTTTTACTTCCGACCTGGTCATGAAACATATCCTACCTATCATCACCCTGATATTCAACGAGTGATTTCGAATGCTGTTGAGTGGGTTAAGCCGGTAGAAAACGCTAGACCTGTTTATGGAAATGCACAAGCGTTGGAAGCCATATCAGGAAAAAAATAAGAGAAGACAGATTGAAAGGGAGATAGAATGATGAGTCTATTAAATATCGGTGTAATCGGTTGTGGGAGTATCGCAAAGAACCGCCATCTTCCGGAATATAAAATGAATAAATCTGCAGAAATCATAGCAGTTTGCGACATTGTAGAGGAACGGGCTCTGGAGTTAGCGGAATTGTATGGAGCAAAGGCATATACTGATTATATGGAACTACTGAATAATCCTACTATTGATGCTGTTAGTATTTGTACGCCAAATTATTTTCATGCTCCAATGACCATTGCTGCTTTAGAAGCTGGGAAGCATGTTCTTTGTGAAAAACCGATGGCGACATCACGTGAAGAAGCAGAGAAGATGATTGCTGCAGCGAACAAAGCCGGTAAGAAATTAATGATTGCCCATAATCAGCGTTTTGTAGATTCCCATCAAATAGCGAAGGAGCTCATCGCAAGTGGGGAGATAGGGAAAGTCTATAGCTTTCGTTCAGCATTTGGTCATGCTGGTCCAGAGTCATGGAGTGCTGACGGTAAAGACAGCTGGTTTTTTAAGAAAGAACAAGCATTTATCGGGGCAATGGGTGATTTAGGGGTTCATAAAACAGATTTGCTTCGCTATTTATTGGGTGAAGAATTCGTAGAAGTGGCAGCATTTGTTAAAAGTAGTTCGAAGGAAAATAGCGATGTAGACGATAATGCTACCTTTATTTTGCAAACAGAAAGCGGAATTATTGGAACGCTAGCGGCGAGTTGGGCTTATGTAAAAGAAGATAACTCGACAATTATTTATGGTGAAAAAGCAATATTGAGGCTAGAGGATGACCCAGAGTTTTCGTTGGTTATTCAACGGGCTAATGGGCAAGTTGAAAATCTCAGATTAGGGAAAATTCAATCGAATGAATCAGGTGGTCAGCATGATACACAGGTGATTAGCCAATTTATCATCAGTATTAATGAAGATAAGGAACCACTCATTAATGGATTGGAAGGGATGAAATCGTTAAACGTCATCCTTGGCGCTTTGGAATCGAATGAATCGAAGAAAATAGTCCGATTATAAGCGAGCAGTCTAGATGAATTCAAGGGAAATGAGGAGAGGTTTACTTGGCTCCTTATTATTGCAAGATTGACAGGTTTTTTCGATTGGACGTAATGGCATTTTTTTGTAAACAAATTTGAAGGAGCCAAAAACAATATGAATAGATTGAAGATGGGGATTATTGGAGTAGGTGGAATTACCCAGAGCAGACATATTCCTTCTTTTCAAAAGCTGCAAGATAAAGTTCAAATATATGCAGTTCAAGATCTAGATGAGTTGAAAGCTCATGATGTAGCACGTACTTATCATATTGAAAAAGTATTTCCGAACTATCAAGACATGTTTGCGGAGGTAGATGCGGTGACGATCGCTACTCCGAACAAATTTCATGCGGAAATCGCGATTGCAGCATTGGATGCAGGTGTTCATGTTTTATGTGAGAAACCCATGGCGATTTCTGTGGCTGATTGTAGAGCGATGGTAGAGGCAGCGAATCGTTCTGGGAAGATTTTAGCGACAGCCTATCATTATCGGTTCATGAAGGAAGCGCAGGCCGCAAAAAAAATAATCGAAGCCGGTGAAATTGGCGAGCCGTATGTTGCGCGTGTTCAAGCATTACGTCGGCGTAAGGTGCCTGGTTGGGGTGTTTTTACAAATCAGGATCTGCAGGGTGGAGGCAGTTTGATCGATTATGGGTGTCATTTGCTCGATTTAAGCTTATGGCTGATGAATGATCCCGAACCGACGGAGGTAATTGGTTCTACTTATAACTATGTAAGTAAAGGGATGGATCAGGTTAATCTCTGGGGGAACTTCGATGCATCAGCTTTCGAGGTGGATGATCATGCGACGGCATATATTAAGTTTGCCAATGGAGCGTCTTTAATTTTTGAAACATCATGGGCTGCGAATATTCGTGAAGAGGCAAATACATTAAGTTTATCAGGAACTAGAGGCGGTTTGGATGTGTTTCCATTGTTAGTAAATCAAGCGAAATTCGGAATGCTAATGAATAATGAAGCCGTCTGGATGCCAGGTCAGGATACTCCTGACGTAGAACAGGCAGAGAATTTTGTTGATAGCTGCTTAGGATTGGCAGAACCATTAGTGAAAATGGGAGAGGCATTGAAGGTTACAAAAATTATTGAAGCGATATATCAAAGTTCTGCCAGTGGTAAATTGATCAGTATTTAATAGTGTTGAGGCGACAATATGAATAGAGGGTGGATAAAATGAAACTAGGTGTGTTCGCTGTATTATTTTCACAAAAAACGTTCGAAGAGATGCTGGATTATGTGGCAGAGGCTGGACTGAAAGCGGTTGAAATTGGAACAGGGGGCTATCCAGGTAATGCTCATTGTCCGTTGGATGAGCTTTTAGAAAATGGAGAAAAGCGTCAGCAATATTTAGAAGCCGTACAATCACGAGGTTTAATGATCAGTGCTTTCAGCTGTCATGGAAACCCAATTTCACCAGATCAGAGTTTAGCAAAGGAAAGTCATGAAACGTTAGTGAAGACGATTAAATTAGCTTCTCTGCTGCAGGTACCTGTCGTGAATGCATTCTCGGGAACTGCCGGTGACCATGAAGGGGCTAAATATCCGAACTGGCCCGTTGCGCCTTGGCCGATGGAGTATAGTGACGTGCTTGCATGGCAGTGGGAGAAGAAACTAATTCCATATTGGAAAGAAATCGGCAGGCTTGCAGAAGAATCGAATGTAAAGATTGGTCTTGAGCTTCATGGGGGATTCCTTGTCCATACACCTTACACGTTATTAAAGCTTCGCGAGGAAACATGCAATGCAATCGGGGCAAACTTGGATCCGAGCCATTTATGGTGGCAGGGCATTGATCCAGTTGGCGCAATCAAGATTCTTGGTAAAGCCGGCGCGATTCACCATTTTCATGCAAAAGATACGTATCTGGATCAGGATAATATCAATATGTACGGGCTAACTGATATGCAGCCTTACGGAAACATCCAATCACGCGCGTGGAATTTTCGTTCAGTCGGCTGTGGACATAGCATTCAGGAATGGTCGGATATGATGAGTGCACTTCGTACTTTTGGTTATGACTATGTCGTTAGTATCGAACACGAAGACCCGCTTATGTCCATCGAAGAAGGTTTCGCCCGCGCAGTCAAAAACCTCGACTCCGTCCTAATTAAAGAAACTCAAACAGACATGTGGTGGGCATAAATTTTTAAAGATATTCCAATAGTAGGTAGTCAATCTAATGGCTACCTTTTTATGTTGCATTTGAGTCAGAAATTAATTCCGAAATGATAGAAGGATACCACGTTTTCGAGTGGTATCCTTTTATGGTTTTATTCATGCGTTATGCCATGGAGTATCTATGATCACTTAAAAATTTGCCCGATTTTCTCTATTTCATCTTTTGTAAGAACAACTTTTAAAGTGTTGAGATTTCGACTTACTTGCTCTGGTTTCTTCGCACCTGGAATCAACACATCAATCGCTGGTTGCTGTAAATACCATGCAAGGACAATATCGGCCACTTCTACTCCTTTATTGTTCGCGATTTCCCGGACTTGTTCGACCTTTTCTAGATTACTGATAAATGTGTCACCTTGGAAAAGGGGGTTTTGAGCCCGTCCGTCGTTAAAGGTGCTGTTACTATTATATTTACCACCGAGTAAACCGGATGCAAGTGGGAAATAAGGAATAAAGGAAATATTGTTCTTTTCTGCAAACGGGAGTAAGTCTCTTTCTGCTTCGCGTTTGAAAAGATTATACCATCCCTGATATACATCCACATAACCGTCTTTATTCGCCTCGATTAATTGCTCCGATGAAAAGTTAGAAACGCCGATGGCACGAATTTTCCCTTGATCTCTTAACTCTTTTAATGCGCCTACTGCTTCATCTTTCGGAGTAGCTTCATCGGGAAAATGAATATAGAACAAATCAATATAATCCGTTTGCAACCGTTCTAAGCTACTTTCCACTGAGTCCCTTAAGAAAGCGGGGGAATTATCGAAAACCACTTTCCCATCGACAAATTTATGTGCACCCTTTGTGGCAATCACGATATCTGAACGATTTCCTCTTTCTTTAATCACTTCACCAATCAATTCTTCAGAACGTTTTGGTCCATAAATATAAGCAGTATCTAGAAAATTAATCCCGCTTTCAAAAGCTGCTCTGACTACATCTTTTCCTGTTTCGTCATTTAAATTAGGGTAAATATTGTGACCGCCAACTGCATTCGTTCCAAGTCCAATTGGGTTGACATATAAATCTGTTTTTCCTATTCTCACTTGCTGTACCAATACGACTCATCTCCTTTTTTTACACATGTATATCATAGCAAAAATTGGATTCATACATAAAATGGAATGAATTAAAATCAGATTATTCTTAAAAAAGCTCGGACTTGGAGCATGGTAATCATTATACAAGAAGGCTGTTTTCACATACTTTGTTGCTTTTCAATTATATCTACACGAACAACCTGGGGTGATTTCCGTGGGCGGTTTTAGAAGCCTCCTCAGACGGAGTCTCGCTCAACACGCTTCTCTAAGCGGGAGTCCCTCATATCCGCTCTAATTAACATCTGCTCGAATTGGTTTCTTGCTAAAAACAACAATCTTTACGAAAAGAGCTTCTGGCATGCAATCCCTAATTCTAGATTGGAAATAAGTGCCGAATGGGAGACTTATCCATCGTTTTCATTGGCAAAAACCCTATAAAATGTTAAAATAACCAATTAAATGGATGTTTTATTAAAATTTTTACACGCGTGGATAATATTGTTCTACAATTGTAAGTAGAAAGAAATTTATAATACGTGGATTTTTGTTAAAATAGTATGTTAGTAGTTATAAAGTGAAACTTCCATCAGTGGGGATTTTTTTCATCCCCACTGATGGTTAGTTGAACCAATCGGGGATTTACAGGCTGTTTATCCCCCGCCTATTTTTTCCTTGATTCTCTAAACAAAAGTTGAGGTGGGGGTCATACAGCCTGTTAAACCGGGATAAAAAAATTCTCATTTGAGTTTGATAAAATATGAGGTAACGGGGGACTAAAATGGTTTCGGATACTCTTTTAATTCACAAAAAATTTTATGAGACATTCGTGAACGATGTTCAAGATGGAGAACCGATTCAACTGCTTGGAGAGGCGTATTTAGAAGAACAAAAGAAAGAGGTTCCTGAGTTGTCAACGATCCGCTATGCGCAAGGAGAATTATATTTTCATTATAAGGACTTTGAAGCAGCGATCTTTAAATGGGAGAACATCGGGTCAGAACTTGAACCTTGGGCAAAGAAGAATGTTGCTGATGCCTATTATGAGCTTGGGATGCTTTCTACAGCTGAAGAACTATATAAATCAATTGCTTCTGAGATTCTAGTACTAAGAGCTGAAGTAGCGTTGCAATTGTTTACACTATACATAGAAGAAGAGCGGTTTGATCTTGCGTCCGCAACAATTAAAAATTTAGTATCCTTTCATCCGGATTATCCGAATGTTACGGAACTTGCCCGATCATTTTTTGATAGTCAAAAAGATTGGGAGAGTGCAATTGAACTTGTTGTAAATGAAAGTCTCAGAACAGGTGTAATAAAATGGTTTGATGTTCTTCAAGGATATGTAGACCTTGGGTATACGAAAAACTTATTACCTGTGTATTTCACACAAGTGTTGGAATTGTTATCGCTAACCGATCAGAAACGGTTCGAGAAGTTAGTAACCTCACTTTGGCAGGAATATCGCAAGCAAGAGGTGTATTTCGAGTGGCTAACTACGATCAATACTTTCTTTTACACGTTTGAAGTTGACGGGGCCCATTCATGGCATGATTTAGCGAATACTTTTAAAGATACCTACTTAGAATTAATAGATGGACAATACTTAGTTCATGAACTACAACCTATTGTTCCAGAACTCCTCAGTAATTGGTTAAGACTAGCGGATTCCTCTCAAGTCATGTTTGCCGCAGCAGCTGTATTGTCATGGAATGAAATCTTTAATGAACAAATGAATCCACTAGTCGTTGGGGATGCAGAAAATCTTTTAGCACAAAGCCATGTAAGTGAATCATCATTCCAAGCAAGTTCTGAACTTTATGAAGATGTGATTCAATGGTCCAACAAGCATGATGTTGATTCAGGAGAAAAAACAAAATGGCTCGTTGAAGTGTTAATGGATTTGGAAACTCAACATCTATTAATTACAGGAACTGATAAGTCAGAGAAGTCTTCGTTTGTTAACAGCTTACTTGGCGCTGAACTTAGCGAAGAAGAAACACCTGCATATTTAATCATTCGGGATAGTGAAGAACCTAATATCCTTGAGGTTACTGGAACAGAGCGTATTTCATTGTTGGATTTAGGTGATATTTCACCGAATTCGTTCATAGAGATGAACTATCCATCGCCTTTTTTGCAAGATCATTCACTCACTCTTATTGATACACCTCCTATGGATCGACATACAGTGATGAGTCCCGAATTTCTAAGCATTAGTCATGCGGCCGACACCATGGTATTTGTATTGGATGCGGTGTCGCCATTCACGGATTATGAGCGTGATATGTTGCTACAGGTGAAGAAACGGGCATCACATCTGTCTATTCATTTTGTGATGAATAGAATGGATAAGATTTCTAGTGAAAGTGATGCCATGCGGATCCTTGATGAAACGGCTGAGCGTATTGCAACGGATTTCCCTTCAGCCAATGTTTTTGCTTATTCTTCTGAGTATAATAATCGTAAACAAATGGAGGAAGCTTCTGAATTCGTCGCGGCAAGTCAGACAGGATTATTTATTGAACAGCTAAGAACGGATACTCTTCTATATTTTATCCGCCAAACATTAACATCTCTTTTAAATAAAAGGGTTGAAATGGAAAGTGAACGAGTAGATTCCATTGCTTGGAATGAAGAGATGGTCGTGAAGGTAAACGGTGCTATCAACCAGCTGATGGATCTGGAAAAAGATAAAATAAATACCATTTCTAAGAGTTATCGCTTGATTAAAGAAGAAGTGAAAAATGATTTGAAAGTGACGATCCCTAAACTTCTCCGTGAATGCTCAGAGTTGGTGAAGGAAGATAGTGATTTCAGTCAAATTCATCTCACTTTGAATGACGAAATGAATGTCCGAATTCAAGATTATATAAATCGCCGAGTAATGCCAAGATTTTATAATTCACTTCAACATTGGATAATGGAATCTAAACTAGATTTTACTCAATGTCAGTATGAGTTGAACGAAATGGCTGACGGATTTAATGCCTTGTATCGGGATAATCGCATGGATTTACAATGTGACTTTAAAGTACTGGATGATTGGGGTCGCGATGCAGATCGGATGACAAGTGGAGTTCGTATCGAACATGTGAATATTCTACTCCGTCATACACCTTCTCAATTGTTGCTAAAGGGAGCAGGTAAACTATTCGGTTCAATTGGGCAAAACAAAGCAGGGATGTATGCGCGCTACAAAAAATTCCTGGAAACGATGGATTATGATGATGTAGCTGAAATGATTGCTCGAAAATTCCTATCCCAATTCGAATTGTTCGAGAAATCATTAGATCGCGACATTACGATGTTTTTCCGCGGCGCAAAAGGGAATCTTCATGCAGCGGTTGAACAATCAGAATATGAAATTAAAGAAAATCAAGCAACACTTGATAAAATGCGTGAACGTCCAGAGCAATACCGTGATCCAATTACGCTTTTTGAAATCCGACTACGTCAGTATGAATGGATGCAGAAAGCGAGTAGATAAGACAAGAAGCCTGCAGGAGAACCTGCAGGCTTTCTTAAATGATAAAGTAAAAGTATTTTCAATCGTTTTGTTGTCTTCGAACTCAAGTAGCAAAATGGATCTACGCGTCGAATCTAGGGTTTATGCGTCAAAGCAGAAAAGTATGCTTCGAATTAGAAATAATACATCTACACAAATACAGAGGCTAGCTAAGTAAAATCAACATACTTAGTCTGCCTCTGTTTATCATTCAATTTGAACATGAGAAAAAGGAACAGCGAAATACTTTCTCTATGTACACGTTTTAAATCTTTGCTGTAATCTTTCCACCCGAATGAGCATTAATAAAGTGAATATCACCATTAAGTTTTGGAAATGAAACACGATAGATGAGTTCGTGATATTCATGCTGATTTTCTTCGTAATTTTTATTCCATATTAATTCAAAATCGAGGTCCTCAAGATAAAGGGACTTTGCCTCTTTTTCAGACAACATGGGCTGTACGTCGATATCTTCTAAACGATCCACATCAATGTCAGGGGCTGAATAATGCGTGATGAACCCTGTCGTTTTATTGACAGTGATGTGACAGAGACCAAAATGTGTTGAAATCCCTCTATGAAAGATGGAAAAATGGAACCCGTACTGAGTCGTTTCTTCCTCCTCATCTTCATTGGAGCTAGCAATACGGAAGTACTGATCTGCGTTTGGATACAATGTGTATAGAAATTTTAGAGCGATTGTTTTGCATTCTTCGTCCGATAATGACATTGGCCCTTCAGTATCCATAAAATTAAACAATCCTGTTATCTTGCCAGTTTGTTTATCGGTTCTAATTTTCAATGTATTTTCTGTTTTTCTTTGAAAATAGCTGTCAAGGCTAAGGTCATTGTTTACAGAATGAGGGGGGGCTGGATGCCATACGGTCACAATTTCATCCCCTATCTCTACTTCTCGGAGCTTCGTTAATGCATGTTTATCGAATCCAATAGCCTTATTAATATCAGAATAACCCGGTAACCTTTCAGGAAGGGGAAGATAGCTAATTTCGTAATCTTCTTCGTTTTCATTCTCAATGTTTCTTTCTGCTATTTGATCTGCAGAATGGGTGTAGAAGGGACAATTTGGTTGATAGACAAGACGAGGTGAAGGACTGACATTTTCATATACGTCAGAACTTAGATTTGTAATAAGCAGGTTCATTTTTACCTCAGCCAAAAACGATTGCTTTACCCATTCCTTGTCCAAAATTTCTCCAGGGAGCCTAATATCCTTCGCTTCACCATAATAACGGAATGCAAGAATATCTCCGCTAAAAGCCACATCTACATAAAAACCAGTCATTTCAAGCGGCAATCCAAGCTCCATTTGAACAGATGAAAACCGCATTCCATTGGAAAGTGTTTTACTTTTTTTCGGGACAAACGTTTTTAGAGCATCCTGATAATACTGGGAGACAAACTGAAGGGACTTTTCTAAAAGTTCTTCTTCTTGTAGAAGTAAATGGTGTAACACTGCCTCGTATTGATTGTAATGGAGTAAATGACCCTCACTGTCTAATTCAATCCATATTCCTTGTTCCGCGTCGTGAATGGATTTCCAGACAAACAGTGCCACTTGATGTTCTTCGCTAAAATCCTCAATCTCAAGCTCGAAGTCATTTGAAACCTTCCCTATTTGTAGAGCACGTAACTTGAGTCTTTCTTTATTCACAATTAATCCCCCCGATCCTAAATGGTCTATCTGCTGTAGTCTTATATCCTATTATAAGGTAATAGAAAGACATGGTTAAACTAAATATATCCAGTTTAAATGTCAAATATATGGAATTGCCTCTTAATTCTATAAAGTGAAAGTAGAGTAAGATATAAAAGATGAACAGATTTTGGTGCCCCGAGCAGTTTTTTTTGTCCTTTTTTGTAAAGAGAATAACTATTGCGTAAAATTATGTAAATCCTTTTAAAGTAAAATCTATTCATAATGTACTACCACTTCTCAAAAACTAGATGTTGTTAAATAAATAAAGTGGCTTTTTGTAGGTATAATGTCTCGTTTTTATATTAGTTACAGTAAAAAATTCCCTTTGATTTGGATCTATTTACTTAATTAGTGGGATTTACAATATCATTACAAACCTATGATAAGGAATTAAGGTTATTAATTTACAATACGCTTATAACATAAAATCAGGAGGAATGATCCCTTGTTTAGTAAAAATTTTAAGAAGAAGCTACTCCCTTTAGCCGTTATGTCCACTGTTGCTTTTAGTAGTTTAGGAATACCCTTTTCTGACGCTGAAGCAAAAGAAACAGAGAAGAACAATGCTGAAATTAAAAATGTCATCTTCCTTATTGGCGATGGGATGGGTGTTTCGTATACATCAGCTTATCGTTATTTAAAGGACAGTTCTACATCAAAATTTGTAGATCGTACGGAGCTTGATAAATATCTTGTTGGCCAGCAAATGACGTATCCAGAAGATCCCGAACAAAATGTAACGGACTCTGCTTCTGCTGCAACAGCTATGTCTGCTGGTATTAAAACATATAACAATGCTATAGCAGTAGATAATGATAAAACTGAAGTGAAAACGGTTCTTGAGGCTGCAAAAGAAAGTGGGAAAGCGACTGGACTTGTTGCTACATCAGAAATTACTCATGCTACTCCAGCAGCATTTGGTTCACATGATCCTAGCCGTCAAAACATGAATGGGATTGCGGATGATTACTTTGATGAATTAGTAAATGGGAAACATAAGATAGACGTTCTTCTTGGTGGAGGAACAGATTTATTTATCCGCAAAGATCGTAATCTTGTCGATGAATTCAAAAAAGATGGATTTAGCTATGTAACAAATACAGACGAGCTTTCAAAAGACAAAAATCAACAGGTTCTTGGATTATTTGCAGAACGTGGACTACCAAAAATGCTTGATCGTACGAAAGACGTACCTTCTTTAGAAAAAATGACAACTTCTGCAATAGACCGTTTAAAACAAGATAAAGATGGTTTCTTCTTAATGATTGAAGGAAGCCAAATTGATTGGGCTGGTCATGATAATGATATCGTTGGTGCAATGAGTGAAATGGAAGACTTTGAAAAAGCATTTAAAGCAGCGATTGATTTTGCGAAAAAGGATAAGCATACATTAGTTGTTGCGACGGCCGATCACTCTACTGGCGGTTATTCAATTGGCGCAAATGGCATTTACAACTGGTTTGGTGAACCAATTAAAGCAGCAAAACGTACACCTGATTTCATGGCGAATCAAATCGCAAATGGTGCTGGTGTAGAAGAAACATTGAAAAAATATATAGATCTTGATTTAACAGCTAAAGAAATTCAGTCTGTAAAAGATGCAGCTACTAAAAAAGAAGTCGATATTGATAATGCAATCGAAAAAATCTTTGACACGCGTTCTAACACGGGATGGACTACTGGTGGACATACGGGTGAAGATGTACCTGTATATGCTTATGGACCTTCATCTGAACGATTTGCAGGACAAATTGATAACACAGATAATGCGAAAATCATCTTTGACATTCTAGAAAAAGGGAATAAGAAAACGGTTATTAACGATAAATAAATTTGGCTTTACAAAAGGGGGCTGACACGTATCTTTAAGTCAGCTCTTCTTTTTTGAATGATAAAGTGAAACCGGGATAAATTGGAGGTTTTTTTTTGAAAAAATATTTGGGTCTTCTAACCTTTATAACGCTCTTCTTATTTGGCTGTTCGAATGATGTAAGTAACAGCGAACCTCTTCTAAAAGAAAAGCAATCGGCAAGTGAGTATTTGAGTGATTACTCTTCAAACCCACAGGTAACAGATGACCGAACATTACTTGAAGTTGGTCAATCCGTTTCAGATGAAAAAGGTGAAGCGACTTTAAAAGCAATCAATCCCGTCAATGAAACTTACGAAGTTGGTCCAATCCGACTAAATGTAAAAGATATGAAACTCATTCATTTAAGACCAGATTATAGTCTAATTGATTATTTTCATGTGTTGACACATGATGAAGAATTTGATTTTGTAAAGGTCTTTGTAGAAATCGAAAACACTTCCAATGAAAAAATAAACTTTGCACCAATAGCCCTGATTGAAACGAGCACAGGTGAGAAGTTAGATTGGGGGAAAGATATATATCTAGAAGAATTAAATGGTGAAATAGAAGGGAACTCAACAAAAAAGGGGAATTTAGGTTTTATTATTGACTCATCAAAAGACCTTGAATGGATTGAACTAACAACAAGCGATGTATTCGATAAAGATGAAAATAAAATAAATGACTCTCAAATAATAAAAATTAAGTTTTAACCAATAAAAGGTATAGAGATTTCTCTCTATACTTTTTGGGGCTTAACGATAAAACCTTTGGCCGCTGTTTATCATTCAATTTGAATATAAGAATAAGTTTCTTTAAACACATCATTCAAATTTTTTCTGTAATCTTTCCACCTAAATGAGCATCAATTAAGCGAATATCATCATTAAGCTTCGAAAATGAAACACGATAGAGAAGTTCGAAATATTCATGCTGATTTTCTTAGTAATTTCTGTTCCATGTTAATTCAAAATTAAGGTCCTCGATAAAGGGATTTTGCCTTTCCTCAGACAACGTGGGCTGTACGTCCATATCATCTAAACGACTCACATTAATCTCAGGTGCTAAATAATGAGTGAGGGACTCCGTCATTTTACTTATGAAAAAAAACCACTGTTCATGGCAATGAAATTCCTGACTACTATAGAATGTTCACTTCGTCTAATCAACGATCTCCCAAAATTGGGTGGCCGCCTTTGAGTTTGGTTCATCCCTTAATCTTAAAAAAACGGGCTCCATACTAAAATCAAATTGTTTCAGTTCAAAAAGCGTTGTATGTTCTAAAAAAGGCGAGTCATAATCCATTTTCGGAATAATTGATAAACCTAATCCTCTGTTTACAAGTGCTACAACCATTGTGACATCTTTGCACTCGATTATGATATTAGGCTTCAGATTACGTTCATTAAATGTTTGCAATATCCTTTCATGTAAAAAATGGCCTTCCATCGCCCCCAACATAATGAAAGGGAATGAGGCTATTTTTTCCAAAGTCACATCCTGCGATGAAAACAATGGTAACCAATTAGTTGGAATAATCACGACGAATGGCTGTTTTTTTAATATTTTCATCTGATATTGTTCACTATTGCCCGGACGTAAAAGTAATGCAACATCAATTTCTCTTTGTTCTAGTCTTTTTAATAATTCTTCTGAGTTGCCTTTTATAATATTGATTTTAATATTTGGATATTGTGTTCTAAACATACTGACAAAGTCAATGAGCATATTCGAACATGCAGAGGATACACCAATGCTTACTGTTCCTGCTATACCCTGTTCAATCTCTCGAATTCGCTGCTTTACATCTTGCATTTGCATGAGCATTTGCTCGGCATATTGATATATTAGTTCACCAGTTTCTGTAAGCTCCCATTTTTTACGATATCGATGAATTAAAGTTGTACCAAGATCATTTTCAAGCTTTTTTAACAGCTGGCTAAGCGGTGGCTGGGCGATATGGAGCACTTCTGCTGCTTTAGAAATACTTCCTTGTCTTACTATTTCTCTAAAGTAATGTAATTGTCGAAAATCCATTTCATATCTCCATTATATGTTTTTTAGTATGATTATATTATAATATATATATTTTTTATATGTTAAATTTGATGTTATATTTAATCGTATACTATTTACAGAAAGCGAAGGATGTTATGAATCATATGAGTAAAATAATGAAGCGACTCGTCTTTTACGTGCTTGGCTTATTTCTCTTGTCGCTTGGCGTTAGCCTCTCGATTCAAGCAGGACTTGGGGTATCGCCTGTGTCATCACTGGCTTATGCATTTGCGCTAACGACTGGCTTATCGATTGGTTTTACAACGGTGATTGCAAATGTTTTGTTTATTGTTATTCAAGTATTAATAAATAAACGAATTGCGTTAAATGAATTTGTAGGTCAATTAATTATTTCGTTTTTATTCGGTTTCTTCATGGATGCTACGCTCCTCTTTGTACAACTACTCCCTACACCTGAAACCATCTTTACTCGAATTGTATTTTTAATCGTTAGTTTATTTGTTGTAGCTACTGGTTTAATTGGTTATTTTACAGCGAAACTTCCATTAATGCCATATGATGCGTTAACTCATGTATTTAGCGAAAAATTTAATTTGAAATTTAGTAAAACGAAAATTTCAAGCGATTTAATTAATGTGTGTGTTGCAGGTGCAATATGTTTAATTTTTATTCAATCTTTAGGCTCAATCGGAATCGGTACACTAGTCGCCGCCTATTTCATCGGCAAAATATTAGGTTGGATGATCAAGCATTACCAACAACCTCTTCAATATTGGGTATATAAAACTGAGGGGCTATCTAAAGAATCTTAATAAAGATGTCTTTGATTCTGTATATATAATAAAATAAATTATTTTATAAATCAGTTGATGATTTTTTAGTAGAAGTATAATACTTCTGCTATTTTTTATATTTCGCCAAAATTGCTTAATAATATTTGATAGTTAATTTTTGCATAGAATAAAGATTGTTAATGATGATACTGCGAAAGCTTGCTATATAATAAAGATCTAGAGATCGTTTGAAACACGCTGAAAATCATTTAGAGTGAGTGGCGATTTTACTCTATAAAAATAGGAGAATACGAACTTTTTCCCGGTTTAACAGGCTGTAAGACCCCCACCTCAATTTTTACGAAAGATTCAAGGAATAAATAGATGGGGGATAAACAGCCTGTAGATCCCCGATTGGTGAGATACAGTGAAACTTACCATCAGTGGAGATGCTCCCCCGCTGATTGAAGTTTCACTTTATTTCACTCAACTATTAAAATTGAATAAATATCAAGTATTACTATTTTCTTGACTGACCAATATAATCAGGAATGGGAGATGAGACAAATGAATAAAAAAGACATCGCTAATATTCGAAAGCAATTTAAATTAGATAATCAGTTTATGAAAATTCGCGAAATCTTTACTGTTTATGTAAAGAAAGAATCAGGTGAGATTTACCATCAAGTCAGTCAACCGTTTGAATTGTTAGAACAGGAAGCACAAGAATTGTTTTTAGCAAACTTTAAAAAGGTGTTGACAGGTTATCTTGATGCCAAACTGTTTGAGCTGAAATTTAAACATGATGTGGAAGACAGCACGCAAATGATCCTCTACGAAGGATTACGAGCAGGATCAACGGAAAATTGGAAAGAAAACATGCTCAAAATCGTCGGGAAAATGTTTGCTCATGCTGCTTATGATTTTGATACTGTGGTGACATTTATCCGAGGAGAATATCTAAAGGCGGCTGGGAAACGAGATCAGGAATCGGAAGAAGGAGGGAATGATAAGGCTTATTCCAGTGAGTTTATCCTTTGCAGTCTCAATAAAACCGATCAGCCGAAAAAAGCCTTGCTGTTTGATTATATTGAGAAAGAATTCAAATCGAATAACGCAGTTGATCCCATTATTAATTTGACTACTCCGTTAACAGGTTTTCTGTTTCCTGCCTTCAATGAAAATTCAGCAGATGTGAATCATATTCTCTATTGTGGAGGGAAAGTGAATCAACCAGATGATTCATTTATAGAAGAAGTTCTCAACTGTGAAGAGATTATTACCGCTATGGAAGATAAGGACAGCTTCGAGCAAATCTTAAAAATTGTGATGGGAGACGAAGTGGATTCCAACGTCATTTCTAATGTCTATGAGGAAATCGATAAAATGGTGCAGGAAAATGAAGAAGATGAAGAAAGTGAATCTCCTATGTTGGATTATCGGGACATCGAACGCATCTTAGAGGTAAGCGGCGTCGAAAATGTGGATACCGCCAAAGTGGAACATGCTTTCAAAAGTGTCGTAGATGACGAAAAACATGAAATTAAAGCAAGCAGTATCATCCCTAAAACTATTAAAATCAATACGAAGGTGGCAGATGTATCCGTCAGCCCGAAAGACCTAAAAAATGTAAAATATATTACTTACAATGGAAAACGGTGCCTATTAGTTGAGATTGATGAGGATGTAGTCGTCGAAGGATTTCGACTGGAAACGAAGACACTCTAGTGGTTTTTCAGGATCAGATTCCTTGATACATTGCAATCAATAAATGAATTTAGTTGGATTTCTAGAAATTGTAGGAACCAACTTTTTTTAGGATTGGATCCAGACAACATGATCATACAGCAAATCAGGTTAGAGAAGTGAATCGCTGGATTTAATGTTTGTGAATGATGATGTATTCGATTAGGCGCAATGCTGCCTATTGAGCTTATAAAATGTGAAGAATTATACGTAAACTAACGGATTGCGATCGAGCAATAATTAAAGATAAATTTTTGAAGCTCTTTTACATTTTTCGATCTTCCAATCAAGCTGAATTATGGAGCAACACTGATAGAAAATGATCAAACTTTATTCAAAGCAACCATAATTCATGAACGTAAATAAAGAGGTGATAAACGAAACCGCCTGTTATAATGACAGACGGTTTCGAGAGTTATCAAAATGTATTGTTTCAAAAGATTACCAGATTATAAAGATAGCAAAGAGTTATTGTTGCACAAGAATAAGATTCTTTAACTCATCCATTATTTTATTAGTGGCATAAATTGTGTGATTTCCTGCTAGGCTTTGTGTTCCACCAGCTTCAGTAATTAGTAACTGGCCAGCTGCAACGTCATACCAGTTAGGGTTTAAGTAAATGGCTGCGTCTAATCGACCAGCTGCGATATAGGCTAGCGTAACAGCAGCAGTACCGATTATCCGAATTCTGTATACATCATTTACGATATTATCTAACAATAGCAATCGTTCTCTATTGCTTTCTTTGTTTCCATCCTTTGCGAAGTCTCCTACTGATACAAAGGCTTCGGCAATAGAAGCATCTCTAACTTGAATCGGTTGTCCGTTTAAAAAAGTACCTTCTCCTTTTGCTGCCCAAAATAATTCACCTAAACCAGGAAGTGAAATAACAGCAACAACAGGATCCCCTTTGTGCGTAAGCGCAATAGAAACGCCGTACAACGGAATTCCGACACTGTAATTCACCGTACCGTCAATTGGGTCGATTACCCATTCAAAATCTTCAGTTCCTTCAATATTCCCCGCTTCTTCACTGAAAACTTGATGAGTAGGATATTGTTCTTTGATACGGCGAATGATAAGGTTTTCAACCTGAATATCCATTTCTGTTACAAAATCTTTTGCTGATTTCACAGTTTGTTGACCAGCTTTCCCTGCGTGTGGAACAATGAATTGTCCTGCTTCTTTACCAAGTTCAATAGCAAAATCTAAATATGATTTATACATGTCTTTTTCTCCTTTTTCAAATAATTCTTCTGACACTTTTTATCCCGCATTAACGGGCAGTAACCCCACTGATTTTATTTAGAATTTTACATATGTCGACTATCCCCATTACTAATTCGACAAATCTCTGTATTGAATCCTGCAAAATAAAGTGGAAAAATGAGAAATGGTTAAGATAACTTGTAATTCAATAGAAAGAAAAGGAAGACGAGTTTAGAAAAGTAATATAAACGAGCGTCCATATTAGATTGAAGCAATACATTTAAGATCCGATCTTATTTGATGTATGATTCATCCTAGTTCAAATTAAAGTGTCCGTATGATTGTCTATTTTCACTAATGTAACGAAGCAGTTGATAGTAGTTGAAAATATGAGGAATTAGACGTAACGTAAAAGGTAGATAGACTAAGGAGTGTGTATACGTGAATATTTTAGTCGTAGAAGATAATGAAGCGGTTTGTTCAATGCTAGAAATGTTTTTCGCGAAAGAAGGATTGCGCGGTGAGTTCGTGATGAATGGACTTGATGGCTACAATCGCTACAAAACGGGTGATTGGGATATAATAATCTTGGATTGGATGCTTCCAGGGATGGATGGGGTCAGTATTTGTCGGAAAATCAGGGAAGAAGATCGTACAATACCAATCATTATGTTAACGGCAAAGGATAGTGAGTCTGATCAAGTCCTTGGGCTTGAACTGGGAGCGGATGATTATGTGACTAAGCCTTTTAGTCCACTGGCATTGATGGCAAGAATTAAGGCAGTGATGCGAAGGTCGCAGAAGGATAATCAGTCAGAGCTATCAGAGGGGCATATTATTGAAACAACCCATTTTACAATAAATCGTGATACACGGGAAGTATTTCTAGATGGTGCATTGGTCCCGAACTTAACACCAAAAGAATTTGATTTACTTCTCTATTTTATCCAATCTCCACGCCAGGTCTTCACACGTGAGCAACTGCTTGAAAGGGTATGGGGCTATCAGTTTTACGGGGATGAGCGAACGGTTGATGTGCATATTAAACGTTTGCGGGGCAAAATCGGATTAAACGCTCAGCCGATGCTTCATACTGTTTGGGGAGTCGGCTATAAGTTTGATGAAACGGTGATGGTTGATGAGAATTAAGTATGTGTATCAATTGCTTGTGAGCCACATTAGCATTTTCCTGTTGGCGTTTGTGATCTTAAGTTTACTATTCGCTAATTATGTCGAAAATCTAGTTTATAAAAATAAAACCGATGAATTGATTGAATATGGACAAACCATTTTAGCGAAGTTTGAAGCCGATCCGAGAGGGCAGATTGCAACTTTAAATCAATATGCAAACGTGTTAGATGCACGACAAATTTACTTTAGTGTGTTTGATCAACGTTTGAACTTGCTAACGCCTAATATTGGTCCACTAGAAAGTTTCGAGCTGACTGCTAAAGAGTATTCACGACTATCAAACGGTGAAACGGTAATTATTCGTCATGAAGGCAAACGATTTGTACAAGAAATGTCGGTTGTGTTGTTACCATATATTCAACGTGGGAATTTGCTCGGAGTCATTGTACTTTATGCCCCCGTAAGTGGTACAAAAGAAATGATTAGAGAAGTGAACAATTATCTATTCATTACCGTAGTTATCGCTTTAACGATCTCCTTATTATTAAGCTGGTTTTTATCTAAACTTCATGTGAATCGAATTCAACGTATCCGCGAAGCAACTTCGATGATTTCTTCTGGGAACTATGATGTCCACGTCCCATCCTCCAGTTTTGATGAAATCGGTGATCTTGGCAATGATTTCAACGAGATGGCAAGGAAGTTAAAGAACTCCAATGAGGAAATTGAAAGTCTTGAAAACCGTAGGCGTCAATTCATGGCGGATGTATCTCATGAAATGCGAACGCCATTAACGACGATAAGCGGAATGATAGAAGGGCTACGTGATGACTTAATTCCTGAAGAAGAAAAAATGAAGGGCATTAATCTAATGAATCAGGAGACGAAGCGATTAATCCGGTTAGTAAATGAAAATCTAGATTATGAAAAAATTCGATCTAATCAGGTTGTGTTAACGAAAGAAACGATCCAGCTTCAAGAAGTGCTGGAAGTTATTCGAGACCAGCTCTCGATTCAGGCGGAAGGTAAGGATAACAGGATTCTGCTTGATGTTACTAGAGATTTGCTCGTTTTTGCAGATTACGACAGACTGATGCAAATTTTAATTAATATCACAAAGAACAGTATTCAATTTACCGAGAATGGAACGATATGGCTCCGTGGTAAAGCGGGAAAAGATAGGACAATCATTGAAATTGAAGACACAGGTTCTGGAATTAATCCAGCAGATATTGAGGCAATCTGGCATCGCTTTTATAAAGCTGATTTGTCTCGAACTAGTAATCCATATGGAGAATTCGGTCTCGGTTTATCTATCGTTAAAAAGCTTGTTCAGCTTCATGATGGTGAAATCGAAGTGGAAAGTGAGGAAGGCAAGGGAACGATCTTTACGATTCAATTGCCAGAAAAAAAATAGATGCATAGAAGAATTATTACTAGTTATCGATACTTTTTGTGAAGAAGGATCTAAAAGAAAGCAGCTAAAGTGCCTTTATAGTAGGAAGTACGATGCGCTGTGACCTATAATATGAATGGTGTTAGAATTGAGTCTGTGGAGACCTTCTCCAAAGAGCTAGTGTCAAATGAGAAAGAGGAGTGGAAAATAGTGTATAAAATAATTGCCATCGACATGGATGGGACCTTATTAAATGACCATCATGAAGTAACAGAAGAAGTACGAAACGCGCTACATAAAGCAAAAGAGCAAGGTGTGAAAATCGTACTCTGTTCCGGCCGTCCCATAGGTGGTATGCGTAGATATTTAAAAGATCTTAAGTTAGATGAGGAAGAAGATTACGTCATTGCCTATAACGGTGCACTCGTTCAAAATACTCATACGAATGAGATCGTATCTGAACTATCCCTTGGTTATGAGGATTTAAAATTGGTTCATGAACTTAGTGTTGAGCTAAGTACATCTATGCATTTTTTTGATGCAGATAATCTCTATACACCTAATCCTAATATAAGTAAATACACAGTGTATGAATCATATATTAATCAAATCCCACTACATTATCGTCAAGTTAAAGAAATCCCAGCAAATATATTGCTACCGAAAATAATGTTTATTGATGAACCAGATCGTTTAAGTAAAGTGATTGCACAAATTCCTGCATCACTAAAAGAACAATACATGATGGTTCAGAGTACACCTTTTTTCTTGGAAATTTTACATCCAGAAGTAAGTAAAGGAAATGCTGTGAAACAATTAGCTGAAAAGTTGGGAATTAGACAACAAGAGGTAATGTGTATAGGTGATAATGGTAATGACTTGTCAATGATCGAGTACGCAGGCTGTGGTGTGGCTATGGGGAATGCAATTCCGGAGGTTAAGAAATCTGCTAATTTTCAAACTCTCTCTAACAATGAGAACGGGGTTGCACACGCTATTCAAGAGCTTGTACTGACATGATAAGCACTAACTAGGAGATATTTTACGTTTGATTATGAGGCTTGACATTTTATGACAAGGGACTGACCTCGTACTCTAATTCAACACGTAGTGTTTCATACACTAATCTTATACTATGTTTAGTTATGAGGGGTTGACCCTTTGGTTTAGAAACTTCTGAAGAGATGGGGATTTTAGATGATGGTTGAAATTGAAAATAATTGGTTAAAGGTGAGTATTTCACAAAATGGGGCAGAAGTACGGGAAGTACAGCATAAGAAAAATGGGCTGAACTATATGTGGACAGGGGATAGTGCCTACTGGGGACGTGTTTCTCCAGTCTTGTTTCCGATTGTCGGAAGTTTAAAAGAAAACCAGTATCAACTTGATGGCAACATATACAAACTGTCACAGCATGGTTTCTTACGCGATAATGTTTTCGAAGTGGACAAACTGGAAGCAGACTATGTTTCTTTTGTAATTGAGTCTGCTGGACAGTTCACACATGTATATCCATATGAATTTAAGGCATATATTCATTATACTCTTAAAGAAGATTCGTTAATTGTTCGCTGGGAAATCTTGAATGAAAATAAAGAAGCAATGTATTTTTCCATTGGGGCACACCCAGCGTTTAAGCTTCCGCTTTTAGAAAATGAGAAGATTGAGGATTATATATTGAAGCTTACCCCTGGTTCGAAGGAAGTCATTGAATATGAGCTAAAAGATTCTTTAATTTATGAGAAAGGACCGGCTCATGATTTTCAAGAAATTCCGATCACTCCGTCATTATTTGCAAAGGACGCTCTCGTATATAGCCATATCGATCACGTGACATTGACATCTAAAACATCAAGTCATGGCGTAGAACTAACATTTAATGATTTTCCATTCGTTGGAATTTGGTCGAAATATAACGAAACAGATCGCACAATGGCACCGTTTGTTTGCGTTGAACCATGGTATGGTATTGCTGATACTCATGATGCATCAGGAGACTTGAAAGAGAAATTTGGAGTGAATAGGCTTGAAGCTGGAGAAACGTTCTCTGCAGAGTATGGAATGAAGTTTAATTAGAGGAATTAAGACTAGTTTCTTACTTACATCCTGTTAAACTGGGGGAACCATGTCTTTAATTATGGCTCTTTTCGTAAAGATTGTTGTTTTTAGCAAGAAACCAATTCGAACAGATGTTGATTGTAGTGGAAGGTGCGAGACTCCTGCGGGAAAAGCGTGTTGAGGGAGACCCCGCAAGTGCAAAGCACTGAGGAGGCTTCTGAGACCGCCCGCGGAAAGCGAGTACCTGCAACGGAAATCAACCCGGGTTATTAGTGTAAAAATGATTGAAAAGCAACAAAGTATGTGAAAACAGCCTTAATTATAGAGAATTGAAGAGCGTAATATTTCACCCTTGTTTCATTCTTTGTTAATAAATTTGTCATATTTGTTGGGTATGATGAATGTAACAAATAAATTGAAAGAAACAAGGAGGATGGTCCGTATGGAGGAACATCAAATTGAAACAAATACATCTTCACAAAGAGAACAGCATAAAAAAGGAAAAGCGGGCTGGGGGCAGACGATTGTTTCCGGATTAATCGGTTCCGTTTTAACAGCAACGATATTTATAACAACGGGAGATCAGTTTTTCACAGACACTACCACCCCCACTGAAAATCCAGCTTCTACAGCCGCAGAAAAAGATCTAACAAAGGATAATGGTGTAAACGTTCAACCAACTTCATATACAGGCACAACAAGCCTTGCAGATATGGTAGAATCGGCTTCGAAGGCAATTGTCGGAGTTGTCAATTATCAACAATCAGCTAACCGATTTGCACAAAATTCACAGGAAGTAGAAAGTGGAACCGGTTCAGGTGTCATGTATAAAATAGATGGAAAGAACGCCTATATTGTTACGAATAACCATGTCATTGAAGGAGCCTCAAAAGTAGAAATATCGTTATATAATGGCAAGACCACAACGGCAGAAATCGTTGGTTCCGATGCTTTAACCGATTTGGCTGTTTTGAAAATTGATGCTTCATTAGCCCCAGGAGAAATTAAATTTGGTGATTCAAGTGCGGTCCGTGCTGGTGAGCAGGTTGTAGCAATTGGGAATCCACTTGGTCTTGATTTTTCTAGAACCGTTACCCAAGGAATTATTAGTGCTGCTGAAAGAACCATTGATGTAGATACATCAAGCGGGACATGGGGATTGAACGTCATTCAAACAGACGCTGCCATCAATCCAGGTAATAGCGGAGGAGCACTGATTAATTCTAAAGGAGAAGTAATCGGAATTAATAGCTTAAAAATATCCGTAAATGGGGTTGAAGGCCTAGGATTTGCTATTCCAAGTAATGATGTGATTCCAATTGTCGACGAAATGATTAAAACAGGGAAAGTAACACGGCCATATTTAGGTGTAGGTCTTGCTGACATAGCGCAACTTCCACAAGCCTATGTACAAAACATTTCTCAAAATGTGAAGGCAGGAGTCATGGTCACAGATGTAGCAAATGGATCTGCTGCAGAAAAGGGCGGCATACAACAGGAAGATATCATTACAGCGATGAATGGAAAAGAGATAAAGAGCGCTTTGGAACTTAGAAAATATCTCTATACAGAAGCAAAAGTGAATGAAAAAGTAAGTGTGGAAGTGTATCGTGGGAATCAGAAATTAACATTACAGGTTACATTAGGACAATCACAAAAACAGGTTCCCGAATAAGTATTTTGGCATAGAGGTTCCTAGCTATAATTTCGTAGCTAGGAACCCTTTTTTTAGCAAATGAAAGAAGTTCTTTCGTCTATCGACTAATATTATTTAAACGTAATACTGGTGAACAGATATTTAGATGTTGAGTTTTATATCAGATATGCATATAAACGGATTATGTGTCAGATAAATGGCTGGTTTTAAGTGAAGGCTCTTTTCGTAAAGATTGTTGTTTTTAGCAAGAAACCAATTCGAACAGATGTTGATCTTCGTTACAGGTGCGAGACTCCTGCGGGAAAAGCGTGTTTAGGGAGACCCCGCAAGTGCAAAGCACTGAGGAGGCCTCTGAGACCGCCCGCGGAAAGCGAGGACCTGCAACGGAAATCAACCCGGGTTATTAGTGTAAAAATGATTGAAAAGCAACAAAGAATGTGAAAACAGCCTAAGTAAAAGCATGAAAGTTTACATGAGGATAATGGTTTGAACGAATAATAATAGGCAATGATAAACAATATTATTGTTAAAAAGATTTTTGGCTTAATCGTTTAAAACCAAGATTTTACACGACTCTTAACAAGGCTTGAAAGATAGCCCTAATACCATGAAACGAGAGAGAAAGCTCGTTTAATCTCATCGTTTCATGATATTAGGGCTAAAATGAGCTAAAAATCAACAGGTTATATAACACAGCCTAATAGTAAGAACTTGCTATTATACTGCAATAGGTCCATAGCCAATAAAAAATGCTATTCACATATAATTGTCAATAAAATTGTTTCAAAAATATAAAAATAGTTTGACAATTCTGTGAACGGGATGAATAATATATATAAGGAGGATGATTAAAATGGAATCTAGATTGAAATTGTTAAACGCTACGAAGTATGTAGGGGCAATCCTACTTACAATGGGAATTGCAATTTTTTTATACGGTTCTTTTGTAAGCGATTTCAGACCTGTGATGGGGATAGGGATTGGTACAGTGATGGGCGCTGTTTTTATCTTCTTGATGGGAATGTTTCTAGTAGCTTCTGAAGAAATGGTGACAAATTGTAAGCAGGGGAAAAAGATACTGCCTTGATAATGGATTGGTTTAATAAGAATAATAAGAACGTGAATAATAAATGGTCACCTAGATGTTGAATAGGCGTAGTTGACTATGATGAAACAAATGGCTGCGCCTTTTAAAAAAAAGAGAGCGTAATACGCCCTCTTTTAAGTGGATCTTTTTGGATTACATATCCCAGAGAAAGATTAACAATGTCCCAAAAATGGTAACTAAAGCAACCAATATACCGAAATAAACGTTTGAATAAATGGCGCCTTTATCTTCTGTTTCACCAGCATGCATGAATACAACGAGTTGAAGGCCTGCTTGTACGAATGCAGTTAGAAGAAGTATAGTTATGCCTGCTGTAAATGACATATCTAAAAAGTAAACCAATAGAGCCACTGCTGTAAGGATTAACGAGAATACAAAGCCCATTACTTGTTTTATTGGGAATAATTCCTTCATATTACATCATTCCTTTCAAGTAGATGAAGCTAAAGATAAAGATCCAAACTACATCTAGGAAATGCCAGTAAAGAGAGAAAATGAATGATTTATTGGCTGTTTCAGGTGTCAATCCACGTTTTTTCACTTGTAGGAGAATAGCTAATCCCCAGAAGAAACCAAATGTTACGTGCAGTCCATGTGTTCCTAACGTTGTTAATAACATGGATGTGAATCCACTAGTGGTTATTCCAGCACCTTCGTGTATATACGTTGTGAATTCGAAAATTTCAAATCCTAAGAACCCTAAACCTAGAACAAGGGTTACCGCAAAGAAGGCCATCATGGCTTTTTGTTTGCCTAAGCGCATGGCGTGAATACCAAGACCAATAGTAAAACTACTTGCTAAAAGCAAGATTGTTTCCATTAATACTGGTGATAGTTCAAAGATTTCTGCACCGGAAGGACCATTGCCCGAACGGTGCTCATACACGAAGTAAGACGTGAAAAGAGTTGCAAAAAGCATAATTTCGGCACCTAGGAAGATCCAAAAACCAAAGATTTTTAACCGGTTTTCTTCCGTGCTATATTCAAGTGGAAGCGAGTGATCAATTTTCATTATTTAGCACCTCGCAATTTTGTTTCTGTATCTTCAATTTCTTCTACAGGGATGTAATGTCCATGATCTTTTTCGAACGAACGGTATACAAGACAACCTAGGATACCGAGTAACGAAATAATGGCAAGTGGCCAGATACTGAAGATCATACTAAATCCAAAGACAAAGAAGATACAACTCATAATAAATGGTAAACCGCTAGAATTCGGCATATGAATTTTTTCGATTTTACCTTTAAATATTTCGTGGCCATGTTTCTTAGCATCCCAGAATGCTTCAGTTGATTTAACTTGCGGCATAACCGCAAAGTTGTATTCCGGTACTGGAGTATGAGTAGCCCACTCAAGAGTACGTGCATTCCATGGATCGTTACCGATATTCCGTGGTGAGTAACGAACGCTATAATAGATATTGTAGACAAGTAACGCAAAACTAATGGCCATAATACCTGCTCCGATAAATGCAACCATATTCAATGGAGCAAATCCAGTTGCTTCAGAGTACGTGTACATCCGGCGTGCTTGACCGTCTAAACCAGTAATATACATTGGGATGAAAGCTAAAATGAATCCAGTAGACATTAACCATACTGTCCATTTACCGATTCTCTCATTTAACATGAATCCGAACATTTTTGGCCAGTAGTACGTAAGACCAGCAAGCATTGCATATACAACACCAGGGATAATCACGTTATGGAAATGAGCAACTAAGAACATTGTATTATGATATTGATAATCCGCAGCTGACATCGCAAGCATAACCCCTGTTACCCCACCAAGTGTGAACAGCGGAAGGAAATGCATCGCGTAAAGCATTGGAGTAGTAAATTCAATTTTTCCTTTCCAAAGGGTGAACAACCAGTTGAAGATTTTAACCCCAGTTGGAACAGCAATCGCCATCGTTGTAATGGAGAAAAAGCTGTTTGCAAGTGCCCCTTGCCCCATCGTAAAGAAATGGTGAGCCCACACAAAGAATGAAAAGGCAGAGATAACAACCATTGAAGCAACCATGGATTTATACCCATAAAGATTGCGACGTGCAAAGGTCGAGATAATCTCACTAAATAAACCGAATGCCGGCAAGATCAAGATATATACTTCAGGATGTCCCCAAACCCAGAATAGGTTGGCCCAAAGCATATCTGAACCACCGTCACCAATTGTAAAGAATTTTGTATCGAATAAACGATCCATTGTACCCATTGCAAGTAATACGGTTAATACTGGGAAAGCAAAAACAATGATTAAGTTAGAGATTAGAGCAGACCATGTGAACATTGGCATTTGCATTAATTTCATGCCTGGTGCTCTCATCTTAAAAATAGTCGTGATGAAGTTGATACCCGTCATTAAAGTACCGATACCAGCTATCTGAATTGCAATCATGTAATAATTCGAACCTACGGAAGTACTAAAATCATTCCCTGCAAGTGGGAAATAAGAAGTCCAACCTGCATCAGGTGAACCACCAATTACGAATGAGATGTTGAATAGCATCGCACCCATAAAGAATAACCAGAAGCTTATGGCGTTTAGACGTGGGAAGGCTACGTCACGGGCACCAATTTGTAATGGTACGACGAAGTTGAAAAAGAACATAATAAATGGCATAGCCATAAAGAGAATCATAACAACACCGTGAGTTGTGAATACTTCGTTATAATGTTGAGATTCTAAGAATTTATTATCAGGAATGGCAAGTTGAGCACGTAACATAATAGCATCAACGCCACCGCGGAATAGCATAAGTAAAGCAGAAATTAGATACATTATACCGATCCGTTTATGGTCTACTGTTGTTAACCATTCACGCCATAGATAACCCCATTTTTTAAAATAGGTTATACCTAAGATTACCGCAATACCAGTAAGACCAATGGCAACCATTGATGCGTATATCAAAAAGCTTGGATGCGGTATGGCAAAGCGATTAAAGAAATCCATACTTTTTTGACTCCTTTCAAGATTATATTGCTTTTCATATAAAACGAGTGGTTAGTATATGTGTAACCTATTAATGATGATGACTGTGATCTGCTTCCTTCCCAGAATCACTTGATTCATGATGGTGTTCGCCTTCTGAAACCTTATCAGAATCGGCTGAATCATGATGATGTTCTGGAGCTGGTGAGAATTCTAAATGCGTTCCAGTATATGTGGATCGTCCAAGATGTCCAGGTTTTAATAACTCATTAAATTTCTCTTCAGTAAGAGGTTTAGCTGTATCTTGCACTTCTTTTACCCATTTATCAAAGTCAGTTTGGGACATTGCCTCAACATCAAACGTATTTTCAGCAAATCCTGCTCCACTGAAGTTTGCGTTTCGACCCATTAATTCACCAGGTTCGTCTGCGGCTAAATGTAATGTTGTAACCATGTCACCCATTGCGTATTTTTGTCCACCAAGTTGTGGAATCCAGAAACTAGTGATTGGCCCGTATGAATAAAGTTTGAATTCAAGTGGGCGGCCTGCTGGAATATTTACATAGTTAACAGTTTCAATACCTTCTTCAGGATAACTGAAATGCCATTTCCAGTCAGAAGATGAAGCGTATATGACTAATGGTTCTTGACCTTCGTATCCTTTCGGTGTGGCCTCTACTTCATAGTTACTCTTAACAGACATAACAGAAAGGAAAATAACAATAATAATTGGAACACCAATACAAATTGCTTCAACAAACATATTACCTTCAATGTGTGGAGGTTCATAATCTGCACTCTGCTTAGAAGCGCGGTATTTAACTAACACGAATACTAAAATTGCAAAAACAACAATAACAATACCAGACATGATCCAGATCGATAACATAATATCATCGGCTTGCACTTTAGCTTGCGGCCCTTTAGGGTCCAAGACCAATAGTGGCTCACAACCAGATAGCACAGCAGCAACCGTGAAAATCATGGCTAATAGAGTCCATTTTAACTTCATAGTAGTACCCCTTTCCCTTATATTTCTTAGTTATTTAGATAAAGTGTTAACTGTTTCACAAACTGACGATTCTATCTTATTATTAACCTTATAAAAATACAATCAAAACATAAATATGTCACAAAAAGTTCATGAAGATATTGAGAAAAAGTGGCAGTCGAGGAGATATATTGGATTAATTGAATATGATGACATATGATGATAGAGTTCAGGATTATTTTATCGAAATATATTAGATCTCATGAATAAATTCTATTAAATTATATTACTATAATTGTTTGGAAGCAGGAACCATAAGTGAACTGCACCCTAATTGTTAGCAACCACTAACAATTAGAGGTGCAGTTTTTTTTTGATTACATATTATTTAGTCCTGAGTTTACACCTGGGAAGAATCTACAATTTTTGAGGGGATTAAGAAAATAAAACGAATATGGCGTTAAAACGCAGTATTTACGATAAAGAAACTATCCTGTAGCACGCTACGCTCGCTTAATCACAATGGTGGCGGTGCGGAGCTGGTTTTTGAAGCATATTCATAATAAGTTCGTATATCTGCAAAGTAGATTATCTAAAGTAGTAACTCATGAAGCCCAACATGTCCTTCATTCAAAATAAGTATTTTTATCGGATATGAATAAATCTCAAAGAAAAGAAAAAAATAACATGTACAGTCTTGGAAGTGAAAAAATTGCAATGAGAAAGGACTAGAAAAATACTTCTACTCTAATTGCTTTTTTTATTATGAAGTAAAGGAGGATTCACAATGGTTGAGTATGATCCCGTTTTATATAGCCGAATACTAACCGGTACCACGTTAGGTTTTCATACGATTTTTGCCACTCTAGGGGCTGGTATTCCGCTTCTGATTGCGTTAGCAGAATGGATCGGAATTAAACGGAATGACCTGCATTATCATGTGCTTGCAAGGCGTTGGACTAAGGGGTATATCATCTCTGTTGCTGTTGGGGTGGTTACCGGCACTGCGATTTCCTTACAACTCAGCTTATTGTGGCCGAATTTTATGGAAGCAGCTGGACATACCATTGCCCTTCCTTTATTCTTGGAGACATTTGCCTTTTTTTTTGAAGCCATTTTCCTAGGGATCTATCTCTATACATGGAATCGATTTAAGAGCAAGTATGCTCATTTTCTCTTATTACTCCCTGTTTTTATAGGTGGTGGCGCATCAGCCTTTTTCATATCGACAGTGAATGCTTTCATGAATTCACCTATCGGTTTTAATTATGAAAATGGCATTTTAACGAATGTAAATCCCATAATGGCGATGTTTAATCCAGCCACCCCAACAAAGGTAACGCATGTTATGGCATCTTCTTATTTAACGGCTGCCTTCATTTTCGCGTCAATAGCGGCCTTTTCAATTTATAGAGGCAGAAACCATGTTTATCATAAAAAAGCGTTGAAATTATCAATGACAGTCGCACTAGCCTTTGCTATCAGTACCGCTTTGATTGGGGATTTATCAGGAAAATTCTTAGCTCAATACCAACCTGAAAAGCTAGCTGCAGCTGAATGGCACTTTGAAACGGAGAAAGGTGCGACGTTAATTTTTGCTGGTTCTTTAGATGAAAACAATAAAATTAGTCAGGCTATAGAAATTCCATATGCATTAAGTATACTGGCGCATGGGATTCCAGGGGCAGAAGTAATTGGCTTGGAGGAATTTCCAGAAGAGGATTGGCCTCCTTTGATTGTCCACTATTACTTTGATTGGATGGTTACTATCGGCATGTTTCTCGCTCTTGTTTCTTTTGTCTATTTTTGTATGCAGTACAGGGGAAAATGGAATGAATGTAATAAGCCGTTATTAAGCGCTATTATAGCGGGAGGGCCACTTGCCATGCTTGCGATTGAAGCTGGTTGGTTCATGGCAGAACAAGGTCGTCAACCATGGATTATTAGAGGGGTGATGCGCACCGCCGAGGCAGCGACAACATCAAACCATGTTGACACGATGTTAATACTGTTTATCTTGCTCTATGTCATATTGGCCATTTCTATTGTTATTGTACTCAAAAGGGTGTTTAAAGCGAGCCCGCTTGAAAAGGATTTAAAAAAACAAGGGATCGAATAAGGAGGAACCGTTGATATGAGCTATGAACTACTCGGCATTACGGTGCTATGGACATTTTTATACGGCTATGTCATTGTGGCTTCGATTGATTTTGGTGCTGGTTTTTTTAACTATTACACATCGATAACAGGAAAAGGGCCTATTGTTCATAAAGTTATTGATCGTTATCTTTCACCAGTTTGGGAAGTGACAAATGTATTCCTGATCTTCTTTTATGTAGGCTTAATTGGCTTTTTTCCATCGATTGCCTATTATTATGGGACAACCTTACTTATACCAGGTAGCATTGCGACGATCTTGATTGCTATTCGCGGCTCATACTATGCCTTTCATCATTATGGTCCAAAAAAGGCAAGATGGACGCAATTTTTGTACGGAGCAACTGGTCTACTAATACCGGCCTCCTTATCGACTGTCCTTACGGTTTCAGAGGGTAAATATATATTTGTGAACAATGGCAATGTGTCTTTGGATTACAGGGAGTTATTTACGAGCTTCTATTCATGGACGGTTATTATCTTGGCGATTGTAAGTGTGCTGTATATTTCAGCGTGTTTTTTAACCTATTATGCTCACAAAGCTGGGGATATGGAGGCTTTTCATATTTTGCGAAAGTATGCCCTTTCTTGGAGTCTACCGACCATTCTAGCAAGTTTTCTTGTATTTTTATCAATCAGTCATCACAATTGGGAGCATTTCAGCGGTATGCTTGATCTTTCCTGGATGTTCATTCTGTCGAGTCTTTTCTTCCTCGGTGCGGTCTTTCTCATTTTGAAAAAGCAGAGGTTGGGCCTTTCATTTATATTTGTCATGCTTCAATACGCATTTGCCTTTTATGGATATGGGGCTGCTCACTTACCTTATCTGCTTTACCCGTACCTCTCAATTTATGATGGATTTACGAATGAAGCCATGGCCATCGCTTTAATCATTACCTTTGTTGCCGGTCTATTATTGCTTATTCCATCGCTCTATCTTCTCATGCGTTTGTTTGTGTTTAGCAATCAGTATGTTCAAGGAAAGAAATAGGAGGTGTATTCTTGACTACATTCTTGATTATGGTAGCACCATGGATCATTATCGCAATCGCAATCATTCTTTTATTTGTATGGGGAGCGAAAGGGAAAGACCCATACCACTGATGGTTCGTTTAACCAGGATAAAGTTGGGAGATTGACAATGTTATGAATCAACTGAAAAAAATGGCGTTTGCAGAGAGAAGAACCATGTTGTTACTGGTTCTTTTCGCTTGTTTGTCAGGTGTAGTGATCGTTTTCCAAGCTTATTATTTTGTGAAAATTGTTGACTTGGTCTTTCTTAAGAACGCTTCCTTTGGCGTTATTGAGCATCCGTTGTGGATTTTACTAGCTTTACTTTTCGCCAGAGTACTATTCATGTATGCGGCAAGAAGAACAGGAATTAGGCTTGCTTCAAAGGTAAAAGGAGATATAAGACGATTATTGTTTGTGAAATATGCCAAAAATCCGATACAGGCTTCCTTGAGCGGCCAAACGGGGCGGAAGGTAAGTACGGCTATGGATGCGGTAGATGAAATCGACAGCTATTTCAGTAGTTACATTCCTCAAATTATCCAAACGGCAATTGTTCCCGTTCTTATTTTGCTTGCCGTTTTTACCCAACCTGCCTTTTCGGGTCTTCTTATGCTGATTACGGCACCTTTTATCCCAATTTTTATGGCCATAATCGGAATAAAAACGCAAAAAAAGGCAGAAAACCAGATGGAAAAGATGGCCGCCTTTTCGGGACATTTTCTAGATACTCTACAAGGTCTAACCACACTTAAGCTTTTTGGCCGAGCCAGACAACAAAGAGAAACAATTAGAAAAAGCAGCTTTGATTTTCGCGATGCTACCATGGAGGTCCTCAAAATCGCCTTTATATCGTCACTTACATTAGAATTCATTTCTACGCTTAGTATTGGTTTGATTGCATTTGAGTTATGTCTCCGCCTTGTTGTTTTCAAGAATATCAGCTTTTTCTCCGCCTTCTTCATATTAATACTAGCACCTGATTTTTATTTATCTTTAAAAGATTTGGGAAATGCCTTTCATTCTGGACGTGGGAGTAAAGGGGCTTTTCAGAAGGTAGCAGATGAATTAGCACAAGAAGAGCGGTCCATCCTATGGGGGACCGTACATTTACTTAAAGATAGTTCCCCGCCTGCTCTAGAAATCCAAGATCTAACGTTTACTTATGATGAAGGGGATTTTGCCATAAAGAATCTAAATGTCACAATCCCACCATATGAAAAGATAGCCATAGTCGGACCTAATGGGTCTGGGAAAACCACTCTTTTACATATCATAGCTGGATTGTTGGAACCGACTGCTGGGGTGATCCGAGTGAATAATAAGTCACGCACCGAGTATGAGGAGGAGAGTTGGTTTAATCAAATTAGTTACATCTCGCAAAATCCCTATCTTTTCTCCGGAACCATTGCAGAAAATATCTGCTTGGGCGGGGACCCGCAAGCCTCGATGAAGGATGTAGAGTTAGCTGCCCAAAAAGCGGGACTATCAAAGATGATTCAGTCGCTGGAACACGGGATTGATACTACAATTGGGGAAGCAGGAAGAGGTCTTTCTGGCGGTGAGAAGCAAAGAGTAGCACTCGCAAGAGCGTTTTTAAAGCAACCATCGCTTATACTTTTCGACGAGCCGACGACAGGTCTTGATCTTTATACAGAACAAATATTGCAAGCTTCGATGTGCGAACTTAGCAAAAAATCAACCGTGATCACTGTCGCTCACCGTCTTTATACGATTCAAGATGCCGATCAAATTTTATTTTTGAAAAACGGCAGATTGGTTGCGGCTGGAAGACATGATGACCTTATCGAAAGAGTCACAGAATATCGTAATATGGTGCACGTGCAACAAGGAGGGGGCGTAAAATGAGGGATTTATTTCAAGTGATTCGGTTAGTTACGATGGAGAAGAAAGACATTTTGTATACCATTTTGTTTGGATTTCTTAGTGGAATTGTTGCAATTAGTTTATTTGCTGCAAGCGGATATTTGATTTCGAAAGCTGCCCTTGTACCGCCTTTGTATACGTTGACAGTTTTGCTGGCATTGTTGAAACTGTGTTCAATTGCACGTGCCCTCAGTCGCTATGCAGAGCGGTTTTTTTCACATCGAGCAACTTTTTCCATTTTAGGAAATGTACGAGTTTCATTTTTTGAGAAATTGGAACCACTGGCATCAGGCATTTTCCAAAAATATCGAAGTGGTGACCTTCTTTCTCGCATTGTCGGAGATGTGGAGAGTTTGCAAAACTTTTTTCTGCGTGTATTCTACCCACCAATTGTTTTCGTACTTGTGTTTTTAAGTACGATTTTCTTTACTTCTTTTTATTCGGTTTATGTAGCGTTGTCATTACTAGCTGGCATGATTTTAACCGGTTTTATCATCCCCATATTATTTGCAATAAGGCAAAGGGATATTGAGCAGGGAATTCAAAGTGAACGCGGTGAATTGTCTACGGAGGTAACCGAGTTTTTTTATGGATTCCGTGATTTGAAAATCTATCAGAAGTTGGAAGAAAAAGAACGAAGGCTGCTACAGCTTTCCAATCTGTACATAAGAGAGCAAGAGCGAAAAGAGGGTTTAACTAATTTCAGTCAAACGCTAAATACGTTAGTCGCGAATTGTGTGTCCTGGGCTATAGTTACACTGGGGGCTTATCAAGTTGTAACCGGTAAATTGGATGGGTTATACCTCGCAATGCTTGTGATGATTTCCCTAAATGTGTTTGAATACTCAATTCCATTGGCTGCCTTTCCTGTTCATTTTGAAGATAGTCGAAGAGCTGCAACCCGCCTCTTTTCAGTGGTGGAAAAGAATCCTCCTCTGAAATTGGAGTTAGATAGTGGGATGTGTAACTTGGGGCAAGGTGCGATCGCCATTGATATAGACAAGGTATCATTCTCTTTTTCTGATCATACCCGGCTGGTACTGAATCAGGTGTCGCTAACCTTGTCGGCTGGGTCAAAGACTGCTATCGTTGGCCCATCCGGTTCAGGGAAATCGACATTGCTACAGCTGGTTATGAAAATGCAGAATACTGATGAGGGAAGGATATTACTTAATGGTACGTCTATTGATATGATTGAGGAAGAAAGTATTTGGAAAAGCATGAATGTGATTCTCCAAGAAAATCATTTTTTTTACGGAACCATTAAAGAAAATTTGCTTCTGGCAAAAGAAAATGCGACAGATGATGAATTAAAAGAAGTGTTAGTAAAAGTAGAGCTTGACGGATACTCGTTAGACCAGCCTGTTTTTGAAAAAGGAGAAAATCTATCCGGGGGAGAAAAACAAAAGTTGGCAATTGCCCGTACTCTATTAAAGAGAAGCCGTTTATGGTTATTGGATGAACCGACTTCGTCAATGGATGCGTTGACGGAACAAAACGTATATAGGCACCTATTTAAACAAGCAAAAGACGATACGATTGTACTCATAAGTCACCGCTTAACCGGTTTGGAACAGATGGATCAGATTATCGTAATGGACCAAGGCATGGTCGTTGAATCTGGCTCATTCACAGAACTTATGGAGAGAAGAGGTTACTTTTACGGTATGAAGCAAATAGAGAAGAGTGTTCTTTTTTAATGAGTGGGATCGGAGCTGTATAATCTTTCGCATATGCAGCTTCTTTGGGGAATCCTCTAATAATCCTATAGGGTAACAGAGAGGGATTGCTTTTCTGCTGAAAAGGAGAGAAGATGGTATATGTTACCTTTTTGTTTATATTTTGGAATTAAGTCTCGTGTTCCAAAGGGAATATGTAGTTGTTTAATTTCTTTGGCCAAGTGATGACAATTGTTTTTCAGTGGTTGGTATAAGGGAAACTGGAGTGGACTAAATAGAAGAAGTACTGGGAGGGAGATTCTCATGAAGGTTAGTATGATTCTAGTCATTATTATTAGCCTATTTGCTGCAATATCTACAATTAAGCTAGCTGGTAAAAGTGATCAAGATTATAGAGCAGCTACAAAAGGTAATTTACTGAATTTAACACTAATCTATGTAGGATTAGGTGTTATTTCAGTAATCGCTATTGCGTACATTCTTATTGAATTGGCTTGAAGTCTGCATTGTTAACAAATTACTAAAATAGAAGAAACTCGTTAAAAAAGTAGTCTTTGCTCAAGGTAGCTAAGGTTACTTTACCGGCGAATAATTTAAAACATTTCCCAAAACAAACTTATATATATTTTGTGGAATCACTTTCTGGTATCGTCAGGAAAGTGAGGGTGGAGAACGATGAGAATTTGGTACAGATCAAATTAGAACCTAAATCAAAAATTTAGATGTAGAGACTTACAAAAAGAGGAATAGTGTTGCGTAGCTAAATACATATGTGTAACAATATAAGTACAAATGTGCATATGAAAGGCTGAATATAATGAATTCCGAAAAAATTGAAAAAATGGTTGAAGCAGCAAAGCTCTATCATTTAATGGATTTTAGTCAAATGGAAGTTGCCAAGAAACTTGGTGTCTCCAGACCAACTGTATCAAAGATTCTGCAACAGGCGAGAGAAGAGGGAATTGTTGAGATTAAGATTATGGATCCATCAGAAAACTGTCGAATGTTGGAAGAGGAACTTGAAGAGAAATTTGGTCTGAAAAAGGCAATTGTCGTATCAGTTCCGCTATACGAAGAGAATGTTGTAAAACAGGCGATCGGCAAGGGTGCTGCCGACTATGTTAGCAGTATTGTCAATGATGGTGATACTATTGGTATCACTTGGGGAACAACTATGTACCAAGTAGCGTTGCATCTTAAGCATAAATCAGTACGGGATGTGAAAATTATTCAGTTGAAGGGTGGAGTCAGCCATTCTCAAAATAAAACCTATGCTTCAGAAGCATTGAATTTATTCGAGAAAGCGTTCGATGCCAAGCTCTATCAACTTCCTTTACCGGCAATTGTTGATCATATCGTTGTTAAACAAGCCATAGATGCGGACCGTCATATTCGTAAATTGCTTACACTTGGAAAAGAAGCGAATATTGCCATTTATACGGTTGGAGTACCACAAAACGATTCACTGCTCTTTCAATTAGGTTATTTTTCAGAAGAAGATGAAAAGGTCATTTCAGAGCATGCTGTCGGTGATATTGCTTCCCGTTTTTTCGATAAAGATGGTCATATTTGTAATCCAGATTTAAATGCTAGAACAATTGGCGTTGAATTGGATGATTTGAAGAACAAAGAACACTCCATTCTTGTAGCCGGCGGTTTAAAGAAGATCGACGGGATTAGAGGAGCAATTAAGTCGAAAATGAGCAATGTATTGATTACAGATGCCAACACGGCAAAAATACTTTTAAATAAAGAAACATAAGATTGGAAAAACGCGGTAGCCCTTTGGTTACCGTGTTTTTTTAGGAGTCATCTAATATGTTAAAAATGGAAGACTACTAAGGATTTTTGGCCTAATAGACAGAGAAGGAAATATGAGGACATAATGGTAATTTTACATAAGTTAATTTTATGTTTTACAAATGTTTGATGATTTGTTATAGTGAAATCAAATGAATTTGATAACGCTTTCTCTGTTGAGAGTAACGTTCTTACAATTGTTTAGCTAATCGAGAGAGAAAGGTGAAGGAAGTGAAACGAAAATTATAGATTAACTATATGTTTTCAATCATTTAATTCTGTGTGAAATGTAAAATGCATGGGTTACAGATGTTCGTACTGAATTTTAGTTGTCTGACCTCCGACCTTAAAAATCGCTATTTTTATGCGGATGTTGAAATATTACAACCTTTCCTATAAAACCTGAATGGCGTTAATACGCCACCAGTTACCTTGAAGTATGAATCTTTAAGCGCGCTTACACTCGCCTAATCACAATGGTTGCGATACCAGTCATTGTCTGAAGTGCAGAAAATTATAAAAGTAGAAATGGAGAAATTAAAATGGACAAATTTGCATTAGTGAATATGGCAATTAAAGCTAGAGAAAGTGCGTATACACCCTATTCTAAATTTAATGTAGGGGCAGCGGTTTTGTCAGGAAATGATCAGGTTTTTCTTGGATGCAATATTGAAAACGCTTCGTACGGACTTACGAATTGCGCTGAACGTACGGCTATTTTTAAAGCGGTTTCAGAGAAAGAATCAGAAATGAAAGCAATTGCGATTGTGGCTGATACGGAGGGGCCAGTATCTCCATGCGGAGCCTGTCGGCAAGTGATCGCAGAGTTTGCAAATAAAGATACAAAAATCTATCTTGCAAACCTAAATGGTGATATTCATGAAACGACAATTGAACAATTGTTGCCTGGTTATTTTACATCAAATGATATGCAAAAAAACTAATCACAATATCAAAAAAAGTGATTTACTAGAAGGCTTTTACCATTCATTGAAAGACTGCACTTATAAAGTGTATCGCTAGAAACCTGCGTTTTTCTAACAGTACACGATAACATTTGGAGGGACTTATGGGATACCTAATATCATTTTGTGGATTATTACTAGTTTTCGGTTTGGCTTTCTTAGTAAGCAAAAATAAAAAAGAAATTAAATATAAGAACATCATTCTTATGGTGATCATTCAGTTTTTAATGGCTGCTTTACTCTTGAATACACGCTTCGGTTATATCTTAATTAAAGGTGTATCGACTGTATTCGATCGTTTATTGGAATATGCCAGTGCCGGGGTTTCATTTGTATTCGGAGGATTGGCTAATAAAAGTGAATATTCATTCTTTCTTAATGTGCTTTTGCCGATTGTTTTTATTTCTGTACTAATTGGTATTCTGCAACACTTTAAAATCCTGCCTTTATTCATGAAAGGGATAGGCTGGCTGTTAAGTAAGGTCAATGGTATGGGAAAAATGGAATCTTATAACGCTGTTGCGTCAGTAATGGTAGGCCAATCTGAAGTGTTTATCACACTCAAGAAACAATTGGATAAAATTTCGCCTCAACGGATGTACACACTTTGTGCATCTGCCATGTCGACTGTTTCCATGTCCATTGTCGGTGCTTACATGACCATGATTGAACCGAAATATGTCGTAACAGCGATTGTGCTGAATCTATTCGGGGGCTTCATTATTTCGTCCATTATCAACCCGTATAAAGTAGATGAAAATGAAGATATTCTTACTATTGAGGATGAAGAGAAGCAGTCCTTCTTCCAAATGCTTGGGGAGTATATCTTGGATGGGTTCAAAGTGGCTGTTATTGTTGGCGCTATGCTCATTGGATTCGTTGCATTGATGGCTATGATTAATTCATTGTTCGATATGATCTTCGGTATTTCTTTCCAGGAAATCTTAGGATACCTGTTTGCGCCGATTGCATTCTTAATGGGTGTTCCTTGGGCAGAGGCTATTTCTGCTGGCGGTGTTATGGCGACGAAGCTTGTAACGAATGAGTTTGTTGCTATGATAAGTCTGGGAGATGTTGCTAACACCTTAAGTGCTCATACGATTGGAATCATTTCTGTATTTCTTGTATCGTTCGCTAACTTCTCTTCAATCGGTATTATCGCCGGTGCGGTAAAAAGCTTGAATGAAAAACAAGGGAATGTAGTTGCGCGGTTCGGATTGAAACTTCTCTACGGAGCTACACTTGTAAGTATCTTAACAGCTACAATCGTCGGAATAATCATCTAAATATACAATAGAAAAAAGTAACTCCCGAATAATGGGTATACGTTACTTTTTTCTTCATTCGTCTCTCTGCAAGAGAACGATGCACCAATAGGAGGTACTTGTTCATGATAAATGTAGGGATACTGCTTTCAGGCGCTGTATTATTCCTTAATGGATTGATGCTAAAAGGAAAGGCAGAAGCTAAGAGTGTAGCTATCTTAAATTTTTTTGTGGGGATTCTGCAAATTGTCATCCCTTTCTATCTAATTATGGTTTCGGATCAGAGTAATTGGACAATCTATGGACTTGCGGCTACCTTCTTATTTGGCCTAACATTTCTATATGTATCCTTCACATTCTATAAAGGAATAGACGGTAGTGGACTAGGATGGTTCTCTGCTTGGGTGTCAATGATCGCTATCTTCTATGCTCTTGTTTCTGTTGTTCATTTTCAAGATTATGTGACAGCGCTGACCTGGCTGATGTGGGCATTTTTATGGTATCTATTCTATGCTCTTAATATTTTAAAGAAACCGATTGAAGAGTTTGTTGGTAAAGTGGCTCTTGTTCAGTCTTTTGTGACTTTGACTTTCCCAGCACTTCTTTCTTTTATCGGAGTGTGGGAAGAATTGGTGATTCAGCGTATATGGCTGGTAGTTTTGTCAGCATCCATTCTGTATTTCATTAAGGGAGCTGTCAATCTTAGAGCACTTCAGCAAAAACAAGCAGTTTCTTTATAAGGAAAGGTTCTCAAAGAGGAATGCCTAAGAATCACGTGGTGATGATTCTCACATAAGTTCAAGTAAGATTTTACGTTTGCTCGAAACTGATTAAGCAAAGTTCAAAGGATTTTATCATCCCATATTAAAGCTAGTTTTACGAAATATACCTTCTTCCACTCCTGAAGGCGGAAACATTAATGTTCGGCATATGGACGAAAGACGTTTTCGGAACAGACAAAAGGGCAGGTTTTTTAATAAATCAAACAATCTATGAAGAGCGAAATAACATCTACAAGAGGAGTTGGAATATATGAGAATGGTAGATTTAATCGAGAAAAAACGTGATGGTAGCGAATTAACAAAAGAAGAAATCAATTTTATAATTGAAGGTTATACAAGTGGTTCTATTCCTGATTATCAAATGTCTTCTTTCTTAATGTCTGTATTCTTTAGGGGGATGACGGCTGAAGAAACAGCAAATATGACAATGGCAATGGTTCATTCAGGTGACCAAATTGATCTGTCAGCTATTGACGGCGTTAAAGTCGACAAGCATAGCACAGGTGGTGTCGGCGATACAACGACAATTGTCCTTGCTCCACTAGTTGCTGCAGTTGGTGTTCCAGTTGCGAAACTTTCTGGGCGTGGGCTTGGTCATACTGGCGGAACAGTGGATAAATTCGAATCCATTCCTGGCTTCCGCTCAGAAATAGAAGCCGACCAGTTCATCAATCAAGTAAATGAAGTGAAAGTCGCTGTTACAGGGCCAACAGGAAATTTGACTCCAGCTGATAAGAAGATATATGGTCTTCGTGATGTTACAGCTACTGTTAATTCCATCCCCTTAATGGCAAGCTCTATTATGAGTAAGAAAATTGCATCAGGTTCAGATGCTATTGTGCTTGATGTAAAAGTGGGTGCAGGTGCCTTCATGAAAGATGTAGATAGTGCTAAAAAGCTGGCTTATGCGATGGTTGAAATTGGTAAAAATGTCAGTCGTGATACAATGGCTGTTATTTCTGACATGGATCAACCTCTTGGATTAGCGATTGGTAATGTTCTTGAAGTGAAAGAAGCAATTGCTACACTTCGTGGTGAAGGTCCTAAAGATTTGGAAGAACTTTGCTTAACATTAGGTAGCAAGATGGTTGTATTGGCAAAGCATGCAAAAACGGTTGAAGAAGCACGTAAAATGCTTGAAGAAGTTATTGCGAATGGTAAAGCGCTTGAAAAATTCAAGGAGTTCGTTATTGCACAAGGTGGAGATGCTTCTGTTATTGACGATCCATTAAAATTGGCGGCAGCTAAATATGAAATTCCAGTATTGGCAAAAGGAGATGGATATGTAGCTAAAATCGAAGCAGACAGCATTGGTACAGCAGCTATGATTCTTGGAGCGGGTCGCGCTACAAAAGACTCAGTTGTGGATTTGGCTGTTGGATTAATGTTGCATAAGAAAATCGGCGATGAAGTGAAAAAAGGCGATACAATCGTTACCATCTACAGCAATCGCGAAAATGTTGATGATGTTATGGAACGCATTTATGAATCATACAGCTTCTCCCTTACAAAAGTAGCGGAACCTGTCCTTGTACATGCAGAAATCCATTGATATTAAGCATTGCGGGACATACTGTAACGGCTATTTCTAATCTTATATTAACGGAGGAACGAATATGAATAAAGAACAAATTGCTCGTTTAATTGACCATACATTATTAAAGGCAGATGCTAGCCATGAAGCTGTCATTCAATTGGCGAAAGAAGCGAAGGAGTATCGTTTTGCATCTGTGTGTGTGAATCCAGTACAGATTGAAACTGCCTTCGAAGTATTGAAGGATACACCGGATGTAAAAGTGTGCACAGTCATTGGTTTTCCATTAGGGGCATCTACTTCTGAAACAAAAGCGTTCGAAACGAAAGATGCTATTGAAAAAGGTGCAACAGAAGTGGATATGGTTATTAACATTGGTGCTCTGAAAGATAGAAACGATGAATTGGTTTTGAAAGATATCAAAGCGGTGGTTGATGCGGCACAAGGAAAAGCAGTAACAAAAGTCATTATCGAAACATGCTTATTGACAGACGAAGAAAAAGTACGTGCATGTGAGCTTTCTGTAAAAGCAGGCGCAGACTTTGTAAAAACATCTACTGGTTTCTCTACTGGAGGAGCAACAGTAGCTGATATTGCTTTAATGCGTAAAACAGTTGGACCAGATGTAGGTGTTAAAGCTTCAGGTGGAATCCGTAACCTCGCTGATGTGGAAGCCTTGGTTGAAGCGGGAGCAACTCGTATCGGTGCGAGCTCCGGTATTGCGATAGTAAATGGCCAACAAGCCAGCTCAGCTTATTGATCAGTAAAAAGAGACCGGTAAACGTAAAACTGAGTGCATTGGAAAACACATTTTATTGTTTGAATTTAACAAAAAGAGTTTAATAAACAAACTAAAAAAGCTAGCTATATTAAGCTAGCTTTTTTAGTTCATGCCGTTTTTCAATTCGTATCTCAATTTTTTCTAGTGCTTTTTTATCATTGAGCAATTCTTGTTTATTCTCATGTAATAACTCTTTGAATGATTTCTTAATGAATTTCATAATAACGATACTCCTTTCTATTCTATTTCGATTCTAAGGGAGAGTAAAGGAATAACTAATTAACGATTACTTATCTTAATAATATAACAATTCTGTCTTTTAATCTAATAACATTTCGACAATTCTGTGAATTGTTAGGGTCAGACCCCATTTCCCAAGTTTGATATAACAGGATCATCCCTTGGTATATAAGGGATTTTTCGTTATTTAAAGGGGTCAGACCCTATTTCCCGAGAGTAGCCAGTAGGAAACAATCGAAGAAGTCTTCTAAAAGAAATAGAACAAACGAAATGAGACTGTCTCAATTAATGGTCAGACCATGTATTCTTATAACAGTTTAGATACTGAATATGTATCACAATTTACTGTATATAATACGAGGTCTTAACTTATTGACACAGCCTCATTTCGTTATAATTTAGTTAATATAATACCGAGAAAAGCTACCATTACACCAGCCACTTGGTACAATTTCAACTTTTCTTTATACAAGTAACAGCCAGCCAATACGACTATTAAGCAATTGAGACTAACAATCGGAAAGATAATACTAGCGATTCCGGTATTCAACGCGTAAAAATACGACGCATAGCCAACAATACTTAAACAACCAACTAAGCTACCAATTTTCACTTCCAGTGGTTGAATCTTTTGCTTTAATACAAACATGGTAACGAAAAGGTAAACAGAACCGCCAAAATACATCGATGTCAACACATCAAGAGGTTGAATATGCAGTTTGGAAGTTGTTTGCATTAAAATCCCTATTATACCGAATGAAAGAATCGCAAGTATAATATGAAAAATCCAAGAACCATATTGAATATCTGTTTTTGCATGGGGGGCATATTGAATCACGACAGCAGCAACAAGCATACAACATACACCGATTCCTTGAAGAAAGGATAACTGCTCCCCGAAAATTAAAGCAGCAGCTATTACAGGAAAAATAGCATTAGCTGCAATTAAAGGTGACGTGAGACTTGCAGGCCCTTTTTCAAAAGCCCTGGACATTTGGATATTGCCATTTGCATTCAGGACTCCAATCGCTGAACCAAGAATGAGCGAAAGCCAATTCGGATGAAAACGATCATTTAGCAGTCCGAAACTAGCTGTCATAATAAATGCGATTAAATAAAAGAAAAACTGAATATGAACTTTCGAAATGCCTCTTCCGTTACTAACCTTAAAAATCGCGTTATTAATTCCAAAGCATAAACTCGTGAGAATGGCCAATAATACCCACATCAATAGCGCCTGCTTTCTAAATAAATGTATAAAAACTTTCATAATTATAAGATAATCAGATAGCTAAATCAATGATATAAATTAACGAATATCCTCTATAAAAACACAAATGTACACAGGGGAAAGAATTCCCTTGCTTATTTAGTCGATTAGCGTAATAATAAGATAATATTAACTGATAATTCTATCTATAGGGGTTGTATGATTTGAAAGTAGTAAAATTTGGTGGTTCTTCACTTGCGTCGGGTGAACAATTAAAAAAGGTATTTGATATCGTAATTTCAGACTCGGAACGAAAAATTGTGGTTGTATCGGCCCCAGGAAAACGAAATTTTGAAGATATAAAAGTGACCGATTTGTTGATTGCTTGTGCAGAGGCTCGGCTTTCTGGCGAGGATGCAATGGATTTATTAGAGATGGTCGTGAATCGATATGCTGAGATAGCTAAAGAATTAGAGTTAGAAGAAGAAGTAATGATGGAAATTCGTGGAAATTTCATCAGTCTGCTTCATGGTGACAAAAGCAAGCCAACAAGATATATCGACGCACTTAAAGCGAGTGGAGAAGATAATAACGCAAAGTTGGTTGCCGCTTATTTTCGTAAACAGGGTATCGATGCCCATTATATTAATCCACAATCAGCTGGACTCATTGTTACGGACGAAGAAGGTTATACGCAAGTCCTCCCAGAGTCGTATGATCAGCTCTCAAAGCTTCGTGACCAATCAGGGATTCTTGTCTTTCCAGGCTTCTTTGGGTTTAACGAAGCCGGTGAAGTTGTAACCTTTTCCAGAAGTGGTTCAGATATAACAGGTTCGATTCTCGCTAATGGAACGAAAGCGGATTTGTATGAGAATTTCACGGATGTGGATGCTGTGTATTCAGTTAATCCATCTGTTGTTGAAAATCCGAAGCCAATCAAAGAATTGACCTATCGTGAAATGCGAGAGCTTTCTTATGCAGGATTCTCCGTTTTCCATGATGAAGCGCTCTTCCCGGCTTTTCGTGCAGGAATCCCGGTGCAAATAAAAAATACGAATAATCCATCTGCACAAGGTACAAAAGTGGTCAATACTCGTGAAAATGAGAATGGTCCTGTTGTTGGAATTGCTAGTGACAAAGGGTTTTGTAGCATTTATGTAAGAAAATACTTAATGAACCGTGAAATCGGTTTTGGTCGTAAGTTATTACAGATTTTAGAAGACTTTCATGTTTCCTATGAACATATTCCATCCGGAATTGATGATACGACGATTATATTAAGAGAGTATCGATTGAATAAAGAAATCGAGACCAATATTGTGAAACGAATTATGGATGAGCTTCATGCCGATGAAGTGAAGGTAGAGCATGACCTTGCTTTACTTATGGTTGTCGGGGAAGGAATGAAGCATAATGTAGGTACGACAGCACGGGCTTCTAAGGCTCTTGCTGATGCAAAAGTAAATATTGAAATGATTAACCAAGGATCTTCGGAAGTAAGCATGATGTTTGGTATTAAAGCCCGAGATGAAGCGAAAGCCGTTCGTGCACTATATCAGGAGTTTTTCGCAAATGTAGCGGTGAACGTATAACAACAAGGCTGTTCCATAAGGGGAATAAAATTATATTAAAATAGAAAAAGATGACTCGAACGACAGATTTTAATCGTGAGTCATCTTTTTTTACTTAATTCATCACCCATTTATCTTTCATGAACATAATTCTTCCGATGATAAAGAAGAGGATCATGCAAATTAGGTTGCTGCAGATTGTAAGCATAATATGTTCATAGTTGATTATGCCAAAGATTAATTCCTTTAGCAGGCTGAATATGTTTAGGATTGGAATAGCAAAGTGCTGGTATGTGAGTTCATTGATCCCAATAGTTGAAGTAAATAAAGTTGGGAAGACTGCAACCATTAGGATCGGTGTGCTATAGCTTTGTGATTCCTTGACAGTTTTTCCGATAATGCTTGTCACCATAAGAAGGGACGCAATGAACATGGCATAGATGATCGAAACTAAAATAGCTAGACTAATGACTAGATAGGCGTTATCACCAAATGAAACGGCCTTTTTTAGGTTTTCTGTTAAAAAGGTAATTTCTAATGCTACAACGACTAACGTGATGATTCCAGTTAAGGCACCAATGGTTGAGATGGTTAACCATTTTGAGAAAAGCAAGGTGGAACGTTTTACTGGTGTCATTAATAAAGCTTCCATCGTTTTCTTTTCTTTTTCACCAGCGAATAAATCGGAAGCGGCCGGACCTGCACCTATGCCAATTGCAAGAGCTAACATCATTGGAATTAACATCGCAATTAAATTGATACTGGGGTTTTCTTTTGACATTTCTTTTTGATGAATCGTAAATGGCTCGATTAATGCTGAATCTATTTCTTGGGCATGCAAACGTTCTGAAATAATAGACATTTCGTAGTTGGATAAAGCATTCGTAACAATGTTCATTAAATTAGCTGAGTTTTGGCTGAAAGAATCACCGATAAGTGTTACCGAGGCTTCTTCAGAGTGTTCAATATTGTGAATAAAACCAGGTGTTAATAAAAGGGCGGCTTGTGCGTCGCCATCCTGCACGGTTTTTTCGGGATTTATAGACTTAACAAGTTCAATATTCTTATAGGCCTGAAAAATATCCGCTTCATCTGTCCCGAATGAGGTATCAACGGCAAGTTTGTACGTATCATCGCCACTATCGGAGACTAATTTTTCATAAAATAGTGTTAAAAGGGTCATCATGACAATTGGCAGAAGAACAGTCAGCAATAAAGTCCTTTGATCTCGGAAGCAGTCTTTTATTTCTTTTAAATAGATATTAAGAAGCATAGTTTTCATTCCCCCTAACAAGTTTACTCATGAAAATATAGTTTAAATCGCGGCTGCCTTCAGATTTGTAAAGTTCCTCTAAATCACCGTGATAGACAAGTTCTCCTTTATGCATCATTGCAACGGTGTCGCAAAGCATAGAAACTTCTTCCATAATGTGGCTTGAGAAGATTATTGTCTTTCCATCGCGCTTTAGCTGATGGACGAGTTGGCGAAAGACATTGGAAGATGTAATATCGAGACCAGTTGTCGGTTCGTCAAATAGGATAATATCAGGATTATGAATCAGTGTTCTTGCGATGGCTACCTTTTGACGCATCCCTTTGGAAAAACTACCGACTTTCCTGTTTAAGTAATCTTTCATCCCAAACATTTTTGCCAAGTCGTCAATACGTACCTTCGTTTCATGCTTGCTTAATCCATATAACATGGCAAAATACTCTAAGTTTTCACGGGCGGTAAGACGGTCGTATAGCCCAGTTTCGCCACCGAACAATACCCCAATCCTCTTTTTAATCTCATCTGCATGTTTTAATGTGTTAAATCCCGCTACCGATACTTGCCCATCTGTAGGCGTAAGCAGGGTTGCAATCGTTCGAAGCAAGGTCGTTTTTCCAGCCCCATTTTCACCGAGTAAACCTACGACCTGGCCTTTTTTTACTGAAAATGAAACATGCTTTAATGCGGTAATGTATATTTTTTTATCTTGGAACTTTTTGGTCACTTCATGAATTTCAATCATTTTCATTCCTCCTGACTCGTTTGTTTTCTTGTTCTTATCATACAAAGAATCGTGGAGGGAATCTGCAACTATGTCGCGAAAATACCATTTATTGTCGCGAAAAGGTCATTTTTCCATGTTGAGATGGTAAAATAGAAGAAGCAACAGGCAAATGAGGGTGATTGTATGAAGATTGGTCTTGTAGATGATCGTAGGATCGATTTAGATAAATTGCTTGCCATTGTGCAAGGAATTTCGGGTGTTGAGGTTGTTTTCTCAACTGTTTCGGCGGAAGAAGCGTATGAACAGATCAAGAAGGAATCGATTGATTTATTGATTGCGGATATTGAGATGCCAAATTTATCTGGCTATGAGCTGGCGGATATTATTCATTCTCATGCCTTAGACATCTCGGTCATTTTCGTTACAGGTACGAGCGGATATGCAGTGCACGCCTTTGAATTGAATGTACACGACTATATTATGAAGCCTTATTCGAAGGACAGGCTAATCAAATCGATTGAGCGGTTAATGGAAAAATCTAAATCGGCTGAAATTGCGGGTAGGCTGTACTTAAAGCAAAAAAATGATATACATATTATTCAAAAGAAAGATATTGTCTTTATCGAGAGATCAGGGCGTTCCACGACGATTCACACGAAGTCAGGTCCGATAAAAACGTATCAAACTCTTAATGAATTAGAAGGTGAATTAAGAGAGCGTGATTTCCTTCGCTCCCACCGGTCATTTATCATTAATATTCACTATGTGAAGAACTTCTCGCTCTATGCGAAAAATTCCTATATTGTCATCTTTGAAGGTATGGAAGAGCAGGCGATGATTACGAAGGAAAAGGTCGATTTTTTACAAAATCATTATTTTTAAAGGATGGAGAAGACTTGAAATCGTTTCTGGTGTATTGGGGACTCGTATCGATGCTTGGGATTGTTCATGTGCATGCGCTTTTGAAGTTATCTTCTTGGGAAATTCCGATTTATATATCTTGTTTACTCGTAATAGTCATCATGTATTTCTTCTATAAAAAGACGTTCATTCAAGTATCAAATTTAGGAATACGTATGAATGGGTTGTTGCTGGTTATGCAGCTGTTGTTGCTTCCTATTTATATAATTATAAAGCCTTCGTTCATTTATCTAATTCCGTTTCTATTATTTATCGTCATTGAAATAGTAAGACAAGAACACACGAAGAAAGTTGCTGAATTGTTAGAAGAGGCAAAGCGATTTGAAGAAGAACGTGCTCACTTTAATGAAACGTTTCGTGTGGTCCGCAGTGAACGGCATGATTTCCTTAAGCATGTTTCGGCGATTCACTTTATGCTGGAGAAAGAACAGAATCGAGAAGCTAAGGCTTATTTAGATGATTTAGTCGATGGATATAAAGAAACGAATCTGTCGATTAAAGGAGAGAAAGGAATGGTTGCGGGAATACTGCATCAAATGTATCGACGAGCACAGGAGGCTGGAATCTCGGTCGTCTATGATTTGGATTTGCCGTTGTCAACATTGCCATTGTCAGATAAAGAGATCGTCACACTAATTGGCAATCTTTTATCCAACAGTCTTGATGCTTGTGTAGAATGGCAAAATGAACATAACGAACAAGCTTTGCTTAGTCTACAATTTTATAAAAGAAGTGGGTTATATCTCTTAATTTGCAAGAATCATAGTAATCCGATTCCTACGTCCATTTTAGATTCGCTGTTTGAAACGTTTGGAAAAACGACAAAAACAGGTGAGCATGAAGGGCTAGGAACTAAATTGATTCATGATGTTATTAAGGAACATCATGGCTTCCTGGACTTTGTATATAAAGAAGAAGAGTTTACGGTGAAAATCAAAATCCCGGCAATCCGTTAAGGTGTTTTGTCGTTCAAAAAAGGGTAAGCGCGTGTTAGCGTTTACCCTTTTTAAACTATAAAATAGTAAAAATCTCTTCAATTGATTTGCGCTCACGAGGGTTTGGAATCACGTCCGGATAGCCAAGGTGAATGCTACCAACTATTTTCTCTCCAGGCTGTACACCACAAGCCTCCCGGAATTGCTTAGCAAAAATCGTGGCATAAGTTGCCCAAAATGTTCCGAGTCCTTGTTCCCATGCTAATAATGTGAAATTATGTATCACACAACTTATGGCAGCAAAATCTTCTTCACGGGTAACAGGGTTAGGATCTTCCTTCATAACTGCAAGCAGAATGGAAGGAGGGGTACTGATTTTATTATACTCACGCTGCCCTGCAGCTTCTTTTTTTGCAGGATCTTTTTCCTTAGCAATGGCTGCGTCACGAGCTGCTTCAGCTAAAGTGGCGAGGCTGTCTCCTTGCACTAAGATGAACCGCCAAGGCTGCGTCATCTTGTGGTTTGGCGCCCAAATGGCCGTATCTAGCAAATCTTGAATCAATTCCACAGAAACCGGTGTATCTTTATAGCGTTTCACTGTACGTCTCTCTTTAATAATGGTCGATAAGCTCATTTTTAATAGGCTCCTTCATCTAAATGGTGATTGAAAATTTGTGTTTGATTGCTCTAGAAAGCACTTCTATTTATATGTATATTACTTGTAGTATATATAGAATTTGATAAATATTCAAAAAAAACGCTGATCCCATATGTGCTTATAAGTAGGGGGTAAAAAAACATCTGGAATAAAGAGGGGGCAATATTCTAGTTATTTTTAGCATGAAAACACATATGGGAATCAGCAACTCATCTATAGTGGCTACTAATAAGTAGGCTCACCATATAAGCAATCTATTATGCTAAATGCATAATTTTTCGAGATTCAGAAGTTAATAATGATATTGAAAATCATTATCAATTAAATCTTCTCTTATTTTATTAAATAAGTCAAGGGTTTTATAGAAAATTTATTCGTTTTTTGAAGTTAAAAGAAGGATGATGAAGTATAGTTCAGACTATTTAAAAATATTCAATATAATTGTATGATAAAAGAATCTATCTTTCGTTTTACTAAATAGTTATTTACTACAAGCTTGTATAATGCAATTCAGATCAGTTTTTTCCATAGCTCTGGTTTACTTCTACATAGAAATTTTAAGAAAGGAAAGCATGGTGAAGTGTATGAAGATTTATTCGTATTTAAAGCCTTATCGAATGATGGCGACGCTCGCTCTTTTCCTTATGCTGGCTGAATTAGGTGTGGAGTTGCTGCAACCACTGTTAATGGCAAAAATTATTGATGATGGCATTATGAAAGAGAATCTATCCGTTGTCATCAAATGGGGAAGTGTAATGGTGGGGATTTCTATCTTCTCCTTTATTGGTGGAATCATTAACTCATTTGCTGCGTCACATGTGAGCCAAAGTTTTGGCTATGACATTCGAAGTCATTTGTTTAAGAAAGTACAAGCGTTTTCTTTCACCAACTTAACGAAATATCCAACGTCTTCATTGATTACTAGGATGACGAATGATGTTACAGTATTGCAGAATACTGTGTTTATGGCAATGAGAATCATGCTCCGTGCCCCGTTACTCATCATTCTCGGCACCGTAATGGCTCTGCTTATTAACTGGAAATTGGCACTAGTCCTCTTAATTACAATTCCCGTGCTCATCTTTTTCTTAGCCTTGGTAATGAAGCGGGCATCTGTCATGTTTCGATTCGTTCAAGAGAAGCTGGATGACGTAAATGGTGTCATGCAAGAGAATTTAACCGGAATCCGCCTTATTAAAGCTTTTTTACGTAGAGAACATGAAGCAAGTCGATTTAATGAGGCAAGTTTTGCATTAAAAAAGAAAACAGCATCTTCACTACGATTTATCGAAACATCGACACCGATTCTTTTACTTGTCATGAATCTGGGACTTATCATAATTCTGTGGTTCGGGCAAAAGATGATTGCCACTGGTAATGTTCAAGTTGGAGAAGTGGTTGCTATTGTTAACTATGCGACAAGAATCACAGCATCGTTATCTGTCTTATCTTGGCTGATTATGTCCATTTCCCGTGCTCAAGCATCCGCAAGTCGAATTAACGATGTATTGGACACAGAAGTAGATTTACTTGATTCAAAAGAAGAAAGCAGAGGAAATGAGATTCATAGCGGAGAGATCACATTTAAGGGTGTTTCATTCCGATATCCAACAGCGGAAACAGATGCTTTAAGGGATATTACCTTTACGGCCAGAGCAGGAGAAACGATTGCCATTATGGGGGCTACTGGTTCGGGAAAAACATCGCTATTTCAATTGATTCCACGGCTATTTGATGTTGACCAAGGACAAATTACAATCGATGGTGAGGATATTACAACCGTGAAGCTAGATATATTGCGGAAAAATATCGGCTTTGTCCCACAGGAGGCTCTGCTCTTTTCAGGATCGATTAAAGATAATATCGCATGGGGAAAAGATGATGCGAGTTTATCGGAAATCATTGCTGCTGCCAAAGATGCGCAAATTCATGAAACGGTTTCGAAACTTACGAATCAATATGACACGCCACTTGGTCAAAAAGGGGTCAATCTTTCCGGCGGGCAAAAGCAGCGCTTAGCCATTGCCCGTGCGTTAGTTAGAAAGCCCAAAATACTGCTTTTAGATGATAGTACAAGTGCGTTGGATTTAAAAACAGAAGCTAGGCTCTTGAATGCGCTGAAAACCTATACATGCACGACATTGATCATAACACAAAAGGTGAGTACCGCTAAGGAAGCAAATCAAATCTTACTGCTTGAAGAAGGAGAACTGATTGCAAAAGGCTCACACGAACAACTTGTCGCGAGTCATTCATTATATCAGCAGATAGTGCTGTCTCAAATGGGAAAGGAGGGGCTGAACGATGAAAAGAGTGCCTCCCGCTCATCATAATGATATGAAATCAAAAGTAAAGCTGAAAGATTGGCTAGGAACGATTAAACGAATTTGGGTCTTTCTGGCAAAGAATAAAACAATGCTGTTTCTCGTCCTATTTATGGTCGTAGTTAGCTCTGGGTTGGGACTGCTTGGTCCTTATTTAGTAGGCGTCTCGATTGACGAATTTATTGTAAAGAAAAAGTTTAGTGGACTAACGATGATGCTTGTAGGTTTACTATTGGTATACGTGTTTTACTCGTTATCCATCTGGCTGCAAAACTACTGGATGATCGGTATTGCCCAAGAAACCGTTTATCAAATGAGAAAACAGCTTTTCTGGCACTTGCATAAACTGTCGATTCCATTTTTCGATCGCCGTAAGCATGGCGAACTAATGAGTCGAGTGACCAATGATATCGAAAATGTCAGTTCGACATTGAACAGCTCGGTCGTTCAGATCTTTTCAAGTGTACTTACGTTGAGTGGGACAATAGCGGTCATGCTGTGGCTTAGTCCATTATTAACATTGTTAACGCTCATTATTGTTCCCATCATGTTTTATGGAATGAGATGGATTACAGGACGGACAGGGAAATTATTTAAAGAACAACAACAAAATCTAGGCTCCTTAAATGGATTTATTGAGGAAACGATTTCCGGACAGCGAATCGTGAAAACTTTTTCACAGGAAGATAAAGTGATTGAGAACTTTATTGAACGAAGTAAAAAACTGAAGCAATCAGGTTTTCTGGCTCAAGCCTATTCAGGGTTTATTCCGAAACTAATGAATATGCTTAATAACTTAAGCTTCGCAATTGTTGCTGGAATTGGCGGGTATTTGGCATTAAAAGGTCAAATTTCCATTGGGACTATCGTGATTTTTACCGAGTATTCTAGGCAATTTACCCGTCCATTAAATGATTTAGCTAACCAATTCAATACGTTGTTATCTGCTGTTGCAGGAGCTGAACGTGTATTTGAAATTTTAGATGAAGAGACAGAAGAACGGGACGAGATTGATGCAGAAGAGCTGAAAGATGTAGAAGGCCATATTTCCTTTCAGTCTGTTTCTTTTTCTTATGGAAAGTCAGAGAATACTGTACGTAATGTTAGTTTTCGCGTATCCACAGGCGAAACGATTGCACTTGTAGGTCCAACTGGTGCAGGGAAAACAACACTTATTCAATTATTATCGCGCTTCTATGATCCAGACAATGGCAGCATACTTGTTGATGGACATGATATTCAACATGTAACACGGTCGAGCCTACGCCGGCATATGGGTTTTGTTTTACAAGACTCTTTCTTGTTCCAAGGAACGATCATAGAAAATATCCGCTACGGTAGACTGGATGCAACAGACGAGGAAGTGATGAACGCAGCTAAACAGGCGAATGCCCATTCGTTCATCATGAAGCTCCCGAATCAATATAATACACAGCTTTTGCAAAACGGAAGCGGAATCAGCCAAGGACAACGGCAGCTCCTTTCTATTGCCCGAGCTATTTTGGCTGATCCCATCATTTTGATCTTAGACGAAGCTACTAGCAGTATTGATACGATTACGGAAGTGAAAATCCAAGAAGCCCTGCAACAATTGATGAAGGGAAGAACTAGTATCGTTATTGCGCATCGTTTGAATACGATTCAAAAAGCAAACCAAATCCTTGTATTAAAAGACGGTGCAATTATTGAAAAAGGCTCACATAGCTCACTGCTTCTGGAAAAAGGATTTTACTATGGACTCTACAACCGACAACTGGAAGACACGGCAAACTAATTTGTGAATAGGGTATCCGAGAAAGGTCAGACCTCGCAAACTAAATCAGTAAGAAGTGTTTAATACACTTTTTACTGATTTAGTTGTTGTAGGGTCTGACTTTTTGCTTTGGGACACTCCTTTTTTATACGTTTCATGCTTCTAACTCCAATAAAAAGCATGCATGTTAAGTAAATGAATCGTTTATTCATGGGGGATGTGGGTAATGAGGAATAGGAATGATTAGAGGGCTGAAAGGATGTCACGGTGACGTAGTACTTGTAGAAAGTTCGGGAGAAAACCTAATTTAGAATACCCAATTGAATTTTTGGTTCTGATTTTTCGGGGAATAGTAATAAGAGTGTGAGGAAAGGAGAGAGTTTCATTGAAACAATATGATGTAGTTATAATCGGATTCGGTAAAGGCGGGAAGACATTGGCTTCCTTTCTTGGTAAACGAGGGAAGAAAATTGCGGTAGTTGAAAAATCGAAAAAAATGTATGGAGGGACATGCATTAATGTAGCTTGTATCCCGACCAAATATTTGATTCATGAGGCGAAAAAATTACAATCTCGAAAAAATCAAGAGTGGGGCGAAAAAGCAAAGGCATACGCTTCGGTAATGGCAAGAAAGAAGGAGTTTATTGATAAATTGCGTCTTGGTAGCTTTAAAAAAGTGAATCAACCGGAAGTGGTAGAAGTTATCGATGGATTTGCTTCATTTGTTGATGAACATACTCTTTCTGTTGAACAAGAAAATGGAATGATTCAACTAAAAGCGGAAACGATTATTATTAATACAGGTGCAACGCCAGTTCTTCCTGATATTGCTGGTATAAAGAATAATCCGGTTGTATATACGAGCGACACACTTCTTAATGAAGAAAGATTGCCGAAAACTTTATCCATTATTGGCGGTGGATATATTAGCTTAGAATTTGCATCAATGTATGCTGACTTTGGCTCCAAAGTCTGTATTTTTGATCGCGGGGACACTTTTCTGCCAAAAGAAGATGAAAATGTAGCTAAAGTTGTTCGAGAGGCTTTAGAAAAGAAAGGGATCGAAATCTATCTACAAGCACAAAGTAAAAAAGTAGAAGGAGATCAATTGGTTATAGAGTTTACGAATGAAAACTCTGAAAAAATTTTTCAATCTGATGCTATATTACTGGCTACAGGTCGAAAACCATACACCGAGGGTTTACAGTTAGATAAAGCAGGCGTAAAAACGGGTGAACGACAAGAAATTGTTGTCAATCATCAGTTGCGAACATCTACACCTCATGTCTTTGCGATCGGTGATGTGAAGGGAGGACCGCAATTTACGTATGTTTCCTTAGATGATTACCGAATCGTAGCAGATCAATTAACTGGGGGAAAAGAATATGACAAAGAGAAAAGAGGACATCTACCTTATTCGGTATTTATTGACCCGCCTCTATCAAGAATTGGTTTGACTGAAAAAGAAGCAAAAGAGAAAAGTTTGAACTTCGATCTGTTTACTTTGGCAGCTGCTGATATTCCTAGAGCGAAATTAATAGGTGAAACTGAAGGAATGTTACAAGTAATTGTTGAGAAAGACTCAGATAAAATTTTGGGTGCAGCACTTTTTTGTGCAGAATCGTATGAAATCATTAATTTAATCAAATACAATATGGATACGAAAGATACTTATTATACATTGAAAAATCAAATCTATACGCATCCATCCATGTCCGAAAGCCTTAATTACTTGTTTGATGAACTTGTATAGTTAATTAAAAGAAGCGGTAAGCTCCGATTTGCCATCTTCTCTATATAGGCAAAGAATACAACTTTTATTAAACGGGTATTGCCTCATTTGTATATTTTTTAATAAGACCTCCCTCACCATGATATTGATACTGTAAAACCCATTTTTTTATTGTATTGAGTGGTTCCATAGATTTCACCAAGGATTCTATTACCACCGTCATTATTTAAATATTTTTGAACGACTTCTAATTTCTTTTCCACTGTAAATTTAGCCATAAAGAACACCCCGTAAATGTTAGTTGTAATGTCTAACATTTACGGGGCAGTTCAATTCGAACGTTGCTTTTTACAATTTATCTACTTCGGAATTTTGTACGTTAGGAGAACCTCAACTAAAAAAAAAGTCGAATTCCATACTAAGAGGGCTCTTAATATTTATAGGCTCTTTACGTAAAGATTGTTGTTTTAGCAAGAAACCAATTCGAACAGATGTTGATTGTAGTGGAAGGTGCGAGACTCCTGCGGGAAAAGCGTGTTGAGGGAGACCCCGCAAGTGCAAAGCACTGAGGAGGCTTCTGAGACCGCCCGCGGAAAGCGAGTACCTGCAACGGAAATCAACCCGGGTTATTAGTGAAAAATGATTGAAAAGCAACAAAGTATGTGAAAACAGCCTATTTATAAAAATTGACTAGTATCTATCCTAGTAGAATTTTTTCCCTTAACCTGCTTTAACGTCGCTACAATAAGAAAGCTAACAATCACTAATAAGAGCCATGAACTGACCTTTCCTAGATGAACGAGACTCCATGCATCGGTTTGGTTTGGATATTCCCAAGCCCCAAAGAACGTTGCGATATTTTCGGCTATCCAAATAAAAAATCCGATGAGTACAAAAGAAAGTGCAAGTGGCATACGGTAACGAGTTCCATCGACCTCGTATGTGACCCATGATTGCCAAAAGATGATAATTACAAGTCCTGATAACCAAAATCGGACGTCAATCCAATAATGGTGGGTGAAAAAATTCAAATAAATCGCAGCTGCAAGAGGTACAACTACCAAAAATGGAGGCCACTTAACCAGTTCAACCTTCAACCTCCTCCACGCCTGGCAAAGATAACTCGCTACACTTGCGTACATGAATCCGCTATATAAAGGCACTCCAAAAATTTTGAAATATCCTTCCTCTGGATAAGACCAGGAACCCATATGTACCTTGAAAAGTTCAAGAGCAAGTCCAATAAGGTGGAACAATGTGATAACCTTTAGTTCATCCCGTGTTTCAAGTCCAGAACGCACCATCCACCACTGCATCAGAAGGCAGATGATAAGCATCCAGTCATAACGTGGTAGGAAGGGAAGTGGCATGAATTTTGTAAAAGCCAAAGAGGCAAAAATAACGACAGGAAACAAACATGATAGGGCCTGCTCCCATCCGAAACGAACGAGTTGTTTTAGTGATCTCACGATTTGTTCCTCCATTTTTGAATGGTTATATACATGCGTAGCTCCCCTTTTTTGAATTTGATTTATATAAATAATGGAAAAAGAAACCTTTCCTTTGAATGTTGGCTATATTAATCTTGGGCGTCTTCATCACTTCGGTATTCTAAAATATCTCCGGGTTGACATTCTAATGCTTTGCAAATTGCCTCTAAAGTTGAAAGCCTAATCGCTTTTGCCTTCCCGTTTTTCAATATAGAAAGATTAGCCATCGTTATTCCAACCCTCTCAGAAAGTTCTGTAACACTCATTTTCCTTTTAGCCAGCATCACATCAATATTGATTATAATTGCCATTGTTTTCACCTCAGACTATTAAGTCATTTTCCGATTTTATATCAATTGCTTCTTGTAAAAGTCTTTGAAGAACAGCAGCAAAGACTGCGATCACCATTGAAGCAAAGATAGGAACCATTCCGATTATGATGAGACCTGGTGCATCGTCTAGCTCTGCTACGAGATAAACAAATGGCATAATTACGACATATAAACCACTGATTGTCAGTGCACAGAATTTGATATTCTTTAGAGATTTAACAGACAATTCAGAGAAAGATTGGTTCTTGTCAATATAGCTTAAAAGGTTAAAAGCCTGATACAATGCAACGAAAAACGGTATCACTGATACATAAATACCTATTAAAATGGGATATAGTATATGGGCATAATCTGGATTTACTGGATTCTTAGCTAACCAAGGCAACCCAAATATACACAAAGCAAGAACTGGAGTTCCAATAAGAAAAACAGCCACCTTTAAAAATAGTGTTGACCCTCGTTTCATAAAAAGCACCTCACTTATTTATTATCGATATGACTTTATCATATGTTTTATCGTTTTACAATAAAATATTGTTGTTTTATATTGTATTCTTATTGTTATATAAATATCCTTTTCATTTTAAAAAAGGCTCTGTTAAACTTACTTGTTGATTTCCGCTTCAGGCGTTCGCTTTCCGCGGGCGGTCCGGGTGCCTCCTCGGCGCAGTGCGCCTGCGGGGTCTCCCTTTGACTCGGTTTTCTAAGCAGGAGTCTCACACCTTCAGCTCCAATCTACAAAGTTCTTAAATCAACAATGAGCTTTAACATAGCCCTAAAAAAAGATAAAAAAGCATTTCTCATTACAAAGAAATGCTCGATAACTTTAACCATTCAATTTATAACTTGATTATTCATCTTATTCATCCTCACACTTATTATCATTCGTTGAAATAAGTCCAGTGTCGAGGAATTCAATAATAATACAGATAGGTTATGGAGCTTAATAAAAATGTATTGATGATGAAAAAAGGCTGATCACTAGAGGTTAGGGGAATTATTAGGAAATTATAGAATGAATTATTGTAAAATTGGCAAAACTAAAACATAATGATGCCTAATTAGTGTAAGAGAGGACATGTTTAAATGAAAAAAAGAATTTGGTTCAATCGCTGGTTTTCGACAGCGTATCATTTTATTGAAGCAATAAAAAATAATCCTGATGGGATGGAGTTCGAGATTTTTGGGACGCATTCTAATCCAAATACGGTGTATTTTCACGTGTGTGACCATTCAGAAACGGAGCCTGAAATAGATGGTGAAGCGTATGTTCAATATTGTGTTGATTTTTGTAAAAAGAATCAAATCAATGTATTCATACCGTATCAGCACGCATTGGAAATTTCGAAACAGCTCAATCGATTCGATGAAGTAGGGACGCGTGTCTTAGTAATTGATGATTATTTGTTGATGGAGACAATGTCGGATAAGGGCAAGCTCTATGAATCCTTTAAGAAAAACGGATTAGCAAAATTTATACCGGACTATCATATTGTAACAACCGCTGAGCAATTTGCAAAAGCGTATCAACAATTACATAGCATTGGGAAAACAGTCTGCGTAAAACCTGTTGACGGTAGGGGTGGCGAAGGGTTCAGAGTAATTAAAAATGAAGAGGATGGATTGAAAGAATTATTTGGTAATCTATCACATAAAATTTCATTTACTGAAGCATATAAAATTTTGGCATCAGAACCTTCTTTTCAATCATTAATGGTATTGGAGTATTTGGCTGATTTTGAATATAGTATTGATTGTCTGGCTCATGGAGGAGAACTTCTTGCAGCGGTGCCTCGCAAAAAAGCAGGGGGAAGAATACGCGAGTTAGAGGAAGTACCTGAGCTTCTTCAACTAGCCCAGTCAATTCATGATATATACAACATTCCGTACGTGTACAATGTACAAGTAAAATATAATCAAGGCGTTCCGAAGCTTTTAGAAATTAACCCACGTATGTCAGGCGGTTTACATATTTCAACGCTTTCAGGTGTAAACTTCCCTTATCTTGCCGTGAAATTGTTATTAACAGGTGAGGTACAAGTAGAGAAGCCGGTATTCGATATAAGAGCTACCCATATTGAGAATGCAGTTATTCTGGCAGAGGGGCAGATCAAAAAAGCTATCTAATATAATAAAGCTCTTTTCGTAAAGATTGTTGTTTTTAGCAAGAAACCAATTCGAACAGATGTTGATTGTAGTGGAAGGTGCGAGACTCCTGCGGGAAAAGCGTGTTGAGGGAGACCCCGCAAGTGCAAAGCACTGAGGAGGCTTCTGAGACCGCCCGCGGAAAGCGAGTACCTGCAACGGAAATCAACCCGGGTTATTAGTGTAAAAATGATTGAAAAGCAACAAAGTATGTGAAAACAGCCTTTCGTAAAGAGTGTTGTTTTTACCAGAAACCAATTCGAGCAGATGTTTATTGTAGTTGATACGCAAGGCCCCTGACACCGCCCGCGGAAAGCAAGTACCTATAACGAAAAGCAAACCAGGGTAGTGGTGTAAATATAAGTTAAAAGCAACAAAGTATACGAAACCAGTCTTTTATTAAGAAGAGGAGGGTATCCCAAAACGAAAGGTCAGAACCTTTAGGGACACCCTCTTCATGTTGCTTCAACAAGAGAGGACGATTCATCATTTACTGTAGGGAGTCAGTAAATACTATCCACTTTGTTTATTTGATATCCAAATAGCAAGCTGTAAAGTGATGGCATCCTTGAAGTGTTTAGGATTATAACCGGTTTCCTCTTCGATTTTCTTCAAGCGATAAATCAAGGTGTTTCTATGGATAAATAGTTCATCGGCAGTTTGTTGGATGTTAAAGTTATTTTTAAAAAAGCTTTCAAGTGTGTCGGTATATTTTATGAGTGTTTTCGTCATAACTCTTTGGTAAAACCGTTCAGAATCATAGCGATTAAGATGATGAATTAAAACTTTGAGCTCAACGTCAGCAAAAGCGATCATATCTTTAGAAGGATGACTGATCGCAAGTGCTAAATCACAATCTTGATAAGATTGATTAAACATATTTAGAGAATCAAACGGGATGCTGAAGGCTAGGCGAAATGTTAGCTGCAGTTTTTTTAGTGTGTGATAAATTTTCTTCAGCTTTTTATCGACCTGCGTTTGTTCTTGGTTGGAAAAAGCCAAAAGGATACGATTGGTGTTAATAAAACCAACAATTCCGTTTTTCTCACCTAGTATTTCTTCGATCTTTTCTACAACAATATGATTTGTAATCGTACCTTCAGCCATTTGAATGACAACGGTATTATATGGAGGATGAAATGTATTGCCGAGTAAATTAAGTCCACGACGAATATGATCAAAGGATGGATTGAGTTTCAATAATTCTTCAATTACCATTTCTTTCGTTCGTTTCTTCCATTCCATCTGGGAAGCCATGTATTCAGCTTTTATCATTAACTCCGTTGTCATCTTTACTAATTCCCCTAAATCAGCCATGTCATCGGGATTACCTGTAATACCGATGACGCCAACGATCTTGTCGTGAAAAACAATAGGGAGGTTGATACCAGGGTGAGAACCTTTCCAAGTGACACTTTGATTAGTAGGAATTATTAGTGTCTGGCCGCTTTTTAAAACCTGAAGTGCTCCTTCGTGAATATCATCAATTCTTTCAACATCTCGGGAAGCGATGATAATACCAGAATCATTCATAATATTAATATTCCGGTTAAGTCGTATTGAAGTTTCTTTAACAATTGTCTGAGCTATACTCCTTGTTAACATAATTCCTCCGTTTTTAGTTACTCCTTACAAAATATTCGGAAAATAAGCCTTGTATTTTATACGTTAAACATGAAGCTTTCAAGAGTCAAGTTCAGGTATAATTTATTTAGAAAAAAATGAAAACGTTTTCTATTTAAGGGAGGAGGGGTATTATGAAAATCGTTATAGCACCAGATTCATTTAAAGGTAGTTTAAGTGCAGTAGAAGCATCTATCTCTATCAAAAAAGGCATTAAAAGGGCTTTTCCTGCTGCAGAAACTGTTTTGCTACCTATAGGTGATGGTGGTGAAGGGACGATGGAGACATTGGTTGTAGCTACAGGCGGTAGCAAAAGGAGTGTATCTGTTACAGGACCACTTGGTGAAAGTGTGGAAGCTGAATACGGAATATTAGGGAATGGTGAAACATGTGTCATTGAAATGGCGTCCGCATCAGGGCTTGCACACATCACCTCTGACAAGCTTAATCCAAGACTTGCAACTACTTATGGAACTGGAGAATTAATTAAGCAAGCATTAGATGATGGGTTTCAATCTTTCATTTTGGCAATAGGCGGCTCTGCTACGAATGATGGAGGGGCTGGGATGCTACAGGCTCTAGGGCTGAAGCTTTTAGATGAAGAAGGGAAGGAGATTTCCTTTGGTGGAGCTGAATTAGCCCGGATAAACTCTATCGACATTAGTGGATTTGATAAAAGAATTAAAGGTATGAAATTCCTCATAGCTTCTGATGTACAAAATCCTTTAATCGGACCAGATGGAGCTTCTTCTGTTTTTGGCCCACAAAAGGGTGCGACGATAGAAGATGTGAAAATATTGGATCAATGTTTAACGCATTGGGCAAATGAAGTTGAAAAAGTGACAGGTATCCATCTGCATGATTTACAAGGAGCTGGTGCAGCTGGAGGTCTTGGAGGCGCATACCAAGCATTTTTCCCTGCTGAAATGAGACGTGGGATTGACATTGTCATTGAATATACAAAATTAGAGCAAGCTCTTGTTGGTGCAGATCTTGTCATTACAGGAGAGGGTCAAGTTGACTATCAAACTGCATCAGGAAAGACACCAATGGGAGTAGCTCAAGCTGCTAAAGGACTAGGGATTCCCACTATTATTCTAGCAGGTTCTATTGGGCAAGGTGTTGAAACTTTATATCAATTTGGAGTAGTGAGTGTGAACAGTATTATTAATAAACCGATGAAGCTAAATGAAGCAATGGAACGTGCAGATGAATTAGTAGAACATTGTTCAGAGCAAGTTGCTCGCACCTTTTTTAATCATCAATTACAGAATTAAAGGGAGGTTTGGCATATGAAAATCAAAAAAGCGATAGAAAAAGTTCCGGGTGGGTTAATGGTTGTTCCTCTATTATTTGGAGCGCTATTAAACACAGTTGATCAAATGCATATTCCTTTTGTCATGAATTTCTTGAAGAAGCTCGGGGTTGCTCAAACACCAGAGGGGTTTTATGAATTTCTAAGAATCGGTGGGTTTTCGGAGGCATTATTTAAAAATGGTTCTCTTGTATTAATTGCACTTTTCCTTTTCTGTGCTGGAAGCCAGATGAACTTGAAAGTAGGGGGACGAGCACTTAAGAAAGGCGTCTTGCTCACTTCTTCAAAATATTTAACTGGACTTGCAATAGGACTACTATTTGGAATCTTTTTCGATCCAATGGATGGAATTCTTGGGTTGTCTACATTGGCTATTATTGCCGCTATGACAAATGGAAACGGTGGAATGTATGTAGCCTTGACGGGTCAGTATGGAAATCGTTCGGATGTTGGCGCAGTGTCGGTTCTATCTTTAAACGATGGTCCATTCCTCACTCTTATGTCTTTAGGTTTATTAGGCTCTAGTTTCCCAATCATTGCATTTATCGCAGTTTTACTACCAATTGGTTTAGGAATGTTACTTGGTAATTTAGATCCTGAAATCCGAGCCTTTTTAAAGCCGGGAGAAATCCTGCCTGTTCCATTCTTCGCTTTTGCTTTAGGGGCGGGGATGAACCTTGCTAATTTCTTCAACCCATCCGTTGTAGCTGCGGGTCTTACAATCGGTATTTTAACAACTGTACTTACAGCTACGACTGGTATTCTTGTATTCAAGTTATTCAAAGAAAAAAGTTATATTGGTCCTGTTGCTGAAGCATCGACAGCAGGAAATGCAGCAGCTACACCGGCAGCGATAGCTGCTGCATCAGCAGTTGCAGCAAGTTCTGGCATGATGAGTGATGTGGAGGCTGCTGGCTATGCAAGTATAGTAAACGTTGCTACCGCGCAAATCTCAATCGCTACTTTAACGACAGCTATTTTATGTCCAATCGCTGTTATTTTAGTAGATAAATATCAAAAGAAACGTGGTATCGATGGTACGATTGAAGATATAAACCCAAATAATGACATCGACCCAGCAACACCTTCATCTATCAATTAAGAGGCTATTTAAAAGGGGCAGACCTCGCATTCTATACACGATATATATGGATATATAGTAGTTGTGAGGTCTGATTCTTTGGTTCGGGTACTTCGAATCCCTATTACATAGATCCATTCGTCATTCGAATCTGTTCTGCTACGCTCACATTACCTTATTCGATTCGGCTTAGGCGTTTCAACTATTAATGGTTGAGTGTTAACACCCTGTATCTATTAATCTTTATTGGAAAGGAAATGGATATGAAAACAAATATATTGTATGGAAAAGAAGGATTGTTACTTGATTTACCTGATGATGTATTCTTGGTTGAGCCAAACCATCTACCTGGAATTGAGGAAGAAAAAGAGGCGGTTACACATGCTCTTAGAAATCCAATAGGCGCTTGTTCCCTTAAGGAAACTGTTAAAGCGACGGATACTATTGCAATCGTTATCAGTGATATTACAAGACCTACACCTAATCATAAACTAGTTCCTTGGCTGATTGAGGAATTGAACCATGTTCCATTAGAGAATTTTGTTATCATAAACGGCACTGGTACTCATCGGGATCAAACGAGGGAAGAGTTTGTTTCGATGCTTGGCGAATGGGTCGTAGATAATATTCGCATCATCAATAATAATTGCCATGATAAAGCAACTTTAGTTAATTTGGGTCAGAGTAAGTTTGGGTGTGATGTTTATTTAAACAAAGAGTATGTCGAAGCTGATTTTCGGATTGTAACTGGTTTTATTGAACCCCATTTTTTTGCTGGGTTTTCTGGGGGGCCTAAAGGCATCATGCCGGGGATTGCTGGGATAGAGACAATCATGACATTTCATAATGCAAGGATGATCGGGGATCCCCTTTCTACATGGGGGAATATGGAGAACAATCCTGTCCAAGAAATGACGCGTGAAATAAATCAAATGTGCAAACCAGACTTCATGTTGAACGTCACATTAAATAAAGATAAAGAAATAACAGCTGTATTTGCTGGTGAATTGTATGAAGCGCATGACAAAGGGTGCGCGTTTGTTAAGGAACATGCGATGATACAGTGTGCTGAGCGATTTGATGTAGTTATTACATCAAATTCAGGCTACCCTCTTGATCAGAATCTTTATCAAGCGGTAAAGGGGATGAGCGCCGCGCAAAAAATCGTGAAAAAAGGGGGAGCTATTATTATTGCTTCCGAATGTTCCGATGGGCTTCCAAGCCATGGTAACTATGCGAAGATTTTTGACATGGCAAAAAGTCCTCAAGAGCTATTAGATTTAATAAGCAGTCCTGATTTTAAGATGTTTGATCAATGGCAAGTTCAAAAACAGGCGGTTATACAAGTGTGGGCAGATGTATATGTTTATTCAAAACTTACGGATGAGCAAGTGAAGGGTGCCATGCTAAAAAGCACGGATAATATTGAACAAACGCTAGAGGAATTAAAACAGCTTTATGGTGAGGATATGTCGATAGCTGTCTTGCCTTTGGGTCCATTAACGATACCTTATGTAGAAGAGTAAAGTGAGTCGGGGAGAGGAATAAAGGGGATGTCCTATAACATCCCCAGTAATTACTACATATAATATGTTTTTATCGTAAGGCTCTTTTCGTAAAGATTGTTGTTTTTAGCAAGAAACCAATTCGAACAGATGTTGATTGTAGTGGAAGGTGCGAGACTCCTGCGGGAAAAGCGTGTTGAGGGAGACCCCGCAAGTGCAAAGCACTGAGGAGGCTTCTGAGACCGCCCGCGGAAAGCGAGTACCTGCAACGGAAATCAACCCGGGTTATTAGTGTAAAAATGATTGAAAAGCAACAAAGTATGTGAAAACAGCCTATCGGAAAGACAACAAAAGTGGTTCATGCGCCCAAAACTTAAATCTCGCTTGAAAAGTGGTTGAAGCACATATCAAGACCAGTGTTTCTCTCTAAACTCCTCTATCTCTTTATTGCACTTAATGAATTACACGCTTGCTTTTTGCTTCTTTCATCCAAAACGGGAATTCATTGAGTAATTTATTATATAGCTCCTCATCACTTTCATTTTCGATGTCAACAATTTGAAAGAAGTTTGCGTTATCGATGAACCTTCCTTCTAATTCATCAAGTTTCTTAAGGACGTCAAAATTTCCGTTTCCAATTCCGACGAATTGCCAGAACAATGGCTGATGAGCGGATTCGATTAGTACTCTTGGAACATTGTCATGTTTACGACTTGCCTTTTTCACGCCACCGTCATTAATGAAAATTAAATAAACTGGTAGTTTACTTTTTTCCTCAACAAAGTATTTTTGTAATACATCTCTCATAACAGGCGGTTCATTGTTGGCACCGAATTTTTTTACAGATGGATTACCGAGGATTTCGCGCTCGATATAATCGGTGAAGTCGATTTCGGTAATCGAAGGCATTCGTGTAAATTCATTGTCGTATATCCACACGTCTAAAATGCCGTTATCATCAAAGCGTGTTGCCAGTGCAAGCAGCCTCTCTAAAACACTTTGAACGGTTCCGCTTTGATAAAGCCTGCGCATAGACCCTGATATATCAAGGACTACCCCTACACGTGCAATTCCTTTCTGCAGTGCCTTTTTCTCTAACACAATATCGACCTTTTTCTTAAGCAGGTCGAAACTTGTTAGCTTGATGGGTTCGATTATTTGAACCGGTTCGGGAGTGGCTTCCGGTGCTTCTACTGTTTCTTCATAATAAAGATCTAAGAATTCCTGAAGCCCGGCATTATATCCTCTACCTACTGGATTAAAACGCCATGCTCCATCCTTCTTGTAAATTTTTCCTAGTTCAAAGGCTGTTTCGCCATAAAACTGCTTTTCAGTAAAGGTAAAGAGTGTTTTATTTGTGTTAAAGTCTTCAATAGTCATATGGATGGAACGAAACTGCTGGAAACTCTGATTCTTTTCAACAGCATCATGTATGGTCACGACAAATAGAATTTCATGAATATCATCCTTTATGTAGGGAAGATGAATTGTAATTTGTTGTTCGGCATTGTTTGGCATCTGGCTGGCCATGATTAGGGACTTGTCCGGAGATTCTAGCTGGTTATAAAAGATAAAGTATTCTTCGAGCGGGATTTTCCGCTGTTCATTTAACATAAATACGGATACATCTACATCATATTGGTTACGATCATAAGGATCGGAAATATCCCAAGCGACGGTAATGCGCCATTTTTTCGTGAGAGGGTATTGTTTGCTCAAATTCAACCTCTGACCTTTAACTAAAGTAAGCAATCAAACACATCCTTCAATATCTATATTTTAATCCCGCATTAACAGGCAGTAAGATCCCAGGTGATTAAAGTTTCACGTTATTGTACCCGAAACAGGTATTTTGTTGATACAAATATGTCCAAAAGTCTGAAACTTCAATGAAACCTTTTGCTGGCAAATACGTTATAATAGATACAAGAGTTTTTATGGAATTTTTGACAGCCTAGACCCCTTAAGTCGTGCCATCCGATAGACAGGCATGCGTAGGTTGAACAAAGAGCTTAGCGCTTTTCTTTGAAAGGAGATTTGTCAGTGGGTGCATTTGGTCAATACGCAAAGATCAATCCGGTATTGATCGATTTTACAGAGGATGAATGGAAACAATTAATCGAAAAGAAACGCTCAGAAAGAGATAATCACCAAAGCGGTGAACACTTCATTAGCTTTGGGCAAGTAGCGGCTCGTTTCTTAGGTATTCCCCGAGATGAGGATGACTATTATCTTACATTATTTACATTATCCGAAAACCCTCATGTATACGTCTGGAATGGTCGTTTAAACAAAGAAAATGATCCCGATAAATTTCACGCACTACAAGATGTGCTACAAATAAACCAAAGTGAACAGCTTTCCGTTAATCGATTTATCGCTTTTCTTGAAGGGAGACAGCTTATTCCGTCTCATGAAGATACTTCGATCCATCGACATATACGTGAAAGTTTTAATAAAACATTAGCCCAATTTGTCGAACAACATGATTTTGGGTTGCGACATCCTGACTTTCGCAGGGTAATAAGTGATTTAATTAAATGGCTTTGGAACCATGTTGATGTAATCCTTAGTAAACTGGATGGAGGAGAGGTTCCGGTTGTTTTATGGTATGGCGACGCAACGAAAAGTGAACTTTATTTCTTATCATTTATTCAAAAGTTAGGCTTTGATTTATTAATATTCCATCCACTCGGATCTGATATTTTCAAACAATTAGATCCAGAGCGAAAGCACATGATTGTTCAGGAATTTTCCGTAAAAAAAGAGCCAAGACCTTTTCCGACACAGCGGCCGGTACGCAAGGCAACGGTTGCGTATCAGGCTTCTAAGGAAATTGAGAGGATTTTACACACTGAAGAGACACCTATATTCAAGCCTTGGCAGTATCGTTCCCATTTCCCTGTATCCATCACACTTAAAACAACGTATGATGAATTATTTTTAATGAGCAGGGAAAGAGCGTTCATTAGACCGAATTTTAAAATCGAAGGAAATGAAATGCATATACCTTCCCTATTTGCGAAGGTATCCGGGGTGACAGCGAATAGAAGTGAATATTGGGGGAAAGTCGAGGAGTTAAAGGGTGGCGACTTATCGCTATTTATCCGTTACTTTCCTTTTACAAACAGCATCAACGGCAATTTCCTCTATCATTATCAACATGCACTTTTAGATAATGGTGTATTGGATTCTAAAAAAATGATCAATAGTGTATGGTGGAAATTAAAGCAATTGCCACTTGGTGTTCAAGAGGCGCTTGCTGCTGGAATTTCAAGAGTTTGTGCGAATCCTAAGCTTCTTCGTGAGCCCCATGAGTCGACGGAGGATCTCAAATTATATTTATTTACACAGCTGACTGTCTTACCTGAGTCAATTGTTAATTTATTACTTAAATTTGATTATCCACAGTTCGTTCCGAGAATCGTTTTATATAATAGTAGTTCTGGGAATGGACTAGCACGGTCCGATGCTGCGTTATTGCTTTTGTTAAATGAGTTGGGGTTTGATATTATTCTCCTCAATCCATCAGGACTTAGAGATATAGAGCTATATATTGATGATCAACACTATGATGTCCATTTAATGGACCAGTTTGAGTTCAATTACGAATATAAAGAACCGAAAATACCGATATGGCGCCGTTTTTTTAAAAAAGATCCATAAGCGCCTGTTCTAAAACTAAAACGTTAATAAGGTTTAGGTTCTATAAACTGTATCACCTAATGAAGGTGGCGGTGCTGAGTTGATTTTGCGAACCCCGGCCCCTTTTCCATATAAAATACATAAGAAAGAGGGATAAAGCATGCAAGTTAATAGTACAGAAATACTTGATGAGAACACGAATCAGCTGTCACTTAATAAAACAGAAGAAATTAAGCTCAAGCTTCGTCAGGAACCCGAAGTGCAGAAGTTGGTTCAGCAGATTGATGTAAAAAATCAAATTTCAGTGTTGGAATTTGGGAAAGAGCCGGCTGTTGAGATTTCGAAGTTCTCAGACCGTATTTTAGGGACGATGAAGGCTAGTTCAATGGAAGATTCCAGTGAGCTATTAAAGCAGCTTGGTAAGGTTATGGATCAGTTTGATCGGAAGGATTTTGCCGAAGAGAAAAAAGGTCTGTTTAGCAAATTGTTCAATAAAGGCGAGAAAATGATTGAAAAGATTTTTGGAAAATATCAAACAATGGGCGGCGAAATTGATAAGATTTACGTTGAAATTTCCAAGTATCAAAATGAAATGGTGACATCAACAAACACGTTGGAACAAATGTATGAACAAAACTTCAATTATTATTTAGCGCTTGAAAAATACAGTGTTGCGGGTGCGATGAAGGCAGAGGAATTGAAAGCAACATTACTGCCACAATACGAGGAAAGGGCAGCACAAGGAGACCAGATTGCAGCGATGGAATTAGAAACACTGCGAAATGGTATTGAAACGCTTGAACAACGGGTATATGACTTAGAAATGGCAAAGATGGTTGCGTTGCAGACAGCACCACAAATCCGATTGCTTCAAAGAGGAAATACGAAGCTAATTGGGAAAATCAATTCTGCCTTCGTTACAACCATCCCAATCTTCAAAAACGGATTAATCCAGGCAGTATCTGCAAAACGTCAAAAGCTAGTTGCTGATTCAATGAGCGAGCTAGATCGCAGGACAAATGAAATGCTTGTGAGAAATGCACAAAATATTTCTTCACAAAGCGCAGAGATTGCACGACTTGCTGGAGCACCAAGCATTAAAATTGAGACGATTGAAGAATCGTGGAACATTATTATTAATGGATTAGAAGAAACAAAGAAAATTGAAGATGAAAACAAACGGACGCGTGAAGAAGGAACAAAACGTTTAATTGAACTTAGGGAAAACTTTCAAGCAAGACAATTAAAAAGTTAAGAGTATTATTATTTGTTCGATTGGAAGAATGATGATAGAATTATATTAAATAAAACACGCTGGCGTGAGTAAAGGGAAGGAAGTGTTTCGGTTGGCTATTTCGTTACAAAAAGGGCAAAAGGTAGACCTTACAAAAGGCAGAGCCGGTTTATCATCCATTACAGTAGGTTTAGGATGGGACCCAGTAAGCTCAGGCAAGCCAAAAGGCCTTTTAGGAGGATTGTTTGGTGGTGGAAGTGCTCCAAACATAGACTGTGATGCTTCTGTCATTCTTTTGGACAAGAACGACAAATTAACGAGTAAAAACAACTTGATCTACTTCGGTAATAAGACAAGTGGGGATGGAAGTGTAAAGCATACAGGTGATAACGTAACAGGTGATGGAGATGGTGATGATGAGCAAATCATCGTTGACTTAAACCGTATTTCTCCTAGTGTAGAAAAGATTGTATTCGTCGTGAATATTTATGCTTGTGTACAACGAAAACAAGATTTTGGCATGATTCAAAATGCCTTTATCCGTTTGGTCGATAATTCAAATGGACAAGAATTAATCCATTTTAACCTGACTGATAACTACTCAGGATTAACGTCATTATTTGTTGGTGAAATCTATCGCCACAATGGTGAGTGGAAATTTAATGCAATCGGCAATGGTACAAAAGACACATCTATTTCTGAGATTGCGAATAAGTATGCGTAATTTTCTTACAAAACGAATAAGGCATTAAAAAGCACCATTTACCATGAAGGATATATCATTAAGCACGTTACACTCGCTTAATCACAATGGTGGCGGTGCGGAGCCGAATTTTGGAGTACCTTCTTAATGAATGAAGTATATCTCCAAAGTAGATTGGCTATATTAGTAAGCTGCGAAGCCCCGTCCCCATGTCTTCATACAAAATAAATCTAATAAAGTGAGGGAAAATTATTATGGCTATTTCATTAAGCAAAGGACAAAAAGTTGATTTAACAAAAGGAAATCCAGGTCTTAAAAATTTAGTAATTGGTTTAGGATGGGATACAAACAAATATGATGGTGGACATGATTTTGACTTGGATTCATCGGTATTTTTACTAAACGCTTCAGGAAAAGTAGGTTCTGAAAAAGATTTTGTGTTCTTTAACAATCTTCAAGGTGGGAATGGTTCTGTTATACATACAGGAGATAACCTGACAGGTGAAGGTGATGGAGACGATGAGCAAATTAAAATCGACTTAAGCCTTGTACCAGCAGAGGTTGAAAAGATTGCTTTTACGATTACAATCCACGATGCAGAAGCTCGTAATCAGAACTTCGGTCAAGTATCGAATGCGTTTGTACGTGTTGTAAACGAACAAGGCAATACAGAACTCATTCGTTATGACCTTGGCGAAGATTTCTCCATTGAAACAGCTGTTGTTGTTGCGGAATTGTACCGTCACAATGGCGAGTGGAAGTTCAATGCAATTGGCAGTGGCTACCAAGGTGGATTGGCTGCACTTGTAACTGACTATGGTTTATCTGTATAACCTTTAAATATCTTTCAAAATAAGATCGGAGAAGATAGAGTTTCTTCTGATGACCCCTTCAACTGTATTCAATAATGCTGAAGGGGGATTATCTTTATCCTGGTTTAAGAAGCTGTAATCCTCCACCTTAATATTTACATAGAGAATCAGGAAAAATAGGTAGGGAGGAACTTCCAAATGATGAAGTTTCACTTTATGTGAAATAGAAAGGATGATGTAGATGTCCATTTCATTATCAAAAGGGCAACGAATTGATTTAACTAAAACAAATCCAGGTTTGACACTTGCTGTTATTGGTTTAGGCTGGGATACGAATAAATATACTGGCGGCTATGATTTTGATCTTGATGCTTCAGCATTTTTAGTTGATCAGAATGATAAGTGCACCAACGACCTTGATTTTATTTTTTATAATAATTTGCAAGATCCAAGTGGTTCTGTCATGCATACAGGTGATAACCGTACTGGTGAAGGTGATGGGGATGACGAGCAGATCAAAATAGATTTTAATAAAGTTCCTGCAAATATCCATAAAATTGCAATCACCGTTACAATCCATGATGCGAATCAGCGTAACCAAAACTTTGGTCAAGTGTCTAACGCATTTGTGCGTGTTGTAAATGAAGAAACAAATGCTGAAGTTTTACGTTATGACCTTGGCGAAGATTTTTCGATTGAAACAGCAGTCGTGATTTGTGAGTTATATCGTCATGGTTCTGATTGGAAATTTAATGCAATCGGCAGTGGCTTTTCGGGCGGATTGGCTGCGTTGTGTCAAAACTACGGGTTGTCTGTTTAATCGAGTTACAGATAACGTTGTAAGGTAATTGCAATCAAAAGTAATAATACATTTATAATCGTTCCAATTGCAAAAGGGTGAACACAGTTGTGTTTCCCTTTTCGTTATTTTCATAGTATTTTATCCTGGCTTAACGGATAATATGACCCAGCTCAAGGCTTAGAGGAATTAAAGAAGCGTAGGTGGGGACAACTTTGTCCGTCATAGCTCGATTGATTGGTTCAACTTCTATTCTCTCTGGTTGAAAGAGTGTGTCATGTTCATGAAGGCCAAAGGATGTGCAAATCTTAGTTTTGCTTGAGAAACTTCCGGTTTAAGATAAACAAGAAATATGGAGAAGTTATAATCCCACTCTCGATATTTCTTGTTTATCTTATGCAAGACCTAGATTGAGCAAGAGGTTTGTATTTCCTGAGTGAAAAAGAAAGTATTTGTTTGTATCTCACATTAACGGGCAGTATAGCCCCGATTGGTGAGACTCAGTGAAACTTGCTGAGAGTTGCAGAGGAAAAATTTGCGCCGCGCGGGAGATATTAGCGATTTTAGAACGGGAAGAGCCAGTAGAGGATGAAGAAATCACTACTGATTAAAGTTTCACTTTATGATTAGTTTACGCTATCGATGTGTCTATTTAGCAAATATACTCTTTGTTGATATCTAGTCTTTGATAGCTGGACGTTGTGTGGTTAGAGTCTTGTCGCATTCGGGTCTTATGCATTTTTTGGGAAATCGATAAAGGGTTACTAGACATATCCAAATTGGCTAGTAGCCAATTTGGACAGGTGATAGTTTTTCGTGATTGGAGGTAGCAGTTTGAAGCATTTTAATTATCTAACAAAGGACCGTGAGGAGAAAATCTTTTATCGGATGCCGATAGAATTTTCTAAAGACAGTGAAAAAGAATTGTTGGCACTATCGCTTGGAGCTTGCTTGTATATGCCAGGCACTCGTCCGAGTATTTGCGCTGATATAGTGAAACAGAAGCATGATGGTTTAGTATCCATGGTCCTTTGTCTTGAAGATGCTGTTAGTGATAATGAAGTATATCAGGCAGAATTGAATGTCATTGCTCAGCTACAGCAGCTTCATATGCAGCTTGAATCGGGAGCCATTATGATAGATGAACTTCCTATCATTTTTATTCGAGTGAGAAGTGAAAAACAAATGAGGTATGTAGCAGAGCATCTAGGTAGCTCCATACATGTACTAGCTGGCTTTGTTTTTCCGAAATTCACAGCTGAAAATGGGCAGGGTTATATTGCGGCTCTTCGTGATTTAAATGAACAATATGGCATTCGCTTATACGGCATGCCAATTCTTGAATCGGCTGAAGTGATATATAAGGAATCGAGAATAGCTTCATTGTTAAGCATAAAGCAACTGTTAGATGAACATTATGATTGCATTTTAAATGTACGGATGGGAGCAACTGACTTTTGTGGATTATATGGCATAAGAAGAAGTAGTGATTCTACGATTTATGATATTTCAGTCGTCAGAGATTGTATTGCAGATATCGTAAATGTATTTGGCCGAAGTGAAAAGGAGTATGTAGTGTCGGGTCCTGTATGGGAGTATTTTTATCGAGAAGAGCGAGTGCTTAAGCCGCAGCTTCGTCAAACTCCTTTTATGAACAGCCTAGGTAAAGAAGGCTTATCGATTCGTAAAGAATTCTTAAATGAATATTTGGACGGCTTAATTCAGGAAGTTTTGTTGGACAAAAACAATGGACTTACAGGGAAAACGGTCATTCATCCAACTCATATAAAGCCTGTTCATGCGTTTTCTGTTGTTTCCTACGAAGAATATATGGACGCCATTAGTATATTAGAGGGAATAGGTGGAGAATCAGGTGTACTGAAAAGTCAATTTTCTAATAAAATGAATGAAATGAAGCCTCATTATAATTGGGCAATAAAAATCGTTAGTAAAGCGAAAATATACGGGGTGTATCATGAACAATGCTCATACATTGACTTACTCACAGAGCAAGAACAGATCTGTATTTAATATATTAGATTCTTTAGTCGTATCAGTAGAAGTGACAGAAAATCCTTATAACCTGCCTTTAGACTTTTTATTCGAAATGGCAGCCCGCAAGAATAAGAAACGTGGGTTTCTGTTTGTTAGTAAAATTCTTGGCAAACATATTCCAGTAAACCCGATTACATCTTTGTTAAGTGGTGCATTATTAGCGATGCGTTATTTAGAAACGGTGCATAACCATTCAATAAAAGGTAAAAAATCCGTGATAGAAGCGTTGATCTCAGGAAGTAGAAAAGAAGAAGTCTACCATTCTCTTATGGAGAATCCTTTTGATTTACCTGAAGAAACACTTTTTATCGGTTTTGCTGAGACTGCGACAGCACTTGGACATAGTGTGTTTGATTTATTTAATAATGCCCATTATCTCCATACTACAAGAGAACGGATTGTTGGGTTACAGTCGAGCATAGAATTTGAAGAAGAACACTCTCATGCGACTGAGCAAGCGTGCTATGGAAATAAAGCATTATTGCAAAAAGACGGTCCGATCGTTCTTGTTGATGATGAAATTACGACGGGGAAAACAGCGTTAAATATTATTGAATCCATTCATGCCGTATATCCTCGAAGAGAGTATATCGTCCTATCTCTTTTAGATTGGCGTTCAGAAGCTAATAAAGAAGCGTATGCGAAACTAGAAGAAAAGCTTGGAATCCGTATTCAAACTGCAACATTATTGGCAGGTAGAATCAAGGTGGACGGCGAGCCTGTTGATACCGAAGGCTACTATGAATATGCCCAGTCTGGTGCTGCGGTTGAAACAGAAATCCATGCTATCAATCTATCAGAATATGAGAATTGTAAACGGATTGATGATGTTGCGTATGCATCTATTAGTAGTGAAGGATATGTGAATGAAGTTCCATATTCTGGAATGACAGGACGTTTTAACGGAATTTCGTCAAGTGATCGTCTGAGTATTGATGATTATGCTTATCGTGTAGGAACTGGGCTTAAGCAAACTCGCTCTGGAGGAAAGGCGCTCTGTCTAGGAACAACTGAATTTATGTATCTGCCAATGAAAATCGCTTCATATATGGGCGATGATGTCTACTATCAATCAACCACAAGAAGTCCGATTCATCGTATTGATAAAGCAGGGTATGCTGTGACCAGTGGGTTTGATTTTGCGAACCCGGATGATATGGCGATTACAAATTATTTTTATAATATCCCGTACAAAAGCTACCGGGATATCTATCTATTTCTTGAGCGCGAAGTAGAAGAGGTTCGCCTGGAATCGTTAGTAGAAAAAATCAAACAAGTTGGTGCCCAGAGGCTCTTTGTTGTCACAGTGAATTCTAATGCAGAAAGGAGATAGCTATGCCTATTAAACAAAACTTTACGATAGCGCCAATGGGCAGTTATCCACCTGAAGATGTGACATTTTTGTTAAAAGATCTAAGTGGAGTTATGCAAGAGCAGGGAACGGAGGACCGAGAAGAAGCGATTCAATCTGGTGTTCATTACTCTGAGATGTTGCCGATTGAATACAAGCCAACATCTGAATACATGGCAGTGTATCAAAAAGCATTGCAAGAATATGCAGAAAAAGTGGCGGTAGCAATAGGGGTTGTCGCACAAGAGATTCTTTTGAAGAAAGGAAAGAATTTGATTCTTGTTTCGTTAGCGAGAGCGGGTACTCCGATTGGCATCTTAATTAAACGTTATTTGTTATTGGCTCATAACTTGGATGTTCCTCATTATAGTGTTTCTATTATCCGTGGCAAAGGAATAGATGAGCAGGCGATTCACTATATCAAACAGAATCATCCAGATCGTCATATTCAATTTATTGATGGGTGGACGGGTAAAGGAGCGATTAGTCGTGAATTAACAAAAGCCTGTCAAAAAATGAATGATCAATATGGCTACGATCTTGACGATAGTCTTGCTGTTTTAGCGGATCCAGGTTATTGTTCTGAAATTTACGGGACAAGAGAGGATTACTTAATACCGAGTGCTTGCCTAAATTCAACTGTGTCAGGTCTTGTCAGCCGAACAGTTCATAATAAAGCATATATTTCTGAACAAGATTTTCATGGCGCAAAATATTATCGTCACCTTGAAGAAGAAGATGTATCAAATGAATTTATTGCAACAATCGTTAAAGAGTTTCCGGCAGTTGAGCGGAATATTCAAACGCATCTTGAACAAATTCGCTCGCAGCACACAGCACCGAATTGGTCAGGTTTAGCTTGTGTGAAAAAGATCCAAATTGACTTTTCAATCGACGATATGAATCATATAAAACCTGGTGTTGGGGAAACAACTCGTGTTTTATTGCGAAGAGTTCCATGGAAGATTCTTGTAAAAAATCGAAATGATAAGCGATTAAAACATATTATTCTGCTCGCTGAAGATCGTGGTGTTCCGATTGAAGAGTATCAAGAAATGTCATATACGTGTTGCGGACTAATTAAGTCGATGAAGGAGAAATTATGATTTTTGCAAGTGATTTAGATCAAACGTTAATTTACTCTATTCGATCAATGAGGCTTAGAGAAGATCGTCCTAAACCGGCGATGCGCGTTGTTGAGAAGCGCGGCGAACGAGAGATCTCTTATATGACCTTGCATGCTATTGAAATATTAAAAAAAGTTGCTGATAAGATGATGTTTCTTCCGGTTACCACAAGGACCGTAGAGCAGTTTCGATATATTAATCTGTTCCAAGACGAAATTGTGCCGCCTCTTGCTGTAACTAGTAATGGTGGAAATATTCTAGTGAACGGTAAAATCGATGAAGAGTGGCAAAGAAAAATAAAAGTAAAGTTAGAAAATGAGGCGTTGAGTGGAGAAGAGATACTTAAACATTTCAGTGAGTTAGCTAATAATAATTGGGTTAACTCTCAGCATACGGCAGATGAGTTGTTTCATTATTGTTTGATCGAGCGTGAAATGGCTCCGTTGGATGAATTAATGCATTTCAAAGAAATGATCGATCAGCAAGGCTGGAAAATGTCTCTGCAAGGCCGCAAACTTTATTTTGTACCCAAAGCGGTGAATAAATGGGATGCAGTCGCTTATATTAAAGAAAAAAGCAATCGAGAATTTGTGGCTGCGGCTGGAGATTCATTGCTTGATCTGTCGATGCTCGAAGTTGCGGACTATGCAATCTCCCCCATCCATGGAGAACTGAGTGAAATGGGAAATTCTGTAGTGAACAAAACGATTCACCGAACAGATCAAAAAGGAATCCTCGCAGCTGAGGATATATTAAATCAAGTCTTGCATATTTATGAAGAACGTTTATAGTTGCTTTTACTCCCCTTATTTTATTAAAGAGGGTTGCTGCTCGTTAAACCTGGATAAAATGCCAATCAAGAAGGTGTTTTCAAATGATCAACCTATTTAAAAAACAACCTAATCTAGATAGTCGAAACATATTAAGCTCAAGTGAAGCTTGCAAAGAATGGGGTATCGACTCATCAACATTAAGAAGGAGAATACATGATTTTCCAAATGGAACTATTCGTAAGTTCGGAACATCATGGGTGGTCACTCGTGAAGGAATGTATGCAGTATTTGGTGAAAAGAAAACTCAAGCAAGTTTCGAAGGTTGGAAATCTAAATATTAGAAGAAAATGAGTGGATGCCCTAAAAAGGTCAGACTAAAGCACTTCTACACAGTTTAAGGTGTGTGTAGTTGTTGGTTGGTCTGACCTTTTTTATGGGGCATCCACTTTTTGTTGTCTCACTTAATCAGCCTAGTTCCTTATCAGGGTCTGTTAAGAAAGGAATTCGGCTGGATCAAGACCTAGTTCTCGACAAATTTCACTGACAATTCGCTGCTCATTTGCGTCAAAGTTACCGTCAGCATAACCGATCGCTATGCTGTATCTTGCGATTAGACGAGCAATTTCCGGTTTTGTACGGACACGTCCTAGTGCTTTGAAGGCTTCGGCACGACCGACAATCATATCACGTTCGATTCTTTGAGTAAAGTTATTGAATTGTGCAATCACTTTGTTTGTATCGAAGACTCGTAATTCCTCGCTTTGGTTGACGAAATCAATCATTTGCTGGCGCTCGGCTGGATCTAGGTGTCCGTCTGCCATTGAAACAAGAGCACATCCGGCAACGATAGCGTCTAGTACATCCTGACTTTTATATCGAGCGAATAAATCCTGTGCTTTCCGCTTTTGTTGTACGGCCCATTCGGAATAGTCAGTTTGATTTGGAGACCATGAATTGCCGCAGCTGTTACAAGTAAGTTTCAATTGGTTTTTTCCGATAAATCCTCCCAATAAGCCAATTGGTCCGAGGATTAATCCACCAACTGCTGCTTTACCAAGTCCAAATCCCTTTTGACCAGTTCTGACATTGTTTGAATAGCAACGTGGACATTGCAGCTCCTCGCCGCCGTATTGCTGGTTGGCCCCACCTCTTTGGGCTTGATTTTGCATAGGAGGTTGGTAGGTTTGTTGTTGTTGGTATGGAGGTTGATTCCCATATGTATTCGTATTACCAAACCCTTGTTGTTGATATTGTGGTGATGGTGGGATCGGTTGTTGTTGATAAGGTTGTTGAACAATTGGAGTAGGTGTTGGAGCATCATCTACATTTACGCCGAAGTTTCTACATAAAGCTGATAACCCGCCTTGGAAGCCGCTTGCAATGGCATTGAATTTCCATTCCCCGTTATGACGATATAATTCTGCTGCAACGATGGCAGTTTCGACTGTAAAGTCTCTTCCAAGCTCAAACCTGATTAATTCCTCGAATGTCTGTGTGTTAAAAATCCTTACATAGGCATTGGAAACTTGTCCGAAATTTTGCTGCTTAATATGGGCATCGTGGATTGTGATTGTAAATGCGATCCGATGAATCGCCTGCGGTACAAGGTTTAAATCAATTTGAATTTGTTCATCATCTTGATGACCTGATCCTGTCCGGTTATCTCCGCTATACAGAATGGATCCATTTCCCCCAGAAGGGTTATTGTAGAATACAAAATCTGCATCACTTGCAACTTTTCCATTTGCACCAGTTAAAAAGGCTGATGCATCTAAATCATAGCTAGCTCCGAAATTGCCGACATCCCATCCTAGTCCTACAACAACGTGCTGCAGACCTGGATGGGTTTTTGTTAAGTCAACCTTTTGACCTTTACTTAGAGTTACACCCATCAATTACACGCTCCTTAAATGTTAATCAGTTTGAAAATATTACTATTATCGTACCACAAAAGGGAAAGGGTGTAATGTATTCGTAACCTGATACGTTAAAGTTCTTTAATGTTAGATTTTCTAACATTAATTTTAAATTTTTATAAAATTCAGTTGATTTTTAGAAGGGTATTTAATATGATATCAAATATAACATAATATGTTAGATAATCTAACATTATTTGAAAGGGGAGGAAAAAATGGAATTAGCAGACTCAGTCTTTATGTTTGTGGCAACTATGCTTGTTTGGATTATGACTCCAGGGATTGCACTTTTTTACGGAGGAATGGTAAAAAGCAAAAACGTCTTGAACACTGCGATGCATAGTTATATGCCGTTAGCTGTCATTTCAATCTTATGGGTTACGATCGGATACTCGATATCTTTTTCAGAGGGAAATGCTTTCTTCGGAGGCTTAGATTGGATTGGTTTGAATGGGGTAGGATTTGAGCCGGGACCTTACAGTGATACGATTCCACACAGTTTGTTCATGTTGTTCCAAATGACATTCGCTGTTTTAACGGTTTCAATCATTGCTGGAGGGGTCGCTGAGCGTATGAAATTTTCTGCATTCTTACTGTTCACAATTATATGGTCGTTATTCGTATACGCTCCACTAGCTCACTGGGTATGGGGCGGTGGCTGGTTAGCTCAACTTGGAACATTGGATTTTGCAGGTGGTAATGTGGTTCATGTTTCTTCTGGTGTGACAGGTCTAGTGTTAGCGATTATGCTCGGGAAACGTAAATTGTCAGGTGAAAATACACCGCATAATCTTCCGTTAACATTCTTAGGTGCGACATTAATATGGTTCGGTTGGTATGGGTTTAACGTTGGAAGCGCGTTGACGATTAATGAAGTAGCCATGGTCGTTTTTGTAAACACGGCAGTTGCAGCAGCAGCAGGCATACTTGGCTGGCTTGTCATTGAGTATATATGTAGTCGAAAGCCTACGATGCTAGGTGCATTATCTGGAGCTATCTCCGGATTAGTTGCGATTACACCTGCCTGTGGTTTCGTTACTGTGCCTGCCGCGATAATTATTGGATTGATTGGTGGAGCTGTCTGTTTCTGGGGTGTTTCTTATTTGAAAGGAAAGCTTGGCTACGATGATGCACTTGACGCGTTTGGTCTACATGGAGTAGGTGGAACATGGGGTGGTATTGCAACCGGATTATTCGCTACAACCTCTGTTAATCCAGGAGGGGCGAACGGATTACTGTATGGGGGCTTCGATTTATTTTGGAAACAGCTTGTTGCGATTGTCGCAACCTATATTTTCGTAGCGGTTCTTACATTTATCATTGCAAAAGTGATTAGTTACCTAGTACCGTTACGCGTGAATGAAGAGGATGAATCGCTCGGACTTGATATAACTTTACACGGAGAAAAGGCATATCACGAATCCATTTAAAGGGGGCTTTATTATGGAAGAGGTGTTAACGAAGATAGAAATCGTCACAAGACCAGAGAAATTCGACGTGTTCAAACAGGAGTTAGCCAAAATCGGAGTCAGTGGGATTACGGTCGCAGAAGTAAAAGGAACCGGGTTGCAAAAAGGCTATAAGGAAACCTATCGTGGTGTGACCCGTGAAATCAGCCTCCATGACCGAATCAAAATTGAAATCGTTGTCTGTGAGGTACCAGTACAGCAAGTAATCGATCTTGCAAGAAAATACTTCAATACAGGTAAACCGGGAGATGGAAAAATTTTTATCTATGAACTGGCTAATGTAATTAAAATCCGCACTGGTGAAGAAGGTCGTGCTGCACTGAAAAATGAGCAATAAAACCAGTAAAGGGAACTTCACTTAGGTTAACCCTTCGTTCAACCAGGATGAAACATACTATGAAACGTATTCAGCAGATCGGATGAGATGTAACGCATAGATAGGAAGGAATACCTTGAAGGCTTTTTAAAAGCATCAATGCAAGTAACAGGAAAATCATTAATACCCTTATTTTGGAAAGTGTTTATCAACCTGCTGACCGTTCTTAGTTAACTTTGAAAAAATTTTAGAAGACTTTTTGTTTCATTTAAAGTAAGTATGCCAAATATCCGAGAATAATTAAGTCAAACTAGTTTTTCATCCTTATCCATAGATAGGGATGTTTTTTTGATCGGTTTATTTGTGTTTTTTCAATTTTATTTTCGAAATCTGAAATTTATATCGATAGCAATTCAAAATTACTAATCAAATTCGAGTTTTCCTTTCAGAGCGTAGTCGTGGGTCGCATAAATGAGGGGAATTCTCAAATTCAACTCGTAAAATCCAAAAAAATGTGGATTGGGTCAAACGTCTAATTGTCGCATAGCCTTTTTTTAGAATATATTGACAATCAATTATGAGTTAGATAAACTTTTAATTAACCAGTGGTCAATTAAAGGAGAAAACTATGTCACCAAGAAAATCAGTGGATCATGAATTAACGAAAGAAATGATTATGGACACAGCGAGGGAATTATTTGCAGAGCAGGGGTTTCAGCATGTTTCGATGAGAAAAATTGCACAAAGCCTCGGATATTCACATGGGGCTCTTTATTATCATTTTAAAAATAAAGCGGAAATCTTCTACAGTCTTGTATTTTTAGACTTTTCCTCGCTGAATCACGAGATTGTGAAAGTGATGAATAGCGAAGCCGATAACGATCAAAAAATACGAGATTTACTTCTAAGGTTTATTAAATTTGGTCTCGATCATCCTAATCATTATGAAATTATGTTTTTAACGAGAGATGAAGAGGTGCAAAGCTTTTTGCAGCAGGAACCAAGTGAAAGCTATCGGCAATTTTCAGAAGCACTTCATCAATTGAGTAATAGGACCATACCGATTAAAGAGACATGGTCTGTTTTTCTATCACTTCATGGATTTGTTTCGGTCTATTTAAGGAATAGGCAATCTTATTCTGAGGTGGAAATCATGGCTGAAACACATGTAGATGTCATTTTACGGGCAATTGTGCAGCCCTAATTTTTTTAATATTTAATTGACCGATGGTTAATTAAAAGGGGGATGAGTATGAAGGCGTTAGTATTGGGAGCAACAGGGGGCATGGGTAGTGCAATTGTATATGAATTGTTAGTACGGGGAGTGGAAGTTACGGCTTTTGCCAGAAACATTGAGAAGTTAAATAAATTGTTCAAAGATCAAAAGGTAAAACTTGTTCAAGGTGATGTTTTTAACAAGGAACAAGTAAATCGAGCTGTGAAAAATGCAGACATTGTTTTTCATTCAATTAATATCCCATATGAGCAGTGGGAGGGACAGCAGCCTATTCTTATGGGAAATATTCTTGATGCGGTCCAAAAGTCTGGCGCTAAGCTCGCAATTGTCGATAACATATATGCGTACGGAAGAAACCCTGGTACTTTGGTGACGGAAACGACTAGAATGTCCCCTCATACGAAAAAAGGGAAAATTCGTCTAGAATTAAATTCGATGGTAAAGGAATCTGGTGTGCCAATGTTGATTGCACATTTTCCAGATTTTTATGGCCCTCATGCCGAAAACACGTTATTAGATTATACGTTTCAAGCAATAGCTAATGGGAAAAAGGCTCGATTTGTCGGCAATCAGATGTTGCCCCGAGAATTTATTTATACACCGGATGGCGCGAAAGCTATTTGTGAATTGGCAATGCAAGACCGCTTTGAAGGAGGGCATTGGAATATTCCGGGCACGAGTACGATTACTGGGAAAGAGATCATTGAACTTGTTAGAGAGTTGACGGGGTATGAGAAAAAGGTTTCCACCGTTTCTAAAAATATGATTCGACTACTCGGAGTGTTTGATCCTGGTATGAGGGAAATGGTTGAGATGTTTTATTTAAATGAAGATCCGGTCGTATTAGACGGCGGAAAATATGAGAGAGAAATAGGGCTGATTCCGATGACGCCATATGAGGAAGGGTTTCAAAAAACATTAGAAAGTATTGCTCAATAAAATAAATCGAGATACTTTGGGGTCTAGAGATAAATTTTAAAAATAGAAAATGTTAAGTGTTCTAGCTCAAACCCTAGAATAAAAGCACAAAGCTCAAGCTATGACCAATTTAGCTTGAGCCAATCTCTTATAACCCTAACGAAATATACTTCACTTCTAAATATTCTTCAATTCCATGATGTCCGCCTTCGCGACCTAATCCACTTTGTTTGAAACCGCCAAATGGAGCTTGAGGAGTTGACGGCAGCCCGTCATTCAAGCCGACGATGCCAAATTCAAGAGCTTCAGTAATTCGAATACCTCTGCTAATGTTTTCGGTGAAAACGTAAGCTGCCAGCCCATATATAGATTGGTTCGCCCGCTTAATAGCTTCTTCATCGGTTTTGAAGGAAGCAATCGGTGCAAGCGGTCCAAATGTTTCTTCTTGCATACAAAGCATAGAATCATCGATATTACTTAAAACGGTTGGCTCTAGGAAAAGTCCATTTTGTACCATTCCGCCTGATTCTAATTTGGCACCTTGACTGATGGCATTTTCAATATGGGCCAATACTTTATCAACCGCACTTTGATTAATAAGTGGTCCAATATCCGTGCCTTCTTCGAGCCCGTTACCAACTTTAAGAGTTCCAACTTTTGCGACTAATTTTTCAATAAAAGCTTCATAAATGGATTCATGTACATAGACTCTGTTTGCACAGACGCAAGTTTGCCCTGCGTTTCGGAATTTAGAGTTCAAGACACCTGCCACAGCCTTGTCCAAATCAGCATCCGCAACAACGATAACTGGAGCATGTCCACCGAGTTCAAGGGAGATTTTCTTGACTGTATCAGCTGCGCCTTTCATTAAGAGTTTGCCAACTTTTGTTGATCCAGTAAAGGTCAGCTTACGAACCCGATTATCCTCAATCCAGGCACTTCCAATTGCCTTAGCATCTCCTGTTACAACATTAATGACGCCTTTTGGAATTCCAGCTTGCTCAGCTAGTTCAACTAATTTAATAGCGGTGAGAGGTGTTAATTCTGATGGTTTAATGACAACTGTACAGCCAACTGCAAGTGCTGGTGCAACCTTTCTGGTAATCATAGCTGCAGGGAAGTTCCAAGGAGTGATGACTGCAACGACACCAACTGGCTGTTTGGAAACGAATAATCGCTTATTAGCTTGAGTTGCCGGGATGGTTTCCCCGTACACTCGTTTCCCTTCTTCTGCGTACCAAGATAAAAAACCATTTGCATAGGAGATTTCTCCAATCGCTTCTTTCAGTGGCTTGCCTTGTTCCACCGTCATGATGTTTCCAAGTTCTTCTTTTTTTTCTTCGATTAAACGATGCCATTTCCAGATCAATTCAGACCTATCATAAACCGATAGCCCAGCCCATCCTTTAAAGGCGTCGTATGCTGCATCTGTTGCTTTCTTTGCTTCATCAGCGCCTCCATTAGGAACAGTGGCAATTACTTCATTCGTCGCTGGATTCCTTACTTCAATTTTAGCTAATCCATAATCTGACCATTCTCCGTTCACAAATATTCCATAATGTTTCATACGTACAACCTCCATTCCGAAAGTAAATATCGTTCTTCTTAAGTATATATAACAATATATCTATGGTTAAGTTTCTTGCTTGATGGAACAAATACTTCAGTAATTTCAGATTTACTTGGGTGAAAGAGAAGGTGTACTTTCTATCATTTAATCTTTATTAAGAATTCATATCTAATGACCTTTGTAGATAGATAATTCGACATCAGTATGAGTTATCCTTTTGCATAAGATACTAATAAAAGGATAGGGTGATGTGATCATTCGAGTTATTGGTGCATCCTTTATTCGACATTTGCTATAATAATGTAAGATTTGTATAAAATGGAGTTGGGTAAATGGTAACGATTGCTGATATTGCAAAAATGGCGGGTGTGGCTAAGAGTACAGTTTCACGGTATTTAAACGGAGGATCTGTGAGTGAAGAAACGATAAGAAAAATTGAAAAAGTCGTTCAAGAAACGGGATATTCGCCCAATAAATTTGCCCAAAGCTTGAAAGCGAAGAAGACGAATATCATTGGGACGATAGTACCCCGTTTAGATTCGTATGCTACTTCACAAACTTTGATTGGCATTGATGAGCAGCTTAGAGATTTGGAATATCAGCTAATTATTTCTAACACGAGTCAGAGTTTAGAGCGTGAAATTGAAAATATTTATATATTGGCACAGCAGAAAGTGGCAGGCATTATTTTGTTGGCAACTATGGTAACGGAGAAACATATTAAAGCATTGCATGAAATAAAGGTGCCGATTTTATTAGTTGGCCAAGAAAATGAAGAATTTCATAGCTTGATTCATAATGATTATCAAGCTGCTCATTCATTAGGAGAGTACGTTCTTGCACAAAGGCATACTAGAATCGCATATTTAGGAGTTACAAAGGAAGATATAGCAGTAGGGGTCAAACGTAGAGAAGGTTTTATGTCTGCTGTAGCCGATAAGGTAGATACTGAAGTGAAGTATTTTGAGACAAGCTTTAAGAGTGAAGATGCGATCCATAAAACGCTTGAAATTATTGAGCAGTACAAGCCAAGTATTATTGTTTGTGCGACTGATAATATTGCCCTTGGCGCTTTAAAAGCTGCCTATTTGAGTGGGTTACAAGTTCCAAAAGATCTATCTATTACTGGCTTTGGGGGGTATGAAGTAACGGATTTGATCCATCCTAGCATTACAACAGTTAAGTTTTTCTATAAAGAAGCGGGTAACTTTGCTGCAAAAAGTATTGTAAAAATGGTGAACAAAGAAGAAATTGACCAAATGACATTCTCAAAATATGAAATACTCAAAAGAGAAAGCGTTGACAAAAAAAATAATTAAACTTATACTTTATTCGGAACCGGTTCCAAAAAAGATGTTTTTTGGAACCAGTTCTAAATACTTGTATTTTTTTTTAGATTTTAGGAACCGGTTCCACAATTCGCGCAAAAGTGATGATAAATATGGATTATAAAAGTACCGCAAAGGATATTTTAGAAGCACTTGGTGGAAAAGATAACGTAGCAGCGGCAGCCCATTGTGCGACAAGGTTAAGATTAGTCGTGAACGATGAAAGCCAAATTGATCAAAAGCAGCTAGATGAAATGGAGATTGTTAAAGGAACATTCTCAACTGGTGGTCAATATCAGATTATTTTAGGTCCTGGAATTGTCAATGAAGTTTACAAAGATTTCGCTAAAATAACAGAGCTTTCTGATATGTCAACTAGTGAAGTAAGCAGTGCGGGATCGAAGAAAATGAACCCTATACAACGATTTGTGAAAATGCTTTCAGATATTTTTGTACCTATTATTCCGGCAATCGTAGCTGGGGGCTTGTTAATGGGGTTGAATAATTTATTAACAGCTCCTGATTTCTTTATTGAAGGAAAATCATTAATCGAAGCATATCCAAACATGGCGGACCTTGCTGCACTTATTAATACATTTGCAAATGCTGCTTTCGTCTTTTTACCTATATTAATCGGCTTCTCTGCGACGAAACGGTTTGGGGGAAATCCGTATTTAGGTGCAACTTTAGGAATGTTAATGGTTCATCCAGATTTACTTAATGGTTATGGTTATGCGAACGCTGTAGCAAATGGTGAAGTGCCGATTTGGAAAATATTAGGATTTGAGATTGAGAAGGTTGGTTACCAAGGAACAGTATTGCCTGTACTCGTTTCATCTTTTATCTTGGCTAAAATTGAAACGTTTCTAAGAAGACGAGTTCCGTCGGTAGTTGATAATTTGGTCACACCATTGCTCTCGATTTTTATTACAGGAATTCTTACCTTTATCTTAGTTGGACCATTAACAAGAAGTGCTGGTAATGCAGTGACGGATGGACTTGTATGGTTATATGATTCTGCAGGCTTTATTGGTGGAGGGTTATTCGGTCTATTATACGCCCCAATTGTTATTACTGGTATGCATCACAGTTTTATCGCGGTTGAAACACAGTTACTCGCTGATATCGCTAAAACAGGCGGCTCGTTTATTTTCCCGATTGCTGCCATGTCTAATGTGGCACAAGGAGCTGCTACATTGGCGGTATTGCTACTAACGACGAATGCAAAGCTAAAAGGAGTTGCATCTGCGGCAGGTATTTCGGCTTTACTAGGAATTACAGAACCGGCAATGTTCGGGGTGAACTTGAAATTGAGATATCCCTTTTTTGGAGCAATCGTTGGTGCGGCAGTAGGATCTGCCTTTATAGCGTTGTTTAAAGTAAAGGCGATTGCGTTAGGAGCAGCTGGTCTTCCTGGGATTATTTCGATTAAGCCTGGAACGATTACCTTCTATATTATTGGAATGGCCATTACTTTTGCGGTTGCCTTTGCGATAACAATTATACTAGGCAAACGTGATACAAAGAAAAATGGGGGGACTACATCGTAATACAATACTGGGAATAAGGGGAGCTATCATGGTTTTCTCACTATTTCATAAAAAGGAGAGAACAATTATGTGGACGAGAGAACAACGCTATCGCCGACTAGAGGAGGCAGCACCAGAAGAGATAGCTAGTCTATTAGAAACAGTTCATGCTTGCCCATTTAGACAGACATTCCACATTCAACCTCCAATGGGGTTAATGAATGATCCAAATGGCTTGGCATATTTTGACGGATATTATCATGTCTTTTACCAATGGTTTCCTCTAGGTCCTGTTCATGGGGTGAAGTATTGGTATCATATGAAATCTATTGACCTTATTACTTGGATTGATGAAGGACCTGGGATACGTCCGGATCTGGATTTTGATTCTCATGGTGCATACTCTGGGAGTGCATTAGAGCAGGATGGTAAGCTTTATCTGATGTATACAGGTAACAAACGTGATGAAAACTGGCGACGGTATCCTTCGCAGTGCATCGCCGTGATGAACCAAAATGGGGAAATTTCAAAGTGGCAAGATCCAGTAATTCCAGAACCGCCTAATGGATATACGGAGCATTTTCGTGACCCAAGGGTATGGAAGGAAGATGGGGGTTTTTGGGCAATTATCGGCGCGCAACGGGAAGATTTGACTGGGACCGTCCTTCTGTATAGCAGCCCGGATATGAAAACTTGGAGGCTTGAAGGGGAACTGAAAACAAATCTGCCAAACTTCGGTTATATGTGGGAGTGTCCAGATTATTTTGAGCTAGATAATTCTGGTGTACTCATCTTCTCCCCGCAAGGAATTGAAGCAAAGGGTGACGAATTCCAAAATATTTATCAGTCAGGATATCTGATTGGTGAATCATTGAATTTGCTAAGTCGGGAGTTTCATCATGGAGCATTTAAAGAGCTTGATCGGGGATTTGATTTCTATGCCCCGCAAACGATGGTCGATCCAAATGGCCGAAGAATTCTCATTGGTTGGATGGGGTTACCGGAAATTGTTTATCCGACTGATAAAAATGGCTGGGCGCATTGTCTGACGATTCCTAGAGAATTGTCGATTCAAAATGGAAAACTGATTCAAACGCCGGTTAAAGAACTTGAAGCATTGAGAAAACAAAAGGTAGAGATTCAGGCGTGCATTGAGAATGAAAGCAAATCCTTTCTGGGGTTGACTGGAACTACTTTTGAAATGAAAATAAAGATAGAGAATCTTGATGCTGTAGAATGTGGCATTGAATTTCGCGCAAATAATACAAAGAAAACAGTGTTGAAGTACGAAGCGAAGCGTAAAAGGCTAATCTTAGATAGAAGCCTTTCTGGAGAGAGCGTTGGAATAGATTACGGAACAATACGAGCTTGTTCATTGGAATCTGAATTACTAACTGTGCATCTTTTCGTTGATGTTTCTTCCGTAGAAATATTTATCAATGACGGTGAGGAAGTCTTTACAGCTCGAATTTTCCCAGAAGAAGATGGTCAAGACATCCGATTCTTTGCCAATCATGGAAGTATGGATATGACTGTGGAAAAATGGGCGATATCCCGCTATAACGGGCAGTAAAACCCCCACCTCAAGGAATCGAGGAAGCGTAGGTAGGGGATGATTGCCCGTAAAAGCCCGATTGGTGAGATACAGTGAAACTTACCGATGCGAGAGCAGAGGTTTAGTTGAACTAATCGGGTTCGTACTGTCGCTTTATCGAAGATTTAGCGACAGTAGAACGGGACTAACAATCAGTGGGGATGAAAGACCCCCCACTGATTGAAGTTTCACTTTATAAGGAGAAAGAGAGGGCGTTAAAATGGGATCACTTTATTCAATAGGTGAAGTATTAATTGATTTCATTCCACTTCAAAAAGGGTTGGCGTTAAAGGATGTAGTTTCATTTGAACGTGCTCCTGGAGGGGCTCCTGCTAATGTTGCTGCAACTGTAGCGAAGCTTGGCGGTGTTGCCCATATGATTAGTAAAGTGGGTGAGGATGCCTTTGGTGATTTTTTGAGGAATCAGTTGGAAGAAGCAGGTGTTAAAACAGACAAATTACTAACAACAAAAGAAGCACATACTGCATTAGCATTTGTCTCGTTACGTGAAGATGGCGAGAGAGACTTTTCTTTTTATCGTAATCCTTCCGCTGATTTATTATTCTCAGAAAATGAAATTGAAGAAGATTGGTTCTCTGAAGGAGATATTTTACATTTTTGCTCTGTTGATTTAGTAGAAAGTCCAATGAAAAATGCTCATAAAAAAGCCATCAAACAGGCACAGATAAAAGGAAGTCTAATCAGCTTTGATCCGAATGTCAGGCTACCATTATGGGATCGTCCAGAAGCTTGCAGAGAAGCTATTCTAGAATTTATCCCCAAGGCTGATATTATCAAAATATCTGATGAAGAATTATTGTTCATTACCGGGTTTGAAGATGAAAAAGCAGCTATTTCCTCACTTTTTACCGGCCGTGTGAAAGTGGTCATCTATACGAAAGGTGCCATGGGTGCTACTCTTTATGGCAGGGACTTTTCTTATACATCAAAGGGGTATTCTGTAAAGGTTCAAGATACGACTGGAGCAGGTGATGCTTTTATAGGAGCATTCCTACATCTTTTGTTAGAAAATGGAATAGATCCATCTCAGCTTGAAGAATTCTCTAGAAAGCATCACGAAAAGCTTCTTACATATTCAAATGCCTGCGGTGCACTTACGACGATGGGAAAAGGAGCCATAGGTTCACTGCCTACAAAAGAACAAATCATTAAACTTGTGACTAAAGGAAGAATAAGAGATTAATAATTCGAGTAGATACCAAGAAGAACGGAGTGCATGTTTCGAACTAATGCACCTCGTTCTTCTTATATATAATGGTTGATTAATTCTCGAACGGTTTAATTTGCCGATACAGTTGCTCGATTACGGGTAATTGGATTCCCGCTTTTTCCGCAAGCCGGAGTGCCCCGCCTTGTAGGTGTTCAACTTCTAGAGTGTTCTCTTTTCGACGATCTTGATGCATGGATGAGGTGGAATCCTCTGGAAGTCTCTCGAATTGTTTCATGAATTGAGCGACGTGTTCCTCAGTAATAGCTACTCCGTTTAAATTAGCGAGCCCTTTCATTTCTAAAAGTACTTGGTGTAGCAGTTCGAATGTATCTGGATATTTCCGTATCGTTCCAATTGAAAAATTGGTTGCTGTCGTTACCCCTGAAAAGGCGGTAATAAATATATATTTTTTCCATAATTCTAGCATAATGTCTTTAGAGTAGCGTGCATTCATAATGGCATTGTCAGAAATTTTTTCAAGTTCTCTACAAATATTTTGCTGAGAGGGATGGAGAGGCCCAAATAAAAAATCATGGCTGCTGCTCGTATGGACAACATGCCCTTTTTCATCCAGTGTTGTAATAATATACGCACTACCGCCGATTACAGCTTCTTCACCCAATTCTTTCTGAAGAATGGCAATATGTTCAAGTCCGTTTAATAGAGGGATTACCTTAGCGCCCCTATCGACTAACGCTTTAAGGGCAGGAATGGTTCCTTGTAAATGATAGCCTTTAACAGCAAGGACAACGAGGTCGGGATCTGTCAAACCAGCTAGGTTATCTGTAAAATGAAGGTCATTAAACACATAATTTCCGTGTGAACTAGTAATATATAAACCGTTTTCATTTAAAAGCCTGGCTCGGTTTTCACGAACGAGAAACTGTACATGCTGACCTGCTTCTTGCCACCTTGCACCATAATAAGCTCCTATTGCGCCTGCACCAATAATTACGATATTCAAAGATAAGCACCCCGCTTTTAATATTTCAAGCTTGAAACGCTCCAAGCTTCTTCATCTTATCACTTATTAGATTATTAAAGTGTTAAATTGTTAAAAAAAGCTAATTTTCAAATATACAAAACGAATATGGTGTTGAAGCGCCGCCATTTACTGTGAAGGATCAATCCTATAGCAACAGACACCCTCATCAGCAAAGTAGAACGGCTGTCACGAAGCCTCATCCCTATGTTCATCATACAAAAAAGAGGATGCCTGTATAGTCATCCTCTTTCCATTAATTATAAATACGTACATTTACAGTTTTTACACCCCAATTGAGTGCATGTTTTTTGGATGGCATAAATACGTCGATTTTTTTCCCTTTAATGGCGCTGCCTTTATCTGCTGCGATGGCGTATCCGTATCCATCGACATATACCTTTGTACCAAGTGGAATGACTTTGGGGTCAACGGAAATCACTTTAAGTGATGGGTTTTTCTTCAAATTCAATCCAGTTGATGTAATTCCACTGCAGCCTTTGCAATCTGCACTATAGGCAGTCGCTTTAATGGTAATGGTTTTATAGGCTTTTTGTGTGGCTGCTTTTACTTGAGTATTTTTTGCTTGTGTTTGTGCCGCTGATACTTTTAAAACTTGTTTTGGTTTGATCGTAGTGCTTTTTAGTTTATTCCAAGTCTTTATTTGCTGAACTGTTACTTTATGTTTTTTAGCTATGCTATAGAGTGAATCGCCTTTTTTGACTTCATATGTATTCGCCGATGCAACGCCGGAAAACCCAAATACTAGAAAAAACGTAGCTGTTAGATAGACTAGATATTTTTTCAAAATGATAGTCTCCTTTGTCATAATTTAATAGATTTAGAATAACAGGAGAGTATGACAACTACATTTCATTCTAATAGTAATTATGTTACAAAATGGAGACAAATTTAGCGTCCGTGTAATATTACAAGTTATTTTGAAATGGATTTAGGTAGAAAAAGGGCGATAAAGCAGGTATCTTTCCGAATTAATAAGAGTTTAGAGGGAAATAATTAAAGTTTTTGTGAAAATAAACTAAAAATTCTGAAAAATAAACTCGCAAATTAGAATAATTATTATACTTTGATAGAAATATATAAGATATCCCAAGATTTGTTTAACCTTACCTCTATAATAGCAGTCTAAATAATGTACCTTCCAATATAGTAAAACTTGTTTTGATCTCTGGTTGTCAATTCCAGCTAAAATAATGTCCATTTTGGCTCACAAATCTTAAAACTGGCTCGAAACCCCCTTATTCTGGCACTCAAATTCCGATTCTGGCTCGAAAACCTCATATTCTGGCACGCAAATTTCGATTCTGGCTCGAAACCCCCTTATTCTGGCACGCAAATTCCGATTCTGGCTCGAAAACCTCTTATCTGGCACACAAATTTCGATTCTGGCTCGAAACCCCCTTATTCTGGCGCGCAAATTTCGATTTTGGCTCGAAACCCCCTTATTATGGCAGGCAAATTTCGATTCTGGCTCGAAAATCCCTTATTATGGCAGGCAAATTACGATTCTGGCTCGAAAATCCTTATTCTGGCGCGCAAATTTCAAATCTTGCTTGAAAACCCTTCATTCCCGCGTGATAATCTTAATCCCTAATGGCAAAGTGCTTTTTATCATATCTTACTTTTTTAATTTTGCTACGAATTTTTCAGTAAATGAAAACGGTTTTAAAAATGTTGACAAAGATGTATATACAAGTTAGAATGAAAGCGTAATCAAAATATGTATATACAAGTTAAAGAGAATAAGTGGGTTTATATTAGAATGTTAGGGGGAGAAAAAATTGAGCAAATATAAAGATCCAGCACAAGAACTTCTGGACCATATAGGAGGCAGTGATAACATTTCTGTTGTAACACATTGCTCGACAAGAATGAGATTTGTGTTAAATGATCCGGAAAAAGCAGATATTGATCAGATTGAGGAGATTAAGCTTGTAAAAGGAACATTTACTCAGGGAGGTCAATTTCAAGTCATTATCGGCAATGAGGTTTCATCATTTTATAATGAATTTATCAAAATGGCAGGTGTCAGTGATACATCGAAAGAAGAAGCAAAAGTCGCTGCCAAGCAAAATATGAATGTTTTGCAAAGATTGATTTCGCATCTTGCAGATATTTTTACTCCATTAATTCCAGCCCTTGTTGTGGGAGGGTTAATTCTTGGCTTTCGAAATGTGATTGGGGATATTGAGTTATTAGAAGGGGGGACCAAAACGTTAGTTGAGGTATCGCAGTTTTGGTCGGGGGTACATGCTTTTCTTTGGTTGATTGGTGAAGCGATATTTCATTTCCTACCGGTCGGTATTACGTGGGCTGTTGCAAGAAAAATGGGAGCTTCACAAATTCTTGGAATCGTTCTAGGGATTACGCTAGTCTCTCCACAGCTTTTGAATGCATATGGAGTTGCAGGAGGTTCAGAAATTCCATTTTGGGACTTTGGCTTTGCGCAAATCGAGATGATCGGATATCAAGCGCAAGTTATTCCAGCTATTTTAGCAGGTCTAGTTTTTTCATTCTTAGAATTGAAATTACGTAAAGTAGTTCCAAATGCAATTTCCATGATTGTCGTCCCATTCTTATCATTAGTACCAACTGTTTTATTAGCTCATATCGTTCTTGGTCCAATTGGCTGGAAAATCGGCTCTTTTGTATCTGAAATTGTTTATTCTGGTTTAACTTCAGCGTTTGGCTGGTTGTTTGCAGCTGTATTTGGATTTGTCTATGCACCACTCGTTATTACAGGCTTACACCATATGACGAATGCAATCGATCTGCAACTTATGAGTGAACTCGGCGGAACAAACCTTTGGCCGATGATTGCATTATCTAATATTGCGCAAGGATCAGCTGTACTTGCGATGATTTATATTAATCGAAAAGATGAAGAAGAAAAGCAAGTATCTATTCCAGCTGCTATTTCCTGTTATTTAGGCGTAACGGAACCAGCGATGTTTGGAATTAACTTGAAATATGGTTTTCCGTTTTTAGCGGCGATGATCGGTTCTTTAGTTGCTGGGGTTATTTCAGTAGGCAGCAATGTCATGGCTAACTCGATCGGGGTTGGCGGAATTCCTGGAATTCTTTCGATTCAAGCTAAATTTATGCCAGTATTTGCTATAGCAATGGTTGTTGCAATTGTCATTCCTTTTGTATTAACGATCATTTTTGCTAAAACAAATACCGGAAAAATATCTTTTAAAAAATCTCGTTCCATAAAAGCATAAAAACAAAATAAGAATGTCCTAGATAAGGGTCAGCCCCCAGCTCGAAAAACACAATAACTGTGTATAGAGTGTGAGGCCAGACCCTTTCTGAGACAATCTTTTTAGTGTTTAAAGAAATAATGACTAACCTAGAAATGGCGGTGTTCAAGATGAATGAATGGTGGAGAAAGTCTACTGTTTATCAAATATATCCGAAGAGTTTTAATGATACGACCGGTAGTGGAGTTGGCGATATTCAAGGAATTATTGAGAAGCTTGATTACCTTAAAAAGCTTGGTATTGATGTGATTTGGCTGACACCTATTTATCAATCTCCACAGCGTGATAATGGCTATGATATTAGCGATTATTACTCTATTCACGAAGAATACGGAACGATGGAGGATTTTCAGGAGCTTCTAGCTAAAGCGCATGATCTAGACATTAAAGTAATCATGGATCTTGTTGTCAACCATACGTCTACCGAGCATAAGTGGTTTAAGGAAGCCGCCGCATCGCTTGATAGTCCATATCGTGATTATTATATTTGGAAAGACCCGAAAGAGAACGGTGAGCCCAATAATTGGTTGTCCAAATTCGGTGGACCGGCTTGGAAGTATGATGAAAAAACGAACCAATACTTTCTCCATCTCTTCGATGAGACACAAGCAGATTTAAACTGGGAAAATCCAAAGCTTCGTCAAGATGTTTATCGAATGATGAATTTTTGGTTTGAAAAAGGAATTGACGGTTTCCGACTTGATGTCATTAATTTGATTTCAAAAGATCAAAGTTTTACAGATGATGACGGCTCCATTCTTCCGGGGGATGGTCGGAAATTTTATACAGATGGACCTCGGGTTCATGAGTTTTTACAGGAAATGAATCGCGAAGTATTGTCTCGTTATGATAGTATGACAGTCGGTGAAATGTCCTCGACTTCAATTGAAGACTGTATCCATTATTCCAAACCCGACCGTAAAGAGTTAAGTATGACCTTTAATTTCCATCATTTAAAAGTTGATTATCCGAATGGTGAGAAGTGGGCAATTGATGATTTTGACTTTTTTGCATTGAAAAAAATCCTCTCAACCTGGCAAACTGAAATGCAGCGCGGGGGAGGTTGGAATGCATTGTTTTGGTGCAATCATGATCAACCCCGAATCGTTTCCCGTTATGGCGATGATGGGAAGTATCACAACCAATCGGCGAAAATGCTTGCAACAACGATTCATATGATGCAAGGTACCCCATATATTTATCAAGGTGAAGAGTTTGGTATGACGAATCCGAAGTTTAATCATATTGAGCAATATCGTGATGTTGAAACCCTTAATCATTATCGAATCATGAAAGAGGCAGGACGGACAGAAGAAGAGATCCTTACGATCTTTCAAGAAAAATCACGTGATAATTCACGGACACCTGTACAATGGAACAATCAACTTCAAGCAGGTTTTACAACAGGAACACCTTGGATACCTGTCGCTGATAATTATTCTGATATTAATGCAGAAAAGGCGATGGAGGATCAGGATTCAATTTTCTACCATTATCAAAAACTAATTGCGCTGCGTAAACAATACCCGATTATTACGGATGGGGAATACCGTTTACTAGAGGGAAATCATCCTAAACTTTTTGTATACGAACGAGTGTTAGAAAATGAACGATTACTTGTGATCAATAATTTTTATGGAGAAGCGGCCGAGCTATCAATCTCTTCGGTACAATTGAGTGATTATCAAAATGAGATTTTGCTTTCGAATGTGGATGCTCCTGAACTGGCTGTGAATATGGAAATTGGACCTTACGAATCTTTTGTTTATCATTTGAAAAAGAAATGATAAGATTCAATGGTAGAGCTGTCTTTCTAGAACATATTTGAATTAGTTACTGATGTAAAGCCTATCTCTTTTTCTCGTAATTCAGGGGAACGGAGCATTACAGTTTGTTAAAGCGGCATCAAATGAGAATGGTGATAAGAGATGAAATATAATAAATTTATGAAAATTTATGAAGATATAGCTAGTCAAATTAGAGATGGTCGAATTGAAGGAGGGGCATTGCTACCTTCTGAAAATGAGTTAGCTGATTCATACTCCGCATCAAGAGAAACCATCCGAAAAGCATTAAAAATGCTTTCTGAAGACGGCTACATTCATAAAGTACAGGGAAAAGGTTCGATCGTTCTCGATGTGACCAAGTTTGATTTTCCGATTTCAGGACTCGTCAGCTTTAAAGAACTTTCGAAAAAAATGGGTCAACGTGCAAAAACCTATGTCGAAGAGCTTGAAAAAATCAAACCAAGTTATGACTATAACGACAAAATGAAGCTTGGGAAAGATGAGTTAGTCTGGAAAATCAGCCGTGTTAGAGAAATAGATGGTGAGCGAATTATCTTAGATAAGGACTTACTCATTGAAAGATATGTCCCATCACTTACGAAAGAAATTTGCCAAGACTCTATATACGAGTATCTTGAAGGAGAGTTAGGACTCACCATTTCTTTTGCAAAAAAGGAAATCACGATTGAAGAACCGTCCATGGAAGATCGCCGCTATTTAGACTTGGAAGGTTTTCATAATATTGTAGTCGTTAAAAACTATGTATACTTGGATGATGCTAGTATGTTTCAATATACTGAATCACGCCATCGACCAGATAAATTTCGATTTGTCGATTTTGCGAGAAGGAAATAAGGAAAAGATGTATGGTTAGCAACAACCTTACTTCAGAGATATAATCAGTAAATCTTATACTTAAACACGAGGGTGTCTCATAAGGGTCTGACTTCGCACTCTAAATCAGTATGTAGTGTTTTATACACGTAGCATAACACTGTATTTAGTTGTTGGGAGGTCAGACCTTTTGCATTGGGGCACCCATGTTTTTTTTGCTTTACCAATATTTACTTACAATAACTCCCTCCACATATCCAGTTTGAATGATGGAATACTACATTAGATTACATCTACTTGAAAGTTAACTATGGAAGATTTTCAAATGATGAAAATATGGTGGTGGGGATGATTGTGAAAAATATAGTCGTGTTTGTTCTGTTATTATACGTATTTACTTTGGTTCAATATGTTGAGAAGGCTGATGGTTCTATGTTGGCTACGAATGGTAGTTCATTTGATCAGCAACTTCTTCATCTGCTAGCAAATAAAAAATTATCTGGAGCCATTTCGGGCATTAGTATTCGAAAAGCAGTGACTGGTGAAGTTATTTATGAGCGTGGTGGAGATATTAGGTTGCGCCCTGCTTCGAATATGAAACTACTAACGGCTGCAGCAGCACTGGAAACGCTTGGTCAAAATTATGTATTTACAACAGAACTGTATATAGATGGAGTAATCAATGGAGATGTTTTGACTGGTAATTTGTACATAAAAGGTAAAGGGGATCCAACGTTACTGCAATCAGATCTAGATACACTTGCTACAATGATCAAAAATAAAGGAATTAAAACGATTGTCGGTGACGTGATTGGCGATGACTCTTGGTATGATCATGAACGATATTCAGCCGATATGATTTGGAGCGATGAAAGCGAATATTACGGTGCAGCCATTTCAGCATTAACGATTGCGCCGAATCAAGATTATGATTCTGCTACAGTCATTGTCGATGTAGCTCCAGGAATGAATGTTGGCGAGGGTACGACTGTGGAAGTCAAGCCGCACACAGATTATCTCAAAATCGTGAATTTAGCGAAAACGGTATCGGCAGATGGGAAGAAAGAGCTTAAAATCATACGCGAGCATCGTAGTAATACCATTACAATCACTGGCACGATCCCTGTTAAATCAAGCCGGATGAGACAATGGGTGGCATTATGGGAACCAACTGTTTATACGACTCATGTGTTCAAAAATGCTCTTTTAGCCCAAGGAATTCAACAAGTTGGTATCGTAAAAGCAGGAAAAGTACCAAATCAGGCAAAACGACTTGCAACGCATGATTCAATGCCATTAGCTCAGCTGCTCATCCCTTTTATGAAACTCAGCAACAATGCACATGCTGAACATTTGGTAAAAGAAATGGGCAAAGTCATTTATGATGAGGGGAGCTGGGGAACAGGGCTTAAAGTGATAGAAAGCACCGCTCAATCGCTCGGAATGAACACCGCATCTCTCAAACTTCGTGACGGCTCGGGTATATCACAAATAAATTTAATTTCGGCCAATGAACTGACGAAATTATTATATGCCGTTCAAGACAAAGGATGGTATCCTGCTTTTGTACATTCATTGCCTGTGGCAGGAGCTAGTGACCGGTTTGTTGGTGGTACACTGAGGAATCGGATGAAAAATACTTTTGCATCAGGAAATGTTCAGGCAAAAACGGGTACACTGACAGCAACAAGTGCTCTTTCCGGCTACGTGACAACAAAAAGCGGTGAACGTTTCATTTTCTCAATCCTATTCAATAATTTCGTCGATGGGGATTCCATTACAAAAATACAAGATGATATTGTAATCTTATTGGCAGATCAAGAATAAATTGGACCCGACACAAAAGGGCAGTGCCGGGTTATTTTGGTGTGAGGAACAGGGGGATAGAAAAATTCGATTCTTTCACACGATAAATTAGAAACCCTTTCTAGATTTAACCGTAAATAATAGATAGAAGGGGGAGCTAGAATGGATAATCAAACTTTGTACTTTAATGATAATTTTTTCTCTTCAGGAAAAACCATTATTTATAATGAAAATAAAATCCAAGTGGGAGAATTGGATTTAAAGAGCGCATTTTCTTCAAGTGTAGATGTGTTGAATCAGACAGGAGATGTCGCTGTTAGTGGAAAATTTCGAACACTTCGAAATAGATGGGTCGTGACAGATTATCATCAAAATGAGCTCGGAGAATTACGCCAAAGATTTGCTTTCCTCTCCAAAAAATATGAATATGACGCAGGTAAACGGGGAGTGTATGAGATTAAGTCTGAAGCTTTTTCCCGTCAATACGATATCTATGATAGTAAATCCAAGCTTATTGCAAAGTTTGAGAAAGTGAGCGGATTCTTCTCATCAGCGGCGTATCGCTTAAGCTCATTCGAGGAATCCATACCTGCTTTGGAATGGATTGCGGTCGTGATGGGAGTGAACGCGATAATTAAACGGAATAACAGCGCAGCGGCGAATAGTGGCGGTTCTTCGTAATCGTCCAATGTTTTTGAGAGGATTGAAAAGATCATGTAGATCCTTCAGACCTCTCTTTAAATTTGCTAAAAATATTCTATTCTGCAATATTAATAGCTAATAGTAGGAAAAAGATGTGAAAATAAATTAGATCTTTGTAGAAGGGATGATCAGTATGTTTCAAACATTAGAACAATTAATTGAAAATCCGGTCTTTTATTTTTTTAAGGAGATTTCCAACATTCCGAGAGGTTCTGGAAATGAAAAGCAAATTAGCGATTATTTAATTGGTTTTGCACGGGAGCGGGGTCTTGACGTTGTTCAAGATGAAGCACTTAATATCATTATAAAAAAACCAGCATCAAAAGGATATGAAAATGCACCGATAGTCATTATTCAAGGACATATGGATATGGTATGCGAGCTGAATAAAGGAACTGTCCATGATTTTGAAAAAGATCCAATCGAATTACGAATCGAGAACGATATGTTGTATGCGAGCGGGACAACATTAGGAGCAGACAATGGCATTGCGGTTGCCTATGCACTTGCTTTACTTGATGCCGATCATATTGCACATCCTGCTCTAGAAGTAGTTATTACTACTGAAGAAGAGACGACAATGAAAGGGGCACTTTCTGTTGACCCAACGCACTTCAAAGGGAAAGTATTCATGAACCTTGATTCTGAAGAAGAAGGCAAACTGCTTGTTAGTAGTGCCGGCGGGATTTGTGGGAAGCTAAGTCTTCCAATCAACTGGGAAGTCGCCCCTAAAGATGGCGATTCATACCATCTAACCATTGGGGGACTGCGCGGCGGACACTCTGGCATGGAAATTGATAAGGAAAGAGGAAATGCCAATAAATTGCTGGGTCGCATTTTATATGACATATCCAATGAAGTTGCGTATACATTAAGTGGAATTGATGGCGGTTTGAAGCCCAATGCTATTCCTCGGGAAGCAGAGGCCACTCTTGTAATTGAACGAGACGCTATTGAAAAGTTAACAAAGAAAATAGCTGAGTGGAATGAAGTGTTGAAAAATGAATTACAAGCTGCTGACCCAGGTGTATATGTAAAGCTTGAAAAATCCGCCTTGGCAGAAAACGTATTTTCGAAAGAAACGAGCGAACGAGTTGTACAAGCAATTATGTTAACACCATCTGGTATCCAAAGTATGAGCATGGATATTAAAGGGTTAGTTGTGGCTTCAACCAATTTAGGTGTTATCACGGCAACTGATTCGGAAATATATTTTCTTAATGAAATTCGCAGTTCGGTAAGAAGCTTAAAAGAACATATTTTAAATCAAGTAAAGGTCATTACACAGACTATAGGCGGCAAGGTTGAAACGAGTGGGGACTATCCTGAGTGGGCATATCAATCAGAATCGGCCATTCGTGAACTGTGTAAAAAAGTATATGAAAAGAAATATGGAAAAGAAGCAGAAATCATTGCTATCCATGCCGGTATTGAATGCGGCGTGTTTACTGAGAAGATTCCAGGCCTAGACGCCATTTCTTTCGGTCCTGATATGTTCGATGTCCATACGCCAAATGAGCATCTCAGCATTCCATCCACAATCCGTACGTGGGAATACTTGCTCACCGTACTCAAAGAAATGAACACACTGAGTTAAAGGTAGATAGGTGTCAATATATAATTGAGCGAGAATAGCACTTTATTTTTTGATAAATGAATCTTGCCATATCTAGTAATAGGGGCGGACCTCACACACTATACATCATGTTTCGTGTCAATTACACGTCAAATAAACGATATATAGTAGGTGTGAGGTCTGCCTTTTCGTTTGGGATAGTCTGTTAAAACAAGCCAATCGAATATTTATTTAAGATGGATTCAATGTATGTCGGGGTAAGTAACTTGAATTTTAGACATGTAATCCCCCTGTGCTATATACCTAATTTATGAACGAATGGTTTACGAACTGCCTAAAAAAGATACTTTGTTTAACGTCAAAACAAGGAAACAATTAGAATGATTTTTTTGTACACAAAGGGAGTGAGATAAAGTCAAAAAAAGTTTGAGCAAAAAACTATAAAATCGGAATATTCGATAAGTTAATGTTGACAATTCGGGTATGAATTAATATAATTGTGGCAATATGAATTGAATGCTGATGGAAAGCGAGTGAGAGAAATGGCGAATCAAATTGAGAATGCACAATTAAGCTTTGGACAGAAAGAAGCACCTGTAAAGGTTGAAGTGTTTTTAAATTTAACATGCCCTTACTGTGCTACATTTTTTGGGATTGCGGAAGAGGTTTTGAAAGACTACTTAGATAATGGGCAAGTTGAATTTATTGTCAAACATTATGACAAGCCTAGAGAGATGCTGTTAAATGGAACTTTAATTAACCTCTTCCTAGATTATGAAAAACCTTCACGCGTGAAAGAAATTTTAAAGGAATTATTTGCAACACAAGGACAGTGGGATCAATTGAACAATCAAGATATCAAAAATCTATTAGCAGAAAAATATCAATTAAAAGAAGAACCACAAAATACCGAAATTAGCTTGAATGTAACTGCAGAGGCTATTCGTAGAAACGTGAAAATGGTGCCTACTGTATTTATCAATGATAAAGAATATCAATATCCTACGGAATTATCGGCAGATGAATTGAAATCGACAATTGAGGCGGAATTAGAAACTAGCGTATTCACTAGCTAAATCCCGCGAATTTAACTCCTAACAAAATAAGAAAAGAGACAAGCAGACAAGAAATTTTGTCTGTTTTTTTATTTTACCTCTATACTCAATCCCATATTGAACATAGCATGGCACCTTCACTTGATTAGTTTTGGTTTGGAAAGTCTAAGGAAATGTCAACAACTGAGTGTGATGAAAATAAAAGAGACTAGTACACTCACTCCGAGGTTAATATGTCTAGCTATTAAGTGAATTTGTTAATCAATTGTTGATTATTGTTATGGATTAACAAATTGTACCGTTATTTACAATCACTAATAAATGAAATCAATTAATATGGGATTTAAACAGGTCGCATCTCAAAGACTACTTTGATAATGCTACTTTATTACACTCACGGATGTCTTAGATTAATTTAGGAAATAAATCGAATAAGTCTGGAGGTGTTTAATCATAACGAGAGAACAATAATAACAAATTTTAACACAGTTCAAACAAGAAGATTTGCGTATTTCAGAACACAGTAACAAGTAATATGCTTTTAAAATGGACCGTCTATCGTTACATAAAGTCATGAATTAGGCAGGTCAGGATGGTAAACAGGGAAGTAGAAAGAGCTCTTATAACTAATATACGAGGAGAAAAGCCATGGAAGCATTAAAACTTAATGAAGTACCTGAAAAGCATAAAGAAAAGGAAGGTAAAAGTGACAAGGCGTCTATTTATCGAATTGTTTGGAGATGGCACTTTTACGCAGGACTTATATTTTCTCCATTTTTAATTATTTTGGCTTTTAGTGGGGCTGTATACTTATTCAAGCCACAAATCGAATCATTTTTATATCAGGATCTCTACTATGTGAAAGAGAGTCATTCATCTGTGATTCCTCCCTCAGAGCAGATAAATCGGGTAAAAGAAGAGTACCCTGAAGGGATTGTGAATTCGTATAAGACATATGATGATCCATTACGAACATCAGAAATAAGTATTTCTAGTGAAGGGCAATCACTTTCGGTCTTTGTAGATCCATACACAGGTTCCATAAATGGTTCACTACAATCAGAAAAGAAATTTACAGAGATATTTAAAAAGCTGCATAGCGAATTAATAATAGGTGGTACATTCGCCAACCGCTTGGTGGAACTTGCGGCATGTTGGTGTGTGATCTTGCTTATAACTGGTTTATATATATGGTGGCCTCGTAATAAGGCATCTATTTGGGGGACTGTTCTACCTAGATTCAACAAGAAGGGCCGGATATTCTGGAGGGATATGCATGCTGTTCCTGCCTTTTGGTTATCTATCTTCGTTTTGATTTTAATAGCGACAGGGCTTCCCTGGTCTGGAGTAATGGGTGAACAAATAAACCGTTTCGCTACTGCAACTAATACTGGAACGCCTCCTTTTGCTTACAGCTGGGATGCAAAACCAGAGTCTATTATTAGAACGAGAGATGTCGCACAAGATGGACCATGGGCAACTGAAAATTTAGCCGTGCCTTCATCTAAAACAAATAGTAATTCGACTATTTCACTAGAAGACGTTACTTATATAGCTGGAAATAACAAGGTGGAAAAACCATATACCATATCTATGCCACAGTCTGAAAAAGGCGTATATACTATTACAACTTCCCATACAAAACCAGGTGATAATGCGACATTAAACATTGATCAATACAGTGGAGCTGTATTAACAGATGTTCGCTTTAATGATTATGGGATTACCGCAAAGGCCATAACAGTCGGCATTGCTTTGCATGAAGGAAGATTATTTGGATTAGCCAATCAAATCATCGGCCTCATTGTCTGTATGGGATTAATCGGGGTTGTCATTAGTTCATATATCATGTGGAAAAAACGAAAACCTTCTGGTAAATTAGGTGCCCCTTCTAAAGTTCATGATAAGAAACTAACTAGAACGGTATTTTTTATCATGCTAGCATTAGGAATTGTCATGCCCTTAGTTGGTATTTCTATCATTTTGGTGTTTTTATTAGATCGTTTCGTTATACCCAAATTTAAGCCGTTAAGAGGGTGGATGAATTAATACAAGAAGAGAGGGTATCAAGTGCCATGAGAAAATGTTTTTTCATACTATCAGCATTTATACTTATTTGTATCATTAGTGGATGTAATATTACTAGCAGTACCTCTCAAGAAAAAATGAAAGTGATTGAAGCTGACATCCTACTTCCTGATGTTGTTTCGCTGAATCAAGAATGTATATTCAAAGTTCATGTAACGCAGGGTTCGAGCAATGTAGATGATGCACAAGATGTTCAATTTGAAATTTGGAATTCTACCAGCACTCAAGATAGTGAAATGCTTCAAGCTAAGTTGATAGGTAATGGAACATATACTGTTTCTAAACAGTTTAGTCAAGATGGAATCTATTATGTTCAAACTCATGTTACTGCTCGGGGACTTCATGTCATGCCTAAAAAACAATTTATGGTTGGGGAAGTCTCAAAAGAGGAAATAAAAGCTTTAATAGAAGAGCCTGTTAAGAAAAGTAATCATCAAGGTCATCATCATTGAAAGATTGATTTTGATAGAGCGATGTATGACAACACCGGTATATTTTCCATATTATTATCGGTTATCCGGTAACATTGGTAGGAGAAATTATTGCCTTTTTATTCAATTGTGTAATAATATCACCAAATTCACCAATTTTTCACATATTTCATCCTGCATCTACTTGTTATATCTTCTAAACTTAAATAATCTTAAAGGGAATCTAGATGAGAGCGAGGACACTAAGCTATGAAAATAATGAATTACATAATGCTTCTCCTCGTTTTATCATTTTTCCTGCCAGCTGTATCTGAAGCAGAAGGCACTATACAATCCAAAATCAACGAGGCACAAAAGGGTGCAGTGATTGAAATAGAAGAGGGAGAGTATGAGGAGACATTGGTTATTACCAAGCCAATAACTCTAAAAGGAAAGGGTGAAATTCTTCTTCGATCTTGTCTATCGGAGCCGGTAGTTACCATTAGCGGTGAGTCAGTTACTCTAAAAAATATTAAAGTGGAACACTGTGGAGATGAAAAAGAAGCTACCGCCATTTATGTTACTGGTTCCAATCATAAACTGGAGGGAATTGCTATTGAGACGAAGCGTTTCGGTATTAGACTTGATAATGCGAATGGCGTAACGATCAAAGATAGCGAGATTGTTGGAAGGAAGCAAGGCAATGGGATTGATTTATGGAAATCCAATCAGAATAAGTTTGAAAACCTTAAAATTAACAATGTTCTGGATGGAATTTATTTAGAGAAAAGCGACGGGAATACTATACATAGAAATGATATCCAAAGATCTCGTTACGGTTTGCATCTTATGTTCTCAAATGAAAATGTACTTGAAGAAAATGCCTCTAGAGCAAATATAACAGGGACAATGTTAATGGAATCAAAGCGGACAGTCGTTCGTAATAATAAATTTTTGTCTAATAACAAAAGTGTGAATGCACAAGGACTGTTAATTTATTTGTCTACTGACACTGAAGTGACTGGAAATGAGTTTATTTCCAATCGTGTAGGCATTTTTATTGAAGAAGCTGAAAACAACCGAATAGATACCAATAAAATCATGGACAATTTTATCGGGGTACAATTTAAAAAATCGAATGAAAATAAGGTAATACGTAATACATTCGTTGGAAATGTCAATGATGCACAGGCAATAGAAAGTGCAAATAATCAAGTTAATGGGAACTATTGGGATGCAGCAAGCAAGATTGATGTAAATGGAGATGGAAAGAGTGAAATTGTCTATAGCGCTGATCCGTATTTTCTTACTTTGACAAACGCAGTTCCCGAATATCAGCTATTTTTTCAAACACCAGGACTTATTCTGTTACAAAATATATTGAAAAGCCCGGCTGACCAGTTGCTTACAGACTCAGCCCCTTTAATGAACATGACGCTTGAAGTCGAAAAAGAAAAATCAACGAGTTTTAGTTTATGGGTTATAAGTGTAGTAATGATTTTATCCAGTTTTAGTTTATTTATATTTGGGAGGAAAAGAAGATGAAGAAAAAACTGCTTAGTTTTATTGTATTGGCAGGATTAATAATGATTCTTGCAGCGTGTGGAAATGATAAAGCACAACCAGTTTCAATTAATGAAGCAACGGACACATGTGAAACATGTAATATGGCTGTTATTGACAACCAACATGCTACCCAGATCATTTTAGAAAACGGAAAATCTATGGTCTTTGATGATGTAGGTTGTATGTACGAATGGGTAACAAAACATGAAAATGAAAAAATTGATGCTCAATTTGTCCGTGATTATCATGATGAAGAGTGGATTCTAGTGGACGATGCAACTTATGTATACAATCAATCAGTTAAAACGCCAATGGCTTATAATGTAATATCATTTAAAGATAAAGCTACTGCAGAAGAGTTTGCTGCAGAAAATGAAGGTAGCACGATAATGACTGCCAACGATTTAGCTGAACATGATTGGAAGCAAAAGGATGACAAAGCGAACCATTCACATTCACACTCAGACGATGAAAAAGATGATCATAGCCATTCTCATTAAAAAATAGAGGGCCGGATCCGTTTTCGGAAGGTCCTTTTTGTATGAGGATATGGGGCGGGGCTGCGCGACTTATTAATATAGCCAATCTTTTTATTAAGTATACTAATTTCACCTTAGAAATTCCGGCTTCGCACCGCCACCATTATGATCAGGTGAGTGTAGCGTACTACTTGATTAATCCTTCATAGTAAATGGTGGTGTAATAACGCCATATTCGTTTTGTATGAGGGACATGGGCAAGATATTTATGGGTAGAATTTTCGAAAAGAGGAATTAAGATGTGGAATATTTGGCACTCTGAACTGCGCATGACGATACGACAGCGATCTTTTTATTCTTTTTTAGTCTTATGGGTTGCTGTACTTTCTCTCTTATTTTTAGTACAAAGTAGCGCTCCATCCTTATCTGGATATACAAATATGACTGGAACTGTGGTCAATGTTGCCTTATATATCATTCCGCTTTTCATGTTGATCATTGGTTCTTTTTCTATCGCCAATGAAATGGAAAATGGCCAATGGAGATTGTTGAATACCTATCCTTTATTTTCTATGTCGTACATATCAGGGAAAATAGGGGGGCAATTTACTGCTCAAGCAATCGTGTTCACGTTTAGTTATGGAGTTAGCTTAGCAATAGGACTAGTAAGTGGCAATGGTTTTTCGAGTGAATGGCTTTTGTCGATTTACTTTTTTTCTATGAGTCTAATTTTTTTCTTTCTCGTCCTTGGTATAACACTCGGATGTATTGTATCGACAAGGTGGCAGGCGTTATCAATATCAGTCATTATTTGGTTTTTCCTAATCATGATTTGGCCGACTGCGTTAATTGGTGTTTTAGGTTTGGTCCCTTATCCATGGATTGCTCCGTTAATGAAATTGGCTCTAGTTGCTAATCCAGCTGAATTTATTCGGGTGTCCTTAGTCATAAACCTTGATGGAGGAGCCGTTTTTGGGCAAGCATATGATTCTCTTGTGCCCTTCTTAGACCCACCATATGGCATCCTTAATTATATTTTATATTTTATTGGATTTATGGCTATTATGTTATTGTTTTCGATGCTCATGCTGGAATGGAGGAAAAGGCGATGACAGGTTTAAAAGTGGAAGATGTCTCGAAAGTTTATAAGAAAAAAACAGCGTTATATCCATGTTCCTTTGAAGCAACGGAGGGGATTTGTGTTGTTTTATGCGGTGGAAATGGCGCCGGTAAAAGTACATTACTACAAATCATTGCCGGCATCCATTCTCCATCAAGTGGCACAACCTCTATTAACGGGAAAGGAATTACCTTAAACCGTGAGAATTATTTAACCGAAATTGGCTTTATGCCTGATGATTTCCATGCCCAGGAAATGATGACGATTGAAGAGTTCCTTAATTTTTATGGATCATTCCGGAAAGTAAAAAAAGATCGAGTAAACGAAGTAATCGATTTGATCGGTCTAGTTGACAAAAAACGTGAGTTAGTAAAAAGCTTATCTAAGGGAATGAGGCAGCGGCTAATATTCGGACAATCTATATTAGCCAAACCAAATGTTTTGTTATTAGATGAGCCGACAAACGGATTGGATCCCTACTGGGTAAATCGGTTTGTTGAAATTCTTAATCAGATTAAAAAAGAGGGTACAATTATTGTTTTTTCTACTCATATGATGGATGTAGCAGCTGAGACGGGGGACATCATTCTATTTATGAAACAGGGAGAAGTCATTGAGACAATCCAGAATGAAAACAAAATAGAAGAGACGACGATGAAATTGATGAAGCTACATCGCCAATGAGATTCCCGAAGGATAATGCAATTTAAATAAAGTATGATAATTGAGAACAAATTTTCATCATTTGTAAAGGATCAATAAGATTCCTGTTAAACAAATCATGATTTTATATGTCACTAGTGGGAGGGTAGTTCTATAATTCATTCATATGTAGAGTTATATCCTACCGACCTTAATAACTTTCTAAGAAATAGGTTGTATCTACTGCCATTTACTTTCATAAGAGCAGATAACACTTTATGACTCTAGTAAAAAGCAGAAGTCGATTAGTTTTGTACTAGGAAATGCGTTTATCATTACCCTTACTTTTGGCTGCCACACACGAAGTTTGTTTATGAGGGGCAACATAAAGGAGTTAACTTTATAGGTAGAGCAATGTTGAAGTGGTACTAGAATTTATAAAAAAGGTTGAATAAGAAGCGTTAAAAATTTAGGATGAGGAGTAGTCAATGCCTTGCAATATACCCCTATTCTATTTATTAAATGGAAAAATACAAAGAGACAATCTTTATAAATAACTGAAGTCAACATACAATGGATTGTTGGCTTCTTTGCTATGCATCCAGTTATTCTACGAATCAAAGTTATCAGGGTAAGAAAATGGTAATATAGGTTAATGTAGTGAGATTTAGTTTAATGAATTCCGTATTAAGGGAGGGGGTGAATGGAAGTCGAAAGTCTGATTAAGAGAAAATTAACAGTCACATTTGTCACGACAATGATTCCTTCTATGATCTTAGCGTATTTTTATATATCAGATAGGATTAAATCGGCACATCCTCATGGTTTAGGAGTGGATTTTTTAGGCTGGTTATCTATGTATAGCATGTATATAGGTTTAATTGTCTTAATTTATGGAAATCTGGTTTCAGTTGGTTTAGAACATCTGCAAAAAAAGTGGTTTTTGAACCACATATGGCTTTACGTTTTGCTTCATGGCATTTTTGGTTTAGCGAATGGTTTGCTTTTTCAGGAATTTACATTGGCGTTATCTGGAATGATCGTTGCTTTGTTCTATGCTTTAATCGATAGATGGCTATTTGTTAGAGCTAGGGTTCAAAAGAGTTATAAGATGTTTTTTCTTTTTCCAGTCGTACTATGCGGTTTGCTTTGGGGGTATTTTCAGATCATGTCTGAACCTTTACCACCCTTTACAATGGAAGACGCTGTTGAATTTGCCACCGTTGATAATGGGACCGTTACAGATGTTTTCCCTAAGTATATTGGCAAATGGGAAGAGCAAATTGATGGTTACCAGGTTGAGAGAGAAACAGCTGTGCAAGAAATAGGAAATGAAAAATATCTGATTACATTTACTGAAAGATGGAATAAAGGAGAGGTAGAGGGTTTCTCGTCTTTTTCGTATGAGGTAGAACGTGGATCTTTAACCGCATCTGGTCGTGAATGGGAGGAACCGCCGTACAATAAATAAATGGATCTTTGTTTAGCAATTTGGTCGGTTAAGCAGAAGACAATGTGCTTCCGATATGTCTAGTACTTGCTACAGAAATTCACTTCGATAATTGGAATTATATTATTAATGCTCTTTCGAACAATACGGAAGCATTGTAAGAATATTATACTCAACTAGTTAAATCATAAAAAATCAGAAGGGTTACAAATTCGGTTGTTCCGATTTGTAACCCTTCTTCTATTAATAAGCTAGCAGAATTTCCGCATTAACAGGTAGCGAAACATGAAGCAAGTGTCACTAAAAATTATGAAAATAGTTATTTTTATGGGAGTAAACCTCCACTGATTGAAGCTTGAACTTTATTTGTACACAGGTTAAATAAATCAGTCTATACCATGTACTTAAACAAGTATTGAATGTTCGATTTTGAAATGAAGTAATTGGCATTGCAAATTTCGACAAAAAATCAATATTGTGAAGATTATTACAATACTATCATGCTATAATAAGAAGCTATTATTTATAGAATATTAAGAAAGAGGGAATTTTATGAATCAAGAACAATATTTGAAGAAGAGAATGGGGTTTTGGTCTCTAACTGCCCTGTCTCTTGGAGGAATTATTGGATCAAGTTGGCTTTTTGGTCCGTGGGCAGCGGCAAAATTGGCTGGTCCTGCAGCTATCATGTCGTGGGTACTCGGTGCAATTGCGATTACACTCATAGCTCTTATTTATGCTGAGTTAGGAAGAGTTAAGCCTGAAACTGGTGGTTTAGGTCGTTATCCTCTATATTCTAATGGGAAAATGCTTGCTACAGTGACTAGTTATTCCATCTGGTTTGGCTATTGTGCAACTGCACCTGTTGAATCAGCAGGAGTTATTCAATATGCTAATCAGTTCTGGCCAGGACTGTATGATATGACAAAAGAGCAACTGACTACTTCAGGTATTCTAGCTTCAACCTTTCTGATGGTATTCTTTGTTGTTTTTAACTATTTTGGCGTAAAATTATTTGCGATTACGAATACAGTTATTACGACTATTAAATTTTTAGTACCAGTTCTAACGATCATCGCTTTCTTTATGACAGGTTTTCACGCAGAGAACTTTACGAGTCAAGGCTTTGCCCCGAATGGGTATGGGGCTGGATTAAGTGCGATATTAACGAGTGGAATATTTTTTGCTTATACAGGATTTGGGAATGTGGTCATGATGAGTGGTGAAGTTGTAAATCCTAGACGTAATATTCCATTGGCTTTGATCACGTCTCTAGTAGCTGCAGCAATCTTATATACATTACTGCAAATTGTTTTTATCGGAGCAGTTCCGCCAGAAATGCTTGCGAACGGTTGGAGCGGAATTAAGTTCGATTCTCCATTTGCTAATCTAGCGCTTATGGCAAATATGGTTTGGTTATCATGGATTATTACAGCTGACGCAATGGTTTCGCCAACAGGTTCAGCGCTGACTTATACAGCTGGAACTTCAAGACATGTGTTTGGAATGGCGAAAAGTGGGTTCATCCCATCATTCTTTGGAACGATCAATAAACGATTTGGTGTTCCAACTCGTGCACTTGCGCTCAATTTCGTTATCGGACTACTGTTCTTATTCCCATTAAAAAGTTGGACTGCCATTGTTGCGATTGTTGGAGCAATTGGTATTTTTAAGTATGCATCAGCATGTGTGACTGTAATGGTTTTCCGTAAGGTTGGTTTGACACAAGACAAAGGTCTCCCAGGTATGCACATTATTGCCCCATCAGCTTTTGTCTTTGCTACATTGCTTATTTATTGGACAAACTGGAGCAGGGTCCAACTTGCAATTACCGGGTTAATTTTAGGAATTGGCGCTTATTTAGTCGTCCATTTTATAAATAAGCATAAATCTATTGAAATCTTAGGTGGCATATATCTTGTTATTTATATATTATTGCTAGTATTGTTGTCCTATTTAGGGAATTTTGGTGGTAATAGTATTGTTCCTGAGCCATTTATGTCTATTGTTGCGGCAATACTTGGATTTATTTTTTACAATTTTGCTGTTTATAACGGCGTTTGGTATATGCGTAAAAAAGGGAATATTGAAGAATTACAAGAAAGTATATCTAATTTAAAGTAATATTTTTTTAAAAGGAGAACTTGTTATGAAGCTTTGGGGTGGACGTTTTAGAAAAGAAGAAAATAAATTGATGGAAGACTTTAATAGCTCACTTAAGGTTGATAAAAGGCTTTATGCTGAAGATATTAAGGGAAGCATCGCCCACGTCAATATGTTAGTGCAATGTGATTTACTCACAAAGAAAGAAGGAGAAGATATTGTAAAAACTCTTCTTTCAATTTTAGAAGATATTGAAAGCGGAACTTTACTTATCGAAGGAAGTTTTGAAGATATCCACAGTTTTGTTGAAGCGCATTTGACTGATCGAATTGGTGAAACAGGAAAAAAACTTCACACGGCACGTAGTAGAAATGACCAAGTGGCTACAGATATGAGACTTTACGCTAAAAATAAGGCGTTAGAAGTGATTGAGTATATTAAGGATCTACAAAATAGCCTCGAACAAAAAGCAAAAGAAAATAATGTGATTATGCCAGGCTACACTCATCTTCAACGGGCTCAAGTGATCACGTTTCAACACCATTTAATGGCATACTATAACATGTTGGATCGCGATAGAAAAAGAGTTCTTAAAGCAATTGATATTATGAATGAAAGTCCATTAGGTTGCGGTGCTCTGGCTGGAACTACTCATACGATAAACCGCGAAATGACAGCAGAAGAATTAGGATTCTCTAAACCGGTAGATAATTTCTTGGACGGTGTAAGTGATCGAGATTATCTTTTAGAATTAATGTCTGATTTTTCGATTATCATGATGCATTTAAGTAGATTAAGTGAAGAATTGATTTTATGGAGTAGTCAAGAGTTTAAATTTATTACGATCGATGACGCTTACTCTACAGGTAGCAGTATCATGCCACAGAAGAAGAACCCTGATGCTGCTGAACTAATAAGAGGAAAAACAGGGCGAGTATATGGCTCACTCACTTCGTTATTAACGACTATGAAAGGTTTACCTTTGGCATACAATAAAGATATGCAGGAAGACAAAGAACCATTTTTTGATTCATTGGATACGGTATTGTCTTGTTTAAACATCATGTCTCATATGATTTCTACGATGAAAGTGAATAGTGAAAACATGAAAAAAGCCGTGAAAGATGGCTTCCTCAATGCAACAGAAGTTGCTGACTATTTAGTTAGCAAAGGAGTTGCTTTCAGAGATGCGCATAGTATTGTTGGTTCAATTGTTATTTATTGTGAAGACCATCATAAAGCCATTGAAGATTTAACGTTAGAAGAATTGAAAAGCTTATCTCCAATGATTGAAGATGATCTATATGAATACATTGATTATCAAAATATATTAAATAAAGGGATTAAAGTAGCTTTATTAAAATAAAGGGAAACTTCCACTATTTGTAGTTCTCTTTATACAAGTAATCAAAATCAGGACAAATTTCTCCATTTGGAGAGTTTGTCTTTTTTCTTGGCTGTTTTCGCATACTTTGTTGCTTTTCAATTTGATTTCCGTTGCAGTACTCGCTTTCCGCTTGCGGGGTCTCCCTCAACATGCTTTTTTCTAAGCAGGAGTCTCGCATATCCGCTCCAATCAACATCTGTTCGAATTTGTTTTTGCGAATAACAACAAACTTTACGAATAGAGCTAAACGGCCTATTCCCATTTGAGTTTAGGAACAGGCCGTTTAATTTGAGCTTTTTTGAAGAGTAGTAGGTCATCTTAAATTAAAAAAATTCTTTTGGCTATTCATTGTAGTGTTAAAATCACTTATGTGAGTGATCGTCTGTAATCATTAGTTAAGCAGCAGATTTCGTTTGCCTATTCGTTGTGAAAAACCACTTCATCATCGGTGGCGTAACGATGGTTGTGACAAGAATGACAACAACGATTACGGCGAATAAATCATTGCTAAGTAGTTTAGATTCTAAACCGATCGCTGCTAAGATTAAGGCCACCTCTCCACGAGACACCATTGCCGCCCCAATTCCTAACGAGCTATTCCAACCAAATCCGGCCAATTTAGCACCCGTTGCCGCCCCAACTAATTTTGTTAGAATAGCTACAATACTTAATAGAACAATCAGACCTAAATGATTCATAATCCCAGAAAATTGTGCAGTGATCCCAATTGAAGTGAAGAATACGGGAACAAATATTGAATAACCGATTGTTTCAACCTTTTCGAAAATTTCATGTTTATAGTCTGTTACACTAATAGCCACACCAGCTATATAAGCGCCGATTATCGCTGCAACACCTGTATATTCAGCTAAGTAGGCATAAACAAAACAAATAATTAAAGCAGCAGAAATAACAGTTTCAGTCACTTTTAAGGAAGCGAATTTTTCTAAGAACCAAGGAACTACTTTCCAAGCAACAAGAATGGCCCCTGCAAAAAATAATACTTTCTTCAAAATAACGATAGTTAGATCCACTTCTCCGCCAGCAAAACTCATTAAGAAAGCCAAAGCGATAATGACGACAACATCATCGATCACGGCTGCTCCTAAGATGGCAGTTCCTTCAGGCGATTTTAATTGATTCATTTCTTTTAATGCTTGAACGGAGATACTCACACTTGTGGCAGAAAGCAAGAGTCCTAAAAACAATGATTGAAAAGAAGTTAGATCCATCATAATTCCTGCAAAATACCCTACAACAAGCGGAACGATGATTCCACCAAAACCTACAAAAGTGGACGCCTTTCCAGTACGTTTAAATTCGTCAAGATCGGTTTCTAAACCAGCTATAAACATTAACAAGATAACACCGATTTGACTAAATGCTGCTAGTGCTTCAGTCTCAGTCACTAATCCTAACACAGATGGCCCTAGTACAATACCGATTAGGAGTTTACCTAAAACGGAAGGTTGCCCCAATCTTACACTGATACTCCCTGCAATCTTAGCTGCAACTAAAATAATCGCTAATTGAAGTATTAACATCTTTATCCCCCTTTTTTTCTGTGGAAAAGGGGCGGGACTACGTAAAATCAGCACCGCCACTTTCATAAAGTGATACAATTTTTAGGACCCGAACTTTTTTCATCACCTGAGTTGTGAAAAGGCTCTCATGAATGTTTTGCGTGAAAAATACAAAAAGAGCCTGTTACCAAAGGACATACTAATCCCTTGGTGACAGGCTCCTCCAAGTACTAATCTTGTATTTTATTAAAACTATCATATCATTTTAAGTAGTGGAATTACAATATTAATATTTTTCCGATTTTCAGGCACTCTTTGTCTTTACAACGATTCTTTTTTTATAATATCGATCGACAAATCGGCCATAACTGGAAGCAAGCACTTGCTGAAAAAGCATGCCTATGACGACAGGCACTGCAACTTGAGCGGGAAAATAGGAAATGGCGATAACAGCACCAGTACTAATATTGCGCATACCACCTAAGAATGTAAGTGACACAACATCTTCTCTGTCCATTTTAAAAAGCCTGCCAATAAGAAAGGAAAACAGGTAGCCAGAAAAAGAAATAAGAAATACGACAATTGTGATGAAGACCAATTTTGCGTCGACATGACGTAAATACGGAGCGATGACCGAACTATTTAACAACACAACGATTCCTAAAAAGATTTTTGAAATTGGTGAAAGGCGTGGACCTAATACAGTTTTTACCTTTCCTTTTGTAACTTGATTAAGCATCATCCCAGCCAATGAAGGCACAACAACCATCCACAATAAACCGCCCATCATGCCGAGAATATCCATTTCTACTTTTTCACCAACCATAACAGACATCGTATATGGAACAATGAATGGTGATAAAAATGTATCAATTAAAATCACGGCAAGTGTAAGTGGGATGTTCCCCCGATAGATGGATACCCAAAGAACACTCGTAATGCCGGTCGGAATAATCATACCAAGAATTAATCCGGTAATCGTATAAACATCCCCGTGAAACACAACATGACCTACACCAAAAGCCCAAATCGGCATAATCACATGTAGAATACACATTGTAATAATGATAGGTAAAGGATGGATCATTACTTCTTTAAAAGACTTAATATTCGATCCCAAACTACCTGAAAACGTCATAAATGCAAACAACCACGGAACTAAAAAAGAAAAGCTATCGACGTAGCTTGCAAACATCACACCAAGCAACACACTTATCGGTGTAATGAACGGCATTTTATTTTCTAAAAAAGCATTTAATTTTTGCAACATCTTCTCGCGCTCCTAAAAAATAAACTATGAAATTATGTAACTACTTAAGCCTATGCAGTATTGTGAAAAATAAGCAACTTCATTATTATGAAAGGCTGTTTTCCAACAGATTGTTGCTTTTAACAATTTTGCAAGCATAGAGTGGATTGTAGCGGAAGGCACTTGACTCCTGCGGGAAATAGAGGAAAGTTCGAGACCCCGGAGACGCGAAGCGTTGAGGAGGCTCGACTTCCTCCCCGCGGAAAGCAAGTGCCTGCAGCGGAAAGGAACGGTTCATTAATTAAAAAAACAACAAACTATGCGAAAACAGCCTTATGAAAAAATGATGATAAAAATCTTGAAAATAGTCAATAAACTTAAGTAGTTACAAAATGATTATACTTAATATAACATATCTCAGCATTCGTATTTGGGACACAATTCCTGATCGTAAAAGTGAAAGAGGGGTACACCCAAAAAAGAAAATTCCATAACAGCTTATAAAGGCATTACCATTAGCATGTCCCAAAAAGGATGATGCTAATGGTAATGCCTTTATTGAAGCTTTTCACTTTTTGCTAAGATCTGAAGGATTCCAATTTTTAAGCGTACCATATTGTATAAAGGTGATGGATGCAATTTTAGGTATCTAATTCCTCTTTTTTTACCCACACTTGAGACCAATTTTCTATTTCTTTCAAAATCGGTTCTAATGAGAAACCTTTTTCTGTTAATGAGTATTCAATTCTAACAGGTGTTTCTGGTATGACATCTCGCTTTACTATGCCCTGGTGTTCGAGTTCTTTTAAGCGTTCAGACAAAACCCTACCGCTAATTGCTATAGAAGATTGGATGGTGCCAAATCGTTGTGGACCATTCAATAATTGATAAATAAGCAAAGTTGTCCAGCGCTGACTTAATAGGGAGACGGCTTTTTCAAATCGCGGACAAATAATGGATTGATTCATGCTCTTTCACTCCTTTAGTTACAATATACCATATTACAATTTAATATCATATGATTTAAATATATAAAGTTACTTGACAAGACCTTATTATAAAAATATAATAACTTACATAAAGTAACTAAAAATAAAGGAGAATAAAAAACATGAATAAAAATGAAGCAGGTGCAGTTATATTACGTATTGTTTTAGGTCTTACTTTTTTCATTCACGGGTTTGTTAAATTTCAAGGAGGAATAAATAACACGGTTGGCTTTTTCGATAGTATTGGGATTCCTGGTTTTTTAGCTTATCTCGTTGCAGGTATAGAGTTAATTGGTGGGATTGCGTTGATACTAGGTATTGGAACACGAATTGTTTCCGTATTGTTTGCTGTAATAATGTTGGGGGCTATATTTACAGTAAAGTTTCCTCTCGGATTTCTTGGTAATGGTCAAATGGCGGGGTATGAAATGGAATTAGCGTTGCTTGCTATGGCTATTTTTCTCGCATTTGCAAATCAATCTCGTTTCTCATTAGACAATAAAGTTTTTAATAAAGAAGAAGGGAAGTAATAACATGGAAAAATTTCATCAGAAGCCAATTACGTTTGTTGGAGAAGTTAGTATTAATGTAATGGAATTGGAACGTGCCATTACGTTTTATCAAGAAATTATCGGTTTGCAAGTATTGGAACGAACTGACCGGAAAGCAGTTTTAACAACAGACGGTAAAACCCCTTTGCTTACGCTTGAACAGCCAACTGATGTGATTCCAAAAGAAGGACGTACATCTGGTTTGTATCATTTTGCCCTTTTGTTACCTACTCGTGCTGATTTGTCGGTCTTTTTACGTCATTTACTTCAAACGGGCTATCGTTTTGGAGCGTCTGATCATTATGTAAGTGAAGCATTGTACATTTCTGATCCAGATGGGAACGGCATTGAAATATACTGGGATCGTCCATCTTCTGAATGGACATGGGCAGATGGAGAAGTAGCAATGGCAACAGAACCGTTAGATGGGGAAAGCTTACTTGCCGAGAGTAATGCCGAGTGGAGTGGATTGCCGGCTGATACATTGATGGGACATATTCATTTACATGTAGCGGATCTTCAAAAAACGGATGAGTTTTATGTGAAAGGGCTTGGATTTACAGTTGTGAATCGATTTGGAGGGGCTCTCTTTACGTCAACTGGAGGATATCATCATCATATCGGATTAAATACATGGAATGGTGTTGGTGTTCCAGCTCCTAAGAAAAACAGTGTCGGACTTAACTGGTATACGCTAGTTTTCGCAGATGAAGAAGCACGAAATAAAGTGATTGAACAGTTACAACAAATTGGTGCTATAGTAACACAAGTAAATGGTGTATTTGTGACAGCTGATCCATCAGGGAATGAAATTCATTTAGTTATTTAAGCTGTTTTGGAGGAACGTGTGATGAAAGAAGATAATGCATTAAATCAGTCTAATTTTGAAATAGGGATCTATACGCTAGGTGATATCGTACCAGACCCCCATACTGGCAAAGTAATCAACGCCCAACAGCGTTTGACAGAAATAGTAGAAGCAGCAAAACTTGCTGATGAAGCTGGACTTGACATTTTTGGATTGGGTGAACATCATCGTTTAGACTATGCGGTCTCAGCTACGCCGATTGTTCTTGCTGCGATTGCCCAAGTTACGAAAAAGATTAAATTGACCAGTGCAACTACCGTATTAAGCACAGTCGATCCTGTTCGCTTATTTGAAGACTTTTCGACATTGGATCTGCTATCAAACGGACGCGCTGAGGTTATCGCGGGACGTGGAGCGTTTATAGAATCTTTTCCACTTTTTGGGTATGATGTCAACGAGTATGATGACCTATTCGAAGAGAATATTGATTTGTTTTTAAAGTTGAACGAACAAGAGAAAATCTCATGGACTGGCCGATTCCGTTCAGCACTTCGCGATGCTGAGATTGCACCACGACCTGTTCAAAAGCAGCTACCACTTTGGGTTGGTGTTGGTGGATCTCCTGAGAGTGCAGAGAGAGCAGGCAGGTTTGGTGTTGGAATGGCTTTAGCCGTTCTCGGTGGCGACCCAAATCGATTCAAACCGCTCGTTGATATTTACCGTAAAGTGGGCGTCGAAGCAGGTCATAATTTGGCTGACTTAAAGGTAGGTGTTACTGGGCACACATTTATGGCTGAAACAACTGAGCAAGCCAAGGATGAGTACTATCCTTATTATTCAAATTATTGGGAGTATGTTAATAGTCAACGAGGGATGAATACACGAATGTCCCGCGCTGATTTTGAACAATTGTCAAGTCCAGACACGGCATTATTTGTTGGTAGCTCGCAGCAAATTATTGAAAAAATTCTCTATCAGCATGAGTTATTCGGGCATCAACGATTTATCGCCCAAATGGATATCGGCGGGATCCCATATGCTAAAGTTGCCAAAAATATTGAACGATTAGCAACGGAAGTAGCCCCAGTCATCCGACGTGAATTAAGTAAATAATCATTAAATCCTTTAACGGCTAGTAACCCCCCACCTCAAGGATTAGAGGAATTAAAGAAGCGTAGCGGGAAACTTGTCGTTGGTGCACAAACAATCAGTAGGGGATGAGATACCCCTTACTGATTGAAGTTTTACTTTCTCTAATTAAAAGAGTATTCAGTTATGATGTTCATCCCACTCTTCTAATGACATCATTTTAGAGCCTTCCCCAACATCCAATCTTAAAGGGGCCATTAATTCAAGTAAGTTGCCATCCGGATCTTCAAAATAAATGGCGGCGTGAGCGTTCAGTTTATGTGACAAGACAAGTGGTTGTTTCTCTTTAGGAAATCCAAAAGTGGTGGTAATTGGTATTCCTTTTGATTCGAGCCACTCTTTCGCATTTCTGATATCGTTTAGATCAACATGCCATGCAATATGTCTTAAAGAGGGATGATAAGGTGTGTCAACTTTATCTGTTTCCCACAAACCTAACCAGCTATGCCCTTTATCAATCCAGAAGAAAGCTAATTTTTCATGTTGATAGGCAAGTTCTAAATCTAACTTTTTATAAAATTCTATTGAGTTCAAAAGATTACTTACAGGTAGATGTGCTTCATAAAGACCTTTGATCATCATATTCACTCCTTTTTGTTATTGACCCATTTCGTAAAGAGTGTTGTTTTTAGCAAGTAACAAATTCGAGCGAGGTGGATCGTAGTGGATGCTCTGGAGAAGCTCTTGAGCCGCCCGCAGTGTGCAATTTGAAATTATTTCTAAAAAAAGAAACCATTAAGGCTCCCTACGATCATCATTACTCATAAAACGCTCGTTTTTTGCAATGCTTCATCACTATATTCTGATGATAATGGTAGAGGTTTGCTGTGTTAAAGTGCCACTTTCAAATCGATATCAATTTTCTAATCTAAATGATTAAAATAGAAAGTTAAGTGTGCAATAAAAACATCTTGCGAAACATGAATAATTATTTTCTGAATAAACTGAATTATATAATTATATACTGTTTCTTTCCTTTTATAAATGAATTTACATTATTATTTTGATAGCAAGGTTAACTTTCTAGTCAGATAGAAGCGAGCGCATGCTATTTCATGGTGAGGGCGTAAATGGATTAGAACTATATATTTTTTAGCGATTTGTATAAGAACAACACGTTTTTGATCAGTTATTTTCTAGAAAAGTCTGATTACTTATGGTACACTAATACATCGTAAAGCCCTCGTGTTTAACAACTTGAGGGCCTTTTGTTTTGTTCTTAAAAGTAATGGGAACTCTAAATAGGGAAATCATACACGTATGACATGTATAAAGGGGTATAAAATGAATCAAGTTCAAAAATTTGCTTTGATGGTTTCGTTGATATATGTCCTAATTGGTATTCTGTGGATAATTAGTACTGATTCGATATCTTTAATAATAGCAGCTGAAAACTTTCACTCCTATGCAACCTTTCAACGAGCAAAGGGCTGGGGGTATATTTTCCTGACTGGTACTGTTTTATATGTATCGCTCATTTATTGGGGAAAGAAATTACTACATTCGGAAACTGAGTTGAAACGAAAAGATGTTCAATATCGTTCGCTTTTTAAACATAATCCGGATGCTGTTATCGAGTTGGATTTAGAAGGAAATATTAATTCTATCAATCCAGAGGGGGAAAAAATACTCGGTGTTACGGAAAGAGAAGTAAGGGGTAAGTCCCCGGCCTCTGCTATTTTTATTGAAGATGTTGAAAAGATTCAAGAGTATTTTCTGTTAACTTTAAAAGGAGTAAAATCCTACTTTGAAGCAATTATCCATACAGATGGAAAGAAGAAAATTCTAAGATGCTCCTTCTTTCCTATAATAATCACGGAAGAAATTGTAGGTGTATACGCTCTTGCTAGAGATGTTACGTCCCAGCGTCATGATGAGGAGATGCTTATTGCCTCAGAAAAAATGACGGTGATAGGTCATTTGGCAGCAGCAGTAGCTCATGAAATACGCAATCCTTTAACTTCATTAAAGGGATTTGTACAATTGATGCAAGCGGATAAGGAAGTTGCTCCTTACTATCTGAAGATTATGGAGGAAGAACTTGAACATATTAATATCATTTCAAGTGAGTTGTTAATACTTGGAAAAAAACAAGAGATTTCACTGCGGCTCCATAATGTTCGTGAATGTGTATCGAAAGTTGTGTGGTTAATGAAAGCCCAGGCGAATCTAGACAATCTCGAATTGGATTTAATTGAGGTTTCAGATGAGCCAATCTACATTATTGCAGATGATGTACAATTGAAACAGGTATTTATTAACCTGATAAAGAATAGCATCGAAGCTGTAGGTAAGGATGGAAAAATTAAAATTGAAATCAAAAAAACAGAAAGAGATGCAATCATCGTGGTATCGGATAATGGAAAGGGAATTGATGAAGATCGATTGAAATACCTTGCCCAGCCTTTTTATTCGACAAAAGAAAAAGGAACAGGACTCGGTCTTGCCATTTCGCACAAAATTATTCACCGCCACAACGGAGAAATGACCTTTGAAAGTAAAAAAGGACAAGGAACAATTGTAACTGTTAGGATTCCATTAGCAAACGAAGAAGAACAAATGATACTATAAAGAGAAACTTCAATCATTGGGCTTTCTTCACTCTACTGATTGTTAGTCCCGTTCTACTGTTGCTAAGATCGCAGCGACAGCTTCAACAGTACGAACTAAGGTTCAACTAAATCGCTGAAGATCCTAGCGGTAAGTTTCACTGTATCTCACCAATCGTACATTTACGGGCTTACGATTCCTCTAAGCCTTGAAGTGGGCGTACTGCCCGTTAATGCGGGATTAAGATAGCTTGAATATTAAAGGAGAGTATTATGACTGACACACCTGAATTTATTAAAACAATGAAACCATTCATCCAAACTGCTTGGGAGAAATCTGGATTTTCCCGGTCGACTCCCATTCAAAGTAAAGCGGTGCCTGTGATAATCGCAGGAAAGGATATCCTTGCTGAATCACCAACTGGTACAGGAAAGACCCTTGCTTATCTACTGCCTGTTCTTGAAAAAATAAATCCTGAGAATAAAACACCGCAAGCCCTCATCATGGCTTCTTCTCGAGAGCTTGTGATGCAAATAGCCGAAGAAGTTCGAATTTGGGCAGAAGGAAGCGGAATTACGGGAGCTTCATTCATCGGTGGTGCAAATGTAAAGCGCCAACTCGAAAAATTAAAAAAACGGCCGCAAGTCATCGTTGGAACTCCAGGACGCGTATATGAGTTAATTATGCAAAAAAAACTGAAAATGCATGAAGTTAAAACGATCGTCCTTGATGAAGGTGATCAGTTAATAGTTCCTGAGCATATGGCGACGATTCAAAATATTATCAAGACAACAATGAAAGATCGCCAAGTGCTGATGTTTTCTGCCACTCTTCCAGAACAGACTGAGAAGTTGGCCCGTGATCTAACGAACGAACCTGAAGTCGTTAGAGTCGATAAAAGCGAAAAAATGGAGTCTAAGGTAGATCATATTTATTTTGTTGTTGAACGACGCGAAAAAGCTAAAATACTTGAAAAAATCTATCGTCTAGAAGGATTAAAAGGGCTCGCTTTTTTAAATGATATCGCCGAGATTACCGTTTTAAAAGAGAAACTAGATTATAAAGGTATCAAGCTCGCTGTACTTCACGGCGAGTCAAATAAAGTCGATCGAGAAAAAGCGCTAAGGCATTTACGCTCAGGGAAAATGCCCTTGCTATTAGCAACAGATGTTGCAGCAAGAGGCTTAGATATTAAAGGTCTTACTACAGTTGTTCATGCAGACATGGCAGAAAGCGTGGAACAATACGTTCACCGTTCTGGTCGTACAGGAAGAGCTGGAGCAGATGGTACAGTCATTTCAATAGTCACAGAGCGAGAAGAGCGAGAGTTAAAGAAAATAGCTCGCGAGCTTGACATTACATTAAGCAAGAAAACATTTTACGGTGGAGAAATTGTGGACGCACAACGATAAAGTGAAACTTCAGTAGGAAGGCTTCATCCCTTACTGATTGTTAGATACACCCTCTTACAATCTTAATCCCGTGAAGGGGGAAAAAGCAGCGGAATCAAGAATTCTCGCTGCTTTTTTACTAAAAAAATCTCACGTTTTAAAAACCATCTTCGGAAGCTGCAAATGGAATGTTTAATCTAGTTTCTACTGCACGAAGTCTTTGGTTTAATCTGTTCAGGCGGCGTGTGTGCAGTTGGTCGTTTTGATTTAGTCGAATGATTTCTTGGTTAATGCGTAATATTTCTCTGTTCAAGCGAGTGATTTCTTGGCTTAGTCTGTTTATTTCTTGGACTTGCTGTTCATTTTGTCTTTCAAGTTGTCTAACTCTTCTTTCCAGTGGAGTCTGTCTATCAATGTCCTCTTGTTCATATTGTTGATATTCGGAATTAATCGGATCCTGTGAATAATAAGCATTTTGTTGTGGAACATAGTTATACTCCTCTGGAGCATATTCAAACTGTCGTTGTGGAATATACCCTGGATAGTAACCATATGGATTCATCTTTCGCAACTCTCCTTTTGAAATCTGGGTTAATCCCTAATACATTATGTGGAAGTTCAAGAAGGAACAGGGCTAATGCCTAAGAATAGATAATATATTTATTTTTTTGAGACAAGTGCGACGCAAATTCTATTGCATACGTTTAATCATTAGCCAAACATGAAATATAATAACGTTAGTTGTTGACAAAAAGTAAGTGATGGTATATATTTTTAATCAGAGATATTTTTAACCGAGATATTGTTGTGTGAGGTTTTTTAAGTCGACTAGAAGAAATTAGGTAATTTTCTGCAGATAAGTGGTACAAAAAAGACTTCAAAAATTGTTACGACAAAAGCAAGAAACTATAACACATACTTCTAATTTCGGATGGGCTTAATGAAAAGTCATATATGTTGACAATATATCGGGATATTATCTTGAATTAAATATGTTGCGGATCGAGATTTATAAGTCATAGAATAAGAAATCAGATCAAGGTGTAAATTAATTAAGATTAATTAAGATTGCCTAGATTGAAGTGTTTTTGAAAATATTTTCAGGCGGTGAAAGAAGTGGGTTTTTTCGATAAATTATTTGGGAAATCAAATAATAATACAAACGAAACAGGAGGAAATGACATGTTAAAAATAGGGATTGTTTTAGGTAGCACTCGTGAAGGACGCGTTAGTCCACAAGTAGGAGAATGGGTAAAAGGAATTGCTGATAAACGTGGCGATGCAGAATATGAAATCGTGGATATTGCTGATTTCCAATTGCCGTTTTTAGGAACAACTGATGGAACAGAACCAGGTATTGCAGCTTGGAATGAAAAACTTGCTAACCTAGATGGATTCGTATTCATTGTTCAAGAATACAATCACAGTATTACAGGAGCATTAAAAAATGCCCTTGATTTTGCTCGTGAAGCTTGGAACAACAAAGCTGCAGGAATTGTAAGTTATGGTTCAACTGGTGGAGCTCGTGCAGCCGAACATTTACGTGGAATCATGGGTGAATTAATGATTGCTGACGTTCGTGTACATCCGACATTATCGTTATTTACAGATTTTGAAAACGGCAGTGTTTTCAAACCAGCTGAACTACATCTTGATAATGTTAATGCTATGCTTGATCAAGTTAACGCATGGAGCGGTGCATTAAAAACTTTACGTAAATAAGAAGGGTTAACAACGAGGAGGGGATGACAAATCCCCTCCTTTTCTGCGTTTGCATAATTTAAGACTAGAGGAGTTGTAAGTTTCATTTTCAATTGATGACGCTTACAATTATGAAGAAAATAACATATGATAGAAGTAAGGAGGAGGAGAGTTATGGGGAGAGAGTATAAGCATATTGAGACAATGGTAATCCATGAGGGGTACGAGCCGAAGCAGCATATGGGAAGTCTCGCAGCTCCTATTTTTCAAACATCAACGTTCGTTTTTGAAAGTGCTGAACAAGGTGAGAGACGATTTGCAGGTGAAGAAGAAGGGTATATTTATTCTCGGCTTGGCAATCCGACTGTAAAAATTCTGGAAGAACGCATCGCCATGTTAGAAGGTGGAGAAGCGGGACTTGCATTCAGTTCAGGGATGGCAGCTGTTTCAGCCGTATTACTTGCGCTAACGAAAGCGGGTGACCATATTATCTGCTCGCAAGGCTTGTATGGCTGTACATTCGGCTTACTACATTTAATGAAAGAAAAATATCATATCACACACGACTTTTCAGAAATGCTGACAGAGGAACAAATAGAGACATTAATCAGACCAGAAACAACGTGCATATATGTTGAAACGCCGATAAATCCAACGATGAAAATGATTGATTTAGAGATGGTTGCAAAAGTCGCTAAAAAACACCATATTCAAGTCGTTGTAGATAATACCTTTTCGTCGCCTTATTTGCAGACGCCGCTAGCTTTAGGCTGTAATATCGTGCTTCATAGTGCAACGAAGTATATTTGCGGCCATGGAGATGTAGTGGCAGGTCTTGTCGTGGGGGCACAAGAATTTATTAGTAAGCTAGCAATGACAACGCAAAAGGATATCGGTGGTATCATCTCCCCTTTTGATGCATGGCTTTTACTGCGGGGGTTGAAGACCCTGCCTGTCAGAATGGATCGACACTCATTTAATGCTGAAAAGCTTTTCAAAAAACTGAAGCAACATCCAAGTGTTGCAGCGGTCTATTATCCTGGGGATACGGAGCATCCTGACTACAATATTTCCAAAAAGCAAATGAAAGCCGGTGGCGGCCTTATTTCGTTTGAAATCAAAGGTGACAAGCAGGCAGCACAAAAAGTGTTAAACTCATTGCAATTAATTAAGATTGCAGTTAGCCTAGGTGATGCAGAAACACTTATTCAACATCCAGCCACAATGACTCATTCGGCTGTTCCTGTTGAGTCCCGTTTGAAAATGGGGATTACAGATCAACTAATTCGCCTATCTGTAGGTTTAGAGAATTGGGAAGACTTATGGGAAGATTTGAATGAAGCGTTGAACAGGATATGAGCTTAATAGAAGAAAGAGGATGTCTCTCCTCTTTCTTCGGGTGATGACTAAGAATAACTCCTATAAAAAATATATTAATCTAACGTATTCCTGTAGGGCCTCGAACAATGCCCTGCATAACACTCAGTAAGTTTCACTGTATCTCACGAATCGGGCTTTTACTGCCTGTTAAGAGTGTGATAAATTTTTTTCACTCTTTTCAACTGTGGCGGAGTTAAAAATTCTTCTCTTTCAGATAATACCCCTATGAAATCTTTCTTATTTTCGGCTGTCACAGCTAATAATGTACTTTCTGCATGCTGGGGGATTTGCTTGGGCAAACATGTTTGCAAATGCTGCAGGAGAAAAGGAAAGATTTTTTCACTACAGATTGGATCCGTTGCAGCAAGCTTTGATAAAGTCAAAATGCCCTTGTCTATCGTAATGACTGATCCATTTTTTATCGTTTGGAAAATAGTTTCAATATGATCCATGATCATATCAGTAGAAATTTCTGCAATGGTAGATAATGCAGTCATGCCACCCCATACTAACCGATTGTTCCTGCTTTTTAATAATTGGACAAAGTTTAGTGCATATGGACTGATTAACTCAGGTTTACACACGCCTATTTCATATGCGACCTTTATACAATCATTTTGGATCTTTTTATCTTTGTTGGACAGGTTTTTAATCACCTCTTTAATTCCATCTAGGTTATTATTTTCAACTAATTCATGGGCTAATTCTATATTTGGAACTTCGTCATTTCTGTTCATTGTGGATGATAGTTTGTCAATAATACTCATATATTCCCCTCTCTCACTGTTTACTTACTATTTAAGATACCAAAAGGAGTCAGATACTACCATCTGTTCAAGCTATAAATTGCTAATACAGTGTAATATTCCACAAGTGTGGAATACATTATCCTATCAATTCATATGATTGGTGGATCTTTCTATGGATATAGCTAAACAAGGCGAAGATCTAATTATTACTGGAGCGGGTTTTTTTGTGACGGGGACAGTCATAACCGCTATTGGATCTGCAAAAGTGTTTATCACAAGTACTGATACTGGACTGGAACTCATAGCCAGTCTGTATGATTTGACCTCACTAAGAGAAGAAAACATAACTGAAACGGAAGAAAAGCGTTATTAATTTCCTAAAATGACAATATGATTGCAAAAAATAGGGAATCATAGATGGGATAGGAAAATGCAAAAAATCACAAATTATGAGCAAAAATTTACACAAATCTATGTTTAGCTAGTATAATGTAATGAAAGTGTGTTATCACACTTTTTAAATGAAGCGGAACTATTCCGCTAAATATGTTTGTCCTTCGGGGTCGGGTGTAAATCCCAACCGGCGGTGATGAAGAAATTCTAAGCCCGCGAGCCTGTAAAAAGGCAGGACTTGGTGAAATTCCAAGGCCGACAGTAAAGTCTGGATGGGAGAAGGACATATGGAACTCATTAAATGGCAATAGTGAACCCTTTATTTTGAAAAATTCAAAATGAAAGGCTTATTTGGCTATATAATAAATCCATAATCTCCCTTTAGCTCCTTAGGTCGTCCCTAGGGGGCTATTTGTACATTTTTTTGTCGAAACATCAAAATGAGAAAGAGGGTGAAAACATGTTTACTGGAATTATCGAAGATGTCGGAACGGTCCAATCTTTAAAAAGAGGGATCCAAAGTATGGCCATTACGATTGAATCTCCGAAAATTGTTGAAGATGTTCAATTAGGAGATAGCATTTCAGTCAATGGCGTTTGTCTGACTGTCACTGAGTTTACGAATCATCTGTTTACAGTGGATGTAATGCCAGAAACCGTGAAGGCGTCAACAATCAAGCTGTTGAAACCGGGGGCAAAGGTCAATCTAGAGCGGGCGATGAGTGCGCAGGGGAGATTTGGCGGTCATTTTGTCTCAGGCCATATTGACGGCACAGGTACGATTATGAAAAAAGAACAGAAAGAAAATGCGGTTTACTACACGATAAAATTGGCAGAAGGATTAGCGCAATATTGTATTCCTAAGGGCTCTATAGCTATTGACGGGACGAGCCTAACTATATTTAGGATTGAGAAGAATGAGATCACAATTTCGCTAATACCGTTAACATATAAAGACACGATTCTAGGACAAAAAAACGTTGGAGAAGCCGTGAATATTGAAAATGATATGATTGGGAAATATATTGTTCAACAAATTAAAAATACTGGACAAACTACTGGATTAACAGCAAGTTTTCTTTTAGAAAATGGATTCTGATAAAGGCGGTGTATAGGATGTTTCAAACAATTGAAGAAGCAATCGAGGATTTGAAAGCTGGGAAAATCATTATTGTTGTCGATGATGAAGACCGGGAGAACGAAGGTGATTTTGTCGTATTGGCAGAAAAGGCAACGCCTGACGCCATTAACTTTATGGCGAAATATGGTCGTGGTTTAATTTGCACGACGATTACGAATGAGCTCGCAAAGAAATTAGACCTGCACCCAATGGTTGAGAACAATACAGATTACCATGGAACAGCCTTTACAGTTAGTATTGATCACAAAAGTACTACTACGGGGATCAGCGCGTTTGAACGTTCAACAACGATGCTTGCCCTTTTGGATCATGATTCTACCGCTAATGACTTTAAACGCCCTGGACATGTTTTTCCAATTATCGCTAAAGACGGCGGGGTGCTCGAACGATCAGGACACACAGAAGCTTCCGTTGATCTTGCCCGTTTATGCGGTGCTGAGCCAGCTGGAGTTATATGTGAAATTATGAATGAAGATGGTTCAATGGCGCGTGTTCCAGAACTTCAAATCATTGCCGAAGAACATCAGCTTACATTTATTACGATTGCCGAATTAATTCGCTATCGCAACCAACTTGAATCAAAACATAAAGAAACACCAGAACATGCTTAATTAAATAACATTTTTAGGAGGAATTATAATGGGGAAAAATTTTGAAGCACAAGTAATCGGAACAGGGTTAAAAGTAGGGATTGTTGTCGGCAGGTTCAATGAATTCATCACAGGAAAATTACTTTCCGGTGCAGTGGATGGACTTAAACGCCATGGGGTTAGTGAGGATGATATTGACATCGCTTGGGTACCAGGGGCATTTGAAATTCCGTTGATTACAAAAAAATTAGTGCAAACCAAACAATATGACGCTGTAATTGGGCTAGGTACGGTCATTCGCGGTGCAACCTCACATTATGATTATGTATGTAATGAAGCAGCGAAAGGCATGGCGGCTGTCGGACTTGAATCTGGAACGCCTGTGATTTTCGGTCTACTTACTACAGAAAATATTGAGCAAGCGATTGAACGTGCTGGTACAAAAGCAGGAAACAAAGGTTATGAATCAGCTGTTTCAGCGATTGAAATGGCGAACTTATCTACTTTAATCGGCAAATAAGGAATACGTATAATTGATTGACGGATTGTTCTGTGTACATATCGGCTAATTTGCTGATTTAAATATGTATTTGAATCCGAGGGAAAAAGGAGCCTATGTGCTCCTTTTTTCGTGCTTTGAACTAAAGTGACATATAAATTCCGATTCCAACGCAATTATGAGTTTTGCAATTTACATGTCGGGATAATATTTTGTGGAAAAGTGATGCTGCTAGAAGCAGGATTACACTGAAAAAAATAGTTTACCAATGCACCAAGGTTGGTGCAAAAAACCTCCTTATCGAGCATTGCGATCCGAAAATCAAATTTGTGAGCCAGATTGTCCTGATTGCGTGCCAGTATCGATAGTTTTCGCGCGGGAATGATCCCTTTTCGTGCGAGATTTGCGATTTGCGAGCCGGAGCTGATTGATGACTGGGCATTACGCACATTTTGATAGTTAGTCAAGCGTCGATCTAATTTATGTGATTAGCTTAGACTTTTGGGATATGTACAATATTTACAAAATATTCATCTCATTTAATAAGATGAAATGGTATATTAAGGGTATGGAAATATCATTAGTGGGGGGAATCCATATTAAACATTATCTATTTGATCTTCCAGGGAAAAACGGATGGAAAAGATACTTGCTATCATCGCTTATTATTTTGGTTTCTCTTATTGCAGGTAGTCTTCTATATGGCATATTGAGTGTGGTCACAGGCCTTCTAAACGAAGATGGCATCGTTTTTGATAATACATCGGGCGAGTTTGTTGGTATGGACCCAACGCTGGATTTATTGTTTATGAATCTAACGTACGTCATTTGGATGCTAGGGATTTGGCTTTCAATCCGGTTTGTACATAAACGGAAACTGAAGACGCTGATTACTGCCAATGATCGAATCAATTGGAAGCAAATCTTCGGTAGCTTTACAATCTATTTTGGTTTAATGATGCTATTAGAGCTCGTTTATCTCTTAATTTTCCCTGAACATTTTGCATGGAATGAATTTGAATTAGGGAAATTTTTATTCCTATTTTTTGTTGTTTTATTGTTAACTCCTATTCAAACGACAGTTGAGGAGTTAATCTTTAGGGGATTTCTCTTGCAGTGGATTGGAAAGATTGTGATCAACCCTATTGTACTAGGAGTCATCATGGCAATCGTTTTCGGATCGTTGCATTTTTTTAATCCGGAAATGGAGCGTTCAGCTATTTGGGTAGGACTTGATTATCTATTAGTCGGGTTTATGCTGACGTTTCTTGCTGTGAAAATGGGAAGCTCCGAGCTGTCCATTGGTGCACATGCAGCCAATAATATGTTTCTTTTCTGGTTTATCGGTGATCCACAATCTGTAGGTGGGAGTGTTCCTTCACTTACCACTGTGGTGCACAATGAACCGGCCATTTCCTTAGTATTGGATGGCCTTCTGTTTCTTGTTTTTTATATAATAGTAGTGAAGAGATTCAAGCCAAACGCAATTTAAACGATGGGCGAGAAAAGTCTAGATAAATGGTCTTTTTTTGCCCCTATTGTTTACGTCAGTCAAAATACTTTCAAGGCATTATGTAATAACTGAAAGCGCGATTGGGATGAATAAATTGAATTATCATAAAATTTGGTATAGAATAACAATGTTAACGTTAACATTTATGGATCAAAAAAACTGAAAGCTGGTGAAGATATGAAACTTTTTATGGGTGAAGATTTTTTATTAAACAACAAGACAGCGCTTACATTGTATAATGACTATGCGAAGAATATGCCAATTATTGATTATCATTGCCATTTGAATCCTAAAGAAATCTTTGAAAATAAGAAATTTAAAAACATAACTGAAGCTTGGCTATACGGCGATCATTATAAATGGCGGGTTATGCGGGCGAATGGAATCGATGAAGAATTTGTGACTGGAAATGCAAGTGATTATGATAAATTCATAGCTTGGGCGAAAACTGTTCCGATGACGATTGGCAACCCTCTATACAATTGGACGCATCTTGAACTTCAACGATTCTTCGGGATATATGATATTTTAGATGAAAAAACGGCTCCAAAAATTTGGGAAGAAGTAAATGCTCAATTAAACAGTGAGAACTTTGGCGCTAGGGATCTAATTCTAAAATCAAATGTTCAAGTGATCTGTACGACAGATGACCCAACGGACTCATTGGAATATCATGTACAGTTAGCTGAGGAGAATGAATTTAACGTAAGCGTTTTACCTAGCTTTCGTCCTGATAAAGGGCTTGAAATCAATCGGGAAACTTTCTTGCCATGGGTGGAGAAATTGGCAGAGGTTGCAAACCTTTCAATTGAAACATACGAAGATTTTCTTCAAGCTTTGGAGTCTCGTGTCCGCTACTTTCACTCGATTGGTGGCCGAGTTTCCGACCATGCGATTGACGTCATGATGTATGAAGAAACGACGCAAGAAGAAGCAGCGGAAATTTTTGCATCCAAACGATCAGGAAAGGAAATCACATCTGAAGAAGAAGGCAAGTATAAAACGTATACATTAAGTTTCCTTGGGAATTTGTACGCAGAATTAGGCTGGGCAATGCAGCTGCACATCAATGCCTTGCGAAATAATAATACGAAAATGTTTGAGAGACTTGGACCAGATACAGGATACGATTCGATGAATGATGGGAAAATTGCTAAACCACTCGTACGCTTATTGGATGGTCTTGATAAAATGAATGCTTTGCCAAAAACAATCCTATATTCATTAAATCCTAATGATAATTACGTGATTGCCAGCATGATCAATAGTTTTCAAGACGGTGTAACTCCTGGAAAAATCCAATTTGGAACGGCTTGGTGGTTTAATGATCATAAGGATGGAATGATGGATCAAATGAAAACATTGGCAAATGTAGGACTGCTTAGCCGTTTTCTTGGGATGCTGACAGATTCCCGTAGTTTCCTCTCTTATCCAAGACATGAATATTTCAGAAGACTTGTTTGTAATTTGATTGGCGAATGGGTCGAAAATGGGGAAGTTCCCTATGACAAAGAGTTATTAGAAAAAATCATCAAAGGAATTGTCTATGAAAATGCTCAAGAATACTTTGGTTTTGATAATCCGTCAGAATAGCAGAGTGTTGAATGAATCTGCGTATCAGTTATTCTTATGCTAAATAAATTATACGGTCTTAAAGGATGAATGAAATGGTAACGATTAAAGATATTGCAAAACTAGCAAATGTATCTCATACAACGGTTTCGCGCGCCTTAAATAACAGTCCTTTAATTAAAGAGGATACAAAGAAGAAAATTATTGACCTTGCCAATCAATTAAACTATTCACCGAATTATAATGCGAAAAGTCTCGTCTTACAAAAGTCACATACGATTGGCCTTTTTTTCACAAGTATCGAAAAGGGAACTTCTCCTAGTTTTTTCTCAGATACAGTAAGAGGAGTAAACCGTGTGATTAGTGGAGAATATAACTTGTTTGTTCGAGGGATTGACGACTATAAAGACTTTTCTTCTATAACGAACCATCGTTTTGACGGCGTTATCCTCATGAGTCAATCTGATGAAGACCATATATTCATCTATCATATCTTGAATCAAAAAATTCCATTAGTCGTCTTAAACCGAGAAATGAATGAAACGTTGATTCATAACATCTTATCAGATGATCGGATCGGTGCTTATGAAGCCGTTACCTATTTAATTAATGAGGGCCATCGCGATATTGCAATCATTGAAGGAATAGAGGGCTTTAAATCGACTAAAGAAAGAAAAGAAGGATATATTCAGGCAATGATCGATGGCCAGATTTCTATCAAGAATGAGTATATCTGTAAAGGGAAGTACGATATGGCGAGTGGATATGAAGCGATGGAGTCCCTACTTTCTTTAGAAAAACCGCCTAGTGCCGTGTTTTGTTCCAATGACGATATGGCAATTGGAGCGATGAATGCGGCGTTTGCTCATAGATTATCTATTCCAGTGGATATTTCAGTAGTTGGCTTCGACGATATTGGATTTTCACAGTATACAAATCCAAGATTAACGACGGTCAAAAGGCCAATTGAAAAAATCAGTATGCAAGGTGCAGAGAAACTATTACTGCTAATGGAGAGGCCCGATTTGCCAGTCGAGCGCATACTAGTGGAAACGGAATTGAAAATCCGGGATTCCGCACAAAAGCTAATTTATTAAAGAACTCATCCCCGAACAAGATTATCGGGATGCGAGTTCTTTAAATAAAAATGTTAACGTGTGCAAATAAAGGGGGAAAATAGAATGAAGAGATTGAGTAGTGAGATATGCCCGCAATCTAAGAAGTATCCTGAAAAGGTGCTCCAATTCGGTGAAGGGAACTTCTTGCGTGCATTTGTAGATTGGCAAATTGCTGTTTTAAATAAGGAAACAGATTTTAATGGCAGCGTTGTTGTCGTTCAGCCGCGTGGGTCGGAAAAAATTAAACGGCTAAACGATCAAGACGGACTTTTTACCCTTTACTTACAAGGCATGAAAGATGGCAAAGAAGTAGAAGAGCATACGATCGTGAATAGTATTAGTAGAGGAATTGATCTTTTTAATCACTATGAGAAATATCTAGAATTAGCCGAAAGCGAAGAGCTCCGGTTTATCATTTCTAACACAACTGAAGCTGGAATTTATTATGAACCAACTGATAAGCTTTGTGATGCACCGCAAAAAAGCTTTCCTGGAAAATTAACGTCTTTTCTCTATCATCGTTACCGTGCATGGCAAGGTGATTCCACAAAAGGCTGCATTATCATTCCTTGTGAGCTCATTGAAGACAATGGCCAACGTCTTAAGGAGATCGTCTTGCAACTAGCTGATTTATGGAATCTAGAGAAAGGATTTCACACATGGATTCATGAATCCAATATATTCTGCAATAGCTTAGTTGATCGAATTGTTCCAGGTTTTCCTAAGGATACAGTGGCGAAAAAAACAGAGGAACTGGGATATACCGATGAATTAATGGTTGTTTCAGAGCATTATCATTTATGGGCAATTGAAGGACCAGAATCAATCAAAGAAGAATTGCCAATTGACCAATCGTCCATCCATGCATTTATCGTGGATGACTTGTCTTCTTACCGAACTAGAAAAGTCCGTCTTCTTAACGGTGTTCATTCAGCGATGACGCCAATTGCCTATTTATATGGCGTAGACACAGTAAAAGAAGCGGTAGATCATGAAATCATCGGGGCATTCATAAAAGGTTTGATGTCAGATGAAATCATTCCAGCTACGAATTTATCCAAAGAAGAATTGACGGCCTATTCCCATGAAATATTAGCGAGATTTGCTAATCCTTATATTCAGCATTATTTACTTAGTATTGCTATGAATTCCATCTCAAAATTCAAAGCAAGAAATGTTCCAATTCTACTTGATTATGTAAGGCGAACAAATTCATTACCAGAAAAACTTGTCTTTTCACTAAGTTCCTTATTGTATTTTTACAAAGGGAAGCGGGGAGAAGAGAGCATTCCATTAGATGATGATCCGTCTCTTTTGGAGTTTTTCAGAAATGAATGGGGGGCGGCATCTTCGATAGATCAATATGAGAAAGTGGTTTATGCTGCTCTTGGGTTACAGGACGTATGGGGTCTTGATCTAAATGACATTCCAGGATTGACGGAAAAAGTGACGAGAAATCTGATCGAAATAGAAAAGAACGGAATGAAGAAAGCGCTTAAATGTATTGTGGAAGGGGGATGAATGGAAAGGAGATCAGTAAGAGATTTACTTCAAGAAGGGGGGGGGAGTACAGGTAAGGGAATCCGAATTAAAGGATATTAACAGTAGTGATTTAGGATCTAAAAAAGTCAAAAATAAAGAGGGAAGCAGATATTAGTACCAAGTAATAAAACTTAGTGATAAAATGGATGTATCTATCCATATAGGAGTGAAAGTGAATGTATACACCTGTCGCTAAGTTAGTGAGATTCCTGTTAAAGTTACGTGGCAAATTGATTGTGAAAAATATCGAGAATCTGCCTGTAGAGTCTGGCTATGTCATTGCTTGTACACATCGAGGGTGGGTTGACATTCTGGCGCTCGGCGTCTCGATTTTACCTGCGGAAATTCATTTTATGGCTAAGAAAGAATTATTCCAGAATAAAGCAATCGGTTGGTTTCTAAGGAAAATCAATGCATTTCCTGTTGATCGTGATAACCCTGGTACGAGCACGGTGAAGATTCCGATTCAATTATTAAAGCAAGGTGAGAATGTGGGGATTTTTCCTTCTGGCACGAGAACATCTGATGAGGTTCCGTTAAAGCGGGGAGCGGTTACGATAGCGAAATTAGCTCGTGTGCCAATCGTGCCAGCTGCTTACTCTGGTCCAACCGGTTTTAAGGATTTATTTAAAAAGCAGCCGATTACGATTATTCTTGGTGAACCGATTTATCTAGATTCAGCTAAGAAAGGGAAGGATGAGCTGGACCTTGTAACAACGGAATTATCGGATGTCTTTAAAGCATTGGAACAGCGTATAAGCTCTTAATTGTTTGAAAGTTGTTGTTGTAATGGTAAAATATCCTAGACTGTTTTTGGTGTAAACGCCTTCGCTCATGCGCACTTATTAAAGTCGTTTTTTCTTTTTACTAAGGCCTTTAATTATGAAGGAAAATGCCAAATTAGGGTAAGCTATAAAATATCTGTTTTTAGGAGGGGTTATATGTACCATCTCTTTTCACATAATGATTTAGATGGAGTCGGCTGTGGAATTGTCGCTAAGCTTGCTTGGGGGAATGAAGTTAAGGTGAGCTATAATTCGATTGCTCGATTGAATCATCAAGTGGCTGAATTTCTTGAAAATGCTACGGGAATGGACACACTCATTATTACTGATTTATCTGTGAACGAAGAGAATGAAAAGAAAATTAATGAATATGTTGCTGCTGGCGGAAAGGCATTGTTAATTGATCATCATAAATCGGCGCTGCATCTGAATGAACATGCTTGGGCGTCTGTAACGGTTGAGCAGGAAGATGGCAAGTTAACATCAGCTACATCACTTTTATACGATTACTTAGCTACAAACGACTTGCTTACAAAAACAAAAAGTGCAGATGAGTTCGTTGAATTAGTGAGGCAGTATGATACATGGGAGTGGGATGTAAATCAAAATTTCACTGCAAAGAAATTAAACGATCTTTTCTTCATGATATCAATTGATGAGTTTGAAGGGAAAATTTTGACGAAACTCAATAGGAGCGAACCGTTTCAATTTGATGAGATTGAAAGTAAGTTACTTGATGTTGAAGAAAGCAGAGTAACACGTTACATAAATCGAAAAAAGCGTGAAGTGTATCAAGTGGTTATAGGAGAACATTTAGCAGGCATTGTTCATGGGGAAAACTATCATTCAGAGCTTGGGAATGAGCTTTCCAAAGAGTTTACCCACCTTGACTATATTGCGATAGTAATGGTCGGTAGTAAACGAATTAGTTTACGAACGATTCACGAAGCTGTGGATGTTTCTGAAATTGCGGCGCTTTATGACGGTGGTGGACATCGCAAAGCTTCAGGATGTAACTTAACTGAGAAGGCATTTAAACAATTCGTTGAACAAACATTCTATTTGGAGCCGCTAAAGCGTGATGCCTATAACAATCATTATAATTTGAAAGGTGCTCCAAGCGGTTCTCTTTATAAAGGGAAAACTGACGAATCAATTTTTGTGTATCAAAAAGGTAAGGGAGATTGGGTGATTGAGGTAAATCAGAAACCACTTACAACAACCTTCCCTTCATTTGAAGCAGCGGAAAAGCATGTGAAGAAGGAATTCTTTGCAGCGTTAGTTAGAGATGCGGATTGGATTGGCCATTTACTAAAATTCTCACCTTATTATAAAAAATAAGATGGTGTCCCAAAGGGTCAGACCTCACATTCTATGTACCGTTTATCGTGTCATTTACACGTCCTAAACGATATATTAGATGTGAGATCTGGCCTTTTTGTTATAGGGCATCCTCTTTTTTTTGACTACTTTTCAGCAAAATTGCGGATAATAAAGTAGGTCATTATAGGAATATATAATGGTACTAGAAGAACCTGCAACGTTAAATCTACCTTGCTTTGACAAGGCTTGTTAGGAGCTAGATCGTTATGTCATGGAAATTTATTTTTTCATATGAATTTATAAATCATGTAGCAATTTCAATAGGAATCTTTTTACTATTCCTTATTTTTCGGAAGATATTTGCAAAGTATGTTATTGCGCTTCTTTTAAAAGTAAGCCAAAAAGCACCACACACTTTTTTTTATCACATTTTTTTATCATTTGAAAAACCGATTCAGTGGTTGTTCATTCTATTAGGTATTTATGTTTCTGTTTGGTATTTCCCATATTTGGATCATGCGCATGTGTTATTTATTAAATTAGTAAAATCCACGATTATCTTTATTGTCGGTTGGGGATTGTATAACTTAACATCTTCATCTAGACTTGTTTTTGCAAGGCTTAACGAAAGATTCAATTTTGAAATCGATAAGATACTCATCCCGTTTTTGTCTAAAGTATTACGAGTTATCATCGTAGTCATCAGTTTTAGTGCGATAGCAGAGGAATTTGATTATAATGTTATTGGTTTTGTTGGAGGGTTAGGTTTAGGCGGACTTGCAATTGCCCTAGCAGCAAAGGATGCAATTGGTAATTTATTTGGAGGAATCGTTATTATTACCGAAAAACCTTTTACAATTGGGGATTGGGTTTTGACACCTAGCGTGGAAGGAACCGTTGAGACGATTACTTTCAGAAGTACGAAAATACGCACATTCGCTCAAGCACTCGTAACAGTACCTAATGCAAAATTAGCAAATGAAACAATCACGAACTGGAGTGAAATGGGGAAAAGGCGAATTGTGTTCAACATAAGTGTCACGTATGAAACGCCTAAAGATAAATTAGAAGATGTGATTAAACAGATTGAGTACATGTTAAAAAATCACGTTGACGTCCACCAAGACACAATCGTTGTTAAGTTTGATAAATACGGGATAGATGGGCTAGACATTTACTTATACTTTTTTACGAAAACAACCGTCTGGATAGAATTCTTAAAAATAAAAGAAGAAATTAATTTTGAAATAATGGATATTCTTGATAATGAAGGGGTTTCTCTTGCGATACCGAATAGAAGATTGTATGTAGATTCAAAATTAGAAGCAAATAGTAAAGTTGAGTATGAAGGATCTTGAAGTGAGGATACTGATAGTGCATTAAACTGCTGAACTTGGCGACATGATCTGAAAAATTTGCTATCGAAAAAACGATAATTGATAAAAACACACGTCTAAACCATTCAAATTATTTAAATGGTTTAGACGTGTGTTTTTTAGTATGGAAGTTAAATGGAGAAAGTTATGACTATACCTACGGGCACGACAAATATGAATCATTTGATGATTCAAAAACCTAGAGGCCTCAACTAGCTTATCTGTTTAAAAAGAGGTAACTACTATCATTCTCCACTTTAACGTTTTCAGAAATTATGTCCTATATTTTTCATTCAATCACCAACCTGATGTGCTGTTGAGATTGAATATTATACAAATATTGTAATGGTTCACCTAAAAATGAGCGAATATGTTTTAAATTACCTGGGGCAGAGACAGTATAATATCGTGAACTTCAGGTAATTTTTTCAATAAACTGCTAAATAAAGCACTTTCATTTCTGGGTTTTTATTTTAATTAACCTAAAAATCGAAATTATCTTTCAATTTACATAATCCTGTGTTAATATTTTAAAATATTAAAATATTAACACATTATATGAAAGTGAAGTGAATCTTATGCCACAGATGTTAGCTTTAGTTATTCTTGTATTAATTTTATATATAGGTGACGTAGTAGCTGTTCGTACAAAAGCCTGGGTACCGTCTGTATTCGTTTGTGCTGTACTATTTCTGATTGGATATTGGACATTTTTCCCTACAGACATCGTAGCGGTGGCTGGAGTACCACCAGTGGTTGCGACGATGATGATGTTCTTATTAATTACAAATATGGGGACTTTGCTTTCTCTTCAAGAATTGAAGAATCAATGGAGGACCATTGTCATTGCCCTTTCTGGTGTTTTAGGAATTATCGCGATACTATTTACGATTGGAACATTAATTTTCGACTTTAAAACAGTCGTTGTTGCCATTCCTCCATTAGTAGGTGGAATTGTATCAGCGTTAATTATGTCTGAAGGAGCCAAAGAAGCAGGACTTGCGTCTTTATCTGTATTTGCAATCGTCATCTACGTTATGCAAGGATTTGCAGGATATCCCATTACTTCAATTGTATTAAAAAAGGAAGGGAAAAGATTACTTGAGAAATACCGTAGTGGAGAGCTGACAATCAAAGATGCGAAAAATGGTGTGGAAGTAGAAAAAGAGCAGGAACTTAAACTTTTCAAATATTTGCCGGAAAAATATAATACGGAATATTTCAAATTTTTTAGACTAGCCTTAGTTGGTTACCTTGCCTATCTTGTCTCTACTTTACTTGCGCCGTTCGTAACGGTAAATGCACTTGTCCTATGTTTATTGTTTGGGATTATCGCAAAAAGTGTCGGATTTTTGGAAAAACAACCTTTACAAAAAGCGAATGGGTTCGGTTTCTCCATTATGGCTCTTATGCTTTTCATTTTCGACGGTTTGCAAAAGGCGACACCAAGTATGATGCTTGAGATCTTATATCCTCTTATTGTTTGTATTATTTTAGCAGTCATCGGAATGTATATATTCTCATTTATTATCGGTAAGGTTTTAAAAGTGAGTAAAGAAATGGCGTTTGCTGTATCGTTAACAGCCTTATATGGGTTTCCAGCAGACTATATCATCACGAATGAAGTCATCAAGTCTTTAACGAATGACGAGAAAGAAAAAGAAGTGCTAACGAGTCATATGCTGCCACCAATGCTCGTCGGCGGTTTCATCACTGTTACAATCGTGTCTGTAATATTAGCAGGTATTTTCGTAGGGTTTTTGTAAACAAGGAGGGATATTATGGAAGAGTCTCAACATCGAATTGAAAGCCATATAAACGCTTTGAGTGCATTTACATCAACACCTGAAAAAGGGGTTACTCGCCTTACGTACAGCAAAGAAGATTTGCAAGCAAGAAATTATATCAAGGAAAAAATGAAGGAATATGGCCTAACCGTTTCGGAAGATGGTCTCGGTAATATTTTCGGAAAGCTTGAAGGTAGTTTAAAAGGTGGACCGAGTGTTCTCATCGGTTCCCATTTTGATTCTGTCCCGAATGGTGGGGCGTATGACGGGACTGCCGGAGTTGTTGCAGGTTTGGAAGTTGCCGCTCTCTTTTCTGAAAATCATTTAAAACCGAAATATCCCTTGGAAGTCATCGCGATGGTCGAAGAAGAAGGATCAAGATTTGGTGGCGGACTGATGGGATCACGAGGAATTATCGGTTCACTGAGTGCGGATGATTTTAAAAATCTAAAAGACAAAGACGGCATCTCGACGGAAGAGGCAATGTCAAAAATCGGACTAGATTCTTCATTAGCCAAAGAGAGAAAGCCAAATACAATAAAGGCATTTTTGGAAATGCATATCGAACAAGGTCCGATTCTAGAAGAAAAGAATATTCCAATCGGTGTTGTTGAAGCTATTGTTGGGTTGGCTCAATTGGAAGTGACGATAGAAGGGCGAGCAGGACATGCCGGTACAACTCCCATGGATCGCCGCTCAGATGCATTAGTTGCCGCAGCGAAGATCATTGCCCAATTGCCGGATCTTGCAATCGATGAAGGAGAAGGGGCAGTCATCACAACAGGTCGTCTAGAAGTATTTCCAAATGGAGCCAATGTCATTCCAGACAAAGTTGTATTTTCTGTGGACATCAGATCTGGTAAGGAAGAAAACGTACGAAATATGATTCAAAAAACAATAGAATTGATACAGTCTCACAGTGAAAATGGAATCCGAACATCTGTTGAAGAGCTTTTGTTTATTCAACCAAAAGAGTTGAATACAGACATTCGCTCCTTATTGAAACAAGAGAGTAGTAGATTAGAAATCCCGTATTGCTCAATTAATAGTGGTGCCGGTCATGATGCGATGATTTTTTCTGATGTTACAAATGTAGGGATGATTTTCGTTCCAAGTAAAGAGGGTCTTAGCCATTGTCCAGAAGAATGGTCAGATGCACGTCATTTGGCCGAAGGCGTCCAAATTCTTTTTGAAGCTGCGAAGCACTTAACGGAGGTTGAATAAAAAGTGATTCATCAAAAAATTAAAGAAGCAATTCAGACATATAGCGAAGAACTAACAGAGTTACGCAGAAAATTCCATAGTGAACCTGAGTTATCATGGGAAGAAGAAAACACAACCGCATTCATCTGTGAATATCTAGAAAATCTAGGAATTCCTTATCGTAGAACAAATCCTACTGGTGTCATTGCAAATATTGTAGGGGCTCAGGCAGGAAAAACTGTGGCTTTAAGAGCTGATATGGATGCATTACCTGTTGAAGAATTGAACAAAGATCTTCCTTATGCTTCAAAAGAAGATGGCAAAATGCATGCTTGTGGTCATGATTCACATACAGCCATGTTGCTTATTGCAGCCAAAGCTCTAAATGAAAGAAAAGCAGAATTGCCTGGAACTGTCCGATTAATATTTCAGCCTGCTGAAGAAGCAGCAACAGGTGCACGAGAAATGGTGAAGCAAGGAGCAATGGAAGGCGTTGATAATGTATTCGGTATTCATATATGGTCACAAATGCCGACTCATAAAGTTTCATGTACACCGGGACCATCTTTTGCTTCAGCAGATATTGTCAGAGTGACATTTAAAGGAAAAGGCGGTCATGGCGCTATGCCACAAGATTGCATCGATGCAGCAATTGTCGCCTCTTCTTTCGTCATGAATGTTCAATCAGTTGTATCAAGAACGATTGACCCGCAAAAACCTGCCGTTCTAACGATAGGCAAAATGGATGTAGGCACACGGTTCAACGTCATTGCCGAAAATGCTGTCATCGAAGGGACTGTCCGTTGTTTTGACAATGAAACGCGAGCTCATATTGAACAACAAATCGAGCAATACGCTGAAAATGTCGCCAACATTTACGGTGCAAGCGCCAAAGTTGAATATATCCGCGGAACCCAACCGGTTATTAATGATGAACACAGTGCTAAGTTCGTACAAAAGGTCGCTTCAGAAGCATTTGGTGAGGATGTTTTATATTCTGAAAAACCGACAATGGGTGGCGAAGACTTCAGCTTCTATCTAGATGAAGCCCCTGGTAGCTTTGCATTAGTGGGGAGTGGAAATCCTGAAAAAGATACGGAATGGGCACATCACCATGGCAAATTCAATATTGACGAAGACGCTCTTGGTACTGGAGCAGAACTATACGCACAATATGCATGGGCATATTTGAACGAATAACAGAGTAAACAAAAGAAGGTGCAAAACCAATGGGTTTAGACATTATACACTTCACGCAGACTAAATTTCTTGTACAAAGTGTAATGTCAAGCTCTTTTGGACACCTTCTTTGTCTTGTTTCTCGGATGCGTTACATGGTTTTTGTTTCTGAAAGAGAATTGCGAGCGGGAACGGGCAAACTTTACGAGTCAGAAAAGAGAATTGCGAGCGGGAACGGGCCCTTTACGTGCCAGAAAAGAGAATTGCGAGCGGGAACGGGCCCTTTACGCGCCAGAAAAGAGATTTGCGAGCCGGAACAGGCCCTTTACGCGCTGGAATCGAAATTTACACACCAGACTAAAATGAACAGATTGTATGGAGCCCCATTTTGTCAGAGTACACTCTTTTAAAATTTAATATTTTCCCGATCAGTTCCATCTACTCGCTTTGTCGCCACTAATAAAACTGTGATTGCTTCTTAATTAAGCTGCATGCATATTATCTCACCTCTCGCACTTTGTAGACGCTTACAATAAAACTCACCATTCTTGTAGACAAAGAATGATGAGATAGATATAGGTATATGCAACATCGTTTGAACACCTTGTTTTTGCTGTATCACCTTAAGGCATAAAACAGTATGATCACACTTCTCACAACAACAGCGAATCAACTACTATAATGAATCTTACGGTGATGACAGGCTTTATCGATCGAAAACTTTTGTCCCAAATTTACAAAGTTACTTCATTGGCAGTAACAAGATGAATTCCGTTCTCTTTTGCAAATTCTTGATATGTTTCATCTGGTAGGGTGTCGGTAATCAGATAATCAATCTGATCTAATGTGCAATAAGTCATTACAGCAGATTTATCAAATTTAAAATGATCAACCAATAAATATACTTCTGAACTTCTTTCCACAACTGTTTGTTTTATTTCGTTTTCAAGAGGTGATGAATTAGTTACACCATTAGTTATGGAAATACCTGTTGACGCCATGAACGCTTTGTTAATATTATATGCCTTTAATAAATCCATTTTCTTTAAAATCGCAAACGATTTCGTTTTACGGTCCAACATTCCGCCCGTTGAAATGACATTTAAATTTTCATATGGGAGAGAATTAATAATAAAGTCAAGATTATTCGTAATAATTGTCAATTCTTTAGTCTTTAAAAACTCGAACATTTCTAAAGTCGTTGTCCCTGAATCAATAAATATAATATCCCCATCCTCCACATATTGTGCGGCTGATTGAGCAATTAATATTTTTAGTTGTTGATTACGTGAGATTCTTTCCGTAAAGGATACAAGTGTTGAATGATTCACAGCGACTCCACCATATACCTTTTTAATTTCTCCGCTTTCGACTAACAACTGAATATCACGTCTAATTGTATTTTTGGATACATTAAACACTTTCACAAGTTCATCAAAAGATACAGTTTGATGTTCAAAAATATAATCTCGAATTAGGTTAATTCGCTTTACTTTTATCATAGTTACCCATCCTTATTTACTTATATATTAGTGTTTCGTTACATTGTCATAGAGTCATTAGATGATAACATGTAAATATGTCTCCATAATATAATACATTTTAACAAAATCGACTATCAAGATAATTGGTTATAGTATGTCATATTAGATAGACTATATCAATACTTAACCAAAACTTAATCATTATATTTAATGACATTAAAAAATATAGATGAATAAGAATACTTTTAAATTAAGTAACCCCTTTGATTGGCTGATTTTTGAATATGAATTTGCTTAATTAACAAAAAATAACTGAATTAAGAGAAAATGTTTGACTGAAAACGCTTTTATTTATATACTCTAATCATAAAGTGATCAAAAGATATCCAAAAGATAATAAAATTCAACAACTTTGAATCTTTTGATGGAATACAGTTTTGATAATCAATTAGATAAGTTAGTAAGAAGGTATCAGTGTATCCAAAATTTAAAGTATTCTCAAAGGAGGAACTGACATGTCAACAGTAGCAGTAGAAAAACTAAAAAATTATATAAATGGGGAATGGGTTGAAAGCAAAACAGCTCAATATGAAGATGTTTATAATCCAGCAACTAAAGAAGTCATTGCTCAAGTACCACTTTCAACAAAAGAAGATATCGAATATGCGGCACAGATCGCTAAACAGGCATTTGAAAAATGGAGCAAAGTTGCCGTACCACGACGTGCGAGAATCTTGTTCAATTTTCATCAATTATTAATAAAACATCAAGAGGAACTAGCTCGCCTGATTACGATTGAAAATGGGAAAAATCTGACTGAAGCATTAGGTGAAGTGCAACGTGGAATTGAAAATGTCGAATTTGCAGCGGGTGCACCATCCTTAATGATGGGAGATTCACTATCTTCCATTGCTACAGATGTTGAGGCAACAACATATCGCTATCCAATCGGAGTTATTGGCGGGATTACACCATTTAACTTTCCGATGATGGTGCCATGTTGGATGTTCCCAATGGCCATTGCGTTAGGGAATACGTTTATTTTGAAACCATCGGAAAGAACTCCGCTTTTAACTCAAAGATTAGTAGAATTATTTACAGAAGCAGGTCTTCCAAAGGGCGTATTTAATGTGGTTCATGGTGCCCACGATGTCGTAAATGGTATTCTAGATCATCCTGATATTAAGGCTATTTCATTTGTAGGCTCTAAACCAGTTGGAGAATATGTATACAAACGAGGAAGCGAGAATTTAAAACGTGTTCAAGCGTTAACAGGCGCTAAAAACCACACAATTGTTCTAAATGATGCTGATTTAGAAGAAACGGTGACAAATATTATCGGGGCAGCATTTGGTTCGGCAGGTGAACGTTGTATGGCGTGTGCTGTCGTAACAGTCGAAGAAGGAATTGCCGATGCATTTATGGCGAAGCTAAAAGAGAAAACAGCATCTATTAAAATTGGCAACGGCCTTGATGATGGTGTATTTTTAGGTCCTGTTATTAGAGAAGAGAATCATAAACGTACGATCAACTATATTGAAAAAGGGATTGAAGAAGGCGCTAATCTTGTATGTGATGGTCGTACTAACTCACCTGAAGATGGCTATTTCGTTGGACCAACTATTTTCGATGGTGTTACAACGGAAATGACAATTTGGAAAGATGAAATTTTTGCTCCGGTTTTATCAATCATTCGTGTGAAAAATTTAAAAGAAGCGGTTGAAATAGCGAATCAATCGGAATTTGCTAATGGAGCTTGTCTATTTACAACCAATGCTCATTCAGTACGTTACTTCCGTGAAAATATTGACGCAGGGATGTTAGGAATTAATTTAGGTGTACCAGCTCCAATGGCACTTTTCCCATTCTCTGGATGGAAATCATCATTCTTTGGTACTTTACACGCAAATGGAAAAGACAGCGTTGATTTCTATACTCGAAAAAAAGTTGTCACAGCACGCTATGTAGAACCAACATTTGAATAAGAGGGTTATTTGATGAAGGTAGGCTTGTGAAATTTATGAATTCCTGAAAGATTAAGACAGAGAGAGTTTCCTAGTTTGCTAATAGAAGTAGGGTTGAATAAACAACTCTTCTCTGTCTTGATTGAATTTATATCATGTACATAATATTTTACCTGATTCAGATCCATCTGCTGGCCTCAGGATCTAAAAACTGTACCATATAATGAAGGTGGCGGTGCGGAGCTGTTTTTGCTAAGCCCGCCCCTTTTCTACAGAAAAGGAGCTGTTATCCGAGATGAAATATGAATTTAATACAGAGAGAAAATACGACATCATCGCGATTGGTCGTGCTTGCATTGATTTAAACGCAGTCGAGTATAACCGTCCGATGGAAGAAACGATGACATTTTCAAAATACGTAGGTGGTTCACCAGCAAATATTGCGATTGGCGGTTCTAAGCTAGGGTTAAAAGCGGGATTTATCGGTAAACTTTCTGATGATCAACATGGCCGTTTTATCGAACAATATATACGTGGTGTTGGGATTGATACATCTAATATGGTAATAGATCAAGAGGGACATAAAACTGGATTAACGTTTACAGAGATCAAAAGTCCAGAAGAATGTAGCATTTTAATGTACCGAGAAGATGTAGCCGACCTCTATATAAAACCATCTGAGGTTCATGAGGATTACATAAAACAATCAAAGATTTTACTCGTTTCAGGTACAGCGCTTTCGAAAAGTCCATCCCGTGAAGCGGTATTAAAAGCAGTAAACCTTGCTAAGAAAAATGATGTGAAAGTAATTTTTGAATTGGATTACCGACCTTATACTTGGGAATCTGCTGAGGCAACGTCTGTGTATTATTCATTAGTAGCAAAGCAAGCTGATGTTGTTATTGGTACGCGTGATGAATTTGATGTAATGGAAAATAGTGCAGAAGGAAAAAACGAGAATACCGTCAATCATTTGTTTAAACATTCTCCAGAGTTAATCGTGATTAAACACGGTGTAGATGGTTCCTATGCCTACACAAAATCAGGGCAAACATTCAGAGGTCAAGCTTATTTAACAAAAGTATTAAAAACGTTCGGTGCTGGTGATTCCTATGCTTCAGCTTTCTTATATGCTTTAATCTCAGGGATGGAAATTGAAACCGCTTTAAAATATGGCAGTGCATCAGCGGCTATTGTAGTAAGCAAACATAGTTCATCAGAAGCGATGCCGACAGTAGAAGAAATCGAACAATTAATTTCCGGAAAAACTGGGCAAGTAACAATATAGGTGGAGTTTACAGTATTAGAAAAAACAGCGGCTAATGGATCTAGTCAATAATTAATAATCTGTTTAGAATTGAGGTGATTATTAGTGACGTTAGTTTCTAGGAAGTTAGTATCTATGAAAGAGATGCTAATAGAAGCTAAAGAAGGCAAATATGCTGTTGGGCAATATAATATGAATAACTTCCAGTGGGTAGAAGCTATTTTACAAGCTGCACAAGAAGAGCAAGCGCCTGTCATTGTAGCTGCATCCGATCGACTCGTAGATTATTTAGGCGGCTTTAAAATTATTGCGACAATGGTTCATACTCTTGTAGAAGAAATGGCCATAACTGTGCCAGTGGCCTTGCATTTAGATCATGGTATGAGTGTTGATCGGTGTAAACAAGCGATTGATGCTGGCTTTAGTTCTGTTATGTTTGACGGCTCTCATTATCCTATTGCTGAAAATATCACGATGACAAAACAAGTTGTTGCTTATGCACGTCCCCATGAAGTTTCCGTAGAAGCGGAAGTTGGAACAGTTGGTGGTATGGAAGATGGGCTTGTAGGTGGAATCAAATATGCAGATCCCAAAGAATGTGTACGTCTTGTAAAAGAAGCAGGGGTAGATGCATTAGCAGCAGCGCTCGGCTCTGTTCATGGACCCTATCAAGGGGAACCTATACTAGGTTTTGCTGAGATGAAACTAATTTCAGATATGACGGACGTACCGCTTGTACTTCATGGTGGTTCGGGTATACCTGATTATCAAATACAAAAAGCGATAGAACTCGGTCATGCCAAAATTAATGTGAATACAGACTGTCTACAAGCATGGGCAAAAGCTGTTCGTGAAGTGTTAGCGTCTGACACGAAGGTGTATGATGCTCGTACAATACTCACACCAGGTAAAGAAGCAATCATTGCAACAATTAAGGCTAAAATGAAAGAGTACAAAACAAGTAATAAAGCATAAGCGTACGAATGCCCTTATTTTCACTACACGTGTTTACTTCAAAAAAATTGAAGTACTGAGAAAAAAAGAAACTTTACTTTTATTAATAAATAAATCTTCAAATCCTCACACAAAAAAACATGTCCCAAATAAACTGAACCATTAGAGTGGGACAAAGGAAAAAACACCTCTTATGTTGTATAGATATAACTATATTACATAAGGGTAACCAGGCCCCATTAAATATCGAGAACTGGTTACGGCATAAATGTGTTTTTTCTGAATCCCATTTATGGGGTTCAGACTAAAGACGGGCATGTTTTTTTGTTTTAATCATTGTCTTGGCTTAAACGTACTTTAGCTTGCTTTTGTATTACATCGTCGCTATTATCAACTTTCAGTTCTACTGTTGAGCTAGTACCGCCTTCTTCCTGGCGTTTTTGTTTTAATTCGAAATATGTATCCATGGCAAATACTGCTAAATCTTTATTTAAAGTGAGTTCAGGCTTCCCTTGATTAGCCCAAGGGACAACTACGGCAAAGGCCACTTCAGGATTCGCCGCTGGGGCATATCCGACTATACTTAAATTGGTCGTTTTCTGGAGGCCGTTATATTTATCCTTGGTTGGTCCATCATAGAATGCCTCTGCTGTACCGGTTTTTGCAGCAACGGTATATGGCAGTTTCTTTTTTGCGAAATATTTATAGGCAGTACCACCGGGCTCCATTGCAACTTTCTCAAAGCCTTCATGAATCCGATTGATCCATGAATCCTTCATATCAAGTTTATTTAATACAGTAGGCCTAATTTCCTCTAGAATGACCCCGAGTTCGTCATTACTATTTTCTGAATTTCGGATTTCTTTTACTAGATGTGGCTTCATCCTATATCCTCCATTTGCAATCGTTGACACATATTGAGCCAATTGCATGGGAGTATATGTATCATACTGTCCAATAGCCAAGTCCATTAATTTTCCCGGATTTGTTTCTACACCCTTAAATCCTACCATTTCATTTGGTAAATCAATACCAGTTCGTACACCAAGACCAAAATTAGCGAATGAATTTCGGATGGTCAAAAATGCATTAGGGTTTTTCAAATTTAACGGTTGATTCGGGACATAATTACCTTTTCCTATGGCGATAGCGGTCTTGAACATGTATACGTTTGATGAACGCTTCAAAGCAGTTAAGTCATTGATAGGGCCCATGTTGGTATAGGAACCTTTTGGCGGTGTATTTTTAATTCGCATCGTAGTATCGTTAATAATTTGGCCAGGCTGAATGGCTTTTGTTTGGTAGCCCGTTAAGACGGTAGCTCCTTTTACGCTTGAACCGACTGTATAGGATGTAGTAATATTCCCGAGTGCAAAATCGGTAATGGAGTGTTTCCTTGTTTCCTTGTTCCTCGTATATTGCTTTCCAGCCATTGTTAAAATTTCTCCAGTTCTAGGATCTATTAAAACAACAAATGCTCGGTCGAGAAATTTGGTATTTCCTAAGGCTTTAGATTGAATCAATTTTCTTTCAATCTCTTCTTCAATTGCAAGCTGTAGATCCATATCAAGCGTTAAAACTAAATCATTTCCTCGTTGGCCTTCTGAAACGACTTCTGACAACACAACATTTCCGGCCTTATCTGTAACATTTTTCATTTTTGCTTTCTTTCCTTGCAAAACATTTTCATATTGTGCTTCAATATAGCTTTTTCCTACTCTGTCATTTCTGCTGTAGCCAAGTGAAAGATAGTAATCAAGCTTTTCACTAGGAAGTCCTTCTTCCGATGATGATACTACTCCTAACACTGATTTAAGCGTATTACCATATGAATAAGTTCGGTCCCAATCCGTTGTAATTCCTACTCCCGGCAGTTCATCAAGATGTTCACTGACCGTTGCAAACTCATGTTCAGTCACATTTCTATTTTTTACTATTTGAGGGGTTAGTGCATACCCACTTGAAAATTCACGGTAAATCGCTAGTACTTCAAGCTCGTCCTTTGTAAAGGAATTTATTTCTTCGTCTGTAATTCTTTCAATCTGTAATTTGTATAGATCTTTTTCTTCAAGTTCACCTTCTGTAACCTTCTTTCGATCGGCATTCGTGATTTTTGCCTCTGCTTCTTCCGGATTTTTGAGAATCCAGAAATCCTTACGATCACGCTCTCTTATCTTATCGGGTTCTTTAGTGATAAACTGTGCCAGTTTTTCTGCTGTTTCCAGCATTTCTCTTGCCCTTGTAGTTTGGCTTCTTGTATAGGTGATTGCATTCAACGGTTCATTATCTACTATTACCTTTATATTACGATCATACATTTTTCCTCGCGGAACGGGATTGTTCACAATTACATCTTCGGTTCTTTCGATTTCTCTTTTATAATCTTCTCCAAAAACGATCTGCAAAAGGCCAAGCCGAAGAATCAATAGTGAAAATAAAAGAAAAACAATTAAGAAAAGCATATTTAATCTAAAAGGAATATGAGTCTTTTTCTTTTTTTCTCTTTTCATTACAAGTCATACACTTCCTTTTAAAATAGTCAACTACATAAGTATATATAATATGGTGTTATTTTACTAGTGTGTTAATAGATGGATATTGAATCGCTGTATTAAAATTAATCGGAACATTATTGAAGAATCTTGGTTGTCTTTATAATAGATTTTCTTCAATTGAGTCTTTGAAACGTTCTTCCGTAATAAGGTACAATGTTTGAATAATCGGAGGATCACTTACGTTGTTCGACTAACGGAGGTGCTTTCTATTATGGTTTGAGTATTATTAAAAATATTGTTCGGTAACATTTTTTCTTGATTATATTTGCGGTTGGTTTTTGGACATAGAGCTAATGGGGGCATAAACAATGAATTTTGACGCTGATTATAAAATAGAAAAGAAGAAAACTCACAAAAAAATACTTAAAGTATTTTTTATTTTGGGACTGTTATTTGCAGGAATTATAGCTTATGGAGTGAATTGGGTTTTCTTTGATTGGAGCCGATTTAAAGATGAATTAATCAACAAATCTACTTCTCCAAATGGCACATATACGGTAAATGCTTATCTATCTAATGGTGGTGCAACAGTTTCGTACGCAGTTTTGGGAGAAATAGTTTTTAATAAAGAAAATAAAAGGTCAAAGAAAATATATTGGCAATACAGAGAGGAAATTGCAGAAATAGAATGGATAGATGACAATACAGTAATTATAAATAACGTGCAATTGAAGCTACCAAATGAAACTTATGATTATAGAAGTGGGATAAAATAATTAATAAACTAATACACAATATTACTCTACTAAAGGGATCGATTGTGGAGTAATATTTGCAGAAAATGATTACACTTTTTTATTAAACCAAAACTCAAATTTGATAGATAAGGATAAGAATCCATTTTGAACAATCTTTTTAAAAAAATGGATTCTGTTTACTTATCATAAAATGCCGATTTATGGAGGTGTTTTAGATCAAACTCTATTTTAAAGCAACAATGGTGGGGTTTAGACTTCCTCTATAAATGGATTTGAAGGATATGTACCATATGAACAATTGTGCTTAAGTCAACAATGTAGATTTGCATCTACGCATCATGGCAACAAGCTAACTGAAGAACACAAATAATAAAAATTAGAATTTATCATTGATGTTCCAAATAAATGAAATAACCGATCAATGCATACAAAGATAAGCTTTGACCGGTTATTCGTTGTTAAGAAATTGTACCATCAAAATAAGATGGATTTTTATTAGGAGGAGTAGCTTTGTGTTTGCCGACAGTAGTCGTAGACGGAAGTAACAATACAAATCTGCTCTTTTTGATGAAATGAGTGGAAAGTCAACATTGTCAAACAACTTAGCGTTCGTATTAAGTCGTCAATTTCCGATCCCTTGAATTCACTGGTTTCACACGAGTTACTTCCTTTGATGAAGAAAATCTGTTATGGAAAATGGCATTGATTTCTCCACCAATCACAAGAATAAGGCCAGTTGCATATAGCCATAGCATCAACACGATGATCCCACCTAGACTTCCATATGTGGAAGAATAATTGCCAAAGTTACTTATATAAAAAGAGAAGGCAATAGAAATGATTAGCCAAGTGATTGTGGCAACGATAGCACCGGGAAGTACATGTTTAAATAAGTATTTCTTATTAGGAGCAAATTTGTATAAAAGAGTAAGTACAATCACGATGACAACGAAAGCAATGCCCCAGCGTAGTAGATTGAAGATGTTTTTGAATTCAATGGTAACTGGAACAACTTGATTAGTTATATTTAGAATAACATTACCGAATATCGGCAGTACGAGTACAATAATAAAGGCAACGATCAAACCTAAAGTTAAGGCAATGGAAATCAGTCGAGCCATAATGAAATTTCTTGTTTCTTTAACATCAAAAGCAACATTCATGGCATGCATAAAGGCGTTCATTCCTTTGGAAGCTGACCAAATCGTTCCTATGATTCCGATTGTAAAAAGTCCTCCATTTGACTTTGTTACAACTTCGATAATCGTATCGGCTAACACGCCCGTAGTTTCGGACGGTAAGAAATGATTCATAAAGTTGATTGCTTGTTGTGGCTCAATATTTAGATAGGGAAGAATTGAAAGCAATAAAATGAGTAAGGGAAAGAGAGAAAGCAAGTAATAATACGCCTGTTCAGCAGCTAACCCTGTTGCCCGATCCTCCTTAACCTTGTTCTTAAGCTCTTTTCCGAACGCTAGTAGATGTTTCATTAGACTTCACTCCCGAATTTTTACTGGATAGAAGTCTATTCCCTAGAAATACGAACATAATCCTTGGTTATTCTAAAACTTATCGTTTACCAATAGAAAGAAGTCCAGATTGGCTTGTAGAGTGATAGATGTTGGGTCCCATAAGAAAAGGGTCAGTCCCCGCAACAACTAAAAACAGTATACGATACGTGTATGAAACACGACATACTGATTTAGAGTGCGAGGTCTGACCCTTATGAGACTCCTCTTTTTTCTTTACTTGATAGCTTTTTGAAGTCTACTTATCAAATGTACTGAACGTCCAGTTCCAATTGCGACCGATTCAAGCGGGTTTTGCGCTAGATGAACAGGAACGACAATTTCTTGACTCAACCAATCTTGAATACCGTTAAGCATCGCGCCACCGCCGGTAAGAACTACACCTTGGTCGACGATATCACCACTCAACTCAGGTGGACAATCTTCAAGTGTAGCACGAATGGCTTCTAGAATATGAAGTAGAGATTCACGAATCGCTTCTTGGATTTCTTCTGAATGTATCGTTACGGTTTTCGGAAGACCTGAGACAAGATCACGACCTCTTATATCCATCGTTTTACGTTCATGCTTAATGAGAGCATGGCCGATTTCTATTTTTATTTGTTCGGCAGTACGCTCTCCAATAAGAAGATTATATTGTTTTCTAATATGTTGAACAATATCTTCATCTAACTGATCCCCACCAATTCGTATGGAGTGGCAGGAAACGACGCCACCAAAGGAGATAATCGCTACTTCTGTCGTGCCACCGCCAATATCAACGACGACATTTGCGGTCGGTTCATCAACGGGCAAATCTGCACCAATTGCGGCAGCAACTGGTTCTTCAATTAAATGCACCTGCTTTGCTCCGAAGCTCTTCACCGCATCTTCAATGGCTCTTCGCTCTACTGTCGTAGAACCAGATGGTGTACACACCACAACAACAGGCTTTCTGATTGAAAGTCCAAGTTTCTTCCCTGCTACCTTCATAATTTGCTTAAGCATTTGTGATGTAATATCGAAATCAGCGATAACCCCATCTTTCAATGGCCGAATCGCCACTATATTTCCTGGTGTTTTTCCGATCATCTCTTTTGCGTCACTACCAACAGCTACCACTTTGTTGGTGTTGGTATCGATAGCTACAACGGATGGTTCATTAAAAATAATTCCTTTGGTTTTACTATAAATTAATGTATTGGCTGTTCCTAAATCGATGCCAATTTCTGTATTTGATAACATTTAGTCACCCCTATTGATTAGAGTTTGACCCCTATATAGCATTTTACATAAAAGTTGCAGATTTTGGGGATAATAATTTGTGGTAATTGTTAACATTTTATAGATGCTCTGTCGAACGAGTGAATATTTCCTGGAAAATACTCGACTATTAACATATCATTCTCGAAAATAAAACACCATGCCAATTAAAGGCACTATTCATAAAAGGTACCATAAGAAAACTGGCTATCTTAAAATGTGCGATATCTAGAAAACAGTCAGATATATTATCGTGCTAAGAAATTAGTTGTTGTGATTAACGATATTAAGTATAAAACTGTTTTTGACAATTCAGAAACTTAGTCCTAATGTTAGTTTTTTTGAAAAAAATAAAAAGGTACTCATTTTTTCTAGTTTTCTACCGATATAAAAGAAAGAGAGTAGAAGAATAAATGAATGGGTGAAAATGATGGATAAAACGTCGACAATTGGTATTATTTTAGGAGTTATAGCAGTCGGAGTCGGGATGTATTTAAAAGGTGTAGCTATGTCTGCCCTGTTGAATCCTGCTGCAATCTTAGTTATTTTAGGTGGAACAGCTGCAGCCGTCATTACGGCTTTCCCTTCATCTGAATTAAAGAAACTACCAAAGCTATTTAAGATTTTATTTACCGAACAAGAGCTTACGAAGCCACAGGAATTAATCCAAACATTTTCTGAATGGGCAGTCATTGCAAGAAAAGAAGGATTACTTGCATTAGAAACTATTGCAGATCAAGTGGATAATCAATTTTTAAAAAATGGGCTGAATCTTGCTGTAGAAGGGCAAAGTGCTGATTATATTCGTGATGTACTATCTGAAGAAATCGATGCAATGGAAGAGCGTCACCTTGGAGGAGCGGCCATTTTCACACAGGCTGGTACATATGCACCTACACTAGGCGTATTAGGAGCGGTACTCGGGTTAATTGCGGCACTTGGAAGCATGGACAATACGGACGAACTTGGGCATGCCATTTCAGCAGCATTTGTTGCAACTATGCTCGGAATTTTTACTGGGTACTTACTGTGGCACCCATTTGCAAATAAACTGAAACGTAAATCATTGGCGGAAGTACGGATTAAAGAAATGATGATTGAAGGAATTCTATCGATTATTGAAGGTGAAGCTCCAAGAACGATCGAACAGAAGCTCACGTCTTATTTGACGGCTGATGAACGGAGAAAATGGCTGGAAGGCGTGAGGCAAGATGGCTAGGAAGAGAAGAAAAATACGTAAGGAAGAACATATGGATGAATCATGGCTTGTTCCTTATGCGGATATTATGACCTTGCTCTTGGCATTATTCATTGTGCTATTTTCCTCAAGTTCGGTCGATGCTAATAAATTCCAACAACTTTCCGGTGTATTTAACCAAATCTTCACGGGTGGAACAGGCGTGATGGATTATCCATCTCCTGTTCCAGGCTCACCAGACAATAAAACCCCTTCTGCCGATGGGGATGGAAAGAATGAGCAAGAAAATCTTGGCCAGGTTGAACAAAAGGAGCTCTCAGAAATACAAGAAAAAGTAAATGTATTTATTAGGAACAATCAATTAAACGATAAATTAGACACCTCGTTAACGAGCGGGGGGTTACTCCTCACAATTCGCGATAATGTATTATTTGATTCAGGAAGTGCCGAGATCAGAACAGAAAATCAGGGAATTGCAAGGGAAATTTCTAATTTGTTGATCATGGATCCACCTCGCAGTATCGTAATAAGTGGACATACCGACAATGTCCCAATCAAAACTGCTAGATATGATTCTAACTGGGACTTAAGTGTCATGCGTTCAGTGAACTTTATGAAAATTCTTCTTGAAAACGATGGCCTAAATCCTAAATGGTTTAGCGCCAAAGGATACGGCGAGTTTATGCCGATTGCTTCAAATGAAACAGCGGTTGGACGAGCCAAGAATCGGCGTGTGGAAATTCTAATTGTACCGCGCAATCCTATAAAGTGAAACTTCAATCAGTGGGGGTTACTGCCCGTTAATGCGGGATAAAGAAATGAAGAAAATGAACTTGGCTACTTGAATGGCATCGGAGATACTTGCTGTTTAATGGAAGTCAGGTTTTTCATATTTCCACATTAGATCCTGCTTATACAAGGGATGCTTACTTGAAACAGTGTTTTGGTTGTAAAATCCGACCCGAATGAGATATACTTTTTGTCTTTGAAGAAAAATGCATTGTTATTCATATCTTTGCTTTTTTGCAGTAGAATAGAGTTAACCGTTATTTTAAAAGGAAGTGTCCAGAGTGATTGTATTAAAATCAGAACGAGAAATTCAGGCGATGCATGAATCAGGAAAGATTCTGGCCGCATGCCATCGGGAAATCGCCAAGCTCATTAAACCGGGTGTAACAACTTGGGAGATAGAAGAATTTGTAGAAGGCTTTTTAAAAGAGCATGGAGCAAAACCAGAACAGAAGGGTTACAAAGGGTATCAATATGCCACTTGCGCAAGTATAAATGAAGAAATCTGTCATGGATATCCTAGAAAAACGCCATTGAAAAATGGGGATATTGTTACGATAGATATGGTAGTTAATTACAATGGAGCGCTATCTGATTCAGCGTGGACGTACAAAGTAGGAAATGTATCCAAGGAGACAGAACGCCTTCTTCAAGTAACTGAAGAATCCTTATATCGAGCAATTGAAGTATGTGTTCCTGGTAACCGTATCGGGGATATTGGTCACGCAATCCAATCTTATGTAGAGGGAGAAGGCTTTTCAGTTGTTCGTGATTTCATCGGACATGGTATTGGAAATGTCATTCACGAAAGTCCTGAAGTCCCTCATTACGGATTACCGAATAAAGGACCTCGCTTAAAGGAAGGCATGGTATTCACAATCGAACCGATGGTGAATGTTGGTACATACAAATCAGTGCGTGATCCAAATGGCTGGACAGCATCAACGGCTGATGGGAAATATTCCGCGCAATATGAACATACAATTGCCATTACGAAAGATGGCGCATTAATATTAACGAAACAGTAAAATGGATGGAAATAGAAAGTCTCATAAGGGTCAGACCACGCACTCTAAAACAGTATGTCGTGTTTCATACACGTATCATATACTGTATTTAGTTGCTGCGAGGTCAGACCCTTCTTCGTTCTAAAAAAAGTTGAGGGGTTTCGATGACCCTTATCTAATGGTGAATGATGATTCGGAAATTGAGAATGCATGCGTGCATTTACTGGTTCGTTAAATAGGATTACTCGTCAGTTTCGCTCATTTGCTGCCGATTGAAAGACAATCTCTCACTCCGCCAAATGATTTGTCTTGTTCTTGGCAAATATAAAAAGGGCCTGACCTCACATTCTATACACCGTTTATTATGTCATTTAAACGGTATATAGGAGATGTTTGGTCGATGACCCTTTAAGAGGATGTTCAAAAAGTCCGGGAAAAATAGCTGTCGAATTTCTTCGTCGCTCATTAATGACCCTCTGTTAAGATCGCGCACGTCCTGTGCAAGTCCGGTCCTCACGTATTACTGCATACGCGCAGGTCTAGAGACTATCGCTCCTCGAACTTCTCGGCTCTTTTTATCCTCCTTTTTGAACACGCACTTTAAAATTAGCTGCGTAATTTGCCTAGTTCTTCAACAATGGCTTGCATTTCACTTGGGCTGAAATTGGATTTGCGCATGACCATTTCGTAAATGTCTCGCAGTTCCTCATACATTTCCGCATTGAAATGTGTGGATTTTACAGCTCCAATATTCATCATTTTCAACTTTTCTTTTATCTTTTCGACCATGTAATCAACTGTTTCTGCTGTGTTGTGGGACACATCCATGATATCATTCCTTTCGTTCCGTTCATTTAGTTAATCTTGTCACTATTATGGGGAGAAGTCAATGAAAAGTACAGGTGTTTCAATGAGTGAAAAAGCTTGATAATGGTAAAAATAACAGATATTTTTTACAAAGATTTCCCGGTTGGTATATGATGGGAACATGGGATGGAAATAATGAATTACATACACACATATATAAATTATGAAGGGAGAGAAAAATTATGAATGAAAAGCATGGATTAAAAAAAAGCATTTTCTTGAAGTCGATTTTAGTAGGGGCTGCGGCTGGAGCAGTGATTAGTTTATTTGATAAAACAACGAGAACATCAGTGATTAGTTCTGGGAAAGGATGCATTCGAGAAATGAAGTCCTTTGTGAAGAATCCAAGCTCTGTATTCACTCAAGTTCGTGAAACAACAGAACAAATACGAACGACAATTGAACAAATTACTGAGGATGCTGTGTTCATTTCACAAAAGGTGGAGGAATTGAAAGAAATTCCGCCGCAATTGGCACAAACAGTCATTGAAACGAAAGAAGCGATCACTGCAGAAATGACGAATAATAAGAACGAATAATTTGTTGGGTAGAAGTTGTATACTGAAAAAACTCATGATAAAGGAAAGATATTTTATCTCATTAGTGGGCAGCCAAGCATGAAGCAAGCTTCACCAAAAATAATGAAAATGGCTATTTTCATGGGAGTGGGAAATCGGTATCCTCCACTGATTGAAGTTTCACTTTATCGGGCAAAGTAATCTTATTGGGGTGGCTGAATGAAGGCAATCGCTTATGTTAAAAAAATGATATTGAGAATGGACCAAGATGATGTAGGAGGATTGGCCGCACAGTTGGCTTATTTTTTCCTGCTTTCACTTTTTCCATTGCTACTTGTTCTCATTAGCTTATTACCGTATCTCCCTATTTCACAAGATGACTTATTAACGTTATTTGAAAGCTTTGCCCCTGCTAGTTCAATGGCATTAATTGAGGAAAATATCAACCAAGTGATGCAAGCAAATACGAAACTGTTATCGTTTGGAATCATTGCGACCATTTGGTCAGCGTCGAATGGTTTAAATGCCATCGTTCGTGCATTTAACCGTGCTTATAATGTCGAAGAAACGAGAAACTTTTTTGTTGCCAGAGGGATGTCAATCCTTCTTACTATTGCAATGATATTTGTCTTTATGATTGCACTCTTGCTTCCTGTGTTTGGAAAACAGCTTGGGATGTTTTTATTTTCCTCGTTTGGCTTATCAGATGAGTTTCTGCAAATTTGGAATGCATTCCGTTGGCTGGTCAGTGGAGTTGTGCTTGTCATTGTTTTTATTATGTTATATTGGCTTGCTCCGAATAAAAGGCAGAAATGCTTACATGTGATACCTGGCGCTTTTTTTGCAACAGGAGGCTGGATTGTTGTGTCGCTTGCGTTTTCCTATTATGTTGATCATTTCGGAGGGTTTACGACTACATATGGAAGCCTTGGAGGAATCATCGTGCTTATGATTTGGTTTTACTTGACCGGTATCATCATTATTATCGGTGGGGAAATCAACGCTCTTTTAAGTGAACTAAAACATCCAACTTGTTAAACTGAATGCCGAAAATTACCTTCATGAACGAGTAGAATGAGGCCATACTATAACAGAAGCAAGTAGTAGCTTCAAAACAGGTAGGGAGGCGTTTGTGTGCCAAAAGGTCAGCAAAAAAACGGTAGCACGAAGCAAAAAGGAAAAAATAAGCCGAAGCAAAAAACATCCGGTTCTGCTAATGGGCAGAATGGATATCATTAGTAAGTAACCGATAAGAGTCAACCTCGCATCTAAACCAGTTGTTGCGAGGTCTGACTCTTTTTGTCTTGTTATTACGTTATTGTGCGTTCAAAGGGTTCATCAAGCTTTTTGCTTTCATTAAAAAAGGTAATAGAAAAGAAAATGATTAGGAGCATGATGCTTAATGCGAAGAAAAATCCTCCATCGATATACTCAATCACAAGCCCACTAATAAATGGTCCAGTAATACTACCAAAGCTGAAGAATATGCCACATAATAAATTTCCGGTCGGCAGCAAGCTGTTCGGCAGTAAATCAGCCATATAACTAATGCCTAATGAAAAAGTAGAACCGACCATGAACCCTGCAAACAAGAAGCAAAGTAACATGCCAATTGCCGACTGCGATAAAAAGCCTGCAGTAGTAAAAATAACAAATCCAGAGAAAAGCACGATCATTAAAATGTTTCGTCTTCCAAATTTGTCACTCATGATCCCAAGCGGAATCTGAGTAACTAAGCTGCCCGCAGCGAACGCTGGAATGATAAAGGATAGGCTGTTTACATTAATTCCCTCGCGTAAAGCATACACTGGAAAACTCGCATTCAGTGTTGCTTCAAGAAAGCCAAAACCAAAGGGCGGTAAGAAGGCAACCCAAGCATAGCGGCTGACTTTTGAAAACCGTTTTAGTGTTCCAAGCAGTGAGGCCGTTTCAATATGATGATCCTGTTCTGGGTACTCATTTTTTAAAAGAAAAACAGTGAGCCAAACGAATAAACTCATTATAGAAGAAATGATAAACGGAAGGCTTTCGTTCACGGTTAGAAGCTTGACCATCAATGGACCGAACGTAAAGCCCAAGCTGAAAAATAAACCGTAAACGGCAATGTTTCGACCTCGGCTTTGAGTAGGTGAAATCGCAGTAATCCACGTCTGGGTCGCAAAATGAAGCGTATGATCGCCAATTCCGATTAGAAATCTTAAGAGAAACCAAAACCAAAATGATTTCCACATTGGAAATAAGGCCAACGAAAGCACGACTGTAAGCCCGCCGAACATGATTAAAGGTTTATAACCAAATTTACGCAATGGTTCTTCCACAATCGGTGAAATTAATAAAATGCCGATATACAAAGAAGCGGCATGAAAACCATTTAACGAAGAACTCACACCGTCACTTTCGAAAATGACCGCAATAACGGGTAGAAGCATCCCTTGAGAAAATCCTGAAATGCCGACTGTGCAAACTAAAATACTGAAAAGTAATTTCTTATCCCGGTTTAACATGCTGTAATATCCCCACCTCATTTTTTGTGGGAGAATAAAAAAATAAATAGGTAGGGGATAAGTAGCTTGTAAATCCCCGATCGGTTCAACTCCCCCCACTGATGAAAGTTTCACTTTATTCATTTTATTCTCCTAAAATAATAGATTGCCTCTATTGATCGTACATGCTCATTGATTCATTATGCAAGCTTTAAAATGTCCCGCATTAACGGGCAGTAAGACCCCCACCTCAAGCTTATGAGATACAAAGAAGATAGGTGGGGGACAAACTGCCCGTAAAAGCCCGATTGGTTCAACTAACCATCAGTAGGGGATGAAGAAAACCCCTACTGATGGAAGTTTCACTTTATCCCGCATCAATTGTTTATTGAATTAATAAAATGGGAAAAGCAGGAGATAGTAAAGAGGAATGGAGGGTGAAAGGAATGGGTAATAAAATATTTTTGGTGCTTCTAGCAGCCGGTGTCCCGTTGTCGATCATCGGTTCCATTCTGCATTGGTCAACCATCTTTATGTTCGTTGTTTACTGTCTGACGATTATTGCACTTGCAAGTTTTATGGGCCGAGCCACAGAGAGCCTTGCGATTGTGATGGGACCTAGAATCGGCGGACTATTGAATGCAACGTTTGGTAACGCCGTTGAATTAATTATATCGATATTTTCTTTGAAAGCTGGATTGCTTGGGGTTGTCCTCGCGTCATTGACGGGCTCTGTACTAGGAAATTTATTATTAGTCGGAGGGTTGTCCTTTTTTGTAGGTGGAACAAAATTTAAACGACAAAAATTTAATGTATTTGATGCAAGGCATAATGCTGGATTATTAATTTTTGCGATAGGCTTGGCATTTGTAATTCCAGAGGTGTTTACGGAAAATATGAATGAAAGTAAGACGATGTCATTAAGTGTCGGCATCTCAATCATTTTAATTATCTTGTATCTTGCTGCGTTGTTCTTTAAACTTGTCACACATCGAGGCGTGTACCAGCCTACTGAAAAAGCAAAACAGGTAGAACATGAAGAGGAAGTGCCAGAATGGAGTAAGAAAACAGCAATTGCTGTCCTATTTGGGGCAACGCTTGTGGTGGCCTATGTTTCTGAGAGATTGGTTCATACGTTCAGCGTTGTCGGTGAGACATTTGGCTGGTCAGAGCTGTTTATCGGGGTTATTATCGTCGCTATTGTTGGAAATGCAGCGGAACATGCATCAGCTATCCTTATGGCTTATAAAAATAAAATGGACGTGGCCGTTGAAATCGCTGTTGGATCAACATTGCAAGTCGCCATGTTCGTAGCGCCTGTCCTCGTCTTAATTTCTTTATTCTTTCCGGTTACCATGCCACTCATCTTCACTTTGCCAGAATTAATCGCCATGGTAACAGCGGTATTATTAATCATCATGATTTCAAATGATGGAGAATCCAACTGGTTTGAAGGTCTAACCCTTATAGCTGCGTATGTAATCATGGGAATAGGATTTTATTTATTATAAGTAAACAAAAAAATGGCTCACCCCGACTTGATTAGGAGAGCCATTTTTATTCAATTACAGTTTGTAAGTACATATAATCATCCAAAATTATTTTCACGCAACTTTATGTGTCATGGAACCAATAATTCTAGAAGTAGTCACCATCCTTTATGTTTCGTTTTAGTTAAATAATCGTGTAATAAAGTAAAGGTTATGGAATCGTCTTTATAGGCATACCTCCTTGACGTGATGTGGACTGAACGATTTCCCCTCCTTTATTTAAATGTAAATTTATTATATACTTTGTAAATAAATTTGTAAATATTCAGAATATTACAATTGTGTTACAAAACAACAAAATCTCAACTTTTTTACCGAAAGGCTGTTTTCACATACTTTGTTGCTCTTCAATCATTTTTACACTAATAACCCGGGTTGATTCCGTTGCAGGTACTCGCTTTCCGCGGGCGGTCTCAGAAGCCTTCTCAGTGCTTTGCACTTGCGGGGTCTCCCTCAACACGCTTTTCCCGCAGGAGTCTCGCACCTGTAACGAAGATCAACATCTGTTCGAATTGGTTTCTTGCTAAAAACAACAATCTTTACGAAAAGAGCCTACCGAAAAAACACAAATCTTTTTATTCAACGTCTGTATATAAACGCTAGGTCTTACAAACGATATTAACAAAACCTAAAGGAGTGCGTCATGATGAAGCGACTTAGAGTATGGGTGATTGTTAGCGTTTTACTAGTAGGACTTCCTTATTTAGCAGACGAAGCTTTGGCTACTCAGAAGGAGAATACGCCGGTAGAGAAGAAGGGTAACACTCCCGCAGTGAGTAAAACGGTCGTTCCTCCATCTGTTTTAAATATTGCAAAGGAAAACACGTATCCGAACTCGACTCAAGACTTACCCTTTTTACAACCTAGTGAATTCGCCCAATCCTTAATTGATACTTCCAAAATAAAAATTGAAAATCCTGAATTAATTCATTTGCTGAATGAATCAGCTGTTGGCAAAGCACCGTTTTCATTTGGGTACAGAGCGACAATTTATTTAGGACATTGGGCGCTGAATTATCAATCGACTGAAACAGCACCAAATTGGGAATATCAAAAAATCAATACGAATTTCTTTGATAACCGTGCTAATTTGACACCACATCCGATTCATTATGTTCAAGAGATGCAAAAAATTGTGCGCGGTGGCTTAACGGCTAAAATACCGGCTTCACCAGACGTGCAAAAAATGATGCTAATTAAAGCGGCTGAAAAAACCAAATTACCGTTGGCGTTTGAAACGATTATTGGTGGAGCAACTAAGAAAGATCAAGTGTATAATATACCGGCAAGACGATTAGGCTACTTGAATGCCTTTGCTTCAGCCATTAACGAAAAAGGAAAAGTCACGTATGGCGAGGTGTATGTCATTTTAAAAGGTAGCAAGCGTTCCTTGTTGATCAAAAATATTACCTCCCAAGGAATTGGTGCATGGATTCCGGTTCAAGACCATCTTTCGTTCAACTTTATTGCTAGTGAGCAGCCAAGATAAAGTGGTTGGTCTAATTTAAATCAAAAGGTCAAACCTCATATTGTATGAAGTTTGACCCTAATCCTTAAATTATAGACTTTCTTGTTTGGAAGTCCATTTTGGGATAATATGCGTTTTTGACGAGTACATTTGGACCTAAGCATTTAACTGCTGGGCAATGACAATTTAATTCTCTAGCAAGCTTGGAGTTCATCCATGTTTCATACGATTGTGATAGCGGCTGATCGATAATATTGCCGAGTGATGGGGCATCGCCAAAATCTGTGACAATCACATCCCCCGTAAAAATATTCACGTTTAAGCGAGAGCGGCCATCAGGATCATTTCGAACCGTTACCTTCTTCGTGTCATATAAGCGTTTCAATAACTTCACATCTTCCTCGTTATTGCTGCACGAATAGAATGGAAGGGTGCCGAACAGCATCCATACGTCCTTATTTCGGAAATCGAGCAGTTGATGAATCGCTTCCCGCATTTGATCAAGCGTCAATGTTTCTAGTGCAGAAGCGAAATCGCTAGGATACATCGGATGGATCTCATGTCGCTGGCAGCCCATATCCTCAACAATTTGCTTATGAATATGCTCTAGATGAGGGAGCGTCCGTTTATTCAACATCGTTTCTGCAGAAACTAAGACGCCAGCTTTTGTTAAGGCTTGTGAATTAAGAATAATATTATCAAATAGTTTCGCGCGCTGTTCGCGAGTTGGCTTTCTGTCCATCATTGCGAACCCTGTATCAATGAATTCATCAGTCGTTCCCCAGTTATGCGAAATATGTAACACATCTAGGTATGGAATGATCTCTTCGTACCGAGCAAGATCAAGGGTTAAATTCGAATTCATTTGCGTTCGTACTCCGCGTTCATATGCATATTTTAACAGCGGAAGGACGTAATTTTTCACTGATTTTCTGGAAAGCATCGGTTCGCCACCAGTAATGCTAAGCGAGCGTAATGTTGGTATTTCGTCAAGACGACGAAGAATGAGGTCCAGTGGAAGGGCGTTCGGATCTTTAGGCTGAAGGGTATAGCCGACAGCACAATGTTCACATCGCATATTGCACAGTGTCGTCGTTGTGAACTCAATATTGGTAAGCGTCATTTTTCCATATTGTTCAACGTCCATATATGCTTCCCATGGATCATAGTCAGGTGAAATCGGTTGTATTGCTGGAATATTGGTTAAACTGGTCATTATGATAACTCCTTCAGTATGATTACATTCCTAATAGTGCGTGTTCGAAAAGGAGGATAAAAAGAGCCGAGAAGTTCGAGGAGCGATAGTCTCTAGACCTGCGCGTATGCAGTAATACGTGAGGACCGGACTTACACAGGATGTGCTGACTTCTGTGTTGCGCACAGGACGTGCGCAATCTTAACAGAGTGTCATTAATGAGCGACGAAGAAATTCGCAAGCTTTTTACCGGACTTTTTGAACATCCTCTATTATGGGCAATCAAAAAATAATGTCAATGGCACAGATCATGTTAACATTGCACTTTCACATTATGTTCGATACGATTAGAAGGCGAAAGGAGCGTGCGTTATGGGAAAGCAAATTACCGATAAAGATGATCAATTAGTGTACTTGAAAGGGCGGCTAACGATGTTTATCGAGGTCTTGGAAAACATTGATCCAGAACACACTGAGCTTGAAGACATTGATCGCTTAATCAGCATGATTGATGAACTGGAAACGAAAATTGAACAATTCAAACGCTAATATATATGATACAAAAACCCTGAATATTTCAGAAGAACCACTCCGTCGCCCAAGAGGAAATGGTTCTTCTTCTAATTCTGAAATGATTAGGTTTGTGACCAACCATTCTTGCTAGAGCAGTTGCCCTCACGTTCGCATTGACTTGTAGCACAGCATCTTACAGAGAGAAATCCTTCAACGATTCGTCGATTTTCTCTTGCGTAATCCCGATATATCGTTTAGTGATCGATGGGGCGGAATGGTTAAAAATATTCTGCAGGAATGCCAGATCCTTCGTTCTCCGATAATACGCATAGCCAAATGTCTTCCGCATCGTATGCGTGCTGATGTCATCCCGTCCAAGTACGTCTCCGGCCTTCACAAGCGCTCTGTAGGCTTGTGTGGGAATAATCGGACTTTTTTACCCTTCCGACTTGTAAACAAGTACTCTCCGTCGCTCATATGAGCCGTATAAACTGCGATTTCTTTCGCCGTTCGCAACGGCTGCACGTTCTTTTCTTTCATGATGTCCCTCCGATATCGTACATTCAATGTGTGATGGCGTTATCTTAACAATGAGATCCAGTGATATCAACGAAATGAATGTACGAAAATATGTAATATCATACATTCATAAAAACACATTATTCAACTACGGGGCAGTTTAGTTGAATAAGAGTGTTTACATTCTAAAAATTTATTATAATCAAAAAGATTGCTTTGAAACGGGGGTTTTACCAATGATGATAATCGAACAAAAATAAATAGGAATAAAGTTAGACAGAATCTATTTGTTCAAGCGAATTCCTATTTCTTAAACAAAATCAATAAATGAATAATAGTTAATTATCGGGAGGAATAGCTATGAACAAAAATTTACAAGAGAAGATTACGGATATTCAGAATAAGGTTGATTTTTCAGGTTCAGTATTTGTTGAAGAAAAAGATAAGGTGTTAGCAGAACAAAACTTTGGTTATGCAAATCGTTCTGATCAAATAGAAAATAACTCTGCGACCCGTTTTGGAATAGCATCTGGATGTAAATTGTTTACTGCAATAGCGGTCTGTCAACTTGTTGAAAAGGGGAAAATCTCTTTTGACTCTAAATTGACCGATTGTCTTGATATTGAATTAAAACACTTTGATGAAAAAGTGACTGTCCATCATTTACTGACACACACTTCGGGAATACCAGATTATTTCGATGAAGATGTAATGGATGACTTTGAGGAACTTTGGGTTGCAAACCCTATGTATCACATAAGAAAGTTAAAAGATTTCTTACCATTGTTTCAAGATGAGCCTATGAAAGCAAAAGTAGGAGAATCGTTTCACTATAATAATGCTGGTTACATTTTATTAGGATTAATTGTTGAACAGACAAGTGGACTTGAATTCTCTGACTACATTCAAGCACACATCTTCAATAAGGCTAATATGACGAATTCTGGGTATTTTGCATTTGATTCTCTACCGCCAAATACAGCATTAGGCTATATCGATAAAACTGATGGAACTTGGAAAACTAACATCTATTCTTTACCTGTAAAAGGTGGTTCAGATGGTGGTGCATTTGTAACTGCTAATGATATGGCTAAGCTGTGGACAGCACTTATGAATTATCAACTTTTAAATGAAACGTACACAAATAAGCTTTTATCCACTCATACACAAGTCAATGAGAGTGGCTATTATGGTTATGGTATTTGGATTAAGAAAACCACAGAAAACAGTATTTTTAAATACCACATAATGGGTTATGATCCAGGGGTTAACTTTAATTCTGCTCATTATCCTGACATATCCATTAATGTAGTTGTTTGTTCTAATAAGTCGGATGGGGCGTTTGATATAATGAGTGGAATAGAAGAAGAATTGGTAAAAATAAAAGACTTAAAATAGAGATGCATTAAAAGAACCCTACTTTCTGGGTTCTTCTTTTTAAATACCTAAAAAATTGTGAAAAGATGTACTTAAAGTAACGGAGTGCTTTAGTGGAAGAATAATTTGCATAAAATACCCCTTTTTTATGCAGCTACCAGGCTTCTTCAGAAGCTGAAAATGTGGATTCATCAACACTGTATAAAATCATGTATAAACGATAAAAATGGACCATTCGGAACCCCTTGAGCACCAAGGGGTTTTATGTTTCGGAACTTCCGATAGTTGACTTTATATAAACTAGATTTGTATAGAGTATTCATGTGTTCTTTAGAAACCTTATTCAGCAAACGGGTAATTTAATTGAAGAAGAAAAGGAATTTTTATATAAATAATAGAATGCGTTAGGTGTACCAAATACCTAGATACATAATAAATTAATAATTAAATTTAGGGAGCGATATAGAATGGGTGCTTGGGGAGTAGCGATATTATCCGATGATATAGCCGAAGATGTTAGGTTTAGATATAAAGATTTATTGGGCAATGATTATTCAAATGAAGAAGCAAGTAGAATTGTTATTGAGGAATATCTGAATGAGTTAGATGATGAAGAAGTTACATCTTTTTGGTTATCATTTGCATTAATACAATGGAAATTAGGGAGACTTCAAGAGAAAGTTAAAAATAAAGCACTTCAAATTATAGATAGTGGTGCTGACCTTGAACGTTGGGAAGAAGACCCTAAATTAAAGAAAAAGCGTGAAGCTGTTCTTTATAAACTAAAAGAACAATTAAATTCTCCACAACCACAAGCTAAAAAAGTACCGAAGAGATTTGTATCTGATACTACTTTAAAAGCAGGGGATGCCATTAGTTATCAGTTAATGTCAGGCGAATATATTATCCTTAAGGTCATTGGCATTATTGAACAATGGACTGGAGATAGATACCCTCTATTTGAAATTTGTGATTGGCAAGGCAAAGTAATTCCTTCTAAAGAACAAATCAGTAAATTACCACTTAAAGAATTGACTTGGGAAAATGGAAATAAAGAAATGGGGAAATTGGCAATTTTCCCAGCAGGAAAAAGAGATGACCCAACAAAACGGGTTGAAGTAGTAGCTAAAGATGTAAAAACAATATTGGATATGGAAGCACCATATATTTTATTTACTTGGAAAGAGTTTGATGAAAAATTAAAGCAATTTTATCATTTAAAGTAGCACAATTTAGAGTAAGTAAGAAAAGATCGCATGTTCGTGAGCTTACAAACAGGTTAGCATAGTTTGACAGTCCAGAAAATTATATGTTAGGATCCTAATTCAACAAGCTTTGGATTTAATCGAAGTTTCTTTTTGAATTATTGGTGTTCATTTACTCATAATGATCTTCCGCAATCGGGAGCTTTAATTGAACAAGTAGCTAAAAGGATCTTCACTGGGAGATCCTTTTTCAATGCCTATAAGGGTGATTATGTAAACTCCTCTTGAAATAAAATAAGAGGAGCTTTTTTATCTAGCTTATTAGGCTAATGGGAGACATCGGTTCAAGAAAAAGCCCCTTATTCAATTAACGATGCAGGTTACATGAATAAAATGTGTTAAAATAATGGAAATGTTTAACTGGTGAGGTGTTATAAAATGAACGGTTGGCTATATGGCTTATATGCCTTAATAATAGCGATAGTCTCTATATTTACAGGGGAATTAGTAACATTTGTAATGCTTGGATTTATTTTAATAAGCCTTCAAAATATCCATTCTACCTTAAAAGAGATATTAAAGGTCAATAAGGAGAAAATTGATTAACGGGAGCTTTAATTCAGTAAAAAGACCACCAATTTGGTGGTCTTTTGAATGTACGAAAATAACTAAAATCATACATTTGTTTTAAAGAAAAAAGTGCCCTAAACGATCAAATTAATTTAAGACAACCTGAATTTTAGATTGGTAAGAAAAAAAACAAAAAATTCGTTTTCGATAGCGATTTAGATAATTAGACTATTCTAATTAATGATTAATGCTTGGGTTGATATCTATACATAATGAACCTACTCCTTTAACAGCTTATTCAGAAGAACAACGACAAGTAATGAAGAAACCCAGCTGATCTTCTAGTGTGAAGGTAGCTGGATTTTAAAGTTAAATGAGAAAACAGCACTTAATAAGAGGTGATAATTTCCTGAAATATCATATAGTGTAAATTCTATCAGGTCAACTTACAATCCCTTTATATGTCCATTTGTTGAATCCGTTTAATTAACTCTTCAAGCCAAGAAATTGTGTGCTCTGTTCTAGTTGAAATATAGCCACCAAGAAATTCTTTAAGATTTTCTTTATCTTTGTCTACCTGAATCTGCTTGTCAAAATCCATAATATGCTCCCAATGAGCAATAAATATTTTTAATTTTTTTTCTAGTATTTCTACTACTTTATCACGATCCACATACTTGATGTTTAATAACCCTACCACCATTTCACTAATAGTATCCGCATTTTCAAACACTTTGTAGATTTTTTTCGGTAGTTCTTCACGACCTTTAGTCATAATCCCAAATACTTGTTTATCAGGTCGATGTTCTTCTTTTATGATTTCGACTATCTCAATTAAACCCTGTTTTACTAATGAATCAAAATGGTAGTACAGTTTACTTTCTGTCACCCCACCTAGTTGATCTAATGGAACGGGATCTGAAAGCTGTTTTTTTATTTTATAAGGATAAGTGTTACCCTCCATCAGTTTGCTCAATATAAAAATTTGTGTGTCCATTCTCTATGCTCCCTCAAGAATAATTGTCCTTAATTTAGCAAAACTAAGCTGTGATTTCAGTAGTATTCTTAGCGTCTGTGGCCGGAACATATACTGACATTGGTTTGTGGAAAATAGCGACGATAATAATATTAATTAACATCGCAACCGCGCCAACAGCAACCATCGACCAAATATATGGACTTGGACTAATGCTTCCATATAAGTTTGCAAAGTACGCTTGTACCGAGTAATACATTGGTGAAATGTGGCTCATCCATTCATATGGTAAGTACATCATTTCACGTGTAATTGTGGCACCATTTGCTAATGTTTGTGTAAATAAAATTGGTAAGTTTAAAATCATTCCGCCTTCACCTAATAAGAAGATTGAAATCGCTGTGAAGTTGAAGCATACCATATAATTTAAAGTTTGTTGCCCTACTAAACTGAAGAACAGGTCACCACCACTTGGCTCATTGATTAAATATGCTACGCCTGTAGCAACTAGTGACGATACAACTGCAATCACTAACGCAATTAATTGTACATAAATGAATAAACGTGTTTTGCTCGCTTTTTTACGGCTTGCTTTAAATGCGCCTACTAATTGCATCGACCCGATCATCGCACCAACATAGCCGGCCATTGTTAAGAACATTGGTAGCATATTATTATGCATACCGTCTGGTATTTCGTTAATTGTAACTACATTTCCTACATAAGCTGTTTCTATATTTTCCGCTACTTCCGCAGCTTGCTTCTCTGGTACATTGAAGTTCATTAACACGTCTTGTGCTGTTTGTTGTGAGAATTGTGCGCTTAACTGGTTGTTAATTTCCGTAACGATTGAATTCATAGTGGAAGAAACAACTGTTGCCCCAGCTTCATTAATTGTAAAGTCGATACTGGATGAAGTCTCGCCATTTTTCATATCTGCAGAGAATGTTTCTGGAATGTGCACGACCAATCCTAAATCATTTTTCTCTAAATCTTTTAAGGCTTTTTTATTCGTTAAACCCGTCTCGATTTCTTTAAACGGTAAATTCACTTGTAACTGGCTGGCAATCTTTGCCCCGTATTCACCAGCATCCTCGTTGACAATAGCAATCGGTAATTTATCGATGTTTCCTGGAATTGCTGTATAACCAGGTAAGAAGATGCCTAGCATTGCGATTGCGTAGAAAATCCCCATGAAAATTGCAGCATTCGCACCTTTTGTTTTTAAGAACTGAGTAAATTTCATATGTTGCATCCTTCCTGAAGATAAAATAAATAATATTCAAAGCACTCTATTCTTTTTATAAAGTCAATTGTATGTATGGTTAATTCAATAAGAGATTCCTAACTAAAAACCCCGAATAAGTCTGATCTTATCCAGGGGATAGTTTGTTATATGAATGTCCACACGATTATTTCGACTGTTTAGTTACATAATCATTAAAGTCAGAAATGCTTGGGTTGGCCATGTAATGACCGCCTTCCACTTGGATCGTCTGACCTGTAATGAATTTGGACTCATCAGATGCAAGGAATAGAACGGTATATCCGATATCATCCGCTTCACCATGGTATGGTAATGCATTAAATTTCGCAAAAATATCGAGTACAGCAGGAGGCATATTATTTTTCGCTGCAGGAGTTAATATAAGACCTGGAGCCACTCCGTTACAACGAATATGATCTTTACCATACTGAGCAGCGATATAACGAGTCAAATTCACTACAGCAGCTTTGGACGCCCCATATGCAGATCGTACAGCGTCACCTGTAAATCCAGCCATAGAGGCTGTATTGATAATGGAACCGCCTCCAGCTTTAATCATGTGAGGAATTGCAAATCTGCTTCCCAATAGCACACTTTTTAAATTCACATCCATCAGTCTGTCCCATTCTTCCAAATCTAAATTCACGACATCCAGATCTTTTTGTAAGTTAGTCAAACCCACATTATTAACAAGTACCGTAATCGTTCCATATTGTTCAATTGTGAAGTCGACAGCTACCTGGATTGAGTCTGCTTTTCCAGCATCCAAGAAAATTCCAACTGCTTCCCCACCTTGTTTTTTTATGTTTTCAGCCGCTTCTTTTGCTCCTGCTTCGTTAAAATCGGCAATCACGACTTTTGCGCCTTCCTTCGCCATCAATGTGGATATCGATAACCCTATACCTGATGCCCCACCTGTCACTAATGCTACTTTCCCTTGCACTCTTCCCATAATAATCCACCTTCTTATTAAAATATGTTGCATCTTTCCTTAAGTTAAAATACATTTTAATCAAACCACTTTAATTAAGCTACTTTGAACAAAGTGGTTTGGTTAAAGTACATTTAGCAATGTACTCTATTCTTTTTATAAAGTCAATTGTATGTATGGTAATTTTAGCTACTTAACTAAAATTACCAAATAGGTTAATTTTATACGGATTATAGTTTAAGAAAATATGAGAAGAAAAAGCGATATTGTAAACGATATGAATAAAGCAATACATCGCGTATCGCCAAGCGATACCGCACTATCAATACGGGAAAAGAAACAGATATCGCATTTTTAGAAACGCAATATGATCAACTTTTGATAGCATTTAAAGATATGGCAGTAGAGTATGCAGCCATCAGAGAGAAAGTTGAATCTATGGAAGAATACACAAGAGAAATTGCTTCTTCAGTTGGGGAATTGATGAAGAAATATGAAGAAGAAAAACGGTTGTTTAAAGAAAAGTTAGATCTAGCAGTGGATTATATACAGAAGCAAGAGGAAATCCCGAAAAAGAAGAGAAAAAGGACATTTGGAAATAGATTAAACAGTAAGGTGCTTTGGTGAAAGAAGAATTAATTGATTATAAGATTGATTATAAGGACTCGCTTGTTGAACAAGAAGTAAAGGAGTGATACATATTAGTCATGTATCACTCCTTATTTTTTATGGCTTCTTTAATTTAAGTCACGATAAGGTTATAAATAATCAATCTTTTTTATAAAACTACATCTTACTAAAAACAGCTATAAGTCGATTATATGACATAAGTGAGGTCTGCCTCTTAACTAATTAGCTCATAGTGACTGTTCCACGTACTGCTTTTTTTCCATGTAAGAAATAATATAAGAAGATGCAAGCAAAAATTACGATAGCCATCGTCATATACAATCCGCGAAAGCCCATGACAGGAATTAAAGATCCTAGAATAAATGGTCCAATCCCTACTCCTAAATCAGTAAAGATAAAGTAAGTAGACGTTGCCAACCCCATTCGATGTTTTGGAGACACCTTAATCGAAATCGCTTGAGCACTAGACATAAATGTTCCATAGCCAAGTCCAACAAATACTCCAGCTACTAAAAGGGAATAGCCAAGATGTACTTGACTAAGAATGAGCAAACCGATAGCAAAAAATAAAAAGGCTGGATACATCACAAAATTTTCACCCTTGGTATCAAACCACCGGCCAGTAAACGGTCTAGATACTAAAATTGCCACAGCATACACAACAAAGAAGAAACTAGCGACATCAACTAAATGAATTTCCTGTGAATAAGATGTAATGAAGGTAAGAATACTTGAGTAACACAATCCAACAAAGACAGCAATGATTGAAATGGGAAAAGCTTTCGTTTCAAAGAAGTTGCTAAGCTTAAATTCTTTCATGTTTGCTAATTGTTCTTTTGTAAATTCCACTTTGGCCACTTTTAAGAAGAAAGCAGCAATAAAGCTAACAAGTAACAGAATTGTACATAAAATGAAATTCATATTAAAGCCGACATGTTGATTGATAAAGATGCCTAAAAATGGTCCGATTGCAGCAGCAAGAGTCACGCTCAATGCATAATAACCGGTACCTTCCCCGCGTCGTTCATTCGGGATAACACTTGCGACAATGGTTCCTGTCGCTGTTGAAGCCATCCCAAAAGCAGCACCGTGTAAGAAACGAACCACTAAAAGGGTGGTCATGCTGTTCACGACAAAATAGAGAAGTGTGACAATTAAAATCGAAATAAAGCCAATATACAACATCTTTTTTCTACCCACTTGTTCAATGGATTTCCCTGAGAAAAGACGTGCAACGAGTGCCCCTAATACGAAAATACCAGATGCAAGACCTGCCATACTTGGTGAAGCGTGAAATTTCTCAATCGCATACACGGATATCGTTGCGATTAATAAGTAAAAAGTGAAATATAGGAAAAAGTTTGCGGTAGAAACGATTAGAAAATCCTTCGTCCATAATTTCGGTTTATTCATTTTATTTCCCCTCTTTATTATTTAGATTTTCTCGTATCAATGGAAAAACCTGAAAAGCAGCCTCCAGCATATTTTCAGGAATGTCTTTCATAATCATGTGTTCCAACTCCGTAATCTTTGCACGGCATGTTTGATAAATTTCTTCACCAGAATCGGTAAGCTCAATAATTTTTTCACGGCGATCTTTTCCTGGAATTTGTTTAACAAGTAGCATTTCTTCCAAACGATGAACAGATCTCGTAATAGAAGGTTTTTCGATATTGTAATGGCTAGATATATCCACAAGAGTGGAAGGCCCGTTATTTTTTACGAAAAAAATAACCTGCCACAAAGAGTAGGAAAGGTCATATTCGCCGAGCAGCACATTCAACTTGGTAATGAGCGGTCTGTATACAGATAAATAATGCCGAAAAAAACCTTGCAAGTAGATCTCTCCTTTTAAAATAATGGTTACCTTTATTAACTGTTAACAAGGTTAACTATACTCTTTTTCTCGAAATTGTCAAGTTAGATAGGAATGAAAAGGCGGTTGGCTGATATATTTGCAAATCGGCTGATAAAGGATATTAAGCGGCTGATAAAATAGAAAAACGGGCTGATATTGTCTTTCGCAACTCTCTTTTTTCAATAAACACTTTACTCATACCAAGGCAGTTCTGCTTTCATCTTCTTGCCTTTTTTCTTTTTCTTATTGGTAATTTGCCAATCATCGTCTGTTTTCTGCAAGACATACACATAGTTTGTCCCATCCGCTCTTTTAAATAAAACATAGCCTTGGCTACCGTTTATAAAGGTAACGGGGTCAATGACATTTTTAAACGGCGGTTTAATCTCAGGATTTAGCAAAGTTGTTATAATTTTTTCTGCAATATGAGCAAGAGGTATAAAATCCTTCTGTATTTCAGATTCAAATAAAAGCTGATCATACGTATACATCTGATAATCTTTTAAATGGAGCTCAAATGTTTGTTGGATATCGGCTAGAGCTTCTTGATAAAATTGCCCTATTTTCTTTTCTTCCTCGTCCCCGAGATGAACGAAATCTACCACTTTTACTGCATCTGGTTTTACTTCGAAGGTAATTGTATCCGTGCCATAGGGAGGATTATGGGCATGTTCAAAAGTCATCACTTGCACCTTTACAATACAGTTAAATCCACCTTCTTCTACTCTTTGAATATGGACGATTTTTGCATCATATAATCCGTATTGTTTGCTTGTTTGATAAAATTTTTGAATCTCTTTTGAAATAGCAGGATTTAGTGTCGATAGTAACGTATCGTGTAACTCTTGATAATTTGGGCTTGCCGTAACGATATTCGGTTGCAAAATAAAATTTAAGATAACGAATGTAAAAATATAGGCCCAATTTTTCAACGTAATTTCCTCCCCAAGCATTTACGGTTACTATGTCCTAACACAAAATATATTATGAGCAATCATCTTGAGCGGATTCAAATCATAGAAGGAAATTGGCTTGGACATATGGAATGTAAGTGTATCTACCCTGAGATGTCTTGCGTATATGTGTCTGACTAAACCTAATAAGAGGTGGTTATGAAAATGGCGCAATTTGTGAAGGTTGAAAAGGAAGCCAATCTAGCTATTATTACGATTATGAATCCCCCTTTGAACGTCATCAATAGACAGGTCTTTCGAGATTTAAAAGAAGTCTATACAGATATTAAGCATGATCATGAGACGGTTGCGGTTATTATAACGGGATCCGGCTATACGGCATTTGCAGCAGGAGCAGATATTAAAGAATTTCCAGACATGTTCGGTGATGAGAATATAAGACAGCAAATTAGCGAATGCCATGAGGCGCTGGATCTTATCGCTACATGTCCAAAGCCGACGATCGCTGTCTTAAACGGCATCACACTCGGTGGTGGCTGTGAGCTAGCGCTTGCTTGTGATATTCGCATCGCCGAGGAACAGATTCAAATCGGCCTACCTGAAGTGAAGCTTGGCTTATTCCCAGGTGGGGGTGGTACACAGAGATTACCCCGCCTAATAGGAACAGCAAAGGCGAAGGAGATGATGCTGACGGGTGACCCGATATCCGCACTGCAAGCGGAAAAAATCGGTCTCGTCAATCGGGTCGTTAGAAGAGGACACGGCCTAATCGAAGGGAAAAATCTCGCAGCTAAAATCGCTAAAAACTCCTTGCAATCATTATCGAGGATCAAACAAGCCATTGATGAAGGATATGAAACCTCGATTGACAGAGGACTTCAATTAGAGGCTGAATTGTTTGTCGAGGTTTTTCGAACAGAAGATAGTAAAGAAGGCGTTTTGGCATTCATCGAAAAACGCAAACCGATGTTTCAGCATAAATAAGCGACTGCAAAGCAAAAAGAGCCAAGATTTGTCCCATTAAGGGTCAAACTTGGCTTATTTTATTCTGATTTAAAACCCTCTACTTATGGAAGTTTCACATCAACATCCTTTTCTCCTTCAGTCGTTTCTTCATCAGCATGAAATGTCGGTTCGACTATCTCTTCATTTTTTAGACCGCTTCTAAAGAAATAAATAAAAATCATTCCGATAATGCCTAAAATGATGATAAAGCCAATTGTTACGACCCACCACAAAGTCATATAAACTCCCCCTTTGTACAGGTATATGCCGAAACCTAGATTTTTTTCCAAATTCCACTTCGTATAATTTAAATCTTGGTTCAAACACTAAGTAAAAAAGAGCAGAGGAGCGGAATTATGAAAAGGCTTATAATCGTACCAATGGTGCTGATGTTGTTCTTTGTCACACAGCTGGAAGCTTTCGCAACAAATTCGAATGCACCGAATCATTGGGGCTTTAATAAAGGAAAAAATGAGCAGCCTGCACAAGCGGGTACCAAGCTTGATGAGATGATGAAGAAGCATGGTGCTTTATATAAAGGAAGCTCAGACAAGAAGAATATTTATCTAACCTTTGATAATGGCTATGAAAATGGCTATACAGCTAATATTCTAAATATCCTGCGCCGCCAAAAAGTGCCGGCAACGTTTTTCGTGACAGGGCATTATTTGAAGACAACGCCAGAATTGGTTGTAAGAATGGTAAAGGAAGGTCATATCGTCGGCAATCATTCCTGGAGTCATCCAGATATGACGTCAAAATCGGACGAAGCTATTCGAAATGAATTACAGAAAGTAAAAGAAGAAACGGAGCGAATTACAGGGCAGAAAACGATGAACTATTTACGCCCACCTCGAGGAATCTTTAGTGAGCGAACGATGGCCATCGCTAATCAAGAAGGATATACCCATATCTTCTGGTCGCTAGCCTTTAAAGATTGGGTTGTCGATCAACAAAAAGGAGCAAACTATTCGTATAGTGAAGTGATGAAGCAGATACATCCTGGTGCGATTCTTTTACTGCATACTGTATCAAAAGATAACGCCGAAGCACTTGATTCGATCATTACTGATTTGAAAAAGCGGGGGTATACGTTTAAGAGCTTGGATGATTTAATGATTGAACAGCAACTGGCGAATCCGATGTTGTACTAGGGGTCAGACCTCACACTCTTTATATGTGTCATTTACATGTCGTTTAAACCAGATAGATTAGATGTGGGTAGATTTTATTAGAAGAGCAATCATTTATATGCTATTCTTGTTGGAAAAAGGAAGCAATGAAGGTGATAGGATGGCGACTAAATTTAAAATCGAACAACCAAAGATTCCTTATGATGTAACTCCAACAGACTTTCAATATATGGATGAACCTTATTATGAATTGTGCATCATAAGTGATTGCTCGATCATCGGAGAAGATATCCAGCGAATCAGATTTGAACAAGTGATATTTAAAAATGTGACCTTTATTGATGTATCATTCCGCAATATTGAATTAACAGATGTGATTTTTGAAAAGTGTAACCTATCCAATACAGATTTTAGCGATGCCATTATTCATCGCGTTGAATTTAAGGAATCGAAACTCTTAGGATTGAATCTTTCTGATGCAACATTAGGAAATGTTCGATTCGAAAATTGTCATGCAAACTTAAGTAATTTTGGTTTTGCGAAATTAAAACAGGTTCTGTTTGATTCGTGTTCGCTTTGCAATGTCGATGTATTTGAAGCTAAGTTTAGTAAAGTCGCTTTCAAGCAATGTGATTTAAATGAAGCAAACTTTATCGGAACTTCGCTCAAAGGCGTGGATCTAAGCAGTTGTCAATTTCAAAGTATAAGCGTAGCACTGGAGGACCTTAAAGGCTGTGAGGTTTCATCAGAGCAAGCAATTGGTTTTGCTGCTTTGATGGGATTAAAGATTAAGGAGTAAGAAAAAGCCAATTCTTCTAAACGTTGAGGAATTGGCTTTTTATATTTACTATGACAGAAGGGTATAATGATCCCTTCAATTCTTCACAAAGTTAAATTCAAAGAACAACTAGTAGACATGGAATTGAACCAATTGTGACTCATTAGGAATACAGTGAAAAGGCTAGAAATATTCATGAATTCATAACGAAAAAAGGCTCGAAGAAATTTCTCCAAGCTTCTTTTTAGCTACAATTGTACCGGGATAAGATCATAAAAACTTATTAGGTCAATGAGTTAGAGGTCTTATTATTTTTTATAGTTGCGTAAATTATAAGGACTAAAAGAATGAGTCCCAGAACAAGCGATGATCCAGTAGTCCCTAGATTTAACCCTCCTTTTTCAGTTGGTTTAGTAAGAAGATCTCCAAATGTTGCTCCAAAAGGGCGAGTTAAGACAAAGGCAACCCAAAATAAGAAGACGCGAGAAATTTTTGTAAAATATTTGGCTAGGACGATGAGAGCTAATAGAATTCCGATTAGTACGGCTCCTCCAACATATCCAAGCCCAGAACTATCTGCCAAGAAATCGCCTAAAGCTGTGCCTAAAGTATTGGAGAATAGGATGGCAACCCAATAAAGAATTTCAACTTTACGTGTGTGAATATCATGAATATTCAACGAACGTTCACTAGCATACCAATAGGCAAATATAATTAATAAGATACAAACTAATATCGTGGAACCCATTGCATAGCCTAACCCTAGAGTACGATCCATAAAATCAGACATCGTGGTTCCAGCGACGGCGGTTGACGTAATGACGAGCCAATAGATGATTGGGTAATACCTTTTTGATAGTAGTTGCGCGATAAGAGTAATGATAAAAAGAGCAAATAAAATAATCGTACTGACCCCGTATCCAACCCCCATCGTCATGGACAACAAGTCACCTGCTGTTTCGCCTAATGTAGTGGCATCAATCTTCATGATCCAAAAGAGAAGCGTGACTTGTGGAATTTTATTCATTTGTGATTGATCTCTCCCTTCCATAGTATGTCTTTTCTATTATGTTGAATTGTCCTACTAGCTATTCATAGGTGTTGGTTTAGTAGGGGATATGTTTTTTTCAACTCAAGTGTAGAGGATAGAAGAAGACTATAGGTTTTGCCGCATCTCTATGCTTGATCCGCAGCCGACAATTTTTCCAGGTACCGCACCGTATCACAAATATGCTATAATACGTGGAAAACTGTTAAAGGAAGGTATTATGTGGACGGAAACGATACAGGTAGAAGCTCCTTATAATTTTGATTTAGTTCTTGACCGCTTACGCTTAGATCCTTTACATGTCATTGATTTTGAAGAGCGGACGATTAAGGTGCCGCTATATATAGAAGAAACACCGCTTGTCGTTCACATTCAAAGTATCGGCAATACGGACAATCCGATGTTTATTTTGCAAGGGGAGCGAAATGAATATAAGGAAGAAGCACTTGAGAGAGTAAAGAAAGTATTCCATTTTCATGAACCATTATCAAAAATCGCATCGCATTTTCAAGAGACCGATCTACAGGCATTATTTACCGAGCATCACGGTACACCTATTGTGTTAGACTTCGATTATTATAACTGTCTTGTGAGATGCATCATTCATCAACAACTGAACCTCTCCTTTGCCCATACGCTGACAGAACGCTATGTAAAAACATTCGGCTTTGAAATAGATGGTGTGCCATTTTTCCCGACACCAGAACGTGCATCCCAATTAACGGTGGAAGAATTGCGTGATATTCAATTCAGCACGCGAAAAGCAGAGTATGTGATTGGTTTATCGCAGAAGATAACCACTGGAGAGTTACACTTAAAACAACTAGCAGAACAAACAGACACGGAAATCATCGATACACTCGTAAAGATAAGAGGAATTGGCAATTGGACGGCAGAAAACTTCCTGCTATTTGGCGTAGGAAGACCGAACTTGTTTCCAATCGCTGACATTGGCATCCAAAGGGCTGTGCAGCAATTATACAATTTGCCACAAAAACCGACCAAAGAAGAAATGCTAAAATATAGCGAAAGCTGGTCGCCCTATTTGAGCTATGCCTCCCTCTATTTATGGAGAAGTACGGAAAAACGGAGTGAAAAGAAATGAGCCAAACTCAAGATCAACAACTAGAAGTCAACCAAACTTTCCCATTAACGATAAAACGAATCGGCATTAACGGCGAAGGAGTCGGTTATTTTAAGAAAAAAGTCGTCTTCGTCCCTGGTGCCTTGCCTGGCGAAGAAATCGTCGCGATTGCAACAAAAGTAGATACGAAATTTTCGCAAGCAAAAATTAAACAAATCCGCAAAGCGTCACCACACCGGGTTGCAGCACCTTGCCCGGTTTATGAACAATGCGGTGGCTGCCAGCTGCAGCATCTTAGCTATGACCAACAGCTTGTTGAAAAACGTGACATCGTCGTTCAAGCGATGGAACGCTATCTACGCGTTCCAATCGAATCATTAAATATTAAAGAAACGATTGGCATGGAAGATCCGTGGAATTACCGAAACAAAAGCCAGTTCCAAGTCGGCATGAAAGAAGGCAAAATCATCGCCGGACTATACGGTGTCAACTCACACCAGCTGATCGATATTCCAAACTGTCTGGTTCAGCATAAAGCAACGAATAAAGTCACACGAATTGTGAAGAAAATCTTAAAGAACTTAGATATTTCCATTTATAACGAGCGGAAGAAAAAAGGTGTAATCCGTACCGTCATTACACGCGTCGGTTTCGAAACAGGAGAAGTCCAAGTCGTCTTAGTCACAAGAACAACCGAAATCCCAAGAAAAGACGAGCTCATCAAGCAAATTCGCGATCAACTACCAGAAGTGAAATCACTCGTCCAAAACGTGAATGACCGCAATACATCCGTCATCTTTGGCGACAAAACGATTCACCTAGCAGGAGAACGCATCATCAATGAAACACTTGGAGACTTATCTTACGAACTATCAGCTCGTACCTTCTTCCAGCTGAATCCTGTCCAAACGGTCAAGCTTTACAACGAAGTAAAGCAAGCAGCAGCGCTAACAGGAAAAGAAAAAGTCGTCGACGCCTATTGCGGAGTCGGAACAATTGGCCTCTGGCTATCGGATCAAGCCAAAGAAGTTCGCGGTATGGACATCATCAAAGAATCGATCGATGACGCTAAGAAAAATGCAAAAAAACATAACCGAAGTAACGTTCATTACGAAGTTGGTAAAGCAGAAAATGTCATGCCACGTTGGGTAAAGGAAGGCTTTAGACCAGACGTTATTGTTGTGGATCCACCAAGAACTGGCTGTGACCAAGCATTATTACGCACAATGATGAAAGTAAAACCAAAGAAGATTGTGTATGTGTCTTGTAATCCATCGACATTGGCGAAGGATTTGCAGGAGCTGAGTAAGCTTTATAAGGTGGAGAGCATGCAGCCGGTGGATATGTTTCCGCAGACGAGTCATGTGGAGTGCGTAGCACAACTTATATTAAAGTAAACAATTATTTTAAACATACTAACATTAGTAGCACAAACCACGGCCATGGTTTGTGCTACTATTTTTTTATAGTAGAAGTGAAGGAAGGTCGAACAGCCCCTGGGACCGATGGAGAGTCCGTATCAAAAACCGACCAACTTCACAACCTTATGTGAATCAGTTTAGTATGTTGGATCCGTGAAATCGTGTAAAAGAAAATGGAATCGATAAGGTACTGTGAAGACTTGCTAAAAAGGAGAAGAAAGAAATGAAACATGTAGTTGCTCTTGATGTTAGTATGGGCAAAAGCATAATCGTTATTTATAACACAAATCGGCCATGCGAGTATGAGGGGGAACTTCACCATACACGTCCTTCAGAGGAGGTATTGAAAGAAAACATTACACCAATTATCCGTTTTAGACGGACAAACACCTGAAATAAAAAACTGGAACGTAAAAAAATGAAGAACTCTATTTCAATGGAAATAAGGTAGAAAAGATTCATTATCAGACATTATTCATGTTTTTCTATGTGGAACTGCGAACCCCGAGTGGCGGCGGTTGAGAAAAGTTTTCAGGGGGATAAAGTGGAATTTATAATATACCGAATTAGGGAGATACTTTGGTATCTCTTTTTTTATGATAAGCAGAATATTAAAATAAATGCTAAAATAGAATATATTTACAAAAATAAAATTCAAACTAGATGGGCTATAAATGAAAGATTTAATGCAAAAAGTTATTAAGTTTAGAGATGAGCGTGGATGGGCCCCTTATCACAATGAAAAAGATCTAGCGATATCTATATCTCTAGAAGCAAATGAACTCTTAGAAAATTTTCAGTGGAGAAATAGTGAAGAAGCGGTCGCTGAATCTATACAGAATATTAAAGAAGAGATGGCGGATGTATTTATATATCTTCTTCAGTTAGCAGAAAAAATGAATATAGATTTGGAGGAGGAAGCATTTAAGAAAATAGAGAAGAATGCTCTAAAATATCCAATAAATAAAGTAAAGTAAAGTGATAGGTTTATATTGAATCATTCTTCAATTTGTCAGCAATTATGAGGTAGGTAGAATACAATATGAGTAAAATAGATATAAAATCAATGTCTTTTGACAAGACATCAATAGATAGTATTAATGGTTATTATACCGATTATCCTGTAGTTTACTTTCTAAATAATGATACTACGGTCTATATTGGCGAAACGGTAGCAGTGAGAAATCGTATGAGGGATCATTTAAATAATCGTGAGAGAAAATCATTAAAGAAGATGTCGCTTATTATTCATGAAAAGTTTAATTGATCTGCAACATACAATATTGAAACCAAGTTGATCAATTATTTTTTAGCGGATGAACGGTACAAACTACAAAACAAGAGTCAAACAGTTAATAGTGTGATGCACAATTATTATGAAAAAAAATTCTTTAATGAGGAATTGTTTGAAGATATATGGGATGAGCTTTTAGATAGGGATATAGTAGATAATTCTAGATCTACTATTGAAAATAAGGATATTTTTAAGCTATCCCCATTCAAAGAATTATCGATAGAACAGTTGGAACTTCAACAGAAGATTATTGACGTTTGTAAAAAACACATTAATGATGATGAGCCATATGTTTTCTTAGTTAAAGGAGAAGCAGGTGTAGGAAAAAGTGTTGTACTAAGTTCAGTTATTAACAAAATCCAAGAGCTATCCAAGGAAAAATCATCAGCTTTATATAAAACTAATAATTATTTATTAGTAAATCATACAGAGATGCTAAAAACATATAAGAAAATAGCTGGTAATGTAAAAGCGCTCACTAAAAAGAATTTTGAAAAACCAACATCTTTTATTAATCAACGGAAAAAATTGATAGAAAAGGCTGATATTGTGTTAGTTGATGAAGCTCATTTATTGTTAACAAAGCCTGATCCCTATAATAATTTTGTTGAGGATAATCAGTTACAAGAGATTATTGGGCATAGCAAAATTGTTATTGCAGTGTATGATGATAAGCAAGTGTTAAAGATGAAAAGCTACTGGGATGAAGAAAGGCTTCACTCTATTATAGGGAATTATAATACTGAACCTACTTATAAGCTAACTAACCAATTCCGAATGCATGCAAATAATGAAATGGTGAATTGGATTGACCATTTTGTTGAAAAGAAGATTACAAAAATACCTAAAGACCCTGAATATGATATTAAAATCTTCGAGTCAGCGGCTACAATGTATAACGTAATACAAAAAATGAATAAGGAATATGGTTTAGCGAGAATCGTATCTACATTCGATTATATACATAAGAAAGACAATGAAGAGTATTACGTAGAAGAAGAGGATTTTAAACTCCCTTGGAATGGTGATTACGGAAATATTACATGGGCAGAAAAAGCAGGAACAGTAAGAGAAGTGGGGTCTATATATACAATACAAGGTTTTGATTTAAACTATGTTGGTGTAATTTTGGGCCCATCAATTACATATGATGAAAGCAAAGATGAATTGAAAATTATTACAGAGAATTATAAGGACACGGAAGCTTTTAGAGGAAAAGATGAATTCCAAAATAGTGAGGATATTAAGGAAAAGATCATATTAAATTCAATTAATGTTCTTATGAAGAGAGGAATACATGGGCTGTATATTTATGCTAGTGATCCGAAATTAAGATCTAGATTGTTGGAACTTCAAAGAAATCAATAAAATTGTAGCTGATATGAGAATTCAGCTTTGATGAAATTAGTAGAGTCTATCTTGCTTTCAATTTATAGTACACGGAAATAAAAGACACTCGACTATTCGAGTGTCTAATTTGAATGTGTAAATTAGTCGTAAAAGATAGAACACTTAATCCATCAAAGAGGTTAGTGTAATGTGAATTTGATCAATATTGGACTGCGTTGGATAAGTATGCTTTTAATAAAAAGGAGAAGGACATGGATAGTGTATTTAGAGGTCAATTAATAAAAATAATGAATGAGTATTTAGGTGCTAAAAAAGATGCTTTTGGAGGACATCATCTTGGTAGTTTTGTTAGGAATGAAGTACCAAAGGAAATAAGCGAGTTCTCCTTTATTCCGAATAATCAATTTGTGATAACTGGATCTGTGGGTCAAGGGAACTGGGCAGCTATTCCATGGATTGCAATTATGAATAAAAATGTAACAGTATCAACCCAGCGTGGATATTATATTGTTTACTTATTTAGTGAAGATATGGATTGGCTATATCTCACATTTGCCCAGGGGGTTACTGAAACATCAAAAGAAGAAATGGTGAAGGTCAAAGAAGAGATTCGTGAGTCAATCACCATGGACAATAAGGTTCGTAAAGATGAAAAGATCTTTTTGGGTAATAGTTCTAAAGCTAAACAATATGTATTTTCTACTGCTGCTTACATTGAATATGATATTAAGAATATACCAGCGGAAGAAGTACTAGTAACAGATCTTAAAAATATGGTTAGTTATTATGAGGAGTACATAACTTTCAAAAATAAACAATACGTATTAAATGAACTCGAAGAACCTGTAGTGATAAAAGAGGAAGATAACTCATATTTAACATCTTCAAATCTTGTCGATCAAATTCATTCCTATATAACTAGTAAAGGATTTTACTATTCAAAAGAAGAGGTAATTAATCTTTTTCTATCCTTAAAAACAAAACCATTTGTTATTTTATCAGGAATCTCAGGTACTGGTAAAACAAAGATGGTACAATGGTTTGCGGAAAGTTTGGGAGCGACAGAAGAAAATGGTCAATTTAACCTGATTCCTATTCGGCCAGATTGGAATGATGGTTCTGAATTGTTGGGATATGTCGACATAAAAGGTGATTTTAAAGAAGGCCCTCTAACAAGAATTATTAAAAATGCTAATGAGAGTCCGCGTTTGTTGTACTTTGTACTGCTTGATGAAATGAACTTAGCTCGTGTTGAGTATTATTTTAGTGATATTTTGAGTGTAATGGAAAGTCGACAATGGCAGAATGGCAAAATAGTAACCTCAAATCTTTTATCAAAAGAAATGACTGGGGATTCACTGAAGATACCTTCAAATTTATATATAATTGGTACAGTGAATATGGATGAAACAACACATCCATTTAGTAAAAAAGTTTTGGACCGTGCAAATACGATTGAGTTTAATAGAGTGGAATTAGGCAATCTGAGTTTTCTTGATGATATAGAGGAGGTAACACCTATTGCTGTTTTAAACGAAAGATTGTCTTCAAAGTTTTTGCACCTTAAGGATGTTTATCAAACACATCCAGAGATAGTCATTAAGACAACAGAAGGGCTCGAAAAAATAAATAAATCTCTTCAATTAATGAATGCTCATATTGGCTATAGAGTAAGAGATGAAATCTGTTTTTATCTTGCATATAACGAAGATGATCAGTTAATGAAATATGAGGATGCTCTTGATCATTGTATTCTGCAAAAAATATTACCGAGAATTACAGGCAGTGACTCGCGTGTTGAGCAAATGTTAACGGAGCTTTATAGGATCTTTACAAATAAAGAATTTGTAGAAGGTAGTGACAGCTTTGAGTCCGATCTAGAAACTGCCATATATCCTTATAGTGCTAAGAAAGTATTAGAGATGCTTAGGAGGTTAAAAGAAGATGGTTTCACTTCCTTCTGGATCTCGTGAGGATGTTGAGCTTGTTCGAATTGAAACACATGATCTATCTCTTATCATTAAAGGAAAGCCATACCATCAGCGATATGAGGGGCTTAAACAATACCGTTTGATGGACTTTCACGACACGATGGAATTCTCTATACATGGAAAGGGAATTCAAAAAATAGAAGTATATGATGTCAATCAACAGCAGCTAGTCGATTCTAGAGAACTAAGACCAATTTTTTTTGAGAATGGAATTTATCAAGTTATCATAATGCCGAAAAATGAAGTTGAATTAACTTTTTATCACGAGCATCCTTTACTACGACAAGCAATCTCAAAGGTAAATGTTGCATCTCAGTATATGCTAATGGGAAACTTGCAATTTCAAAATGAAGTTGGGTTATCAACTTTTGAGATTAGGTCTGAAAAAGAGAAATTATTAGAAGTAACGTTGGAGATTTATCCATCAAAGCTGGATTATAAAAATGATTATAAAAAGCTTTTAGAAGAGGTTAATGATGAGATCTATAATCTGGCATATCATTTTATCCGTAAAACCTATTTAGGTGCAACAATTAAATTAGATGGAACTCCTTCAATGGCCGAGTTTTATCGTTTAATTAGTAAACACTTTGATCAATTCTTGCAAGCTGTAAAGAGGATTGAACTGCAGCCTCATCACCTTCTTCAAAATTCATATGTAAAAGTAAGAGGAGATCAGCTAAGTAAGCTTGATTCAAGAGGAAGAGCGTACCTTCGTAAGAGACCCGCGTTGTTTGTAGAAGTTGAAAAAGGCATTAATGTGCAGAATAAAACATTAATGCCCACCGAAGGCTTACGAATAAAAAAAGAATTAACGAATGATACATTAGAAAATCGATTTATTAAATTAATGATGAGTAGACTAATCCATAAGTTATCTGATTTATTGGATAGATTATTAAATCAAAGAAGATGGATGAACGAAAAACCTGACTCAGATTTAATTGAAAAAATTAATAAAATGATTAAACAACTAGAAATCAAACAAAAAAGCCCTTTCTGGAAACAGATTGGCATGCTTGACCGATCGGTGTATAGTTTAGTTTTACAAATGGCACCTGGTTATAGGGATGCGTATCAAATTTTCCTAACCGTTTCAAAAGGGTTAACCCTTCAAGGAAAGTTATATCAAATGTCTTTAAAAGATGTTGCGACCCTATACGAGTATTGGACTTTCCTTAAATTAGGACAAATTCTTAATAAAAAATATGATCTTGTTAGCCAAGATATTATTAAAGTAAATCGAGAAGGATTATTTGTTAATTTAGAATCTAATCGAACTGCTAGACGAATTTTTCAGCACCCTATTACGAAAGAAAAGATTATATTAACATATCAAAAATACGAAGGGAACTTACCTACCATTCCTCAAAAACCTGACACGATGCTGAGTATTGAGAAAAAAGGTAGAGATTACTCCTTTAATTATATCTTTGATGCTAAGTATCGAATTGATTATGCACAAGAGGGTAGTTATTATCAATCACGTTATAAAACACCTGGTCCGATAGAAGATGATATAAATACTATGCATCGTTATAGGGATTCTATTGTTATTGCTAATAATGGCCCGTTTGAACGTACAGCGTTTGGTGCTTATGTCCTTTTTCCATGGTTTGAAGAAGATATATATCAAGAGCATCACTTTTATAAAAGTATAGATAAAGTGAATATAGGTGCATTACCTTTTTTACCTAATGCAACAAACTTGGTAGAACAAATTATTGAAAGGTTAATCGAAAGTAGTCCTGAGGAAATACAAAAAGAGGGTATTCTTCCTAAGGGTACAAAAGAACAGTGGTTTTCAGATCTTGATGAAAAGGTTCTTGTCGGGTTGGTGTCATCAAATGAAGACTATCTCTCCTTTGTGCAAAAGGGTTACTATCAAATACCAATAAATCTTCTTAAAAAAGGATGGCAAGATGCAAAGTATATTGGACTATATGTTAAAAATGGTATTGCAGATGTTAATGGCGTGAACATGTACGGAACAATCACCGACATTAACTTTGTCCAAGGGCACATAAATGGGAAGAATGAAGAGTATGTGAAATTTCAAGTCAATCATTGGAACAATTTAAAACAAATGATTCGTCCAGTTAATTATGGAATTGCTAGTTATATCATTACTTCAATAAACATCTTAAAAGATGCAAAGGAACTTCCTGAACTGTTTATGAAATCAAAAAATGAAATTGTTCTTTGGAGAATGATAAGAAGGATTTCAGACAAAGCTAAGGTAACTCTAAACCGGAAGAATATTGACGAGGCAACTAACATAGATTCCTATTTTATTAAAAATATTTCTATTCACATTGAAAAAGGAACAAGAAATATTGTTTTCAATAAATTAAATCAAAAGATCATTTTAAATTTAAATGATTTAGAACGACAACCCTCATTTGTTTTTAAAACATTATTGAAGTTATTGGAAGAATAGCAGAGTATAGAAATGAATTATATATGAAGTTAAAGCTTTTATTAAATATATCGGATTTGATAGAAGATGATTGGGAACGGTTTGTTTATTTCTGTCCCCCAAGTTGTCCCAAAGTTGTCCCAAAGTTGTTCCAAATACTATAAAAGGTGTTGACATGTTTAAAATGTAACCTGGAGGTAAGGGAAAGGGTTAATTAGAAAGGTATTTAGAATTAATCAAAGTAAACCATATCATAAGTAAATGATATACTGATAATTTAGCAGACCTTATATTTTCATTAAATAGCAATAGATCAATGTCAGCAGTTGCTTATAAAAACATAGACAACCGAGAACTTCAAAAAAATACTCGGTTGTCTGTTGGTTTATTTATTTTTATTTTTATTTTTTTTTCTAATATAGCGGTGAATATGACAGAAAGATTCCAAATATCCAGGGCAATCAAAGCAGCGATCCGTTGCTTACATATCCTCCTAAATCAAGTGCTACTGGTGATAAGAATGGAACAAGCATCGCCTCATTCCAAACAAAGAATGTTAGTGAACTTCCCTAAAACCATTAAAGAAAGTGTGAAGCACACAGGCTCCTTTAACTTCACCCCAATCATTCTAAAGATCGCCGCATAGGCTAATCCTCTAGAGATTTCGGTTAAAATCTGAAATCCATTTATTGAACCAGCTGAAAATTAAATAGGGTTCAATACGGTCCCCAAAAAGGATAAAGGAAGCGCTCCTAGTAAGGAGACCGATAATCCTAGAATAATTATGAAATAAAGTGTTTTTAACTGTGGTTCTGGTTTTGTTAATAATTGACATCTATCGATCCGCAGGCCGAGCAATACGGAAGGAAGAATCGGGAACATAAAGCGAAATAAAATAGGAATAAAAGGAAAGTAAAGCAATCTTATAATCGTGGACTAAGGTAGTGTCTTTGGCTGAAACCTCTGGAGTATATCCATAATCTCTGGTGGTTTGCATGATGAAGCCCCATAATATTGGACTAAATATGATATAGAATAAAGTGATAAAAGTAAAGGTTCGAATCAGTGTTTTGATTTCACGTGTTAATAGTCAGCCAACGAGAAACCCAGCTAACCCGCAGACCATCAGAATATCTTAACCTTCAATGAGAAAGCTAAACAATTCCAAATAGAATCAAATACCGGGAATGTCGACATATAGTCTGTAAGGAATCTTTTTCACTTTTTCCTTTTGAGATTTGACTTTCAAATGCCAGAACAAACCCATGCCCTACTAAAACGGCAAACATCGCTCTTGCTTGGTTATCTATAATAAACATGCCAAAAAGGTTCACGATTTGATCTAAGAAGTTAATACTTTCCACCCTATACATGATCCCAGGTTCAGTGGCGTACAATATAGTGGAGCATGTGCAAGTGCAATTAGTAGTACCATAGAAACTCTAGCTAGATCTAATGAAACGGCAAGTTTTTTTCTTTTTGTTGTTCTAATGTTTAATGGAAAGGTCATACTGATCTTCTCCTTGGTCTATTACAAATACCCCTAGCTTGCACAAATCTTTACGTAAATGCTTCGCTTTTTTCTTATCGCCATTCCTGAAGGGAATTTCGTCTCAATAAAATAAATTAGGAGGTGTTAGTTTCCAAAGGGAACTAGTTCAAGCTGAAAAAGAAGCGAAGTATAAAGGTTTTAGATATACTCGATTGACTGCCTGTAAATAATTATGATGACATTAATACTAGAAAGGGAATATATTGATGTTATTAAAAGTTGAGGATTTAAGGGGGATTTTTCATATTTTGGTTTGTAATATATAGATATGGTATTGGAATTTAACTCAAACACAATAGGTTAGCTTGGAGTAGAGCTAATCATTTTATTATTTTAATATAAAGGAAAATATTTCTCCTTATTAAAACTTTTTGTAGGTAGTAGCGAAAATTAACAAACTCGTATTTCCGAACTCTATCACATTAAGCATTGTCAGTAGAATAATACCATAATGAAAGCTGCCTATCTTAATCAATATGGCAGCTTTTTCAGGTTAAAATATCCGTTTGATAAACTTCTATCGAATGTGGAAAGTAAGTAATACAATCCAATATATGAGATTACATTAAATCACTCTACTAAATTAAAATTATCTTAAAAATTCCCTTTTTACAAATTGCAGAGATTCTTTAACATCGGCATCCAATTTAGCTTCATCTGCTTTTTCAGAAAGATCTCTCCAAATTTTAATATCAGTACCTACAATGCCTCCAGGGCGAACGAATGGTTCCATCACTATATAGCCATCATAATTGATGTCGCGAAGTGCCTGACCCATTTCTGACCATGGCATATGACCCTTGCCAGGAACTTTTCGATTACACTCACCAATGTGAAAATGTCCTAAATATTCACCAGTATAACGAATGGCATCACCAATAAAATCTTCTTCAATGTTCATATGAAAGCTGTCTAACATGACTTTAACATTGTCTTTTCCTATATCTTTTACCAATTCAACCGCTTCTTTCGCATCATTTACTAAAAATTGCTCAAATCTATTTAAAGTCTCTATTAACAAGGTAATATCATATTGAGCAGCATAATCGGCCAATTCCCTCATACTCTTTATACTTTGTTTCCGAGCTTCTGGTTTGTTTATTGGTTTTGTGTAATCTACAGGCCAATAAGAATAGATTGTACCGCCAATCTTATGTATACCTGCTTTATGCAGTGCATCTAAAATCTTTTTCATAAAATAAATTCCATTTTGCCTAATGTTTTCATCTCTGGAGGATACATCGTATTCTATTGGAAGTCCAATTCCTGCCGTTAAAGTAATATTGTATTTCTCGGCTTCAAACCTTAAAGAATATAAATCTTCGTCAGACATATTCACAATTCCTGCAGCTCCTACCTCTAACACATCAAATCCAAGGTCAGAAACTTTTTTTACATATTTAAGATAATTTGTATCCCAATCTTCTTCCCAATAAGCAAAATAGATTCCATACTTCATTCTTAACGCCTCCATTATAATAATTTATATATTGTATAAACTTCCTCTAATAAAGAGAAAGTGCTTACAAAAAATAAGAGGTCAGATGAATATTTCGATTTCTTGTTTATTGAATTCATAATTTAAGTATGTTACTATGTAGTAACAATACGATATAAATATGCTATGTATCAATAATAAGAATCCCTGAAGGAATATGTCAAGGAAAATATAAGATATTGAATTTGAAAATTCAAATAAAATCTAGGTTAATAGAAGAGAATATATAGAAAAAGGAATGAAGTGAGGAATGGTTTTATTGAAAAATGTGCGATTGGATAAATCAGTGCCAATACCATTGTATTTCCAACTAAAAGAACTAATTTTATCAGAAATCAAAGAAGGTAATTATAAGATTGGGAGTCTAATTCCTACAGAAAATGAATTGAGTGAGATGTTTGATATTAGCCGTACAACCGTAAGGCAAGCAATAACGGAACTTGCTCAAGAGGGCTGGTTATATCGTGTGAAAAGTAAAGGAACATTTGTATCCAAGCCAAAGATTGACCAAAGTTTCATTCAGGCTTTAGGTTCTTTTAATGATCAAATTGCAGATTTGGGAAGAACCCCCAGCACAGAGCTTCTTGATTTTGAAGTGATAATAGCTCCTGTTGAAGTGGCAAAAGAGCTTAAATTAAAACCAAATGAAAAGGTAGTTTACATTCATCGTAAACGCTTTGCAGATGAAGATCCTATTGTCATGGTAAAGACGTATCTTCCATTTAACAAGTGCAAGTTTGTTTTGAATCATGATTTAGAAAAAGAGTCATTATATCCTGTTTTAGCATTACATGATGATACGCAGATATATAAAATCCGCCGTCTCATAGAAGCTGTAGAGGCAGACGATTATGATATTGAAAATCTAAATATTAGTAGTGATAAGGCAATACAGCAATTTCTTTCGATTGGTTATAACGTATATGATGAACCGATTGAATACTCATTAGCGAGATATCGGGGAGATAGAAACAGGTTCGAGGTAATAATCTCGGCCAATTCACCAAAATAGTTCATTATCATCTATGGTTCCATCCTTGCGAATGGGAGCATAGATGATAAAAAATATATGATTTTAGAATAGATTTAAGGGGTGCTAAAAAGATGACAAAATATATTTTAGCTCATGACTTAGGAACATCGGGGAACAAGGCTACTGTATTTTCAGAAAATGGTAAATTAATTGGAAGTTCTGTCTATTCTTATTCTACTGATTATTTTAATGACACATGGGTAGAGCAGGATGCAGAGGATTGGTGGGAGGCCGTATGCATCACAAGTAAGAAATTAATTGGATCTTTAGGTATTAATCCGCTAGATATTGCCGTTGTTAGCTTTAGTGGCCAAATGATGGGATGTCTTTGTGTGGACAAATCAGGGAATCCTTTGCGAAGGGCAATTATTTGGGCTGATCAGCGTGCCCAAAAACAAGTAGCCCAAATTGAAGAATATATCACTCAAAAGGACTTTTATCATATTGTCGGTCATCGTAATACGGCCTCATATGGAATTCAAAAGCTTATGTGGGTTCGAGATAATGAACCGGAAATATATGAGCAAACGTATAAAACCTTAAATGCAAAGGATTTCATTGTATCCCGACTTACTGGGAATTTTTATACAGACTTTTCAGATGGGAACAGTAATGGATGTTTTGATTTGGTGAATTTAAAATGGTCCGATGAAATTATCGAGTATGCAGGAATAGACCCAGATAAACTTCCTGAATTAAAGCCCTCAACCTTTGTTGCTGGAGGAGTAACAAAGAAAGCGGCAGAAGCAACAGGTTTAGCTGAAGGAACATCTGTTGTTATTGGTGGCGGTGATGGTGTAACGGCAAGCGTAGGCGCAGGATCCATAAGTCCTGGGAAAACCTATTGCAGTATCGGGACATCCGCATGGATTACGACAGCATCTGAAAAACCAATTTTTGACGAAGAAATGAGAACGGTTACATGGGCGCATGTAGTTCCTGGATTGTATGCTCCAAATGGTACTATGCAAACTGCTGGTGGGTCCTATAATTGGGTGAAAAATACCATCTGCCAATATGAAATCCAAGAAGCAGAGGCCAATGGGAAGTCACCCTATGAATATATGAATACACAAATCGAACAGTCTCCTGTCGGCTCAAACGGTGTTATTTTTCTTCCGTATCTCCTAGGGGAAAGAGCCCCTAGATGGGATGCTCAGGCAAAAGGTGCATTTATTGGTTTGAAATCTGAAAATCAACGAGGAGATTTACTCCGAAGTGTTTTAGAGGGGGTAACGATGAATCTCTCTATCATTTTAGACATTCTCCGCAAACATATGGATATTGATGAAATGCTTGTCGTTGGCGGTGGAGCGAAAGGTGCTGTTTGGCGCCAAATCATCGCGGATGTATATAATGCGAAGATTATTGTCCCAAACCTGTTAGAAGAAGCAGGCAGTATGGGAGCTGCTGTAACAGGTGGTGTAGGGGTAGGAATGTATAAAGATTTTAATATAATTAATCAATTCATTGAAATTAATCATGTACATACACCTAATTCAGAGGCAGTTTTAGACTATCAGCCTATTAAGAAAGTCTTTGATAATTGTTATTTTGCCTTGAAAGATGTTTTTGCAATAGATAAATAGGTAAAGTTGGTATGGTTAATTATTTCATTATTTACTACAAAAAATGTTGATGGAAGCTCAAAAAGAAGGTTATGCAGTAGGTGCATTTATTGAAGTTTCACTTTATGCTCATGTCACTATTTCACACCTATAAATAATGTTAAAGGAGACTATATATATGGATATGTTGAAAAAATTATTCTCACTTGAAGGAAAAGTAGTGCTTATAACTGGGGGGGCACAGGGCATAGGGAAAGCCGTTGCTGAACATATTGCAGCAGTAGGTGCGGATATTGTAATTTTTGACCAACAGGCAGAAAAAGCACAGGCTACGGCGGATGCAATTGGAAGAGAATATCAATGCAGAGCAATGGCAATAGGGGTTGATGTAACAAAGCCAGAGGAGATTGCCGTTGCTATTGAAAAAGCAGATGCTGAAATGGGGAAATTAGATTTATTGTTTAATAATGCAGGAATTGTGATTCAAAAACCAGCTATTGATTTAACCTCGGATGAATGGTTTAAAGTGATTAATGTCAATCTAAATGGGGTTTTCTTTGTAGCTCAGGCTTTTGGACGATATTTAATTGCTCGTGATAAGCAAGGTGCTATCGTTAACACAGCTTCTATGTCAGGTACGATTGTTAATTACCCGCAGCAGCAAGCATCTTACAATACATCAAAGGCCGGTGTGGTTCAATTGACTAAATCCCTAGCAGTCGAATGGGCTGATAAAGGAATAAGAGTAAACTGCATAAGTCCTGGCTATATCTTTACAGAGTTAACATCATTTGTTAGACAGGATTGGCAAGATTTATGGAAGGAGCTAACCCCATATAAACGGATGGGTAAGCCAGAAGAATTAGCTGGTGCTGTAATTTATTTGCTATCTGATTCTTCATCCTTTGCAACTGGAACAGATTTAATTATTGATGGTGGGTTCACTATTGTTTAATATCTCTTATTCATGCCTAAAGAAGCTTCAGAGGGGGACTTTAATATGATTGATAGTATTATATTTGATTTAGATGGGACTCTATGGGATACCACCCATATAGGGGCGCAAATTTGGTCAGATGCTGCTTCAAACTATCGTATTCGTGTTCAAGTGACAGCAGATCAATTAAAGGGCCTGTACGGATTACCAGTTGATATTATTGCAAAGAGATTATTTCCAGATGCCTCAGATGAAGTACTCCAAGCTATTATGCAGGAAAGTTCTAGGAAACAATGTCAGTACCTTGAAGAAGATGGTGGCATACTTTTCCCAAGACTTATAGAGACATTAAATGAACTAAAGAAAAACTATCGGCTTTTTATTGTAAGCAATTGTGAGGAAGGCTATATTCAAAGTTTCATTAAAGGAAATCAACTGGAAGGTTACTTTGAAGATTTTGAATACCCGGGTAGGACGGGGCTGTCAAAGGCAGATAATATCCGTATGATTATTGATCGTAATCATTTAAAGAACCCTATCTATGTAGGCGATACAACGCTAGATGCTACGTCTTCAAAGGAAGCTGGTATACCTTTTGTTTATGCTAAATACGGATTTGGAAATGTTGAAAAGTTCGACGATGTCATTGATTCGTTAAACGAACTAAATCAATTATCACTTCTTAAAATTTAATAGAGTTTCAATTTTTAATAAACTTCTATTAATTATTTTTTAAATATTCATTTTATTGGTAGATATTTATAATTCACGTAAAATTTATCTGATATTGACGGGCGGTAAGATCTCCATCTCAAGGCTTAGAGGAATTGAAGAAGCGTCGGTGGGGGATGAAGGAAACCCCACTGATTGAAGTTTCAATATATCTAAAGCCAAACATAGAATCTTTTTATTTTTCTTAAAATTCTTTTAATAAGAATATTGATAACGCTATCATTTTATTGTATAGTATGGACATGCATATATTGTAATGTAGTAACAATACTATGTATTGAAAAATATGATCTAATCTAGGGGGATATGCACATGAAGAAAAAGTCTTTATTTTCATTACTATTAGGTGTGTTAATGGCAGTGTTACTAGTTGGATGTAATTCTTCAGAGGGATCATCTGGAGACGGAAAATCTGGTAATGAAAAGTTTAAAGTTGGTTTTGCGATCAAGACTCAAGATTCGCCTTACTTTGTGTCATTAGTTGATGCTGTTAAAGAATATGCAGGGGCAAAAGGTTGGGATTTAACGGTCCTAGATGCAAATGGAGATACTACAAAAGAAGCAGAAAACATGGAAACTTTTATTGCTCAAGGTATGGACTTAATTTTCTTAGATAGCATTGAACCAGATGCCGCAGTTCCTAGTATTAATAAAGCTGCAGAAGCTGGAATCGGTGTTATTAACCTCGACAGTGGAGTTGGCGAAGGAGCTAAAGATATTACAACGGTTTATTCAGATAATAAACAAAATGGTAGATTAGTAGGGTTAACTTATGCTGAAAAAATGGCGGATAAAGAAATTAAATCTATTATCCTAAGCGGTGCTAAAGGGAATGTAGCAGGTATGGAAAGAAGAACAGGTCTTTTTGCTGGTATTATTGAAGGAAAGACTGGAATTACAGAAGAAGAAGCTTGGAAGCAAGCAGAAGCGTTTGATAAAGAATTAACATCAAAGGGTAAAGCCACTCATGCTGAAGCGAAATTTACGGTTGCAGGACAAGGTTGGGGGAACTGGACTGAGGAAGAGGGTCTAAAAGCTTCTGAGGATCTGATTACAGCTAATCCAGGTTTAACAACTGTATTAGGTGAAAACGATCATATGTTATTTGGTGCAATGACAGCGCTTAAAAATTCTGGGGCTGAAGGTGTTGATATTGTTGCTGCTGCGGACGGAGCGAAGGCAGCTTATGACTTAATTAAAGAAGACAAATACTATGCTACAGGTGAAAACAGTCCTTATAAAGTTGCAGAGTTAGGCGTTAAGATTGCCGAAGAAATTTTAGTGGATGGCAAAGATATGTGGAGCTACGAAGACATTACATTAACAAAGCCAGCAGCTGTAACGAAGGAAAATGTAGACGAATATTATGAATTCGGTTTCTAGAAAGTAAAATCTACAAACTGTCTATTACTTAAAGGCAATGATAGTAATAGACAGTATCACTTATCTTTAGGGTTTTGGTTTTAATTGCTATCATTTAAAAATTATTATAAGTGAAGTCAGTTGAATTAAAGATCTGCCATTTTACGAAAGAGGAGGATTACTTCTTATCATTACTTCTATAGAAAGGGGAGACAAAAATTATGCAGAAAGAATATGCCGTACAAATGAAAAATATTACAAAACATTTTGGCGGTGTGAAAGCGTTAACGGACGTTTCTCTTAATGTTGAAAAAGGGGAAATCCATGCATTAATAGGTGAAAATGGTGCTGGAAAATCCACCTTGATGAAAATCTTAGCAGGTGCCTATCAAAATGATAAAGGCCAGATATTAATTAACGGTAAAGAAGCAAAAATTACATCACCTAAAGATGTTATTAATTTAGGAGTTTCAGTTATTTATCAAGAATTTATGCTGGCACCTGACCTTACTGTTGCAGAAAATATCTTTATTGATAAACTAGCTGATTCTGGAATGTTAATTAATTGGAAGATGTTGAAAAAGAGGGCAAAGGAAGAATTAAAAAAACTTGGGTTTGATGATATAGACCCAGAAGAAAAAGTAGGGAGTTTGAGTGTTGCATATCAACAAATCGTGGAAATCTGTAAATGTCTTGCAAGAGAATCAAATGTATTAGTTTTTGATGAGCCAACGGCTGTATTAACGTTTTCTGAGACTCAAAAGTTACTATCCATTATCAATAATTTAAAAAATAATGGTGTTAGTATTATCTATATTTCTCATCGTCTCGAAGAATTATTAGAAATCAGTGATCACATTACCGTATTAAAAGATGGAAAATACGTAGATACAGTAGTTACCTCCTCTATTAATAAGGAAGAGTTGGTTTCCATGATGGTTGGAAGAGAGATTACCCAATTGTTCCCTGAACGCAAAACGAAAATAGGAAAAGAAATATTAAAGGTTGATAACTTAAGTGCCGGAAACCTGGTTAAAGATGTCAGCTTCTCAATTAAAAGTGGTGAAGTAGTTGGATTTAGTGGTTTAGTAGGCTCAGGCAGAACTGAAGCAATGCGGGCTATATTTGGAGTAGATAAAAAGAAATCTGGAAAAGTAATTTATTTTGGAGAAGAAGTGAATTTTAAAGATCCAAAAGAGGCAATAAATAAAGGATTTGGACTTCTCCCTGAGGATCGAAAAAAACAAGGCTTATTGTTAGAGCAATCCATTCGGATGAATACGACAATAGCGTCAATGTTTAAAATAAAGAAATTCGGTGTTATTAATCATAATAAAGAAAAAGAGTATGTGGAAGATTTGTTAGCTAGTATAGCTACAAAGTACGGTTCTATGGAGGATAATGTAAATAGTCTAAGTGGAGGAAACCAGCAAAAAGTTGCCCTTGCAAAATGGCTCTCAGCGGATTGTAAATGTCTTGTATTTGATGAGCCTACCCGAGGGGTAGACGTTGGTGCGAAAACAGAAATCTACAAGATTATTAACCAGCTTGCCGAAGAAGGTGTAGGGGTTATCGTTATTTCCTCTGAAATGTCTGAGATTATCGGAATGTGTGACCGTGCCATTGTTATGCGTCAAGGATTAATAGCCGGAGAGGTAGATAAGTCTGAGTTAACTGAAAATAATCTAATAAAACTTGCAATGGGGGTATAAGAGATATGGCTAACATGGAATTGGGATATGACAAAAACCTGCCTAAAGAAAAAAAAAATAAAAAGCTTAATTTCAAACAATTCCTGATCGATAACAATACATATATCATCCTAGTATTATTAATCATTATCAGCAGTATGCTTACCGATACCTTTTTAACATCCATGAACCTGAGGAATATTGCTCTTCAACAGGCAGCGCCAATATTAGTCGCTATTGGAATGTTATTTGTTATCGTAGCAGGTGGTATTGACTTATCAGTCGGTTCAGTTATGGCCGTAGGAGCAACTGTATCTGCCATTTTGATTAGTGATATGGGAATGAATTATCTTCCGGCAATGTTTCTTGCTGTTGTGATCGGAATTATTTTTGGATTATTTACGGGTATTTTAGTAGCCTATGCAGGTATGCAGGGGTTTGTGGCATCCTTAGCTACTATGACTATTGCAAGAGGGGTTTCCTTTGTAATTACGGGAGGAAGACCAGTTAAACTCGAATCTGGAACTCTAGATACGATTGTAAGCAAAGAATTTTTTTACCCTATTATTCTCATAGCTATTGTTTTAATTGTTGTATTCGCGTTTGTACAAAAATATACCAGCTGGGGACGAATCGCTATTGCTATCGGTAGTAACCCAACAGCAGTACAGCTTGCGGGTATCCGGACAAAAAGATACATTATGTCAACATATGCTGTGTCAGCTGCGCTAGCCGCATTAGCAGGTGTTTTTATTGCAGCAAGATCTTCAACCGGAAGTGCTACAGTAGGAATGGGTCAAGAGTTGGATGCCATTGCTGCTTGTGTTATCGGTGGGGCAAGCCTTGCAGGGGGGAAGGGCTTTGTAGTGAAAGCAGTGGCTGGCGGACTTATTTTAGGATTAATTGGAAATATTATGAACTTAATGGCCGTCCCATCTTATCCACAGGACATTATTAAAGGCTTCATAATTATCGCGGCGGTATTATTGGGGATTTTAACTAATAAATCTGAAAAGACAGTTTAATAGTTTAGGAGCTTTTGTATGAGGGGGAGAGATTAGGAATTCAATAAGTAATGAAAGGGCGAAGAAATTTATGAAAACATTAGTAGTAAATTCTGATGGCCAATTAGTGGTTATAGAAGTACCCGTTCCCAAATACAATTCGAAACAAGCTTTGGTAAAAACCATCAGCTGTGGAATTTGTGGTACGGATGCTACTATTATCAAATCTGAATTTAAAGGCTTTCCTAGAGAGAAATATCCCTTAATGCTTGGACATGAAGGTGTAGGCCGAGTAGTTGAGATAGGCTCTGAGGTAACAAGCTTTAAAGTCGGAGATATTGTTTTGCTTCCTTTTAACGATGAGGATGAAGAACAATACGGCTCTTTAGGTTCGGCATGGGGAGCGTTTAGTGAGTATGGTGTTATAAATGATAAATCAGCTTATCAAGAGGATGATATTCCTGAGGCTGCTTATGCACAGCAGGTTGTACCTGTTGATATTGACCCGGTAGATGCAACAATTCTAATTACCTTAAGAGAAGTTTATAGCACGATTAGATATTTTGATATTAATAAAGATGATAGTATTGTTGTTTTCGGCAGCGGACCTGTTGCCGTAACCTTTATCAAATTAATGAGTTTAATGGGATTCCAGTCGATTATTGGAATTGCTAGAAGTGAGGAAAAGCAGAACATTCTTTTGGAGAACGGGGCAAATGCTGCTTTTAATTGCAGAGAAACTGATATTAAGAATGAGATCCGAACATTATACCCTAATGGAGTCAAGTATGTATTAGACGCTGTTGGGACTGCTGAGATTATTAATCAAGCGATGGAATTGATTGAAGATCGAGGAGAAATACTTTGTTATGGTGTACCAAAGTACAATCAAATGCAGCTTGATTGGAGTAAGGCTCCCTACAATTGGAAGCTTAATTTCCAACAAATGCCCTCTAAGCTTGAGGAAGGTGAGTCGTACGGTCAGATTTTATCCTGGATTAGGGAAGGCAAGATTAACTTGAAGGACTTTGTTTCAAATTACTTTACGTTTGAAAATATTTTGGATGCTTTTGAAGAGTATACGAATCATCGAATTTTAAAGAAAGCAATAATTACTTATCCATTTTGATGGGAATTTATTTTTCAAAATATGAGGGGGATGTGCAAATGCTTCAAGCAATTATGGTTGAGCCCGGTAAAATTGAATTTAATGATGTACCAGTTTCAAAAGTAAAGCCTTACCAAATTAAAATTAAAGTGAAGCGAATCGGAGTCTGCGGTTCTGATATCCATGTGAATCACGGCAAACATCCTTATACTAGTTATCCGGTAGTACAAGGTCATGAAGTATCAGCAGAAGTTGTTGAGGTGGGCTCTGAAGTTACGAATGTTAAGATAGGAGATAAAGTTACCATCCAGCCACAAGTAGTCTGCGGCGAGTGTTATCAATGTACTCATGGATTATATAATGACTGTGAAGAACTGAAGGTTATGGGTTTTCAAACAACAGGGATGGCAAGCGAGTATTTTGTCGTCGATGCAAGTAAAGCATTAGCACTACCTGCTGAAATGAGTTTTGAGCATGGAGCAATGATCGAACCTCTTGCTGTTGCCGTGCATGCTGTAAGACGTGCTGGAGATGTAACGAATAAAAAGATCCTAGTGCTTGGCGGGGGGCCAATTGGTAATCTCGTTGCCCAAACAGCTAAAGCAATGGGAGCAGAATCAGTACTCATATCAGAACTAAGTAAATATCGTTTAGAAGTTGCAGAAAAGTGCGGCATTAAGACTATTGATGCTAAAAATGAGGACATATTGAATGGTATCATTGCGAATTTTGGTAATGACCGAGCAGACGTTATATTTGAGTGCATAGGAATCAATGTTACCATTAACCAGGCCATTAATTCTGCCCGAAAAGGAAGTACCATCGTCGTTGTTGGCGTATTTGCAGAGATGGCAAATATTAACATGGGCTATGTGCAAGACCACGAACTATCCTTACTCGGCAGTGCTATGTATCGTGAAGAAGATTATGTAAAAGCAATTGAACTTGTCAATGAAGGTTTAATTGATTTTGATACGTTAATCACGCATCGAGTGAAATTTGAAGATTATGCCAAAGCTTATGCTCTTATTGATGAGCAGAAAGACTATGCGATGAAGGTCATGATCGAAATAGACTAATATTTTTTCAATCGTAATGTTTATGTTTATTTAGAAATAGCTTTGCTTATTCCAAATAAAATTTTAATCAGTTATGTCGTGACATAACTACATAATAACAATTAGTAAACCAGAAACGATTGACTGAAAAATCAAGAACTTACTATAGGGGGATGAGGATGTAATGAAAGAAAAAATCTTAATCACGCCTAAATCATTTAAAAACTACAAAGAAAAGGCTCATAAGCTGCTTCAGGACCATGGCTATGAGATCATCGAAAATAATTTGGGCAGAACGATGACGGAGGAAGAGATCATCGAGCTAGCCAATGATGATGTTGTCGGTATTATCATAGGTGTAGATCCACTTCCAGCTAATGTTCTAGAACAATGCAAGAGCTTACGAGCAATCTCTAAATATGGGGTTGGTATGGATAATATTGACCTTAAAAAAGCAGCCGAACTTGGAATCCTTATAAAAAATGCGGTAGGAACGAATTCGATTTCAGTGGCTGAACATGCGATTGCTCTTATGTTCGCAGGTGCAAGACATTTACCGAGTATTGCCACTGGAGTTAAAGCATATGGGTGGGAACGAAGCATTGGCTTCGAGTTAACTAATAAAAACCTTGGTCTAGTTGGTGGTGGACAAATTGGAAAAGAGGTTGCCAAGAGAGCAGTTGGAATTGGTATGAAAGTCACAATCTATGATCCTTATTTTAATGATTTCGAATTCCTTGAAAAATATAATATCCAAACAGCCGATGAGTTATCAGAACTATTAAAAATGTCCGATATTATTTCCCTTCATTTGCCGGCAACGGAAGAGACAAAAGGGCTAATCAATGTTGAAACATTAAAACTAATGAAGCCAACTACCATCCTTATTAACACATCTCGTGGAGAACTTGTGGATGAAGCAGCGCTTTATCATGCGCTTGTTAATCAGGAGATAGCCGTTGCTGCACAGGATGTGTACTCTTCTGAACCACCAAAACAAGGGGATTTATTAGTGGCACTTCCAAATTTCATTTTAACACCGCATATTGGTGCATTTACCTATGAGGCAGTGGAACGAATGGCAATGGTTTCAACGGAAAATCTCATCAATATGCTTGCTCAAAAGGAAGTTGCAAAATGAATAATGGCTTAGATTATTTAACTAGTGTATCGAATTCATCTAAGGGTTTAATTATTGAGAGTCAAGAGGATGAAAGTGGTAATGAGCAATCTTATCACCAAGTCATTACCACTGTAACTGGACAAATAGCGTCGGAAGAAATCGGCTTTTGTCACAGTCATGAGCATCTTTTTTTAAAAAAAGGTCCAAGTTCTGAAATAGATTCTTCTTTGCAAATAGATGATTTTGATAAAACCACTCAAGAACTGAATTTGTTTAAAGCGGTTGGTGGTACGACCGTAGTGGATGCCCAACCCATTGGAAGCGGCCGCCATAGTCAGTGGTTAATGGCTGCTTCGCAACAAACAGGTATTCAGATCGTTGCTTCCACTGGGTTTCATAAATTAATGTTTTACTCTGAAAATCATTGGATTCGAACGGCAGATGTTGATACACTCACTGAACTATTTATAGATGAACTGGAAAACGGGATGTATGCAGATGGAGAAGATGCATGGCCTGTAGAAAAGATTGTGGCAAGGGCAGGTATTATTAAGACGGCCGCGGATTTTGAAGGTGTGGGAGGTCAATATTATCGGCTTTTCAAAGCTGCTTCCCAGGCAGCGGTTGCTACTGGGACACCCATCATGAGTCACACTGAACTCGGGTATGGAGCTCTTGATCAGATTAAGCTGTTTACAGATTTAGGCGTTGCTCCAAGCCGATTAATCATCTGCCATTTAGACCGAAAAATGGATACCGTTGATTATATGCTTCATGTTGCGAGCACGGGGGTTTATTTAGAACTCGATACCATCGGACGATTTAAATATCATTCGGATGACGAAGAGGTAGAGCTGATTATTAAGCTGATTGAGGCAGGTTATGAAAATCAAATTTTACTCGGACTGGATTCCACCCGCAAGCGATTAAGAAGCTACGGTGGTGAACTCGGTTTGGATTATTTGGTCAAAAGCTTTTTGCCCAGACTTGAGGATAGTGGTGTATCAAAAGCCTTAATCCGAAAATTCATCCACGAAAATCCGGCAAAAGCATTCAGTAAACGTATTTTTACAACATAAAACAGGAAAACAGAGAGGAGATTTCCCATTGAAATTACCAGAAAAAGCAACTCAGCCAACTATGTATTTTATCGGTGTAACTACCACGAAATCCTCCATCATGAAGCTTTTCCCTTTTTGGGCGGAGGCTTTAGGACTTGAAAAAGCGGTCTTAAAAGGGATTGATATCGATATTCATGCGGATCCTCAAGTCTATCGGGATGTGGTGCAGTTTATCAAGGATGATGAATTATCGCTAGGGGCCCTTGTAACTACCCATAAGATTGACCTTTATCATGCTGCTAAGGATCTCTTTGATTACCTTGATCCTTATGCAACCATGTTTGGTGAACTTTCTTCTATTTCCAAAAAGAATGGTAGGCTTGAAGGCTATGCAAAAGACCCTATTTCTAGCGGTTTAGCAATGGAAGCTTTTATTCCAGAAAACTATTGGAATGATCACGGTGGAGAATTGTTCATTATGGGAGCAGGTGGAAGTGCCATAGCGATTTGCTCCTACCTATTAGATCCTAAAAAAAGGAAAAGTATCCCATCGAAAGTGGTAATTGCAAACCGTAGCCAACCGCGTCTTGATGAGATTGCACGAATTGTTCAAGAAATTAATCCTGATGTAGAAGCTGAATACCATTTAACACCAGAACAAGGCCAGAACGATGACCTGCTTGCTCAACTTAAACCGCATTCCCTGATAATAAATTCAACCGGGTTAGGAAAAGATCGACCAGGTTCACCATTAACTGATAGCTGTAGCTTTCCTGAAGAGAGCTTAGTCTGGGAATTGAATTATCGGGGGGGGCTTGATTTCATGCATCAAGCACTAGCTCAAAAAGAAACAAAAGACCTTTATATAGAAGATGGCTGGATTTACTTCATCCACGGCTGGACGCAGGTTGTTGCTGAAGTCTTCCATATTGACATAACCGGATCTGTTTTCGACCGAATTGAACAAATTTCAAATGAAACAAGGTAAGTAATTTTCGAATGAATTCTATTGTTTTTATTAGAATGATAAACCCAATAACCAACTAAGCACATATGTGGTTCAACACTCTGAATGATCTGAATGAATTAATGCTGAACTTTATGACAGATGCAAATTTACAAAAATGAAAGAGTTAATATAAAAACAAACAGAGGTGACTTAAGAATGACTGAAAAAGTTTTAAAACCATTTACTATTGATTTTGATCTTATTACTGGATACTCCCAAGCGAAAAATTCAACTAAGCGTCCGCTTTCGAAAATGAAGGGTATGTATGCAGATGACGTTGCTTTTGATTCAGCAATACAAAACGACGATCCGCTAGTTTATGAGTTTTACGAACTCGACCTACCAGAAACGCCAGGTAATCTATTATTCGGAACAAGTATCGTCTACCCTGGAAAAGTTGGCGATGAGTATTTTATGACGAAAGGTCACTTCCATACCATTTTAGACACAGGTGAAGTGTACTATTGCTTAAGTGGTTATGGAGCCATGTTAATGGAAAATCCGGAAGGGGATTGGGATATACAGTATTTCTCCCCAGGAAAAGCCGTCTATGTTCCACCACGCTATGCACATAGAAGCATCAATCTTGGAAATGAGACGCTTGTGACGTTCTTTACATTCCGCGCAGATGCCGGTCATGACTACGGTACCATCGAAACCAAGGGATACAGAAAACTTGTTGTTGAAAGAGATGGTAAGCCTGAAATAATTGATAATCCAAAATGGAAAGAATAAGAGGCGTATACTATGAGTAATAAATGGGAAGTTATAAAAAAAATTACTGACTCAGGATTAGTTGTAGTTGTCCGGGCAAACGATGCGGATGAAGCGAAAAAAATTACCGAAGCCTGTCTAAAAGGAGGAGCAGCGGCGATTGAAATTACTTACACTGTTCCAGGTGCTACCCAAGTCATCGAAGAGTTGGCTAAAGAATACCAAAACGAGATTATTATTGGGGCCGGAACCGTATTAGATCCTGAAACTGCACGAATTGCTTTGCTTTCAGGTGCAGAATATGTTGTCAGTCCTTATCTTAATGAAGAAACTCTTAAACTGTGCAATCGATATCAAGTCCCATGTATGCCAGGTGTAATGACTGTTGAGGGTGTGGTCAAAGCAATGGAACTTGGTGCTGACATTTTAAAAGTGTTCCCAGGGGAAGCCTTTGGACCAAATATTATCAAAGCAATTAAAGGTCCTCTACCTAAATCCAGTCTTATGCCAACAGGAGGTGTAAGCCTTGATAATGTAGGGCAATGGATAAAAGCAGGAGCTGTTGCTGTAGGTGCCGGAGGAACGCTTACTGCTAGTGCCAAAACTGGTGATTATAAAACCATTTCCTCATTAGCCGAACAGTTTGTCCAAAAAATAAAAGAGGCAAGATTAGAAAAAGCATTCTCGGGAAGATAAATATTAGCCAGTACCAGCATACGAAAACTTGAATAAAGTTAGCTAACAAATGGACACTGGATCATCATTAACCGTGTCCATTTGATTGCCTTCGAATTTGGTTAATTTTTTTGTAAGATAGTTCATATGGAAAACTGGTATTATTCTTAAAAATTTCTTAAACGACCATCTGCTTTAGGTGGTCGTTTAAGGATAGAAATGGTGTATCCAGTATCTCTTAAAAACCTTACTTAGATATACCACGCTAAAGCGTATTTTCAGAAGAGGGCAACTAATGGGACAGGTTACCTGTCCTTATCTCTCATGAAGTAGGAAAAGCTGAAAATGTCATGCCTCGTTGGGTAAAAGAAGGCTTTAGACCAGATGTCATCGTTGTGGATCCACCAAGAAACTGGCTGTGATCAAGCATTATTACGCACGATGATGAAGGTAAAGCCGAAGAAGATTGTGTATGTGTCTTGTAATCCATCGACATTGGCGAAGGAATTGCAGGAGTTGAGTAAGCTTTATAAGGTGGTGAGCATGCAGCCTGTGGATATGTTTCCGCAGACGAGTCATGTGGAGTGTGTCTCACAACTTTTATTAAAGTAAACAAATTATATTATAAGGCTCAGTTTTACTACTGAGCTTTTTGTATGTTTAAATGAAACCATAAAGTCATCAATATCATCAAGGATTCGGCTATCTACATTCTATCGACAAAACCTACTAAACTCCGGGAAGTGATAGGACCTATCTTAAATTCTACGGTTTCAAAGCTTTATCCTTATAACAACTTTATTAGTAATTGATTTCATATGCTTGACGTTTTATGCAAGGTAAAATCTATAAAAGGGGATAACAGTAAGAAGAAGCAGAGAGACATTGCTCTCCACTTCCCTTCACACTATACCGATTAGTCGAGGACATTCGATTTTATGGATCACCCCATATTTTGAATTGGCGCTGAGCGTGATCGACGGCGTTCAAGTTCTACGTCCATTTCTGCCCGTTTATCATCGAGTTTGTAGGGAATCACGGTGATTGCGATTAATACACAGATGATAAGTGGTATCCAGATAAAGCTTGTTTCAATATAATTTAAAGCGGTTTCAGTTTGTTTAACATTCGGAATATAACCGCCCATTTTCAAAATAACGCCTACAATTGCACTTCCAAGGCCTAGGCTTACTTTTACAAAAAATCCTTGGAAAGCGGCAATCATCCCCGCAATGCTTCGATTATTTTTGTACTCTGAATAATCAATTACATCAGGCTGAATTGCAAAAGTGGTGCCGAAGATGCCATAGATTCCAAGCCCGGTAATGGCTAAACCGGCAATCAGCAAGCCAGGTGATGACTTTCCGAAATAAATGACTAAATCGCCAACAATATAAATAGCTGTACTTAAAAGCAATACATGTTTCTTTGGCATTTTCTTCTGTAGCCAAGGCAATATTAGCAGTATTGGCAGACCAGAGAGAATACCGAAAAGTCCTACAAACGTCAGCCAATCCGTACGGCCCAAATTATACGTGAAATAGTAGATAACGGTTGTATTCCTAATGACAAAAAGACCAAAATAGAGAAAATTCAAGATAAAGAAAATAACGGCAGGGCCAGTCAATCCTTTAAAATCCTGTTTAAAAGAGGATTTCCCTGGTTGAACGGTTGGTGGAACCACCTCTTTCGTATTCATAAATGTAAACACAAATACCAACACGGCGACAATGCCATAAATGGTCATCGTAATGAGATAGCCTTTTTGGTTATCTCCTTGTCCGAAGAAATTCACCATTGGCGTCGTAATCGACATAACTAAAGCGGTTCCAATTAACGCGCAAATCATACGAGTCGATACTAACCAGTTTCGCTCGTGGTTATCGGAAGTTAACCTCGGTACAATCGTATTTAATGGGATATTAACCACCGTATAAGCAATATTCAATAAGCAATATGTGATATACGCCCAGAGAATTTTTCCTGACATACTGAAATCCGGAACGATAAAGGTCATGATCGTAAAGGCAGCAAACGGGATGGCTCCGATTATAAAGTAGGGTCTTCCTTGTCCCCATCTAGTCCGAGTTCGGTCAACCAATAATCCCATACCGGCATCGGCAAAAGCATCAATGATTTTGGTTACTAACATTAAGGTACCAGCAACGGTTGCGGTGATTCCAAAGACATCTGTATAAAAAAACAACAGGTAAGACGCCATTGTACTAAATACGAGGTTGCAGGCGAAGTCGCCCGCCCCGTATCCAATTCTTTTTTTCCATTTATTCATTGTTATCACATATCCTTATTTTAGAATGGGTAAAGCATATGCTCAAATCATGTTGTAGAAAGTCTTGTCAACGTTTTCATATTCGACTTTAAATTTTGATAGATTGATTTATAAACTTGGTAATAGTCATTATATTTCCTATGATTCTCTTGATTTGGCATGATTTTCTGATCGAGAACCTGCCATTTCTTCACATCTTCATAAGAAAGAAGACCTGTACCAATTCCAGCAAGCATGACATCGCCCATATTTGCTTCTACATCGTGAATCGGGCAGACCACTGGATAGCCTGTGACATCAGCAAAGATTTGTCGCCACAATTTTGATTTTGTTACACCACCGGCAAGTAAGATATATTCGCCTAGATTTTCTCCGGTTGCTTCAATAGCATCTCGCAGAGAAAAGGCAACCGCTTCCAGAAAGGCACGATAAATATGAGCCTTTGTATGTGCCAATGAAAGTCCCACAATGGTCCCTTTTGCATCAGAATCCCAAATAGGACTTCTTTCTCCCATAAAGTAAGGAAGGACAATCAATCCTTCGCTTCCAACTGGAATGTCTGCGGCCTGTTCATTTAACACAGCATAGGCATTTTTTCCGCCTGCTTTTTCTACTTCCAATTCATATTGACACATCGTCTGACGGAACCATTTTACTATCGCTCCAGCTGTAGCTCCTCCGGCAAAATAATAGGAAAGTCTTTTCGCATCAAATAAATACGGCCAAACAATCAAATCTTTCCCTTTCACTGGTTGATCAGATATTAAGGCTGCGCACATCGAAGTTCCAATGGCAGCTGCATAAATACCAGATTCAAAAACGCCTAGGCCGATATTGGCAGCACCGCTGTCAATCCCACTGGCGATCACAGGCATTCCTTCCAAAAGGCCCAGCTCTGCCGCTGCTTCTTTTGTCAATCCGCCGACAAAATCCGTTGATTCCACGATTTTCTCTGGCATCATTGACAACGGAATTCCCATTGCATCCATCATTTCTTTAGACCAGGTTCGGTTATTCATATCAAAAATCCCGCCGATATTTCCAGCAGAGGAATAATCAATGGCAATTTGTCCGGTCAGTTTATAGATGACATAATCGTTCGGCGGGAGAAAGAGCCTGGTTTTCTGCCAATTTTCCGGTTCGTGATTTTTCATCCATAATATTTTCGTATAGCCGTAATAGGGGTCAGCGCCATTATGGGTCACTTCGCGGAGTTTTTCTTCACCAATATGATCTAAGACCCACTTTGTTTCCGCTTCGGCTCTACGGTCCATCCAAATCATGCACGGCCTAACAGGTTCCATGTTTTCGTCCAATGGAATTCCTGAACCTCCATAAAGCCCGCTAATGGCGATTCCTCGGATTTTTTCCGCAGGTATTCCTGACTTGTGTACCGTGTTTTTAATTGATGTTTTCGTTGCATCCAGCCATACATTCGGCCATTGCTCTGCCCATAATGGTTTTGGGGTTAGCACATCGTATTCTTGTAAATCTTGAGCGATTAAGTTTCCTTCTGTGTCCATTAAGATTGTTTTCGTACCGGATGTTCCGATATCTGTACCTAGTAAGTAATTCATAGATGCATCCTCCCGAATTAGTAATCTATTAAATGCAAGTAAAAGCTCCATCGATGACAAAGTCAGCTCCTGTCGTAAAGCTGCTAGTGTCTCCTGCAAGATAAACACAAATGGACTGAAGTTCTTCTGGTCTACCCATTCGGTGAAGCGGTGCCATTTCATTCCACTGTTCGATCAATGGCTGTAAGTTTGGCGAATTTAAGGTAAGTTCTGTGCCGATATATCCTGGACTGATACAATTTACCCGTACATTTCTTGTTGCCCACTCTACTGCCAGCGATTTGGTTAACTGGATGACACCTGCTTTAGAGGCGTTGTATGAGCTCTGTGGTTGCGGAACATTGACAATATGTCCTGACATCGAAGCCGTATTAATAATCGAACCGCCACCTTGTTTTAACATGACTTTTCCCGCTGCTTGTGCTGTTAAAAATACACCGGTAAGATTAATATCAATGACTTTTTTCCACTGTTCATAGGTCATTTCCTCTGCTGGCACATTCATGCAGATTCCAGCATTACAAAAAGCAACATCTAAACGACCAAATGCTTTTAGGATGGTTTCGATCATGGCATCTACATCTGCTGGGTTGGTGACATCTGCCTTGATGGCAATGGACTTGATCCCATTATTTTTTTCAAGTTCTTGAGCTGTCTTTGTGGCTTCCTCCATATCCAGGTCCACAATCGCTATATCTGCTCCTGCTTCAGCAAAAGCCGTTGCCACACTTTTACCAATCCCTCTTGCTCCGCCTGTTACAAAAATCTTCTTTCCGTCCAACCTCATTTTTTCAATAATCCCCATTTTTCCCCATTCCCTTTTATTAATCTATTTTGTAAAAACATTTTATAAAATACATTTACATAATAAAACGATTTTCTCTGCTAGTCAATATATAGATAATTTATAATTGGCAGATACTTTATGACAAAACTGTGATTGTATCCGGTCTTGTGATATATTTGAAGAGTTAAAGTAAATGTTTTTATAAAATTAGTTTATATAATGGGGTGTTTTTTTCATGGACAATAGCATCACGTTTAAAGATATAAAAAAAAGCAATTATTCATCGATTTACCACCTCATTTTTCAAAATGAGAAGCTTTCGAAACAAGAAATTGCTAATCAACTTCATTTGAGTTTACCAACGGTCACCCAGAATCTCGTTCGTTTGGAAAAGGAAAAATTGATTGAGAAGAGCGGGCAGTTTGAATCTTCTGTGGGAAGGCGTGCAACAGCTTATGCCATTTGCCCTCAGGCTCGGATTAGCATTGGGGTAGAGATTCAGAAGAGGACCGTACAGATTCTGGCCATTGATTTGCGTGGTCATGCTTTTTTGCAAGAGAGACTAGCGATGGATTATTCCGATGAAGATCGTTATTATAAAGAGTTAAGTCAAGCTGTACAATCTTTCATCTCGTCACTCGATGTGATAGATGAGCAGGTTCTAGGTATTGGTTTTGCCGTACAAGGATTAACGTCAAATGACGGGAAAAAAATCACATATGGAAAAATATTAATCGCTACAGGATTAGATATTGAAGTATTTTCAAAGTATCTCCCTTATCCATGTATGTTTTTACATGATGCTAAGTGTGCGGCAACAACAGAGTTGTGGGTAAGAAATGATATTGGCGATGCAGTCTATCTATCAATTGGTCCGCACCTTGGGGGTGCTATTATCATAAATGGTCAAATTTATATGGGGAAAGAAGGGCATAGTGGAACGGTCGAACATATGACGATTATTCCTGATGGTCCTACTTGCTACTGCGGGAAAAAAGGATGCATGGAAACGATTAGCTCTGTTAATGCACTTCTAGATGATGATGAAACATTAGATTTCTTTTTTCTACAAGTCCGTTCCAGAATTCCTTCTTATGTGAAGAGGTGGAATTCTTTTTTAGATCATTTAGCCATTTCAATCAACAATATCCATCTTGTTCTGAACGGTGAATTTATTCTAGGCGGTCATCTATCTCCTTATTTAACGGAAGATGATATCGAAATACTCCATGAAAAAGTCAACGAAAAAACGGCATTTCCTAGCAATGACCCATTTATTTATATTAGCTGTTCACTGGCAAATGGAGTACCCATTGGTGCTGCTATCCCATTTATTCAATCATTTTTGAATGAAATTTAATGGACTATTTCGAAGGCACTTATGTATCTTTCTTGAAGCAAAATGACACGAGGGAACCGTCTCTAAATAGAAATAGCATTCACTAAGTGTTCGAAAAAGCAGAAGTCATAGTTTTAAAAGAGTTGCGATGCAGGGAATCATGCATGAAAGAAGGATACAGGTGATGACATGATACATACCTACTTAGGTGAAACAATACGATATGAAATCAAATACAAAAATCGTACATCTATAGGGATTATAATAGATAGTTATGGAAATATTGAAGTTCGAGCTCCGAAAGGGACATCTAATGATAGAGTACTTCAGTTATTAGAGGATAAGTGGGATCCTATTCAGCAAAAATTAAAGGAAATGAGAGATAGGCTGCAAGGACCACAGAAAAAGGTCTATGAGTATGGTGAGAGTTTTCTATATTTGGGAAAGACCTATCCAATAGAGATCTTTCAAGATATCAATATAACGCAAGACCACGTATTGTTTAAAGAAGATAAGTTACATATTTATGTAAAGCAATCTGACACTGAAAAAATGAAACAAGCTGTAAAACGATTTTATTACCAGCAGTGTAAGGATCTAGTGGAGAAGAGCATATCCTCCTATCAGCGGAATTTCAAAACAAAACCACGTTCTGTTCGTATTACGGATAGCCAAACTACCTGGGGCACCTGTGATTCAAATCGGCAGTTAACGTTTAATTGGAGACTGGCAATGGCACCAGGGGAGGTAATTGACTATGTAGTCGTTCATGAAATGTGCCATATGGTTCATATGAATCACGACCGATCCTTCTGGCGCCTTGTTGGAAAAATGATGCCTGATTATAAGGAGAAGGAAAGCTGGCTGACTTTATCAGGATGGAAAATGACCATCTAGTAGTCCGGTTAGCTAGTTACAAAATGCAAATGTAGATAGGAATTACTCACCAGCATCCTGATGTGTTGCCACATGCACTCTATACACGAAGAGGTTGGATTTGTAAAATTTGTAAAGAAACCTTGTTCAAATCAAGCTTTGCTCTTGTATTATTCAATCGGTTTTTCAATCTTAATATCAAACAAAATTCGGGCTGGACCAATATGGGTTCGGTCTTTTTGTATCCCATATCTTCCTGGATTCCTTGTCTAATAAGGCTTCAATTACTTTTTCCAAAGTTCCCTTTCCGATCTAGTTGTTATTCCAACATTAGTTTATAAAAAAATTTTTTAGCGATGAGTTAAAGCCAGGGTGGTTTTAAAGCGAAAAGGGGCTTCAACCGTTGATATAACAGCTTTTTTTGCAGTGGAATTTTGGAGTGTTACGTTGGTTGATAGAGGCAGGAAATAGCGACTGTAACAATATTTACAAACCAGCAAACCTTTGATTTGACACGTTCCAATGATATTGGTACCCCTATTTTTCCCCCTCAATTTCGACATTTTTTTCAATTTGTAAAACATTTATTAATTTTTATAAAACTCTGTAAACGGTATTGTTTTAAAGAAAATCAGCTTATATAATAACCATGTAAGAAAAAATTGACACGTTCAAAAAAACTAAAGGAGAGATCAGTTTTCATGAAGAAATCGTGGTTATTAATTGTTGTCCTTGTTTTTAGTTTGGTTTTAACAGCTTGTGGAGGAAAGCAAGAATCTTCACAGGGAGCTGGCAAAGATAAATCTCTAGTCGTTTATACAAATTCTGCATCGGATGGTCGTGGCGATTGGTTGAAGGAAAAAGCTGCTGAACAAGGATTTGATATTAAAATCGTTGAAGCTGGTGGGGGAGATATTCGAAATAAATTAATTGCCGAAAAAGCAAATCCAATTGCAGACGTTGTTTACGGATTAAATGAAATGAACTATATCGCCTTAAAAAATGAAGATGTTCTTGAACCGTTCACACCTGTTTGGGCAAACGAAGTAGAAGAGGGAACAAGCGATTCTGAAGGTTACTACCATTCATTAGTGAAACAAGCTATTCTATTGATTTATAATTCTGACTTATATACGCAAGAAACGACTGCATCTGACTGGCCAGAATTATGGGAAAACAAAGCATTTCACGGTTTATATGAAGTACCAACTAATTTAGGTGGGGATACAACTAGAACTGTTATTGCTAGTATTCTAGTACGTTACCAAGATCCAAATGGCAAACTTGGTATTTCAGATAAAGGATGGAAAGAAATTAAGAAGTTCTTTGACAATGGAACTCCTGCAACAGAAGCTACACCTTTCTATGCAAACTTAGCAAATGGGACAACTCCATTCGGTCAAATGTTCTCGAGCGGAATTCAACAAAGAGAACAAGAATATGGAGTGAAAGCCGGTATCGTATCACCTGAAATTGGTGTGCCATATGTTACAGAACAAATTGCGGTTGTGAAAGGAACGAAGAAAAAAGAAGGTGCAGAAGAATTTATTAACTGGTTTGGAAGTGCAAAAGTTCAAGCTGAATGGGCAAAAGCGTTTAACTCAATGCCAACGAATTTAGAGGCAGCTAAATCAGCTAATCCAGAAGTGAAAACGTTACACGAATCCGTGAAGAAACAAGATATGGATTGGGAATTCATCACTGAAAATATTGACGCTTGGATTGAGAAAATTACGTTAGAAATTCAATAAAAATAAGATGACTTGGCCTTGGTTTTTGGTTCGAAAACCAGGGTTTCACTTTTCTAATACTAGCGGAGGGAATAAGATGATTGAATTCAAAAATATTCAAATCAAATTTGATGATTTCACAGCTATTCATAATTTAAATCTTGAAATTAAGGAAGGCGAGTTTTTTACGCTTTTGGGGCCATCAGGATGTGGGAAAACAACGACGCTTAGAAGTTTAGTTGGATTTATTAAACCAACAAATGGCGACATCCTAGTGAATGGAGAAAGAATAAACGATATCCCTGTAGAACGCCGTGAAATAGGGATGGTTTTTCAGAGCTATGCACTTTTTCCAACTATGAATGTATATGAAAATATCGCATTTGGGCTTCAAGTAAAAAAATACAAAAAAGATGAAGTGGATAAACAAGTTAGAGAGATTGCTAGCAAAGTAGATTTAAATGAAGAACAGCTATTTAAAAAAGTATCGGACTTATCAGGTGGCCAGCAACAGCGAGTTGCCATTGCAAGGGCACTCGTATTAAAACCAAAAATTCTTGTGCTTGACGAACCGTTATCCAATTTGGATGCCAAGCTAAGAAAGCAACTTAGAGTAGAATTAAAAAAATTACAGTCGCAATTCGGTATTACATCTATTTATGTTACACATGATCAGGAAGAAGCATTAACAATGTCTGACAGAATCGCAGTATTTAATAAAGGCAATATTGAACAGGTTGGAACACCGAAGGAAATATTTGATCAATCGAAAACAGAATTTGTTTGTAATTTTATTGGCGACAACAACTTCTTACAGCCATCATTTTTACAACGAATAAAAAATGAATGCAATGTTGCAATTGATCCGACGACAACAGCTTATATTAGACCAGGGAAAGTGACAACTAAAGTTCTTGATGCTACACAATATGATGTGGTAGTCGAAGGGGAAATTGTTGAAAAAGAGTATCACGGAATTTCTTCTAAAGTCACTTATGAGATAGGCAATCAACGAATCGCAAATATGGAGATGGAAGATCATTCAAACGATTATGAAGTTGGAAGTAGGAAAAAGATCGCATTTCAAATAGCTGATATTTTAACTTATTAGAAGGTGACATGATGCAAATACAAAATAAGTATAAATTAAAAAACAAACTATATATCTTTGCAATTGGAATTGTATTATCTTGGGCTTGTATCGCCTTTCTAATTTACCCAAATATCAATCTATTAATCACGACGTTTTTTCAGGATGGTGGTTTTACATTAGAGCCATTTGAAAAATTAATGAGTTCCGAGCGGGCAATGAGAAGTTTATGGAACAGCTTTATTTTAGCCGTTGCCTTAGTTATAACAGTGAATCTGGTTGGTCTGTTTCTCGTATTTATCATGGGTTACTTTGAAATCAAGGGAATGAAGTTTCTACGATTTGGCTATTATTCAACGTTAATATATGGAGGAATTGTATTAGTAGCAGGCTATCAATTTATTTATGGTGATGTAGGTATCATCACCAATCTATTGCTATCCATTTTTCCGAATATGAACCCGAATTGGTTCGAGGGATTTTGGGCCGTCTTGTTTGTCATGACGTTCTCTAGTACATCTAATTATGTCATCTTCCTATTAAATGCCTTGCTAAAGGTAGACTATCAAACGATTGAAGCGGCAAGAAATATGGGGGCAACTAATTTTCAAATTATTAGAAAAGTGATTCTTCCTGTTCTAAAACCAACCATTTTTGCTTTAACTATTTTGCAGTTCATCGGCGGATTAGGGGCGTTTGCCGCACCACAGATAGTAGGCGGAGAATTCAAAACGATCACACCGATGATCTTAACATTTTCCGGTATCGTCAGTTCCAGAGATTTAGCTGCTCTATTAGCTATTTTCCTAGGGTTAGCTTCGATGATTCTACTTGCAATTATGACAAAAGTAGAATCTAAGGGGAACTACATGTCCGTATCAAAAGTAAAAACAAATTTGGTGAAACAACAAATCAATAATAGATTCGCTAATATCATTGTTCACATGATGGCATATGTATTATTTGTACTCTATACACTACCGGTTGTTCTCATCTTTTTATTTTCGTTTACGGATTCCAAGGCGATTACCACAGGTAAATTAACATGGGATAGTTTTACTTTAGAAAATTACATGACTGTATTTACAGATGCAAGTGCTTATCAACCATTTCTTGTGAGTATCATTTATTCAGCACTCACTGCTGTCATTGTTGTAGGGCTGATTCTCTATATTGCACGGTTGATTCAGAAATATAACAATAAATGGACGGCCATGCTGGAATATATTCTTCATATACCTTGGATGTTACCTTCTGTTTTACTTGCGATGGGCCTGATTATTACGTATAGCGTTCCAAATACGATGATGTTTCACAAAGTATTAACTGGAACGCTAGGCATATTATTAATCGGTTATATTATTGTTCAGCTTCCTTTTGTATTAAGAATGTTAAAAGCATCCTTTTATTCCATTGACACTTCATTGGAAGAAGCGGCAAAGAATTTAGGAGCTAGCAATCTGAGAACGTTCTTTAAGGTGTTATTGCCCATTATTTTGCCTTCGGCCTTGGCATTAGTAGCCTTAACATTCAATTCGACGTTAGATGAATATAATTTATCGATGTTTTTAAGTCATCCATTTTATCAGCCATTAGGAATTACCATCCAAAACAGTACATCACCAGAATCGTTACAAGATACAAGAGCATTAACCTTTGTCTATACGGTATTATTAATGGTCATTTCGAGTATTGTTCTGTACCTTGTTTATGGCCGAGGCACAAAGGCAGGTAAATAATTAAGATATAGTTCGATAAATTGTAATTAAAGCAAAGGCTGCTTTCTAAAAGATTGTTGCTTTTAACAATTTTGAAAGGAACGGTTCATTATTTAGAAAAAACAACAAACTATGCGAAAACAGCCAAAGCAAAAAATGGAGGTATAACATGATTGAGAACAAAAACAACAATGATACGATAAATCTATTAAATGAGAAAGTAGCTTCGGAGCCTTTTTTAATTGCTGTCCATCGTGGAAGCAGTATGGGAAATATTATTGAAAATACGCTCCCTGCTTTTTATGCAGCGATGCAATCTGGCGCAGATATTTTAGAAATAGATGTAGTTCGCTCAATTGATGGGAAATTTTATGTGTTCCATGATGGGAATGAACGTAGACTTCTAGGACAGGAACAAAACATTAGAGAAATGGATTCTGCATTTATCGAGTCTTTAAACTATCGAAATAATATCGGCCAAGTTGTCAATTATCAAGTGGAAAAATTAGAACATGTTTTAACAAGCTTAAAAGACAGCGGCATGCTTCTTAATTTAGACCGTTCTTGGTCTGATTGGGACACATTGCTACCTTTCCTAGATCAGTTTGACATGGCAGATCAAATTATTTTAAAATCCCCAGTCGAGCAAAGTTATTTAGCTATTTTGGAACAGCACTCTGTAAAGTATTCCTATATGCCAATTGTGAAAAAATTAGATGAAATAGATGAAGTGCTAAACTATCAGAATATGAATTTGACAGGTATGGAATTAATTGCAGAAGATGAGGAAAGTGCATTCTTTCAAGATGATATCATTCGTAGTATTAAAGAAAGGGGATTATTTATTTGGCTAAATGCCATTGTACTAAATCATAAGGACGTATTGTATGCCAAATATGATGATGATCAATCCATAATTAAAGGACCTGCTTACGGTTGGGGGAAACTTGTTGAAAAAGGGTGCGATATTATTCAAACCGATTGGCCAAGTCTATTAGATCAATATAGACAAGAGATTAGGAAGAAGAATGGATAAAGTGAAACTTCAATCAGTGGGGGTTTTCTTCATCCCCCACTGATTGCTAGTCCCGTTCTAGTGTCGCTAATACCTCCACTCCGTTTCGGTAAAGCGACACTACGAACCCGATTAAATGAATCACAGACTAAGTACGCCGCATCCTGCGGCAACGTCTGTGTGACCCACATCCTGTGGGCCTCAACTAAACCTTTGAAGACCACAAAGGTAAGTTTCACTGTATCTCACCAATCGGGCCTTTACGGGCAGTTGTCCCCCACCTATGTTTTCGATTCACTCACCCAAGCCTTGAGGTGGGGGTCTTACTGCCCGTTAATGCGGGATAAATAATACTAAAAAGAGGTTGCGTATGAATAAAACGATCGAAGATATCCATGTTCATGTATTAATGTGGCTTGAGGAAGCGGCACATATGATCCGTGATTCGTTTGCTGGAAAGTTAATGATCGAGACAAAAGCGAATCGTAAAGATTTAGTCACAAATATTGATAAAAACGTTCAAGATTTCTTGATTCGGAAAATCACAGAATACTATCCGACTCATCAAATTTTAGGTGAGGAATCTGCAGAACAATTCACAGCAAAAAATCGGGAACATATATGGATCATTGATCCAATTGATGGGACGGCCAATTTCGTAAAACAACAGGATCATTTTTGCATCTTGATTTCTTATTACGAAAATGATATTGGAAAATTAGGCTATATGTATGATGTAATGAATCGTGATATATATTATGCAATAGCAAATGAAGGAGTTTTTCTAAATGATAGAAAACTGTCTGCCCCACCAGCAATTTCGTTACAAGAAGGGCTTGTCGCTATTGATGTACAAAACTGGTGCGGTAAATCATGTTTAGAGGAGCTTTCCAATGAAGCTTTTGATATCCGCTATTTTGGCTGTGGTGGCATTGACAGCATTCATGTAATAACTGGGAAATTTGCGGCGTTTGCAACATCGAAGGCAGGTCCTTGGGATAAAGCAGCTCAGTTGATTTTCGCAAAGGAATTTGGATTGCGCGTCTCCAGGTTTGATGGAAGTAATGTGAATTATTTAGAAGGTGGCGATTGGATCATTGCCAATCAGTCAGCTTACGAGGAGCTTTTAGCTATTGTAAAAAAATTTTAATAGCAGCAAACGATGTGGAGACAGTCTTTTTAAAAATTAGGCTGTATTATAGGACGCTGTTGATTTTTGGCTCATTTTTGCTCTGTCTTCATGAAACGCTTGGAGAAAGCAAGCTTTCTCCAAGCGTTTCATGAAGACAGAGCAACCTTTCAGCTATGCTGAAAGGCGTGTGAGACAGCGGTCTCACACGAAATGAACCAAATTGTATAATCAATAGTATTGATTAACATAGCCAAAATTAAAAAGGTAGCTAGATTAAAATGAATGCTAGAATTTAAAAGGTGGTGGAAATGATGGCGACCATATTAGATATAGCAAAAGAAGCAGGGGTATCGCATGGAACGGTATCCAATGTTTTAAATGGCAAAGGGAATGTCAGTTCAAAAAAAATGGAACTTGTCTTAAAAGCAGCTGAAAAATTAGGATACAATCTTAATAATAATGCAAAGTTGCTTCGTTCTGGTAAAAGTCAAACGATCATTATGATTTTACCAAGTCTTGGATTAGAGGAATACTCTATTTTTTACGAAAATGCTTTGAAAGAAGCAAACTTCAGAGACTTTCAGTTGAGGTTGTACTGTACCTATGATAATCCAATAAAGGAAAGACAAATTATTAAGGAAATTATTAAAGAGCGTCCATCAGGTATTATCACGGTTTCTGCATTAGAAGATGCTAACGAGTATTATGAGCAAATTCCGATTAATAAAAGTGACATCATATTTATTAATCGAAAGATTGTAAATGCGCAGGAATTTATTACCTTTGATTTTAATCAGGCTGGGATTGAGATTGCAACATTTATCGACCAACATACTACCGGTAAAATAGCCTTGTTTACTGGGGAAGAGAATTTTGCAAATGAGCATGATTTTACAATTTCAATCTTGAAAAGTTTAGAGAATCGGGATGTTACTGTCTATCAGTCCACATTATCTCATGAATATGAAAATGCGTTTAAACTAGTCTTAGAATCTTCCTTCGACTGTATTATCGCAACAAATGTCTCGAAAGCCCAATTATTGGTTAAAGCGTTTCATTATGGTTCAAAACAAAACTTGCCAAAAATAATAACACTTGGCCCATTAAAAAACACGTATAGCAATGAAATGCTGTACTATTATCAGGATTTTGGCTATTTGGGTGAACGAGTCGTCAAAAATATCATTCAAACGATTCATTTAAAAGATAAAAGTCATTCTCATATTTATCCTAATTATGGATTTCTGATGAAGCCAAACCGATATAATCATTTTCAAACAGAGATTAAGATTCTTACCATTGATTCACCAGCAACGCATGCACTAAAAAAAGTCATAACGCATTTCGAAAAGAGTACTAACTGCATCGTACAACTTGATATCAAAGCCTATAATGAGGTTTTTCAAATCCTTGAGGACGACGAAATGTGGAAGACGTATGACATTATTAGGCTCGATATTGCTGGTTACTCTTGGTATGGGCAGAAAATTTACCGTCCATTACAGGGTTTAGAAGTAGAATTAGATGAATTTATTAATGCGTTACCATACTTTCTAAAAGACGCTTACGTCAATATAAACGATACTGCATATGCGGTTCCATTTGATATTAGTATTCAAATGTTATTTTATCGGAAAGATATTTTTGATAATGACATCGTCAAGCGAAAATACTTTGAAAAAACGAAATCAGAACTTAGAACACCTACGACATTTGAAAAATATAACGAGTTAATTACATTTTTCAATGAAAGTGACTTTGACCAAGTAAAGGAATTAGCGGGTGCTTCGATGATTTCAGGCAATATTGAGACCATTGCAGCCGAATATTTGCTTAGGTATTATTCCTTAAACGGTGATATTCTCACTACTTCAGATATTGAATTGGACCGAGAAATAGCGATCGGTGCCATGAAGTTACTTTACGATAATTATCAGAATTCTCTCGTCATTGACTCGAATTGGTGGGGGGAGGAAGTACAAGCCTTTATTGATGGGAAATCGGCAATGGTGATTGGATTTATGAACCATTTATCGGTTGTCTCCCAAAGTAATATTAAAGATTCGATTGGAATTGCTGATGTACCAGGGAACGCACCTTTGCTTGGTGGAGGGATTTTAGGAATAACGAAATCAACGAATAAAGTGGCAGCATCCATTGAATTTCTTACTTGGCTCAACAGTCCAGAAATTTCGGAACAAATTAATTTACTCGGCGGCAATACGGCAAGCTACTTTCTCTCGAATAACTCTGTTGTCAGAACGATGTATCCATGGTTAGCAAAAGCAAAAAAGACAATCATGAATGGAAAGCGGGAAACTGTTTTTGAAAATGGTCAGTGCATCGATTTAAAACATACTGAAGAAATCATCGGAAAACATATACGAAAACTATTAGCAGAAGAGCAACCACAGTTTGAAAAATGCGTCGAAAACATAAATGAAGAATTGCTGGAAAAACAAGAGCTATTAACCATTCAAGTTTAGGTGAGAAGTAGGTCTAGTTATCATATAGATTGAATACAGGTTTCACATGTTAAAACGCTATGAAAATTTTGTTTACAGCAATGAAATGTGTTTGTGGAATTAGGCATATTGGAGTAATTAAACTTGGCTCTTTTCGTAAAGATTGTTGTTTTTAGCAAGAAACCAATTCGAACAGATGTTGATCTTCGTTACAGGTGCGAGACTCCTGCGGGAAAAGCGTGTTGAGGGAGACCCCGCAAGTGCATAGCACTGAGGAGGCTTCTGAGACCGCCTCTACAACGGAAATCAACCCGGGTTATTAGTGTAAAAATGATTGAAAAGCAACAAAGTATGTGAAAACAGCCTTAAACTTTTATATCTTATAAGCAGTCTGAATACATGTAGACTCCTAATAGACAGTCATACTGCCAAAAACTGAACATAAACCACAGTCAATGTAAGCTGTTAACGCTGACAGACCGTGTATTCAGATCAATGGATAGAACCGTAGCAAAAAAATTTTTCCTGCCCTAATTCAAACGCTTGACTATTCGTAATTTACAGAATATAATTCGATTAACTTAAAACTAAATACACTTTTTAAAGCGTTGAAAAGGGAAAGTAAGATTCAAGTATTTTTACACAGAGAGCTTCGGTAGCTGAAAAGAAGCAAAAATATGAATCCGAACAATGGCCTTTGAGCTTCGTGCTGAAACAATCTAACTGAGTATGGTTATTGATTGAAGTAGGTTCCGACGAGATTTGGTACTCGTTATCCATACCACAGTATAAAGAGTTGCATTTATTCTCTTGTACTTGCAGAGGCTGTTTTGTGTGAGCAAACAGTAAATTAAGGTGGTACCACGTGGATATAAACCACGTCCTTATCTATTTTCATTAGATAGGGGCGTGGTTTTTTTATTGTTTTTCAAATTACCGTCTATCAGCACAATAAAGGCAAAGTTAATCCAAACAAGTGGAACTGACCGACTAGCTGTTTACAATCTGATAAAAGAACTTCAAATAAAGTTGGCGTAGTTCCGCTCTTTTTTCCACAAAAAAGTATATAAAAAGAAGGAGGAAAATATAATGAACAATCATCTCGTTTTACAAACTGATTTTGGTACAAGTGACGGTGCAGTTAGCGCTATGTATGGTGTAGCTGTTACAGTAAATCCGGAGATCCGAATCTTTGATTTAACACATGACATTCCTCAATATAACATTTGGGAAGGTTCGTACAGATTATACCAGACAGTTGCTTATTGGCCGGAAGGAACGGTGTTTGTTTCTGTTGTTGACCCAGGTGTTGGCTCGGAGCGCAGAAGCATTGTTGCAAAAACGGCTTTGAATCAATATATTATTACTCCTGATAATGGAACGCTCACCCATATTAAAAATAGTATTGGAATTGTCGAGGTGAGAATGATTGATGAAACTGTCAATCGTCTGCCGCATTCTGGTGAATCTTACACTTTCCATGGGCGTGATGTCTATGCATTTACAGGTGCTCGACTTGCTTCCAAATTGATTACGTTTGAGCAAGTGGGGCCAACAGTGCCTGTTGATTCCGTCGTCGAACTGCCCAAAGGGGATCCGAGCATTACTAATCATGTTCTTACAGGGCATATCGACATTCTTGATATTCGCTTCGGTAATTTATGGACAAATATTGATCGGATACTTTTCAAAAAATTATCTGCTGAATATGGTGATTCTTTTGAAGTGACCATTGAAAATGATACTCGCCAAGTCTATAAAAATATTATGACGTATGGGAGGACATTTGCTGACATTCATTTAGGCGAGCCATTGCTTTATGTTAACTCACTCGACAAAATAGGCGTCGCGATTAATCAAGGGTCCTTTGCCAAGGCATACCATATTGAAACCGGAGCAACGTGGAAAATTTCTATACGCAAAATACCCAAAATTGTATATAATTAATACTTAAAAATTATAATTGGGGGGAGAAAATGAAAAATAATCTTTTATCAATAAAAACAATCGTGGCGATTGGGATTGGGGCAGCTGTTTTTGTGATTTTAGGCAGATTCGCTGTCATTCCAACAGGGGTGCCTAATACGAATTTTGATACATCATATGGATTTTTAGCGTTAATGGCTGTAGTCTTCGGACCGATTGCCGGCGGCTTGATTGGTTTAATCGGTCACGCCTTAAAGGATGCGATCTTTTATGGAACTCCTTGGTGGAGTTGGGTTCTCGTGTCGGGAATCGTTGGTTTCTTAATTGGTCTTGTATCAAAGAAAATCAATATAGAAGCAGGGAATTTTAATGTCAAAAAAATGATTCTGTTCAATGTTGTTCAAATCATTGTCCAAGCGATTGGCTGGTTCCTAATTGCTCCATCGTTGGATGTTTTCATCTATGCTGAACCTGCAAATAAAGTATATTTACAAGGGATGGTTGCTGGAGGATTAAACATGGTGACAGTTGCTGTTCTTGGAACGCTGCTGCTTGGTATCTATGCAAAAAGTCGCAGTCAAAGTGGCAGCTTGATTAAGGAAGATTAATTAGACACAAATGCACTGTTTTATTAGGAGAAGATGTATGAAAAAACCGGTAATTCAATTTGAAAACTATAGCTTTCAATATCGCAGTCAGGCGAAACCAACATTAAATGACATCAACTTAACGATCTATGAAGGGGAAAAGGTTCTCATTGTCGGTCCTTCAGGATCTGGAAAAAGCACACTAGGCCATTGTATCAATGGCCTAGTTCCCTTTTCTTATAAAGGGGAAGTCTCAGGAAGGTTGAAAATCAGTGGCGAGGATGTCAGGGAATTAGACATTTTTTCCTTATCCAAAAAAGTCGGGACGGTTCTCCAGGATCCTGATGGTCAATTTATTGGTCTTACCGTTGCTGAGGATATCGCTTTTGCATTAGAAAATGATTATACACCACAGACACAAATGTTTAATAAGGTTGCAGAAGTGTCAAAAATGGTCGAAATGGAGAATTTTTTGGACTCCTCGCTGCATCATCTTTCCGGAGGGCAAAAACAAAGAGTCTCACTGGCAGGGGTAATGGTGGATGATGTGGAGATTCTTTTATTCGATGAACCATTGGCCAATCTTGATCCCGCAACAGGAAAATATGCGATTGAACTTATTGAACGGATTCAACAAGAAACGAAAAAAACCGTTGTGATTATCGAGCATCGCTTAGAAGATGTCTTGCATTGTCCTGTTGACCGCATCATTGTCGTTGATGACGGGAGGATAATCAGTGATATGACTCCAGATGAATTATTAGCCTCACCCATTTTGGAGGAGTGTTCCATCCGTGAGCCCTTGTATGTGAAAGCCGCAAAATATGCCGGCTGTGCTATTACATCAGACATGTATCCCGCTCGTATCGATTCCTTTCAAGTAGATGACTGTAAAGATAAGTTGGCAGACTGGTTTATTAAAGTGAATGGTCCTCAGCCTAAAGTGAAAACAGAAACGATTTTGGAGTTAAATAACATCGATTTTGGCTACACATCGGGGAAAAGAACCATTTGCGGTGTTTCTTTTTCGATTGAAAAAGGAGAAATGGTCAGTATTGTAGGAAAAAATGGAGCAGGAAAGTCGACGCTTTCTAAATTAATTTGCGGCTTTGAAAAACCGAGCTCAGGGCGCATTTATTATCGGGGGCTAGATATTACTGAAGATACGATAAAAGATCGTGCTTCAAGAATCGGAATAGTGATGCAAAACCCGAATCAAATGATTTCAAAACAGATGATCTATGATGAAGTTGCGCTTGGTCTCATTCTCCGTGGTGTACCGGAAGCGGAAATAAAAGATAGGGTTTTCAAAACGTTGAAAATATGCGGACTGTACCCATTCCGTAACTGGCCGATATCGGCGTTGAGCTTTGGCCAGAAAAAGCGGGTAACTATCGCCTCGATTTTAGTTTTAGAACCAGAGGTAATTATTCTTGACGAGCCTACTGCAGGACAAGATTTTCGCCATTATACTGAAATTATGGAGTTTTTGGTGGAACTCAATCGCCAAGGTGTAACGATTATTATGATTACTCATGATATGCATCTCATGCTTGAGTACACACCGCGGGCAATCGTGATTGCTGGCGGGACAAAACTAGCCGATGATACAGCCGTCAATGTACTGGCCGATTCTAGCATCATCAATGAGGCAAACTTAAAGGAAACTTCCTTATTTGAATTGGCGCTTCGGGCGGGAATAAGCGAACCGAAAGAGTTTGTCGATCGGTTTATCGCTTATGATCGGGAGGTGAGACAGAAATGGCAGTAGAAATGCTTTCCTACATTGATCGGCAATCGCCAATTCATCGGCTTACAGGTGTAACCAAGCTGATTTGCTTTATGATATGGTCATCGATCGCGATGCTCACCTATGATACACGAATTTTGGTCTGCCTCTTCCTATTTAGTATCTTTGTTTTTATCATTTCCAAAGTAAAACTAAAGGAAGTAGCCTTTGTCCTCCTGTTTATTTTGTTCTTTCTCATGATCAATAACGTGGCAATTTATGTTTTTTCGCCGCAAGAAGGGGTAAAAATCTATGGGACAAGCCATGTTCTGTTTGAAATCGGAGGGCGTTATACGATTACAATAGAGCAACTTTTTTATCAAATGAATGTCACGCTAAAATATTTTACAGTTATTCCTGCAGCTATCCTATTTATTGTGACAACCAATCCAAGTGAATTTGCGGCTTCATTAAACCGCATTGGTGTCAGTTACCGCATTTCTTATGCTGTCGCCCTTGCGTTACGATATATTCCCGATATTCAACGGGATTTCCGTAATATCTCGCTTTCCCAGCAAGCTCGCGGAATTGATATGTCACGCAAAGAAAAGCTGACCAAGCGGATTAAGAATGCCGCTTCAATTATCGTCCCTCTCATCTTATCAAGTCTCGATAAGATCGAAGTGATAAGTAATGCGATGGAACTTCGAGGCTTTGGAAAAAATAAAAAGCGGTCCTGGTACCGGGCCCGTCCATTTCAAAAAATCGATGTGATAACTATAATCCTATTTGTTCTCATTCTCTTGGTATCATTTTACGTTACCCTTCATGATGGAAATCGGTTTTATAATCCTTTTTAGGAAATCAAAAAATCATCTGCGCTGACAATTTATACTTTTCTAACGTGCTAAAAGAAGTATCTACCCTCCCTCCCCAAGGATAAAGGGTGGATGCTTCTTTTTGTAATCAACAATCATTAGTTAGCCACTCATTTTGCGTTTGTGGGCCTGATCTTTTTTATTGACTATTTTCGAGTTGAATTTTAATTTGACAGAAGTAGTATTGGAGCAAAGTTTTGATATTACAGATGAAGAAGATAGTTTTAATGCTGGATATGTATGGAATAACAAGCGAAAAACAAACCCACATCTAAAGAAATCAAAATAAGTCCAAAATGAACCTTCCTAAACCTCTAAGTAACCAAAAAATGATTCTTAAAGGCAAAAAAATCAATTCTGGTATCCAAAACAGAACATCAAGAAAGAAATCTAATACGGAGTAATTATCATTACCATTCTTGCCCTTCCTCGTTTTGCTTTTCTTTCTACGCCACCATTCCTTCATTTGGCTCAACCCTTTATCAAAAAATAGTCACTAACTTCTTGAAATTTTCTTTAATGAATTTACGTTCAAGCATTTATTTAAGTTTCATTTTTTTAGAGCCTTAATAAAAAAGCCATAGGTAGCTGTAACTTCACCTATGCTGATATTTTATTCATTCTCCAGATACTCACAAATAAATTCCACAAGGCTTTGTGGAATGAAGTCATAAATAAAAGAAATTAAGATTCTAAAAGGGGAAATTTAATGGAAATTGAAAAGGATGTACAAGAAGATATGAAGAGTACCAAGAGACGAGAAAAATGGGGATGCTTTATATGTGCTTTTATTATGGTCATATTACCGAATGTTTCGGTACATCAACATATTGACCAAATTATTAGTCATGATGGAAAAACGCTTGATTCATCTAATGTATTAGTTTATTGGAAGAAGGACAATAAAGTGACTTCATATGTGGAAGAACAAGAGCCTGAAAGTGTTGAGATTATTTTTTCTAAAAAAAATAGTAAAAATTAAGCTAAAATAGGGGAGTAGAATCTATGATGAATGGAGGGATTTTATTGAATATCAATCAAAAAGCAATTGAATTGCTGGAAGAAAATCAATATGATGAATCGTTAAAACTATTCAAAAAGGCAGTAGAAATATCAAGAGATGTACAATCTTTAACTAATCTCGCATGGATATATTGCAATGAGGAAGATGATGATGAACGTGCTCTCCCTTTATTAAAGGAAGTTATAAATATGAATCCCAAATCACATTTTCCATATAATTTGTTAGGGGAGATTTATTGTAGGCGAGAAAAGTGGGAACATGCAAAAGATATATTGCTTGAATCAATATCCATCCGGCCATCAAAAACAGCTTACAATAATTTAGCGGTTGCCAATTATCATCTTGCAAATATAGAAGATGCTTCAAAATATTTTCTGTTAGCTACAGAGCCTTCTGATTATGCCATGTATAGCCATGTAAAATGTTTAATTGAATTAGGTAATAAAAGTGAGGCAAAACGTGAACTTGATGCATTTTCTGAAAATGATGATGAATTTGTCGGAGAAGTTGAGGTAGCGGATTTATATGTAGAATTGGGCTGTTATGAAGAAGCGATAAAGTGGTTTGAAAAAGGCTGGGATGTATACTCAAAACAGCCTAATTGGATTAGTCGATATATCTATTCATTACTGAAAATGAACAAACCTACTCGGTCTCCAGAACTGTTGAATGAAGCAATCAATGAAAAAGTAGAAGAAATTAAAGATGAATACGAAGAAGAATGCGATGAAGATTGGACAGAGAGCGATAAACAAGCCTATATAAAAAAACTCCTTAATGAAAAGAATGAATATGAACAAATGTTTGAAAAAATCTCTTCTGGCTATATTCCGCCTATGGAATTTGATACATCTTTCCAAAAAGCTTGTTATCTGTTTGGGTGTAACCGCCACAAACATTCTGAATATCAAGAATAAACGCTAGGAGCAAAAAGTGAACTTAGTTTTTTCCTTTTCATCTGTTTACATATTAGAGAATATTGCTTTTCTTAATTGGATTCCTTTGGGCAGGATTCTTTATATATCTTGATAACAGGGAAGTATTAAAAGGAATAAATTAAAAAAACTGAGTAGGGGTAAAATTTACAAACAGGACAAAAGAGGTTTTTTATGATATCGAAATGGGACTATATTGGATATTATTTTGGAGCGATGGTTTTAACTATAATGTTAGTAGGATTCGTTTTATTAGGAGCCAAAACATTGAAAGCCATTTGGAATAAAAAGCTGATTGAGTATTTTAAAGACTTATTGGAATGGAATAAGAGTATTTTCTTCTTTCTGTACGGATTGTTTGGAAGTGGAATATATAAAATAATGAAAACAGTAATTCCTGAAAATTGGTCTATAAGAATAATAAGCTCAGTTTACTCTATATTTTCTTTATTTCTGATTTTCCTGGGAGGAATGGGATTATATATATTGGTGACAGATTTTTATTTCTATCCAACGAAGGTAATTACCGAGATTTATAAGGAGTATAAAATATTTGAAACGGATTTATAAATTCATACTGTATTTTTTGTTCTTTTTCATTAGTAATTTACTTTTCAATCTCGAATTTAATTTACTTGTTTAATTTACTTGGAATTCTAATCATTTATCCATGAACTTTTTATTTGATAATATTAAAGTGTATAGTAATCAAAATTTACTGTACTTTGATAAAAAGTGCTTAGGCATGATATAAGTATAAAAGAAGCAGGGACATTTTTGCTTTTTATTTAGGGGGACAAGGGCTTGTCCTGGTGTCCTATAATGAGAGGATATTGAATATGATAGATAATTTTTGGCGTGATTTACCAAGACCGTTTTTTGTACTAGCACCAATGGAAGAGGTGACGGATGTTGTTTTTCGCCATGTAGTGAGTAAAGCAGCTAGACCTGATGTGTTTTTTACCGAGTTTACAAACACGGAGAGTTATTGTCACCCAGAAGGGAACCAAAGTGTGCGTGGGCGTTTGACTTTTACAGAAGATGAACAACCAATTGTGGCCCATATATGGGGGGATAAGCCCGAACATTTTCGGCAAATGAGTATTGGTATGGCGAATCTAGGGTTTAAAGGTGTGGATATCAATATGGGCTGTCCTGTACCTAATGTGGCATCTAAAGGGAAGGGAAGTGGCCTTATTCTCCGTCCAGAAGTCGCTGCAGAAATAATACAAGCAGCAAAAGCAGGAGGATTGCCTGTAAGTGTGAAGACAAGGCTGGGTTACACGGATGTAGACGAATGGCAGGATTGGCTAACACATATATTGAAACAAGACATTGCTAATCTTTCTATTCATCTGCGGACCAGAAAGGAAATGAGCCAAGTAGATGCACATTGGGAGCTGATTCCGGAGATTAAGAAACTTCGTGATGAAGTGGCACCAGATACACTTTTGACGATCAATGGGGATATTCCTGACCGTCAAACTGGCTTGAAGCTCGCTCATCAATACGGTATTGATGGGATAATGATTGGGCGTGGTATTTTCAAAAATCCATTTGCCTTTGAAAAAGAGCCGAAGGAACATAGCAGTAAGGAATTCCTTGATCTCTTAAGATTGCAGCTTGATCTCCATGATAAATATTCAAAAGAATTAGAGACACGTTCCTTCAAAGCCCTTCATCGCTTTTTTAAGATCTATGTTCGAGGATTCCGAGGGGCAAGTGAATTAAGAAATCAATTGATGAGCACAAATTCAACAGATGAAGTGCGTGCAATGCTCGATAGCTTTGAGTGAAAGATTGTTGATAGGACGGGGGGAGAATTATTTTTTTGGTGTACAGCGTGGGGACGGTTCCCTTGCTTCCTTCATTATGTCGAGTATCAACTCCCTCTCTGATTATGTGAGGTATACAAAAAGGAATTCTTAAAATGTTCCTAATATAGACTTCGTTCACTAAAAGGCAAATTATTATAGCTTGTCTTTTTATCTCTTAACAATATCAATTATAAAGCAGCTTGATTTATTTAGTAGATATTATAAGCCTTGAAAATGAAAGGACTGTATGGATTCGTTTATAGAATCTATACAGTCCTCAGTTAATTAATTAACTCTTTGAATTCTTCCCTCAGACTTATAATCAAAAGGAGAAGGTAGTGTTTTTACAAAATCAACGGTTGCATCTACATCTATCGGGCCAATTTCTAAATCAGTAGAAAGAGCTCCAATACCGTAATTAAGGTTTCCTGTCATATAGTTGTTGATAACAACAGTGTATTCCTTCGTTTTATCAATCTTGCTTCCGTCTGGTAAGAAGATGTCTATAACCTTGCCTGTTTTAGCTGTGCTGTCATAAGTATACGTGTATTTAAAGCCAGCAATATGGAAGTCAAGACCTCTATCTGTAATTTGGTTATTTAAAACTGTCTCTAAATCTGCACCGCTAAGTTTTACTTTATTTAATACATTACCAAATGGCTGAATGGCAAATAAATCACCAAATGTTACTTCACCTTCATCTAATGGAGAGCGGACACCGCCACCATTCATCATGGCGAAGTCTGAGTTCATTGCAGCTTTCATACCATCCGCAATAAGATTTCCAAGAGCAAAATCCCCAAATTCATTAGCTACAGTTGGATAACCTTTTTCAAGGGTAGATAAAGATTGCCCAACAACTTCTGCTTTAATTGGTTCGGCCTTCTCTGAATATTTCTTCATTATCGCTGCAACTTCTGGATCTGGAGTATAGTCCTTTTGATAAACAGTTTTAATCTCTGCTGATTTATTAATGATATCTCCAGTAACGCGGTCAATTTCCACTTCTACATCAGAAAAAGCAGATCCATAAGAATAGGCTTGAACAATTAGTTTGTTGTCCACTTCTCGGTTTACCATTACATGGTTGTGTGCAGCAAAGATGACATCCACTTCATCATCAATTTGTTCTGCAATTCTGCTAGCATCGAATGAATCTGTATAACCTGTTTGGGTAGCAGGATTATGAGCAAGGACGATGATTGCTTCGATTCCTTGTCCTTTTAATTCTTCAGTATACTTGTTAATGGCTTCAACTTCGTCTGTAATCTTTAATGATTCGTTTCCTTTTCTAACAATCATGGAAGGTGTTTCTTGAGTTACAACTCCGATCACACCAATTTTTTGATCTTCAATTGTGAATACGGTGTAAGGATCAGTAATTAAATTTCCATCTCTTGTATCATAGGCGTTTGCTGCAACAAGTGGGAAGTTCATTCCGTCATAACCAACCATTCCGTTTGGATGATCTCCACCGTTCATCATACGGAGTAGTTCGTCAATCCCTTCATCAAATTCATGATTTCCGAATGTGCCTGCATCAAAACCGATATTTTCCAAAACTTCTATGGTAGGCTCATCTTGGAAAAGAGCGGAAATTAGTGGGCTTCCCCCAATCATATCACCTGAATGTAAAAGAAGTGTATTTGGATTTGTTGCTTCTTCTTGTTTTAATGCAGCTGCTAAGTACTCAATATGCCCAGCTGATAAATTTCCAACCTTTGTAACCGTATCTAACTGTCCGTGTAAATCATTTACTCCTAAAAGCTGAACCTTTAATCGGTCGCTATCCGAATGGCTATTCAAGTTAAAATTAAAGATTCCAAAGCCTTTTGAATCGGTTTTGCCAGTATAAGAGAAAGGGCTTTCTTCCATGATATATTGCTCTGCCTTTGGTGAAGTCGTAAAAGTAACATTCACATTTCCTGAGATTGGAGCAATAGACCAGTTTCCATCAGCTGTCGGGGTAATTTCTTTCACCTCAGAAATGTAGTCCATTAAAACTTGACGGTTTTCATCGGCTGCATCGACTACTAATTCACTGCCTTTTAATCCAGGGAAATTACCTCCGCCACCAGCACGGTAATTATTTGTAACTACGATAAATTCTTGCTTAGGATCTAAAGGTTTACCATTATATTTAAGATTCACAACACGGCTTGAGTCTGGGTTTAAAAGTGTCCCATTCACAGCGTATTTGGCAGGCTTTGTAACATCAATTTGATATTCTACGCCATCAATTACATCAAAGTTAAATACTTGAAATGCAGGATTTATTAAAGGTTGTTCAGTTGTTTTTGAAGGATCAATGGTGTTGTATTGACCAGCGGACATTTCAATCCACTCTTTAACAACCGAACCTTTTACTTTAATGGCTTTTAAAGTGTTGTCATACAGATATAAGTCACCTGCACTACGAATCGTCAAATCACCTTTTTTGATTTCTGTGTATTCATCAACACCATTACGACCAGCTTTAAAAGGGGCTCCTACTGATAAAATGGGAAGATCTTTTAATTCTGGCTTGTTTAGTTCAATATATTTTTCGACATACCATTTTTGTGCGTTTGTAACTACTTGAATAGACGGATCATCTTGTACGAGTGCGAAATAGCTATAAATGTCATCCGTTGTAGTACCAATTGGTGTATTAACATATTTTAAGGTCGCTTCATGATCTGCTTCTACAGCATTTACAATTTCTTTGTCTGGTTGAACAGATTCTATTTGTCTTGTGGAGGATTGGGAATTAGAAACAGACCATTTCCCTTTTACTTTTTGTAAGTTAAGATCAATAATTCCTAATGATCCACCTCCAAATCCAGCTTGTACAGCAGCAACACCGTTGATTGTTCCTTTTTCGTTATCTACTCCAGGGAGAGGCTGTCCATCGGCACCTTTGAACAATGTATCTAAACTAGCTACATTGTTTGCTGGGAATGTTTTATGAGTATGTGAAAATGTAATGGCATCAATACCAGGTACTTTACTTAAAGCATATACTGTATCTTCAGTATTTGCTTCATTTCCACTAAAACCTGAGTGAGCTAATGCGATAATTACATCTGCTCCTTCTTCTTTCATAATAGGGATATAGTTTTTAGCTGTTTCTACGATGTTTTTGGTTATGACCTTTCCATCTAGATTAGATTTATCCCACTCATTAATTTGAGGAGGAACAAATCCGATATATCCGATTTTAATGACATTTGTTTTACCAGATTCATCTTTGACTTTTTTATTCACAATTTTATAAGGGGTATATTTATTAATATCATTAGTTGGATCATTATCATGATCATCTACATATACATTTGCATTTACAAAAGAGAAGTTTGCATCATCATATACTTCGTCTAGATACTCCAACCCATAGTTGAACTCATGGTTTCCAAGTGTCGCCATATCATAGCCCATTAAGTTCATGGCACTGATAGCTGGATGTATTTCTCCTTCCTCCAAAGGGTCAATTTTTGCTTTGTATGTACCGAGAGGAGTCCCTTGTATAAGGTCACCATTATCCACGAGTACAGAGTTTTTTACTTCTGCTCGTGCTTCTTTAACAAGAGTTGCGGTTTTAGCTAGTCCCAGTTTAGGGGCTAAACTATTTTTGTAATAGTCAAAGCTTAGTAGATTTGTATGGATATCAGTCGTTTCCATGATGCGAAGTTCAACCTGTGATTGAACCTTGTCTTTAGAGGGGTTTGCAGCCATTGCATTGCCAGACAAGAAAGGAGCTGCTAACACAGTGATTGCAAGTGTACTGGACAAAATTTTCTTGCCCCTGTTTCTTCTTCCTAATTTCATTATGCACTCATCCTTCTATATTTTTTTGTGTTTAATAGGCCTAAAGAATAATATAGCAAAATAAATTTTAAGATAGTGTTAATTTTCAGAATACCAGGTAGATATTACCGGTTATTTTGGTGTTTTAGCCATAATTGGTTAATTATACTCACTTTTTTATTTAATAAATTTATTTGTTTTGAGAATAAATACACAGGAGGTTTGTAGGATATATATGTTAATTGGACTACCATTTATAGTGGAGTAGAAAAATTGTAAATAGTAGTTTACATTTTATTAACTTTTTTTGATTGGCTCTTTTCGTAAAGATTGTTGTTTTTAGCAAGAAACCAATTCGAACAGATGTTGATTGTAGTGGAAGGTGCGAGACTCCTGCGGGAAAAGCGTGTTGAGGGAGACCCCGCAAGTGCAAAGCACTGAGGAGGCTTCTGAGACCGCCCGCGGAAAGCGAGTACCTGCAACGGAAATCAACCCGGGTTATTAGTGTAAAAATGATTGAAAAGCAACAAAGTATGTGAAAACAGCCTTTTGATTTAACGTAAAAAGGAAAACACGTGAAACTAGAATTGCCAGAATTTGAAGTTGTTAATCAAGAAACTTTTCCTACTCATTATGTCGTTCATGTCGAGAAAAAAGCAGAGGAAGAACGTGAGTCCCTTTCTTTCTAACATTGCGCTGGATGAACCAAAGAATTAGAGAAAAGAGGGCATAAATTCGTTCGTTACGCAGATGACTGTGTGCCACGAAGGCAAACAAAGTGTGCTTGAAAAGCACATCTAGTAAGCCGTGCTGCACTTAAGATGAGAGTAGGCCCGCAATCGCTATACAGGTGGAGATTGCAAACCATCCTAAGGTGCTATAGTCAAAAGCTATGGTATTGAGCGTAAGGGAAAAGGCAGAACGAGATTCTGTCAGGTATGTATTAAGGAGACGAAAATCATTGAACCGCCGTATACGGAACCGTATGTAAGGTGGTGTTAGAGGTCGGAGGTTAATGGCCTCCTCCTACTCGATTTTTCCTACTCACTATTAGTTTTATATAGTAATAAAACTAATAATGAGTAGTAAGCTAAAAAATGTTAAAAACAAAAAATTCCTCCCAATACGAATATGATTTGTTTCCATAAACGAATAAGTACCACAACAACGGAGAAATTTAAGTAAATAGTAAGGAAGGGATAGGAACTCAAGTAGAAGTGTTTTTATCTATTAGCAAACATATTTAAGGTTTTCTTTCATCTTTACTTACAACTAAACAAAGAATAATAAAGGATGATAAGCGGTGGGGAATATTACATCATATATCGACCAATTCGGATATATAGTACTATTTATAGCACTACTATTAGAATTGATCGCATTTCCATTACCAGGTGAAGTTCTTATGAGTTATACAGGATTTCTTGTTTTCCAAGGACATTTAAACTGGGTACTAAGTATTTTAATAGCGGGTATTGGATCTTGTATCGGAATGACCATTTCTTATTGGATAGGTTATAAGCTAGGACAACCATTCTTTGAAAAATATGGATCTCGCTTTCATATGGGCCCGGAACAGTTTCGGAAAATATCCTTCTGGTTTAGTAAGTACGGGAATAAGTTGTTGCTGATTGCTTATTTTATCCCTGGAATTAGACATATTACGGGGTACTTTTCAGGAACTACCCGGCTGCCCTTTCGGATATACGCTATTTTTGCCTATACCGGAGCATTCCTGTGGGTGACGGTATTTATTACACTCGGTAAAGTATTGGGCCCACAATGGGAGACGTTTCACAGTTCAATTAAACAATACCTCATTATTGGGGGGATAGCAGCTGCCGTCATTTTTATTGTGATCTACATCTACAAAAAAAATAAAAACGAGATAAAAGAGACAGTCATTAGGTTATTAAATCTAACTTTGACAATTTTTCATACGAGAAGACGAGTTGGAATTCTATTAGCAGCGACTTCCATCCTGACGTTAGGCCTTATGATTCTCATGTTTGGTATGATAGAGGACTTTCTTGGTAACGAATTTACCAATTTTAATAAAATTGTGGTTTTATTGATTTCCTTAGTTTTTAATAAGGACTGGACAGAGACTATGCAAACATTTTCATTACTGGGTTCAAGGCAAGTCCAACTTATCCTTATCAGCCTTACATTCATTTGGATTTTATGGAAAGGTGAGAATAAGTTAATTGAATTAGGTTCTCTTTTAATCGTTATTTTAGGTGGGGAACTCTTTGAAGAAAGTTTAAGGAGAATTTTTCAACGCCTTTCCCCTGTTCCCTATTCGTTCACGGATCATCTCCTCCTCAATTTTCCAAGTGAGCAATCTTTAATGAATTTTGTTATTTATGGTTTTGCGGTATTTATATGTGTACGTTTTATAAAAAATGCTTGGACTCACACCATTGTTCCAATCGCTGGATTAGTGGTATTAATTCTTATTGCCATCAGTCGATTGTTCTTTAAAGTCGAACTTCCAAGTGATATTGCTGCTGGCTACGTCTTTGGGGGAGTCTGGCTAGGTTTAAATATTCTTTTACTGGAAATATTCCGATTACTAAGGAGAATAGATAGACATCGAATACAATAAAGGGTGCATTGCAAAATGATAATCTTCAATACCTTTATTATATCTAAAGTGTGTTTAACATAAATCCGGAGTATGTTCCATATTTAGGACTGGTAAATTTACTGGTTTTTTTGCTTTTTGTTTTCGTAATCTTTTAAAAAGGCTGTATTCACATACTTTGTTGCTTTTCAATCATTTTTACACTAATAACCCGGGTTGATTTCCGTTGCAGGTACTCGCTTTCCGCGGGCGGTCTCAGAAGCCTCCTCAGTGCTTTGCACTTGCGGGGTCTCCCTCAACACGCTTTTCCCGCAGGAGTCTCGCACCTTCCACTACAATCAACATCTGTTCGAATTGGTTTCTTGCTATAAACAACAATCTTTACGAAAAGAGCCTTTAAAAAAGAAATACTTGACCTATCATTAAGGCCGTCCCCTAGGTGTCAGATGCCATATGAAAACTTCATATGGCATCTGACACCTTTTCTTTTGGACCAACTTAAAAATTTCCTTTCCGTTTCATTAAAAATGGATGAAAAAGAAAGGTTTAAAAAAATGTGATGTTAGATTAAAAGGGGAGAAATCAGTTTTAATATTCCTGCTGAACAGGAGATGAAATGAATATGAAAAAGATTCTATTCTTACCTTTTTTACAAATGCGGTCAGGGCATCATCAAGTTGCCGAGGCATTAATGGATATCGTTAAAAAACAAACAGAAGGAATTCTTGTAAGGAAAGTGGACCTAATAAGCTATGCAAACCCATCTCTAGAGAAAATGATTACGAGCTGGTATTTAAAATGGATTCGTTATGCACCGGAAACTTATGACCATGTTTACAAAAAATTTTTCTACTCTTCTTCACCAACTGATCATTCATTTAAATGGTATTATTATTTCTTTTTGAAAAAAATGGATCAGCTGCTAATAGAAGAGAAGCCTGATTTAATCGTGTGTACGCATGGTTTCCCATCCTATCTGCTAAGTCAGTTAAAAAGAAAGAGAAAATGTGATGTTCCAGTCATAAATGTTTATACGGATTTTTTTATCAACAATGTTTGGGGTCGAGAGGAAATAGACTACCATTTCCTCCCTAGCAAAGATGTAAAAAATGAATTTTGTAAAAAGTATCAAATACAGGAACAAAGGATGGTGGTTACTGGAATTCCAGTCCATCAGGAGATTACCCAAAACACAAAGGCTAAAAAAACAGGAGATAGACCCAAAATATTAATTTCTGGAGGAAATAATGGTTTAGGTGGGATTGTGAAATTATTGGGTAAGTCAAAGCAATCTTCCCAATGCGATTTCTATGTGCTATGTGGAAAAAATAATAAATTGTTCAATGAAATCCTCTCTTGGCAAGTCGATCATATCAAACCTCTCCCTTATATTTCATCAAGAGTAGAAATGAACAATTTATATGAAGAAATGGATGCAATCGTCACAAAACCAGGCGGAGTCACCATCAGTGAGGTTCTACAAAAAAGGCTACCTATTTTTGTCCAATCCGTACTTCCAGGCCAGGAAGAAATCAATCTGCAGTATTTAACAAAAAAAGGGCTGGTTTTTAAACTTAAGCAGAAAGAATCGTTTGAACTAGGATTGCTAAGCATCTTACACGATGATATGCAAATGCGTCTATGGGAACAATCCATTCAATCTTTTCAAAACGGAATGGAGATGGAAGGAGCAGAGAAAATAGCGGAATTCCTGAGTGGAATTCTTGAACAAAAATCACTTAAGCCTTCGGGCCAGTTCGAACTATCAAAGGTTTACAGACTTTTCCGAATGAGAAAGCCCACTTCTTCAGAGGTTGGATGGTAGTGAGGTCGAAACAGGCATGTCTTTAGACATGTTAATGTTTCGATTTTTTTGTGCTTTAAGTAAAAGGATTATTCGGAATAGAAACAAAAACACCGGCTACAAAACCGGCGTTTTTGTTATTTGTTCAATGATTTTAAACTACCTTTATTTTCGAACGTTTTCGGAACAAGCGGGATCCGGTTGTAGATGTGAATGATTGCATTTGCAATTGGTTCAAGAAACGGACGGAGCTTATATACGATAGAACTGATGACCAACGAAACGATGAAGCTTCCTAATATATCCAATGGATAATGATGCCCAACATAAATCCGGGAAAAAGCTGTTAAGAAGGCAAACAAAAGCATACCAATTCCAATTCTTCGATGAACGAAAAGAACGGCTAGTGCTAGAGCGAATGCTCCAGTAGTATGGTCACTTGGAAATGAAGCGTCCGCTGTATGTTTAACTAATAAATTGACCGGGTGGGTAACAAACGGACGCGGTTCAAAGTAGATATGACCGATGACGAAGTTTAAGAATAGACCCAGAACACCGGTGATCGCAGCGTAAACAACCGTCTTCTTGTACTGATCTTTTCCAATAAACCAAATGAGAAGCAAAACAATGGCATAGATGATTAATGCGTAGTTCGTCACACCAGCCATCAATCCATCCAAAAAAGGGTAATGACCTGCTAATTGATTAATGGATTTAAAAAGATTGTAATTCATATTAGTCTCCTTCTATTTTGTTAAATTTCAAGTACTTTTGACCCTCAGTGGGTATCTTAACTATAAAAAAGAAAACTAAACAGGCCATGAAAAAAACATTAATAATTGATTAAAAAGAAAAAATCAGTGTTACAAGAAAGTAGTTGAAGGTCATTTATTAAGATGAGGGTAAAATAGGATAACCGATTGTGGAGGCATCTATTTGTCGCATTTTATGATTTTGAACAGAACAGTCATTTGATTTTATATTCTTTTATTGGAACTCCCCGCTATTCCCATTTAAGGTGAGTTAGCTATAAATATGGAATCTTCCAATGTACTTCCACGTGATATTGTAGGAAGATATATATGGTTAATGTGCGTTTTATTGAATAGCTGTTTTTCTAAGAGTTTGTTGCTTTTAACAATATCGAAATCACAGAGTGGATTGGAGCGTAAGGCACTTGACTCCTGCGGGAGATAGAGGAAAAGTCGAGACCCCGCAGGCGCAAAGCGCCGAGGAGGCTCGACTTCCTCCCCGCGGAAAGCAAGTGCCTGTAGCGGAAAGGAACGGTCATTGTTTATTTCCAAAACAATAAACTTTACGAAAAGAGCCTAGGAAGATCATAGAATCTCTAAACTTTACAATATATAGGGGGAAGTGAAGTGAAAACGCATATTTTAGTGGTAGAAGATGAAATTCAAATAGCCCGTGTTCTTAAAGTGGAGCTGGAGTATGAAGGATACAGGGTTACAGTGGAACATAACGGTAAGGACGGATTGGAAACGGCTTTACATACAGATATTGATTTAATCTTATTAGATGTGATGCTTCCAAAATTAAGTGGAATGGATGTGTTAAGAAGATTAAGAAAGGAAAAGGAAAACATACCTGTTATTCTTCTTACAGCTCGAAATACCACGTTTGATAAAGTTGCTGGACTGGACCAAGGCGCGAATGATTACGTAACAAAACCATTTGAAATTGAAGAATTATTAGCAAGAATTCGTTCTTGTCTCCGCCATTATTCCAATCATGAAGATATGATGGACGATTCCATTCTTTCTATAGAGGATCTTGCAATCAACACTGACACACGGGAAGTGAAAAGAGCTGGTACATCTATTACCTTAACGCCAAAGGAATACGATTTATTGGTGTATTTAATTGTAAATAAAAATAAAGTGGTAACTAGAGAAAATATTCTTTTAAACGTTTGGGGCTATGACTATGAAGGAGAAACCAATGTGATTGATGTGTTCATCCGACATTTAAGGAAAAAAACGGAGGAAGATTTCACCACCCCATTAATTACTACTGTTAGAGGGATTGGCTATACCATAAAGGAGAACGCAGATGAGGATCACCTTAAAAATTAATTTATTAACAACCACATGGATGCTGTTCATCTTAATTTTGATTAATATTGTTGTCTTCATTTTGTTTATGACAACGACCGTTAATATGGAAGAGGATAGGGCGTTTCAAAAAGCAGGGGATCTTATAAAAAACATCCGCGCCAATGATAGATCTGATCAAATTGAAAGTGATTTGAAGAATAATTTAACCGAGAATTCCTATATTCGCATCCTGCAGCCCGATGGACGCATCCTTTATGAAATAACAAATGAAAAGGAACTAGCTAAAAAAGTGAAAGGGAAATATGTACATACACGGGAAGCTAAGAGACGTAATATAGAGATAGATGAAAAGGAAAAGCAAGTGATAATTGTTCGTGTTCCAATAGAAAATGTACCCCACCTAAAGGGAAGTATCGAGATTGGAGAAGAACTGGAAGGATTGGAAACAAGGAAAGATATTCTTTTGTTGATTCTTGGAGTTAGCACGATGTTAGCTGTTATTTTATCATTGCTTAGCGGCAAATGGATATCGAATATGATTATGCGGCCAATTTCTAATATGATCAATACTATGGAAGATATTGAGCGAAGCGGTGTACCGAAGAAGATTCGCATTCTAAATGATACGAAGGATGAACTTCAAACATTGGCCAATACTTTTAACCGGATGATTGACAGGTTGGAGGAAAATTTTGAAAAGCAGTCTCAGTTTGTCTCAGATGCTTCCCACGAATTAAAGACGCCATTGACCGTTATAAAGAGCTATGCGAATTTGTTAAGACGGCAGGGTCTTGAAGATAAAGAATTGGCAGATGAAGCTATCCAGGCTATTCACTCTGAAGCAACCAGAATTCAAAAAATGACAGAAACCTTTTTGGATGTGGCTTCATTAGAAAAAGAAGTTGAGTTGGACCTGGAGATAGTCGATCTCGCATTGTTATGTCAAGATATTTTAAAGCAAATGAAAAAGGTTTATAAAAGAGAAATTACCCTGCATTTCGAGCAATCACCTATCTTTGTTGTGGCAGATGAATTAAAAATCAAGCAGGTCATCATTATTTTGCTCGATAATGCTATTAAATATAGCAATGATACAATTGATATTTTTTTAGAGAAAAATGATGTAAATGCCATTGTTCGGGTGAAAGATTATGGTATTGGGATTCCAGAGGAAGAAATTAAGAATATTTTTGAGCGATTTTACCGGGTAGATAAAGCAAGAAGTCGGGAAACTGGAGGTTCTGGTTTGGGCCTTCATATTGCTAAAAAGATTATGACATTACACAAAGGGGAAATAAAAATTAGAAGTAAAGAAAGGGAGGGAACCGAGGTAGAATTGTTTCTACCTGCAAGTTTGGAAATAGTATAAAAAAAACACGGCTTCGCATTATGAAGTCGTGTTTTTTATCATCTAATTTTTATTAGTAGCTATTTTATTTTTAAAATATGCGAACACAATTGGTAGAAGTGAAACGACTACGATGCCAAGAACCACGATGCTGAAGTTATCTTTGACTATCGGAATGTTACCGAAGAAAAAGCCAGCAAACAACGCAATACTGACCCAAAGTAACCCGCCGAGTACATTATATAAAATAAATTTACGATATGGCATCGTGCTAACCCCAGCCACGAAAGGCGCAAAGGTCCGAATAATAGGTACAAACCTGGCTAAGATGATAGTTGCAGAACCGTGCTTTTCAAAAAAATTAGTGGTTCTTTCCAAGTGTTCTTTCTTAATGAACCGAATATTCTCTCGCGCAGAAACCTTATTCCTTAGAGAATGCCCGATGGTATAATTCACTGTATCGCCTGCAATGGCAGCTACACAAAAGATCAGATAAATAGGCAGTAATTTGATAGAACCGGCTGCTGCTAAAGCCCCAGTCGCAAATATGAGCGAATCTCCGGGTAAAAACGGCATAAAGACAAGACCTGTTTCACAAAAAACTATGACAAACAGTATGAAATATATAAACACCCCATATTCATTCATGTAAAGACTTAGGTGTTTATCAATGTGCAAAAAAATATCAATCATATTATTCACAAAAATATCCCCTTATTTTTAATTTCATGTTGTTAGTTCTAATTTAACCCTTTAGATTAAACTATTCATTAAATAAACATTAACATTGAATTAAAATTTTCAGTGGTGGTGTAATAGATTATATAAAAATAGAAAAGCATATGGGAAAAAACGACTCTTTATTTAGAGGGACTTATCAGACAGCCCCTTCTCTTTAAATAGTTTGTTTCTGTTTGTATTGTCGTTCCTTATATCTTTGATAAAACCCAATAGCTAAGATTAACCAAAAGGCACTAATAAAATACCTAGCCACATTATAAGGATAATAGCCTCCTTTAACCTGAATTCTAAATATTTTAACAATTCATTGCGTTAAATTAGTATAATAAAAGTAATTAAACTAATAATGGGTGGTGAATAAAAAAGTTAAAAACAAAAGAATCATCACAAAACGAATGTGAATTTGTCCCTGTCAGGGTTGCTAAACTTGTAGAGAACTGAAAGAAGCATAGTAAATCAGAAAGGATGACAAAATGTCAGAAATAAAAGATGAAATCATTTTAAGAGGGCTTAAAGAACATAATTTAAGAAATGTAGATTTAAACATACCAAAAGAAAAAATCATCGTATTTACTGGTCTTTCAGGCTCTGGAAAAAGCTCAGTCGTTTTTGATACATTAGCAAGAGAAAGCAGAAGACAAATGATTTTAAACTATCCTCACTATGTCAGATATCAAATGCCAAGGTATGAAAGACCCGACGCCGATCTTATGCAAAACTTAAGTCCGGTTGTAGTAGTCGAGCAAAGACTGATAGGAGGCAATTCCCGCTCAACAGTAGGCACCTATATGGATATCAATCCATTAATTAGACTTTTGTTTTCAAGAATTGGAAAACCATCAATAGGAACTGCTAGCGATTTTTTGAGCCAAAGTTCTTTTGGCAGATGTCCAGAATGTAGTGGATTTGGGGAGGTCATTGCGCCAGACCTAAATAAGATGATCGATTACGATAAGTCACTTCGAGATTATGCAGTGAAATTTAAGCCATTATCACCTTCAGGTTGGCAAGGCAACTGGATGATGACCTGCGGATTATTCGACCCAGATAAACCGATAAAGGACTACCCAGAAGAAAAACGCCGTCTATTATTATATGGTCCCCCAGAAGGTGAAAAAGTCAATGCCCCGTTTCATACAAAAAATGGACCTCAAAAGCATGATTGGGATGGGTTATTGCCCCGATTTACACGTCTTTATATCAATAGAGATATCTCAAAGCTAAAAGGAGTAACCCAAGATGACGTCATAGCTGTGTCAACTCGATCCTTATGCCCAACCTGCCAAGGTTCAGGTCTAAATCCAAAGGTATTGGCATGTAGAATAAATGGCTTAAATATCGCAGCATACGATCAATTAGAGCTTACAGAACTACTGGAAGAACTAAAGAAAATAAAAGATCCTTTGGGAGAATATATCGCACTGCAAGCAATCCCACACATAAAACAATTAGTTGAAATGGGATTAGGATATCTGAGCCTATCAAGAAAAATGGGCACCTTGTCTGGTGGAGAAGCTCAAAGGGTAAAAATCGCTCGTCATTTAGGGAGCAGTCTAAACAATATCACATACATTTTCGACGAACCAAGTGCAGGACTCCATCCAGAGGAAGTGGATCTGTTAATCCAGATGCTAAAAAGGATAAAAGCCCAACATAATACTGTCATCGTCATCGAACATAATCTATCCGTCATCAAAGTAGCAGATGAAATCATAGAGATGGGACCTGGGGCAGGTGTAAACGGAGGAGAAGTTGTCTATCAAGGAAAATTACAAGGACTAAAAGACTCTCCCACCGCAACAGCCCTAAACCACAAGCTAAAAATAAATAAAAATCCAAGAGATATAAAAGATTATTTTACAATAAACAGAGTAAGTAACAATAACTTAAAAAATATAAGCGTAAATATTCCTAAAAATGTCTTAGTCTCTATGTGTGGAGTATCAGGTTCAGGTAAAAGCTCCTTAATGTTGGAAGCGTTCACAAAAAGATATCCAGAAACTATAATGGTAGGACAGGGCGGCATAGGAATATCCAACCGTTCGACCCTAGCTACATATATGGGAATAATGGACGATATTCGCGCAATATTTTCAAAAGAAACAGGACAACCAGCAGGTTTGTTCAGCTTTAACACCTCAGGAGCATGTTCGATCTGTAAAGGAAAAGGAGTCCTAACGCCAGACGTAGCATTTGCAGATCCGGTGACAATTCCTTGTGAAGCATGTGGTGGTACGAGATATTCAGACGAAGCATTGTCATATCGATACCAAGATAAAAATATAGTAGAGATTTTAGATTTAACAATAGACGAGGCTATTCATTATTTTAAAATACCTAAGATCATAAAAAGAGTGCAAACGCTAAAAGACGTAGGATTAGGGTATCTGACGTTAGGACAGACGACAAGTTCTCTAAGCGGAGGAGAAACCCAACGTCTAAAACTCGCAAGCCACTTGCAAAAAGAAGGGCAAATCTATCTATTAGACGAGCCATCCTTAGGTCTACACACAGAAGATAATGAAAAACTCTTAGACGTATTTCAAAATCTCGTAAATAGAGGTAATTCGGTCATAATAATTGAACACAATCTAAACTTTATCGCGGCGAGCGACTGGGTAATAGAATTGGGCCCAGGAGGAGGAAAACAAGGTGGACAAATTATATTAGAAGGTACACCAGAAGAAATGTTACATGCAGAGACATTGACAGCGAAATGGTTAAAGGATGGAGTTAGAAAATTAAAATGTGGTACCTTTTATTAGGGTTAAAATTCACGCTAACATGGACTTTAGACAGCTCATTTTCTTACCTCCAGTGAAGAATTTTGAAAGAATTTACTCGAAGAAATGATTAAGCTTATGGTGAAGGGTACTCCTCCCACCAAACATACTAAACTAATTCAAATAAGGGTGTGAAGTGGGTCTGTTTTTGATACGGACTCTTATATGTTCCTAGAGGCTGCTCGACCTTCCTTCACTTCTATAAAAAATATAGTAGCACAAACCAAGACCATGGTTTGTGCTATTAATGTTAGTCTGTTTTTTATTTAGGCTGTTTTCACATACTTTGTTGCTTTTCAATCATTTTTACACTAATAACCCGGGTTGATTTCCGTTGTAGAGGCGGTCTCAGAAGCCTCCTCAGTGCTTTGCACTTGCGGGGTCTCCCTCAACACGCTTTTCCAGCAGGAGTCTCGCACCTGTAACGAAGATCAACATCTGTTCGAATTGGTTTCTTGCAAAAAAACAACAATCTTTACGAAAAGAGCCTTTATTTAATAATACAAATGTTTAAAAATGTATTTGATTTCCAAATTAATGATCTAACTCCACCGTCTTTAGACGGTATACGCTTTTAGCCTTATAATTTGATGCCCATACTAAAGTTGTGAGGTGAAAGTATGGAAGGGTATAAGAAGCATAGTCATGTGGTCTATGACATCAAGTTTTATATAATTTGGGTAACAAAATATAGATACAAGGTGATATGTGGTCCATTTGCTATAAGAACACGAGAAATAATCAGGCAAGGATGTGAAGCAAGAGGAATCACAATCTTACAAGGAAGTGGTGGAAAGATCATATTCATTTTTTTATTTATTTAGTTTATATATTTCACGGGCCATTGATTCTAGAATATAAAGAACAGGTACTTGTGTCGTAATATTAGCGTTTTCCAACCATTCCTCAGTTACGTAATATGGAATGTTTATCTCAGAGATTTTTGCAATGGTTGAGTGTTTATTGTTTGTAATACTAATAATTTTACTGCCTTCCTGTTTAAGTTGATTAAGATGAGTGACGGTAAAATTATTTTCTCCTGAGACGGATAAAGCAATTGTTGCACTATTATGACGGAAGTTGGCGTGAATTGGAAAGAGAGGATCTTTAATATACATCGAGAATTTACCTAAGCTTGAGAAATATCTTGCCCCATATTCAGCAAGGATACCTGAGCTTCCGATACCGATAAAAATGACATTATCTGCTTTGGAAATTAGACTTGCAGCCATCCTAATCTTTTCTTCCATATCTCCTTTTAATGTCCGCTCAAAAAATTCCATGACGGAATGCTGGGAACCTTTTAAAACCGTCTTTTTATTTTCTCCTACATGCATTTTAAGCTTTACTTTAAATTCTGAAAAACCTTCGCAATTTATTTTTCGGCAAAAACGTAAAATCGTAGCTGTTGATACATGGGTTTCATCTGCCAGTTCACGGATTCTCATATAAGCGACTTTCTCACCGTTTTGACAAATATAGTTGTATAAAGAAGTTTCTAATTCATTGAATGAAGCGATAATGTCGTGTGTAAACATTTCTATTCTCCCTCTATAAGAAATCATCTATCTTAACCCCTTTAGCTTGATTTTAACACAACTACTTAATAAGATACATGCTGTTACATTTGTGTAACAAATGACTACCTTTGTTATTAAAAACTAGATGCTCTCAACTTATATACCCTCTTCCTAAATGGAGATACAATTCATTCATAAGTTCTTTTGAAAAAAGTGGTTTTCATATTATCCGGAGGTGTATAGAGTATGACAAAGGGTATTAAAATTGCAACGATTGGTGGGGGATCAAGTTATACCCCTGAATTAGTAGAAGGATTCATAAAACGCTATGATGAATTACCAGTTAGTGAGTTATGGTTAGTAGATATTGAAGCAGGAAAAGAAAAGTTGGAAATCGTCGGAAATCTTGCGAAAAGAATGATTGAAAAAGCAGGGCTTCCAATCGAGGTTCATTTAACATTTGATAGAAGAGCAGCTTTAAAGGATGCTGATTTTGTTACGACTCAATTTCGGGTAGGATTACTAGATGCTCGTGCAAAAGATGAAAGAATTCCATTAAAATATGGTGTTCTTGGTCAGGAGACAAATGGGCCAGGCGGTTTATTTAAAGGATTACGTACAATTCCAGTTATTTTAGATATCTGCAAGGACATAGAAGAGTTATGTCCAAACGCATGGTTAATCAACTTTACGAACCCTGCTGGTATGGTAACAGAAGCCGTGCTGCGCTATTCTAACATCAAAAAAGTCGTCGGATTGTGTAATGTGCCGATCGGAATGGAAATGGGTGTAGCCAAATTATTAGATGTCGATCATTCTCGAATCCGTATTGATTTTGCAGGACTAAATCATATGGTTTATGGGCTAGATGTTTATGTAGATGGCGTGAGTGTAAAAGATAAAGTGATTGATTTATTAACAGATCCAAATAACAGTAGTTTTGTGAAAAATATTGAGGGGCTAGGTTGGGAGCCAGAGTTCATTAAAGCACTTAATGTCCTAACTTGTCCATATCATATGTATTATTACAAAACGAAAGACATGCTCGAAAAGGATGCTGAAAACGCTAAATCAGAAGGCACTCGTGCTGAGGTAGTTCAAAGATTAGAGAAGGAATTATTTGAACTTTATCAAGATCAAAATCTAGCGATCAAACCACCTCAATTAGAAAAACGTGGTGGGGCGTACTACTCTGATGCTGCGGTTCGCTTAATTACTTCTATCTATACTGACAAAGGTGATATTCAACCAGTTAATACTAGAAATAATGGTGCTATTGCAGGCATTCCAGATGATTCAGCAGTAGAAGTTAGTTGTATTATTACAAAAGACGGTCCTAAACCAATTACAATTGGAGAGCTGCCTGTACAAGTTCAAGGACTAGTCCAACAAATCAAATCATTTGAAAGAATTTCAGCAGAAGCTGCCGTGACTGGTGATTACAATAAAGCTGTTCTTGCCTTAACAATTAACCCACTCACTCCTTCTGATACGATCGCGAAAGAAATCGTTAATGAAATGTTAGAGGCACATAAAGAGTATTTACCACAGTTTTTCCAAAAGGTAGAAGCGTAATAGGATGAATTGTTTTAGTGTTAGGTCACTAGAATAGTGTGTAATAATAGTAAGGGAATTTGTATTATAAACATATAATCTGGATTATGGGTCATCACCAAAACATGTACTTGACGACACTAACACATGTATCATCCTTAGTAAATGCCTTTGTTTACAAAAAGGTGAATTGTATGTGCAAAGTTGTTTTTCTGTCAAGAACAGACTTTGGTGTTGATCCATATTTTTACGAGAATTTCCTATACATTGATCAGGAATTTGAAAAGTTCGCCTGAATTTCTTTTAAAAACATCTCAGCAGAAGCGGAAAAAATCTGATGCTTTTTCCAAACAATATTTAAGCCAGATTCAAGTCTTGGCTCTAGCGGTCTAAAACAAAGGTTACGATCATTAGACGTATTCACTATTTTATCAAGGGTTATTGCATAACCAATGCCCTCTTCAACCATAATGGCAGCATTATAGGCAAGATTATATGTGGTCACAATGTTTAATTTATCAAAATCCTCACCAAACCAATCCGCAAATTCATTTTTAGAAAATGTCTGTTTAATAGCCTGTCGTGAACAGATTAGCGGAACATTTAATAAATCCACTGCGTGAATTCTATCTTTGAAAGCAAGAGGACTGTCTTTCCTCATCACAACGCCCCATACGTCTTTGGCTGGGATCTTGATATAATTGTATTTTGATAAATCAGCTGGTTGAATTAAAATACCAAAGTCAAGCAATCCCTTGTCTAGCCGTTCAGTCACATCTTCTTCGTTTCCGCTATAGAGATGACACCGTATATTTGGATAACATAACTGTAAATCTTTTACTACCCGTGCAATCAGTTTCATGGCGTCTGTTTCCCCTCCACCTATGAAAATATCACCACTTATTGTTTCTTCCATGGAATGGAATTCTGCTTCTAATTTATCTACCATCTCAATGATTTCTTCTGCTCTCTTTCGCAGGAGCATCCCTTCATCTGTGAGAATAATACTGTGACTACTGCGAATAAATAATTTTTTACCTAACTCTTGCTCAAGGTCTTTTAATTGTCTTGACAAGGTTGGCTGTGTAACATGCAAAAAATCAGCGGCACGTGTAAAGCTGCCTTCCCTTGCAACAGTAAGAAAATACCGCAAAACTCTAAATTCCAACTTTAACTCCTCCTTTATCCCACCTTAACAGGCAGTAAAACTCCCACCTCAATTTATAGAAGCAAAGAAGAGAAGTGGAAGGAAACTGGCCGTAAAGAACTGATAGGTCTCGCTTTATAATGTTTTAGTATATATATATTAGAAATGCCTTTCAAGTATATCTTGATATAAGATATAGGTATTAGCTATATAAGAAAAACACGCTAGAATAAATAACAAAGGGAGGGAGAGAATACTTGTCTAATAGAAATAATTTGCTTGTATATATATTGGCAGTAGGAGTATTTGGAATCATAAATACTGAAATGGGGGTAATTGGCATATTGCCTTCCATTGCTGATCACTTCCATGTTAGTGTTTCGAAAGCGGGATTGCTTGTAAGTGTTTTTGCTCTAGTTGTGGCGATATCAGCGCCAATTATGCCGTTATTGTTTTCTGGGTTAAACAGAAAGACAGTCATGTTAATTGGTCTAGGTTTTTTCGTTTTGGGTAACATCCTATCCATTATGACAACAAATTTTACATTAGTCTTAATTGCTCGGATCATTCCCGCTATTTTTCATCCAATATACTGTTCATTGGCATTTACTATAGCAGCAGAGTCAGTTAGCAAGGAAGAAGCGCCAAAGGCTGTTTCTAAAGTATTTATCGGAGTATCTGCAGGAATGGTAGTTGGTGTGCCAATCGTAAGTTTTATTGATGGTGCAATTTCACTTGAAATGGCGATGGCCTTTTTTGCTATTGTTAATGCTATTATCTTCGTGGCTACATTGATTTTTATGCCATCTATGCCTGTAGAGAGAGGGCTTTCTTATGGAGCGCAATTATCTGTATTAAAAAAATCAATTACATGGCTTTCCATTGTGGCTGTTATTTTATTAAACTCAGCTGTATTTGGAGTTTACAGTTACCTTGCTGAATATCTTAAGACTGTTACAAATGTGTCTTCAACTATCATTAGTATACTTTTATTCATATACGGTGTAGCTAATATTATTGGCAACATTTTGGCAGGGAAGTTACTTACTAAAAATGCGAACAAATCCGTAGTGGTTTTCCCTTTTGCATTGGGAGCCATTTACATCGTATTATTCTTATTTGGTCAGCTTACTTTCCCTATGGCTATCATTACTTTAATATGGGGAATATTAGCTGGTATAGGGGCTAATATTAATCAACATTGGGTTATGTCTTCAGCTCCCGAGGCTCCTATTTTTTCCAATAGCTTATTTTTAACATCTGCTAACTTAGGAACCATGATTGGTGCTGCTGTAGGTGGAATATTTATTGCAGAGTTAGGGACACCATATGTTGTATTTGTAGGATTTTTATCTTTACTATTAAGTATCGTATTTATTTTTCTAAGAAACTACATGTACAATCCTAAAACAAAACAGCTTGCTAGTTAAGAAAAAAACTGAACTAGCAAGTTATTTGGATGAAGAGTTGAAAAGGAGATGCAGCCCATTCGTTTTTTTCTTTTTAAGAGGAGAACGCCTAATTCATTGTTCTATTGTGGGGAAGTGGACTGGATTAAGATGCATCAGTCATCGAACAACTATTTATTTTTTTTCCAATCGGAATTATTTTAGCTTTTATTTCATTTAAAACAGACAAAAACAGATGGTCAAAAATTGGATTGATATGGAATACAGTATTATTTTTCACGCCTAATATCTGGAGCGGAACTATTCTTTTTGGCGAATGATTGTCTAGGAGTGAATATCCTTTTCTTGAACAAAAGATTAATCTTTTTTCATAAGTGTCGATTAACCAATAAAATCTAAAGAAGGGGTCCTCATGAAGAACCCCCTATTTCACAATTTGTTTCAAAAGAAGAAGTAGCCGTTATTCAGGATGCCATCGGCTACAAGGACACAGCCCGCAAACTCGATGTGTTCACTCTCATTAACTACCTAACCTGCTCCTTTGAGCTCAAAAGTTGCCGAAAAACAATTAATTATGACCAACTATTGGATGCGGTACGTAAGGCTCTTCAAGGAATGCAACTTCTTCAGGTGATAGCTTTACAGATAAAGCGCCAATAGCTTCTTCAAGATGCGCTATCTTCGTAGCACCAATGATAGGAGCTGTTACGGTTTCTTTCTGTAATAACCAAGCAAGTGTGATATGTGTACGAGGGACACCATGCTTTTTTGCTATCGATGCTACTCTATCAACAACTAAGCGGTCGGCGTCCGCATGAGCATCGTACTTCGATTTTTGAATTTGATCGGTTTCGGAGCGATGCGTTGTTATGGACCAGTCACGCGCCAATCTTCCTGATGCAAGAGGGCTGTAAGGAGTGACCCCAATTTTCTCTTCCTTACAAAGGGGCAACATTTCCCGTTCTTCTTCACGATATATAAGGTTTAAATGGTTTTGCATGGACACGAACTTTGTCCAGCCATGTTTTTCTGCCACATATAATGCCTTTTGGAACTGCCAAGCATACATCGCAGAAGCACCAATGTATCTTGCTTTTCCGGCCTTCACCACATCATGCAATGCTTCCATCGTTTCTTCAATAGGGGTGTTGTAATCCCAACGATGGATGATGTAAAGATCTACATAATCAGTTTTCAATCGCTTCAGACTTTTATCGATTTCACTCATAATTGCTTTTCGGGAAAGACCAGACCCGTTTGGACCTTCATGCATTTGGCCGTGTACTTTAGTTGCTATAACAACTTCATCACGATTCGCATAATCCTTAAGGGCCCGTCCAAGATATTCCTCACTTGTACCTAGTGAGTATATATTTGCTGTATCAAAAAAATTAATTCCTAAGTCGAGGGCCTTTTTTATAACGGGACGAGAGTTCTCTTCATTAAGTACCCATTGGTGAAGCCATTTGTTAGCGTCCCCAAACCCCATACATCCAAGGCAAAGTCGAGATACATCTAGGCCTGTATTACCAAGTTTCACATACTCCATTTGATTATTCCTCTCTTTCCTTTATTTTCAAATTAATTATGTCATACATAATAAGAAACTCTTATCCTATTACTATCAAGTTTTTGCCTAATCCTCTCAATCTCTCTTACTCACTCAATGAATATCAGATATAATGAACCGAAGATGAAGAAAAAGGAGGATAAGTTATGTCTGAAAAAAACTGTAAACAGCAAGATGTACTTGCTAATCTTATTGAGTGCTTTTCAAAACAGGATGGTGTTCATCCTACACCTATTCCATCTTTCTTTCTCATCCGTGAATCGATTATTTCTGAACCCATTTCTAGGGTTAACGAGCCGTCTTTTTGCATGATCCTCCAAGGAAAGAAAGAGGTGTTATTGGGAGAGGAACGCTTTTTGTACGGTCCAGGTCATTATATTGTGGCATCCGTTGACTTACCCGTGACAGGGCAAGTGGTCAAAGCCTCACCAGAAACTCCCTATTTAGCTCTAAAACTTGAATTTACATCAAGCCAAGTTTTAGAAGTTTTGAATGAAGCAGATATTCAATTTGGACAGGGAAAGAACACGAAACGAGCTATGTTTGTTGGCGAAGTAGAACTATCCTTGTTGGATGCAGTCCTCAGATTAGCTTGCTTATTAGAGAACCCGGAACATATCCCTGTTCTTGCTCCATTATTTAAAAAGGAAATTATTTATTGGATTTTGCAAGGTCCACATGGCGAAGCGCTTGAACAGATGGCGTTAGAAGGGAGCAATGCCATTAGAATAAGAGAGGTTATAGACTATATTATGAATAATTATGAAGAGCCTTTTCGAATCGAAGAGCTTGCTGAGATAGCGAATATGAGGGTTCCATCGCTACATCGGCAATTTAAAGAGGTAACGGCTATGAGTCCCATTCAGTTTCAAAAACAACTGAGATTGCAGGAAGCTAGGCGCTTGTTATTAGCTGATTCAACAGATGTAGCTGATGTTGCATTCAGGGTAGGGTACGAGAGTCAATCGCAATTTAGTCGAGAATATTCCAGAATGTTTGGCTTTCCACCTAGAGTAGATATAAGTCGATTGAGGGAGAACTATGTTTAAGGAGAAGATGATTATGATGATTTCAGAAATGAGCGTGAAAATTGATAACTCGCTTGTCGTGTCATGTCATTATGAATGGATATATTCACTAAACATTCCCATTAAAAAAAATTGAAATGATACTTGAAAACGCAATCATATTTTTGTATACTAAGCACATAGACAAAAGGATTGTTACTGTTCGGCAGGCAAAACCTGAATTGATTCGAATACTACAGTTATGCTGTAATATTGGAATCAATTCAGGTTTTTTTTATAAAAATAATAGTCGAAAGGTGACGAATTATGCGTGTAAAAAAGATCTTTAACAACAACGTAATCTTAACAGAAGATGACAAACAACAAGAAATTGTTGTCATGGGTCGTGGACTAGCATTTCAGAAGAAAATTGGCGATGAAATTGATGAAACGAAAATTGAAAAGACTTTCACTATTCATTCAAAAGGAGTCTCTGATAAGCTATCACAGTTACTTGAAGAGATTCCACTCGAACACTTTGAACTGTCTAACGACATCATAGAATTAGCGAAAAAGGAATTAGGATGTCAATTAAATGAAAGTATTTACTTATCGCTGACGGATCATCTTCATTTTGTATTAACAAGAATTCAAGAGGGACTGATAATTAAGAATGCTCTTTTATGGGAAGTCAAAAAGTTTTACAAAGATGAATATGAAGTAGCAAAACAAGCGATTGGGATGATTGAGGAGCGGACAGGGATTCGGATTCCGGAGGATGAAAGTGCATCGATTGCTCTCCATCTTTTTAATGCTCGCCAAGATTCAGTCGGTATGGAACAAACGATGGTGATGACGAAAATTGTTAATGACATTATCACGATCGTAAAGTATCATTTTGGCATTACATTTGATGAAGACTCTATGAATTACAGCAGATTTATTACACATTTACGCTATTTTGGTTACCGCATACAAAGAGGAGAGTTATCGCAAGAAGGTGACGATTCGTTATTCGATCAGGTAATCAAGCAGTATCCTGAGGCTTATCAATGTACTTTAAAAGTACAAACCTATTTGCAGTTAAATTATCACGTCAAAATGACGAAGGATGAAATGGTGTATTTCATGATTCATATTCATCGTGTTTCCAATCGTGAGAAAAAAGCATAGCACACTAACGAAGGATTGTTACTGTTTGGCAGGCAAAACCTGAGAAGAAGAGTTGATTGAAATGGGGGACAGGTCCCTATTCTATCCGCACGTCTTACTCAGGTTTTTTTATTTTAAATTTTGATCACAGTGTGAACGTAAACTTAAATTTAGATAGATAGGAAAGACTTTATTTGAACAGGTATTTTATACCCTCATGCACTTCACTCATTATTGTGGCCGATAGGTTGATGAAAAAGAAGCGATCAAGCGCTTCCCTTGATCGTTTCTTTTTCACCAACTGACCACTCTGTGAGATTGAGAAGGAGATTATATTAGCTCATCTTATTCTAACTATGTTATTGCTTGGGATGCTGAGTGAATTAAAATTTATTGAAAAAACTTTGTCATAAGGAGAGTAGATAAAATGGATAATCGACAGCTAGCCGAGAAGATTGTGAAATCGGTAGGGGGAGAAGAGAATATAAACTCTCTAGTACATTGTGCGACTCGTTTACGTTTTAAATTGGACGATCGTAGTAAGGCGAATAAAGAAGAACTCCAAAACATGGAAGGCGTCCTCACTGTAGTAGAAAATGGTGGACAATTTCAAGTTGTTATTGGGAACCATGTACCGAAAGTATATGCAGAAGTAATGAAAGTTGCAAAAATCAGTGGAGAAACGAATAAAGAGTCGGCATCAACAGAAAAGGTTGGGGCAGTTTCAAAGGCTTTTGAATATATTTCAGGAACGTTCTCACCGTTGATTCCTGCACTAGCTGGGGCAGGGATGATTAAAGCCCTTCTTGCCATATTAACATTGTTACATTGGATTGATGTAGAAGGCAGTACGTATGCAGTGCTAAATGCGGCCTCTGGTGGAGTCTTTTTCTTCCTGCCGATCTTTGTAGGGATTACTGCTTCGTTAAAGCTCGGTGCTAATCCATATGTCGGAGGAGCGATTGGAGCTGGTTTATTAGAACCGAGTTTCACGAAGCTGCTTGAACATGGGACTCGTTCAGAATTCTTGAATTTACCGTTAATTTTAACGAATTATTCTTCAACAGTATTTCCATTGTTGATTGCGGTTGTTGTTTATGCGCTATTGGAAAAATGGTTGAGAAAAGTTACGCCAAGTGTACTGCAGCTGTTTTTCCCGCCGATGATTTCTTTACTTATCATGGTGCCGTTAACGGCGTTAGTATTTGGTCCGTTTGCTGTGTATGTAAGTGATGGAATTATGAACGGTGTTTCTTACCTATCATCAGTATCAGCCATTTTAACTGGTGTTATTATTGCCGGTGCATGGCCATTCCTTGTTATTATGGGTGTCCATTGGGGCGTTGTGCCGATCGCGATTAGTGCATTTGCTAAGGGAGGCGATGTAATTCTTCCTATTACAGCTGCTTCTACGTTTGCGCAAATGGGTGTAGCTTTCGGTGTCTTCCTTCGCGCGCGTGATAAGCATCTGAAATCCTTGACCCTAGGTGCGATATTATCAGGTGTCCTTGCTGGTGTAACTGAGCCAATCATTTATGGTGTGATCATGCGCTACCGTCGTCTGATCCCAATGATGGTCATCGCGGGAGTTGTTGGTGGTGCCATCATTGCCATGTTTGATGTTCGTTTATTTACGTTTGCCTTTAATAGCGTCCTAACCATTCCAGCGTATACACCACCAGTCAAATATACAATTGGTGTAGGGGTTGCCTTTTTAGTAGGAACAATCCTTTCTTATCTTTTCGGTTTTGAGAAAAAGAAAGCAAAAGAAGAGACGAGCCTTGAGCAAACAGAACAGGCAGTACAAGCCGCAGCAGCAACGACAGATAAGAAAATGACAGTCTATAGCCCTATAGAGGGTACACTCCTTTCTTTATCAGACGTACCAGATCCTGTTTTCTCAAGTGGGGCAATGGGGAAAGGGGTTGGAATTGAGCCGACAATTGGCCGTGTAGTGGCTCCATTTGATGGAACCGTTACAATGATTTTTCCTACAAGCCATGCGATTGGTTTAACCTCAGAAGACGGGGTAGAAGTGCTTATTCATATCGGTTTAGATACTGTCCAACTGGAAGGAAAGCATTTTACTGCTCATGTGAAAGAGGGACAAGCCGTTAAAAAAGGTGATGTATTAGTGGAGTTTGATATTGCGGCTATAAAAGATGCTGGGTATAAACTAACGACACCAGTGATTGTAACAAATACAGCTAATTATTTAGATGTCATTGCGGATGAGCCACAAGAGATTGTTGGTGGCCAGCCTGTGCTAACGGTTATTAGCTAGATAAACGCACATTATATTCAGCTGATATGAATTAAATGAAACTTTAGTAGCTTTGTTAAATAATAAGAAAAAAGGAGAGAGTTTAATCATGGCACAATTTAAATCGAAATTTCCAAAAAACTTTTATTGGGGTGGTGCAACCGCTGCAAATCAAATTGAAGGTGGATTTGATGCAGATGGAAAAGGGTTATCAGCAGCTGACTTTGTTGAATACATTCCAAAGGCTGAACGAACAAAAGACAATGCAATGGAAATTACGTCAGAACAAATTAGAAAAGCATTAAGCGGTGAATCAACGGCACGTTACCCTAAACGTGAAGGGATTGATTTTTACCACCACTATAAAGAAGATATTGCCTTACTTGCAGAAATGGGCTTTACTGCTTTCCGTTTCTCCATTCACTGGTCAAGAATTTTTCCAAATGGCTATGACGAAACACCAAATGAAGCGGGATTACAATTTTATGATAATGTGTTAGATGAATTGGCCAAACATAACATCGAGCCAGTTGTGACGTTATCTCACTATGAAACACCTTATGGTTTAACAGAGAGATACAATGGCTGGGTTGGCCGTGAAACTGTGGATCATTTTGTGCGCTATGCAGAAACAGTATTCACTCGTTATAAAGATAAAGTAAAGCTGTGGATCTCTTTTAATGAAATTAATATGATTACGATTAGCCCATTTACCGGTGGGGGGATTTTATCAGATAAGGAAGACAATCCTATGCAAGCGAAATATCAAGGATTACATCATCAATTTGTCGCAAGCTCACTTGCTACGAAGAAATTACATGAGATTATTCCAGATGGGAAAATGGGTTGTATGCTAGCTAGAATGACATTTTATCCGAATACACCAAACCCTGAAGATGTATTAAAAGCGCAAAAAGAAAACCAGGACAATCTCTTCTTTACAGATGTACATGCTCGCGGTGAATACCCTAAATATATGGACCGTTTCTTTATTGAAAATGATATTGAAATTGTAAAAGAAACTGGCGACGATGAAATCATCAAACAATACCCTGTCGATTACATTACAATTAGCTATTACATGTCGCTTTTATCTTCCGTTTCACCAGAGGGAGAAATAACAGCAGGAAATTTATTCAACAGTTTGAAAAACCCATATTTACAAGCATCGGACTGGGGATGGCAAATTGACCCAATTGGTTTGCGTGTAACATTAAATGATTTATATGATCGTTACCAATTACCAATCTTTATTGTAGAAAATGGTATGGGTGCTTACGATAAGGTAGAAGAAGATGGCTCCATCCATGATGACTATCGAATCGAATATTTAAGAAAACATATCGAACAAATGAAAGAAGCAATTGGTGATGGCGTTGACTTAATGGGCTACCTAGCTTGGGGACCAATTGACTTAGTGTCTATGTCCACAAGTGAAATGTCTAAGCGCTACGGATTTATTTATGTAGATAAAGATGATGAGGGTAACGGAACATTGGAAAGAAGTCGAAAAGACTCATTCTTCTGGTACAAAAAAGTGATTGAAAGCAATGGTGAAGAGCTATAAGAGAGGCTTATTGGGCATTTACGAGCAGTTATCCCCAACCTTTGCTTCTTTGATTACTCAAGCTTAGAGATGGGGATATTACTGCCTGTTATTGCAGGATAAATGTACAAATCTAAATTTTTATAAAAAGACAAAGGAGGCTAACATTATTATGGTAGAAAAAACATTTACAATTATAGATGAATCAGGAATTCACGCACGTCCAGCAACAACGATCGTACAAGCGGCAAGTCCGTTCGCTGCTGCTGTTAACTTAGAATACAATGGCAAATCCGTTAATTTAAAATCCATTATGGGTGTAATGTCTTTAGGAATTCCGAAAGATGCGACAATCAAAATTACTGCTGAAGGCGCAGATGAAGGGGAAGCATTGGCAGCGATTGAAGAGGCAGTGAAGGGAGCTGGCTTAGCAGAATGATGGCGCAAAGTCTAAAAGGAATCGGAGCATCAGCAGGAATTGCCATTGCAAAGGCATATCGTTTAGAAGAGCCTGAATTAGTCGTAGAAAAATGTGTAATTGATAGCATTGAAGCAGAAGTTCAACGTTTTGATGCTGCCCTTAAGCAGTCATCATCTGAGCTTGAACAAATCAAGGAACATGCATTCAAAGAGCTAGGAGAAGATAAAGCCGCAATTTTCGCTGCTCACCTCCTTGTCTTAAGTGATCCAGAATTGATTAATCCAATCAAATATAATATTAAGAGTGAGCAAGTTAATGCAGAATTTGCTTTAGATGAAGTAGCAAACATGTTTATCGGCATGTTCGAAGCAATGGACAACGAATACATGAAAGAGCGTGCCGCAGATATTCGTGATGTGACAAAACGTGTGCTGGCTCATCTTTTAGGTGTCACCATTCCGAATCCAAGCATGATCTCTGAGGAAGTGATCATTATTGCGGCAGATTTAACACCGTCTGATACAGCTCAATTAAATCGACATTATGTTAAAGGATTTACGACAGATATCGGTGGGCGCACATCCCATTCAGCGATTATGGCTCGTTCATTGGAAATTCCCGCAGTTGTTGGGACGAAAACAGTGACAGCTGAGATCGAAAATGGTGTATTGGTCATCCTAGATGGCCTGACTGGAACGGTGATTGTCGATCCGTCAGCTGATATGGTGAAGGAATATGAAGCGAAAAAAGCAACGTATGAAGCGCAAAAGGCGGAGTGGGCAAAGCTTGTGAATGAGCCGACCGTTTCGAAGGATGGACAACATGTTGAACTGGTTGCCAATATTGGGACGCCTGAGGATATAAAAGGTGTGCTTGAAAACGGTGGCGAGGGTGTTGGTTTATATCGCACCGAATTTTTATACATGGGACGTACTCAGCTTCCGACTGAGGAAGAGCAATTTGATGCGTATAAAACAGTGTTAGAGCGTATGGAAGGAAAGCCGGTTGTTGTTCGTACACTTGATATCGGTGGCGATAAAGAGCTCCCATACTTAGATTTGCCGAAAGAAATGAATCCATTCTTAGGCTTCCGTGCGATTCGTTTATGCTTAGAAATGCAAGATATGTTCCGGACACAGCTCCGTGCCTTGCTTCGGGCAAGTACGTTTGGCAACTTGAAAATTATGTTTCCGATGATCGCAACTCTTGGTGAATTCCGCCAAGCCAAAGCGATTTTACTAGAAGAAAAAGCGAAGTTAAAGGCTGAAGGTATCGCTGTTTCTGAAACAATTGAAATTGGAATCATGGTAGAAATTCCATCTACTGCAGTCATGGCGGATATATTTGCTAAAGAAGTAGATTTCTTTTCTATCGGCACAAATGATTTAATTCAGTATACAATGGCGGCAGATCGTATGAATGAACGAGTTTCTTATTTGTATCAGCCATACAATCCAGCTATTCTTCGCCTAGTGAAAATGGTTATTGATGCCGCGCATAAAGAAGGAAAATGGGCAGGCATGTGTGGAGAAATGGCAGGGGATGAGGTAGCCATTCCAATTTTACTTGGGCTTGGTCTGGATGAATTTAGTATGAGTGCCTCTTCTATTTTACAGGCTCGAAGCCAACTTCTTAATCTTTCAAAAGCAGAGATGAGTTCGATCATCGAACAAGTCTTAAACATGACAACGGCTGAGGAAGTAGAGAGATTAATAAAGGAAATCGAAGTTAAAGAAGTACTTGTGTAATTAATCATGTTCATGGGAACAAAGGCACGGTTATGATGTAGCGTCATCTGCGGGTCTATTTGGCATGCAAATACAAGGAGCCATAGCCATATTCTCAGTAAACCTCAAATGAATTATGACCTTAATGAAGGAAACAGAGTAAACAATATGAAAGAAAAAGGCGACATTTCGTTCAAAGTCGAACGAAATGTCGCCTTTTTAAATTTAATCACACTCACAAATTTTAAAAGCATAAGTTTTTCAGTGCTCTGGATCTACGTCAAATTTTTGGAAACAAAAAAGTTAATTTTTTAATTTACAAATACGTGGTCTAATTCCACCGTCTATAGACGGTATACGCTTTTGGCCTTGAACTTCTGTGTCCATACTTGAAGTGTGAAGTGAAAGTATGGACGCTATAAGAAAAATAGTTATGCAATATATGACATCAAGTACCATGTTATATGGGTGACAAAACATAGGTATAAGGTGTTACGGTTCTATTGAGTTTATAGGGCTATAGAATTGATCAGGCAGGGGTGTGAAGCAAGGGGAATCACCATCCTGCAAGGCCGTTGGAAAAGATCACATTCATTTACTCCTTTCTTGTTCACCAAGTCTAGCGCCAAGAAAAATCTCAGTACTTAAAAGGACAATCATCAATATTGTTACAAGATGAATTTCCAGAAATCAAGAAAAAAATTGGGGGCAGCCCCTATGGTATATATGGAGAGATGAAGAAAACTATTGGGAAGAGTATCGTACCAAGGATTATTAATCCTTTATCAAAATAATTAGCAAGTCCCAGAATGGGTAGCTAATTATTTTGATATCTAAAAAGATAAATTGAATTTAATATTTATTGTTTTGTCTCTTTTGTCTTATGTTACTTAGAAAGGAAAATTAGGATAATAGGCTTAGGGGCGCGTAGTAATAAAGTTCTATTCCTTCCTTGTATTCCCTATTATTCTGTTGTAATATTCACAATATAGGAGAAACACTTAATAAATTTATAGATTAGTAGTTCAAAATTTTTATATAAAATTGAATAGGGGAATGATAAAGGCAAATTCATTGAAAGATGAAAACGCAAAACGATAGGGACTAAAATCGGAAAGATAATGTCAGCCAGTTACCGATTTCTTTTAAAAAGGCGAATCGGGTGATTGGTCTTTTTTTGTAGGGTTAAATGCAGTATTAGAGTAGGGATTTTATGAGTGGCTGGGAAATTTCACTATTTATTCCTCGATAAATGTATATGAATGAAGAGGTAACTCGCTCTGCGGACAGTCTTACTTTGATTACATAAGAAATAGATTAACATTGGAGATTTTAATAATGAAAAAAACTTTGCAATTACCATACCAGTTACAAGGCTTTTTGGAATTGGGAGATGCTGTAATTATTACTGACAGTAATCATATTATTTTAGAAGTAAATGACTCATATCAATCAATAACAGGATTTGAAAGAGCTAAAATAATCGGTTTGAAGGCAGGATTTATTAAATCTAACCTTACAAGTAAATCAACCTATATTTCAATGAAAAACTCGTTAAAAGAACTTATCCCCTGGTCGGGAATTTTAATTAATCGGAAGAAATCTGGGGAGCTTTGGCATTCATCTATTACGATAACTCCTTTCAAGATTGAAAAGGAACTATTTTATATAGGAATATTTCGTGCATTAGAACAATTAAAAGAAGGGTTATACCTACCTGAAAACAAAAAAATAGAAGTACAAAGAGAATTATTGAAGGTGCTGGCAATTTCGTGCGAGATTCGAGACCCTGGAACTGAAGAGCATTTGATAAGAGTACAGGAATTAACTGAGATTCTTATCAAATCACACAATAAGAAAAATAATCTTCAATTAGAGCCAAGATATATCAATAATATTATTCATTCCAGTATATTACATGACATAGGTAAAGCTGGCATGCCAGAAGGTATTCTATATAAACCTGGGGCTTTGACTTCTTCTGAAAGAAAAATAATAGAAATGCACCCCTTAATAGGGGCGGATATTTTAAATAAAATGTCTAAGGAGATTAATTATGATTTTATTAAAAGTATGGAGGTAGCTGAAAATATTATTTTATATCATCATGAAAAATGGGATGGAACTGGATACCCTTTTAATTTAGAAAGCGAAAAAATCCCTTTTGAGGCGAGGATCGTATCAATAGTGGATGTATTTGATGCATTAACCAGCCGTAGACCTTATAAAGATTCGTGGTCAAAACAAAAAGCATTGTCTTATATTGACCAAAATAAAGGAAAACATTTTGACCCATTAATAGCTGAAACTTTTATAAATTTGTTTTAAAACTTTCAGAAAAGTAGTATTAAACCTTCCTTCATACAAACCAATTATGGCGTTATAACGCTACCATTTACATGAAGGATCAATTAAGTAACAACGCTGCACTCAACTAATCACAATGGTGGCGGTGCGGAGTTGAAATTTTGGATGCTTTCTAAAATCAGTATACCTAATTAATCGATTTTGCTATATTAGTAAGTCGCGCAGCCCCGTCCCCATGTTCTTCATAGAAGGCGACTAGTAAAATATCCAAATAGAAGTATAGACAGTAAAATCGAATTATCTAAATATAAAAAATATTATTGACAATGGAATATTATGGTGCTAACATTTTTATAAACCGTAGACGAGGGAGTTAAACTGTTAAACGATCTTTCAGCGAATCCGGGATGGTGTAAGCCGGACAGATGCAGTAACAGCAAGTGGGCCTCAGAGGGCGAAGTGAAAGAATTTTTTTAGTAGCTTAGACGCAGAGCCAGCGTTATAGGGCTAAGGGTGTTTGTATGAGCACTCTGCTGAGAGGGTATGTATGATACATATCAAACAAGGTGGTACCGCAAGTTAACACTTGTCCTTGAATTATTATTTAAGGATAAGTGTTTTTTGTTATTTTATAGACTCAAACAACTGTAAGTAAGCAGGATATAGTTGTTTCAGAGAAACCCTATTCATTATGTATGAAAGTAAAAAATCTCAGAATGAAAAAGAAGAAAAGGAGAATGAAAAAAGAAATGAAAATAGCAGTTTTATTAATTACAAGTGTTGATAGGAGTAAGTGTCATGGATGATAAATTTACGCTATATAACTTAAAAGTAGAAATTGTAGGTACAGATAAACCAATGGTTTGCAAGCATAAGGAAGGTGACTATTTCTTAGTTATAGGAGAAGACGTTATCTTCCCAGAAAATAATTCATTTTCAATGTATGCCTTAAGCGCTATTTTGCCATTATTACCTGCAAAGCAACGGGTATTGCATGCAAATGACTGGATGTTGTCTGATAGTGTAATTGCCTGCCCAGATCCAAACTGTGGTGCTAGATTTAAAATAACTCGTATCGGAACTAAAGAATTTAGTCATGCTGAATGCACAACAGAGCCTATATATAAAGGAGATAAAAACTAATGGCAGAACGATTCGAATTAGCAAAAGATTATACAATTAGTAGAGTGATCAACGGGTGTTGGCAACTGTCGGAAGGTCATAGCTTACAAACTAATTTAGACAAGCAAGATATTATGAAGGCCTTCAATATGCTTGTCGAAAAAGGATTTACGACATTTGATTGTGCTGATATATATACGGGTACGGAAGAATTTCTAGGTGAATTCTTAAAGCAACTTAAGCACGGAAGCACGATTTCACCAAATGACATTCAAATTCATACCAAGTATGTACCTGATATCAATTTACTTAGTGATGTCGATTTTACATACACAGAAAAAATAATTGATAGAAGCCTTAAACGGCAAAATCGAGATGTATTAGATCTAGTGCAGTTTCATTGGTGGGATTACGATGTGCCTGGCTATATCGAGACAGCAGGGGATCTGTTAAGGCTAAAAGAAAAAGGGAAAATACGTAATATCGCCGTTACAAACTTTGATACGAAGCATTTGAAAGAGATCGTTGATGCCGGTATACCGATTGTGTCTTGTCAAAATCAATACTCGGTTTTTGATAGACGACCAGAAAAAGAATTATTAGAATATTGTAAAATAAAAGGTATTTCTTTGCTATGCTACGGCACATTATCAGGCGGTTTGTTAGCGGAAAAATGGCTCGGCAAAACATCTATTCAACCCGATACGCGCTCGCATGTTAAATATTTGCAGGTGATTGAAGAGACTTTGGGTTGGGTTGGCTATCAGGAATTATTGTTATTGCTAGATAAAATCGCTAAAAAGTATTCTGTCAACATCGCTCATGTTGCTACAAAATATATATTAAGTCAACAAGGTGTTGGGGCTTCAATTATTGGCGTTAGAAATAGCAGCCATGTTGAGTCAAATGCTCAAATATTTAGTTTCGAACTCGATTGTTCTGATATTGAAGAAATAAATCACTTCTTACATAACTATTCAATATTAGAAGGTGAACCTTTTGAGTTAGAGCGTACGGCTGGTTCAAAATTCCGAAATATTATGAAGATGAATTTGAATGAAGAATAATTATGGCAAACGCTCTGAACGCAGTTGCTGGGTATTGCGACGAAAAGATAAGAGTACACGTTTAATACATAAAAGGGAGCTTCTATATGGATAAAAAACTTGAATTTAAAGGTGGCTGGGGAGTTGCGTTTATTCCAGTCGTTATTTTTCTGTTTTTCTGTATATTGTATTTTATCGTTTTTAAAGCGTTTGAAATGTATGCACTCGCAATGGGTGCTTTCGTCGCACTGATGGTAGGTGCAATTTTTGTGAAAAAGGGGAACTACGATCGTTTTTGGAATTCAGTTTATGATGGTGTAAAGGAAGCTGTACCGATTGCAATACTGCTGTTCGTCATCGGGATGTTCTCGGAGCTGATCAAAACTACTAACATTTCGGCAGGTTTCGTCTGGCTAGCCGACTTGCTAGGCGTGGATGGAGGATTATTCACCGCGTTCACATTCTTAGCAATTTGTATCATTTCTACTGCTACTGGATCATCGATTGGAACAATGTTTACCTGCTTCCCTATTTTCTTCCCGGCAGGAGTATTGTTGGGATGCGATCCTGCTGTTCTTGCGGGTGCAATCGTCAGTGCTTCTATTTTTGGTGATAACTTAGCACCAATATCAGATACTACGATTATCTCTGCAGGAACTCAAGAATACACAAAAAAGGAAGGTTTCGCAGAAGTGAGCGGCTGTGTTGCCAGTCGACTGAAGTATTCCTTGGTTGCAGGGACGATCTCCTTTTTTCTGTTCTGGATCCTTGGCGGTGGTGGCACGGTAGGTGTGGGCGCTTCAGATATTCTTGCTAAGAACATGAATCCAATCACATTAGTTATGCTCGTTCCGGTAGCTGTTATGTTAATCATAGCAATCAAAACTCGCAATATTTATAAAGCGATTACGGTAGGTATCATATTAGGGATGATAACAGGTCTAGCGTTTAATCTCTTAACTTTCGACAATATTATCTCAGTTGAGGATGGCACTCCGGTAGGATTCCTAACGGACGGCATCAACAGCATGATGGCAATCGTTACACTCGTTATTTCAGTCTACGGTATAATGGGTGTGCTCAACGGTGCGGGAGTGCTTGAAAAAGTGACAAATAGTATACTTAACAGCAAAATGGGCAAGACGGCTCGCGGCGCTGAATTTGCTATGATGTTAGGTATTTCGTTTACAACTTTACTCTTCGGTGGTGTAACTAGTGCATCGATGACGACATTTGGAAAAGTACAAAATGAGATTGGCAAACGTGTTGGTTTGCATCCATACCGTCGTGCCAATCTACTTGATGGTTTTGCTAATTCTATCGTTTTGGTAATCCCTTTTTTAAGTGTTTTTGTATTCCTCGGTGCTTTGCTGACAAAAGGGTATGATTTTGTTGCACCGCTTTTACTAACAGAAGTTAGCAGTGGTATGATTTATTGTATGGTACTGTTCTTGGTTCTATTATTCTCTATAATAACCGGATGGGGCCGCCAATATGAAGGTTTGGAAGGGAAAGCGGTTAGTAATCCTCAAGATTAGCAAACAAAATACCAAGTCTGGCTCTCATGATACGGTGAGAGCCTTTTTTTTGTATCGAATCGTTTATGGTCACAGTGAGAGTGACTGGGCAGGCACCCTGCACTAGTGAATTTTGCGAAAATTGTTTTTACTGCATTGTATGATATTTCCTAATGAATCAATTAAAATTAAAGGACAGTAATAGGAGGGCTGGCTAAAATGAAATGGCAAGAAGCAAGGAGACTATCCCCAAATCAGTTTCTATTGGATTCAATTCTTGATTATCATGAAGAAGGTGACAAGAAAATAGTTGATGAAGTAGCCCTAAAAAGAACCATTTCTGAAAAGGATACAAACAAAGAGTTCCTCCGCGCTAAAGAAGGAACCCTTGTTTATCACACTTCTAATGAAGAATTTGTGATTCACATCCGAAGAGATCCATTACTGAAAGTGTAAACCGAAGGAATCGTTCTCTAGTAATGCTTAAATTGATTCCTCTAAACCACCAGCCCCCCCCCCGATGTGTTTCCACATACACTCTGGATACGTGGAAGTAGTCACGAAGATCGTATTAAAATAAGCAACTAACCTGGTTGACCTTTTAGAATAGGATTTTATTATATAATACCGCAGTTACTAATTTGCGAAGGTGGTTGCGGCAAAGGTTAGGAGCTTTCGTCTGATGATTCGCAAGTATCCTCATCCCGGTAGCGCCGGTAAGCCAGTGTCGCTGGGTTCGTATTGCCAAAAGTCAGATACCATGGCTCCCCTAATGGTCCTCCAGCTGAAGCAGGAGGCACGAACACATCGAATGACTTGTGATGATGATGGATGTTGTAGCGCCGTACCGTACCTGTGTCAGGTCCGTCTCCTGTTATGGGAACAAACAGTTTTCCATCCGGTCCGAACAGAAGTGCCTGCGCAAAGGCGCGCGGCTGTCCGACGACATCGAGTTCAATTTTGTCAAGAAACTTGCCAGTATCGCCGTCGAAGATCAGAATTTTGTCCGTGTCGCTCTCGTCGCTTCTGAAACTAGTGATATAGAGATTGCCATCGGGTCCGAAGACTAAACCTTCAGGACGGTTGAGGTCGTTGACGGTGTTGCTCTCAATGAACACTCCAAGGAATTTCCCTGTTTTCGGGTTAAAGCGCAGTACCGATCCGCCTAACGGTTGTGGAAGGTTGCGTACAGAGACATACAGAAAGCCGTCGGGTCCGATGACCACCCCACGGGGATGGAACTGCCCGTTGAAGCCGGAGTGATTGAGGTTGCCAAGAAACATCCCAGTGGTACCATTATACGTCCGCAGTTCTCCCGGCAGGTCTACGTCGCCCATATCCGCTACAAATAGGATATTTTGTTTCGATAGGACGATGCCGCGGGGGGCGAACGGTGCGCCTGGTGCGCTGGATTGGACAAGTTCGCCTAGAAATGCTCCTGTCTGACTATTATACCTCAACACGTTGCCATTCTGAGGTTGGTCGAGGTTTTGGTTGGTGACAAGGAGATTGCCTCCATGGTCAAAGATAAGCCCTCGAGGACCGTGTATATTGCTGTCTGGTACGACAAAACTGCCAAGGAACCTGCCCGTATCTGCGTCAAAAGTTTTCACAGTGTTGTCGCTGCCGTCACCAATATAGAGAAAGTCTTTTCTTTTATCAAATCTATGCATAAAAATCCCCTCCTTTTTATAAACAATTTTTTAGTAAAAAACTAATTTTTACTTTATTTAATTTATTCGTAGGAGAGCTTTTCTGTAGGGGACAAACTTGCTAAGAAAATAACACAATTTCCGAAATTAAGAGAAATAGATTAAAATCCTTTTTTTACACCAACTAAGAATTTCTTAGCTTTAAGGGGTTTACGATCACCCCTTGAGCATTGGAAGTATGGAAGACTTACAAACGCTGCAGGGGTGTTGCACCTGAACTAATTCGTCCGTCAGTTGGACCAAATGCCATTGAAGATATTTTGAATGATCTAGATTTTGCTCTGAAACCTAGCCATCAATCAACACTTGCCACGAATGTTTAATTTTCATCAGCATAATAAATTTTATTAATTGAATTTTCAAATATATATTGACGTGGTAAAAATAGGTGATTATAATAACTTTAAATTAATAAAAAACATTCAAAATATTATTGACCGGACAACCGGAAATACTTTGCTTTGCATGAAAGGTATTTCTAGTTGTTTTTTTTATTAGTTAGCAACTGAATATTGCGATTATTCTTATCGAGAGAGGTTGAGAGATAAGGCTCCCTGACACCTCAGCAACCGCCGTACTAGACGGAATGGTGCTAAATCCTACAAGTTGTAAAACTTGAAAGATGAGAAGAAACCTCAAGATATATTTGAGTCTTCTTCTAATCGGAGAAGTCTTTTTTTCTAGGAATAATTTCAATAATCACTTACAAATGGAGGAGTTAAAGATGAGTTACAAGCTTGGAATTCTTGATCAAAGTCCCATCTTTCCAGGAACAACGGCTGTGCAAGCCTTTGAACACACTGTTCAATTAGCACAAAAAGCTGAAGAATGGGGATATACTCGCTTTTGGGTTTCGGAACATCATCATATGGAACAGGTGGCAGGGTCCTCACCAGAAGTACTAATTTCTTACCTACTGGCTAAGACAAAATCCATACAGATGTGCAGGGGGAGTAATGATTCAACATTACAGTCCTTATAAGGTTGTTGAGAATTTTCATGTGCTATCAAGCCTTGCACCCGGGAGAGTAGACCTTGGTGTAGGGAAAGCACCTGGAGGGTTTCCACTTTCGACAAGAGCATTGCAGTTTGGAACTGTAAATGATAGAACGGACTTTGTGGAGCGACTATCGTTTTTACAACAATTAATTGAAGATAAGGTTGATCCAGATCATCCACTTGCTGGTATTCAAGCTCTGCCAAAATCACCAAAAAAGCCTGAAATCTTTCTGTTGGGAACTAGTGCAAATAGTGCAGCTTTAGCTGCAAATTATAGAATTAGTTATGTGTTTGCCCAATTCATAAATAGTGATCCTTCTGAATTGGAAAGTGCAGTTAATGTATATAAAGAGAAATACCCAGAAGGTAAGTTCATCGTTTCTTCCGCAGTAATTGCAGCCCCTTCCAAAGAAGAGGCAGAAGAGCTTGCAAAGGAGCATAGGATATTTAAGGTTCATTTCCAGAGCGGTCGAACATTAACGGTACATTCAGCGAAGGCGGCTGAGGCTTTTGAAGAACAAGCAACAGAACCTTATGAAATTGAAGAAAGTCAAGCACATGTCATTGCTGGTACCTCTGAATTTGTAAAGGGAGAATTAGATCATCTACATAAAACATATAGAGTAGATGAATTTATTTTACACACACCATTACTAAAAGAAGCAGAGAGACTACGTTCGTTTGAACTATTAAGTCCACTTCGCTCAAGTGAAAGGAATAGAGAATATATTTTATAAAAAAATAAGGAGGTAGTTTTTATGGAAAAAGATTTATCCGTTATAGTTTGGTCAAAGGAAGGTTGCCATTATTGTGAAGAAGTGAAACAGTATTTAAACAAAAGAGAAATTAAATATCAAACAGTCGATGTTACGAATCATGATGAGAGAAGAGATATTTTGGAAGTGAAGTATGGTGTTCGTCATGTCCCTATTGTTGAGGTTGGCAATGGACCAGTATATATAGGTGTGACAGAGTTGGGTTTAGAGCATCTTGAAATAGTACTTAATAGGGCACAAAGATAAATTCGTCATCATTTAATTCCGACTATTTATATGTGTAAAGTATGTGTAATGATAAATTAAACGTAAGGGAGAAAAAGAAATGAAGAAAATCAGTTGGTTGTTATTAGCTATATTAACAATGGGAGTATTTATTTTAGGAGCCTGCGGGAAAGAGGAGACGGCTGCTTCTACAAAAAATAAGGAAGCTAAAGTAGAACAAAAGGAAGAAATAACTCTGAAAATTGAAGCATCTTCAATTCCACATGCTGAAATTTTAGAATTTATTGCACCTGATCTTGAAAAAGAAGGGATAAAACTCGAGGTGACAAATAGTACAGATGGAATACAGGCAAACCAACGAGTTTTTGATGGAGAATTGGATGCGAACTTCTTCCAACACGTCCCATATTTAGAGCAAATAAATAAAGATAGTGGTTTAAACTTAGTTGTTGTAAAAGGGATACATATTGAGCCATTTGGCCTTTATTCCAAGAAAATTGATTCTATTGAAAAATTATCAGATAGTGCAAAAATCGCTATTCCGAATAATCCAGCAAACTTTTCAAGAGCACTCCAACTATTAGCGAAGCATGGGATTATTGAATTAGATGGAAGCAAATCCGGTGATTACACAATAGAGGATATTACAAAAAATGAGAAAAATTTAGAGTTTATTCCGGTGGATGCACCACTTTTAGTTCGTGCCCTTGACGATGTAGAGGCAGCAACCATAAATACTAACTATGCGTTAGAAGCAAACTTTAAGCCGCTTGAAGATTCATTAATCATTGAAGATGCAGATTCACCATATGTGAATGTTTTAGTTTCACGCCCGGACAATAAAGATAGTGAACCGATTCAAAAGCTTGCGGAAGTTTTAACATCTGAAAAGGTTAAAAAGTTCATTGAAGAAACATATGATGGTGCCGTTGTCCCTGCATTTTAAAACAGTAAAAATAGCTTAAGCGTGAGGAGGTATGATTTTGATTGAATTCAAAAATGTATCAAAGGTGTTTGATAGTAACGATAAGAAAATTCATGCTTTGAATGACATTAATGTAGTAGTAGAAAAAGGCGATGTTTTTGGGGTGATCGGTTTTAGTGGTGCGGGAAAAAGCACGCTCATCCGAACTGTAAATTTATTAGAGTATCCTACATCTGGTGAGGTGATTATAGAAGGAAAAAGTTTAGCAATGCTGTCTGAAAAGGAATTGCGTGAAGAAAAGAAAAACATTGGAATGATCTTTCAGCATTTTAACTTACTTAATTCCAAAACGGTATTTGATAATGTGGCAATGCCATTAATATTAAGTAAGAAAAAGAAAAAAGAAATAGAAGAAAGAGTATATGAAATTCTTCGCTTTGTCGGGTTAGAGGATAAGGCGAAGAATTATCCAAACCAGCTATCGGGTGGACAAAAGCAACGTGTCGGTATAGCACGAGCCCTTGCGACAAATCCTTCTATATTATTATGTGATGAAGCGACGTCGGCTCTAGATCCACAAACAACCAAATCTATTCTAAATTTATTAAAGAAAATTAATGAAGAGTATAAAATTACGATTCTCATCATTACCCATGAGATGGAAGTCATTAAAGAAGTTTGTAACCGGGTGGCAGTCATGGAAGAGGGGCGGGTCATTGAATCGGGCAGTGTATTTGATATTTTTGCTCGTCCAACAACAGAAACAACAAGAAATTTTGTTCGTTCTGTTGTTCGTGATGATGTGCCAGAAAGCGTTTATAAGATGCTAAAAGAAGATGAATATACTAGCCGAATTTTTAAGATTGACTTCTTAGGTGCAAGTTCAGGGCAGCCTCTCATTTCAAGAACTGCAAAAAAATATCAGGTGGACATTAATGTTCTTTTTGGAAATATTACAGAGCTTCAAGGAATGCCAATTGGAAATTTAATTGTTGAATTAATAGGGAATGATGTCGAGTTAGAAAGGGCATTACAATTTATCCGTAATCAAGATGTCGAAGTGAAGGAGGTTTCAGAAAATGGAAGTCACTACGGAACTCATCGTACAAGCGCTGTGGGATACGCTATACATGGTTAGTATTTCACTACTTTTCGGAAGCATTATAGGGATCATTCTAGGAATGTTATTAGTTGTTACTAGAAAAGGTCATATTTTAGAAAACAAATTGATATTTTCAATTGTAAATCCTATTGTCAATACATTCCGATCTATTCCATTTATTATTTTGTTAGTAGCCATAATTCCATTTACAAGGCTAATTGTCGGGACTTCCATTGGGACAACAGCAGCAATTGTACCTCTTGTTCTTCATATTGGTCCTTATATGTCAAGACTTGTGGAGAACTCACTATTAGAAGTTGATGATGGAATTATAGAGGCAGCTAAAGCGATGGGAGCTACACCCCTACAAATTATCTATCGATTCTTGCTCCCAGAAGCATTTCCATCTTTAATTCTGAGTATAACAACCGCAACAATTGGATTAATCGGTGCAACAGCGATGGCAGGAGCCGTTGGTGGTGGAGGACTTGGCGATGTAGCTATTACGTACGGATATCAACGATTTAGTACGATCACGATCTTTGTAACAGTTATTATCTTAGTTATTATTGTCCAAGGAGTTCAGAGCTTAGGAAATATACTAGAACGGAAAATTAGAAGAGTTTAATAAAAGTAAAAAGATGAAACAAAGGAGGGGGAATATAATGAAGAAAAAATGGTTTTTATTCATAGTTTTGGTTATATGTTTTTTATTAACAGCTTGCTCTAGTGATTCTACAAACGGAGAGGAAAAAAAAACGAAAGTAAAAGTGGGTGTTAGAAGCTCTGAACTTAAAACTTGGGAATTCTTAAAGGAAGGGGCTGCAAAAGAAGGAATTGAATTAGAGATTGTTAATTTTACTTCTGCTTATGATCCGAACCAAGCACTTATTGAAGGAGAAATTGATATCAATGCATTTCAGCATGTAGCCTATTTAGATTATTATAATACCAAAAATGGAAGTAATATTGTTCCAATTGCGGCAACCATAATGGCACCCATTGGCCTATATTCAAGTAAATATGAATCGATTGAGGACATTCCAGATGGTTCGCAAATTGCTGTACCGAATGATGCCTCAAACTGGGGACGTGCTTTGTTATTGCTTCAAGAAGCGGATCTTATAACAGTAGTGGATGATTTTGATGGGAATGGTGGAGAAGACAAAATCAAAGACAATCCAAAGAACCTTGAAATTGTCCCTGTAGATAGCTTCAATGCTCCAGTAGTAATGAAAGATACAGCAGGGGCAGTTATCAATAATGGGGTGGCAGTAGAAGCAGGACTTACATTAAAGGATGCTATTATTCATGAAAGTAAAACGGCAAAGCCTTACATTAATACAATCGCGACGAATAGCAAAGATAAGGATAATAAATTATTTAAGCAAATAGTTAAACTTTATCAATCAAATGAAACAGCTAAATTTATAGAAGAAACTTATAAAGGAAATTACATTCCAACCTTTATAAGTTTAGACGAGTTAGCTACTTATAAGGAATCGTATTCTAATAATAAATAAGGAGAATGGTTATGACTCAAAAGAGGCAAATAAAATTAGCACTTTATACCATTGGTTCTGGGATGCATGTCTCCTCCTGGCGTCACCCTCTTGCAAATCCAAAAGCTAGTATTGAAATAAAAGAGTTGCAAAAACTTTCCAAAATAGCAGAAAAGGCAAAATTCGATCTGGTATTTATGCCTGATAGTTTAGCGATTAATCATGAATCACATCCACAAATTCTTAACCGGTTTGATCCGATCGTATATATTACAGCGATTGCTTCGGTGACAGAAAAAATTGGCGTTGGCGCAACATCCTCTACCACATACAGCGAACCATATGTTCTTGCTCGCCAATTTGCTTCTGTTGACCATATTAGCGAAGGACGTGTGGGATGGAATCTCGTAACAACATCTGATGCCACCGGAGAGACAGCCTTGAATTTTAGTCGAGAGAAGCATTGGGATCATGATCTTCGTTATGAAAGAGCAGAAGAATTCATCGATGTTGTTAAAGGATTATGGGATTCATGGGAAGATGATGCATTTATCTATAACAAAGAATCAGGACAATTCTATAATCCTAATAAAGTTCATGAGCAACATTATAAAGGGAAGTATTTCTCTGTAAAAGGTCCATTGAATATAGCTCGCTCAAAACAGGGCCAGCCAGTTATTATTCAAGCCGGTGCATCTATTCCAGGACAACGATTAGCTGCACGAACGGCTGAAGTGGTATTTACTCATTGGGATAATATTGAAGAATCGAAACGCTACTACAAAAAGTTAAAGTCTCAGTTAAGAGATTTTGGAAGAAATGAAGATGAGCTTCAGATCCTTCATGGAATTTCTCCCATTATCGGAGAAACGGAAGAAATTGCAGCACAAAAATATAACGAACTTTTGAGTCTGATAGATCCCTATGAAGGGTTGAAATTTGTTTCTGGTTATATGGGGAATGTAGATTTCTCAAAGTATTCTTTAAATACACCTGCTAAAGAAGTAGTGTTTCCAGAAGTCAATAGCATCCAAAGTAATTTTAATGAAATGAAAGAAATCATTGATAAAGAGGATTTAAAGGTAGGAGATTTATATACAAGGTTTTTTGGAGCAGCAAGAAAGGATGGATTTGTAGGAACACCTACTCAGGTAGCAGATGAGATTGAGAAATGGTTTGTTGAGAAAGCGGCAGACGGATTTATGATTCAATTTCCACTTCTGTCTAGGGATTTAGAGGATTTTGCTAAGCATGTTGTACCTATTTTGCAAGAGAGAGATTTATTCCGAGTTGAATATGAAGGGGAAACTCTTCGGGATCACCTAGGTTTGAAGAAACCAGAAAATCGTTTTATTCGTGAAAAAACAATTTAGAAAGTAAGGGTAAAACGAAATTTAGTTTCTAAGGAGGATGATTTATTATGAAGGAACGTATAGATGAAGAGAAAATTCGGTATATTTTATCAACCTTAAATCAAATGGAGTATGGCAGTGTGAACATAACGGTTCATGATGGAGACATAACGCAAGTCGATATTACACAAAAAAAACGTTTTCCCATTCAAAAAAAGGTTGCACCCAATGGTAACTAGCTGTCAGTAAAAAGCGATTACTACAATATTGTGAGCGTCGCTTTTTCAACCATCATTCTCTATATTTTCTATTTGTTATTTTTGTTGGATTCCTATGGGAAGAATCAAATCTAAAAAATATGAGGAGTGATATGAATGGGGGATATACTTAGAAGGGCTGTGGAAGAAAAACGTCAAAGATTAATAGACCAATTGGTTGCTTTTAAGGTTATTAAGGAAGATGATAAACATCTATTCGAGTTATCATTAACGGAGCTGGAAAATGAATTTAGGAAATTTCAATTAGATAGCCATCCTCATGGCGAATATAGCTCAATAAAATGGATTCACAAAAATTCCAAGTGTTAGCCCCAAAGTTCTTGGGGGAGGCACTTCTGAATTTACTGATTTTCCTTTGACCTGTTCCTCAGTGTAAGTATTAATGTTTAATGGATCAAAATCTCCTCTTTGTAAAAAACAAAAAGGAGATTTTATTTTTCATCAAACTCTTAGTGCAATTAAAGAGCACCTATTTTATGCCAAACGTTATCAAATTGCATCAAAATCTTTACAGGTTGTAAACGGACTTTTGGATTCATAGGAGGATTACAAATTTATGCGTGATAAGGAAACTTTAGGAGTTTATGAGAATGGGAAAGAATTAATGAATATTGATGACCCTGATGAAGAAAACATTAAAAAAACAAATATTTGAGTACTAGCTTAAGTAGGCAATGTAAGTTGTAAGGAGGGATTATATGCTAAAACAAATCGTCATAGAGGAGCTAAAAGAGGAAGATAAAGAAACTGTTCGCCGTGTATTGGTAGAGAGTTATGAACAGTATGAACCAGATTATACAGATCCACAAGTCTGGAAAGATTATCGAGAAAGTATTGTAGCATCAATAGATAATCCCAATGTTGATAAGATATTGGTTGCAAAGAGTGGTCAGGAAGTTCTAGGATCATTACAGCTGTTTTTGTCATCAGAAGATGCTTATCAAAAACCTGAACTGCTGATTTTTTCACCGATTATTCGTTTACTAGGTGTTCATCCTGAGGCAAGAGGCCGAGGTGTTGCACAGGAATTGATTAGAGCCAGTGTCAGCTATGCAAAGATTAAAGGCGCAAGCCAATTGTATTTACATACGAGTGACAAAATGCCAAAAGCGATTAGATTATACGAGTGGTTTGGTTTTAAACGAGATCATACGAAGGAATTCCAAAATCATGATATTCAAGTGAAATGCTATCGGTTGGACTTATAATAGAAGAAAAACAGTAGTATCAAAGAAAAGAAGCATGACTATGAAAAAAGCAGAGTCATGCTCTTTCTATATAATATTAGGAATACTTAGCGAACAAATTTTTCATCTTGTATCAGTGCTGATTGATGAATTCGATAGGCAGCCTCTATAATTTTCTGCACATCTATAAGTAAACGAATACGAATGCATCCGTTAACTTCAATCCTCAGTACCAATGGAATGAGATTGAGGAAGCCTATGGAAGTAATGGCTAAAAATTAGTAGGTAATCTCGTTAAAATGAATAAATACTCGAATAATCAAGAAATTGAAAAAATCATTCCTTGGGAAAAATAATGTTATAGGCATTATCTATATATTGGAATATTAAATAAATAATTAATAGGCAATGAGGGAAACACCTGACGAGCATGGAAAAAGAAGAGCCAAATTTTATCTTCGTTTTCATGTTTGTTGGGGGATACCCCTTTGTACCATTTATAATTCGTAAATTATCCTATCACAGAACTCTACACATGCGTAGTGCATATCACAACAATATTATAGTAATCAATTATTTCAAAGCTCAGTTTACCGACTGAGCTTTTTATGTGTTTAAATGAAACCATAAAATCATCAAGGAAATTGCTATCTAGAAGCTGTCGATGAATTCTACTAAACTTCGGTTAGGACCAGGGCTTTATCTTAAGTCTCTATGCCTAATTTTTACTCATTTCGATATTTTTCGACATAACTTCGATAAATTTTATGGAATAATAGGAAAAAGTACTTAGAATAAAATTTTTAAATAATATTTTTAAAAAGTACATAATACGTCCAAGTGATTAAGTATGATGAACATATAAGTTTGTTCTTAGTTAATTAAAGAGAATTGATTGAAGAAATGTGGAATTTGCTTAAGGGATTATCATTACTAGAAAAAACACAAATCGTTAGAAGTTTTTCCGACACTTTAACATCTGAGGAAAACAGGAAATAAAGAAAGATTTATTCCGGCATTTTAGAAGGAAGCCTATATTTTTGAGTAATCGCTATAAAGAAGGTTTGGATGAAGTATTAGATTTCCTTTAATGATTTTAATAGTCCGTTGAATGATTTGAAGTGCTAGAGATTAACAAATTGTAGTAGGCGCTGTGAACAATTAGTATTATGAAGATGGAGGGAGCGGATTGCTCTCTTTTTTTATAGTACTAGTTGTGTATCTATTATGTGAAACAAGAAATATCGGGGAGTGACAGTGAAGTCGCGAAAAAGGGGGAACACGTATATGATTCCAGTAAATATAGATCCGATTACTACTACAATTAGCGAAAATGGTGGAAAATCCATCTTCGATTGGTTCGATCAACATCAACAATCGTTTTATACACTTGGTTGGTGCTATCTCAGAAATCAGCAGCAAATGGAGGAACTTTTTTACCGGTCGATTTTAAAAATTCAAAAGGAATGGCCTCGATTTAAAAGTAACATACCATTCGAAATATGGGTTACATCTATTTTTATACATATTTGCCGAGAGCTTTCAGGTGATGGAAGTTTGCAAGGTTTGGAGGAAAGTGAGTCACATCAAGGACTATTTACAGCACTTAATCCATTGCAACAGGACGAGAAAGAAGCGATGGTACTTACATATGTACAAGGATTTTCTAAAGAGGATGAGGCATATCTCCTCCAAGTTTCAGCGGAAAAGGTGAACGAGCTTTTGTCTTCTGGAATCCAGTCACTTAGAAATGGAATGTATTCTGAAACAAGCTTTCATGGTTGTATGGATTATCGCAAGGATTACCTAAATTATATAGAAAGAGCTATGGAGCGATCGAAAAAGATTGATTTCGAAGTACATATTTATCATTGTCAACAATGTCAGGAGGATCTAGCTACCTTTCAAGATGCCCGGTTAACTATGTTAAATCTAACTGAAAGGGTTGAGTTACATATTCCAGATAGTTTCATGGAGAATGTCAAAGAAAGGCTACAAGAACAAGAAAAGCATAGAAAACAGAAGAGAAAGAAGCGGCAGCGAAAGGGGCTCACTTTGGCGAGTGTATGCGTGTTAGTGATGGGAATCGGCTTTTTTACAGGAGTGATTCCTTATCTCTATTATTTGTTAACAGAGGAAGATCCGCAATTGCGTACTTTTCTACAACAGGGGAATGGCCAAAGGCTGAACTTGGTAGCAGAAAGCGAAGGGGTGAAAGTGAAGATTAAGAGTGTCATTGCCGATGAGTTGCAGACGCTTGTTTTTTACGAAATAGAAGATAAAAATGCAGACAATCAATATATGTTAAATTTAGGTGATGGGGTTGATGTGGAAAATGATTATGAAATCATGCACTATGATACATTTCCAATTTACTATCCACCTGAACTAGAATCAGATATTAATAGAAAAGAGAAAAACGTGTATCTAGGGAAGATGAGTCTACAACCGCTGAAGGGGGATAGCGGGACAATCAAACTTAAAATTACAAATCTTAAGAAATTGATTCGTGATTCATCAAAGCAAAACACTTCTTGGGATTATATGAATATAGAAAATAAAAGTGGGGAATGGGACTTCGAGATACCTGTAACAAAACAGCCTTCCACCGAATATGCATTGAATAAGGAAATAGAAATAGAGGGAATTCCGGTTCGATTTGATAAACTAATCATGGCTCCAACAGCTACGCTTCTTCAGGTAAGTGTGAATAATGAACAGCCGGAAAAGCGGATAGAAAGTATTAATTTCAACGATCTAGAAGTGAACAATCAAAAAGTGAAAGCGAATATCTATGGCAGCACTTTAATTTTTTCAGAGCATAGTATGAATTGGGATACTTTTCAGATTAGATTTGACCCTTTATTAGGAGAAAAACCAAAAGAAGTGAGTGTTCAGTTTAAATCTGTTTACCTATCATTGAATGAAAATCAAACAATCAAATTGGATGAAATTCAAGAATTTCCGCAAACTTTTAATTACGCTGGCAGTACAATCATTTTAGACAAGCAAGAAGATGAACAGTCTACCAACATTGTTATAAGCAATCGTGAAATGAAGAATCGAGCATATGAGGTGCTTCATTTTGATATCGTTAGTGAGGATGAAAATCAATTTCTTTCTATGGAGATGGAAATTGAAGATGTGCTCGTTGATAAAAACGGGATGGAATACGATCTGAATCAATCCCCATATTCATATAATGAAATAGAGCAGCCTCGTTATTTCCATAATACCTATAATATTCGGCTTCATGATCACAATTTGACTTCTAAAAAGTTGGTTATGAACGGATATAGCAAAACGGAATACGTAGATGATATTGTGAAGTTTTCTTTGGAATAACAACTGTGAGGACTTTCAGCATGTATGATGGTACAAGTAAATCAATGTCGAATCCTAATTAATGAGGAGAACTACGCATAAAGAGATAAAATGTAAATAAAGTTTATATTAAAATAATGATTATTACCAATCAAAAAATCAGAGTTGCAGCTCTGATTTTTTTGTTGGCAAAATTTTGTCTTTTTCAAGTGATTGATAAGACAATTAAACGGAAAGAAACAATAGCACAGAATCACTGATATTTATGAAAAATAATCAAGAAAGACTTTGTGCATTGAGAGATTTTACGGAATTTACAGAAGGAAGGTATATTAAGAAAGTGATTGAATCACATAATTGAACGAAACGGGCGATTTGTAGTCGGCGCTGCATGATAACAGATGTTTACATATGTAATTGTTCGGGATAGAATGACTAGTGAACAAGTAGGTAAACTCGTCATTAAAAATGCGATTATTCTAAAATTTCAGAAAAAGTATTGACTGAATGTTTTCAAGGCTGTATTATCAATTTTAAAGAATTAAATATTGATTTTCTTCTTATCAAGAGAGGTGGAGGGACTGACCCTAAGAAACCTCGGCAACCAGCATTAATAATGCCCGGTGCCAATTTCAGAGGAAGTAAGACGATTCCGAAGATGAGAAGGTGGACGATTGTTTTATTTGTTTATTCACGCCCCCCTTCTATCTTTAATGTTAGAGGGGGGTTTTTGTATTCCATGAAAAAAAGAGGTGCTGTTACATCTCTTTCAAATTAAGATAGTGCGATCTAGCTAAAAGAACGAATCTGTCATCGAAAATACAAATTATCATTGGCGGTGTCGTTCGTCTACAAGATTCAGGATACGCTGATTCGTTTGGAAAAACTTCAACTCAGACCTCAACTTACGGTTGCTTGTGAAAGATAAAATTAAAAATTGTATGTTCAAATGGGAGGGTAAAGTTCAATGAAAAAATGGTTCGGATTATTGACAGCATTATTTTTACTAATAGGTGTCGCAGGGTGTTCAAGTAGTACGACCGCTAAAGATGAAAAGCCTAAAAAAATTGTCCTAGATTATGCATATTATTCCCCGACAAGCCTTGTTTTAAAGAAATTTGGCTGGGCTGAGGAAGCGTTTGAAAAAGACGGAATTAAAGTTGAATTTGTACTTAGCCAAGGCAGCAACAAAGCTCTTGAATTTTTAAATAGCAGTAGTGTAGATTTTGGCTCAACGGCTGGGGCTGCAGCTTTAATAGCTAAATCCAAAGGTGCACCAATTGAGTCTGTTTATATTTTTTCCAAGCCTGAATGGACAGCACTTGTAACGAAGAAAGATTCTTCGATTCAATCGGTCAAAGATTTAAAGGGAAAAAAAATTGCAGCAACGATTGGCACTGATCCTTACATCTTCCTGCTACGAGCGCTTGATGAAGCAGGATTGGCTCCAACCGATGTGGAAATTGTGAACCTTCAGCATGCTGATGGAGGAACTGCATTAACAACTGGCCAAGTTGATGCATGGGCTGGCCTTGATCCGCATATGGCTAAATTGGAATTGGAAGCTGATACAAGAATCTTTTATCGGAATCCTGAATTCAACACTTATGGGACGCTAAATGTAAGAAGCGATTTTGCTAAGAAATATCCTGCAGAAGTTGAAAAGGTCATTGAAGTTTATGAAAAAGCGAGAAAATGGGTACTTGAAAACCCAGAAGAAGCGGCAGAAATCTTAGCAAGTGAAGCGCAAATCAGTTCTAATGTAGCCAATAAGCAAATGGAACGGAATGATTTTTCAAGTCCAATTCCTGGAGATGTGCAAAAAGAGGCATTGATTTCAGCTGGTAGCATTTTGCAAAAGGGTGACATCATCCCAAAAAGTGCAAATGCAGATTCCTTAGTAGATGAATTGATTCATGATGAATTTGCAAAAGCAGTGATTAAATAACAAGTGACTGTTTAAACAGCCACTATTGAAAGGGAGACTATGAATGAGTGGGAAAACGAACGCTGTCTCATCCCGACTTCCGGTAAAAACAAAAAAGGGGTTCCAATTAAATCAAACGGTAAAGACCGTAGCTTTAGGCAGTATAATACCTGTTTTGCTCATAATCATTTGGGAGTATTTAAGTAATATTGGCGTTTTTCCTCAGCATCTTCTGCCTGCGCCAACATCTATTTTTTATATGATTCTCAATATGGCAGGTGAAGGAACATTGTGGAGCCATATGGGGATTACTCTTTATAGACTTTTCCTTGGTTTTATTATTGGGGTGGCAGCTGCACTTATTTTAGGAGCAGCTGTGGGCTATATGAAAATAGTTGAAAGTTTATTTGATCCACTAATCCAAGCCTTTCGATCAATCCCTTCCCTAGCTTGGGTTCCTTTATTCATTTTGTGGATGGGGATTGGCGAGTCATCGAAGGTTGTCTTGATTGCAGTCGGTGTGTTCTTTCCGGTCTATCTCAATATTGTGTCTGGGATCCAGGGAGTGGATCGCAAATTAATTGAAATAGGTAAAATCTATAATTTTAATTCGTTTCAGCTTATCCGAAAAATCATTCTGCCAGCATCCTTGCCATCATTTCTAGTTGGAATTCGCAGTGGACTTGGTCTTGGGTGGATGTTTGTAGTAGCAGCAGAATTAATGGGAGCAAGCAAAGGAATTGGCTATTTACTAGTATATGGACAAAATATTTACTCACCAGATTTAATTATTTCAAGTATCGTCCTGTTTGCTATTTTAGGAAAAATAACGGATGCTTTATTAAAAAATTTAGAGTCAAAGTCGCTACATTGGCGGGATACAATAGAGAAAAAAGCATAAAGGATGGTAGCTATGTTAGCAATTGAGAATGTTTCGAGAACGTTTTCTAATGGAGAAACAGGCTTTAAAAATATTAGTCTATCGATTCAAAAGGGAGAAATTATTGGAATTCTTGGAACAAGTGGCTGCGGAAAAAGCACCCTACTCCGCGTGCTTTCCGGATTGGATGTAGGTTTTAAGGGAAGTGTTTTGATTGATGGGGAAGCTGTTAGTTCAGTTCATGAAAAAATCGGCATGATTTTTCAAGAGCCACGTCTTCTCCCATGGTTAAAAGTAATTGAGAATATCTCCTTTGGTTTAACGAATGACTTAAATAAGCATGAAAAGGCGAGTAAGTATCTTGAATCTGTTGGGCTAAAAGGTTTTGAAAACCATTATCCTAAAGATTTATCCGGGGGAATGGCGCAAAGAGTAGCGATAGCAAGAGCTTTAGTTACTGCACCAGAAATACTCTTATTAGATGAACCTTTTAGTGCTCTAGACGCTTTTACGAAGATGCAACTTCAAGATTTATTGTTCTCGATTTGGAAGCAATATGAATCGACAATCTTACTTGTAACCCATGATATTGACGAAGCTCTTTACCTTTGTGATCGTATCGTTATTCTTCGAGGTCAGCCTGGGATGATTTACTCAGAAATAGTGATTGATCAGCCAAAGCCCCGCGCTAGAGGAGATGCATACCTTGGCCAGCTAAAAGATAAAATCATTCATTTACTTGACTTGTCTACGAGCTTATAATGGAGATTCACTCTACATTTCTCTGTCGAGTAGACAAAAAAATATAGTAAGTTGTAGCCTTTTCCTAGTAAACACCGAGGAGAAGGCTATTATTTTGTTAATAGCAGTCATCTTCATAGAATATATGCGAAACACTAGTTTTGGTGTGTATAATATAGTAGGAATATTTGTAAATATGATTTGCATTAGAGGTGAGCATATGACAACTAAAGAATTGAGTAAAATTGTTATTGTAGATGATGAAATTTTAATAAGACAAGGTATAAAACATTACCTTAATTGGGAGCAAGAAGGTTTTCAAATTGTGGGAGAAGCTTCAAATGGAAAGGAGGCACTTGAAATAATTGAACGAACTCATCCAGAAATTGTTATAACCGATATTGTAATGCCGATTATGGATGGAGAAGAATTAACAAGAATCGTTAAATCAAAATATCCAAATATCGAGATCATTATACTAAGTAGTTTTGGGGAATTTGACTACGTTCGTTCCACCTTTCAAAGTGGAGTTGTTGATTATATATTAAAGCCTAAGCTTGATGCAAATACGCTGCTAGAAGTGCTAAATAAGGCAGTAAGTAGAATTCCAACTTCTGAGACAAATGAGACAAAACAGCAGGAGCAAACGGCTATAAATCATGTAATTGAAAAGTTAATTTCTGGTTTTGAAGTGGATTATGATGCAAAGCAATTATCAAGAGTGTTTCCCTATGACAGCTTCTATTTATTAGGTGTAGCTTTTAGTCAGAATACTCCTAGAGGAGACCTTATTCAAATTCAAGATAGTATCACGCAACAATACCAATCTTATTTAGCTCAAGCAGCATATCATACGATTACCTTTGAAAAAAATGAAATCGTATTAATTATGAACATAAATAAAGATAAGTCCCAGAAGGTTATTGATTTCGCAGAAAGAGTTGCGGGAATCCATACAAATTTAGGTTTTGTTCTAAGTGAACAATTCTCTGATTTATCACAGATAGGGCAAATATATAATGAAAAGGTATCAAAATGGATACAATATCGATTTTACTTTCCAAACATCCCTCTTTTAAGGGAACAGGATTTACAACGAGAAATACCAAATATTGAAGCTTTTAAAATGGAGTGGTTCACAAACGAATGGAAGCATAGTCGCTTTCAGGAAGCTTGCAGCTATTTACAAGAATATGTATCTGAATTTTCTAAATGTTACACGATGGATGTATTCGAATTTAAATCATTCTTTGAAAATATCATCTTTCGCATTACTGTTATTCTAAATAATATGGAATACGATGTAGCCGATATAGGAAGTTCCAAGTATGAGTATTTAAGATCCATTAATGAGGCTAATTCATCCGGTGAGACAGTAGAGCAATTAAATAAATTTATTGAACAAGTGAACAAATGCTTATATTCGGAGAAAAATCAACCTAGTAATTTAAAAATGAAGAAGCTCCTGCAATATATTGAAGACCATTATGCAGATCCACTCAGCCTTACAGATGTAGCAGAGCATTTTCATTTTAATCCTTCCTATTTGTCTAACTATTTTTCTACAAATAATAAAGAAGGGTTTGTTGAGTATTTGAATAAGGTTCGAATTGAAAAGGCTTCACAGCTCCTACTTAAGGATTCAGCCTCCATTTCAGAAATTAGTGGAATCGTAGGTTATTCAGATCATAGCTATTTCTGTAAAGTATTTAAAAAGATAAATGGAATGTCGCCTAGTAAGTTTAGAAGAAAACATACTAAAGGATAAAAGATGGGGGATAAATGAGAATACTAACAAACCGAATTAGACATAATAGTTTATTTTTTAAAATGTTTCTTATTACGATACTTATCATAGTTACAATCTCTTCTCTTATAACCTGGACTACATTTCGCATGTCAGAGAAGTTTTTTATTGATCGGTTTAGTTTTAACAATAGCAAGATGATAGATCAGATAAAGGAAAGTGTAGGTACGTTTCAATACTCGATTGTTATCGCTTCAAATAATCTATTAAACAACAGTACAATTAAGAGTTTTCTTACAGGTAAGCACTCAAACGTACAGTTGGGCTCATATTATTATCAAGTAAAAAAACAGATGAACAATATAAAAACAAGTGTAGAAGCTTATGATGTAGGTATTATGGTCTATGGAATTAATGGGATTAGTTTTGCAACAGAAAGATCTTCATGGGCTGTATCTGATGAAGAACTACAGAATCACTCTATTACTAAAAAAACACTCAAACAACCTAATAAACTGTTATTTCATCTAGAACAACCAAGAAATCAAACAAAGGGAGAGAACGTTATTATTGCTACAAAGGCGTTTATGGAACCAACTTCAAAATATATTTATGGAACGATGTACTTTACAATTCGCGAAAAGGAGTTTCGAAAGTTTTATAGTAGCTATACAAGCTTAGGTAACGATGTGTTAGTGATGGATCCGTCTGGTACTGTTTTATCAAGTAATCGTGATGAGTATATTGGAAATAAAGAAGAGGAACTAAAGGATTATGCGATCCAATTAGAGGAGCAACAAAAAGATTATATGGATGCAGATTTTAAGGGGAAGGACCATCTTATCATGATTGAATATCTCCCTACCTTTGATTTGTATTTAGTCAATTTAATTGATAAGAAAGCTGCTTTTGGAAATATCATTGATAAAAAGTCAATCGTACTGATTTGTATACTATTCATTTTTCTAGCGATTATCATTGTGTTTTTTGCTTCTAGAAAGGTAACGAATTCATTGTCTAATCTAGTAAAACAAATTGAAAATACTCCAAAAAATGATTTTGATCATTATATATCTGTAAAAGGTACATACGAAACGAGACAAATCGGCCAAGCTTTTAACTCAATGCTTGATGAGCTTCATGAGTATGTTGATGAGCTTGTACTTATCCAAAACCAGAAACGTAATGCGGAATTAGCGGCATTGCAACAGCAAATCAATCCACATTTCTTATATAATACGTTAACTTCAATCAAATTCATGGTGCAACAAGGTGGAAAGGAAGAAGCAACGGACACAATTAATGCGTTTATCTCCTTATTACAAAATACAATTGGCAATATTAGTGAAACAATAACTGTTAGGCAAGAAATTAACAATTTAAAAAGCTATGTCTTAATTAATCAGAAACGCTATGGTGAACGAATTAGAGTGAATTATTTCATCGATCCAAATTGTTTTAATAGCCAAATTCCCAAATTAATTTTACAACCTTTTATTGAAAACGCCTTTTTTCATGGTTTCAATAAAAAAAGTGGCGGTACGATTAATGTCCTCATTTGGGAGGAAGAAGCAACCCTTGTATGCGAAGTATTGGATAATGGTGATGGCATGGAAGTATCAGTAAATAATAAACTCCCAGATACGAAGCGTAAACAGGAGATGTTTAGTGGGATTGGTGTCAGAAACGTCCATGAGCGTATTCAACTAATTTATGGTGAGGCCTATGGTGTTTCAATTTCAAGTGAAATTGGCAAGGGAACAAAAGTTCGCATTTCACTTCCGGTACAAAAAAACTAAAAAAAGTCTTAGAACCTAAAAAAAGTACAAACGGAAAAAATAGCTGTATAATCAATTTCTAAAAATATCACAAAATTACAAAAATATCGTCCTAACTTGTCCTCTCTAAGAGATGATAACATTGTAATTGTAAGGTAGATAGCGCTTACAAATTAAATAGACTCTTAGGGGGATACAGATGAAGAAACTATTAGTATTACTAATGATGAGTATGCTTTTGCTTGCTGCATGTTCTTCTGGGGCTTCAAATAGTAATGAATCAGAAGAAGGCTCAGATTCAAATCAAATTACAATTTGGGCATGGGATCCAAAATTTAATATCAAAGCAATAGAATTGGCAAAAGAAGCTTATGCTTCTGTGAATCCTGACCTTAAAATTAATGTTATTGAAAATGGTCAAAGAGACATAGTTCAAAAACTAAATACTAGTTTAAGTTCTGGTACTAGCAAGGGATTACCAAATATCGTGTTAATTGAAGATTATCGTGCAAAAAGTTTCCTAGAAGCATATCCAGATATGTTCCAACCACTAACGGGATCTTTTAAAACAGAAGATTTTGTTCCATATAAAGTGGAAGCAACAAGTGTAAATGGCGAAAACTACGGGCTACCTTTTGATACAGGAGTAACTGGATTATATGTTAGAACAGATTATTTAGCAGAAGCCGGGTTTACAATTGAAGATTTACAAAACATCGACTGGAAAGAATATATTGAAATTGGCAAGAAAGTAAAAGAAGCAACTGGTAAAAGATTGCTTACTCTCGACCCAAATGAATTAGGATTTCTTCGGACAATGATTCAGTCAGCAGGTAAGTGGTATGTGAAGGAAGATGGTACTACGCCTGATTTAGCAAATAATGAAGCTGTTAAGCGATCATTTGAAATTTATAAGGAACTTGTTGACAATGATTTAATGAATTTCCATTCAGACTGGAATCAGTTCTTGGCTACATTTAATGGTGGAGAAGTTGCTACAGTATCCACTGGTAACTGGATTACTCCTTCAATAAAAGCGGAAGCTTCACAATCAGGCAAATGGGCAGTAGTGCCACATCCTAGTCTTCCAGGTATGGAATCCGTAAATGCTTCAAACTTGGGTGGTGCGTCATGGTACGTACTAAATGTTCCAGGCAAAGAGAAAGCAGTTGATTTCCTTACAAAGACTTTTGGTTCGAATGTAGATTTATATCAAAAATTAGTTACTGATATCGGTGTAATTGGTACTTATATCCCAGCAACTAAAGGAGAGGCCTATAAGACAGGGGATGAGTTCTTCGGTGGTCAGGCCATTATCTCAGATTTTTCAAAATGGGCTGAAGAAATTCCACAAGTAAACTATGGGATGCACACATATGCGATTGAGGATATTTTAATTGTTGCAATGCAGAATTACCTTGGTGGTCAAGACCTTGATAAAGTATTAAAAGATGCACAACAACAAGCGGAAATGCAAATTAAATAATTTGTCTTGAATTGAACATCGTATATATTTTTTAAGCAAAAAATATGTAAGAGATCACGCCTCGGAACTCGCCTGCTTTTCCATTACGATACAACGAAGAGATTACAAGTGTTAGGTGAGCTCTTCCGAGGCTATTCTTTTATAGATAAGTTGGGAGTTGAAAAAATTGATACCAGCAACTACGAAGCAGAACATACAGGTGAAACCAAGAAAATATCATAACAAATTTCGATTTAAAAATGGATTAATTGGTTGGGCCTTTATTTCAATAGCAACGGTCATGATCTGTATATTTTATTTCTACCCAATGGTCCAAGCACTCATTCTTTCTTTTAAATCAGGTGCGGGAACAAATCTACAATTTGTCGGTTTGGATAATTACCTACGATTATTTACAGATCCGACATTTATAGCTGCATTGAAAAACACAGTAATCTATCTCATCATCCAAGTACCAATCATGATCATTCTGGCAATGCTTATATCTGTTTTATTAAATAATAAGAAATTGAAACTAAAAGGATTCTTCCGAACGGCAATATTTTTACCGTGTATTACATCACTTGTAGCATATTCCGTAGTATTCAAATATTTATTTGCTACAGACGGAATCATTAATAAAATGCTAATCAATGTTTCACTCATATCAGAACCGATACAATGGCTAACGGATCCTTTTTGGGCAAAAGTAACCATTATTATTGCAATAACATGGCGTTGGACAGGCTACAATATGATTTTCTATTTATCTGCTCTGCAAAACGTGGATCACTCCATTTATGAAGCAGCTAAAATTGATGGGGCAAATGCATTTCAACAATTCTTTAAAATTACGATTCCAATGTTAAAGCCAATCATCCTATTTACTTCTATTACATCAACCATCGGTACTCTTCAATTGTTTGATGAAGTTATGAATATAACAAAGGGTGGTCCAGGAACTGCAACGTTAACCATTTCTCAGTATATCTATAATCTATCATTTAAATATACTCCTGATTTTGGCTATGCAGCGACTGTCTCATATGCAGTTGTTATCATGATCGTTTTCTTTTCTATCCTTCAGTTCAAAGCAGCAGGTGATAAAAATGCATAAAATTAAACGAATGTTCATTTATATGATTCTATCAATCTTTGCGATCATCTCTATCTTTCCATTTATTTGGATGATTGTTAGTACAACGAATAAATCTGTCGATGTTACAAAAGGGAGATTATTACCAGGAACTCATTTGGTAGAGAACCTCCAGAACCTTTTTAGTACGGTAGACCTTGTCCCTGCTTTAATAAACTCAGCAATCATATCCATTGCAACGACCATTTTATCTTTAATCATTGCATCTCTTGCTGGTTATGGCTTTGAAATATATAGAAGTAAGACAAAGGATGTTGTATTTAATATTTTACTTCTGTCGATGATGATTCCTTTTGCTGCACTCATGATACCGCTATTTCGAATGTTTGGGACAATCTCGCAAATTGCACCTGGGATTGGTATTGATACTTTAATATCTGCAATGTTACCAAGCGTTACAACTGCTTTTCTAATCTTTTTCTTTCGACAAAATACAAAGATGTTTCCAAGAGCGCTACTTGAAGCTGGAAGAATAGATGGATTAACAGAGCTTGGTGTTTTCTTCCGTATTTATGTACCTACGATGAAAACAACGTATGCAGCAGCTGCCATTATTACATTCATGGCAAGTTGGAATAATTATTTGTGGCCACTCGTTGTTCTACAGTCTCCTGAAAACCATACGATTCCATTGCTCATATCTAATCTTGGGTCAAGTAATTCACCTGACTTTGGGATTATTATGACAACCATTGTGATCGCAACCTTACCAACAGCACTGATCTTCTTCTTGCTTCAAAGACATTTTGTAGCAGGTATGATGGGATCAGTAAAATAAATAACCAACGTTTAATTTAGTTTCTAAAGAATATTTTTTCATAAGAAAACTGCACCCTACTTGTTAGTTGTGTCTAACAAGTAGGGTGCAGTTCAAATCTTTACGCCTTAATAGGCTTCCTTATTCTAAAAAGGCTACTACCAAGTTCATTCAACGCAATCGCTGCTAATATAATAGCCGTGCCCAACCACTGAAGCGGCATTACCGCTTCTGACAAAATAATGCTGGCGGATAGGATGGCGATCGGTAATTCAATGGATGTTAATATATTGGCGATTCCACCTGAAACCAATGGTGCTCCCACTGCGAAAAATAGTGGGGGAAGGACTGCGCCAAATAGCGAAACACCAACGGCAGTCGTTAATAAGTTTGTCTCCAATGGCAGCACAGTAGAAATGTCACGCATGAATAGGACAAGTACTAAGATGGTTGATCCAGTTGCCATTAAAGAAGTTCGAATCAATGGGTCTACATTTACAGCGACTTTTCCACTGAAAAAAATAAATCCTGCATAAGTGAATGCTGATAGAATACCAAATAGGAAACCTTTAAACGGTAGTCCTTTTATGTCGCCATTTAATATATTGGAAGCAAAAACGACCCCAATCAAAATTAAAATGATGGACAATACGGTTGCAGGAGCAGGTTTTATTTTGCTGAAAATCCATTCTAAAATAATTCCTATCCAAACGAATTGAAACATTAAAATGATGGCTAATGAGGCTGGCAGATATTGCATCGCACCATAATAAAAAATACTTGTTAATCCGATCAAACAACCGGTTATCATAATTTGAGGAAGATTTCTCTTATTTAGCCCTTTAAAGCTGGGGCGTTTAATTAGAGTGAAAGACCATAATAAGAATGAGGAAATCATCATTTGAACGATATTAATTTGGCCAAGTGAGTAGCCGTAACTAAACCCCAATTTAGCAAATATCGGTGTAAAACCAAAACATCCAGCACCTAATAATACAAATAAAATACCTTTATTTAATTTCATTATGAAACCTCCCTGAAGCTCAAAAACTACCGAACTATTATATCAGAAAAATGGCTACCTTGGGTAAATACTTTGTTTCTGTATTTAAACGAGTAGCGGGTGTACATATTGGTGAAACAGAATAAAGATAAAAAATACAAAAAGCGAATTCCTTTTATCAAGGAATTCGCTTTTTAGATTATATTAAAGTAATTTTTTTCTGTGGAAAATTGGCGGGGCTTTACAAAATCAGCGCAGCATCCCACTTTCATTAGGTTATACAATTCTAAAACTTGGACTTTTTCTATCGTAGGGCTTTAGAGTAGCAGCTCATAAGTGTTTTCTATGTATATAGGGAGCGAGAGGTTTTTTCTTATAAAATTTTGTAAGGTGAAAACCCTTAAAGGATGAAATAAATGAAGTTGTTTGAAATGGATGTAAAATTGTTAAATGAAGGTATAGATAAATTTGAATATATATAAAGGGATGGTTATGTGTTAAGTGGGGGAACTTACAGCTAATTTTGTACATAAATCCCATAATTGTTTCATAATATGATCGTTATGAGCATACGTGGGATAGAAACGAGAACCAAGCACTATTTTTAGTTGTTTGAAAAAACCGGGATATTCACTTGAGGTCACTTGCATGATTTCAAGTTTATCGTTTATGAGTTTTCCTGTTGTATTTTGAAATAGATCGGAAGTGCATATTTCAAAATAATTATTTGCCATATAAGAAGTTGGTGGAAAAAATAAATTTTGCACCCATGCGATGGGGCGCCACCAAGGTTTGACTTTATTTATCGTTCGCTTTGCCATTTTTGCACCATTAATTTGTAAGGCGTTTACTTTGATTCCTTCATTTTGATATTCTTCAGCCATTTTAAATGTGAGCATTAATAAGGCCATTTTAGATTGACAGTACATTTTATATACACTATGGGATCTTCTATCTTTGAATTCGCCTTGAAGGTTATCAAAACTGATTTTTGCTTTCAAATCAAAGAAATGCTTAATTATATTGCTACCTGCATGAAGGATTCTAGGATCATCAGAATTTTTTAGATGATCCAATAACAAGTTGGTCATCAAAAAAGGACCGAATACATTTGTAGCAAATGTTAGTTCAATATGATCAGGACTAAGTTGATATTTTTCACCATGGTTAATATAAGCAGCATTATGAATTAAAATGTCCACTTTATCAAATCTGTTTTTGTATTCCGAGCAAAATGTACGAATTGAGTTGAATGAAGACATGTCAACTTTCATTAAATGGACGTTATTATTTTTAGTAGCTTCAATGATTTCTTTTTGGGCTGTTCTACTAATCTCGATATTGCGACAAGCCATGATAACCATGTATCCTTCTTTTGCAAATTTAATTGCGGCGGATTTACCGATCCCAGAATTAGCACCTGTAATAATAACTTTTCGTTCTAGCATATGAATCTAACCCCCTTACGTTTGTCACTCAAATGAACCGTTCTTTCGTAAACGAGCAGCAGTAATTACATCCGCTGCTGCACTGTCCAAAATCTCGATTATTCTCTCTTCATTAAAATCGTTTGGAAATAATTGATACGCTACCATAACAGAAAGACCAGTTTGGAATGTTTGCATTTTGAATAATATCATTTTCATTTCTTCATTTGAAAAGCCAGACAATGTAGGATCCTTTTTCATTTGTTCAATAACAATAGCATTGTTAATGTTGTTATATTTCATATGGGGATTATTTTTCATAATCAAATCTCTATAAAGTACACTATATTCCTTTGCAAACCTAAGACTTGTGATACCTATATCCCTAAAAGGTTGCCCCGTATTCTGGTCCATTAACATCTGTTTTGAAACCTCAAACGCCTTTTTCACAACTTCCTGTATCAACTCATCAACATTATAAAAATTTACGTAAATCGGTGCAATGGAACTACCTAGTTTCTTAGCTACCCTCCTAATCGTAATCGAATCCAATCCTTCGAACTTTGCGATCTCAAATGCTGCGACAATAATATCTTGTTTAGAATACTTTTGCTTTGGGGCCATGAAAAAACTCCTTCAGTGAATTAGATATCTCTTGATATAAATCATATGATTTACAACTATTTATAGGTTCTTTTTCGCTTTTTAGAACTAAATCTTGATATTCCTGTGAAAACCTGTGGATGAAGATGTGAATAAAAAGCAGGAAAAAGAGGATGGAAACAGTCATTCCATCCTCTTTAAACGAGACTTGATGGGTTCAGATACTGCCCCCCTCGTCAGATAGATTTAGAGAACAATATCTTCGTTTCATACATAATTGGCGTTATCGAACAGCCCAAATCGTAGCCTTAACTTTTGCTTCCCCATTAGAAGTAGTGGTATTATTCCATTCCACTGTTTGACCAACAGCAGGATAAGCACTTAGAATTCCCATTTCATCGTCCCCGTCTACACCGTCGGAATCATATACTTCTACGTTAATCTGGCTATTCGCAGGAACGTTTACATAACGATCATTATAGTACTCGCTGTACTGATTGCCGAATGTCGCATCCATCGTGCCCCAGGCCACATTATAGGCCGTATTTGTTGGAACATCGTTTTTCTTCCACAAGCGATCATCGGATACTCCGTTTCCGTTTACGCGTATTTTTACGAAAATATCGCTTTTGCCGCCAAATGGATCGCGGTTTTTAAGGCTTGTCACACTATTTACTTGTATCCGGTGAGAATAATAAGGATGATTTATATATGTGTGGGGAAAATTTCCTAGTCCATTTAGATGTGTATCCACCATATGGGCTGGATCACTCAAGAAATCTCCGGCGAATGTGGCATTGTCATCCAGATCATCCCAAACCCAAGGCATAGCAGCTGAATCCTGCTGATATGTGTCACCATCAAGTTTACCCCAACTGCCAAATGTTTGTCCGTTGCCGATATCATTTCTACGCTTCCAAAATTCATCAAAGGATACAAGGTCATAACTGTATTTGTTTGTGTAGTTACCAGAAGCGTTTGTGACAACATCTGCACGATTACCGTAATAATAAACGATCCCATCTCCTCCTGGTGCACCTGTTCCGTCATAGGCATAATTGCCGTGACCGCCAATAGGGCTTTGGCCGTTCGACTGAATAAATACTTTTGGGTGGGTACCGTTGAATAGTACACCTCCGTCAATGTTGTCAGCACCAGTTGTAATCGATGGATCATTCGTATATTGATAAAATTGATTATGTGCCACTGTTTCCATTAATTGGAATGTCCCGTACGGTGTACCGTCTTTGCGGATGATAACTAAAACACCTTCTAAATCATTCTCATGCTTATCAAATACCGTTGGACCGTCATCACGAGCATGGTAATCATAATAGCCAATGAAATAATGGCTCGAGGTTTCTACGACTGAATAATAGATATAGGACTTCATGGGGTACTTATTTAGATTTTCCCAATTGTTATTACCTACCCAATCCCCATCATAGTCAAAGTTCGTCACAAAGTCAGCACTGTATCCATAAGTATCGTTCACATCCTGATAAAACTCTGGTGCCCAATATTCGGCAATCTCTAGCGTTGAAGCCGCTTGTGCCTTATGCGGGTTAAATGCGCCAAAAGAACTGAAAAGTAACATCCCTGCCAGTACTGTGCCAATCATTTTCTTAAACAAGAATATCCCTCCAATATTAAATAGTGATGTCAGACAGCTATTATTTAGAATATTGGATAAATATAAACGTAGTATAAACTTTATATTAAGATTTAGAAAAGTTGAATTATTCAGATTTTTAATTTCTCATATGGAGAAAATGATAGAGTAACCTTTTAGTGGAGGCCTGATTGATCGTGCAAATAAAGTATAATCTTACCTATGAATAATCTTCTAATTTTGCTTAGTATAAGTGTTAAGTCTATAAATAGATAGTATACTTGGCTCCTTGTTCAATTCTGCATCTCTAATATTTGAATGACGACATACGCACAAGAACATTGTGTTCAAATACCTAAAGAGAGATCCATTATGTCTGTTCGAATTATAGGGAGGCAAGCATCGGTATGAATTTCCGCTTATAATAGGAGGGAGAAAGGCTTGAAATTGTATGTCAAAGTCGATAGTTTTAACAAAAAATTCCTTCCGTATTTTGTAAGAACTTACGAGTAGCTCACTGAGACAACATAAATTTGATTGGAATATATTTTAAAGGGGAATAAAAATATGGCGAAAAAGCTTCGATACATACAAGTCAAAGAAGAGATTGAAAGAAGTATCAAAAACAAGGAGCTATTACCTGGACAAAAGCTAAATTCGGAGCCGATGCTTGCAAAAAAGTTTAATGTCAGCAGATCCACATTACGAGAAGCTATAAAGATGTTACAAAAGGAAGGCTTACTCATCAGTAAAAACGGCGTAGGTACATATGTGAACAATAAACTTAACCATATAGAAAATCCTTTAAATAAATTACAAAGTACTGGCCAGATGATTCGAAATGTTGGGTATGAGGCAGGAGAAACCGATATAAAAATCTATCAAATGAATCCAGAAGAAGAATGGAAAATAAAATTGCGCTTAGAAGAGACGGAACAAGTCACGATACTAGAGCGGACGAGAACGGCAGATGGAAATAAAGTTGCTTTTTATTATAATATTTTTCCACAGAATATGATTGGTGATCTCTTCAATGATGGATTTTCAGGAGCCATATTTGATGTTTTAGAAAAAGAGGCTAACGTTAAAATAACTTCTGCTATAACGGAAATTTACGCAGTGGACCCCTCTATAGAAATGGATCAAAAGGCAATTGAACTTTTGGGAAATAAAATTATCTTATTAAAACAACTTCACTTCGATGATGCCAATCAGCCGATATTCTATTCATTAGATTATATAAATACGAGCATATTTAAATTAACAATTAAACGAGATTAATGTTAGAGATTGTCTCATAGGAGGTGTCTGAAAAATCACTTTTTGGACACCTCCTTTTCCATTTTGTAAAAGTTTACAATAAGTTAATCTGTAATTTATATTCGGCTTACAATTACCTTCTATGCTTTAGATGTCAGACAGCTAAAAAATAGGAGGGAAGTATTTATGAGGAAGAATATTAAATTATTACCGTTTTTATTTATTCTGTTCATGTGTGTATTCATGTTAGCTGCATGTGGAACTGGAGAAGAGAGTGAAACAGTTGCTGGAGAAGGCAGCAAAGAAACAGCTTCAGAAGAAACAAAAAAAACAGAAGAACCAGCTACTGATCGTTTAGTTGTTTATGCTGCATTAAATGAAGAAGATATCGTAGAAATTGAGAAAAAGTTTGAAGCCGATACAGGTATTGATATGGAATATATTCGTCTTGGAGGCGCTGGTGAAGCAAGTACAAGAGTACAAGCTGAAAAGGATCATCCACAAGCAGATATCATGGTAGGTGGATCTGTAGAATTCTATCAACCTCTTGGTGAACAAGGGATTTTAGAGAAATATACATCACCCAATGCTGCTGAAATTGATGACAAGTTTAACGATCCAAATGGGTATTGGCAAGGCTGGTACATGGGGGTACTTGGAATTGTAGTAAACAAAGAAAGATTTGAAGAAGAACTATCACCAAAAGGCTTGGAAATGCCAAAAACTTGGGATGATTTACTAGACGCTAATTATAAAGGATTATTCCTTTCTTCCAATCCTGCTACAGCTGGTGGAGGATATATTTTCGCAGCTACCCAGTTATTCCGACTTGGTGAGGAAAAAGGCTGGGAATATTTACAAGGCCTAAATAACAATGTTCATCATTATACAGCAGGAGCGGTTGACCCGATTAATTTAATTGCAACAGGTGAATTTGCTGCAGGTATGTCTTGGGCACATGATATTGTTAAATCCGCTAAACAAGGCTATCCAATTGAAGTCATTGTTCCAGAAGAAACTGCTTTCGAAATTGGTGGAGCTGGAATTATTAAAGGTGGAGAAAATACAGAAAATGCGAAGAAATTCATCGACTGGCTACTTACAAAAGAAGTAGGAGAAATGAATACGCAACTTTCTAACCGCTACTCTGTAAGATCAGATGTTGCGCCTCCACAAGGGATGATTCCTGTTGATGATGTGAAACTTGTGGATTACGACCGTACAAAAGCGGCTGAAATGAAAGAAGATGTAGTAAAGCAATTTACAGAGATGATTGGTCAATAAAGTGAAACTTCCATTAGTAGGGGAGGAGGCTTCATCCCTCACCTATCTTCATTTGTTTCTGAGAAATCATGAGGTGGGGGTCTTACTGCCCGTTAAGGCGGGATAAAAAAATAGATATGGAGGGGTACTCTTTCGTTAGGGGGTAGTCCCTTCCATTTTTGACTAAAGGGTGTGTGCAGTTTGACTACTACTATCTTAAAAATTGTAACAAGAAATTTACTGTTTTACCTAACGTTTGGATTACTATTATTGATCATCTCTACGTTTGTCATTTGGCCCATTCTAAAAGTCGTTAGTTTTGCTCAATTGGAAAATTTCTCTGAACTATTTACAAATTCACGATGGTCCCAAGCAGCGATTCATTCATTGATGATGACGATGATTTCTACTCTGTCTTGTACATTTGTTGCATTTATTTTTGCCTACACAATTGCTAGATTAGAAATTCCATGTAAAGGGTTGTTCAAATTTATCACGATCCTTCCGATTGTTTCGCCGCCGTTTATTGTGGGAATGTCCTATATTCTGCTGTTTGGAAGACAAGGGATTATCTCCAAACAATTGTTAAATTTGAATGTTGATGTGTATGGCTGGCATGGTCTTTGGCTAGTACAAACGATTACATTTTTTCCATATGCCTATGCAGTGATCTATGGAGTATTAAAGAAGAGTTCGCCAAGTCAGGAATATGCTGCTTACAATATGGGTTCCACACACTGGCAAGTATTTAAAAACATTGTCCTTCCACTAAGCAAACCGGGAATCGCAGGGGGAGCGTTAATTGCAGCAATGAGTATATTAGCGGATTTTGGTAATCCAATGGTTATTGGCGGTAACTCTACCGTTCTTTCAACTGAAGCGTATATGCAAATGATTGGCTGGTTTGATTTATCTTCAGCAGCTATCCTATCGACCACTCTCTTAATCCCTGCATTAGGTTTATTTTTATTAAATAGGCAGTGGGTTGGAAAACAATCATATACGACAGTAACAGGAAAAGAATCATATTCAAGTCATTATCCAATACCATCCTATATAAAATGGACTCTTTTTTCTTTTTGTATGTTTATTACTGTTATTGTTTTGTTGGTATATGGTGTTTTATTTTACGGAGCTTTTACAACAACATGGGGCTATAACTGGTCTTTAACTTTCTCAAATTTAGATTATGTATTTTCAAAAGGGAAAGAGCTGACGAATAGTATTCAATTTGCCGTTCTTTCATCGATTTTGGCTGGAGTATTGGCTTTCCCACTAGCGTTCATTGTGCAAAGAAAGAAGATGGGGATGAATCGCTTTTTAGATTTTCTGTCCGTACTTCCAGGTGCCGTTCCAGGAGTCTTCCTTGGATTAGGGTTTGCGATTGCGTTTAATGCTGAACCACTTATGTTGACAGGAACAGCAATGATTATGGTCATTGCTTTAACGATATGGAATGTACCTACATTTTATAGCACGCTATTAGCTGGGCTGCAACAGATAAGTAGTTCCTTAGAAGAGGCATCACAAAATTTAGGTGCCAATAATCTAAAAACGTTTCGTCATATCTTGCTGCCTCTATTAAAAGGACCATTTATTTCAGGAATGGTTGTGACGTTTTTAAGATCGGTTACATGCTTGAGTGTTATTGTATTCATCTATTCTGCAAAAACATCTGTTGGTACGGTGTCTATTCTTGGTCTTGTTTCAAATGGTGAGTGGGGCAAAGCATCGTCATTTACGGTTGTCCTTATTTCCATTGCTTTTGCTGTCTTAGGAATATCGCAACTATTTTTTAGAAATAAAAGAAATGCTAACGATTATTAAGTGGAGGCTCCTATGAATACGGAAGAAATCATCATAAAAATTGAAAATTTATCTAAAACTTTTGGAAACTATTTAGCAATTGACAATATCTCGTTAGATATACCAAAAGGTAGTTTTCTAACGTTTTTAGGACCGAGTGGTTGTGGAAAAACAACACTCCTGCGTTTAATCGCTGGATTTTATGAGCCGGATGATGGAAACATCTATTTTGAAGAAAAAAAAATAAATGAACTCCCTGCATATAAGCGTGATACACCACTTGTATTTCAAGAGTATGCACTCTTTCCACATTTGAATGTTTTCGAGAATATAGCTTATGGTCTAAAACTGAAAAAAACACCTAAAAAGGAAATCCAAGACCGAGTCGATTCGATGCTGAAAATGTTTGGATTGATCGGGATGGAGAATCGATATCCGAAAGAATTGAGTGGTGGACAACAACAAAGGGTCGCATTTGCCAGAGCGTTAGTGATGGGCAAGAACGTATTATTAATGGATGAGCCTTTGAGTAATTTAGATGCGAAAATGAGGGTTGAAGTCCGGGATGAGTTACGAGCGTTACAGAAGCGGTTTGGGTTTACTGCCATATTCGTAACGCATGATCAGGACGAGGCCTTGTCAATCTCCGATCAAATAGCCGTGTTTAATAAAGGACAGATTTGTCAGGTAGGTACCCCTATGGATATCTACTTTAAGCCAAAAACAAAGTTTGTAGCAGATTTTGTAGGGACTACTAATTTTGTTGAAGGTAAAGTCATCGAATTAAATGATCCATTTATTATGGTGAAATGTAATGATACCATCATCCGTGTTCCCCAGAAAGATTATGCAGTAAAAATGTGTGATGAAGTGACACTTGTTATTCGACCAGAATGTATTTCTATTTCAGCAGAAGTAGACATTCAACGTAATCGATCGAACGGAGTAAAAGGGAATATCGTGAAAAGCAGCTTTCTTGGAAGGACGATTCGGTATTGGGTAGGAGCGGGTTCGATGCAATGGATCGTTGACGATTTTAATCCGAAGATATCTGGGCCTCTTGAAGGGCAAATCACCCTGACGTTGGATCAATCAAAAGTACATCTTATAAAAAAGAGGTTGAAATAACGGTAGAATAGGAGACTGAAAATATGAAGGCAAATGTTCAATTTCTAAATGTGGGATGGGGAGATTCTCATATTATTCAGTTACCGTCTGGTTTGATTACGTTAATTGATGGGGGAGATGGAGCTCTATCAGATGAACAAGATCATCCTTTGAATTGGATGGAAAGAAACGGGATTGATCAGTTGGATTGGATGATTCTTACGCATATTCATGAAGACCATCTTAATGGTTTAGTAGACATTGTGAAATGTAAGAAGGTAGATGCAGTGATTCTTCCTTATCAACCTTTTAACCTGGCTAATCTTGATGAGGTCAAATTTAGCGGAAATGAAACAGCACTACGAGTATTCAATATGTTGAAAAGTTATTTAACATTTATTTCGTTATTAGAAAAGCAAGGGACAAAAATAAAATGGCGAAGTGAATATGGAGCCCAGGAAAAGTCCATCGTCTGGTCCGAAGACGGATTTGTCTTAACTCATATGTATCCTTGGATAGGTGATCCACTGCCTGCATACGATACTCTCCAGGAATTCTTGGAGGGACAAGAATCAATTTCGAATAAAGAAATTGCTGATTTGGAACGTTTATTTAAAGAGTCAAATGATGACAGCTCTGTGTATCGACTATCAGCAGATTCAAATCCAACAGAAAATATTCTATTCGGTGGTGACCAGCTGGAGGAAGGATGGAAACTATTATCTTCACGCACACCATTGAAAAGTTTAATTTGGAAAGTGTCTCACCATGGAATGGAAGATGCTTTTACGAAAGAGGTACTCGAACTTATTCAACCAGAGTGTTGTGTGATTCCGATTAGTGCAGATCGATCTGCCTTTCTACTCCCTCACTGGGATGAACTTCGTTTACTAACGGATGCCCCTTTTTATCTAACTGGAAGTATACAAAATGGAGATTCTTTTCAGCTATTTGAAGGAGAAACATTGAACGTTCAAATAGGTTATTAACTAATCAAATTGTATCACCTAAGAGGTGGCAGTGCGGAGGTCAATATGCGAAGCTCCGCCCATTTTCCACAGAAAAGAGGGAAGTATATGAATCAAATAGATGAAACCGTTCATACATTATTACATTCAGCAATTACACATGTTAAAAATGCTGGAGAATTGTTGATTGATCTTATGAGAAAACCCATTGATATGAAAGAAAAAATAAATCAATCGGATCTTGTAACCGAGGTTGATGTGATAATCGAGGAATACCTGTGTGGATTAATTCGTGAAGACTACCCAGATCACTGGATATTATCTGAGGAAGATAATGCCCAAGGAAATAAAGGGGGATTGAGCCAATCTTCTGAAGGATATGGGTGGATTATTGATCCAATTGATGGAACTACGAATTTTATTCACCGAATTCCTTACTTTGCAATTTCTGTCGGTATTGTGAAGGACGGTTTTCCTGTTTGTGGTGTCGTGTATAATCCTTTGACAAAGGACTTATACTCAGCCCAAATCAATGGTGGCGCCTTTTTGAACGGGGAACGGATACAAGTCGGATCGGAAAAAGAAATAAGCGAATCCTTGCTGGCGACAGGATTTCCTGCTTACGATTGGAAGTCCAATTCTGATGGAATGAAACACATGGAAACTATTGTTGGGAAAGCACGGAGTATCAGAATTATTGGTGCTGCAAGCCTTGATTTATGTATGGTAGCTGCTGGGAAACTTACTGGTTTCTTTCATGATGGACTGCATCCATGGGACGTAGCAGCCGGAATCATTATTCTCAAAGAAGCAGGTGGAACAGTCACGAATCGTGAAGGCAATGCTTTTCGATTAGGTGATCATACATTAGTTGCATCGAATACAAGGATACAAGAAGCGTTAGTGTCATTACTCAACTGAGGAACACATAAAGTTTAAACTCCCATTTAGCAGTTATGGGCTTTTTCAGTGTCCTTCCCCTAATTATTTATTCAGCCATCCTTTAGAAATAAAGTCCTTCTCATTCGAGAGGGGCTTTATCCAATTCCTTCATTAGCTGCGTTATATCCTCGAAATCGACGCCAATAGGTACATCTTGCTTCTGGATATTAATCACCACCGAGTCATTCCCAGTTGCAACCCAAAAGGCGAAAACGTTCGCTTCGATTTATTGCCGAATTTGCGTTCTATATGTGGTCAGAACTAAAAACCCGCTCATTTTCCAAAAAGAAGTAAGCGGGTTTTAAGCGTTCTATAAACTCAGTCCGATGTCGTCAGGGTCGCCTCGACAGCTGGACTAATTTTCGGATAAGGATAGTTAATTTGTTCATCGAATTCTACCCAGTCGAGATTTGCCATCATCAACAGATAGCGTTTACCGGTGGAAGGGTCGCTGATGATGAGGTGGTCACGACCAGCCGTTTCTATCCGTCCGTGGTAAACCATTGCATTCCATTTGCTGTTACCTTGATAAGTAAAGTAGAATGTACCTACCTTACCTTTGTTGAAGCGTAGGATATTTTCGATAAATGATTCTTCAATCGCGCCCCCAGCAAATTGCTGTCCAGTCCCGATAGGAACCACTGGGACACTATACGCGGGTCCAGATGGCATACTCGTTGGGTAGCCGGCAGGTTGTTGTGCGCCACTACCTCGCATAGAATCTGGATAATAACCAGGATAATAATTTATTGGATTATAACTAGAATCTCCACAAGTCATGAGAAGATCAGCTCCTTTTTAATTTATCCATAAAACTCTGGGCAATAGCCCGGTACCGCAACATAGAAGCAATGGTTCTTGTGCGAAAAGTCGAACTTCGTCATGGGTGATCTTGGCATCGTTTCGGTACAAGGAGCTCGGTACTTTTTCCCCGGACTGGGGTTAAAAAACCACAAATTCATTCTTGAACGAGGTTCCCTATGACCTTGTAACAAATTCCTAGCCCTCTGGAGGTCAGCTTCGTCGGGGCGTTGTGTATACAATGATCCATTTAAGACAGGCTCAAAGTGAGGAACGCTAGTTCCGGGTATGGTTTGATAGATCGCATGCCTGATATTGCGCAACCCTTTGAAGTCAGGAGCACAGTCAGCTTCGACTCGATTGGCTACAACCGTTCCCACCATGTTCATCCCTTGAACTCCTTCACCGCTCGCTTCCGCCAGCATGAGCCTTGCTAATTCCTCCACGTCACGTGAAGTATGTTTTATTCGTCTACCCATTTTCTCACTCCTTTGGCTTATACAGATAACTTATTACCTGAAGCTGGTTTTGGTAACTTGCCTATCAGCCCAAATACTTAGATTTCATTCGCTATTCAAACTACAGGAGAAAAGTCTAAATAAAAGTAACTAATAGTGTGTGATAAGGTGAAATTAATAATATACCGAATTAGGGAGATACTTATTGGTATCTCTTTTTTTGATAAGCAGAAGATTAGAACAAATGATAAAATAGAATATATTTACAACTACAAATCAAACTAGGAGGGATATAAATGAAAGATATTATGCAAAAAATTATGGAGTTTAGAGATGAGCGAGGATGGGCCCCTTATCACAATGAAAAGGATTTAGCTATTTCTATATCATTAGAAGCAAATGAACTATTAGAAAATTTCCAATGGAGAAATAGTGAAGAAGCGGTCGCTGAATCTATACAGAATATTAAAGAAGAGATGGCGGATGTATTTATATATCTTCTTCAGTTAGCGGAAAAAATGAATGTAGATTTGGAAGAGGAAGCATTTAAGAAAATGGAGAAGAATGCTCTAAAATATCCAGTAAATAAAGAGTAGTAAGGTAATAGGCAAATGCGTGTTAAAGGGGATTACGAGGAAGTGAAAGGTAAAGATTTTTTACTATCAGGGTTATTTTTTTTTGCCATTAGAAAAAGACCTCCTTCTTTAAAAATTGATACAGATATCGTACCAAGGGGATGCTGTGTGTTTATATACGTTGTTTGACTACGGGCTTACGCTACTAATTTAGAAATGAATGTGTGACTGGCACTTAATAAAAGAAACTGCTCAAAAAGGCGAGAGATTATCGGCCTTGAGCAGTTTTTCCTTCTCTAAGAATGTTATATGTTCTTAAAAAGTCGAACGCAGGTGCTGACTAAATAGTAAATCGTCTTATAAACTGGTACCTTTGTTTATTTCTTTTTTTAATTCTCCTGCTCCCGACTTACTAATTTCAGCAGCACATACTTCTTCAATTTTGTCGGCCGGAACATGGCCGAAATCTTTAATCATCCATTTCATCCATCCAATAATCATGATAATCATGATAAAGATGATTGGAACACCAGTTATAATCGCACTTGTCTTAATCGTATTTAAATCCGCTCCGATAAAAATCATTGTTAATGGAACTAAAGCTAGCATCACACACCAGAATAGACGGTGCATCGGATGCGGATCTTCGTTCTCCTTTAATTTCGGAGTTGCAGTGGAGGCCATTGTAAATGCAGCACCATCCAAAGTAGTTGCAAGGAATAAAACCGAGACAACACAAAATAGAATCATAAAAATACTGCTTAAAGGTAATGTTTGCAGCACTTCAATAATCGCACTATTATCCTGACCAGCTCCTAGCATCCCCACAACATCAACCATTCCAGACAATTGACGATCGATCGTTAAACTACCAATAACACCAAAGAAGAAGAAACATCCAACACTACCGCTAATTAAAGTATTCATTATAACTGAACGGAGTGTTCGACCTTTTGAAACTTTTGCTATAAAAATTCCAGTGAAAGGTGCATATGTGATCCAATATAACCAGTAAAAGATTGTCCATGATTGAGGGAATCCGGTTTTACCGATTGGGTCAGTAAATAAACTCATTTGTACAAAATTCTGTAGCATTAAACCAAAAGCATTCGTACTATTCGCGATGATAAAAAAGGTAGGTCCTGTGATGAGAATGCCAATACATAAAGCAATCGCTAACTTTGTCGTCATATTTGCAATTCGTGCCATTCCTTTTTGTAATCCAATGTAAGAACTCAATGAATATACGATGGAAATTATAAGGATTAATACAATGTTCATCATAAATGATGGTTCAATTCCAAGCACCGTACTTAATACGGTGTTGACCAATGGAACGGAAACTCCTAACGTGATACTTAAACCTCCAAAGCAAATAAAGATAAACATAATATCAACAATGCGACCAACTATCCCATTTTGCTTAATTCCCGTTATGGAACTAATAATCGAACTTAAACTAAGCCCTTGATTTTTCCGAACATAGTAGTGGTAGCAAATTGGTACTCCCACTAATGCATATAGGGTCCATGCGCTGATACCCCAGTGGAACATATTGTAAGGTAATGCCATTTCGTATGCTCTTTGAGAATTGGGCTCAATGCCAAGTCCTGGTGTTCCAATATAATAAGCCCACTCGATAAATGCCCAATAGACAGTAGCTGATCCGAGCCCACAGGAAATCATCATCGAAATCCATTTAAAAGATGAATACTCTGGTTTGGTATTCCCTAAACGAATCCTGCCATATTTACTCATTGCCACAAAGGCAAGAAGTAAGACACCAAAAAATGTGAATAATAGTGCACCAGAACCAAACCATTCTGTCATTTTATTGAAGATATTACTTGCAACAATTTGTGATTGGGTGGGTTGAAAATACAAGATTCCAACGACAACAAGTACGAGCGCAACACTTAAAGAGATTAATAATTTATCGACTTTTTTTGTCATAACTATTCCCCATTCTCTTATAATCATCTACACGCTATTCAATTGATTTAAACTCTATATAATTCTAGTAGGGTTTCATCCAGCTCCACGCCTAGTCCAATTGTATCTGGAACTTTTACGTAACCGCTTTCAATTGGAATTAAATTTTTCACCAGTTTAGTAAATAAGGGGCTTGTACTTTGCGAGTATTCCATTAAATCTCCATTTTTTGTTGCCGCTAGAAATTGAACGGTAGCTGCTAAAAGAATTCCTGTGCTAAATCCGTGTGGGATTAATTTGATTCCATTCATTTCAGCAATATTATTAATGATGCGCATCTCACTTATTCCACCACAACGAGTAATATCTGGTTGAATAATATCTGGTTGAGCTTGTTTAATAAAATCATCAAATTCATATCTTGTAGTCAATGATTCTCCACCAGCAAGTTTCGCTCCGGACAATTGCGCTAATTTGCGATAACCTTTCATATCATCAGCTAATACGGGTTCTTCAATCCAATTTAAATGAAAGGGCTCAACTTTTTTAAACATATGTGCTGAATGACTATAAGATTTCCACTTAGAAGCTAAATCAATTTGCAGTTCGAATTCTTCGCCTAATTCTTCTCTAACCGCTTTAATTATTTCAAAATCGGCACGGGGATCATCACCTAAGATTCCACCACCGAATTTCAAGCTTGTAAAACCTTTTTCTTTTAGTTTGCGAGCAATTATTTTATTTTCCTCGGGAGTATCCGCGGGGATAAACGTACCATATGCACGGATTTTCTCTCGATACTTTCCACCTAATAACATATAGATAGGTACTTGATAATATTGAGAAGCGATATCCCATAATGCAATATCGATCGCACTCATCGCATGGATTCCTGCTCCACGTCTCCCTAAATAATTCGAAGACCAATACATTTTATCCCATAGTTTTTGAATTTCTAACGGGTTTTCACCTAGTAACAGTGTCTTTAATCCCGAGCAGTATAGATTGGAGTTCGGTGCTTCTATGATTGCTTTTGCTACTAATGGAGATGTATCGCTTTCACCAATTCCAACAAAACCATTGTCTGTAATCACTCGAACAATAAACGCATCTTCTCCCCACTCACAAGCTTGATCGATTGGTGGAACCCTCAGTGTAATTACTTCTATATCTGTTATTTTCATCAGTTAACTTCCTTTTATATAAAAATAGTCAGAACTTTATCAGTATCCAAATTTTGCAATATTTGAATCGATTCAATATTTAATGTGCTATAATACATGTTGCAGAGTCCCTTAAAGTATGAATGGTTGCCCCCATCTATTTTAATGTGGATTCTGTTTTTATTCTGACCAACCTGTTCCGTCAAAAGATAACTTTAGTACCGCAGATTTTTCAATCAATTCCCAATCCATTTCAATACCTAATCCATTTCCTTTTGGAGCATGTACAAAACCGTCTTGGTCAGTTCTAATTGTAGTGAGTGCGCCAAATTCTAACGGCTCAACTGGAACGGCTTGCTCAAAATACATACTATTGTTACAGGCTAACATCAAATGTAAATTGGCAGCTTGTGACAAAGTGTACCCCCATGATTGGAGTTCAACTGTCATCGAATTGGCTTCGGCAATCCCCATTATTTTTTTAGTTTGTGTGATTCCTCCGGCCAGAGTGGCATCTACACGTACGCTTGACCAACAACCATTTTGAATTCCTTGTTCAATTTGATTTAAACGAAGCAAAGTATTTCCAGCCGCAATAATTGGAATGTCAGCGCGAGATCTCAGATCTTTATAACCTTCCAAATCCGTGTCAGGTAATGGAGCCTCAAACCAAATATAATCGTACTTTTCCAGAATCCTCGCAGCCTTCAAAGCTTCTTCTCTTGTATAGGCCGATTCCACATCTAGCATAAATTTAAGATCTGAATCCTTAAACACTTCATGAATAGCCTTTACCAAAGCCATATCTTCTTCAAACGTGCACCACGTATGAAATTTAATCACTTTATACCCTTGCTCTTTTAATTCGTGAACGTGTTCGATATAGTCTTTAATACTTGGTAAAAATGGTGTGCTCGCATAGGAAAGAATTTTATCCCTTGCACCACCTAACATCTGATACAGCGGCATTTCCGCATATTTAGAAACCAAATCCCATAGAGCGATATCAATCGGTGACTGAGCTTGCGGTGTCAATTGGACACATCGGCTTGCCATTAATGCATAAATTTCTTCCCTTTGTAATGCTGATTTTCCGATTAAGAATGGGATCAGATGACGGATGGATTCTGCCAGACTTTTATCCATGCCTTCTTCCGTCCAAGATATTGCCCCTCCATATCCTTCATAGCCATCGCTTGTTTGTATTCTTACAATCGTATTTGTGATTGTAAGATCAGAATAATGGGATGATGTTTTGTATTTTGCATCTGCTCCAGCTACAACAAATACTTCTATTTTAGCAATCTGTAGTTTCGTCATTATCAATTCGACACCCCTTTTCATTTTTGGCATGTTAGAGTTAGCGCATTCCCCCTTTCAATAAAATGATTTTCTAGTCTAATAAATAGACCTCTGGAATGTTCGTATCAACAATGTGCTTTCTCAATGTTTTCACAGCTTCTTCTACGGAATTTCCGTTAATGAGAATATCTACCAACTCCTCATGATCGACAAGCCATTTTTCTAAGGTACCCGATTTCCTATTTTGGTATAAAAAATGAAGTCTAATTCTGTGGACAATGCTTTCCCAAATTCGAATCACATTTTCAAGTTGAGAAGACATGACGATCAACTCATGCAATTGGATATCTAACTCGATGAAAGTTGATAAATCTTCATACCGTATTGCTTTTCTCATATTTGCAAGAATCAGTTTAAATTGCTCTTTTATTTCTTCGTCCCAAATTGGAAACCCCTTTTTTAAAGCATAAATTTCGATATGAAGACGCATTGGAATTAACAATTCCAGCACTTCTTCTTGTGAGATGGTCGTTACTCTTGTATCCTTATACGGTTCAGATATAAGCAAACCTTCCAACTCCAAAAGAAGCATTGCTTCTCGCACGGAAGTTCGACTAACTCCTAAATTCTGTGCCACTTGCAACTCCGTAATTTTTTCACCTTGTTCCAATTCACCTTCAAAGATCAACTTTTTAATTTGCTGAGCAATTTGGTGTTTTAACGAGTTTTTTGAAAAGTTAGCACTCATTTATTTGTTTATTCTCCTTTCTATACTTTGTCTGATTGTCGACAATCTAATTTCATAGTCATTATATTTTAACAAATCCGAATTGTAAATACTTTTCTGATAATAAAAGATACCTTACACTATTTATCAGTGTCTTTTGTGTTGCATAAATCTGTTTGTTCACATTGTCTACACTCCAGATGTGAAGTGTGTATCTGAATCGACTACAATATTTAGTTCCACTTATTTAGTCTCTATTCAAGCACCAAAGTACAATTCGTTGTCTTTGGCGCTTTTTTGGTTTTGAAATACCATCAATCATTCATTCAATTGTCCAGTATCTTTTTGGTTAATTATGCTAAAATGAATATAAAGTTATGGGAGGAAAGGATGGTACATCCTTGCGTAAATTAGTCATCATTAATCTTAGCTTCGTTAGTGTCGTCCTTTTTTATTTCACGGTCGTATCTGGAAGTAAAGTGTTTAAATCAGATTGGGAGTTGCCTCGGGCAACAGAACAAGTGAATACGAAGCATCGGCTTGTATTAATCACACAGGAGCTGGAGACTCCTTTTTGGGACAAGGTAGCAAATGCTGCAATGGAACAGGCAAAGAAGGAATCAGCTAGTCTTGAAGTTTGGGGAAGCTATGGTAACAATAGAGAGGACTTTTTAAAGAAAATTGAAATCGCTATCTATTCGCAAGTGGATGGTATTATCGTCCAGGGATTAGACACCGATGAATTTAAAGCCCTTACAAAAATAAAAGCTGCTTCTTATGGAATACCCATTATTACTGTCGCAAACGATGTTCCTATGGGGGATAGTCTTAGAAAGTCATATGTTGGCTCAGATCAATACTTAGCTGGAAAAATGATTGGTGAACAGTTGCTCGCTGATATGGGAACTGCAGGAGAAGTAGCGATCATGATTGACAAACAATATCAATATTTTCAAAAACAGCGAATGGAAGGAATTAAAGATGCACTAAAAGAATATCCGAATATCCAAATCGTTGTTATAGAGATGCAAGATGCGAGGGAACAAGTCATGGCAACAACGAAAGACGTATTAAACCAAAATCCGAATATAGATGCTTTTATTGCCATTAATGCGGATATACTGGCTGCTATGGTACAAGAGATTGAAAGCAGATCACAAATTGAGCGTTATTATATTTATTCATGTGATGATGATTATGAATCGATATCATTACTGAATCAGGGGAAAATTAATGGAATCATTGAGCAGTCCCCAGAAGAGATGGGAACGAAGAGTGTGGAACTGATTTTAAAATGGCTTAATAATGAGAAAGTGCCACTCGATTTAAATGGATATCTAACGGATATTCAAGTTGTAAAGGCGTCGAATGTAAGATGAACAGTATACAGAAAAAAATATTAGTGCTCGTCATCGCTGTTCTGTTTATTATGGTAGCTATTTGGACTTCACTTACCTACTATAATCAAAAAATGCAAAACCAGTACAACGAAATATTAGAACGATATTTAATCATGAACGAAGTGACAAGTGAAAGCCAGCAAATTGTGGCCGCTCTTAATAACTACTTAATTGAACCATCCGAATCTAATTTAAAAGAGCTCAATCTCAATAAGAATCAGATTCTAAGAACAAAAGAAAGAGTTTCAAAATTCAGAAACGTCGACAATGATTATGCGTTGACAAACTATGAAAACTTAATTGACAGTCTTGTTGAAATAACCACTCAATCCGTCTTGGCTCGTACGGGGCAACAAACGGAAGATTACTTGAGTGCCTTTTCTGAAGCGAGTCGTATTTCGAAATATATATCTGAAATGACGCTAACCTTAATTGACATGGAACTCAAAACATATGATCGTTTCTATCGCAGTATCATTGATAGTTCGGGAGAATTGAGAATGCTTGGAATCTGGTTATTACTGCTGATTACGTTTGTGGTCCTGTTATTAGCTCATTGGTTTGCGAAAAGAATTACAAGACCGGTCAATCAGCTGACGCAAGCGGCACATGAGTTATCATTAGGGCGTTTTGATTTAAAAATAGAGGTGGACTCTAATGATGAAATCTCATTTCTCGCTAAAATGTTTGATAAAATGCGTATCAATATCAATAACTATTTATCTGAAATAAAACAGAAGGCCCAACTAGAACATGAGCTTCAAGAAAGTAAGCTATTATTACAAGAAAGTCAGCTTCGTAGTCTGCAAAGTCAGATTAATCCTCATTTCCTTTATAACACACTAGACATATTATCGAAAAAGGCTTATTTAGAAGGATCTGAAGAAACAAGTGATCTCTTAGTGAGTGTTGCGGGACTTTTGCGATATAACCTTAATAATCTGGAAAATTCCGCTGCATTATTTGAAGAAGTACAAGTTCTTAAGAAATATATCGATATTCAACATGCAAGGTTTACAGATCGGCTTCATTTTCACCTAGAGGTGGATGAATCGTGTTTGGACATAAAAATTCCGCGTTTAACCTTGCAGCCTATTGTGGAAAATGCCGTTATTTATGCAGTTGAACCAGATGAGAATGGTGGAAGTATATATTTCCGTGTTAAAAATGAAGTTGATTACGTGAGAATAGAGATAGAAGATAATGGACCAGGGATGACAGAAGAGAAAGTAAAACAAATACTCCATATGAATTCGAAAGAAGTGGGAGGTCATTTCACAGGAATCGGTATAAATAATGTGGTGAAGCGATTAAGTTTGTTTTACAGCTGTAATGACGTATTTGAAATAGAAAGCAAAGTTGGAATTGGCACAAAGGTTATTTTAAAAATACCAAAAAACAACGAGGGGTGAAGGAGATGAAGCGGCTTCTAATTGTCGATGATGAGCAGATTGTAAGGGAAGGCTTAAAAGCAATATTATTAAAGGGCTTTCCAGAAATGGAGATAGAAGAAGCAAATAACGGAAAAAAGGCAATTGAGAAGGCAGAGTCAATTATGCCTGATTTGGTATTAATGGATATTAAGATGCCGGGAATGAGCGGACTTGAAGCCGTACAGAAAATAAATATAAAAAACCCCAATATTAAATTTATCATGATTACTGCATATGCCGAATTCGACTATGCAAAAGCAGCGCTAAAGCTAGGGGTGAAGGACTATCTTCTTAAACCGAGTAAAGCGAGTGAAGTTGTACAAACGGTTCGTAAAGTAATTAGTCAAATTGATGAAGAAAAAAAGTCGCGACAAGAGCGTATCCTTCAGAAAAACGTATTGCAAAAAGCCTTAACCATCGTAGAAACGGATGTGGTTACACAGTTATTATTCGATCACGTGCACGAAGTCCATTTGGATGAGTTAGTGGAGATGTTGCATACTCCGATGACAAGTGAAAAGTTTGTCATGATTATTTTACTGCCGCAGGATTCTGAGAGCTTGTATGCAGAAATTAAACAAAGGGTTAGAAAGACAGGAAGTGCGTGGGTGGGTACATTATATGGACGCCAAATTCCCATTATCGTGTTTAGGCAACATAGTTATTCTTTTCGCTCCCAAGCTATTACTCTAGCAAAGAATATTTTATCTGCATCTAATACGGAGGATAAGGCAGGCTGGTTCATCGGAATTGGAAGCGTTTGCTATTCCTTGGACACAGTACGACAATCCTATCAGGAATCGCTGATTGCTACGAAGGATAGCTCCCTTCCTGTTAAATATCGTTTTTATTCAGATATACCATTGGCTGACTCAAGGATAGATGGTTATCAATCAAAAAAATTAGAAAATATATTATTTGATCAGATTCGCAATGGACAATGGCAGGAAATCATGAAAGAGATATCTGAATTAATCGAGTTTTTTGAGAAAAAGGGAGTTCATCTTTTAGAAACACAGCAACGTGTTTTAGAGCTACTTTGGATTGCCTCTCGGGTATTAAATGAAATAGGAGTTGAACCAGATACTCCTATTTATTCTTATCAAATAAAAGATTTCAGGCAATTACGTACGGAAACCAATCATTTACTCAACCAGATGTGGCAGTCTTATACCGATTATCAAAACCAGGTTGAGGATGACACGATTAAACAGATTAAGCACTACATCATCGAACACTCTCATAAAGAAATTTCGTTAGATGGGATTGCGCAAAAATTTGAATTAAGTCCCATTTATATTAGCAAGCTTTTTAAAGAACAGTTAGGTGTTAATTACATCTCCTTCTTGACGAAATGCCGATTAGAAAAGGCAAAGAAATTGATGTTAAATCATGAAAAAAGTTTAAAAGAAATTACATTTGAAGTTGGATATCAAGATCCCAACTATTTCAGTAAGGTTTTTAAAAAAATGTACGGTGCGTCGCCAACAGAATATAGAAAATCATTGCTTGGATCAAAGGCATAACAAGATAGAAAGGGTGTGAAATGAATGAAACCGACCTTTATGAAGGTACATCTCCTATTGTTTATGTTTGTTTTCATCCTTGTTGTCACTGCCTGCCAACAAAATAAAAGTCGAGTAGATCATCAAGATATGCACGAAGATTCCTTTTTAAATAAAGCATCCAGTCCGAGTGATAGAGAGCCAGACGATAAAATCGTTATTGGCTTTTCCATGGATACGTTAGCTGAGGAAAGATGGTTAAGGGATCGAGAACTATTTAAAGAAGCGGTGGAAGCATTAGGTGCTGAAGTGAAAATATTCGCCTCAAAGGGAGATGATGCCTTACAAATCCTACATGCTGAAAATCTAATAAATGAAGGCATTGATATATTGGTCATCGTCCCCCACAATGCCGAGTCAACAGCCATGATTGTCAAAAAGGCTCACGCAGCAGGGATTAAAGTACTTTCTTATGATCGATTAGTCAGAAATTCTGAAACTGATTTGTATGTATCGTACGACAATGAAATGGTAGGTGAGCTTCAAGCGAAGGCGATCACGAAATTAGTCCCGAAAGGAAAGTATGTGTATATCGGTGGTCCTGAAACAGATTACAATGCTCATTTACTGAAAAAAGGTGTGTTTAACATACTCCAACCGCTGATTGATAAGGGCGATATCACCGTTGTTTATGACCAATGGACAAAGGAGTGGTATCCTGAAAATGCCTATACGAATATGAAAGAGGCTTTAAAAGTAAACCATAACGAAGTGGATGCTGTTATTTCCGCAAATGATGCAACCGCGGGCAAAGTTATTCAAGCTTTGGCTGAACAAGGGCTTGCAGGGAAAATACCTGTTGTTGGTCAGGATGCTGATCTTGCTGCAACACAGAGAATTGTTGAAGGTTTGCAAACGATGACGGTCTATAAGCCATTAAAGGCACTTGCTGACCAGGCGGCTGAACTTGCGGTGAAGCTTGCTAAAGGAGAAGAAATAGAGGTAGAGAGAATTGTTAACAACGGAAAATTAGAGGTGCCAGCCATCCTTCTTTCTCCTATCGCTGTCGACCAAAACAATATCGATGAAACAATTATTGCAGATGGGTTTCATTCTCGAGAAGAAGTATATAAGAATAAAGAAAAGTAACTCTAATTAAACTGCCGAAACTCGCCGGGGATTTGAAAATCTTTTCAGATCGATTAAATGGCAGGATGAATAAAGAAGACCTTCATATCCTTTTAATGGATATGAGGGTCTTCTTTATTTAAGGCTGTTTTCACATACTTTGTTGCTTTTTAATCATTTTTACACTAATAACCCGGGTTGATTTCCGTTGTAGAGGCGGTCTCAGAAGCCTCCTCAGTGCTTTGCACTTGCGGGGTCTCCCTCAACACGCTGTTCCGGCAGGAGTCTCGCACCTTCCACTACAATCAACATCTGTTCGAATTGGTTACTTGCTAAAAACAACAAACTTTACGAAAAGAGCCTTATTTAAAGATCATTTTGGAGTGTAAGTCAATAACCACGTTTGAACATGTTTACTCATTCATACTTTTTTTAACAGCCATGATGGAAATCTTATGAAAATATTAAAAAAAGACAGATGAAACTAAAATATTACTAGAAGAAAGCGCTTTAACAGACTGGTTGAGTTGATATAGTTAAATAGAAGTTAAAAAAACACAGAAAAGAAAGGGGTTTCAATATGAGGAATTTTAAACTTTTTTCTGCTTTACTCGTTGCTATGCTAATGGTATTTCTTGTTGGCTGTAGTAATGACGTTTCAACGAATAGTGGGGATGGAAAAACAAGTGGGAAAAAAGCTAAAGGCGGCAAGATAAATGTTGGGATTGTTTTACCTACTAAAGACGAACCAAGATGGGTACAAGACGAAACACGTTTTCATGATGCGTTAAAAGATTCTGAGTATACAACAGAAATTTTGTTTAGCCAAGGTTCATCTGCTAAAGAAAAAGAAAATGTAGAAACACTTCTTAATAAAGGGATTGATGTTTTAATTATTGCGCCGCATGATGGACCAGCAGCCGGTGCTGCGGTAGAAGCTGCGAAAAAAGATGGCGTGACGGTGATTGCCTATGATCGTCTCATTACAGATACAAAAGGAATCGATTATTATGTAACATTTGACAGTGTTGCTGTAGGAGAAGCACAAGGACAATACCTAATCGATCATGCTGGTGAAGAAAAAGGTATCCCATTATATCTGTATGCTGGGGCCGCTTCTGACAATAATGCCTTCTTATTCTTTGAAGGTGCATGGAATGTATTACAACCAAAAATTGCGGATGGAACTTTTGTCATTGCAAACTCAAGTACAGCAGAAGCTTTAAAAGATAAAGCAGAACTTACACGTGATGAATTAGGTAAAATTCTTGGGCAAGTAACAACAAACTGGGATGCAAATGAAGCGAAAAATAAAGCTCAAACGCACCTAACAGCTGCTAAGGCAGACTTCAAAGGCGAAGTTGTCGTTCTTGCTCCAAATGATGGTACATCCCGTGCGATTGCGGATGTATTTGCCTCAGACCCTGATGTTTCAAAATATGTCATAACTGGTCAAGATGCGGAAAAAGCCTCTATTCAATACATTATTGATGGTAAGCAATCCATGACAGTATTTAAAGATGTTCGTACACTTGTTGCGGATGCGATGGGAATGGCCGTTGACATACTTGATGGTAAAACACCTGAAACAACAGGTTCTTATGATAATGGAAGTATCGAGGTACCAGCAAAACAAACAGATGTTATCGTTATTGAGCAAAAGAATGTGAAGAGTGAACTCATTGACTCCGGTTACTATGAAGAGAGTGAATTCACTGGACTATAAAAACGTAAAGAACTAGAGCAAGGTTTTAGAAATAGTGGTAGACGTTCATCTATCACTATTTCTTAATTGTAATAGTTGTTTTTGTTGAGGAGGAAAAACATGAGCGAATATATTCTGGAAATGAAACAGATTACGAAGGAATTTACAGGAGTCAAGGCGCTCAGTAATGTTAATTTTAAAGTGAAAAAGGGTGAAATTCACTTCCTTGTTGGTGAAAATGGAGCTGGTAAGTCTACACTTATGAAAATACTTAGCGGTGTTTACCCTTATGGTTCGTATGAGGGAGATATCGTTTTTAATGGCAAGGTTCAACAATTCAACAAAATCAGTGACAGTGTTGATACGGGGATCGTTATTATTTATCAAGAGCTTGCCTTATTTCCGGATCTTCCTGTTTATGAAAATATATTTATTGGCAATGAAGTAAACCATAGCGGGGTACTAGACTTTAACAAAACCATTGTTGAATCTAAAAAATTGCTTAATAAGGTGAATCTGAAGATCAACCCGGAAACGTTAATTAAAGATTTAGGAGTAGGTAAACAGCAGCTAGTTGAAATTGCGAAAGCGTTAAGTAAAGATGTAAAGTTGCTTATTTTGGACGAACCGACTGCAGCGCTTAATGAAGACGATAGTGAGAACTTATTACAATTATTACGTGAATTAAAGAAGCAGGGCATCACTTGCATTATGATTTCCCATAAGTTGAAGGAAGTCACATCCATTGCCGATAAGGCAACTGTTATCCGGGATGGAGAAGCGATTTGCACGTTAGACGCCTCCAAGGGTGAAATTAATGAAGCAGCGATTATTAAAAATATGGTTGGCCGAGAAATTGATGATATTTACCCAAAAAGAGAGAGAAAATCTTTTGGTGATAAGATTATCGAGTTAACTAACTGGACTGCCTATGATCCACAATTAGGCCGCAACGTCTCTAAAGATATCGATTTACATGTGCGAAAAGGAGAAATTGTTGGAATCGCTGGATTGATGGGATCAGGTCGAACAGAACTTGCACTCAGTATTTTTGGTAACTCGAAATCGTACAAGATACAGGGTGATCTATTCGTGGACGGACGTCCCGTCAACTTTAAACATACGAGTCAGGCCATTAAAGCAGGGATTGCCTATGTTACCGAAGATCGTAAGGGAGACGGGTTGTTTTTATTACAGGATATAAAGAACAATATCACCGCTTCCAACCTGATGGGAATCTCGTCGAATGGAATGATTAATGAAAATGAAGAAATCAAAGTTGCGGATCATTACAAGAATTCATTAGGTATTAAAGCTTCGTCATTACAACAGCTCGTTGGAAATTTGAGTGGGGGCAACCAACAAAAAGTATCATTAGGTAAATGGCTATTTGTCGGTCCAAAACTACTTATTCTAGATGAACCAACGCGAGGAATCGACGTTGGTGCTAAGTTTGAAATTTATTCCGTTATGAATGAATTAATCGAACAAGGTATGAGTATTATGATGATTTCTTCAGAACTTGGCGAAGTCCTTGGAATGAGTGACCGTATCTATGTGATGGCTGAAGGAAAAATCAAAGGCGAGTTGTCATCTGAGGAAGCTGATCAAGAAAAAATCATGCAGCTTGCTACGCAATAGGAGGTTATTGTATGAAACTATTGAATGAAGCGAAGCATTTAATTAAGGATAATATTCGTGATTACGGTATGTACATTGCTTTAATCGTGATTATGGTGACCTTCTCCATTCTAACAGATGGTCTCTTTATGTCTGCAAGAAATATAAGTAATTTACTAGATTCTGCTGGCTATATTGCCGTTTTAGCAGTGGGTGTCATGCTCGTTATTGTCATTAGGCATATTGACTTATCTATAGGTTTCTTAGCTGGATTTCTTGGTGCGATTGCAGCGATATTACTTATGCAGGTAGGATTGCCGGTCTATATCGTTATCCCAATTATATTAATTCTTGGACTATTTGCTGGATCGATTACAGGTTTTCTAGTAGCCAAAATAGGAATTCCCGCTTTCGTTGCTACTTTAGCTGGATGGCTGATTTATAGGGGGGCCATTCTTCTAGCAACAGAAAAGACAGGGACGATTATCGTTAATAATGATGCATTTAATGCGATAGGTAATGGATATATTCCAGCGCTCATGGTCATTAATGGTGCGCATCTATTAACGTTGATCGTTGGAGCAATGGCGATTATATTCTATATTTACAGCACGATCTCAAACCGAAGAAATAAAGTAAAATACAATTTTGAAGTTGTATCAAAAGAAATTTTTATTCTGCAGTTATTTTTTGTATCCGCTATTATTGGGTATATTTCATGGATTTTAGCTAGTTACAACGGATTATCTTGGACAGTTATCATTATGCTTTTTGTTGTAATGGTTTACCACTTTATTACAACGAAGACAGTGGTAGGACGACATATTTATGCAGTAGGTAGTAACCCAGAGGCAGCACATCTTAGTGGGATAAATGTGAGTAAAATTACATTCCTTGTATTTGGATCCATGGGGATGCTATCCGCATTATCGGGTATTTTGTTTACCTCCCGATTACAATCTGCAACAACCACTGCAGGTACTTTATTCGAACTTGATGCCATTGCAGCAGCATTCGTTGGTGGTGTTTCCGCAGCAGGTGGAGTTGGTAAAGTAACAGGAGCTGTGATTGGGGCACTCGTTATGGCAACGTTAACAAATGGCATGAACTTGATGGGGGTAGGAATTGCGCCTCAATATATCATTCGTGGTGGTGTGTTAGCCCTAGCAGTTATTTTTGACGTATTCACTCGTAAACAAAGAGCGTAAAATCAGGTATCGATAATGAGAGAAATGGGCCAGCTATATGTAGTAGCTGGCATTTTAATTATCAACATAATAAAAAAATGTTAAGCATCCACGAGGTTTCAGACTTGTCGAGGTTGGTAAGCAAAGCGCTGCTTTTACACCCTCAGAAGTAGTAAAAACTGGTGGTGATCAAGTGCCGATTACCATTGAAGAATTGGCCACTGGAGCGAACTCTCAATCTGAAAACACTCTAAACATATCTCAGAATACACAAGGTATTATTGGACCTCACCCTCACAGAACTTGACAAAAAAAGTCGAAACACGTAAAATGATGTAGTTGTTTTTGGGATTCTACTTTAAATCCATCCTCTTTCAATCGTTGATTGCTCTTATTCACTTATTCTTTATTTCCTAGATGAATCCAATATGGATAGTTTTTAGATAATGGACTCCTTTTATCATCCATTTAAGTTACACAAAACCATCGTCGGTAAGCATTACCGCAAAAACATTTCCTCGGTTGTTTTTATACGTCCTACCAATATAAGTTTCTAAAAATTTGAGAAGCTAGGGATATTCGTAACAATTAGTTTAAGGTGTTGGACCTTCATATTTCTACCTTTTCTTCATTTGGATTATTTAAAAAAACTTTTTCACCGTCTTATATTAATGTTAGTAAGACGCGACTATTCAATGTTAGGAAATAAAGAATTTGAGCAGAATAAACTCTATTCTTGATAGACAAATTAAATATATTGCCAGCCGGCATGGAAAAGGAATAAGCAATGGAACGTGTGAACGCGCCATTTTATTTTTTCTAGCAGGTGCGTGGCAAGGGGACATTCTCATTGCTTTTCCTAGCTTCACCATTCAATGAATATTATGGTGAAATGATTTTTGGAAAAGAGGTTGAGTTAATGAATGTAAAAAATATTAATAAAGCTAAAATGGGTATAGGGCTAGGGGCTACTTCAGCTATTGCTTGGGGTGTAGATACAGTAATCATTGGCATTATAATAGCTAGTACACCTTTTAAAGAGGCTGTTGTACTTGCTCCAATTATAGCCGCTTTCTTGCATGACTTTTTCTCTGCTCTATGGGTATCTTTATTTATGATTGTAAAAGGTGAATTTATTAATGTATTAAAGCTGTTGAAAACTAAGAGCGGTGCGATTTTAGTTTTAGGAGCATTGTCGGGTGGACCTTTGGCCATGACCTTTTATTTTCTTGGTATTCAATATGTAGGAGCAACTTATGCTGCCAGTATTGCTTCCATATTCCCTGGAATCGGTGCTGTGCTTGCTTTCACCTTTTTGAAGGAAAAAATGAACAGAAAAACTTGGTTCGGCGTTGTTTTAAGTATCACAGGAGTGATTATATTAGCCTATATGCCATCCAAGTTTGACGTCAATAGTAATTTTTTCATTGGAATATTGTTCTCATTAGGTGCAGCCATATTTTGGGGACTTGAAGGTGTGATCGGTGCTTGGGGAATGAAAGGAAAAGAGGTCGTTCCTTTATATGCAATTAATATAAGACAGTTGACCTCCGCACTCTGTTATGGAATATTAATTGTACCATTTATGCATGGATTTCCTTTAGCATTTCAAGCGGTGTCATCTAATATAGTATGGCTAATTATCGTAGCAGGTTTATTTGGATTTGCCAACTATTCTTTATACTACATGTCAATTAATTTAATTGGTGCTGCTAGGGGTCAATCTCTTAATAATACTTATGTTTTTTGGGCGATAGTAACTGAAATAATATTTATAGGTACTCCTATTAGTTTACAATTTGTTATAGGAACGGTAATCGTACTTTTAGGTTCTATCCTTGTTTCAGGGAACATAAAAGAGCCAAAAAAATTGACGAAAGTACCTGATAAAGAAACGTTAGGGACAACACCCCGGAATTAGGGATGAGAGATAGCATAAATAGAATTAATCTTAAAGATCTATGAGCAGTATCAGTAGTTTGATTTCAAACGTATGGGTTTAAATGAGCATTTGACAATGGTAAAGGGGTAATGGATTTAATAGTTTCCCTACTTCATTGAACTATTCGAAACAATTAAGATTAGTAGATCTTATGTTATTGTGTAGTTTGAAAGCACATGTTAGGTGTATGGAGTATTGCAAAAGTAATTTATAAATGATTTGGTTAATTTTAAAATTTGGAATAAGTTTTAATACGATAAAATGATCCCCTTTAAATAGATCTTTCGTTTCTTGCCTTCATGATTCAGGCTATCAGATTTTATAAATGCCACTGAAAAAGTCTTCTTAAAATAATAAAAGATATGACTCCTCAATATGTGAGGAGACTATGCCTTTTTCTTTAAAATTGATTATCCCGATGTCTATATATCCTTGAAATAGCTGGTTTCTAGTATAATCAAAGACCCTTTGTGAATTTACGCAAAGGGTCTAGTTTGTTTCTATAAAGGTTCTATACTATTTGTTGGGATTCTAACACAATATTAAACATAAAAAAATGCACGTAATCATCCAGTCTTTTATACTTGAGTTGTCGAGAAACAAGTATAGATGGGAGATACGTGCTAATAAATTCTAAAATAAAATTGCCTGGGTTTGAAGAAGTAACGGTGACGATGATGGAGGAAATGGAGGGAAAACTCTGTATTCATGTAGAGAAGCCTGTTGAACCTCACTCTTGTCCAGTCTGTCACACGGTCACACAAAAAATCCACGATTACCGGATACAAAAAATTAAACATTTAAAGATGTTTGAAAGACAAACCTTACTTTTCTATAGAAGAAGACGCTATGTTTGTCCGTGTGGTAAAAGGTTTGCCGAAATGAATACGCTTGTGGAGAGTATTAAGATTCGTAGTATTAAGGTAGTTTTTACGAAGAGGTCGATAGAGAAGGAATTCGCGAATTTACAAGGGCTGTACGAACCATAAAGAATTGGCAAGTGGAGATATTGAATAGTTTTAGTTACAACAATTCCAACGGCTTTTTAGAGGGAATAACAACTTAAGGAAAGTGATGAATTAAACGCGTTTGGCTTTAGAAGTTTTCTACGGTTTCGAGCTAAAATACTATTAACTCATAGGTATAAGAGGGTGGGCTCGCATATTGGATAAGGGTGAAGTAAAATCACTTCACCCCAACATTTGACGTTGAACCTTTATAAAAAGGTAGAATTTCTCACACGTTGGCTAGCTTAAATTATTATCATCCATCTAAAGCTTAAATTGATGAACTAAACCATTCAGTTTTTCAGCTAATTTCGCTAGTTCATCAGAGTTATTAGCTACTTCTTCCATTGAACTGCTTATTTGTTGAGACGAGGCAGAGGTTTGTTCAACGCCTGCAGCGGACTCTTCAGATATAGCAGCAATTTCTGAGATAGATTCATTCATTTTTTCACTGTTTGCAACGATGCTTGATAGGTTTCCAGATACTGTATTAATATTGATTGACATTTCTGTTACTGCGGAGTTTATTTTAGCAAAAGTTTCTCGAGTCGTTTTTATTTGGATTGTACCTTGGTTAACTTCCTTATATCCATCATATAATGATTCCGCTACTAAACTGGATTCGTCTTGTATACCGGCGACAATGTCAGTAATATCCGTAATAGATGTAGACACTTGTTCAGCAAGCTTTCTGACTTCATCTGCAACTACGGCAAAACCTTTGCCATGTTCGCCTGCTCTTGCTGCCTCGATGGCTGCATTTAGAGCTAGAAGATTCGTCTGGTCAGCAATTTCTTGGATAACAGAGACTAATTTTGATATTTCTTGTGACTTAATGTCTAAACCTTGTACTTTTTGAACCGATTCTTGCACGATTAGGTCAATCTTCGCCATTTGCTCGTTAGATAATTCCATTAATTTACTGCCTTCACTCGTCATTTGGAAAACTTCATTGGAGGCTTTTTGAATACCTTCTCCAATTGTATTTACTTCTTGAATAGAAGTTGAAAATAATCCCATAAGGGAGGCCAGATTACTGGCAATTATGGCTTCTGATTCTGAACCAGCGGCTAATTCCTGCATAGTAGTTGCAATTTGTTGGGAACCAGCGTTCACTTCATTAGCTGATTGTGTTAATTCTTCACTTTGACCTGCAATGGATCCAGAGGCGACGTTTATTTCACTTAGTAATTCACGAATATTATGATTCATTTCGTTTGTTGCAACCACAAGCTGACCTACCTCATCTTGTAATTTTGTTTCTAATGGTTCATTGCTTAGATCACCATTTGCAATTAACTTCATTCGCTCCATCACTTTTATTATTGGTTTTGCAATAATGTTGGAAGTAATCAGTGCGGCAGCTAAACTAACTACAATAACCAAAATGGTTACTATCGTGGCTATAAATAGTGTTTTTTTTCCATTTGCAATGATTTTGCTCTCTGTTTCATTAATCGAATCTTGACTTTTACTAGCCAGCTCTTCATATCCAGCCATTATTTCACGTACAGCCTGGTCTTTTTCTGCTAGATTTTGTCGGGCCAATTCTTTATTTCCTTTGTCATACTCTTCGAAAACTTCTTTTGCTACAAACTTTCGCCACTCAACAGTCTTTTTGATAAGATTGTCAAATTCTTCTGTAGCCCCTATCTCTCTAACAATTGCTTCATTACGTTTACCCTCTTCAGTATAATCGTTAAATCGGTCTTTATAGTCGCCACCATATAACACATAACCACGGGCTGTGGATATTCGATTCGCCATTGTTTTAGCCATTTGCTCATTAGCAATTAATAGCGGCAGCTCTTTTTCTACAATATTTTTAGCATCCTCATTACTCTTCTTGATTACCGAATAATTATAAATCCCAAATAAAACGATAAGTAAAATAACTAATGAAAATCCAAGTAACATTTTCATTTTTATACTTTTAAAATTAAATTGTTTTTTCACTTCTTACACTCCAAGTTCTTATAGTTTAAATCCCAAGGTTTCCTAAAATTTATTAATTTAACAGTTTTGTTTTATTTCCCTTTTCTATTATTAAATGATAATGGCTCCCCTTTGTTTGTTTTATGAAAAGTGGCGAATCACTACCTAGACGATTTTCAATGATAACCTGATTGAAAAAAGTTGTCGAAACTGAAAGGGAGATTGCAAGTTGTTCTTAAAAAATAGCTAGGATTCGGGTATAATGGACAAAAATTTCTCACTTCCTCTTCATTCATTAATAAATTTTACATAAAAAAAGCGAACCTAATGAAACTAGGTTCTCTTTTTTGCTAGTATGCTTCGAGTGCTTAGCTAACAGAGCTAAAATACTTTAATTTCGTTGCTTAGCGACCGAAGCTTTCACTAAGTTTGATTTGCCTTTATCGCAAAACTATTGGAACAGGGATATTATAGCAAATTCCGACAATATAACAATGTGTTCGACAAAAATAGACAATTTAATACATCTTTCTTCCTGCATTTTCAGTATTTATTTGATTTATCTATGTTGTTTTGGACAAAAAACAATGATTTAAAATCTATCTATATCATTAAATGAGGAACGGCGGGTTTCGAGTGAATAATCGAGAGAATGTGCGATGGAACACGTAGAATATTTGGTGAATAATATTTCTCCAAGAAGACAAATCCATAGAGGATAAAGAAAAAATGGGAAATGCCGAGAAAAGGGACCCTTCGAAGAAATATTAGATGTATTAAGGTTTATTGGTTTCAAACTGGGAATTGAAACACTCTTGGCTCAATCCCACGTAATTTAATTGAATATTATTTGCAAGAAAATAAATGAAAACTTATTAGCATAGCATTTTTTTTAGTTTGCATAAGATTCATGCATATCAGTTATTATTCAATTTAACATTTTATCTTTTCTAGACAGAATACCCGCTATCTTTAATACAAGATAGCGGATTGGGGAAGAATGGAGCTTTTTTCTATCAAAAATATTTTTGTTCAAATATGGTAAAGTGGATAAAATTTCTGTTATAATAACACTAACGAATGTATGTTCTGTTTAAGAGGAGATGAAAATGCTTATTTATCAAAAAGAATCTACAAAAATACGTTCTGAAAGTATATGTAGATGTCATATCTCATTTCCTCCTTGTAATCGAGCAAGTATTTTGCTATTCAAACATAAGTGGTAGAAAAATGTTCAGGGAAAAGTAAGTGAGATAAATCCCTTCACATAACAGTGAAAAATCGTTTTGAAATGAAAGATTATTACACAAATTCAGTTGTTCAGGAAGCAAATGCTTTAATGAAATCTCAAAGTAAACTTTGAATATATTTCCATCATTGTTACGATAATAGTGGATGGGTTTATATAAAAATTTTAATGAAAAATAGGAGGGAATCATGGGAAGATTAGTTCATTTCGAAATTCATGTTGATGATATGGAGCGGGCGAAGAAGTTTTATGGAGAGGTATTCGGATGGTCTTTTCAAGATTGGAGTGAATATGCTGGAATGCCTTACTTTGGAGCAGTGACTGGCGATGAAAATGAGCTAGGAATCAATGGTGCTTTGATGCAGCGTCAAAGTGCTCCGCCAGAAACAAATCAGGCGTTAAATGGATACGCTTGTACAATGGGAGTGGAAAACTACGATTTAACAGAAACTAAAATTATTGAAAATGGTGGCCAAGTCGCAATGCCAAAGTATGCCCTGCCTGGAATGGCGTGGCAAGGGTACTATAAGGATACTGAAGGGAATATATTTGGCATTCATCAACCAGATGTGAATGCCAAATAGAATCCGACATAGTCAATTAATGTATGAAATCACATTAGGCAGTAGGCATGCTTGAATGCGCACGCGATATCTATCTGTCTTGCATTGCCTGAAGCCGTTGAACAGATCGACGGCTCCGGGCATATCGTTTTAAAAACCAACGGAAAAACCTTCGTGATATGAAATGATCCAATTAGTCGAACAAGTCAAAATAGGAAACTAAAAGAAATATTGCTATAGAAGGGGCATTATTTTAAAACCCAATATATAGGCTCTTAGGGGATTTCCTGCATCTGGTATACTTTTGTCGCAAAGCTCTCTTTGTGTCAGAAACCCTGTCATCGAAGACGATCTTCATGAAAAGATATTTTTTTATTCCTTAAAGTGAGGCTTATTTTCATAGCACTTAGCCCAGTCCTAAATCGGAACGAGGAATCTGATCTCTATATGTTAAAATTTAACAGTTTTTTGTCACTTTACAAAAGGGGCGTGTCTATGCCTAAAAATTATTAAGACACATCCCCATAGTTTTAATATGATATTTAAAGAATTGTCCAGTTTTGATGACAGGTTGCTTGTACAATAGGATTCTTTCGGAAATAGTTAGCAATTAGTTCGGTCATATCAATCTGAATATCTTTAATAATTGGACAATCTGCAAAATAAGAGAAGTTTCCTCCGCCTGATGCGCGATAATTATTCATTACGACCTCGTAGGATGCAGTTAAATCAAGTGGTTGCCCCTGATAGATTACTTCAATAATTCTTTGACCAATCGGACTGTGAATATCCATTACATACTCAATACCTTCCCACATATCATAATTATAAGGTTGATGTTTTGGATAAATAAATGAGTCTGAAACAGCTATGGTTTCATTTTTGATCGTGAAATAAGTAGCACTTTGTTCGAGTGCTTCAACAATATGTCTTCCTGAAACGCATAATACTTTCAATGTATTTGGATAAATATAATTTGTTACAATATCTCTCATTGTAACTTGTGGTGGGAATCCTCCTGGGCCATCGTTAAATAGTGCAGTACAGGATATTTGCGCATTTGTGACTTCCATTTGTACGTGTTGGATAAATTCAATATATGGATGTTTGTTTACACGAACATCAAATGCATCTTCGTACAACATATTTCCTTCAATTTGCCCAATTGGTTCATCTAACCATTTTTCGGTTAATGAATATACGCGCTCTATTTTATTTACAACTCGTTTATTAATGGGTGTATGTTGATCTACGTAATGTAAAGAAGGTTCGTGTTTGATAGAAATGACTTTTCCATTTTCCATTGCAACATCCAATGAAATTGCAGCAACACAAACACCTTTTGTGCCTGGCTGTACAATCGATTTACCAAATGCTTTTGTACAAATATCACGATGTTGATGTCCCGTTATAAATATATCAAAGTCGAGTTCTTTACACATTTGGTAGCCTTCATTTTCTCCAGTATCAGCTTCTAAAAGTTCCCCAGTAGTTAAATTGTGTGAAAAACCTCCATGATAACAAAGTACGGTAACGTCTACATTTTCATGATGGTGCAGATGTTCAAGCCACTTCTTAGCACTTTCAAAAGCCTGTCTAAACTGTATTCCTTCAATGTGGCTTGGATCTTCCCAAATCGGCACGAAATGGGTAGTTACACCAACAATACCAATACGGACACCTTCAATTTCTTTAATCATATAAGGGATTGTAAAAGATGTGCCATCATCAAAAACTATATTTCCTGTTAACCATGGAAAATGAGATTCTTGAATGGATTTATTTAGAAAAGATAAACCGTAATTAAATTCATGATTTCCAAATACAGCAAGATCATAATGGAGAGCATTCGCCACTTCAATAATCGGATTTGGTTCGTGAGCATGAAATTGTTGGTGATAATAAGTTAAAGGACTACCTTGTAATAGATCTCCATTGTCAATTAAAATACTAGGTCTCTCATGTCGCAATTGTTCTATTAAACTTGCAGCTTTTGCTAAACCGAGAGTTTCTTCAGTTCTACGAAATGTGGTGGGCATGATATAGCCATGAACATCACTTGTTACTAGTAATTGTAATTGTTTTATAACCAAGTTATATAACCTCCATTTGTTCTATATAAGGGCTATTAGTATACGATTATTTTAGCTGATAAAAGAGGAAAAAATATTTAGTTTACCTATAATTTACAAAAAATATTAATATATAATTAGGAAATTAATTGTTGAATATATATCCAACAAATTGCGCACTAAGTTAGTGAGGGGAGTATGAAGCGGCATCTAATAATAGTCGACGCGGCATTTAAAACAGTGACTTCAGCTAAAATCGGTTAAAGTTCAGCTTCGAAAAGAAAAGATGAATGAGTGAAAAAATCGCGCAATACTAGTTCAAGAGTGGTTCTCACTTCGTAAAATGTTGTAGGGATGACTACTATTTTACATGAGAATCTCTCTTTTTTATGTAATTTTATCCCGCATAAATGGGCAGTAGACCCCCACCTCAAGAATTAGAAGAAGTAGGTGGAGGAGACAACTGCCCGTAAAAGCCCGATTGGTGAGATACAGTGAAACTTACCTTTGTGGATTTCAAAGGTTTAGTTGAGGCCCACAGGATGTGGGTCACACAGACGTTGCCGCAGGATGCGGCGTACTTAGTCTGTGATTCATTTAATCGGGTTTGTAGAGTCGCTTTATCGAAGCGTAGCGGAGATATTAGCGAATCTAGAACGGGACTAACACTCAGTAGTGGATGAAGAAAACCCCCATTGAATGAAGTTTCACTTTATTGGTAGAAATTAGATGATAAACGCTCGTGATATTATATCGAGAAAATATAAACAATTATTAAAAATATAAACAATTGTTTTTTATTTGTTGACGCGACTTTAAATCGTTGCTATGATAAAAGTGAATTTAATGTAGAATTATGTCGTATAATATTGGGAATATGGCCCAAAAGTTTCTACCAAGCCGCCGTAAAGGGCTTGACTACGAGGTAAGTTTTAAATGAAAGAGGGAGTCTCTTTCTTTTATTTACTCATACCCTAGTCAACGCTCCGGTAGATATCGGAGCGTTTTTTATCGTTTAAGTACTATTTAATTTTAGATTTTATTATGCAAAGTGTTATACCAAGAAAGTTTTGTTCGCTCTTAATGTGTAATAAAGTGTGACCCATTCCAACGCTTAGAAAACAGTTGGATCAATTCGTAAAGCAAAATAAAAATGCAATGTGAAAGGATTGAGAAAGAATGAAAAAGAAAATTTACTTTAATCATGATGGCGGTGTAGATGATCTTGTTTCTCTATTTTTATTACTGCAAATGGATACCATCGAACTAACTGGTGTTTCCGTCATTCCAGCTGATTGTTATTTAGAACCAGCTATGTTTGCAAGCCGAAAAATCATTGATCGCTTTGGAAAAGGCAGTCTAGATGTAGCAGAGTCAAATTCTCGTGGAAAAAATCCTTTTCCTAAAGATTGGCGTTTGCACGCTTTCTTTGTGGATGCCTTGCCAATATTAAATGAATCCGGAAAGATTGTTACACCAGTAGCGGAGAAACCAGCACATCTTCATATGATAGATGCCATTCACGCTTCAGATGAAAAAACTACTCTTTTATTCACCGGTCCACTTACGGATCTTGCTCGTGCACTAGATGAAGACCCTTCTATTGAAGAAAAAATCGATCGACTCGTATGGATGGGCGGCACTTTTCGTGATGTAGGAAATGTGGAAGAGCCTGAACATGATGGGACTGCGGAATGGAATGTGTTTTGGGACCCTGAAGCAGCTGGTCGAGTATGGAAAAGTAGTATAGAAATTGATTTAGTAGCGCTTGAAAGCACTAGCCAGGTACCTCTTACAGTAGATATACGTAATCGTTGGGCATCTGAACGTAAACACCTCGGTGTTGATTTTATTGGCCAATGTTATGCGATGTGCCCGCCGTTGGTTCACTTTACAACAAACTCAACATATTTTTTATGGGATGTCTTAACAACAGCATTTGTTGGTAATAGTGATATTGTAAAAGTGAAAAGAATTAATAGTATCGTGCATACAGATGGGCCGAGTCAGGGGCGTACAGAAGAAACAGACAATGGTCGCCCAGTAAATGTTGTTTATGATGTAAATTCTAATGCTTTCTTCGATTATATTACCGAATTATCTAAAAAAGCTTAATCTATAACATACAGATTTTGAAATAGATGGTTAATTAACATGAGGTTACAGTTTTTGTTAAAGTTAATAACTATCTTGAAAGCTTAAAGACCATTCTTTTTTTGTGAACCATTGATCGTAGTACATTTAGAGAAAAGTTCTTAATGTATTACGATCAATATAGTTGATTGTATTTTTTATAGAAAAAATTATCATGTGAGTAAGTCAAATACCAATATTATAGATACAATTACCGGAACTTTCAGAAAATAAATACATGACTCTATTTAAAATCAAAATTTTAAAAAAGAGTTTAGCACAAAGCATAGTTGGAGGAAAAAATGACTATAAAATCACGACTTAAAATTATGATGTCACTTCAGTTTTTTATTTGGGGATGTTGGCTTGTTACACTTGGCTCATATATGTTCAATACCTTGCATTTTACCGGCACACAAGTTGGAGGTGTTTATAGCACAATAGGGATTGCCTCTCTTCTAATGCCAAGTCTTGTAGGGATTATTGCAGATCGTTGGATAAAAGCAAATAGATTATATGGAATTTGCCATTTCCTTGGAGCGATTTTCTTATTTTTAGCTGCAGGGATTTCAGACCCTAATCTCATGTTTTGGGCTATGCTTTTTAACGCAATGGTTTACATGCCGACGATATCTTTATCTTATACGATTTCGTATTTTTGCCTAGAAAAAGAAGGGCTTGATACAACGAAAGACTTCCCTTCTGTTCGTGTTTTTGGAACAATTAGTTTTATTCTTGCGATGTGGGTAATTAGTCTTGGTGGACTTGAGTTAAGCAATATCCAGCTTTACATGGCTGCGGGGGCTTCCTTCTTACTTGCACTTTATTCATTTACACTGCCTGATAATCCAACATCAAATGTCAAAAAGGATAAGTCGTTAGTAAGTCTTTTAGGTCTAGATGCTTTCGTATTATTTAAGCAAAAGAGAATGGCTATCTTTTTCATTTTTGCTATGCTGTTAGGTGCGGCATTGCAGATTAACCTTGTATTTGCTGACCCATTTTTACATGATTTTGCGTCAATCGCTAACTATAAAGATAGCCTCGTTGTTAAATATCCAGCAATTTTATTATCAATGGGACAAATTGCTGAAGTATTCTTTATTCTTGCCATTCCTTTTTTCTTACGTAAATTTGGGATTAAGACGGTAATGTTGTTGAGCATGGTGGCATGGACATTACGCTTTATCCTTTTTGCCTATGGCAGCCCGTCTAATGTAGGAGTCATCTTATTGCTATTATCAATGATTGTATATGGTGCTGCATTTGACTTCTTTAATATTTCCGGCTCTATTTTTGTAGAAAAGGAAGTGGATCGTCGAATTCGTGGAAGTGCACAAGGCTTATTCATGACAATGGTCAACGGAATCGGTACCTATGTAGGCGCTGTTCTTAGTGGAAAACTGGTGGATTACTTTACGATTAACGGAGTGAAGGATTGGCAAAGTATCTGGTTAGTTTTTGCAGTATACACATTCGTCCTTGCAATCATTTTTGCTGTAAGTTTTAAATACAAGAATGATCTTAATGGAAATAAGAATGTAAATAATGTTGCTTAATAGATATTCTTTATCCTTTTTGTTTCTGCTTTGAAACGGTATTTGGTTTGAAATGTAATAAAGATTATTAGTTAAAATTTCATAAGATCGTTCACTGTTACTATTAAGCGAAACCCAACAATTAGTAAGCATATAGTCAGTATTTATTAAAGAAGTATCATAGAACAACTAAATGTTCTTGATACTTCTTTTTATATTTTTAATAAAGGGAAAACTGTAATTTTACTTAATAATGACCCTATCTTCATTGTCTGAATCGCTTACTGGGCGGAAAAGCATATCAATTAAATAACAAGTCGTGTGAATCGTAATAACTGTTGTTTTTTTACTAGAATCGAAATGTCTTTCACAATTTCCTTCTTGTTAACAGGGCGTTGCAGTTGATGCAGATATAAATAAGGTTATTTTAAACACTTTTGAATTAATTTAAAAGCACTTCTACTAATGAACTGCCCCATAAATGTTAGACATCAATCTAACATTTATAGGGGTTTTTATGGATAATTTCACAGAATACAACAACCGTTAAAGTGCAGTACTCATCTAAGTTTTATTTGTTTTAAAGGTTTCACGGGTTAATTCTATAAAGGCTTCTAATGGAGGAGTCATCCATTTATCTTTATGCCATGCAATCTGGGTAAAAATCGGTGATAAGGTGTTTATCCATGCCAATTCCTTCAGTTTTCCCAATCTAATGTCTGACTCGACTGCCATTTCCGGAAGTACCGCAATTCCCAAACCCGCCATCACACATTGTTTGATGGCTTCTATACTACCGAATTCGAATTTATTTTGTGGGTATACTTCTACTGAGCGAAGGGAATCTTCTAATAGGGTGCGATAGGAGCAGCCTAATTCAGTAAGTAAAAATGTTTCATATTCAAGATCTTTTGGACGAACTTCTGATTTGGCAAGTAAACGATGATTTGGAGCAACGACCATTTTGATTTTTTCTTGTGTAAGGCATTCTATTTTCAATGGATCTCCTGGCTTCGATGTGTCCATTATGAAAGCAATATCCAACAAGCCCTCCTGTAGCTCCTTTCTTGCCATTTCGTCAGAATGTGCCGGTTTAAATATGACCTTAATGTTAGGATATTGTTTCTTAAACTCCATGAGTATTGGTGGAAGTCGGTAAGTGCATTGACTTTCCTGTGCTCCAATTGTTAATGTTCCCGAAAGTCCTTCATCTCCACTTACAGCCATCTTTGCTTCTTCATTCAGTTTAATCATTTTATCTGCGTATAATTGAAACTTTCGCCCGGCTTCTGTCAAAATTAGACGCTTCCCTAGACGTTCAAACAAAGGTGTTCCAAGTTCAGCTTCAAGCGATTTCATTTGGGCCGTTACGCTCGATTGAGCAAAATTCAACATTTTCGCCGTTTGGGTAAAGTTCAGACTTTCAGCAGCTACCTTAAAGGTAATCAGTTGTTTGATCTCCAATTCTCTCACCTTCCTTAAATCGCTTTTATCGATTGATTTAATCGGAATAATCCGTTTTATTGTTTTTCAATATCATTATAAAATATTAATTAGAAATAAAAAATTATCAATTAACAAAAACGTGGAGGTTTTAAAGATGACCATTGCAGTTATTTACGGGGGAAACCGTCCAAACGGGAATACAGAGTCGTTAACAAAGTTGGCTACTCAAGGATTAGTCGTGGAGGAAATATATCTGAAGGATTATTTGATTGAACCTATAATAGATAAGCGTCATGCAGAGGAAGGGTTTCCCGAAATCAATGATGATTATGACTCAATCATTGATCGCATTCTTCTCCATGATATTCTTATTTTTTCTACCCCGATTTATTGGTATAGCATGACGGGAACAATGAAAAATTTTATTGATCGATGGTCCCAAACATTGAAAGACGCAAAGTATCCCGATTTTAAAAATCAAATGTCTCAAAAAAGAGCGTATGTAGTTGCAGTGGGTGGAGATAAGCCATACATGAAAGGTTTACCATTGATTCAGCAATTCCAGCATATCTTTGACTTTGTAGGGACAACCTTTGACGGATACATTATTGGTGAAGGAAACAAACCGGGTGAGATTGTTCAAGACATGAATGCATTATTTGCAGCCGAACAACTTCGAAAAAAATTACAAAACGCTTCGAGTTAGAAGGGATATAAGGAGAATTGAAGTACTTACGCCATCAGACATAAGTTTGGGACAATATCATTTGGCGTTCATTGTTCTATAGTATATTTAACGAACAAAACAGCCTCCCAATTGATAGATGTGTCTACCAATTGGGATGCTGATCATATCTTATGCCCTTTTTTATTAAAAATCAAAGTTGTCAGGATCTGGACCTACTCGAAGATTTTGATTTAGCTTGTTAATTCGCTGCATCTCTTCTTTAGTTAGTTCGAAGTCGAATATAGTTGAGTTCTCAACAATTCGATGTTCCTTCGTGGATTTTGGAATGGTGACAACGCCATTTTGTAAATCCCAGCGTAAAATAACTTGAGCAATAGTCTTGCTATAGTTATTTGCTATTTCTTGTAATACTAGATTATCTAATAATTGCCCTTGCATTAAAGGTGACCAAGCTTCTAACTGAATTCCATGTTCTTGACAAAAGGCTTGAATTTCTTTTTGAGTTAATCGTGGGTGGTATTCTACTTGATTGACCATCGGTTTAATTTCGGCATCATTCATTAAGTCTTCAAGATGGTGGACCTGGAAGTTGCTTACTCCAATAGCCTTTACTCTTCCTTCTTTATAAAGAGTCTCTAATGCACGCCAAGCTTCCTTATATTTACCTTCTACAGGCCAGTGAATAAGATATAGATCTAAATACTCAAGACCAAGTTTTTTTAAGCTTGTTTCATAAGCTGCTATAGTGGATTCGTAACCTAGGTCAGAATTCCAAACTTTCGATGTTATAAATAGTTCTTCTCTAGGGATATTTGTTTCTATTATTCCTTCACGGATAGCTTGACCAACTCCCGCTTCATTTTCATAAATGGCTGCTGTATCAATACTACGGTACCCATGTTTAATTGCCAATTTTACGGCATTAACCAGTTCAGGTCCTTCTTCTACTTTAAACACTCCAATTCCAAACCAAGGCATTTTTACACCATTATGCAAATTAGTTGTATCTTGTATGTTTTTAATCATTATAATTAAACCTCCAATTTTTATTTATGAGAAATGAGATTGTGCTATATTTGTTGATTTCACACTTATATTATTTAGCAAACCACCCCCTTCAATTTATCCCACTCTTAACTGGCAGTAAGACCCCTCCTTGAGATTCTGAGCATGCTAAAAGAAGATCGGTGGGGATCAACTGCCCGTAAAGGTGATACAGTGAAACCTACCTTAGTGGTCTTCAAAGGTGTAGTTGAGGCCCACAGGACGTGGGTCACATAGACGAAGACATGAGGACGCGGCGTACTTAGTCTGTGATTCATTGAATCGGGGTCGTAGAGTCGCTTTACCGAAGCGGAGTGAGGTATTAGCGACTCTAGATCGGGACTAACAATCAGTGGGGGGAAGAACCTCCCACTGATTGAAGTTTCAATTTATCCCCCCTTATGGTCTTTTCTTTCAAGGGATGCACTCCAACCTGCAAGGATGGCAGCTATCAGTACCATAAGTGCTCCTACCCAAGAGGTGTGAATCAGTCCAATAGAGTCTGTGATCATACCACCTAAGTAGGAGCCGATTGCAATTCCTGCGTTAAATGCAGCAATATTGATGGCAGACGCCACATCTACTCCAGTCGGTACAAATCGTTCTGCTAACATAACCACATACACTTGTAAGCCCGGCACATTCATAAAAGCTAGAAGCCCCATTAAGAAAATGGTAATCAATCCTGTTATTTTAAATGGTGCCGTAAACATCAGGAGAAATAATATCACCGCTTGCACAATAAACATGTAAAATAACGACTTAATTGGATTGTGATTCGACAGCTTTCCACCTATCATGTTGCCAATTGCGATTGCAATACCATAAACAAGAAGTATTACAGCAACTGTTCCTTCTTTATATCCTGTTATTTCCTGTAGCATGGGAGATAGATAAGTAAAGACAACGAATGTTCCTCCATAACCTAAGGCTGTAATTATAAATAAAAGCAATAAGCGACCATTTGTCACTAATTTGAATTGATCACGAAGTGTTGTACGAGTCGCTTTTCGTAAGCTAGATGGAATCAGGATACTATTCGCGATTAAGGCAATAATTCCGACGCCAATGATGATGATAAAGGCCATTCTCCAACCAAATTGTTGTCCAATAAATGTTCCCAATGGTACACCTGTTACAGTGGCTACCGTGAGTCCAGAAAACATTATGGATATGGCACTAGCTCTTTTATTTTCTGGTACTAAATCTGCAGCAATGGTAGAGCCAATGGACATAAAAACTCCATGTGAAAAGGCTGAAATGACACGAGCAACAAGTAACACACCAATGCTTGTCGCACTAGCAGCAATACTATTGCCTATAATAAAAATAACCATAATCCAAAGAAGTAATGATTTTCTTGACATACTAGAAGTAAAGGAAGTTAGAATCGGTGCCCCAAATGTTACTCCTAATGCATATAAGGAAACTGTCAAGCCTGCTGTCGTAACAGATATTTGTAAATCATTCGCTATTAATGGTAAAAGACCTACACTGATAAATTCTGTTGTTCCTATTGCAAATGCACTTATAGCTAAGGCTAACAGTGCGAAAGTACTTTGTTTTTTATCTAAAGACATTTTTCTCCTCCTAAAAATTTGGTAATGTATGAACGATCTTGTTTTAAGTAAACTAAAAACTAATTACATTCAAACTCAATCGATAAATGCTATTATGATACATATGAAATCAGTAGAGAAGTACGCACTTAAAAGTACTATAGGAACCAAAAGGTTCTATAGGTACTTTTAAGTTCCTATACATGTGGAGGAATTATATATGAAGAAGAAATACAATATTTCAGTAGAGGCGACGCTTGAAGTGATAGGGGGAAAGTGGAAATGTGTCATTCTATGCCATCTAACACACGGTAAGAAACGAACAAGTGAATTGAAGCGTCTTATGCCGGACATTACACAAAAGATGTTAACACAACAATTACGTGAATTAGAGGTAGATGGAGTCATTAATAGAATTGTTTATAATCAAGTTCCACCAAAAGTGGAGTATGAGCTAAGTGAATATGGATGGAGCTTACAAGGTATCTTAAATTCGCTTTGCACTTGGGGAGAACAACATCTTATCAAAGTGTATGGTGATACATCTGATGTTTTGGAAGAGAACGTTCTAAATGAACATCTAAAATAATGAGTGAAGGATTTTGAAAAGATTTCTTTTAACGTTCTTTTGTTGTTTAGGAATAAAGTTTGGTTATTGAAGTGGTGTTATGCTTGAACAAGGTGGGAAGAAAAACAGCGAAGGTAAGAATGTTTATTGCTATGGCTTTAAGGACATTTAGCCGTTGGAACAGAAAGCCAATATATTATTTAATCCCGTTTTCTTCCCGAAATTTGAATGACGGAAAGATGGCGATTCCTTTATTAAAAGGGCTCCATAAGCGTGTGCGATACGTTACGAAATGATAGACGCAAGATATGATATTGAGCCGATTTAAACACAGACTCACCGAATGGGTCAACAATCATTGATTGCTTATAATAAGCCTGAGCCAGAAGGCTTTGATATACATTTCGTACAGACTTGTTTTCGTGAACACTCGTATCGCTATGATAGTTTAGATCCGAACAAACACTCAAGTACATGCGTCCTAAAGAATGTAGGACTGTCCTTTAGCCAATGAAGGTCTTTGCCAAAATGGATATAAGGCGAACATCCCCTCTGACATTAGAAATAATACTACATCAGTCCGCTGCTCAAAAACTTGGAAACCGATTTTAATCGCCATACCTCTGTGGATGTCCCAAGCTACACTTTCAGCTCAAGACTGTTCGTTATCGTGTAGGAAAACGTACCAAGGTTCAATTGATCTAACCTTGGTTTATCATGCTTCAAAAATTGCTGTCGACCGTATGAATGCAACTTAAACATTCAAAAGCAAGCTGCTTAAAGTTAAAATTTTTAATAGAACTAAATTTTTAAGTCTGTATTTCAAATTAAAATAATGAATCATGAAATTGACTTAAGCATCAATCCTTTTACAAAGATTCCGACTATATCGATGATGGCGGATCTCAACATGAAATAAAAAAATTCATAATACTTAAAATAAATATTGAAAAGTCTAAAAAATTAATTTATAATCCAAATGTAAACGTTTTTACAAAAAGGTGAATTGCCATAATGATACAATTGTAAATATAGTATTTATTTGGTAAAAACGTTTACATATTTACTAAGTTTTATGGAGGATCGTAATGACCTGTGACATAACAATTAAAGATGTCGCTAAACAAGCAAATGTTTCAGTAGCGACAGTTTCAAGAGTCCTAAATGGACTGGATAGGGTTAGTGACCAAACACGTAAAAAGGTATTAAAAGTAGTTAAGGAACTAAATTATGTACCTAATACGATGGCTGCATCCATGATTACTAAACAAACGCAGATGTTGGCAGTGGTCGTTCCTGAAATAGAAAACCCATTTTATACATCAGTTATCAAAGGAACAGTTAATGTGGCTAAAGAAAGGGGTTATAATACCTTTGTATTTTCAACAAATGATAGTGAAAGTGAAGAAGATACATTCTTTGAAAGCTCCCTCCGGAGAAATGTTGATGGAATTGTACTAATTGGCGCACATAAGGATCCAGTATTTTATCAAAAAATGAATAAGCCAGTCATCCTCGTAGATCGTTATATTGATGGTTGCGGTCTTGATGGAGTGATCATTGACAATTTTGGTGGAGCATATGAAGCCACTAAATATTTAATCGAATATGGACATCGAGATATCGCTATTATTACTGGACCTCAAACATTTAATGACGGAACTGAAAGGTACTGGGGATATCAACAAGCACTAAAAGATAATGGTATTGAATTAGTAAGTGATTACCAAAAGCATGGAGATTGGTTTGAAAACAACGGTTACCAATCAACTAAAGAACTGATGAAATTACCCAAACCGCCAACAGCAATATTTGCTGCAAACAATCTGATTTGTCAAGGAACTATAAAGGCATTAAGAGATTTGGATCTCACAATAGGATTAGATGTATCCCTCGTAGGCTTTGATGCAAATGATCTTGCTGAATTTGTTAAGCCGAGAGTGAGTGTTGTAAAACGTCCAACATATGAAATGGGGACTCATGCAGCTGAAATGCTCATTGAAAAGTTAAAGCAAGTTGAAAAAAACGAATCATTTCCTAAGAAAGTTACCTTAGGTGTTGAACTTCAGAAATTTGGGTCGGTGAAATACTTGGGTTAAGGAGCGGGAGGAATGTCCCGAATTTTAGTGATAAGTAGTATGAATATGGATAATGGTGAGACGATACAGGGGATAGAAACTTCCTTTTTCTCAGGAGGAAAGAGTGCACTTCAAGCTGCGCAGCCGCAATAGCAGTTACACTAGAAAGTGCTCAAAATTCAATACCGTATTCAAAGCAAGTTAATACTTTTAATGAGAAAAAGAAATACAGAGAATGTATTACAATCTGAATGTCTGTCTTGATAGAACATTTAGTATGAAACACTGAAAAGTTAATCTAAGGGTATAGCAGCTATTAATTTAATAGTTTAATAGCGAATAGTGTTTTATCAAGGTATCAGACTTCAAATAGCAATAACGACAGTAGGAGTAAAAAGGATCAAAATGTTATTTGAAAGGGGTGATGCAAAAAGTTGATATGGTAAATGATTGTTGAAATGAAGATAGGAGCGATTGGTCAGAGGAAGTCTAGTGAAATAGCTAAGATTGGCATCTTATCAGAAATCAAGTAGATTTTCGCTAGTAATGTAATCGCTTACAAATAAAGGGGGAATTGAAATGAGAATATTATTTATAGGGGAATCATGGACTGTTCATATGATTCATGCAAAAGGATATGACACGTTTGAATCAACTAAATATGAAGAAGGCGCAACTTTTTTAATTGATAGTTTAAGAAATAGAGGTATAGAAATTGATTACATGCCTTCACACGAAGTTCAAGTGAGATTTCCGGATAAGCTTGAAGCTTTGGAGCAGTACGATTCGATTGTGATTAGTGATATAGGAAGTAATACTTTCTTGCTTCAAAATAAAACCTTTTATTATATGGAAAGAATTCCGAATTCCTTAGAACTTATACGTCAATATGTCGAAAATGGCGGAGGGCTATTGATGATAGGAGGCTATCTATCTTTTATGGGGATAGAAGGAAAAGCCAACTATAAAAATACGATTCTTGCTGACGTTCTTCCAGTAGAAATGTTAGACAGGGATGATAGGGTAGAAAAACCAGAAGGGGTTTATCCTGAAACAACTCTTGAGCACTCGATAACAAAAGGTCTCGAACAATGGCCGCCGTTTTTAGGCTATAATCGTTTTTCTGCAAAGGAAAATGCAACAACTTTGGTACAAATCGAAGGAGATCCATTATTAGTTATTGGGGAATATGGAAAAGGGAAAACAGCTGCCTTTGCTAGCGATTGTGCTCCACATTGGGGGCCAATAGAATTCATGGACTGGGAATATTATCAACCATTATGGCAACGAATTTTAGAACACATTAAGAAATAATAATCGTAGGCTGGTGATGTGAATGACTGTAAATGAAATCGTATATTCAAATAAGGAAGAGTATATAAACTTCTTGTCACAATTAGTGCAAACCGATACTCAAGTGCTTGGGCACGGGGTTCTTGGCGGAAAAGAAAAAGCGGGGCAAGAAATCATTAAGCAGAAACTTTTGGATCTTGGCTTTGAAATTGATGAGTTTTTAGTGGAAGATGAAAAAATAAAAAAATTTCCAGGTGCCAATTTAGGTCATGATAATCGCGAGCGTCCCAATATTGTAGGAATTCTAAAAGGAACGGGTGGAGGAAAATCTTTAATACTAAACGGGCATATAGATACCATGCCATTCGGAGACCGAGATAAGTGGTCTAATGATCCTTTCTTAGGACAAGTTCAAGGAGATGTTCTATATGGACTTGGGTCTACCGATATGAAGGCATCTTTAGCTGCCATGATTCTAGCAGCACAAGTCATCAAGACGTCAGGAATACAATTAAAAGGTGATTTAATTATCCAATCCGTAGTTGATGAGGAAGGTGGTGGGAATGGAACTCTTGCTTGTGTAGAAAGAGGTTATACAGCTGATGCAGCGATTGTGGGGGAACCTACTCAATTACACATCCAGCCAGCGCATATGGGGTTTTTATTTCATGAAATAGTGGTTGAAGGGCATAGTCTTCATTCCAGCCAACTTTGGGAGGGTGTCAATGCTATTGACAAGGCGATAAAAATCTATCAATCTCTGAAAGATTTGGAGCATCGCTGGCTTATGACAGAGAAACATCCTCTTTTACCAGGCCCTACTATTAATCTTGGGGAGATAGCAGGAGGTATAGCTGGTTCAGTAGTTCCAGGTTCTTGTACGTTAAAAACATGTCTTCATTATCAGCCAAAACAAAATGAAGCTTATGGACTAACAAGAGAGCGTGTGAACAGCCAAGTGTTAGGGGCTATTGAAAGCGTTGTCAATGGCGATGAGTGGTTGAAGGAACATCCTCCTCAAGTAAATGTTTATCAGGAAGGATATCCTTTTGAAACGCCAATAACTCATTCACTCGTACAAGAAATGAAGAGTGTAATAGAGGATGTATTACAGAAAGAAGCTGTAATTGAGGGGATGCCCGCGGGATGTGATGCTCGTATCCTTTCTGGATTCGGTAAAATTCCTACGATTATTGTAGGCTGTGGAGATCCGAGACAATGTCACTGTGTCGATGAATCAGTGCCTATATCTCAGTTTTTATCATTAATCGAGATTTATGTGAATTTCATTATTTCTTGGTGTGATGTTGAGTCAATAAATTTAAATAATTAAAAATATGGAGGGGAATTTATGAAAAAAGTTTTTTTACTAATCGTTGCAGCTATGGTCATGATTTTGGCAGCTTGTAGTTCGTCTAATGTGGAAAAGTCAGGATCTGACAAAAAGGAAGACGGAAAATTAACAATTGGAGTTACAACAGCTACATTACGTCATCAGTTTTTTATTGATATTGACAATGGGATGAAAAAAGCTGCTGAAGAAGCTGGAGTAGAATTATTAGTTAATGACCCTAACTTGGATTTAGCTAAGCAAGTATCTTCAATTGAAGATTATATGCAAAAAAAGGTAGATGCTTTAGTAGTTTTAGCGGTTGATAATGCTGGAGTTATTCCTGTAATTGAAGAAGCGAAAGATAAAGGAATTCCTATTATTACTGCAGATGCTGTTGTGGAAAGTGAAAGTGTAGATACTTTTATCGGAACTGAAAATTATGAAGCTGGTAAACAATTAGGTGAGTATTTAAAAAACAAAGTTGAAGCAGATGGGAAAGAAGTAGAAGTCGCAGTTGTCACGCACGAGCAATCTTTCGTACAAAAACAAAGATTAGAAGGATTAAAAGAAGCGCTAAAAGGGTTTGATAAGGTTAAAATTCTAAACAGCCAACCAGGATACGATCGTCAAAAATCAATGGCTACAGTTGAAAATATCCTTCAAGCGAATCCGCATGTCGATTATATTTATGCTACTGCAGAAAACAGCGTTTTAGGTGCATTAGCAGCTCTTGAATCAGCTAACAACAAGCATACAAAAATTATTGGTTTTGATGTGACGGATGAGGCAGCAGAAGGAGTCCGTGAAGATTATATACTAGCAATGATACAGCAGCAACCATCTAAAATCGGTGAAGAATCTATTAAAGCAGCTCTTGAAGCAATTAATGGTAAGAAACTAGATAAAAATATTAGTGTTCCTGTCATTCTTATTGATAAAGAAAATGTCGATGAACATTTCAAAAAATAATCAGGGAGGTTTTTCTCCTTGATTTTAACTCCAAAAGAGAGGGGAGTTGTTTAATGAACTCACCAATAATCGAGTTGAAACATATTACAAAATCATTTTCTGGTGTAAAAGCCTTAACGGATGTTTCACTAACTGTTCATCCAGGTAGTGTTCATGCGCTTGTAGGTGAAAATGGTGCAGGAAAGTCCACTTTAATGAAAATATTAACTGGTGCTTATTCGAAATCTAGTGGTGAAATTTTTTATAAAGGTGAAAAAGTTGAGAATATGGATCCGAAGACTTCAAAGAAATTAGGGATTCATTGTATTTATCAAGAATTAAATGTAGCGAACTACTTAACTGTAGCAGAAAATGTGTTTCTAGGCAGTCAACCTGTAAACAAACTGGGTTTAATTGATTGGAAACAAATGAATCAAACCGCAAAAGAAATTTTTGCATCGCTTCAAATAAATTTAGATCCAAAGCAAATGGCTAAAGATATCAGTATTGCCCAAAAGCAAATGATCGAAATTGCACGTGCCATTTCTCAAGATGCAAAAATATTAATCATGGATGAACCAACATCTTCTTTATCAGAAAGAGAAACAGAGATATTGCTTTCATTAGTTACAGAATTAAAAAATAAAGGTGTTAGTATCCTGTACATTTCGCACAGGATGGATGAGATATTTAAAGTATGTGATACTGTAACCGTTTTAAGGGACGGGAAGTATATAAAATCTTTGCCTATGAGTGAAGTTAAGGATGTTGATTCCCTAGTCGAATTAATGGTTAATCGTAAAATGGAAAGTTACTTCAATAAAATTGAAGTTCCAATTGGTGAAACAATTCTTGATGTACAAAACCTTTCAAAAACAGGAGTTCTTAATAATATCAACTTTAATCTGCGTTCTGGCGAAATTCTAGGTATTGCTGGACTGGTAGGTTCAGGACGAACAGAAATTGCCCAGGCATTATTCGGTATGCTTAAAAAGGATGCGGGAGAAATTCTTATTGATAATAAAAAGGTAGAAATTAAAGGGCCGAGTGATGCGATAAAGTTAGGTATCGGCTTTGTGACAGAAAACCGTAAAGAGACAGGGCTAGTTCTCAAACAAACTGTTAGAGATAACATTTCCCTACCGAATCTCAGAAAATATACTACGAATCTATTTATTAATAAGAAGGCAGAAAAGAAAGAATCGGAAGACTATAAGAAGAAATTAAATATTAAAACTAGATCAATAGAACAGACGATATCTACTTTAAGTGGAGGAAATCAACAAAAAGCAATCATCTCAAGGTGGATGATCCAAGAACCACGTATTCTCATTTTAGATGAGCCGTGTCGCGGGGTAGATGTAGGGGCAAAAGCAGAAATCTTTGCACAAATTAGTAAACTTGCTGAGCAAGGAGTTGGGATTATCATGATATCTTCAGAAATAGCTGAGATCGTTGGAATGAGTGACCGGACAATCGTAATGAGGGAAGGTACTCTTGCGGGTGAACTGGAAAAAGATATGATTACCTCTGATAATATATTGAAATTAGCTTTTGGGGGTGGAATAAGTGCTTAAGAATAATTCAAGTAGCATCGAAATGAGTCAAAATAACAAAAATATAAACTGGAAAAATACTCTTTTCGTCATTTTTGACAAAGGGAGTACGACTATTGGACTTGCTCTTCTCTTTATTATTATGTCTATTATCACAACTGATTTTTTAACAGTTGACAACTTAGTCAATGTAATGCGCCAATCTTCAGTTCTATGCATTATGGCTGTAGCCATGACTTTCATTATTATTACAGGTGGGATTGATTTAAGTGCAGGGTCACAGCTGGCTGTTAGTGGAGTTGCTGTAAGTGGACTGATTGTTGCAGGTGTACCAATACCATTGGCAATACTCTTAACGATTATCATTGGTGGGCTAATTGGGTTATTCATGGGCACTGTTATTTCAACACAGAATATTCCGCCATTCATTGTTACTTTAGCAATGTTGACCATTCTTAGCGGAATCGCATTTGTGTACACCGAAGGAACGCCAATCGTTGTTTCTGATGCTGTATTTCGTGAGATAGGACGAGGATTTATCGGTCCCATTCCAACTGCTATTGTGATTATGATTATTGTTGCGATTATTGGCCATTTATTATTATCGCATACACGCTTTGGAAGATACGTTTATACAATTGGGGACAATGAAGAAGCTGCTAGATTATGTGGAATAAATGTAAAACTAGTTAAAACGAGTGTTTATGCTTTTGGTGGGGCTATTATGGCGATTGCAGGTATTGTACTTGCTTCCCGTTTGTCATCAGGTTCTCCAAATGCAGGTACTGGTTCAGAATTAGATGCAATAGCCGCTGTTGTTTTAGGTGGGACAAATCTATTTGGAGGAGAAGGGAAAATTTCTGGAACCTTAATGGGAGTAGCGATTATTTCCATTCTGAACAACGGATTAAATTTATTAAATGTGTCTTCTTATAATCAGCTAATGATTAAAGGAGTAGTTATACTTTTAGCGGTTTGGTTAAATTCAATTAAAGCAAGAAGAAAGGCTAGCGTATAGGTGATGAATATGAGCGGTGGAGTATTTCCTGAAAAGAGATTCGTATTAGAAAATATATTTCATGTGAGTAAGCCAATTATTGGAATGGTTCATTTAAAACCACTCCCTGGAGCACCTCATTATAAAGGTGAAAGCATTGATGAAATGATTGAATTTGCGCTGGAGGATGTACGTCGTTTGGAGGAAGGAGGGATCGATGGATTGCAAATAGAAAATGCATGGGATCTCCCTTTCCCGAAGCCTGAAGATTTTAGCTTCGAAACAGTTGCTGCTATGACTGCTGTCGGGGTAGAAATTGCAAAAGCTACAAAGCTCCCCCTTGGAGTCAATTGTTTAGCAAATGCAGTCATTCCAGCCATTGCCATTGCAAAAGCGTGTAAAGCTAAGTGGGTAAGATCGAACCAATGGGTAAATGCGTACGTTGCGAATGAAGGTATTGTAGAAGGTGCTTCAGCTAACGCAATGAGATATAAAGCAAATCTTTACGGTGATGATATTAAAATTATGGCTGATGTTCATGTGAAACATGGAAGTCATTCCATCGTGGCAGACCGAAGCCTAGCAGAACAAACGAGGGATAATGAGTTTTTCGATGCAGATATATTAATTGCGACAGGAAATAGAACAGGTGACGAAACTTCCTTAGATGAGCTTATAGGGATAAAAGAGAATGCTAGTTTACCGGTGATAATTGGCAGTGGGATGACTGAACAAAATGCAAAAAAAATTCTCTCCATAGCTGATGGAGCTATTGTCGGAAGTTCATTAAAAGAAAACGGAAATTGGTGGGAAAGAGTAGAGGTAGAAAGAGTTAAGAAGTTTATGGATGAAGTTCATTCACTCCGATAGATTAGAGGTCTTAATATGGTAAAGGTTGCTATACATGGTTTTATTAATATAGATATCATAGGCCTTGTAGATAAATTTACAGAAACCGATCAGGAGACCAAACTTAAGAACCTTCAATTAACCCCAGGTGGGTCAGCAGCGAATGTCGCTGTTGGACTCTCCCGTTTGGGGGAGGAGGTTTATTTTTTAGGTGCGATTGGTGATGATATCTATACGTCCTACCTTTTGGATAATTTAGAGAATACTAGACTAGATTATGTCCAAATAATTAGGGGCAAACCGTCAGGAACGGCAATGGCATTAGTAGATGGTTCTGGTTTAAGAACCATGTATACCTATCCAGGTGCGAATGTAAACTATAATCTTAAAAACGTGCCAAAGGAATTTTATGAGGAAATTACACATTTACATTTAAGTAGTCCATATCTAGAAGTGGCTGAATCATTCTTTCAATGGAAAGAGGAGAATATTGATCTGAAGATATCTTTAGATCCTAGTACTTTATTAACTAAGAAGGGCTTGTCTTATTTACTGCCCATACTGTCGAAAACAGATATTTTGTTTCTCAATCATTCTGAACTAAATGATTTGTTTCCAGAACAAGATATTGATTACTCCATTCGGAGGCTACACGAATTAGGTATCAAGCAAGTTTTTATTAAATTAGGTAAAGAGGGAGCTCTTTCAAGTGTTTTATCAGGAGGAACATACAAACGAATACAACTACCCGCTCTACAGGTAGAAGCAATAGATTCAACTGGTTCAGGCGATGCTTTTGCAGTAGGTGCACTATATGGAATCATACGAGAATGGCCACAGGAATTGATTTTACAGACAGGAATTAACTTAGGAGGTAGGGTAGTATCTCAGATTGGTTCTAGAAAAGGGCTGCCATTTACACTTGAATAGGAGGGGAGTTATATTGGAATTAGAAAATGTATTTAAACAAATTGATGAGGATGATGCAATATTATTTTTACAATCATTAATTCAAATAAACACAATAAATCCACCTGGGATGGAAAAAGCACTAGCTGATTTAATAAGCCTTCGTTTAAGTGAATCTGGGTTATTGATCCATTCTGATGTTGTTGAGGAAGATAGAGAAAATTTAATTGTTTCATATTCTAGTGAAGATCAATTAACTAATAACTCAAAAACACTGATTTACAGTGGTCATTTTGACACTGTTCCCGTTGGAAATGTAGAATGGAATTTTCCTGTCTTTGAGGGCAAACAAGTAGAAAATCGAATATTCGGGCGTGGCTCCTCAGATATGAAAAGTGGAGTTGCTGCCATGATTTTAGCAATTGAATGTATACAAAAAGCAGGAATAAAATTGAGTGGAAACCTACAATTCATTGGAACGGTTGGGGAAGAAGTAAATTGTATTGGTGCTAGAGAAGTAGTTAAAAAAGGTCAAATTGACCAAGCTACAGCTATTGTAATTAGTGAACCTACCTCAAATCAGGTGGTTGTTGCACACAAAGGGGCACTTTGGCTTGAGATCTCTATGTTTGGTAAAACAGCTCACGGTTCAATGCCGTCTCATGGGATTAATGCAATATTGGCTATCAATCATTTTATAAATAAATTAAACAATTATGATCTTCGTTATGAACGTCATGATATTTTAGGCGATTCTACATTAAATATAGGAATGATTCAAGGCGGAGTAGGTCCTAACGTAGTGCCTGACCAGTGCAAAATTACCATTGATATTCGAACTGTACCAGGGCAAAATCATCAGGAAATTATTGGGGAAATAAATGAACTCTTACAAAAAGTATCTGAGGAAATGAACGTTTCTTATAAAATTGATGTCATAAACAACTTAGTATCTGTATATACTGCGCCCGATCATCCATTTATTCATTTGGCTTTGGATAAAGCGCAATCATATTTGCAAAACGATCCCAATATAGGGGGAGTTAATTATTATACAGATGGGTCTATCTATAGGAATCATCTTCAAAATGTTCCAATATTAATCTGTGGACCAGGAGAGCCTACAGTGGCTCATCAGCCCGATGAATGGGTTGACATACAAAAATATCTAGACTCCATACGGTTTTATATTTCTCTCGCAATTAATTATTTAAAGTAGAAGAATATAAAACTCGAATTAAAGTGAAGTATATTTTGTACTCAAGAAGTATTAAGCGATATGAAAAAGAGTAATTGGATGGATAAAGATAAAGTTTGGCTGTTTTCACATACTTTGTTGCTTTTCAATCATTTTTACACTAATAACCCGGGTTGATTTCCGTTGCAGGTACTTGCTTTCCGCGGGCGGTCTCAGAAGCCTCCTCAGTGCTTTGCACTTGCGGGGTCTCCCTCTACACGCTTTTCCCGCAGGAGTCTCGCACCTTCCACTACAATCAACATCTGTTCGAATTGGTTTCTTGCAAAAAAACAACAATCTTTACGAAAAGAGCCTAAAGTTTTTAATAAGTGATAAGGAGATTGGATGTTGCCGGTCTCCTTTATTTTCTATAGGTAAGAGATCATTGATGTACTCCTCTAATTACTATTAGGGGAGTTATCTGTTTTGTATTATTGGCAACATAACCTGCTAACAAGGACAATATTCCATCACGAAAGTTTTAATGGGGTATTAGAAAGTAAACCGAAAGTTGCTATTAGTTGGTCGGTTACCATCTGAAAGATCCTTTTTCACAGCAATATTCCATATCTATCCGTGGAACGTCTTGTGAAACGATTGTTCTGGGCGTCAAAGTGACAATAGATTTTGAAAGCGTTTTCGATTTTAGTTGACACGATCGACTTTTGAAATTATTCTATAAATACAGAATATACAGAAAATATAGAAATCATAGATGGATGAAAGTTGCAGGAGAGTGTTTATTATAAGCCACCGAAGGAGCAAACTTCAATAAGACCCTTGAAGCGAATCTCTCAGGTAGAAGAACTGCAGCTGGACACACCTCTGGAGAGAGCGTATGAATCGATACGTCACCAAAGGGGAAAGGCTCTATTGAGCTAAACTCTCAGGTAAAAGGACAGAGAAGGGCAGAGAAACACACTGTTTTTCTCTGTCCTTTTTGTTGTGCCTGCATAATTTACACGTTCATCATCACTGTAGAGACATAGTTAGTTAAATGGATATTTAACCAAAAAGGAGTGGTTCACCATGGAAACAAGCTATAAAGGTAATAACAGAATGATGACGGGGATTGTGTTTGGGGTGCTTACTTATTGGCTTTTCTCACAGTCACTCATAAATGTGATGCCTGAAGTTCAGTTAGATATGGGCATTTCGATGGGACTTTTGAATACAGCAATTAGTTTATCCGGTTTATTTTCAGGCATGTTTATTGTAGCAGCTGGAGGAATATCTGATCGAATTGGACGCAAGAAAATTACAACTATTGGTTTACTATTAAATATAATTGGTTCACTTTGTCTCGTATTTGCACAGGAGACGGTTCTCTTAATTATTGGGCGTGTGATTCAAGGCATCTCGGCAGCGTGTATTATGCCTGCAACGATTGCTTTGGTGAAAACCTATTTTGACGGCCCAGACCGACAAAGAGCCATAAGTTACTGGTCTTTTGGATCTTGGGGCGGCATAGGCATTTGTTCATTAGCTGGAGGTTTAATTGCTACGTATATGGGATGGCGCTGGATCTTTATATTTTCCATTATTTTCACTTTACTATCTATGTTTTTGATTAAAGATGTACCAGAGAGTAAAGCGGAACAAAGCAATTCAGCAAAATTTGATTTTCCTGGCTTTGTTATCTTTCTATTAGTGATGGTCGCTTTGAATGTTGTCATTACACATGGAGATGCCTTCGGATGGACAAGCCCTCTTTCGTTAACGTTAATGGCTACCACTGTCATAGGTGGTTGGATATTTTTAAAACTTGTAAAAGGGAAATCTAACGGATTTATCGATCTATCTTTATTTAAAAATAAATATTTTACTGGGGCTACTGTGTCAAACTTTTTAATAAGTGGTGTAGCGGGAGCACTTATTGTTGCGAATACCTATGTTCAAATGGCAAGAGGATACAGTTCTTTTCAATCTGGGTTATTATCAATTGGCAATTTAGTTGCTACATTAGCGATGATTCGTATTGGTGAAAAAATATTACAACGAAGTGGTCCAAGAAAGCCGATGGTCATAGCTTGTCTTTTAGTGATCGTTGGAATTATCTTAATGACATTAACATTCTTACCAAATGCGATTTATTCCATTGTTGTATTTATTGGTTTTACCGTGTATGGGATTGGACTTGGCCTTTATGCGACACCATCTACGGATACAGCAGTAGACAATGTACCGGCAGCAAAAGCAGGAGAGGCAGCTGGTATTTATAAAATGTCTAGTACACTTGGAAACTCATTCGGATTAGCGATATCTGTTACTGTTTATAGTGTAGTTGAAAAGGCTGGAAATATGGAAGTGGCTGCAAGTATGGGGTTATTGACAAATGCTATTTTTGCTGGACTAGCTTTACTAGCTATAGTAGCTGCGATTCCAAAAAAAGGTGTCAGGGAATCAATGAAAGTGAGGAAAGCTTCTTAAACTACATTGAGTCATGCACCATAAAACAAGATAATGGTGGGGAAAAATGTAGTAATAGTGGTATATTGGAAATAAAGGTAGAAAGTAAATCTCATTTAGGCGTGTTACGATGAACCGTATATAAGTAACTGAGGTTATTAATTCGGGATCTTTTAAGGTGAATAAAGAAAAAGGACCGTTAAAAAGTAATTTCAACGGCCCTTTTATAATAAAATGGTGGTTTAATTTCGGATTAGATAATCGAATGAACCTAAGGCTGCATTCGCACCTGATCCCATCGAAATAATGATCTGCTTATATGGATTATTCGTGCAGTCTCCAGCAGCGAACACTCCAGGTATGTTCGTTGCTCCATGGTTATCTATAACGATCTCACCGATTCTATTACGTTCAACAGTCTCAGCTAACCATTCCGTATTTGGCACAAGTCCGATCTGAACAAATACTCCCGCCAATTCAATATGCTGAGCTTCCCCAGTCTCACGCTCAACGTAGGAAATACCGTTTACTTTATCAGTTCCAGTAATTTCTGTTGTTTGAACGTTCTTTAGGACAGTTACATTTGGCAGACTGTTAAGACGATCTTGCAGTACAGAATCAGCTTTAAGCTCAGGATTAAATTCAAGAACTGTTACATGTTTCACAATCCCAGCGAGATCAATTGCTGCCTCAATACCGGAATTTCCGCCACCAATAACGGCTACGTGTTTTCCTGCAAACAATGGACCATCACAATGTGGACAATATGCTACACCTTTATTCTTAAATTCATTTTCACCCGGAACACCAACATTGCGCCAACGAGCACCTGTTGAAAGGATGACGGTTTTGCTTTTTAGAACAGCTCCGTTTTCCAGTTCAATTTCGATGAGGTCTTTCTTTTCTAAACGTTTGGCACGCTGTAAATTCATCACATCAACGTTGTATTCTTTCACATGCTCCTCAAGACTTGCAGCGAGTTTCGGACCCTCAGTGTGTTTAACACTAATAAAGTTTTCAATCGAAGCAGTGTCTAAAATCTGACCGCCGAAGCGTTCCGCAACAATCCCTGTACGAATTCCTTTACGTGCAGCATAGATTGCCGCACTTGCACCCGCAGGTCCGCCTCCGACAACGAGTACATCGTAAGGATCTTTATCAGCAAACTCTGAGGCATCTGGGGCGTTCCCCATTTTCGCTAGAATTTCTTCTATGGCCATTCGACCGCTTCCGAATGAATCGCCATTTAGGAATACAGTTGGTACGGCCATGATGTTTTTGCTTTCTACTTCCTCTTTGAATGCTGCACCGTCGATCATTGTATGAGTAATATTAGGATTAATAATGCTCATCAAGTTCAGTGCTTGGACAACATCCGGGCAGTTTTGGCAAGTCAGGCTAATGTAAGAATCAAAGTGATGTTCGCCTTTAATGCTTTTTACTTGATTAATGACTTTTTGATCAACTTTCGGCGCTCTACCACTTACTTGTAATAAAGCCAGGACTAATGATGTAAATTCGTGTCCTAAAGGGATACCAGCAAAAGTTACGCCAGTGTCTTCACCGATGCGATTTACACTAAAGCTTGGTGTTCTTTCTAACTGTGTTTTCTCAATTTTAATGTTGGATGACATGGTAGCTAATTCATCAACTAAAGCTAGCATGTCATGTGAAATTTTATCGGAACCCGCACTAACTTTAAGGAGCACATCGCCCTCCATCATTTGCAGATATTGGGCTAATTGTGCTTTGATTTCTGCATCAAGTATCATGGATAATACTCCTTAAATTTTTCCTACAAGATCAAGGCTAGGTTTTAGTGTTGCAGCACCTTCTTGCCATTTTGCAGGACAAACTTCACCTGGGTTGTTGCGAACATATTGTGCGGCTTTGATTTTACTAACAAGAGTGCTTGCATCACGGCCGATACCACCTGCATTGATTTCAAGTGCTTGAACCACACCGTCTGGATCGATGATGAACGTACCGCGATCTGCAAGACCATCTTCCTCAATTAATACATCGAAGTTGCGAGAAATCTGATGTGAAGGGTCGCCAATCATAATGTATTGTAGTTTGTTAATTGTTTCTGATGAGTCGTGCCATGCTTTATGTGTGAAATGAGTGTCTGTTGAAACAGAATATACTTCAACACCAAGATCTTTTAGAGTAGCATATTGGTTTTGAAGATCTTCTAGCTCAGTTGGGCATACGAATGTAAAGTCTGCTGGGTAGAAGCAAACAACACTCCATTGTCCTTTTAAGTTTTGCTCGGTAACATCGATAAACTCGCCGTTACCGCTATTGTAAGCTGATGCGCTGAATGGTAGTATTTCTTTTCCAATTAAAGACATAATTAATCTTCCTCCTAGTATGTTCTTTAGAATTTATTAGTAGTTAGTTTAGACAATTAGTCAAACTTTAATAACCATTAATAATTCTAGTTCATGTTGATTATCATTATTTAACTATAATAATTCTAATTACATATTAATTATTATATAATATTTAATTGTTGTCAACAATAACACTCAACTTTATTATAACTGTATTGTTATAGCCTTTCCGCCTCGATAGCGGTAGCACTTATGGAATGATGGTCTAGACCTATAGGGGAAAATGATTTGGTGGAATAATTTAAATTTTCAATTATTATTATTATTTCTCAATTAACAGACCTGGGTTAAAGGGATAGGGACATTGTCCCTATGCCCCTTTCAAAAAGCAAAACTTTTCTTCGAGGGAAATCCAAAAAGGACCACTTGTTGGTCTATATGTATAGATTCAGCATTAATATATTTGTTCTTTCACTACTACAATACCTATTTTAAAGCTGTTTTAAACACATAACTTACCTTGTTATAGTCCATTTTGTCTTCGTAAAATCGGTGTGCATCAGTCCGCTGCAATCCTGAAGATAAAGCAACGTTTTCGTAGTTATTTTCTTTTGCCCATTCATGTACATATGAAAGTAGTTTTTCACCATATCCATTTGAACGCTTATTAGCTTCTGTAACTAAATCACAGACCCAAATAAATCTGCCATAATAGAGAGTGATCATTGGCTGAAAACCGATAACTGCAACTATATCATTGCCATCGAATAAGGCAAACAGTTTATACTCCTCTTTTTCTTGTGCCTCTAAAACTAATTCAAGATAAGAATTTTCATTCAGATGTGTTCGTAACTGGCTCATTATTGGAAAGGCTTTAAGGAATTCATTCTGTGTTTGAAGTTCTTGAATGGCTAGAGTGCTCATAAAAAAAACCACCTTTTATTATTTTTTGTAAATTGGACCTATCATAGCACAACTAAATGTTTTTTTTGTGAATAATAGATGATTTCGAAGTGCCTAAAGGTGAGATTGTAAGATTATCAATTATCTAAGTAAAATAGTAGAGGGAGGCAATGTATGGAGTATAGCGCCTAAAAATTTGTTGACAACATCTAGTTTTCCTGTGATAATAACTTTAATTAAATACTGGTACCTTTAATTCAGTCCCGTGAGGCTGACAAGGACAGCGGAAATAATGAACATTGCTTTGGTGGCCTTTGTATGTAGGTTACCCATGTTCATTGTGTAAAAAAAGCTTCTTGTCAGAAATGGCAAGAAGCTTTTTTTATTTCCTAATCTCCTAAAATAATCGAAGCTTTCTTCGGTACCAGTTTCTTATCAACTAACATATAGGAGGAATTGGTATGAAAAAAGTAGATACAGAATTCTCGTTTCAGGCAGTGCCACAAGCAAATCGGAATGGGTTTTGGAAAATTCTTGCGGTGATGCTCTCACTTAGCTTTTTCTCAGCGAGCATGTGGTCTGGAGGAACATTAGGAACTGGATTGACATTTATACAGTTTATTTGGATCGTGTTAACAGGTAATTTGGTACTTGGGCTATATACAGGTGCATTGGCTCATATTGCAGCAAAGACGGGCTTATCAACTCATTTATTGACTCGATATGCATTTGGTGAAAAAGGTTCTTATTTATCTTCATTTTTACTAGCTTCAACTCAAGTAGGTTGGTTTGGGGTCGGTCTTGCGATGTTTGCTGTTCCTGTTGCAAAAGCAACAGGGGCCAATGTTTATTTTTTAATTGCGATTTTTGGAATATTAATGACCGTATCAGCTATCTTTGGGATGAAGACTTTGACTATACTAGGATTTGTTGCTGTTCCTGCCATTGCGATTTTCGGTAGTTATTCGATGACAGATGCAGCTGATGTGGCTGGGGGAATTCAAGGATTATTCGATTATGAACCGACACAGGCATTAGGGCTTTCAGCAGCATTAACGATTTGTATCGGCTCTTTTATTAGCGCTGGTACCCTTACGCCTGATTTTGCTCGGTTTTCTAAGACATCCCGCTCTGCTGTTAGTGCGAATGTGATTGCATTCTTTCTAGGGAATTCGCTTATGTTTTTATTTGGTGCAGTCGGAGCTATGGCTTACGGTAAAGCTGACATATCGGACGTGATGTTTTTACAAGGGTTAATGATACCTGCTATTATTGTTCTAGGTTTGAATATTTGGACAACGAATGATAGTGCGTTATATGCTTCAGGATTAGGTTTTTCTAACATTACGAAATTACCAAAACATAAAGTTGTTGTTTTCAATGGAATTGTTGGAACAATGACAGCAATGTGGCTTTATAACAATTTTGTTGGGTTTTTGACGATCTTAGGCTCCACTCTGCCATCGATTGGCGCTATTATATTAGCAGATTATTTTATAGTGAAGCGCAGAACATATCAACCATTCGAACAGATGAAGTTTAAAGCAGTAAATTGGGTTGCAATATTAGCATGGGTAGGCGGAGTAGCAGTCGCTAATTTAGTACCAGGCATTCCACCTATTAATGCGCTATTAGGGTCTGCAGCTATTTATGTAGTAATAATGAAATGTCTACCTCAGCATGGAGAAAAAGTGACGACTAAAATGTATGAAAAGGTGAGTTAATCAGTGATTATTAAAAACGCAAAACTTAGAGGAAAAGATGGACTTTGGCATTTATTTATAGAAGAAAATAAGATTCATAAAATTACGCAAATACTTGGTGATGTTGACGGAAAAGAAATCATCGATGTCGATGGCTCTCTTGTCCTGCCACCTTTTATTGAGCCACATATCCATCTAGATACAACGTTAACGGCGGGAGAACCAGAGTGGAATAAAAGTGGCACCTTATTTGAAGGAATTCAAAGATGGGCACAAAGAAAAGAAACGCTAACGATTGATGATGTAAAAACAAGATCAAAAACGGCTTTAAAATGGCAGATTGCTCAAGGAATTCAGCACGTCCGTACACATGTAGATGTAACAGATCCAGAATTAACGGCTTTAAAAGCGATGTTGGAAGTAAAGGAAGAAATGGCTCCCTATGTAGATCTTCAACTTGTTGCTTTTCCACAAGAAGGCATCCTTTCATATCCTAATGGGGAAGAATTGATGGAGGAAGCATTGAAAATGGGCGCCGATGTTGTAGGCGGCATTCCTCATTTTGAATTTACAAGAGAATACGGAGTAGAGTCGTTAAAAGTCGCTTTTGACCTTGCTGAAAAATATGATCGATTAGTTGACATCCACTGTGATGAAATTGATGATGAACAGTCTCGATTTGTAGAAGTTGTAGCTGCGGAGGCCTACAAACGTGGGATAGGTACTCGCACAACAGCGAGCCATACGACGGCAATGGGCTCTTATAATGATGCATATACGTATAAATTATTCCGCCTATTAAAACTTTCTTCTATTAATTTCGTATCAAATCCACTTGTGAATATTCACCTTCAGGGGAGATTTGATACGTATCCAAAACGAAGAGGTCTAACAAGGGTAAAAGAATTACAGGAAGCGGGACTAAATATATGCTTTGGCCACGATGATATTTTTGACCCATGGTATCCACTTGGAACAGGTAACATGCTTCAAGTATTGCATATGGGGATTCATGCTTCACAACTCATGGGCTATGATCAAATTGTAAATTCAATCGATTTAATCACTAAAAATAGTGCAAAAACGTTGCACATTGAAGAGAATTACGGAATCGAAGAAGGTAAACCAGCTAACTTCATCGTCTTATCTGCAGAAAACGAATATGAGGCGATTCGTAAGCAAGCGACAGTTCGATATTCCTTTAGAAATGGCAAGATGGTTGCTGAAACAAAACCAAGTGAAGCAACGATAACTTTAGATCAATTGGAAGAGAAGGTTACTTTTAATAGATAGAAGTTTTAGACACAACCTTAATAGGGTTGTGTCTTTTTACTGCATTAACCAGTAAATAAAACATAAAGAACCGAGAAATGGGCAGCTATTCGTATAAGTAGGGGACTAGAAAAATTAAATATTAGTTCAGTTAAACTATAAAACACGTTTTTGAAATGTTAAACTATTATTTTATGGTCATTCGCTTAAATCTTTATATAATTGGCGAGTACTTGTGGTACATAGTAAAGACTATTCATGGAGATACTTTGGTTATATTTAAATTTGAACGAAAAATATAGTTTGGAAAATATAATGGAAAACTGTGTAATAGTCAATATTTTAGGAGGGTTACAGATGGATATGACGAATAATGATATCTTAATTCGATTAAGATATGCTCTAGATATAAAAGATACCGACATGGTCAAGATATTTAAACTTGGAGGCGTTGAGATAACAAAAGAAGAAGTGCAAAAGATGCTCATAAAATCAAAAGACAGCTATCATAATGATGTTGATTTTGATGAAGAGAATATACTGTGCGATAATTTCACGCTAGAGTCATTTTTAAATGGCCTGATTATTTTTAAAAGAGGAAAACAAGATCCAAAGCCAGGGCAACCTGAAAGGCCAGCCATGTCTATAACGGATGATAGAAGTGTTAATAATGTATTGTTAAAGAAATTGAAAATAGCATTAGCTTTAACAAGTGAAGATATGCTTGATATATTGGAAGTGGCTGGAGTCATTGTTTCAAAAGGGGAATTAAGCGCTATTCTAAGAAAAGAAGGCCATAAGAATTATAAAGCATGTGGCGATCGATACGCTAGGAATTTCTTAAAAGGACTCGCTTTAAAGTATAGGGACTCAATGGGACAAGGGGATTGAAATGAACCCAAAAGGTTAGACAAATATTTTATGTAGCTATAGAGGATTGTTCTCTGTATTGTACGGGAGCAATCCTTTAAGTTTTACTTGTATACGTTTGTGATTGTCATAGTGAATATATTTCTCTAGTTCCCTCTTAAAATGCTCTATACTTTCAAATTCTTGGAGATACAGTAATTCAGATTTTAATCCATGACTGCATGATCCAAAAAATTCCCCTTACGAGGCATGCTTTGTGTAATATAGTTTTCTTTTAGTAAGTGCTGGTACTTTGACATTCGATAATGTCAGCCATGGTCAGAATGGAGAATGTAAGACTTATAGATTGAAGGGGCCGCTAGTGCCACCGGCATATGATAAACATGGTCTTCTCTCGACTGAGAAGGCTATTTTACTATGATTTGTTTAAGGAGAAATGAGGTAAACATTAGATGTGAACTGGACATTCTACTCACAACAAAGATGAGCAATTTTATCTGATTCATTAATTGAACAAATCAATAATAAAGTAAGTTTCATCAATGCTAAGTAATCCGAAAAACTGTTGGACCATTGTTTTATAGTTGTTAGTATTAATTAATGGTGAGTAGGAGGATAATATATGGCTGATACTTACGCAAATTATAACGAGTTAGCTGCTGCTGAGGTAAAAGGAGTAGACTATGATATTCATTTCCATAGGGTGATTGGATCGAAAACCATCATTTTTACTCCGCATGGCGGCGGTATTGAACCAGGAACATCAGAATTGGTGAAGGCAGTAGCGAGTGGATTGTATAACTGGTATGAGTTTGAAGGGATGAAGCCTAGTAAAAACAGTGTGCTACACATCACTTCGATCCATTTCGACGAACCCTTAGTATTAAAAATGGTGGGTGAAGCGTCAAATGCTATGGTGTTACACGGATATGCTGATCTTTCGGTTAAACACACCCAAGTAGGTGGATTAGATGATCACCTTAGAGACAATGTGATAAGGGAGCTTAAAATGGAAGGATTTTCGGCGGGGATAGCAAGTGGTGTATTATCAGGCATTAACCCTAACAGTATCACTAATCGCATATCTAGAGGTCAAGGTGTTCAATTAGAGATTAGTGCACTACAAAGAGGAGCGTTTTTTAAGAATGGTGATACTAGTCGTGCTAATCGTGTAAACATAACAGACGAATTTATAAAATATGTAAAAGCTTTACAGAAAGCCATGGGTTAACTAGTTTAAATAAATAAATTAACAAGAGTATATGTAATCATAGGATCGGGCTCTTCCTTCGACTTAAACATGCATCTCATTTGAGGTGCTTTTTTTGAAAAATTCGTATTTTAAAGTAAGAAAGTTATATGTTCTTAAGTAGGATGAGGAAAGTATTGCATCAAGCATTGCTAGCTAAAAAAATGTTGAATTTGGGTATAATTCCTTTTGTATCCAATAATAATTGTCGAAATAATGGAGGTGTCATATAAAAGAAGGAGTGAAGGTAATGTCCAAATGGCCGAAAACATGTTTAATTGTAGGAATCTTTTTACTATCGGTTTTCTTTTTTCAACCAGCCTTTGCAAATGCAGAATTAAGTATTTCAGAAACTGCCCAAAAATACCTCGGTGTTCCATACCTAACAGATGGTCAAGCTCCAGATCAGGGATTTAGCACAGGTGGATTTACTCGATATGTCTTTAAAGAAGCGAAGGAGATAGATTTACCTCCGTACCCAAAAGATCAATTCAAGCTCGGAGAAGTTGTAGAGAAGCATGATCTTCAACTTGGTGACCTCATCTTTTTTAAAGGAACAGATACGAATAATATCACAAGTGTGGGAATATTCAATGGAAATGATGAAGTCATTATTAGTTCTGTTTCAAAAGGTGTTATCATCACTAAACTTGCAGAGGGATCTTACTACGGTGATAGGTATATTAGTGCCAAACGAATCAATCCTACTAATCTTTATCAAATCAATCATCCTTTGTTAGTAGAAGCTATGAAATACGTTGGAGTTCATTACTCAAGCAATGGTAAGACGCCAGATAGAGGTTTTAGTTCAGCAGGCTTCGTTCACTATGTTTTTGGAAAATCTTTGAACCTTAAACTTCCTGAAAATGCTAGTGAACAGTGGAGCTTAGGTCAAAACGTATCCAAAGAAAATCTTCAGTCGGGGGACGTCCTTTTCTTCAAAAATAAGTATACAGGTGATATCACAACAACGGCTTTTTATCTAGGAAATGGGCTAATGATTTATAGTTCACCTTCAAAAGGGATTACAACGAGTGATTTTGCGCATTCTTCTTATTGGAATGATCGTTTTTATGGAGCGAAGCGAATAACAGAAATTCCCGATATTGACCGTAACGCCCCCTTAATCTCTGAGGCGTTAAAGTATATGGGAGCTCCTTATCTTGAAGGCGGGAAAACACCAAAAGGATTCGATTGTTCTGGATTTACAAAGTATGTGTATGAAAAAGCGGTGGGGATTTATTTGCCTGAAGCCCCTGAACAGCAATGGGAACTAGGTACACCAGTTGAAAAAGAGAAGATTCAAGTAGGAGATCTCGTATTCTTTAAAGATACTCATCGTCCAGGTATTTCACATGTAGGAATCTATGCTGGAAACAATCAAATGATACACGCTTCAAGAACAGATACAGCAGAAGTGAGAACCAATTATCTGTCCAAAAATTTTTATACGGAAAAATTTGCAGGTATTAGACGAGTAAAAAATCTTAAAATTCCTAAGGATGTCCCAGTTGTTAACATAGCAATAGACCTACTAGCTGTTCCTTATCAATCAGGAGGAACATCACTAGAAGGATTTGATACAGGTGGATTTGTCCAATATGTCTATAAACAAGTTGGTATAGAGTTACCTCGTTATGGAAAAGACATGCTTAAAATAGGAACAGAAGTGAAAGAAGAGAATTTAGAGCCAGGAGACCTTGTGTTCTTTGAATCCAACAGCATTATCCCTTCCATCTATATCGGCAATGGGCAAATTGCAGTAGTATCAAGCCAAGGAGTTCGAATTGTAAATTATAAAGTGAGTTCGTATTGGAGGCCGATTTACCATAGTGCAAAACGGGTTTTATAGCTTCATATTCTTTGGACTGAAGATTTATGTTACTTATTACTATAGCCATAATCTTTCAGGATCTTATTCTTAAGATAGTACTCATACCTTACGCACAAAGTGAAGAGCCATTGATAAGGCTCTTTTTTTACAAGTAGTAAATAGTACTACATATATGTTGTTATAAATGGAAAATAAAGGTGATTACCATGGCGATTGTTCTATTTTAGATGTGTTTCTTCTTATTAATATATACTTTGGTTCTCAACGAACTATCTTACCTTCCAACTAGTGATTTTTAAGGTACCTGCCAATAGCTTTTCCAACTGTATAATTGATTTATTTCCATTGATAAGTTCAAAAATTTTATGATCGAAAACATAAAGAATGGCCGGTTTATCTGCTTTAGTCGTTATTACTTACATATAAAATTAGGTTCAAAGGCTTGGAAAATAAGGCCATATGTTTAATTTAAAGTAGCGTCTGCCCTAGGATATTTTGGTATTCTGGAAAAAGTTAATAATACAAAATTACTATTACTCAGTATACAGTTTGAGAGCAGTGGGCTTAAAGAACCTTCTAGAAAGAAGGTTTTGAGTCTCCCGTTAAAAAGTCTATCCATCTTAAATACCATATTCGGGGATTTCTAGAAATGACTCAACAATCGAAACGTCTATGCGCTGGAATTTACAAATCTATGGCAAGTTATGAGTAACTTAAAGTGCTTAAAGTATGCTATTGGGATTTAATGGTATTAAAGTAATCTATACCTATAGTTAATATCTCCTCAATTTATAAAAATTGTTGAAACAAGTTTATATGTATGTTTAGAATTGTAGATGGTTTGTTAAAAGTGTTGGCCACATCGTGTCAGACAGAAATGAAATAAGCTAGCTAGATAATTGCCTAATAGTGAGGTTAATAGACCTATAGATCATTTCTTGTAGTGCTTGTGATACATCTTTAGATACAAAATAATGATCAAACGAACTAAGATTAGGGTTAGAAACCAGTGTCGACAGTACATTAACGTGTGCTAAATCTTAAGTACGCGCTCTTATATTACAAATATAGTATTTATTACCTGAATTATGTAATGTTGCCAAAATATGTTGAATATTGTTTACTTTTATATGTAGAATTTACGTATGATAGATCTATCGATCAGAAGGAAGAGAAAAAAATTTGCCAAGTTGACTGTGATTACATATAAAAAAATTTGGAGTTAATGTCAGAGAATACCCAATAATAGCTAGTGGAATTTCTATGCATCACATATTTAACAGGCTTGGATTACCAAAACGCTTGTGGGGAAGAAATTTTAGATACATACTCAGCGATGAAAATAGATTTTTTGAATAAGACGAAATTAACCTTTAAGAACACAGGTTAATTTAGAATGAGGTAGCATATCCGTAGTACATTACCATTTGCTAAATCTTAAATAATAATCATGGCTTAAGAATATTAAAAAGATGTAATGTAAATCGAAACGATTACTATTTATCCAGTGGTTAATTCTGAAAAGGATTAAAAAATACTAAATATAGTTGTGATTTACATAATTATACAATTGTATAAAAGTATGTTTTAAATGTGTCTGTACGTATGTATAAATTATGTGAGGTAGGTGATTCACTTAAATTATTGTACACATTGTCATTGAAGATGATGAGTTAGCCAAGATTACAAAGTTGAGGTTAATGAGGTGATTTAGGAAGAATAGCGAAGTTTAAGTTTTTGGAAGTTATTATATTATTTTTCGGGTCTAGGAGGATTTAAATCAGAATGAGTTTAATCATTGGGCTGAGTGTGTTACTTTTAATAATCGGAATTTTTGAAAAAAAAAGGCATAAAAAGCACTTAGATTCACTTCCAATTCGAATAAATGTTAATGGTATTCGTGGTAAATCTACGGTGACACGTTTGATTACTGCTGTTTTAGTGGAAGCAGGCTATAAGACTGTCGGGAAAACTACTGGGACATCGGCTCGAATGATGTATTGGAATACGAAAGAAGAAACGCCAATTAAAAGAAGACTAGAAGGTCCAAACATTCGAGAGCAAAAAATGATTGTCGAACATGCTTCAAAATTAGGTGCTGAAGTACTGGTAAGTGAATGTATGGCTGTTAATCCGGATTATCAAATTATATTTCAGGAACAACTGCTACAGGCTAATATCGGAGTAATTGTAAATATATTAGAAGACCATATGGATGTGATGGGACCAACGTTAGATGAAGTAGCTGAAGCTTTTACAGCAACAATCCCGTATAATGGCCACTTGATTGTCAATGAAAGTCCGTATGTGAGTTATTACAGAGAGATAGCAGAGAAGAGAAATACGAAGGTTATCGTATGTGATGTTTCTAGAATCCCAGAAGATTACCTATTGCAATTTGAATATATGGTGTTTCCAGAGAATGCAGCCTTGGCTTTAGCGGTAGCCGACGCTTTGGAGATTGATGAGCAGACGGCTTTTCGAGGGATGTTGAAAGCAAATCCAGATCCAGGTTCAATGACTATTTTACCGATCGGGGATAAACTTAAGCCTTCGTATTTGGTAAACGGATTTGCAGCGAACGATGCAACATCTACCTTGAATATTTGGGAAAGGGTTGAAGAGTTGAATTATCCAACGACTAACCCAGTTGTGATTATGAATTGCAGAGCAGATAGAGTAGACAGAACGGAACAATTTGCGAAAGATGTATTACCTTATATTAAGATGGACGCCCTTGTCTTAATTGGTGAGACAACTAGTCCAATCTATGATGAATATGAATTAGGAAATATTCAAGCAGAGAGAGTATATGATCTCGAAGGATATACTACTGATAATATCGCAACGATATTAAATGAGTATTTAAGTGATCGTGTGATCTATGGGGTTGGGAATATCCATGGAGCAGCCGAACCTTTGATTGAACACTTAGAAAAGAGCAAAGTTAATTCTATAGAAGATTACCAAGATAATAAAATCAAAGAATATGTAACAACGTAGGAGGAAGAAGAGTGGAAGTATATATAGCACTTGTTGTTGGAGTTATTCTAAGTTTATTTTATGCAGAAAAAACAGGCATAATTCCTGCAGGATTGGTTGTACCTGGTTATCTAGCTCTAGTTTTTACCAGTCCACTATTTCTTTTAGTCACAATATTGATTAGTTTATTGACTTTTTTGATTGTGACAAAAGTTGTGACCAGATTTACCATTTTATATGGAAGACGCAAATTTACGGCAATGTTAACAGTAGGGATATTATTAAAACTTACTTTTGATTATTTTTATTCACTAGCGGTACCAATCGAAGTCGTAGGATTAGCAGCAATTGGTGTTATTGTACCTGGTTTAATTGCAAATACAATTCAAAAGCAAGGTGTTTTTCCTACGCTAAGTAGTACATTGCTACTAACTGCATCGACATTTTGTATTGTATTGACGTATAAAATACTTTTCTAAAAGGAGATTAATTATCCAATGAGAGCAGAAACTAAAAAAATGACTTTTTCGCAATGGGTTTTAAAAACGATTAAATGGCATAAAAAAAGAAGTACGCAACATGCTATTATTTTGCTTATTTTAATTTCTGGAATTTTAATTTTTGTGATGTGATCTTATGAAACGTATTTTCTGGTGGGGGTTCATTGTCCTAGCTGTTTTGTTAACAGTTTGGATAATGAACTTTTCCCGTTTAAATGAAATCAAAAAAGAAGAACCAATATCTGTGGAATTTGATCAAAGCAGCGATGAATTGGCAGAACCAAAAGGAGAAAGCAGTGAAGAAAATCAAGGTTATGGTGTATCTGCTGATAATGACTTAGCGGTGAAGATAGGAATGTTAGTACTTGAAAAGGGAGGAAATGCAGTCGACGCAGCTGTGGCTGTTTCGTATGCATTAGGTGTGGTCGAACCTTATGGTTCAGGACTTGGTGGCGGTGGAGAAATGATTATTCATGAGGGAAAAGGGGAAAAACCAATTGTATATGACTATTATACGCTTTCAACGTCAGATACGCTGCCTTCAAGTGGAACAGGGATCATGGGATTTGTCAAAGGAATGGAAAAAGTTCATAAGCAATTGGGAACGGTTGAAATGGAACGATTAATTGAACCTTCGATACAGCTGGCAGAGAAAGGTTTTCAGGTTTCAAAAACGTTGCATGAAAGATTGAAAGGTGCGTCTTATCGAATTAACAAGGATGAAGTACCTCATTTTTTCCCGAATGGAAAAGCGATACAGACTGGTGAGAGGCTTCGTCAAAAAGAATTAGCAAATACGCTTCGTATCATTCAAAAAGAAGGTGCAAAGGGATTTTATGAGGGGGAAATAGCTGAACATATTCATGATCATGTAAAAACGATTAACTTAAGTGATTTAAAAAGTTATGAGGCAGAAAGGAAAAAACCTATAAAATTCAAATTTGATAAATTTGACATTTATTCAACGGCTCCTCCTTCTGGTAGTGTAATGCTGGCTCAATCATTACAAATGGTAGACGAGATGGAATTTGAGAAAGAAATGAGCCAAGACGAGTATATTTATAAATTGGGGATTATTAATCGTAAGAGTTACCGTGATCGAATCGCCCATGTAGGTGATCCGAATTTCGTGGATATGGACTTGGAAAAATTGATATCAAAAGAGTATAGTGAAAAACTAGTATCCGGCATTTCCGAAGGAGGCTATAAATCGAAACTGGATTCAAAGGCCGAAAAAGAAGAACATTCTGATACGACCCATTTTGTAATCGTCGATAAAAATGGAATGATGGTTTCCGTAACGAATACATTAAGTAACTTTTTTGGATCAGGTAAATATATGGATGGATTCTTTTTGAATAACCAACTGAAAAACTTTAGTGAGCATGAAAAATCTCCAAATCGTATTCAGGAAGGGAAAAGACCTGTTAGCCACATTGCTCCAACAATTATAGTCAAAGATGGAAAACCCGTGATGGGAATTGGAAGTGCAGGCGGTAGCCGTATTCCTTCGGTGATTACACAGGTATTGGTTCAAAATTTAAAATACGATGAAACCATACAAAATGCAATTGATCACCCGCGCTTCTTTATGGAAGTAAATGAAGATGTAATTGTGGTTGAGGGCGAACTTTCGTCTAAAGTAAAGAAAAAATTGCGGAAATTGGGCTTTAAAGTCGTCGAAGAAAAGTCCTCACTCTCCTTTGGAAGTGTTCAAAGTTTAGTTGTTGATGATGGTGTAGTGTATGGGGGAGCAGATTATCGTAGGGAAGGCGCATGGAACGTAAATAATATAATAGATTAATAATATGAGTCATAGGGATAGGTACCTGTCCTGTCCCTATGTCCCTGTTGACCCCTTAAACTAATCTCTGTTATAAGATTTACACTTCAAAATCTTTAATCTTAGCAGTTGGACTTAACACATCTTCTGGTTTAAACGCTTCTAATGACTCCCCGTTTATTACTTTGTTAGGCCAATCATGGTTAGCCAATGCCCCCTTACCCAAGGCAATCAACATCGGCGTCCCCTTTTTCAATAATTTTCCTCGCTCTTTCAGGATCTTCCAATTGTCCATTAGTTATTATAGGCAGTTTCCCGTATTTTTTCGCAAGAGATGCGAGTGATGCTTCGCATGTATCAAATGCAGGCTTCCATGCTTCATATTCCGTAACATGGATATAGTCAAGACCGGCTTTTCCTAGTTGACCAAAGATGATTTCAGCATCTTGTTCTTTTCCTGCCCACTTATGTGTGTAATCATTTACTTTCGCTTGTGAAATTCTTATACCAATGGTGAAGTCCTTTCCAACTGCTTCCCGAACAGCTTTAGAGACTTCCACTAATAAACGAACTCGGTTTTCCGTAGAACCTCCGTATTCATCTGTACGCTGATTTGTATAATCAGTAAGGAACTCATCTAGTAAATAGCCATTTGCTCCATGAATTTCAACCCCATCAAATCCGACCGATTGAGCACGTTTTGCCGCATTAACAAACCCGATTACAACTTCTGAGATTTCTTCTTTTGTCGCTTCTCTTGGTGTTGGGTATGGACCTTCTCCTAAATAAAATGTTAATTGCTCTCCTTTTGGTTGAATAGCTGAAGGTGCAATGGTTTCTTGAGCAAAACGGTTCCCTTGAGAAAGAGAACCTGTATGCTGTAATTGCATAAAGATTTTCGTCCCTGCTTGATGGACGGAGTCTACAACTTTCTTCCATGCTTGGGCTTGTTCATTAAAGGCAATACCCGGTTGATTAAAATATGTTTGGCTATATTTGTCATCAATATAAGTCCCTTCTGTAATGATAAGCCCAAACCCACCTCGGGCAAAAGATGTGTAGTACGATACCATCTGATCGGTGACTAATCCTTCAGATGTTGCACTGATACGTGTCATTGGTGCAACTCCTACACGATTATTTAATGTTGTATAACCTAGTGAAACAGACTCAAATATCAATTTGGTATCTGTCATTATCTAAGCACCTCTTTTGTGTATTTATTATATTTTTCCCTATTTGAAAGATTTGAACCTGTATACTAGCTTAATTGTAAATCCTTATTATAGTTTAGTAAAATAGATAATACAGATCTATTAGTTCGATAAAAATGAACTAAAGGAGGATATCGTTATTTATGGAGCTTCGTCATCTTATAACACTCAAAACAATTGTTGATAAAGGAGGATTTAAAAAAGCTGCTGAACATCTAGGGTATGCCCAGTCTTCTATCACAACTCATATTAAAGAATTAGAGGAAGAAGTAGGTAAACCATTATTTGATCGGCTAGGTAAAAAAGTTATTTTAACCCATTATGGACAGAGGTTTCTTCCATATGCCGTTAAAATCATTGAATTGTATTCTCAAGCGTTAAACATGGATGAAGAACCTGCAGGAGATCTTACTCTTGGTATATCAGAATCGCTAACAATTTGTCGGGTCCCTTCTATGCTTCTGGAATATAAAAAATCTTACCCTAAAGTTAACATAGCACTTAAATCTCTGGATCATTATGATATTACAAGAAGTCTGCAAAACGGAGACATCGACCTGGCATTAGTATTAGAAAAAGATGATTGGTTTCTACCTGAGCTTCATTGCGAAAAGCTGAAAGGAGAAAGAATGGTTTTGATTAGCCCACCAGAAAAAGAAGTTGATACGAGAACAGTTCTTTATACAGAGAGAACATGCAGTTATAAGTCAGTGTTTGAGGAGTATATTCGGTATAAACAGATGGATGTTAAAGAGAGTTTAGACTTTCAAAGCATAGAAGCGATTAAGCAGTGTGTTCGAAGTGGTTTAGGTATTTCACTGGTGCCTTACTTTTCGGTGAAAGAAGAAATAGAAAGCGATAAACTAAAAGGAGAAGAAGTTGAACCGGAACATCCGGCAATTTCTACATTTCTTGCGTATCATAAAGATAAATGGCTTTCTCCATCCATGAATAGCATGATTTCTTTAATTAGAAACCATGCTGAAAATTGGGTCTAACAAAGTTTCTAAATAGTTCAAATATAAAAAGTGAATATCAGGGAACTATATCATTAAATGCCGGTTTAAAAGGGGCAAGTTGATGAAGAAAATAATACTATTGTTCATACTGATATTCGGGATATTAAATCTTTCTCAGATATTTGTTTACGCTGACAGTGAACAAAATAAAGAGTTCATACAAATTGTTAAAGAGTTTATACCATCAAACTCATTACTGGTAAGTCCTGAAAACCCTTTGTCAACACAACCAATTCAACAATATGACTTTAACCAAGATGGCCAGAAAGAAATCATTATTACTTATGAAATAAAAGCAAAAGACCAGCCATCTCCTTCTCAGTACGGGGTCATTTTATTAAAAAAGGAGCAGAAAAGTTGGATAAAAATTTGGGAGACAGAAAGAGAAGCAGTGGGGTTGCACTTTTCAGGTTTCGCAGATATTACTGGTGATGGAATCAATGAATATTTATTCGGTTGGACAATTGGTGCTTCAGCAGGAAACCAACTTGAAATTTTTAAGTGGACTGATCGTTCATTTAAAATGATAGCTAAGGTTCCTTATCATAAATTAGACCTATTGAATGAAAATAAAAAAGTAGCTTTAGCAGTTTGGCAACGGTATATAGCTGATACTTATTTTGTGGATGTACTAACATGGAATGGTGAAAAGTTGATTCTTAATGCAGAATTATATTCTAGATATTATCCTAAAATTAAAAGGTTTTTTGACGCTAAGATTTCAAAAATGGATGCGTGGTTTTATTGGTATTGCCTTGCAGATGCTCAACTAAAAGCAAATTTATTAGACGAAGCCTCAGACTCTATTCAGAAAGGGAGCATGTTAGCAAAAAAATTATCAATGCCTGATGTAATACAAAACTTTAAAGAATTAAGTAAAAGACTTAAAGAAAAGAAAATATCACACCGTTGAACTAAAGAGTGTAATTCTTTAATAGTAAGTTTATTTTTTTCAGTAATAAAGCGTCCTCAAATATTTCCTTCTTAGATGTCCAAAGGGACAGATTCCTGTTTCTATGTCCCCGGCGTGCTAAGCTAACCGGCAAAGTACGTGATGTTGTGGCTGTAGATCTTAATATATGAGACTGTTGCAGATATTCCAATTTTTAATCGTTTTCGTGAGTTGAATAAACGAGATCTGATGGTGGTTTATATCAATGCTTAAGCAAAACAATTAAAGTAAGCAGGCTAGATGTTAGCTAGTGATACAAAACTCATTTGCAATCATAAATCGCAAATGAGTTATTATGCTATTCTGAAGCGGATCTTGTTTGTTTAAAAGAAAATCTTGAACTGGAGTTATTTGAATTATGTTAATATATTATTCTGTTTGTAAACGTTTTTAATAATTTGCTTATTTCTAAGGTTAGTAATGGTAAATTTTTAAATTGACATCGTAATATTTATAATTATATAATAATTTCAGTAAATCAATACACCTCGCTTTTTATGATTGTGAGGTAGAGGCGCGATATTTATTAGTGCTTAGTGGAGTCCGAGAAGACGAAGAAGCTAAGCAGAAGGAAATATCGCCGAAGTATATAATGAGTTCTCGCCATTATGTGCTGGGTCTGTAATGAATAATTACAGGACTGTCTTAATAAGTTTCCCAACTTATTAAGATGTGCTATCTCTCAGATGAGATAAAAGGGTGAGGAATTTGGAATGGCTACATCGATTTCCGGGTTCTTTCTCGGAAGGTATATAGTCTTTTTTTATTGCCTTTAAGAGATTCCTTTAGCATATAGGGGAATCTCTTTTTTTGTGGAAAAGGGCGGGGCTTCAAACATATTTGCTCCGCACCACCACTTTCGTAAGGTAATACAATTTGAGAACCTGAACCTTTTTCATCGTTTAAGTTAGGATCAGAGGCTCACAAATATTTTGTATTGAAAAAAATGAATATAGCTTATGAAGCTATTATGGAGGAAATGATTATGGACAAACACCAAACTCTTTATTACGAATTTATTCCGACTGGCGAAGCTAGAATGAAATTAGACCCAGCAAAAACTGCACTTTTAGTTGTTGATATGCAAAATCAATTTATTAGCCGTGATGGGCTAGATGCTCAAGTTGCACGTGAAAAGGGTATGTTCGATAAGTGGGAATATTTCTATGACCGTATTGATAACGTAGCAATTCCAAACAATAAAAAACTATTAGACTTTTTCCGTGCCAATCAATTAGAAGTAACTTTCGGACGGATTGCTTGTCATCATAAGAATGGACGTGATCGTTCTCCTGTACAACGTCGTCCAGGTTGGAACAATATTTTATTACCAATCGGTGATCCGGGTGCAGAAATGGTAGATGAATTAAAACCATTAGAAGATGAAATCGTGGTAAATAAAACGACAGATAGCGTTTTAAGTGGTACAAACTATGAGTTTTTACTTCGTAACATGGGCATTGAAACAGTTGTCTGTACTGGTGTTGTAACAGACCAATGTGTTGCCTCAACTGTACGTAGCTTAGCAGATGCGGGTTTTGAAGTGATTTTAGTAGAAGATGCTTGTGCAGCAGCGACACAACAATTACATGATGCAGAAATCATGATCATGAATCAAATTTATTGCCAAGTCATGAGCACAGATGAAACGATTCAATTCATTTCAGAAGAAATTGAACAACTTACTGTCGTTCAAAAATAGAGAGGAAGCTTTTTAGATGAGTCAAGGACAAAGTAATGTAAATCAAGACAGTGCTGCTCCTCATTTTAAGCGTGTCCTAACACTGAAGGACTTGGTGATTTATGGCATCGCCTTTATGACGCCAATAGCTCCTGCTTATATATATGGTTATGCAGCACAGTCGACTGGCGGTATGTTGCCGTTAGCTTATTTAATCGCGATGGTTGCGATGATGTTTTCGGCATATAGCTATGGCAGGATGGCCGCAGCGTTTCCAGTTTCCGGGTCAACGTATACGTATACACAACGTGCGATCAATCCGCATTTGGGATTTTTTGCCGGTTGGGCTATGTTTATGGACTATGTATTAGTGCCTTTAATCGTCTTTATGGTTGGTGCTTCCTATGCTAATGCATTAATTCCATCCATTCCATATTGGGTTTGGGTATTCATTATTGCTGTGATTATTACGGTAATAAATATTCTTGGAATTGAAATGGCGGCAAAAACGAACCAAATTCTAGTATTATTTATGGGAATTGTTGTTGTCATCTTCGTTATTTTTTGTGTAAAGTCGATTATGGGAGAAGGCGGTGCAACTGCTTTAGTATCGATCACTCCGTTCTTTAATAACGAAACATTTGTGACGACGGCAATCATTTCAGGTGCAGCGATGGCATGTTTCTCATTTTTAGGATTTGACTCGATTACAACATTATCGGAAGAATCGGTGAATCCCAAAAATGATATTTGGAAAGCAGCCATTCTTTCTTGTTTAATCGGTGGGGTTATATTTATCGTGCAAGCGTATATTGCTCAGCTAGTATGGCCAGATGTGAATAACTTTAGCTCAGCCGATACGGCATTATTTGATATAGCGAATGTAGCAGGTGGTGCAGTGCTTGTAACACTCTATACAGTAGCGATTATCGTATCAACTTTTACAGCTGGTTTAACAGGTCAGGCAAGTGCTTCACGGTTAATGTTTAGTATGGGACGTGATGAAGTCCTGCCGAAAAAATTCTTTACACATTTACATCCTAAATATAAAACACCCATCTACAATATATTATTAATGTGCAGCATTAGTATTGCTGGAGCACTTTTCTTATCAATCGATTTTGTTGCCGAATTAATGAGCTTTGGCGGTTTAACTGGCTTTATGTTTGTTAACTTATCAGTCATTGTGTATTATTATTTCCGTAAAAAAGAGAAGAAATTTGTCCGTTATTTATTAATTCCGGGCCTAGGTTTTTTAATCTGTTTCTACCTATTTATTAATTTGTCACCAATGACGTTAAAAGTAGGCTTTATATGGATGGCCATTGGGGTTGTCTATGCACTTATTACAACAAAAGGATTTAGAAAGCTACCTCCAAGTCTTATCGATTTGTAATTGGTCAGATTAAATACTTTATTTATAGATAGTTTGTAAGGCATGAGCTCGGTATTATTACTTGAGTTCATGCCTTTTCATTTTGTTTTTATCACTAGCATAGGACTTACTGTCCCTATGTTCCATCTAGATAAATAACACTTTGTCCCATTCGAATTTCAATTTATACCATACAAATATAAAAGTAAGATATTTTAATAGAAGACTGGAGGTATGATTTTTCCACGACTGCAAAATACCGGGACATGATCCATACAGAGGTTATGAAATTATGGAATCACGGGAGACATCGTCTTTCCCTAAGCTATGCATAAAGATGATAGGGATCTAAGAATACCTAATATTAGTTTCATAGGTACAGGAGGGGAAAGTAGTGAAATGTATAAAGGAAATTAAAGGTAAATCTTATTTAATCGATACAATTTTGGGGAAACCCGTTAAAGTTGAAATTTCAGCTGATATAGCTGAAGCCTTAAAATCAGTAGGTATACAACTTTGTAACGACTAAAGTATTAGGATAGGGATATTGTTCTGTTAATATTTCATTTCATAGATTTGTCTAATGGGACAGTTCACCTATGTCCCTTTTTTGAATTATTAGTTATTTTCATTATAAAACATTTACTGTATTGGATTGATATGGTAAATTTATTGTAGAATTTACTTATTATTTTAAAAATTTAAAAGATAGATTTTTAAAATATGTAGGTGCAAAGACACGAGTTTAAGTCAGAAATAGTTAAGTCATCTGGGTGCAAAAATCTTTGTTATCTTCTAAAAGTTCTATTGAAGTAAATGTCATTCTAATTGGGTTTTGTGCATTGTTAAAGAAGCTACACCCCATAAAACTTACTCGACATTTAAATAGCTTATAGAAAAATAATTTAAGACTACTCAGTGAATGGTTAGTCTTTTTTTGTGTAAAAAAATATAGTCAGCTTAGTATACTCTAAGCTCTATGAAAATGAATTTGTATATTAAAAATTGGACTTTAAAAACTTGTGAACAGGGTATTGGTTCACTAGATGCAGTTATTTTTATTTAATCTAGAGATAATTTCTGATAAAGGAGAGATATTACTATGCGGATTTTGTTTATCACAACCTCACACAACAGTCTTAGTCAGAGAGCTTTTGTAGAACTCACAGATCGGGGACATGAGGTTTTCGTTCAATTAGCCGGCAGTGAAGATCAAATGATAGAAGCTGTTACTCAATTTAGCCCTCAATTAATTATTGCTCCTTTCTTAAAAACGGCTATTCCGGAATTAATATGGAGAAGTCATGTGTGCATTATTGTTCACCCTGGAATCAAAGGAGATAGAGGGCCATCATCTTTGGATTGGGCGATTATGGACGACGAAACAAAATGGGGAGTTACATTGCTTCAGGCGGATGCGGAAATGGATGCCGGTGACATTTGGTCTAGTCAAAACTTTGTCATGACTAAAGCTACTAAAAGTAACATCTATCGTCATGAAGTCACACAAGCAGCTATTAAAGGGTTATTAGATGTGATAGAAAAGGTTGAACTAGGAACTTTTATCCCGGAACCACTTGATTATAGCAAAAAAGAAGTTAAGGGAACACTTCGTCCGACAATGAAGCAGATGGATAGAAAAATAGATTGGCATGAGACTACAGAGGTAATTGCACGTAAAATTCGTGCAGCAGATAGTAATCCGGGTGTACTTGATACAATCTGTGGCGAAGAATATTACCTTTTTGGCGTACATGAAGAAGATCGATTAACGGGGGAACCAGGTGAAATCTTGGCATATCGTGATGGAGCTATTTGCAGAGCCACTGGGGATGGAGCTGTGTGGATTACTCATCTAAAGAAAAAAGGCGAATTTAAGTTACCCGCTACAATGGTCTTAGAAGATACATTACATAGAATAAAAGAAGCACCACTCACTCCATTCGATTCATACGGAGGACAAACCTTTAGAGAAATCTATTATGAGCAAAAAGGACAAGTTGGGTATTTACATTTCAATTTTTATAATGGAGCTATGAGTACGGATCAATGTATGCGCTTAAAAAATGCGTTAGTTGAAGCGAAAAAAATAGATATCAAGGTAATTGTGTTAATGGGAGGACATGACTTCTGGTCGAATGGTATACATTTGAATACCATTGAAAATGCAGAAAGTCCTGCAGACGAATCTTGGGGAAACATACATGCGATGGATGATTTAGTACGAGAGATTTTACTGACAGACTCTAAATTAATTGTTTCAGCAATGCAAGGGAACGCTGGAGCTGGAGGGGTAATACTAGCTTTGGCAGCAGACTATGTATATGCCAGACAAGGCATCGTACTTAACCCGCATTACAAAAAGATGGGTGGGTTATACGGATCTGAATATTGGACATATCTGCTTCCTAAACGTGTCGGTTATGACAAGGCAATAGAATTAACAGAAGAGTGCTTACCGATCAGTACGACAACAGCTGTATCCATCGGACTCCTAGATGAATCGTTTGGACAATCAGCGCAGGAATTTTGTACTGAGATTGAAAACATCGCCAATCATTTATCTAATAGCTCAGACTTCGACGTATTACTGCTAGAGAAACAGCGAAACCGACAAGCGGATGAAGCATACAAACCCTTAGAAGTGTATCGGCAAGAGGAATTGGAAAAAATGTGGGTGAACTTTTATGGCGACGATCCAAGTTACCATCTTGCGAGAAAAAACTTTGTGTATAAAATCTCTTGTATCGTAGATAGCAGACCACTTATTGGTTCGAAGTAAAACAATAACTCTATCAACCTAGGAATAGTTAAGGGATTCGGGAGGTACAACATGAATGGAGCATATTCACGGAACCCATGATATAAAGGTAGTTGCTCTTTCTTTTATCATTGCCTTTTTGGCTTCACTTACTGCACTAGATCTTGCAAGACGAGTGAATTTTTCAAAAGGATGGAAAAGAAATACATGGCTGTTTAGTGGATCAACCGCAATGGGGTTTGGAATTTGGGCTATGCATTTTATTGCAATGCTAGCATTTAAATTGCCTGTCCCTATTCATTACAATGTACATTTAGTTGTCATATCGATTGTTGTTGCGATTGTCGCATCGCTATGTGGACTGTATTTTATTTGCCATCCGAAAATGAACATGGCGAAATTATGTATAGGTGGTACCTTTATGGGATTAGGGATTAGCGGGATGCACTATATAGGGATGGCGGCCATGGAAGGTATTCATATTATGTATCATCCTTACCCATTTGCGCTTTCCATTTTGATTGCAATAGGTGCTTCCATTATTGCATTGATGCTTGCGTTTCAATTTCGAGAGGCCCAAAAAGGTATAAACAATCTAGCTAAATACATTAGCGGGGGGATTATGGGAGTAGCGATCGCTGGCATGCATTATACAGGAATGGCGGCTGCAACGTTTACTCTAAGCCATCTTAATCCAGGAAATCATACAGTAGCCAATCATGATAGTGATACAATTGTTATTTTTGTTGCGATTAGTGCAGTGATAATTCTAGGAATTGTTCTTGTTAGTTCTTTTATTTTAGACAAGAGATTAGATGAGGAAATCGCTTTTAAAGGAGCGATTCTTGAGTCTGTATTAGATTGTGTGATTATTATCAATCATCAGGGAAACATCATAGAATGCAATCCAGCAGTAGAAAAAATATTTGAATATTCAAGGCAGGAAATAATCGAACAAAACATGGAGAAGAAGCTTTTTTTGCATTCGTCTTTGTCAAATATGTCATTTTCAACGCCGTTCATTCAAACGAATGAAAAATGGATGCTTAATAAACGGTTTGAAGTCACTGGTGTTCGGAAAAGTGGTGAAGAATTTCCAGTTGAGATGACAATAACAAGGATAAAAAAAGATGGACTCCCTGTCTATACTGTTTATGCCCGAGATATAACGGAATTCAAAAATGTAGAGAAAACGATCAAGCAAATGGCCTATCATGACACACTTACGGGTTTACCCAATCGTCGAATGTTTCATAAAAAGCTTGAGCAATCTCTAATTGAGGCAAAAGAACATCATTCCACTGTTGCTGTAGCATTTTTAGATCTTGATCGTTTTAAGATTATTAATGATTCAATGGGACATGCACTAGGAGATTTACTGTTATGTGGTGTAGCTAATCGATTAAGTGGCTGCTTGGATGCCGAGGACGTAGTATCCCGTAATGGCGGGGATGAGTTTACCATTATCCTTAATGATACTTCTGAACAAGATGTTATCGATACAGCAGAGCGAATCATTCATTCTTTATTAGAGCCTTTTAACCTGGAAGATCATGAAGTTTTTGTTACGACTAGTATTGGAATATCGATGTATCCAAGAGATGGGAAAGACAGTGAAACGCTAATAAAAAATGCCGATGCAGCGATGTATAAAACCAAGGAGTCTGGGAAGAATGGTTTTTCATTTTATCAACCGGCTAGCGGTCCGGGAACTCCTCATCAGTTACAGTTAGAGACCGAATTGCGCAGAGCTTTAGAACGAAATGAATTTGAAGTTTATTATCAACCGCAATTTAATACCAATACAAATGAAATTATTGGTGTAGAAGCCTTGGTTCGCTGGAATCATCCAGAACGGGGAATGATTCAACCCGTTCACTTTATTCCGTTAGCAGAAGAAACAGGATTAATCGTCCCTTTAGGCAATTGGGTATTGCGTAGCGCTGTTATTCAGTGTAAAAAATGGCAAAAGAGTGATTCAATCCAGTTGTCTGTAAATTTTTCTGCTCTGCAGTTTCAAAATCCTACTATTATTTCTGTTATAAAAGAAATACTGGACGAGGCGGATTTTAATCCTTCTTTACTAACTCTTGAAATTACAGAAAGCATCGCTATGGATGTAGACTACTCTATTGAAGTATTGCGCAATTTAAAAACGATGGGAATTAAAATCAGTATGGATGATTTTGGTACAAAGTACAGTTCGTTAGGGTTTCTGAAAAAAATGCCTATTGATCATTTGAAAATTGACCGATCATTCATGAGTAATGTCATGTATGACTCTGATGATGCAGCTATAGTGAAGGCAATTATTTCAATGGCACATAGTTTAAATATTAATGTGATAGCGGAAGGGGTCGAAGATGAGAATCAACTTTCGTTTTTAAAGGATTTGAAATGCAATGAGATACAGGGATTTCTTCTAAGTCCTCCCGTTTCAGTAGAGAATTTTGAAGTATTGTTACAGAAGTATACGACTAACATGGAAAATCCATTGTAATAAAGTTTCACTTTATCCCGTATTAACGGGCAGTAAGCCCCCACCTAGGCTATGAGGAATCGAAGAAGCGTAGGTGGGGGCTTACTGCCCATAAGAGCCCGATTGGTGAGATACAGTGAAACTTACCTTTGTGGTTTTCAAAGGTAAGTTTGCGCCCACAGAATGTGAATCATTGAATTGAGTTCGTAGTGTCGCTTTATCAAAGTGGAACAGAGATATAAGTGACACTAGAACGGGACTAAAAATCAGTGGAGGATGAAGAAAAACCCCCACTGATTGAAGTTTCGCTTTATTAATATAGGAGTGAGAAGGTATCTCATAAGGGTCTGTCCTCGCACTCTATACACAGTATATAGTAGTAAAATACTAACTATATACTGTATATAGTCGTTGCGGGATCAGACCCTTTCGTTTGGACTATAAAGAGAAGAGTTACAAGAAAAGATACTTGTGAGAGTATTAAGATCAAGAAGAATTTGATACAAAATTACATGTTTGTTAGGAAATTTTTAGAGAATATACCTTTTGAAGATGGAGGACAAACGAAAAAAATTGACGTTATAACTCTCATATAGATCTGCTTTAATAATCCTCACGATTTCTTTGATGGAAAGCGGATTGTCACAGTTGTTCCCTCACCTTTTGAGCTTTGGAAAACGATAGTCCCATTATATTTTTCGGTAATATGATAGCAAATCATTAAACCTAGTCCTGTACCATTGCTTTTTAACGAGTAAAAAGGAGTACCTAGAGCCATGACCTCCGCTTCTGACATGCCGGAACCATGGTCGGTTACGTTCATCTCGACAAAATGATTTTGTCGTTTTGCCGTAACAAGAACAGTATCGCCAATTTTTGAGGCTTCAATGGCGTTTTTAATAATATTAATCATTAATTGTTTATACTCAATGTTGTTGGCGTAGATGTAGCAATCTTCATCCACACTTAAATCGATCGTATTATCACGTAATAAACCATATGATTGAAGTAAATCCGTTACACTTTGAAGAACACTTTTCACATTCACAATTTCCATTTTCTTATCTTTGTCTGGCTTTGCGATAGTTAAAAAGTGCGAAATGACTTGTTCTGCTGTATTTAATTCATCAATCATCAAAGTAAAATGTTTTTTGCTATCATTACTGAATGGTGTGTCTGTTTCACGGTAAAGCTGTAAAAAACCTTTAACTACAGTCAAAGGATTTCTAACTTCGTGTGCAACAGCAGCTGCTAATTGCCCCGTTGTCTTTAATCGCTCGGAATTTTGCAATTGTTCATAATATAACTGCTGTTTTTTTATCCGTACATACGATGCTTGATAAATAAAATAGACAAGCACTTGACTGCCTATAATATTAATAATATTCCCAACTATATCTTGTTTAATATGTGGATATAGATTTCCCTGATCAATTAGCACAATATAGCAAAACGTAACTGTGATTGATAGTCCATTTAATAGTAATGATAAATAAAATAACTTTGAATCAAAAAATAAAATGGCAACAGCAGGGATTAAACAAAGAAAGATAAAGGTAGACCAAGTTTCTGGATATAAAAAGAAAAGTGTATAGAAATAAGCGGATCCTACGAAAATAATGACAACTCTAAAGATATGACTTTCGTACTTAGGATATAGCAATAAACATGCCGATAGAACGTATATAAGCACAGCTTGTAATATGTAACCTGCCTCAAATTCACGATAGCATAGAATAGATACTAACATCCCTACCATCATTAGGGCTATGATGATGAGCACTACCGTATAATATAATCTTTTATTGATTTGAGTATAAACTTCTTTCATACATACTCCTTTTGTAGTACTTAATTGTGAGTGAAATCTTTTGAATTGCACATTTAGCGTGTTTTTATCCGCCGTATATAAACTTCTCGTTGAAAGAGTACCTCGTGATGTTAAACAGTACTTTAAATATAAAAAATGCTATTTTATTATAATAGCATAAATGAATACAAAATTAGTGGATATTTACCATTTGTCACTAGTAAAATATTGCGTGCGTAGGAAATAATGATAATGGGGATTATATAGTATTGTATCATATGTAAATTAATTTTTGAAATATATTTACTTACGTTAAGTAACAATGAAGTTGTTTAAAAACATTATTCCATTAAAGGACCAAATTGTTGAGAAAGAGCTGCCGATTTTAAAGAAGGTAAATTAGTTTAAGGTTAATAGTGGTGAACCTTTTCATAAGGAAATGAGGTTCTTTTAAGTAAGGGCGTCTCCTAAGACTACATAAAATGGAATACACTATATGGTGAAACATTTTTGGTTAAGATTTCGACAATATGTTAGTTACCTAATCGTTCGCTAATATGTGAAGATCATTTGAGAAAATTCTCTGATGGTTTTCTACTATTATGTAAAGAGTACAAGTGAAGGAATTCCTGTTTAGAAAGTAGTAGGATAAATAATAGGTGAAATACAAGTGCATTCTGTTAAACAGAAAAATGGCAACGGTCGTTTCCTTGAATAAGCATGTTTCTATTTATGAACAAGTATGCTGTAATAGTGATAGAACAATCGTTCATCCTGTTCTAAGTAGTCAAAGAAGTGAGGAATTAATGGTGAAAAAATTTAAGAAGTTTTATTTAGAGATTACAAGTGTATGTAATCTTGCTTGCAGCTTTTGTCCGCCAACAGAACGTCAGAAGCAATTTATTTCTGTGGAGGATTTTTCTAAGAGATTAGACCAAATTAAACCGCATACAGACTACATTTATTTACATGTAAAAGGTGAGCCACTGCTCCATCCTAAAATAGGCCAATTGTTAGACCTAAGTCATGAAAAAGGGTTTAAAGTTAATATCACAACGAATGGAACATTAATTAATAAAAAGAGAGAAAAATTATTAAATAAGCCTGCGCTAAGACAAATGAATTTCTCACTCCATAGCTTTGATGGCCATATTGGTTCTAAAGATAAGGAAGGGTATGTGAAAAGTATCCTTTCTTTTATTAAAGAAGCAACGAGCCAATCAGAAATGATTGTTTCCTTGAGACTATGGAACCTTACACAAGACAATGCGACGAATATTGAAAGAAAACGAAACAGAGAATTACTAGAAATTATTGAGAAAGAATTTGATTTAGACTACAAAATTGAAGAGAAGGTCGTACCAGGAAGCGGCGTGAAAATTGCGGACCGCATCTTCATCAATCAAGATTACGAGTTTCAGTGGCCTGCGTTACATGAAGAAGAAGATGATGGGAAGGGCTTCTGCTATGGCATGCGAAATCAAGCAGGTATTTTAGCAAATGGGACTGTTATTCCTTGTTGCCTAGATGGTGAGGGAGTTATCAACCTTGGAAATATTAATGAAAATTCATTTTCTGATATTATCGAGATGGATAGAGCAAAAAACCTAGTAGATGGTTTTTCACGAAGAGTGGCAGTGGAGGAACTATGCAGAAAATGCGGATATCGCAAAAGGTTTGGAAAATAGATAGGCAAATGGCTAGGATTTAGTAAGTTAGATAGAGTCATTCCAACTCATTACCTCATTTATGATTTAACGCGGTGAACCTTACCACAAATAGGTAGCGATTTACTTTACAATATAACCCTCTAAGGATGATGGGGGAGCTGTTCGTAACCTTATGTAGGAGATGCCCCCTAAAGCTAATATTAAACAGTTTGTGGCTGACAACGAAATGCTAAAAAGCTCTAAAAGATGTGAAAGGGAAATATTCTATTCAGTGTTTATATAAGGTATAAGAGGTATTTAAAAGTGTTGATTATTACAAGTGGTTTATAGGTATCGAACAATACAGATATGGATAGAAAGAACGTACAGAATCCATATAAATTACAAGCGTGTTAAGTATCTAAGGATGAATTATAGCCGTATATCACGATTTTTTTCGAATATACGGCTTAGTTTATCACTTTGCCGTATGTTGCCTATATTGTAAATGCCTTCTAGTACAAGGTCATCAATAACAACATATGCAGCTTCTCTTTTCGGATTAAACATTCCATTCACCATACTAAAAGTACAATTAAATATTAAATAATTTAACGAGGTTAGTGGATAAAGTTAGAAAAAAGAAAAATAAGCGGTAGAGACTTTGAAATGCCCCCTTTTGAGGTCTACCTTTTAGTAAATATATTAGATTAAGGATCAGTTACATTTAATGGTAAAACGAAAAATCGATATTGTGAAGCTTCTACATACTCTTCTACAAGTTCAGATGTAATCCGATATCTTCTTAGTTCCTCAGCATCTTCCCTGTTACACAGCTTCCTCCGAAGGGATCATATACAACATCTCCTGGATCTGTTAGAAACTTAATAAAGAAAGATGGTAGTTCATTTGGAAAACGAGCTGGGTGTGGTTTAATATTCAACCTTTTCCAAACTACCAGTTGGTTTTAATATTCTTTTAAATTCTGTTGCAAATTCAACAAACCAATTAATATAGTCAGCTGCATCTTGATTACCATAATTTTTCTTTCTTAATCATGCAAAAGGGGGAGAAGTAACTATTAAATCAATACTATTATCGGCAATCTTCTTGGCACAATCAGTTCCCCAGGGTTTTTTAGTAAGTATAATTGAACCCGTTCATCCCCATCATGGTCCATACCAATAATCCTATCTAAAGTTCCGGGAACATAGCTGAAAAACGTAATTCCTTTTTGTGCAAAAGAAACTTGAAAAGGCCATCCTTCTCCTGGATTGACCTCCCATACCTGTGGCACCGGTATAATCAGAAATAAAGCTGATATTATTTCCATTTGATCCATATTCAAAGCCTTTTACCGTACGTACATGCAAATAAGGGTCAATACTTATTTCATTCATTACATGCCACCTTCGATTGAATTTCCAAATATCATAGTAATAATGCTTATTTAATAAATAGAAGTTTTTCCATCTTGTTACAGTATATTTAGAATAATGGAGTATGCTGCTCATTTAAATTTATTTATTTTGATTGTTTATTTGGCAAATCATCGCTTGCCACAGTGTTTGAATACTACTTTCAGGACTTAAGAATTATTACTAATTTCGTTGTTTTTTGTTCCAGTTCTGTAATTAATCGTTCATTAGACTAATATACAAATAGGTGGTAATGGAAATATAATGCTTGTATACAAGTATACAGAAGGGAGCTTTAAACGATTCTTTCAATACATAGACAACATAGATAGTAAGGGAGAGATTAAGATGATAAAACGAATTAGTTCAATTTTTTTGACAGCAGCGATCTCCATGTCTACGTTAGTAGTTCCTGCTAATGCGATGAACGGTGGAACGGAAGGGACCAACCCCTGGTTGAACACCAAGCTCTCTGCTGAGGAGCGCACTAAGCTGCTTCTCGATGAGATGACGATGGAACAGAAGATCCAGCAAATCGCCATCTCGCGCTTCAATGAGAACGACACCGGTGAGACGGTCGTCATCAAAAAGAAAGGTACTGACAAGTACCAGAGTGGCGAATTCGCGCCTGAAGGTACACTGCCTGGGTGTGAGTGGCAGGACACTGGACGTCAGATCCGTGGGATTGAGGAACTGGGCATCCCTACAATCCGTATGACTAACGGTGGTACGGGTGTAAAGGGCGGATCATGTGGTAATGACCCGGTGGCAACGGGACTTCCGTCCACTCCGGCGATGGCCGCGACTTTCGACCAGGAGCTGAACTATGAGGCTGGCCGCATTCTCGGCGAAGAGACTCGTGCCTTCGCGCATCACGTGTTGCTCGGACCGGGCATGAACTTAATACGTCACCCGTACGGTGGCCGAAACTATGAATATTTCAGTGAGGACCCGTACTTGACGGGTACACTGGCGACCGAGCAAGTCAAAGGCATCCAGGACCAAGGGGTCCAGGCACAGCTTAAGCACTTGGCCGGCAACGAGCAAGAGACCGAGCGATGGACGATGGGTGTCCAAGTTCCTTCAAAGGCCATGAACGAGCTGTACATGCTGCCTTTCGAGATGACTGTCAAGGATGCTGATCCAGCCTCAGTGATGTGTTCATTCCCGGATGTTAACGGCACTTATGCTTGTGATAGCTCTGAATTACTCCAAGATGCCCTGCGTGTTAAATGGGGCTTCGACGGTTACGTCATGAGTGACCGTCGCGCGATTCACAATACGGTATCTGCTATCAAGGCAGGTACGAATGTAGAGCTCGACTGGGCACCGCAGTACTACACTGAGGAGAAGATCCAGGAGGCGCTAGACTCGGGTCAAGTGACCGAGGACGACATCGACAATCTGCTTCGTCCACGATACGTCAAAATGATTGAGTTCGGCCAAATGGATGAGCCTTACGACAAGTTCCTGCCGGAGATCGTCGATCCGATGGCCAACGGCGACAGCGCACGTGAGATGGCCGAAGAAGGGGCCGTGCTGTTGAAGAACGATGACAGCTTCCTACCACTGGATGGTAAGCAGAAGTCGATCGCGCTGATCGGCCTCGAGTGGTTCGCCGGTGAGGCCAAGATGTCCCCGCGCTCCATTCGGGTAAACAACGAGAACGTCGTGACCCCTTACACGGTCACGCCGAAGCAGGGCCTGGAGAACGTCATCAAAGAGCTGGGCTACGACACCAAAGTGACGTACAACGATGGCCGTGACCCGGAGGCTGCTGCCAAGCTAGCCGCCGAGTCTGACGTCGTGCTACTCATGGTCGGCGACACCCCGGCTGAGACAATAGACCGCGAAACTCTCGGCTTCCCGGCCATTCCCCTCGGCAAGAACGCGGACTGGGTGGAGCAGGAGCCGTTAATCGATGCGGTTCTGGAGGCCAATGCGGAGAACACCGCTGTGGTCCTGAAGACTTCTGGTACGGTGCTTATGCCGTGGCTGAATGAGGTACCAGCAGTGCTTGAGGCTTGGTTCCCAGGCATGGAGGATGGCAATGCCGTTGCCAACTTGCTTTATGGTAAAGTCAATCCTTCCGGTAAGCTGCCTATGACGTTCGGTGCGACCGAGCGTGAAGCTGCCTTCGCGACTGAGGAGCAGTTCCCTGGAACACGTCAAGATACTGGCAAGCCAGGTGGCCCAGGCCCGTACGGTAACGGTTCTCATCAGCTAATCGCCCAGTACACTGAGGGTCTTGAGATGGGCTACCGTTGGTATGAAGCCAACGACGTGAACCCGGTCTTCCCATTCGGGTACGGCTTATCGTATACGACCTTCGCGTATGACGACCTCAAGGTGAAGAAGGTCCAAGGTAAAGGCTCGTTGTCTGGTATTGACGTGTCTTTCACAATCACGAACACTGGTGACGTTGCCGGCAAAGAAGCGGCACAGGTCTACCTGACACTGCCGGACGAGGCGGGGCAGCCGACCAAGCGACTTGTCAACTTCGAGAAGGTTGACCTTGAGCCAGGTGAGAGCAAGCAGGTGACTGTGCGAATTAACCAGGCTGACTCCAACCACCCGTTCTCCTATTTCATTCCGGAAGAACCGGACAACCTAGGGAACTGGGCTGATGGCGAGTGGGCTACTGTTGATGGAAAATACCGCGTGCATGTCGGTGGTTCATCTGCAGACACTCCGCTAGAAAAGGACGTCCCGTTGAACTTCAAACTTAACAAGGACAACGGCAAAGGCAACAACAAAGGCAATAACAAAGGTAACAATGGCAATGGCCAAGGCAACAACAATGGCAATAGCCAATGATAACAGCAATGGCAAGGGGAACTCTAATCGGTAGGTCCCTTGCCATGGGATGAAGTCGGCGACCTGGTAGTGGTCGTCGGGACATCCCGAAGGCGGTGAGCGCGTGAGCTCACCGCTTTTCTCGTCGCTTTCATGGGCGACGAGTGGAACGAAAAGAGTGCAGAAAGGACGTGAGAAGTTCTGATGAAGGAATCTGTTCGGAACAGCCGGCGAGGGCTGGCACATACATGGTGGATGGTCCTTGGCCTGTTGGTCCTCTTGACCGCATGCACCGTCGAGGAATCCGAAGGGCCGTTTGAGAGCGATGAAGCCGTGGGACCCGCCCCGTCCGGGCACGGCGACTGGCAGTCCCCCGGCTTGGTGGATCGGTCCGGCAAGCCGATTGAGGTCCCAAGGCCGGGTCCGGCCACGGGCAGGACCCTTGACGTTACGCACTTTGGGGCAGATCCGGATCCGGACTCACACGACGACGCAGCAGCCATCCGGGCGGCCCTGGACGCGGCCGTACCGGGTGACGAGGTTGTGCTGCCGGCCGGCACGTATGACCTGCGTTCCACTGACCCGGCCGACGAGTCGGCGAACATCGTGTTGCGCAGCGGCGTGGACCTGCGGGGAGAGGGCCAGGAGAGCACCGTGCTGCTGACCTCTCTCGACGGAGAGGATGACAGCCGGGTAATCCGCGGCTCCGGCGTCCACGACGTCATCGTAGCTGACTTCACCATCACCTCCCGTTATGAGGGTCCACTCGGCGACGACCCCGACGACAGCGATGCGAGTGGCGGACCGATGTACGGGATTTACCTTGGAGCCCTTGAAGGGCAGGCTAGCTCCCGGGTCCTGGTGGAGAACCTGGGCATCCGCAGGTTCGAGCGTCACGGCATCTCAGTCAAGGCCAGCCGTGAAGTGACTCTTTCTGGAAACTACATCAGTGAGGCAACTGCCGTCGGTCCCGGCGGACAGGGCTACGGCATTGCTATCGAGGGCTCAAGGGACCAACGCGCCCCGGATGCCGCCAACGATTCCCGGCACAACGTCGTCATCGGCAATACCTTCGATGGCAAGCATCTGCGGCACGCTATTTTGCTGCAGTTCCCCACGCACAACAATCTCGTGGCGGAGAACACCATCGTCGGCAGCCTCCTCGACGCCATCGACCTGCACGGTGAGGGTGAATACCTGAACGAGGTCCGGGACAACACGGTCATCGGCGGGCAACAGGCTGGCATCGCACTGGGCAATTCCGGCGGGTCCAAGAACAAGCACGACGCCTCAGGGCCTGGAAACTGGGTGCACTCCAACGACCTGATTGGAAACCGTCAGGGAATCCTCGTCATCCTGGGAACTCCTGACACCCTCATCGAGGATAACAGGATCACCGCTGGGGAGGATTCGAAGGTAGGCATCGAGGTCCGCAATGCGCCGGGCACGGAGTTGCATGGTAACTACATCACTGGAGGGATTGACGGGTTCTGGGCCATCCGGCTCCGTGAGGACCACGGTACTGAAGGACGGGGCAAAGGCATCCCCTCAGGCATCAGGATAGAGTCCAACATCATTCGACAAGCCGCCAACGGCATCAGGATCGATGCCGGGGAGGAACTCAGCATGGTTGAAAACGTCGTCGACGGCATCGACGGAGCCAAGCTGAGGGCGGCCGACGGGATCGAAGTGAGCCGGTCGGCCCAGCGGAAAATTCAATAGGGATAAATGTGACACCATCTGTCCAACCAAGGGTAAGCATGCGAAATCCCTTATAGAAACGCAAGGGTGCGAAAGTTGAGTAACTAGTAATTCTTATTTTAACTTCTATAATTAACCCAGCCTTCACCAAAATGAGGGCTGGGTTCCATTTAATAAGTTCACTCATTTTTCACGTAAACCATATTTAATATATTCACTTACTACTTATTCAATATTTGCTTCAACATAAAAATAGGCATACTAGATTGTTCCTAATCGACAAAATGTTTAGGAATATTTTAGTCTTCAAAATGGAAAAGCTGACGTGGCTATATGATATTGCCTACGTCAGCTTTTCCATTGTTAAAACGGATAAGATCCAATAAGAAAATGAAAGATACGCTTTTTAGGTAATGTTTCAGAAAATATAGATTATAAATTCTGTCCAAATTTAATGTTATATTAATAAAAAAATAAGATATAAGATAGAGGAGCGGTTATGAAAAAGGAATGGATTCTACGATGGTCTTTTTTTATTTTTGGCTTAATGGTGTTAGCATTTGGCATATCTTTAACAATTGAAGGAAAGCATTTAGGGATTGGACCATGGGATGTGTTTCATTATGGTCTATTTACTAAATTTGGCTTTACTATTGGGACTTGGTCGATAATAAGTGGATTTTTACTTTTGTTGATCAGTTCAATTTTCAATAAGGCATGGCCAAAAATAGGGGCTTTTCTAAATATGTTGTTTCTAGGGTTATTTATTGATCTTTTTAATTCGATTTTACCTAGCATTGATAGTTTAGCAGGAGCAATAATAGCCTTTATCATAGGTGTTGTTTTAATTGGGTACGGTATTGGATTTTATGTTTCTGCTGATTTTGGAGCAGGTCCTAGAGACAGCTTTATGTTATTAATTGTTGAAAGAACGGGTTGGAGTATCCCGTTGGTTAGAAATGGCATTGAAGTTCTCGTTTTTCTTCTTGGTTGGATGTTAGGGGGGCCAGTTGGAATTGGAACAGTGTTTATTGCGTTTGGATTAGGTCCAATGTTAGGATTTTCTATTCCTCAATGTAAGAAACTGATGGCATATTTCCTTGACCAAAAGGATCGCCTGTTAACGCATATGTAGATAATTAAAAATAAATAAACACGATATATGAGGATCCCTTCATGGGGGGAGCCCCTTTCATTTCAAAAGTATTTGCTAGTCCCCGCATTTTTGAGAACCTTATTTAGATATGCTATGGAGAACCGTATCACAAGTTAAATATAGTAATCAAATTGTGCAATACTTGATCTTCAACAATCGGGTGCGATTCTTCAATAAAGAAGATCGCTTTTTTCCGTTATAGGGCCATTTAATGGAGGAATAGTCTCAAGAAAAATTGAGTACTCATGGTAATTAGTGTGGTGTTTGTGAAAGAATGTACTTAAACTATAGTTGCAGTAGTGGAACAAGGAGTAAGTGATAAAATAACAGAAAAGATACTTTATTATAAGGGGGAAAACAATATGGAAATAGTATATTTTGCAGGTGGATGTTTATGGGGAGTACAAGCTTTTGTAAAAACTTTACCTGGTGTTAAGTTTACAGAAGCGGGAAGAGCTAATGGAACAAGTCACACTCTTGAGGGTGATTATGATGGTTACGCCGAATGTGTAAAAACAGGATTTGATCCAGCGGTGGTAACTATCAGGGAATTAATGGGATGTTTTTTTGAAATAATTGATCCATACAGTTTGAATAAACAAGGACAGGATGTTGGTAAGAAATACAGAACAGGAGTATATAGTGAAAAGCAAGAACACTTAAAAGAAGCGAAGGCATTTCTTGATGGGAGAAATGATCATGACCTTATAGTTGTTGAAGTATTACCTCTTTCAAACTATGTGAGAAGTGCAGAAGAACATCAAGATAGGTTAGCTAGATGTCCAAACGATTATTGTCATATTCCAGAAGAAATATTAAGTAGATATAAGTAATGTAGAATATTAAATGATTATCATCTATTGATGTTTAGCCAAAAGAAGTTGCTTTAAAAGTTCAATCCTTATTCAAGTAACGGGGGTTATATTTGTATAACGATCTTCAACAATCGGGCGCGATTCTTCAATAAAGAGGATCGCTTTTTTTCATCATAGGGGCAGATTTTTGAACCCTTAAAAGAAAATAGATATCTATATAAGCTTAGAGGAGATTGTGTAGGTCTGTACTTAAACTACCATGAAAATAAACTTCTGTAATTCAGTGAAAAAGGCAATACTTAATAAGACGCAGCTCATTCATTTTTAAAAAAGGGGAGAGCGCCTGAT
>NZ_JACJHX010000003.1:339204-461418 GCF_014138605.1 Peribacillus huizhouensis | reverse complement strand
CGGAAAGCGAGTACCTGCAACGGAAATCAACCCGGGTTATTAGTGTAAAAATGATTGAAAAGCAACAAAGTATGTGAAAACAGCCTTTTTTAAAATTAATAACCATATCAATGTTACCTTAAACACTTCACTAAAACTTAAGCTTATCGAGGAAATCAAATACTAGTGCTGTTCCCAGAATGGAGGATGACCGGTACCATCATATATTCGCACAATAGTGAAAAAATAGGCTTACCGCCTAGCTTTTCTATGTAGTGTATTTATATCGATTTGATTTTCCTTTCAAATTGTTTGATCGTTAATTGATTTAACTCCGGAAAACCTTCTCCTTCAAGGGAAACAGTTTTTCCTTCGTGAACGGGATAGACACCTTGCCATCCCCCGACAATAGTATAATATTTTGTTCCAGGAACAGGTTTTAGAAAGGCAACATAACGCCCCTCAGACATCGGTCCTGGGAAAACTTTATTGTTAGGATCTGAAGGTTCAGGAAGTGGGTCAATTCCGGTTGATAACACAGAGATGATTTGACTGCTACTTCCCTTTAAATATTTTTGGACGTGAAATCTTTGTACAAAATTCACGAGTTTGCCACTTTGTACAGATTGATCTAGTGGCTGTTCTTGATGAGAAGTATTGAGCCACCCATAAACAATTAGCGTTGAACCCGTTACTAATTCCTTTAAGTTTGAGTTACCTTTGATATTTACTACTTGTTTTGGAATCGTATTATTTGCTTGAACGGGTAAATGAAACGTAAATAGTAAACATGTACAGATTAATAACTTAGACCAAAGGTTCATTCAAACACCTCATACATATATTTTGGTTTCACGATATTATTGTTTAACAATTTTTCTTTTTTATCCCGCATTAACAGGCAGTAAGTCCGATTGGTGAAATACAGTGAAACTTACCGAGAGTCTCGCATATCAACTACAATCAAAAGGATCATTCGTAAGAAAAAAAGGGGATACATAGTAGTCAAGACTACTATGTATCCCCTTTTTATGATTTTTGTCTGGATCATTTACAAATTATTAAACTTTATAACAAATCCACCTCTGTTATATCCTCATTACTGACTAGATTAAAGCTCGATATAATCGCCTGGTTCAAGTACTTTTCCATTGCCTGCTTTCAGCAAAGCGAGAAACTTCTGCGGATCCTGTTTGATTGGCGGAAAAGTATTATAATGAATTGGAACAACCTGCTTTGCCTGTAAGTACTCGGCCGCCAGCGCTGCATCTTCAGGCCCCATTGTAAAATTATCACCAATTGGTAAAAAGGCAAGATCAATAGGATGACGTTCACCAATCAATTTCATGTCAGAAAACACTGCGGTGTCTCCAGCATGATAAATCGTTTTTCCTTCTGCGGTAAATAAGACGCCACTTGGCATACCAAGATATATAATCTGTCCATCATTTGTGATAAAACTATTGCTATGAAAGGCAGTTGTGAACTTAACTCTACCAAATTCAAACTCATATGCCCCGCCAATATTCATGCCATGTGTCCGTTCGACACCTTGTGCCCCAAGGTAATGAGCCATTTCTGCTGAACCAATCACAAGTGCATCGTGTTTTTTGGCTAACTCCACTGTATCACCAAGATGGTCACCATGCCCATGCGTTAAAATAATGACATCAGGATGAACATCCTCTACTTTTAAATCGGTCTGTCCGTTTCCATTAATGAATGGATCTAACAAAACCGTCGTCCCCTTCGTATTAATCATCACTACTGCATGACCGTGAAAAGATACTTTCAAAATAAGAACTCCCTTCAAACATTATTTCTCAACTATTCTACATTCGCTCTTCGTTCCCATTCTCCTTTTTATTAATCATTTTTCTTTATTAGTTGCCCTTCTTTCAAGATAGTAAACCTTATTTTCCAAACGACTATTCCTATTCCAAAATAGTTTACTTTGCTTTTTATTATTGATAAGGTTGATATAGATACGGATGATTTTATTACTGGAGGCAATAAAAATGAATACAAAATTAACTGACTTAACACAATGGATACAAACAAGCGGACTGGACGCTGCTTTGATTACAGCTCCAGATAATGTGTTTTATTTAAGCGGCTTCTTGAGCGATCCTCACGAAAGATTGCTTGCATTGGTTGTTTTCCAAGAGGCTGAACCTATCCTTGTTTGCCCTAAAATGGAAACTGAAGATGCGAAGCGCTCAGGTTGGACAGGGGAAATTATCGGCTACACCGATATTGAAGACCCTTGGGAAGAAATAAAACAAGCAGTTGACCGCCGTTCTGTAAATGTAAAAAGGCTCGCCATTGAAAAAGAGCATCTAAATGTGGAACGATTAGAAAAAGTTCAAATGATCTTCTCTGTTCCTGAACTAGTAGCTGCTGAAGCGAAATTACGGGAACTTCGCATGGTTAAAACAGAAGATGAAATGAAAAAAATACGAGAAGCATGCCGTCTTGCTGATTACGCGATTGAAATTGGGGTATCAGAGATAAAAGAAGGCAAAACAGAAATGGAAATCCTAGCTGCGATTGAATATGAAATGAAAAAAGCAGGCGTACAGGATATGTCATTTTCAACCATGGTACTAACGGGTGCCAATGCAGCGTCTCCACACGGAACACCAGGATCTACGAAAGTAAAACGCGGGGATTTTGTTCTGTTTGACTTAGGTGTTGTCTACGAAGGCTATTGCTCCGATATTACCCGAACTGTTGCATACGGCGACATTTCAGACAAGCAACGGGAAATTTATGAAACAGTACTTAAAGCGGAGGAAGCAGCTATTGCAGCAAGTAAACCCGGTATTTCATGTGCCGAAATCGATTTAACTGCTCGCAATATCATTCGTGACAAAGGATACGGAGATTATTTTCCTCACCGCCTTGGTCACGGCTTAGGAATCAGTGTACACGAATTTCCTTCCTTAACCGAAACAAACCCGCTTCTTTTGAAATCGGGTATGGTCTATACAATTGAACCTGGCATTTATGTGCCAAATGTTGCCGGTGTCCGAATTGAAGACGATATTTATGTAACTGAAACCGGAACAGAGGTGTTAACCAAATATCCAAAAACACTGCAAATTATTAAATAAAGTGAAACTTCAATCAGCGGGGAATGACTTTCTGTAAATGCAGGATAAAGTTTCTTTTCTACTCAATTTTTTGTGATCATTTGATCGTGAAGTTTAGGCAATTTGATGAAGGGAGAGTTTAATATGACAATGACGTATCAAAAAATTCTGGTGGCGGTAGATGGATCGAAAGAAGCAGAATGGGCTTTGCAAAAAGGCATTGAAATCGCACTTCGTAATGATGCGACACTATTGCTAGCCCATATTGTGGATGCAAGGAATTTCCCAGCAACAGAAGCCTTTAATAGCCCAATCGGAGACAGCATTGAAGACTACGCATCTGAATTATTAAATAACTACCAAGAAGAAGTGAAAAAAGCCGGTGTCAAAGAAGTGGCAATAGCCATTGAATACAGCTCACCGAAAACCATCATCCCTAAAGATCTTGCTATAAAACATCATATTGACCTTATCATCTGCGGAGCTACTGGACTGAACGCAGTAGAGCGCTTTCTAATAGGAAGTGTTTCTGAAAACATCGTCCGCAATGCTAATTGTGATGTACTGATTGTTCGAACAGATAAAAAAAATTGATACGATGAAAAAAGACTGTCTCTAGAGTGCGACCCTGGAGACAGCCTTTTTTATTTTTCACAGTTTAACTATCCAAACAATGAGGGACTCTACCCATCTGATGGAAGTTTCACTTATTTCACTAGCTCTCTTCCTTTTTGAATTGCTAGTTTTACTTGCTCAAATCCTGTTCCACCGGCGCTGTTACGGCGCTTTACTGCTTCATACGGGTTAAGAGCTTGATAGATATCTTCATTGAACAAATCTGACGCTTCTTTGAACTGTTCCAAAGTTAAATCTGCAAGATAGCAACCTTGATTCACACATGATAGTACCAATTTGCCGACTACTTCATGCGCCTCTCTAAACGGCATGCCTTTCGCCGCTAAATAATCCGCTAATTCAGTAGCATTCGAGAAGTCGTTTTTCGTTGCCTTCTCCATAACCTCGCTATTCACTTTCATCGTGGAAATCATACCTTCAAAAATTTTCAAAGAGCCGATCACCGTTTTTACTGTATCAAAAATACCTTCTTTATCTTCTTGCATATCTTTATTATAAGCAAGCGGCAATCCTTTCAAAACGGTTAAAAGACCTGTAAGATTACCATACACACGCCCTGTTTTCCCACGAATCAGCTCAGCCATATCTGGATTCTTTTTCTGAGGCATAATGCTGCTTCCAGTTGAAAAAGCATCATCTAGTTCAATAAATTGAAACTCTTGACTTGACCAAAGAATGATCTCTTCGCTAAACCGAGAAAGATGCATCATTAATGTGCTGCTGTTACTAAGAAACTCAAGCACAAAATCCCGATCACTCACAGCATCCAAGCTGTTTTCATAGATAGCATCAAACCCAAGTAACTCCGCACTGTACGCACGATCGATTGGAAAGGTTGTCCCCGCTAATGCACCAGCTCCGAGTGGAGAAACATTAATTCGTTTCAAACTTTCCGTAAATCGCTCTTTGTCACGTTGCAACATCCAGAAATAAGCCATCACATGATGGGCAAATGAAATCGGCTGAGCGCGTTGCAAATGAGTATATCCAGGAATTAATGTTTCAACATGGTTCTCTGCCTGCTCGAGTAAAGCTGTTTGCAAGGCTGAAATTAAGCTCAAAACATCCTCCGTTTGATTACGCAAATACAAATGCATATCAGTCGCCACTTGGTCATTCCGGCTTCGACCAGTATGCAACTTCCCACCTACCGGACCAATTTCAGAAATAAGCATGCTTTCTAGATTAAGATGAATGTCTTCCATCTCTACTTTGAAGGATAACTCACCTTTTTTTGCTTTTTCTTGAAGAGTTAGCAGCCCCGACGTAATCAGGTCTGCATCTTCTTCAGGTAAAATACTGCTTTTCTTTAACATTGCCACATGAGCAAGACTGCCTTGAATATCTTCGAGTACTAGTTCTTGGTCAAATGAGATGGATGCGCCAAACTCATCTACCCATTCTTCAGCAGATTTCGTAAATCTGCCTCCCCATAACTTACTCACACAGTCACCTTCTTATTTTGGTTCGTTACCATGCTTGAAACCTTCGTTGGTAGACCCCAAAGCTTTATGAAGCCAACAGCTGCATCATGATCAAATTCATCGTCCTTCGTATAAGTAGCTAATTTCTCATTATAAAGCGAGTACTCGGATTTTCTGCCTTCTACAATCGCATGGCCTTTGAATAGTTTCACACGTACTGTACCTGTAACAGTTTTTTGTGTTTCTTTTAAAAATGCCGATAATGCATTTTGAAGCGGCGAGAACCAAAGTCCTTCATAAATTAGCTCCGTTAGTTTTTTCTCAATAACTGGTTTGAAATGAGCAACTTCTTTAACTAAAGTAATATCTTCAAGTTCTTTATGTGCTGTAATTAAGGTCATCGCAGCAGGGGCTTCGTACACTTCACGTGATTTAATTCCTACTAATCTATTTTCAACATGGTCGATTCGGCCAACACCGTGTTTACCGGCTAATAGATTTAATTCAAGAATTAAGTCTACTAGTTTATATTGTTTATCATTTAATGTAACAGGTACGCCTTGTTCGAAACCAATTTCAATGACATCCGGTGTATCTGGAGTATTTTCAAGGCTTGCCGTCAATTCATATGCACCTTCTGGTGGAGCTGCCCATGGATCTTCCAATATCCCACATTCATTGCTTCTTCCCCATAGGTTTTGGTCAATGGAGTACGGGCTGTCTAAATTAATCGGAATTGGAATATCATTTTCAATCGCATATTGGATTTCTTCTTCACGAGACCATTTCCATTCGCGCACTGGAGCAAGAACAGTAAGGTTTGGATTTAATGCCTGGATTGAAACTTCAAAGCGGACCTGGTCATTTCCTTTTCCCGTGCAACCATGTGCCACTGCGACAGCATTTTCCAACTCAGCAATCTCTACAAGTTTCTTCGAAATCAACGGGCGAGAAAGTGCAGAAACAAGTGGATATTTTCCTTCGTATAGTGTATGAGCCTGAAGAGCTGCTAAAGCGAAATCATCCGCAAACTCATCTTTCGCATCGATCACATACGATTTTATGGCACCTACTTGAATTGCTTTTTCTTTAATAAAAGCCAAATCTTTTCCTTCCCCAACATCCAAACAGCATGCCACTACATCGTACCCTTGCCCTTGCAACCACTTTATCGCTACAGAAGTATCTAGACCTCCGGAATACGCTAACACTACTTTTTGATTTGACATGATTGTATCGTCCCCTTTTTATGTGAATAAAAATTCATAATTTATTATTTTTATACATCTCTTATTTAGTACTTTAACAGTTTTAAAAAAAGATTGCAAGCACAATTTAAAGATTAGACGGGGATTTTTCTGAAGATTTCTTTTGTTTTAAGGCTCAGTCGAACTTGCCTATATATTGAAACGAAAGGGTTCGCTTTCCTCGGGCGGTTGGAAGCCTCCTCGGTGCTAAGCGCCTGTGGGGTCTCCCTTTGACTCCTGCAAGAAAAGGAGTCTGACGCTTCCCGCTCCAATCAACCACGAGCTTTAACATAGCCTTCATAAAAAAACAAATGGGTTAAACACGTTTTCATAACTTCCTACACATAAAAAAGAAGGATCAGACCCCGCGTCAACTAATACCAGTATTAATAAGTGTACGAGACACTACATACTGATTTAGATTGTGGGGTCAGACCCTTATGAGATATGCCAGTTTAAGTTTGCCTTTCGTTACGATACAATATCCTTCATTCATTAACTACTCTCTTTTTTTGCAAATAACGATATTGATAATATTTTTGCGCGAATTCACTCACTTGCCGTGTCATCCGATAATTAGAACTTGCTCCAATTAACATGCTAAGCAATGGAATACCTTGGATTTGTTTTTTCCGAAACACTGTAATCGCCCCCGCCTTCAACAATTGTTTTAACGGCTGCTCTAACCAAGTAATGTTCGTTAAATCATCGGTTCCCTCGTAAAAATATTCTTCACCATCCTGATGGGTTTCATTAATCAATTCCTGCCACGCAGCACCTTGAAGGCGTCTCGGCATATTGCCAATATGAAAGACCTTGAGGGCCATCATCATTTCAAACGGTGTATTTACTTCAAAACCGTACGTCATCGCTATCAGCTGAACAACCCGAACGTTAATGACCGTCATCGCTGGGATATCGCTTCCTAATAAAATTAGTCCGCCTGACCCACTTGCTCCGCCTTGGGCAAACGAATACAGTCTATGTCTCGCAATTTGCTGTGCCGCTATGTAATTCAATTGATCAATAGGTAGACGCTTAATATCAGTAATGGTCTCGATTTCAGGATTATATACCCGCGCAGCTTCTAAAATTCTATCTCGAGCGTCCATCTGGATTTGCGAACTTTGCAATAATGCATGTAAATGAAAGAGCATCGTATCAAGTTTCGCAAAAAATTGCGTCCGAACATCTTCAGGAAGCAGGGAAAAACTTTGTTCAAGCCATCTATCATACATCACCGTAAAATCAGTCGGTTCGTATTGATAAAGCTTTTGCTCCCATTCGCCTATCTCATTCCAGACTTGAATATCTCGATTTGTCATGCCCATATCCCAACCTCCTAAAAGCCTTTTATATTGGCTGGCTCATTCTTCCTATTAGTATAACACAGAGGACTACATCGCTAGAATGCAAAAAGAGGCTATCCATTCAAAGACTAGGTCTCACAACGACTATATCCAGTGTTAGATAAACTGTGTATAGATTGTGAGGCCTAACCATTTTAGGACAACCTTATTTTGTGCGTATCACTTATTTATTCGCAATGCGTTGTACATCACGAGCAATCATAACCTCTTCATTAGTAGGAATGACTATTACTTTAACAGGAGAGTGCGGATAGTTGAGAAATGCTTCTTCTCCATGTGTTTTGTTCAAAGCCGGATCCCAATATATACCCATAAATTCAAGACCGTGTAAGACTCTTTCACGCACCATGGCACTGTTCTCACCAATACCTGCTGTGAAGATGATTGCATCAACACCACTCATTCTTGCTGCATAAGAACCGATATATTTATGAATTCTGCCAGCAAAAACTTCAAGTGCCAATTCTGCACGATCATTGCCTTTATCAGCTTCCACTTGGATATCACGCAAGTCACTTGAAAAGCCTGAAATAGCAAGCATTCCACTTTCTTTATTCAACACATCAAGAACTTCATCTGCTGTTTTTCCTGTTTTCTCCATGATATACGGAATAAGAGCAGGGTCAATGTTTCCAGAACGCGTACCCATAGTTACCCCTGCAAGCGGTGTGAATCCCATTGATGTATCAATTGATTTCCCACCTTTGATCGCAGCAATACTTGCACCATTTCCTAAATGGCAAGAGATTAAGCGCAGTTGTTCAACTGGACGTCCAAGCAATTCGGCTGCTCGCTCAGTCACATATTTATGTGAAGTCCCGTGGAAACCATATTTTCGAATTCCGTACTCTTTGTAATATTCATAAGGCAAACTGTATAAAAAAGAGCTTTCAGGCATTGTTTGATGAAATGCCGTATCAAAAACAGCAACAGCTGGTACATTTTGAAGCGCTTGTTGGAATGCCCGAATTCCTGTTATGTTGGCAGGATTATGAAGCGGCGCTAAATCAGAAAGAGTTTCAATTTGAGCTAGTACTTCATCTGTAATTAATACAGAATCTGTAAACACTTCTCCACCATGGACAACACGATGTCCGACACCTTCGATTTCATCGTATGAAGAAATGATTTTATGATTAATTAGTTTTTCTAATAATAATTTTACAGCCACTTCATGGTTTGGAATATCTAATGTTTCCTTGATTTTCTCACCGTTTACAGAAATTTCAAAAACTGAATCTTTTAAGCCGATTCTTTCCACAAGACCTTTTGTGATTACTTCTTCGCTAGGCATGTCAAATAATTGAAACTTCAATGAAGAACTGCCTGCATTTATTGCAATAACTTTAGACATTTTACAGCCTCTCTTCTACACGTATTTACAATGATCTCCTTAAGAGCAAATGCTTCTTTTCTCATTTAAGCATTGAATTAAGGAGCTTTCAAGGGCGAGCCACCTAGATAGCGCTTACATAAAAGAAGAAAATGTATTCAGATTTTTCCATAAAAATAAACGAGGAAATATCTGTATTTCCCCGCCCGAAAACGAAAGCAACTTTTTTGGAACTTCCACTAAACCCGACACCTATGCTAAACACTTTTTTCCTACAAGCAAATGCTCTCCACTTTAAAAATTCACTCATCGACTTTTGGGCTGGAGAACATTTGACCTAAAGGAGCTTTAGCCACATTCGTTTGTCATCTCACTCATAAAGTGGAACTACTTTCAGTGGGGTTTTTACTGCCCGTTAATGCGGGATAAAGAAAACATCCGCTTATTCTTTATTTTCCTACTTGTTTTTCTTGGCGAAACCACGTGTCTATCTGGTCCATAATCGATTTTGTTCTAGCTGCGTCAGATAATTTTGGTAACTGAACTAACAGAGCTTCTTTCGGAGCTTGAAGTCCTTCTTTATGCTTCTGTAAAATCAAGATACTTTTCGCCGATTGCTCATTTTTAAACATGGAAAGTGGCAATTGCACGAGCCCTTGAATATGCGCGTGCTTTTTTAAGAACTCATTTAATTTATGGGCTTCTTCCGATAAAAAGAGATTATTCGGAACGATAAAGAATGTGTATCCCCCATCCTTCAAATGCATAATACTTTGTTCAATAAAGAGATGATGCGCATAGGAATGTCCTTTATCAGAAGCAAGTGTGTACTCACTGGCTCGCAAATCATTTGGATAATAGCCAATCGGCAAATCACTCACCACAACATCAGCTGGGTCGATAAACAATGGCTCAAGACTATCTTGGTTAAAGAAATGAACTTCATGTTCTTGTAGATTCGCTCCTGCATAAGCAAGCCTAATTAGCGTTTCATCCACATCAACACCATAAGAAGTGATATTTTTGTCCGTGAGATAATTGAGAATCGTGTACAGTAAATTCCCTGTCCCAACAGCTGGATCTAACATCGACAATAAAGCTTGTCCATGAGTGAACTTCCCGATTAAATAACTGACAAACATCCCAACAGCATCAGGAGTCATTTGATGGTTTGGCTGGATGTTTTCTTTCATGCCCTTTAGAATGGCTAATTGATAGGCTTTCCGTATTTCTTCTTTCTGATACTTATCGAGAGTAAATTCTTGATAGTGTTTCATGAGTCTTTTTTGTGACAACTCACTAATTTCTTCCTGTAATACTTTTCCATGAAATATATTTTCTCCTGTTTCACCAAGGGCATCTAAATACGTACATGATAGCTCATCTTGTAAAATTTGAGCTGTTTCATCAAAAATATGGAATAAATCTTCAATCGGGGCAAATTTCAAAATATACTTCCTCCTGTTTCATTCTCGTGTATTATTCTAAAACTTTTGGGCTAGAGGCACAAGCTCCATGGCTTTCACCTAGCATTATCCAACAATATTAGTTTAGGAAATGATCTTGACTCAATTGCATGAGAGGGAAATTTCGCAAAAAACGAGACAAAAGTCAATATTATCATAAAACGATCCTTTTAAATAATAATGGGGTTCACGAATGGGGAATGTTATAACAATAAAAGGGTCAGACCCAACATTTACTATATATCGTTTACTAAGTGAACATGGCGTAATAAACGGTATATAGAATGTGAAGTCAGACCCTTTCTTGAAATATTATTTTGCTGCTTTAGCTGCTTCAATTGCAGCAAGGTAGTCAGGGTGTGAAGTGCCTTCACTCACATATTCAACATATGTAACTTGATTATTGCTATCAATTACGAATACAGCACGAGCAAGCAAACGAAGCTCTTTCATAACAACGCCAAATGCAGTACCAAATGAAAGGTCTCTATGGTCGGAGTATGTATGAACATTCTCAAGACCATTCGCTGCACACCAGCGTTTTTGTGCAAACGGAAGATCTACACTGATTGTTAATACTTTTACACCAGCCACTTTCGAAGCGTCTTCGTTAAAGCGTCTTGTTTGTGCATCACAAACTCCAGTATCAATGGAAGGAATTACACTGATAATACGGACAGAACCATCTAAATCACTAGCTTTTACTTCTGAAAGATCATTTGCCAATACAGTAAAGTTAGGTGCTTTATCGCCTACCTTCACTTCTTCCCCTACAAGTGTGATCGGGTTGTTCTTAAATGTAACAGTTGCCATTAATAGTTCCTCCCTTTACTTTTATGTATTACCTGATTAATGATAGAATGTTCCACCACATTTTGCAATTGATTAACATTATGATGACATATTTCTGTGAATGAGGATGTCCAAAATGCAAAGGGTCAGACCCGCAACAACTAAATACAGTATGAGATGTGTGTATAAAGCACGACATACTGATTTAGAGTACGAGGCCAGACCCTTATGAGACACCCCTACAATCCAAACATTCTTTTCCTCTTATTTAACAGCAACTAGCCATACGTTAAATACCTAAATCATCTAATTTTTGCTGTGTGTTCTTTTGGTTATTCTGTTCATTTTTGGACAGCATCGATTGAATTTTTTCACAAACAGCTGGAGCGAAATCCAGAACTTTTTCAAGTAAATGCGTACCTTGATCTAGGTGTAGCATTTTCACTCCATGTGAACCAACGATGAGAAAGGCGATTGGCGTGATGGATACACCGCCGCCACTTCCTCCGCCAAAAGGTTGACCGCCCCCAGACTCACCCTTTTGACCGCCATCCATCATAAACTCACTTCCACCTGTTGCAAAGCCGAAGCCAACCTTTGACACCGTTAGAATAACACTACCATCCGGCGTTTCAACTGGATCTCCGATAATTGTATTTACGTCTACCATTTCTTTAAGATTCTCCATTGCGGCTGTCATCAAGCCTTGAATCGGATGATCTGACATCTTATCTTCCTCCACTCTACATCAATTTCTAACTTGAATCTTTCGCCACTTGTTCGGAAGAAAATTTTACCTTTTCACCTTTCCAGTAGCGGAATATTTTGATACCTGCCACAATAGCATGTCCGATCCGAAACTCAACTATGCAAAAAAAAGAAGTACTTGCAGATGGTTTCGCGTAATCTGGAGTTATCGAATAAATTGGCATTTTTTTAAATCTTAAATATCTACTTAACAGCCCGATAATTGAGCCTTTAATAGCATAGGATCCACCAACGCAGATTCCTGTTAATACCGCATCCCCTGTGCCGATTAGACTATGCCATTGAAATGTTTTAACCTTCACTTTACGTAGAAATTTACGGACTAGTATATGAAATCCAAATACATGTTTTATTAATTTCTTCATGTTTTCAAGGCTAGTAAGCATTTCTTCAGCTGTGAAATCTTTTACAGCCTCTTGTCCAGCCTTATCTGCATTGATACCTTTTTCTGCTTTATAGACAATGGATTTGGAATCTTCAGCTACTTTAATGATTGGAACCTTTATCGTATAACGGATCATCCCACCCCAAGCATGTATCTTCACGCGAAAGTGATCATCTTTCTGTATATGAGAGTATGTAATGTGGAGTTTTAATTTTGTTAGGAAAATAAGAATGAATATAAAAAGTAAGATTGCTATTACCAAGATTAACCACCTCATATGTTCACACCCTTTCAGCTTCTCATTCTGGTCGTATATGCAAAAAAATAAACCTGCAGGATCGATAAAATCCCACAGGTTTATTTGTTTAGCTTGAAAGGGCAAGAGGCGGGGCTTCGCAAAATCAGCTTCGCACCGCCCCCTTAGGTGATACAGTATTTAGAACCTGAACCTTTTGATCGTTAGGGTTGAAACAGGCGCTCGTGAATGTTTCTTATTACCTTCTATCTAATATAACTGTTGTATCGGCAAAGATGTCATGGAGCCCTTGCTTTTTCGGGAGGAATCCGACAATAATATAGCCTGCAAAAAGAAACTTCGCAATGAATCGACCAATGAATTCTCTAAAAACCAATGTTCCCCACGAGATCTTTTCTTCTTTTAGGCTGACAACTCTCAAGCCGAATATCATTTTCCCTAAAGTTTTTCCAAAAAAGCGAGTCATTAGTACGAAATATAGATAGAAAACAATTGTCGTTCCAATTGCTTGAAAAGAGAAGAAGGAGCCGTCAAAAACATTCCCGGTAATGGCCATGGAAAGTGGGCTAATTAGAATTCGATTCAAACTACCGATGACTAATAAATCGGCCAAATACGCCCAAAATCTCATCCAAAATCCAGCATAGGTTACTTCTGGACGTTCTTTTACATTGTAATCTGCTACTAGATTTGTCGAAATCAACTCATGTTCCCTTAACGTTCCATCTAAAGCAGTTTGGCGAGAATCTGTTTCGTACTCTTTTTCAAGATTTACATCGTTATTTGTCTGTTTATCCTCATTCATTCTTCTCGCCTCCTCAGTGTGAATATAAGTACATTAGCCGCGGAGAATTGGTTCTTGAAAGCAATTCAATAAGACCTTCTTTCTCAAGGTCATTCCCCATTAGCTTTCTCGCGCCCATATTGAGCAGTGAACCAAAACCAGCTTGATCTGTATACCTTATCACCGAGGCGTTTTTCAATTTCAAATCTTTTTGCATCGCTAAAATTGTATCATCCAATGTGCCAAGACCATCGATTAACTTCAGATCCAGCGCCTGGCGACCATCATATATTCGGCCGTCCGCTATTTTGCGAACTTCAGCATCTGACATATCCCTGCCCTCAGAAATAATTTTCACGAATTGATTATATGAATTATCAATTAATGATTGCAGGATGCTTCTTTCCTCGTTTGTCATCTCTCGGGTTGGACTCATAATATCTTTATATGGTCCGCTTTTAATCGTCACGAAATCAACGCCATATTTCTCTGCCAATTTTCCGTAGTTCACACTTTGCATAATAACTCCTAATGAACCCGTTAATGTTTCAGGACTTGCAAAAATCTTATCCGCTGGCGCTGACACATAATATCCTCCAGACGCTGCCATAGATCCCATCGAAACGTATACCTTCACACCATTTTTTTGAATCTCTAAAATCTTGTCACGGATCTCGGCGCTTTCAACAACACCACCGCCTGGTGAATTGACACGCAAAATCATTCCTTTTATTGCCGGAGTTTCATTCACCATATTCAATTTGTTCATAAAAGCTCTGTGATTGTAACCTGTTGTACCTAACAATGAGTTAGAATTCCCTGTATCTTGAATGACTCCTTCAATATCAAGCACAGCAATTTCGTCAAAGCCTGTACCTTGTTCAATCACTTCTGTCATAAATTCATCATCTGACCCAAGAAAATCATTAAAAAGCTTATCAACATCAACGAACATGGCTGTAGTCAAGAAATTGAATCCAATTGAGAAACCAAATAATACTACCGCAATCCCCAAAGCAGCCCAACGCTTACCATTCATTATCTTCATCCTCTCTCTACTCTGTACTATTAGAGGTTATTCAAAAAGTCTGGTAAAAAAGTTTGCGCATTGAACGAAAGCACCGTCTTGTGGTTCTCACGTATTTCTGTATACGCGAGAGGTTAGAGACGATCACTCGCAAAACTTCTCGGCCTTTTTATCATCTTTTTTGAACACGCACTACTAGTTTATGCGTTTGAATTTTCAAAATGTTTCATCTCATGATAAACTAAGAAAACACCCTAATATTGTAACAAACAATCTACTTTTTTGGAAAATAATTTCAATACCGTTGGAGGTTTTTACTATGGATAATCGTCGTAACTTATATTTCTTTCATACCCTATCTGAAGATATTATTGCTAAAGTACAGCCACTACGGGATTTAGCACCACGCTATGGATACAATATTGTATCTGATTTTAAACAAGCAAATATTATCGTTAGTATTGGGGACGATGGAACATTTCTTCAAGCAGTCAGAAAAACGGGTTTCCGAGAAGATTGCTTATATGCAGGGATTTCTACAACCGGGAACTTAAATATGTACTGCGACTTTCATTTGGAAGACACTAACAAAATGATCGAATCAACAGAAGCAAATCAAATAGAAGTACTGCGCTATCCAACGATTGAAATTAAATTGGATAACCAGCCATCTTTCTTTGCGCTCAATGAACTAAGCATTCGTTCTTCCATAATAAAAACATTCGTACTGGATCTCTTTATTGATTCGATCCATTTTGAAACATTCCGTGGCGATGGTATCGTGGTTGCTACACCGACGGGAAGTACGGCCTATAACAAATCAGTCAAAGGTGCAGTTGTGGATCCAACTTTGCCATGCTTCCAAGTTAGCGAGCTTGCTTCGATCAACAACAATACGTATCGAACGCTAGGATCATCTTTTATACTCGGACCTGAACGAATATTATCAGTCAAAATGCCACAGAATGAAAACGATTACCCAACAATCGGTCTCGACAACGAAGCAATCAGCATCCGAAACATTGAGAAAATTCAAGTAAAACTAAGTGGGAAATCGATTAAAACGATCAAACTAAAAGATAACTCATTTTGGGAAAAAGTAAAAAGAACATTTTTATAAAGTGAAACTTCAAGGGGTCGCTAACTGTTAATGCAGGATAAACAAAACAAGGAGGTTGCCCATTAAGGGACAACCTCCTTGTTTCAATAAGGCTCTTTTCGTAAAGATTGTTGTTTTTAGCAAGAAACCAATTCGAACAGATGTTGATCTTCGTTACAGGCGCGAGACTCCTGCGGGAAAAGCGTGTTGAGGGAGACCCCGCAAGTGCAAAGCACTGAGGAGGCTTCTGAGACCGCCCGCGGAAAGCGAGTACCTGCAACGGAAATCAACCCGGGTTATTAGTGTAAAAATGATTGAAAAGCAACAAAGTATGTGAAAACAGCCTTTAATAAAGATCAAGCACCATGGCTTACCTGTTTTTTTACTTTATTGCTGCCTATTACTCTCTTTTTTGTAATCGAAAGCGTATAGATGACTAGTGCGCTCCAGATAAAGATGAACGCAAGTAAATGAACTTTCGTAAATGTCTCATGGTAGACAAATACGCTAAGCATCAATGAAAGAGTTGGGCCAATGTATTGCAATATCCCGAGCATGGATAGCGGAACCTTTTGTGCTCCTTTTGCAAAGAACAACAGTGGCAGTGCTGTGACCACTCCCCCTCCCATTAATAGGAAAGCTGTATGTGGCGCTGTAAAGAACGCTGAACCTGATGTAGACAAAATATAAATTATATATCCTAACGCGAATGGAGTAATCATTAAGGTTTCTAATGTGAGTCCCATAGCCGAGTCGGCTTTTATCATTTTTTTTGCAAGACCATACAGTCCAAATGTAACAGCCAAAATGAGGGAAATCCATGGGATTGAGCCAAAGTAAATACCGAGAATAAGCACGCCTGCGCCTGCAAGCGCAAAGGCAAAGACCTGCTGTTTACTTAGTTTTTCTTTTAAAACAATGACACCAAGCAGTACGCTAACTAGTGGATTGATATAATAACCTAGACTAGTTTCCATAATCTTACCTGCATTCACTGCCCAGATGAAGGTTCCCCAATTGACGCTGACTAGAGCCGAAGCAATAAAAAGCGAGAACATGATTTTTCGATTTTGAGCAATTTCTTTTAGAAAACTAACAAAACTCTTCCATTTTCTCGAAATCAACAAAAGAATGGCCATAAAGATAAACGACCAAATAATCCGATGGGCAAGAATTTCTCCAGCAGACACATCTTGTATCAGCTTCCAATAAATCGGAATAACTCCCCAAATTAAATAAGATAATGCCGCAAAAAAGGCACCTTCTCTTTGACTTTCCAGTTTCATGACCTGCATGCCTTCTTTCTATTCTATTATTTCAGATTACGAAATATATTTATTATACATGCAAGTTTCTACTTCTTCTATTATTATTTTTTCACATAGACAATTTGTTCGTTTACAACAGTCATAGCTGCTTTTATTTCAAGCCATTCATCAGGCTGTATCGTGTACAAATCTTTTTCAAAAACTGTGAAGTCAGCCACATACCCTGAAGCAATCTTGCCTCGTGACTCTTCTTGACCAATCGCATAAGCACTCCCTGTCGTATATAAGGAGAGTGCTTCATATAGTGACAGACATTCCTTTTCATCGTAAATCGTATGATCTGCATCAAATGGTTTTCTTCTTGTCACAGCAGCGTGAATACCAAGCAACGGATTTACCGGTTCAATCGGTGCATCTGAACCACCTGCGCAATGGATGCCTTTTTCCAAATAGGTTTTCCATGCATAGTTTACCGCCATATGATCTTTTCCAACTTTATCAATAACCCATGGAAAATCAGAAGGGACAAACCCAGGTTGAATATCAAAAATCACCGGTAATTCTTTGGCACGCTCTAATAAATCGTGTCTCATAATTTGTGCATGAATAAGCCGATCTCTCAATCCAAGCTTCGGTGGATATGTACAAATCGCATTCAGTACCATTTCGAAGGCAAGATCACCAATTGCATGTACAGCGATTGGCATCTCATAATTCCTAGCTTTTTGAACAAGATCGTGCAATTCTTTCTCTGTATAAATCGCCACACCTTGAGTATCCGGACGATCATGATACGGATGGCTTAATAATGCCGTGTTGCCGCCAAGTGATCCGTCTGCAAATATTTTCATCGCATCCAATTCAATTAACCCTCGTTTGCTGCGATATCCAAACCTAGATTCCTTCATGTCATCAACCACTTTATTATGAACAAGCAAGTTGACACGGAATGGCAATCCTGCTTCCTCAATAACGGAAACAAATGCTTGATAAGTTGGCAAAAAACCATTGTAATAATGTAAATCTTCCGAATGCCCGCCAGTTAAGCCAAGTCTATGGCAATCACGAATCGAATCTGTTAGGGCCCGTTTCACATATTCATCCGTTATTCCCGGTAAATGATTCATGATCAGTTTCAGCGCAGGGTCTTCTTTAAACATACCGTTTAACCGATCATCCACATACCGCCCAATAACTCCTCCAAACGGCTGCTCAATATTTTCCTCGATACCACTAATTGTGATAGCCAAGGAATTCACAACGACAGCATGGTGACAAACCCGTTTTAAAACGAGTGGATGTTCATTCGAAAGCTGATCTAAGTCATCTCGCAATATAAGCGTAGATTCCCGCCATTCATTTTCATTCCAACCTTCTGCTATAATCCATTCTCCAGCAGGCGTTTGTGCACATCTTTTATGTAAAGCCTTTAGGATTTCATCTCTGCTCTTCATCTCCGATAGGTCCAGCCTCATTAGCTTTTCACCATGTCCTATTAGGTGCAGATGACTATCCACAAGTCCTGGAATAAGCATCTGACCTTGCAAATCGATTTCGTTCGTAATCATATCTTGATAGGTATCTCTTAGTGCAGTAGCTTCTCCAACTTCAATGATTAAGCCATTTTTAGTAAAAATCGCCTCAACTTGATCATTTTCTGCTTGCATCGTATAAATGCTACCATTATGCCAAAGCGTCCCCATTTGATCGCCCCCTCACACACTTACATGAAGGACATGGGAACGGGGCTTCGCGACTTACTAATATAGTCAACCGAGTTAAAGGTATACTTAATGTATTATAGAAAGTCCCCAAAATCTGGCTCCGCCCCCACCATTGTGATTAGGTGAGTGTACCGTACTACTTGATTAATCCTTCATGATAAATGGTGGCGTTTTAACGCCATATTTGTTTTCTTATTAAGAGTATCACAATTTCCAGAATATTACACAAGAAAACAAGATTGTAAAAATAGCAGACATAGAGGGGCTCAAAACTATGACCTTTCCGTTATGAGCCCCTAGAGATTTCTATCAAAGTAGATCATTTTCATGTTGATCATCCGCATCTGGAATGGGTGAAGTGCCAAGAGTAGCTGTTTTATATAGTTCTTTTTTTGCTACACTATTATTCTATATTTGAAAATTTAGCCAAGTCCTCTCTGTTCCCAATTACCACTAATAAATCTCCTTTATGAATAATCTGATCTGAGGATGGGGATACGATAATATCCCCTTCTCTAACAATCGCAATGACACTAACATTGTATTTAGCACGAATATCAAGTTCTCGCAAACTTTTTTCCGCCATGCTAAGTGGTATGAGGATTTCCTCGATATTGAATTCTTTTGACAGCTCAATGTAGTTCAACATTTTCGGTGATAGGAGTTGATTCGCAACACGTTCCCCCATATCTCTTTCAGGATAGATGATCCAATCAGCACCTATTTTCTCTAAAACTCGGCCATGATGCTTTCCGAGAGCTTTCGCAATCACTTTTTTCACGCCAAATTCTTTTAAAAGCATTGCAGTTAAAATGCTCGACTGCATGTCATTCCCAATCGCAACGATTACACAATCAAAATTGCGAATCCCAATTGAAAGAAGTGCTTTTTCATCTGTCGTATCTGCCACAACTGCGTGAGTAACGGCTAATTCAGCATCTTCGACCCGTTCCTCATTACAATCAATGCCCAAGACTTCATGCCCGGCATTATGTAATTTTCGAGCTACACTCACTCCAAATCTCCCCAAACCAATAACCGCATATTGTCGTTTGACCATATCCTATCTACACTCCCTATTTTTTCATTAACCGATCATTATTTTTCCTTTTGGGTTACGAAACGCATCTGGCTTACGCTTCATAGCAACAGCAAAAGCAATCGTTAAAGGACCTAATCTGCCTGCGAACATCGTACATATAATGAGGGCACGGCCGATAGGTGATAGTTCTGGGGTTAATCCCATTGATAGACCAACGGTGCCGAACGCTGAAGTCGCTTCAAATAGATACATAATAAAATCATGACCTTTTTCCGTGATACTCAATAGCATGGTAATTGTAATCACAAGAAATAATCCACTTACAGTTACAGTAAGAGCTTTAAATATCGTGTCAAAAACAATGCGTTTATGAAAGAAGACAACATCTTCTTTTCCTTTAATTTGCGACAAAACGGTTCCAAGTAAAGTAGCAAAAGTCGTCGTTTTAATTCCGCCACCTGTTGATCCTGGAGATGCACCAATAAACATCAGAATAATGGTCAAAAACAACGTTGGTTGTGTTAAATCTGAAATGTTCAATGTATTAGCACCATCTGTCCTCGCAGTCACCGATTGAAACAATGCTGCTAATCCTTTTCCTAGATAGGATAAAGGCTCTAACGTTTTTTCATTACCATATTCAAACAAGAAGATTAAAATGCCTCCACCTACTGTCAGAATAAGACTTGTGAGCAATACGACTTTCGTATGCACAGATAAACGGTTTGTATCATGATATTCATAAAGTTCATTCAGTACGATAAAACCAATTCCACCTAATGTGATAAGCGCACAGACGGTTAGCACGACCGTTGGATCTTCTGCGTAAGGGGTCAAACTCCGAAAGTCCCCCATTAAATCAAAACCTGCATTATTAAAATTGGAGATCGAATGAAAAATGCCAAAATAGATGGCCCGACTAATCGGCATGTCAAAAGAAAACCGGACTGACAGAATGACCGCACCGACAAGCTCTATCACTCCTGTAAAAATCAACACTCTTTTCACTAACCTAACAATACCCGCCATTGATAAATGGTTTAACGCTTCTCGAAGTAACAATCTTTCTCTCAGTGATATTCTTTTGCCTAAGAGAAAAAAGAAAAAAGTTGCAAATGTCATAAACCCTAATCCACCGATTTGAATGAGTAATAATATGACAATCTCTCCAAATCTGCTAAATGTGCTTCCTGTATCTACGACGACAAGCCCGGTTACACATGTAGCAGATGTTGCGGTAAATAAGGCATTTAAAAACGAGAGACCGACTCCATCTTCTGTTGAAAGGGGAAGAGTCAGTAATAATGCACCTATTAAAATCACTGCCGCAAAGCCCAAAACAAGAATTTTTGGCGGGTTTAGAAACGCTGTTAGTTTTTCCATAATAATCTCCTACCTGCTAATAAATTAAAACGATCACAATTAGTATTCTCATCTAAATATCATCCATTCTAAGAGGTAGCATGTTAGATGATTTAGATTATTGGTCAAATAGAGAAAAGTAGATTGAACACAAATAGACCAATGGTACTTTTCTCCTTGATGCAGTCATGCAATATCATTCAAAGCCCAGCGGTAAACCAAACGATTCACACAATGGCGTATTGAACACTTGCAAAACAACATGTTGATTGGAGAAAAAGAACTCATTGGTCTACTTAACGCCCAGCAAGTTATAAACTCCCTTTGCGTTCTGTCACCCAAGAAACCTTTTCATATTTATGCAAAAAAAACATCCATGAGCTTCTGCTCTAAAGCCCGACAACGAAAAAGACCCACTTATTGTTCATTAGGCTGCTTTCTTGCTCCATTCACAACAAAAAAGCCCCCTATAATAAGGTGGTCTTATGACCTCCTTCGCTTTAGCCGACGAAGTTAGCTGACGGGTAGGATGGCGAAAGAGTATTTCATCCCTTCTGCAAAAGCAGAATTAACCCCAAAATAGTGGGTCCTCCGTTCTCAATGATTTGAGATTTGGCCGATATCAAATTGTTATTTACGAGAATCATTCTACGCCTGCTTTACAATCTTTGTAAACCCTCGATAAGTGCGATATAGGTTCAAATCGATCCAAATATAGCTGAATTTAACATTCTTCTTTTAAAAAGCTCGATATTACGTAGTATTTCTACGGATTTGGAGGTATTTCAAATTTTTTTTAAAGATTTTTATTTTGCATTGACAAGAACTCACATTGGACATTATGATAACTCCATAAATCTCAGAAAATAACCGGAGGCATCATGTCAAATTCCAAAAAGAAACTAGAGGCTGAAATTAGTTCTGCGTTTATTAAATTCCAGCGTGATTTGATCGGCAGAGGACCACAGGAAGCCAAAACGTATATCATTAATGACATGTTGATTACCCGTTTCAAAGGTGTTCTAACGGTTGAAGAAAAGCATCTAGTCAATCGAGAATCTGGGAAAAAACTTGTCAAACAAATGCGAGAGCTTCTTCGCGAAATGTACAGCGAAGATTATGAAAAAATTGTCGAACAATTTACTGGCTGTAAAGTCCTTTCCTCTCATAGTGATATTAGTACGAAAACGGGAGAGAGAATCGAGGTTTTTATTATGGATAAAGACTTAGAGAAAAGCCTTTAAAAACGGGTCTTTCAGTCTACAATGCTAGCAATCTTCATATTATCGAATTTTGTAATTAATTGAATAAAAGAAATACATGTTTTTAGATTCATAGTTTGTATACTGTATATGATCGCAAGTCCTTTTTGTGAGTTGAAATTTCATTATGAATATGTAGGTGATTAAATATGGGGAATATTTCTAATAGATATGTAATTAACGCCGTAGGTAAAGGCGGTCAGACATACTTAACCCATTGTCAAGATAAAGAAGCGCTTAAGAAATGGATAGCCGATCACGAAGATCATCTTGTCATGAATGAGTTAAAGATTGTGGATAAGAAAAAGCATCCATTGTTAAAATTATTTTCTCTAAAAAGATAATTAATAAACATCCTAATCGATAAAAAAAGGTTGTCTAAACAAAGGGTCTTGACCTCACACTCTATACACGTTTATTAAACGCTGATAGAAGATGTGAGGTTTTGATCCTTTTGTTATGAGACAACCTCTCTTTATTTATTTAACCAGTATAGTTCTCATCCAAATTGCGTAAATCTACTCGGCGGATTTTCCCCGATGTCGTTTTTGGCAATTCTTTAATAAATTCAATTTTCCGCGGGTATTTATATGGTGCAGTTACTTTTTTCACATGCTCTTGAAGTGTTTTCACCAACTGTGGTTCATTTTCATCAACATGTTCCTGAAGCACGATATATGCTTTGACGACATTTCCTCGTACCTCATCTGGACTTGCTACTACAGCACATTCTTTTACATAAGAATGCTTAATTAATGCATCTTCAACTTCAAACGGTCCAATCGTGTAACCAGAGCTAATGATCATATCGTCGCCGCGCCCCTCAAACCAGAAATAGCCGTCTTCGTCTTTTCTTGCTTTATCTCCTGTTACATAATATTCACCGCGAAATTGCATAGCTGTTCGTTCAGGATCACGATAATAATTTTTGAATAAAGCTGGAGTTTCGATGTGCACAGCAATATCTCCGACTTGACCTACTTTACAAGGTACTCCATCTTCATCAATGATTTCAACTCGATTACCAGGTGTCGGTTTTCCCATTGAGCCAGGTTTCAGTTCCATTCCTATGGAAATTCCGACTAAAAGCGTATTTTCTGTCTGGCCGTATCCATCTCGTACTTGAATATTGAAATACTTTTCGAATATATCAATGACTTCTCGATTCAATGGCTCACCTGCCGATACTGCACTGTGTAGTTCGGCAAGATTGTAGTCTGCCAAATTATTCACTTTTGCCATTAATCGATATTCTGTTGGTGTACAGCATAAAGCATTTACCTTGTAATCCTGAAGGAGTTGTAAGTATTTTTTTGCTTCAAACTTGCCATGATACACAAGACCGGTTGCACCTGATCCTAGTACAGCAAGGAAAGGACTCCAAATCCACTTTTGCCAACCAGGAGCCGCGGTCGCCCACACTATATCTCCCTCACGAACGCCTAGCCAGTTTGCAGCAGCTGTCTTTAAATGAGCATATGCCCAGCCATGAGTATGTACTACACCTTTAGGATTTCCGGTCGTACCTGATGTATAAGAAAGGAATGCCATGTCCGAGCTTTTCGTATCTGCTAGAGCTAGCGTATCATCAGATGATTGTATTTGTTCCTCCAAATAGAGCCATCCTTGGACTTCCTGACCAACTGAAAATCTCACAAGCTGCTCAGCATCTTTAACTGCATTTACTTGATCACAAAATTGATGATAGCAAATGATTCCCTTCACTTCAGCATGCCTTATACGATATTCAATATCCTTTGGCCTTAACATTTCAGAACATGGGATAACCACTACTCCAATCTTAAGGGCTGCTAGATATACTTCATATGCCTCAATTAATCTCGGAATGATGATAAGGGCAATATCTCCTTTTTCGAATCCTGCATGTTTAAACACATTACCGATTTTGTTAACCCGTTTCATTAAAGCATTATATGTAACTTCTTTCTTTACTCCATCCTCAGATTCCCATTTTAAGGCTAAACGGTTCTTGTCTTTTGCAAATTGTTCCATTTCACTGACAAGATTATACTTCTCTGGAGCAATCAAATCTTCTCTTCTCATCGTAATTCTCCTCCCATTCATAAAGTGAAACTTTTATCAGTATTTTTTTATCCCTTACTACTTGATGTTTCACTTTATCATTTATCTATTCAATAGCCTATATGACGGGATAAAAACAGCAGTATGTATGTAAAAACGCCATAATCTAGTATAAAGGAAGATTTCAGTAAAATCGAGAAACCAACTCCATTAGCTACACTATTCCATATTTTTTAATGTTTTTATGTAAAGGCTCTGTTAAACTTGCCTGTTAATTGAAACGAAAGGCGGCAGCATTAGCTGGAGGTTCGGGAGCATCCTCGGCGCTCCTTTAACTCGCTTTTCTAAGCAGGAGTCTCATGCCTCCCGCTCCAAATCAACAATGAGCTTTAACATAGCCTATGTAAAAATCTAACTTAGTTACATGATGACATGTTAAAAGTATGTAACTAATAAATATTTTTTATTATCTTATCAGAAAATAAGTCGAAATGGAAAACAAATGAAAGAAAGCGGGCGAAACGCCCGCTTCCTGCAGCCATGTTTATGAAGTTATCGTTGGTACCCGCCTAATTGTTGTTCAGCCATTTGAACTAGACGTTTTGTGATTTCACCACCAACTGAACCGTTAGCACGTGAAGTTGTTTCACCGCCAAGTTGTACACCGAATTCAGTAGCGATTTCATATTTCATTTGATCTAGAGCTTGTTGTACACCAGGTACGACAAGTTGATTTGAGTTGTTGTTTGCCATGTGTTTTTCACCTCCTTGTGAGTATAGAATGTGTAAAAACACATGGCTTCATTCACTAATCTCTTGGTAATTATAGTCAGACTTACCAATTAGAATAGGTCTTCTGTTTGTACTTCTCCTGCTGCTTTTTCACCAAAGTGAATCTTGCGTGTTTCAGTCTGTTCCACACAAGCTTCAATCAACTTATCAAAATCAACAAAGCTTTCGTAATACTGAACCTTTTCAAGCTTAGGCTTTGTCTTCGGACTTGCTGGTGTAAATACCGTACAGCAATCTTCGTATGGTTGATTTGAAATCTCGAATGTATCATACTGCTTGGCAAGATCAATGATCTCTAATTTGTCCATCGCAATAAGCGGCCGTAATACAGGTGTAGAAATCACTTCATTTATGGCAAACATGCTATTCATCGTCTGGCTCGCCACCTGTCCAAGACTTTCACCGGTTATAATAGCCAGAGCTTCTTCTTTTTCTCTTATTGCATCAGCTATGCGGAGCATTAAACGACGTGTGCTCGTCATTGTATAGTTCTCAGGGATTTGCTTTTGAATCAGCAATTGAATTTCTGTAAACGGAACAATATGAACTTTCATGCTTCCGTTCACTAAAGCAAGCTTTTCTGCTAAATCCATGACCTTTTGTTTAGAACGTTCACTCGTGAATGGCGGGCTGTAGAAATGAATACATTCAATTTCAAGACCACGTTTCATGGAAAGGAAGCCTGCAACCGGGCTGTCTATTCCACCGGAAAGCATAAGCATTGCCTTCCCGCTTGAGCCAAATGGGAGACCGCCTGCACCTTGAATATTCACTCCAGATAAATAGACCGCTTCCTTGCGTATTTCTACAAGTAAATTTAAATCTGGTTTTTTGACATCCACTTTCAGAATACCATCTTTATTCCGTAACAAATGACCACCAAGAAGATGGTTCATTTCATTTGTATTATAAGGAAAATCTTTATCTGAGCGCTTTGTCGAAACTTTAAAGGTCTCAATTTCTCCCGATAGTTGGTCTACATAATATAAAGCAGCAGCTTTAATTTCTTCAATATCACGGCCTACTTTTAAAGCCGGACTTAATGATTGGATACCATAAACACTTTTTATTTGGTCGATAATCTTCTGATGATCTTCACCATTTAACAGAATGTACATCCGCTCTCGACTCGCTTGCAGTGTGGCAGCTTTAAAATCTCTTAATGCCCAGCGAATATGATTTTTAAGTTTATCAACAAAGCTTTTTCGATTACGCTTCTTCGTTGAAATCTCGCCGTAACGAATGATAATATGATCAAATTTCATTTTATTTTACCTCATAACCTTTTGTAATTTTAAAAGTGTGTTCTTAATTTCCCTAAGGACGAGCTCCGCCTCATAGTGTTCATTTCCATATGAAGTGCTTATTCGAATAACACTCTCTGCCCTTCTCTGATCATGGAACATGGCCAACACAGTATCACTGACGGATTTTTTCTTAGACGAACAGGCACTTGTCGTTGAAAGATATATCTCTTTTTCTTCAAGCGAATGGATAAATACTTCCGATTTAATACCCGGAATGGAAAAATTGATAATATGGGGTGCACCGTGTTTCGGACTGTTTATTTTCACACCTTGCATGTCATTCAATCCCTGAAACAACATTTCGCGAATTTCAGTTAGTTTACCGTCATCTTGGGCACTTTTTTGCAAAGTGAGACGTAATGCTTTCGCTAAGGCTACGAACCCAGCAACGTTTTCCGTTCCACTCCTTAACCTCGCCTCCTGATTGCCGCCTGTGAAAAGCGGTGAAACCCTAATACCATCTCTAATGTATAATACCCCCGTACCTTTCAAGCCATGAAATTTATGACCAGAAATCGTACATAAATCAATTTTGCCAGCAGTTAAATCTAATGGAATCTTGCCAATGCCTTGCACATGATCAACATGAAAGAGCACTTGTGGCCATTCTTTTAATAATTGACCGATTTCTGCTATCGGTTGAATAGATCCGACCTCATTATTAACAGACATGATTGACACTAAAATCGTATCTGTGCGTAAAGCTTTTTTCAATTCTTCTACAGAAACAAGACCATCGGAATCAACTTGTAAATAAGTAATTTCGTACCCCTCTTCTTCAAGAGATTTACAGGTTTCTTTTATGGATGCATGCTCCATAACGGTAGTGATAATATGCTTACCTCTTCCTGAATAAGCATGGGCTGCACCCTTTATAGCCAGGTTATTTCCTTCCGTTCCTCCAGAAGTAAAGCAAATTTCCATGCTTTTCACTTGAAGTAGTTCAGCCACTTGCCTCCTGGCCTGAGTTAATAGGTTTTCAGCTTTAGCCCCTAAACCATGTAAAGAAGAGGGGTTGCCAAAATAATCTGTAGAAACCTTTATAAAAGAATCGATAACTTCTGGATACGGCTTAGTCGTAGCGCTATTATCAAAATATATCATGTATTAACCTCCTTATAGAAAAGCGCACACGCCTTTAATGAGGAAAAAACATGTGATAACGTCGTTTTACCCCACCTTGTAGACTTCAAGCTACTTATCTAGACTAAAAATTCAATTAAATTTTCATTTATCTTAATTTAACTAACCATCAGTGAGGCGGAAAAAAACCAAGGATGGGAGTTTCACTTTATATACATGCATCAGATTACTTCTTGTCCATTAATTGAAATACAACATATTATTTTACCATAAATCACGATGTTTGAAAAAGATTCATTTTTCCAAAATCAGGATTCCACCTACAAACCTAGATAAAGTAAAACTTCAATCAGTGGGAGTTTTCTACATCCCCCACTCATTGATCGTCCCGTTCCTCCGCCCGTTAATGCTGGATAAAAAAAACTTGAAGGGATTAAGTTCCCTTCAAGCTTGTACCAACCTGTCCTATTATGAATGTACTTCTTCCATATTGGCCTCAATTTTATCTAAACTGCCTGGCTCCACTTTTTCAATAGCTGTTGCTGCGACTTGTAATGCCGACTCATATTCATAATCCCGAAAATGCTTTTCAGCCGTTCTTAATGCCTCAGCAACGGCTGGGTATCTACTTCGATACCGATTTCCATATTGGATTACTTTCTCTGCAAGAAGCATCTCTTCAATCAAATCTTCTGTGTTTTCGTATAAATTATTCGCAGAAGCGATGGCTTTTTCAAGAAAAATGTGAACAGAGCCCATGTCTAGAGGTTTTTCATCTAGTTTATTCTGAACATCTTCAAGGCTTTCTTTGGCTTCCGATAGCAAATTCCGATAGCTTTCAGGCAGACCAGGAATATTACTTTGCGTGATAATTCTAGTTGTGTCTGCCATTTTTTTTCTTAGTTCTTGTAATACTTCACGTGCTTGAAATTCATCTTTTCTCAATGCATGAAGTTTCTCAGAAAATGCTTCATGTTCCACTTTCAACTCGTTTAGAACTGCTTCAATTTCCTGCATTTCATCACTTAAAACAGAGCTGATAAGCGTATCATCGGCAATTTTTAAAGAGAGCAATTGAAACCTCTTAACCAATTTATCGATTTCTTTTTCTAATTTCTTTTGTGCACTTAGTTCGCTTTCTGTAACATGATAGCTATGTCGCACCACAACTGTCTCAGCTTTCAACTTATCATGCTCATATTCAAAAGCTTCAAGGCTATCTTTTAAAATATCCTGATTTCTTATTAAGTACTGTTTGGATAGCACTTCTTTTTCAAGCAAATCATACAAGAGGTTCACACGATCAAAAATTTCATTTATTCCTTGTTCTGCATCTTCCGTCTGCGCAAGATCAAGCTGAACATTATAATATGAAAGCTCAGTTTCAAGGTTCTGAATTTCTGCCTCAAATTCAATATGTTCCAAGGTATAGCCCTGTTCTACCATCTCCTTGAAACCAACTTTTAACTCCGAGATCGATGTCGGAAGAGAAGTATGCCCATCAAGCAGCAATTGAGGAATGATTTTCATTTTTGTTTGAATCATAGCAAGCTTATTTTTTATCGATAATACAAGCTCTCGCGCATTTAAGTAATTGCCATTTTCGGTCGCTTCTTCATATTGCTTAAGTATCTCCACTATTTCATCGAGCATGTTCTCAAGTGGGTCTGCAGCTTTTGCAAATGTATGGCGGTGAGCTAACAAGTCTTTTTTAATTTTACGGTAACTTTCTTTTATCTCCTCAATCTCAACCCTGTTTTTCTCTTCACTGCCGACCAATTCATTTAACTCTATGAGAATCTTTTCGATAGTCGCTTCAATATTCGTAAGTTTAGTTGAGATCATTCGCTGGACTTCTTTCGATTTACCGAGACGGTATTTGTCGACATAATCATCTGCTTCAAACAATAATTCTTCAACATCCGGCATATAAACTGTAATAATGGCGTCCCATTCTTTGCGCCATCTTTCAAACATTTCTTCCGTTTCACCTGTCATATTTAATTGCTTTACTTTAGAAAGCTCATCCAATATCGGGCGGTTCATTATGTCCATTTTCCAAGCCTCAAGCTGGTCAATTTCTTTAAAATGCTTCTTTTTCAAAAAATATCCCCATATTATTAACACAATAACTAGTATGATTATTCCTAGTATGTATTCCATCATATTGCCCCCCAATTCTAAGCCTATCCAGTAGGAAACGATCTATATAAATGTTTACATGTTCAATTCAATGCTTTTATGATACCATGTTAGCAATAATTTTTGACTAATAAATAATTTTTTTTTACAGAAATGTGCTTGAATTTGAATTTATTGGGGGGATTTTCATGAAAAATGACAGTCATGTTCACAGTCCATACTGTCCTCATGGTTCTGACGACTCTTTTGAAGAATATATTGAGCGAGCAATCTTCTTAAAAATCGAGGAAATAACGTTTACAGAACATGCACCACTGCCAGAAGGGTTCATTGACCCTACACCAGATCGTGATAGTGGCATGGATCCTGGCCATTTACTAGACTATTTTCAAAAAATTGCTTCTCTAAAAGAGAAATATAAGGAAAAAATTACGATTAAAACAGGGCTTGAAGTAGATTATATCGAAGGTTTTGAAGCAGAAACTAAGAGATTCCTTAACCAATATGGCAATTATTTAGATGATAGTATCCTATCTGTTCATTTTATTCGATATGAAAATGAGTGGCATTGCATCGACTTTAGTGATGAAATGTTTAAGAGCATTGCCAATAGATTAGGTTCTATTGATGCGGTTTATTCATCTTATTACGATACATTAGAGAAAAGTGTTGCTGCTGATTTGGGGATCTTCAAGCCGAAGCGTATCGGACATGTTACACTTATTCATAAATTTCAGCAGCGTTTTTCACCGAAAGAAAATTATGATCAGAAGCTATATTCAATTCTAGACATCATGGGTAAACAGGGATATGAGCTAGACTATAACGGTGCAGGAGCTATTAAGCCACTTTGCCTAGAACCTTATCCGCCAGAGCGTTTTGTAAAATATGCCTTGCAGATTGGCATTCCTTTACGTTATGGCTCTGATGCACACCAAGCCAAAGACTTAGGTCAAGGGTATGACGCATGTTTAGAAGAAGCGTTTTCAAATTGAAACATTATATAGCAACTCTTCTTGCCTATCACGTTTAACAAACAGACTTTGTTCTAAAAACAAACAGATTTCATCGCAATATTTATCAGTGTAATATTTTTCCTGCGTATACACATGCAACACTTCTCTCGCATAGTGAGCATGTATGATTGGTGCTGAGAGCAACCCTTTAATTTGTAAAGTGAAGATCGCTGGTTGAATTTTACGAAATATTCCTTCTTTTATTCCTTTTTCTAAGACATACTGAAAATAAGCGTTTTCTTTCATGTAATAGGTTGATAAAACTTCTCGATTAAGATTAGAATCAAGGGAGGATTCTCCATAAATAAAGCTTGCGGCCAAGAAGTTTTTTCGCTGAAAATTAAAGACATCTGTAAGTATCGTCAGCAAACCTTTTTGTGTGCCAATGCGATCAAGCTGGACAAGGTTTTTCTCTAATAGCTGAATATATGCTTCTAAATATGTAGTGAAACAATATTCTAGCAATCCTTGTTTGTTTTTGAAATAATAAGCAATATTAGCTGAATTGACTTTGGCTTTATGAGCAATATCCCGTATGGAGGTCGCATGATAGCCTTTCAAGTGAAATAAATATAGGGCGGATTCAAGAATTGCTTCCTTCGTTTGAGTTTGGCGGTTCATTTTTTGAATTCCTCCTCTAATTTCAAGTCTTACCTAAAGTAATTCTTGGAATATTCGCAATGTCCTGTTAGAACTTCTCGACAACTTCTAGCGGATAGTTTGCAAACTTGTTGAAGGTTGTATTTTTATCCCGATTTAACGAGCAGTAAGACCCCCACCACAAGCTTATGAAGTACAAAGTACATAGAGGGTAGGTGGGGGACAAACTGCCCGTAAAATCCCGATTGGTTCAACTAACCATCAGTGGGGAAAGACCTCCCACTGACGGAAGTTTCACTTTATAATGAAGCAGGGGGAATGTTTATGTTTAATGTCGAACAATATACAGGTAGCAAGCAAGAAAATTACTTACTTGCTGAACAACAACTGATTGCGTTAGTTGATGGAGAGCCAAATCGAATTGCGAATCTAAGCAATGCTTGTGCCCTCCTTAATCAGCTTTTGGATGAAGTGAATTGGGTCGGATTCTATTTAGTAGAAAATGATGGATTAGTGCTCGGGCCTTTCCAAGGATTGCCGGCATGTATTCGCATTCCTTTTGGTCGAGGCGTTTGTGGGACCTCTGCTGCTGAACGTAAAACGTTTCGTGTAGAAGATGTTCATCAATTCCCAGGGCATATTGCGTGTGATGCCGCTTCTCGTTCAGAAATTGTCATCCCGCTTATTAAAGGGGATGAATTAATTGGGGTCCTTGATATTGATAGCCCAATCATAAATAGATTTGACGAGATTGATGAAGAAATGCTAGAAAAATTCGCGCATACATTAGTGAAATACTTGTAAAAAAAGAAGATGGCTCCTATCTTCTAAATAAATACGTATTATCTAAACAAAAGGAGAGGAGGCTGTCCCATACCGAAAGTGTCTGACCTCGCACTATATACTGTGTATAGAGTGCGAGGTCAGACACTTTTGAGACATCCCCTCTCCTTTAACTTATTTCTGAACAAGCACTTTATTTTTCCCCGTATTCTTCGCAACGTATAGAGCATCATCTGCACGCTTGAATAGGGCTTTAACGTGATCTCTGTTTTGATTCGTCCAATAGGAAACCCCACACGATATGGTAACTTTAGGGTTGGTTTGTTCACTTACTCTTTCTTGGATTCTCTGTGCAATCCCTTGCCCAACTTGTATGGAGACATTTGGCAGATAGATTGCCAATTCCTCTCCCCCCCATCTTGCTCCAATGTCCGTTTCTCGTATACTTGATTGGATAATCATTGAAACTTGAATGAGAATCTCATCACCAATTTGGTGACCGTAGGTATCATTTACTTTTTTAAAATTGTCGATGTCTACCAAAATAAATGTTCCATTATGATCTTTTTTCAATGACTCCAACATCTTCTCATCTAAATAACTACGTGAATACAAGCCTGTTAAATGATCCGTAATAACCATTTTCTCCAGCTCTTCGCGAAGCATTGAATTAGCCAATGCAAGGCTCGTATGGTGAATCAATGATTGAAGAAGCTTAAATGTTTCAAAAGAAAAATAATATGAATCTTTATGTAATACTAGTGCGTAACCGTGTATTTGATCACTTTCTATCATCGGAACAACCATCATCGAACGATACTTCACGTCTTTTTCAGGTAATTTCAAATGCATATCCCCAATGAACAAGGATTCAGTAGTAGAACCAATTTTTTCTTTCAAAAAATCGACGTATAATCCCGTTTGATCAGAAGAAAAAAATTCCGAGCTACCCGGCAAGAAATTAGCCGTTCCATCAGGTAGAACAAATACGAACCCTGCCTCATCTGCATGGAAAGAATGCATAATTTGCTCTTTCATGAACTCCATCGTTTCACTTAGGCGTAGATTCAAATTCAATTTATGGGATGTTTCATTAATAAACTGTAGATCAGATATTAAACGGCGAGATTGCTGATACAGCTGTGCATTCTCAAGAGCGCCACCTGCGGTATTTGCTAATAGAGTAATAAATTCGACTTCTTTTTCTGGAAACATACGAGCATTTGGAGCTATTACTTGAAGAACTCCGTACACGCCTTGTTTTCCTTTCAGTGGTGCATATAGATTTGTTTTTCTTGCAATCAACTCGTCTTCGATTTGGACAGTTCCAGTAACAAAGGCTTGCATAACGGCCACATTCTCACTATCATAGCCGAGATCTTTTATCGGAAGGTCTTCATGGTTTGTATTATCATGTGTTAGAAGAAGATAATAGGTGAAAGACGGATACACTTCTTGTAGCGTTTGGATAATTTCCCCGAGTACAGCATCCATACTCATAGATGAATGAATTTTTTCAGTTACCCGAAATAGTTTTTTGTAGCGCCTTCTTTCACTCGTAATCTCTGAAATATGTATCGCCGCATTTAAAATTTTCATCACTTCTCTTGAGAACGCCTCCCCTTCTTCTAAAGTGATTTTCTCAAACGAACCAGGAATCCCTTCTTTTAATGCAAGGAGTCCCACTAATTCATCTTCGCTTTTTAGTGGCAAATACAGTTGAAAATCCTTTAACTCTTCTATTTGAAAATCATTATATGCATACGGTTCACAGTCATTAAATAAAGAAAAATTTGCTATGCGAATATCTTTTCGATCTTGATAATGCTTGCTTGAAGCTTCAATATGTAAATGCTGTTGGCTATTGTCCACCTTAAAGTAAGTAACCTCTTCAGCTTCAAAAGCATCGCAAATGGCAAGTACAAGTTTTTTTAAAAAAGAAGTGTCTTCCATTCTTCCCTTTGAATCATCCATTTGATTAATTAATAATGTTTTTAATTCATATAGTAACTGAGTCATATTTCTCATCTTTATCTCATCCCTATATAAGTAATGCCGAAGCTCAAAACCCCCAAAAAACAAACAGTTAAAAAGAACTATTACTTTTCCGTTTTTTTCTATATTATTCATTATATACTTGTATGTAAAAAATATCTTTATTAATTTTAGAAATTTCTATTAAATAAAGTGAAGCTTCAATCAGTAAAAGGGAGTTCGTCATCTCCTACTGATTGTTAGTCCAGTTCTAGTGTCCGCTAATACCTTCATTACGCTTCTTCAATTCACCTAATCCTTGAGTCGGGGTTTTACTGCCTGTTAATGCGGGATAAACGTAGATCTCATGTTTTTAGACTCAGTTCTTTATACCTACAAAAATTCAAAGTGAAACCTAATTATTTTAAAGTAATTTGACCATGCTGATTTCGTTTTTACATTACTAACTAAATGGAAACACACTTGACTATTTTTCTTTAAAATTATATACTACTAGTTGTGTAAAATAGTGCAGCCTATGTGAGTGCTTTTACGGCCTCATTTTGTTCCTCATTATGAGGTGTATCACGTAACCCTCAGCTGCTAGGGCGAAGATACATGAAAACAAAATGACCATAATCGTTTATCGCAACGGTTTTTATTTTACCCAAATAAAAACATTTGAAGGAGGAGTCATCCTATGGCTCGTTATACTGGCCCAAGCTGGAAATTATCCCGTCGTCTTGGAATTTCCCTTACAGGTACTGGTAAAGAATTAGAAAAGCGTCCTTACGCTCCTGGACAACACGGTCCAAACCAACGCAAGAAACTTTCCGAATACGGATTGCAATTACAAGAAAAACAAAAACTTCGCCACATGTATGGAGTTAATGAGCGTCAATTCCGCACATTATTCGACCGCGCTGGTAAAATGCAAGGTGTACACGGTGAAAACTTCATGATTCTTCTTGAATCACGCCTTGATAACGTTGTTTACCGTCTTGGTTTAGCTCGCACTCGTCGTGGAGCTCGCCAACTTGTAAACCACGGTCACATCCTTGTTGATGGAAAACGCGTTGATATTCCATCATTCAAAGTGTTACCTGGACACACAATCTCTGTTCGTGAAAAATCACGCAACCTAAGCACAATCAAAGAATCAATCGAAGTAAACAACTTCGTTCCTGATTTCTTGACTTTCGATGCTGACAAACTAGAAGGTACTTTCTCTCGTTTACCAGATCGTTCTGAAGTTCCTGCTGAAATTAACGAAGCTCTTATCGTTGAGTTCTACTCTCGTTAATCAGTTTGAAATGAACCCTCATCCTTTGATGGGGGTTTTTTCATCCTTAATGGCCTAATAAAAAGCATATCACTCAAAATTACTTACCTAGGAGGAGCTATGAATTTTCCTATTCATGCATTAGAAAGGCTATACAATGAGCACGCTTGCTCAGAATATGCACAGTGGTCTAAAAAATATATGAGAAATCAATTTGATTTTCTCGGGATTCGAACCCCCATTCGCCGAAAATTAACTAAGCAGTTTTTAAAAGAAAATGGAATACCGTCAAAAGAGGAACTACAAACGCTAATTCTTACACTATGGGAGAAGCCGGAACGAGAATACCAAAAAGCTGCCCTTGATATCTTGGAAAAAACTAAAAAAACCCTCACTCCCGCTGATATGCCGTGGCTAGTCAGTCTGCTCAAAAGTAAATCTTGGTGGGATACAATCGATGTACTATCACCTCATATCTTTGGATATATGTTTTTACAATACCCCGAACTTGTTTCCTTATACCCTGACCAGTGGATTGATGATGATTATATTTGGTTACAGAGATCTGCGATTCTCTACCAGCTATATTATAAAGAGAATATGAATGAAAAGCTGCTGTATGATTATATTCTACGCCAAGCTCTCAGCGATGAATTTTTTGTACAAAAAGCAATTGGCTGGGTGTTACGTGAATACGCCAAAACGAACGCTTCTAGTGTGCAATTATTTGTCTCTCAAAACCAATTAAAACCACTGAGCAAGCGCGAGGCATTGAAACATCTGTCTTAGAACCTAGATTTTATCGGGGTCAGAATGAATGGCTTACCAGCTCGGAGTGGTACACCGTGAGACACTTTTTGGGATTTGCGGGCCGGAATCCATACTTTTCATGCCGAATTTCGGATTTGCGGGCCGGAATCCACACTTTCCATGCCGGATTTCGGATATGCGGGCCGGAGTCCGGAGCTAGATCTCTAATAAAACAAGACCCCCCCTAACCAAAAAGGATCAGAACCTTACATCTCTTTTAAACCGTAATGAAACGATGTATAGAGTGTGGGGTCTGACCCTTTTTAACAACTTCAGTTATTATTTAATTAGCGTGTATTTCTTTTTCCCGCGGCGAACAAGCATGAATTGACCTTCAATTTTATCTGCTACTGTTACGACATATTCTAAGTCTGTCACTTTTTCGCCATTAATTGAAATCGCACCATTTTGGATGTCTTCTCGAGCTTGACGTTTAGATGGCGAAATCTTCGCTTCAACGATTAGTTCAACTAAGTTGATGTCATCCGAATCGTCTCTGCTGAAACTTGGCACATCTTTGAATCCAACTTTAATCTCAGCAGCACTTAAGTTTTTTACATCTCCACTAAATAAAGCCGCAGAAATTTTTATTGCTTGGTCTAGTGCTTCTTGACCGTGAATCAAACGTGTCATTTCCTCTGCCAATGCTTTTTGTGCTTTACGCAAATGTGGTTCATTTTCTACCGATTGTGCTAATCCCTCAATCACGTCTTGTGATAAGAATGTGAAGAATTTCATGTATTTAACTACATCAGCATCTGCTGTGTTAATCCAGAATTGGTAAAATTCATAAGGAGTTGTCTTCTCCGGATCAAGCCAGATTGCCCCACCTTCTGTTTTCCCGAATTTCGTGCCATCCGCTTTTGTTACAAGTGGAATTGTCATCCCAAATGCCTTAACAGCTTCGTCATGAGATTTTCGGATCATCTCTAGACCTGTTGTAATATTGCCCCACTGATCACTTCCGCCAATTTGCAGCTTGCAATTATGATTGTCGTATAAATGATTGAAATCGATTCCTTGTAAAATCGTGTAGGTAAATTCTGTGAATGAAATCCCTGTTTCCAATCTTGAAGCAATCGTATCCTTCGCTAACATGTAATTAATGCCGATATATTTCCCGTAATCACGCAAGAAAGTAACCATATCAATCTTGCCGATCCAATCATAGTTATTTACCATGATTGCGCCATTGTCTCCATCAAAATCGAAAATCTTCGTTAATTGACCTTTTAGGCAATCTGCATTATGCAAAACCGTTTCTAATGTTTGCAGGGAACGCTCTTCTTTTTTTCCACTTGGGTCACCAATTAACCCTGTTGCTCCACCCACTAAAACAATCGGGCGATGACCATGCTGTTGAAAGCGACGCAGTGTTAAGAATGGCAATAAATGGCCAATATGCATACTATCTGCTGTCGGATCCACGCCACAATATAGCGAAATTTTTTCTTTTTCTAAAAGTTCTTTCATTCCCTCTTCATCAGTTTGTTGATAAATAATCCCTCGCCATTCCAAATCTTTAAGCAATTCCATTTGATTTCCTCCTGTTTGATATTCATAAAGTGTTTATGCGGGATAAATTGACAAATAAAAACGCCCCTTCATAAATGAAGGGACGAATATATTCGCGGTACCACCCAACTTGAGGACATACTTCATCCTCCGTCTTAAAACCGTTAACGGCGGTCTACCGTTTACTGCTACTTAAAGTTCACAGCAAATGCTCAAGGAAGTAATTCATCTAAACTATGTGTACCGATTCGCACCTTCCATCGGCTCTCTAAAAACAGGGATAGTTTGACTACTAAGTCCTCTCATCGCTTTCCTAAACAAATTCCAGTTAATGATTTTTTATCATATATTTATCACTATGTCAACTTCTTCAATTGATAGAAATACTTGAAAACATCCCTGCTAAATACGTATCTATGCTATAATGTATCTGATTTCAGGGGGAATGATTGATGAAAAATAATGAAAATAAGCATAAGTCATTTTGGATGAAAATCACCGATTTCTTCCATAGTAAAAAAACACAAATGTACTCCAGAGTTACATATCATGTGGTTTGGAATATCGTATTATTGTTTATTATCGTGCTTGTTTTAGGCTTTTCCTTTGCAGGCGGTGTAGGAGCCGGTTATTTTGCCGCTTTAGTCAAAGACGAACCGATTCGCACGAAAGAAGAACTAAGAAAAGATATTTATAATTATGAAGAAGCATCAGACTTATATTTTGCTAATAACATTTTTCTTGGAAAGCTAAAATCAGATCTTGACCGTGAAGAAATAACTATCAATGAAATGTCACCACACATGCTCAACGCCATCATTGCAACAGAAGATGAATATTTTAATGAGCATAAGGGTGTCGTACCTAAAGCAGTTATGCGGGCTATTTTCCAAGAAATGACAAACGCATCTGTTCAATCTGGCGGAAGTACTTTAACTCAACAATTGATCAAAAATCAAATATTAACAAACGAAGTATCCTTCGACAGAAAAGCGAAAGAAATCTTACTCGCACTTCGAGTGGAAAATTTCTTAACTAAAGATGAAATTTTAGAAGCATACTTAAACGTTTCAACCTTCGGCAGGAATTCTTCCGGCCAAAATATCGCAGGTGTCCAGGCAGCGGCCAAGGGAATCTTCGGAATCGATGCCAAAGATCTTACTATTCCACAAGCGGCATTTATCGCTGGACTTCCTCAAAGTCCTTTTCGCTATACGCCATATACGCAAAAAGCTGAATTGAAAAGTCCAGAAGGTATTGAGCCCGGATTAGTTAGAATGAAAACTGTACTTAAAAGAATGCGTGACGGAAATTATCTTACTGAACAAGAATACAAAGATGCTCTCAATTATGATATTACGAAAGACTTTATCGGACCTAAAACAGCACCGTCCAAAATATATCCATGGTTGGTCGTAGAGCTTGAAGAACGGGCGATCAAAATTCTTTCAGTCATTCTTGCTGAGCAATCAGGATATGAAAAAACAGATTTGGAAAAAGATAAAGATTTAAATGAACAATATACAACACTTGCAAGAAGAGAACTAAAGCAGAATAATTACAAAGTCTTTTCAACGATTAACAAAGATATGTACGATAACATGCAACAAGTTGTTAAGAACTATGAATATTATGGCAGGGATAAACCCCAACTAGTTACCGACCCAGAATCTGGTGAAACAATCACTGTTCAGGAACAAGTCGAAACAGGAGCTATTCTCATTGAAAACAAGACAGGAAAAATTCTTTCTTTCGTCGGCGGTCGCGACTTTGACAGAGAACAGACCAATCATGCGACATCAGCTAGACGACCGAACGGGTCAACAATGAAGCCATTGCTTGTTTATGCACCTGCATTTGAGCTAGGTTATATTTCACCAGGATCTGTCGGCATTAATGTGCCCATTTCAATTGGGAAATGGCAACCGAAAAATGCGGGAGAAGGGTATACTGGATTAACCAATGCGCGAGAAGCACTGGCTAAATCCTACAACATTCCTGCAGCAAGCTATTATATGGGTATCATAAATCAGCGCCCAGCCACCTATCTCGAAAAAATGGGCTTTACCTCGTTAATTGAAACAGACTTTACAATCCCTTCCTTAGCTTTAGGGACACCTACAAACGGGGTAACAGTTGAAGAAAATGTTAATGCATTTACAACGTTTGCAAATGATGGACAATTTATCGACGCCTACATGATTGACAAAATTGAAGCGAAAGATGGCACTGTCATCTATCAGCACGAAACGGCTCCGGTAGAAGTGTTTTCACCGCAAACAGCCTATCTTACACTAGATATTATGCGAGATGTTATCTCGAACGGAACGGCAAGATATTTAAATGGAAAGTTATCTTTCTCTTCGGACTGGGCTGGAAAAACGGGTACAACGAACAATACCCAGGATGCCTGGTTTGTTGCCACGAATCCAAACGTAACATTTGGAACATGGATTGGTTATGACACGCCAAAAAGAATAGATAATAAATACAAAGGTCTTACGTATAGCCAACGAAATATTAAACTTTGGGCAAGTTTAGTCAATTCAGCTTATCAAGTAAACGCGGATCTCATTGGACCTAAAGGTAAATTTGAAAAACCAGCAGGCGTTGTAACTCGTTCTTTCTGTTCAATATCAGGTTTACTTCCATCTGATGCTTGTTCAAATGCTGGATTAGTCAAAACGGATCTATTCAATGTAAAATATGTACCAACAAAAGTAGACCATAGCTTCATTAATGGACAATATGTCTATGCAGGAGGTGGTCGCTACTTGGCACAATCATCGACACCAAGCGAATTTACAAGTGGCGGATATATGCTAAGTCCTGAGTATCTGAATAAAATCGGTGGAAGGTATATTAATAATATCAACGATTTACTAGCTAAATATAATAGTAACGGCAATATTGTTACTGGTTCGACACTTTCTGATAACGGTAAAGTGCCAAGTGCCCCTACTCTAGGATTAAACGGAAACAGGATTACCTGGAATTCTCATCCTGAAAGAGATGTTGTTGGATACAGAATCTATAGCAACGGTCAAAGAGTTGCTAGTATTCGCTCTAACGAAAGCCTAGCATATAGCATTCAAAGCGGAACATATTATGTGACAGCTGTTGATATTGCTGGTAAAGAATCATCTCCTTCTAACGCCGTTACTAAACAAGCTGAGCAAAAGCAAAAGCAAGAGGTTCCGAGTAAAACAATTGAGACAAACGAAGAACAAACAAAACCAGAGACGAAACCAGAAGAAAAGCCTGTAGAAAAACCTGTAGAAAAACCTGTAGAAACAATTCCTGATGATACCACCCCTCCTACTCCTGAACCACCAGCAGAAACACCTGCTAATCCGGAAAATTAGGGAGGTTAAACAAAAAACGAGGCTGCCCCATAATAAGGGGCAACCTCGTTTTTTCAGGTTTGTTGTAAATTCATTCTTAAAGAGGTTGTTTTAAAAGAGAGAAAAAAGAATGTCGACAACACGTCGACATTCTTCTACCTTTTTTATGCCTCTACTTCAATCGATGCAGACTCATTAAAGTAAGCATCTTTATCCAGATCACCAGTTACTTTACTAGTAAGCACACCAGCAGTCATACTTCCACTTACATTAAGCGCTGTACGTCCCATGTCAATTAACGGTTCGACTGAAATAAGCACACCAGCAAGTGCAACTGGAAGGTCCATCGCCGATAAGACAATCAATGCTGCAAAAGTAGCTCCGCCGCCAACTCCAGCGACTCCAAACGAACTGATGGCAACGACAAGAATAAGCGTCACAATAAACGAAGGTGATAATGGATTAATTCCAACGGTAGGCGCCACCATTACAGCTAACATTGCAGGATAAACTCCCGCACAACCGTTCTGACCAATCGATAATCCGAAGGAACCAGCAAAGTTTGCGATCCCATCAGAAACTCCTAATTGTTTCTGTGTTTTAATATTTAATGGCAACGCCCCGGCACTTGATCTAGATGTGAAGGCAAACGTAAGTACTGGAAATGCCTTTTTCAAGTATTTTACTGGACTTAAGCCACTTAAAGACAGCATCAACAGGTGAATCAAGAACATAATGATTAACGCAATATATGAAGCAATGACGAATTTACCAAGCTTGTAAATAGCATCAAGGTCACTTGTCGCAACCGTGTTAGTCATAATCGCTAAGATACCGTATGGTGTTAATCGAAGGATTAAGGTTACAACACGCATAATTAGCGAATAGAAAACATCCACAATTTTCGCAAACATTTCTGCATGCTCTGGTTGTTTTCTTTTAACTCCTAGAAATGCAAACCCTAGAAATGCAGCGAAGATAACCACCGCAATCGTTGAAGTCGAACGAGCGCCCGTTAAATCAAGGAAAGGGTTAGCAGGGAAAAATTCAAGAATTTGCTGTGGCATTGTTTTCCCTTCCAGCGAAGCTCCGAATTTTTCTTCTAATTGAACACCACGATCAATTTCTGCTTGCCCCTGCTCAATTTGTACGGCTTCTAAATTGAAAACGGTAGCGGATCCAATCCCGATTGCTGCAGCAATCGCTGTTGTACCAATAAGAATTCCTAAAATTAGCGTACTGACTTTCCCAATATTGTTAGTCAGCTTTAACTTTGTAAATGCTGAAATAATTGAAATGAAGACAAGTGGCATAACAATCATTTGCAGAAATTTCACATACCCGCTACCGATAATGCTGAACCAGCCAACTGAAGAAGTAATGACTTCAGAATCCGGGCTTGAGAAAAGCTGTAATATGAACCCAAACACAACTCCCAACCCTAATCCGGTAAACACTCTTACCGTAAATGACATATGCTTTTTCTGCATATAAAATAAAACAGCTAATAATACTAGCATAATTGCGATATTTAGTAGAACATATCCTAACATGCATAACCCTCCCAAACCATTATAGTTTCTTATTCGTATAAGATAAGTTGGTTTTATCTTTTAATAATATAATACGATTTACATTAGATTACTAGTACTTTGCTTAAATAATTTTTTTAAATATAATCCGACCCTTTCATCAGTCGTTTTTTTCATTCCCCTCTTAGCCTTGAGGTGGGGATCTTACTGGTATTGCGGGATAAAAAAGATCCTCTAAAGCACAGGTACAATATGCCTTAGAGGATCTTTATATTATATATGAAGGACATGGGGACGGGGCTTCGCGACTTACTAATATAGCCAATTTACTTTGCAGTATACTGACTTTATCAAGAAAGTACACTAAAATCCGGCTCCGCACCGCCACCATTGTGATTAGGTGAGTGAAGCATTCTATTTGTGGTAAATGATAGCTTTATAAAGTCATATAGATTTTATTTCACTCTTCCATTGAGGACAAATCACCTGTTGGCAAATTAAGCTCCCATGCTTTAAGCACACGGCGCATAATTTTTCCGCTTCGTGTTTTTGGTAATTTTTCTCGGAATTCGATTTCCCTTGGAGCCGCATGAGCTGCTAATCCTTGCTTGACAAATGTTCGAATTTCTTCAATCAACTCTTGGGTAGGCTCATATCCATCTCGAAGCGCGATAAATGCTTTTATGATCTCACCACGAACTGGATCTGGCTTACCGATAACACCTGCCTCAACAATGGCTGGATGCTCGACTAGCTTACTTTCTACTTCAAATGGGCCAACACGTTCACCTGACGTCATAATTACATCATCGATACGACCTTGGAACCAGAAATAGCCTTCTTCATCCATATACGCAGAATCTCCTGAAACATACCAGTCTCCCGGCATAAAGTAAGATTGATATTTTTGCTCATTATTCCAAATCGTTTGCATCATAGACGGCCAACCCTTTTTAATCGCTAGATTCCCCATTCGATGAGGTGGGAGCACATTTCCCTGATCATCTACAATCGCAGCCTGGACCCCAGGTATCGGTTTACCCATGGATCCTGGTTTAATGAGCATGCACGGATAATTACAAATTAATTGGGCGCCTGTTTCTGTCATCCACCACGTATCATGAATTCGCTTATTAAAGACCTTCATTCCCCACCGAACAACCTCTGGATTCAACGGCTCACCTACACTTAGCACATGGCGCAATGAATTTAAATCATATTGCTTCACAGCTTCATCTCCCGCACCCATGAGCATGCGGAATGCAGTTGGAGCACTATACCAAACCGTTACTCCATAATCTTCAATCGTTTTATACCAGGTTTCAGGCTTAAAACGGCCCCCTACTACCACATTTGACGTTCCCGTTAGCCACGGCCCAAATATCCCATAAGAAGTCCCAGTTACCCAGCCAGGATCTGCCGTGCACCAATATACATCCTCTTCTTGCAAATCCAGTACCCATTTAGCTGTTTGATAGTGCTGTAACATCGCATTATGTACGTGAAGTACACCTTTGGGGTTCCCTGTTGAACCAGATGTATAATGAAGTATCATCCCATCATTCCGGTCCATCCATTCAATCGAGAAGTTCTTATCTGCTTCTGCGACTTTTTTCATAAAATCATACTGCGTTTCGGTTTCTTCTATATTTTCTCCAACAAGAAAAATATGTTTCAAATTAGGAAGTTCGTCTACAGGAACGCGCGATAATAGAGCTTGCGTTGTAATTAACACTTTAGCTCCGCTATCAGTCAAACGATCCCGTACAGCGCCCTCCATAAAAGCTTCAAAGAGCGGGCCGACAATCGCACCTGCTTTAATCGCTCCGAGCACGGCAAAATATAGCTCTGGTGAACGTGGCATAAAAATAAACACACGATCCCCTTTCTCAATATTCCCGTACTCCTTAATTACGTTCGCTGCTTTGTTTGACCATTCTTTCATTTCCTTAAATGTATATTTTTCGGCTCGATTCTCATCTTTGTAATAGAGGGCCACTTTATTTTTCCGGAATGAATCAGCGTGGCGATCGATTGCTTCATATGCAAGATTTACCTTGCCTGTTTTAGACCAAGTAAATTCCTTCTCGACTTCAGACCAATCGAAATGCTTGTAAGTATTCTCATAGTCTTCTAAATTATAATCCCCTTTAGCTACTGGTAACGCTTCCATTTTCATAAACATTCATCCCCCTTTGCATACTTGCTAGGCTTATTATAATATAATTAACTTTTTTTCACAATTTTTTTAATATTCGGTTTAATCTATTCTAAAATATTATTAAATTCTATATATTAGATCAATTATAAAAACTTCATTTTATGTATAATGAAAGTAACAGCTGTTTAGGTGGTGAAAACTTGGAACACAACAAGACGTATAACAGAATGGAATTGAAATCGTTGAATCAGACATTAATTATCGAGGGGCCAGTAACTGCAAAAGAACTACAATCTTATGAATTCCACAAGGACTTACTTGCATTTCGTCCCGCAACACAGCAGCATCAGGCTTTAATTGAAATTGCAGAGCTCGCTGAAGGCCGGATTATCGTTGCCCGACTTGCGAACATGATTGTCGGATATGTGACCTATTTATACCCCGATCCACTTGAGCGATGGTCTGAGATTAATATGCCGGATTTGCTTGAGCTTGGAGCTATTGAAGTCATCCCAGATTTTCGTGGAGCTTCTGTCGGAAAAAATTTAATACGAGTATCCATGATGGACGAAAGCATGGAAAATTATATCATTATTACGACCGAATATTATTGGCATTGGGATTTAAAAGGAACAGGTTTGAATGTATGGGAATACCGAAAAGTAATGGAAAAAATGATGAACGCTGGTGGACTTGTTTATTATGCAACAGATGATCCCGAAATAAGCTCACATCCAGCCAATTGCCTAATGGCTCGAATCGGCAAGCACATTCCCCTTGAGTCCGTTCAGAAATTTGATCAACTGAGATTTATGAATCGCTTCATGTATTAAGGTTTACGTACATTTAGGAGGAATTGAAATGATTAGCAAACGAATCATGAAAAAGACCACGTTCCCCATCACTCTTTGGCCTGACTTGTTGCTATCAACAATACATCTACCCTATTTTCAATTTGCAAAAAAAGTTCCGAACAACTTTAGTAGTATCGCTATTTTCAACAAAGCAATAAGGTTTTTCGGCCCACTGCCCAAAGGAGTTAATCATGAAAAAAGATGCCATATTCATTTATTCAGATGAGCTATTAACATACAAATTCCATGATCATCACCCTTTCAACCAAAAACGACTAGCGCTCACTCTAGATTTATTACGAGCGCATGGAGCAATAGCTGCAGAAGATATCATTCAGCCAAGAATGGCAACAGACGAAGAGCTTCAATTGATTCATGACCCTAAATATATAAACGCAGTCAAACTTGCAAGTCAAGGGAAGCTCTCTTCAGAAAAGGCTGAGAATTTTGGACTTGGCACCGAGGACACACCTATTTTCAAACATATGCATGAAGCAAGTGCATTATTGGTCGGCGGCACTCTGACAGCTGTAGATTACGTCATGACCGGACAAGCCAAGCACGCTTTAAATTTAGGCGGAGGTTTACATCACGGCTTCCAGGGGAAAGCATCAGGTTTTTGCATTTATAACGACAGCTCTGTAGCTATTAAATATTTGCAGCATCACTATCATGCACGCGTTTTGTACATCGATACTGACGCCCATCATGGTGATGGCGTACAATGGGCGTTCTATGATGACCCTGATGTCTGTACTTTATCAATTCATGAAACAGGACGTTATTTATTTCCTGGGACCGGAAATATTCATGAACGAGGTCAAGGGAATGGCTATTGTTTCACGTTCAATATTCCTGTTGATGCATTTACAGAGGATGATTCTTGGCTTGATGCATATCGAACTTCTTTTAAAGAAATTATTGAGTATTTCAAACCTGATGTAATTCTTACACAAAATGGCGCAGATTCACATTATTATGATCCTTTAACACATTTATCAGCCACAATGCGTATTTTCAAAGAAATACCTAAGCTTGCTCATGAACTCGCCCATAAATATTGCGGGGGGCGATGGATTGCTGTAGGGGGTGGCGGCTACGATATTTGGCGGGTCGTACCGAGAGCTTGGTCATTTATTTGGTTGGAAATGACTGAAAACAGTAATAATTTAGGACCATTGCCACAATCTTGGATTGATCGGTGGCAAACTGAAACAACTGTCACACTCCCTGCTGCTTGGGAGGATCCAGAAGGTATCTATACACCAATTCCCAGACGAGCGGAAATTACGGAGATTAATGCACAAACCGTCGCAAAGGCATTATATCCGATTCGATCAAACAACTAAAGCTTCATCTTAAAGATTCTTTCATCAAATGAACATAAAAAAGAGGCTGTCTCATAAGTCCAACCTCGTAATCTACCCAGCATTTATACATGATAAAAATCCAGATGTGTATTAAGTTATCAGTCTGACACTGACTTTTGAGACAGCCTTAAAGCTTCTTATTTCGTTGATTGTCTTTCTTCAATTCGATGAGGTAGAATAACAGCTTCTTGTCCTTCTACTGTTTCTTTGTTCATCAATTTTGTCAGCAATCTCATTGAAACAGCCCCGATATCATAAAGTGGCTGTACAACAGTTGTGATATGTGGACGCACCATTAAAGTCAGGCGTGTATTATCAAAACTGATCACTTGGAAATCTTCTGGGACATTGTAGCCTTTATCTTGCGCTCCATGAACAATTCCAAGTGCCATCTCATCTGTACCAGCAATAATCGCAGTCGGTTTAGATGGAGATTCAAGTAGTTTTTCTAATGATTCAATTCCTGAATCGTATGTGTAATCCCCTTCGACAATCAAATCTTCGTTATACGAAATATTAGCCGTTTCTAGTCCGCGCTTATAACCCTCTAGTTTCTTTTTCGTAATTGGATCTTCAAGGTTACCGCCAACAAAAGCAATTTGAGTATGGCCTTTCCCTGTAAGAGTCGAGACCGCATCAAAAGCTGCAGCTTCATAGTCAATATTTACAGATGGGATTTGCTTCGTATCCTCAACAGTTCCTGCAAGTACGATTGGAACGGGAGACTTTTTGAACTCTGCAATATGATTTTCAGTAATGTTTGATCCCATGAATACAATTCCATCTACTTGTTTCCCAAGCATCGTATTCAATAAATGCAACTCTTTATCTTGGTTTTCATCGGAATTGCTCAAGATAATATTATACTTGTACATCGTGGCAATATCCTCAATTCCACGTGCCAATTCGGCATAGAAAATGCTTGAAATATCAGGAATAATTACACCTACAGTAGTCGTCTTTTTACTTGCAAGACCTCTGGCAACAGCATTTGGACGATAACCGAGGCGATCAATAACTTCGGAAACTTTCTTTCTTGTTGCTGGCTTAACATTTGGGTTGCCGTTGACAACACGTGATACGGTTGCCATAGAAACATTTGCTTCACGTGCAACATCATAAATTGTGATATTATTCATCAAACCACTCCTTTACTACTATCATTTTTCATTTACTTGGACTAGATACTAAAAATTCATTAAAAAAATAATAATTTCTTCCTTTATCACTGTTTAGCTATCCATCAATAGGGATGCCCCCAACTAATGAAAGTTTCACTTTATTAAAGGTATACAGGCCAAGTCAAAAGGCACTGTCCCTATCTTTTAAACATAATGAGAAGTCATGCGTACACTATATACATCTTATAAGAAAAACATACAAATTATATCATACTTTTCGACAAAACTCTCTATTCATTCCTATAAAATAGTTTATAAGAATATTGTTTAGTAAAGATTCCTTTAATCATACGATATGTGGCGCATTACTGCAACGTATCTAGCTATTAATTGCGCACAAAACAAATATGGCGTTCAAACGTCACCATTTATCAAGAAAGATCCTTCCTATCACACGCAACACTCGCCTAATCACAACGGTTGCGGTGCGGAGCCAGATTATGAAGTACTTTCTTAATAAAATACGTTTATCTACAAAGTAGACTGTCTATATTTTTAAGTCTCAAAGCCCCACACCATGTCCTTCATACAAATCCGAATGAAATGATTCTTTATCATCATCGATTCAACAAAATACCTGAATTGAAGAAAAAGCAACAAATTTCTAACTTCGCCGTTCTGCCCCACAGCGTTAGTCTGACAACCACGAAAAAAAGAGAGGTTGCCTCAGAAAACGTCTGACCTCACACTCTATATCCCGTTTACTATGTCTTTTAAACGATATATCAGAGATGTAAGGTCTAACCTTTTCCGTATGGGACAGCCTCTCTTTAATAAATCACCTTATACAGTTACGCCAGTCATCATTTTTTGAATTTCTTTATAAAACTCATCAAACTGTTTGAAGTCCATTTGCTGCGCAGAGTCAGAAAGCGCGACTGCTGGATCTGGGTGAACTTCTGCCATTACACCATCTGCACCAATTGCTATAGCTGCTTTTGCTGTTGGAAGCAATAGGTCACGGCGGCCCGTCGAATGTGTAACATCAACCATGACAGGTAAATGTGTTTCTTGTTTTAAAATTGGAACAGCTGAGATATCTAATGTATTTCTCGTTGCTCTTTCATACGTACGAATTCCACGCTCACAAAGGATGATGTTGCCATTTCCTTGTGACATGATGTATTCAGCTGCATGAATAAACTCATCAATCGTAGCTGCTAGCCCGCGTTTTAAAAGAACCGGTTTATTCACCTTTCCAGCAGCTTTCAATAGATCAAAGTTTTGCATATTTCGTGCACCGATTTGAATCACATCAACATAATCAAGCGCTGTTTCAATATCATTCGCGCTGACAATTTCACTGATAACAGCTAAGTCGTACTTATCACCGACTTGCTTCAATATTTTTAATCCTTCAAGGCCAAGACCTTGGAAATCATATGGAGAAGTACGTGGTTTATATGCACCACCGCGAAGCAATTTAAGTCCTTTTGCTTTAACTACTTCAGCTACTTGAGCTACTTGTTCGTAAGATTCAACTGCACAAGGACCAAACACGAAGCTTGGAATACCGTTTCCTACTAATTCGCCCTTTAAATCAATCACAGTATTTTCTGCTTTTTTCTGACGAGAAACGAGCAATGCTTTCTTCTGATTCTCCTCTTGTAAACCGAGACCCATTTTAAAGATTTCTTTAAAAATATGTTTAAGTGATGCAGGATCTAGTGGTCCCTGATTATGATCTTCGATAGAATCCAACATCTTTCGCTCACGAACTGGATCATAACGGTTAATCCCTTGTTTTTCTTTTACTTGGCCAATTTGTTGAACAAGTTCTGCACGCTTGTTAATAAGATGTAATAACTCCAAATTCACATCATCTAGTTTCTCACGTAAAAGTTCCAAATCATTATTACTCAAAATAATCCACCCTTTCCTTTCCGGTTAACCAATTGAAAAACATAGCTGCTTCATAATTTATGAGAAGATGGCAAGTTTTTATCATTCACATCCGGAATCTGTTATGAATTGAAAAAATATGTTACTGTTTTTATATAATTTCATTTATTATAAATGAAAAGTTTTGAATTGTCACTATTTTTTTCTTTAATAATTAAACGCTTTTAAGCATTAAAGTATATTTTAGTTAAAAGAAGGTGTTCTTTGTGCACGAAAAACGATTCGCACTTGATATTGGTACTCGTTCAGTTGTAGGAATTATTTTGGAACAAACGGCAGATTCATTTGAAGTAACAGATATTGTTTCAATTGAACATCAAGAACGGGCTATGCTAGACGGACAAATTCATGATGTGATAGCTGTCTCGAATGTCATCCAAACTATTAAAGACACTTTGGAAAAGAAACACGGCTCACTTCATAATGTGTCGGTTGCTGCAGCTGGGCGTGCATTAAAAACAGAGCGTGCCTCTATTAGTATGGATATTAACGGGAAACCGATGCTAAAGCACGATGATATTTTGCACCTTGAATTAAGTGCCGTTCAAAAAGCGCAAGCCATTGTGGCAGAAAAAAACAACTCAAGTACAAACCATCATTATTATTGTGTCGGTTACTCTGTTTTATATTATCGACTTGATGATCAAGAAATTGGCAGCTTAATCGATCAAAATGGAGGAAAAGCTTCTGTCGAAATTATTGCAACATTTCTTCCAAAAGTAGTTGTTGAAAGTCTACTTGCCGCTTTAAAACGAGCAGATTTACATATGCAAGCTTTGACGCTTGAGCCAATTGCTGCCATCAATGTACTGATTCCACAGTCCATGAGAAGATTGAATGTTGCGCTCGTAGATATCGGTGCAGGTACTTCTGACATCGCCTTAACAGATTCAGGAACGGTTATTGCCTATGGTATGGTACCGATTGCTGGCGATGAAATCACTGAAGCCATTAGCGACTCGCTTCTACTCGATTTTCCTCTAGCAGAAACCGCTAAAAGGCAGTTGACAGATTCTGAAATGATTACTGTAACCGATATCCTTGGTTTCGAGACGGAAATACCAAGTACAGAGGTAGTTCGAAGCATCATGCCTTCTATTGAAAAATTGGCAGATGCTATTTGCAAAGAAATATTGGAATTAAATAACAACAAATCACCGAAGGCAGTGATGCTAGTTGGCGGTGGCAGCCTAACCCCTCGACTTTCTGATGTTTTGGCTGACAAATTAAATCTTCCACAAAACCGTGTCGCCATCCGAGGAATTGAAGCTATTGGCAAACTTACATTTGCTGCCCACGTTCACAGTGGTCCTGAGCTCGTAACACCAATCGGGATTGCTATAGCCGCTCACAAAAGTCCGATTCAATATATGAGCGTGACTGTGAACGGTCAGACGATCCGCCTCTTTGATATGAAAGAAATGACAGTAGGGGATTGCTTGCTTACTGCTGGAGTTAAATTGAATAAATTATTTGGAAGACCTGGCATGGCTATGATCATCGAGTTCAACGGCCAATTAATTACAATCCCAGGCGAGCATGGGACAAAACCGATCCTAACAATAAACGGCAAGGACGTATCATTAGACTACACCGTTCGAGATGGCGATGAAATCACTGTCCAGCAAGGGGAAGATGGCCGATCACCTAAATTGTCTATTAAAGAACTTGTTGATGGATTACCAAGTAAACAAGTCTCAATCAATGGCGTTTCACACACGATTCATGCCGAACTACGCCGTAATGAACAGGTCGTTACAGGTGAAGAATTCCTTCATGACAATGACCGAATTACATGTACGATACCAGGAACACTAGCAGCACTTTTTACAATTACCAATGAAGAACATCTGTTGAGAAGTGTAAAGCCATTTACAGTTAAAGTGAATAAAAAGATCGTTACCCTCCCTTCATTCGGTAGCAAGATTGTCAAAAACGGTATTCTAACAAATCCTGAAAGTTTATACGAAGATGGTGATGTGATTGAAATCATTAAGTCAGCCCAGCCAATTACGACTGATTTGGCTTTTGCGATGAATGCCCAGCTAACATTTTCAATCCCCGTTACATTCAACGGAAAAAAACTACAGCTCACAAAAAAGCTCGCTGAGTTTTATCGCGATGGACAAAACTTATCGAATGAAGATGTCATCAACCAAGAGGATGTTCTTAGCTTCGTTCAACATAAAATGGAGCCGTTTATTTTTCAGGATGTATTCATGCATATGGACATTGACATGCCAGACCATCCAGTTGGAGGATTTCTGTTAATAAAAAACAATCAAGAAACAACCTTTAATGACACGCTTGCTCCTGGAGATGAATTAAGCATCCTTTGGCCGACATCATCTCCGACATAAAGAAAAAGTAAAAAAGGATCAGACCTTACTCTAAACGGTATTTAGAGATGGGGTTCTGACCCTTCGTTACGCTATAGCCTGTTATATCATTTTCCTACTGCCTCATCAAGTGAAGCCACAGTAATTCTCCAATGTGACTCATTCCAAGCAGGTTTGCCATCTTTAAAATAAATGGCCTGTGGTGATTGGTGTTTCACATCAAAGGTTTCTGCAATATAAGCAGAAAGCGGACGTGCTTCCTGAACAGCTAAATAAGCTGTCTTAACATCGTTGTGCTCATCAATATACCGTTGATATTCTGTAAAGGCTTCTGCACTGACTGGGCAGGTTAAACTATGCTTAAATAGAAGGAATGAATCCTCATTAACTAATTCATTAAACTGTTCTTCTGTTTCAATTTTTACTAATGCCATCTTCATAACTCCTTTCAAAATAATCATCTAGATTGATCAACCATTTCAAAAAAACTGGCGCTGAAATTAGCCTATCATTTCAGCGCCAGTTTTGACAAATTTACTGTTTATACTTCGTTTCCGTTTCTTCAAATGCCTTTTCGGTCTCGTCGAGCAGTTGAGCCGCACTTTTGTTGCTCTTTTTTGGATCCTTAGCTGTTGAATTATCTGCATCTGGTACATGCTTCACTTCAACACTTTTGATTTTTGAACGATGTCCGAAACTTCCTTTATCATCTGCCAAACTTTCGATTCCTTCTTTTTTACTTAATTCTTCTCCTGATTTAACGCCAGGCTTTAAACTGGAAACTTTATTTAATAAGTCAGAACCTTTATCACTAACAATCTGCGTTACAGAATTGCTTTTTTCTTTAGCCGTTTCGGCGATTCCGTTGCCTTTTTCAATCGCAACGCGACGGAGCTTTTCTGTTTTCTCACTTAATGATTTCGCTTGTTCAGTGACGTCGATCCGTAATTCTTTACCCGTTTTAGGAGCCATGAATAAGGCACAGCAAGCACCAATGACGCCTCCAATTACAGCCCCAATAATAAATCCTGTAGAGTTACCAGAATGACGCTCTTCAATTGCTTTTTCGCAATCCTTCGTATAATCCTTAACCAGAAATTCTTTTTGTGCCATGTCCATTCTCCTCTCAACTTTTTATCCCGCTTTTACGGACAGTAAGCCCCCCACCTAAAGCTTGTGATGAACAAAGAAGTAAGTTTAGACAAACTGCCCGTAAAAACCCGATTGGTTTAACTAACCATCAGTGGGAAACTGCACCCATCGATGGAAGTTTCACTTTATTTACTAGTTTTCTTCTCCTTACGTATCATCTAGAACGTAAGAAACGCTTTTTTACTACTTTGTCTGATTCTGGTTCCTCTTCTTGTCTGTAAGATGGTTCGTCAGTTGACATGGTCTGCTTTTTCTTAGATTTCCACTTATCGCGGATTTCCATCGCAACATTTGTCCATTGGACAATCTGGGAAATCTTATCTTGATTATTCTCAAGCTCATGCTGTACTTTGTGTGAAATTTTTTGAACAGATGTATTAAAGTTTTGGATGGAACTTCCCACATCCTTCACTGCATCTACCACGGTATTTAGGTTTTCTGATTTCTTTTGTAAATCTTCTGCGAGTGCATTTGTCTTATGCAATAATTGTGTCGTCTCAAGTGACACACCTTGCATTTGGCTTTCTAGCCCGGTTAATGTTTTCGACACACTATCAAGTGTAGATTGCAACGATTTTAATGTTTTGGCTAAGAAAACAACTAAAATGAAAAAAGCAATTGCGAAAACGGCAGCACTCAAGTATAAAATGATCTCCATATCAATCCCTCCGAAAAATGTTCATTTATCCCGCTTAAACGGGCAATAGATCCCAACTCAAGACTTAAAAGAATCGAAGAAACCTTGGTGGAGGATAACTTGCCCTTAATAGCCTGATTGGTCACAACAGTGGGAGATTACACTCCACTAATTGAAATTTCACATTATGTTTATACGATATTTTTTCTGTTCTTATCAATACCCTTTCCATTCTTTGATAAACTTCATCTCTAAACATTTTCCACAATTATGCTATATATTCCTTCATAATCTTAAGTCTTAGAATAACAAATTTTTTCACGAGTGAAAATTATTTCTCCCCTCGAACTATTATATGTAACAGAATAAAGAAAATCGGTTACAATAATTATGTGATAGGATACGCAACAAGTCTACGTTTTCCAAATATTTTACCTATCATTTTATCCGCATTAACGGAAAGTCACCCACCACTTCAAGGCTTAGAGAAATCGAAGAAGCATAGTTAAGGGGATAGAGGTTTCACTTTATCTTATTTAAATTGGAGGCCATACAATGAAAGATCCTAGAATTGAACAACTAGCAAAAAATTTAATCAATTACTCTGTTAAGCTACAAAAAGGGGAAAAAGTCCTGATTGAAAACTTCGGATTACAACGTGAACTCGTCAATGCCCTTGTGAAAGAAGCATATGCAGCAGGTGGATACCCATTTGTTTCTTTAAAAGACCATCAAGTAGATCGCTCCTTACTAATGGGCGCAAAAGAAGAACAATATGAGATGATAGCTGAATTCGAAGCGAATGTTATGAAAAATATGGATGCCTATATCGGCCTGCGCGCTGGTGACAATATAAATGAGCAATCAGATGTACCCGCAGAAAAAATGGCAATCCACGGCAATACAGTCGGTAAGAAAGTACATAGAGAAATTCGCGTTCCAAAAACAAAATGGGTTGTGCTTCGTTACCCGACAAACTCGATGGCTCAATTGGCGAAAATGAGCACGGAGGCATTTGAGGACTTTTATTTTAATGTGTGCAATCTAAATTACGGCAAAATGAGCGAGGCAATGGACAGCCTGGTTGACCTCATGAATCGTACGGACAAAGTCCGCTTAACTGGACCTGGTACCGATTTAACGTTTTCTATCAAGGACATCAAAGCGATTAAATGTGCAGGAGAATTAAATATTCCTGATGGAGAAGTGTATTCGGCCCCTGTACGTGATTCAGTAAACGGAACGATTACATATAATACACCATCGCCATATCAAGGATTTACGTTTGAAAATGTTAAATTAACCTTCAAAGATGGCAAAATTGTTGAAGCAACGGCAAATGATACAGAGCGCATCAACAAAATTTTCGATACAGATGAAGGTGCTCGGTTCATTGGAGAGTTCGCAATTGGTGTGAATCCATTCATCCTCCATCCGATGCAGGATATCTTATTTGATGAAAAGATTGACGGTAGCTTCCATTTCACTCCAGGGCAATGCTATGATGATGCATATAATGGCAATCACTCCAACATACACTGGGATTTAGTAAATATCCAACGTCCTGATTATGGCGGCGGAAACATCTACTTTGATGACGTATTAATCCGTCAAGATGGCCGTTTTGTCATTCCAGAGCTTGAAAAGTTAAATCCAGAAAACTTGAAGTAATATGTAAAACGGGGCTGTTCCAAAATGGCCAGACCTCACACTCTATACACCTTTTATTGTGTTATTACACGTCTATAAAGTGAAACTTCAATCAGTGGGGTTTTCTTTTCCCCCACTGATTGTTAGTCACGTTCTAGAGTCACAAACTAAGTACGCCGAGTCCTCATATCTTCGTCTTTGTGAGCTGCATCCTGTGGGAGCAAACTTACCTCTGCGTAACTCCCGGTAAGTTTCACTGTATCTCACCAATCGGGCTTTTACGTCAAAAGCAAGGTTACTGGATACTGCCCCTTAATGCAGGAGAAACGATATATAAGAGATGTGGGTTCTTTTAGCCTTTACGTTATTAAACTCTCTTTTTCATCCGTCATGGTGGATGATTTATTTCCAATCACTGGATTCTATTCTATCCTCTTTTAGAAGGGAAGTTGCTTGTATTTCACGAAACGTCATTCTCCTAGGCTGAACTGGTTGCTCAGTATTATGCTTTTGGGACAACCTCATCAAGTCTAATGGCGTTCTAGAAATTGGTTTTAATGAATCTCCAAGTTTTTTGCTATTATCCATTTCTGCCTCTATTTTGCCTTTAGTTGATTTTATTAATTCTTCGTGTTCTTGTTGTAGTTGTTGATAAGACTGGTTTATTTTTTCAAGTTCCTGCTTTTGTTCCTTATCATTCAATTTGAGGTTTGCTAGTTCCTGGCTCTGAACTTCATAAGATTGGCTTACATCTTTTAACTCTGCTTCATTATCTTGATAGGCTTGCTTTAACTCTGCTAATTCTTGGTTATGACTTTCGTAAGAATGCCTTAACTTTTCTAAATCATAGGCCTTTTCCTTTTTAGCCATTTTCATTTGTTCAAGTTCATATTTCAACTCTTTGTACGATTGTTTCACTTCTTCAAGCTCTTTATGCAGAAGCTGTTTAGCAAATCTTGTGTCTGCTAGCTCCTGGTTTTGCAAATCATAAGATTGTCTTAATACTTCGAGTACTTGTTTTTGAACTTGTTCACTTAATACTGAAGCAGCTAGCTCTTTTTTCAGTAATTCGTATGAATGGTTTACTTCTACGTACGATTGTTTTTGATACTGTTCCTTCATTCTAGACTCTGCTAGCTCCTGATTCAACTCTTGATTCGTCTCATTTAATACGTCAAGGACCCGTTTCTGATCTTGTTCCGTTATTCTAGATTCTGCTAATTTTTGGCTCATTTCTTGATGTATCTGTTTTAATTCTTCAAGTTCTTGGTGCTGACTTTGTTCCTTCATTGTTGCGGCAGATAACTGTTCGAGTACCTCTTCATGTGATTGGTTTAATTTTTCTAGTTCTTCCGTTTGGACTTGTTCTACCAATTTTAATCCCGAAAGTTCTTCCGTCACTGCTTGATGTGTTTGTTTTATTTGTTCAAGTTCTTGGTGCAGATTTTGTTCCTTCATTGTTGCAACAGATAGCTGTTCGAGCACTTCTTCATACGATTGGTTTATTTTTACTAGTTCTTCCGTTTGGACTTGTTCTACCAATTTTAATCCCGAAAGTTCTTCCGTCACTGCTTGATATGTTTGTTTTATTTGTTCAAGTTCTTGGTGCAGATTTTGTTCCTTCATTGTTACGGTGGATAACTGTTTGAGTACTTCTTCATGCGATTGGTTTAACTGTTCGAGTTCTTCCATTTGGACTTGCTCTACCAATTTTAATTCCGAATGTTCTTCCATCATTTTTTGATGTGTTTGCTTGAATTCTTCAAGTTCTTGGTGCTGACTTTGTTCTTTCAACGTTGCGGCCGATAACTGTTCGAGTACCTCTTCATATGATTGGTTTAATTTTTCTAGTTCTTCGCTTTGGACTTGTTCTACCAATTTTAATTCTGAAAGTTCTTTGGTCATTTTTTGATGTGTTTGCTTGAATTCTTCAAGTTCTTGGTGCTGACTTTGTTCCTTTAAGGTAGCGACCGATAACTGTTCGAGTACTTCCTCATGCGATTGGTTTAACTGTTCGAGTTCTTCCATTTGGACTTGCTCTACCAATTTTAATTCCGAATGTTCTTCCATCATTTTTTGATGTGTTTGCTTGAATTCTTCAAGTTCTTGGTGCTGACTTTGTTCTTTCAACGTTGCGGCCGATAACTGTTCGAGCACTTTTTTATATGATTGGTTTAATTTTTCTAGTTCTTCGCTTTGGACTTGTTCTACCAATTTTAATTCTGAAAGTTCTTCGGTCATTTTTTGATGAGTTTGCTTGAATACTTCAAGTTCTTGGTGCTGACTTTGTTCTTTCAACTTTGCGGCCGATAGCTGATCAAGTACTTCCTCATGCGAGTATTTTAATTTTTTTAGTTCTTCGGCTTGAACTTGTTCTACTAATTTTGATGCCGAAAGCTCTTTGGTCACTTCTTGGTAAGTTTGGTTTAATTGTTCAAGTTCTTGGTGCTGGCTTTGTTCCTTCATTGTTGCGGCGGATAACTGTTCGAGTACCTCTTCATGTGATTTGTTTAATTTTTCTAGTTCTTCCGTTTGGACTTGTTCTACCAATTTTAATCCCGAAAGTTCTTCCGTCACTGCTTGATATGTTTGTTTTAATTGTTCAAGTTCTTGGTGTTGATTTTGTTCCTTCAATGTTACGACTGATAACTGTTCGAGTACTTCCTCATACGATTGGTTTAATTGTTCTAACACTTCGGATAGGACTTGCTCTACCAATTTTGATTCCGTAAGCTCTTCGGTCACTTCTTGATATGTTTGTTTTATTTGTTCAAGTTCTTGGTACTGACTTTGTTCTTTTAAGGTAGTTACCGATAACTGTTCGAGTACTTCTTTATGTGAGTGGTTTAATTTATCTAATTCTTCGGCTTGAACTTGTTCTACCAATTTTAATTCCGAAAGTTCTTCGGTCATTTTTTGATGAGTTTGTTTGAATTCTTCAAGTTCTTGGTACTGGCTTTGTTCCTTCAACCTTGCAGCCGATAGCTGATCAAGTACTTCCTCATGCGAATATTTTAATTTTTTTAGTTCTTCGGCTTGACCTTGTTCTACCAATTTTGATGCCGAAAGCTCTTTGGTCACTTCTTGGTAAGTTTGGTTTAATTGTTCAAGTTCTTGGTGCTGGCTTTGTTCCTTTAATGTTGCAGCCGATAACTGTTCGAGTACTTCTTCATGCGATTGGTTTAATTGTTCGAGCTCTTCGCTTTGGATTCTTTCTACCAATTTTAATTCCGAAAGTTCTTTCGTCATTTTTTGATGAGTTTGCTTGAATTGTTCAAGTTCTTGGTGCTGGCTTTGTTCCTTCACCCTTGCAGCCGATAGCTGATCAAGTACTTCCTCATGCGATTGGTTTAATTGTTCTAACACTTCGGATAGGACTTGCTCTACCAATTTTGATTCCGTAAGCTCTTCGGTCACTTCTTGATATGTTTGTTTTATATGTTCAAGTTCTTGGTGCTGACTTTGTTCCTTTAAGGTAGCAACCGATAACTGTTCGAGTACTTCTTTATGCGAGTGGTTTAATTTATCTAATTCTTCGGCTTGAACTTGTTCTACCAATTTTAATTCCGAAAGTTCTTTGGTCATTTTTTGATGAGTTTGCTTGAATTGTTCAAGTTCCTGGTGCTGACTTTGTTCCTTTAATGTTGCAGCCGATAACTGTTCGAGTACTTCTTCATGCGATTGGTTTAATTGTTCGAGCTCTTCGCTGTGGACTTGTTCTACCAATTTTAATTCCGAAAGTTCTTTGGTCACTTTTTGATGAGTTTGCTTGAATTGTTCAAGTTCCTGGTGCTGGCTTTGTTCCTTCAACCTTGCAGCCGATAGCTGATCAAGTACTTCCTCATGCGAGTATTTTAATTTTTTTAGTTCTTCAGCTTGAACTTGTTCTACTAATTTTGATGCCGAAAGCTCTTTGGTCACTTCTTGGTAAGTTTGGTTTAATTTTTCTAGTTCTTGGTGCTGGCTTTGTTCCTTCATTGTTGCGGCGGATAACTGTTCGAGTACCTCTTCATGTGATTGGTTTAATTTTTCTAGTTCTTCCGTTTGGACTTGTTCTACCAATTTTAATCTCGAAAGTTCTTCCGTCACTGCTTGATATGTTTGTTTTAATTGTTCAAGTTCTTGGTGCAGATTTTGTTCCTTCATTGTAGCGGTCACTAATTTTTCGCTTACTTCCTCATACGATTGTTTTAACTCTTCTAACACTTCGGTTTGAACTTGCTCGACCAATTTTGTTTCCGATAGCTCTTCAATCACCTCTTGGTATGTTTGTTTTAATTGTTCAAGCTCTTGGTGCTGACTTTGTTCCTTTAAGGTAGCAACCGATATCTGTTCAAGTACTTCTTTATGCGAGTGATTTAATTTATCTAATTCTTCGGCTTGAACTTGTTCTACCAATTTTAATTCCGAAAGTTCTTCGGTCATTTTTTGATGAGTTTGTTTGAATTCTTCAAGTTCCTGGTGCTGGCTTTGTTCCTTCAACCTTGCAGCCGATAGCTGATCAAGTACTTCCTCATGCGAGTATTTTAATTTTTTTAGTTCTTCGGCTTGAACTTGTTCTACTAATTTTGATGCCGAAAGCTCTTTGGTCACTTCTTGGTAAGTTTGGTTTAATTGTTCAAGTTCTTGGTGCTGGCTTTGTTCCTTCATTGTTGCGGCGGATAACTGTTCGAGTACCTCTTCATGTGTTTGGTTTAATTTTTCTAGTTCTTCCGTTTGGACTTGTTCTACCAATTTTAATCCCGAAAGTTCTTCCGTCACTGCTTGATATGTTTGTTTTAATTGTTCAAATTCTTGGTGAAGATTTTGTTCCTTCATTGTAGCGGTCACTAATTGTTCGCTTACTTCCTCATACGACTGTTTTAACTCTTCTAACACTTCGGTTTGAACTTGCTCTACCAATTTTGTTTCCGATAGCTCTTCAATCACCTCTTGATATGTTTGTTTTAATTGTTCAAGCTCTTGGTGCTGACTTTGTTCTTTCAACGTTGCCCCTGATAATTGTTGGAGTACTTCTTCATGCGAGAGTTTTATTTGAACGAGCTCTTCACTTTGGACTTGCTCGACCAATTTTGATGCCGAAAGCTCTTCGACCACTTCTTGATATGTTTGCTTGAACTCTTCAAGTTCTTGGTGCAGATTTTGTTGCTTCATTGTAGCGGTTACTAATTGTTCACTTACTTCCTCATACGATTGTTTTAACTCTTCTAACACTTCGGTTTGGACTTGCTCTACCAATTTTGTTTCCGATAGCTCTTTAGTCACCTCTTGATATGTTTGTTTTAATTGTTCAAGCTCTTGGTGCTGACTTTCTTCCTTCATTGTAGCGGCAGATAACTGTTCGAGTATTTCTTCGTAAGATTGTTTTAATTCTTCAAGCTCTTGAGCCTTTTCCTGCAAATCGCTATTTTGTTGATTTGCTGTATCTAATATACTTTTCTGATCCAATTCTCTCCTCTGCAATTCTTCATATTCTTTTTCCATAGCATTATTTCGAGTTTCTAATTCTTCTATCTGTACAGCCATGATTTGTACTCGATCCAATAACTCTAAATGCTCCCTCTTCTCCTCCTGCCACTCAATTTCAATTTGCTCGTTCTTTTGTCGTAATTTCAAATATTCTTCGGTAACATCATTTTCTCGATAGCTCCTTACCATTTTTTTGTATTTTTTAATTTGACGTATCATTGTACTAAGCTGATTTTCATCTACGAAATTGGACATAGTTACCCCCCCATAAAAAAAGATATAGAGTATTGTATGTTTTTCCATTTGGGCTGTGCCAAAATAATTGTTTCCACTTTTCCGAATAATGGTTTCAGAAAATGGGCGTTAATGCCGTAACTAGGACTAGGGGGGCTACATACTTTGTACTGTACAGTAAATATTTTAAAAGGGAGTCGATCATATGAGTCATTCACCACGGCCCACTCAAGAGCTTTTATGTATCAATGCTGAAAAAGTATATGATTGGGTAATTTTAGAGAATACAGTTAGACAATTGGTTTCAGCAGAGGAGCTTGATATTGACCGTGAATTGGACGATGTAAAGCATTTATCAACCCGCTTCATATTAACCGATGAGCACGGAAAACCGCTTGGTCCAAATGCAGAGGTCAAAGTAAAAGAAGTCGATAAGCGCGAGGAAAAGACATTTGTCATTGACGGGGCTTTAGTAACACTAGAAAAAGTATCGTTCGTAAAAGTCTTTTTTATTGTCATCGAATTTAGGGGAGTCAAAGAACATTCTCCGTTCGTCTTTACATCTCGTCCAATTCGTATTGAAGCCCACGAAAGTTTATTCTTATGTGCACCAGAGGGTACAAGATTAGTAGTTAGAATAACAGACTTAGATGGCAGCGCAAAGCTGAATTTCTTCGATGACTGTTTAAAAAGCGTTGATGTAACACTAACAACTTGCCAAAGTATTCAAGCAGTTGCTGACGTTACGATTGAAGTAAAAGCAGACTTCTGTCACCCACGCGATATTTTAACAGAGCAATGTTCAACACCTGTCATCCCACCACAATGCCCAGTCATTTTCCCTGGTCATGATCACTAAACTGTTTGCATAAAGTGTAAGAGAGGAAATTTCCTCTCTTTATTCTTTTTTAGGGCGGGTGAAAGATATGATTGAGAAACTACTTCAAGAATTAGAAAATCATCTTCTTGAACTGAAGAGCGAAAGCCTTGAATACCAAGAAAAGATAAGGGCCTTATTACATAAAAGAACACAAGCACAAAACCCGATATCCTATTTTAATTATTCAACCATAATTGATAAAGAAAAAAGTGGTGAACATACCGTAATAGGAACGTTTCATTTGCATAATCCAAGCACTCTTCCCCTTCATAATCCAGTCATTCTTCTCAAAATTAATTCAGATCAACCATTTGATTTCTCAGGGAAATATGTTTTTGCCAATAAACCAATCCAGAATGAAACCTTTTTTTGGGAGCGCATTGAACATAAACAAAGCGGTTCCATAAACGAATATTCATTTCGACCAGTAGCCAACAAAATCATTCCACCAAATGATACGTTCTCATTTTCTAATTTTCAAATTCGCTTCTCAAATGAAGAAACCGGCTACATGCACGTTGAAGGATTTATTTATTATCAGGAAAAAAGCGATGGAATAGCATCGTTAAATTCCATCAGCATTAGCTATTAGAAAAGGGGGCCGCATATGATTTCATCTGATAATAGAGAAATTATTGAAATGCTGGAGACTTTACTTATACAAGAAATGGAAAGGAGACTTAAACCACCCAATAGCGATGAAGCTGTACATAACAAAGAACAAACGGTCATCAACATTAATTACGATCCGCTCTTATATGCATTGTTTTATCTTTTACTTGGGGAGAAAAATAACGTCATGAAATATTCTATTCTTACAACGGAAAATAAAGATACAAATATCCAATCGGCTGAGAAAAGAGTTAAAAAAATGGTGCATCAGATTACCACACTGAAGGGTAATAATAGACTGTTTTATTCAGATATCTTAGAAATGCTATCATAAATTTTTTACATTCATTCTCATAAATTCGACCCCTTGTATATTAAACAAGGGGTCTTTGCTACTAGAATTATTTATTAATTATTTAATTATTTTCCTAGTAGTTAATTCGTTAAAACTGAAACCTATATAATAGAATTATTGTTACTCTTTTTATTGTCAGATTATATAATACGTTAAGCTTCAAGTCCTTGTACATTTTTGTTTTTTCTATTATTTAGATTTCATTAAATCATAATTAGTCACAATCACAGTCATGGTGGTGGTGTTCGTCGTGTTCGTGATGTTTCTTATCTTGATCAGCTTTACAGCAGATACAGAATGATTTTTGGATAGTTGCTCTTAAAGTAGTTGCATTATTGGTAGGGTTTGAGACCGTTAGTCTTTTAAAATCTTCGACCTGAAATACTCTTGTACCGCCTGCAGGAATTGTTTCTGTAATTGGTCTGTGACAACAATCTTTCTTATGTTTCTTCTCTCTTGTAGTAATCGTTACTTGTACACCCGCATTGTTTCCAGCTGTTAACGCTAGGAAGGTTTTATTATGATTCTTTGTAAAATCTTCAAAAATCACTAAGTTAGTTGCGTTAGCTGGAACTGGAATATCTCCTGTAGTAAAATTATGATTTTGTACAGTACATTGTTGTTTTAGACTAACTTCAATTTCTTTCTCCTCTTCTTTTTTGTTGCGATCTTTCCGATCATCTTTTTTGCAGTGATCTTTTTTGTTCCCACTTTTTTTGCTATAGAAATCCTCATAATAGTCGCCACTATAATACCTATTAATATAAACCATTCCCTTCATCTCCCTTAAATATTTGACACTGTAACATGTCTTCCCTCTATATAATGCAAGCAAGCACTATTTTGTATAGGACAGGAGTGTATTTATTAAATAAATAGACACTTTATTTGAACAATACCCATTGAATAATATTTCTATATTACTTAGTTATACTGCCATTCTAATTGCTACAAAAAAAGGAAAAAAAGAACTTCCCATTATAGAAGCTCTTTATTAGTTAGCGGATATTCATCATAACCTAAACATTTAATCACAATCACAATGATGTTTTTTATCTTTACAACAGATACAAAACGTTTTTATTATAGTTACTCCTATAGAATTGGCAGTACCACCTGTGTTCGAGACAACGAGACTTTCAAAATCTTCAACTTGAAAAGCCCTTGTCGTTGTTTGGGGCATCGTCGCCGTAATAGGTCTGTCACAATCTTTTTTTCCTCTCGTTCTAATTATTACTTCTACAGGTGGTCCTTGCCCCACAGTTAGTTGAAGATATGTTTTATTATGATTTTTTGTGAAATCCTCAAAAATTGGCAAGTTTACTGTGTTAGCAGGAAGAGTAAAACCAGGAATAGTAGATTGATGCGTTTCAACAGAACATTGTTCTTTCAAGTGAATTAAAGCAATCAATTCTTCTTTTATTTCCCGTTCTTTCCACTCGTCTCTTTTGTAATCCATACTTTCATCTCCCTTTTTGAGACTTTAAATTGTCTTCCATGTTATATAATGTTAGTATTCTTAGTATTGCATGGGACAAGAATCTATTTTTAAATTTTTCCAATTTTTACACATTGGAAATTTTTATTCTATGTAATTCTGAAAATCCATAAAGAAAAGAGATCTTTCCTAAATGAAAGATCTCTTTTTTAATTAGATTATTATATCAGGCATATCGAATGTTTATGGTTGTTCGTAATACCCCATTCGTGGTTCCGTTATGTCTTTCAGATCAGGAAATCCAGGAATGGAAAATGTATGAGCTTCAGATGACTGTTCTTTCGAATGATTTTCAAGATTGTTCAAAGCAGCATCATCTATGTCCTTTTCTTCATATTTTTTATCCATTTTTTCATCTCCTTTCTTGATACATTAAAATGCTGTTCCTTTTTTATTAAATGCAAGTGACATTAGTTTCGTACGGTACAGGAACATATTTCTAATATTTTTTTAGAATAACTTAGTTATATTTGAAACGCGTTCAGATATCTAATTTCGAAAATAGGTTAGAAGAGAACTCTCAGATGAAAGTTCTCTTCCTTTCTATTTAATAAAAGTCATGCATGTTCACATATACATTTATTTTCATCAACCCTACATTTCTTGTGTTTTCTATCTTTACAGCAAATACAAATAGTATTTTGGAACACTATACCTACACCTGCATTTGCTCCACTGCTATTTGAAACTTCAACACTTTTATAGTCTTCAATTTGAAATGCTCTCGTACCATTTGCAGGAATACTTATAGTAATTGGCCTATTACAATCTTTATCTTCCCTATATCTAATGGTTATCAGTATAGGCTCACTAGAAGATACCGTAAAACCAATCTTTATATGGTTTTTTGTAAAATTTTCAAATAGTGGCCGGTTAATTGTATTATTGGGTACAGTCTGACCCAAGGCGAAGGCAGGATCATTTCCAACAAAACATTGAGCTTTTCCAGTATCTTTTTTGTCGCATTCATTGTATTCATCATTTGTACATTCATTCTTGCAATTTTTTTCGCAGCAACCTTCGTCATTACAGCAGATACAGAAATGTTTAAAAATATTAAACACGAACAAAACGTTTGCTCCGCTGTTGTTGGCGACTTCAAGACTTTTAAAATCCTCGACTTGGAACGTCCTTATGCTATTTGCAGGAATTGTTGCAGAAATGACTCTATCGCAATTTTCCCCTCTTGTTCTAATTTTTACATCTAAAGCTCCACCAGCTGCTAATAAATTTAACATTACTTTATTGTGATTTTCTGTAGTGTCTTCAAAGATTGTCCTTTGCATGCCTGGTCCAATAATTTCACCTACAGAAAGAAATGCATGATTACCGCTAAAACATTCTTGTTTTTGGGTAACATTAATATTAATTTTTTCCGTATCATTCTCCGTCAAAAAAATCATTCTCCCTTCCACCCAATACTTTATAATATTAATACCTTCTCTTTTAGTTAATGAAGACTGGCGTGATTTTGATAAGGACAAGAGCTTATAAAAAAGTATTTAACTACTCTTTTAATATCCTTTTCAATTAAATCGCTCATTTTTATTAATCTTAGGTCCTATAAGGGATGGAATTTCCTTACATTGTTATTAAGTAAGGAACTGAAAGTAAAAGGGACAGCCTTCGGCTATCCCTCTTACTTTCAGTTCTTCAGATTGTAGAGACAGTATATTTTTCTCTACAATCTGAGAACTCAATAAAGTTCTCTTTTTTTAATGAAATTAATCTGTCAGTCATATTCAAATGACTGTTTATGATCGGTTGAAAAAACCCGCCCCTGCTTCTGTTATGTCTTTAGGATCAGGGATACCTGGAATAGAAAACGTATGTGTTTCTTCAGAAGAATGCTTATTAGATTGAGTATCAAGGTTTTTCGAAGCAGCTTTCTCCATATCTTTTTTAATATTATCCATTTTTATCACCTTTCTATTTTGCTACATTAATGCCTTGCCTTTTATAAAATGCAAGTAATCTTAGTCTTGTATAGGACTGGAACATACTTTCCTAATATTTTTTAAGAGTAGGATATGAAAAAGTTTTAATTTTTATATTAGATGAAGAGAACCCTTAAATGAAAGTTCTCATCTATTTTATTTAATATTAATCATGCATGTTCATGTTCACTTTCACATTCATCTTCCAATTTCTTGTGTTTCCCATCTTTACAGCAAATACATATAGAATTTTGGACTGTTATTGTAAAACTTGAAGGGATAGCACTATCATTTGAAACTTCAAGGCTTTTAAAGTCCTCAATTTGAAAAGCCCTCGTACCACCTGTAGGGATCGTTGCAATAATTGGTCTGTCACAATCTTTTTCTCCTCTAGTTCGAATTATTACTTGTATAGGATTAGTCACAGCTATAATAAAGTTGGTTTTACTATGATTTTTTGTAAAATTTTCAAATAGTGGAAGGTTTAAAGTATTACCGGGAATTGGTTGGAAAAAGAAAAAATCTTCATTTCCAACAAAACATTGTGCATTCTCGTTGTTTTTATTTTGGTCTTTTTTATGGCAATCTCCGTAAGAACACTCATCATTACAGCAGATACAAAATTCTTTTAAAATGCCAAATTGAAAACTAATGACTACACCGCTATTATTAGAGACTTCAAGACTTTTAAAATCCTCAACTAGAAAGTTTCTTACACTTGTAGCGGGAACTATTGCAGAAATTACCCTATCACAATTTTTCCCTCTAGTTTTAATTTTTATATCTAAAGCACCGCCATTTGAAACTAATACTAATGTTACTTTATTGTGATTTTTTGTATTATCTTCGAACACTGTTCGACTTGTGTTATTTCCAATATTCTCAAATCCAGAAAAAAATGTATGATTACCACTAAAACATTCTTGTTTTTGGGTAACATCAATATTAATTTTTTCCGTATTATTCTCCGCCAAAAAAATCATTCTCCCTTCCACCCAATACTTTTTAATATTAATACCATCTCTTTTAGTTAATGAAGACTGGCATGATTTTGATAAGGACATGAGCTTATTTAATAAAAGTAAAGTTACTGCTCCTGATATACCCTTGTATAAATTGAGACATTCATCTAAACAATTTTATAAATCTGGGAGCTTTTAAAGGGATTGAAGAATACCTTATTAAGAGGAGGAGGGAACTACTCGTTATGTCAGAATGGAAAAAACGTCCTAAAGTACCTGAGTCTCATCCTTTCAGAGAAATTTACAACGACTTTCTTGATTCCAGCCGTGAAGAATTATTGGAGTGGATCGATGAGCTTAAGAAGGATCGGAATGCTGCATTGGAGGAGAAAAAGAAAGGGAAAAGGACATTTGATCATTTTATTAAACAGCGGATGATTGATACTGCCATTGAAGCGTATTATTGGAAGTATTTAAATAAAGACACAAAAATTGAAAATAATGATGAAAACATGGATAGTAATCCGTGTCAATAAATCGTCTGCCCATAGAACTTGTCTTTATCTACACAGGCCGTACTTATATAAAGCGCTTAAGAATGGGTGCGTGTTTATTCCTGTTATGTGAATATGCTGCACCCAACTTTCTATTTGATAAAAGGGACCTATTAAATCTCCATGTTGATCTCCTTCTCAATTATCTTGCATTTTAAAGGAACGAAATCAATAAACTAACATTCGTGCTCGGTCCGACATAAAAAAGGCGCAATAATAGTGAGATTTTTCTCTTAGGTACAAGCACCCTTTTCGTTCATTGAATACCTTATATTAAGATGATAGAAAGGATGATCTTATGAAGCTTTATGATCCAAAGAAAAATAAGTATTATATGGAAGCTCGATATTACTCTCATCATACTAGTCCTGAGAAAAGCAAGTTCCATAACAAGAAGAATGATAAAAAAGAAAAGTTAGAGCAGAAATGTAAGTGCAAATTTCATTTCCGACGGTCTTAACCTCACTAGATATGTCTCTCAATACAAATCCTTTAGGTTGTATCTGTGGCTTAGCTGACATGCTGGCAGACAACATAGTAGTGAGTGGACACTTCCATAAACTATGATCGCGACATACTTCGTGATTTACCAATGAAATTCTATAAAAGCATCACAAAAAGGACACTAATTCTATAGACTGATGTTTGCTAACCTCAAACTACAGAAATGAGTCCCTCATATAGCATGCATAGCACATACAAGGCAAATGTCAAAAGCTATTTCCCCATATTATTTACTCATCTTTAACCACATTTAAAAGAGCACGCAAAAATAAAGCGCTTTTCCTCATTTAGGAAATCTGAGTTTTTTATTTATCACACAAAAAGCCACCGGGTAATTCCCGATGGCATTTGTTATATTATTTCACTTCTAATATCTGTTCATATGCAGCCTGGAATTTCTGAATATCTCCAGCGCCCATAAATAGGATTACACTGTTGTCATGTTTGCGAAGGATTTCTGTTGTTTCCTCAGAAATCAGCTCAGCTCCTGGGATTTTCTCTTGAAGATCTTCAATGGAAAGTTTCCCTTGATGTTCACGTGCCGAACCAAAGATTTCGCACAGATATACTTTATCAGCTAAGTTTAAGCTGTCAGCAAATTCATTCAAAAAAGCCTGTGTTCTTGAATACGTATGCGGTTGGAAGACAGCTACGACTTCACGATTCGGGTATTTTTGACGTGCAGAATCAACAGTTGCTGTGATTTCAGTCGGATGATGGGCATAATCATCAATAATAATTTGATTGCCGATTTCTTTCTCAGAAAAGCGACGCTTCACTCCCATAAATGTAGCCAATTGAGCCTTTACCGTTTCAGTGTCCAAGTTTTCATATTGACACAAAGCAATAACCGCTACCGCGTTTAATACATTGTGCTTACCAAAGGTCGGAATCGTAAACGTCTCATAATAATTATTACGCACATGAATGTCAAAAGTTGTACCTTGCTCCGAAACTTGAATATTTCGTGCTTGAAAATCATTTTCTTCCGCAAATCCGTAGAAAATCACTGGAACTTTTGCTTGAATTCCTTGAAGTTGCTCATCATCGCCACAAGCAATAATTCCTTTATTCACTTGCAAAGCCATCTTCTGAAACGCCTCGAATACGTCCTCAATGTTAGCAAAATAGTCTGGATGATCGAAATCAATATTTGTCATAATTGCATAATCAGGATAATAAGAAAGGAAATGGCGGCGATATTCACACGCCTCGAAAACGAAATAGTCCGATTTAGCAATCCCTTTTCCTGTGCCATCCCCAATTAAATACGAAGTTGGCTTTGCTCCTCCCATTACATGCGCAAGTAATCCTGTCGTCGATGTTTTCCCGTGTGCCCCTGTTACAGCCACACTGATGAACCCTTTCGACAAGTCTCCGAGGAAGTTGTGGTAGCGAAGAATTGGCAATCCGAGCTTCATCGCTGCAACAATTTCCGGATGAGTATCTGGGAATGCATTTCCTGCTATGATTGTCATTCCAGGCTGAATATTTTCTTCAGCAAAAGGAAGAATTGCAATGCCTGCATTTTCTAATGCAATTTGTGTAAAAAATTTCTTTTCGTAGTCAGAACCTTGAACAACATACCCCATATCATGAAGTACTTGCGCAAGCGCGCTCATCCCAGAGCCCTTAATTCCTACAAAATGGTAAACAGTCATAAATAGATCCTCCACCAATCGTCTATCTGTATCACGTTATAAAATATTATCTTTTTTACATGTTATCTAATGTGGAAGTGATAAGGGTATTAATGGCTTCCCTTTCAGCATCTCCCAGTAAATCATAATCTTATTTTCTCATTTTAATACATGAGTACTCATTATATCACTTTTAAAAAAAATCAACCATCACACGATACTACCATTTACTTAGTTGATTTTACCAACCGATCAATTTTCAATGTATGCGTTACAATTCTTATTATATACATTTTTGTCTAGGATGTTCACCTACAAAACACACCAAGCTGACGAATAAACGAACAAACTCGATGAAAGTGACGTGAGTAACACTATAACACATCTTCTTGCATAAAAAACATGTAAGATTTTTACGTTATTTGTTTTTTGCTTTTGAACTTCGCAAGAGGAACTTCGATTACGGACCGCTACTCCCTCGTGACAACCGTTAGCACAAACGAAGAATGACCATGAAGCACCCGATAATATTGTCCGATTTTTAAGTCACTGAATTTTCCTCCAAAAAGTATTCCAATTCTTCTTCAGTGATGAGGACATCCCTTGGTTTGCTTCCTCTGGATTCAGAAATGATCCCCTGTTCATGCATCATTTCCATCAATCTAGCTGCACGATTGTAACCTATTTTAAACCTTCTTTGTAAACTTGAGGTTGAAGCAGCATTTTGAGCAACGACAAATTCGCATGACTCAAAAAATAGTTCATCGATTTCTTCTGTTACTTGAGCTTTATTCAATAATTCTTCTTGCTCAAATAAGTATTGAGGTTGCTGCTCATTCTTCACATGATTTACAACTTCGTCAATTTCATGATCAGTGACGAATGTTCCTTGGAGCCGAACCGATTTGGAAGATCCATTTTCAGCAAACAACATATCTCCTCTACCTAACAGTTTTTCTGCACCACCACTGTCAAGAATTGTCCGTGAATCTACTTGAGATGAAACAGAAAAGGCAATTCTTGTCGGGATATTTGCCTTAATCAACCCAGTAATGACATCAACTGAAGGACGCTGAGTTGCAACAATCAAATGAATCCCGCAAGCACGCGCTTTCTGTGCAATTCGACTAATAGCCTCTTCTACATCTGCAGGTGACATCATCATTAAATCTGCAAGTTCATCAATAATAATCACGATAAAAGGCAGTTTGTTTGCATACTGACCCGCAGCCTCTGCGTTTTCATTGAAACGTCCAATATCACGTACTCCCGCATGAACGAATAGTTCATAACGCCGTTCCATTTCTTCGACAGCCCATTTCAAAGCAGCAGTAGCTGCCTTAACATCCGTTATTACCGGACTAACGAGATGAGGAAGACGATTATAAGGTGCAAGCTCAACCATTTTAGGATCAATGAGCAAAAGTTTTACTTCTTGTGGTGTAGCTTTGTACAGTAAACTGATTAACATTGAATTAATACATACACTTTTCCCTGAGCCCGTTGCCCCTGCAATGAGTCCATGCGGCATTTTTTTCAAATCTGTTACGATCGGTTGTCCGGAAATATCAAGCCCAAGTGCAACTGTTAACGGAGATGGATCTTGTTTGAATGAATCACTTTCGAGAATTTCCCGAAGAAAAACAGGCATGCTTTTTCGGTTCGGTATTTCAATTCCAATTGTATGCTTACCGGGAATCGGTGCTTCCATCCGAATATCCTGTGCAGCAAGACTTAGTTTAATATCGTCCATTAAATTCGTAACCTTATTCACCTTCACGCCTGGCTCTGGCTGTACTTCAAATCTTGTGACAGCAGGGCCTTGGGTTACATTGACCACTTTTGCACGTACATTAAAATTCTTTAATGTATCATCCAATAGTGCCGTTTGGCCATCAAGCCATTCATTGTCATTTTCCGCGGTTTTAGCCGGGGTTAATAGATTGATAGAAGGAAAGGCATAGTACGGGTTTTCTTCTTCCCCTTGTGTATGATTCAATACAATATCCTCATGTAATTTCATTTCTACCGGAATAGTAGAAATGGCCTCTTTTACCGATTCTTCGATATATACATGACCTTGATCAGAAGAAAGAGGTGTTTCGGCTTTCGATTCAAGTCGGTCTTTGGTTATTTCTGATTCTTGATTATGTATTTCAGCATCCTCTTGTTCATCCGTATCTTCAGACTGTGATTCGACAGTTTCCCGGGAAATGTTCTTGTTATCGACAATCGATTTTCTCATCAATTCAATCGATTTCAGCCGATCTACCTTTTCTTTATCTTGCTTTAACATAACTACATTAAATGGAATATGTTTTTTTACAGTTTTTTCTTCAACAGGTTCTTGTTCAATGGAAGATTCCTCGATAGTCGTTGCATACTCTGGTTCTTCTTTAGGCACAGCTTCCATTATCTCGTTCTCTTCTACGTTTTGTGCAAACGGTTCAATTGTAGCAGCCGTCGCTTCAGAACTTATTTCCTTTTGATCTGTTTTTTCTACATTGATTAGTAGAGACAAATCTTCATTTGTTTCTTTTCTATCTTGAACCTCGCTTATTTCTGATGCAACTTCATTAACCTCTTGTTCCTTATAATCTGGTTCAACTTTTTCCTTATACTTACTTGCGACTTCTTCCCTCTCATTGTTTCGCAGGATCGCTGGTGTTTCTATTGGGTCAATAACACGTAATCCTATTGTGTTTTCTAATTCATACTCAACAGGGGCAGCTTCCGTTTTTTTAGACGATTCTGGCCGTTTATAACCATAGATAGGAGATGGGATTTCAGTTGGCCGAAACGGTGTTTTTGACGGAATAATTTTAGTAGTTTTGGGTGCTACTTCTACTTCTGGTTTCTTTATTTCTGGTTTTATCGGTTTCTTGTTAACTTTTTCCGCACTTTTCTCCCGATAGTTCAGATTTCTTTCTTTATTTATTGGTCGCTCGGGCCTTTTAGGGCGCCTTTCTCTCACTTTACTATCTGGTATTACAGGAAATTTAAATTCACCCTTTGGATATTGAAATAATATCCGAGTATCCGGGTCTAAACGAGTTGACGTAGGCTCTTCATGCGAGACTGATTGCTCTTTCAATCTTTGCAATTGAGTCAAGTCCATCTTTTTTAAAGTATCTTTATCAATCTCTTCATCTAGCATAATTTCTTCTATTTCAATAATTTCTTCATCTTGAAACCATTTCTTTATTTTTTTGAGCCATTTCAATACAATCACTCTTTCTACCAACTTATAGTCAACGATCTTTTTAATTTATTTAAATCAACTTTTATCCCGCGTTAACGGGATAAACCATTTGGAATATATCCAGTATACACCAATTAATCAATGATTTTCACAAAATTCATTAGTGGAAACCGTTTTATTTGTGAGATTTTCATAACCTCTAGATGACCTAGTATACGTGGATTCTATTTCAGTAGCAATACAGTCATATTATATTTTCATTATAAAGTGAAACTTCCAACAGAGGGGTGCAGTTTCCCTCTGTTGGTTAGTTGAACCAATCGGGGTTTTACAGGCTGTTTACCCACTTAATACACCATTCCATTTTTCACGAAATACTTGGGGTTATTACAGCCTGTTAAACCGGGATAAAGTGAAACTTCCAACAGAGGGGTGCAGTTTCCCTCTGTTGGTTAGTTGAACCAATCGGGGTTTTACAGGCTGTTTACCGCTTTACTCCTATTCCACTTTTTCACGAAATATTTATCAAGGGATATTACTGCCTGTTAAACTGGGATAAAAAAGAAGCACATCCCGACCAGTGATGTCTCACTGTCAGAATGTGCATTTTATTAGATTTTGCTTGATTATTCGCTTCTCTTTTTATTTTTACCTAGTATGAAGATTGGCTCTAATTCATCATTTTCGTATAAAAAGGAAAGAGCGGTAATCGGGACATGGCCGCTTGCAAAAAAGCTCATTGCCATTTGTGCAAGTACATCATAGCCCGTATCATTTTCAACATCGGCGATAATGATGACATCCTGATGCGGAATGCTAATGGCCATTTCACCTTTCATTGTTTTCTTCATTTCTTTTAACCACGTGTCGTTAAGGATACGGCTTGCGTCGTAGCCGTCATTCGTATTCAAGAAATAGAATGTATTGCCTGCAACGGTATCAGATTTCAAAGGGGTTTTGAGCGATCGGACGTTAAACTTGGCAATTTGCCGAATTCGCTCAGGTTCCCACCCCTCTTTCTCTAACATCTGCCGGTCGATAAGTCGGTATGTATTTCCTAAGTCCAGAGCATACAGAATCCGAGTTTCTGCTGTATGTTCATCAAATAAAAACGGATTTCCAACAGTCGCTTCTTTTGGAAATGAGGTGGAGCGAATGACTGGAAAGATGCTTTTTTCCTTCCCTGTCAACGTATGATCTTCTCCCATGACCAGCAAGGCTTCCTCAACGTAATATACTACTTCATCAATGGCTTTTTCTTTTGAAATTTCCCAATTTGCCACGATTTTCGGCAACTCGACCGAAATTCCTTTTCCAGTTACCGTGTTTTCAATTCGAAGAACATCTGTCTTATGATCGAAAGCATAGCTGCGGTTTTCCGACCCTAGCCGCTCTTTCATAAGTTTCATGATCTGCTTACTATCCATTTTCATCCAGAAAACTTCACTCCTTTAAGGACATGGGGCGGGGCTTCGCAACTTGATTATATAGTCAATCTTTATATCAAATATACCTAAATTATTGAAAAATATTTCGAATTCCGGCTTCGCACCGCCACCATTGTGATTAAGCGCATCTAACGTGTTTAAACATTATAACGATTCAATAAAATCTTTAATTTCTTGCTCGGTTTTACGGTCTTTACTAACAAAACGCCCTAACTCTTTTCCATTGTCATACGCAATAAAGCTTGGAATACCAAAAACATCGTTTTCAACACATAGATCAATAAATTTATCACGGTCTATATGTACGAAAGTATAATCTGGATACGCAGCTTCAATACCTGGTAAAACAGGTTCAATTACTCGACAATCTCCACACCAGTCTGCTGAAAACAAAAAAATATGTTTCCCTTCATTTTTTAACGTTGTAAATTGCTCCATAGATTCTAAGTTCTTCATTTTATTCCCTCCATTTATTCACTAAATTTAACCCGCATTAACGGGCAGTAAGATCCCAAGTGGTGAACTACACTCCACTGGGGGAAGTTTCACTTTAGCTCTCATCTCTTATTTTGATGATACCAAACTACTTCACGATAAACCAACAATACGCAAATTTGCTTTCAGTTAATATGAGAAGAAATACAAACCGACGATAAACAAAGTCTATAGACCCACTCCTTCGAGGTTTCCTTGTTACCAGTCTTCCGTCTTAAACAACTTTCTATTGTTATCAACTACTAAAAATTCTATAATATAGTAAATATTTCTTATATTGAAATAGCATAGTACATACTTTGTACCTAATGTTTTAGAAAGAGAGGAAGTTCATGAAGACAATTAAAGCAAAGATCGGACTTATTATTTTCATATCATTAGTTAGCGTTCTTTTGTTAATAGTATTTAACATGGTCGCAATGGGCATGCAAAATAACGTTCGAGAAGAGCAGATAATTCTCAATCAAGCTATCCATGATAGTAAGGATCTTAAATATCAAATGGCGGATATACGAAAATTCGAGAGACAATATTTGAAAAATCCTAAAGCATCCAATGCAAGGTTTGTATTCGAACGTGCCGGTAAGATTATCGATACATCTGCATCATTAAAAGCAGAATACCGCTCATATCCTGACATCGTTCAGCAATTCGAAAAGATTGAGGATTATGTTAAAGATTACAAAAATAGCTTTAAGCAAATCGTCCAGCTATATGAAAAAATAGGCTACTCCAACACAGAAGGCCTTCAAGCAGAGCTTGAAAGTAGCGGGGTAAAAGTGGCTGAGTTGCTTTTGCAATCGAATCACCAAGAACTTTTCAACCAATTTTCCATTACTCGTCTATTCGAAAGACAATATTTAGCAACAAAAGAAACCAGTGCTAATACAGAATATTCTTCACAGATGAATGACTTGGAAAATACAATTGCTAGTTTATCCATTTCTCCGTTGCAAAAAGAGGCCCTAATTGTTCAACTAAATAATTATAGAGATCCAATGAGATCGATCGTGAAAACCTATCTGGATACAGCAACAATGACGATGGCCTTTGATACAACAGCCCGCACAGTTGAAGACTCCGCTTCTGATTTAGAAGCCATTGTACATGATCACGAAACTAAATTAAACCGAGCAAATGAAGAAAAGATTAAGTGGATAACTATTTCTCTTGTCGTAATCAGTATTATTATTGTAGTCATTCTTTCGACCACAGGCTATTTTTTAATGGCATCGATACGGAATTCTATATTTGCTTTAGAAGACGGAGCAGATAAAATCGGCAACGGGAATCTGGCTTACCAAGTACCCATCACACGAAAAGATGAAATGATGAGTTTAGCTTCAACTTTCAATAAAATGGCTGAAAAAGTTAAACAAACTTTACTCGAAGTTAGAAATTCAGCTGATCAGTTGAACTCTTCTTCACAAAATCTAGCCGCTATTTCTGAAGAAACTTCAGCTCAATCCAATCAAGTAAATGCAGCGATTAAACAAGTTGCATCAGGAGCGACATTGCAATCTTTAGAGCTTGAGGAGAGCAATGATATTTTGCAAAAGGTTACGAAGTCTATCTCAGAAACAGAATTGATCAGTGAGGAAATTGTTATTGAGGCTAAACAAACGGAGTATGAAGGGCATGAAGGACTGAATACTGTCGCAAGCCTCCAGGAAACATCTGAACAATTCCTAGATTTGGCTTCACACTTGACGATGCAAATTCAAAGTGCATCTGAAAAATCACTTGCAATATCAGGTATCGTTGGAACAATCCAAGAAATTGCTGAGAACACTAATCTTCTTGCCTTAAATGCTGCCATCGAATCTGCCCGAGCCGGGGATGCAGGCAGAGGATTTAATGTCGTGGCAAACGAAGTACGAAAGCTTGCGGAACGATCTAAGCATGAAGCCCAAAGCATTCAAAACGTCATCCATACAATGAATGAACAAATGAAAGCACTAATGATTGAATCGAAGAAATTCAATGAATATAAAACGATTCAAAGTAATTCTGTGGACTATACAAAAAGCGCATTTGAAAATATCGTTCAACATGTAGAACGAATCAGCTTGAAAATTAGTACAATCCAATATTCCATACGTGATGTCCAAAGCGCAAATACGATCCTCGTTCAAAAAATGGGAGATGTGTATCAAGTATCAGAGCAAGCTACCGCCGCTTCACAAGAAGTAAGTGCATCAAGTGAAGGCCAATTAATGGCGATTACTCAAGTTAGTGAAGCAGCATCAGAACTAAGCCGTATCGCAGCTGATTTACAAACAGTCGTTTCACAATTTAATCTTGAGGAAGAAGCCAACGGCATACCTTCTGATAAGAAAAAGAAAGCAAGACGAACTAAAAAACTTAAGTTCCTCAAGCGATAGAAAAACGTACTGGACATAGAAGAGATAGGCTTAACATTGCAAGTCTGACCTTACATTATTTATCGTGAATAGACTGTGAGGTCAGACCCTTTTTTCTTTTTGAGCAGGCTCGATAGCTCTTCGTAATATTACTTTGAAGCATATTTTAGAATTTGACGCAAAAAAAGCTCTTCCTCCATTCCAAGAAAAAACTTTACTAAAATTATCCCGCATTAACGGGCAGTAAGACCCCCACCTCAAGCTTATGAGGTACAAAGAATGGAGGTAGAGGACTATGCCCCTAAAAGCCTGATTGGTGAGATACAGTGAAACTTACCGATGCGTGAGCAGAGGTTTAGTTGAGGCCCACAGGATGTGGGTCACTCAGACGTGGCCGCAGGACGCGGCGTACTTAGTCTGAGTTCGTTGAATCGGGTTCGTACTGTCGATTGATCGAAGCGAAAGCAAAGATCTTAGCGACAGTAGAACGGGACTAACCATCAGGGGAAATGAGGCCCCCCACTGATGGAAGTTTCACTTTATCGTCGTTGTCCAATTTTATATTCATTCTGCCCAACTAACATGTTCATAATATGGCTGAACATGTCTGCTCGGGTGATGCGTTCATATGTAAATACAATCGCGCCTTCCTTTTTTTCCGGCACGCAATATTCTCGCACCGCCAACAATGAACACATCTGATGATTACCGGACTGCAAGAGCACCCCAATTATAGAGGAACAACCCATGTTTTATTTCGACCATTCCACCTTCAAGTCCTATTCCAATTTGTGTATCACTTTCAGTTAAATCATTTCGAGCCCGATTCATCGTACCTTCAATCGTTTCTTCATCAGAAAAAGGCTGTTCTTGTACACCAGGTGCAACGTTTAAAGAGACAGATTTCAGCATGTTCCCCTTTAAATGCATGCTGTACTGCTTGCACCTTTGCTGGGTTATGACTTCCGACTACAATAGCAACCTTGTTTTATTTAAAAGTAGGAGTATTTCAGCCAAGCAGAAACATCATCTTAGCAGGAAACCCTGATACCGGTAAAAGCCACATGGCCATAGGCCTCGGGATGAAGGCCTATAAAGAGGGATATAAGGTGTGGTTACTGTTTCATTGTTAATCAATCAATAAAAAAAGCGTCGCTGAAAGAACTCTACGAATTTTTCAAAAATAGGAGCCTATTGATGGAAAGGGATAGCTGTCGAGAAAGGAATTAGACATCTTAAAGAACAGATTGAAAATCACGCGAGGAAAAAGAGAATTAGAAGATCAATTGGGAATACTCCTATTTATTTATGGTCAGCCCACTAAACAAATGTAAATATTTGAATATTAGGAGTTTTAAATGATTAAGTGTGGGAATGTTGAATTGACAAATACAAAATGGGTTATTCCAGTATATCATTCAAATTATCACTGACCTAATCTGTGAATGCTCAGTAGCAACAATCATGCTTGTCATCTTCATTTTCATTACAGCAGATACACATGGTTAATGTAATATTTGCGGTAAGCCTTCCAGGAGCAGCGCCTCCAGTGACAACAACTCGTTTTAAATTCTCAACTGTAAATGATACTACATCTTGGGGATCAATAACTCTTACAATCTGTTTGTCACAACCTTTTTTTCTTCTTGTTGTAATCGTTACTATTAATGTATGAGCATCACCACCGCCAATTGGTTCAGAAGATTGCAAATTCATCGTTGCTTTATTGTGATTTTTTGTAAAATTCTCATAAACCAATTTTTCTGCACCCGCTGGGACAGAAATATTTGGATTCGAAATTTGAGTAGCAATAAAACATTGATTGTTCTTATCGTCTTTTCTTTCACGATCTTTGCAATCGTCTTTCCCTCGATAATTTTCGTTATAATCTGACCTTGAAACAAAAGTCATTTCTCTCATCTTCCTTTCATGCTGACACTATACTGTGTCTCTCCTGTTATATAATGCAGGTGGAAGCTAAAGTGTATAGGACTAGAGCTAATAAATTCAAAAATATAGGTTTTTCACTTATGCTTCGACAAAAGGACAAGGCAGTACCTAGTCCCTCTCATCTCCTTGGGCTCTTGTGATTAACGGGGCATAAGGGCAAGCTCAATCGCTCATCGAAAGATTACTTTGATGCATATTTTTCGATTTCGACGCATAAAAAAGCTCTTCCTCCATTCCGAAGAAAGAACTTTACTAAAATTATCCCGCATTAACGGGCAGTAAGACCCCCACCTCAAGCTTATGAGGTACAAAGAATGTAGGTGGAGGACTAACTGCCCCTAAAAGCCCGATTGGTGAGATACAGTGAAACTTACCGATGCGTGAGCAGAGGTTTAGTTGAGGCCCACAGGATGTGGGTCACTCAGACGTGGCCGCAGGACGCGGCGTACTTAGTCTGAGTTCGTTGAATCGGGTTCGTACTGTCGATTGATCGAAGCGAAAGCAAAGATCTTAGCGACAGTAGAACGGGACTAACCATCAGTGGGGAATGAGGCCCCTCACTGATGGAAGTTTCACTTTATCGCTGTTGCCCGATTTTATATTCATACTGCCCAACTAACATGTTCATAATATGGCTGAACATATCTGCTCGGGTGATTCGTTCGTTTGTAAATACGCCAATCGCGCCTTCTTTTTTTCGAATTCCAGCACGATTTGTAAATTCATCCATAACCGGCCCAAGCTCTTCTCCAGCAAGCAGTCTATTGGCAACTGTATCTGGCAGCAATATTCTCGCACCGCCTGCAATGAACACATCTGATGATTCCCGCACTGCTAAAGCTCCCCAATTACAGAGAAACAGTCCGTGTTTTGTTTCGACCACTCCACCTTCAAGACCTATTCCAATTTGTGCATCGCTTTCGGTTAACCCATTTCGAGCCCGATTTATCGCGCCTTCAATCGTTTCCTCATCAGAAAAAGGCTGATCTTGTACACCAGAAGCAACGTTTAAGGATATGATTTCAACACGTTCTCCTTTAAATACATTCTTGACTGCTTGCACTTTTGCCGGGTTATGACTCCCGACTACAATTCGTAACATCGTACCTCTCAATCACCTTTACCCGTTATTTAGAATACTTTCAAGCGTCGTTTTATCACAAGCACGCACTAATTTCCCAATTAGCTCACGTGCTGCTGCATAATCGTCTATATGGATCATAGAAGCCGCTGTGTGGATATATCTTGAGCAGATGCCAATTACTCCACTTGGTATTCCTTCATTCGCTTGATGCACACGTCCTGCGTCTGTACCACCTTGTGATACGAAATATTGATAAGGAATGGAATGGGTTTCTGCTGTATCTAAAATAAATTCACGCATCCCTTTATGCGTTACCATCGTACGGTCAAGGATTCTTAATAGTGCTCCTTTTCCTAACTGTCCAAATTCAGATTTATTACCGGACATATCATTTGCTGGACTCGCATCCAATGCGAAGAAAATATCTGGTTTAATCATAAATGCAGAAGTCTGTGCACCGCGAAGACCCACTTCTTCTTGAACCGTTGCTCCTGAATATAGATTATTTGGTAACGTCTCCCCTTGTACGTCTTTCAAAAGTTCGATGGCTAGACCGCATCCGTAGCGGTTATCCCATGATTTTGCAAGAATTTTCTTTTCATTTGCCATCGGTGTAAATGGACAAATTGGGACAATTTGTTGACCTGGGATAATGCCGATTTTCATCGCATCTTCTTTATCGTCGGCACCGATATCAATCAGCATATTTTTAATATCCATTGGTTTTGAGCGTTGAGACTCCTCAAGTAAATGAGGTGGAATCGAGCCAATTACCCCTATAACTGGACCATTATCGGTAATGATTTGCACACGTTGCGCAAGTAGTACTTGGCTCCACCAGCCGCCAAGTGGCTGAAAACGGATCATTCCATTATCCGTAATTGACGTGACCATGAAACCTACTTCATCCATATGACCAGCAACTAGTACAGTTGGTCCATCTACTGGTCCTTTTTTCAGACCAAAAATACTGCCAAGTCGATCCTGAACAATTTCATCTGAATATTTTTCAAGCTCAGATTTCATAAATTTTCTGACAGCATGTTCATTACCTGAAGTGCCTGGCAACTCAGTCAACGTTCTAAATAACGCTAAAGTTTCTTGATCCATTTTTTTCTACCTCGAATCTGACTATATTATGTACCCCTCTATTTTACAGAAAATTGATGTTTGTTGCCACTTACAGATTATTTTGCCCTCAGAATAAAATAATTTGCATAGTATGAATACATACACCATAGAAGATTATATCGGTAACTAATTATTGGGAAGTGATGACAATCTTTTGTATACTAAGAGGTAGATTTACACGTGTGAAAACGGAGGGGATCAGAGAATGAATTGGAAAACATTAATACTAGGAGTTACTGCCGGTTTTGCTGCAGGCTATGCAACGAAACAAGTATTGGAACAATCAGGACCACCTTCTCCTGAAAAAATATTAGATGTTGTGAAAGCATCCATTAAGAAGGATGGAAAAATTTACGGTTCTTGGATTTTAATGAAGCCTGAAACGTATCAAAAATACGACCTCGATTATGAAGTGTATAAAGGTGGCATTACGAGGAGAATCAACGATACCCAAGAACAATTCGAATTTGTTGCAGATGCAGCTTCAGGTACAATCATTGATTTAATACCGCAAAAATAACAAGGGTCAGGTCTCATACCGACAGTAGAAAGGGACTAACAATCAGTGGGGGAGAAGAGCTCCCCACTGATTTAAGTTTCAATTTATCGTGTTATTATTGCAGGGTCTGTCCCTTATGAGATATACGTTCGTCCATTATCGGACTCGTTTTACTTCTGCTACAATTTCTTTACCCGTCTCATCCCATTTTACAGCTCGGTAGTAGGCATCATGATAAAAGCTGTACCAAGCTTTTTTTTCTAGTCCTTTTTTCATCCACTTTTGTTTTTGATCGATGGAGTTCATTGGGTAATCATCATAAGCAAGCACCCATAATACATTATTATGCGCATGCGTTGGCATAATATCAGCCATATGAATGAGCATATCATCGCCGCTTTCGATCATGATAACCGAATGGCCAGCGCTATGACCGCCTGTATGAATCATCTTAATTCCTTTTGTTATTTGCAAAGCGGTACTGAAAGGTTGAATTAAATGAGCTATAGCCTCCCAATTTTCCCGCCAATATGTATTTCTTGAACGAATGTTTGGATTTTTCATTTCTTCCCATTCAATATCAGATGTTATGATCGATGCATTTTCAAAAACAGGTGCATATTCTTCTCCGATATGCTTAGTAAGCCCGCTAACATGATCAAAATGTAAATGCGTCATTAACACATAATCAATATCAGATGTCTTTAGGCCCAACTTTGCTAAATCTTCAACCACTTTTGATTCTTCTTTTACACCATAGTTTCGGATTTGTTTTTCTGAGAATCGATTATTTCCCACTCCTGAATCAATCAGAAGCTTTAATCCATTAGCTTCAATAAGAATGGGATCGGTCCGTAATTCAATTTGATTGATATCATTTACTGGATATTTTTTTGACCAGAGTGGTTTAGGAACAACACCAAACATGGCGCCGCCATCCATATAAGTAACACCACCATTCAACCAGGTCAGCTTAAAATCTCCAATTTGTAATGTTTCCATAGATATCCCCCCATTTTTGAAACTGTCGCCAGTCTATTTTTATCTTGAAGCGCAAGATGTGCGTATTCATCTCGATCTTTCATCATGACAGGCAGGATCAGCCCTAACCATTCCATGCGTTTGTTTTCGGAGAAGTAACGAAAACTAGCCTTGTTTGTCTTTTCTTCTAACGAATAGAATGAACCCATTGAACAAAAATGAACTTTCTTACCGTTCCCATACATGACTTTCTCAATGGCTTGAAACGCATGTTCAGCGGAGACACCTTTTCATGTATGGACCATAGTTGGAATGGAATGTTGTGGAGCGCAGTCGATAAGAAGATGAATAGGGTAGCAATCGGTTTCGATTTCTGAAATGGTAAAACCATGATCTGTTTCTATTTGATACAACATCTCTTTTCATCTTACATCTCTATCACCCATTCATACTTTATAGCGATATTTGACGCATGCAATAGAGTTCTGAATGAAGTACAGATATCCCCTATCCCCTACCATCCTTAACGTCTGCCCAATCTACCATCTCATGCTAATGGTAACATATGTTAAAAGGTTTAAGGGAAATAAGAGCATGATATTCATACTTTTTTTACATGTTTGGCTGAGCAAATGTCGGAGCGTTAACGTGGCATAAGCCACGCCCTATCTGAAGCCGATTCATCTCATGGCTCGCTATAAACATTAACAACAAAACCCCGATATGACTAAGAGCTTTTATAACATCTGTTTCTGGTATCCATCCAAATACTGCTGGACCAATAATCACACCAATGATTAATTTCCCTAATACAGATGGCTGACCAAACCGCACTGAAATCACTCCGGCGATTTTTGTTGCGATAATAATAATAAAGAATAGCTGTAAAAATAGTTCCAAATTCTTACCCCCCTTCTAAAAAAGCGCAAAAAAAGCCTGTCAGTGACAGGCTCCTCCAATTTGTTGCTTTATATTCAAAATAATTTATGTCTATTAAATTATTTTGAAAAAGAAGTTTTTTTGCAAATAAAGTGTCTCCTATGATCGCATTTCATTCTTAGTATGTCCTATTCTGCGACAGCCCTAAAGGGTTTTCTTTTCTCACGACCATACTGAATATTATACAATTTTTCATATAAACCTTTGTTTTGTAAAAGTTCTTCATGACTGCCCATCTGAACGATTTTTCCATTTTCAATGGCAATAATTACATCAGCATTTTGAATCGTGGATAATCGATGCGCAATAATAATGGTCGTTCGATTTTTCATTAGCTCCTGTAAGGCTTTTTGTACATAAAGCTCTGTTTCACTATCAAGAGCTGAGGTCGCTTCGTCCAATAATAGAATCGGTGCGTTTTTCAAAACTGCTCGAGCAATGGCTAGACGCTGCTTCTGCCCACCCGATAAGCGAATGCCTCTTTCTCCTATCTTCGTGTCGTATCCTTCGGGAAGAGACATAATATAATCATGTAAAAAAGCTTGGCTGCAGGCTTGTGTTATCTCCATTTCCGTAACATTGGGACGAGCAATCTGCAAATTTTCTCGTATCGTCCCACTGAACAAAAAAGTCTCTTGTGGTACATAGGCAACGGCACTTCTTAATTCTTCAAGAGAATAATCAGCAGTAGATCTATTATTAATGAAAACATCGCCTTCACTTGGTTTATGGAAGCCTTGGAGCAAATTGAATAGCGTACTTTTCCCTGCTCCACTTGGTCCAACAAGGGCCACAACTTTTTCAACTGGAATCTCTAACTGAAATCTATCAAAAATGATTTGATTGTACTCATAACCAAATGTTACATTTTGAAAACGAATAGATGAAACAGTATTTATAGCCTTGTTGTAAGAAGGTAATCCATAAGATTCAGGCTCAAGATCTAGTACGGTGGAGAGTCTTTCAACTGCGGTCGCCGAGCGTTGAAAGCTTGCCCACATAGCAGCTAAACCAGTTAACGGATTTACTAAATAATTCACAAGATTTACATAGATTAAGAGCGATCCTACTGTCATTTCTCCTGTAAATACAAAATAAGCACCTAAACAAAGACTAAATAAAAAGTAAAAGGAACATAATAATTCCCCGGCTGTAAAAAACCAAGCCCTTAATTTAGAATTGGCAATTTCCAAACGATACAGTTCATCATTCTTCTTTAAGAGTTTATTAAATGTAAGCTTTTCCAATGTAAAGGAACGGATCACAGTGAGTCCAGAAAACGATTCATTAAGAATCGTATTAATCTTTCCAAATAAAGTATAAATCCTCCGATTATTTCTGCGCAGTAATAATCCAAAAAAAACACCAAAACCGATCGCCAAAGGAGCGACAATCAAACTAACAAAACATATTATCGGATTAATTTGATATAAGTAGATAAAGACAGCAATATAGATGATGGGAAGCCTAATTAATTCAATTAAGCTACTCCCAATGACCCCATCAATACTATGAATATCATTGTTAAAGTGCGATAATAAATTACCAGATTCAAGAGTAGCTAATTTACCTGCGGGCAATCGTAAAATATGGCTAAATAAATAGGATTTCAAATCTTTTTTAATACCATTAATCGCGATCGTTTCATAAATAATATAAATATAAGTAGTAATAATATTTAATAAAATAAGGCCTACACCAATAGGTACTAAAGCTTTGATTCGATCAAGATTACTAGAAATAGCGGCATCAGTAAGATTCCCAAAAAACCATGCAAACGCCAACGTGAAGAAAATTTGTATAAATAAAATAAAAGACAAAACAAAATAGGCTTTCTTATACTGAAGAACAAAAGGTTTTAGTAAGGTGAATGTTTTTTGAAAATCACTCCATGCAAAATAAGGGCTAACTAATGTTACTATTTTATTTTTCATTGAATCACTCCAACATTGCTTTTACTTTCTTACCATGAGATTCAGATGCAATAATTGAATTCTCAGTATATGAAGTAGTTCATCTGTCAGAAAAACAATCTCGACTTTACATAAGTCCCACTCAATGTTCCAACGTGTAAAGTGAAAATCGACTCAGCGAGGGTTTTCTTCACCCCCACTGAGTGATAGTTGATGATATACATGATTCTTCAAACATGACAGACTAATTGTCTTGTTGTTTATCATGGTCATTTTAGTGTCCTGATTAGCCTCCTGCATGTAGAAGTACCAGAAAATACTGATAAAACTTCGCCCTCTATCTTGACTACATACTTCAATTCATACATGATTAATGTACCTTTTCTCTAACAATTACTGAAAGCCCCTATACTGCCCTTCCTATAAAAGTGCCCTTCTTCTCTTTCAACTACCAAGAATCGGCTTATTACCACCATTATGACCGTATCCATTACCATTGCCAGGACCCATACCAGGACCCGCATCGTAGCCATGACCAGGAGCATTACCATTATTTCCATTACCGTTACCATTGTTATGACCTTTACCATTACTCATCGTCATACTAACATCAAGTACCTCTAACTCAGGTTGTCTCCATTGTTTTTTCATAAAATTCCACCTCATAAAGTGATTTTTTTTAAACATAATCTTTACATTAAAATCTACTTACCTTTCTTAATTTTTTAAATAACTCACCTCCTTTTCAATTGTCGTTAAAATGCAATCTGCTAATTCATGAGCGGTAAAACGAGATTGTGGCCGACTCAATTGGTAAAGATTGATTTTATTTACAAATTTAGCTGAAGTATTAAAATGCCAATCCATTAATCCTGAATCCTCAATAAAAAAGTTTCGATAGGTATGTTGATACACAGTTAGGAAGCGTTCCATTTTTTTTATAGGAAGAAGTTCTATTCTCTCATCTTCTGATATAATCAGTTCAAAAATGCCGCCAAGGGGTAAGGATTCACTGGCAAATTGACTGAAAACTGGAACTGCAAACTTGGTTTCTCTTTCAACAATAGACTGAAAATCATCTGCATTCATTTCAAACTGATTCAAACTTTCAATCCATAATTTTTGCTGGGGATAGGCTGGTGTGACAATAGGAGTATCATCTGATGAAAATGTGACTGGAATCACATCATCACTAAGAAGTTGAAATCCTTTCTGTAAAAAAGCAGAAGCCAAAGTTGATTTTCCTGCACCTGATTCTCCTACAATAGCATACGCTTTTCCATTTATGGCAATTGCACTACCATGTAGCGGAAGGATTTTCCGTTGCATTAGAATGGCCCCCATGCAAGTTCCAAGTATATATAATCGAAGATGTTTATCATGTATATCTACAAATGGAGAAAAACAAATTTCATTTCCATTTCGAATTAAAAATATTGCAATTTCAGGAATCTGAAACACGATTTGATTCTCATTTATTACAAAATAATCATTCTCACTTGAAAGTTCAGACCACAAGTTAATCAAATCTAGTCTTTTTACAGTAATATCAGATAAATAATCCTCAAGCTTTATCGTAGGTAATTCCGGCAAAGGAATTTCACTGGATATTGTATAGCCAAATGCTTTGTAAACAAATGTATGAGCAGTGTTTATCATTCCCAACTCCCCCATTATGGATTGCTTGACCGATTTTTATAATCTATTAAAAAAGAACAAATCATCATTTTCCGTAGTAACAAATTACTATATATCAAGGTCAAAATAGTAATTAAGACTTAGAAATCAGCTCCCTTTTCATTATAAAATACAATAAATTCTTTTTAAAGAACATTCTTTCGACAAAAAAAGAGCGTAAACACCGCTCTCTCAAGTTAACGAATTTATACTATTACAATTTTGCGTTATCTAAAATATTAGCCAATAACTCATGATTTGGATAATCAGATTCTTTAAACTGTCGTATTACACTTTCAACATCATAGTCCACTCTTACATTTGAAACCTGAATACTTTCTGCTTCAATATCAATGAGTGTATATGAAGCTTTCTTCAGACCATCAAATGGCAATCCGACACTTCCACAATTTATGACATATTTCCCATTTATACATCTTACGTAAGGCTTATGAATGTGCGCGTATATGTATAAATCAGCTTGTTTCGCCATTAATTTTTCAGTCAAAACTTCATCACTATCATCTGTTTGAACCACTTCAAACAAACTATTAGGAGTAGCATGAAACGCGTGGATTGTTACATCTCCAAATGTAAGATTTAATTCAGTTGGCCGTTCTTTCAAATATTCAATACATTCTTCATCTAATTGAGATACAATCCAGTCTCGTTCTCTATTCATCATTTCTAGAGCTTGATTGGGCACCTCACCTTCTCCAACTCCACGAATTACCCATTCATCAGCATTTCCTTTAATAACCTCACAATTCAACGCTCTAACTAATTCAAGCGCACGTTTCGGTTCAATCCCTCTGTAGCATAAATCACCAAGTACATATACTTGATCTACATTTCTTAATTTAATATCATGCAACACTGCATCCAGTGCAGCAGCATTTCCGTGAATATCAGAGATGAATGCAAGTTTCAAAATAATGACCGCCCTTCAGTTTAACCCATTTTGTTTATATTAAAAATTCATTATAGAGCTCGATTATCTTTTCATCAAATATAAGTCAAATACACTTCACCTGTTAAGTTTACATAACTATTTTTGCAATCATATAATAACAGCCTATCACTACTGCGCCGAACGAAGACTAAGTCCCCATGTCCTTCATACAAATAAGCGTATCACCATTATTTAATTATTGAAAATATTTTACAAAAACTATCACAAATCCCGAAGTTGACACATATTTTTCGGTCTCGACGTATGAGCTCAAATTGATATAATTTGAAATAGAAGCGATCCCATAAGTAAAGGGTCAGACTCCGTAACAACTAAATACAGCAAGGAACACTTCATACTGATTTAGAGTGCGAGGTCTGACCCTTATGACAAGTTTTTCTTATTGAAATTTAGCTTCCATTCGGTAGATTCTACTGCCTAGATTTGAGAATTTCTCCTCATATTCCGTCATGATATTGCCTTCAAAATCACTGTTATGAAGATCAAGACTGACATAGGACAGCAACATTCCATATTCGGAAATGCTCTTTAACGACGATTCAAATAACCCTTGATTATCGGTTTTAAAATGAATTTCACCGTTGGACGGTAAAATGTCTTCATAGATACTCAGGAACGTTTTGTAGGTCAACCGACGTTTGGCATGACGTGTCTTTGGCCATGGATCAGAGAAGTTCAAATACAACCGGTCTACTTCACCTTTTGCAAAATAATCTCGTATGTTGGTTGCATCGACATTGAGCAGTTTTACATTGGGAATATCTGCTTCGATGACACGGTCAAGCGCAGCGACGATCACGCTTTTATATACTTCGATGCCGATAAAATTCACGTTTGGATGAGCTTTGGCCATTTCCGTAATGAAACGACCTTTCCCAGATCCAACTTCAATATAAAGCGGATTATCATTTCCAAAAACATCTCGCCATTTTCCTTTTTGTTCTTCTGGATTTGCAATAACAAAGTGAGAGAACTCACTTAATTTTTCGTCAGCCCAGGGCTTATTTCTTAAACGCATGATGACACCCCTAATAAAAAGATTCGTTCAAACCATAACACGGAATCGCTCACCTAAGCAACATGAATTTAGTACACCGGCGATCACATATTAAATGAATAAAGAAAAGTAGCAGAGCGCACCCTAAAAGAAACTTCAGAAAGGGTGACGCTATGCCACTTTCACACGAGCACCAAATGACGTTATTAAAAGATATATTAAGCAACCATCAAACAGACTGCTGCGGTTCCATTTCAGAGTACGAGCAGGTAGAACGACTTGTGAAGTCATTACTGGTCAACAACGGCGTTCATCAAAATGTAAAATCAATTTTACAGGACGTATATCAGTATAGTCAGAATGGCATTTCCACTTCAGATTCAGACCAACACATACAAACTCATCAAGACCAATTATTACAATGGGTGGATGGCATGAATCAATATTCATAATTATACTAAAATGGCTTCAAGATTTTTAAGAAGAATATCCATTTCCTTTAATCGATTTTTACGTTTATGCCATTGAATGGAAATGAGCAACTGCGCTAACACATGCCATTTCATCCGCAATAGAAGACCCGGCTCAAGATCTACTCCATACCGGCTTAGCCAAGGTCCCCATTGTTCTCTTGGTATATAAGAATTAAGGAGGATACCTAGATCAATAGCTGGGTCTGCAATCATGGCACCGTCCCAATCAATTAAATACAACTTATTCTCCTTCGTAATCATCCAGTTATTATGATTTACATCACAATGACAAACAACCTTATCATCACATTCAATTAAAGATAAATTTTCCTGTAAAAAATATAACGTTTGTTGTATCGGCGAAATGTTCTGTAATTCCAAGTCAAGATTACTTGCAATATTCTCTAACATGATATCGGGCAGCAATGGCGTTTTTCCTAACCTTTTCAACATGCTTAATAACGGTTTAGACCGATGAATTTTCCGCAGAAGATGAGCAACTTTCTCTTCGTTCATTTCTTCGTGTGTTAACTCCTTGCCGTCTATAAAGCGCTGTGCTGTAATGGTATCTCCGTTTTCCAGCCTTCTAGTCCAAATCAGCTTAGGCACGACGCCTTCAGCAGATAGGACAGCAAGAAATGGAGATGAATTCCGTTTTAGAAAAAGTTTTTCATTCTTATTGACGGCAATGAAGGCTTCTCCTGTTGCTCCTCCAGCAGGAAATATATCCCACTCCTGCCCTAATAAATGTTCCAATTGGTTCACCTTCAATTTCCTCACATAATTGCCTCGTGGTGTTTTCTTTATATAATAGCTGTTTTTACAACTTCACTTTCAGATTCGGTATTTGCTTAAATAATTTCTAAAATCTTATCGCTTCTTAATTCAATAAAAGACATGCGTAAGTTTTGGTCGTATCCATTAGAATAAAAAAGACAGCTATTGAGCAATTTAACAATAGCTATCCTTTTTAAATTTTAGTTAAAAGCTAGTTTTTCGTCAAGTGGTATCATCGAATCACAATAGAAAATAAGCCTATATTTTCTGTAAAGCTTGATATTCTCACTTTAATAACACTAAATTTTTTTTAGTGGACATAGTGACTTTTACGCAAGAACCCCCGATAATCTCCCTATCCGCCTGGATTTTTACGGGCTGTTTTGACGTAATCTGAACGTCTTGCGAACTGAATGAATCTACATTTTTGATTCATAAGTGTCGGCCCCAATAAACCGTAATAAATATGGATATGTATATTAAATTTCCCATCGTCGAATCGTGCGTGCGTCTGGGGCAATTTTTACCCCACCACCAAAATAAGGTTGATTTGCAACAACAATAAACCATACTTTTTTATAATGATACGTTTGATTGTCTAGAATCACGTCCATATCGCGCTGTTGATAAGTAAACAACTTCTTTAAAAAAGTATATATCAATCAGTCGACCGGCTTTTAAAAGATTGAACCAACGTTTCCATTGTGACTGATTTACATCAGATGTGATTTCGGCATCCATCCCCATGCCAAGGCTATTAATGAAATACCCGTTTCTGTTAGCGGCCATAAACTCGCCAATATCAACTGCCTGGGCCTCTTCCTTATTATTTACTAGTAAGAAAGGGCATCAGCTATATTTCCTATCTTCTCTTCTGTATGCCTCTTGCAAAATCATTGCCTGAACCAGCCGGAACGCAAGTTATCAATGCATTTGAAAAGCTCGCTGCTCCATTTATCACTTCATGAAGAGTTCCATCGCCACCTACTGAAATAATATACGTTCGTTCTGCTGATTTTTTTAGGATATTTTCAGTCAACTGCTGTGCATGATCTTTTTTCTGTATAAAAAACCTGATAGCTTATGTTTTGAGACATCAACTGCTGTTCGATTTATTTGGATTCATCTTCGATTCCAAATTGATCATGTTGATCCACATCCCATTCCAATCGTCTGCTTGATGTTGTCTGACAATATTCTAACAATCCTTGTGCCGCTTTTAACTGCTGGTGCTTTAAAGGCGTTTGTGCGCTTCTCATTTTCTCAAACCATTCCGGAAAAACGCGCTTATCTAGAAATGTCACATCGTAAGGTGCTTGTGGATAATCAATGTATCCGTTTCGTGATAAGACAACCTTATGAATAGGTAGGCTAATCTCATACAACTCAAATAACTGGGAAACAATTTTTCCAGTCCGATTCAAAGCAATTAGTGGGTTTAATAGTTTTTTATCCGGATATCGATGATGCCTGCGGAGCCAGAATCGTTCATTTGACCCGATGAAGGCTGCATCTTCTTCTGCCTCCAAAAAGGTTATGCACCACACATCGGTCGGTCCTAATAAAATGACTTCTAATTCAATAGGGGCGTTTTTAAAAACAAAGATCGGCTTGTAGAGGACTAGATATGTATCGGGAAAACGTTGTAAAAAGAAACGCAACTTTTCATCTAAAATATAAGAGTCATCCATCCATGATTTTTCATGAATCGTCGAGCTTCCCCACTTTAATTGAAACTTCAAAAGCTGATTCAAGTAGTTTTGCTTCAAATCATCTAAACTCTTTGGCTCTGTTGGAAAATTCAACGAGAAAACATTCGTTTCTCCAACAGGCTTTAGCTGATTAGCAGGTAACTCTTTAGTACCTCGTCCTATAAGACCTCTTACTTTGTTCAATAAGCCTTTTTTTTCATCATGCTCTACTTCCATTTGTCCAGTATCTTCATGTTCCTCATAAAGCCTTGTAAGCTCACCTGCCGTGTAAGCAGCTTTTAGCTTTTCCCACTGTTGCTGCTTGAGCCGAACAAATTGACTGGGATAACGATATATATCCTGTTCATATCTTGATATATAATCTTGAAGCTTTATCAGCTGTCCCATATTCTTCACCGTCCTAAGAGGTTTAGTCGAAGGGGCCCCATAACGAAAGGGTCAGACCCCACAACTACAATCGTTTAATTTATGTGTTTAAAGTGTGAGGTCAGACCCTTTCTGACACATCCTCTGATTTATATTAGTGAACTTGTTGCGATTGGTTGATAAGATGGCGCTTGACCTAAATGCGTTTGGTATAACGTAACAGTAGCACCTTGCAATCGATATGTTCTATTAGATATATCGGCTAGTTCTTGCATTCGATTAAGTTGAAAAGCATTTCCGATAAACTTTCTTGCCAATGTAATATGTGGTTTGAATGGCTTTTTATCTAAAGTAAAACCAGCTTCCTCACACGCTGTGTATACTTTTTTTTGCAAATTGAAAAGCTGTTCTGACGGATCCACTCCCGCCCAAAGAATTCGAGGCGATGCCAAATATCCAAAAATACCCATTCCATTCAAATAGAGTTCAAATTTAGATACTTCTGCAAGCGCAACATTCACGTTTTCTAAACTCTTCTGCCTCATTTCTTCTGGTGCATCTCCAAGGAACGCAAGTGTAATATGATAATCATCATGATGCAACCATTTTTTAAAAGGGAACTCGGTCTTAATCCGTTCGCTCGTCTGCTGCAATAATTCTTTCGTTTCATCTGGCAATGTTAGCGCATAAAAAAAATGTGTTTTAGTCATCAACTACCCCTTCCTTTTATTTATATTTTATCCCGCATTAATGGGCAGTACTCCCCTACCTAAAAGCTTAGAGAGAAATTGAAGAAGCTTAAGTGTGGGAGGAAAAAGTTTCACTTTATAATAGATTAATTATTAGTATTCAAAAAAGAGAACAGACTAATCTGTCCCCTCATTTACTGAAAACGTATATTGCATACTATCAAGTTTTTATTGGCGTTCGTTCATGAATTTCAACAAAAATATTTGGATTATTTCACAATGGATTCACTAATGTGACCACATTGACGTTCAATTTCTGCATGAAAAGCTTGTTGTAATTGACGTGTCACAGTACCTGATTCACCATTACCAATTGCTTGACCATCTATTTCAGTAATTGGCGTGATTTCAGCCGTTGTGCTTGTCATGATGACCTCTTCCGCTGCTAAGAGTTCTTCTAAAGTAAAGTCGTCCTCTTTATATGAAATCCCTAAATCCTTACAAATCTTAATCATTACTTGTCGAGTAATACCGTTTAGGATCAAGTTAGTAGCTGGATGGGTTTTCAGTTCACCGTTCACTACGATCGATACATTCGATGAACTCCCTTCAGTCACTGTGCCGCAACGATGCTGAATCGCTTCAAAACAACCTGCTTCAGCCGCTTTTTGTTTGGCAAGGATATTTCCAAGCAAGTTTAGACTTTTAATATCACAGCGAAGCCAACGTATATCTTCTACTGTGATTGCCTTCGCTCCTGGCTTTAGTACCCCGCTGTATGGAACTTCTTTTGTGTAAGCAACATAAACCGGTGCAACATCTGTACTTGGAAATGCATGATTTCTAGGCGAGACCCCTCTTGTAAATTGCATATAGACAGTACCGAATGTAATCGCATTTTCAGCTATGAGTTCCTTTAGCTTAACCTCGATTTCTTCTATTGTATAAGGAATCGTGATATTGATTTTTTTCGCACTTTCAATTAGCCTAGCAAGATGCATTTCACTCGTAAAGAGCTTGCCGTTATAAATCCGAATAACCTCGTATACCCCATCCCCAAATTGATAGCCTCTATCTTCAATTTCTACCTTTATTTCGCTACGATTTCGTATTTCACCGTTAAGAATCATCTTTTCCATACAGAAATCCCCCTTTTATCACTTAGCCAATTCATAAATAGCAGCTGCATAAATGGCTGCCGCTTTTAACATATCCTCAATCTCCATATATTCATCTTTTTGATGGGCAGGATCCTCACTACCCGGGAATAGTGGACCAAATGCAACTCCTTCTTTCAATGAACGGGCATATGTCCCCCCGCCAATCGAAAGTAAATCAGCTTTTTCACCTGTTTCATCCTCATATACTTTTTGCAGGGTTTTAATTAAGAAACTGTCACTGTCCACATAATGCGGAGTAGAGTGAGAATTCGTTACAAGACTCCAATTCAAAGATTTCAGTTGAGCTTTTAGCTTTGTTGAATATTCTTCCCATTTGTATGTAACCGGATAACGCATGCTGAAGCCGATACTGCTTGCATTTTCTTTAGAATAGTTGAATCTGCCTGCATTCAACGTCAACTCACCCGTAATTTCATCGCTATAGGCGAGCCCAAGTTTGACAGCACGTGTATCGCCAATTAAATACTCTTTAATATATCGGAAATACGTATTTGCGTGCTCATCCAGTTCTATACTTGATAGGAAATCGGCAAGGTGTAGTCCTGCGTTCACACCATTATTCGGCTCCAACGCGTGAGCAGATAACCCTTTAACCTCAAATAATAGTTCATTCCCCATCGGAGTGACTGTAGCCGTTAATGAATGATTTTTTACATACGAATTGAATAGACTTGTTACTTCTTCCTGATTAGCCGTTTCCACAATAGCAGTTGCAAAATCAGGTACCATATTCGTTCTTAGTCCAGATGTAAAGCTCTTTACTTGTACGAAAGATGTGTTCTGATTTATTTTCGCTGGTTGTTGAATAATCGCAAAATCCCAAATTCCTTTTTCCGCATTAATAATTGGGAAATCAGCATCTGGTGCGAAGCCGATTGATGGCATTTCTTCTACTTCAAAATAACGATCCACACAACGCCATTTGGATTCTTCATCTGTACCGATGATCATCCGTACACGCTTACTTAATGGTAAACCAAGTTCCGCAACTGTCTTCATCGCATAGAAAGCCGCCATTGTCGGCCCTTTATCATCGATGGCGCCGCGAGCAAAGATTTTGCCATCACGAATTTCCGCTCCAAATGGGTCTGAGCTCCAACCGTCTCCTGCTGGCACGACGTCTACATGACATAATATCCCGACAACTTCTTCTCCTTCGCCGATTTCAATAGACCCTGCGATATTGTCAACGTTTTTAGTCGTGAAACCAGCTTTCTCTCCAAGCTCTAGCATATAGTCGAGCGCATCTTTCACACCTACTCCAAATGGCGCTTCTTTCGTACCATTTTCTTCGTCTAAAACACTTTTAATCTTCAATAGATTTTGGGTATCTAGTAACAAATCCAACTTGCGTTTTTCGATTTCATTACGCCAATTAATTTTATTCATCATACGATCACTCCTATTCACATTACCGTTCTATTTTACCAATACTTCCAAATTTTCTACCCATTTCAAGAAGATCTAAACTATCCGATCATGTCCTTTTACTACTATATATCACTAGTCAAAAAAAACGGTGTATAGAGTGTGAAGGCAGAACAGTTAGTAACATATTCCATTTTATCACTCATTAGTAACCAAACATGAAGCAAGCACACCCAAAATAATAATAATAGCTATTTTCATGGGAGTATCCCCCACTGATTTCACTTTATTCTGGATCCCGCCTGCTTTTCACAAAACGATACCCTAAATACGTGATATAAAGCGGTGTTGCGATATAGATAAAATAAGGAAAGTTTTGATGAGTGCCTTTATAAATCGCAAACAAAGAGCAGCCTAGAAATATCGTTACAATGGTACCGTATTTTGGGAGTGGTATTTCTTTTAAGCTAGGAATTCGGATCTTACTCACCATTAAGAAGCAAAGCGCTGTAAAGACAACTGTCGTTATGATATTTGGTAGTTTTCCACCAAATAAAGTGAGTAACGCCAGAATCCCTCCTGCTGCTGTAATTGGTACTCCGATAAAATAATTCATAGATGATTTCGTCGAGCTTATGTTAAATCTTGCTAAGCGGAATGCGCCAAATAGAGGGAACAGTCCAGCTACAATCAATCCTAATAAACCAAAATGGAAGAAATATGTATAATACACAAGAAACGAAGGTGCAACACCAAATGTAACAATATCAGCCAATGAATCCAGTTCTTTTCCTAATATACTGTCCGCATGTAACATTCGTGCCAAGCGACCATCCATACTGTCAAGCATCATACCAATCAAAATTAAGATGGCTGCGTTATTATATTGACCATTTGCCGCGAAGCCAATTGATAAAAAACCACAATACAAATTTCCTAACGTAACAAAATTCGGAATCATTTTTTTAAATCTCACTACCATTCATCACACTCCATCTACTTTATTCTTTAAACCCGGTTTACCAGTCTATAATCCTCACATCTCAATGTTTGTGAGAAAAACAGTCTGCTGATGTTGCACCAAGCCCGTCCGAGGCCTAAGCTGTAATACTAGTCGGACTTGTCGCAGGATGTGAACAATCTTTGGAGTCGAACCGCTAGCGGTCCGCTCACTTTTTCATATATCTCCCATTGCTCCTGTGAAGAATAACCAACTGATAGAAACTCCCATTATCCCGCATTAACAATCAGCAAGGGATGAAGAACACCCCGACTGATTGAAGTTCCACATTATATATGTCAGCTAAAAAGACAAAACCTAAACAAAAAATTTTGTCTAGGTTAAAGTTTACTTATTATTATATCATTGATTTTGAATTTTGATGATAACCGATTTCCCTATAATCGCTTATCATCAATTCTCAACCTTTTGTTGCAACATATTGGTTAGCTGCGCGTACTTGGACTTCAAGCGTTCCATTTTTTGTATCTACTATGGCCTTAATCATAACTGGAAAGTCTTGATTATTTAAAAACTTAAAGTCCTTTCCTCCGTAAGCTATGGTAGCATCACGATTTACTGGAACATAGGAAACACCCAAAGAATGGTGGTGCAGCTCTATAATTTCTAGGCCTAATTTATCTATTGCATTGTAGAGAGTACTAGATGTCTGGCAAATTCCACCGCCAATGCCTTCTACCATTTCCTTATTCACAATTTCCATAGCTTTTTGATAGCCTCTTTCAGTAGTAGCTTGCCCAACTATTAAATTAAAATAAAATCTGTCTCCTGGACCTAAGATGACTCCATCAATCTCCTTGGCAGAAAGAACAATATTGGTCGTTCTCCCTTTAATAGAAGCATTAAAATGGGTTTTATAAGAGGCTAGCACACCTTGATCCACATTTACAGCTGCTTCTGCTGTTATATTAGGTGCACTTTCCGTTATAGGTACTTCAATTTCTCTTTGAAAAAATGGCACATTCTGTAGTGCTGTTACAAATGCTGCTTTATCTACCACGACTCTGTTGCTGCCTGCTTTTATTGTCCCATCAGAATTTAGTCGGGCCGGGACCATGGGCTGATCGTATTTCTGTTCCAGCTCGTGAGCAAGATTCTCAGCTTTTTCTTCACTATTAAATGAAGAAGGTTTAACTTTTTGTATTTCGCTTCCATCTCTCGGATCAATCAATGTTATTTCTTGTTCGACCCACTCTTTCTTAGAAAGCAGAAGTTCATGCTTCATATGCTGACCGATGCCATGGATTTCATTAGAGGTTACATGAGTAGCTGCTTCTCCGTGCTTTCCGAATAGAACCAATCCGCAGACCAACACAATTCCTGTCAAACAGCCAATATACTTTTTCAATTTTCCCCCACCTATTTCCCGGTTTTTTTCTAATCTTCATTACCAAAACACTACTTTACTAACATACAACTCTGAAATACTTATTAAAAAACACCTGCTTTATTTCCAATTATAGCCTGCTATTTCTGTTTCATCAATAATATATTATCCTATTTACCAAGAAAAATTAGGACTTTTCTATCTAACTAGCAAGCACAACCATAGAGTATATTCCCTAAATAATCAATATATGTTCTTTAAATTCTTCCTATCTGAAATTCAGAAGAACCACGTCTTTTAGAGGCTGACTTATGATATTTCGTAAATATAAAGAAAAAGGGTCCGACCCACTACCTATATATAGTTTAAATTTAAGTGATTAACACTATAAACTATTTATAGAGTGTGAGGTCAGACCCTTTTTCAGATATTCTCATTCGTTTTATTTATTGCTATTTTTCGCATACTTTATTGACTATTCTGGGTTGATTTCCGTAGCAGGTACTTGCTTTTAAGCGGGCGGTCTAAAGAAGCCTCCTGAGTGCGTTGCACTTACAAGGTCTCCATCAACACGCTTCTCTAAGCAGGAGTCTCGCACCTCCCACTACAATCAACATCTACTCGATTTGGTTTCTTGCTAAAAACAACTCTTTACGAAAAGAGCCTATTTAATTATTTTAATTTCTTTCACCGGCCAATAGACAAAGCTTGCTTTGCCGACAACTTGATCAATGGATATGGTACCGATTTCCCTGCTATCGAGGCTATTTTGGCGGTTATCCCCCATGACAAATAGTTGTCCTTCAGGAACTGTTTCATCCAGGGTGAAATCCCATGTTAACAACCCGTCCGTCATTTGTTTATATTCAGCTAAATAAGGTTCATCTACAGGTTTGTCATTCACATACAGAACATCATCTTCATATTTAATTCGATCACCTGGAAGCCCAATCACACGTTTAATATAATCTTTCTTTTCCGTCGCATGAAAAACGACAACATCAAATCTGTTTATGTCTTCAATATCTGTACCCATTTTATTCAGCACAACACGCTCATGGTTGTGTAATGTGGGCATCATGGACTCACCGTCTACGATAATTGGAGCAAATATAAAGGTACGAATGGCAAATGCAAGTAAAACGGCGATTAATATGGCCTTTACCCATGAAAATATCTCTTTGCGTTCTTCCAAATTCTTTTCCCCTCTTTCTTAAACACCATGCCTTATTTATACCCCAAAACAACTACTGAAATCCAATATTTTTAATTATCCAATACATACATTACCGCTTTTGCTTCGGTTTTCCAAATCATCTTGAGTAAAGCTGATAATCGATTGAAGTGATTTCATATAATGTGAAACTTCGATCAGTGGTTTTTTTCATCCCCCACTGATTGTTAGTTGAACTAATCGGGCTTTTATGGGCAGTTATCCCCTCTAAGCCTTGAGGTGGGAGTATTACTGCCCGTTAATGCTGGATAAACTCCCCCATAATAAAAGGATTAAACACCGCAATCCCTAGTGCATGTTTAACCCTTTTCGAAATACCTATTCATTATTTCTTCTTAGCTTCATTTACCTTTAATAATTTCCCTTTAATCGTTGTATCTTTCATCACCCGTAATACTTGTGACCCTTTTCCATTTAATATTTCAACATAGGTAACATGATCCTCGATGGAGATAATCCCGATATCATCAAAAGATACCCCGTTAATTTTTGCAATTGTTCCAACGAAGTCTACTGCCCGTAGCTTTTTTTTCTTACCACCATTAAAATAAAGTTTCATAATTCCTTTATTTAATGCGCCTGCTTTATCTTTCTTCAACATTGGTTTGGCATTCATTTTCATTTCGAAAGCTGCCTGCTTACTTGCCACTTCTTCTTTGGTAGGTGCCATTCTTTTAGCAATATCAAAACCGATATATGCTTCAATATCTGCTAAAAAGCGATCTTCAAACGGGGTAACAAAGGTGATCGCCTGTCCAGTTTTCCCTGCACGCCCTGTTCTTCCAGTACGGTGAACATATCCTTCTTTTTCCAATGGTAGATCGTAATTAATCACATGGGTAATACTATCAATATCAATACCTCTTGCTGCTACATCTGTTGCAATTAAATAACGGAATTCACCTCGGCGAAATTCATTCATAACAGCTAAACGATCTTCCTGTACCATCCCTCCGTGAATTTTATCACAGTCATAATCCAAATCGGTTAACCCATCAACTAACTGATCAACGCGGTCTTTTGTTCGGCAGAAAATAATACAGCTATCAGGATTTTCTACAATCGTTATATCTTGTAGTAATGTAAATTTCTCCTGTTCCTCAACTTCGATAACGGTATGATGGATTGTATTTGTCGTTAAGCCTGTTGCCTTAATCTCAATATCACTTGGGTTATTCATATATTTATGAGTCATGTTTTTAATACTTTCCGGCAATGTTGCAGAGAAAAGAAGCGTTACACGATTTCTAGGAAGCGCCTGAATAATCGCTTCAACTTGGTCAATAAACCCCATATTTAACATCTCATCTGCTTCATCGATCACAAGATAAGTTAGTTTGTCTAAAGCTATAGTCCCTCGTTCAATATGATCAAGTACCCTACCTGGTGTCCCTACAACAATATGGCTCTTTTGCTTTAATTCTGCTTGCTGTTTCAAGAAAGGCTGCTTGCCATAAACTGCCGTCGCTTTAATTCGCTTAAAACGACCAATGTTCATGATGTCTTCTTTCACTTGAACCGCTAGCTCTCGCGTTGGCGTCAAAACAAGTGCTTGTGGTTTATTTTCATGCCAATCCACTTTTTCACAAATCGGAATACCGTATGAAGCTGTCTTCCCGCTTCCTGTCTGTGACTTTACAACAAGATCTCTATTTTCAAGCACAAGCGGAATCACTTTGCTTTGAACTTCTGTTGGTGTCGCATAATTCATACTCGTTAGCGCTCTTACAATTTCTTCACTTAATTTATATTCTTTAAAACTTTTCATCTTTTTGCCTCATTTATTTTGAATTTTTATTATGTTTCCCATGTGTACAAGCTTTCATTATACGCGAACATAGAGACAAATAGGGTTTATGTTTTTAATTGATTGTTTTTGCACATATATTTGTACGTGATCCTTTTTTCTTTAAGCAGCAACATGATGGCATCTTCAATAAAAAAAGGGATGCCCAATAAGATAAGTCAGACCCCGCAGCAACAACTAAATACAGTATAAGATAACGCTACATACTGATTTAGAGTGCGAAGTCAGACCCCTTATGAAACACCCTCCTACGAATTATTTACATGGTTACAACTGGATCTTTATCGGCATTTTTCGGTTTACGAACGAAACACATGATGCCAACAATCAGGAATAATACCGCCTGAAGCAATCCTAAGCCAATTGAAAGTAAACCAACAAGCACGGCGGTTATAATGAAGAAAACCCCAGCCATCGTCTGTCTCTTGCTTCTAAGGATGAAGATGGAAACGAGACCAAGAATAATACCAATTGCCGATGCAACTACAATCAGCCAGCCAAACCCTCCAACTGCGTCCATTACAAGAGAGAAGTCTTCCATCGTTATCGTTGGGTCGTTAGCTAATTCTGCTTCTATCACTTGTCTAATTCCATCATTTTGTTTCAAAGCAATAAAGAAAACCCCAATAAATGTCAAGATTACCGATAGTAAAATTCCAATAATTGCCAGAATATATTCACCTGTACGCTTCACCATATTCCCCCCTAAATTATTTCTCAACTACATGTTTAACTTATGCATTACAACCATTTTGAATGAATAACTCTATTTCATCTTTAATCCTACTAAATGTATGACAAAACATGCAAACAAAATATTTTTACAATTAGTAATAGACTCCTCTTTAATCATTACAGGAAATATAAGCCGTATGCTACTATGTAATAGATATAAACTTGGAGGTTAATATGAATAAAAAAATAGATCACATCGGGATTGCAGTCCGCGACTTAAATAATAGTATTGATTTTTATCTGAATGTATTAGGTGGAAAATTAATCGATCGTTACAGGAGTGAAGCGATAGGGGTCGAAAGTGAAATTGCAATCATTGAAATCAACGGGGAAAGAATCGAATTGCTTGCACCGACAAATAACACAACTTCACCGATTGCACGGTTCATTAAGCAAAAAGGAAAAGGCGTCCATCATATCGCTTATCGCGTTGATGATTTAGACAAAGCTTTAATCGAACTGAAACAGCAAGGGATCCGAGTATTAGAAAATTCTTTACGGATCAATAAACACGGAAGAAGGCTCATCTATTTAAATCCAGCGGATACTGAAGGCACAATCATTGAATATTGTGATTATCCAAATCAAGCGGATTCACCCATTCCTTTTTAAGGGAACTTATTCGATCCATACAAAAGAGGTATCCTGGAAAAGGTAGGACTTCACATTCTATCAACCGTTTTTTTGTGTCATAATCTGACCTTTTCGAAATAGGATAACCTCTTGTTACTTATTACAATGTTGTCACTTTTCAGGAACAGCACAAGATCCATCACTGCAACTATTTTCTGTTGAGGCTTCATTTAAAATCTGCAACGGATTTTCTTCAGTCCAAACTTTATTTAAAGTTTCTAAAAATAATTCAGTTGGTTGTGCACCAGAAACACCGTATTTTCGATTAATTACGAAAAATGGCACTCCAGTAATTCCCAACTGACTTCCTTCACGTTCATCTGCTCTTACTTCTTCAGTGAATTGATCACTAGCAAGCATGGCAGTTACTTCTGTTTTATCAAGCCCGACTTGTTTGGCAAGTGAAGCAAGTGTTTCTTGATCACCGATATGCTTGGATTCTGTAAAGTACGCATGAAATAACGTTTCATTCATTTCTTTTTCTTTTCCTTTTACTGAAGCGAATTTCAACAATCGATGAGCATCAAATGTATTAGTAGGAATCAGCGTATCGAAGCGATAATCTAACCCTTCTCCCTTTGCTTGACTTGTTACATTGGCACTCATTTCTTTTGCTTGTTCAACTGACGTACCATATTTCTTTGCCAGCATTTCGTGAACATTCATCCCCATATCTTTTTGTGCATGCGGATCCAATTCGAAGCTTTTAAATTCAACCTCTACTTCTGATTGCTGAGCAAATTGAGACAAAGCTTTTTCAAAACGACGTTTGCCAATATAGCAAAACGGACATTGATAATCAGACCAAACTTCAACTTTCATGTCTAAACCTCCTAAATAATATTTTAATGAAAATTAACTGCAACTAAACTAAGCACATTATAAACTGTACAGTATGATTCTCCAAATCATCCGCCTGTACAGTCTTTTTGAATGAAGGAAATGGGGACGGGTCTTCGCGATTTATAAATATAGCTAACCTACTTAGGTAGTATACTTACTTTATTATTGAAATCCCCTAAATCCTGCTCCGCACCGCCACCATTGTGAATGCGAGTGTAGCGTGTTGTTTGATTGCTCCTTCATGATAAATGGTTGCATTTTAACGCCATATTTGTTTTCTTAACAAGAAATTTTAATTTTGTCCATGATTTCATCCAAGGTAATTGTCCGCAAATACTTAACAGTCTCTTGTTCAGCGTCGCTAAGGATTTCTTCCAGTAGCTGGGCCAATCGCTTCCCAGTATCATCGCATTCTGGTTCTTCCTTTGAACAAATGAGACATTCTGGTCTTACCGCCATGTAAATATCCGCAAGCGTTAATTTAGATGCAGGTATTAATAAGCCGTATCCGCCATCACGTCCTTCCTTTGCTTTCACTATCCCAGACACGCAAAGAAGGGCAAGCACCCTACGCAAAAAAGTCGCATGAGAATTCACCTGCTGTGCAATACTTGAACTTGATTGCAACGTATTACTTTTAGCAAGCAAGAAGAGAGCATGAACGGCAAGCGCAAACCGTGGTGGTCCAATTTGACTTAATTTGTAATCAGTCACTCAGTCGTCCCTCCTTTATTAAGCCTTTAAATCTTCCTCAACTTAATGGTACGAATATCATGGGAGGCAGCTTTGGTTAAAATTAAATCAGCTCTTGTCTTTGTCGGCTCAATATTATGAAGCAGATTCACTTTATTGATTCGATTCCAAATATCCGCAGCTACAACAAAAGCTTCTCGATCAGATAGCGACGCATAACGATGGAAGTAAGACTGAGGATTATGAAAAGCTGTTTCCTTTAACTTCATAAACCTGTTTATATACCATTCCTTCAAATCTGTTTCCACTGCATCTACATAAATGGATAAATCAAAGAAATCCGAGACAAACACACTTGGTGATGATTGATCTTGAAGTATTGGTGTTTGCAATACATTTATTCCTTCTACAATCACGATATCCGGCTGATTAATCAGCACATTTTGACCTGGCAAGACATCATAATACAAATGTGAATAAACGGGTGCTGAAATGGTTGGAGCACCTGACTTTAACTGCGCCAGAAAGTTAATAAGTTCCCGAATATCATAGCTTTCTGGAAATCCTTTTCTTTGCATTAATCCCTTTTGCTCCAAAACTGAGTTCGGAAAAAGGAAACCGTCCGTCGTTACAATTTCAACCTTTGGGTGATTATGCCATTTCGAGAGCAACGCCTTAATGATTCTCGAGGTCGTACTTTTTCCAACCGCGACACTCCCAGCAATCCCAATAATATAAGGGATTTTCCGAGTGTTTTTTCCAAAAAAAGTATCTGTTACAGAATGAAGCTGTTGAGAAGCTGTTGCATATAAATTAATCAGCCTTGTCAAAGGAACGTAAATTTTCGTAACCTCATCCATTGAGATATTCTCATTAATTCCTTGTAATTCCCAAAGCTCGGCTTCTGACAATGTCATCGGTGTGTTAAAACGTAATTTTGCCCATTCCTCTTTAGTAAATGTCACATAAGGTGAATAACTAGTCATGGTTGTATTCATCATAGGCCCCTTTAAATGCAAATTCATTGAAAACGTCTACATTTTCTATTTTGTTAATCCCTATTTTAGTTAATTTCAACTAAGAATGAAAGAGGAAAAAATAAATGTTATAGAAAATAGATTCTTTATTCTTTTCATACATGGATAATCGCCGTGATTTTTTTACATAAAATCCCGGAAATTACTTATTTAAGATTAATATCGGCAAACTCAAAGTATATGAAAAGCCTATTCCAAGATGAAACATGAGGTTTTGCGCAGGATTAAGTACTTTTCTGGCCGGATTTGAGATTTGCGCGCCAGCACTTGCTCTTTTCATGCCGGATTCCGCTTTTGCGTGCCAAAACTAGCTCTTTTCGGGCAGGATTCCGCTTTTGCGTGCCAGAACTAGCTCTTTTCGGGCCGGATTCCGCTTTTGCGTGCCAAAACTAGCTCTTTCGGGCCGGATTCCGCTTTTGCGGGCCAGAACTAGCTCTTTTCGGGCCGGATTCCGCTTTTGCGTGCCAGCACTAGCTCTTTTCATGCCGGATTCCGCTTTTGCGTGCCAAAACTAGCTCTTTTCGGGCAGGATTCCGCTTTTGCGTGCCAGAACTAGCTCTTTTCGGGCCAGATTCCGCTTTTGCGTGCCAGAACTAGCTCTTCGGGCCGGATTCCGCTTTTGCGTGCCAGAACTAGCTCTTTCGGGCCGGTAAAATAACAATCCAAAATTTAGGGATGGCAAATATCGGAATCAGGTAACTCAGATATAGGTTTATCTTCCATATCCATATTAAATTTTTCACTAAAAAGACTTCTCTCCATTGTCAGGAAAGAAGTCTTGTTATTATTGCTTAAATAGTTCAATTAATTCTTTGTTTTGTGAGTCATGCGCATAATCTATTGCTGATAAGCCTTCCATATCTTTTATGGTCGGATCTGCACCATATTTAAGAAGTAATGCAACTAGTTCCACATTTTCTAAATAAGCCGCCAGATTTAATGGTGTCGTTTCATACGAGTCTACTAAATCAACGGTTGCTCCCTTTTCAAGCAGTAATTTAGCTGCTTCGTTATTTTCATAGGACACTGCATGATGAAGCGCACTCTGGCCATAATCGTCGGTTTCATTAATATCTGCACCATCAGCCAGGAGCGAAAGTATTGTCTCTGTCTCATTTTCAGAAACTGCGTTCATAAGCGGTGTAAAGCCTTCTTCCATGTCATAGTCCTCTTGAAACATTGTAGCTAAATCACTATTGGCTAGAGTAGATATCGCGAAAGCAATCCCTATACCAGCAGCCACAAATAGTAGAATACTGACGCTAATTCCTATTATGACCGTTGCTTTTTTCTCTTTAATTAATTCTTTTTCTTCTGGAAATGACCAGTTATCCAACGCATTTAAACGCTTCGGTAGATGGGGATGTGTGGACAGTTTTTCACTTAACCAAACAAAAAATCCCGACTCTTCGCGAATCTGGTCTATGTATGCATCCTGATTCACTTTCGGCGCAAGTTTCTTTCCTATGGCAAGCATAGTCAATGCCTGCTTAGATGCTTCCATATTTTTCACATAAAAGTGTGCATGACGGTCACATGTATATTCACATGCTCGCATATACGCCTCACCAAGAAGTGGAATAAACATTCCGGGAAGTACGAGCATATGAACTAGCACATGTCTTCGCTTTATATGTGTAAATTCGTGAGCAAGCACGAACAATAACTCATCTTCCTTGCCTTCTTCTGTTAAATCGAACAATTCAGAATAAATAACCACCATATTTTTCCCAAAAAAACGAGTCGCAAAAGCATTTAACATTCCAGAAGACTCTAACACATACATCGAAGGAACGTTCATATCCATCTCTTTGGCAAGCAACTCTGCCTTTTCATAAACACCGGGAAATTGTCTCTCACTAATCCTAACACCGTTACGGCGAATATGGGCCATCGATAGGCCGTGGACAAATAATGACAATAAAATCAGTGCCCCAACAATCACAATTCCAATTATGCTGAAGGCTAAAGAGATATACATCATCAAACTAAAAATCATTGTGAGAATAAAATACACTTTCTCTTTTCGGTAAACAAGATCATTTTTAAATCTTTCTTCTAGCAACCCTTTTCCCCCTATTAACTATTAATGAATACGTTGGAATTATACCTAATACTTTACATAAAACCAATCAACATTTTTTCCCAAAAAGTGATTAATAACGAATAAAATAAAAATACACGCATAGATTAACGATGAAAAGTAAAAAATTTGTAAATTCCATAGTTTTTTTCTAGAATTTCATTGAATAAAGAGTTAGAATATAAGCAAATGACAACTTGAATTTTGCGTAATGTTTCAGGGGAGTTTTTGGATGGGTAAAGCAAGTACATAGTGGCAGTTGGAATACTGTCCATCTTATCGGTTGTTTTCATTTGTTTTGGTGCCAATGAAAATGAATAAGGAGTGATTTTTTGAAACCTTCAACAAATCGCATGTTAACCCGTATTAAATCCGTTTATATGTTTATTAGCAATAACGGTACGGTTTCTACTCAGGACCTTGTAGAAGAATTTGGCATCACTCCTCGAACAATACAGCGCGATTTAAATGTGTTAGCTTATAACGACTTAGTCAAAAGCCCAAGCCGCGGCCTATGGACCACAACAAGCAAAAAAGTAAAGATGTCATCTTAAGGCAAAAGACAAAATTTGTTATAATAATTTCCAACCTAAGCTTGCAAACTAAAGAAAGAAATATATGAATAATACCCATCTACTAGAAATGAGGCAGACTCATACAGTCCGCCTCATTTTTTTGCTTATTATGATTGTGATTGCCCATTTCTTAAAGCAAAAAGTTCCTCATCAGTTAATTCACGGTACTCACCTAATTCAAGCTCCTCATCAAGCGTAAGGCTCCCCATTGAAATACGCTTCAAATAGATGACCCGTTTGCCTACCGCTTCAAACATCCTTTTCACTTGATGAAACTTCCCTTCCATAATCGTTAATTCAATATCAGATGTAAGTCCTGATTTAATGATTCTCAACTCTCCAGGTTTCGTATGATAGCCATCATCCAGTGTTACCCCTTTACTGAATTCTTCAATATCGCTTTCTGACACTTCGCTGTTAATCACGGCGAAATACGTTTTTGGGACATGTTTTTTTGGGGAAAGCAATTGATGGGCGAGCTGTCCATCATTTGTAATCAAAAGCAACCCCTCTGTATCTTTGTCCAAGCGACCTACCGGAAAAGGCTCCATTGCCGCATCCTCTGGTTCTAGTATATCAATCACTGTTTCCTGAAAATTATCTTCCGTAGCAGAAATAAGGCCTTGTGGCTTATTCATCATTAAATAGATGAACTCTCTATAGACCACTTGTTCATTATGTACCGTTACATGATCCACTTCTGGGTCAACATGCGCCTTCGCGTCTTTCACAACTTGATCATTCACAACGACAGCACCTGATTTTAGTAAACTTTTCACTTCTTTTCGGCTGCCATAGCCAACATTTGCTAATAATTTATCGATTCTCATAAGTTCCTCCGGTACAATTGATCTTGCATTACATTAACATTTATTGTTTATATGCCCATTTCATTATAACAGGATACTTCTAAAAGGAATAAAGTGAAACTTCAATCAGTGGGGGGTTCTTCATCCCCGCTGATTGTTAGTGCCGTTCTACTGTAGCCAAGATCTTTGCTTTCGCTTCGATCAATCAACAGGGTACGAACTAAGGTTTAACGAACTCAGACTAAGTACGCCGCGTCCCCATGTCTTCATCTGAGTAACCCACATCCTGTGATAGTCCGACAAGCAGAAGATGGAAATACGGCGTGGCGTAGTTTGCCACAGAGTATTACAGTTTATAACCTTAAGTAGGGCTAGAGCTACAACTAAATTAGGCAGTTATCGCCCACCTACGCTTCTTCGATTCCTCTATGCCTTAAGATGGGGTGTTACTGCCCGTTAATGCGGGATAAAGTAAAAAGCAAAAGGGTCTAAAACCCTACATCTTCTTTATATCGTTTATATGACACAATAAACGGGTATATAAAGTGCATGGTTAGACCCTTATGGAAGCATCTTTTATCTAATTTTCTTTTTCCTTAACCTTTCGCCTTTACACCTAGTTTCTCTGCTAAACGATCGATTCGACTGCCAAATAAACGGTGCGCTAATTTGCTTTTTAGAGAGAAGGCTGCGTAGATGAGACCACCGAAGATGGCAGATATAATGATGATTAGGATTGCTTGAATTTTAATTTCCGAATCCAAAAACAAGCCTAATACACTTTCTACTCCCCAAACTACAAGACCCATAATTGTCGCAAATAAGCTCATAAGAATTATTCTTTTTATGACTAGATAATATCGATACCCTGTGAAATAATGGATAAAATATAAATTTAGTGCACAGCAAGCGACATATCCCAAGGTTGTTGCATAAACCGCTCCAACTGATTCGAACATTTTGATCAATGGGATATTTAAGCTCAATTTTATGAGTAATCCAACTAATAAGCTTAACACTGAATACTTTTGCTGGTTAATTCCTTGCAAAACAGCCGCTGATACAGAAAATAACGCAAATAAAATCGCAGTGGGCGCATACGTGGCAAGAATACTTGTCCCTAATGGATTATGTGCGAAAAACGCAGTATAAATCGGCTCTGCTAATGTCGCCATTCCGATAACGGAAGGAATCGTTAAAAATAATAAAATTTGAAAGGCTTGATCGAGTTGATGACGGAAGGCATCCTGATTATCACTCACATATGCCTTTGTTACAGATGGCAAAAGAGCCATCGAAAAAGCAGTCGCAAGCGTCATCGGAATGACAACTAACTTTTGTGCATTAAAATTCAATATCCCAAAAGCTGATTCGGCAATGTCACCACTTATACCAATCGAAACTAAAGTCTTTTCAAATGTTAAGTTATCTACAAACTGGAAAGCAGGCATGGCAATCGATACGAAAATGAATGGGATCGAAGAAATGAGTATCTCTTTATAAATATGTGGTAAGGAAATATCCATGGTCCCTTTGTCTTGTTTCAAAAGGTCGTTTAAGTAAGGTTTTTCTTTTTTCCAATACCATAAAAGTACGAATAACCCACCAATTGCACCTATTGCAGCCGCGAATGTTGCTACACTGACCGCTGTTACAAGATTTCCATCCATTATTTTCAGTACAACATATGCACCAGCCAATAGGAAAACAATCCGAACGATTTGTTCAACAACTTGCGATATAGCCGTTGGTTCCATTTTTTGATGTCCTTGAAAAAAGCCACGGATAATACTCATAAATGGCACGATAATCAACGCAAAACTTACTGCCCTAATCACCGCTGTAATATCAGCAGCTGCAAAACTTTTTTCGCCCACACTGACAAAGTTAGCATACACAGGAGCTAACGTATACATCACAATAAAAGCTAAAAACCCAGTTACTAACATGAGTTTCAAACTCGACTTATATAGTTTTCGACTAACTGCATATTCTTCTAATGAATTGTATTTAGAAACCGTTTTAGAAACAGCAAGCGGCATTCCAGCTGTAGCCATACTGATAAAGATCGTATATGGAACGTACGCATGGGAATACAGACCGGCTCCTTTTTCTCCCATTAATGCATCAAACGGTATCACATATAATAACCCTAATACTTTCGATAAAACCGAACCGAGCGTTAATATGAACGCCCCTTTTAAAAGCTTTGAAGACATTTAATCCCTTCCTGCCTATGTCAGTTACGTTTTCACGCTTTTTACCTTACCACAATTCCTAATCATTTAAGAATCCATAACTAGATTAGATATAGATATTTTATAACAATATCTCATGAATTTTAGCAAAAACTTTCTAGAGTCACAAGTAAATGTTTTTACATGTCGTTTTTACTACTAGCTAGATATGCTTTATAATGAAGGAATGAAAATAGTAAAGCTGGTGAAAACATGAAATATGATGTAATTATAATTGGCGGCGGTCCTTCTGGATTAATGGCTTCGATTGCCGCTGGAGAAAAAGGAGCGAATGTGCTTCTTGTTGATAAAGGAGAAAAACTTGGACGAAAGCTTGCCATTTCAGGCGGTGGCCGCTGTAATGTAACTAATCGTCTTTCGATAGATGAAATTATTAAACATATCCCAGGGAACGGCCGTTTTTTATATAGTGCTTTTTCCGAATTTAATAATGAAGATATTATCAATTTTTTTGAGAAGCTTGGTGTTGAATTAAAAGAAGAAGATCACGGTCGAATGTTTCCTGTTAATAACAGTGCCCAAAGTGTAGTTGATGCTCTGCTAGAACGCATGAACAGCTTGAAAATAACGATTTATAAAAATTCCCCTGTTGCAGAGGTACTGTATGAAAATGACAAAACAGCAGGTGTGCTTTTAAAAGATGGACAAACTTTCAAGGCAGGCAGCGTCGTTGTCGCAGTTGGCGGTAAGTCTGTACCACAGACGGGCTCAACTGGCGATGGCTATGCATGGGCAAAGAAGGCAGGCCATACAATTACCGAGCTGTTTCCAACTGAGGTACCTGTAACAAGCAATGAGCCATTCATTAAAGATAAGTCATTGCAAGGTCTCGCACTTCGTGACGTTGCCTTAAGCGTTTTGAATGTAAAGGGCAAACCACTGATCACGCACAGAATGGATATGCTCTTCACCCATTTTGGCATCTCTGGTCCCGCCGTTCTCCGCTGCAGTCAGTTCGTTGTGAAAGAATTAAAAAAAGCAAATTCACAAACTGTAACAATGAAGATTGATGCTCTACCAGACGCAAACAAAGAAGAAGTATTTCAAGATGTAATTAAATTACTAAAAGAAGATCCGAAAAAAGCGGTTAAGAATTCTTTAAAAGGCTTGCTTCCTGAACGCTATTTGCATTTTCTACTTGAAAAAAGCGGTATTGATTTACAAGAACAAAGTGGCCATTTAGCACATGAAAAAGTCCGTAGATTTGCTGAGTTATGCAAAGACTTTCAATTCACCGTTACTGGTACTCATTCGATCGAAAAAGCCTTCGTTACCGGTGGCGGAGTTTCTGTGAAAGAAATCCATCCAAAAGAAATGGGTTCGAAATTGATGCCCGGTCTCTATTTTTGCGGAGAAATCTTAGACATACATGGCTATACTGGAGGCTACAATATTACCTCTGCGCTTGTAACAGGCCGGCTCGCTGGGATGAATGCAGCGCTCTATGCAAAAGGTCACTCATAATCTAAAGAGCAGATTCCAAATCAGATTGGAATCTGCTCTTTTTCAATATGATGCATATTTTTCGATTTCGAGGCATAAAACCCAGATTTGATAAATAAATGATCTCAGGCAATATTCTAATAAATGAAGCAGTTCGACCACATGAGCCTGTCAAAACACTTGCCTATCTTGCCTATATCAGCCGTTTTTCCCATATATCAGCCAAGTGCTAAATTACTTTTCTCTATATACTGCTGTTACTTCTTATATATAATCATCGCACTAAAACAATAGATTTGATCATCTTCCTCTTCTCCGGTCGTGGCAATATTGTATTTGATGTCGACAATTTTATTATCACGAATGTCCTCAAGAAATACATTCATTTCATCTTCTAAGTCCTTTTCATGCTCATGATCAAACAGTTTTACTTGAATCATCAGCTATCCCCTACCTTTTTTATAAACAGCGTGCCCCAATTTGGAAAAGAATATTCATTTTTTTTAAAAAAATAGGTCTTGTCTCACACTCTACATACGGTTACAAACCATCTGTAGATGTGGAGCAAGACCCAAATGAAAGGCAAAGCCTTCCTTATTTCACAATTACTTCACCATTCCACTCAAGCATTCCGCCTACCATATTTACAACTTTGTAGCCTTGTTCTTGAAGATAATGAGCAACGTTTGCGCTACGACCTCCTGAGCGGCAAATGAAAATATATTCTTTCTCTTTATCGAAATAGTCAAGTGTAGCAGGAATATCATTCATCCGAATATGTTTAGCACCTTTGATGATTCCTTCTGCAACTTCATCATCTTCACGGACATCAACGAGCTCCAAATTCTCTCCTGCTTCTAACTTCGCTTCTACCTCATCTGGGGTAATCGTTTTAATTTCTTCCATCATAAGCACCTCATTCTTGATTAATATTTCTCATCTATTATAGCAAGTATATTGATCGATTGAAATTTTGGCGGATTGGCGTTGAAGATGACTATTTACTCCAAAAAACTCCAGTTTGAAAAGTATGCATGCTTTTTTCCAAACTGGTACAATGAAACGACTAGAATAATCAGAGATACCGACTAGGCGGATAGGAGTGGAATAATGAGAAAGGTGCGCTTTCTTTTTACTATATTGATGATTGTCGGTCTATTTTGGTTTTTTTATGGAGAGAAGCTTAAGGAATCTGGTTTTCAAGCTGCATTCTCGGAACTGAAATCGGACGTAACTTCACTTAAAAATTCTCCAGAGGTTTCTTCTGGAATTGAAAAGCTGAAAGAGGGTGTTGGGAATCTACTTGTCATTGTAAATGACAAATTAGATTCTTCATCTAACAAGGAACACCTTGATGACCCTGTTCAAAAGCCTCTGTTAGCTACACCCACACAAGCTTTCTCCATCCATAACATAGAACTTGGTGATTCAAAAACAGATGTTGAAAGTCAAATTGGAGCACCGAAACGCTCTTCTCTAAATGAATATGGAGTGGATTGGCATACCTATCATGAGAATTACCAAAACTTTTTCATGGTCGCTTATGATGATCAAGGCAAAGTAGCTGGATTGTATACGAATCAAGATCTTATTTCATCGAAACAAGGCTTGAAACTCGGTGCGGCTAAGGACACGGTTCTTTCACAGCTAGGAAAGCCTTTAACGAAAATTCAAAAAGGTTTTGCTTTTTATCAAATAAACAATCCAGAATACGATACATTTCATGTTGAGAAAAGCTATGTAACGGTTTTTTATGACAAGCATGAAAATAATACAGTCACTGCACTGCAAATTATTAGTGATAGACTTGAAGCAAATAAGAAGGAGTTCTTCGGTGAGCCTAGTCCTGAATTAGAGGAAGGATTTGAGTATCAATTGTTCGATCTGACGAATGCATCGAGGGTGAATCACGGTCTTAGCGTGCTTTCCTGGAATGAGGCCGTTCGCAAAACAGCTCGCGATCATAGCAACGATATGGCCGTTCATAACTATTTCAACCACACGAACCTCGATGGTGAATCTCCTTTCGACAGAATGGAAGCGGACGCCATCACATTCCGCATGGCTGGAGAAAATCTAGCGGCAGGCCAGCAAAGTAGCATCTTTGCCCACGAAGGATTAATGAATTCACTCGGTCACCGGGAAAATAAACTCCGCCCGGAATATCAAGAACTCGGAGTTGGCGTCGATTTCAACTCCGAATCGAGACCTTATTTCACAGAGAATTATGTGACTAAATAAAGGATGACTTACAATAAAGGATGCCCCTTTACATACGGGTCATCCTCTTTATTATGAGTTATTGTAGGATAGAACCAAAACAATATTGTAGGAAATTCATTTAATAAAAGTATTCAATGCACATTTACAACTAAAGTGACCGTTACAATACCTATATATGAACCTAACATCCCTCTTAGATGGAACTCCAACCAATTTTTCCACTTCTTTTTAATAGCTAAGTAAAGCAAGTCCATACGAAAATAGAGCATGAAAAAGATTCAAGTTCTCAAATTGTAACAGCTTATGAAGTTCGCAGTGCCGAGCTGATTTTGCGAAGCCTCGCCCCTTTTCCAAAGAAAAAGAGTGCCCAAAGTGGACACCCATGTGTTAATGATTGAATCCATCTATTAAAGTTGTAGGCTGTCTTTTCTTAAGACTAACCATCACGGCAAAGGAGATGATGTATAAGGCTGCTAGATATGTCATCGCTACAGTCATATCATAACTTTGCAAAATATAGCCCACGAGGATGGGTGACAGTCCACCTATTGCCCTACCAAAGTTAAATATTGTGTTGGTAGCTGTACTTCTAATTTGAATAGGATAATAACTGCTGATCAACGCTCCGTATCCGGCAAACATCCCATTCGAAAAGAAGCCGACAATGGCACCACCGATTAATACACCTGCACTTCCCTCAGCATACGAGTAAAGAAAAACAGCACATGCAGAAGCAAGAAGGAAAATGCCAAAGGCTCGTTTCGCTCCAAATCGATCCATGAATTGTCCAAAAGTTAACATACCAACGATCATGCCAACTGCTGTACTAATTGTCCAAAGTGCTGAGCTTGAAACAGACAGACCTTGGGATTGTTGCAACATAGATGGCAACCAAATCATTAAGCCATTGTAGCCTGCAATCTGCACCGTTGCCATAATTGCTAGAGAAATCGTCGTCATCGCTGTTCTTGGTGTTTCAAACAACTGAAGCAGCTTACCTTTCTCTTGTTTGCTGACGATTTTTTTCTGTTTTTGAGCTTCCATCCATTCAGGAGATTCATCTAGATTCTTCCTCACAATAAAAGCGAATATAACTGGAAGAACACCCACGAAGAACAATGCTCGCCACCCCAAAGTAGGCAGAATGATGGCGCTAAGCAATGCTGCGAGAATGACACCATATTGAGCACCGATACTTACATATGATGAAGCTCGTCCTTGTTTATTTTTAGGCCATGCCTCCGCAACTAGAGCCATTCCAATCCCATACTCGCCTCCAGCACCCAATCCAGCGATAAATCTAAACACGTAAACCTGCTCTATATTTGTAGCTAATCCTGTTAAAGCTGTACCTACTGCGAACAAAATAATTGTATAGGTAAAAATACGCACCCTGCCGAACTTATCTGCCAAGATCCCAAAGATAATCCCGCCAGCAAGCATGCCAATATTCGTTATCGAAGAAATAAGTCCTCCCGTTGCTAAATCAATGTGAAACTCTGCAATGATCATCGACATAGCAAAAGAGATAAACATGATGTCCATGCCTTCTAACGTTAATCCTGCCACTGACGCTACAACTGTTTTATTACGATAATTCATGTTGTTCCACCCTCCAGTTTAATCTTTCAGTAAAAATTTTTTGTGCTTTGAGGGAATGGATATGCAATTCATCAATTACAAGAAAATCTTCCATTCTCTTTTCAAGCCTCACAGGACTTTATTTAAAAGAGGAGCTTTTAACAAATATGCCGTAAAACGCCACCAATTACCACATATGTCACGCTACACTCGCAAAAATCATAATGGTGGCGGTGCGGAGCTGAATTTTGAAGCACTTCCTTAAAAAATACGTATTCTGCAAAGTAGATTGGCCATATTAATAAGTCGAAAAGACCCGTCCCCATGTCTTTAATACAAAAATAAATGCCCTTCCGTCACAGAGGACAGAAGGGCATGAATGTACAAAAATAGACTTAAAAAATATCAGACTATCAAGCCACCCTTTTCGGCCTCTCTGGACCGTATTAAAGGAAATATTATATTGATATTATCTTAGCAGGTTAGAAAAGCAGTTGCAATACCAGGTGACAAAATATTTTTTGTTGTAAAAATTACCCATTATCTTCCGACTATTTGTAGCTTAGTTATGAATCTTTCAATCTCTTATAAGTAATCCTTTAGAATGTAAACCATGTAACAACAATTCTTTAATGTATGTTTCATCTTTGTTGTCAAAAATATCATCCAGCTCTTCTTCTGAAACGATAGAATACGACTCAAGATAACACCAAGCAGCAAATTTACTAATAGCTCTGACACGACTAGCTTTCAACTTTTTTTGCGAAAAAGGGGCGCGGTTTCGCAAAATCGGCTCCGCACCGCCACCTTCATTAGGTGATACAGTTTGTGAACTTGAACCTTTTTCATCGTAGGGTTGGGAGCAGACGCTCATGTTTGTATTTTGTTTAACTGCAATTGTCATTTTGATTTACCTCCAAACAATTAGATTGAACACTCTACAAACATTTTAACATTATTTTACACAAACTAACATTAAAATTCAGAAAATTCAAAATAAAAGGCTCACAACAACTCATTACATAAAGTGTAATGAAACCCTACTTATCGATTCAGAGTGCGAGGTCAACCTTCCCCCTCTTTTTAGCTAATCTAGGATGAATCATTTAGTAATACGCATAATAATTTCCACTTTGCTTAAAATATATGTCAAACGATGAATTCTGAGGTGACGAAAATGAAAAAGTTCCCCTTCGAAAAAAGCAATCAATCGCAAACACCTCATTTTGATGAAGTCTTACAGCAGTTAAAGGAATCTAAAGATTTTACATGTTTTACGGTTGGTATCAAGCACGATACTCTATGTATTTCTTATTTTAATACGTTAATCGACACGAATATTTTACACAGAGATCTGCTTCCATATTTAAATAAATCTTCGTCCACACTTTACGATGCTGTCCAAGCCTTGCCAATTGAAAATTTACTTTTCACTCAGAAACCAGCTGATGTGCAAAATCATTTACTAATTGGCTATATATCAATAACGGTAGAAGGGAACAATGATCAGGCCGTGTTAGTGAAAGCTGATTCTCAACTTTCTAGAACTGTCTCATTGCCTGAGGTAGAATTTAGCGTCATTGGACCAAAGGAATCGCTTGTAGAATCGCTCGATACGAATTTGCATCTCATCAGAAAGAGATTGCCGATTCAAGAGTTAAAAGTGGAGGTATTAACGGTAGGGAAATTATCAAAATCAAGAGTGGCCCTCCTCCATATTGATGGCATCTGTAACCAAAAGAATGTTTCCACCGTTATTCAACGAATCTCGAATTTAGATGTGAAACAGATTATTGATAGTTCCTATATAGCTCAAATGATTGCGGATAAGAAGAATTCGCCGTTTCCACAGTTTATTGATACTGAAAGACCAGACCGTTTAGCTGCCGTGCTAGGTGAAGGTAAGCTTGTCATTTTAGTAGATGGTGCACCACACGGTCTTCTAGGGCCAGCTACGTTGGTAGAATTTTTTACTGCCTCTGAGGATTATTTTATTAATTGGACAATGGCTTCATTTTTTCGTCTCGTCCGATTTTTTGCTGTCTTATTCTCCATTTTAATAACACCGATATATGTAGCAATTTTGACTTATCACTATGAATTGCTGCCTAAAAATCTGATCAACACACTCGTTATTTCAAGAAGTGGGATCCCTTTTCCTCCCATTCTAGAGGCACTTGTGTTGGAATTGGTGATTGAGTTGCTCCGTGAGGCAGGGGCAAGACTCCCTACCAAAGTAGGACAAACAATTGGTATCGTTGGTGGTATCGTCATCGGAACAGCTTCGGTCGAAGCGGGTTTAACGAGTAATGTACTATTAATTATTGTTGCATTATCAGCTCTTGCTTCCTTTACAACACCTGTATATCAAATGGGTAATACGATTCGGCTTATTCGATTCCCATTTCTTTTCATGGCCTATTATATTGGAATATTAGGTGTTGCGATTAGCTTTTGTTTCATGCTGATACATTTGTTAAGAATCACGACACTAGGAAGACCTTATCTTGAGCCACTATACCCACCAAAGCTAGAAAGCTTAAAGGATTCTCTTATCCGACTGCCATTAACTTATCTATCTAAGCGCCCTGCTTCAAAACATGAAGAGTAATGAAAGGGGACTTTATTCACATATGATCAATAAAAATGAACAAATTTCTCCATTCTTAGTCTTCTTTCTCGTTTTAAAAGTACAAATGGGGATAGGGGTTTTGGGCTTTCAAAGAATCATAATAAAATCAGCAGGAAACGATTCTTGGATTGCAGTCATTCTCGCTGGACTCCTATTCTCGATCGTTATTTGGTGTATGCTTACCCTACTAAATTTGCATAAGCAGAACTTGATGGGCATTCATACTCAGCTTTTTGGAAAAGTACTAGGCGGCATTTTAAATATAATCTGGATCTCCTATTGGCTATTCATGGGCATCGCTGTTTATCGAACCTATGTAGAAGTTGTCCAGGCATGGATGTTTCCACAAATCAATGTTCTGACTTTTAGTATTGTTTTTGCACTTTTAATTTATTATACGGTTTCTGGTGGTTTTCAAGTTATAACTGGAATATGCTTTTTAGGAGTCATCATTCCCTCTTATTTGATATTAACAATCTTTTTCCCATTGGAATATACAGACTTTCGCAACTTATTACCAGTATGGAATCACTCATATAAAGAAATAGCCTTGGCAACGAAAAATATGTCACTTAGCTACTTGGGTATTTCGACTTTACTGATGTACTTTCCATTAATCAAGCAGCAAAAGAAAGCAAATAAATGGGCGCAACTGGCAAATATTATTACCACCTTATCGTATTTATTACTCATAATTGTTTCAATCGGATTTTACTCCGAAAATCAAATCAGCAGATATGTATGGGCTACACTGTCTTTCTGGAGTATCGTCCAAGTACCTTTTGTAGAACGTTTCGAATATATCGGCATTGCAACATGGGTGATCTTCATTCTTCCCAATATTTGTCTATTTATTTGGGCAGCGACGAAAGGAGCTTCTGTCTTATTTAACGTGGCTCCTAACAAGATAACAATGTTATATCTAGTGATCTTAATTGTTGTCTCACTTTCTTTGAAAAATCGTGATCAGATTAACACCTTCTTGAATTATATGTCCTACACTGGTTTTTACCTTTATACAGTGTACATCCCGATTCTGCTCTGTCTATCATTTATTATGAAAAAGAAGGAAGTAATGCATGAGAATTAAAATGATCTTACTAACTTCAATGATGACCTTATTTCTGTCGTCTTGTATGAATATCGAACCTACAGTTTTAAATGAGATTAATATAGCCACAGCCATCAGTTATGATTACATCGATAAAGACCACTTTACATCTACTGCTGTCACACCTTACTATTTGCCGGATAAGCGAGTAAATAACGTTACCTTTACGGCAACTTCTTCTTTGAGCAAAGACGTCCGCCAAAGAATGAATCAACAAACGGATAAACCGATTTTCAGCGGAAAAATAGAAGTCGTCTTATATAGTAAGGAACTTGCTAAACATGATTTAATACGAATGACAGATACATTAATTCGCGATCCTTCGATCGGAAATACGGTGTATTTGGCCGTTGTAGATGGTAAGGCTCAGGATGTCTTAATCAAACAGTTCGGTAACGTAGATAAAGGCACATACTTATCAAATGCGATTGAGCATAATATCCAAAGCGGAATACTCCCTAAAACCAATCTGCATTTATTTTCATATGCACATAATTCAGAAGGGATGGACCCATTCCTTCCGATCATTAAGCCTAAAAATGGGAATCCAATCATTACTGGTGTGGCCCTATTTGATCAGGGGAAATTCGTGTATCAAACAAAAGATCATGAAAACATCATTTTTAAAATGTTAGTCGAAACATCTTCTAACAAAGAAGGTTTTTCGGCAAAATTAGGGGAAAATTTATTTGCTTCCGTCTATAATATCTCCTCAAAAGTTTCCTACAACATCCCTGAACCAATGACCAATTCGCCCATTATGATCAATTTAAAAGTAGAAGCGGTTTTGCGAGAGTTCACTGGTGAACAGCCTGATAAAAAAGTGATCAGAACAATTGAAAAGAAGATGGAAAAAGAATTAAAACAACGAGCTGAAAAACTAATCGTAAAACTTCAAAAACTAGAAGTCGATCCGCTTGGAGTTGGTGAGCAAGTACGAACTAGAACAAGAAGCTGGAATAAGGATGAATGGAAGTCATTATATCCAACTATCCCTTTTCAAGTGAATGTCAATTTTGAAATTCTTGAAAGTGGAGCAGTGGAATAAATGTCGGATTAATCCAATTTGCAAAACAGCAGTGAGAACGAACAACACACACTGCTGTTAACATGCTATCTATAACGAATATCGAGAGGTTACTATGCGGTGACGTGTACTTTTCTAGACCGATTTCTGATTAATGAGCCGGAACTGCTAATTTTCGGGCTACTTTCCCGATTCGCTTGCCGGAACTAACACTTTACGTGCCACTTTCTTAATTTGCGTGCCGGGACTAATATTTTACGTGCCGCTTTCCCGATTTGCGTGCCGGAACTAACACTTTTCATGCCGATTTCTTATTTTGCGGGCCGGACCTAACACTTTACATGCCGATTCTTATTTTGCGGGCCGGTACTAACACTTTTCATGCCGATTTCTTATTTTGCGGGCCGGTACTAACACTTTTCATGCCGATTTCTTATTTTGCGGGCCGGTACTAACACTTTTCATGCCGATTTCTTATTTTGCGGGCCGGA
>NZ_JACJHX010000003.1:312025-339108 GCF_014138605.1 Peribacillus huizhouensis | reverse complement strand
CTTATTTTGCGGGCCGGTACTAACACTTTTCATGCCGATTTCTTATTTTGCGGGCCGGACCTAACACTTTTCATGCCGATTTCTTATTTTGCGGGCCGGACCTAACACTTTACATACCGATTTCTTATTTTGCGGGCCGGACCTAACACTTTTCATGCCGATTCTTATTTTGCGGGCCGGTACTAACACTTTTCATGCCGATTTCTTATTTTGCGGGCCGGACCTAACACTTTTCATGCCGATTTCTTATTTTGCGGGCCGAACCTAACACTTTTCATGCCGATTTCTTATTTTGCGGGCCGAACCTAACACTTTACATATCGATTTCTTATTTTGCGGGCCGGACCTAACACTTCACATGCCGATTTCTTATTTTGCGGGCCGGTACTAACACTTTTCATGCGCTTTCTTATTTTGTGGGCCGGACCTAACACTTTTCATGCCGATTTCTTATTTTGCGGGCCGGTACTAACACTTTGCTAGCTACGCATCATTTTAACAGGTTTCAGTTTCTCAAAGTACCGTTACGTTACTAAGATCCGCTTTTCCTGCCTTCAAAAAATTATACGTCAGTTTATCCATTGTAGCTCCGCTGAAATCCGCTTTCTTTAATTCAGATAAGCGGAACTGGACATTTTTCAATGTAGCATGTTTAAAAGATGCTTTTTTTAAAGTACATCCTTCAAACACGGTACCTTCAAATGTCTCCCCTTCAAAATTCAGACCTGCTAAATTACTTGTTTTGAAAAATGTTTTATCATAGACGCAGTTTTTGAACGTCGCTCCTTTTAAATTAGCTGCTTTAAAAAGCGTCTCTGTTAGGTTTACATTCACAAAAATCGTATCGGCTAAGTTACTTGACTTAAACGTACTATTTGTTAAATCGGAATCGGTAAAATCAGACCCTTTTAAATCACTACTGTTAAATTTGCCGTCGTGAACGGAAACTGAACGAAAATCGGAATGTACTAAACTTGATCGTGAAAAGTCCATTTGTATCGCCTTCTGAAGCTCAGTTTGCTGAAGGTTAATCGATTCTATTAATTCTGATACTTCCCCAATCGAGTTTATCGTCATTTGATAAGCTTCTTCATCACTATATCCACTCTTTTTATAATCATTAAATTTCTCTTGTAAATTATTCAATAACTCTTCTTCTAACTCTTGCGCCGTTTTCACTTCTTGATAAGGGGCAAAGATATCATGGACGTACTGGTTTAGTTTTTCCTGCATTCTCTTAATCATCCTTTCAAAGCAGATCATCTAAAATCCGTTTAGCCTGCTCCCAATTTTTTTTATTCTGTTCATATGTGTTTTCACCAATTGCTGTAATTTTGTAATACTTCCTTCTTCCACCTTGATTTTCATCGCCCCAGTAGGACGTTATACTTCCCTCTTTCTCCATCCTCTTTAAACTTGAATACATGGTGGCTTCTTTTAATTCATATTGTTCACCTGAATTCGCGTAGATCATTTTACTAATCTGATAGCCGTATTTATCACCACTTAAAAGTAGCTTTAATATCATCGTATCTGAATGGCCACGAAGCAAATCAGAAGATAGTTTAATATCTCCCAAAGGCTCACCCCCCTTAAGTATAATATACACCGAGTTACTATGACAGTCAAGGTAATATATATAGTTAAGGTTATAATGATTTATTAATCATCATTCTTTCATATCTTCGCTCTTTTCAAGAACTGTTAGCTTAATTCCCATTGTTCATAATTTTTCTTACGAGCTCTCCCTCATCTTCATCAGCAGATCAAGGAAAACCAAAGAAATCGTAAGAAGGGTCAGATCCCGCTACAACTAAATACAGAATAAGATGCGTGTATAAACACCACATACTGTTTTAGAGTGCGAGGTCAGACCCTTCCGAAATACCCAATATTCTATCCCGGTTTAACAGACTGTAATACCCCCACCTCAATTTTTGTATAGAGAATCAATGAAGAATAGGTGGGGATAAACAGCCTGTAAATCCCTGATTGGTGAGATACAGTGAAACTTACCGATGCGTGAGCAGAGGTTTAGTTGAGGCCCACAGGATGTGGGGCAGAACGCGGCGTACTTAGTCTGAGTTCGTTTACTGGGGTTCGTAGTGTCGCTTTACCGAAGATTTAGCGACAGTAGAACGGAACTAACCATCAATAGAAGAAAAATACCCACTGATGGAAGTTTCACTTTATTACCTTAATAAACTGAACACAGGTGTTAAAACAATTAACAAAATCGCTGTAGCTAGTATCAGCTGCGAAATGTGATTTGGCAGCTTTTCTCTGTCCTTCCCTTTGTACCAACCAGAGAATTGTAGCTTATCTCGGTATAACACAAATAGAGACATGTAAATGGCAATCACGCAAAGCCAATCATATTGATCCGTATGTAAACCAATTGATACAAAAGTAAATTTAATTAATTGGCCAAGTATTGATCCTAGAAAAAGAAATATCGCCATGATCCGGATGAGCTCTAATACGATTCGCATTATGTTCCTCCTATACGAGCTTACTGTAAAAATATTACTAAATATTGTTAAAATTAGCAATACTACTTCTGTCTTTAAGGCTATTCACCTAGATGATATGGATGACACCAGAGCGCGGCAAGTATACCAGTAGACACCAAAACCTATGTAAACATATTCCTTCATCACTTTAAAAAAGAAGGTTTCATAATTAGTAACAGAACAAAAGTAGTGATTGACTATAATATGTAAATAACATAATATAAAATAAACTATTCCTATTAAATTACTATGTATTAGAGAGGAGAGAAAATAAATGCTACAAATGCTCTTTACAGGGTTAATTTGTGGGGCCTTACTCGGCTTTGTTATGCAAAGAGGCCGGTTCTGTCTTACAGGGGGATTCAGGGATATGTATATTGCCAAAGATAATCGCATGTTCTATGCCTTATTGATTGCAATTGCTGTACAAAGTGTCGGGGTATACACATTAATACAGTTAGGTGTGATTGAATTTTCTGCAGGTACCTTTCCATGGATTGCTGTAATTGTTGGTTCATTTATTTTCGGAATTGGGATTGTGTTTGCTGGCGGTTGTGCAACGGGAACATGGTATCGTGCCGGAGAAGGCCTACTTGGCAGTTGGATCGCTCTAATTGGCTATATGCTCATGAGCGCAATTATGAAATCAGGTCCTTTGCTACCTGTAAATAATTCTATTCAGTCCGTTCAGTTTTCGAATAATTCAATCGCTGAAACTACTGGTCTACCTGTTTGGATTTTTATTGCGATCTTTGTGACTATTGTCATTGTCATTTTGATAAATGAACGAAGAAAGCCAAAAGTAATAATTCCAACTATGAAGCCTAAGCGTACAGGACTTGCTCATTTATTATTTGAGAAACGTTGGCATCCATTTTTTACTGCATTGTTAGTAGGTATGATTGCGATTCTTGCTTGGCCGCTTAGCGAAGCAACAGGTAGAATGGCTGGTCTTGGCATTACCACACCATCAGCTAATATTCTGCAATTTTTAGTGAGCGGTGATCAATCGATATTAAATTGGGGTGTTTACCTCGTAATTGGAATTTTCCTTGGTTCTTTTATTGCAGCAAAGGCGAGCCGAGAATTTCGCTTCAGAATGCCCGATGCGAAAACAGGTATCACGAGCTTTATTGGTGGAATTACAATGGGCTTTGGTGCTTCTCTAGCTGGTGGATGCTCGATAGGTAATGGATTAGTCATGACAGCCATGATGACTTGGCAAGGTTGGATTGCATTACTATTTATGATTTTAGGAACATGGACAGCATCCTATTTTGTTTTCGTTCGACCTAATATGAAAAAGAAATTGGTTACGACTAATCAAACCATTTTGAATGCTTAGGAGGAATAAATCATGCAAAAAACATTAGATGTGCTAGGGCAAGTTTGTCCTTTCCCGTTAGTAGAGGCAAAAGAAATCATCGAAGAAATTAGTTCAGGAGATGAATTAGTCATTCAATTTGATTGTACGCAGGCGACTGAAAGCCTGCCACGTTGGGCCGCAGAAGCAGGTCATACAGTCACAAATTTTGAACAAATTGGTGAAGCTACTTGGACCATTACAGTACAAAAAAAGTAAAAAGATAAGGAAATTGGGGTGTCTCATAAGGCTGACCTTGCACTCTAAATCAGGTTTGTAGTGTTCGATACACTTATCCTATATTTAGTTGTTGCGGGGTCTGACACTTTGCATTTGCGACACCCATTCCTTCATTGAAACCTAATTGATCACTTATTCTAATCAGCAGATTGAGCCTAAAGAAGAAGCAAATAAAGTGAAACTTCAATCATTGGGGTATTATTTCAGATAAAAGCTTGCCATATTAATAGATTCTTCAAGAAATCAGCTTCAAACCAACAGCCGAGCTTAGAATCAACGCTATACATGCTAGTCGCTTCCACTCTTTTGCTTCCCCGTATAGCAACATCCCAACTAAAGCAGCTCCCACTGTACCAATGCCTGTCCAGACTGCATAAGCTGTTCCCATAGGTAGTTCAGTCATTGCATAGGATAACAGCATAAAGCTTGCACCAAACGAAAGCATTAGATAAAGTGCCGCATCCCATTTCTTCATCGCCAATCGCTTCATATTAATCACACCGAAAATCTCAAGACTGCCTGCCAAAATCACCGCTGCCCAATGCATTATGCTTTCCCTCCTTCTACCTTCGTATCTTCTTCATCACTCGTTAACATCTTCAATCCGATTACCCCGCAAAGGAGGGTTCCGATGAGGATAATTTTTACTAATTTAAATGGTTCTCCAAATACGGACATTTCTACAATCACAGTTCCAGCTGTACCGATACCGGTAAAAACAGCATACACGGTTCCGACAGGCAAATGTTTTGTTGCTTTTACTAGCACAATGAAGCTAACAACGATTGTCGCTCCTGTTAAAACCCACTCGAGTATATTGTTGGAATATTTTAACCCTGATACCCAAAAAATTTCAAGAATTCCTGCTAGTAGTACATAAATCCAATTAATATTCATTTTTTTTCACTCCTTCCTCTGGTATATGAAACCCACGCCAAAAAATCGGCCATGCAGCACGAATACGATTCTGGTAATGCATAGATCCACTGTAAATCAGTTCGAGAACGGTTCCATCAACCAATGTAATATAAGCAAGTGCAGAATCCATCACGTTTGACGTGTAGAGATTTGCCTGTCTGTTTCTGAGCCATCTTGCCAAGATCCGTTGCATTTGCAAAAGGAATGGATTCACGAGATCCGCAACATCTTGTTGTAGCTTTGAAGGCGGAAAAAAAGAAATTCGCAACAGAAATCGCGCATGATCATGTTCCATACTTTCTGTTTCAATCCAATCAAAAAATCCTCTTAAAACTTCCTTAATCGGCTTACTCTCTTGCGACTGAAAGTACTCGATGAATCTTCTTTTTTCCGTTTCCATAGCATAGTTCACGACAGCAAAAAACAATTCATCCTTGCCTTTATAATGCGCATATATGCTCGGTTTTTTAATGCCAACTTCCTCCGCTATTTTACTAAGTGACGCCCCTTCATATCCATCTCTTGCAAACTGAATCAGAGCTACATTACGAATTAACTCAGCACTCATAACTCAACCTCCCTAACGGTCGTTAGGGATTTATTATAACAGGTTTTTTTTTTCTGTCAATTAATTTTTGTCATTAAATAAGTAACAGGTGGTTTTGGTTCTGTATGTATCGGGCTATGCGTCGATGCAATTTGCTGCTTAACATATATTTTACAAAAAGGAAAAAACAATAATTGACCAATCTGTGTACTACATGTATAGTACACATATACAAGGTGTATGTATCACTTAATACATACATTCTAAATACATAGGAGGACATATAAATGGGTTCACCAGTAGTAGAAGTACGTAACGTTCAAAAGGTTTATGGGAAAAAAGGTGGCAACCAGTTTAAGGCACTAAACGATGTTACTTTTTCTATGCAAGAAGGAGAATTTGTTGGGATTATGGGGCCTTCCGGATCGGGGAAAACGACGTTATTGAATGTGATTTCAACACTTGATCAAGTAACGTCTGGCGAAATTAAAATTGACAATGTCGATATTACCGATATGGGGCAAGATGAACTTTCAGATTTTCGCTCACAAAAATTAGGCTTCATTTTTCAGGATTTCAACTTACTCGAGAATATGACAATTGCCGAAAACATTGCACTACCTCTTTATTTACAAGGAACACCCGCTAAAAATATAGATGCAAAAGTTGTAACGGTCGCGAAACGTTTAGGGATTGAAGAACTACTGCAAAAATATCCTGCAGAAATTTCAGGTGGACAAAAACAACGTTCTGCCGCTGCCCGAGCACTCGTTCACGAACCAACAGTCATTCTTGGAGACGAACCAACAGGTGCACTCGATTCAAAAAATGCAACAAGCTTGCTAGAAACAATGAAAGACTTAAATGATAGGCAGAATGTTTCCATTATGATGGTAACCCATGATGCGTATAGCGCAAGTTATTGTCAGCGAATTATATTTATCCAGGATGGCAAACTCCATAAGGAAATCCACCGCTCAGCCACTCGTGAATTATTTTACAAAGAAATTCTAGATGTTCTTGCACAGCTCGGAACGAAGAACGCTTAAGAAAGGAGACACATGGATGTTACTAAAATTATCACTAGCTGGAATGAAGGGCAAACTGAAGGATTATTTTGTCTTATTATCCGGGCTCGTCATGACAATTTCCGTTTTTTATATGTTCCAAACACTCTCTTGGAATACAGAGTTTATTAAGTCTAATGCAATGATTCGAAACATTCAGCTCGTATTTATTGTTGGCTCTGTACTGCTTTCTGTCGTAACCATTCTGTATATGCTCTACACGAACTCCTTCTTACTCTCTTTACGACAAAAGCAATTTGGGATGTATATGATGCTTGGGGCTAAGAAAAAGAGCATCAAGAAAATTATGTTTGTTGAAACAATGGTAATTGGGTGCGCTTCTTTAGTCATTGGAATTACCGTTGGAATCGGACTAGCTTTCATTGTTGGTTATCTACTTGCCGGACAGCTTAATATCACATTAGAAGGATATCAATCCTTTTATCTACCAGCCGTATTGGCAACTTTCATCTTTTTTATCGTCGTATTTTTATGTACTGCTTTAATCAATCATATCAAGTTATCGAGAGTTCAAGTGTTGCAGCTGATCTATTCAGACGTTCATCCTGACGACATGCCGATTCAAAAAAAGAAAAATAGTTGGTTGATTTTACTTGGTCTAATTTCCTTAAGCCTAGGCTATGTTTCCTTAATTTTCATGGAGAAACTTCGTGAGATTGGCTTGTTCGCAGCACCAACATTCACGACACTCGGAACCTATTTATTGTTCATAGGTTACCTTCCAGTAATAGTCAATCGAATGCAAGCCAACAAGCGCTGGACATCAAAAGGTGTCACATCCTTTACTTTTGCTCAGTTGAACTTTAGAATTCAAGGTTTGACGAAGATATTAGCAACTGTAGCCATGCTTATAGCCCTAGGAGCAGGAGCGATATCTGCCGGTCTTGCTTTCAAAAATAGCGCCTCACAAATGGCAGAAATGATGGGTGCATACGATGTAATCATCAAAAATCCTAATGCAGAAGAAAAAGCGCTCTTAAAAAACATTCATTTTACTGAAGAGAATCAGTACCGATTCAAAGAAGATCCTGACTATACGTATTATCTGAGAGATGACTTGGAAAATCAGCGTCCACTTCTATTAGTTTCAGATGGGAGAAAACCCAAATTCAAACGGGTAACAGAAGACCTTCCAGAAGGTAAAATCTCATTAAGTGAAGTGAAGAATCCTGAAGTGGGCCAACAGCTATCCGATGAATGGGACAGAGCCCTATGGAATCTTCGGACCAATTACCGGGTATTCAAGCAAATGATTGTCCTAGATTCAGAAACGTATCATGAAATACAGGGACAAGAGAAGCTTATGTATATTGGAAAAAGCGACAAGTTCACGGACTATTTACATGAATGGCAGGGAATTGACAAGCTTGCGTTAGAAAAAGACCCTATTCTAACAGCAGATGACTTAACAAGCAAATATTCCTTTTATAACATGTATAGTAGTTTTACAAGTGGTACGATGTTCATGGGCTTCTTTTTAGGCATTGCATTTCTCGCGATGATGGCAAGCTGCCTCATGTTCAAAATATTATCAGGTGCTTCTAAAGATACATCACGCTACCAAATGCTAAGGAAAATTGGCGTCAGACGATCTGCGCTTTCAACATCTATTTATAAAGAATTATTCATCATCTTCTTATTTCCTGCAATGGTTGGCCTTGCTCATGTGTTGATTGGTATGAATATGTTCTCTTTCATTATCTTAAATCCTTACTACCGAATTTGGGTTCCAATTATCATTTTCTTAATCATTTACTGCCTGTATTATGTAATTACCGTAAAATTGTACAAACAAATTGTCCTACCGAAAGAATAAGTGAAACATTGTCAAAAAGATGGCTGACCTCGTACTCCTAAATCGGCTATTCAAGATAGAGAAGTACGAGGTCTCCCCCTTTGCTATTAGGGATGGTTAACAATCTGATTATTCCTTTTTCTCCGGAACTACAATTGGATTAACATCGCCTTGCTTACCGCCGCCATTATAATACTGTGGAACTTTTCCTGGTAAAATCAAATCGCCAATTTTGACGCGATTTTCTACAGTAATTTCTTTTTCAACAGAAGGAATAATCACATGCAGATTAACCTTAATATTCACAAATATTTCAAGAATCGTATTATTAATTCCCGTTTCCTTCGTAGTTGTTTCCACTTCTGATGTAACATCCCCGATTATTTCAAAACGAACAGGCACCTTAGGTCCTTGATTTGCAAGCAAAACGGCGTCTGTAGCCATACCTAAAGGAATTTTATAGATGACACCTTTTTCTTTCTCCGAACTTGCATAGTCGATAAACTCATCATTTTTAAATGTTTGTAGAGTTTCAAGCTCTCCTTCTCTTATCGCTTCTAAATATTCTTGAACTCGTAATGTTGTTTCGGAAGCAACATTATTATAAATATTAGGGTCAAAGCTATACCCTATTTGATCTCCTGCTTGATGAGTGACGATTAGCTTTCTAATATCAACATTTTGACTGATCTTTTGCTTAATCGCATCATTTATGGCTTCAACAGCAAATTCCCTGGTTTTCGCTTCCGCTATTTCTATTAAATGAGGCTCAATTTTTTTATCAATCATCCAACCACTAAAAATCGTTGTCACAATGAAAAGAAGAAATGTAATCAAGATTACATGCCTTGTAGGCAGAGGTCCACGTGCGAACTTGAATCTTCTGTACTTAGCCATAAAAACCCCCCTATTTAGTTATATGATTGTTCGAATTATTTCAAGAACAAAAATAACAAAAAGGGAGGTTATCATGCTGAAATCTTCTTATTTGCCCTTTCACAGACCCGCCAAAAGACCTTTTACAAAATATTTTCCGAGCAGAATATAAACAATCAATGTTGGAACTCCGGCGAGCAGTGCGCCTGCCATTTGGACATTCTATTGGACGATTTGACTTCCTGACAAATACGGCAAAATAACCATAACAGGTGAATCTACTTGAGAAATACCGATACCATCCAATGCACTCGTACTATAAAACGCCGTTATCTCAGGGTGTTTGATAAGCAGTTGATGTGTCGTTTTCATTTCACCAATTTTCATGATTTTCGATCCCTGAACATCAACAATTTCAATCCGTTTTTCTCGTTCCACTTCATCCAAAAAAAGCCTTGTAATTGACGTTTCTGATTGGCAGCTTCGAAGCGACCGGTGATAATGCTATCGAAGCTCCTTTATTTTATAGCAAAACAAAAGAGAAATTCCCTCAACAACGCATAATTCACAAAATCAGTAAATTAAACCCATTTTCGTTACAAAAAAACCCATTGCTACTTATTTTAATAAGCAACAACGGGTATTTTTACCGTTCAATTAATAAGCTAAGCTATACAAAGCTTTAATATGTGCAAGGTAACGAACGTTACTAGCTTCTTTCATTAGTGTAGCCGGAAGACCTTTAAGTGGAATATTGTTGCCACCAATTGTTGCAACACCATCTTTGCGTCCAAGGCTTGCTAGTGTACCAGAATTGATTGGTGCAAATTTCTCAAACGTTGCATCTTGTAAATATGCAAATAAGTTATATCCTACTAATTCACCCATTTGCCAAGCGTTTTGTGCAGTTGGTGCGTATGGACGACCACCTTCTTCAGGGAAAGCAACAGCACTGTCACCGACAACAAATACGTCTGAGTGAGAAGAAGATTGTAGATACTCATTAACAGTTGCACGGCCGCGATCAACAGCAAGTCCAGACTGTCCAACTAGTGGATTCCCTTGTACGCCGCCTGTCCAAACGAATGTATTCGCAATGATTTTTTGACCATCTTTCAAATCAATCTCATTACCAGCAACGTTTGTTACAGGAAGACCTGTTAAGAATGTAACTCCGCGTGCTTCTAAGCTTGTTGTTGCACGTTCAATTAAATCGTCTGGTAGTACCGGTAAGATCTTTGGACCAGCCTCAACTAGCAATAATTTAATTTCTTTTGGATCTACACCATGGCTTTTAGCAAGCTCAGGCATAATGTCAGCAAGTTCACCAACTAATTCAACACCAGTTAGTCCACCGCCGCCAATTACAATAGTTGCGTCTGCTTCGTTTTTAGATTTTGCATACTCACGAATGCGTTCTTCAACATGTGCGTAAATTTTGTTAGCATCATTTGCTGATTTTAATACCATGCTATTTTCTTCTAATCCTGGGATTCCGAAGTATGCTGTTACACTTCCTAAAGCGACAACTAGAGCATCATATGATAAAGTAGCACCATTTGATAATTTCACTTCTTTATTGTCTGCAGAAAATGATTCAACTTTTGCAATTTTAAGATCGATATCTTTGCCTTTTAGAAGTTTGTCCAATGGCATTGCAACCGCTTCTTCAGCAACATTATGTGCTGCTAGACGGTGTAATTCAGTGATGATTTGGTGTGTTGGGAACTGGTTTACAACAGTTACCTCTGCTTCAGCTTTACTTAGATATTTACGAACAGTTAAAGCAGTAAGTAGCCCGCCGTAACCTGCACCTAAGATAACAATATGTTTTGAAATTGACATCGTGTATCCTCCGTCCTTACTTTTTATATGGATAATGAATTATTTTTGATTACGTTCTGCATTAACTTCGAGAAATGCATTTGCGAAACGGAATGCTTTTTGTGCTTGTGGATCTTTAAGCATTTTCAACAGTCCAAATAGACCAACTACATCTTTGCTTTGGTCTGCACGGTCTTTTGCTTCAATAGCAGTTTGTGCAAGTGATTTTACTGAACCAACTACAGGTCCTGCAACTTCTTTAATTGCTCCAACCGTATCATTTTTTAACACTTCGTCAGTAGCGACTAATTGAGCATAGTCATAAGATTTCGTTAAGATATTAACAATTTCCGTTAATTTTGGAAGTTGCTCAACTAATGTGTTCAAAGATTCTTGAACCTCTGGTTTTAAAAGCTGATCAAGGATATCAAGTTGTTCTTGGGTAGCAGACAACTTCTTTGTTACTTGTTCTTTAGCGATTGTTTCTGACATATCCAATTCTCCTTTACTATAAGCAATTAAGCTTTTAATTTTGGGGCAAAAGGGACCCCGTTTCCTGTAATGACTCTCAAATCTTCGGGATTCGAGTTCGTGAAACATAACACAAATACTAGTATGGTTTAAGAATAGCATAAGCACCCGTAGTCGTCGATATGGAAAGGACGACTAAATTACATCAGATTACTTGGCGAGCCTGGAAAGGTCACCAAAAAATGTATGACGAATAGATAAATTCGGGTAATAAATAATACTTCTAAGCTTACCATTTCCAGTAAACTTTAAAAAATACCTTTAATAAAACCATTAAAATGTTAAAGGTTTTAATTTTAAAATTACCAAATTAAAAACAATAAGCTTTGGCTGAAATATTTTGTCTTTAGCTTACCTTCCCATTTGAGGGACGCACTTTCATTATAATCTATTTGCTCAAATGTTTCATTAAAAATTAAGTGAAACTTACCGATGCGAGATTTTTTTTCATTCCACTTGATTCTTTAAACCCATTCAACAGCTGTAATTTTCCATAGAGTTGTTCAAAACAAAGGTCAGACCCTACACAACGAAACACATAGTTGCGTGAGGTCTGACCTTACTGATATCCAAAATTTACATCAAATAGCTGCGTTTGATTGTTCCATTTTTCCAGCTTTTTTCGGAGTGAATTTATCAACAATCATTGTTAATGCACCATCACCTGTCACATTTGTAGCTGTTCCTAAACTATCTTGTGCCAAGTATAAAGCAATCATTAATGAAATCATCGTTTGATCAAATCCAAGCATTGTTTCCAATACTCCCAATGCCGCCATAACAGCCCCACCCGGTACACCTGGAGCTGCAACCATTGTCACACCCAACATGAGAATAAATGGAATATACATGGTAATTGTAGGCGTTGTACCATTCAAAAGCAAAACACCAACAGAACAGCTGACTAAAGTAATCATACTTCCTGATAGATGAACCGTTGCTAATAATGGCACGGTAAAATCAGCTATTCTTCCTTGAACACCTGTTTTCTTCACTTGTCCAAGTGTAACGGGAATGGTTGCCGCGGAAGATTGCGTTCCAACAGCTGTAAAATAAGCTGGTGACATGATTTTCAACAATGTCAACGGATTTTTCTTATGAAGCAAACCACCGACAGAATATTGAAGAATAAGCATGACAATATGAAGCACAATAATCAGTACAAATACTTTTGCAAACACAGAAAGAATCGATTGAACTTGTCCGCCATATGTCATGTTCGCAAAAATTCCAAAGATGTGAAAAGGTAAGATTGGAATAATCGCAGTTTTAATTAATTTTTCAACAATTAGTTGAAAATCATCAAACGCATGCTGCAGCGTGTTCCCTTTTATGGAAGCCAGTCCTATTCCAATAATAAAGGCAAATAGCAAAGCACTAATTACTTCCATAATTGGCGGCATTTCAAGAACAAAAAAGGGCTGAAGCAGAAATTCTTCAGGATTATCTGTATTAATTAGTTGATTGCCTGAGATAAAGTTCGGAAGCAATGTATAACTTGCAATAAAGGCTATAGCACCTGCAATAATCGTCGAGACATATGCGAAAGCCGTCGTTAAGCCAAGAAGCTTACCTGCCCCTTTTCCCAGTTGACCGATCCCTGGGGCAATAAATCCAATAATAATAAACGGTATGACAAATCCAATAAAGTTGCCGAAAATCCCGTTAAATGTTGCAAATCCTCTCACCAGATTTTCTGGTGCAAAACTACCAATTACAATACCTAAAATAATAGCGAGAATAATTCGTGGTAGTAAGCCTAGTTTTACTTTCATAACCGCAGTCCTCCTGAGAAGTACATTTGTTCATTCATAAAATATACTTTAGCATAGAAATGGATGATTTTATATAGGATTTATCTTTTTTTATTTTTTTAATATACTAAAACTCAGATTTGGGATTACGATTTTTAGCAAAAAAATCATCGAATGGAGTCATCTGTACAAAACTAATGGCGTTAAAACGCCCACTATGAAGGATTCATCCTATAGCACGCTACACTACACTCACCTAGTCACAATGGTGGCGGTACGGAGCCGAAATTTTGATGCTTTCTCGATAAAATCAGAATACTGATAAATTGATGGGCTATATTAACAAGTCACAAAGCCCCGTCCTCATGTCCCTCATACAATTCAAAGGGTCAGACCCCGCAACAGCAATCAGTATAAGATACGTGTATGAAACACTGCATAATACTGATTTAGCGTGCGGGGTCAGACCCTTATAGGACATCCATGTAGCAACTTGTTAATAAAATAGCTAAAGCGTTGAAACGGTATTATTCATCTAACATGGCTATTGGACTAAATACCTCGAAATGAATCTGTTCGTTTGGTATTTCCAATTGTTTTAACGTTTTGTTTATGACTTGCATAAAAGGAATCGGACCGCAAAAATAAAAATCTGCTTTTTTTGATGGGAGGCTTGTTTGTAATACGCTCATATCTACAAAACCCTCTTTATCAAAATGACCTGACGTTCGATCGTCTTCAGTTGGCGAGGAATAACAGATCACTGACTTTAGATTCGAATGCTCTTTCTCTAATTGAGAGACATGATCTTTAAAGGCATGAGTTTGACTGTTGGCAGTTGCGTGAATAAACGTTACTTCACGTTGCGGCTGTTTTTCCATGATTGTATTTAACATGCTAAGCATGGGTGTAATACCGATTCCCCCACTGATTAAGATAACTGGTCGCTCATTGTTCTGTAGGACGAAATCACCGGCAGGAGCTGAGAAGAGCAAAGTGTCTCCTGCCTTCACTTGTTGATGTAAATAAGTAGAGACAATTCCAGCTGGAGCATCTGTTTGAGCATCTTCGCGTTTCACACTAATTCTGTAATACTCCTTTCCAGGTGCTTCAGAAAGACTGTAATGGCGAATATGGGTATATTTCTCCCCAGGTATCTCCGCTTTAATCGTTAGATATTGCCCTGCAGTGTATGACGCGATCTTTTCTGCATCCTTGGGTTTTAAATAAAAAGAAGTAACAGTTTTACTTTCTTCTACTTTTTTATCAACATAAAAAGTTCGGAACCCTTCCCAGCCACCAGCTTGATTTTCGGTTTCTTCGTAAAGATTTTTTTCAATTTCAATAAAGGCATCAGCAATATATCCATATGCTTTTCCCCATGCCTCAATAATCTCATCAGTAGCAACATCACCAAGAACATCCTTAACTGCTTGTAACAATGTTTCACCAACAATAGGATATTGCTCAGCCTTAACCCCAATCGCTCGATGCTTCTGTGTAATCCTTTCGATAACCGGTTTAATTGCCTCAAGATTCGTAATATACTCGCCTGCAGCATACACTGCATAACCTAAGGCTTCTTGCTGAATGCCTCTTTTTTGATTCGTTTGATTAAAGATGTTATATAAATCGGGCGCTTTTGAAAATAGAAGTTCGTAAAATCTCTTACCAATTTGTTCACTATGTTCTTTCAATACAGGGGCAGTAGATTGGACAATTTGAATCGATTTTTCATCAAGCATGTTGCAACAGCCTTTCGTAGTTAAATTTACAAATTAGTACAAAATTTAACATACCCAACTGAATACATTATTATCCAGAAATGTTCAACTTGTATTTATATTGTTCCAAATTAACCGATATACGCATTAACAGGCAGTAAAATCCCTCGAGGTCATAAGCTGTAATACTCTGTGGCAAACTACGCCACGCCGTATTCCATCTTATGCTTGTCGGACTATCACAAGATGTGATGGCGTCTCTGTTGCTCACAGGACGTGAGCGATCTTAGGAGACGTTCCTACATCGTCGCCTCGCTTTTTAAAGTAAAGGCCCGATTGGTGAGATACAGTGAAACTTACCTTTGTAGTTTTCAAAGGTAAGTTTGCGCCCACAGTCTGTGATTCATTAACTCAGGTTCGTAGTGTCGCTTTATCGAAGTGGAACGGAGATATTAGCGACACAAGAACGGGACTAACAATCAGTGGAAAACCTCACTGATTGAAGTTTCACTTTATAGGAGGTATATCGAAAATGGATATTGCTGCTTTATCAATTGGGATGAGCCAAGCTTCTCTCAGTCAAAATGTCGGCATTGCTTTAACTAAAAAGTGATGGACTCTTCTCAACAAAATGCTGTTCAAATGGTTGAAATGCTTCAAGCTCCCCACCCAAATCTAGGTCATTCTATTGATCTAAAAGGCTGAAGAGCAAAAAAATGCATCCATGTCTGGATGCATTTTTTATATAGGTTAGGTCCGTTCCAATTATTCGATCTTTTTAATTACCTGATTTACAAATATGAGGGCATGTCTGACAACACTGTTTGTTTATCGTTAAATAGGACAGGCAACAGGTATTTCTTGGCCGAACCTCTTTCCCAATTTCTTTAATATATATGCGTTCATTAAAGTACTTTGTTAATGGATTTTTGAGATCATTCCCGAATATATCGCCAGAATCCTGAAAAACAATGAATTGAAAATCTTCCTTTGCACGATTTTTGACCGCTTCTTGCGTTCCTTCTTCTACTAATACTGTTTCATAAAGCCAGTAAATATACACAGCAATATTCTCCCATAGTATTAGCTTAGACACTTTTGTAATCCGTGCGAGGCAATCGATTAAAGGCAGTAAATGTTCTTTAAATAATGATTCGAGACAAGTCTTTCTCCATTTGTTTCGATCTTCTTCAAAGGTTTCTGTCTCCAGATCAGCAAAACGAAAACTCGGGAGCCACAATGTTTCGTTATCATCCGTTTCAATTGATACATTTTCAAATGAGATTGACAGCTTTTCATTCCAGGCTGACATAGCATAAAGATAAATAACCGACAAAAATGCATATCTTTTTATGAAAATAGAAGCTGTCACTTTATCATTTCGAGCCTGTATGCGGCTGCCAAGAATTTTCAAATATTCCCGTAAATCTGACTCATTTAACAGGTCTTTTATTTGAACGGAGAGTAGTGAATCCGTTTTACTAGTCGAAAGGCGCAGCTTACTTAGCTTATTCATCTGTGAATTCGAGAGTTTACGAGCCAATCATCGTCCCTGCCTTATTTAAAATACAACGGCCTTTTCCATACGGGATACATAAAGGCGTTCCCAAAAGCGGATCCATAATAATCTCACATTCCATACCAAACACATTCCTTACTAAACTGCAATTAATAACGATCTCCGGTTTACCTTGTGCGTATATTTTCTGATCCTTTATCGCTACAATATTATCAGCATACCGACAAGCTAAATTTAAATCGTGTAGTACCATGACAATTGTTCGCTGTTCTTTTTCATTTAACTCAAATAGCAAATCGAGAATCTCAATTTGATGGGTCATATCAAGATATGTAGTTGGCTCATCAAGAAGCACAATATCAGTATCTTGAGCTAACGTCATCGCGATCCAAGCTCGTTGACGTTGCCCTCCTGAAAGAGAATCAACAGGACGATCTTTTAACTCTTCAATCCCAGTTGCTTTTAAAGCATTGGTTACTTGTTTTTCGTCTTCATCTGTCCATTGCTTTAACCATGTTTGATAAGGATACCTACCTTGCTTTACTAATTGAAGAACGGTAAGACCTTCTGGTGCAATAGGTGTCTGAGGAAGAATAGCCATTTGTTTGGCCACGTCCTTCGTAGACATTTTGGAAATTGCTTTTCCTTCCAACAAAACAGCTCCTGATTTTGGTTTTAACAATCGGGCAATTGAACGAAGGAGTGTTGACTTTCCACAACCGTTTCCACCGATAAAAACCGTAATTTCACCTTTTGGGATTTCCAGATCCAATTCATCTATGATAATGCTATCCCCATATGAAAGGGTTAAATTTTGAGTTTCAATCGTTTGCACCATTTAAGTCCGCTCCTTTTATTAAAATAAGTACCCTGTATTAACCATTACGCGTTTTAAACAATAAATATATAAAGTAAGGTGCCCCGATTCCAGCTGTGAAAACACCTGCTGGAATTTCAAAAGGAGAAAATAATGTTCTGCCGATTATATCAGCTAACATGACTAATATCCCCCCAATAAATGCAGAAACCGGTAATAACGCACCAAATGTAGAACCTACCAGCCTTCTTGCCATATGGGGAGCCATTAAACCTACAAAACCAATGCCTCCTGCAAAGGCAACAGAACTTCCAATTAGCGCCGTACTAATCAATAACAACAAGAAACGGTGTCTTTGCACGCGGCCTCCAACACCTGTTGCTGTTTCATCGCCAAGTTCTAGAACATTTATATTCCTTGCCATTACAAAAGCAATAAGAAGAAAAATCACGGTCCATGGAACCAATGTCGCTACGTTCGCCCAGTTAGAGCCATACACTGTACCTGTAATCCAAATGTTCGCTTGACTAGCTCGATAAATAGGACCTAATATCATCATTAAAGTTGTTAACCCCTGCATAAGAGCTGATATTCCGATCCCAATTAATACGAGCCTTATCGGTGATACACCATTTTTCCAAGCAAGGAAGTAAACAAGCAGCGCAACAATTCCCGCCCCAGCAAATGCAGCTAGAGGCATCCATTTTATACTTACCGTTAATGCATTATTTTGATCACTAAAAAAAGCTAAAAAGCTTACTACAGCCACTGCTGCTCCCCCGGTAATCCCAAGAACGTCAGGAGATGCTAGTGGATTTCGAATCATTCCCTGAAGGATTCCTCCCGCCACGGCTAGTGACATTCCTACCATCAGTGCAACAATAATTCTTGGTAGACGAAAGTCATGAATGACAAGCTTCTCCATATCGGTCCCACCACCGAAAAGCACTTTCAAAACAGTCAGTGGGCTTAATTTCATATCACCGAGTCCTGTGCTCCATACAAAAATGGCGGCAGCTAATAAAATCAAAACCGTTAATACAACTGTTGCTCTTTTATCTATTAAAAAAGAAACTTTACCTTTCAATATTCGAAAACTTCTATATTCACTCATCGTGCATTAAACCCCTTTCTTACAATATAGATGAAGAATGGAGTCCCAATAATGGCGGTCATCACTCCAACAGGAACTTCCTGTGGCATAATGATATATCTTGCCAATATATCCGCTGCTAGTAAAAGGATTCCACCTAGAATTCCAGAGAAAGGGATAACCCAACGATGATCAATACCTATAATCGATCTAGCTACATGTGGAATAACAATACCAATAAAACCAACTGGTCCTGCAATAGCTACTGAACCGCCTGCTAAAAAAATGATTAGAACGGCAGCACCTATTTTTATGAATCCTGTGCTTAAACCTAATCCCTTTGCTACATCTTCTCCCATCGACAAAACATTCAGTTTCGAAGCAATTATCATCGCTCCTAGCCAACCAATCATTAAGTATGGAAGTACAGCAGTTAGAACAGTCATTTTTCTTCCTTCAACAGATCCTGCCAACCAAAACAAAACTTGTTCAAAGGCAGCCTCATTGATGACAAGAAATCCTTGCGTAAATGAAGCAAACATCGCAGTCATGGCAGCACCTGCTAAAGTTAGCTTCATTGGTGTAAGCCCTTCTCTACCAACGGAACCAATGGCATATACACCAATCGCGGCTATAGCGGCACCTAAAAAGGAAATCCAAGTGAATGCTTGAAGATTTCCGACTGAGAAAAATGTTACGGCAAGCACAACAGCAAAACCAGCACCTGCATTCACTCCAAAAGTACCTGGTGAAGCGAGAGGATTTTTCGTAAGAGTTTGCATGAGTACACCAGCGATCGCTAAACTGCTGCCTACTGCTGCAGCAATTAAAGAGCGAGGTAACCTCACCGTTTGGATGACGATATGCTCATTTGAACCATTATAATTTCGGAACGCCTCCAATACCATTTTCCACGTTGTATCCGTGTATCCGTAAACAATGCTTGCACACATTAAACAAATTAATAACATAATGGCAATTATCAGGCCAAATAATCTTTGGCTATTATTCTTTAACAACATAACAAATAACCTTTCAATCTCATAAATTTTAAATAAGCTATTTCTCCTACTAAAGTCTATTGTATTATTTTTTCATTGTCAACGAATATGAAAATCATTATCAATTAGTTATTGACATGTCCTTGTAATCGATTTACTATAGCATTATTAATGAAAATGATTATCGTTATTATCTAGGAGGCATTACAAGATGAAATCTGCTAAATTCTTATTTACCATTATTTCAATCATGACCATTTTCTTATTGGCTGCATGTGGAAATAATACAGATGAAAAAGCTGAAAAACCAAAAGATCAAGGCAATAAAACGGAAGACACTAGCTATACAATTGAACATGCAATGGGGTCAACTACATTAGATAAAACACCTCAAAAAGTAGTTGTTCTTTCAAATGAAGGAACTGAAGCTCTTCTCGCATTAGGAGTAAAACCTGTGGGAGCTGTTCAATCTTGGCTAGGAGATCCTTGGTACGACCATATTAAAGATGATATGCAAGGCGTTGAAGTAGTAGGCACTGAAAGTGAAGTAAATTTAGAGAAGATTGCATCGTTAAAACCTGATCTAATTATCGGAACCAAAATGCGTCAAGAAGCTGTATATGATCAATTAAGTGCCATTGCTCCGACAGTATTTTCCGAGACTTTAAGAGGCGATTGGAAAGAAAACTTTACATTATATGCAAAAGCTTTGAACCTTGAAGAAAAAGGGAACGAAGTATTGAGCCAATTTGATGCACACGTAGAAGATGTAAAACAAAAACTTGGTGATAAAGTTAATCAAGAAGTATCCGTTGTTCGTTTTATGGCAGGAAAATCTCGTATTTATTATACGGATTCATTTTCTGGTGTGATTTTCAATCAATTAGGATTTAAACGTACTCAACCACAAGCCGAGCTTTTCGCTGCTGATAACAAGCTAGGTAATCTTGCAATAGAGGTAGGAAAAGAAGTCATTCCTAAAATGGACGGAGATGTTCTATTCTACTTCACATATGCGCCGAACGGTGATCAAGCCGCTCTCGATACAGCAAAAGAATGGACAAATGATCCACTTTGGAAAAACTTAAATGCTGTAAAAACTGGAAATGTTCACGAAGTCAGTGACGCTATTTGGAATACAGCAGGTGGTGTTCTAGCTGCTAATTTAATGCTAGATGATATCGAGAATATTTTCCTAAAACAAACAAAATAAGGACTGCTACTCCCTCTAACAATAGAAGTATCCTTAACCGTAAAAAGAACCGGGCAAAAATTGCCCGGTTCTTTTTGGTCTAGAAGCATTTCTTCTTAGGAATATACTTAAAGTAACGGGCACCAATTTTAAAGAATGGATTTAATGGTTTGTCTGATTATGTGTATTATTTAAGACCTAAGTCTGTCATTTTTTGAATCCCGTTATTTTGTTATCCACTTTTGTGTAGGTAAATTTTTACGAAGCAAACTTTTTGGAGCTTTTATTTATTCATTTATACGCTCATAATATAACTCTTCATTTTTCTCTTGCTGCACCTTTAAATTGGCTGCAGGCATTTGTACACCATTGTCATAAAAAACATTCATCAGTTCAAACCTTACATCTCGTGAAGTTTGAAAAAAGTCTTCAGGATTCACTAAACCAACAATACAAAGTTCGTAGCCGTGGTATTTTTTATTAGGATTTAAATCGGTAACACCAATATATCGAAAATCTTGTTCAGGCTCACCATCTTCTAATCGCAATAAAGTTTGACTGTATTTCTCATTACATATCTTACATACTTCCTCTAATAAGCTCGCCATTCTCTTTGGGTCCTCTTGATAGCTAACAGTAACCTTCTCAATTACCCGCATTCTTCCTTTATTAAAATTTTGAATCGTCCTAATTTCGCCATGAGGGATCGTAAGAAGCTTACCAGACCACTCTCTGATTTGCATAAAACGAACGCCAATTTCTTCAACAGTCCCTGAGCTTGTTCCGTTAAACGTCACAAAATTACCAACGCGAAACTCATTATCTGATAATCGAGTCATTCCAAGTAAAATATCCTTTAACATTTGCTGTGCAGCAAAACCGATAATAACACCAATAATCCCTGCCCCAGCAAGTATTCCTTTTAGATCAATAAATTGGCCAATCAAGTAAATAATAAACAGGATCGTAATGCCGTATCGTAAAGTTGAACGAATGACGCTTTGTATCGTTTTGGCGATCTCTTCTTCAAAAAATGTAGACTTTTTAAAGAACCAGGCAACCGTTCGATTTATAATATAAGATAAGATCATTAACACAACGGCTACTAATACTAATTTTAACAGTAAGAAATCATTAAGATATTCCGAAATCTTTTCTGTAATATTTAATATGCTCACGTTTTCACCTCTGTTCCATGTAATTCATTCGAAAACGGCTTTCTTTTAATGTTAGGCAAGACCACTTAAATTATCATGGGTCGAAGAACAATTACTCTATTAAAATGACCAACAATACTAGATCGATATAAAGATCATTTAGTCAATTATGATTAGATTTAGATTGAACATGAATGTCAGGGAAGCCACTATTTTTAAAGGCTGTTTTCGTATAGTTTGTTTCTATTAGACCCGCAGTCCGAATACACTACGCTTTCCGGAGGCGGCTGGTGAGCCTCCTCGCGCTACGCGTCCGGGGTCTCACCGACACCTTAGCTCCCCCAGGAGTCTACGTGCATTCGGGCTGCTGTATGGTAGTAACGATTTTAGTTTCGAAAAAAAAACAACAATCTTCTACATAACAGCCTTACGATAAGAGCGTTTTTAAATGATCTGAATACGATCTGAATCTTTACTAGCCATACCTTTATCAAAGGTTAGCCTTGTTTTAAATTGATAAGCCATTCCTTGAGGTGAAGGTATAGCTGGTAACTGAAAGTAAAACGGGATTTCGTTTACTTCTTCTGGATGAATATCTCTTGAAGACAAGATCATTATTGTATCAATTACCGTCTCTGCTCCTATAACATGATCGAACCTGACTAGATCACACTCAATTCGTTTTATTTGCTGTTTAATCGTACCACCTTTAATACAAAAATTCCCGTGAATGGATTCACCATAATGATATTTTTCTTTAGGTAGAATAAGATCGATTTGTGCTGAACCAATCCCTAATAATGACATAGATTTTCTTAGTATCAATAAATGCCCTCCTACATTTTTTTATAACGATTTATTTAGATTTGACATACGTTTCAAATTTTTACGATTAAAAATTTCTTCTCTTGATTAGATTGGAAGCTTTTATTCACTCGATTCTCACCTCTATTTTGATGAATGGCTTAGTTAAATTGAAAAAACCTTTACCGGAAAGGTAAAGGTTTTCGAATACATATAAAGACCTTTACCAATAGGTAAGGTCTGGCTAACAACGTCATGTTGCCAACAAAGCCGAGAGTAAAATACTCCGTAATGACGACCTTGCTGTAAAAGCTACTCCCCTTAGGAGAAACTATTCAACTGTATATAGGTATCTTAAAATAAAGTCTTAGAGTTTGTCAATTTTATATATTCGCGAAAGATAGCCTCTTATATTATCTAGGAAATAAATAGTAGAGCCTTAAAATAGGGAAGTACCTCTAAAAAAAATCCTGATCTCCCCTTTTATCTAAGTTACCACTTAATAACTTCTTTCCTATTGAAAAGAAAATTCTATCCGGTATTCGGTCCCTATTCTTGGATTGCTGTATTTTTCACTAATAAAAAAGAGGCTGGCCATATCAAAAGGGTCAGACCCCGCAACGACCATTTACAGATTATAGTAAATATTTTACTACTATTTACTGTGTATAGAGTGCGAGATCAGACCCCCGTTTTCCTTTACTTAAACAACTGGTTTAACCCATTTATAGAAAAGTAGACTGCTCAGTAGCAAAGCAACTCCCATCGAGAAGGTTTTCAGGTCGGCTGTTCCTGCGTAAATCACCCACATTGAGTAAAGTAACGATAAAACAGCAATGATACCATCTGTGATTCTCCCTTTCCCATCTGCATATGTGTCACCTGTGATCACCAGTTTTAGCTGGAAAAGCGATGAAATCAGATAAGGTACTAAATAAGAAAGAGTCGCAACGATGATCATAAATTGAAAAGCCGCAGAAATGGAACTAGATATGGTCGAGAAGATAAACAATTGCCCAACTGAATTCGTGACGATCATCGAGAAAACAGGCATACCATTTTTATTCGTTTTCAAGAATTGAGGCATAAACATGCCTAGTTTTGCAGCTTGATATGGTACTTCTGCACTTAGCATAATCCAGCCAATCGTAGAACCGAAAAAACTGACTAAACCGATAGCAGCGAGAATTTGTCCGCCAATCGGACCCGTTACAGATGAGACTGCATCAATCAACGGCTTTTCTGATACGACTAACTGATCATGTGGTAATAATCCCATAACAAGCGTACTGATACCGATATAAATGGCTAGCGCAATTAATAATCCCAATACAGTCGCACGCTTCACATCAACTTGTCGTTTCGCGCGTGATCCAAAGACTACTGCAGATTCAACACCGATAAACGCCCAAAGAGTGATCACAGCAGCACTATTCACTTGTCCAAGCAAGCTAACAGACTGGCCGAGTTCATTAACGGTTGGGGCAACAAATGGCATAATATTGGCTTTTTCGAAGGCAAATAAACCAATCACAATAAACAAGAAGAAACTTACTACCTTTGCTGCTGTAGCAATAAAGTTAATTTTACCAGCTCGATTAGCTCCTTGTAGTACGATGAAATGAACACCCCATAACAGTACCGTACAAACGATAAAGGTTAACGCATTTCCTACCTTTAACGTAAAATCACCGAACGTGAATAATTCCGCTTGGCTTACTAAAATAGGGAAGAAAGCAGATAAATAGCCGGCAAACGATGTAATAACCGCAATATTACCTATTAAGCTCCCAATCCAATATCCCCATGTTGACATAAATCCTGATAAAGTCGACATCTTGCTTCCTGGCTTAAATAATTCTTTTGCATAAAGCTGTGGTCCACCTGTTAAATGCGGTTTTCTATGCGAAAGATTTCCAAATACTAAAGCAAGGATCAATACACCAAATCCAGTTACAAGCCATGCCGATATGACTCCGAGGGGACTCGCCACGGAGCGTAAGGATCCAGGTAACATAAAGATTCCAGTACCGACCATATTTCCAACGACAAGCGCTGTTAATATCCAAAATCCAAGTTTTTTCGTACTCATGTAAGATCTCCTTTTCTAAGTTGTATGATTGTTTTTTCAGGAGACGATTTCTAGTCATTTATATACAAAACGAACACTACACTCGCCTAATCCAATTGGTGGCGGTGCGAAGCCCAATTTTTGGGTACTTTCTATAAATAAGATACGTATACCTGCTAAATAATTGGCTTATAAGTAAGCCGCGAAGCCCCGATCCCCATATCCTCCGAGCAAAAAAAAATCCGCTCGTCTTGAACAGATGAGAGATTTATTCAAATACTTGTATTAATATAAAAGCATCCTCAACAAAAGTCAATGGATTAACCGACCTTCAGAATTGGGTGAATAATAAGTAAAGTATTACTACTTTATTCGTCCATTTTTCATCGATTGTCGCATGTAACTTTAAACTTGACGCAGTAAACATACTAATGTTAAGTTATATTCTATCACTTACTAATAGTAAGTTATTTAATCTAGGAGGCATCAACTATGAATACACCATCAAATTCAAATTTATATACTATTATGAATGCAAGGAAATCTGTAAGAGCATACGATCCTAATTTCCAAATAACAAAATCAGAAATAGAAGACATGTTGAAGCAAGCAACAACCGCTCCATCATCAAGTAACCTGCAGCCTTGGCAGTTTCTTGTCATTCAAGATCAAGACATAAAGAAAGAACTAAGAGCAATCGCATTTAACCAAGAACAAGTCGAAACTTCATCTGCCATTATTGCCGTTATGGGTAATAGTGAGATGTATAAAAAAGTAGATCAAATCTATACACAAAGTGTAGCTGAAGGCCATATGGATGATTCAATCAAAGAAATCATGATTGCCAATACTAATGCTACTTATCCAAACGCACCAGAAGAAGTAAGAATGAATATCGCAGCTTTCGATGCTGGACTTGTTTCTATGCAATTGATGCTAATTGCTAAGGAAAAAGGGTATGACACGGTAACTATGGGTGGCTTCGATAAAAAGAAATTCGCGGAAAGATTCGAACTTCCAGCTCATATCTTCCCAATCGTTCTTATCGCACTAGGGAAAGCAGCTGCGCCAGCGCATGGATCTTCCCGCCTGCCGTTGGAAGAGGTTGCATCCTTTATTTAATTCATACCTCGCAAATCTTAACGAGGATATCCCAAAAGCTAAGTCAGACCCCGCACTCTAAATCCGTATGAAACACTTCATACTATTTTAGAGTGCGGGGCCTGCCCCTTACAAGACACCTTCTTATAAAAATAAAGCCATATGCTCCTCATCTAAGTATACATCGTCTAGTTTAAGTGCCTTTTCTTCAAGACCAAACACCTTGAAACCAAGATCGCTATAAAGCTTTTTAGCCCCCTCATTACTTGCAACGACTGATAAGTTCACTTTTTCAATTCCCTTAAGGTTTCTCACATAGTTAAGGGTCTCATTCATCAAGGCTTTCCCTATTCCAGAACCATGATAATTCACTTTTACGAACAGACCATATATGTTTGCTCGATGCTGTAGCTTTTCACGCATTTCTTGTACGAGTGTCACAATACCGACCAGCTTACCATCAACAAACGCACCAAACGTATAGCTGCCTTCTGCTTCAAGTCCAGCTGCAGCCTGCTGAATCGGATTTTCTCTGGCTATTGCTTCCTCAAAACTTGTAGCAAATGCTTCTGGAAATGTCTGAAATGCCTCTAAACGTAAAGACCAATATTCTTTTGCATCTGTTGCATGTAATTTACGTATTTCCACTGGATCACGCTCCTCATTATTTAGAAAGTGTAACACAGTTTTAGTATGTAAGTTACTTGAGAACGAACACTTAGCTATTTTGGAAGTTAATCATGACTCCACGAAAGGATTAAGTAGTTAGAAAAAACATGAAGTTGGTGAGTAAAATCAAAAGTTGAAGAGGAACCCGCTAAAATTGGAAAGACACCAAGTGCTTGGTTAGTAAAAGCTAGTAAAAAGCCGAGGCCAGATCACGAGTAAGATTGAACACTTTTCATGCCGGAATCAAAATTTACGTGCTGGATCGAACATTTTCACACCAAAATCCAAGTTTGCGGGCCGGATCGAACACTTTTCACGCCGAAATCCAAGTTTGCGGGCCAGATCGAACACTTTTCACGCCGAAATCCAAGTTTGCGGGCCGGATCGAACACTTTTCATGCCGGAATCGAAGTTTGCGGGCCGGTTCGAACACTTTTCACGTCGAAATCGAAGTTTGCAGGCCGGATCGAACACTTTTCATGCCGG
>NZ_JACJHX010000003.1:0-311925 GCF_014138605.1 Peribacillus huizhouensis | reverse complement strand
AATCGAAGTTTACGGGCCGGTTCGAACACTTTTCACGCCGAAATCGAAGTTTGCAGGCCGGATCGAACACTTTTCATGCCGGAATCGAAGTTTGCAGGCCGGATCGAACACTTTTCATGCCGGAATCGAAGTTTACGGGCCGGTTCGAACACTTTTCACGCCGAAATCGAAGTTTGCAGGCCGGATCGAACACTTTTCATGCCGGAATCGAAGTTTGCGGGCCGGATTAAACACTCTTCATGCTGGACGCAATATTTACCCGTCCAATGGAATTCATGTACTATCATGAAGACTAGTATCATTATTATTGATCAAATTATACATTTCATTAAATAAGGATGATACCCGAATCGTTGCAAATTTGAAAAACGAAACATCCAACAATTGGATGTTTCGTCTCAATGAGGAGGCTATTCCATTGCCCTGCAATAAATTAAAACTTCAATCAGGGGGTCTTACTGCCCGTTAAGAATGGGATCACACGTGTTTTCTAAGGAAAGAAGAAGCTACCGCAGTTTCAGCTGAAACAATAAATCGTGAATCGAATAAAAAGGAAGCGAAAGGTCTGATCAATTCATTATTACCAACTACATCCTTCTAACTGAAAATCAAAGAGAACTGTTTAATAAACTCTATTTATCTCTTATGTTTCTGTTCCTAATAATCTTGTGTACGTTTGATAACCAACAACTAATGAAATTAAGGAACCAATGAGAAAGACTCCGGATCCTACGAATGTAAATATTCTTCCAATCAATGTATTTTTAGCTTCAACAAGTTCAGCATTATTATTCATCATTTTCACTCCTAGATATTTTCTACTTCTAATCTATGTAGCCTAAAAAATTCTGTTCATTACAAGAACAACCAACTGAGGTCCTTTTGCTATGGTAACGTACATAATAATCTCCTTTTATTCTTATGGGGAATTTGAAAAATCCTTACATTTTATTTTAGGGGAACACGAGGGGCTTCTTTATTTCGAGAAGCATTAATAATTCAGTCTTCACAACTCCATCTTTGTGATTAGTATGTACAGCATGTTACTAGTTACGTTTTAACGTCAACCAGTTTTTATAAAAGATTAAAGTTTCTTCCATTTTAAACTCTACTTGCTCAACATAAAATAAAGGTAGGCAAACATATTAAACTTAGCTAATATGTGCCTACCTTATCGAATTTATTATCCTTCTATTTCTGTAAACCGCTTAAACAATAACACCGCATTATGTCCACCAAATCCAAAGCCGTTAGAAAGAGCATAATTCACCGTTTCTTCTACAGCTCGATTCGGAATGTAATTTAAGTCACACTCTTCGTCTGGTTCTTCATAGTTAATCGTTGGAGGTAAAATACCTTCCTGGATGCTTTTCACCGTAATGACACCTTCAACACCACCAGCAGCACCGAATAGATGACCTGTCATGGATTTAGTAGAGCTGACTTTTAGCTTGTAGGCATGTTCGCCAAATACGTGTTTAATTGCTTTCGTTTCAGACTTATCCCCTTCCGGTGTGCTTGTTCCGTGTGCGTTGATGTAATCAATTTGTTCTGGATCGATTTTCGCCATCATTATCGCTTTTTCCATTGCATTAGCAGCACCTAAGTAATCAGGTGAGGTAATATGATGCGCATCTGTCGAGGACCCGTATCCAACAATTTCTCCTAAAATCATCGCGCCCCTCTTTTTGGCATGCTCATATTCTTCAAGCATTAACACACCTGCACCTTCAGACATTACGAACCCGTCTCGTCCCTTATCAAATGGTCTGCTTGCTTTATTTGGCTCCTCGTTTCGTGTGGACATTGCACGCATACGTGAAAAACCTGCAAATGCTAGTGGATTAATCGTCGCTTCAGCTCCACCAGCAAGAATCGCATCTGAATAGCCATGATGGATGTTCAAAAAAGCCTCGCCAATTGCCTGATTCCCTGTCGCACAAGCAGATACTGGGGAAAAACTCGGACCGGCAAAGCCAGTTTTGATGGCAATGATTCCTGATGCCATATTACTAATCATCATCGGTACCATAAATGGCGACACGCGTCTTGGCCCTTTATCTAACAACGCCTTATGATTCTCAAGCGTCGTATCAATCCCGCCAATGCCGGAACCAACGTACACACCGTACCGATCATTCGTCTCATCAGTCTCCAAAACCAATCCTGACTGATCAAGCGCTTGCATTGCTGCAGCATACGCATATTGAATAAATTTATCATATCTGCCAATTTCCTTATTATCTAAGTACGACTCTGGGTTAAAATCTTCAATATATCCGCCAATTTGTGTGTTAATCCCATCAAATTCGTCTGATGTAATTTTCTTTATTCCTGATTTCCCTTCTTTTATGTGATTCCAAAAAGTATCTACATCATTTCCTAAAGGGGATACAACCCCACACCCTGTTACTACGACTCTTCGGCTCATTGTAATAACTCCTTCAATTGTTTACTTATTGTCTCCATTATTTCCCCACCAACTGCTCGCCTATACTGGAGTGCTCCTTTCAAAGCGGATAATAGTAGGATCGCCTTAGCTTCATTATTATGTATATCTTTAAGTAATTCAGCTACACAGCCCAATTCTTTGTTCGTTACGTGTTGAACAGATTGCTTGAGAATTTCAGGCAAATAAGGAAAATCTGCTTGAAACGCTGAGATAGGACAAATTTCGTCTAAATCAATGTAAGATAGCCTCATTCTAAGAAATTCAATTGCTTTTTCCTTCGGATCTATATCCATCTGCTTGATTGCTATCATCATTTGGTCCAACCCAGTTTCCAGTCTGTCGCACACAGCAAGTCCTAAACTCTCTTTTTTTTCAAAGTGATAATGAATACTTGCTTTAGTCAAACCGAGCTCTTTCGAAAGATGATCATAGCTGAAAGACAGATAGCCTCTTTTTTTTATGTGTACAAGCGCCCTTTCAATGATTTGTTCTTTTCTATTTTCCATATCCATACACTAACCTACTACTAAGTAAGTGTCAATGTTAGAGAACCGCTCACTGTCAATTTAAGATTCCGAGATGTCCGTTGGATGCAGATAAAATCATTTTCTTCTATAAGGTAACTCCAAGATATTAAGCCACTTTTCCAAAATAACCTTTCCTCTTATCTTTATAAAGGGGATTTTCTATGCGCAAAGAGGCTGCCCTTTCGTAATAGGTCAGCCTCTTTACCCGATTTATCAAGCTATAATGATTCTCTGTTTACGATTGTATGTGAAAAGGAATTATTCTTTTACTGGACGTTCCTGCTTTTCGCCATTTAAGACAAGATGGAAGATAATATCTGCTTTCAATGAATTCGATACGGAACAGTATTTCTCTTTACCAAGATCAATGGCTCGCCACACTCGCTTGCTGTCAACAGTTCCATTGATTGTAAACGTAACGTTAATCGTTGTAAATGCTTTTGGCATGTCTTCTTCTCTTGTGCCATCAGTTTCAATTTCGAGTGTGTCTACTTCAGATAAATACGGTCTTAGGATCATTGTAACATCAATCCCAATGCAACCAGCAAGAGATGCAAGTAACATTTCAGTTGGTGTAACGCCTTTCCCTTCTCCACCATATTTTTCAGTTGCATCCATTTTCACTTCATATCCTGAATCACCAACAGATGTGAATGCACGTTGTCCAGTCCATTTCGTTAGTACTTTCATCCTTATCCCTCTTTCAATTAATGACTTCTTCCATTTTCAAAAACTTTCTAGCTCGTTCTGTTTTTGGCCGACTAAAGAATTCTTCTGATGTTCCTTCTTCCACTACCACACCATCAGCCATGAATATGATTCGGTCGGCGACTTCACGCGCAAACTCCATTTCATGAGTCACAATAACCATTGTCATGCCCGTATGAGCAAGCTCTTTAATTACAGCAAGAACTTCGTCCACCAATTCCGGATCAAGAGCAGAAGTTGGCTCATCAAATAGCATAAGATCAGGTTCCATTGCTAAGGCTCTTGCGATGGCTACCCTTTGTTGTTGTCCACCAGAGAGCCTATTTGGATATTGATCTTTTTTTTCTAATAATCCAACTCTCTTGAGCAGCTTTTCCCCTAGAGTAATTGCTTTTTCTCTCGGAATTTTTTTGACAATAAGCAATGCTTCCACTACGTTCTGCAGTACGGTTTTATGTGGGTATAAATTGAATTGTTGAAAGACCATTCCTGTATGTAGCCGGATTTTACCAATCTGTTTGTTTCGTTCTCTTTGTGATTGGTTCGCATCCACTGAAATACCACCAACTTGAATTCTGCCGCCTGACAATTCCTCTAACCCATTAAACATTCGCAACAATGTACTTTTTCCTGAGCCGCTCGGTCCTAAGATAGCGACCACTTCACCGGTCTCTACGGTCAAATTGATGTTTTTTAACACTTCAAGCCCTGAAAAACTCTTTGACAGATTTTCCGTCTTTATCATAGGATCACCATACTTATTCATAAATTGATAGCCGTCGCTCGATTCTCTCTAATATGAAGGAAAATCCCGTGCTGAGTATCCAGTACATCACTGCAATTGCCAGATAAAACGGCATGTACACATAATATTGCGCAATCAAAAGCTGTGCCGATCGAAGCAATTCTGTGACTGTAATTACAGATACGAGCGATGTTTCCTTTAACATTCCGATGAACGTATTCCCCGCTGGTGGTATCGCAATTCGAATCGCTTGCGGCAGAATGATTCTCTTCATTGTTTGGATCGGCGTCATTCCTGATGCATATGCCGCTTCATATTGTCCCTTTGGAATAGCTTGTATCGCACCACGCAATGTTTCCGATAAATACGCACCGATGCTAATACTTAGCGCAATATACGCTGCAGTCAACGGCTGAAGATTTAAGCCGTAATCCGCTAATCCATAATAAACAATAATGATCTGCACAAGGGTCGGCGTTCCTCGAATAATCGATACATAAGCACGTGCCAACCACCTAATCGATCGATTTCCTTTTAATCTCGCGATCGCAACAACAACCGCGATGATGGAGCCAAAAAACATCGAAACAATCGTAATCAGAAGCGTATAATAAGCTCCCTTTAACAAAAACGGCAAATTTGACCAAATAATATCCATTTACTTGTCCAGCCCTTCCTCTTTACTCAGCTGGTTCTTCATTAAACCACTTCACAAAAATCTTTTTATACGTTCCGTCCGCCTTCATGTCAGCTAAGATTCGGTCCAGCTCTTTTAAGAACTTCTCATTTCCTTTGCGAACTGCGATGCCTGCTTGATCAGACTTCACCGGTTCGCCTACTGCTTTTATTTTAAAGCCGTTCTTCTCAACAATCGGTTTAATGGCATACATATTATTAATCGTTGCATCAATTCTGCCTGTATCCAAATCCTTCAGCGATGTAATGACATCGTCATAGGTTTTAATTGTAAAATCGCCCACTTTTGGCAGTAGCTCGGTACGGAGGTAGGTTTCGTCATTTGTTCCTAATCCGACACCGATATTTTTCCCTTTAAAATCTTCTACAGACTTAATCGTAGTATTCCCTTCTTGAACAATGACTTTTACGTTATTTGTAATATACGGCTTTGTAAAATCTAGTTGTTTCTTCCGTTCATCCGTAATCGTCATTTGGCTGATTACAACATCAAACTTGTTCGTTTGTAGACCAGCAATCATTCCCGAAAATTCTTGAGCAACAAATTCAACCTTTACCCCTAAACGTTTCGCAACTTCCTTCGCAATATCTACGTCAAAACCGTCCATTTCTTTTTTGTCATTTAAGAAATTATATGGCTGATACGTTCCCATGACACCAACCCGTAATGTACCTTGATCCTTTACCTCTTTGAGTAAATCTTTATTCGCATTGTTGGCGTTATTCTTTGCACCACATGCACTTAATATCATCAATATAGCTACTAGGAAAGTCAGTAGCAACCTGGGGCGCTTTTTCATGTTCAAATCACTCCTTCATTTATTATCCTAACAATCCAAAGAACTCAAACTTTACTAGTTCCTTTGCAAGGTCATTTGCTGATTGTTCTTCTACAGCTGATTCATATGTAACAGGGCCGAATAGCCATCTTGCCAGCATGCCTTCCATTAAGCTCATTACTAATGCAGCTTGAATCGACGGATCTTTTTCTGGCAAAATCCTCAGTTCCATTGCCCGCTTTAAGTTATTCTTGAATGCTTCTTCAATTTTTATACGGGTTTCGAAAATTAAATGCTTGATGGACTCTTCACTATCGATTCCTTTGATGATTAATTCCATCAAATATCGATTACCCTTTGAAAAGGTAAATAAATCTTCAAATAATTTTTCAGAAGAGGCCACTGCATCGGCTATGGTACCTGGAGATGTCCGATATCCTTTGGAAACAACTGCAAGAATCTGTGCTTGTCCGCTTTGAATGATCTCAAGTACTATACTTTCCTTGCTTTTAAAATACCAATAGAAAGTCCCTTGAGCAATTCCTGCTTCACGAACAATATCTGATATCTTTGTCTTATGATAACCATTCATAGCAAACAGTTTGATGGCAATCGCAATTATTTGTTCTCTTCGATCAATAGACTTCTCATTTTCTTTAATCACAATTCCTCCTCTCGATTGATCAGTCAGTTGATACACCTTATCGTATAAAATCTCTCATAATTCGTCAATTAATTGAACCTGTTTAGTAGGAATTAAAATCCTACTTATTAATTTTGAGAATTACATATTCGCATACTACTATTTTCAGATAGTCACCCTTTCATTTATTTGTTAAACTGAAATTACAGAGATGAAATGTTGAGGAGAAAAAATGAAACGAAAAAGGAAGGTATCTAAAGCCCTTTTTATCTTGTTTGCGTTGCTTTTTGCTATCTTACTGATTAAACAGGTCATGCAGGTCCCACATACAGAAAAGGTTTCAACAACCATAATTCAACCGGACCCCTTTGCTTCAGTAAAGAAATACAGTTCGACCCTGCACGATGAACTGGCCCAATATAATTTGCAAGAATATACAGTCGTACTTATTGCCGTCATGCAACAAGAAAGCCGTGGTAAGGGCGGAGATCCGATGCAATCTTCAGAATCAGCTGGACTTGCTCCTAACACCATTACCGATCCTAAGGAAAGCATTCAATATGGCGTTAAGCATTTCAAACAGGTTATTGCCTATGGCAAAGAAAAAAAAGTTGATTTTCCAACCATCATCCAGTCCTATAATATGGGAATAGGCTATATTAATTACATTGCGGAAAACGGTGGAAAGCATAGTGAAGAGCTGGCAAAGAAATTCTCGATGATTCAAGTAGAAAAAAATCCCGACCTGTACAATTGCGGTGGAAATAAAGAAAATTTCCGCTACCCATATTGCTACGGTGATTTCTCCTATAGTGCGAAAGTAACCAAAAATATTGAAGCGTTAGCAGATAGTATCCCAACGCTTGTAAGTGAAAAACACCCAGATGCTTTTTGAATCTAGGTGTTTTTCCCATTATCCTCCGAACAAAACTACATCAACACTTCATCTTGCACACCACTTACATTTTATCCCAACATTACCACGCTTTAATAAAATAAATTTAAAATCGACTTTTCTGATAACGTATTCGATTATAAATCAATGGAAAATCACATCTACATACATGTTTTCACCCGTATGGTGAATCCTTTACATTAGGTCATATTAAACATAGATGATTATGAAAGGAGTCAATCCTATGAAAAAAGAAGAAAAACAACATGAAAAAGGGACTAAGATAAGTCATGCCGAGGAGCTAGAAATTATTTTTGGTTATTCGAATCGTAAAAATGGGCAACCTGTTCCTCAACCTAAAGATTACGATGAAATAGAGTATTAAGATATATCTAGGCATAACTGCAAATTACCAATAAGGCAAAAATAATTAAGGATTGCAGTACAAGGAAAATAATAAGTTTCACTTCAATCAAGATGGACCAGGAACCACCCAACAATATTTGGAGGTGCCTGGTCCTTATTGACGCATTAATGAATCAATTCTTAACCTAGTAGAACTTTTTATTCCACATTAACTTATTTTTGTAAATATTAGTGCCATTTCTCTTTTAATCGATCGAAAAATCCTTTTTTATTAACAGCTTGTTATGTAGTTTTGATAAGATAAGCAGTACAATGATAGAGCCTATTAATGTTAACGACATATCCCTTTGTGCATCCCAAAAATCACCTTGTGTTCCTAAAGCTTTTCCGCATTTTGAAATAATAGAAGCTAACCATTCTATAATTTCATATAAAGTTCCAATAGCAAGTGCAAAACTTAATGTGATCGCAAATAAACCTTTTAGAAAATGCCCAAACCGATCATAGTGGTTCCGGTTTAAATCAAAATAATCTTTTATCCAATTAAATAGAGGAACTTTTGAGTAAGTATAGTGAGCACCGATGAACATAGCAATCGAAAGATTAGCAATAATGATATATGATAATGTAGTGAGGCGAAATTTATTATATGCAGCAATAACAATGATCAGTACCGCAACGGCAGGAAGTACTTCCATTGTCCATATCAAGTATCCTTCTGGCTGAATAAATGACCAAATAAAAACTGCAGTAACTACCAATAGGAATAATAAATGAATCCTTATACTTTTATCTCTCCCCATTTTTTTACTCCATTAGATTTATGATTTATTTTCAATTGTAAAGGCTCTTTTCGTAAAGATTGTTGTTTTTAGCAAGAAACCAATTCGAACAGATGTTGATCTTCGTTACAGGTGCGAGACTCCTGCGGGAAAAGCGTGTTGAGGGAGACCCCGCAAGTGCAAAGCACTGAGGAGGCTTCTGAGACCGCCCGCGGAAAGCGAGTACCTGCAACGGAAATCACCCCGGGTTATTAGTGTAAAAATGATTGAAAAGCAACAAAGTATGTGAAAACAGCCATTGTAAAAGACAGAAATTTCTACAGAGTACTTGATGGATCAGGTTATTAGTTTATGCAAGTGGAAGAATCCATACAGTGAGAAATAAGGGATTTATATCTGTTAGATCTAGGTTTCATCTGAATTCATCACATGTGTATTGATAAAATGCTTAATCCTTTCATTTAAATCATTAGCCGCTTTTGTAGGGATCTGATGCTTTGCATGATCAATGAACGTTAATTCCTTACATGGCAATTTTTCATGCAATATCTTGGCATAATAATAAAATGGTTTATCTTCTTTACCATAAACCAATAAAATTGGAAGATTGATTTTCTCTAGCTGATGGGTACAGTTATAATGCAAACTATAACGGTAATACTGCTCGATATTTCTTGCATCGCCTTTTCGGGCTTCTTTAAACATCTTTATAAACAACTTTTTCGTATTTGAATTGCTCCAAGAAATGGATAGCGCAAGAACTGAAATTGCTCCTTTATTTGCAAGCGACATACCTAAAGAAATTTTTTTCTTTAGGTATTTATCCCTCACTTCAGACATTCCACCTATTACAATGCCTCCCAGAGCCCAATCGGCAGAATTCAGCAAATATTCCAATACGATCGAACCACCGGTTGAATATCCGCAGATAAATGCTTTTTTAATTTTTAAATGATCCAACAGATGTTTGATATCTTCTACAATCAACGGATAGGTTACTGGCGGTCTTGAATACTGACTCCCTCCATGACCTCTAATATCAAAAGTAATTACTTTAAATTCTTGGGATAATTCCTCTATTTGGTATGTAAAATTCAAGCCAGTGAGTACAGGAGGGTGAATAAAAACAATAGGAATCCCTTTTCCTTTAACAGTATAATACAAGCTAATACCGTCAACATCTAACATTGGCATGTATATTATCACCTCAATAATCTAAAATCTTCAATATGGAATCTTTCATTCACGATAGTCCCATCTTTAATCAACCAATTAATGATAAAACCCATTCTTTCATATCTACCATTCGTAAATATGAAGGTGTTGACTGTGTGCCCGTTACGATCAATGGTACTAAAGAATCTTGTTGGTGCAATCCTCCGTGACTAGCTCCTCCTACATGGGTTGGTGAACCTTCACCAATAAATTCATAGCCTGGTTTAGCACTGACGATAATAAAATTTCCTTCATGTGAATGTAAACTACTATATATACGTGCCAAAGCATCTGGATAGTTACCATAATGAAGTTGATTGTCACGTACCGTTAGATCTAATAATCCATAATCACCGTCAACAACCCAAGTTTGGTTATATGGATCCGTTAATTCTCCGCCTTTTCGATAATGAAGTTCTCCTTTTTTTTCACCGGATTTGACCTTTATCGTTTCCTCTTCTTGCCATGCAATGACATCAATTCGATGATCATTTACTAGCTCTAATACAAGTGTATGAATAGGTAATGTGTTCGCATCTAGTGAATAGATATATGACATCCGTTGATTTACTGCAAGCACAATCTGATCTTTTGCTTGAACGCCGTCTCTTAGTTTCATAATGTGATATGAGCCAAGTATTTTCCTAAGATCAATTAAAGCTTCTTTCTGATTAGAATCAATCCACGCTTGCCCGTTATCACCCATTGTAATCCAAATATTGTTTTGTATTGCTTCTTCCCATGAATCATATACATTAAGAATCTTTTGTAAATGTTGATCGACTTTTTCTATACCTTTTACGTCCATACGACCATGTTTATGAACACTCTGATCAAGCTCGGGAAAGTAAACGATGGAAAACGAAGGAAGTTGGTCTTTGTTAATTAAAAAAGATAATTCCTGAACGGAAAAAGAATTGTTGAATCCAAATTTTTGCCATAGACGTTGATACCTTTTAGATAGACTAACTTTGTTTAATGACCCATATGTAAAAACTTTAGCACCTAATGTTGGACGGTCTTTTTGAATGGAAGTAAACCATGTTATTAATTTCGGCAATTTATATAAGTGAGATGTATTTCCTCGATAAATCAGTGCATTTATCGAAGCCGAATCGATACCTTTTTCCGCTAACTCCTCATGTATGGTTTTAACTTCCTTACTGATATGATTGCCGTTCATGTGAAATAAGATATCTTCAAGAGATTGACTAAGACCAAGCTTCCACAATTCACGAATATGACTGCCATAATTAATGAGACGATTTTCTTTTGTATGAAACCAAACGAGCCCAGGTAACCGATGAACATCACACTGGGTACCAGTTAGTATAGTTGCATCAACAGTAACAGACATAGTTGGAAAAGTACTAACTACATCTGGAAAATACATCCCATTCTCGATTAAAAACTTGAATGCAGGTGCTCGATTATTTTTGATGGCCTCTTGTAGAGGTGAATCCATTAAGGTATCAATGATAAGCATAATCACAGGTTTTGATTTTCGAGGATTTTTTGCTAATAAAGAAGCCACATCAATCATCCTTTTTCTTTAATTAAATTGTATTTTCTCCCTTACCAATTGAGTTTATGTACAAAACCATTTTGAATATTTTTTGACCTTAATCGTAAACGTGTTAAGTCCATAAACATTACCAGCATATCAAACACCTATTAGCAAATATTAGATTATGAAAGGCATCTGCTTTTCAAATATCTAGTGAGGAGTGTTTAAACTGAATAACTGGATACCTGCTCTTTTCAATATTAGAAGAAGAAGGAATAATAGAAGGATGATGTGGGCATCTATGTTAAGCCTGGGGATTAGTGCAGCCGCTTATGGGTTAAGTAGAAATCGAACCAGAAATATGATGATTCCTGTTCAAAACTTAATTGATAATTTTCGACTGCGAAATGATGGTCAAATGTCAAAAATGGCGAACGTAATGGAGTTTTCAAAGGAATTAGTACCTGATAAAGATCCTTTTACAAACAAGTAGCTTTTTTGCTTTAAAATGAGGATGTCTCGGCAAAGAATCTGACCCTTTTGTTATGAGACATCCTCGGCTTTATTTCTGTATACGTGTCACAACAATCTATACAGTAAAGAAATCATGACGAGCTTCCGAATCGTAATGAATTACTACTCCACCAAAGTTTTCTTTCTGTTTGCTTCGCTTTTTAATCTGTAGAAAAACCATATGGCACTGGCCAGCCAAAAACTGCTCGCGAAATAGCCACCGATAATATCGCTTGGATAGTGCACCCCTAGATAAATCCGACTTATACCAATCATGAAAATGAATATACCGCTAATGATAATTAGAGTTGTGCGTCCCAAAAAAGTAGGGATATGACGCCATAATAGAAAAGAAATAATTCCATAAACTGCAAAGGCATTCATCGCATGACCACTTGGAAAACTATAGCCGCCCACTTCAATCAGGCGATGAATATCTGGACGGGAACGTTGGAAAACGAATTTCAAGAGCTGATTAAGAACCGGTGTTCCGATTATGACGACAACAAATAGTACTAATTCTGTTCGATGCTTTAAAACTTTATCTAGAATAATTAAAGCAATTAGAACAATCACCAACACAACTGGCATCGAACCAATAAATGTAAAAAACTTCATGATCGAAGTAACCAGGGAAGTCTCGAATCCTTGAACAAAAGAAATCACCTTTTGATCAAATTGAACGATCCTCTTCCCACTAATAAGAATAGCCATAAGACTAAAAGCCATAAGCGAGAACAAACTTATTAATAAAGCAATCAAAAGCAGCCCCTTTTGTTTCATGTGAAAACACCTCAAATGTATGATTATTCTTAGATGTACGTACTTTCTATTTTTTAGAATAAAACTGTTTTCCTTAATATCTCTCATATTCTGTAAACATGTTTACACTGCAAGCTTGTCTTTTCAATAACTTGGGCAACATTTATTTAATAATTTCGACAGGAAAAGATGCCCGCTATTCATACAGGCATGACAAAATTGGTATCTTTCTTAATCTTGACTTTGCTCCAGATTATTATTTACCTTAAGGTAGAATCTTACTATCTCAATAAAGCAAAACTTTAATAGTTGGAGTCCCTCTACCTACGCTTCTTCGATTCCTCTATGCTTTAATCGTAGGTGTCTTACTACCGTTCATTTGGGATAATAACCTTGTACATTCAGACTAATCATATCAAAAACATGCCACATTTATCTTCTGCGCCCATTAAACTATCCATTGACACATATAATTATAGTTGTATCATAGTATGGTAAGTTTATAAGTTTTAATTCAAAGAGAGGTGGAAAGCTGTTCTAGTTTGCAGCAAGATACATGAAAATCATAACGATCATCTTCCAGATTGCTATTCTTTATGCCTTTTCCTTTATCGGAAACGTTTTGCATGACTTATTTAATCTGCCGATTCCAGGAAGTATCATTGGTATGCTCTTGTTATTGGTTGGTTTGTCTTTAAAAATTATTCCAGTGCGATTCATTGAAGCTGGAGTTGGATTTCTGCTGAAATATTTATCATTGTTATTTATACCAGCTATGTTGGGGATCATGAATCACCCTTCATTACTTTCATTTAAAGGGTCACTCTTAGTTGTAATTACTGTCATAAGTACGATGATCACGATGGGTGCAGCTGGATTGATGAGTCAGTTTCTTGAAAAACGGGAACAACTAAGAAAGGAGAAAGAGAAATGCAGCAAACACTATTCGCAATCACTGTAATCTTAGGGACGATTGCTGTTTATGTTCTTATGAATCGTTTATATGTACGTTTTACTTTCCCGCTACTCGTACCCGTGTTAACAACAACAATCATCCTAATCATCCTTCTTTCCATCCTCCATATTCCCTATTCAAGCTATATGGTTGGCGGACAGTGGATTCATTCCCTTCTAGGACCTGCTGTAGTAGCACTTGCCTACCCTTTATACAAACAGCGTCATATCGTCGTGAGCTATTGGTTCCCCATTATATGTGGCGTTTTTGTCGGATTAATTACTGGTATGATCAGTGTTCTCCTATTCGCACGTGTTTTAGGAATAGACCAAACGCTTATCCTATCCATGTTACCTAAATCTCTTACAACCCCTGTAGCTCTTCAAGTTTCAGAAGTACTTGGTGGTATTCCCCCAATGACGACTATTTTTGTCATGATCGCAGGTTTCACTGGCGTCATCATAGGTCCAGCCTTCATGAAACGATTGCGAATTAACAGTTCACTAGGAAAAGGAATTGCCTTTGGTAGTGCCTCACATGCTTTAGGCACAGCAAAATCTGCTGAATATGGGGAATTTACCTTGTCCATGAGTTCCGTTTCCATGACATTAAGTGCCATATTAGGATCAATTATAGGACCTATCGTCGCTTGGCTAATCACAATGTAAATCTACGTAAAGCCACAAGTAGAATCAAGGTTAATGTATAACCGATTCAGATGTTGGTAATATGCTTCCACATTCTCTTATTCCAAAAAAGGCCAGACCTCGCAACTCCCTGTATACAGTTCAGATAAGTGTGAGAAACACTGCATTCTGATTGAGAGTTGGAGGTCGGACCCTTATAGGACATCGCCGATCCTGTTTCCTATATATTTTTTTTAATCTTCCCAAACGCTTTCCATAATCGATTTTATCTTTTTCCTACGCTTTTCGGTTTCTGCTTCATTAGCCATCCATTTTTCATTGACCAACTCAACAACATCACTAACTTTTACTTTAGAATCAACCAACTTTTTCGGAACATTTATTGTTTTTCCATCGACTTCAACGACAACTAAATCTCCTTCAAATCGATCTATGATTCCCTTCATGGTTACACTTCCTTTATTTTGGCGTAAATGCTGTTTGTGTAGTAGTAGTTACTCCGTTGGCAGTTACTGTAATGTCGCCATTTACTGTGAATCCGGCAGCCGCTCTTCCTACTCTAAAGGATAGTGAGGCAACTCCATTTGCATTCGTCACACCTTCATACACCGTATCTTTCGACTTAAATTGAAGGGTTAAGTGAACATTCGCCCCATTTACAGGCTGACTGTTTTGATCTTGTACCGTAACAGTTACTGTAACTTCTTCGTTTTGATTTGGGTTGCTATTGTCAATCACTGCAGATGCCTGTATAGCGTTTGACACATCTGGTGTACTGACTGGTGGCGTCACAGCAGGTTTAGCTTGGGTTTGGTTAGGCGCTGCTGTCTGTTTCTGTGTTTTAGGAGCAGGTGTATACTCCCATGCATCTTTATTGACATTGATTTCTTTTCCATCCGTTTTAAACACAATCGTTCCATCGGTATCGTTACGGTATATATTTATTTTCTCGCTGTGAAGTCGTTCTAATACTTCGCTAGTTGGGTGACCGTAACTGTTTTTCCCTACTTGAATGACTGCGTATTTCGGTTGAACTGCTTTTAAAAATGCTTCACTAGTAGAGTGATTGCTACCATGGTGACCAGTTAAAAGAACGGTTGATTGTATCAATTCACCAGACTGAAGCCATTTTTCCTCCGTTGGTATTCCAGCATCTCCCGTCAAAAGGAATGATTGTTCACCATATTGAAGTCTGACGACGGCACTCATTTCATTCGCATCACTTGTTGTATCGTCCAGTGGAGCAATCATTTTCACTTGTACCGCAGGGTCTAAATCAAGCTCGATCCCCGCTTTTGCTGTAGTCACAGTCAATACTTTGTTTTGAATAGATTGTAAAACCGATTCAAATGTTTGCGTATTTCTTTGTACTTTCGGCATATATATTTTTCCGATATCAAAAGAGTCAATGACCGCATCCATTCCGCCAATATGATCTGCGTCAGGATGGGTTCCAATTAAAATATCAACCTTAGAAACTCCTAACTCTTTCAAGTAAGCTACCATTTTGTCTTCATCATCGTTATTGCCAGCATCAATGACCATTACTTTTTTGTTTGGAGCAATAATCACTTGTGCTGCCCCTTGGCCAACATCGACAAAATGGACGGCCATTTCTTCAGTTACCGGCTTAGAAACAACGACATCTTTCTTCGTCTCTTCTGTTTTCGTTTCTGCTGTTTTCGTCTCTGCTGTTTTCGTTTCTTTTAGTTCCTTTTCCTGTGAAGTTCCCTGCTGATCTGGGGTAGTAGGCAATATGGCTCCGCCGATTATGAATACTACAAATGCAGCCACAACAAATAAGGAGCTAGCCTTCCTAGTGCGCAATCTTAAGAATTTCACACTTCCTTTCATTACACCAAGCAGACCGATAAAAAAGCTAAAAAAAGCGACTACTATTAAAATTGTTGCTAAAAACTCCATTTCCTCTCTCCTGTCCACGTTTTCTATCATATTTGATTGTAGCAAACAAATTTATTCCCTGCTGGACCAAGTTTATCCAAATTTCTCAAAAATCGAATGGTCCCTTTATGAGGTTTTAAGACAATTCCCTCTATTCATGGCAATAATTTAGAACGCAGAATGGTAATTTCGATGCAAATCTACAACTTTCGTGCCGGATTTGGGATTTGCGTGCCGAAATCTACACTTTTCGTGCCGGATTTGGGATTTGCGTGCCGGAATCTACACTTTTCCTGCCGGATTTGGAATTTGCGCGCCAGAATGAACATTTGGCGAGTAGGAATCGGATTTGTCACGTCTTCCTATTCTAAACATACAGACATTTCAGCTTCTTGACTAAATACTGTATATTTAAGGTAAACTTCCTCAAGCATACTATTTTAGGAGATGTATAACCTTATGATCCATATATTAATTGCTGATGATGATCTTCATATACGTGAATTGTTAAAGCACTTTCTACAAAAAGAAGGATTTTCCGTCTACTTGGCAGCTGATGGTGTCGAAGCTTCCGATATCCTCTTGGAGCAGCAAATTCAATTAGCCATTATAGACGTGATGATGCCGAATAAGGATGGATATCAGTTGTGTGAGGAAATGAGAAACGATTATGATTTCCCGATTATTTTATTAACTGCGAAAGATCAGTTGATTGATAAAGAAAAAGGTTTTGCTGTGGGAACCGATGATTATGTTACAAAACCGTTTGAGCCTAAAGAATTATTGTTCCGAATTAAAGCACTCCTTCGTCGATTTCAAATGGTCAACGCAGAGAAAATCATCCTCAATCAAACGGTCATTGACCGCAAAAGTTATGAAGTGCATGCTAATGGGAAGCTTTTGATGCTGCCAATGAAGGAATTTGAACTATTAGCTCAGCTAGCAAGCTTCCCTAATCGAATTTTCACGCGAGACGAATTGATTCATCTAATCTGGGGAGCAGATTTTTCAGGGGATGACCGCACAGTCGATGTTCATATTAAGCGTTTACGTGAGCGTTTCTCGAACCAAGATTGCGATTTCTTGATTAAAACAGTACGAGGGGTCGGCTATAAATTGGAGGTTGCCCAACATTGAAAACTCTCTATTTACGTATCGTTTTTACCACTATCTTTGTGATGATTTTAAGCGGAATATTAGCCTTCCTCTTTGCCAATTTTTATTATCAAACTAAGCTTAAACCAGTTAATGACAGGAAAGTGACTCTACTTTCGGAAGACATCGTTACTTTTTATGAAAAGAACCAAGAAATTTCACTTGACGATTATTTAGAAAATACCGCCAACCTCGGCTATCAATTGTATGTAGTGGATCAAAATGGACAAGGTTTCTTTTATGGCGGGGAATTTAGAAAAAAAGAGATCGATTCGGAAATCATTCAGAATGTGCTTGACGGCCAAGTGTATCACGGCATTCTGGATTTCCCCTCAAGTGCCTTTATCACAGGTTTTTTCGATAACGTATTAACGAACACAATCGGAATACGACTGACTGTTGACGGTAAGAACTATGCACTTTTCATTCGTCCGAATCTCGATATGCAGTTTGGTGAAATGCGTATTTTCTTTTCCGTTCTTCTCATTCTTTCGCTCATATTAAGTATCCTCTTCGTCATTATTAGTACGCGGTATATTGTAAAACCAATCAGCAAACTAACCGATGCAACGAAAAGAATTTCCAGCGGAAAATATGATATAGAGCTCGATATGAAACGACGAGACGAAATTGGCAAATTAGCCGAGCATTTTAGAGAGATGGCAAAGAATATAGAACAGCTTGAGAGTATGCGACAGGAATTCGTTTCGAACGTTTCTCATGAAATTCAAGCCCCACTCGCATCCATCCAAGGTTTTTCACAAACTTTGCAATCAGACACTTTACCTGAAGAACAACGGAAGCATTATTTAGCCATTATTGAAGCAGAAACGAAACGAATGTCCCAATTAAGTAAACAATTACTAACGCTCGCTTCATTAGATAAAGAAGAATTTCTTGTAAAAAAGAGCACCTTTGATGTGGCAAAGCAAATTAAACAGGTCATATTTATGGCTGAATGGAGCTGGCAAGAAAAAGAGTTAGCGATTGACTTAAGTTTACCTACAACCTTCATCTACGCCGATCAGCATCTGCTACACCAAGTCTGGACGAATCTTTTAACGAACAGCATTAAATTCACTCCTATTGGTGGAACGATTTCCATTCGGCTCACTGAACAGGAAAATGATTGCATCGTTGAAGTACAAGATACAGGCATTGGGATTGCCAAAAGCGATTTAGCCAATATTTTCAACCGTTTTTATAAAGCAGATCAAGCTAGAACTCCAAGCGAAATCGGAAGTAGTGGATTAGGTCTTGCGATTACGAAGAAAATAGTTGAGCTTCATAACGGACAAATCCTCGTCAAAAGCCAAGTTGGACACGGAACGATTTTCCGAATACAGCTTCCTAGAATGTAAACAACTGTTCATACTCCGTTCATATTGCCGTATTATCCTATATTTAAGTTATTAAATGAATGGAGATGAACAGAAGGATGTTTCTCGCTTTAAGGGAAATGAAACACGCTAAATTACGCTATGTATTAATTGGATTCATTATGGTATTGCTTATCTGGTTGGTCCTGTTTGTTTCCGGATTAGCCAACGGGCTGTCGTCAGATAACGCATCGTCAATACAAAACATGAACACGAATTATTTAGTTCTCCAGCAGGATTCGGACAATCGCTTAACTCGTTCCACCATATCTGATAACAATCTGCAGGATGTGCGCCAATATACCGAAGAGGGGAAGGCTACACCACTTGGCGTGCAAATGACAACCATCACGAAAAGTGGGGCAACAAAAAAATTGGATATTACGTTTTTCGCAATTGATGTAAACAGCATGCTTGCCCCTACAATAAGCGAAGGAAAAATGATCAATCAAAGAACAGCCCATGAAATAGTAGCCGATCGCTCCATACAACTTGAAGGATTTAAGCTCGGAGATGAAATAGAAGATTTGGCATCAGGAGAAACTTTTAAAATCGTCGGTTTCACAGAAGGTCAATCTTTCAGTCATACTCCTGTTGTCTATATGAATTTCAACGGTTGGTCGACCATTTCACATCAACAAACTCCGAATCAGGAAATATTTAATACGATTGCTTTAAACATTTCGGCAAATCAAGCGAAACAAATTGAGAAAAATCTACCGAACGTTGACGTGATTAGTAAAGATCAAGCCCTTCAAGGTATTCCAGGCTATAAAGAAGAACAAGGCTCACTGATAATGATGATTGCATTTCTATTCGTAATTTCTGCTTTTGTATTAGCCGTATTTTTCTACGTTATGACCATTCAAAAAATGAATCAATTCGGTGTCTTAAAAGCAATTGGCGCCAAATCAACGTACTTGGCACGAACCATTATATTTCAAGTACTATTCATTACGATTGTAAGTTTACTAATCAGTATCTCACTTACTATTGGCGTGTCATTCATTTTACCAGATAGTATGCCTTTTAACCTTAGTACTTCATTAGTATTCGGCTGCTCGATTCTTTTCTTAGTAGTATCGATGATCGGCGCGTTACTATCGCTATATCGGGTATCGAAAATTGATGCAATCGAAGCAATTGGGAGGGCTGTATAATGGAAGATTTATTACTTCTCGAGCAGATCAGTAAGGTTTATGGCGATGGCGATACGTCTGTCAAAGTATTGGATGATGTATCATTACAAGTAAAAGCGGGTGAATTCGTCGCCGTTGTCGGACCATCTGGATCAGGAAAAAGTACCTTTCTTTCCATTACAGGTGCTTTATTATCGCCAACGAGCGGGCGGATGATGATTGGCGGTAAGGAGATTCACAAGCTTTCTCCGAAAAAAATGAATCAGCTCCGATTAGAAAAAATCGGCTTCATCTTTCAATCGTCTAATTTAATTCCCTATTTAACCGTTCAAGATCAATTGCTACTCATTCCCGAGTTAAGTGGAATGCATCATACAAATGCAAAAAAAAGAGCCCATAATCTACTTGATCGACTTGGCTTAATGCATAGAAAGAATCATTACCCAGAAAGCTTATCCGGCGGTGAGCGGCAACGTGTTGCCATCGCTCGCGCCTGGATGAATAACCCTGATATTATTTTAGCAGATGAACCAACAGCAAGCCTTGATTCCGAACGAGGACGAGCTGTCGTGCAAATGCTCGCAGATGAAGTGAAACTGCACCAAAAAGCAGCGATCATGGTTACCCATGACAAGCGCATGCTTGATTTATGTGATCGTATCGTCTATATCGAGGATGGAATACTGTCAGAAAAGAAAAAAAAATAGAAGACTAGTACCAAAGCGGGTGGCCTCAAACGAAGGGTCAGACACCATACCCATCAAGTTAAGAAATTCATTGATCCCCAAAACTAAAAAATTTTATCTTCCCATGGAAAACTATGGGAAGATAAAATTTCTCGTTTTGGGGATCCTTCAAAATATTAGTTTGATGGGCATGTAACAGTACCCCTATATGAGATTCATAATCGGGTGGCAGGTTATCTTAATGAGATGAATGAAGATATTGGTGATTGTGCCTTAGCAGATCATCGAGATCACGTACACTGCCAGATTTGTTAAAGCAGGTAGGTTCAGGAGCTAAAAGGCTTCTTTTTTTTTGTTGAAGAAAATTATTAAAATTTGTTATAAGGTCAAGGACGTTCAATAGAGATTTCGGGCGGCAGCACTACATCATGTAATCCAAATATCGAAAAATTTCAATCGGGAATTAAAAAATCCCCCTTACTCAAGAAGATGTAAGAGATGCAGAGGAAAGGTTGAAACGTTTTGCTCCATATATAGCCAAGGTTTCCCCTGAAACAAAAGGGACAAATGATATCATAGTATCTCCTTTAGTGAGAGTCCCTGCCTTGAAACAATCCTTCGAACAGAATTATCAACAACCTATATTAGGGGAATTATTACTAAAATGTGATAGTCACCTTCCTATCTCAGGAACTATTAAAGCAAGAGGTGGGATTTATGAAATTCTCAAACATGCAGAAGAATTAGCTTTTCAACATCAATTGTTAACGCTTCAAGATTATTATTCGATTTTAGATAGTGATAGGTTTCGAACCTTCTTCTCACAATATTCAATCACAGTAGGCTCCATTAATTCACAGATAACTTATTGTTGCTTTTCTATAGCAACAAAGTTTATGAAAAAAGATTTAATTAAATAAAACTTTTTGCAGAAGAACGACGTTTTAGTATTGTATTCAAAAATGATACACAGCAAGGGAGTAAAATGATGTTCAAAAAAAGAAAAATAGAAAAAGCATTTATTCAATTCGTGACTGAAAATGAAGCAAACTTATACCGTTTTGCCTATAATTATGTAAAAAATCAACAAGATGCATTAGACGTGGTTCAGGAGTCTATTCGAAAAGGGCTATGTTCGATTCACAAGATTGAAGATGTGTCAGTAATTAAAAGTTGGATGTATCGAATTGTAATAAATACTTCGATTGATAGCAACAGAAAGCATAAAAAAGTACATCCAATGGAAAGTGAAGCCATTGAATTACATTTACTAGGCGGTACAGATAAATATGAAAATATAGATTTGAAAAATGCGCTCGAGTCGCTACCGCATAATTATCATGCCATTATTTTACTTCGCTTTTTTGAAGATCTGAAGATCGAAGAAATAGCCAAGGTATTAGAGGAAAATGCTAACACCATTAAAACGAGATTATATAGAGCACTAAAGCTATTAAGAATAGAATTAGAAGATGGAATTCAGGAGGATCAAAGGTATGAAAAGAATGAAACAACTTATAAAAGAATATCAAAATATTGAAATCCCAGAAGAATTACAAACAGTGGTTAAGCAGGCACTACGTCAAGAAAAGAAAAGAAAACCTAAAAAAATAATTATAGGAATTGCAGTTGCAGCTATTTTATTTATTTCGAGTGTGAACACAAGTTCAACTATTGCATATGCTTTTTCTGATATTCCGGTTTTAGGTAAAATGGTAAACTTAATTACGTTTAGAGAGTATAGAGTTAATGAGGATACTTATAATGCAAATATTAAAGTGCCTGCAGTTACCAACTTAGACAATAAAGATTTAGAAAAAAGTTTAAACGAAAAATATTTAAAAGAAAATGAAAAATTATATCAAGAATTTTTAAAAGACATGGAAGAGGTAAAGAAAAGTGGAGGTGGCCATTTAGGAATAGAAAGTGGTTATGAAATTAAAACAGACAACAAACAACTTCTTTCAATCGCTAGGTATAATGTGAATACGGTAGGCTCTTCATCAACGACAATGAAATTTGATACGATTGATAAAAAAAATCAAATTCTAATAAATCTACCAAGTCTATTTGAAGATGAGGATTATTTGGATGTAATTAGTGAAAATATAAAAGAGCAAATGAAAGCACAAATGAAAGCGAACCCTGAAGTGTCATATTGGGTAAGTGGGATCGGTGAAGAAATATTCGATCCATTTGAAAAGATAGTTAAAGAGCAAAACTTTTATATAAATAATCAAGGGAAGTTAGTTATTTCATTTGATAAATATGAGGTTTCTCCTGGTTTTATGGGTGTGGTGGAATTCATTATTCCAACTGAAGTCATCCAAGATCAATTAGTGAGTAATGAATATATAAAATAGGATTTGTTTATCATTTTATTGATTTTACAGTAATTTGGAATAACAATCCTGTTACATTTATTGTTATAAATAGTATAAGTCCATTGAGGTGTTATTAATGACCAAAAACGGACCGAATATCATAGATTGTTGTTTTTGTATCATCGTACCCACCCACATAAAATTGATACTCTAATTATACAGAAAAAAGGTATAATCTCTTCACAATATGAAGGATTACACCTTTTTCTATTAGGAGGGGTTTTTCAGTGCCCTCTGTTTTTGCTTGGTCCTTTGTTCTTTCATTTTAATGAGCCGAACTTTTCCTAAAGTTACTGCCTGAAACATCAGCAACATTCTCTATGGCGATTAGGGCTTTCGGGTCTATTTCTTGAGCAATGGTACGTAAATTAGATAATTCGATCCGAGATACTATCGTATATATGATCTTTTTGGGCTCATTACTATAAACACCCTCACCATGAATATACGTGATGCCGCGACCTAATTCCTGTATTAAGGAATTTGCAATTTCTTCTGGCTTATCAGAAATAATCGTTACAGATTTTAATTCTTCCATACCTTCAACGACAATATCAATCATTTTATAAGCAATAAAATAAGTAATAATCGAGTACATAGCTGTTTCCCAACTAAATACTAATAAGGCAGCAAGGACAAAAATAAATAAATTGACAATCATGACAAATTGTCCGACTGATACAGGTCGTTTCTTACTTACAAGAATGGCAATAATTTCTGTACCGTCTAAAGCACCACCCGTTCTAATAACTAAACCAACACCTGCTCCTAGTATGACTGCACCTACTACCGTTGCTAAAAATAAATCATTGGTAAACGGCTCAAAATGATGTAAATAAGATGTAAATATCGATAAAACAATAACACCATATAAAGTATGAAGGGTAAACATCGTTCCTATTCGCTTATAGCCGATATAAAGAAAGGGAATATTGAAAATAATGAGAAAGATACTCATGTTTAAACTAGTTAATTCGGCTGTGATTATCGAAAGACCAATAATCCCACCGTCTAAAATAGCATTAGGAACTAAAAATAATTCAAGCCCGACAGCAGCAATAATAGCACCAATTGTAATCATAATTAATTGTTTAACTTCTTTTACTACCCGTTTTTTCTTTGTCAATCCCATCTAAATCAAGCCTTTCCTATTTAAATACATGATTAATCATACATGAAAAAAAGCCTGAATGAAAAAAAGAAAGAACTATTAATTCAAAAAACAAGTCTATTGTTGGTAAAAATCGTTCGAAGATGAGGAAATCAAACATAATAGGGGCACAATTCGGATACACAGTTATTCTCGGTACTTATCAATCATGCAACAATCACCTTCATCCTTTGGAAGAATAAGTGAAGCTTCAATCAGCGGGGTCTTGACTATCCGTTAATGCGGGATAAAGTTGGATAGAGTACGCCATTTCACTCTATTTTTTTGACAGAAACCAGGTACAACGAAGATTGTAATTGAAAGAGGAATCTCTACATAATAAACGAGAATTACTTCCTGTCACTTTCTTTTTCCTAAAAAAAGGGATGCCCATAAAAAGACCAGGCCCACATCTACACTCAAAACGGTGGATAGACTGTGAGGTCCGAGCTTTTGGGACATCCTCTTGTACTGCTTTATTACCAAACAAATAAGCCGACAATCATGGCACTTAATAAGGATACCGCAACGCCGCTTACGAGAAGCTTCCAGACGTTTTTACCGATAATCGCTGATTTTCCTTCTGATAATACCGAATTATATGTTCCATAAATCATACCTACTGTACTAAAATTCGCAAATGACGTTAAGAACGTCGTGGCAACCGCAATTGTATGAGGAGGCAGTGTATCTAAGTTTTTCTTTAGATCCATCATGGCAACAAATTCATTCGTGGCCAATTTAATTCCCATTAACTGCGCGACATACATGGCATCATGTCCTGTCAAACCAAGTAAAAAGGCAAATGGACTAAAAATGACTGAAAAGATTTTTTGAATCGTCAGACCATCTACAATGACACCCAAAATCCCATTAACGCCAGCAGTAAGAGCTACATAGCCAATCACCATGGCTAATATAACGATAACCATATTCATACCAATTAACATACTATTCGAAATCGTGGAGAAGAAATCCTTTTTCTCCTCTTTTGGTGGTACATAAATAATATCTTCTTCTTTTGGCACATGGATTGGATTTAAAATACTAACTAAAATGAGTGCATTTAAACAGTTTACAGGTATCGCTGTAAAGACATATTCTGCCGGGACCATTGATAAGTAGGCACCAATAATCGATCCACTAATACTACTCATACTCATAATTCCAAAGGTAAGCAAACGATTGTCCTTTAAAACAGAGAGCTGATCGCGAATAACCGCTAATGCCTCTGTATTTCCTAAAAACATCATTTGAATCGAGAAAAAGCTCTCAAGTTTAGGCAAGCGTGACACTTTAGAAATCACCCAGCCAACTTTATCAATAATCCAAGTTAAAATGCCAAAATAAGATAGAATATCAAAGAACGTAACAACAAAAATAATCGGTAACAATGCACTAAAGAAAAAGTCTACAGTTTCATTCGCCATAACCGATGGGAAGACAAAGGCTATTCCTTCACTTGCACAGGCAATTAACCACGTAAAGAATGAGGCAATTTTAGTAATAACCCAGCTCCCTATTGTTGTTCCTAACATAAACCATGTAATAAGCAATTCGACAACGATCAGGGAAACAACGGGTCTCCATTTTACTTCTTTCTTATTCGGAGAACATAAAAATACAACGCCTATCACAACAAAAACGCCTAAAAGATTTAACAAAAAGTACATGAAAGCAGCTCCTAGATGTGGATTTTTACAAGAGTAACAGCGTATTCGCCTGAGATCGCAACTATATCTTTTTTTATGCAATTCGTTAAAGGCTAAGGTGCTGGATTTTGCTGTGTAGCAACACTACTATAATTATCTACAACTAAAAACCCTTTATACGCCAAACAACAAAAAAGCCCTTACTTTTCATTTATTCTGATCAACAGAAAGAATGAAAAATAAGAGCTTAAAGGAAGAGAACTATGGATTAGACAAAACATATCTACTACAAATTTCTTTCCATCTACATTTCAAACTTTCTTGTAGTCTAGTATTTTACGGCTACTAGGTAGAGACGATCAGACCATATTACTGATAATATACAAGAAGTATTTTTGTAACGTTTTTCAATTGTTATGAACAAATAGTACGTGTTCACTTATAAATAATCAATACTTTGAATGTTATTCGGAATAGCAAAATTCGCGGGAAAATTCATAATCATTTTAAAAAGAGTCTATTACAGAGCACATTCTTCGATTTCAAAACCTAGTTCGGCAATCATTCTCCAATCATCTAATGGTTGTTGACCTTCTGTCGTTAAGTAATCACCAACGAAAATCGAATTAGCTGCATACAAACCTAGCGGCTGAAGCGAGCCTAGGTTCACTTCCCGTCCACCAGAAATCCGAATTTCTTTCGCAGGATTTACAAACCGCATCATTGCAAGGATCTTTAAACAGTTTATCGGCGTTAAATCTTTCTTACCGCTTAATGGTGTTCCTGTAATGGCCACGAGAAAGTTACAAGGTATCGAATCAGCATCTAAATCACGCAACTCAAAGGCGATATCTACTCGCTGCTCATCATTCTCCCCCATTCCAAAAATAGCACCAGAACAAGGTGAAATTCCTGCTTCTTTAACTTGCTGTACAGTGTCTATTCTTTGGTCATACGTATGTGTTGTACAAATCTCCTCATACTGATCACGATGTGTATTGAGATTGTGATTGTAACGATGTACCCCCGCATCTGCTAGAGCTTTCGCATGATCTGGATTCAAGAACCCTAAACAGCAACAAATCTTTAAATTTGTCGTTTCTCGAATCTCTTTTACTGCGTCAACAACATGTGAAATTTCTTTATCAGTAGGACGTCTTCCAGAAGCAACAATACAATATGTACCCGCTTTACGATAAATAGCCTCTTTTGCACCTTGAATAATTTTCTCCTTCGTTAGCCAGGCATATTTGTCAATCGGTGTTTCTGCAACGATTGACTGTGAACAATATCCACAGTTTTCAGGACAGAGACCTGACTTTGCATTAATAATCATATTCAATTTAACTTTATTTCCATAGAAATGATGACGAATCTTATAAGCAGCATTCATTAATTCTAAAATCTGTGTATCTTCTATTTGCAAAAGAGACAGGGCTTCGTCTTTACTCACTGCTTCCCCACTTATTACTCGCTCCGCTAATTGTTGTAGCTCCATTTCTTTTATCATATCCATTTCTCCTCTTTTCTGTAGAATCTCTATAATGTTAACCTAAAAATAAAATTGGTTGACATTTGAATTATAAATCATGCAGAATAATATTCAAGTAAAAAAATAAACGAGGTGAAATAATGAAAAATACAACCATAGCGTTCGCAGCATTATTCGCTGCCTTAACCGCAATAGGGGCATTCATTAAAATTCCTATTCCCTTTATTCCCTTTACACTACAAATTTTATCTGTCTATCTTGCTGGTGCCCTATTAGGGCCTAAGCTTGGCAGTTTAAGTCAACTTTGCTATGTGTTAATCGGATTAGTCGGATTACCAATCTTTACAGAAGGAGGCGGACCCAGCTATCTTCTAAAACCGACATTTGGCTATTTAATTGGGTTTATATTGGGAGCATATACAAATGGCTGGTTCATTCAAAGATTTAATTTAAAAAGAGTCTATTCTATTTTCTTTGCGAACGTAAGTACCCTCCTCATTGTGTACTTCTTTGGATGCATTTGGCTTTATGGAGCAATGAAATGGGTGATTGAAAAACCTCTTTCTCTTCATGAAACATTGTTATTTGGTTTCTATTTACCTGCTCCTGGTGATCTACTATTAGCTTTTATGAGTGCTGTCATCATATCTAAAGTTCGTCCAAGATTAAAACATATCATTATTAAGCAAGGAGCTGCATAAAAGATGGGCAAATCATTCTTTATTACAGGAACAGGCACTGATATTGGCAAAACGATTGCTACTGGTTTTTTATACTTCACATTAAACAAGCTTGGCTTGAAAACAACTGTATTTAAACCTTTTCAAACAGGGTTAATTGAACAAACACAAACTTATCCAGACTTAGACTGGTTCTCGTCAGTCATCGGCGTTAGCAATGCTGGATTCTATGCTTTGGAACCTGAAGCTTCACCCCATCTAGCGATTAAGCTACAAGGTGCCAAAGTGAACATCGAAGCGGTTTTACATAGACTGAAAGAATTAGAACAAACGAATGATATCGTCTTAGTCGAAGGAGCTGGAGGTTTAGCCGTTCCTTTAATTGAACGAGAAGATGACTTTTACATGACAAAAGATTTTATTAAAGAAGCGAATATGCCTGCTATTCTTGTGAGTCCAAGCGGTCTTGGTTCGATTCATGATGTATTAACAACTAACCAATATGCTAACCATTATGACATTCCTATTCAATTATTATTTTTCAATAGATTTGAAGAAACGAACCCCATTCATCTAGACAATATCGAGACCATAAAGCGAATCGTTCAGTTGCCTGCTTTAGCTATTCCTTTTTTTGAAGATCTCAAAAATGAATTAGAACGCTATTCCGAAAGTTGTATTCAATCCGAATCATTCAAGAAACAAATCAAGGAGGTTTTCATTCATGGAACACGATGAGATGCAAAATTTAGAAAACTGGGATAAAGAATATGTCTGGCATCCATTTACTCAAATGAAGAATTATCAACAAACTAAACCGCTGATTATTGAAAGAGGACAAGGTAGCTATTTGTATGATATTGAAGGCAAGAAATATTTAGATGGCTATGCTTCTCTATGGGTAAATGTCCATGGACATAATGTTCCTGCGTTAAACGAAGCACTGATCCATCAAGTACATCAAATCGCTCATTCTACTCTATTAGGTTCTGCCAATGTTCCTTCAATACTACTAGCAAAAAAATTAGCAGAAATCACGCCAGGCAACTTACGTAAAGTTTTCTATTCTGATACAGGTTCTGCTTCCGTTGAAATCGCCTTAAAAATCGCTTATCAATATTGGCAAAATACTAATCTGGAAAAATATAAAAATAAACATACATTTATCTCCTTAGACGATGCGTATCATGGTGACACCATCGGTTCCGTCAGCGTAGGTGGTATGGATTTATATCATCGTATCTTTGAGCCATTGCTCTTCAAACGTGTCTCATTACCAACCCCTCACACGTATCGAATGACAGAATTTGATCATACCGAAGATGTTAAGAATTTCTGCTTACAGCGGTTAGAAAGCTTACTTCAAGAAAAAGCTGATGAAATAGCTGGTATCATCATTGAGCCTTTAGTACAAGGAGCAGCGGGAATAATTACTCATCCATCTGGTTTCTTAAAAGGTGTAGAAAACCTATGTAGAAAATATAATGTTCTCCTTATTTGTGATGAAGTGGCAGTTGGCTTTGGGCGCACCGGAACAATGTTTGCCTGTGAACAAGAAGAGGTTGTACCTGACATATTATGTGTAGGAAAAGGGATAACTGGTGGCTACATGCCCCTCGCAGCAACGATTACAAGTCAACAAATTTTTGATGCTTTTTTAGGAGAAAAAGAAGAGCATAAAACGTTTTACCATGGTCATACATACACTGGTAACCAACTAAGCTGTTCCGTTGCACTAAAAAATATTCAATTAATGGAAGAAACAGCATTAATCAAAAAAGTTCAAAAAAATGCTTCATTCGTAAATGAACAATTACAAGACTTATATAAGCTAGACATTGTAGGAGACATTCGGCAACGAGGATTAATGGTTGGGATAGAGATTGTACAAGACAGAGTAACGAAAACCATTTTCCCCATTCAAGAAAATAAACTTGATAACATTGTCTTAGCTGCACGGCAAAAAGGACTGATCATCCGCCAATTAGATCAAGTATTAACATTTATGCCTGTTTTAGCGATGAGCCAAAATGAGCTAGAAGAAGCCATTAAAATAATCTATCAATCAATTTTAGAAAATATGTAACTTGCTCGTTTAATAGAAAATTCAGTAGTCTAAAAACTACCAATAAACATATAGTGCATTCCCCAACAATTTCCTTGAGTTAAACTTATTTATTGCAATTCTAAGGCTTAAGACACAAAATGGGTACATTCGAGTAGAATCTAGAGTATCCCCATTTGAAAATGTTAAGTGACAATAATGTTGTTTAATATACGCCAGTCATGCTCAACAATCGGACGCTTATCTGTAATAACGATAGCGTCTTTCTTTATGTAAAGGGCCATATTGATTAATAAAGGCTCTTTTTTTAAAGATTGTTGATTTTAGCAAATAACAAATTCGAGCAGATGTTGATTGTAGTGAAAGATGCGAGACTCCTGCGGGAAAAGCGTGTTGAGGGAGACCCCGCAAGTGCCGAAGCACTGAGGAGGCCCCTGAGACCGCCCGCGGAAAGCGAGGACCTGTAACGGAAATCAACCCAGGATAGTAGATTAAATATTATTTAAAAGCAACAAAGTATACGAAAAATAGCCTTAATAAAAGACCATACAAAAGTTGTGATATTTGCTATTCAGTATTGCTTATAGTCCTTTTTGTCTGATACTCCCCCGTATGTTAAAAAATATCATTCAATTAGATTGATTTTGCTAAGTAGTTATTTAAGTAAAAAGGAGATAATTAAAAGAAGCAAACCCATTAATAGCTGCATTTGATCAAATAAAATCAGACTACGGAGTACCAGACGTTTAATCTATAATGCAGGTGCCAATTCGATAAACACCTCTTCAATTTTGAATCAACAAGATTTATTGAACGATTTTAATGTGAACGTAGCAGGTGCTTTGACTAGTTCTCAACAAGTTATACCAGAAATGATTGAACGCAAAATAGGAACAATCCGCCATTAAAGGGCACCATTCTGGAAGATGGTGTCCTTTTTGGCACCTTTTATGCTCACTTTCCTCCTTTCAAATACTCTTCTTTTTTCCCCGCCCAGTTCATAATCGCTTTGAATACCTCTATGAATTCATAACCGGGAGGAGTCAGTTCGTACTCCACTTTTTTCGGTGCTTCCGCAATGACATGCTTCCTCAGCAAACCTTCTAGTTCCAAATCTTTCAACCGCTCCGATAGCAGCCTGTCCGAAATCCCGTCAATGGCATTAAGCAATTCGTGGTAGCGCTTCGGTCCTTCGAATAATTGATAAATAATGATCCCCGTCCAGCGTTTTCCGATAAATTCAATCGCGAGCCGGTACGTATGGCACGATGATTCAATGATTGGCTCCCGCTCTTTTGCATTCCTGTTCATTCGCCAAAACCTCTTTTTCTACTTTTCTTAATCATACCATATTGCAAAATACTTGACAGATTCCACTTACTAAAAGTATGTTGGAATTGCACTTACTAAAAATTAGTTCAAATAATAGGAGGAATTCAATTGTCTGAAACGATTTCTACCGTAATTAAAGAACGGCGTTCGGTCAGGAAATACGATCCGAACTTTAAAATCAAGAAAGAAGAGATTCTGGAGATGCTGAAGGATGCAACACTGGCACCTTCAACAAGCAATTTGCAGCCGTGGGAATTTATTGTATTCCTGAATCCCGAAGAGAGGAAAGACTTGCGGGCGATTGCGTACAATCAGGAGCAGATTGAAACGGCTTCAGCCGTCATCGCGGTATTAGGAGATAAAGAATTTCATGAAAATATTGATCCAGTTTATGACAGCATGTATGAGGCAGGGTATATTGATAGCGCTAGCAAAGAAGTTCTCGTCGGTAATGCAAGAAAAACCTATCCATATGCACCTGAAGAGACACGTAAGAACTTAGCAACGTTCGATTCCGGACTGGCTGCAATGCAATTTATGCTGAATGCCAAGGAGCGGGGCTATGCTACAGGGCCAATGGGCGGCTTCGATAAAGTTAAGTTCTCGGAGCGCTTCAATGTATCTGACCGCTATTTCCCGATTGTCCTGATTACGCTAGGTAAATTAAACGCGCCAGCTTATCAGACAACACGCCTCGCGATAGAGGATAAGGTAAAATTCATATAACACTCTATTAGTGCTAGGTTCTAATTGGATTCCGAATTGTTTTAGAACCTGGCACCTTTCCATGAATGTACTTTATTGGAATAAAGCCTAGAATTTTAACGAATTTATTGCTATTTTTTTAAGTTCAGTGAATTGTTTTTCATCAAAAATTAAATAACATTATCGTCATTCTTCAGATAATCTTATTTTTTCCTTAGTAATTCAATAATTCTAATTAATAAGGAAAACATTACAGCTAATAACAAAAGAAAATCAAATGAGAAAGTAATCATTACATCTTCAAAGGCATAAAGTAACGCCCATAACAAAATAAAAAACCGGTTAAGAATGGATTCTTAACCGGTTAAATCATTATAATGAAGCCTCAATCAAACGCTTCATAGTTTGAACTTGTCCTAAGTGGAGTGATTCATGAAACGCTACGAAATTGGCTATTTCACCAACAGAAGTCATGCCTAAAAATGGTTCTGGCAGCAATTCTTCAAAACGAGCATCTGGAATTTCCTTAAGGCGAGTAAGCTGTTCCTTCAACTGTTCAATTAATGTTTCAACAGTCGGGACTTCACCTTGCCAATCACTTGGCTTAGTACGGGTTGCAAACAACGCACCATAGCTAGCTGGTAGACTTCCGTTTTCCGGGAAGCCTAATAAAAGGGCCTCTGCCGATACCAGAACATGGCCAATATGCCAATGAATCGTATTATTAAAACCTTCTGGTTGTACGTCCACTACCTGATTCGATAATGTCTCCGCATTTTTAATGAAATATCCTCTTGTTAGTTCAAATTGTTTCTTGATTAAGTTGCTCATGGAATCTCTCCTTTTATCACTATATATATAGAAGTATAACGACTACGATTTTCCAAGGCAAATTTTGTGATTTTAGAAGGTATTACGGGACAAATCTTTATTAGCTATCCTTTAGTTGTGAGTATCTTGATATGCTCGGGACCAATGATTAGGCTGAACTTCTTCCAATGATTTATACAACCGTTGATTATCAAAAGTAGACACTGCTACTTTTTTTACTCCTAATATCCTTTATACACTCTTGATTCATATGGTCTTAATGTAAACGATGTTCGTTTCGCTTCTGTTTCTTCTAAATCATAATTGCTAATGAGCAGCTCATTAGGTGTAAATGTATAATCCTCTGGCATAACAAATTCCGCTTGCTCTTCACTGAAGTTCGTCACAATAAGAAGCTTCTCATCGTGATATGTTCTCGTGTAAGCAAAGATCTGTTCATGTTCAGCCAAGATTAGCTCATATTCCCCATACACGATGATTTCATTTTCTTTGCGCAACTCGATTAACTTACGATAATAGTGGTAAATAGATTTTGGATCCTGTATAGCCTGCTTGACATTAATTTGCTTATAGTTCGGATTTACTTTGATCCATGGCTGACCGCAAGTGAATCCGCCATGATCTGAATCATCCCACTGGATAGGAGTTCTTGCGTTATCCCTTCCTTTTACGTAGATCGATTTCAATACCTCTTTTTGATCCATATTGCCATCTATTACTTTTTCTTTGTACATATTCAAAATTTCGATATCCCTGTACTCATCAATTGTTTCAAAACAAACATTCGTCATGCCGATTTCTTCCCCTTGATAAATATAAGGAGTTCCTTGAAGCATATGAAGGAAGGTTGCCAGCATTTTAGCCGATTCAATCCTGTATTCCTGGTCATTTCCGAATCGAGAAACCATCCGGGGCTGATCATGATTGTTTAAATACAAGCTATTCCATCCGCCCCCCTGAAGACCAGTTTGCCATTTCGTGATGTTTTCTTTTAAATCAAGAAGGTTAAGTGGCTTTAGATCCCATTTTCCATTAGGGCCTGAATCGAGATCCATATGCTCAAACGTGAACACCATGTTCAATTCCCCACGGTTTTGTTCTGTATAAAGCTTTGCCTCTTCAGCATCAACCCCTGGCATTTCACCGACTGTCATAATGTCATATTTAGATAGAACTTCCTTATTCATTTCCTGTAAAAACTCATGAATACGAGGGCCATTCATATAATACTGACCGCCACCCACATAGGCTTTTGCCTCTGGATTCGCCGCATCGGGAAGGCCAGGCACTTTAGAAATAAAGTTAATTACATCCATGCGGAATCCGTCGATTCCTTTATCTAACCACCAAGCCATCATTTTGTATACTTCATTCCGAAGTGTAGGATTTTCCCAATTTAAATCGGGCTGTTTCTTACTAAATAAGTGTAAATAATACTCATCAGTATCTTCATCATATTGCCATGCCGAACCACTAAATGCAGATTCCCAGTTGTTCGGCTCTTTGCCATCTTTACCAGGACGCCAAATATAATAGTCGCGATATGGGTTATCTTTTGATTTTCTAGATTCTTCAAACCAAGCATGTTCATCTGAAGAATGGTTCACCACTAAGTCCATAATCAACTTCATGCTCCGTGAATGAATTTCATGTAATAATTGATCCCAATCTTCCAAGGTTCCAAATTCATCCATAATATCTTGATAATTACTAATATCGTATCCATTGTCATCATTAGGGGATTTATAAACCGGTGATAACCAAATCACATCCACCCCTAGTTTTTTTAAATAATCGAGTTTTTCAATTATACCTTTAATATCACCGATTCCATCTCCATTACTATCCTTAAAACTCCGAGGATAGATTTGATAAATAACACTTTCTTTCCACCATGACTTTTCCAAGTTTTTCACTCCAATATGCTAGAATACACTTTATTTAATTGATCCTCTCATAACTCCACTAATGATCCATTTTTGAGCAAAGACATACACTAAAATCATCGGAGCAAGAGCCATTAAATAGGATGCGAATGCTAAATTATAATCCGTACTAAATTGCGATTGGAAAATGTACTGTACAAGTGGCAATGTCGCCATGCCTTGGTCACTTAAAAGCACGAGCGGGAGCATAAAATCATTCCACGCACCAAGACAAGTAATAATAGCTACTGTTGCATTCATCGGAGCCAATAACGGGAAGATGACCTTCCAGAATACGCCCCATGTACTTGCACCATCCATAATGGCTGCTTCTTCTAATTCAACCGGTATGGACTTTATATACCCGATATAGATAAATACATTGAATGATAAATTAAATACAACATATAAAACAATTAAACCAACTAAATTATCCATTCCCCAGGCACTTGTTTGTTTAACTAACGGGAGCATAATAATGGGAAACGGGATGAACATGGCACTAAGAAAATAAAAGTACAATGTTTTATAAAACTTCTTATGCAGATTTCTTGCAATGGCGTAAGCAACTAAGGAATTGGTTAGAACCGTAAATATCACCACAAAGAATGTAATAAAAAAACTATTCTTAAAGGCATTGAAAAAATTCGTCATTTCAATGGCTTGTTTAAAGTTATCAAATGACCAGGACTTCGGAAGTACAAGTAAATTCCCTGCCATTTCTGGAGGTGTTTTAAAAGCAATCGTAATCGCTAAATATATTGGGAAAAGAATAAAAAGTGAACCTAACATTAAGAGAACGGTAATTATCCAGTTTGTTTTCTTGCGAGTCATTAGTTGGCCACCTCTCTTCTATTTAAAATTTTGAGTTGAATAATAGAAATGATGACAATGACAACAAAGTACACGACAGCATTGGCAGATTGATAGGCGAATTGGCCACCTTCAAATCCTCCACGGTAAATCAGCAAAGATATCGATTCAGTTGATTTACCAGGTCCTCCTCCTGTCATAGCGACAATCTGGTCAAATACCATTAAATAGTTTTTCATCGATAACACCATATTGATCGTAAAGAAAGGAGCAATCATTGGAAATGTAATCTTCCAAAACTTTGTCCAGATACCTGCTCCATCAATACTCGCTGCTTCATATAAGTCTTCTGAAATCGTGACCAGCCCAGCTAAGTAAAGAAGGGTATTAAAGGCTACACCCTGCCAAACGGCAACAATGACGATACCAATCCAGGCTAAATCCGGATCACCAAGAATATTTTTAGATAGTAATTCTGAACCCAGTACTGTTCCGATTTGTGGTAGGAAATGAGCAAAAATGAAGTTGAAAATGAAACCAATGATCAGAATACTTAAGATATAGGGTAAGAAATAGATCGCCCTGAGCGTCTTTCGAAATTTAATCTTAGAATTTAGGCCAATAGCAATGAGTAAACTAATAATATTTACAACAATCGTAGTAACAATGGCGAATTGAAAGGTAAAAATATAGGCTGCTCCTGCACGGTTGTCCTTAAAGACATTCAGGTAGTTCTTTACCCCAACAAAATTCCAACTCCCATACCCTTTCCAATCCGTAAAGCTATAAAAAATTCCTTGCAAAGCAGGATACGTATGGAAAATAAAGAAAAGGGCAAGAGCAGGCAAGGCAATAGCCATGAATACATGGTTTTTCTTCATATGATGACATCTCCTTTTTTAGAAGATGAGAATGACAAAAAAAGGGTTCAGCTCCTTTTATTATGGGCCATCCTCATAATCTAGAAATCAACGACTCTCAACTTTTTCCCATTCTTTATCCATTTTCTTCAGGAAGACAGCTTTATCTTGTTTAATTAGGAATTCCTGAACGAGGTTTTCCGCACCCATTCCCGCTGGATAGTAATGATCAGGGAAACTCGTAATTGTACCTGATTCAAAGTTTCCTTTTATCCCTTCAAAAACAGGATCTTCTTGGTAAACGTTTGCAATAGCTGAGAAAGCCTTCTGCTCATTAATGTATTTTTGAGAGATTTCTTCTTTCATCATGAATTCAATAAATTTCATTGCTTCGTCCTTATGTTTTGTTTCCTTATTCATCGTCAGTAAGACATCAACACCAGAAACCAATTTATTCTGTGCTGGATCATTATTGACAGGCATTGGGAAAACACCAAGCTCGATATTCGGATTCGCTTTTAAGATCTCAGGGATCGCCCAGTTACCCTGGATATACAAGACTGCCTCCCCTTTTGAAAATGCATTATTTCCGTCGCCGTAAGCAACACCCATATTATCTTTGTGACCATATGAGATAAGCTTCAACATTTTATCAGCAACCTCATCATAGCTTTTGACAAATGAGGTTTCGCCTGCATTTTTCTTTTCAGCAAAGTCTTCGCCCGCAATGTTAGCACCTAGAGAGTTCCAACTAATCATTCCAGTCCATGCATCTTTTAATGTGAAATAAATAGGTGTCTCTCCGGTTGCTTTTACCTTTTCAAGTAATTCGATAAATTCATCCCAAGTAGTTGGAACTTCAAGCCCAAGCTCAGCAAATTTTTGTTTATTATAAATAACAGTGTTTGCATTCGTTGCATATGGAAGACCATATACTCCTTCTACTTCTGGTCCAACCAAACGGTCTATCATATCAATATATGAAGGTTGTACAGTTTTAACTAGCTCTGAGTCAGTGAAATCACTTAAAACTTCAGCACGCGCCAACTCACCATATGTGGCATTACCAGCAATAGACATTAAATCTGGTAAATCATTTTTAGTTAGACGCGTTTTTAATACCGTTTCAGCTTCTGGCGGTGAATTAAATTCTATTTTAATATCAGGATTTTCTGCCTCGAATTCTTTTATAAGTTCTTTATATGTATCAATACTCTCTGATTTATTCGAAAAAAGCTCTAGCTTAACACCATCACTTGAATCAGAAGATGAACAGCCAGTTAGAATGAAAGTTCCTAAAGCGATTGTTGCGATACTTGTAGTTATTTTTTTATACATAAAATTCCCTCCAAATATGAGATTGATAATTTCCACTCTACGTAAACGTTTACGTAAAAGAGTAAAAAGAAAAGTTTAACGCTTTTCTCTTACTGTCTCCCTTTCCAAAATTTCATGTGGTAAAATCCGATTCTCAACAAAAACATTTCCAGATTCAAGCATTTCAAAAAGCATACTTGCTGCTGTCTTCCCCATTTTTATCAATGGTTGTCCAACAGTGGTTAACGGTGGAATAGCCATTTCTGCAATACTTAAATTATCATACCCAATTATCGATACATCGTCAGGAATCTTTATCCCATGTTGATACGCAAAAGACAATGCTCCAAAGGCGATTTCATCACTAGCCGCAAAGATAGCGGATATTTCAGGTGATTGCTTCATAAGCTTTTCCATACCATCTAATCCATCTTGAAAGCCGAATCCCTTACTATAGATAATATTATCCTCTGTAAAAGCGATACCCGAATCTTTTAGAGCCATTTTAAATCCCATTATTCGTGGCTTACCAGCAATTAGGTCATCTTTGCTACCGCTAATCATCCCTATCTTATTATGCCCTTTATTAAGTAGGTATTTGGTTGCTGAATAAGCAGCATGCTGATCATTCACTTTTACATAAGGTACTGGGTAAGCATAAGATTCTGTAGATAAGAGTACCATGGGAATGCCCATTTTTCTTATATAATTGTAATACTCTTCTTTTAAGATGGCGCTTACAAAAATTATGCCATCAATTCTTTTTTCATTTAATAACTGAAGGTACTTCATCGTTTTCTCACCATCAGCCTCTGTATGACAAACAATTACACTTGAGCCAAGTTCATGGGCCATCGTTTCAATACCATTTAAGAAGTCTGTTACCAACATACTTGATAATTCAGGGAATAGCACCCCAATTGTATGTGTCTTATTATTGATTAAACCTCTTGCTACAGCATTTGGTTCGTACCCCAGTTCTTCAATAACATGTTGAACCTTCTTTTTCGTTTTTTCCGAAAAACCAGGTTGGTTATTAAGAACTCTAGAAACAGTTGCGATAGAAACCCCTGCTTTTTTTGCGACATCTTTGATGGTATACGCCATACTCCCACCTACTTTGTAAAATAAAATCAAGTAACGAAAACGTTTACGTGATTATAATACCATTTTTTGAAAGCCTTTTCAATATAATCATATAAATATATTACCCATCACCCGATTGCAAGTTTATCATGACAAGGTAGCTATCAAAACATCGCAAATTTGATCATCCTTCATGTACTCAAACAACTCCTCAAAGGGTTTCCTCTCGCGTTTATAATCTATTTCCTTCATTTAATGCTCTTCTATCCCATTCTTTCTATCACTTCTAGGACACATCATCGAACAAGTAGTTTTAAAAAAAATCCTATAATATAACTCTCTTCCTACCTCAATCAAAGAAATAAGAGTAAATTCATTGTTACTTCTATGTATACAACTAGTATCCAAACTATTTGGGCTCATCCGATTAAACATGATATGATAACAAAATAAAACTTAGCGGAGGTTTCTATGAAAAAAGTTGTTAAGGTAGTTGCAGCAATCATTGAGAACGATCAAAATGAAATTCTTTGCGCTTAAAGATCTCCTGAGATGTCCATATCAATAGTCATGGCAGCTCCCAAGTATTCTTTATATGTAAGATTTCATACTAAAAAGTGGAACAATAGTAAACTATACTTAATTTCCCCTACAAAAAAACAGCCGACTCCAAAAGTCAGCTGCCTCTATCTCATTCTTCTTTCTTCTTTTTCTTCACTTGGAAATTATATTCTCCCTTTTCTTCTACTACGGTAAAGCCGCTACCTGGTTCAAATAGTATAGTTCTACTTTTTTCAATCGTGTCGCGTTCTTGTAAAGTAGTCTGAAGTTGAGCTGCTCTGCCTCGGCGTTTTTCAATTTGTTCGCTTGTCAGGTGAATAGAAATGCTATGTCCGTACGTTAAGTGTAAAATCGTTTCTTTAATAGAAATTACCTCAGGTCTAATGATTTTTGGGGTAACAACCCAAATTTTCTTTTTACTATTTGATAGGTGGAAAGGAGCTAAAATAATCCCTTGGTGGACATTTAACTCAACTGGCAAAAAGTATTTATCGCCAAGAATCGAACGTGCCCCTACTATGGCACCAGCTAAATTTCGAGCATAATAGTTAAACGATTCTTCGAGGACATCTTGAATGGGCTTTTTAACAAAGATAAATCTTTTTCCTTCGATTACTCGTGTATGTTCATTTCCTTGCTCGTCATATTCAGAGAACAAGCATACTGTCTTTTTGTTTATAATATAAAATTGTTTCAATAACATCACTAACACTCCTTATTTAGGTAATTGATGATCCGTACATTTTTTTGTGCCGATTTTCGTTTACCGTTATGTTCGTTCACTAACAATACATCTCATCCATATTTTCTTAACAATAAATGCCTTCTTTCCATGCACTTTTCTATCGACCTCTTCTTTACTAATGAAATAAAAAGAGTATACTAGACGATAAGACAGAATTTATTTCTGCTCGAAATGCCCATGGACAATATCTTCCAGGATCCTTGTTCATGGGTTCTTTCCGATGTTTTTCTATTTTTACATGGTTCTCACCTCCCTTAAGCATAGTGACAGTTTCGCAGTTTTTTCATATTGCATTATTCATCAACCAGAAAAAAATCTGATATTTCTTCTTCCAAGTTCACAATCACTGGTTAAATAAATATTTTCTTTAAAGGCAGAGATTTAAAGATCAAGACTTTTCTCCTAAAATATATCTTGACCCCTCCCTCAATTAGGTATCTTTACCTATTATTATATTAAATTCATTTTTTGTAAAATTATCTCAAATTATAAACAACTAAATTTTAATTTGATTATTAATTATTTTATTTTTTTGTTCTCTAACTCTTGACATTTTTCCAATTTTAATATAAATTATTAATTTTCTGTATTCAATTCTTGATTTTTTTATAGAATGTATCGTTTTTTTCAACTAATTCTCTATATATTTTTACTTTAAATTCCAAAATTATTAATGATTTGTAAAATTTTTCTTTTTTTCACGAAAACTTCTTTTTTACTAATCCCACAAAAAAAGCTTGCAGAGAATGTCGAAGTTTGACCACTCTGCAAGCTTTTTTATTTTCACATAAGCATTTTAGCTGACGTCATTTAAGTCAGTTTAGTTCCTAAGAAGTTAAACGTAAAACAAGAATTCCCACAACAGTTACGATAAGTCCAGTTATTTCACGTTTACTTAAGTTTTCTTTCAAATAAAAATGTGCATACAATATGACGAGCGCAACGCTCATGGCACTAATAGCGGAAACAATCCCGGTCACCCCATAACGAAATGCCGGAAGAAGAAACATCATGCCTGCTATATTGGAAATCCCAACAATCATTCCCCAGCCTAATGTTCTTTTCAAAGTCCAAGGAAGTATATTGTTCTGTTGCCTTGGCTTACTCAGTTCTTCCACGTTCTGATTATTTTCCTCAACAGTGGATTTCTTAACATGACTCTTCCTATAGGAAACGATCCAGGAAACACCAAATAATACCGTACCTGTTGCATACATCATTGTTAATGCAGGAAGCGTCTCTGCACCAGCAATGGTTGACTGTTTAACAGATACATCCGAGAATCCGAAGAAAAGCATAGTTAGAATTCCCCATTGTATACCTCTTAATTGATTAAGCTTTAAATCTTGTGAATATTTAATAAGAATGAGACCAAGTAATACAATAAAGAACGCAGTTAATTGCCAAGTAGAAAGAACCTCTCCCCACAATATGTAGGCAACGATCACGACTACAAGCGGTGGCAATCCTGAAAATAAAGCAATAATAGAAGCCTTCCCGACTGCATATCCTTTATACATTGAAGCGTTTGCAATAAATGAAAACAATCCTATTAACACTCCATACCATGCACCGTTTGACCAAGGCTGTTGAACGATCACATTACTAATTAAAGCAATCAAAGTACCAGATATGTAGACGCCTAAAAGTAATAGATTACGATCAATCGGTCTTTGTGACGTCCATTGATAAAGAATTCCCCTAATGCCGAAGCAGATAGCCGCAGCTACTGCGAAAAAAAACCACATGCTGTTCTCCCCCAATTCTCTCTAACCGTGCTACTCCCTTTCCCCCTTCTGTTAGTAAAATAATAACGGCTAATTGAAGAAACTTTTCGTTCCTCCTTACAATCAACCAGTACTCCCCATCTATTTCCATTCAACCATAAGGGAACAGAATTATTCTGTCAATTTAATTAGTCAATACACCGAAAAACACCGTAAGACAGGGATCCAAGCTACCATTGAAGCGAATTCCTTTAACGCTCTAAAAAATTAGAATTCAATCTAGCAATCTAGAAACCCAGTTAAAAACTTTTTTCTCCGATGCTACTTTTTCCGTTTTAACACTTATAAAGAAAGTGAAAGGAGGTGAGCAACTTGGCAAACGAAATTCTTGAAGCTGTAACGATCCGCTTAGAGTTTGAAACAGGCTTGGACGAAGAAGGTATGCCAATTGTAAAGCGTAAATCATTTTCCAATGTAAAAACAGATGCTGCGCCAGATAATATTTTAGCAGCAGCTGAAGCGATCGCAGGGTTACAAATTCACCCTCTCTCAAAAGTCGCTCAAATTGGGACAACTGTTCTATCACATTAATTTTCTTAGGAAAGAAAGGGGTGAAGAAAATGGCAAAAACACTGGAATTGTTGTTTCTAACAGAGGGCGGTAAATCAGCGAGCCTTTCCGTCGCTGATCCAATTGAACCGGTTGACATTGAAAAAGTGAAAACGGCTATGAATGAGGTTATAGCAAGCAATGTGTTCACAACAGCATCCGGATCATTCATTAGTGCGAAAGGGGCAAGAGTTGTCGAGCGTAATGTGAATGAGTATGAAGTGAATTAATTAAATGAGGAGAATATCTCTTAAGGGTCAGACTTCGCACTCTAAATCAGTATGTAGTGTATCTTACACTTTTTTTATACTGAATATAGTCGTTGCAGGGGTCTGATCCTTTTCTTTTGTATTACCCGCTCTTTATACAATCTACATCATCATTGGGTATCTAATGATGATGTAGATTGCAAGCATCACAGAACCGAACGTGAAAGTCTCCCTTCATTCAGCTCTTTTTATCCATTTGTCGGGCGTATCCACATTTGCCAATGATAAAACTTTTTTGGGGCAACGGCTTAGCCTATCACCATATTCTTATTTATTTCAACACATCAAATGGATGCAAGTGGAAAAGTTCTTGGCGAAAATAGTCCCAGCATGTTTTCATGACCTTTTGTAAAGTTTGCGTGGAATGACCTAGCACACGGATCACGATTCCCCTATTTTGCAAACGACTTGCCCCACCATATCCATCGAACGCTTCACTGTCCTTAAGTATCGCATTTTGTATATGTTGCAGGTGTTCTATCTTAATGTGATCAGATAGTATCCACAACGTACTGATATGGGTAAAATCCCCCAAAATGCCATTTTCTTTTAAATTCGATTCAGGTATAAGACGAATCGAATCCCACACTTGTAATTGCTCATCCCAGTACACCTCAAAACTTGATTGGAAGCATTGATATTCAAAGATCTCATTTCTGCCTACTCTACCGGCTGTAATAATCTCCCCTATAATCGCTTGCGCTCCTTCAGTCATATAAATGGACATTTTCCCGTCATAATTCGATCCTTTAAAAGGAATCAACGGTTCCGATATATATTCAAACTTGCTGTTTTTCCCCAATTGAAAAACCTGATTCTGCCGGCATTCCTCTTTCGTTAAAGACGGGTGTATCTCTGTAGCGGACGCATCGGTTAAAAATAAATGTGCGCCTTCCTTTAACAGGCAAGAAATTTCTTGCCGGTCTCCATTAAATAATCCAGGAGAGCTCGAGGCTAAATAAACGATACTTTCACCGTCTTCTCCTGAAAAATTCACTACCTTTAAGGGGGGACGGCGAGAAGAATCGGTTAGATAATTTTTTTCTCCCACCACGCTAATGGTTCCTTTCCATTCTCCTGTCATTCCCACGCCGCAGATTTTCCTCCTCGCCCACAATATTCTTTCACTATCCAGTTTGCAATCTCTAACACGCCTATACCTTTTTTCACATTCGTAAAAAAGGTCCATTTTTCATTTCGTTGTTTTTGACAATCCAGTTCCATCGAATGCAAATCTACACCAACATAAGGAGCCAAATCAATTTTATTGACAATTAAGAGATCTGATTGCTTAATCCCGGGTCCACCCTTTCTTGGAATATCCTCCCCTTGGGCCACATCAATGATATAAAGGAAAACATCCGCCAATTCCTGACTAAACGCTGCAGCAAGGTTGTCGCCACCGCTTTCTATAAAAATCAAGTCAAGCTTGTCGATTTTCTTCGTTAGTTCTTCTGCCGCTTCAAGATTCATCGAAATGTCTTCCCGAATGGCTGTATGAGGACACCCACCCGTTTCAACTCCGATTATATGATGCTCAGGAAGCACTCCACTCTTTTTCAAAAACTCGCCATCTTCTTTCGTATAAATATCATTGGTAATGACACCGACTTGATAGCTTTCTTTTAAAACAGACGCCAATGCCTGAACAAGAGCTGTTTTTCCCGAACCAACAGGTCCTCCAATCCCAATTCGCATCGGTCGATCCCCTTCAAACTCTTGATAATTCCAATTAAAATCATGGTGATGGCCCATTTTTTTCACTCCTCTATTTTGAAAGTATGAAAGACATGGAGACGGGTTTTGCAACTATCTAATTTAGCCCTCTACTTAGCAGGTATACTTCTTTTATTATAGAAAGCCGCCAAATGTCCGGGTCCACACCGCCACCATCTTGATTAGGCGAATGTAGTGTGCTACAGGATTGATCACGATAAATAGCGGCGTTTTAACACCATACAGGTTTTGTATGTCGAACAAAAGCAGATCATTTTTCACGACATAAATAACCTTGAGTATAGTGTTTCATGCCGCATTGCTTCGATTTCTTGAATAATAGAATTATTGAATAAATCATCTTCATCTGGAGATGACTGGATAATTTTCTCTGCTTCTTCTACTAAAAAAGGATACAGTTTTTGCAAAATCATTTGTGCGCCAGTCTGACCAATCACAGTGAGCCTTATGGCGCTTTGTAATAAATTATTGACACTTACATAAAGATGTGTGAACACCGATAATTCAGCTTGAACCTCTAGATAAGCAGTGATCCAGCCATGTACAATCGCAGCATTTCCATAACAAAGCTGGCTGTCAATCCAGCGAGCGTACTGTTTGAGCCCCGATTGTGGATATAAAGTTTGAACAATCGTTAAATAACGTTTTCCTATCTTGATTCCACCGTTTCGCGATTCCGATGACATTTTACTTACTGTTAATTTCCGATCTAACCGTTGAATATATTTCTCGGTGTATGCTGATTTTCCTTGATTAAGGATTTCTTTTTGAATTGCTTGATATATCAGATAAACCACAACTCCTTCTGTAGGGGCAAGACTCCCAGATACATAGGACTTTAACCAGCTATAAAGTTCAATGGGCTTGTCTATTTTATTTTCTTGAAAAGCTGTTTCTAAACCGAATGAATGGGAAAATGCCCCAGTTGGAAAAGCCGAATCAACAAGTTGAAAAAGAAAAAAATCATTTTCCATCATCTTACCCCTAAAATAAGAAATAGCGTTGACCCATTGGAACACGATCAACAGGGGGATTATGTACTGGCACTCCATCGAGGTATACGACGAATGTTTCCGGATCGATTACAATGTTCGGCGTCTCATTATTTAGAATCATATCTTTCTTGCCAATCGTACGGGTATTACGGATTGCAACTACTTTTTTTTCAAGACCTAGTGACTGTGCAACATTTCGATCAATCGCAGCCTGGGACATAAATGTAACCGAGATGCTTTTTGGCGCATTCCCAAAAGAGCCGAACATCGGGCGATACGTTATCGGTTGGACTTCTGCAATCGATCCATTGCCGCTTCCGATGATGCTAGTCACAATACATCCTCCTTTTACTACTGTATCTGGTTTGACTCCAAAAAATTCAGGTTTCCATAGGACAAGATCCGCCATTTTCCCCACTTCAATGGAGCCAACGACATGCGAAATACCATGCGTAATCGCGGGGTTTATCGCATACTTTGCCACATACCGTTTGACCCGAAAATTGTCGTTGTCACCCTGTTCTTCCTTTAAAGGACCACGCTTCGCTTTCATAATGGATGCGGTTTGCCATGTTCTCAAAATCATCTCACCCATATGTCCCATCGCCATAGAATCCGATCCCATAATACTTAACACGCCAAGATCATGAAGAATTCCTTCTGCTCCCTGCGTTTCTGGTCGAATTCTCGCTTCTGCCATCGCAACTTGGGTGGGATCTTTCCTATTTAAATGATGGGCTTCAAAGACCATATCCAAATTGGATGCGGAAGTATTAATGGTGAATGGTCGAGTCGGCGTTGTCGATCCTGGCATCACATAACTTTCTTTGGCAATTTCCATAATATCGGGTGCATGTCCTCCACCAGCCCCTTCCGTATGGTAGGTGTGAATGGCCCTTCCGTTGATCGCCTTAATGGTACTTTCAACATGCCCCGATTCGTTTAATGAATCGGTATGGATGGACACTTGAACATCGTAATAATCGGCTACCTTCAGACAACTATCAATCACGGCTGGCGTAGCTCCCCAATCTTCATGAATTTTGAATCCAGCTGCACCATTTAAAATCTGTTCCTCTAAAGGCTTAAGCGACCATGCGCTTCCCTTTCCCCATATCCCAACGTTAACTGGAAATGCTTCATACGCTTCTAACATTCTCTGAATATTCCATTTTCCTGGGGAAATATTGGTCGCCTTTGTCCCAGTCGCAGAGCCTGTTCCGCCCCCAAGCAGCGTTGTGACTCCACTTTGTAAAGCTATTAAGACAATCTCAGGCGATACTTGGTGAACATGAGAGTCAACTCCTCCAGCTGTCACAATCAATCCCTCACCTGCAATAACTTCTGTTGATGCTCCAACAATCATATTCGGAGCAACCCCATCCATGTAATCCGGGTTTCCACCTTTACCAATTCCGTGAATGTGCCCATTTTTTATCCCAATGTCCGCCTTAATAATACCCCAGTAATCTACAATAAGAGCATTGGTGATGATAAGATCAAGGGATTCCTTCCTTGTTGCACGAGCAGACATCCCCATTCCACTACGGATCGTTTGTCCCATGCCAAATCTTAATTCCTCTCCATACACGGTATAATCCTTTTCCACTTCAATCACAAGATTCGTATCAGCTAAACGAACTTTATCCCCCACAGTCGGACCATATTTCATGGCATAATTTTTCTTTGGAATGCTTTTCTCGCTTACAGTTGGGGAAGCTATACTTTTAACAGGCCCATTTATATATCCTCTAAAACCATAAACTTCCTTACTCCCGCCAATTTCTACAAGCTCAACCACTCTTATTTCTCCCGGCGGAAATTGCACCGCTTCTCCAGCCGCAATATTCAAACGCATCCCTTTGGCAAGATCTCTATTAAATTCCAATCCCGGATCCGTCTCGTAGAAATGATAATGCGAACCAACAAAGATTGGACGATCTCCTCGGTTTACCACTTCTATCATCCGAGTCTCTCTTCCTACATTAATAGGGACAGATCCCTTTTTTAGGAAGAATTCACCTGGTTTCAATACACATACCTCCTCTCCGTTATGTTAAAGTGAAACTTCAATCAGTAGGGGTTTTCTCACTGATTGTTAGTTGAACCAATCGGGCTTTTACGGGCAGTTGTCCCCCATCTACACTTCTTCGATTCCTCTAAGCTTTAAGGTGGGGGTCTTACTGCCCGTTAATGCGGGATAAATCGTTCTTCATCACGGTTGAATAGGGTCATGAATAACAACCAGTTGTGTCCCATCTGGGAAAGTGGCCTCTACATTGATCTGTTTAACCATGAAAGCAACACCTTCCATTACATCTTCTTCTCTTAGAATTTTACTGCCAGCCTCTTCCATTTCAGGAACCGTTTTATCACCCCTTCTGGCCATTTCCATCATTTCATAAGTAATCAACGCCACTGCTTCAGGATAGTTCAGTTTCAAACCTTCAGCCCTTCTTTTTTTTGCCAAATTCGCAGCAACTACAATGAGCAACCCATCCTTCTCACGTTCTGTAAGGTACATCTTGTCCCTCCTCACACTCTAACAATTAGCTATACAATCACTTACTTAGTATCCGAACTCTGCATGAAGATTAGGATTTTGTAAAATAAGCCCTTTTTTCAAATGTATGATACCGTTTATTTAAAAATGTATGTAATCATAGATATGCATTTATAGTCCGAATTAATCTAGAATAAATAACATCAATAAACAAGGTTTTTATTAAACAAAAAGCCCTACAAGATCACGTATAATCTTGCAGGGCTAAAGTCATTAGTTTTCTACCACTTCTTTACGGCTTTCTTGAATATCTTCGATAAGATTTCATAAAAGATTGGGACAACAATTATTGTTAATAACGTCGAATTTGTAAAACGATAACTGTAAAAAACAAGGTCTTTAGAGATTAATCCGCCTGATCCGCAGCTACTGATTAAAGGTAAGGTTTTCAGATATTAATTTTAACAAAAATCAGAATTTAATCTTCCAATCAAGAATCCCGTATAAAAACTTTCCCCCGATGCTACTTTTTCCGTTTTAACACTTATAAAGAAAGTGAAAGGAGGTGAGCAACTTGGCAAACGAAATACTTGAAGCTGTAACGATCCGCTTAGAGTTTGAAACAGGCTTGGACGAAGATGGTATGCCAATTGTAAAGCGTAAATCATTTTCCAATGTAAAAACAGATGCTGCGCCAGATCATATTTTAGCAGCAGCTGAAGCGATTGCAGGGTTACAAATTCACCCTCTCTCAAAAGTCGCTCAAATTGGGACAACTGTTCTATCTCATTAATTCTCTAAGAAAAGAAAGGGGTGAAGAAAATGGCAAAAACACTGGAATTGTTGTTTCTAACCGAAGGCGGTAAATCAGCGACACTTTCTGTTGCTGACCCAATTGAACCGATTGACATTGAAAAAGTGAAAATGGCTATGGATGACATCATTGCGAGCAATGTGTTCACAACAGCGTCTGGATTATTCATTAGTGCGAAAGGGGCAAGAGTTGTCGAGCGCAATGTGAATGAGTATGAAATGAATTAATTAAAAGAGGCTGAGGCTGTCCTATACTTAGGACAGCCTCAGCCTCTTTATGCGATCTACATAATCATTTGAATATTTTATTTTTCGATTGACAACAAGACGATCTGTCCCCTTGCTTTCCAAAAACTAAAAGATTTTCCCCGGGTTTAGTATTCCTTGTGGATCAAACAGTTGCTTTAGTTTTTTCATCATGTCATATGCTTGTCCATGTTCAAGTTGTTGGTATTTTCGTTTCCCAATTCCAACTCCGTGTTCGCCTGTACATGTTCCACCAACGGCAATCGCTCGTTTTGCTAACGCTTCGTTCGTTGACTCAGCTAGCTCTCGCTGCCCTTCGATAGTAGGATGGAATAGTACAAGTGTATGAAAATTGCCATCACCAATATGTCCCCACACGCCGCCTTTTAAACCAGTTTCATTAATCAACTGTCTAGCATATGTTAACAATTCTGGTAAGCGAGAAACTGGCACACATACATCCGCCCCTACTTCATCAATTCCTTCCTCCTGTAGGAATGAAAATGAAAGTTCCTTTCGGGCACGCCAAATTTCTTGCATTTCAACTGGATTACTTGAAACTTCCCAATGATTGCAGCCAAGGTCCTGTAATAGAGAATGAACGATGTCCACCTCTTGATGAACCGTACGCTCAGCTCCAGCAAACTCCAAGAAAAGGGAATGTTCCTCTGGAAAATCGTAGCCGTTTTCGCGGTTGATGACGATCATGCTTTCCTTATCAATAAATTCCATCCGCAAAATAGAAACACCTTTTAATAAAATGTTCTGTGCTGCTTTTGCACAGCTTTCAATCGAGTTGAATGTACACCTCGCCATTACCGTACATTCAGGAAGACCATACAATTTCAACGTGACTTCAGTAAAAATCCCTAATGTGCCTTCTGAACCGACAAAAAGATTCGTTACAAGATAGCCTGATGAAGATTTCTTTGCCTTTGTTCCCGTATGCATCACCGTACCATCTGCTAACACGACTTCTAAATCAAGAATTTGTTCTTTCATCGCACCGTAGCGCACACCCGTTGTTCCGCTCGCATTCGTCGCAATCATGCCACCAATTGATGCATCTAATGCTGGATCAATTGGAAAGAATAGACCGTATTCTTTTAAATACTCATTCAGTTCAACTCGAGTGATCCCAGGCTGAACCGTTACCGTCATATCTTCAGGAGAAAAATCAAGAATTCGATTCATCTTAGCAAAGTTTAGGGAAATGCCTTTTTTAACTGGAATCGCTGCTCCTTCTAAGCCAGTGCCAATTCCAAAAGGTGTAATAGGAACATTGTTGATTCGAGCAATTTCTAAAACAGCTTCAACATCCTCACGACAAGTCGGAAAGCATACAACATCCGGCAACACTGAGTCATGTGGTGATTCATCTCGACTATGGCGAAATAATTCATGTTCTTCCTGACTTACATGATCTTGTCCTAGTTTGTCAATCAATTGTTGGATATACACTCAACATTCCTCCGTTCTACTTTCATAGCCTTGCTCCCTATTAATATATGAGATGGGCAATGAGTACAATAATCGGCAGCGAAATAGCTGTTCGTAGCATAAAAATAACAAGTAAATGCCAAAATTTAATCGGAATTTTCGACGTAAGTAGAAGTGTTCCCATTTCCGTCATATAAATGATCTGAATTAAGGACAACGCTCCAATCACAAAACGTGTAATTTCCGCATCAATGCTAGATGCCAAAATCGCTGGAATGAACATATCAATAAATCCGATAATCGTAGCTGGTGCGGCAGCAGATGCCTCTGGAAGCTGCATAAGCTCAAGTATTGGCACCATTGGTTTTGAAATAATTTGAAAAACAGGTGTATATTCTGCAATGATTAAAGCAGTTGTCCCGATTGCCATCACTTGCGGCATTAAAGCAAACGCTATACCAAGAAAAATATCTCTTCCTTGCTTTAGCTGATCCGTAAACGACCCCGATTTATTTGCTTGGTTTACAGCTTGTATAAGCGCCCAACGAACTTTTGAAACATTTTTTGGAGCTTCTTCTTGGTATGAATTTTCCGAATAATATGTGTTTGGTATCTTTGTAATAGGAGGAATCCTAGGAATAATGATTGCACTTACTAAACCTGCAATTACAATTGTTAAATAAAAGATCGGAAAGCGATAACCAACACCGAGCATTTCAGCAATCACAAGACAGAATGGTAGAGAAACAGTCGAGAAACATGTCACAATCGCAGCTGCTTCTCGTCCAGTATATGTACCGTTTTCAAATTGCTCTCTTGTAATCACAACACCAACATTCACATTGCCAATCCATGATGCTAATAAATCAATAGCCGAACGTCCTGGTAATGTGAAGAGAGGTCTAATAACTTTTCTACTAAGCGTTCCGACAAACTCCATAATCCCAAAATTAATTAAATAAGGCATGAGAAAAGCAGCGATGCAAAACCAAACAATAAGCTTTGTCAACAAACCAAACGTCACTTGTCCAGTAATGTCGGAGTAAACAAGAGACCATCCTGTATGAAAATACGCCATATAGGCATAAATACAGCCAACGGTTCTTGTAATGGTCCACCCGATGGACACATCAAATAACGACTGTAATGTCTGTGAATTACGAATAAAAGCTGGCTTAAATACAGCAGATAAAATGGTCAACAGTGTTGAAATCGTAATAATCGTTACGACTACAATTGGAAGCCACGCTGATAACAAATTGATGAAATATTCTGTAATAATACCTAATGGGATATTAAATGTATCTTCTGTTACGATCGGGAAAAGAAAAATAAATGCTCCAAATAATGAAGGTAAAATAAATTTCATTATGCCCCTTTTATCTAATTGATCAGTACTTTCTTCTTCTATCAAATATGGTTCCTTCAAGCTCAAGGGAACCCCCTCCTCATTCATGATGTTATCTGTTCTATTACTCTTTATTGTAAGATTCATATTTTTACAATGTTAGGAGAGGAGTTTTTCGTTATTCTTCAAATCTCCTCTCCTTGCTTCTCCTATAGTTCGCTTAATGCTTCATCGAGCATTCGAATCCCGTCATCGATTTGTTCTTTGGTCACATTCAAAGGAGGGAGCATTCGAATCACCTCACCCGAATTTCCACAAAGATAGAAGAGAACTCCTTTATCTAAGCAGCTGTTTAATACGTTCATGACCAATTCCCCATCCGGCTCACCAGTTTCTCGATTTTGCAGTTCAATACCAATCATCAAACCGACACCGCGAATGTCCTTCACTACATCATATTTTTCCTTTAAACTTTCTAAACGAGAAAGAGCGTATTGACCCATTTCCTTCGTATTTTCTAATAATCTTTCTTCCTTCATAATTGAAAGAGAAGCAAGTGCCGCTGAACAGGCAATCGGATTTCCACCAAAGGTTGTCCCATGGGAACCTAGCGGCCACTGTAACATTAGTTCTTTAGAGGCGACAGTCGCGCTTAACGGCAATCCAGCGGCAATTCCTTTTGCTATCGCCATAATATCTGGTGTGACATCAAACGTTTGAGCAGCAAACCATTCACCTGTACGCCCGAAACCAGTTTGTACTTCATCAAAAATCAGTAAAATACCATAACGATCACAAATTTCACGTACTTTCTTTACCCATGCTTTTGGCGGGATAACATAACCACCTTCACCCATCACCGGCTCTAAAATCATGCAAGCAACCTCTTCAGGGTCCACCTGATGGCTAAATAATGACTTCACATCTTTCTCAAGCTTCTCTGGGAAGAAAATTTCAGGATCCTTACCTTCTGGCAAATATTCTGGAAGCGCGTATGGAAGTTGATAAGCCAACATCGACGGCTGCTGGTATTTGCGATATTTACTTTTGGATGTTGTCACACTTAAAGCTCCCATCGAACGACCATGGAAGTTTCCAGTAAATGATAGAACGTATGGGCGCTTTGTGACATGTTTTGCTAGTTTTAAAGCCCCTTCAATCGCTTCTGTCCCACTATTTGCGAAGAAAAAGTTGTCTAAATCTCCAGGTAGAATTCCTTGAAGCTCCTCAGCTAATTTTAAAATCGATTCATAGATAATGACACCAGATGGGCCGTGAACTAAATGATCTGCACTTTCTTTAATCGCAGCAACTACCTTCGGATGGCGATGACCAACGTTTTCTACTGCAATACCAGATGTGAAATCTAAATATCGCTTGCCATCCGCGCCGTAGTAATAGCTCCCTTCAGCTTTTACTACTGGTAAATTTGGGTGATCCTTCGCCATACTTGGCGCAAGATAATTCCCAATTGAGTCAACTAAACGTTTCCAACTATAATCTGTCTTTTCCATTCTTATAGAACTCCTTTTTAATAAGAAAATTGTATTCCTCTGCTTAATCATCATTTATTTTTACACAATTACGACATTTGCAATAACATGCAATACTTTGCATGAATATTAAACATTATATAAGAAAACAAATGATGTTGGAAGAGTTTTTTTATTCGAAATATTTATTTTTATTATTTCCCTTTAAATAACATAAAGACCACCTTAGATAACAAGTCAGTTCGATATATCTTCTTTTATTTTAAAATAATAATTCCATTGAAAAAGAGTCGACTATGGTGTTAGCAAAAACAAAAAAACGTTCCTTTGGTTCATTCTGTCAATTTAATTGTAAATAGACATAGGCTTAAAGCTACTAATGAAGCGGATACCTTAAAGGGCTCTAAAAAATTGACATTCAATCTGGTCATCTAGAATCTCGTTATTAATTTTTCCCCGTTGCTACTTTTTTTGTTTTATCACTTATAAAGATAGTGAAAGGAGGGGAGCAACTTGGCAAACGAAATGCTTGAAGCTGTAACGATCCGCTTAGAGTATGAAACTGGCTTGGACGAAGAAGGCATGCTGATTGTAAAGCGTAAATCATTTTCCAATGTAAAAACAGATGCTACGCCAGATCGTATTTCAAAACGGCTATGGATGAAATCATAGCGAGATGTGTAATCACAACAGCGTCCGGATCATTCATTAGCACAAAAGGTGCAAAAGTTGTCGAGCGCAATGTGAATGAATTTGAAGTGAATGAATTAAATGAGACCGAGGCTTTCCTGTAAGTAGGACAACCTCGGTCTCTTAATACGATCTTATATATGACTCTAATCTAATTTGGATCTCATGATTCGTTTTTTTTCTTAAACTTTTCGTGTTATTTCTAAAAGCTTTTAAAAAAATTATAAAAAAGTAAAACATTTAGAAATCAATAAAACCCAATTAAATCATTTTAACTGTAAAGGACTCATCGAATGATTGAGTGGTCGCATTTCATAATCGTTATCATGATAATACTTCAACAAACGTTCCAAATGGTCAAGGGTCGAAGGTTTTTCATGCAATAATACAAGAAGTGGTTCCTTGCCTGCCAGCTGCGCCATTTTCTGTTGCACTTTTTGTACATATTCACCATTTCTTAATTCCCAATCCAAAGAGTCGATATTCCAATCCCAAAGTAAAAATTTTTCCTGATCTGCCGCCGCTTTAAATGGGGGTGTAATATATGGTTTAGATCCATATGGGGCCCGAACTAATTTTGTTTCAACACCAGTCAATTCCCACACACATCCAATCGCCTGCTTCATCTCGGAAACAAAACTTTCTGGGGAATGATACACTTTTGATACATCATGTGTAACTCCATGTACCCCCACGGCATGCCCCTCTCGAACCATTGCTTTGACAGCTTCTGGATGTTTTCTCATATTTGGTTCCAACATGAAAAAGGTTGCCTTTGCATCGTATTTTTTTAAAAGATTTAAAATGTCTAATGAAACTGGATGTGGGCCATCGTCAAAAGTTAAATAAACAACTTTTCCAGTTTTCAACTTATCATTTTCATTCAATGTACTGTTAGTAGGAATTTTTTTTGCATTCTGCTGATTGGCTGTCGAATCTTGTTTCGAGTCATTAGTCTGATCTTCCTGAACTGACTCTTCATCCATCGGCTTGGAGTCATTAGATTTTTGTACTTCATCTTCTTTCACCGGCTTCTTCTCCTGTACTTCTTTTGCCTTATCTATATCGTGGTGACTTTCACGCTTTTTTTCGCTATTATGAATGATTTTATGTTCAGAAATATTGCTCTCTCCAACAACAATAGCTTGTGAGATGTTTTTTCCGGCTTCAGCGGTCCATTCATCGATTCCATCTATAATGAAATAGACTAATAGCAAGACGAATAGAATTAGGAATCCAACTGATATTTTCCCCAAACGATTTAATTTGTGCCGTCCCTTTGGCGCTACTTTCACTTAATATCATCCTCTCTATCAATCTAACTATCTATCTCTAATCGTCACCTAAATACGTGATTCATTTCTCTATAACCTTCCTATATCTTTCATAAACGCCTCACAGTCAGAGTTAATTTCCTATAGATCACCAATATGCGTTTTTTTATAAAATAATTTCACTAATTATTAGTTTGATCACGGGTTATTTGCATGGCTGTTTTTAAAGGAATAGGTGTGCACATAATCATGTGGAAGATGCTCTATTTGTCTATTGCATCATACTTGTTACAAATATTATTAATCATCTATTTAGAGAGGAAGAATTGCTTTCAATTATTTATCAAATCGAAAAGGGCAATGAGGGAGCGGGAAAAACATAGCTCAGAATAAATTAATAATGTCCAAATCTCATTACACCCAGGGCTCTAAAGACTGAAAAGATTCCTATATAAGTAAACGTTAAATAAAGTTGGCAATTGGAATAGAGGCGATTGTTAAAGCGAAAACATTTTGCCGGTGAGCCATTTGTTTTAATTATCATTAATCTTGCTTTCTAGAATGTTATTTTTTTATTTCACGAAAGATTTAAAAGGTTGTTTATTTGGGACATTGTAGGAATAATGATTGACATAATGGAGTTTAAATTGTGAATAAAAGAAAGACATAGTGTTCATATATAAGGAGCATTGCTAACATTCATTCATATTGGAAGTAACTTTATATGAAGTTGAAGAATAAGTATTCGTGTATAGGGTCTCACCTAAACAAAAAGCCCTACAAGATAATGTTTCTTGTAGGGCTAAAACCTTTAGTTCTCTTCTATTTCTTTACGGTTTTTCTTGAATAGCTTCGATAAGATTTCATAAACGATTGGTACAACAATTAATGTTAATAATGTCGAACTTGTTAAACCACCGATTACGGTAATTGCAAGACCTTTGGAGATTAAACCGCCACCACCGCCTGAACTAACTGCTAATGGAATTAATGCACCAATCGTAGCGATTGCTGTCATTAGGATTGGGCGTAGACGTGTTGCTCCAGCTTCAAGAATCGCTTCACGCATAGTCATACCATCACGTTCCATATGAATGATCCGGTCCACTAGGACGATCGCGTTCGTTACGACGATACCGATTAACATTAATAGACCCATCATAACAGAGACAGAGATCGTTTCACGACCGATTAATAAACCAACAAATGAACCTATTACCGCAAATGGTAATGAGAATAGAATCGCAAATGGCGCGACACCTTCACGGAATGTGACAACAAGGATGAAGTAGACAATGGCAACTGCTGCAGCCATGGCTACACCAAGTTGTGTAAATGTTTCGGTCATGTCTGCCGTTACACCAGCAACGTCCATAGTAACACCTTTAGGTACATCTAATTGATCAATCTCTTTATCTACTTTAGATGTTACTTTGGAAATATCATCGCCAATGATTTTTCCTGATACGGTTGCGTAGTATTCACCTTTACTACGTGCAAGTGTATTTAAAGTTGTACCTTTCTTAACCGTTACAAGCTCTGAAAGGGGCATTGTATTGCCTTGTGCTGTTTGTACTGGTGTTGCTAAAATATCATCGATTGATTTTGGTTGTGCAGCTTGTTCCTGCTGAACGATAACATCTAATGTATCCCCATTTTTTTCAACCGTTGTTAACACATCTTGTGTTTTTGCTGGGCTTAACATCATGACGAGTTGCCCCGTTGTTAAACCATACTGCAGCAATTCATCTTGCGCTACTTTGAAAGTATATTCAACATACGCGTCTTCAGCACTTGAAGAAACATCTTTTAAACCTTCCGTTTTCTTCATAACGCCTTCTACTTGTTTTACCGTTTCATTTAGTTTATCAAGATTTTCACTATAGAATGAGTAGCTTACTTCATTTGTCGATCCCGACATAGATGAGAAGTTCTGGCTCTTCCATTCGCCTGTTTGACCAATATTGGTCACATAGTTTTCAATTTCTGTGCGAACCTCTGGGAAGTCATCCATTTCCGGGTCAAAGATTAGGTACATTAACCCGCCTCCTGATCCGCCACCCATCATCGCTGACATCGCATCGCCGCTCTCCGTTACAGAAACTTGAACAATATCAATATCATCACGTTTCAGTAACCTCTCTTCGACAACTTGAATGTTCGCTAAAGTATCTTCCTTAAGCTCGCCTGCTTTAGGTGTGTACGTTAAGTACATGACTTTATCCTCTTCACTACCCATGAAGCTAAAGCCGATTAATGGCGTTAACGCCAAACTACCTGCTAGTAATACAATTGCAATTAGCGAAGTAATCACTTTATGATTAAGAGTTCGATTAAGGACCCCTTTGTACCATTTCGCTAATTTTCCAACCTCTTTATGGCTGCTTTCTGTTTTCTCACCATATAGCTTCTTCTTAAATAAGAAGTGGGATAAGGCAGGAACGATTGTAATCGCTACGATTAACGAAGCAAATAGCGCAAACGCCATTGTTAATGCGAACGGCATGAACAGCTCACCGACCATACCACCAACGAAAATAAGTGGCGCGAATACTGCAACCGTTACTAATGTAGATGACATGATTGGTTTGAACATTTCAATTGTTGCTTCACGTACAAGTGCACGACCTGTTAATTTCTCTTCTTTTAAATGTAAACGACGATAAATATTTTCTACAACTACGATGGAATCATCAATGACTCGACCGATGGCAACCGTAATTGCACCAAGCGTCATGATATTTAGTGTAATATCCATCCAGTTTAGGATCATTAAAGCCATAAAAATTGAAACTGGAATCGATACAATCGAAATAATCGTCGATTTAAAATCACGTAGGAATAGCAAGATAATTAAAACGGCAATTAAGCCACCAAATACCGCTTTTTCAATCATCGTTGAAACGGATTGTTCAATTGGCTTACCTTGGTCAAGTGTGACATCGATCGTCAGGCCATCGAACTTTTTCTTTTCTTCTTTCACTAACTTCTTCACACTGTTCACAACATCAACTGTGTTCGCCTGTTGCCCTTTAACAATTTGAATCGCAATAGCCTCTTTACCATTTGTCCGTGAAACAGATTCTACTTTACCAATTACATCAATTGTAGCGATGTCTTTAAGTTTTACAAATGGTGACGGTTGTGCAGCAGATGGAGTTACCGGAATAAGCATATTCTTTAATTCATCAGCTGTCATGAACTTGCCGTCGATTGCTACCGCTTGTTCGCCTTCTTTAAACTCATAAAGGCCTAAGGAAACAGCCATGTTACTCGCTTGAATCATTTGCTTAACTTGATCTTCCGTTAAGCCATATTCAGCCATTTTTTCTTTGTTATACGTAAGGTCTACTTCTTCAATATGCTGACCAGTAATCGTTGCAGACGCAACACCATCGATTTTCTCGATTTTTGGCAGTAAGCTTTCCTCTACTGTTGACGTTAATTCAACAATATCCTCTTTTGAACTACTTACACTTAGGGCAACAACCGGCATCATATTCATGCTTATAGCTGTAGTTGTCGGCTCTTGTGCACCTTCTGGTAATTTCACTGCGTCTAACGCAGATTGTAAGGCACGTTTCGCCTCATCCATATCCACACCGTATTCGTATTCCACTTGAATACTCGCCATGTTAGAATAGGAATTTGAATAAACGGATTTCACGTTCTCAAGGTTTTCTACTGCTTTCTCTATTGGCATGGATACGTCTTCCATTACTTTCTCTGGCGTTGCTCCAGGATATACGTCCATGACCATTAAGTATGGAATCGATATGTTTGGAATCGTCTCCATATTCATTCTTGTACCTGAATAAATACCAGATACTGTAACAATAATAGTAAGCAGCCATACTGCAAGTTTATTCTTCAAGACAAAGTTGACTAACCCTTTCACTTAAACACCCACCTTTAATTGACTTATCAAGTTCATTTAATTATAATAATGACTACTCAGTCATTTGTCAACGATATGGTATCAAGGAGCGAGATAATCAAATGATGAAAAAGCAGTTAATTATGGAAAAAGCGTTGGAGCTCTTTGCAAATCAAGGGATAGAAGCCACATCCATTCAGCAAATTACAGAACATTGCGGAATTTCCAAAGGCTCTTTTTACTTAGCCTTTAAGTCAAAGGACGAGCTGATTTTAGCCTTGATTGATCATTTTATGATGCAAATCACCTCCAATATTGACTATACGGTCAGAAACACAAATGATGATAAAAAACTCTTATTCGAATTTTATTACACAATGTTTCATACTTTTTATGAGCATTCTGATTTCGCCAAAATTCTCATCAAAGAGCAAGTTCAATCATTTAATGAAGAACTCATCGTAAAAATTCATTACTATAACAGATTAAATGAGAAAATTATCTTATCGATGATTGAACGTTTATATGGTGAAGAGGTCGAGCCGATAAAATATGATTTAATTTATAATATTAAAGGCTTTATGAGTACTTATTTACAGTTATTTTTATTCTATAACGCACCGTTAGATTTTGACTTATTGTCTCAATCACTTGTGGAAAAGACAAATTTACTAGCGAGACATACTACCATCCCATTTTTTTCACAAGAATTGATCGAAATGATTAACCAACCAATGAAGGAAGAAGTAACGAAGGAACAACTGATCGAAATGATTGAACAAAAAATTGAAGAAATAGAGGAATCTATTGAAAAAGAATCGTTAATTCTCCTAAAGCAACAGCTACTTGAACCAACTCTAGTTCCCGCAATTGTGAAAGGGTTACTAGAAAATATTCGAAATCACCCTCATTGTAAATGGATTTCGTATTTACTTCGTCGCTACTATGAATTTTAAAAACTAAGAAAGGAAGAACGCTTTTACTTTAAAGCATTCTGCCTTTCTTTTCTTATACATCAAAGAAGTAAGTGGATAGTCACCATTCACGATACTCTTTTAAAGAGTATGCCCAATCTCCCTGCCGCACTCGATATTTTTGCCAATTTGAAATTCCACAAGAGTTTGTAATTTGCTAGTGAATGGGCTCTGGGTCAGAACACAGTGCTGACGGAAGCAGAATAAAGACCAAACTCTACTTTCTTAAACTAACCTGTCCTATAGCCTAACACCAATCATGAACCCAATACGATGTTCGACTTGGGTTCATTCTTCATTATTATGTAATTGACAAAACGTACGAAATAAGTCTTTCCCTAAGAATGCTAGTTCCTCGTTATATAAATCATATGTCGTCACATTCAATACTTCATTGTTTGTTGCTACTGCGATGAATGTTTTATACATGAAGTTCGAACAAGCATAACCCCGTTCTAGATTTAGGACGGGGTTAATAATTTTGTTGTTTAATTTTTAATGTAAGATACTTCACTATACTAAAAAATCTAACCAATAAAGTCTTTAACAATCGCTCCTTATTCTGAACAATTATATTAATAAAATATACAATCTTAACTTTGGTACATGTTTGTTTTAAAGCCTTATATTTTACCCTAATCCATATTAAACCAACTTATAATGTAGAAGCTTAGAAATTTCCTATTTTTTATCTAAGATCTCATTGAAAATTTGCCCTTCACCATTTATTTTAATTATTTTAAGCCGACTCGTGTTTTTGATAAATATGGTTTTGTATTGTTCTACACCGTTTTCATCGATAAGAAGAAGAACGCGTTTACCTTCGTTATCTGTTACAGTTTGAAAGTTATAATCGTTATTATCGAGTTGCTCCATAATACTGTCATATTCAGGTAATGAAGCCCATTCCTCATGATGTGCACTTTCTTTAGATTGGTTTTGGATACTTTCTTTTGACTGTTCATTTTCTTGTTGAACTTCTTGTTCGCCCTCTGTTTGCAACGATTGCTCATTTTTTTCTGTAATCTCGTTTTTGTTTTTATCAGCTCCATTATTGTTACAAGCTGTTAAAATTGTTACAACAGCAATTAATGCAATAATCGTTTTGTGCATAACATTTTCATCTCCTGTTGATTTAATCCCCTTTAATTCTAACAAAATAAACCTGTTACTCTCTAGGAAAAATTAAAAATTTTGTTCTCCCTTAATAACTTGTTTCGACCAACACAGAATTTACTCTAAACCTATTTCTATTAATTGTTCCGATTGCTGAATAGAATGACTCGCATTTTTAAACGACTTTATTATTAAATATAGAACTAGCATAACCCAGTTCTATATTTAGGAAGGGGTTATAAATTCTGTTGTAATTTTTGATGTAAGGTACTTCACTGCATCTCACCAACCTACCCTTTAGCAGTTGATCCTCTATCTTCTTTGACCCTCACAGTTTCTTTTGCTAGAATCATGTATCATTTATACCTTTAGAAAAGTCATGAACTGAGAGGATGACCTGCATTGCACTTAATAGATTATCATCACCATACAAATCATTCGTTTGATTCTACCGCTTCCATGAAAGATGTGTGTAAAACCGCTATTGAAAAAGGAATCAGAGAAATTTGTTTCACGGAACACTTTTCTGTTAACCCCCTTGCTCCCACTTATGGTCATATGAATTTCACTAATTATTTTAACGAGATCAAGGAATGTCAAGAAATATACGGCAACCACTTGGTTATCAAAGTTGGAATTGAACTTTGTGAGCCACACCTGCTTAAACAGGAATATGAAGCAGCACTGTCACCATTGAATTTAGATTTCATTTTAGGATCTATCCATAATATGAACAACCTTAAATTACGTAGATTTTTGGAGAATAAGGATGCCTATTTAGCATATCAAAGCTATTTTGAAGAAGTGTATAAGATGGTTTGTTCAGCGGATTTAGATGTGATTGCACATTTAGACTTACTCAAACGCTATGCCGTCAAAACGATTGGCATGTATCATTTTGAGGATCACAAGGAGATATTAGAAGCGATTTTAAAGAAGGCAATCGAACGAAACATCGGCATTGAAATTAATACTTCAGGACTTAGAGGAAACTTGAAGCAAACACTTCCTTCGATTGAAATAGTAAAACTTTATAAAGAATTAGGCGGAGAAATTCTAACAATCGGTTCTGATTCTCATTTTGCGCACGCTGTTGGCTCGAATATCGAAGATGCTGTTGATATGGCGAAACAATGTGGTTTTACCTCCATATTCACTTTTGAGCGTCGAAAGCCGATTGCGATAAAGTGAAACTTCAATCGGTGGGGGTTATACTGCCCGTTAATGCGGGATAAATCTCGTAAAAGCGGAAAAGGAGTTGCCCTTGTTAGCAACTCCTTTCCACTTATACACTTTCCATGTCTCTCTCTTACAAGTTGCTAGAAGTGAACTGTTACTTATAGATGATAATCCACGTATCTACCTCATGTAATTACGCTTCAATTATGACTTTTTAATTTGTGTTAATTCTTTATTAAGTCGATACATCAATTTTTCATTAAACAAGTCTTCGTCCATAGATGCGATGAAATCTACCTGCATTCCTTGTGCCATACCAAACATTGGATGTTCGGAAAAATTACCTAAATATTTTTCAAGCACAGCTTTCGCTTCTTCATTTTCCATAAGATCTTTAAATGTGTCAGCTGTTGAATACACATCATCAGTAATGTGAATTTCTTCTACTTGCACTTCATCATCACCTAGATCAGGCATTTGGAACCAGTTTGCTACTACTCCACCTTTTTCCTCTTCAGGAGCTTCATAACTTGGGTTAGGTTCAGCCACTTTATTAAACCTAGCCACATCTTGTAATTCAACACCATCATGGTTCGAAATAACCTTGATCTCGTTCATGCCATCTTGTAATTCAACATGTTCAAAAGTAAACGTGCTATGACCTGTCTTCGTTTCTAATTCTTTCCCATTTACATAAAGCGTTAGTTCCTCACAATTCGAATACACTTTAACAGAAATTGTCCGATCAGCGCGATCAATATAGCGTTTACTTGTAATATGCACGAATTTTTCATCTGACCAATTTGCTTTATACATATAAAACGCGTCTTTTTTAATCTTACGATCGTATGTGATCAATCCTTTGTTATTTCTTCCTTTAACGCCGCCTTCATCTCTTATATTGGCACCAAAATCAAACATATTCCATACATATGTTGACCAGAGGTAAGGACGTTCCGAGAAAATTTTCCAAACTTTTTCGTGATAGAGCGCATGGTATTCTTCCGTATAGTCTTTTACTTTAGGATCATTGCTGTGATATTGTAAAATACCTTCTGCTCCGTATTCTGAAATCCCTACTTTCACAGTAGGATTCGTCTTATGGAATCCATCAAGCCAGCCAGCAAAATCTTCTGCTTTCCCTTGATACCAACCGTAATATTTATTATAGCCAACGATATCTGTCATATAGTTATATTCATCTTTATCAGGCACGAACATCACATTCGCCATTGTCGTTAATCTTGTCGGATCTTCACTTTTCGTTAACTCATTTAATTCTTTCACAAGCTTTCTAAGTTCCGGTCTTTCGCCACTAATTTGGATTTCATTTTGAATTCCCCAGAACATAATCGATGGATGGTTAAAGTTTTGTCTAATTAATTCAATCATTTGCTGTTTAGCATTAATACCTTCTAATTCTGTTTTTGACATAACAGAGATAAATGGTATTTCTGCCCAAACAACCATACCTTCTTGATCACACAGATCATAGAAATATTGGTCATGCTGATAATGAGCCAACCTAATAGAAGTAGCTCCTACTTCTTTAATCAATTCCATATCTTCTTTATGTTCTTTTTCAGTTATTGCCCAACCCATATCTTTGCGATCTTGATGTCTTGAAACGCCATTTAAGGCAAGATGCTCACCATTTAAGAAGAACCCTTTCTCAGCATCTACTTCAAAATATCTTACACCGAAAGGAATCGATAGTTCATCTACAGTATCGTTGAAACTCTGTAAAGATACTTTCGCTTCATACATATACGCATTTTTTCTACCATTCCATAGTGTTGGGTTATATATCACTACTGGCACTTCGACTTCTTTTGTTTCGCCTGAAGTTAACACGACTTCATTTGCCCCGTAAGCTACGGTTTTTCCGTCTGCATCTACTAAATCGATCCATAGTCTTACTTTTTTATCTTCTTTATGATCGTTGACTACTTTAGATTTAATCGTTAATGAAGCTTTTTCTTCGCTTACTTCTTCTTGAATGATATAGATTCCTTGTGAACCATAGTCCATCACATCAAAGTGAATATGATTAGCAATCACTAAATTTACATCACGATAGATTCCACCGTAAAAGGTAAAATCGGCCATTTGTGGATAGACATCATCAACAACTGTATTATCTACCTTTACAGCTAGCGTGTTCTTCCTTCCAAATTGAATCACATTACTAATATCAAATCTAAAAGTAGAATAACCACCTTTATGTTGTCCCATATGTTGACCATTCACATAGACATCCGTAATACTGTTAGAACCGTTGAATTCAATATATACTTTGTTTCCTTCTGCTAATGTATCTACAATAAACTCTTTTCGATACCAACAAGCCCCTTTATAAAAATCAAAGCCATTTGCTCCATCAATAGCGTTCCATGTGTGAGGTACATGAACAACTTCCCAGTTCGCATCATTATAAGTTTGGTCCATTGCTTGTACTTCATCTTGCTTTATAAATTTCCATTCATGATTCATATTAAGTATTTTTCTCATTTGTCTTCCTCCAACTGGTATTACCAACTTTAATCGGGAAACGATTACATTTACAATAAAACCAATAACCATCTTTTAGATAATCCCGAATGCTTGCCTTCATTATATGATAAGCGTAAAATTTATTATCGTATTATTTTGACACAATTAGCACATTTATAACTTTATTTTGAGTGTTTGATAACTAATGAAAGGAACAGTTATGATATGTCAGAGGAATCCAAACTTTTTTTCAAAGATTTCAATAAAAAATGTACGATATTAAACGTGATTACGAAAATGGATGTTCAGTTAATCGACCAAGATGGAAATCCAACATTACAGCTCATTCATCACCACATTCCAGCTGTCCTACAAAACTTTGACAATGAGTATATTACAATTAACGAGACAATGAGACAGCATGAAGCAAATAGTTACTATTATTATGTAAATTCATTTGGCCTTGAGTATATTGCAGCAGGTATTTGGAGAAGTGGCATATTATACGGTTCCGTATTAATAGGCCCGTTTATTTCAAGTATACCTAGCATTGGATTTGTTAGTGATATTTTATCTAAAAACAAGCTACCTGTTAGTGAACGAAAACAGCTCGAAGAATTCTATACTTCGTTAACCGTTATTAGTAGTATGGACTCTACTAGCATCGGCGATCTACTTGTTAATATATGTACCCATGAACATATTGATTCACAACTAATCGCCTCAGATATCATCACCCCACCACTCAATAAAGAAAAATTAAAAACTAATATTACTGAAAGTAAAACGATGATTGAGGCTAGATATCAATTTGAGAAGAGATTAATGGATGCAATTGCAAGAGGAGACAAGGAAGAAATCGCTCGGATTGTAAAAGAAAGTAATAGCCTTATCCATATTTCTGATCGAATCCCTGAAAGTCCCATTAGATCGGCCAAGAATATGACATTAGTTATGAACACAGTGTGTAGAAAAGCTGCTGAAAGAGGAGGAGTCCATCCCATTTATATTCATACTATTTCAGAAAAATTTGCTATCTTGATTGAAAGAGCACCGAATCTACCCCATTTAAAAAAATTGACCATCGTGATGCTAAATGAGTACTGTGATCTTGTCCAAACATTTTCAACACGTAATTATAGCTCCCACGTCAAAAAGGCAGTTGAATATATTCATTTACATCTAGAAAACCCTTTAACGCTTCATGATCTCGCTGCTACTTTACATGTGAATCCTTCGCATCTTTCTCGCAAATTCAAGGCAGAGACGACTATGAATATCATCGATTATATCAACCAAAAAAGGGTGGAAGAAGCGAAGTTGTATCTACAAAGAGGAAATGTATCGATTACAGAAATTGCTTTTATGGTCGGATTCAATGACCTTAATTATTTTAGTAGGGTGTTTAAAAAAATGACATCATTTACCCCATCGCAATATATGAAACGGTTCACTTGAAAGAGCTACTCTATAATTTTAAGGCATTGTATAACAAACTAAAAATCCTAAAACTGTTTATGCTGAGCAAATGAACAAATTAATCTATTGCGATTGAAATATTTCGCAACAGCTTTAATTTTTTTGAAATGACTTTAAATTCGAAAGCCCAAGGATTCATTGAATCCCCTGGGCGGTTAATTTTATCCCGCTTTAACGGGCAATAAAACCCCCACCTCAAGGCTTAGAGGAACCGAAGAAGCGTAGGTGGGGGATAACTGCCCGTAAAAGCCCGATTGGTTCAACTAACAATCAGTGGGGGATGAAGAAAACCCCCACTGATTGAAGTTTCACTTTATGAAGTCAGCTTTACTTGTTTTGTTTCTTTATAAATGAAAAGATGGAAAGTAACCCCACAAATATCAGACAGACTGTGGTACCAATCACATTTTGTTTATTAAAAATAAAAGCAATAAAGATAAGAGTTAAAGCCATGATTGCAAATATCGTTGTGTATGGGTACCACTTCACACGGAAAAACGGTGTGTCTGTGTATTGATGACGAAGCTTCAATTGTGCACAACAAATACTTATCCATAATAATAAGACGGTACAACCAGGGATCGTCATAAGGTAGCTTATTACCTGATCGTAATTTTATATTAATATAAAATAATTTAGGAAAAAATCAATTTCCGTCTTGTAGGAATTACAATCTAAAGTGGAGTTGGTCCCCTTCATTATTAATCGAAAAGTGAACTATTAAATCTTTCCCGCTATTCCAAGAGATTTAATAGCGATAAATGGTCAAGCACCTCAAAAATAGACACACTGAAATAAAATAAACTTTGTGAATCCGCTTTCTAAAAGAATGAAACACATAAGATCAACAGGGAAATTATAGCTGCATATTTAGGGATCTTTTACAACTTCTATTCTTCTATTTTATTACTCAAATCGTTCATTATTAGATCCTCATCTTTTTCCTTTATAGGGAAACCAAATTCTCGGTTAATCTTTCTCACTACTTCATTTAAAAACTCATCTGATAATAAGGGATTATTTTCTTTAAACATGTCATTCCTCCACACTATCTTGATATATTATTATGTAGTGTTCACACAAGGAGGAATATCATTCATTTTGAAGAGAGAGCCACCCTTATAGTCTTTAATAAACTTTACATTTTTTTCATTTACTTTTTTTACACGCGGGAGTATGATAATCTCCAGTTTCAAATTTCTAAATTGCTGAAGCCATATGGTACGGGGTTGTTACATAACCCACAAGGGCTGAATCCTTTTAAGGTAGGGCTACTCAAGGTCCAAATCCGACAGCTAACCTCGTAAGCGAATATTGAGAGGGAAGGCGAAACTTGTGAGAAGAAAATTGATGTCTACAGGTCTATTCAACTGTGACTTGTAGGTATGTTCCCATTTTAATTATGTAAATGCTGCTGTTCACCGAGATAATTATTTCAATTACAGGGAAATATACGTTTATAACAATTTGGTGGTGAAAACAATGATTTCTTCAATAAAGAGGTTTTTAATTGGACGGCCGCTTAAATCAACTGAATTAGGGGAACAGAGGCTTAGCAAAACAAAAGCATTAGCGATCCTTTCTTCCGACGCATTATCATCAGTTGCATATGGTCCAGAACAAATATTGATTGTCCTTGTCACAGTTGGTGCTACAGCATTTTGGTATTCGATTCCTATCGCCATAGGGGTATTAATTCTATTAACGGCTTTGATTTTGTCTTATCGACAAATCATCTTTTCTTATCCTCACGGTGGAGGAGCTTATGTAGTATCGAAGGAAAATTTAGGTATGAATCCAGGGTTAATAGCGGGTGGTTCATTGTTAGTGGACTATATTTTAACTGTGGCAGTAAGTATGTCTGCAGGTACCGATGCCATTACATCCGCTTTTCCTGCATTACATTTTTATAATGTAGAGATTGCCGTTATTTTTGTAATCTTTATTACCCTCTTGAACTTAAGAGGTGTAACCGAGTCTGCTTCTATTTTAGCCTATCCAGTCTATTTATTTGTTGTAGCGTTATTGATATTAATTGGAGTAGGTGTTTACCATATCGTTTCGGGGCAAGTTTCTCCTGCCTTGCATACACCAATCGGTACACCGGTAGCGGGAATTAGTTTATTTATCCTCTTACGAGCTTTCGCATCAGGTAGCTCTGCATTAACAGGGGTTGAAGCCATTTCCAATGCTATACCGAACTTTAAAAATCCAGCCCCTAATAATGCTGCTAAAACACTGATGGCAATGGGGGGATTTTTGGCTGTTTTATTTACAGGAATCATATTCTTAGCTTATTACTATGGAATTGCTCCTAACGAGAAAGTAACTGTTGTCTCTCAAATAGCCGAAGATACATTTGGCCGAAATTTTATGTATTACTTTATACAAGGTACTACTGCTTTGATATTAATCCTTGCAGCCAATACGGGATATTCTGCTTTCCCTTTATTAGCCGTTAATCTTGCTAAAGATAAGTTTATCCCAAGAATATTTACCATTCGAGGTGACCGTTTAGGCTATTCGAATGGAATTATGATACTTGGATTCGCTTCTATCATCTTAATTATTGCTTTTAAAGGACGTACAGAACATCTTATCCCACTTTACGCTGTCGGTGTATTTATTCCATTTACATTATCCCAAACGGGAATGATTGTTAAATGGATACGCGAAAAGCCTAAAGGATGGATCACAAAACTAACGATTAATACAATTGGTGCCCTGATTAGCTTTATTGTTATGCTCATGTTCTTTTTAACTAAATTTGCACAGGTATGGCCAGTCTTAATTTTTTTACCTATTATCATTTTTGTCTTCTACCAAATTAAAAAGCATTATGAAGCAGTAGGTGACCAACTTAGGGTTGCAACTTCTGAGCTTTCCGTACCAATTGAAGGCAATGTAATGATTGTACCTGTTGCTGGCATCACTCAAGTAGTAGAGAACTCATTAAACTATGCTAAATCTCTCTCGCCAGAACAGATTATTGCCGTTTATGTGGCTTTTGAAAGAGAAGATGAAAAGAAATTCGAAGAAAAGTGGAAAAAGTGGCAACCTGATATTAGACTTGTGACACTGCATTCTTATTACAGAAGTATCATTCAGCCACTGACCAAATTTATTGATATCGTTGAACATAAAGCAAGTGAGTCGAATTATCAAGTCACAGTCATTATCCCACAATTTATCCCTAAGAAAGGCTGGCACAATATTCTTCATAATCAATCAAGTTTACTGATTCGTACAACCTTGCTTTATCGCAGAAACGTAGTGATCACTACTGTGCCTTACCATCTAAAAAAATAAAACTGTTAAATGGGTAATGATTTTTAGGTGGCTTCCCTTTCAAGAAAAGCCACCTTTTCTTGAATCTCAAATTGTACGGTATTTAAATTGTATTCATCCAATAATAGCACCACTAATTCCCATAAAAGTCTTTTCATCTCCTTAATTCCAATATGCAGATGATATAATCCGACTAAATTATCCATGTTAGACAATCCTTTCTAATTGACAACAATCCACTAAAAACTATACCATAGTTAGCGTCCCTAAAAATGAACCATGCCAATCTAATGGTTGGTATGAGTAACTATTGAAAGAGAGAGAGGCTATATATGTCAACAGAACAACGTAAAAAAATGATCGTTCTTATGATCAATATGTTTATAGCAATCGGAAGCTTCGGTATTATTATTCCCATTTTACCAGCGTACTTAGCATCCATTAATCAAGGTGGAGTTGCAGCTGGACTCATGATTGCTATTTTTGCAGGAGCACAACTTATTTTTTCGCCAATTGCCGGAAAATGGACGGATCAATACGGTCGCAGAAAGATGATTATCTATGGGTTAGCTGGTTTGACTCTGTCTATGTTTATCTTTTATGCCGTTAATTCTATTTGGTTGCTTTATGCATCTCGTGTTGTTGGTGGAATTGGTGCTGCTTTACTTATCCCGGCTATATTTGCTTATGTAGCTGATATTACGACATTCGATCAACGCGCAAAGGGAAATAGTTTAGTTTCAGCCTCTATGTCACTCGGGATTGTCGTTGGGCCAGGGATTGGTGGATTTTTAGCTGATTTTGGTTTAAAGTTCCCCTTTTTAATTTCAGCTCTTGTGTCACTTGCTTCTGTTATATTTTCAATTTTAGTTTTAAAAGAAAGTGAAACGAAAGAAACAGCACAAGCTACGAATATGGCTGATGAAGAGTCCATGGCTCGTCAAATTGTCATGTCAACTAAGAAACCTTATTTCATTCCGCTTATTATTACACTCGTATTAAGCTTTGGGTTAATGGCCTATGAATCGATCATCGGTTTATATCTCGACAATCAATTTAGTGCAACCCCTCAGGAAATTGCCACGATGATAACAGCTACAGGTATCGTTAGCGTTATCGTCCAACTATTTGTCGTGGATCGAGTTGTTCGTCGCTTTGGAGAAATTACAGTATTAAATATTTTTATCGGCATTACAGCAATCGGATTTCTACTTTCTCTCTTTGCTTCAGATTATGCGTTTTTCTTTGGTATTTCACTCATCATCTTCCTCTCTACTTCCATCCTTCGACCAGTCTTAAACACACTGATTTCTAAGATGGCAGGGAACGAGCAAGGCTTTGCGATGGGAATGAATAACGCATACATGAGTATTGGCAATGTGCTCGGACCGACACTTGCCGGATTGATGTATGATATACGAATTATGTATCCATTCGTATTAGGTCTAGTTCTCTTAGTGATTACATTATTCATTACGATGGCTTGGCAGAAGCGCTCTGTTCACGCGAAGACATTGTCGAAACAGTCGTAAAGCTGATTAATATAAAAATATAAGTGGTTGATCCAATAAAGGGCTGATTTCACACGCTATCTACCATTTGCGGTCTCATGCAAACGATGTGTAGTAGATGTGAGTTCTGGTCCTTTCATTATGGCGCAACCACTTATTTTTTACGATATCTTTCAAAAAATTGTATTTCATAAATTGATCATTCCGAGCTTTTTATCGTACCTTGATGAAAAACCATCTGCCATCTGCCATTTATCTGTTTCCATACCGAGCTCCTTAAACTTTCTTTCATTCTCGTTTCATCTTTCAAATCATAAATCGTTAACACTGTATCTGATGATAAACGTTTAATCTCAAAATTCAATATATACATCTGTGGTGTGGCAAGGCCTTCCATGCAATCCTGTTTATTTTTCATCTTACCAGAACTTGTAAACTCAATAAAATCATCTGCCAATAACTTATCAAGTTCTATTTTCGATTGACGAACTTCTGGTGTTAGCAATTGTTCTTCTAAATCATATAAAAGAGCTTTTAATGCATTACTACTTTCCATAATTTAATATCTCCTCGTATATAACAGATTCCGATTGCTTTTTTAGACAATTGGGCTATTGTATGTTATGTAACAACAACACAATTATTATCAAACTCTCTCTTTTTTCAAAAAAAATGGATAAAAACACCATTATTAATCCAAAACCAATATAGATGATTGCTGTTACTTGACCTGGGATAAATGTAGAATACTAAAATGCACCGGTGATAGGAGCAATGCCAAACATAAAAAATAAATAACCTCCCCAAAATAATAGTTTTCCCCATAACGAATGTTTTTTCATCTTTTCCTCCCCCTTGTATTTTTTTAAAGTATTTTATTTTAAGTAACTTCTGTTATAGCGAAGGATTAAATCGTTATTCTTATACGTCACAAGTTCTTCCACTTCGATTATACTATATATTCCCAATTTCAACTTATAACATCTTTTCAACGCTCAACAAAAAAAAGAGCTGCCGCAGCAACCCTTTAAAAAATTTGAGCACCCTATATTATCCTATAAGAATTGTAACTGCACTATACACTAATAACAAAGCCATAATCAGATTAAACTGACTTCTATATTTTGTTAGGAACATTTGAAACAAGGAACCGAACATACTCCAACACATCGTACTTAGAAAACCAACAAAAGCCAAAAATATTGAAAAAGATAATAAACTGAAATTTGAACTGTGATAAGGAAGAATAAAAGTTGAAATGGCCGTTATGCCGTATAAAATACCTTTCGGGTTTACGAATTGTAAAAGCATACCTGAGTAAAAACTGTTATACTTATCATCTTCATCCTTCTGATCCTGATTTTTACTCATAACGATTTTTATCGCCAAATAGACCATATAAACTGCAGCTAGAATTGTCATCGCAAATTCAATTTTGGGAATGAAGTTTTTCAACAAAAGGTTAAAATAACTACTCAATATCATGATAACAAAAAAACCTGCACCTACTCCTAAACAAAATTTAAGTGTCTTTTTAAAACCGGATTTATTCGCAAATAACATCGCCATAATATTATTAGGACCTGGTGTAAAACTTGAAATAATAACATAAAGCAAAAATGATAATATCGGCATAATCTTGTCCCCTCCGAAACGTATGTTATAATGACTAAAACGAACACTATAAAGACTTATAATTACTTTTTATTGTACAATACGGTCGTTATATTGTAAATATAGGAGGTGTATTTCATGGAGGAAATCAATCTTATTATTGCAAAAAATTTAAAAGCTTTAAGAGAAGAAAAAAAGTTAAGCCTTGAGAAGGTCGCTGATTTAACGGGAGTAAGTAAAACAATGATTGGTCAAATCGAAAGAGGCGAGTCAAGTCCGACTATCACAACGATCTGGAAAATTGCCCATGGCTTAAAGATCTCATTTTCCGCTTTAATCAATAATCCGCAGCCAGATACAAAAGTTATTTTAAAAAGCGAAGTTCAAGTATTATCTGAAGATAACGGGAAGTACCGAGTATATCCTTATTTCTCTTTTCAAGAAGATAGACGCTTCGAAGTATATTCAATCGAGATAGAAAAAGGTGGGTTTCTAAGTGCTGATTCGCACGGCGAGGGGACTGAGGAATTTTTAACTGTCTTTGATGGTGAATTAACTGTCAATGTTAATAACATTGAATACAAAGTAAGTAGTGGTGATTCTATCAGATTCAAAGCTGACAGACCTCATAGCTACCATAATTCAGGGGAAGTATTAACACGATTAAGTATGACCATATATTATCCAGCTTAAAAATAAGTTGTCGCAAAAGGAAGAGTTCCTTTATGCGACAACTTATTTTTACTCCTCACGAGTTTATTTGCGGGGTGCGAAAACTGAAAAAACATGGTAAATCATTGGCTTATTCTTCACCACTTAATTTGCTGAGACAATTCGCATATATTTTCCTTCGGGGGGTGTCCTTTATTCAGCTTTATCAAGGTCTTTTCTTCCGCTTTCCTAAGAGCTTTTCCTTCACCAGCTTTATATAGACTTTACACGTTTAAGACCATTCTAACTGTCTTTAAGAGATGACCATCAAAGTTATCATCAAATTCTGCGACTACTTCAAACCCTTTAGCTTTATAAAAGATTTTTCCAATTTTATTCTCTTTTTCTACGTTTATAAAAATTGCTTTGACACCGGCTATGTTTTTAATGCCCTCATTTAATAAAGCAGTACCTATTCCTTTCCCTTGATACTCAGAGAATAAATAAATGGCTCCAAGTTCAGTTTCTCCTCCTCCTTTTACCGGAGAAAAGTTTGCAAAACCAACGATTTTCCCTTTAACTTCTGAAACAAAAATAATAGATTGCTCTAAACGTGCTTGCATCATCTCATCACTGTAAGCGATTTTTAAGAAACCTTCCTGAATTTCGTAAGGGATGATGCCTTCATAAGTAGTATGCCAACTTGTTTTTGCGACTTGTTGAACCTGCTTTATGTCTTCTTTTTGCATTGGGCGAATTGTGAATTCCATATATATCACCTTTCTGTTTATTAATGAATACTAATATTTCCATACATCATAACATTCATTTCGTTATATTAGTCACTTTTCACTGACTTCACAACTCAATTTCTATCCAGATAATTGTCAATCAACTTTATGTGGTTTTTTATTCAATAAATGAAACCAACATATATATTGAGACTAGTATAGTGTCCAAGTCGATCTATAAGCATTTTGATGATAGAACTCTTTATAATGAAAATAAATATAATCCGATGCAAATTACGTGATTTTGCATCTAATAGATAACAAATATGTATTTATGTCAATGTGGCTCATTGGAATATAGCGGTCACTTTCAAGGAACGTTCCTATGAAGGGATTCCCATTATTCTTCAAAAGTAATGAGAAGTTATGAGAATACGTCATGTCAACGGGGATATTGGAAGTATTAATACCTAGACCTAACACAGCTATAGTAACTAAATCAGGGGATGATTCTAAAGGGGCTATTGGAGGAACCCTTTTTTTACAATTAACGGAGCAATATCGGCCATTCATACATCAGGTGCTACCGGGATCACAATTCTCGTTTATCCAGGAATTTACGACGAAAAGATGGTCATACCTCCAGGGTGTTCGTTATGGGGGTAGTTTATTAACTGTAACGATTCCTCAACAGAATGTAACAACTAATACAACTTTATTAACCATGGGTGAGAATTCAAGAGTAGAGGATGTTAACTTGCTTTTAACTTCAGCAAATCATGTTAATTTAGTTGGCGTGGCTTTTTCCGGAACAATTTCACAAATAGCTAAATTGCGATCCACATCTATAACAGTAGATAACTCCACTGCTTTGACGACAGGTATATCTAATGTTTATGGCGTTCATTACAGGAAATCCTTTAGACAATGTAGATGCTATTAGAGCTTCGGTAATAACAGTAAAATCAGCTGGCTTAGGCACTAAACGAGTATTATTAGTTAATACGAATGCACATCGATTTAATTGTCGGGACTATAATTTTTTATTAACGAGTGCAGGTGGGAGCGATTCATATATCGGTGTTGAAGTGAATCAATCCGGATCACAGATAGTTGTACGTGCATCAACGATTCAAGGAATTACAGCCGATGTTTCTCAAACAGCCGGGACTTTAAGTATCGGTACTTCAAACTTATTCAATTCAAATGCTAATAACTTAGGATTTTCTACTGTTTTACAGCCTTCTACGATTATTTGGAGCGATCCTGGTAGCTTACCAAAAGGAACTATTCGTTTTTATAGGCCGGGATCGGCTGCTGTTACAACCACTGAAATCTTTATTCGACTCAGTCAAAAATGTCTTTTAAAAGCATTAAATATACGGTCTTTAACGGGGCCAGGAGTTTCTAATACAGATACTTGGACCATTCGCAAAAATGGGATTGATACACCACTTTCCGTTTCATTATCTGGTACGCAAACTTCCAACATTAACAATACAACATCTGTATCCTTTCAAGTAGGAGACAGTCTTTCATTAAAAGTAACGACAAGTGCTGGTACAAATGTAACAGATACAGTGATTCAGGTTGATATCTTTTAATTGGGCTATTTTTAATATCAAAAACGGGACATCCATTTTAAGGTTGTCCCGTTTTCGAACTAATTATTATCATAATAAAAGAACAGAGCGAAACTACCACTACTTTTAAGTTTGCAAATATTGATCAAATAATCCAACAAGGATTCCAATGAAAGCAAAAGTAATGATAGAAGTTTCAACATGAAGTCCAAATTCTTCAACGAATCGGACAACGTAATATAGGAAAAAATAATATCCACAAATACTACCTACTACTAGATACATAATCATTTTGACGTAAAATTATTTTTAAAGGCTCTTTTCGTAAAGATTGTTGTTTTTAACAAGAAACCAATTCGAACAGATGTTGATCTTCGTTACAGGTGCGAGACTCCTGCGGGAAAAGCGTGTTGAGGGAGACCCCGCAAGTGCAAAGCACTGAGGAGGCTTCTGAGACCGCCTCTACAACGGAAATCAACCCGGGTTATTAGTGTAAAAATGATTGAAAAGCAACAAAGTATGTGAAAACAGCCTTTTTAAAATATTTTTCCACAAGTATATTGAGTAAGAACAAGGAAAGAAAATAAAAAGGGAATGCAAGAAAACCACCAAAAATAACCACAAACTGGCCCATATCTACATATCCTGAGGTTGTTATCTTACGACCTCAATAAAATCTCTGACGAATATACCTACAGAATAGAAAAAAACAAACCACTCAAATAATGTCTTAAGATCTTATTTAAATACCCCCTATGTTAATATTTCTTTCCTGAGCACATCTCCTCCATATTACTTAAGATTAAATCCCCCTCCAAGATGAATTCTTTTACTTTTCTAAGGAAATTTTAAGGTTCTCCTTCTTTTTCTTTAAACTCTTTTGGGTATGATACAAATATCAACAAAACGAGGCGGTTATCATTAATGAACCTAATGAAAATTTTTATACAGGGTGCATTGATTACAGTTGGTCTAGGAGCTCATACAATGATTGATAACCAACCAGTATCGAAACCAACTAATGCACAAGTACAACCAATAAATGAATTAACTGCAATAATTATTGCCTTAAACACATCAAAAGGTGGCTTAGTAACGGACACACAAACCATTTTTGATCATGGAAATATTAAATACGAGGTTTCAATCATAAAGCAAGAAACAGAATATGATATAGGTATTGCATCATCCGGGAAAATTTTAAAAATTGACCAATGTAGGAAAGTTTGTAACAACCACGATGTTGAGTAAGTAATTTTAAACTTTCATTCCTATTTCAGCTTGTAGCAAAACAGATTGTCGATTAATTTTAATCCATTTAGGGAAAAATAGTATTAATAACTACTATCGGGAGGTATTTTTATGTTTCAAGATTTTAAAGTAAAACCATTATTTGAAGATCAAGTCCATGAACGCCAACAATTTACGCTTAATTTTGCAGGTGATACGTATCAAGGGATTTTCCACGAAGAAGAAATACATTGGTATCATCCTAAACCGAATATGAAGCTTGAAGAAGGTATCGTTCAAGATTTGGAATCTAGGGTGTATGACTTGATAACAAGCCACACTGATCAAGATTTCACCGCAAACCCAATGTTCGAAAACCAAGTTCATGAACGTCATAAGTTCGCCCTTAACTTTGAGGGAATGAATTATCAAGGGATTTTCCACAACGAAGAAATTCAGTGGCTACATCCGCAACCGAAACAACAGCTTGAAAAAGAGGGCCTTAAAGATTTGGAAACCAAAGTGTATGACTTGATGACTAATCATGTGTATCAAGAATTTAAAGTAAAACCTATGTTTGAGGATCAATTTCATAAGCGTCATCAATTTGAACTAAACCATGAAGGCGGCAATTACCAAGGAATTTTTCATAATGAAGAAATTCAGTGGTTCCACCCTCAACCACATAGCAATCTTGAAGAAGACGATATTGAAGAATTGGAATCTAAAGTGTATGACTTAATGATGAACCACGTTGACCAAGAATTTCAAGTAAAACCTTTGATTGAAGATCAGCCATAAATAACATCACAAAAGCGAGTGAAATAGTCATGCATTTCACTCGCTTTTTCATAACCTGAATTATCAGGTGTTACGATTTTTGCCAGTAAATCCGATTTCCCAACAACTTTCTGTATTGGAGAAACACGATTACAAAAAATTAATGAAATTTACCAGTTAATCTAAAACCAATTTCTGCTACCAGAGATGATAATAAAAATGTCCCTGTATATACAACTAGTGAGATAACAACGATACGCCATCCTAATTTTTTAAACTCTTTCAAATCTTTTCCGAAAGATAGACCAGCATACGCCAAAATAGGTGTTGCTAATGCCATAAAATTCACTTGTTCTGTTACTTTAATGATTGATTCATTTCCTGGGAAAATTGGAGTTGTTATCAATAACGCTAACATAGACACCCAAATAACAATTGGTAGCTTAATAGGGATGATTTTAGCTAAAAAGAACCCTAATATCGTAACCGCTACAATGATCATCATACCTGGTAATGCTTCAGTAGGTGAAACATTGTACCCAATCCAATTTCCCATAAGGGCTATTATTCCAATAGTTACAAAAGTTAATATTTTATCTTTCATATAAAATCTCCTCTTTTATGTCCTACGCTCAAATATTTTTCATTTGATCTTGTTTTGCTTTTCTTCCCAAAATTGGTTCAAGTTTTTTGTATAGATAGTTTGTAAAAGGGAGAGAAAAGAATACACAAATATACGTGCCTAAAATTGTTGTAATTAAGTTAGCAGCACCAGCAAAAATTGCGATATCCTTTGCCGATTCCGGGAAAATAACGGCTAATGCACCAGACATAGCAGCCATCATACTACCTGAACCAACACCAGCACCCATGGCTAATGAAATGGGATGAAACCAACCAGTTTGAGCCATCACGCTTGCTAACACCGACAGATATAAAGCTCCAAATAAAGTACCGCATACATATACGCCTAAGGCTCCCCTTCCTTCTGGTGAATCAGAACCGTATTTTTCAGCAATAATGGCCAAGTTAGGTTCTCTATCGATTGAGAAAGTGGCTCCGACTGCTTCTCTTTTCATTCCAAGTAGTAAAGCGATTGGTAGTCCTAATAGGATTGTACCCGCAAAATGGCCTACTTCTTGTAATCCTAAAGAAATTCCCGCTTCAAAAATCTTCGGTAATGATGGTCCCATTAACATGCCTAATTTTGCGACAAATAGCATAAATGAAATACCTAAAATATTAGCGGCTATATTCATTTCTTTTGTTTTTAATATTTTTAAAGACGGTAAACTAATAATGGCTCCAATAATTAATGCATACAACATTGGAAATAAGGCAATGGCTCCAATTCCGATATTTAATGTTTTTACGCCGATAAATTCTGTCACACATACTAATATCAAAACAAATAAATGAATTTTCCAATTTCTTAAAGAATTTTCTTGCATTTTTTTTGCACTCCATTTCTATAAATGTGCTGATTTTAACAAACAGAAAAAAGAGCGGGTCTTCGCAAAAGCTGCTTCACACCGCCGCTTTCCAATCGTCATACAAATTATCAACTCATTGAATTTTTTCAGTCGTATTTAAAGCTAGTCCAACGATTAGCGAGATCCCTCGAATCATTGCCTTTTCGTCTGGTAAAAACACGTCACTATGCAGTTTCATCGGTTCCTCTGGATTTTCACCAACACCTAGAAAAACAAATGTACCAGGTACTTGATCTAAATAGAAGGCAAAATCTTCACTTGCCATACTTGGTTTGCTCATCCACTGCACGGAATTTTCGCCAAATAAATCTGTAGCAATGCAAGCCACATGTTCATTAAATTTAATATCATTCATTGTAACAGGATAGCCTACTGTAAAATTGTAATTGATTTCAACTTCCAATTTCAGAGCAGCAGCTACTCCTTCGATAATTCGTTTTATACTATTTTGTACTTCTTTCCGAGTGTTTTCATTAAGTGTCCGTACCGTTCCTTTAAAACGAGCTTTTTCTGGAATGATATTATAACCATCTCCTGCTTCAATGGTGCCTATTGTAATAACAGCAGAGTCTACTGGATCGGTTTCTCTACTAACAATCGTTTGTAGAGCTGTAACAACATGACAAGCCCCAACAATCGCATCTACTCCTTGATGCGGTGCTGCTCCATGACCTTGTTTTCCAGTTAATACAACATCAAAGGTATCCATACTCGCCATCATCGGGCCGTTTCTAAATCCATATACGCCGGTCGGTAACTCGGGCCAAACATGAAAGGCAAAAGCATGGTCAACAGGTGGATTACTTAATACACCTTCTTCAACCATCATGATTCCTCCGCCTTTCATCTCTTCAGCCGGTTGAAAAATAAATTTGATCGTCCCAGAAACATATTGCTTATTTTCAGATAAGATTTTTGCTGCAGAGAGTAACATTGCCGTATGCATATCATGTCCACAAGCGTGCATGATTCCTGGATTTTTCGACTTATAGCTTACGGTTGTTTTTTCTTGAATCGGTAAAGCATCTATATCTGCTCTTAAAGCAAGCACTGGTCCTTCAAGCTCTCCGCGAAGAATGCCGACAACACCTGTCTCCGCTACTCCTGTTGTTACTTCGATTCCAAGTTCTTGCAAGTAAGTAGCAATCAATTCAGCTGTTTTATACTCTTCAAACCCAAGCTCTGGATGTTCATGGATCTTTCTTCTTAAACTCACCGCTTCTTCATATATTCCAACTGTTTTTTCTACGATTTCAGCTGAAGTTATTGTTTTTGTAATTTTCTGGACATTCATAGCTGTTCATCCCCTAAAAAATTAGATAGCCGTTCTCTGTTATTAAAAATAAAAATTTCATTATTATGGAAAAATAAATAACATCAGATAAAACATGTAATTTAGAAAATTCGAAATTGATATTGATATACTACCATATCAAAAAACAACTGTAAATCTGAAAAATACAATTGTATTTTTATAACATCTCATTAAGATTTAAATCATCTATTAGACTAAAAAACAACTGTAAATCTGAAAAATACAATTGTATTTTTATAACATCTCATTAAGATTTAAATCATCTATTAGACTAAAAAACTAAAGCAACTGCCGATTTCTATGTAAATTCCTCCATACAAACATCTAAACGATTGTTACTATGCGTCAAAAAATACGAAAAAATAATTGATAATCGTTTTCAACGAGGAGGTGGCTTCCAGTATAATCATTTCCTATAAATGACTTCGTGTTTGTCTTGATTTGTAATGACTGCGGTTATATAGATAAATGTGCGATTTATGATGATTTATGTCCATGTTGTGGGGAAAATGAAAGTTTAGAAAAGTATAACTATGTAAAGTGAAACTTCAATCAGTGGGGGCTGACTGCCCGTTAATGCGGGATAAACGTAGAGTAATAGGTACATGTATTTACGTATGTATGCAGCATTTAGTCGAATTCCAATTCATCTAAAAATTTATTGCATATGCCACCACAGTAAACATTCATCGTCTTCTATTCACCTATCCCCCTGCTTAGAATTTTATCTTTAATACGATAAATAACTTCAACGAGGAGCATAAGAATGAAAAAATATATTTTAATTTTTACAAGTATGTCAGGAAATACAGAGGAAATGGCGGAGATTATTTAAAAAGCGATAACAGAAGAAGGTGGCGATATCCTTGTAAAAGATGTGCTTGAAGCCGAATATTACTTGGTGCTTATACTTGGGGAAACGGCGATCTCCCAGATGAGTTTTTAGATTTTTATGACGAAATGGATCAACTAAATTTTGCTGGTAGAAAGGCAGCCGTTTTTGGTTCATGTGATTCATTCTATCCCGAATTTGGGGCAGCTGTTGATACATTGATGAATAAATTACAAGAATGTGGAGCTGATGTAGTACTTGAAGGTTTAAAGGTTGAGCTCGATCCTGTCGGTGAAGATGTTGAACGCTGCAAACTATTTGGAAAAGATTTTCTCAAGAAATGTTAAAGCTTTAGTATTACTTCATTCAAGTATTTTCGGAAAAAGTTTTTCAAATACGTCCAACACGGATTGAAGTGATCACTTTAACTGCCTAAAAGAAACATATCTTTCGTCCGACACAAGAAAAGCTTGATGAAGGAATAAGTTATTTACTGTTAATGAAGCATTTTCTAGAAGATTCAGCTAATTATAGTGAAATCTAACGAAAATGAATGCCCAATTTGTACATTTCAAAACGTTTGTAATAGAGAAACACCAAAATTAAATCCAGCTAAGTATTTATCGTAAAACTTGCCTGTTGATTGGAGCGAAAGCATTTGCTTTCTGCGGTCAATAAGGGGGTCTCCAACGGCGCTGTACGCTAGTTTGAGATCTCCCTTTGACGCTCTTTGGCACAAGAAGTCTCCTATATACGGTCCAATGAACATTGTGCAAAAATGAACACCACCCATAGCATACCCCTTTATAAATGGCCCTGTTAAACTGTTCATCCTCTTGCTTGAATAATCATGATGGGATAGGTCTATCATTTTGGATTGCTCGCATAAATCACTTGGAAAATGTTATATTCCCATTTAATGCTCCGATCAGCTTGTTAAAAAAACTTTCCCTTTTCTAGTCATTGAAGATTCAACAACTGCAATCGCTTCTTTTACGTTTACTAAATCGTAATGGGAATCTGTCATCATTAATTTTAATTTATGATCTTGTATGAATGTAATGATCTGTTGAAAGGCTTCTTGCCAAGCTTCCGTCGATACTCTGCTGTTCCAATGCCGTAAATGAAAGATTTTCGCTTTTACTTTTGCCTGATTTACAATTTCTCCCCAGTTTACTTGAACGCCCGATAAAAGACCGATCGATAAAAAGATCCCATCGGGGTGTACACAATAGGCTAAATCCGTACCAGAGAAACCACCTATAGAATCAATCGCCGCATCAGCACCTAGTCCATTAGTAATCTCCATCATTGCTAAACGTAATGGTGTTTCAGATGTATTGATGACATGACTAGCGCCAAGGTTCAGTAATTCTTTTGTATATGTATTATTTCTCGTTACCGCAATTAATCGAAAGCCAAGTATTTTCGATAATTGGGCAAAGATTCGGCCGATTGACGAACTACAAGCATTTACGACTAAAACATCATTTCGTTGTAATCTCAACTCTTCTGTACAAATGATCCATGCTGTAATTGGATTTATATACATCTGAGAAGCAATGAAATCATCAATCGTATCAGGGATTGGAACGGCAAACTGTGCGGATGTTTTCACAAACTCTTGCCAAGTGCCTTCTCCTCTTAAAGGTAAAACCCGCTTCCCAACAAGATGTTTCGAAACTAAAGAACCCACCTCTTCTACAATTCCCACTCCTTCATAACCAGGAATAGCAGGTAGTGAAATACGCTGGGAATATGCTCCTCTAACCGGAATTAAGTCTGAGGGATTAATAGGCCGTGCTAACATTCGCACAAGCACCTCATCATCTTTAGGCCGGTGAATTTCTTTATGTTCAACTTTTAATACGGCTTCTGGTTGTCCGAATTCACAGAATGTAATACATTTCGCAGCCAACGCAACCACTCTCCTTCTATATCGGTATCCTCACACCGAAATATTACTACACTTTTAACTTTTTACTACCTTCAAAGACACATATTGCAACAAGATTTCTTAGATAACTGTCAATATTTCTGAGGGTTTATGCACCTTATAGTCGGGCTTCTCTCCTTGAATCGCTTCTATTGAATCATACCCCCAACTTACCCAGATCATTTTAATTCCTGCTTTTTTACAAGCAACTAAATCTCGTTTCTCGTCTCCTACATAGATCACTTCAGAAGACTCCAATTGATTCTCTCTTAAAAACTTTTCAATTAGTTTATCTTTTGAAAATAAACTGCCAGAACAAAGCACATTTGTGACACAGTCTATTTGATTACGTTTTAAAAAAAATAATATATTCTCCTTTGAATTAGAAGAGATGATCGCTGTTTTATATCCTTTTTTCTCTAAGCCGGATAACATGTCCTTAATTCCATCAAACAAATTAACATCATTTATTGATTTTCGGTATAATTTATAAAATTGAGGGATGATGATTGGCAGCTTATACATTTGAAAATTTAACAATTTACATCTTTCTTTTATCGAAAGTTTTTTCAAAGTCTCGATGTCATCAAACTTTATTTCTTTAAAGCGATATTTTTCAGCAAGAATATTCCAACTTGAGATGAAAGCCATTTTTGAATCGGCGAGTGTTCCATCAAAATCAAAAATTATATATTTCAACATTTACTTTACTCCTATATCTAAAGATCCTAAGATTTAATAAGAAATTCCTCAGTATAAGTTCCCTCTTAAACTCAGCCTTTCCTTATTTCAAGTGAAAGCAATACTTCCTTCTTATAATATTGCACCCTTAGAACACGATGTTATTGCTTAATCGCTCCCGTTAGAATAACAAGGCTCCCCGCTTTTACTTTATGCATCCTTTTTTATAAAAAGGTTAACATATTAATTAAGTTTTTTGCACCGTAAACTGATTTTAATACCACGCAGTCAAAAGATATTGCGACGGGAACGAGGAAAATCGCAGAAAAAAAAGACTGAGAAGTCATCTTGGCAGACAACTCCTCAGTCTACTAACAAACTATTTGTTATTTCTATTGGCTTTTCCGCCTTTGCGACCCGCTTCTTCTCGACTCATTTTGCGATCGTCAACATTGTCATCGTCCCGTTGGTTAGCTCTTGCTTCTCCGCCTTTTTGCCCGATTTCTTGATAGAATTCTTTATCATGATTTTTCGCAGTAGCTTCTCCACCCTTTTGTCCGATCTCTTGGTAAAAATCTTTGTCGTGATTTTTTGAAGTGGCTTCTCCGCCTTTACGACCAGCTTCTTCTAGACTCATTTTGTTATCGTTGTTAGCCATATTAATCACTCCTATAATAGATTTTTATCTTGCTTACATTACTTAAATATCCTGTTTGAGTAGTCCTTAAACTAAAGACATATATTTGGTAATCATTACCTTTTTGATGATGTGATTTTAAAATTTGAGCTATTTGTTAACTCAATTTGCTCGATATACAAGTAATGCTATTTATTTATGTATTTATGAAGGCCATTGTTTTAGTCATAAAAAAGATTCTCAATTTAATCATTGAGAATCGGTTAATCATATATAGTAGTTTGATAATTTTGGCCAGATAAATTCACTGTATCCATCCTTACTTTTTTAATTTTTTATTTACGTGATTTTTTCTAATTACGTTTTTATTTCTTTTTCTTTCCTTCTTCCATTTCTACTCCATAATTCCAAACTCTCTTATGTTTTTCCCCATAAACCTTCATTGCATCTGTTACTGATTTTATATATTTCTTCATTTATATGGTCCCCTTTCTTATATGATATGATTTAATTATCGTGTATGGGAGCCCTTTTGACAAAGCCACTGAAAACGGAAACATTCACCATGTAAACGGCAACAACATGGATGATAGCGTGCATCATCGCTTATTTTCTCATTATTTCGTTGTTTTTGAATCATTTGTAAATTAAGATTATTGGTATAACAATAATAGGGGGTACAATCCATGGATATTAAAAAAGCAACATTAAATGAGCTTGATTCACTAACAGAACTGTTCGATTTATACAGAGATTTCTATGAACAAGAGTCTAATCTTGAAGGGGCAAGGGAATTTTTAAAAGCTAGATTAATGAATGAAGAATCCGTCATTTTTATAGCCTTTGATGAGAATCATCCGATTGGTTTTGTTCAGTTATATCCATCATTTTCTTCATTAAGTATGAAAAAGTCATGGGTTTTAAACGATTTATATGTGAAAAAAAATGCTCGTAAAAAAGGATTTGGTGAGAAATTATTAAAAAAAGCCATTCGCTTTGCTGGGGAAACAGGTTCAAAAGGAGTTTTACTTGAGACGAATGTAGAAAATATTCCCGCACAAAGTCTCTACGAAAAAATTGGTTTTAAACGAGAAGAAAATTATTTTTATTTTTATTCGGTTATTTAAGTTGTTTACAATACGCCACCATTTACCATGAAGGATTAATCAAGTATCACGCTGCACTCACCTCATCACAATGGTGGCGATGCGGAGCCGGAATTTTGAGGTATTTTCTATAATCTCCTTCATACAAAAGAGGCTAATCTAAAAACAAAGATCAAAACGTTGACACCTATCTTTGAATTAGCCTCTAGTGCTTCTATTTAATTAAAAAGTGTGAGCTAAATCCTTAGCACGAGCGATGCCATTTTCTTTGATTTCTTGTGCTTTTTCAGGCATAGCATTATGACCTTCAATAAATAATCCTTCAAAAGAAGGAACACCAAAGAAATTCATGATTACACTTAAGAAGCGATGCCCCATTTCTACGTCAGCAGCTGGACCTTCTGAATATACACCGCCACGTGCTTGAATATGAAGGGCCTTCTTATCTGTTAAAAGACCAATTGGACCTTGAGCCGTATATTTAAATGTTTTTCCTGCAACAGCAACAGAGTCAATATACGCTTTCATTACTGGAGGGAATGAGAAGTTCCATAAGGGGGTTACAAATACATATTTATCCCCTGACATGAACTGTTCACTTAGTTCATTAAGACGTCCCACTTTGGCTTTTTCTTCTGCTGAGAGCTCTTCAAATCCTTTGCCAGATTGGAGTTTCCCCCATCCACTGAAAACATCTGTATCTAAATGAGGGATATGCTCTTGATATAAATCAAGATGAACGATTTCATCATTTGGATGTACTTCCTTGTATGTTTCAATGAATGCTTTTCCTGCTGCCATACTGACAGATTGTGTATCATCATTAGGATGAGCTGTGATGTATAATAATTTTGCCATGTTGCCTCCACCTTCTGCTTTTTAGATTCTTATTGTATAGTTTAAGTAAAAATTTATATGGAACAAAGTTTGTATTTATTTAATTTTCGTTATTTACTCACATCAAAGAAATATGGGTTACCACCAATATTTAGACGCATCTCATCGGTTATTTGGTATAATTCATTTGAATAAGCTTCATCGTTTTCAGCATAATCAAAAGAAACACTACCATCATAATGATTAGGTTTTTGCTCCATATTTACACCTCCAATCATTTTTAGTATCTATCTCTTCCTATAATCCATTCATCGATTGGTAGCTTTCACTGACCGTTTTTCAACAAATAACCAATTTAAAAAAATTTTGTAATTACCTAGCACGATCTAACCACTTTTTTTCATGATAATTGCTTTATTTTCTACTATATGTTCGAATTGTTTTTTATAGCGATGTATAATAAGACAATGCAGAAAAATAGATTCTAGTTAAGGAGTGTCATACAATGATGGAATGGACGTTAGCCCTTTTATTTGGGGCAGCAGTTCTTCTACTTATTTTGTCGGTTATTAAATCGAAGCAGTCGTCAAAAGGAGTAGAAGAACAAATAGATCAATTTACGATTTCTTTTTTGAAAGAATTAAACCAGTTACAGCAGAAAGTTCAAAACGTCGAGATAGATACTGAAATAATTGCTCAAAAAACAGGAGCTTCTAAACAACGACTTTTGTTACGTGAAGTAATCGACTTACATAGACGCGGGTATTCATTAGAAAGTATTTCTGAAAAATTCCAGCTGACTGAGACTGAGATTAAAAATTTACTTGCTCCTTACATAAAATCAAAGGATGAGAGGAGCGAAGTTAGCAATGAAAGCACATTTAATGCGTAGCTTTGCCGGCGGACTATTGCTCGCAACCAGTATATGCGGGATCGTGTACCTCTTTGGTTCGAACAATGTACAAACCGCTAAAATACCATCAGAAGACGAGATGATCAGCTCTTTAACCTCTGAAGGCTATATCGTTCAAACAAAGGAAGAGTGGAAAAAGCAATTTGAGGCCCATGAAGCATCTAAAGAGAATACCAAAGAAGAAACAACTGAGACAGTAGCACCGCAGGAAAAAGTCGTGTACCGGACAATTCTGTCAGTATCTAAAGGAATGACTAGCATTGATATTGAAAAGATCCTTAAGTCAACAAAAAGTATTGATCCTGCGATTGATTTCTCCAAAGAAGTAGAAAAGCGCGGCTTATCTAACAAGTTACGTCCAGGTACTTATGAGGTAGATAGTGGAATGACGATCGATGAAATAATGGCGGCTATTTTTAAATAAGGCTCTTTTCGTAAAGATTGTTGTTTTTAGCAAGAAACCAATTCGAACAAATGTTGATTGTAGTGGAAGGTGCGAGACTCCTGCGGGAAAAGCGTGTTGAGGGAGACCCCGCAAGTGCAAAGCACTGAGGAGGCTTCTGAGACCGCCTCTACAACGGAAATCAACCCGGGTTATTAATGTAAAAATGATTGAAAGCAACAAAGTATGTGAAAACAGCCTTAAATAAACATAAACTTTAATAGAGAGAATTTAAGAGTTATAGTTTAGTTATACATGTATTTACCTTTGGAAAGCTCTGTTGTGAGATCACACAACAGGGCTTTTTACTATGAATTTCTTCAGCGCTTTTTGTGACTCCAACAATTGAGCTACACGATCATTAGTGAAAATTATAGTACTAATCAATTTGATTCTTTCGCTAGCCAATTCTTGAACAGATGTATTTTACACGCAAAGTAAACTAAGTTTTAATGGTATATGAGTGATAGCAATGAATGATTAAGTTCCTTTTTTGAACATAGGGATAGCGCCAGGTTTTACATTTATCTTAATTCTGACACCACTCTACTTCGTTCTTAAATTAATAATAGAGTTTGACCTAATGCTCTTTTATTAACACTCACAACTAGGGTTAGCCACTTATATAATAAATGTATCTTCTTTCTATCTGGTTGATTTATAAAAGCTAATATATGAGGTGGAAACGCATAATAGAATCTTATGTATAGTGACACTAAAAACATCATAAAACTTTTAAAAGTGGGATAGATAAAAATAGCGGAAATGATAAACAGCATGTAACCTGGGGAATCTTACAAGACAACATGAAAATAGTACAGGGATGTTGAGCTTTTCCTTTATCAAAACCGATTTTCCTTTCGATACCAGGCGATTGCCATTCGTTCAAGTTCTAAAACTAACTGTTCTTTTCCGCTTATATATGAGTGTATCTCGTAGGGGAAAAGACGGGACAATTCTTCTTTTAAGGTCCCATACCTTTTTACAGCGTCAGGATGCTCTCTTAAGTAATCTCTAAATGCAAGATGACGTTCAATAGCAGGGTTGTCTATCTCGTAAATATGAACATGATGGGTGCGCTTATCTCCTCCTTTTTGGAAATATCGCCGTCCTTTTAGTCCATTTTCACCTTTTGGTTCATAACCGATTGGGATCATGTTTGTATTATAGTTATCAATACGATGAATGTTTTTCACTACAATCATAATATCAATAATCGGCTTTGCAGAAAGACCTTTTACTGACGTGCTGCCAATGTGATGAATCTCTATAAGTTCAGAACCGAAGATCTTCTGTAATAACTTCTTCATTAAATAACAACACCCACTGGTCGTTATATCGTTTAACTTCGACTTTTCTTATTGTAATCCCTCCTTTTGATTCTCTTGCAATGATTGCAAGACGGATTCCTGCAAAAAATTCGCCCCACACACTCAGAATATCTGCTTTACAACTATATAAGGGTTAAAGCGAATGATCTTCTACTCGTACATTGACCCATGATTTCAAATATTCAATAAATCTTTTCGTGGCTGGAGCAAGGGTTTTAAAAGATGTAGCTGCAATACCAATTGTACGATAATTCTCTCGCTCTAAGTTAAGGATGCGAATATTATTTGGGATTCGATATAAAGCCATTTCAGGTAGAATACTAATCCCCATTCCATGTTGAACCATTGAAAATATTGCTTGATCGTCTGCAAGCTCAAATTTTATTTTGGGGATGACATTGTTCTCTGTTAAAATTCGTCTTAAATCATTATCGCTTCCTTTCTTCGACATGATTAACTTCTCTTCTTGGATACTTTCAAAACTGATCTCATTTTGCTGAGCAAGGGGATGATCTTCAGAAAGGATGCAAAGCATAGGATCTTTTTTTAAAGGAATGACTTCAAACGCATAGGAGGTTGGGATCGAGACAAAACCAAAATCCACAATTCCATTGGATATCCAATACTCAATGTCATCATAATCCCCTTCTAGCAGCTTAATTTCGATAGAAGGATATAACTCACTAAAATTCCCCAATATTTCAGGCAGCCATTGAGCTGAAACGCTCGAAAAAGTACCAATACGTACTACACCTATTTCCAACCCATTAATATTCGCTATTTCTTGAGCCATTTCTTCGTTCCATTTTAAAATCTCACGGATATATCGTAAAACATGTTCTCCGTTACTAGTCAAATTAACACCTGCACGCCCTCTAGTAAGGATAGAAAATCCCCACTCTGATTCCAAACTAGAAATGGCATGACTAACCGCGGATTGTGTTAGACCAAGTGTTTCTCCTGCTTTTGTCAGACTCCCTAACTCTACAACTGTATTAAATATTTCAAACTTTGCAAGCGACAATTTCATCACTTCCTTTACATGAATTTTTTTCATTTAATTATTTAAAAACATTCATTTTTCTTATTTGAATTTTACAATTATACTAAAAAATAATAAAGGGAAACTTCCATCAGTGGATGTTTTTCACTGATGGTTAGTCCCGTTCTACTGTCGCTAAATCTTCAATAAATCGACACTAAAAACCCGATTCAATGAATCACAGCATAGTACGCCGCATCCTGCGGCAACGTCTGTGTGACCCACATCCTGTGGGCCTCAACTAAACCTTTGAAACCACAAAGGTAAGTTTCACTGTATCTCACCAATCGGGGATTTACAGGCTGTTTATACCCACCTATTTATTTCTTGATTCTTTCAAAAAATTTAGGTGGGGGTATTACAGCCTGTTAAACCGGGATCAATTTGAAATAGGTAGGGGATGAAAAATGAATAGTATTCGAAAGTTTGAGATGCTAAAAACGATAGGGTTGAACAATCAATTAAAAGCAGATTTCATGATGATCATGGTCACTATGTTTTGGGGTTCATCCTATTTGTTCATGAAAATGGGTCTTCATTCTATTCAAGAATTTAACTTGATAGCCTTACGCTTTGGGATTGCCTTTATTTTAGCTGGAATCATATTTTACAAACGCTTGTGCAAGATGGATTTACATACTTTTAAAGCTGGATTTATTTTAGGTACTATCTTGTTTTTGGCGCTTACTGTTGTCACGATTGGATTAACATTCACATCCATTTCTAATGCAGGGTTCCTATTTAGTCTCACGGTCGTATTTGTCCCATTGTTAATAGCCCTCTTCTTTAGAAAAAAACCTGAAAAGAAAATTGTTATCGGCGTACTTTTCTCTATAGTAGGGATCGCTCTTTTAACGTTAAATCAACATTTACAAATTAGTTCTGGCGATTTCCTGATCATTTTAGGTGCTCTTTTTTATGCGATCTATATTATTGTGACAGATAAATTAACAAAAAATGTAGATTCTATTACTCTCGGAGTTTTACAACTAGGTTTTACCGGTGCGTGGGCACTATTATTTTCATTTTGGTTGGAACAACCACATCTTCCTACTACATCGGAATCATGGTTTTCTATTTTAGCTTTAAGTATACTATGCAGTGCCGTTGGGTTTATTGGTCAAACTGCAGCCCAAAAATATACGACCCCTACACACACAGGACTCATCTTTTCATTAGAGCCCGTTTTCGCGGCAATACTCGCTTATATTTTCGTTGATGAAGTACTCTCAGCACGAGGTTATTTAGGAGCAACCCTTGTCTTGATCGGTGTCTTAGCCGCAAAAATAGATTTTAAACATTCATTGATAAGGAAAGGCATTAGGAAAACAATCAACGAGTCTCAAGTGTAATTTTACTTTCCACAGTAATGGAGTCAAGACATCCATTCTATCAGTACATTCAATTGAATAAATTCTCTTTTTTTTGCATAATTATTAACATTTTTATTTATATGTAGAACTTTTATGCTACTATATTCTATATAAACGGACGTATGAAGAGATCATATTTGAAAGATGTGTTTGTTTTGAGTTTATTTTTTACGTATCTTCTAGCAGGTCTGGCCATTGCAATGCCTGTAGGAGCAATGACTGTTGAAATGACGAAGCAAGGGTTAAAAAAGGGATTTTTGCATGGCTGGGCTGTTGGATTAGGTGGTATGACAGTCGATTTCTTCTTAATTATTTCCTTATATTTAGGATTGGCATCGATACTTTCTACGCCTTACATTCAAATTCCCATGTGGCTAATTGGGGCCTGTTTCTTAGCATTTTTGGGTTATGATTCGATCAAAAATTCGGATCAGGGTATTACATTAACTGGTGATAAACCAAATCAATCTTTTTTTAGCTCATACCGAAATGGATTACTCGTAGCGATTTCACCAGGAAATCTTGTGTTTTGGATTTCTGTTTTTGGAGCTGTACTTTCCGATTCCTATGATACGACACAACCGGTAAAGTTTTTAATCGTTGGGGCGGGTATATTAGCTGGTATATTAGTCCATGATATCGGACTCTTGTTAATCGTTACGATTACAAGGAAAATGATGAATCAGACAATGATAAAATGTGTTTCCATTATCGCTGGATTTATTTTAATCGGCTTTGCGGGATACTTCTTATATGAATTTATGATTACAATCAAGGGAATTCTATAAGTGATACTTCAGTTAGTGGGTGTACCTCCCGCTAAAGCCGGATAGAATTCCATTAAAATTTATCAAAACCTAAATTGAAAAAATTCATCAAATATAAAGGGAGATACATATTTGTCATCTATTATATGTATCTCCCTTTTATATTTAACAAAAACCCCTTATCATTGAAGATAATAATTTCCACCAAATAATTTTAAATTCTTTGTATTAGAATGCTCTATACTCCTTCTTTAATTGATGATGTTCGTCATAATGAGAAGTAGGATGATATGAGATTGCCGGGATCTCCGAAAGATTGTTTAAACGTCTTTTATATTCTTCTAAGTATCGTTTTCGGTCTTCATCATTATGTGATGGAGTCCAAGCAATGAAAGGTTCGATAGGTTCTAAGCCAGCAAAGTAAAGCATTCCATGATTGATATGATAAAGTATCCTTTCATGAATATCACCGTCGATTCCATATGGTGTATACGCCTGTTTAGGTGATCCTGTTGTAGTGGACAACATCGCTTTCCTACCTTTCAGTCCACCAGAATCATAACGATTCTCGCTTGAATAAGCGAAACCAGAAGCAAATACTCGATCAAACCAGCCTTTTAAAATGGCAGGAACAGAGAACCACCATAGTGGGAATTGGAAAATGACAAAATCTGCCCAAAGAAGTTTTTCTTGCTCTCTCTGAATATCCTTGGAAAAGCTATTTGTTTTAGTAGCGCGTTTTTGTTCTTTTGCGTACTTAAAAAAATCTTCGTTTTCAAGCATCTGGAAGTCATCACGGTCGGCAACAGCTTTGAAATTCATCGCATACAAATCTGACACTTTGACTTGATGACCTAAAGATGTTAATTCTGAAACATCAAGGTCCTTTAAAGCACCATTAAAGGACTTAGGCTCTGGGTGGGCGTAGATAATAAGTACATTCATAATTTGGACTCCTTTAGATTTTTTTTAACCCAACTATCCTCATCCACTATTAGATGATTTAAACCACTCTTATTGCAATCAATATCTTTCTTCTACAATTCTCCTTTTTTCTTTAGAAAATCTTTTTTTAGATTGTTTTTTAGAAGTTGAGTTTGCTATAAGTACACCAGCTAAAATGAGAACTGCGCCAAAATACCCTTGTAGTCCCATAATTTCATGCAAAAAGATGAAGGCAAAGATACCTGTAAAAACAGGTTCTAGCGAAAATAGAAAACTTACACTTGTAGGTGTCGTGTACTTTTGAACGATCGTCTGCATGACAAAGCCATAAGCAGAACAGATGAGTGCTAGACCAAAGATCGCAAACCACTGGATCATGTCATTCGGTAAAACAGGTGTTTCAAATAGAAAGGTTGAGATGATTGCATACAAAGTAGCGAATCCGAGTTGATAGATCCCTAACTGTAAGGCATTAACCTCATGGACAAAGCGATTTGTCACGATAATATGTACCGCATTAAAAAGGGAAGCAACTAAACAAAAAAATGCACCAGATCCAAAGTTCATATCATCGGAGATCATGAGTAAAGCTAAACCAGTAGTGACAATTAGAACGCCCCATGCTATTTTTTTACTAGGAAGTTTATGTGTAATAAATATTTGTAAAACAGGAACGAGGATAACCGTTGTACTTGTCAAAAAACCAGCTGTAGAAGCTGTCGTGTTTTTCATACCATACATAAGTGAAACGAAAATCCCCAAAAGTATAGCACCCGAAATCGCACTGTAATGCAACGTTTTAGTATTTACATGAATGATTTTTTTGAAGAATATTGCGAACATCACGATAAACGCAATGCAAAATCGTAAAGCGATAATGGTGATTGGAGGGATTTCAGCCACACTGATCTTCATAAAGATATACGATGATCCCCACGCCACTGAAACCGTAGCTAAAATCAAGTTTGCTTGTCGTTGTGTCATCATTGTAAGCCCTTCGCCCTTTCATCGATTTCTTTAAAGTTTAGCAATATCGTATCACCAGTATTTGCATTAATAAAACGAATATTTATAATGCAACTATTAGATATCCTAATATAAAGGGGATGGTATCGATGAATATGTATTATGCTTTTATCAAAGCAATCGAAACAGGCAGTTTTACTAGAGCGGCAGAAGAGCTTGGCTATACTCAATCTGCCATTAGCCAAATGGTGCATTCATTAGAGAAGGAGCTTTCTACTACTCTTATTGTACGTTCACGAACGGGGATTACTCTGACAGCAGATGGCGAGGAATTCTTTCCATATATTACAAATATATATCATTCACACCGTAAATTGCTAGAAAAGCAAAAAGAAATGGTAGGACTCCATAGTGGGCTTATTCGAATTGGAACATTTTCTAGTGTCTCATGTCATTGGCTGCCAGCATTGATGAAAGAGTTTAAGGAACAGTACCCTGCTGTTCAGTTCGAATTACATCAAGGTGAATACAAGGATATTTCAAATTGGATTAAAGAAGGGAGAGTAGATTTCGGTTTTGTCAATCCAAAAGCTGTATCAAATGTCACGACCATTCCCTTGCAAGAAGATGAGATGCTTGCCGTATTGCCGGCAAATCATCTTTTAGCTGCAGCAGAGAAAGTTACATTGAAAGAATTAACCGAAGAACCTTATATCCTTTTAGGCGAGAGAAAGATTAGTGAACCATTAACGATTTTTAAACAAAACAACTTTGAACCTAATATTCAATATCAAGTACATGATGATTATACGATTATGTCTATGATTGAACAGGGGCTTGGCATTTCTATTTTACCCAAGCTTGTTTTAAGTAGATGTCCGTATAATATTGTTACAAAAGAAATCTCTCCAGCTGTCATTCGTACAATCAGTCTGGCATACAAGGACAAAAGGGTATTGCCAATTGCAAGTAAATATTTTATTGACTTTATCCTTGAAAGGTATAAAAATCCTTTATGAAGTTTAATTAAAGTCCGTGCACATATACAATTAAAAAATTCACGGCAATAGTATAATGTTAAATAATTAATATAAGACATTCTTTGAAAGAATGTCTCAGATTGTCGACAAAAGCGGTTCAGCAAATTGTTAATTTTCTGAACCGCTTCTCATTTTTTATCCTTTTAATAACTCTGTATGTACCTTTATTCTTCACTTTTTTCAGTACTTGAATATCCATTTCCTCTTTTCTTTCTTCAAATCTTTTAATAATGGATCACTTCTCCTGCTACTTTGTTTTAACCGTTAGAACAATAAACCCGGCAATAACCATCACTACTGACAGACTGATAAACACGATGGAGAAAGATCCGCCAAATAGAGTAATTAAAGCTCCAAAAGTCATTGGGGCAACAAATCCGCCAAGTGTCGAACCCGTATTGATAATCCCAACGGATGAACCAATTACTTTTTCAGGCAGGATTTTGTGAGGCCAAGAGAATACCCCAACAAAGATAATGGTTAATAAAAATGTAAGCACATATAACAAGCCAATAGATACTGCCAATGAATCAGAAAGCACCAGACCTACAAATGCTCCAGCTGAAAGGATCGAACTACTTAAAAATAATACTTTTTCTTTATCAGCAAAAAATTTTGTCAATAAAATGCCTGCTAATAAGGAAGCAATTGTTCCCCCAACAGCGTTGATTGCTAGGATCGTTCCAACTGTACTAATCGATAATGCAAATTTTGCTTTTAAGAAAGATGGCAGCCAAGACATATTTCCATAAAACGCCATATTAACTAAAACCATCACCATAAATAAAACGATTACATTTCGATTCAAAATGACTGACTTAAAACTAGCTTGCTTTGGTTCAACCTTCCTTTTCTCAATTGCAGTTCCACTAGGTACAAAGAAAATAACCAAAATTAACGAAATGAGAAATAATGTACCTAATACATAATATGCATAGTGCCAGTCCAAATCTATTAGTCTTGCTCCGAATAGGAAAGCTAGGATTCCTCCAATTCCACTTGTTGATAATATTAGCGATTGGATGAAAGTCCGTCTATCTTTCGAGAAATTCACCGCGATACTTTTTGACGTACTTGATGGATAGCCTGCATGTCCAACACCTGCAAAGAAACGAATCAAAATAAATAAAATAAGACTTCCTACAAAACCAAATGCAAATGTAAATACAGTAATCAGTGAAAGAGATATAATTAAAACCTTTTTATAGCCAATTTTATCTGCTAACCATCCACCCGGAATTTGCATTAAGGAATAGCCTAAGAAAAACAAACTCATGATTAAACCTGTCTGACTTGTTGTAAAATTGTACTGCTCTGCTATAGGGATAATCGCTGTCGAAATCATATTTTTGTCCATGTAAAGCAAGGAGTAACCAAACATTAAAACCGTAATCAGCAAAATTTCACTTGGTTTTTTCTCCTTTTGAATAGAATTCTTTCTTACCATTTGTTGATTTGTTCCTTCTGTGTATTGCTCTTGTAATGCACTTTTGGAAATAGACATAAAAAGTCTCCCCTCACCAAATCGTAATCGCTATCATTTCCAGAATAATTATATCATAATACATTTTTTTGAAAAATTGTAATTTTCTTTAAAAGCATCCTGTATCTTTGATAAAAAATAGGTGTTCATAAAGATGAATTATTTCAAAATCCCCCCTTATATTTTACATTCACTTTCACATAGAACTCTGCATTTTTATTATATATGAGTAATTTTAAGACAATGCCAGCTACCATCACGCTCGCTACTTTAGTAACTTCGGAAGTTCTTTTCTTTGAAAGCCATTCAAATGAAAAAAGATTCTTTTTATTTTACTGTTATAAATTGTTACTGTCTTATTCATTGGTTCTGCAATATCTAGTGTTAATAGTTACATTAAAGTGTATCTTGAAACCATAATGAAACTTCAATTAGTGGGGGTTATCTTTATCCCCCACTAATTGTTAATCCCATTCTACTGTTGCTAAGATCTTACTTTCTCTTTGAACTATCGACAGTACGAATTAAGGTTCAATGATTCACCTTTATTTAAATCCACAGCAAAGCACTGTTAGAGAAAGTCGGTTAAGCCATATTCTCTGCAATCTCTTTCAGTGCCTTTGCCCGAGATATGATGAATGATTTCATATACTTTTCCAAAAACAACGTATCAGCTAAAACACCAATTGAACCGAATGGAGATTTATATTCAAATGTATCGATCATTAATGTTCCACCTGATTCCTCGATAAACTGATGCGTATGAACAAAAGAATGGAAAGCACCCTTCACCATAATATCTACAAATTTATTTGGTTTTTCCATTACTATCACTTTCGCTGTTAACCTTTGCTTAATCCCAAAATGAATGGCTTCCCAAGTAACAATATCTCCCTCCTCCAATAACCCTTCGGTCACACCACCTACTGCCCTCTCCTTTGTTTTCGATGTTGTTTCAGTATGAATATCCACATCCCTCGCTAAGTCAAAACATACTTCAATTGGCGCTTTAATTAATTGTTGATTCGCAATAACCGGCATAACTTCTTCTCCTTATACGTATTCTCTAACACTACCATTATTATACAGTTAAACATCCATCCGTGGGACCTTACTACCCGTAATTGGGATCAATCACATAATTGGAAGTTGCACTTTCTTCTACAATTCTAAGGAAACTTTAAGATAACTCTTCTATTTCTTTAAACTCTAGTCGGTATGATTCAACTATAGACAAAACCTAGATGGCATTTAATAGACCGCCATTTATATTGAATCATTACGAATGAAAAGCAAAGACAATTGCCTTAGACAAAACAAAAGGCGGTTTAGTAACTAATACTCAAACGATTGAAAATCACAAGCTAAAAATACAAAATTTCCTTTTTCAATCAAGATACAGAATATGATGTCGATATCGCCGCACTAACTGGAGACATTTTGAATATTGATCAAAACATGAAATAACTACGAAGGTGATTTAGTCATTACTTACCTTTCTCTTCTACTTACATTAAATTGTGCCAAACGGAATAAAAAATTTTAGGAGGTTTTTAATATGATCCAAAATTTTAAAGTTAAAACATTGTTTAAAGATCAAATTCATGAACGTCAGCAATTTACACTTAGCTTTGAAGGGGCTACTTATCAAGGGATTTTCCACGATGACAACATTCAGTGGTTTCATCCTCATCCGCATACTAAACTTGCTGAAGAAGTTCTAAAAAATTTGGAAGCCAACATATATGATTTAATGCAAGAGCATATCCATCAAAATTTAAAAATAAAACCAATGTTTAAGGATCAAGTTCATGAACGTCAGCAATTTATATTAAACTTCAAAGGGGACACATACCAAGGGATTTTCCACAATGAAGAGATTCAGTGGTTTCATCCTCAACCGCATACTAAGCTTGCTGAAGAGGATATTAAAGTTTTGGAGTCGAAAGTGTTTGACTTGATGCAAACCCACATTAATCAAGATTTTAAAATTAAACCGTTGTTTGAAGATCAAATTCATGAACGGCAACAGTTTACGCTAAGCTTTGAAGGCGATCATTATCATGGTATTTTTCACGATGATGGCATTCAGTGGTTTCACCCTCAACCTAAACAAAATCTCGAAGAAGACGATCTTCAAGATTTGGAATCAAAAGTGTTTGACTTGATGCAGAACCACATCTACCAAGACTTTAAAGTAAAGCTATTGTTTGAAAATCAGCAGTAAACCTCATATTGAAAAATTTGTAAAAAGGGGCTGACCTCGTCACTCTAAATCAGGTGGTAGTGTTTCATAACACTTATTTTATACTGAATTTAGAGCTGCGGGGAGGCCCTTTCTTTCTCTCCTCTTTCAAAAGCTAGAGGTCCTTTTCTCCTCCTCTATATCCATTCACCTTGTAATAACCAATGGAATTATTCAAATATGAATTTGTCGAAAATCATTCCATTCATTTTTCCTTATTACTGAAGTAAGTGGGGAATCATGCTATACTAGATTAAATAATGTTCGTTCAGCCCGATAAACTTCACTAGTTTATAAAACGGGTACTAGTATGGCAAGTAGCATAAAAAAACAATCTATAATGACTGAAATACTTATATTAATACATGAAAGTACAACAAATAGCTGATTGCTAGCCTTATAAAAGTAACATGAACACATACCTCGGATAAACAAATGAAGATTTAAATACGAGTTAAATCACTTTAAGGAGGACTTATAAAATGACACTAGCTGAGTACAATGAAAAGTACGAATCGATCATTCGCAGCAGCAATATTTCTGACAGACAAAAAGCTCTACAATTGGCTGATTTAATGATCGATATGGAAGGGCAAATCAATCAGGCAGGGGAAGTGCAAAATAAAGAAGTTTTTGCGTTATATAAAAAAGTATCGCTTCTATCCACCTTGTTATAATCGATCGGCTACTTTAGACCTTACTTACTAGTGAGGTTCTTTTTTGAGGAGTTGTTTAATTCTATTATGGCATTTCTATTCCCTCTATCTACTTAACTACCCCAATATTCATCTTACCCTAACAAATAATAGTAGTTCGCTTTCACAAAATAAGGAAAGACAAATAAAGTATTCCACAAAAAAACTCTAAAACGAATAGAATATTCTACACGTTTTAGAGTTTACACGTATCCTCAGTATCCACTGATGGAAGTTTTTTATCTTTTAGGTGCTAATTCAATCGCTGATCTAATAGCGGCTAACATACTTTTATCATCCGCGATGTTTTTACCAGCAATATCAAATGCTGTACCGTGGTCAACAGACGTTCTAATAATGCCGCCTTTTAAGCCAACTGTAATATTAACGCCTTCTTCAATGCCCATTACTTTTACTGGAGCATGTCCTTGGTCATGATAGCAAGCAACGACAACATCAAAATCGCCTCTGCCAGCTCTGAAGAATAATGTATCAGCTGGAAGTGGACCAGTTACATTGATTCCTTCAGCTTTCGCTTGTTCAATACCAGGCATTAATTTTTCTTCTTCTTCGCCATTACCAAACAAACCATTTTCACCAGCATGTGGGTTAATACCACAAACCGCGATTCTAGGATTGTCAAAGCCAGCTTTTGATAATGTATCATGTGCTAATTTAACAACTTTATAAGTTCTTTCTGGGTTGATGCTTTCAATCGCTTCAATTAATCCCATATGTGTTGTTAAATGGATTACTCTTAAGTTAGGAGTTGTTAACATCATTGAGAAATCTTCTGTATCTGTTAAATCAGCAAGAATTTCAGTGTGTCCTGGGTAGATGTGACCACCTTTATGCAACGCTTCTTTATTCAAAGGAGCTGTACAGATTGAATCAATTTTTTGTTCTTTTGCTAACTCGATTGATTTAGCCAAATATTGGAATGCAGCATCTCCAGCAGCAGCTGAAACTTCTCCGAAAGGTTGGTCAACTGGTAAAAGATCTAAATCGATTACATCAATTGTTCCATATTCAAATTTAGCTTCTGAAGGATCTTTAATCATATTGATTGTTGCTTTTGAATCAACAATCGGGCTGACTTTTTCTAAAATTTTTGCATCCCCGATAACCAATGGGTTACAGTTGTCATATACTTCCTTGTGATTAAGTGATTTAACGATAATTTCAGGACCAATTCCTGCAGCGTCTCCCATAGTAATTCCGATAATTGGTTTCATAATTCATTTTTCCCCCTTTAATTTTTTTATTGCATTAATGAAAACATCTTCTGCACCAAAACCACCAGCTTTAGTGACTACATAAATGTTATCATTCCCTAAAAACTTAGAAATAGGAACACCTATTTCAAGTTCGTCTAGTAATTCAAAACCTTTGACATCCCATAAAGTACAGATTTGTTTTGCCGTATCTCCACCAGTCATCGTAACACCTGTGAAAATTCCTGATTCTAAGAGCACAGAACAAACCGCACCTATTGCTTTTACTATTTCATTGCTAATTTCAGTATGGCTAAGTCCTTTTAATTCTCCAGTACTCCATGCTTTCTCAATATCTTCTTTTTCACCTGTGGAATAGATCAAAACATCTAGTCCCTCTTCTGCTTTTTGCATGGCTTCGTGGTAGACTCTTCTGATTTCACTTGTTCTTTCCGTATCCTCAGCAATCGCTTTATAGGATTCGAATGGGATTGCGTAGACATTTGTTTTTTCTAACAGCACCTTCATCTGTGCTCTAGAGTTTTTATTCACACTACCAACAACCGTAAGTGTTGGATTCGTGTTTGTATGAATAGCCAATTCTTGATCCTTTTTTGGGATACCATAGTAGTCAGGAAGATAATTGGCAATCCCAGCAGAACCGACCCAAGTAAATTGATAGGCTAATTCTTTAGTGTAATCCAAAATTTGTTTAAGATGATGTTCTTCCGTTGAATCAATGATAAGGTATGTTATTTCTTTTTGGAAATAATCCTTAATTTTTTCGTGAACAAATTGTTCCCCTTGTTCTAAGTCGTCAACTGTAATCGTTCCAATTGGATGTTTCGTTTGTTCTTTTAAAAGTTCGGGTAAATATGATTGTGTTATAGGTGTTTTAGGATCTTTTGCAATCTCTGTTTCTCCTAATGGAACACCTTTTAAATAGTGTGTAGATTGGAGAATCGTTCGATTGTTTTTAGGATAGCCAGGTGCAATCATGACGAAATCAGGTTTCATAACCTCATATACCGCGTCAATTTCTGCACCAATATTTCCCCTCATTGTTGAATCGAGTTTTTTGAAAATATTTTTAAAACCAGCATTTTTGAGAAACTCTGCTATTTGTTTCACTTTTTCGTATGCTTCTTTTCGATCGATCGAACGACTATCCGTATCAAAAACAACAGCTTCATAATTATTAACGCTTGTTTCGTCCATATCAAATAAAACAGTCGTTTTTAAACCGTGACGAGCTAATTGAACCCCACTATCATTGGCACCAGTCAAATCATCTGCGATGATAGCTAATTTCATAATCGATCTCCTCCGAAAATACAATTTATCATTTTAAAAGAAGAGAGAAATTATAACGCTCTTACTTTTCAACGATATTAGTTCTAATAACCTTTTAACTAGCTTTAGCCATTACGGCTTTTTTATCTAATCGTTTTGCTAAGAACCCGATAAACAGCGGTAATAATATAGCAGTTGTTACAACACTTGCTGCAATTTGAACAGTTGCTAGTTCTGCAATTGGTTCAAATGATGCATTGGCAGCAACAATTGCAATCGGCGTTCCAACTGCGTTTCCAGCTGTTGAACCTTCAGAAGCACCAACAATCGGATTCCAACCAATCCATTTGAAAAGTAAGTACCCAATTCCACCAGTTAGTGCAACAGTAATGACACCAAGGAAAATACCACTAATTCCACCTTTAATAATGGCACTAAAGTCGATTCCCATACCTAGAGAAAAAGCAAAGAAAGGAACTAGCTTGTCGCTACCTTTATTTAAGAAGTCTCCCATTTCCGGGTCTAAGTTCCCGATAACAATACCGATAATTAATGGAAGTAATACAGCAACGAAAGACATTGGCGAGAACATACCATTGGCGAAGCCCATAGTACCAAAAATGGATAAGGCAACCATTGTTAAAAATGGTCCATCACTTAATGCTAAAAATGGATAAGCAGCTTTGTCATCTTCTTTCCCATATTGACCAGCAAGAGCAATATAAAGGCCACCGTTTGAATTCGTCATAGCAGCAATAATAGCTAATGGTGCTAAGCCTAAAAATAATCCATTATCGTCCGCAAGCCAAAAAGCAAGGAGACCGACTAAAGAGCCGAGTACCCATTTAAAAACTAAAAGTGTTACACCTTTACCAACAGAAGAACCGGCTGTTTTAAATGTGATTTGAGTACCTGCTATTAATAGGAATAAAGCAATTAATGCACTGGCACTATTTACAAATAATGCTTCTGTAAAGCCACCAATTCTTAATATGCCAGGAAAAAATGTGTTGATAGTTGCAGCTAGTAATAACGGAACAACCATCATTCCTCCTGGAACACGATCTAGTGTTGCTTTAATCCTCATTCTATTAACCCCTTTTTGAAACTTAAATTATATATAATAATGTTCGCAATCATTATATTAAGATAAACCGTTTTCAAATGCAACAGTTTTTAATTATTTTATCTCAAAAAATATTATACTGTTTAATATTGAAACAATTCTTTCGACAAAGTTTAAAGTTAGCCTGTTTATGCCTAATCTTTCAGCTGCTTTGTTTGATTATTATTATCTTCATTTAATACCATTTGAAACATTATTTTCTATCTTTTTCAAAGTGCACTTCATTGAAACGACATGATGTTCTCAATCTATACATAAAGAGGCAGCCCCATAACAAAAAGTCCAGAACCTCACATCTACACAATCGTTTATTAGTATTATTTCTTAATAAACGATTGTGTAGATGTGAGGTCATACTTTTATAAGGCTACCTCTTCAAGTCTTCCTATATGTTCACTTGCCTATGTTACAGTTTAAATTGCTGTACAATATCCTGCAATTCCTCGGCGATTTGTGATAAAGAAGTCGCAGAACTTCTGATTTCTTCCATAGAAGCTAATTGTTCTTGTGTAGATGCTGAAACATTTTGAGCGCCACCTGCTGTTGCGTCTGCTACTTTTGCAACTGCTTCAAAAGTGTAAACAAATTGTTCCGTACCAGTAGAAATATCCTGGATTTTAGATGTGACTTGTTCGATTTGTTCCGATATGGTATTGAAGAAACCTGTAATTTCCGTAAACGATGAACCTGCATCGCTGACTACTTCAATTCCTTTGTCTACTTCCACTGTTCCTGATTCCATTGATTTTACCGCATTTGCTGTTTCATTCTGAATCGATCCAATCATTTGTCTAATTTGATCAGTTGATTGTGCCGATTGTTCTGCAAGTTTACGTACTTCATCTGCAACAACAGCAAATCCTTTGCCATGCTCTCCTGCCCTAGCCGCCTCAATCGCTGCATTCAACGCAAGTAAATTTGTTTGATCGGCTATATTTGTAATAACATCTACAATTTTACTAATTTCTTGTGAATGGCTACCTAAAACTTGGATACTGCTTGATAATTCATTTACTGTTTTCTTAATGTATTCCATTTGTCCAATAGTTGTTTCAATCGCTTTGTTTCCTACTGCAACAGCCGATGATGCATTAGCTGCTGTTTGTGAAACCTCTTTTGAACTAGCAGCAATATATTGAATCGATGCTGACATATCTCCAGCCATTCTTGAACTTTGTTCAATCTGGTTAGACTGACTCTCCATACCTGCAGCAACTTCCTGAATCGATGAAGAAATTTGTTCTGTTGCCGATGTATTCTGTTCTGTACTAGCATTTAATTGTTCCGAAGATGCTGCTAGTGTACTTGATTTTTCCCGTACCTCCAAAATGACCTTATTAAGGCCCTTTCTCATCTGCTCAAACGCTGTCGCTAAATAACCGATTTCATCCTGCGATTTCGACTTGATTTGAACACTTAAATCGCCTTGACTCAAATTATTCGCCGCCCCGACTAGCTCAGTAATTGGACGAATCATTGAGCGAATGATGAAGAAAATCAATAAGCCTCCAAGTATAATCGAAATACTTATGACGATTAATGTTGTTTTTAAAATAGGTTTAACTGCATCAGCTACTTCACTTTGATTCATACTGCCGACAATTTTCCAACCTGTTAATTCACTCGTTGAAAACGCTAATTTCCTCGACTCCCCATTTGCTACATAATTAAACTTGCCTGATTGAGCCGCTTGCAATTTTTTAGACAAACCGTCTTCTACTTTTGTGCCAACCTCAATCTTCGGGTGGGTAATATAATGATTATTCTTATCGATTACATATAAATAACCTTGTTTGCCAATTTTGATTTGATTGACTAAATTGATAAAACTCCCCAATTTAAGATCAACAGCAACAACCCCTTTTCCATCGGTCGTTGCTTTGGCTATCGTAATGACGACTTGTTTAGTCGCTAGCGATACGCGTGGATCTGTAATAAGTATCTGACCCTTATTAGCCATCGCATCCTGATACCAAGGTCGCACTCTTGGATCATAACCAGGTGGATTTTTTACTGTAGACGGCGAATTAATAAATTGCCCGTTCTCTGTTGCTATAAATGTTTGTTCAACATCTGCTTTATCGCTCTGTATTGTATCTAGCAATCTTCTCATTTGAAAATCATCATCTTCGACAATATTAGAAATGACAACTGAATTTGCTAAATAATTGACATTTTCTATATGTGAACGAATGAATTGCTCTACTGAATGATTAATGATCCCTACATCTTTTTGCGCCGTCTCTATCATTTGTTGATCTAAATTATTTTGCGAACTTTGATAAGAGAATATAGCTATTGAAAAACTTGGTACTAATAAAATGATTAAAAACACTATTATTAATTTCTTCCTCAAGCTAAAACGAAACTTGGTATCTTTAGTTTTTTTCATATATATGCCCCCTATTTAATTGTTGAAATTTGAAATATTCAAAAACCAGCTTAACAATACCTTTATTTTTATCGTCTACATTTGCAATACTTTTAGAGTGCTTTCAAAAATAATTAGTAATCTATTTCCAGTGTTAAATTAATTGGTATGCGACGATTGTAGGCAAGTAGTTAAACAAGGGGAGTTTTTTTAAAATCTTTATTATTTACAGCTGATGATCCTATTTCTGCACCTGAGGCAACCATGGATTTTACTGCACGTTAATGAGGAATAAACTAAAAAAAGTCGAGCACATAGTAGTCCTGACAATATGTGTTCGACTTTTATTCACTTAATAGCATAATTTTTCACTCATTGTGGTCAGAAGATTTATTCACTCTCTACTCTCGCTTTTTTCATATATGATGCTCCCAGCTTCATAATGAAAATCATGGTATCCTTCATCATTTATTAATAATGGTAAGTAGTGAGGTACCTTTTCTGGGATGCCAAGATTATTTGAATCCAAAATCCAATCGATTTTTTTCCAATCTAGAATTCCTTCTCTAGTCTTTATTGGTGTAGGATAGTCTAAAGATTGGTCTATTACAGCAAGAAACACATGGATGCCATCAACTGAACCATTTGAAGTCGTCCATTTTACTACTCCTTCAGAGAAAAAATGGTTTAATCGAATTCCTGTTTCTTCCCACACCTCGCGAAGTGCAGCTTGTACTGGAGATTCATCGCCCTCAATTTTTCCACCAACGCCGTTCCAAATACCCATTATCGGTGCTTTTTCTCGATTTAACATGAGAATTCTATTACCTTGTTTTAAAAAACAAACTGTATACTTAAATTTCATTTGATATACGCCTTTCTACGATTTTTATTTATTTGACTAATTTTTGTATACCGAGCCTTCCTTCCACTATACTGTCGCATATTTTTTTATTGGTTACACCATGAATATCAATTCTTAGTAGACTTGAATGATTAGCCCGGCCCCCTGTCCTTCATACAAAAAAAGCTGCCCAAAAGACAGCTTCGACTTTCCCGTAATAGGGGATAGGATCTGTTATTTCCATACAGACAGATCCTTCTTACGATATTTGCTATCTTCTTCAGTTTCAATCAATTCCATGGCTGTTTGCTTAATTTGCTCATCATTTACTTGATCATATAATTTATTCAAGCCAACAAATATTAAGTAACAAAGTACATTAGGAATTATCCATACCATTCTTAACTTTATGATATACAAAAGTATCCATCTCCAAATATGTACGATATCAATAAGAACAATTTACCATAAGTGCATGTCAATAATTAGTAATTTAAAGGTTTTTGTTAAAGTAAAGTGCAAATTCACATAATTAACGATGTCCGGTTTCATTATCGATTGGTGAAGTAAGACGGTCATTGTAAACATCAAAATACAATTGACCATTCGTTCCTTTCACAGCATAAAATACGCTAGTAACCGTTAATCCCCTCTTTGTTAGTTCACTTAATAACCAGTCTTTCGTTAATCCATTATTATCTAAATTTTTGTCCAATATCTGTTTTTCCATAATAAGTTCAATAGGAAAATGGTTGCCCTCTTTTATGAAAATGTTAAGATCTTCTTTTGTCACATAACGGTATGGAGGGTACTTAAGAAGCGATATTTCACCATTTGGCTCAACTACAGCATATTGTACTTCTTGAATATCAAATACATCTTTTTGTCGTAAAGCGTGATTTAACGTATCCAATGTATAACGAAGCAGTCTTAAATTTTCTTCTAAAATTTTTCCGTCCTCAATAATTATAGTTGGTTTACCAGATAACCATTTCCTTGCTTTTCTGCTTTTTAAAGTAATAATCGACAATGAAAAGGCAATGCAAAAAAAGGTGATCATCGCAGTCGCCACTTGCCAGGCTTCGTTACGAAGATTGAAAGCAAGATTAGCTGTAATTGAACCAAAAGTTACCGTTGCAGTAAAATGATGTAAGGTCATTCGTGATAAGGTTTGCTTCCCTAAGAAATTGGCAATAACCATAAAAAGAAAAAAAGCAAAAATGGTCCTCACAATAATTTCCATAAAATCAGACATAACTAACCACTCCAACAATACTTATTTATTGTAGTATTTACTGTTTTTATAGTATTTAACGTATACAATTTATAGTATGTTGAGTCATTAACCTAAAGGGTAGATCGTGAAAAGTAAATCTATTATTCGGTAAATAGGGTCTTCATGTAATTGGGAAGGACCCAAGTTTCAGCTGAAATTGAGTTTTGATTAGTTTTTGGATGCTCTGTTTGTTATGTATTAGAAACCGGAAAAGACTCCAAATACATGATTTCTTAGAAATGATGTGATTTTAGTCATCCAATAAAAAACAAGACAACTCACATAATAATTGTGAGGTAACCGCCAAATCGAGTGATATTGTAATCTTATTTATCCTGATTTACCAAAAATGACATGGTAAAGAACGGTATCGAAAATCAAGTATATAAGTAATCGTATAGATTAAGACTTGACAGTAGATAACCTAGAGCCATAACAGAACCTAATATAGCCCAACGTAAGGTATCCAACCAGTAGATATCCTACTCCAATTAAAACAGAGCCTATATAACCCAATGGACAATTTTTTAAAGTGATTTTCCTAATCATCATTAAAAATTTCGAGTAAAAAATTCCAACAATAATTAACCCAAAAACAATTATCAAAATTGCCCCTACTTGTCTAATAAAATCAACGATGTTGACACCTCTAACACCACAAAGATAATTAAAAACCTAATCAACAAGAAGATATGAAGCTTTGCGCTGAATCAATTTCTACAGCTGCTCCACCCATACCTTCCATATATTCTGCTACTATGGTCACTTCCTTCTTCGTGCGAACGTTTCCTCACCAGCCATCTTTAATATCTTGTTGAACAACCCCCTTTTGAGTGCGAGGTCAATCCCTTAGGAGGCCACCACCTTTTTATGAAACAAGTTTTTTCATTAGGAAAGCTCTCTTATTTGTTTCGAAAGCTCTTTAAATCTCAGATCAAGTTCTGCGTATTCTTTATTATCTGGGGTCATAAAACTAAGTTTTCCTAAAACCTCTTGTCTTTCTGTATCAAGCTGTAAGCGTCTTTCTTCCTTATTATCTTTATGAGACGCCACTTCATTCAATTGCTTGTGTATACGATTGTTCATAATAACGAGTTTAGTAGTTGTTATTTTTTCTAGGAAATAGCGATCATGCGATACGACCAAAAGCGTCCCATTGTATTGTGCTAACGTGTCCTCCAGTTGTTCACGCGAAGCTAAGTCTAGATGATTCGTTGGTTCATCTAAGATAAGCACATCTTTGTCTTCTAGAATATACTTCATTAGCTTACACTTCACACGTTCACCCATGCTCATATTCATAATTGGTTCTGACCATTGAGAAGCCAAAAATCCTAAATGCTTCATTAAATTTTGAACTTTTCCTCTCTCCTCAAAGGTTTCTTTATAAAAAAGCTGCTCTGGAGTTTGTTCAAGTGGTAGATCAAATACTTCTTGAGTTAAATAGCCAATTTTTGCAGATGGTGAAATCCATATATCGCCTTCGGCAGTTTCCTGTCCGAGTATTACTTTCAATAATGTCGTTTTCCCACTACCATTTGGACCAGAAATTGAAACCTTATCACCATGCTGTATCGTAAAATTGGTGTCTTTAAAAAGCGTTCTGCCGTCATATGATTTCATTAAATTTTTAACTTCTAAGAAGCGCTTTCCTACTTTATTATTTGCTTTCATCGAGAAGGTCACTTTGTATTCTGAATCAAGTGGCTCAACTTTTATTTTTTCAAGTTCTTTCTCAAGACGCTTTTGTTTAGATTTTACTTGTGCATCCATTCGCTTTGCTTTTACCCTGTAGTATTCTTTAGGGAATTCTTTTTTCGTCGATTGTGCATGAGCTTTTTTTGACCAAGAAGTAAGTTCATTCATTTGACCTTCAATACGTTCAACCATTTTTTGCTGTTTTTCATATTCTCGTTGCTGTGTGAGTCTTTTCTGTTCTCGAAATTTCATATAACTAGAATAGTTGCCTTTGTGACAAATAAGCATTTTATTTTCAATGGACCAAATTTTTGTTGCAACAGCATCTAAAAAATATCGATCATGCGATACAAGAATAACGGTACCTTTATGACTTTTTATCTGGTTAATTAGGATTTTTAAGCTTTGCTCATCAAGATGGTTTGTCGGTTCATCTAATAGTAACAGGTCTGTATCTTGTGCAAGTCCTTTTGCAAGTCGCGCTTTTAATTTTTCTCCACCACTTAATTTTGAGAATTCATGAGTTGGAACATGCCATTTCTCTAATAATGTAACTTCTTTTGGAGTAATCTCTTCAAAAGAATGCGATTCGGTTTCTTGCTCAACCATAATGGTTTTAAGATCGTTTTGTAAAAATTTAACATGTCCTTTTGTCGGTAAAAAGTCCTTGTTCAATACCCGCAACAAAGTAGATTTTCCGGCACCGTTTTTACCGATAACTCCAATAATATCCTTTTGTTGTACGGTGATATTTACGTTTTCAAACATTATATGATCTTTGATTTCAACGCACACATTTTGTAACTGCAGCAATTCTTTCATTAAAATCCACCCTCTTTTTAGGGAGAATAAAAAAATCCTCCCAATTCATTTGGAAGGATTAGTCGCATTTTTACCGTACTTAAATAAGCTATCTCACGTAATAGCTCAAGGGATAGTAGAAAATGGATAGACTAATCCTAGTTTTATATCATTCGAAATATAAAATTTCAAATTCTAAAAAATAAGATTAGTTATCCATCGTCCACCCATCATCCCTTTCGATTTATATTAGTGTGATTGTAGCACTTATTTACAGTGAAAGCAATCAACTTTTGAGTCTGTTAATGTAACCAACGAATCTTCTTCAATTACGAAAAAGCTCATAGCCACCGTTAGCGGAAAAGGGGCGGGGCTTTGCAAAATCAGCTTCGCACCGCCACCTTCATAAGGTTTTATAATTTGAGAATCTGAACCTATTTCATCGATGGGCTTAAGAGCAGACGCTCATGAATATATTTTATTCTAAAGTCTCAGAAATTGGCGATGGCTGCTTTTCCCACTCAGTAGGTCCTTCACCACTTTCAATGAACTTTCTCCAATAATCTCCGCTTTGCTTATCAAAAATGATCAGGTTATTTTCATTCGGTGAAAGGAGTTCATACCTGTATTGCTCCCCTTTTGATATCTTTTCTTGTTTATCTTGATTTGATTTTAATGATTGCGAAATAAACCAAGAACCTAAAAGCACACAGATTCCAAAGAAAATAATAGAAAAAGAATGAAGATATTTATACACTTTTATCCCCCTCGTATACTTACATTTTTATTCTATCATTAACAGAATATTCATAGGTTTATTTTGAACAAAATTCTCATTCAGCTATTCTTCCAATTTATTAAGAATGAAATCTATCAAAACATTCTCGATTAAATGGTAACTTCTTTGCTGAACACGCAGATGATGCATGTGTTCTCTATCTTTTATCCTACACAGCCTACAAAATCTTTACACCTTTTCTTCAATAAAACCTTTACCAGCCCCTATGCCTGCAATAAAGAAAATAATCGGCAGTACTAAAAAAAGAAACAGTGGCGCATGCCATCCAGCTGAAATGTCATGAAGCCAACCAAAAACAATCGGTCCAAAAGCTGCCAATAAATAGCCAATGGATTGAGCCATTCCTGATAATTCAGAAGCTTGTTGACTATCATTTGTTCGTAAAGTAAAATACATCATCGATAAGCCGAATGCACTTCCACTGGCTATACCAATAACAATTACCCATACTGGCAAGAAAACACCAATAAATAAACCTAAAAAACCGATCATATATAAAATGGCTGTAATGGATGATAGCAGCCGCTGATTTTCCAACTTTCCTGCAATAATTGGAATAATAAATGTCATTGGAATAATGGCAAATTGCAATAAGGAAAGTAACCACCCCGATGCACTAATACTATAGCCATAACTTTGAATAATTTCAGGCATCCACGTCATCAATGTATAAAAAACGAGCGATTGCAAGCCCATAAACACTGTAACACTCCAGGCAATCGGAGATTTCCACATGCTTTTTGCACTCACTTTGCTCTTATTGCCGTTTACATGTATATCGTGTTTTTTATTTAGTTGAAAACTCCAAATGATAATCGCAATAATTGATAAAATCCCCCAAACTGCTAAAGAACCCCGCCATCCCATATTTCCTAGAGATGAAAGTGGCACACTCAGACCAGAACCTAAACCACCAAACACATTCATAACTACGGCATAGATTCCTGTCATTAATCCCATCTGTAACGGGAAATTCACTTTGATCAAACCTGGAAGCAACACATTACAAATTGCGATCGCAAGCCCAATTAATATAGTTCCGAGGAACAAGAAACTTGCCCCTGGAAGAATCCGGACAGCGATACCGAACGTTAAGACGAGAAAGGCCCAAAAAATAGTCATTTCGTTCCCAAGTTTTTTGGCGATTTTCGGTGCAAATGGCGAAAGCAAGGCAAAGGCGATTAATGGAACAGTTGTTATGCTGCCCGCCATTGAGTGAGATAAACCTAACTCATCCCTTATCGTAGATAATAACGGACCGACAGAAGTGATCGGCGCCCGCAAATTCGCCCCAATAAAAATTATGCCTATTAGCAATAACCAATATTGCCCTTTTGTTAAAGGATGATTGTTCAGTTGTAAAGCTGGCTTACTCAATTTGATCCCTCCATCATTGTGTATAGTGAGTCTTTCGCTTTCCTTAAATAAGCATCTACACATGAAACAGCGGCATGGCCATCTTGTACTCGAATCGCTTCATAGAGATCTGTATGAACGGCATATTCATCTTCTAATTGACGTCTTGCACGCATATTTTCATGCACAGAATTTTGTAAAGCATCGGTAATATGATCATACAACTCAATAAACATTTGATTATGAGTAGCTCTTACAACCGATTTATGAAACTCAATGTCCATATTTATAAAATAATCGGAGTCCTTATTTGTAGCCGCTTCCTTACACTTCGTTAAACATTCTTCTATTATATTTAAATCCTCCATCGTTCTTCGCTCTGCCGCTAGCTTTGCAGCTTCTTTCTCTAAAGCTAACCGAACTTCTAGAGTCTCCATTAGGTCGCTTTTTTGAATTTTCTTCTCTAATGCTAACCCGAGAGTACTCGCTGATTTCACCGTCGTGCCAATACCTTGCCGTGTTTCTAGAAGACCCGCATGAACTAAAGCACGAATCGCTTCTCGTAATGTATTTCTACTCACATCAAACTTTTCCATAAGTTCTGGCTCTGCCGGAATTTTACTCCCTACTTCCCATTGTCCAGCTTCGATTAAATCTTCCATTTGAATTGCGACTTGTTCTACTAATGTGAGACGTTTAGTCTTTTTTATCATTACTTGATCGAGACCCCTTTTTAAACATAGGATGTTTGGTTTATTGGATAATGTATCATAAGATGAAAATAAAGTAAATCTTTCACGCCTAAAAATAAAGGGAAATTCCCGTGACTCTCTCAAAAGCGAATGTGGCGATAGAGGTCTGTTAATCCAGATAAAATTCTCCTTTATCTTTAACAATAAAGAGAAAAACAAAACTGGGACCACCTGATAGCCTATAACAATATACAGTTTTGATTAAGTTTAATTACCAAATGAATGGTATAATCTAGATTAAATTACGAGTGAGGGGGGATTAAGTTGGTGGAGAGTGGTAAACAAGTAATTTGTGAAAAAAGAACATATTCCAAAGAATTTGATTCTCATCAACATGATTTTGGTCAATTCCTCTTTCCATTACAAGGCTCCTTAGACTTACAAACGAAGTGGCAAAAAATCAACCTTAACTCAGACTACTGCTTTTATCTGCCTCCTGAGTGCAATCATATTTATCGTTCTACTGACAGGAATGAATTTTTAATCTTAGATATCCCAAACCATTATTTACCTAGTAAAACAGAGAGTATGTATATGAAGTTAGACAAACAATGGTCTTCCATAAGACTTTTATTATTGGAGGAGGCAAGGGATCAAGGGAACACAACATCTGCATTAAATGATCTGACTAGATATGTGGCTCAAAAATTACGGACATCACCTTCTCCTTCTATTGACTTTATTCACAATCATTATAAGGAGTCCATTAGAGTTGAAACATTGGCTGAAATTGAGCATTACCATCCAGTATATTATTCATCATGGTTTAAACAAAAAACAGGTAAAAGTCCTAAAGCTTATATCACCGAACTACGTTTAAATGATGCTAAACGATTATTAAAAACGACATCATGGTCGATGTCGAGCATAAGTGAAGAATTAGGCTTTGAAAATTCTTCCTCATTTACTAGGTGGTTTGTGAAATGCGTAGGGAAACCTCCGCAAATGTATCGAAAACATTAAGATTGGATAAAAAGAACCTTAAACTTAGTAAAGAAAAATGATGATTATTTTTCTATTATTAGTTTAACCGTTCTTATTATCTTTTTTTATTGGAGTGAATCGTATGAAAGGAGAATATTGTTAATTTTGAATTTTACTTACTTCAATGCTTTTGGGAACAGAAGCACCAATTACTTTAATTACAATTCTTCACAATCTAACTCTCAGTACAGGAATTTCTTTAAAAGCCTGATAAAACAGGCTTAATAATCTTTGCTACAATAAAATACAGATCTACAGTTAGATTAGACTAGAGGTGAATCAAAATGTATTGGACTCCATTATTCGAAAATGATGTACCAGTAGCACTCTCCCGTTCTAATGGAGAGATAACTATAATAGGTGCTTCTCTCCGTTAGGGCATATAAAGCCTAAATTAAAACGGAGGGTATAAAAATGAAAAATACACTTATTGGTTCTTTATATTTAATATTAGCTTCGAGTATCTGGGGCGGGATGTATGTTGTCGTTAAAATATTAGTGGCAGTCATACCACCATTAGAACTTGTATGGATGCGTTATTTAATAGCACTAGTTGCATTAGTCATTATTAGCCTTTTGACTAGACAAAATTGGAGAATTAATAGACGTCACTTTGGCATTATCGTTGCTATCGCAATTATAGGGTACGTCATTTCCATTGTTACACAAGAAACAGGTACAATGCTTTCTACTGCACAAATGGGTGCTATTATAACTTCTACAACACCAGCATTTATGGTTGTGTTTGCTAGTTTAATCCTTAAAGAACGTTTAACTTTAAAGAAGGCTATTTCAGTTAGTTTAGCCACTATTGGTGTGATTATCATTGTTGGAATTGATGATATTAATATGTCTAGCATGCTTGGTGGAGTATCACTTATTATAGCAGCATTAACATGGGCATTAATGTCTGTACTTATAAAACGTATACCTAGTGATTATTCACAAATTGTCGTTACAACCTATGCTACTTTAATTGCTGTTGTTGTTCTAACTCCTTTTGTCATAACAAAATTACCACAAATCGATATAAATGAATTAACTAATCCAACCATTTGGGGAGGATTAATTTATTTAGGTGTCATATCAACATGTACTGCATTTCTATTATGGAGTCGTGGATTACAAATGCTAAATGCCTCCAGTGGGGGAGTTTTCTTTTTCGTTCAACCCGTTGTTGGAACATTATTAGGATGGTTAATACTAGGGGAAACGATTAGTATCACCTTTTGGATAGGCTCTATTTTAATTCTCTTAGGGGTCTTAATCGTTATTAAAGATAAGCAAGAAGAACAAAGTCATTCTAACCATTCATTAGCTCAATAAAGTGAAACTTCCCTCAGTGGGGTTTTCATCCCCCACCTATTTATTTCTTGATTCTCTCGCAAAAATTGAGGTGGGGATATTACATCCTGTTAAACCGGGATAAATAATGCGAAGACAAATAAACAAATGTCAGAAGGCATTACTACGGCAACTTTGCACGATTTTCAAAAAGGTTTACTTTGAACGTACAAAAAAAGCACAAGTGGTATCAATCCACTTGTGCTTTTTATTTTTCGCTAACCTAGAGTGTCAATTTACAATATATATTGCGTCACATAAAAAACAAGAGCATCTTGATCGTATCTTATTCAGCTTTTTGTTAAGAATAGTAATAACATTTTTCTCAGGAGTGAATGATGATGATCAAATTACAATCAGGTATTGAGGGAAAACAGGCCTATTTTGGTCTTGTACGAGAAATCTTTAACTCTTTTGGATGTAGTTTCTGCAGTAATTTTGAGTATGACCAAGGGAAATTCGACACTGTTTTATGGCGAGAAGGTGGGGAAACCATTTACTTACGAATCCCTTTCAATGTTTTGGATGGTGCTTTGGATCATTCTAATGCATTTATTGAGTTTGGAACACCTTATGTTATCAAGCATGTAGTGAATTTTGGACTAGACTATGATGAAAACTCATTACTGACCACCACCACAGGTCTTAATCAATTTCAAGAGCCCTTGGATAATGATGGGTATGTAAGAGATAAAAGCCGCTGGAAAAAAGCCGGTGAAGAAACAATAGATCATGTATTGAGTTCCATGAATGAACTATTAAGCTCCTAATCTAAATTGATTTTACTAATGAAACGAAAACAAAAAACGCTTGATTCAAGCGTTTTTTTAATATCTAAAGCTCCCTTTTTTCAACTCCCAATAAACGATACCCCGTTTCTAATTTAGTAGTTATACGTAAGTCGGAAATTACGGATACATTTCGTATCCTCTAAATAAAAGAAAAGAATGGATTGTATGAACGATATTTTAGCGGTTATTACAAATTAAGTTCTTGGGGTGGTTCACCATTATTATTTAAGATACGGATCGTTTCAGGTTGTATTTGCAGAAACACAAGGTTTGGATCTTCAGGGCCATCAAACCATTTTTTAAATGATTCATCCCAGAATTGTTTTTTTAAATGTTCCGAATCATTCATTATGGATGTTCCGGAAATTTCAACATAGGTATCGCCTATGCCTTTGCCTTCATACCCCACTAGGACAGAAACGGATCGGTTTTTTTCTATTTCGTCTATTTTCTCAGCATCTGCTTGCGTTGGTGTAAATAGCGTTAAGTCTTCATTATAGAACGTCATATATCGTGAATGAGGCTTGTTATTCTCCACGGTTGATAGGACGCCCGCTCTATGATTTGAGATAATCTTCAGTACTTGTTTTTTTAAATCTTGCTGGTTCATTGATTTTCACTCCTTTTCTATGTACTATTCCACTTATTCTTCAGATTAAACCCTACCGTTTCTATGTATTTTCTTGGAGCAAGTAAAAAATAATACGTCCAATTTTAGCAATGGATAGTACTTACTTTTAGACAAATAATACATAAATAAAGGAGTGTTTTATTATGGAAGTTAACGATGTAGTAAATACATTAAATGCTTTTTTAAAAGGACAGTATATGGGTATTCATGCTTATGAACATCACATACAGAAATTAAACGACCCGAACACAAAAAAAGATTTTCAAAGGATTCAACAAGATCATAAACATCACGCCTTAAAGGTAGCAGAAAGAATTCAAAACCTTGGGGGAACGCCAGTAGATGATGAAGGGATTATCGGTTCCATTCAAGGCTACATAGGCTCTTTCAAAATACCTGATACAACGGTCGGAATAATAGATAACGCATTAAAGGGAGAAGATTATTATGGGATTCATATATCAGAAGAAATCGTAAAAGGTGATTTAGATGTAGAAAGTCGTCAATTGATTGAAGAGATATTGGATAAGGACAGAGAACATGTGAAATTTTTAAAAGGTTTAGTTCATTAGAATTACTTGTGTTCAATTACTAATTCAAGATATTGGCATCACTCCCCACTTACGCTTCGTCGAATCTTCTAAGCCTTAGGTGAGGAGTGACTTTCCGGTAATGTGAGATAAAAAATTCTAACTATATAAAGAAGGTAATTTTTTATGATTATTTTTTTAGTCCTAGCAAGTATTGTATTTCCTTTAAGCATGTTTATCTTACAGAAATTCTGGATGAAGTTCCGTTTAATATTTAATATAGGTGCTATCATCTCGACACTTATTTTTGGAAATATTGCTTCTCTATCTATTCTTGAAATTATTAAAAATAAAAGCGTATTTATGACGAATATCCACGCTGTTTTCTTAAACCCCTTTTTCTTATTTACCGGAGCCTACATAGGTATATATATCCTTTATCAACTGTTGGTATTAACTATATCTTTGGGTTTTATCTCAACATATAATCCCGATAAGAAAGAATCTTAAAAATTAATTTGAGCGTTTATTCGTTTACAAGAGGCTACATAGTTTTCAGTGCATGGAACGGAATTAGTGCGTCTATAACTACGATTATCACTTAGCAAAAGGGGAAACCTTTAACCTACTCCTTTTTACTATGCTTGAAACTATTTTATTACTGGAACAATAAAGTGAAACTTCAATCAGGGAAAAATATGATTACTTGATATAGAAGGATAAATGGGAATCTATCTGCTTCGTTAAGCTGCTAATTAAATTAGGCTGTTTTCGCATAGTTTGTTGTTTTTTTAATTAATGAACCGTTCCTTTTCGCTGCAGGCACTTGCTTTCCGCTACAATCCACTCTATGCTTGCAAAATTGTTAAAAGCAACAATCTGTTGGAAAACAGCCTTAAATTAACATCGTTTTTGATTAATCAGCTTGTGTTTAGCTCATACTAATTTGGGATTAAAGAATTATTGAAATGGAGCTGAACTATGTATGGAATTTGAATCTAGAACTTCTACAGAAGCCGCCCTTCAAGAATATAAAGCTGGACTCGGTTTATTTACTCAGAAAATGCCTAAGCTCGCTGAACAATTTAATGCCTTTACAGAAGAGTGCTTTAAAGAAGGTGTTTTATCTAAGAAAGAAAAACAGCTTATTGCTTTAGGCATAAGCCTTTATTCTCAAGATGAGTATTGTATTATATATCACACTAAAGGGTGCCTTGATCAAGGATGCTCAGAACAAGAAATTCTTGAAGCTATTGGCGTTACTGCAGCATTTGGTGGGGGAGCGGCGATGAGCCAGGCGGTAACTCTTGTCCAAACGTGCGTTCAGGAATTAAATCAATTAAAGCAGTAATTAAGTGTAAATTAATAATCTTATTTTCAAGTGAAAAAACGAAAATGGATAAGTGTTAATTTATAAAGATAGTATTAAAAATCCCCCCTGTTTAAGTAGGGGGGCGCGCTGATATAGGGACAGATTCTAAAAAAGCAATGTCATTACCATCGCATCAATTCGTTTTCCATCATCTATCTTTATAAAGAATCATCGTTAAATATCCAGCGCAACACAGGGCTTTTGAGATCCATGGTGAATAGACCGTAATCAATGACAACCATTTCATTATCCTTGGAGAATGCGACATTAGCTAACCGCAAATCTATTGGAATGATGCCGTAACTTAGGAATATTAATTTCAACTCGATTAATTTCGTATATTCCATGATGGCTTTTGGTATATCAATCTCCATCTTCTTCATAATAATCCAGCCGGTCCCAAACTCTTTAACCGGACAAATATACTTTTGGACCTCCTTATTGCAGTTATTATAAATGTAGGCTTCATTTGCGCTGCCTATTAATCCTACATCAGACAGTGCAATTTTTAGTATATAGCCATTATTGAGATCATAGACGATTCGATTATACCCCTGTCCAATCACTTTATATTTGAATTTCAACGTATTCATTGCAATATCCGCTTTTTGATACGCGGATATAAAAAATTGATATTCACCCATTTGAGATATCCAGGATTCAATGGCTTTTATCTCTTTACGGGACAACATAGAACTTTTACTCGACTGTATACTTTCATTACCATAGTTATTTGGACACATACCCTAAATGTCTCCTTTTCTTAAATTAATTTTCATTTAATCTCCTCCTCTCTTCCACTAACGGTAGGAGGAAAAGGCGTTTCGATTCCCAGGTTATTTTAAGTAAATGTTAATTACATGAACCCCACTGGCAAAAACGGTCGGTTATCAGTGACGCCCAATGATTTCTTTGAAGGGTTTAGTCTCAATTTCCGGATGCTGAGAAAGCGAAAATATTGTCTAGGAAAAGTGGTCATCAGTTTCCATCATGCCCCTGCCTGTCATCCCGGCACCACCAAAATGGCGAGTACGCCCTCAGGCTTTTCAGGAACTTCTCTTCGTAACATAATATGTCCTTTATATGAAATGGCTTGTACTATTGTTGAGAATTTTTTGCAAAATTGATACATCACTTGCTGTATCTATCTTTCTGATTAGCGTATTTAAACTTAATTAAAGATGTCTCAATAGGGAATGCTAAAAATACTAATTGGCATTGGGAGGTTTAGATTTGAGAACACATGAAAATTTATTATCCATTTTTGCATTAGGCGGCATAAATGAAATCGGTAAAAACATGTATGTGCTCCAATATTCAGATGATATCGTGATTATTGATTGTGGTGGGAAGTTTCCAGATGAAAGTTTATTAGGTATTGATTTAATTATCCCTGATCTTACCTACTTGGAAGAAAATAAGGAGAAAATTCGAGCTTTAATTGTGACACATGGACACGAAGATCATATCGGTGGGATTCCTTACTTTTTAAAGAAATTAAATGTTCCCATTTATTCTACTCATTTTACACTAGGTCTTATTGAATTAAAATTAGAGGAACATAGGCTAATAAGAGATACGAAACTCGTTACGATTGATTCTGAATCAAAACTGAATTTCGGAAAGATTCATGTATCCTTTTTCAAAGTAAGCCATAGTATTCCTGATTGTCTAGGCATTGTCTTTCATACACCAGAAGGAAATGTCGTTCATACCGGGGACTTCAAATTCGATTTAACACCCGCTAATCATCAATCTCCAGATATTCATAAAATGGCTGAAATTGGAAAAGAAGGTGTCTTAGTTTTAATATCCGAAAGTACGAACGCGGAACGTACTGGTTTATCTCCGTCTGAACAAATGGTTGGAAACCATATGAACGAGGCCTTTATGAAAGCCGAAGGGAAAATCTTTGTTTCTACCTTCGCTTCAAATATTAATCGTGTTCAGCAAGTGGTGGATGCTGCAATCAAGACAAAACGCAAGCTCTCCTTACTTGGCCGAAGTATGGTGAATGTCGTATCAGTTGCAATCGAACGTGGGTATTTAACGCTTCCTGAAGGGATGATCGTTGAGGCACACGAAGTTGATAAAATGTCTCCTGAAAAGGTAGTCATCCTATGTACAGGAAGTCAAGGTGAGCCAATGGCCGCTCTTGGTCGCCTCGCGACTGGCAACTATCGGGATGTTTCCATTTATCCTGGGGACACTGTTATTCTAGCTGCATCGCCAATACCAGGGAATGAAAAAGATGTTTCCCGTATTATCGATCACTTATTCGAATTGGGTGCTAACGTGATTTATGGCTCAGGTAGCACGACCGGAATGCATGTTTCGGGTCATGGCTATCAGGAAGATTTAAAACTCATGCTTACATTAATGAAGCCAACCTATTTCATCCCGATTCATGGTGAATATAGAATGCTGTACCACCACCGAATGCTAGCCGAATCTGTTGGAGTAAAGAAAGAGAATACATTTATCATTAAAAATGGTGATGTCGTTGATATCGAAAACTCAATTGCCAATCAGACTCGAAACATTCCAGCTGGTGATACCTATGTAGACGGGATCAGTGTTGGTGATGTCGGTGCAATTGTCTTACGAGACCGGAAACAACTTTCGGAAGATGGAATGCTGGTCATTGTGTTAACGCTCAGTAAATTAGAACGAAAAATTATTTCAGGACCAGATACCATATCGCGTGGATTCATGTATGTAAGAGATTCCGATGACCACCTAAGAGAGATTAACACCATTGTTAAGAAAACCGTTAAAGAACTAAATGAAGAGAATATCCGTCAATGGAATGTAATGAAACAAAAGATTAGAAAATCAGTAGGTCAATATGTGTTCACACATACGAAGAGAAAACCAATGATTCTCCCTATCATTATTGAAATTTAGGTAGGTTCAACATGCTCTAATTTTTTGAAACTGTGGTTCAGACCCCTCAAAACTACATAATATGCGATAAGTGAATGGGGCACTACATGCTGATTTAGTGTGCGAGGTCAGACCATTATGAAACACCACACAATAATAAGTTAAGAAAACTGTTACATAATGGTTTTCATTATCTTCAACTAAAGCCACCCAGTTGAGTAACCATATTTAAATTTCTGTTTGCTTAAAATTGAATAACAAGAATACTTAAGTAGTTAAAAGTAAACATTATAACTGTTACAAATCAAAAGGAGGTCATTATAATGAACAAACAACGGGCACAAGAGATTGCTGCTTCGCCAGTTATGGCTAATGTAACCTATAATGGGGTTCCAATCTATATTCAAAATGTGGATGAAAATAATGAAATAGCTAGAATCTATCCCCTCGATGAACCAAAGAAAGAACAAGATATTCCTTTATCTAACTTAAAAGAACATTAACTTGTCAAATGTATCCTGAATAAATAATACCTTTCAATACAAACACCACTCTGAGTGGTGTTTGTATTTCCCATCTCCTTGCGCCTAGCACAATAAGAAAAACATCATAAGTACAAACCTCAATCAAAATCTTCTTCATCACCGCTCCTTAATTCCATGTCAGAAAATTAAGATGAAGTTCCAATTTTGCATGAATCCGAATGATGATACATGATAAGCAGCTACCAGTATATTATTTACCATATCTTCTGGAATAACATTAGGTAAAAAACTCTGAATATCGCTCCTACTAAATATAACTATGACGAATTGTAAGTCTCCAATAAAGTTATTTTTTAATCAAAAAAATAAACAAAACAGCTTTAAATATAACTAATACAGAACATAAAATTGGACCTCCTCCTCTGCGTAGCGCCTTGCTTCATCGAAAACCAAAGGCGAGCGAGTTCTCATTTACGCATCACTTGTTAAATAACGATGGATAGAAGAAAACACCTTATCTCTCATCAGCTCTTCTTCATTTAATAAATGATGTTTTCCGTTCTCTATAAGTTCAACATCTATATTTGGAAACTTCTTCAGTAAGAAAACGACATTATATCGCCAATCCACCGTTGTATCCTTTTTTCCCTGGAGGATGAGAACAGGGACAGGACTAGGGGTTCCTTCCTTGATGGATTCATTCCATTTCATCAATGCTTCTAGCCAACTGAGAGGGATTTTATCATACTGCAATGGATCCTGCTTCACAAAGCGCAAAAACTTCGAATCTGATGAATTGTTTCGAAACACCCTTCTCAATTGCTGGGTGAACACCTTTAATGGTTTTATCCCGATGGTGATTGCATTCCAGCGATAAGACCGAATAAGTGGACAGATGAGAACTACTTTTCGAATCTGGGACGATTCATGATTGTTCAGTATATAATCGACTGCCGCAGCAGCTCCGGTACTGTGAGCTACGATATGGACGGGAAGAGAGCTTGAGGACAGGTGTCTGTGTACGACTTCACGAATACTTTCTGCATAGAGAGAAAACTCCGTAACGACTGCCCGTTCTCCTGTTGACAATCCATGTCCCGGTAAATCAAATATCAACACATGAAACCCTTGTTGAACCAAAAAACGTATGACAGCACTTAACACTCCAGTATGATCATAATATCCGTGAAGAAGGAGAATATGAGATTTTACCTGTAAGGGACGAAAGGATTGGATAAACAGCCATTCATGAGCAACTTGTTCAAATCCGTAACGGTACTTTACGTTCTCTGTTGGGAGATTGTAAAACTCGCTGTATCGTTTCATATTTTCAGTCATGGGACGTGAGTCGTATGTAAAAAGCAAATGCTGATCGTTTCGAATATTATCAATGACTTGTTTCATATATTCCTCTCCTGTATCTCTGTAATTTATTGATGTCATCTAATGATTTTTGCACCAAAACCTTAAGGGGTTCCGCAAACAAAGGTGTATTTAAAGTATTCTAAGAAGTGTGATAAAACGGCCATATTGAACCCTGACCTTCTCCTTTTGAAGGGCTCAGTTTTCACGAAACACACAGGTGACACGTATGACTAATTCCGTCATTCGATGCTTTTTAAATTTTCAATCTATTTTGTTACAAATTCTAGTTAGATTCAATGTTATACTTTATCACCATGAATTTTTCTATGTATAATGGAATTCAAAAATATTGATCTAAACAATCGAATATTTTCTTACGCATGGCCCTTGGTTTTGTACCTTATATATTTCCAAAATCATTTTCATTCATATATATACTAGGCTTTTTTTAAATAGTCTTCTCCTAAAAAACTCATCCATATTCACTTTAAGGATAGCTTCTTTTCGATCCCTGGATAATAGTAACTTTTATCAATATGGCATGTTCCTTTTTCTCAACCTTATTCCACAATGGTAGGCAAGTTTACATGTTGAAGAATTAGCATCAAATTCTACTATATATATCCTAAAAAACACATAGCACAATAGCAAACACTAATTATTTATTATACAATTATTGTAAAGTTAATCTAAAGGCGTGGTGAATCCAGTTGTTTAAACTTTTGTTAATTGAAGATGATACGACTCTATTTAATGAGATAAAAGATCGATTAGCCCAATGGTCTTATGATGTTTATGGGATTACTGATTTTAGTAAAGTGATTCAAGAATTTACGGATATAAAGCCTGACTTAGTTATTATTGATATTCAATTGCCAAAATTCGATGGGTTTCATTGGTGTAGAATGATTCGATCACATTCCAACATTCCAATTATCTTCTTATCTTCTCGCGATCATCCGACTGATATTGTGATGTCTATGCAGTTTGGTGCGGATGATTATATCCAAAAACCCTTTCATTTTGATGTGCTAATTGCAAAGGTACAAGCGATTCTTCGTCGTGTCTATAATTACAATAGTGAAAAAATCGAGCTCAAAACATGGTGTGGGGCAACGGTGGATTATGAGAAAAATACGGTTACCACTACTGCTGGATCAATAGAACTGTCAAAGAATGAGATTTTTATTTTAAAACTTTTGATTGAGCAGAAAAATAAGATCGTAAGTCGAGAGCAATTAATTAATAGCTTATGGGATGATAAGCGCTTTATCAGCGATAACACCCTAACAGTCAATGTAAATCGTTTACGAAAAAGACTCGATGAAATTGGTTTAGGAAGCTTTATCGAAACGAAAGTTGGGCAAGGATACAAAGCCATAGAAGAGGCAACTATATATGATTAAAAAATATGTCATAGAAAGAGGCAGCTGGATCATTTTATTTATTTTTTTACAATTATTAATCATCTTTGTCGCCTACATTGATTCGGCAATTCCGCTTAAGCCCATCCTCTATCTTGTCTTCTTATCGATGATCTTTTTTACAATCTTTTTGATCTTTCGCTACCATAAAGAAACGAAATTTTATAGAAGTTTAGTAGATAGAGAAAACAATCTTGATTTAACGAGCATCGCCTATCCAGAAAGTCCGTTTGAAAAAATAATAGAAGATAGTATGACAAACCAAACCGAATTACTAAAACAGGTAGCTTCACAAAATCTACTAACTTTAGAGCAAGAGAAAGATGAACTATTGGCTTGGATTCATGAAGTAAAAACACCGTTGACAGCGATGCATTTAATGATTGATCGCTTAGACAATGAAATGATGAAAACTCATTTAACTTATGAATGGTTGCGAATCCATCTTCTACTTGACCAGCAGCTCCATCAAAAGCGTATTCCATCCATCGAAAATGATTTATACATAGAAAATACGAACTTAGAAACGCTCATTTTCTTTGAAATTAAAACATTACAATCATGGTGCATACAAAAAGGGATTGGCTTTGCAATCCAATTAGAGATAACTGAAGTACTTAGTGATGCCAAATGGCTGGCTTTTATCATTAGACAACTCTTAACAAACGCAGTCAAATATAGTACAGCAGCCGATATCATGATTACAAGTTATGAGCAAGCTGAGCAAACCATTCTTGAAGTAAAAAATTTCGGACGAGGCATTGATCCTAGGGATATACCGCGTATATTCGATAGGGGCTTTACAACGACTACCCATCAAGACCATGCAGCAACAGGGATGGGACTATATTTAGCCAAAAAAGCAGCTCAACCATTACATATTGATATATATGTCATATCAGAACTCGCTGAAACGACTTTTACGTTAACCTTTCCAAAAAGAAATGAATTCGTAAAGCTAACAAGCATGTGACAAAAATGTCATATGCTTTTATTCTTTGTTCGCTCAATCGAAGGCAAATTAAGCTTGAGCGCTTTATACTAAGTTCATTGAAAGAAAAGGGAGTGGATAACTATGCATATTCTTGAAGCCGTTAAAATCCATAAAAGCTATGGTACTAAATTTAATAAACAAGAAGTCTTAAAAGGGGTTGATATTCGCATTCATCAAGGCGAATTCGTAAGTATTATGGGAGCATCCGGTTCAGGGAAAACGACTTTGCTTAATGTTCTATCCTCCATTGATAAAATTAGTAACGGGACCATTAAAATCGAAGGTAAAGAAATTAGTAATATGAAAGAAAAACAGTTAGCCGAATTTCGTAAGCACCATTTGGGTTTTATCTTTCAAGAATACAATTTATTAGATACACTGACGGTCAAAGAAAATATCCTATTACCGTTATCGATTACAAAGACACCGAAGAAAGAAGCTGAACAAAAATTTGCTACCCTTGCAAAAGAACTAGGTATTTATGAACTGAAAGATAAATATCCCAATGAAATTTCCGGTGGTCAAAAACAGCGTACCTCCGCAGCACGAGCCTTTGTTCATGAACCGAGCATTATTTTCGCTGATGAACCGACTGGTGCGCTCGATTCAAAATCCGCTTCCGACTTATTAAACAAATTAAGCAAATTAAATCAAACACGTAAAGCAACGATTATTATGGTTACGCATGATCCTGTTGCCGCTAGTTATTGCAGTCGAGTCGTCTTTATCAAAGATGGACAAATTTATACACAACTAAATAAAGGGGAAGAAACAAGGCAGACCTTCTTCCATGACATCATGAAGACACAAGGTGTATTAGGCGGGGTGCAACATGAGCATCAATGAACTCATCTTCCGCAATCTGAAGAAGAATCTAAAAAATTATTACCTGTATGTTTTTGCTTTAATCTTTAGTGCCGCACTTTATTTTGCATTTGTTACCTTGCAATTTGACCCATCGATGGATGAAACAAAAGGGTCAATTAAAGGAGCAGCTGCTATCAGAACAGCTTCCGTCTTACTTGTCGCGATTGTTTCAATCTTTCTCTTGTACGCCAATAGCATCTTCATTAAACGGCGGAGTAAAGAAATTGGCTTATTTCAATTAATCGGCATGACGAAAAGCAAGATATTCCGCATCCTTAGTATGGAAAACTTTATCCTCTATTTCGGATCATTAATGGTAGGAATTTTTCTTGGCTTTTCCGTATCCAAACTAATTATTATGATTTTATTTAAAATTACAGCTGTTGAAGCGATCGCAACCCTTCATTTTTCTTTTCAGGCACTCATCCAAACACTTGTTGTGTTTGGTGTCATCTACTGCTTTATTATGTTGATGAACTATGCATTTATTAAAAGGCAAACCATTTTATCTTTATTTAGAACCATTTCCATGACAGAAGGCAAAGTAAAAAAGGTGTCCTTTCTTGAAATGTTCATCGGGATGACAGGCATAATTTTGATCATAATCGGCTATTATCTTTCATCAAAATTATTTAGTGGAGACTTCACAACCATGACTGAACTATTTCTTGCCATGATTATTATTTTGGCATCAGTCATCATCGGAACCTATCTTATCTATAAAGGTTCTGTCCGGTTTATTCTAAATATTATTCGCAAACAGAAACACGGTTACTTAAATATCAATGAAGTATTGTCTCTATCATCGATTATGTTTCGCATGAAATCAAACGCCTTATTATTAACCATTATTACGGTCGTATCTGCCCTTGCGATTGGTTTATTATCGTTAAGCTATATTTCCTACTACTCTGCAGAAAAAATGGCCGAGAACTATGTCCCTAACGACTTTTCATTTGCGAATCAAAAAGATGCCGAACAATTTAAAGCAGCATTACAAGCGAATCAAATGAAGTATAGTGAGAAAACCGTGGATGTTATTCAAGTTGATGTTAATATGGAGCAAATATTGGAGACAAATCTAGAGGAAATGAACTTTGATCCGAACGTCATGACCATTCCTGTTATTAGTGACCAAGATGTAGAGGATATCGATGTGTCTGCTAAAGAAGTTATTTTTACCGGGTATAGTGACCTGCTACAGAAATTTATGTCTTTAAAAGACTCTGGCCCCATTGAATTGAAAGGGCAACATGAAGACATACCGCAAAACTATATCGGACTAAAGAAAAATTCTTTTGTTTCATTGTATTTCACAAACGGTGGTCTACCCACTGCCATTGTTGACAAAACCATTTTCGAACGTCTAAAACAGGATCTAAATACAGACATTCAAAAAGAATCTACGATTTATATCGGCATTGCTATGAAAGATACAGCAACGATTGAAAAAGCAAATGAGATTTTTCAAAAAATGAAATTTAGTGATAATCGTCAAAATGATTCTCGCCTTGAAACGAGTAACAATCAAAAACAAAATATGGGGCTTATAATGTTTATCGTTGGCTTCTTAGGCTTAACGTTTCTGATTACCTCCGGATGTATCCTTTATTTTAAACAAATGGATGAAAGTGAAGACGAAAAACCCAATTACACGATTTTACGAAAACTCGGGTTTACAGAGCGAGACTTGTTAAAAGGAATCCAAGCCAAACAAATTTTTAATTTCGGAATTCCTTTAGTCATCGGGTTATGCCATAGCTATTTTGCCGTTCAATCAGGCTGGTTTTTATTTGGCTCTGAAGTTTGGACACCGATGATTATCGTGATGGTCCTTTATACCGCATTGTACTCAATTTTTGGTATCCTATCTGTTTTTTATTACAAAAAGGTCATTAAAGACGCACTCTAATAGGAAATAAACAAAAGGGCTGAACTCCACCTCTACTATATTTTGTTACTGTGAAATTGACACAGTAAACAATGTATAGAGTGTGTAGTCAACCCTTCACTCATGATCAAGAAGATCCAACTATTTTTATACCTCGCGGCTGTGTACCATTTGGATCTGGTTCTTTCGTAATGCCAATTTGATTGAATTGATTATTTGCTGGCAGCTTGTACGTCAATGACCCTGTCCCAGCTTTATCTGGCTTAAAAGTGCCGCCATTCGTCCGGTTACCATTATTCAAAAGCCACACTTGATAAACTTCAGACTCTTGTAATGCAGGTAAGTTCCGAATTTGTACGACTAAACTTTTTTCATGACCTTGCTCGAGGATATATGCAGCTCCGGCCGTATTCATATTTACAGCCGTTTTATCGGCAGGCTGCAATAAAAATGCCGTTTTAACTTTTACCGGTAGATCGGTTGCTTGCAGTTCTTTTTTTAACTGTACATTGGAATAAAACAGGATAATCGCTAAAACTAGAGTAGCCAAAAAGAGTCCTGAAGTGATCGGTGTAAACTGCCTGCTAAAAAAGCTGCTCCATTGCTTCACCTTATGTACAGGTTTTTCATGATTTTGCTCAAAAACAAAATTCATCACTTCCGATTTAAGAGTAACAGGGGGAGCCATTTCTTCAAAATCCCACTTCAATGAATTCCAGGCTTCCGTCATTTGATCATACTCCCTGGTGCATTCTGAACAGTGAATTAAATGTTCTGCGAATGCCTTTTTTTCTTTTTCTTCCAATTCATCTGATAAAAATGAAAGCAGGTTATCACATTCTTTTTTCATTTACAAATCACCTACTTCCAAATACTTCTTCAACTGCTTGAGTGACTGATGAAGTCTACTCTTAATCGTTCCAATCGGTTCATTTTCAATTTTAGCAATTTCCGTAAGCGAATACCCTTTCCAATATAATAAATCAATGAGTCGTTTTTGTGGCTTGCTTAACTTATTTTTGGCTTTCGTAATTTCACTGTTAATCAGTCCATTTTCGATATCATTATTCGGATCCTCTATGTCAATTGACTGACTCATCCCAATTTGTTGGTTATTCTGAATATGAATACTGTCTTTACGAACATAATCTACACATACATTCCGTGTAACCGTTAACAGCCAATTCACGAAGTTCCCCTTTTCAGGGCTAAAACTGCTTTTTGTCGTCCAAAGCTTTAAAAAAACGAGCTGCACAATCTCTTTTGTTTTTTCTTCATTTCCATTAGTAAATTTAAAAATGAAGCCATAGATTAATTTAATATAGCGGTCATAAAGTTCTTCCAGAGCAGGACGATGCTTTTTAATTACTAATGCCATTAATTCTTGATCAAGTTTTTCTTTCAATCGCACCTGCACTCCTCGCCAAGTAATTTTTGAAAACGAACAACAGGAACAATCACGAGTCTGATCATTCCCCTTGTTTTCGTATTATGGAAAAACCGTATCATTATTTACAATATACCAAACATCTTTGACACCTTCTCCATTGACATCGCCTACTTGCTTATCATTTACAAAATAGTAGAGCGGGAATCCTTTGAAGGTAACCTGTTCTGCACCAGTATCCTCTCTTTTAATTGTTCCAAAATCTTTTTTGTCAAAGCCTTCTGGTACATTAAAATCCTGTTCCAAAAACGGTGGCCAATTTTCCAAACACTCACCCGAACAGCTGCTTTTTCCTTGTTCATCCTTTTTAAAATAGTACAGTGCCATTTCTTTCGAATCAGCCAAGTACTTTCCTACTTTTTCATTTTCCAATAATTTCAGACTCGGTGTCGTCTCATCAGCTGTGGTAGTAACCGCTTGATCTTCCGTAGCAGAATCTTTCGTATCATTGCCACAGGCTGCTAAAAACAGTACACTTGCAACAATCGTTAACATAAACATCCATTTATTCTTCATTTAACTCCACTCCTTCACTTCCAGCCCCATTTTTGAAACACTTGATGAGAGGCTTCTGATTTTAAATATTCAATAAATTGTTTAGCTTCTTTCTTATTGTCCGTCTTGCTTGTTATACTTATCGGTGTTCCTCGATAAAGTTTTTCTTCATCTGGAAGCTGAACCAGTTCTGTCACATCTGTTAGACGATAATGCCAAGATTCATATGTAATCCAAGCATCATATTTAGAATTCTTCTTCCAAAGTTCGATAGCTTCAGCGCTCGACTCTACTGATATCACAATATTCTTGCTAATCCCAGAAATAAGCCCTTTCCTTCCTGCCAAGTCCTCCCAAAGACCAAGTTGCCCTGCTCCATTCACATCTACAATCTTCACACCGTTTTTCGTTAAATCTTCCAATGTTTGTATCTGTTTTGGATTTCCTTTTCTAACTAAAATTCCAGCCGCTCGCGAATACAATTCAGTACGAGTTTTTTCATTAATAATCCCCGGATGTTTAAGTATGAAATCCGTCAACATATACTCAGATCCGCCGTAAATAATATCAGCATCCTGTTTGGCTTGATCTATCCATTTTACTTCAGGGCCCGCAGTTACTTCGACTTTGATCCCCGTTTCATCCGTAAAACGATCTGCCAACTCCTTCATTGGTCCAAGCGGTCCACCTGGTCCATATACTTTTACAACATCGTTCTTTGCAGGATGCCATTTAGATTCCATTACTGTTGAAAATCCTAACAACACAAGCATACATACTATGCACCCAACAAAAATGACCTTTTTCTTCACACCCTCTACTCTCCTTTCAGAAAAATCTGTTTATACTATAGGTAACGAGACAAACTGCCAAACGGTTTGAAAATAATTCAATTTTTTTCAATTTATCTGTATGCAGACATGGGGACAAGGCTTCGCAACTTACTAATCTAGACAATCTACTTTGCAGATATACGTATTTATATTAAGAAAGGACTTCAAAGTCAGGCTCGCTCCGCCACCATTGTGATTAGGCGAGTGTAGCGTGCTACAGGAGCGATCCATCATGGTAAATGGTGGCGTACTAACGTCTTATTTGTTTTGTAAAAAAAGACCCCCTCTTATCGGCGAACGAGAGAGGGGGGAGATTGATGTCGGTTAAGACGTTAACCAAATGTTCCTTTATATGTTTGGGACTCGGCTACATTTTTGACACGTTCTAAAAATTCAACGACCACTTTTTCAGTAGCAAACAATAAAAATAATTTCACAATCCACTTTAACGGGCGATTGGTCACTGTATATTTTAATAAAGTCTTATTATCATTTATTTTATTTAATTCATAAAAAGCGGTAATTTCAAACATATTAGCAAGAGTAAAACCGACTTTTAACTTTTTCTTATTAGGTTCATTCGAATATTCTAATGTTTCTACATCATACTCTTCTACTCGTTTTCCTTCTCGATAACTTTGGCGGTATATACTCCCAACCACTTCTTCAGTTATTTTAATAGGCTTGTGTTCGACAACTTGAGGCATAATTTCTTGCATATTTTCTAAAGAACCATCAAGAAACTTCCAAACCTGTTCAATTGGAGCGTTTATTTCTATGTCTTTTGTCCATTTTTTCATCGAAAATCACCTCTACCAAAATTCTTTAAGATTAAATCAAAAACTATTATTCCGAAATAAACCAGTTAATAAAAAAGCGTCTCCACATATTGTAGAAACGCTACCCGTTTGTCAACTTCTAGTACACTGACACTACTTTCATCTATTTTAGCCTGTATAGCTAATCTTCCCTGTCTCAACTAATTCCTTAAGTCCCATGAACATTAAATTCCACCCATGTTCAGATCCATCGTGATACTCTCCAAGAGCTTTTTCAATATCAGATTCTGTCCAATTTTCTTCATGAGGAACGATGATGATTTGTGAAAATGTCATTTCAGTGCCTTGTTGAAGTTCTTTTAGCTCCACAGTAATCGTATCTTCTGTTTCGCTGAATTGTGGCATTTTAAATGTAAACACTAATTTTGTTGGAGGATCAATTTCAAGATATTCCCCTATTGCTCGATAATCTTTTCCACCTCGATGGTCAACAATTTCCCAAGTGCCACCTACTTGAGGATTATTTTGTGCCACTTTATTCGTCCCTTCCAATGTAAAGAACCATTTTCTCATCATCTCACTGTTCAACCATGCGTCAAAAACTTTTTCAGGTGCTACATCAAAATTTCTTATCATTGTTAAAGTGGTTGTTGAATAGTTGTTCATTTAAATACTCCTTTATGTCATATAATGTTCTTTCTTTTTCGCTTTCAATTCTTTAACTCTATTCTTTAGTCCTCACTCATTCGTTCCAAACCTTTTAGCTGCTCTAGCACGAGCTCTCTCAGCTTCGACCTCACGATTGCGAGGTTCAGCACTCGTTTCCAGTGTATTCAATAAGTTCCTAGAAACCAATGCTATCTCATTGACTGCATGAAAAAATGCCTCCTCGTTCGCCTTTGAAGGTTTGTTATAGCCCGTTATCTTTCTGACGTACTGAAGAGATGCTGCGTGAATCTCTTCATCGGTAGCTGGTGGATCGAAATTAAATAAGGTTCTAATGTTTCGGCACATATGCTTCTCCTTTTTGCTTTCACTTTACTACATTCCATTCCACAAAGAATTCCTAATTTCCTTTTCTTTTGAAAAAGTAACACAAAATTATTTAGAAGTAGAAAAGTATTTTCCCCTACATCATGTTCATTTATATACTCTTCGTTTAAACAGTCACATAACCCAAGAGGTTCAGAAAAGTACCCGATTGTTACAAAAAATATGACTTTCTTCGCCAAGGGGAATTTGCTTTTTTATCTTTTTTTCACAGTGTTCGAATGGTTTCACGATTCGCCACATACTTATCCGCGATGGCCTGAACGGTTTGAGTATACAGAATGGATGGTTGTTAGTTTTCGACCCGTTCTCATTTTATGTTTATAGGATAATTATAACAGAACAAATGTTCTTCAATCAATGAGTATGCATAAAAAGATTGGTTGTATAATTAAGAAGTTATTGATTTTTGCTTAACACAAGAAGTGAAGTTCTTATTTAAGAAATACTCCCTTTTCTTGAATAAATATTATAGTTGTTGGTACATCCATAAGGGTTGGCTTGAAAATTAAGTAGCCCATCATTATGAGGGCAAAATAAAAGAACCCATTCAGTATCAAATAGATTCTTTAATAATTGAAGATTAATTTTATGTTCCCAGTCCATCCTTTATTTTATCTGTGTTGATCTACAAGAATCGGATTACCATCAGGATCTTCAATTGTAAAACTTGCAGGACCTTCGCTTGTTTCATCCGCTTCAGACAGCATTTTAATTCCTTTTGCTTTAAGTTGTTTCTGAATATCCCTAATGTCCGTAAATGAATTGAGATTTTCGGCATTTTCATTCCAACCTGGATTAAAAGTAAGAATATTCTTTTCAAACATTCCTTGGAACAGACCGATTATGCAACTTTCATTCTTCATAATGAGCCAATTTTGGGTAATATCCCCTCCAAACACTTGAAATCCTAGATTCTCGTAAAATGATTTTGATTTGTTAATGTCTTTTACACTTAAACTTACTGAGAATGCACCTAGTTTCATATTTCCTCCAATAATAAATTAATAATTTAGAAAATTCATTGCGTAAATTAAGTATACATGATTACTTTGAAGAACACATTTCAGTTTGTCCAATTTTTATAAAATACAACCAAAGCCCGTTCAAAGGAATAAACCATATTCCATTGAATGGACCTTTATATGAGCCCGGTTGTGGAAGATCAATTATGTTGATAAGCATCCGTTAGCTCAATAAAAACAGCCGCCAGCAGTTGAAGCTTTACACCCGTTATTTTAATGATCACTACTCTTTTGCTCTTTCATTTAAAGACACTTATTTACAGATCAAGAAGGTAAGTAGAACCATTTATAAGAGTAAAAAGATCCCATATATCAATACTAAAAAGGACATTTTTAACCTTGGAAGGAGAAGGTTTTATGAAGAAATTATTGTTGATAGGATTTATTTTGTTATTTCCGCTAAACATGGTGGTTGGAACATCCAGTGCCTATGCTAAACCGCAGGTACAACCCATTAGCCAATCTGAGGTTAAGTTCGAAAATAAATTCAGGAGACTTTGGATGGATCATGTATTGTGGACAAGTAATTATATTACAAGTGCAACAACAGCAGGAGCGAAGGATCAAAAACAGGTACTGACTAGGCTTCTGAAAAATCAGGAGGATATTGGTAATTCTGTAAAGCCAGTATACGGAGAGAAAGCTGGGAACAAACTTACGGATTTGCTCAAGGATCATATTGTTATTGCGGGGAAAATTGTAGATGCGGCTAAAAGCGGAAATAAAGCCTTGGTGAATAAGTGATGGTTACAATCATGATTTCATCTGCTAATACATGGGATTGAATCTTTAAAAGCTTACTTTTTACCTCATTCGGATTACCTATAATCATTTTCTTTTTTATTCTTTCAATTGACTCTTGATCACGTAGATTTAATTGAAATTCTTTTGCTTCATCGACAGAAGGAACACCTTGGTTCCCTTCTCTATTCTCGTTTTGCAATTGCCAAACAATCGAACTTAAGGCAATTTCCTCTGCTTTTTGAGTAGTTTCTGCGCAAATTACTGATAAAGCCATAATGACGTAAGGTTTTTGGCCTTTTTTTCTTGGTTGAAATGAATGACGATATTCTTTGATGATATCTTCTCCGTTTTCATCACTCATAAATTTTCCGAAACAATAAGCTAAACCATTTTCCGCTGCAAAATTTGCACTTTTTTTACTCGTTCCTAGCATCCAAAGTTCAGGACTTATTTGCGGCAACGGAGAAGCCGGTAATATGGACTCCTCATTATCTATGTATTTAATTAATTCTTTTACCAAATCAGGAATTTTATAGACATTTTGCAAATAGTTGTCTGATAATGCATTTGATGCTTCAGCAGGACCACCCGGTGCCCTCCCGATCCCCACATCAATCCGATTTGGAAATAGAGTGGATAACAAGTTATAGGTTTCTGCCACTTTATATGGCTTATAATATGGCAATAAAACCGCCCCAGAGCCAATTCGTATATTTTTTGTGTTTGCTCCAATATAACCTAACATCACCTCGGGTGCGGAGCATGCAAGCCCTGGCAATGCATGATGTTCAGCAATCCAATAACGTGAATATCCTAATGTCTCCCCTATTCTTGCAAGTTTCATTGATTCCTGTAGTGCATCGTGTGCCGCTTGATTAGTTGAAATAGGAGATTGATCTAAAATGCTTAATTTCATAAAATGAAATTCCCCTTTTCTATTTTGTTCCTTCTTTTAAAGTCAGTTTAAATTCGCCAATTTGTCCTTTTTCGTATAGATTTGTAATAGATGTTGAATATTCTTGGATCGTTCCGCGGAACTCAAGATGTTTCTCAGGTACTATTACATCAAATGTTCCTTTATAAAGAAGTGTTGTTATGTCATGGTAGTCGTCACTTGTAACATAAAAAGTTACCGAAATTCGAATTCCGTTTTTTTCTTTTTTCTCTTCATATTGTGTGATTTTGATTTTCGTATCATTTAGTTGAATTTCCTTAACCATTTCATCATCATCCCTTTCCCAAAAAAGGATAACACACCCTTAACCAGTTAACGAACTCTATTGCTTAGAATTGAAGCCTATGATATACGTTTGTCGTGCCCTTAAATTATTCAAACCCTTACCTATCTGTATGAGGAAGAATCCCAAGAGGAATTGAAAAAAATTACCATTTTAAGTTGAGATCGATATTAAAATTGATCAAATATAATAAAAAAAACGCCATTTTAATCAAACTTTTTTAAAATGACGTTTCTTCATTTGCTGTTACATATGTATTTGAGAGAAACTGTTAATATTGCTTTTTTCTAAAGCTGTATTTTATTCTATCGAACTAAAAGAGGAAAATAACGATAAATCTTAATGGGCATTCATTTCTTCTACAATTTCTTCTCCACTTAGATTAGAAAAATAATAAGTTGGCCAATTGTCTAATTCATTTAAAAGAGTGTCATGATCTTCATCTCCCAAATAAATATGGTAATGTTCTGCTTTTGTTGGATAAATACTATGATCACTGAATTGAACATGTTTTGGTACTCCATCTACTTCCCCAACTAAATCAAATAAATACCGAACGCCTCTATTTCCGGATTCATAAGTCAAAATTTCGTATCCATGATACTTGTATTCTCCTACTTTTCCTTCTCCATTTTTATAAAATGTCATCATATTATCTTTTATAACGATTCGATTAATGTCTGTTTCATACCCAACTTTATAATAGTCTTTGTATTCTTTAAAGGTTTTATCTTTGTTTGTTTCTACTTTTTTCTGTAAGACCTTATCTAAAGTTCCATCTAATAAGTATGGATAGACTGATTGCCAATCTCCTTCCCAATCTGATAATTCCCTATCTTCAACTTCGTCATCCTCAAATATCCCTGAATATATTTCTTTCTGCTTTTCATCATCGTGATTATGGTTATGATTATGGCTATGATTATGGCTATGATTGGTACCTCCTGTAGATTCAGAAGAAGTAGATTTAGAATCTGAGGAAGCATGTTCGACAGGTGTATCTACTTTTTCTTGACAGCCTGTAAGGACTATACCTAATAAGAAAAACACAAATATTGATTTGATAAGTTCCTTTTTCATAAATAAAAGATCTCCTTTTCCATTATAATAATAGGTGTAAATCGTAACAATTACTATTTATACTTTTATGAATATACTATGTTTCGAATCTTCTGTCAATATAAAACGAAATGATTATGATTTATGTTTTTTTAATTAATAGGAGCTGTTAAACTTGCCTGTTGATTGCAGCGAGAGGCGATCGCTTTCCGCGGGCGGTCCGGGAGCCTCCTCGGCGCAGTGCGCCTGCGGGGTCTCCCTTTGACTCGCTTTCCTGCAGGAGTCTCACGCCTTCAGCTCCAATCAACATAGTTCTTAATACAACAATGAGCTTTAACATAGCCAATATAAAAGGGAGGACTTATTTAACTTCCCTTAAGCCCTTCCCTTCAAGAATCTCTTGAATACCTTCCTCACAAACCCCGTATAAACGCCAGGAACAAGTTTCACACACATTTTTAATATCGGCGGGTACGACATACTGTCGGATGTGTGACTCAATGTCCTCCCAACTCAGAACTTGTCCGACTTTAAGCCCTAATTTATCTAAGATATTGGAATCTCTTTCATAAATATTGTTGTCTTGGCAGTGGTATTCACCTGAGTTGGGGTACTTTTCACACAACTTATCTGGTCCCCTTACAAGCTGAATCCACGTCTTAGGGTTTTCTCTCAATGTTTGATGCAATTTAGTCATATTTTCAACGTATTCTTTGGAATAGCCCATTCCCCGATAGCCCAGAAGACAAAAAATATGATGACCACGCAGCTTATACATAAATTCCCCCCAGTTCGACACGTTAATTAAAATTCAAATGTTAACCAAAATAATTAATCAGTTAACTTATTTGTCATTATAACATACCATACCTGATCAATTGGGAACTTATTAAAGTATGGGTTCCAACTTCAAATTCCCTGTTATTTTATAGTCTAATCGCTGCAAACATCATTTATTACTGGCTTGGATTAATATTTATTATTTACTAATAAACAGAATTATTTAAAGTGGATAAAATAACTAGCGCATTTTAATAACACAAAATTAATCTTCACTAAGGTTACTGTCACACATGCTCTTACTGCTGTATCATTTAAGTGTGTACTAAAGTTTCACTTGGAAAATTAGACAGAAAGATTAAGTGCTTTTGTTCTTCTTTATTTCTATCATTTCAAGAACTTAATGGCTCAGATGAGGTTGAGCATGCCGATAGAACTAATAGCAAAATACTAAGCACGACACTAATTGTTAACTGTTTGGTGATCATTTGTCCCTTTATAAATTGAAATGATTACGATTTATATCATCTCTATATTCTTATAAACTAGCGACAATTCGTTCTGCCGCATGGCGTGCTCCAGAAATATTTCGAGCTATTGGTCCGATTTCAAGCTCTGCCAAAGCCCCTGTGACATATAAATCTGGACCCCATTGTAAAGACTGTGAAACGATGGGATAACCACAGTCAGCACAACGCAATTGGTACTTGTCGATGACGGGAGATAGCCATTCTTTTCCTGGTAATGATGACAAAAAACCAGTTGCTAATAATATTGTTCCAGTTTGTTCAATAATCTTGCCATTTTTGTCATGAAGCATAATGTTTCCATTTTGAACTTCAGTACTTTCCACTTCTCCGTCTACTAAACGTAAGCTCCCTTGCTTGATCCGATTTAACAATTTCATATGTAAGTCAGGTGGAATGGAGCCTTTATGCCGCGCTTCGAAAATTTGTTCACGCCTTTTTTGATAACTTTTCAGATTGCGAAAAGAATATTGATTCTTTGGTCCTAACCATGCTGGATCACTATCAAAATCCAAAATCCGAAATGGATGTCTTTTCAATAATGTAACCTCATTCGGAAATCTTTCACCGAGCTTCAGTGCCAAATGAACGGAAGAAATTCCACCACCAATAATCGTGATGGGCCTTTTTACTTGATCAAAAGCAGGTAATTGGTCATCGAAAATATGAAAAATAGTAGATTCCTGATTTTGTTTTAACCGAACCGCCCACTCTGGCCAGTACGGCTGCTCTCCTATCCCAATGGCAAGGAAAAGTTTGCGACCGTATAGTTGCTCACCATTACTCAAATGGACGGCCCATCCATTTTCCCTTTTGGAGGCGGCTCTGACCTTCCCTTGCACCCAAGCCCGTTTTATAGATAATTCATCACAAAGATGCTCACAATGCTCCATAAAGGCAGCCAATGAAGGGCGTTTATATCGACCATAAAAAGCAGTATTCCAATCATCCCCACTTTTTTTCACATAAGTTTGCAAACTGAACGGTTTAACATCCAAATGGTGAACGGATGGCGATCGTAAATAAGGCATCGAAATGACTTCCGTACATTGCCTCCATCTGGCCAATGGCTCTTCATTCATATCAACAATAGCAAGCTGGTCGACAGTCACTTTCCCTGATTTAAGTAAAGAGGTGGCCAGTGTTATCCCTTGTATCCCCCCACCAACAATAATGCAATCCAGCATAAGAACACCCTTTCATACAAATCGTAATTATTTCGATTTATTATTCAAATTAACATTTTCACCATTATAATGCAAGCATATTTTTATGTAAGGTTATGTTAAAGCTCGTTGTTGATTTCGGCACTATGTTGATTGGAGCAGAAGGCGTGAGACTCCTGCCGGAAAAGCGAGTACCTGTAACGGAAATCACCCCAGGATAGTAGTATAAATAGAATTTACAAGCAACAAAGTTTACGACAACAGCCATGTAAAAAACATCTATCCAGAAGATAGATGCTTTAACCAAAAGTATATAAGATCATCAAGCAATCCCGATTCTTCTTAAAAAGTTACAATGGTCATTCATTTACATTACGATGGCTATTTTCAGCTAAATATTTAGCATATTGAATCGTATTTCTCGCTACATCTAATTCACAATTAAATATGATTGGCGCTCCTGGTCTCCAATTCACTTCAAATAACCACAATTTTTGATTTTCATCAATTCCAACATCAATCCCTAATTCATCCAATGACACATCATCATACAAAGAATCAAAGTGGTTCGAAAAACTTATAGCAAAATATTCAAGTGTTTTTTTTATATTATACCAGGAATCATCGAATTCTTTTTGTAAAAAAATATCCAGATAACCAGTATATCCCCCACTTCCGATATTTGGTGCAATGCTTCCTACAGTTCCTATGCGTGGATATATTGAGGTAATGACCCACTTTCCTTCGCCATTTTTTTGTACATGCAACCGGAAGTCATATACTTGGCCCGATTTAATTTGACAGGAAATGAACTGTTGAGCTAAATACTTTTGTTCTTGAATCTTTCGAATTGTGAATTCGACCAATTCTTGTTTAGAATAAATAGAAATGTCCCCATGTTCATTCACTCTGTATTTATCATTTCCTTCCTTTTCAATAAAAACGATCCCTTTTCCCTGATTCCCGGATACTGGTTTCATAATTACTTTTGGATAATGACGGACCATTTGCATAAATCGATTAGCGTCTATTAAATCCATTGAAGGTATAAGATATTGCGCAAATATTTCCCCTTTTTTTATCAGCTTATTAACATATGATTTATCACCAACTGAGTGACTTGTAAAAGGAATGATTTCTGATAAAATATCCACGATTATTTCTGCTTTATCCGTTAGAGGATAGCTGGCATTATAGATAACGTCCGGAAAAGGGAACTTCTTTTCCTGCCAATTTCCGTTCTCATATATTTTCCCATTAATTGTTCGGTCATCCATATTTACTTTCCCAGGCGTAAAGTAAAAAAAAGGAATCCCTTCCGCTTTCGCTACAGCTGAGTAAGCATATGCTCTTCTCACCTTTTGAGGATCTTCTCGATGGTGAAGCATGCCAATTAAGGTCATAATCGTTATATCCCACCTTTATAAAATGCTGTTCTTTAAAAATATAAAACAAAGCTAGTCTTTATTCCTATTTTTTAAATTACGGCGAACAATATTGGACCTACTTATATATTCTATAGTATAGATTTAATTCACTTGAGACGGGTGGGATAACATGACTTTATGAATACGATTATCTTTATTGGCTCTAATAAATCAGGTTCGAGCAGAGAAGCGATAAAAGCTGCAGAGCGCCTTGGCTATTTAACCGTTCTATTTACAAATAAACAGCAATTTTTAGAACAAAGATTAGAATTTCCTGATGTTCATCAAATGATATTCACAGAGCTATCTGATTATCAGGCATTAACAAACAGTATTCAAGAATTAATAAATCGCGGACTAGTGATTCAGACAATCTTAAGCTTTATAGATCCTTATGTAAATATCGCTGTATCGTTAGAGGAAAAGTTCTGTATAAACGTTGATTCTGTTAATCCAATTCTGAATATGGAAGATAAAGTTTTAACAAGAAATCTTCTAAAAAACCTCCGATCTTCTCCTTACTTTGCTATTTATAAATCAGAAGACTCCTTAAAAGATTTCCTTAATGAACAAAAAAACCATCTACCATTAATAGTGAAATCCCCCATTTCTGCTGGATCAAAGGATGTCTTACTGGCAAATGATATCTATCAATTAAACTTAGCAATGAAAAAACTACTAAACAAGTATAAAGATACACCTATTTTAATTGAAGAATTTTTAACTGGCCCTCAATATTTAGTTGAAGCAGTAGTACACGATGGAGCTATTACTATTGTAGCTGTTATTGAACAAGAAATTACGTTCCAAGAACGTTTTATCGTAACAGGATATAGCTTGTTAGCTTATATGGACAAACCGTTTTTTGATCATCTCTATGAAACAGTTTGTACAATTGTAGAAGCATTTGACATGAAAAATGGTGCGTGTCACCTCGAATTGCGTCACGTTCGAGGGAGATGGAAATTAATCGAGATTAACCCTAGAATTTCTGGTGGTGCTATGAATCGCTTGATTGAGGTGGGGTATGGCATTAATTTAGTAGAAGAAACGATTCAGATATTTTTAGGAAATCAACCGAATCTTACGAAAAAGCATCGTAAGTACGTGTATGTACATTATCTAACTGTAGATATTGAGGGTAAATTGGTTAGGGTTACCGGGAAAAATCGTGCTAGTAAATATCCAGGAGTGCAAGAAGTTTTTATAAAACCACGCAAAGGAAAGATATTACGGCCCCCTTTATCAATGGGAGATCGTTATGGATACGTGTTAGCCTCCTCATATAATAAAGAAGAAGCGAAACAAATGGCGATAAAAGCAGCTAAAGTGATTCGCTTTAACATGGAAAAACTATAATGATTACGGGCCAAACTACAGAAACAAGAAGCTCCTTTAGTTCCATTTCAAAATTGGACAGCCTATATGGGTCACTAAAACAGCTAAATTGTCTCACAATGATTAAAACGTATAGGATTTACTACGTGATTCTAGTGTAAATGACTCGGGTTTTTATCTTTTATTCTAGTACTAAAAAATAGTAAGTAGATGTTTAACTATTAAAAGTCATGAGCATTATACCTATGTTTAGACTAATCTTTCGTGAAATTCATCTTCATAAACTTTCGCATTTTGTTTTTAGCGATTTCTTCAGGAAATATCATTGGCGCTACACCAGATGGACTAGTGTACATTTGATTGTTGCCACTACTATGTATTTCAATCAGATTGTTTTATCTTGGTGAAATGTAAAAGAAACAAAAAGTCATTCTATAGATTATGTCCTCACACTCTATACACTTTACCGACAGATAAAGTGAAACTTCAATCAGTGGGGGTTTTCTTCATCCCCCACTAATCGTTAGTCCCGTTCTACAACGCTATCTCTCCGCTACTGCGTAGGTATAACGATACTATGAACCCGATTCAATGATTCCCAAACTAAGTACGGCCCGTCCTGCGACATCGTTTGTGTGACCCACATCCTGTGGGCCTCAACTAAATCTTTGAAGATCACAAAGGTAAGTTTCACTGTATCTCACCAATCGGGCTAATACGGGCAGTTATCCCCCCCACCTATGCTTCTTCGATTCCTCTTAGCCTTGAGGTGGGGGTCTTACTGCCAGTTAATGCGGAATAAACGATATAAAGGAGTTGTGTGTTTTAATTCCTTTCATTATTGGACTATGGCTGTCGTCATTTGTTTTTTTAGCATTTCCGCCGCTTTTCTCGGATCATCTGCTTTCATTATTGCCGATACAATCGCTGCACCAGAAATACCGCTATTGAGAATTTGGGGAAGATTTGCGGAGGTTATGCCGCCAATCGCAACTGCTGGAATGGTAACAGCTTGGCAAATCATGTTAAGCACTCCATGCTGTAGCATCGAAGCATCTTTTTTTGTTGAAGTTGGAAAGACAGAACCTACCCCAATATAATCAGCTCCGTCTGCCTCAGCTTTCAAGGCTTGTTGGACATTTTTAACGGAGACGCCAATCTTCATAGACATAGGAACTAATTGCTTCACAACAGATAAAGGAATATCACCTTGCCCAATATGAATACCATCCGCTCCGACAGCAAGTGCAAGATCCACGCGATCATTTATGAAAAGCGGGATGGAATAGTTGGCAAGTAATTGTTTAATTTTTAACGCTTTTTCATAAAAGATTTTTCCATCCGAGTTTTTTTCTCTTAATTGAACAGCTGTAACTCCTCCAAGAATAGCTTCTTCAATAATTTGCTCAAGTTTCTCAAGCGGAATTGATTCTTCTGTGACAAGGTAAAGACTAAGATTATCTCGTAGCGTACTCATTTATTTGTACCTCCTTCATCCAAATCTCTCCGTTCATCAGTGATATCGTATCGACTAATTTCACTCGGAAAGTACCTGTTCCTTCTCCTTCTAATAGCTTGCTTTTCGTTAATTCGCCAGCAATACTCATGACAGATATTCCCGCTACTGCTGCGTCAAGCATCTGATCTGTTACGCCAGCAAAGCTGCCAATTAAGGATGTCGCCATACAGCCTGTACCTGTCACTTTCGTCAATAGGGGATCACCATTGTTCACTATAACAGTCGTTTCACCGTTACTAATTGCATCTGTTCTACCACTTACAACGATTGTACTGTTTAGTTCTACTGCTGCTTTGACAGCAAGGTCCGCTCCTGAAAGAGACACCATACCTGAATCCACGCCCTTTGTCTGACTTTGGCCTCCTATTAAACTATAAATTTCACTGGCATTCCCTCTAATAATGCTCATCTTCACTTCTTGAAGAATTTTTTCAGCCATCTCGATTCGATAAGCTGTTGCCCCAGCTCCAACAGGATCAAGTATAACCGGTATGTTAGCAGAGTTAGCTGCTTTTCCAGCTAGAATCATTGCTTCACAGGAATCCGCGTTCAGCGTCCCTAAATTAATGACTAGTGCATGAGCGATTTTCGCCATATCTGCGGCCTCATTCACACTTGATGCCATAACAGGAGAGCCGCCAATAGCAAGAGTAATATTCGCACAATCATTGATTGTGACAGAATTGGTTATATGATGAACAAGTGGATTTACATTTCGAACTTTCTTAAATAATACTTCAATTCTTTTTAGCATAATAATCCCCTCCAGATTTATCCCGCATTTACGGGCAGTAACCCCCACCTCAGGGCTTAAAGAAATATAAGAAGCATAGGTGGAGATAACTGCCCGTAAAAGCCCGATTGGTTCAACTAACAATTAGTGGGGGATGCCCCCCACTAATTGAAGTTTCACTTTATCCCGCATTAACGAACCGTCAGTGCGAAGGTAAAAAAACATTGATGGAAGTTCCATTATGATTGATGAACTTTCTGAAATTGATAGAAATGATTGACTGGCCCATGTCCTTTTCCGATGGCAAAGCTGTCACGGATAGCTTGCGTAATATATTCTTTTGCTTGGCGGATTGCATCCTCGATTCCAAGTCCGTTTGCTAAGTTAGCGGCAATCGCTGATGAAAGTGTACAGCCTGTACCATGAGTATTTTTCGTTGAAATTCTTTCACTCCTTAACCATATATAATTAGCTCCATCATAAAAAAGGTCGTTTGGATCTCCGGCAGAATGTCCTCCTTTTAACAAGATTGCTCTCGCTCCTAATTGCTCGATGATCTGGCAAGCTTCATATATATCTTGTTTGGATTGAATCGTTTTCCCTGATAACGTTTCCGCCTCTGGTAGATTCGGAGTCACGATCGTTGCCATTGGTATCAAGAGCTTTTTCAATGCTTCTACAGCGTCCATTTCAAGTAGATGATGCCCGCTTTTAGAAATCATGACTGGATCAAGGATAATATGCTGCGGCTTATATGTATGTAGCGTTTTGGCAACCGTTTCAATCGTTTCAGCCGAACCAAGCATCCCAATTTTCACAGCATGAACTTCAATATCGTCGAACACTGCTGATATTTGGTCGCGAATAATTTCTTTGCTCATCGTTTGAATCGAACGAACCTCTACCGTATTTTGGGCGGTAACAGCTGTGATAACAGACATACCAAACACATGATGTGCAGAGAATGTTTTTAAGTCAGCTTGAATTCCTGCTCCCCCTCCTGAATCAGAGCCTGCGATTGTAAGTGCTGTTTTCATATAGTAACCCCTCCAAATATTTATTTTTCAAGAAAACCTTTAATAATATAAACGCAATACTTGCGCCTGCTAAAGAACTAATTGAAAATGCGGGTAAAAAGCCAAACAAAGCAACTTTTTTTCCTAAAAACAACAAGGCAAGTGGATAACAGGCAAGTGCCCCAATAATCCCCGTACCTATAACTTCACCTAGACAAGCAAAACCAATCTTTTTTGTATACCTGAATAATAGTCCTGCAAGCAAAGCCCCAATCATACTGCCTGGAAAAGCAAAGATAGAACCCGTTCCTGCCATGTTTCGAATGATTGAGACGAGCAAAGCTTGAGCAATGGCATAGCCAGGCCCTAACATAACGGCCGTTAATACGTTCGCTAAGTGTTGGATCGGAAAGATTTTAGCAAAACCCATTGGAATAAAAACAAAGGAACTAGTCAGTGCTGTTAATGCTGTAATCATGGCAGTAAGTGAAAGTTTTCTAGTCGAATTCACCATTTCATCTCCTTTTCATCTGTTTTATACATTTGCTAGGAAAATCGTTGTAGTGAGAAAACGAAACTTTTAAACAAAACCAAAAACCCCCTTCCTGAAATAGGAAAGGGGTAGATATTCACAAATAAACTAGCTATGCTAATATCTCCACTTCCCTCCGCCAGCATGATCCGGTTCAGGTTCAAAGGGTCTAGAACAAAGTTCCATCTCAGCCTCATAAAGACTCCCCTAGTGCAATGTATATTTAGTTACTGTCATCATACCATGTTGAAGTAAAAATGCAATGCCTGAAAATTTGCAATTAACGTTCTTTTGCGGAAAAGGTGCAGGGCTTTGTAAATTCAGCTCCGTACCGCAACCTTCATAAGGTGATACAGTTTATAAGCCCTGAACCTTTTTCATCGTTGGGCTTTTGAGTAGACGCTCATGAGTGTTTTCAGATAACCTCTTGGCTCAGTTCTTCTTTCAACCACGATTCTACCTTGAAATTTTCCCCATTAAAACGTTAAACCTACTTATTTTGTGGCATACTTTATTAATCTAGCTCATTTCATAAGTTATAGTTGTCATTTTAGTCTAACCAAATTAACCTACTAAATTACGAGCAAGGAGCTAGTTTCGTTCATGATCCCTTTATATCGTTTCTGCCAATCTCCAAATCGCGAATTCTTGATTTTTATGTTTTTCAGATGCAGTCATCGAACCATTCGCTGTTGCCATTATTTTTTGGTAAATTTCTTCGCCTATTTCCTCAATTGTGTTTTTCCCTTCGATTATTTTTCCAGCATTCACATCAATATGCTCTGACATGATTTCATATAGTCTTGGATTTGTGCCAATTTTGATGACAGGAACGATTGGTGAGCCTGTTGGAGAACCCTTTCCAGTGGAGAATAAAACAATCTGTGCTCCACCAGCCGCAAGGCCGGCTACCGATTCTACGTCATAACCAGGTGTATCCATGAAGATAAACCCTTTTTTCGATGGTGCTTCGGCGTAATCAATTACTTCCATTAACGTTGAATTTCCGCCTTTTTTAATACAACCTAAAGATTTTTCTTCTAAGGTCGTTAATCCTCCTGCCATATTTCCTGGAGTCGGATTTGCTGACCTAATATCTTCACCCGTGTCTTTGATTCTTTCTTCATATTCTTTTACTATTTTAAGAAATTTCTTACCTACTTCAGGATCTATGGCTCGCTTTGCCAAAATATGTTCAGCACCGATGGCTTCTGTTGTTTCTGCTAGAATACTAGTCCCGCCATCTCTTACAATAAAATCGGAACAAGCTCCAATCGCTGGATTTGCGGTAATCCCTGACCATGCATCTGATCCACCACATTCAAGTCCAATGATTAACTCAGTAACATCAGCTGTTTCTGTCTTTTCAGTTTTACTTCTATCCATTGCTTCTTCTAGCCATTGTTTCCCTTCTTTAAGGACCTCACTAACAGGCTTATCTTTATTAAAATAAATGGCATGAACATGATGATTATCATCTTTTAAAAGTTCTTCAAGCTCTTTTGCAAGTGGGTCATCACCCATGCCTAAAAATAGGGCGCTACTTACATTTGGATGTCCCGCAGTCCCTTTTAAAGTCCGGATTGTCTGCTTGTAATCTTCGGGGAACTGAGCTTGCCCTCCTTGGTGGACGACTGGAATTACACCTGGAACGAGCTGAGCTATTTTTTTGGTGAAACTCGCCAATTCACCTACTGTATTCATGACAATTACATGATTTCTGACCCCTATACTGCCATTTGGTCTTCGATACCCTTCGAATGTTTGCATTGTATTGCCCCTTCCTCAATTAATTTGAACGTATAATTACCTTATTCAATTAGTTTTCAAGAACTGAATGTATCAACATGATCTATAAAAGAATGATCTCTTTCTTCATTTTTAAGACCACGAACATTGAAAACATGGACATGAAACCCTGGAGATATTTCTGCTGTCGCAATTCCCATGCACTCTCCATACTTCATGATTTTTCCTTCATTCTTAATAAAAGAGGTAGCTACTTTATGCCCGTATGAAATATCTTCCATCACCTTTATTTGATCCTTTTCACCTTGTATAGAAAGCAGCTCGCCTGATTTTAAATTTTTCAATGCAACTGCCACATTGTCGTTCGGATTTAATTTGAGTGCATTATATTTTTTGTCCATTCCCCATCCTCCTTCTCCTCTATTAAAATGTTGTTCCTACATGTGGAATAGAAAACTCGCCTAGTTCCAACTTTTCAAGACTCGTTTGTTTTCCTGAAGAGATTTCTACTAGCTCTTTCATGACTTTTTCCACTTGAACAGAAGGATCCTCTTCGGATATTGTATAATCGACTAGTTCATCAAATGAGCCATATGGATTTTGCGGTGTAATTGTCATACACGGCAGAGCGACTGAACCTGTCAAGATTCCTCGGCTACTCACAACGATCACTAGATTACATCCACTTGAGGCCATATTAGAAAAAGTCTCTACCATATTGCTCGTACCAACGATAAGATGTAGCCCTTTCTCTTTCGGCTTCTCATTATAGCCAAGTAGACTTTCAATTGGACTAGTCCCTGTCATTTGAGCTTCAAGAGCAGCTAATAATTTTTCTTCTTTTGAGAAACTGCGAGCAGCACTTTGGTCTTTATGAATTTCTTTCCAACGTTTCCGGTGTAATCCTTCTTCCAACTTTCTTAGTTTATCTTTTGCCTCTTGACTGTTTGTGCGTTCTGCCAATAATAAACCAGCCGGCTCTAAAGTATCTGTAAGTCCCATCATCACTGTCGCATCATTTTCAACTAATAAATCGATTACTTTCCCTACTACAGGAACTATTCTTTTCAATGAATCCTCATCGATATCAACAGTTACAATCCCAACAGTCAAAGAAGAAAGCGGAAGATTCTCTCTTTTCATTACTGCCGCTTCCTTTGCCCATTGTTCAACAATCTGCACACCTTTTTTTGTTGTATTTTCTCCACCTGCTAATTGTTGGATGCCGATTCCTTCTATTGGCTTTGTTTTCGGAATGCTTTTTAGTAATCCGCTAACTTGATTCGTCTCACAGCCTAATCCTACAAGAAGTGCCGAATAAAGATTTGGATTAGCTGAAATACCGACCAACATATTTTTTGTTAGTTGAAAATCATCACCAAGTTGGGCACATCCATTTGAATGGATTATCGGAATAGTCCCAGGTACACTTTCTGAAATTTCCTTAGCAATCACACTAGAACACACGACAGAACATACAACGCCAATATAATTCCTCGTTCCAGCAGTTCCGTCATTTCTTAAATAGCCTTCAAAAGAATAGTCCATACATGATCTCACCTTTCTTATTTACGGATTAAACATCAGATTATTCTGTATTTTACGCACAATTATAACCCGTTTACTTATTTTGGTATATCCAAATCAAACTCTTACATCTTCACAGGGGCTGCAGGATTCTCAATGTTCCGTTCTTTATTCTTTCGCTGAAACTCTTCTTTTCCATCAATCCCTTTGCGTCTCTGATATTTATCTGCAAGAATAACAGTAACGGGAACTAGTAGTGCTGTCGAAATTGATGCAATTGAGATTTGAGCAGTAGCCACACTCGATAGATTCTGATAAACTAATGCTTCTTGTGATGTCATTAATCCAGATCCCGCTGCTACCGAAGCTGCTGCGGCAATGGCTGCAGGTGTAGCCACTGCATTCCCAGCAGTAGAGGCCTCTGCCCAAGGTGCAATATAACTTTTCTCGCGAAATATCTTGAAAGCAAGCGCCATAGCTCCACCTGAAAATAGAACCGTCATTACAGCAAGTGCAATACCCGCACCGACCACTTCTGGATTAAAAAAGTTCGACAAGTTCATCCCAGCACCTAATGCAAAAGCAAAGAAAGGAATAACGAGAGATTCACCTGCTGCTAAGAATTCGCGTATTGTACTATCGAGATTCCCTAGCAACATTCCTATCAAAATCGGTAAGAGAACTGCAATAAAGGCAATGATTGGAAAGTTTGCTCCCATCATTCCAAGAGCCATTAATGTAAAAAACGGGCCATCATTAAGTGAAAGAACGGCTGTCGCACCTACATCAGAACGATTGCCGTATTGCCCTGTCAATGCTGCATACATTCCACCATTCCCATTTGTCATTGCAGCAATAATTGCGAGAGTTGACAATCCGAGGAAACCGTTGACGGGATCTGATAACAGCCCCCAAACAATTCCGACCACAACACCGGCTAAATACTTGGTTGCAGTTAAAATGACGCCTTTTTTCAACGCTTTTCCGCCTACTCGGAAATTCATTTGGCTACCCGCACAAAATAAGAAAAGAGCACATAAAGTCAAGGCTCCATCTTTGAATAAGGCTTGTGAAAAACCACCGATTTTAAAAAACTCATAATGCCCGGATTCAGTAGCTGCAACCCCAAGCATTTTTAGCATGTTCATAATAAATGGGATGTGCAGTTGATCAATTGTATTTAATAAAGCACCTACAAGAAGAGGTACAACCATTAGACCACCGGGAATTTTATCGATTGATTTCTTAATTTGCATATTTCATCCTCCAATCTAAAGCAAAGCGACTTGTTTTACCAAAAGGCTAACATAAGCCAATCATGCTATACGGGGAGTTGTCTTCTCCCCATTCGTTTAATTGGCTAGATCATCGAACAAATTATTCTTCATTCTTTAGACATTTACCGTCAATAAAATTAATTAAATTACGAATATTCAGATTTATATACGCGTGTTTCGGCAAACTATCTCCACGATGAGTTAGACGCTTCTAATATTCCTTTAATTTATCCCGGTTTACCAGGCTGTAATACTCCCACTGATGGAAGTTTCACTTTTTCAAGTCGTTACATTTTTTATGAAAGGACATGGGGACGGGGCTTCGCAACTTACTAATATGACCAATCTACTGATCAGGTATACTTATTTTTTATCAGCAAGCATCCAAAATTCTGGCTCTGCACAGCCACCATTGTGATTAGGCGAGTGTAGCGTGCTAAAGAATTGATTCTTCAGAGTAACTGGTGGCATTTACCGTCATTCAGGTTTTCTGTGTAACCCTTACTTTTTCAACGGTATTAGAAAGTGTTCCAATGTTCTCGATTGTTATAGACACTCGATCTCCATCTTTTAGCCAAACTTTCGGCTCTCTTCCCATGCCCACACCAGGCGGAGTACCTGTTGCAATGAGATCACCAGGCTTCAATGTCATCGATTGAGATAAATAGGATACGATGTAGGGAATCCTGAAGATCAGATTTTTCGTATTCGATTGTTGCATCACTTCACCATTCAACTTCAAAGAGATGTCCAGATTATGAGGGTCAACTACTTGACCTTTCGTAACTATTGCCGGTCCGATGGGTGCAAAGGTATCTGCAGATTTACCGCGCGTCCATTGGCCATCAGAGAATTGATGATCTCTAGCACTTACATCATTCATGATTGTATAGCCAAATATGTATTCTGCAGCTTCTTCTTCCGTAATTCGTTTCGCTTCCTTACCAATTACAACAACCAATTCCGCTTCAAAATCGACTTGCTCAGAATTAACAGGGATTTCAATCGCCTCTTTTTCACCAATGATCGCATTTGCATATTTTGAAAAAATGACTGGCGATAACGGTGGCTCTAACCCCGTTTCTTTACAATGGTCCAAATAATTTAAACCGACACAAATGATTTTTTCTGGTTGTGAAATTGGCGCCATAATCTCTACTTCTGAAAGAGAAAATGAATGATCCAAGTTTTCCCGTCCGTGAGACTCAATAAGTTGTTCAACATATGGAATGGATTTTTCATTCATTTCAATAAGTTGTTTTAAATCAGTAGGGAATTCGAAAGAATCTACTGAAATCTGATTTTTATACTTCTCATGTAAAGCCTGTACGTCTAGAATTTTATCTTCCTTTATCACACCAATACGCGTTTTTGATTGATTACGAAATGATATAAGTCTCATTCAGCTTGTCTCCCATCTGTTATTAATTTTTTTCAAATAACCTTTCACTGTCTATCACATGAATCTCGTATACGTTATGGCGTAGCGATTGTATCAGTCTGTGCAATGCCAAGACCTTCGGCACCAAGTTTTGATGTTTTGGCTTCTGGATAATAACGTTCAATCATTTGAAGTCCTATTGCGGCACGGCGGACGCGCTCTTGAACTAATGATATATTCGTACTTTCCCACTGTTTTCCTGAAGGGTAGACATCTGGATGATTTCTGAGACCAAATTTAATATACACCGGAGCTAATACACGAATGATTTCCGGAATTTCATAATAACGAAGGAAACCGCCTAAGTTATCGGGAACTTCTACATATAAATCTATCGGTATATCAATCGCTTGACGAATCGAAACGAGTTTTGACAAAGTGAGTGCTGTCGGAACGTTGTAAGTATCCGCACCAAGGTCTTCCATAAGTTTAACCGAAACCGGATTGGCAGCACCTACTTGCACGGATGCTTTCACTACAAAGTCTTCTGGCAATTGGCCAGCTTTTTTCATTTCTTTTGTTAGCTTTAATAGTCCTTCATCGGCTACTAATGCGCCACGTAATCCAAGTTTAGCACCTCTTTTTAAATCTTCCATGGCGTAAACGAGTTGATCTGCCCCTTCATGACGTAATGCAATGGATTTCCCGCCGCTTGTTAGTGGTTGAGCACTAATATCCCAAGTGCCACGAGGTCCAACGAATAAGCTAAGCTCCATCCCTCTTTCTGCAGTCAGTTGGCACATTTCCTTTATTTCATCATCTGTTTGAAGCATGATACCGCTTCCTTGCGAGATGCGATGAATGGTTAATCCGTATCGATCAATTTCTTTTAATGTTTCTCTTAACGCAACCGGTCCTTCAACACTCGGAAGTTCCACGCGGTATTGGGCACCGTCTGGAAAAGTCTTCGTTGAAGTTGGTAGCTCTGTTAAGTCTTTGGAAGGATAACCGAGTTTTTCCAATAATTCACGTGATTCTTTCATGTTTATATTCCTTCTTTCTATTATATATAGTTAAGGGTCCGACCTCGCACGCTAAACCAGTATGTGATACTTCATACACTTTTCTAATACTGTATTTAGTTTATGCGAGTCTGACCCTTTGCTTGACCTCACACGTTAAATCCGTATGCAGCGCTTCCTACACTTTTCTTATCCTATATTTAGTTTTTGCGGGGTCTGACCCTTTGTTCATATGACTACCCTTTGATAAAAACGGTTTTTATCGCCGTATAAAATTCTTTTGCTGCTTCTCCTTGCTCTCGGCCTCCAGTACTTGAAGCTTTCATGCCGCCAAATGGTGCTTGAAGCTCTACTCCTGCACTTTCTGCATTGATACGAACGAGGCCAGCTTCAATTTCATCAATGAATTCAAGTAATGAACCAATATTCGTTGTAAAAATGGAAGCACTCAATCCATATTTCGTATGATTCGCTATTTCAATCGCATCCTCTAAATCAGTTGCTCGGATCAGAGCAATAACTGGTCCAAAAATTTCTTCTTGAGCAATTCTCATATTCTGTTCTACATCGCCAAAAATGGCTGGTGTAATATAAAAACCTTTGTCAAAGTCCTCACCAGACAATGTCTCTCCACCAGTGATGAGCGTGGCCCCTTCTTCTTTTCCAATTTCTATATATGATCTCACTGTATTAAACTGGCTTTCACTTGCGCAAGGTCCCATCCAGATTCCTTCTTTTAAGCCGTCTCCTACCGTGATTTTCTTCGTTTCTTGAACTAACTTTTCAACGAAAACATCATAGACAGGCGCTTCAACAATTACTCGACTTGAAGCTGTACATTTTTGGCCGGATGAACGAAAACCGCCGCTTATAACAGCTTCAACTGCAGCGTCTAAATCAGCATCTTTCGTAATAATAACCGGGTTTTTTCCACCCATTTCTAATTGGAATTTTACCCCACGTGCTGCTGCGGATTTTGCCACACCCTCACCCACGGTTTCAGAACCAGTAAAGGTGATAGCGTTTACAAGTTGGTGGTCAATCAATTCTTGACCAATGACGGAGCCGGACCCTGTAATGAAGTTCAATACGCCATCTGGCAAACCTGCTTTTGCAAAGCAATCGACTACTTTTGCCGCTGTTACAGCTGCTTCAGTGGCTGGTTTAAACACGACTGTATTGCCATATACAAGTGCAGGTGCAATTTTCCATATTGGAATCGCTACAGGAAAGTTCCATGGTGTAATGACTCCGACAACGCCAACTGGTGTCCGTTTCGTAAACATGAGCGCATCTTTATCAGAAGATGGAATAACGTCCCCGTCTTTCCTCATCCCTTCTCCTGCATAGTATCGAAGGATTGCCACTCCGCGTGCTGTTTCTCCTTTTGCTTCAGGAAGTGTTTTCCCCATTTCCTTTGTCATCGTTTCAGCAATCTCGTTCAAATTCTCCTCAAGAATATTGGCTACTGTAAATAAAAGTTGACCTCTTTGTGCCTGACCCATTTTTCTCCATGACTTTTTAGCATGATGTGCTGCCTGAACTGCTTGGTCTAAATCCGCTTTTGTTGAATTTTGAACAAAACCTACTACCTCTTCTTTATTAGCCGGATTAATACTTTTAAGTGTTGCTTGTGACGCTGAATCGATCCATTCATTATTAATAAAGTTTTTAAATGTATTTTCAATTGATATGGTTTGCACGATTATTCGCTCCTTTTCATTCAAATACTTCTTGATTTCTATCTAACGTTTCTCTAGGTCACCTGTATACCCTGCATTCCGGGATAATCGAGACGCAAGTTTAATAATTTCATCTCTAGCTGCCTCTTGTTTTGTCTCCCAACTATTACTCATCATCGTAAAACTAACACCAGCTATAATTTTGTTTTCAAAATTATAAATTGGTGCGCTAACACAATGGAATCCCAATGAGGCTTCCTGATTTTCAATCGCATAACCATTTTTTCCTGCTTTTTGAATATTGGCGTATAGATCATCAATGTTTGAAATCGTGTACGGCGTCTTACGTTCCCAGTTGCTTGATTGGAAAAGTTTAGACAGTTTTTCTTTTGAATACTGAATCAACTGAATTTTCCCGATTGCAGATGCATAGGCCGGAAATCGCATGCCTGGATCTGTGACAAGCCTTACTCTTGAATCGCCTTCCATCTTCCCTAAATACATCACATTATCTTCTTCCAAAACGCCAAGTTGAATGTGCTCATTAATAAGAGCAACGGACGAGCCAGCTTCTTTATAAAATGATTGAAGGATATTGAACTGTTTGAAATACGCTGCACTAAACCCTCCTATTGCCGGACCAAGTGTATATGTATCACCATCCTCCTTGATCACCCACTTAAGCATTTCTAATGTGTTTAGCAAAGAAAATAATGAACTCTTATTAATTTCCAACTTCTTGGATAAATCAATTAACCGTAGCTGATTTGGAAATTCACCGATTTCTTTTAAGATCTTATCTGCTCTTTCAATCGCAGGGACCCAATACTTTTCTGTCATAAAAACTTTCCCCTTTTCTTGTATGCAACGCCATTCAGTTTAAAATAATAAACTAGGTTTAGTATATTAAACTATTTACATGGTATCACATAAATCTGATTTTTCAAATAAATATATTTAACTTTTCAGAATTTTTTAATTAATAGATAATAATAAAGAAACATACACCTAGAATCAGAAGATTCTAAGTGTATGTTTCCTTCTATATCGACAATATTTCTCGAATGTCCTCTTCAGTAAGAGTAGACGATACTTTCTCCTCAGAATCGATGATCTCTGAAATCAGATGTTTCTTTTTCTCTTGCAGTTCATTCATCTTTTCTTCGATTGTGCCGCGGGCAACAAGCTTGATAACCTGTACGCTATTTTTCTGACCCATGCGATGGGCACGATCTGCAGCTTGTTCTTCGACAGCTGGATTCCACCAAATGTCATATAAGATGACGGTATCAGCCCCTGTTAGATTGAGTCCTGTACCGCCTGCCTTTAAGGAAATGAGGAAAAAATTTCGTTCGCCTTCATTAAATCGATTGCAGATTTCTACTCTCTCTTCTGAAGGGGTTTGCCCATCAAGATAGAAAAAAGGCAGGTCTTGAATCGTTAATTTTCGACCTATAAGCTCAAGCATTTTCGTAAATTGTGAGAAAATCAACACCCTTCTTCCAGAAATCTTTGATTCCTCAATAATCTGCAGCAGCTGTTCAAATTTCGCTGAGCTTCCTTTATATCCCTCCACAAACAAAGCTGGGTGACAACAAATTTGTCGCAACCGAGTCAAGCCAGCCAGGATTTTAATTCGATTTTTTCGAAGTGTGTCCTTGTCCAGATGCTTTAACGTATCGTGTCGCAGCTTCGCCAAATAAGCAGCGTACAATTGCTTCTGATCCGGAAGTAACTCCACGGATTCCATCGATTCGATTTTTTCAGGAAGCTCTGGAAGTACATCCTCTTTCAACCTACGAAGCAAAAATGGTCGAATTCGTCTGGCAATCGTTTTTCTTGAGAGGTTACTATATTCCTTTAACCCTAAGAATAGTTCAGGGAAAACAACATGAAAAATAGACCACAGCTCCTCTAGTGAATTTTCAACCGGTGTGCCAGTGAGGGCGAAGCGATAATCTGCTTGGATCTTCTTTACCGATCGTGCAGTTTGTGTCACAGGATTTTTAAAGACTTGAGCCTCATCAAAAAACACAGTGTGAAAAGATTGTTTTTCGTACCAAATAATGTCCTTACGCAACAATGGATAGGAGGTGATGATCACATCCATAGCCGTTATATCTTGTTGTATATTAAAACGTTCTTTTTTATTCCCATCAACGACAAGAGCTTGTACATCCGGAGCAAATTTTATGATTTCGCTTAGCCAGTTATACGTCAAAGATGATGGGCAAACAATAAGCGCTGGGCTCTTCTTTTTACGAATGTTAGGAAGCTCCGATAAAAGAAATGTGATGCTTTGCAGCGTTTTACCTAATCCCATATCATCTGCGAGAATTCCGCCGAATCCATAGCTGGCCAGTGTTTTCATCCATTTATAGCCGCGTTTTTGATAGTCCCGTAAGACCGGCTCTAAATGTTTTGGCACCTCAAACTCCAGGCTGCCAGGATCGCGGATGTTTTCCAAGAACTGTCTAAATGACTCTTCAAATGTGAACGCATGGCTATCATCAACTGCATCAAGAAGCCTAAGACCCCGAACAATTGGTACATTCAAGCCATTTTCCAGATCTTCATTCTGTACCGGAAGTGCACGCAAAAAGCGGTTAATTTCTTCAAATTCCCTTGTTTCCAATGAGAGTAGTGAGCCGTTCCGTAAACGATAATACTTCCGCTTTTCCTCTAAAGCCAGTAAAATCTCACGTATCTGTTTTTCAGGAATGCCATCCATTTCAAATTTGAATTCTAGCCAATTGGTCCGTTCTTTTTTGACCTTCACCCTAACCAGTGGCCGAGTATTCTCTTTAGAAATCCGATTTCTCACTGCTGTAGTCGCATATATTTGAACCATTTTTTGAAGTTTGGGTAGAACGTGGTACAAGAACTCATACTCCAACTCTTCATTTTGCAAAAAATATCCACCGTCCGTCTTGGCAAACGAACTGTCCTCCATCAGTTTTAATATCGCTTCCTCCTTCGCAACATCCCTTATAAGCATTGAAACTGCCCGGAGTTCCCGACTTTCCAATGGATTAATTATTATATTTTCATAGTGAAACTCTAAACCAGCAAGCAGGCGATTTTTTAGACGATCTAAGTATAGTTTGGCAATCAGCGGTTTCTTCACAAACCGCTCAGAAATAGCTCTAGATATTTGAACATCACCTAGTTTTTTTAAACCGGGAATCACTTTTTCCAGAAAAAAATCGATTTGCTCCTCATGGATCGGAATTTGATTCGTTCCTTGCTGATCTAGCATCTCTTTTAGTTCAGAAAGACGTTTGCAATCTTCACTTTTCAACTGGATGACTTTTCCTTCAAATAGAACAGCGTTATATGAATTCAACAAAATCATACGATTCAATCCATTGATTTTCAGTTGATAGCCTTTGCCTTCCGTTTCCGTAAAGTCAAACTGTAATGGTAGAGGTTCTCTCACTAAGTGAAGACCATCAAACGAATTCCCATCATACGTAAGCTTCACCATTGGTGCTCTTTCAAGAATAGGAAAAATCTTGTCCCAAGAAGATGGAGGAATCAGTAATATGCGATGATGGCTTATATAATCTGATTTGTCCGGCATCGCGTCCAAATACACTCTTTCATCATGGATTACTTGAATGAGCTGACCAATCACAGCATCTGTCTCTTTTTGAAAGCAATGAAGGCTTGGATTGTACGTAAATGATTTAGAAAGCAAGGCTGAATTGCTCTCTTGCACTTGCTTCAGAAAACCTCGGATATTGTGCACATCGGTTGGTCCAACCTTGGCTTCTATTCCAAACATATACCCGCCCTTACCTATTCTAACGGGTTTACATATAAACTCTACATCAAGAACTTTTCTTTTTTCAAAGTGAAGCTGTTGGCTGCTTGATCGTTTAGGCTGGTCATTGAAAAGGGTCAGTAATCCTTCTGCCAGTGTGTGATTTGTTGAAGAGTCCAACTTACGATCGCTTCGAATACTAGGGATTGTACTTAGACGTTGATGTTCGTAAATCGACAGTAAAACAGCTGCAATATGTTGACAGTCCTTTTGAAAGGAAGCAAGAGAAGGGCAACTGCATTTCGTTCGCAAACCACCATTCTTATCCTTTTCAATCGTGACATGAAAATCTTCCATGCCAGTTACCGTTGCTTCACAAACTTCAGGACTATATTTATCAAATATAACTTTATTAGCTCGATAAAAAGAGTCTCCTCTTTTGAAGGAGACTATACCGCACATTTCTTTAATAATTTTTTGATTTACTTTTATATTCAAATGCTGTGCTCCTTCCTAAGGATATTCCGCTTCTGTTATCTTAACTATGTGAAGTTAGTGTTAGAATTTTTGAATGCGTTTATTATTATTAAAAATCGAATTATCACGATTGTATCATAAGCGTAAAACTTTTTAACTACAGTTATGAAGATACCATCAAAATGATTAATCAACAGGACTCACCCATTCATATCGTAAAAAATAATGTAACATCTAAAGCGCTACTATTCTTTCAAAGGAAAATAGGCGGACATGTCGATGGCTAAGTTTTGTATTTCTTGCAGTTAGTAGATATAATCGGTGCTAATCAAATTGTTTAGGGGCGTTAGGCGATTGTATGGAAAAAATGATGAGTTTAAATCAAATTAAGGAAGCTATTCAAGAAAAACCATTGGTGATTCTGTTATCTAAAACAGACAATTGTGGTGTATGTGAGTCTGTTCACTGTAAAATGATAGAACTTTTGAAATCACATTCACGGGTCAAAGGAGTGTATGTATTTAATGAGGATGTGCCAGAAATTACATCCGAATATATGATTTTCTCTGCTGCTACTCTACTTCTGTTTGTGGAAGGTAAAGAAATATTCAGAGTTTCTCGATTTATTCGATTCGATGAATTAGAGCGTATACTTCAATTTTATGAAAAGGAATTGGACCTGTAATTTCACAATTACCTTTCTAGTGAACCCAACCCCGGCTTTTCTTTTGTCATTGGCAATTGAAACTATCAACTCTTTTTCTTTTATACATAGGTTTATTAGAAAACCTACTGAAGAATCATCGGCAGGGTTAACCCTGCTTTTCTCATTAAGAATAGAGGGGAAATTTTTAGACATAAAGTGAAATTTCAATCAGTGGGGGTTTACTGCCTGTGAATACGGAATAAATAAAACAAAGCCAGTCTTTATAAGACTAGCTTTTAATGTCTACTTGATTAGATTCTTTTTGCTCCTATATATCTTTTAGACCAATAACTATTATCCAAGGAGCTAATACTCACTCCGTTTGATGAAGAGCTATGAATGAATTGGTTATTCCCTACATAGATCCCTGCATGTGAAGCACCAGACTTATAGGTTTCAAAAAAGACTACATCTCCAACTTGTGGTTTGGATACTTTTACTCCCTTATTATAAATACCCGAGACAGTTCTTGGTAACTTAACATCCGCACTTTTTTCGAAAACATAAGTTAGGAATCCACTGCAATCAAAACCTTTAGGCGTAGTTCCTCCCCATACATAGCGGACATTCAACTGTTTTTTCGCTACTTTAACCAATTCGCTGGACTTCACCTGAGCTACTTTTGCAGGCTGGTTTGTTACTCCCAACACTTTATATGTATTTGCACCAACAATGCCATCCGCTTTCAATCCCTTGCTTTTTTGAAACTTCTTGACTGCACCTTCAGTAGCTGTTCCAAAATATGTTGTCGTTTTCTGATTGGTGAAGTACCCTTTATTCTTTAAAACTTCTTGTAATTGTTTAACTTCTGTATGTGTCATTCCGCGTTTTAATGTTTGATCACCCAATGCAGCATTACTAACTATTGGATTTGTAAGCAATAAGCCAGTCACAACAAATGATGCAATAATCTTTTTCATTTAATATATATCCTCCGGTAAAATCTCTTTTTCTTTGATTTTATCACCCTAAAGTGTCAGACATATTTAAATAAGATTACATTTTTATTGCAAATATGACAAAATCCGCGCCCATCTTTAATAGATCGTTTTTTCTGTTCTAGTTCCTATTGTAAGCTAGCCTCTGCTTCATGATAATAAGTTGTTTAAATCATAATAAATTCGATATAAAATCAATAAAGTTGTTTAAAAACGCCAGTCTAGCTATTCAACAAACGGGCCATATTGTTGAACAACACCTAGATATCTAGGTTAAACTTTAGAAGAGATTCTGAAATTTTGTACTTAAATTAACGGGAAAGTTGAGTTAAATATCCGCAAAGATTTTGACCCCAGCAACATTGGTAGGGGTTTTGTCTGTCCTAATATCTAATTTTTTAAGTGAAGGGCAGGATTGCGTTTGTTCCTTACATGCGTGTTTCAAATTGCGTGAAAGTATCATACAGCCCCTTTATAAAGGATTATATATAGAAAAGAAGCAACTCTAGTCATAAGTAAGTTAATTCAATTACAAGTTAACAAAAACGAATTTTATTCTAAAAAGTATTGTTTTTAATAAATTATATTTTGTAATAATTTGAATAACGATTAATAATTAGTTAATATATCAAGTATGAGAAATATAATTCAAAATGAGTTATTGGAGGTTGCAAAATGGCGATTATTCTTGACGATAATGATAAGGCAATATTAAGAGAATTACAGGAAGATGCTTCAATATCAAATCTAAATTTATCAAAAAAAATTGGGCTTTCACCATCGACTTGCCTTGCAAGAACAAAAAACCTAGTAGAAACAGGCATTATTAAAAAGTTTACTACTATTGTCGATGAGAAAAAATTGGGAATTGAAGTCACAGCATTAGCTCTCATCAACTTATCGCCGTTGAATAGAGAAACAATTCATTCATTTTTAGAGGATATAAACAAATATCCACAGGTTCAAGAGTGCTACACACTTACAGGAAGCCATGACTATATGCTAAAGATTGTAGCAAAGGACATGGAGAGTTACCGAAATTTTATCATTGATTCATTAATGCAGAATCCTGCAATCAGTGGAGTGGACACAAGCATTGTTATGAGTACAGAAAAAAGAACTGTCAGTATACCAATAGACGTGGTTTAGGAGGTTACGATTATGGATGAAAACAAAGAATTGCTAAATTTAACTTCTCCTAGAGTATACAATCATATGAATAAAAGAAATCAAATATGGATAGCATTTCGTACGGCTTTCCCATATACAGTCCCGATTTTTGCAGGATTTGTCTTTTTGGGAATTGCTTATGGAATCCTTATGAGTTCGTTAGGATTCGGTGCCATTTATCCTATTCTGATAAGCATCATCGTATTTGCTGGTTCTATAGAGTTTGTTGCAGCAAATTTATTGGTTGGAGCATTCAATCCGATTAATGCTCTTTTTTTAACTTTGATGGTAAACGCACGACATTTATTTTATGGCATTTCCATGCTTGATAAGTATCGGGGAGCAGGGAAGAAAAAGTGGTATATGATTTTTGGGCTTTGCGACGAATCTTTTGCGATCAATAGTACGATTAATGTACCGAAACATGTTGATAAAAGCTGGGTTATGTTTTTTGTTACACTGCTTAATCATTTCTATTGGGTATTAGGTGCAGCTTTAGGCGGTATTTTTGGTTCTTTTATCAAGTTTAATACAGAAGGGCTTGACTTTGTCATGACTGCTCTTTTTGTCGTTATCTTTCTTGAACAATGGATGAAAGAAGAAAATCATATAAGTTCCCTTATAGGCCTTGGCGCTTCAATTGTATGCCTAATTATTTTTGGAGGGAGCAATTTTATTATTCCTGCTATGTTAGTAATTTTGGGACTACTTACCTTGTCAAGAAAGTCATTGGAGAAAGCTGAGGTTAAAACTATATGACAATGGGTATAACGCAGCAGATTATAATAATAGCAATGGTTGTTTTAGGCACGATGCTTACGAGGTTCGTTCCATTCCTTGTTTTCCCAACCGGTAAACCCACGCCGAAGTACATACAATATCTCGGTAAAGTGCTGTCATCAGCAGTATTTGGACTTTTGATCATTTATTGTTTAAGGGATGTAAGTTTATTTTCTAGGAGTCATGGCATCCCTGAATTTATGGGGGTGACTATAGTTGTACTTCTTCATGTTTGGAAGAAAAACATGTTCCTCTCAATAGCTGGGGGAACGATTGTCTACATGGTTTTGGTTCAAATGATTTTTTAGCTACATTGGTAGTACTAAAAATTCGGAAGTATTGGATACCTTGATGATGAAACATATAAAGGCATGTTAAATAAAGTGGAAAACACAATTAATTCCCATTTCTCATAAACATATACAAATATTGAAAAGGACTGTTCAAATTATATTGAGTAGTCTTTTTTAATTTTGGAAAGGATCTTATGTCAATAAACTGGGAGCTTTTCTGCAACTTTTTAATTTCTGAATATTGTTAACCGATCTTCCATTTAAGGGCGCTTTAATTGCATAAGAATCACAAAAGTTATCAAACTTTTTTATAAAAGACTGATTCAATTGAATATAGAAAAGTGTGTTTTGATTAATCTTCTTTCAAAACACACAGATATGGAACATTCCCGGCTAATCTTGACAGTTCATAAGAAAAATCCAAAATCATTGACTATTACTGAGTACTAAGTTTCAGCTATGTAAAAATGGCTTATCGAGGTTTGATAAGCCACTTCCATACTTATTGTATTATTTTGATAATGCGATTTTTATATGGGCTAAGTGATGTTCTTCGTGCCAAGCTAATTTTGCAACTTTTGTTGCAACTGTTATTTTGCCGTTTATCTGGTGAGTAAAAGCTCGATCTAATTGTTCTTCAGTTAAACTATGTCCTAAAGATACGATGCGCTCATTTATACCTTCTAACATTTTAATAGAACTTTCTACAGGAAGCATTGTATCCGGTTGAATAGCCCACTTTTCTTCATCAAAAGCTGGTACTGTTGGATTCTCATCTGTTAAAGCCAGCTTCAAACGTTGATACATGTTCAATTGAGAATCTGCAATGTGATGAACAAGTTGACGAACCGTCCAGCTACCATCACGATAAGTTCTGCTTAATTCCTCATCACTTAATGAGTCGACAGTTTCTCTTAATCGAATCGTGTAAGTTTCGATCTCCTTTAGCAATTCTTGAATATTTTCTAATGTTACTTTTTCAGGAACTTGTAGTTTCCCAATTGGGTATCTTACATCCATTTTCAATCCCCTTTTCCCTATTCGTTATTTCTTTTACTTATTTATTATTACAAAATGATTGTGTAAGAATCACTTCATTACTCTGTTCAAAATGATGTAAATCATGATTTATGAAATCTTTTAAATATTCACGAAATGGTAGTGTCCTACTACAAATCGTTAGCTCATTATCCCATAATTCATCCTCTATATTATGAACAGCAATTATTAACTTTCTCCCTACGTTCATAAAATTTGTAATCGTTTCTTCTTTGCTACTATTTCTGCTAATCTTAGTAGATTTACAGTTTAACTCCTCTTCGTTTGGTGCTTTTGGCAATGGCGTATCCTTAAATAAGTATTGTAGTCGGTCATTCAATAGGAATTCATCCTATTGTGTTAAATGACCAATTACTTCTGCAACTGTCCATTTATCTTTTGCAATGAGTGTTCGCCAATATTCTTCTGATGTATCTACTAATTTTTTCATTTTATCCAAAATTTTCAGCTCCTAACTATATGTATTTCTGTATTAACGTTTAAAGTCCTTCTTTAAATCCCTACATTAAAAAAGGGCTACCCTAAGGTAAGCCCCTCTAAATAAAAAAATCCATAGACTAATGTGTTCAGAGTAACTATAAAAACTCATCTACATCACTAGTTTTTAAATTAATATAATGCTCCATAATGGTTTGATGTGATTTATGGCCGGACTGTTTTGCAATCGTTGGTATATCTGCTCCTTTTTGATACATTGCAGTAATTTGTGATTTCCGAATGTATGGTGCAAAGCCTAACCAACTATGAATAGACGGGCTATAACTATCTTCATGTATCTGGCGATTCTAATGATTTCCCCACTTATCTGCAGTTCCAACAAAGTAATCTTCTAGTGTTTATTTTATATTTGGTTTTTATAGGCGCTGGGATGGTATCAAGGGGAGATGTAGCCTTAATTATCGCCGCAACTGGATTGCAAGAAGCTTTGTTAATCCCAGAGTATTTCACTTCAGTTATTATTGTTACAACTTTAATTGCACCTCCATTGTTAAAGTATGTAATACAAGAAGAATTAAAAGAAAGCAATTAATGCGTGAGGTCAGATACCATGAAAAGGGCCATCCAATTAAATAAAATCAAGCCTAATTTCTATTATAAAAAGAAAACTAGGCTTCTTAATTTTGCTGAAGGTAGCCCAATACATACTATATTACATATATCAAATCATGACTCTAGTGCTGCGAGTACTTCCTCGGTCGTTGCCATTCGTCCTATAAGTGGGAAGATAAACTTACATGGGAATTCATGAGCTTCGATTGATGTAGCAGTCATGGCATCTGTTACAAAAATTTGATTGTAGTTGTGTTGATATGCTTCACGAGCAGTAGTATCAACTCCAATATGGGTTGAGATTCCACCTAATACAATGTTTTCTATTCCACGTCTACGAAGTTGCAAGTCAAGATCAGTGCCGAAGAAAGCTCCGAAATGACGCTTTGTGACGATATGGTCTGTCGGTTGCACATTCAGTTCGGGTGGGAATTCAGCCCAATCTTCAGATAGTTTAGGAGGCAATTGCATTTCCGCATCAGGATGCAACGCATCTTTTCCATCTAAAAAATCAACATGTACAAATGTGACAAATGCACCTGCCCGACGAAAGGCACCTGCGAGTTGTGATGCATTTCGGACAACTGTAGAAGTGTCGTGAGGTGCACCTTTTAAACCAGTAATTCCTTTCTGTAGATCAATGAGGACTAATGCGGTTTTATTAGCTTGAATTTTATACATAAATTGCACTTCTTTCCTGAAAGTTAATTTTTCGAACACCTAGATCAGTGGAAAACGACGTTTACAACTTTTTTTAATGCATGGTATTTAGCTTTTTTGTTGTTTTGTTAGACAATAACCAAACACCTAAAAAATAAAACCAAAGAAAGTGCTACAATTGTGCCGTAGGAAGTGGTTGTGATCGCCCAACCGATTCCATGAACTAACCTTAATAACAAAATAAAATTAACCGTTGCCATCCAATAGTATCTAGCATGGGCCATTTCAATATACAGGTGCTTATCTAGAATGAGGTTTAAGCAATGAACTTCAGCAAACGGGCGTTTTTCTGTAATAAGGAACAGCGCTATTTCCATTATAGGGCCAGATTGTGGAATAACTACAATTAGTTTGGGATTAAGGACGGAGAACCGTACCATAAGTAAATGAGTTTTTTTTAAACTTATAAAATTTAAAGAACCCTTCATCCAACAAAAACAAAAAAAGGTTGGACAAAGGGTTCTTTTGGACCGCATGGCATACGATTAATCAGATTTTGGGTCAGTCTTTATCTGTGTTAAAACAGGGGGAACTAACCCTTTTCCTGAAAATAATTCTATTTAATTGTCCAATTCAAATGAATCTTAACACCAGCATTTTTCAGCAAATTATATAAAGGGCACCGCTTGATAACAATTTCCTTTAATTCTTCTAATCTTTCTTCGGTTTCTTCTGTATAAAAGATTATTTCGTTTTCAACAGATTGATAATATGGAGATACATTTGCTGTTCCGGCAAGGCCTCTCCGGTCAACAAGTGCATTGCTTGTGATATCGATGTTATCATATTGAAACTCCAATTCCTTTGCTACTAAATCAATGACAACCAATAAACATCCATTAAAGGATCCAAGAACATATTCCAACGGAGTGGGGGCTTCATTATCGCCGCCTAACTTTTTGGGTTCATCGATTAAAAATTGAAACCCTCGAACGAAATGTTCTGTTTGTACCTTCCTTTTCCACTTTGTATTTACTTCTATATTTCTTATATGAATATTTTCTTTAATTTTCATGATTTAGCTCCTTTAAATTCCTATTTGAATGTCAGTAATAATGGATTTTTCCTTCTTCTTAATGAAAAACATGCAGCTAATAAATAGACCTGATACAATGAGCATTAGAAATAAACCGATTAGCCCATTTTGGTACAGGAAACTAAATGAAGGAACCATATAAACTGTCAAAGTAATAGAGAATACAAAAGAATAAAATCCAAAGCTTCTAACAGATCCTCTCCATTCCCATTTCCCAACATTATCAACCAAACTAGCTAAAATAATGGTAATAATATTAATGACCATTCCTATCCATACAGGATGAATGTTCAGGTAGAAATCGCTAATCGCCCATCCGCTAAGGTGATACCACAATAATCCAGAAAGTGAACCGGTAAATAGAGAAATAAGGGCAGCCCGTCTTGTTACTACTGGCCAAAATAATGCAGCTACTACTGGTGCAAAAGTTGCTGAATTTCTAGTTACCCAGGCAAGGACATTCCACCATGCCGATTGTTCTGAACGTAATAGCGCAAATCCTACCATTAAAACAGTTAATAAAAGTAATGACCATTTCGTGTAACGGACAAGCTGAAGCTCCGTTGCTTTTGGATTTAATGCCTTTCCTACATCACGTCCAAGACTCGTGGCACCTGAAAATTGGCAGGGCGCTCCCCAGCTTAGAGCAGCGGCCCAGAAACCTAGAAAAAATAATCCAACAAGTGGAGCAGGAAGTGTTTCCATCAAGTAAAGAGGAACAGCGACAAGCCCACGAGATTCATTTGGAACAACTTGAGCTGCGGCTAAGCCAAAAACAACAGCCCCTATAATTAAAGGTATTCCAAGTAAAGATGCGAAAATTAAACCGTTTCGCCCTTGATTCGGAGTTTTACAAGATAATGCCATTTGAAATGCTGCCTGTGCAAGAATGACGTTAAATAAAAATGTGCCAAACCAAGCCAAGATCGTTTGAATACCTGCTCCATTAAAAGAAGCCAGCTGTGGTTTTTCTGTAAATAAAGTTTTAATTCCTTCGATTCCAGGATTAAGAAAGAATGCATAAGTACCAATTGCAAGCATAATGAAAAATACGATTACATTGCTTAACTGTGTGAATCCAATGGACCACATACCGCCGAACTGTAAATATACAAGAAGTAATAATGCTGTTAGTGCGACCGACCAAATTAACGAAATTCCTGTAAAAACAGAGAGTGCTGAAGCAAATGCAAGGGCAGTTGCAACCGACCACATAGGAAATGTAAATGCGGTAATGGCACCTGCAACCCCTCGAACGCTCTCTCCGTAGCGGTCTCCTAACAATCCCGAAATAGTAATTAACGCTCTTTTTCTGAAAGGTGCAATTAAAACTAGCGCAATGATAAGAACATGAATGGTCTCAGCAACCCCATACCAAATAGCAGATATTCCAGTCAGATAGCTAAGTTCCAATATGGCAATATATGATGAACCAGAAAAAAGCCCCGTTATACAAACCGTAACAAATAAAGTGTTAAATCCTCGCCCTCCAACAAAAAATCCATTTCCGTCCACTGCTTTCTTTCTTGCAAGCTGGCTTACAAAAATAAGAAAGAAAGTGTAAGCTAACGCAAAGCCAATAAACCAATATCCTACAGTTGTCATACTGTTTCCCCCAATTTCCTATTTATTATTTAGCTTAATCATAAAACTAACTAAATATATGTATTTAGTAGGAATTATAATAAGCCAGTTTGGAACAGGTTCCTTACCTGAAGTCATAGGATGTAAACAGAGAAAAAACCTCTCCCAAGAGGAAGAGGTTTTTTCTCTTCCTCATCTTCCAGACATCATGTCTGTTGGATTTAGCACCTTGTTATTTCCCATAGAAAATAACAGGTTGCTGCAGGATCATAGGACCAATTTCCTCCCCTGGCTCGCGATAAGGATTATTCCGTATTAAGTTAATGACTACTTTATGATAAAAAATCAGAAAAGTCAATTATTTTATATAAAAATATTAATATTTCAAACGAATTATTTTCAAAAACGATAAAATTGACGCAAGGGATTTATCGAATCAATACACTTAGATCATCAGGATCAAAATCAAAGTCATTGTATGTGCTTTAGGGTAAATCCTAACAAGAAGCTAGACAGATTGGAGCTACCCCAATCTATCTTTTTTCGACAATACGATTAGAATATTTAGATAATTGGTGATATATTTGATGTAATTTATTTTAGTGGGGAATTTTAAATAAGTTATAGAATCTCATTTGGATACATCACGGTGAACCGTACCATTAGTAATTTAGACTATAATTTTTGAGGTTAATAAGAGGGATTGCTCCTCATTTTTTTAGACAGAAAAGATTTTATATTCGTTCTTCAACAATAGGGCGCAATTGTGCAATAACACTTAGATTTAAACGACTTTATTGTTGTGTTTTTAAGTGCAGTGAAGTATTTCACATCAAAAATTAAACAGCTTTATTTTAACCCCGTCTTAAAATCAGAACGGGGTCATACGTGTTTTAGGTTTTAAAATTAAATAACTTTATTGTCATTTTACATAATCCGCCCTTACGTTGAGTACATGTATTCAACGTAAGGGCCCTTTTAAATTCATTTTTTAATTTTCTTAGTTAAGATAACGTGTATATCTCGGCTGAACCCCCACTAGAATATGGCAACGATTATGCTAATCCATTGTTCCTGTCATTCCCCTATTTTGTCGATGTTTGGTTTCAGAGAGTGACATCATTTTTTATTAATAAAGTTTAAAGGACTAAACATAATACTGTTTAGTCCTTTAAACTTTATCGTGCAACCATTTCTTTTTCTAAAGCATCTTCTACTCTTACATAGTCGTAACCAAGATCTCTTGCAACGGCTTCAAAAGTTATTTCACCATTAGCTACGTTTACTCCAAGTTTTAATGCTTCGTTTTCAGCGATGGCTTGATATACACCTTTGTTTGCCATCTGTAAGGCATATGGAAGAGTAACATTCGTTAGGGCAATGGTTGAAGTTCTTGGAACTGCACCAGGCATATTGGCTACAGCGTAATGAACAACACCATGCTTTTCATAGGTTGGGTTGTCATGAGTGGTAATATGATCGATCGTTTCAACGATTCCACCTTGGTCGATAGCCACATCAACAACAACTGAACCAGGCTTCATTGCCTTTATCATTTCTTCTGTTACCAGCTTAGGAGCTTTTGCACCAGGAATCAATACAGCACCAACTAAAAGGTCAGCCTCAGCTACTGCCTGTGTGATATTGAACGGGTTGGACATGAGTGTTTTAATTGAATTGCCAAAAATATCATCCAATTGACGTAACCGATCCGCACTCACATCGATAATCGTTACATCCGCCCCTAATCCAATAGCCATTTTCGCTGCGTTGGTACCAACAATACCGCCGCCAATAATGGTCACTTTCCCACGGCTTACACCAGGAACACCCGCAAGAAGGATTCCTTTACCACCGTTTGATTTTTGTAAAAATTGCGCACCGATTTGTGCAGCCATCCGGCCGGCAACCTCACTCATTGGCGTCAGCAGCGGCAGCGTGCGATTCACTGAAACAGTTTCATAGGCAATCGCAAGAACGCTATTTTCTTTAAGCGCCTGAGCTAACGCCGGTTCAGCAGCCAAATGTAAATAGGTGAATAAAATTAAGCCTTCACGGAAATAACCATACTCACTTGGCAGAGGCTCTTTTACTTTCATAATCATATCTGATTGCGCCCACACATCTGCCACATTTTCAATGATTTCTGCACCATAATTCAAGTAATCTTCATTGGTAAAACCACTGCCCATACCGGCGTTTTTCTCCACTAATACTTTATGACCGGCATTTACGAATGAAACGACTCCAGCTGGAGTTAAAGCCACACGGTTTTCATTATTTTTAATTTCTTTAGGTACACCAATAATCATGATACGATCTCTCCTTTTTTTAAAAAAAATTAGGCTGTGTTAAACTTGGCTGTTGATTTTCGCTCCAATCAACATAGTAATAAATCAACAATGACCTTTAACACAGCATTAAATTAAACAGTCTTTTTATCCTGCAAAACATCAGATTTCTGAGTCTTTTTTTTCATAACAAAATAAGCAATAGATAAGAAAAGCAGCCAAGGGATACCAAACTGAAGCATAATTTTGAAATCAGTAAACCAGGCTGTGATCATTAAACTGAGCAGGAGTAGTCCTCCCAATATCGTCAAATAAGGAAAACCAATCATTCTGACCGGTAATTTGCGGCCGCCCATTTTCTCCCACCTTTTCCGGAAAGATAAATGAGAAACAAAGATAACTAACCAGGTAAAAAGTGAACCAAACATGGAAATCCCCATCATGAAGGCATAGGATGATCCAGGAAACAGCGCATTCACAAGTGTAGCAATCACAATCCCAATCGTTGAAACGGCAAGAGCCATTGTTGGAACACCTTTTTTATTCAGTTTACCTAGAATGGCTGGTGCAAACTTTTCGCTTGATAATGAATACATCGTTCGGGATGAAGCATAGAGCTGTCCGTTCATGGATGATAAAGCAGCTGTTAAAACGATAAAATTCATCACCCCAGAGGCACCAGGGATATTTAAGATTTCCATTACTTTTACAAACGGACTTTCTTCAATTCCTGCCGATTGCCATGGGACAATCATCAACATAATCGCCATCGTCAACACATAGAAACCACTCAAACGAAATACCGTTGCTTTCAATGCTTTCGGTACAGCGACATCCGGATCTTTTGCTTCACCGGCCGTAACGGCGACCAATTCCGTACCTAAAAAGCTGAAAAGAGAAATAAAGACGGCAATCCACATGCCTTTGACACCAAACGGCATGAAGCCTCCATGATCGACGAGGTTCTGAGCCCCAACATTCTCATGACCAGAAGTTCCAAATAAAACATACGCGCCAAGAAGAATAAAAGCGACAATCGCACTAACCTTGATCATCGAGAACCAATACTCAAAAGTTGCAAAGGCATTTACACTGGTAGCGTTTACATAGATAAGGACTGCTGCAAATACGATGATCCAAACAATCCCAGGGACTTCCGGAAACCAGTATTTCATATAGATGGCGATTGCACTAATTTCAACCCCAATCGCAAGAACTTGAGCAATCCAATAGGAGTACCGGACAAGAAAGCCTACCATTGGATGAAGATATTTATCAGCAATCGTTCCAAAAGATCCCGAAGTTGGATAGGCAACCGTCATTTCTGCCAAACATCCCATTAGTAATATAACGATAAATGCACCGATCGTATAACTAATCAATACACTAGGTCCTGCCGTACTAATGGCTAGTCCACTTCCAAGGAATAACCCTGTCCCAATCGCCATCCCCATCGCGATCATCGAAAGCTGACTAGTTGATAATTCTCGTTTTAACCCCTCATCGCTGCTTGTATTCTTCATCTATTTCATCCCCTTCTTTAACCATGAGGCTTTGTCCGTATTTCATTTAGCAACGGACAGTGTCTACGAGCGGTGACAGGCACCGCTAGCGGTACCCGTTAAGCGACTACTTCCCGTTCATTTTTAAATCTCTCATACTGCTTTTCCGTCATGATGGTTTTAAGGATTTGAACGACTTTCCAAACTTCTTCATAAGAAGTGTATAGGGCTACTGGTGCAAGGCGAATGATGTTAGGTGCGCGGAAATCTGGAATGATTCCGTTTTCCTTTAATGACTTACAGATTCGTGCTGCTTCGTTATGTTCGAGACTTACATGTCCGCCACGGCGTGCATCTTCTCTTGGTGTACCAATGAAAAATCCCATATCTGCCAGTTCAGTATCAATTAAATTTATTAAATATTGATTGATTTTCAATGATTTCTGACGAATATTTTCAATCCCTGCTTCTGTGAAAATTTCTAACGACCCAATCAATGGGGCAACACTTAACACATGAGGTGTTCCAATTTGGAAGGCTCCCGCTGATTGCGCAGGTGTTAATGTATGCTCCATATCGAATTGCTTTTCTTTAGCAGAACTAAACCATCCAGCAAGTCCAGGCATCTTTCCAAAATGCCTTTTGTTGACAAATAATCCTCCAACACCGCCAGGTCCGCCGTTTAAATGTTTATAATTGCACCAAAATGCAAAATCAACGTCCCAATCACTGAAATAATGTGGAATCGAACCAGCCGAGTGGCATGCGTCAAACCCGATTAAAATCCCTTTATTATGTGCTGCTTCGGTTAATCGTTTGATGTCTAAAATTTGTCCGCTGCGATAAAGGACCGTTGGCAAGACGATTAAGGCAACGTCATCGGTCATTGCTTCGATGATATCATCCTCTTCCAAGAAGCGGCCATCGCGGCTTTTTACACGAATAAGATGCTGATCCTGATCATATCCATGGATCCTTAGCTCACTTTGCAGGGCATATATATCTGATGGAAACGTTAGTTCATCGGCTAAAATTTTTGTACGGATGCCATCTGGCGTATAAAACGTTGATACAAGCTGATGTAGATTAACGGTTGTCGAACCCGTTACAATCACTTCTTCAGCAGAGCCACCGACTAACGTCGAAAGCTTCTTGCCTAATTCCTCCGCCATAAAGAACCATGGATGGTTCCCCTGCGTCCAGCCATCAATCCCATGTTCTTTCCAATCCTCTAAAGATTCTAAGAGAGTTCTTTCCGCTCTTTTCGAAAGAAGGCCCAAGGAGTTCCCATCCATATAAATCGATCCTGGCTTTAGATAAAACTCTTCTCGAAAATCCTTAAGAGAATCTTCCTTATCCAATTCTTTCGCGTATTCTAAAGTTGTTTGAAAGTTATTTAAAATCACTATGATTCTCCCCTTTACAGTCATTTTGAAGCGCTTTCATTTTATATATGACATCGTGTCAATATTATTATCTACGGAATATGACGTTGTGTCAATATTATTTTCTCAAAGAATTATTACTAGTACACCCCTTCCATTTTATAAATAATCCATATATCCTAGAGATAATGAGTAGTGGAGGAATAAACATGACTATAGAGGATAAACGACATTTACGTTCGATATTGACACGGCAAAAATTATTAGAAGCAGCAAAGGAAGTTTTTCTTCAAGAAGGCTTTCAAAAAGCAACGATCTCACAAATGATTAAAAAAGCGAACATCGGATATGGAACAGCTTATGTCCATTTTGAAGGAAAAGAAGATCTTTTAATTGTATTAATGGAGGATGTCATGGAGCGATTTTATGAAATTGCTGAAATCTCCTTCCTGCCAAAATCAAAACAAGAAGCAGAAGAAATTATTTATAAACAGGCACATGCTTTTTTAACAATGGCAGAAGCCGAACGAGCTATGATGCAAGTCTTTGAACAGGCAATTGGGGTTTCTTCTTTCATTTCAGATAAATGGAAAGCGATTCGGGAAAAATTTATTCAACGAATTTCAAAGGATATTTCCTTTGCCCAACAAAATGGTCTGGCCAGAGCCGAATTAAATCATAAAATTGTCGGAAGAGGCTGGTTTTTTACGAACGAAATGTACCTATGGGAAATTGTCCGGAACGAACACCATGCTTCTGTAGAAGATGTCGCAAAAACAATTACGTCTGTCTACACGACAGGACTGTATTTATAATATTGGAGTATTTTGTCGATAAACCGTTAAGACTTTATCAGAAAAAACAACAATAGTGTCAATACTACTTTTTTGATTATTTTGTTGGTTTGGAATAAAGTTTGATCAGAAATGTTTTGCAAATCCTTATTTAGTGAGAACCAAAAAGAATCCATTTGGAAAAAAGTTTTTATCAAGACTAAAGGTGAAAATTCATTGATTTTAAAGGACTCTTACATATTAGATATGTATAATTATGCCCTTGACTTTGAACCTTACAGGATCGTGTTTCTCCTGGATAGGGAGCAGGTTACCTCAGCTCCAACACCTATCAAGGTTACACGACCCTTCTTCAAAGTAAAGGAACCGCTAACGCTCATATATTATACGTGATGGACATAATTAATTTGGTCTGTTTAATGTGTAAAAGATGTTGAATTTTCACCCAAAAGGCGTACATGTTGAACACTATGTACGCCAATTTTTTTAGTATAGTTAAAAAGATTGATCAAAATGGTTTTAATTGAATATTTGAAACTGAATAATCATACTTAAAAAAGACAGTACTATTACTAATAACCTAGGTTGTAAATTATAGTTTTACAAGGTGGGGCAACAACCAATAAAATGAGCCCGGAGGAATAAAAATATGAAACAATTGGGGACTCTATACTTTTTCTGTGGAAAAATGGGAGCAGGAAAATCAACTAAATCAAAACAATTGGCTATAGAAAAACATGCGGTACTGTTATCTGAGGATGAATGGCTTTCATCTCTTTATCCCAATCAGATCACATCATTTGAGGACTATCTAAAATTTTCAGCGCAGCTCAAGCCGATGGTGAAAAAGCATGTCCAAAACATATTAAGTGTTGGTACAGATGTAGTGATGGATTTTCCAGGTAACACTCAAAAACAGCGAAAGTGGTTTTTGGATATAGCGTCAGAGGTCAATGCAAACCATCAACTAATTTTCCTTAATTTAAATAACGAGCAATGCTTACTTCAAATTGCACAAAGGCGTAACGAACAACCCGAAAGAGCAGCTTTTGACACAGAAGCGACGTTTATTCATGTTACTAAATTTTTTGAAGCGCCAGAAGCATCCAAGGGTTTAAATATTTTAGAGTTTAGGGGAAAAGAATAACAAGGAGTTCAACACAGCGTTATAGTACCAGAAAAATAATTAGCTGAACTAAACCGCCAATAGAAACCCCTTTGGAATTCCACAAATCAGCTAATAGAAGCTAACCGTTATTCAGTTATCGGGCGCTATTCTAGAGTAGAAGTTGCGCTCTGAAGATTTTGGTTCTTCAAATAATCAGGTTATTGGAAGAAGGAAAGCTAAGTAAAATTAGTGATGTAAATTTATGCTTTTTATGTAATAATTATTTTATAGAAATATAAATTTACAATTCATACGTAGTGGAAGTGGGGATCATAATGGCAACGGGAACACATACAGTAGAAATTCCAACAGATGTACAAGCAGTTTGGGATTATGTCAGTGATCTTGAAAAATGGGCAATAACAGTACCTGCCTATAAAGAACATGAAATCATAAATGACAATCAATCTATTTGGACATTCGAAGGTAGTGTGAAAGGTATTAAAAAAACGATACAAGCGCAGGTAGATATTACCGAATGGAATGAACCTTCAAATATTAAGTTTGAACTAAAAGGTTTATCAGATAATTTTACAGGAAGCGGTCATTTTACTGCAGAAGAGGTTAATGGTAAAACAACAATGACTTGTACCGTGGAAGTCCATGCAGGCGGATTATCGGGTGCGGTGTTAACACCAATCATTAAATGGGCTGTTCCAAAAGTAGCATCTCGTTTAACAGAATCTATCGCACGTAAAATTGCAGTATTCTCATAGTTTTCAAAGATTGAAAGTCGCTTCATTTTGGAGATACCTTCTCTGTAGCAAAGATGGTAACCAATGTAATGATAGAGAGTTTTACTAGAAATTTTATAATTAGCGGAAAGGGGGCTGTCCAAAATTGGACGGCCTCTTTTTTCGTTGTGCAGCCATATACTAATGCTAATTCAAATAATTGATGATGGTGATTTTACAATTAGCAGAGTCTTCATTGGTTTTTACCAATGGTTTTACTTGCTCCCTTTAATCATTCATCGAAAAAATAAAATGAAGTCATATATAGGTTTTCTAGTCGGAGGCTTTTCAACTTTTGTGTTAAATATTGGACCTATTGTTAGGATATTTATTGACCCAAGCAAATTTATATAAGTTTCTTATTCATAAATAATATTATTACTAAAATACGTTTGTAAAACATTTTACTTATATTAACGGGAGATTTAGTGAAAGAAGATTTAATTTGTCTTAAAAGTTCTCATCATGTTTTAGTTATTCCAAAACAGGGCGCTCTGAAATATGGAAAGCTTTTTTCTCCATGAAAAGAGCCAGTTAATGGAGTAACGGAACCCAAATTCTATTGAATTTGATTCTAAAGATAGGGAGCGACGAGAATGGCTAATCAACCCACTAATTCGATCATAAAAATTTTTATTAATGCTTTAATTTTAAAACTACTAAACCCATTCTCATCATGGGAATGGGTTTAGATAGGTCATCTGATTGTACACATTATTTAAATAGAATAGATATCGATCATATGAAATCGAACTTTCGTTATGGTGTATTACGACATGTTGAATTTTATAAGCCGTATCACCTCGTGGCAGCATCGAAAATTTCGCCAAATGTTTAAAAGACGGTCTTATGACTACATTTATCAGATAGGCTGATTGATTACTCTCTGGCTTTCTTGTTTTATTCAGAGCATGAATCATTTGTTCCGCCGTCCCTATTCCTAGTCCATGTCCAAAATATGTACCATCTCCGAGAACAACAGCATTTTCTCCTCTCCACCAAGAAGTTTCTGGATCAAAGTCTGGATTATTAAAATAAACAACATCTCCAGGTAAGAAATGATCCGTATGAATGGATTGTATACCGAGATCAGGATCTTCGTGCCAGCTGTATAAATAGAGGTTTTGGAATAATTGATTAAATACATGTTCATCCATACTATTTAGAACGGCATGGTAATAGATAACCACTATTGCCGTGGCACATTCAAACGCATATAGTGAACTGTTCTTGTAAATGTCTTGAATCGCATCAGATGGTATTACATCATGCCTCAGCTGGAATCCACCAGCATTTGTCAAATGCCAGTATTGGGGATTACAACGAGAATTGGCAAAGATTTCAAACTCAGCATAACCTTCATTCATGGCTCTTGCACTTACTATGATGTTTTTTCGTAACTTGAGTTCAAACGATAATTCATCGATGGATTGATACGAATAAACAACCGGAGTTTCATGCATTTGTTGAATGATTACACTTTCCATACTACCAGACGGCCACATGCCACTTTGTTGAGATTGCATCCCCGATAGTTGTATCATACTATCCCTCATTCCAAGCTTAAGTATCACTTGTTTTATTACCTAGTGTATTCGGGCTTCGTTTTAATGTGTATTTAAACAAAAAAAAATCTTTCTATTTTTAATTGGGGGTATCGCCAAGGGGGAGCATCTTGATCTAAATTTCCGATATCCCTACATATATGTTAAGAATGCAGAATATACAAAACCAGCTAAAATAAGCCTATTAAGAATAGGGCGCGATTGTTGAATAACCTTTAGATTTAAACGACTTTAACGTTATATTTTAGGTATAGAAAAAATTTTATATTGAAAATGAAACAACTCTATTGTCGATGAATAGCTGCTATTATAGGTAAATCGTAGCAAGAGTATAAAAATCCTCTGTTAGATTTGAAACTAGACGCATTCCTTATTAGAAAAATGCGTCCTTTTATGGAAGATCGGCTAGGCTGTTAAAAATAAGGATTCTCACCATAAGCACTATTCTTTAAGTCATTTTTCCTCTTCATTTTCAAGATGATAATGGAAAATAATAACAATCCATTAACAGCTAATACACCTACTAAACACTTAATTAAAAAAGCCGTATCAGGAGCATAATAGTAAATAAATGCCGAGAACTATAGCAAATAAAACTGCGACACTTTTTTTCCCTATCATCTAACTCATAAATATTCCCCTTTACTTTATCTATAATTCCTTTATTTAGACATATTGGTTTTTATTAACATATGCTTCTCTATTCTTTGTTTAACTTCCCTGCCCCCGCTCAAAGCAGCTGTTTCTAAATATATCAAACATCTATCTAAGTTAAATGCAAAGAAAGCTAAGCTTTAAGCTTAACTTCCTTCAATATGGTTAATTGTAGAGTATTGTTCCTGAATAAATTACATTAGTCCTTACCCCAGGTTTTATTTCTCCATTTATTGAATAGATATTTTTATCCATTAATACTAAGCCTTCACCACATGGTGCATCAAATGGAACTTTTCCTACAGATCTCCAATCATCATTTTTTGCATTATATATTAAAATATCTTTATTCCAATTAAACTCATAAGGATCAGCATTAAAGTATTTAGTTCTAAAAGCTAATAATTCTTCCCCTTTTAATGTATTTAAATTTTTCACTGCATGATCATATACTTCTTTATTAAATCCTCCAATTACCATCATTTCATCATTATTTAATTTTACTGAATTTGCTCCTAGTAAAGATATTTCTTTATCATCTACTTTTACCGAAGAAACTTTTGACCAAGTATTTTTTTCGATATTATATTTATACCCATCAGTATAAGCGATCGACCCGCCACCACTAAATACATATAGATTTCCATTTAATAATTGAGCTACACTTTGATTTCTAACACTTTCTCCTGGTATGGACGCTAATTCTCTAGTTTTAGAAGTTTTTATATCATATTCATATAATTTATTGCTATCATTTCCGTTTTGCTTACCAAGTCCAATATACAATTTTCCATCTTTCTCAACTGCTATACCATCACTTATCGTAAATGGTAGATCTCCTATTTTTTTAGTTTTCAATTTTTTATTTTGATCAATAGTTAGCAACGTGATATCATCTGCATATTCTTTTTCAGGACTTCCTCCAATATAATAAACTCCTTTATTTGTAGTGATTGAAGATCCATAACCTATCTCATGATCAAGATTAGTATGTTCTACCATTGTTAATTTATTTTTGTCTTTTTTTAGTACATATATATCTGAGTAATGTTTCTTTGCACCGCCATTTAATACTGTTTCATAAGGAAAATTTGCCCCTCCTCCAACTATTAAATAATTTTGATAAGATCCCGATAACACTCCTGCCGTACCTATATTCTTTTCAAATCCCTTTTGTGCCTCTAGCTCTCCTGCATGTTCCCAAGTAATTCTTTCTACGGATTTTGTATTTTTGGAAGCGTTCGCTTCATTCCCGATATAACCTCCAATAACCAGCATTGATGTAAATGCTACTATCCAAAATTTTTTCAAGATATTTCCTCCTCATATTGTGAAAAATATATAAACTAGTTACTTATTTTCTTTGACATTCAAAAAATCCTAGTAAAGCTTACTTGATGTATTTTTAGATATGTTCATGTGAATCGTTTTTGCCTTTTCAAAATTTTGCATGGTAATTCCCGTACATAAGAGGTCAATAAGATACAGCTGTGAGATTTTAGATACTAATGATCCACTATCTAGTGGACTCTCCTTAGCAGACGAGAATAATACTAAATCAGCAAACCTTGTTAATGGAGATTTAACATAACTAGTTAAGACAATAACCGTAGCTTTATTTCCCTTTGCAATTTCCACAGCATCTACAATGTCTTTTGTACTGCCTGTCAGACTAATTGCAATGACAACGGTTTTCTCAGTCGTAGACGATGCCCTCATAATTTGAAAATGCGAGTCAGTGATAACGCTAGCATGCTTTCCAATTCTCATTAGGCGATTCTGCATCTCTAACCCAGCTATTCCTGATGAGCCAATCCCAAATATTACTACATCATCGGATTGATTGATCATGTCTACTCCAGCTTGTAAATCTTCCAATCTTATGATTTCAGATGATTCATTTATTGCTTGTACCATATTATTTCTAATTTTTTTGATGATGGTTTCATGGCTATCTTTTTGTGCTGCTAGTGATGTTTCTTGTGCTAACAAAAACTTAAAATCCTGAAACCCTTTAAATCCCAGTTTTCTAAAAAAACGTAAAACAGTTGCTTCCGCTACACTACTAGCCTCTGATAACTCGGTTAAAGAATGATAGAGTACCTGTTGACTATGATCTCGAATGTATTCATATATTTTATTTTCTGATTTAGTAAATGTATGCTTATTTTGCTCCATTAAGATGGACGGTTTTATACCTATCAACTTATTCATAGGGTTGGTTGTAATTTTATTCACCTCCAAAAGGACATGGGGACGGGGCTTCACGACTTACTAATATAGCTAATCTACTTAGCAGGTAAACGGATTTTATCGAGAAAGCATCCAAAATTCCCGCTTCGCACCGCCACCATTATGATTAGGTGAGTGTAGCGTGTCATAGGATTTATTTTTCATAATATATGGTGGCGTTTTAACGCCATTGATGTTTTGTATAAAAAGAAACTGTTACGAAAAAAACAAAAATAATGACTTTTCGTAACAGCTCTAATCACTTAATTATTTACCTCTTACGATAATCTTAGCTGTGAGTTTGGCTGCGTCTTGATTTGCTTGAAATAATTCACCATAAACATTATAAATAGTAAGATTATTGTCAAATTCAAGCTCCGCAGTATATGCTTTTGGTTTAATATTTGGGACGATTCCTTCAAAAATGAAACGGGAGTTCTCGGTTTTTTCAACTAAGTCAAAATGGATTTCCTTTCCGCCAATCATGCCGTTCATACGTTTATTTCCAATTAACATAACATAGTCATCAAATACTACCTCTACTTGGATTTTATCTCCCGGTCGATAAGGTGTTGGTTTTTTAGATAAAATATTGAAAGATTTTAATATTGGTTCTGGTGCTGGTTTGTACTTCTGCCATATTAATTTTAGGTAATCAATGTTAAATTTAATATAGGACATTTCAGTATTTGCCGTTCCTTCATAAAATAGGCCAATTTCACCGTTTGATAAGTTAGTGAGACTGGAATATCCATAATGACCTTCTTTCACAAGCTGGCTATGTTTCCAGTTAAAAGCATACTTTGTCCGGCCATTTTCATATGTTCCATCTTCCTCAATCAACCCGACCTTAACAGTTCCATTTATTCTGCTTGCAGGATCACTTGCACTGGAGAAGATGACAGCTTCTTTGCCATCAACCTGTCCTTCATAACGAATAGCCGACATTTGGCTATATGGTGCAGTTAAAGCCTTCTCAGTCACTACTTCAGAATCCCAACTTTCCCCTCCATCAAAGCTAGTAGCAATTTGTGCATATCCTGAGTAATTCCGCATGAATAATTTCAGCTGACCGTCCGGCATTTCTACAACTTGTGATTCTGTTATTTCATGAGCAGAATTAGTAAAATATCTTTCATTAATTATTTCTTCACCTATTAGCCTACCTTCGTTTGGAGATTCCCCGCGATGCCATGTTTTACCGTGATCATCACTATAAATAATTGCACTCGCCTGTCTATTATGTTCATTTAGAAAATAAATAGGAAATACTAGTCTTCCTTCATTTGGACCCTTGGTTAACTGGATGCCGTTTCCTGGACCTGTTCCTAAAAATATCATCCATTCCTCTTTTACTTCATCGTTTAAATCAATAGGCCCTGTCCATGTTTCTCCCTCATCATCACTATAATACAGCTCAAGATAAGATGTTTTATGAGGTTTTAATGGAGAAGTTTGGCTGAAATAGTTGTCTATTTTTTCACCATTTACATATAAATTTCTATCTTCATCAACTGAATATTCGGTACGTTTTCCAGTTTCGTCATACACTATTCCATCTTCTCTAATTGTGTATTCATTATTATTTTCATCTTTTAAAAACATGTACTCTTTACCGTCTACGGTTTTAAAACCAGTCCCTTTATATGCATTTGTACCAAATCCCCCCATAAGTCCAGCTCCATGAGGAAAACCGTCAACAAGCGCAAAAATTCGTTCATTAGATTGATCCTGTAAAAGTGTCAAGTCAATATTAGATGCTTGATCTGGGTAATCATTGATGACGATTCCGTCCTTTTCCCATGTCAAACCCTGATCATAGCTTCTGCGGATTACTGCATCAATATTGTTTGGAGAATCACCTCCGTGTACAACACGGCGATCTATGCCAGCAATAAGTGTTCCTTTTTCACTATAGAGCAAAGCAGGAATTCGATAATTATTGGAATCCATAAAGCCGGGATAAAAAACGCTTAAAGGCTTTGTTACATCATCTGTATCAGGCATAGGATTTTCTAATGATTGAGCTTTGGTTTCCCCGGTTATTGCTGTTAGTACCTCATGAGAAAGCGGCTCATTGAAAACTTTCACAAAATCAATATTACCGTTGAATGGATATGGATTGCCTGATGACCTTTCCGTACGTCCTAATTGTGAGCTATCTGGTGCATAAATATTGCTTAAAAATTTCCTCGGAGACTGAGAATCCTCCTTTATTAATTCACCATCTAAAAAGTACTTGTACCCTTCTTCCTTGTCTAAAACCATCGCAAGGGTATAAACTTTATTTTCTTTCAAATTCACCTGGGCATTAACATGGACATTCTGCTTCGGTTCCCCTGGTTTCTCAAAGCGATTTTCACTGCCTATAGCTGTAGGGGTAATGTATAGATGAAAATGACCATCTCGGACTTGATTATTACTTAAAGAAAAAAGTGACATAATGGACGATCCAGTATATTGAAATCGTACAATAATCGTTCCTTCATCCACGCTTTTCAACTTATCGACTTGATTATTTAAGTTCGTGAAATATCCGTCTTTAATCTTCTGGTTTTCTACGTGTAAAATCGGGTCTGGTATATTAGCAGATGACATAGCAGAAACGAATTTCTCTTGACCCAAAATGAAAATAGTTATAAGGAATGAAAATATGAACATTGTAAATTTTTTCGCCAAAAATATCTCTCCTTTAATTAAATGATCATGTGATTCTCTTTCTTCTAAACATACAAAGTGGAGCTAAAATCACCGTGTTAACGCTTTCATTTTTTTAAAATACCTTTTACATAAATATTTTCAAAAGTCACCTCACTTCATTTACTTTGTTAACATGATGGTAAATTTCAATCATGTCAGGGAAAGAATAACATAATTGATAGATAGTTATCTTTATATTTAAAATATTGACAACTTATTGTCAATAATAATATAGAAATTCCTGTAAAACATGAGCAATCGGTACCATATAAGGGAAATTATCCATTAAAATTAAGATTATGGGTCGGATTTTTGATTAGCGCACCAGAATGAATACATTTCGTACCAACTTTCATTATGAAAATAAAAAACACCAACCGAAGTCTCGGCCAGTGTTTGATCTACTTTTAATTAAACTACTTACTCTTGATTTTCACTTACTTCTTTTACAGCCACTGTATACTTCTCGTACCACTGTTTCCATTCTACTTCTCGTTCTATTTTTCTACCATCCAGTAATGCTTGAATAACATCAAGACAAACATGCCAGCCAGCAAGATCCCTTGGCGTATGATCCGTGATGGTATCAATTTTTTCAATTAATACTAATAAACAACCATCCTGTTCAGGATACAATTCAAACCGAACAAGATCTTTGTCCCAGGTAAATTCCAATACTGAATTTAGCTTAAAATCTGTAATTGTAAACTTTTCAAACGTACCGTCTTGCATATCGAACTTAATGATTCCACCTTTACGAAGCTCATCAATTCGAAGCTCGGAAAACCAGGCTGCTAGTTTGTCGTTTTCTGTCAACATCGCCCAAACCTTTTCAACCGAGTGTTTTACATGCCGCTCGAATCGAGCAATATACCCATGTTCACCTTTTTTTAATTTAGCTAACATAATTCTTCCTCCCAGTTGCTCGATTTACGATTTAATAACCTATACAGCCTATCATACACTAAAATAAACGATTTCCAAAGATGCCCATCTAAATCCTTAGAGTGGCCAGAATAGCCCCAGTCATGTTCCTTTGGTTGACTTGGTAATGTTCCGCCAACTACTTTTGCCCTTTTTAAAAGAGAATCTACCTCTTCTTTACTTTCCGCAATATAGCTTAAGATGAAGTCCGAGTATCTATGTAATGTATTCGATTGATAGGCTATCTTATTAATAACTAGAATGGCTCCACAACAAAAGCAGGTGTCTCAAAAATAAAGAGTCAGACCCTTATGAGACACCTGCTTTTTTAGTTTATCCTGCTTAAGGGGCAGTAACCCCCACTAATTGAAGTTTCACTTTATGATCTGCTCCGCCAATTCAGGATAATCAATAAACGGATTACGATTCCCCTGTAGTTCTTGGATTGCTTGATTGCGGTGCATCTCGTATCGTGATACAGGGAATTGTTTATGCCATTCTATTAAAAGTGTAAGATTCGTCAGCTCTTGATGAATCGTATTAGGATAACGAGTTAGAAAATAAAACGTTGCCCTAGCGACAATACCTTTACCGTATTCAGGTTCAAATTTTCCTGAATCTGATTTTCCACATCCGTCCTTCACACCTGTAATTCTTGCCTCAGGTACATAATCTTGAAAATCATCATACGGATAGTTGCTGCGACTGCTATTACAGCTTGGTTCACAGGCAAATAGATGATGTAAATCTCCACGCATTGGCTCTTTTTTTAGAAACCAAGATTGTGGAACAACATGCTCGCAGTTTAATAGATTTCTACCGGAAAATCCGCTAATTCGGCCTATCTCTCGGTTTTCATGAAGAATAAGATCCTCTTCTATAACGGTTAGAGGGTCCATTCCTTTTCCTGAATAGAGACTTTTCAGCTCACCATTTTCCTGAAGATCAACCCAAGGATATAAAAAACGATGCGGGGCATACCCGAGTTTATTATTATGGGTTTCTTGAAGCAAGATGGTTAGATTTTTTTTCAAATGATCATCAAAGATTATTCGAGAATAATAGTCTTGCTTCATTTCATTATCTGTCTCAACATCATAGTACGGTCGATTTTTGAGATTCCTAATGTAAGTCGCTTGAATCGTTTCCCACTCATGAGCTAATAAGTTTAACTCCTTCATCAGCTACTCAACACTTGTGTAGTTAATTTTTCACTGAAGACTTCCTTTAAATGGTCAACAGCTGTTAAATATAATAAACCATTCCCTTCAAGCTTTGGTGAATTGCCCAACGGAACGGTTCTCTTGATGAGCTGTGCATAAAGCTCCGGCTCAGTCAAATTCCTTTCAAAACTTTTATTCGAAATCTCCTTGATTAACGCCAGCGCACCTGAGATGTGAGGCGTAGCCATCGATGTTCCGCTTAGCTTTGCATATTTCCCACCCAAATAGGTGGAAAGAATCTCTTCGCCAGGTGCCACTAGGTCCACTTCTTTATTCGAATTTGTAAAATCAGATGAGCGACGATTTAAATCTACAGAACCTACGCTTATTACTTCATTATAACAGCCAGGATAGCCTAATTCATCTGTTGTATCCCGACCATCTCCCTCATTTCCTGCTGCACAAACGACGAGGATATGCTTTGCGATGGCATTCTGAATCGCTTGATGTAATTCAGGTACATCCTCAGGACCACCGAGGCTCATAGATATGATGTCCACTTTCTGCTCCACTGCATAATTGATACCGTTAATAATCCACTCATACTGGCCAGACCCTCGATGATCTAACACTTTTAAAATTAATAAATTTGCTTCCGGCGCAACCCCGACGACACCCACTCCATTTTCAACAGCGGCAATTGTCCCCGCTACATGTGTTCCATGACCATTATAATCCTTGAAAATATCAGAATTACCGTTGTCATCTTCCGTAAAGTTCCGGCCGCCAATAATCCTCCCTTGCAAATCTGGGTGGTCTACATCACAACCGGTGTCCAGAATTGCAACCGTAATGTCCTTTCCTTTCGACTTCTCCCACAGCTTTGGAGCCTGAATAAGCTCAATTCCCTTTGGCACCTCTGCAACCGTTTCAACCACTGCATCTACCTGATACGGAATCAATCGTACTTTTCGCTCCATTATTACCCCTCCTGATAGGATGAATTCGTAGCATTATCTAAGTTGTTACCATTATTTTAACAATTCAAAAAAACAAATACCAGAGTCTTTTGACTTATTATAGAACAAATGTTCTGAACGCATATCATTTTAACTAAATTACGGAAATTGCTTCTAAAAGAATGCCCTGTATCTGTTTTATAATAGTAGTAACAAAAAATAAGGCAGATTAGGAGGTTACTCTCTATTAAGGGGAATTACCACGTAAAATTTCATAATTGAAATCTTATGAAGCATCAAAAAAATGTAGCTAGTATCTTGAAAGCGCCCTATTCTTGAATAACAGACATAACTTCAATTAGCTTCCAAAAGGAAGTTCATAGGAATCTCAAAGTTTAGCAGATGCAATGAAAAGATCGTTCCTTGAAGAGACAAGCACAGAGGTTGATAATATAAAAAACTTAAGCGTTATTAGTCCGGTAGAACATGTATTTTCTCGAAAGTATCCTTACAGAACGAGCCTTCTGTGGCCATTGAAAAATTCTACCAAATGCTTACTTTTTGAGTATGCCCAAGCTTGATAGACTTTTTGGACTAGTCCCGATATACTTTTTCATTAGTAAAAAAAGGAGTGTATGTTTTGTTTCAATTCTTATTGAGTTTATTGATCGTAATAATGATTTCTCAGTTATTTGGCACTCTAGCAAAAATGGTAGGCCAGCCCAAAGTAGTCGGGGAGATGATTGGCGGTATTTTAGTAGGTCCTTCATTTTTAGGTGCCTTGTTCCCTGAGATCCAAGAGTGGCTGTTTAATAAAGATATAAAAGAACAATTATTCCTATTAAGTCAGCTCGGAATATCTTTATATATGTTTATAATAGGAATTCAAGTAGGTAAAGAAAACATAGAAGACAGGCTAATAAAAAACGCTGTACAACTTGCACTAGTGGGGATCATCCCTACTTTTCTTATGACATTCGCAATCAGTTGGTATTTTTATCCTTATTTAAAACAAACATTAACCACTCAATTAATCTATTCTTTGTTTATGTCAGCTAGTATCTCTGTAACTGCCTTTCCCGTACTAGTACGGATTTTAGATCAACAAAAGATGATTAGAACAAAGTTAGGGAGATTTGTTGTCCTAGGTGCAAGTATAGATGATCTCATTGCATGGATCATGCTGCCAATTATTCTTTCTATTGCTAGCCTAAACTTTTCAGTTAACAGTATGAGCATGATCATTTATATAATTATTTACCTTTTAGTAATGTTTTTTGTTATCAGGCCTATTTTAAAATATATTGTTTTAAATAAGTATAATATGTTAAATAATGAATTTTTTGCATTATTTCTTTTTGTTTTTTTATGCAGCAGTCTTGTATCAGAAAAAATTGGACTTCATGCTATTTATGGAGGGTTTATAGCAGGATTAATCGTACCAAGATTAGATAGAGTCACCAAAGAGTTAGATACTAAAATCTCAGATTTTGTAAATACACTTTTGGTTCCTATTTACTTCGTAAGTTCTGGTTTTAATGTTGACTTAAGCTCTTTTACAAGCAGTAATCATTTAGTCATCGTTTTATTGTTTATTGGAATGGCATTTATAAGCAAATATTTTGTATGTATGATTTATGCAAGAATAATAGGTTATAGTTGGGAAGAATCCAGTGCTATCGGGGCTTTAATGAATGCACGAGGATTAATGATCTTGATATTTGCCAACATAGGTTTAAGTAGTAAATTAATTTCTGACACTGATTATAGTATTTTGTTCCTTGTCGCGGTTATTACCACTGCCCTTACTTCCCCATTAGTAAAATGGTCTTTATACCGTAAAACAAAGGTTCAGGTATAAAGATTTAGTAACAAACGGTATTGCTAATCAAGAATCTAGTCCCTCACATTAAAAATTGCACAATTAAAGATAAGATCAGTTTTTTAAACATCTTTTGTAACCAATTATCAAAGTGACGGGTAGATGACAACTTTATTATTCCTATACAATGATTTGTTATAAATGAAAAGAAATAAGGGTGAAATATACTAGACATGTCTAGTATATTTCACCCTTATTTCTAAACCTTTTTTTGAAAAATGGATATGGTTCTTCTTCTAAGTTTATGACCTGCTTCCGACACTATTATGACAGAACTTTTAGCTTCTTTTTAATGCGTGTTGCGAAGATCTCAATGCAGATTGCTACAATTAGGATAAAATAAGTGATTGCGCCGATTTCACGCAAGTCAAAGTTAAATCCACTTGCCATGAACATATCGAAGCCAATTCCTCCTGCTCCTGCGCCCATTGCCACTGCCACGGCGAAATTATTCTCAAAACGCATGAATGTCCATGAAACCATATCAGTAATCGATGATGGGATGACAGCTTGGAACACAATTTGCCCCGCTTGCTTGCAAAGCTAAAATCGCACCTTTATCAAATTCTTCAAAGGTGAAACATTAATTGTTTAATTGGAACATCGAATTTCCGTAATCCACTTGAATCTTTTAAATTCGATAGAGAATGTCGTATACAAGTATTCCTTTTTTCGGATAGTTTAGTTAAATAGTGCTATCGTATTCTCCATCGGGTGGGTCCATATAAACAATTTCTCTGCTATCAGACACGTCTTTCCTTCTATCAAAAACTTTATAAAATCCTTGGACCCTAACATATTTTCATCCACCTTAATAATCCACTGTACCCCGAACGTTATTCCAATGATCACACCTTAGTAATAGGAACTTGTAATTACTATGTCAATCCCTTTGATGCTAGTAGTTACAGTCAACTGTTGGAGAATGGTCAATGTCATTTAAGCTTTCATTTCAAAAAGCAAATTCTTATTTAAGAATGATCCTAAAAAGCCTCGCTTCCACATCATGGCCCGCATAAGTGAGAGGTGCTTTCTTCGACTTTTTAAAATGACTTTAATCTGCTTAATAAGAATGAATTAGGGGAATCTACTGTTTCTTTTTTCGTATACTTGCCACAATCCATAATAAAAGGGGAATTCCGATAATATTGACCGGAAACACAAAAGGAATCCAATACTTATTTATATATTCCACTTCAGTTATTGTGACATTTGGAAAGAGCAAGGCATATACGAATGAAAAAGCAGCCACAAACCAAATAGTTTTTCGCCATTCTTTGATTTTAAGCCATTGAGCTGTTCCGTAGCTGGCCATAAAGAAATACAATGAATTTATAATAAAACTACTTAGTATCCAGATTAATAGGACTAAAAGATCTACGTTTTGGATAAACCCCATTACGGAGATAAATCCAATCGCATCTATAACAGGATATTTTAGTTTTTCTGCTACCTCAGGACCTAAAGTCATAAGTACAACCATTGAACTTGCACATAGCGCCAATCCAGAAAGAGCAACTCCCCATATTGCTCTTGAAGGTCCTTGCTTTGGTTGAGCCATGAATGAAACAAACATCATCATCATAACAGACTCCCCCAAATAAGAATCAAGGTACAAAGTTCCTTTAAGTATCGGACGCAATCCGGAATCTGAATATAAAGGTAGTATTTTGCTAAAATCGAGATTTGGAACAACTAGGATGAATGTTATTACTCCTGAAAAAACCAGTATTATCCCGAAAACTTCGCTACATCGGCCAATTCCTTCTATTCCTCCGCCTGCAGTGACATAGATAACTAACAAAAGCATTGTCAAGATCAACGCCCATAAAGGTGTTGTTGGGAGCAACAATGTGATTGTGAAATCAGCAAATTGTCTTAAATTATAGCCAATCACCGAGTACCATTGGAAAAGATATGTAATCACAACAATGTTTCCTATCCACTTACCTAAAATGGTTTTACTGTATTCAATTAAGGTTTGATTGGGATACAAAAGGCTCACTTTGGTTGCGACAAAGACAATCAGTACCCCGAAAATAATGGCGATTAGATAGGAAATCCAAGCGTCTTGTTTCGCGTCTCTAATTGCTGTACCCATGGTCGTTATAAGCATATTTCCTGAAACAAAAGTGAACATTATCCAAAATATTTGGACTCCTGAGATTTTCATTTTTTTGATCTCACTTTCTTAAGGATGGACCTGACATTCCTACTCGTCGAATGGTCAAGTTTACTTTCACAGTGACATCAGCATCTGAAAATTTTTTGTCCCAATCATTCATTAAATCTCTCCACTGGTACGGTATCTGTTTATGAATTACCTCACCAAACCCAAAAATATCTGTTCCGTATTCTGTTTGAACTTTTGTAATGGTATGAGCAACTTGCTTTTTATATTGTTTATTAAATTCGTTTTGCATGAACTCAAGGTTTTTAGGTTGCGTTAAGTCTAAATTTGTATTATTTTCGATCACAGCTCCTTCTCCAGTCAATACAATGGTAAATTTTATGTTTTTATTTCTGCTGATTTCTGGTATGACTTTGCTTCCCATTTTGTCTAAATCCAAACTGACATTGCCATCCTCTATTAGAATAGTAAGCGAACGTTTCTTCAGGACCTCCATGATCCAAAGCTGGTCCCTATATTCTTCCATGTTTAAATACCCACACAATTTAAGATCTTGATCAAAAACGGCACTTCCTGTCAACTGGTAGGACTTTTCACCTTTTTTACCTACGCCTTCACCATCTTGAAAATTCCCAATTTCAATCGCAGGCAGGCTTGGACGTATCCCCTTACTGTTCACTGCTTTGAGGAAATGTAAATATGAAGTATCACTCATCCCCCCAGCTTGAGAGTGTTCCTTTAGTGGCGCTTCAGCAGGAATATTTTCTAATGGGTAGGATAGGTTAAGCATGTCTATTGCTGTACCTTTTTTCACAACAAATGCATCGGTTCGCAAACTGGCATTCGGGTCCTTGATAGTAAAGTCAAGCTGATTTTTGAGGCCTAGTTTCGCAAATTCCTCCCCCAATAAAAGAACCCTACGTTGTCCATAAAATGCTTTCCTTGAAAGTTTCATCTGTATTTTCTGTGTTGCATCGGTTATATTTTTCCCTATGGCTGAAATTAAAAAAAAATTTTTTTCTCCATTACCTCCTCCCCCATTTTGGGGATTCATACTGGAGGGAATTAAAATTTGTCCGGTCAATTGAATGCCCTCTTTTTCTATAGCGTCCAATCCTGTTGCTATCCAAATGGCACGATTATTTATCTCAACCCGATCCCAACAACCTGATGTGAACAAAAGGGAAGAGTAGATTACAAAACAAATCAGTCGTCTGTTCATTTACTATTCCTCCCCTGTTTTGGACTAGGTTTTTGTCCTTTTGGAATGCGCTTTTTATTTCGACCAGCAAAAAATTCACGACGATAATTGAATGCCCATCTAGGTGTCCTTATCACGATATCCTTTAAATCCCTTAGAATAAGTGGAGCAACCGGGCTGAAATAAGGAACACCATATGACCGAAGATTGACAAGGTGAATAATAAGAGCAATAAAACCTATGACAATTCCGTAAAAGCCAAGACACCCTGCTAGAATCAGCATGACGTACCGAAGCATTTGAAAAGCATTTCCAAAACTATAGCGTGGTATGCCAAACGAAGCTATACCAGTTGTGGCTACAACAATCACCATCGGGGCAGAAACAATTCCGGCTTGTACAGCTGCCTGACCGATAACGAGCGCTCCCACAATACTGACAGCTGAACCAACGGGTTTGGGTAACCTAATGCCTGCTTCGCGAAGACCGTCAAACATAAATTCCATGAGAAATACTTCAATTACGGCTGGAAACGGAACAGATTCACGGGAAGCAGCAATGCTGATAAGTAGACTGGTCGGAATGAGTTTTGGATGATATGTGGTTAGGGCAACATAGATCGATGGAAAAAATATGCATACATTCAGTAATATAAAACGAATAATCCTTATGAAAGTCGCATACATAAACCGTTCATAATAATCACCCGCAGCTTGGAATCCACTCCAAAATGTCATCGGTAGCACCAAGGCAAATGGAGTATTATCCACGAGTATGGCAACTTTCCCTTCCAACAAGCTCGATGCTACAATATCTGGTCTTTCGGTATTTTGGATTTGTGGGAATGGAGAATAAGGATTATCTTCAATAAATTCCTCAATATACTCCGACTCCAGCACCCCATCTATTTGTATTCTCTTTAATCTCGTACGAACTTCATCCAAAATGGAATCCTGAACAATACCATCAATATAAGCAATTATTACATCAGTCTGTGAGAATTCACCAATCGTAATTGGTTCCGTTTTTAGGCTTGTACTCCTTATCCTTCTACGTAAAAGACTTGTATTAGTCCTTAAATTTTCAATAAATCCATCTCTCGGCCCACGAATAACGACTTCGGTCGATGGTTCTTCAATACCTCGTTTTTCGTATCCTTTCAATTCTGCCAGTAAAGCATCTGTTTCTCCATCAACTATTATCCCGACATTTGCCTTCAACACCCCATCAACAAGTTCACTCATTTTCGAAACAGTGGTAACTTGAGAGATCGCGACAAGGTGTTGTTTCAAAATTTGTCCAATTTGACGAACTTCACCCATTCCTTCCGGAAGTCCTTCAAACATCATTGGTTTTAAAAATACTTCGTCAAGCGTCTTTGCATCACTTAATCCATCCACATATATCACAAATATTTTAGTTTCTCCGGATATATAAATTGGTCGTATGACAAAATCAGAACAGTTTTGAAAACTTTCTTTTAACACTTTCTCGTTTGTTGAAATTTCTGAGCTCAACATATCTTTGTTAATATGAGAGGGTAGAGAATCTATTTTTTTATTTTTTTGTATTTTTTCCCATTTTCCTATTTTCTTCATTCTCTAACCTCCCTTGCTTCACAATGTAATTTTCCCAATTAGTGACAACGTATACACATTAAGACCTAGTAATTGTAATTTTGTTACCATTCTTATAAATTTTCTTTCAGTTGGGAACACTGCGAACTGTTTAAGAACGCCTCGATAAGGTGAGAATGGACAATGCCATTATTGTTATCTTTAGTACACAAACTGGAAACACCGAGTTTCTGTCTTATAATGTTCGATAAACACAAAATAGACTGTTGAGAAAAATTTTCTCAACAGTCTAAAAAGAGGAACACATTTCGAAGTAACAATCTGTATATCTAATTCATTACTCGGTGTAGCACCTTATTTACTAAACAACCAAGTTATTAGATCAGGTTTATATTTCTACTAGTTTTATACAAAAACATTTTGTTTTTCTTCCACTAAGGCTAATAGGTGCTTTTTAATTTCAGCTACATCTATATTTTTTTGTGAAACACCCGTTTCCATTGCAGCGTTAGCAACAGCAACAGCTACATGAGCAGCCACTCTGCGATCAAACGGATCAGGAATCACATAATCAGTATGAAGATCATCAGCCCCTATTAGGTCAGCGATTGCAAAAACTGCCGCCAGTTTCATTTCTTCATTAATTTCCTTAGCTCGTACATCTAAAGCACCTCGGAAAATACCAGGGAATGCGAGTACGTTGTTCACCTGATTCGGGAAATCCGAACGTCCTGTACCTACAACTAATGCTCCAGCAGCTTTTGCACGATCCGGCATAATTTCAGGCGTGGGGTTAGCCATCGCAAATATTATAGGATCACGATTCATGGAACGAACCATTTCTTCTGTCACCGCTCCAGCAGCGGATACTCCAACGAACACATCGGCTCCCTTAAGAGCGTCTTCCAATACGCCATGTTTTTTCTCTATGTTGGTGATCTTCGCAATTTCTTCTTTAATTGGATTCATTCCGAATGGTCGCCCTTCATAAATGATCCCTTTTGTATCACATAAGATAATATCTTTTACTCCCATATGGTGTAAGAGCTTCACAATTGCTACACCCGCTGCTCCAGCACCGTTCCCCACTACACGGATTTCCTCTATTTTTTTGTCTGCTAGTTTCAAAGCATTGATTAACCCAGCAGCCGTTACAATGGCTGTCCCATGCTGATCATCATGAAAAATAGGGATTTGACATGTTTTCTTTAAACGTTCTTCTATCTCAAAACACTGTGGCGCCGCAATGTCTTCAAGGTTCACTCCACCAAAGGTCGGCTCTAATAATCGGACCGTTTCCACAATTTTGTCTGAATCCTTTGTTTCCAAGCAAATTGGGAATGCGTCTACATCTGCAAAGGTTTTGAATAACGCTGCTTTACCTTCCATAACTGGCATGGCTGCTTTGGGACCAATATTTCCGAGACCGAGCACAGCTGTTCCATTTGATACAACAGCCACAAGATTTCCTTTCATTGTATAATCGTACACTTTTCTATCATCATTATGAATTTCCAAGCAAGGCTCCGCTACACCGGGAGAATATGCAAGACTTAAGTCTTTTGCGTTACGTACTGGAACCTTTAAACAAACACCTAGTTTGCCTTTCTTTTCTTTGTGCAAGTTTAGAGCTTCTTCTCGTAAATTTGACATATCCTATCTCCTAACGTGTGAATTTTCTTTCCTTTAAGTATATAGACTGAACATTTGAACAAAAAAAACGGTCAAACGTACTTTTTAAGCAAAACAGTATAAAACTAATTTAAGAATTTACTTTATTTAGCCGTTATAAAATTTAACAAATGATGCATTTTTACAGAATCCGTTAAGTTTTCAGGATTTAGTAACTTCGACGCTTCCTCTTCCTTTAAAAGTCCTTTTTCAACGACTACTTCTTTAATGGTTGAGTTTTTTTCATGTGCTTCTAAAGCTACCTCGTTCGCTACTCGGTACCCGAATAGAGAAGAAATAACGATAGATAAAGATAACGATTTTTCAGCATTATTTAAGCAAATCTTTTTATTAACTTCAATACCATCTAGGCATTTTTCAGTAAATAACCTGATTCCATTCGTTAAGATAGAAAAAGATTCAAATAAATTTTTCAAAATAATCGGTTCCCAGATGTTTAGATCCAGTTCACCTCGATCTACAGCGAATGTAATCGCTTGATCATTTCCATATACATCAAAACAAACTTGCATCATCATTTCAGGTATACATGGATTGATTTTTCCTGGCATAATAGAAGAACCCGGCTGTACCGCAGGCAAATTAATTTCAGCAAAACCTGCCCTTGGACCTGATGAAAGTAATCTTAAATCGCTGGACACTTTCGATAATCCACTCGATAATCCTTTTAAGTAAGCAGAGATTTTTATATAAATATCGGCATTTTGCAGTCCATCAAAGAAATTCTCCTCTTTATAGACGGATAAGTTGGATACCTCTGGCAAATATTCGTACATCTTTTCGGTATATCCAGGAGCAGCTCCGATACCTGTGCCAACTGCTGTTGCACCAACGATAATAGACAAGCATTCTTTTTGAAGTTTCTTTATGTCTTCTACTTGTCTTTTGATAAAAGAATGATACCCGCTAAATTGTTGACCAAGTGTAATAGGGACAGCATCTTGGAGACAAGTTCTTGCTATTTTCACGATACTGGAGAATTCATCCACTTTATCTACCAATGAGGATTCGATTTTATTTAAACTAATTAATAAATCTTCTATATAGAAAAAACAAGCCATTTTCATTGCACTTGGAAGTACATCATTCGTTGATTGAGACATATTTACATGTTCATTCGGATGTATGTAATCATATCCTTTATGACCTGTCAGTAATTCATTTGCCCGGTTAGCGATCACTTCGTTGACATTCATATTAATGGAAACTCCACCGCCACCTTGATAAATGTCTACAGGAAATTGATTTGTCATTTTTCCATCTATTATTTCATCTGCGGCTTGACAAATGACGATTTTCTTCTCTTGTTCAAGTACACCGACACTGTGATTAGACAATGCCGCTGCTTTTTTAATAAAGGCCATACTTCTTATTAAGTGGGGATATAATTCTACCGTTCGACCAGAAATGGAGAAATTCTGACAGGCCCGAACCGTTTGTATCCCGTAATAAACCTCTTCATCAATTTCCAATTCTCCAATTAAATCTTTTTCTAATCGCATTTTTTATCACCCCTTACTTTCTGTTAGGACAAAAAAAGGGTGTTTAAATTGATTAATGATTGCAATTTTAACACCCTTCACTTTAATGAAATTTAGTTTAGCAATTAATCGTTAAATTCAATTACTGCTCGTCCTACATTGATACACCCGCAGTCATGGAAAGAGTCAAAAGCTTGATTAATATCATTTAACTCAATACGATTTAACACAAGTTCATCTAATTTGAATTTCCCATCTAAATACATTTGTGCAATCATTGGAAAATCACGGAATGGCTGCGTATCTCCATAAAAACTTCCTTTTAATACTTTTCCAACTCTATGGAATCCTCCAGCTGGAATATTTAACGTTTTTTCAGGATTAAAGGCACCAACGAGAACGACAGTACCCCCTTTTCTTGTACTCTTCCAAGCACTTTCGGCCGCTGCAGTATGCCCCGAACAATCAATCGCAAAATGAACACCTAAACCATTTGTCAGTTCTTTTAACGCTGCTTCTACATCAACTTCAGCTGAATTGATCGTATGCGTTGCGCCAAACTGTTTAGCAATCTCCAAATTTGCAGGTTTTACATCACAAGCAATAATTTTAGAAGCACCGGCAATATGTGCTCCTTGAATCGCATTTACGCCTACTCCACCAATACCGAAGACGGCAACTGTAGATCCTGGTGTAACACCAGCTGCGTTCACAGCGGCTCCGTACCCCGTTGCTACTCCGCATCCGATTAAGGAAGCTTGTGCCAAAGGCATTTCATCTGGCAACTTTACACATGACATCTCCGGAACAACCGCAAATTCTGCAAAAGTAGATAATAGAGAGTTGTGGTATATTTGTTTTCCATCTTGGCTTAGTCTTGAAGTACCATCAAGCAGCGTCCCTTCAAACATTGGACCAAATGCTGACTCACACAAATGCACAGCTCCTGTAATACAAAATTCACACGTTCCGCAATATGGGACCCAGCTCAAGGCTACTTTGTCACCAACTTTGACTCTTGTAACATTTGAGCCAACTGCCTCAACAATTCCTGAACCTTCATGTCCAAGAATAGTCGGTGTTGGCGTCGTTTGATCATGTAAAGCATTTAAATCGCTATGGCAAACACCAGTTGCTTTTATTTTCACAAGAACTTCATTCGATTTTGGTTCACTAAGTTCAACTTGTTGAATGGATAATGGTTTACCTACTTCAGTCATGACAGCCGCTTTTATTTTCATTGTATGATTCCCTCTTTTAAGTAAATTTTTTTCAGTACGCGAACCAAATAGCTTTTGATTTTGTAAATGCTTGTAATGAATGAACGGCATATTCCTTACCCCATCCACTTTGCTTCATGCCTCCAAATGGACTAGCAAAGTCATAACATCCATATCTATTAACGAAAACCATACCAGCGTTAAGCTGATTAGCTACGCGATGAGCACGGGAAGTGTCGCCTGTCCATAACCCTGCTCCAAGACCATAAATCGTATCATTTGCCATTTGAATAACTTCTTCTTCTTTATCAAATGGGATGATGCAGAGTACAGGTCCGAAAATCTCTTCCTGAGCAATTTTCATTTTATTATCAACCTCAGCAAAAATAGTTGGTCGAACAAAATAGCCATTCGCATTTGTTCCAGTTGTATCTCGTTCTCCTCCAACTACTACTCGTGCCCCTTGTTCTTTGCCACTCTCAATGTAATTTAAAATGGATTCCATATGCTGCTTAGACACTTGTGCCCCTTGATCACTTGCTGGATCAAATGGATCACCACATTTGTAGTTTTTAGCATACTCTGCGATTTTTTCTACCACTTCATCATAAATCTCACGTTGTGCAAATAACCGGGTCGGAGCAGAACATTTTTCACCCTTATGTGTAAATAATCCGAAAAAGGAGCGTTCAATCGCTGCATCTAAATCCGGAAAATCACTAAAAATAATGTTTGGTGATTTACCACCCAGTTCTAAAGTTACTGGTTTTAAATTGCTATTAGCAGAGTCATGGATTAATTGTTTCCCAACATGTGTACTACCTGTAAACGATAGTTTATCAATACCCATATGCCTACTTATATAAGAACCTACCTCACCATCACCAAGGACTAAATTAATAACACCCTTCGGCAAGACTCCTGCTTCATCAATAATTTCAAACAATCGAATAACAGAGTAAGAGGTTTTATCAGCTGGTTTTAACACAACCGTATTCCCCATCGATAAGGCAGGAGATAGTTTTAAGACAGCCATTTGAATTGGAAAATTAAATGGCACAATTTGCCCGCATACACCGATTGGATCTCTCGTTGTGACACTTAAGAAATTACCTTCTACAGGATTGTTTTCACCATAATATTTATCTGTCCATCCTGCGTAATATTCAAATAAGTCTGCTGCTTCTTGCACATCATCATTGTACGCTTCTGTATATAATTTACCGTTATCGAGCGCTTCCAATGTTGCAAGCTCCGCATGATGCTCATGAATAAGTGCACTGATTTTCCGTAAAACTTTTCCTCTATCCTTACGGCTCATCTCTTTCCATGAACCTTGTTCCAGAGCGGTCCTTGCTCCTTGAATAGCTGCATCTACATCTTGCATTTCAGCAGATTGAAAATCACCTAAAACCTCTCCATTGGCTGGATTGATCGATTCAATCACTTTTTCTCCTGAGCTATCCACCCATTCTCCATTGATATAAAGCTTTTTCGTTGTTTTAAGCCATTCATGAGCCCACTCTAGTTTTGGCTGCTCAATTCCTTCAAACTGTTTAGTTTCTTGTGTCATGGTCTATACCCCCATTATTTAATAAGTTTTTTATAGATTCACGATCATGTTCTTTTATTAATTTGGAAACTGCTGAATAACCCATTTGTTCTTTCAATTCCACAATAACTGGAATAAATGTATTTGAAAGTTCAGTACATCTTTCTTCATTAGGTGCTATATCCTTTAGACATAGCTCTGTAAAGGAATGAGAAGTATTCGTAAGCATGTATAACCCATTCAATATATTGGCGCCTGCCATTCCTTCAAAAATATTCAAGTCAAGTTCACCATGTTCCAAGGCAGCTTGAACAATTCGATCACACCCGAGGACTTGAAAACAGCTTTGAATCATCGTTTCAGGGATGACTGGATTCACTTTTCCTGGAAAAAAGGAGGAACCTGCCTGAACCGATGGCAAAGTAATTTCTGAAAATCCTGCTTCGGGTCCCGATGAAAGCAGTCTTAAATCTTTGGCTACTTTGATTAGTGATGTTGCTAATAAACTCAATTCCTTTGACATATGACCTAAATCATCAATGTTTTGCGCTGCATCAAATAAATTGTCACGTTTTGAAACATCCATATTCGATACATCACGCAGTTTCTCGATAACCACTTCTTTATATTTTTCTGAAGCCCCTACACCATTCCCAATAACTGTAGCTCCAAGGTTAATAGTAAGTAACGACATAACGGATTCTCTTAAAGAAATATGGCGCCTTTTCAGTACAGATGCATACCCACTGAAAGCATCCCCTAACCTAATGCGCATTGCATCCTGTAAACAAGTCCGGGAGATTGTGGTTACGCTCATAAACTCTTGTGATTTTTTTTCTATCGTAGCATGCATTTTTGTTAACATATGGTCCAACCGTTCAAAACACCGCACAATCGCTAAACGAATTGATGTATGGCATACATCCGAGGTGGATTGGGAAGCGTTTACATGCTCTACAGGATGAACTGGCGTATAAACACCTAAGGTACCTTCTAGAGATTCATTAGCCAAATTGGCTAACACTTCATTTACATTCATATTCGTACCAATCCCACCGCCTCCATGGAAAATATCAACAATGAAGTGGTCATGATAGTTCCCTTGAATTATTTGATCACAAGCATTTAAGATAGCGGTTCCAATTGAAGGGGCTAGAATACCCGCCTCCTGATTAGCTAACGTTGCAGCTTTTTTAACCATAGCTAATGACACAATATATTCTGGATAATTTTTTAATAGTTGACCAGAGAAAGATAGATTTTGCACCGTTCTCATTGTTTGAATGCCATATAAAGCATCTTTTGGAATATCCACTTTGCCGAAGTAATCTCTCTCTGTCCGTTTTTCAACCTCATCAGCCCAAATGATTGATATCCCTCCTCCAAAACTTTTTTATTCCAAAAAGCGATGCAATCCATATAGCCTCTATTCTATAAAGATGACGCTTTCTTTTGTTCGTATTGCGAACAATAAGTTCGTATTGAGAACATAAATTTATAATATACCCAATTAATTAAACAGTCAATAATTTAATCATTTTTTTGATCAGAATGAATTGATTAGCAATCTTCCATTGTCTTAAGCTATAATGAAAAGATGGAAAATAATAATCAAATTAAATCAAAACAGCCCCTTAATAAAGAAGGTTCTTCTGTACAGGCCGTTGAACGCGCTTTATTGCTTTTGAAGCTTATTGGAGAAAATCCATCACCCATTTCGGTCGGTGATCTGGCTAAACAGGCTGAGCTGAACCGGACTACAGCCTGGCGTTTGATTGGAACCCTTGAAAATCAAGGGTTTGTAGAAAAGGATCCTTTTTCTAAAGGGTATCAGCTCGGGTATGCCCTTCATCAAATAACTTCAAAAAACGATTCATATGGTTATCTCATACGAAGAGCTCGCAACACACTATTAAAATTAAAAGAAGAAATGGGCGAAACTGTTCTACTTAGTGTTCCTAAGCATGATGGAACTCTTACTATTGATCAAATAGATACTGATCATAGTGTTAGACTAGTTGACTATACGCACACTATTTCACCTTTACACTGCACATCTAACGGGAAAATTTTATTAAGTTTGCTGCCTCAAAAGGAGTTGGATATTTTATTAGAGCAGCCCCTTGAACCACTATCCAAATATTCAATTACCGATCCAGAAGAACTGCGTAAAGAACTAGAAAAAATTCGTGTTCAAAAGGTTGGATTATCGATTGGTGAACTAGATGAAAATGAAAATGCGATTTCAGCACCTATCTTTAACAAGAAAAAAGATTTAGTCGCATTTATTACGCTGGGTGGGCCGAGTTTCCGCCTTACGAAAGAAGACCTTTTACTATCAAGTGATCGAATGCTAGAAGCCGCAAAAGAAATCGAAGAACAGATAGAGTAATCCAACAAAAAAAGAAGGAGGTCATCATTTACTATCAGTAAATGATGACCTCCTTCTTTTTTTACATCTACTGTTCTTTTTTTTAATAAGTCTATGAATATTTTAGTCTATGAATGAATTGACAAAGAAAAGACACAAGATTATAATTCAAATATATTCAAATGATGGACAAAAAGTTCGTATAGTGAGCATATTTTTATTTTTCTAATAAATGAAAACGTTTTCCTCTATAAATGGTTTCATACATGACTTTTAATCTATTAACAAATTTATAGATTGAATAGGAGGAGATTCAATGGCAAACAAAAACGTAGTACGTAATGATACTCGTAATACAATTAAATTAGATGATGCACCACTGAACAAATTCCATATTAAAATAGCAGGTCTTACGTTCGGAGCTCATTTCACTGATGGATATATTTTAGGTATTATCGGATTTGCCCTTACGCTAATGACACCGCAAATGGGTTTAACGCCACTTTGGGTTGGCTTAATTGGAAGCTCCGCTTTAATAGGTCTTTTTTTAGGCAGTTTGGTTTTAGGTTGGATATCCGATTATGTAGGAAGGCAAAAAATATTTGTCTTTAGTTTTATCGTCATTACCGCTGCATCCATTTTACAATTTTTCGCAGATAGCCCTACAGAACTTGTATTATACAGAATTTTGATCGGGATTGGGCTCGGCGGTGATTATAGCGTAGGACACACAATGTTAGCCGAATTTTCACCACGAAAACATCGAGGAGTATTATTAGGTTCATTCAGTGTAATATGGACTTTTGGTTATGTAGCAGCAAACTTGATCGGCATTTTTGCCATCGGCACCTCTCCTGACGCATGGAAATGGATGTTAGCTTCATCAGCGATTCCCGCTGTTATTATTTTGATTTTGCGAATGGGTACACCAGAGTCACCTAGATGGTTGATTAGTAAAGGGCGGATTGAAGAGGCTCGAGAAATTGTCAAGAAATATGTCGGACCGAATATAGTACTTGATGATGAATCGCCTGTACAAACTAAGGGAAGCTTTTCAACATTATTCAGTAAAGAGATAAGAAAACGAACTGCCTTCAATTGTATATTCTTTGTTTGCCTTGTTATCCCTTACTTTGCTATTTACACGTTCTTGCCAAACATTCTTGATGCGATCGGAATGAGCGAAGGATCTGGAACAGATCTTCTATTAAACGGGATTCTCATCATAGGTGCCGTTTTAGGTATTTGGTTTACGGTAAAATATTCTCGTCGCGGATTTTTGATCAGCTCTTTTATCGTATTAATCATTACGCTCGCTCTTCTCAGTATTCTACCTAGCAGTGCAACAATATTAATGATACTTTCTTTTGCCATCTTCACCTTGATCATGTCTGCTGTCAGCAACTTGGTTGGGGTATTTCCAGCCGAGAGCTTTCCAACTGAAATTCGCTCTTCTGGCGTTGGACTTGCAACAGCTGTAAGTAGGTTAGGTTCAGCAATTGGTACGTTCTTGCTTCCAATCGGGATAGCTAATATAGGGATTCAATATACAATGCTATGTCTCACAGCTGTCCTTATTATTGGAGCAATTGTATCAATCGCTTGGGCTCCTGAAACTAAATCACTTACACTTAGTGAAGCAAGCAATAACGGAAATAAAAATTAAAGGGTATTTTTAGAATTAAAACTTGCTTCATGTTATTGTTTTCTCGGCTTACAGAAGATTCCTTTCTCTTTTCTGTAAGCCTTTTCTATTTTTACATAACTAAAATCTTCAATTAGTAAAGGAGCGCATCCATGGAGATATTGTTAATCTTTTTACTTCAATTAATTTATGTACCTGTCTATACGTTACGAATTATTTTTTTAGTAAAAGAAAAAAAATGGCTTGCTTCCATTTTAGGATTTATAGAAGCATTAGTGTATGTATTTGGTTTAGCCATTGTCTTTACAGGTGAGCAAACCATTTGGGCTATGCTTGTATATGCGATTGGTTTTTCCGTAGGAATTGCTATTGGAGGATATGTAGAGGAGAGACTTGCAATTGGGTATACCACAATTGTTGCCAATATTACGAATAGAAATGATGATTTTATCTCAACCTTACGCCAAGAAGGTTTTGGTGTCACATTATTTGTTGGAGAAGGAAAAGATAGTAAACGTTATAAGCTTGAAATCTTAACATTACGAAGTAGAGAAAAAGAGTTGTTTTCTATAATACAAGAATATGAGCCCTCAGCATTTTTAATTTCTTACGAAGCAAGAAAATTTAGAGGTGGATTCCTAGCGAAATCAGTAAAAAAGCACTCTATATAAGTTTAACTTTACCACTAAAAAAAGACCTGTAGTTTTAAGAAACGTTTTGGTTTTGCCCCAGGGTTTTGTGATAGCGTGTGCCAATAAACTCTTACATTGGTTTATGCACGTTTAAAAGGTAAATCAAATTTTCAGGATCTAGCCTAGTTTAAAACTATAACTAAACAGACCAAAAACTTTCCAAGTGCAGAACTTTGGAAGGTTATTTGGCATGCACAAATTTAGTATAGCATGAAATATTTTAAGTTTTTAATGAAAAATATTGACAAACTATTGGCTGGTTTAGTTTAAGTACACAAACTTCACATCGTTTTTAACATAAATATCTAATTAAAAATCACCTCTAAGAAAAACTAAAGAGGTGATTTTTATCAATCTTTTTTACAAAGCTACAACTAGAGAAACAACATGTCTCTCTAACCAGTCTTTCATCTTTATCACGACAGCACTTTTAGCTTCTTTTTAATGCGTGTTGCGAAAATCTCAAGGCAGATTGCTACGATTAGGATAAAATAAGTGATTGCACCGATTTCACGCAAGTCAAAGTAAAATCCACTTGCCATGAACATATCGAAGCCAATTCCTCCTGCTCCAGCTGCTGCGCCCATCGCCACTGCCACTGCGAAATTAATCTCAAAACGCAAGAATGTCCATGAGACCATATAAGTAATCGATGATGGAATGACAGCTTGGAACACAATTTGCCACCAATTTGCCCCACTTGCTTGCAATGCTTCAATCGCGCCTTTATCAAGTTCTTCAAAGGATTCTGAATAAGCCTTTACAAGATAGCTGATTGAGTGAAAGGTCATGCCAATTACTGCTGCAACACTACCTAATCCTGCGGCGACTGCAAAAATTAGAACCCATAGAACGGTTGGTACCGCTCTAATTAGGGCAACCGTTCCTTTTATCACAACTGATAAGGGTTTAGAAGAGATATTTTCAGCTGCTAAAAGGCCTAATAGTAAAGCAATGATAGCACCGAATATTGTCGTTAAAAAGGCTAATCCTAATGTAACTAACACTTGGAAAAGTGCATGTGAAAAGCTAAAATGCTTCAAATGCGGCTCAAAGAACATTTTCCCCAAGTTATCCAAAGTCAATAGGAGTGCATCAATGAAGTTAACATCCTTATAGTCAAAACTAATAAATGCATAGATGGTCAGAAATATGAGCAGTAGTCCACATGTTCTAATAGCGATTGAGGATTTGCTAAAGGGCTTTTTAGATAATCGTTCACGTAACTGGTTATCTAAGAATTTGTCTGTTTGTAAGGAGAATGTTTTGATTGGACCTTCTGCTTGCATTATAAAATCACCCTCCTCACATAATTTGAAATAAATTCGATACATAAAATCGAGATAATGATCGTGATGACGACAAGACTAGCAATGTCATAGTTCAGACTTTTATAATACAGATTAAAAGTAAAGCCAATACCTGATCCTGTAAGTAGTCCGACTAGCGTTGCATTTCTTATATTTGTTTCAATCATGAAAAGAACCCAACTAATCATTTGCGGAATTGTCGAAGGGATGACAGACTGGGAAATGACAGTCAGATAATTCGCACCCGTTGCTTGCAATGCTTCTACGGAACTACCGCTTACTTCATCAATCGTCTCGATAAAGGCTCTTGTTAAAAAACCGAAAGATCCGAAAAACAAAGCGAAATAACCAGTAAAGGAACTTTGTCCAAATGAAAATAACAAAACCATCGACCACACCGAGACATCAATATTTCTAAAAATAATTGCAATTCCTCGGCTAATACTTCCGAAAAAACGATTCACTTTTGTCGTATTTGAACCTAAGACGGCAAATATAAAGGCTAATACTGCGGCGACTGTCGTTGCTGCAATCGAGATTAATAGAGTTTCTTTTAGCTTTACTAAAATATCTGGCAGCTTCGCCAAAGAATCTTTTGTTGGATAAAAATTCGATAATGCCCATTGCACAGCTTTAGGAACAGAGGTAAAACCTTTTGCCATATTGTATTCTGTTATGATAATGGAAACAATCGTCGCAACCCCTACTATTAATAACAATAGAAGTGAATTTCTTCTCTTTTTAGCAAAAACATCAGCTGACATGGGAACCTCCCAAATCAAAAATCAACTTTCCTTCGTCTGAACCGTAAATCTGGTGGATATCATTCGAGGTTATACTCTTTGCAGTCCCATCAAAAACAACTTTGCCACTATTTACCCCAATAATTCGATCCGAGTACTTTAAGGCCACATCGACTTGATGTAGATTAACTACCACTGTAATTCCCATGGATGTGCAAATATTCCTTAGGTGATCCATGATAATCTTGGATGAATTCGGATCTAATGAGGCAATTGGTTCATCACATAAAAGCAATTTAGGATCTTGGATAAGTGCCCTAGCAATGCCTACACGCTGCTTCTGACCCCCACTTAATTGATCAGACCTTTTATAAATTTGCTCTTCAAGACCTAGAATTTGGAGAATTCTAGCAGCCTGAAGCTTCTCATCCTCACTATACAGACCAAGAGCGCCTGCCAAAGTCGATTTATAGCCTAAGCGCCCATGCAAGGTATTTTCAATCACGCTTAGTCGATTTACGAGATTATAATGTTGAAAAATCATGCCGATTTTCGTCCGTACTTTCTTTAATTCCTTTTTATTTAATTGGTGTACATAAGCATCGTCAAAAATGATTTCTCCACTAGATGCATCAACCATCCTGTTGATGCACCGAAGAAGAGTGGATTTTCCTGCTCCAGATGGTCCGATTACTGAAACAAACTCTCCTTCTTTCACAGAGAAGGTAACATTGGATAACGCTTTTGTATCCTTTCCAAATTGTTTGGAGACATTTTTCACTTCCAATAACGTCGTCATGTGTTAACCTCCCCTTCTGATTTTCTTGCATTATGATAGGTACATTATTTAGACAATTCTCGAATTGGATTGAACCAGTCATCCTCAACTTGTATTAAACCTTCATCCCCGCTTTTCTTTTTGAATAAACCTGAAAACTCTGTGTCCTCTGGTACAAATATCTTTTCATTATTTGCGACTTCATCAGAAGTTAACGTTTCAAGAATTTTTTCACGCGTTTCATCACTAACTAATTCCGTATTTACAACGAAAGGTGAATTCAATACTGGAGTTACCGAAATGAGTGAAAACTCTTTATCTACAACTGTATTAAATGGTTCTGCTGCATCCTTCTTTACCTTGTATACAGCACCTGCTTTATTTTCTTCCCCATCAGCTAGTTCTACATAATTATTCACACATGTGTCACAAAACGCCGCTACATCTACTTTCCCAGACAGTAAATTCACAGCAGATCCTTGATGTGAACCACCATATAATACTTCACTAAAGAATTTGACTTTGCCACCCTCTAATAAATCTTCAGCCGTTAAGTCTTTGTATTCATCTTGTTGAGAGAAATAATCAACGATTCCTGTGGAAGGTACTTTAAAACCAGAAGTAGAGCTATTTGATACGAATGAGAATTTTTTACCTTGGATATTATCTATGACATATTCGTCGTTATTTTTATATGTATCTCCATTTTCTTTTTGAACAGCTAACCAACTATAATAGACCGCATCATCCAATGTACCTGATTCACCACTTGGAACTACTAAAGCTTGAACTTTATCATTTTTATTATTTGCTTCAATATAGCCTTGTGCTCCTAAGAAAGCTAAGTCAGCATTTCCATTAGCAATTGCCTCGATTGCAACGATATAATCTGTAGTAGTTTTGTGTTCAACCTTTTTTCCAGTGCTTTCTTCCAAAATCCGTCCGATCTCATCGCGAGTTTCCCCTAAATCTTCCCCAGATTCATTTGGCAGCCAAGCAATTGTTAATGTATCATCTTCTTCTACTTTCGTGCCTCCTGATGTACTGCTTGAAGAACAGCCTGCAACAAGTACCATAATTACTAACATCAAAATAGACATAATCGATTTTTTCATAATATAGCTCCTTTTTTAATTTTTAATTTCATAAACCAATCACTACAGTGTTAACAATACAGGGACAATATCAATCTACTGTGAAGTTTGCTGAATTTTAGGTTAAGAGTTCATAAAGAAATTGTTATATTTTTTTGAATAGTGCGACTAAACTGTCCATTCTTCATGCTATATTCTTTATTTACTAGCCCATTCATAAACTCTAAGTCATGAAAAATACCGAGCATAGTCGTTCCTTCTTTCATTAGTTGTTCAAGCAAAGTCTTCACTTTCCATTTCGATTCGTGATCTAAACTTGCTGTTGGTTCATCTAATAAGAGAAGCCGTGGTCTTTTCACCATTGCTCTTGCAATATTTAATCTAAGCTTCTCTCCACCTGAAAAAGTTGCAGGGTAGCTGTCCCATAGCTCACGTCCCAATTCAAAATGGTCAAGGATTTTCTCTGTTTCCATATGAGCAATTTCTTTTGTTTGTCCCATTTCAAGGATTGCCTCAGTTACGAGCTGCCTTGCTGTCGTTCTTGGCATCACATTTAAAAATTGAGAAACATAGCCAATCTCATGCTTACGCAAGTAAATCATTTCCCTTTCTGTCGCTTTTGCTAGATTAATGGGACCATAGTGGGTTGAATCATACCAAATACTACCTTCTTGAAGCCGATAAGTACCATAAATTGATTTTAAGATTGTCGATTTCCCACTGCCACTCTTGCCTGTAATGCCAATAAATTCACCTTTTTTAATTTGAATCGTAATATCTTTGACCGCTTGAATATTCTTGCCTAGATTATGTAAAATAAAGGATTTTGACAAATCTTTAATCTCTAATAGGTTGTCCATTTTGCCACCAGCTTTCTAAAGTCGTGATTTATCCCGTTTAACTAACCATCAGTGGGAGATGAAATAAACAACTGATAAAAGTTTCATTTTATAGCCGATAATTCGTCCTTTGAATCAGCTTACCATCCACGATAACACTTGTTATCACAGGGAAATCATCAGGAATTTTTTCGATAATAAGTAAATCAGCCTTTTTCCCTTCACGAATGGACCCTAATTCATGATCCATTTTGACTGCCTTGGCAGGATTAATGGTGACTAGCTTAAACATATCAACAAGGTCCATTCCATAGTTATTCACTAATTCAAACACTGCATGAAGAAGGGCTGCTGGGTAATAATCGCTACATAATATATCAATGCTGCCATCTTGAATCGCTTCAGAAGCACTTAAGTTACCGCTGTGAGAACCTCCCAAAAGTACATTTGGTGCACCTGCTATTGTGTGCATTCCTGATTCATGTGCTTTACGGGCAATTTCGAGCGTGATGGGAAACTCACTAATATTCGTTCCAAAGCTTTGAACTAGTTCAAGCTTTTCAATCGAATCATCATCATGCGAGGCAACAGCAATATTATTTTCTCTCGCTAATAGCGCAATTTCTTTCATTCTTTCTATCGTTAGCTTCTCTTTTGTTTGATGAGTAAGAATCATCCCATCAATCGCTTCATCACTGTAATCGTTATAGCCTCTTAACGTGTTTCGATAAATCTCTAAATGTCTGTACTGTCCTTGCCCAGGTGTATGGTCCATGAATGAGACTAAATGGACTTTCTTTTCCGACACATATTCTTTTAAACAATCAATATCATCGAGATTATCGATTTCATATCGGGCATGAAACCGATGTCGGACTAAGTGTTTCATCGTATGTGTTTGATCGATTAAGTCAATGAGCTTTCTAACATTCTCAGGCTCCCGAATTGGCTTATACGAGTATTCCGTTGATTTATAAAGAGAGAGAGAGTGAAACATCGTCGTAATGCCATGAGTGACCAGTTCCTTTTCTGTTTCTCTTAAACTCATTGGAAAATTCATTAAAGAAGTAGGGCGCGGTGCAGTCATATGTTCAATATAGTCTGAGTGGAGATCAATAAAACCTGGTGATATATAGCCACCAAAAGCGTCTAACACTTCCATCTCTGCACTCATTTCTATCTCTCCTGCAGGGGCAATTCTATAAATTTCATCATCCTTAATTAAGAGATCATGGTCTACTAGTATCAGATCTTCCGTTATAATTTTTCCATTTTTAATCAGCAACAATGTTTCTTCCCCCATTTTTCTAAGACATTTACTTTTACAACAATGAATGGACTAATTGCTGTGTGTAAGGATGCTGCGGATCTTCAAGTATTTGATCAGTTAAACCTTGCTCGACGACTCTTCCTTCCAACATGACGAGTGTACGATCTGCAAGCATTCGGATTACACCCAAATCATGAGAAACTAGTACAATGCTAATATTCAATTCTCTTTGCAGGCCTTTAATTAAATCCAACACACTTGCTTGAACCGATAAATCTAAACCAGTAGTGACCTCATCTAAAAGCAGTATCGGTGGATTGTTCGACAATGCTTTAGCTATTTGGACCCGTTGCTGCATCCCACCGGAAAAGTTCTTTGGCTCTTCTTTCATCCGGTGAATCGGAATATTTACTTCTTCGAGAAGACTGGCACCCCTTGTTTCCATGCTGCCGACATGTCTGTTTCCAGCTGAAATTAACTTCTCAGCAATATTACCGATCGAGGAGAAATTCATTTTCAATCCTAGTATCGGATTTTGATAAACCTTGCCCATTAGGTGATTACGAATATATCTTTTTTTCTGTGCCGACTCATTCAATACATTCTTTGTTCCATTCTCAAAGCCTGCCACATACATTTCACCATTCGTCACTTCTTGATCAAAATACAGACTTTTCATTAAGGTAGATTTTCCACTACCACTCTCTCCTACAATTCCAAGAACTTCACCTTGATACACATCAAACGTCACATCACGACATGCATAAACCGTTCCGCATTCGCGACAATAGTTTTTGACCATGTCGCCTGATTCCCTGTCTTCACATGTTGAACAGCCATTTCCAAATTGTTTGTTCAATTGTTTAACGGATAACACCGGTACTTCAAGTTCAGCCATTTATTTCACCCCCAATGATTGTTCTTGATTGACTATATCAAGACAATTACTTGTATCATTGCATTGGAAATACGTTGCTCCCGTGTCTTGATCAACGAGTTCATCCAAAAATACGTCTTTGGAACCACAGAGAATACACTCATGATTCGTAAAGGACTCTATCTCAAATTCATAATCATCGAACGCTAAAGACGTTACTTTTGTGAAAGGAGGCACTGCATATACTTTCTTCTCCCTACCGGCACCTAACAAAATGAGCGCTTCGCTATAGTCAAGTTTTGGATTATCAAATCTTGGTATCGGACTTGGTGCCATGACATACCGATCGTGAACCATAACTGGATGATCTGCATCTGTCGCCATCGTTTTATATTTCATAATTTGTTCAAATAACATCAGCCATGCTCCGCTATACTCTCTCTCAGCATGAAGCTTTTTCGTTTCATGTTCGCTCGGTTCAAAACTTCTTAAAGGTTCAGGTAACGGAACTTGAAGTATTAAAATCTGGTCTTGTTCAAGCGGCACTTCAGGCACCCGGTGTCTAGACTGGATTAACGTTGCCTCTCTTGTACTGTCCGTCGTCCTTACCCCAGTCGTGTCTGACACGAGCTTTTTAATATTAACGGCATTCACGGATTCATCGGAGCCTTGGTCAATCACTTTAAGAACATCTTCTTTTCCAATTAATGATAGGGTAAGCTGTAAGCCACCTGTTCCCCACCCACGGCCAATTGGCATTTCCCTAGAAGCAAAGGGTACTTGGTAACCGGGGATCGCAATCGCTTTTAAGGTTGCCCTTCTAATTTCCCGTTTCGAACCTTCATCAAAGAATGCAAAATTATACGATTTATTCATTCATTACCACCTCCTACCGCTCCAACACTTGCCTTCTCTTTCGTCTTCCGGATACTATCAAGCTTGGATTGAAATGTAACATAATGAGGCATCTTCAAATGAGAAATGAAACCCGTCGATTCAACTGAATCGATATGATAAAGAACAAATTCTTCATTTTGACTCGGGAAATCAGTATTCGGATTTTCTAAGCAATTATCTAAAATACCTATCGCAATTGCTTTTGTTTCATTTTGTCCAAAACAGAGTCCATAGCCAATTTCAAACTCCATTTCTTTCTTTCCGCGTTCTTTCTCGACTGTTACCGGCATGAGCATTTCCACCTCTGTCGCTTGAAAATCGCCGATATAATAGCTATCTTCCTCTTGGCCTATGTCAAGTGGGTGATCGAGATAAACCGGAAGTTGACCTACCCGCAACTCTCCTACTGTTGGATGTAGAGCACCATATCCACGTATGACAGCATAGGCTAGTGACGTGACGGCACCTGTCTGACCTCTTGTTAGTATTTGCAGCCGTTCACTTCGTTTCGAAGGAAACTCTAGACTTTTCCTTGTTACATCTTCAGGGTTAAGATCATTGTTTTCACAGCTTTGTAGTAACCCTTCACTTCTTAAATAGTCCAAAACTTTTGGTAAATTGGATAACTCACTCATCTGCTTTTGATCATATTCAGTTAATCGATTCTCAGCATGATAGGCATGTAACCAATCCTGAATGCTTTCTTCCGTTTCCTTCTCTAATTCCCAATCTAGTAACCTGTGTGTGTAATCGGTCGTAGCACCTAAGATCTGTCCACCAGGTATATCTTTAAAGCTAGCAGAAATCCTCCGCTCAACTTGCATATCTTCGGAACTGATAATTCGTGAAACATGTTTTCTTGGCAAAGTGGATCGATAAGCTCTTAAGAGAAATACCGCTTCTTCTGGGTTCCCCTCCGCTTGTTTAATGGCTATTGCAGCCAAAGATTGATCATATAAACTGCTTTCTGACATGACCTGATCTATTAACCCTCTCATACCATCTTCAATCGTATGTACATCTAAAACGGTCCCTTTTTGCAGTCTCTCATACTTTAAGCGTTTGATGGATTCTTCAATGGCCTGTGTTCCGCCCTTTACTGCTACATATCCCATTTAATCTCCCACCCATTTTCTTTAATTTGCGTAGTTCTCGGAATAGCAAGTAATTGATGCTGGTGATCCACGAAATACATATCAATTCCCAAAGGAAACTCTACGTTTTTTTCATTTCTCATCTCCATCCAGTTTGAGACATTTTGCATATTTAGATCGGTTTCCCCTTGAATCCCAGGTCCTGAAAGTTTCACAGGCTTCCCTTTCGTTACATCTGAAACTTCTAAAATAATCATGGCTGATTCATGTGGATTTGATAAGCTTCCGACCTTCGCTTGATTCATTGCGTCTTCCATTTCCTCGTGTAGCGCGTCCTCTAAAATAAAGATGAAGTCAGCGTCTGATACATCAACAGATTTTGAATAAGTAAGCTGATTAATCATTCTCGACACTGCCTCTTCCTGCTTGGTAATAACTTTAAACGTAACTTCTGGATCAAGGACCGTTAGTGCAAATAGTATCGTTGCAGATAAACAGTTCGTTTGAACATCCAAAACTTCAACTTCCTTCTGCAAATCCATGACTTTCCCAGGTCTTGAAGTCGCATCTACTAGTTTCCTATATACTGTCTGAAGATCATGAACTACATCTAATTTCATCGTTATCCCCCCTTATTGAACGTCCATCGTTTCAAAGCTTACTTTTGTTCTTAAGATCGATTGTTGTAACTCTTGACGATTTTTCTGTATATTCTCTTTCTCTTTTTCCAATATATGTGACCACACTCTCGTTTCTAATAAATCCGCCTGATAAGCAGCATCAATGACAGCTAGACAGTAAGCCAGCTCTTCCTGATGTCCCTTCACGATGCCAATTCCGATTGAATCGTAAATTTGGACTTTACATTCCGTCACTAATATTTCACCGAGATAAAATAAACTCTTCTTAGCCGTTTCTCTTGCTTTTAATAAGACAAGTCCATTCTCAGGCTGTTGAATGACGGTTACTGTATATCTCATTTCAATTTCCTTGGCAAAATCTTTCGCAATGGTAGAAGAGCCTTGAATCAAAATCTCTGTTCTTTCCTTTCTTTTCATTCAATCGGCCTCCAAATGTTTTTAGTTTCTTGCTACATCTACAATGTATCTTGTTGCCAAGTGAACGTACGTTAAGAAAGAGTAAATCTATGTATAAAATTTGTAAAAGCCATATAATAAAGGTATCTACTTTTTAGATAACATAGGTAAAATAATCGCTGCGATATATAATGACCGTATGCTCAAGAACTTGACCACTATTTTTATCCACACATTCTGATTCTACTTGTAAAAGTGGCACTAAATTGGAACACTGTAAAATCTCTCTTTCATTTGGAGTGGGGAAAATCACATTTAGCGTGCTACTGTTGGAACCAAATTCTAAAAAGCCACGCTGCTTATAATATAGAAACATAGAGGAAATATTCGGGCCATCCTTTTCAATCTCAGGAAAAATCGTCTGTGCTACAAAAGAAGTATGAAGAGCAATAGGAAGTTCGTCGATTAGTCTCAACCTGCCAATTTTAAATACCTTCTCATCATTTCCAACATTCAAGCTTTGAAAAATCTTCTGATCAAAAGGAACTTCCTCGCAAAAAATCGTAATTGTTTGAAACGGAAAGTGTAATTCTTTCATTTTCTCAGTGAAGCTTACGTCTCCAGAAAGAATTAATGGAATTTGTATCTTACTATCTTGGACATAACTGCCCTTACCTTGCTTTGAATAGATATAACCTAGATCTTGAAGCTGTTCGTATGCCTTTCTTACAACCATTCTTGGAACTTTAAATTGATCAGCTAATACATGCTCTGAAGGTAATTTTTTATTGGATTGAAACGCGCCCTTTTTTATTTCAGAAATCAAATGATCCACTAAAACGACTTTTTCTGTCACCAGACACTCCTCCTTTATGTACACCTAAGGCAATTTTCTTATTAGTGCTAGTGTAAGGAGAGATTATGAAGCTATCATTACATTTTTGTAAAGAAAATTGAGGATGTCCCAAAAAGTCAGACCCCACACTTTATACACCGGTTAAACGATATATAAGAGATGTAAAGTCAGACCATAGTTTTGGTACATCCTCGTAAAAATTGATGAGCAAAGAGTGAGTTAGAATACGTTATTTTTTCATGAGTGCTTCAATTTTTTTCATAATTTAATTGTGCTCTGTTTCTTTAATTTTAGGGCATCCACACATTCAATCCCAGGGCTTTTACTGCCGAGCCTTGCAGGTTTATCCCCATACTCCCCATGAAAATCTGAACCACCAGTCATGATTAGATTGTATTTTTCTGCATATTGAATTGCTATTTGTTCTTCCGCACGACTGTGATGCGGATGAAGAACTTCAATTCCTTCAAGTCCTGCCTTGATAAGATCCGGAATGATTTCATAGCTATCATATTGTCCAGGATGAGCAAGAACCGGAACACCGCCAGCCTCACGTATCGCTTTCACAGCAAGACTTGCATCCACATACTCCATGGGAAGGAAAGCAATCCCTGGCTCTTCGCCATTTTGCCCACGACTGAAAAGCCGCTTATACAAATCACCAAAGATTGAATCCGTATAGCCTGCTTCCATTAATGCCAGCATAATATGTTGTTTATAAACTCCGGATCCTCCCTTATACTTACAAACCTGACTCCAAGTTATTTCATAACCAGAATAGATTAACCGCTTGACCATTTCTTCAGATGCTGCATGCCTCTGTTCGATCAATGGCTGACAGAGCTCTAATAGCGCCTTATGTCCATAATCCACATAATAGCCTAATAGATGCACACGTCTGCCCCTTGCAAAATCATATCCTGAAACTTCAATACCAGGGATGATTTCTATCCCTGCTTTATTTCCCTTGTCTACCATCTCTAGCAAACCATACGTTGTATCATGATTCGTAATCGCTAAATGACTAATTCTTTCCTTTGCCGCAAGTTCCAATACCTCTTCGAATGAACAAGACCCATCTGAAATAGTCGTATGACAATGTAATTCAACCTTCATTCTACCTCTCCCCCATTCATATCGATTGCCTAGTTTCATCCTAACTTGGTACCAAGCTGGCAACATTAACATGAGGTAAAAAATTGTAAAATATGTGTAAAAATTTAATTTCGTAGCATGTTTTCAAACCGGGAGATTAGTGGCATTGTTGTACGTTTTTGATTGGCTAATTGAGGATTACTAAAGAGGCATGTAAAAGCTACACTAACATTTAAAGGGTTAGAGCTCAGCAATATTTACCATGTATTGAAAACGAGGTCTATCCATTAAAGTATTCTCAAATTGGCTCTGTTAAACTTGCCAGTTGATTGCAACGAGAAGCTTTCGCTTTCCGCGTGAGCCTCTCGCATTCCGCTCCAATTAACATAGAGTCAAAATCAACAATGAGCTTTAACATAGCCTTCAAATAAAATAAGCAGAGGACGTCCCAAAAAGGTTTTGACCTCACATTCTATACACCGTTTAACGGTTTTGAATAGATGTGGGGTCTGAACCTTTCATTATGGGACAGCCTCTGCTTTCATATATCATTCACCTAAATCTACATTATGGTAGACTTGCTGAACGTCTTCTAAATCTTCTAACGCATCAATCATTTTTTCAAATTGCGCTTGTGCGTCTGCTTCTAGTGTTAAGTCATTTTGTGCCAGCATCGTTAGTTCTGCAACTGTGAATTCAGTGATCCCAACATTCTTCAATGCTTCTTGTACAGCATGAAACTGATCAGGTTCCGCATAAATGATAACCGATTCATCTTCTTCTACGATGTCTCGTACGTCTACATCAGCTTCCATTAATAATTCAAGAACTTCATCTGCTGTTTTCCCTTCAAGGCCGAAGACAGCTGTTGCATCAAACATATAGGCTACAGAACCGCTGACTCCCATATTACCTCCGTTTTTACCAAATGCAGCACGAACATCTGATGCAGTACGGTTCACGTTATTTGTCAGTGCATCGACAATTACCATTGAGCCGTTAGGTCCAAAGCCTTCATAACGAAGTTCGTCATAGCTTTCATCTGAACCACCTTTGGCTTTTTCAATCGCACGGTCAATGATCGCTTTTGGTACGTTGTACGTTTTTGCACGTTCGAGTACAACTTTTAAAGCCTGATTAGATTCTGGATCCGGCTCGCCTTGCTTGGCTACTACATAAATTTCACGCCCAAACTTTGCATATATACGACTTGTATTTGCATCCTTTGATGCTTTTTTTTCTTTAATATTGTTCCACTTACGGCCCATAATGAACACTCTCTTTCCGTATTGAATCTATCCAAAATTATAAGTATGAAATAAGCTACTTCTTTAACATTTATACAAAAAAACGATAAGATGTTCGTTACGTTTTCCTATTGTAGACGAACCACACTAATAGAAGTTTATGACTCATTACTAGCATATATTATACAACAATTATATATGCTGTTTCGAGTTTAAAATAAAAAAAGAATGTGGGTTTTATTTCATTATATAGGTTTTTAAATTGTTTTATTATTGCTCGATTAACCGCAATTCAAAATAGATTATTCCGCAACTTTATGACGGAGCAAGGTTTAATACCCACTTTTCATTCTTAGCCAAGCCCAATTGGTCAAAAATAGCTAATATCTTAGTAATTGGCCCCTACTCTGCAATATAGACTAGAGCTAAAAAAGGATGCAACTGATCAATCGTCTAGAACACGGAAGATAAGGTAGCTTTATACCGCCGCTATACCATTAGCTCGACTTGGAAAAATGATAAAGTGAATCATAAGTATTGAATATCCCCCAACCTATTTTTTTAGAATCCCTAGTTCAGTTAATCTTGATGTCTGCTTAACTTCCTACATTTTCTTCCAAAAAATCATACAGCAAATGTCTGTTTTCATTCCTTTTTTCTACAATCCATTTTGCATAGAGTACACTATAAAAATAACCTTCAAACGTTGAGTGAATTTTCCCTATTTGTTTGGCAAAAATCGTTTGTTTAAAGGCACTGACGACTTCTTCTATCAAATCTTCTAACGGGCGTTCGAGATTGATTTTTTTATAGGCAATAAGCACTCGATTCCAAAGCTTATAGATCGCTAACGCTTCCAAAAAAGGCTTGGCAGCTTGGACAAATTCTTTGTGAACGGATTCTGGCAGAAAGCTCTCGTCTAATTCTTGAGTAGTACTCTCATCAGCCTGATCAAATTGATTCCTTTTCTCTGTTACGTTAGTAGGTTTTAATTGTTTCTCACAGAGTGAGCTTTGTTTATTCCCTGTTTTATTAGGAGTGACAGGTGCAGTGACAACCTGGGGTGACACATTATTTTTCAAATCATCTAGTTGTTGAAAAGATTGGATTATTATGATATTCACACCTTGTTTACCATTCATTTTCGCTGTCGGAATTTTTTTAATAATTCCTAACTGCTCTAGCTTTTTAATGGCACGAATGACTGTCCTTCGACATAGCTGAACGTTTTTGGCAATATAGTCATATTTAGCAAAACTCACACCAATAACCTTCACGGAATGTCTCCAAATGAAGGTTAAGACTTTGTTGGTGCCTTCTGATAATTCAGCTTTGTGCTTATACAAAAATCCTCGAACGGATTGATCCATTTCCTCAATTGTCTTGAAAGATTGATAATGTTTAATGGTTTCAAAGTTTAATTTTTCCATTATTCTCGCTCCTTTTTATATTGTCACTCTCTTTATAAGAGCAAAAACAAAAAAAGTAGCATCGTCTAAAAATTTTTTCAAAAAAAAACCCTTGATCGCTAAAACAGTAACTTGAGCAGATCAAAGGATTCATTTGATAAAAATTTTCAACATACACGCAGCCAAGACTTCTATAGACACTTGGCTTTGGTCCAAATACACGATTGCATCACCCTTGCTATTTGATTTTTGAGTTAGCATTATGGTAATTGGATTCGTTCATATCGTTAATAAAAGCAGACTGTCCCAAAATTAGCAGTTTGGATTCAATTAACTATTGGATTATCAGATTTCACTGACTGCCATCATATTTTGAATGACTAGATTAAGTTTTCCAGCACCTATCAACCATAACATAAGTTTGCTTATGTTAAAGTTTGTTTTCTCCAGTAAATTCAGAACCCATTCACACCATGAAATCTCCTCTTTGTCCATCATGTTCCGTCGATTAAAGAGAAGATAGCGACCAAAATGCTTAGACATCGTATTTTCTCGATGCTTTTGTTCCAACTCTGCTATTGTATCAGCTCGATAAGCAACTTTTTGTTCTAGATTCGAAATTCGATCCTGAATGAGTTTTTTCGCACTTTCCTCATCCGACAACCAAATAGAATTTATCTTTATGAGAAATTCATCTCGCATAATCGGATCAGATGGAGATTCCGTGACCCATTTTTCTAACGTTTCTCTTCCTTTTTCTGTGATCGAAAATATCTTTTTATCCGGTTTACCAGTTTGTACAACTTCTTCAAATACAAGAAGCCCGTTCTGTTCCATCTTGGATAAACGAGGATAAATTTGACTATGTTTCGCAGGCCATACTGCGTCTAAATATTGTACTAATTCATATCCTGAGCATGGTTTTCTACCAAGTGCACTGAGAATTGCATATCCAAGAGTATTCATAAATATCCCCCATCCATAAATAGGAGCAACTTAATGTTGCACAATTCAAATATCCCTTTTTTTAATCTAGAGATTAATCAATCCTTCATGCATCCCTAAATTATACATATAGTATATACCAAATAAAGTACGAATGACACCCGTTGTTAATCTGAGTGCGATTCATTAAGATACGTTTCATGCCTAACATAAACAAAATCCCAGTACTTGTTAACAACACATCCTATTGACCGTGCTATGCCAAATACAAGGGTGTAAACTGCCGATTCCCCAACTCTTTTTACTGTAAGTATCGTTAGTAGATCTTGAACGAAACTAAATTTTACCTATAAAGCTCTTTCATTGGAATACGTTCATGTATAACTTTTTTTAGAAAGTATCCATTTCCCACCTAGATAAACAAGCATTATTTCTAATAAAAATTCGGCAACCTTGACGATTGCCGAATTCTAGAAATTAGTACTTCCTTAGAAAAGCTGGTTTAGTGTTAAACCAATCTTCACTAATCAATTGATGGCATTCCGAAAATATTCTTTCTATCGTTTGCGTTTTGTTCGCTAACACACGGATAGAGAATCCTTTGACCGATAGCATGGAGAGCCCAAACTTATAATCTTGCTCGTTTTGGTCCATTAAATGATGCAATTTGTCAAGCAATTCGGCGTTTGTTTGTTCACCAATGACAAACATTGAACCTAAATGGGTGTATCCTTCCATAAAGCCGATTGACTGCATATCTTGTTCAGCTGGATTCACTTTAATATGATCATACACCACTAACTCATCGTCCATATAGATTTCATTCAACAATCGAAGTCGATCATAGCTGAATTGATCGCCATCAGGAGACCACCCTGGTGTAAGAATATCAGAATAAATAAGCGTAGCGCCTTTTTCCATCCGAATCACATTTTTCTGTACATATTGAGCATCGCGATACATGATTAGCGGGTCCGGTATATATTCTAAATAACTTCCTTTTTTCAAGAAAAATTCTGTTTCCTGATAAGCATGTTGATTAGGAGTTTTATAAACTTTTGTAGCCGATTGTGTTGTTAATGTTAATTTGGCTTGTTCTTTTAATGAAAACTGCAGTTTATAGCGATCCCCGTCTAAATAACCGCCGCCTGGGTTCAAAATATAATAACATGCTTGCCCAGAATTATCATGGTATATAGGGCGCATCACTTTCAATGCACCTTGAAAATACACATTTTTAGCAACGGTCTTCCCTTGACGTTCTTCCACATCTAAACGCAAAGTCCCTGTCCAATTTTCCATTTATTCCAATCCTTTTAAAAGTGCATTCTTCCTAATCCAATCCATCACTTGATCAAGGCCTGTATTATCTTTTAAATTCGTGAAAACAAATGGCTTATTCCCACGGAAAACTTTCGTATCTGATTCCATTACTTCTAAACTTGCACCAACGTAAGGAGCTAAATCCGTTTTATTAATGATAAATAAATCAGATTTAATCATCCCTTGTCCACCTTTACGGGGAATTTTTTCCCCTTGGGCTACATCGATAATATAGATAGAGAAATCAACAAGTTCCGGACTGAATGTAGCTGCCAAGTTATCGCCGCCACTTTCAACAAAAATCAGTTCAACGTCTGGATGATTCTCTATTAATTCATCAATTGCCGCAAAGTTCATCGATGCATCTTCACGGATTGCTGTATGAGGACAGCCGCCTGTTTCAACACCAATAATCCGATCAGCAGGCAGTACTCCATTATTCATTAAAAATTTCGCATCTTCTTTTGTATAAATGTCATTCGTTACAACCGCCATGCTAATTTCACCAGCAAAATGTCTTGTCAACTTTTCTACTAGCATTGTTTTCCCTGCACCAACAGGTCCACCTACACCAATTTTAATTGGTTCCATTGTAATGCACTTCCTTTAATTCATAATTAAGACATAAAAATACGTATGTTAACACGTTCATGTTTCATTTGCGCTAATTCTAAACCTGGCGAAGTAATACCAAAGTCCTCTTCAGCCAAATTTTCAATTTTTGCAGTTGCGGTCACTAATTCACTCTGAAACTGTTGAATCGTTTTTTGACCAGCAGTCTGCCCTAGCGGAATGGCCCGAACAGCATTTTGAATCAAGCTTGAAATAACAGAATATAAATAATAGAGAGTTGTAGTTGATTTAGGAACACCAAGATGATGCCCAATGATCGTAAAAACAATAGCTGAATGTCCAAACGATTTTTTCTCTTTAATTCGCTTTCTATATTCTGTTAAGACCGGTACATCATACAGAGCTTCCACAAGACTTAACATGCGCTCCCCCATTCTTTGGGTACCATCCCTCGTTTCACGCGGCAAGCTTTGAACTGTTAGCATTCGATCAAACTTCCAAACTGTTTGGAAGTCTTCCTTCTCAAGTGCCTCATATACGAGATGGGAAGCGAGCCCATCCGAATAGATGAGCTGCTCATGTAAATATACGTGAAGCCATTTTGCAAATGTAGCTTGATCATGTACTTGATCTTCTTGAATATACGTCTCCAAACCATATGAATGACTAAACGCTCCTGTCGGAAGGTTTGAATCACATAATTGGAATAATGCTAGAATATTAGGATTCATGGCTATGTCCAATATGACGAAACGCCTGTTTTACTTTCCGATCTTCGCGTTTGAAAGGAATTTGAAGCTCTTGTAGTAGTTCCTCAACTAAATAATCGTATTGAACGAGCATCTCATTTTCTTCAAATTGAGCTGGAAGATGGCGATTCCCTAATTGATGAGCAATTGTTCCCATTTCTTTCAATGTACGTGGGCTAATAACTAATAAGTCATCAGATAAAACATCGATGATAATCATATTTTTATCGTCCATAAATAAAACATCACCTGCAACAAGATCACGAGGATTCTTTAATCGAATCCCTATTTCCGTGCCATGATCCGTTGTCACTCTTTGAATTCGTTTCACTAAATCGGCACTTTCAAGATAGACTTTCTCTTTATGACGTTTGTCTATTTCTTCTGTTGCCATTTGTTCAATATTCGTAACAATTTGTTCGATAATCAATGCTTTCACCTCAGAATAGGAAATATCTTTGTCCCATTGGTACAGTATCAACAGGTTCACATGTAATAGGCTCCCCGTCCACTGTTACTTCGTATGTTTGTGGATCAACAGTGATCTTAGGAGTTTCAGAATTATGTTTCATATCTTTTTTCGTTAAGTTACGGATACCGCGAACTGGAAGAATCAATTTTTCCAAACCAAGTTTTTCATGAACTTTATCATCAAAAGCCGCTTGAGAAATAAACGTGATTGAACTTTTTGATAAAGCTTTGCCAACTTGTGCATACATTGGACGGTAAATCATTGGCTCAGGTGTCGGAATAGATGCATTCGCATCTCCCATTAAGCTTTCTACCGCAAAACCATTTTTCAGGATCATTTCAGGTTTCACACCGAAAAATGCTGGAGACCAAAGAACTAAATCGGCGATTTTCCCAACTTCAATTGACCCAACATATTCAGAAATACCATGTGTGATGGCAGGGTTGATTGTATATTTAGCTACAAATCGTTTTGCACGGTTATTATCAGAAAATTCACTATCACCTTCTAAAACTCCGCGTTGTTTTTTCATTTTGTCTGCTGTTTGCCATGTGCGTAAAACAACCTCGCCAACTCGACCCATCGCTTGTGAATCTGAGCTAACCATACTAATGACACCCATATCATGAAGAATATCTTCAGCTGCGATCGTTTCACGGCGAATTCGTGAATCAGCAAACGCAAGATCTTCTGGAATCGATGGATTTAAATGATGACAAACCATTAACATATCTAAATGCTCATCAACTGTATTTACAGTAAATGGTAAAGTTGGGTTCGTTGAAGATGGCAGAATATTATTATAGCCTGCTGATTTAATTAAATCTGGCGCATGTCCACCACCCGCACCTTCTGTATGGTACATGTGAATCACTCGATCTTTAATGGCAGCCATCGTCGTTTCCATGAAGCCACCTTCATTCAACGTATCAGCATGAACTGCTACTTGAACATCATATTTATCTGCTACACGTAATGCATAGTCAAGAGCTGAAGCTGTTGCTCCCCAGTCTTCGTGTACTTTTAAGCCAATTGCACCTGCTTTTACTTGTTCGATCAGTGGTTCTTCAGATGCAGCTTGTCCTTTACTTGTAAACCCAACATTGATTGGCATTCCTTCTGCAGCAAGAAGCATGCGATGAATATTCCATTCCCCAGGAGTTACCGTTGTCGCTTTTGACCCAGCAGCTGGACCTGTTCCACCACCAATTAATGTTGTCGTACCAGCAGCTAATGCCGTTTCAATTTGTGCTGGATTAATAAAGTGAACATGGGTATCAATCGCACCAGCTGTTACAATCAAGCCTTCGCCAGCGATGATTTCTGTAGATGCACCGATCACAATATCCACATTATCTTGTACTAAAGGATTTCCCGCTTTCCCGATTGCGGCAATTTTTCCGTCACGGATGGCAATGTCTGCTTTCACAATCCCTGTATAATCAAGGATAACCGCATTTGTAATGACGATATCTGGAACATTATCATCTTTGCGAGTCGCAAGAGGATGTTGTCCCATCCCATCACGAATTACTTTTCCGCCGCCAAACACGACTTCTTCTCCATACGTTGTATAATCTTTCTCAATTTGAATGAATAAATCTGTATCTGCTAAACGAATAGAGTCCCCTGTAGTCGGACCGTACATTTGTGAATATTGTTGTCTTGACATTTTGTAGCTCATTACTTGCATCCTCCTTGAACAGATCCATCAACTTTATTGTTAAATCCATATACACGTTGTTCCCCAGCAAAAGAAAGCAATTCTACTTCTTTTTCATCGCCAGGTTCAAAACGAACCGCAGCACCTGCAGGTATGTTCAAGCGTTTTCCAAATGCTTCCTCACGATTAAATTGAAGAGCCTCGTTCACTTCATAAAAATGGAAATGTGATCCAATTTGAACTGGGCGATCTCCCGTATTGATGACTGAAATCGTATTTATCGCTTTACCTTCATTGATAATAATGTCTTCTTCTTTTACAATGTATTGTCCAGGTATCATGAAATGATGCCTCCTTTTTAACGAATTGGATTATGAACCGTTACTAGTTTTGTTCCATCTGGAAAAGTTGCTTCTACTTGAATATCATGAATCATCTCTGGAATACCTTCCATCACATCTTCACGTGACAAAATCGTTGCACCATATTCCATCAATTCTGCCACGGTTTTTCCATCTCTAGCACCTTCTAGCACTTCATATGTGATAAGTGCTACAGACTCTGGGTGATTTAATTTCAATCCTCTATCTTTCCGTTTCTTGGCAAGATCTCCTGCCACCACAATCATGAGCTTGTCGATCTCACGTGGTAATAATTTCATAGTAAAACCTCCTTGATATTATGTAGCGACTCATTCCAGGGAAAATACCCCCTTAATAAAGGCCTACTTTTGTTCTGATGTAAAAAAAGGGAATCGAACATTCTTAATGATATTGTCCGATAATTCTGTGTTCTCATTGTTGAAACCCTTAGATTTCCATCTTTTTTACTATATTTTCAAATGAAATAAAAACCAAATAACATACATTCTTGGTTTTAAAAAGTAAAATATTCGAAAATTACCTGATTTTTCTGTCGTTTATTGTCTATTTTTAGTATTTTTGCAAGAATACAATGTTTGATTCCCTTGATGCAATAATATATCATAATTTATATATATATCAAGTTTCATATATTTTTTTATATATTTTAATGTCTCGCACAAGCAACAGCGCATTAGAGTGTGAAGGAAGAAGGAACGTTCAAGTACTATACAAGTATAAGATCTCAGCGATTCTTCTCTGTAGACGCTTGTGCTTTTATTGATCATTTATTTGAAAAAATTATGGACTTTTGTAAGGAGGTATCGAAGAAATATGGAAGATTTTTATATATAGAAATCTTTTCAAATGGAAGACTGCTAGATTATTATTCTGGTATTATAATAAAGGCTCGGGAAAATCCTTTAATAAAATGTGATTTAACTATCGGTTTTATGTAGGTGAGTACTTTTTTACATTAGCCCTCTCTTGAATTAATATTTTTGAACATAATAGAGTCATATTATGTGTCAGAGGATAATGGTTTTTCTTAAAAATTTATGAACAAGATTCAAGTGGATTTAAAATGTTCAAAAATTCCAACGAGAGGTGAGTATTATGCCAAAAAACAAAAATGCTACTTTAACAGAGGGAAAGTTTCTTTCGTTAATGTCAGCATCATTGAAAGGAATTTCTCAAGTTATCTTGATTGAGAATGTCATTACTGGATTAATCATTCTACTATCCCTTACAATTTATTCGTATTATTTGGGATTGATTGCTTTAATATCCGCTATCATAGGTACCTTGATTGGTAAATTGGGAGGGGCCGATGAGGATAGTGTGAATCAAGGTTTATTTGGATATAATTCCGTGCTAACAGGGCTTGCACTAACATTGTTATTAACCGGAGCCAATCAATGGATTTTCGTTTTAATTGGAGCAGCTGTGGCAGCTATTTTAACTGCCGCCATGATGCACTTTATGAAAAACACAGGAATCCCAATTCTTACACTACCCTTTATTATCGTGACTTGGTTTACGCTACTTGTTTCTTATCGACTTGAGGCAATCCAATTAAGTGCGTCATTAGTGCCTCAAGATTTAGCACATTGGGAACTAAATACAGCAGGAAAGGTAAATTGGTTGGAAGGAACCTTTACTGGAATTGGACAAGTTTTTTTCCTGGATAATCCCTATTGTGGTGCCCTATTATTTATCGCCGTATTTTGGGCTAGTTGGAAATTTGGTCTCTTTGCCATTTTAGGCAATGCCGTTGCTTTGCTCACATCATATGTACTAGGCGGAGAACATTCCTTAATTTTCATGGGTCTTTATGGCTATAATGCCATTTTAACCAGTTTAGCTGTAGCTTTAGTATTTAATCAAAATCGAAAACATATTGCGACCATATCAGGAATCAGCGCAGCTTGCTTAACAGTACCTATCACAGCAAGTGTAACAACCTGGCTATTACCTTATGGACTTCCATCCTTAACAATGCCTTTCATACTCAGTACTTGGATCTTCTTAGGAGCGAAGAAAGTTCTCCCTAACTTGTAATAACGAGGTTTCTTATTACTAATATAACGAAGCCATATCCTCTAAAAAGAGGGTGTCTCAAAAGGGTCTGCCCCTGCTTTGAGACACCCCCTTTTGGGAGGATAAATTTTTTCTATTCTTATGGTATCCCCTCTTGTTGAGGATGATACCTTCAACAAATATCTCCTAGTATAGTTCTTAGAAAACTAATGGCATTCGTGCATTTTGTCCGGCGCATATGAAGCCCTTCTATATTCTATCTCTTTAATATTCCCTTAAATGATTTAGGTTAGAATACACATGGATCATTTAATCATCAAATTCAACTTTTAAAACTTGTCCACTTGTTGCATCTACTTTTACTTCTACTTCACGCCCGTTATCAGTAATTATTGTAAATTCGTAAACGATACGTTGGTCATCGCCATCTAATTCTGTTTTAGTTACAGTCCCTTTGACTCTTTGTAACGCTGTTTTCTTTGCATCTTCTACTGAAATGCTTGACGATACATTTTGAAGTGCGCCTATATCTCCATCAATTTCAACTTTTATTACTTTTCCAGTAGTTGCATCTACTTTAACCTCTGCTTTATTGCCGCTATCTGTCATAAGTTCAAATTCGTAGACTAATCGATTATGATCGTTACCCAATTCTGTTTTAGTTACAGTCCCCTTCACACTTTGTAACGCCGTTTCCTTTGCACTTTCTTCTGAAATTGTTGGCGATTCGTTTTGAAGTGTTCTTATACCTTCTTCATCAATATCAGCGTTATCCCGATCATCTTTTTCTACTTCTAATACTTTTCCTGTCGTTGCATCAATATCCACGTCATATTCTGTATCTTGATTGAGAATCTCTACTTCATATTCTTTTCTTCCGTGATCTTGATCTAAATGAATCTCCGTTACTTGACCACCTTTAGATACGCCTAAAGCTATTTCTTTTGCTTTATCTTTACTAATTGTTTTAGATACTATATTCATAGTTTTAGTCGACGGTTGGTTTGCTGCCATTGCATAAGCACCCACTCCTAATCCACCTACAACTAAAACTCCAGTTAATACCGTTGCTGCTAATTTCATCGTTTAAAACCTCCTGCATATTTGTTAGTTATATCTTAACGTCTCAAGTTTAAAGATTATGTAAAAGAATCTTAGAATTCCCTTAGAAATGAAAAAGATTTTATAAAAAACGGCATCCTTAGTGTCTTATTAATTGTCTTATAGTAGCCAAACTGTTGCTGATAAACATCTTCATCTAGAATCAATGAAGTTTTGTCGATCGCCGCCGCTTGATTTTTAATTAGAAACCATTTCATCTTCTGTTAAGAGTTAAAAGAAAGGATAAAAAAACGTGTAGCTTAACGCTACACGTTTAATCATCGTCACCGTCGTCCGAATCCTTGTGCGTATCAATTGAAATGGACTCAACTTTCCCAGAGTATGGATTAATTATTACTTCAGATTTCTTTTTTTCCGATTGCTTGATTTCAACTTCGTAAACAAGCTGGCCATCTTCTTCTCCTAATTCGACTTCATCAATCGTTCCTTGAGCTTTGTCTAAGGCAATTCCTATTGCTTGATCAATTGTAATAATCGTTTGAAGCGCACTACTTGAAAAAGCATTTGTTTGATTGTTTTTATTGGATTTAGCGATTGATTCTTGCTGATTCATTTGTGGAGTTGCAGGTTTTTGCTCTTCAGGCTTTTGTTCTGCAGGTTTTTGCTCCGCAGGTTTTGGTGCCGCAGACTTTTGTGCCGTCGTTTGTTTTATCATGGCAAGTACTTCACCTGTCTGTCCATTGACAATTACCTGATATGGAATCTGATCTTTTATCAATTTAATGGAATAATTGAGCTTATCCTTTTCTTGAAAAACACTAATATCCTCAATTGTTCCTCCATATTTCTGTTGGATCATCTGACTGACATTCTCTTCTGGTAGGAGAGAACTCGGAGCAGTAAATGCTTTTTTAACCCCGTACCAGCCACCGAAACCAATGATTAGAATGCATAACATCGTCAATGCTATCTTCTTCATTCTTTCACCTCCATATGTTAATGAATCATAGTGTAACAGAGCATTCTTAGAGAAGTCTGAGAATCCTCTTAAAAATTTAAAGTGGTAATTCAATTGTGACTGTTGTACCTTTTCCTTCTTCACTATCCATATGAATCTTCCCGTTATGAGCAGCGACAATTCTTGTTGCGATAGGCAATCCCAATCCTGTTCCGCCTGTTTCTCTTGTCCTTGCTTTATCTACTCGGAAAAATCGTTCATATACATGTGCTAGATCTTCTTTCGGAATCCCAATCCCATAATCCGTAATAGCGATGAATATGGAAGAAGTACCGCGAGAAATTGTAATATCAATAGATTTTTCGCTATATTTAATTGCATTATCCACTAAAATATAGAGTAACTGTTTGACCTTTTTTTCATCTGCACGAATGATCGGATTATTGGTTTGTACATCAATCGAAATCGTTCTCTCAAAGGCAAGCTGTAGATGCTTCGCTGTATCCCTGCATACCAAACTAATATCCACTTCCTCTATATGCATCTCCCATTGTTCATCGCCTTTAGCAAGGAGTAACATTTGTTCCGTTAGCTGCTTCATTCGAATGGCCTCGGAATGAATGGCTTCGATTGCTTCTTCCAAAATATCAGGGCGCTTCATCCCCCAACGTTTTAACATATTTGCGTAACTTTCTACAACGGTAAGCGGCGTTTTTAATTCATGAGAAGCATCCGATACGAATTGCTCCTGTTTTTTATAATTTTCCTCCAATAAATCCATCATATTGTTAAATGTATTCGCCATTTTATCCAGTTCGTCCTTTGATGTTGTATCACGTCTGATTTTTTTAAACGTCCGTGATTCCTGAATCTCTTCCATTGTCTGAATAAGCGATTTAATCGGTCGTAAGATGACTTGACTTAATACACGCCCGCCCAAGATTGTTGGAATTAAAATAACGAGGGAAGCGACCAGTAAAATGACTTTTAAAATTTGTAAAGATTCCTCAACATCTGTTAATGGTTCCGTCACTTCAAGCGAAACGACATCGCCATTTGTCCAAATAATCGGTGAGTGTGAAATGGCGTATAAATGATCATCAATGTCTTCTACGGCCGTTTGTTCAAATGACTTGTATGAATATGGCAGACCATTTAGTTCAGTTTGGTCTCTAATAACGATAAGCAACGGTTTACCTTTTGGCGGAAGAATACGTATCATTCCATTAGGAGGTAAATACGCTCGTAATAAAGTGGCTGGATTACTCGCTGGATTACTTGCTGGTTTTAATCCTTCTGCAATATTTTTACTTTCTACTTGAAGACGTTCAATTGCGTTATCAGTCATCGTTTTTTTAAAAATAAAGTAAATTGAACTATTTGCAACGACCAAAAGAATAAAAATTAAAAGGGTTGATGTGAGAACAATTTTCGTTTGTAGCTTCATATATTATTCCTTTAACATATATCCAACACCACGAACCGTGTGAATATAAGGAGTTTGAAATGGTGCGTCAATCTTTTTTCGTAAATATCGAATGTATACATAGACAACATTGGAATCACCGAAATAATCAAATCCCCATACATTCGTTAACAATTGGTCAAACGTTAAGACTTGATTTTTATTTTCCATTAAATAGATAAGTAAATCATATTCTTTTGGCGTCAACTCAATCATTTGATCCGCACGATATACTTCACGAGTTTTTGAATTTATCGTTAGATCCCCAACTTTAATAGTAGAAGATGTTGTCCCTTCTTCTTGAGAAACTGGGAGACGTAACCAGACGCGTATACGTGCAAATAATTCTTCAATTTCAAACGGCTTTGTAATGTAATCGTTGGCACCTAAATCGAGTCCACTTACTTTATCGGGCAATGCATCACGTGCCGTTAATAGAATAATGGGCGTTTGGTCATCCGTTGAACGAATACGCCTTAACACCTCTAGTCCATTTAATTCAGGTAACATCACATCTAATAAAAGAAGGTCCCATTTCTCTTGTTGAAACATATTGAACCCATCTAATCCTGTACGCGCAGTTCCTGTTTCATATCCTTCATGCTCAAGTTCTAATTGAATGAGACGGGCAATTTTACTTTCATCTTCCACGATCAATATTTTCCCTTTACTCATTGGTATCCTCCTGCTCTCAAAGGTTCGTAAGATGAAAAGGAAAACCATACATTTTATCACCTTTGATTTTTAGTATCTCATAATGAATCCTGATTTATTATTTGTCGTATGACAAGTAAAATGTATTTCCAATACTTGCCTAAAAGCATTTCATACAAAACGAATATGGCATTACACCAAGGATCCTCCTGTAGCACGCTACACTCGCTTAATCACAATGGTGACGGTGCGGAGCTAGAATTTTTTATGCGTTCTAAGGTAAGATCAGTATACCTAATTCATCGATTGGCTATATTAGTAAGTCGCGAAGTTATGCTAAAATGGGAAGTATATCATAGAGTTTGGAAAGTTGCATAAGGAATAAGGAGGAGAATGTGATGAAAACGAGGATTGAAACGATTGAAGGTTTTTGGGTAATAGGCTATAAACACGTAGGTACTACCGCTGAAATCCCGCGAATATGGGACAAGTTAAACGCAACCTTAAAAATCGATAACATTTCAGTGGATACGTTTTACGGTGTCTGTATCGATTTTGATCGTGAAGGGAAACTACACTATCTTGCAGGCATTCAAGATTTAGTAGATCGGTCTGATGTAGAAAAAATAAAAATTGAATCGGGGCGCTATATTGTTGCTACTGTGGAGAATGGCATTCCAGGCATCAAACCTGCTTTCCAAGCTCTGCATGAGAAAACAGATGTTCAATTCAGATTTGCCCCTAACTTTGAGAAGTATTTGTATCCAGCAAGTGCAACGGACCATGTGATTGAGGTTTGGATGCCAATTAAATAGATCGATACTCCCTCAGCTAAAAAATAAGTTCTATTGACATTATCGACCACGAAATAGAGCAATTCCTCATCTATTTGGTTTTTCACGCTATCTCCTTCTTCTAGGTGTGCGCACCAAAAAAAAAACTGACCCACTAAAGACTAAACAGTCAGAGTGAGTCAGTTTTTTTATTTAATTCGCAACGATGTTCACTAATTTACCAGGTACCGCAATGACTTTACGAACGGTTTTTCCGTCGATTTGTTCTTTAATAGCGTCTTCGCCCATGGCGATTTCTTCTAGTTTTTCTTTCGTAGTGTCTGTTGGTACCATTAGTTTTGCTTTCACTTTCCCATTAATTTGGACAACGATTTCGACTTCGTTGTCGATCATTTTTGCTTCATCATAAGCAGGCCATGTTTCGTATGTGACTGTTTCTGTGGCCCCGAGTCTTCCCCATAGTTCTTCAGCGATATGTGGAGCAACTGGTGATAACATTTTCACGAAACCTTCTATATATGGTCTAGGGAGTGTGTCCGCTTTATATGCATCATTGATAAAGACCATTAATTGCGAAATTGCTGTGTTGAATTTCAAAGTCTCGTAGTTTTCTGTAACCTTCTTCACCGTTTGATGGTACACTTTCTCAAGCTTGCCGCTATCATCTGTATCGACAATTTTATCTGTCAGTGTGTCGTCGTCATTAACAAGTAAACGCCATACACGGTCAAGGAAACGACGAGCGCCATCAAGTCCATTTTCAGACCAAGCAATCGATGATTCCAAAGGTCCCATAAACATTTCATATAGACGTAGAGTATCGGCACCATGGCTATCCACGATATCATCTGGGTTTACTACGTTTCCTTTTGATTTACTCATTTTTTCATTATTTTCTCCCAGAATCATTCCTTGGTTGAAAAGGTTTTGGAACGGTTCAGATGTTGGAACAACGCCAATGTCATACAAGAATTTATGCCAGAATCGAGCGTACAATAAATGAAGGACCGCATGCTCGGCACCACCAATATACATATCAACTGGCATCCATTCTTTTATCTTTTCCGGATCAGCAATCGCTTCTGTATTGTTCGGATCGATATAACGTAGGAAGTACCAGCTGCTTCCTGCCCATTGTGGCATCGTGTTTGTCTCACGACGACCTTTTCTGCCATTCTCATCAGTTACATTCACCCAATCATGGATGTTCGCAAGTGGCGATTCACCTGTACCGGATGGCTTAATATCTGTCGTTTTCGGTAATAGAACAGGAAGCTCAGATTCTTTAACTGCTTCTGTTGTACCATCTTCCCAATGAATGATTGGAATCGGTTCTCCCCAGTAACGTTGACGGCTGAATAACCAGTCGCGAAGACGGAATGTTACTTTCTTCGTACCAATTTCTTTTTCCTCCAACCACTTAATCATCGTTGCGATTCCTTCTTCTTTATTTAAGCCGTTTAGGAATTCGGAATTCACATGCACACCATCGCCTGTATACGCTTCTTTCGTCACGTCCCCGCCTGCTACGACTTCTTTAATTGGCAATTCGAATTTCATTGCGAATTCATAATCGCGTTCATCATGAGCCGGCACCGCCATAATAGCACCTGTTCCATAGCTCATTAGTACATAATCAGCAATCCAGATTGGCATTTTTTCACCATTAACTGGGTTGATGGCAAACGCTCCTGTAAATGCACCTGTTTTGTCTTTTGCCAAATCCGTACGTTCAAGATCCGTTTTATTTTTCACTTCAGTAATATATTGTTCTACCGCTGCTTTTTGCTCAGGTGTAGTAATCGTGTCAACAAACGGATGCTCAGGAGATAACACCGCATAGGTTGCACCGAATAAAGTATCAGGACGTGTCGTGAAGACGGTAAACGTATCATCATGACCGTCAATATTGAAAGTCACTTCAGCTCCTTCAGAACGTCCGATCCAGTTACGCTGCATATCTTTAATATTTTCCGGCCAATCAACTGTTTCAAGATCATCAAGTAAACGGTCTGCATAAGCTGTGATTTTTAACACCCATTGTCTCATCGGGCGTCGTTCAACCGGATGCCCTCCACGTTCACTTACTCCGTCGATAACTTCTTCGTTCGCCAAAACCGTGCCAAGCGCAGGACACCAGTTGACCGCTACTTCATCAATGTACGCCAGCCCTTTTTCAAAAAGCTTCGTGAAAATCCATTGCGTCCATTTATAATAGTCTGGATCTGTTGTATCAATTTCCCGATCCCAATCATAAGAAAAACCTAATGCTTTAATTTGGCGGCGGAATGTGTTGATGTTATGCTGCGTGAATTCCGCTGGATCATTTCCTGTATCAAGTGCATACTGCTCTGCTGGAAGTCCAAAAGCATCCCAACCGATTGGATGAAGCACATTATAGCCTTGCATTCGTTTCATCCGTGCTAAAATATCGCTTGCTGTGTAGCCTTCTGGGTGACCAACATGAAGTCCAGCCCCAGATGGATATGGGAACATATCAAGCGAGTAAAATTTCCGTTTGCCGGTTTCTTCACCCGTTTTAAACGTTTTATTTTCTTCCCAATATTTTTGCCATTTCTTCTCTATCGACCTATGTTTAAAACTCATTCTTGTTTCCTCCTCATTTTTAAGAATAACCATCATCGGTCCTTCCCATAAAAAAAGTCCATAAAAAAACCCCTCATCCCTATAAAAAGGGACGAGAGGATTATGTATCTAATCAACCCGCGGTACCACCCAAATTGGCGACATAACAACTATCGCCCCACTTAAAAATCCGTAACGCGGATGAACGTCAAGCATTACTATTCCTTCATGCCTGAAACTCAAAAGGCGAGTTCGCGATCACTCCTGGTTGACTTGCACCATCCGTCAACTCTCTACACAGGTTCTAATCGGTACTACTCCTTATCACTGTCTGTATTAGAATATTTAGTTATATAGTCATTCTAGTGAATTTTTACAGGAAAAGCAAGGGCTCTTTCCTATTATGATCATGTTTTTCTTACTATATGCATGATTTTTAGAATAGGTTCCTTATTTCACAGGAAAGACTGAGCCATTGCCTTCGTTTACTCTCTTTTGCATTTTATCAAAAATGAAAACAGTTCCGATGGCTAATACGACAAATATCGTTAATACACCGAACATCATATCCATTCCATTCGTATCAACAAGGAAACCTCCGAGAAGCGGGCCGATCATTCGACCACCTGTAGCCGTACTGTTGACAATGCCTTGATAAAGTCCCACTTTTCCCTTTGTCGCAATCTCTCCTGCCACAGCTGGAACTGCGGGCCAAACGAACATTTCACCAATCGTTAAGATGACCATTGCCGTCATGAACCCAGCAAAGCTGCTTGATGTAGCTGCCACCGCAAACGAAAGAATAAAGATGATCATGCCGAAGATTAGCTGGATTTTCAATGTTTTCGCAAACCATTTAATCACGATTGCCAAGAGCGGCTGCGCAAGTACGATAAATGCACCATTGACTGTCCATAGTAAGCTGTACTGTTTAAGTGAAATTCCAATTTCCTGTGTATATGCTGCGATTGTCGATTGCCATTGAACATAACCAATCCAGCACAAAAAATAACCGAAACATAAAACAAGCAATGGATAAAGCATTTTATTAGAAGGTTTAGTCGATTGTTTTTCCTGAAGGATGGACGTTTGTATCGCTGCATCCCCTTGGATCCCTCTAAATCCAACGAGAGCAACAAAGAAAAATAATACGTACATCACTGTATTGGCAAGAAACACATATTCAAATGAATAGGAAGCAATCACTCCGCCAAGAGCTGAGCCTACTGCGACACCAAAGTTTTGGGCAACATAAACAGCATTATACGATTTTCTGCCGCCTTCCTTCCAAACGGTACCAGCCATTGCGAAAATAGCCGGAAACACGATACCTGTTCCAAATCCTGAAATCGTTAAAAAGATTAAATATGGCAGAAATTCATGATTCCAAGCCATTCCAACAGATGACAATAATGTGATAATCACGCCAGCCATTGCAGTCTGGTAACCACCAAACTTATCAAACAGTCCACCGCCACAAAGATTGCCGACAACACTTGCAAGGGCATTAGCAAGCAACACAAGTCCTGCCATCGATAGCGTTTTTCCTAAATGTTCATGAAGATAGATTGTATTTAAAGGCCATAAAAACGAAGAAGCAGTCACATTCAGGGTCATTCCAATAATTAAAACCCATAAAGCACGCGGCATCATTATGCACCTGATTTCTATATATATTTCAACAACTATCCTAGTTTAGTGGTTTTCTTCGGGAGGCGCAATACTTTTTTAGCAGCAAAACCGGATACATCATAGACTGTTAATTCAGCTAAGCGTGCTAGCACTCACTTGCCTACATACAAAACTACAATAGCGTTAAAACGCCACCATTTACTATGAAGGATTCATCCCGTAGCACGCTACACTCACCTAATCACAATGGTGACAGTGCAGAGCTAGATTTTAGAGTCCATTCTTAATCCATAGTAGATAGGCTCGCGAAGCCTCGTCCCCATATCCTTCATAAAATTATTCAACATTCCAAAAATACAGTGTTATCCATTAACCAAATCCTTTACAATAGTGACATGTAGTTTTTGTCGAACAATAATAGGATTAGGTGAAATGAGGGCAGTGGAATGAATCATGACAATAGTAGTTTTAGAGAAAAAAGCGTTGTATTGATCGGATTTATGGGTGTTGGTAAAACTACGATTGGTGAGATGGTTGCTAAGAAATTATATCGAGATTTTATTGATATAGATCAGGAAATTGAAAAAGAATACAATATGGCAACTTCCGAAATCTTCCAAAAAATTGGCGAAAAAGCATTTCGTGAAAAAGAGAAAAGTGTAATTAGCACATTTAGTAAACAAAAGCTGAAAATCATTTCTGTAGGTGGAGGGGCTTTTTTACAGGAAGAAATACGAAAAGTTTGTTTAGAACATTGTATTGTCATTTATTTAGATTTATCTTGGGAATCATGGAAGGAAAGAATCAGCCTTATCATCGATAGCCGGCCAGTATTGCAAGGGCGTTCCATTGAAGAAATTGAAGAACTTTTTAATTCTAGAAAACCGATTTATTCGCTTCATAATTCGAAGGTAGATACGGACAATCTTGAGGCTGACGAAGTTGCCGACTATATCGTCGATTCATTAAAATTAGCCTGGGATCTTCATGAACCACACTAAAGTCTAAAATACAATCTGATCCCAACCCTACTATGATAAAGGTTCAGATTCTCAATTTGTCAATAAAGGTGGCTGTGCAATACTGATTTTGCGAAGCACCGCCCCTTTTCAAACGAGGTCAGACTTCCACTTCTTTGGGGGTCTGACCTCGTTAATTTAATATAGACTCATTTTTTAGCGATTCAGCACAATCATATTGTGTTGCATCTGCAGAATTTGGTTTCTCATGAGTTTCAATTGTTCTCTTTGTTGCAGATTTCCACTGGCAGCAAGTGTTTCAATTTCATTTGCAGCGTTTTGTAGTAAGGCCTGTGCTTCAACATATGACACATCATTATAATGCTCTTGCTTTGCACCTTGTGTATACTCGTCAGAAGCAATGCGTAATACCTCTTCACATTGCTGTAGGCAATTTTCTACCGATTGTCTTGTCGCCATATTCCTGCCCCCTACACAACTAAATTGATGATCTTCACCATCTCTGTTATTTTGACCTTCTTCTCTGTGATTATCATCGGGAAGAAAAGGAATTTACAAAATGAATAAATGGATAAAGAATATCAAAAAATTATTTTAGGAGCAGATTATTAAGTCTTTCCATATTGAAGAGTTCTTCGTTTTATTATTTATTCGTATCTGCATATACAGCCATTGCGTCACGCATGAATGCTGCTAAGCCTTCGCCAAATTGATCAATATTTTTTGTAAACCGCTCATCATCCACATACATTTGGCCAAGTCCTTTGAAAGCTTCAAGTGAGTAGTTGCCCATCTTGTTTAGCAAATCATACCATTCTTTAATGGCTGCTTGTGCATCGGGTGAGGCAGGTGATTCTTGTCTGAATCCAGCAAGATTACGGTAGATTTCGTTCATTTTTTCCCCCATCGCTGCTTGTTTCTCTGTTGACATTTTGCCTAGTTTCACCTTCGATTGATCAACTGCCTCGTCGCCCCAACGTTCACGCGCTTCTTGCTCATACGGATTTTGACTAAAATCAAAGCCTTCAAATTTTTCTTTATTAGTCATTTGAATTTCTCCTTTTGTAAAAGAAATGGTTTTATCAATCGTCCTGATCATCGCATCCAGCCGATTACGCTTCTCGAGTAACAGTTTACGGTGCATGGAAAGTGCCTCTTCTTGATTAAATGAAGGACTGCTGATAATTTCTTTAATTTTCTTTAAAGGGAAGTCGAGCTCTTTGAAAAACAAAATTTGCTGCAGTGTACTAAGATTTTCATTGGAATACAATCGATACCCCGATTCGGTTATCGTATCCGGGGATAATAACCCAATCTCATCATAATGATGTAGTGCGCGCACACTTACTCCAACTAAATCAGCTACCTCTTTTACTTTCATCATTTGTTTTCCCTCCCTCTGATCTTGACTATAAGATATCACGTAACGTTAGAGTCAACAGATTTTAAAAAAAAGGCTCTTTTCGTAAGGTTTGTTGTTTTTAGCAAGTAACAAATTCGAGCCGATGTTGATTGTAGTGGCAGGTGCGAGACTCCTAAGACCGCCCGCAGAAAGCGAATACCTGTAACGGAATTCAACCCAGATTAGTAGTAAATGCAACAAAGTATACGAAAACAGCCTAAAAGAAGGATTAACAAACTAGAGGAAATGAAATTATACTTTAAACCTAGAAGTCAATTCTTGAAGTTCTTCGGATAAAGATGATAGAGATATTGCTGCAACTAAGATTTCCTCCATCGACGCTAGCTGTTCTTCAGTTGCTTTTGCAATTTCATCTGTATGACTAGCGGATTCCTTTGTCGCATTAGAAATTTCTTCGATTGAACGTGAAACATTACCAAAGCCAGAACTCAACTGTTGTGAAGCGGAAGCAATTTCTTGAATTTGCGAAGATACTTGATCAATGAAGTCGATAATCTCTTTAAATTGGCTTTCAGCTTCAGTGGATAATTCTAAGCCAGAGAATACATTTTGTTTGACAGTCTTAATATTATCAACAGTTACTCTAGTTTCCTGCTGAATACTATGAACAACCTCATTAATCTGATTTGCTGAGTCATTGGCTTGTTCAGCTAGCTTCTGCACTTCCTGAGCGACCACTGCAAATCCCTTACCAGCTTCACCTGCCCTTGCTGCCTCAATCGTCGCATTTAATGCAAGCAAGTTTGTTTGATTGGCAATATCATTAATGATGGAGGTAAAATTACTGATCTCCAGTGCACGATTTGCAAGTGAATGAACGCCTTCGTCTGCAAATTCAACAGATACCTGAATATTTTCCATTTGCACTCCTACCTGTTGTATCGACTGAGAACCATTTTCTGCTTGCTTTTTCATGACTAATGATGCTTCTGCTACCGTTTTTGTATTCGAGCTAATCGTTTCAATCCCTAAAAGAGCTGATTTAACAGAGTCCAAACCTTGTTCAGTCATACTTGATTGATGATTGCCGCTATCTGATATTTCCTGCATCGTAGTTGAAACGATTTCTGATGTAGCTTTAGATTCTTCTGCATTGGCAGTGAATTCATGTGATGAAGCTGCCACCTGCTCAGAAGACCTGCCAATTTGTTGCATAATTCCGCGAAGTGATGTAATAAATTGATTAAATGTTGCCGCAAAGTCACCGAACTCATCTTTATTTTTGATTATGATCGCCTTGGTTAAGTCTGCTTCACCTTGAGCGATGTCTCGCATCTGTTCGTTTAAGATCGTTAATGGTTTTATAATCGAAACTAATAGGATGATTCCAAGTGTAGACCCAACGACTGATGAAAGGATTGTAATCACTAAAATAACCCTTTTACCAATTTGTGAAGTGCTATCATACTCTTCGGTTAAATAAGCAACTTCTGTTTCTAATTGTTCGACATATTGATTAATGGATGGGTCTAATATGTTTTTCCTTAGTGTTCTTTCTTCCCCAAAATGAGTTTCTTTTGCTGCTTGTGGATTATTCGTATAAGACTCGAGGACTTTCTGATTTAGCGACCAGTATTGAGTGAAGTTTTTTGCTAAATCTTCTATTGATTGCTGATACTTTTGATCAGTATCCAAATCCTTTAACTTTTTTATTTTCTGCTCGACATCTTCTGCTTTCGCCTTCATCCCTTCGTAATAATCATTCTCTCCCGTTAACAGAAATGCCCGCTCATCATTTGACATACCTGTAATCCGATATTGGATATGTACAATCGTCTTTTACATCTCCATTTTCTTTCTAATATCTTCATTTTTCTCTACTGTTCGATTCTTAATCGTACTAGAGATTCCCCCCACAGTTATAATAGATGATACAAGTATTACTAGAATAAGAATTAATTTCCTCTTTATTTTCATGTTTGTTCTCCTTTTTTGACTATCTCATTAGTTGTAAAAATAGGACTAGCTCCTTTACTTATATCGTTTATTCAACCCATTAATTTAGTAAGTTAAAGGATTTTTTTATTCTTAAACTGTTCATGTTATCCTGAAGGTATAGAAAATTATTTAGGGGGGGCTTTTAATGACTGTTTTCAAATTAAGTGGGGATCAATTACAAGAAGCGATGAAGCTTTCTGAGTATGCCTTTCAATATCAAGTACCCGAGGATCAAATAGCGGATCGAATCGAAACGATGAAGCAACACCATCAAATTTATGGGATAAATGAAAATGACCAGCTTGCAGCAAAATTGCATCTTTTGCCCCTTTCCATTTATCTAGGGAAGAATCAACTGAAGATGGGTGGTATTGCTGGTGTAGCTACTTATCCAGAATATCGTCGCAAAGGGTTTGTAAAGGAACTGTTAAAAGAAGCTTTATTCCAAATCAAGGACCAAGGCATGAGTGTTTCCATGCTTCACCCTTTTTCCGTTCCCTTTTATCGAAAATTTGGCTGGGAACTATTTAGTAACCGAATGAAATACATATTGAATAAATCAGACCTTATTATGAAAAACCACCCTAGTGGTACGATCAAACGGCTGATGAAAGAGGATCATTCTGCTGTAATAGAAAGTGTCTATGAACAATATGCCGAACAATTTAACGGCATGCTTGTTAGGGAAAAATCATGGTGGCAAAAGAGTGTGTATGGCGGTCAGTTCGTCGCCGTTTATTATGATAATCACGGAAATGCCAACGGATATTTCATGTATAGTGTCCATAATCGAAAAATGAATGTAACTGAATTTATCGCACTAACTAGCAATGCCAGAATAAGTCTTTGGAACTTTATTTGCCAGCATGACTCTATGGTCGATCAAGTTGAATTGACCGTTTTTGAAAGAGAACCTCTGCATTTTATGCTAAAAGAACCCCGAATCAAAGCCGAGCTAACACCTTATTTCATGGCTCGAATTGTAGATGTAGATTACTTTTTAGCTCAATATGATTTTAAGTGGAATCATATTGAGCAAGGCGTGGTTCTACATATTGAAGATGACTTGCTGTTAGATAATCAAAAGTCGGTTCAGCTGCATGCAGGGGAAATCCTGACCGCTCGCGATACTGATGCTGGAATACGTTTATCTATTAATACGTTAACTGCCATATTATTTGGCTATCAACGCCCTAATGAACTCGTTTCAGCAGGCCTGATTTCAGGTAGTGAAGCGTGCATTGAACAGCTTGAAGCACTTATTCCAAATAGGCCGCCATTTTTTTCTGATTTCTTCTAACTCGGCTAATTCCTACGCTTCATTAATTCATTAGTGCGATAACCAACTTTGTAGTGATCGCTCTCAAAGGGATTGGGAAGAGCGTTCATAAAGCAGAATGGCTACTTTATGAACGCCTTTCTTCTATAATTAACTTTATTCTATTAGAGAGCCGTTTTTCTTTTTGGAGTAAAGCTAAAGGTTCTTCAGGAACAAGCCGTAATTGGTAATCCGTGATCTTCTATAATAAAAGGAGTTGTCACAGTTGTCCCCTAACCATACATTAAACATTTTAAACGGACAATCGATGTATCATTTTTTCAAAAAAACACATTTTCTTAATAAAGAAATGATGATTCCCTTTAACGAGGCTATGTGTTTCGGACACACATCTAGTCAGCTATTTTCAGATACATTCATTGCCTTGCGTGCTAAGGTCCATCAGATTACAGCCATTCAATACGAAGAAATCACGATAAATCCATTGTATCCTCTCTTTCATAACGATTTTACTCATCTAAGATTATGGTTTGATACCGACATGTTTTGTCAAATGAATCTGCTCACCATTCTCGCTTGGCTCGATCAAACAAATCATTCAATGCCAATTGATCTTCATATTGTTGGTCATCATTTTGGGATCTTAGAAAAATTCACGCTGGAACCGATGGGGTATTATGAGCTATACAAGCAAGTTTTAGTGCATAAAACCATGCCGAAATGTATCAGTCCACCCCCTTTAAAGAAGGGAGTCGAACTGTATTTGACCTACCTTCATAAAGATAGTGATCTAATGTTGTATATCCAACAACATCAAAATGTCCCAGAGAAACAACTAGTGCCTGTACTATTGGAAAAATTCACAGAGTATGGGTTAGGAGATACACAGTACATGGAACTTATTCAGAGTAGTCGTAAAAAAAGCGATAACCAAACTTTTTCACACCCACAAAAAAACGATTCCAATACAAAATAGGAATCGTTTTTTATCATTCATCTTTTTATTAATTCTACAATAGTTAAAAAACGTTTTAATACTTAAACACTGCTATTAATTCTTTTAGCTCCTCAGCCATCTGAGAAAGTGACCTCGCTGATGCAGAAATCTCTTCCATAGAAGCCAATTGTTCCTCTGTTGAGGCAGCTACTTCTTCTGAAGTTGCCGCATTTCCTTTTGCCAAGAAAGCAAGTTCATTCGCTATTGAGCTAACCTCTTGAACTCCAGCAGACATCTGCTCTGCCGTAGCTGAAACTTCCTCCATATGGGGAGTTATTTCTTTCATACTATTTAAAATGACTTCGAATTTCTCAAAAGCTTCGTCTGAAATAGTTAATCCATTTCGTACATCATTTGTAACTAGAGCCATCTTGTGAACCGAATCCAATGTATCCATTTGAATATCTTGGATTAAGTCAGATATTTGTTTTGCAGAGCTTTGAGATTGATTAGCAAGCTTCTTCACTTCATCAGCTACTACTGCAAATCCTTTGCCATGTTCCCCGGCTCTCGCCGATTCAATGGCTGCATTTAAAGAAAGGAGATTGGTCTGATCGGCAATTTCTGTTATTACATCCAAAATGGACGAAATTTCTTGAGAGCGTTCATACAAGGATTGTATCATTTCATTTGATTCCGTAACCGATTGATGAATCGAATTCATTTGTTCCTTGGTATTTTGAACAGCTTTCCCACCTTCCTCCGCTTGCATAGTTGTTTGTAAGGACAGTTCAGCAACGTTGGATGAGCTTTCTGCAATATTGGCTATACCTTGCGTGAGCTCATTTAAGGATTCGGCATTTCGATCTACACCACTTGTTTGTTTCTCTGTACTGCTTGCTACTTCTTGAATCGATACGGCAACTTGTTCGGTAGCTACCCCAGTTTGTTCCGCATTTGCCGTTAGTTCTTCTGCAGATGCAGCAAGTTGCTCTGAACTCAGCTCTACTTTTTGAATGAGAGTTCGAAGGCTTTCCTGCATATCATTAAATGCATCTCCTAATTGCCCAATTTCATCATTAGACTTTATTTCAATCTGCTCTGTTAAATCCCCTTTACTTACAGTTATCACGCTTTCCTTTAACTTTTTAATTGGTTTGATGATAGATTGCACGACAAAATAAACAACTACCGCCCCAATAATGATGGCGATTATTAAAACGGTTAAGGTAGATTTAAAAATGGGCGATGCTGACTCGTCAACCTCAGATACAAGCATAGTACCACCCAATTTCCAACCTGTTACTTTATTAGTAGTAAAGGCCATTTGTTTGACCTGACCATCGAATTGATATTCAAAAGTACCCTTTTCATTTTTATACATGGTATCAAAGAAACTTTCTTTTGCTTCTGATCCACTTTCTTTCGTAGGGTGTGCAATATAATGCTTATTCCGATCTAGGAGAAAAGCATAGCCATCTTTCCCGACTTTGACTTCATTCGTTAACTTTTGTAAATAGGTTATTTTTATGTCGATTGCCACAACTCCGGAGCCATCTTTTAACTCTTTGGCTATGGTTACTACATGATCTTTTGTAGCAACGTCCACATATGGTTCCGTAATAAAAATTTCCCCTTTGCGTTCAATGGCATTTTTATACCAATCCCTCCCGCGAAGATCAAAATCTGAATCAAGCACTACTCGGGGTTCCTGAATTAACAATCCATCATTAGCTCCAATATAAATGCTTAAAACCTCTGGATGCAGAGTTAGATATTGAGCAAATTGTTCTCTTAATTTTGGGCTGTCTTCCCCCTGAAATAAACTGGATGTAACGGATTCCGAAAATGAAGTGACATCATGTATTTTGGGATTAATCGAACTATCTATGATTGAATCCAATAAATTAATATTTTCAGCAGCACTGTTCATGATTTCTTCTTCTATCGCCTCGCTAGCTGATAAATAAGCTAATGATCCAACTACTAAAGCAGGAATGATTAATATAACTGCAAAGAAAAAGAATAACCTAGTTTTGAAATTTCTAAAAAAATTACGCATTGTATGGCCTCTTTCTGTTTTTTGGTAACAAAATTTAGACAAAGTATATCTACAGACACAAATCCAAGGACGATACCTTTTCCAAAATACAATAATGATTGAATTTTTACTAAATGAATAATTATTATATTTATCGACCTATTTTAATAAAATTGTAGATTTATCATTATATTTATTTAATGCACAAAAAAAGAAGCCTGCATGGCAGACTCCTAAGAAGAATAAGTAACCCTTATTATGAACTATGAACGCTAGGGGTAGACAATTTAGTGGTTTACGCCAACACTTCCCCAAAGGATTAAATGTAAATCTTTATATTTATTTTCCAGTTTTTGCGAAATGTTCAATTCTTTCTCCAATTTCGTCACGAACACGTTGGAAAAATGCCCATTTTTCTTCTTCTGTTCCTTCAGCTTTTGCTGGATCATCAAAGCCCCAGTGTTCACGTTTGATATGTGGAGGAGTTAAGGGGCAATTGTCTGCCGCATGTCCGCAAAGTGTTACGATTAAATCAGCATGATTTAATATTACTGGATCAATCACATCAGATGTTTGATGAGAAATATCGATATCTGTTTCTTTCATTGCTTTTACTGCATTCGGGTTTAATCCATGTGCTTCTAAACCTGCACTTTTCACTTCCCACTTATCACCTAAGTGTTTTTTTGCCCAGCCTTCTGCCATTTGGCTTCTGCAAGAGTTTCCTGTACATAAGAAGTAAATCGTTTTTTTAGACATCATTTAATGCTCCTTTTAAGTTAGATTATGAATGGATGATAAGTAACCAAATATATAGACCAACAAGAGTTATTAACAATGTTGGGATCGTTAAAATAATTCCTGTTTTAAAATAAGTGCCCCACGAAATTTTCACGCCTTTTAAAGACAATACATGTAGCCAAAGTAAAGTCGCTAGAGAACCGATTGGTGTAATTTTTGGTCCTAAGTCTGAACCAATGACATTGGCATAAATTAACGCTTCTCTGATTTCCCCAGTTGTGTTTGTATCGGATATGGCCAGAGCATCAATCATTACAGTTGGCAGATTATTCATAATTGATGAAAGTATCGCTGCAATGAAGCCCATTCCTACTGTTGTAGCAAATAGACCTTGATTGGCTGTCGATTGGATTATATCAGCCAATACACTCGTTAACCCCACATTTCGTAAACCGTATACTACTACGTACATGCCAATGGAGAAAAAGACAATGCTCCATGGTGCTCCTTTGATGACAGTTCTAGTGTTGACTGCATGACTTCTTCTAGCCATTATTAAAAAGAAGATAGCCACAATACCTGTGATGATAGAGACAGGTATTCCAATAAATTCACTAGTGAAGTAACCAATCAGTAAGATTCCTAACACGCCCCAAGATAAACGGAACATCTTTACATCACGAATCGCTTCAAATGGTTCCTTGAGTTGTGAAGGATCATAGTTCTTTGGAATACTTTTACGAAAAAAGAGATATAAAACCAAGATACTTGCAGTTAAAGCAAATAAGTTTGGTATGATCATTCGTGAAGCAAATTCGGCAAATCCAATCCCAAAAAAGTCCGCAGATACGATATTAACAAGATTACTCACCACTAAAGGGAGTGAAGTAGTATCGGCAATGAACCCACTCGCAATAATAAAAGGGAAAATCATTTTTTCACTGAGCTTTAAATTTCGAACCATCGCTAATACGATTGGAGTCAAAATCAGTGCTGCCCCGTCGTTGGCGAAGAAAGCTGCTACAAGAGCACCCAATATACTCACGTAGACAAACATCCTAACGCCATTTCCCTTAGCAGCCCTAGCCATATGTAGTGCTGCCCATTCAAAAAACCCAATCTCATCTAATATAAGAGAAATAATAATAATTGCTATGAATGCTAATGTTGCATTCCATACGATTGAGGTTACATCTATGACATCATGAAAATGAACCACCCCAACAATCAGAGCTAAGAACGCTCCACCGCACGCTGACCATCCTATGGATAACCCTTTTGGTTGCCATATAACGAGGGTCAATGTTAATAAAAAGATCGTACTGGCTAAAATAACCACTAAAGGCCTCCTCCTTGTTAGTCACAACAAATTCGCTTACCCTGTACTTCTAACTCATCTAATTTATATTGTTGGCTAGGTAAGTCTCTAATAACTGTAGTGATAAATGAGTAAAATGAAGATGATGGGTTTAACGAATAAAAAATCCATTGGCTTCTTCTTGTTTCTTTCACGATGCCACCATCTTTCAACTTTCGTAAATGTTGACTTATAGCCGGCTGGCTCATTTCAAACAAATCAACAAACTCGCAAACACAACATTCATGCTCAGACATAATTTTTATCATGGTTAAACGTGTCTTATCACCTAACAATTTAAGCACGTTTGCTGTTGATTCAATGTCTAATTCTTGATTAGTTTGCATCATTTCCCCACCTTAGATCACTTAATAATTATGTGCTTATATGATAAGCGAAATAAACACTGCTTTTTCCTTCATTATTATATAAGAATATACTTATATGAACAACTATAATTATACCATTGTTGTAAAGCGATAAAGTCATTCTAAGCGATTTTCTATAATGTCCCCCATTTAGTTGAAGAACCAATCTACTTTTTTCTGTAGAAAAGGGGCGGAGCTTCGCAGAGTCGGCTCCGCACCGCCACCTTCATTAGGTGATAAAGTTTTAGAACCTGAACTTTTTTCATCGTAGGGTTGAGAGTAGACGTTTATGGTTGTTTCTATATTATTAAACACACGTATATCGTTGTTAAAATTGCCTTCTTCAATAAGATTAGGTGACTGAATAAGAAAAAAGCGACCTTCTTTTTTGAAGAACCGCGCCCGATAGTTGAACAAAGAAGAAAGCTACAATATTAATTTGGCTCTACATGGACACAACATCGTATACTCCATAATCTTTTATCATGACTTTTTCAACATGGGTAGCTATATCATGAGCTTCTTTAATATCTAACGTAGAATTAACAAGGATCACAACATCTATTACTTCATTATTTCCGTAGTTTCTCCCTTTAATTTCTTTTATTCCTTTAACTCCATCCACTTTTCTGATTACATCCTGATAAAGTTGAATTTTATTTTCATCAAATCCATCTGAAAGTTCATGAGAAGCTTGTTTAAAGATATCCCAAGCTGTTTTACATATGATTAATCCTACAATAATGGCTGTTATCGTATCAAGCCAAGGCATATTTAATTGCGAACCGAATATTCCTACCGCTGTTCCTATACTCACCCAAGCATCTGAAATGTTATCTTTTGCCGCTGCCATAACTGCTTTACTATTAATTTTAATAGCTAATTTTTTGTTGTAACGATAAACAAAATACATGGCTAGTGCAGAAAAAACACCTACATAAGCTGCCATAATATCAGGTGACTCCTTTACTCCTTGAAACATAGAAGTAATAGCAGCAACCAATACTTCAAGACCAACTACTGCCATAATAAAAGAAGCGACCATTGATGCAATGGTTTCACTTTTCCAATGCCCGTACCCGTGATCTTTATCAGGTGGTCTTTGTGAAAGCTTGAGTCCGATGAGTACAGCAATAGATGCAATGATATCGGTTGTATTGTTTAGACCATCTGCTTTCAAAGCAGCAGAGTTACTCATATATCCAATAACTAATTTTATAATTGAAAGAATTATGTAAGCAATAATACTAATGATTGCCCCACGTTCGCCTAATTTAAGATCATTATACTTTTGTTCTTCCATCCTATTTGTCCCCCCATTAAACACTAGACTATGATAACAACTAGAATACAGGTGGGTCTAGAGCAATCTTTTTGTATAGTTTTATACAAGTAAGCGATATACAAGTAAGTTGCATAAGGATAAAACTCTCTACTAATTTACCTTATTAGAACGATTTCATACCTATTAGTTTGTACTGTCATATTTATCTAATACCACACTTTCCTGAACAACTGCCTCAGCTTTAAAAACATTAAGACTTAGTGGAGTAAATCAAACAGAGATCATGAAGGAACCTGCAAAAATGATTGCTTTAGATACTAATATTAATCGTTATTTCGCAGATTTATTGCCCGAGGATATAATATATGCCAAAAGAAATTACAAAATGAAGATCATAAGTGACCATCGTTGGAGACGGTAATAATGAATTCCAGCACTTGCATCAGAAGATTTAGGTATTGCTATAGGGCTGATAACCTTGAGAACCTTCCTCATATAATGAAGTTTCGATATGAATGAAAATGAGGAGGGTGTCTCATTGGGTTCTACCCCTTTTGAGACACTCTCCTCCACCTCTTACGTATACAGGACTTTAATAAATCTACATCAAGTAGCTTATTTAATCCGGCAATGATCCCCTTTATTTTGATCTCATATACCAGTTATGCATTTTCGTTTCCTTCAAAAATGACCTCTTGTAACGGCTTTCTACTACTAGGATTTTCACGTTCTTGTAATTTCTGATCAAGCGCTTCTTTTTCGCCACGATAGCCAACTGAAATGACGGCTTGAATATCTAATTCTTCTGGAACATTTAACAATTGCCGAGCTGTCTCTTTATCAAACCCTGTCATTGCATGTGTGCTCAATCCAAGCATTGTTGCTTGGATTGCTAAATTGCCCCAAGCTGCACCTGTATCGAATGCATGAGACCCATTTGGATCGCCGTTGTCTCTATTTTTCTTTGATGCAATTAATATAAGTACCGGGGCTTTTTCTGCCCATATGCGATTAAATGGTGATAAAAATTCATGAAAGACTTTCAACTGTGATTCCGTTTTTGCTACAAAAAAACGCCATGGCTGATCGTTAAAGGCGGATGGCGCCCAACGTGCTGCCTCAAGAATGCTTGCCAAATCCTCATCCGAAACTTTGCGTTCCGAATAGGATCTCGGTGACCAACGATTTAAAAATAAGGGGCTAACAGAATGATCTGTTTTTCGGTGTTTTTCAACTTCACTTGTAAGATTCTCAACAGGATTAACAGTTAAACTCATTACATTACCTCATTTCCCTCTATTAATTTACTACCTATACTATTATAAACTATCTCTACTAACTCTGTTATTATTAAAGATTGAATAGTGGGAAAAATCGAATCATTCCTCTTGATTAGCTGAATTTTTTACTGCAATAGTCATTATTCAAGTCCGGGCAACTAATCTATTAATGCTATTAAACCCTGTATCTGTACTCAACAACCATGTATGGATCTAAATTCGGTATGTATTTTACAATTGCTCTTGTTGCTTTGCTTCAAGAAACGCGATTTTTACTTTATTCAGTAATTCTTGATCAGTAAGTAACTTGTACCCGGCAAATGCCAAAGCTTTAGCACCGATAAGAAGGGCACGATTTCCTTCTTCTGACTTTGCACATTCACGGAATTCATTAGTATGCGCAATTAAATCATCTGGGCCAATTTTAATAAATGGATGAGCCGTTGGGACAACATGACTGACATTTCCTGCATCTGTCGAGCCATACCCAGTTGTTTTTCGAGGGATGACCGTCTCTCCCAATTGAGTTAACTCTTCTGACAATAAGTCATCTAAAACAGGGTTGATGATAAAGTTATAGATTTCATTTTGAAAGCGTTCAATTTTGACAGTACTGCCAGTCGAAAGGGCCGCTCCTTTAGCGATATTTTGAATTTTCTCCGATACGTTCTGGCACTTTTTCCATGTATCAGCCCGAATAAAGAAGCGAGCTGATGCATATTCAGGGATAATATTAGGGGCATCGCCACCGTTTGTAATAATGCCATGAATTTTTACATCGGTGGGCAATTGTTGCCTGAGAGCACCAATGCCATTAAACAATTGAATGACGCTATCGAGCGCATTAATTCCTTGATCCGGTGAAGCGGCTGCATGAGCTGCTTTTCCGTAAAAATGAAATTCCAGCGGATCGACAGCAAGAAATGGGTTCGTCACACCTGTTTCTCCTGACGGATGGATCATGATTGCTGCATCGACACCATCAAACAAGCCTTGTTTGACATAGCTTCCTTTTGCACTTCCATTTGGCCCGCCTTCCTCTGCCGGGGTACCAAATACAATCACTTCTCCACCTGTCTCATCGAGAACCTTTGCAAGTGAAATACCAGCCGCGACACTTGTTGTACCAATGATATTGTGACCGCAAGCATGGCCGAGCCCTGGCAATGCATCATACTCGGCTAGAAAAGCGATTGTTGGACCTTCTTTAGAAGATTTTTTTCTCGCAATAAAACCTGTCTCATGACCAGCGATATCTCGCTCCACATTAAAGCCAGCTTCGGCTAGTAAAGCCGTTAGCGTGTCCGAAGCAAAATATTCTTGGTTGCCTATTTCAGGTTTTGCATGAATCTTTTGGCTTGTTTCAACATATGTATTTGCACGAAGTTCAAGATCTTCTTCAATGATTTGCAAGTGAACGTCCTTAACAATGGTCATAGTTTCTTGCCCCCTTCTAATTAGAAAAAGCCAGATAAAGTTTCGTTATCTCTATCCGGCTTCGACTTTTATTTTGTATCAAATTATTTAGCAGCAGGTTTCGTCCAAGCATCTTTATAATTAACCAGCTCGTCTACTGAAACGTATGCCGGAATCTGGCTTCCTTTATACGTATCATCTATGAATTGTTCTACCTTTTTGGAATGATAAAGCTCCACTAATTTCTGTAATTCCGGCCGGTCTGCATTCCCTTTTTTCACAGCAATAATATTAATATATGGTTTAGCTGTAGCATTTTCATGGAATAAAGAATCCTCTAATTTTAAGCCTGCCTCCACGGCAAAGTTATTATTAATAACAGACGCATCCACATCATCTAAGAATCGCGGTGTATTACCAGCTGCTACTGCTTCAAATTTCAAGTTCGTCGGATTGGTTGCAATTTTATTTAATGCACCGTTTCCATCAAAATCCTCAACTAACGTAATCAAACCCGCTTCTTGTAAAAGTAACAAGGCACGTCCAAAGTTCGTTCCTTCATTTGGTACAGCAATTGTTGCACCTTCTGGCAGTTCCTCAAGCTTCTTATATTTTTTTGAATACAACCCCATTGGAGCAATAACCGTCGCACCGATTGCTTCTAAATCCAAATTTTGCTTTTTAATAAATTCGTCAAAATAAGAAATCGTTTGAAAAGAATTGGCATCAATTTCTCCTTCAGCTAAAGCAAGATTCGGCTGGATATAATCATTAAATTTAACAAGCTCGATCTTCAACCCTTCTTCTTTAGCGATGTCAACAATATAATCCCATGTTCTTGTATCCCCACTACTAACGCCGACTTTCACTGTTTTTTCACCATCTGCACTGCCTTTTACTTCATTTTTTCCACATGCTGACAAGACAGCAAGTGCCAGTACTAGGACTGCAATTAATAATTTCTTCATTTTTTATTCCTCCAATTATCTTCTTCTGATTTTTTTTGAAACGATATTTCCAGTTGATTGCAGTAATTGAACAATAACCACTAGTGCTGCAACCGTGACAATCATCGTCATCGTATCGAAACGTTGATACCCATAACTTAAAGCAAGGTCACCAACTCCTCCTGCACCAACCGCACCGGCCATCGCTGAAGCGCCGACAAGACCGATTGTAGCTGTTGTAAACGTAAGTACCAATGAGCTAAGTCCTTCCGGAATTAAAAAGCGAAAAATAATTTGCCATGTCGTCGCTCCCATAGCTTCCGCAGCTTCAATAATTCCTTTGTCTACTTCCAAGAGTGAATTTTCCACAAGTCGTGCAATATAAGGCGCCGCATAAAAAATCAAGGGAACAATCGCTGCATTTGTGCCAATTGCTGTACCGACTACGAATCTAGTAAATGGAATCAGTGCAACTAGTAAAATAATGAACGGGACAGACCGTAAAATATTAATAACTGGGTTTAATACGTTAAATACCCACTTATTCTCTAAAATGTGACCATTCCTAGTTATTACTAGTAAGATTCCCAGTGGAAGTCCAATCACAACTGAAAATAATAGTGATAAGGCAACCATATAAAGCGTATCGCCAAAACCAGTTAACAGCTGATCAGCAGTAATTTCCATACCCCACAATGTGTTACTCATGTATCCTCACCTCCTGCACAAGAATATTTTCAGCTTGAATATAGTCAAATGCTTTCCTAATCTCGCTTTTTTCGCCTGTCACTTCAATAATTAAATTACCAAAAGGTGTTTCCTGTATTTCCGAAATATTTGCTGATAAAACATTTAAATCAACATCAAATCGTTTAGCAACTGTTGATAATAAAGGCTTACCTGAATTGGCTCCAATAAAATTAATTTTCCAGATAATCGGATTCCCTTCCGACTGGCTTATATAGCTTTGCGGAATTTCGTCATGAATTACTGTTCGGACAAAGTTTTGAGCAATCTCTGTTTGCGGCTTGGCAAATACGTCAAACACAGAACCTTGCTCAACAATCCGCCCACCTTCCATAACCGCCACCTTATTACAAATTTCGCGAATGACCGACATTTCATGGGTAATTAGCAAGATGGTGATATTATATTCCCTGTTTACTTTCTTTAATAGCTGTAAAACAGCACTTGTCGTTTGTGGATCGAGCGCCGATGTTGCTTCATCGCATAACAGAATCGAAGGATTCGTTGCTAGAGCACGTGCAATGCCGATTCGCTGCTTTTGACCACCAGACAATTGCTCTGGATAATTTTTCGCCTTCCCCAAAAGACCAACAAATTCCAATAATTCATTAACTCGTGTATGAATTTCTTTTGCAGGTGTACCCGATAAGATGAGCGGCATCGCTACATTATCAAAAACCGTCTTCGAGTTAAGCAAATTAAAATGTTGAAAAATCATCCCAATTTTCTTTTTCTCTGCTCGTAAATCTTTCGGCTTTAACGAAGTCAACGCTTTGCCATTCACCAATACCTGCCCTTCTGACGGGCGCTCGAGTAAATTGACCAACCGGATTAACGTACTTTTTCCGGCGCCGCTATAGCCGACAACACCGAAAATATCGCCTTTTTCAACGACTAAATCGATCCCTTTCAAAGCTTCGACGGTTTGTTTCTTTGATTCATACATCTTTTTTACATTTTGAAATTCAATCATCTACTCTCCCCCATGTTGTTTCTTTTCAAAGCTGTAACACGAAAAAGCCTCTTCCATCATTAGACAGAAGAGGCTTACTTAGACAAATAAAAAAGAATACACTTCTATTAATTATCTAGTAAAGGCTTCTTCTTATCTTTCAAACTTACGTTCGTTGGATTTAGCACAGTATTTTTACAAAAGTAAAAACCTGTTGCCGAGGTATCATAGGGCCAAGTCCCTCCACATCTCTTGATAAGAATGTATCCATATATTAATTTATTTTATTTAATATATAACTTAATATTCAAAATGTCAATTAAATTCTAAAAAATAGATTTATTATAACTATGAGGTTGACCCATAATAAAAAGGGCAAACCAACATTTACTACAACCGTTCATCTATAACATATTATACTATGGAGAGATTTTGAATACAGACATTTTTTGGATATATTTGTGTTAGTGTAGCTTTAAAATAACAGTTGGATAAATACGGAAACATTCATTCAGTTTTCCCCTATCTAATCCAATTCAAAATATCGGTTATGTAAACAAAAACCCACCTGCTGCAGAACAACAAAGCAAGACAATTAATGTATTCAAACGCTAATCGTCTTACTCCACCTCTTGTCGATCGTTTATAAATATAGGGTAATTAAATTAACGGGTTCCGATAAGCGAGAGGAACCGTATAATTAGAATCTTAACTAGCAGACTAATTCGCATGGCGAGTTGGTCTGCCTTTTTATTGTTACATCAACGTTTAATGGAGTAAGACTTATTGTGTATTGAGGTAGTGAAAAAGGGAAATTTAATTTATATGGAATATATAGTAAAGACATTATTTTGAGGTCCCCTTATGAACAAGATATTAAAATTACAGAATAAGTCTCTTCTTCTCTCTTACATCATCATTTCTTCCTGTTGCTTTACTCTTAACCTCTCCTCTAAAACATGGACCATTTGAAGGAAATGATCTGCTTCTCTTACTACATGGTCAGCCAGCAACGGGTCGATGACATTTCTGATTTGACAGGTCTTTATGAAATCTAACCCGGCCTGTTTAAAATCCCTAAGCTCATGTGTTGCGTTCTCACTATCCTTATTAAGCTTTCCAATGATGGGATAGGTCGGTTGTTTCTTATATAGCATCGATTCAACATCCCTTGCCTGGTTGAGAAGAACTTCAAAATCATCCCCAAATTTTAAAGCAGTTTTCACTAAATTCCGTTCCGATTGATCAAGCAGCGATGCGATAAATCGCGAATGCTCCATCATAATTTTTAGCCAAAATACATTTTCCTTGATAATCGCATCCTGGATAGGGTCCAAAATCCCTTCATTAAATTTTTTTAACGTCCTCATAAAATATTCAGCCTCACGTGCTGTATGATCGACAAGGAGAGGGAAGTTAAAGCCCATAACTTTACAATTGATTATAAGGATGAGCAAATTTCGTTTAAAATTCCGTAATCCTAAAACAAGCTGTATTGAATCTTCATTTAACTTACGGACTGCTGTTACATTATTGGGGGTTTGATACGCTCTTTTTTCCTGTTCCTCAAAATAGTGGTAAAAACGATCGGTTTGCTGGATAAGATGCTTGTCATGCCGACTAAACCCTTCACCCAAAAAATAGGAATGCTCTTTCATAATTCGTAACCAAAATTTGTTCTCAACTAATGATCGCTCAATAAATAGTTGTTCCGTTAATGATTCAGGTGGTGCTGCAAAAGTTTCAGGAGCAATTAACATTTGGTTTTTTGATTCCATGTCATGATGTCCTTGTTTAACCACTGTTTCACCCTCCTTTGAAAAACACACATACAATACATCTTTATTTGTAAACTTTTTTATTATGTTATCTTGTGGGCAATTCAGTTAAAAATTATTGTTGTACGAACTTCAAAAATCGGGCGCTTTTCTTGAGTAACGAAAAAAAGTCCAATTTCTCAGCATTAAATTAAGAAATTGGACTTTTTTATATTATTTTTTCCTTAACGCTGTAAATTGTCAATTCCTGACGTTACCTCTTAACGGTGATAGTTAGCTTAAGAATAAAACCACCAATATATTATTACCGGGTTCCGTTATGAAAGAGAATATTGGTTTTTGAAATGAAAATAAATGATTAATTAACAGTAACAATTAAATATCTAGGATTAATCCCATTTCTTGAATAATAAAGAAGTGGGATTTTTTGTACAGTAAATAATAAGAAATTAACAACTGAGGAAGCTTGTATTACCAAGCGTTTTTTTGTGCTAATTTTAGTGTCATTTTGGGTTAGATTTGATGGACGAATAGATGTGTTTTTTACCATTTTCTCTCCCTAAACGGAACTCGTTATAATCAAATATGAGTTTTTTTTATTTCAATCAAACTTGATTACCAGGATACTAGATTCCCCCATACCCCTTTAGACTTCCATTCCAGGCACATCATTAGAAGTTTCGAGAAGAGTTAGATTTATTTGTTTTGCTTCATTTTGTTAAAAATCGACTTATAGAGAGAAATAATCCAGTTTACAAACGGATTAAACGATCTTGATAATTTTACAATCACATATGAGACAACAATAGCCACAATTAAACTGCCTACTACGTCAAATGGATAATGAAGTCCCGCCCAAATGCGGGAAAAGCCAGTTAATAGGGCTAAAATAAATAGGGGGATACCGATTTTTTTATATCGGAACCACATAGCAATTGCAATCGTAAAAGCTCCTGTTGAATGATCACTAGGAAAAGAAGAGTCCGCAGCATGAGGAATCAAGGTTTGAATGTCATGTGTAACAAATGGACGTGGCTCAAAGTAAATGTGTGCAATCAGAACATTTACGATCAACGCGAGAACTCCTGTTCCACCGGCATATAATACAGCACGTTTCATGGATTTACTACCAAATATCCAAAGAATCAAAAGTGCCAACGCAAAAATGTAAATAGCATTATTCGTTATAAATACCATAAAGTTATCTAATGCATGATTATGGCCAGAAAGATTATGGATGCTTTTAAAAAATTCGTAATTCATATAATCATCCTTTATTTGATATCCTTAAATTCATGGAGGCTTTTTCATCAAATGAAATCATGAAGAGGATGTCCTAATGGGGAATCTGACTCAGCACTCACCACACAGTTTAAACCGCTACTTACACTTTATTTAAACTGTATTTTGTAGTTGCATAGTCTGACCCTTACTTATGGGACATCCTTTCTTATGATCAATTATGGATAACAAATATTCATAATAAACCTTTGAACCCTAACATTTAAATTTAGTTATTTTCGTCAATGTTATCATCATTGACTTCTTTATCATGATCTTCGGCTTCGTCGCCATTTTCATTATCGTTTTCGGATTTTGTAATTTTACCAGTTTTGGCATCCACTTTCACATCATAGTTTTTGCCGTCCTTTGAAACTACATCAACACCATATACAACAGAACCATCTTCATCTTCTAATTCGACCTGCTTTACAGTGCCACCTTGGTATTGATCCAAAACTGTTTTTGTCGCTTCATCTTGAGTGATAGAAGCTTCTTTTTGTAATTTTGCTTGTTCATTTATATCTTGCTTCTCTGCTACTTCTGTATCCTCATGGCTTACGGTTGAAGTTGGTTGAATTGCGTGTACCCCAACAGCTCCTCCACCCACAACTCCTAAAGCTAATACAGATGCTAACAATTTTGTTCCAATCATTTATTCTTCCTCCTCATTTTATATAGCATGTCTTGCTACTTACAAAACCTGAATGGCGTTAAAACTCCACCATCTAACATGAAGGCCTAATCCTGAAGCACGCTACGCTAATTAGATTGTCTATATTAGTAGGTCGCGAAGCCCCGCCCCATGTCCTCTTTACAAAACCAATAATACTCCATATTTCTTAATTTCCCCTTCAAAAATAGTTAAAGTAGATTAATAAAAAAATTAAAAATTTCTAATATGTATACAGCTATGTCTATACTTCCTATTTTTGAAATCCTCATGAAACACTAGAAACTGCAAGTAAATACAAAGGCTGGTGGAACATTCCAATATACCTTTTTAATTTGAATGTTACCGAAAAAGGTAAGGAAGAAGTTTTGTTTCACTTTTGAATATTGAAACGTGATAAATTTACCTTCTTTCGTTAAGATTTTATTCGTCTGTTGTAAAATATTGCGGGATATCATTAGGGGGAGGCTTGTAAAAGGTAGTCCTGATACTATATAGTCCACTTTAGAGATCGCATACTGTTCCTTGATATGTGCCACATCTTCTGCAGATCCATGAACAATAAACACCTTGTCCATGTGTTTATATTTATCTTTTAGTATCCTATAAAATGATTCGTTTACCTCAATAACTAAAAGGATCGTTTCTGGATGTTTATTCTTAATAATCTCTTCTGTAAATACACCAGTCCCCGGTCCATACTCAATGATACACGTTGCTTTTTCAAAGCAGATAGGTGCTACCATCTGCTTTGCCAATTCTTTAGAACTTGGAATCATAGCTCCTACGAAACGCGGATGTTTGAAATATTGTTGAATGAAACGAAAGACGTTCATATAGATCCCCCTCTTTGTATGCCGACAAAGTATATTGTGTCCAACAAATCTGAATATACAGTGTGAAAATCTTAAGAATTCTAATAAGGATATAAAGAGACATTTTGTTAGGTATTTATTTACATGACAAAAATACATGGTAAATGGTCAAGTTTTAACGACCAATTTGTTTTGTACGCAAACTTATTTAATGATCATTATCCTTTTATGATGTTTGTGTACCTCAGACTAGTGGTTTTCCGATCAGTCACCTCAGATTCCGAGACACCGTGGACAAACTTGCATGAAACCTAATATTTATGCCTTCATAGATTGAGATTTACACCTTATAGACTGCACCCATGTTGGACGCATATAAAAAAGAGTTGATCCTTGTTTGAATCAACCTCTTATAAAAAAGACCATTATAAACGTTAGCTTGTTCTTTAGTCTTCTGATCTGGAGCGCGAGTTCTCGTCGATTCTAGTTTTGGTCAAGTAGATGACCAAAATGAGGATGACTACGAGGAAGATTGCGCTAGTTCCCGTCGTACCCAGACCAAGACCACCCGCATGGCGAGATTGTGACAGGTAGTCGCCAAGAGAGGCACCAAAAGGACGGGTCAAGATGTAGGCAATCCAGAAGGCCAGCACTGCATTCATCTTAAAAAAGTAGTAGGCAATGGTCACCAACCCGATTACTGCAGCGAACATTAGCGCTGAAATCAAGTAACCTAAGTTGAGTCCCTCTGCTATAAGGTCACCGGCTGCAGTCCCCAAGGCAAAGGTGAACAGGATGGCCAACCAGTAGAAAGCTTCCCTCTTGGTCGTATAGATAGAGTGAATGGACAAGGTCTTTTCACTTGCGTACCAAGCCGCAAAAGTTGCTAGCATCGCGAGCCCGAAGATGATGGTGGTCGTCATCAGTGCGACCCCATAGTTGTCCACAAGGTTATCCGTAACTAGTGTACCGACAACGCTTATAAGCACGACTGTGAGCCAGTAGATCCATGGCACATACTTCTTCGCCCTGAACTGAAAAAATAGCGTGATAAGAAAGAGAAAAGCCATGAGATAGGTCGTTTTAGTTAATCCCCAATGCAAGTTAAAGTTTAGAAAGTCTGCAGCCGTCTCACCCACAGTGGTTGCCATAATCTTGATAATCCAGAAGAAAATCGTGACTTCTGGGACTTTGTTCAACATTTGTCGACCTCTTGAAGGGGAAGCCACGTCTACATCAGAAACAGATGGATTTTTTGCCAATGAATTCATCTCCTTTTTTTACTTAAAACGGGTAATCAATTTCAACAAACGTCCTGCTTTAGTATTCTGAAATGAAATTCATCATACAATATTTAAATGAAACTTTAATGAAAATACGATTAAAATCACTTAAGAATTCTACCTAGGTTGGGGTTGAAACAAACTTTTCACCTAGGTATCCCATCTGCCCACAACCAATAGGTCCAGATTGTCCTCTCATTCTAAGCAAACTGCGTAAATTAGATGAGTGATTCTTTTGTTTATAGCTCTCCTTTTACACTAGCTGCCTATTCGAGTGATTATCCACGCTTCTCATTAAACATAAAATAACCAACAGAAGAATATTTATTCCTAACCATACTCCGCCAAATACCTACCCTGCCGCAACATCACTTGGGAGTTGAACTTCCAAAAATAAACGGCTGGTCGCTGTGAGAAATAAAATAACTAGTCCAGCTATAGGAACAAATGTATTAATCCAAACTTTTCCTGTTGTACGTACTAAAATAAAAACAACAAACCCGTAAATCACAAGAGCCATTAATGATTGTTCACTTGGAAAAGAGTAAAATAGCTGATCCGTAAACAAATGATTAAGTGGTGAGAGTTCATGAAAAATTCCCCTTATACTTTCCTCGTACACTCCACCGCAACCTAATACAATCACATGGGATAATAACTCAAAGATTTTATCTCTAACTCTCCATAAAATCCAAAATTCAATTGAAAGAAAGCTCAAGCATGTCGATTCTATGGCACGGTATCAACAGCGACTTGAAAAAAGCAGGCCCATTCTAGATCTTTTTTCAGAACGGCTTAATGAACAAAAAGATCGTGTTCTACCCAAAAGGGCTCTAGGAAAAGCCATCACTTATTGTTTGAATCAATGGAATCATCTTGAAGCTTTTTTATTGGATGGCCATTTAGAAATCGATAATAATAGAAGTGAACGTTTCATTGAACCGTTTGTGATTGGGAGAAAAAATTGGATGTTCTCGAATACCCAGCGAGGTGCCAGAGGGAGCGCCATCATGTATAGTGTGGTTGGAACGGCAAAAGAGTACGGTTTAAGTCCTTATCATTATCTTCGCTATTTATTTGAAACGCTACCAAATATGGATGTAACGAATAAAGAAGAATTAGACAAAGTCTTACCTCGGTCAACGGATGTACCTTCCATATGCAAGGTACCGGGAAAAAGGGAAGCAAACAAAAAAATAGTCCCGAAAACACAATTTTAATCGTGTATTTGGGGCTACTTGACGTTTACTTATAAAAAAAGGGTTCTCAAAAAGTCCACTTCTAAAAAATTCAAATATGACAAACGGTAAGGCAACTGCTATTAAAGGTCCAATAAAACTATAATTTTTCAATTTAATGCCTCCCAAGTTTAAAATGAGATTATATTATCTCTACTTTACCAAATTATACTAATATTCAGGACACGTGATATGTTATATCCCCTCCTTTTTAACTAGTAGATATCCTTTCAGGGTTATATACATGGTAAATAATTAAGATTTTTAAACTATAGGTAGTAGACGAATAATTGAATCGATAGCCAACAAGGGGCTAAAATCATTAGATGGAAGTTTCACTTTTTATCCATTTATTATAATTCCACCGTTTACATGAAGAATTTGTCCTGTTACATACGAGGAGTCGTCCGACGCCAAATAAACATAAGCAGGTGCCAGTTCAAAAGGTTGTGCAGCACGTTTCATTGGAGTGTCACTTCCAAATGTTGCATAAGTTTCTGGCGGACCGCTTGATGGGATAAGAGGGGTCCATACAGGTCCTGGAGCAACGCCATTGACCCGAATTCCTTGATTAATGGCCGATAATGCTAACGAGCGGGTGAATGAAACGATTGCTCCCTTGGAAGCGGCATAATCGATAGCGTATTCATGTCCGGTGTATGCAGCGATTGAGGTCGTATTGATAATGGAGCTTCCTTTTTTTAGATAGGGAATAGCTGCTTGTGTAAGATAAAAATATGAAAATATGTTTGTTTGAAAAGTACGTTTAAGCTGCATTACTGATATGTCGCTGATACTTGCTTGTGAATGTGCTTCCCCTGCATTATTGACTAGGATTTCAAAATGGCCAAATGCATCCATTGTATTCTGAACGACATAATGACAAAACTCCTCATCCCCAATATCTCCCGCGATTGTCAAGCATTGTCTTCCCAATTGGTTAACTCTGTCTTTTGTTTCGAATGCATCCCCATGCTCATTTAAATAAACAATAACAACATCCGCCCCTTCTTTTGCAAAAGAAATGGCAACAGCCCGGCCGATACCGCTGTCTCCTCCAGTAATGATGGCGGTTTTATTCAATAGTTTGTTGCTTCCAGTATAATAAGAATTTTCGGAGATAGGTCTTGGAATCATCAAAGATTCAATACCTGGCTGCTGGGGCTGGAATTGTGGGGGATATGTAACAGGTACTGTTTCGCACTTTTTTACATACCCAAAATGATGATACATAATAAAGCCTCCTTCGGTTTTGTGTTATTTAGCATATTCTTAAAGGGATTATAGGTGTATGCCTTATAGTCTTACTGTTTTTGAACTTTTGATTCAATACTAAAGTTGAAAAGAAACAGTGATTCGATAGGGTATATTTTTTTTGAATAGGTGGAAAATAAAGGTGACTTTTAACAATTCATTTCCATAGAGGAGGACGTTGGGGTGAAAACAAAAAAATGGATGTTTTGTTTGGGTGCCATTCTAGCGTTCATTTTAGCTTTAAATAAACCGGTGTATGCTTTTATTCCATCTGAAGACCAAATTGTAAAACCTGATAAGGTGACATGGCAGAAGGACCAGGATCAACCTGCATTTGACCTCTGGGGAAGAACCTTCTCACATAAAGAGGCCCATAATTTAATGCAAACAGCCAAGGGAAGAGAGCTATTATCTCCTAAGAATGGTGCTGTAAAAATTGATCAAGCTCTATTAGATTTAGGTAGAAAGTCATTTTACGAAGAAACATTTGGAAATGAAGTCTTTTTATCCGATATTCTTGGTGCTTTTAACGGACCGCTCACAATTGAAAATTTTCAGAAAGCAATAAAAGAGTTAAACGGTAAGGGCACAACGAATTTACAGGTCGAATTAGCAGAAACAGTAACGATCGGGGGAAAAACATATAAAAAAGGAACAAAAGTGGATACCGGATTTGATGTGGTAAAAGGTTCTAATGAAGTTCTTGGTTTGCCGATTGTAAAATCAGAGGGAAAGTTAAAAGTAGGACTTAGCTGTGTAGCATGCCATGCCACTGTTGATCCTATTAATCAAAAAGTAATCGAAGGGGCTGTTAATACGGATGCTAATTTCGGACTTCTTCTTGCTTTAGGTACTAACACAGCAGCTTATTTTGCACGAACTGAAATCGCATCTTTAAAGGATTATGTGAAAAACTTAGAGAAAACTGTTGTAACGAGTGAAGGTAAAAAGGAACCCTTACCGGATTCCAAGGCGTTGGAAGCGGCTGTTGATGAAAGTGTAATCAAATGGCCAAAGGGAAACTTTGATATTACCAGTGATTTTATTAGTAATCCCACGCAGATTCCGGATTCGTTCACTTTAGGGGATCATCCTTACAGCTGGAGTGGCTTTGCAATGGCTGGACCGTTTAAAGGGTTAAGTACGTTAAATAATGCTGTTCATGCCCAAGGTTCTGATTTGACGACAATTGCCGAAGCCAGTCAAGCTCTTTTTGGAATCGACAAAGAGGTATATTTAGGAACTATTTTGCAGAATGCGGCGAATCCTAAGTATCGGTTTGATCCGGCTAAAGGGAAAAAGCCTTCAGAATTTTTTGCACAAGTCGATCCTACCCCGGATGCTCCTGGCGTAAACAACGCGATTACATTACCTTCCTATCCGAGATCTTCACTTATATCACCGAATGGGCTAATCGTCAGCTCGCCAGGAACTAATGTCGAGGAACAAAATAACGGAATGTCAGCGTTTCAAAATACCCTTGTTCCTCCGAAAACACCGATTAAGATAACAGATGAGGAAAAGCAATTAGGCAAACAGGTATTTGCAAACGGGTCCTGTATATCGTGTCATGCAGGTAGGTTTTATACCAATAATCAAATTATATCTGTGAAAAAAATTGGTACGGAACCAACACGAGCGATTGGTTTAAGAAAAGTTGGCGAGTTTTTGACAGACCCCGTTATTTATTCACCTGATACACCTGTTCCTGTACCAAAAGGCTCGCTATTGTTAAAAGTTCCGACTCAAGGATTAGACCCTGGGCAAATTAATCTTGCATTTGGAATTGGAAATACAATGGGGGGCTACAAGGTCCCTAGTCTTATTGGCCTTTATTGGTCTGCGCCATATCTCCATGACGGTGGTGTCGCAGTTGGAGCAAACACTAAAAGTGAATTAGGAATAGAAGGAACATTAAATAAAAGTATTTTACCGGATCCATATAACAGTTTACGCGCATTAGTTGACAAAAACTTAAGAAATCAAGTCATAAAAGCCAATCAATCTGCAGAAAGCCTAAGGAAATCAAATGTAACAGGGGAAGGGCATGAATATTGGGTAGATGCTTCAACAGGTTTTTCTCAACAAGAACAAGACGCTTTGATAAAGTATTTGTTAACATTGAAATAACCCTTTAAAGACAGGCAGTCATAATCAACGCCTGTCTTTAAGATGGTGTAATTATTTTATTAGATAATTAAGGTTCTTACTAAAACCACCATTTACTTATGATAAGGTTCACCGTAATGTATCTAAATGAGGTTTTTATTTAATTTAATATCGACCTAAGCCCCTATATTATTAGACAACTATCAATCTGAATATTATAGTATCAGTCATTTATCGGTCCAGAATCGGTCCAAACTTTGTAGTATCGGTCCATTTATCAGTTCATTTGTTCACTGACAAACGACTACACGCTTGTTTCTTTCTTTGTGATGCCTTGCCTTTGGAATGGAGGATTAGCGTGAAAAGATATTGGAATTTCATCGGCAGCTGAATCTATTTAACATTGTATAATTTTAGTTGATCAACACACGTGATATGGTAGATACTGCTAGTAATAGCCTAAATGAAAAATGACCTTTTCTCGTTATCGAGACAAGATCATCTATTTTTCTATCTATTGCCCTGCCATCATTGTGGCATTCGTTCTTTTTGATTCATCATCTGGTCCATGTTCCGGCTGTTGTTTTGGTCTATTAAGGATTGTTGCTAGAAGTGCCCCAGTTCCTCTTTAGCCATTTTAAGCGCAAAGGGATAAAGCCGGGCAGCATGAATTCTTACCAGTGCTTCACCTTGTTTAGGATCAGGGATCTCTATACTTTCAACAGTGATAGCTGGATTTTTGCCATATGCTTTTATTGGCGTTCGTTGGATGATTTACTCGTATATGCAAAAAATGAAAAGCATTTAACTGCTTGGAAAAAGTCCTCAAAAGGTTGGGAACAATAGTGCAGTTGGGATATATCATGAAACGTATCAAGTAAAAAAAGGTGCTTATGAATCTATTTATGGCAATATGCCTCTCTATGGATTAGGAAAAGCATTAGAATATCTTCCAATCATAGCTGAAAACAATACTGCTAGAAAAAGGCTTCATTCCCGTGCTTGACCTCCAGTATGCTAATGCTTGTCCTTAATAGGTTCCAACAGACATTCCGGCAGTTAATCCATTAATCCAAAAAGGTGTAGTCTTCTCATTTGGAGAAGACTACACCTTTTTAGTAAACTCTATAAACGAAAAAACATCTGCCTTAGGCTTCCATGTAAGAAGAAAAAGGCAGGCGTTTTCCAAAACCTAATTGTAATACAGGTTCTCAGTCGGATATACTGGATCATTGGTGATGTCGATTCCAAGCTTCTTAAAGGTCTGTTCGTTTTCCCTATTCAATATAACCGTAGAATGAGCTTGTGTGTCTTTTAAATTCGGCAGTTGCTTATAAGCCAGCTCAGAAGTAGGGTTGGTGACCGCACTGATTGCCAGTGCAATCAGCACTTCATTGGCGCTTAGTGTCGGGACTCGGCTGTTCAAATCATCGGTTTTCAACCGTTGAATCGTCTGCAAAATCATCGGTGACAACAAATCAATTTCATCGGCAATATTGGCCAATTTCTTCAACCCATTCAGAATCGCAGCTGCCGAAGCATCCATCAAAGTTGTCGTTCGACCGGTGATCATCTCGCCATTTGGCAGTTCTATCGCAATTACGGCTTGCAAATTCGTGCTGTCAATTCTCTCTTGGATTGCTTTCGCATAATTACGGGCCGGCAATACAGGTGCCCGATCCTCTTTCTTTAAGTCAGTCTCTTCCAAAATCACTTGCATATGGCGCACACTATCTTCATCGGCAAGCCCTTTTTTATAGTCGTTCTCTACGACGAAACTGCGCCGAATGATTTCCTGCCTGGCAGCTTCCTGCACGACCATATCGTCGGTGATACCCGATTTCAGACGATTAACACCCATATCGGTCGGTGAGCGGTAAACAGACTCTTTACCAGTAATCCTTTCAATAATCCGTTTGATGACAGGAAACGTCTCAATATCACGATTGTAATTGATCGCTACTTTCCCGTATGCTTCATAGTGATAATTGTCAATCATATTCACGTCTTTCAAATCGACGGTAGCCGCTTCATAAGCGATGTTTACCGGGTGCTTTAACGGCAAGTTCCAAACCGGAAAAGTCTCAAACTTGGCATAGCCGACTTTATTCCCCAGTTTATTCTCATGGTACATTTGGTTAAGGCAGGTTGCAAGCTTTCCACTGGCCGGGCCAGGTGCCGTTACTACCACGATTGGCTTTGTCGTTTTAATATAGGGATTCATCGCAAATCCTCCCTCGCCAATGACCGCGTCCACATTTGTGGGATACCCTTTGATTTCACTGTGGGTGCAGACGCTAATTCCGCTTCTCTCAAGCTTGGTCATAAATACTTTGGCTGTTGGCTGTCCTTGATAACGAGTGAGCAAGACACTGTTGACAGAAATGCCATATGCCCGGTATTCATCAATTAAGCGCAAGACATCTTGGTCATAAGTGATACCGTAATCTTCACGGACTTTGTTCCGCTCGATGTCTCCAGCGTACACACAGATGATGATTTCCGCATTTTCTTTCAGCGTATTCAATAATTTGATCTTGGCATCTTCATCAAATCCAGGCAAGACACGCTTGGCATGTTTGTCGCCTATCAATTTTCCGCCAAATTCCAAGTAAAGTTTATCATACTGCTGCACCCGTTCTAGGATGTAGGCAGATTGTTCTTGCAAATATTTCTCCGAATCAAATCCAACTTTTTTCATTTAATTTCCGCCCGCCTTCTATACTTCAAGCTTTCTCTTAAACCGATAGATAAAAACGCCTTAAGAGAGAATACTAACTAAAATACATCCTTTATCATTATAAAGCTTTTAAAAAAATAGACAAAGGAAAACTGGCCCAATCGTTTCAGTGATTGGGTCATTCTAATTGGTACATTGACCTTATCATGAATGTATTCAACCAAAATAACGGAATTTGGGCATGAGGAGTTACCCAGCTTAACCTATTTATAGTTTAGCATTCCGAAACTCAAACAGTTGATCAATTCTTTAACACTCCTGAATGGCGACCAGCCTTTACGAATTGGTTACCATCTAAAAAAAGAAACCTTTTTGTCCTTACATAGTTATGAAATTTGAAACTGTGTATTATGAAGTTTGTTATATGTTCCTCCAACTTCAATCAGCTCATTATGTGTTCCTTGTTCTATCCTCAGATGGGCCAACAAGTGCAATTGTTTCTCCTCTCTTTACGTTAAAGTTAATATTACTGAGGACTGTTCCTTTTCCTTCATAACCGAATGTTACATCTTTGTATTCAATGTCTCCATTTAAATGTTTAACATCCATAGCATTTAGATTATCTTTCTCATCAGGTGCAGTGCTTAGCAAATCCAAATAACGACGAAAACCCGCTATTCCCTTTGGATAGGTTTCAATAACTGTATTATCTTTAGCATTTGTACAAAACATGTATAAGTTAGAGTTTATTTAATATTATAAACCTCATTTACTTATGATACGGCTCAGCCCAATTAATTCTAAACGCCTTCATACGAATACTTAACAATATAATGGTTTCTGCTCACTTCTATTTATAAATCACCCTTGATAAACGAACGTTCGCAAATGATTTTTCGAGCTTTACGAACGCAAAAAACAGCTGATTTAAAGCAAAAATAACCCGTTCGTAAATTTTTACTTTAACGAACGGGGGAAAAATTCTTATCAACACTATGAGTTTTTCAGCAGGTTTCACTTACTGTGCCTGTTGATTCTATTCTTTCTATTTTTAATAAAAAGTAAAATAAATACTACAAAAAGCACAACCAAAAGGAGTAAGACCATATTAGAATACGTATCCATATACCCGACAATCGTACCCCATGAATCCCCCACTGCCGCTCCAACACATACTAAAATACTATTCCAAATTAAGGAACCGACAGTAGTAAACAGTAAAAATACCCCAAAATTCATATGAGCCATACCAGCTGGAATAGAAATTAAACTTCTAACTAACGGAACAAGCCTGCCAAGGAAAACTGCCCAAACTCCGAATTTATGAAACCATGCATTTGCTTTATTAATGTCTTTTGAGGTTAAGCGCAAAATATGTCCCCACTTATCAACGATTTTTTCCAATCGATTTACGTCAATAAGTAAACCTATACCATAAAGAACAATCGCCCCAACTACTGAACCAATCGTTGAAACGGCAATCACCCCGAAAATACTCATAGTTGATGTGGTGGTCATAAAGCCTCCAAATGTTAGAATCACCTCAGATGGAATAGGTGGGAAAATATTCTCTAAAGCAATCAAGAGAAGAATTCCTATATATCCATACGTATTCATGACTTCGGTTATCCAATTTTCCATTTTAACGCTCCTCGTTCTGTATAGATATTCTATAAAAACACCTTTCCATATTGTTTAAAATCTCGTCAACATATTATCCTTTGTTCTCAGAGAAATGTATTCTTTCAAATTGCTTCTCTTTGTATCTTTGAAAAAACCAAATAGAGGCGGCAAGCCATAAGCCGCTGGCGAAATACCCTCCGATAATATCGCTCGGATAGTGTACACCCAGATAGATCCTACTAGTACCAATCATAAGAATAAATATACTGCTAATCATTACTTGTTTCTGGAAAGTGCAATTTGTTTTAAGTGTCGTTTACTTCTGTTTCAACAGAAGCTTTTTGTTTGGGCAGTGGCAACAATACTATAACTGCCCCCGATTACAACATGAGCTACTAATGTTGAAAAGAATAAACTCTTTATTTTATTATTCATTATTTACTATAGTATGAATCTTACCCTAGAGAAATAAAATCAAGATGAAAGACTCGTAAAATGATAATTAGAATAGCATTAGAACTTTTTAATACATCTTACACAAAAGATTCCGGGTCACCTCTGACACCCTAATTTGCAGATAGCGCACTCCCAAAAGAAGTTTTAAGTTCGCGAAGATTTATTAGATCTGCTACTTCTGTCAAAAATCGAGTCATAGATAGAAATAATCCAGTTTACAATTGGATCGAACAATCTTGATAATTTTACAATCACATACGAGACAACAATGGCCACAATTAAACTGCCTACTACGTCAAACGGATAATGAAGCCCCGCCCAAATGCGGGAAAAGCCAGTTAATAGGGCTAAAATAAATAGAGGGATACCGATTTTTTTATATCGGAACCACATAGCAATTGCAATCGTAAAAGCTCCTGTTGAATGATCACTAGGAAAAGAAGAGTCCGCAGCATGAGGAATCAAGGTTTGGATGTCATGTGTAACAAATGGACGTGGCTCAAAGTAAATGTACGCAATCAGTACATTTACGATCAACGCGAGAACTCCTGTTCCACCGGCATATAATACAGCACGTTTCATGGATTTACTACCAAATATCCAAAGAATCAAAAGTGCCAACGCAAAAATGTAAATCGCTTTATTTGTTATAAAGACCATAAGATTATCCAATGCATAACTATGACCAGATAAATTATGGATGCTTTTAAATAATTCGTAATTCATACAATCATCTCTTTCTTTGATTTCCTTAAATAGGTGAAAACTGTTTTATATAAATAGGGGCGGACAGTTTATTTATGGGATTACAGTCCCACGCCCCCGTTACACCACAGAGAAAAAGTCCATATTGTTTGAACGGCCGGTGAAGAAGGTCGAGACATTATAGTGCTACGTTAGGTAAGTTATAAAAATATTGTAGGAAACATAATTGGGAAAGGTGCTCTGGCTCTTTCGGGGTGTCCTTAATATAAACAATAGCTTTCCTAATCTGATGAGGAATCTATATGAATTACACATACCGACAGTCATTTACCTTCTAGATTATATGGATTTCCCTTTCATATTGATATCTCTTTGCCTCTTTCTTCTTCTATTGAAAACAACTTTTGATAGGATAATACTAATTTCATATATGAGAATTAAAGGTACAGCTACAGAAATATGAGAAATAAACTCAGGTGGTGAGATCATAGAAGCAATAATCACCAAAATGAAATAAGCATATTTTCTTAACTTTGTTAAGCTATGTGGATTAAGAACACCAATTGATGTTAAAAACATCATGACGAGAGGTAATTCGAAAGCAATCCCAAATGGCAAAGTGGTTTTTATTAAAAAGTCAAAGTATTTTTCAGCTGTAAAAGAAGTAACCATCATATCCTTACCTAAATTTATTAGAAAATTCAAGAGGTTAGGAAACACGAAATAATAGCCGAACCCTAATCCAGCAATAAAAAGGATGAATAATCCCGGTATATACGCTAGAGTTACTCGTCTTTCTTGCGGCTGTAAACCAGGCTTTACAAACATCCATAATTGGTAAGCGACAATTGGAGTGGTCCCAGCAAAAGCGAAAACACAAGCAATATGGAAGAAAATCCACATAATATCCCCTGGTCCTAAAATAAGTAACGGATCATCAAAACTCCCCATAAAAAATAAATATATTTTTTTCACAAAAAAAAGCCCTATTATCAAAAACACTAAGAATGATAAAGCAGAAATAATGATCCTTCTTCGCAACTCCTCCAAATGTTCAATTACATTAAGGGTTTTATCTTCCAAAATAAATTGCCACGCCTTTCTGAAGCCACCATATAAAGTATCTTATAAGCGGTCAAATAGTTTATTGAACTGCTTTATCACCTACATAAATAGGATTTTTGTTAATGATTAATTATCCTTTATGAGATGCGTGAAAAATAACATGTGCGAATTTCTCTCAACTTCCAAAACCAAGAGTTTTCCATCCTAAAAGTCCTAACTTATCTATGGAATCAAGTGTTCAAGTCGGAATTTAGTCTTTATGAACTCCTTGGTTAGTAACCAGTAACACCCCTTGTTACTATTAATTTCCCCCCCTTAGGTCCCATTTACCATCAATTTTCTTGATCTCCACAACACCGTAAAAATATGTATATAAAAAAGAAACTTAAATGGAATTCTCTTTTTGCCTCTTCAACAATTTTTATTGAGTAACCCATATTATTCCTTGAAATACAAAAATCTGACCCATGATTCCTCAGCGAGCTAACGCTATGAAATTAGACAAACTTACTACTCTATTCTTTTTTTTCTTGACTAGTGGGCCTTTCATTGTCCTGTGACAAAAACGCTTTTAAAGCTTGTCTGTTTTTCTCATAATCAATTTTTAGAACGGATCCTACGTTAACCCGTTCATTAACATAAGAATCTTTAATAGGTATTCTTAAGCTTTCCATTTGTTTAGAATTCCCTGCAATCAAACCTTTCCCCATTGCAAGAATGGTTCCTATATCTACATTTGTATCAATGTACGGATCCGCAACTCCAAGTATCTTTGGCAGGTTCACAACATAATTTCCAACTATTTGTCTATCCATTTTATATCTCCTCCCTAAATTGCTTCAAATTAGGGAATGTGACCATGTTCAATGAGGAGTAGAGATTTGCCTATTTGTAACTGTATGTTTGGTTGTTATTTTATTTGAAGTATTATCATAACCTCTCATTGCAACAAGAGATTATGAGAGGTTTATGATACGAAGCGTGAATAAGGAAAGCCCTTAAAAGTAGCTGTGATAGCATGTGCCAATAAACTATTACATTGGATTTCTGCACTTTTCAAAAGCAAATCATATTTCCAGGTTCTAGCCTAGTCTATCAAACACTTTTTTATTTAGCATATTCTACCTAATGGATAGGAAATCCTCCCAAGCTCCCCTGCAGTTTTAGTGCAATAAGAATAAGAAAACCCTGTATTATCAATACAGGATTTGATCAAACTCTTTTCAAAGTTATCAATCATTATTATTAACAACCAGACTTTGTTATAAATTATCAAACTTTATTTTACATCCACACTTCATTGAATTGTATTCACCATCCTGTACAAAGAGAATCCGAGCTTCTATAACGTTAATAGCCAGCAGCATATGAAAGCCATAACTATACTCTGATCTGCCATTTATCATATCGGGCCTTAGGTTCAGGCAAACCGAGATTTTCTCGTAATGTTTTACCTTCATACTCCGTTCTAAATAAACCTCTTTGCTGTAATACTGGGATAACTAATTCTACAAAATCAGCAAGGCTGTTCGGGAAGCTTGGCAGCATAAGATTAAAACCATCGGCTCCTTTATTCGCAACCCATTCCTCTAGCTGATCAGCAATTCCTTCCGGGTCTCCATAGATGATTCGATGTCCTCTAGACCCAGCAACATGCTTGTAAAGTTCCCTAATTGTAAGTTTCTCTCTTCTCGCGAGATTGATTAGCAGTTCTCGCCGGCTCCGATTTCCATTCGTTTCGGGGATATTTTCTGGTAATGGCTGGTCTAATGGATAGCCAGAAAGATCAAATCCGCCCAAGTATTCAGATAGAAGATCTAGCCCAACTTCAGGGACGATTAATTCCTGAAGCTTCTGATATTTTTCTCTAGCTTCCTGTTCTGTGTGACCGACAAAAGGGGACAGACCCGGCATAATTTTTACATCATCTGGTGATCTACCGTACTCGATTACTTTTTCTTTTACCTTTTTATAAAACGCTTGTGCCTCTTCTAACGTTTGTTGAGCTGTAAAAATAACATCTGCTGTTTGTGCCGCTAAGTTGATTCCTTCTTCAGATGACCCTGCCTGGATAATAACCGGTCGTCCTTGAGGTGTTCGGGAAGCATTTAGCGGCCCCTTTACAGAAAAATAGTTCCCTTGATGATGGAGGGCATGTAATTTATCTGGATCAAAGTAGACACCTGATGCCTTATCCCTGACAAGCGCATCTTCTTCCCAACTATCCCAGAGTCCTTTAACAACCTCGACAAATTCTTTGGCACGATCATAACGAAGCCCGTGACTTAAATGGCTTTGTTGATTAAAATTGCTTGCTTCTGTTTGATAATAAGAGGTTACAACATTCCATGCAGACCGTCCGTGGCTTAAATGATCGAGTGAAGCAAATTTCCGTGCTATATGAAACGGTTCATTATAGGTCGTCGTGGCAGTTGCGGCCAAGCCAATATGTGTGGTAACTACAGAAAGCGCCGCTAACAAAGTAAACGGTTCGAATCTTACAAGTTCAGCCGGATGGGATAAGCCGTTAAAGGATAGCCCATCACTTAAGAAAAGCATATCCAACTTTCCACTTTCTGCAATCTTAGCAATCTCTTGATAATGTAGGAAATCTTCACTGGCATCCGCTTGAACATCGGGATGCCTCCATGATGCAATATGATGGCCGGGTCCCATAAGAAATACACCTAATTTTATGTTCTGCCCCATTACCAACTCTCCTTTACTTGTGACACTTCCATATTTTTTATTTTTTCCAATAAACTGGATTCCATTTTAGTAAATATCTTTCAAGTAGTTTAGCCAATGAATCGGCAAGTTTACCAAGCAATGCGTACAAAACAATTGCTAATACCACAATATCTAATTGCATAAATTCCCGAGCATTCATGGCCATATAACCAATCCCAGAACTTGCAGCAACCGTTTCAGCTACAATTAAGGTTAACCACATAACTCCTAAGGCGTAGCGCAAACCTACCAAAATAGAAGGTAATGCTCCTTTGATAATAATCTTTGAAAATAACTTCCACTTTGAAAGACTATACACTTTCCCCATCTCGATTAACCCTCTATCAACAGAGCGAATCCCATGATAAGTATTAATATAAATCGGGAAAAACACACCGATTATCACTAGGAAAATCTTAGCCTCTTCGCCAACTCCAAACCATAGAATAACTATCGGTATTAAAGCTAAGTGTGGAATGTTTCTGAGCATCTGAATCGTCGCATCTAAATACCGTTCTGCAACTGGAAAAATACCATTCAAAAGCCCCAAAAACAAGCCAATTCCACCACCGATCATGAAGCCAATAAATGCACGTGTAAAACTTACGCCAATATTTCCCGCCAACTCTCCATTTGCTGAGAGTTGAATTCCAGCTGCTATTACCTCAATGGGCGTCGGCAATACTTTTGAAGAAATCCAGCCGGCACTGGATAACCATTGCCATAGTACTAATAATAAAAATGGCAGGAGCCAAGGAGTCGCTTTATCGTATGATTTTGCCCAATTTTTCTTTTTCATTTCCTACTCCTTCCCCACGTAAGTCTTCCTTCATTTCTTCTTTTCTGGATCCCATACATGTTCTGCGATTTTAACTTCTTGATCGATTAGTTTAAGTTTCAATAAATCATCGGCTTCGGCCTGTAAATCGTTAACTGCTTGTTGATCCATAAAATGGACATCAGATTTTTTTCTACCTAACACCTTTTCCCATGTTGCATGTGGAATATTCGTTTCTTTTTCTAATAATGTAGCTGCTTCGGTTGGGTTTTCATTTATTCCATTTCCTGTATCCGCAATATGTTGGACGATTTTCTCGACGATTTCTGGATTTTTTTCAGCAAGCTTGGAACTGCTAAAATAAAACGATCTCAAAGGAACGATCCCTTGGGCATCTTGTAAAATAATATTGCCTTTACTTTCAGAGACCGTCATATAAGGATCCCATACGACCCAAGCATCAACTTGACCTTGTTCAAATGCAATACTTGCATCAGGCGGATTAAGATACATCGGCTCAATATCATTCAGAGTTAATCCAACAGATGCTAGAGCTTGATTTAACAAATACTGGGCAATTGAAGCTTTATTAAAAGCAATCTTTTTCCCTTTCAGATCCTTTAACGATTTAATCGAAGAGTCCTTACTAACCAAAATCCCCTCCGTCTTAGGAGAAGAAGGTTCACTGGCAATATATTTGAAATCACTGCCTTTAGAAAGGGCAAAGATCGAAGGAATATCGCCCGCTCCTGCAATGTCAATACTGCCAGCATTCAATGCTTCTAGTATCGAAGATCCTGTGTTAAATTCGGACCATGTTACTTTATAACCAGACTCCTCTAAATCCTTTTCCAATTGTTTTTTTTGTTTCAGCATTAAAGTCGTGCCATTCTTTTGGTAGCCGATTCGAAGTTCCTTACTCGTTGCATTTGATCCAGTAACTTTTCCGCATGCCGTTAATAACAGCACGGCAATCATCAGGCTGATGAACAAATAAGATCTTTTTCCTAGTTTTATATGTTTCATTTAGATTCTCCAATCATACGTTAGATTCTAATAATCTTTCACTTTTCTCTATCAAACAGTTTTATATCGGCTGTTTTTGAGCTAGTCTTGCCCGCACTCTCGGTATAACCAATTCTCCCACTTGTTCAATCGTTTCTAGATGAGGAAAGCCTCTTAAAAGTACTTTATCAAAGCCAAGATCAACAAACTCGACGATTCGATCCGCTACTTGATCAGGAGTCCCAACTAGTGCAATTGAATTGCCAGAAAGAACTTGGGTTAACCCCGCCCACAAATTCGGACCAATTTTGAATTGATTATCTTTCCCGCTTTTCATCAATTGATGAAGCCGTTTAACGCCTTCAGAATCTCCGTTCGCACTTTGTTCATTTTTATGTTCCAAAACTTTAGGAGCTATTTTGCTAATCAGTTTGTTTGCGTTCTCCCACGCCTCTTCTTCTGTGTTCCCGAGAACAACTTGAAAGGATACACTGTAACTTAATTCTCGTTGTTTCCTTGCTGTTAATTCCTTTATTTCATCGATCCGTTTCTTCGTATTTTCATACGTTTCTCCCCACATCATATAGACGTCGGATTCTTCAGCTGCAACTTGTTTGCCGATTTCTGAAGCTCCTCCAAAATAAATTTGCGGTGTTTGTGCCGGTTTTGGAAATAGCGAGGCATTCTCCAACTGATAAAATTCACCTTCGTAATCAAAATAATCTTCGGTAAATAATTTTTTCAAGACTTGGATGAATTCTCTTGTACGCCTATATCTCGTATCATGATCTAAGAAATCACCATCACTAGCTAAATCTTTAGGGGAACCCCCTGTTACGATATTGATCAAAGCTCTGCCGCCTGACCAATAATCAACGGTCGCAAACTGTTTCGCAAATGTGGCAGGTGCTGTAAAACCTGGGCGAACAGCAAATAAAAATTTTAAACGTTCTGTATGTGCAATAAGGTTGGAGGCAACGACCAAAGAATCAAGGCAATTTCCCCCAGTGGGTAGCAGTAATGATGTAAAGCCGCCTTTTTCAGCTGCCTGAGCTATTGCCTTTATATATTCCAATGTAGGGAGCCGTTCCGCACTTTCATCCGTTCCTGTCCAACTATCCATTCTTTGCGAATTAACATTTGAATTGCCAACATACTGTCCGTCTCCTGAAGTCGGAGCCATTGTAATAAATTCAACCATAAAAAATCCCTCCTTTATTCATTGGCGACTCTTTTTAATTGTCCGGAATCTTTTTTACCCACCTTCTTACCTAAAACTTCTGCCAGAACTTTTTCTTCCAATTCAGCAAAGACAGCACTGGAACGATTACGAGGACGAGGCAGCGGAACTTGAATGTCCATATGCACCTTTCCTTTTTCAATAAGTACGACACGATCCGCTAACATAATGGCTTCACTAACATCATGTGTAACTAAAAGTGCCGTGAATTTTTTCTGTTGCCATAGGTCTGTAATGAGTTCTTGCATGTCAATTCTTGTTAACGCATCTAAAGCACCCAATGGTTCATCTAGCAATAACAATCTTGGCTGTGCAGCCAAAGCCCTCGCTAAAGCAATCCGTTGTTTTTGTCCGCCAGATAAGATGGAAGGCCAATCATTTGCACGTTCCTCCAACCCCACTTGTTGCAATGCTTTCTTCGCTTGTTCTTTCCAATTCTTTTTCAACCCAATTCCTATCCCAACATTCGTTAAAACCGTTTCCCAGGGTAATAAGCGTGCATCTTGGAACATGATTCTGGCTGTTTGGTTCAATCCATTAATTCGGTGATAATCTTGTTTGATTTCTCCTGCACTCACTACTTCTAACCCAGCAACATGCCTAAGCAATGTACTTTTGCCACAACCGCTCTTTCCAACGATTGCAACAAATTCACCAGGCTGGATTTCTAAATGAATGTCTCGTAAAACCTCTATATCGCCAAATGATTTTTCTAAATGTTGGATACTTATGTGAACCCCATTTTTCTCTACACTCATGTTATTCACCCCGTAACGATTTCATTTTTTAACTCTTGACTATATTTCGTTTTTTACTGGTACATAACTCGGAGCTATTTCATCTGCTGAAAGGGCATCCTGCACCTTTACTAGTTGATGGACTAATAACTTTTGAAACGTTTCAAATTTAACGTTTGCTGTTAAATGATAGAATTTCACCTTATCCGCTTGAGCTTTCTTATAGGATAATTCACAAAACGTTTGAGGCGGTGCGACAAATGCGGTTACTCCTTTTTCCTCAGCAAATTGTAAAACCGCTCCCCTCCGTCCTTCTTTTACATCAATGGCGGGATTTCTGAAATCCTCGTATTGTGCAGTTTCTGTATCATAAATTCGTATCACCGTTCCATCTATAAATGGGACAATCGTTTCCTCCAAATCAATTACAGCAGCGACTAACATAAAAGTTCCCCTCTCCGAATCTTATTCTTAATCCTCAGTTAACTTATATGATTAATATATTTTTAACTATAACGCAGTTCATAATTTTTGTATAATTGAAAAAATTGAAGAGAAAATTCAAAAATAATGAATAAGCAAGTTTAGCTACTCGGTTAGACTGTTTACAGGCTTTTTTAATCCTTGGTGGAGTAATTCTAATAAATACTCCATAGCTTTTCCTTGATAAGATCGCTCCTCATTTCTCATGATCCCGACTGTTAATCCCTTATCAAAATCCATAATTGGCTTAATGACGGTCCCTTCTAATAAAGGTGTTATCGCAATAACTGGGACAACTGCTATCCCAAAATCCGTTTGAACGAAGTGTTTTAATGCCAACATATTACTCACTTCTATTCCGTAGTTCGGATTAATACCAGCTTCTATCAGTTGCTTTTCTAAATTCTTCCGAAAAGGACAGAATGATGAGGTCGCCAATAACTGTTCATTTTCTAAATCCTTCAAACAAATCGTTTCCTTTTCGCTTAGATAATGAGAATCCGGTGTCAGAAGAGCTACTTCTTCTGTAAAAAGCGGCTCAAATATTGTACCTAATGCCTGCTCCGGTGCTGTGCATATCGCTAAATCCACTTCGTCCTTTTTTACCATTTCGCTTAAAATCTTTACACTATGTATTTGAATACTTAATTGAATTTTTGGGAATTTTTTCTTAAACGGAGGTAAGATTTGCGGAAATCGAAAACTAGCTGTGGGTTCCATCACACCGATTCTGATTATGCCTGACTCCCCATTAACTAGGTCTTCCATTGCGCTCTGGAGATTTTCAAATCCTTTTAATAAGAGATCTCCTTTCTCATTTAATAACTTGCCTGCTTCGGTGAGCTGCAGATTTTTCCCTCTTTCAAGCAGAGTAACTCCTAAAGCTGATTCGAGGTTTTTGATCTGAGTTGTAACAGTGGATTGAGCATATTTTAATTCCTCTGCTGCTCGTTGGAAGCTTCCGTATTTCACAATCGTTTGAAACGTTTTAATCGTCCTTAAATCCATTGCTACTTTCCCTCCTCACGGCTTTAAAAAAATAGCAGATTGCCCTGTATTAACAAAACAATCCACTATCTCTTTTCTTAATTAACTTGTTTTTCTCTACTTGCCTGTAGGGCCTGATTTATATCGGCAATAATATCATCCACATCTTCCAAACCAATCGATAAGCGAATTTGCTCCGGGGTTACACCAGAATCAAGCTGTTCATCCGGTGACAATCTTGAATGAGTCGTGCTTGCAGGATGGATGACAAGCGTTTTTGAATCACCAATATTAGCAACATGCGACAAAAGCTTTACAGAGTTAATAAACGCTTTAGCTGATGTTAGACCGCCTTTTATTCCAAACGTGAAAATAGATCCGGCGCCTTTAGGTAGATAAGTGTTGGCTAGTTCGTATTGCGGATCATCTTTAAGCGTCGGATAATTCACCCATTCAACTTGCTCATGCCGTGATAAATACTCGGCAACTTTTTCAGCATTTTTCACATGCTGTTTCACGCGTAAAGATAATGATTCTAGTCCTTGAATAAATAACCAGCTATTGAAAGGAGATAAAGAGGAACCTAGATCATGGCCAAGTTCAAATCGTGCTTTAGAAATAAATGCTCGCTCCTTTCCAAGCTCCACAAAAGAATGATGATTCAAACTAGCTTGCCTTTTCGTAAACTCTGGAAATTTACCGTTATCCCACGGAAATTTCCCTGAGTCTACAATAGCTCCCCCAATCGATGTACCATGACCACCGATAAATTTAGTTATTGAATGAACGACAATATCAGCGCCAAACTCAATCGGCCTTGTTAAATAAGGCGTCGTAAATGTATTATCAACGACTAGTGGCACACCATGTTCATGAGCGATTCTACTAAGAACTTTCAAATCAGCAATTTGCAATCCTGGGTTCCCAATCGTTTCTGTAAATATAGCTTTTGTTTTTTCATTTATCGCTTTCGCAACTTCATGAAAATCCGTTCCATCTACAAACCGAACGGTAACTCCAAAACGCGGCAATGTTTTCGAGAACAAATTATAAGTTCCCCCATATAAAGCATTGGTCGCAACGATTTCGTCACCAGATTTTGCAAGTGTTAATAACGCAATGGAAATAGCCGCTTGTCCAGAGGAGACTGCAAATGCCCCGACACCGCCTTCTAATTGCGCTAATCTTTTTTCCAATACTGCATTCGTTGGATTGGCGTTCCTCGAATAGATGTACCCTTCTTCCTGCATTTGAAAAAGCGATGCAGCATGATCGGTATCATCAAATGCGTAAGACGTAGTTTGATAGATTGGTACCGCTCTTGAACGTGAAACAGGATCAATCTCTTGTCCTCCATGCAGTGCAATCGTATCGAATTTCAATTCATTTTCATTTGTCATCTCATCTTCCCCTTTTTCTTTAATGGATTTGGATCTTATCCCCTATTAACGGGCAGTACAATTCCTCTGAATGAAGTTTCACTTTATTTCATTACTTGCTGTAAGAAGAATTTTTGTTACCCCTTAAACCTAACGATAGCTAGATTCGGCATAGTACTCACAATAGATTTTTTCTTATTCAAAAAATAATAAGCACGATTAAATTATTCACATTGGATTAGTTGGTATTAAAATTGATTTAACTATACTTTCTATTCCTAATATTGTCAATATCATTCAACTATAGAAATTTTGTATCTAACTAGAATCGTTCAGAACTAAACACCCATTTCATCAAAAAAACGACCTTCCTAATTGCGGAAGAATCGTCTTTTTCCTAAAAAAACTTCTGGCGATCTCTTTCGTCTTTCAGTATTTCTACCGCTTCTCTAAACCGCTGGGAATGTACAATCTCTCTTTCCCTCAAATAACGTAAAGAGTCATTCAAATCTGGGTCATCAGACATATCGATAATCCATTGGTAAGTAGCTCTTGCCTTCTCTTCTGCTGCAATATCTTCATAAAGATCAGCAATTGGGTCTCCTTTCGCCTGAAAATAAGTAGCAGAAAAAGGAACACCTGCTGAGTTATTATAGAATAGTGCGCTATCATGTTGTACATAATGTTCCCCAAGACCTGCTTCCTTTAATTGTTGAGGTGTCGCATCCTTCGTTAGTTTATAAATCATCGTTGCAATCATTTCAAGATGGGCAAATTCCTCTGTACCAATGTCTGTTAACAGTCCAATAACTTTATCAGGAATCGTATACCGTTGATTTAAGTAGCGGAGGGCAGCGGCAAGCTCACCATCTGCCCCTCCATATTGCTCCACTAAATACTTAGCAAGTGTTGGGTTACACGTACTTACTTTCACTGGATATTGTAGTTTTTTTTCATAAATCCACAAGATTTCCCCACCTCTTTCTGCTTAAACTTGCCATGGCCAAGGACCACTCCATTCCCAGTAATCCTGCCGATTATTCACACTTCCTTTTTGCAAAGGACCATAACACTCTTCAAATTTCTGTTTAATTTGTTTGCTGTATAGGGCAAAGTGATTATATTGTTGGATGGCATTCTGGTCAGTGGGATGTGTATCTAGGTATAGCACCAATTCATCAATGACAAAATCAATGGCTTGGATCTCTTCCAATTGCTGATAATACTCAATCGGCATCGTATTAGCCATGTCCGCTATCTCCTCCCCGCCTATAAGGATTGTCATAGTAATCGTAGAACACCTTCCAAAGCGTCCCTTTTCTCAAAGCCTCTTGCGGAGTGAACTGTTCAAGATTTGGTGGCTGAAATCCTAAATACAAATTAGGCGGAGTACTGTAATACTTTTTTCCGATTGGTGGACAAGGATCGAATAAGCCACGAAAAGGAACATATGATTTCATCGGAGTAAACATCTCTCGTTGTTGATCCATTTCTACACCTCACATTTTTTACTCTATTGAATATATGCACGGTATGAAACAAATATCACGATAAAGTGAAACTACGAACCCGATCAATGAATCACAGACTAAGTACGCCACATCCTGTGGGCCTCAACTAAACCTTTGCTCACGCATCGGCAAGTTCCACTGTATCTCACCAATCCGGCTTTTACGGGCAGTTCCCTCCCACCTAAGCTTCCTCGATTCCTCTAAGTTATAGAGGTGGAGGTTATACTGCCCGTTATTGCGGGATAAAAAGAAGTGGAGAGATGAATTGCATGAAAAACCACAATATAACTAGTTTCAGGTTATTTTTATCTATGCCATTTTCTAAGTAATTTTGGTACAAAACTAATATGTCGTTAAAGCGTCATTATCATGAATGATCAAGCAAGTAGTACAATATACTCACCAAATCATAATGGTGGCGGTGTGAAGCTGGATTTAGTGACATTCTATAATAAACTAAGTAGTGGTTATTTTAATAAGTTGCGAAGCCCCGCCCTCATGTCCTTCATACAAAAATACATCACTACACCATTTCCTCTTTTCGAAACGCTTGACTGTAGTATAATAATCAAGCAAAGCTTAGCTTTAGGAGGTTTTTGATTTGAATCAAACAAAGCCGTTTATGTATGCGATGGACAATAAACGATATCATACTTGGAATTATCATTTGCGAAAGCATTTTGGACATAAAGTTTTTAAAGTAGCACTGGATGGCGGTTTTGACTGCCCGAACCGTGATGGCACAGTGGCACATGGTGGCTGCACATTTTGTAGTGCTGCTGGTTCAGGTGATTTTGCTGGAGATCGAGTTGAGCCGTTGGATGTTCAATTTAAGAAAATCAGTGAAAAAATGCATCAAAAATGGAAAAACGGAAAATATATGGCCTACTTCCAAGCGTATACAAACACTCACGCCCCTGTTTCTGAATTACGGGCAAAATACGAAAGCGTACTAAGTCAGGATGGTGTAGTTGGATTATCGATCGCGACCCGACCTGACTGTCTTCCTGACGATGTTGTCGACTATTTGGTTGAGCTGAACGAACGAACTTATTTATGGGTCGAGCTTGGGCTGCAAACCGTCCATGAACGAACAGCGTTACTCATTAACCGTGCTCACGACTACAAAATGTATCAAGAAGGCGTTGCCAAGCTTAGAAAACATGGGATCCGCGTTTGTACACACATCATTAACGGTCTACCACTCGAAAACTATGACATGATGATGGAAACAGCTCGTGAAGTAGCGAAATTGGACGTTCAAGGAATCAAGATTCACCTACTTCATCTACTAAAAGGAACGCCAATGGTCAAGCAATATGAAAAAGGCATGCTCGAATTTTTAACACAAGAAGATTATGTGAACCTTGTTGTCGATCAATTGGAGATCATCCCCCCTGAAATGATTGTTCACCGAATTACTGGTGACGGTCCGATCGATTTGATGATCGGACCAATGTGGAGCGTAAATAAATGGGATGTGTTGAATTCAATTGATGCAGAGCTAAGAAAACGGGACAGCTGGCAAGGGAAATTTTATCAAATCTGATTTGAAGCATAAATCTTAAATTCGACGTATATTTTTTGACTTTGACACATTAAGGGGTCTTACTGCCCGTTAAAGCGGGATAAAGTGAAACTTCAATCAGTGGGGTTTTTCTTCACCCCAACTGATTGTTAGTTGAACCAATCGGGCTTTTACGGACAGTTGTCCCCCACCTATGCTTCTCCGATTCCTCTTAGCTTTAAAGTGGGGTCTTACTGTCCGTTAAAGCGGGATAAATTTAACAATGACACTGGAAGTGAAAAACGATGAAACTTATGAAAATTCTTCCCTTCGCTCGGTTTCTGCTTGAGAAGACAATTGAGCCGGGTGACATTGCAATAGATGGGACTTGTGGCAATGGACATGATACAGCATATCTGGCACAACTCGTTGGTGAAACTGGACATGTGTATGGTTTCGATATTCAACCGGAAGCAATAGCAAATACGAAAGAAAAATTACAAACGGAAAATCTGCTGCAGCAATGTACGCTTTTTCATACTGGGCATGAGCATATAAAAGCCAATGTGCCAGAGCACAAATATGGTCAAGTGAAAGCTGCCATTTTCAATTTAGGGTATCTTCCAGGTGGCGACAAGTCCATCGTCACCGGTGCTGATACAACCATTGCTGCGATTGAACAGCTACTTGAGATCATGGCACCCAACGGAATCATCGTTCTTGTCATCTACCATGGTCACACAGAAGGTGCAATCGAACGTAATGCCTTGCTCGATTATGCCACGTCGCTACCCCAGGACAAAGCTCATGTTCTACAATACGGTTTCATCAATCAGGTGAATAAGCCGCCGTTTATTGTTGCTATTGAAAAAAGAAAGTAAAATCTTAAAATATAGAGTACCTTAAAGTGCCAGACCTCACACTCTAATGTTGTGTAAGGTCTGGCACTTTATTTATAGGAAATTTCCTTATTTCTGAAACTGCTACCAATCGCCATCGTATATATAAAATAATACTAAAGGGGCGAGCACCATGTATGGAGCACAAAGTGATTTTCTGTTCGAAATCGCACCTATTTTTTTATCATAGTTTTTGTCATTATTTTCGGAATTATAATCATTGCGATGATTAAGGGGATTTCAACTTGGAGCAGCAATAATGATGCTCCTAGATTAACGGTCCCAGCTAAAGTTGTTGCCAAAAGAACTAGTATACACGGCGAAGGGGAAAAGAGGGCCTATAATCATTATTACATTACATTTGAATTAATCGAAGGGGATTTTGGTGATTTACACTTTCAAGTGACAGATATCTCGGGTTTACCCGAAAAAGGGAAAACTAAATAAACGGAGTCAATACGAACGGGATTGGTTTAAAACGAGATTGGCTCGTTTTAAACCAATCTCGTTCACATCTTATTCAGGTAACTCTTCATAAGCAAGTTTCTTAATGATTTGTTCATGACTAGGATAATCTGCTAGTAATTCACGCTGGGTAAATAACTCAAAATCCTGATAGTCGAACCCAGGGGAGACCATGCAACTTACTAATGAATAATCTGCAGTTTCAGCTACATCCGACCCAAATATAGCTCCCTTTGGAACAACGGCTTGCAAAACTTCTCCTTGTTCCACATTAAGTCCGAGCTTCACTTTTTTATATTCACCATTTGGATGAATGATATGTATATTCAATGGGTCTCCAGTATGGAAATACCATACTTCATCCGATTGTAAACGATGGAAATGAGAAGGATTTCCTGCACGGAGTAAGAAATAAATGCTCGTGTAATACGGTCTCTTTTTAGAAGTTTCCGTGACTATTTCTCCCTCTGAGCGAAGCATTTCTTTAAAATATCCCCCTTCTTTATGAGGAATCATCGCTAAGTTCTCGATCCAAAATTCTGCGTTTTTCATGTGCTGCTACTCCTGACTCTTATTATTCTTTTATTTTTACATTTCATTATGGTTGCCAAAAAAAGAGGGTGATCCTTTCGTCAGAGGACATACCCGAGCGTCTTTAATCTCGTTTCCACAAAACCTAGCGCATATTGAAATACATCATCGCGTTCCGGCTCATTAAATATTTCATGATATAAATGCGGCCATTCTTTGTATTGTTTTTCACTACAAAGATTATAATTAAACCATTCGCGAACTGGGCGTTTATCGACAACGAGGTCATCGCCTCCCTGCATCAACAACAAGGGAATATCCTGAAATTCAGGGATATCTTCAAACGCTTCTTTCATGTTTTTCGTAAGCTCACGATACCACCTAACCGAAACCTTCGTTACGTATAAAGAATCGTTTAAATCCGACTCCCTTACTTCTTTATTTCTTGTGACAAGCTCAGGGGTTAAACCTGAGTCCACTCTGAACGTCGGATACGTCACATTCAATCCTAACGAAATCGCAGTCATTAGCTTAGATGGGTGTTTCACTAACCCTAAACAAGGGGATGAAAGAATAACCCCTGCTAAATCCAACTCTTCTTGCTGGAGTAGTCTAATTGCAATTAAACCACCCATACTGTGACCAAGTAAAAAAACCGGAAGGGAATATTGATATGCTTCCTCGATCCATTTTTTTACTTCAAGTAAATATTGATCAAAGGATTGAATATGTCCTCTATATGCACGAGTTGTCATACCCTGCCCTGGAAGATCTCCCATAATCACATGGTAACCGGCGGACCGCCACATTTGTGATAGCCATTTATAGCGTCCGTGATGCTCCATAGCACCATGAACGATGACGATGACTCCTTTTGGGGTAACGTCTGCCTCCCATTTCCACATATGAAAATCTCCTCCTACTATTCCTCAAGATGCTAAATCTTTATTTACACTTTGCTATTCTTTATTTTATCCCGGATTATCAGGCTATAATACTATTTACAAAAATTGTTCGTACACGGATTAAGACTTCAGTCTAATTATCGCATAAAGATTGAATCTATTATAACGAAATACCTCGAACTATTGTATAGTAAAAATAACGAAACGGAAAGGATATGATGGATTAATGATTCTTTACGCCTATAAAGGAAAAAAACCAGAAATTGCACCGAGTGCCTATCTCGCTGATAACGCTGTCGTAACGGGCGATGTCATGATTGGCGAGGAAACAACAATCTGGTTCAATTCTGTTATTCGCGGCGATGTAGCGCCAACCATTATTGGTAACAAAGTGAACATTCAAGATAACAGCGTTCTTCATCAAAGCCCAAACAACCCGCTCATTATTGAAGATGAAGTGACAGTTGGTCATCAAGTCACCCTACATAGTTGCAAACTACGCAAAGGAGCACTTATCGGGATGGGGTCAATCATTCTGGACGAAGCAGAAATCGGCGAGGGAGCATTTATCGGTGCTGGAAGCCTCGTGCCACAAGGGAAAGTTATTCCACCCCATACACTCGCTTTCGGGCGCCCCGCTAAAGTCGTGCGGGAACTGAACGATGCAGATCGGGAAGACATGAAACGCATCGTCCGCGAATACGCAGAAAAAGGGCAGTACTACAAGAATGAGAAACGAATTCTAGATTGATCTTATTAAAAGGGTGCGTCTGACCTCATATTCTATTCATCGCATATTATGTTCAAGTGCTTTTAGATGTGAGATCTGACCTTCACCCTTTTACACATATTTATTCTTAAATTGACTCGCTCCTCACAATTAGAAAATCGCTTAACGCATTTACACGCTCTCCTAGTCTCTTCTATAATAACTCATACCTCCCAGTATTTCTTAGTAAATTATCCAAAAAAAAGAAACCCACAATGTGGATTCCTCTTTTTTTGGATATTATTGAGCTTGTTCTTTCAATGTTGCTGCTTTGTCTGTGCGTTCCCAAGGAAGATCAATGTCCGTACGGCCGAAATGTCCATAAGCCGCTGTTTGTTTGTAAATTGGGCGACGTAAGTCAAGCATATTGATAATACCAGCTGGACGTAGGTCGAAGTTAGCACGCACCAAGTCAACTAATACCTCTTCGCTCACTTTTCCAGTTCCAAATGTATCAATTGCGATTGACACTGGTTGCGCTACACCAATTGCATACGCCAATTGCACTTCTGCTTTATCAGCAAGTCCTGCAGCTACGATGTTTTTCGCAACATAACGAGCAGCATAGGCTGCAGAGCGGTCAACTTTCGTTGCATCCTTACCAGAGAATGCGCCACCGCCGTGACGTGCATATCCGCCGTATGTGTCAACGATAATTTTACGTCCTGTAAGACCAGCATCACCTTGTGGTCCACCGATAACAAAGCGACCCGTTGGGTTAATGAAGTACTTCGTATCAGCATCGATTAATTCAGCAGGAACGACTGCTTTGATTACATGTTCTTTTAAGTCTGCTTGAATTTGTTCTAATGTTGTTTCTTCATCATGTTGTGTTGAAATAACGATTGTATCAACACGAACCGGTTGATTGTTCTCATCATATTCGATCGTTACTTGTGTTTTTCCATCTGGACGTAAGTAAGCTAGCGTGCCATCTTTACGAACAGCAGTCAAACGGTGAGAAAGTTTGTGTGCCAATGAAATCGGAAGTGGCATAAGCTCTTCTGTTTCATTACAAGCAAATCCGAACATTAAACCTTGGTCCCCTGCACCGATTGCTTCGATTTCAGCATCGCTCATTGTACCTTCACGTGCTTCAAGCGCTTGGTCAACACCTAAAGCGATATCTGCTGATTGCTCATCAATTGAACTTAAAACAGCACATGTCTCAGCATCGAAACCAAATTTTGCACGAGTATAGCCAATTCCTGCAATTGTTTCACGAACGATTTTCGGGATATCTACATATGCAGATGTTGTAATTTCACCAGCTACTAATACAAGACCAGTAGTTACTGAAGTTTCACATGCAACACGCGCATTAGCATCCTTTTCAAGAATAGCATCTAAAATTGAATCTGAAATCTGATCACAAATCTTATCCGGATGGCCTTCTGTAACAGACTCAGAAGTAAAAAGACGACGTTTTGTTGACATCTTAATTCCTCCTTAAATATTGAAAATATGTGTTAGGTACGCAAACGGAGGATTTTACCCCATCCATTTCATCCACCTTTTTTTGACGGAGCTCGTTCCCTTATTGGTTTCTATAATAGATGCAGAACTTCTCAGCATTGTTCATCAGTGTTCCCGAAAAACATAAAAACCTTCCCTGTCATTGAGGAAAGGTTTATTAACTGAATCTATCCTTTCACTCTTATCGTTCAAGGGTCTTTTACCTTGCTCAGGTTAGCACCAACGCCAAAATTATTAAAAGAAAAATTGCTTACTTGCAATAAATCTTTCTCAAACTTTCTACACTTCGGCAGGTTGCTGGGTTTCTTAGGGCCTGTCCCTCCACCAACTCGGGATAAGAGAATCCGTACAATTTAAAATAATAACGTAATACACGGAAAAGTGTCAAGAATTTTTTCCTTAATCTTAGGAACCATTAAGAGAGACCATGGGTCCTTTATTTCAATCAGTGGAGTTTTACTTCATTCCCACTGAATATTAGTCCCGTCTAGTGTCGCAAATACATGCGATACGCTTTTTCAATTCCTTTTAGCCTTAAGTTAGGAGCTACAGCCCATAATACGGGGTAAATTACCTATTTCTGAAAAAAATGAGTTTAACACTACAATTAGTATAGACTATTAAACCTAATGTGTTATACTACTTCTATAAATAACAGTAAAGGAAGGTATCTCATATATGAATACAGTGGGCATTTCAAATGAGTTACATCAATTATTAGCCGGATCAAATGTAAACGTACAGCTTTCTGTACCTCAATTAGTTGAGAAGGTTCTTAAACGAAATGAAGGCATTCTTACATCAACTGGTGCAGTTAGCGCAGAAACCGGAAAATATACAGGACGGTCTCCTAAAGATAAGTATATAGTGGAAGAATTAGCATTCAATGACAAAATAGACTGGGGTCCGGTGAATCAACCTATTTCTGAAGATGCTTTTGCAAACCTTTACAATAAAGTAATGAACTATTTAAAACAAAAAGATGAGATTTTTGTATTCAAAGGATTCGCTGGCGCAGATGCTCAGCACCGCCTTCCTATTCAGGTCATCAATGAGTATGCTTGGCACAACTTGTTTGCCCATCAATTGTTTGTGCGTCCGAATAATGAGGAGTTACTCGGTCATCAAGCAGAATTTACGGTCATTTCTGCTCCTGGCTTCAAAGCGGATCCTATCGTTGACGGAACAAGATCAGAAACATTCATCATTATTTCATTTGAACGACGTACCGTACTAATCGGTGGGACTGAATATGCCGGAGAAATGAAAAAATCTGTTTTTTCCATTATGAATTACTTGCTCCCCGAAGCAGGAATTCTTCCGATGCACTGTTCAGCAAACGTCGGTAGAGAAGGGGATGTTGCTCTGTTCTTTGGTTTGTCTGGAACAGGTAAAACCACTTTATCCGCTGATCCAAGTCGAAAATTAATTGGCGATGATGAGCATGGCTGGTCTTCTAATGGTGTTTTCAACATCGAGGGTGGCTGCTATGCCAAAACAATCAACCTATCACGTGAAAAAGAACCACAAATTTTTGATGCCATTCGCTTTGGTGCTGTTTTGGAAAATGTGGTCGTGAATCCAGACACACGTATAGCGGATTATGATGATCGGACATTAACGGAAAATACACGCGCTGCATACCAACTACAAGCAATCGGCAATATTGTTCATCCGAGTGTAGCGGGTCATCCGAATGCCATCATTTTCTTAACAGCAGATGCCTCTGGTGTGCTGCCACCAATCTCGAAGCTTTCAAAAGAACAAGCTATGTATCATTTCTTAAGTGGTTACACGAGTAAATTGGCTGGAACAGAACGAGGTGTTACAACACCTGAAGCAACATTCTCAACATGTTTCGGATCACCATTTCTACCATTACCAGCGACACGCTATGCAGAAATGCTCGGCAAAAAAATCGATGAGAACAACTCTAGGGTCTTCCTTGTAAACACAGGATGGACAGGCGGAGAATATGGAACAGGTAGCCGGATGAAGCTCGCGTACACACGGGCGATGATTCAAGCAGCACTTGAGGGCGAATTGAATCATATCGAAACCATCAAAGATGATATCTTTGGTCTAGAAATTCCACTACATGTACCAGGAGTTCCAGACGAAGTTCTTCAACCCATTAAAACTTGGTCGAACCAAGCAGCTTACACAAAAACAGCGACCGAGCTTGCTGAGAAATTCAAAGTCAATTTCAAAAAATTCTCTAAGGTTTCTGCTAATATCGAGAAACTTGGCGGGCCGATTATTTGACTTTAATAAAGCACTACTTTCTGAACAACGTGATAAAATGATGAATTATGACATGTGAGGGAACATCAATGAATTGCATGATTTGTAACGCAACTTCATTTATACAAGTAACCGATTATATAAATCTTTCGTCCTCTAGATAAAAAATGGCGATTGGTTCAGAAAATTTTTTTACGGTATGCTTAGACTCTGGCAATGTAGTTATAAAAAGTGCGAAGCCAAGAGCCAGACCACATCTTCTATTATCAAAAGTTGTGGTCTAGCTCTTCTTTTTAATGTAGCAACAAACACTTCGAAGTGGCAAAACAAAGAATGTCGTCCAATATTACATCACCTCTAAGATTTCAACCCGATTCCCCCAAGGGTCTTCGATATAAATTCTATTTACTCCTGGGTAATCATAATCCACATTAAACGGCACATCATTTTTCATTAAATGGGTTTTAAGAGCTTCTAAATTTTTAACCTCGAAGGCTGGATGTGCTTTTTTGGCAGGCGAGAACGGCTTTTCAATGCCGATATGTAGATGATAATTGCCAAAACCGAACCAGACGCCACCGCGGTTTTTCATTGGCTCAGGCTGTTCAATTTCTTCCATTCCTAATATTCCCACAAAAAACTTCCTTGCTACTTCCTCAGAACCTGGTGGTGCAGCCAATTGAACATGATGAATGCCTGTAAAGCTAAAAGACATTAGTTTCCCTCCTTAAACTTATGTGCACTTAAATTATATTCCAAAATGACCATAATGAAGATTTTTATCCCTGTTTAACAGGCAACCATAGCCCAATGATCCTCAGCTTCTCCTTATTACCCGGACAAACGATCGTATCGGCAGAGATTGTGCTAACTAACTGTTTTAACAGCAAAAAAGAGGGGCAATTTGCCTCATTTCAACTAAGCACACTATTATGCCCACCACATCTCACAAACACTCTTAGTCCAACGAAATAATTTTTTTCGTTTTTTGTGACTCAATTGCAGCTAGAATGATTTTTAGTGATTTCAATCCTTCTTCACCAGTGATTAGTGGCTCTTTATTTTCCAAAATACAGTCTACAAAATGGTCGATAACATGTGAATTGGTCTGGCCGGCCTCTTCATTCGTCTGGATTTTATCAAGCTTATGCTGAATCACTTTGCCATCCTGGTATTCTTCAATTAATGAATATTCTGGGTCGGCTTCTAATCGCAAATTGCCCTTTTCTCCATAGATTATCGTAGAATTGTCTCCACCTGTTACATAAGCCCAGCTTGCTGTAAGCGTGCCGATAATTCCGCTTTTCGTACGTAAAATACAGATGGCATTGTCATCCACTTCTGTATTGTTCTTCGCACTTGTTTCAATGAATGCACCAACTTCAGTAAACTCTCCAAGTAAATAACGCATTAAATCTGATTTATGGACGCCAAGGTCGCCCATCGCACCGATAAAAGCCTGTTTTTTATTAAAAAACCAGCTATCGGCACCGTCTGCACTCCATTCCTCTGGTCCTGGATGGCCAAATGTTGTTTTAAAACTATAAATTTTTCCGAGCTTGCCTGAATCGATGATTTCTTTTGCCGTTTGATGGGAGGCTACAAATCGTTGGTTATGTGCGATCATCAGCGTTTTTCCATTTGTTTTTGCAGCTCGAATCATTGCTTCTGCTTCTTCCTTTGACGTCGCCATCGGCTTCTCACAAAGCACATGTTTTCCAGCATTCAACGCTTCAATAGAAATAGGTGCATGTAAATAGTTAGGTAAGCAGACGCTAACTGCATCAATTTCGGCTAGATTCAATACTTCTTTATAATCGGAAAATGCTTTAGCACCATATTGCGTGGCCACTTTTTCAGCTCGTTCTGCATCGATATCACAAACAGCAGCGATTTCAACCTCCTTATTAGCATGATATTCGGGTAAATGACGATAGTAAGATATACTTCCACATCCGATAACACCTACTTTTAAAGTACTCATCAACAAACCCTCCCTAGCTTTTTTCTTTATTAACCAATTTCTTTCGATAACAAGAATTGTTGTTTATATACACCTTCTATTTAATGGGTCAACCCTTCAGATGAACGGTGAATGCCAAGCCATATCAAGCATATATAAGATCAGATTGTCATTAGCGCATGATTGTTTTTCTAACTCATTTGTTTAGCCATATCAACAAGCCAATGCCGCACAAATGATCACGTTCGTTTCCATTCTTCTTCACCTCAATACTCCTTATAAACCTGTGATTCTACTTACCCTGTGGCTAGTTATGCGCCCACAGAATGTGGGTCTCACAAACAAAAGAGTAAAGGACACGGCGTCCTTAGTATTCATTGAATCTTAGCGACAGTAGAACAGGACGTACAATCAGCGGGGATGAAGTCCCCCCATTGATTAAAGCTTCACTTTGTCCGTAAAGATTAGTCTCTCTTATCATGAACAAGCTCCCAATATAAAAAATAGAAATAATACATGGATCAGAATTTTACCTTTCAACACTTTCCTCTTACTATTCTTTATATTCATACTACCGAATTGGCGCAATCATTCCCTCTAAAAAATGGATACCATTTTGCGGTAAAATAGCATCTATGCACGGTTAAACTTATTCTCTTTTAGACAATTGATACTATCCTAACATTGTTTAAAAATGTTAAACAGTTGTTGATTTACAATACATCCTCCACTATACTTGACGATATTGAAGGAATGGGAGGAAATCCAATGTTTGAATTATCTACATTAGGCGCGTTCATTGCAGTCGTAATTGGGCTCTTTTTAATTCCGGGTCCAGCTGTACTTCTAACAGCCACTCGTACTGTTCAAGGAGGGCGTAAGGCTGGTGTGATTGCAGGTATTGGACTCGCAACTGGCGATTTGATTCACACTATATTTGCCGCGGTTGGACTTTCTGCCATTTTAATGACATCTGCACTCGCTTTTAATATTGTAAAGTTTGCAGGTGCTGCTTACTTAATTTATCTCGGCATTCGTGCGATATTAGAAAAGCCAACCGATCCAAAGCTGCCAAAGGTTTCTCCGGTTTCGTCTCTAAGTACGTATGGACAGGCAATTTTAACAGAGGTTCTTAACCCAAAAACAGCGCTCTTCTTTTTAGCATTTTTGCCACAGTTTGTTCATCCTGAACACGGGACATCTGTTCTCCAATTCTTGTCACTCGGCCTAATCTTTGTATTCTTAGGTGTGATATATACGACACTGATTGCCTTAAGCATCCGTCCACTTGGACGACTGGTTAAACGGATATCTTGGCTCGGTCGCTTTAGCGGTAAAATCGTCGGAGCGATCTATCTCGGGCTTGGTTTAAAAGTAGCTTTTCAAAGTCGATAACTCGAATTGAAACTCATAATTCTTGAATCAATAAGGGTCTCCCAATAGCAAAAGGTCAGCCCCCCAGCAACTACATTCAGTATAAGATACGTGTATGAAACACTACATACTGATTTAGAGTGCGAGGCCAGACCTTAATGGGACACCCACTTTTTATATTTCTTTGCCAAATTGTAGGTTAAAAATAAAGCTTTATTGATCGAGCCTATACTTCTTGATTTAGTAAGAGACTGTTTTTTGAAAAAAATATTAATCAAAATGTCTCTAAACTTATTTATAGGTACACTTTTTTAAAGGCTATGTTAAACTTTATTGTTGTTTTTTTCTTGAATATTTCGGGATTTCTTACTTGAAATTCCTTGTTACTTTTCTTTTTTGAAATAATTTTTACATACATTCTTTTCTCTTAGCGTTTTCGTTCATCTTTTTAATTTTCTTTGATAATTCATGATGAAAGTATAAGTTGCTCATCATAGAGTACGGGTCGATAAGCCTCGTTTTATTTTGCGATGCAAATCATATTCAACCTTATCTTCTTTAACAATTACACTTCGTTGTATGTGATTTAAAAGATTTTTAACATCTTTGTAGTTGGATAATCTCAAGAAGTTCAGTACTTCTTCATCTGTTCCAGGCAGTGTTTTTATATTAATTATTTTTTTAGCCTTAGCCATTATTAAAGCCTTAGCCAAGAAATCATAACCATAAATTAAGAGAATTCATAAGAAATCAATACCCTCTTTGCAATAAGTTTTTACAAACCATTAAGGCGATTTTAAATCTTTTAGATTATCAAAGAAAATATTAATTTCTTCTACCTTTTAAACGATGTTGTTCCTGCGAATTCACCTTTTTAATCTCCGCTATCAATTCCCTTAAAGCCACTCCAATCAACATGAATAAACGTTCTTTATTTAATCCAAAATCAACAGAGTTTTTCCCCATTTCCTTTTTAAAAGTTTAATAATTTTTGACTTTGTTCTGTTAAAAATTTGATATGATAGGAGTAAACTATATTGAGTATTTTTCCACTTCCTATGTAGATAGTTTGATAGTGGTTCATTTTTAAATTATCAATAGGTGAAGGAATATCTACATAAAGGAGACAAATCATGTATAGTAAGAATAAAACGGTTGTCCGTTCTATGGATATTTTAAATTTATTTATAGATCATGCCCAATTAACTTTCCAAGAAATTATAGATTTATCTGGCATTCCGAAAACATCTGTCTATCGCATGTTAACTTCTTTAGAGGAACTGGGGTTCTTAGAGAAGGGAACGGATTCAAAATATCGATTAGGTCTCATATTTCTTAATTTTGGTCAACTCGTTTCTTCAAGGCTTGATATTCGGCAATTTGCTTTACCCATTATGCAAGAGTTGCATGATGATGTAGATGAAGCCATTAACTTAATTGTTAAACAAGGGAATGAAGCCATGTATATTGAAAAAATCGATATCAATCAAAAGGTTCGCTTATATACGGCAATTGGCAGAAGAAGTCCTTTATACGCTGGGGCCTGTTCTCGGGTCATCTTATCTTTCTTACCAGCTATTGAAATTGAGAAATATATTGAATCCGTTGAATTAAAACCTTTTGCGATGGGAACGATCACTGATAAGGTAGATTTATATAAAGCGATTCACCAAGCTCAAAAAGATGGTTACACAATTAGTCATTCTGAATTAGAGAATTATACATCTGCGATCGCCGCTCCTATCTTCGATCATAAAGGTGATGTGATTGCTGGTATTAGCATCGCTGGCATTGAAGCTAATTACCAAAATGAAAATGTGCCTATTTTTGCAGAAAAAATCAAGTGGGCGGCTGAGCGAATTTCTGAAAAATTAGGATACACCAAAGCATAAATAACCATCCTCTATTCACCTGTTTTTTCAGGAATGAATAGGGATGGTTTTAATTAATTTTATATCTAAACTATGTGTTTTAAGAAAATTCGTAATAAAGTTACCGCTCATAAGTAACTTCCTTTAAATTGGATACCTATTTTGATCTCATTTATAATTTGTTCTTTCATTAATAACTCCATCACTGCTTCTTCATGTGAAATTTCTTTGAAATGAATTTTGGCATTCGGTTGTAACTGTCCCATACTTGGTAAATCCGCGGAAATAATTTGACCGATTTTTGGATAACCACCTGTTGTTTGACGGTCTGCCATTAAAATAATTGGATTTCCGTCTGGCGGTACTTGAATGGTTCCGTATGTGACGCCTTCAGACAGTAATTCAAATTCCTTTGCTAACGAGAGCGGAGGACCTTCCATTCGATACCCCATCCGATCGGCTTGAGTGGTTAATACATATGGTTCACTAAAAAGTGTTTTTTTACTTTTTTCATCAAATCTATCAAACTCGGGACCTTTGATGACACGGATCGTTTGAGTTTGCTCTAAATTGATAAGTGCATCATACTTTACTGTCCACGTAAAGTCGTCATTTCTCTGATCTAATTGCTGAAATAATGATGTGTTGAATTCATTCATTTCATCGAATTCGAGTACATCCTCTTTTTTCAAAGCTCTGCCTTTAAACCCGCCGATTCCCGCACGAAGGTAGGTGCTTTTGCTTCCCATTACTTCTGGAATAGCAATCCCTCCAGCGAAAGCTATATATGCTCGGCATCCTTTTAATGGAGATTTGAATTGTAATACGGAGCCTTTTCTTACTAAAAGAGGCCGCCATGTTACTGCTTTTTTTCCATCAATCGTAGCGAGTAAATCTCCGCCAGTTATAGCAATCAACCTATCTCTTTCAAATTGAAGGGTCGTACCCAACAAGGTAATTTCTAAAGCACCTTCATTTTCTTTATTCCCTACTAGTAAATTAGCAACTCTTAGCGAATACTTATCCATCGCTCCGCTAACAATGACCCCATATTGTTGAGAACCGTATCTTCCTAAGTCTTGTACACTTGTTAACAGTCCTTGATTAAGTACTTTAACAGTCATCGATTTCTCTCCTTATCCCTATAATATTCTTCAGGAGAAATTTGGACAAATTTAATTTTGTCTCCAGCTTGCAGCAATGTCGGAGGCGAAAGATCTGGGCGGAATAAATCTAATGGAGTACGTCCGATAATCTGCCAGCCTCCAGGTGTTTCTAACGGATAAACACCCGTTTGTTTTCCAGCGATTCCAACTGATCCTGGTACAATTGATAACCTAGGAGTCTGTCTGCGCGGCGTTGCAATTCTCTCATCCATTCCCCCCATAAATGGAAATCCCGGAGCAAATCCTATCATATATACTAAACATTCACTTTGGGTATGTATTCGAATCACCTCTTCTGCCGATATCTGATGATACGATGCTACATAATCTAAATCAGGACCGTATTCTCCGCCATATAGGACAGGTATCTCAACTAACCTTGCTTCCAAACTTTGGATTTCATCAATGTGTTGAGTTAATTTATTCACATTTGAACTAACTGTTTGAAAAGGGGTTAATGATGAATGATGATTGCTAAGATTATTTATTTGAGCATGATGCACAACGACTGGGTTGTAATAGATTGTAATAGTATTAAAAGCCGGTACGGACTCAATGAAACCATCAAAAGGATAAGTATTTAACAGGGATGACAAGGCTTGAATTTTTTGATGTATAGCTGGGCTTATTCCCTCACCAAGCTGTACAATCAGTGCGGAATCACCTAAAGGTTTGATGATAGCGTTGGAGAAACAATGACTCATTTCCACACCTCCAGTAGTTTCTAAATTCGGGACTAATGTTCTTAAAAACGGATTACTTAAATTATAATTATCAAAAAATAAAAAAACAAGTTTATAAATTCTAAATTTTTACCATTTCAGTATTTTCAGTTAACGTCTATTCAGACATTTCCTTTTGTGATAGAATAAATCTACATTTCAAAACTAATATTCCTTAATTCGGAACAAAAAAATGTATATTGCGCACTGAAAACGCTTACTTTTTTTCTAGGGTAAACATGATAGATAAATAGCGAAGGAGAGAAAAGAATGTTTAAAGTAGATTTGAATTGTGATTTAGGAGAAAGTTTTGGTCGATATAAACTTAGTGAACAACAAGAAATATTGAAATATGTAACATCAGCGAATATTGCGTGTGGTTTTCATGCAGGAGATCCAAGCGTGATGAGGGAAACGGTCAAGCTTGCTATTGAAAATGGTGTGAAAATTGGTGCCCATCCTGGCCTGCCTGATTTGAATGGATTCGGACGCCGCGAAATGAAAATTACACCCCAAGAGGCTTATGATATGGTTGTATATCAAATTGGTGCACTTCAAGGGTTCTTATCAACATGTAATGAGACGATGCAACACGTTAAACCGCACGGAGCTTTGTACAATATGTCTGCAAAAGACCCTAAGCTTGCTGAAGCGATTGCTCAAGCGGTATATGACATCTCTCCATCATTAGTTTTATTTGGACTTGCCGGAAGTGAGTTGACGAAAGCAGGAGAAAAGATTGGCTTACGTACAGCACATGAAGTTTTTTCTGATCGTACCTATCAATCCGATGGTACGTTAACTTCACGATCTCAATCTGATGCTTTAATAACAGATCAAGAACATTCAGTATCACAAGTGATAAAAATGGTGACAGAAGGAAAAGTCACATCTCAGCAGAATACTGAAGTTTCTTTAAAAGCAGACACCGTTTGCATTCACGGAGATGGGGTACATGCCCTTGCTTTTGCAAGTTATATAAAAGAAGTATTAGAAAAAAACAATATTATTGTTTCATCAATAAACAACTAGAATGGGAGGACACTAAATGATACCGAAAAAAGCAGAAATAGAAAATGCCCAGCCTAAAAAGAAAGTTAGTACAAGTATCCTGCTCGGTGCTGCTTTTTTAATGGCGACATCATCGATAGGACCCGGCTTTTTAACACAAACGACGGTATTCACACAGCAATTAGCAGCTAGCTTTGCATTTGTTATTTTTATTTCATTACTATTAGATGTTTTTGCTCAATTGAATATATGGAGAATCATTACTGTTTCAGGCCTGCGTGGTCAAGAAATTGCAAATAAAGTTTTACCTGGACTAGGTGTGTTTCTAGCATTTCTCATTGTATTAGGTGGACTTGCCTTTAATATTGGAAATGTCGCAGGTGCAGGTCTTGGGTTAAATGCAATGATCGGATTAGATCCGATAACAGGTGCAATTATTAGTGCTGCATTTGCGATCTTTATTTTCCTAGTTAAAGAAGCTGGTAAAGCTATGGACAAAGTGGCTCAAATTGCCGGTTTTGTTATGATTCTCTTAATGGTATATGTTGCATTCATTACTTCTCCACCTGTTGGAGAAGCCATAGTAAATACATTTGTACCAGAAAAAATTAGTATATTTGCCATCGTGACACTAGTTGGTGGAACAGTTGGAGGATATATCACATTCGCTGGTGGTCATCGCCTATTAGATGCGGGAATAAAAGGGGTTGAATCAATACCTGAAGTGACAAAAAGTTCAATAATAGGCATTTCAGTTACAGGTGTCATGCGTGTCGCTTTATTCTTAGCTGTTCTTGGAGTTGTTTCTCAAGGTCTTGCAATTGATCCATCCAATCCTCCAGCATCAGTATTCCAACTTGCTGCAGGTGAAGTTGGCTTACGAATGTTTGGGGTGATTATGTGGGCAGCTGCTATTACGTCAGTAGTTGGTGCAGCGTATACATCTGTTTCATTTATCCGTTCATTCAGTCCGGTCATAGAAAAATATCATAACTGGATTATTATCTTATTTATTGTAGTATCCACTGTAACATTTGCATTAGTTGGACGACCTGTTACTATTTTATTAATCGTTGGTGCTTTGAATGCTCTTATTTTACCAATCGCATTAGGCACGTTATTAATAGCTGCTAATAAGAAAGATATTATGGGGAATTACAAACATCCTTTATGGTTAACGATTTCAGGTGGAATCGTCGTCGTCATCATGGGATATTTAGGAGTTGTGACATTAATTGAACAACTGCCGCAAGTATTTAAGTAAAAAGTAATTGTTGCGGAAGGAGAGATGGCACATGATAAACTATGAATATATGGATCCAAAAGAAATAAGGGAGCTTATTCGTACACAAGAAATTACGGGACCCACTGCAGGTATGTCAAAAGGATTCACACAAGCAAATTTGGTCATATTAAAGAAAGAATATGCCTTTGATTTCTTGCTATTCTGCCAGAGAAATCCGAAGCCATGTCCCTTATTAGATGTCACTGAGCCTGGATCTTTTAACCCGAGTAAAATCGCTAAAGAAGCTGATATTCGAAAGGATATCCCTAAATATCGCATTTACAAAGATGGCATTTTCACAGAAGAAACGACAGATATTACCGAATATTGGGAAGACGATATGGTAGGTTTCTTACTAGGTTGTAGTTTTACGTTTGAAACATCGCTTCTTGATAGTGGAATCCCGGTTCGACACATTGATGAGAACCGCAACGTTCCCATGTATAAAACAAATATTCCTTGTGAAAAAGCGGGGGTATTCGAAGGGCCAACGGTTGTAAGTATGCGTCCAATGTCGCATGAAGATGCGATTCGTGCTATCCAAATTACTAGTCGCTTCCCTTCAGTACATGGATCACCGATTCATATCGGTGATCCATGTAAAATTGGAATTGCTGATATTTCAAAACCTGATTTTGGCGATGCCGTCACTATCAAAGAAGGAGAGATTCCTGTTTTCTGGGCTTGTGGCGTGACCCCTCAAGCGGTTGCCTTACAAAGCAAACCATCACTTATGATTACTCATGCCCCTGGCCATATGTTTATTAGTGATGTGCGGGACGAAAAATTTAGTGTGCTATAGAATGTTGAAAAATAGAGTGGATCAACGCTGGACCCGAATGGCACAAAGGTAAAGCAAGCAATAGGCATTTTACAACTTCTTCGTTCACTTTTAAAAAAATCCGGTCTCCTTAATTGGAGAACTGGATTTTTTTATGTTGGTTTCATTCCTAGCAAAAGCAACAAACGAACATTTGTCTGATTCAAAAAAAATCACCTGAACATGATTAAGTTCGAATGATTAATAAATATCCTACATACTTAAGGATCACTTTAAATCAGTCATGTAAGCTGTTGGCACAATTATTACATAATAAATGGGTAAGGGAAAAAGCTATTTACAACTGCATTATTATTTTCATGAAGAAGAAAATGAATTATGAGCAGGAAAGAAAAAAATGAAGGCATAAGAGTACAGTTGCCTTATAATCGTTATGTAGATTCTGCAGTTTTGGAGGAAGAGAATTACAGGGAATTAGTAGGAATTTTGGATAAATACACGTTTAACGAGCAGGAGCAGTGAAGAACAAGCTCAATTTTTATTGAGTATGACCGAATATGATAATTAGTGTTTTTCCGGAGTCTCGGAACATGACAACGAGTCAGATATTGCCTATTGCTCCAGATAAATCGTTAGCTATATATAGTTATTCTTTCTAGAGCAAACATATTTATAATCATACTTTTTCTCTTTTTGGCAGTGCTCACTAATAATGCGATAACACACCATAGCATTTATAAAACTATATATCATTATATTTTCTCTTATATTCTGAATTATAATATTTTAAAATAATGATCCATGCTTTCGACAATATTAAAATAATAGTCAATACTATATGAATTAACTATCTAATCAATATCTCATTTACTTATGATACGGTTCTTCATTGTTTATCTTACACGACAAAAGTATCTTGAAATAAGTACGTTTTGTTATTTAGTTAATTCCTTTTAAAGTAATGGCTCTTTTCGTAAAGATTGTTGTTTTTAGCAAGAAACCAATTCGAACAGATGTTGATCTTCGTTACAGGTGCGAGACTCCTGCGGGAAAAGCGTGTTGAGGGAGACCCCGCAAGTGCAAAGCACTGAGGAGGCTTCTGAGACCGCCTCTACAACGGAAATCAACCCGGGTTATTAGTGTAAAAATGATTGAAAAGCAACAAAGTATGTGAAAACAGCCAAAGTAATTAACCAGGTTTGAGTTTTATTTAATGATGTTTCTATAAAATGTACTTTTTAACGTTAATCAATTTTTATAGAAATATTTAACTATAACTAAGCAAGGGTATCCTCGTAAAAATGTATTATGGTATGATAGTTAGATTGTTTTTCTACCTTGTGACACATTTACATTCATCTGAGAAAAGAGGTACTTATGCACACTACAGAATTGACCAAGCGACATTGGTTACTCATCTTAACACTTACTTTATTAACTTTTGTACTCGGGACAAGCGAATTTGTTATCATTGGGATCTTAACCGATATTTCCACGAGTCTCCATATGACAAATGCAAAAGCAGGCACACTCGTTTCTGCATTTGCGATTACGTTTGCCATTGCCACACCACTAGTGATGTCGGCAACAAGTCATTTTCCAAAGCGTAAATGGATGTTGTTTTTGATAGGTTCGTTCATCATTCTGAATGCTTTGTGCGTGATTTCGACAAGCTACATCATGCTCCTAGCACTACGGATGGTGACTGCGATTGTAACAGGAGTTTTAATTTCTCTTGCCATGATTGTTGCAAGTGAAACTATGCCGATCGCAAAACGTGGACTTGCCATATCATTCGTTTTCGGTGGTTTTACTCTTGCAAACGTGATTGGTGTACCAATAGGCACTGTCATCGCTGAATGGTACAACTGGAATGCAACCTTCCTGTTAACGACTATTCTCGGTGGAATTGCGTTTTTGGCATCGTTCTTCATTTTGCCTACTTTGCACAGTCCATTTCGCAGTTCGATGCGTGAACAATTTTCTTTGTTAACACACCCTCGAATCCTAATGGCTTTTTTCATTCCATCTCTTGGATTTGGAGCGACATATGCCGTTTATACGTATCTTGTTCCGATCCTGAAAAGCATGGAGGCACCAAGTAGTTCAATCAGTTGGATCTTGTTTGGCTACGGTTTTATTTCCATTTTCAGCAACATACTCGCTGGTAAAATTGCCAGCTACAACGCTATCGGCCGCCTCCGGTTTGTTTTCCTTGTGCAAGCAATGGTTCTGATCAGTTTATATTGGACGACAAATAATTTTATCTTTGGATTGGTAAATATTAGCTTAATGTCCTTAATGGCTATTCTTTTAACAACATCTACCCAGCTTTATTTAATAGACCTTGCCGGTATTTATCAACCAAAAGCTACAGGACTAGCAGCTTCACTAATGCCGGTGGCAAGCAATGTCGGAATCGCATTTGGTTCTGCATTAGGAGGAATTGTTTACCATCAGGGGAATTTAATGAATGTGACTTTGGTCGGTGGGCTTATTGCTATCTTTGCAAGTCTTCTAACTTTCCTAAGTTATCGCTTAGACCAAAAACAAAAGAAATCAGCATAAGAGAGAAGCTACGAACGCCTTGATATGCTTCCTATGGTACCTCCAATAGAACAAAAATTTATACATGGCTTAATTATCGAAATTACAGTTAATCCTTCAATTAAAGTGAAACTTCAATCAGTGGGGGATTTCTTCATCCCCCACTGATTGTTAGTCCCGCTCTACTCCCTTGAAAAACACATTTTCATCATTTTTGGTGAAACTTGCTTCATGCTTTGCTGCCCGTTTATGCAGGATAAAGCGGTTACTCTCTTTCGTTACCCATTAGAACCCATTTAAGCTTCTACATGTTATTCTTTTATTACAAGCTTTAGTGGAGCAGGAATATTTTTCTCAACTTTTTTTCCACTTAACACATCACGTCCAGCATCAACAGCAAGTTTTCCAATTAAATCTGGCTGTTGGGCAACAGTTGCCTCAAGTTTTCCTGCTTTAATCGCATTGAGGGCATCTTCATTTCCATCAAAGCCAATCACCATAATATCTCTACCTGAACTATTGATTGCTTCAATGGCACCTAATGCCATTTCATCATTATGAGCAAACACGGCTTTTATCGTTGGATTTGCTTGAATGATGTTTTCCATAACTGTTAACCCTTTTGTCCGGTCGAAGTCTGCTGATTGCTTAGCGATTACCTGAAGATTCGTATCGGCAATCGTATGGAATCCCTTCCCTCTTTCTCGAGTTGCCGAAGCACCAGGTACCCCTTCAAGCTCAGCTACTACTGCATCTTTTCCAAGCTTATCTACTATATATTCAGCTGCCATTTCTCCGCCCTTACTATTGTCGAATCAAGTTCTTACTGGTGTTGACTTTGAACTCGTTGCTGGAGATGTTAATGTCTTAAATTGTTCATGTGTAACCTGTTCCACATTCGTGTTAAGAAAGGTTTTGTTCAAATATTCAAAGGTTTTTGGATTTCTGTCTACAAGTTCAGAGGCCATGATCACTTTTTCAATGATCATGGCCTCTCTTATCACATCAACAACTTCTTTGAAAGATGGGGTCCCCCGTTTTAAAGCAAGGTCGACCTTTACGACCCCATCCGGTACCGGCAAGCCAGCGTCTGCTATTACAATCATATCCGTATGACCGAGGTCACTTAAAATCTTTGAAATGTGGCTGTTTAAAATCCCGGTCCTTTTCAATTTAAAGACTCCCTTCGACAGCTTCTCTTGTTGGCATGCCACCTTGAGCTCCAAACTTAGTAACCGAAAGAGAGGCTGCTCTGTTCGCAAAACGAACACTATCACTAAATCCTTTACCTTCTGCTAAAGCAACGGCAAAGGCAGCATTGAACGTATCTCCTGCACCTGTCGTATCCACAACTTCAACTTGATAAGATGGAATGAGAACTTCCTTTTCCCCATCATGATACCGCACACCATTTTTGCCTTCTGTGATAAAAACCTTATTTGGATACTTCTTTAAAGCGGCATGAATATCGTCGCTCCCGAATAGCACGGCTGCTTCAAGTTCATTCGGCGTAATATAAGTGGCTCTTTCTATTACTTTTTGGCTTAATGGCCTTGCAGGCGCAGGATTTAATAGAAGTGGAATCCCCAGGCTATAACATGTTTCACTAACAAACTCTACTGTTTCTTCTGGAATCTCTTGTTGAATGAGCACGATATCGGATTCTCGAATAACCTCTAGCTTCTGTTCTATAAACTCCGCCGTTACCATGTCGTTTGCAGCTTTGACAACGATAATGCTGTTGTCACCATCAGCAAGCGTTATGTGAGCGGTCCCGCTTTCCATACCTGTAACCCGTTCCACACACTGTGTTAGCACATTATTTTTTGAGAAATTCTTAATAATCTCTTTCCCAAAATCATCATCGCCAACTCGGCCGATCATCGTCACTTCTGCTCCAAGACGGCTAGCTGCTACAGCTTGGTTGGCCCCTTTTCCACCTGGCACTGTTTTGAAAGACTCTCCAAGAATCGTTTCTCCTTTATCAGGTCGTTTCTGCGCTGTTACGACCAAGTCCATCGATGAACTTCCGATTACTGTTATTTTAACCATTTTCCTCAACCTTTCTTGTCGTCTGCCTTTCGATAAACATAACAGGCATTTGTATGTTTTTTTCAAAATGTGTTTCCTTATTGATCAATCTTATAAGCAGCTTTGCCGCTTCTTTTCCCATATCATACGCAGGCTGTCTAATCGTAGATAGCGGTGGAAATAGCAGTCTGCTGAGCGGGATGTCATCAAATCCGATCAGCTGAAGATCTTCCGGTATCGCCTTCCCCAATCGAAGGGCTTCATGCATAACCGCAGCCGCAACCACATCGTTACTCGCAAGTATACCATCTGTATCAGGATACTTTTCAAATAATTCCTCTGCCCATATCTCTGCATCTGAAAAAGAAAATGAACTAGTCTCAATCACAGAAAAATCTACGTTTGCGGAACGAAGCTCTGCTATTGCTCCATTAAATCGATCTTGTGCAGTCTGCAATTGTGCAGGTCCTTTAAGAATGGTAATCCGTTTGCTCCCCCTTTTCACTAACTCCGAGGCAGCCATGCGTCCACCTTCGATTCCATCTACAAATACAGATGGATGGTCATTAAAGGTTCGGTCAAGGAAAACCACTGGTGATGAAAGATCATCATAATGGCTTCGACCAGTAAGATTCGTTGCCGTAATGATGCCGGTTACATTATTTTGTTCAAATGTTTGTATATAATCCATTTCTTTCGGATATTTCTCGTCTATATTGCCAATTATTAATTGATAGCCCTGCTCTTGTATCTCATCCTCTATCCCGCGTGCTAGCTCAGGAAAGAATGGATTTCGAATATCCGGGAGCAATAAACCAATCAATCTAGATTTCTTTTTAAAAAGTGATCGAGCAACTTCATTAGGTTTATAGCTTAGCTGTTGAATGGCTTCGATTACTAGTTTTCTTGTATCTTCATGAACATACCCATTATCATTTAACACTCTTGAAACAGTCGCTACTGAGACTCCTGCTTGTTTAGCGACATCCTTTATTGTTGCCATATAGCCTCACCTCACACCATGTAACCGATTACACATTTAATTTATCATACTTATTTCGAAAACACAACTATCGATTCTTTTTTTTATAGGTAATATATTGCAGTAACAAAATCATAAATTTCATTATCAAAAGACATACAGTATGTCCCATCCACAGAGTCAGATCCTACAACACAATAGTTCTGTGATCTTGTAAAAAACCACTTTTTATAGGCGGCTATTAAACTCACTATTCCTAATTTTTAGGATTCATTTATAATGAAAATACTTATCAGAATAGGGAGTGATTTTTTATGGTGAATCTGAACAAAATTGAATTGAAGAAAAAAGGACAAGCGATAAAGTGAAACTTCAACAGTGGGGTTTTCTTCATCCCCCACTGTTTGTTAGTCCCGTTCTACTATCGCTAATATCCCCGCTACCGCGGAGATAAAGCGATACTACGAACCCGATTGGTTCAACTAGACCTCTGCTCACGCATCGGCAAGTTTCACTGTATCTCACCAATCGGGCTTTTACGGGCAGTTATTCCTCGATTCCTCTAAGCCTTGAGAAGAGGTTTTACTGCCCGTTAATGCGGGATAAATCTAACTAAAACAAGTAATCAGTCAATTGGTGAAATCCTAGTAAACTTGAATTGGAATCAACAAAGCGGAGGAAAGAAATCAGGCGGGTTCTTATCTGCTCTTTTAGGAAAATCCAATCATGTCGATCTTGATTTAGGATGTTTATATGAGCTGAAAAACGGCGAAAAGGGCTGTGTTCAAGCTCTAGGGAATGCATTTGGGAATTTTAACAATAGACCATATATGCAATTGGATGCAGATGACCGCACTGGTTCAGCTGTTGGTGGAGAAAACCTACGTATTAACGGAAATAAGATTTCAGATATTAAACGAGTTCTTGTTTACTCATTTATATATGAAGGGGTTGCAAATTGATCACAAACAGATGGAATCGTAACATTGAAATATCCCGCAGGCCCTGACATTGAAGTAAAATTAGATGAACATCGCAACGGAAAAGTTATGTGTGCTATAGCTTTGATTGAGAATGTGAATGACGAAACGTTTAAAGTGGAGCGTCTGATTGAATATTTCAATGGACACCCTGATATGGATCGTGCTTATGGTTGGGGAATGAAATGGATAGCTGGTAAAAAGTAATCGATAAAGTAAGACTTCCATTAGTGGTTTTTATCACCCACTGATGGTTAGTATATCCCTATCACCTTCTTCAACTAAACTGTATTACTTTATTAAGAAAAGGTGATTACCTTTGTTCCATATTCGCCCGATTGTATGATCAAAGATAATGATGGAAGGAGGTACGTATTTTGCCAAAAGTAAAGATTAGGCATATTGATGCTTTTAGTTCTATTCCAGAGAAAGGAAACCCAGCTGGCGTCGTATTGAATGGTGAGGATTATTCTGAAAAACAAATGCTCGCTATTGCTGCAGCAGTTGGATTTAATGAAACAGCTTTTGTTGTTCCTTCGGATATTGCTGATTTTCGCATTCGATATTTCACACCTGGACACGAAATGAATTTATGCGGTCATGCGACGATGGGAACGGTTTATGCTTTAAGAATGGATGGAATACTAGAAAAATCAAATTTCACAATTGAAACCAATGCAGGTGTATTGCCGATACAAATTCGTGAAGAAAATAATCAATTACTTATAACTATGCAACATGCAAAACCACAGTTCCACTCATTTAGCGGTTCAAAATCCGATTTAGCAGCTTCCATTGGAATACGAGAAGAAGATTTACATTCAGAATTTCCAATTGTTTATGGAAGTACAGGCATTTGGACATTAATTATCCCAATTAAACAGTTATCAAGCTTTTCAAAAATGACACCAAACACCGAAGCATTTCCGAAGGTTTTATTAGAGATGCCAAGAGTTTCTGTACACCCTATCTGTTTTGAAGTGCGCGATCATGAAAACGATATGCATGCTCGTCATTTTTCATCTCCTTATTCGGGGACAATTGAAGATGCCATTACAGGAACAGCTTCAGGCGTGATGGGCGCGTATTATAAAAAGTTTGTAAATAAAGATATTAGTTTACCTGCAACACTTATTGTTGAGCAAGGACATGAAATCAATAAAGATGGACGAGTATATGTACATGTAAATGGAGAAGAAGAGCAGCTAAACATCTCTATTTCAGGTACGGCTGTTTTTGTAAAAAATATTGAGATTGAAATAGAATAATATTACATATCAGGACATTCTTTATAGATTTGTCTAACGAATTAACAACTCTATTATCCATTTCTGAAACAATCACATTTCGATTGATTTAAATTTATACATCTTAAAAGAGCCTTTCTACAATTTTATTAAATAGACTAAAATAATAAGAGGATATTATGTTCAATATATGACATATATCCTCTTTTTCCATACAAATTAGATTTATTAATTAGATATTGTTATAGTCTACTATGTATAAAATAATTAAAAACATACGTTCTTCTTTTGGGGGTTGGGAGGATGTAGCTCACAACGGGAGACATAGTGAAATCTTTAGAATGATTGTTACCATATTTCGGGAGGTGAAGTTCTATTAGAGTTCAAGAAGTTATCTTAGAGAGTAACAATAAGAGATACATATTACTCAATCAAAAGGGACTTCCAGTGATGCCAGTTATGAACTATTTAAAGTATTTAGATAAGACGGGAAAAAGTCCTAATACTCAAAAAACATATTGTTATTCCTTAAAACATTTTTTCACCTACTTAGGGGAAGTAAACAAAGATTATAAGTATATCGGTTTAGAAGATTTAGTAGAGTTTGTGGGGAGGTTAAGAAGTCCTTATGAAAGTTCAAAAGTCACTCCCCTTCAACAAGATTTCTTTTCTGTTCATAAGATAAATTTTGGAGGTACCGCCTTTTAGCTTAAATAAGAAAAAACCGAAATTACAGATGTTTTCGGTTCATGAACTTTATTTAAGTAAGGTTGATGAAGATGACGCAACCAAAAGATGTTTGAACCTAAGAAGCTTTGGTCATTTTTAACTATTTTAATAATCAGTTTATTCTGATATTATAAAAGGGATAAAGATTGGAGGAGGAAATAACATAAAAAGCTTATTTTCAATCTTAAGTACCTTTGTGTTAGTTCTGGTAGGTGGAATGGTATTAAGTACTTCTTCTGCTCAAGCAAGTGTTCCTCAGTATTCTTTTCAAACAGAAGATGGAAAATGGGATGGTGAAATTGGAAATCCTAACAAAGGTAGTGACTTAGAGGTAGAACTAGTTCCCCCAATCTATTTAAAGACCTCGTCTGGAAGTAAGTTATTGACTAATTATAGTAACTTACGGGCTCGTCTCTGCAATGCTAGTACCGGAAAGTGCACAGGCTATCATAGCTTAACAGGTGGAAAGACATTATTCACAGGTATGAAAATAGGTAAATTTTATGTTGATGTGAAAGATGGATATTCCTCTGGCAAAGTAAATGGAAAACTACAAATTATTTTCAAATAACTTGTATTACTTGCTACTCATTCTCAATGGGTAGCATTTTATATGAAAAGTTTCTAAAATAAATTAATATCTAAATCTTTTTTGTATAATTTACTATAATTGAACTTTACCACTGCCCATTTTTCCAGAAAAGAAGCGAAGTTTACTGACATAACTAGCACGTTCACAAACGCTACGAGCCAGAATACCATAAGATACAGGAAATGTTGTTTGTGTGACATGAAATAAAGTTTGATACTTTGTTATTAAACTAATGGGTGCTTTAGTTGAACAGTGGGGTTGCTGTGGGAATCCCAATTCTTATTAGATCGTTACGATTGTGCCCTATCAGTTAGTGTACGATTTTTTGTCCAAAATGAAAATCAGTAAAGAAGTGCCCTTGCCCGCAAATTATGCATGGGCACTTTATTTCAATAGATATCCATTCTTTCTTTTGTGAATTAGTAATTGTACCAATCGTCGTAATCGTTGTAGCCGCTATAACAACCACCACAACCACAACCACCACCACAGCCGAAGCAACCGAAACATCGGAATCCACCACAACGCATACCGCCGCACATCATGCCACCGCAACGCATACAACGCATACCGCCAAATATTCTCGGATCCTGACTCTGAGGACCCATAGGAATTAACTGACCAACTTGAAAATTATCCATTCCTAAAGTTTGAAGTTCATTTTGAGCATTTTTACCTCCCCTGTTTATTTAAGAAAAATAGGTTAAACAGACATCTAACAAGAGATTTGAAGGAAGAAATTTTGTCAGTTATGTGTAATTAAGATATACTACGTGTACTCTCTTCAACAAAATATGCTTACTTTTAGGTGACTGTTACTGATTTAAAAGCCTAATTCATGTTAAATGCTTCATAAAATGTTGTCTTTGGAAGTAACGATGGGGATTAATTTTATTCAACTTGTTATAAATCTCAATGAAAGATCTCTTTAAGGGGAAGACTTGCTTTTGAAAAGGAAGGTACCCTTTTATCCTTATTCTGGTTTTGGACTAAAGATGGACTACTCCCCTTATTTGTATCGGATTCGGTATGTGAAGTATTTCACTTAAACTATCGGGGGCTTTAGTGAAAGAAGAATTTGCATAAAACACCCCTTTTTTATGTAGCTACCAGGCTTCTTCAGAAGCCGAAAATGTTGATTCATCAACCATGTATAAAATCATGTATAACCGATAAAAATGGACCATTCGGAACCCCTTGACCACCAAGGGGTTTTATGTTTCGGAACTTCCGAAAATTGACTTTATGTAAACTAGATTTGTATAGAGTATTCATGTGATAATTGGAGGTATAACAGAATTGGTGGTGATGATAAGTGGAACCTAAATGGCTTGAATGGGCAAAACAACTTCAATCAATTGCTCAAGCAGGATTAACTTATTCAAAAGATGTATATGACTTGGAACGATTTGAATTGATAAGAAATATTAGCGTTGAAATAATGTCACAACAAACAGATATTGACAAGACCATTATAAACAATCTGTTTGCCAATGAAACTGGTTATGCAACTCCTAAGGTAGATATTAGGTCTGTTGTTTTTAAAGATAATAAAATCTTAATGGTTAGAGAAAATACTGACGGAGATTGGTCGTTACCAGGCGGTTGGGGTGATATTGGATTAACCCCAAGTGAAGTTGCAGTCAAAGAAGTGAAAGAAGAATCAGGATTTGATGTAAAAGCGATTAAATTATTAGGGGTACTAGATAAGAAGTGTCATCCACATCCTCCTTCTCCTTATCACGTTTATAAAATGTTTATCCAATGTGAAATAATCGGTGGGCAAGCCAAAAAAGGAATAGAAACTAGTGCAGTTGAGTTTTTTGCTGAAAATGAACTGCCATCATTATCAATACCTCGAAATACAGAATCACAAATCAAATTAGCCTTTAAGCATTTACATAATCCACAAGAATCTGTCTATTTTGATTAATTATTATAGTAATACTACCAAGGATCTTCAAATTGTTATTATCCCCTTATAGTAGACAGTAAAAAGAAAGGATTGTACTGTCTTCTATGGAGGGGATTTTTTCATGGGGAAAATTAGAACAACATATACAAAAGAGATTAAGCTAAAAGCGATTCATTTATATGAAAACGAAGATATGGGGATTAGATCAATTTCCAAAGAGTTAGGGATTGGATATACAACTGTGCAAAGGTGGATAGCTCACTATAAAAGAGAAGGAATTCAGGGGTTAGAGGA
>NZ_JACJHX010000002.1:101898-537567 GCF_014138605.1 Peribacillus huizhouensis | reverse complement strand
GCACTTGCGGGGTCTCCCTCAACACGCTTTTCCCGCAGGAGTCTCGCACCTTCCACTACAATCAACATCTGTTCGAATTGGTTTCTTGCTAAAAAACAACAATCTTTACGAAAAGAGCCTTAAAAAAAGACTGACTTTTTACAGCCAATCTAAGGGGACGCAAGGTGCTTCCTCACGCCTTGTATATTATATGAAAGTATTAAGACAAGCGTTCCTCCATTTATCCCACTCTTACTATCCATAAAGGTCCATTGGTTCTACTAAATCTTTGAAGATCACAAAGGTAAGTTTCACTTTATAGACCTGTTCAATGATTTGCTCTTAGAGTGTGAGGTCAGGCCTTTTCCCCTTGCTTCTTTTTCCTCCTTGTTTTGCATACAATATAGTGCAAGGTACTATGGGGAGGGGATTGTCATAAAACAAAGATATTTACTTTGTTTGCTACTATGCGGTGTTATGCTTTATTATGCAATACCAAGACTATCTTTGACGGCTGGCGGACTTACGTCGCTATTTTCTGCTGCTTGGTTATTGTTTGCTTTGTTTGCAATCGCTGGGAATTTAACAGCTATTTTATATTCTCCGAAAAAGGTAAAAAAGCACAAAGCATCTATGAATAAAAAGAAAAGAATTCATTATTATCAATAGTTGCGTTTGAATAGCTCGTACATTCACTCTATAATGAAAGCAGGAAGATTGGGAAAAGGGTGAAGAGCTTGGCAACGAAGCATGAGCAAATTTTAAAACATATAGATGGACTACCAGTCGGTAAAAAAATATCCGTACGTCAAATTGCAAAGGCTTTAAGTGTAAGTGAAGGGACAGCATACCGAGCCATTAAGGAAGCAGAGAACCAAGGATATGTCAGTTCAATCGAACGGGTCGGCACAATTCGAATTGAACGAAAGAAGAAAGAGAATATTGAGAAGCTGACTTTTGCGGAAGTTGTTAATATTGTGGACGGACAAGTTCTAGGCGGGCGCGAAGGTCTTCATAAAACGTTGAACAAATTCGTGATCGGTGCGATGAAGCTTGAGGCAATGATGCGATATACAGGACCTGGTGATTTACTAATTGTCGGGAATCGATCTCAAGCACATGACCAGGCGTTAACGGCGGGAGCGGCTGTATTGATCACCGGCGGATTTGATGCCGAAGATGATACAAAGAAACTTGCTGACCAGTTACAGCTGCCGATTATTTCCACAAGCTATGATACGTTTACAGTAGCAACGATGATTAACCGGGCTATTTATGACCAATTAATAAAAAAAGAAATTCTACTTGTTGAAGATATCTTAATGCCGGTCCATGAAACGACTTTCTTAAACGTGGGCGACAAAATTAGCGATTGGCTCAAACTTAATCGTGATACAAAGCATAGTAGATTTCCCGTCGTAGACAACAATATGAAAGTACAAGGTATGGTCACTTCTAAGGATGTTCTAGCCCAGGAAGAAGAAGTGTTCATTGATAAAGTCATGACAAAGAATCCAATGACGGTCGGCATGAAAACAAGTGTTGCTTCATCCGCGCATATGATGGTTTGGGAAGGCATTGAGCAACTGCCTGTAGTAAATGATCATCATGTGCTTCAAGGGATTGTCACTCGTCAAGACGTATTAAAAGCACTGCAAATGAGCCAGAGGCAGCCTCAGGTAGGCGAAACGATTGACGATACGATTACTAGTCAGCTTGTGATGAATGGGAATAAAGGTGAAGAAATTTATCAGTATGAAATGACGCCGCAAATGACGAATTATTTAGGAACAATTTCAGCAGGTGTTTTTACGACACTTGTAACAGATTCCGCGAACCGAGCACTCAGAAGTTATAAACGGGGTGATTTGGTAGTTGAAAATATGACAATCTACTTTATCAAACCGGTTCAAATGGATAGCGTGCTAGAGATTCATCCGCGTGTTCTTGAGGTAGGCCGCAAGTTCGGTAAAGTGGATGTAGAAGTATTCAATGAAGGGAAATTGGTCGGGAAAGCGATTTTGACGTGTCAATTACTTGAAAAATCATAACGCATTAGAAAAGAGGCTGTTTAAATCGCTAACCCTTTACAAATAAGTTATCTATTTTTATCTCTATTAAAAGAGGATATCCCAAAAAAGGTCGACCACTTACTCTATACATTTCATAGTGGTACTTACACATAAAATGAGTTGTATAGGTTTCAGGTCTGATCCTTTCGATTGGGACATCCTTCTTCTACTTTCATTTGATTGTACAATTCTTATCCCGATTTGATAATCGGGTTCGTAGAGTCGTTTTATCGTAGTAGAGCAGAGATATTTGCGATTCTAGAACGGGACTTTCAATCAGTGGGAGGTCATTTTATGCTTCGCTTCTTCAATTGCAAGCGGTAAAAAATGTTTATATACTTTAAAACCACCCCAAATGCTTAATCCGCCAATTACGATAAAGATTGCTCCAATTATGAAGGTCGTTGTCGTTTGGAACAGTATGAGTTGGTTAATCCCGTAAGTAGCAACAAATACACCTAATGCAATAGACGATTTGCCCTTCAGCCATTTCTTTTCCATTGGCAAACGAGTTCGAGCAGATTTTATTTTATAAAACAGATAAAATGCAAGTGAAACACAAATAACCGCTACAAGTGGTAACATACGTTTTAATCCTCCGTTTACATACTTCTAATCCTAGATTTAATAGGCCGTAAATCCTCAGTGGTAAGTCAAACATACGTTGACGCGGGCCTAAAAGTTGTACTTAAGTCTATGATTGAACAGGTTCGTCGTGTCGCTTTTTGCTCATAATTAACGACTGTAGAACAGGGCTAACCATCTAGTGAGATGTCGTCTACTGGTGAAGTTTCACTTTATTGTAACGCTTTCAGCTCTAGATTTCCACCTATATCCTTTATACTTCATACTGTATGAAGGGATTTTGGCTCAGCGGATCGAATCATAAAGTTAGTAGGAATAGCGTAAATAAAGTGAAACTTCAATCAGTGGGCGCTTCATCTTCTCCTGATTGTTAGTCCCAATTTAGTATCCGCTTCAACAAACTCAGACTAAGTACGACGCGTCCTCATGTCTTCGTCTGAGTGATCCACATACTGTGGGCTTAAACTAAACTAAAAACCTTTGAAGACAAGCCCTGAGGTGGGGGCTTTACTGCCCGTTAATGAGGGATAAAACCATACATTACAAGTAATGAAGGAGAATCCAATGATTGCTGAAATTTTAGAAGTAATAAGATCATACCAGACTATTATTATCCACCGTCACGTTCGACCTGACCCGGATGCATACGGATCACAAGGAGGGCTGGCGGAAATTTTAAAAACCTCTTTTCCAGAGAAAAATATTTACACGGTGGGCAAGGAAGAAGAATCGCTGAATTATTTAAGAAGATTAGATACGATATCTGATGATGTTTATCTAGGTGCACTTGTGATTGTATGCGATACAGCAAATGTCGAACGAATTTGCGATGATCGTTATCGTCAAGGTGACAAATTAATAAAAATCGATCATCATCCGAATGATGACAGTTATGGAGATATACGCTGGGTAGATACGAGTGCAAGTTCGACAAGTGAAATGATTTATGAGTTTTATCTGCATGGAAAAGACAAGGGATTGAAAATGAATGATGATACTGCTCGATTACTATTTGCTGGAATGGTAGGAGATACAGGGCGCTTTTTATATCCGAGCACGTCTGAAAAAACATTCCTCTACGCAGGTGAGCTTATTCATTATGCGTTCAGTAGACCAGAGCTGTTTACAGCAATGTACGATGTAGAAGAAAAGATTGTTCGCTTGAACGGGTATGTGCTACAGCATTTTGAAGTGCTCACTAGCGGTGTCGGCAAAATGGTCATTACGAAGGAAATTCTTACTCAATTTGACACAACGCCAGCTGAAGCTTCATTGCTTGTGAGTGCGCTTGGTTCGGTTAAAGGGCTGAAAGCATGGGTATTTTTCATTGAGGAAGAAAAAGAAATTCGCGTTCGGTTGCGCTCTAAAGGTCCTGTAATAAATGGAGTTGCGAAGCGATACAATGGAGGCGGACATCCAATGGCTGCCGGAGCATCGATTTATTCTTGGAGTGAAGTAGAGCATGTTATTCGCGATTTAGAAGACGTGGTCCAAAAGAGTCAATAAGGATGTCAATGATGGGGGAAAGGGTCGATTAGGAGCATCAGACCCTTTTCATTATTTACGATGCAACTTCACTTCAATATTCATCGTCGTGTATAAGAAAATTTCAACGACTTCAAGACGGTAGCTTTTCTTGTTTATTTCAATGATTTTGTTTTCAATCGATTTTTTCAATAGGGTTTTACTGTTATAAACCGTTTCAACTTCTTTGGCGATTAGAGAGGTTAAATCGTCTTCAATGACATCTTCCACTTCTGCTATACTTAATAAATCAAGATCATATTGTTTCCCGTTTAAAACCACTACCTTTACCTCTTCAATCAGAAGCTTTTTCTTTGCTTGTTGATTCAATTGATGATAATCTTTTTCCCATATTTCTATTTTATCCGACATATCATGGATTATCTTATTTTGCTTATGAATTTTATTAATTTGTTTTTCTTGAAGAACACCGTGCATATATAGAAAAACAAACCAGCTGAGCAGCCCTCCAATTACTACACCGACAAAGAAGCGCTGCCAAGTGGACTTTCGATAAAGCGGGGGAATCCTCATGATGAAATCTCACCTTGTGTAAACCACATAACTAATAAAGATCCAGTTTTGGCACCGCCCATAGCAGATAAAATCAAGAGAAATTGCTTGAAAATATCTTTGGTCGCTCCATCCAAAATGCCACGTTCAAACGAATACACGGTATCGAAAGTTCCGCCGATCGCTGCGATAATCGCCCATATTCTTAATGAGTCCGCAAGGTTTTTTATCGTTGTTAAAGGTGCTTGTCCAGTGAAAAATGCCGCCAGCCCGCCAATCAATGCTCCCCCAAATAATACGCCAAGTGAAATAAAATAACTGTTAATAAAAGCAGGGAAAAAAGCTTCCTTCATATCCATCACCCTTATTCATTTAATTCTTCATTCTTATTTATATGGACCAAGTAAACTTGATATGATAAAGATAATTCTTTTAAGCGCATTGTTAAGAAATCTAATGTGTGGAACATAGCTCGATAAAAATCGAAACACTCATATATTGTGGTAAATTTGATAAAACTGCGTCAAATCATTGGTTATTCATTTGCGCAAAATTATTAGCCTTTAGCGTACAAAATGGGAACGTATTTTCCTTTTTTGAAGTTTAGCACTATACTATAAAGTGAAACTTCATTCAGTGGGGGGCTTTATCCCCGACTGATTGTTAGTTGAACCAATAGGGCGTTTACGGACAGTTATCTCCCACCTACGCTTCTTCGATTCCTCTAAGCTTTGTAGGTGGGAGGTTACTGCCCGTTAATGCGGGATATAGAAAAGATGCTTAATAAAGGTGGGAGAGAAATATGTGTATTCACCTTCATATACAAAGTGCTTACAGCTTGCTAACAAGCACGATTAAATTAAATGAGCTTGTATCAAAAGCAAAGGCGAATGGATTTTCAAGCCTAGCATTGACCGATAGAAATGTTATGTACGGTGCACCCTATTTTTATAAAGAATGTCTGAAACAAGGAATTAAGCCGATTATCGGCTTGATAGCGGATATACTAGATGAACAAGGGGGTTCCTTTCCACTCCTGCTACTTGCCAAAAATAACCGAGGTTACTCCAATCTACTCAAAATTAGCTCAGCGATTCAAACAAAGTCACAGTTAGGATTGCCGATAAAATGGCTTAAGGCGTATTCAGCTGGCTTGTTTGCCATTTCTCCTGGAAGTGGAGGCAAGATTGAATTAATGCTCTCAGAAGGGAAAATGGAAGAAGCAAAAGAAACAGTTGCCATGTATCAACGGTTATTTGGGATCGACTCTTTTTATCTGTCTTTACAACGCCTGTTGACAACGGGGCAAGACGAAGAAAATAATCACATCCTTACGTTTGCTAGAGAAGTCAATATTGACGTTGTCGCAACGAATCCAGTCTTTTATTTAGAAAAAAACGATGCGCTAGCCCAAGAAGTACTGCTTGCCATAAAAAACGGCAGTAAGCTTACTGATGAAGACAGAATGAAGCTGCCTTCACAGGAATATTACTTAAAAAATGCAGAGCAATTGAAAGAGCTTTTTCGTGATGTACCAGACATACTTGATAACACACGGAAAATTGCAGAGAGCTGTCATGTAGAAATCCCATTCAATCGTTCATTATTGCCCAAATTCCCAGTTCCGAACGATCAAACGGCAGATGACATGCTGGAGCAAATTTGTTTAGAAGGGCTGAAACAGAAAAGACCAGATATGCCAAGTGAATATATCGAACGACTTCATTATGAGCTTCATGTCATTAAGACGATGAAGTTTAGTGATTACTTTCTCATCGTCTGGGATTTTATGAAGTTTGCTAAAAAGGAAAGGATTTTGACAGGTCCGGGAAGAGGATCTTCGGCAGGTTCAATGGTTGCCTATGTTTTATCGATAACGAATGTCGATCCGATAGAGCACCAGCTATTGTTCGAACGTTTCTTAAATCCAGAGAGGGTAACGATGCCGGATATTGATATTGACTTTCCTGATAATCGCCGAGATGAAGTGATTGCCTATGTAGCTCAGAAATATGGAGAATTTCATGTTGCACAGATTATAACCTTTGGGACGCTTGCTGCTAAAGCTGCACTTCGTGATACCGGAAGGGTATTCGGATTGAGTTCGAAAGAGCAAGAGGCATTATCAAAATCTGTCCCCGCGAAACTGGGCATTACGTTAAATCAGGCGTATACGGAGTCCAAAAGATTTCGCGACTTTATTGACTCGAGCGAGCTTTACCGAAGCTTGTATGATACGGCGATTAAGCTTGAAGGACTACCACGACATACATCTACCCATGCCGCTGGTGTCGTAATAAGTGATCAACCGTTAACAGAGATTATTGCCATTCAAGCAGGACATGATGGAATCCATCTGACTCAGTTTCCAATGGATGTGCTTGAAGAAATCGGTCTGTTAAAAATGGACTTTCTAGGTCTACGCAATCTTACGTTGATTGATAATATTACGAAATCGATAAAAAAAAGGACAGGGCGCAAAATTGATATGGCTACCATTCCGCTTCAGGATGAGAAGACGTATGCACTTCTTAGTAAAGGAGAAACGACTGGAATCTTCCAATTTGAATCAGAAGGAATTACGAATGTGCTTGTTCGTCTCAAGCCGTCTCGATTTGAAGATATAGTCGCCGTAAATGCCTTGTATCGCCCAGGTCCAATGGATAATATTCCGCTTTTCATAGAACGGAAACATGGTTTGACACCGATTGAATATGCACATCAAGATTTACAAGCCATTTTGCAAGATACATACGGTGTCATCGTCTACCAAGAGCAAATCATGCAAATTGCGTCAAAGCTTGCCGGGTTTTCATTGGGTGAGGCCGACCTATTACGTAGAGCTGTTTCTAAAAAGAATAAGGATATTCTTGACCAAGAGCGAACCCATTTCGTGAGCGGGTCAGTAAAGCTTGGGTATAAAGAAGAAATTGCACATACTATTTACGATATGATCGTCCGGTTTGCGAACTATGGATTTCCAAGAAGCCATGCGGTTGCCTACAGCTTTATTGCTTATCAGCTTGCATATTTAAAAGCTCATCATCCGACAGACTTTATGGCAGCCTTGCTAACATCTGCAATCGGTAATGATGAGAAAATCGCTCAATATCTTAAGGAAGCGAAGAAGAAAGAAATAGTCATTCTACCACCTTCTATAAATAAAAGCTTTTACTCATTTACATCAGAGAAGGAAGGAATCCGCTATAGTCTTGCTGCAATTAAAAGCGTCGGTGGTGCGATTTTAAAGGAAATTTTTGCAGCGAGGAGAGAGAAGCCGTTTTATGATATATTTGATTTTTGCTTACGTGTTTCCACAAGTGTTGTTAACCGTAAAGTTATAGAAATGCTCATCCATGCTGGTGCATTTGACGAGTTTGAGGTGGACCGAGCAACCTTACTTGCAAGCCTTGACGTAGCCATCGACCATTCAGAGTTAGTAAATCCCAATGATGGCGACTTTGACTTATTTTTAAACAGCGAATTTTCACTCAAACCGAAATATGTTCAAGTGGATCCTATTCGATTAGAAGATAAACTTATTTTTGAGAAAAAGGCTCTTGGCTTGTACTTGTCCGAGCATCCAATCATAGGATATAAAGTTCTCTTTCAATACTTTGGCGCTGTATCTATTGACGAAGCCATTGTTAAAAAAGAAAATAAAGTGCTCATTGGGGTTTATATCTCTTCTGTGAAGGCGATTCGCACGAAAAAAGGTGAAGTGATGGCATTTATAGGAATTAATGATGAGGCCGATGAGTTAGAAGCTGTAGTATTTCCAAATGTGTATAAAACATGTTCCGAAAACTTAATGAATGAAGCTATCATTATGGTTCAGGGGCGCATCGAGGAACGCAATGGAAAAACGCAGATGATTATTGATGAAGTTTACTCATTAGATGTCTTGAAAGAAATGAAAGCAGAATCGACCTCACGCTTATTTATTAAAATTCCAAAACAAAAACAAACAAATGACACACTCAGAAAAATTAAACAGGTATTAGCAAAGTATAAAGGGATGACAAAAGTCATGCTATATTATGAAAGTGAAAACCGTTATGTTCAACTTTCCTTATTGGATTGGGTCGTGCCAAACGAGGCATTAATCAAGCAATTAGCAGGATTAATCGGTAAAGAAAACGTCGTCCTAAAACAAGAATAAATGTTTACATCAGTGATAGATATGTTATATTGAAAGAAGCCTAATGTGGTCAGACCACTTATAAAAATGAAAAATTTTCCTAATTCTATCCGAACTAGTTCAAGGAGTGAATACATTGACATTAAGAGAAGAAGCACTGCATATGCATCGTGTCCATAAGGGAAAGCTTGAAACGGTTTCGAAAGTCCCCGTCCAAAATGCGAAAGATTTAAGTTTAGCCTATTCACCAGGTGTTGCTGAGCCGTGCAAAGAAATCTATGACAAACCAGAAACAGTATATGATTATACAATGAAGGGAAACATGGTAGCTGTTGTTTCCGATGGGACGGCCGTGCTTGGTTTAGGAAATATCGGACCTGAAGCTGCTTTGCCGGTTATGGAAGGAAAAGCACTCCTTTTCAAAAGCTTCGCCGGTGTCGATGCATTCCCTATTTGTTTGAAAACTACGGATGTTGAAAAAATCATAGAAACAGTAAAACTTCTTGAACCTACGTTTGGCGGAGTGAATCTAGAGGATATTGCAGCTCCCAATTGTTTTGTAATTGAAGAAAGATTAAAAAAAGAAACGAATATTCCGGTTTTTCATGATGACCAACATGGAACAGCAATTGTAACAGTGGCAGGTCTTGTTAATGCTCTAAGAATAGTAGGTAAGACGATGTCTGAAATTAAAGTAGTGGCAAGTGGTGCTGGAGCTGCTGGAATTGCGATCATTAAACTTTTATATAATTATGGAGTTCGTGACATTATTATGTGTGATTCCAAAGGCGCTATTTTTGAAGGACGCAAATATGGCATGAATGACGTGAAAGATCAAGTTGCACAAGTTACAAACCGCTCTAAAGTAGAAGGACCGCTTGAAGAGGTAATCAAAGGTGCCGATGTGTTTATTGGGGTGTCGGTGGCAGGAGCGCTTAGCTCAGACATGATTGCTTCGATGAATACGGATCCGATCATTTTTGCGATGGCAAATCCTGACCCAGAAATTATGCCCGAACTTGCTAAAGCTGCTGGCGCAAAAGTCGTCGGAACAGGCCGTTCTGATTTTCCAAACCAAGTTAATAATGTACTTGCCTTTCCTGGAATATTCCGCGGTGCATTAGATGTCCGTGCTACACATATCAATGAAAAAATGAAAGTAGCAGCAGTTGAGGCAATCGCTGGTTTAATTAAAGAAGAGGAACTTCACCCTGATTATGTGATTCCAGCTGCTTTTGATGAAAGGGTAGCACCCGAAGTGGCAGCTGCTGTTGCGAAGGCAGCGATGGAGACTGGTGTAGCAAGAAGAAAAGTAGATCCAGAAGACGTGAAGAAGAAAACGAGAAGGCTTGCTATTATTGGAAAGAGTGAAGAATGAATGATTTGAACAAATCAACGCCTTCAACTAAGCTTTATTTAGAGATTGTAGAAAAGCTTAGGGAAATGATTGACACAGATGGCCTCGTTTCTGGAGATAAGATTCCTTCAGAGCGTGAACTATCAGAGCGCCTCAATGTAGGTCGTTCTTCCATCCGCGAGGCTTTACGAGCATTGGAACTTCTCGGGTTAATTGAAACTCGCAGAGGGGAAGGTACATTCATAAGAGATTATCAAGACCATAATCTCATTAAACTATTAGGCACCTTTTTTTTGCAAGATCCAAAGGTGAAACAAGATTTAGCTGAAACGAAAGAGTATCTAGAGACTAATTGTATCCGAATTGTCATTTCGTCATCTCCTGAACAAGACTTGGAGCAATTTCTAAACTGGGCAACTGGACAAGAATTTAGTGACGATGAATTTTTCACTAAATTGGTCGGCTTAAATAGTAACTTTTTAATGGAAAGAATATGGACGATTGTCAATAGCTATGCTAGAGCCGCGAATCAAGAATTCTTAGCGCTTGATTATAGCTCATACATTCGATTAATCCATTTGATGATAGAACGAAATATAAACCAGGCCATATCTCATTATTTGAAAAATATTAGAAAAAAATAAAATTACCTGATGAATGACAAGTTTTAACAAAGTTTTCATTTAACCTCTGTTAAAGTAGAGGACATGCATAAGGGGCAGAGAATTGCCGGTAAGGGAGGATTCATCTTGCTTAAAGATCTTTTTACGAAAAATAAAAAGAAGAAATATGCCACGATTCCGTCAGATCGTGATCAACAAGATGTACCGGAAGGTTTAATGACTAAATGTTCCGGATGTAAAAAAATCATGTACACGAAAGAACTTCAAAAAAATAATAAAGTATGTCTTCATTGCGGATATCATCATCAAATGACTGCATATGAACGCATTGAAAGTTTATTTGAACCTGGCAGCTTTATTGAAATTGATCGCAATATGCTATCAGTTAACCCGCTTGGCTTTCCAGAATATCTAGAGAAATTAGAGAAAGATAAACAAAAAGCGAGTATGAATGAAGCAGTTGTCACAGGTACTGGGAAAATCGAAGGGTATGATGTGTCGGTTGCCATCATGGATTCACATTTCCGAATGGGCAGCATGGGTTCGGTTGTTGGGGAGAAAATAACAAGGGCAATTGAAAAAGCAGGCGAATTACGCATTCCCTTTATTATTTTCACAGCATCAGGAGGCGCACGTATGCAAGAAGGTATTCTCAGTCTCATGCAAATGGCGAAAACCAGTGCTGCTTTAAAAATGTTCAGTGAGAATGGCGGACTAATTATATCAATTATGACGCATCCAACAACAGGTGGTGTTTCTGCGAGCTTTGCTTCATTAGGTGACATAAATTTGGCAGAACCTGGAGCGTTAATTGGTTTTGCTGGTCGTCGAATTATTGAACAAACGATCCATGAAGAGCTACCGGAGGATTTTCAAACAGCAGAATTTTTGCTGAAGCATGGTCAATTAGATGCTGTTATCTCGCGGACTGAATTAAAAGAAAAACTAGTGAATATATTGAAAATCCATGTTCCAGGTGGTGAATGGGTATGATAGGTGATTTAGAGTTTGAGCGACCAATAACGGATCTTCGGAAAAAAATTGATGAATTAAAAGAGCTGACCAAAACGGCAGATGTTGATTTAACAGCGGAAATTCAAAAACTGGAAAAACGGTTGGAGAATTTACAAGATGACATTTATAAAAATATGAAGCCGTGGGACCGAGTACAAGTAGCTAGACATCCTAACCGACCAACTACATTGGATTATATTCCACAAGTATTCAGTGACTTTCTAGAGCTGCATGGAGATCGTTATTTTGGAGACGATGAAGCAATCGTTGCTGGTATTGCCACGTTTGAAGGAATTCCTGTAACGGTCATTGGCCATCAGCGTGGTAAGGATACGAAAGAGAATATCAGAAGGAATTTTGGTATGCCTCATCCTGAAGGTTACAGAAAGGCATTAAGACTTATGAAACAGGCCGAGAAGTTTGGCCGTCCTGTCATCTGTTTTATTGATACAAAAGGCGCATTTCCAGGAAAAGCGGCGGAAGAACGCGGGCAAAGCGAAGCTATTGCGAAAAATATTTTCGAAATGGCTGGCTTAAAAGTGCCGATTATTTGTATTGTCATCGGTGAAGGAGGAAGCGGAGGCGCACTTGCACTTGGTGTAGGGGACAGAATTCTTATGCTTGAGAATTCAACGTATTCCGTCATCTCTCCTGAAGGAGCAGCAGCATTGCTATGGAAAGATGCCTCACAGGCAAAGCGTGCGGCTGAAACGATGAAAATTACTGCACAGGATTTATTAGGTCTTGGCATTGTTGATGAGATTATCCCTGAAGCTAAGGGTGGTGCTCATAAAAATGATTTAAAAGACCAAGCAACAGCTATTAAGGATAGCTTGAAGCACTCATTAAATGAATTATTGCCGCTATCAACAAGTGAAATCGTTGAGCAAAGATACACGAAATATAAAAAAATCGGGAAATACGAAATAGAAGAAGAACGAAATCTTGATCGGATTAAGTCTGTATAAGAGATAACCCCATCAGTGGGGACTCCCCACTGATGTTTAGTCATGCCACTTTCTCATGTCTTCGTCTGTATGCCCTATATTCTGAGGGTCCAAACTTTACCTCTGCTTAACTTATAGTAAGATTCACTGTATCTATACTGGGTTTATTTTAATAATCGAGGTGACTGCCTGCTGTTAGGGTCGCCCTTGTTCCTAGCTCCTAAAGGCGAAGAGCTAATTGATTATATCCCGCTTAACGGGCAGTAAATCCCTCACTGATTATAGTTTCACTTTATGGGGAAGAAGAGACCTATCGAGAGTGCTGTCTTATGCTAGCCTTTGGATTAATCAAGGCGTTTAAACTGGGGGATAGTTCCTAATCCTCTTGTCTTTCTTTTTCGATTGATGAATGATCAATTGGAAAACTCGCCGAAGAAAAAAGGTGAGTTTTCTTTGGTTGATTCATAGAAAATTTTCCATTTATTTAAATCTAGAATATTTAGAAAAATTCACGGTTTTAATATGAACTTGCTTATGAATTTGCTTATTAAATTTAATTAATTAGGAAATAATGAAGAATGGCACAAAAATAGTTTACGAACGAAGATAACTATTCTAAAATGGATTGTTGAGGTATCTTTTATTTCCGTTAATAAGTGATATCATGTAGTCTTGAATTATTGCGATACTAATTATGAACAGATTAAATCTTATTCAAATTGGTAAATGAGAGATGTTAAAGAGGTGATAGAATTTGAAGAAAATTGGTGTACTTACAAGTGGTGGCGACGCTCCAGGAATGAATGCAGCAATTCGTGCAGTTGTTCGGAAAGCGATATATCATAATATTGAAGTGTATGGGATTTCTCGAGGCTATCAAGGGTTAATAGAAGGAGATATTCGCAAGATGGAAATTGGCTCTGTAGGCGATATCATCCATCGTGGAGGAACGATGCTACGTTCAGCCCGTTGTTTGGAATTTAAAACAGAAGAAGGCCAGTTAAAAGGGATTGAACAATTGAAGAAGCATGGTATCGAGGGGCTTGTTGTTATTGGTGGAGATGGATCATACCAAGGGGCACAGGCTTTGACAAGAAGAGGCTATCCATGTGTTGGTGTTCCAGGAACGATTGATAATGATATACCTGGTACAGATTTCACAATTGGTTTTGATACAGCTCTGAATACAGTCATTGATGCGATTGATAAAATTCGTGATACGGCAACTTCCCATGAAAGAACATATGTAGTTGAAGTAATGGGGAGAAATGCTGGAGATATTGCCTTATGGGCAGGTCTTGCCGGCGGTGCAGAAACGATTTTATGTCCAGAAAACAAGCATGACATCGAAGCTATTATCGCAAAATTAAAGCGTGGCGCAGAACGTGGTAAAAAGCATAGTATCATCATTGTTGCTGAAGGTGTAGGAAGTGCTGTTGACATTGCCAGAGATATTGAAAACACAACAGCATTTGATACACGTGTAACTGTTTTAGGTCATGTTCAACGTGGAGGTTCACCTACAGCAATTGACCGTGTGTTAGCAAGTCGATTAGGAGCACTGGCTGTGGAACTTTTGATGGATGGTCAAGGCGGTCTGGCAGTAGGAATCGTTGCGAATCAATTAGTCCATTATGATATCAATGAAACGTTAGTGAAAAATCATACAATTGATCAAAAAATGTATAAACTTTCAGAAGAATTATCAATTTAATTTTTAGTTAAAAACAGGAGGGGTAGTATCAACATGCGTAAAACCAAAATAGTATGTACGATCGGTCCAGCAAGTGAAAGTGTAGAGAAATTAACCCAGTTGATTGAAGCAGGGATGAATGTGGCTCGTCTGAATTTTTCTCATGGTGACCATGAGGAACACGGAGCTCGAATTAAGAACATCCGTGAAGCGGTTAAAATCACTGGAAAACCAGTCGCTATTCTTTTAGATACAAAAGGACCTGAAATTCGTACGCATAGTATGGAAAACGGCGCGCTTGAATTAAAAGCTGGTTCAAACATTATCGTATCTATGACAGAAGTTTTAGGTACGGAAGAAAAGTTCTCTATTTCATATGAAGGCTTAATTAACGACGTTGAAGTCGGTTCAAAAATTCTATTGGATGATGGTTTAATTGGTCTTGAAGTAACAGAAATTGATCGTACGAATAATGAACTACATACAAAAATTATGAACACAGGAACGCTGAAAAATAAAAAAGGCGTAAACGTACCTGGTGTATCTGTAAATCTTCCAGGAATGACAGAGAAAGATGAAAATGACATTCTTTTCGGAATTGAACAAGATGTTGACTTCATTGCGGCTTCATTTGTTCGCCGTGCATCAGACGTACTAGGAATTCGTGAATTGCTACAAAAAAATAAAGACTGTTCAATTCAAATCATTCCTAAAATTGAAAACCAAGAAGGCGTCGATAATATCGATGAAATTCTAGAAGTATCGGACGGTTTAATGGTAGCAAGGGGAGACTTAGGTGTTGAAATCCCTGCTGAAGAAGTACCACTCGTTCAAAAACAGTTAATTAAAAAATGTAATACGTTCGGAAAACCGGTTATTACGGCAACGCAAATGCTGGATTCTATGCAACGTAATCCACGTCCGACACGTGCAGAAGCAAGTGACGTAGCGAATGCGATTTTTGATGGTACAGATGCAATCATGCTTTCTGGTGAAACAGCAGCAGGAAATTATCCAGTTGAAGCTGTGCAAACGATGCATAATATTGCTTCACGTGCAGAATCTGCTCTTAACTACCAAGATATTTTATCGAAAAGAAGTAAAGACAGTAAACGTACAGTTACAGATGCTATTGGCCAATCTGTCGCTCATACTGCACTTAATATGGATGCTGGCGCAATCATTGCACCGACAGAAAGTGGTCATACAGCACGTATGATTGCTAAATATCGTCCAAAAGCACCGATTATTGCTGTTACATTCGATGAGCACGTATCACGTAAATTAGCACTTGTTTGGGGCGTTTACCCTCAAGTCGGAAAACAATGTGAAACAACGGATCATATGCTTGAAAATGCTGTAGAAGTAAGCTTAAATTCTGGACTAGTTCAACATGGCGATCTTGTTGTCATTACTGCTGGTGCAGTAGGTGAAGCAGGAACTACGAATTTGATGAAGGTTCATGTTTTGGGCGAGGTTCTTCTGAAAGCTCAAGGGATTGGCCGCAAAACTTCAAATGGAAACGTAGTAGTTGCAAGAACAGCAGCAGAAGCACTTGAAAAAGTGACAGAAGGATCTGTACTCGTAACAATTGGATCTGATCGAGATATGATGCCTGCTATTGAAAAATGTTCAGCTCTTATTACAGAAGAAGGCGGGTTGACTAGCCACGCAGCAGTAGTAGGTGTGAACTTAGGAATCCCTGTGATTGTTGGAGCGGATAACGCAACTTCGATCTTCAAGGATGGGCAACATGTAACAGTTGATGCTAGCCGCGGTGTGGTATATAAAGGCCATGCAAGCGTACTTTAATTCGTATTAAAAAGAATTCTTTAATAGGGTCAGGTCTCACAACTATGTACAGTAGCTGTGAGACTTGACCCTTTCGTTTTCCTTCTGTAAACACCAGGATGTTGATCATCACTATATGTCCGCATTCCAGTAATGAATCTACTTATGAACGTCATTATTATGATAAATAACATACTCTATTTTTAAAAAAGGTATGGAAAAAATCCACATAGTATGATTAGCGACAAGCGTGCCGTCAGCTGTTTCTTTAACATGAAATTGTTCATCAATTGGCAGTTTTACTAGCCAGTGTTTAATGGCTAAATAGATGCCAGAATCAGCATTTGGTGTATGTACTTTTTTACTTGAAAGCTGCAATTCATTACCTATTTGGTTCAGTTCGAGAATGCCAATCATTGCTGACCATGGCAAAGGAAGCGAAATATTCATATAGGTTCTGCTGTCCTTTTCATGTGTTGAGTAAAGAGCAACAAAAACAATCTCTTCTTTGATTTTCCTTACCCAGGCTCTAGTATTAGCCCGACCATCCTTTTCGTCGTTAATCGGGAAGATCTCACCGGTCATTTCGATCTGCCGACTTGAAAGAGGCAGATCGATTTGTTTAACAGACCTACTTATAGGTCGATAGATGATGGCGAATGGCTTAAACCATGCTTGCCATTTAACTTTAGCAAAGAGCCTGTATTCATTCGTATTTTCATAAAAATCAATGATTCTGGGTGCTAATGTTTGCCGGTTGATTTCTGGTTCGTACAGACCCATATGATCAATCAATCCCTGATAATGGTTGTTCTCAATGATTTCAGCAAGGATGTTTTCGCCAATTACATGTTTTCCTCTTATCTTGCTTATGGGAAACGTCCATTTGATTACAGTTGTTGGCGGAATCGAAATAGACCAGCCGATAATCCCTGTTAATGCAAATCCGGCAGTATTAACAAAACCGTGAAAACGGAGCATGAAGTCGATGCTAATAGAATGAGTGCCGAATAGATTCCCTGAAGCATACAATAAGGAAAATAATATCGTGATACCTAAAGATGTAAATGACAAACAGACGAGCCACTTCTGTAATGTTCTTGAATATGGTGCTTGGAAGGATAAGTGAATGAGCCCATAAATCCCAATCATATAGGCGATAACTGATAGAAGCTCAATCACTATTGAAAAAGTAATGCCAAGAGCGACAATCATTGGAGCAATGAGAATAATACTCGTGATCAGGCTATATGAACGCGGCTTATAGACTCTTCCGAGAAAACCGACAAAAATCGGCAGTAAGAAGGCGGAATAATGAAAGTGAATCGCTGTCAGCCACGTTAGCATGGGCGTAAATCCGGTGTCGATGTTGGCAGTAAAAGCAAAAAACCAAATGCCGCCCATTACTAAATACATCATCGCCATATTAATCGAAAATTCCTCTATATGCGTAAAACCACTCATAAAGAAACGACTTAAACCATATAAAGCAACAACAAAGGTAAACAATAAATAAACCGCTGCTAACAGGACGTCCCACTCAGTATTTGTTGTGAGTTGGATTAGGACAATGGAAAGATAAGCGGGAATTGAGATAAAGGGATAAAATTTTGAAAACCAATCACCTTTAGTTACGATTAACTTTAAAGTAAGTGGCACATAGACAATTTGTGCTCCTGTTAACAATAATAGATGCCACGGACCTTTACCGAAAAAAACGACAAGCAAGAATAGAATAATCGACAGTAAGATTTTAGCAACGTTCATTCGGTGTAAATTCTCCTTCATACGCAAAAATCAGACCGATTAGTGGATTACGCACTTCTACTTTTATCGAAAAGACTTTCCGGTCTTCTATATATGCCTCGGTTACGGTTGCTAACCCTTGTAAAAATTTCGGTACAGGGATTTCAAGCAACCCTAAAACGAGACGTTGATCTTTTGATTCGATTTGCACTTCACCAGTTTGTGAAACATGAAACGAAAGATCAGAGTAGAACAAGCTAGGTTCCCCTAAATAATCCTTAATAACAAGTCGTTCATGATCCAAGCTCATGACTGCATTGAAAAATCGTTTCTTGCCTTCAAAATAAAAAATGCGCTCCCAATGAATCTGTTCTTCGCCATTTTTACCAATTCGTGCCGTATTCACGATTGAAAAAGGAATAAGGTGACCATGCTCTGGGAATAATAGCTTCCAGTTAACTCCTAGCAAGAAGAAAGGATAAAGCCATTTTGGTCCACCTTTTATCGTTTTCATCACACCATATGCTTGAAACGGCTTTTTTGCAGAAATATCATACCTGTTTTGCAGCATAGGATGGAGTACATTAAATTGGTTTCCTAGTATTTTTTTATATATAGACATGCTAATCTCCTAATCTCTTTCTCTCTGTCGCTTACAACTCTTTGCGGAAGGAATATCTTTGCTTAGTAGAAATCCAATAATGGAAAGAGTGAGTAAACTCAAATTGAAGGTGAGTGGATTAAAAGGATGAATTAAATAATCTCGTTCAGCCATTATTGCAGCGAAAGTAAGTAATGGAAAAATGATGATTTGGAATCCAAAAAGCTTTCGTTTGTTTTTATAAAATAGCCAAAAGAAACCGAAGAGTACTTCCGCAATTCCAATGAAGATTACTAACCACTCTGCATATTGTGTAATGAATGGAAATCCTTTTTGGATCATCGCTATTTCCTCTGGGTGTGTGTAGAGTAATTTCGGAAAGAATCCGTGATAGCTCCAGACGAAGAAGAAAAGAAAGGAGATCATCCAGCTGCTAAAAAAACGTATATATTGAGTCGCTGGTGTTTCACCTTTTTCCAGCCATCTTTTCAGCACATCAAAGCTAAGTGCAGTTGCCCAGCCAATCAGTGGCCGAAACAGAAAACGATCGAATTCATGACCAAGACGGCCAAAATTCACGTTATATGTATACTGTGTTAAGAAGGTGATAGCATCTTTTTTCTGCTTATATTGCCAATAGCCTTTGCCTTCTTTAATGATGGAAATGGAATCATCTGTCCCAAAGTGCAACGATGATGTTCTTGACCCATCTTTCCCAGAATGTGATCCTACAGTCGCGCCCCAGCCTTCTATACTCCATCCAGGTACGATCTTAGTTTTATAGGAAAACTTCTGCGGCTCATTATCTTCACTTTGTAAATAGGTAATGGAAGTAAAACGAAGATCCCATTGCTCATGAAAGTTTGGTGTTTGTGTTGCCTGCCATAGCTTGTCCATCTCTGAATCGATATCTATTTCAACATAGATTGGCTTCGCATTCATTGATCTCACCTCTAATTGTAGCTTATCACAGTTGGAAAATTAGGGAAATGATAAATGAATATATTTGAAAAATTGCAAAAAACTTCTGTTTGTAAATGAATCATAATTATTAGTAAATAAATGGTTAAAAGTCTGATAATTATGTTTCAGAATAGTACTATTATAGTAAGGGGGAGATGAACCTTCATCAAAACCCTGTTTAACAAGAAGGGTTATACGCAACAAAAAGTCTTTTAAATAGGCTGTTTTCACATACTTTGTTGTTTTTCAATCATTTTTACACTAATAACCCGGGTTGATTTCCGTTGTAGGTACTCGCTTTCCGTGGGCGGTCTCAGAAGCCTCCTCAGTGCTTTGCACTTGCGGGGTCTCCCTCAACACGCTTTTCCCGCAGGAGTCTCGCACCTGTAACGAAGATCAACATCTGTTCGAATTGGTTTCTTGCTAAAAACAACAATCTTTACGAAAAGAGCCTTTAAATAAAAGTTGAAGGCAAATGAGTGGGTAAGGTATTAAACAATAACTAGAAATGTATCTGATATATCAAGGGAGGAATTTATGAATGGGGAAAATGTCCACACCTGAAAGAAGCTGGGCCTTGTACGATTGGGCAAATTCGGCGTATTCGATTGTCGTCGTCACAGCCATCTTTCCCTTATATTTTAAATCAGCCGCTAGTAATGCAGGTATTGCAGCACATACATCTACTGCCTATTGGGGGTATGCTAATTCGCTTGCGACACTTTTAGTTTCGATTTTGGCTCCATTACTCGGAACGATCGCCGACTTTAGGGGTTTTAAAAAAAGATTTTTTACTTTTTTCGCATCATTAGGTGTAATCTTCACGTTGATGTTATCCGTTGTTCCAAATAATCAATGGCTGATTTTATTGGGATGCTTCGTATTGACGTCTATCGGTTTTGCGGGAGCGAATATCTTTTATGATGCATTTCTTGTCGACGTAACTGACAAAGAAAGAATGCATCGGATCTCTGCTAATGGATATGCATTAGGGTATATCGGCAGTACAATTCCGTTCGTTATCAGCATTGCTTTTATTATTTTGGCCCAACAAAAGATAATTCCAATTTCTGTGCCGGTAGCTAGCCAGATTGCCTTTGCTATTACAGCTTTATGGTGGGGACTATTCACTATACCAATGCTAAAAAACGTAGAACAGAAATATTATGTGGACCGTGTACGACATCCTGTTGCAACGAGTTTTAAAAAACTGTTCCTCACTTTGAAAAACATCAAAGCGTACCGTGCGTTATTTCTCTTCCTATTGGCCTATTTCTTTTACATTGATGGCGTTCATACAGTTATTACCATGTCTACAGCGTATGGGTCTGATTTAGGGCTCGACGCAACGACGCTTTTAATTGTCTTATTCGTTACTCAAATCATTGCCGCTCCTTTTTCGATGCTTTTCGGAAAACTGTCCGATCGATTTAATGAAAAAAGAATGATTGCAGTCGGAATTCTAGTTTATATTTTTATCTGTATTTATGCCTATTTCTTAGAGTCTGCACTCGACTTTTGGATTCTTGCAATGCTGGTCGGAACGTCGCAAGGAGGCGTGCAAGCCTTGAGTCGATCTTATTTTGCCAAGCTGATTCCAAAAGAATCTTCGAATGAATTCTTTGGTTTTTATAATATCTTCGGTAAATTCGCAGCAATATTAGGACCAGTCCTAGTTGGTGCAACAGCGCAAATGACAGGCAACACAAGCAGCGGCGTGTTCAGTCTGATTATCTTATTCGTCATAGGAGGCATCTTGTTGCTTCGTGTACGAGAAGACGGTGAGCCGGTATCTACGACAACGATTTCTAGTTAAATGATGAACGAGGATGTTCAATAAGGATATCCTTATTTGTTTCGAGTAGTTATAGTTAATATTTCATCTCAAATACCGTATAATAGACCTACAGACACCAAAAATGGACTGTGCTGGAGGAATGTTAAATGAAGTACATGATATCTAGTTTACTTGCTCTTACCGTTCTTGAAATTGTCACCCTTTTATTGGCAGGGAAAGTAATGGGGATTGGCGGAACTCTTGTTTTGGTGTTGGGCACTGGTATTCTCGGTGTTTTATTGGCAAAAAAACAAGGAATCGAAACATTAAGAAAAGCTCAGGAACAAATGAAATATGGGGAAGTTCCCGGAGCTGAAATTGTTGACGGAATCTGTATTTTACTAGGTGGGCTCTTTTTACTGCTACCTGGTTTTGTATCTGATTTAATCGGTTTATTGTTAGTGCTACCATTTACTCGTTCGCTAATTAAACCCGTTATTTTTAGATATATTAGAAATCGGATGCACCGTATGAACCGAGGTAAAGTGACGATTATTAGATAAAAACTCACATACAATAAAATTGAAACCTCAATCAGTGGGGTACTGCCCGTTAATGCGGGTTATATTGGTATTCTAAATAGAATTTAAAAAAAGGATGTCCTAAAAGTCCGGTCTTTCGCTCGCTAGACAGTTTATCGTGTTATACACGCATTTATACTGTCTGGAATAGTAGCAGAGTCTGACACTTTACTTATAGGGCATCCTCTTTTAATTGCCATATCACCGAATTTTTGTTTCATTATTCCCTATGACGAAACGCCAAATTGCTTTAAATACGTTGGCACGATGGAGTGTGTTGATAATAACAAGTACGACAGGGCCGAGAATCAATCCGAGAAATCCGATTAATTTATAGCCTACAAATAGAGCTACAAGTGTGGCAAGTGGGTCAATGCCGATACTGGAAGATAGAACTTTCGGTTCAACTAATTGTCGTTGGACCACTACGATGACATATACGACAATTAGCCCTATTGCTAAGTGATAATTTCCGATGATGACTTCATACGCAATCCATGGAATAAAGATTGTTCCTGTTCCTAAGTATGGAATGATATCAATTAAGCCAGAAACTAATGCAATTGTGATGCTATATTCCACTTTCAAAATAAGTAATCCAATCAACACGGTGACTGTCGTTAATGAGATAAGAGTGAACTGTGCTTTAATAAAACCCACTAACGCCCCTTTCAAATCATGGATTACCTTGCCTGTCCCGAGTAATATTCTAGGCGGAAGTACTTTGTTGCTAAAATGAGCAAGCTTTTTCCAGTCTTTACTGATGAAAAAGGTTGCCAACAAAGAGAAAACTAAAACAGTGGCTGCATTGGGAAACCAGGCAATGAAAGCAGGGATGTTTAAGAGGAATTTTTGAATGAAGCTTCCTACCGATGTGGCTAAATTATCACCGAGATTACGAATGTTGGCTAAAATTGTATCTTGTTGTTGCCCATCAAGGTTATTAAATAACGTAGCGCTTTGATTGTATAAGGGAAGCAGCTGACCGGCGATAAATTCTTCGATAAAACGGATAACTGTTTCTAAATGGCCCGGTACAACTTTAGCCAGGTAGTTTGCTCCTGAAACGATTTCAGCAATTAATAATGTAATTAAACCTGCAAAGACGGAAAGAATGAGCAACAGAGAGAGAAAAACTGCGATGCTTCTTGGTAATCTTGCCTTTAGTTCAAAGAAGTTTACAAGGGGATTCATAAAAAAGGCAAAAATTAATGCGATCATAAAAGGGTACGTATATTTGGAAAAGTGGAACAGAACTAAACCGCCAATCATTGCCGCTCCCATTACAATACAGAAGCGGATAAACCGTTGTAAGTAAATCGGATTCAAAAGCCTCACCTTCCGTCAAAACACTATTATTTCAGGTAAATGAGAAATGCGAACTTACTTTTGGATATCTTATATACTATAATTGTACATTTTGAAAGATAGAAAAGAAAGGTAAAATTTTAGATAATTCAGAACGATGGGAAATTACATGTGTTTATAGGAATATTACCTTGTTTTTTGTTATGCTGAGATAATAAGTGAGTCAACTTTAGGAGGGCGAACATGAATGGACCTATCATATTTTTACTGCTTTTATTAGGAATTGGCCTGCTTGCCAAAAACTCATCACTAATGGTCGCGGCAGGATTTTTACTAGTTCTGAAAATGACAGGATTGGACACGAAAATATTTCCCTATCTTTCTGCAAAAGGTATAAATCTTGGCGTTACGGTGATCACAATAGCTGTATTAGTTCCGATAGCAAATGGGTCAATCGGGTTTAAAGAGCTACTGGATGCTCTTAAATCTCCTTATGCCTGGATTGCCCTTGCATCAGGAATAGCGGTGGCTCTTATTGCTAAGAACGGTGTCGTTCTTTTGGCAAATGATCCTCACATTACCGTTGCCCTTGTTTTTGGTACGATACTAGCAGTTGCCTTATTCAAAGGTGTTGCAGTAGGACCATTGATTGGAGCGGGGATTGCCTATTTGTGCATGCAGCTTGTCCAATTTATTAAATGAACAGGAAAAGACGTTGCCCTTTCTTTAAGGGCGTCTTTTTACATGTATGAAATGATTTTAGCGAATTTTGTATTTTTCTAATAAAATAATATTTTTTTCACATTTTCAGTGCTTTCCATTCCCAAAAATCTGAAAATTGTTTATAATAATAAGTGTAATTGCTAACTGATAAAGTTTCTAGAATAGATTGATCATGTATTCTAACGTATCTATCAGTTTTTTTGCAATTATCGGGACTAGCGCTTAGTTGGGAGTTTTACCGCCTTGTTTTAGGGAATATTGAAAGTATCTGTATGATTGCTTCTGTTAAAAAATGTTGATATATTGTGATATCTATCATCTAAAGATTATTGCTCTCTAAAATATATAGGCTTGTTTAACCTCAATTTTCTATTGAAAGCGCTATATTTAGTGAAGTGAAAAGGGGCACAGGGGATATTTAAGAAAAGGAGAGGTTTTGTATGACAGCAACAAAAGGTCTAGAGGGTATCGTAGCAACCACATCAAAGATTAGCTCGATCATTGACGATACGTTGACGTATGCGGGATACGATATCGATGATCTAGCTAAAAATGCTACGTTCGAGGAAGTAATTTACCTGCTTTGGCACGGTAGTCTCCCTACATCAAACCAATTAGCGGAACTTACAAAACAGTTGGCAGATAACGCGGCTATCCCAACTGAAGTTCTCAATCATTTTAAAACATACCCAATCGATAAAGTTCATCCAATGGGAGCATTACGCACTGCCATTTCATTGTTAGGACTATATGATGATGAATCAGACGTAATGACCGATGAAGCAAACTACCGTAAAGCAATCCGTATTCAAGCACAAATTCCTACGGTTGTAACTGCATTTGCTCGGGTTCGCAAAGGGTTAGAACCAGTTGCACCTCGTACCGATTTAAGCTTTGCAGCCAATTTCTTATATATGTTAAGTGGAAAAGAGCCTTCCGCAATTGAAGAGGAAGCATTTAATAAAGCACTAGTACTTCATGCAGATCATGAATTGAACGCATCTACATTCACTGCCCGTGTTTGCGTAGCTACTTTGTCTGACATCTATTCTGGCGTAACTGCTGCAATCGGTGCTCTTAAAGGGCCACTTCATGGCGGTGCAAACGAGCAAGTTATGAAAATGCTTACTGAAATTGGTTCTGTTGATCAAGCAGTGCCATATGTCACAGCTAAGCTAAATAATAAAGAGAAGATCATGGGCTTTGGTCATCGCGTATATCGTAAAGGTGATCCTCGTGCTAAGCATTTGCGCGAAATGTCTAAGAAATTAACAGAGATTACTGGACAACCTGAGTACTATGAAATGTCCATAAAGATTGAAGAGCTGGTCACAAGTCAAAAAAATCTTCCGCCAAATGTAGATTTCTATTCAGCTTCTGTATATCATAGTCTTGGCATTGATCATGATTTATTTACACCAATTTTTGCAGTTAGCCGTACATCTGGTTGGCTCGCTCATATTCTTGAGCAATACTCTAATAACCGTCTAATCCGCCCTCGTGCAGACTATACGGGACCTGGCATGCAAAAATATGTACCAATTGACAAAAGATAAGATAGTATTTTTTATAATTATGTGAATCTGTAGTAAATTAATAGATGATAGGAATTAAAGGTTAGGAGCATTCAGTATGAACTTGCTAATCTTTGATAATGAATCGGAGGTAATCAGACATGACACAAGGTGAAAAAATCGCAGTAACAAATGGAGTACTAAACGTACCAAACAATCCAATTGTACCGTACATTGAAGGGGACGGAATCGGTCCTGATATTTGGGCAGCAGCATCCCGTGTATTAGACGCAGCTGTAGAAAAAGCTTACAACGGCGAGAAAAAAATTGTTTGGAAAGAAGTGTTAGCTGGACAAAAAGCATTTGACCAAACGGGAGAATGGCTTCCAGAAGAAACGCTTAATGTTATTCGCGAGTATTTGATTGCGATTAAAGGACCACTAACTACTCCAATTGGCGGCGGAATTCGTTCATTGAACGTTGCATTGCGACAAGAGCTTGATCTTTTCGTATGTCTTCGTCCTGTCCGTTATTTCGAAGGTGTTCCTTCACCTGTTAAACGTCCAGAAGATACTGACATGGTCATTTTCCGTGAGAACACAGAAGACATCTATGCAGGTATCGAGTATGCAAAAGGATCAGATGAAGTCAAAAAATTAATTGACTTCCTTCAAAATGAAATGGGTGTAAACAAAATCCGTTTCCCTGAAACGTCAGGTATTGGTATTAAACCAGTTTCTGAAGAAGGAACAAAACGTCTTGTACGTGCGGCTCTTAATTACGCAATTAAAGAAGGTCGTTCTTCATTAACTTTAGTACATAAAGGGAATATTATGAAGTTCACAGAAGGCGCATTTAAGAACTGGGGATATGAAATCGCTGAACAAGAGTTTGGTGATAAAGTATTCACTTGGAATCAATATGATCGCATTAAAGAAGCTGAAGGAACAGATGCAGCAAACAAAGCACAAGCTGAAGCTGAAGCAGAAGGCAAAATCATTGTAAAAGATTCGATCGCTGATATCTTCTTGCAACAAATCTTAACTCGTCCGAAAGAATTTGATGTAGTTGCTACAATGAATCTAAACGGAGACTATATTTCTGATGCTCTTGCTGCTCAAGTTGGCGGTATCGGGATTGCTCCTGGAGCAAACATCAACTATGAAACTGGGCATGCTATTTTTGAAGCGACTCACGGTACAGCTCCGAAATATGCAGGACTTGATAAAGTGAACCCTTCATCTGTTCTTCTTTCAGGTGTGCTATTACTTGAACATCTTGGTTGGTCAGAAGCAGCTGCAAGCATTACAGCTTCAGTAGAAAAAACAATTGCTTCTAAAGTTGTAACATATGACTTTGCTCGCCTAATGGACGGTGCTACTGAAGTGAAATGTTCGGAGTTCGCTGACGAACTTATTAAAAACCTATAATTTGCAAATAATACTTCTTTGTGGAGGAGCCGGTGTGTACCGGCTTCTTTTAAAAGAGGTTTTTAAGTGTAACTGGACCTAGAAAAGAAACTGGAAGTTATGATTTTACGTAAAGGAAGGGGACATTTTCATGTCAAAACGTAAAAAAATCTCGGTAATCGGTGGCGGTTTTACAGGGGCAACAACTGCGTTTTTTGCTGCACAAAAAGAATTGGGTGACATTGTATTAGTAGATATCCCGCAAATGGAAAATCCGACAAAAGGGAAAGCATTAGATATGCTAGAAGCAAGCCCTGTATTTGGTTTTGATGCTAACATAACAGGTACTTCTGATTATGCAGACACTGCAGATTCTGATATTGTCATCATCACTGCTGGGATTGCTCGTAAACCAGGTATGAGCCGAGATGATTTAGTGCAGACTAATCAAAAAGTTATGACAGCTGTTACGAAAGAAATCGTGAAATATTCTCCGAATTCAACATTAATTGTTTTAACAAACCCGGTTGATGCGATGACATATACAGTATATAAAGAATCTGGTTTTCCGAAAGAACGCGTGATCGGTCAATCAGGAGTTCTTGATACAGCACGTTTCCGTACATTCGTTGCTCAAGAGTTAAACTTGTCTGTTAAAGACGTGACTGGCTTCGTACTAGGTGGTCATGGTGACGATATGGTTCCTCTTGTTCGCTACTCATACGCAGGCGGAATTCCGTTAGAAACGCTTATTCCACAAGATCGTTTAGATGCAATCGTTGCTCGTACACGTACAGGCGGTGGAGAAATCGTAAACCTTCTTGGTAACGGTAGTGCTTATTATGCACCAGCAGCATCTCTTGTAGAAATGGCCGAGGCTATTCTGAAAGATCAACGTCGTGTTCTTCCATCGATTGCATACCTAGAAGGAGAATATGGCTTTGAGGGAATTTATCTTGGAGTTCCTACAGTTCTTGGCGCAGGCGGAATTGAACAAATCATTGAACTTGAATTAACAGAAGATGAAAAAGCAGCACTTTCTAAATCTGTTGACTCGGTTCGCAATGTTATGTCGATTCTCCGATAATTGCCGTAATGTATGTAATTAGACTGTCTAAGTGAGAGAAAAAGATGTGTTATTCGTCCGACTCTCGCTTTGGACAGTTTTTTTAAAATCGGACGGAGGTTAAAATGATGATGCTTAAGAAACGAAAACTTGGAAGAAAAATTGAAGAAATTAAAGAAGGCGAAAAGTTGACGCTGACTGAGAAAATGGAAGACAAAGATTTATTGTTGTATTTAGGATTAACGAATGATGCAAACCCCTTATATATTCAACATGATTATGCCTCACAAACTACTTATAAAAAACCGCTTGTTCCGAGTATCATGCTAATCGGTATGGTCACATCAGCTGTCTCCAAATATCTGCCAGGTCCAGGTAGTCATATTTTGTCCCATCATATTGAATTGCCAAATCCGGTCTATCATTATGAAACGATCAAGTTTCTATTTATAGTAAAAGAAGTGAGGCAACAAGAAAATGAAGTGGTAATTGAAATTGTAGGAGAAAATGAAGAGGGATCTTGTGTGTTGGAAGGGTTAATTACAGTTTGTCCTCCAAGCCTATTGAATGGAATGGACGACGATACCTTTTAAAAGCTTTTAAAATAGATTGATGAATAGAATGTGTGTTGGGAAGGTGACACAGAATATTCTCCTTGGAATGAATAGATAATAGTAATTTGTTTAAAATGTAGATAGTTAAATGAATGACTAGAAGAACAGGAGAGAAGTAAAATGATTAATATACTGGGTCAAGTTATGCTGTATGTAAATAATCAGGATGAGTCATTGAAGTTTTGGACAGAAAAAGCAGGATTTTACTTAGTTTCGGAGGAAGATAATGGCCAAGGTATGAAGTGGTTTGAAATTGCTCCAACAAAAGACGCGCAAACAAGTATCGTTCTTCACAACAAGGAATTAGTTGCTAAAATGTCACTTGGAGTCAATCTGGAAACACCTTCATTAATGTTTTTCTCCGATAATCTCGATAAACTATATAAGGACTTTACTGATAAAAATATTACCGTCGGAGAAATTGTCAATGTTCCAGAAGGAAAAGTATTTAATTTTGCCGATAATGAAGAAAATTATTTTGCCGTAGTGGAAAAAAGTAACTAGGTACTACATAGGAAAAATTGTTTCACCTAATAAATGGAGTCAGAGGGACTAAAAAAGTGAATACCACCATACGTCAACTCACCGTCCATAAGCCAGTTGGACGGTGATATCACATATTAAGCATGATAAAGAATCAAACATTCTACAAACACCGGCAAACACCAGGACGTGCCTGTAGCTTAGATAAGGCTATAGGATCTTTTACAAATCTCTTCTTTTACCCTTCAAATTCTCTGATAATATATAAGGTGAAGGTCGTACTGCCAAATTTGCGTAAGAAAAGTTCTTCACAATCTCCTCATAAATTTAACTTATATTCAATTTTATCCCGCATCAACAGGAGTGAAATTCCCACTGCTGGAGTTTCACTTTATATTCTTCTTACTCTTTTCCTGTTTTTAAATTATAATGGAAATGGATGATTTGGCTCGTAATGAGTCTTGGGGTAATTTATTTTCGGGAGGAAGCTATGTCTAATAAAATTCTCGTAGTGGATGATGAAAAATCAATTGTTACATTACTACAATACAATTTAGAGCAATCGGGTTATTCAGTAATTACTGCTTTAGATGGAGAAGAAGGGTTGAACCGGGCAATTGCTGAAAAACCACAGTTAATTATCCTTGATTTAATGCTTCCAAAACTAGATGGGATTGAAGTTTGTAAGCAACTGCGCCAGCAAAAAATAATGGTGCCAATCTTAATGTTGACAGCGAAAGATGATGAGTTTGATAAAGTGTTGGGGTTGGAACTCGGTGCAGATGATTATATGACCAAGCCATTTAGTCCGAGAGAAGTGGTTGCAAGAATTAAAGCGATTCTCAGAAGATCACAAATTAGTCAGGAATCTGGAGAACCAAAGGAAGAACGCGAAGACGTTTTGCAACTTAATGAATTAGAAATTTACCATGATCGTTACGAAGCCTTTTTTAAGGGAAGGTTACTGGAGTTGACTCCAAAGGAATTCGAATTATTATTATATCTTGCACAGCATAAGGGAAGAGTCTTAACGAGAGATCAACTTCTAAGCGCAGTCTGGAATTACGATTTTGCGGGAGATACGAGGATTGTCGATGTGCATATTAGCCATCTTCGAGAAAAAATAGAAGAAGATACAAGAAAGCCAGTCTATATTAAAACAATACGTGGTTTAGGATATAAGCTCGAGGAGCCAAAACCGGAATGACCAAATTCAAGACAAAGCTGTTAGTGGCCATTATCAGCTTGATTATTATTGTCCTTCTGGCAGAGGGGTTACTGCTCGGACAAGTTTTCAAAAACTATTATGTACATACTTTCAATGAAAGAATTGAAAGAGAAACTAATTTTATCGCCAACTATATTCAGGAACACGGGGGAGTCTCTGAATTTATTCATCAAGGAAAGACAGAAGACTTGGCTAATTTACATGATGATAATTTCACAATTATTAACAATGATGGGCTGATTCTTTATGATGATAATGTAAATCGTAATAGCCATCCAGAACGTCACAAAGACATGTTGAGAAGTATAGCTAAACGTTTGGAAAGTGGCAAGCAGAGTGGAATTGTCGAAGGACCTAAGGGCCTTCAATATTATTATCAAACGATACAAAAAGGTGGCGCAATTGAGGGTGCTGCCGTATTAAGTAATGAAATAGAAGCCATCGATCAGGTAAATAGTCAAATATGGTGGATTTTGACAATAAGCCTTATCGCGTCACTTTGCATAATTACGATGTTTGCGAGCAAAATTGCTTCTAGATATTCCCGACCTATTGAGGCAGCGGCGACAACCGCGATTGAGCTTGCGGAAGGAAATTATCGTGCAAGAACCTATGAGCGGAGTTCAGATGAAATAGGCATACTTAGTAAATCATTAAATATTTTGGCGAGAAATCTGCAAGAAATGCAAATTGCCAGAGATTTGCATCAAGATCGTTTGGAAACACTTATTGAGAATATTGGTAGTGGTGTATTGCAAATCGATCATAAAGGGCATATAACGATGACAAATCTTGCGTATAAGCAGCAGTTTAATATGGAAGATACTGAATTATTGTACAAAGTTTATTATGAAGTGATTCCATATGCAGAGATTATTGCGATTATTGAAGAAATTTTTATGACGGAAAAAAGTATCAAACGCCAAGTGTTAATTCCGCTTTCAATTGAAAGAAAGCATTTTGAAGTATACGGAGCGCCAATCATCGTAAAAAATGATGAGTGGAAGGGTATCATTATTGTTTTCCATGACATTACCGAATTAAAAAAATTGGAACAAATGCGGAAAGACTTCGTTGCGAATGTGTCTCATGAGTTGAAAACGCCTATCACTTCCATCAAAGGGTTTTCAGAGACGTTGCTAGATGGTGCTTTAAAGGATGAACAAGCCTTATATGATTTTCTAAAGATCATTCTAAGTGAAAGTGATCGACTTCAAGAGCTTATACAAGAATTGTTGGATCTATCAAAAATTGAGCAGCAAGATTTTGTTTTACAAATTGACTCTGTGAATGTTAGTACCATACTTGAAGAATCGATGGCGATGCTTTGTGGCAAAGCGGAAGAAAAGAATATTACGTTAATCCTTGAAAGTAAGAGCCCTTCTCTATGGGTTGAGGGGGAAGCAAACCGGATTAAACAAATTTTTATCAATCTTATTACGAATGCATTAAACTATACATCAAGTGAAGGCGAAGTAAAGATTGAAGCATCAGAAGACGCAGACAATGTTCGGGTAGCTGTTCAGGATAATGGCATCGGAATTGAAAGTAAGGAATTGCCGCGTATATTTGAACGTTTTTACAGAGTTGATAAGGCTAGAAGTAGGGACTCTGGGGGAACGGGGCTAGGTTTAGCTATAGTAAAACATATTTTGGAAGTTCATAAAGGGAGGATAACGGTCGAAAGCTCCCCTGGGAAAGGAACGACGTTTACAGTTTTCTTAAAGAAACATATTCGCTGATGGAGAAATCAGAATTTACATGATTTTAACAATTTTAATACATCCTGTTTATAAATGGGGTTTACAATGAACTAGAAAACCCCATCATCCAGGGAGCAGATGAGACGAGGACAACCCCATGTCCTCGTCTTTTTTGGCTTTGAAACAAAGAGATTTGTAATAAAATTACGAAAATAACGAATCCTTTTCCAATATGTATCGTACATAAGAAGAGAGAGAATAAAGGAGGGGTTTCGTTGGTCAGTTTAAAGAAGATTTACATAACAACTGGATTGACTCTAATCATTATCATATTAGGAATTGTGGCGATTACTACATGGTATACCGTTGATGAATCAGACCAAGCGGTGATCTTAACATTTGGAAAAGTGGATGAAACGATTACTGAACCTGGGTTACATGTGAAAATGCCTTGGCCGATTCAGACCGTTGAGAAAGTATCAAAGGAAACATTCAGCCTGCAATTCGGCTATACCGATAAAGATGGTGTAGTGGAAGATTTACCGAAAGAAACGAAAATGATTACCGGTGATGAAAACATTGTGCTCGCGGATTTAGTCGTTCAATGGAAAATAACCGATCCGCAAAAATATTTATATAACGTAGATAACCCGAATGAACTACTATATGATTCAACATCTGCTGCACTTCGTAGCATTATTGGCAATTCGAGAATCGATGATGCGCTAACGTCTGGAAAAGCTGAAATTGAAGCAAACGTCAGAGAATTGCTTTCCCATTTGATTGAAAAATATGATATTGGGATTTCAGTCCTTGCTGTTAAACTTCAGGATGTAGAGCTTCCAAATGATGAGGTCAGAAAAGCCTTTACAGATGTTACCGATGCACGTGAAACGATGAATACAAAGAATAATGAAGCGAAGAAGTATGAGAACCAGAGAATGAATGAAGCAGAAGGGGAAATTGCAGCGATCAATTCTGCAGCGGAAGGAGAAAAAGCTGCCAGAACCGAGCGTGCTCGCGGGGATGTAGCGGTTTTTAATAAACTATATGCAGAATATAAAAACAGCCCAGATATTACAAGAGAACGTTTAGTGATTGAGACGCTTGAGCAAGTCCTGCCAAATGCAGAAATATATATTATGAATGATGACGGGAATACGATGAAATACTTCCCGATCCGTGCACTTGAAAAAGAACAGCCTAAAGCACCAGCTGAAAGTGAGGGAACGGAATGAGTGATAAAGTAGTCGAAATAAATAGTCGCAAAGACTTTGGACCGTGGAGAGGGTATGTGAAAGTCGGGATTTTCTTCGTGATTTTGCTTCTATTATTTGGTATTTTAATCAGTAACGTGTTTATTGTAAAGGAAGGGGAATATCGAGTCGTTCGTCAATTCGGAGAAGTGGTTCGCATTGATAAGACTCCTGGTTTAAAGATAAAGATCCCGTTTATCCAAAGCGTTACAACGTTGCCGAAGTATCAAATGGGCTATGACGTCTCGGAAGCAGAGATTAATACAAGAGATAAAAAGCGAATTATGATCGATAATTATGCGGTTTGGAGAATTGAAGATCCGAAGAAAATGATTACGAATGCGAGAACGATTGAAAGCGCTGAAGCGAGAATGGAAGAATTCATATATTCAGTAGTCCGTACCGAACTTGGGCAATTGAATTACGATGAGATTATCAATGATGAAAAGTCCAGTAGAGGAAGTTTGAATGATCGGATGACGGACAAAGTAAATGAGCTTCTTAAAGACTCGAATTATGGCATTGTAGTGACAGATGTTCGGATTAAACGGACAGATTTGCCATCGGAGAACGAAGCATCTGTGTTCAAACGGATGATTTCAGAACGTGAATCAACCGCACAGCAGTATCTTTCAAAAGGTGACGCAGATAAGAATCGTATTATGGCCGAGACAGACAGAAAGGTTACTGAACTTTTGGCAACTGCAAAGGCAGAGGCTGAAATCATTCGCGCCGAAGGGGAAGCAGAAGCTGCGAAAGTATATAATGCTTCTTTTTCTAAAGATGCTGAATTTTACAGCTTATATCGAACACTTGAATCGTATAAGAAAACGATTGGAGATGAAACGGTTATTATTCTACCGGCGAATTCTCCATACGCAAGTCTGTTAATGGGAAACACTAAATAATGAATTTCCGCAGTAACCCGTTCATTTCTCTTTCTATATCTACTCGTGGTAGAATATAGAGATGGAATGAACGTTTTTTTTGATAAAAAACATCCATGAGAGACTGTTCTATAGCTCGAAGGATGAAAAAGGTTCAGGTTCTAAAATGATATTCACCTCATGAAGGTGGTGGTGGTACGGAGCTAACTTTGCGAAGCCCTTCCCATGTCCTTCATACAAAAAACAAGAAAATATACGATAAACTGTTTATAAATCCAATATTTTTGAAAAAAGGAGGATACGAGCTTGAGTAATAAATTAGTGCTTATTGATGGAAACAGTATTGCGTATCGTGCTTTTTTTGCCTTGCCGCTGCTGAATAATGATAAAGGGGTCCATACGAATGCAATCTATGGATTTACGATGATGTTAAATAAGATTTTGGAAGAAGAAAAGCCAACGCATGTACTTGTAGCATTCGATGCTGGGAAAACAACTTTCCGCCACGCATCTTATAAAGAATATAAAGGTGGGCGCCAGAAAACGCCACCCGAGTTGTCTGAGCAATTTCCGTTTATTCGAGAGCTTCTCGACGCATATGGAATATCACGTTATGAGCTTCCGAATTATGAAGCGGACGATATAATCGGTACATTATCACTTTTTGCTGAAAAAGAAAACTACGAAATTAAGATTATCTCTGGAGATAAAGATTTAACTCAATTATCTTCGTCAGCCACAACGGTCGGCATTACGAAAAAGGGCATTACCGATATTGAAGAATACACGCCGGCGCATATTCAAGAAAAATATGGCCTTACACCTGCTCAGATTATTGATATGAAAGGGTTAATGGGAGACGCTTCTGATAACATACCTGGAATTCCTGGTGTTGGCGAAAAAACGGCGCTAAAATTGCTTCATCAATTTCAAACAGTTGAAAATCTGCTGGAATCAATTGATGAGGTTAGTGGGAAGAAACTAAAAGAAAAAATTGAAGACCATAAAGAGCTTGCTGTTTTAAGTAAGGAGCTTGCTACGATTACTCGTGAAGCCCCAATTGAAATCCAATTAAACGATACAATTTTCAATGGCATGAACGAGGAAAAAATCGTGACGATTTATAAAGAGCTCGGATTTAATACATTGCTTGAAAAATTAGATGTTGCAGATCCTGCTGAAGAGATTGTTCAAGAAGAAATGGATATAGAGTTGATCACAGAGATTAAAGAAGAAATGTTGACTGCTGAAACAGCTCTATATATCGAAATTCTCGATGATAATTATCATCGTGGAGATATTATCGGTATTAGTCTTGCGAATGAAAAGGGAAATTTTTATATACATGGTGATGCGGTCACCCACTCAGAAATTTTTAAAAGCTGGGCCGAAAATGAATCGTATAAGAAATTCGTTTATGATGCAAAACGCTCGATTGTTTCGCTAAGTAGAAGAGGGATTGAATTAAAAGGAATTGATTTTGATTTATATTTAGCAAGTTATGTACTTAACCCCCAAGAATCGGTTGAAGATGTTGCAGCTATTGCAAAAGTTCAAAAGCGCCCCATGCTTTTGTCTGATGAAGTTTTTTATGGGAAAGGGGCAAAACGTTCGATCCCTAACCAAGATGCCTTGGCTGATTTTATCGGGAGGAAAGCAAGGTCAATTTTGACATTAAAGGATGAAATGATTGCCGACCTTGAGGAAAACGAGCAATATGCCTTATTAACTGATTTAGAATTGCCGCTCTCAATCATTCTTGCCAAGATGGAATTACAAGGGATAAAGGTCGATGTCAAACGCCTAATGGATATGGGACAAGAGTTGTCACAACGTTTACAAGCTATTGAGGGGAAGATTTTTAGTTTAGCTGGTGAGGCTTTCAATATTAATTCGCCTAAACAGCTTGGCGTAATCTTATTTGAAAAGCTGCAATTGCCAGTGATGAAGAAAACGAAAACGGGTTATTCAACTTCAGCGGATGTTTTGGAAAAACTGGAAAATAAGCATGAAATCGTTCGTGAAATTTTACATTACCGTCAGCTTGCTAAGTTACAATCAACCTATGTTGAAGGTTTGTTAAAGGTAGTCGGTTTTTCAGAGCTCGACAAAGTTCATACAAGATTCAATCAAGCATTAACCCAAACAGGGAGACTAAGCTCAACAGATCCTAATTTGCAAAATATCCCGATTCGATTAGAAGAGGGTAGGAAAATTAGACAAGCGTTTATTCCTTCAAAAAAAGACTGGCTTATTTTTGCCGCTGATTATTCGCAGATTGAATTGCGGGTACTTGCGCATATTGCCAATGATCAAGCGATGATCGAAGCGTTCCGTTCTGATATGGATATTCATACGAAAACTGCTATGGATGTGTTTCATGTTGGAAAAGATGAAGTAACTTCAAATATGCGTCGTCAAGCAAAAGCCGTTAATTTTGGTATCGTCTATGGAATTAGTGACTATGGTTTGTCTCAAAGCCTAGGGATTACCCGAAAAGAAGCGGGAGTGTTTATTGAGAAGTATTTAAAGAGTTTTCCAGGGGTGCAGGAATATATGCATGAAAGCATATTTGAAGCGAATCAAAAAGGGTATGTTAATACGCTTTTAAACCGCCGTCGCTACATTCCAGAAATTACGAGCAAAAACTTTAATATAAGAAGCTTTGCAGAACGGACGGCAATGAATACGCCGATTCAAGGGAGCGCTGCTGATATTATTAAGCTTGCGATGATTAATATGGCGGAACGAATTGAACGGGAAAATCTAAAAACAAACATGCTGCTACAAGTACACGATGAACTAATCTTCGAAGCGCCGCCTGAAGAAATTGACATCCTAATGAAGATTGTCCCAGAAGAAATGGAACGTGCGATTGAGCTGAATGTTCCGTTAAAAGTAGACTACTCTTATGGTCCGACATGGTTTGATGCGAAATAATAAGAAAAGCGGAAGTGGTTGCTATAAGTCGTGTAAACTAAGTTCGTTATTTCCTATGAAAAAGCTAAATTGGTTTAGCAAACAAACAATTGAAAAGGGGGAGAAGTGATGCCGGAACTTCCGGAGGTTGAAACGGTTAGGCGCACATTAGAGGCACTTGTCATTGGTAAGGAGATCCGAGAGGTGTCGGTATTTTGGCCGAAAATCATTAAGGCTCCCGAGCAAGTCGAGCAATTTACAGATGCACTTCAAGGACAAAAGATTCATGAAATCCATCGTCGTGGGAAATTTCTTATTTTTCAGCTTGACGATTATGCGATGGTATCTCATTTAAGAATGGAAGGGAAATATGGTGTCTACGAGAAAGAAGTGCCATATGATAAACATACACATGTGCTTTTTTCCTTCACGGATGGCACGGAACTTCGCTATCAGGATGTTCGGAAATTCGGCACGATGCATTTGTTTGCAAAAGGCGAGGAAATGAATCAACTTCCACTTGTACAATTAGGTCCAGAACCGTTGTCTCGTGAATTCACGATCGATGGACTTACCGAAAAGCTTCGAAAAACGAATCGTAAAATCAAAATGGTTTTACTAGATCAAACCGTTGTAGTTGGCATTGGCAATATATACGTGGACGAGTCATTATTCCGCGCAGGAATTCATCCGGAGCGAATTGCTTCATCATTATCAGAAGAAGAAATAGCTCGTCTGCATCACGAAATTATTGCTACTTTATCAGAGGCTGTTAATAAAGGCGGGAGTACGATTCGTTCGTACATTAATTCACAAGGTCAAATCGGCATGTTTCAGCTTGATTTATTCGTGTACGATCGAAAAGGAAAAGCGTGCAAACGATGTAATACCACGCTTGAAAAATATAAAGTAGGTGGCAGAGGTACTCATATTTGTCCTACATGCCAGCCGCTTCGTTCGAATTAATTTATCTAGGTAAACACACATCGGATATGCCCCATCCATATACTATCCTAGCAACTTGAATGGAAGGGGCATACGTTTCGATGTGGCTACAATTAATAATTCTTGCCTTTGCGGTAAGCATGGATGGTTTTGGTGTTGGTATGACCTTTGGTATGAGGAAAATGAGCATTCCGTTTAAATCCATTGCCGTTATAGCGAGTTGTTCAGCATTAAGCGTCGGCATGGCGATGATTATTGGTGATTTTATTATGAGGTTTATCTCTGTAGAAGCAGCAGCTAAAACGGGTGGGATCATCTTAGTCCTACTTGGAAGTTGGATTTTATTTCAGTATTTTCGTTCAAAAAGGCGGGTAGAAGAAGAGCAAACAATTGATACTGAGAAAATACTTTTTAATTTTGAAATCAAATCATTAGGAGTAGCGATTAATATTTTACAAAAACCGATGAATGCCGATTTTGATAAATCAGGTACGATTACAGGTGTAGAAGCAATAGTCTTAGGCTTTGCCCTCTCTCTTGATGCATTTGGGGCGGGTATTGGCGCGGCAATGCTTGGCGTTTCTCCATTCATTCTTTCGATTTGCATCGCATTAATGAGTTCTTTATTTTTATGGAGCGGCTTGCAAAGTGGTAAATTACTATCGTCAAATAAAGTTATGCAGCATTTATCCTACTTACCAGGAGTCTTATTAATTATTATTGGTCTTTGTAAATTAATATTGTAGAAATAGGGGTTGGGCATGCGACAGGTAATTGGAATTACGGGCGGTATTGCAAGTGGCAAAAGCAGTATTAGCCAATTTATTCAGGAAGAGCTAGGTTTTACAATTATTGATGCAGACATTGCGGCAAGAGAAGTGGTCGAACCGGGGCAAGATGCTTATCAAGAAATTATCCAGGTATTTGGCAACGAGCTACTTCTACCAGATACTTCAATAGATCGCGCGAAACTTGGCGGTATTATTTTTCATGACGAAAAGAAGAGATTGCAGCTTAATAACATTGTTCACCCAGCTGTAAGAAAAAGAATGCTAAAGCAAAAAGAAACGGCGTTTGATTTAGGGGAGCAGGTCATATTCATGGATATTCCTCTTTTGTTTGAAAGTAATTTAACACATATGGTAGATAAAACGATTTTAATCTATGTGGATGAGCAGATCCAACTCGAACGTTTAATGAAACGCAATGGTTTAAGCGAGGCAGACGCTAAAGCTAGAATTGATTCGCAAATGCCGTTAGCTGAAAAGAAAGAACTGGCTGATGTCGTAATTAATAATAATGGATCACTTCTAGAAGCACAGAAACAAGTAAAGCAAGTTTTGGTTGAGTGGGAAGTTATAGAAGCTTAAAATAAGCTTCTTTTTTTTTGAATAAAATCCAATTTTAAGATGATTTTTGGGTTTTGGCGGGTAATTATTCATCAGAATAAGGAATGAGAAGATGACTAATATAGTATAGCCCTTAGCTGGTGAAATATGATTTTTGATGATGAGGAAAAAAATATTAGAGAATCTTGTATTTTATTAACGCTTTCAATTTAAATATGTTATACTAATTTTAAAATTATGATAAAAAAGTATAACATTAATTCAAGGGGGTTTGAAATTATGAGCACAAGAATCGCGATTAACGGTTTTGGAAGAATAGGGAGAATGGTTTTTCGTCAGGCTATTGTAGATAATGATCTCGTTGTAACAGCAATTAATGCAAGTTATCCAGCTGAAACGTTAGCACATTTAATTAAATATGATACAATTCATGGGAAATTCGAAGGGGATGTTTTTGCAGAGCAGGATGCCATTATAGTAAATGGTCGTCGAGTTCAATTGCTAAATAATCGTGATCCGAAGCTGCTTCCGTGGAAAGAATTAGATGTTGATATCGTGATTGAGGCAACTGGGAAATTTAATCACCGTGAGAAAGCAGCTCTTCATATTGAAGCAGGTGCAAAAAAAGTTGTCTTAACAGCCCCAGGAAAAAATGAAGACGTCACGATCGTCATGGGTGTTAATGAAGATATACTTGATGTTAATCATCATTTTGTTATATCAAATGCTTCTTGTACGACCAATTGTCTTGCACCTGTTGCGAAAATTTTGGATGAACAGTTCGGTATTGAAAATGGGTTGATGACAACTGTCCATGCCTACACAAATGATCAAAAGAATCTCGATAATCCACATAAGGATTTAAGACGTGCTCGCGCTTGTGGACAAAGTATTATTCCAACAAGCACTGGAGCGGCAAAGGCATTATCGCTCGTGTTACCGCAATTAACTGGGAAAATACATGGTATGGCGCTCCGGGTACCAACGCCGAACGTGTCGCTTGTAGACCTTGTTGTAGACGTTCGATGTGATGTAACTGTGGAAGAAGTAAATGATGCCTTCCGTAAAGCTTCAGAAGGTGCTTTTGCAGGGATTTTAGAAATTTCAATGGAGCCACTTGTATCGATAGATTTTAATACAAGTCCACAATCGGCAACGATTGATGGTTTATCAACGATGGTTATTGGTCAACGAAAAATTAAAGTACTAGCATGGTATGACAACGAATGGGGATATTCGAAACGTGTCGTAGACCTTGTGAAATTAGTAGGTACAAAAATGAAAAGCCTTTCAAAAGTGATGGTGCATAGTTAAATGAAGTGATAAGTAAATTTTTGTCTACGGCTCTTTTCGTAAAGATTGTTGTTTTTAGCAAGTGTTGATTGTAGTTAATATACGAGGCTCCTGAGACCGCCCGTGGAAAGCGAGTATCTGTTACGGAAATCAACCCAGGATAGTAGTGTAAATATAATTTATTTTCACAAAGTAGACGAAAACAGTCTAGTATAAATAATGAAATAGAGAAAATGCTAAATGCAGTAGGCTATTCGTTTGAACGGACTTTTCAGTGCCCTCAAATTATGAAGGCACTTTTTTATTTTTGAAAATTTGAAGTTTAATATTGTTAGAAAGAATGGCATATAAGCCTTCACGTAATTTAAATTTTTAAATAAAATAAAAAAACGCTGTTGCAAATTTTTTTGAAACAAAGTATACTAACAATCGTGAACTTCTTGAATAAGAGTCCATAATGGCTACTTAAAGGGTTAGGACCTCTTTGGACTAACTTTCCCCCGTGGTAGTTATTGGTAGAATAGTATTCTACAGAATTCTTAATCATGTAAAGGGGGAATAGTAGATGGAAACAATGGGTAGACATGTAATTTCTGAGCTTTGGGGCTGTGACTTTGAAAAACTAAATGATATGGATTATATTGAAAGAGTTTTTGTGGATGCTGCGTTAAAATCAGGTGCTGAGGTACGTGAGGTAGCGTTTCATAAATTCGCACCGCAGGGAGTTAGCGGGGTTGTCATTATATCTGAGTCACACTTAACTATTCATAGTTTTCCGGAACACGGATATGCTAGCATTGATGTGTATACATGCGGAGATTTAAATCCGAATGTTGCTGCTAATTATATTGCAGACGCGTTGAATGCAGAAATTCGCGAAAACATGGAGCTTCCGCGAGGTATGGGTCCTGTTTCAGTGAAAAAAAGCGAAGTAAGTGCTATATAATTTTGGCTAGTACAAGAGGTGCAAATGATGCATCTCTTTTTTGATTATATGATAATTTGTTTTATTAAAGAAGTTTGTGTATTTGTTCAGATGAGGTATTAGTTTTCAATGAGTTTTACTGTTAAGTCGTGTATAATATAAGGTAAAAAGAGATATGAGGATGATTTAGAGTATGGGTTGGTTGAAAACGTTTACGAATCGATTTAGTCAGCAATGTGAATCAAGTGAACATCATCATGATGCAGAACTGAAAACTCGTTATTATAAAAGTAATTTTGAACAGACAATACGTGTTATTGAAGAGATTTTTGGCAATAAGCAACAATATGAGATCAAGTCGGTTTCAAAAGAGCACGGGGAGATTTTTGTCCATTCCAAACAATCACCGGCTTTGGACATCATCATTACGATTATTACCGTTAGGCCTTTAGAAACTGCTGTTGATTTTACTGTATCCACAGAAAAATGGTCTCCGATTGGAATTAATAAGTTATTAAAAAAACAAATCCTTGCTGCGTATGAAACTCTTGATCAAAAGCTTCCTTCCATTCGTACCAAATAGTGGGGCATGAGTTTGAACGAATACTCTTGTGCTAGTAGGGAGATTTATATAAGATGGATATATTAAAAAGTGAGTACATCTATTACTGGGTGTCTTGCTGCCTGCAAATGTGGGATGAAACATAATTTTGGGAAACGACGTTTTTATCCCGATTTTTTCCTAGCAGTAATACTTGTGAGAGAATCAACAAAAATAGGTTGGGGATAAACAGCCTGTAAATCGCTGAATGGTGGGCTGACCCTCAGTGGGAATGGTTGCACTTTATCGGGAATACTACATAATACGGAGCTGATTAACTGTGAAATGTCCATCATGCCAATATAATGGGACTAGAGTGCTTGACTCCCGACCAGTCGATGAAAGCCGTTCAATTCGCCGCAGACGTGAATGTGAGAAATGTAGCTATCGGTTTACAACATTCGAAAAAGTGGAGGAAACTCCGCTCATCGTTGTGAAGAAAGACGGTACGCGTGAAGAATTCAGTCCTGACAAAATTCTTCGTGGTTTAATTAGGGCTTGTGAGAAACGCCCTGTACCGCTCAAAGAATTAGAAGACATTACGAGCACGATTGAAAAGGAACTAAGAAATGAAGCCGCTTCTGAAGTGAAAAGTGATTTAGTTGGTGAAATGGTCATGAATAAGCTTGCGACTGTTGATGAAGTGGCCTATGTCCGCTTTGCTTCTGTGTATCGCCAATTCAAAGACATCAATGTATTTATTGATGAGTTAAAAGACTTAATAGATAAAGAGCGGAATCAGAGCTAAAGGGCTATTAACTTTGGCTCTTTTTTCACTATCGATATAAAGTGAACCTTATATCAATAGGGGGTTTCTTCTGAATCCCTTTCTACTGTCGCTATGATCTTCGCTACTGCTTCGATCAATCGACAGTACGAATCCGATTCAACGAACTCAGACTAAGTACGCCGCGTGCTCATGTCTTCGTCTGAGTACCCACAGCCTGTGGGCCTCAACTATACTTTAGAAAACCAAAAAGGCGAGTTTCACTGTATCTCACCAATCGGGCTTTTGCGTCAAAAAGCGAGGCGACTGATGTGGGAACGTCACCTAAGATCGCATAAGACCTGTGATAGTCCACAAGCATAAGATGGAACACGGCGTGGCGTAGTTTGGATCTTAAGTAGGGCTAGGAGACGCAACTAGATTAGGCAGTTATCCCCTACCTACGCTTCGTCGATTTTGAGGTGGGGGAGGGACTACCCGTTAATGCGGGATAAAGTGACCCTCACAACAGTAGTGGGTACTTCAGGTATAGAAATGCGAGTGCTGTATGAACGATCTAGTATTGTGATTTATGCGACAGAATGGTACATTACTATTCTGTATTCCGTCAAAAACTGAGCACATTCATTCAACATACATCCGTTTTTTTATAGGCTCTTTTCGTAAAGATTGTTGTTTTTAGCAAGAAACCAATTCGAACAGATGTTGATTGTAGTGGAAGGTGCGAGACCCCTGCGGGAAAAGCGTGTTGAGGGAGACCCCGCAAGTGCAAAGCACTGAGGAGGCTTCTGAGACCGCCTCTACAACGGAAATCAACCCGGGTTATTAGTGTAAAAATGATTGAAAAGCAACAAAGTATGTGAAAACAGCCTTTTTATAAGATTTGATGTCTATTGTACGCAGTATAAACTGAGTATATTAACTTTTGGGTTATGAAGGGTATGAGAACGGGGCTTCGTGACTTACTAATTGGCCCCTCGAAAAATGGTTCCGTACCGCCGCTATTGTAATGAGGCGATTGTAGCGTGCTACATGATTTATCCTTCATGGTAATTGGCGGACTGTTAATGCTATAAAGGTTTTTTTAAGAAAGGTCTGAAGGAAGATGTCTAACACTTGGCAGGAATTACTTCCTGTTGATCGATATACCGTTTCATCGACAGGGTTGCTTCACGATTATGATCGTAAAGTAATGACGTTGCTGTATCAACCGCTTATCGGTCCGATCTGCACTAGTTTATATATGACATTGTGTAGTGAATTGGAAGAAAATCGACTTTGGTCTCAATCTTCCTTGCATTACAACTTAATGAACACAATGGGCTTGAATTTAAATGAAATTTATGTGGCAAGAAATAAATTAGAAGGTATCGGTCTTTTGAATGTATACCGCAAAAAAACAGAAGAAGGAAAACAATTTATCTATGAGTTGAATCCGCCTTTAACACCGAAGCAATTTTTCAATGATGGGATGTTGAATGTATATTTGTTTAAAAAAATTGGCAAGGTCCATTTCAATCGTTTGAAAAATTTCTTTAGTGATGGCGCGATACCAACCAATGAATATGTACAAGTAACGAAGAGCTTTACCGATATTTTTGCGTCCGATCAACAGACATCTCTGTATGTGTCAGATGAAGGAGAAGAAGAATTAAATCTTGAACAAGAGAAGCGTTTTATAGGTCGACAGGATGGCAAAGAACTTGAAGGTTTTAAGGAAGACTTTAATTTCGATTTATTGTATTCTGGGGTAAAACCATCTCAAATCACCCGTAAAGCTTTCACGCCCAATGTTCAAGATACGATTGCCAAGCTTTCGTTTCTATATGGGATTGATGTATTAGATATGCAAAAACTCGTCATTAGTGCTGCTGATATCAACAATGAAATTGATATTGAAACATTGCGGAAATCTGCGCGTGATTGGTATCAAATCGAGTCGCAAAATCAATTGCCAACTTTAATGGACCGCGTACAGCCTGAACGGGATCGAACTCAATCAAGTGAGCCGAAAACAAAGGAAGAAGAATATATAAGACATCTTGAAATGATTTCACCAAGAGAGCGACTCAGGCAGCTTTCTGGTGGGGCAGAACCGACAAAGGCTGATTTGCAAATTATTGAGGGAATTCTTTTTAATCAAAAATTAAACCCTGGTGTTGTAAATGTCTTAATTGAATATGTGATGCTAAAGACAGATATGAAGCTAACGAAAGCCTATATGGAAAAAATTGCTTCACATTGGACAAGGAAAAATGTGATAACCGTCAAGGCGGCGATGGAACTTGCTAAAAATGAACATCGTCAATACCAAGAATGGGCCAAAACGAAAAAAGAAGGCAAAACAGCAACAAGAAAAGCGGTTCGAACGGAAGTTGTGCCTGAGTGGTTGAATAAAGAGAAAGACAGTGAAAAAGAAGGAAAGACAACCACTAAATTGAATGAGCAATCGGCGGAACGACTACGCAAGATTGAAGAGTCATTAGGAATTTTGAAAGACAGGGGGTGAGGTATGCATGGAACGGATTAACAATGCCTTTAACAAGGTAACCAATACTAATAAATTTCGAAAGCAATATGAAGACTTGAAAAAAGAAGTGCTTAATGATGAGCAGATCCGTCTATTTTTGAATGAAAACAGCTCGCAGATTACCGAGGAAATGCTAGATAAGAGCTTGATGAAACTGTATGAGTTTACCTCCCAAAGTAAGCAGTGTCAAAAGTGCCCAAGCTTAGGTGAGTGTGTAAATTTATTGCAAGGCTTCCATCCGAAGCTTGTTATTCGGCGAAATATGATTGATTTGAATTATGAGGATTGTCCGAGTAAGGTCATGGATGATAAAAAACGGAAACTAGAGAAGCTGATTCAAAGCTTCTATGTACCGAAAGATATTCTTGCGGCAACAATGGAAGATTTTTATCGTAGCGATGCTTCTGAGAATAGAATTGATGCAGTGGAAAAAGCGATGGCTTTTATTATGGATTATAAGCCGGGGGAGAAGCAGAAAAGTTTGTATTTGTACGGAGAATTCGGAGTTGGAAAAACGTATCTTCTTGGTGCGATTGCAAATGAACTCGCTAAGAAGGAGATTTCTTCATTACTTATTTATGTTCCAGATTTTCTAAGAGAATTGAAAGGATCATTTACGGACAATACGTTTAATGACAAGATCGACATGGCCAAAAAAGCGCCAGTCCTTATGTTTGATGATATTGGCTCCGAGTCCATGACAAGCTGGGGAAGAGATGAGGTAATCGGTCCTATTTTACAATTTAGAATGCTCGAGAACTTGCCGACCTTTTTTACATCTAACTTTAACTTTGTGGAGATGCAGACACATCTTACGTTCTCACAACGAGGTGAGAAGGAAGAAGTCAAAGCAGCTAGGGTCATGGAACGAATTAAATATTTAGCAGAACCATTTTTATTAAAAGGTAAAAACAGAAGACATTGATTTCGTGTAAGAGGTTGTCCTATACAAAAGAGTTAGACCTAAAATCTTCTATCTATCGTTTATTTGACGTATACATGCATGATAAAGTGAAACTTCAATCAGTGGGTTTTACTGCATGTTAATGTGGCAAAGAACGGGTATAGAACTTTAGGTCATCTTTTGGGGCGACCTCTTTTTTGAATGAGGACATCGAGACGGGGATTCCTGACTTACTAATGTAAACAATCTACTTTGCAGGTAGACTTACTTTATGAAGAAAGTACTCCAAAATCCGGCTCCTCACCGCCCACCATTGTGATGAGGCAGGTGTAGCGTGCTACATAATAGTGGTGTTTTCATGCCATTCGGGTTTTGTATGCAAATTCCCCTGTTTTTCCTTCTAGTTCACTTCTAAAAAAAGGGCTTATCCCATATACATAGAAACAAATCGTTTCGTATAGGGGGGGTATCGTTGGTACATATTTATTTTCAAAATGATACAGAGGCATGTAAATGGCTCCAATTCGTATCTGTCCACCCTTTAGGGGCAGAACTGCATTCATATATACAATTTGTTTCGGAAGAAGGAATCATCATTACGGTAGAAGAGCGGCATTTGGATGATGTTCACCGGTTATTAAGTGATGTGTTTTACACGTTTTTAGTAGAGGAAAAGGTGAGGGATGGTCTTGAGCATACAATTCGCGAGAAGTTTTTATTTGAGGAACAGGACGAAGTGGATGCAATTCTCGACATTGCCGCTTCGATTGTTGAAGGCGAGATGAAGGTCGGTTCAAGTGCTGGATTTAAAGAGGCAAAAGCAGCGATTGCCGAATCTATTCAGGATGTACTAACCGAAGCGAAATCTTTTTCATTTGAATCGATTGCGACGTTTCGATTAAAGGGTTTTTTTGAATCTTTGGAGCATTATGCCGGTCTTGCGATTGATGAGTATAAACTTGAACAAGATTATCAAAATTTTATTGCTACACTACGTGACTTCCTTAATAAACGTCAGTCTCAATTACAAACGGTCCATTTAGTGCATCAAGAAAACTTTGCTTTTTTTGATGAATCTTATCAGAGGTTGGAAAAGGACGACTTCACGAGAATGATGGATCGAAGGCTATTGGGAGGGTACCCGATTTATATTGACTCGACAGCACTTGCACCGCTTATTTCGATTGCACCAGAACGATTATATGTTTATACCGATGATGCGGAAGATGGGCTTATTCAAACGATTCGTCGTGTGTTTGAAGAACGGACCATTATTCGGCCAGTGCAATCCTTCAGTAGTACTCTTAGCTAAACTTAAGAAACTTCCTGAATTTATTTCTAGCAGTCCTTGATTTTCTATGAATAACCCGATATAATTTCCTACATACTTACATTTATAATAATGAAAAGTCATGATGAGGACATGGGTATTCTTATATTTCGGTTATCAGAGAGGGAATGCAAAGCTGAGAGCTTCCCAGCACGAACAGAACACTTACCACCTCTAAACTTCAGTTAGGAACGTGTGTAAACGCAACTATTAACTGCCGGGAAGCTGCCGTTACCAAGCTACGAGTGTCACTTTGTGGGAATAAGCAAAGTGAAACAAGGGTGGAACCGCGGGTTAATGAATATATAAGCTCGTCCCTGTTTTTATACAGGGGCGGGCTTTTTGTGTTTTACGCAAGATTACGAACAAACTTAAGGAGTGAACGAGTATGTCAGAATTAGTGAAAATTACTTTCCCAGACGGCGCGATGAAGGAGTTTGCCAAAGGTACAACAACAGATGATATCGCAGCATCCATCAGCCCGGGGTTAAGAAAAAAAGCAATCGCAGGCAAATATAATGGTGAAATGTATGACTTGAAACGTCCAATTGAAGCAGATGGTTCGATTGCGATTATTACTCAAGACAGTGAGGAAGCGCTAGAAGTTCTTCGTCACAGTACAGCTCACTTAATGGCGCAGGCGATTAAACGTTTATACAAAAATGCTAAATTCGGTGTTGGTCCAGTTATCGAAGGTGGATTCTACTATGATGTTGATCTTGAAGAATCATTAACACCAGAAGACTTGCCGTTAATTGAAAAAGAAATGAAGAAAATCGTTAATGAAAATCTTGAAGTCACTCGCGTTGAAGTAAGTCGTGATGAGGCTATTTCACGTTTTAAAGAAATTGGTGACGAGTATAAATTGGAGTTGATTGATGCTATTCCAGCTGATCAACAAGTAACCATTTATGAGCAAGGTGATTTCTTCGATTTATGCCGAGGAATTCATGTACCGTCAACAGGAAAGATTAAAGAATTCAAATTATTAAGTATTGCAGGCGCTTATTGGCGAGGAAACAGCGACAACAAAATGCTTCAACGTATTTACGGAACAGCTTTCTTCAAAAAAGAAGACCTTGCTGAACACATGCGTTTGCTTGAAGAAGCAAAAGAACGTGATCACCGTAAAATCGGCAAAGAGTTGAGTCTCTTCACTAGTAACCAATTGGTTGGACAAGGATTACCATTATGGCTTCCAAAAGGTGCTACGATCCGTCGAGTGATCGAAAGATATATTGTCGATAAAGAAGCAAGTCTTGGGTATGATCATGTATACACTCCGGTGATGGGTAGTGTTGATCTATACAAAACGTCTGGACACTGGGAACACTACCAAGAAGACATGTTCCCTGTTATGGATATGGATAATGAACAGCTTGTTTTGCGTCCGATGAACTGTCCGCACCACATGATGATTTATAAAAATAGCATACACAGCTATCGCGAACTTCCGATCAGAATTGCTGAGCTTGGTACACAGCACCGTTATGAAATGTCTGGGGCTCTATCAGGATTGCAACGTGTTCGGGGAATGACTTTAAATGATGCGCATATTTTCGTTCGTCCTGATCAAATTAAAGATGAATTTAAACGTGTCGTTAACTTAATTCTTGAAGTGTACAAAGACTTTAATCTGAACGATTATTCCTTCCGTCTTTCATATCGTGATCCACAAGATACAGAGAAGTACTTTGATGACGATGCGATGTGGGAAAAAGCACAAAGTATGTTGAAAGAAGCGATGGATGATCTTGGTCTAAATTATTACGAAGCAGAAGGCGAAGCGGCGTTCTACGGTCCAAAGCTTGATGTTCAAGTTCGTACTGCATTAGGTAAAGATGAAACATTGTCAACTGTTCAATTAGACTTCTTATTACCAGAACGATTTGATTTAAACTATGTCGGTGAAGATGGCAAACAACATCGTCCAGTTGTTATTCACCGTGGTGTCGTTTCTACAATGGAACGCTTTGTTGCGTTCTTGATCGAAGAATATAAAGGAGCTTTCCCAACATGGCTAGCGCCCGTTCAAGCTCAAGTCATCCCGGTTTCTCCTGATGTTCATCTTGATTATGCAAAAGAAATTCAGGCGAAGCTAAAAGCAGCAGGAATTCGCGTCAATCTTGATGTACGTGATGAGAAAATTGGCTACAAAATTCGTGAAGCCCAAATGCAAAAAATACCATATATGCTCGTTGTTGGGGATAACGAAGCCAAAGAAGGCAGCGTAAACGTTCGCAAATACGGTGAACAAAAATCCGAAACGGTTTCATTCGAAGATTTTGTAATAGCTATTAAAGCCGAAATAAACCGCTAAATAGAAGGGTCTGACCTCGTATGCTATACAGTAATGTGGGGGCAGACCCTTTTATCCCGCATTAACGGGCAGTAAAAACCCGACTTATTGAAGTTTCACTTTGGATGAGTACCAGCTCTCTGGCCTGATTGAAACAGATAATTTGTGTAGCCACCATTTATGGACTATTATGGAGATTACGATCAGATTTACAAGGAGATGTGTTTTTTGTGAATCAAAAGAAAAAATTCACTACCCTTTTTGGCCCTACATTCCTTGCAACGTTAATTTTGTTGTTGCTTCCGGATTATCGGCAGTGGGCGATTATTCCAGTCATGCTATTTTGGCTTGCTTTCTTTACGTGGGAATCGATAGATAAGAAAAAAGCTGAGAAGGTTAATAAACCCCACTAGCGGGAAGAGGACTTTTATTCCAAAATTATTTCAAAGAAATGTATTGCAAACTTATTGGGAATTTGATAAGATAATTTTTGTTGTTGAAAAACAATTTAAGCATTTGACAAATCATCAGTGTTTATGTTATATTTTCTAAGGTAATTTGAATACTTGTTTGAGTAAAAGAAGAAGCACCCGCTTCTCACCTGATTGACGCATTATGCTGTCGGTAGGTCATGATTTGATTATTTGGATTTATTCAACTTAGTCTATCAGTGTGGGTGTTTTGCATCCGCACTTTTTTGTTTGTTCAATAAAGCAAGTACAAATCATGGGGTGAAAGGATCGACTAAAACGTGTGCATTCTTTCTTTTAGCCCAAACGATTGTATTCGCTAAATATCCTTGGAGGTGGCTAACTATTAGTAAAGACGCGATGGTAAATGAGGGCATCCGCGCCCGTGAAGTTCGACTTATCGACCAAAACGGAGAGCAGCTTGGAATTAAAACAAAATTCGAAGCGATGGAAATTGCCGCTCGTGTAAATCTTGATTTAGTATTAGTTGCTGCGAATGCAAAGCCTCCGGTAGCCCGAATTATGGACTACGGAAAACACCGCTTCGAGCAACAAAAGAAAGAAAAAGAAGCTCGTAAAAATCAAAAAGTCATCAACTTGAAAGAGGTTCGTCTGAGCCCAACGATTGATGAACATGATTTTAACACAAAGCTTCGCAATGCAATTAAATTCCTTGAAAAAGGCGATAAAGTAAAAGCCTCTATCCGTTTTAAAGGGCGCGCAATTACCCATAAGGAAATTGGTCAACGTGTATTGGATCGTTTCTCTGCAGCTTGCAAAGAAGTGGCTACAATTGAATCGCATCCGAAAATGGACGGACGAAGCATGTTCTTAGTTTTAGCACCAAAAATCGAAAAGTAACTGTAATGAGGAGGAATACCTTATGCCTAAAATGAAAACTCACCGCGGATCTGCAAAGCGTTTTAAGAAAACAGGATCCGGCAAACTTAAGCGTTCACACGCTTACACAAGCCATTTATTTGCTAACAAATCTACTAAAGCTAAACGTAAACTACGCAAAGCTAGCCTTGTAAGTAAAGGTGACTTCAAACGTATTCGTCATATGCTAGACAACATTAAATAAGTTCGATTTATCGAGTTAAATAGGAGGGAAATAACATGCCACGTGTAAAAGGCGGTACTGTTACTCGCAAACGTCGTAAAAAGGTAATAAAATTAGCTAAAGGTTACTATGGCGCAAAACATATTTTGTTCAAAGTAGCTAATCAACAAGTTATGAAATCAGGGAACTATGCTTTCCGTGACCGTCGTAACAAAAAACGTGATTTCCGTAGACTATGGATCACACGTATCAACGCTGCTGCTCGCATCAACGGTCTTTCTTACAGCCGTTTAATGCACGGTCTTAAGCTTGCTGGTATCGAAGTAAACCGCAAAATGCTTGCTGACCTAGCTGTTGCTGACGAAAAAGCATTTGCTCAATTTGCAGACGCTGCAAAACAACATTTAAACAAATAAGATCAATTTGATCTAAATCAGCCATTCTCGAACTTCGAGAGTGGCTTTTATTTTAGAGGAGGGAACTGGAATGGGGATAGCACTACTTATCATTTATTTGTTGGCAATCAATGTGGCAGCATATACAACAATGGGGAGTGACAAGAAAAAAGCTCGAAACCATGAGTATCGTATCAGTGAACGAACGTTATGGTTGTTAGCTTTCTTTGGCGGCGCAACAGGAGGTTACATAGGGATGAAGCATTTCCGCCATAAAACGAACCATGTTTCTTTTAAACGGGGATTTCCGATTTTAATGATTATTCAACTGTGGATGATTGCTTACTGGATTTTAAGATAGTGCCATTGGTTTTAAAGCTTTCTAAAGCTGTGTGATAAATTGTCATATGTCGCAGGGTAAACGTATATGCTTGAAAGAGCAGGGCGAAGCAGCAGAGGGGGGACACCCATTATGAATCAAGAACTCGTTATGCTCGTGAGTATTATTCAGTCAGGGATGATGTTTGCGCCATTAATCTTTATTTTATTTCATGTGGCAAGGCAAGTATTATTTATCCCAGTAGCAGTCATTTGTATGACGGGAGGGTTATTATTCGGTCCACTTGCCGGGACGATTTATTCGATCATTGGTCTCACGTTATCTAGTCTTGTCTTTTATGGAGTTAGTCGCAAAGTTCCGAAGTTGACGGCACGCTTGTTTAAAATGAAAAATAAACTGTTTGGTCAAAGGAAACTTAATGTTAAACAAATCACTGTACTTCGTCTTATCCCTTTTGTCCATTATCACATGCTATCTCTATGCTTAATGGAATTGAAAAAAGGATGGAGAGCGTATACTTCCGCCTCCTTTACAACCAATATCCCACTCGCCTTTTTTTATACGGTGTTCGGTCATTATATCCGTGCATTTAGTCCGACACTCATTGTCATTATCCTATGTTCATTCACGTTATTAGTCTATTTAATGAGAGAAAAACAAACAGTGATTAAGTGGCAGGAGTTTTTTCAAGTAGGAAACTAAAAGTGACAGATTCTATGAGATGTCTTTGTTGATTGTACAATAATACTTCGAAAAAATGAGCTTTGGGACTCCCAACGCTTATTTTTTTGCGTTCTGAAGTTGGATATTTTTGACATAATAAATTATGAAAATGTAGTAAAATAAAACTGTTCTTATAATAACTAATAAAGCAAGGAGTCGTTCATTAAGGAAAAGGTTAAGCCATTTTTAATATTCGAAGGTATGGCAGAAGAAGCGATGAATTATTATACGACTTTATTCGAGCAGTCTGAAATAACGAGTATATCTCGCTATGGTGTAAACGAAGCGGGTAAAGAAGGCAGTGTCATGAAAGCTACTTTTACGATAAAGGAACAAGAATTCATGTATTGATAGTGTTATTTTATTTACGTTTACTCCTTCTATTTCATTATATATCACATGTGATACAGAAGAAGAAATCGATCGACTTTATGAGAATTTAACTCAAGGCGGTGGCGTTCTAATGCCATGAGGTGATTATTCATTTAGTAAAAAATTTGGTTGGATTGTCGATAAATTTGGTGTTTCATGGCAACTTAAGCTGCCAAGCTGAAATAGGGGAAGTACTTTGGATAATTGTTTACGCTGTTAATCAATTTCTCTAAGGTTTCTCATAGCGAAAGGGTCAGAACCCCTCAAAAACCGGATCTGACCCTTTTTAGACTTGATTTGCTTTAAGGTGTCTATATTTAAAAAACAAAGAAATAAGGAATAAACTTATCAGGGCTGAATCAATTATTCTGACAACAATTATGCCGTAACTCCTAATCGAAACGCAATCGATGAGAAACCATAGGGTAACAGATAATATGGTGAGAAGGAAGATAGTCGACCAAAAAATGAATTTTTGTTTTGGATACCCGGAAAGATTTCTCTGCTTATTTTGAGAAGAGGCTCTGAAATATAAATAACCAATGATCATCATGATTCCAAATAATGTACTGCCATGTTGTAAAAATTTATATAAAGGTATGTCTAACCCATAGACACTAAACATGTAATTAAATATCGGGAAATTCATCACCATATATCCATTCATGTGAGTGAATGAATCCCATATGACGTGAGTGAGCATGCCAAACAACGCCGAATAACAAAAAACGATGATCTTCAATGGCTGACTAGCATCAGATTTTTTCGTATACGAATCTTGTAGAAAACTGGGCAAATGAGTAACTAAGATTTGGTGTATAAAGAAATGATAGATCATGTAAATGATGGTAACCAATGGGAGATTAAAATAAAGAAAGCCAAAAAAGGTATGGCCAATTTCCCCAGAAGGCTGCCCTCTTAAAAAGTATTCAAAATCAGGAGCCATACTACCTAAAACCATGGCTGAAAAATGAATATAGTTGCTTTTTCTTGAGAAAGGCAGTACAGCTGCTGGATGAGCAAAAGTTAATGGCATAAGTATTCACCTAATATTTATTATTCAAATTACGGTCATTAAATCCGTTAAACATAGCCTAGCATAGGTTGCTGAGTTTTGAATACACCATTTTAGAATAATAATAGAGATATAGCGATACGTTTGCTAATAAAAAAACAAATAGCGATTTTCTGCGGAAAAGGGGCGGGGCTTCGCAAAATCTGCTCCGCACCACCACCTTTATAAGGTGATACAGTTTAAAGAACCTGAACCTTTTTCACCGTTGGATTGGGAGTAAATTCTCTTGAATTTTTTTGGTAAAATGCCATGTGTTTTGATAGTGATTCTAGTTTATTCCAAAAATTCTTTGATCGGGCTTTTCCAATCAATAATCGCCTGTGGGTATCGTTTTTTAACCTCTGACTCAATAAATTGAAAATCCTTGCGTTCCATTCCTTTTAATAAGCTCGTATTTCTCGGCCAGATGAAAATTGAAATGACTTCAAAGGCTTGGGCAGTTGTCCCAAGATATTTTTCACCTTCAAAAAGAACTCCTTTATACGTCACGACAAAGTTTTTTTGGATGTTGTTCGGATCATCGAGAAAGAAAAATTTACTATGTTCCTGTGCGAGCTCCAATTTTCGCTTTGGACTAACGATATATTTAATCACGGTATAGATGAGAAACATAATCAAAGCGAACAAAAGCAGGCGAGTGAACAATACCATGGAGACTCCTCCTCATACATTTTCCTATATGTACGTATAGACAAGCAAAAGGTTTCGCTATTTTGACAAAATTTTTCTCGTTAAATTAAAGTGAAACTTCCATCAGTGGGGATTTTTCATTCCCCGCTGATGGTTAGTCTCGTTCTACTGTTGCTAAATCTTCGATAAAGCGACACTACGAACCCGATTCAATGAATCACAGACTAAGTACGCAGCGTCCTGCGGCATCGTCTATGTGACCCACATCCTGTGGGCCTCAACTAAACCTTTGAAAACCACAAAGGTAAGTTTCACTGTATCTCACCGAATGGGGATTTACAGGCTGTTTATCCTCAACTATCTTACCTTGATTCTCTAAACAAAATTGAGGTGGGGATATTACAGCCTGTTACACCGGTTAGTTGGATAAAATTGTTTGTCGTAGATCGCTAACCATGTTACACTAAATTTGTACCGAATGGTAGGTATAAAATAGGGAGGATGTTAAACATGAATTTTTATCAAAAAGAAAATTTAAGAAACTTAAATCAAGTAAAAGATTTAGCTCCTGAACAATTACAGGCCTTTTCAGAATTTAACAATACGGTCTTTCAAGAAGGGGCCCTTTCAATTAAGGAAAAGGAAATCATCGCAGTTGCGATTGCCCATGTAACAGAATGCCCGTATTGTATCGATATTCATACGAAAAAAGCCAAAGCCGTAGGTATAACACTGGAAGAACTAGTTGAAGCTGTATTTGTAGTATCGGGTATAGAAGCTGGAGGTGCAGTGACACATAGCACGCATATTGAAAATGCTTTAAGTAAAGAAGCTCCTGATTCTTTATATAATCGGTCAAATCTTAAAAAGCTGGGTCAATTGCAAAAAGGGGCTCCTGAAGGTTTTAAAGCGTACTCCAAATTTAGCGCAACAGCAATGAAAGAAGGCAAGCTTAGTGCAAAATTTAAAGAAATTATTGCTGTAGCTGTTGCACATGCGACACAATGTCCATATTGTATTGATGTTCATGCTAAAAATGCAGAAAAACTTGGCGCCACTCAAGAAGAATTATCTGAGGCAGTACTCGTTACATCTGCTTTGCTTGCAGGTGGAGCGTATGCTCATATCGCCAATTTAATTCAAAGCTATGGAGAATAATTGAATTAAATAGTGAAGCACATCATCTAAGATTAAACAGCTAAAAAGGTGTGAATATATGTCTAAAAAGCAAGAAATTATTACAATCGCAAGAGGGATTATTCATTCTAAAGGATACCAAGCAACTTCGATATCTGATATTCTCAATGCAGCCTCTATCGGCAAAGGGCAATTTTATCATTATTTTACTTCGAAATATGATCTTGGACTAGCTGTTGTAGAAGACCTAGTTCAAGATCTAGATCAACAGTTGATTAAGGAGATCTTTCAGTCAAAGGAAGAAGCTAAAAAAAGATTAAACAAAATGCTTGATTGGAATCTTGCTTCTCATACTGAAACGAAAAGTAAACTTGGCTGTGCTGTGGGTAATTTAGCGATTGAGATGAGCGAGCACGATGAAACATTCCGAGTTAAAATTAAAGAATTTTTTAACAAGTGGATTTCTGAGGTAGCAGCTTCCTTAACCGAAATGGTCGAGGAAAATCAATTAGATCCGACAATAAATTGTACAAAAAGTGCCCAAGCCATCGTTGCCATGATTGAAGGCGGAATTCTATTAATGAAGAATCAACAGGATATTGAGATTTTGGCTACTGTGATGGATATCATTCGAAAACAGTATCATCTTATATAAAGTGAAACTTCAATCAATGGGGAGACTGCCCGTTAATGCTTGAAAACAAAAAAAGACCTTACTCGGTCTTTTTTTGTTAATATAAGATGATACGCTAGATTAGCAGTTGTTATTCACCCTTATTATTGTTTGCAGTCTGTGCAGAACCGCGTTTCTTAACACCTTTGCTTATATATGGTTTGGCACTTTTGGCTTTTTTGGCACCAGCTTTCCAACGATTCCAGCCCTTCTTATCTGTACCTCTTCCTGTGCCACCTTTAGCTTTACTCATATAATCACTCCATATTGTTGTAGCTTTTAGCTACCGGTTATTGTCTAGTTTAGCCCATTTCCCACTAAGACCCCACATCAAGATTCTGAGCATGCAAAAGAAGATAGGTGGGGATCAACTGTCCGTAAAGGTCCGATTGGTGAGATACAGTGAAACTTACCTTTGTGGGTTTCAAATGTAAGTTAGCGCCCACAGGATGTGGGTCACACAGACGTTGCCGCAGGACGCGGCGTACTTAGTGATTCATTGAATCGACAGTAGAACGGGACTTACCACCAGTGGGGGGGCCACTGATAGAAGTTTCACTTTATTAGTAATTAAGCATTAACTATACAACATAATGACAGATAGATATACATTTTTTTGTGCAAGCTAGATAGTCCTTAAAGTTGTACATGGATGGCCGAGACCTCCATAATTCATCACGCTTCGCATAACTTTAATCTTGTTTCATAATAATAAAAGTTATCTTGTTCAGGGAATATGCAATAGTAAAACCATACAACATCTGTATGGCATTACAACACCACATTACCATGAAAGGATCAACATGTAGCACGCGACACTCACCTAATCAAAATGGTAGCGGTGCGGAGCCGGATTTTGGTATACTTTACTAATAATATAGGTTTATTTTTAAAAAAATGGCTATATTAATAAGTCGCGAAGCCTCGCCCCATGACCTTCATACAAATCGCTTATGAAAGTAGGAACGAATCATGAATATCACGAAACTGTTCGAGATGCAAAAATTACTTGATCAACATATACAAGAAAAGCACAACCTCCATGCAGCAGAGCTGATTGATAAAAAAATTCTGGCTTTATTCGTTGAGCTTGGTGAACTGGCCAATGAAACAAGATGTTTCAAATTTTGGAGCTTAAAAGGTCCAGCGGCAAGACAAACTATTTTAGCTGAATATGTAGATGGTGTTCACTTCATCCTTTCACTCGGAATTGGCTGTAAGTTGCAAGCAACGAGTGTGGAAGTGAAAATAGGGCAATCTAGTAAAGAACATGATATAACGAGTCAATTTCTGAAAATATACGCTTCTATTCAATCATTTAGTATGGAACAGTCTCAGGAAAACTATGAGAACATGTTTTCAGATTATCTTCGTCTCGGTAATATGCTTGGTTTTTCTGGAGAAGATGTGGAACAGGCTTATGTCGAGAAAAATCAAATTAATTATGATAGGCAGAAGCAAGGCTATTAATGCGAGTTAAAGAATAGTGTCCATACATAAGGAGGAATAACAATGACGCATTTAGATGAAACGTTAACGATGTTAAAGAGTTTAACGGATGCAAGAGGAATTGCTGGCAATGAAGGGGAAGTCCGTCAAATTATGAAAGAATACATTGCCCCATTTGCTGATGAAGTGACTACAGATCACTTAGGCAGCTTGATTGCGAAGAAAACAGGTCAAGAAGGCGGACCAGAAATCATTGTAACCGGTCACTTAGATGAAGTTGGTTTTATGATTACTCAAATCGATTCAAAAGGGTTCCTGCGCTTTCAAACAGTAGGTGGTTGGTGGTCACAGGTGATGCTTGCTCAGCGTGTAACAATTGTGACAAGAAAAGGCGATGTGACCGGAGTGATAGGTTCAAAGCCACCACATATTTTAACTCCAGAAGCAAGAAAAAAACCTGTCGACATTAAAGATATGTTCATTGATATTGGAGCATCAAGCAAGGAAGAAGCAGAGGAATGGGGTGTAAGACCTGGAGATATGGTCGTGCCGTATTTCGAATTTACCGTTATGAATAATGAGAAGATGCTTCTTGCCAAAGCTTGGGATAACCGAATTGGCTGTGCGATTGCGATTGATGTTTTAAAACAATTAAAAGGTAGTGAACATCCAAATATTGTGTACGGGATTGGAGCAGTTCAAGAAGAAGTCGGACTACGAGGTGCTAAAACGTCTACATATAAAATTCAACCAGACATCGGTTTTGCGGTGGATGTTGGTATTGCTGGTGACACGCCAGGTGTAACGGACAAAGAAGCGCAAAGTAAGATGGGGAAAGGGCCACAAATCGTTCTGTATGATGCAAGCATGGTATCCCATAAAGGACTTCGGGATCTCGTAACAGATACGGCTGATGAAATGAATATTCCATATCAATACGAATCAATGCCTGGCGGCGGAACAGATGCGGGATCGATTCATGTGACAGCAAATGGGGTTCCAGCGCTTGCGATCACAATTGCCACTCGTTACATTCATTCACATGCTGCGATGCTCCATCGTGATGATTATGAAAACGCCGTTAAATTAATTGTTGAAGTGATTAAAAAACTGGATCGTAAAACCGTTGATGCGATTACATTTGGCTAAAACTAGGACTTTCAAGTAAGTCGTTCTTTTAGAAGAAAACCATGTATAAAGAAAGTCCCAAAAGGGTCAAACCTTGCACTCTATACACAGTATATAGTAGTAAAATACTAACTATAATCTGTATGTAGTTGTTGCGGGGTCTGACCCTTTGCTTATGGAGAACAAGAAGATTGAAACGGTTCGTTCATTATTATACAGTATGTTTAGTAATGGAAATTTCTATGAAACTATTGCTTATTAATTTCTGCCTATTTTAGGTGAGTATTTACTTATTAATTAGTTAAAGGAGGAATGATTTTGATCAAAGCTGTTATTTTCGACTTTGATGGTTTAATTTTAGACACAGAGACGGTTTGGTATGATGCTTATCGAGAAACGTTAGATTTATATAAGGTTAAGTTGCCACTTGAACAATTTGTTAAATGTATTGGTTCAGATGATACTGAACTATTTAGATATTGCCGAGAACAAATTGGGGAAAATTGTAATATTGAAGAGATTGAGGAAAAAGCCAAAGGCATACATAAGGAAAAGATGAAAACACCGTTGGCGCGTGAAGGTGTGAAGGAGTATTTAGAGGAAGCAAGTAAGTTAAAATACAAAATCGCCCTTGCTTCCAGCTCTACTAAAGAATGGGTAACGAACTATTTAAACGAGCTTGGGCTGTTACACTATTTTGACTTCATTATTTCGAGCGATGATGTTGATCAAGTGAAACCAGCACCTGACTTGTACTTAAAAGCAATCGAAGTTTTAAAGGTTGATCCAAAAGAAGCTGTAGCATTTGAAGATTCGTTAAATGGGCTTCAATCGGCTCTAGCAGCTGGGTTAAAATGTGTAATCGTGCCAAACCCGGTTACTGAAGCGTTAGCTTTTGAAAATCACCATTTACGACTGCAATCAATGTTGGAAAAAAGCTTGACCGAAGTTATAAATTTGATTGAGTAATAGGAAGTTTGTCAATAACACCACCTTTATACCTTTTTTATTTCCTTGTCTTTGTATCAGCTAGTTTTGTTTAAAGGATCACGTTTCGGGAATAGCTAATCTTACGACGTGTATATGAAGGAGTGAAGATAATGGATAAGAAGAGAAGGCTAAAGGTGGATGACTCAACGGATCAAATGAAGGAAGAAGAGGAAAACATTCAATTGGATGAGGATGATAATCCAATCATGCATGATGAATACTTTCAGAATCGGATTAACACTGACCACTTATAAGCAAGAGAAAAGCAATAGCCTAAGTTAGGCTATTGCTTTTTTAAACCTGATTCTAAAGCTTGAAGCATTTCAGTTCTTTCTTGTTCTGATGCATGTTGCCAAATAATTTCAAATAACACACCAAGTCCAGGCAACATTTTTTCTTCGCCATTTTGAATGGCATCAACGATCGTATCCTCTAACTGATCCTGTGTATTCCCTGATACGTTGTGAATAATTGCATTTCTTAAATTCAAGTTCATATCAAACCCTCCCCTCACCATCATGTTCCACTTCTTTAGTATGGAACAAATCAAATCAAAATATGTAGCAAAGGGCGAAATGCGTTATAATAAAGTGAAACTTCCATCAGTGGGGGGCTTCATCCCCCACTGATGGTTAGTTGAACCAATCGGGCTTTTATGGGCAGTTTGTCCCCCACCTACCATCTTTATCCCTCATAAGCTTGAGGTGAGGGACTTACTGCCCGTTAATGCGGGATAAGAACTAGTGAAAAAATGAAGGAGCGTTTACCTTGAAATATATTGAGTCCGTCAAAAATCAAAAAGTTAAGCAGTGGAAGAAATTGTTAACAAAAAAAGAGCGTGAACTAACAGGTACATATCTAATTGAAGGGTTTCATCTTGTTGAAGAAGCACTGAAAGAAGGAGATATTGTTCGTGAAGTGATTGTCAGCATTGAAGCTGTCATTCCGGGGAAATTTAAATTAGAAGGAACAGAAGTTACCTATGTGACAAGTGAAGTAATGAATGCGATTACCGATACGGAAACACCACAAGGAATTGCCGCGATCTGTGATCAGAAAAAGATTCGTTTTGAAGACCTTTCACCGAAAAAAGTGCTACTCATTGATGCTGTACAAGATCCTGGCAATATTGGGACGATGATTCGAACAGCTGATGCAGCTGGAATCGATGCAGTTATACTTGGTGAAGGCTGTGCAGATGCATATAATCCTAAAGTGATTCGCTCGACTCAAGGAAGTCTCTTTCATATGGCTGTCCTAAAAGGAAACTTAACAGAAGTTATCGGTGCTTTGAAGAAACAGAACATTCCGGTTTATGGCACTGCCTTAGAAAAAGCAGTTCCCTATGATCAAGTAGAAAAATCGGAAACATTTGCTCTTCTTGTAGGTAATGAAGGTCAAGGTGTTGACAAAAAGCTGTTAGCTAAAACGACGCAAAATCTCTATATTCCGATTTTCGGGAAAAGTGAATCGTTGAACGTCGGGATTGCAGCGGGGATTTTGATGTACCACCTACGGAAATAAATATTGCATGGTGTTTCAGGCGTAAAATGAGGCTCTGGCACGTAAATCTCGAATCACGCATGTAAAGTGCAATTTCCGGCTCGAAAACCATTGCTTCCGGCACGTAAATATGTAAATTCGGCACTCAAATTGGAATTCTGGCTCGTAAAGCTCATTTATAAAATTGAATTTGAATCTCGGTTTGTTTTATAATATAATTAAAGCTAAATTTCATAATGTAAAAGACTATGACAGAGAAGAGTAGCGTCGTATCATTCATTTAGGGAGAAAATGCCTTAGACTGCAAGCATTTTTATGTTCATGATGATGTGAATTCACCTCTTGAGTCGGCATCGGGATACAGATTGACCTGTTGAAAGCTGCACCGGCAAAAAGCCGTTATCTACAATGAAGTGAGTGCTTATTTCTTTTGGCGCTAATAAGGGTGGTACCGCGATACATAAACCTCGTCCCTTTCTAGGGATGGGGTTTTTTTGCGTTTAAGGACAAGGGGACGGGGCTCCGCCACATAAGCATATGGCCAATTTACTTAGGAATCATCTGATCTAAAAGATGGACTAAACTTTACTCTGCACCGCCACCTTATGGATAACAATCATTGTTAACTAGTAACAGAAACTAAATTTTTTTATAAAAAAGGAGGAGACATGATGCAGGAACGTTTACAAGAACTGCAAGAAGAAGCGTTACAGAAGGTTGCCGAAGCTTCTGAATTAAAGGAATTGAATGACATTCGTGTCGCATATTTAGGGAAAAAAGGACCAATCACGGAAGTGTTGCGCGGAATGGGCAAGCTTTCCGCTGAGGAACGCCCGAAAATGGGAGCGTTAGTGAATGTTGTCCGTGAAGAGATTGCTACAAAAATTGAAGAAAAGCAAAAGGTGCTTGAAGAGGCAGCTGTCAATGCCAAACTTGCTGTTGAAAAAATTGATGTAACATTACCGGGACGTCCGGTTAATAAAGGGAATCATCATCCGTTAACGCGTGTCATTGAAGAAGTGGAAGACTTATTTATCGGAATGGGCTATACGGTTGCAGAGGGTCCGGAAGTTGAAACAGACTTCTACAACTTTGAAGCGTTGAATTTACCAAAGAGCCATCCAGCACGTGATATGCAAGATTCTTTCTATATTACAGAAGAAACATTAATGCGAACTCATACATCTCCAGTGCAAGCAAGAACAATGGAGAAGCATAAAGGACAAGGGCCGGTTAAAATTATCTGTCCGGGTAAAGTATATCGTCGTGATAATGATGATGCGACTCACTCGCATCAATTCATGCAAATTGAAGGATTGGTTATTGATGAAAATATCTCAATGAGCGATTTAAAAGGAACGCTTGAAGTGTTTGCGAAGCAAGTATTCGGCAAAGAGCGGGAAATTCGTCTGCGTCCAAGTTTCTTCCCATTCACAGAGCCATCGGTTGAAATCGATATTTCTTGTAAAATTTGCGGTGGAAAAGGTTGCAGCGTTTGTAAAGGAACAGGTTGGATCGAAGTCCTAGGCGGTGGAATCGTTCATCCAAATGTTTTGGAAATGGCTGGATTTGACTCGAAGAAATATTCTGGGTTTGCGTTCGGGATTGGTGTGGAACGTATTGCGATGTTGAAATACGGTGTAGACGATATCCGTCACTTCTATACAAATGATGTCCGTTTCTTAACTCAATTTAATCGCCACGAATCTTAATAATTTTTTTAACTTTATTCAACAAAAGTACCTTACTTCGTTAAGTGGGGATGAATGCAAAAAAGAATACAATTCAGTGGGGGTCAAACCTCGACTGAATAAAGTTAAAGCCGCAGGCTTATGCCTCAGATTTTTTAAAGGAAGTTTTTCAGAGCAGGCTCCGAAAAAAATCTGGGCGCAAATACGCCAAGGCGCATTTGATAAGGAGGAGCTATCCATGTTTGTTTCATATAAATGGCTGCAGGATTATGTCGATCTTTCTGGCATGACAGCAACAACGCTTTCAGATAAGATTACCAAAAGCGGCATCGAGGTTGAAGGAGTAGAAAAGAAAAGTGAAGGTCTTAAAGGGGTTGTCATAGGTCACGTACTAGAACGTGAACAACATCCAAATGCCGATAAACTAAATAAATGTTTAGTCGATGTTGGTGGTGAAAGCCCGGTTCAAATCATCTGCGGTGCGCCGAATGTTGATAAAGGACAAAAAGTAGCAGTCGCGACAGTTGGTGCCGTGCTTCCTGGCAATTTCAAAATTAAGAAAGCGAAGTTACGCGGTGAAGAATCGAACGGAATGATTTGTTCACTTCAAGAACTTGGCATCGAATCAAGATTGATTGCTAAAGATTATGCAACAGGGATATTCGTTTTCCCGAATGATGTAGAAGTTGGTCAAGATGCTCTAGAGGCTTTAGGACTTGACGATGAAGTGCTTGAGTTAGGTTTAACACCGAACCGCTCAGACTGCTTGAGCATGCTTGGTGTTGCTTATGAAGTAGGTGCCATTTTAGGTCGTGAAGTTAAATGGCCGGAAATTAACAAAGTAGAAAGCGCTGAAAAAGCAACTGACTTCATTCAAGTAAAAGTTGAAGCATCTGAAGATAATCCATTATACGTTGCGAAAGTCATTAAAAATGTGAAAATTGCGCCATCACCACTTTGGATGCAAACTCGCTTAATGGCAGCGGGCATTCGTCCACATAACAATGTTGTCGATATTACGAATTATATTTTACTTGAATACGGGCAACCACTTCATGCGTTCGATTATGATCGTCTAGGTTCGAAAGAATTAGTCATTCGTAAAGCGCACGCGGCTGAAAAAATCACGACATTGGATGATGGAGAACGTGATCTTTCAAGCGATCATCTTGTCATTACAAATGGATCAGAGCCAGTTGCGATTGCTGGTGTAATGGGTGGAGCAAATTCTGAGGTGCAGGACGATACGACAACTGTCATCATTGAAGCTGCATATTTTGCTGGAACGGTTGTCCGCAAAGCATCAAAAGACCATGCATTGCGCAGTGAATCAAGTGCTCGTTTCGAAAAAGGGGTTGACCCGAATCGAGTAAGAGAAGCAGGAGAACGTGCTGCACAGTTGATTAGTCAATATGCAGGTGGAACCGTATTAGAAGGGTCTGTAGAAGTTGATACATTGACAATCGAACCAGCTGTCATTTCAATTACTCTTGAAAAAATTAATAAATTGCTCGGAACAAGCATGACGGTTTCTGAAGTCGAATCGATCTTCACTCGTTTGCAATTCGGAGTTTCAGTAGATAATGAGACATTTACCGTAACTGTACCGACCCGTCGCGGCGATATTACGATCGAAGCCGATTTAGTTGAGGAAGCAGCCCGTATGTATGGCTATGATAATATCCCAACAACACTTCCAACTGGAACAGTAACACCTGGCCATTTGACTGATTATCAGCAAAAACGCCGTAAAGCAAGACGTACGCTTGAAGGTGCTGGCCTTTATCAAGCAATCACTTATTCATTAACAAGCAAGAATAAAGCGGCTCAATATGCATTAGATGCTCGTGAATCTGTTGCATTAGCGATGCCGATGAGTGAGGAACGCAGTCAGCTTCGTCTAAGCATCATCCCTCAACTATTAGAAGTTGTGAAATATAACAATGCCCGTCAGCTTGATTCGTTAGCACTATACGAAATCGGCTCTGTATTCTTGAAACAAGATGGGGAACAACTTCCGGAAGAACGCGAGCATGTAGCTGGCGCGATAACAGGTCTATGGGAATTGAATCAATGGCAAGGAGAGAAAAAGCCGGTTGATTTTTACGTAGCAAAAGGCGTGCTTGAAGCATTATTCGATACACTAGGATTGACAGAGCAAATTGATTATCGTCAATCTGAAAAAGAAGGGATGCATCCAGGGCGTACTGCAGACGTGTTGTTGAATGGTGATGTAATTGGCTTCGTCGGTCAAGTTCATCCAACTGTCCAAAAAGAACTTGATTTGAAAGAAACGTATGTTTTCGAGCTATCTTTCAAAGCGATGGCAGAAGCGGCTGTTGAACCGATCCAATACAGCGCCATTCCACGTTTCCCATCGATTACACGTGATATTGCCCTTGTTGTAGATACAACTACGGTTGCTGGCGATATCCAAAAAATCATCGCCGAAGCAGGCGGAAAACTTCTTAAAGAAGTAAGTGTCTTTGATTTATATGAAGGCGAACGCATGGAACCAGGTAAGAAATCTCTTGCGTACTCGTTGAAATATTTTGATCCAGAGCGTACGCTAACTGATGAAGATGTAACGAAAGCGCATGAAAAAGTACTAGCAGCTGTGAAAGAAAAAGCTGGCGCTGAATTACGAGGATAATGGTAAATGAAGCAGCCTTCCGAGTTTGGGAGGCTGCTTTGCTGTTTTAAGGGAGGAGTTGTGCCTAACTAATTAACCCATGTAGATTAGTAAAAGGAACAAAGTGGTGATATTAGTAAACAAGAAGAAATTGAAGATTGCATGGAAAGAAGTGAGGAACTTGATACAGTATTCAATCAAATACAAATAGCTGGTAATTGAATGTGCATGCAATTCCCAACAAGATCAAGTAGATCGAACATGCTACAACAGTTTGAAATGACCTAGTACGCGTTCAAAATAACGATCTATTTAATTGTCTGTCAGCTCATGTTATAATAAGAATCTTATAGGATAATTACGACTTTTGCTCATAATTGAACGGATGCCAAGTAAAGCCTCCGCTAAAGCGTAAATATGGAGGTGTAAGAGAATGAATAAACGATGGACGATCGGTAAAATTAAAGAATTTGTGGATAACAATTCGGAAAGTAAGTTACTAACGACGGAATATCACGGTTTTTCGCAAAAGTTACTATTTAAATGTGCGTGTGGTAGCAATTTTGAAAAAACATTTACGAAATTTAAAAATAATAGCCAACGTAAATGTGACGCGTGCCAACCGGCAAAAGCATCACGCTAAACGTATAGCGAATAAACGAAGTGCCGATTTCTATTAAATAGAAGTTGGCGCTATTTTTATTTTATTGGAGTAATATGATAGATGATGAGTTAGTGAATGAAATTATTTAAAGTAGAAAGGCAACTTAATTAAATTGAACAAACTATTTCAAAATAAAAATAAAGTAGTCTTTTCAAACACAAAAGTACTTAAAACCACACTATTTGATTATAAGAATCAAATTAAGATTAAGGTTTATGTTAAATACGCCCTAGTGGAGAAAATATTAATATACCAATGTTTATAGAGTGAATTTAATCAAACCTTATTTCAAGGTTACTGTAAAAAGCTACGTAGAAAACAGTGTGAATTGGTTAATAACTCTAGAGTTGGTGAGTAAAATCTCAAAAAACCCGACTCTTAAAGCCGGGGCAAACCTAATATCAACGAACGACAAACCCTCTATTGATACTTCTTCCGATACAATGCCTTCGCTTTTTCCGTATTGGCAAAATGAACCTTCGTGAATTCATTCAAGGCGTCGATCCCTTTTTCGTGAATAAGTCGTGCAGCAGCTTCATCTACTGCAGGGCCTGCGCCTTTGGGAATTTTGAAGCCAGCTTTTTCACTTAATTTGTCAAAATGTTTAACAAATGCATAGCGTGCTAAAATAGAAGCTGCTGCAACACTAAGATGAATGCCTTCTGCTTTTGTGCTCAAATAAGTATGTTTTGCTTGAAACAGTTCTTGTCCTTTTAAATAGTTAAAAAACACATCCGGCTGGGCGAATTGGTCAATGAAAACCGCTTCTGCCTGTTCAGGTGAAATTTTATCTATGACGTGCTTAATCGCTTGATTGTGTAGCAATGCTTTCATTTTTCCTTGAGACATACCGCGAGCTTGAAGTGCATTATACTTAGGATTGTCGCAAACGAGCAGGGAAAACGGCACAACATTTTTAATCTGCTTTGCTATATCAATGATTTGTGGATCTTTCAGATTTTTCGAATCTTGGACGCCTAATTCTTTTAACAGGGCTAGCTGCTCTTTTTTTGCATAAACAGCGACGACCGTCATTGGACCGAAGTAATCGCCAGTGCCAACTTCATCTGAGCCGATTATAGACATGGTACTGATATGAGCGGGAGGAGAATAGCGATGCTGGGTGACAGAAGTTCGCTTTTTTTCAGCAGGAGCCTTAGCTTTTGCGTCGCTGGACCATTTCTTTGCTTCAACTTCTGCTGATGCCCCTTGAAAGAGCACCTTCCCCGACTTATAAGCTGTCACTGTACATTGTCCCGGTTTGGCAACGAAAACACTGCCAGGCGGCATTTTATCAGATAGAGAAGTTTGATAATGTCCTTTCATTTTGTTCATTTGAGTTGTGGAAAGAATTAATACAACATTCGACATAAGTAAAGACTCCAATTCTTTATAGTTTTTGGCTTACAGACATATATGTATCCAAAGTGTGTTTTTGTTTAGATTAGCCCCACCAGTTCTTCCATGTAACTCCGTATTTCTATTATCCAGCTCAAGGTGCCATCGCCCGAAGTCAAAAGTCAATCAATCTGATGAGGAGAAGGGCGTTCCCATTCAGCTTGCTTGCCTTTTGCTTGTCGCCGATAATCGGGCGCCTTCCACCTTTCTTGCTTTCATGACAGAAAACTTCATGATATGATAGAAATTAGGATTTTTCAGATTGGAGGCATCAGCTTGTCGGGTGAAAATAAAAATAGGATAACAGTTGATATATATGGACAGCAATATACAATCGTCGGTGAAGAGAGCTCCGGCCATATTCGATTAGTTGCTTCGATGGTGGATGATAAGATGCGGGAGATCAACTCCAAGAATCCTTATTTGGATACGGGCAAGCTTGCTGTACTGACAGCTGTAAATGTTATGAATGATTATTTAAAAATAAAAGACGAAATATACCAGCTAGAACTGGAATTAAAGAAAGTAAAGGACTGAGTAGATGTTAGACTTGGCGATTTTGGCCATACTCTTAATTGGCTTTATAGTTGGCTTACGAAGGGGGTTCATTTTGCAGCTCATTCATTTGACGGGCTTTTTTGTTGCCTTTGTTGCTGCATATTCTTACTACAATGAACTCGCTCCGAAACTAACTTTATGGATTCCGTTCCCTACCTTAGGCGGTGATTCAGAAACAATGAATATGTTTATCGGTCAGACTAACCTTGAAGAAGCGTATTATCGTGCGATTGCCTTTGCGATCATCTTCTTCGCTACGAAGTTAGTTTGGCAGCTTTTTGGATCGATGTTGGATTTCATTTCGAACTTACCAATCTTAAAGCAGCTGAATCGATGGGCTGGTGCGATTTTAGGTTTTGTTGAAGTATATCTTATCATGTTTATTCTATTATACATAGCTGCATTACTGCCAATGGCTAATGTTCAGGATGCGTTAAATGGTTCGTTTTTGGCGGATCTTATAGTAAAAAATACCCCTTATCTGTCGGGGAAAGTAACAGAGCTGTGGTTTCAATATGTAGCTGCATAAGTGAAACTTCCATCAGTTGAATTTTTTACATCGCCCACTGATGTTTAAAGTTAAACTGGGATCATGCTACAAGCTCACTTGATGGCCTTGTGTCATCTTTTTTTAAGATTTCACGTTGGGAAGGTGAGGGACTATGTCAATCAATAAAAAAGACATCATTAAACTATTAGAAAAGATAGCGATATATATGGAGTTAAAAGGGGAAAATCCGTTTAAAGTTTCAGCGTTTAGAAAAGCTGCAGCTGCCCTTGAAACAGATGATCGAAGTTTATCATCGATCAGTAATTTCACGGAATTGAGCGGAATTGGCAAAGGAACCGCTGCTGTTATTGAGGAATATATCAATGAAGGAAAATCCACTGTTTTAGAAGAGCTGCAGGAACAAGTGCCAAAAGGGCTGGTGCCTTTGTTGCAACTTCCAGGACTTGGCGGTAAGAAAATTGCCAAGCTGCATAAAGAGCTTCAAATTCGGGACGTGAATGAGCTAAAGACGGCGTGTGAAGAAGGAAAAGTCCGCGGACTTGCTGGGTTTGGCGCGAAGACTGAAGAAAAAATTCTTGCTTCCATCGCTGAAGCAGGTTCACGACCTGATCGGCTTCCGCTTAGCTTTATGATGCCTATTGCCGTTGAGGTTGAAACGGCGCTTGGAAATATGACAGATATCGTCCGTTTCTCGAGAGCGGGAAGCATCCGTCGCATGAGAGAGACGATAAAAGATCTAGATTTCATTATTTCATCCGATAACCCAGAGAAGGTGAAGGAGCAACTCCTTTCCATGCCTGCCATTAAACATGTCATTGCGGCGGGTGATACGAAGGTGTCCGTTACACTCGATTACCAATATGATGTGTCGGTTGATTTTCGGATTGTAACAGATTCGGAATTTAGTACAACGCTTCACCATTTTACTGGTTCAAAAGACCATAATGTGAGAATGCGCCAGCTAGCCAAAGATCGTGGCGAGAAAATTAGTGAATATGGTGTTGAAAATACGGAGACAGGTGAGATACTTACTTTTGATTCAGAAGAAGCATTTTATGCGCATTTCAATCTGCCGTTCATTCCACCTGAAATTCGTGAAGATGGAACAGAAGTGGAACGGTACACGGATAAAGAGCCACTTGTTTCACTTGCTGATATTAAAGGGGATCTTCATATGCATACGACTTGGAGTGACGGTGCCTATTCGATTGAAGAGATGGTAGAAGCATGCCGAGCTAAAGGTTATACATATATGGCGATCACCGATCATTCCCAATATTTAAAAGTGGCGAACGGATTAACAGCGGAACGATTACGGGAGCAAAAAGAAATCATTCATGCTTTAAACGAACAATATGACGATTTTACCATCCTTTCAGGAATCGAAATGGATATTCTACCTGATGGATCGCTTGATTATGACGATGACCTGCTTAGTGAAATGGATCTCGTAATAGCTTCCATACACTCTAGTTTTTCACAACCAAAAGAGAAAATTATGGAGCGTTTGAGAAACGCGATGGAAAATCCTCATGTCGATATTATTGCCCATCCAACAGGCCGTTTGATTGGCAAACGTTCTGGTTATGAAGTAGATATGGACCAATTAATCGAACTTGCAGCGAAAACAAACACCGCATTAGAACTGAATGCGAATCCGAATCGATTAGATCTTGCTCCTCAATATCTAAAAAAAGCCCAAGAAGCGGGCGTTACAATCGTAATTAATACGGATGCACATAATATCGATATGCTTGAGCATATGGCAGTAGGCGTCTCTTCAGCGAAAAAAGGCTGGGTGAAACGTTCTTCCGTCTTAAACGTAAAAGAACGAGACGACCTGCTTGCCTTCTTAAAAAGAAATGATTAATGGACGCACATAAAAAGGGAGGACTACAACTCCATGCATTCGAAAGTTTTGAAAACATTGGAATTTGATAAAATAAAAGAACAACTATTGAAATATGCTTCTTCTGCAATTGGTAAAGAAAAGGCAGCTGAACTAGCCCCTTCTACAGACCTTACCGAGGTGACAAATTGGCAGGAAGAAACGGATGAAGCAGCAAATGTTCTCCGCCGGAAGGGGAATGTCCCGCTTGGCGGCATCTTTGATATTCGCCCACATGCAAAACGGGCACAAATCGGTGGGATGCTAAGCCCTCATGAATTGATGGAAATCGCCAGCACCCTTCGTGCAGGCAGAATTCTCGAGCGTTTTTTTGAAGAACTGCTTGAAAATGAATTTAGTTTGCCAAACTTAAATGGTCATATGGAATCATTGCTTTCTATGCCAGAATTGCAACAGCAAATTTCTTATTGCATCGGAGAGAATGGTGAAGTTTTAGATTCAGCTAGTGATAAATTAAGAACGATACGCAATCAACTGCGCACAAACGAAAGTCGAGTACGTGAAAAATTAGAAAGCATGATCCGTTCTTCAAATGCGCAAAAAATGCTTTCTGATGCGATTATTACGATTCGAAATGACCGTTTTGTTATACCGGTGAAACAAGAATATCGCAGTCATTACGGCGGAATCATCCATGACCAGTCTTCTTCAGGGCAAACGTTATTCATTGAACCACAAGTGGTGGTTGAGCTAAATAACGTACTTCAGGAAGCGAGATTGAAAGAACAGCTGGAAATTGAGCGAATCCTTGTGGAATTATCACAAGCGGTTGGCGAGCATACACATGATTTGCTCGTCAATGTGAAGGTACTCGCGCAAATCGATTTTATTTTTGCAAAAGCTCGTTATGCGAAAGCAATCAAAGGTTCGAAGCCAGCTTTAAATGACCAAGGGAAAGTTAAGCTAATAAAAGCGAAACATCCGCTCATACCAGCAGATGAAGTAGTTGCAAACGATATTTATTTAGGTGATGAATTTACAACGATCGTCATTACAGGTCCGAATACCGGTGGGAAAACGGTAACGATTAAAACCATTGGTCTTTGTACATTAATGGCTCAAGCCGGTTTGCAAATCCCGGCTTTGGATGGCTCAGAAGTCGCAGTTTTCAAACATGTGTTTGCGGATATTGGCGATGAACAATCAATTGAACAAAGCTTAAGTACATTTTCTTCTCATATGGTCAATATTGTAGAAATTTTAAAGCATGTTGATTATGAGAGTCTTGTTTTATTTGATGAACTTGGTTCTGGAACCGATCCACAGGAAGGTGCGGCACTTGCCATCTCGATTCTTGATGAAGTATATAAGCGCGGGGCAAGAGTTATCGCAACTTCCCATTATCCAGAATTAAAAGCATATGGCTATGACCATGATGGGGTCATTAATGCAAGCGTGGAGTTTGATGTGGATTCACTAAGGCCGACTTATAAGCTATTAATCGGCGTGCCCGGACGAAGCAATGCATTTGAAATTTCACAACGTCTTGGATTGGATGAAGCAGTGATTAATCATGCACGCAGTCATATTGGCGCTGATACGAATAAAGTGGAGAGCATGATTGCCTCCTTAGAAGAAAGCCGAAGACAAGCTGAAGAAGATGCAAGAGAAGCAGCCGATTATCTTAAGCAAGCAGAAAAACTGCATAATGAGTTGCAAAAAGAAACGCTAGAGTATCATCAAGAAAAAGATTCAATAATGGAGAAAGCGGCACTAAAAGCAGCCGATTTGGTTGAACAAGCGAAAAAAGAAGCGGAAGCCATCATTGCCGATTTACGAAAGATGCGCCTTGAGAAAAGCGCAGAGATTAAAGAACACGAATTGATCGAGGCGCGGAAACGTTTAGAGGAAGCAACACCGGTTATTAAGAAAACGTCTAAGTCAATCGTGAAAAAAGCACCTAGAACGATTCAGCCAGGTGATGAAGTGAAAGTAATCTCTTTCGGGCAAAAAGGGCAGGCAATCGAGAAAGTTTCCGATACAGAATGGCAAGTGCAAATTGGCATCATGAAAATGAAAGTAGACGAAACTGATATTCAATTGATTGGTGCGCCAAAGCCAGAAAAAATGGCAAAGCCGCTATCAACCGTAAAAGGCAAGGATTATCACGTAAGCTTAGAACTCGATCTTCGCGGTGAACGATTTGAAAATGCTTTATCAAGAGTTGAAAAATATATTGACGATGCTTTGCTTGCGGGTTATCCTCGTGTATCTATCATTCATGGAAAAGGAACTGGTGCGCTTAGACAAGGGGTTCAGGAATATTTGAAAAACCATCGTTCAGTTAAACGCAGTCGTTTTGGAGAAGCGGGTGAAGGTGGAACAGGTGTTACGGTAGTCGAATTCAAATAAAGTGAAATTTTCATCTGTGATTTTCCCTCACCTATTTTTTCCTTGATTCTTACGCAAAAATTGAGGTGGGGGGTATTACAACCTGTTAAACCGAGATAATGAAGAATCAGGAGAAGTTGAATGGAAAAAATCTGGGGTAACGAATACGTGTATACGACTGCTTATTTTAGCGTTGTCATCTTATGTATTGTCTTATTTTTAGCCGTATTTGAGTTGGTAACGAAGTACAAAAACTGGGAAGAAATTAAAAATGGCAATATTTCTGTTGCGATGGCCACAGGTGGAAAAATTTTTGGAATAGCTAACATCTTCCGTCACTCGATTATTCATAATGACTCCTTACTGACGATGATTGGCTGGGGGGTTTACGGTTTTGTCCTGCTATTACTTGGTTATTTCATTTTCGAGTTTTTAACCCCAGGATTTAAAATCGATGAAGAAATTGAACGTGACAATCGCGCAGTCGGATTGCTAGCGATGATTATTTCCATCGGCTTGTCCTTTGTTATTGGAGCAGGTATTTCATAAGCCTTAGGCAGAAGGGAAGAAGTTGAAATGTTGGAAAGACTCGCAAAAATTTTACTTATTTGCTGCGGCACCTTTCTTGTCATTGGAATTATCTATATGGTAGTGAATGCAGGTTAATTCAGAAAGAATAGTTTACCAAAAAAGGGTCAGCCCCCACTATTACTATATTTTGTTTATATGACGTGTAAATAACACTATAAACAACGTATAGAGTGTGGGGTCTGACCCTTATCTTGATAAATGAGCTTCGTTAAGATTTAATTCTACATCAATTTTGATATAAACATGGTGGCAATGCCAAAGTAAATAAGTAACGATAATATATCATTTAGTGTCGTAATGAGTGGACCAGAAGCTACAGCAGGGTCGATGTTAAACTTATATAAGATGAGCGGAATAATCGTCCCAGCTAAAGTCCCAATAATGAGCGTCATAATTAATGAACTGCCAACGACTAATCCAAGAACCGGATTTCCTTGCCAAATATAAGCGATAATCGAAATTAAGATGCCGCAAGTAATCCCGATGATTAATCCAACGATTAGTTCTCGTAAAATAAGTTTGGCGACAGCCCCTCGATCTGTATCACTAGTTGCTAGTCCTCTTACAACAACTGCTAAAGATTGTGTACCAGTATTACCTGTCATCCCAGCAATCATAGGCATAAAGAAGGCCAGTGCCACTACTTTGGATAATGTTTCTTCAAAACTACTAATAATTGTTCCAGATACTAAACCAATAAATAAAAGTAAAATAAGCCAGGGAAGTCGGCGATATGCAGCTACATGTGCCTTCGTGTCAAAATCAATCGATTTACCCGATGCCGAAAGTTTTTCAATATCCTCGTTTGCTTCCTTAATGACAACATCAATAATATCATCAACCGTTACAATCCCGACTAACTCATGATTATTTTCTACAACAGGAACGGCTAAAAAATCATAACGCTCAATAACACGAGCGACTTCTTCTTGGTCAGCCGAAGCAGAAACGGCGATTACCCGGCTATACATAATATCTTGAATTTTTTCATATTCATCACTCAAGATTAAATCTCTGTAGGAGACAACCCCTACTAATTTTTTATCATCATTAATGACATATAGATAGTTAATTGTTTCCGAAAACTCAGCAAATATTTTCAGTTTATCAACAGAGTCGCGAACCGTATAATGTTGTTTGATCCACACGAACCGGTTTGTCATGATTCGTCCCGCTGTTTCCGGAGGATAGTTCATGATATGTTGAACGATTTTAGATTCTTCTTGTTCCATACCTGAAAGAAGTTCTTCAATTTTATCGGGAGAGAGATTCTCTAACAAAGAAGCTAAATCATCATTTTCCATTAAATCCATAACTTGACCGGATTTTTCAATGCCTAATTTAGTAAGAATGATTAACTGATGTACTTTTTCCAGTTCCTGAATGAGTTCAGCGATTTGTTCCTTCGTCAGAAACAATAAGAAACGTGTATGGTGTTTTTCTGGCAGACCTTCGAAAATACGTGCAATATCATATGGCTGAAGTTCTTCTAAAATTGCTTGAAAATCTTTATTTTTTCCTTCTTTTAAAACTTTTATGATTTGAAGAGTTATTTGGTCTTCTGTCATGTCTTTGATCAACGTTATTGCCACTCCTTTATTGAGGAGCAAAAAATAGTTCCCCTCGGGCGATCTAATAAAAGTAAGCAGATGATTGGATTTACATCTTTCTTACTCTTTGTATTTCTATGAACTTTATGCTTCTGGTAAGGATCAGAATCGTTATCCATCCCTGCTCACCTCCCATTTAGAAAACTGACATTCTCGTTTGAAAAAAATAAAGGCTGTTTTCGTCTCCTTTGTTGCTTTTCAATCATTTTTACACTAATAACCCGGGTTGATTTCCGTTGCAGGTACTCGCTTTCCGCGGGCGGTCTCAGAAGCCTCCTCAGTGCTTTGCACTTGCGGGGTCTCCCTCAACACGCTTTTCCCGCAGGAGTCTCGCACCTTCCACTACAATCAACATCTGTTCGAATTGGTTTGGTTTCTTGCTAAAAACAACAATCTTTACAAAAGAGCCTAAATAATATTTACCCTACTATGCTGGGTTGATTTGCGTTACGTTTTTCGCGGGTGGTCTCAGGAGCCTCCTCAGCGCTTCAAAACGCTTCTCTAAGCAGGCGTCTCGCAATCAACAATAATCAGCATCTCGCGAATTTGTACTTGCAAAAACAACAATCTTTACCAAAAGAGCCAAAATGAAAAACACCTCCATTACAAATGAAGGTGTAATACACAGTTTATATATGTACATTGTCTGCTTGATAAAATAGATAGCAGAGAATCTATTCCTCCATTCGTAGAGCTTTAGCACTGTGTGGCATAGGACATAGCCAGCTACATTAAAAACCACCTTATGTCGATGGTTTCTGTTGACCCATTGGCGTCTTTCGACATTTTTGGGCAGTAGCATATCTCCAACACAGGAGCCTCACCTAACGAGGATATTTAGTTGGCACATCCACTCTAAAGGAATCTTTTTAAGAAGTCAATCTTTATTTACAACTTAGGTCTTCCTTCATGATTCAACTACTATTTTGTTTTGTAAATGAAACATCCATGCACATCTCACATCCATCTCATAGTATGTTCATGAAAGGATCGGTCGCATATCTACTTTCTTTTCGTGTATTTTTTTAAAGGGAAGGAATTGTGACCCGTTGTCCTGTATATTATAATAAAGGATAATAATTTGAATTTTCTGTTTTAAATAAAGGAGGGACTGGATGAACAATCAGCCATGGCAAGATATGTATCCTGCTTCTATTCCTACGTCACTTGAATACACAGAAAAGCCACTGCACGCGTTTTTAAAGCAATCTGCTGAAGAATTCTCCCATACGATCGCGATTCACTTTGAAGGGAAAGAAATGACATATAAGGAACTTTACGAATCGGCTCTGAAATTTTCCACCTATCTTATAGATATCGGGCTAAGAAAAGGAGACCGAGTAGCGATTATGCTGCCAAACTGCCCGCAAAGTGTGATTGGTTTCTTTGGCACATTGATGGCAGGTGGAATCGTTGTACAAACGAACCCACTTTATATGGAGCGTGAGCTTGCATATCAGCTGAATGATTCTGGAGCGAAATTTATGTTAACATTGGACATTCTCTTCCCACGAGTTTCGAGCGTTGCAAAAAGTACAGATCTTCAACACATCGTTGTAACCACCATTAAAGATTATTTACCCTTCCCGAAAAATCTAATCTATCCATATATCCAGAAAAAACAATACGGACTTGTTGTTCAAGTAGAGCATAGCGACAATCATCATTTATTAAAGGAAATAATGAAAACTACAGTTCCAAAAGAATCAACCGTAGACATTGATTTTGACAATGATCTAGCTCTTTTGCAATATACCGGAGGCACAACCGGTTTGCCAAAAGGAGTCATGTTAACGCACAAAAACTTGCTAGCGAACACGGAAATGTGTAAGGCGTGGATGTATAAAGGAATACGAGGAAAAGAAATAGTGCTCGGCATTTTACCTTTTTTCCATGTGTATGGGATGACTACAGTCATGCTATTATCTGTTGTCCAAGGCTATAAAATGATTTTAATGCCGAATTTTAATGCCGAAAAAACGCTTAAAACAATTCATAAAGAAAAGCCGACGCTGTTTCCAGGAGCGCCGACTATTTATATCGGCTTGTTGAACCATCCTGATCTTTTGAAGTATGATTTATCTTCAATTGATGCATGCATTAGCGGTTCGGCTGCATTGCCAGTAGAAATCCAAGATCAGTTTGAAAAAATCACAGGTGGAAAGTTAGTCGAAGGATATGGTTTATCAGAAACCTCTCCTGTTACCCACGCTAATCTAATCTGGGATGAACCACGTGTTAAAGGAAGCATTGGGCTACCGTGGCCAGATACAGACGCTGCCATCCTTTCATTGGAAACAGGTGACCCTGTGCCGATAGGAGAAGTCGGTGAAATTGCTATTAAAGGACCTCAAGTGATGAAAGGCTATTGGAATCGTCCAGAAGAAACAGAAGCGATATTCAAAAATGGTTGGCTCCTTACAGGTGACCTTGGGTATATGGATGAAAAGGGCTATTTTTATGTAGTCGATCGGAAAAAAGATGTTATTATTGCAGGCGGCTTTAATATTTATCCACGTGAAATCGAAGAAGTATTATATGAATATGAAGATATTCAAGAATTGGTCGTGGCGGGAGTCCCTGATCCATATCGTGGTGAAACCGTGAAGGCTTATATTGTCTTGAAAGAAGGAGCTTCAGTTACGGAAAAGGAATTGGATGAATTCGCAAGAAAATACCTTGCAGCATACAAAGTACCTCACGTATATGAATTTCGCAAAGAATTACCTAAAACGGCAGTAGGTAAAATTTTGCGCCGGGCCCTTATTGAAGAAGAAAAGAAGAAGTGGAGTGAAGATGACCATAAGGAAGCATAAAGATTTGCTTCGGTTTAGCCTTTGACATGTGTGCAAATCTGAAAAATCGAGTGGTCTGACCTCGCACTCTAATCAGTGTATAGTGTCCCATATTATCATATACTGTATTTAGTTGTTGCGGGGTCTGATCCTTTGCTTGGAACTTGTTTTTTTCGTAACAAACATAAAGCATGGAGCAGTGTTTTGATTTTTCCTTGACAGCCGAGGAGATTCACTCTAGTATGAAAAACATGAATGGTTATTCATTCATATTTTGAGAGCTAAGGAGAAGTTCAGTGAATCGAAATAAACCAAAGTATAAACAAATCATAGATGCAGCTGTAGTTGTAATTGCACAAAATGGCTATCACCAAGCTCAAGTTTCAAAAATTGCTAAACAAGCAGGTGTCGCTGATGGCACCATTTACCTTTATTTTAAAAATAAAGAAGACATATTAATTTCTTTATTCCATGAAAAAATGGGCTATTTTGTGGAACAAATTGAAGAAGAAATAAAGGAAACGATGAGTGCAGCGGAGAAGTTACTTGTAATGATCAGAAAACATTTTCAAATTCTTGCAAGTGATGCGAACTTGGCTATCGTCACCCAGCTTGAATTACGGCAGTCCAATCTTGAACTTCGAGAGAGGATTAATGATGTGTTACGAGATTACTTACAGATCGTTGACACGATCATTCTTGAAGGAAAAGAGAACGGTGAGTTTCAGTCGAATTTGGACGTCAGACTAACAAGGCAAATGGTTTTTGGAACGATTGATGAAACGGCAACATCATGGGTCATGAATGATCAGAAGTATTCCTTGCCAGATCTGGCAGAATCGGTCCATCAGCTATTACTTGGGGGTTGTGGCGCTAAAATATAGCATGCTTTTGTATAAGGACATGGGGCGGGTCTTCGCGACTTAATAATATAGCCAATCTGCTTAGTAGATGTACCTTTATTATTGAAAAACATACCGAAATAAGGCTCCGCACCGCCACCATTGTGATTAGGTGAGTGTAGCGATGTACTTGATTAATCCCTCATGGTAAATGGTAGTGTTTTTAACGAGGATCTTACACGATACATGTTAAATTTTTTACATAGTTATTTAGATGTTTAGGGAGGGAAAGAACATGGCATTTTTAAGCCATACAATCGAAAATCACGTTGCTCTCGTTACCATTCAAAGAGCACCTGCTAATGCACTATCATCAAGTCTCATCAAGGAAATTTCCCACCTGTTTGATGAGTTGGAAGCAAATAAAGCAGTTCGCTGCGTGCTGATCCACGGAGAAGGAAGATTTTTCTCGGCTGGGGCTGATATTAAAGAGTTTACAAGTATAAGTAGTGGTGAAGCCTTCACGGAACTTTCTCGAAATGGTCAAGACGTATTTGAGAAGATTGAACGATATCCCAAACCAGTTATTGCTGCCATTCATGGCGCAGCTCTTGGCGGAGGATTGGAGCTAGCGATGGCCTGTCATATCCGTTTAGTGACGGAAAATGCAAAGCTTGGCTTACCAGAGCTTCAGCTTGGACTTGTACCTGGATTCGGTGGCACCCAGCGCCTAACCCGTTATGTGGGGGGGGCAAAAGCTTTTGAAATGCTGTTTACGAGTGAACCGATTACAGGTATTGAAGCTGTTCGATATGGGTTAGCAAACCATGCTTATGTAGATGAAGAGCTTTTGATTAAAGCAAAAGAATTGGCAGAGAAAGTTGCGAAGAAAAGCCCGCTAGCATTGAAAGCGGCGATTGACCTTGTAAATGATGCCAAGCCAGAGAGTTTTTATAAAGGCATTGAAAACGAAGCGAAAAGCTTTGGCACGATTTTTGTTTCAGAAGATGCCAAAGAAGGAATAAGCGCTTTTATTGAGAAAAGAGAGGCTGTTTTTAAAGGCAAGTAACAGATTTTTCTGGTTGTGTTTGTTCAAAAAGGCGGAGAAAAAAGTATTCGACCTTTTTGAACTACGTTTAAAATAGTCTTAATTTTTAAAATAATAGGAGGGGTTCCTTTGAATATTTATGTATTACTGAAAAGAACGTTTGATACAGAAGAAAAAATTACATTAGCGAATGGAAAAATCAATGATGACGGGGCGGAATTCATCATTAACCCGTACGATGAGTATGCAGTAGAAGAAGCGATTCAAGTACGTGATACACATGGTGGGGTAGTAACCGTTGTTTCTGTAGGGAATGAATTAGCAGAGAAGCAGCTACGTACAGCACTTGCGATGGGCGCTGATAAAGCGGTTTTAATCAATATTGAAGAAGATGTAGAATATGGCGATCAATTCACAACTGCAAAAATTATTAGTGAATATTTAAAAGATAAAGATCCTGATTTAATGATCGCTGGAAACGTTGCAATAGATGGAGGCACTGGTCAAGTTGGTCCACGAGTAGCAGAACTATTGAGCATTCCTTATATTACAACAATAACTCAGCTGAAAATCAATGGTAAAAATGTAAGCGTTACCCGTGATGTGGAAGGCGACGCAGAAATCATTGAAACGACTTTACCATTATTAGTGACTGCTCAGCAAGGATTGAATGAGCCACGTTATCCATCTCTTCCAGGTATCATGAAAGCAAAGAAGAAGCCGTTTGAAGAATTAGAATTGGATGATTTGGAACTTGTAGAAGACGATGTAGCAGCAAAAACAAAAACGATTGAAATCTTCCTGCCACCTAAAAAAGAAGCAGGAAAAGTACTGAGCGGAGATCTAAACGAGCAAGTTAAAGCACTAGTACAACTCCTGCGCTCAGAAGCGAAAGTGATTTAGTTTTTGTCCAGTTCGATCAAACCGACAATCCCGATTCAAACAATAAATGGCTTACAGGAGGTTTATATTAATGGCTAGAAAAATCCTTGTATTAGGTGAAGCGCGTGATGGCAATTTAAGAAATGTATCATTTGAAGCAATCGGCGCTGCTAAATTAGCAGCAGATGGTGGTGAGGTGGTAGGCGTTTTAGTAGGAGAAAGCATCCAAACATTGGGCAATGAATTCATTCAATATGGTGCGGACCGTGTCGTGACAGTGGAAGATGCAAAACTTGCTCAATATACGTCTGATGGTTATGCGCAAGCAGTTCTTGCGGTCATTGCTGCGGAAAACCCAGAAGGGATTATTTTCGGTCATACAGCTCTTGGTAAAGACCTGGCTCCAAGAATTGCTAGTAAATTGAATTCTGGACTTATTTCTGATGTCACTTCTATTGAAGAAGCTGGCGGAAATCTTGTCTTCACTCGTCCGATTTATTCAGGCAAAGCATTTGAGAAGAAAATTGTCATAGATGGAGTCATCTTTGCAACGATCCGACCGAATAATATTGAGCCGCTAGCGAAGGACGAAAGCCGTACTGGGGATGTTTCTTCACTTCATGTGGAGATTAAAGACCTTCGCGCTATTATTCAAGACGTGGTAAGAAAAGCTACAGACGGTGTCGATCTTTCAGAAGCGAAAGTAGTCATTGCTGGTGGCCGTGGTGTGAAAAGTGCAGAAGGCTTCAAGCCATTAAAGGAGCTTGCCCAAGTTCTTGGCGGAGCAGTCGGTGCTTCGCGAGGTGCATGTGATGCAGACTACTGCGATTATTCCCTCCAAATTGGGCAAACAGGGAAAGTTGTCACACCTGATCTATATATTGCCTGCGGTATCTCTGGAGCCATCCAACATTTAGCGGGAATGTCCAACTCGAAAGTGATTGTTGCAATCAACAAAGACCCTGAAGCAAACATCTTCAAGGTTGCGGATTATGGTATCGTCGGCGACTTATTTGAAGTCGTTCCATTACTTATTGAAGAATGTAAGAAACTTAAAATTAACTCCTAAAAATGTCAGACCTCACACCTTATACATTGTTTATCAATTCCTTTATACGTAACATAAATGTAATAGTGTCAAAGGGTCAGACCTCACACCCTATACACAGTTTATAAGAAACCTTTACGCGCTATTAACGAAATAATGTTGTAGTGGGGTCTGAACCCTGCCACTTACGCTAATCTGATCTATTAAAAGCATATGTCTTGATTTTTGCAATCTGATGATGCTATTTTAAGTATTATTACGAATCTGATTGCGTATAGATACGTAAGCTAGGGGTATCTTAGCAATGAAGCAAAATAATAGTATGCATACTATAATCAATGGTATACTGTTTTTTAGAAATATAGTATTTATTAGGAGGTATATATAATGGCAATTGTACATTCAACTGATCAAACATTTACAAATGATACAAACGAGGGCTTAGTGCTTGCAGATTTCTGGGCTCCATGGTGCGGACCTTGTAAAATGATCGCTCCTGTTCTAGAAGAACTTGATGGTGATATGGGTGACAAAGTGAAAATCGTAAAAGTGGATGTAGACGAAAACCAAGAAACTGCTGGAAAATTCGGCGTAATGAGCATCCCGACTTTGATCGTGTTAAAAGATGGAGAAGTTGTTGACAAAGTGGTTGGATTCCAACCGAAAGAAGCATTATCAGAACTTCTTGCAAAACACGTGTAATTCTTTTTTATCCCGGTTTAACAGGCTGTAATACCCCCACATCAATTTTTGTGAGAGAATCAACAAATAAATAGGTGGGGGATAAACAGCCTGTAAATCCCCGATTGGTTCAACTAACCCTCAGTGGGAATGAAAAAACCCCCACTGAGGGAAGTTTCACTTTATCATTAAGAAACTTCAAGTCTATGGCTTGGAGTTTTTTCTTTTATATATTTTATCCCGCTTTATCGAAGTGGAACGGAGATATTAGCGACACTAGAACGGGACTACCAATCAGTGGGGAAGAAGAAAAGCCCCACTGATTGAAGTTTCACTTTATACAGATTGATTGGTTGGGAGGTTTGACATGAATCAGAGAATGAAGGACAAGCTTGCCCTGCTTCCTGATCAGCCCGGCTGTTACTTGATGAAAGATCGCCAGGGAACCATTATATATGTCGGCAAAGCAAAAGTGCTGAAAAATCGGGTTCGATCGTATTTTACCGGCACCCATGACGGCAAAACGCTAAGACTCGTCAATGAAATTGAAGACTTCGAATATATTGTCACATCATCAGATATCGAAGCGCTTATATTGGAATTAAACTTAATCAAAAAACATGACCCAAAATATAATATCATGTTGAAGGACGATAAAACGTATCCGTTCATCAAACTGACAAATGAACGTCATCCGCGCTTAATCATCACAAGAAAAGTGAAAAAAGATCAAGGTAAATATTTCGGTCCTTATCCGAATGTCATTTCGGCTAATGAAACGAAAAAGCTCCTTGACCGAATATATCCGCTTAGAAAATGTAATACATTGCCTGATCGTGTGTGCTTATACTATCACCTTGGCCAATGTCTCGCACCGTGTGTGAAAGAGGTGCCACAGGAAGAATACAAAACGATGATGAATGAAATTACACGATTTTTAAATGGCGGTTATAAAGAAATTAAAAATGAGTTGTCTGTTCAAATGCATGAGGCAGCTGAAGCACTAGATTTTGAACGAGCTAAAGAATATCGAGATAAAATTGCCCATATAGAAGTGACGATGGAAAAGCAAAAAATGATGTCCAATGACTATACCGACCGTGATGTGTTTGGCTATGCATATGATAAAGGTTGGATGTGTGTCCAAGTATTCTTTGTTCGTCAAGGTAAATTGATTGAACGTGATGTCTCGTTATTTCCGATTTATGATGAACCCGATCAAGAATTGTTAACCTATTTAGGGCAATTTTATTCAAAGGCAAATCATTTCAAGCCAAAAGAAATTTTTCTGCCTGAAACAGTCGACTTACAATTAGCTGAGCAATTATTACAAGTTAAAATTATTAATCCAAAAATTGGTCAAAAGAGAGAGCTACTTAAACTTGCTAATAAAAATGCGAGCATTGCGCTTTTGGAAAAATTCGCTTTGATTGATCGGGATGAGGAGCGCACGATTAAAGCAGTAGAGACGCTAGGTCAAAAACTAGGTATTTATACACCACACAGAATCGAAGCGTTCGATAATTCAAATATTCAAGGTACGGATCCTGTTTCTGCGCTTGTCGTTTTTATTGATGGCAAGCCTGAAAAAAAGGAATACCGTAAATACAAGATTAAAACGGTTAAAGGCCCCGATGATTACGAGTCGATGCGTGAGGTAGTTCGCCGCCGCTATTCAAGAGTATTAAAAGAAGGACTTCCGCTACCAGATTTAATCATTATTGATGGTGGTAAAGGACATGTTGAAGCGGTGAGAGATATTCTGGAAAATGAACTCGGTCTAGATATCCCGCTCTCAGGTTTAGTAAAAGATGAGAAGCACCGAACATCTGAACTGATGATTGGCAATCCACTTGAGATTGTTCCGCTTGACCATAGAAGTCAGGAATTTTATCTGCTGCAACGGATTCAAGATGAAGTGCATCGGTTTGCCATCAGTTTTCACCGTCAACTGCGTGGGAAAAATGCTTTTCAATCTATGCTTGATGAGATTGATGGCATCGGCGAGAAACGAAAAAAACAACTTTTGAAGCATTTTGGCTCGGTAAAGAAAATGCGAGAAGCAACGGTAGAAGAAGTACAAGCAGCAGGTATTCCACGACCTGTTGCTGAGGAGCTTGTGAAGAAATTGCAAGAATAATCTTGCTGTTCGAAATTGGGTGTGCTATACTACAGATAATTTTATATGACCTTTAACTATTTAAAGTGTTGATAGAGGTGCGAGTTTCATTAGTAAAGACTTGGAGAAGGATGAGCTTCTGTGAAAAGTCTTGAAAGGGGAAGTCGCCGAAGCAATCAAGTCTCATAGCTTGATTAGCTGGTCTGACATTGAATAAATGGCAGATTGTCAGAACGATTTTGTTCTGGAGGGCTATCTCACTGTGATATTCGTATGTCTAGGATACGTTACCACAGCAATGAGATAATTCTCATTGCTTTTTTTGTTGGGAAAAAACAGCTGGAAAGGGTGTAACAAAGTGGGATTAATCGTACAGAAATTTGGCGGTACATCAGTAGGAAATATTGAAAAAATCAAACATATAGCAACGCGTGTCATTGAAGAAGCAGCTTTGGGGAATGAGGTTGTTGTCGTTGTGTCGGCAATGGGTAAAACGACTGATGAGCTCGTAACGATGGCGAATGAAATCAGCAGTACTCCGAGCAAACGGGAAATGGATATGCTGTTATCAACAGGAGAACAAGTAACGATTTCATTTCTTACGATGGCTTTACTTGAACAGGGGTATGATGCCATTTCTTATACGGGCTGGCAAGCTGGGATTAAAGCTGAATCGATTCATGGGAATGCACGAATATTGGATATTGATACGAACCGGGTTCAAGAACAGCTATCGGCCGGGAAAATCGTAGTCGTAGCGGGCTTCCAAGGAATTGATGCGATCGGTGAAATTATGACATTAGGTCGCGGTGGTTCCGATACGACCGCTGTTGCACTAGCTGCAGCTTTAAAAGCAGATCGCTGTGATATCTATACAGATGTAACTGGTGTGTTCACAACAGATCCTCGTTATGTAAAATCAGCTAGGAAATTACAATCGATCTCTTATGATGAAATGCTTGAATTAGCGAACCTTGGGGCGGGCGTCCTTCACCCACGAGCCGTAGAATTTGCGAAAAATTATGGAATACCACTAGTCGTACGATCAAGCATAGAACAAGAACAAGGAACAATCATTGAGGAGGAAGTCACGATGGAAGAGAATTTAATTGTTAGAGGGATCGCATTTGAAGACAGTATTACAAGGGTAAGCATTTTTGGACTGACTGGAAGGCTAACTTCATTATCTACCATTTTCACAACACTTGCAAAGCAGCACTTAAATGTAGACATCATTATCCAAAGTATAACAGATACAGGTACGACGAATTTAACATTCTCCATTAAAACAAAAGACGTAAGAGAAGTGTTAAATGTTTTAGAAAGCAATAAAAAAGAATTACAGTTTGAAAGAATCGAAACGGAAAGTGATTTAGCGAAAGTGAGTATCGTCGGTTCTGGAATGGTTTCTAATCCAGGAGTTGCTGCGGAAATGTTTGCGATTCTTGCCGATGCAGGCATCCAAGTGAAAATGGTTAGTACTTCTGAAATCAAAGTTTCTACAGTCATCCCAGACAAAGAGATGGTGCGGGCTGTTGAGACATTGCATGTCAAATTTCAGCTTGATGAAAGAGTGGTAGTTAGAGCGTAAAAAATGAGTAGAGGATCGTTAAACCTATGCAAAGCATGGCCTAACGATCCTCTTTTCTTTTTATCTACTCAATCGGGTCTTTTAAATCTAATTTTACCAATATCGTCACTCTTCCAGCACGCCGTTTCGATTCTTCAGCGCCTTCTGCTGTAAACTTTTTTTGGAGGCTGATTTGTTCAGCGAGAAATCCAGTCTCTAGTTGAAAGTGACATTCCGTGTTCAATTTAAACCGTCTTTCAACCATTATACCGGTTAATGCCATTTCAAGTTCATCTTTAGATTGTTTGACAAATGTCAAGTCCCCCCAGCCGGCACTAGAGAAAAAGTCAATGATTTCATCTATGTTGTGAAGCGGAAATTTCCTTGCCAACTGTTTTCCAGCCCAATATAGAACATGGGGAGAATCTTTGCCTAAAATATCATTTAATAATATTTCTCTAATTAATTCATAGCCAAAAATCGGGATATTCATTTCAGTATTGTCAGATATTTCTTGTAGAGCCTGAGCATCTTTTTCCATCGTATTCCCCACTTTCTATACAACTATTATATACGTTTTAAGAATTGAAGCATTAATTTTTTATAGCAAAATCCTAAATTAAATTGTTGGATAAATGACGTTTTCTGGAATTTTCCTTAAGGGAATAAGGTAACATACCATTTTTAGTTACTAATTTAATTCGCTTTAGACTAGTAAAATAATTCTATTTTAAAAAAAGAAATCTTGTATCCGTTTTCTTGACGCAATTATCAGACAGGGGTAAAATGGACATGTCAGAGGATTGTTAAATAGTTTCATACATTTAGTAAATGCAGGGGTAAGGGAGAATTGAATTTATCTTTGCGAGAGTTTTCACAAATTAAGGGGGGGCACTTTGTGGCGCAAAATCGAGAGTTTGGGAATCGTAGGCTTCATTCACTTCTTGGGGTAGTTCCGATTGGACTGTTTTTAATCTTTCATTTAACAGTCAACTATATGGCAACAAAAGGAGCGGACACCTTCAATGCAGCGGTTCACTTAATTGAATTCACGCCGATCAAGATTGTCGTAGAATTTGTTGTCATTTATTTACCGTTGATTTTCCATGCTGTTTATGGGATTTACATCGCTTTTACAGCTAAAAACAATTTAGGGAGATTTAGTTTTTTCCGTAACTGGATGTTCTTTTTACAGAGGGCATCAGGAATTATAACGTTAATCTTTCTTATTTGGCATGTGTATACAACAAGAATTCAAGCGGCACTTGGCGCTGAAGTAAACTTTGACATGATGGCAACGATTTTTTCAAGCCCATTCATGATTGCTTTTTATATTGTAGGTCTTATTTCAACTGTTTTCCATTTCGCTAATGGTCTTTGGTCATTCTCAGTAAGCTGGGGGTTAACCGTTTCACCTAAATCGCAAAAGGTCATGACTTATATAACGTTGGTAATATTCCTAGTCCTTAGCTATATTGGGCTACGTGCAATTTTTGCTTTCGTATAAGGGGTTAGAATCAATCAGTGCAAGCTAACAAGTTTTGAACGGATATGAGGGAGTGAGCAATAATGGGTAAAGGTAAAATTATTGTCGTCGGTGGAGGTCTAGCTGGATTAATGGCTACGATTAAAGCGGCTGAGCATGGACAACAGGTAGATTTATTCTCTTTAGTTCCTGTTAAACGCTCGCACTCTGTTTGTGCTCAAGGTGGCATAAATGGAGCGGTAAATACAAAAGGTGAAGGGGACTCCCCATTGATTCACTTTGATGATACGGTTTACGGCGGCGATTTCTTAGCGAACCAACCGCCAGTTAAAGCAATGTGTGAAGCGGCACCATCAATTATTCATATGTTCGACCGGATGGGTGTTATGTTCAACCGTACACCTGAAGGTTTACTAGATTTCCGTCGCTTCGGTGGAACACAGCATCACCGTACAGCATTTGCTGGGGCGACAACCGGACAGCAATTGCTATATGCATTAGACGAACAAGTTCGTCGCTATGAGGTAGAAGGACTTGTTACGAAATATGAAGGCTGGGAATTCCTCGGGGCTGTTATAGACGAAGATCAAGTAGCGCGCGGGATTGTTGGCCAAGACTTAAAAACAATGGAAATAAAAGCGTTCCCAGGCGATGCTGTCATTATGGCAACCGGTGGACCAGGGATCATCTTTGGTAAATCAACGAACTCAATGATCAATACAGGATCAGCGGCTTCTATTGTTTATCAACAAGGCGCGATTTATTCGAATGGAGAATTCATTCAAATCCATCCAACTGCACTACCTGGAGATGATAAACTTCGATTAATGTCAGAATCAGCTCGTGGAGAAGGCGGACGCGTTTGGACGTATAAAGATGGAAAACCGTGGTATTTCTTGGAAGAGAAATATCCGGCATACGGAAACCTTGTACCGCGTGATATTGCAACGCGTGAGATTTTCGATGTGTGCGTAAACATGAAGCTCGGTATTAATGGCGAAAACATGGTTTACCTGGATCTCTCTCATAAAGATCCGAAAGAATTGGATATTAAACTTGGTGGAATTATTGAAATCTATGAAAAATTCATGGGTGAAGATCCACGTAAAGTGCCAATGAAAATCTTCCCGGCTGTTCACTATTCAATGGGCGGACTATGGGTAGATTATGATCAAATGACCAATATTAAAGGCTTATTCGCTGCAGGTGAGTGTGATTATTCACAGCATGGTGGCAACCGCCTAGGTGCTAACTCTCTTCTTTCCGCTATTTACGGTGGAATGGTAGCAGGGCCAAATGCTGTTAAATATATTTCTGGTCTTGAGAAAACAAGCGAATCTCTACCATCTTCTTTATTCGATGGTTATGTGAAGCAAGAACAAGAAAAATGGGATGGCATTATGTCGCTTAATGGAACAGAAAATGCCTATGTTATACACAAAGAGCTTGGCGAATGGATGACAAATAACGTAACTGTAGTACGTCATAACGATCGATTACAAGCAACAGATGCGAAGATTCTCGAGTTAATGGAACGGTATAAAAACATTAATATCCTAGATACAGCAAAATGGAGCAACCAAGGAGCTTCTTTCACGAGACAATTACAAAACATGCTCCAATTAGCTCGCGTCATTACAATAGGTGCTCTTAATCGTAACGAAAGTCGCGGAGCTCATTATAAACCGGACTTCCCGGAACGTAACGATGAAGAATTCATGAAAACAACAATGGCTAAGTTTACTGGACCAAATTCAGCTCCTGAATTCTATTACGAAGATATTGATGTTTCGTTAATTGCACCTCGTAAACGCGACTATACGACAACACATTAAAAAGAGGGGGAGAAAACAATGGCTGAGACTAAGACAAAAACAGTACGTTTTGAAATATCTAGACAAGATACTCCAGATTCAGCTCCATATACAGAGACTTTTGAATTAGAGTATCGTCCAAATATGAACGTCATTTCTGCACTGATGGAAATCCGCCGTAACCCGGTAACAGTAGACGGAAAAACAACAACACCGATTGCTTGGGACATGAACTGCTTGGAAGAAGTTTGTGGTGCTTGTTCAATGGTGATCAATGGCAAGCCAAGACAGTCTTGTACAGCACTTATCGACCAATTAGAACAACCGATTCGCTTAAGCCCTATGCGCACATTCCCTGTAGTTCGCGACCTACAGGTGGATCGTAGCCGTATGTTCGATTCATTGAAAAAAGTAAAAGCATGGATCCCAATCGATGGAACGTATAATCTTGGACCAGGTCCTCGTATGCCAGAAAAGAAACGTCAATGGGCGTACGAACTTTCTAAATGTATGACTTGTGGTGTCTGCCTGGAAGCTTGCCCGAATGTGAACAGTTCTTCCGACTTCATCGGACCATCAGCACTTTCACAAGTACGTCTATTCAATGCCCATCCAACTGGAGAAATGAACCGTTCAGATCGTTTGAATGCAATTATGGGAGACGGAGGCCTAGCAAACTGTGGGAACTCACAAAACTGTGTACAATCTTGCCCGAAAGGTATCCCACTGACTACGTCAATCGCTGCATTAAACCGAGATACAACACTTCAATCATTCCGTAACTTCTTCGGGAGCGATCAAGTCTAATAATGAGGTGTCTCATAAGGGTCTGACCTCGCACTCTAAATCAGTATATAGTGTCTTAGACACGTTTACTGTATTTAGTTGTTGCGGGGTCAGACCCTTTACTTTTGGGGGCATCCCTATTATGGAGATTTCTGAATTCCCACTTATGCGTCAAAAACAGACAAGGAAAAATTTCCAGTTATTTACGATTAGCACTGGGTAGAGAGTAGTACAACAAAAAGAAAGGCTTGCGCTGTAGGAGGTAATAGTTTGTTTGATTTAGCAGATGTTACCAAGTTCATTTTTTCTTTTTTTCTCATCATGCCGATGGTCACATTTATTCACTTAAGTGGACACCTATTCTGTGCTGCAATATTCGGTGGTAAAGGGAAAAAGCTTACACTCGGTTGCGGCAATAAATTATTTTCGATCTTGAAAATGGATATAAAAAAATATTACTTTTGGAATGGACACTGTGAGTTCGATAAATTACAAGTCAATCACCCTTTTAAAAGTGTGATGATTTATTTAGGTGGAGCGCTGTTCAATTTAATCAGCATATTTATTATCAATGGACTTATATTTGTAGATATATTAAATAATTCTATTTTTTGGTACCAATTTATTTATTTTTCGTTTTATATAATGTTTTTTTCGCTTTTTCCGATGTATTTTTCGGATGGTTCTCCTAGTGACGGCCAGGCAGCAATACTTTCCATAAAAAAACAAGAAAAGGATATCGTTACAGGTGACGTTATTATTAAAAAAGAAAAGAAGGATTGAATCCTTTATTCTTTTCAAAATAATATGTTTAAAGATAATATGAATGAATAATCATTCATAAAGTGAAACTTCAGGAAGAAGTGTAGATGGGGATAAAGCCCGTTAATGCGGGAGAAAGGGAGTGAACAGGATGAGTAGAATACGATATATTGAGAATATGGCGGAGTGGGCATCATCCTTTCAATTTAAACATCGGGTTAAAGTCCGTTTTTCGGAGACAGACATGTTTGGACATGTAAATAATTCGGTTCCGTTTACGTATTTTGAAGTAGCTAGAATTGAATATTTTAAGAGGATCGGCTTTATGCAATATTGGTTATACGAGGAGGCAAAGGAAATCCCTGTTGTCGCCGATCTACAATGTGACTTTGTCGAGCAATTGTTTTTCGATGATGACATAGATGTTCACGTCAAAGCAGCACGAATTGGAAATTCATCCGTTGATCTTCATTATATGGGGACGAAGGAAGGGAAAGTGTGCTTTACAGGTCGTGGTACGATTGTTCAAATCAGTAAGAAAACCGGAAAATCAGTGGCATGGATAGAGGAGATGAAACAGAAGATGGGCACGTTTTAATAAGTCGATCTAGTCTAGATTATTTCCAAACGAGAGGGTCAGTCCCAGCAAACATATATACAAGTAGTTTTAAAACTGTGTATAGAGTGCGAGGTCAGACCCTTATTCTTACCCAAAAGGGACTTATACTTTCGTTTGCATCAAGTTTAATGTTATTTGAATATATAATATTTTGAATAGTGTTATATTTAATAAATTCTAAAAAGTAGTGTAAATCTATGAATTCATATGATATGATGAACTTGATTTTGAAAGGGCTTTCATTTTTGTTTTACTATGTTAGTAAAATAACAATTCATGAGAAGAATGTATGTAACAGCAATTATTAATCTATGAATCGTACACCGAGGGGGAACAGCAGATGGAAATTATTAAAGGAACAGCACTATTATTATTGGTGCTAGGGTTGTTTTCATTTTTTAGTTTTAAAGCGCCAAAAGGTATGAAAGCGATGGGAGCGCTCGCTAATGCTGCAGTGGCTGCATTTCTTGTTGAGGCATTTCAGAGATATGTCGGAGGCGATTTATTGAATTTTGCCTTTCTAGGGGAGGTAGGAGATGCTGCTGGAAGTATGGGCGGTGTTGCTGCGGCTGCTCTAGTTGCTCTTGCATTAGGGGTTTCTCCTGTATATGCTTTGTTACTTGGCGTTTCTTGTGCTGGTTTGGGATTACTTCCGGGATTTTTCGCTGGCTATATAGTCGCTTTCATCGTATTAGTGATTGAGAAAAAAGTACCAGCAGGTCTAGATCTGATCGTAACAATTATTATAGCAGCACCTCTTGTACGTTTCATTGCCGTTACGGTGAACCCAATAGTTGATGCAACATTATTGAATATTGGTGGAATTATTACCGAAACAGCAAACAGCAATCCAATCTTAATGGGGATTATTCTTGGAGGAGTTATTACGGTTGTAGCAACTGCACCTTTAAGCTCTATGGCCTTAACTGCAATGCTTGGGTTAACCGGTCTGCCGATGGCGATTGGGGCATTGGCTGTATTTGGCTCTTCTTTTATGAATTTTGTTTTATTCGACCGTTTGAAGTTTGGGGACAGAAGAACGACAATTGCTGTAGCGATTGAACCGCTAACACAGGCAGATATTATTTCAGCTAATCCAATTCCGGTTTATATAACGAACTTTATCGGCGGAGCTGCTGCTGGGGTTGTTGTATCGATGTTTGGGTTAGTAAACAATGCAACGGGTACGGCAACGCCGATTGCGGGCCTCGCTGTTATGTATGGGTTTAATGATCCGATGAAAGTTACAATTACTGCATTGATTTGTGCTGCTACAGGTGCAACTGCAGGTTTCCTTGGCTCTCTACTATTTAAAAATTTCAAAATAAGAACGGTTTCTCAAATTAGAACAAAAGAAGAAAATCAAGCGGCATAAAAATATAATAACGGAATTTTGAAAACGCTATCATTTAGTCTGAAGGAAGCGACTGAATGATTCTATATGAATGATGAAGGGGCTATGTGCCATGAAGTATAGATCTGCTTTTGATATTATTGGTCCGGTGATGATTGGGCCTTCTAGTTCTCACACTGCCGGAGCTGCGCGAATTGGTAGGGTTGCTCGTACACTGTTAGGAAAACAGCCGCAAAAAGCAATTATCTCATTCTATGGTTCTTTCGCCAAAACGTATAAAGGCCATGGAACAGATGTTGCTGTTGTTGGTGGAATATTAAATTTTGATACCGATGATCAGCGAATCCCCACATCTTTGAACTTAGCAGAAGAATGGGGCATGGAGGTCATATTCACAGTTGAAGAAACCGTTACAGACCACCCTAATACTGTAAAAATACAATTGTTTGATGAAACGAAAAAAGTAGAGATTGTTGGTATCTCAATCGGTGGCGGAACGATTGAAATTACTGAGTTAAACTCATTTCAGCTTAAATTATCTGGTGAGAATCCAGCTATACTTGTCGTACACAATGATAAATTCGGACTTATTTCCTCTGTGACAACTGTTTTGGCAGATCATGAAATTAATATTAGCCACATGGAAGTTTCCAGGAAAGAAAAAGGGAAAATGGCTTTAATGATTATTGAAGTAGACCAAAGGATTCATGACAAAATCATAACAGAACTTGAACACTTGCCAAATATTACTCAAGTGATTCGAATGGTAGAGTGAATCAAGGCCAGTGCCCTATTTAACTCCTAGATCAACTTCGATGATAGATAAATAAGAAATGGGGAGATACGATGTTTCGGAATGTTGCTGAACTTGTCGCACGAGCAGAAAGTAAACAAGTTAAAATAGCTGAAATTATGATTCAACAAGAAATGGGCTTCTCGGGTCTGCCTAGAGAAAAAATAATAGAAAAGATGGATACAAATTTAACCGTCATGGAACAGGCGATAGAACGAGGTTTAAAAGGCGTTCAATCCGTTACAGGACTGACGGGCGGTGACGCAGTTTTATTACAGCAATATATTCAAACGGGTAAAGCGCTTTCTGGCAATTTGCTTCTTGATGCTGTGAGTAAAGCGGTAGCAACAAATGAAGTGAACGCAGCAATGGGAGTCATTTGTGCAACACCAACCGCTGGTTCTGCAGGTGTAGTCCCAGGAACGTTATTCGCTGTAAAGGAGAAACTACACCCAACACGACTGGAAATGATTGAATTTTTGTTTACGTCTGCTGCATTCGGCTTCGTTGTGGCCAATAATGCTTCCATATCGGGAGCTGCTGGCGGTTGTCAAGCAGAGGTCGGTGCAGCAAGTGGAATGGCAGCTGCTGCTATTGTTGAATTAGCCGGAGGGACGCCAACTCAAGCTGCTGAAGCTATGGCCATCACTTTGAAAAATATGCTCGGACTCGTTTGTGATCCTGTAGCAGGGCTTGTCGAGGTTCCTTGCGTAAAACGAAATGCGATGGGAGCATCTAATGCACTAACAGCAGCTGATATGGCACTAGCTGGTATCACAAGCAGAATTCCTTGCGATGAAGTGATTGATGCCATGTATCGAATAGGACAAAGCATGCCATCCGCACTTCGTGAAACAGCTGAAGGTGGGTTAGCAGCAACACCTACAGGTCGTAGATTAGAAGCAGAAATATTTGGTTCGTTTAAATAATCCAAAACATACAAGAAAATTTTTCAAGTCTCTTAAAAGGGTCTAATCACGCTCAATATATACTGTTCATTAGTGGTAATTGAACGGTATATTAGTGCCGGGGTCTGACCCTTTCGTTATGAGGTATACATAATTTTAAACCGATTCGCATCAAATTTGATATTTACAATCACTTATTCACATCATGAAGAATAAAATACTTTGATTTCTTGAATTACAGTTGTGAAGAATGAAGTCTTAGTAAAAAGTGTTTCCAAGATCATGTGTGGACCACCAAAACACCCGTGATCAAGTCGGTTTTATAAAGTTTAAATACTAATAGTTGGAGCTTATAAAAAATACAAAAGAAAATCACGATTCGTGCCTCGGAACAGTCACTTTCCTGCCTCACTTGTCATACTATAACATGACTAAATAGACACCCACTCCGGGTTTTTATGCTGGTGAAGGCAAGGAGGGTTACAACACTTGAAGGAGAACGAATTCACTCATAAGCCATTACTCACCAAAAGAGAAAAAGAAGTATTCGAATTATTAGTTCAAGATAAGACAACGAAAGAAATCGCAGGTGAATTGTTTATCAGCGAAAAAACAGTTCGAAATCATATTTCAAATGCGATGCAAAAGCTTGGAGTCAAAGGGCGTTCCCAAGCAGTCATTGAACTCCTTCGTATGGGAGAGTTGAAGCTCTAAAGCATTCTCAATTCCATACTGAGTTGATTGATAAAGTGAAACTTCAATCAGTTGGGGGGCTCCATCCCCCGCTGATTGTTAGTCCCGTTCTAGAGTCGCTAATATCTCCGCTCCGCTTCGATAAAACGACTCTACGAACCCGATTGGTTCAACTAAACCTCTGCTCACGCATCGGTAAGTTTCACTGTATCTCACCAATCGGGCTTTTACGGGAAGTTATCCCCCACCGATGCTTCTTCGATTCATCTAAGCCTTGAGGTGGGGTTACTGCCCGTTAATGCGGGAAAAAAGCTTACAGATCACCATTTTGTCAAACTGTTAGCAGCAATATGTCTAGCACTATAATGAATGATTCAATTCATGAAGGTGCTTGTTATTGCTGTTAATTTTTGTTGGGGAAGAATGGTTCTTGAAATTTCTCTTTTTTTCATAGACAATAAAGTTACTAAGTTTTGTATAAGTGGTTGGGAGTTGTGAGAAATGGATGAAGTAACGCATGTGGAGCATGTGGCAAGAATTGAAAAAGAGCTGCGTTATGTTTCGGGTTTAATTAAGCAAAAGGGCCGGGAAATGCTAACGAATTATAAGATAACGCCTCCTCAATTTATTGCTCTTCAGTGGCTGTTTGAAGAAGGAGATATGACAATCGGGGAACTCTCCGCTAAGATGTATTTAGCTTTCAGTACAACGACGGATCTGATTGACCGCATGGAAAAAAATGAACTCGTCCAACGGGTGAAGGATGAAAAGGACCGCAGAGTGGTAAGAATTCATCTATTAGAAGAAGGAAAAAGGATTATAGATGAAGTAATTAAGAAGCGGCAAGTGTATCTGCAAGACGTTTTAGTGAATTTTTCAAGTGAAGAAGTCACCACACTTAAAGAAAATTTAATAAAATTACATCAAGAAATGCGATAAGAATGAGGCGAGATGTTTGAAACAACCAATAGGCATTATGGATTCGGGAGTTGGTGGCTTAACCGTAGCGAAAGAGGTTATGCGTCAGCTGCCCAATGAGAATATTGTATATATCGGGGATACGGCGAGATGCCCGTATGGTCCGCGTCCAATGGAAGATGTGAAAAAATTCACTTGGCAGATGACACGTTATCTTTTGAAATACGATATGAAAATGCTGATTATCGCATGCAACACGGCTACAGCAGCAGCTCTCGAAGAAATTAGTTCAGAGCTACCGATTCCGGTACTCGGAGTGATCTATCCGGGTGCCCGAGCAGCATTAAAGGTTTCCTTGAATTTACATATCGGTATTATTGGAACAAATGGTACAGTTGCGAGTAAGGCGTATGATCAAGCGCTTGCCATGATTAATAATCGGGTGAAAGTTGACAGCCTTGCATGTCCGAAGTTCGTTCCAATCGTGGAGAGCGGGGCATTTCATGGTTCAATTGTTAGAAAAGTAATTGCTGAAACGCTACAGCCCTTAAAAAGAACGAATATTGATACGCTCGTTCTAGGTTGTACCCATTATCCATTACTGGGACCTGAAATTAGTCGGTTTATGGGAAGGAATATTAAAGTCATTTCATCTGGTGAAGAGACGGCGCGTGAAGCGAGCGTTATCCTGCAACATGATAATATGTTGAATATAAGTAATGAAACACCAAAACACCAATTTTTCACGACGGGATCTAAGGAAATATTCCAAAGCATTGCCTATAGTTGGATTGGTGAAAAAATAGGGACTGTCCAAACGGTGAAAATTGATTAATCGACGACTCGAGACTTAAGAGTGAGTTGGTTATGACATAATGGTTACAGTTTTAAATACGATCAATTTTTTTGAAGGCAGACCCTTTTGTGGCGCCTTCTATTTTTTTTGAAAAAAATTGGTCTATAAATTCCCAAGGCTCGTATAAATAATAGTACAAACTGTCCTGGGAGGGATGTCCATGTCTCACGTAACAAAAATATCAGTTGTCACAACTGTTCTGGCTTCTTCGCTCTTTTTAGGTGGTTGCGGCCTGTTCGGTGCAAAAGAAAAAGCAAATATAGATCCGCCAGAAGGAGTAACATTAGTAGACGATGAATCGGGTTTAAAAGAAGTGAATGGCGAGGAAGCAGCGAAAACTGACAGTAAAGAAAAAGCAACAAAAACGATTAAAACTGAATTGTATTTGATTGATAAAAGCGGGTTTGTCGTACCGCAAACGCTGGAGCTTCCTTCAAATACAGCAGTTGCTCAACAAGCGCTTGAATATTTAGTCGCAAACGGACCAGTCTCTGAGATGCTGCCAAATGGCTTCAGAGCAGTGATTCCTGCAGATACACATGTTAGTGTGGATATTAAGGAAGGTGTAGCAACTGCTGATTTTTCCAAGGAATTTGCTACATATCAGAAAGAGGATGAACTAAAAATTCTTCAAGCCATCACTTATACTTTAACCCAATTCGATACAGTTGATAAAGTGGTATTAAAAATGAATGGTACTAAGTTAAACGAAATGCCGGTAAATAAAACACCGATTTCTGATGGTCTAAACCGTTCAGTAGGGATTAACTTCGACTTGTCAGATGTTATGGATGTTTCCAATACGATGCCACTTACTGTGTATTATGTTGGCGGTGATGAGGGTAGTTACTATTATGTTCCGGTAACCAAAAGGGTTAAAGATACGAAAACAGATACAATCACGGCAGCGGTCAATGAGCTTGTAAAAGGACCAGGACTTGCTTCAAGCCTGCTTTCAGGTTTCATGGATGATGTTGCTTTAATTGAAGAGCCGAAAAATGAAGATGGGAAAGTTACTTTAAATTTCAATGAAAATATTCTAGGAAGTTTCAAAGAGAAGAAGATTTCTAAAGATGTCCTTGACACGCTTGTCCTTTCGTTAACTGAACAAAAAGACATTGAAAGCGTGGAAGTGCTTGTACAAGGAAAAGGCGGTTTATTAGATGATGCAGGTAAAGCATTATCTGAACCTGTAAGTCGTCCTGCAAAAGTGAACACAGGTAGTTATTAATAGAAGGATCTCTAAATACGAGGGGCTGCTAATGGCAGACCTTTTTTTTCGTTGCGCGAACTCGATTAAATGAATGAAGAGGATCACTCTGTTTGAAGGTCAGAAGTTTTAATAAAACGTGGATATATTTGTATGTTATTACCTCTACCCCTGATTCAAGAATAGAACATTATTGTGGAAGTCATAGTGAATTAAATCAAGTCATAAAAATATAAAAATTAGATAATACAAAATTATTTTAAATATAAAATTATTTGTTGACATTAGTAGTACGAGTCAGTAGAATAAAAATGTATTAATTGATAATAATTATCAATATCATTCTAGTTACATTAATAGCAGAGGTGGACGCAAATTATGAATTTTTCAAAATTAATTAAGCCTTTCCTCGTTAGTACCGTACTAACGATTGGTCTAGCTGGTTGTAGTAGTACAAATCAAACTGACTCAAAAGGGGAAGATGAAGCATCAAAACCTAAAACAAATGAAAATCAAGAAGTGAATATCTATACGGCAAGACATTATGAAGTAGATGAAGAGATTTACAAGAAATTCACAGAAGAAACAGGCATTAAAGTAAATGTTGTAAAAGGGGAAGCGGAAGAACTTATTGAGAGATTAAAGCGAGAAGGTGCAAGCACAGAAGCTGATTTATTTGTTACAGTAGATGGTGGAGTCCTTGCAAATGCAAAGCAAAATGATATTCTGCAACCAGTTTCATCAGACATTATTAATAAAAACGTACCCGAAAATCTTCGTGATGTAGATAATCAATGGGTAGGGTTAGCAACAAGAGCACGTATTATTGCCTATTCGAAAGACAGGGTTGCACCTGAAGAATTGTCAACATATGAGGATTTAACAAGTGAGAAATGGAAGGGGAAATTGTTAGTCCGTTCTTCAACAAGTTTATATAACCAATCATTACTTGCTTCCTTTATTGAGTTAAACGGTGAAGAAAAAGCGGAACAATGGGCAAAAGGAATAGTAAACAATTTTGCCCGTCAGCCAGATGGTGGTGATCGTGACCAAGCTAAAGCAATTGCTGCAGGTACTGGTGATATTGCCATTATGAATACTTATTATGTTGGTTTACTAGCAAACTCTGAAGATCCAGAAGAAGTAAAGGTTGCTGATAGTATCGGAGTCTTTTTCCCGAACCAAGAAACAAATGGTACTCATGTGAATATTAGCGGAATTGGTTTGACGAAGCACAGCAAGAATAAAGAAAATGCGACTAAGCTGATTGAATATATGACAAGCGTTGAGGCTCAAGAATTTATGTCAGCTAATAATTATGAGTTTCCAGTAAATCCTAATGCGAAAAAACCTGAATTGCTAGAGAGCTGGGGAGACTTCAAAATGCAAGAACTAAATTTTGATACTCTAGGTGAGCATAATAAAAAGGCGATCGAAATCTTTAATAAAACGGACTGGAAGTAATATGAGAGCAGATTTAATTAAACGTAATATTAAAAAAGAGTTTAACGGATGGTGGATCATAAGTTTAGTTGGGGCAGTAGTTATTCTACTGCCTATCCTTTTTATTTTCTCTTCTATATTTCAAGAACCTAATGAAAATTGGTTTCAAATTCGTCAATACTTGCTAAAAAATTATGTCACAAACACGATCATACTTGTGGTCCTGACAGGTATTTTTACGGCCCTTTTAGGTGTAACCTTGGCATGGTTGATTGCTGCCTATGATTTTCCACTAAAACGGTTTTTCCGTTGGGGATTAATGTTGCCGCTATCAATCCCGACTTTTATTGCTGCTTACACGTATCGAACTATGCTAGGCTATACGGGTGTGGTTCAAACAACGTTAAGGAATCATTTTGATTATCAGATTAATGCTGAAATGCTTACAGTTTCGGGAATACGTGGAGCAGTTTTTATTTTCACCTTTTTTCTATTTCCGTATGTATACATGATTACAAGAGCATTTCTTGAAAGTCAAAGTACATCTTATATAGAGAATGCCAGACTGTTAGGACGTAAACCATTAGCTGTTTTTTATAAAGTAGTACTTCCTTTATCAAGGCCTGCTATTGTTGGAGGTATCGTTTTAGTAATCTATGAAGTGTTAGGTGACTATGGAGTTACTAGCTATTTGGGGATTCATACCATTTCAACAGCTATTTTTCAAACATGGTTCGGGATGTACGATGTGAATTCTGCAATGAGACTTGCTGCGTGGTTGATGGTTATCATCGTTGGAATTTTCTTTTTAGAAAGACTGCTTAGACAGAGACGACGTTATCATTTGAGCAATAAATCGAGGCCGCTTGTACCTGTGAAGCTGAAGGGACTTGCTGGGCTATCTGCCTTTATGTATTGCAGTGTCGTGTTTCTATTAGGATTTCTCATTCCGTTTTTACAGTTAATTGCTTGGGCAAAAATGACATTTTATAAAATTTGGGATCCTTCATTTTTTACATTAATTTATCAAACCGTCTATGTTGCCGTAATCTCTACATTGATGATTCTTATACTTTCTGTTGTTGTCGCAAACGTCTGCCGATCTCATTCTTCATTTTCTTTCATTATCTCAAAATGCGTAACTTCCGGTTATTCAATTCCTGGTCCGATTATTGCGATTGGTGTACTAGCTATTTTTATCTCACTTGATAAATGGCTCGCACCGATATACTCTTTAATGGGGCTCGGTGAAGCACCTCTTATGTTAAGTTTATCTTTAATCATGTTAATCGTTGGCTATTTCATTCGTTTTATGGCTACTGGATTTAATGCAATTGAAGTGGGGTTTGAGAAAGTGGGAACGAAGTACATGGAAGCATCAAGAATACTTGGACTAGGTGTGACAAAAACATTCTTTAGAATTGATCTGCCTTTAATTAAAGGGTCTCTAATTAGTGGATTTCTCATAACGTTTGTTGAAATTTGCAAGGAATTGCCATTAGCCTTGTTGCTGAGGCCTTTTAATTTTGAAACGCTAGCAACAAAGACTTATCAATATGCAAACGATGAGCAAATATATGAGGCTTCTATTTCATCGCTTTTAATCATTGCGATTAGTATGTTATCTGTAATTATTTTTCAAATGATTGGTAAGAAGGTGAAACAATGAGTATTGTTGAAATTGAAGGTCTCACTTTTTCATTTTCTCGTAAAGAAGATCCCGTGATTTCTGATTTTTCTTTTTCAATAGAGAAAGGGGAAATTGTAGGCATTTTAGGTCAAAGTGGTAGTGGAAAAAGCACATTACTCCGCTTGATATCAGGATTAGAAATGCCGATAAAAGGTGCTATTAAAATTGCAGGTACTACTGTTGTGAGTGAAGGTATATTTATTCATCCAGAGGAAAGAGGGGTGGGAATGGTTTTTCAAGACTATGCTCTATTTCCTCATATGACGGTAAAGGAGAATATTCTTTTTGGATTATCCCGCATGCCTCGAAAGGATCGGAAGCAGCGCGTAGAAGAGATGCTCGAGCTTGTTCAAATGGGGAATTTTGAGAAAAGATACCCACATGAATTAAGTGGTGGTCAGCAACAAAGGGTTGCTCTTGCTAGAGCGCTTGCCCCGAAGCCGAATGTGTTGTTAATGGACGAACCATTTAGTAACTTAGATGCAGATTTAAAAGGGTCGATTCGGGAGGAACTTGGGGTAATATTGAAAAAAGCCAATATGACTTGTATTATGGTCACACATGATCGAAATGATGTTGAAGCGATATGTGATTATAGTATCGTAATCGGTCAGTCGAATGTTGCCAATAATATTAACGAAAAAACATCAGAATATAACATAACTTGTCATGTTAAATGAGCATAATATTGCCTACATGCAGGATTATGCTTAGTTATGTTGTAAATTGCTTAGGCAAAAAATATGCTAGTACATGTGTTAAAAGTGCTCCCTTCTATATTGCTATTAGTATCAATTGTACTTAAACGAAAAAATCAGAAAAAGTAGCATTTTTGTGAAAGAGGAAATTGTGGTAGACTTTAGTTATCGTAGGAATAGTGGAAAGCTAACTACCTTATATAAATTTTACAAGAAATTAGGAGTGAAATGTTTGAAAACGGTCATTATTGCAACGAAAAATAAAGGAAAAGCAAAAGAGTTCGAAAGTTTATTTCATTCAAGAGGGGTTCAGGTTCAGACACTTCTTGATTTCGAAAACGCGCCAGATGTCGAGGAAACAGGGACAACCTTTGAAGAAAACGCTATTTTAAAAGCAGAAACAATTAGTAAAATGCTTGGGCAGTTTGTAATAGCCGACGATTCAGGCTTGATTGTAGACGCGCTTGATGGCAGACCTGGCGTCTATTCTGCACGCTATGCTGGTGAGGAAAAAAGCGATGCAGCTAATACTGAGAAGGTTCTTCAAGAATTAAACGATGTGCCAGAAGAGAAGAGAACGGCAAGATTTTTTTGTGCGTTAGCACTCGCCTCCCCGAATCAAGAAACGATTACAGTGTCTGGTTTTGTGGAAGGACGAATCACCAACGAACCAAAGGGTACGAATGGTTTTGGCTATGACCCTGTTTTTTATGTAAAAGAAAAAGGGAAAACGATGGCTGAGCTTGAGAGCAACGAAAAAAATGAGATCAGTCACCGCGCCAATGCCCTACATGTACTTGAAGGAAAATTAGATGCTTTTCTTGAAAAGGAAGACACTCAAGCATGAAAGTAGGGATTATGAGCGATAGCCATGGTCTAACTTCAGAAGTTGAACAAATAAAATTACGTCACCAAGCTGAAGTCGATGTATTCATCCATTGTGGTGATTCTGAGTTAGAGAAAGCTGATGCGGTTATGGAAAGGTTGTTAGCGGTTAAAGGGAACTGTGATTATGACGCTGCCTATCCAGACTATGTTGTAGAAACAATCGGTGACTTGCGCTTATTGGTCACCCACGGCCATTTGTATAATGTGAAAATGACTATTATGAACCTTTCCTATAAAGCTGATGAAGAACAAGCGGACATCATTTGCTTTGGCCACTCTCACATCGCTGGTTCTGAGATGATTGACGGTAGACTATATATTAACCCAGGAAGCATACGACTTCCGAGAAACCGTAAAGAAAAAACGTATGCCATCCTTGAGTTAAAGAAAAAAGAAGCAATAATCCAATTCTATGATGTCGAGGGGAATATAGTAACAGAATTAAGCAATACTTACACATTTAACTGAGATTATGGATCATGAAGCTGTCTCAAAAAGGTCTGACCTCACTCGCTGTAGCCCGTATTATGGCATGTACATACTTGTTTGGTCTAATCTTTTCACTATGAGACAGCCTCATTCATTCTCAGATTGAAATAAATTAAGAAAAAGTATTGACTATTTGGTGTTTACAATCTATAATAAATCTTGTCATTACATATCATATCATGTCCCAGTAGCTCAGCTGGATAGAGCAACGCCCTTCTAAGGCGTCGGTCGGGAGTTCGAATCTCTCCTGGGACGTCAAAAAATGGACGGTTAACCCCCGTCAAATCAACCTCTTATATCGTTTAGTGAAACGGTCAGTATAACGGTCATGTAAGAAATTACACCGTATATCGACTTATATACTAACGATATGGGAGGTTTTTTTGTATGACTAAAAGAAAAGGATTGTTTGATATTGATGTGGACGTAAGAGGGTTATTAGAGGGATTACCTGTCTCTAATTCTGCTGTTGCAAAATCCTCCATCGACCAAACTGTTGTATCAGATGACTCAATCTTGATTTCAAATGCTCTTGATGTTCTTACAAGGCATTAATAAGCCAATTTTTATAAAACTATTGTTTTCACAGATAAGTTGCTAGTTTAATGGATATTTGGAATGAATTGTTAATTGAAAAAGTATATGGAATAAGAGATAATACTTACTGGCATAAGAGATAAGACACAGGAGGAAAGTATTAATGAGATTAGTAAAAACGTTAGTAGTAGGTATTATGGCTTCTATTTTTCTTGTTGCATGTTCAAATGACAATGGCGCTGAAAAAGTAGAAAAACCGGCGAAAGTGCAAAAAGAATTCACGACAATGGAAGAAATGAAGAAAATAGATTGGGAAAATCCTGATAAGGCAGAATGGGATAAAGTTTACATATCTGAAAAAACGTTCAAGGACCTTTTAAAAGAATTTACTACTCCCGATGAAGAAGGGGTAATTACTTATAAAGATGCGCAATTAAAAGATGACAAAACGATTGAGTTAAAGGTAAATAACTCTGACGGCGAAAGTTTAGAAAACGTAATGCAAGCAGCTATTTTGGATACTTTCGTCCGGGAATTTTATAAACATTCAGAGTTATATGATGATAAAAAGGAACCGACAATACGAACTATTGATTTAAGCGGTACACTGATAGCAGAAAATAAGAAAGCTATCGACTATGAAGAGGGCACTGATTCTTCTGAAAACACAGCTAAAAATCTTGGAACATTTAAGGTTGGGGAAAAAGTAAATGTCGAAGGACATATCATTACGTTAACAAATGCTCGTTATACGGATGAGCGAAATGAATTTGAAGAAACTCAACCAAATAACGTTTTAATCTTTGATGTAGAATACCAAAATGGTACACAAGAGGAACAATTAATCGATGGTGGAGACTTCGAAGTGTATGATAGCAAAGGTGAAAAGATGGAAACGTATCCTATCGATTATATTACGGAATCGGTACAACCTGGTAAGCATGTAAAAGGACAAGCAGCTTTCGGTGTAACAGGGAATGCTCCATATGAAATTTATTATAAAGATTTCATGACCGAATCTAAAGCAACATGGATTATGGAAGTTAAATAATTCGAAAAAAGACTGCTAAGCATGCAAGTTTAGTAGTCTTTTCTTATGGTTAAGTATTCTCCAACAGACGGATGTTTTTATACATTTTATCCGTTTGTAGGATTTTAAATATGAAATAGGATGCTTGTGTTTTATCAAATGTGTATCTAAGAACCTGTCGATGGAATCTACGATTTTGTTTGGGATAAATAGGTCTTAATCAATATCCCTACTACCCCTACCCCATCAATTACGTAAGACCGGTCGAAGGTGTTTCATGCTTCATATAATGAATAATAGTCATGGGTTGCCACTTCTGACAACCTTATAAAACATATAGGGGTATCTACCTACCGCCTGACCGCCAGCCCACATGATGAACAGGACTGTAAGCCATGCTATGCACCAGCCCACCACACGCCCACATACAGCCCATACAGCACCGCACCAGCATGGAGATAAAAAGGACAAGGGATAATGGACACCCCACACCCGCCACCAGTGCGCATGACAGAGTCGCAAGACAAGGCGAGGTGACAACGAGATGCAAGCGATAGACAACGAATCACAATGAAGCGACAACAGAATGAATCGCTGTGACTAGAGGCAACGAACTGACATGACGGACAATGCCTCACGCTTTAACTCACTAACGTGGCAAGGGTATATACAGGGGGGCTGGAGGGTGTCTCAGGGGTCGGTCTGGTGTCTGCAAAATATACACCACGTTTTCAAAACCTTTCATGGTAGAATATAGGCATAAGAAGGACGGGTGTAGAATGATATTATTAAAAGGCATGGTAACTATATTTATAGTCACATGGTTTATCAGTTCTATGATTGTTGCCATATATGATTATCAAAGAAAAGAACCACCTAAAATAATTAAAACATATAGTACCATTGGTTTTTGGGCTATGATATTGGGCATTGCTGCATTTATTTGGCTGGTTTAATAAGCTAATTGATGTTGCTAGAAGCAATCCTAACGCAATTAACTTTAGCTTCATGGGGGATTTTTTTATATAATATATTGAATAATGAGTACAAAATATACTATATTGTATTTAACTCGGTCATAGTTCGAGAACTGTAATATTGAATTTCCTTAAAGTATAACGATTGAATACATAAAATTAAAGTAGGTCGGGAGTTCGAATCTCTCCTGGGAAGTTAATAATAAGTAAAAAACTGATATTTAAGGATCTCGAGATTAAATGTAATCAAGAGTGTCCGATAATATCAGTTTTTTTATGATTTTACCCCTCATTAACGGGCAGTAAGACCCCCAACTGCCACTGCTTGAAGCTTCACTTTATAAACAATCACATCATTTAGTTACTTTCGAAATACAGTCTAGCGTATTAACCAAGAGTAATTCCTGTCGTTGAGCCAGGGATTACTTGATTTCCAGTTACTTGGATTTGTTGGACTTGTAATACTTTTAACGTTAAGTCCATAACAATTTTTTCACGCAATGTGCTAAACGCTTGTTCAGGTTCTACCATAGTTGGGGAAAAATCAAGTTCAAAGAAGTTGGCACGTACTAATTCACCAAAAGGTTGTTCATTGTAATTCACAAGGTTTTGGAAGAAAAATTTATCCAAACGAGGAGCTAGTTGATTTGTTTCATTAAGGAACATAGCAGAGTTGGCTGATGAAGCAGCTAAAATTGGGAATAAAATGAAATCTCCCGCCATAAGGTCTGCGAACCCAGAAAATGGCACGTCTGCAATTCGATCAAACAAGGTTCCATTACACTCTGTTGAAGCATATTCAATATTTTTACGGATGAATCCGGAAACAAATAATTTAGCTCTTGTTACGTTAAAAAAGTTAGTCCCGGCAATTGGGGCAAATTCAACAGGAACTAGTTTGACTTGATTTAGAAATGCATTCTTATGCACTCGTTTAATTTCCGTTGCTGCTGGTGAAAGTGAAATATCTGCTTCTACAACAATTTGCAATGTTCTTTCAGCTACTACAACCGGGATTTTAAGAGTTGGCGTTCTAGCTACAGTAACTAGTGGTGTTGCTTGATCGTTTAATGGAATTTGTTCTGTCGCATTGACCGGACAAGGTGGGTTCACTTGTTGTATTGATGGATCGTTCGAGTTATTGCTCATAAAATAATCTCTCCTTAATATTTTTTATTTTTAAAAATCCTTACAAAATTACTATATTCAGAAAGTTTTTTGAAGTATAGGTTAATGGAGTGATAACTTTACCCTTTTTTTCGTGCATGTATTTCTACAGACATTTCCGAACGAGAAAGAGCACTCCTTCTGAGGTGGGGAGGTAGCGAAGTCGTAACAGGCATGCTTTTAGACATGTTCAGTTTCGATTTTATTTGTGCTATATGTACACGTATCATTTTAAAAAAGTGGTTAAGGAAAACGGAAAGCGTAGTAGGCACGTGCATTACCCTTTTGATGAAAGGTTTTTCTATCGTGAGTTGTTCACCTAAGTTTTCCCGCTGCGATCTCCTTTTTGGAGTTTGTACGTGACATGTTTGCGAAAAAGAATCCCACTGCTTTAGCTGTGGGATTAGTCAAAATTAGATGTGGAGGCACATTTTTCAATGTTGTAGGGCTTGATTCCTGCCTTTTTTTGAAGCAGATCATGGGTCTCCCAGGTTTCTTTATCTGGGAAAATGGGGTGGTTTTCGTGCTCGTCGTACCTGACTTTGACATGTTGTTCTTGTAATAAATGGACGAATGTAACTAACACTGTTTTCTGGTTTAATTGCTTTTCATTCGTTTCATTTTTTTTGTGAATGGTATTTACTTGAACTGACTCAATAGGAGTATTGGCATTAGTAGCATGATCCGCTTCTGATAAACATGTATATTCATGAATTTCAGAACAAATTAACCGACAATACGGCTGCTCTGGATAATAAGTTACAGTGTTGACTAGTTGAGTATTAGTTTGAGGGATTTTTTTATTGTTTGGATCAATAAAGTCAAATGTTTTTTGAGTACTTGTTTGAAAAACAGGTGGATGGAGAAAACTATCAATTTCTACAAAAGTGGAGAACGGTCTTTTTTTTGTTATTGAATGAACTTTCCCATCTTTGTAAAGTGGGTCTGATTCAAGATTGTGATCATCGGCTGTATATTCAATGTTTTGAATGAGATGCCCTTCTATAAATAAATTTCCTTTTAATGCTTTAGACATCCCGTTATCTAAGGGCTTAGAAAATTCAGTTGGGATGAATTGACTATTTAATAAGACTATTTTGTTAGAAATTACGTTAATCCACATAATATTCTCTTCAAACAATAGTGTTTCTTCTAGACAAATATCTATTTTGTATTCACCTACTACAACGGGAACTCTAATATTTAAAAAATCAAGGGAAGTGCCAGCTTGATTATTTTTTTCCTCCGTTTTATTAATGGGTGAATCATGTACGGGAATGACAAATGAATCATCTTTGCTTCCATCTTCAATGGTACCAGAAGGATCGTTCGTATCAAAAGCAGAATCCGTTTGAAAATTATGCTGGTCATTTGTCGGTTCATTCATGTTTCGTTCATCATGAATTTCAGTTTCCAGTTCCATTTCAGAAATCTGCTCATTACCTTTTCGTGCAGGTGATTCACAAGGATTCCCGTGAATTTCTGTATGACATCCTCCGTTCAAATCATCATCTTCTAGGGGGTTCCGATGGTTAGACATAAGTGTTGATAAGGATGAATCATCTTTGCATATTTCATCAAGGGTACCAGAAGGATCGTTCGTATCAAAAGCAGAATCCGTTTGAAAATTATGCTGGTCATTTGTTGGTTCATTCATGTTTTGTTGATCATGAATTTCAGTTTCCAGTTCCATTTCAGAAATTTGCTCAATATCTATACATGCAGGTGATTCACAAGGATTCCCGTGAATTTCTGTATGACATTCTTTGTTCAAATCATCATCTTTGCATATTTCATCAACGGTACCAGAAGGATCGTTCATATCAAAAGCAGAATCCGTTTGAAAATTATGCCGGTCATTTGTCGGTTCATTCATGTTACGTTCATCATGAATTTCAGTTTCCAGTTCCATTTCAGAAATTTGCTTAATATCTATACATGCAGGTGATTCACAAGGATTCCCGTGATTTTCTTTATGACATTCTTCGTTCAAATCATCATCTTTGCATATTTCATCAAGGGTACCAGAAGGATCATTCGTATCAAAAGCAGAATCCGTTTGAAAATTATGCTGGTCATTTGTCGGTTCATTCATGTTTCGTTCATCATGAATTTTAGTATCAATTTCAATTTCAGAAATCTGCTCATTACCTTTACAAGCAGGTGGTTCGCAAGGCTTCCCGTGAATTTCTGTATGACATTCTTCGTTCAAATCATCATCTTTGCATATTTCATCAATGGTACCAGAAGGATCGTTCGTATCAAAAGCAGAATCCGTTTGAAAATTATGCTGGTCATTTGTCGGTTCATTCATGTTTTGTTGATCATGAATTTCAGTTTCCAGTTCCATTTCAGAAATTTGTTCAATATCTATACATGCAGATGATTCACAAGGATTCCCGTGAATTTCTGTATGACATTCTTTGTTCAAATCATCATCTTCTAGGGGGTTCCGATGGTTAGACATAAGTGTTGATAAGGATAAATCATCTTTGCATATTTCATCAAGGGTACCAGAAGGATCGGTCGTATCAAAAGCAGAATCCGTTTGAAAATTCTGCTGGTCATTTGTCGGTTCATTCATGTTTTGTTGATCATGAATTTCAGTTTCCAGTTCCATTTCAGAAATCTGCTCAATATCTATACATGCAGGTGATTCACAAGGATTCCCGTGAATTTCTGTATGACATCCTCCGTTCAAATTATCATCTTCTTGGAGGTTTCGATGGTTAGACATAAGTGTTGATAAGGATGAATCATCTTTACATATTTCATCAACGGTACCAGAAGGATCGTTCATATCAAAAGCAGAATCCGTTTGAAAATTATGCTGGTCATTTGACGGTTCATTCATGTTTCGTACATCATGAATTTCAGTTTCCAGTTCCATTTCAGAAATTTGCTGAATATCTATACATGCAGGTGATTCACAAGGATTCCCGTGAATTTCTGTATGACATTCTTTGTTCAAATCATCATCTTCTAGGGGGTTCCGATGGTTAGACATAAGTGTTGATAAGGATGAATCATCTTTGCATATTTCATCAACGGTACCAGAAGGATCATTCGTATCAAAAGCAGAATCCGTTTGAAAATTATGCTGGTCATTTGTCGGTTCATTCATGTTTTGTTGATCATGAATTTCAGTTTCCAAGTCCATTTCAGAAATCTGCTCAATACCTTTACATGCAGATGATTCACAAGGATTCTCGTGAATTTCTGTATGACATCCTCCGTTACAATCATCACCTTCTCGGGAGTTCCGGCGGTTAGAAATAAGTGTTGATAAAATATCGTTCATGCTAGTTGTAAAATCATTATTGTTATAATTGCAGTAGGGGAAATTAGAATTTTTATGAACTCTAGAAGAATTAACCTCTCTTATATGTCTGGATAGGATATCCTTCAACTTCTTAGTGTTAAACCGTGGAGTCTTCACTACATTCAACTCCTAAATGAAACTTTTACTCTGTTAGTTATGTATGCTTTTTTTTCGCTAATGTTCCTATATGTCTAAATATATTCTGCTGGTTAATAGAAGCCATTATTTTTGCGTAAGAACGTAAAATGAGTATATTGAGTGGGAGTTAGAGTCTCACTATCTTTTAAGTGAAAGGTAAAGAACGCTCATATGTCCAATCAATCTATAAATAATCTGAATAATTAAAGGAAAAGGGGTGAAAAGATGGGATATACCTATTCCAGTGAATCAATTTACAAACGATGATGGGAATCTTGCAACTGGTTATCCAATCGACGCAACTGAATTGACTACAGAAGCTGGTACTGCTGCTTACAGCATTTCCAGCTTCATTTGCGTATTACACTCTTTATATAAATGCGATTGTTCAAACTGCAGATACTTCATCAGTTACTACAACAGCTATCACAATTCCTGGTGGAGACGTATTAGATCCAGCTACACCGATTGTTGTTGAATTTGTCGTAACTTAAACGAATTACAGGGGTTCAAAATCGGACAAGTATATTAAAAGTTCTTTTCATAAATTGAAAAGCAACAAAATACGGGAAAACAGCTTTATTAAAAAAGAACTATTTAGTGGATAACGGAAGCGGGAAACTTTAAAAATATAAGGTTTTCCGTTTTTTACAGTTCAATTGCGGCGTTGTCTTAGCGGACATTTAACTCGTACATCACTATAAACCATCTTCCTTTGTTACCAAAAACTATAAAGTGCCCACTCCTCTTAAAGGGAGTCAGCATAAACTGATATCATCTTACTTGAGAGGAGATTTTCGGTGAATAGACAATTCTATGGTCCGTATCATTATGGTTGGCATCCATACCATCCATACCATCCATACCATCCATACCATCCATACTATCCATACACCTATTATCAGAGCTCTCCTTATGTACCGATTGTAGGTTCGTTTGGAGGATTTGCAGGAGTTGGAGGATTAGGTGAGCATACAGCATTTTCAGGAGGAATTCCGGGGGTTTCTCACGTTGGCGGCGTAGCAGGCATTGGTGCCATTCACGGCAGATGGTAACGAAAGTCTGACAGGTAAAATTTAAGTTAAAAAGCGAGACGAATGAAAATAGCTCGCTTTTACATAAAACTCCCAAGAGCGTCTGCTCTCAACTCAGACGATGAAAAAGGTTAAGGCTCTAAAAATTGTATCATTTTATAAAGATGGCGGTGTGGAGGTAATTTTGTGAAGCCATGCCCCTATTCCATAGAAAAAGGGATTATGTAACAAAACAAGTTCATCAAGACCTTTTTTCGGTTTCGTTGATTAGTAGTACGAGTTAAAGATTCTTATAGGACCACCACAAGCATATAAGAATTCACACAATATAAAACTAATTCTTACATAAAGTCGTCTAAGATATAGAGAGAAAGGGTGAGATACGTGAAGGAGTTAGTTGCAGAAGTTCTCCGAAGTGGCGAGGAGGACGCAATACTTGATGAAATCATGATGACATATGGACAAGATATATTGCAGCTTGTTTATTCGTATGTGAAAAACCTTCCATTGGCAGAAGATTTAACCCAGGAAATCTTCGTGAAATGCTATCAAGCACTGCCAAGGTACAGGGGAGAGGCGAAGATTCGTACTTGGCTGTGGCGAATCGCGATCAATCATTGTAAAGATTACTTGAAGAGCTGGTATTACCGCCAAGTCGAATTAAACACTGGAAATTATGCTAATTGTCAAGCGGTGGATCATGTTGAACAAGATATTATTCAAAAGGATGAGGATAAAGTATTATCAGATGCTGTCATGAACCTCCCGGTGAAATACAGAGAAGTGATTTATCTATACTATTTCCAAGAGCTTACGATTAAAGAAATGGCAGAAATGACAGGGAACAGTCAGAGCACGATTAAAACAAGAATGCGCAGGGCTAAACATATTTTAAAAAACAGTTTGGAGGGAACAGCATGGAAAATCGATTAAGACAATTGAAAAAAGCGATGCAAACTACGGTTTTTTACGACGTGAAATTTTCAGAAAAACATCAGAATAAGATTCGTCAAGCCATTGTAAACGAAGGAGCAGGTGAAGAGGAAGTCATACTTACCATATTTAGAATGTTGAAAAATGAAAAAAGCGGCTTTGAAATCATGGCTGTTTTGACGAGTAAAGGAAATGCGAAGTTTGCTGACAATGAAGGTTTCCTGTACGCATTGCTACATGATTTAGAACAAAAAGATTACATACAGTCGTGTTGGGGAACTTCTGAGCAAAAATTATACAAATTGAATGATAAAGGACGGAAGTTGTTGAGCAAAGCAGAGGCAAAAAAACAATCAGCCTCATTTGTTTTTCAAGCCGTAATGGGTGGCTGATTTTATGAAAAAAGAGCAGTTTTTGTCCGAAGTATCGCGTAGCATTCGTTCTAAGGAAGCTTGCAAACTTGTTGAAATAGAGTTGAATAATCATTTGAAACAAACCAAAGAAGCTCTAAAGAAACAGGGATTAAATGATAAGGAAGCTGAACAAAAGGCCGTTTTAATGATGGGGAATCCAATTCATCTTGGGCGAAAAATGGATCGATTGCACCGTCCGAAAGTGGATTGGAAAATGATTGGCTTGTTTTTGTTTATCATAGTTCTTGGAATGGTGCCAATATTTGTATTCGAATCTGAACACACGGCGATGGCCTTTATTCATAAGTTCATTGTTACGCTTATTGGTATTGCTTTCGCCACAATTCTCATGTTTTTTGATTATCGAAAATTGCAAAAACTAGGTATTGGCTGGTTTGTGATCGGTTGGGGAATAATTTCTTTTGCGCTCATTTCAGGAAATAGGGTAAACGGTAGTGCTACTCTTGTGTTAGGACCATTTTCAACGGATATATCGATCACACTGCCACTCTTTTTAATAGGATGGGCAGGGGTTTTTCGAAATGAAAAAATGAAAATGTATATGGTCGTAATTTTATATCTAATAACAAGCTATTTAATTGTATTAACCCCAAATCTTTTCGTTTTCGGCATGTTCACGATTATTACTGGTGTCATGTTGTGGGGAAGTCACTTTGCGAAAAGGAAAATCATTTGGTCTTATGTTATCTCGTTGGTAACTGTGGCAGTGGTACCGCTATACGCCTGGTTTACCACTGGAATCAAGGAATATCAACTAGTACGTTTATTGGCGTTTCTAAATCCTGAAAAATATGCAGAATCATCTGGATACCACTATGTAAAAATGAAAGAACTTAGAGATGGAACCGGATGGTTTTGGCAGTCAATTCCCGAATCAGGATCTTTGTTACCAGAAAGTACAACGGACTTTGTTTTTATTTCTTTATCATATACCCTTGGTTGGACATTTGCGGTCGTGTTAGGAGGTACATTAGTGTTGCTGATCTTACGCATGTTTTACGTTGTTAAAACGGTCCGTGATGGATATGGAAAAATACTTGTAATTGGTGCCTTAAGTCTTTTTGCTTTTCAGGTAATGTTTAATCTTGGGATGTCATTTGGGGTATTTCCGATCATGAGTGTATCACTCCCATTTATAAGTTACGGCAATATGCAGGTTCTGATGAATGCGGGTCTTATTGGTCTTGTGTTAAGTGTTTATCGAAAAAAGGATTTGATGCGAGCTATGACTTTATAAGTGAAAAAGAGAATTTTCTTCAAAAAAGAAATTCTCTTTTTTCATGTTTCTATAATTTTTTTAAAAGGTCAAAAATTCTATTAATATAGAAAATAAGTCACAGCAATGATGTAAGCGGATTCAATTTATTTAATAAAATCGAATAGTCAAATAATTAGGAAAAAGGTATTGACGTGCCTTAAATATCAGCGTAATATAAGTTTCAATACAACAGCTTTTACATTCTTCTAAAAATTAAAAGAATTTAAAAAGTTGGCCACTACTCAAACATTAAAGAGTAATATAATAATAAAATTCAACATGTTAAAGCATTGATGAGGATAAGTAGTCTTTTGAGCAGACATTTACAGAGAGCCGGGTAGCTGGAAGCCGGTAATGTCCAAAAGGTGAACTCACCTCTGAGTTTCAGCCCGAAAGTGTACGAGTAAGGCTGAACGGGTGCCAACCAGCACCCGTTATCAAAATACAGTGCAGAGTGAAATCTGTTTAGAGTGCGTACGTATTTTTTGTGCGAATTAGGGTGGTACCGTGGATAGGATATATAGCCTTTTCACCCCTTTAAGTAATGCAACAGCATGCTTAATGAGGTGGGAGGCTTTTTATATGTTTTTCGCCTTTATTGAGTAAATGCATTACCACAATCAAACACAAAATAAGCGAAGGAGGTCTTTTCAAATGACAGAAAAAGCAGTGGTAACAGCCAGCAAAGCGGAACATCAAGTAAAAAGCGGGGCCGCTTTTCTGATTGATGCCCTGAAAGAGGAACAAGTTGAAGTCATTTTTGGATATCCGGGTGGAGCTGTTCTACCGATTTACGATGAAATTTATCGGTCAGGCATGAATCATATCCTATCTCGTCACGAACAAGGATCCATTCATGCTGCTGAAGGGTATGCCCGAATTACTGGAAAACCGGGGGTAGTTCTTGCCACTTCTGGTCCAGGAGCAACCAATATTGTGACTGGCCTAGCAGATGCCATGATTGATTCCATTCCTTTAGTCGTGTTCACTGGCCAGGTTGCTACATCCATTATTGGCTCAGATGCATTTCAGGAAGCGGATGTGATTGGCATTACAACGCCAATTACAAAGCATAACTACCAAGTAAGAAAACCGGAAGACCTCCCGCGCATTATTAAAGAAGCGTTCTATATCGCTTCAAGCGGGCGGCCAGGTCCTGTACTCATCGATATCCCAAAAGATGTGGCGATATTGGATGGCAAAGTTGAAGGTGAACCGGTAATGGATTTACCAGGATACCAACCGAATACACAGCCCAATTATTTGCAAATTAGAAAATTAGTTGAAGCTGTCAGCAGTTCGAAAAAACCAGTTATTTTAGCTGGAGCAGGCATCCTGCATGCAAAAGCATCTGAACATTTATTGCAATACGCAGAGCAACAAGGCATTCCAGTTGTGCACACACTTTTAGGACTCGGCGGATTCCCAGCTGATCATCCATTATTCATCGGAATGGGCGGCATGCACGGTATTTATGCCGCAAATATGGCACTTTCAACATGTGATTTGCTCATTAACATCGGCGCTCGATTCGATGACCGATTAACTGGAAATTTGGCAGCTTTTGCGCCAAACGCTAAGGTTGCACATATTGATATCGATCCTGCTGAAATTGGGAAAAACGTACCGACGAAGATCCCGGTTGTTGGATGTGCCAAAGAAGCACTCGAGCAGTTGGTCGCTCAAGACGGCAAGAAGCCTGAGCTTACTGAGTGGATTAAAACATTGCAAGATTGGAAGCAAGAATTCCCATTTGTATACGACAGAGAGTCGGAAACACTGAAGCCGCAAAGAGTGATTGAACTTTTACATGAAAAAACAGCTGGTGATGCGATTGTTGTCACAGATGTTGGCCAGCATCAAATGTGGGCGGCCCAATATTTTGGCTTTACAAAACCGGATGCTTGGGTAACGTCTGGCGGCCTTGGAACGATGGGATTCTGTATACCGGCAGCGGTCGGTGCTCAAATAGCTAATCCAGATGCAACTGTATTAGCGATCGTTGGCGATGGTGGATTCCAAATGACGAGCCAGGAATTAGCGGTAATGGCTGAATTAAATTTACCAGTTAAAATTATCATTGTGAACAATCATGCTCTAGGGATGGTAAGGCAATGGCAAACGGATTTCTATGAAGAACGTTATTCTCATAGTAAATTCGATTATCAACCAGACTTTATTAAATTGGCAAATGCATATGGTATTCCGGCTTTTAAAGTCGATAATGAGGCAGATGCTAGTGCCAAAATTGATGAAGCACTTGCGATCAAAGGGCCTGTACTTATTGACTTTGATGTAGAAGCTGAAGAAAATGTCTATCCGATGGTAGCGCCAGGTAAAGGACTGCATGAAATGGTAGGTGTGAAGCTATGAAGAAAGGCATTCTAACCCTAACTGTAAACAATCGTCCTGGTGTACTAAACAGAATTACGAATTTGTTTACGAAGCGAAACTATAACATTGAAAGCATCTCTGTTGGTCAATCTGAACAAGAAAATATCTCAAGAATAACCGTAGTTGTTCATGTTGAGGATGAGAACGTCATTGAGCAGATGACGAAACAGTTAAATAAACAGATTGATGTATTAAAAGTAACAGATATTAGCAATCAATCCATTGTAGCGAGAGAGTTGGCACTAATAAAAGTGCTTGCTTCAAGCCAAACTCGTACGGAGATTTATTCCTTAATAGAGCCATTTCGCGGCTCGGTTATTGATGTCAGCAAAGATAGCCTGACGATACAAATTACAGGTGAATCCGATAAGGTTGAAGCGTTCATTGAATTGCTCAAGCCTTATGGGATCAAAGAACTTGCGCGAACTGGCACAGCAGCCTTCCCGCGCGGAACACAAAAACAATCGGTTGTAAAAAGCTTCACGATTGTCTAATTAAGTGAAATTTCCATCATCGGTGGGTTTTTCAATAGATAGTAAGTTAAACTGGGAAAATTGATAATTAATGAGAAAAAGGGAGATGTATTAAAATGACAAAAGTATATTATAACGGTGACGTAAACGAAACGTATTTAGCAAATAAAAAAGTAGCAGTAATCGGGTATGGTTCTCAAGGACACGCTCATTCACAAAACCTTCGCGACAGCGGTGTTGATGTAGTAATTGGTCTTAGAAAAGGGAATTCATGGGATAAAGCAGAAGAAGATGGTTTCCAAGTTTACTCTGTTAAAGAAGCAGCAGAACAAGCTGACGTAATCATGATCCTTCTTCCGGATGAAATGCAACCAAAGGTATACAAAGAAGAAATCCAACCAGTACTAAAAGCAGGTCAAGCTTTGCTTTTCGCACACGGATTTAACATTCACTTTAATCAAATCGTACCGCCTGCAGATGTAGATGTTCTACTAGTTGCTCCAAAAGGTCCTGGTCACCTTGTAAGACGTACGTATGAGCAAGGAGCAGGTGTACCAGCATTATTTGCCATCTATCAAAACGTAACGGGCGAAGCTCAAGAGTTAGCTCTTGCTTATGCTCAAGGAATCGGTTCATTACGTGCTGGTGGTTTAGAAACGACATTTAAAGAAGAAACAGAAACAGATTTATTCGGAGAGCAAGCTGTACTTTGTGGTGGGCTAACTTCTTTAGTAAAAGCTGGATTCGAAACATTAACAGAAGCTGGTTACCAACCAGAAGTAGCTTACTTCGAATGTTTACATGAATTGAAACTGATCATCGATTTAATGTACGAAGGCGGATTAGAAAACATGCGTTATAGCATTTCTGATACAGCTCAGTGGGGAGATTTCGTTTCAGGACCACGTGTTGTCAATGAAAATGTAAAAGCAGAAATGAAAAAGGTACTAAAAGACATCCAAGATGGCGAGTTTGCTAAAGGCTGGATTCTAGAAAACCAAGCGAATCGTCCAGTATTCACAGCAATCAATAACCGTGAAAACGAACACCAAATTGAAGTAGTAGGCCGTAAGCTTCGCGAAATGATGCCTTTTGTACAACAGCAACAAAAAGCTAAGAAAGAGGTGGTGACTGTTGCGAAAAATTAATATTTTCGATACTACTCTTAGAGATGGTGAGCAATCAGCAGGCGTGAACCTGAACTTTTCTGAAAAAATAGAAATTGCTTTCCAATTAGAAAGATTAGGCGTAGATATTATCGAAGCGGGATTCCCCGCAGCATCAAAAGGTGATTTTGCATCCGTTCAAGAAATCGCTAAAAAAATTCGCACAAGCTCGGTTACCGGGCTTGCGCGAGCGGTGCAAAGTGATATTGATGCAGCGTGGGAAGCGTTAAAAGACGGTGCGGAGCCAAGATTGCATACGTTTATTGCCACTTCTCCTATCCATCGTGAATATAAATTAAAGCTATCAAAAGAACAAGTTGTGGAACGCGCAGTACAAACAGTAGCGTATGCTGCTAGTCGCTTTCCGCTTGTCCAATGGTCAGCAGAGGACGCAAGTCGGACTGAGCTTGATTATTTAGCTGAAATTGTAGAAGCGGTAATTGGTGCAGGAGCGAGAATTATTAATATTCCAGATACGGTTGGTTATACAACGCCAAAGGAATATGCCGAAATTTTTACGTATCTGCGCAACCATGTTCCTTCTATTGATAAGGTGCAATTATCAACACACTGTCATGATGATATTGGGATGGCTACAGCAAACTCACTGGCTGCAATTGAAGCAGGTGCCACTCAGGTAGAAGGCACGATTAACGGAATCGGTGAACGAGCTGGGAATGCAGCACTTGAAGAAGTCGCAGTAGCGCTACATATCCGTAGTGACCATTATCAAGCAAATACAAGGCTTACGCTTAATGAAATTAAACGAACAAGCGATATGATCAGTAAATTGACAGGTATGGTCATTCCACCAAACAAAGCGATTATCGGCAGAAATGCATACGCCCATGAATCCGGTATTCATCAGGATGGCTATTTAAAAGAGAAGTCAACGTATGAAATTATCTCACCTGAACTTGTCGGAGTTTCTGCAGATGCATTAGTTCTTGGCAAGCACTCTGGACGACATGCATTTAAGAACCGTCTGGATGAGTTGAAATTATATGTAACCGATGAAGAAATGAATCGCCTATTCGTCCAATTCAAAGCATTGGCAGATCGCAAAAAAGAAATGACAGATGAAGATCTAGCTGCACTTGTTCTTGAAGAAAAAATGTCAAAAGATGATCGATTCTTTGAATTAGATTCTTTACAGATTACGTATGGAACGAACCAAGTTCCAACGGCAACTGTTACCTTAAAAAATGGAAATACAGATCTTATTCAAGAAGCGGCTACAGGCGCTGGAAGTGTAGAAGCTCTTTACAATACACTAGAAAGATGTCTGGATAATAAAGTGAATCTGCTTGATTACCGTATCCAATCCGTTGGAGCAGGTCGTGATGCATTGGCACAAGTTTATGTGAAGGTTCGTTATCGCGGAATGGAAACGAGCGGACGAGGCCTACATCAAGATGTGTTAGAAGCATCTGCAAGAGCGTATTTAAATGCGGTAAATCGCATTATTTATCTAAGTGAAAAAGAGCCCGTTTTACAATAACAGCGAGAAGTTTTGTTCATTAAACGATAATTAACAGTCTAGAAATTCGAAAAGCTTAAGAGGCTGTCTTATAAGGAGTCTGACTCCTTATGAGACAGCCTCAATCTAAAAGATAAAGAAATTCAACAGCTGTTTTACTCATTTTTTTGAACATCCTCTAGAAAGGAGAGAAAGATGAAAAGGAAAATTGCAGTATTGCCTGGAGATGGTATCGGAAAAGAAGTGACGGGAGGTGCAGTTACAATACTCGAAGCTGTTGCTGAAGGTTTCGATCATGAATTCACTTTTGAATATGGTCAAATTGGTGGGGCGGCGATTGATGCAACAGGTTCGCCACTTCCAGATGAAACGGTTGAATTGTGTAAATCAAGTGATGCAATTCTTCTAGGTGCCGTTGGTGGACCAAAATGGGATAATGAGCCCCCTCATTTACGCCCGGAACGCGGGTTGTTGAAAATCCGGAAAGATTTAAATCTTTATGCCAATCTACGGCCAATTAGCTATTTTTCTAGTTTGTCAGAAGCCTCTCCATTAAAACAAGAAATAATTGAAGACGTTGATTTTATTATTGTACGAGAATTAACTGGGGGCTTATACTTCGGGAAACCAAGTGAACGGACAACTTTTGAAGGGAAAGAAGCGGTCGTTGATACGCTATTTTACCAAAAAGAAGAAATGAGAAGAATTATTGAGCTATCATTTGAAATTGCGAGCCAAAGACAGAAAAAAGTAACATCTGTCGATAAAGCGAATGTGCTTGAATCAAGTAGATTATGGCGTGAAACGGCTGAGGAAGTGGCTAAGAATTATCCTGATGTTACATTAGAGCATATGCTAGTCGATAATGCTGCCATGCAATTAATTCGCAATCCTAGACAATTCGATGTTGTGGTCACAGAAAATATGTTTGGGGATATTTTAAGTGATGAAGCATCTGTTCTTACAGGTTCACTCGGTATGCTATCTTCCGCATCGATTTCCGTTGAAGGACCTAGCTTGTTCGAACCGATTCATGGTTCCGCACCAGATATTGCTGGCCAAAACATTGCGAATCCGATTGCGACGATTCTTTCAGCTGCATCGATGCTTAGACTATCGTTCGGATTGGAAAAAGAAGCAGAAGCGATTGAAAAGGCGGTTCATTCTGTCCTTGACTCAGGGTTCAGAACGAAGGATATCGCAGGGAAAAGTACAGAAAGCTTGTCGACTGAAGAAATGATTGCTGAAATTAAAGAGACTCTTCTAAGCGAAGTTACAACGTCAAATAAATAATTTTGATTCATTAAGAAGATGGCTCAAATAAGCCTTCCTACAGCCCTTTAGATGGAGGAAGCGACTTTTTTGAGCTATTTTAAAAAAGTTATGCTTAAGAATCATGTTGATTGCATTTACAAGTGGATCACGAAAAGCCTGCATTACAATCAACAATTATTTTTAACAGAAACTAAAAAGAAACAACCTGGATTTTTCTTATGAAGGAAGAATGTATAAAAACCATAAACTAGCGCCACTTAGGTAAGTTTGAGCGAATGTGACATTTTAGGTTTTTACACATTGTCTAGCTTAACTTTTAAAAGATTGGCTTTGTTAAAGAAATATGTGATTTCTGATTTGTTGATTGAAGTGCCAGAAACAAAATCAATAACATGTATAACAGAGCCAAAAGATTAGAAAGCTGTTTAAGTTAAGTGTTTCAACCTTTTATTCTTCATAAATGAAAACAGCTAGATTAAAAAATTTGCGAGGTGAAAAAGCATGGGAAAGTCAATTATTGAAAAAATTTGGGAGCAACATATTGTCCATCAAGAGGAAAATAAACCGGACTTATTATATATTGATTTGCATTTCATTCATGAAGTTACTTCACCGCAAGCTTTTGAGGGATTACGAATGAAAGGTCGGAAAGTAAGGCGACCAGATCGGACGTTTGCGACGATGGATCATAACGTGCCGACGATCAATCGTTATTTTATCCAAGATGAGATTGCTTTGAAACAGTTGACGGCTCTTGAAACGAATTGCCGTGATTTTGGAATTGAGCTTGCAGATTTGAAAAGTCCTGATCAAGGAATTGTTCATGTAATTGGTCCGGAAATGGGATTAACACAGCCTGGGATGACGATTGTTTGTGGAGATAGCCATACATCAACTCACGGTGCATTCGGTTCGATTGCGTTTGGGATTGGAACAAGTGAAGTAGAGCATGTTTTTGCAACACAAACATTATGGCAAACAAAACCGAAAACGTTAAAGCTAGAAGTGAATGGAAAGTTACAATTTGGCGTAACGGCGAAAGATGTTATTTTGTACGTGATTGCTAAATACGGTGTGAATTTCGGAAATGGTTATATTGTTGAGTATTGTGGTGAAGTGTTCCGAAATATGTCAATGGAAGAGCGTATGACAGTATGTAATATGTCGATTGAAGGCGGAGCACGTGCTGGGTTAGTTAGCCCAGATGAAACAACTTTCTCTTATTTAAAAGGCAGAAAATTTGCACCAAAAGGTAAAGAGCTTGAAGAATGTGTGGAGAAATGGAAACTTCTTGCTAGTGATGAAGATGCCGTGTATGACCGAGAAATTACAATTGATGCTCAGCAAATCTCGCCGATGGTGAGCTGGGGAACAAATCCTGGTATGGCCAGTGCTGTAGATGGAAATATTCCAGTTGGATCAAGTGATACGATCGATGAAAAAGAACTACAACGTGCTCTTGAATATATGGGATTAGAGGAAGGTATGCAAATTACAGATATTCCGGTTCAACATGTATTCATTGGATCATGCACGAACTCAAGAATTGAAGATTTACGAAAAGCAGCAGGTGTGATCACTGGTAAACAAGTGCATCAAGCAGTTCGGGCAATGGTTGTTCCCGGTTCACAAAAGGTTAAAAAACAAGCAGAAGAAGAAGGTCTTGATGAAATCTTTAAGTCTGCAGGTTTTGAATGGCGGGATTCTGGCTGTAGCATGTGTTTAGGAATGAATCCAGATGCTGTTCCGGCAGGTGAGCATTGTGCGTCAACGTCCAATCGAAATTTCGAAGGTCGTCAAGGAGCAGGTGCAAGAACGCATCTAGTTAGCCCGGAAATGGCAGCAGCAGCAGCGCTATATGGAAAATTTGTTGATATTCGAAACATAGCAAACCAATCAGAAATGCAATTACATTAATTTAGGAGGTGCAATATGGAACCAATTACGGTATACCGAGGAAAACCGGCAGTTTTAGACCGAAACAATGTTGACACAGATCAGATTATTCCGAAGCAATTTTTAAAGCGAATTGAACGGACAGGTTTTGGCGAATTTTTATTTTATAACTGGCGATATAAGGAAAATGGAGAACTTCGTGAAGACTTCGAGTTAAACCAACCTGAGGCCGCTGGTGCATCCATTCTAGTGGCGGGTGAAAATTTCGGCTGCGGATCTTCAAGGGAGCATGCACCTTGGTCACTACAAGACTATGGTTTTCAAATCGTCATTGCGCCTTCATTTGCAGATATTTTTAAAAATAACTGCTTAAAAAATGGGATTCTACCAATTGCTTTATCGGCAGAAAACGTATCTTATTTAATGAAGGAAGCCAAAAATACGGACGTTGAATTCACAATTGATTTACCTAATCAAAAGGTTTTCGGACCAGCTGATTTTGTTGCGGAGTTTGAAATTCACCCATATTGGAAAGAGATGCTTGTAAACGGCTGGGATGAGATTTCAATCACACTGCAATATGATGAGCAAATTTCTAAATATGAAAATACAATAGACGTTATGTCTACGAAATAATTGCATAGCATGGCCAAATGGATCAGACTCATACAAATACCTAAAATGATGTGTTCAAACACTTATTTGAAAGGTATATAGTTGTAGTGAAGTCTGGTCCTTTTGTTTTGATTTGTTCCACGTAAATGAGTATAAGTGAGAACAGATAAAATCAAATTTCTAATACTAGGCCTAATTCTTGAATAATTTACCTAAAACTCACATGAAACGTAAATTTACTCCATTTTGCCACTCAATTTTTAGTTAATTTTTGTATTGCGAAGAAAACAATGCTAAACTAATTGCTAGAAAAATATATCGACAGGCGGAGTTATACGATGGACGGTAAAAAGAAACAAAAGCAAGAAGGAAATGTTGTTCCGTTTCCTAATTTGGGCAGTAGGCTAGTGGAAAAGGGTATGGAACATATCGAAAAAAGAGAGTTTAAGCGTGCAGCGGAATTGTATAGCCAAGCAAGAGAGATTGATCCTGAGAACCCCGATGTAAATGTCGGTTTAATCGTTTCATTTGTCGAAATAGGTCTCTATACAGAAGCGCGGGACTTGTGTAAAGAGATGCTTCATAAAGGAATTGGTGACTATTTTCAAATCGTAAGTATCTATTTAATGGTTTTACTCCAACTTAATGAGCATGAAGAAATGGTTACGACAATCGAAGCGCTATTGGATGATAATCAAGTACCTCATGACAAAATCGATCAATTTAAAAAGATGCTTGCCTTTAGTACTAGAGTTTTAGAAGAGAATGAAAATATGTCTGTAGAAATCGAAGAAGAGAAACGAACGGAAGCAGAGTTTATTGATGATGAGTGGTTTACTGGGAAAACCGACGAAGAAATTTTTAGGAATATAAGTCGATTATCAGAAACGAATATTCGAGCTTTTATGCCATCTGTTCAAAAATTTCTGTTTGACGAAGCCGCGCATCCTTTTCTGAAGACGCTTTTGCTCCATATTCTCCAAGAACAGGAATATGATAAAAATGTCCGGGTAACAAAGCTCTCACAAGAGATGGATATCATACCAACGGAAATACTGCCTATGAAGGATACGGAATTTTTCAAAACCGTTACGTCCCTCGTAGCAACACAATTAGAACAAGAAAATCCATCCTTACTAACAATGGCCACTTCTCTAATAGAAAGGCAACAATTTATCATGTACCCAATCGCACCTGAGAAAAGCAGCTTTCCAATTTGGGCGTGTGCCTACCATGCTGTAGCAGAGAGCTATCAAACAGGTGAAGATACAGTCATTGAAAGAGCTGTTCAATATGGAGTAGGTCCGGATTCTGTACAAGAAATGATTCTCCAAATTCATACAATTGAAGAATTTTCTTATGGGAATATTTAATGTATTGCTGTTGAAACGAGGGAACCTGTGTTATAATGTAGGGGTTGTAATGTCTCGTTTTGTTATAAAACGAACAGACCCTAATTCATTAGGGTATGGTGATGCTTGTTAGGAATAGCATAGCAGATTCATCCATTGCTTATTCATTTTAGTATATAGATTTTTGGAGGGAAACACATGTCTGTTAAATGGGAAAAATTAGAAGGTAACCAAGGAGTACTAACTATTGAAGTAGAAGCTGGTACTGTTAACGAAGGTTTAGACGCTGCGTTCAAAAAAGTTGTAAAACAAGTAAATGTACCAGGCTTCCGTAAAGGAAAAATGCCTCGTCAAATGTTCGAAAAAAGATTCGGCGTAGAATCTCTTTACCAAGATGCACTAGATATCATTCTTCCAGAAGCATACGCAAATGCAGTTGAAGAAGCAGGAATCAACCCAGTTGATCGTCCTGAAATTGACATTGAACAAATGGAAAAAGGCCAAAACCTTATTTTCAAAGCAAATGTAACAGTTGCTCCTGAAGTTAAATTAGGTGAATATAAAGGTCTTGAAGTAGAAGCAGTTAGTGCTGAAGTAACAGACGAAGATGTTGAGAAAGAAATCAAAACTCTTCAAGAACGTCAAGCTGAGCTAGTTGTAAAAGAAGAAGGACAAGCAGCTGATGGCGACACAGTTGTGATCGACTTTGAAGGATTCGTTGATGGCGAAGCATTTGAAGGTGGAGCATCTGAAAACTATACATTAGAGCTTGGATCTAATAGCTTCATTCCTGGTTTCGAAGCGCAATTAGTTGGCCTTGAAACAGGAGCAGAAAAAGATATCGAAGTATCTTTCCCTGAAGAGTACCATGCTGCTGAGCTTGCAGGTAAACCTGCTGTATTCAAAGTGAAATTACACGAAATCAAAACAAAAGAACTTCCTCAATTAGATGACGAATTCGCAAAAGATGTTGACGATGAAGTTGAAACACTTGCTGAATTGAAAGAAAAAACAAAGAAAAAACTTGAGCATGACAAAAAACACCAAGCAGAAAACGCAGTTCGTGACGCAGTTATCGAACAAGCAACTGCAAACGTGGAAGTTGACATCCCTGAAGTTATGATAAATAACGAAGTAGATCGCATGATGAAAGACTTCGAACAACGTCTTCAATCTCAAGGCTTGAACATGGAGTTATACTTCCAATTCTCAGGACAAGATGAAGAAGCACTTAAAGGCCAAATGTTAGAAGAAGCGAAAAACCAAGTTCGTGTAAGTCTAACTCTTGATGCAATCGTTAAAGCTGAAAACATCGAAGTAACGGACGAAGATGTGAATGCAGAGGTTGAAAAAATGGCTGAAATGTACAAAATGGATGTAGAAAACATCAAAAAAGCACTTGGTAGCCTAGAAGGTCTTAAAGGTGATCTTAAAATCAACAAAGCAATCGACTTCCTTGTTGCAAACAGCAAAACAGTCGCTGCTGCTGAATAATAAAGGCCAATGTGTTTGAGGCTAAGTATTAAAATTTAGCCAAACAACATATTTTGTATTACAATTAGAAACATGCAAGGCACGAACATTCGTGCCTTGTTTTATACATAATGTAATGAGTTAATATCTTTATATAATATAAACATACAAAACAAATATGGCGTTAAAACGCCACCATCTACCATGAAGGATTAAGCAAGTAGCACGCTACACTCGCCTAATCCCAATGGTGGCGGTGCGAAGCCGAATTTAGGGACTTTCTATAATAAAATTAGTATACTTGCAAAGTAGAATGGCTATATTAATAAATCTCTAAGCCCCGTCCCCGTGACCTTCATACATAAAAAATGAAAATTTGACATTAGCAGTACGGTAAAAGGTTTATTTTCGACAATATGCATGCGCTAACCGCTATGACTTTAGTAAGCTTAAATTATCATTTAAAAAAATAATTATTTTGATGGGAATTTCAGCATTGATTTTTTTATGAATTCAGTGTAGATTAATTTTAATACCGCATATACATACATAATAAAAGACCCTTGCCTTACTAATACGTGTTCTAAAGGAGGAAGAAATGAACAGAGAAATTGTTCCGATCTACGCCTTTTAGTATGAGAAATCTATGATGCCATTGCTTGTGTTCGACCTATACTATAATAGTTGAAGCCTTTTGGAGTTATAGAAATGTTTCAATCAAATGCTTAGTAAGCGTTTTCAAAAAAGGTTGGTGCATAATCTACGGCCTTTGCCGTTGGTGTTTTAACTTCCTTTGCACGTCGTGTTTTTTAGGTTTGGGAAAGCCTATTACGGGCAACATACATATTATCGATAAGAATTGTACTTATTGGACAACTTTCATGTCTGAAGCATTTTTATTACAAAAAAACTTGGAACATGATACAATGCGGTCTACATCAAAATTTTTATTACCGAGCTTAGCCGTTTATTTCTGTCCAAAAATAAGGCGCTTAAGCTATGTATATAGGAAAATTCTTTAAAGGAGTGAGTCCATGTTTAAATTTAATGATGAAAAAGGACAATTAAAATGTTCTTTTTGCGGAAAAACTCAAGAGCAAGTTCGTAAACTGGTAGCTGGACCAGGTGTATATATTTGTGATGAATGTATTGAGCTTTGTACAGAAATCGTCGAAGAAGAACTAGGAACGGAAGAAGAAATTGAATTTAAAGATGTTCCTAAACCGATGGAAATTCGCGAAATTCTTGATGAATATGTGATTGGACAAGAGCAGGCTAAAAAATCTCTTGCGGTTGCGGTATACAATCATTACAAGCGAATCAATTCAAATAGTAAAGTCGATGATGTAGAACTTGCAAAAAGTAATATTGCTCTCATCGGTCCAACTGGTAGTGGGAAAACGTTACTTGCACAGACATTGGCACGACTATTGAATGTACCGTTTGCAATCGCTGACGCGACTTCATTAACTGAAGCTGGATATGTCGGGGAAGATGTTGAAAACATTTTGCTTAAGCTAATCCAAGCAGCAGATTATGATGTGGAAAAGGCAGAAAAAGGAATCATCTATATTGATGAAATCGATAAAGTAGCACGTAAATCTGAAAACCCGTCCATTACACGTGACGTATCAGGTGAAGGTGTTCAGCAAGCATTGTTGAAAATACTTGAAGGTACCGTTGCGAGTGTCCCACCTCAAGGTGGTCGTAAGCATCCACACCAAGAGTTTATTCAAATTGATACAACGAATATTCTCTTTATCTGTGGTGGTGCATTTGATGGAATCGAACCGATTATTAAACGTCGCTTAGGCCAAAAAGTAATTGGTTTTGGATCAGATGTGAAGAAAGATGATGTTGCAGAAAAAGAACTGCTTTCTAAAGTGCTTCCAGAAGATTTATTGCGCTTCGGTTTAATTCCGGAATTCATCGGACGTATTCCAGTCATTGCTACATTGGAGCAATTAGATGAAGCGGCATTGATCGATATTTTAACGAAGCCGAAAAATGCTCTAGTTAAACAATTTGAAAAAATGCTCGAGCTTGATAATGTTATTCTCGAATTCGAGGATGATGCTTTACTTGAAATTGCGAAGAAAGCAATTGAAAGAAAAACGGGAGCTCGTGGACTACGTTCAATTATTGAGGGCATTATGCTTGAAGTAATGTTTGAGCTACCTTCACGTGATGATATTGACAAATGTATCATTACAGGGGCAGCCATCACAGAAAACGAGCCACCTAAACTCGTTCTTAAAGATGGAACAACGATTAACGCAGCTGATAAAACATCTGCATAATCTTCAAAAGGGTTTGATTTCGTACTCTACACACAGCAATACGTGCTATCTTCACGTGTTTCTGGATGATGTTGGGGAGGAGTCAGCCCTTTTTTTGTCTTTAATCGCTATTTTTTAGTTCCGGCACGCAAATCTCTAATCGCGCACGAAAAGCAGTGATTCCGGCACGCAACTTATCCAAACTGGCATGAAAACGTACAAACTCGGCACGTAAATCTGAAATCTGGCTCGTCATGCTGGAAAAAGGAGAGATGGAGACTACGCTATGACTGGAGTTTGCCCAGACGATTGCGTCATCCCGCCACTAAACAGCTACATTTTTTTATAAAACCCGTAATAAAAAGGTTAATTCGTATGAAAAGAGGAAGCGGGGTTCATCAATTTAACTCCGGCACGCAAATCCGAAATCTGGCTCGTCATGCTGGAAAAAGGAGAGATGGAGACTACGAAGTGATTGGTGTTGCCCAGACGATTGCGTCATCCCGCCACTAAACAGCTGCATTTTTTTATAAAATCCGTAATAAAAAGGTTATTTCGTATGAAAAGAGGAAGCAGGATTCGTAAATTTAACTTCAGCGCGCAAATCCCCAATCTCGCTCGAAAAGTACCGATTTTGGCACGCAATTCGTTCAATCTGGCACGAAAATATACAGACTCGGCTCGCAAATCCGAAAACCGGCACGCAATGCTGGAAAAAGAGTGAGCCCGCTCAGTGACTGGAGTTTCCTTTTGCAATTACTCATGCCAGTGTAGTTTTTTTGCTGGTTTCCAAAGATGGTTTCTGTGCATGTTCAATTCACATACTTCCGTAAAAAAGATGGATGATTCATTCAGGCTGAGGAGATACTATCATTTACATACTTGGTGAATGCAGGAGGGAAAGGCAATGAATTGGACAGGAATCGCGTTATTAATTCAGCTGTTTTTTGGTATTGTGATTGGTATGTATTTTTTGAATTTGCTTAAGGGACAAAGGACACAAAAGGTATCGATTGATCGTGACTCTAGAAAAGAAATGGATCAGTTGCGAAAAATGCGGTCGATTTCTTTAACGGAACCATTATCAGAACGTGTACGGCCGATTACATTTGCTGATATTGTTGGTCAGGAAGATGGGATTAAGACGTTAAAGGCTGCGCTATGTGGTCCAAATCCACAACATGTTATTGTGTATGGGCCACCTGGCGTCGGAAAAACAGCTGCTGCAAGGCTTGTTTTAGAGGAAGCTAAACGCAATGCGAAATCGCCGTTTCAAAAAACAGCCGTATTTGTTGAATTGGATGCAACAACAGCCCGATTTGATGAACGGGGCATTGCAGATCCATTAATTGGCTCGGTTCATGATCCGATTTATCAAGGTGCCGGAGCTATGGGGCAAGCTGGAATTCCACAGCCAAAACAAGGAGCTGTAAGCAATGCGCATGGTGGTGTCTTGTTTATAGATGAGATTGGCGAGCTTCATCCTATTCAAATGAATAAACTGCTTAAAGTACTAGAAGATCGTAAAGTATTTTTAGAAAGTGCGTATTATTCAGAGGAAAACACGAATATTCCAACACATATCCATGATATTTTTAAAAATGGACTGCCGGCGGATTTTCGCTTGATTGGTGCAACAACGAGAACGCCAAATGAAATTCCTCCTGCCATCCGTTCGCGCTGTATTGAAGTCTTCTTTAGGGAGCTCGATCCGGGAGAAATTATTTCAATTGCCAAAAAAGCATCTGAAAAGGTGAAGTTAACAATTAGTGATAAAGGTCTTGAAACAATCGCTGAATATGCCCGAAATGGCAGGGAAGCTGTGAATATGGTTCAAACGTTAGCGGGTATTTCGATTACAGAAGATCGTAATTATATTAAAGATGAAGACATTGCGTGGATGGCTCACTCTAGTCAATTGACGCCAAGAATGGACCGTAAAATCGATGACAAGCCTAAAGTTGGCCGAATTAATGGACTAGCAGTATATGGCCCAAATAGCGGGGCATTGCTTGAAATTGAAGTGACCGTCATGCCTGCTCTTGATAAGGGAACGATTAATATAACGGGGATTGTGGAGGAAGAAAGCATCGGTGGTAGTGGAAAATCCATTCGCAGAAAAAGTATGGCGAAAGGTTCCATTGAAAATGTGATTACCGTCCTTCGAGCGATGGGGGTGCCTGCTGACCAATTTGATATCCATGTCAACTTCCCGGGAGGCAGTCCGGTGGATGGGCCTTCTGCCGGAATTGCAATGGCGTGTGGAATTTACTCCGCAATTTACAAAATTCCTGCTGAAAATACAGTGGCGATGACTGGGGAAATAAGTATTCATGGCCATGTAAAACCAATTGGCGGGGTCATTCCAAAAATTAAAGCAGCCAAGCTTGCGGGAGCAAAAAAAGTGATTATCCCCCACGAAAACATGCAGCCGTTGCTGAATGAAATAGATGGAATTGATATCATCCCGGTAAAAACAGTGAAAGAAGTCTTTGAAATAGCGTTAAGAAAAGATATAATTCCCGAACAAATCATGCACAAGCTTGATTTAACGAAGCGTGAAAGTGTATAAGTGAAACATCCATCAGTGAGTGCACTTTTCGCTTGATGGTTAGTTGAACCGGAAAAAAGCTAGTAAAAGGGTCAGTTCTCGTACTTTACTCAGGAGAATATGGTGTTACACGCACTTAATTCTTGCTGAAAAAAGATTTTGCGAGATCTGGCTCTTTTTTTGTAGCTACCTAAGCTATTCAGCAATCTCGTACATTCCCGCTTGTTAGGACATTTTAATAGTTAAAAATAACTAGTTTTTGGGGACGGATATTCGTTTACTATACGTTAAATTTTAGGTTTTTCGTGCGTATTGTTTTGTTTTTGGAGATAATAAAAGGGGAATAAGCTTGTCAGATAGACACGTTCATGTAAATACGTTAGAATTGTTACACTGGTCAATCTTGAAAACTATACGATAAATTATTGGAGGTGTCAGGCATGGCTGATAAGAAACTCATCGTCCCCCTCCTGCCATTAAGAGGCTTACTTGTATATCCTACTATGGTGCTACATTTAGATGTTGGACGAGACAAATCGGTACAAGCTTTGGAAAAAGCAATGGTGGAAGATCATCTAATCTTTTTAACAACACAAAAAGATGTTTCCCTAGAAGAACCAGGTGAAGAAGATATTTATCATATGGGAACTTTAACAAAAGTGAAGCAAATGCTGAAACTCCCGAACGGTACCATTCGCGTATTAGTAGAGGGACTGAACAGGGCTCGGATTACTGAATTCTATGATAACGAGACACAATTTTCTGCAGAAGTGATCGTGTATGAAGACAGTGATGAAAAGGGAATTGAACATCAGGCATTGATGCGAACTCTGTTGGAATACTTTGAACAGTACATAAAGATGTCAAAGAAAATTACCCCTGAAACATTTGCTGCAACGGCAGACATTGAGGAGCCCGGTAGGCTTGCCGATGTAATAGCTTCCCATTTGCCTTTAAAGCCGAAAGAAAAACAGGAAATTTTAGAAACGGTTGATGTGAAAGAACGATTAAGCAAAATAATCGAAATCATCAATAATGAAAAAGAAGTATTGAACCTCGAAAAGAAAATTGGCCAGCGCGTGAAACGTTCAATGGAAAGAACGCAAAAAGAGTATTATTTGCGTGAACAAATGAAGGCAATTCAAAAAGAACTTGGAGATAAAGAAGGGAAAACTGGAGAGATAGCTGTCCTTACTGAGAAAATTAATGAAGTAGGGATGCCAGAGCATATAAAGGAAACGGCCATGAAGGAATTAGATCGATACGAGAAAGTCCCTTCTTCCTCTGCGGAAAGCTCCGTCATCCGTAATTATATCGAATGGCTCATCACGCTTCCTTGGTCCAAGGCAACGAAAGATGATTTAAATATTCAAAAAGCTGAAAAGGTGTTGAATCGTGAACATCATGGTCTTGAAAAAGTGAAAGAGCGTGTGCTTGAGTATTTGGCTGTTCAGCAATTAACACAGTCGCTTAAAGGGCCAATTCTTTGTCTTGTCGGACCGCCTGGAGTAGGGAAAACTTCTCTTGCACGTTCGATTGCAACGTCGATGAATCGTAATTTCGTTCGGATTTCCCTTGGTGGTGTCAGAGACGAATCGGAAATACGTGGACATAGAAGAACGTATGTTGGTGCGATGCCAGGACGAATCATTCAAGGCATGAAAAAAGCAGGAACGATTAATCCAGTGTTTTTATTAGATGAAATCGATAAAATGTCCAATGATTTTAGAGGCGATCCTTCAGCAGCTATGCTTGAAGTATTGGATCCTGAACAAAATAATCATTTCAGTGATCATTATATTGAAGAAACGTACGACCTCTCAAAAGTGATGTTCATTGCAACAGCTAATAATTTGGCGACAATACCAGGACCATTACGAGATCGGATGGAAATTATCTCAATTGCAGGGTATACCGAGATAGAGAAACTTCATATTGCAAAAGATCATTTGCTCATTCGCCAAATGGAAAATCACGGTTTGCAAAAAACACAGCTTCAAGTTCGTGAAGAGGCATTAGTCAATATCATTCGCTATTACACGAGAGAAGCTGGTGTCAGAAGTCTAGAACGTCAATTAGCTAGCATTTGCCGTAAAACTGCGAAAATCATCGTATCCGGTGAGAAAAAGCGTGTGGTGGTTAGTGAGAAAAACGTAGAAGATTTCCTAGGCAAAACCATTTTCCATTACGGCCAAGCAGAAGCTGAGGATCAAGTTGGTGTCGCAACGGGTCTTGCGTATACTACGGTAGGTGGAGATACTCTCCAAATTGAAGTATCTCTTTCACCTGGAAAAGGGAAGCTCGTTCTGACAGGACAACTAGGTGATGTCATGAAGGAATCTGCTCAGGCAGCCTTTAGTTTTGTTCGTACGAAAACAGAACAACTTGGAATTGATGCAAATTTTCATGAAAAGCATGATATTCATATTCACGTACCAGAAGGAGCTGTTCCCAAAGACGGACCTTCAGCAGGGATTACGCTTGCGACAGCGTTAATTTCTGCTTTAACAGGTCGACCAGTTCATCGAGAAGTAGGGATGACAGGGGAGATTACCTTGCGTGGCCGTGTGCTTCCGATTGGCGGTTTAAAAGAAAAATCATTAGCCGCACACCGGGCAGGTTTAAAGAAAATCATTATTCCAAAAAATAATGAAAAAGATATTGACGATATCCCGGAAAGTGTTCGTCAAGAATTAGAATTTGTTCTCGTTTCTCATGTTGATGAAGTATTGGAACATGCATTGGTAGGTGAAACAGAATGAAAGTAACAAGTGCCGATATCGTCATCAGTGCGGTGAAGCCGGAACAATATCCAAATGAACCGATTCCGGAGTTCGCCCTTGCAGGAAGATCAAACGTCGGCAAATCCAGCTTTATCAATAAGATGATTAATCGCAAAAACCTTGCACGGACATCTTCAAAGCCAGGAAAGACGCAAACGTTAAATTTTTATATCATTAACGACATGTTGCACTTTGTTGACGTGCCTGGATATGGCTACGCAAAAGTGTCTAAAACGGAGCGGGCAGCGTGGGGGAAAATGATTGAAACGTATTTTACAAACCGTGAGCAGCTTAAAGCAGCTTTACTCATCGTTGACTTGCGCCACCCACCGACAAAAGACGATATCATGATGTATGATTTCTTTAAGCATTATGATTTGCCTGTCATTGTCGTTGCAACGAAAGCGGACAAAATCCCAAAAGGGAAATGGCAAAAACATTTAAAAGTAACTCGTGAGACATTGGATATGGCAAAAGAAGACGAAACCATCGTTTTCTCTGGTGAAACGGGCCAAGGGAAAGACGAAGCATGGGGATTGTTGAAGAAGTATATGTAAGAATAGGGTCAGACCACACACTACACATTGTTTATAGTGACATGTACACGTCATATAAACGATAGAAAAAGATGTGGGGTCTGACCCTTTTCATGTTGAAGACGTATATGCACGATTTTCTAGCATAAACGCAAAAAGGGTCAGACCTCACACACTACACATTGTATACTGACATGTACACGTCATATAAATGAGATAGAGGGGAATTAGGTCTGACCCCTTCTTTATTTCTTTTTAATGAAAAGAATATAGATTCCAAGCCCCATGACAAGGAATGGCCAATAAGGCGCTGAGTTTGCGAGTGCCGTTTCGCTCAGTCCAAATTTGCTAATGAGTTGGTCATAATAGACCGTTATAATGGCAATAATAAGCAATAAGATGCCTTGAATTGAGCTTGATTTCGTTTTACTTGCCTGCATTAGGAAGCCAATGGCAACGATGAGAAGAAGAACACCGATGTGACTTGGCCAAAATGTAAGATGGCCAACTAGATGAAAGTGCAGGCCGGTTCCAAACAGAATCACACCTGGAAGGATGGCATGAGTCTGTTTCCCACCATATGCTTCACCTAAAAAAGCAGCTCCGATGATACATAGAACTGTGGGCCAATTGAAAAAGTCTTTAAATAAGACGAGGTTATATTGTTGAAGCAAGAAATAGAGCCCGAAGCCGAGTAGAATAATGCCGGGAAAGATTCGTTGATTTTTCATCATGCCCTCCTAATTTGTTTACTTGAAGTTCGTTTTGTTTTTTGATATGGTAATTTTATATAAATGAATTGTCGAAAACTACCTATGTACGGTGTAATTATTTCATACCAGTACCATGTTAGCATATGTTTTCATGAACTGTTCATAATTTTGACGTTTTAAGTAAAATATAAATGATATAATATGGTTTGTTAAGATTGAATTTACTGGGGGTGCAATACGAAGGATGCATATATTAGCGGTAGGCTTAAATTATAAATCTGCCCCTGTCGAAATTCGTGAGAAATTATCATTCAACGAAGCTGAACTTGCTTTAGCAATGAAAGCGTTAAAAAATAAAAAAAGTATTCTCGAAAACGTGATTATTTCGACATGTAACCGTACCGAAATCTATGCGGTGGCAGATCAATTGCACACAAGCAGATATTATATAAAAGAATTCCTTTCAGAGTGGTTCAATATCGAAAGAGAAGAGTTTTCTTCCTATCTTACAATCTATGAAGGCGAGGGAGCGATTGAACATTTATTTAAAGTGTCCTGTGGATTAGATTCGATGGTTCTTGGTGAAACACAAATTCTTGGACAAGTTCGTTCAAGCTATTTGGAAGCCCAAAAACAATCCACAATTGGCACTGTGTTCAATCATCTTTTTAAGCAATCATTAACGTTAGCAAAAAAAGCTCATTCTGAAACAGAAATAAATACAAATGCTGTATCTGTAAGCTATGCAGCTGTCGAGTTAGCTAAGAAAATATTTGGCGGATTAAAGGGAAAGAATACGCTCATCCTAGGTGCAGGGAAAATGGGAGAGCTGGCCATTCAAAATCTCCACGGCAATGGCGCAGATGATATCACAGTCATTAACCGCACATATGAGAAAGCTGTTTCTTTAGCTGAGCGCTTTTCTGGTAAAGCGAAACAGTTACAAGAATTGCAATGTGCGCTAGTGGAAGCAGATATACTCATTAGTTCAACTGGTGCAAAGGATTTTGTCATTAATAAAGAAATGATGACCTTTGTGAACAAAATGCGTAAAGGCCGACCGATCTTGATGGTTGATATTGCGGTTCCGCGTGACTTAGATCCTGCAATCGCTGAACATGAAAATGTTTTCTTATATGACATTGACGATCTTGAAGGAATTGTAGAAGCAAACATGCAGGAACGAAAAAAAGCTGCCGAGAGTATTTACATGATGATTGAATCCGAGATTGTTGAATTTAATCAATGGGTAAACGTCTTAGGTGTTGTGCCGGTTATTTCAGCACTAAGGGAGAAGGCGCTGTCGATCCAATCCGAGACAATGGTAAGTCTTGAGCGTAAGCTTCCTCATTTAAGCGATCGCGATCGAAAGCTAATTAGCAAGCATACGAAGAGCATCATTAACCAAATGCTGAAAGATCCAATTCTTTATGCGAAAGAAATAGCGGTCGAGCCAAATGCGAAAGAAGCTTTGGATCGTTTTGTGAAGATTTTTCAATTGGAAGATTTAGTGGAAGATTCTACTGTGCCTGTACAACAGGCAAATAGAAAAGTAGTGCAGGTCAAACCAGTCCCTGTTCAAGTGTAGTTGGAGTATTATATGGAATTGATGATGACAAGATTGCATGAAGTAACTGTATTAATTTATGCAGCAAGTGTGCTCTTATATTTTATTGATTTTCTTCATAATAACCAGAAGGCAAACAAAGGAGCTTTCTGGTTACTTGCTATTGTTTGGGTTCTACAAACCATATTTCTATTTTTATATATGTTGCAAACAGGCAGATTCCCCGTGCTGACGATCTTTGAAGGCTTATATTTTTATGCATGGGTGCTCATTACGTTATCGTTGATGATCAATAAATTTCTACCGGTTGATTTTACTGTATTTTTTACGAATATATTAGGGTTCATCGTGATGGCGATACATACATTTGCACCGGTTCAAATTCAGTCGAAGGTACTGGCAGAGCAGCTCGTTTCAGAACTTTTGCTGATACATATCACCCTTGCAATCCTATCCTATGGGGCGTTTTCACTTTCCTTTGTATTCTCGTTATTGTATTTAATTCAATACGATTTATTAAAAAGAAAGAAATGGGGAAAGCGTCTATTACGGCTTGGTGATTTAGCCAAGCTTGAGCATATGTCTTATGTGCTAACGGTCATTGGTGTGCCGATGTTGATTCTATCGCTTATTCTAGGGTTGCAGTGGGCCTATATCAAAGTGCCAAATGTCATTTGGTTTGATCCAAAAATTCTTGGCTCATTTTTAGTGCTCATTGTGTACAGTATCTATTTATATTTTAAAGTCCGAAAGCAAATGTATGGAAAAACGTTGGCCTATCTGAACCTTATTTCATTTTTAATAGTACTTATTAACTTTTTCCTTTTCGGAAGTCTTTCCACATTTCATTTATGGACTACATAGGAGGATATCATGAGAAAAATAATTGTCGGTTCAAGACGAAGTAAGCTAGCTGTTACGCAGACTAACTGGGTGATTAATCAATTAAAGGAGCTCGGTGTCCCGTTTGAATTTGAAGTAAAGGAAATTGTGACAAAAGGAGATCGAATTCTTGATGTAACTTTATCTAAAGTGGGCGGCAAAGGCTTGTTTGTTAAAGAGATTGAGCAAGCACTTTTAGATAAAGAAATTGATATGGCTGTACATAGTATGAAAGATATGCCAGCTGTATTGCCAGATGGTTTAACCATTGGGTGTATTCCGCCGAGAGAAGATCACCGTGATGCATTGATTTCTAAGGACCATGTTAAGCTTGCAGATTTAAAGCCTGGTGCGATTGTCGGTACGAGCAGTTTACGTCGCAGTGCTCAAATTTTGGCAGAGCGTCCAGATCTTGAAATTAAGTGGATTCGTGGAAATATTGATACGCGTCTTGAAAAACTAAGAAATGAGGATTATGATGCGATCATCCTTGCAGCTGCGGGTCTTTCCCGAATGGGTTGGAAATCAGATGTCGTAACAGAATTCTTGGAGCCAGATCTTTGCCTTCCAGCAGTAGGACAAGGAGCACTTGCGATTGAATGTAGAGAATCAGATGTTGAACTCATGGAACAATTGGAGAAGCTGACGTCTAAAGAAACGAAGGCAACTGTAGAAGCAGAGCGCGTCTTTCTTGATAAGATGGAAGGAGGCTGTCAAGTGCCGATTGCAGGTTATGCAATTACAAAAGAAACGGGAAATATTGAATTAACAGCACTTATAGCATCTCCTGATGGAAAAACAATTTTTAAAGAAGTGGTTGCAGGACAAAATCCTCAAGAAATTGGCGTTGAAGCAGCGCGGATTTTAACGGAAAAAGGTGCAAAAGCATTAATTGATTCTGTCAAAGAGGAGCTCAATCAGTAATGAATAAGTCTGCCCCTTTAAAAGGTTCTCATGTTCTTATTACTAGAGGGAAAAGTCAGGCAGCGAGCATAGTAGAAAAAGTGGAGAGTTATGGCGGCAACGCTTGCGTCGTGCCACTTATTGATTTTATCCTGCCTGATAATATCGACCAACTCAACCATTATATTCGCCATATTCATGAATATGACTGGTTAATTCTTACGAGCCAAAACGGAGTCGACTATTTTTTCCGTCTTCTAGAAGAACAGGCACCGGTAAAATTGCCACGGATTGCTGTAATCGGCAGTAAAACAGAAGAATACCTTATGAGTCGCGGGCTTAGTACGGATTTTGTCCCCCTACATTTTGTAGCGGAAGCCTTTGTAGCGGAATTTATTCCTATGCTAAAGCAGGACTCACGTGTCCTTATTGCGAAGGGGAATTTAGCGCGTACGGTTATTGCCGATAAAATTCGAGAGGCAGGGGCACAATGCCAAGAAATGATTATCTATCAAACAGTTTTGCCAAAAGCAAGTGAGCCTAAGTTAGCAGAATTGCTCACTAAAGGGCGATTGAATATTGTTACATTCACCAGTTCGTCAACGGTTCATCACTTTATGAAAATCGTAAACAAACATGATTTGCAAGCGAGTTTGGAGAAAATCGTATTTGCTTGTATCGGACCCATCGCATTGAAGACAGCCGAATCATATGGTCTGTCCGTAGCTGTTTCTCCAAAAGTATATACAGCAGAAGCAATGATCGATAGTTTGGCAGACTATATGACAAGACAATATACAAACTGAATATTGCGTTAAAACACCACCACTTACTATGAAGGTTAAATCATGTAGTACGTTACATACACCTAATTACAATGGTGGCGGAGCGGAGCTGGATTTCGGGGTACTAAGGAGAATAAGTCCTGAAGCCTCTTCCCCATGTCCTACATCAGACTGAAAGTGGTTTTTAACACTACTAGAAAGTCATTCAATTAGAAATCAATCTAAGGAGGAATTTATATGAAAGACATTCAATTTACGAGACACCGTCGTCTGCGCTCAAGTGCTGGCATTCGTTCCCTCGTTCGCGAAACGTATTTACATAAAGAGGACTTCATTTACCCGATCTTTGTCATTGATGGTGAGGATATCAAAAACGAAATCGCTTCTATGCCAGGGATATATCAGCTTTCCATGGATCATTTGTTAGCAGAAGTGGATGAAGTCGTAAGCTTAGGAATTAAATCCGTCATCTTATTCGGTGTGCCGTTTGAGCATGATAAAGATGAAGAAGGTACAGGCGCATTTAGCCATAACGGGCTTGTTCAAGTCGCTACACGTTTAATTAAGGAAAAGTATCCTGAGTTGATTGTTGTAGCTGACACTTGTCTATGTGAGTATACAAGCCATGGTCATTGTGGAGTAGTAGAAGGCGATAAAATCCTCAATGACGCGTCCCTTGACTTACTTACCAAAACCGCAATTAGTCAAGCTGAAGCAGGAGCGGATATTATCGCCCCTTCCAATATGATGGACGGTTTCGTTACAGCGATCCGTGCTGGACTTGATGAAGCAGGCTTTTTAGACGTTCCAATCATGTCCTATGCGGTTAAATATGCATCATCCTATTACGGTCCTTTCCGAGAAGCAGCTAATGGCGCACCGCAGTTCGGCGATCGAAAAACCTATCAAATGGACCCTGCTAACCGGATGGAGGCATTCCGTGAAGCGGAATCGGATATAGATGAAGGAGCAGATTTCCTCATCGTCAAGCCGGCGCTTTCCTATCAAGATATTATCCGAGATGTGAAAAATTATACAACTTTACCAGTTGTTGCTTATAATGTAAGTGGAGAATATTCGATGGTCAAAGCAGCTGCATTAAACGGCTGGGTAGATGAAAAGTCGATTGTCTTAGAAATGTTAACAGGCATGAAACGTGCAGGAGCGGATTTAATCATTACATACTTTGCGAAAGACGCTGCGCGCTATCTTGATGACATGAAGTAAGAAACGTTTTCTAAAAGAGGATGTTCAAAAAGTCCGGTCCGCACGTATGACTGCATATGTGAAAGGTTTGAGACGATCGCTCGCAGAACTTTTCGGCTCTTTTTATCCTCCTTTTTGAACACGTACTAAAATAAACGATAAAGTGGGGAGTATCATGCGTTCATATGAAAAATCAAAACAGGCTTTTGCTGAAGCACAGAACTTAATGCCAGGCGGCGTTAATAGTCCGGTTCGCGCATTCAAGTCAGTAGACATGGATCCGATTTTTATGGAACGGGGAAAAGGCTCAAAAATTTTTGATATTGATGGCAATGAATACATCGATTATGTGTTGTCATGGGGTCCGCTTATTTTAGGTCATTCGAACGACCGTGTCGTGGAAGCTTTAAAAAAAGTCGCAGAAACAGGGACAAGCTTTGGAGCATCTACACTCATTGAAAATGAATTAGCAAAGCTAGTTATTGAAAGAGTACCTTCGATTGAAATGGTCCGAATGGTTTCATCGGGCACAGAAGCGACTTTGAGTGCATTACGACTTGCACGTGGATATACCGGTCGCGATAAAATTTTGAAATTTGAGGGTTGTTACCATGGTCATAGCGATTCATTATTAATTAAGGCAGGTTCCGGTGTCGCAACACTTGGTTTGCCGGACAGCCCAGGTGTACCCGAAGGAATCGCAAGAAATACGATTACAGTTCCATACAATGATTTAGCAAGTGTTAAATATGCATTTGAACAATTTGGTGAAGACATTGCTGCTATCATCGTTGAACCAGTGGCCGGCAATATGGGAGTTGTCCCACCTCAACCTGGATTCCTAGAAGGCTTACGATCTGTTACCGAACAATACGGCTCATTATTAATTTTTGATGAAGTGATGACAGGATTCCGTGTTGGTTATAATTGTGCCCAAGGACATTACGGTGTGACACCTGATATTACTTGTCTAGGAAAAGTAATCGGCGGTGGTTTACCAGTCGGTGCATTTGGCGGTAAACGAGAGATTCTAGAACGAGTTGCCCCAAGTGGAACGATTTATCAGGCAGGAACGCTCTCAGGTAATCCGCTTGCGATGACTGCTGGGCTGGAAACACTGAGTCAACTGACACCTGAAGTGTATCAAGAATTTACCCGTAAAGGGGATATGTTGGAAGCGGGCATTGGTCAAGTTGCCAAGAAATATGATATCCCACATACGTTTAATCGAGCTGGTTCTATGATTGGCTTATTCTTTACAAACGAAGATGTCATCAATTACGAAACAGCGAAACAATCCGATTTGAATTTCTTCGGCACGTACTACCGTGAAATGGCTGAGCAAGGTGTGTACTTACCACCATCTCAATTCGAAGGGCTTTTCCTATCAACTGCCCACAGTGACGAAGACATCGAAAAAACAATCGCAGCTGCTGAACAAGCATTTGCTAAATTGAGAAAATAAGCGTAAGTAACAAGCAGGTTTGCCTTTTAGGTGAATCTGCTTTTTTTTGTGAAGATATGCATCAAAACTAGATTTTATGTGTCAAAAATAAAAAATATGCGTCAAATACAAGTTTTAACCTGCACGGGCAGAAAAACACTACTGATTGAAGTATCACTTTATACGTCAACATGAAAAACTGTAGACTTCGTTTTCTTCGCGTTATTTTGACGTCATATTATCGTTGAACTTTTCATAGATTGTTAATGGCATCGTTACTTGTTTTTTTAGTTTGGAAGGAGGAGTTTGATTGTCAATCGAAAATCAATCGTTTTTACGATTTTCCTTAGAGGAATCTGTCTGGTTTCAGAAAGGGCAGGAGATAGAAGAGCTTTATTCCCTATCGCTTGAACCGAATGTGACTATTCAAGAGAGTGATCAATATGTAGTGATTAGGGGTTCTTTGGATTTGAGTGGTGAGTATAAGGAAACAGGGGAGGAAGATGGCACTTCTGATCTTGAATTCTCACAGCCTTTTTATCCGAAGACGATTCATAGCGTCGATCTAAGAGCAGACGGGTTAAGTGAATTTATTCACCGTATACCAGTCGATATTACGATTCCGAACAATCGCATACAGTCTTTGGATAATATTGATGTAAATATCCATGCTTTTGATTATTTTATGCCTGAAAAAAATTGCCTGAAGCTTGAGGCAGAACTTATCATAAGTGGAATTGAAGACTCGCGAAGTGAAAGGAAACAGGAAGAACCAGCAGATTTTTTAGATGAATATGAAGAGGAAGAAAATGAGCGGGATGAAGCGAATTCAACATGGGAAGAAACGGTTGAAGTAGAATTTGAAGAGGAGACTTCCTCTCAGTCTGAAAATGTGGCATTTGACCAAGAGCCCCTTGCTTATTATAGGGATCAGGAAGAGATGGTAAACGAGACGGAAGAAGTGGACGATATGTTAGAGGAAAATGAATCAGAACAAGTCACACTTTTCCGAGAATTAGAAGAGTCAACAAATATAGCTGAAGAAATCGATTATTCGCCAGAGAAAATAGAACAAGATCCTGTTTCTATTTACCATGAACAAGAAGAAATACAAACCGAACTAGTTCCATTATCTCGAGAAATGGAAGTGGAAAAAGAGGATGAGGACGAGTTATTTACTCCGTTTATTGTAGAGGCTAGGAAACTGCCAGACATTGAAGATGCAGAAGAATCGCGGCCAATCTATGCCAATACAACAAAAGAAACACAAGAAATACAAGAAATACAAGCGATTGAACCGCCAAAAGTGGAGCAACACTTAGAAGAACTCCGAGCATCAGAAATGGTTGCTGAGGACGTTCACGAACATTCTCAGATAGAGAAGGAACACGGTCCATTACTAGATTTTGTCCGAAGGAAAGAAGAAAAATCAACGAAGAAAGATCCGTCTGAACGTGAAAAAGTCTCAGAAAGAGAATCGGCAGAAAAAGAGGCAACGAAAGAAGATCATCTTTCGTTAACGTCTTTCTTAGGACGAAAACAAGAAGAAGAGTTAATTGCTATTAAAGTGTGCATTGTTCAGCAAGGAGAAACGTTAGACAGCTTAGCTGAACGCTATGAAGTCAGTGTACAGTCCCTTCTAAACAGCAATGAACTAGAACCAAGTCAAGATATTTATGAGGGTCAAGTATTATACGTTCCAAAGGTGAGAGCGATTAAAAATTAAAACTCTTTTCGTACAGATTGTTGTTTTTAGCAAGTAACAAATTCGAGCAGATGTTGATTGTAGTTGAGTGAGCGCTCATGGAAAATGAGCAACCTAGGATAGTATTGTAAATATAATTAAAAGCAGTATAGGATACAAAACAGCCAAAATTAAACAAGGAGGTAGAACGGGCCAATCCCTCGTTCTGCCTCCTTATCTAGAAATTAACTGATGGAAGTGAATTCCATGGCGGATAATGAAAGAAGAAAGCAGGATACCGAAGCGGTTCTCCTTAACTATTCGGTAAAAACGTATCATATTGAATTTATTGGCAATATTACAAAGCTGTACAGTGATAAAGGTGTCTTTGCCCTAAAATCGATTGATCCTCATATTGGGATTGATTTTATCCGAAATATTCAACGCCTATATCAGCGTGGGTATAATCGAATTGTCCCCATCTATCAAACGATGGACGGCCGTTATGCGGTGCTTCACAATAATCGCTTGTATTATTTGATGCCATGGCTTTCTGATCAGGAAAATGGAGAGCGTTCCGAACGGAATAAGCAAATGTTTCGTGAGCTTGCCCGCATGCACACTTTGTCTGTTAGAGAGATTACCGTTGAGGCAGAGGAACGTGAAGAACATTATCAATCGACCAATGAAGAGTGGAAGAAACAGCTGGGGTTTCTCCGTGAATTTGTTGAAAGCTGTGAAAAGAAATGGTATATGTCGCCATTTGAGCTGATGTATTGTACGTACTATACCGATTTATCACAGGCGCTAGAATATTCAACGAAAAAACTAGAAGACTGGTATGAGAAAACAAAGGATCATGAAAAGATCCGGACAGTTGTGACACATGGCAAAGTTTCATTGAAGCACTACGTATACGATGATCGAGGCTATGGCTACTTTATCAACTTCGAAAATTCAAGAACAGCTCCGCCACATTTTGACTTGCTACCCTATCTGGTAGAGGCTGCGAGAACGTATCCGTTTCCCTGTGATGACTGTGTCGACCTTCTCTATAACTATATGCGCTATTTCCCCCTAAAACCTGAGGAAGTCCTGCTATTTCAAAGCTATCTCGCATACCCAGAATCATCGATTGCTGTAGTAAAAGGATATGTTGAGAAAAAGGGGAACCGGAGTGAACTGCAATATGTCCGTCATTTTCAACGGCAATATTGGTTAGTGAAAAATATTGAGTATATGGTGATGAAAATCGAGGAAAACGAAAGAGCAAAGAAAGCGGCTGCCGAAGCACAGCAACAACAGCAACAACAACAACAAGAACCGAATCCAGAATAATCCGGAGCATATGCTAATAAAGAATGGTGGCATTACGCTTCGGATTATTTTTATCCTTATATCCAATTTTGTCGAAATGAAATCAAAAGTACGACCACGATAGATAGAATCAAAATATCTAAAAATGTCGGAAACAAAAGTGTGCGAAATCCCTGAAAAATACATATCGGTAACATAAACTGGCTACAAATATTACGGATACCTTTCAACCAGGGCGGCAGCGTATAGGGAGAATAACGTTGTCTCAAAATTGCCCAACCCTTTCTTTTTAAGAGGTACCCTATTATATGGTTACTCGTGGAGTTTTGTGAATGAATGCTCACATTTCCGGATATACTGTGTAACATAAAACTCGACTATTGGCGAGTATTAAATTGGAAACTATGTCGGATCAACTTCTTCGCTGACAATTTATAATTTCTTAACGTTTAAAAAAATAAGAAGATGATTGACGTTAGGTGTATTTCTTTTGTAAAATGAATGTTAATGAATAATTACATATCAACCGCTATGATTGGAAGTAGTATGATGAAAGACCGCTTTAAGAGAGGAAGCCAAATGCTGAAAGGTTTCTAAGTGTGTACCATCAGAAGTCGTCCATGAGCAGTTTCCGTGAACAATAAAAGTAGCGGAAGCCGGCGAAAAGCCGTTATCAAATCTTTAAGAGCCGAGAAAAGGATTATACTCTTTTTTCGGAAAAAAGGTGGCACCGCGAACAACTTTCTTCGTCCTTTTGTGATGAAGGAAGTTTTTTTGTGTCTTTAACACATTTTTAAGGAGGAAATTCAGATGGAAGAATTAACGATGCCGACAAAATATGATCCGCAGTCCATTGAAAAGGGCCGCTATAAATGGTGGTTAGATGGGCAGTATTTCAAAGCGGAAAGTGATGAAAAGAAAGAGCCATACACGATTGTGATCCCACCACCGAACGTTACAGGTAAATTGCATCTAGGTCATGCATGGGATACGACGCTTCAAGATATTATTACGAGAATGAAACGGATGCAGGGCTATGATGTTTTGTGGCTTCCGGGAATGGACCATGCTGGAATTGCAACTCAAGCTAAGGTTGAGCAAAAGCTTCGTGCTGATGGAATCAGCCGTTATGACCTTGGTCGTGAGAAGTTTGTCGAAGAGACTTGGAGCTGGAAGGAAGAGTATGCAGGCCATATCCGTGATCAATGGGCAAAGCTAGGTTTAGGTCTTGATTATAGCCGAGAACGATTTACATTGGACGAAGGGCTTTCTAAAGCGGTTCGTGAAGTATTCGTTAAACTATATAATAAAGGTTTGATTTATCGCGGCGAATACATTATTAACTGGGACCCTTCAACAAAAACAGCGCTATCTGATATCGAGGTGATTCATCAGGATGTTCAGGGTGCGTTTTATCATATGAACTATCCATTAGCTGATGGATCAGGTTCTATCGAAGTTGCGACAACTCGTCCAGAAACGATGCTAGGGGATACAGCAGTTGCTGTTCATCCAGAAGATGACCGCTATAAGCACTTAATTGGCAAGCATGTTATCCTGCCGGTTACCGGCCGTCAAATTCCAATTGTTGCCGATGATTATGTCGATAAGGAATTCGGTTCAGGTGCTGTGAAGATTACGCCAGCCCATGATCCAAATGACTTTGAAATTGGCAATCGCCATAATTTAGAGCGCATCCTTGTGATGAACGAAGATGGGACAATGAATGACAATGCCGGCACATACAAGGGTATGGATCGTTTTGAATGCCGTAAACAAATTGTGAAAGACTTACAAGAGCAAGGTGTTCTTTTCAAAATTGAAGAACATATGCATTCAGTCGGTCATTCTGAGCGAAGTGGCGCTGTTGTTGAACCGTATCTTTCTACTCAATGGTTCGTTAAAATGCAGCCATTAGCAGATGAAGCGATTAAACTTCAACAAGGATCAGACGAAGAAAAAGTTCACTTCGTACCGGATCGTTTTGAGAAAACGTATTTACGTTGGATGGAGAATATTCGTGATTGGTGTATTTCTCGTCAGCTTTGGTGGGGACATCGCATTCCAGCTTGGTATCATAAAGAAACAGGCGAAGTATATGTAGGTCAAGAAGAACCTAGTGACATTGAAAACTGGGAACAAGATACAGATGTTCTTGATACATGGTTCAGCTCGGCATTATGGCCATTTTCAACGATGGGCTGGCCGGATCGTGAAAGCGCCGATTTCAAACGCTATTATCCAACTGGTTCACTCGTTACGGGCTATGACATTATCTTCTTCTGGGTGTCTCGAATGATTTTCCAAGCGATTGAATTCACTGGCGAACGTCCATTTAAAGATGTATTAATTCATGGGCTAGTACGTGATGAACAAGGTCGTAAAATGAGTAAATCCCTTGGTAATGGAGTCGATCCAATGGATGTCATCGATCAATATGGTGCCGATTCATTACGTTACTTCTTATCAACAGGAAGTTCACCAGGTCAAGATCTGCGCTACAGCACAGAAAAAGTTGAAGCTGTATGGAACTTCGCTAATAAAATTTGGAATGCATCTCGTTTCGCATTGATGAATATGGACGGAATGAAATACGAAGAAATTGATTTGACAGGTGAAAAATCCGTTGCGGATAAATGGATCTTAACTCGTCTAAATGAAACGATTGAAACCGTTACTCGTCTAGCTGATAAATATGAATTCGGTGAAGTTGGCCGCGCACTTTATAACTTCATTTGGGATGACTTCTGTGACTGGTATATTGAAATGGCGAAGCTACCACTTTACGGTGAAGATGAAGCAGCGAAGAAAACGACTCGTTCAATTCTTGCCTATGTACTTGACAATACGATGCGTTTATTACATCCATTTATGCCATTTATCACGGAAGAAATTTGGCAAAACTTGCCGCATAGTGGCGAATCAATCACTGTTGCTGCTTGGCCAGAAGTACGTTCCGAGCTTTCTGACGGTATTGCCGCTGAGGAAATGAAACTGCTTGTGGAAATTATCCGTTCTGTACGGAATATTCGCAGTGAAGTAAATACGCCGCTAAGCAAGAAAATTAAATTGATCCTAAAAGCAAAAGATGAAAACATTGTAACAACACTTCAGAATAACCGTGCCTATATTGAACGATTCTGTAACCCAGAAGAATTAACGATCGGTACAGTAGTGGATGAGCCAGGCCAAGCAATGACAGCTGTCGTTACAGGTGTGGAGCTTATTTTACCACTTCAGGGCTTAATTAATATCGAAGACGAAATCAAACGTCTTGATAAAGAACTAGAGAAACTGAATAAAGAAGTAGAACGTGTGCAAAAGAAACTAGGCAATGAAGGCTTCGTGAAAAAAGCCCCTGCACAAGTAATTGAGGAAGAAAAAGCGAAAGAAAAAGACTACGTTGAAAAACGCGACGCTGTTAATCAACGAATTATTGAATTGAAACAGCTGTAAACAAAAACTACCTTGAGCGTCTGTTCTCATCCCTAGGATGAAAAAGGTTCAGGATCTAAAAACTGTATCATCTAATGAAGGTGGCGTTGCGGAGCTGATTTTGCGAAGCCCCGCCCATTTTTCACGATAAAAGGATGACTCAAACAGGTATCAGATGACTTTATGGGTCATCCTTTTTTATTAGTTGTCGGCTTGAGCAAAAATTGGTTAGAAAACCTCAGTACTTTGTGAGGAAACCTTCATGTGGTTAGTAAACTCCAATACATGATCAGTAAACGATCAGCTGTGCATGAAAAAATCCTTTTGTCTATTTTTTAAGAATTTGCTATGGTTAAATGTGATCCTTTATTAAATCGAGAAATAGAACAGTTTTAGGGAGTGGTCGGTTTGTTTCAATCAATGGAAGAAGTCATGGATTATTTATATAGTAGAGAATCGAAGCTTGGGATGGACTTTGGCTTAGCGCGAATGGAGAATCTTTTAAAAGAGCTTAGGAACCCAGAAAAGAGCTTTCAATCGATCCATATTGCTGGATCAAATGGCAAAGGCTCGACTTTGAATGCTTTGAAGGAAATCTTAATGGCCCAAGGACTTAAAGTGGGTAGTTTTACTTCACCGCATTTGGAAAAAGTAAACGAAAGAATGATGATTAATGAAACGATGATCTCAGATGAAGAAATGATCGAACATATGAATACCATTTATCCTTTTTTAGAAGAAGGTCAAGTGGGATATCGGGCTACTTTTTTTGAGATTATTACGGTTATTTCTTTTCTTTATTTCCAAAAGAACGAGATGGACATTGCACTCATCGAAACAGGATTAGGTGGCAGGCTAGATTGTACCAATGTCATCACTCCTTTACTATCTATTATCACATCGATTTCTTTAGAGCATACGAATATACTTGGAAATACCTTGGCTGAAATCGCATCTGAAAAGGCTGGAATTATTAAACGCGGTGTGCCTGTTATTAGCGGTGTAACGGAAGAGGAACCTGCTACGGCTATAATGGAATATGCCAAAGTACAGGGCGCAAACCTTTATTGCCTAAATAAAGAAATCCTCTTGAGTGAGCCTAGTCAAGTTCAAGACGGTCAATGTTTTTCTTTTAAAATGGGAAATACAACGCTTGAACAAATCGACCTTAAAATGCTCGGCCGTCACCAAGTGAATAATGCGGCTTTAGCAATTGCTGCAGTAAAGCTGTTAGTTGAAGAGTATCAGCTAGAAATCTCTGAAAAAAGTATTCGGGCTGGTTTGGCAAAGGCACATTGGGCTGGAAGATTTGAAGTGTTACCTGGTCAGATCATTTTAGACGGTGCTCATAACCCTGCTGGCATGAAAGTTTTGCTAGAAACATTACAAACTAGATATCCAGATGTCAATTATCATTTCGTTTTTACCGCCTTAACAGATAAAGATTATCGACAAGTGTTAAGAATGGTAGATGAACATGCGACATCGATTACCTTTACGGAAATTGACTTTAAGCGAGCAGCATCCGCGCAGGAATTGTTAGAAACGAGTAAGCTGGAGCGGAAAAAGGCGATGATCAATTGGCAGGAAGCAATCGATTATGCACGAAATCTACAGAATCCCAATGATTTAGTTATTGTCACAGGATCGCTCTATTTTCTGGCATTGGCCCGCCCTTATATTAGAAAAACAAGCTGAACGAAATGGAAATATTCGCGCCGGAATGAACACCTTTACGGATTTCGGGCGTAAAATGGTCTCCGGCGCGCAAATCGTAAATCTCGCTCGCAAAGTGTTGCTTCCGGCGCGATAAAATCAAAACTGGCGCGTAAATTTGATTTCCGGCGCGTAATGTTGTAAATCTCGCTCGTAAAGATTGAAGAGGGGATTGTGGCTTTGAAATAAAGTCACGATGTTTGTAAAAAAGATGCGATGTTTGTAATTTATCAAGACCTAATTTTAAAAAAGATAGAAAAATTAAAGGGTTCTACATATTAGATATGACTAATATGTAGAACCCTTTCTTCTTTTACTAAAGCACCAGTTACTTTAATAAGAATTCTTCTTCAACTTTACTAAAATCAGCCCATAATTCTGTATCATTAACAGTGTACTTCTCCTTTTTTAATCGCTTTAACATCAGTTCTAAGGCAATCCTAAGTTGATTTATAAGATATTTTCTAATATCTACTGGATCGACACCTTCCCATCTTGAACGGGGCATACCTACATCAATTGTTATATATCGATTCTTTTTACTAAGTCTTAATTTTTCACAGCCTTCAAACTCCCAATACGATATTTCACCATCTACTCTTAAAACTGGATCAATACTATCCATCTCAACACAGTAAATATTGTCACAATACTTATATAATAAATTCCTTAACTCTTGTAGATGGGGAGATATCACTTTACCTGCGTTGGGACCACCAATATCAGCTCCAAAGGTTATATAAGGATTCTCATGAATCATTTTACACACCTCCAACCTATACTTCTTTCACTCGTTACCGAAAAAGCGTCTCCACTTATTGAACAATCGCACCCTTTACTTCAATAAACCATTTTTTCATTTCGGCTAAAAAATCAGGGTCAACCCATACTTCCTCTACTTCGTAGCCTTCCAATTCTTCGCCAGAATCGGATTTAATCATTTTAAGGAAGTCCTCGAAATGATTAGCAATAGGTAGGAGGTTTTTATTTTCAATATAATCATTTTGACATTCATTTTCGTGGTCCCAAAGGAATAAATGCCCGTTGTCACCATCTAAACAGACCAAATTACCGCCTTCTGTTCTAGCAATAGGTATGTAACCTTTTGGTATTCTTTCTTTGAAAACTTTGAAATTCGCCTTTAAATCATTAATTTTCTCTATACCTATTCCAAAAAAATCGGATATTGAAATTGAAAGTATTTCGCCATTTGGAAGTTCAATTATATTGTTTTCGGGGTCTCCTCCATTGTATTCCATTAAAAAATCAATATAGTCTTGTGGTAATTTATATCCAATAACATCATCAAATTCTGCTAATTCTTTATTATTAAGTTTTTTATTATTAGGTCTTATCTTGCGTTTCCAAACAATTGAATTCTAGCATTTATTTCTATTAAATCTAGGGAGTTTATTAAATTTACGGAAAATAAATATTGTTAAAATTTGTAAGTTCCATAGTCTTCCGTTTTAATGATTCATTGGCATCTTCTTATTACTAATGTTGTAGTGGATGTATTTGCTTACATGTAGAAGATCTTGGGGAGTTGGGATAGGGAGTTTTTAAATGAGATATTCCGAAGATATCTGAGTATATAATAATCTATTGTATAACTAATGTTTCAGCGAATAGCGAGAATTCCTGCCACTAGTAATCATCTGATATTAACGTAACCGAGGTACCACCTACTAAAATGCTAGTAACTGAACGTGTACCCCGACATAGTTGAGTACGGTTCTGGCTGACCTTATAATACGAATGGCTATTTAGTTGAATAACTGAATGTGCAAATTTAGATGCTTTTAAATCATTTTATTAAGATAAAGAACAGGTTTGTTAATATTACTCAATTTAGAGGTATCATTTTAGTAATATCGAATATAAAAAATATAGGTTAATCAAATAAATAAGAGGTGAGGTAAATGAACGGTGAATTTTGTAGTAAACGTTTTTAGCTAGAACAAGTTAGTAAAGGTTAATATGAAGTAATAGCCAGAGAAGGTGGCGGGGCTGTAGCAAATGCAGGCTTTGTGGATATAGGTGATAAAGTTATCGTTTTTGATACATTTAACACACAACAAGCATCTGAAGACTTGCTGGGTATCTTTAATCAGACTTTTTTTATAAAGCTACAACAACAACATAATTCATCCGAATTACATTCATTAAATTCTGTAGGCCTTGACGGTCTTTCACTGTACCTTTGTATACATTTTAACAAGGATTGTTTTTTGTTAATCCACCTTTTCGAGGCTTCGTGCAAAAATCGATTTGCGACCAGCGCCTTTTCAACATTTTATAAAAATATCAATAATACTAGTAATCCCACGAGAAATAGGTTAGGTACATGTTGCGGGAATTACTCTATAAACCTCCGCTCCGATCAATCGGTGACCATGGTTTTCATGAATTCATTTATTTACTTAGGGCAGGACCAGCGTAAAGGGAGACGTCCCGCTCGCACGTGGTCGGCTTACAAAGGAGGCGACCGTAGTGAATTCGATCTGGTCCATTCGAACCGGAATTCGGGATTTCCTTGAGGCCATCTATCGAACTTGCCAATCATGGATTGCGAAATATCCGTTTATTAAAACGGCGTATGCGATTTTTTCCTGGCTGTCGTTGCTTGCGTTTGTGTTGAGTTTGTTCTTCGTTAAAGAATCGCGTACCATGATGATTCAATATTTGTGGTCGTTTTATGTGCTGCTGCAATTTTGGTTTCTGTGCCGAAGCAAAACGATGCCGTGGAAGCAAGTTGTTCTGTTCGTTCTCGCAGGCGTTTTTCTTGTCGTACCGTTCACGACGCTTACAGTCAATGCTTTCCACGTGCTTTTCGGCGGAAAAACTTCCGACACTTGGTCCATTGCCGTGATCACGCCAATTTTCGAAGAATTGTGGAAGCTCCTTCCACTCGGCATATTCCTGTTATTCTCGCGTCGAGCTTCCGCCATGAGTTTAAGCGATTACACGCTCATCGGTGCTGCGACTGGCGTCGGTTTCCAGCTCATGGAGGAGCTGAGCCGCAGGTGGCTGAACCCTGGAGCGATCGATTACAGCACGACGATGTTTGGAGGAAAGATGATCCACTGGGATTTCTGGACTCTATTCCCAGGGCGGTTCGAAGCAAGCTTCCTGCCGACCCTCATGACCGTCAGCCATCCCGTGCACACTGCGATGGTCGCGCTTGCGTGTGGAATTGCCTATCGGCTGCGGAAAAGACTGACGAAATGGGTTTTTCTGTTCCCAGCAATCCTTTTGCTTTGGTCCATCCTGGATCATATGGCCAATAACGGCCAGCTCAAGCTGCCGGACTGGGTGTTCCGGCTTCATGATTGGACCGGCAGCGGTTATAAAACTCAGCCGGTCTTCCTGCTGATGCTGGTCGCATCGATTTTTGCCGATTACTGGTCGCTGAACAAAATACGAAACCGCCTTCCGTCGCTGCCGAACGAGCCGCTTCTTAATCCGTTTATCGAGCTGTGGAATATAACCCGCTCTTTTTGTCTGGACCGGGGAAAATTCATATATTGGCTTGGCTTTTACCGGGAGCGCAGGGAGCTTGGATTTCATTTGCTTTATGGAAATGAAGAAGCGGCTGGTAGACAGGAGGCTGTCCAGGCTCGGGTAAAAACTCTTTGCCAGGCGCTAACTGGACTCGCTGTGATTCTGCTTGTGGCCAGTCTGTTCGCAGACATCGGGGCTCATACGGGTGGAGGAGAGACGGCATGTTTCGCCTGCTTGTTCGATTCGCTGCAAAACTGGTGGGATCGGCTGGAGTGGTATGAACAGGGCGCGATCGTGCTGGGGGCCCTTGCCTTGTCACTGCTGTTCGTCGGATTCTGGCCGGCGTTAGGCATCGCGATGACGGGGGCGAGTATCGCCGGGAGCGGACATGAGATTGCCGGCTATATCCGCGATCCGAAGAAGATGTTGACTCCCGAAAATGCGCTTTCCGTGGCTGTGGGCATTGTATTAAGCCGAATCCCTTTCGGCAAAGCGCTAAAATGGGCCGGGAAAAAAGGGCGCCGCTATTTGCGCAAGCTTCTGGATAAGCTGGGTTCCCGGAAGCCGGATATCGACGTCCCGGTTCATCCGAAACCTCCGAAGAATGCCGGTCCGGGTAAGCATCAGGACGGTCCCAAGAAGCCGGATGAAGATCCCAAGAAGCCAGATGACGGTCCCAAGAAGCCGGATGAAGATCCCAAGAAGCCAGATGACGGTTCTAAGAAGCCGGATGAAGATCCCAAGAAGCCAGATGACAATCCCAAGAAGTCGGATGACGATACGCCGAATAAGGATAAAGCCGATGAGGGGACGGAACAAGATAAGACCATTGGCAACATGGTTAAGGTTAAAAATAAAACGAAATATACAAATCCAGCTGGAAATGAACTTACTTGGGTTGATCAATCTCCGAAAAATATTAATATAGCTATTAACCAATTTTTAAATAGTAAAGACGTTGGTAAAGCAACTGAGGCTAAGGTTGCGGACTTTGTAAGAAATAAAACAGAGGTAAAAGTAAAAGCGTATGCGCAAAAAGTTGAGAAGAGTGACGGTCAATTTGCCGGTGATTTAGACGTCGTTACAAAAGATGCGATTATTGAAGTCAAAACATCTATTAGATCGGTAAAAGTAGATCAATTTAATAAATTTACTGATCCAACTCATGATTTATTCTTTAATCCAGAGAATAAAAAGGTTATTTTGTATATTGATAAGTCTTTGAGTAATTTAAGACCCGAACAAAAAGCCATGCTGGAAACCATAAAATCTAAAGGTGTTACGATTGTTAACTCACTAGAGGATCTGAAGGGGGTTTTATAATAGGATGGGGACTTCTGCTTTTATCTTAATGAACCAAAAAAAGTATACACCAGAACGTCTTTTAGCTGATTCCATCATTTCTGCTTTCCATGCGGATGTTATGCTGAACTTTCATAACAGTAAAAATTATGCCAGCAATGGACAATTCCTTTCTACGACATTGAATATTAACGATAAGAATGTACGAGAAAATAATGATTCGTTTATACTTTATGTAGATGCATTGGATAATCCACATCTTGATTTTTTTTATTATGAGGATTTGGGTTTAGATTCCAATAATAAACTATATCAAGTAGGAACTATCGAAGACGTTTATGGTGTAGAAGAGTTAGTATTTCGCTTTGTATATCATTATCTCAAATCTAATCCTGACGACTATTTTTGGGTTGCGGATTATGATTGGGTTTACGGTTGGGAAGACATGCAAAAATTAAAATCTTTACCCTATGACCCTGATTGGTGTTACAAAAACCCAAAACTTATTAGAGTGGCCGATTAAATATTTCGGGTTTACAACTCTAGCATCAAGATCATACAATACAGCCAAGAAACCAAACACTTAACAACTTGACAAAACACTTGATAAACTTTTAAAAGCTTATTCCAACTTGAAACATGAGTAGGAATGAGCTTTTTGCATGCTCAAAATCAAAGGAGGAAGAAAACCATGACAAAACAGGTACAGACAGCAGAAGAGGTTTTCTTGGGGTAGAACCAGCAACTGAACGACGAAGTGCAATTGTGGCTTTGAAATTAAGTTCGATCATTGTTTTATTAAAAAGTCGGACCAAAAATCCTGTATTAAAACGCAGGATTTTTTCCTTATTCCGCAATTGGGCGCAATTGTGGAGCAATACAAGTAGAAAATGATTAAACTTTTTTATTAAAACCAAACTTAAATCTGCTGAAAAATGCTGGCTTGCGAGGGTGTTTCTCATCAAACTTTATTTCAAAGCAACAGGGATATCTCCAGGTACTAAGTTCAGAGTTTCTGCCGATATTTTCCCGAACGCATCATAAAGCTACGGGAATTATGTTCCGAACTTGAAATTTACGCACCACCAGAGTCATATATGCTAAAACTAGTTTTCATACTCTTTTTTTATTTTTTAATATTCATAGGTTTATGATATGTTTAATATGAGGTGAAGCATTTTGATAATCCTATATACAACTATGATTGCAGCCGTTCTGCTAGCATTCCTTCTATACATGATTCCTCTACGAATATCGCGGTCCAAAAGAACAGCTATTTTTATAGCTAGTGTTTGTATTGCATCAGTACAGATCATTGCGAATGATCGTTTTTCCATTTGGGTACTATTTGGCCTGCAGTTTTTATTAGCCATTCTCGTGACGTATCTCATGATGAATTGGCTACAATCGAATGAAAATGAAACGAAAGCCGCTGTTTTAATCGAAATGAATCCTTTGTTTTCTTTTGATGAGTTACAAAAACGAGCGAAGATGAGTGAAACAGTCGATGAGTATTATCGTTCTTCGGTAGAACGTGTTTCTTTAGAATCTGCCCAATTGTTAGAGACTGATCCAATGGTCATTCAAGAGGATGTAAGATTAGAAGTAGTATCTTCACTTGATAGAATAGCAGACTCGGTTCATCAGACGTTCGATTTTGAAGTGGATTCATCGGAGTTTATTGATTTTACCAATCGGAAAATATTCGACTTACATGAGGCGTCGTCTGAATTAGGGAAAGTCCGTATAAGTGATGAGGAGCAGGTCTTAGAAGCGAGAAAGAAGATCTTTGAAAATCTTGAAGCTCAAGTTGCAGCTGCCATCGAGCCTAAGCAAGATGATAATAAAGAAATAGACGTAGCACCAAATGAACGTCTGAGTCATGCATTTGATGATTTGGAAGAGATGTACTTGAAAAAAAAGCATGAGGGGGAACAGTAAATGGAGAAACGCTCTTCTTCCTACCTACGGATTTTAACCATTGTGATTCTTTCGACGGCTTTTATCATGTCTTGTTCACAATTAGGCGCTTTTGCGTATGAAAAAATCTCGCAGACCGATCAGCTATTTGCTGCAAATACTTCTATTGGCACTGTTTTGGTTAGTGGCGAATCGAAAAAACAAGCAACCGAAAAGCTTCTTCATTCTATCGATGAATGGCAAACAAAAAGTGGCCTTTCATTAACATTTGCGGATCGGAAAATGACGATACCTGTGCATACTATCCAATTCTCTCTAGAAGAATCGGTTCGAGATGCAAAAAATGGGATCGACAATCCTTTAGTTTCAACGATAACGGAAAGTAATGTAAAACAGATGTTAAAGGAAATAGCCGATGAAAAGCTTATTGAAACGGTTAAAGTTTCTGAATTACGAGCAGAAATTCAAAAACAAGCTGGTTTACTCGATATGAGTGAGCAAGTGATAAGTCTAACGGATTTCTTTGACGATTCGGTGTCTGTAAGTGTGATTGCTCATGCTGAAAAGGAAAATATAGACGTCCAATCATTATCATCATGGGTTGAAAGTACGCCTCCAATTAAGATTCCAGCTTTCGGCGAGTTTTCTTTTATGAACGATTTGAGTGTGAATGCTGGCAATTGGTCGGATGAATTCTTAACACAAGCAGCCTCCCTAGTGTATGAAGCAGGCCTATCAACAAATCTACAAGTTCTTGAAAGAAATACAAGTCAGGAATTACCTGAAGGGGTTACAGTAGGATATGAAGCAAAAGTAAACCGCAACGGAATGGACTTGAAATTAGCCAATCCTAATGACTTCGAATTGACGATTGCATTCAAGGTTACTCAACCAGGTGTGCTTACCGCTGAAATCCGTGGGTATCCAACAGGACGACAATATAAGGTCGAAGTAAAAGATTCAAAGACCATTCCATACCGGAAAATCGTCCAATACACAGCTTTATTGCCGAACGGAGAAGATATTAAAGTAAAAGGAAAGCCAGGATATTCCGTATCTGTTTACCGGGAAACCCAAGATCCATTGAAGAAAAAACTGGATTCCGTTCAAATGTCGAATGACTTTTATTTACCTGTTAATGAAGTGGTTTTGAGAGAAATGCCTGTTGAGTCTGAAGTTGAAATAGAGGAAGATGCTCAATTAGACGAAGAAGTGAACGAGGAGCAAGTGGTTGGAAAAGATAAAGTAGTTCTACCACCAGAGACTAGTGGAGAAAAAGAAAACTCTCTAGAATAAAGTGAAACTTCCATCAGTGGGGGGTTCCATCATTCCCCACTGATGGTTAGTCCCGTTCTAGTGTCGCTAATACCTCCACTTCACTACGGTAAAGTGACACTACGAACCCGATTCAATGAATCACAGACTAAGTGCGCCGCGTCCTACGGCAACGTCTGTGTGACCCACATCCTGTGGGCGAAAACTTTACCTTTGAAGACCACAAAGGTAAGTTTCACTGTATCTCACCAATCGGGCTTTTACGGGCAGTTTTTGTCCCTCATAAGCTTGAGATGGGGGTCTTACTGCCCGTTAATGCAGGATAAATTTAAGAAATGGCTGCCAAATACTTTTGGCAGCCATTCTAGTTATTTTAGTGAATGATAAACCCGACTTTTTTGTGAAATCATTTGTAATTGTTAATAAACCTTACTTAGTGTCTTTAAGTGGGAAATCTTTAGGATCCCTAATATACTGTTCAATACCCTTGAATGTAACAGTAGTTCCCCCACTTTTTACATAAAGACCATCTCTAGTAATTACTACACCTTCAAATGATTTACCACTAAAAGTTACCTTGCCATTTGGGGCAAATAACACCCCTGTCATTTTTAAGTCCCCACTATCGATATTAATATCTCCCTGACTAACAATGATTGCATTAGTAAAAGTATCTACATATCTTCCTAAACCACTATCATTATAGCTTCGAATAGTTATACTATTCCCAAATAATTTCATGTTATCAGGTTTTATCGTTTGGGTATATCCATGATCCCTGTACCACTGAGAATCTTTTAATGGTGGAATATCAGAATAACTCTTAGTTAACTTTGGAACATCAGCTTTAAGAATCACTTTGTCCAGAATAGATTGATGATAATTAGGAGGATATTTTATAGTCCCTTTATAATAAATTCTTGCATTTCCTTCTATCGTAGGTGTCCAATCCAATTCAACATTCCCTTGAACGTATACATTTCCATGAATGATTGCATCTTTGACCTTAAGATTGCCATTAACATATACATCTCCATATATATGACGTGTTCCACCCCATAAGGTTACATCTCCATTTACATATATCGTTCCTGGAGATATACGTGAACCCAAACCTGCACTACCTCCATCTATATTTACGGGTCCATTTATGTCAATGTTAGATACATTACTTAATGAACCACCGTTTAATTGACTGCCAAGCAAATTTCCTCTTACAATAATCGCTGCATTAGGTCCGTTTACTTGATTACCTTGAAATTCAAACTGTGAACCATAGACAAAAACATTATTCTTTACTAGATAAGTATAAAAATCTTGCGCTGTACTAGGAGGAGAGGGCTTCACGATCTCACCCGCAATAGGCTGATTCGTTGTCCCAGGTAACACCGTTTCCAAGTCGTACTTGTTTTGATCGTGATCTTTCATAGTAAAAGCTACTTTGAAAGTAGATGTAGACAACAACTGTATACTTTGCTCTGAAACTATTTTAGTTCCATTGATTAGTAGTTCTGTAAAAAGATAATTTGTTTCTGTTGCTAATGGATTTTTCTTTTCTTTATCTGTGAATAACATGCCAGAACTATACCAAATACTATCTCCATTCTCATGTATTGAGCGCAACTGAGTCATGACAATATTTGCTTCTTGCCTCAATTCGTTATGCGATTGTGTCTTCACCTTAATGTGTACCGTTTGAAAAAACACACCATACACAACACTCCCAATAATCCCCGTAATGGCTAAAACGGCTAGCACTTCTATTAAAGTGATGCCAGATTCCTTGTTTACCTGTTTCATAAAATTCACCACATTTGATAAAATTGACCCATTCCCTATTATAGTTTGTTATATAATGAATAAAAAGATATTAGGTGGTAGAAATTCGTGAATACTCTAAAAAATAATCAAGCCTTCACTCTTATCGAAGTTCTAACTTCCATCACAATTCTAGGTATTGTATTAACGATTTTTTTATCGTTTTTCTCCAATGCAACGACATTTTCTACAAATACAGAAGATAAATTAACAGCAATTAATCTAGCTGAACAAGAACTTTATGAGGTAACAAATAGTTTGGAAACTTATTGCAAAACGAACGATTGCCAAACTATCCCAGTAGATAAGTATATTCGCCCAACCATTCCATTAAATCAAAAAAACTATCTTTCAACCGTGACACCTTTATCACAAAGTAGACAAGAAAGTTCACTCGGCTTACTTCCGATCTCGATAAGAATAGAATCAGAAGACCATAAAGAACTAACGAATGCATATGGATATGTAGATGTAAACCTCAATAAGTAGGAGAAAAAGATGAAACAAAAAAATGAAGCAGGCTACACATTAGTGCTTGTATTATTAACGATTACATTAATCCTTATTTTTTCGGTAACTTTAATTAGCAATGTTTTAAACAGTGCTATGCAGAATCAAAAATCAGAGAAAAATATACAGTTAGATCAATCATCACGAATGGGCGTAACATATGTTGAGAAGGAGATAAACTTGGCAAATGAAGAAGCAAAAAAAGCAGTCATAAGATGGCTTAATGATTTTCCAACCACTGTTCCTATGCCTACGAATGCTGAAATTGCTGCTAAATATGAAGAGGAATTTAGAGTTAAATTAGTAGATAAAGAAATTATATCATCTGATCATACGTATCGATTTAAAATAGATTATATTAAAATAACAAGAACAGTTAATACTCTTACGGTCACGTATACCATAATTCCTTCATTGAATAACGTGTATGCTCAGGCAGATCCAGAACGAGAAAAAAACATTGATATAAAGATTCAAGAACAAAATCTCTAAAGCTATCTTTCTCACGTCCCAAGTGTAGATTTACTCACTTGGGATTCTTTCTCGCTTGTCGCATCGTTCCATGACAAAAAGGGCAGACTGCTACAAGTTCATCTTCATCTCCCTCTTTCAAATCATAACTAAATTCGGATAAAACAAAGTTAGGTACCTCATCTATTTTTCCCACAATCAATACAAATAAAAGGGGCATGTTCTTCTAAAGTAAATGAACATTTCAATATCATAATCCATATAGTACTACAAAGATTGGTTAATTCGCTCTATAATTTAGGTAGATTTCATGTTATTTTGAATGATAGCAGACGATGATCAAAGGTTGCCAGATAGGTGTGATAGAATGAAAAGTAATAGAAAGCGTTTAGGCGATTTACTTGTTGAAGCAGGGATTATTACCGAAGAAAACTTACAGGATACATTAACATACAAAAAAGAAGGGCAAAAAATAGGAGATGCTTTATTGGAAAGAGGATTAATCAATGAGCAGCAACTTATTGAAGTGCTTGAGTTTCAGCTAGGTATACCACAGATCAGCTTATTTCGTTATCCCATAGATACTGCCGTCATAAGTTTGATTGCAAAAGATTTTGCCTTTAGAAATTTAGTCATGCCAATCAGAAAAGATGGCAATCAACTCATTGTGGCGATGCATGACCCGATGGATTATATCGCATTAGATGATATGGGGCTATCGACTGGTTTAGTGATCTCACCTGTCATAGCGAAAAAGGAAGAAATCATTGCTTCACTTTATAAATATTTTAGCAAAACAGAGACGTTTGAAGAGTTAGACATGGACAGGATTGCGGATGAAAATTTAGCTGGTGAGGATGCACCAGCTGTTAAGCTTGTCAATCAACTTCTGGAAGTGGGCGTACAGATGAAGGCGAGCGATATCCATATTGATCCTCAGGAGTCAAAGATCCATATTCGCTATCGAGTCGATGGGATTTTACGAACGGAACGAATTCTTTCAAAGAAGATTTATAGTTTGTTAATTGCTAGAATTAAAATTTTGGCTAATTTGAATATTACCGAAACAAGGCTGCCGCAGGATGGAAGAATCAAACTGGATGTGAATGCAACACCTGTTGATTTACGAATTTCCTTACTGCCCACCATATACGGTGAAAAAATCGTTATACGAATTTTAGATTTATCCAATGTTATGATTCATCTTTCACAGCTTGGTTTTAATAAAGTAAATGGACAAGCTTTTGTTAAGATGATTGAACGGCCTTCAGGGATGATACTAATTACGGGTCCAACTGGTTCAGGGAAAACATCTACTTTATATGCGGCTTTGAATCATTTGAACACAGAACAGGTCAATATTATAACCGTGGAAGATCCTGTGGAATATCAAATGAAAGGCATTAATCAGGTGCAAGTAAATCCATCGATTGGTCTTACGTTTGCCAGTGGATTGCGCTCCATTTTAAGACAAGATCCAAACATTGTCATGATTGGTGAAATTCGAGATCGTGAAACAGCAGAAATAGCCGTCCGAGCGTCCTTAACGGGTCATCTTGTATTAAGTACTTTACATACAAACAGTGCACTTTCGACGATTCCGAGACTATTAGATATGGATGTCGAACCGTATTTAGTCGTTTCTTCTTTAATTGGCGTCATTGCTCAAAGACTAGTTCGCAAAGTTTGTCCGGATTGTAAAATAGAATACACACCATCTGCCATGGAAAGAAATTTATTTCAAAAACGTGGCATACCTGTGCAATCTTTATATCGTGGCGAAGGATGTCCAAGCTGTCAAAACAGTGGCTACCATGGAAGGATTGCGATTCATGAAGTCTTGAATATCGATGATACGATTCAAACGATGATGATGAATAATAAACCGCTTAGTGAAATCAAGCAATATTTGGTTTTGAATGGAATGATTTTCCTCATTGATGATGGGCTCCTAAAAGCAAAACAAGGAATGACAACGATAGAAGAAGTACTGCGGGTAGCTCGACATGATTAGGAGGCTATACTTGTGAAAGAGAAATTGGATTATATTTTAAAAGCTGCTTTTGATTTAGGTACTTCTGATATTCATTTGACTGTAGGTGTACCACCGATTATGAGACTTCACGGCGATTTAAAACAGTACGGAAAAGACGTCCTTAAGCCAGCGGACACAGAATTAATGGCGAAAGTGATGATTCCTGAATCGATGTGGAAGACGTTTAAAGAAAAAGGAGAGCTAGATCTTTCATACGGAATCCCAGGGGTTTCACGATTCCGGGTCAATGCTTATCATCAACGTTCTTGTATTAGTCTTGCGATTCGAGTTGTACCATCAGAAGTGCCAACTTTAGAACAATTAAAGCTGCCCCCCGTTTTACAAACGATATCTGAAAAAACGCAAGGGCTTGTATTAGTGACAGGCCCGACTGGAAGTGGGAAATCAACGACGCTTGCGGCGATGATTGATTATATTAATAAAAACATGAAGAAACATATTATTACGCTTGAAGATCCAATCGAGTATTTACACAAACATCAATTGAGTATTATTGATCAACGGGAAGTCGGTTTTGATACACAGAATTTCTCAAACGGCCTGCGCGCTTGCTTGCGACAGGATCCTGATATTATTTTAGTCGGCGAAATGCGCGATTTGGAAACGATTTCTACAGCGATTACCGCAGCGGAAACAGGCCATTTAGTACTGGGGACCTTACATACAACGGATGCACCCGCAACAATTGATCGGATCATAGATGTGTTCCCACCCAATCAGCAACCGCAAGTTCGTGTTCAGCTTGCCTCTGTCTTATCAGCCATTATTTCACAGCGTTTATTGCCGTCAAAAGATCGAAGAGGAAGGGTGGCAGCTATCGAGATCATGGTGAATAATGCTGCAGTCAAAAATTTAATTCGGAATGAAAAAATCCATCAAATTGCAAGTGTGATGCAGACTAGTAAATCGGCTGGCATGCAAACGATTGAAATGTCGATTAAACAATTAATTGAAGAAGGGAAAATTGATGCATTTTCCGCACTCCCTTATTTAGAAGAAGGAATCCTATAATGCCGGTTTTTCACTATCAAGGCAGAGATCGGGCAGGGAGAAAGAAACAAGGGAAAGTGACTGCGGACACACGAAAAGAAGCAGTTGAAGGGCTTAGGGAAACAGGAATCGCCGTGACAAGTATAGATGAACTAAAGGGAATATTATATAAAGAAATCTCTTTAGGTAGCAAGAAAGTGAAAAATCGCGATTTTATTATGTATCTACATCAGTTTTCAACGTTAATTAAAGCAGGCATCAGTGTTGTAGAATCGACAAAGATTTTGGCGGAACAAACATCAAGTAAATTGTTGAGGAAAACATTGGAAAATATCGTATTAAGTTTAGAAGAAGGAAACCCTTATTCCGAAGGGGCTGAAAAGCAACGGAATGTGTTTCCACCACTCTTCATAAATATGATGCGAGCGGGTGAAGCTGGTGGGAATCTAGAAGAGGTTCTAGAAAGAATGGCGATTTATTTTGAGAAACAGTATCAAACAAGGCAAAAAGTAAAATCGGCGTTGATGTACCCAGTAACGGTTGGCTGTTTAAGTATTGTCATTATCATTTTTATGTTAGCGAAAGTCGTACCAACTTTCGCCAGTATGTTTCTTTCATTTGGCAGTGAACTGCCTTTCTTTACAAAGTTGGTTCTCAATCTGAGTGGATTTTTTGAACGTTTTTGGTGGTTTTTTCTTTTAGTAGCGGTTAGCTTATATGTCCTTATTCGTTCTCTCAAGTCGAAGAACGACACGAAATATTATCTGGATTATGGGCTTTTACGTTTGCCGATTTTTGGACAGCTGCTTCAAAAAGCAGAGATTGCAAGAATGACAAGAACTTTAAGCTCGCTAATCAAGAGCTCTGTACCGATCCTTCAATCGTTAACAATGGTGGAAAAAATTTTAGGAAATGAAGTATTGATAAGGGTTATGAAACAGTCGCGACATTCCATTGAAAAAGGCGAGTCCATGGCCATACCGATGGAAAAACACTGGGCATTTCCTCCGATGGTCACACAGATGATTGCAGTCGGCGAAAAATCTGGTACTTTAGATGTCATGCTAGATCGTGTGGCTGATTTTTACGAAATGGAAGTCGACCATGCTACGAATCAAATGAAATCTCTAATAGAACCATTTCTCATTATCTTTCTAGCAGTCGTTGTAGGAGGTATTGTGGCAGCCATTGCCATTCCGATGTTCACTATATTTAACAAAATCCAATAATTATGTTCAATTTAGTGGGAAAACTAGTTGTCAGCTGGTCAATTTTTCTTATATACTAGCAATATATCAATAGATTGGAAACTGTGATGGATCATTTTTATCTGGGCACTTAAATGATCAGGAGTGAGTAGTGCAACCCGCCAATTAATTTATGCTTAAATTCAATTTTTGGAATTTAAGTATAAACGTGGCGGGTTTTTAGGTTGTACACCCGTCGCTAGACTACATAAAAAATCAAATGAGGAGTGAAGGTATATGATGAAACGAGTAAAAGCCCTTATGAATAACCAAAAAGGATTAACGCTAGTAGAACTTTTGGCCGTAATCGTAATTTTAGGAATCATCGCTGCTATTGCAGTACCGAGTATCGGCAACATTATTGATAACAGCAAAAAGGATGCACATATTGCCAATGCACAGCAACTGATATCATCTGCGAAATTAGCGGTTGCAGCGAATGATGATATTGTGAAAAACCGGCCGGTAACTGTAACATACGAACAGCTAGAGAAAGCGGGTTACCTTGCTGACCTTACGGATCCTGATGATAAAGGGAAACTTTATTCTACTGCACAAGTTAAGATAACAGAAACGAATGGGAAATATGAATACACTGTTACACTAATAGGTTCAAAGAGAAGTATAACTAATAAGAAAGCATCTGAATTAAATAGAGAGTCAGTTGTTGCTCCAACACCGAGTACTACAACTTGAAGTAATTGATTTTTTAGTTACCTATATTTACCACTCCTTTTCACAGGAGTGTTTTTTTTATCTATTGGCTATGTTAAAGGTCATTGTTGATCTTAGCGCTTTGTTGATTGGAACGGAAGGCGTAAGACTCCCGGACCGCCCGCGGAAAGTGAACGCCTGAAGCGGAAATCATCAGGCAAGTTTAACAGGGCCTATCTATTTAATCTTCACCAAATAATCATCTCCAATTCAATCCAACTTCCTGTATAATAAAAGAAACAACATGACGTAAAAAAACACTACATCCAATAGAAGTGAAACCAACTCCAATATAAAGGAGAAATCCATGACATTATTTTTTTACAGCTATATAGGTATTATAGGCTTAGTTCTCGGTTCTTTTTACAATGTCGTTGGACTGCGAATTCCGGAAAATCAATCAGTCGTCCGACCAAGGTCACAATGTCCAGCTTGCAAAAAAACCTTGACAGCTACCGATCTCGTGCCTGTATTGTCTTATGTTTTTTTAAGAGGAAAATGCCGAAACTGTCATTCGAAAATACCGCCGCTCTATCCACTGATTGAGCTTTCAACGGGTTTATTGTTTATGCTTGCTTTTTACGAGTTTGGTATGACTGGAGAATTCGTAATCGCCCTCCTCTTTATTTCGTTGTTAGTCATTATCTTTGTATCTGATATTGTGTATATGATTATTCCTAATAAAGTGCTGTTGTTTTTTGTACCTATTGTTTTAGTTGCCCGATTAGTCGTACCATTAGATCCGTTGTGGGATATGTTTGTCGGAGCGGTAGTTGGCTTCGGGTTGCTTTTTTTCATTGCTGTCATTAGTAAAGGTGGCATGGGCGGGGGAGATGTTAAACTATTTTTCGTATTAGGGCTGGTGCTCGGCTTAAAGCTGACCATCCTGACATTCGCTTTGGCAACTTTTTTAGGAGCACTGTATGGGGTAGCTGGCATGATTCGAGGGAAATATAAGAAACGGCAGCCGATTCCATTTGGTCCATTTATTGCGATTGGTGCCTTGCTTTCCTACTTCTATGGAGCCGAAATATTAAGCTATTACTTTACTATGTTTGAATAAGCAGGTGATTGTCGTGAACATATTGAACCGAAAGCATCGAGTTCATCTATCTATTAAAGATCGGTATATTCGTTTTGTGGAATCTGGAAAAAAGCACAACCTACTAGCTTATGGGCAAAAGAGTCTGCCAAACGGTGTGATCGTTGAAGGGCAAATAAAAGATCGTGAAACGCTTGAGCTGATTGTGGAAGAAATGGTTGATCAGTGGAAGCTTAAAGGGAAAAAAGTCTCTTTTTGTGTACCTGATTCAACAGTAATCGTTAGGACTATACATGTTCCGAATGATGTTCCAGATCATGAACTGAATGGTTATTTATATATGGAATTGGGCCATAGCATCCATTTGCCTTTTTCAGATCCTTTAATTGAAGCAGTGCCTTTAGAGCAAACGGCTGAAAACCGAGACGTGTTGTTATTTGCTTCTAGAGAAACAGTATTGAATGAATGGACCGAATTATTAAAGGGCGCATCGTTAAAACCAGATATCGCCGATCTTTCCATGCTGTCGCTTTATCGAATGTATTATCATCTAGGCCTTGCCAATCAGGATGAGCATGTTCTATTCGTGCAAATTGGTTTAGATGCGTTTGTTTTATCTGTTTTTTATGAACATAAGCCTGTTTTTTCGCGCCACTATCCGTTGGAATTTCATGAGGAACACTATGAACTTTCTAAAAGCCGAAGCGGCTCTGATTTTTATGCTTGGATGGGTGTTGTAAACGAATTAACAAGTCAATCTCAGGATATTACGATGGAAATTGAACGTTTCCTATCCTATTACCGATTCAATCTCACTAAAGGAAAACATCATATAGCCAAGATCGTTTTGTCAGGAGATCATCCTTGTATGGAAACTTTTTATAAAGATATACATACTGCAATTGAAGTATCTGTTCAGCCGCTGCTTGAACCGCTATTTCAAACAAAAAAAGGCAGGAACATCCCTCCTGTATATGCTGAATGTATTGGACTAGCGTTAAAGTAGGTGTTTGACATGCTCGTAGATATTAATTTATTACCTAAAAAAGAAAAAAATCGACATATTGTTGGGCTATTGATTCTGTTGATTGCTATCATGTTATTGGTTAGTGGCTTCTTCTTCATGGCTACTTATCAAGAAAAGAAGGCACAATTGGTACAACTAGAAAAAGAGTTAGCCTTGAATAAGGAATTAAAAATGGCGAAGGAATACGAACAATCTCAGAGTGCTGAATCCGAATCTGTTCGTGAATTGGAAACGGCGATTCAGTGGGTTGAAGATCATCAAAGTTCAACATTTATCATCATGAGAACTGTATCTTCGTTATTACCCGAGCGGGGGTTTATCGGAGATTTTACTTATAAGGAAGATGGAATGGTTCAGCTCACGGTTCAATTCGATTCTTCAAGGCAAGCTGCTTATTTTTTAAAAAGTCTAATAAACTCAAAACTTTTTTCAGGCGCTAAACTATTAACTCTTTCAACTGAGAAGCTTGAGGACGATCATACGACAGAACCTGTCCTTCCTCGATACAATGCACAATATGAAATAACAGTGGACAAGTCAGCTATTCAAACAGAGATGCAAGGGGAGGTGGGACGATAATGCTTTCCCGAAAAGTCCTGTCCTTCATTCTCACACTTTTATTGCTTGTTTTTATAAGTGCTGTATGTGGAGCGTATTTTTTTGAATATAAACCATTACAAGAAAAAATTTCCACTCATACCCAATCGATTGCGAAGGAAAAAGATGAGCTAGAAAAACTAGATCAAAAAGAGAAGAAAAGTGTTTCTATTAATACTACAGCTTTACAAAAGAAACTTCCGGTAAGTGAACTAGTCGATCAATTTATTATAATGCTTGAAGAAGTTGAAGTAGCATCCGGTACTTTAATTACGAATCTAGTATTTGCCGATTCCAAACAACAAGGAGATTCAGTAGATGAATTCGAAGCTGGACATTTTGAGATAGCTGAAGAAGCATCAAATGCAAATTCGCTACCTGAAGGTGTAAAGAAATTAACAGCGGTCATTACGGTTGAATCACCAACATATCTTGAATTGGAATCATTTGTGAAAGGCCTTGAGGATTTGGAGCGCCATACAAAAGTAGAGAGTCTTCAATATACCGGAATAAAAGAAATTAATCGGTTCATGAACACAGCTGAAACACTGACTTTTAACTTAACTGTTTCTACCTATTATTATCCTAAACTAGAAGAACTTAAAACCCAGCTGCCCAAATATGAGGAGCCAAAACCAGCAAATAAAATAAACCCATTATTTGAAACGAATCTACTTCAACTACCAAAGAAGAAAGTCGAAACGGAGAAAGAAACGGGTGCCGATTGGAAGATTGTAAAACGGAATCAAACAACGTATAAAGTGTACACCTATAAAGTGAAACCAGGGGATACTCTCTTTCAACTTGCTATTTTGTATTATAATAGTAGATCCGGTGAAAAAGTGATAAAAGATTGGAATCATTTACAACAACTTGAAGCGAATACAAAGATTGAAATACCTGTTCCAGCTGATGGCAAAAATTGACGAAAGCTATTAATAACAAGACGACAAAAGTCTTGTTATTTTTTTTTTCTCCTATGTTAGGATGGAAAAAAATGTACGTGGGGGGCGAAAAAATGGACAACCCAGAAAATAAAAAAGGAATCACCATAAAAATTAATGGCGAGGAAAAGCCCTTGGTTGGAGATGATAGTAGCAATAGCGTTAAAGTGGCTAAAAACCAAGCTTCTGCAGCAAACGAGTCCGAGGATGAAAGCTTCGATTGGGTATTTCCAAAAGACGAGGGCATATTTTATCAACCACCGGCTTCTACGAAAAAGAAAAATCCAATCATCCTTGCATTTGGCGGTAAACGAAAAAATCCAGGGAATAAATCGAGATTTTCATTTAAAATTCCCTTTTTCGCTATTCTTTTTGCTGTGATTGTCGGTTCGGGTTTAGGTTTGATTGTGTTGAAGACAATTACGGCTGATAAAGAGGTTGCTACTGTCCCTGTCGAACCGATGGAACCTAGTGCAAGTATTAAGGGTGATAGCAATAAAGGAGCGCCTACAGCTACAGCTGTCGCTCCATTATCGGTTTATCTTGTACAAGGTGGAGTATTTAGTAATGAAGATGCTGCCAAACAAACACAGGAACTAGTTTCAGCTAAAGGTGTACCGACTGAAATATTGAAACAAGGAGAGAAATATTATTTGTTTTTAGGTTCAGCTACGAGCCTTGAGGAAAGTAAGCAGCTTGCCGTTTTTTTAAAAGGCTACGATGTGGAAGTGTTTTGGAAAGAGCTCACGCTTAAGTCTGGAAGTGTGGGAAGCAGTAATGAAGCAATAATAAAGAAAATGAATACAGCCTATCAAACCTTAACAAAGGCCTCTTCTGCACAGCTATTAAATCCGACAGCAACCACCGATCTGAAATCTGTGCAAACAGACCTTGAAGACCTTAAAGCCCAGGTGAAAGACGATTCACCAGCAGGACTAAAAGCTGCCTATTCTGATTTGAATGCTGCTTTCGATTCAATAAAGCAATATCAAAGCACGAAAGAAACCGATCATTTGCTCCAAGCACAGCAAAAACTACTACATTTCTTGAATTCCTATTAAATCTGACAACATCCGACTATTTCTCAGGAAATAATGGGCCAGCGCTTCTTTCATGCATTACTGCGCGAAATGGAGTCTGGCCTCTTTTTAGGATTGTTAGTTGAGGTATTATTTGGTACGATTACAGTGGGTCTCCTGGCCTGCAATGATATTTTTTATAGTAAGGAATGTGATGTTTAGTATGCACCGATTGATTTTAGCCTCAGCTTCTCCACGCCGTAAGGAATTGCTGCAAGTTCTTCAAATCCCTTTTCAATCAGTAGACGCGAATGTTGATGAAAGCATTGAACCGAATACAGAGCCATCTGTTGCCGTAAAAGAGCTTGCTCACAGAAAGGCAAAAGCGGTTGCTGTAAAATATCCAGAATCCTGTGTGATTGGCTCTGATACGGTTGTAGCTTTTGATGGCAAGATATTAGGAAAGCCAGTTGACCGAACAGATGCAAAAAAAATGTTGCAATTGTTAGCTGGAAACACACACTTTGTTTATACAGGTGTCGCGCTTGTAAAAGGAGAAAAGAGTCGCGTATTCTATGAAGAAACAGAAGTGACGTTTTGGGACCTGTCAGATGCAGAGATTGAAAGGTATCTTGATAGTGGAGAACCATTTGACAAAGCAGGAAGCTATGGAATTCAAGGCTATGGTTCGTTGTTTGTTAAAAAAATTCATGGCGATTATTTTTCAGTTGTGGGACTTCCGGTTTCAAGATTGTCTCGTGAACTTCTGGCGTTTCAAGCGGAAAACGAGTAACCCATTCAGCATTCTGACAGGGATCCATCTCATTTTTATGAAGAGAGGGTGGTTATTTTGTTAGAAAAAATGCTAATTCGCGATGTTCCGAAAGATGAGAGGCCGCGTGAACGCTTTATCCAAACCGGCCCTCAAAGTCTCTCCAATCAGGAATTGCTAGCAATATTACTCAGAACAGGGACGAAAGAAGAATCTGTTCTGCAGTTGGCCAATCGATTAATCAGTACGTTTGAAGGGCTGCGTATGTTAATAGATGCCTCCATTGATGAAATCACCGCCATTAAAGGAATTGGAGAAGCAAAGGCGATTCAAATCCTAGCCGCAGTTGAACTCGGCAAGAGAATTACTCAGTTGAACTATCCCGACCGATACGTAATCCGTTCCCCTGAAGATGGAGCGAAATACTGCATGGAAGAAATGCGCTTTCTCACACAAGAGCATTTCATCACACTTTACCTCAATACAAAAAATCAAGTAATCCACAAACAAACGATATTTATCGGCAGCTTAAATGCATCGATCGTTCATCCCCGCGAAGTCTACAAAGAAGCCTTCAGAAGATCTGCAGCCTCTATTATTTGTCTACATAATCACCCCTCTGGAGACCCCTCACCGAGTAGAGAAGATATTGAAGTTACCAAGAGATTAGTCGAGTGTGGTAAAATAATAGGGATAGAACTTTTGGATCATATTATTATTGGAGAACATAAATTTGTGAGTTTAAAGGAAAAAGGGTATTTGTGACACTATTAAAATGGATAATGATACGGTATAATAGTGTTTATGATTTTTTAAGGGTAACATAATAAATCTTTGCATTTTTGAATATTGACCATTTAAAATCTTACTATAAAAAGTATTTTGTGTATGAAAGGGAGAAACCAATATGTTTGGAATTGGCACAAAAGATTTGGGAATCGATTTAGGAACGGCAAACACGCTTGTATATGTAAAAGGAAAAGGGATTGTTGTCCGTGAGCCGTCAGTTGTTGCGCTGCAAACAGATACGAAACAAATTGTCGCAGTCGGAAATGATGCAAAAAATATGATCGGGCGTACGCCTGGTAACGTAGTCGCATTAAGACCGATGAAGGATGGCGTAATTGCTGATTATGAAACGACAGCGACGATGATGAAGTATTATATGAAGGAAGCTCAGAAAAAAGGTGTTTTTGGAAGCAAGCCATATGTCATGATTTGTGTCCCATCCGGAATTACTGCGGTTGAGCAACGTGCAGTTATTGACGCGACAAGACAAGCTGGTGCACGTGATGCGTATCCGATTGAAGAACCTTTTGCGGCAGCGATTGGTGCAAATCTTCCTGTATGGGAACCGACAGGCAGCATGATCGTTGATATCGGTGGCGGTACGACTGAAGTTGCAATCATTTCATTGGGCGGAATTGTAACAAGCAAGTCGATTCGCATTGCTGGTGACGAAATGGACGACGCGATTGTCAGCTATATCCGTAAAAATTACAACTTAATGATCGGGGAACGTACTTCAGAGAGCATTAAGATGGAAATCGGGTCAGCAGGGGATACGGAAGGCATTGAAAATATGGACATTCGCGGCCGTGATCTATTGACGGGCTTGCCAAAAACGATTGAAATCTCCGCTAAGGAAATTTCAGTTGCACTTCGTGATACGGTCGATGCAATTGTTGATTCCGTGAAAAATACGCTAGAGAAAACACCACCTGAGCTTGCGGCAGATATTATGGATCGTGGGATTGTTCTAACAGGAGGCGGAGCTTTGCTGCGTAATCTGGATAAAGTAATAAGTGAAGAAACGAAAATGCCAGTTCTTATTGCTGAAAATCCACTTGATTGTGTAGCGATTGGAACAGGTAAAGCATTGGATCATATCGATAATTTTAAAAATAAAACAAAAGATTTACGATAATTAAAAGCTTCTTATAATAATAGGAATGCGGATCGAGTGAAAGAAATTGAAACTTCAAATGCGAGATAAATACGAAGAGAATTCAAATTTATAGGATAAACTTCTTTCTTCTCGTTTATAAACTGCCTATAATGGGGATTGAACACATTGGGCCAATTGTGATCGTAAAGCCTAAGTGGACAATCCCTGTTTGTTTCGTTTAGGTAACCGTAAGTTTTAAGGAATATTAGTGTTCTGCGCCAGGTATCATCCAAATGACTAGAAAAAGCGGTGTTTTCTAGCAAAAGCCTGGCATTTTTCCAGATAGAGGTGTAGATGATCATGCCACAGTTTTTAAACAAAAAGTTAATCTTGTTATTGGCAGGAATTATTGTTCTTGTGGCATTAATCGGGTTTTCATTGAGAGAACGCGAAACATTGTCATGGCCGGAACAATTTTTAAAAGATACAACAGGATGGTTTGCCAATGCCTTTGATAAACCTGTTTCTGCTGTTACCGGACTTTTTGAAAATCTGAGTGACCTGCAAAATACATATGACGAAAATGCAAAGCTTAAAGCCCGTTTAGGAGAATATGTACAGATAAAAACAGAAGTCCAAGCATTGAAGAAGGAAAATGCCGAATTACGTAAAATTCTTGGTAAGGAAGATGATTTGAGTAAGTATTCGCCTATTCAAGCAACTGTAATCGGTCGGAATCCAGATCGTTGGAATGAGTTAATTACGATTAATAAAGGTGAGATGAATGGGATAAAAGCGAATATGGCAGTCATTACAGCTGATGGATTAATCGGCAAGGTAAAGAGTACGACACCTACCACGGCAACTGTACTGCTGGTCAGTTCGACAGATCCGAATAATAAAATTTCAGCTTCCATTGTACAAGAAGATGCAGCCAACGGAATCATCGAAGGCTATGATGACAAGCAGGGCTATTTGCTAATGAAGCGAATACCATTTGATAAAGAAATAAAAATTGGTTCGATCGTAGAGACATCAGGACTAGGCGGCATTTTTCCATCACGTCTAATTGTTGGGAAAGTTGTCGAAGTGAAAATTGATCAAAATGGCTTGAATCAGACGGCATATTTAGAACCAGCAACAGATTTTTATGATATAAAAAATGTCATGGTCGTTAAACGTGAAGTGATTGGTGAAGATGCGAAGAGTGAGGCACAAGAATGAAGCGACTAAAACTTCCCCTCACTGCCTTGCTTTTCTTTATTATGGAAGGTTCATTTTCAAATTTACTTGCTGGTGATATATTCGGTGGTGACAAAATTATTGTCCCACGATTCATTATGATTTTAATCGCGTTCATTACTATATATGGAACACGAAGAAACGGTATGATATACGGCTTCATACTGGGTCTAATGTATGATGTCGTGTATACAGAAATCTTGGGCGTATATATGTTCATGCTTCCATTTTTTGCTTACCTTATAGCGAAAATTATGAGAATCCTTCAATCTAATCTGCTAGTGACCATCCTTACTTCGCTCTTATTTATTACGTTTTTAGAAGTAATTGTCTATCAAATTAATATCCTGATTGGATTTGCTCATATAGACTTTAATACGTTTTGGAAAAGTAGACTTGTACCAACTCTACTGTTAAATCTCGCTTTCCTTGTTGTTTTTTCTTATCCGTTAAAGCGGATGATTGAGAAACAGAAACTTGAATCAGACGGAGAGTAAAAAATAGTTTGCTAAAAGGTGAAAAGCGCTTTCGCGTGCTTTTAGACATGATAAAGGCAAGTAGTTTGATAATAAGTTTTGAAGTTTAACCTTACACTGGCATGCTTAGGTCATAAGTCGTATGCGTGTCTCCTTGGCTAGTCTTTTTGTAGTCAAGGATCGGTGACAGGTTTTTCTACTTTCATGCGCGTAGAAAAAGGAAATATCTCTAGTCATGTCGAATTATACTTTCATTGAGGTGAAACATGCGTCATGAATAAAAGAATTCAGCAAAATGTTATGATAAAAGGCACAAAGGATGGGCTCACACTTCATCTGGATGATTCGTGTTCTTTTTCAGAGCTATTGAAAGAACTAGAATCAAAGCTCTCTGCAAATTATCAATTCCAAGAAAATGATTCAGGCATTGCCGTTAAGGTACATACAGGAAATCGTTATCTGCTTGAGGATCAGAAAAATCGTATCCGAGAATTAATCAGCCAGAAAAAAAAACTGGTCATTGATGAAATTATTTCTAATGTGATAACGAAGGAAGAAGCCAAGCAATGGAAGGACGAACATCAAATGACTACCATTGCTAAAGTCATTAGGTCGGGGCAAATTTTAGAGGTTGTTGGTGATTTATTGTTGATCGGTGATGTGAATCCAGGCGGGACGATTATAGCCGGTGGGAATATTTTTGTGATGGGTACGCTTAGAGGAATTGCCCAAGCAGGGCATAACGGCAACCAAGAAAGTTTTGTTAGTGCCTCTGTCATGAAACCATCACATATTAGAATTGCTGATAAGATCATGAAAGCACCTGATAAATATATAGAAGATGGCCATATGATGGAGTGTGCTTTTATCAATGAAAATGGCCGTATTATTGTCGAAAAGATACAAGCTTTTAAGAATCATAGACCGAATTTTAATAGATTAGAAGGGGGACTCTAATCGTGGGAGAGGCAATAGTTATTACATCTGGAAAGGGTGGGGTGGGAAAGACCACAACATCCGCTAATTTAGGTACATCATTAGCTCTTCTTGGCAAAAAAGTATGTTTGATTGATACAGATATTGGTCTTAGAAATTTAGATGTTGTTATGGGATTAGAAAATCGGATTATCTATGATTTGGTTGATGTAATTGAAGGACGCTGTAAAATACATCAAGCTTTAGTGAAAGATAAGCGCTTTGAAGACAGGCTTTATCTTCTTCCAGCTGCTCAAACGTCCGACAAGACGGCGATCGTTCCTGAACAAATGTATAAACTTGTTCACGAATTAAAGCAAGACTATGATTATATTATTATTGACTGTCCTGCTGGAATTGAACAAGGATTTAAAAATGCAATAGCAGGTGCTGATAAAGCGATTGTCGTAACCACTCCAGAAAAATCAGCTGTCAGAGATGCCGATCGGATTATTGGTTTGCTTGAAAAAGAAGAAAATATTGAACCGCCAAAACTTGTCATTAATCGAATACGGAATCATATGCTGAAGAATGGGGAAATGATGGATATTGATGAAGTCACGAACCATCTCTCAATTGACTTGATTGGCATTGTTGTCGACGATGAACAAGTGATCAGAGCATCTAACGAAGGTGAACCGATCGCCATGGATCCAAATAACCGCGCATCTATCGCCTACCGCAATATTGCCAGGAGAATTTTAGGTGAATCAGTGCCGCTTTCATCAATAGAAGACGAACCAAAAGGCTTAATGGCAAAATTAAAAAAATTATTTGCCGGTTCGTAATAAAAAGGTCAGACCTCACATCCTATATCCAGTTTATGGTGTCAAATAAACGATATAGTTGATGTAGAGTCTGGCCCTTTTTGTTTTGGATAAGATAAGTTCTTGGGTGCAATCAAGAATATTGTGGCGATTTGGACTCCGGCACGCAAATCGCGAATCTCGCACGCAAATCGTGAATCCGGCTCGTAAAGTACAAGTTCCTGCACGTAACACCCCCGTTCCGGCACGCAAATTCGAATTCTGGCACGTAATGCTTGAATTGGTGAGCTGATGTCCGCGCAAAGTCAGGTATTTCTACAGAACATTGTCTGACCACATCAATAAGCTACAGGTTGTCTATGAAATCCGTCATAAAGGGCTTATCTGGAAAGAAAATGGCAGGCAAGCTTCAAAAAATTTAGCGTCGAAGTGGCTTCGGCACGCAAATCGCAAATCTCGCACGCAAATCGTGAATCTGGCTCGTAAAGTACAAATTCCGGCACGTAACACCCCCGTTCCGGCACGCAAATTTGAATTTTGGCTCGTAATGCTCGAACTGAAGAGCTGATGTCCGCGCAACGTCTGGTATTTCCTCAGAACATAGCCCGACCACATCGATAAGCTACAGGTTGCCTATGAAATCTGTCATAAAGGACTGATCTCGAATGAAAAGGCAGGCTAGCTTCGAAAAATTTAGCGTTGAATTGGGCTTCGGCACGCAAATCGCAAATCTCGCACGTAAATTGTGAATCCGGCACGCAAAGTACAAGTTCCGGCACGTAACACCCCCGTTCCGGCACGCAAATTCGAATTCTGGCACGCAATGCTTGAACTGGGGAGCTGATGTCCGGGCAAAGTCTGGTATTTCCACAGAACATAGCCCGACCACATCAATAAGCTACAGATTGCCTATGAAATCTGTCATAAAGGACTGATCTCGAATGAAAAGGCAGGCTAGCTTCGAAAAATTTAGCGTTGAATTGGGCTTCGGCACGCAAATCGCAAATCTCGCACGCAATTCGTGAATCCGGCTCGTAAAGTACAAGTTCCGGCACGTAACACCCCCGTTCCGGCACGCAAATTCGAATTCTGGCACGCAATGCTTGAACTGGGGAGCAGATGTCCGCGCAAAGTCTGGTATTTCCTCAGAACATAGCCCGACCACATAAATAAGCTACAGATTGCCTATGAAATCTGTCATAAAGGACTGATCTCGAATGAAAAGGTAGGCTAGCTTCGAAAATTTTAGCGTTGAATTTGGCTTCGGCACGCAAATCGCAAATCTCGCACGCAAATCGTGAATCCGGCTCGTAAAGTACAAGTTCCGGCACGTAACACCCCCGTTCCGGCACGCAAATATGAATTTTGGCACGCAATGCTTGAACTGGTGAGCTGTTGCCCAGGCTATGCTTGATTTTACATTGCCCCCTGTGCGTAACTGTCATAGTTCGGACAAGTACATCATACACTTGTACAAAGCTAGAAGACGGGGGAGGACCAAAGTATGGATGATCGCAGAAAGAGAATTCAGGAACGAATTGCCAAGCGGAGAAAGCGGGCTGAACATCATCAACAGGGAGCATGGGCGAATTTAATTCAAGATGAAACAGATGGTTATAGCCCCCCATTATCATATGAAAGTCCATCGCCAGGAAATGATTTTCCCCTTTTCAAAAAAGAGTGGTTTTTGTTTAAAATTCTTGCGGCTGCATGTTTGTTTTTATTAGTAGCCATTGCTTTTAAACATCCGTCCACACAGCTTGATGAAGTGAGAAGTGTTGTGAAAGAAACGATGAATCAAGAGTTTCAGTTTGCGACAGTTGCATCATGGTATGAGGATACGTTTGGGAAACCGATCGCATTTTATCCTGATAAAACGAAAAAAGAATCGGGGACAGTTGCGGATCGTCCAGATAATCAATCAGCACTACCGGTTATTGGTAAAATCACAGAAAGTTTTGAGGTAAATGGTGAAGGGGTGTTGATTGAGACATCGCAAAATAAAAAGGTGAATGCACTTAGGGAAGGCATTGTCATGTTTGCCGGCGTGAAGGAAGGTTTGGGGAAAACAGTAATGATTCAACATGCTGATAAGAGTGAATCATGGTATGGCCAACTAGAATCAGTCGATGTAAAGCTTTATGATCCTGTGGCTAAAGGCACTGAAATCGGCAAGGTAACAGCTAGTGAAAACGGTTCAAAGGGGACCTTTTATTTGGCTATTAAAAAAAATGATCAATTTATTGATCCGACACAGGTGATTTCCTTTGAATGAATTATTAAAGCTGTTATGGAAAGTCAACATTCATCCTACATTATGGCTCGTGATTGCGATTTCTGTCTTGACTTCACATTTCACGCAAATGATCATGTTTTTTGTCATTATTTTCTTTCATGAAATGGGCCATGCTATAGCAGCTCATTTCTTTAAATGGCGGATTAAATCAATCCATCTGCTTCCATTTGGAGGCACTATGGAAACAGATGAGTATGGAAACAAATCACTTAAGGAAGATTTGATTGTGATTTTGGCAGGACCTGTTCAGCATGTTTGGCTCGTCGGCCTTGCCTACTTGTTCTACTCGTTTTCGATCATGCCATATGAGATGTATCAGCAATTCTTTTACAGCAATGCAGCTGTGATGCTGTTCAACTTGCTTCCTGTATGGCCGCTAGATGGTGGCAAACTGTTGTTTCTGGGATTATCCAAACGCAAATCCTTTCTCGATGCGCACTCGTTCACACTTCTTTTCTCAGCTATTTTGGCAACAGCAGGTCTCATTCTGTCGGTGCTATTGATTTCGTTCAATTTAAACGTATGGATTATTGCTTGCTTTATTGGGATTACGCTAGCGATGGAATGGCGTCAGCGTTATTATGCGTTCATTCGATTTCTACTTGATCGCCATTATGGCAGAAGTATGGACTTAACAAGGCTTGAACCGATTCAAGTCGATGAGAATGAGATGATTTACAAAGTATTGGAGAAATTTCAGCGTGGTTGTAAGCATCCAGTCATTGTCATGAAAAATGGCCAGGAAAGCGGTTCGTTAGATGAAAATGAACTTCTTCATGCCTATTTTACAAATAAAATGACCAATGGCAAAATTGGTGAATTGTTATATGCCTATTAAATGTGATATTCTTGCTTCACACATTGTTTGAAGGGATTTTATCATGAAAAAGCTAATTGCCAATCTATCTACACGAGAAAAAAGATACGCATGTATAGAAAATGGACGTATTACTAAATTAGAAATTGAGCCGCCGAAATCTGCTGGTAGTGTCGGTAATATTTACCTTGGTAAAGTGACGAAAGTTCTGCCTGGTATGGAGGCGGCGTTTATTGATTATGGGGAAAAAAAGAGTGGATTTCTGTATCGGGATGAGCTTCCATCTTATCAAGAAGCGAAACGAAAAGGTACACAGAAAAGCTCGATTAGTCAGTACATACGTGAAGGGGAAAAACTGCTTGTTCAAGTGACTCGTGATGAGGCGGGGACAAAAGGAGCAAAGCTGACAGGATTGATTGAGCTTTCGAGCAATCATGTTGTTTATATACATGGAATCGATTATGTCGGTGTGTCTAAAAAATTCAAAAGCTCAGAAAGTCAGAATCAATGGCGAAGCATGGTCCTTACACATAAAAAAGCAGATGAAGGGCTTATTATTCGAACAGCGATGGAAGAAATGAGCGAGGCTGTATTCCTCAAACAGCTAGAAACACAGAGAGAAAACTATGCTCAGTTACTCAAAAAAGCTACCTCGTTAAAAAAACCTACTCTTGTGTCGCGCCGAGATTCTTTTTTTGAAAGTATTTTAACAGAAATGTCCCAAGCGCCAAGTGGAGAGCTTTATGTGGATGATTTTACTTGTTTTCAGGAATTGAAAAAATGGCAGCAAGATCATGGAAGTGGCTGGGAGATTTTTTATGAAGCTGGACCGGTCAATATTTTTTCTCATTTAGGCATCGAAAGTGAAGCAGAGCAAGCGTTGAAGAAGTTTGTTTGGTTAAAAAATGGCAGCTATCTTATTTTTGAAGAAACGGAAGCCTTCACAGTTGTTGATGTGAATACGGGCAAGTTTACTGGCAAGGCTGAAAAGGAACAGACGCTTTTTGAAACAAATATGCAAGCGGCAAAAGAGATTGCTCATCAACTGCGACTTCGGAATATTGGTGGAATCATCTTGATTGATTTCATCAATATGAAACAAGTTCAGCACCACCACGCGATTGTTGAGATGCTGAAAACAGAAACGAAACAAGATGAGATGCGTGTTCAGTTACTTGGTTTTACAGAGCTTGGGATTTTCCAATTGACGAGAAAACGGACATCAGCTTCACTAAGCGAAAAATTAACCATGGCTTGCCCTATGTGTCTCGGTACGGGCAAGGTGGATAGCGCAGAAACGGTTGCCTTTCGGCTCGAACGTGAACTGATGGAACATCGGAAGCGTGACGAGGAAGCCGTCTTGATTGAAACAAACGAAGCCGTCTCAACGATCTTGTTTGGAGAACAGGACGCTTATAAGCCGGTGCTTGAAGAGATGCTTCATAAAGAAATTGTTGTTATGATTGTCAAAGGGCATGATCATCGATATGAAATTAAACGATTTGGAACAAAAGCCGAACTTATGAAAGTACGTGAAAATCTATTGACATAATCCATGAATATATGATAGGATTTTACTGTTATGTTTGTAGCACCCGTGCTACAACCGCTCAAAGTAGGTTCACAAGTTTTTGCTTAATGCAAAACGCCTATGATTGGCGAGTCTGAGACATTCAAGGAGGTGCAGGTATGTACGCAATTATTGAAACTGGCGGTAAACAAATTAAAGTAGCAGCTGGCGAAGCAGTTTACATTGAGAAATTAAATGTAGAAGCAGGCGAAACTGTTACATTTGACAAAGTTTTATTCGTAGGTGGCGAAAACGTGAAAGTTGGTGCTCCACTAGTTGACGGCGCTACTGTAACAGGTAAAGTCGAAAAACAAGGGAAACAAAAGAAAATCACTGTTTTCAAATACAAATCGAAGAAGAACTACCACAAAAAACAAGGTCATCGTCAACCATACACTAAAGTTGTTATCGAAGCAATCAACGCGTAAGGCTGATTATTATGATTACTGTGACATTTGATGCTCCACAAAATGTAATTAAATCTTTTACAATGAGTGGACATGCTAATTTCGCTAAAAAAGGTTCTGATCTTGTTTGTGCAGGGGCATCAGCGGTTTCCTTCGGGGCGCTTAATGCCATTATGTCTTTAACAGATATAAAACCTGAGATTGAGCAAGGAAAAGACGGTGGATATCTTCGCTGTATTATTCCGGATTCCATTTCGGATGAATCACAGGAGAAGGTACAGCTGCTCTTAAACAGTATGCTTATATCGCTTCAGACGATCGAACGTGATTACGGAAAATACATGAAAATTATCCTCAAGTAATAGGAGGTGGAACATATGTTAAGATTAGACTTACAGTTCTTTGCTTCCAAAAAGGGAGTAGGTTCAACAAAAAACGGTCGTGACTCACAATCAAAGCGTTTAGGCGCTAAACGTGCAGATGGTCAATTCGTATCTGGTGGTTCTATTCTATACCGCCAACGCGGAACGAAAATCTACCCGGGTGAAAACGTTGGACGTGGTGGAGATGATACTCTATTCGCGAAAGTGGACGGAGTAGTTAAATTCGAACGTTTCGGACGTGACCGTAAAAAAGTAAGCGTGTATCCAGTTGCACAAGAAGCATAATCCTTGCATCTTTGAATAAGATGCTTTGCTTTAAAGGGTCTGATTCCTTCTATAATCACAATATATCGCGACATTTGCATGAATGGTTTGCTTTATATCGTGAAGAAGGGGTCTGACCCTTTTTTATAATTGAAAAATGATTGAACATGCTCTGCCATCGTCCAAAGAACTTATATGTATGTGTTGGCTATATTATTAAGTTGCGAAGGTCCGCCCCATGTCTTTCATACAAAAAGAGTTTTTTGGAAGGTGGTTCATGTAAGGATAATAATCAACCTCCTACTAACCGCACTTTGCGAATATTTGATATAATGAATAGAAAAGCGGAAGGCGCCTGTTTATCAGCGACAAGCAGAAGCACCTTAAGTTTTACGCTAATTACTAATTAAAATACGTGAGAAGTGCAGCTATTATCCATTTAGAAATACATGACAGAGCCTATGACGAAATAGCAGGAGTAATCATTTATGGAAAAAGATTGGACAACCGTTGAAATTTTACGTCATTCACGACATGACTGGCTGAATAAAATTCAATTAATAAAAGGGAACCTGGAACTAAGCAAACCCGACCGTGTGAAAGCAATCATTGATGATATCATACTAGTAGCTAGGCATGAGGCAAAGATATCCAGTATTGACATGCCTAAATTTAGCGAGCTTTTGCTGACTGCTAATTGGAGATTTCGTGTGTTTCAGAGTGAATTCGAAGTAATTGATATGGTGCAGGGTACGAGCGTGATGGATCAAATGATGTACGATTGGACAATGAATTTTTTTCATTTTCTTGAAGAACAGCTGGATGCTTATAGCGAAAATAGATTATTAATCAGCATATATAAAAATGAAAGTACCGATTTAATCCGATTTTCCTTTGATTTACAGGGAAAGATAAAAGATGTAGCCTTAGTGACTGAGTTTTTGCGGAATTCGTCAAAAGATAACCAGACGATTGATTTTGAGGAAACAACAGAGCAAATGTTTTACTTTACTATGGATATCAATAGGAAACAGAAGACATCTTAGGATTACATACAGAGATAAGGAAGTGATAGCATGTTTATCGATCAAACCAAAGTATTTGTAAAAGGTGGAGATGGTGGGAACGGAATCGTTGCTTACCGAAGAGAAAAATATGTACCAATGGGCGGACCGGCTGGAGGAGATGGCGGGCACGGCGCGAATGTTGTGTTTGAAGTGGAAGAAGGATTACGGACGCTAATGGATTTCCGTTATCAACGTCATTTCAAAGCACCGCGTGGTGAACACGGCATGTCCAAAAATATGCACGGCAAAAACGCTAGTGATATGATTGTTAAAGTACCACCAGGTACAGTTGTCATGGACGATGATACAAAAGAGGTCATTGCTGATTTAGTTGAACATGGTCAACGTGCAATTATCGCAAAAGGCGGACGTGGCGGACGTGGGAACTCCCGCTTTGCAAGTCCATCCAATCCGGCTCCGGAGATTGCTGAAAATGGTGAACCAGGGCAAGAACGGAATATTATTCTTGAGCTTAAATTACTTGCTGATGTAGGGCTAGTTGGCTTCCCAAGTGTTGGGAAATCAACCTTGCTTTCGGTTGTTTCTGCTGCACGTCCGAAAATTGCTGAATATCATTTCACTACGATTGTTCCGAATCTTGGTATGGTTGAAACTGAAGATGGTCGTAGCTTTGTTATGGCTGACTTGCCTGGATTAATTGAAGGAGCTTCTGAGGGTGTTGGTCTCGGACATCAATTTTTACGTCATATTGAAAGAACGCGTGTCATCGTACACGTTATTGATATGTCAGGACTAGAAGGTAGAGATCCTTACGAAGATTATCTAACGATTAATAAAGAGCTTCAAGAATACAATCTCAGACTTACTGAGCGTCCACAAATCATCGTTGCAAGTAAGATGGATATGCCTGATTCAGAAGAAAATCTGCAGATCTTTAAAGAAAAATTGACAGAAGACTATCCAATCTTCCCGATTTCAGCTGTTACACGTGAAGGAATTCGCGAGCTTGTATATGCTGTTGCAGATAAAATCGAGGAAACACCAGAATTCCCTCTTGAGCATGAAGAGGAAGAGACAGGTGTTCATCGCGTCATGTACAAGCATGAAGTGGCACAAGATGAATTTGAAATTACTCGTGAGTCTGACGGAAGCTTTAATGTTTCTGGCTTTAAAATCGAACGCCTATTCAAAATGACGGATTTCACCCGCGATGAATCGGTTCGCCGTTTTGCAAGACAGCTACGTACTTTCGGTGTGGATGAAGCATTACGCTCACGTGGAGCGACAAATGGAGTGACTGTTCGAATACTGGAATATGAATTTGAGTTTGTTGAATAAAGTGAAACTTCAATCGGTGGGGGCTTCATTCCCCGCTGATTGTTAGTCCGGTTCTACTGTCGCTAAGATCTTCGCATTCGCTTCGATCAATCGACAGTACGAAAATCCTATTCAATGAATCACAGTCTAAGTGCGCCGCGTCCTGCGGCAACGTCTGTGTGACCTACATCCTGTGGGCCTCAACAAAACCGCTGAAGTTCACATCGGTAGGGTTTCACTGTATCTCACCAAACGGGGTCTTACTGCCCGTTAATGCGAGATAAAGACAAAAATATTTTAACGTCATAAAGTTGGAGGTGCGCGCATGGCGAACAAAATTGATAAAAAATTCTACTTAGTTAGAGAAGATGTGCTGCCGGAAGCGATGAAGAAAACACTGGATGCGAAAGAAATGATTGAAAGAGGCAAAGCTGAATCAGTCTGGGAAGCCGTCCAACGGGTAGATTTAAGTAGAAGTGCTTATTATAAATATCGTGATACCGTTTTTCCATTTCATACGATTGTAAAGGAAAAATTGGTTACATTATTCTTTTATCTGGAAGATCGCTCCGGAACTTTATCAGAGTTGCTGCGTGTCGTCGCATCATCTGGCTGTAACGTGTTAACTATTCACCAAACGATTCCTCTACAAGGTCGAGCCAATGTAACTTTATCACTCGATGCAAGTGCGATGAAGGTTGGAGTGGATGAAATGATGACAAATTTCAGGAAAATGGAATTCGTCGAAAGGGTAGAAGTATTAGGATCTGGTACGTGATTGGCTATCCCATGCATATTGTGCGTGGGTTTTTTTCTATAGATTGACGCATAAATTCAGCTCCGGTGTGCAATACTTAAATCCCGCTCGCAGAGTATCGATTCCGGCACGCAAACCCTTCAATCTGGCGCTTGTAAAGCTGGAAAATGGAAGTTTTATCCCTGATCAATGACAAAATTCGATGCATATTCTTAATTTCATACATTTAATTTTTGTTTTTCCACCCTTTTGTTGCAAAACTATTGTAAAATATCAGAATATATCATAAGATAAACATTATTTTCGTGAAAAAGGAGTTATTTTACATGACATATGAAATTGCTTTCTTGGGTCCAAAGGCAACTTTCACGGATTTAGCGGTTTCTAAGCTATTTCCTGATGCAAATAAAATACCGATGCCGACGATTCTTGACTGTCTAGATGCAGTTGAAAAAGGAGAGGTGGAACTTGCTCTCGTTCCGATTGAAAATGCGTTGGAAGGTTCGGTTAACATCACGATTGATTATTTAACCCATGAAGCACAGTTGCCGATACGGGGAGAAATTATTATTCCGATTCAGCAGCATTATATGGTTCATCCTAATCATAGTGATCCTGCATTTAAACCGGATATCGTTTACTCTCACTCCCATGCGATCGCGCAATGTCATAAATTTTTGCACCGTGAGTTGAAAGGGATTCCTTATGAATATACAACGTCAACGGCTGCGGCAGCAAAAATGGTTAAAGAGAATCCAGAGCGGAAAATTGCGGCGATTGCTAATGAGATGGCAGCAGAAGAGTACGGACTTGTCATCACGAATCATAATATTCATGATTATTCCCATAATCATACGAAGTTCGTTGTCGTTTCTCATAAAGATGTAGCGTATCGTGGACATATGGCGGTAGAAGGTGGCAAGAAAACGACGCTTATGGTCACGCTGCCAGCGGATTATACGGGGGCGCTGCATCAAGTGTTATCTGCATTTGCTTGGAGGAAGTTGAATCTTTCCAAAATCGAGTCTCGACCAATGAAAACGGGTCTTGGCGACTATCTCTTTATTATTGATGTAGAAATGGCGATGGACGAAGTGTTGATTCCAGGAACGATTGCTGAGTTAGAGGCTTTAGGTTGCAAAGTGTCTGTTCTAGGCTCCTATCCTAGCTTCTCTGTTAAAAGTAGCGTCATGCAGAAATGAGTTGAATGGTGCTGTACATGCAAAGGGTCAGACCTCGCAATAACTAAATACAGTAATAGATAAAATACACTACTTACTGATTTAGAGTGCGAGTTCAGACCTTTAGGAGACATCCTTTAATCAATGAGGATGTTTGCTTTCTTTAGCGCTGCCTCTGCTTCATTGAGTAGTTCTTCTGAAGATGCGGCAATGGTATGTAAATGAATACCGTTCGTCAATTCGGACAAGTAGGCGGCTTTCGTCTTTGACACCTTCTCTAAAAATTGCTGAACTTCCTTGCGATTGGTCACCATAATGGAAGCAGTCAAATCGCCGTACACAGGATGTTCAACTTTTACATCCTTTACCATAATACCTAGATCAACAAGCAGATTTAATTCTATTTCAGTGAGTGATGGGTCATGATTGCATGCGACAGTCCGTTCATGCATGATTGGCTTTTTTGTTTGCAAATATATATAGCCTTGACTCGTGGCGACGATTGGCTCATTTCTTGCTTTTAGCAAGGTAATATCGCTCACAATAACTTGTCGGCTTACATTCGTCATTTTCGAGAGTGCGCTTCCTGTGATCGGTTGAGCTGATGTTTGTAATAAACTCAGTAATTTTTCCCGTCTTTCTTCCCCTAACAATTTCTTTCTGTCTGTCATTGTACCGCTCCTTAGCGTAATTATCGATATCCTAAGTTTATCATAAGAGACTCCTAAACCGTAATCTTGTTATGAAACCGTAATAATTTCAATGATACATTGACAAAGATTTTGAACATCTTTCTCCGTAGTGTGTTTGCCAAAAGAAATCCGTATGAGCTGATGTGCCTCTTCTTCTGATTTTCCAAGTGCAATCATCGTTTTTGAAGGCTCTTGCTTGCCGATTTGGCAAGCACTTCCTGTTGATATACAAAACCCCATTCGATTTAACTCTAGCATCATATATTGGCCTTGTAATCCTCTACACGTAAGCGCAAGAATGTATGGGGATTGGTAGGACGATTCAATAACTTGAACATCCACGTCATGTTCAAAAAGCTGATTCAAGCAAAGATCGCGTAATGTTTTCACACGACTGAACTCTTGACTTTGTTGATCTACGAATGCATTTGCTGCCGTAATAAAGGCGGCAATGCCAGGAACGTTGACCGTTCCAGCGCGAAAGCCCGCTTCATGCGTCATGTTTGGAATCGGTGGGGTCAGCTCACCGATTTTCGGAAAAATGACGGCGCCAACGCCCTTTGGTCCATAGACCTTATGACTGGAAATACTGATGCTATCACAAAGCGCACAAATGGTTTGAAGCGGAAATTTCCCAAATGATTGTACACAATCGACATGTAGGAAAATTCCTCGTTCCTGCGTAATCTGGCCGATTTCTATAATCGGCTGAATGACGCCAGTCTCAGAGTTGACGTGCTGAACAATGACCATACATGTCTGTTCGTTCATATTGTCATATAGATGTTCCAAATCAATTCTTCCATCGGCTAAATGCTGTAAATATGTTATTTCATAGCCTGTTTCATCTGCAAGTTTTTTCACATAATTTGCTAACGAAGCGTGTTCAGTTTGGCTGATCATGATATGATTTTTTGCTCGGTTTCGTGAAGCTAAAAAAGTCTCTATGGCGAGGATATTGCTTTCAGTTCCACCACTTGTAAATACGACACTTTCTTTTCTGACACCAAGAATATCGGCAAGTTGTTGCCGGGATAAATCGAGGAGCCCAGAAGCATTGGTACCGATGTCATGAAGGCTTGTGCTATTGCCGAAGTAACGTTGTGAAGCTTCGATCCAAATTTTCTGTGCATCAGAATCGATTGGCGTTGTTGCTGCATAGTCAAAATATCTCAATATATCCACATCCATTTTGTTAATTAAATAGACTGCTAGAAAAAAACTCTTGTAAATCATTAAATAGTATGTAAAGATATGTGTCAAGACATCTGTTTATACAGGAGGCGGAAGTATGGACCCGGTGGATGTACTGATAGTCGGTAGTGGTGTTGCTGCTTTGCAGACAGCGTTTACAGTTAGCAAGACTAAACATGTGATACTCATCACAAAATCAGAATTAAGACAAAGTAATTCCTACTTAGCTCAAGGTGGCGTTGCTTGTGCCATCGCCAATGACGATAAACCTGAGCTACATAAAATAGATACAGTCTGCGCTGGTCGCAATTACAATAATCGACTTGCTGTTGACAAGCTTGTAAACGAAGGTCCTGTCGTAATGCAAGAGCTCATGCATTCAGGAATGGTGTTTGATTGTAATGAACATGGTTTGCCATTGCTAGGGCTAGAAGGAGCGCACAGCCAAAGAAGGATTCTCCATCGTCATGGTGATGCAACAGGAAAGCATCTGATGGAACATTATCTAAAGCGCTTAGCCAAATCTTCCATACACGTGATGGAGCATACAGCGGCGATTGAATTAATTCTCGGCGAGGACGACTCATGTATCGGCGTCAAAACGATGAGCAAAGAAGGAAAAATAAACTCCATTTATGCGAAAGCGGTTGTTTTGGCAACTGGGGGCTGTGGATCATTATTTCAATTTACTTCCAATTCACCGACTGTGAGCGGTGATGGCATTGCATTAGCATTTAAAGCAGGAGCAAGAATTCGAGATATGGAATTCATTCAATTTCATCCAACCTTGCTTTATATAAATGGCAAAACAGTAGGACTTGTGTCAGAAGCTGTTCGGGGAGAAGGAGCAGAGTTAGTTTCAGAGTCAGGGAAGCGAATAATGAACGATGTGCATCCCCAAAAGGAGCTGGCTCCCCGCCATATTGTCGCACAAACAATTTATGCTTATTTGAAAAATGGTGAACAAGTCTATCTAGACATTTCGATGATTGCTGATTTCAAAAAAAGATTTCCCACCATTGCTGCGCTTTGTGAAAACAATGGACAGGATTTAACCAAGGCAAGAATTCCGGTTGCGCCAGGAAATCATTTTTTAATGGGTGGCATTGAAGTTGATGAATGGGGAAGAACGTCCGTCAAAGGGTTATATGCAGTAGGTGAAGTCGCTTGTACAGGCGTTCACGGTGCGAACCGTCTTGCGAGCAATTCTCTGCTTGAAGGACTCGTTTTTGGAAAGTCTGTTGGCCGGTATCTTGCAGAAGCACCTGAACGTGTTTTGCCTATTGAAAAAAAGCAAACAAAACGAGCGCTATCACATTTAATTTTACCTAATCTAACAGTTATACAAGCAAATATAATGAATGATGCGGGAATCGTCCGTAATCAAGCAAAACTTTCCAGACTCCTATCGTGGCTGGAATCATTCAATATAGAAGCATTATTGTTTGTTGATGTGACACAACTCGCTTTACGTGATATCGAAAAAATCAACGCGGTCATCGTGTCATGGTTGATTGCATACTCAGCAATCGAGCGAACGGAAAGTAGAGGCGGTCATTTCAGAACAGACTATCCGTTTGAACATGATGAGGATTGGCGTGAGGAATCAGTTGTGCTTGACCGGAATCGAGCCATCCATCAATTGAAAGGTCGGGAGCTATATGAACAAATTAAAGCTTAAGCAAATATTAGAAGCATTTTTCATCGAAGACATCGGTGATCGAGATGTGACGAGTGATATATTGTTTGCTAAAGATGAGCGTGGCACATTAACTTTTTTAGCGAAGGAAAAAGGTGTTTTTTCGGGAAGTGATGTGATTAAGACCGGCTTTTCGTTACTAGATGAGCATGTGTTTATTGAGCTTTTCGTACAAGATGGCGAAGAATTTGAGGCAGGCTGTACACTTGTTTCCATCACTGGAAACATGGCGGCACTGTTGAAGGGGGAGCGAGTTGTTCTTAATTTAGTGCAAAGAATGTCTAGTATTGCTACGGCATCTAAGCAAGCTTGTACCCTATTAGAAGGAACGGAGACGAAAGCGTGTGATACACGAAAAACAACGCCAGGCTTAAGGATGCTAGAAAAATATGCAGTCCGTTCTGGCGGAGCATTTAATCATCGCTACGGGTTATATGATGCTGTCATGATTAAGGATAATCATATTTCCTTCGCTGGTTCGATTACGAAAGCAGTTGAAATTGTGAAATCGAAGCTTGGTCATACGATAAAAATTGAAGTAGAAACAGAATCGGCAGAGCAAGTAAGAGAAGCCGTTGCAGCCGGCGCTGATATTATTATGTTTGATAATAGAACGCCAGAAGAAATTGCTGAGCTTGTTAAACTCGTGCCACCCCATATTATAACGGAAGCATCTGGGGGGATCACCTTAAATACATTGGCATTATACCGCCAAACAAATGTTGATTTTATTTCTCTAGGTTGTCTGACCCATAGTGTTCGGGCATTGGATATAAGCGCAAAAGTAATGGAATGTAAGGAGGCTCTCTAATGAGTATTCTAGATTTGGTACAAGCATCAACAAGTGTTTTACCTGATATGTATAAAACGATGTCAAACGAACAAATGGAAGCTCGTGTTTGGGAAATTAAAAAAGAACTTGGCGGACGATTATTTATTCCTGGTCATCACTATCAGCGTGAGGAAGTGATTCAGTTCGCCGATGTAACAGGCGATTCCTTACAATTGGCACAACTTGCTGCCAAAAACCGTGAGGCGGAATCGATCGTGTTTTGCGGCGTTCACTTTATGGCGGAAACGGCTGATATTTTGACAACACGAGAGCAAACGGTCATTTTACCAGATATGAGAGCTGGTTGTTCGATGGCCGATATGGCTGATATCGAGCAAACTGAACGAGCCTGGACAAAGCTACAAGCGATGTACGGAGACACAATTTTGCCGCTTACTTATGTGAATTCAACAGCTGCCATTAAAGCTTTTGTCGGAAAAAATGGTGGTGCGACCGTCACCTCATCGAACGCCAAAGAAATGGTTTCGTGGGCGTTTTCCGAAAAACAAAGAATATTATTTTTACCTGATCAGCATTTAGGAAGAAATACTGCATATGATCTAGGCATCCCTCTAGATAAAATGGCTGTATGGGACCCGCATAAAGATGAATTGATCTATGATGGTAATGTGGAAGATGTTCTTGTGCTATTGTGGAAGGGACATTGTTCTGTTCATGAAAATTTCACAACCAAGAATATAGTAACGTTACGGATAGAGCGTCCAAATATGAATATCATTGTTCATCCTGAATGCCGTAGAGAAGTTGTTGAGATGTCTGACTATGCCGGTTCTACCTCCTATATTATCGATAAAATTGAACAAGCAAGTCCCGGCAGTGAGTGGGCGATTGGCACAGAAATGAATCTTGTCAAACGATTAATCAACAAATATCCAGATAAAAACATTATTTCCTTGAATCCTAATATGTGCCCTTGCCTAACGATGAACCGCATCGATTTACCTCATTTACTCTGGTCATTAGAATCAATTGTAAGTGGAGTTCGGTTTAATCCGATTGAGGTGCCACAAGAAATCGCAAATGATGCTATTCTTGCTTTAAATCGCATGCTTGAGCGTGCGTAAGCTTAAAATATTCTAGCCCCGCCCCTTTTCCGAAAAGAATACCTAAATGGCATTCTCTTCGGAAAAGGGGCGGGGCTTCGCAAAATCACCTCCGCACCGCCACCTTCATAAGGTTATTCGATTTGAGAACCTGAACTTTTTTCATCGTTTTAGTTAGGAGCAGACGCTCAGGATGTTTTTTAGAAAATTTTGCTCTTCCCAAGTGGTGAACGGGATTGCGCTCATAAAAAAGTAATCTCTCGCATAAGTTTTGATGATAATGATAGCAATTTGCCTAACGCTTCATAGTATATATGGACTTATGCATAGGAGGGGTTAACAGCGTGAAAATTCATATAGTCCAAAAAGGTGATACTCTTTGGAAACTTTCAAAGAAATATGGCGTAAGCTTTGAAGAACTTAAGAAGGTAAATTCACATCTTAGCAATCCGGATATGATGATGCCTGGTATGAAAATAAAGATTCCTGGAGCAAGCGGTCATGTCGCGAAAGATGGGCACCATCATGCGAAAATCAATTACGGTACGAAGGCTGGGGCTGTGGAACATCATCCAATCATGAAAGAGCAGCACGCTGTGAAAGAATATCCAATCGTTAAAGAGCAACATATGGTGAAAGAACAACCGATGGTGCAAGCACCTCAAGCGCCTCAAGTGGTAAAGGAACAACCAATCGTAAAAGAACAACCGATCGTAAAAGAGCATCACGTAGTAAAGGAAAAGCCAATCATAAAAGAAAAACCGATTGTGAAGGAAAAAGTAATCGTGAAGGAAAAACCGATTGTAAAAGAAATGCCAATCCCTCAACCGGTTATTCCAGAAATTGATATTAATAACTATTATATGGTCAATATGGCGAATATGAATGTGCAAAAGCCCGTTGTTCAGCCACAAATGCCTGTAATACCTGAAAAGCCAAAACATGTGCTTCCTAGTTATGAAGAAGAGAAGATTGTAGAATCCATGGAAGTGGAGTCTGTGGAGGTAATTATGGAAGAGGAGTGTATGCCTATTACACCGATCATGCCAGGTACTGGTTTTTGTTATCCGCCTCCACCTAATCCTTGGGCCTATCCACATATGCCTGGTATGGTAGCAGGCACGCAAAGCATGCCATGTCCAACTGGTTATGAGTATCCGCAGCAGCCGGTTTACGGGCCAGGATATCCGATGCCGCAAGTTGGATCGCACCACTATCATATGCACGAATCTTCATCTGATGAAATGTATCACCATCCTCATTATTATGGAACCGACAATATACATGGAGTCATGGCCAATCAGCCTTATCATGGTGGTCATCACGTTCCGTATGGAAAACATGAGTCCTCTATGGAGTCTTTTGGCGGCGTGATGGGATCACAGTATCAGCCATATATCCAACCGCAAAAACAAGAATCCGATTGTGGATGTGGCCCAAAACATGTAGCAAAACCATATAATCCGTATCAACCAGGGTATGCCATGGGTCCAGGACATCATCATCAAGCTAACTATCCACAAAATGTAGGTGGATCCTACGAACATGAATCGGTAGAGTCTGATTATTATGATGCTAATATTCCAGTAGCAAAACCAGGATATGGTGGACATTCAAGTCACGGAAGTAATCCGGGATATGGAGACCATTCAGATCACGGAAGTAATCCGGGATTAGGAGGCCAACCAAGCGGAGGAATGTCAGGGTTCGGAGGCCAACCAAGCGGAGGAATGTCAGGGTTCGGAGGCCAACCAAGTGGAGGCATGCCAGGATTCGGAAGCCAACCAAGTGGAGGCATGCCAGGATTTGGAGGTCAACCAAGTGGAGGCATGCCAGGATTCGGAGGTCAACCAAGTGGAGGCATGCCAGGATTCGGAGGCCAACCAAGTGGAGGCATGTCAGGATTAGGAGGCCACCCAAGTGGAGGCATGCCGGGAATGGGAGGTCAACCAAGTGGAGGCATGCCGGGATTCGGAGGTCAACCAAGTGGAGGCATGCCGGGATTCGGAGGTCAACCAAGTGGAGGCATGCCAGGGTTCGGAGGCCACCCAAGTGGAGGCATGCCGGGAATGGGAGGTCAACCAGGTGGAGGCATGCCGGGAATGGGAGGTCAACCAGGTGGAGGCATGCCGGGAATGGGAGGTCAACCAAGTGGAGGTATGCCAGGATTCGGAAGCCAACCAAGTGGAGGCATGCCAGGATTCGGAGGCCAACCAAGCGGAGGCATGCCTGGGTTCCACCCAAGCGAAGGCATGCCGGGAATGGGAGGTCAACCAGGTGGAGGCATGCCGGGAATGGGAGGTCAACCAGGTGGAGGCATGCCAGGATTTGGAGGTCAACCAGGTGGAGGCATGCCGGGAATGGGAGGTCAACCAGGTGGAGGCATGCCAGGAATGGGAGGTCAACCAGGTGGAGGCATGCCAGGATTTGGAGGTCAACCAAGTGGAGGCATGCCAGGATTTGGTCGCAATCCAGAATTCGGCGATTATCCAGCAGTTGATGGTCAACGAGGTAATGGAAGTCAGCCATGGTACGGTGCTCGACCAGATATTACCGGACAGTTTCAACCGGATTTAATGCCAGGAAATGTAAATGCTCCGCAAACGTTTGGACGACCGACATTTGCCGACGAAAGTGATGCATATTAAGGCAACAGGAGACAGTGTATTTTACACTTGTCTCCTCTCTTATTTGCAAAGTCATCAGCTACAGCCATTGAAAATCGAACATTTGCGTAGTTCTGTTTACCTTGTTCAATGTAAGGAGCATTCTTTTATCATGAAAGGGTTTGCTTCGATTGTAGCATTAAACAAGCAAAAAGAATTGACTCAACTTTTAAAAAAGAATGGGTTTACCGATTCCTATTCGTTTTTGGAACATTTACCTGTGTTTGAACATGCCGGCCAAGTATTCGGAGCTATCGAGTACGTCTCACCTTCATCGGACCGCTTTCATTTTAGAAATGAAAAAAATCGGATCGAAGGATTACGCCTACTTCGTACATTTCATAAAAGTACCGGCTCAAACTTAACCAATAAACTCAGCTATTTTAATCAAATAGTTAAATGGGAAGAACGTTTAGGGCTATTTTGTTACAATGAGCCATTTCTCCGCGAGTTAGTTGCTGAACCGATTTTAACTAGTTGGATAAACTGGGCTAAGTGGGCGTTAGCCGGGATGAAACAGCATGAAAATGAGTTAACGGCTGAGAAATCAGTTATCATTCATGGCGATTGTGCCCATCATAATTTTTTAAGAAAACAAGATGGCGAACTTGCCCTGATTGATTTTGACCTGATTGCCTACGGTGCACCGCTCATCGACTATTTGCAATATTGTAGTCGAATCTGGCCCTATTTAGGTGACCCAGCAAAAGAACTATGGTCGTATCCGGAAATCGCAGTCTACAAAGAGAATAAAGCATTTTTATATGCTCTCACATATCCAACCGATATATTACGTGAGTGGAATCGGCTCTGTAAACATCGGGTTTCTAACCATTCAACGCAGATGCATAGCATCTGGAAAATGACAGTTGAACGATTTGCGGAACGGATGAAATTCAATGAAGAAATAGCTGGTATGATTGAATTGCTTTGACAGGAATCCTCTCGTCTGGACGCAACTGACAGTGTAAAAACCGAAGCTGAAATGGAAACTAAAATAGAGCATACTCGCTCATTTTCATTTTAGGAGGTTTTCTACGTTGGTGCAGAAAAAAAAACTCGTGCTCCCATGTGTGGTTTTGCTTTGCGGACTCGTTGGTTGCTCGGCTAATAATCAGGCTGGGGATAAGAATCAAGACGATGTCCTAAAAACGGGCGGCTATGATTCGAATAGTAAGGATCGTTTAGTCCGGCAAATCACGTATCAAGCACCAATTGGCCAGGTGGTGTACGATTATAACGAAGCCAATCAGATTCAAGAAAATCTAGAAAGAAATGGCGAGGATCCCACCATTCCGAGATCGGAATATGGGGATGGCATCCTATTTCAAGATCGCCGTTTCAGCTCAAGAGATCGTAATTACCATGGTCATATTACTCCACTAAGGACGAAATCGTCGTATTACAATGCGTATGAAGGCAGACTTGTCGACGCCATCATGAAAACAGCAAACAAAGTCGATCATGTGCAAGAATCATGCGCAATTGTCAGAGATAAAGAGCTCATAGTTACATTATTGCTCGATGATTATTCTAGGGACGTGGCAATTGCTGCTAAAGAAAAAGTTGAAAGCAGCGTTAAATCTATGGCAGGCGGTCGAAAGCTGTACGTCCTAACTGACCAAGGAGTTTATTATCGCACAACCGTGCTAGACAATAAGCTTCGTGGCGGCGGACCAAAAGAACAAGTCATCTTAAATGTGGAAAATATGATGGATACGCTTAACATTCATGAAAACCATATAAAATAATAATTTCCAAAGGGTCTGACCAACACTCTATACACCGTTTATTATGACTTTACTCGTCATACAAACGTTATAGTAGATGTAAGGTCTGGCCCTTTTTTTGAGGGATATTGAGTAAAATCTTTCTTCTTGGTCAAACTATGGAATAAATGATTCCACTTCGGCCAGAAGAGGTGATTACTAAGTGAAATTGAAATTAGTCTTCCTATCTATTCTATTAACAGGAATAGCTTGGATTGGATCTGTTTCATCAGCATCAGAACAAACCAATGTGATAACGGCAGCTATAGAAAGAAAGGTCGTTTTGCAGCGGGTGTATTTGGATGGTGAGATGAGTGAAGAGACGCATACTGAGTCTATTTTAGCGATGGAGGATTTTTGGGCGGAATATGTAGGCTGGGAGCTTGTTGACCAAAATAATGAAAGAATAGTTTTAAAGAAAAACGAACCAGATATTTCCCCGTTACTAAAATCAAATGGCTTTTTTGGAATCAGTGAAGATGGAATCTTCTCCATATTTAACGGCAAACCGGAGGAGCAAAAAATCATTCAGTCTTTTTTCCAACTCGATATAGAGAAGCTAGAAGTGAAAGAACAAGAAGAGCTTGTACATGGAATTCCCATTTTGAATAAGAATCAATATGAAAAGGTGCTTGAAGCGTACAAGTCTTATTCTCTTCCATATAATAAAAAATGAATCAAGCCAATAAAAGACATGTTTCGTTTCGGGAATGGGGACGAGCATGTCTATTTTTGTATGAAGGACATGGGGACGGGGCTTCGCGACTTACTAGTATAGACCATCTACTTAGCAGGAATCGTGGAAGCGGAGGTGGGGGATAACTGCCCGTAAAAGCCCCATTGGTGATATACATTGAAACTTACCAATGCGCGCGAGCAGAGGTTTAGTTGAGGCCCACAGGATGTGGGTCACACAGATGTTGCCACAGTACGTGGCGCACTTAGTCTGTGATTCATTGAATCTGGTTCGTACTATCGCTTTATCAAAGATTTAGCGGCAGTAGAACGGGACAAACAATCAGTTAGAGATGAAGAAGCCCCCCCACTGATTGAAGTTTCACTATATGATCGAGAAAGCATCTGAAATTTCGGCTCTGTACCGCCACCATTCTGATTAGGAGAAGTATAGCGTGCTTCATGATCTACCCTTCATAGTAACTGGTGGCGTTTTAACGCCATTCATTGTTTGCTAACTTGATCGCAATCATTTCTCTGTCTTGTCCGTGTTTTTGTGGTAAAATAAGAGGTAAAGCAAATTCAGGGAGCGAAGAGATTTGTATGATTATATAAAAGGGACCATTGATTATATTGGACCAGAATACATAGTGGTGGAAAATGGAGAGATTGGCTATCAGATTATGACGCCCAATCCTTTTGTTTTTTCAGCAAAGATGAATGAAAAGGTGCAAGTTTTCCTCTACCACCATGTACGCGAAGATATTGCCGCGTTTTATGGCTTTGAAACACGTGAGCAAAAAGCTTTGTTCACAAAATTATTGAATGTAACGGGAATTGGTCCAAAGGGGGCGCTTGCGATTTTGGCTTCCGGCCAAGTAGAGCAAGTGGTACAGGCCATTGAAAATGAAGATGAAAGCTTCCTTGTGAAATTCCCAGGTGTCGGCAAGAAAACGGCACGTCAGATCGTACTTGATTTGAAAGGGAAGCTTGAGAATATCATTCCTGATGCTTTTCCGAATCTTTTCAATGACGGTCATGATAAAGCTATAAGAGCTGCAGGGATCAGTGAAGCATTGGAAGAGGCGACACTTGCGTTGAAAGCACTCGGTTATTCTGAGAAAGAAGTGCAGCGGGTAGCGAAAAAGCTTCAGGATGAGGAAATGACGACAGAACAATATATTAAAAAAGCATTGCAAATGATGTTAAGATAAGGGGTGGCGAATATGGAGGAGAGACTGCTCAACCAGGAAGCTGAATTGAACGAACAATCCTTTGAACAAAGCCTACGACCTCAATATTTAAAACAATATATTGGCCAAGAGAAAGTAAAGGCGAATTTAAGTGTGTATATAGAAGCAGCGAGAATGCGTGAAGAAACATTGGACCATGTTCTTTTATATGGCCCACCTGGACTTGGGAAAACAACCCTTGCAGTAATCATTGCCAATGAAATGGGTGTGAATGTTCGGACAACATCTGGTCCGGCAATTGAAAGACCTGGTGATTTAGCGGCGATTCTTAGTGCCCTTGAACCAGGTGATGTGCTCTTTATCGATGAAATCCACCGTCTACCCCGCACCGTTGAGGAAGTGCTGTATCCAGCGATGGAAGATTTCTGTTTAGATATCGTCATTGGAAAAGGGCCGACTGCTCGTTCTGTTAGAATTGACTTGCCGCCCTTTACGCTTGTCGGAGCAACGACTCGGGCAGGTTCCTTGTCTGCGCCATTGCGAGATCGTTTTGGTGTATTAAGCAGGCTTGAATACTACACGGAACCACAGTTAGCGGATATAATCGAGCGAACTGCTGTGATTATGGAGACAGAAATGGATCAACAAGCAGCAGGGGAATTAGCGCGGCGCTCTCGTGGTACACCGCGGATTGCCAACCGTTTGCTTAGACGGGTTCGTGATTTTGCCCAAGTACGTGGAGATGGTACAATTACACGGGACATGGCTGATTATGCACTCGAATTAATGCAAGTGGACCGTTTAGGCTTAGATCATATTGACCATAAATTACTTAAAGCCATTATTGAAAAATTCCGCGGTGGACCGGTTGGTTTAGAAACGATTGCAGCGACAATTGGTGAAGAATCCCATACGATTGAGGATGTTTACGAACCGTACCTCCTGCAAATCGGGTTTATCCAGCGAACGCCAAGAGGCCGGATTGTCACTGAGCTTGTCTATCGGCATTTTCAGATCGATCCGCTAATGGAAAAATGATTGGAGCGAACACGCATGCGTTTTCGTCAAGCATCAAGAGAATGATTTGAAGATTTAGGAAGTGAAAAAGTTGAAGGTAGATTTATTTGATTTTCATTTGCCAGAAGAATTGATTGCCCAAGTTCCGCTTTTAGACCGTGAATCAAGCCGTTTAATGGTGCTAAATAAAGAGACTGGTGAGATGGAGCATGAAACATTCAAGCAAATAACGAATTATCTGAAGCCAGGAGATTGTCTCGTATTGAATGATACGAAAGTTCTTCCAGCTCGATTATTCGGTAGTAAGGATGGAACAGGTGCGAAGATAGAAGTTCTTCTTTTAAAGCAAGAAGAAAATGATTCGTGGGAAACGCTTGTAAAACCAGCAAAACGGATTAAAGAAGGATCGGTTATCGTATTTGGTGATGGGAAGCTCAAAGCCGTTTGTACAGGCGTGCTTGAACATGGCGGTAGAATCCTTGACTTTAGTTATGATGGGATTTTTTACGAAGTGTTGGACGAGCTTGGAACGATGCCGCTGCCTCCATATATTAAAGAACAATTGGATGATCAGGACCGCTATCAAACTGTTTTTGCAAGGGAGCGGGGATCAGCAGCAGCTCCTACAGCTGGGCTGCATTTTACCGAACCACTGCTTAGAAAAATTAAAGAGATGGGTGTTCATATAGCCTTTATCACATTGCATGTCGGCTTAGGCACCTTCCGCCCCGTAAGTGTCGATGATATCGACAACCATGATATGCATTCGGAATTTTATCAAATGACAGCTGAAACGGCACAGATCTTGAACCAAGTTCGTTCGGCTGGAGGAAGAATTATCACCGTCGGCACGACTTCAACCCGAACACTAGAAACGATTGCATCGCGTCATGATGGTGTTTTTCAAGAAGAAAGTGGTTGGACGAGTATCTTTATTCACCCGGGTTATGAGTTTAAGGGGATTGATGGCATGATCACGAATTTCCATTTGCCAAAATCAACGTTGATTATGTTAGTCAGTGCACTATCCACTAGAGAACATGTGCTACATGCTTATGAAACAGCCGTATTAGAAAAATACCGCTTTTTCAGTTTTGGCGATGCGATGTTGATTATATAAAGTGGAACTTTCATCAGTGGGAGTTTTACAGGGATAAAAAATTTAATAAATAAAGGAGTTCTTGCTTTTGACTGCAATACGTTATGAACATATTAAAACATGTAAACAAAGTGGTGCGAGGCTAGGAATTGTTCATACACCACACGGCTCTTATGAAACGCCGGCCTTTATGCCAGTAGGAACAATGGCGACTGTAAAAACCATGTCACCAGAAGATTTAAAACAAATGGGTGCCAATATTATTTTAAGTAATACGTACCATCTATGGCTGCGTCCGGGTCATGATATTATTAAGGAAGCAGGCGGCCTGCATAAATTCATGAACTGGGATCGGGCTATATTGACCGACTCAGGCGGATTCCAAGTATTTAGCTTAAGCGACTTCCGAAAAATTGAAGAAGAAGGCGTACATTTCCGAAATCACTTGAATGGGGACAAGCTTTTCTTAAGTCCTGAAAAAGCGATGGAAATTCAAAATGCACTCGGCTCTGATATTATGATGGCGTTTGATGAATGCCCGCCATTCCCAGCAACTGAAGAGTATATGAGGAAATCGGTTGAGAGGACATCTCGTTGGGCTGAACGTTGTTTAAACGCTCATGAGCGCCCACATGATCAAGGGTTATTCGGGATCGTCCAAGGTGGCGAATTCGAACATTTACGTAAACAAAGTGCCAAAGATCTTGTTTCACTAGATTTCCCTGGTTATGCAATTGGTGGTTTATCTGTCGGTGAACCGAAAGATATCATGAACCGCGTTCTTGAATTTACGACACCGCTATTGCCAAGTGACAAGCCGCGTTATTTAATGGGGGTTGGTTCGCCGGATTCATTAATTGATGGCGCGATACGTGGCGTGGATATGTTTGACTGTGTATTGCCAACAAGGATTGCCCGCAATGGTACTTTAATGACAAGCAATGGTCGATTAGTTGTCAAAAATGCGAAATATGCGCGTGATTTCGGACCAATCGATGAAAATTGTGATTGCCATGTTTGTAAAAATTACAGTCGCGCTTATATTCGTCATTTAATTAAATGTGAAGAAACATTCGGAATTCGATTAACTACTTACCATAACCTTCATTTTCTGTTAAACTTAATGGAACAGGTTAGACAAGCGATCCGTGAAGATCGATTGTTAGACTTTAGAGAAGAATTTTTTGAGCAATACGGTTTTAATAAGCCAAATGCTAGGAATTTCTAACTCAAAAAAATAGATATTATTCAGAAAGGAGAGATATTATGCCACAAGGACTAGGTGGAATTCTACCATTAGTATTAATGTTTGTTCTGTTTTACTTCTTATTGATTCGTCCAAATCAAAAGCGACAAAAAGCGGTTAATTTGATGCAATCAAGCTTAAAAAGAGGGGACAAAGTCGTTACAATCGGCGGTCTTCATGGAACAATTGACAGCATTGAAGATGCAACAGCTGTCATTAAAGCGACAGATGGAAGTAAACTGAAATTCGAGCGTTCTGCAATCCGCGAAGTAAAGGAAAGCGCTCCGGAAAAAGAACTTGTATAATCAGAATGAAAATTGAAGGGTCTGACCTCGCACTCTAAATCAGTATAAAGTGTCTCATACACCTATATTATGCTGTGTTTAATTGTTGCGGGGTCTGACCCTTTCTTTGTACCTATGATCTTTTTTACGTCTGTGATGAGCTCATATTCACTCCAAGGACGCCGCCCATCATTGCGGTCACAACGAAGCAGCCTTGATGAATCCATTGTTTCAACGAGAATAGTGAGTCATGACCAAGATATTGGAACATAAGAATAATCAGTACATAAAGCACCCCTGTTCCACTACCTAACAGTAACCCTTGTTTCTTCCCCTTGCCACCTGAAACAAAGCCCCCAATAAACAACGTGATAAAAGAAAGCGCCATAATAATATAAGTGAGTGAACTTTCCGTAACACTCGTAAATCGCAGAATCATTGAAAAAATAAAGCTAAACAGAATGATTAATATAAAAATGACGCCTACTCCATGCAGAATTGCAGTCCCCATTTTTCTCGTTTCGATTGTATTCCTCCCCTTTCATCATGGCTCGAAGTCTAATAGGCCTAGATGTCTTTGTACAAGCATATTCGTATGTGTCTAGTTTTAGACCAAGTGAATAACGGATCAGCCGGATTAAGTGAAACTTCAAGTGGTGGGGAATACAGCCTGTTAAACTGGGACAAAAAAGAGCGCTAAACAAGGTAAATAATTTCCCTGTATTCCGTCTATCCTAAAACAGATTGGGGGAATGACAGATGCATGATTATATCGAATTAAGTTTGAGGACCCTGTTTCTTTACATCGTCATTCTGATTATTTTTCGAATGATGGGGAAAAGAGAAGTAGGGGAGCTTAGTGTGCTGGATTTAGTCGTATTTATCATGATTGGGGAAATGGCAGTCGTTTCTATAGATAGATTGGATCAACCGATCATGTCTACGTTATTACCGATGATGATATTATTAATCACGCAAATCACATTTGCTTATTTTTCATTAAAAAGCCTAAAATTCCGGAATCTTGTTGAAGGATCACCGACAGTCATTATTAGTAAAGGGAAAATTAATGAAAATGCGATGCGGAGTCAGCGCTATAATTTCGATGATTTACTGGCTCAGTTAAGATCACAAAATATTATTAATATTGGCGATGTCGAGTATGCAATATTAGAAACGTCTGGTGAGCTTTCTGTCATTGAAAAGTCCAAAGTAAAGAAATCGGCGAAAACGGGTCCTTTTCCACTTATTTTAGATGGCGAATTACAAGAAGATAATTTGACTTATATTAATCAAACGCCCGAGTGGCTCATGCAAGAGCTAGATAAAAAAGGATACACAAACATTAAGCACATTTCGTTTTGCAGCTATACGGACGGTCAATTGTTTATTGATGAAAAAAATAGCCCGGAGCATTAGCTAGCGCCAGGCAAGTCTTGCAAGCATATGGCCAATAACTGGAATCCGTTGCAGTTCGGTTTTCTTTATTTCTCCAAGAAGTAAAAGAAGCAAAGTGAATGTGACAACCATATTGACGCATGAAATCAACAGTCTTGGCAACAAAGGCTGAGAAATGACCAGTGTATAATACGAATAATGTCCACAAAGTCCAGTTAGCAGTGTAATGAATAGTGTCGATGCATATAAACGAAGATGGATCGTAACCGGGATGATTTTTAAAAGAGTTGTGAAATGTAGGAATGTGACTAATACAGTGCCTACGGCAATTCCGATTGTGGCACCCATGATGCCGAAACTTTCTTTTGAAGCAAGAAACCAAATAGCTGCAATTTTGACAATGGAACCGATTAAGCTGTTTACCATAGCCGCTTTGGCCAAATCGAGTGCCTGAAGCATCGACTGTAATGGCGTTTGAAAATAAAACAAGATGAAAAACGGGGCTAAAAATTTAATGAAAACAGCCGCATTATCAGATCCGTACATCATTTGTAAAATCGGTTCAGCCAGGACGAATAAAACGACAACAGCTAAGGCACCTGTTATTAAGGTAATTCGGATCGATTGCTGAAGCCTTCGCTCGATTAAATTAGTATCACCAACCGATCGAGCTTCGCTAATAGATGGGATTAAGGATGTTGCTAAGGACGCGGTCACGAAAGATGGCAACATTAATAAAGGTAAGGCATATCCGGTTAGTTCTCCATATTGTTTTGTCGCCATAGATGCTGTTAATCCGGCAATGGCTAGGCTTTGAGCAACGACAATTGGCTCGAGAAACCAAGCGACATTTCCAATGAAGCGGCTACCGGTATTTGGTAAGGCAATACTCATCAATTCCTTAAGCGTTGATTTACTAGATGAAAAAACGGAAAAGAAATTTTTACGCATTTTAAAATGTTTTTTTATTTTAAACATCGTAAGTAAATAAACGAGTGAAACAAGTTCACCGATAATTGAAGCAAACATCGCACCAGCTGCTGCATATTCAATCCCATATGGCAGAAACGCTTTTGTCAAAACAGCAATGAAGGTAATCCGAGCAATTTGTTCAATCACTTGCGAAAACGCGAACGGCTTCATATTTTGCTTGCCTTGGAAGTAGCCTCGAATAACCGATGAAATAGCGATAATCGGCACAATTGGTGCAATAGCCATTAACGGCCACTCGGTACGATCATCTGTGAAAAGATGTTGACTTATCCAAGGAGCAAGTAAAATCATAGCTGGTGTGAAAATGAGTGATAAAGTAATCGTACAGGCAATTGAAACGACAAGGATTTTCTTTACTTTTCGTTCATCACCTTTAGCATTTGCTTCTGCAACATACTTGGAAATGGCTACGGGCAAGCCGAGTTGCGTAATATTGACGACAAGGAATAAAGTGGGAAGCGCCATCATGTATAAACCAACGCCCTCTTCACCGATGAAACGGGCAATTACGATTCGATTAATAAATCCAAGAATCCTCGTTATCAAGCTCGCACCAAGCAAAATGAGGGTTCCTTTTAAAAACTTCGACATGCCATTCATCCCTGCCTTCTCAAAAAAGCTAATATCATATACAATTATCTATATGAGAATGTGGACAAAGCATGACTTAGTCTTCTAAAAAGCAACGGAAAAATCAGCAAAATGATCCCATGGAGGTGTCACTAATGGAGAAACATCATCCCTATCAGCGCTATTTTATAAAAGTAAAGCCTGTTTTACGCAACAAAGTAGAAGAATTACGACTGTTCGGTTTAGATGAGGTGAACGAAAATGAACTATGGGGATGTCTTGTTTCGAAAAGATGGAAAAAACCAGAGCCAGATATACATATTCATGAAATTGTCCAAGACATCCTCACTCTTTCTTCTAACCAATATATGACCTATAAAATGATAGAAGCCTATACAGCACCCAATTTATTCGAGGAATTATCGAGTGAAGAGCTGAAAGAACTACTTAAAGATTAATGTTTTGTAAATGGGATAAACTTAAATTGACAGTAGTTTGTAATTGTTTCATAATAATGGTGTTGCAATTATTTAGAAAATTTCTTGGAGAAATAGCGCTTTAAGCCTATTTTTTGATTAGGTACGTTATACGCTTTTCATCAAATACGAACAGGTTGAAACTTAGTTCGGGAGAACCCGTTTCTTTCGTGAGGATGCCGATAATACCGATCATTGAAACTATTGGGTAAGGCGTGTAATAGAAAGGGGTCCACAAATCAATGGTAAAAAGAAGTAGAATCGTTGCGTTTTTTCTCATCTTGTTATTAATTATCGCGACGATAGGTACCACTTCAAAAGGAATCTTGAGCAATATTAAGCTCGGTCTTGATCTTCAAGGTGGATTTGAGGTTCTGTATGAAGTAATACCAGGTGAAAATCAAAAGGTGACTCAAGATGTACTAAGTAGTACGGTAGAGTCTTTAAACCGAAGAGTGAACGTCCTTGGTGTTAGTGAACCAGTCATTTCAATTGAGGGGAAAAATAGAATTCGTGTGCAATTAGCTGGTGTTAAAGACCAGAATAAAGCCCGGGAAATTTTATCGACTCAAGCGAAGCTCACGTTCCGTGATTACAACGATAAATTGATGCTAACTGGTTCTGATTTAAAAGAAGGTGGAGCAAAGCCAACTTTTGATGAAAATAACACTCCTGCTGTATCTGTCACGTTAAAAGATAAAAATAAATTCAAAGAAGTGACGCAAAAAATTTCAGCTATGCCTCAAGGTACCAATCTTTTGGCAATTTGGCTTGATTTTGAAGAAGGAAAAGATTCCATCAAAGGAAATCAAGAGAATATGATCTCCGCACCTGCAGTATCCCAAGTATTTAATACAGATACAGTTCAGATTACTGGAAACTTCACAGTGAAAGAATCAAAAGAACTAGCTGATCTGTTAAATGCAGGTTCCCTGCCAGTTGAATTGAAAGAAGTATATTCAACATCAGTGGGAGCACAGTTCGGTGAGCAGGCATTAAATGAAACCATTCTTGCTGGAATCATCGGTATTCTGCTTATTTTCGTATTCATGTTAGGATATTACCGATTCCCAGGCTTCATCGCGGTCGTGACTTTAGCTGTTTATATTTTCTTAACATTACTTGTGTTTGATTGGATGAACGCTGTCTTGACATTGCCAGGAATCGCTGCCTTGATTCTCGGAGTTGGAATGGCTGTCGACGCGAATATTATTACATATGAACGGATTAAGGATGAAATCAAGCTTGGCCGCTCAGTGAAAGCTGCTGTAGCTGAGGGCACGAAAAACTCACTTAGCACGATTTTCGATGCCAACTTAACGACGCTACTTGCTGCAGGCGTATTGTTCTTTTATGGCACAAGCTCTGTTAAAGGATTCGCAACGACGCTTATCATCAGTATTTTAATGAGCTTTATTACAGCGGTTTATGGAACTCGCTTCTTTATGAACCTATGGGTGAACAGCAATATCTTTAACAAGCGCCCAGGCTGGTTTGGGGTAAACAAGAAACATATTCATGATCTTGCTGAAAAAATGGACCTATATCACTTGCCTACTCGTTTTGATAAACTTGATTTTGTTAAAACAAGAAAAATCTTTTACGGGCTATCAATTGGTGTAACAATCATCGGCATCATCTTCCTATTTGTTTTCGGCTTGAACCTTGGCATTGACTTCAGCAGTGGTACACGCATTGAAGTGTCTTCAGCTCAACCGCTCACGAAAGAAGAAATTAAAGGTGAATTTGATTCTCTCAATCTGAAGACAGAAGACATAGTCCTTGCTGGTACAAATAATCAATCAGGTGTTGTCCGATTAAAAGGTGTCCTGACTAAACAAGAAATCGCTGACCTAAAAAGCCATTTCATCAAAAAGTATAAATCTGAGCCGAATGTCAGCACTGTTTCGCCAACAGTCGGTAAAGAACTTGCGAAAAATGCTTTGAAGGCTGTCTTGATTGCATCACTAGGTATCATCCTGTATGTTTCTGTTCGTTTTGAATGGAGAATGGGTGTACCAACGGTTATCGCGCTCCTGCATGATGCATTTTTCATCATAACCATATTCAGCTTACTGCAAATTGAGGTCGATCTAACCTTTATCGCAGCCGTACTGACGATCATCGGCTACTCGATCAATGATACGATCGTAACCTTTGACCGGATCCGGGAAAATCTGCGTCATAAGAAGAAAATCAAGACAGTGGAAGAACTCGAAGAAATTACAAACATCAGTATCCGCCAAACATTAACACGCTCCATCAACACCGTATTAACCGTACTTGTTGCTGTTGTCGCCTTGTTAATCTTCGGTAGCGATGCAATTAGAAACTTCGCACTTGCACTCCTAATCGGAATGCTTTGCGGCGTATATTCTTCACTCTTCATTGCTTCTCAATTCTGGCTTGACTTGAAAGTAAAAGAACTGAAGAAAAAAGGAACACTCAACACAGAAAAAGCTAAAAAAGAAAATCTAGAAGGACAAGTATAATATGAAGGACCAGCGATTGTGCTGGTCCTTTATTTTGTTTTCTTCGTGAATTGATTGAATTAGGCTGTGGCACGTAAATCGTAAATCACGCACGAAACGTGTCCATTCCGGCATGAAATCCTTCCGAACTGGCACGTAAAGAGACGGATCCGGCACGTAGGGTGTAATCCGCAATAATTGCTTTCCGCACATCATGAAGCATGGGGGGGGATAATAAAAGTTGTAATAAAGGGGTTTGAATGGAGTATCCGTCTTCAATCTTGCTGTGGCACGTAAATCGTAAATTACGCACGAAACGAGTCCATGCCGGCATGAAATTCTTCTGAACTGGCACGTAAAGAGACGAACCAGGCACGCAAAATTGAATAGCGGCTCGTAAAGGGTTGATATGATACAGAACTAGACAATTTTCCACCTTATTTTGTAAAGATTAAATAGGTTTTTGCTATAATGAGTAGGATTTCCTTTGGTTTTGTCGAATGATTTAGATGACAAAATATAAGGAGTGATTTTTTGTTTATTAAAGGATGTGGACCTTCGCTAACATTAAGAAAAATGGAGGCTTTATTGCGAAGATTACCTTTAGAAGATCCGAAACGACCAATTATTGAGAATGATTATGGCAAGTATTTGGCTGGTTTTCGAGGTGAGCAGTCCCTCGTTTATACACTGAGTTTTTTGAATGAGAAACAATACCTGATTTTTCATGATATAAGACTGCCGATTAAAAATCATTTTTTTCAGATCGATTATTTAATTCTTTCCGCCAATTTTGCGTTAATTCTTGAAGTGAAGAATTATGTAGGGACGGTTTATTTTGATCCCCAGTTTGATCAATTAATCCGAACGACTCAACAGGACATCGAGGAAACCTTCCCGGATCCTGTTTCACAAGTAGAACAACACCGCTCCAATCTTCTAATATATCTTCATGAACAAAAACTCGGAACAATTCCAATTGAAACCCTCGTTATTTTTTCAAATCCTTATACTCAATTAAAAACAACCCAGGGAAATCATAAAATTACAAAAAAGGTTATTCATAAAGAAAAATTTCTGCACATTTTTCAAGGATTAGAGAATAAATATTCAAAAGAATTTCTGACACATAAAGCAATGAAGAAAGTGTCAAAAATAATTATGAAATCACATACACCACTGAATCAAGATTTATTATTGAAATATCAAATCCAAAGAGAAATACTTATGAGTGGTGTTCATTGTCCAATCTGTTTTACACTGCCAATGGAAAAATTATTAGGTAAATGGAGATGCAATATTTGTGATCATCAATCAAGTAAAACTCACATCCAATCTATCCAAGATTATGCACTACTTGTTGATACTAAAATTACGAATAGGGAGTTTCGCAATTTTCTCGATATACCATCAGCATCGATTTCTGCAAAACTCCTTAACTCAATGAACCTCCCTAAAGAAGGCAAATCAAGAGCTGTTACATATCAACTTATAATTGATGAATAAGTATCTCAACATTTTAGGTCAAAATATTTCTTTGGCACGCAAATCGTAAATTTCGCACGAAACGTCCCTATTCCGGCACGAAAGCCATACGATCTGGCACGTAAAGAGACGAATCCGGCACGCAAATTTGATTTGCGGCACGTAATAGATGAAAAGGAAGAAAAATCTATGCAGCGATGCCGGATGGAAACGAAATAAGTTTGAAACCCCTCGTCCTCTTTTGTATAATTATAGGATTGAGGGGTGAATGTATTGTTAAAGCCAAGAACTCGTTGGAATTTACAAACTGCTGATGAGCAGATTACGAATATGCTAGCAAAGGAACTTCATATAACACCTCTGGTTGCATCACTATTGGTTAATCGAGGCTTCCAAACGGTTGAAGAAGCTCGCTCTTTTCTTTTTATAAAAAAACAAGCTTTCCACGATCCGTTTTTACTAAAAGGGATGGATCTGGCTGTTGAACGAATAAAAGCTGCCATAGATCAAGGCGAAAAAATTCGCATTTTCGGAGATTACGATGCGGACGGCGTTAGTTCGACGACCGTGATGATGGATACGTTGAATAAGCTTGGTGCGAATGTTGATTTTTACATTCCTAATCGATTTACGGAAGGGTACGGCCCAAATGAAATGGCCTTTCGATTAGCAGCGCAAGAAGGAGTAAAGCTATTAATTACGGTGGATACGGGGATTTCAGCTATTCACGAGGCTAAGATTGCGAAAGAGTTAGGCATCGATTACATTGTCACCGATCACCATGAACCAGGTGTGGAATTACCAGAAGCGTTGGCGATTATCCATCCTAAAATTGACGGAAACCCTTATCCATTCAAAGACTTGGCTGGAGTTGGCGTTGCCTTCAAGCTTGCACATGCGCTGCTTGGAGAATTGCCAGAGGACTTGCTTGAAATTGCAGCGATTGGAACGATTGCTGATCTTGTCCCGCTTCATGGGGAAAATCGCTTACTTGCAGCAAAGGGAATTGAACAGCTGCGTCAGACTAGACGTCCAGGACTCATTGCACTTATGAAAAAAGCAAGCATCCAGCAGGACACGTTGAATGAAGAATCGATCGGGTTCGGCATGGCGCCGCGGATTAATGCTGCTGGACGACTCGGAGCAGCTGATCCTGCCGTAGATTTACTCATGGCCGAAGATATGGAAACGGCGGCTGATCTAGCGACAGAAATTGATGCAATGAATAAAGAACGGCAAGCGATTGTGGCTGAAATAGCCGAAGAAGCCATTCGTGAAGTAGAGGAAAACTATCCAACAGCCGATAATGGTGTCCTGATTATTGGGAAAGAAGGCTGGAATTCGGGCATCGTCGGTATTGTGGCTTCCAAGCTTGTTGAGAAATTTTACCGCCCAACTATCGTGTTAAGTTATGACAGCGAAACAGGACTTGCAAAAGGGTCAGCTAGAAGTATCGAAGGCTTTGATTTATTTAAAAATCTAACCTTGTGTTCAGATATTCTACCTCACTTCGGGGGTCATCCAATGGCTGCAGGAATGACGTTGAAGCTCGATGATGTTTCAGATTTAAGAAACAGGCTGAACAAACTAGCGGCTGACCAATTAACAGAAGAAGATTTCACACCAATCACTAAGCTTGATGCGAAAACGGATCTTACCGAGGTGAGCATTCAAACCATTGAAGAAATGAGTCTGCTTGCTCCGTTCGGGATGAGCAATCCGAAACCTCGTGTTGTCATTGATAGCGTTGGTGTTACAGGCATTCGTAAAATAGGTTCGAACCAAAACCACTTGAAACTTCAACTTGATAATGGAACGGTCAAACTGGATGGAATCGGATTTGGAATCGGCAATTATGCTGATCATATTTCACCAAATGCGGAAGTTTCGGTAATAGGGGAATTAGGGATTAATGAATGGAATAATATGAAGAAACCGCAAATTTTTCTTCAAGATATTTCGGTTACGAATTGGCAGCTTTTCGATTACCGCGGCCTGAATAAGGTGGAAAAATGGCTTGATGATGTGCCGAAGCAAAATCGTAAAGTCATTATTTTCTCAGAAACGACACTTAGTCGTTACCCATTTTTACAACAGGAACAAGGGTTTTTGCACATTCAGAATGAAGAAGAGGCAGCACAAGTAGATGTAAACGATTGTTCATTAATCTTAATGGATATGCCGCCGTATAAGTCTATTTTGGAAAAATTAATCGCAAACAAAGAACCTGCTCGGATTTATGTTCATCTGTACCATCAGCAAGAGAATTTTCTCAGCACGATGCCAACGCGCGAACATTTCAAATGGTTTTATGCTTTTTTAGCAAAAAAAGGCCCGCTTGATTTGAAACGACATGGTGATGATTTAGCGAAATATCGCGGTTGGTCACGAGATACGATTGATTTTATCTCACAGGTGTTTTTTGAACTAGATTTTGTTACAATAGAGAATGGGTTAATTATGCTCACAAACAATGCGAATAAACGCGACTTGAGCGAATCAGAATCATATGCACGTAAGAAAGAGCAATTTGAGCTTGAACGCGAGCTTGTTTATTCTTCCTATCAGCAGTTATTCGATTGGTTCAATCATTTAGTTCATAAGGCTCAAAGCCTTGAGGAGGAAACAAAGCAATGGATTTAAATCAGTTTATCACGATTGTACCTGACTGGCCGAAACCAGGGATCTCATTTAAAGACATCTCAAGTCTTATGGAGAACGGCGAAGCGTATCGTTACGCAACAGATCAAATCGTTGAATATGCGAAAGACAAACAAATTGACATCGTTGTAGGACCGGAAGCACGTGGCTTCATTATTGGTTGCCCAGTAGCCTACTCACTTGGCGTCGGTTTTGCACCAGTTCGTAAAGAAGGGAAACTACCACGCGAAACGATTAAAGTTGAATACGGCTTAGAGTACGGCAAAGACGTATTAACGATGCATAAAGATGTTATTAAACCAGGACAACGTGTACTAATTACAGACGACCTGCTTGCAACGGGCGGAACGATTGAAGCAACGATCAAGCTTGTTGAAGAACTTGGTGGTGTAGTTGCAGGAATTGCCTTCTTAATTGACTTAACATACTTAGAAGGAAGAAGTAAGTTAGAAGGTTATGACGTGTTAACTTTAATGAGCTACTAAAACGAGAGAATATTTCCAAGGGTCAGACCTCACTGTGAAAATGTGAAGTCGGCCCTTTTTATTATGGATATATTGTAAAGAAACGGTGAATATTGTCGTTACCAATTAAAAACACCTCGAATTATGCAGAAAATACTGTCTTAGCTCTTTACATATGGCTTCTTTTTCTTGATAATAGATACAATACTAATTTTCTGTTTTCTGGACGTAAATAGCGGAAGATCTTGACTTCCAATTGTAATACATGTCACTTTTTGCTGAATACCTGTACCTTCCATTTTGTCTTGTAGAAAGATGAAGCATCAGCGGCAGCACTAAATGTGGCTATTTTTTATTAACCTGATTCGAAAAAACCTTTTGATAGGCGATTCTGCTGGGTAAAGTGGGGTAAAGGTGATACGATGGCAAATGATCAAATTTTAACAGCTGAACAGGTTGTTGAACGGGCAAGTAACTATCTTCAACAGGATGAGACAGACTTTATTTATCGTGCCTATAAATTTGCGGAGCACGCTCACAGAGAGCAGTTTCGTAAATCAGGCGAGCCGTATATTATTCATCCCATTCAAGTTGCAGGCATTTTAACAGAACTTGAGATGGATCCTTCGACCATTGCAGGTGGATTTTTGCACGATGTAGTGGAGGATACCGAAGTGACGTTGAAAGATATCGAAACGCAGTTTGGTGAAGAAGTGGCGATGCTTGTTGATGGTGTAACTAAGCTCGGTAAAATTAAATATAAATCACAAGAAGAGCAACAGGCCGAGAATCACAGGAAGATGTTCGTGGCCATGGCTCAAGATATTCGAGTAATCTTAATTAAACTAGCTGACCGTCTTCATAACATGAGAACGTTAAAGCATCTTCCACATGAAAAGCAACGGAGGATTTCCAACGAAACATTGGAAATATTTGCACCGCTCGCTCACCGTCTTGGGATTAGTACGATAAAATGGGAGCTTGAGGATACAGCGCTTCGATATTTGAATCCTCAGCAATATTACCGTATCGTAAATTTAATGAAGAAAAAGCGGGCCGAACGTGAAGAATACTTAGATGAAGTCATTCAGGAAGTACGCAAAGAAGTAGATGAAGTGAAAATCAAAGCGGATATTTCTGGACGACCGAAACATATATACAGCATTTACCGCAAGATGGCCATGCAAAACAAGCAATTCAGTGAAATCTATGATTTGCTTGCTGTACGGATTGTCGTCAATAGCATTAAAGATTGTTATGCCGTGCTTGGTATTATCCATACATGCTGGAAACCGATGCCAGGCCGCTTCAAAGATTATATCGCGATGCCGAAACAAAATATGTATCAATCGCTGCATACGACGGTGATCGGTCCAAAAGGCGATCCGCTGGAAGTGCAAATTCGTACTTCCGAAATGCATCGAATTGCAGAATACGGGATTGCTGCACACTGGGCGTATAAAGAAGGCAAAGAAATTGATGAGCAATCTTCATTAGAAGAAAAACTCACCTTTTTCCGTGAAATTCTTGAATTCCAGGACGATGCGACGAATGCTGAAGAATTTATCGAATCATTGAAGATTGATTTATTCTCAGATATGGTGTTTATTTTTACCCCAAAAGGCGATGTGATTGAGCTACCATCTGGTTCGAATCCGATTGACTTTGCTTATCGCATTCACTCAGAGATCGGCAATAAGACGATAGGAGCTAAAGTAAATGGCAAGATGGTCCCGCTTGATAACAAGCTGAAAACAGGCGATATCATTGAAATTCTAACGTCTAAGCATTCCTATGGACCAAGTCCAGATTGGTTGAAGCTTACGCAAACTTCACAGGCAAAAAATAAAATTCGACAATTTTTTAAAAAGCAACGTCGGGAAGAAAATATCGAAAAAGGCCGCGAAATGGTCGAGAAGGAAATTAAAGCTTTGGATTTTGAGTTAAAAGAAATCTTAACTCAAGAAAACATCAAACGTGTTGCTGAAAAATTTAATTTCTCTAACGAAGAAGACATGTATGCGGCTGTTGGCTATAACGGCATCACGGCTGCACAAATTACCACTAGGCTTACCGAGAAATTGCGGAAACAGAAAGAAATGGAACAAGGGCCAACGATTACCGAAGCTGTTTCTGAACTTAAAACGATTCATAAATCGAAAAAACGGGAATCTGGTGTTCGCGTAGCAGGCATTGATAATCTATTAATTCGTTTATCAAAATGCTGTAATCCAGTTCCAGGCGACGAAATTGTCGGCTTCATTACGAAAGGCCGTGGGGTTTCTGTTCATAGAAGAGACTGTACCAATCTAAACACGAGCGAAGCAGAAAACCGTCTCATCCCGGTTGAGTGGGAAGGAAATCTGAATGATCGCAAAGAATACAATGTAGATATTGAAATTAGCGGCTTTGACCGTCGCGGTTTATTGAACGAGGTGCTACAAGCGGTCTATGAAACGAAAACGGACATCACGGCTGTATCTGGTAAGTCGGATCGCAACAAAGTAGCGACGATCAATATGTCCATTGCAATCCAAAATATTAGTCATCTGCAGAAGGTCGTCGAACGAGTGAAGCAAATTTCCGATATTTATTCAGTTAGAAGAATCATGAACTAAGGAGTTATCACCATGCGTGTTGTTGTACAGCGTTCTAAAGCAGCAAGAGTACTTGTGAATCATGAAACAATTGGTAGCATCGACCATGGTCTTGTTTTACTGGTCGGTGTTACACATGGCGACACAGCGGAAGACGCCGCATACCTCGCTGAAAAAATTACTAATCTCCGTATTTTTGAAGATGAAAACGAGAAAATGAATCATTCCCTACTCGACGTAGGTGGTTCAATCCTCTCTATTTCACAATTCACCTTATACGGCGATTGCAAAAAAGGCCGCCGCCCGAACTTCATGGACGCCGCTCGTCCAGAAGAAGCGAACGCCATTTACGAACTTTTCAACGAAGAATTTCGTAAGCGAAACATCCGCATTGAAACAGGCCAATTCGGAGCTAATATGCAAGTCGAGCTTACCAATGATGGCCCGGTAACCTTGATTGTTGAGAGTAAATAAGAAAGTAGACCAAAACTGGTTTGCTTTCTTTTTTTTGACATTTTCCGGTCATGTTTCATAGTTTAGCCTCCAAGTTGATAGACGCTTACCAAATAGGGAAGAACTTCCTTCTAGGTGTTGCTCATTTACATATTACGATCCGGAGCGCAAACTGAAAAAAGATGCGTCCTTTTTATCCGTTACGTGCCGCAAATCAAATTTGCGTGCCGGATTCGTCTCTTTACGTGCGAGAATGGGATCTTTTCGCGCCGGAGTCTCTACTTATCGAGCGCGAATCGAGATTTACGTGCCAGCACCCCATTTAGGAAGAGGAAAGAACAGTTTTGAACATAACCAAAAAACGTGCCCGGAGTAGGCACGTCTAACTTCATTTTATTTAAAAAACGTCATTAATCCATTATGAATAGCAGTAGTTACCTTTTCTTGATATGAACCTGAGGTGATTTTAACTTCCTCAATTGGATTGCTTAAATAGCCGAGTTCGAGTAGGACTGCGTTTTGGTCATTTTCTCGTAAAACATGATAGTCACCAAAACGATATCCGCGATTATTAATTTTCAAGCTTGAGCTTAGGGCATCGTCAAGAACTTTGGCAAGCGGCATTTGATAGGAATGATAGTAATATGTAGTAAAGCCGTTAATTCTCGTATCTTCAGTCGCATCGTAATGGATGCTAATATAGGCATCTGCCGCGTTTAGTTGTGAAATTCCCACCCGAGCTGGAAGTGTGATGTACGCATCAAGGCTGCGCGTTAATATAACGTTTGCTCCTGCTTGTTCTAGCTTTGCCTGAAGCATCCGAGCTGTTCGTAACGTTAAATCTTTTTCCATTGTACCGCCTACGCCAATCGTACCTGGATCGCTTCCGCCATGGCCTGGGTCAAGGACAATCACTTTACCGGCGAGATTTTTTTCTATACCGGATTGTTTACTTTGTTGGGCTTGTCCATCCGTTGAAACGAGCCAGCCTGCCACATAAGCCGTCTGTTCTGCGAGCTGGATTTTGTACCAGTCATTTTCCACGCCGAGGACGGAAAACGTTTCGCCCTTATTTGCACGAGCGAGTAAGGTAGTATTTGTATCTGGACCACTTCGCAAACTAGTACCATCACGAAGGATGACGATCGTGGAACTAGTAGGTTTTTCTTCCTTTATAGGTACGGTTTGAACCGATTTTCCTGGCTGTTGCAAATACCGAGTCGCAACCCAACCGGTTTTTCCAGATTCATATTGGATTTTTGCCATGTCGTTTCGCTCTTGCAAAATAGTGAAGGAATCCCCTTGATGAACAGTCGCAATGATTTCTCCATCGGTCGTAGCAAATTTCCGAACAACTAGTTCAGACGCGGTTACAGTGGCTTTTTCTTCACCGTCGATTGCAATGAATGATGTATTTACCCAACCACTTTCGCCATTCAAGGTAATTTTCCCCCACTCACCTTGAATGTCTTCGAATGAAATAGTCGCATCTTTTTTTAGTTTGCCAATTACTCTCCCGTCCTTAGAAGCAGATGCACGGACATTGAGATTGTTCGTTAAGGCAATTCCTGTCGCTTTAACAGGTTGTACGTTGGTAACTTTATTTTCAGTTCTACCCGCTTGGATAAAATCGGCAGATATCCATCCAGAAATCGTCTCGTTTTTAAAATGGATCCAATTATTATCTCGATCTAGGATGCTAATTTCAGTGCCACTATTTATATAACCTGTTTCTTCAAAAGTCGTGCCAGGGCCTTTGCGGATCCGTACATGATCAGACGTTACCGTTGCTTTTTCAAGACGCTTTGCACGTTCCGCATGATCGGCAACAAGATAGCCTGCAATCCAGCCCGATTTGTTTTCACCAAGTTTAATTTCCAGCCAATCATTCTCCTCAGAAACGACCTGATACGTACTTCCTCGGTAAACTTCTTCTACAACCGGGAAACTTAAAGCCGGACCTTCCCGTACATTGATCACTTCTGTATTGACAGTGATGTCTGAGTTACTTTGACCATATACAGGTTGGATCGAAAATCCACTTGATGTAAGAAGAGCTGCTGTTAGAATCCCGGCGATATATGTTTTAGTTTTCATGTCTTCCTCCTCGTTGAAAAATCGTCTAGCAATAAGTAATTCTACTTTGTAATAAAATTTCCTGTTTATTTAGGAAGAAAACTTGGAGGTTTGGGTAAAACTAAGAAAAAAGCAGGAGGGATGAATGATGAAATTTAGTGAAAAAGGGCAATTAAGCCTAGACCCAGCCAATCAACTTTCCGGTGTCGATTTCCGAGATCATTTACAAAAAGAACAAGATTCAACAATGTTTGAACTTGCATCAGAATATGGCTTAAATCAGCGAGAGGTACAAAAATTGAAAAAAAAGCTCGGTGGCCGTTAGTCTCTTTCTATTGGGAAATAATATGGCGGTATTGACAAGACTAGGTATAGTCCTTATTATTAATGAAGTATATGAGTAAAATTATTATATTTTTGATACATACAAACAACCAATGATGAAGAAAAGTAATTAAGAACCACATGAAAAGAGAAGAAATGCCTTAGGCTGAAAGCATTTCTACATGATGCCTTAATGAAGAACACTTCTGAGGTTTCACTCTGAAAAAATTTTTTTAGTAAGAGATGAACGTAGGACAGGCGTTAACTGTTTTTTAAGTGGAAGCATAATGATATGTTTCAATAAGGGTGGCACCACGGGAATTTCAACTCTCGTCCCTTGTAGCAGCAATGTTACAAGGGATGGGAGTTTTTTGTTGTATTAATCATTTCAGTAATGGTTGGACGAGTAAAATTATTGAATGGACTTAAACTTGGATACGACAAGACTTAGTGTAGTACTTTAAATGATTCCACTATTTAATTGGATTGCATGCAAAGTATCTTTGTCTGTCAGAAATACCCGGTGTTAAGGTCTAAATATATACGAAAATGTTTAATGGCTGAAAACAATTGTTATGTTGATCATTCCAGTAGTGTTTAGACGAGTAAAATTATTAAATATAAACAACAGAGTTTTACAATAAAATATCTGTTTATTCAATTAAGGAGGAAGCTTCATGAGCATTCAAATTCCAAGAGGTACGCAAGATTTGCTTCCGGGTACAACGGAGATTTGGCAATATATCGAGAAAACGGCGCGTGATTTATGTCGTCGCTATCAATATAAAGAAATCAGAACACCGATTTTTGAGCACACAGAATTGTTTTTACGTGGTGTCGGTGATACGACAGATATCGTTCAAAAGGAAATGTATACATTCAAAGACCGTGGCGATCGGGACTTGACGTTACGTCCGGAGGGAACGGCTGCTGTTGTTCGTTCGTATATTGAGAATAAAATGTTCGGTCTTCCGAATCAGCCGGTAAAATTATATTATATCGGGCCGATGTTCCGTTATGAGCGTCCGCAGGCAGGTCGTTTCCGTCAATTCGTGCAGTTCGGAATTGAAGCGTTAGGAAGTAAGGATCCGGCGATTGATGCTGAAGTATTGGCTCTTTCCATGGGACTGTATAAAGAGCTTGGTTTGAAAAAGTTAAAGCTTGTGATTAACAGTCTTGGCGACAAAGAAAGTCGAACAGCTCACCGTAATGCTTTGGTCGACCACTTTAAACCGCGGATTGGCGAGTTTTGTAGTGATTGCCAAAGTCGTTTGGAGAAAAATCCATTGCGTATTTTGGATTGTAAAAAAGACCGTGATCATGAATTGATGAAAACAGCACCGTCGATTCTTGAATATTTAAATGAAGAATCACGTGTGTATTTTGAAAAAGTTCAAAAGCATTTGACAGACCTTGGCATTGAATTTGTCGTTGATCCGACCCTTGTACGTGGTTTAGATTATTACAATCATACGGCATTTGAAATTATGAGTGAAGCGGAAGGATTCGGTGCGATTACAACGCTTTGCGGCGGTGGCCGTTACAATGGCTTAGCTGAAGAAATCGGCGGTCCTGAAACGCCTGGAATCGGCTTTGCCCTAAGCATTGAGCGACTAATTGCGGCACTTCAAGCGGAAAACGTTGAACTGCCGATTGAGCAAGGCATCGACTGCTACCTCGTTTCCATGGGCGATGCAGCGAAAGATTATACGGTAAAACTAGCGTATCAATTACGCGAAGCAGGTTTTACAGTGGAAAAAGATTATAGCGATCGGAAAGTGAAGGCGCAATTTAAATCAGCCGATCGACTAGAAGCGAAATTCGTGGCTGTACTTGGTGACGATGAGCTTGAAAAAGGAAAAATTAATGTAAAAAATATGGCGACCGGTGAACAGGTTGAATATGAACTAGCTTCATTTGTTGCTGAATTTAAGAAGCTTTACGCTTAAGGAGGAAATAGAATGTTTGGGAGAAGTTATTTTTGTGGTGAAGTAACTGAAACAGCAGTTGGCGAACAAGTTACATTAAAAGGTTGGGTCCAAAAACGACGCGACCTAGGCGGTTTGATATTTATTGATCTTAGAGATCGATCTGGGGTTGTCCAAGTTGTCTTTAATCCTGACATATCAAAAGATGCATTAGCGGTTGCGGATAAAATTCGTACCGAATATGTTGTCGATATTCAAGGGAAAGTTGTGACTCGTGACGAAAGCAACGTCAACAATAATATTGCAACAGGTAAGATTGAAGTTTTGGCAGAAGCTATCACGATTATTAATGAAGCAAAAACAACACCGTTTGCAATTGCTGATAAAACAGAAGTGTCAGAAGACCTTCGTTTGAAATATCGTTACTTGGATCTCCGTCGTCCGGTTATGTTTGAAACATTGAAAATGCGTCACCAAACGACGAAAGCCGTTCGTGAATACTTAGATGGTGAAGGTTTTCTTGATATTGAAACACCGATTTTAACAAAAAGCACACCAGAAGGGGCACGTGACTATTTAGTTCCTAGCCGTGTTCATGACGGAGAATTCTATGCATTGCCACAATCTCCTCAGCTTTTCAAACAAATGCTGATGGTATCTGGCGTTGAACGTTATTATCAAATCGCTCGCTGTTTCCGTGATGAAGACCTTCGTGCCGACAGACAGCCTGAATTTACACAAATCGATATTGAAACAAGCTTTATGAGCCAAGAAGACATTATGAATATGGCAGAAGCTATGATGTCAAAAGTCATGAAAGATGTAAAAGGAATCGACATCACCTTACCACTGCCACGCATGAAATATGAAGAAGCGATGAGCCGTTATGGATCAGACAAACCAGATACTCGTTTTGCTATGGAATTAATTGATGTATCTGAACTTGTGAAAGATAGTGGATTTAAAGTATTCTCTGGTGCTATTGCAAATGGTGGACAAGTAAAAGCTTTAAATGTAAAAGCTGGTGCGGCTGATTATTCACGTAAAGACATTGATGCACTAGGCGAATTTGCTGCTGTATACGGAGCAAAAGGACTTGCTTGGCTGAAAGTCGAAGAAGATGGCTTAAAAGGACCAATCGCAAAATTCTTCACAGAAGAAGACCAAGCACAATTAAGTTCAATTGTTGAAGCAGAAACAGGCGATCTTCTTCTTTTCGTTGCTGATAAGAAAAGTGTTGTAGCGGATGCACTTGGTTCACTACGAATCAAGCTTGGAAAAGACAGAGGCTTAATCGACAATAGCCAATTCAATTTCCTTTGGGTTACCGACTGGCCATTGCTTGAGTATGATGAAGAAGCGGGACGCTATTTCGCTGCTCACCATCCATTCACAATGCCATTCCGTGAAGACCTAGAAATGCTTGAAACAGACCCAGCAAGTGTACGTGCCCAAGCGTATGACCTAGTTTTAAATGGTTACGAATTAGGTGGCGGTTCATTACGTATTTTCGAACGCAATATCCAAGAAAAAATGTTCAAAGCGCTCGGCTTTAGTGAAGAGGAAGCAAAAGAACAATTCGGCTTCTTATTAGATGCATTCGAATACGGTACACCTCCACATGGCGGAATCGCATTAGGACTAGACCGTCTTGTGATGCTATTGGCAGGCCGTACAAACTTACGTGACACTATTGCCTTCCCGAAAACAGCAAGTGCATCAGACATGCTTACACAAGCTCCAGGTGCCGTAAGCAAGGCGCAACTTGATGAATTACATTTGTCAATTGTTGGGGAAAAACAAGAATAAATTCCTAGATAAATAATCTTGTAAGTGAATATTCAGTATGTTATGATGATTCCAACAAGTAAGAGTCCTGATGTGTTCGTTCTTTAACCGATAAGTTTTGACCGAACACTTATTGTTTTGGGAGCCCAGGTTTCTGCCCTACGCAAATGCCTCCATGAAAGAGGACTTGCCAACGATCAGAACAGCGCACCCACCTGCGAAGAGCGGGTTCAAAACAAAGGCGTAAACGGCACAATCGGGCCTCTTACTTCATAATATTAGATGATTAACCCTGCTCTTTAGAGTGGGGTTTTTTGTATGGATTTTTAATTGTCGTAAAGAAATTAGCTTTGGCGCGCAAATTAAAATCCGGCCCGTAATGATGGTTTATGCATGGCTCTGGCCGATATGACGTAGCTAACATAGCTAGTACCGAAATATTCAGCATCGGGGTTCATAAAAAAAGCGTAATTAAGTGGTTGAACCGTAGAGATTTAAGCTCCGGCGCGAAAATCGCCAATCTCGCTCGAAAAGTGATGATTTCGGCACGAAAGAGCTCCGTTCCGGACCGAAAAGAAGCCAAACCGGCACGTAAATTTGAAATCCGGCCCGTAATGATGGTTTGTGCATGTGCATTAGCTGATGTGCCGTAGCTAACATAACTGGGACAGCAACGGGGTTCATAAAAAAAGCGTAATTAAGTGGTTGAACCGTAGAGATTTAAGCTTCGGCGCGAAAATCGCCAATCTCGCTCGAAAAGTGATGATTTCGGCACGAAAGAGCTCCGTTCCGGACCGAAAAGAAGCCAAACCGGCACGTAAATTTGAAATCCGGCTCGCAAAGACGATTTGAACAGCGAAAAGGCCGTATGTACGGCTTCTATCTTGGCAGGTGCCGAATCATTCAGCATCGGGCTTATATAAAATAAGTCATCATGGGTAGGTTTATAGGAAAGAGTTGAGATTTATCTAGGGTAACCAACAAAAGATTTAATTTTTTTTCAAAAAAGCAAACTTTTCATGGCTAACTAAGGTATGTAGTGTAAAGGAATTAAAAGAAGGGGAGCAATCCAAGCTATGGAACTTAATGAAAAAAAGCTGATTCAAGATATATTAGGAGGTGACAAGGCTGCCTTCAAGAAGCTGTATGACATTCATTTCAACCAAGGAATGCGTACGGCGATTGCGATTACGAGGGATCGCGAAGTAGCGAAAGATGCCTTGCAAGAAACTTTCATCCGAGTGTATCGCAATCTATCTTCCTATGATGAGAGTCAACCGTTTGAACCTTGGTTTTATCGAATATTAATCAATGAATGCAACCGATTATTAAAAAAGGAGGCAAAAATCAAACAGTTGGTGCAAGCACAAAAGACAGAAGTGAATTCCAGCAATAGTCCAAAAGAGGAATATGATGATTTATATGAGGCGATTCAATCGTTAAAAGATATGTACCGCCATCCGTTAATTTTAAAATATCTTAAAGGGTTTACTGAACGCGATATTGCCACCTGTCTAGAAATCAATGTGAACACAATAAAAACCCGGTTATTAAAAGGAAGAGAAAAATTAAGAAAGCTGTTAAACGAGAAAAGAGGCGGTCAACATGTCTAAAAATTTGAACGAAGATGAAATCAAACAAACCATGCTGGAAAATACCGAGTATGACAGTCAGGAAAAAGAGGAAATCTGGAATAAGATCGAGTCGGAAATTAAGCAATCGGAACAGAATAACAAAAAGCAAGCTGTGAAGAAACGGTACGCCATTCTCATCACAGCAGCAGCTGCCGTATTTTTATTATTTGGAACGGAAACCGGTACCGGTTATGCCCTGATCGATAAGGTGAAGCAGTTATTTGTGCCAGAAAAGAAAGTGCCGCTGTCTATCGAAGGTACAGAGGAAGAAACAGATGTGACACTGAAAGAATCTGCTGACTATGTCATCTATGTAGATGAAGAACATTATCGCTATGAAGAAAAAGAAGGCTATGACCTGATCGTACCTAAAGTGGATTTACCGGAGCGATATCCTGAAGTTTCAATGGAAATTAGACAAATTTCCGATAAAAAACCAGATGAAGTGCTTAAAGACGTACAAGACGAATTAAGAAAATCATTTCCAGAATTGAAGGCACCAGAAAAAGTAACGACGCCTATAAAAGGGTGGATGTTGAAAGGGATTGCCGGAGTTGAATGGGATTCACCTGTATCGAAAACGTATATCATCAGCAATGGCCAAGCAGGAAGCTTCGTCATTAAACAAACCTACTTTTTAGAAGCGTCAGAAGGTCACGCTGTTCGATTTGATAACATGCTAAAAGAGTTTAAACTGATCCCAAAAGAATAAAGTGAAACTTCAATCACAGTGGGGGCTTCATCGCCCTCTGATGGTTAGTCCCATTCTAGTGTCGCAAACACCTCACTCCGCTTAGGTAAAGTGCCACTACGAACTAAGGTTCAATGAATCATAGAGCGACCTTTCGTCTTTCGACTATGTAACACATATCCTGTCGGCGAAAACTTACCAATCGGGTTTTTTGCCCGTTAATGCGATAAATCCGCGAAAAATTGGACGACATATCTAGTCATTTTCTTTGCGCAAACATATATATATAGCAAGGAACATTCCGAATATTAAATGAAATATGAAATATTAGATTGACGAAGTGTAAATAGTCGATTAAAATTATGTCAATTTGGTAAACAAAGCGTGCCAGGTTGTAGATAGGGATTTGCGCAAAGGGATTCTGTCGACGGGTGTTACGAAAGGGTTAAATCCTTTGAGGCATCGTCGTATATGATAAAGAAAGACCTTTATTACGCGGATGTTCCAATTTAAAGTAAAACCTTTTTTCTTGCGTAGTAATGAAGCAGGACAAGAGGTACAGACAAAGGGATGACTTTGAGATGAAATTGATAGATTATGTTTTAGCTGACAAACAGGAGGAAATGCTTCATTTTATTGAACAATTGGTGAATATAGATAGTGGTTCACATGTAAAAAGTGGTATTGATACGATCGGTTTAATTTTGAAAGGCCATTTTGAGGATATCGGTTTTGTGGTGGAAACGATTGAGCAAGAGGAATATGGGAATCATTTGATCATTCAGCATAATGAAGCAGTGAACCCGAAAATTATTATCGTTGCCCATATGGATACCGTTTTTCCGAAAGGCACAGTTGCTAAGCGCCCATTTCGAATTGAAGGGGACCGAGCCTATGGACCGGGCGTTGTCGATATGAAATCAAGCCTAGTCGAACTATTATATGCAATGAAATATATGAAAGAAGTAGGCAATGAAGGCTATAAGAACGTGCAAATTATCTTGAATAGTGATGAAGAAATCGGCTCACCGACGTCGCGTTCGCTCATCATGGAAAGAGCAAAAGGGAAAGAATTTGCACTCATTATGGAACCGGCACGCAAGGATGGATCTCTCGTTTCTGCAAGAAGAGGTGGCGGTCATTATACGCTGATTGTGAAAGGAAAAGCGGCACATGCAGGAATCGAGCCAGAAAAAGGGAGAAGTGCGATTGAGGAACTTGCGCATAAAGTGATTCAGCTTCATCACCTATCTGATCACGAAAAAGGAATTAGCGTCAATGTCGGTATGATCGAAGGTGGATCTGCCTATAACACAGTTTCTTCAAAAGCTGTTGCCCATATTGATATTCGCATTGCGCAAATGGATCAAGCACAAACTTTGCTTGAAAAAATGAAAGAAATTTGTTCATTCACATCGGTTCCCGGTACAAAAATCAAGTTGACCGGTGAAATCGGCCGACCACCGATGGAAAAAACTGAACAAACGAAGAGCCTTCTTGACATCATTCGCAAAGTAGGAGAAGAAATCGGCATAAAAGTGTCTGACACATCAACGGGCGGTGGCTCAGATGCATCATTCACAGCAGCAACTGGTGTTGCAACTGTAGATGGACTCGGCCCTGTCGGCGGTAATGCCCATAGTGATGAAGAATATCTAGAAATTCCAACCTTAACCGAACGGACTTTATTATTGGCCAAAACGATTCAAAAACTATCTGAATAAATGTGAGACCCCTGAGATGCCCGGGGGTCTTATATTATGTGACCAGATATTAAGATAAAGTAGCAAGCAGACTTTGAGATATACTGTCCCCAATCTAGACGAAATGCTCCGCTACCATAAATTATCCCGACTCCCCTACTTATATTTTATCCCGCATTAACGGGCAGTAAGCCCCCGACCTCAAGGCTTAGAGGAATCGAGGAAGCGGAGGTGGGGGATAACTGCCCGTAAAAGCCCGATTGGTTCAACTAACCATCAGTGGAAAAACCCCACTGATAGCAGTTTCACTTTACATTAGTTTATGTTATAGTCGTTTTTGGGAATTGTATTTATTAAGATAGTAAAGATGGAGTTGACACATATGTTACATCAGTTTTCGCGTAATGAGTTGGCAATTGGTCAAGAAGGTATAGAGCTGCTGAAAAATTCAACGGTTGCCGTGCTTGGGATTGGCGGAGTGGGTTCTTTCGCATCTGAAGCTTTGGCACGTTCAGGTGTAGGCCGTATGATTCTTGTAGATAAGGACGATGTCGATATTACGAATGTAAATAGACAAATACATGCACTTCTTTCGACAGTTGGTCAACAAAAAGTTGAATTAATGCGTGACCGGATTAAAGCGATTAATCCCGAGTGCGAAGTGATTGCAATGAAAATGTTTTATACAGAAGAAACGTACGAAGACTTTTTCAGTCACGGCATTGATTATGTAATTGATGCTTCTGATACAATCATCTATAAAATCCATCTTATGAAAGAGTGTCTAAAACGAGATATAAAGATTATTTCGTGCATGGGTGCAGCTAATAAAATGGATCCAACGAGATTCCGAATTGTCGATATTTCCAAAACGCATACAGATCCACTTGCAAAAGTGATTCGTACCCGTTTACGAAAAGAAGGCATCTATAAAGGAATTCCGGTTGTCTTTTCCGATGAAACGCCAATTGTCACAAGAGAAGAAGTCAATAAAGTGGTCGGTAAACCAGACGCGAAAATTCGTAAAGCGAAAATGCCGCCATCTTCCAATGCATTCGTCCCATCAGTTGCTGGCTTAATTTGCGCAAGTTGGGTCGTAGGTGAAATTACGAAAGAAGTGAAAGTATACCGCGTTGGCGACGTAATTGAATAATATCGGAGAAAAATGCTGATTTCAATCGGCATTTTTTTATGAAATACTTTTCGCTATTTTTTTTATAATGAAAAATATTGTGAAATATGAATAGTACCATAGAACACAAGTATTTTTGAAAAAAACACCTATTTTACAATATGATTATCCAATAGATCTCCATACATAGACCTGCGTATAAGTAACTATTCTCTTTAAAACGAGGTAGACGAACGAATTAGAATCAGTTACACTATTGTCAAAATATTTATTATATTTGGAATATTAACTTTTTGTTTAAAAAGTTATGACTTCCAAATGTTCCAACATTATAAAAATCAGGGGGTACACGCATGAAAACGAAAAAGCTAGCGGGAATTTTCATGTCGCTGTCACTAGGAGCGGCGCTATTATCCGGCTGTGGTTCTTCAGACAGTGCCGGGAGCAATGCAAGTGATGAACTATTGATTGGAGCAAACTTAGAATTGACTGGTGGTGTTGCTTCATATGGTCAATCGATTTATGAAGGGGCAAATCTGGCGTTTAAAGAAATCAACGAAAAAGGAATTAACGGGAAAAAACTGAAGTTTGTCAAATACGATAATAAATCTACAGCAGAAGAAGCGATGAATGGGGCTTTGAAACTGATCAATCAGGACAAAGTACTTGCTATCATTGGTTCAGCAACGAGTACGAACACGCTTGCTCAAGTAGAGTTGGCGAATAAAAACAAAGTTCCGATCATTACGGCAACAGGAACAAGTCCAGAAGTGACAGTGACGAAAGGGAAATTGAATGAATATGTATTCCGGACATGCTTTATCGATCCATTCCAAGGAACGGTTGCCGCGAACTTTTCTACGAAAAACTTAAGTGCGAAAACAGCAGCGATCTATATTGACAACTCAAGCGATTACTCAAAAGGGCTTGCGGCATCTTTTAAAGAATCATTTGAAGCAAATGGCGGCTCCGTTGTAACGGAAGAAGCTTATTTACAAAAAGATACCGATTTCCGTGCTACTTTAACACGGATTAAATCAAAACAGCCTGATTTCATTTACATTCCAGGCTATTACGAAGAAGTAGGTTTGATTGTGAAACAAGCACGTGAATTAGGAATTGATGTGCCGCTTATGGGCGCTGATGGCTGGGATTCTCCGAAACTATTAGAAATTGCCGGCGCTGATGCTCTAACAAAGACATTTATCACCAATCATTATTCTTCTGGTGATCCTGACGTGAAAATCCAAAGCTTTGTTGAAGCTTTCCAAAAAGAATACAAAGGCAAAAAACCAGATGCTTTCGCTGCATTAGGATATGACACAGCATACTTCCTAGCAGAAGCGATTAAAAACGCTGGCGAAGAAGTAACGAGCGAAAAAATTCAACAAGCACTTGCTGAAACGAAAAATCTGCAATTAGTATCAGGCACATTTACAATCGACGAAAACCATAACCCAATCAAATCAGCGACGATTTTACGATATGAAAAGGGCGAGCAAGTTTTCGAAACAAAAGTAAATCCTTAAGAAACATGAGGTTATTCGAAAGGGTCAGACCCACATCTTCTATTTATTGTTTATAGATAATCAAACAATAAAAGGTGTCTTGTGTGTGGTCAGACCCTTTTTGGATACACTCATTTCGGCTCCCAATCTTCACATCAGTAACTTGGGAGTTATAAATAAAAAATTTCCGTGTCTAGCTACAGCGCCCAGCCCGTCCGAGGTCAATGTTCTCCAGCCAAAAAGTCAAAGAGCGACTTTCTGGCTGGAGAAGCATTTGCTTGTCTGAGGCCCACAGGATGTGGGTTAGGACGGCGTTGCCACAGGATGTGGCGAACTTAGCCGTTCTTCCTTAATGGGCGCTTACGCTTTTCTGATAAGGGGAGTCGAGTGATGGAAATCATCCAACAACTAGTAAATGGAATTTCTCTTGGTAGTATTTATGCATTGATTGCTCTCGGCTATACGATGGTTTATGGCATTGTTAAACTGATCAACTTCGCACATGGAGATGTGTTTATGGTCGGTTCGTTTGTTGGCTTTTATTCGATTACGTTTTTACACTTATCTTTCTTTCCTGCTTTAATCTTGTCGATGGTCGCATGCGCCTTGTTCGGTGTTCTGATTGAACGGATTGCCTACAAGCCATTGCGGAATGCGACGAGAATTGCTGCGTTAATTACCGCGATTGGTGTGTCACTACTCATTGAAAATGGGATGATCTTTTTTAGAGGCGCCCAACTTGAAGCATATCCCAATGATATCTTACCTACGAATAAAATCAATTTACTTGGTGTTACGGTGGAAAGTAAATCATTGCTCATCCTCGGTGTTTCGGTTGCCCTCATGATCATTTTGCAATTTGTTGTTCATAAAACAAAAATCGGTAAAGCAATGCGCGCTGTTTCCCATGATGCAGAAGCCGCCAAATTAATGGGGATTAACGTTAATAACACAATCTCAGCCACATTTGCTATCGGCTCATCACTAGCTGGAGCGGCGGGAGTCATTTTCGGAACGTATTATTATAAGATTGAGCCGTTGATGGGTGTAATCCCTGGCTTGAAGGCGTTCGTTGCCGCAGTGCTCGGAGGAATCGGCATTATTCCAGGTGCGATGGTCGGTGGCTTGCTGTTAGGTGTGATCGAATCATTAGTGAGCGCAGCTGGAGGATCGCTTTGGCGGGATGGCGTCGCCTTTATTGTCTTAATTCTTATCCTCATTTTCATGCCTCAAGGAATTTTCGGAAAAAACAAACGAGAAAAAGTGTAGGGGAGACAAAGCGATGATAAAACTGAAACAGACAAAAGGTTTTTGGCTCTCAATTCTATTCGCGTTCGCCTTGTTTACGATCGTCCAAATCGTCATCTCGAGTGCATTAATTAATTTTTATATCGTCAATATCATTATGACGATGGGCATCTATATCATTCTTGCGGTAAGTCTGCATCTGATTATTGGCATTACTGGTCAATTTTCCATTGGCCATGCCGGTTTTCTTGCGGTCGGTGCCTATACGTCCGCGGTTTTTACGATGAAACTCGGTCAGCCACTATTGATTGGCCTAATAGCTGGTGGCCTTGCAGCGGCAATAGCTGGGATGCTGATAGGTATTCCGAGTCTTCGGTTAAAAGGAGACTATTTGGCCATTGCAACACTTGGTTTTGGCGAAATTGTTCGGATTACCTTTTTTAATATTGATTATATCGGCGGGCCGAGTGGCATGATGGTGTCACAATTAACAACATGGCCTTGGGTATTTGGTTGTATGTTACTCACCATATTAGTGATTCGAAATTTCACCAATTCCACTCACGGTCGAGCTTGTATCTCAGTTCGGGAAGATGAAATCGCCGCTGACGCGATGGGTATTAACACGACCTATTATAAAGTTGTCGCCTTTTTAATTGGCTCCTTCTTTGCTGGAGTAGGCGGTGCGCTTTGGGCCCATAATTTTTACATTATTCAACCGAGCCAGTTCGGATTCTTAAAATCATTTGATATTTTAATATTCGTAGTACTTGGCGGACTCGGCAGTATGAGTGGTGCCGTCATAGCTGCCATTCTACTCACACTCGTTTCGATGCTGTTAACAGAATACCCGGAAACAAGGATGGTCATCTATAGCTTGATTTTAATCATCACGATGCTGTACCGACCGCGGGGATTGCTTGGTACGAAGGAAGTCACGTCTTTATTTACGAACCGAAGAAATAAAAAAGGGGGACCTAAAGATGGAAACACACACACCGTTGCTTAAGGTTGATCAAGTAGGAATCCGCTTCGGGGGCTTAAAGGCAGTGGCGGACGTGAATATGAAATTATACCCAGGGGAACTCGTTGGCTTAATTGGTCCGAATGGAGCCGGCAAGACGACGTTTTTCAACTTGCTGACAGGTGTATACGTACCGACCGATGGGAAAATCTTTTTTAAAGGGGAAAACATACGAAAGCAACCTCCATATAAAATCACGAAAAAAGGCATCAGCCGTACGTTTCAAAATATCCGTTTATTCGAAGAGCTATCTGTCATTGATAATGTAAAAGTTGCCTATCATTCGCTCGCCAAGCATTCCATTCTAAGCAGTATTTTACGATTGCCCAATCATTTTTCCGGTGAAAAGGAAATGGAAGAAAAGGCGTTAGAGTTTTTAAAACTATTTAACTTAGACCAATTTCGGGACGATAAAGCGAAAAACCTGCCATACGGGCAACAGCGCCGACTTGAAATCGCCCGGGCGCTTGCAGCTAACCCGGAATTATTGCTGCTCGATGAACCAGCTGCTGGCATGAACCCTAAGGAAACAGCACAGCTGATGGACTTGATTGCCTTCATTCGTGAGAAATTCAATTTGACCGTCCTGTTAATTGAACATGATATGTCGCTTGTCATGGGTGTTTGTGAACGAATCTATGTGCTCGATCACGGACAGCTCATTGCCCATGGAACGCCTGAAGAAATTCGCAATCATCCGAAAGTGATCGAGGCGTATCTCGGCGAGGAGGTATCATAATGCTAAAGGTTGAAGATCTCAATGTGTATTATGGTAATATCCATGCATTAAAAGGAGTTTCGCTCGAGATCAATGAAGGAGAAATTGTCACGCTGATTGGAGCGAATGGAGCAGGCAAAAGCACATTGCTTAAAACAATTTCCGGCTTGTTGAAACCGAAACAAGGAAAAATCATCTTTGAAGGGAAGTCAATTACCGCTAAAGCAGCCCAAACAATCGTCAAGCAAGGAATCTCACACGTCCCTGAAGGCCGCCGAGTTTTTGCCAATATGACCGTAGAAGAAAACCTACAACTCGGGGCATATTTGCGAAAAGACAAAAAAGGCATCAAACAAGACATGGAGATGGTGTACGATTTATTTCCGAGGCTATTGGAACGATTGAAACAACAAGCAGGTACATTATCGGGCGGTGAACAACAAATGCTAGCCATGGGCAGAGCCTTAATGGCAAAGCCACGCTTGCTGCTGCTTGACGAACCATCGATGGGCTTAGCACCATTGCTCGTAAAAACGATCTTCCGGATCATTGAAGAAATTAACGTAACGGGTACTACAGTCTTACTCGTCGAACAAAATGCTAATTTAGCCCTCTCCATCGCCGACCGTGCTTATGTCGTAGAAACCGGCCGCATCGTTCTCTCAGGCAATGCCGAAGAACTCACATCAAGCGAGAAAGTGAAAATGGCTTATCTTGGTGGAAACTGATAAGAAGGGATACCCGAAACGAAGGGTCAGACCTCACATTTTATATATGGTTTAGATATTGTGCAGAAGTAGAAACACACTAAACCGCATATAGAGTGTGAGGTCTGACCCTTTTATTTTTATGTAACAATAAGAAACAGCATCGGCTCCACCTGCGCCAATACCACGATAGCCACGCATGCTATCCACCTAGGTTTTAGTATAGGGATATATTGTTAATTCGATATAATGCTTGTATAAAAGAAATGTAAAAAAATGTTGATGTTTATTACAGATCATTGAATGAAGATTTCATGCCTGGACAATCTAGGGATGAAGGGGTGTGTCGAACATGAAAAAACAAAACCATACTGAGGAACCAATAATTGCTGAAGGAATTGACACAGAAGACGAACTTGAAAAGACAGCATCGACAGAAGAAATCGCAAAGGGCGAATATACGAAAGTCGTCACATTATCATTAGACGAAAACGACCCAAGTTAGCCTCATCATCGTTTAGAAACGGTAATTTGGGTTTTTTTAATTTTTCTATTCGTTCAACCACGGTTGAAGCAGCGGCTACTAAAGCAAAACGTGCAAAAACTGCACAGAACTGAACAAGGACTATCAAGGCGGGGTAGCTAAATCTTCCACTGTAAAAACCAAAGGCGGAAAAACAAAATACAAATCTTTTGTATCGAAAACATTATATGATGCGAATAGTAGCAAAGATCGTGATCATGATGGCATTACTTGTGAGCGTTAATTCTTGATGCGGAAGTATTTAATGATGAAATGACCTTGCGGAGAATAGTTTCTGCAAGGTTTTTGACTTTTTTTTGTGAGAAGAACATTTTTCTCATGCCAGCCCATCATCTTGGTGCCAGACTCTTGCTTTACAATAATACGAAGTACCATACCATTCACGTTTTAGCGTTTATATCAGATAAGGAAGTAGGTTAAGTTTGTCTCTTACACTAGGAGCTAGAGTTTTTTCTAAAAAAATATTGACAATGTTATGAAAATATAATTTAATAAAAGTACTTACTTAAACGTTTAAGTAAAGGAGGGATAGTGAAATGTTTTTAGGTATTGATATTGGATCAGGTGGCACAAAAGTCATCTTACTTAATAAAGAAGGAAAAATGATAGAGTCTTGTGAAGTTTCCTATTCATTTGATGTTCCGAAAGAAGGTTGGACGGAGCATGATCCTGAAGAATGGTGGCTTGCTGTAAAAAAGGCTTTAAAGACATTATTTATACATAATGACCCCTCATTTGTAGAGGCAATTGGAGTCACTGGTCAAATGCATAGCAGTGTTTTATTAGATGCTAATGGTGAGGTTATACGAAAAGCCATTCTTTGGAATGATCAAAGAACTGAAAAAGAATGTAAAGAAGTTTTAGAGACAATTGGTGAAGAGAGATTTCGCTCTTTAACCATGAATACTCTTTTTCCTGGTTTTACCCTACCTAAAATAATTTGGTTAAAAAGAAATGAGCCAGAAGCATACAAACGCATTGCTACGATAATGATGCCTAAAGATTTTATTAATTATAAATTGACAGGTGTTATGGCAACAGAAGTTACAGATGCAAGTGGTACAGGAATTTTTGATGTTTATAACAGAAAATGGAATAAGGATCTTATCCATGAACTTGGATTTAATCCTGAGTGGTTTCCACCGGTCTTTGAAAGCATAGACGTGATTGGGGAGATTGGTAGTACGGCTGCAAGAGCAATAGGGTTAAAGGAAGGAATTCCTGTTGTAGCTGGGGCTGCGGATAATGCGGCGGCGGCAATTGGAAACGGTGTCTTTAATGAAAATAAAGGACTTATTAGTGTAGGCACTTCAGGAGTTGTATTAGTGCCAATTAATAACAGACCTGATAAAGAATTGCTGACAAAAACAAATTCTTCGTTGCACATATTTTGCCATGCTTTACCGAATACATGGTATGCAATGGGAGTAACGTTAACTGCGGGAGAGTCGTTAAAGTGGTTCCGGAAAGCTTTTGAATTGGCGGAAGACTATGAAGAATTAATATTAAAAGCAAAAGATGTAAAAGCAGGTGCAAACGGACTAATTTTCACACCATATTTATCAGGTGAACGGACACCACATAATGATTCAACGGCTAGAGGCGGTTTTAACGGAATGAATTTGACTCATCGTAAAGGTGATTTTGTACGAGCTGTATTGGAAGGGGTTTCATATAGTTTGAAGGACTGTCATGAACTGATAAAAAATATAGCTTCCCCTGAATCATTTGTGATTACGGGTGGTGCAATAAAAAGTGAGATTTGGAGTCAAATATTATCAGATGTCATAGGTGTTAAGCTAAAAAAATCCGCGCGATTTGAAGGACCGGCTATTGGTGCTGCAATCTTAGCTGGAATGGGAATTGGCTTCTTTAGAGAACCTGATGAAGTAACGAATGGAGCAGATGATGTTATAATAACCCCTAGCACAGATCATTATTTGCTATATAAAGAGAGCTTTCATAAGTATCAGAACTTATATAAGCAGTTATCCAGTAAATAATGTAATCGGATAGTAGAGGGAGATAGTAAATGGTACAAAAAAAGCGGCCTACGCTATATGATGTAGCAAAACAGGCAAATGTTTCAATAGCAACGGTCTCGAATGTGTTAAACAATAAGGATGAAGCAAGTGAAGAAACAATCCAAAGGGTCAATGAGGTCATTAAACAAATCGGCTATTCCAGAAATGAATCAGCTAGAAGCTTAAAGAGAGGCGAGAGTAAGCTAATTGGATTAATTGTACCTGATAACAACCCTTTCTTTACCGAAATATTAGACGGGATTCAACAGGAATGTGAATACTATGATTGGCAGGTTGTCGTTGCTAATTCCGAGGAAAGTGAAAAGAGACAAAATCAGTTAATTGAATTGTTGTCCGCACAACAAGTAAGTGGGATTATACTTGCTCCTGTATCGGAAACATTAAGTACTACTAAAATAAAAGCAAATGCACCGATTGTTTTAATTGACCGTGAAGTAGAAAATGTTAAATTGCCCGTCATTAAGGCAGATAATGTTGACGGATGTTACAAGGCTACAAGGAAGTTACTGCAAAACGGTCATAAAAGAATAGGGTTAATCTTGGCTTCACCAGGAATTAGTACGACGGTTCAAAGAAAACAAGGATATGTCGAAGCTTTAACTAGTCAAAACATACAAATTGATGAAGAGTTGATTCAATTTGGGGGAAACAATACAGGGACGAAGGCACAAATAGATGGGGGCTATCAGGCTGTCATAAGAATGATGAACTTGTCTTCACCACCAACAGCTATTTTTGCTACGAATCACCTGCTAATGATAGGGGCACTTAAAGCCATAAAAGAACAAAATCTTAGTATTCCAAAAGATATTAGTTTTATTGGTTTTGATGATCATCCGTGGCAAGAAATAAGTTCTCCGAAGTTAACGATCGTCTCACAACCCGCTTTTGAAATGGGCAGGCAGGCAATTCATGCCTTGCATAAATTGAAATCTAAAGATGAGATTATCACGACCTCATTGCCATTGAAGTTAGTTATTCGTGAATCATGTGGAACAGCTTAATGTTCCACTAGATTTTCTCTTTAACTTAAACGTTTAAGAAGGAGGTTCCCAATGTACGATCAACAATTATTAGTAGAAATGAAAGGGATTTCAAAAGTGTTTAATGGTGTTAAGGCCCTTCGCAATGTGAGTCTAAAGATTCGTAAAGGAACCGTTCATGCCCTCATGGGTGAAAACGGAGCAGGGAAATCAACAGCAATGAAGATTTTATCTGGTATCCATAAACCAACCGAAGGGTCCATTTTAGTAGAGGGAAAAGAGATTTTTCTAGATAATCCTAAAATGGCTTTAGACAATGGAATCGCGATGATTCATCAAGAATTAAGCCCCATTTTTGAAATGACTGTAGCGGAAAATATTTTTTTAGGAAGAGAGCCCATTTATCCTAAAATTCATTTAGTGAACTATCCGAAAATGTATAAAGATACGAAAAAGATGTTTGAAAACCTTGGTTTATCGATTGATCCTAAACAGAGAATGAAAGAATTGAGTGTTTCTGAGATTCAAATGGTTGAGATTGTAAAAGCTGTTTCATATGATTCGAAAGTAATCATTATGGATGAACCTACTTCTTCTCTTGCAGATAAAGAAGTAGAACAACTGTTTAGTATTATTAATCGATTAAAAAAAGAAGGAAAAGGAATTATTTATATTTCACATAAGATGGATGAAATTTTCCAAATTGCGGATGATATTACTATATTTCGAGATGGAGAATATATTTCTACGAACTTAGCAAAAACGCTTGATCATGATTCATTAATTAAGCAAATGGTAGGAAGAGAGCTAACGGATATTTTTCCTGAAAGAAGTAAGTCAGTAAAAGACCAAATCGCTCTTAGTGTAGAAGGGATTACTGCTAAAGGATACTTTCAAAATGTTAGTTTTCAATTAAGAGAAGGCGAAATCTTGGGGTTGACTGGATTGATGGGAGCAGGTCGAACAGAAATTGCTAAAGCAATCTTTGGCATGATCCCTCTCGAGAGTGGAACAATCAAACTAAAAAATAAAGAAGTAAAAATAAAAGGACCGAAAGATGCGATTAAACATGGAATTGCTTTTGTAACAGAAGATAGGAAAGAAGAAGGGCTCGTCTTGCCCATGTCTGTGAAGCAAAATATAACGATCTCATCACTCCATAAATTCACGTCAGGACCCATGATGAAACGGGATTTAGAAACCCAAGTAGTCGACGATATGATTAAGAAACTTAAAATTAAAACATATAGTCGAAATCAACTTGTAGAAACACTGAGTGGCGGGAACCAGCAGAAAATTGTCTTAGCAAAATGGCTGTTAACCGATCCGAAGGTTTTAATATTAGATGAACCGACTAGGGGAATCGATATCGGAGCTAAGACAGAGATTTATAAGTTAATGGATCAACTTACGAAAGAAGGATACTCCATTATTATGATTTCATCGGAAATGCCTGAAGTTTTAGGAATGAGTGATCGAATTATTGTGTTGAGTGAAGGGAAAGTAACCGGAACACTTCGTCCAAAAGAGGCGACTCAAGAGAAAATATTAAGTTTGGCTACAGCCAATAAAATGGGGGTTTAATATGAATAGCCATGTGTCTACAAACAACACACAACTAATCAAAAAGAGAAGTCCAAAGTTTGGCCACTTATTATCAGAATATGGCATATTACTTGCTCTAACTGCTTTGGTGATTGTCATCACGATATTAAGTCCCAACTTTTTAACTACTTCTAATATGTTGAATCTTTTTAAACAGGTATCGATTAATGCCATTCTAGCTATTGGTATGACCTTTGTTGTTTTAACAAAAGGAATTGATTTATCTGTAGGTTCCATCTTAGCTTTTTCAGGGATTGTTACCGCTTCATTAGTTACCGGAAATGATACAAATTTATTTCTTGGAATAGCTGCTGGTTTGGGAACTGGCCTTGTTCTTGGCCTCGTTAATGGACTTGTTGTTGCAAAATGGAAAGTAGCGCCTTTTATTGTCACACTTGGTGTCATGTCCATTGCAAGGGGACTTACCTATATTTATAGTAATGGTCGGCCGATTTCAGGTTTGTCCAATTCGTTTTTGGTTATTGGAACAGGTGGATTTTTAGGGATACCAATTTCTGTTTGGATCGTATTAATTGTTTTTGGTTTTTGTAGTGTATTACTCTATCGTACTAAATTAGGCCGACATATTTATGCTGTAGGAGGAAATGAAAACGCTGCAAAAACATCTGGGCTGAATGTTGATAGAACATTAATGTCTGTCTATTGTATTAGTGGATTACTTGCAGGTCTTGCTGGTGTCTTGCTTACGTCTCGTGTTTCTTCAGGTTTACCACAAGCTGGAATGTCTTATGAATTAGATGCGATTGCAGCAGTTGTTATTGGTGGAACTAGTTTAGCTGGTGGACGAGGCCGTTTATGGGGGACGTTAGTAGGAGCACTGATTATTGGCGTTTTGAATAATGGATTAGATCTATTAGCTGTTTCTTCTTATTGGCAGCAAGTGGTTAAAGGGACAATTATTATTATTGCTGTTTTAGTAGATCGTAAGAGAGTGTAAATAGGGTAAGAGAAGGGTTAACCTTTTTTTAATAAAATTTAAATGACAAAGGGGAATTTATGATGAAAAAAATTAAAGGGTCACTATTACTGCTCGTTCTATTAATCATGACCACAATGGTCGCTGCTTGTAGCTCCAATCTTGAAACAAGTTCAGGTAGTGGAGATAGCAAACAAAAGAAAGATTCTGATTCGATTAAAATTGGCTTTCAGGTTTATGGTCTACGAGGAGAATTTGCAACGAATCTAACGGAAGCAATGAAAGCGCATGCGAAGGAAATAGGGGTAGACCTTGTAGTAATGGATGGAAACTATGATGTTAGCACAGCTATTTCACAATTAAAAAACTTAGAAAGTCAAAAAGTAGATGCGATTATTGTGAACCCCATTGATGAAGAAGCGTTAAATGCAACTGTGGATGAGATTGTTAATGCAGGCACACCGGTATTAGGCGTTAATGCGTTCTTGACATCTGAAAAATTAAACTCTTATATTGGTTCTCCAGATGTTGTTGCCGGTGAAACAGAAGCACAACAAATTGTAGATGCATTAGGTGGAAAAGGGAATGTTGTTCTATTAGAAGGTCCAATTGGACAAACTGGCCAAACAAAAAGACGTGAAGGAATAGACAATATTCTAGAAAAAAATAAAGACATTAAATTAATCGCAGAGCAAACAGCAAACTGGTCTAGAGCTGAGGCTATGACCATTATGGAAAACTGGATTCAAACACACGGTGATAAAATTAATGCCGTTATTGCTCAAAATGATGAAATGGCAATTGGAGCAATCAATGCGCTACGTGCCAAAGGTATGACAGATGTACCTGTTGTAGGTGTTGATGGGGTTCATGATGCCCTTCAAGCAGTCAAAAAAGGTGAAATGATTGCAACAGTGTACCAAAATGCAATAGAACAAGGCAAAACAGTTGTTGATATGGCAGTGAAAGCAGCCAAAGGGGAAACCATTGAGAAACAATATGAAATTCCTTTTGAGCTAGTAACAGATGAAAATGTTGATGAATATCTAAAATAATTTTGTTAGAGGAAGTGGTCTACGTGATAATTGAAAAGCCGAATCTAGATGATTCTAAACATATAAAAAGTACGATGGATGCTGCAGTACTAACCGAAGTAAAAAATATTGAAATACAGAAAAGGGAAATTCCAACACCAGAAGCTGACGAGGTTTTAATTCGAATCAAAACGGTAGGGTTATGTGGATCAGATGTTCATTATTATGAGCATGGGAAAATTGGCGACTTTATTGTAGAAAAACCCATTATTTTAGGACATGAGGCATCAGGAGAGATTGTCAAAGTTGGTGAAAAGGTTACGGAACTTCAAGTGGGACAGCGTGTATCTATCGAACCTGGGGCGACTTGTGGAAAATGTGATCATTGTAAAGAGGGACGCTATAATCTATGCCCACATGTAGAGTTTCTTGCTACGCCACCCTATGATGGGGCTTTCTGTGAATACATTGCCATGAGAGCGGATCTAGTTTTCCCTATTCCAGACAGCATGAGCTTTGAAACTGCAGCACTAATTGAGCCATTTTCAGTCGGAATCCATGCCATTAGCCGAGGAAAACTTCAATCTGGAGAAACGGTTGTGATTATGGGAATGGGACCCATTGGCCTAGTAACTGCAGCAGCGGCAAAAATGGCTGGGGCAAAAACGATCATCGGAGTCGATTTAGAGCAAAGTCGTTTGGAGGTAGCGAAAGAAATGGGAGCAACTCATACAATCAATTTACGCGAAGACAATCTTGACGATAAAGTCATGAAATATACGAATGGTGTTGGAGTCGATCTTGCCATTGAAACAGCCGGTAATCCGAAAGCTGTACAAGGAACGATTTCATCGGTCAGAAGAGGCGGAAGAGTCGTCATTGTTGGAATGTCCCCTCAAGATGAAGTACCTGTCAGCATTAGCAAGATTATTGATAAAGAAATTGATCTAATGGGTGTCTTCCGTTACCATCACACCTACCCAAAAGCCATTGAAATGCTTGCTAGTAAAGAAGTTGATATTGAGAAAATGATTACAAATCAATATCAACTCACTGACGTGAAAGAAGCGTTTGAAAAGGCTATTCATGATAAGACGAATACATTGAAAATTATGATTAATCCTTAATCTAGGGTACCTGTTTTTTGTACCTGTCACACCCCGAATAATCTTGTTCATAGGAAAATAGAAAAGGAGAGCAATTACCTTTTGGGTAAACGGCTCTCCTTTTTGGCTAGATTATCATATCTAAGTATATCCATGAGTGTCTATTACAATCATGATCAACGCCTCATTATGTATTTTCCGACTTTCTTGCTAGAAGCAAGCCGAATAAACTTGTTTGTTAATAATTTAAACACGTTTTGAGATTTCTTTAGCCTCTACTCTCTTTTGCGAAGTCCTATAATAACCTTCTTTACTTGTGAAAGAACTCTACATCATGGTTGATATTCCAACTAATGTCTAAGTAAATTCCATATACATTTCTATATTGTTAAAATCAGAAAACTTTGCTGAGAAAAAAATTGACAGAATTATTTTTAATAGATTGAAAATATAGGAAATTTGACATATGATATTCTTAATAAAGAACGAAATTTCTCGAATAAGAACAAAAAGTCGATCATATGGGGAAAAAGAATGTCAGAATCTATATTGGGGGATGGGACGATTGTATACATTGGACAAGGATATAGATCAAGAATGGCTCTTTTTAATAGAAGAAGCGAAAAAAATAGGGTTATCAATTCAAGAAGTTCGGAAGTTCATTACAAAGAACTCCATTAATATGGATAACGAAGAACAGCTAAAACCTAAATAAATAACTTTTTATGGCATAGGGAAGTGAGAATATTGGAAGAAGTGGATAAAAAAAATAACAACCAATCTATACAGGCATCGAGATACCAGCAACAATGGATGTACGAAACAGCTCGAAAGAACAATAATAAAGAGTCTGAATTACAAGAAACTCTTATGGAAACTTTAAACCGTATTGAAACAAAGCTTGATATATTACTTATGCAGCGTTATAAGTAGTAGAAAAGATATACTTGTTTTATGGTATTTTTTTGTAGGGGAAATTTTGAATTAGAGTTGACAGATTATATAGAAAATGGTAATTTAATAACGTAATAGTTCTTTATAATGAACAAATTGGTTTTATTTAGTGAATATTTTTTATTTATCACTAATTGTGTTCTTTATAAAGAAATTTTCGTGAGTGGAAAAAATGAAAGACGGATAGCCATTTTATTGTTCTCAGTAAGAGCAAGTGAAGAAGAAAAATAATAAATCAAGAAATTCACTGTATAGTAATAATTCATGTAGATTTTTTTTGTGTTTATGTTCGTTATTGAGAACAAAAATGAACTTAATAAAGTCTGTTCGTTTGGTGATGTCTCCTTACCACTATAAATGGAGGCACTCGATTACGCTGTGGGTTGAAATAAACCTTAGACGCAAGTCGTCAAGAGTGTGGTGAGAGGAGGGGTTAAATGCCCCATTTTATTATTAAAGTATTAAATTATGAAGTTTCTAAAGGGAACTCGTAATTTAGTACTTTAATAGTTGGTTTAGAAAAGGAGCTGTCAGGTATAGAAAAATTTGTTGGAAATGCAGTAGTTTATTCTATATTCAGGCATCTAGTATATAACAAAAATGTAGTTTTAAGCATGCTGAGCGTTAAGTTCTGCACGTATTCCTAAAATTATCTCTCCCTGATGAAATGTATTTGAAAAAGTATTAATCGGGTAGAAAACCCACCTAAAACGATAACAGGGATTTCTAGCAGAAATAATAGTAGGGAATGGTGAAGAATATTGAACTCAGAGTTATTAAATCAAGAAACATTTAAAAACATTTTAACATATGCCTATAAACGAGGAAATGAAGTAAAAGATATGACAGTAACGATTTTAGTTGAAGAAATTAAGCAACAATTTATAGCTGCGATCTCAGAACGAGAGGTAGGAATAAATACTACTACTACTTACATCGAAGAATTAGAAGTGAAAATATGAAAGAATGGCGGAGTTACTTAAATCGTGAAATTAATTCTTAGGCTAGAGAAGTAAGTGGAAGGAAGGTAAGTGTTCAACAGGTATACGTTAAAAAAGGAATAAAGAGGTAAATGGATGATTGGGGAAAATATAGTAAAAATTCGAAAAAGGAGAGGATACAGCCTCTCAAAGCTTGCGGAACTAACAAATATATCGAAATCTTACTTAAGCAATATCGAGCGTAATTTGAACAAGAACCCGTCCCTTCAGATTATGTTAAAGATCGCAGCCGTTTTAAACGTAGATCTCGAAACTTTATTAAAGACCGACAAGGACGAGGATACATATATTGAGAAAGAATGGGTCGACTTTGTAAAAGAGCTAAAAGAATTAGGAGTGGAAAAAAAAGAGATTAAACAATACAGAACCTTGATTGAATTTATTAAATGGCAAAATCAACATTCGAAAAACTAAATAAAATTCAATTTTAATCTATTTTCTGGAGGTTTATATGGAGGAAACAATTAGCATTAGCGATATTTTTAATACCCTTAAGAAACGTTGGAAGTTAATCGTGTTTCTGGCAGTGGTTGCAGCATTAATTAGTGGTGGCATTACTTATTTTGTAATAACACCTGTATATCATGCATCAACACAAATCTTGGTGAATCAGAAAAACGAAAACAATCAGATAGACGCCACCCAATTAAAAGTGAATATAGATGTGATTAATACGTATAGTGTAATCATAAAAAGTCCCGCCATATTGGATAAAGTCAAAGCAAATCTTAATCTTACAGAAAGCGTAGCGCAACTCAATCAAAAAATTACCGTAAATAGTCAAGATAACTCCCAGGTCTTTTCATTGGCTGTTCAACATAGTAATCCAGCCATGTCAGTACAAATTGCTAATGAAGTAGCTGAAACATTTCAAAGGGAAATTCCAGCAATTATGAACGTCGACAATGTAACTATTCTGGCAAAGGCTGAGAATCCCATTCATGTCGGTCCAAACCCATTATTGAATATTAGTATAGCGGTGGTTGTTGGCTTGATGCTTGGTATAGGATTGGCGTTTTTATTAGAGTATTTGGATAACACGTTAAAAGATGAGCGCGATGTTGAAATATACCTCGGACTTCCGGTACTAGGATCGATTCACAAATTTTCACCAGGAAAGCAAAGATCTAGAATACAAAAAGTAGGAAGTGAACATGTTGCGTCTTAAATGGAAAAATAAACAGGTAAGGCAAGTCAACTTAATTGCGCATAGTAGTCCTAAATCACCTATTACTGAAAGATATCGACTGATCAGAACGAATATTCATTTATCCTCTGGAGATAAAGAAATCAGATCAATCGTCGTAACATCAGCTGAACCTTCAGATGGGAAAACTACTACAGCCGCCAATTTAGCCATTGTCTTAGCACAGCAAGGGGAACAAGTTCTACTTGTAGATGCCGATTTAAGGAAACCTTCAGTTCATTATGCATTTAACGTCAATAATATTCATGGACTGACTAGCGTGTTGACTAAGAGGATTAGCCTAGATAAGGCGATTTCCAATACGCATGTACCCAATCTGAATATTTTAACTAGTGGCCCTATTCCACATAATCCTTCGGAACTATTAGATTCCAAATCTATGGAACTATTAATGGAAGAGCTGAAAGGGTTGTTCGAATATGTAGTGTATGATACACCGCCTGTACTTGCTGTCACAGACCCACAAATTATGGCACATAAATCTGACGGTGTCGTCATAGTTGTATCTAGTGGTAAGACTTCTCGAGACGGTGCTGTGAAAGCAAAAGAATTGCTGGAAAAAGCGAAGGCACAATTACTTGGAGTGGTAGTGAATGAAGTGAAATCCAAAGCTGACTATTACCAATATGGATAAAAAGAAATCCGACAAATGAAACTCATGCCAATGCAACTATTGCTGGTTATGAAAAAATTTGCGGTTTTTTTAATGGAAATTCCATTCTTTCATCTTAGATTTGAAAAGGGGTCTTGTAAGTGTTAATCGATATACATTGTCATATTCTACCCGAGGTTGATGACGGAGCCCTTGACTTGTTGGAGTGTTTGGATATGGCAAATACCGCGGTAGGAGCTGGGATTAATCATCTATTTGCAACACCGCATCACATGAATGGGCAATATATAAATAAGAAGAATGAGATTCTTGCTCGAGTAACTGAGGTTAATAAGCATTTACAACAAGAGACGATACCTCTTACCATCCATCCGGGACAAGAAGTAAGAATTCATCAACACTTAATAATCTCATTGGAAATGGATGAAGTCTTAACTTTGGATAATAGAGGAAAATATTTATTACTAGAACTGCCTTCTGGCTATGTGCCTATCTATACACAAGAAGTAATCTACCAGCTATTAATGAAGGGAATAACACCAATTATTGTTCATCCTGAAAGAAATCGAGAATTAATAGAAGATCCTCATCTCCTTTTTCAATTGGTTCAGCAGGGTGCATTAACCCAACTTACATCTGGAAGTGTAATCGGTCTGTTTGGCAAAAAGATTAAATCCTTTTCTGAAAAAATCATAGAACATCACTTAGCCCATTTTATTGCAACGGATGCACATAATGTTGGTTCAAGGGGCTTCTCGCTTCAAGAGGCTTTTGAAACGATCACAAAAACATATGGAATAGATCATACATTGAATTTTAAAGAAAATGCCCTAACAGTGCTCCAAGGTCAAAGCATCTCCATCGAACCGCCGATTCCAATTAGAAAAAAGATCTTGGGTATTTTTTAGAAATTCACCTACTTGGGCAACATATTAAATTTTGGTTATAGGCAATGAATCTATGAAAGTCTTAGAAAAGAATCAATTGGTATCATATAAAGGGAAGGATTGATTAATTAATATGACAAGATTTGATGATTATCCAAAATCCATAAAAAAAGCAATACGTTACATAAAACAAGATGCACCTTTAGTCCAATTACCTCAATTAGAAACGGTACTATTTAACTCAATAAAAAAAAGAAAAGAAGTGCTACTAAACAGTAAAACAGCACAGTAATAATTTTAGAACTCTTTTAAATCATCTAATTATATGGGGAAGACATAGAAAAATTTATTCATAGATGTAAGACGAGCATACAATACTATTTTAAAAGGAGGGTTTTTGGTTGGCATACCGGAAGCGACTAACATTATTAGCTCTATTAGATTCCATAATCGTCTTAGCAGCTATTTATGTAAGTTATTTAGTATTACATCCATATTTAGAAATATTTAAGCTAACTGCACTATTAGTCAGCTCAGTTTCTCTATTAATTAGCCATCATATCTTTGCTTCGATTTATAAACTATATAAAAAGGCATGGGAGTATGCAAGCATAGGAGAATTAGTCTCTATTGTTAAAGCAGTAACCCTCTCTATCATTGTAACGGTGATTGTTCAAGTGACGGTGTTTCAAGATGTATATGTCAGGGCTCTAGCGTTGACATGGATGTTGCACGTACTTCTAATTGGTGGTTCTCGTTTCTCTTGGAGGATGTTACGGGATCATTTCATAAAAAATCAAACCGAAATCAAAAATACATTAGTTATAGGTGCTGGGTCAGCAGGAACGATGGTTGTACGTCAACTTCTAAATAATCATGATACGGAATTAAAACCAGTAGCTTTTATAGATGATGATCCGAATAAGAAGAAATTAGATATTCTAGGTATTCCTGTTGTGGGCAGTTCTAAACAAATCTATGACATTGTAGAACAATATCATATTGATAATATTGTAATCGCTATTCCATCCTTAAATAAAAAAGAATTGAAGGCCATCTTTGATGAATGCATGAAAACGAATGCCAAAACACAAATCATGCCTATGATTGAGGATATTATGTTAGGAAAAGTGGCTGTCAATCAATTTAGAGAAGTGGAAGTAGAAGATTTATTAGGAAGAGAACCAGTAGAATTAGATATGAATAGTATTTCGGAATATGTTACGGATAAGACCATTCTAGTAACTGGCGCAGGTGGATCCATTGGTTCTGAAATTTGCCGACAAATATGTAGATTTTCTCCTGAAAAAATTATTCTACTCGGGCATGGAGAAAATAGTATTTATCAGATTGATATGGAACTAAGAAAGTTGTACTCGGATCAAATTGATATGGTACCAGTTATCGCGGATATTCAAGATCGAGAAAGAATTTTTGAGGTGATGGATAATTATAAACCAGATGTTGTTTATCATGCTGCTGCACATAAGCATGTACCGCTTATGGAATATAATCCTCGTGAAGCAGTTAAGAATAATATCTTTGGTACAAAAAACGTTGCCGAAGCGGCAGAAACGTATGGTATTGGCACGTTTGTCATGATTTCATCAGATAAAGCTGTTAATCCAACAAACGTAATGGGATCAACTAAACGAATTGCGGAAATGGTCATACAGCAGCTAGACGAAACAAGCACAACAAAATTTGTTGCTGTTCGCTTTGGGAATGTTTTAGGAAGTCGAGGTAGTGTAATTCCGCTATTCAAAAGGCAAATTCAAGCTGGTGGCCCAGTGACGGTTACTCATCCAGATATGACTCGATATTTTATGACGATTCCTGAAGCCTCACGGTTAGTTATTCAAGCTGGATCTTTTGCCAGAGGTGGAGAAATTTTTGTCTTGGATATGGGTGAGCCTGTTAGAATTGAGGATTTGGCAAAAAATCTGATTCAATTGTCAGGATATACTATAGAAGAAATTGGACTAAAATACACCGGATTACGACCTGGCGAGAAGATGTTTGAGGAATTATTGAATGAAAATGAAGTTCATACAGAACATATCTTTCCAAAGATACATATTGGAAAGTCCGGGATTGTGGAAGGCGAAGTATTGTGGGAGTTTATTAACAGTTTACATGTTAAAAACAATGCAGAGTTGAGAGAATTGCTTATTACAATCGCTAATACAAAGCAAGACTTAAGCAGGATGATGAGAGAAGTAGTTAATTTATAATCACTTATGTCTAACAAACTTAAGAATAAAGATTACTAGATGAAGGGGAGATTAGGTGGAAATTTATCCAATATGCAAACGAATGATTGATTGTTTATTATCTTTAGTTGCCTTACTAACTCTTTCGCCCATTTTTTTATTGATAGCAATAATCATAAAAATTGATTCTAAAGGTCCAGTATTTTTCAAACAAAAACGTATTGGGAAAAATAAGAAAATTTTTTATATTTTAAAATTTAGGACAATGAGAACAAATACTCCAAAAGATATGCCTACACATATGTTGCAGAATCCAGAAGCTTTTATAACTAAAATTGGTAAGTTCCTAAGAAAGACAAGTCTTGATGAATTGCCACAGATAATAAATATATTAAAAGGTGAAATGAGCATCATTGGTCCTAGACCTGCTCTTTGGAATCAGTATGATTTAATAGCTGAAAGGGATAAATACGGCTCAAATGATATATATCCGGGCCTAACTGGTTGGGCTCAGGTTAATGGCAGAGATGAGTTGCCATTAGAAATAAAAACTAGACTTGACGGAGAATATGTAGACAGAATGAGTTTTGCCTTCGATGCTTTAATTTTTTTAAAAACAATTTTTAGTGTGTGTAAGGGGGCAGGGATTAAAGAAGGTTCAGAAAGGATATGACCATTTGAGGTGTTATTATGGAGAAAAAAGTAAGCGTGATTATACCAACATATCAGCGTATAAATGAACTTAGGATGGCTCTCACATCTGTAGTAAATCAAACATACACAAATATAGAGATAATTGTTATTGATGATAATGAACAAGAAAGTGAGTACAGAGATCAAGTTCAAAAAGTTATTAATGAATTTTCATCTATGAAAATAATTTTTAAACAAAATAAAGAAAATCTAGGTGCTGCAAGGTCAAGAAATGTTGGTATTTATATGGCAAGTGGAGATTATATAACATTTTTAGATGACGATGATATATATGAGGCTAATAAGGTCAAGAGACAGTTAAACTATATGTTGAATAATGATTTGGAAATGTGTTTTACAGATTTAATATTAAAAAACGAAAAACAAAAAATAGTAGATGTTAGAAACAGAGAAAATCTAAATGAATTTAATCAAGATTCTTTACTGAAGTATCATTTAATGAACCATTTAACAGGTACTGATACTTTTATGTATAAAAGTGAGTTGTTAAAAAAGATTGGTGGCTTTAATTTTATTGATATAGGTGATGAATTTTATTTAATGTTAAAGACTATTGAAAGTGGAGCTAAAATTGGATATTTAAAGGGTTCCGATGTTATTGCATATGTGCATGGTCAAGGTGGGTTATCAAATGGAGAGGCGAAAATAAATGGAGAAAATGATTTATACAATTTCAAGAAAAAATATTTCTATTTATTCTCAACTAAAGAAAAAAATTTTATTAGATTTAGACATTATTCTGTTTTGGCGTTTGCAAATTTTAAAAGAAAAAAGTATCTTGTTTCTATTAAAAATATAGTACAAGCCTCTTTTTTTAATCCGTATTACGCCATTAAAAGTATACCATTAGCGGTAAAAAATTTTTTATAGACATTAAAATAGTAAGGAGACATTATGGATATCGAAGTTTTAGTATCGACAATGCATCAAGAGGATATGTCAATAATCAATAAAATGAATATCAGAGGAAACGCTATAATTGTAAACCAGTGTAATTATTATGATTTTACAGAGATCAACGAAAAAAGCAGATATATCAAAAAATATTCATTTAATGAAAGAGGTATTGGTTTAAGTAGAAATACTGCGTTAATGAGGGCTGAAGCAGATATATGCATTTTAGCTGATGATGATGTGAAATACAGTGATAATTACCAAAACATTGTTTTAGATGCATTTGAAAATAATCAAAAAGCAGACATAATAATCTTTAATGTGCCAAGTTTAAACAATGATAGACAAGGACCCAAAGAAATAAAAAAAGATTCGAAGGTTAATTATTTTAACTTTATGCGGTATGGAGCGGTTAGTATTGCATTTAGAAGACAAAGTGTAATCAGAGCCAATGTATTTTTCTCTTTATTATTTGGTGGCGGTGCTAAATATAGTGCGGGTGAAGACACTTTGTTTATATATGAATGTATAAAAAAAGGATTGGAAATATATACAAATACCGCTCAAATAGGAACAGTCAGTCAAGAAGATTCAACGTGGTTTAAGGGGCATAATAAAAAATATTTTTATGATAAAGGAATTTTATATGCTACTCTATCTAAAAAATTCTCCTATTTATTAATTTTACAGTATGCAATAAGAAAGTATAATTTGTATAAAAATGAAATGGGAATGTTTCAAGCAATAAAATATATGACAGAGGGAAGAAGAAATCATTTTGTATAAAATTTAATCTTCTAGAAGCAATAAGATATACATCCACTTTGGATTAATGATTTGGATTAAAAACAACAACTTGTTTGAGTTTCTATAACATGAAATTATTTTGTTAAGTATTTCTTTAAACAGTTTTTCCAGTTGTAGTGCATCTTAATAGATAGATTAAACCATTTATATCATATTCATATTTCATTCTAGGAATAAAATCATCTATTAGCTGGAGGTACGTATGGCGAATGAAAAGAAAAAAGTTCTTATTGTGAATAATAACCTTGCAACTGGTGGAGTGCAGCGGTCTTTAGTAAATCTGATTAATCAAGTAAAAGATCAATATGATTTAACACTATTTATTTTTGACTACAGTGGAGATTATGTAAATTTAATGCCTTCTAAGATAAAAGTAATTGAGGCATCACCATTATTAAAATTGCTTGGTATGTCTCAAGCACAGACAAAAAATCTAGGTTTTATGTACTATGCCGCCAGGGCTGCTTTTGCATCATATACAAAAACTTTTAGCAATCATTTACCTATATCCCTGCTTGTATCAACTCAGAAAAGGTTATCAGGGTTTGATGTTGCAATTTCATTTTTGCACAACGCTGAAGAAAAGTCACTGTATGGTGGATGTAATGCTTTTGTGTTGAAAAGAGTAAATGCTAATCAAAAGATTACATTTTCTCACTGTGATTTTTCAAATTATGGGGGAAATACACCCAGAAACCGAGAAATGTATAAACATTTTGACAAGATAGCTACTGTATCAGAAGGATGTCAACAGAGCTTTATAAAAACCATTCCAAGCCTTGCAGAGAGAACTCATTGTGTTTATAACTGCCATAACTATTCAGAGTATATTAATAAGGCCAATGTTAACCCTGTTGAATATCCCAAAGATAGTTTAAATATTGTAACAGTTGCCCGGTTAAGTCCTGAAAAGGGGATTTTAAGGGGGGTTCAGGTCATAAAAAGACTCGTTAATGAAAATTACAGGATACGATGGTATATTGTTGGTGACGGTGCGCAAAAAAGCGAGGTTGAGAATGAAATCAAAATAAATCATTTGTCAGAGCACGTTACTTTATATGGTAATCAGGAAAATCCATACAGATTCATCAGAAACGCAGACCTGTTTTTTCTACCCTCTTTTCATGAAGCAGCACCGATGGTATTTGATGAGGCTAAGTGTCTTAGTGTACCGATAATTACTACAAATACTACATCTGCAAAAGAAATGGTAAGGGATGGCTTAGAGGGTATTGTTTGCGGAAATAATGAAGAAGAAATATATATTGCAATAAAAAGAGTTCTGGATGATCCTCTTTTTATTGAAAGGTGTAGAGAATATCTAGGGAAACAAAATTACACAAACGAAACAGCGGTAGAGCAGTTTAGGATGTTGATATCGGACGGGGAGCTATAGAAAAATGGCGCAGTTTAGGAAAAGTAATGTAAAGTTATTGATTTTAGCTTTAATAAGCGTACTCATTCTTTCTATTGGACATGCCTATAGTAATCAAATATTGCTGTTGGGTTCATTGCTGTTGTTCGCAGGGGTAACATTGGTACCAAACAAAAAATACTTTTTGCCAATTATGCTATTTTATCTTCCATGGTCCCCAGTACTAAAGATAAATCCCGGTACATTTACATTCTTTACTCTTGTTGTTCCATTTGTCTTTCTACTTATTAGCTTAAGCGACTTTAAAAATAGGTTGTATTATAGGGAATGTATATTTGTTCCATTATTTTTTGTTGCTTACACACTGCTAGTTAAACTCTTGAATGGATACGCTATAGATATGTCTTATTTATTTTTTATTATGATGCTCTTTTTTATTCCCATTTACGTCAATAGATATGGGAAGAACATTGATTTTGAAGCGTGTGTATTATATTTAACAGTTGGCGTTTTGTCGGCTGGTACTGCCGCAAAAATACTGATGAATTTCCCTCATATGCTTAGATATATCGATGTTTATGAGTGGGAAAAAATTGGCTTAACTCGGTTAAGTGGTTTTTATGGTGATGCTAACTTTTACTCAGCGAATATCCTTGTGACGATTGCGTCACTTTTAATAGTTTTGTACAAAACGAAAAATAAAACAATGATAGTACTTCAAATTGTTTCGATTATGGCGTTATTGTATTACGGTATGCTTTCTGTTTCAAAAATGTTTATATTATGTGTTGCTGGAATAGCCGTACTTTGGGTGTTTAGTCTTGTATTAGTAAAGCGTAATGTATTATATAAGATTGGAATGGGTTTAACTATATTACTTGTTTTGGTGATAGGTATTGCAAGTAATTTGTTCTCTGAACAGATAGAACTTTATTTAATTAGATTTGGAATGGTTACGGATACTCAGTCATTAACCACCGGAAGAAGTGGATTATTTGAAATATATATTAATTATTTATTTTCGAGTATTGTCAGTTTGTTTTTCGGAGTGGGGCTTTCTTCAATGGAACTTGTCAGTACATCAGCCTCTCACAACACTTTAATACAAATTATCTATCAAGTTGGTCTGTTGGGTTCAATTTTTCTAATTGTTTGGTGGTGGATGGTGTATTCAATCTTATCCAATAAAGTGAAATTACGCACTTTTGAAAAATACTACTTTTTGATATTAATAATTGCCTACTTTCTGCCGTGGTTATCACTTGATATGCTTTATTTTGATGAATTTTTCTACATAATACTCTTGTCAATATTAGCAAAAAATTATATAACGACATATTATTAAGTGCTGAATTTATTAAAGAAGATTAGCGGTGATATTAAATGATTTCACTAAAAAATATTAACAATAGGATTCAGATAATACTTTTTTAATAGAAAAATAATATAAATATATATTTCCGAGGTCAAGATTTGCATTAAATTAATTTAATTTTATGAATTGTTTTCATGAGTGTCCCTGGGATAAATCACCTAAAAAATTGTAATTTGAGGCGGAAGAACATGTTGATTAAAGTAAGAAAGATAATTGGTTATTTAATTTATAACTCATTTGCAAAGCATTTACCAGTGTCATATGAGAGATTTAGTTTCTTCTCAAAACAGATAAGACAAATATGTGGAAAAATGCTTCTAGATAGGTGCGGAAAAAACGTAAATATCGAAAAAGGTGCAAGTTTTTCAAGTAGAGTGACGATTGGGGATAACTCAGGAATAGGAATAAGAGCCTCTATACTAGGTCCTTGTCATATTGGAAATGATGTAATGATGGGACCAGATTGCGTAGTTTATACCAGAAATCATAAGTTCGATAGAATTGATATTCCTATGTGGAAGCAAGGGTTTTACGACGAAGAACCTGTAATTATAGGAAACGATGTATGGATTGGTGGAAGAGTAACGATTTTACCTGGCGTAAAAATAGGAAATGGAGTAATTGTTGCTGCTAATGCTGTAGTAACTAAATCAGTTCCGAATTATGCTGTTGTCGGTGGAAGTCCAGCAAGGATATTGAAAATGAGAAACTAATCTAAACGATTGGGTAAATGTAATAAAATAAAATTCGTAATTTCAGAAAAATAAATTTAATAATAAAATTCTAATTATTAAAAATTAGTCGATACCTTAAACAGACATTCAAGTTTAACTATTTGGAGAAATTATCTAGGTCGGTTAATTACTATTAAATTTAAAATATATATACTATTTTGAGTGATAAGGCATAGGTTTAGTTTCTTAGAAAATCCACCCCATAAATTAAGTGTTCGTGCGTTCAATATGATAAAAGGGGAACTAAAATATGAATTTGCTAGTAAGTATTAATTGCATTACATATAACCATGAAGAGTATATAGCGGATGCTATAGAAAGTTTCTTAATGCAAAAAACAAACTTTGATTTTGAAATTCTTATTGGGGAAGATTGTAGTTCAGATAAAACTAAAAAAATTGTAGAAGAGTATATGCAAAAATATCCTAATAAAATAAGGTTAATAACGTCTGATAAAAATGTTGGGGCGAGAAAAAATGTACTGAGACTTATTGAAAATTCCAGAGGGAAATATATTGCGCAGTGTGAGGGTGATGATTACTGGACAGATTCATATAAACTACAAAAACAAGTAGATTATATGGAAAGTCATCCGGAATGTAGTTTATGTTTTCATGCAGTTAAGATAGTAAATGTCAATGGAAAACCAACAGGTGAGGAGGTGAGACCTTATACTAGAAGCGATATTAGCCCAATAGAGGAAATAATTTCCCGCACGACATTTTGTCCAACTGCATCAATTTTATACCCTAAAAAGTTAATGGAAAATCCATCTGATTTTTTTATGAATGCACATGTAGGAGATTATGCATTGCAGATGATGCTTACTAGTCAAGGGTATGCTTACTATATCGATAAAATCATGTCGGCATATAGAATAGGCGGTAAAGGATCCTGGACAAGTCAATTAAATTCAGGGGAAAATGTAACAGAAAAATATATCAGGGTTAAACAAGGAGACATAAAATTATTAGAAGAGTTCAATAGATATAGCATTAACAAATATTTTACTGTAATTGAAAAGACTAAAATGAAAAGGGAGTTTGAAATACTGGTACTTAAGAACAAAATAAAAGAGATAAAAAAATCAAAGTATAAAGTATATTATGACGAAATAAGTATTAAAGAAAAATCAAAAATCAATTCAAAATATTATTTCCCTAAATTATATTCAAAGATAGTTGATATAAAGGGCTACATTGATGGATATAAAAATAATAAGCTGAAAAAGTAGGAACATATAATGCAGGAAACAAGTTCTTTAAAAAGAAAAACGATCTCAGGTTTATTTTGGAGTTTTGCTGATTTGGTGGCAAACCAGGGGATTCAATTTATCCTTCAAATTATACTTGCCCGATTATTATTACCTGAACATTTTGGTCTAATAGCAATGATTGCAATATTTATAGCTATCTCTAACTCTATTATCGATAGCGGGTTTACTCAAGGCTTGATTAGAGAGAAAGATGCAAATCAAGAGGACTATTCTACAGCCTTTTACTTTAACTTATTTATGGCTTTCGTAATGTATATTGTAATATTTATTTTAGCTGATACTATTAGTGCTTTTTTCGGGGAAGATCAACTGGTTCCAATATTGAAGGTGCTTTCTTTAGTTCTTATCTTTAATTCCTTCGGGATTATCCAAAGAGTATTACTTATAAAGAAAGTGGACTTTAGAACTCAAACGAAAATTAATATAATTTCAGGAATTATTTCTGGTATTGTAGGGATAATTTTTGCTCTAAAGGGCTATGGTGTTTGGAGTCTTGTTGTAAAAACGTTATTAATGCAACTTATCCAGTCCCTGTTATTATGTTTTTTTATTAAATGGATACCTTCATTTGTATTTAATGTTAATTCATTTAAAAGGCTCTTTGGTTTTGGTTCTAAGCTACTAGTATCAGGATTAATTGATACAATTTATAACAACATTTATTTTATTATTATCGGGAGAGTATTTTCAACTGCACAACTGGGATATTATACAAACGCAGTGAAATTAAGAGACATTACTTCGCAATCCATTACTGCTTCAGTTCAACGTGTGACTTATCCTGTTCTTAGTGGTATGCAAGAAGATGGGGAAAGACTGAAGCATGGGTTTAGAAAGATTATAAAGACGTCTGCCTTTATTAACTTCCCAATTATGCTGGGTTTAGCGGCTATTGCCAATCCCCTTATCCATCTTTTTTATGGGGATAAATGGACGTCTTCAATATTGTATTTTCAATTGTTGTGTGTTGCCGGAATGTTGTATCCACTTCATGCAATAAATCTAAATATTCTTCAAGTCAAAGGAAGATCAGATTTATTTCTTCTTTTAGAAATAATAAAAAAATCGGTTTTAACAGTATTTATTATATTGTCTTTATGGTTTCAATTGGGGATTATTGGTCTGATTTGGGCGGCAATCCTAAATTCATTTGTGTCACTCTTTATTAACACTTATTTTTCAGCAAAGGAAATTTCTTATGCGCTTAAAGAACAAATAACAGATTTGGTACCTATTTTTGTTATGACTATATTTATGGTGGGAGTTGTGTCACTCAGTGGAATGATACTGCCTGAGGGCAATGTCATTAAATTGGTTTCTCAAATTAGTATCGGTATTGTCATTTATGTGGTGGTGAGCAAACTAGCTAAAATAGAAGAATTAATAACAATATATGGCTTGTTTGTGCCTTTATTTAAAAGAATGAAGCAAAAACTTAGCCAATAAATAGTAAATATCAAGAATTTAGTGATTTTATTCTACCCCATAAAACGAAATAATTTGAGGTGTTATTTTTGAAAAAAATTATGTTTCTCGGGGGTTCTACCCAACAAATACCAGCCATAAAATACGCTAAAGAACAAGGTTACTATACGATCTTATGTGATTATCTAGCTGATAATCCTGGACAAAATTATTCCGATGAATTTCATTGTGTAAGCACTACCGATAAAGAGTCTATTTTGGAAGTCGCTAAGAAAAAGAACATTGACGGGATTGTTGCATATGCTTCTGATCCTGCAGCCCCAACGGCAGCTTATATAGGTAACAAATTAAATCTACCCTCTAATCCTTATGAATCGGTATTGATTTTATCTAAAAAGGACTTATTTAGAAGGTTTTTAAAGGAACATGGGTTTAATTGTCCAAGAGCAGAAAGCTTTAGAACCATAGAAGAAGCAAAGAATAGCATGCATAAATTTCAATTTCCTATCATGGTAAAGCCAACAGATTCTTCTGGAAGTAAGGGAGTCTCACGAATAGATTCTAATGAAGAATTTGAAAGTGCATTTGAACTTGCCATTTCTAACTCTAGAGAGAAAAGGGTAATCGTTGAAGAATATATTGAAATGGCTCATGAGTATATGATAGGTGGTGATATTTTTGTTATCGATAGAAAATTGGAATTTTGCGGATTTTTAAATTGCCATAGAGATAAACAAGTTAATCCTTATGTTCCTATAGGTAAAAGTTTTCCTCTACTTATTACAGAAGAGCAAATAGATATAGTTCGTAATGAACTCCAAAAGGTAATTGATCTTTTAAAAATAAAAATGGGTGCTTTGAATATCGAAGTAATGTTTGATAAAAACGGAAAACTATACATTATCGAAATGGGTCCAAGGAATGGAGGAAATATGATACCCGATTTATTAGAGATGATTACGGGTGTCAATTTAGTTAAGGGTACTGTTGAGGCTGCGATGGGCAATCATGACTTTAATATTATATATGAGCAAAAAGAGAGATATTACTCTACCTATGTACTTCACTCTGCTGAAGAAGGGAAGTTAGTTGATATTGTTTTTAAAAATGGGATAGATAAAAACATTGTTAACCAAGTTATATATCAAGAAAAAGGGTCCGAAATAGAAATCTTTAATGGGGCAAACAAAGCTCTTGGTATTATTTTTTTGAAATACGGCAGTTTAGAAGAATTAAAAAATAAGATGAAAAATATGAATCAATATATTAATATTCTGTTGAAATAAGGTTTGAAAAGAGGATAGATATAATATGGTTTATCTTAGAGAAATCACAGAAGGTGATTTAAAGGTAATAAATAAACATAGAAGCGATAAAGAATTAATTACCTCATTAGTGACTCCATTTAGATATATAAATAATGAAACGGATGACAAATGGTTTCAATCTTATCAAAATAATAGAAATAATAATATTAGATGTGTTATTTGTACAAAGGAAAGTGACGAGGTAGTTGGAGTTGCATACTTGTTAAATATAGATTGGATAACAAAAAGTGCAGAATTCGGTATCTTTATCGGTGAGTTAAATTACAGAGGAAAAGGTATAGGGAAAAAGGCAACAATAGAAATGCTACAGCATGGCTTTAACGATATGAATTTAAACCGAATTCAGATAAGAGTCTTAGAAAATAACATACCTGCAATTAATTTATATAATAAAATGGGTTTTAAGGAAGAAGGCCTATTAAGGGAAGCTATTTTTAAAAATAATGAATATCATAATTTAATTATAATGAGTATTTTAAAACAAGAGTTTAAGTATTAATACTATGAAAAATATAGAGAGGATGACAAATAGATGGTACCTCCTTTTATAGAGCCTATATACGTAACTCGCCCTCTATTAGCTGATAAAGAAAATATAAAAAATAAGATTGATGAGATATGGGAAAGTAAATGGCTTACAAACAACGGTACACAACATAAGGAATTAGAGAAAGAATTAAAGAAATATTTAAGGGTAGAAAATCTCTCTCTTTTTAATAATGGAACTTTGGCTTTATTACTAGGTTTAAAGTCACTAGAACTTAAAGGAGAGGTAATCACAACGCCATTTACATTTCCAGCAACGGTACAAGCTCTTGATTGGAATGGATTAACTCCTGTATTTTGTGATATTGATCCGCAAACCTTAAATATTGATGCGAATAAAATTGAAGCGCTAATTACAAAAGATACGAGTGCTATTCTTGGTGTACATGTTTTTGGTAATCCGTGTGATGTGGTCAATATTCAAAAGATAGCAGATAAATACAATTTAAAAGTGATATACGATGGTGCTCATGTGTTTGGAACAAAAATAAACGGTAAGCCTATAGGTAGTTTTGGTGATATGACCATGTTCAGTTTTCATGCTACCAAACTTTTCAACACATTGGAGGGTGGAGGTCTTACTGTAAAGGATGAAAAGGTGAACGAAAGGGTAAAAATTCTAAAGAATTTTGGTCTTTTAGGGCCAGAAGAAGTCGTATTGTGTGGATTAAATGCAAAAATGAATGAAGTTCAGGCTGGGATTGGACTAGAAGTATTAAAATTAGTAGATGAAGAAAGAGTTAAGAGGGACAAGATTAAAGAAACTTACGAGAATAATTTATTGAATATTCCGGGAATTAGGATAATTACTATTTTGAAAAATGAGTATAGCAGTTATCAGTATTTTGTTATTGAAATCGATGAGGAAAAGTATGGTAGGTCTAGAGATTGGGTTCATGATGAGCTGGAAAAATATAATGTGTTTACAAGAAAATATTTTTACCCATTATGTAGTGATTTTGAATGGTATAAACATCTAGCATCTGCCCAACCTGAAAATCTGCCACAAGCTCAAAAATCTGTAAAACAAGTTTTGTCAATGCCTTATTATGGTGAACTGGAGCTGGAGTCAGTAGAGAAAATTTGTGCAATTCTAAAGAAGATACATTCAGAGATTTCAGTAGATAATCAATATCAACTAGTAGGCGATATGTTATGAAAGGTATTATTTTAGCTGGTGGTTCTGGCACACGTCTGTATCCTTTAACGAAAGCTGTTTCGAAGCAAATGTTACCGGTTTACGATAAACCAATGATTTACTATCCATTATCCGTATTGATGCTAGCAGGAATAAAAGAAATTTTAATCATTTCTACACCAAGGGATGTTGAAGGATTCAAAGAACTTTTAGGTAATGGTAGTAAGCTGGGGATGAAATTTGAGTTTGCTGTACAAGAAAATCCTAATGGCCTTGCGGAGGCATTTATCATTGGAGAAGAGTTTATAGGTAACTCAACCGTTTCCTTAGTCCTAGGGGATAATATTTTTTATGGCTCCAATTTTGGTAATAGATTAATGAGAGCTGCTTCATTATCCTCAGGAGGAATCATTTTTGGATGTTATGTCAAAGATCCGAGGGCATATGGTGTTGTAGAAGTAGATGAACAAATGAATGCTGTATCAATTGAAGAAAAACCAGAGCATCCTAAATCATCGTATGCTGTTCCAGGATTGTATTTTTTTGATAATAAAGTGATTGAAATCGCAAAGAAAGTAGTTCCTTCACCACGGGGAGAAGTAGAAATTACTTCAGTAATAGATGAATATCTTCAGAGAAGTGAATTGAAGGTGGAAGTAATGGGACGTGGTTTGGCATGGTTAGATACGGGAACTCATGAGTCACTTTCAGAGGCTTCTAATTTTGTTGAAGCAATTCAAAAGCGTCAAGGATTATATATTGCGTGCCTAGAGGAAATTGCTTTCAGAAGAGGATATATCTCAAAAGAGCAACTTTTAGATTTAGCTCAGCCATTGATTAAAACAGACTATGGTAAATATTTGGTTGAGGTGGCTTTAGGATTACAAAATGCACAAACCGTTCATTCATAAATTTTTAAATTTAAATAGTAATATAATATCTAATAGGACGTGAACAGTTTATTATGAATATCTTGGTAACCGGTGGTGCTGGCTTTATCGGCTCGAACTTTATTAAATATATGTTTTCTAAGTTTGAGTACACAATTGTAAATTTAGACGCATTAACATACGCAGGCAATCTTCAAAATCTTGAGGGGATAGTAAAAAATGATCGCTATCACTTTATTAAAGGAGATATTTGTGATAGGGAACTTATCGAGAATATTTTTAAACTATATGAAATAAATGTCGTTATTAACTTTGCTGCTGAGTCACACGTTGATCGAAGTATAATGAATCCAGAATTGTTTTTGAGGACGAATGTATTGGGTACCCAAACTTTACTTGATGTAGCGAAACAATACTGGAAAGTGGATCCTACTGATAAATATAGCAGAGAGTTTAAAGAAGGTGTTAAATATATACAAATATCGACAGATGAAGTATATGGTACTCTGGAGGAAGAAGGGTATTTCACAGAAGAAACAAACCTATCTCCGAATAGTCCCTATTCAGCTTCAAAGGCATCTGCTGATATGTTAGTAAGGGCATATCATAAAACGTACGGTTTACCTGTTAATATTACAAGATGTTCTAACAACTATGGGCCATATCAGTTTCCTGAAAAACTTATCCCTCTTATGATAAATAGGGCCATAACAGAAGAGTCTCTTCCTGTTTACGGAGACGGTAAACAAATCAGGGATTGGCTTTATGTAGAAGATCATTGCATTGCTATCGGTACTGTACTACATAAAGGCAAAGTAGGAGAAGTTTATAATATAGGTGGAAATAACGAAAAACAAAATATTGAAATTATTAAACTAATACTTGGTAGTTTAAGAAAAAGCGAAAGTCTGGTAGATTACGTAAAAGATCGTTTAGGGCATGACAGAAGATACGCTATCGATAATTCAAAAATCAAGAGAGAATTAGGATGGTCCCCATCATATACCTTTGAAAAGGGGATTGATATTACAATTACTTGGTATTTGGAAAATAAAGATTGGATGGAGTTCATCTTATCCGGTGAATATATAAAGTATTATGAAGAGATGTACAGATAAATGTTTATTACTTGAATTAGTACTTTAGGGTAAATTACTAGCATTGCATGACTTAGAAATAGATACTTTAATTCTAAGAAAAGTGACTTTTAACCCTTATTAAGTATTTTCAAAACAGGCAAAACTGCTTAAGGGCTAACACTAATATTTAAATTACAAACAAAGACAAACGAATGACTCGAATAGAAATGTAGACAAAAAGTACTTATTCGAGAGAAACTAAATGTCTTTGCTAAAGCGAAGATTAATCTTAAAGGTGAAAAATAAGATAACATCATAAGAGAAAAAGGGCACTAGGTTAAAATATACCTGGTCCCTTTTTTGTTTTACTGCCAGAAATAACTGTAAATAATTCAAATATTTTAGAACTATATACACCCATGCAATATTAGTGGGGAAAATAGGAGTAGGAGTTGTCCATTCATGGCAATCTTAGTTACTGGTGGAGCGGGCTATATTGGTAGTCAAACCTGTGTAGAACTTATAAATGCAGGGTATGATATTTTAGTGGTAGATAACCTTATCAATAGTAGTCCTGAATCATTAAACCGTGTAAAGGAGATAACGGGGAAGGATATTGAACTTTATGTGGTTGATTTGCTAGATAAAGAAAGCTTAGAAACCATTTTTATTAAAAATAGGATTGAAGCGGTTATTCATTTTGCAGGGCTTAAAGCAGTTGGTGAGTCTGTAGAAATTCCTATTCAATACTATCATAACAATATTACTGGAACACTGATTCTTTGTGACTTAATGAAGAAATATGATGTAAAGAAAATGGTTTTTAGTTCATCGGCTACAGTATATGGTGTATCGGAAAGTGTTCCAATTTCAGAGAACTTTCCACTAGGAGCAACCAATCCTTATGGTCGTACGAAGCAAATGATAGAAGAAATAATGAGAGACCTGTATGTCTCTGATAACAATTGGAGTATTGCACTCTTACGCTATTTTAACCCTATTGGTGCACATCATAGCGGTCTTATTGGGGAAGATCCTTCTGGAATACCGAACAACTTAATGCCATTTATAACTCAGATAGGTATTGGAAAACTCGATGAGCTTAAAATCTTTGGTAATGATTACCCAACCTCAGATGGTACGGGTGTAAGGGATTACATACATGTTGTAGATCTTGCATTAGGGCATTTAAAAGCTCTTCAAAAAGTCATGACTACTACCGGTGTAGATGCCTATAATTTAGGTACAGGAAGAGGATATAGTGTATTAGAGCTTGTCGCGGCCTTTGAAAAAATATCTGGAACGAAGGTTCCATATTCGATTGTCGAACGAAGACCTGGAGATATAGCCACATGCTTCGCGGATCCTGCAAAAGCAAAAAAAGATTTGAATTGGATTGCTACAAGGGGAATTGAAGAAATGTGTGAGGATTCATGGAGATGGCAATCAAATAATCCGAATGGATATAAAGTGTCAGATAATGCACTATTATCTAACCTTTAAGTAACAGGAAACTACGTTTATAGGTTAAATTAATAAAGTCTTAATGAGGAATAGTAGTTGATAAGCGACCACTATTATTATGGATCTCTTTTTGTTTTTTTTATGTATAATTTTTCGTTATTAGATTATTATCATTTGTATAAATTTATCCCAAATTTGTAATTTAACTCTAAGAAAATGGAAATCAATCGTCTATTATTAGCACTGATTGTACACTTTTCAAACAGAAAAGCATGCTTATCTAAAGATGCTTTGGTACATTGAGATTTTTTCTAAAACAACAAAATCCTTATTACACCTGTATAGAGAGTTCCACAGGGCCGTCATACAACCAGTAGTCTGTTGGCCCGATAAATCGTATGGTCGTGGGAGAATCCATGCAACACAAATCAACCCATATTAGATAGGATTTCCTATGTACTTTAAGATGAAATATCCGTACTCTATTGGGCTGTAACTTTACAACAATTAATTGAGCACTTGAAGATACAATAGAAATGACAGACAAGAATATCTGAAAAACAATCAAAATTCAACTACAGTGGATAGCAGTTCTTCTTTAATACATCAGGGCTTATTTGTCAATTTCAATGTGCGAAGTTTGATTTAGTAAATGTTCCTTTCAAAATCTTTTTCATGGATGATCGATCATTTATGATAAAAGACTAAAATTATTTCAATTGAATTTCTTGCATTTTCTTGTGAACATAATAGTATTTTCTTTATTAAAGATCAAAAGATGACGACTTTTTGAATTATAGAAAAATTAGCTAAACTACATTAGGTATTAATAATTGAAGGAGAAATCATGGATAATCATTTCATTCTCGATACGAATTTCTTATCTAAAGAATTAAGACTGATACTAGAAATACTGAAAACAGAAAATGATATTAATATTAATCTAAACAGACAAGATTTGTTTAAAGAAATCGATTGGAGTATATTTCTCTACTTAGTAAAGCATCATCGTGTTTATCCAGTAATTTATTCAAAGATAAAAAAAATAAATGAAAAATCGATCCCTTCCTTTGTAGTTCAAACTTTGTATCAAGAATACAAAAAAAATACTTTTCAAATGCTAAGATTAAGCGGAGAAATGGAACGTGTAAGTCAAATATTTAAAGAAAATCAGATTTCGCTTCTTTTTTTAAAAGGCCCAGTTATTGCTGACCATCTTTACGGGGATATTTCCCTTCGTACTTCAAAGGACCTGGATGTATTGATTCAAAAAAAAGATCTAGAAACAGTAGAAAAGCTACTTGTGAATTTTGGATATAAGAAAGTAGTAGATTCAATGGCTTTGGACTGTTGGAAATGGAGGCATCACCACGTAACATACTACCATTCTAAAAAGATGATTGAGATTGAAGTACATTGGAGATTACACCCTCCCCCAATGAAGGAACCAGAATTTAATGAATTGTGGAACCGAAAAAGGGTAAGTAAACTAACGACCTATCCTGTTAATTTTTTAGGTGAAGAAGATCTATTTTTATACCTTGTTGCTCATGGTACTCGGCATGGCTGGTTTCGTCTGCGCTGGTTAACAGATATTGATCGAATTGTAAAAGGAATTAATAATATGGAAAATAATAATACATTGATGGAGGAGTATGGAACCATTCATTTAGGAAAACATGCTCATTTATTTGTAGGACAAGCACTTATTTTGATTTCTAATCTAATAAATACTCCTATTAACGGAGTGCCAACAATCAGAGTGGGGAAACGTTCAATAAGGTTGGCGCAAATGGGTATTTTCTATATCAACGAAATGGTGCAAAAACAGACTAGCTGCTCTGAGTTAGAGTTTAGTAATTACAAAAAAAATCACATATTTTCATTGGTATTCAAACTGTACAAATTTTTCTTTGCTATTTACTATCAACTTTTATTAAAACCAAATTTTGTTAATAAGGGTTTATTCATTTTAATGTTATGCTTTTTTCCTAGTCCTGGCGACTTGAAAACACTGAAGTTACCTAAGTCACTTCAGTTTTTATATTTTCCGTTACGCCCCTTTTTGTGGGCATGGAGAATGACAAAGAATATGAAGGTGGAATTATTAAAAAGGGATTTAGTTAATAAGTAATAATGGGAGATAATGATATCAAATATCTAAAAAATTTGTTCAGAAAATCTGTACTAGCTTTATGTATAAGTAAAATAAATGTTTGATATAAATGGCTTTAACATCCAGAATAAGATGTTGACGTAATCTGGATGTTGAGGCGAATAATAAGTGTATGAGCGGTAGTGTGTAAGCAAAAAAAATGGAAAAGGCTCCTCTTTGGTAGAGTCTTAGTTGCCAAAAAGAAGTTTCAAAGGAGAGAGCCCTCAATTCAATTGAATATCACATTTCCTAAGATAAGAGCATTGAACAAAAGGTGTAGAGAAATTTACGGGGAATCTTTTCAGCCTTTTTATGCAATTTTAGAGGACCTTGACCACCAGATTACCCAAGAGTGGGATAAATAAAGGTTTATACGAAAGAAAAAAGAATGCTAAATATGGTAGTCTGTTTGGAGAAGTCATTAGTAACGGTTCTTCCTATTATGATTATGAGTCCGGCGAGTATGTTTATCTTTATAAATCTATATTTAGGGTTTGTAAGGAGGAAAGGGTTTGGTCCGCTAATCAGATATTGAACTTATTGTACCAACTCTTTCTTATAGAAAGGTAGCCAACACAGTCTTCTTTTCCTTTGATTTTCTTCTCTTGTTTGCAATTCCACATAGATATTCTTCATACCTTATATTGCTTCCTTAGCCCCCTCTCTCGAGAAAACCGTATTGATTATCGAGTGCTGCCAGCTACCAATCTAAACTGCTCGACCATGTGATTGTTGAGTAGTACTATTTTTGTTTGGATGCTACTCCTGTTGATTGTCCATAATGTTCTACTATATATACTAAGTGATTAATAGGTATTTACTAAACAGGAAGATCTGCTATTAATAATTTGTAGAGTCAGTTTATGATTGCTTCTTTTACAATAGTATTTATTTGTTCAACGGCTGTACTCATAGCGAAAAGGCTTTTCCGTTTTTTTGAACCTCGTTCTGGTGCTGTGTATTTCTGTAATCGGTTTCTACTCTAACTTAATAAATTTTTTGGCAAAGTGAATCTTGTGCTAAAGGACATCTTCACACTCTTTTGGTCGAACGAAACTTTATTAATTTGTATTTCTTATCATAATTATCATAGCGGTAGGAGTGCTCCCTAGCACAGGTAGGAACGACATGTTGATCATAGCCATAGATCCCTCTCCACGATTGTTGTAAGCAATAATAGAATGAGCATCCATCTGAAAGAGTTGTTGGTAGATGGAATAAAATTATTGTCTGCATTCATGGTTCCAAATCCAATAGAAAGTGAAAGTTGATCAATGACCTTTAAATGAGAAGTACTGCTTTATCTTCATTCGGGTTATCAAAGCTCATAATAGATTGAAGAAAATATTGGCTATTTCCGTTAACAGCAAGGTGTGCTTTATAATCATATGTCAGAACACGTTTTATCCTTCACTGTTTTTCTTGACGCCTCAAGCAGACTCTATAGGCTTTTTATAGTTGGGTATATTATCCTTTTTCTTCTTTCTTTTTATGACCAGGCTTCTGGTTTTTGCCGTTTTTCTTGGACAGTTGCATGGTCTACTTGCCTCAAATTGAGTGGTATCAATCATTAGATTATAATCGATAAAACCTTCTCCAATGGCTTTAAGAAGAATAGATTTCTTTATTTCTACAATAACATTTGTTTCCGATAGTTTTTCATATATTCGAGAATACAAGGCGCCGTTAGGAATCTGATCTGAAACTAAAAATTTACATTCAAAGAAATTTAAATCTTGGAACAAGAGCTTTTATCGTTGGACTGCGATTAATGAATCTAGTGACCAAACAATAGATCATCGCAGTGTAATTCAGCTCGGTTGTTGTTCCTAGTAAGTTTTTTTTGAGACGGCTACAATCACAGAATCTATGTAAATGGAAGAAAAAATGGCTTCATATTATTGGGTAGATTCTAAATCGTATAATTATTGGATGTCAACAAAGCTTCCTTTCTATAATAGGCATAAAGGGGTCTTCCTCCAGTCTAAGAGATTGTGTGACTACTTACTCATGGGAGGTGGCCTTTTTTTATGCTTAAAAGCCTTGAGCACAAGGGCTGAGATTTTTAAAAATCATTCCGTTATTTATATAACCTTGAATATTATTGTAAACAACCTCATACCTGTAAATGTGAGATGTTTCTGCATAAAGAAATGCTTTTGTTAAAGTCTCTATTCTAACTTTTCGATGACGAAGGTGGGGGATGACTTATCCTCTCCTGCAAGACCTTACTGTTCACGGTTTTCTTATGAAGCTTCTATACACATCGGTTATCTCATCCAAATGAAAGCATGAGTGTCAGCTTCTTGAGGTTTCTTTAAAAGTGCCTCAAGATAATGATTAGGCACAATATAGAGACGATAGCGATCATAGGATCTTGAGTGTTCAGCGGGCACTTGATTTAGAGCAACTTTGATTATCCTTTTCAGTTACAACGTCACTTTCTCTCATAAAGGTAGGGGTTGTGAATTTGAAAATCGAGTGGCCTATTTTTTTGAACGAACCATTGAAAAGTTGCATAAATCTAAATTATCAAATACCAAAAGTGGCTTCCATGCCGTTACAATTTGAGAAGGTTGTACATAGAATAGATTAAGCTGTAAGTAAAATTACTTCAAAATTGAAACGAAAGTATCATGTTTAACATGGTAACACAAAATTAGAAGATTACACTATTTTGATTATTATCTGACATACAAGTATTTCAGTATATAAAGCAGAGAAATTAATGAGAGGATAAAATACAATGTTAAGGTATAGGGAACTACGGGACTTTAGAAAGGGAAAACTATTGACTCCAAATAAGGTGTAATAAAAAGGAGGCATATAAATTGGTTGGGTTCAAGGGTATTATTAGTGTAATGGATTTTGGAGCTAAAGGTGATGGCATTGTAGATGATACTAACTCTATACAGGAAGCAATTAATTATTGCTCTGAAGCTGGAAGACCTACAAAGGTGCTCTTACCAAAGGGTGAGTATAAAGTCACTTCACCTATTAAAATGCCTGCAAGTAGACAAGGATTAGAAATAATAGGTGAAGGAAACCGTGCAACGGTAATTAATCCGTATCATAATGGTAATGTTATTGAAACATCATCTCAAGGGTCCAGGATATGCGATCTTATGATTTATACAACTGGTAGTTTTTCGAAAAAATTTACCGGAATTTATATTACAAATGCACACTCGGTATCCATCGATAATGTTCATATAATGTATCCTAAAAATGGTATTACATTGGAAGGTAGCGTATATTACGTAAATGCAAGGGATATTATCATATTAAATTTCATCAATAAGGGAATTTATCTTAAAAAATCTTTAGATGGTACAGCACCTAATTCCAATACTTTTGAAATAAAGATGGTGACGAGTGATAATGGTGCGACGCTAGGAACGATAGGCGTCCACATTGAAAGCGGTATTCTTAACGAATTTAGGGGTGGTCAGATAAGCCATTCTGACGTCGCGTTTTATTTAGAAAACGCAAGCAGAAATTACTTTAGGAATATCTGGGTAGAACACACAAAAAATGCAGTAAAAGCTATATCAGGGATAAACTACATGGAATGTCACGGATTAGTTGGAAATATTCTTTTAGAGGGTGCCATTATTGAAACATTAACTGGTGATGTAGGTCCTTATTCATTCTTCCAAAATGAGTCTCCTAATATCACTAAGAATTTAAAAGGGTTATATTTTTTCAACGAAGCCGAAGGTAACTTAGTGATAGATAAATCCGGGAACCAAAAACATCTGCAGTTATTGGGCACGCCAGAGTGGACCGACGAAGGTAAATGGGGGAAATCAATTAGGTTTAACAATCAGACTGGCAATAGAATCATTGCGCCATCGAATGTGTTAGATTGGAGCAAAGGATATACCTTTGGTATACTAGCCAAAATAGAAGATAAAGGAAACAGTGATTACCCTCAATTTGGTCTATTCATAGATGGGGGAGAAAAGTATATCTCCTTTATTTTACACGATTCCTATTTACAAGTAGTAAATCATGATAATTCTTTAGGCTCGAATCTTCACAGCGATCAGACTTTGGGATATGGAACTGGAAGTTTTAACAACTTTCAGTGGGTATTTATTTACGTTGACCCCTCAATAAATTATGTGGAGGTAATTGACCCTACTCGGGATAAATCTGTTGGTATGACTACCTCTATCCCGATTGCTATAAAAGATTCATCTAGTGTTATCCAATTATATTTATCGGGTAGACCAATTGTAGTAACCAACCCGACGATTGGTATAATGTCAATGTCAATGTTTTATCAAAGAAAACTTTCTAAAAAAGAAGTTCTTGATATAGTTAACAGTGTAGAAAGACCCTTTATTGAGATGAATGAAAAAATAACAAAATCAAAAACTTTTATTTCCCCTAATGGACATAGTTTTAAAATTTCTGTGGATGATACGGGTAAAATAGTAATTACTAAGCTATAGGTATACAGGGTGATAATAAAGGCTTAGCCCAGAAGGAATCAACCCAATATGAACACCGCTGAATAGTTGGTGTTTTTTTGGGTTTCAACACTATAATTTGATCTTAATAGAAAAAATTGTGTGTGAAAAATATCTGTATACTCTAAAGTTGATAGCACCACAAAACTACATAATGAAATACAAATGTATTCTCATTAAAACAATATACCATTCGATTTACTAAAACAAAAATTAGTCAAATCTAAGAAGAGAAAAATGAGGTTCTACTTCATGTGGGTCCCCAAGCTTAAAATGCGCTTCATAAATGGAAACTGTATCATCGGTAATAAATCCTTCAGCTATTGCTTGATGTAATAGAGAACCTTGTGCCTTTTCCAGCACATAGGATTCGCTCAGTTTCGATGGAGCCTAGGTTAAGCTGACTCAGATGGAGTCGTCAGAGACGAGGAATCCGCAATTTAACTTAAATAATAAGTCATGGTATAAACGTTTAATTAAGTTTTTATCGTTGGAATTCTCTCCACAAATCTAACAACCATAGAGATAGTCATGGCAACGTAGTTGAGTTCGACTGATGCTCCAAATCGTGATTTTTTCTTTACTCCCTGGAGAATCAAATCAAGACCAGTAGCTGCAATAACAGTTTCATAACATTGAGTAGTTTCTAAATCCAAAAGATCTTGCGGGTCAAACAGGATTCCTTGTCTTATTAAAGATATAGGAAGTATTCCTCCCATTATTATAGTTTAGTGTAGTAACTAACTATTTCGATATTTGGGGAGGTACTTCCATTTTTATGTTTTGAAAGCCTTGGCATATTAGGGCTGAAATTTATGAAATTACCTCAGATGAATAAAAATAAAGTTATGAAAGGGATGATATACAATGAATAGAAGGGGCTTATTACAGAAAATCTTGTTTTTTATTTTCACTTTCTTTTTTGGGTATTTTGGATATAAAGTAAAAAAAGAGAATGGAAATATAGTGTTAGTCCAAAATGATTCATCCAATAATGATAGGGCAGGAAAGTCGCTTGTTAATGAAATGAAGGCACTAGCGGAAAAATCAGCGGAAATAGAAAAACAGATACAATCTCAATTCGTAAATGTACTTTTTCCACCATCACCATTAATAGCCTATGGTCCCAATAAGACCGATAGCGAAAACACAACCATACTGCAAGAAATTATTAACTATGCTTCTACTAATAACAAGAATGTCTATTTACCATCAGGTTACTATACAATTACAGCACCTTTATCAATACCATCAAAACAAGGTTTTGAGTTACGTGGAGCTGGAAATAGGAATACAGTCATTTGTCCACGACACAAGGGAAACGTGATAGAGATAGTTAACGGACAGTCACATGTTATTAAAGATATAAAAATTGAACATACAGCATCATCTAAAGATAAGTACACTGGTATTTATGTGAAAGATAGCTTGTTAATTACAATTGATAATGTCTCAATGTTCTTTCCTGAAAATGGGATTGTATTTGAGGGCGGAGTCTATGTATCAGATGTGTCTAATTTGTATATTTACTATTTCAAAAAAAAGGGCATTTATCTAAAGTCAAAAGGAACGAAGGGATATCCATCACCTAATGGAAATAGTTTTCTAATTAAGTTTATAAGAGGTTATAGTATGTCAGAGTCGAATTCTTACGGTATATATATAGAAAATGGATCTGTAAATAATTTTAGTCATGGACAATTAAGTGACTGTGACACAGCAATTTATTCTGCAAAAGGAATAAGAAATTACTTTGAAAAGTTTTGGATTGAAAATACTAAAACTCACATAGAAATTCTTTCTGGAACAGCTCATATTAATTCTCATGGCACCTTTATAAATAAAATATCGGAAGGAGCTACAATATTCACTGATACTGGTCAAGCATCTCCTTATAGTGATTTAACGAAAAATCCTATGAAAGAAGATAATGAATTGAAAGCTATGTGGTTTTTTAATGAAGGTAGCGGCTCCACTGTATTAGATAAGTCCGGAAATAAGAAACATATAACATTGCAAGGTACGCCTACGTGGGTTAAAGATGGAAGTTGGGGAACTGGAGTTCATTTTAAACATTCAGATGGTAGAAAAATTTCTATACCGATCGATACGGTAGATTGGACACAACCTTATACGTTTATTTATAACTATAGTGTGTTCTCTATTGAAAATGAGAATGCTTCAACTATAGGATTATATCTATCTAATTCTAACGAAAACAAATATTTTAGTGTAGGAGCTACAGTTAGTTCAATAAGTGCAGGGTTATATAACGGTGTTTTTGCAGAGTGGCCTAGATCTAAGCCATCTGGTCGATACACTTCCAAGACGACAAAGAACATATGGCAATTTATTTATGTAGATCCTACTGAAAGGATAGTTGAACTTTTAGATCCATATGGGGAAACCGCTAGACTACACTTTAATAACAATTTTCCTGTTACAACACCGACTAGTGCATTAATAACAGGTCGTGAACACAAGACTAATACTAATGAAGGTATCATTTCAATGGCTGGATTTTTCCAAAGGAAATTGTCAATTAGTGAAGTATACGACATTGTAAACAGTCCTGTTCGACCGTTTCAACAATTTGATAAATCTGTTCAATTCAGTACAATTCTTGTATCGCCGAATAATTTGAATTATAAATTAAGTGTCAATGATGACGGTACTTTAATAACGACTTTAATTTAAAAATGTAAGTAGGTCGATACTGAAGTTAACAGTTAGAGTTTCGACTGTCTCAGGATATATAGAAAGGAAATAGACAATTTTCTCAATTGAATTCTTGAGTTGCAAAAAAATCGTAGATACTCCAATCTAATAACATATTGAAAATGTACTTTATTAACGACTGAGCATTCTATCTATGTGCGATATTTTTCTTATTTTGAATGTTGGCTATGAGCAAGTACCGATCAGTTTATAACTGTCAACAACGTGTTTAAAATTCCTATTATCAACGTCTTAAGAAAAGCTGGCTGTATGCCAGCTTTTGCATCTCACCAGGCCTATAAGAATCTTCTTTAATGTTAAATATTGTGGAAATTTATAAAAATCGTTATAGAATTGCTGTTGCTAATTCATCATCAAATATCCTCATCCATTTAATTAGCGATTTATTTAAAGTAAGAATTAAGAATCCACCTTTCTCATAACATTAGAAGTGAGCTGAAAGTATATAAAATTATCAAAGGGGAGATAACCTAGTTCAACGGTAGACAAAATGTCTGGGTTTAATAACCTATTAATAAGCACTCGTTACTCTCCTTTCTTAAATTCACTAATAATGTCGTCAGCTCCTATAAAGAGTGCTGAGCCTTTTATAATTGTTACTTTAGAAAAGGCTGTTGATAGATGAGACTTAACTCTCTTATTCTTTTTTCACTAATACTCGGATGAAGGTCAAAATCAAAGTTATGAACAGCATTGAACGCAAGTTTTGCTTTTTTTAGACTATTAACTAAAGCTGTAGATTTTCAGAATTCAATTTCATTTTATAGAAAAGTGTTAAGAAACTCAGAATTATGGTCTCATCCAACTTTAATTAGTAGTTCAGCTAGATGGTAAGTAATCATCCACTGCCGCTCCCTTGGTTCATAGTCTAGTAGGAGATGTTGCTCCACTTCAAGCCCAAAGGATGATTGATTGGGACTTGAAGTTAAGCCTTGAGTTGTATCGTTCAATCCTTTTTTATTCTGTTCTAGCTTCAAATGTGCCTCTGCATTTCCAATTAATAAAGGATGCTTAGCTATGCACTCGAATTCATCAAGATTTCTTGATGATCTAGCGATTTTTTTAATATTCCTTATTGACTAACAAAACCGAAAGTTACGGTACAACACAATGCTTCCCTATGTATGAAACTAATGAAAGTCTACTAACCTCACGTAATTTCCAGTGTACAATAGGACGTTTTATTTGCTGTTTTTTCTAACATTATCATTTAAAGAGCGAAGAGTGGGTAGATGTTTATGCTTGTTAAAACTTTTCTTCATATAACTAACCACGTTCTCAACGTTCCTTTTTGTTTGAGGTCTAATTACCTTCGTACAACTCATAATAAACAAAGATTAAATAAAAATTTCGCTCAATTACATCGTATTTCGACTGCTGTATATTTGATTACTGCTGTTATCGTATTGTCATAGAGTGATCAGCTCAGGTACACATATGACATTTCATTAGAATTTCTAAATTCATGCTTATTGTAAACTCAACAGTTTTTCATACTGGAATAACCTAATCCTCCCACAAAGTCATAAACGTCTTTTAACTTCCCATCTTCTTCAAATTTCCTTGCATATGCCCAATACATTTGGGACTTTTTCTATGGAAGTCTCAAAGCTATTTTGCTCTAAAACTTTAATTAATGAAACAATAGAAAAACGGAATTGTAATGACGGAAAATATTGACAAAAGTAAAAAAAAATGATAATTTTATGGTATCAAATTCTTTATAACGAACAAAATGTTTCTTGTAAAGAATTTATTATTCTCTATCTAAAACTGTTCACAATTTTATTAAAAATAAAGCGTAACACTTTTTAACTGGTATCCAAACAATTTAGATAAAAAAGTAAAGACATTTGAAATGCTAGATAGGTGGAGATCAAAGACATAACTACATAAAATTAATTACGGATAATCATACTGTTTGTAGAAGAAATTATTATTAAGAAAGTAAGAAGGAGAAGTAAATGAGTGCTATAACCGGAATTTATCATTTAAATGAAGAACCAGTAAATCTTCAGCAGGGGCAAGGTTTAATGACAGCATTACAGAAATACCCTGCAGATGATATCCAAATATGGCATTCAGATAAGGTTTTTCTGGGCTGTCATGCACAATGGATCACACCAGAGTCAATAGGAGAACAGTTGCCTTATTATGATCATGAGAGACAGCTAGCTATTACAGTTGATGCAATTATTGATAATCGTGAAGAATTATTTGAACGATTACAAGTTGATCGAAACCTTAGAAAAACGATGCCTGATAGTCAATTAATTTTACTTGCTTATTATAAATGGGGAGAAGAATCACCCAAATATTTAATAGGTGACTACGCCTTTATGATTTGGGACGAGAAAAATCAACAACTTTTTGGTGCTAGGGATCCTTCTGGATATCGGACACTTTATTACTATCGGAATCAGTCTCACTTTGCTTTTTGTACAACGATAGAACCATTATTAAATTTACCGTATGTTGATGTGATACTAAATGAACAGTGGCTTTCTGAATATTTGGCTATTACTGGGATGATAGATACAGTAGATGCGCGTATGACGCCTTATCGTCATATAGAGCAAATACCTCCATTTCATTCGATTACGGTATATAAAGATAAAATTAAGATTAATAGATATGGCACCTTTACATCAGAAAAACAATTAAAATTAAAGTCTGATAACGATTATATCGAAGCATTTCAGGATGTTTTTCAAAAAGCAGTCACTTCTAGGTTGCGTACGCATCACAAAGTGGGCTCGCAGTTAAGTGGAGGCTTGGATTCGGGTTCAGTCGTTGGTTTTGCTGCTAGAGAATTGCGAGAGAGAAAAAAAACATTACACACATTTAGTTATATTCCTCCGAGTGATTTTGAGGACTTTACACATAAACTATTTATGCCTGATGAAAGGCCGTTTATTAAAACAACCGTACAGCATGTTGGAGGGATTACTGACCATTATTTGGATTTTGAAGGGAAAAATTCTTATTCGGAACTTGACGATTTACTTGACGTTATGGAGATGCCCTATAAATTTTTGGAGAATTCTTTTTGGTTAAAAGGAATGTTTGAAAAGGCAGAAGAAGCTGGCATAGGAGTGCTCCTAAACGGAGATAGAGGGAATTTTACTATATCCTGGGGTTCGGCAGAAGACTACTATGCCACCTTATTAAAAAAGTTAAAATGGCTACGGCTCTATCAAGAATTGAATCAATATAGCAAAAACGTAGGTGGACGTAGTCTTCGGCGGTTACCTGAGATCGTCAAAATCGGATTTCCAATTATTAATCAAATTATGTCCAAAGGGGCGCCCGCTGAACTTCCGGTGTTAATTAATTCGGATTTTGCAGAACGGACTGGTATTTTTAATAAACTTAAAAAACATGGTATTGATCGAACCGGATGGATTTCCAGTCCCAATTTATATGAACAGAGGAGAGTACTTTTTGAGGACATGCTTCCTTGGAATGCAGGTAATACACTTGACTCTAAACTATCCTTACGTCATGCACTCTGGAAACGTGATCCAACCAATGATCTGCGTGTAGTCCGCTTTTGTTTGTCAGTACCAGAAGAGCAATGTGTACAAAATGGATTAGACCGGGCCCTTATCCGGAGATCTACAGAAAAAATTTTACCCGAAAAAATCAGGTTGAATCAGCGAGTATTTGGGGTGCAAGCAGCTGATTGGGTTCATCGGATGATTCCATATTGGAATACATTTATTGATGAGGTTACTCAACTAAGTATGGATAAGCGAATATTAGAATTTATAGATGGTCAAAAAATAAAATCAGCTTTGATAACGGTTAAAGATGGAGCTCGTCCAGAATATTTCACAAATTTTGACTATAGGATTTTAATGCGCAGTGTAATAGTTTACCGTTTTCTAAAAAAATTTACTTGAAGGGAGGTGAGAAGATGAGAAAAGAATGGCAAAAACCCGTATTGGAAGTGCTTGATGTGAATATGACAATGGCTAGTACTTCGGGGAAACATTTTGATGGTAATTTTGTTGCTGGTAGTCCAATTCCTGTAGATGAAAATGGAAATCCTGTAATTGCGAGCTAAGAGAAAAAAGATTAGGTTTATTAATTATCGATATTGTAAAAATATTCAAATTAGGGTATTTCATACATATGGGAACCCGCTAGATTGCTGCTCTATTAACGTACAGGTTGAAAAGCTCCTATACAAGGTATTAATCGTATAGGGCTTTTTAATAATAATAAAATATATAAGTATTACTTCATTAATAAGAATTTTATTGAGGGATTCAATAGAGTAAAGTCTTATTAAACAAAAGAATTATTTGTTCTTTATATAGAATACAATGGATTTTGACATAGTCCATAAGAAAACCGTTTAATAAATTTCAGACTTTTTATTTTAGTACTTATTAAAGATCTGTATATAGAAGTTTTGAACGTGGAGGATCAATAGTTGATAGAGACTGCAGAAAAAAATATATATAAAGCATTTGGTTTAACTATTTCTAGTGAAATTCATCTACCAGAATTAACTCAAATCAATGATAAAGATAGTGTAATTGATATAGTTATTAAAAAGACAGATCTCACCGATACATGGGCTAAACAATCCGTAATAAATGAGCACTTTGTCATGAGAGAAAAATCAGTTATGTTTCAAGTTCCTAGTGTCGCCACTTTTTTAATTAGAAATGGGCATGAAATTTTTTTTTCACCTATGGAAAATTCTCAGGAAAATGAAATCAGGATTTATATTCTGGGTACTTGCATGGGAGCTGTACTGTTGCAAAGAAAAATTCTTCCACTGCATGGGAGTGCTGTGGCCATAGATGGAAAGGCGTATGCAATTGTAGGAGATTCAGGTGCTGGAAAATCTACGCTTGCTTCTGCTTTTTTAAACAAAGGCTACAGACTTCTAAGCGATGACGTTATTCCAGTATCTCTTTATAAAGAAAATATTCCAGTTGTGGCACCTGCATATCCGCAGCAAAAATTATGGATGGAAAGCTTAAATCACTTTGGGATGGTATCGAGTAATTATCAACCACTAGTAGATAGAGAAGCGAAATTTGCAGTTCCGGTTCAAAATCTGTTTGTCAACGAACCATTGCCTCTTGCTGGTGTAATTGAATTAGTTAAAACAGAGGCTGATGTGGTGGAAATGCATCCTATTCAAAAAATGGAACGCTTTCTTGTATTATTCAATCATACCTATCGTAATCTATTTATTGAACCCTCAAATTTAATAGATTGGCACTTTAACACCTCTGCAAAGATGGTCAATAAAATTGACATTTACCGATTACATAGACCAATTTCCCATTTTACGGCACATGAATTAACTGACTTAATATTAAATACGTTAAAAAAGAAGGAGAATTTTCATGTTAAAAACTAAAGAATTAACCCACAACCATCTGATTAGTCAAATGGAAGGAAATATCGTAAGTGATATGGATGGCGAAACAGTGATGTTAAGTATACACAATGGGAAGTATTATAATTTAGGTGCATTAGGTGGAGTAATATGGGAGTTGATTAAGGACTCGATTTCATTGGAAGAGTTGGTTACAACATTACAATCTCAATATGATGTCGAGCAGACAAAGTGTGAGGAACAAGTCCATGCCTTTTTAAATCAGTTGCTAGAAGAAGGTTTAATTAAGATAGAAGCATAAGCATATTCCTAGTTTTCATGATTTTCAAACTCTAGGAGGACAAGATGACCATTTTGAAGAAAGCGCGATCATTTGTAAGGCTAGATAAGAAAACGAAGTTGATGTTGATTGAAGCCTATCTTTATTTAGCTTGGGCTCGCTATTTGAAAAGCATCCCTTTTTCAAAAGTGGTTCCTTCTTTAGGAAAGAAAATGCAAGAGACATCTAGTACAACTGATCTTTCGAATAAAAAAGTGTTAGTTAGTGTTTCTCATGCTATTCATTTGATGAGCAGTTATACGTTTTGGGAAAGTGAATGTCTTGTAAAGGCCATTGCTGGAATGAAAATGCTAGAGAAAAGAAACATTGAAAGCACACTTTATTTAGGCACAGCTAAAGATGAAAAAGGTGACCTTATTGCCCATGCCTGGTTACGTAGTGGTCCAATTTTTATATCAGGTTCCGAAGTAATGGATAAGTTTACAGTTGTTGCAAAGTTTGCTAAAGAAATCAGTGCTAATAAGGCTGATTAATTAGATTAATAGCTCACTCTTTAAAAGAAACCTGATTTAACTATGTATGTGGATCATGATAATAAAGAACAAGTCATGCAAAAGGAGGATATGGATTTGAAACATCTTTTGTACTTTACAAAGCGAATTCATAATTATTCAGGAAAAATACTTTATATCAATCTAATTTGCATGATTTTCATTAGTTTATTAGAAAGTGTTGGAATTTTCTTATTAATACCTTTGGTAGGTTTAACTGGAATTTTGGATGTTACTACAAAGGAAATTCCATTTATAAGCTGGATTAACGAATTATTTCAAGGTATTCCTGAAACACTCAGTCTCATCATCATATTAGGGATATATGTGCTTCTTATGATGGGACAAAGTATTTTTAAGAGGAATCAATCAGTCTTAGGGGCAAAGATCCAACAAGGTTTTATTAGGCATTTAAGAGAAGAGACCTATAGAGGGTTACTTCAATCGAACTGGGGATTTTATTTAAAGAAGAGAAAATCGGATATTATCAACTTAATGACAAAAGAAATATTTAATGTAAGTGCTGGTGTTCAATTGTTTTTAAAGTTCTTATCTTCTTTCATATTTATTTTGTTTCAGATTGGTGTTGCCTTTTATTTATCAGTGAATATGACTAGCATAATCTTACTTTTCGGTATGATTCTTATCTTTTTTTCTAGAAAGTTCGTCAAGAGGTCTATGTTTTATGGGAAGGAATCCTTTCTATTATCACAAAGTTACTTAGGAGGAATTACCGATCATTTTAACGGGATTAAAGATATTAAAAGTAATTCTCTAGAGGAATCTCACTTGAATTGGTTTCTTCCTTTAATTAAAGAAATGGAACATAATAGTGTTAAGATAACTAAACTAAATTCAACCTCACAAATGGTCTTCAAAGTTGCCTCTTCCTTATTAATCGCTTTTTTTGTGTTTCTTTCCATCCAAACGTTTAAAGCTGAGGGAGCTCAATTGATGCTAATTCTCGTTATCTTTTCTAGACTATGGCCAATGATTACGGGGATCCAGGCTTATTTGGAGCAACTAGGAGCCATTGTTCCCTCCTTTAAAGCATTATTGGATTTACAAAATGAGAGTTTAGAAGCAAGAGAGTTATTTAACCGTGATTATCAAGATGTAACGCCAATCGAGATTAAACATGGGTTATCTTGTCGTGATGTCTCTTTTAGGTATCATCCAAATGAAAATACATATGCGCTACAAAATATTAATATAGACATCCCCTCTAATAAGATGACAGCAATCGTAGGGCGGTCAGGTGCTGGGAAAAGTACGTTAATTGATCTTTTTATGGGCTTAAATCAACCAGAGCAGGGAGAAGTGACCATCGATGATGTCCCTCTTACTAAGGATCATTTACTATCCTTAAGGAAATCGATTAGTTATATTCCTCAGGATCCATTTCTATTTAATGCAACTATTCGAGACAATTTAATGATCATTGAGCCTAATGCGAGTGAAGAGTATCTTTGGGATGCACTGGAGTTCGCAGCAGCAGCAGATTTTGTAAGGAAGCTGCCTCTAGGTTTGGATACGCTCATTGGCGATCGGGGAATTAGGTTATCAGGAGGGGAAAGGCAACGACTTGTACTAGCTCGAGCTATTTTACGAAAACCTTCCATCCTTGTTCTCGATGAAGCAACAAGTGCATTAGACACAGAAAATGAAGCGAAGATTCAAGCTGCAATAGAAAGACTAAAAGGAACGATGACCATCATCGTCATTGCTCATCGCTTATCTACCATTCGTAATGCGGATCAAGTGGTAGTCATGGATCAGGGAGAAATAATCCAAGTAGGGGCGTATAACCAATTAGCGAAAGAAAAAAGAGGGATGTTTAGCCATCTATTAGGTAACCAAATGGAAGTAAGTGGGTAGTTTAATTTGAGAAGTTAACATTGTAGTACCATTAAAGACAAAAAGTATTGTAACCAAAAGAGATTCTATTACTTGGCCCATGGCGTTCAATGAAGTGATGTCGAAAATTGTAGAAATTTTTAGAAAAACAATGATTACAAATAATAGAATATATTGGTATATTTATTAATATATAGTTAATGTTATGTAAATTTATTATTAAGATTACTGGGAAAGAATAGGATCATTCTTACAAATAATTGGGATTAAAGTATTCAAACTACATATTGTAAGGAACTAATAGAGTGTTACATTACTTTTGAGAAAAGCAAACCTATTGAAAAATAGGGACGCAAAATTACAGGTCTAAGGCTATGCTATGACGGCTGTGTTGCCACAAATCGGGTGAGTATATGAGTAAGCAAGTAGTATACGAAGCAGAATGGATGGAGTTAATTTTAGAAGCGAAAAATTTAGGCTTATCTATTGAAGAGGTGCGAAATTTTATCCACAACATGACTAAAACTAGAATGACTTGCTGAAAACAATGATTGAATGAGAGAAAGATAGATTGGTTTACTTTGGAAGCTTGCTTACAGGCTTCTTTTTTCGTTGGTAGTAAGGCTCGTCGTTTGTAACGAGCTTCACCTTTCCAATATGAGCGTATTAAAAGGAATGTTACAAAATCTATGGATTATAATTAATATAAAAGTATTTGCTAACCTATCAATTTGTTACAGGTACATACAAGGTAGTTATTTTATCCACTAAAATTAGTTTTGTAAAAAAGGGCATTAATTCAGATGCTCTTTTTCATATTAATCCAGAAGAAAATTTTAAATAATGAGCTATTTTTTTCACTTGATTTCGGAATATCTCATATTCATATTATGTTGTCTATTAAATCTATTGGAGGAATTTATTCCAATGAACCAAAAACGCATTCTATTCGCTAGTCTTCTACTTTGGGCCTCTTGTATTTTTTATTTTTCATCCCAACCATATGAAAAACAGAATCTCCAACCGTTTTTAGGAAAGTATCTCGAAGGTCATACTAGTTTGGAGAATATGTTAACATGGGTTGTTTTTAGTTATGGTGGCCATGAGGTAAGTGTCCAAAGTCAAGGTCTTGCTGGTTTTCTTGAATTTTTTATCCGGAAAGCGGCTCATTTATCTATTTTTTTCGTCTTTGGATTTTTGGTTGTAGCTGCTTTACGATATTTTTCTAAGCGCTGTGTTTTTTCTTTTAGTGTCCCAGTGATGTGTGTGTTTTTCTATGCGTGTTTAGACGAGATCCATCAACATTTTACCGGCGGTCGGACGCCTTTATGGCAGGATGTTATCATCGATACAATTGGCGGCTTACTAGGCATCCTCTTTTTCCACGGGCTACTACGTAGTAAAAAGATAAGTACGGTCAAACACTGGTTTTGGTTTAAATAAGATAATTCAAACGGAGATCAGCTTTCCTCTGTTTATCTTAGTCTTCCAAAAACTTGGCGAATGGTTTTCTTTGCTTTTAGAAGACGATTCTTATACTGGGGACAAGTAAGTTTTAATAGTAGAAGTTTGATTATCCCTTCCAATATAAGCGTGCAACTACGAACTACTAGTCTGAAGTAGGTGGGGCTATACTCTTATTTTATGATAAGTTTGATGATCGTGACAAAACGTAGGGACGAACGTCTATATTGAAATAGGATAGGTCTAAAAGCAGCTGAACCAGTTAAAACGGTAGTTGTTTTTTTGTATAGTTTTGATTTGGGTGCCAATCATCATATATTACTTATTAAATACTAGTCTATTAACCCCTAGACTAAATCCATAATTTTCTATATAATTAGTATAAAAGACTTATATGAAAAGAGTGGAAATATGCATTGTTCATCATGTGGAGAAAAGATAGCAAACTCCTCAAATTATTGTTCAACGTGCGGGAAAAAGCTAAAAAAATCTAAAGTCATTCCTTTTTTACTTACATTAAGTTTTTTTAGCATATTGGCGTTGGGTTTGTCGCTCTATTATTACTTTCAGTATGTTGTACCGCCAGAAATAGCGTCAGTGAAAACAGTAACTGAGCCTGTGAAACAAGTAATGGAAGAACAAGCTAAACCTGTTGTCTTACCGGCTAAAAAGACTGAGGCACAGGTAGAGAGTAAAAAAGACATTACGGATGTTATTGCAGAACAGCAAACTAAAGTGTATACAATTTACACAGAGTCAGCTCAAGGATCTGGCTTTTTGATGAATCATAAAGGCGATATTGTAACCAATGCTCACGTGGTTGAAGGATATGTCCAGGCAATTGTGAAGAATTCAGATGGAAGTGAATACGGCGGTCAGGTAATTGGATATTCCAACAATACTGATATTGCCATTATTCGTGTTCCGGAGTTGGCAGGAAAGGAGCCAATGGCGCTTGAAACTTCAAACCAGACATTAATAGGAGAAGAAGTAATCGCTCTTGGAAGTCCGCATGGTCTTGAAAATACGGCAACAATAGGATACATAACTGGAGTAGGTCGCAATTTTTACATTGGAAACCGCTCTTATGAAAACATCTATCAAATGTCAGCAGCCATTTCTCCTGGCAGCAGTGGTGGACCACTATTATCTAAAAAAAGTGGAAAAACCATTGCTATTAATTCAGCAAAAATGATTGGTGAAGAAGCGATTGGTTTTAGTATTCCTGTCAAGGATGTTTATAGCATTCTTCAAGACTGGGTTGAACAGCCGCTTACTGAACAAGAGATTTTCGATTTGTTTTATAATGAATACGGTGAATATTATTACCAAGACCTTTGGGAAGATGAGGAATATTGGTATTTTGACGGCGGAGAATATAGTGAAGAAGAACCAGATACATATGTTGAGAATCCAAGTGATGAAGAGATCGACTCATCCTATACCCAAGATGCTTTTGACGATGATTCCTATTACCAAAGAACTGATGATTCTATAGGGTATGAGGAACTAGAGGACAATCAAACTTATGAAGAATACGTTGAACCCGTTGACACTGAAGATTTCTTGGAAGATGAAGAACCTATCGAAAATGAGGATCCCGCACTATATCAAGCCCCATTCCCAAATGATGAAAATATTGAAGGAAATGGTTTGAACGGTGAAGGAGAATAGTAAAAATCTTAAATATTGGTGCCTGAATCCTGATACTTTAATGCGCGAAAGAGAAGCCTTGCAGAGAATTCTGCAAGGCTTTTTTTGTTATGATTGGAAAAACATTAAGTCGTGTCCTTACAGTTATTATATGGAAACGTTAAACTACAGACACCTAATGACGCTAAAGCATACTATAGTGGGTGGCCCACTTGTAAAAGCCGGAAAGGGGGCATGAAAGGTATAAAATGGATTAACGACATTATGGCGATGATGTCGTGATAGGCTTGACGAAAGTCAAAAACGTCCCTTCTTCCCGATCGTGTAAAAGCCGTTGCCAAGAAAGCTACAGATTCAATTAGCCATTCCATTTCACGGGTCAAAGATTTTACAAAAGGAATCGGCAAGAAAATTTGAAACTATGGATTGCCTGGTTTGGAATTCGTCACTAATAACGGCGTTAAGCTCTCAGACAATAAAACCGTTGGCGAAGTGGTGGATGATGCTAAGGAAACCAATTTGCGATTTGCGAAAAAGGTAGAGAGTGCTGTAGTCGGGAAAGTGGATGGGAAGAAGGGTGCTGGTGGTGAAGTTAAACAAAAAAAGAAATCTGTACCGAAAATGATCATAATAAGATTATCTACAAGTTCCACTAATGCGGCTGATGAATTTGGAACTAGCGTAGAACGAGCAGGTCAAATTTATGTAGCTATGAAAGAGTGGTATAACAAGCTAAATCAAATTTCTGTGCCAGTCACTAATCAATACTTTAAGAATAGAAGTTTTAAAGGTTCTTCTTTTCTATTAAACATAAGGCAAAACAATGGTGAAGAGTAAAATAAAAAATAAAAGAATAACCCTCGAAATTTGGTATAATAGAGATGTAAAGAACTAGCGCTACATATCAAGGGTTTTATATACAAGGTTACAATCCATCATCTAGAATAATTTAGAGTAGACAGATGCCCTATCGATGCTTTCTGTCTTTTTGGTTTGCTGATATGGCAGATATAGATAATATTCAGTATGTTCCTTATAACGCTTAAATACTTTTAAATTATTTTTCTGCCCTTTGGATTTATGTGGTAATAAGTTTCTGATTATATGTATAATTATTTTGGTCAGATAATTTACTACATTCGTCAATTGGAGGAAAATATCTTGTATATAAAAGTAGATTCATTAGCCTTGTTTAATCAATTTAATAATATTTGGATAGAGTGTTGGCTTGAAAAAGGATATGGTTTGGAAATGGAAGATGGTCCAGCCGATCGATACATAATCATAGATTCAAAAGAACAAAAAGTAGGAACGATAGAATTTAAGCCATATCTATTAGAGCCGAATAATAATATTAACACAGTATATCCCTTTCACCAGATTGAATCGATTAATAATAATCCAGAATCGGTGATAGAAATTGATAAGGTTGCCATCTTAAAACAATTTAGAGGAAAGAATCTAGAAAGACTATTATCGGTGTTTGTTCACTATTCGGAACAACATGAAATCAGTTGTTGTGTCGCTTTACTTGAGAGGGCTTTCTATAAGACACTAAGAATGATTTATAAGTTTCCATTGGAGTCTGTTGGTGAACAAATCTACTATAAAGGGGATTATGTAATCCCTGCTGTTATTTACCCTGAAGATCTGTATCAACATAAGGAAAAGTATCCTTGGTTATTAAATAGTAATCAAGATGAACATAAAAAGAACTATATATTAAGGTAATGCAAAGCCAGAATGGAGAAACAAATGGACAGTCTTAAAACCAGGAAATTGGCTTATACTTTCATCGCGCTTTTTATTCTTTCTAATTTTCTTTGGAATATCATGTTTCAAAACAATCCGCCATTATTAGATTGGGGTGCAGTGTCGTTTCAAATCATTGCTTGTCTTACATCCATTGGATGGCTGATTTATACTTTTATTAAGACTTCAAAAAGTTTTTGGTTATTTCTTGGGTTGGGAATTCTGAGTTATCTAATTGGAACGTTGATTTGGAGTTACAATGCATTTATTCTTAATCTTGATGGAGCGTCCAATACGATCTCTGAGAGATTTTGGATCTTGCAAAATGGCTTCTATTTTATCGCACTCCTGATTATCTTGAATAAAATAAAAAGCCATTTGCTCACTATTCGGTTCTTTCTTGATTTGTTAATCGTTATGACGGCAGCCACTACATTTAGTTGGATCTTTTTAATTAATCCACTGATCCATCAACATACCAATATGATGGTAAATATCGCGGAGTTACTATATCCAATTTTAGATTTAGGTGTATTCGTAGGGGTTTTAAGTGTTTTTTTCGCATCAGGTAGCATTTTCTCTAAAATGACAAGATTCCTTTTCGTTTCTGGTTTTTTAACACAGATTATTGCAGATAGTATTTTTATCTATTTAAAGGTGATGAATATATACTCTGTAGGAAGTATCAATGAACCATTATGGATTCTATCCATTCTCTTAATAGGTTTAGCTGGAATCCATTATGTTCCCTCTCCAAAGAAAGAGACTAGCATCAATCAAAAAAGAAAAAATAAAAGTCACTTTTTAAAAATTATTACTCCTTACTTGGGTGTTCTTATCCTTTCCATTTATTTCATTTCCTTGTTGTACAAAGCTCATCCTGTTGTACTAGGTCTGTTTTTAACCATATTATTAGCCATTTTGAGACAAATCCTCACTTTGTTAGAAAATGATAAATTAGTGAACGATTTAAATCAATTAAATGAAGACCTTGAAGGGAAGGTCAAGGAAAGAACGGATAAACTAGTAGAAACGCTAAATTCAATGGAATATATCGCTTTACATGACGTCGTTACTGGGTTACCGAATCGTAGATTTATGGAGAAAAGACTTTCACAAGCGATCAGCAATTCGGATGAGTTGCAACAGCGAATGGCATTTATGATGCTTGACTTGGACCGCTTTAAACAAATTAATGACAGTCTTGGACATTCCTATGGTGATCTTTTATTAAAAGAAGTAGGAAGCAGATTAATCAGTTGTCTAAATCAAGATCAATTTGTTTGTCGACTAGGCGGGGATGAATTTGCATTATTAATCGAAAATACAAATATCGATGAGATAGAAGCCATCTCAGGATCTCTATTAGCTACCTTAAGAGAGACCTATTATATTAAGGGTGTTGAACTTAATATTACTCCAAGTATTGGGGTGTCTATTTTTCCTGATCATGGGGATGACTTAGATGCTCTAATGATGGCAGCAGATACGGCCATGTACAAAGTAAAGGAAAAAGGAAAAAATGATTGTGAAATTTACAATGGTTCAATGAGCATGGAATCGACGATAAAGTTAGAAACTTCATTAAGAAAGGCTCTAGAGCGGGACGAATTTATCTTATACTACCAGCCACAGATCTCCTTGATCAATCAAGAAATCGTTGGTGCAGAAGCATTGATACGTTGGAATAGACCTGGCTATGGGCTGGTACCTCCATCAGATTTTATTCCAATTGCCGAAGAAATGGGACTAATCTTGCCAATTGGAGAAAGAGTTTTACGGAAAGCATGTGAGCAGTCCGCTTTTTGGAGTCAAAAAGGGTTTACTCAATTAAGAATTGCCGTGAATATCTCTTCCTTACAATTTCAGCAAAATAATTTTATTGAAATGATCTCAAAGATTATCAAAGAAACCGGAGCCGATCCAAATCAAATCGAGTTAGAAATTACTGAAAGTATCGCGATGGGTCCAATTGAGAGTAACATAGCTAAATTAAACTTGTTAAAACAAATGGGCTTTAAAATAGCCATGGATGATTTCGGAACAGGTTATTCATCGCTCCATTATTTAAGCCAATTTCAAATTGATCGCCTAAAAATAGACCGTTCCTTCATTTCTGCTTTAGAGAATAGCGAAAAAGATGCAGCCATTGTGAAATTGATTGTCCTGATGGCGAAAAGCTTGAACTTCCAAGTAATTGCTGAAGGTGTAGAGAATAACATTCAAAAATCATTTCTAGAAGAAATACAATGCGATGAGTTTCAAGGGTACTTGTTCAGTCGCCCAGTATGTGTGGAGGATTTTGAAAAATTACTGTAAGCAAGCGGCGGTTCGCTTGCACCTTTTCAGTCCACATGATAGGAATGACGCTGATAAAGGCGTGAAAGAATTAGGGTTAAAAAGTAGTCAAAAGAGATTTACAAAGTATCCGTGTATAATAGAAGAAACACGTCAAAATAAGAAACAGTCTGAGCTATTTAAAAATAGGGTTCAGGCTTAAAGTCTATTTGACAGAGGGGCACTTTCATTCAGAAAGGTCTTTTTTAAAATAATCTTGCCTTGTTAATATTTATAGATGTGACCTCGATTACCAAAAGCTTGTACATATATAATTATGCTAAAAGAACCGCCACTTTGCATTTAAGAAGTTGCATATGTTATTTGTTGAGAAGGAAGGAACAGAGGCACTTGAAGATTTGTTCGAGCAAAAAGTTATAGATTTATTCGAAGTTCAGAGAAAATCGCTCCATTAAATAGAAGTTAATCCTGGCTTCCAAATGAACCTTACTAATAAAAAAACACAAAAGGAAAATGATAGTGATATAATTAGAAAGTCTAGAATTTTCTAACATGAGAGGACCTGAGGGTGATGGAGCGTAATAAAGATTGTATGTATTGCATGGAGGATGAAAGTCGCGACAACTTAATGATTGAAATCTGTCAGTTGGATGTTTCTACTGTTTTTCTATTTAAAGAGCAGACGTATACGGGCAGATGTAATGTCGTGTATAAGGATCATGTAAAAGAACTTTTTCAGCTCGATCAAGATGAATTGGCGGCATTTATGAATGATGTAAAAAAAGTAGGAGAGGCTTTGGACAAAGCTTTCCAACCAAATAAGCTTAATTATGGGGCATATGGTGATAAAATGCATCATCTGCATATGCATATCGTCCCTAAGTATGAAGATAAAGAAGAATGGGGTTCCACCTTTGAAATGAACCCAGGTAAAACATACTTAAAAGAAGAAGAATATAAGGAAATGATCACAAGCATTAAAAAATATCTCTAACAACAAACGTTGAGAAGAAATTTGTAAAATAAGAGGTGCACCGAATGGGGCATCTTTTGTTTTTTTATTTACAGTACAAGTAAAGAATTCGCCTCAGTTAAAAAGAAATCAAGTGTTGCAAAAGTAAAAGTAATCGAAGAGGTATCACAACGCCAGGCTGCAAAAATTTTGAAAGCATAGGGGAAGGGAGACATGAGAACCGTCCCCTAGCTTCTTCAATCTAACACAGTTTTGGCTAGGCTGTAGACAATCGCATCATCTGTCGGCGGGTTATGAAGACCTGCACGAACATCCCGGAAGTGGCGCTGTAGGGGGGATTCGGCAGAAAGGCTTCTTGCTCCAACAATTCTCATCGCTAAATCTACGACTCTATTCGCGCTGTTTGTTGCGATATATTTCACGGCGGCTAGTTCTGAACCCATGTACGCCCGTTTCTCAGGGTATTCAATCCATTTTCTTGCAACAGAAAATAACACTTCCCGAGCGTTAAATAATTCTAGTTCCATTTTTCCTATTTTTCTTCTTACGTCCGGTACATCACTAATTGGACCTGGCAGTGTACTAGGACGATAGGTAGATGCGAAAGATACAGCATACTCTTTTGCAGAAAGGGCGATTCCAATGTACACAGCAGGTACTTGAAGATACCAGCCATTCGGATGGGGTTGATTAAGCTCTTCTTGTACCAATAATGCATCTGATTCTACCCAGACTTGATCTAAAATCAGATCATCACTCCTAGTGCCCCGCATCGAAATACTATCCCATGTTTCTTCCACAGATACACCTTCCAGCTTATGATCAACAAGGACAAATCCTTTCTTGCCAGTTTGATTGACATCTACAGAGACGATTGAATAATCGAGTGCGACGGCCATGGAGGTAAAGGATTTAACGCCATTGATTCGCCACCCGTTACCTTCTTTGATGGCAGTAGTGGTTGGAATCCCTCCTCTGGAAGGGCTCCCCGTTGCGCGTTCGGATTGTGCCAAATTGATCAGGGCGTTGTCATGAACAATCCACTGACACAGCTTGGCAAAGCTTTCTTCTTTCCAGTGTCTTCTTTCGGCTGCCTCAAGGATGCAGCCTAGATGCCAGCCAAGGGAAAGAGCGGTTGGTGCATCTCCTTGTGCGATGATTTCCTGAATCAATAGAAATTCATATAAATCAATTCCAGCACCACCGTATTCTTTCGGAACAGTGAGTGCTAAGAAGCCCTGTTCCTTTAAATATTCAAAGTTTTCATAAGGGAATTCGCCCTCTCTGTCGATTTTAGCTGCTCTTTTTTTAAAGATATCTGCTAATACTTTTGCTTGTTTTATTCGTTCTTCTTGCGTTTTGTTGACGGGTATTTGCTGATGAACAATGGTCATAACATTTGCCTCCATTTTCTTAACATCAAAAAAGTCCTCATTCGCTGACGAAAGAGGACTTTGTTTCTTAGCTGCTCTTTCTCATCTGCCAGACATTGGAACTGTCTGCTGGAATTAGCACCTTTACTTATCACTTTGGATAAATGGTTGCTGCAGGATCGTAGGACCACTTCCTCCCCTGACTCTTGATAAGAATTTGTTACGTATTCTATTTGATAGCCTCACATTAAATGGAATTCTAATAATTGTCAATACTAAAGTGATGAAAAATTCATAATATAATTATTGTTTTAATTGTTAAAAATAATTTGACATAATTTTAATCTTCATGTATATTTTTGTAAATAGCTGAATGAAAATGTTTTTCTTATCTAGAGAGGTGGAGGGACTGGCCCTGTGAAACCTCGGCAACAGACTAGTTTAGTACTGTGCCAATTCCATCGAGCGAAATGCTTGAAAGATAAGAAGGGATGTATGCTTTCGTATGGTAATCAATCCCCTTCTTTTCTTGTAAAAGAAGGGGGTTTTTTATGACTTTGAATGGAGTCTGAGAAACCTATTTGATTTCTTTTAATCCGAGTTTACGGATAAGAAAAATTATATAATGCGGGGAGGAAAAAAATTGACTAAACAAATCATTTTAAATGCTTTTGAAATGAGCAGTTCGATGCACAATTCCCATGGGCTTTGGAAGCATCCAGACAATAAGCGTCATCGCAGGTACAAGGATTTGGACTACTGGATTGAATTAGCAAAGCTATTGGAGCGAGGCATGTTTGATGCGATTTTTTTTGCAGATGTCCTTGGCATTTATGATATTTATCAGAAGAGTAAAGATCCTTCCATTCGAGATGGCTTACAGGTGCCAGTGAACGATGCATCGCTGCTCATTTCTGCGATGGCCAGTGTAACAGAAAATTTGTCATTCGCAATCACAGTTAGTACGACCTATGAACCCCCATTTGGAAATGCTAGACGTTTTTCTACTTTAGATCATTTGACAAAGGGAAGAATTGCATGGAATGTTGTGACTTCTTATCTCCCAAATGCAGCCAGAAACTTTGGGTTACCAGATATGATCAAACATGATGAACGATACAATAAAGCCGATGAGTTCCTTGAGGTGTCTTATAAACTCTGGGAGCAAAGCTGGGAAGACAATGCCATGATTGAAAATGTGGAAACGAATACATTGGTAGATCCCGAAAAAGTACATGAAATCAATCATGAAGGCACCTATTTTAAAGTGGAAGGGCCTCATTTATCTGAACCTTCCATTCAGCGAACGCCTGTCATTTATCAAGCGGGAACATCGGAACGCGGCAGGGAATTCGCAGCCAAACATGCAGAGTGTATATTTGTAGGCGGTCCCACACCTGAGAGAATTCGTTTTTACACAGAGGATATTAGACAGCGAGCACAAAAGCATGGTCGTAATCCAGATAATATTAAAATCATTTCTTTTCTGAGTGTTATTGTTGCCGAAACGACGGAAGAGGCTTGGCAGAAGTTCGAGGAATATAACAAAGTATGGAGTTCAGATGCTGCTAAAGCACAGTTCGGAGCTAGCGGTTATGACATTGCCGAGTTTGAGGGCGTGGATCCGAATGAGCCGTTTGAATATAAGAAATCGACGGAAGGCGGCCATTATAAAGCAGCTACTTTAACGAAGGATGCACCGAAGAAATTATCTGTTGGTGAAGCACTTAAACGATTCGAGTCATTAGATCGAACCCAAATTATTGTTGGGAACCCATCAGAGGTTGCGGACGCTATACAACGTCAATTTGAAGAATCAGGAGTAGACGGCTTCAATTTAAACCATTTGGTGACGCCTGGTGATTTGGAATCCTTTATTGAGTTAGTGATTCCAATCTTGCAAGAGCGTGGATTATATAAGAAGCAGTATCAATCAGGTACATTGCGAGAAAAGTTATTTCCTAGGGGGAAAAGTATTTTGCCGGATGACCATCCTGGGAGCCAGTACAGACGTGTCCTTACCGAGCGGTAAAAATAGGAGCGGAGTGGAATAGCCGGATGATTGAGTTGAAGCACATTAAGAAGGAATTTAGGGGTAAAAAGTAAACGATTGTGGGTGTAGATGACGTTTCGCTTACGATCGAGAAGGGAGAAATAATCGCGATTCTGGTGGGCTTATCTATAGGAATGGTTTTGTTTATCACGGATCACGGACTTTTTAAGAAAATATATGGATTAAACAGGTTTTTGAGATCCTGATCAACCTAATCCGTTCCATTCCGTATATCCTGCTCGTATTCTTAATGTTATTTAAAAAATTTTCTCGTGGATACAACCATTAGACCATTAGCAGCGTCGGTGACTCTAGCGGTAGCGGGGATTCCTTTTTTTGCAGAATTAGTAGAATCATCTGCAAGAGAAATTGATAAAGGAGTCATCGAAGCTGCGGTTGCTGTCGGGGCTTCGGGTTAATCATCACAAACATTATCCTTCCAGAAGCCAAGCCAGGATTGATGACCGGCTTTACCATGACTGCCATTAGCTTAATCGGCTATTCCGCTATGGTTGGAATCATTGGGGTGGGGGATCGAGGATTTAGCTATTCGTTACGGGTACTATCGTTATGATAATACGATCATGTACACAACCCTCATTTTGGTGGTTGTCTTAGTGCAACTATTCCAATATATAGGGGGGCATATCGTGAAAAATAAACAAACGCTAAAAACAGGGGAGTGGTCAAATTGAAAAAACCAATTTTTGTTTTACTATTCATTCTTGTCATAGGTGCTTTATCTGCTTGTAATTCGGGTAGTTCATCCTCCGCAGGTGAAAAGAAAGAATTAGTGCTGGGGGCGACAATCCCGTACAGTGATATGCTAGAAAAAGGAGTTAAGCCTTATTTGGAAGAAAAAGGCTATAAGGTAACCGTGAAAGAATTCAACGATTACGTACAGCCAAATACAGCACTGGATAACGGATCACTGGATGCAAACTTGTTTCAGCACGAGGTATATATGAATGCGTTCGCCAAAGAAAATGATATGGAATTAACGAGTGTGATTACGGTACCGACAGCACCCATCGGCATTTATTCTAATAAGTATCAATCATTGGATGAGATTGAGAAAGGCAGTACCATTGTACTTGCAAATGATCCTACCAATCTAGCAAGGGGCTTAACGGTGTTAAAGGATAATGGCATAATCGAATTTGACAGTAATGCCGATCCTCTTCGTGCCTCTGAAAAGGATGTCATTAGTAACCCCAAAGAGCTTAAATTTAAACCAATCGAAGCCGCTCAATCGCCAAGAGCACTAGAATCTGTTGACCTTGCAGCAATCAATGGGAATTTTGCCATCGCGGCAGGACTGGACTTAACGAAGGCACTTGTAAGGGATAAGCTGCCAGAAAATATCATTAATCGTGTCGTGGTTCTAACGGAAAATAAAGATGAACAATTTGTGAAGGACATCAAGGATGCAGTAGAATCCGTAGAATTTAAGAAAGTGATTGAAGAAGAGTTTCAAGGATTCCATCAACCAGATTGGATGAAGTAGGGGGGGCGTTCTCCTGCTTCTTTTTGATCCTCAGGTTTGGCACGATCCGAGTGGTCTTGCTTCATAAAAATATTACATACTTGTCACACTGTATTTTTATTAGACCGCCATACAGGAAAAGCTGCATATAGCTTGCAAGAAAAAATGATCCATCATTTATCATTTTTCAGTAAGGCAAGTAGTAGCTTGTTGTATTTTGCGGATACCGTAGAGTTCTTTAAAATCGTCATAATTTCTAAAATAACACCACTATTTGTCATAGCAATCTTTGCAAATTATTTCGCTTTTATCTTTTAAATATGCTTTAATCTCTACCATAACTTTCTTTGAAGGTGCTTCCATTTTTGCGTAAATTTCTTCTCCGTCTTTTATATCTCCTCCGCACACTGAGCAAGACAAAATTCGTTTGAACATAACTAACCTCCTCCTACTGATTTGTATCTTTATATAATTCATATTATCATATCAAAAACAACAAAGTTTACGAAAACAGCCTAATTTAATAAGGAAAAGGTGCTTTATAATATGGAAAGTATCTTAAACGACCACCTGCTAAATCAGGTGGTCGTTTAAGTTCATTCATTAACAAGTCGGATTTTTGTAATCATATAAACGCCAGTTATCCTCTTAATCTTGTTCATTTATACATAAGTATTGATGATGCACTTCGAAAGACGATTTTCCGCGCACATCTTATCACTTCAAAAAAGTTAAACATTTGGTTTATAATCTACTTCAACTTTATCTTTTTCTTGGTAAGGAGAAAGCATAAAAGCGGCCTTAAAATCAGTATTCCCTTTATTTATTAAATAATGAATTTTCTTTGGTTCAACATGGATGAAATCTCCCTTTTTGCATGTGAAAACTTCATGATCAATATGTATCTCTAATTCTCCTTCGAGGATAAAGAAGTTTTCTTCCATTATATTATGATAATGGGCAGCGAAATCTTGTCCGGGCTTTAAAACAACAATTCCAAAGTTCATTCTTGGTCCTTTTAAAAGATATTTTGGACCACTATCTGTAAATCTATATTCTCTTTCATTCTCGTTAATAATGGTCATTGTAATCACTCCATATCCTTTATTTTAATCCAGGTGCGATCCACATATGTTCTGTTAAATTGTTGTCTGCTAATTCTAGTTGTTTTTTGTAAATATCTTTCCACTTTATATATAAATCTTCATATACATTGTTATTCTCGTGATTTGGATAATACGTTTTTTCGAATTTAATTACTTTTGAAATAGCATCATCGAAATCGTTATAGACTTTTGCGCCTACTCCAGCACAAATAGCAGCACCAAGCGCAGTTGATTCTCTAACGACAGGGACTCGTAATGGTATATTAAGTACATCGGAAACAATTTGACACCATAAATCGCTTTTTGATGCGCCACCAGCAAAGATAATAGACTTGGGAGATGTATTTGTTATGTCATTAACTAATTCAATATTTCCTTTTGTTACAAAGGCGGCATTTTCCATAATCGATCTGTAAAAGCTTGCCTTATTATATTTCTCTGAGTCCAGTTTGTAATTGATAAAGCCTGGGGCTGCATGTTTCCAAGACTTATAGTTCATTATATTAGAAAATGTACCTAGCATACCGTAGCTGCCAGCTGGTACGTTACGTGCTCGTTTTTCCATTTGTGAATAAATACTTTCTCCTGTTTCATTTTGAAGATACCCTTCAAGCTCACAGAAACTATCTCTAAACCATCTCATTACTAATCCGGGGAAAAATGCAATTGCTTCGTACTGCCAAGTATTGGGTACAGCATGGCAGTTAATTCTTACTCTACATTCGTTATCGATTTCAACATGATTAGTTGTATATTCGTATTGCCAAAAACTCCCCCCAAAAACGGCTGCATCGCCTTCATTGACAACTCCAGCACCAATGCATCCTAACTGAGCATCACCACCACCAGCAACAACTAAAGTTTCTGGACTTAGACCTGTAAGCGCCGCCATTTCTTCGGTGACATTTCCAATAACTGTTCCACTTTCATAAACAATTGGAAAAATGTCCTCCCTAAGATTTACTTTCTTAGCTATTTGAGAGTCCCAAATTCTTTCTTTAATATCAAAAAGACCAGTCGTACAGCCGTTTGATGGTTCTACTGAAATGACATCTGATAAACGATAGGTTATCCAGTCATTCAGCATGGTGACATACTTCATTTTTTTATAAGTTTCAGGGAGATTCTTTTTTATCCAAAGAATCCTTGGAATAGCTCCTAAGGAAAATGTTTGGCCTGATACCTTATAAAGATCAGATTCAATTGTATCGCTTATGCTATATAGGTTATAAACTTCATCATTTGAGCGTGAATCTACGTTTGCACAAGCCCATAATTCTTTTCCTTTTTCGTCATATAAGACAATCGCTTCTCTCATACTTGTGGTAGATATAGAGATAATATCTTTTGGAGCTACTTTGCTTTTTGTAATGATTTCCTTGATTAGATCAGTAATTATGTTGATATTTTGATTAATATCAAAATCCATTGAACCTGGATATCGCTTATCCTCTTTATGCGTCCACTCAGATTGAGCGACACACAATTCATGGCCTAATGTATTAAATAAGATGACTCTAACACTGCCGGTTCCAGCATCAATAGCCATTAGGTATTTTTCCATAATTACCTTCCTTTCAATGATTTACTGAATCATTAAACCAAACTTTGGGCGACCAATTCATCAGTAATTAGTACATCGATGTATCCCCCCTTAAGTGCACCGATGATTGCATCCTTTTTATCAAGGCCTCCTGCAACTGCTACAACATGATTAAGTGATTTCAATACATTAATTTCAGTACTAATCAGCTTTTTATGAAAATCTAAATCTAGAACATGACCATTTATGTCGTAAAACTGGCTTAGTAAATCGCCAACAGCTCCCTTTATTTTTAAAATTTCAAAGTCATTCGTATTTAGGTATCCTTCTTTAACTAAAGTCGCGCGGTCATTAAGAGCGCCAATTCCTATAACAGTAATATTGGAATAAGGGATCATTTCTAATATTTTTTTAACTGTTTTTTCCTCTAGCAAAGAATCGGCAATATCTTTTGAGGATACGATTAGGGGAGTAGGTACAATGTAGTGATTATAATTTTGATTTGTATAGTAATCGGACCTCGTATCTATTGCTGTCGGCATGTAGAACTTTACACCGCCAGATAAAGAAACAAATGTAATTTTATATTTAGTTGATATTTGTAAGTGTCCCAGGGTTTTCGATACAGCTTCTCCGTAACCGATACTTATCATTGTGTCGCTTGTAATTCGATCTTCAATGTACTGAGCAGCCGCAATTGTAAGACTGTCTACTGTATTGTCATTGGAGGTTGGGACAATAAAAATATCCTTTAAATTGTATTTTTCTTTAATCTTATTTTGAATCGTTAGATGATCCAATTCTTCTAAGTTAATTTTGAACTGTATTACATTGTTTGTTTTGGCTTTTTCAAGGTATTTAATCACCTTCATTCTTGATAGGTTTAGGGATTTAGAGATTTCATTTTGAGTCAAACCTTCAATATAATATTGCCAAGCTATTTTTACGATTAAGTCATTTTCATATGTCATTTTTCATCACTCTTTTATCATTATTTGGATTTAAACAAAATATTCATCTATAAATATTTGTTTTGAATAAATTAAAAAAAATAACAAGATTAATAAATTGTTAACGATTTTGAAAAAGCCGGAGAATAAGATCTTATGCCGTTTCTATGTATATTCAGTTTTGTAATTTACTATTACTTAAAAGAAAATGGTGCTTTCTTGAACAATTGAAGTCGTTAAAAAAATGAATAAAATGATGCTTACTTAATAAAATGTATTAAATTATTACTTTAGCACCATTTGGAAAGCGGTTACAAATTAGGGTTATTTAACTATATACATAGAGACATTTTGAATAAGTATGGAGGGTCTTTTATGGAAGGATTAAGACTACTAGTTAAATTTGAAAATATCCAGAAGTCATTTAATCAAAATAAAGTGTTAAATGGTGTTTCTCTAGAAATCAGCGAGTCAGAAGTGATTTCGATTATAGGTGGTAATGGAGCTGGAAAGAGTACGTTGATGAAGATCCTTACGGGAGTTTATAAAGCGGATGAAGGAAGTATAGAAATTAATGGGGAAAAGGTCGTTCATTATAATCCTTCGATTGCCCATAGTAAAGGAATTTATTTGGTTCCGCAAGAACCGTTGCTATTTCCGAATATGACTATCGAGAAAAATCTAACGATTGGCTTTAGTAAAAATAAAGTTAAAGTAAGAGAGCAAGCGAGAAGGTTAATTAAACAATTAGGTTGGAATCTAGATTTAAATAGATCTGCCATTTCCTTATCAATCGCAGAACAGCAACAAGTGGAGATTATTAAGGGACTTCTAAGAGATGCGAAGGTTCTCATATTGGATGAACCAACTTCTTCATTAACGTTTGCTGAAACGGAGTCATTGTTTAAGTTAATTGAACAATTAAAAGCATCGGGTGTAGGAATATTTTATATCACTCATCGATTAGATGAAGTTTTTCAAATTTCAACACATGCCGTTATATTACGAGACGGTAAAGTGACTCTCAAAGGAAAGATCAATGATTTTACAAAGGAAATGTTAATCAAGGGGTTATTACCTTTGGATAGCGAACGGAGTGGAAACGAAACATTTAAGAAGGAATTTTTGGATCGAAGTAAGGAAGAACCCATTCTTAAGATACAAAAACTAAGTGGGGACGGCTTCAAAGATATTAGTTTCGATGTATATAAGGGAGAAGTAGTGGGTCTAGCGGGTCTTGTTGGAGCTGGGAGGACAGAGATTGCAGAAGCCATTTATGGAATGAATAAAGTCCATAGTGGAAAAATCTACTTGAAAGGAAAAGATATCACAGATTTATCTGCTAATGAAAAAATTGAAAGCGGTTTAGCCTATATACCTGAAGATAGATTTTTGAACGGAATTTTTTCTATAAGTTCTATAAGCAGTAATGTTACAGCCCAAGTGATAAAAAAACACCGATTCTTCATTGATAAAAAATTTGAAAAAGATATCACGGATGAGTATGTTAACAAATTGAGTATTAAAATCAGCAATCAGGATGATGAGGTTAAATCCTTATCTGGAGGAAATCAGCAAAAGGTTGTTATTGCAAGAATTTTATCAACAAATCCACAAATCATCATCATGGATGAACCAACAAGAGGAATTGACGCAGCTGCCAGAAGTGATATTTATTCCATCATTACTCAATTAAAAGAACAGGGATACTCCATATTACTCATTTCATCAGATTTGGAAGAAATCGAAAGAATTAGTGACCGAATCTATGCCATTTATCGGGGGACTTGTCAGGTTTGTTTAGGATTTGATGAGATAAATGCAACAAATGTCATGGGAGCGGCTTTTGGCACATATAAAGGAAGTGAAAGACATGTCTAAAGTTAAGAGTATGACAAAGCAACGTGAATTTAGAACGCTCGTATTCTTAGTTTTGCTGTTTGTGATTGTAGGCTTAGTAAACGCTGATTTTATTTCTTCAGGAAACATACTCAATGCGACAAAAAATAGCTTGCTTTATATCGTACTTGCGGTAGGGATGACATTTGTTTTATTGACTGGCGAAATCGATATCTCGATCGGTGCAGTATTAGGACTAAGTGCTTCAGTTAGTGGCGTTATTCTTAGAGATGGCGGTAGTATTTTCCTTGCTGTAATAATTGCGATCATGATCGGTGGTGTTATTGGATTAATCAATGGATTAGGAGTGACTAAATTAAAAATCTCTTCATTTATTATGACCCTGGGTATGCTTGAAATTGTAAGGGTAACCCAAGTGATGTTTACAAATGGAAAGTGGGTTGAGAATCTTCCGGAAAACTTCAAACATATTTCACGGATGAATATGTTTGGAATAAATGTATTAACGATCATTGTCATTTTAGCTGTTATTCTCATTCACTTTTACTTATCTAATAGTAGAAAAGGAAGGTATTTCGCTGCGATAGGTGATAACGAGGATGGTGCAGTATTAATTGGAATACCTGTTAATCGATATAAAGTTATTGCTTTTGTCATTTCCGGCGTTTTAGCTTCTATTGCTGGGCTAATATTTGCCAGCCAAATTGGATTTATTTCAACGACTGCTGGATTAGGGATCGAAATGACGGTAATCGCAGCAGCAGTTCTTGGGGGAGTATCTTTAAGAGGAGGGATTGGGTCCGTTATAGGGGCAGCAATTGGAGCAATTATCATGAGTTCCATCAACTCTGCTTTAGTATTCTTGAAAGTCCCTGCATTCTGGAATTCTGCTATTTCAGGTTCTCTATTAATTATCATTGTTGTTGCTGATGCCCTCATTGCACGCCGGGCTAATAATCGAACAAGAAAAGAAAGATTAAATGCAAGAATTTTAAACTACAAAGAGGAGGTGTGAGAGTTCGATGTTAAAAAAAATACCCAAATGGAACGTAGTCTTATTAACTACCTTGCTAGCAGAAATCATAATCTTTGGGCTAATTAACCCGAGATTTTGGAATATAAACATTCTATTAAATAGCTTCAATGATTTTGTTGGGATTGCAATTATTGCCTTCTTCGTTACTTTTGTCATCATTACTGGAGGTATCGATATATCTGGTGGATCTATTATCGGATTAACATCAGTGGTGACAGGTCTTTTGGCTCAAGTTTACGGATTGAATATTTGGGTTGCAGCTCTTCTTGCGGTATTAGTTGGTGGATTATGCGGTTTACTGAATGGCATTCTAATTGCTTATTCAAAGGTCCAAGCGATGGTTATAACGCTTGGCGGGATGCTTTTATATAGTGGGATTGCTTTAGTTTTGGTTGGGTTTTCTGGAGCAAGTACTTATGAAGGGATTTCCGGATTTTCACAAGAGTTTATTAACCTAGCAAATGGAAATTTATTGGGCATTCCACATTCAGTTATCGTTTTTGTTGTTATGTTGCTAATTGCTTACGTGCTGCTTCATTGGACGCGGTATGGAAGGTACATCTATTTAACTGGGATTAACCAAAATTCTGCGGAGTACTCTGGAATCAATACGAGGAAAATAATCACTAGTACATATGTATTATCAGGGCTTAGTGCAGGAATAGCAGGAATTATTTTAACCTCATATTTGGGTAGTTCTAGAGCAGATTTTGGCGCTGAATATTTAATGCCAATCTTAACTGCTGTTGTATTAGGAGGAACATTAATAACAGGTGGTAAAGGGGGTGTTGTCGGGACTGCTCTTGCAAGCATAATCATTGGTTTCTTAAAACTGGGATTGCAAATGGGTGGGGTTCAAACACAATATATAGGACTAGCAACAGGGATGCTCTTGATTATTTCAGTAGCATTTATGGGAGGTCAAAAATTTAAGTTGAATGTTAGAAGGTTACTAAATTTAAAGAAAGATAGAGGGGGTAATCTGAATGCGTAAATCAAAATTTTTTAAAGTATTCACTGGTTTAGCAATTTCAACCATGTTATTAGCAGCTTGTAATAGCAAGGATGCTGGAAGCAGTACTGATGGAGAAAAAGGAAAAAAAGATGCGCGAGATATTGATGTCGTTTTTATCCCAAAAATGACAGGAAATGCTTTCTTTGAATCTGGGAATGACGGTGCACAGGAAATGGCTAAAAAAATTGGTTTTAGAGTTAAGTATGATGGTGCCCCTGAAGGAACAGTTGCTAATCAAGTGCAAATTATTAATAGTGCTGTTAATAGTGGTGCTGATGCAATAGCTATTTCATCCGTTTCTTCAGATGGTTTAAATCAAGCATTACAAAAAGCATTAGATGCTGGAATTAAAGTTGTCACTTGGGATTCAGATGTTGATCCAAAATATAGATCAGCCTATATCAATCAAGGAACACCTGACATTTTGGGTGCTATGCTTGTCGACATGGCTGCAGGGCAACTTGAAAATCCTAATGAGCCCCAACAAGTTGCTTGGTTCTACTCAAGTCCAACTGTACCAGACCAAAATTCATGGGTTGATTATGCTGAAAAGTATATTGCAGAAAAATATCCGAATTGGGAAATTGTAACCAAGCAATTCGGGGAAGGAAATGAACAGGTATCTCTACAAAAGGGAGAAAGTATCTTACATACCTATCCTGATATTGATGTGATCATCTGTCCTGATTCAACTGCACTTCCTGCCATGGCACAAGCAGCACAAAATAAAGGTTTAAACAAGGAAGATGTGGTTATTACGGGATTTGCTTCTCCTAATTCAATGAGACAATATCTTGAAAATGGAACAATTGAAAATCACGGTTTATGGGATGTTAAAGATCAAGGTGCACTTGCCGTATACATTGCGTATCATTTAGCACAAGGAAATGAATTGAAAGTTGGCGGCACCGTTGATGTCCCAGAGCTTGGAGAAGTAAAAGTAGAGCCAAACACCGTTCAAGGCTATGATTACGAAGCAGAAGACTCCGGCATCATCGTGTTGCCTGAAAGAATCGTATTCACAAAAGAAAATACAAACGACTACGATTTTTAATAATTAGGATGTTTAAGCATACATTGTTACTCTAAAAGGTATTTACACGCCCACCCTAGATTGATATCCGTTGTAGCGGCGGTTTCAGGAGCCTCCTCAGTGCATTGCATCTGCGGGGTCTCCCTCAACACATTTTTCGTATATCCGTTACAAGTAACAACTGTTTTAATTTGTTAGTTGGAAAAGCTTTACGAAAAGGCTGTGTTAAAGACCAGTGTTGATTTTTGATAACTTGTTGATTGAAGTGGAAGGCACGAAGACTCCTGCGGGAAAAGCGAGATAGGCGAGACCCCGCAGACACGCAGTGTCGAGGAGGCTCAGGCGTAGCTAAGCGGAAAGCGAAGTGCCTGGAACGGAAATCAACAATCAAGTTTAATACAGAGCTTACGAAAAAAGAAATTAGTAAAGAAGGGAAGATCAGAATGGTAGATAAGATAGGAAACAAAGCTGCGAAAGACTTTTCAGAGGAAATTGTATTTGCTAATAATGGTAATTTCCATGTAAAGGGTGCTGCTAATTATGACTGGGGAATGAAGGATCGATTATCAAGAATTTTCAATCCGAAAACAGGTAAAACAGTCATGCTGGCATTTGATCATGGTTATTTTATGGGACCAACATCTGGACTAGAAAGATTAGATATTTTAATTCCTAAATTAGCCAATTATGCGGATTGTCTGATGGGAACGAGAGGGGCTATTCGAAGTAGTGTACCACCTTCATTTAATAAATCGATTGCATTAAGAGCATCCTCAGGTTCGAGCATTTTGCAAGAGGATTTAAGCCACGAATCGATGGTTGTAGATATAGATGATGCCATTAAAATGAATGCAAGCGCAATCGCTATTCAAACTTTTATTGGTGCGGATGGACAAAAAGAAACAATTGAAGAATTAAATAAAGCGGTTAACCTAGGTTCAAAATATTCGATTCCTACAATGGGTGTTGTCGCTGTTGGAAAAGAAATGGAACGGACGACTCAATTTTTCTTGTTGGCAACAAGAATGCTAGCTGAATTTGGCGTTCAAATTGTTAAAACATATTATTGTGATGATTTTGAAAAAGTAGCCGCAGCTTGTCCAGTACCACTCGTAGTTGCTGGCGGTAAAAAGATTCATGAGAAAGATGCGCTAGCTTTAGCATATAACTCCATTCAAGGTGGCGCTGCAGGAGTTGATATGGGGAGAAATATTTTCCAATCTGCATACCCAGAAGAAATGATTCAAGCGGTTGCTAAAGTCGTGCATGAAGGATACTCAGATGTAGAGGCTTATGAATTTTTCCTACATCTAACGAAAGTGAGCGAGGAAGATTAATTTTTTTAAGGCTGTGTTAAACTTGTCTGTTGATTGATAAGAACCATGATCTGTTATGCTTGAAGTGAGTAGGGAAAAATGGAAATTAATTTATAAGTTTGGAATATTTAGCATCACATGAATCTCGTTGCAAGATTAGTAGGACAGAGAGTCATTACTAAATGCCTCTCTGTTTTTATTTAGATAAACAACCCTAATAACAATACACAACCAAGTCCAGTTATAGATAATACTGTTGTTAGTACTGTCCAAGTTTGAAACGTTTCCTTCATGCTCAGACCCAAATATTCTTTAACCATCCAAAATCCAGCCAATGACACTACCAGCCCCGGTTGCTAGGACAATCAAAGCTGGGTTTACTGAACTAGCAATCATAAGTGGGTGACCATGCCCGCGGTCGTAAGGGTAGCTACTGTAGCAGAACCTAGGCATAGGCGTAATATGGCAGCGATCGTCCATGCGACTAAAGGTGGCGACATATTAGTTTGGCTAAATAATGTCGCGACATAATCGCCAACACCACCATCAACAAGAACTTGTTTAAAGGCACCACCGCCGCCAATAATGAGTAACATCATGGCAATTTGTGAGATAGATTGGGATAATGAGTTTCCGATTTCTGTCATTGGAATCTTGCGTGCATATCCCATCGTATTCTCTTTTACTTTGGATTCTTCAGGAAATAGCAGAGAAAAAATAGTGGCTAATCCCATAAATATGACAGGAAACAAAGAGGTTAATACACTCATTATATCAAACAAATAGCTGCCCGAATTAACTGGCAGCAATTTGTTTTTTTACTTTCTCTAAGAAGGTAAGTACGTGATGTGAATGTTCCCGTCGCATATGTATTAAGAATCTTTCTTACTCAACCGTTTTAATTGAGAAATCTCAAGTATTAGGTCTTTGTAGCGAGCATTTCGTACTTTTTCAGATTCAGGTCCACAGATTGGACAACAGGATATTAAGATTGATGAAATGTTTTTTGCGCTGACAACGTGCGTACCATGACACATTTGACACATTTTAAGCACCTACCATTCTATAATTTAGGTATCCGATCACTTCAACTGAACGACCGTAACTTTCTGCACTTTTGTACCATTCGTGTACCGAAGGCCTCGTCCATGTCGACGATTTCAGTTTAACCAGGCTGACATGCGGATCGGCTTATTATTCTAATAGCGGTCATTGATGATTAAACATGTATTGTAATTGCTTTGGGTTGGTGCAGATGGTTGATTTGCCTCATCCGTGTTTTTTTTGCTTGCCCAGTTTTTCAATAGGTTCTCAGTGTATTTCCATACTTGTTGTTTTTTTAGTGCCCGCTTCATCGCTTCTATCACCAAGTTTGATCCTATATCGTTTTCCCACTTTAGGATCGATTCCGCCAAAGATGTCGTCATCACGCCAAAATGATCGAGATAAAATTGTACGGCAATAGTAGAATCATCACCTTCTGTTTCCGATGATTCTGTTCCAGCTAGCTGTTCATCTGACGGTAGAAACTCGATGTCATTTCCGAGTCTAGTAAAAAATGATTCAACAAAACCTTTGTTATTAACATTTGAGAGTTCCTGCTTGATAAAGATAAATACATTCTGATTATTAATCTTCTTGTACTTCAGCCAGTACAGCAGAAAAATTTCCTTTGTGCACTCGTCATACAGCACTTTCTTGTAATCACAAAAGTTCTTTAACGTTTCGTCAACGGTTTCGCGGTTATAACCTGTCTCAGTTTCGATGATCTGTTTTAGCAATTTATAAATGCCGCATTGTGAGGTAATCGTATTGGTCTGCAGATAAAAGTAGAAATATTTTTGATTTAACACGACCCCATCTTGCCAAAATGAATGAAGGATCTGAAATTCAGCCATAAACACACACTCCTTAGAAACGATAAAAATTACTTTCATTTCTTTTATAAGCTGGTGTTTGCAAAAAGTAGCATGCCAATAAAATTTTTTAGGGTTTTAGATTTGGAATTTATTGTGTCAGGTGTTGTTTCCTTCTTGGAGGTTAATATTAGGGCGAAACATGAATCGGCTATGAACCTCTTTTTACAAAATGTATTTGGAGGGAGAGTATGGTTTCTTTAAAATTAGCAAAGCTTTTAGTGCCCGAATAAGAAGTCGATGTAGTTATAAAGTAGTTAGGGATCTTATTGAATTTCGATTCCAAAATTTTTGTTGCTGCGTGTATGTAAGTGGACGAAGTGTCTGACCCTTTCGTTATGGGATACTTTTTATTTTTGTACAGATTTTCAAGCAGTTTAAGCTAGCATTATTATTCTCTTTCTCTTTCTTCTCCCCCTAGTCTATGAAAACCGTATCGATACGGTAGTCATGTGGTGAGAAATTTTAGGTAGGGTTTTCTTTTTTTGTGAAAGATCAACCATTACTCAAAATTGATGTAAAGTTTTTATTTCACTCGTAAAATTTGTGTTATATTTCTGTGGAAATAGAGGAAGTTAAGACACCTTTACGAAATATATAAATAGGTATGAATATTTTAATAAGGTGGTTTGTTTACTATGGGAAGTCAAAAGTATATCCAAAAGGGCGAAAAAGAGTTCGTTAATGGGGTAACTAGAGCTGTAATGGAATGTGATGTGTCTAATAATCATTACCTTTTGAATGCTAGTGGGGTCCTTACATATATCGTCTCCTCTAGAAACCCAAGGGTTAGACTTCAAGTTAATAGTGAAACAAAAGTTCTTTGTGTGTTCTCAAAAGGTCTCATTAGAGATTTTCATGAAAAAGCTAGCGGTACTGACGATTTGGCTAAACAATGGATTAAACGAGCAGTTAGAGATGTTATTGCTCATGGTAAAGATGTACCACGAATCGTTTATCCCGCATTAACGGGCAGTAAAACTCCCACTGATTGAAGTTTCATTTTATCGTGTATTATAGAGCAACCGAGATTGGTTGTCACATAGATTTGGCGTGAAATGTCACCACTCATAAAGGAAGGAGACCCCGCAAAACTAAATACAGGATGAGATAACATACTGATTTAGAATGCGAGGTCTGATCTATATGAGTCATCTTAATTGAATGCGCTTACATAGCTATTTGTTAAATAAGGTCTTTACTCCTTGATAAATTAAGGCCAATGAAAAGACGATAACTGCTAAGACTCCGATGATTGTAGCGAATGGTTCTAAACTTGATAAAAATGTTCCTGCTAAGGACACTTTTATCAGTGAGAATCCAGCTAAAAGACTTGCTAAAAACACTAGGATCATTCTATCCATCATATCACCCCCTTTTTTACTAATATATGTGTATTTTGAGGGAATGAGTGTTTGTTTACCTACGTTCAACTTAATACGAATTTTATTTTTTCATGCCTGTCACAATTAAAAATAGGAGCAGCTGAATAGGGTGCTTTACAAATTTTCCGTTTAGGAATGGATGATAAAAACATTCATGAAATTTTGCAGCGGAAAGGCTGTATATAACTTTTCGTAAAAACGTAATGGTGAAAAGTGAACTTACAAAAAAACCGACGAATAGCCTAAATGCATATAAGTAATTCCCACTAATGTCATATATGACCAAAATTTACCTATCGATATAATGAAAGTACTAAATATACGACAGGTGGAGGATGTCCTTTATAATGAAAGTATTAGAAGTAGAATCGCTGCATTCTGGTATTGATGAGATCCTTGATAAAATAGATATCCAAAAAGATCAGATGAATCAAATCAAGGAGGCCGTTACCAATCTCATTGCGCTTGAGGAGTCCCTTAAAGGAGCAGGGGGGAATGCCATCCGTGGATTCTGATACAATTGTACTCCATCACCATGAACAAAAAGTTGAGGGGCCAATAATTGAGATGCCTAGTAGATACCATGATTTAGGTAATAAAAGGCAACATCCATTTGGAAATTCAGGTGGAGTTGGCAGTGGAGAAGCGGGGCTAGAATTTAATAAGTGGCGTAAAGAATATTGGAAGGCAAGATATGCCAATGAAATGATTAAAAGGGGGATTATTGAATGAAGATAGAAATATTAAATGCCATCGATGAAGAGTTCGAAATGTGCCCTGAAGCCTTTGGAGAGCCTCTTAATATTGAGGAAGTAAACCAAGCAGAAGATGAACTAAAAGTAAAATTGCCAGAGGATTTTAAAGAATTTCTTTTGAGGTACGGTTCTGGAGCAGTTGGTGAAGCTATTGTCTTGGGATTGCGAGAGGCGGAGTTTGTTGCGACACCATCATTTGTAGAGAAATCTCTACATTTTAGAAAAGCATTCCCTAAAGAGTATGAGAATTTTATTGCCATTGGTATAGACGGTGCAGGAAATCCGGTTGGTTTTAATTCTCCGAATACAGAAATTATTACATTTGACTTTGATTTCGGTGGGAAAGAAATTATAGCAGAGAGTTTTGAGGAATACTTAGAAAAAGCAATTCGTGAAGAATTAAATATACATTTTTAACATATCCAGGACATTAGCTGTAACAAGACAAACTAAGAAATTGATATTGTTAACTGTAAGCACTTGATTGCATTGTAGGCAACAAGTGCTATTTTGTGAGAAATTTATACTTTGGACAACATAAAAAATGATTGTGTACGAAGGTGGTATACCGACCAAATCTATTTATATTTCAGAAATGCAACAAGATCGGTCAAATGTTCCAGAATCTATTAAGGAGTTCTATGATAGAAATAAACACCTCACTACGTCTAAATAGAAGAGATTTTCCGAATAGAAAGGTATTTTAGAATACAACTGGAATATTTAATATAGAATTGAAAGAAGAATCATAAGGGGCGATAGAATGAAGAAAATGATAGTGTTTGTTGTATCAGTTCTATTTATTGCCGTTTTTGTATTTACCAACAAACTTTTCTATCCTCCACTTCCAATGGAGAACCTTAGTAAAAAAGAAGCGGTAGAATTGCTAAATGATTCAAATAAAGCAATTGTTAAATTAGCAAGTGAAAACGGATATGAGTGGTATATCACACGCAGTGCACAAAGCATAGCTGACGAAAATATCAAGAAAATGCTAAGTCAAAATGGCTGGCTGTTCAAGCAAAAGGACGGAAGCGGACTTTTCTTTGAAAAACAAGGAGATCGTTTGATTGCCACGACGCAGATGTGGACTGGTGATTATGTCTTGGTTAAAATTCCTGTCACATTTAACAAATAGTCAAGCAAATAACATAGAATTGTTCACAAGTGTAGACTAATTTTGCAAATAATTTAACAGTGCCAAAATATTAGAAATGTAGTGCCAGATCGCTGCTCGCTTTGATCATCATTTGTAAATTACTTCAAAGGGACCGAAATCTACTATAATAATAAGTTTTGATATTTTTTGTGTAATATGATGTTGGCCTTTAAGGCTAGATTATAAAATATGATTTGAAACATGTATAAACAAGCAATGTCTAACAGAAAAAAGGAGGGATTTACGTGAAAAATAAGAAGTATGTATTTGCAATAATAATGTTGTTCATATTCAATGTAGTAGGTTGTTCAAGTAAATCTGCAGAAGAGCCGCCAGAAATACCGCCAGATGCCATAGTAAAAATAAATGGTGAAAAGATCGAAACAGCTAGAGGCACTTATAAATGGGAATCAAAGGGTTTATTTTCAAATAAGACGGTTATTGCAGATGCTGCTTCACCATTTCAAATAGCTGAAAATATGAAAGCGGAAATAATTGATCAAAGTTCACTAGCTAATGTAGAGTTTAACGATGGCTCCCTACCACAATTACAGGCATATATATGGGAAGAAGAAAACCGTGGTGAAGCATTACTTGTGAATCAACACCAAATCACCTTACCATCGAAAAAAGGAAAGTATGTAATTGAAATTTATGCTGAATGGACAAACGGTGACTCATCCTATACATTTGTCGTAGATGTACTATAATATTTTTCTTCAACAAACGGGGAGTTGGAACGGAAGGAAAAAAGCTTTTCATATTGAAGTTTTAGTATGGCCCACTAAACAGTATACTAAAGAAAAGGAGAGATTCTAACAATGTACGAACTAAAAACAAAAGAAACCGACAGTAGTGTCATAGAGTTTATTGAAAATGTCGAAAGCCCTAAAAAACGTGAAGATGCATTTAAATTATTAGATATTTTTACAGAAACGACAGGTTATCAAGCGAAGATGTGGGGACCAAGTATTATTGGATTTGGTTCCTATCATTATAAATATGCAACCGGTCACGAAGGTGATGCACCTCTAGTTGGCTTTTCACCTCGAAAAGCTAAAATCAGTTTGTATTTTGCACCAGGTGACTCGAAACGCGAGGAATTATTAATGGACTTTGGCAAACATACTACAGGTAAAGCATGTGTGTATATAAATAAAATAGCAGATATTGATGTTGACGTTTTAAAAGAGTTAATTAATCAATCAGTAAAATTTTTGAAAGAAACCTATCCGCATCAGTAAAGCTTCTAAAGGAAACGGATGACTTACATTTTCAATGAGTTGACCAGTGGCGGGGAGTATGATTTCGGTATACATGACCTAGACAATCATTTAATAGAATTTTTAAGAAAACATAAAAATCGATCAGTAACTCTTGTTATTGATTGAACGGAGATGGCTAACGACTTTGAATCGTTAGTCATTTTTAAATATTGTTGGAATTATCAAATTATTCATGATACGATTAACTTACTAAATCACGTATAGGAATCAAAATCATATATATGATTTGAAAGAGGTGCACATATGTCCGTTAAATCTGCAGAGCGTGTTCTTCGAGTATTTGAATTATTAAGCCAAAAGCCACATGGTTTAACGATTAAAGAAATAAGTGAAACATTATCATTTCCACAAAGTAGTACATCGGGTCTGATTGGCACGCTTTTTAGAGCAGGGTATTTATCCCTTGATTCCGCTAATACATATAAGTTAGGGCCAAAGCTGATTCAAATTGGTAGCGCTGCCATGGAATCGTTAGATATTTCTTCTCAAGGATATCCCTTCTTAAAACAATTGATGGAAGATGTTCAAGAAACGGTATTTATGGCGGTGTTATCGGATCAGGATCTGGTCTACATCGCGAAGATTGACAGTAATCGTTCGATTCGCACGAGTGCACAGCCTGGTGGCCAAAAGCCTTTATATTGTACAGGCCTTGGCAAAGTCTTCTTAGCCTTTATGCCTGAACAAAATCGGCATACAATCTTAAACGCTGTGGAATTGTTTCCAATTACGAAGCAAACCATCACGGACAAGCAGCAGCTACTAGAGCAGCTAAGAATCTTTTGGCAACTTGGTTATTCGATCGATGATGAGGAAAATGAAGAAGGGTTATTTTGTTTAGCTGCTCCGGTTTATGGAGCCGATCAAACGATTCAAGCAGCGATCAGTGTGGCTGGTCCTAAAGAAAGAATGAACAAACAAAAGGATTATATTGTAGAAAACTTGCTGCTGACTGCAAAAAAAATCTCAGCGAGTATTGGTTATTTGGGAGCATAGCTGGTTTTTAAGAAACCCAGGCAGTTCGAGTCGGAGCAATAGTCACGACTACCAATGAGGATATTGAAGGGCTGCCTGATAAAGATATGAATCGAACGCACAAAGAAGATGTCATTCCACTGATACACGAAAAGGAGTGGGTGAAATGAATACCCTTACACAGATTTTAAATCATAAAATTATATCGATTGTCCGTGGTGCTAAACCGGAAGATATAGTCAAGATTGCTAAAGCATTACGAGATGGCGGCATCCGATTGATCGAAATCACACTTAACTCGCCAAACGCCCTACAATCGATAGAACGTGTGAGTCAAGCGGTTGGGAATGAAATGGTTGTTGGCGCTGGAACGGTATTAGACCCGGAAACAGCTCGCGCGGCTATATTAGCAGGTGCAAAGTTTATCTTGTCTCCAACTGTAAATATTGAAACGATCAAAATGACGAAAAGATATGGGGCGGTCAGCATCCCTGGTGCGTTTACACCGACAGAAATATTAACCGCTTATGAGTATGGGGCAGATATTATCAAAGTGTTTCCAGGTAGCATGGGGTCAAGTTATTTACAAGATATTCATGGTCCACTGTCACATATACCACTCTTACCGACTGGTGGTATTACTTTAGCCAATATCGGCGAGTTTCAAAAAGCTGGAGCGATTGGTTTTGGAATAGGCAGCTCACTCGTCGACACAAAGCAGGAAGTGAACGAAGAATACTTAAAGGCATTGACGCAAAAGGCTGAATCCTTTGTTTCTGCCATCCGTTCTTAAAACAAATATCTCGATCATACAGAAGGAGAGAGTGTGCTATGAAAGTTACAGGATATGAATTATTCCAAGTACCACCGCGCTGGTTATTCTTAAAAATTGACACAGATGAAGGCATTGTGGGGTGGGGAGAACCGGTCGTTGAGGGAAGAGCAGCAACTGTCAAAACTGCCGTTGATGAATTAATGGAATATCTGATCGGCAAAGATCCACTTCATATAGAAGACCATTGGAATGTCATGTATCGAGCAGGTTTCTATCGTGGCGGTCCAATCTTAATGAGTGCGATTTCTGGGATTGATCAAGCACTTTGGGATATTAAAGGGAAATATTATAACGCTCCCGTCCATCAACTCCTTGGCGGTAAAGCTCGAGAATCGATTAAGGTTTATTCTTGGATAGGTGGCGATCGTCCTGCTGATGTTGGCGAAGCGGCTAAAGACATGGTTGCGAAAGGATTTACAGCTGTGAAAATGAATGGGACGGAAGAACTCCAGTATGTAGATTCCTATGAAAAAATTGATCAAGTGTTAGCTCGAATTGCAGCCGTCCGCGAGGCAGTCGGACCTCATGTTGGCATCGGCATTGATTTCCATGGCAGAGTACATAAACCAATGGCGAAAATTCTTGCCAAAGAACTAGAGCCGTTCAGACCGATGTTCATTGAGGAGCCTGTTTTGCCGGAAAATAATGAGGCATTACGAGACATCGCAAACCACGTGGCGATTCCGATTGCAACAGGTGAGAGAATGTATTCGAAATGGGATTTCAAAAAGCTGCTTACGGATGGCTATGTCGATATTATCCAACCGGATTTATCACATGCAGGGGGCATTACAGAATGTAAGAAAATTATCTCGATGGCCGAAGCTTTTGATGTGGCAGCTGCGCCTCATTGTCCATTAGGACCGATTGCTTTAGCATCCTGCCTCCAAGTAGATGCAACCTGTCACAATGCATTTATTCAAGAACAAAGTTTAGGGATTCATTACAATCAAGGTAGTGATTTACTAGATTATATTGTTGATAAACAAGTATTTGAATATGAAGATGGCTATGTAAAAATTCCAAACGGACCAGGACTAGGCATTGAAATTAACGAAGAGCATGTAAGAACTATGGCAGAGGTTGGTCATAACTGGCGCAATCCGGTTTGGCGTCATAAGGACGGCAGTATCGCAGAGTGGTAAGTGAACATATAGAGTGTAACGGGAAGAGTATAAAGAGTAACCTTTATGATGTGCCCCAAAGAGTTAGACAGGATATTTCATTAGGCAGCTTGTTGGATATAAGTTCGATATTGTACCGGAATCATGTCTTTTATTTTTCCGTAATTTGTTTGTTGTTATAGTATTTGATGTATTCTTAAATGAAATAAAACTAGATGAACCCGGATATTATTATACACAAGTAAGAATTGAAGAAAATCCAAAACTGAATTTTCACCTAAGAATGAATACTTGGGCGGGCTTTATTGTAGAAGTGAAATAGGCTAAGAGTTAAAAGATCTCTCCACTGTCTTAACAGCAGTTGAGAGTTTTTCTGTTTATAAGTGCAGAAATATTGGCTTTGGCGCGCAAACCTCAAATTTCCGCTCGAAGAGTACCGATTCCGGCACGTAAATTTAATTTCCGGCTTTGTAATGTGGTATTTGGGGGACGCATCTAAGAAAGGCTGTAATTTTTTGATAAACCGGAATCTAATTAATGACTTTAGTATCTCTGAATTTATGATTAATAAAAATAAGGATGAAATGATCAGAAAAGTATTTCTAAATTGAAAAATTTATATTACATCCATTGTACCAAAGGAGGAGAAAGAGGTGAAAAACAGAATTAGTTATGTAAGATGATTGTTAATTTAAAGGAGCACCAACAGCGTAGTAAATGCTATTTAGAGCGGTAGAAAACAAATCGATATAGGTATAACTGTGACAATGAACAACTTTGATGAACTAAAGTACAGGAACTACTTTTTCCAGGTAAATAAACAAGGGAACTAACATGGCGTAATTTAATAAGAAGGAGGAACAAAAGATGGAAACAAGTATGGAATCTTTAATTAATCAAAGTGATAAAAGATGGGTAGGAGAATTTCCACGAATCGGCATCCGACCAGTTATTGATGGTCGCCAAGGTGGGATTCGAGAATCATTAGAAGAAGTGACAATGAATATGGCAACGAATGTTGCGACATTTTTACAAGAACAATTACATTATCCAGATGGAACTGCTGTTGAATGTGTCATTGCTGATACCACAATCGGTGGAGTAGTTGAAGCTGCACAAGCCCGTGAAAAATTTAAGAAAGAAGGTGTTGCTGTTACAATTACTGTCTCTCCATCTTGGTGTTATCCGACGGAAACAATGGACCAAGACCCTCATACGCTTAAAGCAATTTGGGGATTTAATGGAACGGAAAGACCGGGAGCGGTGTATTTAGCAGCAGCTTCCTCTGCCCATAATCAAAAAGGGTTGCCTGTGTTTAACATTTATGGACACGATGTACAAGAGATGACGGATTCTTCGATCCCGGAAGATGTACAAGAGAAACTATTACAATTCACAAAATCAGCACTTGCAGTAACGATCATCCGCGACAAATCGTATCTTTCCATAGGCTCGGTCTCTATGGGGATTGCTAGTAGTATGGTAAATGAAGAATTCTTTCAACGATATCTCGGCATGAGAAACGAATATGTCGATATGAGTGAAGTCATGCGACGATTGCAATTGGAAATTTATGATACCGAAGAATACGAATTTGCCTATGCTTGGGTGAAGAAGCATTGTAAAGAAGGGAAAAATGGTCTTTTACCTGATGCACAAAGATCAGAAGAACAGAAAGAGAAAGACTGGAGAACCATCGTTAAAATGGCTCTAATTGCGAGAGATCTAATGATTGGCAATCCGAAGTTAGCGGAAAAAGGATTTGGCGAAGCAGCATTAGGTCATAATGCGATCGCAGCTGGTTTCCAAGGACAGCGTGCATGGACCGACTTTATGCCTACCGGCGATTTTATGGAAGCAATATTGTCTTCATCATTTGATTGGAATGGCATTAGGGAACCATTCATCATGGCTACTGAAAACGATACGTTGAATGGCGTGACAATGTTATTCGGGCATTTATTAACCAATGCAGCGCAAATATTTGCAGATGTTCGTACATATTGGAGTCCAGAGGCAGTGAAACGAGTCACGGGCAAAGAGTTAACGGGAGTGGCTGCGAATGGAATTATCCACTTGCTTAACTCAGGTCCAGCAGCATTAGATGGAACAGGCCAGCAAGAGAAAGATGGCAAGCCAGCTATGAAGCCATTTTGGGAAATCACAGAACAAGAAGCGCAAAAATGTTTGGACGCAACAGAGTGGTGTCAAGCGGTTGATTTCTTCCCAGGCGGAGGCTTCTCCACCGACTATACGACTCGCGGCGGAATGCCTGTGACAATTGCTCGTATCAATATTGTCGAGGGACTTGGTCCTGTATTACAACTTGCAGAAGGTTATACGGTAGAATTAGAAGAAGATATGCATGATGTATTAGATAAAAGAACAGACTCAACGTGGCCAACTACATGGTTCGTTCCTAAATTAACGGGTCATGGTGTGTTTAAAGATGTCTATTCAGTCATGTACAATTGGGGTTCCAACCATTGTGCAGTAAGTTATGGCCATATTGGCGGCGACTTAATTACATTGGCATCAATGCTTCGTATTCCGGTTTCTATGCATAATGTAGAGGACAATCGCATATTCCGACCAAGTGCTTGGAGTGCTTTTGGTGTTGGTGACTTAACAGGCGCTGATTATAGAGCGTGTGAAGCGTATGGTCCATTATATAAATAAAGAATGCGAAATGGGGCTGTTCTAAAAAGGGTCTAACCCTTTTTAGAACAGCCTATGGGTTTCTTTTTACTAATATGACCACTATGCATGGAATTGAGAAAGGGGGAATACAAATTGACTAGAAAATATACGATCGGAATTGATTTTGGAACGGAATCAGGGAGAGTGCTATTGGTTGATGTTGACACGGGTGAGGAAATCGCCACACATGTGACACCTTATAAACACGGTGTTTTAGATGAGGTGCTGCCGAACGGAAAACCACTTCAACCAGATTGGGCGTTGCAACACCCAGGAGATTATTTAGATGTACTTTTTCAATCGGTACCTGAAGTGTTGCGTTTGTCTCATATCGATAAGAAAGATGTAATTGGTATAGGGATCGATTTTACATCTTCAACTATTTTACCTTTAGATCAACAAGGAGATCCATTATGTTTGGATCCAAAATGGGAAAGCCATCCACATAGTTGGGTGAAGTTGTGGAAACATCATGCAGCAAATAAAGAAGCAGATGAAATAACAAGTCTTGCCATAGAAAGAAAAGAAGATTTTTTACATCGTTATGGTGGCAAAATTTCTTCGGAGTGGATGTTCCCGAAGATTTTACAAATCATCAAAGAGGCACCCGAGGTGTTTGAAGCAGCGGACTTATTTATCGAAGCTTGTGACTGGGTCACGTATCGATTAACCAACAATCTAATTCGAAGTAGTAATACATGTGGTTACAAAGCATTTTGGAATAAAGAAGCTGGGTATCCGGAGGCTTCATTTTTTAAAGCACTACATCTGCGTTTTGAACATATTTTAGAAACAAAAATGCGTGGTGAGGTTCGGTCGATTGGCGAAAAGGCAGGAGAACTGACAAAAGAGATGGCTGACAAGTTAGGGCTCTTACCGGGGATTGCTGTTGCTGTTGGAATCATTGATGCTCATGCTGGGGTTCCAGCTGTTGGAGCCGTACACCCTGGACAGTTTGTTTTAGCGATGGGAACGTCTACATGTCACATGTTAATAGCGGATAAAGAAGAAGCAATTGAAGGGGTTTGTGGCATCGTCGAAGATGGAATTATTCCTGGTTACTACAGTTATGAGACAGGCCAAGTTGCGGTAGGAGATTCCTTTGCTTGGTATGTAGAGCAAGCAGTACCAAGCTATGTTGTACAAGAAGCAGAAGAAGCAGGAAAAAGTGTCCATCAAGTATTGGAGGAAAAGGCAACCAGGTATAAGCCTGGACAATCAGGTCTAATCGCCTTAGATTGGTGGAATGGCAATCGTTCTGTCTTAGTCGATGCCAATTTATCTGGAACGATTATCGGACTTACTTTAGCTACGAAACCAGAAGAAATCTATCGTTCTTTATTAGAATCGACAGCATTTGGGACTAGAAAAATTATTGAAAATTTTACAGAAGCAGGGGTGGTGGTCAAGGAACTTTTCGCATGTGGCGGTCTCCCACAACGAAATAAATTGCTTATGCAAATATACGCTGATATTACCAATCGTGAAATTAAAATAGCTAATTCGGAACAAACAACGGCTCTCGGTGCTGCCATGTACGCTTCAGTTGCTGCAGGGGGAAAAAACGGTGGTTACGACACGATTTTTGAAGCAGCTGAGAGTATGGCCAAAGTTAAAGAGGAGGCTTTTGTTCCAATCGCAGAAAATGTGAAAATATATGATGAGCTTTATAAATATTATTTAGATCTTCATGATTATTTTGGTCGAGAGAAGTATGAAATCATGCACGGCTTAAAAAACATGAGAATGATCGAGACTGTAGAACCAGGACAGAATAACAGGAAATTAGAAGCGCAAAAGTAACAATCAGTGCCCGTTGTGTACAATAAACGACCAATGGGCCGTCTATTAGGCACAAAACCGAAGGAGGGGCTATTCATTGAAACGAGTGATTAAATGGGGAATATTAAGTACGGCGAATATTGCACAAAAACAAATTATTCCCGCGTTACAAGCAGCGGAAAACAGTGAGGTCTATGCAATTGCCAGCGAAAGTAACAAGTCAAAACAAGTAGCAGAAACATTGAATATCCCAAAAGCCTATGACAGCTACATGGAATTATTAGCGGACCCAGATATTGAAGCTGTATATGTTCCACTCCCAAACTCTTTACATAAAAAATGGGTCATCGAAGCTGCAAACAAGGGAAAACATATATTATGTGAAAAACCAGCAGCACTCCATTCTGCGGATTTAAGAGAAATGACAAATGCATGTGCCGAGAACAACGTTTTATTCATGGAAGCCTTTATGTATCAATTTCATCCGCAGCATCAACGTGTCAAAGAAATCATTGCAAGTGGAGAGATAGGAGATGTAAAGCATATGAGAGCAGCCTTTACATTCCAGCTTGATTTAAATAAGAGTGACATCCGGATCAATCCTGAATTAGGCGGCGGTAGCATTTTTGATATTGGCTGCTATTGTATTCATGCGAGCCTTTTTTTATTAGATCAAGAACCAAAAGAAGTCTATGTATCTGGTAATATTCCTGCAAATGTAGGAGTTGACTTAACGGCTTCTGGGCTACTAACCTTTGACAACGGTATTACCGCAGGATTTCATTGCAGCTTTGAAGAGCCGATGACCCATCAGTATGAAATTTTTGGAACAAAGGGCGCCATTCGTGTTCCTTTCGCTTTTCGTCCAGATTTAAGAGATGGCGAAGGGATCATTTCCATAACAGACGAAAACGGAGAAGCAAGAGAAGAACATGTGTCTGGGGATCAATACCTCTTACAAGTCGAGCATTTCTCAACATCTATCCTACAACAACAACCGATTAACAAAGGTAAACTAAGCAACAAAAATTTAGGTGTCATTGAAGCTTGTTATCAATCATTAAGAACGAAGAGTCCTGTAAAGGTAGAAAAAGTAAAATAATCTTAAACGAATGGAAGAGAGAGTTAAGCAACCTTTAGTCCTACATTTATCCCGCATTAACGGGTAGTAAAACCCCACTGATTTTGAAGTTTCACTTTTTAGGTATAAAGGTTGTTTACTTTCTTTTGGAACACTTAGTTAATATGCACACCTGGAATTTTATCAAATTGGTGCCTGGCACTCGAAATGTTTTTCTTTAAGTTCACCGAAACTTTACAATTTCCTAAATATTCCTTAATGAAATGATTGTATAATTTTACAAAAATCGATCATTTTTTTAGGGGGAAGTATGAAAAACAAGAGATTTAGGGTGCCTTTGTCGTATATATTAGTTTTTAGCCTAGTATTACCGAACTTTATTTTAATTACTCCAATCATTACCAATGCGGAAGAACTAGAAAAAATTTCTATTCCACAGGTATCAACCAGGGAAGGTTCCATACATACTGATTCAAGCACTGAATCTATAAAATCAACTTTGGAAGGAACGGACGAATCAGCTGATTCGAGTAATTCTGTAACCGAAACTACTCCTTCACCAGAAACTACTACAGTAGAAGATTTCAATAGTCTCCCACATTTACTGATAACTGAGATTTCACCAGATTCCGCAGGAACGGACAATTATGAGTTTTTCGAGCTCTATAATAATACGAATCAACCGTTACTATTAAATAACTATTCTTTTATTTACCGTTATTTAGATACAGGTGTGGAAAAACCATTTCAAATTCCGAGTAATATCACCATTGAACCACAAGAGACATTCGTATTTTGGTTCAATAATACTGGAAAGACTTTAGCTGAATTTAATGCACAATTTAATATAAACCTGACTGAAGACAAAGTCATTCCATTCAAGGATGTATTCCCTGGTTTTGCGAATGGGGGGAATCGTGCACTTGTTATTAAAGATCAAACAGGGAAAGAAATCATCTCTGCAGGTTATCTTCCTGGGGAGACCGATAATACTGGGAAAGTTGTTCAATTCAACTATCCAAAAACAGGAACGGAAATGGAAAAATTCCAAACGCTTGCAAATCCGACGCCAGGAGCAATTGTACCTGTGCAAGTTCCTGCAACAGCGGTTATATTACCTGAAATAATAGAAGACACAGTGGCACCTGACATTCAGCATTCTGCAGTGAAAAATAGTGAAGCATACACACCTATTAGGATCGAAGCGGCTGTTACAGATGATAAAGCTGTACCTTATGCCACCCTTCATTTCAAAAAAGAAGGGGATGAGCAATTTACATCAATATCGATGACTGCTACCCCTGAAGATTCTTCTAAATTTTCAGTGGAAATTCCTGCTGAAACAGTTGAATCTGATTTGATTTATTATATTGAAGCAGCAGATGGAAAAAATATCACTAAAACGTCAGAATATAATATTGCAGTCGCAAAACCAGTAGTAGATTACAATAAATTGCCTGACTTCCTCGTTACAGAAGTAGTTCCTGATTCAGCAAATGTCGGAGGGGCTGACGGCTATGAGTTTATTGAAATCTACAATAATACGAACAAAGATATAAATTTTAAAGATTATAAGATGCAATACCGTTATGGTGAAGACCCGAATAGTGATGTTATTTGGGAATCTGTACCCGATAATGTTGTGATTAAATCAAAAGAAACTCTTGTATTCTGGATTATTAATGAACAAAATGAGAAGAAAACGGTAGCTGATTTTAATGCAAATTACAATTCAAATCTAGTAGAAACTGAAGATATTGTCAGAATCTACAGCGCTGGAATGGCTAACGGTTCTGTCCGAGGACTTGTCGTAGCGACCAACACAGGATTTGAAAGCTCGGTTGCATATTACAATGAAGTAACTGGTATTGATGACACATATCCTGATAAAGGGATTACATACAGATATCCAGTAGATGGGTCAAACAAGATGATCAAAATAAGTGCAGGAAAAAATGCTGCTACACCTGGGAAAGTCCAATCAGGTCAAGTCCCTGCAAAAACAGTTGAAGTACAGGATGATAGTGTATCTCCTACAGTGGAAGATTTGACGGGTAAAACTGAAATAAAACAATTAGAAGATTTAAAGATTAAGGCTGATGCCACGGATAATGTAAAAGTAAAAACGGTTGCCCTGTATTATAAAAACAATGAGCAAACAGAATATAAAAGGGCATTGTTACAGCAGGATTATAATGATTTACTGTATCACTATACAATTTACTCGCCTGATTTAATTGGGAAAGAAAACATTGAGTATTATTTCATTGTTTCTGACGGAGCGAATGAAGTAAAAAGTAATACATACAAAGTGAAGATTACAAGCGATAAAAATCCTGACAAGTTAAGACTCAATGTAAAAAATGGAGATTTTCTTTCAGGAGAAGAAATTATTAAAGGTTCTTCGAGTGATGCAACACAGGAAAATGTGAAGCTATTTATTGATGAGTCTGAGTTAAAGGAACAGACTTATTATGCTCTTGAAGATGAAAGTTATCTTGCATTTGAAGTAAGTAATGTAAATACTTTCTTCCAAAACGGAGTGACTATGGGGGATGAGGTATTACGCATTTTTGATGACGGAATTATTGATTGGCAAACAATCACAATTCCGATACAACCGGAGAAAATAAAAATTGGCGAAAACACCTTTACAATCCGTTCTGGTGATAAAGCTTCACCATTCCCTTCGAATGCAGGAGAGAACAGGGATGATTATAGTTTACGAAACGTGAGATTAGTTCTTACTGACGGGACATTAATAAATGATCCTGTTTATACAGATCCTGATAAGGTGATTGCAATGAAAGATGATAATCCAGCAGTTAATTTCACATTTTCTCTACCAGTAGAAAAAGCTCCATCAAAGGCATATAAGTGGAATACAACTACAGTATCGGATGGTGCTCATACGATTAAAGTAAGCGATCCAGTGAATGGCGAGCGGACGGCTACCGTAAAAGTAGACAATACTGCTCCTGTTATTGCTCCTTCAATTGAGAAGAATAAGGAATATAAAGGCGAATTTATTATCGATCCATCTATTACCGATGAGATAGCTGGTATAGATAAAGCGGAAGTTAAGCTGGACAACGAGCCAATAACAGTTCCGTATAAAACTTCCTCATCACAATTAGCACCAGGCAACCATGAGCTACTGATTACTGCAATTGACAAAGTAGGAAACAAAACAGAACTTTCAATCCGATTCTCTGTAGTCGACGAATTACCGTCTAAACCAGAGCTCCTATCACCGAACGATGGTGATCCAGGTGTAAAAGGATCTCCAACTTTGAAAGTAAAAGTGACTGATCCTACGAACGATGATATGAACGTGAGTTTTTACAAAGGCTTCACATATAATGCAGCAAATAAAGATTATGTAAAAGCTTTTAAACATGCAGCCGATGTAGAGCCACCACAAATGGCAGTTCCAGAAGGTGAAACATCCTTTACCGATGAAGACATCTCAAAAGTAACAGCTTCAGATGATGAATATTTGATGACAGATTCAACTACGCAATTCCCGTACCACCGTTTTGATGTAACACTGGACAGATCAGTTGATGAGGATGATGTTGTTGAATTATCGTGGGAAGGTCATTCACTAATAGGTAGAAAAGTAACGATGTATGCATGGAATCATACGAAAAATAACTGGATGGCAATCGATTATAAAATTGCAGGAGAAAGTGATTTTTCGTTAAAGCAAACCGTTCCTGTAAACGAGTATGTAAAGAACAGTAAAATCAACGTAATGATACAAGATGAAATTCCGGCTTCTCCAAACGATTATGACTATACATTCGTTTGGATGTCCGATACACAATATTATTCCGAGAGCTATCCGCATATTTATGAAAGACAAACACAGTGGATTGCGGAAATGCAAGAAGCATTAAAAATTAAATATGTCATCCACACCGGAGATTTAGTAGATGAATCAGATAAGCAATACCAATGGAACAATGCAGATCAGTTTATGAAAGTCCTAGACGATGCAAAAGTACCATATGGAGTTCTAGCAGGAAACCATGACGTAGATCACAAAACAGGTGATTATACAAATTACTCTCAATACTTTGGTGCAGATCGTTTTAAAGACAAACCATACTACGGCGAATCTTACAAAAATAATCGTGGTCACTATGATTTAATTTCAGCTAATGGTAATGACTATATCATCACGTACATGGGCTGGGGAGTCGATGACGAATCAATCGCTTGGTTAAACGAAGTTTTAGCGGCTTACCCGGACCGAAAAGCAATTCTAAGCTTCCACGAGTATTTATTGTCAACTGGAACAAGACACCCGCTTGGAGAAAAAATCTATAACCAAGTGGTAGTGCCCAACACAAACGTCATCGCTGTATTAAGTGGCCATTACCATGAAGCTCAAACGCTGGTTGATTCAATCGATGATGATGGGGACGGAACACCGGATCGTCAAGTCTACCAAATGCTTGCCGATTATCAAGCTGGTCCAGAAGGTGGACAAGGCTACATGCGCCTGCTTCACTTCGATACCGACCAAAACAGAATTCTCGTAAACACATATTCTCCTTATCTGAATGATTACAATTACTATGACACAGACAAATACGCAGGAAAAGATGAGTTTGTCATCAACCTGGATCTTCAACTACAAGAGAAAAGAGTCGCGACTGACAGTTTTGAAGTCAACGTTTATACCAATTCTGATATAGGCAAAGTAGAAAATGTGAAAAGCGGCAAAACTGCACAAGTAGATTGGAAAGGGCTACCGGCAAATCATACGTATTCCTGGTATGCTGTTGCTGAAGATATTTACACCGGTAGAACAGTTTCTGACATCTGGTCATTTAGAAAAGGTAATCCTAAACATGAGGTAGAAAAAGAGAAATTCAGCGGTAAGTAATAAGAATAGTCCTTAATAAAGCCTGAACCTAACATAAAAGGGTTCAGGCTTTATGACTATAATAGGGTATGAAATAATGGATCTGGTTCTAAGTCTGTCTAAAACCTGGAACTAAATAGAATTCCTCGAATTTGTTGCGGATGCTTAACCTCGTTTTAAAAGTTTGAAAATACTGTAGAGTTCGGATGAAAAAGTATAGTTTTTTCGATTAGAATAATGTGCCTACTTTGCAAACTGTAAATTTTTATTGAATGCTAGATAGTGCTTGTTGAGTTTAACGTCGACTCCTCGGTGAACAAGATTGGCTTCGTCACACAAATCTAATTATCGGCTTTATGATGGAGAAGCTAGGAAGATGCACGAAACAAAGCTATCTATCTACTAGTTTTTTGGCTTGTCACCACTCGATATTTGTCAAAACTATTTTGAATATGCCACTATTATGTATTTTAGTATTATCTTGCTGAAATCAAGCTTCTCATACAGTATTTAACGAGAGAAAATCAGACTTGTTATCTTATTCGTTGATTTCTTCAACAGTTTTACAGATTAAGCAAAAACAGAGAGTCAATTCAAATAGACTCTCTGTTTTTTTACGCCTTAAATAAAAGCGCTTTCACCCGCGTAATCCATGTCTCCAACAGGTTGCGGATGCTTAATATCCTCTTAAAGTGTGTGAAAATACTGTAGAATAATGTAGATTTTTGCGGTATACTACATGAAAACAAAAAATATTCTAAAAATATTATTATATCAAAAGAATATTAATAAATAGATTATAAGTTCTTTAAGTTTGAGAATAATAAGTTTTTCGATAAAATTGGACTTTTTTATGTATACAATTATCGGGATTGATTGTATTTAAATACGAAATTTGGTATTGAAATGCAAGGGGAATGTCGGGAATTGTTATGGGAAGGAGCTTTCATATGAGCGGTGAATCTGTTTTAGAAGTAAAAAATCTGCGTACTTCTTTTTTTACGGATGATGGAGAAGTGGCGGCAGTGGATGACATTGACTTTTATATTAATAAAGGAGAAATTCTTGGGGTTGTTGGGGAATCGGGCTGCGGGAAATCGGTGACTTCGTTATCGATTATGGGTTTAGTCCCAAGTCCTCCTGGCAAAATTGTTGGTGGAGAAATTTTGTATAAAGGCGAGGATTTGACGAAGGCATCGGAAAAACGGATGCGGCAAATTCGGGGCAATGATATTACGATGATTTTCCAGGAACCGATGACGTCTTTAAACCCGTTGTTTACAATTGGGAATCAGATTATGGAAACGATTCGCTTACATAACAAGTGGAACAAGCAGCAAGTGAAGGAACGAGCGATTGAAATTTTGCAAATGGTTGGCTTACCTCGCGCGGAAGAATTGCTAAATGAATACCCTCACCAGTTATCTGGCGGCATGCGTCAACGAGTTATGATTGCGATGGCTATGGTCTGTAACCCGCAATTGCTAATCGCTGATGAGCCGACTACTGCTCTAGATGTCACCATCCAAGCACAGATTCTTAAGCTTATGAAAAAGTTAAATCATGACTATCAAACAGCGATTATGATGATCACCCATGACCTTGGCGTAGTAGCTGAAGTTTGTCAGCGCGTTGTTGTCATGTATGCAGGAAAGGTCGTTGAAGAAGGAGATATTGCGACGATTTACAAAAGCCCGAAGCATCCTTACACTGTGGGCTTAATTAAATCTGTGCCTGATATGCGAAAAAAAGTCGATCGGCTGTATTCGATTCCTGGAAATGTTCCAAAGCCAGGAAGTATTAAAGAAGGTTGCCGTTTTGCTGCACGATGTGAACATGCGTTTGATCGCTGTTTTACGGAAACACCTGAACTGTATCAAACCGGAGAAGGGCAAAAAGTAAGATGCTTTCTTTATGAACAACAAGGGGGTGTTTCCAAATGACGAAGCCGATCTTACAGGTGGAAAATGTCAAAAAATACTTTCCGATTACGGGCGGGATTTTAGGTAAGAAAATCGGTGATATGAAGGCTGTTGATGGTGTTTCTTTTCATGTGAATGAAGGAGAAACATTAGGGATCGTTGGCGAAAGTGGCTGTGGCAAGTCGACAACAGGCAGGATGTTGCTTCGGTTAATTGAACCAACAGAAGGAACAATTCTCTTTGATAATCGAGATCTTCGGGCGCTCCCGAAAAAAGAAATGAGAAAAGTAAGGCGTCATATTCAAATGATTTTTCAAGATCCATATGCTTCTCTTAATCCGCGACATACAGTGGAGAAAATATTAGAGGAACCGCTGATTGTTCATGGAATTGGCAATGAGGCTGAACGAAAGAAAAAGGTCAGCGATATGTTAGAGGTAGTAGGATTAACAAGTTATCACGCAAGACGTTATCCTCATCAATTTAGTGGTGGGCAGCGGCAACGAATTGGCATAGCCAGGGCGTTAATGACCAATCCGAAATTGATTATTGCTGATGAACCCGTTTCAGCGTTGGATGTGTCGATTCAATCGCAAGTTCTCAATCTATTGAAAGACTTGCAGAAGGAGTTTCAATTAACGTATATCTTTATCGCCCACGATCTTGGCGTTGTCCGTCATATTAGTGATCGAGTCGGGGTTATGTATAAAGGACGGATGGTGGAGTTAGCTGACGCTGAAAAAATTTATCAAAATCCACTTCATCCATACACCCAGCAATTGTTAGCTGCGGTACCTATTCCAGATCCGGAATATTATCAAGCCGATGAACAAGCTGCGATTCAATTTGGCACACTGCCAAGTAAATATGTCATCGATGATTCTTGGATGAATATTGACTCAGAACGTGATGATTTAATTGAAGTTGCGCCAGGCCATTTTGTGGCTTGTCGATTGAAGTAAGAAAGCACTTAGATATGTAGAAATGAAAGGGGAGGGGTTTTTGTGTTAACCTACACAATTCGCCGTCTATTGATGCTTATACCCGTCCTATTTGGTATGACATTTGTTGTGTTTTTCATCATTCGAGCCATCCCGGGTGATCCAGCCCAAGTGATCTTAGGACAGCAAGCAACAAAAGAAGCGGTGGCACAATTAACTGAAAAGCTTGGCTTAAATGATCCATGGTATGTGCAATTTTTTCACTATGTAAAAGGGCTCCTGTCAGGAGATTTAGGGGAGTCATTACGAAGCTCAGCGCCAATTAAGGATGAAATTTGGCCATATCTTGCAGCTACATTGGAATTATCATTGGTCGCAATGTTTATTGCGATTTTTATTGGCGTCAATGCAGGAATTATTAGTGCGTGGTTTCAAAATTCATGGTTTGATTATGTCGCGATGATTCTGGCGTTAATTGGGATTTCGATTCCGGTTTTCTGGCTCGGTTTAATGGAGCAATGGGCTTTTTCTTTAGAATTAGGTTGGCTTCCTTCAACAGGACGTGAGAATGTTCGAGATCCAGTTGAAGTGGTGACGAATCTCTATTTAATCGATACATTGATCGCTGGTAGATTCGATCAATTCGGTGAAGTCATCCGCCATTTAATCTTACCGAGTTTAGCCCTTGCAACGATTCCGATGGCGATTATTGCCCGGATTACTCGTTCCAGTATGCTAGAAGTCATGCGTTCCGACTATATTAGAACAGCACGTGCAAAAGGGATGAGAATGTTTTTTGTCGTGTACAAGCATTCATTAAAAAATGCGGTAATCCCAGTACTAACTGTAATCGGCCTTCAAGTCGGACTATTACTTGGTGGAGCGATCTTAACGGAAACGATATTTGGTTGGCCTGGAATTGGCCGTTATATTTATGAAGCGATCGGATTTCGCGATTATCCAGTGATTCAGTCTGGTATTCTCATCATTGCAACCATCTTCATATTGATTAATCTGATTGTGGACCTTCTATATGTTGCGATCGATCCACGCATTAAATACAACTAAAGGGAAGGGGGATTTTTGTGCCGGTTTTAGCAAAACGTGAAAATGAGACAAATGAGCTTCAACTGGAAGAAGCGGTTTCCCCGTGGCGAGAAGGGTGGAAAACCTTTAAGAAAAACAAAGTAGCATTAGTTGGCTCAGGAATTGTGCTATTTTTTATCATTATTGCGATCCTTGCACCACTACTTGCGCCATATGGTATCAATGAACAACAACTTTCCATTCGTAATAACCCACCATCTTCAGAGCACTGGTTCGGGACGGATGATTTTGGCCGCGATATTTTTTCCCGGGTTATCTATGGGGCGCGAATTTCTTTATGGGTTGGCCTCGTATCGGTCGCGGGATCTGTAATCATCGGCTGTTTTCTTGGCATTATCGCCGGATTTTACGGACGATGGATCGATACAGTGATTTCGAGAATCTTTGATATTATGCTTGCTTTTCCTAGTATTCTATTAGCGATTGCAGTCGTAGCCGTATTGGGACCATCTTTACAAAATGCCTTAATTGCGATTGCAATTATTAATATTCCGAATTTCGGCAGGCTCATTCGTTCAAAAGTACTCAGTGTGAAACAGGAAGAATATATTATGGCGGCTCGAGCGGTGGGGATGAGTGATGGTCGTATTTTATTCCATCATGTATTACCAAATAGCTTAGCACCGATTATTGTGCAAGCTACATTAGCGATCGCAACAGCCATTATTGAAGCGGCGGCACTCGGATTTTTAGGAATGGGAGCTCAACCTCCACAAGCGGAATGGGGGAAAATGCTTGCCGATTCAAGGCAATACATTATTCAGGCACCATGGACCGTTTTATTCCCAGGAATTGCGATTATGCTGACGGTGCTTGGCTTTAACTTAATGGGCGATGGACTTAGAGATGCCTTAGATCCAAAAATGAAAAGCTAGAAATAGGTAGACTGCGGGACGAACACTTCGTACCGCTTTCCATATAGAAAATAGGGGGAACGATGATGAAAAGAAATTCTTCATTATTTGTAAGTATTTTAGTCGTACTAACATTATTGCTTACAGCTTGTTCTGGTGGGAACAAAGAAAAAGCTGTAGACAAGAGCGAAACAACGGAACCAAAAGCCGGTGGAACATTAATCTATGGCCGCGGCGCAGATTCGATTGGCTTAGACCCAATCAATGTTACGGATGGCGAGTCGATCCGTGTGACGCATAATATTTTTGAAACATTGTTTGTTTACGATGATAAGCTCGAATTACAACCAAAACTAGCGGAATCTTATAAAGTTTCTGAAGATGGCTTAACATGGACACTTACGCTTAAACAAGGTGTAAAATTCCAAGATGGCACCGATTTTAACGCAGATGCTGTTGTATTCAACTTTGAGCGTTGGATGGACCCAGCGAATCCGTACCATAAGGGAGACTTCCCGTACTATCCATTCCTGTATGGTGGATTTAAAGGTGATCCAAATCACAAAATTGCCTCTGTAAAAGCAGTAGATGCATCAACAGTAGAAATTACATTAACTGAAAAAACAGCACCATTTATTAGTTATTTAGCGATTCCAATGTTCGGAATTGCCAGTCCCGATGCGATTAAAAAATATGGCGATAAGTTTTATGAACATCCAGTTGGTACTGGACCGTTTAAGTTCGAGAGCTGGAGTCGTAATGACAAAGTGGTCTTAAAGAAAAATGAAAATTATTATGTCGATGGACAACCATACTTAGATGAAATGATTTTCCGTGTGATTCCGGATAATTCATCCCGTCTTACTGCTCTTCAAAGTGGTGAAGTAGACATTATTGATGGCTTAAATCCAGATGATGCAGATACAATCAAAGCCAATTCACAATTAAGCTTAATTGAACGTCCAAGTTTTAACACAGGATTCATGGTTTTCAATACACAAATGGCACCATTTGATAATGTGAAAGTACGCCAAGCGATTAATATGGCGATTAACAAGAAAGAATTAATTGATGCATTCTATAATGGCTATGCAGAAGTGGCGAAAAACCCATTCCCATCTTCACTTTGGGGCTATAATGATGAGATTGAAGATTACAAATACGATGTAGAAGCAGCGAAGAAGCTACTGGCAGAAGCAGGCTTCCCAGACGGCTTCAAAACGGAATTATGGACGATGAGCAATCCTAGACCGTATTTACCACAACCATTAAAAATTGCCGAAGCGATGCAAGCGAACTTGAAAGCAATCGGCATTGACGCAGAAATCAAAACGTATGAATGGGCAACGTATTTACAAAAGACGGGTGAAGGGGAACATCCAATGGCCTTATACGGTTGGACGGGTGTTATGGCAGATCCAGATAATTTCTTATTCCCGAACTTAAGCAATACGAATATCGAAAAACCAGCCAGCAACCGTGCTTTTTATAATAATGAAGAGTTTACAAAACTTTTGCAACAAGCTCGTGTAACGTTTGAACAAGAAGAACGTATCAAGTTGTATAAACAAGCACAAGAAATTTTCCATCAAGATGCACCGTGGGTAACGATTGGACATACTACGCCACCTATGGGTCTTGCGGGCTATGTACAAGGATTTAACGCCCACCCAATGGAAAATGATAATTTTGCTGAAGTGTACTTGACGAACTAAGGAAAAGGATTAGTCCTTACACTCTATATTAACGAAATAAAGGGTCTGACCTCACACACTAAATCCAAAGTTTATTGCCTCATTTACGAGACAAATAAACGAGATATAGTAAAAGTGGGGTCTGACCCTTATTAAGGAGGAGCAACTATGTACGAACTGTTAAAAAGTTTAAGTAATATCGTTGGACCGAGTGGATTCGAACAAGATGTCCAACGGTTTATTTTACGTGAAGTGAAAGACTATGTGGATGAATACCATGTTGATGCAGTTGGTAATTTACTCGTGAAAATAAATGGCAATGATGCAAGTTTCCCATCATTAGTTATTGCGGCACACACGGATGAGATCGGCTTTATTGTCAAAAAAATTGAAGATAACGGATTGATTCGATTTGAAAAATTAGGTGGTTTTGATGACCGAATCTTGCTGTCCTTACCTGTACTTATTAAAGCAAATCGTGGCATTGTACATGGTGTCATTGGGACTCTATCCGTTCATTATGTGAAATGGGATGACCCAAACCGAGTCGCTAATCATCGTGAGCTATATATTGATGTCGGTGCCCGCTCGAAAGAAGATGTCATCGAGATGGGAATTCGCGTAGGCCAGCCGATTTCTTATGGAACCGAGTGTAAGCAAATAGGCAACAATCGTGTTGTCGGAAAAGCATTGGACGACAGAGCGGGCTGTGCTGTTCTGATTCATTTTCTGCAAAACTTACGTGAATCAGGTGCCAAACATGGCGATATTTACGGAGCATTTACCGTTCAAGAGGAAGTCGGACTAAGAGGGGCATCCGTTGTATCAGCTGCTGTCGAACCGGATTATGCGTTAGTACTAGATACTACGCCGACGAGTGATACAAATGACGTGTTGATGACGGGGACTAGGGTATTAGGTGCCGGTCCGTGTATTAAAATTGTCGATAAATCATTCATTGCCCATCCACTTGTTACGCAACATTTAAAGAAGATCGCCGAGAACGGCCATATTCCTCATCAGCTTGAAGTTTTCATGGGCATTGGCACAGACGCAGGGGCGATCCACATGACACATAAAGGTGTATCAGCAGGTGTTATTTCCATCCCATCGCGCTATACGCACACACCTATTGAAGTAGTGGACTTAGAAGATATGGAAAACTCCTATAAACTTCTTTATGAATTTGTTGTCACGTTGAATGAATTGAAGGGGAAGACGTTTTTAGATTCGTAAGAAGGATCCAGCTTATCTTTTAGTGGAAAGTCCTTGTAGTTCAAATTGAAGTAAATGATTTTTTTCCATAGTCTATTTTATGCGTTTCTTAAAGAAAGCAATAACCACATTACCTTGATCTTAACACCTATTACTTCAAAACTTAATTAGATAAGAAAAATTAAAAGGAATTTAGCTAAATAATCAAAATATACTTAATTTAAGGAAGGGGATATCTGAGAAAGTAGGTGTAGTGTTGGATTATAGACAAAAAAAGGCGCTTGTAATTGCAGTTATATTTGGTATATTATTAACAATTGCTATTCTTTGTGTTTACCTAAATTCTCCAAAAGAAAAAGGGGAAGAAAAGTCTGTTGCTGAAGTTGACGTACCAGAAAATGTTAATACAGGTGGAACGAGCATGTCGGCGTTTGAGATAGTAGATGAAACTGCTTATATTTCTGAGGATGTGGCAGCGAAAAAGGAATAGGAATAAATGCTGACCAGTCCTCGATACTGGTCAGTTTTTGATTCCGGGGATTAAGGAAAGTTTAGGTTATAAGGGAGACATTTGATTAAATGCATACTTTCTATTCATTTAATTTGCTTTGCTATCAGTCATAATATTGTTAGTGATTAACTAAAAGCATATAGTATTTCCATTTTATTCATAGTTTTGCTTCGTGTAAAAGGGGTATTTAATTTTACAGCAAAAGGTTTTGGTTGTGCTACCCAAATTTTGTCGAAATAATTCAAAGTGAGAAAGTAGTTGTATATGATAAAATAATAAAATGACTGAATAATAGGATTTGATTGTTAATTATTTTCTGCTTGGAAAAGATGTTTGAGCAAGTTATCAAGTCAGTATATAAGGACAAGGCTCCGGTTTCTTATGAAATGAGAGGGGTCTTCCATAAATAAAGAGTCAGACCCAGTAAGTATTACACATTGTTTAATGCAAGTGTAAATAACACGATAAAAGGATTGCCTAGTGCTGAATTGGACTCTTTTTGGGGATGATTTCTGTACATAAACGAGGGAGAATTTATCATGAATGCAAGTATAACAAAGGAAGACTTTTATCACATTCTCAAAGATGCTTTTGAAAAAGGAGAATCGGAGAGGGATGTAACAGTCAATGAGCTAGTGGAAGAATTGTCTTTAAAGCTCCAGGCCATTTTGCCAAAAAGCGTAAGATAGATAAAGTGGTTTGGGCTTATCCCGCATTAACGGGCTAACAATCGATAGGGGGTGAAGAACCCCCACTGATTGAAGTTTCACTTTATTTAGAAAAAGTTTAGGTTTTGTATTTTATTAAAGTTTCGAAGTGATGGAACAATTTGATGAGGCTTTATCTTTCAATAGAACAAGAAACAGATATTCAACCTGAACATGCTCAAAAACAACTTCTATTTATTATAACTTCTGTTCTTCTTACTCAGTAAATAATACCTCAAAATCATTCACTTTCATCGATTATGTTTTCCAAAGTCAATAAATGATTTTATTTGAGTTATTCAAATTTACCCGAAAAGTTAACTTGTTCAAGCGAAAAAGTTTAAAATGGTGTAGAATAGCATTAGAAATAGATAAGGAGGTAATAACATGCGATTAGAAGGAAAGAAAGTTATTAGCCTAGTTCATCATGAGTGTGAAGATTTAGAGCTATGGTATCCGATTCTCAGACTTCGGGAAGAGGGAGCGATTGTCCATCTTGCTGGTGAAGTGGCAAATGAGACGTATATCGGCAAGTACGGTGTGCCAGCAGAATCTGATATGGCTTATGGTGATGTGAATCCAGAAGACTATGATGCCATTCTAGTACCAGGAGGCTGGGCACCTGATAAAATCAGAAGGTTTCCTGAAGTTATCTCCTTAATCCAAGAAATGGATGCTAGTGAAAAACCAATTGGTCAAATCTGTCATGCAGGCTGGGTATTGATTTCTGCGAAAATTTTGCAAGGTAAAAACGTAACAAGTACACCTGGCATTAAAGATGATATGGAAAATGCAGGTGCTAATTGGTATGACGAACCGGTTATTACAGATGGACATCTTATCTCAAGCCGTCGTCCACCAGATCTGCCAGATTATTTAAGAGAGTTTATTAACGTATTAGAAGGAAAATGATAGTACGTTTTATAGAAAAGCGGGAGTCCTGATAATGGGTCTTCCGTTTTTTTTGTCGTAGTTCCGGAATGTTTAATGCAACAGTTTTACTTCCTAAATTAGGATCCGGCATGCAAATCGCAAATCCCGCTCGAAAAGTATCGATTCTGGCACGTAAATCCACGATTCCGGCACGTAAATTCGAAATTGCGCTCGCAAATTTGATTTCCGGATCGTAACTGTAGAAATAGAGGGCGATTTCCACGCCTAAAGGTAAAAGTAAGTGATAGTTTCGTAATAAATAAAAAACCTATGCACTATCACGCATGCATAGGTTCGTTTGTGTATTTATTTAGCCCCCTAACAAATCATGTTTTTTTTAAATTCAGATTCGTTTTTTTGTCGTAGTTCCGGAATGTTTACTGCAACAGTTTTACTTTCTAAATTAGGCTCCGGCACGCAAATCGCAAATCCCGCTCGAGAAGTATCGATTCTGGCACGTAAGTCTCCGATTCCGGCACGTAAATTCGAAATGGCGCTCGCAAATTTGATATCCGGATCGTAACTGTAGAAATAGAGGGCGATTTCCACGCCTGAAGGTAAAAGTAAGTGATAGTTTCGTAATAAATAAAAAACCTATGCACATATCACGCATGCATAGGTTCGTTTGTGTATTTATTTAGCCCCCTAACAAATCATGTTTTTTTTAAATTCAGATTCGTTTTTTTGTCGTAGTTCCGGAATGTTTACTGCAACAGTTTTACTTTCTAAATTAGGCTCCGGCACGCAAATCGCAAATCCCGCTCGAGAAGTATCGATTCTGGCACGTAAGTCTCCGATTCCGGCACGTAAATTCGAAATGGCGCTCGCAAATTTGATATCCGGATCGTAACTGTAGAAATAATGGGCGATTTCCACGCCTGAAGGTAAAAGTAAGAGATAGTTTCGTAATAAATAAAAAACCTATGCACTATCACGCATGCATAGGTTCGTTCGTGTATTTATTTAGCTCCCTAACAACTCATGTTTGGTTAAAATTCAGATTCGTTTTTTTGTCGTAGTTCCGGAATGTTTACTGCATCAGTTTTATTTCCTAAATTAGGCTCCGGCACGCAAATCGCAAATCTCGCTCGAGAAGTATCGATTCTGGCACGTAAATTCGAAATGGCGCTCGCAAATTTGATATCCGGATCGAAATGGTAAAAATGCTGTGCGATTTCCACGTCTGAAGGTAAAAATAAGTGCTAGTTTCGCCCAAAATAAAAAACCTATGCACATATACACATGCATAGGTTCATTCATCTAATTATTCAGCTCCGTAACTTATCAAGTTGGTCAGAATTCGATAGCCACCTGGTACTTGGCCTTGGATTTGGCGGTAGAAGACAAGGTTGGTGTAGAGATACGTGCCTTTGCCATAATTGGCCATTAGAATACCGCCATCAAATGGATCTTCGTTAGGATCGTTCATGGATATGAATGTTTCATAGTGTGAATCCCACTTCATCGGGAAGTATAAGCCTCTTTCTTGCACCCAATTGTCCCAATCTTTTGTTGTGATTTCATTCGGGAAATTGAAAAGGGCTGAATATGGTTGTAAGACATTGACTGCAGCTTTTTCATCGGTTACTCTCCACTTAATCGATGGATTGCCAAGAGTAAGTGGATATGGGGCAGTCGTCTTTTCATCCCAACCATCACCTGGTTTGTGATATTGCACGACAAGATGGCCGCCATTTTCAACGTATTGCAGTAAGCGAGCATTATTTGCTTTTAAATCTGCGCGAGACAAGTAAGCGCGAATGCCGGTCACAATCGTATCATATTGACTCAAATCGCCAGATGCTAAATCAGCTTCTGTTAGTTTTGTAATATTGAGACCTGCGTTACTTAAGTAATCGGCTACTTTATCAAATCCGCTTTCAATATAGCCGACTTTTAATGAGGCTGGCTTTAGTAGTTCAAAGGCAACAGTGTTGATTGCGGCTTCGTATTGATAATAGAATGTGCCGATATGATCATAGGATATTTCTTGAATTGTCGAATTGAATGTTTTTCCATCGACCGTAGCTTGAGCTGTTAGATTATACTTACCATCTTGAATCGTTTTAGGTGGTGTCAGGGTGAAATTCACTTGTTTTTCTTCTAAATTTTTCGTAAATGAAACGGTTGATTTGCTAGGAGAAACTTTCCAATCTTTTGGTGTGTGTAAAGCAACGTCAGCGGATGTTTTTCCATCTCGATAGTTTTTCACCGTTACTTTCACAGGTATTTCTTTTTGCCCATCGGCTGTGTTGACGACGATATCTTCAGGAGAAAGGGTGAGACTGACATCTGGTAGAACAGCGACGGTTCCTTCCAATTCCTCGGTTTCTGTTGTTTTAGTTTTCCCGAATTCATACGAAATGCTTGTTGTAAGTGCTGGTTCATGATAAGCGTGATAATAATCTGCATCTTTAGGCACGTCAATCTCGTACGTAATGGTCGTTGATTGATTTGGGGCTAAATTGACTGTTTTAGATTTGGTCTTAGCTTTCCATCCTTTTGGCACATCCAATGTTGCAGCAACTTTTTCCAACGTTTGCTTTCCTGAATTCTTCACGGTTACGGTTACGTTTGTTTTTTGCCCTTTTGTCAGGATTGTCGAGTCTGCTTTTGCTTGCACTTTTAGACCTGATGAGACATAGCTTGCAGTTTGTAACTGTTCTTCTTTTAAGGAAACCTTGTGGAGCAAGTCATTTTTCAATTCTGCGTTTAGTTTTGCTTTTTTTATTTGGGCAGAAAGTAAACGTACATCAGACAGCGCGGTTTGGGTTGTTGTGAAAACGTGTTGTTTATTCGGATAGGCGGCAACAACCGCGTTCAATTTTCGCTGCACATTGATGAATTCCGACTTTAATTTTGACGCTGAGCTTGGTAGCTTAGCAGACCACTCGGTAAAATTATAAGGAACTCCTTCAAAAAGGCCTAACTTGCCTTTCGTATCCACAGCCGTTTGTTTCAATTCTAAGTGGACTTGGCGAGGTGCAGCTGGGATATCGGACCCCATCCCTTGGCTTTTGTGCAGATAGCGCGATTGTTCGCCTAGTTGTGGGTAGGTCATGCCATATATGGGATCATAGGTGCCGATTTCGATAGATGTAGTCGCTTTCTCTTTAGTGGAAACAGGTAGATATAACTTTTTCGCTTGCCATACTGATAGGCCTTGTTTCAATTGTTGTGGGAAAACAGTTGGATCGGCTGCATCTTTAAAAGCACGTTCACTTAAAATCGTCATGGTGCGGTGGTGGCCATGTTGGGTATCATCATTTTGGAACGAAGGCATGAGAATATCAGGCTGATATGTACGGATAAAGCGTATTAGCCGTTCATACGTTAAGTCTTCGCCCCATTTTGCTAATGTTTCTTCAGGTGTTTTCGAAAAGCCGAAATCATAAATCGGATCAGAGGTTGTTTCACTAAGATGATAGGCTTTTACTCCGGTAATTTTCGCTGCTTCAATCATTTCTCTGGAGCGGATAATCCCTAAGGCATTGTCTAGTTCATCGCCAATTTCATTTTGTCCGCCTTCCCCCCGGTTTGCGATCAGGCTTGATGTCTTCACACCTAATCCCCTTGATAAATAAGCAAGAAAATCGCTACGTTCATCATCAGGGTGAGCGCCACTGTTTAGGAATGTAACGGTTGTCTCGAGTGGTTTGACTGCATTCCACAACTCCACATCTGGTTTCTGTGGCTCGTTTGCACTTCCTGTGAGCGGTACGAGTGAAAATACGAACACAAGAGAAAGTAATGAGATTAAAACTTTCTTCATCATCTCTGTAACCCCTTTCGATTTTAGTTTAGCTTCTTTGCAGAATATGCTGAGTAGGTTAGTAATATTACCTAACGAACCAGGATAAAAAGCTTATCTAAATAAATAGCACGGATGGTTATAATTGTAAATCATACGAAATAACTATTAAAAACAGATTATTTAAAATATTATAAAAATTACTTGTGTATATTATCCTTATCAGGTATATTTTAGTAAATTAGGAAGATTGACTAACTAAATAGGTAAGGCCGTGATGTAATGAGTTTTAAACGAACACCAAGTCACCTAAAATTTGTTAATAAAAAAAGAATTATTCAATGTATAAAAGGATGTTCGCCGATTTCGAGGGCAGAGATTGCAAGTATGCTTGGTTTAAGTAAACCGACTGTTTCGCAGCTAGTTGATGAACTCATCTATGAATCATGGGTCGTTGAGAAAGGCATTGGTGAATCATCTGCACAAGGTGGAAGGCGACCGATTCAGCTCTTTTTTAATGAACGTAAAGCTTTTATTATCGGGGCAGATATTGGTGGTACGAAAGTGAAAATTGTATTATGTGATCTAAATGGCAACATCCTTGCTGAAACGAGTTTTTCTACAACTGCGTATTTGCAAACAGGTCTTCTTAAGCAAATGGCGATTGAAACGGATCGATTGCTTGCAAAGAATCAGATTGCCAAAGAGCGAATTTTAGGAATGGGAGTAGGCATTCCAGGGATCACGGAAACGAAAAGTGGCTTAGTCATGGAGGCACCGAGCTTAGGGTGGATTCAGTATCCGTTTATCGCCGAAGCAAAACGCTACTTTGATTTTCCTATTTATATCGACAATGATGTCAATGTGGCGGCTCTCGGTGAGCAGTGGTTGGGGAACGCAAAGAATAAGCGAAATGTACTGTTTATTGCGGTTGGTACAGGAATTGGCAGCGGTATTATCCTGAATAACCAATTATTTAGAGGAGCTTCAAGTGCAGCTGGAGAAATGGGTTATATGGTAACCAACAAAGAAGATATGAAACGTGAATTCAAGCCGATATTCCACCGCTATGGCTATTTGGAAAGTGTCGCGGGCGGGAAATCGATTGGTGCTCAATTTACCAAAGCTGTCCAAGCAAACCCAGAACATGCCTTATATGAACTGGCGAGGAGCTCTGAACTAGCAGGTGAAGAAGCCTTTTTATTCGCAAAAAAGGGAGACGTTGCAGCGATTGCAATTATTAATGAAGCAATTGAACATTTAGCATACGCAATTGTAAATGCAACGAGTTTACTAAATCCAGAGATTGTAATTTTAGGAGGTGGTGTATTAAATTCAGCTGCATACATTGTACCTAGAATTCAGGAAATAGTAGATCATTATCTGCCGAGTTTAGTAGAACTAACAACTTCAAAGCTTGGTGAAAATGCAGGAGTCTTAGGAGCTGTTTCCCTATTTTTAAGAGAGTATGAGAGTATTTTGAATGTTCATGATGAGGGGGATTTTTTATGAAAAACAAGAAAAAGTCGATGGTTTCCGTGTTGACATTATCTGCCGCGTTATTCATTTCTGGATGTAGTAGTACAGATACAAACACGAAGACAAACTCGAATACAGACGGAGCAAAGGAAAAAAATGCATTGGAAGATAAGATTGTTGTATATTCACCACATGGAAAAGACATACTATCCAAATTTGAAAAGCAATTTGAAGAAAAATATGAAATCGATGTAGAGTGGCTTGATATGGGGTCACAGGAAATTCTCGACCGTGTGCGATCAGAGAAGAATAATCCCCAGGCCGATGTTTGGTGGGGAGCCCCATCCACGAATTTTAACCAAGCAAAGGATGATGGCTTGCTAGCTGCCTATCAACCTACTTATTCTGCTAGTCTTGATGAAGGATTCCGTGATCCAGACTGGTATTGGACCGGTACGAGCCAGACTCCAGAAGTTATTATGTATAACAGTAAAGAATTATCCAAAGACGAAGTTCCGAAAGATTGGGATGAGCTGCTTGATCCGAAGTGGAAAGATGAAGTTATCATCCGCTATCCGCTCGCATCTGGAACGATGAGGACGATCTTTTCTGCTATGATTTATCGTACGTACAAAGATACGAATGATCCAAAAGCTGGCTACGAATGGCTGACGAAGCTTGACCAAAACACGAAAGAATATTCTGCTAACCCGGAAATGATGTATAACAAAGTAGCTAAAGGAGAAGGGGCGTTGTCAGTTTGGGCGATGCCGGATGTTGTCATGTTGAAGGAAAATAAAAACTATCCGTTTGAGTTTGTGATTCCTGAAAGTGGGACACCAGTATTGACGGAAGGGATTGCCATTGTTGAAGGTGCCAAACATCCAAAAGCGGCAGAAGCCTTTTATGAGTTTGTTAACACACCAGAAGCTGCGAAAATCTTAGCAGAGGAGTTTTACCGAATTCCAACAAGAAGTGATGTGACGGACTTACCTGACTGGATTACGAATACAGAAATTAAAGCAATGGATATAGACTGGAACGTTTTCCAAGAAAAAGGCGACGAGTGGATGAAGTATTGGGATGAAAACATCAAGAGCGGAGATAAGGAAATTAAAGAATAAGGAAGTGTCGTTTGATGGCGTCGATACAAATAGAGAATGTCCAAAAAGCCTTCGGAAAAACGATAGCTATTGACCAGTTGAATCTGGAAATAAAAGACGGTGAGTTCTTTACCTTTCTAGGTCCGAGTGGCTGTGGGAAAACGACAACCCTTCGAATGATTGCTGGGTTTTATTATCCAACAAAGGGTGTTGTCCGATTTGGCGAAAAAGATATGACGCGTGTACCTCCAGAGAAACGAAATACGGGCATGGTTTTTCAAAACTATGCTCTTTTTCCTCACATGACAGTATTTGAAAATGTAGCATTCGGCTTAAAAGTGAGAAAAGTTTCTTCAGCTGACGTAAAGTTGAAAGTGCTGGAAGTGCTACGTAAAGTGAGGCTAGAGAAATATTCGGATCGGCAAGTGAGCCAGTTGAGTGGAGGTCAGCAGCAGCGGGTAGCTCTCGCCAGAGCACTCGCTATCGAACCAGAAATCTTATTATTAGATGAGCCGTTAAGTAATTTAGATGCGAAACTTCGCGATGAAATGAGAGCAGAAATTTTACGGTTGCAGCGAGATTATAAGATTACGACCATTTATGTGACACATGATCAGGCAGAGGCGTTATCGATGAGTGATCGAATTGCAGTTTTTAACTATGGGGTCTGTCATCAGGTAGGAACTCCTGCAGAAATTTATAATCAACCTGCCAATGATTTCGTAGCAAGCTTTATCGGCGAAATTAATCTATTGCCTGTACAAGTCGATCATGTCGAGCAAGAGGATATAGCGGTTACGTTAAAAAATGATGGGGAACCGGTAAAACTTATTGTCCATAATCATACGAATGAAGATGAGTTAAATAAAGGGAATCTGGCTGTTTCGATTCGACCTGAGGCGATTCGAATTCTTGATACAGTAGAAACTGGAACGAATGTCTTGAAAGGGAAAATTGCAGCCGTCCAATTTCTTGGATCGATTGTCAATTTGATGGTACAGATTGATCATGTATCACTAAAGGTGGATGTGTTGAATACGCATGAATTCGGCCATTATTATCAAGGGAAGGACGTGTATGTAGAACTTCCTGAAAAACAACTTCGCCTACTCCCAGTCATAAGCGGTGAAGTCAATGTTTAAAAACCGTGATACGAGATTAACGATTTGGCTTTTGATCCCAGTCGTTTTTGTGCTTGTTGCGTATGTCCTCTATCCTTCTTTACGAACCTTTTTCGAAAGCTTACAATCAGACGGATCGATTTCACTCGGAAACTATCAAGATTTCTTTGTACAAGAATCAAAAACCAACTTGTTAGCACTTTGGAACTCAGTGTATATATCGATTTTGAGTGTATTCTTCAGTGCTTTAATCGGGATTCCACTTGCGATTATTTTTAACCGCTACGATTTTCCGGGTAGAAGTTTCTTTTCAACAGCTGCGATTTTGCCAATCGTTTTGCCATCTCTAGTAGGCGTTATGGCGTTTATGTTTTTATATGGTGAATCTGGATTGATTCCGAACGCCATAAAAGATTTATTGGGTCTTGAAAAAGTTCCGTTTAAAATTGGCGGCGTTTCCGGAATTTTGATAGTGCATGCGTATACGATGTATGTGTATTTTTATATGACCGTTTCAGCGGCGATTAATAAAATCGACCCTTCCTTAGAAGAGGCTGCGTACAACTTAGGTGCCAATCGGATTAAAGTGTTTTGGAAGGTGACATTCCCATTATTAACACCTGCTATCGTTGCCGCATCTTTGCTTGTATTTATGATTTCAATGGCTTCATTCAGTGCTCCGTTCCTATTAGCGGGCGGATATCGGGTTTTGAGCCTACAAATATATTTTTCGAAAATAAATGGTGATATGGAAATTGCGGCGACGCAATCGGTCATACTCTCGATTGTTTCGATTTCATTTTTATTGTTCATGCGCTGGTATCAAAATCGGAAAGATTACCGAATGGCTACAAAAGGCATTGGTGCGCATAGAAGTGAAGTGAAAAATCCGTTCATGAAATGGCTAATGGTTGGCTTTGGCATGATCGGTGTATTGATCCTGCTTTTGCCGCATTTTACGATTTTATTGCTTTCGCTTGTACCGGATGGAACATGGACATGGCAAACGTACCCGTCCGTTTTTAATCTGGAAAATTATCGGCTTTTATTTGCAGATCCTAATATATTCAAACCTCTAAAAAACAGTTTAATCATGGCCGTGATTGCTACGGTAGGAAATTTGGTTTTTGGAGTAATCGCTTCCTATTTATTAGTCAAACGGAAATTCGTAGGCAAAAGCTTTGTTGATATTCTCGTTATGATTCCGTGGGCATTGCCGGCGACTGTTATTGGGATGAATCTAGTATTTGCTTTTAATGAACCGAACGTTTTTTCTTTCGGACAAATTTTAGTCGGTACATTTTGGATTTTGCCACTTGCCTATTTCATTCGGCATATTCCACTCGTTGTCCGTTCGACGAATGCGGTGTTAGAACAGCTGGATGATTCTATTGAGGAGGCAGCCAGAAATTTAGGAGCCAAATGGTTTTATACGTTTAGAAAAGTGATCTTGCCAATTATCATGCCTGGTGTTTTATCCGGTACATTATTAGCGTTTATTGAGTCAGTTGGCGAATTTCCAACGTCTGTCCTTCTGTATACAATCTCCAATCGACCGATATCAATTGAAATAATGAATCAACTTCGCATGTTCAATATGGGGCAAGCCGCTGCTTACGGCATGATTCAGATTACGCTAATTGTGATTGTCCTCTTTATTTCGAATAAATTTTTTGGAATTAAAGCAGAAAAAGCCTTATAAATGGTGGTGCAAAGATGAGTAAGTTGGATGAATTTATCAAAAATGAAGGCAGTGTATTTCCGGGGAAAACCTATGTGGAGCAGTTGTTAAAGCCGGTTTTTAATGACCAACGAGATTACTTATTTCATGTCATGTTCGATATTCATCGGGCGCATGTCATAATGCTTTGTGAACAAAAGATTATTAAAGAAGAGGAAGCAAATCGTATGTTGGCTGGCATTCGAAAGGTGGCCGAAATTGACCTCACCTTAGTATCTTACGAGCCACAATTTGAAGATTTATTTTTCATGATGGAAGCAAAGATTGGAGAAGAGATCGGTCATGAACTGGCAGGAAAGATTCATATTGGCCGTAGCAGAAATGATATGGGTGTTGCGATGTATCGACTCGTTTTACGCGGTCATCTGCTCCAATTGATCGAGTGCACTACTCAATTGAGTGAGGCATTATTAAGCCAGGCAAAGGAGCATACAGAAACGTATATAACAGGCTACACGCATACGCAGCCCGCTCAACCGACGACATTAGCTCATTATTTTCTCGCGATTTATGATGTGCTCCAAAGAGATAGAGAGAGATTATGGTCTGCCTTTAAAACAGTGAATCAATCTCCATTAGGTGCGGCTGCTTTAACGACAACTGGATTTCCAATTAACCGCGATCGCACCGCTTTTTTGCTCGGGTTTGATGGGCTTGTAGAAAACTCGTATGACTCGATCGCAGGCGCTGATTATTTACTAGAAACAGCAACCGCGATCATAACATGTATGGTGAATACGGGAAGATGGATTCAAGACTTCCTGCAACTTGTGACAAGGGAGTTTGCGACTTTTTATGTGGCTGATCCATACGTCCAAACGAGTAGCATTATGCCACAAAAAAGAAACCCCGTTTCGATTGAACATGCCCGCTCGATTGCGAGTAGTAGCTACGGTGACGCTCTTAGCGCCATTCAAATGGTGCATAATACGCCGTTTGGAGATATCGTTGATACGGAAGATGATCTGCAGCCACATTTATATCGTGCGTTTACGAAAGCCGGCCGAGTAATGAAGCTGATGTATGCTGTGATTGCGACATTGAAAGTGAATGAAGAGCATGCAAAGAAAATGGCCACAAAATCCAGTATTACCATCACCGAATTAGCGGATACGCTTTCTCGTGAATATGGAGTTTCTTTTCGAAAAGCTCATTCGATAGCGAGCCATATTGCCAAACAATCGATATGTGAAGGGAAGGAATTAACTGACTGGGATTCACAAGATATCAACAAGATGATGGCTGAATTTATTGCCGTACATATTAGCGAAGACGAATGGCAGAAAATCATCTCCCCTGAATACTTTGTCGAAATTAGAAAGATTCAAGGTGGACCAAGTCCGAAAGAAGTTAAGCGAATGATTGTCAGTCGAGAACAAAAACTGAATCAACAGTTGGTGGAATATGAGAAAATCGTTCGAGAATTAGGGGAAAGAAGAAAAGCTTTATTGGCGCATTGAGTTAAATCAAGGGGCTCATTAAATAAAGTCGATAAAAAAATAGTAAACAGACTAAACTAATAAGAGGATATTATGTTCAATATATGAGCATAGATCCTTTTTTTTTCGTACAATTAAATTTGTTATTTAGACATTGAATATATAGGTTAAGAGGACATAAACCACATCGTTAAAATGATCTTAGGGATAATTGCTATGAGGGTGCAAGTTGTTCTAATATGGAATACTGGAGAGTAAAGAATTAAGATAGATATTAACACTGTTGATTTAGAAGTGTGTAACTGAGTAGAGTGTATAAGTAGCTGACTTTTTTCGGAATAGGCTCATAGAATTACGAAAAATAATGGAGTGATTTTGTATGGTAGATTTTGAGTGGTGTAGAAGCTTTATTTATATACATAAATATAACGATTTGTAGCATGACCTTGGAAAAAAGGAAATGAGGTAAGAATTTTCTAACGTATAACGCTGCTATTCTTTAGCTAGCCTTCATGTAATTTATGATGGCTAGCATTTTTAACCTATAGTTTTGAACTCTCTTATTTATGAGAATTTTATTAAAAATTCCAGATTTCCTAATCTATTAATAGAGAAGTATTATTGTGAAGGTTCGTACGTAACCCATCGGAAAGATACATATTACTAGTGAATGCTCGCTAATTCGTAGGATTTAAAACCACTTGAGAGAACTATAATGGATGATTGGAATAAATTTGGATACTATAGGCAACATGAAGGTGTACTTCAATAGAGGAGGATATGTTAAACTCCAACTATTTCATATACTGCGCGCATTCTCCACGTGGCTCTTGGAGGCTAACGTCGCAGTATTAAGCGTTAACCTAATAGGATTAACGCTCTTCTTGTTGCTTTGGGATAAAGCTTGACTAATAAGGTAGCATGAGGGATTAGGGTTTGAGGGGGAGAGGAATGGTAGAAGGAAAGAGTATTTTTGGGGAGATTAATTGTGTCTAAATTGTGAAAACTAATACTGTAGCGAGTGAAAAAAGTTTTGATTTATAGAATTTTTTTTGATATAGTTTAAAACAGAACGGTTGGTATGTGGAGGTGTACTACGGAAATGGATACTAAATCGCAGATGATTGAAATCGCGACAAATCTTTTTCAGCAAAAAGGATATAAGGGCGTAGGAGTAAATGAAATCTTAAAAGTATGTAATATTACAAAAGGTGCGCTCTATCATCATTTTCCGAATGGAAAAGAAGAATTACTCATCGCTTGTCTTAAAAATATGGATGAAGCGATTACTACGGACATCGAGGTAATTTTCGAACGATGTCAAACGACGATGGAAGCCCTTCATGCGATGATTGAGAAATTAGTAGCCAATCTTGATCGAGAAGGTACAATTACTGGTTATACATTTAGCAGCATCGTTAGTGAAATGGCATCACTAAGTGAACCAGTCCGTAATGCCTGTTCGGACCTTTACACTAAGATGCAAGGGATTTATTCGAAAAAGTTAGTAGCAGATGGGTTTTCGAAAGAAACTGCTCATTCAATTGCTCTAATGATGACAGCTACTATCGAGGGTGGAATTATGCTTTGTTTAACCCGAAAAACAAGTGAACCACTAAAAATTATTTCGCAGGGATTACCAAATCTATTAAAGGGTTTTATATAAGTGAATCAACCATCAAAACTGGCCCAATAATGGCTGCTCTATTAGTGGTTGGATTTGTTGGACTTTTTAGTGAAACAGCATTAAATATTGCCTTAGGAGAATGAAGTCAATTATTCAGTGGTTAGCAAGAGGTTATTTTTAACATTAGGTATTTTAGTACCACCCAATTGTCTTTACGGGGGAATAGCTTTTTATGATTAATAGATTCAATGATTGCAATGAATAGAGATTTTGATATGTAAGTGCTAAAAAGTAGATAAAGTAACCTAGTATTAGGTTACCTTATCTACTTTTTAAATAGCTAGATCATAGTGATGATGACATGACAAATTGGATAGATAATACTTATGAATTTAACTTCCGTAAAGTGAAAGAGCCTTTATCAGTTTTGTAAAGCCAACGGGATTTGAGGGTACTTTTAACACTGTTCAATTTATTGGACGATGTTAAAAGTGTTTATATAAAAGCAAATTAATTAACTTTATTATGATAAAACATTAAAAATTCAAAAGTTTAGATGCTATGCAAAAAAATAGTGAGTAATCTAATATGAAATTTCAAATCACTGGGAATGAAGAGAACATTAATAGAAGTTTCACTTTATTGGATAATTGGAATAGAAAAAGATGTTTTAGACAAAATAAAAAAAGGAGTGACTACATATGAAAAAGACTGGATAAATAAGGGGAATGGTCATGAATGTTGTAAAAGAAAAATTATGGACGAGGCAATACACAACAATTGTACTATCGACACTTATTCTATTTATTGGCTTTTATATGCTGACAGCAGGGTTTTCGATACATATTACAGAGATTAGTAATAAACCGACCTTAGCTGGATCGATGACGACCGCTTTTATGATAGCGTCACTTGTTACTCGCTTTGTATCAGGAATATTTATTCAGAAACTGAATATGAAGGTCCTGTTGCTTATTTCTCTTGTGTATTTCATGGGTACGATCGGGTTAAGCTTCCTGAATGATTCCATTGGGTATTTGCTTTTCATTCGAGTCCTACAAGGTATTGGTTTTTCTGTTATTACGGTTTTACTTTTTACATTATCGAGCAGTCTCGTACCAAGTACACGTTTAGGGGAAGGACTCGTGTTTTTTGCAATGGCAACAAGCATTGGCTTGACAGTAGGGAATATGCTTGCAATATCCTTACTCGGTCATTTTTCCTTTCAATCGTTGCTGTTTGTTATCCTTTCACTTATACTCCTTTCATTTATGGGCAGTTTATTTATCAAAAATATCAAAAAAGAGAAGCCAGTCAAAAAGAAAACGTCTAGTGAGCCGTTCTACAAATATATGTTTGATCGTCGCGTACTGCTTCCAAGTATTATCGTCGCATTAGACTACATGGCGATCGCAGGAACTGTTAACTTTATGGGGGCACTAGGGAAAGAGACGAATATTGGCGGCAGTATTTCGCAGTTTTTTACTATTCAGGCGATTACGATGATTATCGTCAGAATCTTTTCGGGGAAAATCTTTGATCGGTTCGGTCATAAAATATTAATGATACCAGCGACAATATCTGGTGCGATTGGCTTAATTTTATTAGGGATATCACATCATATTGGTCTGGTATTAGTCAGTGGTTTCTTTTTTGGCGTCGCTTATGCCGTGATTCAGCCAACTACTCAAGCTTGGGGGTTAAGCCTGGTCCCACCGGAAAAAAACGCGACAGCTAATTCCATGTTGTTAATTTTTATGGATCTTGGAATGGCGGTCGGCTCAATTGGACTTGGCAGTGTCGTTGGCTATGTCGGTTATGGCATGACTTTCAGTTACTCTGCTATTTTCATGGTTCTGATTTTGGTGATTTATCTTATTGGAATTCGAAAAATGAAAGTGATTAATCATTGAATATTATGTAAAAGGCCGAGGTTGTCCTAATTAGGGGACAGCCTCGGTTTTTTCTTATTCATCCCAATTACGTTACGCTAAACAACTCTTGCTTCTTTCGCACTACAATTCATTGCTCAAGATTTGAGCGAGAATAAGCATAAATCGCGCGAGAATTAAGAATTATACGCTGGAAATAACTCTTTACAAACCGGATTTGCGATTTGCGCGCCAAACTCAAAATTCAGAAAAGAGCTCGTAAATCACCCCAATTAGTTATGGCTAAATCTGCATGTTTTTGAAATATTACAAAATATTTACAATCTCTTAACGCCAGTATAAGAAAAGATTGGACTTTCTTTAATAAAATAAAGGAGAGTAAACTTTTATCCCGGATTAACAGGCAGTAAGACCCCCACCTTAATTTTTGTGGGAGAATCAAGAAAAAGTAGGTGGGGGATGAAAAAAACAACTGATAGAAGTGTCACTTTATAGGAGGGCATTGGATGAATATTACTGTTGCTGGATCAGGCTATGTTGGGTTGGTTACAGGTGTTTGTTTAGCTGAATTAGGTCATCGGGTCATATGCTCAGATATTCAAGAAGAGAAAATTGCCATGTTGCAATCTGGTCGTTCGCCAATATATGAACCTGGATTAGAAGATCTTCTTGAAAAAAACTTGCAGTGTGGCAATTTGCATTTTACAACTAACCCACAATACGCCTACGAAGATGCTGAGATTATTTTTATTGCGGTAGGAACACCAGAGCAACAAGATGGTACAGCGAATTTAACATATGTATGTGAGGTCGCCCATTCGATCGCCCATTTTATGAAGCATGATGTCATTATTTGTACAAAGAGCACAGTTCCTGTAGGAACAAACGATCAAATAGCTGAGATCATTCAACGTCAAAAACCTGTAAATCTCCATGCTGAGGTGGTCGCCAATCCTGAGTTTCTTAGAGAAGGATCTGCGGTTGTCGATTTTTTTTACGGAGACCGTATCGTGATTGGTACGAATTGTTCAAAGGCAGCAACCACAATTGAGCAAATCTATCTTCCGCTAGGCATTCCGATTATAAAAACAGATATAAAGAGTGCAGAAATGATTAAATACGCAGCCAATGCATTTCTTGCAACAAAAATTAGCTTTATCAATGAAATTGCTACGATTTGTGAGAAAGTTGGTGCGAATATAGATGAAGTAACAAAGGGGATTGGAAAAGACGAGCGGATTGGACCTTATTTTCTCCAAGCAGGTATTGGTTATGGTGGGTCTTGCTTTCCAAAAGATACGAAAGCACTTGTTCAGCTCGCTGGAAATATGCAACACTCCTTTGATCTTTTACAGGCTGTTATTGAAGTGAACACACGTCAAGCTTCACTTCCAGTTGTAAAGGCTAAGGAATTAATCGGCTCATTAAAAGGCAAGAAGGTAGCGCTGCTCGGTCTTTCGTTTAAGCCAAATACGGATGATGTCAGAGAAGCTGCCTCTTTAGTCATTGTAAAGGAATTACTGAAAGAGGGGGCAATCATTACAGCCTATGACCCGATTGCGATTCCAAATGCCCAACATGTTTTAGGGAACACAATTGAATATACACAGGATATTCGGCTTGCCCTCTTACATGCAGACGTAGCTATTATTGCAACGGAATGGGAAGAAATTAAGCAACTTTCATTAGATTCTTATGAATTATATATGAAAAATCCGATCGTCATAGATGGACGAAATTGTTATTCACTTAAAGAGATTCGAAAACATCCGATGACGTATATTTCAATTGGAAGACCGATTGTTATTAATGAATATAAGAAAAGTACGACCTATTAATGGGGGCAGACGATGGCGAGATTGTTACTTACCTTTTATAACTTCGAATGTCGATTATTTCAGAAAATTAATCGACATTTTGAGAACAGACATTTAAATCTTTTTTTCAGACATATTACCCATATTGGCGGAGCAACATGCACAATTGCGACCGTACTGATTTTGATTATTTTTTCGTCAGGTGTTGCAAGAATGACCGCCATTTCGAGCGCACTTGCTTTAGCTGTAAGTCATATACCTGTTCATATTGTTAAGAAGCTTTTCCCAAGAAAAAGACCGTATTTAATCGTAGAAAAAACAAATTATCATTCGAATCCGTTGCAAGATCATTCTTTTCCATCCGGTCATACTACGTCGATTTTCTCTGTTATTATACCTAATATTCTTTTTATACCAGTTATTGCGCTGATCTTAATTCCATTAGGCATTCTAGTAGGCTTATCACGAATTTATTTAGGTCTTCATTATCCTTCAGATGTTTTGGCAGGGGCGATACTCGGGTCATTTGTAGGGAGTCTTTCCTATTACTTACTAAGTGTGTAATGTAGAGCCGAGAGGGAAGAAGCACCAGAATTATCCTTGTCTTGAATCGGTTCTTACACTTTTCTAATGAGGAGGAATCTTATGAAGATTGCTATTTTCACAGATACTTTTGATCCAGATATAAACGGTGTTGCGCGAACATTGAAACGATTTACGGATTATTTAAGTGAACAGAATATTTCTTTTAAAATCTTTGCACCTAAATCACAATCGGATGATTATGTTACGAGTCATATTCATCGTTTTAAAAGTCTGTCTTTTTTCTTGTATCCTGAGTGTCGTTTAGCTTTTCCCAATCTAAGTCAAGTCAAATCAGAATTACAGGATTTCGCTCCAGATTTGATTCATGTCGCTACTCCATTTAACATTGGGCTTTGCGGTGCTTACTATGCAAAAAAACTAAACATTCCATTAGTCGGCTCCTATCATACTGATTTTGATCATTACTTACAATTCTATAACATGGAATTTCTCTCTAAACTGCTTTGGCGATATATGAATTGGTTTCACCGTCCTTTTAAAAAAATTTTTGTTCCCTCAAAGGATACGTTAGAAAAGTTAAAACGTCATCGGTTTACAAATTTAGAGCTTTGGGGGAGAGGTGTAGATTGCAATCTTTATCACCCCCATTATGGAAAAAAAGCGGTACGCAAACAATATGATATTCAAAAAAAATACTTGCTTACTTATGTAGGCAGATTAGCTCCAGAGAAAGATGTAAAGACACTCCTTGCCATCGCAAAATCCATTCCTGCAAACATAAATGAGCAAATTCAATGGTTAATCATAGGAGACGGTCCAATGCGAGATGAGCTTGAAGCTGAAGCACCTGAAAACATGAAGTTTACTGGCTATTTAAGAGGTGGAAATTTAGCGGAAGTGTATTCTGCATCTGATGTATTTGTTTTTCCATCACCAACCGAAACATTTGGCAATGTTGTTCTTGAAGCACTTGCAAGCGGTACACCCGTAATTGCCGCGAATGCGGGAGGAGTAAAACATATTATTCAAGAAGGGGTAACCGGACATTTATGTCAACCTGGGGATGTGCAGCAATTTACCGACTCGCTCATGCATCTACTCGCTCATGATCAAGTACGGGGGCGGATGGGAATAGAGGGCAGAAATTATGCGATTACACAAAAGTGGGATGCGATATTTGATCAGTTACTTTGGCACTATGCACATGTAATCGAAGAACCAAAGCAACAAAAATTCGCCTAAGTTTGGAGTCAGCCCTTTAGTTCTTCTAAAGGGGCTGATTCCTGTTTTTAACCACAAGAACCTAGATGACATGCTGGAGGATGGGAATATGGATGTGTATTCGAATATACAGCAACTATTGCACAAAGCAATGCTTTCGGGAATGCTTGGCAAGGAAGATGAGCTTTATGCACGTAATAAAATCATGGATTTATTGGCGTTACAGGATTTTTATAAAAGCGAAGTAGAGACAGTTGAAAAAGATATTTCAGATCTCCTTGATGAATTAACAGAATATGCAGTAAAGACGAAGGTTATTGGTCATTTTATTGAGGAAAGAGACATACTCTCAGCTAAGATGATGGATATTTTTCTACCTAAGCCATCCGAGTTAAATCGGCTTTTTTTTGAAAAATATGAGCAAAATCCGAAACGAGCAACGGATTATTTCTATCAGCTCAGTAAGGATAGTCATTATATCCAATCGAAGCGGAATGAAAATAATATCCAGTTTTCGGTAGAAACGGAATATGGCAAGCTAGCTCTAACGATTAATCTGTCCAAGCCTGAGCTAGACCCGATGGAAATCGCTTGGGCAAGAGAACAAAAATCTCTTCCTTCCACATACCCAAAATGTATGCTTTGTATTGAAAACGAAGGCTACTCTGGAAGAGTGGATCATCCTGCTCGTTCTAATCATAGACTAATTCGGCTCCAATTGACTGATGAGCCATGGTACTTCCACTACTCGCCTTATTCTTATTATCCAGAACATTGTATTGTCTATTCTGGGGAACATCGTGAAATGAGAATGGGACGTGAAACATTTCAGCGTTTATTCGAGTTTGTTGATCAATTTCCCCATTATTTTATCGGCTCAAATGCTGATCTTCCAATCATAGGTGGTTCCATTTTTAGTCATGACCATTATCAAGGCGGACAATTTGAATTTGCCCTAGAAAAAGCAGAAAATGAGTTAGTCTTCGAGATTCCTAGTCTTCCATCTGTAAATGCAAGAACAGTTAAATGGCCGATGTCTGTAATCAGGCTGAGTGGTAAGGATGTGATTGATCTTATTGACGCTAGTAGTCATATTTTCGAAATCTGGCAAGGCTATAGTGATTCTACTGTTAACATCGAGGCTTATTCATGTAAAATCGGCCACAATAGTGTCACGCCGATTGCTAGAAAACGAAACGATGTTTATGAGATGGATCTCGTTCTTCGCAATAATCGAACGACAGCAGAGTTTCCATTTGGAATTTTTCATCCTCACGAAGAACTTCATCACATAAAAAAAGAAAATATCGGCTTGATAGAAGTTTTAGGTCTAGCAGTTCTCCCACCGCGTTTGAAACAAGAGCTCTTAGAAGTGGAAAAATATTTATTACGAGAACCAAATGTAATTCAAGACTATCATCAGCCTTGGGCGAATGAGATAAAAGCAAGATTCGATAATCAAATGACGCAAGCAACCGTTCGGACGACTCTATGTACTGAAGTAGGACAGAAATTCCTGAAATGTCTAGAAGATGCTGGCGTTTTTAAGCGGAATGAAGAAGGCCAACAAGCATTTCGTCGTTTCCTTCATCTGATTTAGTGGGCGAGAGAACTTTTAATAGAATAAATGGATTGAAAAATAAATTGAATTCCAACACAACGACTTATAGTAAATATTTTCCGGTTGGGCGACAGGAACTCCACGGATGACATTCAAGATGTGGAACTTAACACGAGTGACTCACAATTTAGTTTGCGCGCGGAACGATCAGGTAAAGGAGACGGTCGAATTTACAAGATTACCTACACGGTAAGCGATTATGCCGGCAACATCGTGACTAAGGAAGCGACCGTTTCGGTTCCTAAATAAAAGCTCAAACGAATAAATATAAGTGTTTGATACGAGACTGCTTATAAAAAAGGTCAGACCCTGAATCTACAGTATCAATTTTATGACGTGTACATGTCAAAATAAATGGTAGGTAGTGTGAGGTCAGATTTTTTGGGACAGTCTCTTATTTTTTTGTGGGAGTATGTACAGAACTCGTTCACATATAAAAAGAGTGTAGTTTATCTAGAAAATAACGATGAAGAACGATAGTGCCGCTTTGTTTAACGAGAAAAGGGGAAAAGATTAGTAAAACTTTAGCGGAGGATTGATTTTTTATTTAGTTAATTGAATAAAGGTTTAGTGAATATCACTAAAAATAAACAGGTGTTTTTCAAATAAAGTAATGATTAATAGAGAAAAATGTCTATTTTTCAGAAATTATTGATAGAATTTTCTAAAAAAATTATTGAAAGCGCTTAAAATAGTTGGTATTATTTACTTAACAAGTAAATATTCAGTAAAAATTAGTGGGTATACTAGTTTGATGTTTACTGAATGTAGTGAAGGAGTCTGAAATGGCAACAATCAAAGATATTGCAGTTCGTGCAAAAGTGTCTAGTGCAACGGTATCTAGAGTTTTAAATAATGATCCTACCCTTTTAGTTACAGATGAAACGAGGAACCGAATAGTAGAAGTTTCAAAAGAATTGGGCTATACGACAGTGAGAAAGCGGAGAAATGAACAAAAGCTTGAGAACGTAAGGAGTCCTAGAATTGGTATTATTTTAACGTGTTCATTAGAAGAAGAAGAAGATGGTGTTGATGACGACCCATACTTTTCTATTATTAGACAAGGTGTAGAGAGTGAGTGTTTAAATCAGGGAATTTATACGAACAAGATTATTCGGTCTTCTGATTCAAATCAAGAGCAAATCATGGAAGATATAGATGGCTTGATTGTGATTGGTGGTATGAACCTGAGTCTTTTAAATAGACTAAAAGATACTTTGAATAATATTGTGTTTATCAATTACTCACCAGATGAGGATAGTTACGATTCAGTCATGATTGATTTTAGAAAAGCAACCACTAGTGCTATGGAACACTTATTGAATCAAGGATTTAAGGAAATTGGTTATATCGGTGGAAGTGAGAGTGATGATTCAGATAACAATTTAGTGGTTAGGGATACGCGTCTAACGATATATGAAGAAATAATGAAATCGAAAGGTATCTTTCGGAGAGATCAAGTATTTATTGGCGAATATTCAATGACGCAAGGATACATGTTGATGAAAGAAGCAATTCATAAGGGGAATCTACCTGAAGCCTTTTTTATCGCAAGTGATTCGATGGCGATTGGCGCACTGCGCGCAATTCAAGAGGCACATTTAAAAGTGCCTGAAGATATTGCCATTGTTAGCTTTAATGATATCCTAATGGCGAAATTTGCAAGTGTACCATTAACGTCAGTTAAGGTTTATACAGAGCAATTGGGAAGAGTTGGAGTGAAATTATTATTAGACAGAATTAATGGGAGGGAAATTCCTCTGAAAGTGACTGTCCCTACTAAGTTAGTTATCCGCGATAGCTGCGGGGCTAAAAATAAACTAGATTCTTAAGGTTACATTATATCGATCATGATTGGGGAAAATGTTTAACTTTTAAGGAGGTGAGGAACTGGAGAAATTAATTCGTTTGTCTAGAGTCATTAAGGGGTCATATTGTACGCATAAAGAAAGAGAGGAAAAGTCATATAAATAGATAAAGATCTATTTGGCAGAATAGATCTTTATCAACGACTCTTCCATCTCTACTATTCTCTATAAGAGAAATGAACTAGATCTCTATTGTATGTTAACTTCATCCGTATTAGCAAAAAATAATGTGTTATTAGTCAAAGAAAAAACCATTTATTTTACTTAGAAAATAGGGGAGAAAAACGATGAAAAAGTATCTGAATATGTTCTTGCTTATAGTAGCTTTCAGTTTAATTGTTTCGGGATGCTCCAGAAGTTCATCAAATAAGACTGTTGGAGCGGATGGTACAATCACATTATCTCTTTTCTCAACGATGAAAAAAGAAGGGGAAAAGAAGGCATTTGCAAGTGTTGTTGCCAAGTTCGAAGAGGCAAATCCTAAAATAAAGATTGAATTGAATTCGCCTGGAGATTATGAAGATATGCTTCGTGTCAAGATGGCTGCGAATGATATGCCAGATTTATTTGATACACATGGCTGGTCACAGCTTCGATATGGTGAATATGTCATGGATTTAAAGGATATGGATTGGGTTAAAAATTTTGATCCAGCGTTAGATCAAATACTTAAGGACAAAGACGGAAAAGTGTATGCGTTTCCATTGAATCAAGCGAAAGATGGAATTAGCTATAATGTTGCTGTGTTAAAAGAGTATGGCATTGAACCACCGGCGACTCTAGATGAGTTTATGAAAGCATTAGAAACAGTTAAAGAAAAAAGCAATGGAGAAGTTACACCATTATGGATTCCTGGTAGTGATAAAGATGGTATTGCTCAAATTTTTGACGAGTTTGCGACGCCATTACTGATTACCGACCAGAAGAATAGTTATGGAGATCAATTAGTAGATGGAACATTTGACTGGAACAATTACACGCTGCTTGCTGAAAAAATGAAGGAAATGCAAGACAAAGGGTTGTTAAATGAAGATGTTCTAACAGCACAAATACAACAAGCAACAGAGTTAATGGCCCAAAATAAGATAGCATTCACGTTTGTTGCAGGCTCACTTGGCCCTGATGCAACAGAATTAAACCCAGATGTAAAAATAGGGACCATGCCAGTACCTGCGATTCATGAAGGAGATCAGCCAAGTTGGATTGGCGGTGAGCGTCATACTATAGCGATATCTAAAAACACAAAGCACGCTGATGAGGCAAGACGTTTTCTTGACTTTATCGCTCAACCAGAAAATATTATAACGATTGCTAATGGAACATCAGCGCCAGATGCTTTTACGAATGTTGATGCGGAAAACTATTTCTCCGCGTATTATAAAGAATTCGAGGATATTGATGTACAACCTTACTTTGATCGTGTGTATTTACCAAGTGGCATGTGGGATGTTATGGGGACGACTGGTCAAGAATTGCTTTCAGGTAGCTTAACACCTGAAAAGTTATCGAAAAAAATGGGCGAAGAATATAATCGTTTAAGAAAACAGTAGCTACGTGTACGAATAAGGGAGTTATTGAAGGATGGCGACTCCCTTATACAGGCAAAGCACGTCTAAATATGGAGTTGATATGATGAGTGAACTAGTAGCTAGAAGAAAGGTAGCCATTGCCAAGAAAGCACCGAAGCGAAAAGAGAAAAAGCCATCTTCTCTTTGGTGGATGTATACTCCAAGCTTGGTCATCGTTTTTCTATTTATTTTATATCCCTTCTTAAATGGGATTCAGTTATCATTTACGAATTGGAACGGTTTTTCCCAAAGTTATGATTGGGTAGGCTTAGACCAATACAAACGAATGTTAACAGATCCCACAACATGGCTCGTCGTGAAAAATACCTTACTGTATGGAATCGGTAGTACCATCTTGCAAAATATTATCGGCTTATTATATGCGCTATTGTTAAATCAAAGCATTCGAATGAAAGCCATTACCCGAACGGTGATTTATCTTCCCGTTATTATTAGTCCGTTAATCATGGGGTATATCTGGTATTTCTTCTTTGCCTATCAAGGTGGAGCACTGAATGACGTCTTGCTATTCTTAGGCTTAGACAAAATCAATGCATTAGCAAATCCGGAGTGGAATACGTGGATCATCGTATTTGTCAATACATATCAATATGTAGGCGTTGCCATGATCATTTATTTAGCTGGGTTACAAAGCATCTCAAAAGATTATTATGAAGCAGCGCAAATTGATGGTGCCTCTGCCCTTCAGCAGTTTAAAAATATTACACTCCCATTGTTAATGCCATCGATCACGATTAATATGGTGATCAATATTATCGGTGGTTTAAAATTATTTGATGTGATTATTGCCTTAACGGGTGGTGGACCTGGAAATGCCTCTCAATCGATGTCAACGTTTATGTATGATTTGTATTTTAAAAGACAGGATGCTGGTTATGCAGCTACGCAAGGTGTTTTCATGGCTATCATCATCCTTATTTTAAGCTTAGCAGCTCTCGTTTACTTTAGACGAAAAGAGGTCGAAGCATAGTGACATACACAGACAAGAAAAAGAAACGATTGTTTGCTGGGTTGGCTATTTTCATTACGCTCGTTCATATCATACCTTTCTACATTTTAATTACGACTGCTTTAAAAGCGAAAGGTGATTTCAGTTCAAAATGGGTTTTCCCCAAGCAAATAAGTTTCGAAAACTTTTCCGAGGCGTGGGAACTTACCAACTTAGGGAATTCGTTTATCAATTCGGCGATTATCACACTGTTTTCAGCCGTATTATTGATCGTATTAGGATCAATGGCTGCCTACCCGCTGGCACGTCGGCAAACAAAATTAAATAAGTTTTTTTACTTCTTATTTATTGCCATTATGATTATTCCACCATTGACGGCACTTGTGCCATTGTACAATTTGGTTGTTGATTTTGGCATGATGAATACGTATGATGTGGCGATTCTCAATAATGTTGCAGCGTTTATGCCATTAACGATCTTTTTATATGCAGGCTTCATTCGGTCAACGATACCAAAGGAATTAGAAGAAGCCGCCAAGATTGATGGGGCGAGTACGCTCGGGATTTTCTTTAGAATCGTGTTTCCATTGTTAAAACCAATCACTGCATCGATTCTGATTATATCTTGTGTATACATTTGGAATGATTACCAGTTTGCGATCTTTTTCTTACAAGATAGTGCTATGCATACATTAACCGTTTCTTTAGCTAATTTCTTTGGTTCAAATCAAAATAAACTGAACTTAGTAGCAGCAGCAGCCTTGATGTCGATGTTACCAATGACCATTTTATTTTTATTCTTACAAAAATACTTCATTAAAGGGTTAGCTTCGGGATCAGTAAAAGGTTAATCATAAAAACAGGGATAAGGAAGGAAGATGAAATATGTCTAAAATTACATTTATTGGAGCAGGAAGTACCATTTTTGCTAAAAACGTTCTAGGAGATTGTTTGTTTGTACCAGCATTAGCTGGGTTTGAATTTGCCCTTTTCGATATCGATGAGCAACGTCTAAAAGACTCTGAAAATATGTTGAATAACTTAAAGAAAAACTATAATAGTAATGTAACGATTCAGTCATACTCTGATCGAAAAGAAGCGCTTCGAGGAGCAAAATATGTGATCAATGCAATCCAAGTTGGTGGTTACAAACCTAGTACTGTTATTGATTTTGAAATACCTAAAAAATACGGTTTACAGCAAACAATTGCTGATACAACGGGGATTGGTGGGATTTTCCGAGCCCTTCGTACGATTCCGGTGATGCTGGATTTTGCGAAGGATATTGAAGAGGTTTGTCCTGATGCCCTGTTCTTAAATTACACAAATCCGATGGCTAGTTTAACCGGTGCGATGCTGCGCTACACAAACGTGAAAACAATCGGACTATGTCATAGTGTTCAAATTTGTACAGAGCATTTATTTAGAGACTTAGAAATGGATCATGAAGGCATTGAAGAACGGATTGCCGGTATTAACCATATGGCATGGTTATTAGAGGTTAAGCGTGGCGGAAAGGATTTATATCCAGAAATTAAACGTCGTGCCAAGGAAAAACAAAAAACTAAACATGATGATATGGTTCGCTACGAATTAATGGATAAGTTCGGCTATTATATTACAGAATCTTCCGAACATAATGCCGAGTACCATCCATATTTTATAAAAAGTAAATATCCAGAGCTGATTGAAAGATTCAATATTCCACTTGATGAATATCCTCGCCGGTGTGTTTCGCAAATTGAGAGCTGGGAATCAATGCGAGAAGATATGGTGAACAACAGTCAGCTAACACATACTCGTTCCAATGAGTATGGTTCAAGAATTATTGAAGCGATGGAAACAAATGTGCCATTCAAATTTGGTGGAAACGTATTAAATACCGGTCGCTTAATTAGTAATCTTCCAGAAAATGCAGTGGTCGAAGTACCATGTGTTGTCGACCGCAATGGCATTATGCCGACTTACATCGGTGATCTACCAGAGCAGCTAGCTGCACTTAATCGAACAAATATTAATACTCAACTTCTCACAATCGAAGCAGCAATCACTGGAAAACGAGAGCATGTGTACCAAGCGGCTATGCTTGATCCGCACACAAGCGCTGAACTATCCATGGACGACATCATCTCGATGTGTGATGAGTTAATTGAAGCACATGGAGATTGGCTGCCGCAGTTTACGAAGAATGAATCTAAAGTTTATGTGAAATAAGATTTTGCGATGAATTAAGAGGGTGTCTTAAAAAGGGTCAGACCACGCGCTATATATTAGTTGCGGAGTCTGACCCTTTCGCTCGATTGTTTTTATGATAAAGTTTAATAATTTGAATGTGTTTATTAGACATAAAACAGTAACGATAATTACATTTTGTTTTCTATTGTTAAGACAAAATAACAGTTCTATTACAAATAGGGAATATTTAATAAATCGACAAAATTTTAAAAATAGCTTGTTTATACTGGCATTAGCTTTAACAGAAAGGAGTTGAAAATCCCCGCAATCAAATAATTGTGATGATAACTTCGGATATGGAGCAAAATTGTATGTAAAGCATTTTAGAAGCGATCAGCTATAGCGACTGTAGTCATCAAGATGGACGTTCTAGCCAATGATTTTGGCTTCATTGAAAAGGATCCAATTAAAAACGAACCGTGTAATAAAAACTTGTCGCGATAATGTTCTACCACTGAATAAACAAGCTTGCTTTCGAAAATAGGTTGATTCTAGCTAACTATCAGAATCATTGAACGATGATTCTTTTGATTATTCAGTTCTCTTAGTAGCTAGCAAGATAAGTTTCTAGGTTAATCAAGTGCCAATATACGTGTGCAGAATGTTGATAGAATCCCCTAGCCCAAATAAATCCTATACTTGTGGTACTTATTTGTCACGGTAAGAAAAGGAGAACAAGATATGTCAAGAAGGAGCCATGATGGAAACTTTACTTAGTCTAGGCATATATATATCGGGTGCTCTTTCTGTTCTTTGGCTAATCACCATAGCATTTGACTTATTTTTGGAATAAAAGGCTAAGAATAAGAGGGACATCTAATTTTGTATGCTTTAATAAGAACCAACTAGATTAGCTCGAAACGGTTGATTGGAAGGAGAACAGGAAATGCTTGTTGATAGTGAGCTTTTAGAAGCAAAGGAAAGAAAACTAGCCCGATTTTTGGAAGCACATTCAACAGAGGAAGTGTTTAATGAAATCCAGGAGTACATGCCATCCATTCGTTCTCGATCAGATATTCTCCGTAAGTTGAACGAAATGAAGCTACCACCCTCTGTCATAAAAACTCTCATTTATTATGTACTTGCTACGAACAAGCAAAAGTTCGTGACTTATAAACTATTGGCATTAGCTAATTTATGCAAAAAATTGAACATTCAGGATGCCCAGGGAGCAATTACTTTCTTTAAACAATACTATTCATACCATACTCAAATAATTCAAGAAGGGTAACATCGATTATCTTTGATAGTTTGACCTTGCGCTCTGTATCAGTATGTAGTGTTTAATGAATATTCTTTTACTGTATTTAGTTCTTGTAGGGTCAGACCCAATAGCCATTAACTTTAGTAAGATGAGCACAAAACGTCATGCCTTTGGTTAAATCAACCAAATTAGGCATGGCGTTTTTTATTTACATGAATGATCAGATACGACAAAAAACTCACTCAAGTGTTCAGTTGTCCAATACAAATGTGGACAACTGGACAATTATGATACAGTATTCCATAAATTTATAATGTAAAAAAAACGTTCATTTAAAGTCACATAATGAATTTTTATGGTTGTGAGATTGAAGAAAAACGGCTCGATACCAACTAACTATATGATTGTATTCTTAATATTTTGTGTAAATGATTGAATAATCTATAAATTTGGCACGATAATTGCATTTATAAAAAGATAAGGACGATAAATCATTACCTAGGGTTGGCCACGAAATGACTAATTAGATTGAGAGGGAGTGATTGTCACAAGATTTATGGGCCTTAAAACGCTGCTCCATCAGGATAAGATTGATAACGCCTATAATCTAAATAGAGCTGGAGAAGAATAACGGAATATTTGCAGCAGACGTCCCGCTTTAAGATGACAAGAGAAAATTGAGCATCTGTCATCTTAAAGCGGGTGGCAGCGGAAGGAGGTAGCAAATGCAGGAGGGTATGTTGGAACTCGGTATTAAGGTTGACCAGAATGAAAAAAGTTATATTTCCCGGATGAATTACAGATTCCCTTTGAAGGTAATGCGCCCATTTTATATGGACGATATGGGGACTGCGTTCGTGTATGTTTTCGATACAGCAGGTGGGATGTTGGCCGGGGATCGTGCGGATTATTCCATAAGTGTGGAAGATTGTGCCCGTCTTTATTTGACGAACGCCTCGACTTCCAAAATCTATCAAATGCCAGAAGGTAAGGCTTTTATAAACCAACACTTTCATGTAGGAGAGAATGCCAGCTTGGAATGTTTCCCCGAAGCGATCACATTGTTTCGGCAATCGGAACTAGAGACACAAACTCGGATTGATGTACATCCAAATTCTGTACTAGCTTACTGTGAAATGTATTCCAGTGGTCGTAAAAGCACGGGAGAGTCGTTCGAATTCAGAAGTCTCTCGAATCGGTTACATTTATATATTGGGGGAAAGCTTGCGATTTGGGAACAATTTAGGTTGAACATGGAACGGGAGCAATTCGCGCGCCTCGGTTATTTAGAAGGATATTCACATTGGGGGACCTTGTACTTATATGCCGGTCAAGGTAAGGCTGATATTATTAGACGGCTTCAGGAGTATCTATCAACAAAGGACAGATTGAGTGTTCGTGCAGGATGTTCACTGCATCCAAGCGGTGTCATTACGATGAAAGTACTTAGTTCGAATTACGAAGAAATGACAGAGTTGTTTAATGACGTTTGGTCTTTTATGAGACCGCTGATGTTGAAAGGGGAGTTGCCTTATATCCGGAAATAAGCAAACATCAAGTTTACTTACATGGTTGCAACTATCTGGAGGAACATTTCCGACAGGTAGCTTTAACCACTCTTATGGGCTTGAAACCTACATTCAGAACTATCGAATCAATACAGCGACAGAAGTTGAAAGTATTTTGCAAACCATACTTGAAGCAAATATTCGTTTAGACGCTGTATTTGTTAAAGAAGCGTATGAGGCTACTTTACAGGATGATTCAGCTAGATTGGCTGAGCTTCAGCAATTGTATACGGCTGCAAAACCTGCCAAGGAGTTATTCGAGGCTAGTATGAAAACAGGGAGATCGCTATTGCTTGGTGTGAAAAATCTACAGGCAGGCAATGAAACTTCTTTTTATGAAAACTTGTTGAACAATTCTTTGCAGTATCACTACGCGATAGGCTATGGCGTAGTGGCAGCGAAACTGTCTTTACCTCTAAGGGAGACTGTGCAGACGTATTTGTTTTCTGGAATGGTATCTTTGGTATCCGTGGCGACCCGAATTATGCCACTTGGCCAAAATGAGTCGCAGCTTGTACTCTACAGACTTGGAAAACAATTAGAAAATTATCCGATAATAGAAGAGGAATTTACGATCGAGAACGTAAATAGTTTTTTTCCTGGTCTTGAGATCGCTTCAATGGAACATGAAACCTTATATACAAGGGTTTGCATGTCATAAAAAATGAATAGGTGGTGGAGGCAAAAATGCATTTAACTCCAAGGGAAAATGAAAGGCTGCTAGTATTCACTACAGCTGAATTAGCAAGAAGAAGATTGAAAAATGGATTGAAACTCAATTATCCAGAAGCGGTGGCAATTATAAGCGACGAGCTTATGGAACAGGCCGTTACAGCGAACAAGCTGTTGGCGGATATTATTTCTTTTGGCACGCAAATATTGTCACAAGAAGATGTCTTGCCTGGAGTGAGAGAGCTAATCCCAATCATACAAGTAGAAGGAATGTTTTTAGACGGATCAAAATTAATCACTGTACATGACCCAATTCGTATCCCGACAAGATCGGAAATAGGGAATCAAAACTACTTTACATTGGATGATTCAATTTTCACTTCGTCAAGATCTGAGAAAGTGAACCAAACTGTTTAATATTTTAGGAGGTGACAGAATGACTAAAATTAATGGAAATATAGGAGAAATTCGTTACGAGGGAGAACCTATTACGCTGCGTCCAGGGTCCCGAAGAGAGGTGATTCGAGTTCAGCATTGTGGTGACCGTCCTATTCAGGTAGGATGCCACTTTCACTTTTTTGAAGTGAACAAAGCCTTGCAATTTGACCGTGAAAAGGCATTTGGTATGCATCTGGATATATTGTCTGGCACGGCTATTCGGTTTGAACCTGGTGAAGAAAAGACCGTTCAGTTAGTCGACTTTGGAGGGAAAAAGAATATATTTGGTTTTAATGGGTTGACGATGGGTTCTATGGAAGATCAAAGCATTAGAGAAAATGCTTTTAAAACAGCTGTAGAAAAAGGTTATATGAAAAAATGAAGAATAATATTAAAACAAGTAAACACCATGGCCAAAGTGAAAGAACAGACCCTAATCCTACATGTACCGGGAATTAAAGCCATTTAACTTTTGGCTGTGATTTTAGAATAGTGTTGATTTCTGGTTTTTATAAAAGCAGAACAATGGATTATAAATCTTTTTGTAAGTTTCTGAGGTTTGCTTAATTTTAGATTAATAAATTTTAATAAGTAGCGGAGTAGAGAGGGACAGGTTAATGGTTTTAAACAATATACTAGATTTAAAGAAGAGTATAGATGAAGATCGACTAGTTATGTATGAATTGGCAAAGAATAAAGCACTTTCTGATTTCGATGTAATTAAAATCAGTCAAAGAATAGACAGAAAAATTATAATGGTGCAAAAAAAAGGTGCAATTTGCTCCTGAATAAACAGAATTTTCTGGTTATAAGAATTAAAAATATGATTGAGCTTGTGAACATATTACTTTTAATGAAAAGGGGATAACGATGGAAATAAGCAGAAAGCATTACGGTGAATTATTCGGTCCAACTGTTGGAGATAAAGTCTCGCTCGCAGATACAAATCTTTGGATTGAAATTGAGAAGGATTATAATGCTCCAAACTATGGAGACGAAGCAGTGTTCGGGGGCGGTAAGACATTGCGGGAGGGGATGGGGCAATCATCGATTCCGAATAGTGAAGGTGCACTAGATTTTGTCATTACAAATGTGATCATAATGGACCCTATTCAAGGGATTGTTAAAGGAGATATTGGTATCAAGGAAGGCAAAATTGTTGGTATCGGAAAGGCTGGAAATCCTAACACGATGGATATTACTCCCGGTCTAATCGTTGGTCCTGGTACTGATATCATTTCTGCTGATCCCGGAATGATAGCGACAGCTGGAGGAATCGACACTCATGTACACTTTGACTCAGCTCAATTAGTTGAAGAAGCACTCAGCAGCGGACTCACGACCATGCTTGGGGGAGGAACAGGTCCGAAGACTGTAGGCATCGAAGCACCCGGTGCTTTTAATATCCAACGAATGATTAATGCCTTTGAAGCGTTTCCTATGAACATGGGTATGCTTGGTAAAGGAAATTCGAGCGACAAAGCGGCATTGATCGAACAAATTAAAGGAGGGGCGATTGGACTTAAAATTCATGAGGACTGGGGAAGCACATTGTCAGTCATTGATACATGCCTTCAAGTAGCAGATGAAATGGATTTTCAAGTTCAAATCCATACAGACACGCTAAACGAGTCTGGATTCGTAGATGATACACTGGAAGCGATCGATGGCCGTACAATCCATGCCTATCACATTGAGGGAGCAGGCGGAGGGCACGCACCAGATATACTAAAGGCGGCAGGCTATCCGCATATCATTCCATCCTCCACTAATCCGACAAATCCGTATACAGTTAATACGGTAGATGAGCATCAGGATATGATTATGGTTTGTCATCATTTGAATCCAGCAGTACCTGAGGATGTAGCATTTGCAGATTCTCGTGTTCGAGCAGAAACGATAGCTGCGGAAGACGTTCTTCACGATATGGGGGCTATCAGTATAATGGGTTCCGACTCTCAAGGTATGGGACGAATTGGAGAGACCATTTTGCGTGTGTGGCAACTTGCTTCCAAAATGAAACTTCAGCGGGGTGCATTATCTGAGGAGCAAGGAGATAATGACAACACTCGTGTGCTTCGTTATTTGGCCAAATATACAATTAATCCTGCTACCGTATTTGGTATTAAAGATTATGTCGGTTCTTTGGAACCTGGCAAGCTAGCGGATATAGTCCTTTGGCGGCATACATTATTCGGTGTAAAGCCAGAGACAATTATTAAAGGTGGTTTCATCGCATGGTCCACGATGGGAGAGCCTAACGCTTCGCTCATGACTTGTCAACCAGTGCTGTATCGGCCGCAGTATGGATCTTTTGGAAGCAATCCGAATAAACTTTCTTATATTTTTGTTAACCAGGCAGCTATCGATAATGGAATCGCCGATCAGCTCCCAGCATCCGCAGAGAAGTTTGTACCAGTTCGAAATACGAGAAATCTTAGTAAAAAAGATATGATACGGAACGATTATTGTCCTGATATTAAAGTGGATCCTGAGACGTACCGTGTAGAAGTAGATGGAGAATTGATAACGTGTGAACCGTTGGAGGAAGTACCGATGAGCCGACTTTATTTTCTTAGATAAGAAAGGATGATGTGTAATGATTTGCAATCAAATAGTAGGGAATATATTTGAAGATGGGCTTTCTAATGGGAACGAGGAGTTACGTGGATTTGAGACTGTCGAATTGACATGGGATGAATGCGCTAAACGAATTCTTCGCAAGAAGACGAATCGCGGCAGAGAAATAGGCATTTCTTTGCCACTGCAGCCACAGACATCACTTCGCCATGGAGATATTCTGACAAGGGAGGAGGAAGGGACAGTTCTTGTATCCCTTCAGCCTTGCGATGTTTTCGTTGTGATCTCTGAATCAACCAAAGAGCTTGGGTTGATCGCCTATGAATTAGGAAATAGACACTTGCCTCTTGAAGTTACGGATAGCGGGGAAATTGTTCTACTAATAGACGACCCGACGGAAGTGCTATTGAACAAGCTGCATGTACATTATGAGATACAATGCAGACGCTTCCGACCCATTCCAAAGGGAGGCGGACATCACCACCATGATCACGATCATGGTCATATAGATCAAAGTTTGATGAGCAGTAAACAATAAACTTTTAACGGAGGTATGTAAAATGGGATATGTCAGAGTAGGTATTGCAGGACCAGTTGGTTCAGGTAAAACGGCACTTGCCGAGCGTTTGACCAAACACATGGCGAAGGAATACAGCATGGCCGTCGTCACAAATGATATTTATACAAAAGAAGACGCGGAATTTCTGGTTCGTTCAGGAGTTCTCCCTGCAGAACGGATCGTTGGAGTCGAAACGGGAGGATGCCCTCATACAGCGATTCGGGAGGATGCTTCTATGAATTTAGAAGCGATTGACGATCTTGTTGAGCGTTTTCCAGATGTCGAGCTTATTTTAGTAGAGAGCGGGGGTGATAACTTGTCGGCCATTTTCAGTCCAGAGCTAGTCGATGCTTTCATATATGTTATCGATGTGGCTGAAGGTGATAAAATCCCACGCAAAGGTGGTCCCGGAATTACTCGTTCTGATTTGCTGGTCATTAACAAGATTGATCTTGCTCCTTACGTTGGTGCAGACTTGGAGATGATGGATCGAGACACTAAACGTATGAGAGGGGATCGGCCATATTTGTTCACTAATATGGTAACAGAAGAAGGCCTAGATGAAGTCATGAGTTGGATCAAGAAGCAAGTTCTTCTAGAGGATCTTTCTTTAAAGAGTCAATAGGATTATCAAATATCGCCAAAATAGTTATCGGTTTAAAGTTAAATTTAACGATTTTGAAACACTTGACTTTGAGGAAAAAATGGCCAAAGTAAAAAACGAGCGTAAATGACTCAAACATTCATTTACGCTCGTTATAGATGACTTAAAAATGGTGAATCGTTTTGGTGTTATATGGAAAAAGGAGAGCGCTATATTCTGAAAAGTAATTATAAAGGAAACCATTTAATCTACCTGTTCCTGGATTCTTAAAGGAGGTTAAAAAGTGAACTCGGTTGGACTAATGTATGTCGGTGCTGTATTATTTGTCAACAGTTTAATGCTGTTTGGTAAAATTGACGGCAAAAGTGCTGGAGTGTTTAATCTCTTTGTCGGTGCTATACAGGTGATCTCCCCTCTCTATTTAATTTTCACAGCAAATGGGGATTCTTGGGTCATTTTTAATGCCTCTGGTATTTTTTTATTTGGTTTTACGTACCTCTATGTAGGAATTACGAATCTTAAAAACTATAATTCCTCAGGCGTAGGTTGGTACTCCTTATGGGTAGCTATCCTTGCAGTAGGTTATGCGAGTGTAAGCTTTATCCATTTCAATGATGTGAAATTTGGTGTTATCTGGTTGATGTGGGCGTTTCTCTGGACATTGTTCTACTTATTACTCGCTTCAAAGAAGAATATTGCTATCTTTACTGGATGGGTAACCCTTATTCAAGCTTGGATTACTGCAACGATTCCTGCTTTTCTTACTTTAATTGGTCAGTGGGATGCAGTGGGGCCAAAAACAACATGGAGTGTAACGATACTCACAATTCTACTTTTCATAGTTGCGTATTTGTCCACAAAGTCTTCTGTATCGTCCGAGGTTTCTGAGCTGCAATCAGGGTCTTAATGTATGTTTGGCAGACAGGCATATCATATTGCCTGTCTGCATGTAAGAATAAGCCATCTTCGAATGAATAATAATTGTAGTTTCGACATCCATCAATAGCTACCTGTACAATCTTATTGGAGGTGATACAGTTCTACATATCTATGTAACGGTATACGGGGAGGTATATTAATGGGGGTAAGTTTTCTATCCATTCTAGCTTTGGGATTTGTACTTGGAATCAAACATGCAATTGAGCCAGACCACATAATCGCTGTATCGACAATAGCTAGTCAAAGCAAGAAGTTATTGCGTTCCTCATTAGCAGGAGTGTTTTGGGGGATAGGTCACACTGCAACATTATTTATAGTTGGAATTATTCTCATTTTTATGAAAGGTGAAATACCGGAAGAATGGGCTATGTCATTAGAATTTTTAGTAGGTATTATGCTTGTTTATCTTGGCGTTACAACTTTCCTTTCTTTTAAAAATATCCATATACACGAGCATGAACATAATAGAGAAGAACATAAACATGTTCATTCTCATGAACATAGTGGTCAACATGAGCATAAACACCATCAGAAAAAAGTTTCCTATTTAAAATCCTCGTTGATTGGCTTAGTTCATGGCCTTGCAGGAAGTGGTGCAATGGTTCTATTAACTATGAGTACAGTACAGGATGTTTGGGAAGGAGCTATTTATATCCTTATATTTGGTATTGGAACAGTCGTTGGTATGCTTTTCTTTACTACGATTATTGGAATTCCATTTGTTTTCAGTGCCAAAAAGTTAAGTCTGAATAAAACATTTACCCAAATTACTGGAGTGGTTAGTACAGTGTTTGGAATTTATTACATGTACAATTTAGGTGTAACAGAAGGATTGTTTAAAATTTGGATACAGTAATGCGAGTTTACTAACTCCTGATTTTTTAGGCTTAGTTTTTAATATGACTTTGTCAATTAACTCTGTTTATTTTTGACTCATTTTAGCTCAAGCTCCAGGAAACGATTGAAGAATTTAGCTCTCTACCTCGTTTCCTGGAGCCAGGTCGACCTGTCAGCCTTGCTAAAAAGATGTGATAGCCATTCATTACAAGTCTTGATACCACGATGAATTAAGGAACGACCGTTGAAGTGGCTTCTGTAAAAGACTTCTTCGTAACGGTAGGCTAGATAAGCGAACGGAATGAAGTGAACGAATTAAAGTCAGCCAATCGGCTGACTTTAAAAATTGGAGCCTAATGTGGTATTGAGAATGGAAATACTTAGCGATTATAATTTAACTTTTCTAGCTTGAATGTTATGCTCTTTAAGTTTACGATACAAGGTTGTGCGAGAAATTCCTAGTTGTTTTGCCGTTTTTGAAATATTCCACTTATGATTCATTAAAGTTTGAATATAAACTTGCCGTTCGTGCTCATCGCTTTTTTGTTTGAAAGCTTCAATATTAGCCCCATCAGGAAGAGACTCAATTAATAGATCCCTTGTATTAACTCCCAAGGCATTAGAATTATGAATAATAAATTGAGGTAAGTGATCTACCATAATAAACGGAGAATCCTCGGCCAAATAAAATGCTCTTTCTATAACATTGTTCAGCTCCCGAATATTTCCTGGCCAGTTGTATTTTCTTATTAGCTCGGCGGCTTCCGTTGAAAGTTCCTTCCTCGGCTGCCCCAAATCAGCACTAAGTTCTTCCAAATAATAGCTGCTCAATTTGATAATATCTTCGGTTCTTTTGCGTAGCGGTATCAGTTCGATTGTAAAAACATTCAAGCGATAATATAAGTCGCTCCGAAAAGAGCCATTATAGGCAATTTCCTGAAATAGATTTTTGTTCGTTGCGGCAATAATTCGAACATCTACGGGGATGGGTTTATAGCCACCGACTCGAACAACTTCCTTCTCTTGCAATACCCTCAATAATGTTGATTGAAGATCAATAGGCATATCCCCAATCTCATCGAGAAAAAGTGTTCCTCCGTTTGCAATTTCGAATTTACCTGCATTCCCTCCTTTTTTGGCACCTGTGAACGCTCCATCCTCATATCCGAACAGTTCAGAATTGATTAGTTCTTTTGAAATGGAAGCGCAGTTTATCGCAATAAATGGTTTTTCCTTTCGTTTGCTTTCATTATGAATAGCCCGGGCGAACATCTCTTTCCCGGTTCCACTTTCTCCTAGCAAAAGGACATTAGCCTTAGTTTTTGCAGCGGAACGGGCATATCCTATTGTTTGCAAAAACAATTCGTTCGAGCCAATTAAATCATTGGTAGTTAAGTTCCGCCTCTCTTTTAACGAAAAACGGTGCATCTGGCGGGGGAGCAATTTAAAATATATGAAGTGCATAGAGTTTTTATAGATCACTTTAACTTCATAGCTTTCGTCTGAATCCTCCCGCCTTAAAGTCCGAACAAAGTTTTCTATACTTTCTTCTTGTTCTGAAGAGATCTCTAGCAGGACGGAGTTGACCAAATCTCGTTTGCGTTTGAATAGTGTATCGGCCGTTTGGTTTTGAAACAGAACTCTTCCTTCTTTTATGACAAATAGACTCTTCGTAAGTTGAGCGGATACTCCATGTAGTACATCAGATATAGTACGTTGTTCCTCTTCGATATCTGCCATATTGGCGCATACATGGACGATGCTCGCTATACTTTTGAGCAGGAGTTCGGTAGATTCAGGGCCAGTATCAGTAATCCATACAGCTAATACACCTTTCCGGACACCGGAGTTTCCGATGATGGGGAAACCTACTGTCGTCGTCCCATATTGGGTGTCTCCTGTCCTTAGTTCTCTAGTCTCTTCATAAGAAGTTGAGTATTTCCGCAGTGCAAGACCAATACCACTTTTGCCTAAAGATCCACGATAACCGTTGGCCCCAGGCTTCAATTCATGAAGTTGAGTATGAATCAAAGATGAGTTGAAGATTTCTAGCATAACACCGTCTTCATCAAAATAACCAAATGGAACAGGCAGGGCTGATAGAGATTTTTTCAACATGGTCAATAGAGAATCATGCTGCATGATTTTAGACTTCAAATGGAAGGTGTCATCAATGGGATTGAAATCCAGAGTTGAATCCGATAGATTATGTTCCAGAAACGGAATGGGTTCGATGGGCTTACCAGACTCCCATACAATAGTGAACTGACCGGTTTCATTAACCTTTCCAATCCTAGAATTCAGCCAAAAATGTTGAGTCGCAACATCGTACATGACTTTTCCTTGCGGAGTTTCAAGTGAAAGTCCGGACAAAGCGCCGCGAATGGAGTCGGTTGAAATTGTATCGGTCCTTTTCAAGGCTTCTGCTAGTAATAAGACACTATTATAAGCGCTTTCGATCATAGAACTAATTACATCGGTGCCATATGTTCGTCGGTATTCAGTAATGAACTTATTGTTACTGTCGCTGTCGATAGAACTGAAGTAGGGAAAACAAGAATAATGGCCAATGGCCTTGTAGGGATGAAGGGCTGCAATTTCCGTTTCAGCCGAAACGGTACTGGCAATCGGCTGATGTAGTCCGTGTTGCTCGTGTTGTTGGTAAAAGCTGAGTGCACTATCTCCTACCAAAGTAGAGAAGATGATATCTGGATTCATTCCGCGAATTTCATTAATTGTCTTAGCAAAGTTCTGATGCCCCAACGCTACATATTTTGCTCCATATATAGTACCACCATTGGTTTGAATCAACTGGCGAATATGACGGTTCGTTTCCAAAGGATAGATATAATCGGAGCCAAGTAAGTAAAATGATTTTCCAACATTTTGGATGAGCCATGGGATAAAATCAAGCAATTGCTGATTGGGCAATGATCCACAATAAATGACATTCGGATGTTGTTCCGAACCTTCGTAAAAAGTAGGATAAAATAGCAGGGCGTTATGCTTTTCCAGAACAGGGATCACTATTTTTCTACAGCCAGAAGTATAGAGCCCAACAATGGCTGCTACTTTGTCTGAAGTGATGAGCTTTTCGGCTTTTCGGGCAGCTAAATAAGGATCTGAAGCAACATCTTCGACAATCGGAACTAGTTTTTTTCCGTTAATTCCCCCACTTTCATTAATATGGCGAATAGCTAATAAACTAGCTTGGTGTAATCCTTGTTCAGTAATACTTGTCGTACCAGTCAATGAAAATAGAATCCCAACTTTTAACTCAAGATTATCCATTCCTTCAAACCTCCTAAAAAATGACGTTTTTAAATAATTTATATTTGTATTCTACGAGTAATAATTGTGCAATTTTATTGTGAAATGAAATTATTGAACATACAGTAGCACTCTACTCTTAACTTATTGGCAGTACTTAAATCAACATTCGACAGGATTTATGAATTTCCTTCAAGTAATATGAAACCGGAGAATCCTTTCCATGAGTATTTGTTCCAAAATGCTATTCAATGATCTTGTCTCGTGATGAACGGGCACTCATGAAGGCAACATACAGTAGGTTTGCTCTTCACCGAAAACAGCTGCCCTTTAATGGCTAGCTATTTTTGTGTACCCTACTTTATTGGAGATAGTTAGCTCAATAAAAATACAGTGTTATTTAATAAATAAATATTGTAAATCAATAAATGCGGTATTATTATATTGATAATAATTATATTCTCTGCTGATCATCAACTGTTAAAAGAAGTGTACTTAGAGAATGATTTGACAGTGTGAGACAATCATATTGATGTGATGTTAGCGAAGAAAATGAGCGTATCAGAACTTTCGGAGAGAATTACTACCACGATGGCTAAGCTTTCTATTCTAAAAAATGGAAAGGAAATAGCAGTTAGATTTTATAACATTAGAAGCTATATGTAAGGCTTTGGACTGTCAACCTGGTGATATTCTAGAATACAGAAATTCATTGAAGCGCAAGAACAAACGGACTTCAGTTTTTCTCCAAAAACAAGAACTTTTAGGTGGGATAGTATGTCATTGATCTTATTGATCGGGATTCTTGGAGTGTCACTTGTTATATTGTTTAAACATCCAATAATAGACAGTTTTGAAAATAACAAACTACTACATAAACTAAAAAATACTATGTGGTTTCAAAATCATTGGTTATCTGGAATATTCTTATTCGTCATGAATGCCGTTCTATTTTCTTCAACTTGTCTTGTGCTGTATATGTTGATGTTTTTCTTTATTCCATTTCTTCATATACTTGTGATGGTTTTTGCTGTAATCGGAAGTATCTTTTTATGGATCGTAATAAATAAGGCTTGGCAAGGTACGAAAAGCAACCGTTTAAAGATGGGAGCTGTCGGAAGCAGTTTTTATATTTTCTTAACTTTAGTATTCGTTTATTGGTTCGTGACACTAAAACCATCTTATCCCGGAGAAGATACTTTCATGAGAGCTATTGGATTATTTTTCACTATCATCGTTACAATAGTTGCGTTTATTACATGTTTGGTTATTACGGGATATTCCAAAAAGAAAGTAGCACATTAACTGAAAAATGAAATTAAACATATTCTTTATAATTTATTGAGGAAATAGATTGGTAGAATGAAAGTGTTGCTAATTAAGCGCTTTAGTTGAATGGAGAATGGTAGAATTTAGAATGGATTAGAGATTTGGAGGTGGGGTGATGTTTGAAATTATTTTAGTTCTCCTTTTTCCAGCGATTTTAATCGTATATTTGTTTGATTTTGCAAAATTTAGGCAACAAAATTAAACTATAATTGAACAGAACGAAAAGATTATTTCTCTATTAGAAGAAATTAAAAATAAATAACCACGAATATGGGGTATGCTACTCTCAGTTATTGACTGTTCAATGTGTGTAAGTGCATTTATAAGAGAGTTTTTGATAATGAAAGAAACCCGATTGAATATATAAAAGTACTTTTTCTTATATTGCTCCCGTGAAAGTTAAAAAAGCTCAAAAAATATTGAAAGTAATTAAATTCCAATAGATGGGGATTTGACAAGTGATTATACTATTATTGGAAATAAAAGAATATGCCCCCTGTATCATTTTCGGCACAGCATTTTTTTATACGTTACATAGGGGACAATTTATGTGCTAATAGGGTTTACGTGATACTAGTATTGTCTTGTTGACACGATTAAGTTAAGATCGAATGATTTTTTAGAAGTTGTGTTCGTCTTAGAATATACTATTTTTGTCTTCTCATCCATTGTGTTGCAACCCATTTTTCTCCAGTTATAACTGGCGCTCCACCATGTAATGTTAGTTCATTTAGGTTTTGATCGTTATAGAAATATTCGAAATACACGGCCATTCCTTTTTGGGGGGATACTGAAAAATTTAGTTTAGGAAAAAAAGTTTCTCCTCCATGTTCCACATCATTTAAGTACATGACAATCGTGCTAATTCTATTATTTATTGTTGCGTTACTTGCAGAAGTAAAAAAATCAAAATGAGCTTTATATTCTTGGCCAGGAGTATATTGAAGAATTTGAATACCTTCCCCATGTTCAATGGGTATATTCATAATAGATGATATTCTTTTTTCAATTTTGGTAATGATGTCATTTTCATTTTCTTGAAAAAACATACTATTACTTGTTCTTATCTCATTTACTTCGTGGCTAACTCCGATTTTAGAGCGATGCATTTTGTCTTTTGACAATCTAATAAGCTCGTCGCATTCTTCGTCACTCAAAACATTTCCCAAAACTACGATAAGTGGTTCTTCTAATCTAGCAACTATATTAACTTCTCTATCTTCTGTGTTGATTTTAGTGCCAATGTGATTAAAAATAGTTTGTTCTTTATTCATTGAATTTTTACTATCCACTGTCATCTTTTATCGACCCCTAAAGAGATTTAATTTTCGGAATTTTATTTTTGTATGCGATTGTTTATGATTATTATATCATGAACTGCATGTTTATTACTGTTTCTGATTCAGTGGTTAAAGAAAATATTATTTTTCAGGAACTTCAATATAGTGTCTCAATCCGATCGGCTTCCATTTCAGTCTGGGTTACCAATTAAAAAAATTTATCAAATTTGAATCGTTTTGTTATTTCATTTTCTCTAATAGGGGAGAAGAGAAAAGGAGGTTGCCTAAAGTGAAGACAAAATCTAAGGTAGTAAACCGCGCCAAACAAGGAGATGCCGAGGCATTTCAAACATTAATTCATGAAGAAAAAGAAAAATTGTACAAAATGGCCTATGTATATATGCGAAATGAAGAAGATGCGCTTGAAGTGTTTCAAGAAAGCATCTATAAAGCTTTTGCGTCTATCGAAACATTGAAAAACAACGATTATTTCTCTACTTGGGTTACGCGGATTTTAATTAATACAGCAATTGCAACATTGAAAAAGAAACAAAAGATCGTTTCGATTAGTCATGAAATGCTAGAAAATATGAGCGGGGTGGAGCACTTACATCGTGATGACCAACTTGATTTACTTCAAGCAATGAATGAAATCGAGGAGAAGTATAAAACAGTCCTGCTGCTGCGTTTCTATGAAGATTATACAGTGAACCAAATTGCTACGTTTCTCAACTGCCCTGAAGGTACGGTGAAGACGAATATTCGCCGTGGATTAGTGATGTTAAAGAAAAAAATGAAAGGGGCTTATTGTGATGACAGACAAAATTCGTTCATTTAAAGAAGAAATAGATCATATTCACGTGCCGGTTGATAAGTTGGATGCTATTATTTTGAACACAGTTCAGGGGAGATTGCCAAAAAGAAATAGTTCCATCAGAAAGAAAATATTATATAGTGTAGGCGCTGCAGTTGTTGTGTTCGGTTTGTTTCTTAGTTCGGCAACCAACTCACCCGTTATGGCTAATATCGTTTCACAAATTCCAATTATCGGAACGATATTTAGTGAGTCTGAAGATCGAGGTTTGGAGCAAGTAAGCAAGCAAGGTTTAGCAGATCTAGTAGGCATAACGAAAACAGTAGAAGGCACTTCCATTACACTTCATGAAGTTTTCTATGATAAGACACGGTTTACGATTGGATTTTCAATTGAATCAGAGAAGCCGTTGGGAGAATTCTATTTGTCCTCAGGACCATCTTTCACGGTGAATGGGAAAAGCTTTTCACACGCTGGCGACTATAAAGAAACCGAAATATCAAAGACTCATCGAACAGGTATTGCTAATATTGAGGCATTTGAAGAATTGCCAGAAGCTTTTACGCTAGGGCTAAAGTTTAATGGAAAGGATGGCAAGCAGTGGGATTTCTCAACCCCGGTTAGTGCTCAAGCAAATGTCCAGTCAGTTGCGATTCATCATACTCAGAAAGCAGGTGGTATAGATCTCACTGTTACAGATTTACAAGTAAGTCCAGCCGGTTTGCTATTTACCTTGAGTGCGCAGTCAGAAAAACCAGGCTATTTATCCGGTGTGCTTGACTTCAAAGTAATCGATGAGAAAGGCAATGAACTTGTATCTCATTCTGGTGGAAGCAAAGTCGAAACCATGGCAGGAAAGGAACATTTGACTGGTACTCGTCTAATTGATCCAATTGGTGATAATGTGAAAAAGTTGACAATTACTCCTTATCTTACTCAACCGATAGGAGGAAGCAGTGTGAAAATTGACGCACAAGGCAATGATACGATAACTGAATTCAATCCTTTAAAAGGAGCTGATATCGAATTTAAAAGTTTTACAGTGACTCTTCCTTAATCAATCTGCCGTATTGTGTGAATCCAAATAGCAGTACCATTCATTTCTTTCTAATGTAATGGGGGTGTTCATGACAACCTTTTTCTTATTCAATTGGCTAAAATATTATTGTTAAAAAGATTTTTAGCCAATTTATGTGCAGCCGAGGTTTCAAACGTCATTCATTTAAATGAGCAAGGTTAATATTATCAATAAGAAATTGTATCACACACTGACAATGTCAAAGAAGCACACATTGAGTATAAGAAGTTTACCCGATTATTGTTGGAGATAGATTTTTGGATACTTAAATACCGGGGTAATTTGAAAAAAATAGAAAACAACTAAAAAAATTAAAGAAGAGATGGATACAGTTCTGTAACGGTTAGATCATTAAATGATTGAGCTGGTTTATATTTTTAAGAGAGTTTTTCTTAGAACGAACGGGGAGCAGGGTAGTTGAAATTTAAAAGGAATAATAGACACATTCAAAGAAATGGACTCATATACATAGAAGATGTATCTAAAAATTTTTTGCTCAAAAGAGGTGTTCTGATGCTTCCAAAGTGGTCAATATGGGTCTTGAAATTATTCTGGGTTGTAGGTTTATTGGGATTATTATTTATGGGGTTTCATTTTGAACAATCTCTACAACAAAAGGCTAGTGAAACATATCATATATTGCCTCTTTTTTGGTTTTATTCAATTGCACCATTTTTATTAGGTGCTTATATTTCTCTACTTTTTATACAAAAGTGGTTGTTTAAAATGAATAAACCATTAATTCTGTGTGTATCAGTCCCGTGTCTTATTATTTCGTTTTATTCGCCAATCGTAACCACCTTTTTTCCAAATGCAACATTTTTGCCGAATGTTTTTTGGACATTTGAACTAAGTTTCTTTGGAATCACTCCAATGGTGGCTGGATTAACTCTTATCGTGGGTTTATTCGGGGTGACTCAACCATCAAAGAATTGATCTGAATGTTTTAGTGAAGAATCGTGGCTGTCATTAATCCTGTTAGCCATTATGGCCTATTTTTTATACATTTAATTCGTTTACTTATTGAGATAACTGGGTGCATATGTTTTAGGTATTTACCCGACGATTTATTATAAATATTATATGATTAAGTTAAATAATTAAATCTATTTTAATAAATCTTTATTACAAACCTACATTAAATATGGCCTGTTATGATCAAATTTTTTCATAACAGGCTCTTTCCATTGCTATGTAACAGACTCTTGTAGAGAAATAATAAAGTTGTTTATTTCTCCATAATAAACAAGAGACTTACTACAATTAAATGTAATAAGGCTTTTAAAAGTTGTTTAAAACGGAATTGAACTAAAAGAATTATGGTGCTTAAAAGGATATTAAAGTTGTTTAATTCTTGTTAAACTAACGCTCCCTTTTAGCTTAATAAGAAATCTCCTTATTCAAATACAACCATTTCTCCGACATCTATAAACCCAAAGCGCCTATAGATATTTTCCCCATCCTTTGATGCTTGTAAGACAACGGGTTTTTGTTTATCTTTTGTTTGAGTAAGAAGGTATTGAAACATTTCACTGCCATATCCTTTACTTCTAAATGTTTCTTTTGTCATAACATCATAAATACCATAACTTTCTTTGCTATCTATTAGTAAACCAGTAGATACAGTTATTTCACCGACGCGTCCAATAAACATTTGAATTTCAGTACCTAAATTTACTTCAGAAAACTTATTAAAATAATTTTCTAACGCATCTTTTTCGGGTGTACCTTCAAATAGGCTTATAAAAACCTCTTTATATTCCTTAAGTTCTTCAAAATTTCTCACATGAGTAATCATAAGCTGATGGGACTTTCTTTGACCGACATTAAGAGTATTTTCAAGTTTCATCATTACATTACGTTCTGCTTCTTTTAGGTCGTATTCTTGCATCAGGTCTTGCCAGCCAGCGTTCAAATACCGGGAGTCAATCCACGTACTAAAGGGATATTCTTTAAGAGACATATTTTCGATGCTACTTCTAATATTAAATGCATTTTTTATATGTGAAGATTTCGGCAAAAGTACATTGAATGTATCAGTGGGTATTTCTGTATTCGCCAAAACGAAATCTTCTTCGTTGATAAGCTTTCCATTAACCGCATGAGTAAATATTCTTATTTTTTCTGCAAGATTGTTTATAACTAATTGTTGATTTGCAATCATTTCTTCGATCCTTCCAATTAAATACAGCGCGCGCTCTTTTTTATTATAGGAGCAATTCAATTATCATAAAACATTGTTCACCGTTTTTATCTCCTCCCATAATTTTCAGAAAGTTTAAAGCGCACTTGTTTATTTACTCCACAATCTGGCCGATTGTTGAAAGAATGACTCGCATTCTTTCAACAACTTTATTATTTTTTAAACGACTTTATTATTTTTTAAACGACTTTATTGTAAATTAAACAACTTTTTTGTCACTGTACAACTCTTGGTTGCAAACTAGGCAAACAAGATATACCTTCATCAAGATATTCTAGCAATGTCTTTTCACATTCTCCTAGATTCATTGTTGCCTACACGAGCGATCGTTCATTTTTCTTCAAAAAGTATAAATATATAATCATCGAGATAAAAATAGAAAGAGCAGATGTTAAATAGATGCTTCGATAGCCGAATAGGTAGCCGATTTGTCCGAATGTGATGGCGCCAATTCCAACGCCAAGATCGAAGAAGGAGAAGAAGGTTGCGTTGGCCATTCCTTTTCGATGTTGTGCCGCCTTTTCAATGGACCATGCTTGGAGTGCTGGTTGGACCGTTCCAAAGCCGAGACCGTAGAATATGGCTGCTGTGTAGAGCACGATGTTATTTGGCAGCCATGCGAGCAGCAGCATAGCGATGAAAATACACAGAGCCGATGGAATATAAATGAATTTGTGACCTCTTGTATCGTATAGTTTTCCTGCGTAAAGACGTGTGAATAAAAGGGCAATCGCATAGATAAGGAAATACCATTGAATCCCTGTGACTCCTTGTTTCATTGAATAGAGTGGGAGAAACGTGGCAATCCCACCGAATGTGACGGTGATGAAAAATAATAAAGTCGATGGCTGCAAGGCTGTTTTTTCATAAATATCAAAAGTACGGGATGTTGTTTTGACAGCGGGTTTGTCGCCTTTTTTGTAACGGATTGCAGTAGCTAGTGCAACGGATCCTAGGCCTAATGCTCCACATAAAAGGAAAAGTGTTTGAAATGATAGTTTACCTGCTAATACTAGACCGAGAGATGGTCCAATTGCTAGAGCTAGATTTCCAGACAAGCCGTAAAAGCCCATGCCTTCACCACGTCTGCTTGCAGGAATGATGTCTGATGCAATCGTTCCAGAAGCAGTAGAAGAGAACCCCCAACCTATTCCTTGGGCAACCCTTAAAGCGAATAGCATGAAGATGCTAGCCATGTATCCAAATGCTCCAACTGTTACAACGAATATAGAAAGGCCGAATAAAAAAACAAATTTTCTTCCTTTTGTTTCAAGAATTTGTCCTGCATATGGGCGGACAATCAATGCGGAAAAGGTAAAAATCCCAACCACAATGCCAATTATTTGATCATTTCCCCCTAAGTATTCAACAAAGAGCGGAATGGTCGGTAATGTCATTTGAAAGCCGAGAAAAATAAAGAAGTTAGCGATACAAAGTATAATGAAATCACGTGTCCATATTTTATCCTTACCTTGAGGACATGGTATTACTAAAGCTTTGTCCATCTATAAGTCCTCCTTCTTTTTCTACATATTGATATGTTACTAGAATTTGGATAATTAAGCGAATGTTAAGGTTGGGGGATGTACTAAGTATATTTATAATCCCAACCGAATATGACATAACTATTTCATGGCCTGACATACATATGAAGAAGAGCTTGTTTTAGGAAATGGTAGGTGGGCGTTATGAGAAAAAGAAGGAATAAAAAACTGTTTTTACCACTGGTTATCACAGTTATTATTATTGGCATCGTCCTTTTGGTAATACTTAACATTCCTAGTGGTCCTGAAAAAGTGGTTCGTGATTTTTATACGTATGAAGCAGAGGGGAGCTTTGATCAGTCATGGACATTGTTTCACCCTGATATGAAGATTCGGTTTCCAAAAGCTACTTATATTCAAACTCGTTCCCATGTTTTTATGCAGCATATGAACGTTGAAACTTTTTCTTTTGAAATTGGTAAAGGGAAGAAAAAGAAAGGCTGGAGAATGAATAAAGACGGTGAAGTGTTTGCTGAGGCTTATGAGGTACCTGTTGACGTAACATTTCATTCTCAGTTTGGTATTTTTACGATGCAGCAAAACTGTTATGTCGTGAAGGAAAAAGGAGAGTGGCTTATACTGTGGGATTATCGATTTTAGCTAAATAAAATATCATAATTTCTCCTTTTTCATTCAAAATCTACATGGCGTTAAAACCATTTATCATGAAGGATCAATATTTAGTACGCTATACTTACCTAATCACAATGATGGCGGTGCGAAGCCGGATTTAGGTACTTTAATAAAATAAGTATTATTGAAAAGAAGAAGGCTTATTAATAAGTCGCAAAGCCCCGCCCCATGTCCTTTAAAGACCGTAAGAGGATTACATCGCTTTCTTTGTGCGATTGCTAATTGCTTTTAGGATGAACATTTTGTCTTGTGAGGAAAGCATAGTCCAACTGCCAGCTTTTATTTTCATTACGATCGACTCCTATTTTTATTTTTAGAAAGAAAAAAACTTTCTCCTTTAGTAAAAGTATACCGCGAATTACGCGCACATAAACAAGATAAATTCCTACAAATTTTTTGCATCGACTCGTATTTTGTCAAACAATCTTAAAAGGGGGTCAGACCCAGCAACATCTAAAAACTGTGTTGAGAGTGCTTGGTCTGACAACATTCATTATTTTAACTCTAAATGTGCTTTTAGTTCATCATGGATTCTTTGTTTTTCTTCGTTACTTACAATTCCATAATAGATTCCATCGATTCGTTTACCTGTGCTCTTCATCTCCATTTGTTCCACCTTTTTCGCTGCAGTGCGATAGTGTTTCTGGATGTCATTCATTTGAGAGAATGTTAGGTTTGTTTCGATGTTTTTGCTCAATGCATCAAAAATAGTTGAGTAGTTTGTTAAAGTAGCAAAGCTTGCCCCTTTATTAATGACTCCTTGAATGATTTCACGTTGTCTGTATTGACGTCCGAAGTCACCGCGTGGATCTTCATATCTCATTCGAGAGAAGTTTAAAGCTTCTGCTCCATCTAGTTTGATCTTGCCGATTGGGAAGTGATCTCCTCCATAGCTAAAGTCTAAGTCATTGTTTACTTCAACGCCGCCCACTGAATCTACGATATCCTGAAAACCTTCCATATTGATTTTTACGTAATAATCTAATGGGATATCAAGGAAGTTCTCGACTGTATCCATTGACATTTTCACGCCGCCAAATGCGTAGGCATGGTTAATCTTGTCCACTTTATTTTTGCCGATAATATCCGTTCGAGTATCCCGTGGAATACTTAACATTTTCACGGAATTTGTATCTGGATTCACGGTTAAAACGATCATCGTATCAGACCGTCCACTGTCTCCATCACGTTCATCAACACCTAGTATGAGGACGGAAAATGGTTCTTTTTGAGCATAGGCGATTTCTTTTTGTCGTTTTTCAGAAATAGGACGATCTTCTATCGGCGTATGCATCGTATTAACAGCTTTTGTAAGGGAATGATATACCGAGTATGCATAAGCACCCCCTGCTGCTAGAAAAATGAGAAGGGTAATACTGATAATCTTCAGCCAGCTCTTTTTCTTCTTCGTTTTCTTTTGACGTTTCATCTAGTACTTCCTTCCTGTTTTTTTTATAATGGGGCCTAAAAGTAATTATATAGAAATTTACTAGATTTTGATAGTATTTCAAAGTGGTAGAATCGTAAATGTTAAACGAACTTGAAGTGACATATTAGTAAAATAATGTTAAAATTTAAAAGTATTTCCTCGGATGATAAGTTGTTAGAAGATGTCTGAAGAAAAGGAGAGGGTTTAATTTGATAGTAGTCTCGTTAAATAACGTCTCGAAGAAAATAGGCAGTAAGACGATTATTGATAATCTTAGTTTTGATGTGCACGCAGGAGAGATATTCGGTTTTCTTGGGCCAAATGGCGCTGGAAAAACAACGACAATTCGGATGCTTGTTGGGTTAATGAAAATAACGTCTGGTGATATTTTCATAGATGGACATAGTGTAAAAAGTAATTATGAAGAAGCGATCGCTAAAGTGGGTGCCATTGTTGAGAATCCTGAAATGTATAAATTTATGTCTGGTTATGATAATTTAAAGCATTATGCAAGGATGACAAAAGGGGTAACAATGGAGCGGATTGATGAGGTTGCTGAGCTTGTTGGGTTGCAAAATCGAATGAAAGAGAAAGTGAAAACGTACTCATTAGGGATGCGGCAGCGACTGGGTATCGCCCAAGCCTTGCTTCATCGACCGAAAGTATTGATTTTGGATGAACCAACGAATGGACTTGATCCAGCTGGTATCAGGGAAATTCGTGATTACTTGAAACGACTAGCTCGTGTGGAAGACATGGCCGTGGTAGTATCGAGTCACTTGTTATCTGAAATGGAAATGATGTGTGATCGGATTGGCATTATTCAAAATGGCCGTATGGTCGACGTACAACTTGTAAATGATATGGTGAATGATGGAAATATTTCCTATCTTATTTCGGCAAAGCCGGTTGATCAAGCGTTCAATCTGTTACAAAATGCTTTTGAGGGTGTAGAAGTGAAAGTGACGAAGCAACTACTCCATGTGGAAGGCGCGTCTATTGATGTTCCTAAACTAGTAAAACGACTCGTTGAAAACAATTGTGATATTTATGAAGTAAAACAAATCAATCAGTCTCTTGAAGAGAAATTCCTTGAAATCACAAGTGAAAAAGGAGGGATTGCTTAATGGGATTGCTCGCAAACGAATGGGTCAAGATTTTTAAACGAAAATCAAGTTTCATCATGATTGGCATCCTTGCGATCATAGTAGTGGTTGCGGCGATTGGAATCACGTTTGTAAATAGCCAGGACAATGTGATTAACGATAATGGAAATTGGCAGGCAGCGCTGGAAGAAGAAAATAAAGACTTAAAGGAAGAGCTCAAATCAACACCAGGTCCTTATAAAAAGGAGATTGAAAGAATAATCGCTGAGAATGAGTACCGCATTTCGCATGATATGCCAAAAGTGACGTCTTATAATGTTTGGACGTTTATGAATGGGATGATGGGATTAGTCGATATTGTCGCCTTGTTTACAATCATTATCGCGGCGGGAATTGTGGCGAGTGAATTCAGCTGGGGAACAATCAAACTATTGCTTATTCGCCCGATTAGTAGAGCGAAGATTTTGTTGAGCAAATACATAACGGTCCTTTTATATGCTCTATTTATGCTAGCCATTTTATTTGTTCTAAGCTTTATTTTAGGTGCAGCATTCTTTGGATTTGAACAGAACCAGCCGCATTTAGCTTATTTAGATGGTCAAATTGTAGCACGTGCGCAAATTCCGTTTTTACTGTCGCAATACGCATTGAGTTCGGTTGGGTTACTAATTTTTACGACGATGGCGTTCATGATTTCGGCAGCTTTCCGTAACAGTTCTCTTGCTATCGGACTTTCCATCTTCCTTTTATTAATGGGTAGTATCGTAACATCCATCATTGCGGGATTCTTTGATTGGGCAAAATATTTACTGTTCGCCAACACGAATTTGCTCCCGTACTTTGGCTCTGGGACACTGATGGTTGAAGGCATGACCTTATCGTTTTCGCTCATTGTATTGCTCGTGTATTACATCATCTTCCTTGTCGTTGCATTCTGGGCTTTTGTAAAACGAGATGTAGCAGCTTAATTTGTGTACCCCCTAATGAGTATAATTCGGGGGTTTTTGCTACGAAAATCTTTCTGGCGGTAAAAGATTGGTGTATGGAGTCGGCGTCTTAGTTTCAAGATTCATCTCTTGTCCTGTTTAGCTGTGCTCCGGCACGCAAACCTCCAATCCGGCACGCAAAAGCTTCAGGCTGGCACGTTATGAAACCAATCCGGCACGCAAATTTGCTTTCCGGCTCGATAAGTCTGAGATTCCGTTTATTTATTCCGTTAAGCAAGATGAAGTTTCGGGGGAAAGCGTAATAAATGGGTTAGATCATGTGAAATGGGCTCTGTCACTCTAATTCTATTTATTCTAGGTGCATAATGTTAAAAAACGCCAAGCCTTTATTTCCGTGTAGGACTAGGCTTGGAGTTTTTTTCAATTTTATCATAGACAGCTGCAAGAGCTTGTTCGAATTTGCCGCTCGTTTTAGGCTGATAATATTTTTTGTTAGCGAGTTTATTCGGCAAATATTGCTGTTTTACCCATCCGCTTTCATAATTATGTGGATAGAGGTATTCAACGCCGCGTCCGAGTTCCTTAGCCCCTTTGTAATGGGCGTCCTTCACATGATCAGGTATATCACCAGTGCTTCCGGCACGAATATCAGCCAGCGCTGCGTCAATCGCTGTCATGGCTGTGTTTGATTTAGGTGATAAGCAAAGCTCGATGACAGAATTAGCTAGCGGAATGCGGGCTTCAGGAAAGCCGAGGCGTTCGGCAGCTTCAACTGCTGCTAATGCACGTGGTCCAGCTTGTGGATTAGCGAGACCGACATCTTCATAGGCAATGACGACAAGTCTGCGGGCAATGCTTACTAAATCACCTGCTTCAATTAAACGACCTAAATAATGAAGGGCGGCATTCACGTCACTACCACGAATAGATTTTTGAAAGGCTGAAATTACGTCATAATGAGCATCGCCATCTTTGTCGTGGGAAAAGTGTTTTTTTTGGATACATTCCTCTGCGATTTCCACTGTGATTGTAATCGTCCCATCCATATCAGGCTCTGTTGAGATGACCGCTAGCTCCAGAGCGTTCAATGCGCTTCTTACGTCGCCATTTGAGGCGGTTGCCAAATGAAGGAGTGCTTCCTCACTTACATCTGTCGTAAATTTCCCAAGTCCTCGCTCATCGTCCTCGATCGCACGTTTCAAAGCCGTAACAATATCATCGGGTTCAAGTGCTTTTAGTTCGAAGATTTGACAACGACTCCGAATGGCTGGGTTGATTGCATGATACGGGTTACTTGTCGTCGCTCCAATTAACGTGATCATGCCATTTTCAAGATACGGTAACAGGAAATCTTGTTTCGCTTTGTCGAGTCGATGCACTTCATCTAATAGAAGAATGACTTTCCCTGACATTTTTGCTTCGGCAGCGACAATTTCCATATCTTTTTTATTATTTGTTACCGCGTTCAACGTACGAAAGGCGAATTGGGTACTGCCAGCAATCGCACTAGCAATCGATGTTTTTCCAACCCCGGGCGGGCCGTATAAGATCATCGAAGAAAGCTGTTTTGCTTTGACCATTCGATTGATAATTTTTCCTTCATTTACGAGATGCTCCTGCCCCATCACTTCCTCGATAGAACGGGGGCGCATCCTAAATGCAAGTGGTTTTATGGACATCGTCATCGCTCCTATAGCTATTGTGTAAGATAAAGGTATCATATTTTTCATGAAAAAGAACGTAAATAGGCTATTTGAGGTTGTTCAAAAAGTTAGGTCCTTAACGTTAGTGCATATGCGAAAGGTTAATGAAGATCGCTGTTAAGAACTTCTCGGCTCTTTTTATCCTCCTTTTTAAACGTGCACTATTATGCATTTCACTTAGGATTATGCTATAATTTTTAAAGCGTAAAAAAGAATTTCCATCAGTTAGCAATATTAAAACAGTTAAATCGGAATTAATTCGATACGATATAGTTTGAAGGAAAATATGAAGGTGGGTAAACGATGAGAATCTCGACAAAAGGCCGCTATGGCTTAACCATTATGATTGAATTGGCAAAGCAGTATGGCGAGGGGAAGAGCCCGACATCGCTTAAGTCGATTGCACAGACGCATAATTTATCAGAGCATTATTTAGAACAACTGATCGCCCCGCTTAGAAATGCTGGCTTAGTGCGCAGTATTCGTGGAGCATATGGCGGGTATATTCTAACGAAAGAACCGAAAGAAATTACGTCTGGTGACATCATCCGCGTATTGGAAGGTCCGATTACCCCTGTTGAAGGAATTGAGGACGAAGAGCCAATTAAACGCCAACTATGGGTTCGGATTCGTGATGCAGTAAAGGATGTCCTAGATAGTACGACACTTGAGGATCTAGCGAATTATAAAGATGATAGTGAACATGATTCGTATATGTTTTATATTTAATCCTATCAAGTGAAACTTCAATCAGTGACGGGCTTCTTCCCCACTGATTGTTAGTCCCTTTCTACTGTCGCTAAGATCTTCGCTCTAGCTTCGATCAATCGACAGTACGAACCCGATTGGGCTTTAATGGGCAGTTGTCCCCCACCTAGATTTACCCATTTATACTTGAATCCTTGAGGTCGGAGTCTTACTGATCGTTAATGCGGGATAAAACGGTGAAGAATAAACAAGGGTCTAACTCCTTAGATTATACTACCTAGAAGGTGTTTAAGCACAATCTTCTAAAATTGTAGTTGTGGAGTTTGACGCCTTTTTTCTTTTTTTGTATGAAGGACATAGGAACTTAGGTTTTCGCGACTTACAAATATAGCCAATCAATTTATCAGGTATACTGATTTATCGAGACAGCATCCAAAATTCTAGCTCCGCACAACCACCATTGAGATTAGGTGTGTGTAGCGTGCTACAGGATCCTTCATAGTAAATGGTGGCGTTTTAACGCCATATTAGTTTTGCTTAGAACTAAATAAAATTATAGAATATGCCCAGGTGTGAAAATTTTAGAATAAATCGCCCAGCAAATTTATTCTGTTAATATAACGGAGGAACTAACGTGAAGAATGTGTATTTAGATCATGCAGCTACGTCACCGATGCATCCGCGTGTGATTGATCGGATGTTAGCTGTCATGAAGGATGAGTACGGGAACCCATCAAGTATTCACTCGTACGGCCGCGCGTCACGACAAGTGTTGGATGAATCCCGTGCAATAATGGCCCGGAGTATAGGTGCGTTGCCGAATGAAATCATTTTTACAAGTGGTGGTACGGAAAGTGATAACACGGCGTTAATTGGAATTGCGAACGCGTATCAAAATCAAGGCAAGCATATTATTACGACAGAAATTGAACATCATGCAGTCTTGCATACATGCCATTTTTTAGAGAAATCTGGTTTTGATGTAACCTATTTACCTGTTAATGAAGAAGGGCTTGTTTCTGTTGATGATGTGCGATCTGCACTTCGTGATGATACAATCCTCGTTTCCGTCATGTTTGGTAATAATGAGGTCGGGACGATACAACCGATTCAGCAAATCGGTGAACTCCTTCAACACCATCAAGCATTTTTCCATACAGATGCAGTACAAGTGTACGGTTTGGTAAAAATCGATGTGAATGAACTTCATGTTGATTTACTTTCTGTTAGCGCTCATAAAATTAATGGTCCTAAAGGTATCGGTTTTCTCTACATCCGAGACGGCATTAAGCATCAGCCATATTTGTACGGTGGCGAGCAAGAGCGGAAGCGTCGTGCTGGAACGGAAAGTGTCCCAGCGATTGCCGGCTTTGCGGAAGCTGTTCAAATTACTCAAAGCACATTGGTGGAGAAAAGTGAGTTGTATGCAAGTTATAAAAAAGTGATTTTAGATATTTTTAACGATGCTGGTGTGGACTATATCGTGAATGGGTCTCGTGAATCATCATTGCCACATGTGTTAAATATTAGTTTTCCTGGAACAAATGTGGAGTCCATGCTTGTGAATTTGGATTTGGCAGGAATTGCCGTTTCAAGTGGATCTGCTTGTACTGCAGGGTCCATCGATCCTTCTCATGTCCTCGTTTCCATGTTTGGCAAAGGTTCTGAACGGACGAAGAACTCGATTCGCTTTAGTTTTGGCTTAAACAATTCTGAGCAAGATGTGAGACAAGCGGCACAGGAAACGGTTAAGATAATCAACAGATTGTTAAAATAAAGGATTAAGTAAGAGGTGAAACATAATGAATAAAGCACCTAAAGACACGCGTGTCGTAGTCGGTATGTCGGGTGGCGTTGATTCATCTGTTGCTGCCCTACTATTGAAAAGGCAAGGCTATGATGTAGTCGGGATTTTCATGAAGAACTGGGATGATACAGATGAAAATGGCGTTTGTACCGCAACAGATGATTATAATGATGTAATTGCAGTATGTAATCAAATTGGCATTCCTTATTATGCTGTAAACTTTGAAAAGCAATATTGGGACAAAGTGTTTACGTACTTTTTAGATGAATATCGAGCAGGTCGGACACCGAATCCGGACGTTATGTGTAACAAGGAAATTAAGTTCAAAGCATTTCTTGAACATGCAGTCAGCCTAGGTGCCGATTATTTAGCAACCGGTCATTATGCACAGGTTGCTTACCGTGACGGCGAATACAAAATGCTTCGCGGAATAGATGAGAATAAAGATCAAACATATTTCTTGAACCAGTTAACGCAAAGTCAGTTGGAAAAGGTCATGTTCCCACTCGGTCACATTGATAAAAAAGAAGTACGGGAAATTGCCAAAGAAGCTGGACTTGCTACAGCGACGAAGAAGGATTCAACTGGAATTTGTTTTATCGGTGAGCGTAATTTCAAAGACTTCTTAAGCAACTATTTACCAGCACAGCCTGGTAATATGGAAACGTTAGATGGAAAAGTGATGGGCAAGCATGAAGGTCTCATGTATCATACAATTGGTCAACGCCACGGACTTGGCATTGGCGGCAGTGGTGAGCCTTGGTTTGCGGTTGGAAAAGATTTGAAACGAAATATTTTGTACGTCGAACAAGGCTTCGAAAATGATGTACTATATTCGGACTCACTTAAAGCGGTCAATATGAGCTGGGTTGCAGAACATGCACCTGCTGCCGAATTTAGCTGTACAGCTAAATTCCGTTACCGTCAAACCGACAGTAAAGTGAATGTGAAAGTGCTTGAAAATGGCGATGTTGAAGTCATCTTTGCTGAGCCAGTCCGCGCGATCACACCTGGACAAGCTGTTGTTTTTTATGATGGCGAAGTGTGCCTTGGTGGCGGTACAATTGATGAAGTGTTTAAAAATAATAAAAAACTGACTTATGTCGGATAATGATAATCCCTAGCCGTAATTTGGCTGGGGATTTTTTGCGGTTTCAGCGATCTGCAAGAACTATGCAGGTTGATGAATTAGTTTTTTAGTCTAGGGAAGACAAACTTGGCTCCGGCAAGCAAATCGTAAATCCCGCTCGCAAAATTGATTTCCGGCGCGCAAATCACAAATCCGATTCGAAAAATGCAGGATGAAACGAATAAAGCAATCCTGCGCACAACTAATGATGAGCCAATGTCTTTATGGTATACTTCTAAAGAATGAAACTTAAATGGTTGTCCCAAATGTAAAGGGTTAGACTCTTTTGGACAATCTCTTTTTTCTATCGATTAAATGGAGAGTGAACAAGGTGGATAAAAACCAACAAGGAATCCAATATATGCAAGAAGGTAAATATGAAGAAGCGGTGAAGATTTTTTCTGAGGCGATTGAGGAAAACCCGAATGAGCCTGTAGCATACATAAATTTTGGCAATGTTTTAACAGCGGTTGGCGAAACAGCGAAAGCAGAGAATTTTTATAAAAAAGCACTTGAACTGGATGAAGAAGCTGGAGCTGCTTATTATTCGCTAGGAAATCTGTATTTTGAAATGGACAAGTTAATCGAAGCAAAGGATATGTTTGAAAAGGCGCTTCGTACCGGGCTGGATACAAGTGATGCGTATTTTATGCTAGGCATGACGTTGATGCAGCTTGAACAAGGGAAGCTTGCAATGCCGTACTTACAGCGTGCCGTTGAATTGAATCCCGATGATGTCGATGCACGTTTTCAATATGCGCTTTGCCTGGCTAATGCGGAATTGTACGATGAGCTGATAAAAGAATTAACCATTGTGATTGAACAGAATCCAGAGCATGCTGATGCCTACTATAATCTTGGCGTTGCATTTGGTGGCTATAAAGAAGATGCTGCCAAGGCAATGGAATATTTCGAGAAAGCATTGGAAGTGCAGCCTGACCATATGCTAGCAGCTCATGGAAAAAAACTGATGGAAACGCTGAACGAAGAATAACATCGTTTTGGGAAGGGGGAACCGTATGAGCCAGCAGGATGCGTTGGATCTTTTTTCAGAAGAAAAGAAATTTATGAAAGGTCGGCATTTAGTGACAATTTTTCATAACGAGTCAAATTTGTATTCTGTTGTGCGGATTCGCCTCGATGAAACGAATTTGGATTACGATGAAAATGAAGCTGTTGTAACAGGGTATTTCCCACGAATTCATGAGCAGGAAACGTATGTTTTTTATGGCACGATGAAAGATCATCCACGGTTTGGCATGCAGTTTCATGTCGAGCATTTCAGAAAAGATATGCCACAGTCGAAAGAAGGAATCGTAGCTTATTTATCTAGTGATTTATTTAAAGGGATTGGGAAAAGAACAGCGGAAAGCATAGTCGATTCACTTGGTGAGAATGCCATTTCGAAAATACTTGCTAACCCGTCCCTCTTGGATACCGTTCCGAAATTATCTTCTGAAAAAGCAAAAAGCTTCTACGATACCTTGATTGAACATCAAGGGTTGGAACAAGTCATGATTGGTTTGAATCAATATGGATTTGGACCACAACTTTCGATGAAAATTTATCAAACGTACCAACATGATACGCTATCGATTTTACAAAAAAATCCTTATCAGCTTGTCGAGGATATTGAAGGAATCGGTTTCGGACGAGCAGATGAACTTGGGTTTCAGCTCGGGATTTCAGGGGGGCATCCTGATCGAATTAAAGCAGCTTGCTTGTATACGCTAGATGCCCAGTGTCTTCAAGATGGTCATGTGTATATGGAGGCTGAAGAGTTACTAGAAGCAGTTAAGCTTATGCTTGAAGAAAATAAACGGGATGAAATTGAGTTTACTGCCATTTCCTCGGAAATTGTAAAGCTTGAAGAAGAAGGGAAAATCAAAGTCGAAGAGCGTCGGATTTATCCTCCTTCTTTATATTTCTCAGAAAAAGGAATTGTTACGAATATAAAGCGAATTTTATCGCAAACCGAGTATGAAGACCAATTTCCTGAATCTGAATTTTTACTTGCGCTTGGGGAATTAGAGGAGCGGATTGGCGTCGATTATGCCCCTGCTCAGAAGGAAGCGATTCAGACGGCGCTTCAGTCTCCGATGTTGATTTTGACAGGTGGACCAGGAACGGGGAAAACGACGGTTATTAAAGGAATTGTTGAGCTTTATGCAGAGCTTCATGGTGTGTCTATGGATATTAACGACTATAAAAAAGAAACCGATCCTTTTCCGTTTGTCTTGGCAGCACCGACTGGGCGAGCGGCAAAGCGTATGGCAGAATCCACCGGTCTGCCGGCAGTAACCATACACCGACTTCTCGGTTGGAATGGGAGTGAAGGATTTTCTCATGATGAAGAGAACCCGATCGAAGGGCGAATTGTGATCATTGATGAAATGTCTATGGTAGATACATGGCTTGCCCATCAGCTGTTAAAGGCATTGCCTGAACATATACAGCTTATTCTCGTTGGTGATGAAGACCAACTCCCATCGGTTGGTCCAGGTCAAGTGTTAAAGGATTTACTGGCATCACAGTCGGTCCCAATGGTTGGTCTTGAGCAAATATACCGCCAGGCAGATGGTTCTTCGATTATTGAACTTGCACATGAAATTAAACGGGGAAAATTGCCGGAGAGTTTCAGTGAGCAGCAAAGCGACCGTTCCTTCATTCGCTGTGGCACGGGTCAAATCGCCCAAGTTGTTGAAAAAGTCGTAGCGAATGCTCGTAAAAAAGGCTTCACATCAAGAGATATTCAAGTGCTTGCCCCGATGTACCGCGGGCCGGCTGGGATTGATAATCTAAACAAAATGCTTCAAGAAGTGTTCAATGGAAATGCTGATGCGAAAAAACGGGAGTTGAAATTTGGCGATGTCGCTTACCGAAGTGGTGACAAAGTATTGCAACTTGTCAATCAACCTGAAGAAGGCGTCTATAACGGCGATATGGGCGAAATTGTCTCAGTCCTTTTTGCTAAGGAAAATACGGATAATGTTGATAAGTTAGTCATTTCTTTTGATGGAATAGAAGTAGTCTATACGCGGCAAGATTTGAATCAAATTACCCATGCTTATTGCTGCTCGATCCATAAATCACAAGGAAGCGAATTTCCAATCGTGATATTACCGGTTGTTAAAAGCTATTACCGAATGCTGCGGCGAAATCTATTATACACGGCGATTACTAGAAGTAAAAATTTCTTAATTTTGTGTGGGGAAGAAGACGCCTTTCGTCAAGGAATTGAACGAAATAATGAAATGAAGCGTAAAACGACCTTGATGCAAAAATTACAAGCATCTGAAACGGAAGATTCTGAAATAGAAATGGAGACTGAAGTGGTAGCCGAGCCTTTCGAAATCCTCATGAACGTCGACCCAATGATCGGCATGGAACACGTTACACCTTATGATTTTATGTAACCAAACATGGAAAACCTTTCAGCTCATCTTTGTATGTCTTAAGACAAATACTAAAGATGTTCGGAAAGGTTTTCTTTGTTCAAGGGTATATTTTATGGAAAAAATGGGCATAATCGTAGCGAATGAAATGTTGAAATATCATTTCGGTCTATGAAGAGGTAGGTGTCCATTTTGGAAATTAAATGCCCGAATTGTAACAGTAAAGATGTAGGTAAAATCGGTGTAAATCAGTTCTATTGTTGGAATTGTTTCATTGAAATGAGTGTAATGAAAGGGATCATTAATACCCATCAAGTCGAGGAGGACGGAAGTTTAAGTTCGTTAGACGACTTGTTTGAAGAAGATGATCGCCGTTTGAGTATGTAAACTAAAGAATTGAGGTGCAACAATGAGGAGACGTTCTAGAAACTTCCTTGGTAATAGTACCGGTATGATGAAAAAATACACGAAAAAGATGCGAAAGAAATTAAAATCGATGCTTTAATAGGGAAGCACCGTGGATAAAAAAAACACACAGTTTTTTTTGAAACTGTGTGTTTTTTTTATGTGAATTAGAAGTAAATGGCCAATAGTGGGGATAGAATTGTTACAAATGGTCCTAAAGTTCGAAGTCTTCACGTACAAGGTAAAATCACTCATCTTATTGTCAAGGGGGGATATTTTCAAATGGATCTGGATCGAACGCGGTTTACATTGAAAAAAAGTAGCGTTCCATTAAACGGTATAGAAATATATGAATCATTTAAATAACCGCTTAGTGCGTACACGTTAAACCGAAAAAAAATCCCCCATACATATTTCCTGCTCACCTCACGAAAACTACTAATTGTGAGGTGAGGTGTATGGACATTAGAATGAAGTGGTTTTATCGACTAGGATTTTTGTTGCTATTATTTATTGTTTTATATATTTTTATGAAGCTAAAGCCAATGTGGGCACCGATTATAAGTGTTTTGATAAAGGTGCTTATTCCCTTTTTAATTGCTGCGTTTATTAGTTATCTGTTGCATCCGGTTGTAGAGCTTTTGCATAAAAAGGGGATGAAGCGAGGGCTTTCTGTTGTCATTATCTATTTATTGTTCTTTGGTGGGATTGGTTTTGCTGTCTACAAAGGGATACCAATTATGACTGAACAAATCCGGGAGCTGACTGAAAATGCGCCGGCAGCTGCAGAGCAATATCGAAATTGGACAGACTGGATTGGCCGTAAGACAGAGAATTGGCCGTTTGGTATTCATGAGCGTTTAGATGCTACAATTCTAAAGATCGAAGGCAGGCTAGAGTCGTTGATGGATACGATCATGAATTATATGATGAAGCTGTTTGATTTTTTCTTGTTGATTGCGCTAATCCCTTTTATTGCCTTTTATATTGTGAAAGATTATGATGCATTGAAAAAAATGACGCGATATCTAACACCGCGAAAATGGCGCAGTCAAGGGATTGCATTTTTAAAAGATGTCGATGTTTCTTTAGGAGGCTATATTCGTGGCCAAATTATTGTCTGTGCTGCAATTGGAGGGATCTCTTCACTGCTGTTTTGGATTGTCGGGATGAAATATCCATTGCTATTAGGTGCGCTTATTGGGATTACTAATATTATCCCGTACTTTGGTCCGGTTTTTGGTGCGATTCCGGCGGCATTGATTGCGGCTGCCATATCTGTGAAAATGATTATTATCGTCGTTGTGATTGTCTTGGTGCTACAATTTTTAGAGGGCAATATTCTTTCACCGCTTATTATCGGAAAAAGCTTGCATATGCACCCAATCTTTATTATGTTTGCACTATTGGTTGGTGGAGAAGTCGGAGGTGTGATTGGGTTAATTATTGCTGTTCCCATTCTCGCAGTCGTGAAAGTGTCGTTCATTCATGCGCGGAGTCACTTTAAAAATATCCCATCAACGGATTAAAAATGGCGGTGTCCATTGACAAATGAAATTCTTGTGAATATAATCCATTACATATGCTTTATATTTACACAAGAACTCGTTGAAGGAACAAGTACACTGTAGCTCTTCTTACAGAGAGGCAGTCCCCATGGCTGGAAGGGACGTCAGAATAAAGAACAGTGGAAAGCTAGTCCGGAGTGCAGTTAATTCCTGCCGTCTGCCGCGTTAAGGCATTGATTGAGGTGATGAGTGGCAAATATTGCACTCATAATCAGGGTGGTACCGCGAGCAAACTCTCGTCCCTGTCAGGGATTAGGGTTTTTTTGTGTTTAAAAATTGGGAGAATAAGGTGTTTTTATAGTACAAAGTACTACTAAGATACTTTTGAAAAATAAGGAGGAAATAGCTATGAAGAACTTAACTGGAGCACAAATCCGTCAATTGTATTTAGATTTCTTTAAAGAAAAAGGCCATTCGGTTGAACCAAGTGCATCCCTTGTGCCGCATGAAGATCCAACATTGCTTTGGATTAATTCAGGTGTAGCTACTTTGAAAAAGTATTTTGATGGTCGTGTGATTCCAGAAAATCCACGGATTACAAATGCACAAAAAGCAATTCGGACGAATGATATTGAAAACGTAGGAAAAACTGCACGTCACCATACTTTTTTTGAAATGCTCGGGAACTTCTCTATCGGTGAATATTTCAAAGAAGAAGCGATTACATGGGCATGGGAATTCTTGACCGATGAGAAATGGATTGGTTTTGATCCAGAAAAATTAGCCGTGACGATCCATCCTGAAGATGAAGAGGCGTTTGAACTTTGGAATAAAAAAATCGGCATTCCAGCTGACCGAATTATCCGTCTTAAAGAAAATTTCTGGGATATCGGCGAAGGTCCAAGTGGCCCGAATACAGAGATTTTCTATGACCGTGGACCTGAATATGGAGACGATCCGAATGATCCTGAACTTTATCCGGGTGGAGAAAACGAACGCCATCTTGAAGTATGGAACTTAGTGTTCTCTCAATTTAATCATAATCCAGATGGAAGTTACACACCGCTTCCAAAGAAAAATATTGATACCGGTATGGGCCTTGAACGTATGGCTTCAGTTGTACAAGACGTTCCAACGAATTATGATACAGATTTGTTTATGCCGATTATCCGTGCTGTTGAAGAAATTTCTGATGTGAAATACCGTACAGATGTAGAAAAAGATGTTGCATTCAAAGTCATTGCCGACCATATTCGTACTGTAGCATTTGCTGTTGGTGATGGAGCGCTTCCTTCGAACGAGGGACGTGGATATGTATTACGCCGCTTACTGCGCCGTGCTGTACGTTATGCGAAACAAATTAATATTAACCGTCCATTCATGTTTGAACTAGTGCCAGTTGTCGGTGAAATTATGTATGATTTTTATCCGGAAGTGAAAGATAAAGCGGAATTCATTGCGAAAGTCGTGAAAAATGAAGAAGAACGTTTCCATGAGACATTGCATGATGGCTTATCTATTCTTGCTGATGTGATTGAGAAAGCGAAGAATTCTGGCAGCACAGTCATCCCAGGTGCTGACGTATTCCGTCTTTATGATACATATGGATTCCCAGTTGAATTAACAGAAGAATATGCAGAGGAACAAGGAATGACGGTCGATCAAGCTGGCTTTGATACAGAAATGGAAGCTCAACGCGAACGTGCGCGCTCTGCACGCCAAGATGTCGATTCCATGCAAATCCAAGGTGGAGCACTTGGCGACATTAAAGCAGAGAGCAAATTTGTCGGTTATGATGAGCTAGAAACTGAAGGTCGTGTGCTTGCGATTGTTAAAGAAGGTAACCTCATCACTGAAGCGCATGAAGGTGAAGAAGTTCAAGTCATCTTAAGTCAAACGAGCTTCTATGCGGAAAGCGGCGGACAAATTGCTGATAAAGGGATTATCGTTAACGAAGACGTAAAATTGAATGTGTTAGACGTTCAAAAAGCACCGAATGGTCAAAATCTACACAGAGTGACGGTAGAAGCTGGAATGTTAACACAAGATGCAAGTGTGGTTACCGTCGTAGATGCCGATAATCGCAGCCAAATTATTAAAAATCACACTGCGACTCACTTATTGCATCAAGCGCTAAAAGATGTACTAGGAACTCATGTAAACCAAGCAGGGTCACTAGTAGAACCGGACCGTCTTCGTTTTGACTTCTCTCATTTTGGGCAAATCACAGCGGAAGAGCTAGAACAAATAGAGGCAATTGTAAATGAAAAGATTTGGAAAAGCATCGCTGTAAACATTGACTACAAAAACATCGATGAAGCAAAAGAGATGGGTGCAATGGCATTGTTCGGCGAGAAATACGGAAAAATTGTTCGTGTCGTACAAGTTGGCGATTACAGCTTAGAGCTTTGCGGAGGATGCCATGTACCAAACACAGCTGTTATCGGCTTGTTTAAAATCATTTCTGAAAGTGGAATTGGCGCAGGAACACGTCGTATTGAAGCGGTCACTGGAGCGGGCGCTTATAAACTAATGGCTGATCAAATTGGTGTTTTAAAAGAAGCTGCTGCTAAATTAAAAACGAATTTGAAAGAAGTTCCAGCTCGAATCGAAACTGTTTTAGCAGAAGTAAAAGAGCTGCAACGTGAAAACGAGAGCTTAGCTACTAAACTTGGCAATATTGAAGCAGGAAACCTTGTTTCACAAGTAAAAGAAGTTAATGGCGTTAAAATTCTTACGGCAAATGTTCAAGCGACAGATATGAATAATCTTAGAACAATGGCAGATGAATTGAAACAGAAGCTAGAATCCGTTATTATCGTGTTAGGTTCAGCTCAAGGTGATAAGGTTAACTTGATTGCAGCTGTGACGAAGGATTATATTGATCAAGGCTACCATGCTGGTAAATTGTTAAAAGAAGTAGCAGCAATTTGTGGTGGCGGCGGCGGTGGTCGTCCGGATATGGCACAAGCTGGAGGAAAAAATCCAGCAAAATTGAATGAAGCGCTAAGTTTTGTGGAAGAATGGGTAAAATCCATTTCAATATAAATCTTACTAGTGTACAATGAATGTATCCATGGAAACCCGTTCGGAAATATGGAACGTTGAAGAGGAGTGCAGGACATGAGTTCGTTTGATAAAACCATGAAATTCAACTTTCCGGAAGAGCCCTTTGAGAGAGATGTGCAAGAGGTATTATTCCAAGTCTACGGTGCACTTCAGGAAAAAGGCTATAACCCAATTAACCAAATCGTAGGCTACTTGCTTTCTGGTGATCCAGCCTATATTCCGCGCCATCAGGATGCGAGGAATATCATTCGGAAGCTTGAGCGTGACGAGATTATTGAGGAATTGGTAAAATCATATTTAAAACAACATCGTGAGGGTCGTTAATGCGGACAATGGGGCTCGATTTAGGTTCAAAAACGCTTGGCGTTGCAATTAGCGACGCAATGGGTTGGACCGCACAAGGTATAGAAACAATTAAGATTAATGAAGCCCAAAAGGACTTTGGCTTAAAACGACTTGGACAACTTATTGAAGAGTACGAGGTTTCTGCAATTGTTATCGGATTTCCGAAAAACATGAATGGAACGATAGGACCAAGAGGAGAAGCGAGTCAAGCATTCGCCAAGCGCCTCGAAGATAAGTTCAAGCTGCCAACTCGCCTTTGGGACGAACGGCTTAGTACAATGGCTGCGGAGCGTGTTTTGCTTGAAGCAGATGTGAGCAGAAGTAAACGAAAGCAGGTCATTGACAAAATGGCTGCCGTTATGATTCTTCAAGGCTTTTTAGATAGTCAAACAAATTAATAAAGAGGTGCAAAACTAATGGAACACGGTGAAAACAACATTACAATTGTAGATGAAAACGGAAACGAACAGCTTTGCGAGGTATTATTCACATTTGATTCTGAGCAATTTAACAAATCATATGTCCTTTACTACCCAATCTCAGCTGAAGATGATGAAGATGAAGAAATTGAAATTCATGCTTCTTCTTTCGTACCAAGCGAAGATAATAAAGACGGCGAATTATCCCCTGTTGAAACAGAAGAAGAGTGGGATTTAATCGAAGAAATGCTTTCTACATTCCTTGATGAAGAAGGCGACGAAGACTGATTTAGTTGAACGTTAATACGTAGCTAAAAAGGGTGTCCTAAAAGGGTCCAACCACACATCTCCTATAGATCGTTTATATGACGTGTAATTGACATATAAACGATCTATAGAGATTGAGGTCGGACCCTTTCGTTATGGGACAGCCTTTTTTTCTTTAAGGACATGGGGCTACGCTACGCGACTAACTAATAAGGATAATCTACTATGCAGATGTACTTCCTTTATTAAGGAAGTACGCTAAATCCTGGCTCCGCACCGCCACCATTGTGATTAGGTGAGTGTAGGATGCTACAGGATGGACCTCCAGAGAAAATGGTGTCGTACTTGTTTTGTATAATATTTTAAGATAAAATTCTGTATTTATTAGCGAATTTTAGTATAATAAGTCGGAGTATGCGTTTTACAAAGAATGACGGCAAAACCGTATAAGCAGTTTGCTTAGAGGGGGAATATAAATGGATCAGAAAGATAAAACAAAAATACAGTATATTCGAGAGAGAATGCTCGAACAGCAAGGTGAAGCGAGAATCGTGCGAAAAATTATTATGATTGTCATGTTGGTGATTGTGGTAGTGGCCGCTTGTGTGGGCATAGGTGGCTATTTGTATGTGCAATCTGCCCTAAAACCTGCTGACCCGGATAATCAAAAAATACAAGAGGTAGAAATTCCAATTGGTTCTTCTGTTGGCAATATATCGACAATTCTTGCAGATCAAGGAATTATTAAAAATGCCAAAATCTTCAAATATTATATTAAATTTAAAAATGAATCTGGTTTTCAAGCTGGTAGCTATAAGCTCGCGCCTTCTATGACTTTACCAGAAATCATAAAAAGTTTGAAAACGGGGAAAGTTGTAATGGAAGCCCAATTGAAAATAACGATTCCAGAAGGAAAGCAACTTATCCAAATTGCCCATATTATTGCAGAAAAGACCGATAAGGATCCCGAAGACGTGTTCAAACAGTTGAATGATAAAAATTTTATTAATAAATTGCGAGCAAAGTATCCAGATTTGTTAACTGATGAAATTTATGGAAAAAACATCCTATATCCATTGGAAGGGTATTTATTTCCAGCTACTTATGATTTTTATGAAGAAAAGCCAAGCCTTGAGTTAATTGTCACAGAAATGTTGAAAAAGACAGACGGAGTTCTTGCCGAGTACAAAGATGAAATGAATGAAAAACAATTTAGCAATCATAAACTGTTGACACTTGCCTCTTTAATCGAGGAAGAAGCGACAGCGAAAGTGGATCGTGATATGATTTCTTCTGTTTTCTTTAACAGAATGAAAATTGATATGCCACTGCAGACGGATCCAACTGTCCTTTATGCAAAGGGTCAGCATCAAGACAAAGTCTTTTATAAAGATTTAGAAGTGAATTCCCCTTATAATACGTATAAAAATAAAGGTTTAACGCCTGGACCAATCGCCAATGCGGGGACTACGTCGATTGAAGCTGCTTTGAATCCAGCAACATCCGACTATTTGTATTTCTTGGCAACAAGTACAGGAGAAGTAGTTTATGCTAAGACTTTGGATCAACATAATCAAAATAAAGCTAAATTTATTACAAATAAAAAATAATATCACATCAAAAGAGGGAGAGATATTCACATTCTCCCTCTTTTTGTGGTAAAATAGTCAAAGTGCAATTTTAGGCAAGACTAATTTTGTTCTAAATCGTATGAGCCTCGGCTAGGTGCCGGGTTTTTCTTGAGTAAAGAAGTATAAGTGATCAAGAGGCGTTTTGTTGTTTAAATCGTTCAAATTCTTAATTAAGTATGGTACTTATGCTTTTCTATAGAGTGAAACTCTTTAATGAATGTAAGTGGTAGCGCATGACGCCTTCTTTCGTGACAAGGTGCTTGCGCTTTTCGTAGGAGGAAAAAACATGAGCATAGATGAATATCTTCAGTCACTGATTCCGAAACGAGATGGATTGGTTGCGGAAATGGAAGAGTATGCAAGGTTACATAATGTGCCGATTATGGAGCCGGAAGGTATGGAAACATTGCTGCAAATTTTAAGGCTAAAAAACCCGCAGACCATTTTGGAAGTGGGTGCAGCAATCGGATACTCAGCGCTGCGCATGGCTGAAGCATTACCGGATGTGAAAATTGTCACAATAGAACGTGATGAAGAGCGGATTAGTGTGGCTAAGGAAAACATTAGTAAAGCTTGCGCACAAGATCGGGTAATGTTAATCGAAGGCGATGCACTTGAAGTTGCAGAATCGATTAGCGCATACGGGACTTTTGATGTGATTTTTATTGATGCGGCAAAAGGGCAATATAGGAAATTCTTCGAGTTATATGAGCCATATTTGAATGATGGCGGCATTATTGTAACAGACAATGTGCTGTTTAAAGGTTTAGTAGCAGTGCCTGAAGAAGACATTGAGCTGCGGCGAATTCGAAGTCTCGTACGGAAAATCAAAGAGTATAACGTCTGGCTCCACGAACACCTTAATTACGATACAGTCATTTTACCGATTGGTGATGGCGTCGCTATTAGTAAACATAAAGGTACACGAAAATAAATTACTCAGAATATCAATGATCATTCAAGTTTGTATGGGTAAATGAACTAGCTAATTCTTTAACAGTCAATAAGAATAGCTCGGTGAACTCGGATAATTAAGAACTTTATTCCGCATTAACGGAAAGGTCAAAACCCCTACCTCAAGGCTTAGAGAAATCGAAGAAGCGTAGATGGGAGATGACTGCCTAATCTAGTTTCGGATTATCGGACTATCACAGGATGTGGGTCACACAGAAGAAAGACTAAAGGACGTTGCGTACTTAATCTGTGATTGATTGAACCTTAGTTCGTAGAGTCGATTTACCTACGCTGCGCGGAGATATTTACGCTAGAACCGACTAACAATCAGAGGGGATGAAGAACCTCCCACTGACTGAAGTTTTACTTTATTACGGAAAATGGAAGTAGATAAAGGTATAAACAGTGATTGTTCGGGCACTATAGCGAAAAGACGAGCTTTCTGAGTTCGCCGGGTTAGTTCTCAGATGATACAGCATACAGGAAATGGAAATGACGACTAGCATCAGTGGAATTAGGTGACTAATGGAAATTCAAAGATACCCGTTTGGTCTGTGTGAGACGGCCAGAAATAAACGTTGGTGCTAGCAAACATCTTTCTAAGAATTATCCGAAGAAATAAGGGTAAACCTGATTTGCCAACAACATGATGCGAAAGGGGAACTAACGAACATGGAAAAGAAACCAGTTGTAATCGGGGTAGCCGGTGGCTCTGGATCAGGAAAAACGAGCGTAACCCGAGCGATATATGAAAGTTTTAAAGGGCATTCGATTCTTTTGCTAGAACAAGATTATTATTATAAGGATCAAACGGATCTCCCGTTTGAGGAACGGCTGAAAACGAATTATGATCATCCGCTTGCATTTGATAATGATTTATTAATTGATCATATCTACAAGCTCTTAGGATATGAATCGATCGAGAAACCAATTTATGATTATAGTAATCATACTCGTTCGGAAGAGATTATCCATGTCGAGCCTAGAGATGTCATTATTTTGGAAGGCATTCTGATTCTTGAAGATGAGCGCTTACGAAATTTAATGGATATGAAACTATTTGTAGATACGGATGCCGATTTACGAATTCTTCGCAGAATGTCCCGCGATATCAAAGAGCGAGGCCGTTCCATTGATTCGGTAATGGACCAATACATTAATGTAGTCCGTCCGATGCACAATCAATTCATTGAACCAACGAAGCGATATGCTGATATTATCATTCCAGAAGGCGGCCATAATCACGTCGCAATCGATTTAATGGTAACAAAAATACAAACAATCCTTGAACAAAAGTCATTTTTGTAATAACATGGCATAGATAAAGAAAAGAAACAATTATTTCTTACCTAGTTTAGACTTACGTAAAAATAGGTACTAAACAAAGTCTAAACGTTTATACAACTGGCTAAATTAGATAAAAAATAAAATACGTACAAAGCGCGCCCTTTTTATAAAAGGACGCGCGCTTATATATTGTTGCTTGTTTTTTATTTATTTTTGCCAGATGTTTGAAACAGCTAGAAAAGTGTAGATTGTACTACATAAGCAGTCACCATGCTATGTGCATCGTGAAGAATTTTGAAGGAGTGAAGGTTTTGGCAGTTGAAAAAGTATTTCCAATGACAAAAGAAGGTAAAGAGAAATTAGAGCAAGAACTTGAATATTTAAAAGCGGTAAAGCGCAAAGAAGTGGTAGAAAGAATCAAAATCGCTCGTAGCTTCGGTGATCTTTCTGAGAACTCTGAGTATGATTCTGCGAAAGAAGAACAAGCATTTGTTGAGGGGAAAATTACTACAATTGAAAATATGATTCGCAACGCGAAAATCATCGTAGAAGATGGTACAAGTTCTGACACTGTAGGTTTAGGTAAGACGGTTACATTCGTTGAGCTTCCAGACGGCGATGAAGAAACATATTCAATCGTAGGTAGTGCAGAAGCAGACCCGTTTGAAGGCAAAATCTCAAATGATTCTCCAATCGCCAAAAGCTTAATGGGTAAAAAACTTGGTGAAACGGTAACCGTTAACACACCGGGCGGCGACATCACTGTGAAAATTATTAGCGTTAAGTAATTGAAAGGGTCTGACCTTGTACACTGCACCAGTAGTGGCTTTTAGGTCAGACCCCTTTTGTATGAAGGACATGGGGACGAGGCTTCGCGACTTACTAATATAGACAATCTACTTTGTGGATATACTTCCTTTGTTAGGAAAATACTTCAAAATCTGGCTCCGCACCGCCATCATAGTAAATAGTGGCGTTGTAATGCCATATTAGTTTTTATTAGTTTTGTATGGATTTTGCGACTAGGGTAGTAACCACCGGTGGAAATATGCGTCAATCTCCGAATGTATCCTCTATTTTAAAATCCCCCAGTTGAATAGATCAACTGGGGGAATACAGAAGGAGCAGGATATAAAACTAAAATTCTTAGATCCATTGCAATAGGTGGTGATTGGTTAACAGTAAAGATGGAATGAGAAATTGGTAATTGGTTTAGCCATTTTCAAACGTGACATCTGTCACCACAAATAAAGAGGCCCCTCCTGCACCTTGAAGCGGAGTCTCACCACTTCAAGGTTTAAAAATATTTATCACTGTCAAAATCAAGCTCTACTTGATAATTCTTTGCGTTAATTGCATTTGATAGGCGATTTGCTTGTCTCTCCGTTTCAATCCCCTTTACACGGTAATGTTCCGGATCGAATGTTGCCACTTTGACTAAAGTGATGGCATCACTATATAAATGGATCAGCTCCTCTTTAGAAGAGGTGCCGTATTGTTTATATTTACGTGCTTGAGCTCGCAATTGGGTGGCAAGCTCTATCGCTTCTACAATTGTCAAAGATTGCTCGCCAAAGGAAATCTCATTTTCATAGTTTGCTTTGTACATTAATTTATCAAGTAAACGAAAATCACCGCGGACTTCCTCAAGTTCTTTTTCCAAGTACGTACTTGATAGGGCATTGCTGTCCCTTTTTCAATTTCGACAAATGCAGTGAGATCCATTTCTACTTCTAATTCCTGAATACGCTTGGATAGGACGCTTTTCAGTTTAACCGCATCGGCCAATGTCAATTTTCTCATCTATCCGCCCCCCTTAAGAAAACTTCTTTTCCTACTGTATCATAACTCTTTTAAAAAATGCATGTATAATTGTTTGAAAAATGGGGACCTCGTCCAAAATATAGATGAGGTGTTTATGATGAAAATACGACGATTAAAATGGCTGGGTGTGTTTATGATGATGTTGTTATTCGTTCTGATAGGGAGATTAGTTGATATTCAGCTGTGGAACACGGAGTCGTTTTCGAAACATCAAGTAAATTTAATTGAAGCGAGTGTGAAGCAGAGGTCACAAGTATTAACCGTTGATGATGGCCGCGGCAAGTTTTATGATCGTGATGGAGAACCTTTAACCCATGAGGAAAAGCAAGTGCTTGTTTTATTTCCTTTTTTAAAAAAGATGGAATGGCCTGCAGATGAAGTTGCGTCAATCCTCGGCATTCGAGAAGATCAGCTACGCCAGGAAATTTTGAATCAGAAGAAACCATTTGCTTTTGGTGGTAATCAGCCGCTTGAATTAAATGAGTATCAATCAAAAGCAATCAATAATCTAAAAATACCAGGTGTATTCGCTGTAAAACAGAAATTCAATTCGCAAACGATGCTAGCTGGTCAACTGCTTGGTTTGACCGTACAATACTCTTCATTGCCAAAAGAAAGATATCCTGACTTAGAGCTTTTGCCTGACACAAGAGTGGGGGACAAAGGGTTACAGCGAACATTTGATGAGTTTCTCTTATCAAGTGGTGAGTCGAAACTTGTGTTCCATGTCGATGCGAATGGCGGGCCGATGTTTGGGGTTGATGTGAAATATGTCGAACCTGCAAACCCGCTATACCCTGTAAAAGTCATCACAACATTAGATAAAGAACTACAAGAAACGGCGGAAAAAATCGTCGATAATTATCAAATTAAAAAGGGAGGGCTCATTTTACTCGATATTGAGAAAAGTGAAATCTTAGCAAGTGTTTCTCGTCCTGTCTTAGATAAGATGCAGCCTAATGGATCAGGAGCCATCAATCATATGTTCACCCAACATGTTCCGGGTTCTGTCTTCAAAACCATTATAGCAGCAGCAGCAATTGATTATGAGTCAGCACCACCGCAGCGGATGTTCGACTGTAATCAAACAATAGATGGCAAGGAAGAAAAACAAAGACCGCTCGGCATGTTGAATTTTCAAAACAGCTTTTCGCAAAGTTGTAACCGAGCATTTGCGGAAGTGTCTCAAGAAATAGCCAAAAAGGATGCTAATTTCTTTGAAACCTATGCTGATAAACTTGCAATCACTCAGTATTCTGGTTGGCAAGGGAATTTATATCATTCAGCTTTTAAACAACTGTATGGTGAGCAATCAGGAACTATCTGGAAAGATCAGGCGGAATTGAAGAAAGATCCGAAAATGATCGCCAAAACAGCGATCGGCCAACTAAATGTTCAAGTGACGCCACTTGCTGTCGCAAATATGATGGCGACAATTGCTAGAGGTGGTGAAAAACAAATGGTGAAAGCAGTAAAAAAGGTCGAGTTCAATAATGGGACCTCGGCGATTGATTTCCCCAAAAAAGAAATCGATCAAAATACCATCTCGCCATACACCGCAATGAAGCTTCAAGAATTATTAAGAAGTGTCGTAAATGAACCAAAGGGAACGGGTGCTTCATTGAAGGATTTGCCTTATACCGTTGCCGGAAAATCGGGAACCGCGCAAATAAATATTACAGAAGGTAAGCTGAACAAATGGTTTGCGGGCTACTTTCCTTATGAAAATCCGAAATATGCATTAGTCGCGGTAAACTTGGATACAACAGAAAATACGAGAGGTATGGTCGCTGTTTTTGCAGAGATGGTCAAAGCAATTTATACAATGAATCATGAAAATAGTTCGAAAGAAGGGTAAATGTTTGGGATAGTATTCACTTCAAACTGATTCAGGAACGTGTTAAAATAGACCTTGTATTGAATAATGAGGAGGAAGTACATTGAAAAGAAATTCTGGACCTATTCATACGGGTGGGCGTTCATCAACTAAAGACAAACAAAGAAAAACGAATCGTATATATAATATTTCCATAACCGTTGTTATCGTGTTAATCCTAATAGTCGGAGCATCAATTTTATTTAGTAAAGACGAAACGAAACAAGCGTCTACGACGATTAAAGAAGATACGCCAAAACAAACGGAGGAAAGTGATACTAAGACTAGCGAAGTGAAGGATAAGGATCAGGATACTGCATCTAAGACTGATGATTCTTCAACTTCCGAAGATCAAGACGAGACTGATGCAGAGCAGGGAACTGAGGATCCTGGTCAAGATGATTCCACGGTCATTTTGGGATCTGAAGACGAAAATGACAAGAATACCGAAACGAGTGATTTAGCGGATTCGGTAGGAACTCCGCAAACTTCGAAAGCCGAAATCACAAATTTTGATAAAGGATCCACGAACTGGGCGGAGATGGAACAAGCCGTTGCACAAGGAGCTGGTATCTCTAAAGATAATATGACTGTCTTGTGGCTCGGAAATGGTGGTGCGCCTGGTAAAGCGGTTGGAACAGTTTCTGCGAAGGATACGAAGCAAGTTTACCGTGTCAACATTGAGTGGGTTGAAGGCTCTGGCTGGAAACCGGTGAATGTGGAAAAAAAATGATTTAACAGCTAGCGAAGAGGCTGCCGTAAATGGGTCTGACCTCGTATACTACAGTAATTTTTACATGTAGTTGCGAGGGCAGATCCTTTCTTTTTTTATATTTCTTATTTTTTCACTTTAAAATGCACGACAGCACTGTAAAAACGATGGCCATCTTCGATATGCATTTGGTGAGAAACGGAGTGTACTTCTAGGAGAATGGCTTTATTTACTTCAATTTGTGTTTGGATTTGCTTTTCAAGATTTTTAATCGTATCCGCTTCAAAAAACTCGACTTTATCCTGTATTAAATCTAGTTGAAAATTCATGGTTATGCCTCCATATATTTAGGTTATAGAGCTATTTTATCACGTTTAAACTATGAATCGCAGGGAAATCTACTACTTGAAGGAAAGGGGAAGATGTGGTAGATTAAGAACAGTTTTAAAATAAAAACATACTATGCTCATAGGAATAATTAAAATAAAAAGGTGATAAAAATGGGAAGAGAATTTATCGAGCTGTTTGAAGAATGGTCGAAATCCTATGATGATACTGTAGATGGTCATAATTTGGAATACCGTGAAGTGTTTGCGAACTACGAGCGGATTTTAGATAGTGTAGTTAGTAGAGTGCATGGTCACACGATTGAATTCGGGGTCGGTACGGGTAATTTGACAGAAAGATTGTTGAATGCGGGCTTAACGGTAACAGCTGTGGAGCCTTCACCTGCAATGAGAGAGAAGGCAGCTTTCAAATTGCAAAATCGCACGGCAATAGTAGATGGAGATTTTTTTGAATTTCCCAAGCCAGAGCAAGTGGATTCAATTGTTAGTACTTATGCGTTTCACCACTTAAATGACGATGAGAAGGCGAAAGCGATCGCAATCTATAGCCAATTATTAAAAAGTGGTGGTAAAATAGTGTTTGCAGATACGATGTATCTCACAAAGGAACACCACGAACAGGCGATTCTTGATGCAAAAGCGTCTGGGTTTCATAGTTTAGCAAACGATCTATCCACTGAATTTTATACAACGATCCCGTTTTTAGAAGATTTATTAAAAGAAAATGGCTTTACTGTATCATTCGATAAGTGCAACTCGTTTGTCTGGATTATGGAGGCTGAAAAATTATAGAAAGAGGTACAGTAATGAAAGTAGCAATAATTGGAGCAATGGAAGAAGAAGTAACGATCTTAAGAGATAAAATGGAAAACCTTGAACAAATGACGATTGCCGGCAGTGAATTTAATACGGGCACATTAAACGGCGTTCAAGTCATTTTACTAAAATCAGGAATTGGAAAAGTAAATGCAGCCATGTCAACAACTATATTATTAGAAAAATTTAAACCGGATGCGGTTATTAATACAGGTTCTGCAGGTGGGTATGAACCAACATTAAATGTTGGGGATGTTGTCATTTCCACAGAAGTACGCCATCATGACGTTGACGTAACGATTTTTGGCTATGAATATGGTCAGGTTCCACAATTGCCAGCAGCCTTCATCCCGAATGAGAAGCTGTTTGCGATTGCCGAAGCGGCGGCGAAAGAAATCACGGATATCCAAGTTGCAAGTGGTTTAATCGTAACGGGTGACTCGTTTATGAACGACCCTGTTCGTGTTGACTTTGTTCGCACAAAGTTTGACAATCTTTATGCAGTAGAAATGGAAGCTGCTGCGATCGCACAGGTTGCTCACCAATTTGGCACCCCATTTGTGATTATCCGTTCTCTTTCTGATATTGCTGGAAAAGAATCGAACCTTTCATTTGAACAATTTTTGGAAACAGCAGCACTAAACTCAAGCCAACTGATTATCAAAATGATTGATCGCTTGAAAGTGAGTTAAGGAAAAAAGCCTAAGTTAGCTAGGTGGAGATTCGTTGGACGAAAGAATGGTTTCGTTCAACGCACTCTTCACATTTTAAAATACTCCTAAAACATGAGAGATAATAGGAGGGGGAGAAATAATGAAAGTCTATCGTGGGATTCATGAATTAATCGGTCAAACACCGATATTAGAGATTACTCAATTTTCATTACCAAAAGGTGTCCGAATTTTTGCAAAGCTTGAGTTTTTTAATCCAGGTGGAAGTGTAAAGGATCGTCTTGGTCGCGAATTACTAGATGCTGCCCTAAAGAGCGGCGAATTAGTTTTAGGCGGTACCTTGATTGAACCGACGGCTGGAAATACAGGGATTGGACTGGCGTTAGCCGCAATCAACAAAGGTATTGAGGTCATTTTTTGTGTGCCGGAAAAATTCAGCGCAGAGAAGCAGGAATTGATGCGTGCTTTAGGCGCTAAGGTTGTAAATACACCTACGGAAGAAGGTATGCTGGGAGCTATCAAGAAAGCGCAAGAACTGCTAAAAGAGATTCCAAATTCTTATTGTCCACAGCAATTTGCAAATCCATCCAATCCAGCTGCTTACTATAAAACACTAGGCCCAGAAATCTGGGAACAGCTTGATGGAAATGCGGACATCTTTGTTGCAGGTGCAGGAACAGGTGGAACATTCATGGGAACAGCCCGTTATTTAAGAGAGCAAAATCCACATGTTAAAACAGTCATTGTTGAACCGGAAGGCTCGATCTTGAATGGCGGTGTATCTGGTCCGCATAAAACAGAAGGAATTGGGATGGAGTTTTTGCCGTCTTACATGGATGAAAGCTATTTTCATGAAATTTACACAGTACCTGATGAAGACGCTTTCGCACTAGTGAAAGAGTTAGCCCTTAAAGAAGGCCTTTTAGTCGGCAGCTCATCTGGCTCTGCTTTTTATGCGGCATTGCAAGAAGCGAGAAAGGCAGTACCGGGAACAAATATTGTCGTTATATTTCCAGATTCGAGTGAACGTTACTTAAGTAAACAAATCTACCAAGGGGGAGAGTAAGATGAAAAAAAAGACACAGTTAATTCACGGCGGAATTTTTGGTGATGAAGTAACAGGAGCGGTTTCTGTTCCCATCTATCAAGTGAGCACATACAAACAAGATGGCCCAGGAAATCATCGCGGTTATGAATATTCCCGTACAGGCAATCCAACTAGACATGCCCTAGAAGAATTAATAAGTGACTTAGAGGAAGGAAAACGAGGATTTGCATTCGGTTCAGGGATGGCAGCAATGACAGCAGTTATGATGCTGTTTAAACAAGGGGATCATGTGCTGATTACCGATGATGTGTATGGTGGCAGCTACCGTGTCATCACAAAGGTATTAAATCGTTTTGGATTAGAGGCAACATTCATCAATACAAGTGATTTACAGTCTATTGAAAAAAATATCAAAGAGAATACAAAAGCTTTATTTTTAGAAACGCCAACTAACCCTACTTTGAAGATTACTGATATTGAAGGGGCAGCAAACATCGCCAAGAAACATGGCTTGCTTACGATTGTAGACAATACCTTTAGCACACCATATTGGCAAAATCCAATTACACTTGGGGCAGATATTGTGCTTCATAGTGCGACGAAATATATTGGAGGGCATAGTGACGTTGTAGCAGGTCTTGCCGTTGTGAATGATGAGAAGCTTGGTGATGAACTTCACTTTGTACAAAACTCAACTGGGGGCGTCCTAGGCCCGCAAGACTCATGGTTATTAATTCGCGGCATTAAAACACTAGGTCTCCGCATGGAAGAAACGGAAAAGAATACAAAACAAATCGTCAACTTCTTGCTTGAACATGAAATGGTATCAAAAGTGTATTACCCAGGTATCGAAAGCCACCCGAACCATGAAATTGCGAAGAAGCAAGCACGCGGTTTTGGCGGCATGGTATCCTTTGATGTTGGAAGTGCCGAGAAAGCGGCAGATGTATTAAGTAAAGTGAAGTACTTTACTCTCGCTGAAAGTCTAGGTGCCGTGGAAAGTTTAATATCCATACCAGCCCTTATGACTCATGCCTCCATTCCAGCTGATCGACGGGCAGAATTAAAAATTACAGACGGACTAATTCGTATCTCTGTTGGCATTGAAGATGCTGAAGATTTAATAGACGACTTAAAACAAGCATTGCAAAACTAAGATTCAATTGCCTGTAGAAACATTCACAAAATTGCCATCGTTTTGATGAAATTTGTTCAAATTATTCAACGTTATGATTATGGGAAACATGGTACCTTTAAATGAGGCAGTTAAAAGGAGTGTAAGTCATGTTTTCAATTGTAATGGTGCTTGTTGTCATTACTATTATTGGGGTTGTCATCGCAACAGAAGGAACAGTGGACTCTGATTGAATTTCTTAAAATGATAGATAAAGAAAAAGAGGGCGTGCTCACATTCTATTCACCGACTAATGTGTTAGTTACATAAGCGTGAATTGTAGATGTGGGGGTGCCCCTTTTCGTTATGGGACAGCCCCTTTATTATCTTAACACACAATAGGTCCACAGCTAATAAACCACCAAAATCCGAAGATTAACAACAGAATAAAAAGAACGATGAATAGCGCATAGACTGGACCAAAGCTTCCGCATCCAAACCCAGGTCCGTACGGAGGATATGGACCATAACCGTACCCGCCACCTGGAAATCCATAACCCATAAGATCACCTCCAAGTAGGATAGAATTTTCCCCTATACTGTATGCATAGTAAGGCCAAGATGTATGGGATTTTGCCCATTATCACAAATTGAGAAATCTGAGGCGAATCCTACTATTTATCCCGCATTAACGGAAAGTCAAGACCCTATCTCAAGCTTAGGTGGGGGTCAAACTTTCCGTAAAAAGCCCGAATGGTGGGATACAGTGATCCTTTACCTTTGTGCTTTTCAAAAGTAAGATTGCGCCCACAGGATGTGGGTCACACAGACGAAAGACTATAGGAAGCGGCGTAATTAGTCTGTGATTCATTGAACCTTGGTTGGTTAGGTCGCTTTATCGAAGTAGAACGATGATATTAGCGACGCTAGAACGGGACTAACCACAGTGGAGGATGAAGGAAAACCCACTTATTGCACGGTTCTCCTGGCCATAAGGAAGCATGTAGATTTTGGAGAATGAAGTTTGCAGCTAATATAATGAGAATAATAAATAAAACCCATCAACCAAAGATGGGTTTGTCCATTTTGTATGAGTTATTTAAATTATTAGGCTCTCATTTTACGACATACTTCAGCACATCTAAAGCATGCCTCTGCGCAATTTTGGCAATGTTCATGATTGTGCTTTTTGCATTCAATCCCGCACGATTCACAAATGTCAGCGCAAAGCTGACAAATTTGTTGAGCGAATGGACTGTTGGATTGCATGGTTTTAACTGCGAAAGCGCAAATATCTGCACACTCTTTGTCTAACCTAATACAAGAGGCCATCATTATTAGGTCTCCTCATTTAGACACGCATCAAAACAAGTGTTGCAAGCGTCCATGCATTCCAGACAAGCTTTGATACATTCTTCGTAAGTGGTATTCATAATAAAACCTCCAAAGTATTTTTTGAACAACCCTTATACTCTACCCTGTTCATTTTTTAATTAACAAATTTTCAAAAACTCTTTAAAAACTCAAGTTTCTGATATTTTTTCATTATGAAGTTTTAATAAAAAAGTGGTGATGACCTTGAATAAAATATCCTGAAATTTGGGCTTTGTTTTTTGAGTACTATGATGATTTTTGAAATATTTTTGTTATTTTTCCTCTATTCAAGTATCGTAGAGGCCTAGAGTGGATGGAGGATTAAGGCGATAGCCATAGGGATGTGCTTGATAATTCCTACGATGAATCGACCTTGTCATGGAAGTGAGTACTGAAACAAAGGTCATAATCACCGACTTAAAAATCACAACATTAATATTTCATCCTAGAAGTTAGATAATGAAGCGGGCAATATTATATCCAAAGATGCATTTAGAGCAAAGGATTAAGTGTTTCACGAATTCCTTTTTCTTCTAGTTCATCCGATAGAAATGAAAGTAGGTTGAATGCTGTAACAAGTGAAATTAAGGTGTACAGACACAAAGACGTCCCTTCTTGCATAAGCATTAAATATAGGCGAATGAGTAGAAACTCTGGAGGTGTGAAAAATGCCGGATATCTTAACTGCATTAGGTTATATGGTTAAAGAGTTTTATTTGCTCGTATCATACGTAAAGAATAATGCATTTCCTCAACCGTTATCAGCGGGTGATGAGCGCAAATACTTAAAGCTTATGGCAACAGGGGATGCTGAGGCTCGTAATAAGCTAATTGAGCATAACCTACGACTCGTTGCTCATATTGTCAAAAAATTTGAAAATACGGGCGAAGATACGGAAGACCTAATTTCGATAGGCACGATTGGTTTAATCAAAGCTATCGAAAGCTATTCTGATGGAAAAGGAACGAAGCTTGCGACGTATGCAGCTCGGTGTATTGAGAATGAGATACTCATGCATTTACGAGCTACTAAGAAGACGAAAAAAGATGTATCTCTTCATGATCCAATCGGCCAGGATAAAGAAGGAAATGAAATTAGTTTAATAGATGTACTGAAGTCTGAGTCAGAAGATGTGATCGACACGATTCAGTTGAATATGGAAATTGAAAAGGTGAAAAAGTATATCGATATTCTGGATGAACGTGAAAAAGAAGTAATTGTCGGTCGATTTGGTTTGGATTTGAAAAAGGAAAAAACTCAGCGGGAAATTGCCAAAGAACTGAATATTTCAAGAAGTTATGTATCACGAATTGAAAAGCGGGCATTGATGAAAATGTTTCATGAGTTTTACCGGGCAGAAAAGGAAAAACGACGAGGCGGGTAAGGATAAATATTTAACTAAGATTTCGTATAAAACTAATATGGCATTAAAACGCCACCATCTACAATGAAGGATTTATCCTGTAGCATGCCACACTCACCTAAACACAATGGTTCCGGTACGAAGCCCCGTATGTCTTCGTACAAAAAAACAGAGCGTAAAGCAAATGCTTCACGCTCTGTTTTTTAGTATAATCGCCACTTTATGCTTTAGTTTTAAACATTTCAACGATGGCATGGTAGATTTCAGTACCTTGATAAAGGAATAATCTAGATGCTGTCAATGAAAATAGAGCTATCATAATGAAACGAAATACCATTTTGGCCACTCCCTCTTTTTTTATTTTATTTAATAAAAAATGAAGGAGTTAAAATGAGATAATTCGATTTGTAAAAGACGGGGCCGTGTAGGATGTACCGTCGTACGAGCTTAATAAAGGATATGCTATAGAGAAACATTGCTAGTATGAGTAGTACGACTGCAGCAAAATCCATTAAGCTGAAATCAGGTATAAACTGCATTGCTTCAATCTGAAGTTCGGCTATTATGGTTGTATCTTCTTCAACCATTTTGAAATGCTTGTGTGTGAAAAGGCTGGGTCCTGTGAGTCCTCCGTGGATTTTACTAACGGCAGAATGTTGAATGCTTCCGAGTAAAATCAAGGCGAGTATGAGTACGGATAATCTTTTCACTGTAACCCACCCCCTTTTCCTTTAATTATACCTATCATACCACGATTTTTCATGAATGCTAGAAAAAAAGTTAGACATTTTTCTTTAAAAAAGTACGAGTTAATATTGGTACTACTTATATAATTATGTAATAAAATGACATAATTGCACATTTGGTTAGAAAAATTCTGAAAAATTAACTATAATAAAAGGAGCAAAAGAAGGAGGCTAATAATCGATGGCATATCCGATAACTTGGGATTTAGATGTGTTTTTTAAAGGGGGAAGTGCATCACAGGAATTTGCTGCTTTTTTAGATCAATTACGAATAGAGATTGGTGAATTTGATACGCTAGTAAGTGGTTGGAAAGTGAAATCAGTAGAACAGGATCAGCATTTATTAGAAAGTGCTATGGAGTTATTTGAACAATCTGGTAAAAAAATTCGCCAAGCCGGAGCGTTTGTTAGTTGTTTAGAAGCACAAGATGTCAAAGATAAGAAAGCGAATGAATTACGAGGCCAAATAACGAAACAAAGCGCTACTTTCCAAAATGCATTAACGAAGTTTGATCAGAAACTTGTAGCATTGGATGAAGAGTTTTTCCAAAACGTATTAAAAAAAGAACCGTTAAAAGAATTAAAATACATATTGAATGAACGCAGAGAGCGTGCGATGGAGAAGCTTTCGGTTGATGAGGAATCATTAATTAATGCACTATCGGTGGACGGATACCATGGCTGGAGTCAGCTGTATGATACGATTGTCGCTACAATTCACATCCCATTTGAAGAAAATGGAGAAGTGAAGCAATTATCTGTAGGGCAAGCAGCTAATAAATTTTCCGATCCTGATCAAGATGTACGCAATCGGATTTTTACTGCCTGGGAACATGCTTGGGAAGAGCATAGTGATGTGTTGGCTAAAACATTAAATCACCTAGCTGGATTCCGCTTAAGTGTGTATGAAAAGCGAGGATGGAAGGACGTAATTAAAGAACCTTTGGAAATCAATCGGATGTCTGAGGAAACATTGGACAGTATGTGGTCCGTAATTGCCGAACATAAAGAGCCGCTTGTCCGATTTCTTAATCGAAAAGCAGAATTACTAGGGGTCGAAAAATTAAGCTGGTCTGACTTGGAAGCCCCGATTACAACTTCTACAAAAACGAGTGTCATGAGTTATCAGGAAGGTGCTGAATTTATCCTGAAGCATTTTAGTAAATTTGGCAGTGAGTTAGAGAGCTTTACGAAAAAGGCATTTGAAGATGGATGGATTGAAGCACAAGATCGTCCGAATAAGCGTCCAGGTGGATTCTGTACAGGTTTTCCAGTGTCAGGCCAATCCCGGATCTTCATGACGTATTCGGGAACACCATCTAATGTATCCACTTTAGCACATGAATTAGGGCATGCCTTTCATTCTTATGCACTTAAAGATACCCATACCTTAAACCGGGCTTATGCGATGAATGTTGCGGAAACCGCTTCTACATTTGCTGAAATGATTGTCGCAGACGCTTCTGTTAAAGAAGCATCGTCAGAAAGCGAACGAATCTCCCTTTTGGAAGACAAAATTCAGCGGACGATTGCGTTGTTAATGAATATTCATGCTCGTTTTTTATTTGAAACACGGTTTTATGAAGAACGAAAACAAGGAATGGTCAGCAGTGGTAAATTGAATGAATTGATGATGGAAGCTCAAAAAGAAGCGTATGGAGAGGCATTAAGTGAATACCATCCGACATTCTGGGCATCTAAGCTTCATTTTTATATTACGGGTGTTCCGTTTTATAATTTCCCTTACACATTCGGATATTTATTCTCGCTAGGTATTTATGCGAAAGCGCAAAAAGAAGGAAAAGGGTTTGAAGCGAAGTATATCGCTCTGCTAAAAGATACGGGTTCAATGCGAGTTGAAGAATTGGCAAGCAAACATTTAGGCGTAGACATAGCGAGGCGTGAATTCTGGGAGGATGCCGTTGGCACATGTTTGAAAGATATTGAGGAATTTTTTGAATTGACGGATCCGTTGGTGAAACAAGCATAATGAAGAGTCTGACTCCAAACCTTACATTTTGATGTCTAGCGCAAGCCGCCAATTTCGTCAAGGCGCTTGCGCTTTTGTTCACACTTTTTTAAGTTTAAATGGACTGATCATGAGTAAAGATAATATAATCATGAAGAATAAGAAAAATACAGACGGAGCGAATGGTATGGCGAGGAAGCTTAATGTCAAGAAACATCCAGCTACGGTAATCGGCAATCCGGTAAAAAAGCCATTGTTTTCACTAATATTAAAACGGGCTAACCTAAATGCCCCGCAGCCAATATAAAAAACGGTGAAGAAACTGCCTGGTGCGCCAAATTCAAAGATAATTCCTTGATATAGAAGTAAGGCTGGGGCGACGCCAAATGAGATAATATCACACATCGAGTCGAGCTGCTTTCCTAACGCCGATTCAATATTAAATTTTCTTGCAATCATTCCATCGAAACGATCAGCGAGTGCGGCGAGAAAGATTAATAGAAGACTAAGATTCAATTGATTTGTTAAAACAGCTATAATTGCATATCCGCCAAGTGATAAATTTAGAAGGGTAATAATATTGGCCGTTTGTGCTTTTAATTTTTTTAAAGTAAGATCCAAAGCGTGTAGGAAAAACAATTGTTACACTCCCTTCCTGGATTTATAAATTGATTATATAATCATATGACTGCGGATACAATTTATGCAAGAAAAGTTTCTATTTACTAACAAATGGTGGTGTGTTTTGTTTGTATCAATCTTTATATCGTCTTTTTATTGAGTTAACAAATGGAAGATTAACTTCAAGTGCTTTGCGAAAGTTTAGTCAATCTAAAAAGAGCCGCGCTGTGATCCCTTCCTATGTGAAAATCTTTCAAATTAACCAACAGGAAAGTGAAAAGAATGTTACATCTTATCCAACTTTACATGATTTATTTACGCGAAGACTGAAAGAAGGCGTAAGAGTAATTGATTCTGATCCCGATTCAGTCGTAAGTCCTGTCGATGGCGTCTTTAGTGAGTATGGTTTAATTACGGAGAATAAAGAAATTGTGGTCAAAGGAAAGACATATTCAATCGAGGAAATGCTGGATGACACGGCTGTTTTCGAAAAATATGTGGGTGGCAGCTTTGCCGTTCTTTATTTAAGTCCCAGTCATTATCATCGTATACATATGCCTATCTCAGGAAAAGTGACGAAACGGTGGGTGAAAGGGGAGAAGTCATATCCAGTGAATCAGCTAGGTATGAAATATGGCCGTGCTCCTTTATCTAAAAATTATCGTAACATCACTGAAATTCAGCATCAATCAGCACATGTAGCCATCGTCAAGGTTGGTGCGATGTTTGTGAACTCAATCGTCATAACTGATGAAGCTAATCAATTAGAAAAAGGCCAGGAATTTGCATATTTCAGTTTTGGATCAACAGTCGTGCTGCTGTTTGAAAAAGGAAGCTTTAGAAAACGGGAAGATTTGAATGTACCAAAAGAAGTAAAAGTCGGAGAACGAATTGGGACTTTAAAGGGCTAAGAAGAGGATGCTCCATAACAAAAGGGAAGGATTCTACATCTACTATAGATCGTTAATAAAGTGTATATGACACTATAACGGAGTATAGAGTGTGAGATCAAACCCTTTAGGGACATCCTCTGTATCTATTATGCTAACGACCCTCTAATTTTGTCGGTTAATGACCTTCGTTGAATTTCTGTTTCGATTAAGTTGATGAAGTCTGAACTTAACTTCAATTTTATGGCTTTGAAATAAGCTTCGATTAATAAATCATCTGATAGTTTATTCATTGGCATGCCTTAAGGCAGGTCACCTCCAATTTTTTGCTAGTGGAACGTCTATTAGTGGGGGCTATCTTCCCCACTGGGCTAGTCCCGTTCTAGTATCACTAAATCTTTTGTAGAAAAGGGACGAGGCTTTGCAAAATTAGCTTAGCACCTCCACCATCATCAGGTGATACAATGTGAAAACTTGAACCTTGTTTATCATTTTAGTTGGGATCAGATGCTCATGGTTGTTTTTTAACGATTCGAAAGCGACGCTACGCCCCCCGATACAAATGCACATAAGCCAAGGTACAATACCTCTGTTTCCTGACTTCGTCAGCGTTAACCCACTCAGCCTTTATATGCATCGGTAAGCTTCACTGTAATGGGAGTAATTTCTGCATAAAATTATTTCATTGGCATATAGTGGTAAGTTAGCGTTGGTATATTCATACCTTACCAGAAATAGTAATCGAGAACAATCGTTCTGGTTATCCACAATGTACGTGGATAAGTTGTGGGCACTTTGTTTATAAATGGTTGTTTGGTCTGCTAATCTTAGGGGATAATGTGTATAACTTTATCCACAATTAAAGTCAATGAAGATTTTGTCGAAATGTTTTTGGGAATATTCATTAAAATATTAGGAGACAAACGGCAACAAATGGTTATGCAATTAAGAAATTCATTAGCTTTGCTGCTTTCCAGAGCTGCTTTTTTATATTATGATGGAACTTTACGGCAAGACTATAGAAGTGAAGATGTATGTTTTATTTGTAGTAAAAGGGTTGAATAGTAATTCAAGAGAGATTATTGAGGTGAATCATGCTTAATTTATTTTTACCAAATGAACATGTGAAAAGCATTTTTGAGATAAAGCCTGAAGACTTGAATAAAAAGGGCGTGAAGGGAATTATTACAGATCTAGATAATACCCTTGTAGAATGGGATAGACCTTCTGCAACCCCTAAATTAATTGAGTGGTTTGAATCCATGCGAAATCATGGGATTTTAGTTACTATTGTTTCAAATAATAATGAAACGAGAGTAAAGTCATTTTCCGAACCACTTCAGATTCCGTTTATTTCTCTTGCACGTAAGCCGATGAGAAGAGCTTTTAACAGAGCTGTTAAGCAAATGGGCATTAAACGAGAAGAGGCCGTTGTAATCGGCGATCAGTTGATGACAGATGTATTGGGCGGTAATAGAGGCGGCTTTCATACGATTCTAGTCGTGCCGGTTGTACAGACAGATGGATTCTGGACGAAATTTAATCGTAAAATTGAAAGACGGATTTTAGCATTTTTTAGAAGAAAAGGATTGATAGAATGGGACGATCAGAATTAATACACGATGAAGAAATAGCTTGTATCGGTTGTGGAGTGAAAGTACAAACCGAAGACCCTAAAGCTTTGGGATACACACCTAAGTCAGCATTGGAAAAAGAATCAATCATTTGTCAGCGCTGCTTTAAATTAAAACATTATAATGAAGTTCAGGATGTTTCTTTGACAGATGATGACTTCTTAAAAATCTTGAATCAAGTAGGTCAAACCGATTCATTAATCGTGAAGATCGTGGATATTTTTGATTTTAATGGCAGTTGGCTACCAGGATTGCACCGTTTCGTTGGGTCTAATGATGTCCTATTGATTGGCAATAAAGTCGATTTGCTACCAAAATCAGTGAAGCATAATCGATTGATTCACTGGATGAAGGAATCTAGTAGAGAGCTTGGTTTAAATCCGGTAGACGTTTTATTGGTGAGTGCTGAGAAAGGTAAGCAGATCCAAGAAGCAGCATCCGCGATCGAACATTATCGGAATGGTAAAGATGTATATGTTGTTGGCTGTACAAACGTTGGTAAATCTACCTTTATCAATCGGTTAATCAAACAAGTGAGCGGGGAAGATGATGTGATTACGACTTCACATTTCCCTGGAACGACGCTTGATATTATAGAAATTCCGCTTGATGATGAAAAAGCATTGATTGATACACCAGGCATCATTAATCATCATCAAATGGCACATTATGTCGATAAACGTGATTTAAAATACATTACACCAAAAAAAGAAATCAAACCGAAAATTTATCAGCTTAATGAAGAGCAAACATTATTTTTTGGTGGGTTAGCTCGACTGGATTATGTATCAGGCGGTCGTCGTTCTTTCACATGCCATTTGTCCAATGAATTAAATATTCATCGGACAAAGCTTGAAAAAGCGGATGAATTATATAAAAATCATGCAGGTGAACTTTTAACACCGCCTCGCAGAGAAGGTATGGCTGATTTTCCTGAGTTAGTCGCGCATGAATTTTCAATCAAAGAAGAGAAAATAGACATTGTCTTCTCAGGTCTTGGCTGGGTAACGGTGAATGAGCCAGGTGCAAGAGTCGTGGCGCATGTACCGAAGGGCGTAAATGTGATTTTACGAAAATCGTTAATATAACAGGGGCATTATAAGAAATTATCCCGAATTACAAAAAAGTAAACCCCCCACCTCAAAGCATAGAGAAATCAAAGAAGCGTAGGTGAGGGATAACAGCCCTTAAAAGCCCGAATCGTAAGATACAGTGAAGCTTACCGAGACGTTGCCACAGGAAGGTACTTAGCTTTACGTTCAATGTGCGAAGGTATTTGCGACACTAGAACGGGACTAACAATCAGTGGGGATGAAGAAAACCTCCACTGATTAAAGTTTCACTTTATTTTAGTTAGATAAACTAGAGAGAACGAGGGGAAAAGGATGAAAAAAGTCTATGGAGTTATAGGGGACCCGATTGCGCATTCGATATCACCAGCGATTCAAAACGATGCATTTACGCATCAAAAACTAGATTGTATCTATCATCCATTTCATATAACGCCAGAAAACTTGAGCGATGCGGTAAAAGGAATGAAAGCAATCGGTATTGCAGGTTTTAATGTCACCATTCCACATAAAACGACCATAATACCTTATCTTGATGAAGTTGATGAACTTGCTGCTACAATTGGTGCAGTTAATACCGTTTCTTATCAGGATGGCAAGTATATAGGGTATAATACAGATGCAATGGGTTTTTATAAGGCGTTATCTGATCAAATCTCGAATCTAACAGAAAAGAAAATTTTGGTTGTAGGAGCTGGTGGCGCAGCGCGTGCGATTTACTTTACATTGCTTTCTGCCGGTACCGTCTCTGTTGATATAGCGAATCGAACGATAGAAAAGGCGGAAAGCTTAATAGCGGATTGTCCTTTTGAGAAACAATCAGTCGCTCTTACGCTCATACAGGCAGAAGAGAAGTTAGCCGATTATGATGTAATTATTCAAACGACATCGAAAGGGATGAGTCCCGATCTGGATGCAATGCCAATTAGCATTCACAATTTATCAGAAGGTACGTTTGTTAGTGACATTATTTATAACCCACTGGAAACAAAGCTTTTAAAAGAAGCGAAGCAAAAAGGTTGCGATATTCAAAACGGCTTAGACATGTTGGTCTACCAGGCTGCTTTAGCTTTTCAAATCTGGACAGGGATTACTCCGGATACATCAAGAATGAAAAACATCATGCGAACTACATTAGGAGGCAAATAAATGCTTACAGGTAAACAAAAACGATTTTTACGTGCAAAGGCACATCATCTTAATCCAATTTTTCAAGTTGGGAAAGGTGGCGTCAATGACAATCTGATTATACAGATCGGAGAGGCGTTAGAAGTACGGGAACTAATTAAAGTGAGCGTTCTACAAAACTGTGAAGAAGATCGTGATGACGTAGGTTTGGCGCTATCAAAGGGAGCACGCGCAGAACTTGTACAAATCATTGGAAACACGATTGTATTGTATAAAGAATCTAGAGAAAATAAACAAATCAAGCTACCTTGAATATGAAAAAGGTCGGAATCCTTGGGGGGACATTTAACCCGCCGCATATTGCCCACCTGATTATTGCGAATGAGGTGCTAGATGCATTTCAACTGGATGAAATTAGATTTATGCCCAATTACACACCACCGCATAAAATAAAAACAGAAGATGTCCCGGATGATGATCGTGTTGCAATGCTCAAGCTTGCGATTGACTCTAACCCGTCATTTTTACTGGAAACGATCGAGTTAGAACGAAAGGGTACGTCTTATACATTTGATACGATACAAGTCCTCTTAGACCGTGAGCCGAATACAGAATTTTACTTTATCATTGGCGCAGATATGATTGAATATTTACCAAACTGGCATCGAATTGATGAGTTAATTGAACTTATTACTTTTGTTGGTGTTAAGCGGCCGGGATATGAGGTTTCTACCCATTATCCTGTTGCGATGGTAGATATTCCTGAAATGCTTATTTCATCCTCTTTAATCAGAGAACGGGTCAAGCAAGGGAAAACCATTCGTTATTTAGTTCCTGATCAAGTATGGGAATATATGAAAGGAAATGGGTCCTATGAAACGTGAAGAAGCGCTCGAAATCGTAAAAAAACAGCTGACAGAACGAAGATATGTGCATACAGTCGGTGTGACGGAAACGGCAATTGATCTTGCTAAACAGTACGGAGCAGATGTGAAAAAAGCTGAACTTGCTGCGATATTTCATGATTATGCGAAATTCCGCCCAATAGAAGAAATGAAGGATATCGTCATCTCTGAGAAAATGCCTGCTGATTTACTTGAATATGGAGAAGAGCTACTTCACGCTCCGGTCGGTGCCTACCTTGTTCGAAAAGAAGTGGGAATTATCGACCCGGAAGTGTTAGCTGCAATTGCCTACCATACTTCTGGCAGGGTGAACATGACGCTACTTGACAAGGTTGTCTTTTTAGCGGATTATATTGAACCGGGGCGTTCTTTCCCTGGTGTTGAAGAAGTACGGCAGTTGGCGAAAGAAAACTTGGATTCAGCGTTAATCTTAGCAGTATCCAATACTCTTGCATTTTTAATAAAAAATAATCAAGCGGTGTATCCGGATACGTTTCATTTTTATAATGATTTAATTTTACAACATAAGTGAGTGTTCAGTCTTTTGGAACACCCACTATAAGGAGAAGATTCGATGACTGAAAGAGAACTATTAGTAATGGCAGCAAAGGCTGCTGATGATAAACGTGCAGAGGACATTCTTGCTTTAAATATGAAGGGAATTTCCTTAATTGCTGATTATTTCTTGATTTGCCATGGTAATTCTGATAAGCAAGTTCAAGCGATTGCTCGTGAAATGAAAGAAAAAGCAGAAGAAAACGGCATTCAAGTAAGACGTATGGAGGGCTTTGATGAAGCAAAGTGGATTCTTGTTGATTTAGGGGATGTAATTGCCCACGTATTCCATCGTGATGAAAGAGGGTACTACAATCTTGAACGTTTATGGGGAGATGCTCCAATCGAGAACTTGCAAAGCGAATTAAGCCAATGAGTTATGAACGGTTCGCCTATGTGTATGATGAACTGATGAAAGATGCTCCTTATGAAAAATGGCTTGAACTCCTTCTTGCAAAAATGAACCAGTACGGCTGTGATGGCCAAAAAGTGCTTGATCTTGCATGTGGTACGGGCGAATTTACCATAGAACTGGCAAAGCTAGGCTATCAAGTTGCAGGCGTAGATTTATCAGAGGAAATGCTTGCAATTGCCCATGAGAAAGCAGACTTATTAGGACGCTCTATTGCATTCTATCAACAAGATATGGCTCAGCTAGAAGGGCTCGGCGTTTATGATTGTGTAACCCTTTTTTGTGACTCTTTAAATTATCTTCGAGACGAAGCGGATGTACAAAAAACTTTTGATTCAGTTCATGCTCATCTGAAACAGGATGGCTTGTTTTTATTTGATATCCATTCCATCTATAAAATCGAGCAAGTGTTTCAAAATCAGACGTTTGCGATAAGCGATGAAGATGTTTCATATATTTGGGAATGTTATGCAGGAGTGGAGCCTTATAGTGTTGAACACGATCTGAGCTTCTTTGTCCGAGATCCCGAAAATGGCTTGTATGATCGCTTTGACGAATACCATTATCAACGCACATACCCGGTGTCTTTCTATCAAGAAAAGCTTGTCGAGTGCGGTTTTGAAGTGCTCGAGCTGTTATCAGACTTAGAAGATGAGCCCATTCACAATAAAACCGAGCGGATTCTCTTTGTAGCAAAGAGAAAATAAGAAATGAAAAGGGTCTGACGTAACACTCTATCAATCGTTTAGTATGTCAAGTACATGTCATTTAAACGATAATAGTAGATGTTTTTAGTCTGACCCTATTTTTCTTTTGGGGTATGTTAAAGCTTACTGTTGATTTTGCACAATGTTGAATGGAGCGGTAGGCGTACGCTTCTCGTTGCAATCAACAGGCAAGTTGAAAAGAGCTTTCTTTAAAATAATTAAAAAAAGAAAAGGATTTTTGCATTTCATTACGAATATTAATAAGGAGTCCTAAATTGTTTTTCCACTTCTTCGATGTCCTCTGTAAACTTCTCATTTGTCGCTATAAAAAGATGCTCGAACATATCCCCTGTTTCTGCTTCAAGTATTTTCATTCCTTCACCAGTAATTCCGCCTTTTACAATGACTTTCTCTTGCAGTGTAGGTAAAGTATAGGTACCTTTCTTCAGTAATTCTCCTAAGCCGATTAACATATTTTCTGTTAAGATACTTGCTGTTTCTTCGTCTATTTTTGTTGTTTGAACAGCACCATCAATAAATCTTCTTGCTAAATACGTGAAAAATGCCGGCCCACAGCTCACAATGTCAGAAGCAGCCCGTGTTATTTCATTTTCAATAATCACTGGCTCTGACATACTTTTTGCTAATTCAGTAATAGCTTGTTTCCAAATGCTTTGACATTCCTTTCCGAAGCTGAGTAATGATACACCAGAAAGAGCGCGATTTGTAATGCTTGGGATGAAGCGGGCGCAAGAACAATCCAACTGAGATTCAAGCTGATCGACTGAGATTGGACTTGTAATTGCAATCACACACTTGTCTTGGTTTATATAAGGCTTGATGGTTTGAAGTACCGCTAAAACTTCCAAAGGCTTCACACAGACAAAAATGGCATCAGCATGCTTTGCGACATCAGCCGCGGTATTCACCACGGTTACGCCTTTATATTGAAACTGGATAGCGAGTGCTTTTTTGAGAGTGCGGTTTGTAATGATGAGATCTTCTTCTTTGATTGCTTTAGCTTCCAGCCATGATTCAAGTAAAACAGTCCCCATATTTCCCGTTCCGATTACACCTATTTTCAAAATTTGCCACCTCCTACTAAAAGGAACTTCTCTAAAAACTCTATGATGCTAGTTGCTTGGTTATGACGAAAATTAAAATGAAGGGTGATTTCAATGAACGTTCAAGGAAAAAAGAAAATAATCATAGGAATAGCAGTGGGGCTTGCTTTATTACTCGGTTTTGCTTATTTTCAAATTTCAGCACCGGAACCGAAGGTAACAGACATTTTTTCTGATGGGAGCAGTGCATTTGATGAACCGCTAGAGCAGCAACAAGAAGCAGAGAAGGTTGCAATCATAAAAGTAGATGTGAAGGGTGCGGTTAACCGTCCGGGTGTCTATATCGCTGAAGCTGGTGATCGAGTGATAGATCTTATTGCAGATGCAGGGGACTTTGCGAAAGAAGCGGATAAAGATCAAGTGAACTTAGCGCAAGTCGTAGAAGATCAAATGGTCATCCTGGTACCAAGAGTGGGTGACGAAAGTGTAGAAACAATAGGATCGGTGTCTTCATCAGGAAGTTCGTCCGACGGAAAAATCAATCTGAATACGGCTACACAAGCGGAGTTGGAAACATTAACGGGCGTTGGTCCGTCTAAAGCGCTTAGTATCATCGACTATCGTGAAAAAAACGGAAAATTTCACAGTGTGGAAGATTTAAAAAAGATATCGGGCATCGGCGACAAAACGTTTGAAAAATTAAAGGATTCAATAAAGGTAAAATAATCAGCTATTCAAATTGGGGAAGAGAAGGTAAAATGTAGACAAGTTCAGTAAAAAGCCTTTTAAATGATATGAAAGCGCTGGTTCACTATTCTGCACGTGTTACTGGTTACGGGAAGAATAGTGTCTTATACATCTTGAACTTCTCATTACTAAAAAAAGGGGAATGTATTTTGAAACGAATAAGTTGGAATCAATATTTTATGGCGCAAAGTCAATTATTAGCATTAAGAAGTACATGTACAAGATTAGCGGTTGGTGCAACGATCGTTCGAGATAAACGAATTATTGCCGGTGGGTATAATGGTTCAATTGCAGGCGGTACGCATTGCATCGATGATGGCTGTTATGTAATTGACAATCATTGTGTCAGGACGATCCATGCGGAGATGAATGCGGTTTTACAATGTGCGAAGTTCGGTGTACCGACTGAAGGCGCTGAAATTTATGTCACCCATTTCCCTTGTTTGCAATGTTGTAAATCATTAATCCAAGCGGGAATTAAAGCGGTATATTATGCTGAAAATTATAAAAACCATCCTTATGCAATTGAGCTTTTCGAGCAGGCGGGTGTGAGAGTTGAACAGGTATTAACAGAGGAAATTATTGACCTAAAAGGTCAGGAAAAACAAAATCTTGTTGCTGATTTATTAACTGCATTGTCAGAAGCAGGCGGTTCGATTGAACAGGTGAATGAACTTCAGCAACAGGCAGAACGACTATTTCTATTAAAAACAGATGGAGTGTGACTTAAAACTAAAAAGGGGTAGATTTCATAACGAATCAAGAAGTTATGGGGAAGGGGCTTCGCGACTTACTAATATAGCCAATCTATTAATCAGGTATACTGATTTTTCGAGAAAGCATCCAAAATTTCAGCTCCGCACCTCCACCATTAAGATTAGCTGAGTGTAGTGTGCTACAAGATATATCCTTCATAATAAATGGTGGCGTTTTAACTTCATTTTAGTTTTGAATGAAAGTAGACCCCTTTTTAGTCCTCTCCTTCTAAGTTGGAGGAGGTCTTATGACGAAACAACTCATATTTGCTTGCGTGTCTGCCACATTTGGCGTAACCGTATTCCCTTATTTCGGGTGGGAATGGCTTATTTGCGCGCTCCTCTATTATGGTTTCCTTTTTTTTAAAATCCCCAGTAAAATCTTAGTGCTTCATCTCGTTGTCCTGCTGTTGTTTGGCTTCAGTACGACTATTTCTGAGAAAAACAATCGTACGGAACTTTCAGGTAAGGAAACAAATTTCACGATTATTTTTACGGATTCAATCGACATTGATGGAGATCTGCTGAAAGGTTTTGTTAGAACCGATAATAACGAAAAACTTCAGCTAAAGTATAAGATTTCTTCTGAGTCTGAGAAAATAAACTTGCAAAATCATTTGAAAATAGCTATGTCATGCCCTGCCATGGGTGTCCTTGAAATACCAAGTGGGAAGCGTAATTTTAATAGCTTTGATTATCGACTGTATTTAAAAAGGCAAGGCATTCATTGGGTTCTTAAAGCGGATTCGATTCAATTTGCGAAATGTATGTCTAACAAGCACAGTATAAAGCAAGCGATTCAGGATTTTAGGAATAAGGGGATCTCCTATGTGAACATACATTTTCCTGAATCATCACGCGGGTATGTGAATGCTCTCATTTTTGGAGATCAGAAGCTGATTGATGAAGAAGAGCTAAAAGACTATCAGCGTTTAGGCATCGTTCACTTATTAGCCATTTCAGGGTTGCACGTTAGTTTTTTAACAGGCATGATTTTTTTCATTGGTATCCGGGCTGGTGTAACACGAGAACAGATGTCCCTTGTCATGTTGCTGTTTTTGCCGATTTATATCATCCTCTCCGGTGCAAGTCCTTCCGTCCTTCGTTCATGCTTTATGGCGATGCTATTCTTTTTCCTCGCTTTTTTAAAAAAATCTATTTCTGCTACTGAGACGATTTCCATTATTTATTTGCTCCTCTTATTATTTAATCCGAACCATCTCTACAATATTGGCTTCCAACTGTCCTTTTCTGTTGCCTTTGCTATTATTATGTCGCTTAGCATCATGGGACGATTTTCAAATCAATTCATAGCACTACTTGTGACAAGTATTCTGTGTCAGCTAGCAGCTATTCCTATATTACTCTTTCACTTTTTTGAGTTTTCGTTAATCGGTGTGCTGTTGAATGTGATTTTTATTCCAATCTATTCTGTCATCCTTTTGCCGTTTGCGATACTAGTTCTGCTTATCCATCTGCTAACACATCAGATTGGTGATTTGTTGCTATTTTTTCTAAATAAAAGCTTTGTTCTATGTAATGCAGTAGCAGGGTTTACAGCAGATCTGCCATTTGCATATATAAGCATTGGCAAGCCTACATTCCCAATTCATTTGTTACTTGTTGTCGTGATTTTTCTGCTGTTGGCATCGTGGGATTTAGGGGATCACCGAAAAACAAAGATTTTATCTCTCGTACTGATTCTCTTACTTGTCTTGCAATATAATATTCAAAAGTTGTCTCCGTTCGGTGAAGTGACCTTTATTGATATTGGACAAGGTGATTCTATTTTTATTAAGCTTCCGTTTAATAAAGGGAATTTCTTGATTGACACAGGCGGTAGTCTTTCTTTTGAACAAGAGGTGTGGAAAGTGAGACGAAAAACATATTCAACTGGTGAAGACATCGTTATCCCTTTTTTAAAGAGTAAAGGGTTTCATACGCTCGATTTGCTTATTTTGACTCATCCAGATGCCGATCATATTGGCAGTGCAGATGATATTGTTAAACATATCGATGTGAAGAAAATTATTATTGGTGGTGGGAGTGAGGAAATATATAAAGATCAGGGGTTTATACAAACTGCTATTAAGTTGGGGATAGAGATTTCCTCTGTAAAACGCGGAGATCACTGGTCGGTAGGGGATGCGAGATTTTATGTGTTGAATCCATACCAGTACGAGGAGGACACAAATGAATCATCGATTGTGTTATATGCGGAAATAGGCGGAGGAAGCTGGTTGTTTACTGGTGACTTAGGTGAGCAAGGGGAGCAAGAATTGATTCAGGTATATCCTGATCTATCAGCAGACATATTAAAAGTCGGTCATCATGGAAGTAAAACCTCATCAAGTGAAGCGTTCATTGACAGCCTTCAGCCGAAAATCGCTATTATTTCTGCTGGAGTGAACAATCGATATGGTCATCCGCATCAACAAGTGCTAGAAATATTGAGTAAAGCAGGGGTATCTGTCTACAGAACAGATCTAAAAGGAGCTATATCATATCAGTATGATAAAAAAGGAAATGGAACCTTTTCCACGTCGTTACCATAGGATGGAGTAACTAAGAAAAAAGAATATATTTTCAATAAAATATTGATGAGCGCCTATGCCCAACTAAAACGATGAAATAGGTTCAGGTTCTATAAACTGGATCACCTTATGGAGCTGGTGGTTCGGAGCTGATCTTGCGAAGCCTCACCCCTTTTCAACAGAAAAAGAACTGCTAAACGCAGTCCCCTTTGTTCCCTTTTTGGAGAGCTGTAGGTAGAGCAGATTAAGAACCGATAACCTGAACTGTTACAGCAATTCCGAAAATAACGGCAAAAAATACGAATGAAACGATGAATCCCACCGCGGAGTCGCCTATGTCGTTTCGTTTCGACTGCACATTTTTTTCAAATTCATTCATTTTATACCCCTCCTATTTCTCTAATAGTATAAGCGATTACAAATAAAAAATCTAGGACACCACTTTATATAATCTGTTAATTCATGAAATAGTTTCTGCCGATTTTCATTAGTCATGTAGGTGAGCGGCTAGTAAGAATAGCCATGGAGTAATACGTGTTATTTGCGAAAATCAACTTCCTATACTGACAAGAGTTGTCACAAATAGTTTTGCCTTACGGGGCTAAAATAAATGTACAAAGCACAGCAAATCGCTTGACTATTATCAAGAATAAAATACCGCTTTCGAGTAAGTTAAACCCGGGAACTTCCTTGACGGCGTTTATATAAAATAGGGAATTGGTCACAACGAGACCAATTCCCTAAAGTACGGGGAAAAATACACTGTTAATAGCTTGTCAAAATGTCTTGTTATCTATACGATAAGAGGGAGATTACATAAAAAGAGGCGGTATTCCTTGGTAGTAGATGTTTGGAAAAATATTAAGAAAAAGCAATTTGCGCCAATTTACTTATTGGTCGGAACAGAGTCGTATTTGATTAACGAAACGAAGCAGCTATTAATGCAGCATGCTCTTCACGGCGATGAAATTGATTTCAATTTTTCGCAATATGATCTTGAAGAAACACCGATAGAAACAGCGTTAGAAGATGCGGAAACACTGCCGTTTATCGGTGAGCGTCGCCTTGTTTTTGTTCAAAACCCTTTCTTTTTGACAGCGGGTGATAAGAAGCAAAAAGTAGAGCACGATGTGAAACGATTGGAAGCATATTTAGCTGATCCTGTTCCTTATTCCATATTAGTTATTGCGGCACCGTATGAAAAACTAGATGAACGGAAGAAGATTACGAAAGAACTGAAGCGCAAGGCTTGTGTTGTTGAAGCGAAGAAGTTAAATGAGCATGAACTAAAAGTATGGATCAAAGATAGAGCAGTGGCATCTCACATTCAAATAGACGAACAAGCAATTGACCTATTGCTTGAATTAGCTGGAACTAATTTAATGATGTTAACGAATGAACTAGATAAAATGGCCATGTATGTAGGGGAAGAAACAAGGATTGATACAGCGATCGTTGAAAAATTAGTAGCGAAATCACTGGAACAAAATATTTTCACATTAGTAGATCATTTACTGCAGCGGAAAATTGAAAGTGCGATTACTATTTTTCATGATTTACTGCGCCAAAATGAAGAGCCAATTAAAATCCTGAGTGTAATGGCCGGGCAAGTACGCCTTCTGTATCAAGTAAAGGAATTGGCAAGACAAGGATACAGTCAGCAAAAAATCGCAGCTTCCATGAAGATACACCCGTATCGAGTGAAACTGGCTCTTGAAAAAACCGGGAAATTTGGTGAAAGCGAATTGATGACAATTATGCATGAACTCGCTGAAGCGGATTATAAAATGAAGACAGGGCAAAGTGATAAAGCCATTACGCTTGAACTGTTAATGCTAAAGATGGGGTAATTTATCCCGATTAAACAGACTGTAGCACCCCCGCATCAATTATTGAGGGAAAAATCAAGAAAAAATAGGTGGGGGAAAAAACTCCACTGATAGAAGTTTCACTTTATTGGAATTAAAAAAGGTGTCCGTATAAACGGACACCTTTTTCCCTGTAAAACAATCGATTAAGCGTTTAGAGCATTAAGTCTTTTCGCTAAACGAGATTTTTTACGGGCTGCCGCATTTTTATGGATTAATCCTTTAGATGCAGCTTTGTCTAATTTTTTAGCAGCTAGTAAAAGAGTTTCTTTTGCAGTTTCAACATTGTCACCAGCAAGAGCAACTTCAGCGTTTTTAATTGTTGTACGCATTGTAGATTTTACAGTAGCGTTTTGAACACGTTTAGAGTTGTTAATTTTTACGCGTTTAATAGCAGATTTAATATTTGGCATTCCGTTCACCTCCTACATAAGAAATCGAGATTATATGAACTCGACTTATCAGTTCTATACTTAAATAGCACAAGTGATATTTTATCAGAATGCATCCCATAATGCAATACTCTTCAAAAGGAATAATTGGCTTAAAAGCAAACTTTATCTCGTTATAAACATTGTACCAAAAAAATGAATAAGAAAAAAGAAATATCAGCAGAATGGTAATAAGAAAAGTGGAATTTCCCTAAGAATTTCAAAGGAAGCTAGCCACAAAGCTTGAAAATTAGACAAATCGTCAAAGAAAAATACCGTTTCATATATGGAGGTCAATATGGAAAAGAATTTGGATTTAAGCCAGTTTTCGATAAGAACGGATCTTGCAGTGGAAGCTACTGCATTAGCTGCGGCTCATAAAGGTGTTTCAAGTGAGAAAAATATTTCAAAAATAGAAGGAGTGATCATTAAGGAAAAAAATAAAAGTGATTTAAAAATTTCTCTTGTAGAGGTGACCGAAAAAGGTGCCGAGCAAATAGGCAAGAAAAAAGGAAGTTATTTAACCATTGAAGTGCAAGGGATTCGCCAACAAAATACTGAAACACAGCAAATGGTAGAGAAGGTGTTTGCAGAAGAGTTAGCACAATTTTTACAGGCAAAAAAAATTTCCAAAGATAGCAGTTGTCTCGTAGTTGGCCTTGGAAATTGGAATGTAACGCCTGATGCACTAGGACCTGCTGTAGTTGAGAATCTAGTTATTACGAGACATCTGTTCAAATTACAGCCTGAATCTGTTGAGGAAGGATTTCGTCCTGTAAGCGGTGTGGCTCCTGGTGTCATGGGGATTACTGGGATTGAAACGAGCGATATTATTCAAGGCGTGATTGATAAAAGTAAACCGGACTTTCTAATTGTCATAGATGCGCTGGCCGCAAGTTCAATTGAGAGAGTAAACTCTACTATTCAAATTACTGATACCGGCATTCATCCAGGTTCCGGTGTAGGCAACAAGCGAAAAGAATTAAGTCAGGATACACTTGGCATTCCTGTAATTGCAATCGGCGTTCCGACTGTTGTAGATGCGGTTTCGATTACAAGTGACACGATCGATTATATATTAAAGCATTTTGGGAAAGAGTTGAGAGAAGGGGAGAAACCATCGAGAGCGCTGGCACCAGCGGGCTTCAGTTTTGGGAAAAAGAAGAAGCTGACAGAAGAGGACTTACCTGACGAATCGCAGCGCCAAACCTTTCTTGGCATCGTTGGGACACTACCGGAAGACGAGAAAAAAAAGTTGATTTATGAGGTGTTATCACCAATTGGGCATAATCTTATGGTGACGCCAAAAGAAGTAGACGTGTTTATCGAGGATATGGCCAACCTGATTGCAAATGGGTTGAATGCGGCGTTGCATGGATCAATTAATCAAGAAAACACTGGTTACTATACTAGATAGAAAACTATTATGGCTTTAAAACGCCACTATTTACTATGAAGGATAGGTCATGAAGCACGCTACACTCACCTAATCACAACGACGGCGATGCGGAGCCGATTTTGGATGCTTTCTCGAGAAGATCAGAATACCTGCTAATTAGATTGGCTATATTAATAAGTCTCAAAGCCTCGATCCTATGTCCTTCATCAAAACATGCTTTTCAACTGATAGTTCTACTCTTTCTATTAAAGTCATATTTATAGGAGACAAGCAATAGAGAGGGTGGAAAAATGAAAAGAGACCGATCAGGCGGAATAATCACAGTTGTCCACGGAGCTACAATTATTAAAGCGTTTTTGTCCGTTCTCGTCATGATGGTTTTGCTATTTTCAGTTATTGGAGTTATGACGTCTTTACGTCCTGAATACCGAATTTCCTCAGAATCTGTGAATGCAATGACTGATCAGTTTTCAGGGAAAATGTTGTATTCATTACTAGCAAATGAAAATCATTATTTTTTTTCAGCACTACCTGAGGGGAAGTCGAGTCCAAAAATCACGGAGCAAGTATTAAAACTATCAGCAAACATATCATTAGATGATCCGCGAAGTCTTCTAGGGCGAGAACTTCCGGGATTTTCGATTTTTGATAGTGAGATTCTAGTGGCAGGAGAAGGAACGAATTATACGAATATGCCGTATGAATCCTCGCCGCCAAATGATGTTCTAAATGATGAACGAGAAGCAGCCATACAGAATTTAGAAGGGATCGTAGAACCGACCAAAGATCCTGTACAAACACCAGCAGTGACGACGGATGGAAAAAAGGTTGTGTATATTTATCATTCGCACAATAGGGAGTCATTTTTACCTTACTTAAAAGGTGTTACATCACCGAACTTAGCCTATCATTCACAAATCAACATAACAAAGCTTGGAAAGAAACTGCTTCAAGATTTGGAAAGTAACGGGATCGGCTCTTCCCTGGAAACAACAGATATACAGGCTAACTTAAACAAAAAAGGACTGAAATATACTAAGTCTTATCAGGAATCACGGTCAGTTGCTGTAAGTGCGATGGAAAATAATCAAGATTTGGATTATTTAATCGATATTCATCGTGATTCTAAAAGAAAAAAGAATACAACCATTACGATTAACGGGAAACAATACGCCAAAATTGCCTTTGTCATAGGTTCGAATAATCCAAACCCTGAGAAAAATATAGCATTAGCTACAAATCTTCATCATGCCATCGAGAAAAAGTATCCCGGATTATCAAGGGGAGTTTTGAAACAAGGTGGCAAAGGGAACAATGGTGTCTATAATCAAGACCTCTCTGCAAATGCGATGTTAATTGAAGTAGGTGGCGTTGACAATACATTTGAAGAAATGTATTCAACTATAGATGCATTTGCCAATGTTTTTAGTGAATTCTACTGGGATGCGAAGGAAGTTCAAGGACCGGTTACGGAGAAAAAATAATAGAGAGGAGTGTCATAAGTGCTTCGATTTTCTTTGAAATGCTTCGTCCTAGTCCTCGTTTTATTTTTTGGCGTGTTGCTTGGCATGCAACAAGCGAGTACAGGTATGCAAAAAATGAAAGGGTATGATGATTCCTCCCTCTATAATGCTTTCACAGTTACGGAATCGGATAAAGGAGACATTCAAGCATCTATTCTTGGAGAAACAGTCACGAGCCATGATTTAGCCAAGAAAAAAGAAAAACTTGAAGAAATGAAAGCCTATAATTTTTTCTCATCGGTAGGAAAAGGAATAAGTGACGCTGTTTCTAGTGTTTTTAAAAAAGCGTTTCAATTCATTTCGGATCTCTAATAAATTGCTAAGAAACCAAGTGAAGATTTTTTCTGAACTTGGTTTTTTTATGGAGAATAGGAAGTAACGCTAATATTTATTAAACAATCCATCCAAATTTTATAAAAAAGTAACCAAATGATACAAAAGCTGTGCATCATGGTGGAAACAGCGGTCTGATTACGTACATCAATACTTCTTTTTCAAGCTTTACGCGCTGAAATCAAATTTGTGAGCGGAAATAGCTTATTTTCGCGCCAAAATGGAAGGTTTTCGTGCCAGAATGTACACTTTGCGAGCGAGAATTGAGATTTGCGTGCCGGAGCTGACCAAGGCACTTCCGCTTTTCTTACTGTCCAGTTCCAGTGCCTAGCTTGCTGT
>NZ_JACJHX010000002.1:0-101805 GCF_014138605.1 Peribacillus huizhouensis | reverse complement strand
TGCTGTGAAAAAGATGATTGCCCTCAAGAGGCAAAGGGCGCCTCCCAAGGTCAATCCCTATTTTCTTCGCAAGCTGACCAAGGCACTTCCGCTTTTCTTACTGTCCAGCTCCAGTGCCTAGCTTGCTGTGAAAAAGATGATTGCCCTCAAGAGGCAAAGGGCGCCTCCCAAGGTCAATCCCTATTTTCTTCGCAAGCTGACCAAGGCACTTCCGCTTTTCCTACTGTCCAGCTCCAGACGCCATCGGCTCGAACATAAGCAGGCACCTTCCGCTTTTTCTTGAATCTTGCTTTTTCTCTTGTTATAATGTAAAACAGTGCATTTGTGTCGAGAAGTAGGAGTGAACGCGATGAATAGAGAAGAAAAATTAAAAAGACAATCTAAAATTAGAAATTTTTCCATCATTGCTCATATTGACCATGGGAAATCGACGTTGGCAGATCGGATTTTAGAAAAGACGAATGCCTTGCAGCAACGTGAAATGAAGAATCAGCTGCTCGATTCAATGGATTTAGAGCGTGAACGTGGAATTACGATTAAATTGAATGCGGTACAATTAAAGTATCTAGCGAAAGATGGAGAAGAATATATTTTCCATTTAATCGACACACCGGGACACGTCGACTTTACGTATGAAGTTTCTCGAAGCTTAGCAGCATGTGAAGGTGCTGTGCTCGTAGTTGATGCTGCGCAAGGAATTGAAGCGCAGACGCTAGCTAATGTGTATTTGGCATTAGATAATGATCTTGAAATTATTCCTGTTATTAATAAAATTGATCTTCCGAGTGCTGATCCTGAACGGGTAAGAAATGAAATTGAAGAAGTCATCGGCCTGGATGCATCAGATGCAGTTCTTGCTTCTGCTAAAGCTGGTATTGGAATTGAGGATATTCTAGAACAGGTTGTTGAATTAGTTCCAGCACCACAAGGAGATCCAGAAGCTCCTTTAAAAGCGCTTATCTTTGACTCCGTGTATGATGCGTATCGCGGTGTTGTTGCTTATATCCGTGTGATTGACGGTTCAGTTAAAGTAGGCGATCGAGTAAAAATGATGGCGACTGGCAAGGAGTTCGATGTCACAGAAGTTGGGGTCTTCTCACCGAAAGCTCAACTTGTTGATGAACTTAATGTCGGCGATGTTGGCTTTTTATCAGCATCTATTAAACATGTTGGGGATACACGTGTCGGGGATACGATTACGAATGCCAAAAATGGTGCGACTGAAGCGCTACCTGGTTACCGAAAACTTAATCCAATGGTGTATTGCGGACTATATCCAATTGATTCGTCGAAATTTAATGACTTGCGTGACGCTCTTGAAAAGCTTGAATTAAATGATTCCGCTTTGCAGTTTGAACCTGAGTCATCACAAGCACTCGGGTTTGGTTTCCGATGTGGTTTTTTAGGACTACTACATATGGAAATTATTCAAGAACGGATTGAACGTGAATTTAAAATCGATTTAATTACGACAGCGCCAAGCGTTATTTATGATGTCATTATGACAGATGGTACACAGCTAAAAATTGATAACCCGTCTAATATGCCGGAAGCACAAAAAATTGAGCATGTTGAAGAACCTTATGTTAAAGCATCGATGATGGCTCCAACGGAATTTGTCGGCGCTATTATGGAGCTTTGTCAAAACAAACGAGGGAATTTCATCGACATGCAGTATTTAGATGAAACGCGTGTCAGCATCAATTATGAAATTCCACTTTCTGAAATTGTTTATGATTTCTTTGATCAATTGAAATCAAATACGAGAGGCTATGCTTCATTTGATTATGAATTAATCGGCTATAAACCGTCTAAACTAGTGAAGATGGATATTCTATTGAATGCAGAGACTGTGGATGCATTAAGCTTTATCGTTCACAATGATTTTGCTTATGACCGCGGGAAAGTCATTGTTGAAAAATTAAAGAAGCTAATCCCAAGGCAGCAATTTGAAGTACCGATCCAAGCGGCAATCGGTCAAAAAATCGTTGCTCGTTCTACGATAAGTGCGATGCGGAAAAACGTTCTTGCAAAATGTTATGGCGGTGACATTTCACGTAAACGTAAGCTTCTTGATAAGCAAAAAGAAGGTAAAAAACGGATGAAGCAAGTTGGATCTGTTGAAGTGCCTCAGGAAGCATTTATGGCTGTACTAAAAATGGACGACACAACGCCAAAAAAATAAAGTGAGATTCAAAAAGAGGGTAGGCCATGGTATTTTCGGTGTCTAGCCTCTTTTTGATTTTTTATCCCGCATTAACGGAAAGTCAAGACCCCCCACCTCAAGCCTATTAGGGACAAAGATGGTAGGTGGGGGACAAAAATTGCCCGTAAAAGCCCAATCGGGTTCGTACTGTCGATTGATCGAAGCGTGTGCTACGACGCGACAGTAGAACGGGACTAACCATCAGTGGGGGATGAAGGACAAGGACCCCCGCTGATGGAAGTTTCACTTTATACGAAACAAATATGGCGTTAAAACGTCACCATTTACCAGGAAGGACCTATCCTGTAGTACAAAAAAGGATAAATAACAAAGGTTGTGAACAATATGATAAAAAGCGCTTATATCCATATCCCGTTTTGTGAGCATATTTGCCACTATTGTGATTTCAATAAAGTTTTTTTAAAAGGGCAGCCGGTTGATGATTATTTAGCGATGATGACAAGAGAAATGCAATTACAGCTTGATAAGTATCCAACAGCAGGGCTTGATACTATTTTTGTCGGTGGTGGAACTCCGACATCTTTAGACGAAAAACAGCTTGCTTACCTTTGTGATTCAATTTCTGAATGGATGCCAATGAATGCAGGAGCAGAATATTCCTTTGAAGCGAATCCTGGTGATCTCTCTCGTGAAAAATTGGATATCATGTTTCAATCAGGTGTAAATCGACTTAGTTTTGGGGTACAGAGCTTTAATGATGAGTTATTAAAGAGAATTGGTCGGACACACCGAGCGAAAGAAGTGTATGAAACGATTGAAAAAGCACAATCAGTTGGCTTTACAAATATAAGCATCGACTTAATTTATGGGCTTCCAGGTCAAACAATGGATGATTTCATTGAAACGCTTGATACAGCGCTTGCGCTTGATTTGCCCCATTATTCTAGTTATTCGCTCATAGTGGAGCCAAAAACGGTTTTTTATAATTTGATGCAAAAAGGAAAACTAAACTTGCCACCTCAAGATTTAGAAGCAAGGATGTATGAGTTGCTCATGGAAACGATGGATCGACATGGTCTCTATCAATATGAAATCAGCAATTTTGCCAAAGTAGGCTATGAAAGTCGCCATAACCTAACATACTGGAATAATGATGAGTATTATGGCATCGGTGCTGGCGCCCATGGCTATACGGCGGGCCGACGAATTGCTAATCATGGACCTGTGAAGAAGTATATGGCACCGCTTGTAGATAACGAGCTACCTGTCATAGAAAATCATCTTGTCCCCATTCATGAACAAATGGAAGAGGAAATGTTTTTAGGGTTAAGAAAAACAGCCGGAGTTTCTTACGCTGGATTTTTCGATAAATTTCGGGTGGAAATGACAGATGTTTTTGCAAAACCGCTCGAAAAGCATATAGGTAAAGGCTTGCTTTTCGAGAAGGACGGGTACGTCCGATTAACGAAGCAAGGTAAACTACTTGGTAATGAAGTATTCCAGGAATTCCTTGGTTTAGAAAAATGAAATACATTCTCAAAAAAATGAAGAAAGTTCTAGGTCTTAACCGTTGACATCACTACGCGCTTTTGATAATTTATTAGTATATTAGCACTCACAAGTACAGAGTGCTAACAGGGGGGATCATAGATGATAACTGATCGTCAATTATTAATCCTTCAAGCTATTATTGATGACTTTATTCGAAATGCCCAACCAATTGGATCGCGGAGTTTGTCGAAAAAAGAAGGAATTACCTTTAGTTCTGCGACCATTCGAAATGAAATGTCGGATTTAGAGGAATTTGGTTTTTTAGAAAAAACACATACCTCTTCAGGGCGAATTCCTTCAGAAAAAGGGTATAGATATTATGTGGATCATTTGTTAGCGCCGGAAAGAATAAAAACAGATGATCGGCGTATTATACGCTCGATTTTTGCAGATCGGATTTATGAACTTGAGAAAATCGTTCAAAAATCGGCCAAAATTCTTTCAGAACTAACGAATTACACATCTATCGTTTTAGGCCCAAAAGTCAAAGATAACAAGCTAAAGAAGATTCAAATTATCTCGCTTACTAAAGAAACGGCGATTGCGATTATTATTACTGACACTGGACATGTTGAGAATAAGGTGATTTCGCTTCCACCGTCTTTTGATATGAATGAAATCGAGAAAATGGCGAATATTTTAAATGATCGACTTGTTGGGGTCCCTCTTGCTGAACTACGTGATAAGATTTATAAAGAAGTAGCTGTCTTGCTTAGTCAGCATATTCAAAATTATGGTACGCTCGTGTCTTCTCTTGCAGAAACACTAGATATCTCTAACCCGCCAAAATTATTTTTTGGTGGCAAAACGAATATGTTGAAGCAACCTGAGTTTCATGATATTGATAAAGTATCTTCACTGCTTTCATTGATTGACCAAGAACAGGGACTTTATGAAATTATGAAGCAAAATCCAGCTGGTATTCACGTGAAAATCGGCAGAGAAAACAATAATGTATTACTCGAAGATTGCAGTTTGATTACCGCGACGTATTCTGTCGGGGAGCAACAAGTAGGCACCATTGCGATTCTTGGACCTACAAGAATGGAATACTCACGCGTAATCAGTTTGCTGGAATTTTTCTCAAAAGATATGACAGCTCTGCTTACAAAGCTGTATCAAAATTATTAGTAAAGGCAATATTTGGGGATGCGCAGGAAGTAATTCTGCCGTTCTCTATGTCTTACATATATAAAGCACCCATTTTTAGGAGGTGAGATTGTGACAGAAGAGAGAAAGAATGAACAGCCAGTAAACGAAGAAACTGTTGAAGCTATTTTTGCTGAAGAAGATGTTCAAGTTGAGCAGGCGAATGAAGAAGCTGTTACTCCTATGGACGAACTTCAAACGGCTACTGCGAAAATTGAAGAATTGGAAGCAAAGCTAGAAGAAATGGATAATAAATATTTACGTTTACAAGCTGATTTTGATAATTCAAGAAGACGTGCGAAGCTTGATATGGAAGCTGCATTGAAATATAGAGCTCAAAGCCTTGCTGGCGATTTAATTCAGTCTCTAGATAATTTTGAAAGAGCGATGAAAATCGAAAGCGATAATGAAGAAACCAAATCGGTAATTGCCGGAATGGATATGATCTACAAAGGTATTGTAGAGGCATTGAAAAAAGAAGGCGTAGAAGCGATTGAAGCTGTAGGAAAAGAATTTGATCCACATATGCATCAAGCTGTTATGCAAGTACAAGATGATAGCGTTGAATCAAATATTGTTGTGGAAGAATTCCAAAAAGGCTATAAATTGAAGGATAGAGTCATTCGTCCGTCAATGGTCAAAGTAAGCGAATAATACTACATAAATAGCAGGAGGTAAGTGACTATGAGTAAAATAATTGGTATTGACTTAGGAACAACGAACTCATGTGTATCTGTACTTGAAGGTGGAGAACCGAAAGTAATTCCGAATCCGGAAGGAAATCGTACAACACCATCTGTTGTTGCTTTTAAAAATGGTGAAAGACAAGTTGGGGAAGTAGCAAAACGTCAAGCAATTACTAACCCTAATACAATTATCTCTGTTAAACGTCATATGGGAACAGATCACAAAGAAACAATTGAAGGTAAAGATTATTCACCTCAAGAAGTTTCAGCTATTATTCTTCAATACTTGAAATCATATGCAGAAGAATACCTTGGTGAAAAAGTAACGAAAGCAGTTATCACGGTTCCTGCATACTTTAATGATGCAGAACGTCAAGCGACAAAAGATGCTGGTCAAATCGCTGGTCTTGAAGTAGAACGTATTATTAACGAACCAACTGCTGCAGCTTTAGCTTACGGTTTAGATAAAACAGATCAAGATCAAACGATTCTTGTTTTTGACCTTGGTGGCGGTACGTTCGACGTTTCTGTAATGGAATTGGGAGACGGCGTTTTCGAAGTAAAAGCAACGGCTGGTGATAACAAACTTGGTGGAGATGATTTCGACCAAGCGGTTATTGACTATTTAGTCGCTGAATTTAAAAAAGAAAACGGCATTGACTTAGGAAAAGATAAGATGGCGCTACAACGTTTGAAAGACGCAGCTGAAAAAGCGAAAAAAGACCTTTCTGGTGTTACGTCTACTCAAGTTTCATTGCCATTTATTACAGCTGGAGAAGCAGGCCCGCTTCACTTAGACGTTACGTTAACAAGAGCAAAATTTGATGAAATCACAGCTGGACTTGTAGAGCGCACAATGGGACCAACTCGTCAAGCATTGAAAGATTCAGGACTTTCTGCATCTGAAATTGACAAAGTCATTCTTGTTGGTGGATCAACACGTATTCCTGCTGTTGTTGAAGCAATCAAAAAAGAATTAGGTCAAGAACCATCAAAAGGTGTAAACCCGGATGAAGTAGTAGCAATGGGTGCAGCAATTCAAGGTGGCGTTCTGACTGGAGATGTGAAAGACGTTGTTCTACTTGACGTAACTCCACTTTCTCTTGGTATCGAAACAATGGGCGGCGTATTTACGAAATTGATTGACCGTAATACAACAATTCCGACAAGTAAATCACAAGTATTCTCAACGGCTGCTGATAATCAAACAGCGGTAGATATCCATGTTCTTCAAGGTGAGCGTCCAATGTCTGCGGATAACAAAACGCTTGGTCGTTTCCAATTAAGCGACATTCCACCAGCACCACGTGGAATTCCACAAGTTGAAGTAACGTTTGATATTGACAAAAACGGTATCGTAAACGTTCGTGCGAAAGACCTTGGTACAAACAAAGAACAAGCGATCACAATTAAATCATCTTCAGGTCTATCTGATGAAGAAATCGATCGTATGGTACGTGAAGCAGAAGAAAATGCTGATGCAGATAAACAACGTAAAGAAGAAGTTGAACTTCGCAACGAAGCAGATCAACTTGTTTTCCAAACGGAAAAAACGTTAAAAGAACTTGAAGGTAAAGTCGATGAAGCGGAAGTTGCAAAAGCAAACGAAGCGAAAGACGAACTGAAAGCTGCGATTGAGAAAAACGAATTAGAAGAAATTCGTACGAAAAAAGACGCGCTTAATGAAATCGTTCAGGCTTTAACAATGAAACTTTATGAAGAAGCTGCAAAAGCACAACAAGCTGCTCAAGGTGCAGAAGGTCAAGCACAACCATCAAATGATGATGTAGTGGACGCTGAATTCACAGAAGTAGACGACGATAAAAAATAATAAACGAGATATGGCGATGGATTAACAAAGTGCCAACACTCTGAAGAAAAGTCAAAGTCAGGTTATCTTGGCTTTGGCTTTTTTGAGATGAGATTTGTCAGCGCAGGCTTAAAAAAGCTGGGATGTTTACTACGTTCCTTTATGCGGTGGATTTGGTTGGATTTCCATGAATACGCATGTTTTTCTTATTGTCTAACTACAGCGCCTAGCTCGCTTTAGAAAACGTTGATTGCCACAAGATGGCCAAAAGCGCGCCATCATGCGTCAACCCCCTTTTTCTTAGGTCCACAGGATGTGGGTCATGCCGACGTTGCCACAGGATGTGGCGATCTTAGTCGGCCTTCTTTAAGGGGTGCTTCAGCTTTTCTTATTGCACTATATCTTCGATGAATGTTAGAATAATCTTTATGTGAAAAGGATCGGGAGTGAGAAAGAGGAATGAGTAAACGAGATTATTATGAGGTACTTGGGGTTTCCAAAGGTGCTTCTAAAGATGAAGTGAAAAAAGCATATCGTAAGCTTTCTAAACAATATCATCCAGATATTAATAAAGCAGAAGACGCTGCTGATAAATTTAAAGAGATTACAGAAGCGTATGAAGTTTTAAGTGATGATCAGAAGAAAGCCCATTATGATCAATTTGGACACACAGATCCGAATCAAGGTTTTGGTGGTCAGGACTTTGGCGGCTTTGGTGGTTTTGAAGACATTTTCAGTACGTTCTTTGGTGGCGGTGGTGGAAGAAGAAGAGATCCGAACGCCCCAAGACAAGGAGCAGATTTACAATACACGATGACACTTTCGTTTGAAGAAGCAGTGTTTGGTAAAGAGACTGTAATCGAAATTCCTCGTGAAGAAACATGTGACACATGTTCTGGTTCGGGAGCTAAACCAGGAACAAAGGTAAACACTTGTTCACATTGTCATGGTACTGGTCAATTGAACGTCGAGCAAAATACAGCATTTGGCCGCATAGTTAACCGTCGTACTTGTCATCATTGTCAAGGAACAGGGAAAATCATTCCTGAGAAATGTTCAACATGTAGTGGTACTGGAAAAGTTCAAAAACGTAAAAAGATTGAAGTTAAAGTTCCAGCAGGAATTGATGACGGTCAACAACTTCGCGTTACAGGTCAAGGTGAGCCAGGATTCAATGGCGGTCCAGCTGGAGACTTATATGTAGTGTTCCGAGTACGTGAACATGAATTTTTTGAGCGTGAAGGCGATGATATTTATTGTGAAATGCCGATTACATTTACTCAAGCGGCATTGGGAGATGAAATAGAAGTTCCTACTGTCCACGGAAAAGTGAAGCTGAAAGTTCCAGCAGGTACACAAACAGGTACTCGTTTCCGTCTGAAAGGAAAAGGTGTTCAAAATGTACGTGGCTATGGTCAAGGTGATCAGCATGTAGTTATTTTACTAGTAACACCGAGAAAACTTACTGAAAAACAAAAGCAATTACTCCGTGAATTCTCTGAAATCAGTGGGCAGAATGCTCCAGATGAACAAGAAGATGGTTTTTTTGCTAAAGTAAAACGCGCATTTAAAGGTGATTAATTGATTAGGGGAGTTGGTAGAAATGAAATGGTCTGAAATTGCAATCCATACAACGAATGAAGCGGTCGAACCTGTTTCCAATATACTACATGAGGCGGGTGCGAGTGGAGTTGTTATTGAAGATCCTTTGGAACTGTTGAAAGAACGAGAAAACGTCTTTGGAGAAATCTACCAGCTCAACCCTGCCGATTATCCCGAAGAAGGCGTTGTCGTTAAAGCATATATTCCTGTGAATAGTTTCTTAGGTGAGACAGTTGATGCGATTAAAGAATCCATTAATAATCTATTAGTTTTTGATATTGATCTAGGCTTAAATGCCATTTCAATTAGTGAAGTGAATGAAGAAGAGTGGGCGACTGCCTGGAAGAAATACTATCATCCTGTTAAGATTTCCGAACGTTTTACCATAGTGCCAACTTGGGAAGACTATACACCAGTGAACAGTGATGAGCTGATTATTGAATTAGATCCAGGAATGGCCTTTGGAACAGGAACCCATCCGACGACAGTTATGTGCATTCAAGCATTAGAGCGTACTGTAAAGCCTGGAGATGTCGTGGTGGATGTAGGTACGGGTTCTGGTGTTCTAAGTATTGCTGCTGCTTTACTTGATGCAAAAAACGTTCAGGGTCTTGATTTAGATGAGGTTGCAGTCCGTTCAGCGAACATCAATGTGAAACTTAATAAAGTTCAAGAACGAGTAACTGTTTCACAAGGCAATTTACTAGATGGGATCAAAGAACAAACAGATGTGGTCGTAGCGAATATTTTAGCTGAAGTTATCCTTCGCTTTACCGACGATGTGGCAAAAGTTGTAAAACCAGGAGGCTATTTTATTTCATCCGGAATTATTCAACCGAAAAAACAAGAAGTAAAAGATGCGATAATTGCGGCAGGTTTCACAATTGAAGAGACGCTTTTAATGGAAGATTGGGTCGCGTTTATCGCCAAAAGAAACCAATAAAGTGAAACTTCAATCAGAGGGGGGGCTTCATCCCCCTCTGATTGATAGTTGAACCAATCGGGCTTTTACGGGCAGTTATCCCCCACCTACGCTTCTTCGATTCCTCTAATCCTAGAGAGGTGGGTGTTACTGCCCGTTAATGCGGGATAAAATGTTGCATACTAAAGAGATCATGAAGGTGGCAAAAGCAGTTGCCACCTGTTTTGTATGAAGGACATGGGGACTTAGGCTTTGCGACTTACTAATTTAGCCAATTTACTATGAAGTTATCCTTCCATTATTAAGATTATACTCCCAAATCCAGCACCACTACCATTGTGATTATGCTAGTGTAGCGTGCTTCAGGATGAATCCTTCAAAGTAAATGGTGGCGTTTTTTACGCCATATTTGTTTTGTATGAAAGTAGGTGATTGTTTGCAACGATATTTCTTAGAAGCGGATGCGTTTGTAGATGGAACGATTCAAATCACTGGGGCGGATTTTCATCACATGACAAGGGTAATGAGAATGAGCATTGCAGACCAGTTGATTGCTGTTAAGCCGGATGGAGAAGCGGCATTGGCTGAGATTGTAGACGTGACAAGTGAAGCTGTACGAGCTACTGTTGTTGAATGGTTAAAAGAAGATAAAGAACTGCCGATTAAACTTGCAATTGCGAGCGGTCTGCCTAAAGGGGATAAACTGGAAGTAATCGTCCAAAAAGGAACGGAAATGGGAGCGCATGAGTTTATCCCTTTCATTGCGGCTCGTTCGGTGGTAAAATGGGACGAAAAAAAGGCGGGGAAAAAGATTGAACGCCTGCAGAAAATTGCCAAGGAAGCGGCGGAGCAGTCGCATCGCACAGTACTTCCTCATGTAACAGAACCACTGAACTTAGGAAGTCTCATCAAGCATGCCGATGAGTATGATGTGAAAATGGTTGCATTTGAAGAGTCAGCAAAACAGGGAGAGAAGGGTGCTCTTGTTTCTGCTTTGCAAAACATGAAAACAGGGCAATCCATGCTCTTTGTATTCGGACCAGAAGGTGGTTTAACAGAGCGAGAAGTCACTCAACTAACTGAAGCAGGATTTACTCTCTGTGGCCTTGGACCAAGAATATTACGAACTGAAACAGCGCCACTTTATGCATTGGCTGCTGTTTCCTATCAATTAGAATTATTGAGGTGAAGAAGATGGCAACTGTCGCTTTTCATACATTAGGATGTAAAGTAAACCATTATGAAACGGAAGCCATTTGGCAATTATTTAAAAACGATGGCTATGAACGTGTTGAATATGAAACGAATGCAGATGTATATGTAATCAATACATGTACAGTTACAAATACGGGTGATAAAAAAAGTCGTCAAGTTATTCGCCGGGCGATTCGTAAAAACCCTGATGCGGTTATAGCAGTAACAGGGTGTTATGCTCAAACGTCACCTGCTGAAATTATGGCTATTCCAGGTGTTGATATCGTAGTTGGTACGCAAGACCGGTCGAAGATGCTAGGCTATATTGAGCAATTCAAACAAGAAAGACAACCGATTAATGGTGTTGGTAACATCATGAAATCCCGTGTATACGAAGAACTTGATGTACCGGCATTTACCGATCGCACACGAGCTTCTTTGAAGATTCAAGAAGGATGTAACAACTTCTGTACATTTTGTATCATTCCTTGGGCTCGCGGTTTAATGCGTTCCCGTGACCCGAAAGAAGTGCTTCATCAAGCGCAACAACTAGTAGACGCTGGTTACAAAGAAATCGTTTTGACTGGTATTCATACAGGTGGCTATGGTGAAGATATGAAAGATTATAATTTAGCGAGATTGCTTAGAGATTTAGAAACGCAAATCGTTGGATTAAAACGAATCAGAATTTCTTCGATTGAGGCAAGCCAAATTACCGATGAAGTTATTGAGGTGTTGACGAATTCCGATAAAGTCGTACGTCACCTACACATTCCAATTCAATCTGGATCTGATACCGTTCTTAAACGGATGAGAAGAAAATATTCCATGGAATTTTATGCAGATCGTTTAGTGAAGCTACGTCAAGCTTTACCGGGTCTAGCGGTTACTTCCGATGTAATTGTCGGCTTCCCAGGTGAAACGGAAGAAGAATTCATGGAAACATATAATTTTATTAAAGACCATAAATTCTCTGAATTGCACGTATTCCCGTATTCTAAACGAACAGGCACTCCAGCTGCTAGAATGGCAGATCAAGTGGATGAAGAAGTGAAGAATGAACGTGTACACCGTTTAATCTCGCTTTCTGAGCAACTTTCAAAAGAATATGCTTCTCTTTTTGAAGGGGAAGTGCTAGAAGTTATTCCAGAGGAGCTTTACAAAGAGGATCCAAAAAGCGGCTTATACGTAGGCTATACAGATAACTATTTAAAAGTTGTCTTCCAAGCTACTGAAGAAATGGTTGGCGAAATTGTGAAAGTGAAAATTACAAAATCAGGTTACCCATATAATGAAGGACAGTTTGTGACAGTTGTGAAAGATTCTGAAGCAGCAGCTGGAATTGTAGGCTAACCAAGGGCAGTGGGTGTCTAATAAGGGTCTGACCTCGCACTCTAAATCAGTAGGTAGTGTGTCATACACTTAACTTATACTGAATTTAGTTGTTGTGGGGTATGGCCCTTCTTTATTTTTATAAATATCCAGATACTTGCACACAATAATAACTATGAGTTCAAACATGTAAGTTTATTTCTTATTTCTCGTCATATTCAATTAAACATGATATGATAAAGAGGTACGTACAACTAATCGTCTTAGTTTTGAAGGGAGATTTTATATATGACACAAAATATCGCAAAATTAATTGATCATACGTTATTAAAAGCAGATGCAACGAAGGCACAAGTTAAACAATTATGTGAGGAAGCAAGAGAGCACCACTTCGCATCAGTGTGCGTTAACCCTACTTGGGTTGCATATGCGAGTGAATTGCTTGCAGGTTCTGATGTAGTCGTTTGTACAGTAATCGGCTTCCCTTTAGGAGCAAATACTCCTGAAACGAAAGCATTTGAAACGAAGAATGCCATTGAAAATGGTGCAAACGAAGTAGATATGGTGATTAATATCGGCGCCTTAAAAGATAAAGATGATGAATTAGTAGAACGAGATATTCGTGCGGTTGTCGAAAGTTCAAAAGGAAAAGCATTATCCAAAGTCATTATTGAAACGTCTTTATTGACAGAAGAAGAAAAAATCCGTGCATGTGAACTTGCTGTAAAAGCGGGGGCTGATTACGTGAAAACGTCAACTGGCTTCTCAACAGGCGGAGCGACTCCTGAGGATATTGCACTTATGAGAAAAACAGTGGGTCCAACGATCGGTGTTAAAGCGTCAGGCGGTGTTCGTAATACGGAAGATGCAGTAAAAGTAATCGAAGCAGGAGCAACTAGAATTGGTGCAAGTGCAGGGATTGCGATTGTGAATGGTTTAACGGCTGATTCTGATTATTAAGTCGAAATAACTTAGTATTCATAGCAAAGGGTCTGACTTCACACACTATATTGTATATAGATGTGGAGCCAGACCCTTTCGTTTTGGGCAAAAGCTTGGTATAAAGATTCGTCTAGTTCCGGGCTATGCGACTAATTGAAAATTTATACGTCGAATCTCAGAATTTTTGCGTTTTTTTCGTATGAATTTTTAAAACAAAGCTCGCAAATTGCTTTGAGAAAGGCAACACGGCGAGTGATGTGAAGACATTAAACAAAACGCTTGCATGAGCAAGCTGCATGTCCTTTGAAGAAGTTAACGCTTGTGCGAATGTTCCTAAATAATGGATTAGTGGTATAAATAGCAAAACCCCTAGTAAATTCAACCAAATATGTGCGTACGCGGTAAGGGATGCATCCTTACCAGAGCCGATGCTTGCCATCCAACCGGTTATGCACGTTCCAACATTTGAACCAAGCATAATCGCGATTGCGCTTGCTAAAGCCATATCCCCCCCTGCCAAAAAACTCATCGTAATGCCGATGGTCGCTGAGCTTGAGTGAATGATGGCTGTCATGATAATTCCTGTTAAGAGTGCAATAAAAAGATGACTGTCCATTTCGGCGAGCAAATGCTTGGTAAATGGATAATTGGCTAATGAGGATGATAGAAATTTAAAGCCGCTCATAGCTGCAAAGATAGAGCTTATCCCAATTAATGCCGTTCCAAAACTCCTTGCAAGTGTCGATGGGAGTAACCATAATAATGCCCCACTAATAACACCTGGAATAATATATGAGTCAAGTGAGAAGGTCATGAACTCTGTTGTGAAGGTGGATCCAATATTCGTGCCAAGAATAATGCCGATCGTTTGCCGAAACGCGATGCTTCCTGAAGAAACCAGTCCGACTGTCATGACCATGACCGCTGAGCTACTCTGGAGTATTCCTGTAGAAAGGATGCCTGCCAAGAATCCTTTCCAAGGCCGATTCGTTATTTTTCCAAGCACGGTTTTTAATTTTTCTCCAGACAAATTAAATAAGCCGATTCGCAAAACAAACATACCAGTAAGAAAAATGATAATAAACAATCCGAATAAGACTAAATCCTTCACGTAGCTCACCTCTGCTAAATTGTATGGATAAGTTCCATAGGACATGCTTGTTTGATACAATATGTATGGAATGTATAATTTTTTCATAAAAATATTCAAAATATATCGCAGTAAACGACAATTAGTTTGAATTAACCAGTTGACCTGATTAGTGGCATATATTATAATGGTTTAGTACATGTATAACATGTTGACAACTTGAGTTAGTGTGTTGTTTTCGGAGGGAGGGAAAGAGATGTCTAAAACCGTCGTTCGTAAAAACGAATCGCTTGAAGATGCTCTTCGTCGTTTCAAACGTACTGTATCTAAAGCAGGATCGCTTCAGGAAGCTAGGAAGCGTGAATTTTATGAAAAGCCAAGTGTAAAACGTAAGAAAAAGTCTGAAGCTGCAAGAAAACGTAAATTCTAAGAGAGGGTGGAAAGATGAGTCTTCTCGAGCGTTTAAATAATGATATGAAACAAGCGATGAAGAACAAAGAAAAGGACAAACTATCTGTTATTCGTATGCTTAAATCTTCTCTTCAAAACGAAGAGTTGAAAAAGCGCGAAGCATTAACAGATGATGAAGAATTGACAGTGCTCTCTCGCGAATTAAAACAACGCAAAGACTCCCTCCAAGAGTTTGAAAATGCAGGTCGTATCGATCTCGTGGATAAAGTCCGTACCGAAATAGATTACGTTGAGGCATATATGCCGGAGCAACTTTCAGAAGAAGAGATTTCAGAGATTGTAAAAAATACAATCGAAGAAGTCAACGCATCATCTAAAACAGATATGGGCCGAGTAATGGGAGCGCTTATGCCGAAAGTAAAAGGCAAAGCAGATGGTTCTCTTGTAAATAAGTTAGTGCAACAACATCTATCTTAAACTCAAAAACCCAAAGCCATAGGCATTGCGCCTATGGCTTTTTGTTTGCGCACAGAAATGCAATATCTTCATGAATGTATAAGCATTACATAAGTTTGTCCTGCATTCCAGGCAATAAGACCCGAGCTCAAGCTTGTGAGGAACAAAGTAGATGAGGTGGGGAACAAACCCCTGTAAAAGCCCGATTGGTGAGATACAGTGAAAATAAAGGTATAGTTGAGGCCCACACCAAAGGATGTGGGTCACACAGACGTTGTCGCAGGAAGCGGCGTACTTAAGTTTGTGATTCAATTTCGGGTTCGTAGCGTCGCTTTATCGAAGTGGAACGGAGAAATTAGCGACACTAGAACGGGACTAACCATCAGTGGGAGATGAGGGAATACCCCCACTGAAGGAAGTTTCACTTTATAAGGGATTATCCTTGCTGATTTTAGCTTGATGGGCGATACTCAAAATAGCTGTAAAGATTCTGAAACCTTTGGGCAATACATACGTAATAAAGAGGAGAAGAAAAAATTAAAGAAAGGAGGCATCTCCTTTGAGAATATGGCGTTCCGTACTAATTGGATTATTATTCTTAGTAGTAACAAGTTTGTTGATCATTCAGCCTACTAACGTAAAAGCTGAGGATGGGATTGTTTATCTCGTTCCGATTAAAGATACGGTAGAGGATGGTTTGTATGCATTTATTGATCGGGCATTGACAACTGCTGAGGAAAACGGAGCTAAAGTCGTAATTTTCGAAGTAGATACACCAGGGGGAGCGGTTAATTCGGCGACCAGGATTGGGAAACGTATGCAAAATACGCCCGTTGCGACAGTGGCTTATGTGAATAACCGAGCACTATCGGCAGGCGCTTATATCTCGCTCAATACAGATAAAATCTATATGGCGCCTAATGCGACAATGGGATCAGCAGCTGTTATTGATGCAGCAGGTAATGCAGCGAGTCTCAAGGCTCAATCAGCTTGGGTTGCTGCAATGAAAACAGCAGCTGAACAAAATGGTCGTGATCCTATCTATGCACAAGCGATGGCTGACGTAGATATTAATCTACCTGAATATGATGCAGGAAAAGGCAAACTCTTAACGTTCACAGCTGGGCAAGCAAAAAAAGCGGGTTATAGTGAAGGAACAGTGAGTACCAAAAGTGAGTTATATAAGTTTCTTGGCGTAGAAGATGCTAGCATACAGTCCATTGATGAGAGCATCGCCGAAAAAATTGCCCGCTTTCTGACTAATCCATTTGTTATTCCAGTACTGTTATTGATTGCTGGCATTGGGATTGTGATGGAGTTATTTACCCCAGGCTTTGGTATCCCTGGTACAACTGGACTTATTGCCTTATTGCTCTATTTTTACGGCCATTTCGTAGCAGGGCTTGCAGGCTATGAAGTTTTAGTTTTATTTATCTCAGGAGTTTTATTATGTATCCTCGAATTGTTTATCCCTGGTGGGATCGTTGGTGCACTTGGTATGGCAGCGGTCATCGTCAGTCTGTTCTTGGCATCTAACAGTCCGGTCCAATTAGGGATTTCTCTACTAGTTGCATTGGCAGTATCTATACTTGTGTTTATCCTACTTGTAAAGGTGTTTGGAAAAGAGATGAAATTTTTTAGAAAAATTGTGTTGAAAGACTCAACGAGCTCTGAGCAAGGCTATATATCAAATGTGAGCAGGATTGAATTGGTTGGAATGGAAGGAATTACTCTAGTTGATTTGAGACCTTCAGGAACGGCTGAGATTAACGGTGAACGTTTAGATGTTGTTTCAGAAGGAAGCTTTATTTCTAAAAACTCTAAAGTTAAAGTTGTAAAAGCAGAAGGATCACGAATTGTCGTTCGTGAAATTTAAATGATTGTCATTTTATTTTTGAAAGGATGAATAGTTTGGACGCAAATATTATTTTTATTATTTTGGCTGCGATAGCGATTATTATCGTACTGTCAGTATTTTTTACATTTGTCCCTGTTACACTTTGGATTTCAGCATTAGCTGCTGGGGTAAGAGTCAGCATATTTACATTAATTGGGATGAGGTTACGCCGAGTTATTCCAAGTCGTGTGGTCAATCCACTAATTAAAGCACATAAAGCAGGCCTCAGCGTACAGACGAACCAACTGGAAAGTCACTACTTAGCAGGAGGGAACGTCGATCGTGTTGTGAATGCGTTAATTGCAGCAGAACGAGCGAACATTACTCTTCCTTTTGAAAGAGGCGCGGCGATTGATCTAGCCGGCCGTGATGTATTAGAAGCAGTACAAATGAGCGTTAATCCAAAGGTGATTGAAACTCCTTATATTTCAGGTGTAGCGATCAACGGGATCGAAGTAAAAGCGAAAGCAAGAATCACAGTGCGTGCAAATATTGAACGTCTTGTCGGGGGAGCTGGTGAAGAAACGATCATCGCTCGTGTCGGTGAAGGGATTGTCGCAACGATTGGTAGCTCCAAAAGCCATACAGATGTACTTGAAAATCCTGATTTGATCTCCCGTACCGTATTATCAAAAGGGTTAGATGCTGGTACTGCATTTGAAATTCTCTCGATTGATATTATGGATGTGGATATCGGGAAAAACATTGGAGCGATTTTGCAAACAGACCAAGCGGAAGCAGATAAGAAAATCGCACAAGCAAAAGCAGAAGAACGTCGTGCGATGGCTGTTGCAGAAGAACAAGAAATGGTTGCTCGCGTACAAGAAATGAGAGCGAAGGTTGTTGAAGCGGAGGCAGAAGTTCCATTGGCAATGGCTGATGCATTGAAGTCAGGCAATCTTGGTGTGATGGATTACATGAACATCCAAAATATTGAAGCAGATACAGGTATGCGTGGTTCCATTGGCAAAATGTCTAAAGGACCTAAGGATAATGACAAGTAAGACATTGGGAAGGGAGGCTTACTATGGAATCCCTCTTTGATTGGATCTTTGGGAACATCTGGGTTATCGCCATTATTTTTGGGATAATTTCTAGTATGTTTAGTAAAAAGAAAGCAACCCAGCGTGACCCTAAGAGTACGGGAACACCTACTACACCTATTAACCAGAAGCCGGTGCGTGAACAAAATCTGCCTAAGCATGATCAGTCGAAAACGATTCGCCAATTTTATGAGGAAGCTAAGAAGGCGATGGAGCCATCGCGCCCTGATACTCTTGAAATTGAAACTGATACAAAGCCAAATGCAGAAGTCTGGCTAAAAGAGCAAGAGCTTAAACAACAGGAAGCTGAGCGAAAGCGACAAATTCAACTTAAAGAGGATTTAGCCGTGAGGAAAGAGATTTCTGATGATAGCAGCCCAGTTTACCAAACGAACTTTACCATTAGTCAGCAGAAGGTACTTGATGGCATTATTATGGCTGAAGTGCTTGGTCCTCCAAGAGCTAAGAATAGACGTCGTTTGGGACGACGTAAGTAAGTATATAGGAGTGTAAAATAATGGTGCTAGAACCCCCATTCATTTCATACATTGAGATGAAAGGGGGTTCTTTTTTATGGCACAAAAATGGGGGCAGCGATTTAGAAGACTTCTTGTTAAAACAATGGATCTGCCGCAAGATGTCATGATGGACCTGCCAAGAATTACGATGATTGGTCAATTACATATTTATATTGAAAATCATAGAGGCTTACTAAACTTTACAGATACAGAAGTCCGGCTTCTTTTAAAAAATGGGCAGCTACTCGTTAAAGGACGTTCATTTGTGATCAAAACGATTTTGCCCGAAGAAATTATGCTAGAAGGTAAAATTGATCAGGTTTCGTATATTAACGAGTAAGCTTGGGAGGAGAACCATGAAGAATCAATGGACAAACTTGTACACAGGATTTGTAGAGGTTAAAGCGAGTGGGAAAGGAACGGAGCGGTTAATAAATGAACTGATTAGACAAGGGGTTTCGGTATGGGATATCAGGAGAACTGCTCCTGGTATTCTTATCTTTTGTATGGATGTAAAGGAGATTTCGAATCTGCGGAAAGCCGTTCGAAAAAATGAATGTAAAGTTACTTTTATAAAAGGAAGCGGAGGTCCCTTTTTTCTTAAAAGACTGATCAAAAATAGCGGCTTCGTCATCGGATTTTTGGCTTTTCTGATTACGATTTTCGTATTATCTAATATGGTTTGGGGAATAGAAGTGCACGAAGCAAGTCCAGATACAGAGCATGCGATTCGTAAAGAATTAGATAAGATGGGGATAAAAAAAGGAAAGCTGCAGTTCTTACTGCTTGACGTGGATGAGATTCAGCGCCGGTTAGGAGATAAAATAGACGTGTTAACGTGGGTAGGTGTAGATTTAAAAGGTACAACCTATCACTTCCGGGTCGTTGAGAAAGAGACACCGGAAGAAGTGAAAACATATTCGCCACAGCATTTGGTTGCGAAGAAAAAAGCCGTTATTAAGAAAATGCTCGTTGAAAAAGGGAAGCCTATTGTTAGTATTAATGATTATGTTACAAAAGGGCAGTTACTCGTATCAGGTCTAATTGGCAAAGAGGATCAGCCACAATTGGTACCCGCAATTGGAGAAGTTTTCGGGGAAACTTGGTATAAGGCAACAGTCGAAGTTCCTCTAAAAACGAATTTTTCTGTTTTTAATGGCGATGAATCAACAAAACACTATATTTCTATCGGCGATCTTTCTATCCCTATTTGGGGATTTAAGAACCCGGATTATCCAGCATACGAAACCGAAACAACATCAAGGCCTTTCCTTTTTTTACAATGGAAATTACCAATATCCTATAAAACGGAAACGTTAAGAAGTAAAGAAGATTTGATTCGGGAATATACAAAGAGTGAAGCTATGAAAGAAGCGAAAAAAATGGCAAAAGTAAGCTTAGAAAAAGAACTCCCAGAAGATGGAGAAATCATTGGCGAAAAAGTTTTGCACCTAGGCATAGACAATGGTAAAGTAAAACTATCAATACATTATCAAGTTATCGAAAACATTGCGATTGGGAAACCAATTATTCAAGGAGACTAACGAATGTCAGAAGATATAAAAGCGATTAACGTAAGGCTTGAATCTCCCCATGAAGCGCAAGCGCTGTTTGGTAATGGGGATGTACATATTAAGATACTTGAAGAAGAACTGCAAGTTTCCGTGATTACACGTGGTGAAGGTATTACGATTGCAGGCGAACTTGACCGTGCTGTGCTTTGTGAAGACGTTTTACGATCTCTACTTGTTATTATTCGAAAAGGCATTCATATAAGTGGACGAGATGTAATCTATGCACTCGAGCTTGCCAAAAAAGGAACACTTGAATACTTCGCCGATTTATATGAAGAAGAAATTGGCAAAAATGCGAAAGGAAAATCCATCCGTGTTAAAACGCTTGGACAGCGTCATTACATCCATTCGATTAAGAAACATGATCTTGTTTTCGGGATTGGTCCTGCGGGTACCGGTAAAACATACTTAGCTGTTGTGATGGCCATCAATGCATTGAAAAACGGGAAGGTAAAGCGAATTGTTTTAACTCGTCCTGCAGTTGAAGCTGGCGAAAGCTTAGGTTTTCTTCCCGGCGACTTGAAGGAAAAGGTTGACCCATACTTAAGGCCATTGTATGACGCTCTCCATGATATGCTTGGCGTGGAACAGACGCAAAGAATGATGGAACGCGGTACAATCGAGATTGCCCCACTTGCCTATATGAGGGGGAGAACTCTAGATGATGCATTTGTCATTCTTGATGAGGCTCAAAACACGACTCAGGCACAAATGAAAATGTTCTTAACTAGACTTGGCTTTGGGTCAAAAATGGTCATAACGGGGGACAGGTCACAGATTGATCTCCCAAAAGGAGTGAAGTCCGGCTTAATCTCAGTAGAAGGGATATTGAAGGATGTGAAGGGTCTTTCTTTCATCTATCTTGAACAGAGTGACGTAGTCCGTCATCCACTAGTTGCGAAAATTATCTCCGCCTATGATACGGTTGAAGAGTAAAGTAGAAACTTTAATCAGTGGGGGTTACTGCCCGTTAGCGGGATAAATAAGGATTACATGAGGGTTAGAACTTGTACAATCTATACGATTTACTATGTATAGGTGATACGAGGTCTGACTCTTCTTTGTGTCTCAGATCATCTAAAGACCTAGCTTAAGATCGCTCAAGACTCTCGTACATTTATTCGCGTTAAATTTTTAAAAGGAGTTTAACTCTTTGTCAATAACCGATACTGGTAAAAGGAAAAAAGATCAATTTTCTGACGTAATCAATGAGAAGTGGATGAAATGAAGAATGAAAACTGTTATGATTTTACATAATAGCAACTGCCAATTCTTAGGTGTATATAATTAGGATGAAAAACAAAATAGGAGGGGCGATTTTTGAAACGAGTTCAAGACTATGTGCGTAAATTAAGAGAACTATTAGGCAATAGATTTGTCCGGGTTTTGTTGTTTGTACTAATCGGTGTGTATTGCTGCTTTATTATGTTTTCAAATGTAAAACCTGAAAAGATTAATATCCAATTGTTTCAGCCATCTGAACAAACGATCCGAGCCACAAAAACCGTTGAAGATACATATAAAACTGAACAAGAAAAAGATGAAGCAACAAAGCAAGTATCAGATGTATATACGTTAAAAAAGGAATATGCCCAAAATAAAGTAGATTTAATTTCATCTATTTTCGATTCTGCATTAGAAGTAAAAAAAGAAGCAGAAGAACCGATCGGAAAAAGTGAAACTGGAAAACCGAATCCGGTTACCGTAGAGGACCAATTAGCCTTACTTAAGGAAAAACTAACAGAAGATGTGAGTCGTGAAATTGGTGACAGCGTGCTGAGTTCGCTTGTCAATGCCGACGAAGATGAGTTGAATATTACGAAGGACTTGACAATTACCGCGGTTAACAATGTCATGAGTGCAAAAATTGCCGCAAATGATGTTGAAAACGCGAAGAAAAGGGCTGAAGAAGAGCTAAGATATGCTAGTATTAGTTCAGAGCTAAAGTCTGCATCCGTTTCTTTAGCACGAAATGCAATTATCCAGAACTATTTCTTTGATAGAGATAAAACGGAGGATCAACGACGGAAGGCAGTCGAAACCGTTGAACCTGTAAAAATTCTGCAAGGACAAATCATTGTTGAAGAAGGACAACTTGTAGATCGGGAAGTATATCGACAACTTGAACTAGCAGGTTTTCTTAATAATGAAAATACGATTTATCCGTTTGCTGGATTATTTCTTCTTGTGTTCATTTCTCTAGCGGGATTTTATTATTATTTTTATCATTCCAATAATCTTGAGATAAGCAAAACCAATCAAATGTTGATTTTTGCCCTTGTGTTTATTTTGAGTATCGGAACGATGAAAATATTCAGTTTGCTTGGTGATCTAAAGTACGGGGAAATCGGCTATTTCTTTCCGGCTGCCCTGGCAGCTATGCTATTGAAAATCTTGCTAAATGAGCGATTTGCCGCAGCGATTATGATTATGCTTGGCGCGTTTGGCTCGATTATATTTAATGCAGATACTCCTGGTAATCTGAATTATACAGTTGGGTTATACATATTATTTAGTGGCATTGCCGCAATCGTTATCATGTCTCGAAAAAACTTCCAAATGAAAATTTTACAGGCTGGGCTCGTTTCGTCGGTCATTAATATTATGCTCGTGTTTGCGATTACGTCTATTACAAATGGCAACTATACGAAGATGGAGTTTATGATTTATTCGCTAGCTGCCATCGTATCTGCTTTAGGATCAGCTGTATTAACAATTGGTTTACTGCCATTTTTTGAAGCTGGTTTTGGCATATTATCGTCTATTAAATTACTTGAACTTGCTAATCCAAATCATCCTCTAATAAGGAAAATATTGACGGAAGCACCAGGTACATATCATCATAGTGTGATGGTTGCGAATTTGGCAGAGTCGGCTTGTGAAGCGATTGGGGCAAATGGGTTGCTTGCAAGAGTAGGATGTTATTATCATGATATTGGGAAAACGAAACGGCCGCATTTTTTCATCGAAAATCAAATGAATAGTGAGAATCCGCACGATAGGTTGCCGCCTGAGACGAGTAAGAATATCATCATTGCCCATGCTGTCGATGGAGCAGCGATGCTTAGGAAGCATAAGTTTCCCCAGGAAATTATTGATATAGCAGAACAACATCATGGCACGACATTGCTGAAATTTTTTTATCACAAGGCCCTAAAAGAAGACGAGTCAACACTTGAGGAAACCTATCGATATCCAGGTCCAAAATCACAATCTAAAGAGGTTGCCATCATCGGCATTGCCGATAGCGTAGAAGCTGCAGTCAGATCGATGAATCATCCGACTCAGGAGAAAATAGAAGCGCTCGTTCGTGCGATCATTACCGATCGTTTGAATGACAATCAATTTGATGAATGTAATATTACAATGCGCGAATTAAATGTAGTGAGAGAGGCTCTTTGTGAGTCTTTACACGGTATCTTTCACTCAAGAATAGAATATCCCGAAATGAATAAAACTGAACAGAAGGTGAATGTATGACAATTGACATCGATTTTTTGGATGAGACAAATGAAGTGAGCGAAGCGGCAGTTGAACTTGTTGGGAAAGTGATTCAATTTGCTGCAAGCAAAGAAGGAATTGAAGTAGGTAGCGAATTATCTGTTACATTTGTAAGTAACGAAAGGATTCGTGAAATCAATTCTGAATATCGTAATAAAGATTACGCTACAGATGTGATTTCCTTTGCGCTTGAAGAGATGGGGGAAGATGAGGTGGAAATCGTCGGTGACAATCTACCAAGAGTACTAGGCGATATCATCATCTCGATTGAAAAAACAAAAGAACAAGCTTTGGAGTATGGTCATTCTTTCGATAGGGAGCTTGGGTTTCTTGCGTTGCATGGTTTTTTGCATTTGTTAGGCTATGACCATATGAACGAAGAAGACGAAAAGGAAATGTTCTCGCGTCAAACGGACATTCTAGAAGCGTATGGGCTTAAAAGAGACTAAGCCAAAGTCACCATTGAATAAGAGTTTTGGTTACGCTTTTTCCGGTATTATTCAAGCGATTAAATCAGAACGTAATATGAAGATTCATGTAGTTACTGCTCTTATTGTCATCTGTTTTGGCTTTTACTTTTCTTTGTCTGGAATCGAATGGCTGTTCATCTTGCTCGCGATTTCCGGCACGATTACGTTAGAAATGGTGAATTCAAGCATCGAAAGGGCCATCGATTTGGCTACAGATCAAATTCATCCATTGGCAAAAGAAGCAAAAGATTTTGCAGCAGGGGCCGTTTTGATATATGCTATATTCTCTGTCATTATAGGAATCATCATCTTTTTGCCAAAAATAGTCGCTTAAAAATCGAGCTACTTTTATGTATCGAATAAATGACTCCATGTTTGAAAGGAAGACTATAAATGAAAACTTCTCAACTAATCACTGAAGCGAAATTAGCAAGGGAAAAAGCGTACACACCGTATTCCAAATTTAATGTAGGTGCGGCATTGCTGACTACGGATGGTAAAGTGTATCATGGTTGTAATATTGAAAATGCTGCTTACTCCATGACCAACTGTGCCGAACGTACAGCTATTTTTAAAGCCGTTTCAGAAGGAGATACGAAGTTCGCTGCGATTGCCGTTGTGGCAGACACTAAAAGACCTGTGCCACCATGTGGGGCATGCAGACAAGTGATTGCTGAATTATGTCCAAAAGATATGAAAGTGGTTTTAACGAACCTAAATGGGGATATACAAGAACTAACAGTAGAAGAATTGCTGCCAGGAGCATTTACACCGGAGGATTTGAATGGATAAATTATTTGAAGATACGCAAGAAAAAGGGTATAAATCAGGCTTTATTTCAATCATCGGCAGACCGAATGTAGGGAAGAGTACGTTCCTAAACCGAGTAATCGGACAAAAGATTGCCATTATGAGCGATAAGCCGCAAACGACTAGAAATAAAGTTCAAGGTGTTTTAACGCAAAATGATTCACAAATGATTTTCATCGATACACCTGGTATTCATAAACCGAAGCATAAGTTAGGCGACTTTATGATGAAGGTTGCAACGAACACGCTGAAGGAAGTGGACTTAATCCTTTTCATGATTAATGCTGTTGAAGGATATGGCCGCGGCGATGAATTTATTATTGAGAAATTAAAAAATGTTAAAACGCCGGTATTTCTAGTTGTAAATAAAATCGATCAACTGCATCCGGATGAGCTGTTGCCACTGATTGAAAAATATCAAGCGCTATACCCATTCACAGGCGTTGTGCCGATTTCTGCCTTAGAAGGAAATAACGTCGAAACATTACTTGGACAGATTAAGAAACATTTGCCAGAAGGTCCGCAATTTTATCCAGCAGATCAAGTGACGGATCATCCTGAGCGCTTTATCATTTCTGAATTAATTCGTGAAAAAGTACTTCACTTAACACGAGAAGAAATTCCGCATTCTGTTGCCGTTGTAATTGATTCAATCAAAAAGATGGATAATAGTGAAACGATTAATGTTATGGCAACGATTGTTGTTGAACGAGACTCACAAAAAGGGATCGTCATTGGCAAGCAAGGGAAAATGCTGAAAGAAGTAGGCAGTCGTGCGCGTGTTGATATTGAAAATCTGTTAGGTTCCAAAGTGTTCTTAGAACTATGGGTGAAAGTTCAAAAAGATTGGCGCAATAAAATGTCCCAACTACGTGATTATGGATTTAACGAAGATGAATATTAATTAACAATATTTACGTCTTATGAAAATGGATTAAAGGGTCAAGATATAAATAGGTCAGAAAAAAAGAATCATGCTACTCACGAAAGGTGGGCTTTACGATGTTAGAATTTACCTGGGGAATGTTTAGTCAAACCGGTAATATTGATACCTATCTTCTTTTTAAAGAATTAGAGGTGGAAAAACGCAGTCGAGCCGAGGATGACGAAGAGATAGCTGAAATTGATTTTCCTGTTACCTGATGTTTGTCTTGCATTCAAAATATACATGTTCAATAGCTAAAGGCGCCATGGCTCGTGGGAGTCAGGCGTTCTTTGCGCTTTTTTGGTAATGTAAAAAGCATTACGGATAAATTGCGGTACGACAACGCTCTCTGTCAGGGCTTCGAGATTTATTAATATAGCCAACCTACCTAGAGGGTATACTTATTTTATCAAGAAAGCATCCAGAAAGGCTCCGCACCGTCACTGAAGTGATTAGGTATAGATTGATTCTTCATGGTAAATGGTGGCGTATAACGCCATACAGGTTTGTATGAAAGGTGGTGAGCATTGCTTGATACAAAAATGTGAAGGCATTGTTATACGGCGGACAGATTATGGCGAGAATAATAAAATTATTACCCTATACACGCGGGAATTCGGTAAGATAGGCGTAATGGCAAGAGGAGCCAAAAAGCCTAATAACAGACTCGCTGCCGCCACCCAGCTTTTTTATTACGGGTATTTTGTGTTTACTCCTTCGAGTGGTCTTGGGAGCCTTCAGCAAGGTGAGACAATCGATTCGATGCGGCAAATAAGAGAGGATATCTTCGCAACAGCTTATGCATCTTATATGGTAGAATTATTGGATCGAAGCGTGGATGATCGTAAGGCTAATCCGTTTCTATTTGAACTGCTCTATCAATCGCTACACTACATAAATGAAGGCTATGATGCTGAAATTCTCAAATTCATTTTCGAAATGAAGATGTTGCAAGTGAATGGACTTAGTCCTACACTCAATCAATGTGCCAGTTGCGGCAATAGTGAAGGTGAATTCTCTTTTTCGATACGAGAAGGGGGATTTCTTTGTCACCGCTGTGTCGGAAAAGATCCGTTTCATATGAAAATTTCGGCTGCAACTGTTAAATTGCTGCGCTTATTTTATTTTTTCGATTTATCACGACTTGGGAATATATCTGTTAAGCAAGAGACGAAGAAAGAATTGCAGACGATCATAGATGCATATTATGATGAATATTCTGGCTTGCATTTAAAGTCGAAGAAGTTTTTAAAACAGATGGATTCGATGAAAGAACTATTTTAGAAATATTGACAACCGAGCAACTCTTCGTTAAAATTCAAAACATAATCGAATTTAATGCGTTGAAGAAAAGGAGTACTTGATTTTCTCCATATAAGTGTGAGTTCAAATAGGAGGATAAAGAGAGCTGAGAAATTCACAAGCTTTTTTATCAGACTTTTGAACAACCTAAAAAAAGCGAACCTGGGACGGTGTGAGCCAGGCTATGGACTTTCAAGGAAGGCGTTTCTGAGCATATTAGCTGCATTTGCAGATAAAAGAGGTCGTGTATGTACACGGCAATTAGGGTGGAACCGCGGGTAAACTCTCGTCCCTATGCTATAGGCATAGAGACGGGAGTTTTTTGTATTTATGTATGAAGGACATGTGGACTTAGGCTTCGCGACTTCTGAAACAGCCAGTCTACTAATGTAGATACACTTCCTTTATTAAGAAAGTAGTCCAAAATCCAGCTCCGCACCGCCACCTTTTTGATTAGGCGAGTTAGCGTGCTACAAGATGGATCCTTCAAAGTAAACGGTTTTTAGATTTAACACCATAAGAGTTTTGTTAAAAAATAATATGTAAATGGAGGAGCAGTATGAATATCCAAAATATGATTTTAACGCTGCAAAAGCATTGGTCAGAGCAAGGCTGTATTTTAATGCAAGCATACGATGTCGAGAAAGGGGCGGGGACGATGAGCCCATACACATTCCTGCGGGCAATCGGGCCTGAGCCGTGGAATGTGGCTTACGTGGAGCCATCAAGACGTCCTGCAGATGGACGCTATGGTGAGAATCCTAACCGTCTTTATCAGCATCACCAATTTCAAGTGATCATGAAACCATCACCAGATAATATTCAAGAGTTGTATTTAGATTCCCTAAAAGCACTTGGAATTGATCCACTTCAGCATGATATTCGATTTGTAGAAGATAACTGGGAAAATCCATCACTCGGCTGTGCCGGATTAGGCTGGGAAGTTTGGTTGGATGGCATGGAAATCACTCAATTTACTTATTTCCAGCAAGTCGGTGGATTAGAATGCAAACCGGTTTCTGTCGAAATCACATATGGAATTGAACGATTGGCATCTTATATTCAAGAAAAAGAAAATGTCTTTGATCTTGAATGGACAAACGGCTTTACCGTTCGTGATATATACGGTCAGCCGGAATATGAACATTCCAAATATACATTTGAAACGTCTAATCTTGAAATGCTTTTCCAATTATTTACGATGTATGAAAAAGAAGCACACGCGCAAATGGAAGCAGGACTTGTACACCCGGCTTATGATTATGTATTGAAATGTTCTCATGTGTTTAATTTGCTCGATGCCAAAGGAGCTATTTCTGTTACAGAAAGAACGGGTTATATTGCACGCTGTCGAAATTTAGCTCGTAAAGTCGCGAAAACCTTCTATGATGAACGTGAAAAATTAGGTTTCCCAATTTTAAAGCAGAAAGGAGAGAACTAAGCCATGAGTAAGCAAGATTTATTAGTGGAAATTGGATTAGAAGAAATGCCTGCAAGATTTGTTACAACGTCGATGGAACAATTGTCTGATAAAGTGCAAAAATGGTTAACAAAAAAAGCGATTCCTTTTGGAGAGGTCTCTATATTCTCAACACCTCGTCGTTTAGCCTTTTACATCCAAGATGTGGCAACGGCTCAAGCCGATATTGAGGAAGAAGCAAAAGGTCCTGCTAAGAAAATTGCCCAAGATGCAGAAGGAAATTGGTCAAAGGCAGCAATTGGATTTACAAAAGGTCAAGGAATGTCGGTCGATGATATTTATTTTAAAGAGATTAATGGTGTGGAGTATGTTCATGTTAATAAGTTTATTAAAGGACAACCGACTCTTCAATTATTAACAGAATTGAAGGAGATCATCACCAGTCTTTCATTTCCTAAAAATATGCGTTGGGCAGATCAAGAACTTCGCTTTGTTCGTCCGATTAAATGGCTGGTAGCACTGTTCGGTGGTGAAGTAATCCCATTTGATATTGCGGGAGTAGAAACAGGCCGCGTGACAAAAGGACATCGTTTTCTTGGAGAAACTGTAGAAGTCATCACACCTGATCAATATGAAAAAGTACTAGAACAACAATTTGTCATTGCTGAACCGAAAAAACGGAAGCAGTTGATTCTCGATCAAATTCAAAAGCTTGAAGAAGAGAACGGTTGGCAAATCCCTGTTGACGCAGACCTACTTGAAGAGGTTAATAACTTAGTGGAGTATCCTACTGCTTTATTCGGGAATTTTGAAGAAGAATTCTTGGAGCTTCCACAAGAAGTGTTGATTACTTCGATGAAAGAACATCAACGCTATTTCCCTGTTAAAAGTAAAGACGGCAAATTGCTGCCCCATTTCGTGACCGTTCGTAATGGAAACGCAGACCATCTTGACAATGTTTCAAAGGGGAATGAAAAAGTCTTGCGTGCACGTTTATCTGATGCAGATTTCTTCTATCGCGAAGATAAGAAAAAAGAGATTGCAACTGCTTTAGAAAAATTGAAATCAATAGTATACCATGAAGAAATTGGCACATTGGCTGAAAAAACTGCTCGTGTTCAGAAGCTCACAGGAATACTTGTCGATCAGGTAGAACTTTTCGATCAGAAAGAACTTGCATTACGTGCAGCGGAAATTGCCAAATTTGATTTAGTGAGTAACATGGTTTACGAATTTCCTGAATTACAAGGCTATATGGGCGAGAAATATGCATTATTAAAAGGAGAACCAAAAGAAGTAGCGGCTGCAATTAATGAGCATTATATGCCTAGACATGCAGAGGACAGCGTTCCTCCATCGTCAATTGGAGCAGTATTAAGTGTCGCTGAAAAGATTGATACAATCGTTTCGTTCTTTGCGATTGGCGTCATTCCAACGGGCTCCCAAGATCCATATGCTTTACGCAGGCAAGCTAGCGGTGTTGTTCAAATTTTATTAGAGAAAAAGTGGTCGGTGTCACTAGAGAAAATACTCACATACGCTTTAGATGAAATGGAAGCAAACGGACTTGTTAAACGAGACAGCGCTGAAATTTTAGCGGATCTGTTGCAATTCTTTAAAGCACGTGTGAAGCATTTATTAACTGAAAAAGGCATTCGTTATGATTTGATTGATGCACTTTTGACAAACGAGATTGGCAACGTATCAGCTCTAATAAACCGTGCTTTTGTGCTAGAAAAAGAAAAAGACAGTTCGGAATTTAAAAAGAATATCGAAGCGATAAGCCGGGTAATGAATATCGCAAGTAAATGTGAACAGAAACAAACGATCGATCCATCGCTATTTGAAAACAATGAAGAAGCAGCATTATTTGAAAAATACCAAACGGTTGCTACTAAATACGGTGAAACAGTTGATGAGGAAACTCGCTTTCAATTACTCGTGTCTCTTCAGCCGGAAATTGATCAATACTTTGAACATACAATGGTCATGGCAGAGCAAGATTCTATTCGCGAAAATCGCTTGTCGCTCATGAAGGGAATTAGTGAGCTAGCAGAAAGTTTTGCGAGCATGAATAAAATTTTATCCTTATAAAAACGAAAAAATGAGGATGTCTTATAAGGGTCTTACCTCGCACGCTAAATCAGTATGTAGTTGTTGCGGGGTCTGACCCTTTGTTTTTGGAACAGGTTTAATTTGGATATAAGGGCATTTTGGATCTTTATATCCCGCAGTACCCTTACTGATTGAAGTATCACTTTACTGGAAAAGAAACGGAACTGATCTAGCTTGGTAAACTTGACTTGATGTTTAACCCTTATTACATAGTGTTTTCTGTGCTCTTTTCATCTAAATAGGTTATAATAAAGACTAATAGTATAGCCTAATACGTTTCTCTGCTAAACAGTAGGGTGGTGATTAAAATCGAATTAAATAAACGTCAAGAATTGATTGTTGAAATTGTAAAAGAAAATGGGCCGATTACTGGGGAACATATTGCAGAAAGGCTCAATTTGACGCGAGCTACATTAAGGCCAGATTTAGCCATATTAACAATGGCTGGATTTCTCGATGCAAGGCCAAGGGTCGGTTATTTTTATACAGGTAAATCTAGCACACAGCTCCTAACGGATAGTTTAAATAATATTTATGTGAAAGAATATCAATCGATTCCAGTCGTTATTGATGAAAGCATATCGGTCTATGATGCGATTGTAACCATGTTTCTTGAAGATGTTGGTACGGTATTCGTTGTCGATAAGCATGCTTTACTTGTCGGCGTTCTTTCGCGTAAAGATTTGTTAAGGGCGAGCATCGGAAAGCAAGAATTATCAACGATACCTGTCAATATTATTATGACAAGAATGCCGAACATAACGATGTGTACAAAGGAAGATTTAATGATCGATGTTGCTAAGAAATTGATTGAAAAGCAGATTGATGCGCTCCCAGTCGTAAAAGAAGTGGAAAGTGGAGTAGAAGTGGTAGGGAGAATCTCGAAAACGAATATAGCTAAGGCATTCGTTTCGTTAGCTGAAGAAAGCTATTAGAGACTTTAGGGGGAATAATTAGAAATGAAAGGTTCGATAATTTTTGTAGTTTCCGATTCAATTGGTGAAACGGCAGAGCTTGTCACCAAAGCAGCAGCCAGTCAGTTTTCCGCTAATCATTTCTCAATAAAGCGAATTCCGTATATTGAAGATGAACAAGGTGTGGATGAAGTGATTGCCCTTGCTAAATTAAATCAAGCAATTATTGCGTATACACTCATAAAACCAGATATTCGGGCATATATGAAAGAACAGGCTGAAATGGAAAGCGTATTAGCATATGATATCATTGGACCACTTATGGACATGCTTCAGCAAAGAGCAGAAACATCGCCCCTCAATGAGCCGGGGATTGTACGCAGACTTGATGACAACTACTTCAAAAAAGTAGAAGCGATTGAATTTGCGGTAAAATATGATGATGGACGTGATCCACGTGGCATTCTTCGAGCTGATATTGTCCTTGTTGGTGTCTCAAGAACATCGAAAACACCATTATCACAATATTTAGCGCTTAAGCGATTTAAAGTTGCAAATGTGCCAATTGTTCCGGAAGTTGATCCACCGGAAGAATTGTATCTCGTTCCACCAGAACGATGTTTCGGTCTAAAAATCAGTCCTGAAAAGCTGAACACCATTCGTAAAGAACGTTTAAAATCGTTAGGGTTAGGTGATCATGCAATTTATGCCAATATAGAACGGATTAAAGAAGAGCTTAAGAATTTTGATAGCATCGTTTCTAAATTGAAATGTCCAATCATTGATGTGACAGATAAAGCGGTGGAAGAAACAGCTAACACGATCATTAATATAATAAATAATCGCAAATAAGTGAAATATATGTTTGCCGCTATGTCAAATGGCGGCTCCTTTTTATGGTTTGCGAATTTTTTTGCAAAAAAAGTAATGAATACAAAGTGGATTTTAACACCGATTATTCCTACATCGGATTTTAACCATTCGAAAAAGATTTCAATTGTGTGATTCCAAGCATTTTAAGGTGAAATGGTAGCATCTTTTTAACAATTGTACTATAATAAAAAATTGTGAGAAAAACGAATTTTTAGGTTTAGAGTTAATTAATACGGAATAAACTATAAATATTAGAATGTCAAGGATTTCATCATGATAAAATTCGACAGATGTGCTTTTTCAGCAAAGAATCGAAGGAGAAAAAAAGGATTATGCAGAAAGATGTAGAATTAATACTATGGTGAAAGAAAAACCAATCATTTATGTAGATGCTGACGCATGTCCCGTAAAAACTGAAACATTGCATTGTGCTAAAACTTTCAATGTATCAGTTGTTTTTGTCGCTTCATATAAAAATATGATGAATGATCCTGAAGGCGAATGGATCTATGTAGATGCAGACAAAGAAGCAGCAGATCTTCAAATTGCAAATTCCGTAAAAAAAGGTGATATTGTGATTACTGCTGATATTGGATTAGCCGGAACTCTGCTCGCTAAACGAGTTTATGTATTATCTCCTCGTGGGAAGGAATATACAGAAGATAAAATTATGTCACTTCTTGATATGCGTTATCAATCTGCCAAGCTTCGCAGGCAAGGTAAGCATACAAAAGGACCTAAATCGTTTACAAAGGAAGACAGAAAAGCATACGTTGAAAAACTTATGGGGATTTTGTCGAACCTTGCAGGAATTAACGGATCCATGTCGAATTAAGAACAATCACCGAATTGTAAGGTGAAAATATGGCGAATGCCCGAATAGAAGATGAAAAATTAAATCAAATCCGAGAAGCTGTGGATATCGTCGATTTAATTGGCGAATACGTCCAGCTAAAAAAACAAGGGCGAAATTATTTCGGCCTTTGTCCGTTTCATGGTGAAAGCACCCCTTCCTTTTCAGTATCACAAGATAAGCAAATCTTTCATTGCTTTGGCTGTGGGGCAGGCGGCAATGTATTTACCTTTTTAATGGATATCGAAGGCTATAGCTTTATCGAAGCCGCCAAAAAGGTTGCTGAAAAAGGAAATATCCCGTTAGATGTCGAAATAAACCAAGAATCATCCCGTCCTCAAATGCCTGTTGAATCTAAACAGATTATTGAAGCACATGATCTTTTGAAAAAATTCTATCATCATCTCCTTGTTAATACAAAAGAAGGGCAAGACGCATTAGAATATTTACTTCAACGGGGATTTACGGAAGAAACCATTGATAAATTCCAAATAGGCTATTCTTTGGATTCGTGGGACTTTGTTTATAAATTCCTTACGAAAAGGGGATATGAGCCGGAGCTTTTAGAAAAAGCAGGTTTAACCATTTTAAGAGAAAGAGATGGCACCTACTTTGATCGTTTTCGGAATCGAATCATGTTTCCAATCATGGATCATCAAAGTAATACGGTTGCATTTTCAGGGAGAGCCCTCGGGTCTGATGAGCCGAAATATTTAAATAGTCCCGAAACACCGGTATTTAATAAAAGCCAGGTTTTGTATAATTTTCATGCTGCAAGGCCACATATTCGGAAGAAAGAACAAGTTGTCATATTTGAAGGTTTTGCTGATTGTATCTCTGCTGTCCGTGCAGGTGTTGAACAATCGGTAGCAACAATGGGAACTTCCTTGACTGAACAGCATATTCAAATGCTTAAGCGGAATACGGACCATGTTTTGATATGCTATGATTCAGACGCAGCTGGAATGAACGCGGCAAACAGGTCACTAAATATGCTTCTTCAAAGTGGATTTCAAGTGAAGGTAGCGGTCATGCCAGATCAACTCGACCCCGATGACTACATAAAGAAATATGGCGAAAAAAGCTTTAATTCTGAAGTAATAGGGGCCAGTTTGACACATATGGCTTTTAAAATGCTTTTCCTCCGTAAAGGAAAAAACTTAAATAATGAAGGAGATCGCATTCAATATATTGAAGATATATTACAGGAGATTTCACGGCTTGCAAATCCGGTTGAAAGAGATCATTATTTGCGTCAACTATCTTCTGAATTCTCCTTATCACTAGATGCGTTAGAGCAGCAGCAAAGGCAAGTTTTTTTCTCGGAGAAAAAGAAAGGGAATATCACTTCGCCTGCTCCTCCTAAAATGAATTCTTTACAATATGAGCGAAAGCTTAGACCCGCTCATTATAACGCTGAACGAATGATGATTGCCCATATGTTAAAAAGCAGGGAAGTCACAGCAAAAATTCAAGCGCTGCTCGGAACAACCGTTTTTCATGTGGATGAACATCAAGCGATCATTACGTATTTATATGCATTTTATGAAGATGGGCACGAGCCAGATGCGAGTTTTTTCTTAACATACTTGCCTGATCAAAACTTGAGAAGAATTGTTTCTGAAATAGAAATGATGCCAGTGAATGAGGAAGTTACCGATAAAGAACTGACAGATTATCTAAATCAAGTGTTGAAATATGAAAAGATGTTAATGATAAAAGAAAAAGAAGCAGAGCGAAAAGAAGCAGAACGCCGTAGTGACTATCTTAAAGCGGCAGAGATTGGTATGGAAATTATTCAATTACGAAAATTATTATAGTTGGTTACGGGTGTAAGTCTTGGAAGGAGGGGAACAAATGGCTGAAAAATCAGCACGTTCCAAAGAGGTTGACAATAATGACTTGAATCTTGATCAGGTGAAAGAACAACTGCTTGAGTTAGGTAAGAAGAAAGGGTCTTTATCCCTTGAGAAGATTGCAGCACGACTCGGAAGCTTTGAACTAGATTCAGATCATATGGATGAGTTCTACGAATTTTTAGGTGAGCATGGCGTCGAAATACTTACTGATGGTGAGGAAGAAGACGAGGACGATCCAAATGTTCAAGAATTGGAAAAAGAAGAAGAGTTTGATTTAAATGATCTAAGTGTACCTCCTGGAGTGAAAATAAACGACCCGGTCCGGATGTATTTGAAAGAAATCGGCCGAGTTGATTTGTTATCTGCGGAAGAAGAAGTTTCCCTTGCTGAGCGTATCGAGGAAGGCGATGAAGAAGCGAAACGTCGTTTAGCTGAAGCTAACCTCCGACTTGTTGTAAGTATTGCTAAACGCTATGTAGGCCGAGGAATGCTGTTCCTAGACCTTATTCAAGAAGGAAACATGGGTCTGATAAAAGCCGTTGAGAAATTTGATTACCGTAAAGGATTCAAATTTAGTACATATGCAACTTGGTGGATCCGTCAAGCGATTACTCGTGCCATTGCTGACCAAGCTCGTACGATTCGGATTCCTGTGCATATGGTCGAGACGATCAATAAGTTAATTCGAGTTCAAAGACAATTGCTTCAAGATCTTGGTCGCGAACCTTCACCTGAAGAAATTGCTGAAGATATGGATTTGACTCCTGAGAAAGTTCGTGAAATCTTAAAAATAGCGCAAGAACCAGTATCACTAGAAACGCCAATTGGTGAGGAAGACGACTCACATTTAGGCGACTTCATTGAAGATCAAGATGCAACATCTCCTTCTGAGCATGCTGCCTATGAGTTATTGAAAGAACAACTTGAGGATGTTCTTGATACACTCACAGACCGTGAAGAAAATGTATTACGACTTCGTTTTGGTCTTGATGATGGCCGTACACGCACACTTGAAGAAGTTGGTAAAGTATTTGGCGTTACGCGAGAACGTATTCGTCAAATTGAAGCTAAGGCGCTACGTAAACTACGACACCCAAGTCGAAGCAAACGTTTGAAAGATTTCTTAGAATAAGATATCCCTTCAAGTAGATTTTTTAAAACCTAGGGTCTGACCTAACACTATTTATACCGTTTAATGTATCATCTAAACGATATATAATAGATAGAGGGTCTGGCCCTATTTTTTGTCTTCTAGTATATAAAGTCGCTAAAGAATGAATTCATTTTGACGATATAGCAAATAAACGATTGTTTTAGGATGTGGATCCATGAACGAGATGCGAAAGAAAGTTATTATACAAGAAATTATTTACTGGAAAAAGAATAGACTGCTTCCAGATCAATACTGTGACTATTTATTAGCTCTTTACAGCGGTGGTGAAGAAGTGAAGTCTTGTACCAACCTAACGAAAACAACAAATTATCTGTATAGTATCATCGGACTCCTTTTACTTTTAACTCTATTTTTGAATTATTTTACTCAATTGGCCGTTGGTTTGCAAATGGGTCTGACCTATTTTTTACTTTTTGCTCTAATTAGCTGTACTATATTTTTTTATAAGAAGAAATTTTATTATCATTTTCCGCTCATTGGTTCTGCAATTGTTTTATTGTTAGTAACAATTCGAACAGCCGACTTCATAGCTTCTGAACAAGTAATCGTTCTATATATCCTATTAATTGTAAATTGTTTAATTTGGCTTGTTTTAGGTAAAAAGCTAAATTTGATTTATTTCCTAGTTTCGGGATTTTTGGGATTAACAACCATTATTTACTTCATAGCTAAATTATACAGTATTTTTTAAAAAGAAAATATATTCAACAAAGCTTTTTTTTCTAAAAGTTTACAAATATTTAACGAAAGGCAGGATAAATTTGACTAAAATAAGAAATTATATAAGTTATTCTTGATTAGGTCTTTTCCTTATTTCTTTTTTCTAGTAAACTAAAGATGCTTGTATATTTATTTAATATGGACAGAATAGTAATACATAGGGAGGTAATTGTATGAAACGCAATCCAGTTATTCCATTTATTCTTATTATGGTTCTTGGAATTGGCTTGATGTTCATGCTTTCTTTCAAGGGGCTTGGTGATGCAAAAAACATTGCTAAGGAAAAAGAAGGCGGCGGCGAAAAGACAGGGGAGCAAGTTGCTGCTTCACCAGAGGAACTGTATAAAACCAAAAGTTGCATCGGTTGCCACGGAGGAAACTATGAAGGTGGAGTGGGTCCAAAATTAGCTGGGGTAGGCGAACATTTATCAGTGGATGAAGTCAAAGACATCATTAAAAATGGTAAAGGCCCAATGCCAGGTGGATTAATTCCAGAGGGTAGTATTGATGCAATGGCAGAATTTATTCATGGTTTAAAATAATGTAAGCGCGTAGCAGCATTTCTTGATAGAATGCTGCTGTTTTTTTAGGGATTTACTCTGAAACTAAAAATGTAATTATGCGTCAAATTAAAAAGAGCAGATCCCAAATAATTTTGGAAACTGCTCTTTTGACGTGGCATGGACGGTTTCAATTTAGATAAGGTCATTGCTATAATAATTATCCAATCACAGTAGAGTAAAGCAAGAATAAATTTAGACAAATAATTAATATTGTCACAATCCAAGCAATTATCGTCGTCATTCTATAGTTTGTAAGATTCCCCATAATTTTTTTATTGCTCGTAAACATAATTAACGGTACTAAAGCAAATGCGATTCCAAACGAAAGAACCACTTGGCTCATTACTAGAGCTTTAGATGGGTTAACCCCCATCATAATAATGGCTAACGGCGGAATCATCGTAATAATTCGTCTTAAGTAAATTGGAATTCTCCTTTTGATAAAACCTTGCATAACGACATCACCTGTCATTGTACCAACAGAAGAACTTGAAAGTCCTGCCGATAATAATCCAATACCGAAAAATACCGCGATAGAAGGACCGAGTAATACGCTAAATTGGTTAAATGCCACATCTAAATCCTCGACATATAAACCATTTTTATGAAAAAGAGCAGCAGCTACGATTAACATACTAGCATTAATTGCACCAGCAATGAGCATTGCTATCATGACATCAACTAACTCAAAACGAAAAATTTTCTTCCGTTCTACATCGTTTTTCCCGACAATTCTATTTTGTGTTAAAGCAGAATGTAAATAAATAGCATGTGGCATAACGGTTGCCCCAAGCATTCCAGCAGAAATTAATATACTGTCTACATTTTCAAATTTAGGCGTAAAAAGTCCAGATAGAATAGCGGTACTATCAGGTTGTGCAAAGAACACTTGAATACCAAAAGCAATCACAACAACCAATATCATTCCTGTAATAACTGCCTCTAATGTACGTACGCCTCTTCTTTGAATTTCTAAAATAGCAAATGAACCTATAGCAGCAATAATTGCAGACATTATAAGTGGAAGATCAAATAGTAAATATAGGCCGAGAGCAGCGCCGATAAATTCAGCTAAGTCTGTAGCCATAATAACAATCTCTGCTTGTATCCATAATAAGATCGAGGTCTTTTTTGAAAATCGCTCACGGGATACCTCAGCAAGATTTTTTCCTGTCGCTATTCCTAATTTAGCTGACATCGTTTGGATTAGTGCAGCCATTAAATTAGAAGCAAAAATGACCCATAGCAATGTGTATCCATATTTCGAACCGGCTGCTATATTTGTAGCGTAATTACCAGGGTCAATATATGCGACAGCAGCAATGAAAGCCGGTCCTAAAAAAGGCAGCAATCGTTTCATTCCTTTAGTATCTCCTCTTAATAAATGAGAAGCGGATTTTGTCAGTCCCTTCGAATTAGCCATGATGTTTGCAACCTCCTTTTTTCGATTACCTGTTAAAGTTTCCTTTAGGAAACTTTGTTTGATAAAAACAATTATATTCGCTTTATGTAAAAAAAGTCAAAAATAATAATGAATAAAGGAATATGATAATTGATTTACTTACTTTGACTTAAAGAATGCTAAAAATTTATTCTCATTAAGTCCAGGATCGAGCCGGTTTTTCTAATCATCGCAGTTCTTATCGATTTTTGTTATAATTTATGTACGATGCCAATCTAGCTTGGACGTAAATTGAAAAGAGAGATGATAACATGAACCATGAAAAACTATCGATGAGATTAGAGCGAGTTGCTACATATATACAACAAGGAAGCGTGTTGGCTGATATTGGATCAGATCATGCGTATTTGCCTTGTTATGCAGTTCAGAAAGGGATCAGCGTAAAAGCGATTGCGGGAGAAGTAGTAGAAGGCCCCTTTCAGTCGGCGAAAAAACAAGTGAAACTGACGGAATTAGAAGACCCAATAGATGTACGGTTAGGAAATGGTCTTGATGTATTGCTGCCTAATGAGGCGACATGCATCACGATTGCCGGGATGGGTGGTCTATTAATTTCCTCCATTCTTGAAAATGGGAAAGATAAGCTTGGTGCTGTAAAGAGGCTTGTTCTACAGCCGAATGTCGGTTCGAATATTGTTCGTAAGTGGTTACTTGAAAATGATTGGGAATTAGTAAATGAAGAAATTCTTGAAGAAGATGGGAAAATTTACGAAATTCTAATTGCTGAACGAGGAATACCTACCAAGCCATATGCAAATGATGCTGAATCCGCTCTGCTTTTTGGACCATTTTTAATGGCGCAGCGTCATGAAGTATTTTTGAAAAAGTGGCAGCTTGAAAAGGAACATTGGCAAAGAATCATCCAAGAGATGGATGTAAAGAGTCAGAATGCTGCAACAAGTAGTAAGCGTCAGGAATTAATAAATCAAATTCAACAAGTGGAGGTGGTATTAGGGATATGAAAACAGCAAATGGTTACCAAATCATTGAATTATTTGAACAGTTTTCACCTAAGCGATATGCAGCTATGGAAAACGATCCAATTGGTCTCCAAATCGGCAGTTTGAAAAGACCTGTGACAAAAGTATTGGTTGCCCTTGATGTAGTTCCGGAAGTGGTTGATGAGGCTATCGACGCTGGAGCTGAGCTCATCATTGCACATCATCCATTCATTTTCCGTCCATTGAAAAAAATCGATATGACGGAAACAAGTGGTCAAGTGATTGAAAAGTTAATTAAGCATGATATTACGGTCTATGCTGCTCATACAAATTTAGATGTGGCAAAAGGTGGAGTAAATGATTTATTAGCTGATGCGTTAGAGTTGCAACAAACTGAAGTGCTCGTTCCTACACATGAAGTGAAGTTAAAGAAACTTGTTGTGTACGTTCCAGTTGAGGCTGCGGATTCAGTGAGGGAAGCTATTGGAAAAGCTGGAGCAGGAGCGATTGGCAACTATAGTGATTGTTCGTTTTCGATGGAAGGAACGGGTAGATTTTTACCGCAAGAGGGAAGTAATCCGACGATAGGTTCTAAAGGAATCATTGAAAGTGTTGCTGAAGCACGAATTGAAACGATTTATCCTGAGACAATTGAGCGAAAACTTCTCTCGGCTCTGATCAAAGCACATCCTTATGAAGAGCCTGCTTTTGATCTCTATGAGTTAGAAAACACAGGGGAAGTATTGGGTCTTGGAAGAGTTGGTACATTGAAAGAAGAAATGACACTTGAGCAATTCGCCAGCCATGTGAAGAAAACACTCGAGGTTGATATGGTCCGCATGGTCGGGGACCGTCAAGATTTGGTGAAAAAAGTAGCCGTTTTAGGTGGAGATGGGAATAAATATTTCACCTCTGCGATATTTAAAGGTGCTGATGTGTATGTAACGGGTGATATGTATTATCATATTGCGCACGATGCAAAAGCGATGGGATTAAACATTATTGATCCCGGTCATAACGTAGAAAAAGTTATGAAAAAAGGAGTAGCAAATGTCATGGCTGAGAGCTGTCGTGCCAAAGGGCTAGCTGTTGAATTCATCGCCTCGGACATCCATACGGATCCATTTACGTTTATTTAATGAATAAGAGTTTGCCAAAAGTATAGGTTAACAATAATATGTTTAATTTTGTGCAATAAACACATTTAGGAGCTGTCCCAAAACGAAAGGATCAGACCCCGTAACAACTATATACAGATTATAGTTAGTATTTTACTACTAGATACTATATGTATAGTACGAGGCCAGGTCCTTTAGGGACACCCTTTTCTAATTTTTTTCATTTAAATACCAGTTACCTTACAAGTACTAAAGTAATAGGTTTCAGTTTGAATAAAAAATAATGTGTAATAAATGCGATTATGACTCCATTTAAAATCCCTGCAAGTACATCAAAGGGGTAGTGTACCCCCACCCATATTCTTGAAAAAGCAACTCCTGTTGCAGACGTAGCATGGTCACTCGGAAAAGAGGAATTAGCAGAATGCTCTACGAGTTGAATAATTTTATGCGAGATGAAAGGGCGTTCCTTATAAATGAATAATTCAATAAGTTTGTTATTGAATAGGCCAAAGTAAATGCAAACATAGCCTGAACAGCGATTACGCGGAAATTGCTCTTAGTAGCCAAAAGATAAAAATCAATAAGACAAAAGCATATTGAACATATTCCGCAAACAAAATCATGATATGATCGATTAATTGATATTGCAGGACTTTGTTATTGATAAATTTAAACCATAAATAATCTATGTTTGTTACACTCATTTCATATTCACCTTTAATGCACTTACCTTTTTTCAACACTTTAACAAATTATTACATATGTCTACAAATTATTGACTCGTAATCAAAAAAGAAAACCTCACACTATATCTATCGTTTATTGTGTCAATGACACATTTAAAAACGATATTTAATAGATGTGAGGTCTATTCCTTTTACTTTAACAATTATTTTAAGATTTTTGCTTAATTTTCGGCAAGATTTTCGTTAAAGGTACTTTCTTAGTCGTATCCCAAGTGGATTCATCTTCTGGATCGTATTTTTCTAAAAATGTAATGACTTCTTTCGTAATTGGTGTTGGTGTGGAAGCACCTGAAGTTACACCAACTGTTTTTGCATCCTTTAACCAGTCTAATTGAAGTTCAGAAAGGTCCGCGATTCGATACGCTTGTGTACCAGCAATCTCAATAGACACTTGTGCAAGGCGATTGGAGTTATTACTTTTAGGGTCTCCAACAACAATCAGTACATCAGCTTCACCAGCTTGCTGAGCAACGGCCTCTTGACGCACTTGGGTTGCCATACAGATTTCTTTGTGTACTTCACAATGTGGATATTTCTCTTTGACTTTGTCCATAATATCGACAACATCCCATTGGCTCATTGTTGTTTGGTTCGTTACAATAATTTTTTCGTCTTTTAGTGTTAGTTTCTCTACATCTGCAGCTGATTCAACTAAATGAACCATATCTGGTGCTACTCCAAGTGCTCCTTCGGGTTCTGGATGGTTCTTCTTCCCGATATAGATGATTTGATAGCCAACAGACGTCTTCTCTCGAATTAAATCATGGGTAACGGTAACGTCTGGACAAGTCGCATCAATGCTAACAAGGCCTTTTTCTTCAGCTAATTTTCTAATTTCAGGTGAGACGCCGTGGGCAGTGAAAATAACGGTACCGCCATCCACTTTCTCAAGAATTTCCTTCCGGTTATTTCCGTCAAGCGTTATGATTCCATCCTCTTCAAAAGCATCTGTCACATGTTTATTATGAACAATCATTCCTAATATATAAATTGGACGCGGTAATGTTTTATCTAAAGCCGCATTCCGAGCGATAACCATGGCATCCACAACGCCATAGCAATAGCCGCGCGGTGATATTTTAATTACTTTCAATGTGGTTCCTCCTTATATGGAAAAAGAAATCCATAGATACACTTATATTATATAAGAGGTTACGAAATTTTACAAAGAATGTTCGTATGTAAAAGAGGTTATTCAATCCATGTGGTAATAATCATGACTTTCTGATAAAAGGTGAGTGTCCTAAGCAAGTTCATTCATCACGTAATAATAGTATGAGGGAAGGTAATAGATTGCTCTTTAGAACTTTGAACTTTTCTTATTTTAATGGCTCTGCTAAACTTGCTTGTTGATTTGAAGGAAAGGCGTTCGCTTTCCGCGGCCGGTCAGGGAGCCTCCTCGGCGCTGTGAGCCTGTGGGGTCTTCCCTATAATATGACTCGTCTTTCTCGCAGGATGCTCACGCCTTCCGCTCCAATCAACAAAGTGCCAAAATCAACAATGAGCTTTAACATAGCCATCTTAAAAAGAGAGTGCCACATTGACACCCTCGGATTAAATATATAATTTTGGACTTGAATCACCTTGTGTCGCTCTTTTTTTTCGAGGTTTTTTTGCTGGCACTAGTTCCTCCGTGACAGTTATGTTCTCTTCTTTAGGTGAAGTATCTTCAACCGCTTCCTTTGGTGTCTCTTCGGATGAATCCGTTGAATCAGTTGAATCAGTTGACCCTGAGTTTTTTAAGCCTTGATAAATCTTCCACATGGACGGGATATTCTTAACAATAGGACCGTATTGTTGAATCATTGGTGTCACTTGTTCCGCGGCCTGTAAGACTTTTTGTGTGTTAGCTAGCATACCTGAAAGAGCGCCGGGATTTTTTAATGTTTCCAAAATTCCTCCAGCTCCTGATTGTGCTGCTGCTCCTCTAGTTGCTTGACTGGATGCAGAAGGGGGGGCGAATGGGTTTATGGACGGTTGTTTTTTATTTTTTCCTAATAGCTTGGATAAAAGTCCACCCGATGAAGGTGGCTTCTGTGGACGGTTTCCTTGACCTTGCCCGAAGCCAGACCCTGGTCTCATCGCATTTCTAGCCTGCTGTGGGGGGAAGTTAGCTGGCCCCAAAAATCCATTAGGGCCTCTGTATGGTTGTGGATTGCCGTTTCCACGGCTATGCCCGAATCCTGGGCCTTGCCCGAACATTCTATTTGGAGGCATATTGTCACTCCTTTCTAACAAATTTTCCTCTTCTATATAAATTATGCTTAGTAAGTAAAAAGGTTATCTGTTTTAATAGTGAAGTATCAAATAAGTATTTTGTATCCATTAAATCTTTTCTGTCGACGCATCATAATGATGGAAAATATACGCGCACTTGCGTATTACACCATTCTTAAACTATAATAAATAGATATGTCAAGGTTCTGATGAAGATTGGAAAGCCTGACGATTTAAAGGAGTTTTTAGATGAAGCAAAACAATTTTGAACGATTTAAGTTGGAAAGCTATATGATAGAGGCCGTAGAGTCATTAGGTTTTGATAAACCGACGGAAATACAAGAACGTGTCATTCCGGCCGTTTTAAAAGGAACAAGCCTAATTGGTCAATCGCAAACAGGTACGGGGAAAACTCACGCGTATTTACTACCAATTATGAATAAACTTGATAGCACGAAAGAAGAAGTGCAAGCGATTATTGCCGCCCCAACACGTGAGCTTGCCAACCAAATTTACAAAGAAGCTCTTAAGATTGCTGAGCATTTTCCAGAGGAATCACCTTTGCAAGTTCGTGTTTTTATTGGTGGGACTGATAAGCAACGGACTATTGATAAGTTAAAAACACAACCGCATCTCGTAATTGGTACACCAGGTAGAATTAAAGATTTGGTAGCTGATCAAGCACTTCGTGTTTTTTCGGCTGATATGCTTGTTGTCGATGAGGCCGACTTAATGCTCGACATGGGCTTCATAGAAGATGTTGACAAATTTGCCTCAAAAATGGCACAACATCTTCAAATGTTGCTCTTCTCAGCAACAATTCCTGAGAAATTAAAACCTTTCATGAAAAAATATATGAATAATCCGAAGCATGTCCAAGTCGATCCAAAGCAAGCGGCCGCGGTGAAGATTGAACATGTACTTGTTCCGTTGCGTCATCGTAATAAGACGCAGTTATTGCATGACGTTGTTGTAAACTATAATCCGTACTTAGCGATTATTTTTACGAACACGAAGAAAATGGCAGATACAGTTGCCGATGCTCTTATTGAAAAGGGATTAAAAGTCGGTAGAATTCATGGTGATTTGTCACCGCGTGATCGTAAGAAAATGATGAAGCAAATTAATGATTTGGAATACCAATACATTGTAGCGACTGATTTAGCAGCTCGTGGAATTGATATTGAAGGTGTTTCTCATATTATTAATTATGAGCTACCATCAGATCTTGACTTCTACATCCACCGAACTGGTAGAACGGCACGTGCTGGATATTCAGGAATAGCTGCCACCATCTATGACGTATCTGACGAGGATGCATTAAATCGATTGGAGAAATTAGGAATTACATTCCATGATCGCGATTTAGTAAATGGCGATTGGGTGGAAATTGATGCTCGTAATAAACGAAAAACACGTAAAAAACAAGGAAATGAAATCGACGAAAAAGCAAAGAAAATGGTGAAGAAACCGGGCAAAGTAAAGCCAGGCTATAAAAAGAAAGTTCAACGCGAGGTTGAAAGTTTCAAAAAACGTGAGCGTCGCTTACAAAAGAAGAAATAAAGCGGAACTACCCTCAGTGGGAAGTTCATTCCCACTGATTAGTTAAACCGTGATAAAAGTTAGGGGGAGACGAGGTTGAAAATAGGATCACATGTTTCGATGAGCGGAAAAAGTATGTTGCTTGGAGCGAGTGAAGAAGCTGTTTCTTATGGTTCAAATACGTTTATGATTTATACTGGCGCCCCGCAAAATACGAGACGTAAAAAAATAGAAGAGTTGAATATTGCAGCAGGGCAACAACATATGGCAGAGCATGGGATAACTGATATTGTCGTTCATGCCCCTTATATCATCAACATCGGCAACTCACAAAATCCAGCAACCTTTGAACTAGGGGTCAATTTTTTGCGAAGTGAAATTGAACGAACGCAAGCACTTGGTGCGAAACAAATTGTGCTTCACCCTGGTGCACATGTCGGTGCTGGACCGGAGGAAGGCATTAAGAAAATCATAGAAGGATTAAATGAAGTACTTGTTTCCGATCAAGAAGTGCAAATTGCACTAGAAACAATGGCTGGAAAAGGTACGGAGTGTGGTAGAAGCTTTGAAGAACTTGCGATGATATTCGATGGTGTTACACTTCATGATAAACTGTCTGTTACACTTGATACCTGCCATGTCCACGATGCTGGGTATAATATTATCGAGGATTTTGATGGTGTTTTAAATGAATTCGATAAAATCGTTGGACTTGATCGGTTGAAGGTGTTACACATAAATGACAGTAAAAACGAGCGCGGCGCACGTAAAGACCGCCATGAAAACATTGGCTTTGGCCATATCGGTTTTGAAGCGTTGCGTTATATTGTTCATCATCCACAGTTAACCGAGATTCCGAAGATTCTTGAAACACCATTCGTTGGTGAAGACAAGAAAAATAAGAAAGCTCCATATAAATTCGAAATCGAGATGTTAAAAGGGAATACTTTTGATAGCAGCCTTTTAGAAAAAATTGCATTAAATTAAGTTCAAACAGCGAATGGCTGAGGTTAGCTGTTCGCTGTTTATCGTCAATATGCAGATGTAGAAGAAACGAAACAAATCTGAGCTAAATTGAGTAATAAGTATGAGTAGATTTTACAGCAAAAAAACATCTCCTTATCCGTTAAGAAGATGCTGTCCGTTCATTATAGCCATTTATCAGCCCAATTCTCAAAATAAGAAAGCGCTTTCGATAATTCGGTCCCTTTTTTAGTTAAAGAGTATTCGGTACGAATAGGTCGATCAGCAATCACATTACGAATAACAATGCCACTATCCTCGAGCTCTTTGATTCGTTCATTTAGGACTCGTTTACTTAAATTAGGGATATAGGTAGCAATCTCACTAAATCTTTTTGGCTCATCCTTCAACGTATAGAGAATTAAGCCTATCCATTTTTTCCCCAATAAGTGATAGGACTGTTCCACCTTTTCACATAGCTTCTCTTCCTGTTTTTCCTCAATCATATTATTCACCTCATATCTTCAGTATATTCCAAATCACATAGGGAACAAATAGTAACTAATAATATTTTTAACGATAATAAATAATATTCTATGTAAACATATAATAACACATAATACTTTTAAAATGTATGTTTAATGCCATTATTATAGAATTTCGTTATATTGAGTAACGAATAAATAGGTTATATAAAATTACTATGTTATTATTAATGAAATTATTATATTCTAATTAATGTGATAACTAAAAATGCAATTTCTTTTTTTATAATTTTAAACACGGAAATACGCTGAAAAATATAATGAAAAAATGTATAGTGGAAAATGTCCATAAGAAAACGATACAATATTGGTCAAATGAGATAGTAAGCGGAAGTAGATTCTTACATTGTACAAGGTATAGCTGAAAACATGATATAAGGAGCGAGAACGGTGATTGAAAAAAAAATCGTTGGTGAAAAAGCAGTTGAATTTATAAAAGATGGCATGACTGTTGGACTGGGTACTGGTTCGACCGTTTATTATACGATTATGAAACTTGGGCAATTAATGAAAGAAGGTCTCTCAATAAAAGGGGTCCCGACCTCGATTCAGACGGAACAACTAGCAAATGAATGTGGAATTCCTCTCGTGACCTTTAAAGAGATTAATCATATTGATGTAACCATTGATGGAGCGGACGAAGTAGATCCGCAATTAAGTCTAATAAAAGGAGGAGGCGGAGCTCTTTTAAGAGAGAAGATTATCGCGAGAGCTGCAAAGAGTTTTATTGTCGTTGCTGATCCTGCTAAAATGGTTGACTATTTAGGAGCGTTCCCCCTCCCGATTGAAGTAGTCCCATTTGGAGTGGAAATGACAAACAAACAGATTAGGTTATTAGGGGCAGAAACAAAAATTCGCTCTGCCAACAATGGTCCATATAAATCTGACAATGGGAATTACATTATTGATGCTAAGTTTCCAAATATACTAGATCCCGTCACATTAGAACAAAAACTTAATATGATTCCAGGTGTTGTTGAAAATGGCTTGTTTAATCAAATGGCAGATGCTGTGATTACTCTAAATGCCGATAAGCAAATCGTGGTTAAAAATCGATCATGAAAAATTAAGGAGTCGGCATTAAAAACTAAATTTTTTGTTAGTAGTTTATTAATAATAACAAAGGGTTCATATAATTCCTTTTGTGTTATATTCTAGGGTTAGATTTGAAAAACTTATTATATAACAGCTTAAACAAAGTTCACAAAGTAGACACAAACTACTTGACTATAAATGAACCAAGGTATAACATGGTTATATAAAGTAACTCATACAATAAAGAGTACCTGGTAAATTCTTCTTAATGAATAACAACCTCGTACGAAGAAATCAACCATGTTTTTGTTAATTAAGGGGGAATAAAGGGATGGAGTCCATGACCTTTGTTTTATTCGGATCAACGGGGGATTTGGCGAAGAGGAAAATTTTTCCTGCTTTGTATAATTTATATGCAAATCAAAAAATGCCTCAAAAGATCTCCATCATCGCTGTAGGAAGGAAAGAGATGTCAGATAGTGACTTACAAGCCTATGTGAAACAATCTTTGCAAACCTTTTCTAGAAGTATAATAGATGATGAAACTAGATTAGCAGACTTTCTTGATGCTTTTCGCTATAGCCGATTTGATGCAACGAAGATTGAAGACTATCAATCATTACGTGACCTTGTTGAACAGAGAGAAAAGGAATTACATATTCCAGAAAATAGAATGTTTTATCTTTCTGTTGGTCCTGAGTTTTTCGATCTCATTGCTTTAAATATAAAAGAAAGCGGATTAGGTTCTACAAAGGGATGGAAGCGTCTGATTATTGAAAAACCTTTTGGACATGATTTAGAATCTGCACGCCTTTTAAATGCAAATTTAACGAAAGCGTTTGAGGAAGAAGAAATATATCGAATTGACCATTATCTTGGTAAGCCAATGGTTCAAAATCTAGAAGCGTTAGCATTTGCAAACCCAGTATTGCAAGCGCTTTGGAACAACGAAAATATCGCAAATGTACAAATAACAGCGAGTGAAACCGTTGGGGTTGAGGAGAGAGCAGGCTATTATGATAAGTCTGGTGCACTTCGAGATATGTTTCAAAATCATATGTTACAAATGCTAATGATGACAGCGATGCAAAAACCAAACAAAATCAGTGCAAACGACATACGAAATGAAAAAAGAAAAGTAATGGAATCACTTCGTCCATTAAAAAAAGAAGATGTCGGTTTACAAGTAATACGCGGTCAATATACATCAGGTGAAATGAATGGGAAGCAGGTGAATGGTTATCTAGACGAACCAGGAATTCATTCTACTTCTATGAATGACACCTTCATCGCTGCTGAACTTTGGATTGATAATTCATTTTGGAGTGGAGTGCCGTTCTATATTAGAACAGGCAAACGAATGAAAGAAAAGTCTACGCGGATTGTGATTGAATTTAAAGACTCAGCAAATGAACTGTATAAGGATCAAAATGTAAAAGTGGCTCCGAACCTCTTAATCATTGAAATCAATCCAAATGAAAATGTTACATTACAATTAAATAGCAAAAACCCATTAAACGGGGAAATCGAACCGATAAAAATGAATTTCACTTCCAATCAAAAAGATGTACCTGAAGCCTATGAAAGACTCATTTATGATGCTTTTCGTGGCGATTCAACCTTCTTTGCCCATTGGAAAGAAGTTGAATTGGCTTGGGAATGGGTGCAACCTATTATTGATGCTTTTTCCGAAGGGTCTGTTCCACTTATGCAATATGAGTCCGGATCATACGGGCCAAAGGAAGCCCATCAATTATTACAAAATGTAGGCTTTAAATGGTGGTTAGATGAAGAAACTGTAGTCTCGAAAAAGGAAGCTGTGCTTGTTTAACAAATAAAAGATCATTCAGGGGGATATTAAAATGACACATAATATTGAAACTTTAGCTGTTAATACAATTCGTACTTTATCTATTGATGCAATTAATAGTGCAAATTCAGGACATCCTGGTCTACCAATGGGTGCGGCACCAATGGCGTACGCTTTATGGGCGAATCATTTATCTCATAATCCTGCTCATTCAAAATGGTTTAACCGTGATCGCTTTGTTTTGTCTGCAGGACATGGTTCAAGTTTATTATACAGCTTGCTTCATTTAACGGGCTATGACGTTTCTTTAGAGGATCTAAAAAACTTCCGTAAATTAAACAGTAAAACACCTGGTCATCCAGAAGTGGGTCATACAGATGGTGTTGAAGCAACTACAGGTCCATTAGGTCAAGGTATCGCAACTGCAGTTGGTATGGCTATGGCAGAAGCGCACTTAGCGGCTAAATTCAATAAAAAAGAATTCCCGGTAGTAGATCACTTTACGTATGCATTAGTAGGCGATGGTGACTTAATGGAAGGTGTTGCTTATGAAGCAATGTCTATGGCGGGTCATATGAAACTAGGAAAATTAATCGCGTTATATGATTCTAATGATATTTCACTAGATGGTGAATTAAACCTTTCATATGGTGAAGATACGAAAAAACGTGCGGAATCTGTCAATTGGCAGTATTTACGAGTGGAAGACGGAAACGATGTTGAAGCAATCACAAAGGCGATTGAAGAAGCGAAACTAAATCTAGATCAACCAACTCTTATCGAAATTAGAACAATCATTGGCTTTGGTAGCCCGAAAGTTGCTGGAACGAATAAAGCACATGGTAACCCACTTGGTGTTGAAGAAGCGAAAGCAACAAAATTAGCTTATGACTGGAATTATGAAGAAGATTTCTATGTACCTGAAGAAGTAAAAGCTCATTTTGCAGAATTAAAACAGGTTGGCGGCAACAAAGAAGAGCAATGGAATACATTATTTGCTGCGTACAAAGAAGCTTGTCCTGAATTGGCAAGTGAACTTTCTGATGCGATTGATGGAAAAGTATTAATTGAAGCGCAAGACATTCTAACTTTTGATACGGATAAAGAAGTATCAACACGAGTGGCAAGCGGTCAAGCAATTAACCACTTTGTTAAAACAGTTCCATCTATTTTTGGAGGAAGCGCAGATCTTTCAGGATCTACAATGACGGATATTAAAGGCGAAGCGAAATTTGCTGTTGAATCATTTGCTGGTCGCAATGTGTACTTTGGTGTTCGTGAACATGCAATGGGTGCTGCTGGAAATGGAATGGCTCTACACGGTGGAGTAAAACCTTTTGTTAGTACATTCTTTGTCTTCAATGACTATTTACGTCCAGCGATCCGTTTAGCGGCTTTATCAAAACTACCAGTTACGTATGTGTTTACACACGACTCAATCGCTGTAGGTGAAGATGGTCCAACACATGAGCCAATTGAACAATTGACTGCTCTTCGTGCGATTCCTGGTCTTACAGTGATCCGTCCAAGTGATGCAAATGAAACAGCAAGTGCATGGGCTTATGCATTACAAAACGTGGATGGTCCAGTAGTGTTAGTACTTAGCCGCCAAAACTTGCCAGTGTTTGAAGAAACAAAAGGTAATCTGGAAAACCTTTCTAAAGGTGCCTACGTTCTAACTGAAACAAACGAAAATCCTGATATGATTTTAATGGCTACAGGATCTGAAGTCTCACTTGCTGCAAGTGCGAAAGTAGAGCTAGAAAAAGAAAATGTATCGGTTCGTGTCGTAGCTATTCCAAGTTGGGAACTTTTCAAAAACCAACCGAAAGAATATCAAGAACAAGTATTACCTGCTTCAGTTACGAAGCGCTTAGCAATTGAAATGGGTATTTCTCTAGGTTGGGAACGATTTGTCGGCCAAGAAGGGAAAATTTTATCGATCGAAACGTTTGGAGCTTCAGGAAGTGGAGCGTCAGTTCTGGAATACTTCGGATTTACGACAGAAAATGTTGTCAAAATTTCTAAAGAATTATTAAATTCTTAATCAAGAATTTGCACCTGAATGATAATAAATCTGCGTTTTCTAATTGACAGTTTAATTGTGAATGAAGGAAATTAGAAAACGCGGAATTTATATATATATGCTTTTACGATCATAGGAGGCGTCATCATGAAAGTCGGATTAATCGGTTTAGGGAAAATGGGGTTAAATATCGGTCAAAATTTATTGGATCATAACCATGAAGTGGTAGCATTTGATGTAAATCCCACTGCAGTACAAGAAATGAGAAACTTTGGGGCAACGGGTACATCAAGTTATAAAGAACTTGTTGAAAATTTAGACAAACCAAGAGTTCTTTGGATAATGGTACCTCATTCTGTTGTTGATTCAGTGATTGATGAAGTGAAACCTTTCCTTGAACCTGGAGATATTGTGATTGAAGCAGGTAACTCCCATTATAAGGAATCCATTCGCCGCTACAATTACTTTAAAGAAATAGGGGTAAACTTCTTAGACGCAGGTACTTCTGGCGGTATGGAAGGTGCGCGTAATGGTGCCAATTATATGGTTGGTGGGGATGCGGAAGCATGGTCGATCGTAGAACCTATTTTCCGAGATACCTCTGTTGAAAATGGCTATATTTTTACAGGTAAAGCAGGTGGGGGTCATTTCCTAAAAATGGTTCATAATGGTATTGAATACGGAATGATGGCTGCCATTGGTGAAGGATTTGAACTCCTAGAAAAAAGTGAATTTGACTATGATTATGAAAAAGTTGCAAGAGTTTGGAACAACGGATCTGTTATTCGTTCATGGTTGATGGAATTGACAGAAAATGCTTTCTCTAAAGATGCAAAACTAGACGATATTAAAGGGGTCATGCATTCTTCAGGTGAAGGGAAATGGACGCTTGAAACAGCATTAGACCTTCAAATGGCAACTCCGGTTATTGCGATGTCCTTGTTAATGCGTTATCGCTCATTAGAAGAAGATACGTTTACAGGGAAAGTTGTCTCAGCACTCCGCAATGAGTTTGGTGGACATGCGGTAGAGAAGAAGTAAGCAAGAAAAAAATTAATGAAAATACGGGGGTAATTTATAATGAAATTTTTTATCGATACTGCGAACCTAGAGGATATTCAAAAAGCGTATAAAATTGGCGTTCTTTCTGGTGTAACGACAAATCCTTCCTTAGTTGCTAAAGAAGGGGTTAAATTTGAAGATCGTATTGAAGAAATTCTAAAAGCTGTACCATCTGTTGAATCTGTATCTGCAGAAGTTACGCCTGCTGCTGTTTCAGCAGAAGAAATGATTGCTGAGGCAGAGGAACTAATTAAAATCAATGGTGGAGATAAAAAGGTAACAATTAAAGTTCCGATGACATTAGCTGGTCTAGAAACAACACGTTATCTTGCAGAAAAAGGAGTTAAAGTTAACGTGACTCTTATTTTCACTGTGAACCAAGCTCTTTTAGCAGCTCGTGCAGGTGCTGCTTATGTATCACCGTTCTTAGGTCGTTTAGATGATATTTCTGAAGATGGTGTTCAATTGGTATCAAAAATTGCTGAACTATTCCGCGTTCATCAATTAGATTCACAAATCATTGCGGCTTCAGTTCGTCATCCAGATCACGTAACTCGTGTAGCAATGGCTGGTGCTCATATTGCGACTATTCCTTACAATGTTATTGAGCAACTTACTAAGCACCCGCTTACAGATCAAGGCATTGAGAAATTTGCAGCTGATTGGGAAAAAGCTCCTAAAAACTAATTTTATATAAGTAAGACCATTTGTTTGGTTTTCTAGCGGGCGATAGTTTCTTTATCAAAATACCTGGAATGATTTTCTCCAGGTAATTGTAAAGAATCTATCGCCTTTTTTGTAGTCAAAATGGTATCAACAACATAAATGTATAAATATTCTTTTGGCATTTAGCTTAAATTTTTTACTATCCAAGCCTCGAATGATCCCATTATTCTGTCCATTCCCAGCTAACTGCATAAAAATCACTACTCCCGTTTAACCTAGTAGTGATTATATATTTTTGGATTGCAAAATTAAAATAGTTATTATATAATGTGGAATCGGAATAAGAGTATAAAAAAATGAACTGCGAGTTCATAGGGGGAACACAAATGGATCATTCAATACAAAAGACTGATCGTCCACCGTACGGCATGCTTGCCGTCTTGATGATTGGTGCATTTATAGCTTTTTTAAACAATACTTTACTAAACATTGCTTTGCCGTCAATTATGAAGGATTTAGATGTAGGGACATCGACTGTGCAATGGCTCACTACAGGTTTTATGTTAGTAAACGGGATCTTAATTCCAACGACGGCATTTTTAATTCAAAAATATTCTGTACGGAACCTTTTTTTAACAGCCATGTTATTATTTACGCTCGGTACGGTTCTTGCTGGTTTTGCACATGCATTTCCGCTTTTATTAATTGGACGAATGGTTCAAGCATCAGGTTCAGCCATTTTGATGCCATTGTTAATGAATGTCATGTTAACGAGCTTTCCTGTGGAAAAGAGAGGAGCGGCGATGGGGATTTTTGGTTTAGTTCTAATGGGAGCCCCAGCGATTGGTCCGACTTTATCGGGCTGGATCATTGAACACTATGACTGGAGAATGCTGTTCCATTTTGTAACACCCATTGCAATTGTCGTGTTGTTGGTTGGCATCTTCTTGCTGAAAGGGAAAAAGGAAAAAGTCGATATCCGTCTTGACCTATTTTCGGTTCTTTTGTCGAGTTTAGGTTTTGGCGGGTTGCTATATGGCTTTAGTTCTGCAGGTACGAAAGGCTGGGATAGTCCGCTTGTATATGGGACATTGATCATTGGGGTAATTGCATTGGTTTGGTTTATTTTACGTCAATTGAAGTTAGAAAGACCAATGCTTGAATTTAGAATCTATAAGTATCCAATGTTTGCTTTATCATCAGCTATTTCCATGACAATCACGATGGCTATGTTTTCGGCTATGATTTTACTTCCTATTTATGTCCAAACGATTCGCGGAATATCTCCTATGGATGCGGGATTATTGCTATTGCCGGGGGCAATATTAATGGCTGTTATGTCACCAATTAATGGGAAATTATTTGACAAATTTGGTGGACGTATACTAGCCGTTATTGGTTTAGCGATAACGACAATTACAAGTTATTACTTCAGTAAATTAACTCTTGATACTTCTTATACTTTCTTAATCATTTTATATTCAGCCCGGATGTTTGGTATGTCCATGGTGATGATGCCAGTTTCGACTAATGGCTTAAACCAATTGCCGGCGCGTTATTACCCACATGGTACTGCAATGAACAATACTATGCAGCAAGTTTCTGGCGCCATTGGTACAGCGTTATTGGTAACGATTATGTCGAATCGTACGGAAACGCATGCGACTGAAATAGCTGCCGATGCAATGAAACACTTGGTTGGGCAGCCAACAGCCGCACAAGCAGTAGAAATGAAACAACAAATTGCGATGCAAGCGATGTTAGAAGGAATTAATGATGCTTTCTTAGTGACTGTCGGTATTGCTGGGGTTGCTTTAATCTTAGCTTTCTTTATAAAACGGGCTAAACCAGCAGAAGATATAATCGAAAAAAAGCCATCTGGCAATAAGGTTGTAACGAAATTAGTAAAGAATTAATGATGTTGCAATTTTAGCGTTTCTGCTGAAAAACAAAATCAATAACCTATTTTAAAATCTAATGGTCAGAATTCACCATAATATGCAGGTGTTAAAAAGTGTGTTTAACACGTTAACTGTATATTTGGGTGGATCCTGACCTTTTACGATTTTATCAACTATTAATCCCTTTACAGCTTTCACTTACTTTTGTTGACAGGTAATAAATGAAGCAATAATAAAATAATTCAAGATAAATGAATTGAAGTAAATGTAGATGATAGAGAAAACACGATTTATACTAATAAACCTTTTAGAAAGTAAGGATAATTCGGGGGTAATGAAGTGGAATTATTTGATCAGTTGTTAAGAGAGACGTTCGGTACATAATTTTTTAGACAATCATTCGATTACTGCGAAGGAACTTAATGAAATTTTTGAGCTAGTTAAAATGGGGCCATCAGCGTTCAATTTGCAACATACGAATTATCTAGTTGTAATGGATCCGGAGTTAAAGGAAGGTGTTAAAAAGGCAGCCAATGGACAATACAAAGTAGGTACAGCATCAGCTGTTTTGATCGTATTGGGCGATAAAAAAGCGTTTAAAGATGCTAAGCGTATATATGAAGGCCTCCTTATGCTGGGCATGTTAAGCAAGCAAGAATATGATCATGAAGTTCAAGATGTCTTGTCTCTTTATGAAAGTAGAGGAGAAGTATTTCAACGAGATGAAGCGATACGAAATGCATCTTTATCAGCGATGTTGTTTATGTTGGCGGCCAAAAGCAAGGGATGGGATACTTGCCCAATGATCGGATTTGATCCAGACCAGTTAAAGAAGTTGCTATCAATATCCGATCAATATGAACCAGTTCTAATGATTGCGATTGGTAAAGAAAAAATTCAGAGTAGAAAGCCAAGAGGGTACCGAAAACCAGTCGCTGAATTTGTAAAGTACTTATAATCAGTACGTTCTGTAGTGAATAGAGAATAAAGAGGCTGGACGAGAACAGAAGGGTGACCTCACATCTGCTATCAATTGTTTATATAAATAGGTATAATAAACATTGTATAGGGTGTGAGGTACACCTGATAGAATTTCAATTCAAGACCATATTCTTAAAAATTCGCTGTGAGTTGGGTAAATAGCCTTGCGATTTGATTAGCTGTTTTTGTACCAGCAATTTCTGCAATTTCGTTAAGTACAAGTTGGCGCTCCGAGGGATTAAAAACATTAATATTTCTCCCTGCCAGAATTTTGCTAATATTGTTCGCTTCGTTTTGAGTAAGTCTGACTCCGTGCTGACTGGCAATGGATTGCAATTCATGGGCCTTAATTTTATTAATTTTGTGGTTAATCATCGTTTCAAATAATTTCATCAATTGAACCTCCTTTTTGTTAACATATGGTTAACATATGATGGAAGTGAGCTGAAATGAACCATACTTTATAGATAATACAGGCAATTTTCTTAGCTAAAAATCTTAGTTCCTTTACAAGTAGCCGTATTTCTTATATACTACTTTATGTAAATCGTAACGATTCTTATAAAAATAAAATAGGTGATTAGATTGGGAAATAACAAAGGGATACCGATTATCAAGGTTGAGGATATTTCCTACAAATATTCAAAAGATCTGGTTTTAGAAGATGTCTCACTTCAAGTACCTCAAGGGGCCTTTTTAGCCATTGTTGGTCCGAATGGTTCGGGAAAGTCTACATTGCTGAAATTAATTCTCGGTGTGTTAAAGATACAAAAAGGGGAAGTTGAATTATTTGGACAACCGATCCGTCAATTTAAAGATTGGCAGAAGATTGGCTTTGTGTCGCAGAAAGCTAATTCTTTTAATACTGGCTTTCCGGCAACGGTATTTGAAGTGGTGCTAAGTGGATTAACGAAAAAAATCGGTTTATTTAAAATTCCTCGCAAAGAACATAAAAAGAAAGTTGTCAAAGCGCTGGAGTCTGTCGGCATGCTTAGCTTTAAAGATCGAAATATTGGGGAGTTATCCGGAGGGCAGCAACAAAGGGTATTCATTGCTCGGTCTCTCGTCAGTGAACCGGAATTGATGATTTTGGATGAACCAACAGTAGGTGTTGATCAAAAAAACGTCCAACAATTTTATGAAATTCTTGATATGATGAATAAACAATTAGGGATCACACTTATTTTAGTTACTCATGATGTTGCAACTGTAACGGATAAAGTTACCCATGTCGCGTGCATTAATAAAACATTGCATTTCCATGGAGATGCATGTGAATACAATGAATTAAATGAAGAAGAGCTTTCCTCTATATACGGTCATGGAGTGCAGCTACTCAGTCATAATCATTAAGAGGTTGGAGGTCACCCATGATTTCGGGTATTTTGCAGTATGAATTTTTACAAAATGCATTTCTAACAGGCTTGATTATTGGTGCTTTGGCGCCCTTAATCGGCGTTTTCGTTGTGGTACGGAGAATGTCGATGATCGCGGATTCTCTTAGCCATGTCGCCCTAGCAGGAATTGCATTTAGCTTATTATTAGAAAAGAACTTTATTGCATTAGCGGGACTAAATCCATTGTATATGGGCATGACGTTTTCCGTTGTCGGTTCGTTATTTATTGAAAAGTTGAGAAATGTATATAAACATTTTAAGGAGCTCGCGATACCGATTATTTTATCGAGTGGAATCGGTTTAAGTGCGATTTTTATTTCGCTTGCAAACGGCTTTAATACAGATTTATATGGCTATTTATTTGGCAGTGTCAGTGCCGTCAGCCGAACAGACTTGCAACTTATCATTATTGTTGCTATCTTCGTTGTATTAACATTAGTCTTATTATATAAAGAGCTCTTCTTATTGTCTTTTGATGAAGAGCACGCAAAGGCATCAGGAATCCCTTCAAAAGCCATTCACTTTATATTCATAGTAATGGTTGCACTTGTCATTGCTGCGTCCATGCGGATTGTGGGGATCTTGCTCGTTTCATCTCTAATGACGATACCGGTTGCGGCTAGTCTTCGTTTTGCTAAAGGCTTTAAGCAAATGATATTTTATTCGGTGATCTTCGGAGAGATTTCCGTCATTTCTGGATTGTTTTTATCGTATTATCTCGACCTTGCACCTGGTGGTACTATTGTTATGCTTACTGTATTAATATTAGTTCTCTCGATTCTTATAGGAAAAATCAAAACACGATTTGCGTAAGGTAGGGTGATTATTATGAACGTAACAACAGCAATGCAATTATTAAAAGATAAAGGCTATAAGCACACGGGGAAACGAGAAGAAATGCTTCAATTATTTTCTTCAAGTGATAAATATTTAACGGCGCGAGATGTTCTTGAGAATATGAAGTCAGATTACCCTGGACTTAGCTTTGATACGATTTACCGTAATCTTTCCCTTTTTGTGGATTTAGGGGTATTTGAAACAACAGAATTAGCAGGTGAGAAGCATTTTCGTTTTACTTGTGGCCATCATTCCCACCATCATCATTTCATTTGTTTAGATTGTGGAAAAACGAAAGAGATTGATACTTGTCCAATGAATGACTTAAACGAAAGTCTGCAAGATTATGATATCTCAGGTCATAAATTCGAAATTTATGGTAAGTGTCCGAACTGTGTTACACAATAAGAGGATGTCCCAAATCAAAGGGTCAGACCGCGCAACAACTAAATTCAGTAAACACGAAATACTGATTTAGAGTGCGAGGTCCGACCTTTGTGAGACATCCTCTTTGCAATTATAATGAAACTTTTAACCAATTCTCCACCCATTTTTCCACTTCATGCCAATGGTAAACACGAATTACACCATTAGGAATGGGATCTTGATTGTACGGTGTATCGAATAATAATACTGGAATATTGCATTCCTCTGCAATGGCTACCGCATTGTCATGTTTGTCTTCAAGAAAAAGATCGACCTCAAATTTCTTCGCAGTCGCTACTTTATCGTGTGATCCAATCAATTCAATATGATTGTATTGTAATTCTTGCTTTGAAAACCAAGTTTCAGTCACATCCAACATTGCATTATTTCTAGCACTAATAAAGTAAAGATCATGCCTATTAGCCCATTTATGCAAAACATCTTTTGCACCGTCTACAAGAATGGATTCGGCATAAATAATGGGTTCATTCTCGATAAACCATTTAGAAAATTCTTCTTCGGGAATATTAACAAAAGGATTAAAATCATATTGATTCATTTCTTCATATGTAAGTGATAATTGAAAAGCCTTATTTAAATATGGAACAAATGTATCAGGTCTAGTAATTGTTCCATCGATATCAATGCCTAGTCGTTTGCGCAAGCTATTTATCCTCCTTATTACATTTAACTTCAAGTGTACCACTAGTAAATGTAACCATGCAAAGAAATAATTTTCATGAGGTTTTTGACGATTATCACATACACTATAAATGCTCCTATAAACGAAAGTGAGGGATGCACGAATGGAAGAAGATCGATATTCCAGCATGGATGATGAAAAGAGGAAATCCAAAAAGCTTGAGACAGTGGAGAATCACTTAGATACAACGGCACTGGATGAGGAAGATCAGGTAGTCATATCAGACATAAATCGTAGCTATGAGACTATACCAGTAGCGACTGAGACAGTGGTGCCAGTAGTAACTGAGAAGAAAGACATTTCTTCCCACCGGTATGATGAGGAAACATCCGCTGAATTTGCTGAACCAATGGGTAACCGTGCTTACTCAGTAAGAGAGCGTGATGACCATGACGGAAAAACAGGAACAGGGTTTGGTGCATTTGCATTGATAGTGTCCATTCTCTCTCTGTTCTTCATGCCAGTAATCTTAGGAATTGTCGGGATTATCCTTGGATTCATTGCTCGTAGAAGAGGAGCATCAACCCTTGGGGCATGGGCAATTGGTGTTGGAGTTGTTTCCATTATCGTCGGAATCTTTATTATGCCGTTCTTTTAAAGGATGAAATTAGGGGCAAAGAAAAAGGCCTGGATTATTCCAGGCCTTATCTTTTTATTATTTCGCAGCTTCGGCTTCAGCTTCAGCACGTTGTTTTGCATAATATTCTTCTGCAAGTAGATCGATTTCTTTTTTCAGTTCTTCTACCATTGTTTCCTCAGGTACTTTACGGACAGTTTTCCCATGACGGAATAATAGTCCTTCCCCACGTGCTCCAGCAATTCCGATATCCGCTTCTTTCGCTTCTCCTGGACCGTTTACGGCACAGCCAAGGACCGATACTTTAATCGGTGCTTTAATGGTTGAAATATACTCTTCTACCTCATTAGCAATACTGATGAGATCAATTTCAATTCGGCCACAAGTTGGGCATGAAATAAGTGTTGCCATGTTTGAGGCAAGACCAAATACTTTCAATAGCTCACGAGCAACTTTTACTTCTTCAACTGGATCAGCACTTAAAGAAACACGCATCGTATTACCGATACCTTTGCTTAAGATCGCACCAAGTCCTGCTGAACTTTTTACAGTTCCAGAGAATAATGTTCCTGACTCAGTGATTCCAAGGTGAAGCGGGTAATCAAACGCTCTAGAAGCTTTATCATATGCTTCAATGGCTAAGTTTACATCAGATGCTTTCATGGAAACGATGATATCATGGAAATCAAGGTCTTCCAGAATTTTAATGTGATGAAGTGCACTTTCTACCATTCCATCAGCGGTAGGGTAGCCGTATTTCTCAATAATCCGTCTTTCAAGCGACCCAGCGTTTACACCAATTCGAATGGGAATCCCTTTTGCTTTTGCCGCATTTACAACAGCTTCTACTTTCTCACGACGACCGATATTACCCGGATTGATCCGGATTTTATCTGCTCCGCCTTCTATAGCTAATAAAGCAAGCTTATAATCAAAATGAATGTCCACGACAAGTGGAATGTTAATTTTTTTCTTAATTTCTGGTATAGCTTTCGCTGCACGTTCATCAGGACAGGCAACACGAACAACTTGGCATCCGGCTTCTTCGAGACGCAGGATTTCCGCAACTGTTGCTTCAACATCATGCGTTTTTGTTGTTGTCATACTTTGTACGATTACTTCATTGTTTCCGCCAATTGTTAAGTTTCCAACTTTAATTGGGCGTGTTTTCGTTCGATGTATTATTTCACTCACGTGGAATTCTCTCCTTTAGGAAAAAATCATATTTCGGTACGTCTTAATGACCGCTTTACCTATTGTAACAATCTTATGAGTCAGTTGACAAGGATTGAATCTTTTAGACCGCATTAACGAAAATCAAACCCACACCTAAAAGCCTGAGAGGTACAAAGAGGGTAGGTAGGGGACAAACTACTGCCGGTAAAACCGGATTAACAATCATTTGAGAAAAAGTTGCCGACTCAGTGAAATTTCTATTATTCGTTATAGAAAGGAATTTTATACGTATGGCCGATTTGCATGGCTTCAGGCTTAATCCCATTTAAATTCTCAAAATCCGAAATGATGGTTTCGATGGAAAGAGGAAGTGTACCTTCCTGCTTTTTAATAATAGATAATAATGAATCACCTGCACGTATCTTAATTTCTTTATATGGAATCGGGATAATTTCTGAAGCAGGAGCGGAACTAGTTTCTATGGATTTCACAGTGGACTTAGTAGGGAGAGTTCCATTTGTCAGATCGTAATAAATGATAAAAACAGTAAAACATATCGATAAGAAGAGCAGCATTTTTTTCATGGATATCCCCCTAGCTTGTCTTTATCCCGCATTAACGAAAAGTCAAGTCCCCTCCTCAAGGCTAAGAGTAATCGAAGAAGCGTAGGTGGGGATTAACTGCCTAATCTAGTTTCGGCTCCTAGCCCCTCGAGGTTATAAGCTGTAATACTTTGTGCCATATTCCATCCTATGCTTATCGGGCTATCACAGAATGTGATGGCGTCTCCGTTGCTCACAGGACGTGAGCGATCTTAGGAGACGTTCCCACGTCGGTCGCCTCGCTTTTTGCCATAAATGCTCGATTGCTATGACAAAGTGAATCTTACTGAGAGTTACGCAGAATTATAGTTTGCGCCTATAGAGAGTGGGCCACATAGACGAAGATATGAGGACTCTGCGTACTAAATCTGTGATTCATGGAATCAACAGTAGAACGGGACTAACCACCAGTGGGGATGAAGAAAAAACCGACTGATTGAAGTTTTACTTTATTTCATGTATATGTAAAACCATTTGTACTATGCCTAAAATTGGGCAGTTTTTTTACAAGAATTAGTTGCCGAAATATTGCATGTAGGGAAAAATCTATTAGTATGAAGGGTTTGAAGAGAATCATTTAGCCCAATGGCTAAATCAAACATAATGGTGGAAATCATAATGCATATGATGTAGATAAAGTATAGAAGCAGTAATTCCAATTAATGAGTAAGCTCCCTAAAAAAAGATAGGTGGGGGATGCAGCCCCCCACTGATTAAAGTTTCACTTTATCGAATACTTTCGATTCCATCTTTGTTTTTCGGTACTTCTTTTAGAGATAAATACAACATGACAAAAGTAACGAACCAGTTAATGATCGAACCGAATGGAACAACCGTTTGGAAGGCAGCCATGATTGTAAAAAAGACGGTCGATAATGTAACACTGTAAGCTGTAATTCTCCAGAGATGACGATAGGAGAGACCTAACCTAAGTGAATTGTTGAAAAGTAAACTAAACATAGCAAAGATGGATACTTTTATGAACAACAGTGCTGATGTAAACAGGAACATTGCTAGAACTAAAACGGTTAATGCTATAGGCAAAATGGATGAAGCTGTATCTAGCATCTTTTCAATGTCTTTATTTGAGAGAGTTTGTCCTTCAAGCAAGGAGTAAGACGCCGATTGGAATTCTCCACCTGTAGCGAAGACTAATTCATTTTGTAAAAATCCGATAGCAGTAATGGATTCGCGAGCAATTTGCTGGGCAGTTATTTCACCACTGTCATCCATATAAATCGTCATATTATCCTTCTCAATAATCACGGGATCTTTCTTAGCATCAGAAAGTACTCCATTTTTTATTGTAAATTCAGGCAAAACTTCCGTAAATGTTGACTTAATTGCAGGAATGCTTGAAGAGATTGTCGTACTGAAATAATAGCCAGAGGGAATAATGGAAACGAGTGATAGGAAAAAGATGAACAAGATCGTTTTTCCGATTCCTTGGTTTCGAAAACTTGCAATGCTTTTCGGTGAGTATAAGCTTAAAATAAATTGTTTGAAAATATTCATTCTTCACAGCCCTTTTTATATAATGGTTTCTTTATATCTTTTTCATTTTAGCGAGGTGTCACAAAGAACACAACTGAAAGTCATTTAAAGATAGGTATAGAATGAATTTGAACGAATTATTTTTACAATGATAAGCAGGTATGGGGAAAATATAGCCAGAAAGATTGTTTTTAGAAAGTAGGATGAAAATGGATATCGTATTTTGGCTCATAATAGCTATCGTGTTTATGATCGGCTTTATTGGTCTAGTCTACCCGATTATCCCAAGTGTGCTGTTTATATTGGGAGGTATTTTGTTGTATGGTATATTTTACTCCTTTGAGCCTTATAATTGGGGGTTCTGGACTATACAAATATTATTGGTTCTCCTGTTATTTGGCGCAGATTATGTAGCTAATTTAGCAGGAGTGAAAAAGTTCGGGGGTTCTAAGGCAGGCATATGGGGAAGTACAATCGGTATCCTTGTAGGCCCGTTTCTGATCCCGTTCTTAGGAATTATCATTGGTCCCTTCTTAGGAGCGGTCATTGCGGAGATGGTTGTACATCAAAAAAACCCAGTCGTAGCAGCAAAAATAGGATTTGGTTCAGTAATTGGTTTTGTTGGTAGTGTTGTAACAAAGAGTATTATCCAGCTGTTTATGGTCATTTACTTCTTGTTCACTGTTTTATAATGAGTGGGTACGTTTTGCACTAATCTTCCGATTGTCAAGTTAAATCAAAAAAAATGGCTAATTTAAATTATTGTAATAAAAAATAGCCAAAAAGGAGTGAGACTCCTGCGGGGGAAGCAAGTCAAAGAAGACCCCACAGGCGCGATGCCGAGAATACTTCTTGACCGCTCACTAGAAGCGAACGCCTGGAGCAAAATCAACAGGAAAGTTTAACAGTGCCTAACCGATTAAGATTTTGTAAATGCTGAAGCATAACGTTTGAAACGTTACCAAAACTTTGATATTCTAATTTAAACGAGTAGTAGATGAGCAATTCTACATCGTAAAAAAACTTAAGTTACATAGGGAGGAATTTTATTATGGCATTCGAACTTCCACAATTACCGTACGCATATGATGCGTTAGAACCAAACATCGACAAAGAAACAATGAACATTCACCACACTAAACATCATAACACGTATGTGACAAACTTAAACGCTGCACTTGAAGGCAATGAAGAACTTTTGAGCAAAAGTGTTGAAGAAGTAATCGCGAACCTTGATGCAGTTCCTGAAGCGAAACGTACTGCAGTACGCAACAATGGTGGTGGACATGCTAACCACTCATTATTCTGGCAAATCATCTCACCAAACGGTGGCGGACAGCCAACTGGTGAATTAGCGGATGCAATCACATCTAAATTCGGTAGCTTTGACAGCTTCAAAGAAGAATTCGCTAAAGCAGCTACAACTCGTTTCGGATCTGGTTGGGCTTGGCTTTCAGTAAACAATGGTGAGCTAGAAGTTTCAAGCACTCCTAACCAAGACTCTCCAATCATGGAAGGTAAAACACCTTTACTTGGTTTAGATGTTTGGGAGCACGCTTACTACTTGAACTACCAAAACCGTCGTCCAGAATACATCAACGCATTTTGGAACGTTGTAAACTGGGATGAAGTAGCAAGTCGTTACAGCGCAGCAAAATAAGCTGGGTATTAAAAAAAGAGGATGTCCCAAAAGGGTCTGACCTCACACGCTATCCATCGTTTTTCGTGTCATGTTCACGACTTAAAACGATAGATAGTTGATGTGGTTCAGGCCCGGGACCTCCTCTTTTTTTTGTACTTGGAGGAAAAATTTTGAAATAACCTCTCCTTTAAATAAATGTCCATTGTTTTTCAAACACTATAAAAGTAATTAAAGGAGAGTTAAAATATGGGCATTATAAAAAAATGGACTGGAGACTTGGAGATTAATCGGGATTTACGGATTTTGCTAATTATCGGCGGACTATACAGCATGAGTATTGCGCTCTCAAATACGTTTGTAAATGTATTTCTTTGGAAGCAGTCTGGAGAATACGTGGATATCGGCATTTATAATTTGTCCGTGGCACTCTTTCAGCCGTTCACATTTGTGTTTGCTGGAAGAATTGCCAAAAAGGTGGACCGGGTTATAGTTTTGAGGCTTGGTGTAATATTTTTAGCTGCTTTTTATTTAGCTGTTCTCTTAATTGGCACACAGGCCACTCATTTTCTAATCTTATTAGGTGGATTACTTGGAATAGGGTATGGGTTTTACTGGCTTGCTTTTAATGTGTTAACATTTGAAATTACAGAACCAGAAACACGTGATTTTTTCAATGGTTTTTTAGGACTGCTTACTTCTGCAGGAGGAATAATCGGACCTATTTTCGCGGGCTTTATCATTTCCAAGATGGAAAAATTTACAGGGTACACAATAATTTTCGCTGTATCATTGTTATTATTTGCGATAGCGGTATATTTTAGTTTTTCTTTAGAAAGACGGCCAGCACATGGGAAATACTTATTTTTGCGTACACTTAAAGAAAGGAAAAATAATGATAATTGGCGTCAAATTACGTATGCACACTTTTTCCAAGGTTTGCGTGAAGGAACATTTATGTTTGTCGTCTCGATTTTTGTTTTCATTCAAACGGGAAGTGAACTAGCATTAGGAAATTACAGTATGGTGAATTCAATCCTTTCGTTTATCGCTTATTATTTCGCGGCAAGATATATTAAGCAAAAAATGAGGAAGAAATCAATCTTGCTTGGCGGAATACTCTTATATGCAGGCGTGTTCTTAATTGCTTTCGATGTTACCTATGCCAAGCTGCTTTTTTACGCGGCGACGATCGCGATTGCTTATCCAATTCTACTAGTACCGTATATGTCTTTAACTTACGATATTATTGGTCGTGCATGGCAGGCTGCAGAGTTAAGGATTGAATATATTGTAGTAAGAGAACTCTACATCCTGCTTGGTCGAATTGTTTCTATTGCGAGCTTTATCCTCACTGTCATCTATTTTGACCCGGTAAAAAGCTTACCTATCTTTTTATTGATCGTTGGTTCAGGACATACAATTATTTATTTATTTGTTAGAAAAATTCAGATGGACCACCCTGCTTAATATACGAATGACGAGAAAGGGTTAGACCTCGCGAATAAATAAGGTTTTAATAACATAAAACGCGAGGTCTACGCCCTTTTTACTGCTAATGAAAGTAGGCCCCACGCATTTTTAGTTCCTGCTCGAGGAAATTCAGCTCGTAATAAAACATTCTGGCACTAATAAGTACATCAATTCTAGAGAGAAGCCAAAACACCTGTAAGACAAAATAAATAAGCAGTAAATAAACTAGATATTCTCTTTCAAGTTATATAAAATAAGATAGATTACTATTTTTAGAAGAGGATGTGTGGCTTAGCGTGTCAAAAGAAAAGAAGAAAAAGACTCATGTTCCTTTACGATTAAATCTACTTTTCTTTGCTGTTTTTCTATTATTTTCAGTACTAATTCTCCGTCTTGGACTTGTTCAAATTGTTTATGGGGATGATTATAAAAGAGAAATTGAGAGAACGGAAGAAGTGACAGTGAACAATCCAGTTCCTCGTGGGAAAATGTATGATCGAAATTTAAACGTGATCGTCGACAATAAGCCATTGGACGCTATTACTTATACGAGAAGCCAGGGTACAAGAGCAACGGATATGCTAGACACTGCAGAAAAACTAGCAAAACTAATTAATAAAGAAACGGATAAAATAACGCTACGAGATAGAAAAGATTTCTGGATCCTTAAACATCCGGATGAAGCCGAAGCGAAAATTACCGATGCCGATCGAAAAAAGGTTACCGAAGGCGAACTTGAACAAAAAGATTTATACAAGCTTCAAATTGAGAGAATTACCGAGGAAGAAATCAATTCTTTTACAGATGCCGAGCTTGAAGTGCTTGCCATTTACCGTGAATTCTCAAGCGGCTATGCACTAACACCACAAATTGTTAAAAACAAAGATGTGACCGAGGAAGAATTCGCACGGGTAAGTGAAAATCTTGATTCTTTGCCAGGTGTAAACATTACAACGGACTGGGATCGAACATATACTTTTGGTCAAACATTGAAATCCGTCCTCGGTAAAGTATCATCATCAGACGAAGGTTTACCGAGTGAACGTCTTGATTATTTCCTTTCTCGCGGGTATAGCCGGAACGACCGAGTAGGTAAAAGCTATCTCGAATTACAGTATGAAGACGTGCTTCAAGGCAATAAAGCGAAAGTGAAGAATATTACAGATAAGGGTGGGAATGTTGTTGAATCCCAAATTGTATCTGAAGGACAGCGTGGGAAGGATTTAGTCTTAACTATTGATATGGATCTTCAGCAAGCAATTGATAATGAAATTGAGAAACAATTACTTCAGGCTAAAAAAGCAGGTAATACGAAATTCCTCGATCGGGCCTTTGTTGTTTTAATGGATCCGAAAACGGGTGAAATATTGACAATGGCTGGGAAGCAATATGCTATTGATAAGGAAACAGGTAGACCAACGATCAATGATTATGCACTTGGTAATATATCATCTTCCTATACAGTTGGGTCTAGTGTAAAAGGTGCAACGATATTGACTGGATATAAAACCGGTGCTATTCATCCAAATACGTATTTCTACGATACAAGGTTAAATATTAAAAACCTTTCAAAAGGTTCATATACAAATATGGGGAATATAAATGACTTAACAGCTTTGAAAAAATCCTCTAACGTATATATGTTTAGAACAGCGATTGCCATAGCTGGAGCAGAATATGTTCCAGGCAGGGGGCTGAATATTCCCCCAAGCACTTTTGATACGATGCGAAATTCTTTTGCCCAATTTGGGCTAGGTGCGAGAACAGGTATTGATTTGCCAAATGAAATGGTTGGGTACAAAGGTGGAGAAGTACTTCCGGGTAAATTGCTCGATTTATCAATTGGACAGTATGACACGTATACTCCGATGCAGTTGGCCCAATACGTGTCAACGATTGCCAATGGCGGCTATCGAATGGAACCACATATGGTGAAAGAAATACACGATCCTGTTGATGATAATACAGAACTTGGTGCAGTAGTTAGCGAAATAACCCCAAAAGTACTTAATAAGCTAGATATGAAGGATAGCTGGATTAAGCGAGTTCAGGATGGCTTTAAATTGGTTGCCATGGAACAGGGGGGAACTGCATATAAATACTTTGGTCATAAACCTTATACGGTAGGTGCCAAAACAGGTACGGCCCAAGCATTTTATGATGGACCAAACAAAGATAAATATAAAGAACTTCAAGCGACTATGAGCCTTAGCATGGTTGGCTTTGCACCAGCAGAGAATCCTGAAGTTGCTTTTGCAGTGGTTGTTCCTTGGGCTTATCAAGGTCATGCTAGTAATGGCTTGAATGGAAAATTGGCTGAATTTGCTCTAGATACTTATTTCGACTTGAAAAAAACTCGCCAACAGGCAGGTCAAACAGAGGCGACTTCAGAGACGAAGGTGACTAATAGTAAGGAAGTTCTACAAGAGCAGGCGGAAATAAATCAAAATAACGAATAAACATTTGGTAAAAGAGAATCTGAAAAGGGTCTGACTTCACGACCTATAGATAGTACATCGAACACATTGTACTATTTATAGAGTCTGTGGTGTCAGGCCTTTTTTCTTTGGAAAAGGGACTGAACTTCGCAAAAATTAGCTCCGGACTGCCACCTTCATAAGGTGACCAATTTGAGAACCTGAACTTTTTTCATCGTTGGATTGGGAGTAGACTGTCGTGCACATAAATATCTATCTGTAAAAGCGGGCATAAATAACGAATAGAATTGTTTTTTCTCGCTAATTCGACTCAATTCTTGTTGGCTGTTTACAAAATTCGTACAGAAGTTTACGCAAAATTTACAAATGGTTTAATGTTCGTTAACAGTAAGATAGTAATCTTAGTTTGTAGAAACAAACAATGAAGATATCAGGGGGAATAAGTAAATGAAGAAGTTTAAAGGTTTCGCTTTAACAGCAATGTTAACTGGAGTATTGGCTGTAGCAACAGCATGCGGCTCAGACACTACTAAAGAAGAAAGTACTTCTGGTACTACTGGGGACACAAGTGCAAAACTTTCTGGAGAAGTTATTATTGATGGTTCTTCTACTGTATACCCAATCATGGAAGCTGTTTCTGAAGAATACGGAGCAGTTCAGCCAGATGTAAGAGTATCTGTTGGTTTTTCAGGTACTGGTGGCGGATTTAAGAAATTCATTGCAGGAGAAACAGACTTAAGCAATGCTTCTCGCCCAGTGAAAGATGAAGAAAAAGCAGAGCTTGATAAAAACGGAATCGAATATACTGAATTACCATTAGCATTTGACGGGATAACAGTTGTAGTTAACCCTGATAATGATTTTGTAGACCACTTGACAGTGGAAGAATTAAAAGCGCTATGGGTAGATAACGGCAAAGCAAAAATGTGGTCTGATATCCGTCCAGAGTGGCCGAAAGAAGAAATTAAATTCTATTCTCCAGGTACAGATTCAGGAACATATGATTATTTCAACGAAGTAATTTTAGAGGATGCACCAATTGTTTCAAATGCAACACTTTCAGAAGATGACAATATTCTTGTTCAAGGTGTATCAGGTGATAAAAATGCGATTGGTTTCTTTGGATATGCTTATTACGCAGAAAACCAAGACAAGCTTAAAGATGTAAGCATTGATAATGGAAATGGTCCAGTTGAACCAACTCATGAAACAATTGGAAATGGGGACTATGCACCACTTTCAAGAACAGTTTTCACATATGTATCTAATAAAGCAGTAGCTGAAAAAGAACAAGTTGCAGATTACACAAAATTCGCAATTGAAAATGCAGGTAAAATGGCAGAAGAAGTTGGTTATATCAGCTTACCTGAAGAAGATTATAAAAAAGATTTAGAAAAACTTGCTGAACTTACAAAATAAGTTTAGTTAGATAAGAATAACAAAAAATGAAAAGATGGCGGGTACAACCTGGATGAACCCGCCATCCTTTTGGCTATGATGAAAGGGGTTTTCAGATTGCCACGCGGTAACCAGAAAGAATACTCAGTGCAGCAAATGATAACAGAGAAACGATTAAAGAAAAAAAATCACTTTAATTTTGAAAAGTTAATTCCCGGACTACTTTTATTAACAGCGGTGCTATCGGTTTTGACAACGATTGGCATTGTGTTCACATTAATATTTGAAACATTTATTTTTTTTGACAGAGTATCAATTATTGAATTTTTCACGAATAAAAAATGGTATCCATTTTCTGCGACAGATGCATCATTTGGAATTATGCCGCTCGTAGTGGGTACTTTAAAAGTAACAGGAATTGCAGCGGTTGTTGCAGTCCCGATTGGTTTGGCAACAGCCATTTATTTGAGTGAATATGCTTCTGAAAAAGCACGTAGAATCATAAAACCAATTTTAGAAGTATTGGCTGGTATCCCTACTATCGTGTATGGATTTTTTGCACTGACATTTGTTACGCCAATATTAAAACAGTTGATTCCAAGTCTTGAAACATTTAATGCATTAAGCCCTGGGATTGTCGTGGGAATTATGATTACACCAATGGTTGCTTCTTTATCAGAGGATGCCATGTCGTCTGTACCACGTTCAATTCGCGAAGGAGCCTTTGCGCTTGGAGCCACTAAATTAGAGACGACAATTAAGGTCATTTTACCCGCAGCAGTATCTGGTATTACTGCATCAGTTGTTCTTGCATTATCTCGAGCAATTGGTGAAACGATGATTGTTTCAGTAGCAGGTGGTTCAACACCGAACGCTAGTTTTGACGTCACATCTTCCATTCAGACGATGACGGCGTATATTGTTCAGGTGAGCACAGGTGATGCTGGGTATCAAACGACCATTTATTATAGTATATATGCAGTAGGAATGACTTTGTTCCTCTTTACACTGTTTATGAACTTGTTTGCACAGTTCATCACACGAAAGTTTAAGGAGGAATATTAATGCAAAAGTTAGTAGATAAAGAAATCATTGCAAAACAAATGTCGAGTAGAATTATCAGAAACCAAATGTTTAAAGGATTGTTTTTCCTTTCTACATTGTTTGGATTGTTAGTACTCGGAGTATTGTTCTACAGAATTATTACCCAAGGAATTGGCTATATAGATTTGGATTTCTTCCAAAATTTCGCATCAAGAAGACCGGAAAATGCAGGAATTAAGGCTGCCTTCATTGGTACAATCTGGCTTATGGTGGTCGTGGCTCCTGTTTCGTTAATACTTGGTGTCGGAACAGCGATTTATTTAGAAGAATATGCGAAAAAAAATAAATTCACATCATTCATTAAACTTAATATCTCCAATCTTGCTGGTGTCCCTTCGATTGTCTTTGGACTACTGGGGCTTACCATTTTCGTTAGAGCATTAGCATTAGAGCGTTCTGTGTTAGCAGCAGGATTAACGATGAGCCTTCTCGTTCTTCCTGTCATTATTGTAGCTTCACAAGAAGCAATCCGATCTGTGCCGAAAGAACTACGGGAAGCATCTTTTGCGATGGGAGCTACGAAGTGGCAAACTGTTTTAAAAGTTGTATTACCTGCTGCGATTCCTGGAATCTTAACGGGGGGGATTTTGGCTCTATCGAGAGCGATTGGTGAAACTGCGCCGCTTATCGTTATTGGAATTCCGATGTTCGTCGCCTTTTTACCTAAAACAATCATGGACACATTCACTGTATTACCTATGCAAATCTACAACTGGACATCCCGTCCTCAAACAGAATTTCAAGATGTAGCAGCGGCTGGTATTCTTGTTATGCTTGTTTTATTAATCCTGATGAATTCGATAGCGGTATTCATTCGAAATCATTTCCAGAAAAGATATTAAGGGAGGAAACAGCAAATGAATGTTACATTATTAAGATCCCAAAGTGAACAGGATGAAAAAACTCAAATGACACATATGGAAAAAGAATTTGTCTATAAAACAACCGATTTGAATTTATGGTACGGAAGCACACATGCGCTAAAAAACGTCAACTTGGATTTATATGAAAATGAAGTTACAGCTATCATTGGCCCATCAGGATGTGGTAAGTCAACGTATATTAAAACGCTAAATCGCATGATTGAGATGGTTCCTGGGGTAAAAACTTCTGGTGAAATTCAATATAGAGGACGTAATATTCTTGATAAATCATATGGAGTGGAAGATTTACGTACTCAAGTAGGAATGGTATTTCAAAAGCCAAATCCATTTCCAAAGTCTATTTATGAAAATATTGCGTACGGACCCAAAATCCATGGAATCAAAAATAAGAAGGTTCTTGATGAAATTGTTGAAAAAAGTTTACGTGGTGCAGCGATTTGGGATGAGGTGAAAGATCGTCTTAAAGAGAATGCCTATGGACTTTCAGGGGGACAACAACAGCGTCTTTGTATCGCACGTTGCCTTGCCATTGAACCGGATGTAATCTTGATGGATGAACCTACTTCCGCTTTGGATCCTATTTCGACATTAAAAGTAGAGGAACTAATACAGGAACTAAAAAAGGACTTTAGTATTATCATCGTTACGCATAATATGCAGCAAGCTGCACGTATTTCAGACCGTACGGCCTTTTTCTTAAGCGGTGAGGTTGTCGAATATCGTGATACAACAACGATTTTTTCAAACCCTACTGACAAACGGACAGAAGATTATATTAGTGGAAGATTTGGTTAATGAAAAAGAGGATGTAACGACATCCTCTTTTTTGTATTCACTATTCAGTCAGCTTTTTAACAATTTCCGTAATTTCCATATTAGGTGTAAATGTATATTGTCCGATTTGAATACGTTTGATTAATTGATTTTCTTTTAAGTATTGGAGAAACACTACACCATTTTCAAGGATACCCTCTTTTTCTAGTACTTCAGCTATTTTCTCAGGTGTCATCCCAGATTCTACGATTAACGTATAAGTAATAGTGGAAGGTTTCTCTATTGATTCAGGTTTAGCTTCAGATATAGGCTTACTAACCTGTTCGGGCTTGCTTACAAGTTCTTTTTGGTCAGATTCAGCAGTCTGGATTTTGTAACCGCTTTGTTCGACGATTCTTATAGCTTCATCAACTGTTAGATGGGTATTCTTTTCAACAGGGAGTACATATGAATAGCCTCCAACAAAAGCAGAAGTGAATATGATTCCTGCTGCAAATGCTCGAATTGTAGATTTATTCATGTTTTGATCCTCGCTTTTGTTGCTTCTTCAATGACAGTGATGACCGTATCCATTGATAAGGTAGATTGTTTGGCTATTTGCTCAAGAGATAGTCCTTGGTGATATAGTGAGAGCACCTGGCTTTTAAGAATTTCATTGATCTGTAATACAGTGTTGGTTGGTTGTTGTACTGCATACGATGAAGGAGTTTCTTGAATAAGTAGTTCTTCTTCCAATATTTTTATTTTCTTTTTAATTTGATACATTTCTTGCATATGCGTAATGGCCATTTGTTCCATTTCTTCTTCAAGTTTTACATGATCTTTTTTGAAGAAGGAAATTAGTAAAAGAATAATCGAAAATGTAAAAAGACCAATTAGTAGATATTCCATACGTTCACCTCTGTATTTATTAATTGGGTCATTTGTTTGTTTAATTATCCTGATATCTCGATAAATAGACCATTCATTGAGCAAAGGATGCTGTTCAAGGACGGTAAAAACAAAGGGAATTGGCGTTAACCGTTCAGTCACTTTTCTTAATTTACCACATTTTTTTGCAAATTTGGGCAAGTTTCCGAAACATTGAGCATAATAATAAAAAATAAACCGGTATTTGTCTGAAACGTTGTCGAATTCAACTTAAATAAAACAAAATGCTTTGTTATAGAAAAAATTTTTTACTATTTTACTTAGAAGGAAAAGGAGTCATGAAATTCGACAAAATGCGTTTATTGTACGGAATGCTATTCAGTGCTACCATTAGAGTAATAAAAAACTGATTATTCTAACTATTGAACGGACGCACAGCTTTAAGGTTGTAGGTCTCATTTTGTACTGATAGATTGAAGCGCTTACATTTATTGAAAAGGAGAGAATCATGATGAACACATTATCTGCTTACGAAACATTACCAAAGGGAAATGAGTCATATGGTTTCCAGAAGCAATTAAAAACCGGCATATGGATTGACGGAGAATTTGACTGGTATTCTGAAGAAGAAATGGCTGTCAATTCAGGGGGGAAAATGCGCTCGTTGATCCAATCTTTTTCAAAACAGCATATCTCATTTGTGAGATGTACGATAAAAAATACATCTGCTTTTTTAAAATCACCTAAAATGGTATTTCATTATGAAAACATGCGGGATCCTCAAAATGTTGCCTTTTATTGCCCAGGTGAGAAGGCTATCTTACACATTGGCAAAAAGTCAGTCGCCTTGCTTGGTGGGCTTGTAAAAGGAAAGGGAATCTCGCAGTATTGTATTCAAGGGAAAGGAAGCTTGTATCAGTATGGCTGTTTTAAATCGCTTAAAGACGGAATTCTTTCCTATTCACCGCTTGCAAAAGGAGAAGTGAGCAGCATTTTTTCCTTGGAACCGGAAATTCAACCTGATGAATGTATTGAAGCAGTCGCTTGGGTCATCCATACAAAGACGAAAGAGGAAGCATTGTTTATGCATGATCAACTACTCTCTGCACTTCCCGATTAATAATAGTGTTTTGCCCGGGTTTTACAGGCTATAATCCCACACAACAGCTTTTGTTTTGAGAAATAATGAAATAATAGGTGGATGATAAACAACCTATAAATCTCCTGATGGATAGTTGGATTTAATAATGATATTTCTCAAAAAACAGACTAGCATTTGCATAGAAAAAATGCTATTATAGAAAAGTCCTATGTGAAAACGTCAATATGTTTGGAGGGAAATACACATGCGCGTGAATATTACATTAGCTTGCACTGAATGTGGAGATCGTAACTATATTTCTAAAAAAAATAAACGTAACAATCCAGATCGTCTTGAGCTTAAAAAGTACTGCTCAAGAGAAAAACGTTCAACTACACACCGTGAAACAAAGTAAGCAACAGGGTTTTCTCCTGTTGTTTTTTTTATGAAGTAAATGGTTTTGCTATGCAAAACGTAGCACAATACGAAGTTAATTAATTGAAAATTTGAATAGATCTGACAAAAACGAGCGATCTTTATCCCGCATTAACAGGTAGAAACATCCCACTGATTGAAGTTTCACTTTATTTATGTTAAGGATTGCATGTTGAAACAATAGAAAGGCAGGGTTATACATGACAGATATTAAGCGAAAAATCCGTGAAGAAATGAAACGTAGATTATCAAGTTTATCTACGATTGAGCATACCCAGTTTTCACGTGATATTGCACAGAACGTATTCGCGTTAAAAGAATGGAAGCAGGCAGAAACGATTGGTATTACTGTAGCGGTTCATCCGGAGCCTGAAACTAAATTTATAATCGAACAAGCTTGGCTCGAAGGAAAACGCGTAGCGGTTCCGAAATGTATACCAAGCAGTAAACAATTAGATTTCAGGTACATAACCAGCTTCTCGGAATTAGAGACGGTTTATTTTGGCTTGCTTGAGCCAGTATTGCAGACGGAGCATGCAAATAAGGAAGACCTCTCTTTATTGGTTGTCCCGGGTTTAGCGTTTACTAGACAAGGGTACCGTTTAGGCTTCGGTGGCGGGTACTATGACCGTTTTCTTACTGATTATAAAGGTAAGCTACTGTCACTTGCATTCGAACTTCAGTTAATGGAATACTTGCCAATTGAAGGTCACGATATCCCTGTTGCCCAAATTATCACACCAAATCATGTGTATAGTACGAAGCATTAGTACAGAGGCACATCCATCAAAAGAGTGTCATTCTATTGAAAGGTAGTCGCGCTGTACTGTTTTAACATCATGCTCGTATGTTTCATTAAAGTGGATATAACGGACATGACTAGGAAGCATAAATGAAGTACACAGCCGTTAGATTTAATACGAACAGTTAAACCGGGATAAAAAATCCCGATTTCGCCACACTAGGAGTAGGAGGGATTATTATGCTTCGAACAATAATGAAAATTGCGATGATTGGCACGGCTGTGTATTTTGGGTATCATTATCGGTACCGCCTGATAAATCTAGTATTAGCCAATTCTTTTTTGCGTAAATTGCTCGTTTCGGGAACATTTGGATCACGTGTTGTGCGTGAAAAGATGATGCAAAGTCTATTTAGTGAAGGGAATGGCTCCAATTATACGTAAGGAAAGTTTTGGGTCTGATTCTGTATCTCCTTAATTTAGAGGAGTGAGGATCAGCCCTTTTTTAGGGGCTAACGGGATGAATTGCATCTTTTCGAGAGTAAGAGTCCATCAATCTGATTGCGATCTAGATTTTTCTAAGTCTTTAGATTTATAAAAAGCATAACAATTCATGTATCTATGTTTGTACAATTACAATTAAATCTACTATAGTGAAGAGGAAGGGTAAGCAAGACTACATAAATTAGCAGTAAGAAAGTGGGGAAAGTATTGGGATTTAAGGAGGACTATTTATATTGGTCAATCGTAAAAAAGCTTTCAGTTCAATATCATTATCGAATGGTTACGATATCTGACAATCATCAAGAAATCTGGCTTGAAACAGATAAAGACAAAGTGTTTCCTGTTGTTAGAATCATTCGTCACGATCTTGATTGGGCGAATTGGTTAAAGCGTGATATTGAAAGAGCTACTCTAATAGGTGAACAAATAAGAAAGAAACTGGTTAAAAAGCCGTTGGATGTTTTGAATATTTATATTACAGCTTTTGAACCTGTAGATGATTATGAATTTATTGACAAGAAAAGGACGGCAAACAAAACGACTGTCACTTCACAAATTGTAAGTACAGCATCCTATTCTGCCAGAATAAATGAGCTTGATACGATGTTTACTAAGTCTCTTTTCATTGAATTATCTCCTGATGAGGAAATCGACGAACAAAAGATTAATAAGATAAAACAGGAAGCACTAGCGGGTTCTGTTCAACAGGCAAAGGAAGAACAACAGCTATTCCAAAGAGGGAAACCTCTATTTACATATTTTTTTATGGCAATTCAGCTTATCATCTTTTTACTTATGGAAATGAATGGTGGTAGTACGGATACAAAAACATTAGTGGATTATGGAGCGAAATATTCTCCTTATATTATGTCTGGGGAATGGTGGCGCTTTTTTACACCGATTGTTGTACATATTGGCTTTATGCATTTATTGATGAATACGATGTCTCTTTATTTTATTGGAACGGAAGTTGAACGGCTTTATGGAAATATCCGTTTCTTGATCATCTATCTCGTTGCAGGTTTTGGAGGATCGTTAGCAAGTTTGATCATCACGCCGTCCGTTTCTGCAGGAGCAAGTGGAGCGATTTTTGGTTGTTTTGGGGCTTTATTATATTTTGGAATGATATACCCGAAGCTATTTTTTAGAACGATGGGTATGAATATCATTATTCTGATTGCTGTTAACTTAGGCTATGGCTTTTCAGTGTCAGGAATTGATAATGCCGGGCATATTGGCGGGTTGATTGGCGGTTTCTTGGCTGCAGGAATCGTTCATCTGCCTAAACATAGACTAAACATTAAACAACTGTTATTTGCGGGTGCTACGATTATCCTTACTTATGGATTACTTCAATACGCCTATAGTGATAGGAATCAATCCATATATTTTGATGAAACGACAGCGAGTCTAGCCCAAGAATATATGACAGCTGGAGAGACTGATAAAGCATACGATTTGTTAAAGGCTAGTATTGATAAAATGGAAAATCATCCATGGTCATCATTTGTTTTAGGAAATATTGAATTTGAGCGTGGAAATTATCAAGATGCCTCAATCAACTATGAAGAGTCTGTAAAGCAAAAACCAGAATTTCATGAAGCGTATTATTATTTAGGTTTATGCTTTTATAAACTGAATCGCATTGAAGAAGCGAAGAAGCAGATTCAAAAAGCGGTTGATCTTTCTCCAAATCAAGAAGAATATCAAAAAATATTGAATTTGTTAAACGAAGCGCCATAAAGTGTCCTACGTATGCAATACGAGGAAACCTGATTGAAAATTATTAGTCCGTGTATAAAAGCTAATCCTTTTAAAAAGCCACAATAGTATCACTGAAGGGTCTGACCACACACTCTAAATCAGTATGAAGCGTTTCATTCATTTTTGCGGTGTTTGACCCTTCTGTGATTTTGAACCATTTTTTATAAACTTTGACGAAGCAAAATAGGGGTACCGTCACTAGTTTGAAATAGAATGAGAAGCTCGCTGTGATTTTTTGCAACAAGCACAATAGGGACGGTACTGCCAATTGGATTTAGAATGCTACCGTCTTCTTTTTTGATCCCCATAACATAATTTTTATATAACCCTTCCCACAGTTTACCGATTATTTCTTCTCTCTGTTCCGGTGGAAAACTTTTAAGCAGTTCATCGAATCTACTTGCCAGATCCGTTAATGGTAAAGCGATGTAATGATTTTCTAGGATGCCAAATTGTTTTAGTGCGTCAGTAAAAGCTGTTTCTACAATCGATTTTGTGTACTTGTCAAACGTATGCTGCCATGCTCTTTGCTCATTATTGCTTGAATCGTGAAACGCTTGAAAGTCCTTTTTGGGAGTGAGTATTGCATAAAGATGATCTTTACTCATTTTTTGCACACTAGTATAGGTGTTTGCTTTCGGATGCACTTCTCCGTAATGATAACTAACACTTTCGAAGAGACCACTTTCTTGTTCAGTAAAAGATTTTGTTTGTAATAAATTTGCTTGATTTTGTTTCCAATCCTTAAGTATTCCTATTAATCGGCCGTTTTTATATAATAAAGATATATCTTGGCGTAAATAAACCGGCTTAACTAAAGTTGATTCGATTTTCCAGTATACTTGATATTGAGAGGTACCTGCTTGCCTTGCAAGTAAATTGGTAGCAACTGTATTAAATCTGAGGTCTGGATCTATCGGAAAAAAGATAATAGTATCTTCGACAGATTTTGATCCGAATGAAAAGAATGCAGCTAATAGAGCTGTTACTAATATAATGGCTGTATGCTTCCATTCAATTTTCATCGTTCACCTCCAAAAGATCACGGTACTCCATCTTATGAATTTAGATGGACAACTATGAAAAAAGATTTTGTTTTTCAAAGATAAAACATCCATGAGGGCCTGCTCTAAAAACAATCGATAAAGTGAAACCTCAATCAGTGGGGGCTTACTGCTCATTAATGCAGGATAAAAAGGTTCCAGTTTTATAAACTGTATCACTTTATGAAGGTGGCGGTGTGGAGTTGAATTTGCGAAGTACCGCCCCTTTTCCGAAAAAACGCTTTCACTTGTTGGTTAATCATGCATTCGCTATACTTTTAATAGAATTTAAATAAAGCTAAGTAAAGCAACTTTAGAAAGGGGAATTCATGAAAACAATATATGATATTAAAACATACTTAAAAAGATTTGGAACGTTCATCTATACAGGTGACAGAATCGCAGATCTTGAATTAATGGAAGTAGAAATTCGAGAAATGTATAAGTTAGGTATGATGGAACCTAAAGAATTTCAGATGGCTATTTTGTTGTTAAGGCAGGAGATTCAGGCTGAGAATGAGAAGTAGTCAAGTTGATGCATAAAAATATTCAATATTAAAAATAGAAGGTGACTAAAATGGATAAATGGTTAATGGGCGTGGATTTGGGTGGAACTACAACAAAACTCGCAATTATTAATATGTACGGAGAAATGCTTCATAAATGGGAAATTGCCACTGATATTTCAGATAGTGGTCAACGTATTACTACTAATATAGCCAAAGCGATTGATGATAAATTAGCGGAATTAGGCGAGTCTAAAAGTAAGTTGCTGGGCGTTGGTATGGGGGCACCAGGCCCTGTTAATGCTGCTAATGGCTCAATCTATGAAGCTATTAATCTTGGTTGGAACAACTACCCGTTAAAGGACTTGTTGGAGGCGGAAACCTTATTACCAGCTGTTATTGATAATGATGCGAATATCGCGGCTCTCGGTGAAATGTGGAAAGGTGCTGGGAATGGGGCAAAAGATATCGTCTGTGTGACACTTGGAACGGGCGTTGGTGGTGGCGTCATTGCAAACGGTTTAATGGTTCATGGTGTAAGCGGTGCAGGCGGAGAATTGGGGCATATTACAGTTGTGCCGGACGCAGGTGCTCCTTGTAACTGCGGTAAAACAGGCTGTCTTGAAACGGTAGCTTCTGCCACAGGAATCGTTCGTTTGGCAAAAGAAGCTTTGGAAAAAACAGACGAACCTTCCTTACTACAAGAAAAGATATTTGGTGGTGAGAGCTTGTCATCGAAGCTACTTTTTACATGTGCGGAACAAGGAGATGCGATATCACTAAAGGTTATTCAACAAGTTAGTCAGTACTTAGGCCTTGCATTAGCACAAGCAGGTAATATCTTGAATCCAGAAAAGATTGTAATTGGCGGAGGTGTTTCTAAAGCAGGTGATTTACTGCTTAAGCCAGTACGGGAATATTTCGAACTGTACGCATTTAAACGTGTTCGCAAATCGACAACCATTAGTTTGGCTACACTTGGAAATGATGCAGGTGTCATCGGCGCCGCATGGCTTGTGAAAAAACAATTTGCTAATTAAACACTTTAGATAAATTATGACAATAAACGGATGTTCCAAAACGGTCAGTCCAAGCATTTACTATCCAGTTTATCGACATTTAAACTGGATGTTGTCCTTGTAAGAGCTGGCATTTTATTTTGGGACATCTTTTTGTATGAAGGACATGGGGTTCAGGATTTCGTAACTTATTAATAAGCCTTCTAATTAGCAAGTATACTTATTTTTATAGAAAACATCTTGAAATTTGGCTTCGCACCGCCACCATTGTGATTAGGTGAGTGTAGCGTGCTACTTGATTGGTCCTTCATGGTAAATGGTGGCGTTTTAACGCAATATTAGTTTTGTACGTAAGTTAATAAAAATTTATTTTTGTGACAGTTTTTAGGGGCTTTCGTAGATATTTTGTTTTATAATGAATATCTATACCATTAGTAAAAATAGGAGGTGTGGAGGTTGAAAAGTTTTTTAGGCCAGTAGCTTATCAATTGCTGCAGCCAAGATTTGTGGCAAATCGTTTAAACATTCGTTTAATCTTATGTATCATCTCCACTTTCCTTCTCCTATCGGCTTGTGAGGCCACGAATAATGAAGAAACACTGAAACCGGAAAAAGACTTAGAAAACCCCATCGCCGTTAAAGACAATGACGAGATACCAGAATTTCTAATCGACTCTCATGAACAGATTGAAAAAGTGTATGGTTGGCTGGATTCTTCCACCATTCTTTATGCGTCAAAACTTGATGAAAGCGATTCGTTGCAATTAATGAGTTGGAATTTTAAGACTCAGGAAAAGCTCGTTTTTTATTTACCTACCGATGATATTGTGGACGTTAGTATTAGTCCGGATCATTCATATGTGCTCGTTCGTTTAGCTCCGTTAGCCAATAAAGCAATAATTGAAGTTTTGAATCATGACGGCACGAAAGCTTTTTCAGCTTCAGTTCCATCCATTGAATTAGCGTATGAATGGAATATTCATGACCCAGGTGTATTGTTTCTTTCTAGTTTTTTTGAAGATTGGTCATTTCGAACATACATCGTCAATACGAAAGAACAAAAGATTGAAGCGATAGAGTTTCCACAGCCCTTTGTGAAGTGGGGAAGTAAGGAAGAATTGCTGTATCTTGATTGGAATGAAGATGAGCCCAATTTAAAAGCGCCGCTGATGAAGAAGAATCTCTATACTAAGCAATGGGAAAGTATCATGCTTGATGTAATTTACTTTTCTAGAACAGCACATACATTAATGACCATTCAAGATCAAAGTGAGAACTATGATAAAGCTACGTATAGCTTTTTTAATGATGAAAACAAACTTATATCTAGTTTTTCAGCTCCTCATTTAAAGAACTATTCAAATTGGCTGATTCCTTACTTTGATATGAGAGAAGAATCTTCTCAGTTTATATCTTTCATACCGGAAAAAGCTGCGAATGTTGGACAATATGCTGGGGGATTTTCTTTACAGGTATTCAACTGGAAAACGGAAAAAGAAGAAGTGATTCTCACTAAAACAAAGAATGAACCAATAAGCTGTTCACCGAATGGCAATTGGTGCCTATATGGGAATCAATTTGAAAAAATCATTAATTTGAATAATAAAACAGTAAAGCATTTATTCCGCATTAACGGACAGTAAGTCCTCTGCTGATTGAAGTTTCACTATATTTGAAATAAGCTAAGAAAAAAGAGACCGCCGGATTGGCAGCCTCTTTTTTCTTACGCTTTAATTGATCAGTGTACAAGTGTTGGAAAGCCGTTATTAACTAGAGTCATTACGGCAAACCAGCCAAATACGGCAGTACTTCCTCCAGCAAACAAAATTGCTAGAATGTTTTTATCTTTAAATGCACGAAGTGTAGCAGCTAGTCCTAGTAACGCGACTAGAGCGAAAATAATTACTAATCCCATGTTTTAGCCCCCTTTGTTCTTAATCTTTGCTTACCTAAATGTACCCAAAGATTAGCTAATGAACTTTAGAATATGTAATTTTGATTGCATATATTAACATTTTAATGTTTTTTTGGATGTTTGTCGAGGTTAAAAAATGAACCTTGTTTGCAAGTTCATAACGGGTTTACTTGTGGGGGAAAAAACATGGCAATTTGTTTGGCGCAATCGCAAGTTTTTCACCACTTAATTTGCGGGTTAATTTATATTTGTTATTTCATTTATGTTCTTCAATAAATTAAGTGCGCACTATAAATGACATCACACTCATACCTATAATTATTTTAAGCCATTAGAATTCCAGTATGTTTTGATTGTTGTATCTCTGAATTGATTCCTTCAGTAAGTTAAATAAATGGTTTTATTTTTTCAAAAATGATAGGTTTAAAACGGTACAGCTTACTCGTGAATCTACTATTAATTGTGTAAAATGAATAATACGTATTGTGATTAGAATAGGAGTGGAAGATATTGAAGTGGAATCAGATTCCTTTAGGACCGTTACAAACAAATTGTTATGTAATGGAAAAAGCAGAAAAGTGTGTGATTGTTGATCCTGGTGGAGAAGGCAATAAATTAATTCAGTACATCCAGACGAAACAATGGCAACCCATTGCGATTTTATTAACACATGCTCATTTTGACCATATCGGGGCTGTGGATGTTATCAGAGAATATTACCAGATTCCCGTATATTTACATGAAAAAGAAGCAAAATGGCTTGCAGATGCATCACTAAATGGCTCACAATCATTTACACCAGCGCATCCAATCGAAATAAAACCAGCAGATCAAATGATTACTAAAGAATTTGACTTAGTGCTCGGTGAATTCAATTTTACTGTATTGGAAACGCCAGGACATTCACCAGGAAGTGTTTCCTATTATTTACGAGATGAAGGGATGATTTTCTCAGGGGATGTCCTTTTCCAACAAAGCGTAGGCCGAACAGATCTAAGAGGTGGCAATGAACAGCAATTGCTGAGAAGCATTCACGATAAGCTACTAACCTTGCCAGAAGATACTATTGTCTTGCCTGGACATGGACCGATTACGAATATTGCTGATGAAATGGATCAAAACCCATTTCTGAATGGATTTTAAAATAAGGCTCTTTTCGTAAAGATTGTTGTTTTTAGCAAGAAACCAATTCGAACAGATGTTGATCTTCGTTACAGGTGCGAGACTCCTGCGGGAAAAGCGTGTTGAGGGAGACCCCGCAAGTGCAAAGCACTGAGGAGGCTTCTGAGACCGCCTCTACAACGGAAATCAACCCGGGTTATTAGTGTAAAAATGATAGAAAAACAACAAAGTATGTGAAAACAGCCTAAAATAAAGAGAAATTTCAAACTATAGGGGGCTTTTTGCTCTAGTGCGATTAAAAAAAAAGAGTTCCCAAATAAAAAAGGGTCAGCCCCCCACTTTTACTATATAACGTTTATTTGTCGTGTAATGACATAATAAACGGTGTATAGAGTGTGAGGTATGACCCTTGGCCCCTTTGCTATGTAGCACTTAATGTGCTGCCCCGCCCACAGGCAGTAAAAATACTGTGTAATAGCTGTATCCAACGAAGAAAACGGTTAAATAAGCGCCAAACACATAGATATACATACGCTCTGAAAGACGAAGATAACTTAAAAGTACAAAAAAACCAGTTTGCCCGAAGAAAAGTAAAGATAATCCATACATGTCTCCAAGGTAGAAAAAGATTGCCATAATGGCTGTCCAAAAACCTAGAACGCGATACATACGATCCACTTTAATACCCCCTTTAATTCCCAATGATGGTTACATCTAACGTAATTATAGAATAGTTGCTCACGACCTGTAAAGCTTAGTTTGTAAACACTACCAAATATGTGTTGGTTGGAAGGTTTACAACAAATAGGAATTACTCGCTTGTTCTGCCAATGCTACAATCATTTGATGTAATCTGTTTAGCATATTCCTTTTTGGGTCATTTTTCTCTCAACATTTGGTCCAATGTCTTATTTAATTTGCCCATTATTATATATGGAAATTCTTTTGGCAGTAAAAGAGTCAGCAAGTCATACAATTCAATCAAGCCCAATCAGATAAAGCTACATAGCAACAACATTTGCTAAAAATAATAAAAAAGTTTTATTTTTTAGAAGGATTTTGCCAAATGGCGTCGAATTGTACAAGTATCCAAAATAGGAGGTGATTTGTAATTGAAATCAATTGAGAAGACAGCTGATGATATTCTTTCGCGCGCTGTCCGTCTAGGAGCATCTGATATTCATATTGTACCTAGAAAAGATGGTCCTCTCATCCAATTCCGTATCGACAACAAGCTATATCCTCAGGAAGTATTAACGAAAGACGAAAGTGAACGCCTCATATCTCATTTGAAATTTCTTGCTTCGATGGATATTGGGGAAAAGAGACGACCACAAAGCGGTGCCATCACAATTGAGATGGAAAACAAAATGATTGGTCTAAGATTATCTACTTTACCCGCCACTTTTTCCGAAAGCCTTGTGATTCGCCTCATTCCCAAGCACAACATTCTCCCTATCGAACATCTTTCCATCTTTAAGAACACCGCTGACAAACTTTCAGCTCTAGTAAAACACTCTCACGGGATGATTATTCTAACTGGACCGACCGGAAGCGGCAAAACGACTACTTTATACTCGCTACTTCACCACGCAAAAGCTATGATGAACCGCAATGTCATCACTTTAGAAGACCCCATTGAAAACGAATCAGAACAAGTCCTGCAAGTACAAATTAATGAAAAAGCCGGCATTACGTATTCCGTAGGCTTAAAGGCAGTTTTGAGGCACGATCCTGATGTGATAATGGTTGGCGAAATTCGTGACGCAGAAACGGCAGAAATCGCTGTGAGGGCGGCTATGACGGGCCATCTCATCTTAACAACGATGCATACAAGGGATGCACAAGGTGCTGTTTATCGACTGCTAGAATTCGGAATTAGTTGGATTGAAATTCAACAAACACTACTAGCTGTGACAGCTCAAAGATTATTAGAACTTCAATGTCCTATTTGTGAAAGAAATGAATGTAAAGGTAAGTGTGGTATTCAAAGAAGAAAAAGAGCGAGTGCCTACGAACTAATTACCGGGAAAGAGCTGTCAGCAGTATTGCAAGCAGCCAAAGGAGCAGGTAATGATGTTTCGTATCGGAAATTGAGGAATGAAATCGGCAAAGCAGTTGCATTTGGTTATGTCAATCAAGAAGAATTTACAAGATTGGTGTTTGAATATGAAACGAAGTAATTGGAATATGAAGGAGCAATCACAATTTCTACTTAAATTAGGAGAGCTTTTAGAATTTGGTTACCCGCTTGCTGAGGCGATCCAATTTCTGATGCTTCAACATAATAAAAAGAAAGAAACGGATTTGCAGCGTTCGATTTCAGCGTTGCGAAGTGGCAATCCCTTTCACAGCGTCTTAACGATGATGAATTTTCATCCTCAACTGGTCCATTTTATTTATTTTTCTGAAGCATATGGAAACCTACCTAAAGCACTTCAGGAAGCAGGGCTGTATTGGGGACAAAGAAATGATGACATTGAGAAACTAAAAAAAATCTTTCTGTACCCGTTTTTCCTTATTTTCTTTGTAACGCTTGTATTTTATATGATGAAAACTGCGCTTCTACCAAAAATTCAACTACTCTTTCAAACGATGAATGCAGATGAAACGTTGTTGTTACAAGTCATCCTTGTATTCGTGACTTTTTTAGATTTGCTTCCTTACTTCCTCGTTTTTGCGATTATTGTCTATTTGCTACTTCACTCCTTCTATTTGAAGAAACTCTCACCCTTCAAACGCCAAAATTTGCTATTAAGAATTCCCCTTGTTGGCACTTTTATAAAATTGTATGAAACCCATTTTTTCGCAAGCCAGTTAAGTGGCCTATTAGCAGGTGGTTTGTCTATTAATGAAAGTATTACTCTATTCGCAAAAAGTGGAGTCCAGCCTTTTTATCATGATATTTGTCGATTAATAAAAAATGAATTAACAGAAGGGAAGCCACTTGACGCCATTTTTCGCGATCTGCCCTATTTTGAAAAGAGATTGGGGGTCATTACTGCAAATGGGCAGAAGTCTGGAAGGCTTGAGCAAGAATTATATATGTATAGCCGGTTTATTTTAGATCAAGCGGAAGAGAAGATGAAGGGATTGATGCAGATCATTCAGCCAACCTTATTTTCGCTCATTGGTCTTGTGATTGTTTCCATTTATTTGGCGGTTTTATTACCAATGTTTTCACTTATGAAAGGACTTTAAGGAGGAAGAAAGCATGAATGAAAAAGGTTTTACACTTATTGAAATGTTGATTGTACTATTTGTTATTTCCATCTTACTAATCATTACCATCCCTAACATTTTGAAAAATCAAAACTCCATTCAGTCGAAAGGCTGTGATGCTTATGTGAAAATGGCTCAAAGTCAGGTACAGGCGTATCAAATCGATCATAATACACTACCGAATAGTTTAGCAGAATTGAAAGATGAAGGATATCTGAAAGAGACTTATTGCAAGAAAGAAGGAGATATCGTGATGAATACGGATGGAGAAGTCAGCTTAGTAACTGGAAGTAAAGATGAAGAATGAGTTCCCGAGTACAAGTAACGAACAGGGATATACTCTTTCGGAGATGTTGCTTGTTTTGTCCATTTTTATGTTGATTGTTTCGCTTAGTGTCGGCTTTCTCCCAGGCTTTTCAAAAAGTATGGAGAATCGGCTCTTCATGGATCAGCTGATGGATGATTTGCATTATGTTCAGCATTATGCAATGACTCATAATAGGAAAACGATTTTTTCGATTGATTTGAAAAACAAAGAATACTATGGAAGTACTGAGTATAAAAAGAAAAGACTTGTTCAGCGCTCGATTCCAAATGATATTAAAATCGAAAAAGGGAGTATGAATTTAGAAATTTCTTTTTATCAAAAAGGAGCACCTAATTTGTCAGGCACTTGGCTGATTCGGACAAAGCACTCAGTGCATACACTTACTATTTATCTTGGGTCAGGAAGGATGAAAATTGAGAAACTCTAACGGGTATATCTTTCTAGAAACAATGGTTGCTTTTGTTATTTGCTTAATAATCGTCGGTACAATTTTGCCTATCGTCCATGAAATCAAGAATGATCGTGCAAATCTGAAAAATAGATCTGTTGCTCTTCATCATCTTTATGAAAAATTGGCCTCCTATCTTGACAGTGATGAAGGAGTGTCAACTGAAATAACGGACGAGTACCGTTTCAATTGGAAGAATGCGGACGGATCGGCAAAGCTAATGGGTTGTATAGAATATAAAAATGTAGAGGGTTCATATGAAGCGATTTGTGATTCAGTGGAATAATCGAGGGTTTACACTCATCGAGATGCTGCTATCTTTGTCAGTGTTTATCCTGATTGCTGCAATGATTGTTCAGCTCTATGTTGTAGTAGGGAAAGAAGTTCAGCAAGATAAACGGCTAAATCAAATGGAGTGGGAAATTTTTCTGCATCAAATTAAGGAAGAACTTTGGCGATCTAGCAGTCAGACGATAGCAAATGGTAGTATTTATCTTGTTGTAGGAGAAGATATTGTCAGTATAGAAAAATATAATCATATTTTACGAAGGCGAGTGAATCATACGGGACATCAAATCATGCTGCAAAACGTCTCTAGTTTTCATTGTAGGGTAGAAGGATTTAAGCTGATTATATCTGTAACAGATTTAATAGGCGATACGTATACAAAGGTGCTGAGGCCCTTTGTGACAAGTGGATTTGAACATGTTCAAGAATGAGAAAGGGGCAGTGCTGCCTGTCACACTAGTTGTAGCTACGGTTTTGATTGTGTTCACTTTCTATGGCGTAGAAAAATTCAAAATTGAAAAAATGTTTTATAAAGATGTTGAAAATGGTTTAGTACTTGATCATCTTCTGTTGTTGGCCATTCATGAGGTTCCAAGCTTGGTCGTAGATGACCATATGGATGAGGGAGTCCTTCATTATCTGAATGGGACTGTTGAATATGTGGTAATCAGCAGGGAAGAGCGTTATCTTTCGATTAAATTATCGGTATTAACAACGCAAGATCTAATAAGGAAAGTGACGATCCTTTATGACAAACAGGAAGCAAAGATATTGGAATGGGTAGAAGTATTTACTTAATGTGAATAAAGTAATTTTGATCTCTTGCATAATTAAATCTGACTCTGTCCATACTGAAAACTAGGTGATGTCTATGTCTACAAATGATTATATTAAGTATTTAACCCAGCAATTCGTCACATACTTCGAAGTTCCGAAATCTGTTCGAAAAGAACAACGCAAACATAAAAAAGAAAATAGACCAACATTTCTGAGTCAATGGTTTGGAATTATCCCTTTTGCAATAAGTATGCTATTAAAAAGAAAATAAACGAAAAAGGTTGTCCTATTAGGGTCTGTTCTCATTCTCTATATATTGTTTATCATGCTATGGATTTATCATATAAACAATATATAGTAGTTGAGGAGTCTTGACCTTTATGGTACAACCTCTTTTCGTTTCAAGGAAACTAAATCGCTTGGTTGGACAAGTAAAATAATCCGCCATTGACAATAGAAATGGTAATATTCGGTTCATAACGATTTTGTAATGCTTCCTTTTCGGTATAGTAGCTCTCAGCTTTGTCTTCCATATCTTGATAAAAATTTTCAAGTAACCGTAAATCATCTTCCCATCGCTCAATTGCTCTTTCAGCCCAAGTATGATCATCTCCTTCAAATGTTCGCCGAATATATGAATCAAGTCTGAGCAGACCGCTTTTTGGTTTGATGAGCGGCGATAAGGTAAATGAGTAATCTGGAATTTTCGGAGTTACTTGTATTTGTAAAAGTTTTTCATGAAACTGTTCAACGATTTCTCCTGTGATTAAATTTAGGCCTGCAGACAACAGGATATCCTTCTTGCGATCACTTTGATAGGATATTTTTGCATTGATAGAAAGCCATGGATATAAAGGATTTTGAGCAGGACCTGACTGGATAATTTCCTCGTATAAGCGGATAAATCCGGCAAGCTTTTTCGTAGACGCAAAAATCTGATGAAGTCGTTGTGAACCGAAATGGATCAATTCTCCTTTTAAGTCAGCAGGTGCCTGCTGCGGATCTGTTATAAGAGTGAGCTGAGATGGGTTGGGAACGCCACCGGTTTTTTCAAGGTAGTGCCAGTAAAAGGGACGATTCATCAATTCCTTATCGAGTTCAATTGTTAACTGAATTGTTAAATATGCAGGGTGATTTTCTATGATTTCACAATGATTCGCTTTGAAATAGGTGAGCAAAAAATCATGAATTTCCTGTTGCTGCATGAAGATTTCCCTCCTTCATTTCTTGGGCAAATTGAATTATGGACGAAAGATTATCCATTTTGATTTTCATCTCCCCTTCTGATTTTGATCCTTCTACTACATCCACTAAGTAATCTTCAATATTGCCGATATCTAATTTTGTTAAAATATCATCTAACTCGCCAATTACTTTTTCAAATAAATGAATTTTTTCATAGAGAAGTTTCAAAATATGTTCTTCCACTGTATTTTCTGTAGCGAAATTATAAATCATGACATCTTCCGTTTGACCGAGCCGATGTACCCTGCCTATTCGTTGCTCGAGACGCATCGGATTCCATGGTAAGTCAAAGTTGATTAGATGATGACAAAATTGTAGGTTGATTCCTTCACCGCCGGCTTCTGTGGCAATCAGTACTTGAATTTTATTTTGAAAAAGCTCTTTCATCCAATCTTTTTTACCACGTTTAAATCCGCCGCGAAAAGGCACTGAGCTTATGCCGTTTTGCTGTAAAAACCATTGTAAATAAAGTTGTGTAGCTCGGTATTCCGTAAAAATAATGACTTTATCATTGATTTTCTGTATTAATTCCAACGCCTTCTCTGCCTTTGAATTGCGTTCAACCTGCTTTGCTGTTTCAAAGAGACTATTCAACTTTTCTATGAATTCAGGTGCAGGATTTTCATGTTTTTGAGACATGTTTTTTAAAGTGGTAAAGACCGCTTCTTTGCTACTGCAAGCTTCTCTTTGGAGGGTTAGGCTGGAAAATGAACTTCCTGCTCCTTCAGAATGCGGTCGGAATGCAGTTATAGCATCATATAATGCCTGCTCAGTAGGTGAAAACTTAATAATAATTGTTTCAACATGTCGTTTTGTCCACTCGATTCCAGTATCAGCACGGCGATTTCGAATCATGACCGTGTTCACTAGCTTCTTTAGGTGCTCATCTTCATAAATCGTCCGACCTTTTCCTTTATACTTCTCTGAAAAAAGAGCAGCATTCCCTAAATGTCCGGGCTTAAGAAGGGAAACAAGATGGAAGATTTCTTCTACCTTATTTTGAATGGGTGTTGCGGTTAACAATAGGCAGAATTTCTTTTTTAAACTTTGAACAAATTCATAGTTTTTCGTTTTATTATTTTTTAATTTATGAGCCTCGTCAATAATGATTAAATCGTATTCTTGTTTAAAAATGATGTCTCTATGTGGGTTACGCTTTGCTGTATCAATTGATGATACGATGCAATCACATGAATCCCATACATAGCTCTTTCTCTGAACAACAGCGGGAATATGAAACTTTGTATTTAACTCGAATGCCCATTGTGAAACGAGTGAAGCTGGAACGAGAATGAGTACTTTTTTTACTAGACCGCGAATCATATATTCTTTAATGATTAAACCGGCCTCGATTGTTTTCCCAAGCCCTACTTCATCAGCCAAAATCGCTTTGCCATTCATATTCTCGACAACTTGTCGGGCGGCTTCAAGCTGATGAGGAAGTGGTGTTAGCTGATTAAGGTGATTAGGTGCTTGCAATCCTTCAAATTCTGGAATGGCCAGATGTTTTTCCGCTTGAACGGCAAGCTTATACAGTTCCCAATTCGCCCAGGGACCATCATTCTCCACTTTATCTAAAAATTCTTCTGACCATTCATCATCAAATGTGATTTGAATTTGCATAAACAATGCTCCTTTCTAAACAATTAAAGGTTAAATACGAACGTTAATAGGCTAAAATATAATAAAAGTTAGGATTTTACGAAAAATGATTGCGATTCAAGCATTATTAATGGTAGTATGAACGTAAGTGTTAAATTTTGAAATTTTCTATCAATAAATATAATTTTTATTTGAAAGAATCCCACTGTTTTATTACTATAGTAATAACGGTATTCTAAGTGTTTGGCGGAAGTAGCCTCATTTACTGCGAATTAAAAAAATGTGTAAAGTCGGCAAAGACCATTTTTATGGTGCAACCCTTATTTACATAGTATGTGCAAAAAAGATAATATTATATGCGGATGAAGGCTGGGGGAGAGACTACAATTGTAGCGCCGAAGGAGCAAGCTTAGCAGCGAATCTCTCAGGCAAAAGAACCCTTGTTGGACGCAACTCTGGAGAGTGTCTAGAAGCAGAAGCTTTTAAGACCACCAAAGGGGAAAGCCTTTTTAGGTAAACTTTCAGGTTTCAGGACAGAGAAAAAGCTTCTAAGGGGCTACTCTGTCTTTTTTTATGCCCTAAAAAATGTGAGGAGGCGTAGTATGACTGAATTAAAAAGGACGCCATTATTTACGATCTATGCAGATTATAGTGGTAAAACGATTGACTTTGGTGGCTGGGAGCTGCCAGTCCAGTTTTCTGGCATTAAAGAAGAACATGAAGCAGTACGAACAAAGGCAGGCTTGTTCGATGTTTCTCATATGGGAGAGTTTGTTGTAAAAGGAAAAGGAAGCACTGACTTTTTACAAAGAATGATTACGAACGATCTTCTCAAGCTTGATGTGGGGCATGCGCAATATGCCGCATTGTGCTATGAAAATGGCGGTGTTGTCGATGATTTAATTATTTATAAGAAAGCGGAAGATGACTATTTATTAGTTGTGAATGCTGGCAATATCGAGAAGGATTACAATTGGCTGCACGATCACTTGATTGAAGATGTTGAACTGACAAATATCTCAAATGAAGTAGCTTTGCTTGCTCTTCAAGGCCCTGCGGCTGAAAAAATCCTTCAGAAATTAGCTGTAAACACGAATTTGAGTGAGATTGACTTTTTTACTTTCAAAGAAAATGTGGAACTTAATGGAGTCTTGGCTCTCGTTTCACGCACAGGGTATACGGGGGAAGATGGCTTTGAAATGTATTGTAAAAACGAAGACGCAAAAACTCTCTGGAAAGCGATTCTTGAAGCAGGTAAGGATGAAGGCGTTCTACCAATCGGTCTAGGTGCTCGTGATACGCTCCGGTTCGAGGCTAAGCTTCCGTTATATGGTCAAGAGTTGTCACCTGATATTTCGCCGATTGAAGCGGGAATTGGTTTTGCTGTCAAAGTTGACAAAGAGGCTGATTTCATTGGTAAGTCTGTTCTTTCTAAGCAAAAAGAACAAGGTGCACCTCGTAAGCTCGTCGGCATCGAAATGATCGAACGCGGCATACCACGTCATGGCTATTCTGTTTACTACGGTTCTGAATTGATTGGCGAAGTGACAACTGGGACACAATCGCCCACATTGAAGAAAAACGTCGGTCTTGCCTTATTGAAAAAAGAGTATACAGGGATTGGAACAGAAGTTGAAGTTGAAATTCGTTCCAAACGTGTGAAAGCGGTAGTGGCTAAGACACCATTTTATAAACGACCAAGAGGATGAGGGGGAGAAAATCATGACTAAACATCGCTATCTACCGATGACTGACAAAGATCAAAATGAAATGTTAGATGCAATTGGTGTTTCTAGTATAGATGAGCTATTCAGTGATATTCCACAGAGTGTACGTTTCCAAGGTGAATACAAGATTAAACCTGCTAAATCAGAACCCGCTCTTTTAAAAGAGCTTACTAAATTGGCTGGGAAAAACGCTGATGCAAAGCGGTATGCTTCATTTCTAGGTGCTGGTGTGTACGATCATTATCAACCAATTATCGTCGACCATGTGATTTCTCGATCTGAATTTTATACAGCGTATACTCCATATCAGCCGGAAATTTCTCAAGGGGAGCTTCAAGCAATCTTTGAATTTCAAACGATGATTTGTGAATTGACTGGCATGGATGTTGCCAATTCTTCTATGTATGATGGTGGAACTGCTCTTGCTGAGGCAGCGATGTTAAGCAGCGGACATACAAGACGTAAGAAAATCTTGATTTCTAACACGGTTCATCCTGAGTCTCGTGATGTTGTTGCGTCATATGCGAAGGGCCAGCGAGTTGAAGTGGTGGAAATACCTCATCGTGATGGCGTAACCGATTTGGATGCACTAAAAGAGTTAATCAGCGATGATATTGCGGGGGTCATCATTCAATATCCAAATTTCTTTGGCCGCATTGAACCTTTGAAAGAGATTGAAAAAATCGTTCATGAACAAAAGTCGATGTTTATTGTTTCAAGTAACCCATTAGCGTTAGGTGCCCTAACGCCACCTGGAAAACTAGGTGCTGATATCGTTACTGGTGATGCCCAGCCATTTGGAATTCCTGCGGCATTTGGCGGACCACACTGTGGCTATTTTGCAGTTACAAATAAATTAATGCGTAAAGTTCCAGGTAGACTTGTCGGGCAGACTGTTGATGAAGATGGCAAACGTGGCTTTGTATTGACACTTCAAGCTCGAGAACAACATATTCGGCGTGATAAAGCGACTTCTAATATTTGTTCAAACCAGGCGTTAAATGCTCTCGCTGCCTCTGTTGCTATGACGGCACTCGGCAAAAAGGGTGTAAAGGAAATGGCAATACAAAATATTCAAAAAGCTCATTATGCGAAAACAGCTTTACAAGCTAAAGGAATGGAAGTCGTGTTCGAAGGACCTTCTTTTAACGAATTCGTGATAAAACTTCCAAGATCATATCGGGAAATTAATGATCAATTGTTTGCACAAGATATGATTGGCGGCTATCATCTAGGTTTAACTTACCCAGAACTGCAAGATCATATGCTTGTGGCCGTAACAGAGTTGAGAACAAAAGAAGAAATTGATGCATTTGTACAAGAATTGGGGGATAGCCATGAATAATCAGGATCAACCATTAGTTTTTGAAATGAGTACCGAAGGACGCATCGGTTATAGCCTACCGGAAATGGACGTAGAAGCGATCTCGCTTGAAGAGTTGCTTCCAACTGACTATATCCGCATTGAGGAAGCAGAATTACCAGAAGTATCTGAGCTTGATATTATGCGTCACTATACGGCTCTTTCGAATCGTAACCATGGTGTGGATTCAGGTTTTTATCCACTCGGTTCTTGTACGATGAAATATAATCCGAAAATTAACGAAAATGTAGCTCGAATTGCCGGTTTCGCTCATATTCACCCGCTTCAAGATGCCAGCACTGTGCAAGGTGCACTTGAGCTAATGTATGATCTTCAAGAACATCTTGTGGAAATTACGGGCATGGATCAAGTCACACTACAACCTGCCGCAGGGGCACACGGTGAGTGGACTGGATTAATGATGATTCGTGCTTACCATGAGGCAAACGGAGATACGAAACGTACGAAGGTCATTGTCCCAGACTCTGCCCATGGAACGAATCCTGCTTCTGCAACTGTTGCTGGGTTTGAAACGATCACAGTCAAATCGGATGAATTCGGTTTGGTTGATCTTGAAGATTTAAAACGCGTAGTAGGTGACGATACAGCTGCGTTAATGTTAACGAATCCTAATACATTAGGATTGTTCGAAGAGAATATTTTAGAAATGGCAAAAGTTGTCCATGATGCAGGTGGTAAACTGTATTATGACGGAGCAAACTTAAATGCTGTACTTTCCAAAGCACGTCCTGGTGATATGGGCTTTGATGTTGTGCATTTAAATCTACACAAAACGTTCACCGGGCCACATGGCGGCGGTGGCCCTGGATCTGGGCCAGTTGGCGTAAAGCAAGACCTAATCCCATACTTGCCTAAACCTGTTCTTGTAAAAAAAGATGGTCAATATATGTTTGAAAATGATGTACCTCAATCGATTGGACGCGTTAAGCCTTTCTATGGCAATTTCGGCATTAATGTTAGAGCCTACACATATATCCGCTCAATGGGGCCGGATGGCTTGAAGGCCGTGACAGAGAATGCGGTTCTAAATGCAAATTATATGATGAGAAGGCTCGCTGAGTACTATGACCTTCCATACGATAAGCACTGTAAGCATGAATTCGTATTAAGCGGCAGACGCCAAAAGAAACTAGGCGTGCGGACCCTTGATATTGCTAAAAGGTTGCTTGATTTCGGTTATCATCCGCCTACGATTTATTTCCCATTGAATGTTGAGGAATGTATCATGATCGAACCAACTGAAACAGAATCGAAAGAAACCTTAGATTCTTTCATTGAGGCGATGATCCAAATTGCTAAGGAAGCGGAAGAGAATCCAGAAATCGTTCAAGAAGCGCCACATACAACAGTAATTAAACGTCTAGATGAAACACTAGCAGCTCGTAAACCAATATTACGTTATCAATCATAACTGTAAAAAGGAGGGTCAGACCTCACACTCTATACACCGTTTATCGTGTCATGTTCACGTTATAAACGATAGATAGTAGATGTGGGGTACTGACCCTTTTATGTTTTTAGAGGCAGATTTGGGTGCCTTACTCGTAGCTTTTGGTGTTAAACCCTGACTGTATAGTGTATAAAGTTCGGATTTTCATAAAATTAACCAAAGGTATTAGTGTAATTGTGTTAATGTTTATTTGTAAGTAGCCTCTATTTCTTGTAGTACTGTCTCATGATAAAGAGGTAGTTTAACAAAATCACAATTAATAACGGCATATCTCTTTCTCCCCACTAAATATGTTTTTTACTAAGGCTGTTTTCACATACTTTGTTACTTTTCAATAATATTTAAACTAACAACCTGGGTTGACTTCCGTTGCAGGTACTCGCTTTCCGCGGGCGGTCTCAGAAGCCTCCTCAGTGCTTTGCACTTGCGGGGTCTCCCTCAACACGCTTTTCCCGCAGGAGTCTCGCACCTTCCACTACAATCAACATCTGCTCAAATTTGTTTTTGCTAATAACAACAATCTTTACGAGAAGAGCATCAGAAAAAACGGAACTTTTTGACTTTGATATGTTTTTCTGTCTATAAAAGCGAAGAAAAATAGAAAAGTTGTTCTTATTCCAATACTAATCATCATTGAATAGTCTAAACACATCACCTATGCATTAGCTTCATAATTTACCCAACATTTTTTTATAAATGGGGCGTCCTTCACGTGATAATTATCAATTGACGAGAAAAAACTTAAATGGTATTGTGTAAATGAATAATTTGTTTATTAAACAAATTAAATGGAATGTCCTTTGAAAGGGTTACCATCTTGAAAAAGAAGTGACTGAAGAGTTCTTTCCATTTTCTGATTAGTTATGTAAGATACATGTGTATAAAAAATTTTTAGTAGGAGAGAAGATAATGAAAGCTGTAATGATTCCCGAAGCACATAAAATTGAAGTATTGGACGTACCTCAACCAGAAATTAAACAAGACAATGAGGTATTAGTGAAAATTAAACGGGTTGGAATCTGTGGTTCAGATATGCATATTTACCACGGAACGAATCCACTTGCTACATACCCAAGGATTGTTGGACATGAAGTGACTGGTGAAGTTATCGAAATCGGTTCCAATGTTAGTAGTTTAACAGTAGGTGATCATGTGGTCATTGAACCAATTAGCTATTGTGGTACATGTTATGCATGTAAAAGTGGCAGACCAAATGTATGTAAAGAGGTTTCGGTTTTCGGTGTCCATGAAGATGGCGGTATGAGAGAAATTGTAGTTTTACCAGAAAAACAACTACATAAAGTGGATCCAGAAATTAGCTGGGATGAAGCAGTAATGGCTGAACCGTATACAATTGGTGCTCAAGCAGTATGGAGAGGGAATGTGAAAGAAGGAAATACTGTATTTATTCAAGGTGCAGGACCAATCGGTATTTGTGTTTTGAAAATGGCTAAACTAAATGGAGCAACGGTTATTATTTCAGATATTACGAATAATCGATTGGAATTTGCTAAAGAAAATGGCGCCGACTACACGATAAATCCTACTGAAGTTGATTTAGAAAGTAAAATCTATGAAATTACTAACAACGAAGGGGCAAATATTGTTATTGATGCAGTCGGTACACCACAAACGTTTGAATTAAGTGTTAAAGTAGCCTCAGCTGCTGGTAATGTGGTTACATTAGGTTTCAATGAAAAACCATCTTCAATTGCTCTATTGCCAATTACGAAAAAAGAATTAACGATTACGGGTTCTAGACTACAAACAAATCAATTTGGTAAAGTTGTACAATTGATTAATGAAAAGAAATTAACCCATGCTGGTTTAATCACTCATAAATTTCATATAAGTGAAGCAAAAGAAGCGTTTGAATTCGTCGAAAAAAATCCTGAGAAAGTTAGGAAAGCTGTCATTATTTTTGACTAAGAAATAAGGAAGCTAAAACTACTCTAGCTGTCGAGAATCCCTCGACAGCTTCTTTTTTTTATTACCTTTAGGTTTACACTGTATAAATGTGAAGATATGCACAAGTTAAAGTAGTTTAGCTTAACTAAGATTAAGTTGAGCAAAGCTTAATAAATTTGAAAGAACAGAAGGCTTTAATTTATCCCGCTTTAACTGGCAGTACCCCCTATAGGAATCGAGGAAGCGTAGGTGGGGGATAACTGCCCGTAAAAGCCAGATTGGTTAAACTAACAATCAATGGGGATGAAGACAACCCCACTGATTGAAGTTTAACTTTATTACTTAAACCGGGGAAGAAGTTGTGGGTGAACAAAAACTTGTGTTTAGGATTTACCTTAAAAGTGGCTATCCATAGCATAGCTATCTTTGTAAAAGGATCAAATCTATGAAATATTGCTTGACTTTTATATTTAATCAATTAGTAAAAAAATTATGAAATAAAGGGTTTACATTTACAAAATTGTATTATAGTATACTTGTATACAAGTTAATTTTGAAAATGAAATCGTTTTATCCCGTAAAAGCCCGATTGGTTAAACTAACAATCAGTGGGGGATGAAGAAGCCCCACTGATTGAAGTTTAACTTTATCTAGATAATATTATAAAAGCGTTAACTTCCGAAGAGGTAAGGTTGGCATAAATTATTTCTGGCTAGGTTGTTAGCGTTACCATATTTTAGAATAATAAAAATTATGAATTATATTTTCAATTATTAAACCGACATATAATCAAACATAATAGATTACTAATCATCTGGGTCAAAATGGCAGCCGCTGCTGGCTTGCATAAATCTATTAAATGATACGACGGTTTACTGATGAACTAAGAAGACTTTAATTAGGAAGTATTATCCAAAAATAGCGTTAGATATTCAAGAAAATCATTAAAAATTAAATCAAAAGGATTGTTAGGAAAGGTGAGAATAAAAATGGATACTAACAAGTATATGCTTGGTGTAGATGTAGGAACAACGAGTACAAAAGCAGTGCTGTTTCGTGAAACAGGAGAAATTATCGCTCAAGAAAATAATGGTTATCAATTATATACACCTAATGTTTCAACAGCAGAACAAGATCCAGAGGAGATTTTTGATGCTGTCGTTCTATCTATTCGGAATGTAATGAAGAAATCACAAATTGATCCAAAAGATTTATCATTTCTTTCTTTTAGTACTGCTATGCATGGTCTTATCGCGATGGATGAATCCGATAAACCTCTAACACGTTGCTTTACATGGGCAGATAATCAAAGTGAAAAGTGGGCAAAGAAAATTAAACGTGAACTGAATGGCCATGAAATATATTTGCGAACAGGGACACCTATTCATCCAATGTCTCCTTTAAGTAAAATTACCTGGTTAACGCATGATCGTCCGGAAATTGCAAGTAAAACAAAAAAATATATCGGGATTAAAGAATACTTATTCCACAAATTTTTTGGCGAATATGTAGTCGATCATTCTCTAGCATCATCAATGGGATTATTAAATCTTAAAAAGCTAGAATGGGATGAAGAAGCATTAGAAGTTGCGGGAATTACAGCTGATCAATTATCAACACTTGTTTCGACTACAAAAGTTATGACAGGTTGTGACCCGAAATTAGCGCAAGAATTAGGTATTTTAGAATCAACACCTTTTGTGTTAGGAGCAAGTGATGGTGTTTTATCGAATATCGGTGTAAACGCTATTAAAGGAGGTGAAGTAGCAATTACGATCGGTACGAGTGGAGCAATTCGTACGGTCATTCCTAAACCACAGACCGATCCAAAAGGGAGAATTTTTTGCTACGCATTAACTGAAAATCATTGGGTAATTGGTGGTCCAGTCAATAATGGTGGAATGATTTTACGTTGGATCAGAGATGAGTTTGCCGCAAGTGAAGTTGAAACGGCAAAACGACTCGGGATTGACCCATATGAAGTGCTTACACGCATTGCGAGTAGAGTGAGACCTGGAGCAAACGGTTTGCTATTCCATCCGTTTTTATCAGGTGAACGTGCACCATTATGGAACTCAGATGTTCGTGGATCATTCTTCGGATTGACTTTAAGTCATAAAAAGGAACATATGATTAGAGCAGCTTTAGAAGGTGTTATTTTCAATCTTTATTCTGTATTTTTAGCTTTGGTTGAGGCCATGGATGAGCCTGTCACTAGTATTAAAGCCACAGGCGGATTTGCTAGATCAGAAGTATGGCGCCAAATGATGGCTGATATTTTTGATCAAAAAGTAATTATTCCAGAAAGTTATGAGTCTTCTTGCTTAGGTGCTTGTATCTTAGGTTTATACGGACTTGGTAAGATTGAAGATTTCAATGTCGTAGAACAATTAATAGGTCAAACACATGAACATAAACCAAATCCTGATCATGTGAAGGAATACCGGGATTTAATGCCGATTTTTATCAATGTTGCTCGTACATTAGAAAAAGAATATGAGCAAATTGCAAAGTATCAAAGAAATATTGATGAAGAGATTTAATTAGTAAAGGCTCTTTTCGTAAAGATTGTTGTTTTTAGCAAGAAACCAATTCGAACAGATGTTGATTGTAGTGGAAGGTGCGAGACTCCTGCGGGAAAA
>NZ_JACJHX010000001.1 GCF_014138605.1 Peribacillus huizhouensis | reverse complement strand
TTTTCCCGCAGGAGTCTCGCACCTGTAACGAAGATCAACATCTGTTCGAATTGGTTTCTTGCTAAAAACAACAATCTTTACGAAAAGAGCCTTAAAAAACAATTTAATTTCATTTATCCCACATTAATGGTCAGTAAAACCCCCACTGATAGAAGTGCACTTTATTGAAATGTATTTATGAAAATATCTTAATTGCTAAATAATAGCATAGTTCATTTAAATCATCTTATAATAAAGTGAACCTTCCATCATTGGTTTTTGTTTTCAATGATGTATTGTTAAACTGGATCGTAAAGAATATTCAAATAGGATGTGTCTTACATGAATAAACAAATAGGATTTATTGGCTGTGGAAAAATGGGACAGGCGATGGTTTTAGGGATGATTACAGCGGGTGTTGTTCCAGCTGACTCAATAAAGGTAAGTACAAGCTCAGAAAATACGTTACGAATGGTTAGGGAAAAACTTCATGTTCAAGGATCGCTAAATAATCAAGAGATTGCCCAGTTTGCAGATATCTTATTTTTAGCAGTTGAACCATCAAGTTATGCGAAAGTGATCGAAGAAATTAAATATGATGTGAAAGAAGAGGCTATTATTATAATGATTGCAGCAGGCATTTCCATTCAAACGGTGGAGTCTGCTTTCGGTAAGGCAGTTAAATTAGTAAGGACGATGCCAAATACACCCTCATTAGTTAGAGAAGGAATGACGGTATTATCCATCAATGAATTAATCACTGAAAAAGATTTGGCGGATGTAGAAGAAATCTTGAATGCGTTCGGAAAAACAGAACTGCTGAAAGAAGAATTAATGGATGCAGTGCCTGCTATTAGTGGTTCTTCACCCGCCTACGTCTATATGTTTATTGAAGCATTAGCTGATGGCGGTGTCAGAGATGGTATTCCGAGAAAGCAAGCGTACAAATTAGCTGCCCAAGCTGTACTCGGAGCTGCGAAAATGGTGCTTGATACCGAAAAGCACCCTGGAAGTTTGAAGGATGATGTATGCACACCAGGAGGATCAACGATTCGAGCTGTAGCTGCATTGGAAGAAAGTAATTTCAGGGCATCGATCTTGAATGCTATGAAAGCATGCACTCGGAAAAGTAAAGGATTAGATGACGAATAAAGAATGGGAGAAAAGCCAGTTGCGATTGGCTTTTTTTTTTCGAGCAAACTATACGAAGTTTATTTCTATAACAGGAGTGTGAATATATTTAATTTTCCGTTAATATGAATTAAGATTAAGTTGGACAACGATTAATGAAGGGGAGAGACATTATGGTAGATTACGTGAAAGTACTGAAAAGTCTATTAGCAGAAGACCGGGTAACGATTAATCATACGGTATTAGAGCAGCACAGCCGGGATGAGTCCTATCATACTCCATATTTGCCAGATGTCGTCGCATTTCCAGAAAGTAAAGAGGAAGTGAGTGCATTATTAAAATTCGCAAATGAACAGGAAATTCCTGTCGTTGCTTTTGGACTCGGCACAAGTTTGGAAGGGAATACGATTCCTTCTAATGGTGGCATTTCACTGGATATGTCACTGATGAACCAGGTGATTGAAGTACGAGAAAAAGATTTTTTAGTCAAAGTTCAGCCGGGGGTTACGCGCACACAGCTCAACAAGGCTCTAAAGAAATATGGACTGTTCTTTTCGGTTGACCCAGGTGCAGATGCAACTCTTGGTGGGATGGCAGCGACAAATGCTAGTGGAACAACTGCGGTTAGATACGGGATCATGCGTGATCAAGTTCGTGACCTTGAAGTAGTATTAGCCAATGGGGAAATCATCCATACCGGAAGCTTGGCAACGAAATCTTCGTCAGGGCTACATTTAAATGGGCTGTTTGTCGGTTCAGAAGGGACTCTAGGTGTATTCACCGAATTGACTCTTAAAGTGTACGGCATTCCTGAAGAAATTGTCGCAGGTAGAGCCTCATTTCCTTCAGTAAAGCGAGCGCTTTCAGCTGTGAATGGAATTATGTCTGCTGGCATTCCAATTGCAAGAATTGAACTAGTTGATGCGCGTTCAATCACACAGGTGAATACCTATATGAACAAGTCTTATGAAGAAAAACCTACTCTATTCCTTGAATTTCATGGCAACGCAGCAGGCTTAGCTCAAGATGTAGAGTTTGCAAAGGACATTGTTCGTGATTTAGGTTGTGAGAATATTACGTTTGAAACTGATTCTATCGCTAGAAATGAATTATGGGAAGCGCGGCATAAGCTGGCATATGCTTTGATTCATAGTTCACCTGGAAAGAAGCTTATGTCTACTGACGTCAGTGTTCCACTACATGAATTATCGGAGGCGATTTTGAACACTCGCGAAAAAATTGACCGATCGAAAGTAGAAGGAGCCATTGCCGGTCATGTTGGGGATGGAAACTATCATGTGCTCTTTATGTTGGATTTGACAGATCCAATTGAAGTAGCCGAAGCGAAGCGGTTAAATGCAGAAATTGTTGACTATGCACTTAGTCGTGGTGGAACATGTACAGGTGAACATGGGGTCGGAATAGGCAAAAGGATTTACCAGCGTCGCGAACATGGAAATGCATATGATGTCATGTTAGCGATTAAGCAAGTTTTAGACCCGAAAGGGATACTAAATCCAGGAAAAATATTTATGGATTAAATAGAATAAACCATCTCGGCTTCTAAATAATGAGTGATCTTAAAGTCAGGATAACTTTTCGTGCGGTTGTTTCTCATCATATTCATAAATATAGGAGTATAGGATAAGGTAAAATAAATGCGTTTTAATGATAGGAGCGAGAAAGATTCATGCATGACGAATTTATGCAGCTTGATCACCGACCTTTTCCATTGCCTTCTTTACCTTGGTTATTGAGCCAAGTGTGGGAGGACTTATTATTTATCCATTATCCAATGGATCCGAATGTTTTAAGGAATTACGTACCACTTGAACTCGAACTTGATGTTTATCAAAATAGGGCATGGATCACGATTATTCCATTTAGGGTCACAAAAATGAAGGGAAGGGGAATACCATCCCTTCCATTGCTGAATGCCTATTTGGAGATAAATGTGAGAACATATGTAAAGTATAAAGATATCCCAGGTATCTATTTTTTTAGCCTAGATGCGAATCATCCCCTCTTTGTGATTGGACTAAAAACCGCGATAGGGCTTCCTTATAAAAATGCCAATATGGAATTTATGCAGATGAAAAATGCTTTCCAATTTAAGAGCTATAGGCTATCAGATAAAAACACCTCAGAAAAAATAAATCTAACTTATCAGCCGGGAAATGTGTTGTTTGAAACACTGCCAGGAACTTTAGATCACTGGTTGTTAGAGCGATATTGTATGTATTCGTTTAGGGGGAAATATCTCATTAGAGGAGATATTCATCATGATCAATGGAAGGTGTCAAATGCGACAGCAACCACTTCAATCAATACAATGATATCCTTTTTATCTGCTGATAACTGTCCGAATACTCCTAGTTTACTGCATTACTCAAAGCAAAGAAGAGTTTTCTGCTATCCACCGAAGAGGGTAGGAGAGAGATTGAAGTAAGTAAAAATCTAAAAAAATGGGAAATAGCATTGTAGTCGAGCGAACAAAAAAACAATCTTTGCTAAGTAGAATTCAATATAAACATCTAATGGTGTCGTTTATTGATTATTTACTATAAAAAGGCTATATTAAACCTCATTGTTGATTTTTGCACTCTGTTGATTAGAATGAATGCCTTACGTTCCAATCAACAGACAAGTTTAATAAAGCAAAAAAAGAAAGCTTCCACCCCAAAAAATGGGAAACTTCCTTTTTGTAATTTCTTGCATTTTCTTAAAGAAGATGATCAATGACTATTTTGAAGATGAGCTTCGAACATATCGATAATTTCAATAAACCTTTCTGCTTCCCTAAATACATGATCAGCTAGAAGAGGGTGGATATTACTTTTTATCCGGCATGCTTCGATTAAATCTCGCGCTGTTTTCTTGAAGTCCCTTAGTGAAACGACGGAAGCTCTGTTTTGGTCTAAAAATTGGTCTAGAAGGAGGTGTTTCAGATTCTGGTCTTATATGCTCCAAATCCATTGCTTGGTACATCAGTTGATCAAAATCATGACTAAAGTCTAATGACCTAGTTACAAATTCATTTGCCATTATCCCCCCCTTTTTTTTATCACAAGCTACTTTCATCTATATGTGATACTTCTGGTAGTCATACATTTTAGCAGGGGGTTCCAATATTTTGCTGGATAAATGAACAAGGGCACTTAATGAACAGTGACGGCTCCGCTCGAAACTTGTAGGTTCACCGGATATTTGCCAGAGCCATACGTTCCCGCAATTTTCTTATCTGATGTTATTTCGTTTTTTAATTGAAAGTTATTATGAATGACACCACTGCTAACTTTGCCATGAAGAGTAAAATCCGCGTCTTCAGGTAAATCTAATTTGACGGAACCTGAACTTACTGTAACGTCAGCTGGACCGGTTAATTCATCAAGTTGGATATTAAGAAGGCCAGACGAAACCTCAGCTTGCAGTTCACCACTATAATGTTTGACAACCAGTCTACCAGAGCTCACGTCAAAGTCTCCAGCATTTGATGTAACAGAGTTCACTTCAAAATTTCCAGATGAAACTACGGAAGTAAAGGTATCTACCGTAAGATTGGATAAATCTGCGTGTCCTGATCCGATGTTTATTGAAAGATCTTTAAGTTCCATTGGATGATTCTTTGAGTCACCAGCAAACTTTAAGCTGCCAGATGACACGGAAATGTCCATGCTTTTATTGTAATCTTCAGGAATATAAACCGTAAGTTTAGGGGAACTGAAAAATCCAATTTGCTCAAACCATTTACGCTTGTATTCTATTATTATTTTATTCCCTTTTTGTCTCACGTTGACAGTACCCTTGCCACTTAACTTAGCTTGTATATTTGACCTTTTTTCTGGGACGACTATCGCCTCTACACTTGAAATGTGAAAATCAAGTGTATCTATTTCTTTTGTTATTTTTGCCTGATTTGATTCCGCATGATTAAAAAGCGATGGAATTGTATTGGATATTGTAAATAATAGGCCAATCCCGATAACCACAAGAAAAATCATTAGATAATTTTTCACAATAAAACCTCCGTTAGCGATTTGTTTTCGATAAGTTTATTTTAGGGAAATACTGCTGTTTAAACAATGAGCGGAGGAATTATTTATTGCTAAGACTTGAGGCGTATTAATCAACTGAAACTTCCATCATTGTTTTTAACTGAAGGTTAAGTAGATTGGGATAAACGTAAAACTAAAGATGAACGTAATAATCAATCGATAAATATCAAATTTTTGAAAGAATGTTCAAAACAAAAGGGTCCGGACCCACATCTACTATAAATCGTTTAAGACGTGAACATGTCACGATTAACGGTGTATAGAGTGTGAAGCCAGACCCTTTGAGTAGACTCTTATCACTGTTTTTTTCATTTGTGAGTAGTTCTAAGAGGGTTTTGATGTTTTAGGTTGTTTATGCATTAATATTTTCGTTTTTTAATGCGGTTTCAACGTGTACGTACTTAAAGCCGAGGTCTTTGGCTACTGCCTCGAAGGTAATTTCGCCGTTTGCGACGTTTACTCCTTTTGCCAGAGCTTCGTTTTCAAGAATGGCTGTCACGGCTCCTTTATTGGCAATCTGCAGTGCGTACGGGATTGTTACATTTGTTAAGGCAATTGTTGAAGTAGTTGGGACAGCTCCAGGCATGTTTGCGACGGCATAATGGACTACTCCATGCTTCACATATGTCGGTTGATCGTGAGTGGTAATTTTGGTGACCGTTTCAAAAATTCCACCTTGGTCAACTGCAACATCAATGACAACAGAACCAGGAGACATCGCTTTTACCATTTCTTCTGTAACAAGCTTAGGTGCCTTTGCCCCAGGAATCAATACGGCACCAATGACTAAATCAGATTCAGATACAGCTTGTGCTATATTATATGGGTTAGAAATTAATGTGGAAATTTGATTACCAAAGATATCATCTAATTGACGAAGACGGTCAGGGCTGAGATCAATAATCGTGACATCTGCTCCTAAACCGACGGCTATTTTCGCCGCATTCGTACCGACAACTCCACCACCGATAATTGTTACTTTTCCACGTTTTACACCAGGAACACCACTTAATAAAATTCCTTTACCGCCATGAGGTTTTTCTAGAAATTGAGCGCCTATTTGTGCAGCCATTCTACCTGCAACTTCACTCATTGGCGTCAATAATGGAAGCGTGTTGTGCACGGAAACTGTTTCATAGGCAATTGCCAAAACACCACTATCTTTAAGCGCTTTAGTTAAATTATAGTCCGCAGCTAGGTGTAGATATGTGAAAAGAATTAAATCTTTTCGAAAATATTGATATTCTGACGCGATAGGTTCTTTTACTTTAAGAATCATTTCCGATGTGGACCAAACATCTTCGGCTGTTTCAGCAATAATAGCTCCAGCAGCTAGATAAGATTCATCTGAAAAGCTGCTTCCTACACCAGCATTTTTTTCAACATATACTTCATGACCAGCGTTACGTAAAGCGACAACACCGGCAGGAGTAATAGCAACACGATTTTCGTTGTTTTTTATTTCCATAGGGATTCCAATTCGCATAATTAAATCACTCCATTTCAAAAGAAAATTACTCTTTGTACACAAATTATAACTGCATCAGAAAAAATATGATATGTGAAATTAGAAAATTCTAAAATGAATATTTGTGGAATTTCACAAACACTCAATGAATCTGTTTTTGCTTTGCTTCTAATCGCAGCAAAATCCGGCGTTTCCGATAAAGCATATTACCAACTTCAGCTACGTCTGCAATCATGCTCCGATTGGTAAAAGCTCCAAAGACCATCCCGGCAATCGGAATCATTTGCAGGAGTTTCTTCCAACCAAATTGATCGCGATATGTATAGACGACTTCACGCCAACCTTGAAGCTGACTTACCATTTCCTTCCGACCAACTTGTTCATTGCTGTGAAATGAGGATAAATCATTTAATATCGCTTCTTTGCCAACGATATCTGCTGTCGCAAATTGCAAGCACTTAACAATAAAAACTCGTTCTTCTTTGTCTTTCGGATCAAAACCATATGCTAGTGAGATATCCTGTAAGGTTTTTAAAGACAAACTTAATAATAAAGGGACGTCAATGGTCAGCGTGAAAATCCCTCCAATTCCAGTAGATGCCCCTTGTACTGTTGCAAGCTTGCTATTGGTTTTTTTTATGTCTTCGCTTACAGAACTCATGACATGTAGCGAAACATTTGCGCACTCTTCCACAGATTTAATGGATTTTCCTGGGATATAACCTTCAATTCGCTTAAAGACGGACTGTTCTTTCGTTAAATACTGCCCGCCACTTTGAACGAAGCTTCCTAATTCATCCAGAAAGAGAGCGATCTTGTCTTGAATAAATGCCGGGGTTGCTTTATCAAGTAACTTAAAGGGTAAACGTCCAATTTTCTCCCAAAACCATAACCCTTTTTGCTCCTTTTCCCATTTGTTTATAATTTGCAGTTCTGATTCTAAATATTCTTTTGATTCATTGTTCAAGGATTATCCCATCCTTTTATTTTTTTCTTAAAAAGTCTTTATAATGCCTAATTTTTAATTCGAGAAAGATGGTCATTTTTTGCATAGGATCATTCAGACGAACATGTCCAATTTCTACAATTCGTTTCAAGCGATAGTTAAGTGTATTTACATGGATATGCAGCTGTTTTGCGGCATCATTTTGGCTGCAGTCTCTATCAAAATAAACTTCAAGCGTCCGCAATAACTCGGTCTGGTGTTTTGAATCATATTTTTCTAATTTAGTTATCGAGGGATGCACTTGTTGAACAGCTGATCTTTGTTGTAAAAAATAATCGAACTCTTTGTATAATCCCAGGTCTTCATAATAAATAATCGAGGTGGTATCCTCAGGAAATGCCATTTTAATTTTTAAGGTATAAAGGGCTTCTTGATAGCTATTAATCCCGTTGGAAAGATGAGAGTAGGAAAGGCCTGAGCTGCCTAGAATTCCTTCCACACCGAAGCGGCTTTTCATTTCCCTAATGAAGAAAGGAATAAATGAATGTACCGAAGTAGAAAGTTGTTCGACATCGTCTGTAACATTCAATAAAATGAGCTTGTTCTGATCAGTCATAAATAAGTACACTCTAATCTTTTGCGTGATAGTAAGCATATAATAAATATGTCGTTCAACTTTTTCATCAATGATTTCTGGAAATTCGAATACGATGATGGAAAAGAGGGTTGGTATCGGAAGCGAATACTTAGATAGGGCTTCTTTAATATCATTTTCTCCTTGGAAATGGCCGGTAAGAAGTCTCCATAAGAATTCCTTATTATTTGCATCTTTCTGTTGTTTCTTTAATTGATGCTGTAGCAGCTGATTTTTGGCTTCCTGGGCTGCTAATTGTAGAAATTGTAAATCTTCTCCTGTAAATGGCTGATTCACTTCAAGAACCCATATAAACCCTAGTACATCTTTGTTTTTCCGTATCGAAACAGCAGCTCGATTCCCGAGACCAACACCTTCAATAGAGCTGACTTTAATAGGAACATCCCCATCTAAAAGGGCAGGAATGACGCCCTCATTCCATAAGCGATTAATTACCTTTTCAGGCACTCTTCTGCCAAGTATTGTAGAAATTCTCGCTAAATCGGTCGTATCTTCATGCCTACTATAAGCTAGTAATCGATGGTTGCCGTCTTCGATGGTAACTGGTCCGCCCAGAACGGAACTGATTCGGTCAGCAAATTCCATCATATCACCAAATAACCCTTTGAAAATGTCTCGATTTTTCTCCCCACCATGCATATGATTAATTTCCCCTTAATAAAAAGTTATTTTTCATATATTTAATTTTAATCTACTTTTTGATATATAAGAAAGAATTAGTTTTATGAAAAGGGGGAAATGAAAAATTTGGGCAATAAAAAAACCCTTCCGCTTATTAGCACGGAAAGGAGCTTAAAAGTATTATAAAAATAAATGAAGGATGAAGTAAATCAAACCTGCAAGCGTTGCTGAAATCGGTAATGTGATAAACCAAGTAATAATCATGCTCTTGGCAGTACCCCATTTCACACCTTTAATCCGGTGAGCAGAACCGACACCAAGGATAGATGAAGAGATAACATGAGTTGTACTAACCGGTAAGTGAATAAGTGTTGCTCCGAAGATAATGGCAGCGCCAGTTAAATCGGCAGCAACTCCATTTACAGGACGGATTTTCATGATTTTTCCACCAACAGTTTTAATGATTTTCCAACCACCGACCGATGTACCAAGACCCATTGCCAGCGCACAAGAGAATTGTACCCAGAATGGAATGTCACTGGATGTTGTGTAGCCATTTGTTATTAAAGCAAGAGTGATAATTCCCATAGCTTTTTGAGCGTCATTTGTTCCATGTGAGTACGATTGAAGGGCTGCCGTAGCAATTTGAATCGTACGGAATTGCTTGTTAGTTTTTGTTAAATTATTATTTTTAAAGATCACTTTAATAATGGAATAAACGATAAATCCAACCGCAAATGCGAGAATTGGTGAAATGATTAGAGCTTGAAGGATCTTTAAAAATCCGCTCCATTTAATTTCTGTAAAACCAGCCGCCGCAATCGCTGCGCCTGCAATTGAACCAATCAAAGCATGAGAAGAACTGCTAGGAATTCCGTAATACCAAGTGATTAAATTCCAAGCAATGGCTGCAATAAGGGCAGCAAGAATGACAGTGGAACCATTCGGTATGGTAAACGGGTCAACGATGTCTTTTGTTATGGTTTTGGCAACGCCTGTGAATGTCATAGCACCAACGAAGTTCATTGTTGCAGCTAAGATAATCGCATGGCGTGGTTTAAGAGCTTTCGTTGAAACAGAAGTTGCAATGGCATTGGCTGTATCATGGAAACCATTGATAAAGTCAAATCCAAGTGCAAAGATGACGATTAATATCGTTAATAGAAATAAACTATCCATATGTGGAAGACTCCTTACGCGTTTTTCATGATAATAGTTTCAAGTGTATTGGCGACAGTCTGACAATGGTCAGCAATTTCTTCAAGGCTTTCATAAATTTCTTTATATTGGATAATACGAATTGGATCTTTTTCAACTGAAAACAGATTTTTAATGGATTGACGTTGAATTCCATCACAAACTGATTCCAAATCTTTAATTTTAATCGCGTGTTCACGAATATCTAATAATTTTTTTGTTGTTAAAAGGTCAACAGATTTTTCAATTTCATACGTACATTCTTTAATCGCTTCGACAAACTTCAACATATATTCATCCGCATGGATAATTGAATACATTTCAAACAAAGCAGCGCAGTGTTCAAGGCCATCTAACACATCGTCCATGCTCATTGTTAGTAATAGGATATCTTCACGCTCAATTGGCGTAATGAAGGCATTATTTAAGTCTGTAATAACGCCATGGACCATATCATCGCCTTTATGCTCATACTCTTTCATCATTTCTGAGAAAACCTTAAGATCGCTAACATTCTTCAATTTAAAATCATGAAAATAATCAGCGCTCTCTTTTAAATTTTGAGAAATATTAATAAGAGCATGTGCGAACTTGTCTTTCTTTGATTTGAAAACCATTTGAAAACCCCCATAAAAGCAGAATTGGTATAGATTTAACATTTAAAAGGCAATAGCCTATGTATAGTATTAGCGAACTTATTGTAACGAATTCTATTAGTTATAGGGAAGATATTTCGACGAAAATTTACAAAAACTTAACAAAACAAATACAGAAAATTTAAAATACATTATAATGTGTGCTTTCTACATCAATAAAGTTCAATTATAATATAAGGTTATGTATTTTTTGAGAAATGGATATAGACAAAACGGTTCTTTTCTTTTACCTGTATTAATGGACAGTAAACCTCCGATTAGTGAAATACAGTGAAACTTACCGAGAGTTACGCAAAGGTATAGATTGCGCCAACAGATTGTGGGGCACACAGAAGAAGACATGAGGACGCGTTGTACTTAATCTGTGAGTAATTGAACCTAAGCTCTAGAGTCGATTTACCTACGCTGTGCGGAGATAGTAACGACTATAGAACGGGAATAACAATCAGTATGGGTTGAAGAACTCCCTCTGCTACTGAATTTTAACTTTATCCAAACCATTTCTTTAGAAGAAGAAACCAGTTAATGGTATAATCTTTGTAATTATAGAGGAGGTTATTCGATGATCAAAAGTATAAGCGAAACTATCACATTACATAACGGTGTAGAAATTCCACAGCTCGGTTTTGGTGTTTTCAAGGTTGAAAATGGAAGTCAAACTGTTGAATCAGTAAAGAAAGCGTTAGAAGTAGGATACCGTTCCATCGATACTGCTGCTATTTATAAAAATGAAGAAGGTGTGGGGCAGGCAATTAAAGAAAGCGGAATTCCTCGTGAGGAACTTTTCATCACATCTAAAGTTTGGAATACGGATCAGGGGTACGAATCAACCTTAAAAGCATATGAAGCAAGCCTTGAACGACTTGGACTTGATTATTTGGATTTATACTTAATTCATTGGCCAGGGCAAGATAAATATATTGAAACTTGGAAAGCACTTGAAACTCTTTATAAGGAAGGCCGTGTACGTGCCATCGGGGTAAGTAACTTCCATGTTCATCATTTGGAGAACTTATTAGCAAATGCAGAAATTAAACCAGTTGTAAATCAGATTGAGCTACATCCACGTCTTTCACAGCCTGAAATTAGAGAGTTTTGTAAAAAGCATGACATTAAAGTTGAGGCATGGGGTCCGCTTGGTCAAGGACATCTTATTGATGAACCAACCATCAATCACTTAGCTAAAAAACATAATAAATCTGCCGCGCAAATCTTAATTAGATGGCATTTACAGCATGGTACGATAGCTATACCTAAATCAATTACTCCTTCTAGAATTGAAGCGAATGCTAAAAGTTTTGACTTCGAATTAAGCTTGGACGAGATGAACAAAATTGATGCATTAAATCTTAATGAACGTTATGGATCAAACCCTGACGAAGTGAAGTTTTAAATAAAGTGAAACTTTAATCAGTGGGGTTACACAGCCCGTTAATGCGGGATAAAAACCTGAAACAAGCAGATCGTTGCTTGTTTCAGGTTTTTTTATGTTTGAGGGTTTGACTTTAAAACTCGGTTCTAGCTCAAAGAGGGAAATTAGCTATACCCGCTTTGCTCAATAATAATCATTGAAATAATTACATTTTTTTATTCAAATTTTTTTGGTTTTAGAATGTGAAAAGGGGGAAAGTAACTATATAAGACGGCAAGTAATGATTCGGTATTAATTATCCGAGTGGGGTGAAGGGTGACTTTGCAGTTGATTAGTTTAGAACAAGGATATTATTCAATATTATAGGAATAGGTCACCCGAATTTGATTGGACCCTAAAAAGCTGCCGTTCAATAAAAGTAAGAGAAAACTTTAACTCTTAGCTTTTAGAATAAAAAAATTTAAGGAGGAATTAAATAATATGAGTTTTCTTTGGTCATTAATTATTGGTGGGATTATCGGTTGGTTAGCAGGAATGATTATTGGACGTGATGTGCCGTTTGGTATTATCGGAAATATTATCGCAGGTTTCGTGGGTGCTTGGTTAGGTTCATTAATTTTAGGTAATTGGGGACCTGTTGTCTCTAACTTCGCGATTATTCCATCATTGATAGGTGCTATCGTCTTCGTATTTATCTTAAGTCTAATCTTGCGTGGTACACGTCGCGCTTCATAGACCTATCACCATATAAAAAATGGATGCCAATTTGGCATCCTTTTTTTATATGGTAAAAATAGGCGGTTCATCTAAATAAGGTGCAGGTATACACAGTTTTTCTTCAGTAATAGGATGAATAAATTCAATTTTTCGGGCATGTAAAGCTTGTCGATGGTAAGTTTTCTTTCCCCCATACAATGTATCGCCTGCTAATGGGTGTTGAATATGACTAAAGTGAACCCGTATTTGATGGGTGCGCCCACTGTCTAATGTACAGCTTACCATTGTTACATTTTTTTTAGGAAAAAATTTTAGAACTTTATAATGAGTGATTGCTGTTTGTCCAGTTAGAGATGCTCTTCTTCTGGTTGCGTGGTGGCGGTCTCGGCCTATCTTTGCATCGATGCAACCTTGTTCACTATTCATTTTCCCTTCTACTAAAGCAACATAGGTCCTAGTTATTGTACGATCTTCTAACATTCGATCTAGAATTGCACCAACAAAGGGGTTTTTCGCAAACAGCACTGCACCTGTTGTATCTTTATCAAGGCGATGGATATGTTTGATAAACGGCTTTTGATTCGTTATTGCTACATGATATGCAACTCCATTGAGGAGTGTATTAGTTTGTTTGGGGTTTGTTGGATGGGTATCCATACCTGCCCGTTTATTAGCAACTAAGAGGTGATCATCTTCATACAAAATATCGATTTGGAGATCATTCGGCACCGGTAAATCAGTGAGAGGACATTCGAATACGGGAATGCCAAGCGAATCACCTTCTTGTAGAGGTTTAGTCCACTGAGCCGTTTCTCCGTTAATTGTTACCTTTTTACTCATTCGCCATTCATGTACCAGTTTTTTTGGTGCTTTCCAATAGTCTTTCATAAGTTTTTCTATTGTTAATTCATTCCATTTTTGAGGTGCAGTAATTACCAAATTATCTTGATTTCGCTTATTATTAAGCACTTTTTCCACCACTTTCGACATATTAATAAATAATTCGACATAATACTACATTTTCTGACAGGCTAATGGGATTTTTGTGAATCTTTCTACCTAGAAATAAAAAATAAGTGGTGATATTTCCCTCCCTTCCTTCCTGATTCTTATGGTATTCTATTGGAAGAAACTGAAACCATTATCATACTTATTGATTTACAAGGGTGGGTTGTTCGTGAAGATTGTTTACTCTTCTACTTATGAACAAGAACAAAGAATAGAGAATCTTGTTTCATATTTTTTTGATTTTGTTTTTCCGAAGTATTTTCCAGAAACTGAAATCGCACATTTTAAAAAAATTGGAGTGCTGAAGTCTGAAGCATATGCAGAGACGTTAAAAAGAGCGTATCAGATTATGACTAGTTTGCAAGTTATCATCACGATTCTAGAGAGAAATGGAAAAAATGAACAGCGTTCGGTTAAAACGAAAATGGAATTACTATTAAGCAAAAATATTCAATTACTTAATGAAAACGGTATGTTTTTCCCTTTTTTTAGCAATCACTTTCTACAATCAAATGATGTAAATGAAGAAAACTCTTCAATGCTTTATGAAGAGCCGACAAGACAATTTTTAAACTAGTCATTATCCTTCATTTTACCTAAATAAGAGGCTGACGCAAATTCGTCAGCCTCTTAATCATCTTGCAAAGGAAAAAATCTTAATTATCTTTTAGTGTATTATAAGTGAACAAGTACTTAAAAAGGAGCTTCTTTTCATTAATTAACGCCATTGTTTTCAAACCATTGTTTAAACGTTGCTTCATCATTTTCACCCATGATGCGGGCTTGTTCCACGCCATTTTTATAGTAGACAATTGTTGGTGTTGCCTTTATATTGTAATCATTCCAGCCTTGTTCGAATTCAAGAAGATTGTATTGAACAAGGTCGATGCCCATTTCTTCAGCGATTGGAGCCACAATGGGAGTGGTTCTTTGGCAATGTTCGCAAAGAGGACTGAAGTAATAAACAGCCACATCCTCTTTTGCTTCTAGCTTCTTATTTAATTGCGCTGGAAGGATGATGTTTTGATAGTTTGGATCATCCAATTGATCTATAGTTGCTGGCTCAAGCTTGTCCGTACCATATGGATTATCTGTTGCCTTTAATTTTTCGTCTTTTTGCATAGTCGTTACAATTCCTAATGTTGCGAACAACGCTAAAATAACGACTAGAAAAATAATGATTTTTTTCATGCGTACTCCTCCTTGGATTTTTTCCAGATGATAGTGCTACAGATGAAGATTAGGACGAATGCAGTCAAAGCAAGGAACGGTATGGTAATAAAGCCGAACCAGTTAATATACTGCCCTGTACACGGAACCCTGCCACAAGAAACGGCATGATCTCCGAAGAAAGAAACTTTTTGAATTAAATAATGATAGCTTGAAATAAGAGCTCCAATCCCGGATAGAATCATGGTATATAAACTAATACGATAATCTTTTCTTGCAACCGCAATCCCTAATAAGACAGTAAATGGATACATGACAATTCTTTGGAACCAACATAGGCTACATGGCTCATATTGTTTAATCTCGGAAAAGTACAAGCTGCCAAGCGTTGCGATGACAGATACTGCCCACGCAAAGAATAAATAGTTTTCACGCTTATCTTTTATCATTTTTCATCTTCTCTCCATCTATTGTTTTTTCATAAAAATTATAGTATGTCCAAAGCCCTTCTGTAAAATAAATATACTTACTAAAAGTTATTAAGCAATATTGCTTGTACGAAAGCGGATTGATATTTAAGGAATTAGGGGTATCGAAACCAGTTGAACAAGTTTTCAAATGAAGTGAATGGTGCGATGATTAAACAAGAAGAGAGGTCTAAAAAAGGTGTGCTTTGAGATTCTAAATCAGTAGAAAAAACTTCTTTGTTTGCTACCTTTTTTAGTTGTAATGGGCTTTGACCACTACTTTGGAAACTGTCGCTTTTTCTACTTCTTTTTTTTATACAAATGTGGTACGGTAAAAAGGAAATATATCCAAATTCGAATTTTCTAAATATTATCCATGTAATTGAAAAGGGGACTGTGCCTGTGAATTGGAGAGATACATACGTAAAATGGATAGAGGATCAAAATTTAGACAATGAATTACGAGTTTTGCTTGAGCAATTAGAAGGCGATGATGCGTTACTTGAGGATGCCTTTTATAAAAACCTTGAGTTTGGGACAGGTGGAATGCGTGGGGAAATTGGCGCAGGAACGAATAGGATGAATGTCTATACAGTTCGCAAGGCAACGTTGGGACTAGCTCAATATATAGAATCATTTGGTGAGGAAGCGAAAAAGCGCGGTGTAGTCATTGCCTATGATTCTCGTCATAAGTCACCAGAATTTGCCTTAGAAGCAGCCAAGACCCTTGCGACTTCTGGAATTAAAGCCTACCTCTCAGATGAACTGCGTCCAACTCCAGAATTGTCCTTTGCCGTTCGAGAATTAAATGCGACAGCGGGAATAGTGATTACTGCAAGCCATAATCCACCTGAATATAACGGTTATAAAGTATATGGTCCTGATGGTGCTCAATTGCCACCAGCTGAGGCAGATAAAGTTATTCAATATGTGAATGCAATTGAAAATGAACTTGTTCTTCAAGTTGGAGATACTGAAATATTAAAGGAAAAAGGGCTTATCGTTTCCATTGGAGAAGAGTTAGATACAGCTTATAATGAACAATTGTTAAGCATTCCAGAAAGTCCATTACTTGCAGCGGAAACGGATATTTCAATTGTCTTTTCACCGCTTCACGGTACAGCTAACAAATCTGTACAACGTGCATTGAAAGATCTAGGATATAAGAACGTTCACGTTGTAAAGGAACAAGAGTTTCCTGATCCGAACTTTTCTACTGTTTCCTCGCCAAATCCAGAGGAACCAGCGGCATTTGAATTGGCCATAGAGCTTGGTAGCCAAGTAGATGCGGATCTATTAATAGCCACCGATCCAGATGCCGATCGTCTAGGAGTCGCTGTGAAAGACTTGGATGGAAAATATGTGGTTTTAACTGGAAATCAAACGGGTGCATTGTTCTTGGACTATTTATTAAAACAAAAACAACAAAAAGGTACATTGCCTGCAAATGGCGTTGTATTGAAAACAATAGTGACCTCTGAAATCGGCCGTACAATTGCTGCCAGTTATGGGTTAAAAACCGTAGATGTCCTTACTGGGTTTAAATTCATTGCCGAGAAAATTGGTCAATATCATCAAACAGGTGAACACCAGTTTTTATTTGGATATGAAGAGAGCTATGGCTATTTAATTAAAGATTTCGCTAGAGATAAAGATGCCATTCAATCTGTTGTTCTAGCTACAGAGGTGTGTGCGTATTACAAACAACAAGGCATGACATTGTATGAAGGGTTATTAGAGGTTTTTGGAAAATACGGCTTCTATTTGGAAGGATTACAATCACTAACGCTTAAAGGAATTAATGGGGCTAGACAAATTCAAGGTATATTGAATGAGTTTCGTGAAAATCCACCAAAAGAAATTGCTGGAAAACATGTAGTTGTACAAGAAGATTACCAAAGCAGTCAAAAGTTCTTTTTATTAAAAAATGAACAAACCCCAATTGACCTACCTAAATCGAATGTACTAAAGTATTTTTTAGAAGATGGCACCTGGGTATGTTTACGACCATCAGGTACGGAACCAAAAATCAAATTTTACTTTGGTATTCAAGGAAAGACGATGAAAGATGCGAAAGAAAAATTGTCAGTAGTGATGGAAGACTTCATGACAAGTATTCAACAATTGATTTAATGAGCGTTTAGGTAAAGAAGAGAGGATGTCTTATAAGGGTCTGACTTCGCACTATAATCAGTATTAGTGTCTCATACACTTAATTAATACTGGATTTAGTTGCAAGGTCTATCTCTTTAGGACATCCTCTCTTCTTGTATATATTCTTCCAATTTGCAGAAGCTATTGCAAAGCTAGCTTGGAAGCAACTCAAAATAATCTGTTGTATTTTCAGCTGCGTGATCGAGATAACGAAGTAATGTATATAAATGTGTTTCAATAAGCCTGTAGTCGTGATTAAAGTGGTAGGCGTGTAAAAAACGTTCAATCTTTTTTGAAAGAAAATGATCTTTCGTACGGACCATTAAAATAAGCAAATTATCCCATTCTGATCTGTGTGTGTAAAACAAAGCTCTGTCATAATCCGTTTTAGTCATAAAAGTTCCTCCTTACTAAGGAGCTATTTGTAGTTTGTGTAAACGCGCTCGTTCATTACAATGTAAAATGTGGAGATGTCGCTGAAACGGGATTGTTGCTTTTTACCTGGTTAAAGAAATTTTTGCACCATTAAACTGTCACATCAGTAATATTCCCTTATTAAAATTGAGTAGGTGGGGTTACCACCTGATTAAACGTAGGTGGTGCATGTATGAAAAGATTCATCGTATCCATAGTAGGAACCTTGATTTTGCTTAGTTATCCCCTTCAAGTTGAAACAAAAACAAAAACTCCTGTTTATTCTGTTTTGCAATATGAAAAAGAAATAATGGATTTGAAAAAGCGCTACCATCTTAACTTGATGTCGATTGGTCACTCAGAAATGGGAAAGGATATTTGGGCAGTTAAGCTAGGAAAAGGAAAAAAATCTATTTTGATTAATGGTTCGCATCATGGCAGAGAATGGCTCTCTACCTTATTAATCATGAAAATGATCAAAGCATATGCTAAAGCTTATGAATATAATGTAACCATTGATGGGTATCCCACAAATATATTAGATGAAGTCAGCCTTATATTTGTTCCTATGGTAAACCCAGATGGTGTTCAAATCCAACAGGGGGATTTATCCGCATTTGACCTCAAGGAAAAATGGGCATTGTTTAGGATGAACAACTTTAGCACGAACTGGTCAAGGTGGAAAGCGAACGCAAAAGGGATAGATTTAAACCGTCAATATCCTGCTGGGTGGAATGAAGTGGATACAAATACACAGACACCACAATATCAATTTTATAAAGGAAAGAAACCACTAGAAGCTTCTGAAACAAAAGCTCTCTACCTGTTTACTAAACAAATTAAACCAATACTTGCTGTTTCTTATCATACTTCAGGACGAGAAATTTTTTGGTATTACCATAATAAGCCGGAGAATATCTTACGTGATTATAATCTAGTGAAAAAAGTGACGGCCCAAACAGGATATAAACTGTCGATTCCTAAGGAATATGCCAATGGAAGTGGATATACAGATTGGTTCATTAACGAGTTTGAACGACCAGCTATGACGATTGAGTTAAGCCATCTTGTCGATGAAACGAACCCTCCTATTGATGTGATTTATGAAGAATGGAATCGCAACCGTTCTGTTTTATTGATGCTTGCATCAGAAGCACTTTCAACACTTTAGAATAAGGAGAAAAATATGATCCATACTATAAGATATACCATTGCAACAGGAGGGAAAAGATGAAGAAAATCATAGGAATACTTATATTCATTCTCAGCTTCAGTACGTTCCAACCAGTTATGGCACAAACTCCGGATTATGAAAAATATGGTAAAATTGCTATTGCTGTTGTTCAAGAAAATTATCCGGCTGAAGAAGTCACTGACTATGAATATAAAGGCCGAAAACAATTGGCAAATGATATAGTCGAAGATGATTTTCTTTTCTTGGTAGCTGAAGGTGGAAAAGAATTCAATGTGCTTGTGAAAATCAAACATAGCCTAGCTAATAAAAAGCTATTAAATTTAACAGTTGAAGAAAGTAAATAAAGAGAATTGTAAGACATAGCTGGAAGCTGTGTCTTTTTGTATTGAGGACACAGGATTAGTGAATTTTTCCTTTGCGTTATGATCACTTGTTTGGAAAAAAGTGAAAGGCTTTTAATTAGAGCCATGCCAACTTCCGTCATGTTCCCTCGTTTTTTTCATACATTAATATAAGGAAGAAAAAAGGGGGAGAGGCGGATGAATACAGCTGATCAGAAAGCCTTGGAAAATGCGATAAGTGAAATTACAGAGATTGCAGAGGGGTTCGGATTGGATTTCTATCCGATGCGGTATGAAATTTGCCCGTCAGAAATCATCTACACATTTGGTGCGTATGGGATGCCAACTAGATATTCTCATTGGAGCTTCGGAAAACAATTTCATAAAATGAAGATTCAATATGACTTTGGATTGAGTAAAATATATGAATTGGTAATAAATTCGAATCCTTGCTATGCATTTTTGTTAGATTCAAATTCACTCATACAAAACAAATTGATTGTTGCGCATGTTCTTGCTCACTGCGATTTCTTCAAAAATAATGTACGATTTCAGAATACGAAGCGTGATATGGTCGAAAGCATGGCAGCCACGGCTGATCGGATTCGTCAATATGAGATTCTACATGGTAAAAAAGAGGTTGAAACCTTTCTAGATGCAGTATTGGCCATTGATGAACATATTGATCCGTCTTTAATCCGGCCAAAACTATCTTGGTCCAAGGAGGACGAAGACAATGATGAGGATGAAATTAAGCCTATTGCCTCCGCATATGATGATTTATGGTCTTTGGATCATACTGAAAAACCAATCCGTAGTGTTGGGAAGAAGAAAAAGAAATTCCCTCCACAGCCAGAAAAGGACATCTTACTATTCATTGAACAATACAGCCGCGATTTAACAGAATGGCAAAGGGATATATTAACAATGATGCGTGAAGAAATGCTTTATTTTTGGCCACAGCTTGAAACGAAAATTATGAACGAAGGCTGGGCATCTTATTGGCATCAAAGAATCGTTAGAGAATTGGATTTGACAACGGGAGAAGCTTTGGAATTTGCCAAGCTAAATGCCGGAGTGGTTCAACCGTCACGTACAAGTATAAATCCATATTACCTTGGGTTGAAAATTTTTGAAGATATTGAAGAACGATATAATAATCCAACTGATGAAATGAAGAAACTTGGCGTCAAGCCGAATTCTGGGCGTGAAAAGATGTTTGAAGTTCGAGAAATCGAAGCGGATATATCATTTATAAGGAATTATTTGACAAAAGAATTAGTGACAAGGGAAGATATGTATCTGTTCCAAAAACAAGGAAAAGATTACAAGGTAGTAGATAAAGCATGGGAGCATGTGCGGGATCAGCTCGTTAGCATGCGAGTAAACGGTGGCTTTCCATATATTACGGTTAATGATGGTGATTATTTGAGAAACGGTGAGCTTTATCTGAAGCATTGGTATGAAGACATTGAGCTGGATTTGAAATATTTAGAGAAGGTTCTTCCTTATATTTACCAGCTTTGGGGACGCACTGTTCATTTGGAATCGGTAATGGAGAAAAAAGAAGTACTCTTTTCGTATGATGGAAAAGGTGTTCATCGGAAATATTTATAAAGTGAAACTTCAATCAATAGGGGTTTTACTGCCCGTTAAAGCGGGATAAAGGGTAAGGATGTCTTATAAGGGTCTGATCTCATTCTAAATCAGTATGAAGTGTTTCTTATACTTATATCTTAAACTGATTTTAGTTTTGCTGGTTCTGACCTTTTGGGACATCTTTTGTGATTTAGCCAAATGTAGAATTATTAGAAGTAGATGTATTGATTTAGTTCTTACAAATTAAAGAAAAATTGCCAATAGGGCTTGTTATCTTGAAACCAGGAGCTTACACTTTACCTAACTTGCAGGGGAGGGATAAAAAAATGAAAGCTAAATATTTAATAATTATGATGATCTGTATTTTGCTTGGGGTAGTGTCAGCGTGTTCAAATACCACTATGGAAGAAAAGAAAAATGATAACGAAGAAGAACATGTTGGACATGTTATTGGCGATATTCGGGAAGAAACAACTGGAGTGAACGAATTGCCAAAATTTTTGGATGATAAGCCAGATGATATGAAATTAATCTATACCGCCGTTGCCAATCATAAAGAGTTGCTTGAAAAAATTCCTTGTTATTGTGGATGTGGTGAAGCAGTAAACCATAAAAATAACTATGATTGCTTTATTTTTGAAAACAAAAGTAATGGTGCAATTACTTGGGATGATCATGGAACCAAATGTGGTGTCTGTTTAGAAATAGCTTCACAATCGGTGATTGATTATAGCGAAGGAAAGTCTATTAAAGAAATTCGAAAAGCCATTGATAAAAAGTATGAGAATGGATACGCTAAGCCCACACCAACTCCAGAAGTTTAAAAATGAGACCATCCATCTATCATTTACCTGCCATAAATGCTTGATGGAAGGTCTGCTTTTTTTTGTATCGAAAAAGTGGCTGAAATTTAATAACATTCAAACAATTGTTTGACTATTGAAATCATGCTTTATATACTAATAATCAAACAAACATTTGAATAATGGGGGTGGAAAAATGAAGCAAACAGATGTATGTGAAGTAACTTGTGTCGATGAGCCAAAAGTAAAAAGAGTTAAAGAATCTGTATCTAATCAAAATACAATGGCTGTCTCACAAATTTTTAAAGCGTTATCTGATGATACAAGAATTAAAATCGCGTTATCGTTATGTGAAGAAGATGAATTATGTGTATGTGATATTGCCAATATTGTTGGATGTACAACAGCAACTGCCTCACATCACTTAAGGCTACTTCGAAATTTAGGATTAGCTAAATATAGGAAAGAGGGTAAATTAGTCTTCTACTCTTTAGATGATGATCATGTTAGGCAACTAATCCAAATTGCATTTACGCACCAAAAGGAGGTGGAAGTGCATGAATCATAAATTAGACATTTCAGAAGAAAAAACAGTATATAGAGTTCAGGGCTTTTCTTGTGCAGGCTGTGCTGCAACATTTGAAAAAAACGTCAAGAACTTGGATGGGGTAACGGATGCGAGTATAAATTTTGGAGCATCGAAAATCACGGTGATTGGTAAAACCTCAATCAAAGCGCTAGAAAAAGCGGGTGCGTTTGAAAATTTAAAAGTGACGCCTGAAAAACAACGAATTGAAGTTGTTAAAGAGCCTTTTTTGAAAAAGCATTCAACTGTTATCGGTTCGCTGGTCTTTTTATTATTAGGATATCTTTATGGACAATTGAACGAGGTAGAAAGTGTGCCGACAATATTAGCTTACGTAATTTCCATGATTATTGGCGGTTATCGTCTATTTACGACAGGATTTAAAAACTTGATTCGTTTTCAGTTTGATATGAAGACATTAATGACGATCGCGGTAATAGGCGCTGCTGTTATTGGGGAATGGGGGGAAGGCGCTACCGTTGTCATTCTTTTCGCAATCAGTGAAGCATTAGAATCCTATTCAATGGATAAGGCTCGCCAATCGATTCGCTCCTTAATGAATATCGCCCCGAAAGAAGCGTTAATTCGCAGAGGTACTAAGGATTTCTTAGTAGAAGTGGATGACATTAAAGTTGACGATATTATGATTGTTAAGCCGGGCCAAAAAATTGCGATGGATGGAGTCGTAGTAAACGGTCAATCGACTATTAATCAAGCGGCTATTACAGGTGAATCGGTGCCAGTTGCTAAAGAGGTGGATGATGAAGTATTTGCAGGAACATTAAATGAGGAAGGTTTGCTTGAAGTACGGGTTACTAAACTTGTGGATGACACAACGATTGCTAAGATTATTCACTTAGTTGAGGAAGCACAAGCGGAACGAGCCCCTTCTCAAGCTTTCGTGGATCGATTTGCAAAATACTATACACCCGTGATTATGTTAATAGCCTTAGGGCTAGCTGTTATTCCGCCGCTAATGTTGGATGCTGATTGGAACAAGTGGGTTTACCAAGGATTAGCTGTATTGGTGGTAGGCTGTCCTTGTGCCCTAGTTATTTCAACGCCTGTTTCGATTGTAACAGCAATCGGAAATGCTGCCAGAAATGGTGTCTTAATTAAAGGAGGAATCCATTTGGAGGAGATGGGCTCAATTAAAGCCATCGCTTTCGATAAAACGGGGACATTGACGAAAGGTGTACCTGTTGTAACGGATTATCTCCCACAAACAGATATGAACTCGGATGAGCTTCTAGCCATTACTGCAGCTTTAGAGAACGGGTCTCAACACCCATTAGCCTCAGCTATTATGAAAAAGGCAGAAGATGAAAGGATCTCTTATAAAGAAATTAGTATCAAAGACTTCATAGCCATTACAGGGAAGGGCGTAAAAGGACAGATTAAAGATGAGACGTATTATGTAGGAAGTCCCTATTTATTTAGTGAAATAATTCAGCAAGGAATCCCGGAAACAATGGAAGAAACGATCACTGAATTGCAAAATCAGGGGAAAACAGTCATGTTGATTGGTACTTCAAATCGTGTGTTAGCCTTGTTAGCGGTCGCGGATGAATTGAGGGAAAGCAGTAAGGCGGTTATAGAAAAGCTTCACTCACTAGGTATTCAGAGAACGATTATGTTGACGGGGGATAATGTAGGTACAGCAAAGGCAATTGGAAACCAGGTTGGTGTTTCTGAGATTGAGGCTGAGCTACTTCCTCAAGACAAATTAGTTTTTATTAAGGATCTGAGAAGTAAATATGAAAAAGTAGCTATGGTTGGAGATGGTGTAAATGATGCGCCGGCACTTGCTGCATCCACGGTCGGAATCGCAATGGGCGGTGCTGGAACTGACATTGCTTTAGAGACGGCAGATGTCGCCCTAATGGCAGATGATTTAGAAAAACTGCCATATACGCTAAAACTCAGCAGAAAGGCTTTATCAATTATCAAACAAAACATCACATTTTCATTAGGCATCAAGCTAGTAGCTTTATTATTAGTAGTACCTGGATGGTTGACACTTTGGATCGCTATTTTCGCAGATATGGGTGCTACAATACTTGTTACTCTCAACAGCTTACGGCTTCTTAGATTAAAAGACAAATAAATGAGAAAGATGCTTCAGAGGGATGCTACTACAGATAGTTTAAATGTATTGTAAGGGAGCTTGCGCTACGTTGAATAACAAGTGGAATATATTTATTTATAAGTGGTGGGCACCAGTATATGATTATGTCTTTAATACGGGATTGTTTTTAAGGGCGAGAAAAGAAATTTTTGATGTAGTAAGTACTGAACAAGGAAGTAAAGTTCTAGTTATTGGTGTTGGAACCGGAGCGGACCTTCCTTACCTTCTCAATAAGGGATATAAGATTACTGCAATTGACTACTCTACGGATATGTTGAAACAGTCAAAAAAGAAATTTGCTGATCCATCGATAACATTTAGAGAAATGGATGCGCAGCAGTTGCTGTTTGAGAATGAAACATTTGATTTTATCGTCGCTAACTTAACTTTAACAGTTGTACCAGATGCGAAAAAAACTATAAAAGAGATGGTCAGAGTATTAAAAAAGAATGGAAGATTCTTAGTGTTTGATAAGTTTGTACCAAAAAATAAAAAGATGAGTATAGGGCAAAAAGTATTGCGTCCAATCATTAAAGTAATCGGTACTGATATCGGGCTAGATTTTTATGAAGTTTACAAAATTGTCGAAAATGCTTGCGAAATTATCGAGGATAAACATGTTATGATGAAAGGGTTGTATAGAAAAATATTAGTCAAAAGAAAGGATCGATAATGAAAAAGTTACTCTTTATATTGATATGTATGTTCATATCAATCCCTACAATGGCAAGTGCACACACTAAACTAGTTTCATCCAATCCTAAAGAAGGTCAAATTGTGACCGACGAACTTAAAGAAATCACGCTCGACTACGCAGGAACGGTTGAAAAACTAAGCACCATGAAGGTATTGAAAGATGGAATAGAAGTACCACTTTCTCAAATCCTAGTACAAGACAAGCAAATGGTTGGAACACTATCTGCACCACTTGAGAATGGTTCATATATCATTGATTGGAATATTGTGGGGGAAGACGGGCATCCCATAACTGGCAAGGTTTCATTCACTGTACAAATAGAACAAATGAGTGATAAAAATGAAACAACATCACCAAAGGTAGAAGAAAACAAACAAGAGAATGAACAGCAAGATAAAATAGAGACTCAAACAGAAGATCAAACAAAAGATCAAACAAAAGATCAAACAAAAGATCAAACAAAAGATCAAACAAAAGATCAAACAAAAGATCAAACAAAAGATCAAACATCTACCAAAACAGTAACAACAATTATTACAGTACTTCTTTTAGCCATTTTAATTATGGGTCTAGTTGTATTGTTCAAGAAGAAACGTAAATGATGAATATACTAATTCCGATTTCGGAATTTGGAAATTATCTAATGTTTTCGATTTTGGCCGGACATATCGCATTGCAGTTTGTACCAGAAGAAAGTAAGCCAAAGCTGAATGTCTCTAAATCTGTATTACTACTTTCAACTCTTGGTGTCATTATTTTTACTTTAATGCCGATTGTGAAAGTCATCTCCTATTTTACGGACAGTGTAGGGATGCAGCAGGCGACCATGACAGTACTTACTGAATTTCAGATTGGAAAGTCGTGGGTTTTCATAGGTTTTATGGCAACGTTTTTGTGGATGACCATCTATGTAAAAGGATCTAAATATTTACAAGCATTGTTGTTATTCTTAATGATTCTGGGAGTAGGATATGCTAGCCATAGTGCATCGCTGTCTTTTTGGAAGGGGCTATTCTCTCATACGACACATTTTTTAATCGTTTCTTTATGGACAGGTATACTCATACATATTTCATGGTTTTCAAAAAATCATTCCTCTTGGTTAAAATTTTTGCGCTGGTTTACACCATTTGCTATCGTCTGTTTAGTCGTAATTGTACTAAGTGGATTTATGTTGATGATACCCATTGTAGAACCGAAAGATTATGTGAAATCTTGGGTCTTACCCTATGGACAGATGCTGTTGCTAAAACATATTAGCATTATACCTGTCGTTGTTTTTGCTTTTGTTAATGGATTTCTAGTGAAAAAAGCAATGAATCATTCTTCTTTCAACCCACGTCCGTGGTTAATTTGTGAAGGTATTTTATTAATGTTTGTATTCTATTTCACCGCTGTAATGGGGACATTATCGCCCCCTCATGCGATTGATATGACAGTTATTTCGGAAGGTGCCTCTACATGGGTAGAATGGATATTAGGTAAAGATATTGTTGTTCCGTTGCATGTACAGTTCATACCATTTTTTCAAACTATATTGTTAATCATTATGTCATGTGTATTTTTGGCGATGATTATTGTAAGTTTTAAAAATAGAAAACCATATATAGGATTGCTATTCGGAATAAGTTTTATGGTTGCCATGTATATGGGATTGATGTTATCAATGACAGTATAGATCCATATACAAATATGTTGTTATTATTTCTAAATGTATTTCAAAGTCATCTTCTTGTAAAAGGAGGATGGCTTTTTCTTGTAATTTAATGTTTAGGCTATGTTAAAGCTCATTGTTGTTATTGGGACTATGTTGATTGCAGCGCAAGACGTGAGACACCTGTGGGAGATACGAGTCTCCCGGACCGCCCGCGGAAAGCGGACGCCTTTCGTTTCAATCACCTGGCAAGTATAACATAGCCAATTTTTAAGACCACATAGCCTATTTAAATGAAAAGTTCTGGTGAAAGGATATTTAGATTGTCGATGCTACACATTTAGTTGGAGTTATTTCCAATAGGCTATGGAGAATGAAGCGAATTTTGAATGGGATCATGTATAATAAATATTACCAATATGTATTAGGGAGAATGTGAGTAAAGATGATTATTTATACGATTGCTGTTTTCTTACTTGCTGGATTAGCAGAAATTGGAGGAGGTTATCTCATTTGGCTATGGCTTCGTGAAGGAAGGCCCTTTTATTTGGGAATGTTAGGTGGACTTGCTCTAGCTTTATATGGAGTTGTAGCTACGTTTCAAACATTTCCTTCGTTTGGTCGCGTTTATGCAGCGTATGGGGGGGTATTTATTATACTATCAGTTTTATGGGGATGGGGAGTTGATAAAAAAACTCCAGATTTGTACGATTGGGTAGGTGCTGTCATTTGTTTAATTGGTGTATCTGTTATGTTATGGGCACCAAGGCAATAATGGGTCAAGCAAAGAAAACGAATATAAGGTAAAAACAGTAATATTTATTAAATTACATAACTGTTGTATGAAGCAGGGGATGTAATGAGTAACAAAAAAATTTAGCTTAGATTGACTTTTTCTTCCGAAGGTTCAAATAGAAATACATTATAACATGCAAAATTACAGCTTTTGTCTAAAAAATGATTGAAGTTCGTCTTGTTCTATGTTTTTTTCTTGTATAAGTAAGAATACTATTTATGGATAACACCTATACAATTGAGAAACAATATCTTTGTCTCCTTTGTCGCGACAAAGTTAGCTTTCTTCGTTATTGAATGCTTGAGACTCGTCCTTTACCATTAAATCATGATAATAATGAAGGGAAGAGAGAAAATGGCTCAACTTAATATAAAAGTAGCTGTACAAAAGTTCGGTAATTTCCTTAGTTCGATGGTCATGCCGAATATTTCAGCTTTCATAGCGTGGGGGTTAATTACTGCACTTTTTATTCCTACAGGGTTCTTTCCAAGTGAAAGCTTGGGTCAGATGGTTGACCCAATGGTTAAATACTTACTGCCGCTATTAATAGGGTATACAGGCGGTAAGATTGTACATGATCAGCGCGGTGGTGTTGTTGGGGCTATTGCAACAATGGGTGTCATCGTAGGCGCAGAGATTCCAATGTTCCTTGGCGCCATGGTTATGGGGCCGCTTGGCGGTTATGCGATCAAGAAATTTGATCAGTGGACTGAAGGGAAGGTCAAAGCTGGCTTTGAAATGCTTGTTAATAACTTCTCAGCAGGTATACTTGGTGGAATTCTAGCTATTCTATCTTTTAAAGCAATTGGACCTGCTGTTACTGTGTTTACAGGATGGTTAGTCAGTGGCGTTGATGGGCTCGTAGCGGCAGGATTATTGCCTTTAACAAGCATCATCATTGAACCTGCCAAAGTCTTGTTCTTGAATAATGCAATTAATCATGGTGTTCTTTCACCAATTGGTATTGAACAAGTTAAACAGACTGGACAGTCGGTATTATTTCTACTTGAGGCAAACCCAGGACCTGGTATCGGCGTCTTGCTTGCTTATAGTATTTTTGGAAAAGGGACAGCTAAGAAATCAGCACCAGGAGCTGCTATTATCCAATTCTTTGGCGGAATCCATGAGATTTACTTCCCATATATATTAATGCGTCCGATGTTATTTTTGGCCGTTATCCTGGGCGGAATGAGTGGCGTATTTACATTAGTTCTTTTAAATGGAGGACTATTCGCTCCTTCATCACCTGGTAGTATTCTAGCAATTGCTGCGGTTACTCCACATCATACAAGTGCGTTTATTGCGAACTTTGCAGGCGTCATAGTAGCTGCAATTGTATCATTTATTATTTCTGCTTTTGTTCTGAAAACAGGTAAGCAAACTGAAGAAAGCCTGGAAGATGCAGCAAAAAAAATGCAAGAAATGAAAGGCAAGAAAAGTTCGGTTGCAGATGTATTTGTCTCACAAGGTACGATGCCGGATAACGTGAATAAAATCTTCTTTGCATGCGATGCCGGAATGGGGTCTAGCGCAATGGGGGCTTCTCTTCTTCGCAAGAAAGTGAAGGAAGCAGGAATGGATATCGCTGTTACCAATACAGCTATTAGTAATCTCCCGTCTGATGCACAAATTGTCATCACACAAGAAGAACTGACACCAAGAGCACAGAAACAAGTACCGAATGCTTATCACATTTCAGTGGATAATTTCTTATCAAGTCCAGAATATGATCGATTAATCAGCCAATTAAAGTTTCCTGCCAATGCAGAGCTTCATGAAATCGTTGAAGAGGCTGAAGAAGTCGTACCTGGTAACCCTGATAGTGAGTATGACAATGATAGCTTACTTCGTCCGGAAAATGTATTTCTTAATCAAGAGTTCGCTAATAAAGAAGAGGCCATTCGCTTCGCTGGACGAGCATTAGTGAACGCTGGATATGTTGACGAAAGTTATATTGAAGCCATGATTGCTCGAGATGAAATGACTTCAACCTATATGGGAAATGATGTTGCGATCCCACATGGTACTGAAGAAGCGAAGAAAGCGGTCCTTAAATCGGGCTTTACCGTTTTACAAGTACCAAATGGAGTGGACTTTGATGGCCAAAAAGTACGATTGATTTTCGGTATTGCAGGAAAAGATGGTACACATCTTGAGATATTATCTGGAATAGCTGTGACGTGTTCCGATATGGAGAATATTGAAAAGTTAGTTGAAGCGAAAACAGCCCAAGAATTAATGGATATTTTAGGTAAAGAATAAATAATTTTATGTAACGTATTAGAAAAGTGTCATGTATATGCGCTTTTCTATTCCCTTTTATCCCGCATTAACGGGCAGTAAACCCCTGCCTCAAAACTTAGAGGAATCGAAGAAGATTAGGTAGGGGATAACTGCCCGTAAAAGCCGGATTGGTTCAACTAATATCCAGTTTGAAACTGAACACACTGATTGAGGTTTCACTTTATTTATGAGAAATGAATCTTATAACAAGTATGGTTTCTAGCGCAAGGCGGCGATCGGCTCTGGAGTCACAAGACAAACAAACTGGGGAGCAGAACACTCCAAATGCAGCTTGCTAAGTCTTGTGCTTTTCGCCGGAACCTGCGCCTTGCGCTTTTCTAATGAAATGAGCTGGTATCATGTATATTACCTCAAGGGAAAAAGCAATTATTGAATTAATTATTAAAACATCTGGAAAACATACTGCTTTTTCTATTGCAAATTATCTAAATGTAAGTGTCAGAACCATTCATCGCGATCTAAAAGCGATCGAAAAAATTCTCCAGTCATATAAGCTTGATTTAGTCCGTAATTCAGATAAGGGACTCATGATTGAGGGAAAGAATGAACAAATATTTCGACTGATCCAATACTTAATGGGGATCCAGACAATTGATGAAACACCAGAGGAAAAAAAACTGCAGCTGCTCATTGCACTTTTGCAAGAAGAATCATATAAAATCCAGTCGTTAGCCGCTAGTTTAGGTGTCAGCATTACAACATTGACTGCCTACTTGGATGAATTAACAGAGTTACTAACACATTCAGATGTGCAAATAACAAGAAAAAGAGGAGTAGGGGTTGAGCTTTTCGGAACGGAAGTAAATAAACGAAAAGCCTTGGCAAACTACTTCTTACTGTATTTTAGTGAAGAACTTATTGAGAATTTATTTTTATTGCAAACTGGGAAATACTCGAAAGAAATGGTCTTGTATTATTTTCTTCCTGAGTATTTTCTTACTATTGATCGTTTAGTTATGGCTACTTTAAATCGTTTACAAACACGTCTTGCGGATGGCGATTATATCGGATTAATTGTTCATATGTGTATTACGATGCAAAGAACAGAAGCTGATTATCTGTTAGAAGATTATATAGACTATTCTTATGAACTAACTGAAGAATATAATTTAATCGTAAACATATGTAAGGAATTAGAAAAAAATTACTCAGTAGTATTTACAGAATCTGATTTCATTTATTTGGCAGTTATTCTTAAAGGTTCCAAGCTTCAAGCAGCTGATACTATTCCTTATGATAGTGTTGTACTTAGTCAAAAGGTAAAAAGTTTCATCCGAAATGTGTCTTCAAAGTTACATGTAGATTTAACCAAGGATTTTTCTTTGTATCAAGGGCTTCTCGCTCATATGGAACCTTCTTTGTTTCGGCTTAAACAACAAATGAGACTTTTTAACCCGCTTAAAGAGGAAATCAAACAAAAATATCCGGTTCTATTTATGGCCGTACAAAATAGCGTAGAAAAGGAATTTGCAGAAATTGATTTTTTCCCTGAAGATGAGATTGCGTTCATTGTCTTGCATTTTGGATCAGCTCTCGTTATGAGAGAAGAAGCAATATCAATAAAAGCACTAATCGTATGCCCAACCGGTATTGGCACTTCCAAGATGTTAGCAAGCCGAATAAAAAAGGAAATTGCAGAGATTGATACAGTAGAAATAAGTTCGATTAAAGATCTTCAGAGGCATGGAAACTTAAAAAACTTTGATGTGATTATCTCCACCGTCCGGCTTCCTTTTATCGACATTGATAATATTCTAGTATCTCCACTGTTAACTGAAGAAAATATATTAACAATCAGGAAGTTTTTACGGAATAACATCGAGAAATTAACAAAAAATAAGCATTATAAAACATCAGCGCCAACAGAATCTTCCACGCCCCGTGTAGCAAAGGGTGGGATTAGGGAAATCTTACAAGAGTTGAAGGACGTACAAGAAAGTATCCTTGCTGTTCTAAATCATTTTCGAGTGTATCGGAAACCTCATTTAAAAGGCTATGAACAAGTCATTGAAGAAATGGTATGGATGGCGGCAGAGGAAAACCTTTTAATTCATCCAAATGAAGTGTTTGAATTGTTAATGGATAGGGAAAGAAAAGGCGGGCTTGGTATTCCGAACACAGGAATGGCGCTTTTTCACTGTAGGAGTGAGAACGTTCATGAGCTGATTTTCCAAATCGCCCATTTAGAAGAGCCTTGTCTAATAAAAGGGATGGACGGCAATGACATGTTTATGAAGAATCTGCTGTTAATGTTAGCGCCAGAGGAATTAAGTGTAAGTAAGCAGGAGATCGTCAGTTTGATAAGTACAAGTTTAATTGAAAATAACGAATCAATTATGATTTTCTCCTCGTCGAATGAGGACATGATACGCGAAAAATTAGAGACCGTTTTTCTAGATTATTTACATACTAATTTAATAAGGGAATGATATGAATGAAACAAGTAGTACATTTTGGAGCAGGAAACATTGGAAGAGGATTTATTGGAGCTCTTTTTTCACAGTCTGGTTATCATGTAACGTTTATTGATCTTGCGGATCAAATCATTAATCAGTTAAATGAGAAGAAGAAGTATCAGGTTAAATTGGCCACAGATCAGAAAGAAGCTGTAACGATAGAAAATGTATCCGGATTAAATAATATGAGACAAGAAAATGAAGTTATTGAAGCGATAAAAGGTGCGACTTACTTAACGACTGCAATTGGACCGAATATCCTACCACGTATTGCGCCATTGATCGCAAAGGGCTTGGCTGCTCGAGTTAAAGAAAATGATGAAAAAATTTATGTAATTGCCTGTGAGAATCAAATCTCGGCAACAGACTTATTAAAAGGCTATATATTAGATAGTTTAGATGAAGAGACTAAAGAAAATTTATCTGGAAAAGTCTATTTCTTTAATTCTGCTGTTGACCGTATTGTTCCAATCCAAAACAATCAAGATTCTCTTGATGTTTTAGTTGAGCCTTATTATGAATGGGTTGTAGAAACAAGTGAAAGCATTCCGCCAATTGAAGGGATGACTATTGTTCCAGAACTTGCACCATTTATTGAAAGAAAGCTTTTTACAGTGAATACGGGGCATGCTGTAATTGCGTATCTTGGTTATCTTGAGAATAAGTCGACGATTGACCAAACATTGGTCGATGAAAGGATTTTCGAACAAGTTCTAGCAACTCTTGGTGAAACTGGTGCCTATTTAATCAAGCGATATGGTTTAAATCCAGAGGAGCATCAACAATATATTAATAAAATTATTAATCGCTTTAAAAATGCTTATTTAAATGATGATGTGACTAGAGTGGGACGCTCACCTCTTCGCAAGCTTGGAGCAAATGACCGACTAGTGCGCCCAGCTACTGAAGCAAAAAAAGCTGGATTATCTTACACGAATCTTACGAAGGCAATCGCTTCAGCTTTGCTTTTTGATAACAAGGAAGATGAAGAAGCAGTACAATTGCAAGCTATGATTCAAGAACATGGTGTCGGGCATGTGCTAAAAGAAGTAAGTGGATTAGATGAAAATAGTGAAATTACGCAGGAAGTTATTAAGCATTACAATGTATTAAAAAAATAAATATATGTTTAGTTTTTTCTATCATGGCTATGTTAAAGTTCGTTGTTGATTTTGGCAATATATTGATTGGAGCGGAAGGTGTGAGACTCCCGCGGAAAGCGAACGCCTTACGTTTCAATCAATAGGCAAGTTTAACAGAGCCTTAATCCTAAAATTTTCATTATTAAAACACCGTTCTAACAAGGACGGTGTTTTTAATAGGGTAAGACGAAAACAGTATGTTAAATTTTCGGTTTAATAATACTATTATTAAACTGAGTATAATCCCACTTTTTATTACTTGTAGCAATTATGTTGCACGAAGTAAACATTTTTCGAATACTCTATATAAAAAGGAGAGGGAAAGAGATGTCTTATTCACAGCGAACTCAAAAGAAAATAGTTGGGTATTCAGCGATCTTTAGGAAACTTGGAATCATTACTGAACAAGAATATAATCAAATTAAGCAAACTTATGTTGTCAAGAATGCTGATTAAAGTTTGTCAAATAAAAGGGATAATAAGGGCCAGGCTTAACACTCTAAATCAGTATGAAGTGTTTCATACACGTATCTTACTTTGTTTAGTTGTTCTGAAGTCTAACCCTTTTATTCTTATGTAAACCTCAAGGGAATGACAAAGATTACATAAAAAAATCCAACAAAAGTTGCTGGATTCAGATAAGGAGAAAAAGGTAAGTTGCTTATTCTTTATAGTATATGATAAAGATGAATAAATTATGAATAAAATGAGAAGATTCTATGAAAATAGCTCTCTAGAACTTGTTCTAGTAATTTGGATTTGACGGAAAGACTTGTATATTATACTCTAATTAGAGTATAGACTGGTCGTATCGTAGAAGAGTAGATTGGCTAACAATTGTTTTATAGGTGACAGTTACTTGTCAGAATGAAACGGATGCCATTGTCTGGTATCCTTTTTAGTATGTAGGACATGGAGACAGGGCTTCCCGACCTACTTAAATAGCCAAATCTACTGTGTAAATATACTACCTTTATTAAGAAAATACTCCAAAATCCTGCTCCGCACCACCACCATTGAGATTAGGTGAGTGTAGGGTGCTGATGGATCTTCATAGTAAATGAATGGTGGCGTTTTAACGCCATAGGGGGTTAATATGCAATTGTTAGAAGATGGAGGTATTACAAATGGAATCCATGATTATGGATATGATCGAGGCTTTTAAAGGTTTGGGCTATTTTGGAATCATGCTTGCTTTGACCTTTGAATTTGTACCAGCAGAGCTTGTGTTGCCGCTTGCAGGCTATTGGGTGTACGAAGGAGATATGAATCTTTATATGGCAATTTTCGCAGGTTCGATTGGCGGTGTGTTAGGACCTTTAACATTATATGCATTAGGACGTTATGGCGGTAGACCGATTGTTTTGAAATTCGGTAAATACTTTCTTGTGAAAGAAGTACATATTGATAAAGCAGATCATTTTTTTAAACAATACGGTGGGAGTGTGGCTTTTTTCGGACGATTTATACCGGGTGTCCGAACAGCTATATCTATCCCATGTGGTATGATGAAGATGAATATTTGGAAGTTTATTGTATATACCTATGTGGCTATGCTACCTGTCACAGCTATTTATGTTTATCTAGGCTATAAGCTCGGTCCTCAGTGGGAAAAGGCCGGTGCAATCTTCGGTCAATATGCAAACCTTCTTCTTATCCCAATTGCAATTATCATCATTTGGATGTTTGTGAAGGCAAAGAAAGCGAAGAGAGCAAACTAAATTGAAACATTAGCTTGTTGAGAGAGTCATTTCTTATCTCTGCAAGCTTTTTCCTTTTTCTAACAGACTATCTTAGAAGCATTTTTCACCCATATATCATAAGTGCCCTTCAAATGGACTTAATTCATACGACGAAACAATAATTAGATTTAGAGCGAAACACAATGAAGAAAGGCGCGTATACAAGCGCCTTCCATGATTATTTAAGTTTATTTCGCATTTATGGGAAGTCAAGGCCCACACCTCATGCTTATGAGGAACAAAGAAGGTAGGTGGGGGACTAACAATCATTGGGATGAATCCCACTGCATATTGAAGTTTCCCTTTATTAGCAGCCATAGCCTCCCGGGTAACCCCCTGGATAGCCCCCTGGATGGCCCCCTGGATAACCCCCTGGATAGCCTCCACCAAAGCCGCCACCAAAGCCTCCACCAAAGCCGCCGACAAATCCACTGGACCCTATAATAATCAAAAGAATAAATAACACAATAATTAAAGCAAAACCATTATTGAATCCACCGCAATCGCGATCTTCTACACAAGACATAGTAAATCCTCCTCAATATTGAAAAGCTTTATAGTGGCTTAGTAAAATTAAATGATCTAAGCTAATTCATCATATGTCTAATACCCAAAAATGTTTGCCTGTTTTTAAAATTGGCGTTAGATGATGCTGTTCAAGACCGGTTGACCTATAGTAGATCAAAAGATTTCATTTAGGATTAGTCTTTTTCGATGAGGATTCCGATTAAGTTGCGAATCTGTATAAACGCAAATTCCAAGAGAAATCGAAAAAAGTATGTATGGGGAATAATAGTAACAAACTTATAGAAATTATATTGCAGATTCGTTTTGTGCAATTCCGTTGAAACAAATTCTCTTTTCATCCATACTAAACATGATTGGATTTATCCCGCATTAACGGATGGTAAGCCCGATTTAGATGGGCATCTAGCGTCCTTAGCTGTAATTTATTTAATATAAGGCTCTGTTAAATTTACCTGTTGATTGAAACAAAAGGTGTTCGCTTTCCGCGGGAGTCTCACGCTTTCCGTTCCAATCAACATAGTGTCAAAATCAACAAAGAGCTTTAATATGGCCTAATAAAAATATGTTTTTTAGGGATAGGAGGATTTAGTATGGGGCATCACCACGGACATTCACATGATCACGGTCATCACCATCATCACTCAGCAAACAAGAAAGCATTACTGAGTTCATGTTTATTAATTTCCATTTTTATGGTGGTGGAAGTAATAGGAGGATTTATCACGAATAGCCTTGCGCTATTATCGGATGCTGGCCATATGCTTAGCGATGCTGCTGCATTAGGGTTGAGCTTTGCTGCGATTAAACTTGGTGAACGAAAAGCGACACAATCAAAATCATTTGGGTATAAGCGATTTGAAATTATCGCGGCTGCTTTAAATGGTCTCACATTAATCGTAATCTCTGTTGTTATTTTTATTGAAGCAATTCGTCGTTTTCAAAACCCGCCTGAAGTTCAAAGTGTCGGCATGCTGACAATTGCTGTGATAGGGTTGATTGTAAATATTATCGCCGCTTGGATATTAATGAGCGGTGATAAAGAAAATCTAAATGTCAGAAGTGCTTTTTTACATGTTATCGGTGATTTGCTCGGTTCGGTCGGGGCCATTGTTGCTGCTCTGATCATCTATTTCTTCGGTTGGGGCATTGCTGATCCAATTGCAAGTATTATTGTTGCGATCTTAATCATTATTAGTGGCTGGAGGGTCGTAAAGGAATCATTCCATATATTAATGGAAGGTACACCTGCTCAAGTGAATGTAAAAGAAGTAAAATCTGCATTATTAAAAATTGCCCATGTTAAGGATGTACATGACTTACATATTTGGTCTATTACATCTGGCTATATGAGTTTGAGTTGTCATATTGCTATCGACAAAACAGTTGGTCATGACACCGTACTTCATGAAGCGCAAAAATTGCTACATGATCAATTCAGTATTGAGCATAGTACACTACAAGTCGAATGCTATGATAAAGGATGCCCAACCCCACATGAAACATGTAATTGATTGGCTGAAGATTGTCTCGCGAAGGGTCTTGCCTACATTTAAAAATCGTAATGTATGGGACAACCCTTTAGTGTTGCGGTAACAGGGAAGTCCTATCTCTTGCTAGCTTTTTTCTTTTTTATCTGATGTTGTATAAAAGGTTTTGATTTTAACATCATACTGACACATTTGTCCTATATACTGTCTTAAAATGGTCCATCAGAGCGAAGTTTTCTGATGGATTTTGCTATAGTCTTAGGACTTGTGACCAACGACTAGCACTTCGGTGATAAATTCACTATACTTTTATTCAAGGAAGTGAAGAAGGTAATGAAAAAGATATTAATTGTAGAAGATGAAATCGCCATTTCAATGGTGTTGAAAGCATATATGCAGCGAGCAGGATATGAAGTCATTCAAATATACGATGGCTCGCAAGCTTTAACGGCATATAAGGAGCATGAACCTGATCTTGTACTCCTAGATGTCATGTTACCTGGAATGGATGGGTGGACAATATTGGATAATATCCGTGAGAGTAGCTCTTGTCCGGTTATCATGTTGACAGCACTTGGAGATGTGGATTATCGCTTGTCTGGATTTAAATCTGGTGCAGATGATTATATAACAAAGCCCTTTGTAGCTGATGAGGTTGTTGCAAGAGTACAGGCAGTACTTAGAAGATCCCCCGCTTTTGTTGATGAGGAAACTGCAAATTTTAAACAAATAGGAAGCTTGAAGATTGATTTTAATTCCTACCAGGTTCATTTAAATGAAGAAGAGATACCTTTCACCCCGCGTGATCTATCATTATTCATGTTCTTGGTGAAACATCCTAACCACATTTTTACGAGAGAGCAATTACTCGATCAGGTTTGGGGGATGGATTACGACGGTAGTGATCGAGCTGTTGATCTTGCAATTAAGCGAATAAGGAAATCACTTGAAAACTGGCCCGATACAGAAGGGGAAATAAAAACATTACGCGGAATGGGGTATCAGCTCCTTGTCTATGAAAATTAAGAAAAGAACGACACTTATACGCTATTGGACAACAAGATACTTAATAACACTGACAACGGGTTTGCTTATATTATCAGCTGTTTCGTTTTGGTGGATGGAAAAGACTGCTTTAGAATATAGGCTCAATTTGTTGAAGTACTTAGCTGAAGAAACAGCAGACCGTGCAATAAAAGGAAACGGACAAATCGTTGTTGGGCCGGTTCTGGCGAAAGCGATTGAAGAACGGGAAAAAATGATTAATCTAAATAAAACACCGATTATTTACATTGTAGAGCCAGATGGGGAAATTATTTCTACCATACCTCAAATTTATATTGATAGCAGTTCAAGTAAACTTCCAGCTGCTATAATGACCCATAAACAAACGGTTCAGAAAGTAAAATTTGAAAAAGAAAACGAAGTATATATCGTGAAGTCTCCAATCATAGATCATGATGAGATAAAAGGATGGGTGATTATCGCCCAGGAAGAAGCATCTTTAAATGAAATTAACACTGATCATGGTCTACTTGCTGTAATGATGTGTGGTCTGTTGATTCTTGGTTGGGGTGTTATCTATGCCCTTTCTCGAAAAATCTCGATACCGATTCAACATGTAGCGAATGCTGCGGCGCAAATTCGTGAAGGGAATTATGATATCCAACTAAAAGAAGAAGAGATACGAGAAGAGGAAATTTATGAGTTGGTCGAATCATTCAAAGAAATGACAAATCGGTTAATTCAAATGGAGAAATTACGAGCCGAATTACTTGCAGGGGTTACACATGATTTAAAAACGCCAGTCACATCTATTAGCGGCTTAATTCAGGCAGTCAAAGATGATGTTGTGACAGGGGAAGAAAGTAAGGAATTTTTGGATATATCACTTAAAGAGACCCATCGATTGCAAAGAATGATTGAAGATTTACTCGATTATAATTCGCTTTCAGCTGGATCATTTACTATGCTCATGGCAAATACCGATATTAAGGAATTTCTTCGAGAAATGGCGTATCGCTGGAAAATGACACAAGAGGAACAAGACTTTGATCTACGCGTTCAAGTGCCTGATCAAGCTGTAATTGGCTATGTTGATTCCTTCAGGCTCCAACAAATTATTATCAATCTGTTGAATAATGCAAAACAAGCGTTAGTAGAAAATGGGAAAATAGACGTTTGCTTGTATGAAGAGGAAAATGAAATTCGAATTGATGTGAAAGATAACGGACGAGGTATCCCAATACACGAGATAAATTATGTCTTTGAGCCTTTTTACAGAGGTGAGAAGAAGAAGCTCAAAGTAAGGGGATTAGGGTTAGGTCTACCATTCAGTAAAATGCTCTCCAAAGCGCAAAAAGGAGATATTACACTAAAAGAGAGCGATGAAAACGGTACGACCTTTACGATTCATCTTAGAAAAGCGGAGACATAAGATTTAGATAAGGTTGAGACTTGTCTCATAACCAAAGGGTCAGATCTCAATCTACTTTATAACGTTTTAATAGCATAATAAACGGTTGTAAAGAGTGTTTGCGGTCTAGGACATCCCAAATGCCATCTTTACGGATAAGATTTCGAAAACGAAACAATTGAAAATGTTTTAAACATGAAAAGAGGCTGTCTACTAAGACAGCCTCTTTAATAAAAAGTTAGGATTAATTGATCAAACTAATTGCTCTCCATAATTGAATATGGCGAACTTGGCGAGGCAGGAAACGTCCCATTTCTTCTTCATTATAGCCGGCATGTAAATTCTTTTCATCAAAGATAATAGGTCGGCGAAGTAAATCTGGGTTCTTTTGAATGATCTTGCAAAGTTCATTTAATGGTGTTGTATTAATATCAATATTTAAATTTTTGAATTTTTTTGAGCGTGTTGAGATTATTTCATCTGTGCCACCTTCAGTTTTACGAAGGATTTCCTTAATTTCTTCAACGCTTAATGGTTGTGCATACAAATTGCGTTCTGTATAGGTAATATCGTGTTTGTTTAACCATGATTTTGCTTTTCTGCATGCTAAGCTGCTTGGAGTAGTATAAATAGTAACCAATTCAATCGACTCCTTCTAGAAAATTTAATAGTTTTAATTATTCAATGTATAGTTGTTGTTTGTTTAATGATGAAGTAACTGTTAAATTACGAAACTCTCATCGGAAAAGTACGTTACCTTTTTCACTAAGTTCTACGGTGAGAACATTGATTTGCTTTTTCTTGATACTCTTACTTTACCGTTTGTTTGTGTCAGCTACATGTCAGACTTCTATATTTTTAAGAAAAATTAATTTTGCTACTTTTCTCCTGTTTTAATAGCTTGTATAATCCCCGCCTTAAAATTGTGAAGAAATAGAAGGGAGAGAAAACAATCTTATCTAGCTGTGACTCCTAGCCTGTCAGAGGAGCATAAGCATTAATACTCTGTGGCATATGCTTGGCTCAGACTATCATAGGCTGTGAGCGAGCTTACGAGACGTTCCTACACCAGTCAGCAGTAGAACGGGTCTAACAATCAGTGGGTGATGAAGAAAACCCTTATAGATTGAAGTTTCACTTTATAGAAAATTATTCTTTCATCTTCATTTATGGTATAATCGACGAACACTATTGAATGAATGAAATGAGGAACGATTTTGTTAACCTTTGAAGAAAAATTAAAGATTATTGAAGCATTTCCAGAATTAACAAGAAAAAATGTTTCGCTTGGACGAGTGAATTTTCATTATGAAGAAAGCTTGCATGAGAAAAAAATTGTAGTGCAGCACTTACATCCGAATGGAAATGGATTTGTGTTTGCAGGACATTTGCCTAAGAAAGAGAGAGGGCCGAAAGGGTTCGTGAACATTAGAGATTTTTCTGAGGACGAGTTGAAGAAAATTATTGCATCAAGCCTTCATTACTTATCAGAACCGTTTGCTGAAGTGGAAGAAGCAGAAGAGGAATTTGCCCACCTTGTAGGGACCTGGATTGGTCGTGACAAACACGAGCTTACTTTAGTTCATGAGGACTTGTTATGGAATATTTATTCTGGAACTAATATCGAGGAATGCTTTGAATCTCCGATTGAGGCAGAGCGTTATTTAATGGAAGAACGCTTCAGGAAAAAGAAGTAAGTTAGATGTAGAAAAATAGGAGAAATTGTCGATAGTTTTTTTGGCAATAGCCTTGTTTTTTAAAAGAAATACATGGTATACTATAATCAATTATTTTTGTTCGGAATAAGATTCATAGAAGGAAGTACCTATATGGTTTCCTCTTGAAGACATTATCCTAGATCAAGAATAGTAATAAAAGGATTTTTTCCAAACAGGAGGCACTATACATGGTACAAGGTAAAGTAAAATGGTTTAACGCAGAAAAAGGTTTCGGTTTCATCGAAGTTGAAGGTCAAGACGACGTATTCGTACACTTCTCAGCTATCCAAGGAGAAGGCTTCAAAACTCTTGAAGAAGGTCAAGAAGTTTCTTTCGAAATCGAACAAGGCGCTCGTGGACCACAAGCTGCAAACGTTCAAAAATAATTTTTGAATTCTCTAAGAAAGAGGCTCCGGTTTGGAGCCTTTTTCGTGTTTGAAGAACTTGTTAAAAATGTGGTAGCTCATCCAAGTTATTTTCTTTTAACCCGTCCGGTTCACTTCGTAAAATATCTCGTCCATATTTATGAAATACATCTACATGAGCAAGTTTTCCATTCTTTGCTTCAGATAGAGCGGTAGGGTAATCTAACTCTCTGCCAGTATTTGTTTTGACAGCTATGATATTACCATCATCGTTTTTCCGAACAGCTTCAATAAACTCCTTGCCATGATCAACCTCTACATTTATCAGATTATCTGTATTTTCTTGCTGTCTATATTGATTGTATGCATCTTCAAAACGATCCATTTTGAAAGCCACCTCCTATACACATAGAATAAACAAAGACAAAAAATGTATACATAGGAATATAGCAAATTCGCATTTGTATATCCCGCATTAACGGCTAGTATGACTCCTAGCATCCAGGTTGAGAGGAATAGCAACAGCCTATTTCTATTCTAGTTGCGGCCCCTAGAACGACAAAGGATATAGTATTACAAGCTTATGCACGGACTATCACAGGTTTTGATGGCGTCTCTGTTGCTCACGGGACATGAGCAAAGGAGACGATCCTACATCAGTCGCCTCATATTTTGAAGTATAAGCCCGATTGGTGAGGCGCAATGAAACTGGCTGATAGTTAAACGCGGGTTTAGGGGGCTTCCCATAACGAAAGAGTCAAACCCTGCAACTACAATTGATAGGCTAATTTAAGCGGAAGTAGCCTATCAATTGTGGTTAGAATGCGTGGTTTGACTCTATTGAAAAAACTTTATTTTACAAGCTTATTTTGTTGAACTCTTAATTTCTCTTTGTAAATTTCCGTGAATTTTTTTATTCGCGATAGATCAGATTCTTGATACATCTGCTCAATCTTCAAGGTAACGGCTAATTGTGTGTTAGCGAAGAGCATGTCACGGAAACGGTTTACAGCTCCGCAAAAATGATTGTAGTTTGTTTCACCTGTGCCAAATACCCCTGTGACTAATTGCGATACTTGAGCAATTTCTAATTCCTCATACAATGGGATGATTTTTGCAGGTAAATCGCCATCGCCCCAAGTATAGGTACCAACCAATAAACCTTCATATTGAGAAATTGTGCTAAGGTCAAAATCCTTTACTCTGAATAGCTTCGCTTCTGGCAAAAAGGAATAAATGGCTTCTGCGAGAGCTTTTGTATTTCCGCCCGCAGAATGGTACACAATTGCTGTTTTCATAGTTCATCGAAGCCATTACTTGCATTGACCTGGCTATACGTTCTAGATTTTTGTTCAAAGAAGTCTGTCTTGGTCAATCTAATTGATTCATCATCAAAAGTCTTAATCCAAGGCATTGGATTTTCTGGATATTCTTTGTAGAGATTATCCAATCCAAGCATGCGCAATCGTTTATTAGCAATATACTCAATGTATTCGTAAAACTCTTCTAAATCAAGATCTGCTTTTCCTTGAATGTCTTCAAGCATGTATTCAGACCACTCTTTTTCTAGATCAACAGCTTTTTCCAATGTTTCATAAATAAATTTCGTGTTGCTTTCATTGTTCAGCTCTGGATATTCATACATTAAAATTTGTATCAGCATTCCGACAAAGTCAAAATGAACCATCTCATCACGATGAATATAGGAAATCATCGTCGCAGAACCAGTCATTAAGTTTTGGCGGCCTAAGTTGTAATAGAAAGCAAATGCAAGATAGAAATAAATGCCTTCAAGATTCGTAGAATGAACTAAAGCTTCGAATAAATGTTGTGGGCTAGGTTCATCAACGAATTTCTGATAAGCATCTACAATTGGTTTATTTCGTTTTATAACCTGCGGATGTTGTTTAATTCGATCAAACAATTGCTTCTGCTTATCAAGAGGAACTAATGAAGCAAGAATGTAAGAATATGATTCGTTATGAATGGACTCTTGTTGCGCCATGTTTGCCAGGATTGCTTTTACCGCAGGATCCTTAACATATCGTAAAAATTCGATCAATGTCGGTGTTTGTAAACTATCTAGACCTGCTATCATCGTGATAATATCCAGAAATGCATCTTGAATATCTTCGTCTAGCTCGCCCCATTGCTTCTTGTCTTGAATCATACTTACACTTGATGGCTTCCAGAAGTTGTTGATTAATTGTGTATATATATCATAAAATTTCTCGTACTGAATATCATTCCACAGGAGGAAACCTGAACCTTCCCCTTTGAATACACCAGTAGCCTTTGTAGGATATGTAGGTTCTAACAATCGGATCTTATTAATGTGGTATGTCATGTAATCGCTCCTTTGTTATTAGAGGGTGTTCAAAATCCCAATAAAAATTCTTAGTAAAAGAAAAAGACTGCATCGAAATACAAGTTGACGAATGTTTAATGCTAGACTTTGTAGATGATCGCTCCTTGAATTTTATTGGCGTGGATCTTTCTTATTGAACACTCATTGATAGGGAATATAAGTTCGTATTAAGCTCGTATAAAAAGGTTGTCCCAAAAGGGTCTTGACCTCACTCTCTATACACCATTTATTGTGTCTTTTACAAGTCATATAAACGATATATAGAGGGTGAGGTCTGACCCTTTCGTTATGGGACAGCCTCGAATGTGTACTAATATGTTGCTGCCGATAAAACTCACATAGCTAATAAATGTTCCTTGAGACAATCAGCAGGCATACGCTTTTAACTTAACTTGAACAGCTTTCGCAAGCATTATCATATTCAGAAGAAGTGGAACGAACATAGTAAGTTGACTTCATTCCACTGCTCCATGCGGACATGTGTATATCAAGTAAATCTTTTGCTTTAATCGTGTTATGGACGTAAAGGTTAAAGCTGATCGCCTGATCGATATGACGCTGACGAGCTGCGTTATGACGGATGCTTTCTTTTTGCGATAAGTGGAATCGAGTTTTTTTATAGTATTCATAGGTTGATGGCGTTAATCCTGGAGCCGTTACCTTGAACTTAAAGTTTTTCTTTTCTTCGTAAAATTCAATTTCATAAAGCGGGTCAATCCCATCTGTTGAATTCCCGATTTTCGCCGTCGAGGAATTCGGTGCAATTGCCATCAAGTATCCATTTCGGATGCCGTGCTTTTGTACTTGTTCTTTTAAAGCTGTCCATGATTCATCTTGGTAGTTTCTAAGTTCGAAGTAGTTCCCAGTATTCCAGTCAGAACCTTCGTAATATGGATAGCTACCTTTTTCTTTTGCTAGCTCATTTGAAGCTTTAATTGTTAGAAAAGCAATTTCCTCATAGAGTGTGTCAGCAAACTTAACAGCTTCGTCAGACTCCCAGTAAATATTTTTCTCTGCAAGCAGATGATGCCAGCCAAATGTACCTAGACCAATCGCGCGGTACCGTTTGTTTGAGATTTCTGCTTGTTTGACTGGAAGATTATTTACGTCGATTACATTATCAAGCATTCGTACTTGAATCGGGATAAGTCGGTCTAGAACATCATCTAAAACAGCGCGTGGCAGATTGATAGAAGAGAGGTTACATACAACGAAATCACCGCTCTTACGAATCATGACAACATCGCCATCTTCTGTCTCGTATTCTTCAGTAATTGAAGAAGGGCTTAAGTTTTGCGCGATTTCTGTACAAAGGTTCGAACAATAAATCATACCTTTATGTTTATTTGGGTTTTTCCGGTTCACTTCATCCCGATAAAACATGTAAGGAACGCCTTCTTCTAACTGAGAAATCATGATACTTTTCATAATTTCAATTGCGTTGATTTTTTCAAAAGCATAGTTTGGAAGAACACCATTTTTGGCTGCTTTTACAGCAAGTGCGTAATGATCACGGAAGCTACCTTCGCCTTTTTTCTCATCATAAAAATCTTCAAGAGAGAAGCCAAGTGTTTGTTTAACCGTATGTGGATCAAACAAATACCATTCATCGCGATTTTCTACAGCTTCCATAAAAAGATCTGGAATGCAAATGCCAGTAAAAATATCATGCGCTTTCAGACGATCATCACCATTTTGTGTTTTTAAATCTAGGAAACTCATAATATCTTTATGCCATGCATCAAGATAGATCGCAATTGCACCTTTTCTCTGTCCCAGCTGATCAACGCTTACTGCTGTTTGGTTAAACAGGCGAATCCAAGGTGTTGTTCCTGAACTGTTTCCTGAGAAACCACGAATGTCTGAACCGAGTGAACGGATTTTACCGACATAAAGTCCAACTCCGCCGCCAAATTTAGATACTTTTGCAGCATCATAGTTTGATAGATATATACCGTCAATAGAGTCTTCAATTGCGTCGATAAAGCAAGAGCTTAACTGTCCGTGTGTTTTCCCCGCGTTCGAAAGAGTCGGTGTTGCAACAGTCATATAGAGGTTTGACATCGCCCAGTATGCTTCTTTGACAAATTGCAGTCGATATTCTTTCGGTTCAAGACGCATAATTTCCATTGCAATGATCATAAACCGTTCTTGGGGCAACTCATAGACAGCGTTGTTCGTTGGGCGTGCAAGATATCGATCGTTTAACAAATAGAGACCGATATAAGAGAAGAGCTTGTCTTTTTCAGGATCAATGGTTGAGCCTAATTCGTCAATTTCTTCTTTTGAATAAGCGTCAAGCAATTCAGCTTTATAAACTGGGTAGCGTTGCCCGTCTTGGACACTTGACATTAAGTGAATCAATTCGTAAAGTGAGCCGTATTTCATTCCTTTATAGCCTCGATTAGCCTGTGCTTCACGATACATGGCGTTCAGTAACTCAGCTGCTGCGACGAACGTCCAGTCTGGAGAGTCAATGTCGACACTCTCAAGTGCCATTTGGATGAGTTTTTTTGAAGTTTGCTCTTCTGTAGGCCCATCTTGGCGATCAAGCCACTTCATAAAGCGTTTCTTATATTTGTCCATGTCCAGCTTGCCTTCAAATTCTTTAGACAGGTGGTTCAACTGTAGTGAACTTTCATCTTCTGTTAAATTTTCCACATCAGGAAAGGCAAAAGAATTATTAATTGGTAGGTTCATAGAAAGTGCTCCTCCTTAAATACATCAAAAAATCGTAGCGTTATTTGTAAAAAGCCGATTCGTAATTTCTCACATGGTGAGTGAATCAAAAAATCTCGCAAAATAAAAAAAGTTAGTTTGCAGACGATCTTTTCATTTACTCACATAAGTTAGAGAGTCACTATATCTAGTTAGGTGAATTTGTAAGGTTCTGTCGAATGTACTGTCCGGTTCTGGGTAACTGGATTTTAGCATCAAAAGCTTGACATCTATATATAGATATTTCTTAGGTTTTCAATATCTATATATTGTGATTCGCTATTTAATATCGTAATGGATAAATAAAAATAAATCAAATCTTGATTTTTATAAAAAGTATAATTCTTGCTAAAATAATTGTTGAATAAGTGCTTGAATGGCTTATACTATCAAATGGTTGATAGAATGAGCAAGGATGATGTTAGGCATAAAAAAATAAATTTATATGAAATAGCGGAATGTACAGCACAACAAATGTTTTCAATAAATTAGGCAGGCGAAATTAAAAAAACTTGCAATTTTGAAATGTGTTTTGCACAAGACTTTATGCTAAAATAAAAGAACTGAAATAATTTTAATTTAAAGGAGCAATAACGTGGAAAAAGTACTTGTTTTCGGACACAAAAATCCAGATACTGATACAATTTGTTCAGCAATTGCCTATGCTGATCTAAAAAAACAATTAGGTATGAATGCTGAAGCCGTTCGACTAGGCGAAGTAAACGGTGAAACGCAATATGCACTTGATACATTTAAATTCGAAGCACCTCGCTTAATTGTAGCAGCAAAAGGAGAAGCTTCTGATGTGATATTAGTAGACCATAATGAACGTCAACAAAGTGTAGATGACATTGATCAAGTTCGAGTTATTGAAGTAATTGATCATCATCGAATTGCTAATTTCGAAACGAGTGATCCGTTGTACTATCGTGCTGAACCAGTAGGTTGCACAGCTACGATTCTAAATAAAATTTATAAAGAAAACAATCTTGAAGTTCCAAAAGCAGTTGCAGGGCTGATGCTTTCTGCGATTATTTCTGATTCATTATTATTTAAATCACCAACATGCACAGAACAAGATGTTGCGGCTGCCATGGAATTAGCAGAAATTGCTGGAGTTAATGCGGAAACATATGGTCTTGAAATGCTTAAAGCAGGAGCAGATCTTAGTGATAAAACAATTTCTCAACTCATCTCGCTTGATGCTAAAGAATTCACAATGGGAGATGCTAAGGTTGAAATCGCCCAAGTAAACGCAGTCGATGTGAATGAAGTGTTAGTACGCCAAGCAGAATTGGAAACGGCAATTGAGGCTGTCATCGCAGACAAAGGATTAGACTTGTTTCTATTTGTCGTAACTGATATTTTGACAAACGATTCTGTCGGACTTGCACTAGGTGCACAAGCTCAAGCTGTGGAACGTGCGTATAATGTCACATTGAATAATAAAATTGCTGTACTTGAAGGTGTTGTATCACGTAAGAAACAAATCGTGCCTGTGTTAACAAACATTTTCACGAATTAATCAATAAAAGAGAGGCTGCCCTAAAGGATCAGGACCTCACATCGCCAATATATCGTTTATATAACGTGTAAATGACACAATAAACGGTGTATAGAGTGTGAGTCTGAACCTTTCAGGCAGCCTCTTTGTTTGGATTAATTTACTGTCTCAACTTTATCTGCAGCTAGTTTCTTTAGCAGTTGTGAGCTTTCTGTATCAAGACCTTTAAGTTGGACCGTTTTACCATGTGCTCGGTATTTCAAAATGATCTTATCCACCGCTCCTACTGCAGAATCGTCCCATACTTTCGAGCGGCTAAAATCAATTACAACATGATTGGTTGCTTCTTTTAGGTCAAATTGTTTCACAAAATCTTGTACGGAAGCAAAGAATAAAGGGCCTCTTACGTGGTATAAGGTTTCTTTGCTGTTTTCACCGGCTATCTTTTCAACTTGCACTTTAGAAGCTTTTGCTGAAAAGAAAATCATGCTTAAGATTACACCAGCAAATACGCCCTTGGAAAGATCATTTGTGTAAAGAACAACGATTACTGTCACCAGCATGACCAATGTGTCCGTGATAGGAGCAAGATGTAGCTTTGTTAGTGATGACCAATCAAATGTCGCGATCGAAACCATGATCATTACGCCAACCAGGGCAGCCATTGGAATTTTCACAAGAACATCATTTAAAAGAACAATTAAGGTTAACAAGAAAACCCCAGCAACAAAGGTAGAGAGTCTGCCGCGACCGCCAGATTTAATATTAATGCCAGATTGTCCAATCATGGCGCAACCAGCCATACCACCGAAGAACCCACTAACGATATTCGCGATTCCTTGACCTCGTGCTTCTGTGTTCTTATTACTTTCCGTGTCCGTTAAATCATCTACAATTTGAGCAGTCAATAAACTCTCTAATAGTCCTACAAATGCTAATGCAAGTGAATAAGGAAAAATAATCATGAACGTATCCATCGTAAAAGGAACGTCAGGAAGGAAAAACGTTGGTAAAGCTTGCGTAAGTACCCCCATATCTCCGACAGTCCGAACAGTAGCTCCTGTCATAACAGCAATGATAGTTATGACAATAATAGCGATAAGTGGTGAGGGTATGACTCTAGTTACATAAGGAAATAAATAGATAATCGCAAGTGCGAAAGCAGTCATCACGTACATCACCCATGATTCACCGACAAAGTGAGTCAATTGAGCAGAAAAAATTAAGATTGCCAGTGAATTGACGAAGCCAACCATAACTGGTCTTGGAATAAATTTCATCAGTTTTCCAATTTTAAATACACCAAGGAAAATCTGGATGATCCCAGTCAAAATAGTCGCAGCTAATAAAAACTGCAGGCCATGATCTTTAACCAAATCAACCATGACAAGTGCCATTGCCCCAGTCGCGGCTGAAATCATCCCGGGGCGGCCGCCCACAAAGGCAATAACAATTGCAATACAAAACGAGGCATACAAGCCAACCATTGGATCTACTCCTGCAATGATTGAAAATGCAATCGCTTCGGGAATTAAGGCCAAAGCAACAACAATGCCCGAAAGAATATCTCCCCGTGTATTGCCAAACCATTCTTGTTTTAATCTAGCGGTATTCAAATAAACACTCCTTATATAAAAAATAACTTGATTAAATAGTAAACATGTGGATTACAATAAAATTGATTATAACATGTGACTATGGTAATGAATAGAGTTCATGTCACTACATATCCTTTTATCCCGCGTTAACGGGGTAAAACCTTCACCTCATGTCTTAGGGAGGCGAAGAAGCGTAGGTGGGGGATAACTGCTGGCTATTAGCACGTCTGAGGTTATAAGCTGTTTCTCTGTGGCAGAGTACACCATCATGCTTGTTAGGGCTGGGCAGTCGCCTCGCTTTTTGAAGTGAAATCCCGGTTGGTGAGATACAGTAAAAGCTACCAATGCTTGAGCAGAAGTTTAGTTGAACTTTATAGTGAATTGCTAGTTGTCTCAAAAAAAGTCAAAGTATAATCTTCTAAAGTAAAAACTCAATTGTTGTTTCTTAGAAAAGTCGACTCTTATCTTAATAGTAATGTTATACAACCTCTTACATAACGTAGCTTAATTTCTGCTAAGTGCCCCTGGCAAATGATATTGTTGATTCTTGTTGTTAATCATGTGGGATGATTTTCAATCAAACTGATACAAACATGGAATGGAATTTCAGCAATACATCATAGAGGACAATGTAAGAATATCTTATGAAATTCAGCAGGAGTTTTCCTGATCACTGCTGAACTGATAAAGTATAGAAATCGAGGGGGAGAGAGTCGATGGGGAAAATTTTATTAACATCAGCTGGCTTTTATACAGATGCAATTAGAAGTCGTTTTTTGCATTGCATTAAAATCAATCCTGAGGATGCGAGAATTTCCATAATAACGACTGCTTCAAATACAGAGAAGTGGAATAACGAGTTTGTTTTAAAGACATTGCGAGATTTTCACGAAATGGGAATGAAGAATGTTCGTATTGTAGATATTGAGTTTGAAGAACCTGAGATACTTCGCCAATCAGATGTTATATTTTTGAATGGAGGTAATCCATTTAATTTACTGTATCATCTCAAGGAGAGCGGGGCTGATAAGATTATTCGAGAGTTTGCTGAAAATGGTGGACTTCTTGTAGGGGTGAGCACTGGTTCGATTGTTCTTGGCCCTGATATTAAACTGGTAGAGCATTTCTTTCCAGAAAAAGCAATAGAAGGATTAGAAGAATTAACAGGGTTAGGAATAACGGATGTGCGTGTATTTCCACATTATGGTGATGAAAAATTGTATCCAGATAAACAAGGAAGAAAAATTGAAGAACGTTTGTTGGAGTTTGAACGGGCGCATCGTTGCTCTGTTAATCGTTTAAGAGATGACGGTGCTATTGTTCTTTCATGTGGATCATGAATAAACTTTTATGGAATGTAAATGTTATGTAAATTAGTTGAAAATAATGATCTTTCTATTATATGCTTTATTAATAGAAGCAAAGTGGCTTTCTATATTGGTTTTAAAGGAGGATAAATAATGAATGTGCGTCAAGGGTTTGAAGAAGAGCTTTTTTCACTTAAAAATTTGGTGCTTGAAATGGGTACAAGAGCAGCAAATGCTTTGCATGAATCCATAGAGGCTTTAGTCGCACAGGATATTAATCGAGCGCTAAAAGTTATCGACAATGATTATAAAATTAATCGAATTAATCAGGAAATAAACGAGAAAGTTATTTGGTTGATTGCTAAGCAACAGCCTGTTGCATCAGATTTAAGGAGAATTATTTCAAGCATTAAGATTTCTACAGATTTAGAAAGAATAGGTGATTTAGCTGTAAATGTTGCAAAATCTACTATTCGCATCGGCGAAAAGGAATTATTTAAACCGTTATATGACATTCCTTTAATGGCTGAGAAAGCAGCTACAATGTTAAATCAAGTTATGCTCGCCTATGATGTACAAGATGAAGAGAAGGCAAGAGAAACGGCAGAGCTCGATAATGAAATTGATGAAATGTATGGTCGACTGATCCAGGAATTGCTAGAATATATCGCGCAAAACCCTGAACTAACGTCCCAAGTTACACAATTATCATTCGTTTGTCGCGATCTAGAAAGAGTTGGTGACCACGTAACCAATATTTCCGAAAATATTGTTTTCATGGTAAAAGGACAATTGTACGATTTAAACAGTTAAGTCTGTATAATAATTCCGAGAAATTTATAGAGGGAACATTGTAAGGCGTGTGAAATGGCACACGTCTTTTTTTGATATCTCACAAATAATGTTTTCATAATAATGCGAAAATGATAAAATTATAATGTAAAAATTAGTGGATGAATGGTTGCTGATATTTTCCAATAGGAGGCAATCAAGAATCTTGCTCCTAACAGTGAAATAAGTGATTCTGCTAGAAAAATATTGAAATCTGTCATATTTCATCTAAATTCAACATGATCGCGGTACAAATAATACTTTGAGCAAATTTCTAAAGCTAAATATATGGCAAGATACCTGACAGCAAGAAGCATACGAATACGCTTGGGATGGAAAAGAAATGACAAGTGGAATTATGTGAATGAAATAATACATATGGATGAATGAGACAATAATTTTGAATCATAACGGAGGATGTACAATGAAGATACGCGAGTTTACATTAGGAGACTATGTAGAGGTAGCAAATGTTTGGGAACAGGCAGGGATTACATTATCAGTTTCGGACTCATTAAAAGGGATTGTACATAAAGTAGGAAGGGATTCAGAGCTATTTTTAGTTGCAGAAGAAAACGAGAAAATTATTGGATCTGTAATGGGCTCGTATGATGGACGCCGGGGCTGGATCAATCATTTAGCTGTTCATCCTGATTATCAAGGAAAACGAGTAGGTAAATTGATTATGGAGGAATTAGAACAGAGGTTAAAAAGAATCGGTTGTAAAAAGATCAATCTTTTAATTGAATACGATAACTCCAAAGTCATTGGCTTCTATGAAAATCTTGGGTATAACACAGATGAATTGGTATTTATGGAAAAATGGATTAAGTAAAGAATGATTCACATAAAGAAATACTAATGATGAGGGCTGTCCCGAAACAAAAGTGTCAGATACTTTTGGGACACCCTCTTTTATTTGTTTCTCTTTTTCATTGTCTGGTCTAAAAAAACAGCTATTTTATGATACGTAATTAACTTATTAATAAATCATATTCCAAAGTAGAAAAGAAAATGCTTATAATTTTGGGATTGAATGCAATCATATAAAGCATTAAAATAAATGAGTCTTTTGTTAAGAGCCCCTAGAAATGAGGTTTAAGAATGTCGAAAGTGAAAGAAGTTATACCTGGTTTAGTTTTATGTATCGTAATCGCTTGTTTTTCCATTTTAGTCGCAAATAAGTTCACTTTATTTGGAGCAGGAACTTTTGCGATTATTGCCGGGATTATTGTCGGTAATATTGGTACTGGTAAGATTAAGCGGTTCAATGCAGGAACGAAATATTCAGAATCTAAATTACTATATTATGCAATTATTTTATTAGGCGGTACTATCAGTTTTCATTCTATTGTAGAGATTGGTTTATCTGGAGTGATTTTTATTCTGTTACAAATGGCTGTAACGCTTTTGGCAGCACTTTGGATTGGAAAAAAGTTAGCACTACCAGAAAACTTTCGACTATTAATGGCGAGCGGGAATGCTGTTTGTGGATCTTCAGCGATTGCAGCAACGGCTCCTGCTATTCAAGCTGAGGAAAAGGAGAAATCACTTGCCATAACAGTTGTCAATTTAACCGGCACTGTCCTTATGTTTATTTTGCCTCTTATAACAACTCTATTATATAAAAATGAGATGCAGCCTTCGTCAGCGATGATTGGAGGAGTGCTTCAGTCAGTTGGACAAGTTGTAGCAAGTGGAAGTATGGTAAGTGAAGTTGTAAAGGAAGAAGCTGCCGTTTATAAAATGGTAAGAATCTTATTGCTTAGTGTTGTCATTTACGGGTTGATGAGATATAGCAAGAAAGCCCCTGTTGAGAAGAGTAAAAAAATAAAATTGCCAATCCCTTGGTATATTTCAGGATTTTTGCTTCTATGTGCATTACATAGCATATTTGCTTTTCCGATTCTATTGCAGGGAATAATACAAAATACTGGGTCCTTTCTTGAAGTAATCGCTCTTGCGGGAATCGGATTAAGAGTTCAACTGAGAGATTTAGTTGAACAAGGTGGGAAGGTTGCCATCTATACTGGTCTATTGACCATTGTCCAAATACTAGCGGCTGCGCTTCTGATTGCATGGCTTATTCTCTAAAAAGAAAAGAAACTTGATTTAAGATTGCCAAACAAATGGGGAAATCTCTACTTGTTAGTCCGATTAAATGGAGGATATAAAGTAAAAATGAGGAAAGGATCTGATCCCTTCCTCATTTTTATAGGCTGTTTTCACATACTTTGTTGCTTTTCAATCATTTTTACACTAATAACCCGGGTTGATTTCCGTTGCAGGTACTCGCTTTCCGCGGGCGGTCTCAGAAGCCTCCTCAGTGCTTTGCACTTGCGGGGTCTCCTTCAACACGCTTTTCCCGCAGGAGTCTCGCACCTTCCACTACAATCAACATCTATTCGAATTGGTTTCTTGCGAAAAACAACAATCTTTACGAAAAGAGCCTTTTTATATTATGAAACGATTTCAGTAGAAGGCTGTGCCTTTGATTGTTTATGCACTTGGGCATGTTGAGGAAACTCTTTCACTTCGTTTGCTGCCTTTACTGTTTTGTAAATTTCTATATAACGGATGTGATGGTCTTCCATATCTTTTATTTTGAAGCAATACTCTTCATGTTCGATGATGTCACCTTGTTTGGCCTCGTAATTCTCTGATAAGATCCAGCCGCCGATTGTATCCATATCTTCATCGATGATTTCAAGTCCAATCAAATCATTCACTTCACTTATTAATACTTTGCCATCAAGAATATAATGATCTTCCTTCATTTTCTGAATCTCAGGAATTTCGTCAAGGTCAAACTCGTCTCGAATATCGCCCACAATTTCTTCTAGAATATCTTCAACTGTCACTAATCCGGAGGTTCCGCCGTATTCATCCATTAAAATGGACATATGAACACGTTCTTTTTGCATCTTTACTAGTAAATCGTGAATGGGTATTGTATCAATCACTCGAATGATTGGACGGATGTACCGTTCTATCGTTTGAGTAGGCTGTGTTTTATTTGCAATCATTTCGGTGAAAAGTTCCTTAATATTAACCATCCCAATAACATGGTCTTTATCGCCGTCAATCACAGGATAGCGGGTATATTTCTCTTCTGACATTACGCTAAAAAATTCTTCTATCGTATCATTAATCGATAAGGTAACAATCTCAGTACGAGGTACCATAATTTCTTTGGCGATCCGGTCGTCAAATTCAAAAATTTTATTCACATATTTAAACTCTGATTGGTTAATTTCGCCATTTTTATAGCTTTCAGACACGATTATACGAAGTTCTTCTTCTGTATGAGCCAATTCATTTTCTGAAACAGGCTCGACTCCAAACATTTTTACGAGCAATCTAGCTGAACCATTTAAAATCCAAATAAATGGATACATGATTTTATTAAATAAAATCAATGGTCTGGCTACTAGTAAGGTTATTTGCTCAGCTTTTTGAATGGCTACAGTTTTCGGTGCCAATTCGCCAACTACCACATGAATAAAGGTAATAAAAGCGAAAGCAATGGCAAACGATATGAAATGTGAAACAGAAGTTGGAATGTCAAATTGCGTCAATAAAGGTTTAAGTAGCTCTACAATCGTCGGTTCACCAAGCCACCCGAGTCCGAGAGCAGTGACAGTAATTCCTAGCTGACAGGTTGAAAGGTATTCATCTAGGTTGGAAATAACATGTTTAGCTGGAACTGAATTGGTTCGTCCTTCATCAACTAACTGATCAATTCGTGAACTTCTCACTTTCACAATTGCAAACTCCGAGGCTACAAAAAATGCCGTCAAAGCAATTAAAATGGCTATGAAAACCAAGTTTATTATGTCCAAATAGTCTCCCTTAACTCGTCATGAAGACGAATAAGGAGTCCACCTCCTAAAATAGTAAAGAATAAGTTGTTTAGTAACTTCATTTGTTTTGCACCGTGCAAATTAAGCGCAGGGACCAGTGGCATACGGACGGGAAATCACGTCGACCTGTCTGCCGATAAAAATGTTTCTACCAGCAAATTGGTCAAGGAAAAATTGTTTGTTTATTCGTCCATTAATTAATACCCCATCATATCACCCCTGCTTCAAAATTAAGTAAATATGTTCATTATAGAAAAGGAAAGTCAAATCGTCAAACTGTAAAAAGGACCGAATTTCGTCATTATTTCAGCTATATGACTGTTTATAAACAAATATTAGCGCTTTTTAAGGGATTTCATATATATTCGGAATAAAAGAGTCTGAATTTTATTACTTTAAACATGTGTATAATTCAATGACAAATGGAAACTATTGCTTAAAGTATGATACAAAATGAAGAGTCAGAAGACCTGATTAAAAAAGTAGTAATAAGGGCATCAATATGTATGGTATTGGAAACTACTCAAAAGTTATGCGGGATCATAGTCGTATCTGCACATTTGAAGAAGCGGGAAAATAATACGTTGTTGTTCATGTAACGATAAACAGCTTGCCAGTGATTGAGATTGCAAGTAAATAATTAGATGGATATGAATATAATCGGTTTGAACTGGGTAATAGTTGCAATATAACATATTACGGAAAATCCAAGTGAGGTGAATTCAGATGGTAAATCATTGTATTTTGAAATTTAGAAGTAAAGGTATCAAAATTGCCAAAACGAAATCTCGTCATGATATTTTCTCGAATTTATACGAAGTAGATCCGAGTTTGTTAGATTTAAGTACCCAGAAAGATCAATCCTCACAGTCAAATGATATCATTAAATAAGCCAAGGCTTAAGCTCGCCCATAGAAAGGATATTACCCACAACAACTATATTTTGTTTATCCCGCTATACCGGACAGTAAAACCCCGATTAGTGAGATACAGTGAAACTTATCGATGATTTTTAGCAGAGGTAAAGTTTGAGGCCGGACCCTTTGGGGAAAGCCTCTTTTTTCGTTGCGTCCCTAGAATAAAAATAGAGCCAAGCTTATATACTATGAATAAAACAATGAAGACTAGGAGTTAATTATGTCAAATTTTATTATGAATATATTAACGTTTTTTCAAGAAATGGGTTACGTAGGCATTGCGTTAGGCTTAATGATTGAGATTATTCCTAGTGAGCTTGTGCTAGGGTTTGGGGGTTATTTAATTGGTACTGGTGTAATTAATTTTTGGGGTGCACTGCTTGCTGGTGTCATTGGGGGGACATTCGCACAGTTGTTTTTGTATTGGGCCGGTTATTTTGGAGGTCGGCCATTTTTACTGAAATATGGGAAGTATATTTTCATAAAAGAAACACAAATTGATGCTGCAGAACAATGGTTTGAGAAATATGGAGTAGGTGTCGTATTTACTGCGCGCTTTATCCCAATTGTTCGCCACGCAATTTCGATTCCAGCAGGGATAGCTAAAATGTCATTCGTGAAATTTACTGGCTATACGATAGCTGCTATGATTCCATGGACGGTCCTGTTTTTATTACTAGGTAATATGTTAGGTGAGAATTGGACTCAGATTAAACATATTGCTCAGCCGATCATTGTCCCAATTATTATTGTTGCGGTAATCGGAGGCATAATTTATACGATATGGAAAAGAAAACAAGAACCACCAATCGTCATTGTAACCAAAAGGAAATAAGTGAAACATCAATCAGTGGAGGCTTTCTTCATCCCCCACTGATTGTTAGTCCCGCTCTACTGTCGCTAAGATCGCAGCGACAGCTTCAATCAATCGAGAGTACGAACCCGATTCAACGAACTCAGACTAAGTACGCCGCTTCCTGCGGCAACGTCTGTGTGACCCACATCCTGTGGGCCTCAACTAAACCTCTGCACACGCATCGGTAAGTTTCACTGTAACTGACCGTTAAAGCGGGATAAAGCTAAATCAAAGGGTCTAATTCCCTGATGGAGTAGATCCTTTGAAATAGCCTAAACAGTACAAGTGCTATGGTGTTTTTAATATTTCATTGGACATTTGAACTTCTATCGGGACTCTTTTTATTTCAATATAGCGAATCATATGATCTTCCATTTTATTTACTTTGAAGATAAAGGATTCTACCTCGATTACATCACCTGTTTGGATATCGTAATTTTGAGTTAGCATCCATCCGCCAATTGTATCGATATCATCGTCTTCTAAGTTAATCCCAAGTTTATCATTGATTTCTGTAAGAAGGATTTTACCGTCAACGATAAAATGGTCTTCTGTTATTTTGCGGACAGGAGGGATTTCATCAACATCGAATTCGTCGCGGATTTCACCGACAATTTCTTCTAATATATCTTCAACGGTTACCAATCCTGCCGTACCGCCGTATTCATCCATCAGTATTGCCATTTGAATCCGTTCTTTTTGCATTTTTATGAGCAAATCTTGAATTCGGGTATTTTCTATCACCCGGATTATAGGACGTGTAAATGATTCTAAAGTGACGCCTTTCACGTTTTTATTTTTAGTAATATGAGAAAAAATTTCTTTTATGTTCACCAGTCCAACAACATGATCCTTGTCCTCTTCAACAATTGGATAGCGGGTGAATCTTAAGTCTTTGGCATGTTGAATAAATTCTTGTAGCATATCATCTTTTGAAAAACTGATAATCTCGGTACGAGGAACCATGACTTCTCTAGCGGTTCGGTTGTCAAAATTAAAGATGTTATTCACGTATTTAAATTCTGACTGATTTATTTCTCCGCTTTTGTAACTATCGGATAATAATAATTTCAACTCTTCCTCTGAGTGTGCAACATCGCTTTCTGAGGCCGGCTTCATACCGATAATGCTAGTAATAAAACTTGCTGAATGGTTTAATACCCAAATGAACGGAAACGCAATCTTATGAAACCAAATGAGTGGTTTTGATACGAACAGACTTACCTGTTCAGCTTTTTGGATAGCGATTGTTTTCGGTGCCATTTCTCCAACGACAACATTTAGAAAAGTGACGATTGAAAACGCGATAAGAAAGTTTAGAACATGAACGAGTTGCTCTTGTACATGGAGTACGTCAAGGATAGGTTTGAGAATATGCCGCATCGTTGGCTCCCCAAGCCAGCCTAGACCTAAGGCAGTAATAGTAATCCCCAGTTGGGTAGCGGATAAATATTCGTCTAAATTAGAGATAACCTGCTTGACTGCTGTTGCTTTTGGGTGCTGATTCTCAATTAATTGATTAATTCTTGAACCACGAACACGGATAATAGAAAATTCTGAAGCCACAAAAAAAGCGGTTAAAATAATCAGTATGATCACAAAAAATATTTTTACAATGTCCAAAAGTTAAGGAACGAAAAGAATTCGTAAAGATGTAATAAAACTTGTTTAAACTCACGTATTACTAGATTGTACGAATTATTTCGTACCTGTCACCTCCCAAAAAATAATATAAAAATGAAAAAGAAATCTCTGGCGGAAATAAATAATTAGGAAATAATTCCACCCATATTGTTTATCCCAAATTAACGGGCAGTAAGACCCGCACCTCAAGGCTTGGAGAGAATCGAGTTAGCATAGTAGGGGAATAACTGCCAGTTAACGCCAGATTGGTGAGATAAAGTGAAACTTACCGCTGTGATGTTAGCGACAGTAGAAAGGGATTTACAATCAGTGGGGGATAAAGAAAACCCTACTGATTGAAGTTTCACTTTATATATAGCTATTACCTATTTCTAACGATACCTAACTTTATTTTATAAAAAAAATTGTTATTCTCAAAATTAAACGGACGATTTCAGTCGTATGATGACAGAATAAAAAAAGGATATCCCAAAAAAAGATGCCCCAGCACTGATCATACAGTTTATCCCGCATTATCGGGCAGTAAAAACCCCACTGATTGAGGTTTCACTTTAATTTGGTGCAATATTTTACATAAACTGTAACTAGTAGTTATGGGGTCTTATCTTTATGGAACTTCCTCTATTAGATATTCGGAAATATTATGGTATCATGTGGTAATAATTGTTAGTCAAACACAAGGTATTCTAATCGTAAATGTTGTTAGTTCATCATTCGAACTGCATGACAAAGAACCTTGATTTTTTTCAATGATTTCTTTGCATACAAATAATCCGAGACCTGTACCACGTTCCTTGGTTGTAATGAACGGTTTGAAAATATCACGAATTATATCCTCTTGGATTTTTTGTCCGTTATTGGAAATATTCATGGTCAATTGTTTCGAGATTTCTTCTGTTGTAGAAATATTAATGATAGGATTCGAATTCTCAAAGGATAATACATCTAATGCATTTAAAATAATATTTAAAAGAACTTGACGAAATTCTTCTTTAGAACCAGAAATAAAAATATTGTCCGCTAGATTCGTAGTAACCTTGGCATTTACTTCTAGAATACTTGGGTAGAGGAATTCAATCACGTCATAAATTAAGTGACCAATATTGAAGATATGTTTTTCTGCTTCGTTTGTTTCCTTTTTTGAAATATCTAAGAATTGAGTGATCCTCGAATTTAGCTGTTGAAGTTCAGTTGAAATAATGTCCAAATATTTTATGTCTGGTGTTTCAGCTTGAAGGAGCTGAATAAATCCCATGATAGAAGTAAGCGGATTTCTAAATTCATGAACAAAACTGGACGTCATTTTGCCGAGAAGAGTTAATCTTTCTTTATGAGTTTGACTAAGAGTCTCACATTGCCCCATATTTAATTCGGAGTTTAATTCAGTATAATAGGAAATCGAATCGTATAAAAACTGATCAATACAAGAATTGACTAATTTTAAGATAGATTGATTTTCTGCTGAAGACATGTTCTGGAGCAATAAATGATGAATAAGGATGGCGCGTCCGCTTGAAACATGATTAATAAAATCCACAAATGGTGTTTTAGCCTGTATTCGTTCTGCTGCTACGATGTGTGCAAGTTGTTTTATCATCTTATCTGTATGAGCATCTTTGTGCATAAAACTTTGGATTAATAACTCAATAAAATGTTCAAAATGTAAGGAAGTTTTATCGGAAAAAGGATCTTCATGTGAAAGGATTTGTTCATTCCATTCATTGATGATTTTGTTTTTGTTAGTTATAAGAAAGTCAATCGCTGATTCTTTAATTGATAACATTTAAACCTCCAATTAAAAAAATCCGACATAATATATGTAAATTTCGCCAATAGATTTAAAAATCCTTTTTTTTACTTGATTGTCAATTAAAAAATTACTTTTTATTCATATAAATTGATAGGAGATTTTAAAGGTTATCCCGCATTAATGAGCAGTGCGACCCTACCACAGGGCTTAGATGTATCGAGAAAGCGTAGGTGGGGGACAACTGCTCGTAAAATCCCGATTAGTGAGATTCAGTGAAACTTACCGCTGTGAACTTCAGAGGTTTAGTTGAGGTCCGCAGGATATTCGTCACTCAGACGATAGACTAAAGGAAGCGGCATTATGTTAGGAGGAATAAATGAAAGATTTGTTCACTAAAATACTCAATAAAAACAATTTGTACTTTTTTTATCATACCGGTCTCATATTATTTTCCGCAGTTCTGCTTTTCATTATTTGTGTGCTAACTTTTTACAAACCTGATATTAGCCTTTTAACAACAGAGCTTAAGCGTTCAACAGAAATTTATGATGTGGAGTTAAAGCTTGCTAGTAAAATAACCGCTAATAAAACAGAAGGAGTTTCGATAGACGATATTCCTGAACATGTAAAAAATGCTGTAGTCGCCATTGAGGATCATCGGTTTTATAAGCATACTGGTATTGATTATCAAGCGATTTTTCGCGCCGTTTATGTGAATATGAAAGCAGGCAAAGTAGTTGAAGGCGGAAGTACAATTACTCAACAATTAATAAAAATTGCTTTACTAGAACAGAATCGTACATTTAAAAGGAAGCTTGAGGAATTTTTTATAGCGAGAGAAGTAGAGAAGGAATACACCAAAGATGAGATATTAGAAATGTACTTAAATCAAATTTACTTTGGTCATGGCGCCTGGGGGATTAAAAAAGCAGCTCAGATTTATTTTGGTAAAGATGTGAATGACTTATCATTATCGGAAGGAGCTATGCTTGCAGCTGTTATCAATATCCCGACAAAGCTGGATCCATATAATCACTATGATGCTGCACTAAAACGGAGAAATCTTGTTCTGTCGAGGATGGCAACGAATGGATATATCGATGCAGAGCATGCAAAACAAGCTAAAAGTGAAGAAATTGTTTTATCCCATAATCAAAAAGGAGATCAAGTAAAAGGGAAATATCCTTATTTTGTCGATGCGGTGCTAACAGAGGCTTCGCAAAAATACAATTTGGAAATCGATGAACTACTGAGAGGTGGTTATAAAATATACACAACACTTGACCAACATATCCAGCAAGCAGTTGAAGAAGTATATGAAAATGATGGAAACTTTCCAAAAGGAGTGACGGATGCTCTTGTTCAAAGTGGTATGGTGTTGATCAATCCGAAAACGGGCGGGATAAATGCTTTAATAGGAGGAAGAGGGAAGCACCAATTCCTCGGCTACAATCGAGCGACTAAATTAAAGGCATCACCGGGATCTACGATAAAGCCGTTAGCTGTGTATACACCAGCTCTCGAGGAAGGATATCAGTTAACTGATTTATTAGTTGATGAAAAAATGAGCTTTGGAGGATATGAACCATCTAATGCAAATGGTCAATATTTAGGTGAAGTTCCGCTATACGAAGCAATAATAAAGTCATTGAATGTTCCAACCGTCTGGCTTATGAACGAGATTGGGATCGAAAAATCGATTCATGCATTAGAACGATTTGCCATTCCGTTAACTGAAAACGATCGGAATTTATCACTAGCACTTGGTGGAATGGAAAGGGGAGTATCGCCACAGGATATGGCTGAAGCCTATTCTACCTTTGCGAATAAAGGCAAACGATTTGAATCTCACACTATCGTGAAAATAGAGAATGCACAAGGTCAAGATGTTGCGGTATGGAATGAAAAAAGTACGAAAGTTATCGAGAAAAAAGTCGCAGACCAAATGAACCGATTGCTCTTAGGAGTCGTTGAATATGGCACGGGAAAGAATGCCGCAGTTGACGGCTATGAAATTGCCGGCAAAACGGGCTCTGTTCAAGTGACAATTCCTGGTGTCAAAAGTGGTGTAAAAGACCAGTGGTTCGTAGGGTACACACCTTCATTAGTCGGAGCGGTCTGGGTGGGGTATGATCGTTCAGATAAAGATCATTATTTAACCACGCATAGTAGTCAAGGAACAGCACTTATTTTTCAAAAAGTTATGTCGAATGTTCTTGAAAATCAGCAAGCGGAATCTTTTCGTGTAGAAAGTTTGGAACAGTTAATAGAGGAACGAAAAAAAGAACTCGAAAAACAAGAACGAGAACAATATTGGCGTGATAAAGGAAACGAACTAAAGGATTCTTGGAAAAAATGGTGGGACAATTTGCTAAAGTGATAAAGAAAAATTAATCGCTAGATTGTGAAGATCAAGGGAAACTTCAATCAGTGGGGGCTTCATCCCCCACCTAAGCATCTCTGAAATCTCTAAGCCTTGAAGTGGGGGATTACCCGTTAATGTGGGATAAACGGTGTAAAGATTATGACCGGGGAACTCACCTATTGTTAAAATTGTATTAAAAAATTAGGTTAATAAGAAAACCAATTACCACGATGGCACCAATAATCATTAGAATTGTTCTTATTCATTCACTTCCTATTATCTATCGATTACTAAATGTTAATGTATCGTAAGAATGTGATTTAGCGACAATAGAACGGGACTAACCATTAGTAAGGGATGAGACAGCCTCCTTTGATTGAAGTTTCCTATTATTATTCAAGTAAATCTTGTATGAGGTTTCTCGATGTTGTTGGCTAGGCTGACAACAATTATTAATTTTGGCTAGGACATACTGAGTATGGTTACCGGATATATGTATTGTTAGTTGGTTGCACTCTTTTAAAGTAAGCATGAAAGAAACAAGTTTAGCTAAACGTTCTGGTTCCACAGTGCGCGTTTCACATTGGAATGTAATCGAGCCGGAATAGTCTTTTATGATTTGGAACAAATCCATAATTTGTCGGATATTGAGTTGTTTGTTAATCGTAATTTGAGATTTAGTTGGTTTCATAATTAAAGCCTCCTTTTATGGAATTATTTAAGTTAAGTTTTGTTCTTCGATTTCCCATTGTTTATATTGGATATGATAGGTATGTACCCCTGGTTCTATTAAATAAAACCTTTTAAGTGGGTATTTTATTAGGAGAACCTAGTTTTTAGAATCCTGAAATTCTATGTTGGTTAAGGGATATTATAGGTTGTTAGCTAAATGTTAAAAAGTAGTAGTTATATATAGAAAGGAAGACATTCATGTTAACTTTAATAAAAAATGGTGAAGTGTATGCCCCAAATTATCTAGGGAAAAAAGACGTTTTGTTGGTAGGGAAGCAAATCGGTTTCGTGCAAGATAAAATTGAAAAGCCAGAACATTTCGTTGAAATGGAAGTAATCGACGCCACTGGAAAGTTAGTCGTTCCAGGATTTATCGATGCACATGTTCATCTCATTGGCGGTGGTGGAGAAGGTGGTTATAAGACGCGAACGCCGGAAATTCAGTTAACAGATGCTACCCTTGCAGGAATTACAACATTAGTCGGAGTTATTGGAACGGACGGGACGACGAGGACGATGCCCGCATTATTGGCAAAAGCGAGAGCACTTGAAGAGGAAGGCATCACCTGTTTTGTCCAAACAGGCTCGTATCAAGTACCTGTAAAAACATTGACAGGTAAAATAGAAGACGACCTGATATTAATTGATAAAATTATTGGTGTTGGGGAAATTGCGATTGCTGACCATCGTTCATCGCAGCCGACTGTGAAAGAAATGGCCAAACTCGCTTCCCAAGCTAGAAATGGGGGCCTTTTATCAGGGAAATCAGGTATCGTGAATATCCATGTAGGAGATAGCCATGATCATTTACAGGTGATCGAGCAAGTAGTGGAAAAAACAGAACTGCCAATCAGTCAGTTTTATCCTACACATATCAATCGTAATCGTCACCTATTTGAAGCAGGGATCAAATATGCCAAAAAGGGCGGTTATATTGATTTCACAACAAGCACAGTCCAACAATTCTTGAATGATGGAGAAGTGAAAGCAAGTACAGCTTTAAAACAAGCGTTGGATGCAGGAGTCGATCCTAAGAAGATTACGTTTACCTCTGATGGCCAAGCGAGCCTTCCGAATTTTGATGGAGCTGGAAAGTTGCTCGGGCTCAATGTCGGAAAGTGCATGTCTCTTTACGAATCGGTTGTAGATGCAATAATTGAGGACGGTGTATCGATAGAAGATGCGATCAGAGTTGTAACTGAAAATCCAGCAAATATTTTGAAATTACAGGGAAAAGGGCGCATTGAAGAAGGCTTGGATGCGGATCTTTTGTTAATGAACAAAATGACTTACAAAATTGATACGGTTATTGCAATGGGAAGAAAAATGGTTGAAAATGGTGGAGCGATTGTAAAAGGTACTTTTGAGGATTAAGAAAACTAGCTGAACACGGCGAAACCACTTTGAAATATTTATCGGTTTAACAGGTAGACATACCTCGCTATCGGAATTTCCACTTTATTTAATTTTCTTGTGTCACTTACCTAATTCAAACATACTATAAATTAACCCATGGAAGTACCTCCTCAAAAAAAAGGAGATGTTTGTTTATGTCAGGTTGTGTTGATGGTGGTTTTGGATTTGGTGGAGGTTTCGCCTTTATCGTAGTTTTGTTTATACTTTTAATCATTGTCGGAGCTAGCTTTTGTGGTGGCTTCGGCGGTGGAGTCGGTCCAGGGTATGGATATGGTGGATATGGTGGACACTGCTGCTAAAAAGATTAAAATGACCGACCTAATTTTAGGTCGGTTTCTTTCTTATTTTAAGACTCTGTTAAATTTTAATGTTGATTTTTTGATAAAATTTTGGAGGAACTGTTATTTTTGCAAGTTCCCCTATTCTTATAAACAAAAGTCTCTTAGTTGAATATAATTCTACAATTTAATCTCATTATTTTTTGATTGGATAATGTAGTGGTTATTCGATTCCGACTTATAATGACCTACATTAAATTCGTTTAGGTTTATTAAATCCTTGAAATATTTTGGGATAGTGCAATCCCAACTTAAATTTTCTATTTTAAGCGGGTAATTGTCATCATTAGGATTAGGAGTGTGGATATAGACTGCATCTAAACCTGCATCTTCATCAACTAATCCAATCCACAATTGATAAGGTTTATCGAATGTTCGGAGCTTTTCTAATAAACTGTTATATAAAACTATATGTGCTTTTATATGCTCTCTTCTTATTTTCACACTATTATTCCCAAACCCGTAAAAATCAAGATGGGTATGCCAAGTATCAAACCAACCTTCCTGCCCAAAGTCTAAATCATATTGCTCTACATCTAACTCTCGCCACAAGTTACGAAAATAACGCTTTTTTCCACGAAACTTTTTCAATGATAGTTTCCCCCTATTTAACAAGTTTATATTTCCCGAACCGAACAACGTGTTCTGATGAACAATGGGGACACTCAAATCCTTCCTTGAAGGATTAAACGCCCACCAGCAAAGGAAGAAGGTTCAACATAGCGTTTAACCCATTGATAGATTTGTTCTTTTTTGGTGTGTGGTAATTTGTCGATATACTTTAACAAGTTGCTAAACGCTTGCACACCTTGACCCCCCGAATACTTGTTCTTGTGTTGATTATATCAAGATTTCGGACAGGTATCATATATCAACATTTACCTTTAACAGAGCCTATTTTAAAAGAAGCACATTGATTTGATACATGGTAGTCCGAATAGAGGGAAATTAGGACTGAATCGCATCCATAAAAAGTAAAATTCCTAAAAATACATAGTTGTGGAAAAGTTAAAACCCTTTGACATAAAAAAACAGGAGCATTAAACTCTCGTTTGAGATAGTATGTACGTATATATATATTAAAAGAAGAAAGGGATTGGGATGAAGATGAAATGTATTTCAATTGATTTAGATGGGACGTTGTTAACTTCTCGAGATGAAATTACCGAAGGAAGTATAAGAGCTTTAGAAGAGTTAACTGAAAAAGGTTATCAGCTCATTTTGAATACGGGCCGTGCTCATGCGGATGTAGTGAAACTAGAAGCTGTACAGAAGTTGGATGTACCGATTTTTTGTGTTAATGGTTCTGTTCTATATTCAGAAAGCGGTGAGATATTATATGAAGCAACCCTTTCTATTTCGACATATAAAAAGATATTCTCTGTTTTACAAAAATTAGACGTGGGTATTCTTGTCTATACGAATTATGGTGGGTTCCCTTCTACTTTGCCACCTTTACATCATAAGAGCAAAGAAGAACTAAATACTCTATTTCATGAATATAATTACGATGACATTTTAAAATATGACAATCTTAAAATCTATAAATTAATTGCATTGGTCCACCAAGAAGATGTGGAAAGAATTGAAGAAGTAACAAAGGCATTAGCGGGTATCGATGACGTTACGATGGCTTCTTCATTCCCCAATAATTTAGAAATTACTTCACATGAAGCACATAAGGGGAAAGCGTTGTTTCGATATCAAGAAATTATGAACCTATCGTTTGATGAGATTTATGCTTTTGGAGATGGGGGCAACGATCTTGCCCAATTTGAGGTAGCAACTAAATCAGTTGCGATGGGAAATGCTCCCCTTCATATTCAACAAAAAGCGGATTTAATTACAAAGACAAATGATGAAGATGGGTTTGCTTATGCAGTGCGTCATCTTTTAAAATTAATAAGTACAGAAGAGGAAATAGTCGTGTAATAGCAAAGTTTAAAAATATATATGATTAAATAATGAGGATGTCCCATAAAGGTCTGACTGCGCACTCGCCATCTAGTTTGTAGAGAAATTTACATTTTATGTAAACTGTTGGATGGAATGCGAAGTTTTCCCTTTTACGGGACATCTTTATTTTCGTGCTATCTAGATATTTGGTCGAAATTGAAGAACAATCGGAAATTACTTGTAAACAAATAAATAGTTAAGAAAGATAAAGAGATTCTAATGTATTTAGGTGTCAGACGCTTAGACTTGCCTTCAGGCGTAGATACTTATAAAGTGATGTACAATATGGTCGTTTATATGACATAAGGAGTCGACGTTACATTTTGATTAACATCTCAATGCGAGAATTCAGCACTAAACAAGGGGAAAAATAAAAAGTCAACAAAAGATAAAATGTACTTTCAAATCCAACTAATATTCTTTATGATAGGGGATATGAAAAACACCGAAGGGATATGTAATCAATGTGGAGTAACGTAAGAAGCAGGCTGGAGAAACTGTCACCTGCAAAGATTATTACAGGCTATTATCTACTGGCCGTAACTGTATCAATTCTATTATTCAGTATTCCAGCGGTCCATAAGCCTGGGGTTGAAGTGGCCTTTATCGATACTGTCTTTACAGCTGTCAGTGTGGTAAGTGATACAGGTTTAACTGTTTTTAATATTTCTGAAACATATAGTGTATTTGGATATTTTGTCATTATGATCGTCTTGCAGTTCGCAGGACTCGGCATTATGGCGATTAGTACATTTCTCTGGATGATTTTAGGTCGGAAAATTGGATTGCGTGGACGTCGTCTTATAATGGCCGATAATAATCAGTTAGCATTATCAGGACTCGTTAAATTAGTAAAAGATATTTTAAAGCTCATTCTTCTTATTGAGCTTTTAGGGGCACTTGTTTTAGGGGTGCATTTCTTAAACTATTATCCAACTTGGAAGGAAGCTTTTCTCCATGGTTTGTTTGCATCTGTAACTGCGACAACTAATGCTGGAATGGATATAACTGGTCAATCCCTTGTTCCTTATGCGAGTGATTATTTTGTACAATTGATAACCATTATACTAATCATTCTTGGGGCAATTGGATTCCCTGTTTTAATTGAAGTAAAGGAATTTTTATTTAGGAAAAAGACGGAACTTGAAAATCCTTTCCGTTTTTCACTATTTACAAGATTGGCGACAACAACATATGGAATTCTTCTCGTGTTGGGGACAATCCTTATTTTGATCATTGAATACCAGCATTATTTTAAGGGTATGACATGGCATAAAAGCTTTTTCTATGCTTTATTCCAAGCAGCAACGACTAGGAGTGCGGGATTATCTACAATGGATGTTACTGAATTTACGATGCCTACGCTTTTAGTCATGAGTGTTTTAATGTTTATTGGTGGATCGCCGACCTCGGTGGGGGGAGGTATCCGAACAACGACATTTGCTTTAAATATATTATTTATTTATCATTTTGCTAAAGGAAATCGTGATATTAAAGTGTTTAATCGAGAGCTTCATCAAGATGATATTATGAAGTCACTGGCCATTACTTTACTGGCTCTTGTCATGTGCTTTATGTCGGTTGTCGCAATCAGTATTTCGGATAGTCAAAATCAGCTTATTGCCATAATATTTGAAGTTTGCTCGGCCTTCGGTACGGTAGGCTTATCGATGGGGATTACCCCGGATCTTAGCATTTTTGGGAAATTTGTTCTAATGATATTGATGTTCATAGGAAGAATTGGTCTTACTTCATTCTTATTTATTATTGGCGGCAAGAAAAAGGAAGCAAATTATCATTATCCGAAAGAAAGAGTTATTATAGGTTGATAGAAAAATTCGGGGACCGTTTTTAGGAGACCCGGATTTTTTATTTGAATCCAAGAAAAAAGGGAGCTTTCTAATATGGGCTTAAAAGATTTTGCTCATTGTTTCACAATCATACTTTTTGGTCATTGTGATCCAGAAGTTGAATTTGCGCGTCGGATCTGTATAAATTACATACTGTAACCGTTGTCGCTATTAATAAATAGACTATGTTAAAGTACATTGCTGATTTTGGTATAAGTTGATTGGAGCGAAGGACGTGAGACTCCTGCGGGAAAAGCGAGACCTCACAGGCGCACAGCGCCGAGAAGGATCCCGATCCGCCCGCGGAAAGCAAACGCCTTTCGTTTCAATTAACAGACAAGTTTAACAGAGCCAAAAAATAAATTCTATATTTACAAATAAAACAGATTAGTGTAGTATTTAGTTAAATACTTAAATGAATTCGAAAGGAAAAAACCTATGAATAATGCGTTTAAGGCCCTTTCTGATCCAACCCGAAGAAAAATCTTGGACTTATTGAAGGATCGAGATTTAACGGCAGGGGAAATTTCCGATCATTTTAATATGACAAAACCGAGCATTTCTCAACACCTCAAATTATTGAAAAATGCCGATCTTGTGCAGGATGAAAAAAAGGGTCAGTTTGTTGTATATTCGTTAAATACGACGGTGTTCCAGGAATTAATCAGCTGGGCACTGGAGTTTATTGACAAAGGAGATGGACAGAAATGAAGAAGCATCTTTTACCTGGATTATTGATCGCGGCCACTGCTATCTTATGGTTTGTTTTCTATCAACAGTTGCCAGCGCGAATACCGATTCATTGGAATCTCAATGGAGTCGCAGATGGGTATGCAACGAAATTTAATGCACTGTTAATAAATCTAGGCATGATGATCTTTCTACACGTATTGCTGATTTTTTCACCTAAATTTGATCCAAAGAGGAAGAATTATCAGAAATTTTCAAGACCTTATTCTATGATTACAATGGCGATTTTATTTTTTCTTTTTTTGTTAAATGCCCTCGTTATTTTTACTGGAATAGGCTATGACATCCCTATTGGAAAGGTGGTTCCATTTATCGTTGGCATCTTGTTTATCGTGCTGGGAAATTATATGCATTCTGTCAAACCAAATTATTTTATTGGGATAAGAACACCTTGGACATTAAGCAATGATACCGTTTGGAAAAAAACGCATCGCTTTGGGTCACGCATCTTTATTCTAGCTGGTGTATTATTTATGCTTATTCCTTTTTTACCAAGTCTATTGGTTGGAAAATTCATGTTTTCGGTTATTTTTCTAATCATCCTTCTACCTATTGCTTATTCGTATTGGATATTCCGAAGAACGGATCTAGGGTAGTCCTTTGTGACTTCTTGGAACAGTCCATGAATGAGCGATTCTAATAGCTCACGTTAGGCTTCATTGTTCTCTTTTATTTAGTTGTAGTATTATACTCTGAGAATATCCGTGATGAAGAAGATGCAATGGAACTGTCTGTAAATGCTAATGCAGTTAAAAAAACACAAGAAACCATGCAGCAATTTACATGGTTTCTCTCATCACTTGTCTAAGATAAAACTACCTTCGGTTAGATCCTCCATACCGATCTTCCCAATTAGAACATTCATATAATACATTATCCAAGAAATTATCCCAATAACAATGGCTATACTTGTGACAGCAATCTTTATTCGAATGCTTGCAAGAATGATTCCTATTTCCGTGACTCATGAAAACACCTCCTCTACACAGATATAGTATATTCTTGGTTCGAAAAATTGATTGGACAAGGCGACATATTAGACTTATTTCAAACATGTATGAATTTAGGATGAAAGGGGCTTCCATTAATAAAAAAAAGGCTCTTTTCGTAAAGAATGTTGTTTTTAGCAAGAAACCAATTCGAACAGATGTTGATTGTAGTGGAAGGTGCGAGACTCCTGCGGAAAAAGCGTGTTGAGGGAGACCCCGCAAGTGCAAAGCACTGAGGAGGCTTCTGAGACCGCCCGCGGAAAGCGAGTACCTGCAACGGAAATCAACCCGGGTTATTAGTGTAAAAATGATTGAAAAGCAACAAAGTATGTGAAAACAGCCAAAAAAAATAACGGATTTTACAATCGTTTCATATAATTAATTATTTACCTAAATAACTAAATGATAAGGAGAGAGGCATTATGGAATATATTCAACTATTATTTCCAATTATTATTTTTGAACTCATTTTAAAAGGGATTTCAATCAGGGATTTACTCAAACGAGAGAGGGGCGAGGTGAAGGGGAAGAATAAACTCGTTTGGGTGCTAGTAATTTTACTGATTAGCACGATTGGACCGATATTCTACTTACTATACGGAAGAAAAACTGATTGAGATTCGGGAGGAGAGAGGTATTATGATATATTGTGAGAATGTAACGAAAAAGTATAATTCATTTCAGGCGCTAAATGGAATTAGTTTTACAATTGAAGGAAATGGCTGTTTCGGTTTTCTCGGAAGAAATGGTGCTGGAAAGACGACAGCAATCCGAATCTTGGCAGGACTTTTAAAGCCTACCTCGGGAATTGTGAAAGTGAATGGATTGGATGTGGAACAAGAGAAAGAAAAATTAGCTGAAATAATGGGTTATTTGCCTCAGCATCCTGCATTCTATGAATATATGACAGGGAATGAATGGATGCACTGGGTTGGCCAGCTATTTCGTTTGGAGAAGAAGACGGTTGAAGAGCGAACAGAAAACTTATTGAAGGATTGTGGAATATGGGAGGCTCGCAATCGGAAAATTTCAGGATACAGCGGAGGCATGAAACAAAGATTGGGGCTCGCTCAAGCATTAATGAACCGGCCAAAATTGTTAATTCTTGATGAACCTGTATCTGCTTTAGATCCTGTTGGGCGTCATGAAATGTTAACGATGATTATGAAGCTAAAGGAAGACATGATGATTTTTATGTCAAGTCACATTCTAGAAGATGTCGAAAAAATAGCTGATCACATCATCATGATTGATAAAGGAGAGATCGTTTTGTCATCTTGTATGCAAGAACTAAAATCAACATATACAAGTCCAGTCATTCGATTTTCCCTTTCGGAAGCAAAGCAAGAATTAACAAAGGTACTAAATGAACAGGAGTGGGTCATGGATATTCAAGTGAACATGGCAGACTATATCTTGCATGTGAAGGATATGACAATAGCAAGTGCCCAATTGCCAAAACTTATTTCTTATTCAGGTGCCATGCTTGTTTCTTATCAGGTAGACACACCATCTTTGGAAGATATCTTTTTAAGGAAGGTGCGTTAATATGACGACTTTCATAAGTGTGTTCCAAAAAGAATGGAAAGAACTGATGTGTACGTACAAGATTATTTTCGTACCGATTGCCTTTGCTATCTTAATGATTAGTTTCCCACTATCAATGAAACTTTTACCCGATTTATTAGCGAGTGAAATGCCTAAAGGGGCTGTCATTGAAATACCAGAACTATCAACATCAGAAATGATGTCAGCTGCATTTAGTAATTTTGAACTGATGGGTGTCATCATATTAGTTCTTATTTCAATGGGAAGCATTGCCGGTGAAAGAGAAAAAGGAGTAGCTGCGATGGTGCTTGTCAAACCAGTCAGTAGAGCTGTTTACTTACTCGCAAAATGGTCAGCATATTCATTGTTAGCTGTTGGGAGCTTTATCTTCGGTATGCTGTTAACTGCTTATTATACGAACTTATTATTCTCAGAGAAACTAATATGGGCAAATGCAACCGCTGGTATCCTGCTTTATCTACCGATTATCGTTTTAATTATCACATTTTCAATCTGCGCATCATCGATTTCTAAAACTCCGGTCACAGCTGGGTTTACCGCTGTGGTCCTTTATTTGCTGACCATGAATATCCCTAAACTTTTTCAATCACCCTGGGCAAACAATTTGCCGCATGGTTTGGTGAATGGAGCTAATGAGTTTATGAAAGGGAACATAATTGAATTAGCAGGACCTTTACTTGGTACAGTTTTGTTAATCTCTCTTGTTTTAACTGTTGCCATTACTCAATTAAAAAGGCAGGAAATATAATAGAGAAAGTATGAGGATAGCCTAGGAAGCTGTCCTTTTTCATGTTTATTATTCCGTCTGACTATCTCAAAATGTGAGGGCGTCTATGTTGCTCACAGGCCATGAGATCTTAGCGACTATAGATTAACAATCAATAGGGGATGGAGAAAACCAAAGTTTCACTTTATTAAGTAATGAATAAAAGGGACCTTAATAAACGGGTAGGTTAGGTAGAATATTCGGGGTTTAAGGCGATTGAAAAGGACTAAAGTAATATAGACGGAGCTAATCAATTTTCGATATTCTATTTGTAATCGTTTTCAAAATAGGAAGTTTTTTCTTGATTAGGGGAGAATATGAATTACTGTTAAAGAGGAGGAGTGTAATGAGTCAAAGAATGAAAATGATTTGGATGTATATGGTGACTATTGTAATCCTTATTTCTCAACTAGTAGTAGCGAGTCCTGTTCTAGCAAAGAAAAAGAATACTATGGTCCAAGACTTGATTATTTTTCAAAATATTCCTCAAACTGAAACGATTGCAGGGAATCTGTTTGTATTAAAAGCGATTTATAAATATGAAGATGGTCACTTTGAACACACAACTTCAGAGGTAAAGTGGCAATCAACGAATCCGAAGGTAGCAAAGGTTGATCAATTGGGGAACGTAGAGTTTACGGGCACGAAGGGTAGTGCTCAGATTAAAGTCTCGAAAGGAAAATTAAAGGATCGGATTGGTGTTCGGTACAAGGAGCAAGGTGAGCTGGTGAAGAAAAAAGGGAAAAGATATGACGTTATCGATCAAGCCATAAAAAAAATGACTTTGGAAGAAAAGATTGGACAAATGTTGATGCCAGACTTTCGAACGTGGAAAGGTAGTGATGTAACGAAAATGCTTCCAGAGATTGAAGCACTTGTTAAGAAGTATCATTTAGGTGGGGTTATCCTATTCCGAGAAAATGTCGTATCAACTGAACAAACAGCGAGACTTGTTGCAGATTATCAAGAAGCAGCTGATAAATATGGAATGCTTGTGACAATTGATCAGGAAGGTGGGGTTGTTACACGGCTACAATCTGGAACTGATATGCCTGGAAATATGGCATTAGGGGCCACTCGTTCTACTGAATTAGCTTCAAGGGTTGGACTTTCGATTGGAGAGGAATTAGCTTCACTCGGCATCAACATGAACTTTGCTCCTGACCTAGATGTGAATAATAATCCTGATAACCCAGTGATTGGTGTTCGATCATTTGGAGGGAATCCAAAGCTTGTCGCCGAACTTGGGACTGCCTATGCTAAAGGTTTGCAAGCAGCTGGAGTTGCGGCCACGGCCAAGCATTTCCCGGGGCATGGAGATACCGCAGTCGATTCTCATCTTGGTCTACCTGAGGTACCCTATGACAAAGAAAGGCTAAAAGAGGTTGAACTTTATCCTTTCCAAATAGCAATGGAGGCAAATATAGATACGATTATGACGGCGCATGTTACCTTCCCAAAAATCGATGATACAAAAGCCATTTCGCAAAAAACGGGAGAGGAAATTGCGCTCCCTGCAACACTATCCTACAAAGTCTTAACTGAATTGATGAGAAATGAAATGAAATTTGAAGGAGTTATCACGACAGATGCGATGAATATGAACGCCATTGCCGAGCATTTCGGATCAGTCGATGCGGCAATTCGTGCTGTAAAAGCGGGTACTGATATCGTCTTAATGCCTGTTGGTTTGGAGGATGTTGCCAGTGGTTTAGTTAAAGCGGTAAAAACGAAGGACCTATCAGAAAAAAGAATTGAACAATCTGTTGAAAGAATTCTCACTTTGAAATTGAAGCGGGGAATTATGAAGGAAGAATCCCCGCAGCCAATTGAAGAAAAAATCGCTTATGCACGGAGTATTGTTGGCTCTCTAGAGCATAAACAAATTGAAAAAGAAGTTGCTGAACAATCGATAACGCTTGTAAAAAACAATTACGTATTGCCGTTACAACTTAATGAAGGGGATGAAATTGTCGTCCTTGGACGAACATATCTCATTGATTTAGCAAACGCGGTTAAAAAACACCATCAACATGTAACGGTTGTTGAGGCGAATGCAGACTATACTCTATCACCTGAACAATGGGAAAGGATTCGTGATGCTAAAGTCGTTATTATAGGATCACATACATCGACAGTGGCAGGTCGTTCAATTGATAATCCACAAATGAGAATGATTAATCACGTAATTGCTGAGACAAGTGCACCAGTAATCGGAATTGGCATCCGTAATCCATATGATGTTATGGCATTTCCGGAGATTGATTCGTATCTCGCTATGTACGGATTTAGACCGGTAAGTTTTGAAGCCGCTGGAGCAGCTATTTTTGGGAAAATTACTCCTCAAGGGAAGCTACCAGTCTCTATTCCAACACTAGACGGTGGAATGCTATATGAATATGGTCATGGACTAACCTTTTAAAGGAGGAGGGGGAATGTTGAAGAAAAGGTTCATTGCGATTTTGACCATGGCTCTCGTTCTTTCAGCACTATCCTTTACCTGGGCGGAGAGTGAAAAATCAAACAAGGATAAAGGAATAACAGATAAAAATTTCAAATTAGGCGTTGAAGTATTGCTTTCAGAACAAAAGAAGTTACTGCAAGGAAAAAGAGTGGGACTGATCACGAACCCAACTGGAGTGGATCAAGAGCTTACTAGTATTGTTGATCTCTTAAATGAAGAAGATGATATTAAACTAACTGCTTTATTCGGACCAGAACATGGTGTCCGTGGCTCTGCACAGGCTGGCGAATATGTGGAGTTTTATACCGATGATAAAACAGGTATCCCTGTTTATAGCTTGTACGGTCAAACACGAAAGCCAACACCTGAAATGCTAGAAAATATTGATGTGCTTTTGTTTGACATTCAGGATGTCGGAACACGATTCTATACGTATATTTATACGATGGCATATGCAATGGAAGCAGCAAAGGAAAAAGGTATCCCATTCATCGTTTTGGATCGCCCAAATCCATTGACCGGATCTAAATTTGAAGGGACCGTGTTAGACATGAAGTATGCTTCTTTTATAGGGAATTACTCCATTCCACTAAGGCATGGGATGACAGTAGGGGAATTGGCGCGGCTGTTTAATAGCAAGTTCAAAATCGGTGCGGATTTAACTGTTATCAAGATGAAAGGCTGGAAGCGGGATATGTATTATGATGAGACACCTTTGCAATTTGTCCTGCCTTCGCCAAACATGCCTACACTTGACACGGCTATCGTCTATCCGGGCGCAGCTTTGTTTGAAGGTACGAATATATCAGAAGGAAGAGGTACAACAAAGCCTTTTGAACTAATTGGTGCACCATTTATCGATGGAACGGAGTTAGCCCAGCAGTTAAACGCGCTCAAATTATCTGGGGTAACTTTCAGGGCGGCATCCTTTACACCGACGACTTCTAAATTTGCCAACCAATTATCACATGGGGTACAGATCCATATAACAGATCGGAAGAAGTTTCAATCATTTGAAACAGGTGTTCATATGGTAAAGGCTGTTCATGATTTATATCCAAATCAGTTCCAATTCCGTGCACCTAATAGCACAGGCATCTCATTCTTCGACCAACTTGTTGGCAATGGTTGGATTCGACAAGGAATTGAAGAAGGGCGAAGCGTGAAAGATATGAAGAAGCAGTGGGAAAAAGAATTAAGTGACTTTAAGAAAATAAGATCTCAGTATTTACTTTATTAATAGTAAAAGGCTCAATAAATGAAAGGTCATCCAATCATAATGAGGATGGCCTTTATTTGTTATGTATGAATCTGGAAAATTTTCTATTTAAGTAATGTAAGAAACTTTTTTTAAAAGGAGCAATATTCTCTAGACCTTTCGCGTATAAAGTACTACTTGAGGACCGGGGAGACAGTGCTTTGATGCCATTAGCTATAAGTATCCGCATTTCATCATATAAATAAGAAGTTTTTTAAATGTGTAATAAAAGATGTATCGTGCAAACTTGGAAAGGTGGGTTCATGAATTTCAGCATAAATGTACGCTGGTGCGCAATTCTCAAATCTCGCTCGAAAAGTGCAGATTCTGGCACGAAAACCTTTCATTCTGGCGCGCAAATAAGCAAATCCGGCGCGCAAATTTAATTACCGGATTGAAATGTTTGAAAAGGAAGGGGGATGCCCACGCCAATTCCGGTGTAGCCTCTAATAATCGCCAGCACTGCAACAATTAGTTACGATTTTTTATAAAAACCGTAATAAAAGGGGGGGATCGTACAAATTTAGAAAGGTAGTTTAATGAATTTAGGTGTAAATTTGGCTCAGGCTAGCAAATCTCAAACGATATTCAACTTTCGCTTCTCCTTACAATTGTAATATTAAGATTTTTTCGACATATTTTCATAATCTTAATATTATTCGAAAAAAAGAATGGTAAACTTAAAGTAATGACTGGGGAAGGGGGGATTTGATGAGCTTTAATCAAGTTAAGAGTGAAATTGTATCGTGTCTCAAAGCGTGTGTAATTGCTATCATGATTGTTATAATTTGCCGTACCTTTCTATTTACACCCACTTTGGTGAGTGGTGAATCCATGATGCCCAATTATCAAGATGGTAACTGTGTAATCATCAGTAAAATGAGTGAGATTGATAGGTTTGATACAGTCGTCTTTCAAGCGCCTAGCGGGGATGGAAACTATGTGAAACGAGTAATCGGTCTGCCAGGGGATAGAGTGGAAATGAAAGATGACCTTTTATATATTAATGGAGCACCGCATCCTGAATCCTATTTATTGAAAGCAAAGGAACAACTTAATGGGACAACAGTGCTTACGGGAGATTTTACATTGCAAAGTGTGACGGGACTTTCGATAGTCCCTGATGGCTATGTATTTGTCTTAGGAGATAACCGTTTGATTAGTAATGATAGCCGGTATTTTGGATACATTCCCATGAAATCTATTATTGGAGAAGTGAAATTCAAAGTGTGGCCCCTTCAACAGAAGGAATAGATAATTGATCATGAAGATATTTTTTCTTCTTGTGTAGTCAGGCCATCCTTTATGGTATAAATATTTCTAAAAAAACTTACAATTGCGAGCCATTTCTCGGGATACATGCCAATAAAACGGCTCTGCGTATTCATGGAATAGAGAAGTAGACAATCCAAGACACCTTCCTTTATATTATTTAGGTCATAAAGAAGAGCGTGGGGAATCGTGTAGAAAGAATGTATTTGGTAAGGGTTTAATATAGTATATTGTATGTTGTTCTCTTCTGCGTACTTGGATAATAATGTTTTCTGAATGATAAAGCTTTCCTGTCGGCTTGTATCATTAATAGCATAATTAGGGTTTATGAGAATAATACCGTTCATTTTTCCACCTCGAGTTTTTAAGACTTAGTTTTACCTGAGTAATGATATTTATACAGATAAGAAAGTACTTCGTAATAAATTTGTTAATAATATACAAAAAATCAAAAAATAAATTGACAAAAAATTTTACCGGTAGTAATCTAATTAACATAAATGTATAAAAAATCCAATTAATGGGAGGCGATCGTGATGATGACAATAGCTATGCGAGTCCATAAACGTATCTATTTGAATACAATCACAGCCTACCCATGTACTTTGTCTTGACGTTTTGACAGAGTTATTAACTGGTGCTTAAACAAGTGCAGGCTGCGAGATTGTCGTGGCTTGCGCTTTTTCTATGGTTTGCGTTCTTGTTTGAACGTAAAGTTATGTAAAAGCTTTCGCTAAGTGGCGGGAGCTTTTTGTTTTTTGAATAAGGTGCATTCGCATCCTTTCAATATAAGCAATATCAACCTTAAGGAGGGACAAAAATGAAAGTACTTAAAAAGGTGAGACAATTCAATGTAGGAGATCCAGAAAGCGGTTAGGCAGAGCAGATTTAACAACAAGGGAGGAAAATAGATGTTTTCGATTTTTAGAAAATTATCCTGGTACTTTAAGGAACAATGGAGACGATATTCAATTGCGATTTTCTTTTTATGCTTAGTAAATATTATGGAGGTCATTCCGCCAAAGCTGATTGGGATGGTAATTGATGACATTAGCAATGGAGTATTAACGAGTGAAGGGATTATTCGATATATCGTTTATTTAGTAGCAGTTGGGTTGGCAACCTATGTCTTTGGCTATTTATGGAGTTACTTACTGTTTGGTGGCGCTCACTTGGTCGAACGTAAGTTAAGGACTGGATTTATGGGCCATCTTTTGAAAATGACCCCTACATTTTATGAAAAAAATAGAACAGGCGATTTGATGGCCCGAGCTACCAATGATTTGAAAGCTATTTCCATGACGGCCGGATTTGGAGTCTTAACTCTTGCCGATGCTGTATTGTTTACTTTAACCATTCTGCTTGTGATGGGCGCTACGATCAGCTGGACGTTAACACTCACAGCCGTTTTACCTCTTCCAATTATGGCAATCATGTTGCAAGTATATGGCAAAAGAATTCATAAACGTTTTACAGATGCACAATCTGCTTTTGGTCATTTAAATGATAAAGTACTTGAATCCATTGCGGGAGTTCGGGTAGTTCGGGCTTATGTGCAGGAACGAGAAGATGAACTCCGTTTCAATAATATGACGGAAGAAGTCTATAAGAAGAACCTAGAAGTAGCGAAAATCGATTCACTGTTTGACCCGACTATTTCTATTCTTATTGGCATTAGTTATTTGATTGGTCTTGGATATGGCGCTTATATGGTGTTCCAGCAGCTGATTACATTGGGTAACCTAGTAGCCTTTAACGTTTATCTCGGCATGTTAATTTGGCCTATGATTGCGATGGGCGAACTAATTAATGTCATGCAACGTGGGAATGCATCACTTGATCGACTCATAGAAACGATGTCCTATGAAGTAGATGTTAAAAATGATCCTAGTGCAAGGATAATTGGTCAACCAGAAAATCTATCATTTGATTCTGTCCATTTTATGTATCCTTCATCTGAAGTAGTGAACCTAGACAATGTATCTGTAACAATTGAACGTGGGCATACATTAGGCATTGTCGGTAAAACAGGAAGTGGGAAAACGACATTTATTAAACAACTTTTACGGGAATACCCGCTTGGCGAAGGGGTACTTTCGATTGGCGGTTTGCCATTGAATAAGCTAAAGATTGAAGAACTTCGGAGCTGGATTGGCTATGTACCGCAAGATCAATTTCTTTTTTCAAGATCCGTAAAAGATAATATTTTGTTTGGCAAGAAGGATGCAACTGATGAGGAGTTAGCGAAGGCTATTCGTTTGGCAGATTTTGAGAAAGACCTTGAAATGCTACCTGAAAAGCTTGATACACTTGTTGGTGAGAAAGGGGTTGCTCTATCAGGCGGGCAAAAACAACGGATTTCGATTGCCAGGGCATTGATTAAAGATCCAGAGGTTTTGATTCTCGATGATTCACTGTCTGCTGTGGATGCGAAAACAGAAACAACCATCATCGAAAATATTCAAAGTGATCGTACCGGAAAAACGACGATCATCACAACCCATCGTCTGTCTGCTGTTGTGCATGCCCAATGGATTATTGTTCTTGATAACGGTAAGGTGATTGAAGAAGGTAGGCATGAAGATTTACTTGCTTTAGACGGTTGGTACAAGGAACAATTTGAACGTCAACAAGTAGAGGCGGGAACTGGGGTGAATGTATGAAAGTTGTAAAAAAACTATACCAGTATGCAATTCTATATAAAAAATTAATTATTGGCGCGCTCATCATGTTATCTATTTCCGTAGCCGCGGATTTAACAGGACCTTTCGTTGCAAAGAAAATCATAGATTCCCATATTCTTGGTATAGAATCGGAGTGGTACGAAACAGAAAAAAGTAAAGACGCCGTATTTTACCAAGGGAATTGGTATAAACGAGACGACTATTTTAATAATCAAGAGACGAGAGGAAAGGAAATCAGGGTACTACAGGTTGGGACTAAATTTGTCTTTGTTGAGGACAATGTACCGTTTGAAGGTAGTCGGAAGTTGGATGGGGTGACTTTAACAGTTACGAAAAATGGGCAAACTGAGAAATATCCTGCAACTGTTTTAGGAAAAGAAGATTTGTTTGCCTTTTATCAACCGGAGATTGCTAGAATTCTCATGCTCGTCGTTTTTTATTTCAGTCTCGTCTTAATCTCCTCGTTGTTTCAATTTTTCCAAAGCTATTATTTAAAAAAATCAGCAAATCGAATTATCCAACGGATGCGTAATGACCTGTTCACACATATGTCAAGGCTGCCGATTCGCTATTTTGATAACTTACCAGCCGGGAAGGTTGTTGCAAGGATTACAAATGATACAGAAGCAATCCGTGAACTGTATGTTACGGTACTGGCGAATTTTTTCTCAAGTACGATTAATATTGTCGGTGTATTCACTGCCTTATTTATTTTGAATCCACCAATCGCAATGACAGCTCTCGTTCTTGTTCCAATCCTTATGATTTGGACAATAATTTATCGGAAGTTTGCTTCGAAATATAACCATATCATTCGATCAAGAATCAGTGATATTAATGGTATGATCAATGAATCCATTTCAGGGATGACGATCATTCAAGCATTTAACCAAAGAAAAGCTGTAAAAGAATCATTTGAAAAATTGAATCACGAGCATTTTACGTATCAAAATAAAATGTTGAGCTTAAATTCACTCACTAGTTACAATTTAATTGGCATATTAAAAACCATTGCATTAGTACTGTTCATCTGGTATTTCGGTGGGATGTCAATGACCGCTTCAAGCGCCATTTCTTTAGGAATGCTGTATGCAGTTGTAGATTTTATCAATCGTTTATTACAGCCAGTACAAGGAATCGTCAATCAGTTCGCAAACCTGGAGCAAGCTTTGGTGGCGGGAGAACGGGCTTTCGGCTTGTTGGATGAACCAGGAATTTCAGTTGAGGATGAAAGCATGCCGCGTTACAAAGGAAATGTAGAATTTAAGGATGTATCATTCGGCTATAAAGAAAATGAATATGTGTTAAAAAATATTACTTTCCAAGCGAAGCAAGGGGAAACCATTGCCTTGGTGGGACATACTGGATCAGGAAAAAGCTCTATTATGAATTTACTATTTCGGTTCTATGATACGAATAAAGGACAGATCATGATAGATGGGAAAAATATTCAAGAAATTCCTCATCAAGCTTTAAGGGAGCACATGGGTATTGTGCTTCAAGATCCTTATTTGTTCACAGGCACAATTGCCTCTAATATAAACCTTGAAAATGAAGCGATTACTCGAGAAGCAATTGAAAAAGCACTACGTGATGTTGGCGGCGATAAAGTATTAAGTCATCTATCGAAAGGATTAGATGAGCCAGTGATTGAAAAAGGCAGTACGCTTTCTTCTGGACAGCGTCAGCTCATTTCATTTGCCCGGGCACTTGCCTTTAACCCAGCCATCCTCATTTTAGATGAAGCGACTGCAAGTATTGATACTGAAACAGAAGCAATTATTCAATCTGGAATGGATGTCTTGAAAAAAGGTAGAACAACCTTCATCATTGCACATCGGCTCTCAACGATCAAAAATGCGGATCAAATTCTTGTCCTTGATAAAGGACGCATTTTTGAAAAGGGGAATCATGATGAATTGATTGCTCTGAAAGGAAAGTATTTTCAATTGTATGAATTACAGCAAGGCCAGAAGAATGGGGTTGCAGGATAACAAGAATTATCGAATAAACGGTTTTTTGCTAAATGGCTCCTCTTAAATAGGTATGGAGCCGTTTTTTAATCATTAACAGGCAGTAAAACCCCCACCTCAAGGCTTAGGGAGATGAAGAAGCGTAGGTGGGGGATGAAATAAACTCTCACTGATGAAAGTTCACTTAATATAAATTGAATAAAATAGCGGCAAGATTGTAGATATGCGTTAAAACAAAAAAAGCATTTCTATTTAGTCATACCTTCTTATTTTCAGCATATATAGCATGTAATTGCTACTTAAAAAGAATCCATTGTATTTCCTTTAATTGTGTAGTATTTTCATATAAAATGGAAATAAACAGGATTGATAGAAAAAGAATCCAATTGAATGCAGTGAATGGAGCGGTTTGATGACTCAACCGATATTATTAATCGCACTATCTTATGCTTTTGGCTGTATAAATGGTGCCTATTATTTTAGTAAATGGAAGATGGGAAAAGATATCCGTAAACTAGGGAGCGGGAATGCTGGTGCAAGAAACGCAGGACGGCAACTAGGAAAAAAAGGTTTTTTTTTTACGGTAGTCATTGATGCTATAAAGGTGTTTATGGCTTTGTTCATCGTTAATACCCTAATAGAAGAAAGTGAATTGGTCATGCTAATATGTGCTTTTTGTTTATTGATCGGACACATTTGGCCAATCCAGCTCCAATTTCGTGGCGGCAAAGGAGTCGTCGTTTTTTTAGCCGTTACCCTTTATCTTGTCCCAGTCGCTATTTTGGTGACAGGAATTGTTATGGGAATCGGATATGTAATGTTTCGTAGAATTACAATTCCTGGATTAATCTCAATGATGACAATTCCGATTACTGCTTATGCAACAGGGCATTCATGGACTTATTCAATAGGCTTTCTGTGTATGCTGATTATTGTCCTACTCGTTCATATACCGAACAGCAGGAAGAAGAAAACTAGGAACGACATAGGAGAGTGAATATAGTGGAAGTTGTTTATAAAATCGCTTCAGAGCAATCTGAGTTCGAGCAAATTTATAAACTTAATTATCAAACATTTGTGGAAGAAATTCCTCAACATAATCAAAACGAACAACAGCGATTAATTGATCGTTTTGACAAACAAAATACCTACATAATTGCCAAGAGAAATCAAGAAGTCGTTGGGATGATCGCTGTTCGATCCAATCGACCATTTTCATTGGATCAAAAACTGACGAATTTGGACGACTATTTACCGAGCGATGCGAATCCATGTGAAATAAGACTACTTACTGTAAAAAATGAATTTAGGAAAAGCCCCGTTTTTTATAAATTGGTTGAATTGCTAGTTAGCTTTTGCTTAGAGAAAAAATATAATATGGCGCTTATATCAGGTGTTGAACAGCAAATTCCTTTATACAAAAGAATGGGATTTCAAGCATTTGGTGAAATGGTCGGAACAGAACAAGCTAAGTTTCAGCCGATGTATTTGACAGTTGAGCAATTTGAAAACTCAACAAAGGTTTTCAAAAGACTCATAGCCAGGAATTCCAAAGTAGCTAGCAAAATTTCGTTTCTTCCTGGTCCGGTACAGCTTCATCCTGAAGTAATCAAGGCTATCGCTCTACCTGCTATCTCACATCGCTCAAGCGGATTTATGAATCAAATGGACAAGATACGGAACGTACTTTGTAACATGACAAACGCTAAGTATGCAGAAGTTGTTGTTGGGACTGGCACATTAGGGAATGATATAGTGGCTGCACAGCTATCTCAGATCGAAGGGACTGGTTTAATTTTGGCAAATGGGGAATTCGGTTACCGGCTGATTGACCATGCCTCACGCTTTAATTTGTCATTTTTAACGATTGAAAAAGAATGGAATAAGCCCATTTCGATTTCCGAGATCGAACATTGCTTAAGAGAAAATCCAAACATTAAATGGGTCTGGACCGTGCATTGTGAAACCTCAACCGGCTATTTATATGATTTGAACAAAATCGAGGAGCTTTGTCTGAAGTTTGGTGCTGAATTATGTGTTGATGCATGCAGCTCGGTTGGTGTTGTCCCTGTGTCCTTTAAAAATGTATTAATGGCCACAACTGTCAGTGGTAAGGCTTTAGGATCCTACCCCGGCTTAGTCATTGTTTTTCACCGGGATAAGCTACGTCATAATGATAATCTGCCAAGATATTTAGATATGGGAATGTATCAGGAGTATGATGGTACCCCATTTACACATTCTTCTAATCTATTAAACGCATTACATGTTGCATTGCAAAAAATAGATTTCAGCTTAATTGAACCAAAAGCGATATTCATTAGAAAGTTTTTAAAGGAAAATGGTTATAACTATTTAGGAAACGAAATGTATTCACCAGGTATTATCACGATCAATTTACCAACTTATCAATCTTCAAAAACATTAGGTGATTTCTTGAAAAGTAAAAACATCCTAACAAGTTATGAAAGCCACTATTTATTAAAGCGCAACTGGCTCCAAATTTCGTTAATGGGTCATCATAATGAAGAATCAATTCGTCTTCTGCTTTGTGAGTTGACGTTTGCGAAAACAGACTTTGCTAGTAAGGTGTGATGAAATATGACGATGAAAGAGACGAGGGTGACTCCGAAACTACTGTTTTTATTTGCGTGTACATGTATGTGGTTGAAGACCGTTATCGTTTCATTTATTGGTTTTGATATTGCCATTCATTCTTGGTTCGATGCTCTGCTTCTTATTGTCAATCCAATCGGTTCACTGCTTTTATTAATCGGATTTAGCATTTACTTTACAAAAAGACTTCATATGAAGTGGCTTTTAGTGATTATGCTATTCATAACAGGATTGCTTTATGGAGATTTACTGTATTACCGTTTTTATATAGATTTTGTGACCGTTTCTATATTGTTTCAATTTAAAAATGTCGGGGGAATTGGTCCAAGTACGTTTGAGTTGATGCAAGTGTGGGATTTACTCTTATTTGTAGATGTATTAATCATTGCCCTTTTTACAAAAAAAATCATCAACCAACCGAATGAGATAAGTGCCCGATTTAAAAAGCGGTTTATTGGCTTCAGTACATTACTACTTATTTTATTAGCAGGACTTGGGTGGCTTCGGTCTCCATATCTTTTTTCTGCCTCGTTTAACAGAGAACTGATGGTTAAAAGCATCGGTCCTTACAATTATCATCTGTATGACATTGCGATGGGGCTTCGTCCTACTATTGATCGTGCAGTGGCTACACATGTCGATACTGCGAAAATCGAGGAGTACATGGCGAGTAAAAAGGATGATACCACGGATTTATTCGGAATAGCAAAAGGAAAGAATGTTGTGTTAATCAGTATGGAATCTACACAAAACTTTGTAATCAATCGAAAAGTGAATGATCGAGAAATCACACCATTTTTGAATGACTTGATAAAGGAAAGCTTTTATTTCAATCAAATTTATGATCAGACTGCACAAGGGAAAACATCAGATTCCGAGTTTATGATTGATACGAGTCTATACCCGCTGTCTGGAGGGTCTGTCTTCGTTCGACGTCCAGGTAATACGTTTACAAGTCTACAACGTCTCTTGCGAGAGAATGGTCAATATTATTCAGCTTCCTTTCACGGAAATGACGCATCCTTTTGGAATCGAGAAAAAATGTATGAGAACCTTGGCTACGATCGCTTTTTTTCCAAGCAAGATTATGTGGTAACCGATGAGAATTCGGTGAATTATGGTATTAAAGATATTCCTTTTTTTGAGCAATCTGTGGAGCTTATGAAAACAATGCCTGAACCGTATCTGGCAAAATTGATTACATTAACGAATCACTTTCCATTTTTGTTGGATGAAACTGACCAGCTAATTGCAATGGGAAATACTGACGAAGATGTCGTAAATCGGTACGTGACAACGGTTCGTTATCAGGACGAAGCAATTAAGCGGCTATTTCAAACACTTAAGGATCATGGAATGTATGAAGACACAATCTTTGTGTTATATGGGGATCATTACGGGATTTCAAAAAAATATGAAGTGGCGTTAAGTCAAATGCTAGGTGATGAATATTCGCCAATTAATCACATTCAATACCGCCAAGTACCAGTGATTATCCATATTCCTGGTGAGGGCGGGAAAACGATTTCAGTCCCAGGCGGAGAAATTGACATTCGGCCAACTCTTTTACATCTCTTAGGAATAAAAACAGAACATGCAATATCGTTTGGTCACAACTTGTTTACAAGATCTCCAAATCATCCCGTGATTTTCAGAGATGGCGGTTTTGTAAATGATACGTATATTTTCCAAGATGGGGTTTGCTATCGTAAAGGATCGGGGGAACAGTTGAATAATGCTACATGTGAACCGTATCGGCAAACTGTATATGATGAATTAGGGTTGTCTGATGAGATTATATTTGGAGATTTATTGCGGTTTACCAGTACAAAAGATTAAAAAAAGAAGGTGTCCAAGGGTCAGGCCTCGCAACAACTAAATACAGTATAGTAGGATACTATGAAACATTCCATACTGATTTAGAGTGAGAGGTCAGACCCTTATGACACTCTTCTTCAAGAATAAATTTATTAAACGGTAAGTACCAGTTTACTTTTTTCCAAGGCTTCCGAAAAATCTTTAATCAGGTCATCTGGATTTTCAAGGCCCGCTGAAAGACGAAGTAAGCTTTTCGTGATGCCTCGTTTTTCACGTTCACAGTCAGGCATTGCAGCGTGTGACATCTTCGCTGGATAAGATAAAATCGTTTCGACAGCACCAAGGCTTACAGCAAAAACTGGTAGAGTAACGTTAGAAACAAAGGAGCGTAGCACATCTTCATTTTCTAATTCAAAAGAAAATACTGCACCAGCTGATTTCGCTTGTTGCTTTTGCAAAGCAAATTGTGGATGGCTGTTAAGTCCTGGATAATGAACTCTTTTTACAAGGGGATGGGATTCCAAGAATGTCGCGATTTTTTGAGCGGATTGCACAGAGTGCTCCATTCGAACATGCAATGTTTTCAGACCTCGCATGACAAGCCATGCATCTTGTACGCCAAGAACAGCTCCGAATGAATTTTGCAGAAATCTGAGTTTTTCTGCTATTTCTGGATCCCGCACGACAGCAAGGCCGGCAACGACATCGCTATGTCCTGATAAAAATTTAGTCGCGCTATGAAGGACTATATCTGCTCCCAATGTTAGTGGCTTTTGCAACGCTGGCGTTAGAAATGTATTGTCAACAAATGTTAATGCACCAATTTGTTTCGCAATACAACAGATTCCATGAATATCGGTTACCTTCATAAGGGGATTGGAAGGAGTTTCGATATAAATGGCTTTCGTATTAGGTTGAATGGCTGACTTCACATTTGCTATGTCAGTCATATCAACAAAGCTATGTTCAATTTTAAAGCGGGAAAGTACTTGTGTGACCATCCGAAATGTTCCGCCATACACGTCTTCAGATACGATCACATGATCGCCAGCTGATAAAAGCATTAAAGCAGTAGAAATAGCCGACATTCCTGATGCGAAGGCAAATCCATTTGTACCTTCTTCTAGTCCTGCAATGATCTCTTCTAACGCTTCGCGAGTGGGATTCCCGCTTCGGCTGTAATCATATTTCCCAAACTGGTCACAATCAAATTGATGGAAAGTGGAAGCATGCTGAATCGGCACGCTAACTGCTCCGTTTCTTGAATCAAATTTATGGTTATTATGGAGAAGCAATGTTTCAAAGCTGAAATGGTCGGCTGTCATGCTAAAACCTCCTTTTTCATCTTAGCGAATGCTTGATCTAGATCATGGATAATATCTTCCGATGCTTCAATACCTACAGAGAATCGAAGCAGCCTATTACATATACCATTTGCGAATCTTATCTCTTCAGGGATGTCTCCGTGTGTTTGTGTGGCAGGGTAGGTAATAAAACTTTCCGCTCCGCCAAGGCTTTCAGCAAATGAGATAAGGTTCAAGCTTTGCAAAAATGAATTCACATATTGTTCATCGCTTACTCGGAAAGAAAGCATTCCGCCTTTTCCTGGATAGAGAACATCTGTAATGGATTCATGGGTAGAAAGATAATCTGCAAGTTTCCGTGCGTTTTCTTGATGTCTTTCCATTCGCAAAGCAAGTGTCTTCATACCACGCATTAACAGCCATGAATCGAATGGACTTAGTACTGCACCTGCACTATTATGGTGATGTGCTAGAGCTTCAGAAAGATCTTTACCTTTTGATACTATGAGTCCGGCAAGTACATCATTATGTCCGCCTAAATATTTTGTAGCACTGTGAATCACAATATCGGCGCCGTTTTCTAGCGGTTTTTGCAGAAGAGGTGTATAGAATGTATTATCCACGATTAATAAGACATCGTACTGTTTTGCAATAGCTGACACTGCATCAATATCTGTTTCCTGCATTAGCGGATTCGTAGGCGTTTCAAGAAAAATCGCTTTTGTTTGAGGGGAAATACTGTTTTTAATCTCGGCTATGTTATTTGTATCAACATATGTACATGTTAACCCCCATTTTTTAAAATCCTTTTCCAGCAATCGATAGGTGCCGCCGTATAAATCATTGCTGATAATCCATTCATCACCAGACTGGAAAAGGGAAAGAACTGTGAAAATGGCAGCCATTCCAGAGCTGCAAGCAAATCCTTGATCGCCACCTTCAAGATTAGCTATCGCTTGTTCGAGCAGCTGACGAGTTGGGTTTCCTGACCGAGAATAATCATATCCAGTTGATTGGCCAATGCCATTATGGCGATATGCAGTAGAGAAATATACAGGAGGACTTACTGTACCAGTTACAGTTTCACTTCGATTCCCTAATTGAGCTAATTGTGTATCAATTTTCACTATCGTTCACGGCTCCTTTTCTAGAAAATAAAAAAAGTCTTCTTTAAGAAGAAGACTTTATAAGCGCATAAGTATGCAGTCTCTTCTTATCTACCAAGCATAAATAGCTTGATGGAATTAGCACCTTGGCAATATGTTATTATTGCTGGTTGCTGAGGCGTCACAGGGCCATTCCCTCGACCTCTCTTGATAAGAAATCCTGATTATTTAGTTAATTATGAATTTACTATACTTTATCTTTAATGTCAATTAAAAGCAAATCCATATTTATGTATTAAGAAACGATGGACAGCTTTTTTTTTATTTGCTTTTAAATGCAAAACATTTGTACAATAATAATGTATGTAGAATTTTTAAAAACTAAAGCGCTAACAAAATAAAGGGGATTCCTACTAAGTAGGACTGTATTAGCGTTATAACAGAGATTTGGAGGAGAAGAAATGGAATACAGAATCGAGAAAGATACAATGGGGGAAGTAAAGGTTCCTTCTGACAAGTATTGGGGTGCACAAACTGAAAGAAGCCGTAACAACTTCAAAATAGGCTATGAAAAAATGCCGATTGAATTAATTCATGCGTTTGCTTATGTAAAACAAGCGGCAGCTAAAGTGAATTTTGATCTTGGTGATTTATCTGAAATGAAGAAAAATGCCATAGTAAAAATATGTGGAGAAATTCTTGAAGGTACATTGGACGAGCATTTCCCACTCGTTGTCTGGCAAACGGGTAGTGGTACACAAAGTAATATGAACGTAAATGAAGTCATCGCAAACAAAGGAAACGAATGGTTGAAGGAAAATGGCAGTGATGAAAAGCTTCATCCAAACGATGATGTGAACAAAGGGCAAAGCTCAAATGATACATTCCCAACTGCGATGCATATAGCGGCGTATGTTGAAGTAGCAAGCAAATTGGTTCCTGCGATCAAAGTGCTCAGAGATACATTTGCTGCGAAAGAACAGGAATTCGCGGATATCGTAAAAATCGGTCGTACACATTTACAAGATGCTACACCAATCACACTTGGGCAAGAAATCAGCGGCTGGAGAGCGATGCTTGATAAATCACTTTATATGATTGAGGAGAGCAGCAAGCATATTTTGAATTTGGCACTTGGTGGAACAGCCGTCGGAACAGGAATTAACTCTAAACCAGAATTTGCTGCACTTTCTGCACAACAAATGGCAGCTGATACTGGATATGATTTTGTTACCTCGGATAATAAATTCCATGCATTAACAAGTCACGATGAAATTGCCTATGCACATGGTGCCATCAAAGCACTTGCTGCAGACTTGATGAAGATCGCAAACGATGTAAGATGGTTAGCGAGCGGTCCAAGAAGTGGTATCGCAGAAATCGCAATTCCTGAAAATGAACCAGGAAGTTCAATTATGCCTGGTAAAGTAAATCCAACTCAAAGTGAAGCATTAACGATGATTGCGGTACAAGTAGTCGGAAATGACACAGCTATCTCATTCGCTGCAAGCCAAGGAAATTTTGAATTGAACGTATACAAGCCTGTAATCATTTATAACTTCTTACAATCGGTAAAACTATTGACTGACGGAATTCACTCATTCAATGATAACTGTGCAGTAGGAATTACAGCAAACTTAGAAAAAATTAAAGAAAATGTTGAACGTTCATTAATGCTTGTAACCGCACTTAATCCACATATTGGTTACGAAAAAGCAGCTGAAATTGCAAAAACTGCATTTAAAAACAACTCAACATTAAAAGAAACAGCTCTTAAACTAGGTTACCTAAACGAAGAACAATTCGAAGAGTGGGTAAATCCGCAAAATATGGTGAATAACTAAGTAGGTAAAAGTGCATAGCTGAGACAATGAAAACAACCAAGTTAGAGATATATTAAGAGGGGTCTAGCCACGTACTCTATACTCTGTACCAAGAGTATTATCACTTATTATTTCTGTATATATGAGTGCGTGGTTTGACCCTTTGGTTTTGATTCGATGAAAATAGGAGGAAATGAATATGACATTATGTCCGCTTTGCAATGGACTACGAAAGATTTATGTTGCATGCCCAGAATGTGATTCCGAAATGAAGGATATGGGAAAAGCAATGGACTATGATGATAAGTATAGCGCATATATGGACATAGATATCTTAAAGCAAAATGATGGTTTTCCAGAATCATTAAAAAAAGGTCAGTGTCCACATTTAATGAAATGTTTGAAATGTCAACATGATGAAGTTATCTTGGTTAAGGAATAAATAAAAAAGCGAATCGAGCTTTCGGTATGAGAGAGTCGATTCGTCAGAAACAGCATACTTTATTCTACTAGACCTTATCTTATTTATGATTTACTCATTTTCGCATGATTTGTTCTTGGGCTATTTTTATCATTTCTTTGACCATATTGCCACCAATCGTTCCACCAATTTTCCCTGCTTGTTTTGAAGTAAGTTGGCCATTGTATCCTTTTTTTAGTGGTATTCCTTGTTCTTCGGCGATTTCGAATTTTACATTGTCAGGTTCAGTCATATTCACATCGTATCCCTTTGCTTTCATGATACGACCTTTTAGTTGATCTAAACCTTCTCGTGCTTCGGGAACTAAAATTTTTTTATTTCTGGCCATTTTTTATCCCTCCTCATATCTAAGGTTCCCATAAAGTGAAGGTTCACTCAGCAGAAATTTATAGTAAAGATACTTTTGCTGGATCGGAAAAATCCATTGAATAAATACATGACTAATTTTGTTGCAACGTATGAAATATGGTACAAGGTGAACGGGAGTATTAGATTCGTAGTTCATGTTAACTGCAATAATTCGATTTAAGGGTGTGTTTATCACAACAACTTATAAAAATAATATTCATTAACGGGTTCTCCATTAATAATCAGCGAATGGACTTTCTCACCTTCCAAGACAAAACCCATCTTTCGATATAAATTGAATGCTTTGATGTTGTCTTTAATAACCGTTAATCCTAATCTTGATATTTCATTATTTCTTGCCCACTCGAATATTTGATTGAATAATTTAGATGCGAAACCTTGCCCTTGAAATTCTTCAAGGACACCTAACACGAGATAAGCGGAATGTTGATTTCTTTTTAGATTTCCGCCAAATGCTGCGATAAAACCTACGAGATTATGTTCACTTTCGGCAACAAAGATGATTGATTTCTTTTCAGATAATATTCTTTCGATGAACTTGCACTGTTGTTCGAGTGTTGTGTTTCTTTCACCAGGTTCAAATAACATAAAATTAGAGTCATCAATTTTTTTACTTAATTCGATAAAACTTTTTGCATCACGTACTTCAATAGGTCTAATCACAACATATTACTCCTCTCTAGCTTTTAAAACAGGTTCAATTAAGAATTCAAAGGGAGAATTATTTCAAATATTTTTATTCCATTTATTAAAGAAGGCTCTATTAAACTTGCCTGGTGAATGCAAAGAGAGGCGTCCGCTTTCTGCGGGCGGTCCGGGAGCCTTCTCGGTGCTGTGCGCCTGTGGGGTCTCGCATTTTTCGTAGGATCGCTCCAATCAACATAGTGCCAAAATCAATAATGAGTTTTAACATAGCCGAAAAGAAACAATAAAACAAAAGAGGGTGACCCATAACGAAAGAGTCAGACCCCACAACCACCATATACAGTTAAATTGAGTGAAAGTACAATAATGAACTGTATATAGTGTGTATGGTTAGACATTTCAGGGACACCTTCTTGTTATGTTCATTTTATCCCGCATGTTCGGGCAGAACCTCACTGATTGCGGGTTCACTTTATCTTAACAAAAAATTATAGTATTTTCCTATCTTATGCTAATTGCTGCTCAGCGAATTCACGGTATAATTTATGCGATTGTGTTAATTCATGATGGGTTCCGATGCCTGTTACTTGTCCTTTTTCGATGAAAATGATTTTATCAGCATCGACGATTGTAGATAATCGATGGGCGATGACGAATGTAGTTCGTCCTTCCATTAATCGTGTTAATGCTTGTTGGACAACACTTTCTGATTGGCTATCTAAGCTTGCTGTTGCTTCATCCATCATGAGAATTTTAGGGTCACGTAAAAAAGCACGGGCGATAGCGATCCGTTGTCTTTGGCCACCTGATAGTTTTACACCACGCTCGCCAACTTCTGTGTCCAATCCTTTCGGGAAAGCTTCAATAAATTGATCGGCGTATGCCATTTTGGCTACTTCCCATAGACGTTCATCAGTTATTTGTGTTGAATCGTTCAAACCATAACATAAATTATCGCGAATTGACCCAGCCATCATGGCACTTTCTTGGGATACATACCCAATTTGACTACGCCATGAATCAAGTGATAAGTGATTAATTGGCGTGTTACCGATTCGTATTTCTCCCGTAGTAGGTTCATAAAATCGTTCGAGTAAGCCAAACATCGTTGTTTTTCCGCTTCCGCTCGGTCCGGCAAAAGCTATCATTTCACCAGGACGAGCTTCAAGTGAGATATTTTCAAGAACAGGCTCATCCTCACTATAAGCAAATGACACGTTTGAAACTTGTATTGTCTCATTTGTAATATCCATTTCTATGCCCTCTTGCCCAGACTCCAATGGTAGTTCTAAAATCTCGATAATTCGCTCTGTAGCACCTTTTGCTTTTTGTAATTGTGTAAAGAACATCGCAAAGGAGGTGATCGGCATAATAATTTGGAATAAATAGAGTAAAAAGGCGATAAGTGAACCAGTTGACATCGATCCATTTGCTACCCGCATACCGCCATAACCAATAATCATTACAATGACAACCATAATGACGAGGTACATGATTGGCCCGATTAAAGCAAAAATGCGAGCTTCCTTTAATCCGTAACCAAGTAATTTATCAATGCCTGTTAATCCATTTGTTTCTTCATTTTGTTCAGCGGTTGAGGATTTCATTAAACGTATTTCACTAAGTGTTTGTTGGATTTGTCCTGTGAATGAGGCTGTTTCATCTTGTAAACCACGTGAAATCTTTGCCATTTTTCGACCGAGTGGAATCATAATGACTAATGTAATAGGTACAGAAATTAACATCAGAAGTGTCATTTTCCAATCCATGACAAATAAGATGATGATAGCGCCGATAATAGAAATAATACCTGTGATAAATTGTGGGAAATGATTTGAAATTAAATCTCGTACGACGCTTGTATCGTTAACGACCCGACTTACCGTTTCACCACTTGAGTTTTTATCAAAATAGCTTACTGGCAATCGAATTAATTTTAACCACATGCGGTCACGTAGCCTTGCGACAATTTTATGGCCGACAAAGCTTAATAAATAAATGGAGATCCCGCTAATAATCGCTTGGATGATAAAAGCTGCTCCTATAGCAATCATAATAGGAATGCTTAAAGATGCAACGGAAAAACCATCTACTAAATTCTTAGTCAATAACGGTACGACAAGACCAGCAATAGTGGTTAGAAGACTTGCAGTTAAACCAGTAATGAGGGCAACCTTTGGGATATTCGTTGATAAAATAAGGGAAATAAATGGCTTTAAGCCATTCTGCTTTTGTTCCATTGTAGAAAACTCCTGTCAGTGTAATCTTTTTTGTTTTGAGTTAGGTAGATTGGCAAACAGATTGCGTATTAATGTGAAAACGTCATAATACGTAACATTATTGGAGCGTTGCATACGACCAAGAGGGGATTGATTTACGTTAATGATATATTTTTCTGTTATCTTTTTACAGCCGTTATTGTGTGTGCCTCCAAAAGCAAGCAGGTCAATAGTCAAACGTTGACGTACCTGATCAAGAGATCCCAATGCCTGTTACAAAACAGCCGGGTGGAAAGAATACAGATACGTTCTTTAAAAGATGTTTGATTAGGTTGTGTATACTCAAATACTGGCCTGACCCGTTTCGTCGATACTTATTAGGGAGATGCCCATTTCGTAAGAAAGCTCCTTTAATGAGATGCTATTGTTCCAATAATTCTAGTAAACTTCTTTCACCATCTATAGTCCCTCCATTATGACTAGCACCAGGCTCCCATGTCAATAATATGGTCAGTCTCACACATGAATTCAACATCTTGTTTAATAACGAGTATGGTATTGCCCAAATCTCTCAGCCGTTTCATGACATTTATCAATCCTTTAGTATCCTTTGGATGCAGCCCAGCAGTCGGCTCATCAGGAATGTATAGCACCTCCGTTAGATCTGAATCTAGAATGATGCTCACCGAAGTCGCTGTGATTCGCACCCTGGCAAAGTGATTGTTTGTCTGGCGAGATTGTTATCAACATGGGCTCCATATATTGCCGCTGACATTCTATAAATATTATTTTTGTAATAAGAAAAAGTTAGTGAATTATTCCGTCATTTAATTTTAGTATCCCGCATTAACGGGCAGTAAGGCCCCGACTCAAGGCTTAGAGGAATTCGAAGAAGCATAGGTGGGGGACAACTGCCTAATCTAGTTGCGGCTCCTCGCCCCTCGAGATCATAAGCTGTAATACTCTGTGGCAAACTACGCCACGCCGTATTCCATCTTATGCTTGTCGGACTATCACAAGATGTGATGGCGTCTCTGTTGCTCACAGGACGTGAGCGATCTTAGGAGACGTTCCTACATCGTCGCCTCACTTTTTGAAGTAAAAGCTCGATTGGTGAGATACAGTGAAACTTACCGATGCGTGAGCAGAAGTAAAGTTTGCGCCCACAGGATGTGGGTCACTCAGACGTTGCCGCAGGACGCGGCGTATTTAGGCTGAGTTCGTTAAATCGAGTATTTATCTACGCTACGCGGAGATATTAGCGACTCTAGAACGGGACTAACAATCAGTAGGGGATGAAGAAACCCCCTACTGATTGAAGTTTCACTTTATTATGTTTAAACAAGGAATGAAGCATCATTGATAATCGGATCGATATTGTTAACACTATAAAATAGTGCGACATTATGAATCTTTGGAAATCATTCTTTCAACTGATATATCCGAGACGTAATCTTAGTTTTATAGCTGGAAATGTGATTTATTTAACTTGAAAAGAGCTTGAAGAAAAATTTTCTCCAAGCTCTCTTAAAAGATATTGTTTATCTGTTATGAACACAATAGCTAAGCTCACAAGCAAAAACGTTTGGAAAAAATGAATTTGTTCATTATTTCTTCGTCTTGTTTGCTACCTCAATCGCTTTATTCGTTGCTTCTACTGCTTTATCAAGCTCTTCTTTCGGATTGCCGCCTTGGTATAAGTTCTCTAAGGCAGTAACGACTTGCTGCCTTGCTTCCGGGAAAACGGATATAAGTGCTCCTTGGGTTGCGACAGAAGGAATCGTTGCTTGGAGCTGATCGACTGTTACTTTCAATTGTGGAGATTCTGCCCATTTGTCTTTAACAATTTGTTCGTCATAAGCTGCAGGATTGATTGCAAAGTATCCTGTAGCAACATGCCATTTTGCTTGAGCTTCAGGTGTTTGTAAGTATTTCATAAACTCCCAAGCCGCTTCTTGGTTTGCCTTGCTTATTCCTTTAGACATCCAAAGAGAAGCGCCGCCAATGACTACACCTTGTCTTTCTGTTTCATCCGCATAAGGAATGAAGCCAACACCGACATCGAATGGAGCATTTTTTATAGTATCTGTAACACCAGCTGATGAATCCATATACATAGCAACTTTGCCAGTTTGGAAAGCAGCACGGATATCATCCCAGTTTGTTCCGAAGTTTCCGAAATGACCGGCATTATTTAAATCATTTAATAGGTTAAATACCCGTAATCCTTCTTCACTGTTAAAGGTAGCTTCTGTTGCTTGATCACTGCGTCCATTATCGTTATTCACGAATAAACCGCCTTGGGTAGCCACTAATTCTTCAAAAAACCAACCATATGTCAGCATAGAAAAACCAAAACGTTCTGTATTGCTCCCATTTTTCTTTGTAAGTGCAGCTGCCGCTTCTTTAATTTCATTAAACGTTTTTGGCGGGTTTTCTGCATCAAGTCCAGCCTCTTTAAATGCCTCTTTGTTATACAGTAAAACAGGAGTAGAAGAGTTAAAAGGCATAGAATATAATTTATCGTCCAATTTGTAGTAGTTTAAGATATTTGCCTCCAATTGATTAATGTCATAGTTGTCACGATCGATAAAAGACTGTACGGGTTCAATATATCCGCTATCAATCATATATTTTGTACCAATTTCATAAGTTTGGACAATGGCAGGAGCATCTTTCGTTCCGCCAACACTACGGAATTTTGGTAGAAGTTCTTCGTAGCTGCCTTGGAACTCAGGCTTTACAATGTATTTATCTTGAGATTCGTTAAAGTCATTCACAACATCTTCAATTGCTTCCTGACCTGAACCTGACATCGCATGCCAGAACGACACTTCAACAGGTCCACTTTCTTCGGTGTTGTCTTCGCTAGAGTTGTTAGAACTTTCATTTTCGTTATTCTTACTTTGACTCGCACTATTCGAACAGGCACCTAATAAAAATAAACAGAGAAATGAACTGAACATCATGAACCATTTCAACTTTTTAGCCATACTAGAAACACTCCCTATTAATGGATTAAGTATATTTTTTAGTAAAAAGACTGACCGGGCAAACAACTAGTGGGGGATGAAGAAAGCCCCTACCGATGGAGTTTCACTTTATTTCAATGCACCTTGTGTTAGACCTTTTTGCAATTGCTTTTGCCCGAGGAATAACAATAGTAAGGTTGGAATGATTACAACGATTACACCTGCCATTACCACCCCCCAATCGGTAGCTGTTTCTTGTGTTTGTAGCTGTTTTAACCCAATTTGCACTGTTCTGACAGAATCATTGGTAGTAACTAGCAAGGGCCAAAGATATTGATTCCAAGTTGATAAAAACGAATAGACTCCAAGTGTCACTAAGCTAGTTTTTGAGACAGGAAGAACTACTTTGATAAAAAACTGAACGGTATTCAGTCCTGCAATTTGTGAAGCTTCATGAAGCTCCTTTGGAATGGTTAAGAAGTTTTGCCTTAGCAGGAAGGTTCCAAAGGCTGCTGCAAAAAATGGAAATGTTAGTCCTTGATATGTATTGAACCAGTCTAGCTTCAAAATGGTTATGAAGTTAGGAATCATAGTTGCTTCCCAAGGAATCATCATTGTTGAAATAAAAAGAAAGAAAATGAAGTTTCTTCCTTTAAACTGAATGAATACGAACGCATAAGCGGCCATAGAACAGACGATGAGCTGCCCAATCATGACACTTGTAGATACAATAAAACTATTCAATAAGTATTTCAAAAGTGGTAGACGGTCAAAGACTTTTAAGTAATTTTCCAAATGGAAGGCCGCTGGAAAAAACTTACCGTGCAGAATTTCATCGCTTGACATGAAAGAAATCATGAATGCATAGAGAATCGGAAAAAACAACAAGAAAGCAGAAAAGAACAAAAGAAGGTAAAGTAAAAGTTTGTTTCGTATATTCATTGATAATGCACCTTCTTTTCACCGAGCTTGAATTGCAAAATCGTCAATAGTAACACACAGATAAAGAGGACAACCGCCTGGGCACTTGCTGTACCAAATTGATAGTTTATGAATGCATCTTTATAAATGCTATACACAATTAGATTAGTGGATTCAGATGGTCCGCCTTTTGTTAAAATATCGATTTGTCCGAACGTTTGGAATGAATTAATTAGTGAAATCGTAATGATAAAGAAAAGGGTAGGCGAAAGCATTGGAATGGTGATTCTACGTAATTGATACCAGTAGCTCGCCCCGTCAATCCTGGCACTTTCATATAAATGCTCATCTATATTTTGCAATCCGCCAAGAATGATTAAAAATGAAAAACCAAGATTTAACCAAATCGTTGAAACAGAGACAGAAAATAGAGCCCAATCAGGATCTAGAAGCCACTGAATCTCCGCAATGCCAAATAGGTTTAAGACACGATTGAACATCCCGGTGCTCGGATGGAATAAAAATAACCAGACAACAGATGATGCAGCAACGGAAATTCCCATAGTAGATGAATAAATTACGCGAAAGAACCCAATTCCTCGTAATTTTTCATTGGCCATTAATGCCAGAAATAGTGCAATAATAATCCCTGCTGGCACGGTGTAAAGAACAAATAATAAAGTAGCTTTAATGCTTTTATGAAAGCTTTGTGAGGTTAGTAAATCCTGATAGTTATCAAGGCCAACGAACAAGGCTGCTTCACCTTGCTGATCGGTAAGGAAAAAACTTAAATAAATCGTTTTAAACATCGGATAAAAAATGAATACAGAAAACAATAAAATAGAAGGAAGTAAATATAAGAAAGCGACTCTTGCTTTTTGCGTCTGCTTCCACAAACTTGTTTTTGGGTTGAGGGAGAGGTTTGGTGTATCATGAAGTGCTAGTTTCATATCATGACCTCTTGCTCGATAATATGTCGCTCTATTTTCGCCGGCGCCTTTATTAGCCCGCCTGTTTTTTTATCGAATAGACAGATTGAATTATAATCGATTTCGATAGGGACGATATCATTTACAGACAACCGCCATTGACCGTTCCATTTGGCTAACCATTCTTTTCCACCTAAATGAAAGGCGAAAATAGTTTCAGTTCCAAGCACTTCTACGTTTATAACCTGAACTTGCATTTTAATTGTATTGGTTAATCTATTAGAAGAATGTAAGATATGTTCAGGACGAATGCCCACGGTAAGCTGCCTGTTCCTCACTGCTGGTTGATCCTCTGGTTTGATAAAAAACCTTAGGTGATTATTAATATTAATTTCTCCAGTTTTCCAATTATTTGTGCATGAAACGAGGTTCATCGGTGGTGAGCCAATAAATGTAGCGACAAAAGGATTGGCCGGGCGGTTATAGATGTCAATCGGTTTGCCGATTTGTTGAATTTCTCCATTATGTAAAATCATCATCCGATCACCCATTGTCATCGCTTCAACTTGATCATGAGTGACATAGATCATTGTAATACCTAAGTGGCGCTGAATCTGCCGAATCTCAGATCGCATATGTGCTCGCAGCTTTGCATCTAGATTGGATAATGGTTCATCCATAAGACAAATCGGTGACTGGTTGACAATTGCTCTTGCTAAAGCAACGCGTTGTCGTTGTCCACCGGAGAGTTCGCGAGGCTTTCGTTGTAAATAACTCCCTAGTCCCAGCATGTCAGCGGCTTCACTGCACCGTTTTTTGCGTTCGGACTTTGATATCTTTTTTACATGTAAACCAAAGATAATGTTCTCTTCAACCGATAAGTGTGGATAGAGAGCATAATTTTGAAAGACCATTGAGAGATCTCGTTTGCTAGGAGGAAGATCGTTTATTTCTTTTTCACCGATTTTAATCACACCATCAGTAATATCCTCAAGTCCAGCAATCATTCGTAAAATGGTACTCTTACCACAACCAGATGGTCCAACAAGAACAAAAAACTCCCCAGGTTCAATCGTGACACTAATACTCGAGATGACATCTTGCTTCCGATCATAAGTTTTTGAAATGTTTAGAAGTTCTACTTTTTTCAACAATCTCAACTCCTTCACTTTAAATACCAGTGTAAGAAAAGAATATGAAGAAGGTGTAAATATTTTGAAAATAATAGGTAAAATATAGAATGTGGATTATAATTGTGAAAATTCAACACAATTGAATGATTTAGTGCTGAATATGGTGAGAAGGGGCAAAGTGGAATGCGCAAAACGAAAACAGGAGTATTGGTTATTTTGTTCATAGCCGTATTTCTACTAATAAGTTCCGATGAAGAACAAAACGAAGCTGTCTTGAACTCGTTTATTGTAATTGGCCATCGCGGAGCATCAGGCTATGCACCTGAGCACACGATTCTCTCTTATGAATTGGCGTTAAAGCTAGGTGCGGATTATTTGGAAATCGATTTACAGATGACGAAAGATGGAAAGTTAGTTGCGATGCATGATAATTTTGTTGATCGGACAACAAATGGTAAAGGAAAAGTATCATCCTATACACTCGCAGAACTTCAAGAACTTGATGCAGGGTCGTGGTTTAATAAAAAACATAAAAAGTTTGCTGATTCAGTTTACGAAAATTTGAAGGTGCCTACATTGGAGGAAATATTTGACGCTTTTGGGGAGACAGCCAATTACTATATCGAAACGAAGAATCCTGCTAAGTATCCTGGAATGGAAAAAGAATTACTAAAATTATTAACTGAGCATGGTTTAATTGGGTCAAATGCTACAAAAGGTAAAGTAATCATTCAATCATTTAGTGAAAAAAGTCTTCGAAAAATTCATATAAGTAATCCAGATATTCCGCTCATACAATTAATAAAATATAAAGGCAGAGCAAACGTCTCAAATAGTCAAATTAAGAAATGGAAAGAGTATGCAAGTGGGATAGGACCGAATTATCGAATGATTGATGAACACTACATCCATACGGTTAGAAAGGCTGGCTTGTGGATTCATCCGTATACAATTGATAACCATGAGGATATGAAAAGATTAATTGGCTATGGCATTACAGGTGCTTTTACTGATTTGGCTGATCAGCTAGTCCAGGCAAGCAAAGAGGTACCAACACCGACAAATTATGAATAAAAGTAGGCAACATAGTAAAAGCCATATAAGAGGTTGTACAATAGTCAGATAAAAAAGCTTGCGAATTGCATCAAAGCTCATGAATGTTCCTCTGTTAAAATTGCGAACTTCCTCTGCGCAACACAGAGCCCGTAAAAGCCCGATTAGTTGAACCAATCGGGTTCGAGTTGCTTTATCGTTCGTAGCAGAGCGGAGATATTCGACACTAGAACGGGACTAACACTCAGTGGGGGATGAAGAAAACCCCACTGAGTGAAGTTTTACTTTATCTTCCTTTGCGAACACGCACTATAAGAAGCTTTTTTTAATTAGATTTGTTGTGAAAAGTTGAAAGGAACTGTTGAATGGATAGAATCCATGTCCAACGGGTTCCGATGATCCACCCTAAAATAGAATAACCTCGTTAAAAAGAGTACTAAAGCCCTGGTAGACACATACAGGGCATTTTTTATTAGTTCTTACGGATCCCAATCTTCCGACCAGCCTCATTAGGCATGGGGTGGAACTGATAATCGTTTGCCATATTTTCAATCCGGTTTTTGATAGTTATTGGAAATGGGGCAGGGCGCCCTTCGGTCATATCCATTCCCATCAACATTTGCTCACTTGTTGCTAAGCGGTCACCTTTGTCATTTACCATAACGAAAAACACATGTAGTCGTTTTAAGTCGTAGTCTAACAATTGGATTGTGACATGAAGGCCTTGACCTTCATGTGCCTCTTTTATATAACAGAGATGTGTTTCTAATGTATAAATTGAAAAGTGATATTGATTACGGAAGTCAACATCGATTCCTAACTCTATCATTAGACGATCAACTGCCATGCTAAATACAATTGCATAAGCAGAATCGGTCATATGTCCGTTATAGTCAATCCAATCATTTCTGACGATGTCTTTTAGTAGTGGTTTTACGGTTTGAGACATTTCAAATACTCCTTTATTAGACATTAGATAGTTAGCTTTTGTTGTAGTCATTATCAGAAAAAGCTTGTTATGCTCCATTCCTGACCAGTTAAGAGATAAGAAGTTTCTATTTTTTTTATACTCTCCCGCTTAAGTTTGCACCTGGCCAATATTTTTCTAGTAGTTGAAGGAGTTCAATCAGAAAATGATCGCGACGTTGTTCAAGTTGAGATATTGAACGTCCAGCTGTTTGTTGTTGACAGCCAGCCACAACTTGGTTAGTTAGCTCCTCCGTTAATTCAGGTGCAACGAGTTTTGTCCAAGGGAGTTTTAATGCAGGTCCAAATTGCTCGAGCATATGTTTCATCCCTTGTTCACCGCCAGCAAGGTGCAGCGTTAAGAAAGGACCCATTAATGCCCAGCGTAACCCAGGACCATAAATAATTGCCGCGTCTACTTCTTCTGTTGTAGCGATGCCATCATTTACAAGATGTAATGCTTCACGCCATATTGCTTCCATAAGACGGTCTGCAACATGACCTTCGATTTCGTTAGAGATAACAAGAGGTTTCATCTTGATTGATTCATAAAAATACACTGCCCGATTTATTACGTCAGAGGAAGTTTTTTTCCCACCAACAATTTCTACAAGTGGCACTAAATATACGGGATTGAACGGATGAGCAACAATGACGCGTTCAGGTTTTTTGCATTTTTCCTGTAATGTGCTAGGCATAATACCGGATGTACTTGATGCAATGATCGCATCGGATTTTGCATGTTGATCGATCGTTTGTATTAGTGTTTGTTTTAATTCTATGCGTTCTGGTGCGTTTTCTTGAATGAGATCTGCGTTTAAAACGGCCTTTGTAAGATTTGGTTCAAATGTAAGTCGATCTTTTGAAGCTTCGGCAGCTAACCCTTTTTTCAAAAGAGCTGGCCAAGCTTTATCGATTGCTGTTCGCATTCGTGACTCAGCAGATTTTGCTGGATCTGTTGCGATTACGTCATATCCTTGAGCAAGAAAACGAGCAATCCAACCATTCCCGATAACTCCAGTACCAACAACGGTTACTTGTTTGATCAACTTTGAATCCATATTATTCAGCCTTTCCGTGAGGGTTATTTAATTTGAGGTGTATTCTTGCTTCTTGTGGTGTCATCGGCTTTGTACCAAGACCATCCATGAATGTGACAACTTTGTCTACTAACTGGCTATTTGTTGCAAATACCCCTTTATCAAGGTAAAGATTGTCTTCAAGACCAACGCGGACATTACCACCAAGCAGCATGGTTTGAATCGCTATTGGCATTTGATAGCGTCCGATCCCAAATGCAGACCAGTGAGCATTTTTTGGAAGTTTATCTCGCATGTATAGTATTGTTTCGGCATCAGCGTCAGCTCCCCATGGGATACCTAGGCAAAATTGAAACATAGGGTCCCCGTCAATAAGACCTTCATCCATTAATTGTTTAGCAAAGCGAAGATGCCCAGTATCAAAGCATTCCAATTCTGGCTTAACACCACTTTGCTGAATGAGACGAGCTTGTTTACGAAGCCAATCAGTTGGGCTTATATAAAGTTGATCGCCAAAGTTAAGGCTACCACAGTCAAGTGTGCAAATCTCAGGTAATAATGTAGCAACAGGTTCATGTCGTTCCTCAGGTGTTTGAATATCAGTTCCTGGCCCACCGACTGCGGGGTTTTCTTGGCTAGGAATCCAGTCTCCACCACCACCTGCTGTAATATTAAGAATGACATCTGTATCGGATTCACGGACTCGTTCCACCACTTCACGAAAAAGTTGCGGGTCATGACTTAGAGCACCGGTTTTTGGATCGCGGACATGAATATGGGCGATTGTTGCTCCAGCTTTTGCTGATTCAATCGCAGCAATTGCAATTTCCTTTGGCGTGATTGGAACATGTGAGCTCTTTTTGGTTGTATCTCCTGCACCTGTTACTGCGGATGTTACAATTACTTTTTTCCTCATATTAATCCTCCTGTCCTTCTATTTAAAAACTTTCACTTGTAGAGGTTGTTCAAATAGTGCGGTAATAAAGCTTGCGAATTGTATCATCACACATGAAAGACCTTCTGTTAAAATCTCGCACGTCCTATGCAAGTCCAGTCCTCACGTATTATTGTATACGCGTAGACAATCGCTCTCAGAACTACTCTGCTCTTTTTATCTTCCTTTTCGAATCCGCACTTGTACAAAAAAAAGAAAATGGCCAGTGTTTCACCATTTTCTTTTATAGATAAGGAGTCAGAACTCACTTACCTTATTATTAAATTCAAAATAGTTCGTATTAAGACAGCATGGGCAACAAGTGTTGAGTTTGCTATTAATCCACCACTAATTGGGTTCGGATCACAAGTATATTTAACTTTTCGTTCATTTTAGAAATGAATTATGGTTTTGGAACATACTTGAAGATTTCCCCGCTATCAAAGAATTCAACTAAGCTTGTTAACCAATTGTAATAATCCAACCATTCCTTAGTTTCTTTAAGTAAATCATTGATTTTTAGTTCTATTTCTTCCGTTAAAGATTCATTCTCGAGAATGGCCTTTAATTCGGTTGCTAGTTTTTTTTCGAACAGTTTATTTTTTTTTATGGACTTTTGCCAGTTGGAAGTGAATAACGATACAAAGGTTTGGTAATAGTCTTGCTCAACATTATAAAGGTCTTTACGGACGCCTTTTTCAAAGACTTTTTCCGCAATATTAAGATCTAGCATTTCACGAACCACTTGGCTCATGCGCGTTTTACTCATTCCTGTTGCTTCTGATAATTCATCAAGGGTCATTGCTTTTCTATTCATATAGATAATGCCAAGCACTCGACCAACTGTTGCTGAGACCCCGAAAGTGTGCATATTATCCGCGATTTTTTCGACAAATTGATCTTCCGCATGTTTAATTTTACTAAAATGTTTTTCAGCCACAAGGATCCTCCTTCCAATTGCCAGTTGCATATGTCACTGTATCACATTTGAGTAAAACTGGAAAATTAGTATTTGGAAGGAAATGAACCGATTGTCGAGCATTTATAAGGAATGTATTGCTTAAACTTTGTGTAGTAATAAATTTACGTAAATTTCGTGCAATTTGTAAAATTTATAAACTTTTTAATTTACAAACTTTACTTTACACTTAAGAGGTTACTAAAATTTTTTCACGGTTAGGTACTTACATTAAATAAATTGATGTAAGGAAAATAATGGAGGTGTGTTACATTTGCTGAAATTCGACCATGTTTCAAAAATGTATAAGGGAGGAAAAAAGGCAGTTAACAATTTGTCCTTAGAGTTTAAAAAAGGAGAATTTATTGTTTTTATTGGACCAAGTGGCTGTGGTAAAACGACAACAATGAAAATGATTAACCGCTTAATCGAACCTTCTGAAGGAAGCATTTACATTAATGGGGAAAACATTTTAGAGAAAGATCCAGTACAACTTAGACGAGAAATTGGGTATGTGATTCAACAAATCGGACTATTCCCTCATATGACTATTCAAGAAAATATTTCACTTGTTCCCAAGTTGTTGAAATGGCCGGAAGAAAAACGTCGTACACGTGCAAGAGAGTTGTTAGAGCTTGTTGATATGACACCAGAATACTTAGAGCGATTTCCACATGAACTAAGTGGTGGGCAACAACAACGGATTGGTGTGCTACGAGCATTAGCAGCTGATCAGTCACTCATTTTAATGGATGAGCCATTTGGTGCATTAGATCCTATTACAAGAGATTCGTTACAGGAAGAGTTCAAGAAATTGCAACAAAAACTAGGAAAAACAATTGTGTTCGTTACTCATGATATGGACGAAGCCCTTAAATTAGCTGATCAAATTGTTATATTACGAGATGGTCAATTGGTGCAGGTAGGTACTCCTGATGAAATATTACGAAATCCTGCAAATGATTTTGTTGAAGAGTTTATTGGGAAGGAACGGTTAGTTCAAGCTAGACCTAATATTCAAACAGTTGGGCAAGTAATGAACCCAAATCCAGTTACTGTGACAGAGGACAAAACGTTATCTGAAGCCATTCAAATAATGAAGCATCATAGGGTAGATGCTTTGTTGGTGATTGATGAAAAGCAGGTACTTAAAGGGTATATTGATGTTGAAATTATTGATCAAACCCGTAAAAAAGCGACACATGTTGGTGATGTTCTGGTAAGAGAATTACTAACAGTTGATAAAGATACACTTGTTCGTGATACAATTCGAAAAATCTTGAAAAAAGGGATGAAATATGTTCCTGTGATTGATCAAAAACAACGTCTTGTTGGGATTGTTACTAGGGCAAGTCTTGTTGATATTGTCTATGATTCTATTTGGGGCGAAGAAGAGAGTATACAATAATTGAAAGGAGGGAGAAGTGATGGATCGTATTATTGAATTTTTTACTAATTATGGCGGCGAAATGTTATTTAAAACTTGGGAACATTTATATATTTCATTAATTGCGGCACTATTAGGGATCATTGTAGCTGTTCCACTTGGGGTTGCACTAACTCGTTTTCCAAAAAGTGCAGGCTTTGTGATGGGGATTTTAGGCATTATTCAAACGTTTCCGAGTTTTGCAATCTTAGCCTTTTTTATTCCAATTCTAGGTGTTGGTAAAGTTCCAGCGATTATCGCTTTATTCTTCTATTCAGTCTTACCTATCTTGAGGAACACATATACAGGTGTCAATGGTGTTAAACGAAGTTTGCTAGAAGCAGGACGAGGGATGGGTATGACTGGATGGGAACGTATCCGCTACGTTGAAGTGCCATTAGCTATTCCGATTATTATGGCAGGTATTCGTTTGTCCACTGTATATTTAATAGGTTGGGCAACTTTAGCAGCTTATATAGGAGCTGGTGGACTAGGTGATTACATTTTTAGTGGACTTAACTTATACCAAGCCGAATTCATTGTTGCTGGAGCGGTTCCGGTTACTATTTTAGCTTTATTGGTTGATCTTCTTTTAGGTCGTATTGAAGAAAAAGTAACACCTAAAGGAATTAGAAAAATGAAAGAAGCTGTTTAGGAAGGGGGAGCATGAAACTTGTTAAAAATATATAAGAGTTTACTAGTTGCATTAGTCTCTTTGACTGTTTTCATTAGTGGTTGTTCTCTTCCAGGCTTGAGTGGGCCGGCTAAGAATACGGTTGCTGTCGGGACGTTGGGTACATCAGAATCACAGATTATGGGGAACATTGTTCGCCTTATGATTGAACATTACACGGATGTCCACGTAGAAATGGTCAATAATTTAGGTTCATCGATCGTCCAACATAAGGCGATGATGAACGGGGATGTTGATATTACTGCGACACGTTATACAGGGACAGACTTAGCAGGTGCGTTAGGAATGGAGCCGGTAAAAGATCCACAGGAAGCTCTTGAAATTGTGCAACGTGAATTTGAAGAACGATTTGATCAAACATGGTTTGATTCATATGGGTTTGCTAACTCTTATGCATTTACGGTTACGAGAGAATTGGCTGAAAAAGAAAATTTAAACACAGTATCAGATTTAAAAGCATTTGCTTCTGAGTTGAAGTTAGGTGTAGATAATTCCTGGTTGAAACGAAAAGGAGATGGCTATGAGGGTTTCGTCTTAGAGTATGGATTTGAATTTGGCAAAACGTATCCGATGCAGATTGGTTTAGTTTATCAAGCTGCAGCGAATAAAAAGATGGATGTTGTGCTTGCATATACGACAGATGGCCGTATTAAGGCATTTGATTTAAAAGTATTAGAGGACGATAAGTACTTTTTTCCACCATATGATACGTCAGTCGTTGCGAGAAATGATGTATTAGACAAACACCCTGGTCTTCGAGACATCCTCCAAAAACTAGCAGGTGCAATTGATACAGAAAAAATGCAAGAGTTGAACTATGCTGCTGATGGAGAAATGAAGGAACCATTAATCATTGCAAAAGATTTTTTGGAAGAACACAATTACTTTGAATAATTAGGGGGTGACTATCGATGGAAACGATACAGGAGGTTTTATATTATTATTCTCAAAACGCAGGATATGTATGGGAACAATTTTACCGACATTTTTTAATGGCTGCTTATGGTGTTATCTTAGCAGCGTTCATCGCAATACCTGTTGGAATCTTAATTGCTCGATACCATAAGTTAAGTATCTGGGTAATGTCGCTAGCAAATATTATTCAAACGATCCCAGCATTGGCAATGTTAGCTGTACTCATGTTGGTAATGGGACTTGGAACGAATACAGTTGTGTTTGCCCTGTTTCTCTATTCTCTTTTACCAATTATTAAAAACACGTATACAGGCATTCAAAATGTTGATCATGCTTTACTAGAGTCCGGGAAAGCGATGGGGATGACCAAGTTACAAGTGTTACGAATGGTTGAGCTACCGCTTGCTTTGTCAGTTATTATGGCAGGCTTACGAACTGCGTTAGTTATTACAATAGGTATTGCCACCATTGGTACGTTCATTGGTGCCGGCGGATTAGGGGATATCATTTTACGGGGTACAAATGCTACAGATGGGACAGCAATTATTTTAGCAGGTGCAATTCCTACCGCATTGATGGCTGTTATCGCTGATGTTGTGATGGGTTGGATTGAACGAAAGTTATCACCAATGAAAAAGAGAAAAGGTACCGTAAAGCTAGTTGAAGAGCCTGTAGTATAGAATTTCCATTATTTGGACCAAAGAGGATTCAGTATCGATAGTTTTGGTTCGAAAAATTTCTGTAGTTCTAGCCTTGTTCCACTCCTAATTGGAGTTGGATTTGTAGTAAAAATCTAGATTTTCTTTATTTTAGATGGTGGCTTTATAATGCCTTAACGTTTGGTTTGGTATAAAAGAAATCCATCTGGAATAATCTTCGGATGGATTTTCAGTTAAATTATTATTTGCACTTAGTAAGAAAAGAGGAGGAGTTCATGTGTCTATAGTACAAATTTTACTAGAGAAAGATGTTCCTTGTACGTTGCGGGACGGTACTGTTTTATATGCAGACATTTATCGTCCTAATATGGATGGAACTTTTCCGATTTTGCTGACCCGACTGCCTTATAATAAAGATTTGCCTATGTATTCGCACCGGTATCTCGATACAAATCGAATGGTGCAGAATGGATATGTAGTCATTGTTCAGGATGTCAGAGGACGCTTTGCATCTGAAGGTGAATTTGTCCCATTTTTGTACGAAGCGGAAGATGGATATGACACTGTGGAATGGGCGGCAGAACTCCCTTTTTCAAATGGAAGAGTGGGGATGTTTGGTTTATCCTATTACGGCTTTACGCAGTTGTTGGCTGCTACGGAACGACCACCACATTTACATGCGATCGCTCCTGCCATGACGTTATATGACTGGCGTGAGAACACAGTAGAAACGGGTGGGAAGTTCTTAGTCGGTTCTTCAGAAACATGGGCACTTGAATCAATAGCACCAGATCAGATTAATCGAAAATATAAAGACCCGAAACAGCATGCTGAGATGATGGCAAAAATGGCGGAACATTACAATCGGATAGAAGAATGGTATCTTTACAAGCCGATTCAGGATTGGCCACCACTTAAAGAGCTAGGTGTAGCTGACTTCTTCTATGATCTTGTTGGTGATAAATGGAGTGAGGATCAATGGGATCGAGTGAATATTACAAACAAATATCACAATATCGAAGTTCCGGCATATCATATTGCTGGCTGGTATGATAACTTTTTACAAGCAACGATTCAAAATTATACCAAGTTGAGTGAAATGATGGATTCCGATCAACGATTAATCATTGGTCCATGGGGACATGGTTTATTTAGTTCTATACTAGGTGAAAGGTCTTTTGGCATTCATGCATCTGGCGATTGGATTGATCAAAAAGAAGACCTGACTAATTTACATATCCGATGGTTTGATCATTGGTTAAAAGACAAGAATTCGGCTTTGTTTGAAGAAGCACCGATTAAATTGTTTGTTATGGGAATTAATAAGTGGCGTAGTGAAAATGACTGGCCGTTAGCTCGAACAAAATATACTCCTTTTTATTTACATAGTGGGGGCGGAGCAAATACTCGTTTCGGCGATGGATTTTTAAGTTGTGAAAAACCAGAAAAGGAACCAGTCGATACATTTATGTATGATCCTGCAAATCCAGTTCCATCGAATGGGGGAGGAACTTTGTTTGCAGGGGTTAACACGTTGGGACCGCTTGATCAACGAGAAATTGAAAGAAGAGATGATGTATTAGTTTATACATCAGAGCCTTTAGAGCGAGCACTGGAAGTGACAGGGCCAATTAAAGTGATTCTTTGGGCAAAAACAGATGCAGCGGACACTGATTTTACCGCAAAATTAATCGACGTTATGCCAGATGGAAAAGCGTATAATTTAACAGATGGTATTGTTCGTGCGATGTATCGAAATGGACGGAAGCAGGAAGAAGCTTTAAATGAAGAAGTCGTACAATATGAGATAGACTTATGGGCAACAAGTAACGTGTTCCTACCTGGCCACCAAATAAGAGTGGAGATTTCGTCTAGTAACTTTCCACGCTTCGATGTAAATTTTAACAATGGTACAACCACGCTGGACGGCACAAAGTATACCACGGCTAATCAAACCATATATCACAATGTGGAATACCCGTCACATATTTTGTTACCGGTCATCCCAAGCAACAAAAACTAAAATAATATCAAAAGAGGGTGTCTCAAAAAGGTCTGACTTTGCACTCTATATCAGTATGTAGTGTTTCATACACGTAGCTTATATTGTATTAACATTTTGTGGGGGCTGCGCCTTTTGTTAGTCAGGTGGAATTGGTAAATAGTGAAGTAGCGAAAAGTAACCATTGCGCTGATAATGTTTGTTTATGGGTGTCTGGTAAAAGAGTGTTTGAAGCACAGATAAAAATTACCTGTAAAAAAGAACGATTAGCGGATGAGTTCTAACCAAACAAAGAGGGTGACCATATGGTCACCCTCTTTGTTTGGTTAGCTTTTTCCGTTGATAAGTTGATAGCACAACTCCTCCCACAATGAATAGGGATCCTAATAATTCTACACTTGTAATTGGTTTGGATAGTAAAATGAATCCTGTAACCATGGCGACAAAAGGCTCTAAATTAGACAATATCGAGGCCTTTGAAGCATCAACATGTCGAATGTTGTTATTCCAAATAAGTGTGGCTATCCCATGCACAATAACAGCTGTTCCGATTAATAGAGCCCAATCAGATATTTCAAAACTAATCTGAATAGGATCGTCTAATGAAAAAGCAAATGGGATCGATATAATAAATCCTACAAGATTTGAATATAAAGTAATCGTAAGAGGGTCTACTCTTTGAGAGAGTACTCTCGTCATAATGATCATAATTGCGAAAGTAATCATCGTTACAACGATCCATAGTAAACCATTATCAATGTGAATCGTTGATAAAATTCCTTTCGTTACAACAAAAAAAATGCCGATGATTGCAAGAATGGATCCCATTAACATGCGAATTGTTAATCTCTCTTTTAAAAATATAGCGGCTAAAAAGCTAGTTAAAATAGGAGTAGTAGCTAAAATTAATGCAGATGTGGTTGGATCAGCTGTTTGTAATCCTACAAAAAAAGACCATTGATTAATAAATACACCAATAACCCCGAGAACAAAAAGCCAAATTAAATCTGCCCTATTCACGCGTATAAAAGCCTTTTTAAACAAAGATAAGCCAATTAAAACTAGCACAATAAACAATAGTCTCAGCATAGTTAGCATAGTTGGAGAGAAATCTTGAACTAATATTTTTCCAAAGACAAAATTACTTCCCCATACGACAACACATACAATGAGCCAAGAGTAAGCCTTTAACATCTAAATCATCACCGTTCCTATAACAAAATTCCATTGGTCTATTATAAACGTAGTTGCTAGTTCCGTATACAAAATTGTCCAGTTGGATTTGATTTGTAAAATTGTGATTATTATTAAAGCTTATTTTCAACTTTTTTCAGTTGGACAATTATGGGTAGCTTATACTTCTGATCATATTAAAGTGAGCATTATTTTCGTTTATATCCTGTATTTACTGGTGGTAGTACCTTCACTTCATCTTTTGGTAGAGGATCGAGACAAAAGAGATAGTTAATAACAAAAGCCCAATAGATAGAAGTTTCACTTTATAAAAAAATTGATTAAAATCCCCAACAATGTTTTTTGTACTCCATCATTAAATAAAGGGATAGATGAATTTGTAAATTAGGGATGGATGAAAATGGCGAAAAGATATCGAGGGAAAACATTAAGTAAACTCCCTTCAAAAGGGAGAGGGGTCTGTCCATTATGTGGCAGGAAAAGAATAAAGTTATTATACTCTCATAAAACTGAAACAAAAAACATTATTCAAGTATGTAAAAACTGTCGAAATAAATAAATTCATAAAGGTTGCTTCGGCGCCTTTTTTTTATGAAGGACATGGGGACGGGGCTTAGCAAAGTCAGATGAGCTCATCTACCTTCATAAGGTGATACAATTTATGTAACCTTTTTCAGCGTTGGACTATAGAGCAGACGCTCAAGGATGTTTTTATCATTTAGGCTCTGTTAAAGGTTGATGTTGAAAATTGATACCTTTCAAGCAATTGTTTATAATAAGAACAAACATTCTTATTGGAGGGTTCAAAGATGAATAAAGCGTTTAGCAATTTATTAAAACATATCGATAAATTATCATATACAGATAAAGAACGAGTGTTTCAATGGGTGAAACGCTATGTTGAACCTTCCTCAACTGTTGATGGTCGCCTAATCGATGAAATGCGTGAAGTACGTTATAAAGAAGGTTTCGAGTGCCCTCATTGTACTTCGGAACATATTAATAGATTCGGTAAAGTTAATGGTTGCCAACGATATCGCTACAAGACTTGTCGTAAAACATTTATGGATACTACAAATACAATTCTTTACCGCACTCGAAAAGGTAATGAATGGATTACTTTTGTTGAATGTATGTTTAAAGGATATTCCCTGCGAAAATCAGCAGAAATTGTGGGAGTTACTTGGGTTACATTATTCTATTGGAGACATAAGTTGTTATCGGCTCTTAAACAAATGGATTTTGAACAATTTGATGGTATCGTTGAAGTTGACGAGACCTATTTTTTGTATTCTCAAAAAGGTCAACGTGGCATTAGTGAACGTAAACCACGTAAGCGAGGCGGCAAATCTAAGCACAGAGGGATAAGCAAGGAACAAGTCTGTGTTCTAGTTGCTAGAGACCGAACTAAAGCAACTGTTTCAAAGGTAGCTTGTATGGGGCGTGTTGTAAAAACCAAAGTTGACGGTATGATAGGCTCTAAACTAACACCTGATAATGTACTTGTAACGGACGCTTGGAGAGCCTATAAAACGTATGCAAACGAAAAAGGGATAGAACACTACCGCATTAAATCAGACGATGGGAAACACGTTATCAAAGGTTTATATCATAACCTAAATGTAAACGGACTTCATTCACGTTTAAAATATTGGATAAATCGTTTTAAAGGGGTAGCTACTAAATATCTTGATAATTACCTTGCTTGGTTTTTATTTGTAGATAGTCATAGTAACGAGAGCACAAAACACAATATCAAAGAGTTTCTTTTGACATCGTTTGTTTTTGATATGACAGAAACATTCCACAGTCTGTGTTTGTCAAAATTTAACATACAATAAAAATTTTATAATTGAAAAACTTAAAATCAAAACAAGTAATGAAAAAGGTGAGTAGAAATGAATTTCGGCAAACAATGTTCGGTCAAGTTACAGGAGTTAGTGGGAGGACATAAGCGTTTTGAGGATTTATATTTCACTTTAGTTGAAATTAAAAAATTACCTAAAATACTACAAAGTTTTAAAGATGTAGAAGGTTTGATAATTACCCCATATCACATTACAGATAACTCGATTATGGAGGTTTATTGGTGTGAACTTATTATTGAAATAGTGGATAATGTACAAGATAAATTTATCGAGCTACTAAGTGAGGCTGGTAAAACTAATTTAGAAGAAATAGAAACTGAATATATCGAGCAATGGGATTATACTCATTATCCAATTCTAAAAGATGATAAAAAGGGAATTATTGAAAGTTTAGAACGCTACATATCTTATATGGAAAGTAGGGAAATTGCTTTGCGAGAAGAATACGATATACCTAATCATAATGAACAAGGTATATTTTATAGCGTCTGGTAGAGAATTTGTTAACAAACTATCAGGAATACATAAAATACATTGGAACACCTTGTATTTTATGTATTCCTTTTATTTTTTTATCTAATTATCAACATTAAAGTTTAACACAGCCATCATTTAAAGATACATATGATAATGGAGCTATGTTCAATAAAAAAGGAGATAACCCAAGAAGGGCCAGACCCCGCAATAACTAAATACAGTAAAAGATAAGTGTATGAGACACTACTTACTGATTTAGAGTGCGAGGTCAGACCCTTATGAGACACTTGTATTATCTGACTGCTTCTTGTACTTGATTTACTCAGAGGCTGGTCTGATGCGTTGTTCCGTTTCGACATCGAAGAAATGAGCTTTGTTCATATCAAGAGCCATTTCCAAATTATCGCCTGCTTGAACGATGGTACGTGCATCAACTCGTGCAACGAAGTCTTGACCGCCTAGTGAAGAGTAAAGCATGAACTCAGCCCCCATTAACTCAGATACTTCAATGTGAGCATTGATTTTTGTTGCTGGAGAAGATTCGATGAACAATGGCTCATCGTGGAAGTCCTCAGGGCGAATTCCTAAAATGATATCTTTTCCGACATAGCCTTGATCACGCAGAAGCTTCATTTTGCCTTCAGGAATTGCAATAGATTGATCGCCAATTTTTACAATACCATTTTCTAGTTTACCGTTTAAGAAGTTCATGGCAGGAGAACCGATGAAACCGCCTACAAAAACATTTTCAGGTTTTTCATACACATCTTTTGGTGCACCAACTTGTTGAATGATTCCGTCTTTCATAACGACAAGGCGTGTAGCCATCGTCATTGCTTCAGTTTGATCATGGGTAACATAAATCGTCGTTGTGTTTAAGCGTTTGTGCAATTTAGCAATTTCGGCACGCATTTGCACACGAAGCTTCGCGTCAAGGTTCGACAAAGGTTCATCCATCAAGAATACTTTTGCATCACGGACGATTGCGCGGCCAAGGGCAACACGTTGACGTTGACCACCAGATAGAGCTTTTGGTTTACGGTCTAGGTATACTTCAAGGCCGAGAATTTTTGCCGCTTCTTTCACGCGTTGATCAATTTCAGCCTTTGGCATTTTACGAAGTTTTAGCCCAAATGCCATGTTATCATATACAGTCATATGTGGATACAATGCATAGTTTTGGAAAACCATCGCGATATCACGGTCTTTAGGTGGAACATCATTCACACGTTTTCCATCAATGTAGAAATCACCTTTTGATATTTCTTCAAGTCCTGCAATCATACGTAATGTTGTCGATTTACCACAACCGGAAGGTCCTACGAATACGATAAATTCCTTATCTTCAATTTGTAGATTGAAATCTTCTACTGCGGTTACTTTATTATCATAGATTTTAAAAATATGTTCTAATTGTAATTCAGCCATTTAACTAACCTCCCAAATCTCTTGTCTATGAAACTATTATATTGAAAGCGTATTCAAATCGAAATGGACAGGGTGCACAAAAATGATAGCGTGTTTTTATGCAAGGTGCCATATATTTAAAATTCTGATAACAAGATAAGCAAATAAGCGGGTAATGCATGATTAAAGGCTCGTACATCAAGGCCCGTTTTATCGATAAATTTATCAATACGATATTGTAGACTATTACGATGAATATAAAGTGTTTTCGCCGCTAGACTTGCATTCGAATTACATTCAATATACGTCTTTACTGTTCCAATTAGTTCTTTATCTAGCAATGTTTCACCGAGTAATTGAGTGATAAACCATTTTTTTTCGTCTTCTTGCATACCTTTTAGAAAAATAAAAGGAAGTAAATCAGCAAGAACGATCATTTTCTGATTTTGAATAAGTTTTTTTGTTTTAAGATAGTATTTCTTTTCCATTTCATAATGAGAGGCTAATTCATTATCTACTAAATGAAAACAGCCTAGGAAAATTTCAATCTTTGTATAAAAATCACTTTCTAGTGTTTGAAGCATGGCTATTAGTTCTTCTTTTTTTAGACAATCTCCTGTGTTACCTTCAATTAAAGTACCAGAATTATCTCCCGTCCAAATTAATACTGCACTTGAAGAAACGAATGACAATAGTGCTTGTTCAAAATCACGATAGGAAAAATCATTATGATCAAAGTGGAAATGGGTGAAACGCACATGTTCCCAGCGTGTTTTGGGTAATATACCATTTTTGTGTAGCAAAAATTCACTCCAAGACAGTTTGGTGAAAGTATCATTTCTACCGTCGAATGAATCAGTATGAAATAAGAGACTGAGAAGGTTTATTTCTGCAGGTGTAATGGCTGTTTTCGGTATCCCGATTTCAAAGCCCGTATCATCTCTAAACCACAAGTATTGTTCTACATTAGACACTTCCTGCTTATGAGAAACCGAATTTGGAAATTTGTTAAGTAATTTTTCTAACATCATAGACTGCCTTTCTTGTTTGTATTACTGGGAATTTTCATTATCCCAGTTTAACAGGATGTAATAAAACTCCTACAATAAGGTGAGGGATAACTGCAAGCGAATTCTCGATTTGAGATGCAGTGAAACTTACTTTATGGTTTTCGATGGTAAGGTTTTCGCCCTCTGGATGTAAGTCACTCAGACGAAAATACTAGAATAGGACCTAACCATTAGGGGGTTGTGAAAACCCTCACGGATGGAAGTTTCACTTTATTATAACGAAGTTTCAACTATTAGGAAAATTCAATGCGCTTTCATGAGTAAGAGAGGAATGGAAAGTCGTTTGAAGAAGTTTCTTTTCTGTGGAAAAGGGGCAGTGCTTCGCCAAATCAGCTCCGCACCGCCACCTTCAAAAGGTTATACAATTTGAGCACCTAAACTTTTTTCATCGCTTAAGTTTTAAAGCAGACGCTTAACGGGAAAAAAGGAACCTCCACTTCAAGGCTTAGATGAGTAGGTGGGGGATAACTGCCTTAACAATCAGTAGGGGATTAAGAAAATTCCCTACTGATTGAAGTTTCACTTTATGAAGAAAAAGACAGACCTCGCTATGAGACCAGTCTATTTCGCTTCCTGCTAGTTACTTACGTTTGGGGGATCTTCATCATTAAAATCATGTGTCTCCTCAATATTTTGCTTGCTTCCTGATTGATAGACATTCCCACCTGCCATACCTTCATTAATAATTCGATCAACATCAAAATAGGCCGAATCTTTTCCCTCGTACTCAGTATCTTTAAGGAATGTAAACTTCTCCTTCATGTATGGATCCTCCTATAGGGTAGCACCTAGCTCGTAACGAATAGTCATTTAGAAGTTTGCCTATTCCTTGTCAGAGTTGTTCATAGTGCTTTTCAATTGACTATAGTTTGACCGAAGAAAAGGGCATTATTCATAAACGTGAAAAATCATTAAGTCGTGAATCATGCTTGTTAGCTGTATCAAATCAGCACGAGTGGGTTCTGAATTTAAATATTCAATTCTTCCATCTGGATGATAAATGGCTTGATACTGTTTTTTATGATAATAAAATGAAATCGTCCATCCGGGCAATTGATGGTCTTTATATAACGGTGCCACCTGGAAATGAGTGATCAAATGGATACCTCCGTAGGTGAGATTATAAGTATTATAAAGGAAGAACACTCAGATTTGCTATCTTGGAAGAAGCTTTGGTAAACCGATTTCTCTGAATATTTGTCGCAAATGCTTATGACGGGCTCTTTCAATTTCCGGCTCATCGAATTGCATGGGCTTTGTATTCACTTCATAAATAAAAAGATTCCCATTTAGATCCTCACCAATATCAATTGAAAACTCTCCGAAAAAACCAAATGCTTTGGAAAGGATGATTCCGCATTGTTCAGCAATCGTTTTAAATTGCTCGTCAAGTTCTACTGATTGTAATCGATTATATGGATAAAGCTTTCCGCCTTTAGGAATATGGGTGGTAACTTCCTGGGATTGAGACAACCGTACAGCTTTGCCTGTTACAAGATGGACTCCATTCTGATAATGAACAAGGATTCGATAATCGAAGCGATGGCCACGTATTTTTTTCGGTTTTATTGCACGCTGAGCAATATATTTTTTACGTAATAGTCTGTCACTTTCGGATTTCCAAAAATGATCGAAAGCAGGGTATGTTTCCGTGCCATTCGTTTTTTTTACAATTAGCTCTGAAGTGTTTATTAAGGAAAGTGCTGCAATGCCGTAACCGCGATTTCCTTTACCTGGTTTTATATAAATTTCGCGATGATGTTCAAGAAAATCTTTAAGTACTTGCGATGAAGACAGTAGAATTGTTTCAGGTAAAAATCTACTAAGATCTGGACTTTTAGCTAACGCTTCAAACATATCGTATTTATGAAAAAAACCTGGATTGAAAATGGCAATGTTACGAGCTTTAAAGTCATTTAGTAATGATTGGAATGTAGAGGTCTCTTCAAATGAACGGAAGGGAATTCGGTTATAAATGACACATGGCTTTGGCACCGAAACCTTCATCCATTTACCATATTCAACACTATATACAAGACCACGTCTGGTATTTGTTAAAGCATCTTCAGCAGTAAAAATAAATGAGAAGATCCCATGCTTTAAAAGCTCTTGATGCAAGTCATAAAATAATGGTAGGTTTCCAGCGATTCCGAAGTCGTTCTTTTTGTTTTGACAGGTCATGATTCCTACAGTCAAAATTCGGTTTCCGTGTTCCAACTTTGTTTGTACGGAAAAGGAGGGCAATGGAACTTCTTCACTAAAAGGAATTTCTCTAAGATCTTGACCAAAATAGGCCTTTTGACCAGAGGAGCGATGCTTCCACAATTGATTGGTTAAATCATAATACAATTTCATTTCTGTAAGCCGCCAGTGCTGGCGAGTGATTGCTCGGTTAAATAGACAGCATAGTCAAGAGCGAGTTTCCTTGTTAATAATTCAAAATCTTGTAATTTAGGGTGCGAAAAAATGGATCGACCTGGCTTTGAATTGGCTTCAAACATCCAGACTTGCCCTTGTTTATCTAATCCTAAGTCAAAACCAATTTCCGCAACGATTCCGTCTATATGTTCTTCGATGGCCTCACTTAAGATAAGGGCAGCTTTTGACAACTGTTGATGCACTTCAAATACTGTATCATCATCACCAAATAGTTCATCGAGAGTCATAATAGTACCACCATTTTTCACATGGGTTGTGAGGCTCCCCTCACCAGCAATTTTTGCGGCAATTGCAGTAACTTGCCAATCCCCATCAAGGTCTTTATTCGTATGGACCCTAAAGTCGATTGGACGGCGGTTATTACGTATTAATGATATTCCTTGTTGTACGATTAAATGGTCAATTCTTTTGTTTTTAAATACATGCTTCAGCATCGATTCCAGGGTAGAGAAGCGTTTTAATCGGTTTTCATTTTCATGATCACGATAACGACAGTAATACATGTCATCATGCTTATCATAAAGAACTTGGTGTATCCCTAATCCAAGGCTGCCGTGAATCGGTTTTATATAAACTTGACGATGTTCAGAAAGTAATGTTTCAACAATTGAAAAAGACTGAAATGGATAGGTGACAGGTAGGTAGGGAGTCGCACGTTCATCATCTATTAAACGTTCATATACATCCCATTTATTAAAAAAGCCTGGATTATACCAAGGAATGGAAAAGTCGGTTTGGAATTTTCGTTTCACTTCTTTTGGACCAGCTTTATTCTCTGTTTTTCGATTAGGTAAACGGTCATAGATGACATTAGGAAAAGGAAATTCACAAATGTCCCATTGATCGTCCTGATACACATAGCCACGAATCGTTTCTTGTTCCCAGTTGATATGATTTTCACCAAAAATGAAAGGGACGCATCCAGTCGTTTTATTCAAAGATAAAAGCTTAGAAAAGAATGAAGAGCGTTCACCCAATGGTTTCGTTAAAAAAGGTCCAAAGCCAGCAGAAAAGATGCCGACTAATGGCCCAATATGAATACTATTCTGGTAAGGGAACACATGCAAGGAAGTTTCTGTTTCTGGAAAGTATAACGCTTCAGCAAGAGAGCGTGAAAGTGCAAAGGTTTGCCTAATGGAGGGGTTGCTTCTTATGTCAGCTTGATGTGAACGATGTCCAAAGCAAACAGATTCCTTATCAGTAAAATTTACGATTCCTTCTAGCTCAGATGGATAATAAAAAACATCTCCCACCATATCAGTTATTTCAAATGGATAGATTTTCTTCATTGAATTCACCTGCTTTCACTAAGTTGTCAGAAAGATATTTACAATAAGCAATTGGAGCTTCATATAGGACATCTTTCTTTTCTGGTTGCAGAGTTTCAATAATTTTTCGACCAGGTTTTGAATTGATATCAAGAATCCATACTCGATTTTTTTGATCAATTCCAAGATCAATACCTAGCTCAAAAAGCGGCTGAAATCTTGATTCAAGCTCTTCGGGCAGTGTACGAAGAAGATGCCCAATGGTCAGCTCAATATATTTTTTATGGGGATTGTCAATTTGATTGATAAATTTTTCATAGGTTATAATTTTACCGCCTGTCGCTAAGTTTGAGGTGATACAACCCTTGTTCCCTTGACGAATGCCTCTGCCTTGTTCAACCCATTGATTGTTTGCGTCTTTTTGCAGGAGAATGCGCAGATCAAATGGTTCGTTTTCAAGATTGAATAATGGTAAATAAGGTTGAATAAGGAATTGGAATTTTTTTAAGAGTGATTCAATCCATCTAAGAAGCTGCTGCTTTGATTTGAAGTTTCTTTCATATCTTTTTTCCTGTTTGGTCATCGTTACCAGTGTACCGTCTTCAACCTTAGACAAAAGATAAATGCCGATTCCTCTTGATCCGAATAACGGTTTTAGAAGAATCTGTTCATTTTTATGAAGATGATTCCATATGGTTTCAGCATCTGTCGCCTGAGAGGTTTGAGGTAAATAGGCTTGAAGCAACGGCAAATCTTTAAGTTCGCTATAAACTTGCCATTTACTAGGAAGGCCATGACCGAGAAATTGAGCCTGCTCTTTTAGCCAAGTTATTTTTTTTCGTGCAATTTGATCGTCTCTTATTAATCCATGAAAGCTGCGATCATAGATAAATGTTGGGATAGGAAACTTTTCAGGCTCCCAAAGGTTAGCTTGCGGATTGTACGATTCACCTTGTAAAGTTTTGTTTGCTATGTCAATACTAGATGACTTGAATCGAAATACCTTCAAGTTGTTTTTACTCGCTCTTTTTGCAATTTCAGTACTATAACGTTGTTCTTTTGATAACTCGGATAACATGATCCCTAGGGAAATCATAGTTCCCGCTCCTTTCCGATGATAACGATTAGATGAGGTTAAGGCGCTTTACTTACATACAATTTGTTCATATATTCAACGATGTTTTTTACAGAGGGGCGAATTTTCTCAGAGTCTACATGGTATTTCTTCGAAGGTTTTGAATTCACTTCAATAATCCAAGGATGATTATCCGAATCAAGTGCCAAATCAATGCCAAGTTCCCCGAATAAATCATCTCGTTTGTTGTCAACAGTTTTGGCAATGGTTAAGGCAAGGTTGGATAAGCTTTTATAAATACGAATTACTTCTGTTCGCTCGAATACAGTGGAGAGAAATGCTGATGCATTTTTCATTTCGCCTCCTTGAGCGAGATTGGATACAATATGTCCAGCGTTACCCAGTCTTGCGACAATGGATGTGATCGACCATTCTTGCTTTTTATTTTTATTCAGTAGGACTCGAAAATCGGTTTTATGTCCATCAATATCGAGTAATGGGATGCCTCTTTGAACGATATAGGCGCTCTTTTTCGTATTTCTCATGAGGAACCGATAAAGTCGTTCCTCAGTTTCGATGAGATGAGTTTCTTTGCTATTACTTGAATGTTCTATGACCCATCCTTCTGAAACACGTGATAGCTTACATATATTACGACCTTGACTTCCAAACACGGGCTTTACAAATACTTCGTTATAAATTTTTAAAAAAGTAACAAAATCTACTTCGGATTGGAGTAGGATCGTTTCAGGCAAATATGGGGCTAGTGATTCTTCAGTTAATAAAAGAGTGTGAGTGTCCCATTTAGATAGAAAACCACCATTGAAAAAGGGAATGGAAGCATCGGTTAAAAATGTTTTGAAACGATTAAATGATTCAGAGTTTTCTAGTTTTCTTGAATGGATTCGGTTATACACAACATCAGGAACGGGCATGGACATCCGTTCCCAGCCTTCATCATTTGGAAGGTATCCTGTCACTTCCTTTGGTTCAACTAGTGTTTGAAGAGGAATGATGAAAAAAAGAAACCCATTCATGCAACAAAACCTGTACAATTCCCTAAAAAAAATTTCTAGTTCTCCAAACCCATTCTCCTCACTTAGTCTTTGATCGGTTAAAAGTGCAAGTATAGGTCCAATTGAAAGCTGCGTATTTATTGGGCAGAAACCTATTTGTACAGAGTATGAACAATTAGGTAGAGTTAGAAACTGCAGTACATTTTCAGGAATCTTAAGTTGTGATAGGCTATCTTGATGGGTACATACAAACACATCTATTTGTTTGAATCCTACTTCTAATGAGATACGGGTGGAGTCTTTGATCTGCCACTTTTTTAACAGAAATGGAGGGACATAAATAGTGGGAGTACGACCCGCAGTTCTTTTATCTGCAATTATTGAAACTTTGTCGTATAATATTTTCATCGTCAATCCCCGTTTATACTCAGTTTAGAAAAGTCCCACCACCAAATTTAGGCGATTTTGCTATTCTGGGTTATTGTATGTTCAAAGAATAAAGAATGTGTACAGCAGCCTATTAATATTTGTGATACAGTAAACTGTCATCAGCGGTGTCATTCCCGATGGGGTAGTTATATTCGAATATAAGGAGAATCTTCATGAATTTATTGTTAACCATCATTTTTATGGTCTTGATTGGTGCCATTATAGGTGGTTCGACCAACTATTTAGCGATTAAGATGCTATTCCATCCGTACAAGGCTGTATATTTATTCGGAAGACGGCTGCCCTTTACACCAGGTCTATTGCCTAAACGCCAAGCGGAATTGGCAACACAACTTGGGAAAGTGGTAGTTGAGCATTTACTTACTCCTGACAGTATTCAAAATAAGATCATGAACGCTTCCTTTAAACAGGATATGAAAGAATGGATGCAAGGAGAAGTAAAAAAAGTTGTATCAACTGATAAAAGTTTGAATGAGATGTTAACTCAATTTGGAGTACAGCAACCTGGAGAAAAATTGGAGAAATATGCCCAAAAAATTGTATTGAATAAATATAATAATTGGCTTACCGCACATCGCCACCAAACTTTGGATGAAGTATTACCTCCCCAAATCAAAGAAAAAGCTTCAGAAATGATTCCGACTCTTTCCGCGTGCATAATGCAGAAAGGAAAAGAATACTTTAACAGTGAGGAAGGGAAAGCACGTCTAGAGTTCATGGTTGACGACTTCTTGAAAAACAGAGGCATGTTTGGCAACATGATTCAAATGTTCGTGGGAAATGGCAAGCTTGTTGATAAGGTACAACCAGAACTTATCAAATTCCTTGAGCAGAAGAAAACGGTAGAGCTTTTTACAGTTCTAATGGTTGGTGAATGGAGTAAAGTAAAGCAATGGGAGTTTAGTAAGGTAGAGAATATGTTAGGAAATGAAAAAATTCAAACCTTGCTTTTAGAAAAAATGGCAGAAATACTCGCAATTGAAGAAATGATGACTAAACCACTGAAAGAAATTACGAATGATGTGGAAGAGCTAATTATTGAAAAAATGGTCCCAGCTGTCTTTGAGCAAGGTGTTGGCTATTTAAGCAACCATCTTACACCATTAATTGCAAAGTTACAAATCGAAAAAATAGTCGAAGAACAAGTTGCAGGATTCCCGATGGAGCATCTTGAAAAAATTGTGTTATCGATTGCCAAAAAAGAATTATCGATGATTACATATTTGGGTGCTTTATTAGGTGGTATTATCGGAATCGTTCAAGGATTAATTGCTGTTTTTATGTAATTTTCAAGTTCGATTTGGTATAGTGAATAAGAGAAATTCGAGAATGGGGGAATAGGAATGAGTAATCTATATGATTCAGCATATGATTTAGAAAAAGCAATCCGTGAGAGCAATGAATATAAGGAGTTAAAAAGCCTGTTTGATCAAGTTAACAGTGATCCATCTGCTAAAGGGATGTTCGAGAACTTCCGTAATTTGCAGATGAACCTACAACAAAAGCAAATGACTGGACAAGAAATCACGCCAGAAGAAGTCGAGCAAGCGCAAAAAACAGTGGCGTTAGTCCAACAACATTCAACCATTTCAAAGTTGATGGAAGCAGAACAACGAATGAGCATGGCAATTGCTGATTTAAACAAAATTATTATGAAACCGCTAGAAGATCTTTACGGTTCTCCACAACAATAATATTGCCCCTGTTAATTCGGTAACCTATTCATATCAGGGTCCAATCCAACAAATAAAAAAAGGGAGTCTCATAAGGGTTTGACCCTTGCTTATGCGACTCCCTTTTTTATTTCATTTTTTTTTATGGGTGGATTTTAATTATTGAGATTGTAGAACCGTCGTAGTTCGTTTGCTCGATTGTACCAGTTAGTTGTAACCATTCGTCAAGAGGCAAGTGTGCAACGTCCCCTCTTGCCATAAAACCGTATACGGTTGCGGCGGCAACCCAACAGGTTACTCCAAATCGTGCAACAATGATTTGATCGTGAAGTAATTTCTTTTGCAAGGCTGAATATTCAATTTCTGAAATTGGATCTGGTTTTTCTGTAGTCCATTCAGTATTGTAGTCATTTACACTAGGATTAGCAGCTGAAACAGTTGTATCTGATTGTGAACTAACGCCAAGTTTGATCGTTGGTTCATTGCTACGGAACTATCGAGCATGATTATTTACCAACTCTAGAAAAGTAACAAAAAGACAAAAAAAGTAAAATAATAGGAAGGTTGAACGGTCGTTTAGTAGCTTAAATAAATGGGTCACAATAAAATTACTACCTTAATTCTAGTAGCCCTATCAATAGGATATGCAAGTTTAGTAGATTGAGACTTAAAAAAGATTAACGGGAGCAAAAATGAGCTATAAGATATAATTCATAATTATTACGTTTTAATGAGTTGTGATTATATGAATAGTCATTAAATATAAATCATAATCATTCCAATTTATAAAAATTTACAAAAGAGAATAGTATCAAATTACAGATTCAGCTCCTGATTGAAAAAAACATTGAATGATACCTCGCATGAAAAAGCGGATCAATCCTGCCAACTTTTATAAAGGGTGGCTGATAGTTTTTTTATAAAATCAAATCTAATAGGACTGTTTTTAGCCTATAAATGTACCTCGTTTCAATGCAACTTGGTTTTACTTATATTGTGAAAAATTCTTCCTATTCCAATGTTCTACCGTTAATTTTTTCTTCATAAATTGGAATAGAAGGGGTGGTCAACATGGTGTATCGCTTACTAGCCGTGAATATTGATGGGACATTGCTTCAATCGAATGGCCGTTTACATAAATCCACGAGGGAAGCTATTGAATATGTACATCAAAAAGGTGTGAATGTAGCCCTTGTAACGTCAAGAAATTATCTTTCAGCAAAGAAAGTAGCAAAAGCATTGAAAATAAATCCAATGCTGATTGCTCATCATGGAGCCTTTGTCGGTTCAACAATTGAAAATGCAATTTTTGTGAAAAGAATTAGTGAAGAATTAACACTGGAAATAGTTCAGCTGCTTGAAAAAACAGAATGTCAGATACAATTAATCCGAGAAAAATCATTGATCGGAAATCGCATGAATCTTCCTGAAAATTTGCTAGGAAAAACGATCATCTACAAAAATGAGCCTAGTGTATATTCGCAGCACTTTGTTAATCTTTTAAGCGAAGAGCTAAAAGAACAGCCATTTTCACCTGTGAAAATCGATGTGATTTTTAAAAGTCGTAAAGATTACGCTGATTTGCACATTTTACTAAAAGAACTCTTCCCTGAAGTGGAAGTAATGGCAAAACCTTACCAAAGGTTGACGATTGTTCCAAAAGGTGTTTCAAAATGGAATGGAATCCTTTATTTAGCGGACTATTTAGGTGTTAAAAGAAATGAAATTGTCGCAATTGGTGATGATGAAGATGACTTCGAGATGATTTCTGAATCAGGCCTAGGTGTTGCGATGGGCAATGCTCCAAATAAGGTAAAGCTTGCTGCTGCATGGGTAACTCGTACGAATGATGAACATGGTGTGGCCTATATGCTGAGGGAGTTTTTTAGAAAACAGTACGATATTGAATTTTTAACGAAGATGAACTTATTGAAATAATCCACCACAAGTAAAATAGGTGAAATATATCATCCATGATTGAGCAGATTATTCTTCTTCTTCGAAATTAATCATTATAATAAAAGATTAATAAGGGAAGAGGAGTGACAGGATGAAACAACGATATCTTTTTGAATACGAAGTGCTTTCTACTCAGAAAAAAGGTGAATTTAGCCAAGTAGCAGAAACAGAAGAACAGGCGAAAACATTGATCCACGAAAGAATCGTCGACTTGGAGTTCACTGAGGATGAAGATGTGTTAATTGGAAAGTTATTAAAAGTATTAGACGCTGAAAAACAAATTTTTCAGTGTGAAGGCTGCGAATCTTAATTTTTTCATCTGTCTATTCTAACAAATCAATAAAAACACATGGTTTTGAAACTCGCCATGTGTTTTTTGTTGTTGATTCCGTATTAACGGGTAGGAAAATAAGACGGGATCGTTAAGGGAATTACCTCTTAATGAATTAGAAAATGATTAAATATACTTAGTATTTATAACCCGAGTGTGATGATTCATAATGATGAAATAGTTCTGTTTTTAAAATAAAATGGAATATTAGAACTTATTGACTTATATTATCCATTTATTTTGGATAAACTTATAGGACAAACTACTACCGCTCAAGATTTACCTCAGGTAAAAAATACGATGTCTATCAAAATAGGTCAAAATAATGAAACGGAGAGGGGAGAGATTATGGGGGTCCAAGAAAAGAAAATTTTTGTGAATTTACCTGTTAAGGATTTGGAAAAATCTATAGACTTTTTTACTCAACTAGGATTTGAATTTAATGCTCAATTTACCGATGAAAATGCGACATGTATGGTTATCAGTGATCATATATTTGTCATGTTGTTAGTTGAAGAATATTTTAAAAGTTTTATTAAAAAAGAAGTTTCTGATGCAACTAAAAGTACAGAAGTTATTTTGGCACTATCTGTTGAAAGTAAGGAAAAAGTTGATGAGCTTGTCGATAAGGCTTTAGCAGCAGGTGGTAAGGCTTCAAATGATCCGGTCGATCATGGGTTTATGTATCAAAGGAGTTTTCAAGATCTAGACAGTCATCAATGGGAGTTATTTTATATGGATGAAAGTACAGTTGCTTAAGCTTAATAATTGATTTTTAAAGAACTACAAGGCATCATAATAGAGAACAAAATTTAACATAAATATTTAAAATTAATTACATGAGTACATTCAAATATCATTGTAATTTTCTACTTATCAATATTTATAGGAATTTTGTTTGCTTTTTCTTAGCCTTACTAGGTGACAGATATAGAGATAATATGTTATGGTGTCATTTCTACATACTATTTAAGATTAAAGGACGAGGTGTATGACTATGAACAAAACTGAATTAGTAAGTGCTGTAGCAGCACAAGCAGAATTAACAAAAGAAGACGCTAAAAAAGCTGTAGATGCATTGATTGAAACAATCTCAACTACACTTTCTAAAGAAGAGAAAATCCAATTAGTTGGATTTGGCACATTTGAAGTACGCGATCGAGCAGCTCGTACGGGTAGAAATCCACAAACTGGAGAAGAAATCCAAATTGCTGCTTCTAAAGTTCCTGCATTTAAGCCAGGTAAAGAATTAAAAGAAGCTGTTAAATAAATCTTTTTATAATTGTGTAAAAATACTCTGGGGATGAGATAGTCTCCAGAGTATTTTCTATTTAAAAAAGTTTTTTTGTAAAACGCTAACCTTTTCCATAGTAATTGGTAGAAAATATTTTTTCGATGGATGTGAAATTCTTTTAAGGTTGATTGCTAATAAAAGGAAAATCTTTTTGTGAGTTTTTTGAGATTAGGTGCTATCTGTCTACAGGTTAGATGTTTACAAGAATATACCTGTTACTAATAAGAAATCAACTTATGAAAGATCTTCTTTTTCGAGTAACGTGGCAGCATAGTTGATGAATTGTATAGAGCCCTTTAGGTTTTAATCGACCCAAGTTGTTAGACGCTTACATAGAATTTCAATGAAAATAATAGAAAAGGGACTCCCACGGGTTTTCGTAACCATAGAGAATCCCTGACAATTAGTTTTATGATTGAATGAATGGCCTTTCCTTCAAATGGGCAGTATGCTCTTTCATATGAAGATAAAAAAGTTCATAGCGAACCCATTTGAGCGGGAACTTAAAGGCAATTTCATTTTTCTTGTTATACAAAATGACATGCTTCTTGTTATATTCTACTTTCTTGATCTCATGCAAACCGATACTATGCTGTTTTGATCCATCTTTCTTTATGAGCTGCTGACCGGTAATTAAGATATTTCTCTTCTTATTTTTTGTGAATTCGAAAATGAACAATGCCGCTCCAATTAAGGTGAAAAAAATGGAAGGCAGAAGGGAGCCTTCAAATCCGGTAAAAGCCGCCCTAATCCAGTGGGTAATTAGTAGGGCTAAATAGAACCATGCTCCATTGCTGAGCTTTGGCGAGCTTTCATAATAAACACTGTTTTCATATTCTAGCTTTTCCTCAGCTCTTTTTTTGAAAAAGGTCTGCTTATGTTCTTCAATGCTACCCGAATCGAATTCTACAAAATCGGTATATGTACCGTCCCATAGATTTGCTGTGTCATCGCCATCTTCAAGGGCATAGCCGCCTACCCATGCAGCATACACACAGCCGTGCTCTCTGAAACTCGTCAGATAATAGCGTACTGGCTGTCCATAAGCATTTTCAGTATCCACTATATCGATTATCTGAATGTCATCGGGTAAGCGGATTATTCCGTCCTCATCCTCAGGTAGGTTGATAATAGTGGAGAAGAGCCTGGTTTTGGCCAAATGAGGCTGCTTTCCTTCAGGGATTGGATAAAGATGTTCCAAATTCTTTTCACACAGTTCCCAATATGCCATTTCTGCACTTTCGATATGCTCTGCACATTCCAATAAAGTACTTTGCTTAAAAGGAAGGTTTTTTGCTATACATACAAGGAGGGCTTCTGTCTTGATCAAAGGATCACGGAAATCAAGCGCCATCTCGAGCTCGTTGCCAATTTGCGGAGTATAATAATATTCCATTAAACTAATAAATAGCCTCATTTGGTTGCGGACAACAAAGTAGCTGTCCTTCCAGGCAGAATAAACATATTTTGTTGAATATTCGGGATTAAATTTTATGTAATCCTGTTTCACAGCTTGATAGTCTTCGAGTAAGAAAGAGAGAACAGTCTCTTTTTTATATCCCTGTTCATAGCTGGATTTGTTAAGAGACAATAATAAGTCATATAGCTTGAACTTATAATGGTTTGAATGGAGCTTGTCAAGTGAGGCATCAAGGATTCCTTTAATAAGCACAGGATAGGATGCTAACTCCCTAGCTGGAATAACGAAATCCTCTGTCTGCATCAACTTGACGATCTTTTCTTCGAGAAAATAAAAAATATCATCATCTTCTGTCGACAGCAAAAATTCAATGACCCTTTCTTTAGCCTGCAGGTCAAAATCGTCAAAATACTTTATCAAGCTCTCTATGACTTCAGGCATTGGAAAATCGCAGACAAAATCGATTAAATAAAAGGAAGGGTTGTCCCATTGATCCACGCGCTCTGGAAATTTGGAAGCCGCAGTTTTTATGATATCCTTAAGAACATCCATTTGGACCTCGAGCCCATCCTGATGCTTATATTGAAAAAGCTGGTCAAGAGCCTCGTATCTTTTTTTGGGGGTTTTGCTTTTCACTTGCCTTAAAATATTACGCAGTTTTAATTCAATCAAGTATCTCACCCTGTCTTCCAATCTTCTATTTTACTACAAATACCAATCTATTTTATATCTTTAATAGTTTTATAGTCAAACCCCCAAATGGATCCTCAGGGAGGGTTTATAAGTTAATTTGTAAGCGTTAAAAACTTATTTTGGACCGCAAAATTTAATGTCAGCAAGAAGGGGGCGGATTCCAATTTTTTAGTTGGAAAAATGCTGGATTAGTCGCTAGCAAATTGCTTTGGCTGTTGTTAACATTGACCGAACTAGTCCAATTCTGTAAAATGAAAAGGATATTTACGAAATAAAATTAAACAGGTGATCATTTTGCAAATTGAAATAAAGGGATTACATGATGAGCGGTTTGAACGTCCGCTTCGAAATATTGCGAACTTATTTTATGAAGAATCGGAAATCGTTTTTGGTGACGTGAAAGATGCAGATTTTGAAGTAACCTTGCATTATGAAGTTACCGATAAAATTACCGTATCTGCATCGCTACTAGATAGAACTACGGAAAATAGCTATTTAGCTGGTTATTCCCAAGATCTAATTCCAGCAAATACAGATAAAGAGCAGTTTAAACAAGTGAAGCGGGTTGTTTCCCATGTGTATTTGGATGTGCTTCAACAAGTCACAGGTATCACACAGAAATGGGGCATCTTAACTGGAATCCGTCCAACCAAACTCCTCCATAATAAGCTTCAACAAGGGCTTCCGAAAGAACAAGCACATGCTGAACTTCGTGAAGATTATTTAATTTCTGATGAGAAAATTGACCTGATGCAGCGTATTGTCGATCGACAATTGGCAGCCATTCCGGACTTATATGAATTGAAAAAAGAAGTGAGCATCTATATCGGGATTCCATTTTGCCCAACTAAATGTGCCTATTGTACATTCCCTGCCTATGCGATTAATGGCAGACAAGGATCTGTGACTTCGTTCCTCGGCGGTCTTCATTATGAAATTAAAGAAATGGGCCGCTGGATGAAAGAACATAATGTAAAAATCACCACAATTTATTATGGTGGCGGTACCCCAACAAGTATTACTGCAGAGGAAATGGATATGCTGTACGAAGAAATGTATGCAAGTTTCCCAGATGTTGAAAAGGTTCGTGAAATAACAGTTGAAGCAGGGCGTCCGGATACGATTACACCAGAAAAGCTAGAAGTATTGAAAAAGTGGAATATCGACCGAATTAGTGTGAATCCGCAATCATATATTCAGGAGACGCTGAAGGCAATCGGGCGCCATCATACGGTTGAAGAAACGATTACGAAATTCCATCTTTCAAGAAAGATGGGCATGAACAATATTAATATGGATTTAATTATTGGGCTTCCTGGAGAGGAGCTTCCTGAGTTTCAGGTTACTTTGGATGAGACGGAAAAGCTGTTGCCAGAATCACTAACTGTTCATACGTTATCGTTCAAACGTGCTTCAGAAATGACACGCAATAAGCAAAAATATAAAGTAGCTTCACGTAAAGAAGCTGAGAAAATGATGCGAACGGCCGAGAGTTGGGCTGAAAAGCATGGTTACACGCCATATTACTTGTATCGCCAGAAAAATATTCTCGGCAACCTTGAAAATGTCGGTTATTCTTTCCCTGGTCAAGAAAGTTTGTATAATATCATGATCATGGAAGAACAGCAAACCATTATTGGGCTTGGCTGTGGGGCAGCGAGTAAGTTCCTTGACCCAGTTACAGGGAAGATTACTCATTTTGCAAATCCAAAGGATCCTAAGTCATACAACGACAATTTTGAACACTATACGGAGAAGAAAATAGAGATTCTTGAAGAACTGTTTGGGGTTGTACAAAAATAACAGAAGCAGAACCCTAGACCATAACAGAAATGGTGCTGAGGGTTCTTTTTTTACTTAGGCTCTTTTCGTAAAGATTGTTGTTTTTAGCAAGAAACCAATTCGAACAGATGTTGATTGTAGTGGAAGGTGCGAGACTCCTGCGGGAAAAGCGTGTTGAGGGAGACCCCGCAAGTGCAAAGCACTGAGGAGGCTTCTGAGACCGCCCGCGGAAAGCGAGTACCTGCAACGGAAATCAACCCGGGTTATTAGTGTAAAAATGATTGAAAAGCAACAAAGTATGTGAAAACAGCCTTTACTTAAAATGTAATATGCGTTGCTTCCAGGATTTATGTATCAAATCGGGAAAATACTTATTCTCGTACAAGTGGCATTGTACAGCATCGAAATGACCCGCCTGATTTAATGATTTCAGACATATCTACTTCAATTACCTCATATCCCCTTGTGCGAAGTTGATTATTCACGCCCTTATTGCCGGTAAGACTGATGATTTTTTTTCTGCCAATTGAAAGAACGTTTGTCCCTAAAGTGAATTGTTCACAATCATTAATTTCAATCAGGTCATACCGTGAGTGAAGCAAATCAATTTCTTCTTTTGCAAATGCTTCTGGAAAAAATAGTGCTTCAGTTTCAGAGATGATATTGAATACACAATCTAAGTGTAGAAATTTATTATTAAACGGTAAAGCGATGATTTCAAAATGCGGTAGAAGATTTTGTAGCTGTACGATAGACTTTTCATCGGTTCGAGAACTAACGCCAATGTAGATAGATTTTCGATCAATTAATACATCGCCACCTTCAATATGCGCCATTGTTAAATCGTAAAATGGAACCTCCGCTTCCTCAAGCCAGGATTTTAATACTTTGTCCTCACCTTGTCGCAAATGATTTGCCATTTCTGCTACAAATACTGTTTTTCCAATAGTAAAACCAATGTCACGTGTAAAAACTTGTTCAGGAAACTTTGCACGGGCGGGAAGTTGATATACTTTTACATCTAAATCCTCTAATTGTTCAATAAATTGCTTATGTTGCTGCATAGCCAACTCTCGATCAATGTTTTCATTTTTATATTGCTTTTGAGTTTCATTAATCACTTCACGGATTTCCATATATTGTGGCTCACAGACAATTACTTTTTTTAAAATATTGTATTCATTCATACAGTAGTTAACAGTGTTATGATCTACGAACATATTTCTCCTCCTAATTTAACTTTTTCTTGTATTCTTTCCCTTTTTCCTTCACGGTAAACTAATATGGCGTTAACACACCACCTCTTACTATGAAGGATATGTCGTTTTTCATACACGTATCTATTACTGTATTTAGTTGTTGTAGGGGTCTGTTATGATCCTTTATTTAAGGGTGAAAGAGAAGAAGTTTACCTGCGGATGAAGTACAACGGTGTGTTTTCTGTTCATAGTTTTTTTCAATTAATAATCGCTGACCTATTTCTTTTGCCATGTCATCATTTTCAGCTGTAAAAGCCTCATCTAACAATTTTTCCCCTGATGATTCAAAGACTGTCAATTTATAAATATTGCTCATATAAAACACTCCTTTATATTCTTGAAAATTATTTGTGATTAATTTGCAATTTTCATAATATTATACCACTTATACCACTTTATTTTAGGGCATACGTATTGTACATGGATAGGAATTTCGTTAAGATGATAGTGGAATGGTGTTTTATCCCATCTTAATGTATGTAACACATCTAAATTATTCTGGGTAAGAATCGAAAAAAGGTGTCGTGAATTTAATAAATTCCCACCGCTAGAAGTATCACGTAAAGGGGGTAATTAGTTGGCTTTACAAATTAAAGGAGTAACAAAAAAGTTTGGAGAATTTACTGCTGTCAATAATCTTAATTTCATAATCCCTGAGAAAGAAATGTTTGGTTTTTTAGGCGGCAATGGGGCTGGTAAAACAACAACATTTCGGATGATACTTGGTCTGCTTGATCCAACAGAAGGAGAAATTGTTTGGAATGGGAAGAAGATCGATTATGCGAGCAGCTCTTTAATTGGCTATCTGCCTGAAGAACGTGGACTATACCCGAAGTTAAAAGTGCGGGAACAAATTGTTTATCTAGCAAGATTAAGAGGAATGAACAAAGCAGATGCTTTAAAGGAACTTGAGTATTGGCTTGGCCGTTTTAAGGTTCCAGAATATATTGATAAGCGTGTTGAAGAGCTTTCTAAAGGAAATCAGCAAAAAATTCAGTTGATCGCTTCCATGATTCATAAACCGGAATTGCTTATACTTGATGAACCATTTAGTGGTCTAGATCCAGTGAATGTAGAGATGCTCAAGGAAGCGGTCATCGATTTGCGAGATAGCGGTACGACGATCGTTTTCTCGAGCCATCGAATGGAGCATGTTGAAGAAATGTGTGAACATCTTTGCATTATGCATAAGGGATCACCTGTAGTTGAAGGTAATCTTAAAGAAATTAAGCGTTCATTTGGAAAAAAGAATGTGTCGATTCGAGCTGATTTTGATTTATCCTTCTTGGATTCTTATCCTGGTGTAACGAAAGTCAAGACAACGATGGAAGGTAGAATTCTACAGGTTACGGGTGAGGATGTTGCAGAGAAAATCATTCGTGAACTTGTTCCAAGGGGATTTGTTCGGAAATTCGAATTGGAAGAACCGTCATTGACCGATATCTTTATTGAAAAAGTAGGTGCAGCCTATGAATAAATTTTGGATTGTGCTTTCCCATACCTATTTATCAAAATTAAAAACGAAATCTTTCATTATAACTACAATTATTATGATGGCGTTAGTTCTTATTCTTTCTAACATGACGAATATTTTGAAGGCATTTGGAAGTGATGACCAAGACAAAGTTGCTATCATCGATCAAACTGGAGACCATTTATTTGAGGACTTTAAAGCTGAAGTAAAAGCTGTTAACGATGACATTACGATGATCGCTTCCAAAGATGAAGCAGCTGCAAAGGAAATGGTAACGGATGAAGAAATTAGCGGCTATTTACTTCTTGAAAAAGACGTGACCTATGGCTTAAAAGGAACGTATAAAGCCAATCAAATATCAGATTCGATGATAAGCAATGATTTATTACACGCGCTTTCTCAATTGAAAAGCAAGCATACTGCGAGTGAATTAAACTTAACGGACCAACAAATCGTACAATTGAATACACCACCAGCTTATGAATCAATCGCTCTTGTAGAAAATGCAAAATCAGAGGAAGATCTGAATCAAGCTCGGGGGCTTGTCTATGTGCTTTTGTTTGTCATTTATTTCGGTGTGTTAATGTATGCAACCATGATTGCGATGGAAGTGGCTACAGAAAAAACGTCAAGAGTGATGGAAATCTTAATATCAAGTGTTCCACCGATTACCCAAATGTTTGCGAAAATATTAGGTGTTGCCTTGCTCAGCCTTACCCAAATGATTTTATTTTTCGGAGTAGGTTATGTCTCGGTTAAACGGAATTTGGCTGAAATGAATGAAGGATTTTTTGCGTTTTTTGGTTTTGGTAACACGAATATTTCCACCATTATTTACGCGATCATATTTGCTATGCTTGGTTATCTTTTGTATGCGACACTTGCTGCTTGTCTTGGCTCTGTAGTAAGCAAAATAGAAGATGTACAGCAAATGATCTCACCGATGACGATGCTTGTTGTCATTGCCTTCCTAATTGCGATGTTTGGACTGGGCAATCCTTCAGCTAGTTATATTACGATCACATCATTTATTCCATTTTTCAGTCCAATGATTATGTTTTTACGAGTTGGTATGCTTAATGTTCCTTTCTGGGAAATCGCCATAAGTATCGGTTTACTAATCGTGACGATTATCTTGCTAGGTATGATAGGGGCAAAAATCTATCGCGGTGGCGTTCTAATGTATGGAAGCTCGAAATCTTTAAAAAGTATCAAAAACGCTTTGCAATTATCAAAGAAAAGGGTCTGACCTCATACTCTATATACTGTTTATAGCGTCTTCTTGTCATATAAACAATAAATAGTAGATAGGGGGTGCTGCCCCTTTTTTTTCTGACCTCACAATTTATCCACTGTTTATTATGTTGGTTCGTCATATAAACAATAGATAGTAGATGTGGGGTTTGACTTTTCCATGAGTGAAAAAATGGGAAAGTGTGTTCTGCTTATGCTACAATTAGGGTAAACTATTTGACAAGAGAATCAAATATGGAATTGAGGAATGAATATGAGACCGGTTGTTTTTTTACATGCGGCAGATTTACATTTAGATAGTCCATTTACAGGACTAAAATCTGTACCTAAAGCATGGACAGACGAAATGCGGGAAAGTCCGTTCAAAGCATTTCGCAATATTATCGGTACAGCCATTGAGCAGAAAGTGGACTTTATGCTTTTATCAGGTGACTTATTTGACGGTGAAAATAGAAGCTTACGTACTCAAGTGAAGTTTCGCAGGGAAATGGAGCATTTGAAGGCGGCTGGAATACCTGTATATATTATTCACGGTAATCACGATCATCTGGGCGGAGCATGGATACATGTGGATTTTCCTGATAATGTTCATGTATTTTCGGAAAAAACCGAAATGAAGTTGTTTCAAAAAAGTGATGGTACGCTAGTTCATCTTTACGGATTCAGCTATCCGAAGCGACATGTAACTGAGAGAATGATTGATACATATGCAAAGATTGAAGGTGCGGATTACCATATTGGACTTCTACACGGGAATTTAGAAGGCGTTACAACTCATAGTCCATATGCGCCGTTCACATTACGGGATCTCACAGACAAGCATTTCGATTATTGGGCGCTTGGTCATATTCATAAAAGGGAAATTATCTCAGAACAACCGCTTGCCATCTATCCTGGAAATATTCAAGGCAGAAATCGCAAGGAAAACGGGGAGAAGGGCTGCTATTTGATTGAACTTAATGGTTCAGATTGGAAACAGCAATTTATTCGTACGTCAGAAGTGATTTGGGATACAGTAACTGTCACGATTTCCGAGGGATACACATTTGATGCGATTTTAGCGGAATGCAAACATATTTTGATGAAATATCATCCTTTTAAAGAGAAGTACTTACTTGATCTTATCCTAGATGGAAGGGATGGTCATGATTCTAATATCCTTCGTGAAGATTTTCTAGATGATGTTCTATCAATATTACAAGAGCAGGCAGAAGATGAGGAATGGAATGTCTGGCCATATCGGATAACTTTTCATAAGGACACTATGCCAGTTGTTTTACATGACACGCCGTTTACATCAGAGCTCCTTTCAAAAGTAGAATGTTTTACGGAATACGATGAAGCGCTCAATCCTTTATATCGACATGGGATTGCTAAGAAATGGCTTGATTCACTGACGGAAGAAGAGCAAGGGAAAATTCTAAAAGACGCCAAACGGATGCTTTTGCAAATGCTGCAATAAGGAGAGAGTGCAGTTTGAAAATCAAAGAAATATACATATACGGCTATGGAAAAATGGAAAATATGCGGTTTACAAACATGTCAGGTCTGCATGTGTTTTTCGGGAAAAATGAAGCTGGCAAATCAACAATAATGTCGTTTATCCACAGTATCTTATTTGGCTTCCCAACAAAAATTCAAAACGAGTTACGATATGAACCAAAAATGCATGCCAAATATGGAGGGCTGCTTATTGTTGCAACAAAGCAATATGGCGAGGTAAGAATTGAAAGGGTAAAAGGAAAAGCGACGGGGGATGTAATTGTCACGTTTGAAAATGGTGAAGTGTTTGGGGAAGAAATGCTTAATAATATTATGCAAGGCATGGATAAGGCCTATTATCAATCGATTTTTTCTTTTGACCTACAAGGTTTACAAGGACTACATATGCTAGGAGAAGGAACCATAGGCAAGTATTTGCTTTCGGCAGGTTTAGTTGGCAATGATAAGATTTTGGATGTAGAAGGGAAATTGCAAAAAGAGCTGGATTTAAGGTTCAAACCTTCTGGACAGAAACCGCTGCTTAATAGTCAAATGAAGCAGCTGAAAACACGTCAACAAGATATGAAAATCGCAGGTGATGATCAGCTTACCTATAATGAATTACAAAGTGAGTTAAAAGAAATTAACGAAGAACTGGAAGAGCTGAAGAAACAATTTCAGGTTAATGAAGAACAGCTCTTTTATACAGGAGAATATCTTCGAATCAAGCCGCTTATTGAAGAGCAGGCTGTCATCAAATCGAGATTGGCTCTGTTAGGTGATCAATTGTTTCCAATTGATGGTTTAAAACGGTTTGAACAGCTAAGTTCTATTTTGCTGCAGCTTGAGGCAAAGCAAGCTTCATTTCAACAACAGATTGACGAACTGATGGTTGAACGGGAGAAGATGTTCGTATCCCCTTTTTTAGAAGGAAATAAAGAAAATATCGAAACAGCTATCGAGAGTTCTGCGCTTCTTGAACAATTAGAGCTCGATAAACATCAAGCAGAAAAAGTTTTCGAACTAGTAAATAAGGAAATCGATCAACATAAGGCTGATTTGTCTTTTAAAAGTAGTGAAGAAGCAATCTTGGAGCTTGATTTCAGCTCCTTTAAGAAGGACAAAGTAAGAACGCTCGCTCAAAAAAAACGAGTGTTAAGTAATGAAAAAGAGCAACTTGATGAGCGATATAAACAAGTAAAAGGCCGTTTAGAACAGTCTGAAATGCGGCTGATAGAACTTAAGAATCGACGCATGCCAAAGGAACAAAAGCTCAAGTTCGAGACAGCACAAGATCAAAATCAACAAAAACAATATGATCAAGTGAAAAAAGATATGCTAGATGAACAAATTGCGAACCTGGATCGGATGTATAAAGTTCAAGAAAAAAAAGAGCGGGATCAACATAGTAAAAAGCGAATAATCTTTGTTTTTATCAGCATGGTTCTATTAGGCATTTCGTATTATTCGTTTATTATTAAACAGCCTATACTTACTGTTTTCTTTGCAGCTGCACTATTTGTTATTTGGACAAGATTTTTCTTTTTTAAGGAAAAGAATACGTTAGTTGAATACAAGAGGCAAATTTCTGAGGTCAAAGAGAAGCGAACTTCCCTTGAGAAAGAAGAAGCTCATTTTCAATCTATAGAATTTGAAACTGATTCAGTTCGGCGTCTACTTGAACAAGAACGAGAATTAGAACGTTTAATAGCTAATGAAGCATTTAAGATGGGAGAACGAGAACAAGCATTTGATGATGTGATACATGATTTTGAAACTTGGGAAGTATCGTGGAATATAGTTCAGGCGGAAGCTATGAATATCGCGAAACTATGGGGGCTTCCGAATGAAGCGATCCAGCATGACTTAGAGCAAATCTTCAGCTTTCTTGAGAAATTAAAAGTGAAAGTGGAAGAGAAAAACGAAATCCGTAACAATATAGAGCATATACATTTGGAAATACAAAATAGGAAGAAAGCGTTGTTTTATTATACCAGTGAGTTGGAAGAATATCCGGGTACTTGGCAGGAAGCTCTCACTATTTTGAAACGAGCGTTAAATGGTTTGTTCGAAAAACAAATTCAACTGAAACAGAATTTTGAGGAAATATCCAAAACGAAAGTTGCACTTGAGAATCACAAATCAGAAACGGATTATGTAACTAAGCAAATACAAGAATTAATAGACCAAGTTGGTGCGGCCGATGAAGGTGATTTTCGGAAAAAAGCATTTGATGCTGAAGAAAAGCTACAACTTCTCAGCCAGCTGAAGCTTATCATTGTCCAACTTAAGCAGGCGCGTTTACAAGGAGAACAACTCACTTGCTATATCGAAAAAGACATTAGCAAGTATACGATTGAAAATCTTGAAACAATTCGAACTGAAATCACTAGTAAACATGAACAGCTGCTAGAGAAGCAATCTGATTTGAAACACAAAATTAAACAGCTTGAAGAAGGCGGTTTATATGATGAAAGAATGCATCAATTTTATGAAGCGCGCCGAATATTTAACGAAGAAGCAAAAGACTGGGCCAAATATGCCGTAGCACGTAGTTTGCTGAACCAAACGATTGATACATTTAAAAAGGAACGTCTTCCTAGTGTGATAAGCAAAGCAGAAGAGTATTTTACCTATTTAACGGATGGACAGTACAATCGCATTTTTCTGAACCATGATTCGGACGGATTCACTATCCAGCGCTCTGATCATTTGATTTTTGACGTCAATGAAGTGAGCCGTGGTACTCAAGAACAAATATATGTAGCATTCCGACTTGCGCTCGCAGACTACACATTCAAGGATGATTCTTTTCCTTTGATTATTGATGATAGCTTTGTGAATTTTGACAGTAAACGAACAGCAAATACGATTGCTTTACTTGAAAAAGTTTCTGAACATAGGCAAATAATTTTCTTTACATGTCATGAACATCTGCTCAACCACTTTTCAAAAGACGGTTTAACGTATTTGTCAACTCCTTTAGGAGCTTCTTTATAAGCAAAAAATTAGAACAGATTTATCTAGCATCAATGGAAGTAACACCCCTACAGGCTGAGTTCGATAAATCGGGTACGTACTGTCGATTGATCGAAGTGAGAGCGAAGATCTTAGCGACAGTAGAACGGGACTAACAATCAGTGGGGATTGGAGAAAACCCCCACTGATTGAAGTTTCACTTTATCATGAAAATCGAAGAAGTTGAAACCGTAATATTGCAAGATATGGTATACTATTGATACTGAAATTGGAACGGAGGTATGTACACATGCAAAAAGGCATCATTCACTTCGGTGTTGGTGATTCAATGGATACATATATGTATATTAAAAGTAGTACAAAAGCAGTGGCTAGTAATGGCAAGCCCTTTCTTACGCTGATTCTTTCTGATAAAACAGGAGAAATAGAAGCAAAGTTATGGGACGTTTCCGAGGACGATGAGCGCAATTTTTCAGGTGAAAAAACGGTCAAAGTGTTGGGGGATGTTCAGAATTTCCGAGGTCGCAGCCAGTTGAAGATTCGAAATATCCGTTTAACGACTGAACAGGATGGTGTGACCCCAGCCGATCTTATTCAAACGGCTCCATTGAGTCAAGATGAAATGATGGGGAAAATTACACAGTATATTTTTGAAATGAAAAACCCGAATATCCAAAGAATAACTCGTCATTTACTGAAAAAATATCAAAGTGATTTCTTGACATTCCCAGCTGCAACGAAAAATCACCATGAATTTTATTCAGGGCTTGCTTATCACGTAGTATCAATGCTTGATTTAGCGAAAGGGATCACAGCTTTATATCCAACACTTGATAAAGATCTTTTATATGCAGGAATTATCTTGCATGACCTTGGGAAAGTGAAAGAGCTATCTGGCCCTGTGTCGACTGTTTATACAACTGAAGGAAATCTACTTGGTCATATTACGATTATGGTCAATGAAATAGGCAAAGCAGCTGATGAATTGAACATTCATACCGAAGAAATCATGATTCTGCAGCATCTTGTCTTGAGCCATCATGGCAAAGCAGAGTGGGGGAGTGCCAAACCACCTCTAGTTCGTGAAGCAGAGGTTCTCCATTATATTGATAACTTAGATGCAAAAATTAATATGATGAATCGTGCTCTAGAAAAGGCTAAACCAGGCGAATTTACAGAAAAAGTATTTGCACTAGAAAATCGATCATTTTACAAACCAACATTTTCTGAATAATGATAATTGCACCATGCGAAGATTTTGCATTGGTGCTTTTTTTGTAACCATTACCCCAATATTTGACCTAGAACCTGAAAAAGTAGTCATATATTTTTGCTTCTAGCATATTCTTTTAGTAATACGAGTGGGACAAGGTCCCTGAAAGGAGCAAGCACATGCCAATCTGGGTTTGGATTATTTTTGCAGGAATCTTAGTTAGTGCTTGGATGAGTGTATATACAGCAAGACAGGATCGGAAAAAAGAAAATGAGTGGATTGAGCAGGAAGGGCAAAAGTATATTGAGCGAATGAAGAAGGAACAAGAAGGCAGGAAAAAAGAGCAACAGCCAGGAATGGAACATTAAAAAAGAGGATGTCCTAAAAGCGTCTGACAACATACTCTATAAATCGTTTACTAAGTCATTTAAACGATATTGAGTAGATATTAGTCAGATTCTTTTAATATGGACAGCCTCTTTTTTTTAGGGTTTTTAGAGTTGAGATGTATATGGCTTTTCTTCATCTAGCTCCAAGCACTAATTATGTTTTTTACTTTTTAGCTGGTGTAGCTGGTTCTTGTTCTTCATTTTTAAATGTGTCTTGTAACTCTTTATCTTTCACTTTTACATCTGCATCTTTTACTTCTTTAGAAAGGGCTTTTTGAACTGTAGCAGCATCAAGTTTAGCAAGCTTTAATTCTTTTTCGATCTCAGCCTTTGAATCTTCATAAGATTTTTTCTCTTTTTTATCTAGAAGTTGAATGATATGGAATCCATATTGGCTTTTAACTGGTTCGCTGATTTCATCTTTCTTCAAAGCATAAGCAGCTTCTTCAAATTCAGGAACCATTGCTCCTTGTCCAAACCATCCAAGGTCCCCGCCTTTTTCAGCACTTCCAGTATCTGTTGAATATTCTTTCGCTAACTTAGCAAAGTCTTCTCCCTTGTTAAGCTTATCTTTTACTTCTTTAGCAGTTGCTTCATCTTCAACGAGGATGTGTCGTGCGTGAATTTCAGGCTGTTTCTTTTCATAGGCAGCTTTAATATCAGCTTCAGTTACTTTAACACTAGCAGTCGCTGCTTTTTCTTGGAGCATTCCGCTCTTCATTGTACGCTTAAAAGCAGCTTCATCGGCAAAGCCATTTGAAGTGAGTGCCATTTCAAAGCTATCACCAAATTGCTTTTTAACCTCGTCCACTTTTTTGTCTAGTTCTTTATCAGTTACTTTATATTTATCTGAAAGAATTTTTTCATATACTAGCTCTTGCAAAACTGCATCGCCGTATCGATCTTTCATTGCATCGTAAAGCTCTTCTTTCGTTATGTCTCCCGCTTTGGAAGTTGCCACCACTTCAGAATCGCCGCCGTTGCTACAAGCAGATAATCCTAGTAGACCCGCAATTACCGTTATGGATAAAGCCCATTTTTTCATTTAGAACAACTCCTGTTTATCTAGATTCGTGGCTGATTTGTGAATCCACAAATCTTACTATACCATATTTGGAAGATTTTCAAAAATTAAAGTGCGAATTTTGCATCTTAATTTAAAGAAAGTAGGCAACCGCCCATCCAACTTTTATCCGTTTACATAAGATGTAATGATCGTTCACACATATTGGTTTCGTGTACATTAGGCAGTCCGTTCCTTAACAAAGACTGTCTACGAATATAAAGGAGGTATTATAAATGGGCATTGGATTTGGCGGAGGATTTGCTTTGTTAGTAGTATTGTTTATTTTATTAATCATTGTTGGTGCTGCTTTTTGTAACTAAAAACCACATCTAATTAAAAAACGGAAAAAGCCCACGCTTCTTAAAGATAAGCTGAATAGAATATCGTAGCCGTTAAAGGGTTGGTTGTAAAATTGCAACCAGATTTCTATAAACGGGATTGTTCGTATGCATCATTGAAAGGAGGATACACAATGTCTGGAGGAGTCGGCGGAGGTTTCGCTTTAATTGTTGTACTTTTTATCCTTTTGATTATCATCGGAGCTTCGTGGCTATAAAATGGGATACTAAAAAAGGTGAACCTTTTAACAGGTTCACCTTTTTCGCGTGATAAGCGAAAGCATTTCTTTTTCGCATCGTTTGTTGTCTGACCTTACATCTGCCCATAGGGCTACCATTTTACTTTGTGAAGGGTCAGAAACGGTTAATCTGACCGCCTTACATGTTATTTTTTATGTAAAGGATATTTCAACATACGAGGACAATAGTAAAATCGTAATTAAGATATTAATAGTCCGAAATACTTTCGTTTGGCGGTCTTCAGGTATTTCTTTTTGGATACATAATGAGTTTGTCATTCTGTTAATATTATATAGAATTATGGCCGAGAAGATGATAAACACGATTAATATCACTCCTGAATCCCTCCCTCTAAAACAAGTCTGTATTATTACGATACCAAATAATTTCAAAAAAAGATACTTAAAACTTTTTATTTAGTTGTCTTCATCATTCGTATATATCCTATTAATCTTTAAAAATAAGAATGTCATATCCTTGTTCAGTTTCTTCTACATAGCTTTGTTCAGGTGAACCCTTCATGCATTTAATCGCAATAAAATCAGAAACGCATAGTCCTGTGTGAATGGAAAGCAGGATGGCAAAATAATGAGCGTAATGTGGGAATTCGTATGCGCCACCAATAAGAACACTCGTTAATACAAGAAAAGGAAAAAGTAAAGTTAATCTGTATAGGCGTTTTGGAATGGGATCACCTATTTTGAAAGAAATGAGAGGAAGAACCCTCCATTTAATATAAAATACCGGTTTAATTTTTGGATATTCCAGAATACAAGGACAGCAGTGCATCAGTTTATGAATCGGGTATAAGAAAAGCGCTGAAAAAAGTAAAATCCAGCCATAATCATCATGCATGGAGACATTAGGAAAAAACACACTCATGCTTAAATAAATGACAATAAAAGAAAAAAACATGGTCATCATGGATAGAAAGAAGATAAATTGATTCCCGAATTGCCTATCCAAGTTGATTGACTTCCAGCTATTCAAAAAATTCGCCTCCACAAGCGGGATAATAAGGATAATAGGGTAAAGCTAATATGCTTTTTAATAAAATCCTTCCCATACTTTACGATGATTAAGCAAAAAAATCAATAGAATATTATATGAAATAATCTGTTTGCGCTTGCAATCGTGGAGAAGTCAAAGAAATCATGTATAATGGAGAAAAGCGGTAAATGTAGAAGAATGGTGGAGGCTTTAAATGCGAGACTTAGAGAGAGAAATTAATAGACTGAAATTTCATCAAACACTCTTATTAAACATTATTCGGAACCCGAATGCACAATTAGATGTACTCTTTTTTGAAAAAAATCTCTCCGAAAGAGAAGCTCATGAAATTTTAAAAGTATGTGATAATTTGAGCAAACGGTATGAAATAGAAAAAGCGGAAGGGTATATACATTTTCAACCGCTTTTTAACTGTCTGACAATGGAATTAACAGAAAAAGTAACAGTAAATGAATTGATCGAAGCTTGTTTAAAGCAAGGATTATATGATTCTTTTATGAAAGAGATGGAGAAAATTGCAAAGAATTAAACAGCCTCAGTTTCTTTCTCTGACTTTTTCTTTGCAATTTTCCCTTCTTCTACGGTAAATTCTTTATCGATATTATCAAATGACCGTTCAAATATCCCCATAAAATCTTCGCCATAAATATTTCGGATAATGGCCATCATCTCCATCATATCAGGGAATTTCCCGTATAGCTCTCGCATTGGAAGAGTTCCTGAAAGTACCGAATTGCTAGCAGGATCATACTGTTCCATTAAATCTAATAAAATCCTTTCTCCCTCTAATGTAATTTGAATATACGTATTACGTTTGTCATTTTCTTTCTTTGAAAAAGTTAATAAGCCGCGTTCTTCTAATTTTTTGGAAAAATTAAATGCGGTTGAAACATGCATAACGCCGAATTTTGCTACATCTGAAATGGAAGCACCATTTAAATGGTAAGCAATCCATAAGATGTGATGTTCGTTAATGTTTAAATCAAACGGTTTAATCCATTGTTGCCAATCTTTTTCGGCTGCCTTCCAAAGTGCTTTACTTAATTGAGCAATTCTCTGGCTGAAGATCATAGCATCTTTCATAGTATAATTTTTTTCCTGCATGAATACACTCACCTACTTATCAGAATTCTCTAGTTTTATTATGACAATAAAGTAAAGATTAATAAAGCTAAATTTGCGAAATTTTTAGAATTTTTCATGTAAATTTTTTATATCAGCTTATGTAGCTACTAAAAGGTAGAAGTGCCGGCATGATTACGTGTTCAAAAAATTGTTTTTTTTACTTATAAATATGTACACTTTGTTTTGTTGCAAAAAGATATTACGCAAGCCGGCATTTTTTTTTAGTTTTTCATGATTCATTTTTAGGAGTAGCAATCATTTCGAGTTCTTGAATCGTTGCTTCGATTTCTTTCATACTTTTCGCTATTTCTTCTGAATTTGGTTCAATATCCTGTTTCCAGCCTTCAATTAAAATCCTCACATCTTCTATAAAAGCTTTAATTGTCTCTGTGCTTATTTTTGAAGCGTGTATGGCATCTACTTTTACATTCATCAACTGGATTTTCAGCTCTTTAATTGAGTTAGAAATTTCAGTTGTATTTGCTTTCACTCTACTGCGAAGCTCTGTTCCAGAACTTGGTGCGGTAAGGAGAGCAGCTGCAGCACCTACAATAGTGCCTGTTATTATGCCAAAAACAATTGATTTTGTCCTCAAATGACCACCTCATTTTCTTTTATACTAATTTCGCCTTATAGTTAAAAAAACCTGCTAGGAAAATAAAATAAAAGTTGAAAATCTTTTTATTAAAATACCATAAACTGCTTATTAGTAAAAGAGTTAGTTTATATATTCTTTATATCACAAAAGTATTTTTTTAAACATCTTTATTTTGTTTTCAATATATAAAAATAGTTTACAAATTGAAAAATCATAATAAAGTGAGGTTTGACATATACATACAAAACAGATATGGCGCGCTAAGACAACCACCTTTTACCATTAAGGGCGAATCACTGTAGCACGCTACACCCACCTCATCACAATGGTCGCGTGCGGAGCCGGAATTTGAGGTGCTTACTGCAAAAAAATAAGTATATCTGCTAAGTAGACTGTCTAGATTAGTAAGTCGCGCAGACCCGTCCCCATGTCCTTCATACAAAAAGCTATTGAAAAAGGAGGAGTAGCGTCTTGTTTTTTTTTATATTATCACTCGCGTTATTAATGGCGTCATTCTTCTATTTGGCCATTTTACAAAGACCAGGCATGTTTCCCTCAAAAAAAATAATAAAACAAAGAATGCTAATTTTAGGTGCTGCAAGTATTGCTTTCCTTCTTATTGGCCTATTAATCCAACTTGTCATTTAATCTGATGGTTTTAAAAAAACACCGGAAAAACATCCGGTGTTTTGGAATAGTCTTTGTTATATATTAGCAGGAATGTTTGATCTTTTAACAAGTCCGTTTACAATTGGATAAATGATTGCCATGGCAATTACATTTAAAACGATTGCTGGTAGAACGGCCCCTGTGAATAGAATCAGAAAGGATTTTGGCAAACCTGCAAGGAAATATGCGGAAGTAAGGAATACTGTTCCAGAAATAATCGTTCCAACTGCCGTTAAAATACCGGTGCTAATAATTGATTTAGTAAACTTTTGAATAGCGATAAACATAAAATAAAATAAAAAGGCAGTGATAAATTTATCGATGATATTCGGTAAAAATCCTCCAGGGAAGGTTGATGTAATTCCGGAAATGACACCTGCGGTTACCGCTACAAGAAAAACATTTTTCTTTTCTGGAAATAAGATTATGGCTAAGAACATCATAGTCAGCATCATATCGGGTTTAACTCCAAAAGCAATTCCAGGAACAACTAAATGCAGAACTGCACCTAACCCCATTAATAAGGACAATGACACTAGTACTTTCGTATTCATTTCTCATCTCTCCCATTCTCGTCTCGTCTAAAGTATACCTCTCCAATAGTGCACTATTGCCTATAGCGAGAAGTTTAAAATAGTATATCATGACTATCCTTTTTTTAGAAGTGATTTCACACAAAGCATTGAAAAATTTTTTACTTATGCATTAAACAAGGTTTTTTCTTTATTTTGGTAGGTTTCTTTAAAGCTTGTCATGAAATCAGCAAGCTCTTGGCAATGTTCAAGTGGAACAGCATTATAAATGGATGCACGGCAGCCTCCGACAGATCTGTGCCCATTCAAGCCGATAAATCCAGCTTCTTTCGCCTTTAATAAAAATTCCTGCTCAGATTCTTTGCTAGGGAGGGTGAAGGTAACATTCATATGAGAACGGCTCTCACGCTCGGCATGGCCTTTATAAAAACCATCGCTTGAATCAATGGCATGATAAAGCAATTCTGCTTTCTTCGCGTTATTTTCTTCAATTTTGGCAATACCGCCTAAATCCTTTGCCCAATCAAGAACAAGAGAGAGGAGATAAATAGCTAAAGTTGGTGGCGTATTATATAGAGAATTGCTAGCTTGATGTGTATGGTAATTCAACATAGTTGGAATTTCTTCCAAAGAATTAGAAATAAGGTCTTTACGAATGATGACAACGGTAATACCAGATGGACCTAGGTTTTTCTGAGCACCGGCATAGATTAAACCGAATTTACTGACATCGATTTTTTTACTCAAAATGTCACTGGACATATCCGCAACTAAAGGTACGTTTTTTGCATCCGGAAATTCATTCCATTGAGTTCCGTAAATGGTATTGTTCGAAGTGATATGTAAATAAGCTGCATCTTGATTGTAGACGATGTCAGAAAGTTTCGGGATGGATGTATAATTGACCTCTTTTGTAGACGCTACAACCCTAGTTGCCCCGATTTTCTTCGCTTCTTGTAGAGCTTTCTCCGACCAACTTCCAGTTAGAACATAATCCGCTTGGCTATCGGCTTTTAGTAAGTTCATTGGAATCATCGAGAACTGAAGGCTAGCACCGCCTTGAAGGAAGAGCACATCGTAATTTTCTGGAATATCCATTAGTTCTTTAAGCGTTTGAATGGCGTGATTATGGATTGTTTCAAATGTAACACTCCGATGACTCAATTCCATGACCGACATCCCTGTGTTGTCGATATTTAACCATTCAGATTGTGCTCTTTTTAAAACATCTTCTGGTAAAGCAGCAGGACCTGCATTAAAATTACGTGCTCTTTTCATATTTGTTCCTCCTTGTAATATGTGAAAGGATTTGATTGTTTCTATCCTATCAGAAAATGTTTAGGAGTTGAAAGAAAAAAAGAATGTTTAATGAAATAATTTTGATTTAATTGAAATTTCCTTTAAATCATAAAAAAAATTCACCGTTGAGGTAGGCTCAGGTGAATTTTTTTATGGTTAATTTTTCATGTTCTCTGAAATGGATTGTGCCAATTCCTTTAAATCTTCAGGTGTGTATTCGCTCGTATGAGTTTTCCAAACTGCTCCGAATCCATCACCTTCACCATAGCGTGGAATTAAATGAAGATGGTAATGAAAAACAGACTGTCCAGCAGCTTCACCGTTATTGTTAATAGTATTCAAGCCAATTGGATTGAACGCCTTTTTTAGTGCACGAGCAATTTCTGGCACCACTTCAAAAATATTTTTTGCAATGTCAGGTGTTAATTCATATACATTTTCTTTATGTATTTTTGGGATGATTAGTGTATGACCTTTCGTTACTTGACTAATGTCAAGAAAAGCAAGTACATGTTCATTTTCAAATACTTTTGTACTTGGGATATCTCCATTAATAATTTTACAAAAAATACAATCGCTCATCTTTAACATCCTTCCCTAGTTAATGTATAGTGGTAATCTTATCCTATCATAGCTATATGAAAGTCGGAAAGAAAAAAGAAACAGGATGCAGCTGATTGCTGCACCCTGCATTCTTGAAAAAGGGGCCATACTTCAATACGTTTAATTACATAGACTTTTCTTTAACAAACACCTCATTTACAAAAAGTAAATTTTAGCGTTTAAAAAAGTTTTTGCATTCAAAGCTACCATCCCCTATATCTCTAAAGTATTAAAACAGTAAAGCATATTGGATTGTGCATGAATGTTTATTTCATCTAATGTTCGCAAAGCAACCATCCCCTTGCATCAAACGTTAGTTTATTGAAGTTTCTGGTTTATTCCAGTTAGTTGTCTTTAACAAACACCTCATTGTAAAAATGATTAACATCATAAGTTTAATGAAGAACCCCTTCTTCACTACTTATGATAGCCACGATTTACATTTTGTATACACAATAATTTTTAAAGCAAATAAATAATTCGCTGTTAAAAAGAAACAGGATGCAGCTAATAGCTGCACCCTGTGATTCTTGAAAAAGGGGCCAAACTTCAAATACGTTTAATTACATAGACTTGTCTTCGACAAACACCTCATTTACAAAAAGTAAGTTTTAGCGTTTAACAAAGTTTTTTCATTCCATGCAACGATCTTTTATTACCTTAAAGTTTTGTAACAATAAAGCAAATTGAATCGAGCATGAATGTTTACTTCATCTAATGTTTGCAAAGCAACCATCTCCTTGCATAAAAACGTTTGGTTGATTGAAGTTTCTGGTTTCATTCAGTTAGTTGTCTTTAACTGACACCTCATTTTACAAGATGATAAAATCATTCGTCTAATGAAGAACCCCTTCTTCAAAACTTATGATAACCGAAATCTAAATCTTATATACATTAAATTTTTAACATTCAACAGTAAAAAACTTAAGCTTTCTTTAACTCGATAATCAAAACGGAATTTGCTAAAATGGAACTAACGTACATTATAGAAGGGATCGTTGATATGTCCTTATTAGAAATAAACAACCTAGTCGGAGGTTATACAAGAATTCCTGTTTTAAAAGGGATCAGCTTTGACATTCAGCCGAATCAGCTTGTTGGTCTTATTGGGTTGAATGGAGCAGGAAAGAGTACAACAATTAAACATATTATTGGCTTGATGGAAGAGAAAAGCGGATCTATCACAATAAATGGAAAGACATTCGCGGAAAATCCCGATGAATATCGTAAACAGTATACTTATATTCCCGAAACGCCAATTCTTTATGATGAGCTTACACTTGAGGAACATTTACGTTTAACTGCTATGGCATACGGCCTTCCTGAAGCTGTGTTTAAAGATAGGATGGAGAAATTATTAAAGGAATTCCATATGGAAAAACGTTTATCTTGGTTTCCAGCCCATTTTTCAAAAGGGATGAGGCAGAAGGTCATGATCATGTGTGCGTTTCTTGTTCAACCATCCTTGTATATTGTGGATGAACCATTTGTTGGGCTTGACCCACTTGGAATCCAGTCATTGCTTGATCTTATGCAAAGTATGAAAGAAAGCGGTGCAGGGATCTTAATGTCAACCCATATCCTTGCGACAGCAGAAAGATATTGTGATTCCTTCGTTATACTTCACAATGGAGAAATTCGTGCAAAAGGTGATTTAGAACAGCTCCGCAGTCAGTTTGACATGCCGGGGGCGACGCTTGATGATCTATATATCCAATTAACAAAGGAAGAGTCTAAAAATGAATAGCCAAGGGTTATGGAAGGAGAGATTCCTCGGTTACAGCCAAGAAATGCAAAAGTATTTACGATATATTTTTAACGGACATTTAATGTTTGTAATGGTGATTGGTTTAGGTGGGCTCGGTTTTTATTACAGCGAATGGGTAAAAACGTTGACTGCTGATTTTCCAGCAGCTTGGATCATGGCAATCGTTCTTGGTTTTTTCTTAACAAGAAGCCCGATTATGACATTTTTAAAAGAAGCGGATGTGGTGTTCTTATTGCCACTGGAAACAAAACTTAGAATGTATTTTAAACAGTCCATTTTGTTAAGTGCGATGATGCAGGGGTTTATTTTGATCATTGTGTATATTGTCTTCCTACCAATGTATACAAAGGTAACAGAACTTGATTCCGCTTATAGTCTTTTTCTTATCATCTTGTTACTTGCTGTAAAATATTTGAATATACATATTCATTGGTACACGCTGAAATATACGGAGACGTCGGTAATCAAAGTTGATTTCTTTATTCGATTATTAGTGAATATAGTTTTACTCTATTTAGTTTTTGCAAAAGCGAGTCAATTAGGTGTAATACTATGCCTGCTTTTGGGCGGTTTATTCATCTATTATAGAAATGCAACGATAAAGAAGGGCGTTAAGTGGGAGCGATTAATCGAACTAGAGGGCAAGCGGATGATGTCGTTTTACCGTATAGCGAATCTATTCACTGATGTACCTAAGCTAAGAGGAAAAGTGGCCAGACGAAAATGGCTGGATTGGTTATTTACCTTTATTCCTTATCGTCAAAGTTCAACTTATACATTTTTGTATGCTCGGACGATGCTCCGTGCGAATGACTATGTAGGCTTACTAGTAAGGTTGACTGTCATAGGATCATTTGTATTGCTTACCTTTCCTTCAATAATTGCAAGTATCCTCGTAACGATCTTGTTTCTTTATATGACAGGAATTCAAATTCTTCCAGTTTGGAAACAGCATGAGTTAAAAATTTGGGTATCTTTATATCCATTGCCTGCAAAATTACGAGAAACAGCAGTTATACAACTTGTATCTAGCTTTTTACTTTTTGAAGCAATCGTGTTTGCCTTTGTATTACTTATTGCAGGAAATTGGCAAGGTGCTAGTGCATCATTCTTAGCGTCAATAGTATTTCTTCTAATATTTAGAGGTTATTCTGCAAAAAAAATAAGGAGTTTCTAAGATACAAAACTCCAATGGTGTTTTTAGCCACCATGAAGGAAAATCATGGTGCGGGACCCTCACCTCATCACAGTGGTGGCGGTGCATAGCCGTCTTTTGTAGTACTTTCAAGTAGATCTGCATAATAGATTGGCTAGATTAGCAAGTCCTAATCCCTGACCCATGTCCTTCATTCAAAGACTGGAGATGATTATAATCGATACGTATGAACAAATCATCAACCGCGAGCTTATGGCATGGAAAAAGAAAATTTTACGGAAATCGGGTACCTTTGAGCGGATTTCCAAAACAGCACAAAATAAAATGAACACATTCATTCCCAAAAAAGTACATGGCGTCATTACCGAAAGCGTCCGAAATCTTGTTGAAGCTGTCTTAAAAGGGTCCAAATTCGTTTCAAAGGAAAGAGATGTTTCTACTTTGAGTTTGCAGCAAAAAGATCAATGGGTGAAGGATACAATTGGAACCTATAAGAAAACAGCAGTAATTGAAGGTGCTGGAACAGGTGCAGGTGGTCTTTTGCTAGGCCTTGCTGATTTCCCGTTATTATTGACGATCAAAATGAAGCTTCTCTTTGAAATAGCTGGTTTGTACGGCTTCGACGCAAAGAAATACGAAGAACGTTTATTCATCCTTCATATTTTTCAACTAGCTTTTTCTAGTGAAGAAAAGCGACGAGAAACGCTTTTGATTATTGAGAATTGGGATCGGACTAATCATACCAAGGAATTAGACTGGCAAGAGTTTCAGCAAGAGTACAGAGATCAAATTGATTTCGTCAAAATGTTTCAGCTCGTCCCAGGGATTGGTGCGGCAGTAGGTGCCTATGCCAATCATCAATTACTAGAGCAACTAGGGGAAACAGCGATGAATGGGTATCGCCTACGAATTCTTTCTGAAAAAGCATAGTAAAAAGAAGGGTCTGACCTCGCATGCATGGCAGTTTATAGTATTACTTATACTATGTAAACTGTATGAGAGCTTGCTTGGTCTGACCCTTTGTTATGAAATATCGTCTTTTTTACTCTATTTTCTTAAACTCTATTCTTTGATTTAATTCGAATCCAAGGACGCTCATCTTCCCATTTTAATGAAATCGGCAGACTAAAAGTCTTTTCTAATAACTCCTCAGTTAACACTGCTTTTTTTTGTCCGTTTGCAATAACATTCCCTTTATTTAATAGTAAAGCGTGTGTTATAGACGGAATGAGTTCTTCGATATGATGGGTTACATATAATAGAGTGGGTCCTTCCTTTGATTGGGTCAATCTCTCAATCGTGGAAAGGAGCTCTTCTTTTGAATAGAGATCTAAACCATTACATGGTTCATCTAGGATAAGTAAGCTTGGAGAAGACATGAGCGCTCGAGCAATCATCACTTTTCTTTTTTCTCCTTGAGAAAGGGACGAGTAAGCCTGGTCAGTTAAATAGCTTATTCTGAACTGCTGTAAAAGTTCTCTTGCTTTATCAATATCATTTTCCGTTACTTCTTCATATAAACCAACCGAAGCGTTTTTCCCACTTAATATGACCTCAATAGCGGTATCACTTGGACGGGAGTGAAATTTTTCATCTAATGAAGTGCTTACCCACCCAATCTTTTTACGAAGCTTAGGGATGTTTGTTTTACCGAATGTATTTCCCAATACGGTAACTTGACCTTTATTTGGCCATTGATAACCCGTTATGATCTTTAAGAGAGAAGTTTTCCCAGATCCATTTAACCCTAATATGGCCCAGTGTTCTCCTTTGTTTACATTCCAGGAAATACAATTCAAGATATTCTTATGATCTCTGTTCCATATAATTTCGTTCAGTTGAATCACATTACTTTCCATCTCTTGAATCATCTAAACTCCTCCTAAGTTTAAGTTTCAAAAGTTAACCTGATATGAGATTTTAGAGCGGTTCATAAAACTCATCATGTACGTATTGGTTGTAGTAGAGTTGCTTATTTGTTTTCACTGCTTTGGTGATAAGATAGTGCTGCTGTGCCCAATGTTTTAGCGGCAATTAGCATCGCTTTCTCATCGATGTCAAATTTAGGATGATGATGGCCGTAGGCGAAATCAGAATATGGCTTAGCACCAGTGAAAAAGAATGTTCCTTTCACATTTTGTAAATAATATGAAAAGTCTTCTCCAGTCATATCAGGTAACGTTTCTTCAATCGTTTCCACTTCTGATACAGTAGCAGCTGCTTCTATAAGTAAATGTGTTTCTTTTTCATGATTGACAACAGCAGGGTAGCCATAATCATATGTATATTCATATGTGCAATTTCCAGAAAGACATGTTCCTTTAACAATGCGTTCAATTTCTTCTGCTATAAAGGCACGTACGTCTTCATTAAATGTCCGTACAGTGCCGCCAATGGTTGCTTTGTCGGCTATCACATTAAAGGCGTTTTCAGCCATAAAGGATGCAATAGTTACGACGGCAGAATCGAGAGGACTGACACGTCTGCTGACAATTTGCTGTAGGTTTGATACGAGTTGAGCGCCAATTACAATGGCATCTTTCGTTTTATGTGGCTGTGCACCATGTCCACCTTGGCCAAAAAGAGTTATTTCGAATCGGTCAGCAGCTGCCATAAAAGGTCCGACTCGATGTTGTATTGTTCCTGTTGGTAGGGTTGCCCAAAGATGGGTGCCGAAAATAACATCAACTCCATCTAAACAGCCATCCTCAATCATTGGTTTAGCGCCGCCTGGAGCGTATTCCTCGGCATGCTGATGAATAAATACATATTCACCCATTAGTTCATCTTTCATTGAATGAAGAACTTTTGCTAGAATCAACAAGGTAGCTGTATGCCCATCATGCCCACATGCGTGCATGACACCAGGAACAGTTGACTTGTAAGGAACATCCTTTTCATCTTGTATTGGTAATGCATCAAAATCAGCACGTAGTGCGACGGTTTTACCTGGTTTAGCACCCGTAATTCTTGCCACAACCCCATTGCCACCGACACCAGATTTTACTTCAATGCCAAGTTGTTGATAAAAATTAGTAATATAAGCAGCCGTTTTCGTTTCTTGAAAAGAGAGCTCAGGGTGTTGGTGTAAATAGCGTCGAATGACGACCATTTCTTCATAAGACTCTTCTAATTGGGTATGTAACGTAGTAATCATATTTTACCTCCGGAATTGAGTGAATAATTGGTATATAGGAAATAGTATAGCATACAATGTTTGGAAAGAAGGTCTAGCTGTTTTGCCAAATTCTTAGTCAAATAATCGGAGGGGAAAATGAGAAAAGTTGATGAGAAGAACGTACCGATTCTTCTAATTGTTTTTTTTATGTGTTTAGCTATTTACTTTATCGTTTCAACAGCTGTTCAAAGCGGCCAGCCATTGAAGTTGGATCAAGCCTTTTTACCTTTCATTTCAAGTATATCTGGTACATGGATGTATGGTTTTTTTTATAAGCTTACAGAAATGGGTTCAACCATTTTACTTGGAGTTTGCGCGTTGATTGTAGTCGTTTGGCTGTGGATCAAGAAAAAAGATTATCTCGCGATGGCTGTCGTTTCGATTGGAGTTGCCGGGTCTGATCAGCTGAATCGGTTTGTGAAAGGAATTATCGAACGTGACAGGCCAAGTATTAATGCAGCGATTGATGCGGTAGGGTACAGCTTCCCGAGTGGACATGCAATGGTGAGCATTACTTGTTATGGTTTGGCTGTTTATTTTATTGGGAAACATATTAAGTCAACAATTTGGAAAAACTCGTTTAGAATCGTTCTTTGTTTACTCGTTCTGCTAATCGGTTTAAGTAGAATTGTCTTAAAGGCACATTACCCGACTGATGTATTGGCAGGATATTCGCTTGGGGGAGCTATTGTGATCGTATGCGCTCTGTTTTATACATGGTTTACGAATAAAGGTCGAGAGTATTCCAAAAGGGTCTAACCTTACACGCTATTACGGTTATTGTGACATTAGACGTCCAATAACTTTAGAGTAGATGTGGGGTCTGACCCTTTCTTGTTTTTTATCCCGTTTAACGGCAGTAAGTCACCCACTGATTGAAGGTTCACTTTCTCTTGAATAGTATTCATTAAATGTCGAATACTTAAAACAAGGAGGGATTATCTTTGGAAAATCACGCATTTTCGGAATTGAGGTTATTAAATTCATTACTTCTAGGGGTATTATTAGCTGCTAATTTAGGCTATTATTTATCTCTATCTACAGCTCAGTTTCCTTGGTTAGCGTATATAGGAGCAGCTGTTGGATTGGCAATCATATTGATTTTGTGGATTGGTAAGCGTTCGACTTTGTTTATTTTCGGTTTTTTTGCAGCGACAATTCTTAATACATTACATTATGAATGGCATCATTTATTTTAATAAAGTGGACATTATAAAGTAATTCGTGTTTATGATCTAACGATTTAGCATAAATTTAGATGGGAACAATACGATTTTTAATAAATTTTGATGTGTAGCGAGATAGTTAAACTCCGTGTATGGGAAAAATCATTATTTCTTACTTTTCGACTAATCTTTAGATAAACTACCTATTTCCAAAAATGTAACAGGAAAAGGTAGTTTTTGTTTTCTAGCATGTCTAAATAAGACTTAGAAATGTTTAAAGTTGTTCGATTTTGTAAAGAGTGTATGTAGTAGTAACATAAATTGAGAAAGGATAGATAATTATGAAACGTTTCCTTTTTTTAACGATTTTTATAGGCATGATGTTTGTATTAGGGGCTTGCGGAAGCGGCAATGACAATAGTGATAATAATGGTAAAAGCAATAGTGGTAGCAATGCTGAAAAAAGTGACGAGAGGTCAATCTCAGATGAAGGGTTGAATCAAGAAGGGAATCCGGCTAATGCAGGTGTAGAGCAAAATAACCCTCAAGAAAAGAGTAAAGGTGAGGGTGAATTGGTAACTGTTGAATTACAAAATAAGGAAAATGTGAAAATTGGGTCAGTAAATCTGGAAGAAACCGATGCAGGGGTACGCATCAGCATAGAGGCATCGGATTTGCCACCAGGAATACATGGCTTTCATATTCATGAAACAGCGTCATGTGTTGCACCTACTTTTGAAACAGCAGGAGGACATTTTAATCCTACAAATGCGAGTCATGGTATAGATCATGAAGGAGGACCACATGCTGGTGACCTTCCTAATATTGAAGTAGGAAAAGATGGCACGATTAAAGAAGAAATTATAGCTAAACATGTTACATTAAAAACTCATCAAGAAAATTCATTGTTCGATTCAGATGGCTCGGCACTTGTGATTCACGCAAAAGCAGACGACAACAAATCCCAACCAGCCGGTAATGCAGGAGATCGCATCGCATGCGGTGTGATAGGTGAATGATAATGAAGCTAGATAAGAGTGAAGGATGCCTAAAAGAGTTTGACCCTTTTAGACATCCTTCTTCTGTTTCGTTTTAGAAGATGTAATCGGATGATTTTAGGTATCTTCGGCTGCTAAAGGAAAGTGATAAGAAGAATGGTTCTTACATTAAAAACATTGCAACTACGGTCGTAACTACTAAACCAATCGTCACTGGCAATAGATTTCTTCGTGCTAGTTCAAATGGGTCTACGTTACATATAGCTGCTGCTGGAATTAAAGCCCAAGGAATGAGCGTACCGCCACCGACCCAAATGGCCGAAATTTGACCAAGTGCCGTTAAAGTAGCTGCGCCACCTCCAATTGCTGTAGCAAATAATTTGGCTACCGAACCTGCTAAGGAAATGCCTGAAAAACCTGAACCGTCTAATCCCGTTATAGCACCAGTAATTGTTAATGTAACGGCTGCAACTTCTTTTGATAAGGGCACTAGTGCTGCCAACCCAATCCCAAGATCATTTACAATCCCTTATGACGTTTTTGGTAGATGATTTCCTAAAATTTGCTGAAAGCCAGAATCTCCTAAATAAAAGAAAGCTGCAATAGGTATGACTGGCCCAAACACTTTAAAGCCGAATTGAAATCCTTGAATTAGATAAGCGGTAATTTTTTCAAAACCTTGCTGTTTATGTGCAAAAAGTGTAAGAATTATCAAGATGAATACAGCTGTTCCACCTATTAAAGCTGTAGCATCACCGCCTTGCAGCTTCAATACGCTCATGGCGAAAACATCAAGTGCAAAGGAGATTGGTATCAATATTGCGAAAAATTTTTTCTGTTTACTAGATAATAAATCTTCTGATTGAGTATTTTCATATTCTACATGAATGTAGGTGCTTTCAGGCAATGAACCACGCTTCATGTCTCTGCGAAGAAAAAAGAATGCCGTAATAGTAGTGACAAGCCCCATTGTGATAACGAGAGGAATACTTGCACTAATTACTTCTCCAACTGGAAGAGAAGCAGCATCAGCTGTTAATTTAGGTGCCGCCTGAATGATAAAATCACTTGATAGAGCAAACGTGACCGAACAAGTTCATTGCCATGGCAACGCCGAGACTAGGCAAACCCGCTCGTAAAGCTACTGGTAATAAAACAGCCCCAAGTAATGCAACGGCTGGAGATGGCCAGAAAAACCATGAAATCCCCATCATTATGATTCCAATCGTCCAATAAGCTAGTGCAGGTGTCTTTATTAAACGTGTAAACGGTGAAATCATCACATTATTTATTCCTGTTCTCGTTAAAACTTGACTCATAGCTACAATGATAGAAATGACGAGAATAGTTGACATTAACTCGGTAATTGCAAAGATGAAGCTATTAAATATCCCACTAACTGAAGCAGCAAGACTGCCTGTTGCAATGAGAGCAAGTGAAAATATCCCAAGTATACAGATAAGTGTCGTATCCCGCCTTCTTACCATAAAGCCTATAATCAATACGATGAATACAACATAAATCCAATGCAGCGCTGTCCACTCTACGCCCATAAAGAATCCTCCCCAGTGATTTTCGTACAGAATATGATGGGTGATTGGAATGGTGTTTGACCTGCCTGGATTATTAAGAATGACGAAGCCTTGAACCAAACAATAGCAATCTAAATGTTTATGAATGGATTAAAATTAAAACGGTTGTCTAAGTGGAGCTTAGATCAACCGTTTAATTGGTAGGAAGAAATAAGATTTTACCTTAAGAAATGTAATGGCATAACCCAAAGAGTAGATTGCATAGCGAAACACTTTTTATTCCGCATTAACGGGCAGTAAACCTCCACCCCAAGCCTTAGAGGAATAGTAGGTTCTTAAGCTGTAATACTCTCGCCGTATTCCATCTTATGCTTGGTGGACTATCACAGGAAGTGAGCAATCTTAGGAGACGTTCCCACACCAGTCGCCTCGCTTTTTGACGAAGGCTCTTTTCGTAAAGATTGTTGTTTTGAGCAAGTAACAAATTCGCGAAGATGTTGATTGTAGTGGAAGGTGCGAGACTCCTAAGACCGCCCGCGGAAAGCGAGTACCTGTAACGGAAAGCAACCCAGGATAGGAGTGTGCATATTATTTAAAAGCAATAAAGGATATGAAAGCCGTAAAAGCCCGCTTGGTAAGATACAGTGAAACTTACTTAGAGTTACGCAGAGGTAAAGTTTGCGCCACAGGATGTGGGTCACACAGACGAAAGACTAAAGGACGCGGCGTACTTAGTCTGTGATTCATTGAACCTTAGCGACAGTAGAACGGGACTAACAAACAGTGGGGAAAAAAGTCCCCACTGTTTGAAGTTTCACTTTATGGACTCTGTACAAGTTGTTCTTTGAAAACTGAAAATAATACGTTCTAACGGGAGGAGCGTCTGTTGGGTGAAAGCTTCAACATTCTTTGCCTTTAGACGCTTAGAGGTGGCTAATTCTTGGTTTAAATAGAGCGTGTAGCTTGTTTTGCCTACGCAATAACTAGTGAATAAACTGGCGGTTGTAGGAATCCTTCACTTCAAATTTAGAAAATTAAGTGGAAGGTAATTCGATTCATTGGTCTTCTTCGGTTATTAACGAATATTGTGTAACATAAGCTGGTCCTGAAAAAATCTTTTTATTCAAGTCGGGATTATCAAGTGACTTATCATTTTTACTATGTGCAGATTGAAAGGAATTGGAGTTTTTCCAATTCGTGAATGCCCGTTGATCTACCCACATGGTCAAAATAACATACGTATCTGAATTCAAAGGTCGCAAAATTCTCAGCGCCGTGAAGCCAGGTTCTTTTTCAATTAGGCCAGCTCGATTTTTAAACCGGAATTCAAATCCTGGGCGGCCTTCCTCTGTAACTGGAATATTGTTCATCACAACATACCCATCTTCCTTTAGTTCACCACGTCCATCCACTACTTCAAATTTTCTTGGAGACGAAAAGATGGTTTTACCCGGTGTCTCATGCAATAAAAGAGCATGTTCTGCATTTCCCATAAAATAAAGTTTTTTATCTGCGTGCTTTTCTTTTACTTTTTGTAGAAATTCTCGTGTCCCAGTCGTAATAAATACGTTCATTATTTTCCCACCTTTTTTTGATTTAGTAACATTTGCAAACATCTTGGTTAAATAATAGCAAGAATAAACCATCAATACAAAACAATACCTATTTGCTTATCCTTATTTGTGAAAGTTTATTGAATAGTATGCTTTGTTTTTTTATTCATTCATTAAAATTCTGATCATTCCTTCAAATAAAACATCCAAGAGCGCCTGCTAAAAAGATCAACGATGAAAAAGGTTTCGGTTTTATAAACTGCAACACCTTATGAAGGTGGCGGTGCGGAGCTGATTTTGCGAAGCCCCCACCCCATTTCCACAAAAAAGTCGAATTAGTGACAATGTCAAAGGAGTCCTATACTTCTAGAACGGAATATCATAAAGTAGTAAGCAGTTGCATTTGAAAATAATCTGACTTCTGTTATTCTAATGTTAGGAAGACGATGGTTCGAAAGGTGGATACGAATGGTTAAGATTACAAATGATACTTTTTTAAAGGCTGCCAAAGGGGAAAAGACAGCCCACGTTCCAGTCTGGTATATGCGTCAAGCTGGAAGGTCACAGCCGGAGTATCGTAAAATTAAAGAGAAATATTCCTTATTTGAAATTACTCATCAACCCGAATTATGTGCTTATGTTACACGATTACCGGTGGAACAATATGATGTTGATGCTGCTGTTCTTTATAAAGATATTATGACACCGCTGCCAGCACTTGGTGTTAATGTGGAGATTAAATCCGGAATCGGTCCAGTGATTGATAATCCTATTCGTTCAATTGAAGATGTAGGTAGACTTGGAGAATTAAACCCTGAAAATGATATTGCTTATGTGTTGGATACAATTAAGTTGTTAACGAAAGAACAGTTAACTGTGCCATTAATTGGTTTCTCAGGTGCGCCATTTACAATAGCATCGTATATGATTGAAGGTGGACCATCGAAAAATTACCATAAAACAAAGGCGTTTATGTATACTGAGCCTCAAGCTTGGTTCGCCTTAATGGATAAGCTAGGTGACATGGTCATTACATATGTTAAAGCCCAAATAAATGCAGGTGTAAGCGCAATCCAAATCTTTGATTCCTGGGTAGGTACGTTAAATGTAGAGGATTACCGAAAGTATATAAAACCAATCATGAATCGCATTTTCTCTAGCTTACGTGAAGAAAATGTACCTTTAATCATGCATGGAGTTGGTGCCAGACATTTGGCTTTAGAGTGGCATGACCTCCCGCTTGATGTAGTTGGTTTAGATTGGAGATTACCTATTAGGGAAGCAAGAGAAATGGGTATTCATAAGGCTGTACAAGGAAATCTTGATCCTTCTTACCTTTTAGCGCCATGGGAAGTGATTGAAGATAAAGCGAAGCAAATCCTCGATCAAGGCATGGAGCAACCAGGCTTTATCTTTAATTTAGGGCATGGTGTTTTCCCAGAGGTTGATCCGGAAACACTGAGGAAGTTGACTGCTTTTATACATGAATATTCTTCATGGAAATAAGAACAGTTTAGGGGAGCTTGCGGCTTTATGGTCATAAAGTATATAAAGTAAGACAGTTTAATCTAAGATGAGGTGTTAACGACAATGGCAAGAGTGAAAATGGGTCTTTTAGTAATGGCTTACGGAACTCCGTATAAAGAGGAAGACATTGAACGGTATTATACACATATTCGTCATGGAAGAAAGCCTTCAGAGGAAGCACTTGAAGATCTCCGCGGACGTTATAAAGCAATAGGCGGAATTTCTCCACTTGCCAAAATTACAGAAGGTCAAGCAATAGGGCTACAAAATATGTTGAACGAAGCGCAAAACGAAATTGAATTTAAAGCATATATCGGCTTAAAACATATTGAGCCTTTTATTGAAGATGCAGTACAGCAAATGCATGCTGATGGAATTACAGAAGCTGTAAGCATTGTTCTTGCTCCGCATTTTTCTACGTTCAGTGTAAAATCATATAATGAGCGTGCGAAAAAAGCAGCTGAAGCGCTTGGAAATGTAACGATTACATCTGTTGAAAGCTGGTATAAAGAACCGAAGTTTATTCAATTTTGGGTTGATCAATTAAATGAAACGTTTGCGAAAATGACACCGGCAGAAAAAGATCATTATGTTTTAATTGTTTCGGCTCATAGCCTGCCAGAAAAAATCTTGCAAAATGGTGATCCTTATCCAAAACAATTGGAAGAAACAGCTAAGCTAATCGCTGAAGCAGCAAATGTTAAGAATTATGAAATAGGTTGGCAAAGTGCTGGACAAACACCAGAGCCTTGGCTAGGTCCAGATGTTCAGGACTTAACGAGAGAACTTCACGCTCAAAAAGGCTATAAAGCTTTTATATACATACCAGTCGGTTTTATCGCTGAACATTTAGAAGTTCTTTATGACAATGATTATGAGTGTAAGGTTGTAACCGATGAAGTAGGGGCAAGCTACTATCGTCCCAATATGCCGAATGTAGATCCTGCATTTATTGACGCATTGAAAACGATTATTATGAAAAAATTAAATCTGCAATAAGGTGAAACTTCAATAGTGGGGGTTTTGACTTTCCGTTAATGCGGGATAAAAACATCTATGAGCGCCTGCTCTAAAATCAAAGATGAAAAGGTTCAGGTTCTCAAAATTTCATAACCTTATGAAGGTGGCGGCGCGAAGCCCCGCCCCTTTTCCACAGAAAACAAAGCAAGAGGATGATTCGATAGAGATCGATTCTTATAAGAGGCTGGTCCAAAACGGAAGGCTAGACCCCCATCTATATCGTTTAAATGACATGGAATAAAAACGATGTATAAAGTGAGCGGTCAGGCCTTTGGGACCACCTATCTTAAGGGATGAATGATTTCATGAAATATCCTCTTTTTTGATGATTTCGTGTTGAAATATATACTAAAAACATCATTACTAATTGTCATAAATAGAATATGTAGAGTAAAGGAACTGGTAAAAGTTAATTTTTCTCATTGTAACAATGTACCGTAATAGTCATTGCAATATAAGAATTAATTTGTTAATATGTCATTGTACTTAATGACTAGATTGTTCATTTGGTCAGTTTGGGGTGGGATATGTCAGTTGATCGCAAAAAATTAATTATCGAAGCAGCGACAAAATCTTTTTCACTATTTGGGTATAAAGCTACAACGATGGATCAGGTTGCCAAGATTGCCAATGTAGGTAAGGGGACCATTTATACGTTTTATGCAAATAAGGAGGAATTATTTAAAGAAATTGTTGATAATATGATTGTTGAGATGGAGAAGGAAGCTAACGACGCTATAAATCCTGAGCAACCATTTATGGAAAACCTTCATCTTACACTCTATCGTCTATTAGAATTTAGGCGTGAACATCAATTGATGATAAAATTATTTCAAGAAGAGAGAGAAATAAGAACGCCAGCTGTATTGGAAATAGTTGAGGAAATTGAAAATGCAATTATTTCTTTTATTGCCGAGAAGATTAACATTGCAATCCAGAAAAAGTACATTAAAGATTGTGATCCTGAATTGACAGCATTTCTTATGTTGAAAATGTATATCACTCTTATTGTTGATTGGGAGAGAATACGGAAACCTCTAAGTAAAGAAGAGATAGCGGAATTGTTCGACCTATATTTATTTAAGGGATTATCATTTTAAAATGGATAATCCTCATTTTTTTGGAGAGTGATGACCGAATGAACAAATCGGTCATTATGAATCTAGGAGGCGGTTTATGTTGAAAAGAGAATGGAAGACGATTTTTACAAATCGAAAAATGCTTATTTCTATAGTGGCGATATTATTTATTCCGATTATGTATGGTGGCGTGTTATTATGGGCATTTTGGGATCCGTATCAGCAATTGGACGATCTGCCTGTTGCCATCGTTAATAATGATCAAGGTGCTGAACTTGATGGGAAAACCTATGAAATTGGTAAGGAATTTGTTAAGAATTTAAAGGAAAGTAAGGATTTTAACTATAAATTTGTAGATCATGAAACAGGGTATAATAATTTAAAAGATCAAAAATATTATTTACTTGTTGAAATTCCTGAAAATTTCTCTAAAAATGCAACAACCTTGCTTGATAATAAACCGAAAAAGTTGGAATTAAAATATGTGCCGAATGAAAGCTTTAACTTCTTATCGGCACAAATCGGTGAAACTGCGATACAAAAAATTCAAATGAACCTTCAAGAAAAATTGACCGAAACCTATGCAAAAACGATGTTCGACAGCTTAACAAAAATGGCAGATGGATATCAAACAGCAGATGAAGCAGCAGGGAAACTGTTAACTGGTGTAGCAGATGTAAATAATGGTGCTAAAACACTTGAGGAAAAATTGGCGCTAATAGCTGAGAAACAAGTTGAATTTACTGGTGGTGCGATTAAATTAGAAAGTGGCACTAAAGAGCTCAAAGCAGGAGTTGGAACCCTTACTAATGGGCTTGGTCAGCTTTCAAAGGCTCAAACTCAGCTAGTGGATGGTGCAAAGAAAGCGGAAGATGGTACAAGAAGCTTACAAGTTGGCATTCAACAAGCGCACCAAGGACTTAGCACTATTGTGCAGAAAATGGATGAAGCTATTTCGGGTACAAGTAAACTAAATGAAGGTTCAAATCAAGTGACAAATGGACTTAAGCAGCTTCAAGATGGAGCGAATTCGGCTTATAAAGGAGCGACGGACGTTAAAAATGGCGTAGCCGCTCTGCAAAATCAATTAGCTCCAGTACTTGCATCGCTACCTGAAGAAAACCAAATTGCACTTAAGCAAGCTTTAGAACAATTAACTCAAGGAACAGCTGCTCTCGAAGCTGGTAACGAGAATATTGCTGCTTCAGCAGGGAAACTTGCCGCTGGTTCAGCAAATGTCTCTAGCAATCTAGCAGCATTAACCGAAGGACAAAAGGCTCTTCAAAACGGATTACAGGAGCTAAATAACGGAGCAGCTAAATTAGAAACAGGTACAGATCAGTTGCTTAGTGGACAAATGCAGTTAAGTTCTGGACTAACGACGTTCTCAAGTAAATTGAATGAAGCGAAGGCAGGCGGAGATAAACTTGTCGTTGGAGCTAGTAGCTTAACGAGCGGAGTTAAACAATTAGAGGAAGGTTCGAAAGCATTAGCTGACGGTTCCACAAAATTAGTAGATGGATCAAAGCAACTTGCTAATGGTACAACAGATCTTAAAGAAGGTTCACAAACATTTAAAGATGAACTAAATAAAGCGGCGAATGAATCTGAAGGATTACATCCTACGGAAGAAACGTATAACATGGTTGCCAAACCAGTAACGGTAGATAAAGAAGGGATCAACAAAGTGCCGAACTATGGAACAGGTATTGCTCCATATTTCTTATCACTAGGTTTATTTGTAGGGGCATTAATGCTTTCTATTGTCTTTCCATTAAGAGAACCTGTTGGTATTCCGAAAAATGGATTTACATGGTTCTTAAGTAAATTTGGTGTTATCGTAGCGGTTGGGGTTGCTCAGGCAATACTTGCTTCTGGATTACTCATAATCCTTCTAGGACTTAAAGTGCAGAGTGTACCACTATTCATTTTATTTTCAATCATTACAAGCTTAACATTCATGGCTCTAATCCAATTTCTAGTTACAACAATGGATAACCCAGGGCGTTTTCTAGCAATTATCATTTTGATTTTGCAATTGACAACAAGTGCCGGTACATTCCCGGTGGAATTAATCCCGTCACAGTTGCAATGGTTAAATCATGTATTGCCTATGGCATATTCTGTGCGAGGGTTTAAGGAAGTCATTTCAAGTGGAAACTTCAGTCTAATGTGGACGAATGGCTTTGTTCTGTTAGCGTTCATGGTTAGTTTTCTTGTGCTTACAACTCTTTATTTTGTAGTGAAATATAAAAAAAACTACTCAGAAATGAACGACACAATTCAAGAATTAGAAGCATAAACAAGAAGGTCTAACTTCACACTATATATACGGTTTATTTGTGTCATATAAACCGTATATAATAGGTGTGGGGTTTAGACCTTTTCATTATGGTTCAGCCCGTTCGTGTAAAGGTTTAACTCTAATAGGTAAAAGATGAAAAGTACTGGGGAATACGATATATTTAATATATAAGTATAAGTTTATTCATAGGTTTTGATGCCTACTGTAAGCTACTATCCACTCTAATGTCTAACTTTTTGGTTGAACGAAGCACATGCGTTTCTCTTATTAAAATAATCACAGGAGGGGATTGGAGTATGAAAATTACTGTAATAGGTTGCTGGGGAGGCTATCCGGCTAAAAATGAAGCATCTTCTGGCTATCTTGTAGAATACGAAGATTATAGGGTATTGCTTGATTGTGGTAGTGGTGTTTTGGCTCAGCTTCAAAATCATATGCAGCCAGAAAATTTAGATGCTGTCGTATTGAGTCACTATCATCCGGATCATATTGCAGATATTGGTGTACTTCAGCACGCATTGCTAATCGGAAGCTTCTTAGGGAATCCGAAAAAAACATTGCCAATCTATGGTCATCATTTAGATGAATTAGAATTTAAGAAGCTAACTTATAAAGACATTACAAAAGGGATTGCGTATAAAGAGGACGAGCCTCTTCAAATTGGACCTTTTACTTTTACTTTTTTAAGAACAAAGCATCCTGTCCCTTGCTTTGCCATGAAAATTGAGGTAAATGGCGAATCAATTGTCTATACGGGGGATAGTTCGTATATGGAAGAGTTGTCGATTTTTGCAAAAGGTGCGAAAGTGTTATTATGTGAGAGTAACCTTTATGGACATACAGATGGCCGTCAGGCAGGACATATGACAGCAAGAGAAGCGGGGATGATTGCCCATCTTGCGGAAGCCCATTTACTCATGCTTACTCACTTGCCGCATTATGGAGATTTACAGCAATTGAAAAAAGAAGCAGGAGAAGTATTTAAACGTGAAATTGCCATTGCTAGAGGTGGCATGGAATTTCAATTATAATTTTTCGGGTAACATTAAGGAGGAAGCATTAATGATTTTTGTTGATAATAAAGGGATTAACGATCCCCAAGTGAATCTCGCTATTGAAGAATACATATTGAAAAATCTTGATATAGATGAAACGTATTTATTGTTTTATATCAACGGTCCGTCCATTATTATCGGTAAAAACCAAAATACAATTGAAGAGATCAATACAGAGTATGTCGAAAAGAATGGAATTAAAGTGGTTCGAAGACTTTCAGGTGGTGGTGCTGTCTATCATGATCTTGGAAACTTGAACTTTAGTTTTATTACGAAGGATGACGGTCAAAGCTTCCATGACTTTAAGAAATTTACGGAGCCTGTTGTTAAGGCGCTTGGCAAGCTAGGGATTAACGCAGAAATTAGCGGGAGAAATGATATTTTAGCTGAAGGTAAAAAAATATCCGGTGTTGCCCAATTTAGTACAAGAGGTCGAATGTTTACTCATGGTACGCTTTTGTTTAATTCCGAAATGGACCATATTGTCTCTAGCTTAAAAGTGAAAAAGGACAAGATAGAGTCGAAAGGTATTAAATCGGTTAGAAGCCGTGTAGCCAATATTGCAGAGTTCCTTGAAGAACCTATGACAATCGAAGAATTTCGCTCTCTAATTCTTGAATATATATTTGAAGGAAACGAAACAATTCCTGAGTATGTTTTAACGGAAGAGGATTGGACAAAGATTAATGAAATTTCTAAAGAACGCTACCAAAACTGGGATTGGAATTATGGGAAATCACCAAAGTTCAACTTGCAGCATTCACACCGTTTTCCAGTTGGATCCATTGATATTCGTTTAGAAGTGAATAAAGGGAAAATTGAGAACTGTAAAGTATATGGAGATTTCTTTGGTGTTGGTGATGTAAGTGAAATTGAAGAGAAACTTATGGGGATTCGCTATGAACGGACTGAAATTGAGCGTGTCTTAGCAGATGTAGATGTGAAGCATTATTTTGGTAATGTAACACAAGAAGAAGTAATCAACCTTATTTACTAATAGAAAACCTAAAAAGCCGTCATCTTTCGTTAGTTCGATTTAAGACGGCTTCTAGTTTTCCTAAGAAGTGTTCTGAATTTCCAACTTCATTGAAATAATAAGGCTCTTTTCGTAAAGATTGTTGTTTTTAACAAGTAACAAAGCGGGGGAGAGCGCGTTGAGGAAGACCCCGCAAGTGCAGTACTGACGAGACTCCTGAGGCCGCCCGCTTAAAAGGGAGTACCTGTAACGGAAATCAACCCAGGATAGTAGTGTAAATTTAATTTAAAAGCAACAAAGTATAAGAAAACAGCCAATAATTAATAGCGTACTATGCACGAGTCTTCTTTAGGTTGAATATATAAATGGAATGATTGAATCCCCATATTATAACGGAAGGATTTAGTCTAATTACGATGTATGAAAAAAATATTGCGAAATGTAGTTGGCTTTTGATTTATCTCTTCTTGACTATTTCTTTTAGAAATGAGTTTTATCCCGCATTAATGGTAGTAATCCCCCTAATGATTGAAGTTTTACTTTATGCGCTAAAATGGTTTAGGGCAATCTGGATTTGAAAAATCACGGATCGAAACAGAGGCAAATATTTCATCACTATACCAAAAAATATGACTAAATTATCATCATACCCCTTAACAGTAACAGTATTTTCACTTGATAAATATCTTCATATTCGCTATGATTAAATTTAAAAATTTTAGGTTCGAAAAGGGAGAACAATTGAGAGGAGAGAGCGGATGAGAGATGTGACCCTTCTTGATATATTTCAGCATCATATTACACAGAAATATTTAAACCGCTCTGGATTAGCGCACGCCATTGCTGTTGCATACCATGCCTTCTACTTGGCAAAAGAGCAGAATGTGGATGTCGACATAGCTGCCAAAGCCGGTTTACTTCACGACATGGGACATTTTACATGGTATAGAAACGGAAAGTGGGACTATGACCTTTATAAACAAAATGATATTCATGCAATAAAAGGAGCAGAAAGAGCACATAAGCTACTTATTCGACTTGGAGAAAATCCAATCCAGGCCAAAACCATATCCCTCGCTATTCTATTCCATACTGATTCATTTTTACCTACAAATGACATTGTACGCACGCCGCTTCAGCAAATTGTAAAATGGGCCGATGAGAAAGACGAAGAAGAAGGCGGTCTTCATCATTATCGAAAAATTGACTTTGAACGTGCGAAAAAAAGCATTATTCGTCTTGATGATATGATTGAAAAAGTTAGAAATAAGCCGTCATCCTAAGATAAAGGATGGTGGCTGTTTTGATTGAAAGATTAAAAAGAAACTTTAATAATCCCAGTAATTGATGAAATGTTAGATAGTTTTTAGGCAATGTTAAATAATAGTCTATTATAAAGAGGCTATCCATAAAACTAATCAACGATTTAATATGGCCATTTGTATGAATGACATGGGGACGGGGCTTTGCGACTTACTAGTCTATCCAATCTACTTAGCAGGTTTCCTGATTTTATTGAGAAAGCATCCAAAATTCCAGCTTCGCACCGCCACCATCATGTTAGGCGAGTCTAGTGTATTATGGGATTGTCATTCATGGTAAATGGCGGCGCTTTAACGCCAATTTTGTTTTGGATATTAAACTTACCATTTCAATATAAAGAAATGGTTCTATCTTGTCCGTGATGTACTACACTTAAAGTAGGAAGTTATGAGGAAGGGGCTGAATTATGGTAAGAAAATCGGTATTAACTGCAATCATTTTATTTGGTTTATATGTAGCTGGTATGTATGTGTATATATTTTATGGAGCTCAATCTATAATACCTGAAGTATTAAAAGGGACGGTTGCTGATCCAACTGTTTTTTTGAGTGAAAGGGAATGGATATTGAGTGAAGAGTATTCTAAAATTAGAAATTTCTTGTTTTTTGTGGCGATGCCATTTGATTGGTTATTTTACTTTCTTATTTTGACATTTGGAATTTCCCGAGGAATCGAAAAGTGGTCTTTATCGCAAAGTAAGTGGAAAATTCTTCAAAATGCTATTTATTTATTTTGGTTATCTTTGCTGAGTTATGTGGTTATGTACCCGCTTAATTATTATCGATACACTTTAAGCAAAAGCTATGGAATAAGTACACAGTCTTTTTCTTCATGGATGAAGGATGGACTGATTGGGTTTTGGGTCGATTTCGGGACGATGATTCTTATTGTCTCTGTTTTATATTGGTTAATGAAAAAAAGCGCGAAGAAATGGTGGCTGTATGCTTGGTTATTAACGATTCCTTTTTCATTATTTATCATGTTCATCCAGCCAGTAGTTATCGATCCACTTTATAATGACTTTTATCCGCTAAAAAACAAGGAATTAGAAATAAAGATATTAGAAATGGCAGATAAAGCGAACATTCCAGCAGAACATGTATATGAAGTAAATATGGCGGAAAAAACGAATGCTTTAAATGCATATGTCACGGGAATCGGCTCCAATTCCCGAATAGTTTTATGGGATACGACCCTGAATCGGTTAAATGAACAAGAAATAATTTTTATCATGGCACATGAGATGGGGCACTATGTGGAAAAACATATTTATTTCGGAATTGCAGGATATCTAGTTTTAACGCTTGTTGGCTTATGGTTCACAGCGAAATTGATGAATTATTCCATTAGACGCTGGGGGAAAGTGCTAAATATATCAGAAGTTAGTAGCATTCGTTCATTCCCGTTATTTTTATTGATTACTTCTGTTTTATTGTTCGCTTCCAGTCCTTTATCAAATTTTGTGTCAAGGTATCAAGAAAGTCGCGCAGACCGTTATGCGATTGAAATGACTCAAGATAAAGAAGCTGCAGTCAGTTCCTTTCAGGAGCTGACGAGAGCTGGGTTAAGTCAAGTGAATCCTCCCTTGCTTGTAAAATGGTTTCGCTACACACATCCTTCCATGTTAGAGAGAATTTCAACGCTTGACCGTTATGAGACGAGTAATCTGAACGAATGATGGTGTCAAAAAGGGACTGATCTCGCACTCTTTTCACAGTATATAGTAGTAAAATAGTGACTAAAATCTGTATATAGTTGTTGTGGGTCTGACCCTTTTGTTATGGGGCAGCCCTATTTGTTTGACTGATCAGCGACAGTTTTTTCTTATCTTGTCTAACTTAAAAAAATTTCCTATATAATCTGAAAAAACTTTTATATTATTTTTCCTTTATTTCTCTATTATAATAATCACAAGTAGAAAAAATATCTAGGCTGATCAGTCATTCCTGTAAACAGAGGAGTCTTTTTAGGATAGAAATGATCAGAAAATGTCACTGGTTTAAAGGGAGAGTAGTTATGCGCAATATTTTGACCATAATAGTTGGTTCCATCATTGTGGGAGTTGCTTACAATTTATTTTTGATTCCCCATCAAATATTAAGCAGTGGACTTAGCGGGATTGCGATTATGCTTGGGATCATTACCCCCTTCAATACTGGAATTTTGAACTTCGCGCTTAATTTGCCTTTATTAATTTTCGGAGTTATGAAATTAGGTAAACGTTTTATTGGGTATACAATTTTGTCAGTCATCGTTCTTTCTGTTACTTTGTATGTGGTTCCTGTTCAAGCAATTTCAAATGAAGCGATTCTGTCATCGCTGTTCGGCGGTGTTATTACTGGAATTGGGATAGGAATTATTTTTCGGGCATCCGGGTCTTCGGGTGGCTTTGATATTATTGCGATGCTGCTTACAAAGAAGAGAGATTTTCCACTAGGAGCCTTAATCTCCGCAATGAATGCTGTTGTTGTTATCGCCTCTGGTTTTGTGTTTGGTTGGGATGCGGCTCTTCATACGCTCGTTGCAATTTATGCAACAGGGAAGATCATCGATACGATTCATACGAACCATATTAAATTAACTTTGATGATTATTACAAATAAGGGTGATGAGATGAAGGAGAAACTGCTCGCTAATCTTTATCGAGGGATTACTGTAATGGATGGTAAGGGTGCATATACTGGGGAAGATCGAAAAGTTCTTATGACTGTGATTACTCGCTACCAGTTAACAGATGTTAAGTTGATGATTAATGAGATCGATTCGAATGCGTTTGTTAATATTACGGAAACGACTGAGGTAATGGGCATGTTCGACAGAGGATGATAGCAGAAAAGTGAAGTTTCATAAAGGTCTGACCGTCCACTCTTCAAACACGAATTTTTTACTGTATGAAGAGTGGCCGGGTCAGACCTTTTTCTTTTTAGGTAACTTTTATTTAGGTTCTAGAGAAAATTGTTTCCTTTTGTGTCTCATTAAGCTAGCCACTGAGTCAAAGAACGATCTCAATTGAATGTCAACAAGGTGTCTGTGTTTCTAGTTAAGGACTGAAAACGTTTATTAATATTAAGTACCAAACATTTCTATAACTTTGTTTAATTCATTGCTCAATTGTAGAAATAAAGGCTTATTCCTCTCATCAAGTGCTTGGTCGATTTGCTGTTCAAGCTGTGTTCTTTTGCTAATGAGTATAGATTCGTGAATAATCATCTCAATGAATGTATCCTGCAGTGTAGCGTCCTGATTTTTCTTGTTGGCCAAATAAGACTTTACTAATTCTGAAGGTAATTTTTCATTTTTCATGAAGATCCACTCCTGACCTTTTTTTTATTATATGGAATCATCAGGATAAAAATCAATAATAATTTTTAAATTTTCAAAAATATTTAAAAAATCATCAAATGTATACAATTTGTAAATTTGTTACAAGATTGATAAATTGACTAAAAATGGGTATATTTTACTATTTTTAAATGATATTATTGGTTCCGAACGATTTAACAAGGAAGGGGAAATGAAGAATGACAAAATCGAAACAAGTATTGATTGAAAATTATGAAATTAACCCATTTACATGTTTCATTAAACCAATAGTATACGGTAGCAAAATCTATTCGCAAGCTATCGAAAAAAATGGTGAATTTATCTCGCCGTTTAAACCTTTAGTCATTATTAAGAAAAGCTGTGAATACTTTGGCAGCAGCTATGAAGGCAGGAGAGGCGGAACACGACGATTAATTGGCGCGACACATAAAGCGCCAATCATCATAGATCAGACAAATCCTATTTTCTTTTTTCCAACTACTTCACCGTTAATTGATGATTGCATTTGGATTGCGTATCACCATGTAATAGATTTCAAAGAAAAAGACAATGGGATGGTACAAGTATATTTTCATAACAACATCACCTTAGAGGTGAATATGTCAATTGGTTCATTCACGAATCAAATGCAAAGAACTGCCATGCTAGAGTCCAAGATTATTAAAATAAATAAAGAGATAGGGAAGATGGCTTATGGTTTGCACAGTTTACATAATAATATGGAAGCTTCAGAGGCTCTTCGTAGTTATTCAGCTGAAAAAAGAGCTAAAGATTGAGAGAAGGAACGGGGACATGATGAATCTGTATGTTTCTTTATGTCTCCACAGATAAGATATGAAAGGGACATTTAGGTAAATACTTCTTTGAAATAGCTTCGCAATAATTCTTCTACTTTATTTCTTAAACGTGGATTGAAATAATTATGATGCTCTTCATATCCTTTGTATAAAAAGCAATACATCGTAAATTCCTGATCTCTCTTTAGCTCGCTAACCTTAATATTTTCTTTTCTTAAGTATTTTCTAACTTGAACCAAATCGGATTGAACCAAATTCAATGCTGCTTCGACCATCTCTAAGTAAGGCCTTTTCATCTTAAGAGAACTTCCCTCAATTATTTGTAAATCACGGTTGAAAATCGTAACGACCATAGGAAGATAGAGTGCTTTTTCAATGATAGTACGGTCGTATTCTGGAATTCGAGTCATTATCATCCCTCTTTCTGACAATACTCATGTGAAGTTTTTGAGAACGTTTGTTCTGTTTTGTTAATAATAATGGAAAATGCATCAATAATCAAGTTAAAATTAAAGGAAAATGTGAATGGATGATTATCAACTGCTCAGTGGGGAAATATGAAAATGAGATGAATTTCAGATTGTCTTAAATCATTTATTTGTTGCACAAAATAGCGTTTTAATTTATGTTGAAAAGTATGTGAATAATTAGGAAACTTCACATTAATCGAACATGCGGATGACTCATAGTGAAGGTCAGGTGCTATGGGAAGTCTCCATGTTTATCACATAGGAAGTGAATTAAAGGGCGAAAATGCATTCATCTATACTGACTACTCCACGATATAAAGTGAAACTTCAATCAGTGGGGGCTTCATCCCCCGCTGATTGTTAGTCCCGTTCTAGTGTCGCTAAATCTTCGATAAAGCGGCACTACGAACTAAGGTTAATTGTTTCACAGGCTAAGTACGCCGCGTCCTTATGGCTTCGTCTGTGGGCCTCAACTAAACCGCTGAAGATCAAGCGGTAAGTGTCACTGTATTTTACCAATCGTGCTTTTATGGGCAGGTTATCTCCACTACGCTTCTACAATTCCTCTAAGCCTTGAGGTGGGGGGATTGCCTGTTAATGCTGTATTAAGTAAGAGATAGCGCATTAGATTTTTTGACATTGAGGAGATTGAAATGGATTTGGAGTATATTCGTAATTGGTTTACATTAGAAAATATATTGGAATTAATTGAACAGTATCGTTCGTTCGGACCTTTGCCAGGAATCTTTTTACCGATGATTGAGTCTTTCCTTCCTTTTTTACCGCTCTTCGTATTTGTGTTTGCAAACGCAAGTGCATTTGGACTATGGCTCGGATTTATGTATTCATGGATTGGGGCTGTTACGGGATCGCTACTTGTCTTTTTCTTATTTCGCCATTATGGGCACCGAAGGCTATTGAAGTTTCTTCAAAAAAATAAACAGATTAAAAAACTTATGCATTGGGTAGAGAGACATGGATTCGGCCCGCTCTTTCTTCTTCTTTGTTTTCCATTTACTCCATCTGCCCTTGTGAATATTGTAGCTGGACTTTCAAATATTAGACCGATGCCTTATGCACTTGCATTATTAGGTGGTAAAATGGTCATGATTTTTACGATTAGTTTTATAGGGTATGATATAAGATCATTATTCCATGAGCCCTTACGTACGGCGATCGTCATCATTATTATCTTTGTTTTATGGCTTGTTGGGAAAAGAATAGAAGCAAGGTTAAACAGGAAGATGAGTAGGGAAAATGAGTGATGGTAGTGGAACAAAAACCTTAAAATGTGGGAATATGCTTGTCTTTCACATACATACGTATGATTGATTAAAACGCTGCTTTACCAATCATTGAACAAGAAAAATTATTGATTTCATAGTATAATAAGTAAAAAGGCATTGGGGATCCAATGTCTTTTTTTGATACGAAACTTGATATAAAGACCGAAAAGATATAGAGGATATATTCTAGAAAAGGGGGCAAGGTAATGGCGCTGCGATTTATTACTGGACGATCGGGATCGGGAAAGACGGCAAAGGTGCTGAATGAAATACGTGATAGACTTTGGGAAGACCCAGCTGGAAAACCGATTATTTATTTAGTTCCGGATCAAATGACATTTCTGTCTGAATATAAATTAATTAAAACACCGAATCTAGAGGGAATGATGCGAGCACAGGTATTCAGCTTTAGCCGTTTAGCGTGGCGAATCCTCCAGGAAACAGGTGGGGGCAACAGGCACCATCTGGATAGTGTCGGAGTGAACATGCTCATCCGCAAAATTATGGAAGGAAAAAAGGATGAGTTAAAGATGTTTCGTCGTTCAGCGGACAAGCCTGGTTTCGTAATGCAAATGGAAGAAATGTTGGCTGAGTTTAAACGCTATTGTCTCAATCCTAAAGATATCAATGAATTTAGAGAGTATTCTTTACAACAATCATCAGATGCCGTTCGTGATAAACTACATGATTTAGAGTTGATTTATCAAGCATTTGAAGATGAATTGGTAGGTAAGTATTTGGATTCGGAGGATTACTTTCGTTTATTAATTGAAAAATTAGCTCAATCAAGTTATATAGCAGAAGCTTCGATATATATAGACGGTTTTTATAGTTTAACGCCCCAGGAATTGCAAATTGTAGAAGGATTATTGAAGCTAAGTAAGGATGTAACTGTTGTATTAACGCTCGATCAGCCGTATAGGGTATCCCCACCTGATGGGTTGAATCTTTTCAGGCAGACTGGTCAGACCTACTTCAATATTTATCAAAGGGCAGTGGCTTTAGGAGTTATTGTTGAGAATGATGAACATTTAGAGAGTGCGCCCCGTTTTAAAGGAAACCCAGGATTGGCGCATCTTGAAGCCAATCTTACTGTGCGTCCAGCACATGAGTTTAACGAGGATACGAGCGTCACAGTCGTACAGGCGTTGAATCGAAGAGCAGAAGTAGAAGGAGTTGCTCGGACAATCTTGCGGCTTGTTCGTGACGGAAATCACCGCTTTCGGGATGTGGCTATATTGGTCCGAAACGGCGAATCCTATCATGATCTGATAAACACGGTTTTTTTGGATTATCAGATTCCTGTTTTTATCGATACAAAAAGAACAATGTTGAATCATCCGTTAATTGAACTTATTCGCTCTACTTTAGAGATTTTGAATACGAATTGGCGTTATGAACCAGTATTCAGAGCCATTAAAACTGAACTTCTGCATCCAATCGGCCTGAACACTGAAAGTATGCGTGAAAAGGTAGACCGTTTGGAAAACTATGTACTCTCTCGTGGAATCAAAGGGAATCGATGGTATTCGAAGGACCCGTGGATCTATAGAAGAATAAGAGGGTTGGAGCTAGAGGAAGGACGCCAGACTAACCAGGAAAAGCAATTGGAAGATGAACTTAACGAACTAAAGGAACTTTTTAATTCTGCCATTTTACGTTTATCCAAACGCTTAAAGCGTGCCCAAACAGGCCAGGAAATGTGCGAATCGCTGTATTTATACTTAGAAGAACTGCACATTCCAGAAAAGTTGGAAAAGTTGAAGGTTGAAGCAGAAGAGAGAGATGATCTGATCAGTGCAAGAGAACATGAACAAGCTTGGGATGCGATTGTTAATCTGCTTGATCAATTCGTAGAATTACTCAGCGAAGAGAAAATGACACTAAAGCAGTTCTCAACCATAATGGAAAGCGGTTTTGAAACATTAAAATTCTCCCTCGTTCCACCAGCAATTGACCAAGTGCTTGTCGCAAGCCTTGACTTATCAAGGCTAGATGACATTCGTACTGCATTTGTCATGGGGCTAAATGAAGGTGTTTTACCAGGTAAGGCTGGCAAGGATGGGATTTTATCAGACCAGGATCGTGAAAACCTAGCTGTTAACGGATTTGAGCTTGCACCAAGTTCAAAGCTACGTTTATTAGATGAGGAGTTTATAGCGTATAAAGCTTTTGCAACACCATCAGAATCACTCTATTTAACGTACCCACTCGCAGATGAAGAAGGGAAAGCACTGCTTCCTTCTTCTTATATTAAGCGGGTAAAGGATGTACTTCCGAAAATGCAAGAAGCGGTGTTCATGAATGATCCGTCAGACTTGGATGCAAGTGAGCAAGCAGAATATGCTGCGAATTACGATGTGGCTTTGTCTTATTTAACGGCGCAGCTCCAGCTTAAAAAGAGGAATTATCCAGTTCATCCTGTATGGTGGGATGTTTATAATGCCTACATGGATCATGAAAGGATGAGGCCAGAAGCAGTTCGAGTACTGTCGAGTTTATTTTATCAAAATAAGACGAAAAGAATATCTGCAGAAACGAGCAAAAAAATCTATGGAGAAAACATTTTAGCCAGTGTGTCTCGGATGGAATTATTCAATAGCTGCGCGTTTGCTCATTATGCTGCCCATGGATTAAAACTAAAAGAGCGTAAGATTTTTCGTTTGGATGCTCCTGACATTGGTGAAATGTTTCATGGCGCGTTAAAAATAATCTCGGATTATTTATATGAACGAAACATATCCTGGTCATCTTTAACAAAGGAACAATGTTTGATGCTTGCAAGAAAGGCTGTTGAACGGCTCGCACCGAAGTTACAAAACCAAATCTTATTGAGCAGTAACAGACACCATTATTTAAAGAGAAAGTTAGAACAGGTAATTGGGCGAGCTTCCATCGTCCTAAGTGAGCAAGCAAAGCAAAGTGGCTTTGTACCAGTAGGGTTAGAGCTAGGATTTGGAAAAAATGGTCAGTTACCACCGCTTTCATTTGAGTTGAAAGATGGAACAAAGATGGAATTAGTTGGCCGGATTGATCGGATTGATAAAGCAGAAGAAAATGATAGTGTTTATTTGCGAGTGTTAGATTATAAATCCAGTGAGAAGGATTTAAATTTAAGTGAAGTGTATTACGGATTAGCCCTGCAGATGCTCACATATTTAGATATCGTGATTACTCATTCAAATACTTTGGTTGGAAAAGATGCATTGCCTGCTGGCGTACTTTATTTTCATGTTCATAACCCGGTTGTAAAAAGCAAGGGGATGGTCGAGCTTTCGGTACTTGAGCAAGAAATATTTAAAAGTTTTAAAATGAAGGGTCTGCTTTTAGGTGATCCAGACGTTGTTCAATTAATGGATCAATCATTGGAACAGGGTGTTCTAAGCAACTCAAATATGATTCCAGCTGGTTTAAAAAAGGATGGAACATTGCAAGCTAAATCTAAGATTGCAAGTCAGGAAGAGTTTTCGCTCTTGCAAAATCACATCCGACATTTGTATCAAGAAGCGGGAAATGAAATTGTTGGAGGTAACGTAGAGATTAATCCTTATAAACTTAAGGATAAAGTTCCTTGTACGTTTTGTACATTTAAGTCCGTATGCCAATTTGACCAATCCACGGAGGATAATGAATATCGATTATTGTCTGCAAATAAACAAGATGAAGTATTGAATGTATTAAGAAGGGAGGTTCCGACACATGAGTAAGACGAATATCCCAGTAAAGCCTGATCATGTTACATGGACTGATGACCAGTGGAAAGCGATCTGGGCAACAGATCAGGATATACTCGTGGCTGCTGCTGCTGGGTCGGGAAAAACAGCCGTTCTGGTGACTCGTATTATTGAAAAGATTCTATCTGAAAATAATCCAATTAACGTAGATGAACTATTGGTCGTTACCTTTACGAATGCCTCAGCTGCAGAAATGAAGCATCGAATTGGTGCAGCATTGGAGAAGTCAATTTCAGATAACCCAAAATCACAGCATTTACGAAAGCAACTGAGTTTAATCAATCGTGCTTCAATCTCGACCCTCCATTCTTTTTGTTTAGAAGTGATTCGGAAGTATTATTATTTAACAGATATTGATCCTGGGTTTCGGATTGCAGATTCTACAGAAGCCGAACTGCTTCGCGATGAAGTGATGGAAGAATTGCTTGAGGAACACTATGGTCAAAGTAATGAGAATTTTTTTAGATTGGTGGATGCATTTACTAGTGATCGTAACGATGCAGCTCTACAGCAGATTATCCGTTCGCTTCACAATTTTTCCCAATCATACCCAGACCCTGAATCATGGTTACAACAAGCAGCAACAATGTATAACATCACCGAAGATGCAGAGATTGAAGATCTGCCATTTTGGGACTCATTAAAGTTTGATATCACTATGCAGCTTCAATCGGCTCGGGATTTATTGGAGCAGGCGCTTGAGTTGACAAAATTGCCAAGCGGTCCCGCGCCAAGAGCCGAAAATCTGTTGGATGATTTAAGGATTGTAGAACGATTAGAAAAAGCCAATGCAGAGTCATGGAAAAAAATGTATGAAAGTATGCAAACTTGGAAGTTTACAACGGCGAAGAGATGCTCGGGAGATGCGTTCGATAAAGATCTTGTTGAGCTGGCTACTAAGCATCGGAATAAAGCAAAGAAAATTCTTGAAACAGTCAAGGGTGAGTTATTTTTGCGAAAGCCTGAGCATTATCTGCAAGACATCCGAGAATTAAAAGGGTATGTCGAAACATTGGTTGTGCTTGTCAATCAGTTCAATGCGCGGTTCAGGATAGCAAAAGCAGAAAAGAACATCGTTGATTTTTCCGATTTGGAGCATTATTGCTTAGCCATTTTAACGGAAAAAGTGGAAGGTTATAACCGCACGCCATCCCAAGCGGCATTGGAGTACCGTCAGCAATTTAAGGAAGTATTAGTCGATGAGTACCAGGATGTCAATTTTGTACAGGAATCGATTTTGAAACTGGTTACAGCTGATGGGGAGAACACGGGGAACATGTTTATGGTAGGTGATGTCAAGCAATCCATTTATCGTTTTCGCTTAGCAGAGCCGAATCTTTTTCTTGGTAAATACAAGCGATTTACCCGTGATGGGGATGAAACAGGATTACGAATTGATTTGAATCGTAATTTCAGAAGTCGTAAAGAAGTACTAGATGGAACCAATTACTTATTCAAACGGTTGATGGGAGTACTCGTTGGTGAAATTGAATATGATGAACAAGCCGAATTGAAAAAAGGAGCAGATTATCCGGAGGATTCCGAATATCCGATTGAATTATATTTAATTGATGGTGCTAGTCCAGAGGAAGCAAGCTATAAAGGAGAAGAAAGTAACGGAGAAAATGTCGAAGGTTTTGAAGAGGATGAATTGGAAAATGCACAGCTTGAAGCAAGGATGATGGCAAAGCTTATACAAAAAGCAATATCTGAAAAACAGCAAATTTACGATAGCAAAACAGGATCATATCGTTCTGCAACGTATCGTGATATTGTCGTCCTACTGCGTTCTATGCCATGGGCACCACAAATTATGGAGGAATTCAAGAAACAAGGAATTCCAGTGTATGCAAATTTATCGAGCGGCTATTTCGAGGCAACTGAAGTGGCCATAATGCTTTCACTGCTGAAGACAATTGATAATCCACAGCAAGATATTCCGCTCGTATCTGTATTACGCTCACCAATCGTCGGCTTAAATGAAGAAGAGCTTGCACAGGTGAGATTATTCAATTCAGGCAGCTATTATGATGCATTGGCAGATTTTTACCGGAAAGCCGATCATAATCTATATCCTGATGTTTATGAAAAAGTTTCTCTGTTTTATCGAAACTTAACCAAATGGCGGAAAATGGCTCAGCAAGTATCTTTGTCTGATTTAATATGGCAACTGTATGGTGGAACGAGATTTTATGACTTTGTTGGTGGAATGCCGGGAGGGAAGCAACGGCAGGCGAATTTACGTGCCTTATATGACCGTGCAAGACAATATGAAACAAGCTCGTTTAGAGGATTATTCCGCTTTCTGCGATTTATAGATCGAATGCAGGAGCGCGGAGATGATCTTGGGGCGGCTCGTGCACTCGGGGAGCAGGAAGATGTGGTTCGCTTAATGACGATCCATTCATCGAAAGGATTGGAGTTTCCACTCGTATTTATTGCGGGGCTTTCCAAACAATTCAACATGATGGATCTTCGTAAGTCTTATTTGCTAGATAAAGAGTATGGTTTTGCTAGTGACTATGTGAACCCAGAGCTGAGAATTTCCTATCCTTCTCTTCCGCAAATTGCATTCAAGAAAAAGAAACAGCTTGAAATGATTGCAGAAGAAATGCGTGTATTATACGTAGCGATGACTCGCGCTAAAGAAAAGTTATATCTAATCGGAACGCTGAAGGATCTTCGGAAAAGTGCTTCAAAATGGATCGGCGACGCAAGCGGTTCAGAGTGGCTGCTTAAAGATTATGTTCGTGCTAATGCTCGTAGCTATATGGACTGGATAGGGCCTGCTTTAATACATCACCGAAGTAGTACTCCTTTCTTGGAGAGCATGGGCTATGCCTTAGACCATGATAATAATAAAGCGAATCATCCATCACATTGGATCTTGACAACGATACAAAGAGAACAGCTTCAATTACAAGAAGAGGAAACTGAAAACGTGATGGAAAATTGGCTCGGCCATGTTAAGAACGCTGAGAAAATTGAAATAAAATCAGAATATCACGACAAAATTATGTCTCAACTTGAATGGACATATCCTGAAAGAGATGCTAGTGTAAACCGTTCGAAACAATCTGTTTCGGAGTTGAAACGACAGCTTGAAATTCGGGATGAGCAAAGTTCTACAGAACTATTGCGTAAATTTAAACGGCCGATATCTAATCGACCTGCCTTTATGCAGGAAAAATCATTAACACCTGCTGAAAAAGGGACAATCACCCACTTGGTGATGCAACATATTCGCGTAAAAGAACCGGTAACGATTGAATCCGTTGAGCAATTATTGAACGAGCTAATCAGAAAAGAGTTGTTAACGGAAGAACAGAAGAACGCAGTTAACATCGAGGTAATTCTCTCATTCTTTGATACTGAAATTGGCCAGAGAATGCAAAGTGCTACTGTTATTCGCAGGGAAGTTCCGTTTACATTGGCGATACCAGCAAGTGAAGCGTACTCTCATTGGCATGGAGAAGAAGAAACTGTTCTTCTTCAAGGTGTAATTGACTGTATAATTGAAGATGAAGACGGGCTTGTTTTATTAGACTATAAAACAGATGGCATTACGGGTCGTTTCCATAATGGATTTGAAGGTGCAAAAGAAATATTAGCTGACCGTTATCGGATTCAACTGCAATGGTATACGCGCGCAATTGAAGGGATATTGAAGAAGAAAGTGAATCATCGCTATTTATTCTTCTTTGATGGCGGACATTTGTTAGAAATAGAATAGATTAATGAATGAATGGAAAAGGGGTCGGACCTTGAACTCTATACACAGTAATGTTGCATTTACTTATTTAGAACTGTATATAGTAGCTACGAGGTCCGCCCCTTCTAATTTAGTTATTCCCGGCAATAGGCTGATCAACACCAGCCAAATCAAGAATATTACTTCCACTTAGTCCATTTGCGTTAAAAATAAAGAGTCCCGTATTACCAGAACCAGAACCTGTTACAGATTTTGATGAGCTTTTCGGAGAAATGGCAAGCGAGTCACCAAATTGAACAATTCCTCCACCATCAATACTAGTTACTTGAACAGGACCAACGATAGCTGGCATGAAAATCATCCTTTTAAAAAAAATTTAGTATGAAAAAATAGAAAAAATCACATAGACTTGTTTTTTTTTAGTTAAATAGAAATTTAAATAATTCAGAAAACTGAATGTCACCCACGGGCTAATAGGATTAAGTCTTTAGTTCATCAAAGTAATCAGGTGAGGATTCTAATGGTTATACTTGTAGATCTTCGTTTTAGAGTTGAATAGTTCCTTCAGGTGGAGTACTAACATCTGATAGTTTCTTTGAAATATCGCGAATATGCATCACTCGGTTGCGCATCCTAATGTGGTCGGTATTCCCAATCCTAGCTACGGATGAAGAAGATATACCTTTAATCTTAATTGCACCTACAGAGATAAACGGTTGAAGCTGGTTCGTATTGATAACCATCGGCTCCACTATTGGCAAAAAGGTAGGATAAGATTGAAATATTGGATAATCGTTGAAATCTTTGTCATCGGTGTGCAAAATGTCTGAACGGCGTTGAATGGCTAATACATCATTCCCTCCATCAATAAATTGACAATCCCCAATTTGAAAAAATGAACTAAATGAAATGATCGTGATATTAATTCTCTCGACCTTTGAAATTCTAGAAAACATCCTATCATCCTTTTGGAGTTAGAGGGGCGAATGCAGTGCCGATAATTAATGATTCGGGTGGTGTATCAAAAGCAGAAGCAAGTTGGATCGTTTGCACATCTCCGATTAGAAATAAAGACGAGCTGGCTACTATACTGACGTCGATTTGCCCAACGCATAATTCACCATTGGTAATATTAAACTCCATGATTTGAATTCCCTCCTGGCTGTTTGTTTGACGCAATAATAAAATTTCGAACTGCGATGTGAATATCAGTATTGAGTTTTTCGATAATTTTTTGTTTAATCTGTTCGTGAAGATGTGGTGAACGTTCAGTAGGTGATGTTTGGTCTAAATATTGTTCAATTCTCTGCTGAAGCTGCCTTTCAAGATCATTTTGAATAAATTCATGATATGATGGGTCAACCTTAAAACCAAGTTCACTTTCAGTATCTTTAATCAGTGTATCAAGATTGGTAAGAATATGATTGTGAATATCGTGAATAAGTTCATTTCTTGCAGGAAACATGTATGGCTCAAAAGTTGAAGGATTCGATGAAGGTACAGCTAACTCTTCAATATTGCTCAGATCATTTGGATTTAAACCGATGTTCAAAGTTCCTTCAAGTGTTTCCACTTTCAATTGATCAAATTTATATTCAATTCGTTCAACATTGACAGTTGGTTTTGTTTTTAATTGTTCCAACTGTTCCAACAAGGATTGAACCGTGGACTCGAGGTTTTCGATGCGCTTATTTTGAGTAGAGAGATATTTCTGCATTTGAATAGTATAGTTGTAGAATTCATTCATCGTTCCAATCACCTCGCTTTTTTTGCCAAATGAAACTAGTTACATGTTTTATGAAAGACTAACATATTGGCTAATTTCTAGACACTTTTGTCGGTGGAAGTATAACTGCTTGCTGTCCGGTAGGAAGTGAAAAATCTGACTCTAGTTGTGGTGCAGGTTCAGTATATCCACCAGTATTAGCGAGCTGAGATAGAGGTTTAATGATACCAGCACTGCCAATTTGAAAAACAGAGGAATTCCCAACACTGGTTATTTTAATGCTATGAATGTGAATGTTTTGCTGAATATTAAAAATCATCAAGATTCCCCTCTCTGATACGTTAAATATTGAATAGAATTGGTTGATCAGTCACATCTGGATCATACGTATTTGTCGTACTGTTTCCGTTATATAATGAAATGTTATCTCCAGTATTGAATGAACCAGCACCAGCATAAGTTTTCGAAGTAGAAAATGGCATTACTTTATATACATCTCCAATATTGAAAACGCCGCTGCTTCCAAGGCTGATGACTTGAACGACCCCAACGATGGCCGGCATAAATAACTCCTCCTAAAAAAATTTACCTGCCATATACTATGTAATTTGTGCAACGATGTGATTCAATCGCCTAATCAATGCTTTAGAAATCTTTAATGAAAGAAGTAATGGAGCTGAATTTGAAAGAAATATATCGTTATTAAACAATTGAGTGTAAAATATTAGAAAAAGGAGAAAAACAGGGAGCTGAATACAAAGAATGAAACAAAATAGACAAATAAGTGATGGTAGGCAAAGAATTCAAAGTATTGATAGTTTAAGAGGACTAGCTATATTGGGGATCTTGCTTGTAAATATGCCTGATTTTCATTCACCTTTTTTACATGTAAATCCAATTGAATGGTGGAATAATGACCCAGATCGTACAATCTACATAATGGTTGATTTATTTGCTCAGGCAAGCTTTTACCCGATGTTTGCGTTTTTATTTGGTTTTGGCGCTGTGATTCTTGCAGAGCGAGTCCAAAGCAGAAATACGTCATTTCCAGTTGTATTTTCTAGAAGATTATTCTTTCTTTTGATAATTGGTTGCATTCATGCCTTTCTCATCTGGCATGGAGATATTCTAATCAATTATGCGCTGATCGGTTTTTTATTTCTGTTATTTTATAAAATGAGCGGGAAAACTCTCCTATGGGTTGGTTCTCTTCTCTTCGCCATTCCGGCGTTATTGCTCTGCTTATTGATGATGGTCGTATACGTTACAATGCCCGAAGAGGCTGCTATAATAACTGATTTAGATATGGTTCAGGCGTCTATTAAAGCGTATCAAACAGGTACTTTTACGGAGATTTTTCAGCAACGCTTTGTGGAGTGGTACATGGTAAATAATTTAGGAAGTAGTATCATTCTTATCATCTCAATATTTCCCTTGTTTTTGATCGGTGCAGGCTTTGCGAAACTTAAGTGGCTGGAGAGAACGAGAGAGCATCAGCGAAAACTAACGATTATTACTGTTGTTTGTTTAGTTTGCGGCGGTTTGCTTAAAGCAAGTCCGTACATTGCAGACTACAATTATTTTACGGTATCTCTTCAAGATATGATTGGCGGTCCAGTGATATCAATTTTTTATATTACTGCACTTGTACTACTCATGCAAAATAAATCCCTTGCAAAAATTTTAACACCACTAGCCAATGTCGGTAGATTATCCATGAGCAATTATTTGCTACAGTCTATTATTGGCACATTATTATTCTATTCGTATGGCTTTGGGTTATATGGTAAAATTTCTTTTACAACAGGAGTCGTACTAGTTGTTGTTATTTACTTTTTACAGCTCATACTCAGTACAATTTGGTTGAAGCATTATTACATGGGCCCTGTTGAATATGTCTGGCGATTTGCTACTTATGGTACTCGTCCAATGATGAAAAAGTAAACATAGCAAAGGGGATACTGATTATGAAATTCGGAACGGTAAAAGTGAATGGGGAGAGTCAAGTTGTACTCGTAGAAGAGAACCGTACAAATGTATTGCTACTGCAAGCTGCTGCAATACAAATGGGTGAAGTGATACCGGCAACACTTCTCGAATGTATTGCACAGGGTGAGTTTTTTTTACAAAATATAAAGAAAATTGAACAATGGGTATCCAAGCAAGAGAACAAATCAAAATTTTATGCCGATGATTTCGTTTGGGAAGCTCCAATTCCGCGTCCAGCAAAAAATATCTTTTGTGTAGGTAAGAATTATGCCAAACATGCTGTTGAGATGGGGAGTGAGGCAGATATACCTGAGCATATTATTGTATTTTCAAAAGCGCCCACGGCTGTGATTGGTCATGAGGCAAACATTCCTCGTCACGAAGATATAACAGGCGAACTCGATTATGAGGGTGAACTTGCTATTGTCATTGGTAAGAAGGGTAAAGGGATAAAACAGGATGAAGCGCTGAATTATGTGTTCGGGTATACGATTGTAAATGATATCACTGCAAGAGACCTGCAAGTAAATCATAAGCAATATTTACTTGGTAAGAGCTTGGATGGTTCATGCCCGCTTGGTCCGGTTATTGTAGAGAAGTCCGCGATTAAAAATCCTAATCAGCTTGATATTGAAACCCGAGTCAACGGTGAAATCAGACAGCAATCCAATACCGAACAATTTATTTTTCCAGTTGAAGAAATTATCGCGATTCTTTCAAAAGGTATGACGCTTGAACCAGGTGATATCATCGCCACAGGGACACCTGCTGGAGTAGGTAAAGGCTTTAAGCCGCCGAAATTTTTGCAAAAAGGGGACGAGATTTCGGTGAAAGTCAAGGGAATTGGAACACTTACAAATACTGTTCACTAAATGTTCAATAATTCCTGTAGCTGAGAATATAGTTTTGTTTTTAGATATTTGTCTATGATATGATGAAGGAGAAACTTTTAAGGGGGGCAATATATTTTGACACACTTAACACATGCGCATATTACCACTTGGGTAATCGCTATTATTCTACTATTCGTTGCACTAGCTCTGCATAATAGTGGAAAAACTAAAGGATTCAAAATCGTACATATGATTAATCGGGTATTTTACATCCTTATTATCCTAACTGGTGGAGCTTTGATGGGGTCTGCATTTGGTTTTTATTGGCTGAAAATGGTCTTAGGATTTATTGTTATCGCCGCAATGGAAATGATTTTAGTTAGAACCAAAAAAGGGAAAAGTACAGGAGTAATGTGGGCGTTATTTGTCATAGTTTTTTTGATTATTGGATATTATGGATTCTTCATCTTACCAAAAGGTGTATAACAATCCAAGATGAAATATATTTAAGAGGATGTCTCATAAAGTCTGAACCTTTCAACTTGCAGTATAGAGTGATACACAATCCGTGTAAACTGTGTAAAGAAGTTGTGAGTATGAAGCTTTACTTATGAGGCATCCTCTTTGCTATTTTTTGTTGAGTACTAGGAATGTTTAGAATTGATTTTTTCAATGATAATCCGTTTTCCTGTATTTATTGTGAATTCAAAACGGTCATGATTAGTAGATGTATAAAAGAAATGATGCTGTACAGAGCATACGGAAAGTTCGTTGTCGAAAACTAGGAAATTCACACCAGTTTTTGGGGATGCTCCTTCTGAAAAGTCAAGCTGATTATAACAGTAAATGCAATCGTGAATCGAGAAATCTAATGAATTTAAACTCGTGATAAACTGGACGAATGACTCTGTCTCTATTTTTTTCAATAATCTTTCAAATGATCCTAACAATGGTTTACGAATTTTTACTGTTTCTCCGTCATATAAATGGACCATATCGTTGTAGATTTTCACAAAGCCGTTTTCTTCAATGATTCCTCTGTACCAATTTTTTCTCCGATAGATATCTATATCTAAATTTGCATACTCTTCTAAAGAAGTAGCTTCGTCGGTTTCATTATCAAAAAAAACCCATTGGTGATTGATATTCTCAACCGTTCCTTCTAAAAATGAGCGATGTTGATGATTGATTAGGTTCATTCGTTGTTGATCATTCATAATTTACCTCCAAAAATGGATTACCTCCCCTTCTTTTTAGACAAAATGTCTCTTTTTTAAACCATAAAGCATAGATTTATTACCCCAATTTTAATTAGAAGAAACAGAAAAGTATAGAATGAGCAAGAAAATTGGGTAATAACTCTGGATAGACATTTATTATCTTTCAAAGCACCAGTGGAGTACGACAATTTATATATCCTAATCGTAATTAGCGATCTTTCTTGAGGATAACCTTTACATACCAAAAATTTTACTTTATCGGACAAATAACCATTCATCAACTTTTGCATAGGCTATTTTATACTCTCGCTGCATGGCTCATTTGAGAATGTGTCAATGTAGGGCTTGAATAAGGAATCAGCAGATAAAGTGAAACTTCCACTAGTTGGGGGATTTCCCACTAATGATTAGTCCCGTTCTTGTGTCGCTAAATCTTCAGCTAATGCTTCGATAAAGCAACACTACGAACCTGATTTAATGAATCAGACCAGACTAAGTACGTCTCGTTCTTCGGCAACGTCTGTGTGACCCACATCCCGTGGGCGCAAACTTTATCTCTGATTACGTATCTACGTATCTGTAAGTTTCACTGTATCTCGCCAATCGGGGTATTACAGCCTGTTATAAACCGGGATACATCTAAGAAATACTAATAGGGCGAATTGTATAGTAAATTTTGCGATGCTGATTGAAAGGATGAAGGTTATGTGTGGTATTACAGGTTGGGTTCACTTTCAACGAGATCTGCGCAAGGAAAGTATGGTTATAGAACAGATGACGAATACACTGGTCAAAAGAGGTCCAGATGAACATAATATTTGGCATGATTCCCATGTGTTGTTTGGTCATCGCCGATTGACTGTCGTCGATTCAGAAGGTGGCAAACAGCCAATGGAAAAAGAGAAAGATGGTAATTCTTATATCCTTTGCTACAACGGTGAACTTTATAATACTGAAGATCTTCGTAAAGAACTACTATTAAAAGGATATTCCTTTAAAGGTCATTCTGATACAGAAGTTTTACTAACTTCTTATATAGAATGGAAAGAAAAATGCGTAGATTTTTTTAATGGCATCTTTGCCTTTGCTATCTGGGATGTGAACGAGCAAAAATTATTTATTGCGAGAGATCGTTTAGGTGTGAAGCCGCTTTTTTACACAGAAAAAAATGGCGGTTTTTTGTTCGCTTCAGAGCTGAAGGCCATTCTAGCGCATCCTGAAGTGAAGGCTGAAGTAACAAGAGAAGGTTTGGCCGAAATATTTGGGTTAGGACCATCACGTACGCCTGGTAATGGAGTATTTCACGGCATGAAGGAACTTAGACCTGCGCATGCATTAACTCTGTCGCAGCAAGGGCTTCGAATATGGCGTTATTGGAATGTGAAAAGTATGGAACATCAAGATACGCTTGAAGAAACATCTGAGAAGGTGAAGTTTCTTGTTTGCGATGCTGTGACTCGCCAGCTCGTTTCAGATGTACCATTATGTACGTTCCTATCAGGTGGTGTTGATTCTAGTGCAATAACAGCAATCGCTGCGGATTCCTATGAAAAAACTGGAAAAGGAAGGCTGCATACGTATTCGATTGATTATGAAGGTAATGATAAGTTTTTTCAATCTAATGAATTTCAACCAAATTCTGATGATAAATGGATTAAGCTAATGTCAGATCAATTCAACACCGTCCATCATAATTCAGTCATTACTCAGGAAACATTAATTGATTATTTAACCGAGGCCGTCAAAGTAAGAGACTTTCCCGGAATGGCAGATGTAGACTCTTCCCTATTGTGGTTTTGCAAGGAAATCAAACAAGACTTTACCGTAGGTCTTTCGGGCGAATGCGCAGACGAAATATTTGGGGGATATCCGTGGTTTCATCGGAGTGAAGATTTGAATCGAACAGGGTTTCCATGGATGCGCTCCACAGCAGAACGAGTTTCATTGCTAAAAGAAAATTGGCGAAGCAAATTATGGCTAGAAGAATATGCTGAAGCTAAATACTTGGAGACGCTAGCAGAAATGCCAAGACTATATGGAGAAACAGGCGAAGAAGCAAAAAGAAGAGAACTATTTTACTTGAATATTGTATGGTTTATGACTACGCTGCTTGATCGGAAAGATAGAATGAGCATGGGGGCAAGTCTTGAGGTTAGGGTGCCATTTGCCGACCATCGTCTAGTGGAATATGTTTGGAATATCCCATGGGAAATGAAAATGACAGGAAATCGGGAAAAAGGAATTTTGCGAAAAGCGTTAGAAGGCCTGCTGCCAGAAGAAATCTTATATCGTAAAAAAAGTCCCTATCCGAAAACACATAATCCAGTGTACACGAATGGAGTTCAATCATGGCTAAAGCATATACTTGAGGATCGGACCTCGGTTCTTCATGAGTTTTTTGAGAAACAAAAGCTTAACGACTTGATCGAAACTAAAGGGGAAGCGTTTAAAGAACCGTGGTTTGGTCAGCTTATGTCCGGTCCACAGCTTTTAGCACATCTGGCTCAAATCGATGTGTGGTTTAAGACATATGGAATTCAAGTCATTGAATCATAGAAGACTAGAATTTGTCCTGCGTTAACGGGCAGTAAAACCCTAATTGGTGAGATACAGTGAAACTTACCGATGCGTGAACAGAGGTTTAAGTTGAGGCAAACAGGATGGGGGGGCACTCAGACGGAGACATGAGGACGCGGCGTACTTAGTCTGATTTCGTTGACCTTAGTTCGTACTGTTGATTAATTGAAGGAATGCAAAGATCTTAGCGACAGTAGTACAGGACTAACAATCAGTGGGGAATGAAGAAAACCCACTGATTGAAGTTTCACTTTATGTGATACCATATAGCGATTAAACCTTCTGTTAAAGAGGATTTGAAGTATATTTTATGTTAATGTAGAAGGGGGAGAGGTGTCAGACCTCGCACTCTAAATCAGTATGTCGAGTATCGTACACTGTATTTAGTTGTTGTGGGGTTTGACCCTTTTTTTGTGAGTCCCTCTTATTTTTTGATGTAATAATCTAGTGTTTAAGGCATTTTCAGATTAATCTTATAAACTAAAATTAAAAAGTCCTAAAATTTCACTTGTAAAAATCAAGAATAATTGTATAATTAAGTTTATAAAGTAGTGCAATCGGTTTCACAAATTATTCCTGGACCTAAGAAAGCTAAAAGTCTTTATTTTTGAAGAAAGTTTCAAAGATAAAGATACACAATTTTATTATCGGGATAATTTGATAGCGTTTACATATTTGGTTTCCAGCAACAAGTGCGCAAACGATTGCTGACTTAAATCAAAACGCAAATGGGGGTTAAATCATGAAAAAGGCACTGTCTATTTTTATGATGCTTATGTTGCTTCTAGGTATACTTGTTGCATGTGGAGCTCCTGAACGGGAAACTAGATCAAAATCTCCAGACGAAACAAAAAATAAAGATAAAACAGCTGAGGAAGCTAAGCCAGAAAAACTAATTGTGTGGGAAGACATTGATAAAGCTGTAGCCTTAAAGCCAGCTATTGCATCTTTTGAAAAAGAATATGGCATTAAAGTTGAATTTCAAGAGTTAAACATGGCTGATAAAATGCGCGATCAATTACGACTAGATGGTCCAGCCGGAAAAGCTCCTGATGTCGTGACATTGCCTCATGACCAAATTGGTCAAGTGGTAATTGAGGGGTTGATTCAAGAAATCAATGTATCAGATGATGTACTTGATACATTTACTGAATCATCTGTAAATGCTCAAATGTATGATGGGAAATTATTCGGTTTGCCCAAAGCGACTGAAACACCTGTATTCATTTATAATAAAGCATTAATGAGTAAAGCTCCGGCAACGATGGATGAACTCTATACTGAAGCAAAAGCATTAACAAAAGGCGGCCAATACGGATTTTTGGCGCTTTGGGATAACTTTTACTTTGCACATGGTGTAATTGCAGGGATGGGAGGCTATGTATTTAATCAAACTGATAATGGCCTTGATCCAAAAGATCTTGGTTTGAATAACATCGGTGCGGTTGAAGGAGCAAAATACATCCAAAAATGGTACAAAGAAGGACTATTCCCTAAAGGAATCATCGGGGATAACGGGGGTTCTACTAAAGACGGTTTATTTAACCAAGGTAAAGTAGCCTCTGTTATGGATGGGCCGTGGGCATTCCAAGGAATGAAAGATGCTGGAATTGATATCGGTATCTCTGAGTTGCCAACATTGCCAAATGGTGAGCATATGAAAACGTTTATGGGTGTTAAAGGCTGGAATGTGACAGCATTTACGAAACATCCATACTGGTCAACAAAACTAATCGAATGGTTGACAAATGAAGAAAATGCAAAAATCCGATTTGAGTTAACGCAAGAAATTCCACCTGTCAAAACGTTAATCGAGGATCCGATTATTACCGATAATGAAGGAGCTAAAGCTGTGGCCATTCAATCACAATATGCTGTTCCAATGCCCAATATTCCAGAGATGGCAGAGGTATGGGAGCCAGCAGGATCGGCATTACAAACGATTGCAACTGGAAAAGCTGAACCAAAAGCAGCGATGGATGATGCAGTAAAATCAATCGAAACAAACATTACAACAAACCATCCTTCTGAATAATGGAATATAACTGCAGGAGCCAAGAAGTAATAATGTTAATGGTCAGAGCCCTTTAAGGAAGATAATTAGGTTGGAAAGCGGCGTTAAGCCGTTTTTTAACCCATTCAGAGGCAAGCGTTTGCGCACTCAAGAGGCTCTCTATTTAGTGAAGCCATTTGAAATCCAATATTAATGGTTAAGTAAACAGGGATCAATAATACTCTCCTACTGAAAGGGAGGCAGATTGATATGGATGGTATAAATCCAGCAATTAAACACGGCAGAAATGCTGCACTTTTATCGATCATCCCTGGATTTGGCCAGTTTTATAATAAACAATATGTAAAAGGATTTATCTTTCTTCTGTTAACAATCGCCTTTTTCGCTAGTTTCTTAGATACATTGAATTGGGGATTTTGGGGATTATTCACACTAGGAACCATTGCTGGGCTTGATCATTCAATTTTCTTGCTGATTGATGGGATTATTGCCTTAATCATTTCGGTGATTGGACTTGGTATTTATATAGTCAATATTTACGATGCGTATAACTCGGGGAAAAAGCGCGACCATGGATTAGCGATTTCTTCAGTCAAGGAACAATATCATAATTTACTAGATAGTGGCTTTCCTTATTTAATGGTGTCACCAGGTTTTCTGTTATTAATCTTTGTTGTCATTTTCCCGATATTATTCGTTATTTTATTATCTTTTACGAATTACGATTTATATCATTCACCGCCGGCAAAGCTAGTAGACTGGGTTGGGATACAAAACTATATCGATATTTTTAAGTTGGACTTATGGCGCAAAACATTTTTTGGCGTTCTTGGATGGACGATTGTATGGACATTTGTGGCAACAACTCTCCAGGTGGCACTTGGTATTTTCCTGGCGATACTTGCCAACCAAAAAGATTTAAAAGGTAAAGCGATTATCCGGACGGTATTTATACTACCATGGGCAGTGCCGGCTTTTGTCTCAATCCTAATTTATTCAGGAATGTTTAATGAATCATTCGGTGTTATTAATACAGGTATTCTTCATGCATTTGGTATTGATCCAGTTCCTTGGATGACTGAAGAAAACTGGACTAGGCTTGCTCTAATATTTATTCAGACATGGTTAGGATTTCCATTTATATTTGCAATGACAACTGGTGTTCTTCAATCGATTCCCGATGAATTATATGAAGCGGCAAATGTGGACGGAGCGACCATTTGGCAGAAATTCATGAAGATTACCTTACCGATGATTTTATTTACGACAGCACCGATATTGATCACGCAATATACCTTTAATTTTAATAACTTTAATGTCATCTTCTTATTTAATGGTGGTGGTCCTGCGATTCCAGGTCAAAACGCAGGCGGTTCAGATATTTTGATTTCATGGATTTATAGTCTTACTATGACATCTGCTCAATATGGGAAAGCGGCTGCTATTACCATGCTATTATCAATAGTTGTTGTGACAGTTGCACTTTGGCAATTTAAACGATCTAAATCGTTTAAAGAGGAGGGGATGAACTAATCATGGGTATGAAAAAAAACAAAATGATTCGCTTAACTGTTTCGTACCTGATCATCCTTCTGATGTGTGTAGTCATTATTTATCCACTGCTATGGGTAATCGGTTCTTCCTTTAACCCTGGTCAAAGTTTATCTGGCGCATCAATGTTTCCGAAGAATCCAACAATCGCACACTATGCGCATTTATTCAACCCGGAAAAATCAAATTATCTTTACTGGTACATGAACTCTCTTAAAATTAGTATTATTACAATGATTTCGACAGTCATTCTAACGTCGATTACAGCGTATTCCTTCTCTAGATATCGTTTCATTGGACGGAAAAATGGACTGCTTACGTTTCTAGTGTTACAAATGATCCCTAACTTTGCCGCATTAATTGCGCTTTATGTATTGGCGGTTCGTACAGAGTTAATTGATACACATCTCGGATTAATTTTAATTTATGTTGGCGGTCAAATTCCGATAAACACGTGGTTAATGAAAGGCTATTTAGATACAATTCCTAAAGAGCTTGATGAATCGGCAAAAATAGACGGAGCAAGTCATATGAGAATATTCGTGCAAATCATCATGCCGCTTGCTAAACCAATCATTGCTGTTGTTGCTTTGTTCGCATTTATTGCTCCATTCGCTGATTTCATCTTAGCAAGAATTATGCTAAGAAGTAATGAGAAATTTACAATGGGGGTTGGGTTATATGAAATGGTAGCGAAACAATTCGGAAATGAATTTACGACATTTGCAGCAGGGTCTGTCTTAATTGCCCTACCGATTGCAATGTTATTCCTCTGTTTCCAAAAATACTTCGTTTCAGGTTTGACGGCAGGGGGCACGAAAGGCTAATCTTAAAGGCGTGAAGAAGTTACATAAGGGGGAAGCAGAGATGAGAAAAAAAGCAATTTCACTCATCTTGCTTTTGTTCTTACTTATTTACGCCCTACCCGCAGGTGCTGTTGAAAAGGAAGAACGAACATGGCAAGATGAAATCGTTTATTCATTAATGATTGACCGTTTTAATAATGGGGATACAAAAAATGATAAAGAGGTGGATGTAAATGATCCACTTGCTTATCAAGGTGGTGATTTTGCCGGGATCATAGAGAAGCTTGATTATATTAAAGATATGGGATTTACAGCGATTATGCTGACTCCAATCTTTGATAATGAGGCTTTCGGCTATCACGGGTACTGGATTAAGGATTTCTATAATACGGATGAGCATTTTGGAACGATCGATGAATTCAAGAAGCTTGTAGCAGAAGCTCATAAGCGGGATATGAAAATTATCCTTGATTTTGTAGTCAACCATGTAGGACCGAATCACCCTTGGGTAAACGATCCAAAAAAGCAGGATTGGTTCCATGAAAAGAAAGGTATCACAAATTGGAATGATCAGAATCAAGTGGAAACTGGCTGGTTACATGACTTACCTGATTTAAATCAAGATTACCCAGAAACACGTGCGTACTTATTGGATGCTGCTAAATGGTGGATTCAAGAAACCGATGTTGATGGATATCGCTTAGATACAGTAAAGCATGTAGATAAAAGTTTTTGGAATGATTTTTCTAAAGCAGTCAAAGAAGAGAAGAAAGATTTCTACTTGATTGGTGAGATTTGGCTAGATGATCCTACTGTCATTGCTAGCTATCAAGAAACAGGTATTGATGGCTTTATGGACTTTTCACAAAACGCCAGCATGCGAGATGCTTTTTCTAAGCCTGATCAATCATTGAATTTTGTTTTCACTGCACTAGATAGAAACGAAAAGTTATTCACGCATCCGGAATGGAATGGGAAATTTATAGATAACCATGATATGACCAGGTTTACTCATGAAATCGCTGCAAATAATGAAAATCAAGAGACTCGTTGGAAGCTTGCTTTAACGTATATGTATACAACACCTGGAATCCCAATCATCTATTATGGTTCAGAAATTGCCATGAACGGTGGAAATGATCCAGACAACAGAAGATTTATGGGCTTTAAAGCTGAACCTGTGTTAATTGATTATATTACGAAATTAAGTGAAATAAAGCAGCAGCATCCGGCACTAATGAAGGGTGACTTGGAACTGCTTCATGTTAATAATAGTACAGCTGTTTATAAACGAACTTTTCAAAATGAAACAATTATTGTTGCAATTAATAATTCATCGAAGTCACAAACGATAGACGTAGACGCTAATAAATTGGGAAATGACAAAGAGTTAAGAGGATTGGTTGGATATGATTTAGTACGCAATAATGATGGGAAATATCCGATTATAATTAATCGTGAAAAGGCTGAGATCTATACGGTGTCAGAAAAATCAGGCCTGAATATTCCGTATTTGATTACAATGGGAGTTGTCATTTTTGCATTTGTTATGTTCATTGTCTTCATTTTGAAAAGATCAAAGCGTAATCGATCTTTCAAATAGCAAATGAGCCTCTCCCGTATCTATTTTAAAGGCCGATCATAAGTATATTCAAAATTTCAAATGGTACTTATAAGAATTTCACTTAAAAGAAAGCCGATACAATGAGAATCGGGAGGGGATTTAATGAAAAAGCAATGGTGGAAAGAGGCAGTCAGTTATCAAATTTATCCGAGAAGTTTTATGGATAGTAATGGCGATGGCATTGGGGATATTAAAGGAATAATGTCTAAGCTTGATTATCTTAAGGAACTAGGGATTGATGTGATTTGGATTTGTCCATTTTTCAAGTCACCAAATGCGGACAATGGTTACGATATTAGTGATTATCAAGATATTTCTGGGCAATTCGGTACGATGGAGGAATTCGACGAGCTGTTGGCAGAAATACATGCACGTGGAATGAAGCTAATTTTAGATTTGGTATTAAATCATACAAGTGATGAGCACCCATGGTTTATCGAATCAAGATCTTCAAAGGATCATCCTAAACGTGATTGGTATATTTGGAAAGAAGGAAAAGGGGATTTACCTCCAAACAATTGGGAAAGTATCTTCTCTGGAAGCTCGTGGGAATACGATGCTGTAACAGATGAATATTATTTACATCTTTTCGCAACAAAACAGCCAGATTTAAATTGGGAGAACCAAGAAGTTCGCAAAGCTTTGTATGACATGGTAAATTGGTGGCTGGATAAAGGAATTGATGGTTTCCGTGTTGACGCAATCAGTCATATAAAAAAACGGGAAGGATTCCCAGATATGCATAATCCATATGGCCTTAGTTATGTACCAGCATTTGATATGCATACAAACCAAGAAGGGATTCAAACTTTTCTCCAGGAATTAAAAGAAGAAACCTTCGCCAAATGCGATATTATGACTGTTGGCGAAGCAAATGGAGTTGGAATTCACCAAGCAGATGACTGGGTTGGTGAACGAAACGGGAAGTTTGATATGATTTTTCAATTTGAACATCTTGGCCTTTGGAGAAAAGGAATTGACAAAGACGTTGATGTTGTCCAACTAAAGGAAACTCTTTCAAAATGGCAAACTAGTTTGCATGAAAAAGGCTGGAATGCTTTGTTTTGGGAAAATCATGATCAGCCTAGAAGTGTGTCAAGCTGGGGAAATGATACGGATTATTGGAAAGAAAGTGCAAAAATGCTTGCGGCTTGCTATTTCTTTATGCAAGGAACTCCATTCATTTACCAAGGCCAGGAAATTGGCATGACGAATGTCCAGTTTGAATCAATTCAAGATTATGATGATGTCGGTATGATTAATTTTTACAATATTGAAGTGGCTAAAGGTACTCCCCATAATGATGTGATGGAAGTAATATGGAACAGTGGGAGAGATAATTCAAGAACGCCAATGCAATGGAATGATTGTGAAAATGCAGGCTTCACGGAAGGAACTCCTTGGATGAAAGTAAATCCAAACTATAAATCTATAAACGTTGAACAGCAGAAAAAAGATTCTGATTCGATTTATCATTTTTATAAAAAAATGATTCAGCTTAGAAAGAATCATGAAGTGTTTGTGTATGGTGAATATAAGCTGCTGCTTAAGGAGCATCCTTGTGTATATGCATATACTAGGTCAATAGAAAATCAATCTGCGGTTGTGCTTAGCAATTTCAAAAATGCGGAACAAACAATTAGCCTATCGGAAATCAAAGTAGAAGCCTCACAGCTACTGCTAACGAATTATTCAGATAGTGATGCTTGTCTCACAAATGAAATAATCCTACGTCCTTATGAAACAAGAGTCTACTTGTATAAATAAGATTAGGCGGAGCGGATTAGTAAGTATCGCTCCGCTTTTTTATATTTACAGCAGACGCTCATGGATGTTTTTTATAATTAAAACCCTGACGGTGCGGAGCTGTTCTTGCGAGCCACGTTCCTTAACCACAGAAAAAAATTAGAAAATGGATGCAAAAACGTAATTTCAAAGGTATGATAGTTACATAATTTTTATTTAGTATTAAAATTAAATGTAAGCGCTTAGAGAGGAGTGATGAATCATGGCAATTACAATAAAAGATGTTGCAAAATTGGCGAGTGTTGCCCCCTCAACTGTTTCACGTGTCATCGCAAATAATCCTCGAATAAGCGAAAAAACAAAGGTTCGTGTCCGAGAAGCGATGGTAGAGTTAGGGTATCATCCAAATTTTATTGCACGAAGTCTTGCGAGTCAATCTACTCAAGTTATCGGCCTAGTATTACCAAACTCTTCTGATGTTTTTTTTCAAAATCCATTTTTTTCAACAGTCCTTCGAGGATTAAGTGAAGGTGCTCATGAAAAACAATATGCATTGCAAATGAGTACCGGAAAAACGGAAGAACAAATTTATCAAGATGTTGTCAATATGGTTCAAGGTGGAAGAGTAGATGGTATTATTCTACTTTATTCGCGAACAGATGATAAAATTTTGAAATATTTACGTGATCGTGAATTTCCGTTTGTCGTCATTGGCAGACCATATGAGTGGGAAGAAGAAATTACTCATGTGGATAATGATAATTACCGGGCTTCTCGGGAAGCGACGGAATATTTAATCAATCTAGGTCACAATAAAATTAGTTTTATCGGGGGGAACAAAAACCTAGTAATGACAATGGAGCGCCTGCAAGGGTACCAAGAGGCTTTAAAAAGTGCAGGACTTCCAATTGTTCCTGATTATATTAGACATGATGAATTCTTACTTGAACGAGGCCAAGAGGCTATACAGGGATTATTATTATTAGAAACACCACCAACCGCACTACTTGTAACTGATGAGTTAATGGCAATAGGAGTTGTGAACACATTAACGAAACTAGAAGTAGAGGTACCAGCGAATATGTCTATTGTCAGCTTTAATAACGCCTTTTTTTCTGAGTTAGCTAGACCACAATTAACTTCAATTGACATAAATATATTTGACTTAGGCTACCAGGCTGCGAAAAGCTTGATTCAGATGTTATTAAACCCTAAAGAACCAGTGAAGCGAATTATCGTTCCTCATCAGCTGATTGAACGGGTTTCCTGTACGAACGTGCAAAGTATAAAAAAATAAAATTTAACTAACATATAGCGGGGCTTCATCCCCCGATGATTGTTAGCCCGTTCTACTGCCAATAGATCAAAGCACAAGCTTCGATCTATTGACAGTATGAACTAAGGTTCAATGTATCATAGACTAAGTTCGCCGCGTCCTTTAGGCTTTCGTCTATGTGACCCACACCCTGTGGGCGCAAACTATACTTCTGCGTAACTCTAGGTAAGTTTCACTCTATCTCACCAAAACCACATTAAAGAGATGTCTCAAGTCAGACATCGCAGTCGCATACAAGAGAAGTAAAACACGATTTACTGAATGTTAAAACGATGACCGTTTGAGACATCCTGATTAATCATCCATTTATGACAGTGCCGCCATTTACATGTATTGTTTGTCCACTAATATAACTTGCATCATCACTTGCTAGAAACACATAGGCACCTGCAAGCTCTTTAGGTTGACCAGCTCTGCCCATTGGGGTATCCGCTCCGAATTTAGCGACATCTTTTTCATCGAATGATGCTGGAATTAAAGGTGTCCAAATTGGACCTGGCGCCACATTATTGACACGAATTCCATCTTTCGAAATGGAATTGGAAAGAGCTCTTGTAAAGGAAACAATAGCTCCTTTTGTAGAAGAGTAATCGATCAATTTGGGATTTCCTTCATACGCAGTGATGGAAGCTGTATTAATGATACTGCTGCCTTTTTTAAAATGTGGCAGTGCTGCCTTGGTTAGGTGGAACATAGAGAAGATATTCGTTCTGAATGTTTTCTCAAGTTGCTCGGCTGTAATATCAAGGAAGTTTTCCTGAACATGCTGCTCCCCAGCGTTATTTACTAGAATATCTAATGTACCAAACTCCGCAATTGTTTGATCTACTACTTTTTTGCAAAAAGATTCATCTCCTATATCACCTGAAAGTAGAAGACATTTTTGACCTTCATTTTCGATAAGTTCTTTTGTTGTTTCTGCATCACTTTGTTCCTCTAGATAGACAATTACAACATTTGCGCCTTCTTTTGCATAGTAAATAGCGACTGATTTACCAATTCCACTATCACCACCTGTAATAATCGCAGTTTTTCCTTTTAATTTTCCGCTTCCTTGATACTCTGAACAGACGGAATCTGGTTTTGGATGCATTTCTGATTCAACACCAGGTTGATGACTTTGGTGCTGTGGTGGAAATGTTTGCTTATTTTGCTTGTCATTGTTAGCCATATATAAACCTCCTAAATCTTAATATCTACATCTTTCATATTCCTTCGAATTGAAAAATAAAAACGTGGAAAAATTTGGAGTAAACATTAGAACTGAGGCAGGAAAGGATTTCGAGAGAATAAAGAGAACGGTGCCAGAGCCAAAATCTACTAAATATCTTTTAGATAACATGTAATTGACATGTAAAACGGTGTATAGAGTGTGAGGACTTCCCCTTTTTGGAACGTAGCGTCATAATCCTACTTTGTTAAAATTACATATCATTCCCTTAATTACAGCAATAATTAGCATAATCGCCTAACTAAGAAAAAAGCAGCCTAGGAAGTTAACGGACGTACTTCCTAGACTGCTTATCTTTATTACATTAGCGATAATTCATAAACTGTACATCAATAGACAAATCTGCACCACGGATGGCAGAGATAATGGCTTGCAGGTCGTCTCGGTTCTTACCGGTTACACGAATTTGATCATCTTGAATTTGGCTTTTCACCTTCAGGCCACTATTTTTAATTATTGTATTAATTTTCTTGGCCTGATCTTTATCAATCCCTTGGATAAGCTTTGCACGCTGGCGAACGGTACCGCCTGAAGCACCTTCAATTTTACCGTAATCCAAGTTTTTGATAGGAACATTACGTTTTACCAATTTACTGATCAATACGTCTTTTAGTTGATCAAGCTTGTATTCATCATCAGAAACTAGAACAAGCTCTTCTTTGTCGAGTGTAATCGTGCTAGAGCTTCCTTTAAAATCATAACGAGTTTGAATTTCTTTCATTGCCATAGTTACAGCATTTGTTACTTCTGAAAAATCAACTTGTGAAACAATATCAAATGAACTATCTTTAGCCATTTTTTACCTCCTGCAGTACGTTTATTTCTACTATTATAGTGAATGTGGCTATGTAACACAACTAAAGTGCATACATGAAGTTGTGTTATATAGATAAAGTGAAACTTCAATCAGTGGGGTCTTACTGTCTGTTAATAGCGATAAAAGCAGTAAATTATAATGACGTTTTTGGTAACTTATTTAAGAAAAATAATGCAACGGTTCCTGGTCCTGCATGAGAGCCAATAACTGCACCAATCGAATTTATTACAAATCTTTCTGTTCCAAATTCGTCTTGAATAGCTTGCTTCCATTCAAGCGCAGTCTCTTCATTATCCGCATGGCTGATTGCGATGGTTTGTTTGTCTAAATTTGTCCCACGTTCATGCATAATTTCAATAACTCGTTTTAATAATTTTTTTTTGCCGCGGATTTTTTCAAGGGGAATCAATTTACCAGCTTCAACATGAAGCAGTGGTTTGATGTTCAAAAGCCCACCGACTATTGCAGAAGCTTTTGAAATTCGCCCGCCGCGTGCAAGGTACTCGAGATCGTCAACTGTGAATAAATGTTCCATATGTTCGGCTTGGAAAGTGATATTCTCTACTAATTCTTCCTTTGAAGCGCCATTGTTAGCAGCATTAACCGCAGATTTAACGACAAGTCCATATCCAAGGGAGGCACATTTTGTATCGATAATTTCTAAATCAAGATCAGGATATTCTTCTTTTACTTGATTTCGGGCCATTACAGCCGTTTGATATGTACCTGATAATTCAGATGAAAAAGCGATATATATCCCTTGTTTCTTTTCTTTAGCTAACTCCGTAAATAATTCAATCAAATCTTCTGGAGCTGCTTGAGCGGTTTTAGGAGATTTTCCGGTACGCATGGCCTCATAGACTTCATTCGGCTTAATGGTTTTTAGATCTTGATAATTTTCTCCGTCAAGCAGAACTTGTAATGGAATAAAGCGAATGTCGTTCTCTTTATAGTAAGACAGTGGCAAATCGCTTGCACTGTCAGCAAGGATGGCGATTGTCATGATTACACCTGCTTTCTAAAACTTGAATATATATGACTACTCATAGTGTAGCATGTCAATGAAAAAAAACAATCCACTTAAGCATGGAATAACAGCTTAAGGGTAGAAGGATACTATAGATAAAGATTGGGGGCAAAATATGTCTATTTTAGAAGTAAAGAAAATTATTATTGTAATAATCGGTGCGCTTTTTAACGCGGTTGCTATGAATCTGTTCCTGATACCTGCCAACATTTATGCAAGTGGGTTTACAGGAGTTGCTCAATTATTATCTACTTTACTTAAAACATATGCACCGTTTGACATTTCAACAGGAATTATTTTGTTTGTCTTAAACGTTCCGATTACGATTATTGCTTGGCAAAAAGTCGGTCGCTCATTTACGGTATATAGCTTTATTAGCGTCGGATTAATGACTGTATTTATGGAAGTAATTCCTGTTTATAAAATGTCACCTGATATTTTATTAAATGCAGTATTTGGTGGAGTTATAGCAGCTATTGGGGTAGGGATTACTCTGAAATACGGGGCATCGACTGGAGGAATGGATATTATCGCAATGCTCCTTTCCCGTGTTAAGGATAAGCCGGTTGGTACATACTTATTTCTACTGAATGGAATCATCATCGTGACTGCAGGCGCAATATATGGACCAGAAAAGGCGCTTTATACGCTTGTTACCCTTTATACTTCAACTAGAGTCATCGATGCTATCCACACACGTCACGAGAAGCTTACAGCGATGATTATTACGAAGAAAGGAGAGGAGCTTAAGCGTGCCATTCACTCAAAACTAGTTCGCGGCATTACTACAGTCCCAGTAAAAGGGGGGTATACAAACGAAAACAAAGAGATGATATTAATCGTGATTACCCGCTATGAGCAGTATGACTTAGAGAAAATCATCAATGAAGTGGATCCTAAAAGCTTTACGAACATTCTTCAAACAACAGGCATAGTTGGCTTGTTTCGAAAGGAGTAAAAAAGAGTCGGACCCACACTCCTATATACAGTTCAATTAGCGTGTTAAAATGAACAATGTATAGAGTATGGTGTCAGACTCTAAAGACTTCGTTTAAACTTCTAGTGAGTTGGCGCTTGTCCAATTTTAGTTTCTAGCTTATTCTGTAACTCCCTTAACTGAACTTGTTCCGCCTCAGTTGAATTGGCATAGGCAGATGAGAGTGCATTTTTGGCGATCTCCATTGTTTCCTCTTGGTTTTGATCACTATTTACTGCCTCTTCAACAAATTTACGAGCTTGCTGAAATAGTTTGTTTGCCATTATAATCCACCATAGCTTTGTTCAGACATAAGTTGAGTTCTTTTTTCTTCAGCTTCAGCGTACGTAGAATGATAAGGTATTCGTTCAGCATGCTGCGAGACTGTATTCTTCCCTTGCTGTACAAAACGTTTGGATTTACTGCTTTTACCCATTCCTAATCGCCTCCGTATTCTAAAGCTTCCTGAGATTGTGCTAAAGAAGTGTGCAATCTTTTTCATCAACCTCATTAATAGTTTGGCTACTAAAGCAAGAATTAAAAGAGGGAAAAAATAGAAAGTTTAGGACATGATATCCTTATAATTTCAGGTTGAACCTCTCCTCAAGGAAAACAGCAATTCCATCTTCTTCATTCGTTAGTGTTGTTGCATTGGCAAGTGTTTTCAAATCATTAATGGCATTGCCCATCGCCACGCCTGTCCCAGCATACTCAATCATTTCGATATCATTATCTTCATCACCAAAAGCAATGATGCGATTCTTTGGTATATCTAAATATTTGGAGACACGGTCAAGACCAACCGCCTTATTCAAACCGGTTCGGACAATTTCGATAACATGGAATGGATCAGCCCAGCGGCGATGGTCAATTACTTCAGCGTGGACATCGGACAAATGTTTTCTGATCATATCTACATATTGTTGTTCAGTATGGATTAACATACTTGTAGGTGGCACAGACAGAAAATTACGCAAATCACCAGTAGTAATATTCGTACTACCCATTTGTAAAATATCAATTAGTTTTTCGTCATGATAATGAAAGAATACATCATCGCGTACTTCGGCAATAATGTTATGATACGTAAAATTTTGTACAGCTTCTACAATCTCTTTTGCAACTTCTATATCGAGAGGTGAATGAAAGGCCCCAAAAGCGCTGTTCTTAGGATGATGAACGAATGCACCGTTAAAATTTACAATTGGAGTCTGTAAATCAAGCTCGCGATAATAGGGTTCACTGGAACGATACGGTCTGCCTGTTGCAATCATAACCTCATGACCGTCATCTTTTAATTTTGCTAATGTTCTTTTTGTCCGATTGGTGATGTTTTTTTCATTTGTAAGTAATGTACCATCAAGGTCTAAGACAATCAGATGTTTTTCAGTCATTTAGTCACCTTCAATTTCTAATTTTTTATTGGATATACTATTCATATTACCCTTATTTGTAAGCAATGTTAAATGTTTTTAATTTTCTTTCAATTTGGTGAGGTAAGAGTAATCATTTTGAAAACTTTTGCTAAGAAAGTAATTGCTTAATTAATAAGCAGAAATTTGATATGATGTAGTTATCGAAGTAGATGAAGGAGTGAATATTGGATGGACCAAGATTTAAAAGATAATATAATGGGTGCATTAGAACAAGTTATTGATCCAGAACTTGGAGTTGACATAGTTAATTTAGGTCTCGTGTACGATGTTGATATGGACGAAAATGGGTTAGCAATCGTTACGATGACGCTAACCTCTATGGGATGCCCGCTCGCTGGAACGATCGTGGATAATGTGAAATATGTCCTTGAAGACATTCCGGAAGTGAAGGACTCGGATGTAAACATAGTTTGGAATCCACCTTGGTCAAGAGACCGTATGTCAAGATATGCAAAAATTGCATTAGGTATAAAATAAACTTATGAAAAGAGGGTGTCTCAAATGGAAGGTCAAACCCACAGCTGCTATAAATTGTTGATACATAACGATTTATAGTGTGAGAGGTTACCTTTTGAGACACCCTCTTATATTTATCATTCTGGAGAATTTTGTTCAGCCTTCTTTTGCCGCCAATAAGCTAATGTGTTTTTTAAAGATGCATATCCGCCAATAGCCGCATTTCCATAAAAAAACCCCATAAATATTCCTGCCATTAAATCATGACGATGACTAATTAAAACTGAAAACAATAAACCTATTATCACAGCGATCGTTGGAACATACTGTTTCGGGATATGAAAAAAGATCTTGATTAGTTGAGTTAGAATGATGACAACGGGTACTGCAATAACACCATCCCAAAAATTTGTATGAATTGTTGGAAAATCCATTTATGTTCACCCGCTCTCTTATTAATAGTTGGATTTCAGATTCAATAGGCTGTAATATCCCTACTTAAATTTAAAAAAACAGGTAAAACAGCGCGAACCCTTTTATCGTCAGTAGAACTGGATAACCATCAATCGAGTTGAAAACTCCCAGTTTGGGAGTTTTATTTTATTATTTGGATGAAATATGAAATTTAATCATCCGAATGAATAAAGGACGATAGTTAAAAGTCGTCAGAATAACTGATAGCATAATTCGTGAGATTCTCCCTTTGTAAAAAAAATAGGAATTATATAATGAAAATGCGGATGTTTAACAATAGTTTAAAAAATTCTATCTTTTTATAAAAATACATTTGATTTTATTTTTATTCAGTCATATAATACTATTATTATAGAATCGTAGGGAAGAATACAATGGAGATGATAACTTGAACGTTTCAATAGTTGGTGCTACAGGCTATGGTGGATTAGAACTTATACGTCTTTTGAAAAATCATCCAAACATGAAAATTGCCTCTTTGCATACATCGTCTAAGTTTGATAGGAAAATAAGTGATGAACATACACATTTATTGCATGAAGATTTTGTATTAGAAGATATTAATCCTGAAAAAATCGCCGATACATCGGATATCGTTTTTCTCGCAACACCATCAGGCGTTTCAGCAGAACTTGTATCTGATTTTTCTAAATTGAATGTTAAGGTTATTGATTTATCTGGTGACTTGCGCTTGAAAACACCAGGTGAATATGAAAAGTGGTATAAAAAAACGGCTGCACCGCAGAAAGTCATTGATTCAGCTGTATACGGCCTTTCAGAGTGGAATGCAAACCAAATTAAGGAAGCAAACATAATCGCAAATCCAGGCTGTTATCCAACTGCGGTACTGCTTGGTCTTGCACCATTATTCTCAGAAGGGTTAGCTAAAGATGTGATTATTGATGCTAAATCAGGGGTATCTGGAGCAGGCAAGTCTCCATCAGAAATGACCCATTTTAGCGATATGAATGAAAATTTTAAAATATATAAAGTCCATGAGCATCAGCATATCCCGGAAATTGAACAACAACTTTCTACGTGGCAACAAAACATGCAGCCCATTACTTTTACAACTCATCTTGTCCCAATGACGAGAGGAATTATGGCGACTATGTATGTCCAGGTTAATAAACGCTTTTCTACACAAGAGCTTTATGATTTATATCAAACGATTTACGAATCCCATCCTTTTGTAAGAATTCAAAGGGTAGGGCAGTTCCCAGTCACGAAACAAGTATATGGTTCAAATTTCTGTGATATCGGGATGGCGTATGATGAAAGAACAGGAAAAGTAACAATTGTCTCGGTTATCGATAACCTTGTTAAAGGGGCAGCCGGGCAAGCAATTCAAAATGCAAATATTATGATGGGCTTGGATGAAACAGCAGGTTTATCCACAATTCCCATTTATCCATAACTATTCGGAGGTAAGTCATGAAAACACTACAGCGTGTTGCATCTATAAAGAAAATTGATCAAGGAAATATCGTTACACCACAGGGGTTTAAAACAGCAGGTGTTCACGCTGGATTACGCTATTCGAAGAAAGATCTTGGGATCATCTTATCGGATATTCCAGCTTCAGTCGCAGCTGTTTACACACAAAGTTTAATCCAAGCAGCTCCCCTTGATGTGACGAAGGATAGCATTCAAATGGAAGGGAAGTTACAAGGCATCATCGTTAATAGTGCTTGCGCCAATGCTTGCACAGGCAAACAAGGACTAAAAGACGCCTATGAAATGAGAGATCTTGCTGCTTCAAAATTCGATTTAGCGCCACATTATCTTGCAGTTGCTTCAACAGGTGTTATTGGCGAATATATGAAAATGGAAAAAATTAAACGTGGGATCGAATTGTTAGAGCCATCACCTGCGGACAAAGATGCTATTGACTTTGAACAAGCCATCTTAACAACAGATACCGTAACGAAGAATTGTGCGTACTCAGCAGAAATTGATGGAGTAACGGTCACGATGGGTGGAGCAGCTAAAGGATCGGGCATGATTCATCCGAATATGGCTACAATGCTTGGATTTATTACGACAGATGCAGCTATTGAATCGAGCGATTTACAGTTTGCTCTTTCAACTATAACGGATCAGACGTTTAACCAAATTACTGTTGATGGTGATACTTCAACAAATGATATGGTACTTGTATTAGCTAATGGCAAAGCTGGCAATCAATCTTTATCACCAACACACCCTGAATGGGATACTTTCATTCAATTACTGAAACTAACGAGTGAAAGCTTAGCTAAACAAATTGCCAAAGATGGTGAAGGGGCAACGAAATTAATTGAATGCAATGTTTCCGGAATGGAGACTAAACAAGCTGCACAAATAATTGCAAAAACAATCATTGGTTCTAATTTAGTAAAAACAGCGGCTTATGGAGCGGATGCGAACTGGGGAAGAATTATTGCGGCAATGGGACGCAGCGGGATTGACTTTAACCCGCAACAAGTCACGATTGCTTTCGGAGATATTGTTGTATTAGAAGACGGTGAGCCGGTAGATTTTTCGGAAGAAATGGCTAAAGCTTATTTGGAACAAGACTTACTCGTGATAAATGTTACGCTTAAAGAAGGTTCTGAAAGCGGAACAGCATGGGGCTGCGACTTAACCTATGATTATGTGAAAATCAATGCGAGCTATCGATCATAAGGAGTGTGCAGAATGAAAACCTTAGTTATTAAATGCGGCGGCAGCATTATTGATGAACTGTCAGATTCTTTTTTTGAAAGTATAAAAGAACTGCAAAACCGTGGCTGGCAAATGGTCTTTGTTCATGGCGGTGGTCCAGATATTAACGCCATGCTTGAGCAAAGTAAGATCACACCAGTCTTTGAAAATGGGTTACGTAAGACTACAGCTGAGGTATTGGAAATTGTTGAACTGATGCTTTCAGGTAAATCAAACAGAAGTCTAGTGCATAAACTTGAATCCCATGATATTAAAGCAATTGGTTTAAATGGATCTGATGGCAAGATGTTGATAGGAGCCTACATTAATGAATTGGCTTTAGGAGCCGTTGGCGAGATTAAGAAAGTGGATACAGACTTATTAGAAATGATACTACAAAAAGGGATATGTCCTGTATTAACTCCAATTTCAATAACGGAATCAGGTCAGAAGTTGAACGTGAATGCTGATATGGCAGCAGGTGCAGTGGCGAAAGCGCTTGGTGCGCAAATGTGTTTGTTTGTTACCGATGTGAAGGGTGTTTTAAAAGAAGGCAGCTTACTCTCACAGCTTACAGCAACGGAAGCTAATGAAATGATTAAAGAAGGTGCCATTTATGGCGGCATGATTCCTAAGGTTACCACTGCGCTTTCCGTTTTAGAAAAAAGTATACCAGAAGTGATGATTGTAAGTGGAAAGACTTGTTTCTATGAAAATAACGATTTTATTGGAACGAAATTTGTTACACAGGAAGGGGTATATATATGAGTTCATTATTTCCAACCTATGATAGTTGGCAGATTGAACCAGATGTGGCAAAGGGATCTTGGTTAACGAGTAAGGATGGTACGAAATATCTGGATTATACATCTGGAATCGGCGTGTTGAATCTTGGGCATTGTAATGAAACAGTAAAAACAGCCGTAGAAAAACAGTTAGCTACATTTTGGCATACATCAAATATGTTCGAAAACTCAAAGCAGGAAAAAACAGCTTCATTAATCACTAATGCATCTGGTCTCGGTCATGTTTTCTTTTGTAACAGTGGTGCGGAAGCAAATGAAGCTGCAATAAAGCTAGCAAGGAAAGCAACTGGGAAAAATAAAATTATTACTTGCACTCAATCGTTCCATGGACGTACATTTGCAACGATGGCAGCAACAGGACAGGAAAAGGTCAAAGTTGGTTTTGGAAAAATGCTTGAAGAGTTTGCTTATATCCCATTCAATGATGTAGCTGCATTGGTAAACAGTGTAGATGCAAACACAGCTGCAATCATGATTGAAATTGTCCAAGGAGAAGGCGGGATTCATAAAATAGAACAGGAATTCCTGGATGCAATAAAAACAGCAAGTGAAAAATTCGGAATCTTAGTAATTATTGATGAAATCCAAACTGGAATTGGCCGTACTGGTAAGCCATTTGCTTTTCAACACTATCAAATTGAGCCAGATATTATTACAATCGCTAAAGGATTAGGAAATGGCCTTCCAATCGGTGCAATGGTAGGAAAGAAAGAGCTTGCTAAGCATTTTGGACCAGGTAGCCATGGATCAACATTTGGCGGAAATCCAGTTAGTATTGCAGCAGCAGAAGCGACACTTCAAGTAGTGTTCGAAGACGATTTTCTTTTAGAGGTAATTGAGAAAGGTAACTATCTTATCAATCAAATACATGAAAATTTGAAGGATATTGAAATTGTGAAAGAGATACGCGGGATGGGGCTAATGATTGGAATTGAATTAGTAAATGCTGGTCAACCGATTTTACTAGAACTCCAAAAGCAAGGAATTCTTGTCCTGACAGCCGGTCCAAATGTAATTAGATTACTACCACCATTAACGACAAATAAAACTGAGTTGGATTTATGTATAGAAAAAATTACCAAAGTTATAGCAAGCAAACAGCCAGTCTCATAATGACTGTATTTTTACTTACTTAAATGAATAAAAATACTTCATTTTATATAAAAATGCAGTCCTGCATAGGAGTGATATTATGAAAAACTATTTACATTTATCAAATGGTCAATCATTTGAAGGCAAATTACTAACAAAAGAGATGAATGATACCGTTCAAGGAGAAATTGTCTTTTTCACAGGGATGACAGGCTATCAAGAAGTGCTGACAGACCCTTCATATAAAAATCAAATTGTCGTATTTACGTATCCGCTAATTGGAAATTATGGGATTAATAATGAAGACTTTGAAAGCAGAAAACCTCATGTAGCTGGTGTAATTGTCTATCAAGGAGATATGAGTTATTCACACTTTCAAGCTCGCCATTCTTTAAAAGATTATTTGGATAAGTGGAATATTCCATTGCTTAGTCAGATCGATACGAGAGCGGTCGTTAAGACCATTCGAACGTCAGGTTCTATGGAAGCAGCGATTACTCCAGATCCATCATATAAAGTGGTAACGGACTATTATGAAAATACCCAAATCGTTTCAGAAGTTTCATCTAAGGAAATTACGAGTTATGGAAACGGAACAAAGCATATCGTCCTTTTTGATTTTGGCTACAAAAAATCAATTTTGGATAGTTTACTCAGTCAAAATTGTCAAGTAACGATCGTGCCTTACGATACGGACCTGCAAACGATTCAAAACCTAAATCCGGATGGTGTTGTTCTGTCTAATGGGCCGGGTGATCCGAAGCAGCTAAATCATTTATTTCTGAATTTCAAAAACATTCTTACACAATATCCGGCGATGGGCATATGCCTTGGCCACCAACTTGTAGCTCTTGCATTTGGCGGTGATACGAAGAAAATGCTTTTTGGTCATCGTGGGGCGAATCAGCCGATTGTTGATTTGAAAACAAAACGGGTGTATATGAGTTCACAAAATCATAGCTATGAAGTGTCAGAGGGGAGCTTATCAAACACAGGGTTACAAGTACGATTCCGCAATGTGAATGATGGGACAGTTGAAGGCTTGGTTCATGCAGAGTTACCAATTATTACGACACAGTATCATCCGGAAGCAAATCCAGGACCTGTCGAGAGCGTAGAACATTTTACTGATTTTTTACAAATGATAAATGACTATAGTGGGAGAGAAAAAGCATATGCCTAAGAATCATTCCATCCAAACCATCTTAGTAATTGGCTCAGGACCGATTATTATCGGGCAAGCAGCAGAATTTGATTATGCCGGTACGCAAGCATGTTTAGCGCTTAAAGAAGAGGGTTATAGAGTTATTTTAGTAAATAACAACCCTGCTACCATTATGACTGATGATATGAATGCAGACGCAGTATATTTTGAACCATTAACTTGTGATGTACTTGAAAAAATCATCGCAAAAGAAAAACCTGATGGATTGCTTGCTACATTAGGCGGACAGACTGGATTAAACCTTGCGTATCAACTTCATGAGGCAGGAATTTTGGAAAAGTATGGCGTTACATTGCTCGGAACTCCAATTGACTCCATTAAAAAAGGAGAGGACAGGGAGCTTTTTCGCCAATTAATGTTTGAAATCAACGAACCAGTTCCTGAAAGTATGATTGTTCATACCTTTGATGAGGCGGTTGCTTTTGCTGAAAAAATTGGGTTTCCGATCATTGTTCGGCCTGCGTATACACTAGGTGGTACTGGTGGCGGTATTGCAGAAGATATGGACGTATTCAAGGATCTTGTACGAGGCGGATTACAAGAAAGCCCGATTACACAATGTCTGATCGAGCGAAGCATTGCTGGTTTTAAGGAAATTGAATATGAGGTCATGCGAGATAGCAATCAAACCTGTATTACGATTTGTAATATGGAAAATATCGATCCTGTTGGCATTCATACAGGTGATTCCATTGTTGTGGCTCCATCTCAGACACTTTCCGATGAAGAATATCAAATGCTACGCTCGGCTTCAATTAAAATTATTTCAGCATTAGGGATTATCGGTGGCTGTAATATTCAATTTGCTCTTGATCCGAATAGTAAAAGCTACTATTTAATTGAGGTAAATCCTCGGGTAAGCCGTTCTTCAGCACTTGCGTCAAAAGCAACAGGATATCCAATTGCTCGTATTGCAGCCAAATTGGCTGTAGGCTATCATTTGTCAGAACTAATCAATCCTGTTACAAAGAGTACGTATGCAAGCTTTGAGCCGGCACTTGATTATGTAGCGGTGAAATTTCCGAGATGGCCATTTGATAAATTTCCAACAGCAACCCGCAAGCTAGGAACGCAAATGAAAGCAACCGGTGAAGTAATGGCCTTACATCGAAGTTTTGAAGGTGCTCTTCAAAAAGCGGTTGACTCACTAGAGCTTAAGACATTAGGGATTCAATTAAATTCATTAAAAGACAAATCGATTTCAGAATTATGGGATATGCTTTATGCCCAAACAGATGAACGAATTTTTGTGATTTTAGAATTACTTCGCAACAATGTTACAATAGAAGCCATTCATGAAGCGACTAAGATGGACTATTTTTTCTTAGCAAGTTTCTCATCGATTATAGAACTGGAAAAGAGTCTTGCAGCTAAAAAACTTGATCATGTAACGAAGGAAGAGTTCATGTTCCTAAAGGAAAAAGGTTTTTCTGATCGTTATTTAGCATCTGTTTGGGACACATCAGAACTTAATGTGAGAAAACAGCGAATCTTGTTAGGGGTTACAGCTGCATATAAAACGGTTGATACATGTGCAGCCGAATTCGAATCGCATACAAATTATTATTACTCGACATATTTTGGAGAAAATGAGCAGGAAAAGTCAAATAAACAAAAAGTATTGATTATCGGGAGTGGGCCGATTCGGATTGGTCAAGGAATTGAATTTGATTATTGTTCTGTCCATAGTGTTTATGCCCTTCAACAAGAAGATGTAGAAACCATCATGATTAACAATAATCCTGAAACAGTAAGCACAGATTTTGCTACGGCTGATCGACTTTATTTTGAACCATTGACGCTTGAATATGTTTTGAATGTAATTGAGGCTGAAGGGATTCAAGATGTAATCGTTCAATTTGGTGGTCAAACGGCAATTAATCTTGCAAAAGGACTTGAGGAGTATGGTATTAATTTATTAGGAACATCTTTTGATATTGTTGACCAATTAGAAGATCGTGATCGATTTTATACATTATTGCAAAAGCTTGATATTCCTCACGTTCCTGGTGAAATGGCAAATAACGCCCAAGAATTACTGAAGCAAGCAGAACAAATAGGCTTTCCTGTTTTATTACGACCTTCCTATGTAATTGGCGGTCAAGGAATGGAGATCATTCAAGATCTTCAAAGTTTAAATAACCGTTTGAACAATGGCTCAACTCTTGTTTACCCTGTCCTCATTGATTCTTATATTGCTGGTCAAGAAGCAGAGATTGATTTAATTGCGGATGGAAGTAATGTCTATATTCCTTTAGTTGCAGAACATATTGAAAAGGCCGGCGTCCATTCCGGAGACAGCCTCGCTATTTTTCCAAGTACTACTATTTCAACAGAACTGAAAGAAAAAATGGTTGAATATGCGAAGAAAATTGTAGTAGAGCTTGGCTATAAAGGACTAATGAATATTCAATTCGTTATCCAAGGTCATAAAGTTTATGTGCTTGAAGTAAATCCTCGTGCAAGTCGAACAATCCCTTTAATTAGTAAAATTAGCGGTGTTCCACTTGTACAAGTAGCGACAAAAATATTGCTTGGGAAATATTCTTTGTCGAATTTACTAGGAAAAACGGGTCTAGAAGATGATTTTTCGTTTTCGGCAATTAAATACCCAGTATTTTCAACATTTGCTCTAAGTGGACTCGATTCGAAAGTCGGACCAGAAATGAAATCGACTGGTGAAGGGATTGCTATTGCGGAAACAGTCAATGAAGCACTAGCGAAAGTTTATCATGGCCAACGAGACTTGAATAAAAACGGTTTATTCATTTCCTCAACAATCCATCTTAGTAAGAAAATGTTAAATCGTGTGATGGATGCAGGTTTGGTAATTGCGGATGGTCATTTCGAATCATGGCTTAAAGAAGGTAAGGGAGCGGCAGTATTATCGTATGGAAAATCTGCGGAAGATCAGCAATTACGATTATTAGCAGCAAAATACCGTATACTCGCTTTTTCTGAAGAAGAAACTTTCCTTGCATACTTACAATCGCTGACTGAAAAAGAGATAAAAATCGCATCATTACAACATTGGCTTCACTTAAATAAAAAAGGAGTGACACATGCATGAGTACAATAATCAAGAAAGGGAAAATCATTCAGCAAAAGGATTTTCTTACATTAGCTAACGTGTCTCCCGATTCAATACTTGAACTGCTTAACTTAGCTAGTACTATTAAGGAAAAATGGGCAGCGGGTGATGAATACTATCCTTTAAAAGGAAAAACATTAGGGATGATTTTTGAAAAATCATCGACAAGGACAAGAGTATCATTTGAAGTTGGTATGCTACAACTTGGTGGTCATGGTTTATTTTTAAGCAGTAATGATATTCAAATAGGTCGTGGGGAGACAGTTTCGGATACAGCAAAAGTCTTATCCCAATTTGTTGATGGAATTATGATACGAACATTCGGTCATGAAAAGATTGAAGAGTTGGCAAATGCTGCAACCATTCCGGTTATTAATGGTTTAACGGATATGTTCCATCCTTGTCAGGCTTTAGCAGATTTATTAACAATTCAAGAAGTAAAAGGAAAGCTTGCAGGCCTGAAGATGGCGTATATCGGCGATGGAAATAATGTCGTACATTCTTTAATGATAGCCTGTGCAAAAACTGGAATTGATTTTTCCATAGCTTGTCCACCTGGATACGAGCCGAATAAAGAGATTATTGAATACGCGAAAAAAGAGGCTAAGCAACAAGGGTCTGAAATTGTAGTGACACATTCTCCAATTGAAGCAATTGAAGGTGCTGATATTGTTTATGCAGATGTTTGGACATCTATGGGGCAAGAAGCTGAAAATGCTGTGCGACTAGAAGCATTTAAAAAGTATCAAATAAATGCAGAGTTAGTTAAACATGCAAAAGAGGACTATATTTTTATGCATTGCCTACCTGCTCACCGTGAGGAAGAAGTGACAGCTGAAATCATTGATGGACCAAATTCTGTAGTTTTTCATCAAGCAGGTAATCGACTACATGCGCAAAAAGCGATTTTGGTCGATTTACTTCAATAATTTGCGAACCATTTTCTAAAAATAACCATAGATGGTCACACACTTTTTTGGAAACACTACTAGAGCAATCAGAAAAAGGAGTGTGATGATCATGGGTCAAAATCATCAATTTAAATTTGGCCAAAAAGCGCCGAATAACGGGGTTTATATTGAAGAAGGTGAAACAGGCAGCTCAGTAATTAATCCAAAAAAAGTGAAATTGAGAGCAGGAGACGCGTTTCCTGAAAACTCGAATCATAATCGGGTTTGGACGTATCAGCGTAAGCCTTAATCAAATCAAGTATAATTGGGTCGGAACTCATACTAAGACATATAGTAAATGCATGTTTTAAACAAGCATTTACTGTAATCGTAGTGGAGAGTCTGGCCCTTTACTTTTATCCCGTATTAACAGGCAGTAAAACTCCCACCGATTGAAGTTTCACTATATATTCATATAATAAGTTTTTTCAAAAAGACTGGTCCTCATGTACTGTATACGCGAAAAATTAGAGACTTTCGCTCCTCTAACTTCTAGGCTCTTTTTTTCCTCTTCTTTTGAACACGCCCTATAAGGGTTCTTCCTTTACTTTATTGAGTTTTATTTTATAATAAAATTAAAGGTCAAATAAGGTCAAATTTAAAAATGTCATCTAGCTTAATGTTGGAGGGATTCTTATGGATATGGAAAAAATGACAGAGAAGTTGCAGCAGGCCTTTATAACAAGTCAAGATTATGCTTTTTCCCGAAATAATCAGGAATTGAATGAGCTACATGTTTTATTAGCTCTTTTTAATCAAGATGAAAGCATGTTAATGAGAATTCTTTCAGAGAGTGGTCAACCGATCAATCCATATAAAGCATCGCTTTTAGATGAGCTAAACAAATTACCGCAAGTTACAGGGAATACTGAAGAAAAAGGAGTCTATCTAGCGCCATCGCTACTGAAGACTTTAGAAGTGGCAGAGTCTGAAAAGGACCGTTTTTCTGATGAATATTTGTCTGTCGAGCATATCATACTGGCAATTCTTAAAGAGAATAGCCATTCTACTAAGAGGCTATTTTCACCATTTAATGTAAATTATCAGATTGCATTACACATCATCAAGGAGATTAGGGGGAATCAAAGAGTGACTAGCCAAAATCCTGAAAGCACTTATGAAGTATTAAAGAAATATGGCAGGGATCTCGTGGCAGAAGTAAGATCGGGGAAAGTCGATCCTATCATTGGACGAGATTCAGAAATTCGAAATGTCATTCGTATACTTTCAAGAAAAACAAAAAATAACCCAGTACTTATTGGAGAACCGGGTGTTGGGAAAACTGCGATTGTCGAAGGTCTTGCACAAAGAATAGTTCGGAAAGACGTACCAGAAGGATTGAAAGACAAAACAGTATTCTCGCTCGATATGAGTGCACTGGTTGCTGGAGCAAAATTCCGTGGTGAATTTGAGGAACGCTTAAAAGCAGTTCTTCACGAAGTCAAAAAGAGTGATGGGAAAATCCTGCTATTTATTGATGAAATCCATACAATTGTTGGTGCAGGTAGAACTGATGGCGCACTTGATGCCGGGAATATGCTAAAACCGATGCTCGCTCGAGGAGAATTGCATTGTATCGGTGCAACGACACTAGATGAATACAGGAATTATATTGAAAAAGACCCCGCACTTGAAAGAAGGTTCCAACAGGTTCTTGTTTCGGAACCAGATGTTGAGGATACGATATCAATTCTTAGGGGATTGAAAGAACGGTTTGAAATCCACCATGGTGTTAGGATTCATGATCGTGCCATTGTAGCAGCATCTATCCTTTCTAATCGCTATATTACTGACCGATTTTTACCTGATAAGGCGATTGATCTAGTAGATGAAGCCTGTGCCATGATTCGGACTGAAATTGATTCAATGCCGACTGAGCTAGATGAGATTACCCGAAAAGTCATGCAACTTGAAATTGAAGAAGCGGCACTACGAAATGAAAGTGATGAACCTAGCAAAAACAGATTAGCCATTTTACAAAAAGAATTATCCGAACAACGTGATCAGGCAAACGCAATGAAGGCACAATGGCAAATGGAGAAATCATCCTTACAGCAGGTGTCTGAGCATCGTGAACAATTGGAAAAACTTCGCCGTGATTTAGAACAAGCGGAAAATGAATATGACTTAAATAGAGCTGCCGAATTGCGCCATGGCTTAATTCCACAAAAGGAGAAAGAATTGGCATCACTTGTTGCCAATCTAGAAGAAGATAAACATGACAACCGTTTATTGCGTGAAGAAGTAACCGAAGAGGAAATTGCCTCAATCGTTGCACGATGGACAGGTATTCCTGTTACGAAATTAGTGGAGGGGGAAAGAGAAAAACTGCTACGACTACCGAACATTCTGAGTGAGCGAGTGATTGGGCAGGAAGATGCAATCGAACTTGTTTCAGATGCAGTTATCAGAGCAAGAGCTGGCATAAAAGATCCCAATCGACCAATTGGTTCTTTTATCTTTTTAGGTCCAACAGGCGTAGGAAAAACGGAGTTGGTAAAGGCGCTAGCAGAAACTTTGTTTGATAGTGAAAACCAGATGATCCGAATCGATATGTCTGAGTATATGGAAAAACATTCAGTTTCCCGATTAATCGGGGCACCTCCAGGCTATGTGGGATTTGAAGAAGGGGGACAGCTCACCGAAGCAATTCGCCGTAAGCCATATTCTGTCATTTTGCTTGATGAAATTGAAAAAGCGCATCCAGACGTTTTTAATATCCTTTTACAAATGCTTGATGATGGCAGAATTACAGATTCACAAGGCAGAACGATTGATTGTAAGAACACAGTCATCATTATGACATCAAATATCGGCTCGCATTATTTATTACAGTCTGATAATCGTCAAGGTACAATAGAAGAAACGGTGAAAGAACAAGTGATGAATGAGCTGCGTAGCCATTTCCGGCCTGAATTCTTAAATCGTGTCGATGATATTATTTTATTTAAGCCCTTATCGAAATCTGATATTGGAAAAATTGTTGATAAAATGGTCTTTCAACTTCAGGAACGCATTGAGGATCAGCATTTAACGCTCAAGATCACAGATGAAGCCAAGGAATTCATTGCCGATCAAGGGTATGATCCTGTATATGGAGCACGACCACTTAAACGATTTATCCAAAAACAAATTGAAACAAAGCTTGCAAGAGAGATTATTGCAGGTAACGTATCAAACGAACAGCAAATTGTATTTGATTATGACGGGGAGAAGATTTTGCTTGTATAAAGTGGAACTTCAAAAATTAACAAGCACTAAAACTTTGGGGGAATTTGAAAAGAGGCTGACAATTGTCAGCCTCTTTTACGTGCTTCATGTTTAAATTAGTGGCTTGTCTTTTCAACTGAATCATTAGGAAGGATAGCAGGTACAATCAAAATCAAAATAGTGCTTACTATTCCTAAAATAGATGCAGTTGTAAAATTGTATGCAACACCAATCATGGAACCGGCAACATATGTTAGCATATGCATTAATATGAATGCCCAGAAAAAAGTCATAAAGTAACGCACGGATACTCACCTCATTCTATTACATTATTTTAATCTTACCATATTTATGATTTCGATAAAATGGGTATTTTGTTTTTTTGTTTGCACTTGATCATTAAACTAAATTATGTGTCTAGTAAATATAATCAAGAAGCAAGTGTTTTTTGGATTAAATAAAGAATTGACTGATATTATCGATAAAGGCATAGTTAAACCATTCGGATCTTACTGCCCGTTATGCGTTGGATAAAAATATTTTTCATCAAGAATTATATGACACAATAAGATTTACACGGTATCATAGGTATAACACACTTCCAATTGAAGGGAAAAGCCATAATATATAACAAGAATTAATTTAAAGGAGTAATATAAATGGACCAACGTACTTTTCAAATGGACGGACAGTGGAGTATTGTTTATTATCCATTTAGACCAAGTGGGTTTTCCATTCTTCTTATTGGTGACAGTGGTCACTTCGTTTGTGAAGGGGATAGTTATTGGCTTCAACACCCGAGCAGACGTGGTATTCTGAATCATTTAAAAGATTCTGGCTACACACTCTTTTCCTCACATCTATATGGAGCAAATTGGGGGAGCAAGAAGGCAGTTGAATTAGCGGAAAAACTTTATTTCATGATGATGAAAAGTGAAATCCTAAATGATAAGATCCATATACTAGCAGAAGGGGCAGGTAGTTTAGTAGCATTAAAGCTTCTTGAGTTAATGGATGACAAAATTCGTTCTGTCGTTTTAATTGATCCTTGGTTATCGATAAAGTCACCATTACTGAAAGAAAGGGAAAATAAGCTGTACTTTAAAAAGTGGCTTCGAGAGGTAGCATTCGCCTATGACAGAAGCGTAAACGAGATTGAAGAATATATTGAATCTATGCCAGATCATCCAATTCCATCACATACACCTCTGAAAATTATTCGAGTTTTGGGTAACAATGATACAGCTCAGACAAACCATTATAAACAACTCAATGAACAAAAAAGAAAAAATCTAGAGATGATTTATTTACTTCCTGAAAAAAGATATAAAATACCTTATCAAATACAACAGTTTTTTAAGAAAAATGAAGATACAATTTGAATTTAGAACCATTTACAATAGATTAGGCATACGATACAGCGTGTAAAGGGAAGGTTCTAGTCATAACCTAGTCCTAGATTAGGGGGGACATGATGGATCAAACGATAATTATAGGCATGTATCAATTTGTCGGTTTTCATTTAACAAAACATCTGTTAGAACTTGGTCATGATGTGATAGGTATAGATTGGGAATTAAATGACGAGAAAGAGCTCGAAATCGGTAGAAACGCAAATTTTACTTTCGTGAAGCCTAGCAGTTTATCGGGCATAAATGTATCAAATGAGACGACGATTTATATTTCTTTGTATGATTTTAACAAACGACAAGTAGGTTTATCAATGGAAGCGACAGAAGAAATTCTTCTTGCTTTTCAAAATTGGGGGATGATCCCGAACGAAAAACAACCAACGGTAGTTCTCCTCTATCCATTGGGAGCAGAAAAGGAGAAGATCCATACTATCGTTGAACAATCCGATTGGATGAAGGTAATTTATTTACCAACGATTTATGGACCAGGTCAGCAAGAAGAATCAGTGTTTGAGGTAAGTATTCAGAAAAAAAGTCGTTTGGAAATTGAAAAAGCGTTAGAACGTGAATACAAAAAGGATGCCATCTTCATTGATGATTTATTAGCAAGTTTTCCTGAAATTACAATCTTGAACGAAAAAAAGATTACTGTAAGAAGTAAACTAAAAAATCAATGGTCACAATGTGCTAAGCTACTATTTCACCCTGAACTGCTTGAAGAACGTAAAGCAAATGCGGAAGTTGTTTCAGCACATCAAACCTATGTGTTTGAAATAGACAATAATACTACACCAGAAGAAGGCATTGCATTACAGATACTGCATCATAATCGTTGACTCGTGATTAAATTTTGACTAAATCATAAATAGAATAGGTAAATTCCTTTTCATTTCTCTTATGTATGGGTATTATAATCAATATGAATATCTAATACATGAAGTAAGAATGCAAGCTACCCTTTGAAAAAACTCTCTTTATACAATTTTGCCATAATGATTGTTAGTTAGTTTGTCAGTCGTGATAATTGGTGAAAGGTACGAGGACAGTCAAGGGTCTTGTGTTTTTTGAGGAGGATTAGTCATGCAGAATGATAAAACAATGGAATTTATGGCAATTGCGATGAAATACTTCCCAGAAGCTAAAGCGAAGCTTGAAGAATCGGGTGTAGAACTGTCTATGGAAATGGCGATGCCTTTTCTTGATATTTTCAAAAATGTCATGAATGAAGCATATGAACTCGGAAAAAAAGATGCAGCAAATCAGCAATAATAAAACAGGGTGGAATTTTTGTATTCCACCCTGTTTTATTATTTATCTTTATTTTTGAAAAAATGAGCGATAAGCGGATTGAATTTTTGAAGGGAAGGCTTAGATTTCTCATAGAGCGATATTAAAGTATCCACGTTTTCCATCAATTGAATGTAATCCATATTAGTAGTAGCTTCATCCGCAGTAGATTCTTTTTCAGTTTCAGGTTCTTTTCTCTTTGAAAACATCATCTTTGAGAAAAAATCTGTATCACGGTACTGATTACGATCCGTCATGTTTGAATTCCTCCTTTCATCATCAATGTTATTGTATGGGGATGGTTGGCTCACTGCTTAGGCTCTTGTCCAAAACTTTTTCTAATCTTAATCTTGTACTCTTTTTATTCATTCTCTTGCAACATGAGCATCTTTATTATAAAATTAGCACCAGGTAATAATAATTGATGATAATAACAATGCATTAATAATAGATAGGGGATGGCAGAATGAATGCAGGGATAATCGGAATTGGACGCTATTTGCCCGATAGAGTGTTAACGAATGTAGATTTGGAAAAAATGGTAGAAACGTCAGATGAATGGATTAAGACTAGGACAGGGATTGAGGAAAGAAGAATCGCTGCTGATGATATGGATACATCAGATATGGCATATGAAGCAGCTTTACAAGCAATCAAAGATGCGGAAATAGACGCTAAAGATATTGATTTGATTTTAGTTGCAACTGTTACGCCAGATCGACCGTTCCCTACTGTAGCATGTATGTTACAAGATAAGCTTGGCGCATCGAATGCTGCTGCAATGGATATCAGTGCGGCTTGTGCTGGATTCATGTATGGTATGGTAACTGGTGAGCAATTCGTTAAAACAGGAACATATAAACATGTGTTAGTTGTCGGTGTTGAAAAGTTATCTAAAATTACTGACTGGGAAGATCGCAATACGGCCGTTTTATTTGGTGATGGCGCAGGTGCAGCAGTAATTGGTCAAGTGTCTGACAATCGAGGTATTCTTTCATTCGAACTCGGTGCAAATGGAGCAGGCGGAGATCATTTGTATCAAGATACTGGCAGTACTATTATCATGAATGGTCGTGAAGTATTTAAGTTCGCGGTTCGTCAAATGGGAGAATCATGTATAACAGTTCTTGATAAAGCTGGATTATCAAAAGAAGAGGTAGATTTCCTAATCCCTCATCAAGCAAATATTCGAATTATGGAAGCGGCTAGAGAAAGACTTGGTCTGCCAATTGAGAAAATGTCTACTACAATTAGAAAATATGGAAATACTTCCTCCGCCTCAATTCCAGTTGCGCTGTTTGAGGAACTTGAAGCTGGAAAAATCAAAGACGGCGATCTAGTTGTCATGGTCGGCTTTGGCGGCGGATTAACTTGGGGGGCCATAGCTATGCGCTGGGGAAAATAATATAGGACTGGCGAGAGTAATTTTTAAACAATGAAGGGAGTATACTGAATGACGAAAAGAAGAGTTGTTGTAACGGGAATTGGTGCTGTTACCCCACTAGGGAATACTGCAAAAACAACATGGGAAAATATACTTGAAGGTAAATCAGGTATCGGTCCATTAACGCGATTGAATGCAGATGAATATCCTGCAAAAGTAGCGGCAGAATTAAAAGAATTTAACGTTGAAGAATATGTTGACCGTAAAGAAGCTCGAAAGATGGATCGTTTCACGCATTATGCTGTAGCGGCTGCCACAATGGCTGTCCAAGATGCTAATTTAGAAATTAATGATACAAACGCTGATCGAATTGGTGTATGGATTGGTTCAGGAATCGGTGGAATGGAAACGTTCGAAAACCAACACGAGACCTTTTTAAATCGGGGCTATAAGAGGGTAAGTCCGTTCTTCGTTCCTATGATGATTCCAGATATGGCATCAGGTCAAGTATCGATTGCTCTAGGTGCTAAAGGGATCAACTCATGTACAGTAACGGCATGTGCATCTGGAACAAACTCAATCGGTGATGCATTCAAGGCGGTTCAACGAGGTGACGCTGATGCTATGATTACGGGTGGAGCAGAAGCCCCGATCACGAAGATGGCAGTTGCTGGCTTTTGCGCGAATACTGCCTTATCAACAAATCCTGATCCGAGTACTGCGAGCCGTCCTTTCGATGCAAATCGTGATGGCTTTGTAATTGGAGAAGGTGCCGGTATTATCATTTTGGAAGATTTGGAGTTTGCACAAAAACGCGGCGCCACTATTTACTGTGAAATTGTCGGATACGGATCAACTGGAGATGCATACCATATAACTGCTCCAGCTCCTGGCGGTGAGGGTGGAGCAAGAGCAATGAAACAAGCGATTTCTGATGCGGGCCTTTCACCGGAAGAGATTCAGTATATTAATGCGCATGGCACGAGTACAGCTTATAATGATAAATACGAAACAATGGCAATAAAAGAAGTTTTTGGCCAACATGCAAATAACTTGGCGATAAGCTCGACTAAATCGATGACTGGTCATTTGTTAGGAGCAGCAGGCGGTGTTGAAGCAATTTTTACCGCACTGGCTATTCGTGATTGCATCTTGCCACCGACGATTAACTTGGAAAATCCAGACCCAGACTGTGACTTAGATTATGTTGCTAATACAGCTCGTAAAGCTGAGGTTACGGCTGCGCTAAGCAACTCATTGGGATTCGGTGGTCATAATGCAACAATTGTTTTAAAGAAATATGAAGAATAATAAGTGAAACTTCAATCAGTGGGGGCTTTAACCCCACTGATTTTTAGTCCAGTTTGACAGTCGCTAAGATCTTTGCTTTCGCTTCGATCAACCCGACAGTCAAACCAATTCAACGAGCTCAGACTATGTAGCCCGTGTCCTATAGTCTTTCGTCTGAGTGACTCACATCCTGTGGGCCTCAACTAAACGGCTGAAGTTCACAGCGTTAAGTCTTGACTTTTCCGTTAATACGAGATAAATAATCGATAGATTCTCTGATACATTTTAGGATGTCCGAAGGATAAAGACTGCACATCATTTCTAGATCATAGTGTTATATACACTTCATTTGAACGATTTAGTAGTAATGTTGTCTTAGCCTTAGATTTCGACATCCAAATGTGAAGAGAATCTTTTTTGCGTGTAGGACATGGGAACGGGATTTCGCAGCTTTTCCTAAAGCCAATTTTCTTAGGTGATATACTTATTTTTTTTAGTGATTATCTCAAAATTCGGCTCCGTATCACCGCTATTGTGTATGAAGAAACGAAAAAAAGTTGGTAGCAATAAATCTAAAGCTTCGATAACCACTACTCTTAATCATTCCTATGTATAGATGATTGGAAAATCTATAAAACTATTTAGTGGAAATATCATACTTCGTCTGTCTCATCATATGCTTCCTAGCATATGATGGAAAAAACAGGGGCGGGGTGAGGATGATGGGAATTGTTGAAACGAATAGATGGCTGATGGATAATAATAACCCAATCGAAATATGTAAACAGTTAGCAAAAGAGTTCCCTAAAATGAGTCCTAATCACATTTACCAAATGTTATTGCAACATGGGATGTATAGAGATCCTTCGCAAGCTAAAAAAGATGCAGAAGTTCTAGTTTCAGATGATATTTGGCGGGAAATGAAGGTTATTTATCAGCGCTTTCAAAGATTATGGCAAGGTCCAGATATTCCGATATATATTTTTCCAATGAATGCTGGAGGATTATTTAATCGTGTGACCGATAAGAAATCTGGTTTAGCCTTTCGAAATCATATATTCCTCTTTGTCCGACCAGATATTAGTTTGAAGGAACTTACTGCAGTGTTTATTCATGAATATCATCATGTATGCAGGATAGCTGCAGTTAAGAAACATGAAAATGATTTCACTTTGCTTGATCGAATGGTAATGGAGGGTTTAGCGGAACATGCTGTCATGACCTATCTAGGAAAAGATTACTTAGCGAATTGGACCGACTTATATTCGGATGAGCAGCTTCAGCTTTTTTGGAAGAAATATCTTAAAGAAAATATTCATCTGAAACGTATTGAGAGAAAACATGACCAACTTTTGCTTGGGAAATCACCATATCCGAAAATGCTTGGGTACACTGCGGGTTATTTTTTAGTAAGACAGAAAAAAGATCTTACAGTAAAAAAAACATTCGCGATATCATCTGAAGATTTTAAGTTGAAGGAATAGGAACGGGCTTTGGAGAAAGAGGGGGCAAAACTCTATAAACCAATGATTTGTATGAGGGGAAAACCTGTAAAGTAATGTAATTCAAGTTACCTTTGTTTCTTAAAAAAGAAAAATAATCAACTACCTAAATAAGGAATAATATCTCTCAAATCTGCCTATACTGATGGACAAATAGAACTAAGTAAGCGAGGGGGCAAATGATGTTATATCTTCATGATGTTTGGGTGAATTGGTTTGAAGGAGAAGAAAACGGCTACAATATTTGCCATTTTCATGAATGGAGAAAAGATGACGGAATTGAACTACTCGATCAAGTTCCGCTTTTGAAAATTTCGTCTACACTTTTTCATTACATAGAAAATGATCTGTCTGAGTTACCGAAAGCGCTTCTCAATGATATTTATCAAAAAGCCTATGCAAGAAAGAATCATGAAAGAATCCAATTGGATTATTGTTTTGTCATTACAGACGGAAGTGGAATACTGGCTATTGATACTATTGGGTATCATATTCCCATTCGGAAAAGTAGGCTAATTCCACGCCAAGAACAAATTGTATATGACATGATTGAAAACCATCCTGCTTTAGAATACACATTTAATGAAAATGAGCCAACTGAAAAAGAATATCATATTTTATCTCCATCACCGAATTATATGAAAGGTCTCACTCGCAAAGAACGCCAATTAAAGCAACTTTTATTTATGGCTATGGATCAACTATTTACAGCGAAACATACAGCTGAAATTCGCTACTGGTTTACAGAGTGGTCACCAGAAAAATATGAAAGTATACAGGAGATGAACTTCGAAGAAGCCTGGCTTGGGTTATATGAAGAAATGAAAACAGGCTGGTCGGATCAACATCTACACATGTGTGAGCATCTAGTAAAAGGCCAACCATTCTTTGAAAAGTTATGGGAAATGGAAGTCGGCGATAGTCAGTCAATGTTATAAAGTGACATTCAATTAGAAAGGGGCCTCCCTAAATAATTGTTAGTTCTGTTCTAACACCTACGTTTCTTCGATTGGCCATAGTCTAGAAATGGAAGATAAAGACGTCGCAAGTGAGGGCGTCTTTATTTGTGTGTACAAACAAAGATATAAAGTTGTACCACAAATAAATGATTGCCACTGTAATTAAAAAAGACAGTTTACATGATATGCAAACTGTCATTGCGCCTTTATTTTTTTTTACGTCCTAACCCTATGCCATTTTCCATTTTGCGGAGCATTTTATTGGCTTCGCGATTTGCTTTTTCAGCACCACGATCTAGAATTTCATCTAACTCTGTAGAATCAAGTAGGTTATAGTATCGATCTTGAATCGGTTTGATTTCTGCAAGAACGACTTCCACTAATCCAGACTTAAAGTCTCCATATCCTTTACCCTCATACATCGCTTCGATTTCAGCGATAGATTTACCACTAAAAATACTATAAATGGAAAGAAGGTTAGATACACCAGGCTTATTTTCTTTGTCGTATTTGACAATACCTTCTGAATCGGTAACTGCACTTTTAATTTTCTTCTCAATTTGCTTGGGATCATCTAATAAGGAAATCGTCGCTTTTTTGTTTGGATCAGATTTACTCATTTTCTTTTCAGGTTCTTGTAGAGACATAATTCTAGCGCCAGCTTTTGGCAGGCTGATTTCAGGAATCGTAAAGATCTCCCCATATTTTCGATTGAAACGTTCAGCTAAATCACGTGTTAATTCAATATGTTGCTTTTGATCCTCGCCTACTGGTACGAGATCAGTATTATATAGAAGGATGTCTGCGACCATTAATGGTGGATATGTTAGTAAACCTGCTGATACGCCATCCTTTCCAGCAGATTTGTCTTTAAATTGAGTCATTCTTTCTAGCTCGCCAATATAGACATTGCATGTCATCATCCAGCCTGCTTGGGCATGTGCAGGTACTTCAGATTGGATAAAGATCGTATTCTTTTCTGGATCTAAACCAATTGCCAGATATAATGCTGCAAGATTTCGGATGTTTTTTCTTAATTCTAATCGATCTTGTGGCACGGTAATTGCGTGCTGATCAACGATGCAGAAGTAGCAATCATATTCATGTTGAAGTTCGATGAATTGCTTCATCGCACCAATATAATTTCCTAATGTTATGGAACCGGTAGGCTGTATGCCTGAGAAAATCCTTTTCACCTATTGTCACTCCCTGTATAAACTTAAAAAATAATAGTTTGTTTACTTCTTTCATTGTAGAGATATTTACTGTTGAAATCTACATATTTTCCTTACAGCATCGCCATTTTTACAAAATATCATAAGTAATAAACATATAAACCAATAATTAAAATGAGTAAAAGAGTGAATCCAGTTGAGAATGGGACACTAAGGTTAAATGTTATTAATTCAGAAAGCTTGCGGATTTCACTTTTTTCTTCTGTTTCTGTACTCTTACTTGGCAGTACTTTGCGAAAGCTGTAATGGATTACGTCAAAAAAACCTTTTTGTAGTACAAACGTAAATAAGGAGAAAGTTAATAAGAAGCCAGCTATATAAAAGATCATATCAAGAAATGAACGTAACGTGACCTCATGATAAAAGACTAGCGATAAAATTAAAGAAAGCAAAACCATTGCGCCTGTCCAAATCATCGTTTTTTTCATATTCCAAAATCCTTTCTAAATGTTACTAAAAAAAGTATACCAAAACATAAAGAGGTACATGCAATAAGTTACTATTATTTAAATATAATAATTAATTGTTTAAAAAAGATGATTAAAAAATGTTGAGAAAAATACTTATGTAAAAATTTAACAATGAAAAGGCTTAATTTTACGAAAATTGCAATTAATGTTATAATTCTTTGGCGAAAAAACTAAATATACATATTTATTAAATAATGACTACTAGATATTAAATTATTTTTAAATATTTATATACAAATTCTAAATTATTTGTATAATAGTAAATGTTACACAAAAAATAGGGAAGGGTGTCGAAATTTTGAAAAAATCTAAATATTCACTGCTTTTGACCTTGACATTAGTTCTCAGTGTTTTCTTGGCAGCATGTGGTGGCGGGAACAGTGCAGACAAAGGCGATAAAAAGTCTGACGGTGCAAAAACATCTAATGTAGCACAAGAAATTAAAGTCCTAAGTAGATCTGAAATTCCAACATTGGATTCTGTTAAGACGACAGACGAAATTGGTTTTAACGTATTAAATAGTATTAACGAAGGTCTTTACACAGCAGACAAAGATGGTAGTTCTGTTCCGGCTTTAGTAGACGGAGAGCCAAAAGTAAGTGAAGACGGGAAGACTGTAACATTTAAGCTTGTAGACGCAAAATGGTCTAATGGAGACCCAGTGACAGCAAATGATTTCGTATACGCTTGGCAGCGTGCGATTGATCCTGCTACTGCTTCAGAGTATGGCCCATATATGATGAATGGAAAAATTGCAGGCGCTCAAGAAATTACTGATGCTGCAGTTGCCAAAAAAGAATTTGATTTAAATACTTTAGGTATTAAAGCTTTAGATGAAAAAACTTTAGAAGTTAAATTTGAGAAAGTTCTTCCTTACTGGAAAGACTTAATGGCATTCCCAACATTCTATCCACAAAATGAAAAGTTTGTTAAAGAAAAAGGCGATGCTTATGCAAGTAATGCAGAAAACCTATTATCAAATGGTGCTTTCAAAATAACTTCTTGGAACGGTCCTACAGCTACTGAATGGACTCTTGAAAAGAACGATAATTACCGAGAAGCAAAGGCGGTTTCCCTTAAGAAAATTACCTTTAACGTAGTTAAAGATAATAATGCACAAGTGAATGCATTTGAAGGTGGAGAAGCAGATATCACAGATATTTTAGCATCTGATCTTGTTCCACAATATCAAGGTGATGAAAGAATGGTTAGTTCACTTCAACCATCTGTATTTTGGGTGAAAATGAACTATAAAAATGCAGCACTTGCGAATGTTCACATCCGTGAAGCAATCGCGAAAGCTTTCAATAAAGAAGATATCGCAGCAAGCATTTTGAACAACGGTTCAATTGCAGCGAATTATTTTGTACCAAAACAATTTGTTTCGACTCCAGACGGTAAAGATTTCCGTGAGAAAAATGGCGATTTGATTGTGTTCAATGCTAAAGAAGCAAAAGCAGCATGGGAAAAAGGGTTGGCTGATCTTGGAATTGACAAACTTGAGCTTAGATATCTCGGCGGAGACACTGATTCAGCAAAAAAAGTGGACGAGTATATTAAGAACCAATTAGAAACGAACTTACCTGGTTTAAAAGTGAATCTTGAGAGTGTTCCATTTGCAATTCGTCTTGATCGTGCAAAAGCTGGAAACTATGATTTGCTTCACTCTGGATGGGGTCCTGACTATCCAGATGCAATGACATTTGCGGATCTTTGGTTAACAGATGGCCCGAATAATGAAATGACCTATTCAAGCGCTAAATATGACGGGTTAATTAAAAAGGCTGAAGAAGTTGCAGCGAATCAAGAAGAGTACGTTTCAACACTTCAAGAAGCAGAACGTGTATTCTTAGCTGAAGATTACGGCGTGGCACCAACTTATCAAAAAGCAGATAACATTCTTATTAACACTAAAGTTAAAGGATTAGTTGCTTTACCATTTGGTCCTAACTATTCTTATAAATGGATCACAGTTGAAGAATAGAATACTATAATAAAACGATTTAAAAGCTGAAGAGAGGCTGTCTCAAAGCCAGGGTCAAACCCCGCAACTTCTATTATCTTGTATGTAAGGATATTTCTTTTCCTTTCAACAGTATGAAAAATGCGAGGTAAGACCCTTCTGGGACATCCTCTTTTCCCTATTAAAAAAATTGTCGAATTATAGAGAAAATTTGAATATGCAGGAGGTGTGCAAATGGCTAGATATATTACAAAAAGGTTTATCTATATGTTAATAACCTTATTTGTTATTGCAAGCCTTACCTTCTTCTTGATGAAATTGATACCAGGAACACCTTTTTCCGCTGCGGGAAAATTATCACCTGATCAGTTACAAATCATGAAGGATAAATATGGATTAGATCAGCCTGTAGCTGTACAGTACGCACAATATATAGGTGGTTTATTCAAAGGTGATTTAGGAATTTCGTTCCAGTTTAATAATGTTCCAGTAACACAATTATTGATTGAACGCATTCAGCCATCCCTACAATTAGGATTTCAAGCCATCTTTTTCGGTACGATTATCGGGATTGTGCTTGGTGTAATCAGCGCTTTAAGACAAAATACTTGGGTCGATTATGGAGCAACATTCATAGCTGTTCTTGGTAAATCGATTCCTAACTTTGTCTTTGCAGGAGTCATGCAATATTATATCGGTGTTAAACTAGGCTGGTTACCAGTTTTGTTCTGGAAGGGCTGGGACTATACCATTATGCCTACGATAGCTCTAGCAATGTTCCCTATCGCCATTACGGCTCGATTTATGAGAACAGAAATGATTGATGTATTAGGTTCGGATTATATTACCCTTGCGAAAGCGAAGGGGGCAAGTAGTTTAGAAGTGGCCTTTAAACATGGATTACGAAATGCGTTAATCCCAGTAATAACAGTGCTAGGACCTCTAGCGGTGTCCCTAATGACGGGTTCTCTCGTTATTGAGCAGATATTTGCCATCCCGGGAATCGGGGAACAATTTGTTAAGTCTATAACGGTAAATGATTATTCCGTTATTATGGGAACGACTCTGTTATTCTCATTTATGTTTGTTGTCATTATCCTTGTAGTGGATATTCTTTATGGTGTTATTGATCCGCGTATTAGGTTGTCAGGGGGTAAAAAGTAATGGCAAAAGAAGATATGAAAATAAGTAAAGATAAGTTTGCTCCTGCCATTCTAGATGCTTCCTTAAGTGAGGCACTGGGTAAGCCTAGCTTAAATTTCTGGCAAGATTCATGGCTGAGAATAAGAAAGAATAAAGCAGCTCTTGTTAGTATCGTAGTCATGTTATTAGTCATTATTCTTGCCTTTGTAGGTCCTTTAATTAGCGGTCATGGAACAAATGACCAAAATTTAAAACGTACAAATCTGCCTGCCAAAATCCCAGCATTGGAAAATGTAAGCTGGTTACCCTTTGATGGGACTACTGTTCGAAATGATGGAACGGTTGTTGATGTTTATGAACAGAAGAATATTGACGAATACTTCTGGTTCGGGACAGATTCTTTAGGCCGTGATTTATTTACTCGTGTGGCAAAAGGAATTCAAATTTCCTTATATATCGCTTTCTTGGCTGCATTGCTTGATATGGTAATTGGCGTAACCTATGGAGCAATATCAGGTTACTTTGGTGGCAGACTGGATAGTATGATGCAGCGTGTTATTGAAGTCATTTCTGGAATACCAAACCTTGTTGTCGTGATTTTAATGATCCTCGTTTTCAAACCAGGGATTATGTCGATTACAATTGCACTAGCTATTACAGGCTGGACAACAATGGCGCGGGTTGTTAGAGCTCAAGTACTTAAGTTGAAAGAACAAGAATATGTACTTGCTTCAAGAACACTTGGAAACTCTCATAGTAAAATCATTTTCAAACATTTATTGCCAAACTTAGCTGGTGTTATCATTATTAACACAATGTTTACGATTCCGAATGCGATATTCTTTGAAGCATTCTTAAGTTTCATCGGATTAGGGCTTCAATCTCCACTAGCTTCATTAGGTACATTAATTGATGATGGATTTAAAACATTGAGATTGTATCCACACTTAATGATTTTCCCAGCAGTATTTATCAGTATCATCATGATTTGCTTTAACATGATTGCAGACGGAATCCGTGATGCATTGGATCCGAAAATGCGCGATTAATAGGTAGGTGAAAAAGATGGATAACATATTAGAAGTTAAGGATTTGAATATATCGTTTCATACCTTCTCAGGAGAAGTTCAAGCGATTCGTGGCGTGAATTTTGAGTTGAAAAAAGGTGAAACACTTGCAATAGTAGGAGAATCGGGATCAGGTAAATCGGTAACAACAAAAGCGATTATGCGCCTTTTGCCACCGCAAAACTCGGAAATAAAGAGTGGGGAAATTCTTTTCGATGGGAATGATTTAGCTCATTTAAGTGAAAAAAAGATGCAAAAAGTTCGTGGGAAAGACATTTCTTTGATCTTCCAAGATCCAATGACATCTTTAAACCCGACAATTAAAGTTGGTAAGCAAATCATGGAACCGATTATTAAGCATCAGAATGCTAGTAAGAGTGAAGCAAAAAAACGGGCTCTTGAATTGCTGAGCATGGTTGGGATTCCGAATCCTGAGCAACGCTTTGATCAATATCCACATCAATTTTCTGGTGGGATGAGACAGCGCGTCGTTATTGCAATTGCTCTTGCATGTAATCCAAAGGTTTTGATTGCAGACGAGCCAACAACAGCGCTTGATGTAACGATTCAAGCCCAAATTCTTGAATTAATGAAAGAATTGCAGAAGAAAATTGATACTTCAATTATCTTCATTACGCATGACCTTGGTGTTGTTGCCAATGTTGCAGATCGGGTAGCGGTTATGTATGCCGGGAAAATTGTTGAAATTGGAACGGTAGACGAAATTTTCTATAATCCAAAACATCCATATACATGGGGATTAATTAGCTCAATGCCGAGCTTGGATTCGACAGAGGAAGCCTTATATGCGATTCCAGGAACTCCGCCAAATCTTTTGCATCCGCCAGTAGGTGACGCATTTGCTCCACGTAATGAATATGCAATGCAAATAGATTTAGAAGAACAACCGCCTATGTTTAAAGTCTCTGACACACATTATGCGGCAACTTGGTTATTGCACCCTGATGCACCGAAAGTCGATCCGCCAGCAGCTGTAGTCAAACGGATGAAACAATTCCAAGCTGGACAGGAGGGGCAATGATGGCTGAACGTGAGAAATTACTGGAAATAAAAAATCTAAAGCAATACTTCAATGTTGGAAAGCCAAATATGGTTAAAGCTATTGATGGTATTTCTTTCGATATTTACAAAGGTGAAACATTAGGACTTGTCGGTGAATCAGGTTGCGGCAAATCAACGACTGGTCGAACAATCATTCGCCTATACGATGCAACCGATGGCGAAGTTATTTTTGATGGCGAAAATGTTCATGGGTCTAAAAATAAAAATCAATTAAAGGATTTTAACCGGAAAATGCAAATGATTTTCCAAGATCCATACGCATCTTTAAACCCGCGGATGAAGGTCATTGATATTATCGCTGAAGGAATTGATATTCATGGTTTGGCGAAATCATCAAAAGAGAGAGCTGAACGAGTATACAGTTTGCTTGAAACAGTAGGGTTAAACCGGGAACATGCCAATCGATACCCACATGAATTCTCCGGTGGACAACGTCAACGTATCGGAATAGCCCGTGCATTAGCTGTGAAACCGGAATTCATCATTGCGGATGAACCGATTTCAGCATTGGATGTATCCATTCAGGCACAAGTCGTGAATCTATTAAAAAAATTACAAATTGAACATGGTTTAACATACCTCTTTATCGCACACGATCTCTCCATGGTTAAATACATCAGTGATCGAATCGGAGTTATGTATTTTGGGAAATTAGTTGAACTTGCACCAAGTGATGATTTGTATAACAATCCAATTCACCCATATACTCAATCTCTGCTTTCGGCAATCCCACTTCCAGATCCTGAAAGTGAACGTCTGAGACAACGTATAGTTTACAACCCGAATATTCACAATTATAGTGAAACCGATGATGTGAAAATGCGTGAAGTAAGGCCAGGGCACTTTGTGAATTGCTCGGAAAAGGAATTTAAACAATATCAACAAATGTATAAGCAATAACCAAAAAACGATCTCAAAAAATGAGATCGTTTTTTAGTCATAATAGGAACAAGAATGGAAATACAAAAGTGAGAGATCCTAACTAATATGTTTATAAGCAAGTAAACTGGGTATTTTATATAGTATATGAAAAAAAGTAATTGAGAATGGCTTGTGAAAATTTTCAATTAAAAGAAGAATGATTAGATTGTAAAATTAATGTTGGACTTTGAAAGCGGATCAATCTTTGTGAAAAGAGTATGATTTTTGCTAATTCTAGTGTATAATATTAATATGAATTACTATTTTATAGTTATTTCAATCTAGACTTGAAACTGTTGTGAATAATAAGTTTCCCATCATAGATCGTCGATTCTATACTTAGGGAGTGTGAGTGTTAACATGGTAACTTTATATACATCACCTAGCTGTACTTCTTGTCGCAAAGCAAAAGCATGGCTTGAGGAGCATGATATTGCTTTTTCAGAAAGAAATATTTTTTCTGAACCACTTACAATTGAAGAGATTAAAGAAATCCTTCGTATGACAGAAGATGGTACAGATGAAATTATTTCGACAAGATCGAAGACGTTCCAGAAACTTAACGTAAATGTGGAGTCTCTTCCACTTCAAGAATTGTATACAATAATCAAAGATAATCCAGGACTATTAAGAAGGCCAATTATCCTTGATGAAAAAAGATTACAGGTTGGATATAACGAAGATGAGATTCGCAGATTCCTACCACGTAAAGTCCGATCGTTCCAACTACGTGAAGCTCAGCGAATGGTCAACTAATTTATAGCATCGACCCTGTCTAAGCACTGACAGGGTTTTTCATGCATCTATTTTGTGAATAAAGTTAAAATAAATGTCTAAGTAGAAGCTGACCAGTGAGAGTGTTTTGTTTCTTTATTCCAAAAATATTTCCTATTTAACAGTTGCATATCCTGTGAGGATTTTGTAAAATATATGGAACATTAGGCAATAGTTTGTTTTTAATTGATTAAGCGATTTTATTTCCATTATGAAGAGTTTTATCATAAAATAAATTATGACAACATATTTCCTTATCTACCTGATGTTTAAAAGGGTATGGTGGGTAGAGATTAAAGAAAGAGCATTAATTGCTCGGGGGTAAATCCCTTCAAAACATGTACAGAAGGGAGAGGATTTTTGTGGAGATCGAACGTATTAATGAAGATACAGTGAAGTTTTACATTTCTTATATAGATATTGAAGATCGCGGCTTTAATAGGGAAGATATTTGGTATAGTCGAGAACGAAGTGAGGAACTTTTCTGGGAGATGATGGATGAAGTACATCAAGAAGAAGAGTTTATGATTGAAGGTCCATTATGGATTCAAGTTCAAGCATTGGAAAAGGGTCTTGAGATATTAGTCACGAAGGCACAATTGACGAAAGATGGTCAAAAGCTAGAACTGCCGATTACCGATGAAAGATTTAGTGAACTTCATGTCGATGATAAGCTTGAATCCTTGTTAGATGAACAATATAGAAACGATGGCCATGAACCAATTCAGTTTGAGGATGGTATCATTGAGTTTATTACGGAGTTCAAAGACTTTGAAGATGTCATTTCACTCAGTAAGCGCAGTGGTCTTGATCACTTCAAGACACAATTATATGCCTATGAGAATAGATATTTTCTCTATATTGAATTTGAGGAAGAGGAAATTGAAGAAGACGAAATTGATGATGTTTTAAGTCTTTTACTTGAATATAGTCAAGAATCTTCAATTACGATCCATATGCTTGAAGAGTATGGAAGACTGGTAATGGATGAACATGTTTTTGAAACAGTCCACAAATATTTCTCATAACTAATTCGCCGATTTCATGAAAGATTATGAAATCGGCGTTTTTGTATTCAGGACATGGGGACGGGGCTTAGCGGCATACTAATTTAGCCAATTTACTTGGCAGATATACATATCTTATTAAGAAAGTACTTCAAAATCCGACTCCGCACATCCACCATTGTGATTAGGCGAGTGTAGCGTGCTACAGGACGGATTCTTCATGGTAAATGGTGCCGTTTTACACCATAAGAGTTTTGTATGATAATATGTCTAAGAATTTTAGAAAATACCTCACAAAAAAGAGGATTTAGTGAATTAATGAAGAATAATCTTAAAGAAGGAGGGAAATTAGATGTTATCTGCACGAGATGTTAATGGGAATATCATTACAATTCCTGAAAATATCCCGAAAGAACGGCTAGTTGAATGGCAAGCGAATAATTATTATTGTCCTTGCTGTGCAGAAGAATTAATCCTTAAGGCTGGTCAAATCAAGATTCCGCATTTTGCCCACAAAAAAACATCCGCGTGTACAGGCTTTTCTGAACCAGAAACGGAATATCATCTTTTAGGAAAGCGGCAACTATTCCAATGGTTTGTTGACAATCGTATAGAAGCAGAGATGGAACCATATCTTTCTAAAATAAATAAGCGACCTGATATCCTCATCCACTATAAGCAACAATCCTATGCGATTGAATTTCAATGCTCTCCCATTTCAGAGGAGTTATTTCTATCCCGTACAAAATCTTATCAAGATTTTGGAATTAAACCAATTTGGATATTGGCAGAGAAGCGAATTAAGCGTAAAAAGACTCGTCAGTATTCATTATCAGCTTTTCAATGGCTATTTACCGTGAATACGATTCACTCCCCGATGATCCTAACGTTTTCTCCTGATCAACATAAGCTTTACATATTAGAGCCCTTAACTCCATTCTCCTCACGTACAACCTTTTCGCAGTTTACTGTTGTACCTCTTAGCAACACCCATCCAAATATCCTTTTTTCCGTTAATAAAACTTGGGAATTTCACTTTATTGAAGAATGGCGAATAAAAAGAAAGGCGTGGGCTATTCATAGTGTAAAAACAGCAAATCATACGAATCCTTTTTTTTATGAATTGTATAAAAGTGGTTGGTCACCTGCATGGTTACCGAGCGAAATAGGGCTTCCGGTGGAAGGGATGGTAATCATTGAAACATCTCCAGTTGAATGGCAAGGATGGGTCTTCATGGATTGTTTGCAGCATAAGAAAATAGGCAGTCGTATTTATCTTAGTCAAATTTATCAAGCTTTTCAAAAGAGGATGGCTAAAGGGCAGATTCGACTTAGAACACTGCCTTTGCTACCTGGGGAAAATCCTTTTTTCCCAGTGGATGCCTATTTAACTTTATTGACTAAACTTAAGATTTTGGAATTTGGAGGAAAAGGGATATATATCATTAAAAATAAGCTTGTTCCACCTACTAGTAGTGTTGAATGTATGCAATTAGAAAATGATCTCTATTCCAAGCTTTCGGAAATGATTTTATGATAAAAGGTAAAGTACAATAGAATAAAGTGAGACTTCCAGGACTGACTTTTCGCAAACGGTTAGTCGTACACCACATCCTGTGGGTGCAAACTTACCTTAGATAACCACAAAGGTAAGTTTCACCGTATCTCACCAATCGGGCTTTTATGGACAGTTTACATTGTTAAACTTCTTCATATTTCTTCAATAATATCTTATCATGGAGTTGTTAGTGTCCGTTAATACTGGATACTATGTTTGAGCGATTGTTTCTTAATTTGTATCGAAGTAGAAGGATTTTTTCGAGCAATAGAGAAATAATATGGTAACGAGAAACTTCTATTAATAGAGGTTGGACCATATGAATTAGAATCATATATTGTTACCACGTAGTTTTTTTAGTTGGGTTAATAAATCGGGATTACGTTGTATTTAGATTGGAGGAATAGATGTATGGGACAAGAAAATGCAGTAAAAGCATTACCTGCTAGAAGTGAATTGGCAGTTGAGGATACATGGAAATTGGAGGATATCTACGCTACTGAAGAGGATTGGGAAACTGCTTTTCAAGAAGTGAAAGAAGACTTATTAAAGGCAGAGGCATATAAAGGCACCCTTGGCGAAAGTGCTGAAAAGCTTTTTGCCGTATTACAATATCAAAATCAAGTATGGGAAAAGTTAGGGAAAGCCTATACATATGCACATATGCGTTATGATCAAGATACAACCAATTCATTTTACCAAGGGATGGATTCACGGATAAAAAGTTTAGTTGCTGAAGCAAGCAGTGCACTTTCTTATATTGTTCCAGAAATTCTTAGTATTGAAGAAAGCAAAATTAGCGATTTTCTTCAGGAAAAAGAAGAACTTAGATTATATGCTCATGCTCTTGAACAAATTAACCTACAAAGACCACATATTTTATCAGCAGAGAAGGAAGCATTACTTGCACAAGCTTCGGAGATTTTTGATGCTTCAAGTAATACATTCGGGATGCTAAACAATGCGGATCTCACTTTTCCAACGATTAAAGATGAAAACGGGGAAGATGTAGAAATTACTCATGGCCGTTATATTCGTTTTCTTGAAAGTGAAGATCGGCGTGTGCGCGAGGAAGCATTTAAAGGTGTTTATGAGACATATGGAAAGTTTCGTAATACATTTGCTAGTACACTTGCAGGTCAAGTTAAGAGCGATAATTTCAATGCTTCTGTGCACAACTATGAATCTGCTCGCCATGCAGCATTAAGCGAGAATAATATTCCTGAAACTGTATATGACAATCTTGTTCAGACTGTAAATGAGAATCTGCATTTGATTCACCGTTATATTGATTTGCGTAAAAAAGTACTTGGCCTAGACGAACTTCATATGTACGACCTTTTCACACCGCTTGTTAAAGAAGTAAAAATGGATGTAACATATGCTGAAGCGAAAGAATATATTCTAAAAGGTCTCGCTCCACTAGGAGAAGACTATCTTAACGTATTAAAAGAAGGTTTTGAAAATCGCTGGGTGGATGTTCATGAAAACAAAGGGAAACGTAGCGGCGCATACTCATCTGGAGCATATGGAACGAACCCCTATATACTAATGAATTGGCAGGATAATGTTAATAATTTATTTACCCTTGCCCATGAATTTGGTCATTCCGTTCATAGTTATTACACAAGAAAGCATCAACCATATCCATATGGAAATTATTCGATATTCGTTGCGGAAGTTGCTTCAACTTGTAATGAAAACTTATTGAATGAATATCTTCTTCATACAATTGAAGATGAGAAAAAGCGGATCTATTTATTAAATCATCAATTGGAAGGATTCCGGGGCACCCTTTTCCGCCAGACAATGTTTGCTGAATTCGAGCATACGATCCATAAAAAAGCACAAGATGGAGAAGCGTTAACGGCTGAAGTATTAACAAAAGAGTATTATGAGTTGAATAAAAAATACTTTGGTTCAAACATTATTATCGATGAGGAAATTGGTCTTGAATGGGCCAGAATACCACATTTCTATTATAATTATTATGTGTATCAGTATGCTACTGGAATCAGTGCGGCAACAGCTCTAAGTAAACAAATCCTTACCGAAGGAGAGCCAGCCGTCTGTCGCTACCTAGAATTCCTGAAATCAGGAAGCTCGGATTACCCGATTGAGGTTTTGAAAAAAGCAGGCGTCGATATGACAAAAGCAGAACCTATTCAAGAAGCATTAAAAGTGTTTGAAGAAAAACTAATTGAACTGGAATCTTTATTAGCTTAAAGATAGAGAGGATGACTTAAGGCGTATTCCGCTTACGAGTCATCCTTTTAGGACATGGGGCGGGTCTTCGCGACTTATTCAAATAGCCAAACTATAGAAGGTATCCTTCTTTTATTTAGGCTATGTTAAAGCTTGTTGTTATTGACACTATGTTGATTGAGCGGTAGGCGTGAGACCCCTGCGGAAAGCGAATGCCTTACGTTCCAATCAACAGGCAAGTTTAACAGAAAGAACTCCAAAATGTGGCCACCGCACCTCCACCATTGGATGAGATGAGAGTAGCGTGCTATAGGATTGATTCTTCATGGTAAATGGTGGCGTTATTTACGATATACAGGTTTTGTATTATGAAAACGTAATAGTACTTCTAATAACCTTTGAATCGATTTTTCTGACTGATGGTAAAGACAATAATAAAGAGGGAAAGAAAAAGAATCGAAGAACTGATGTATAAAGGGAAGAGGTCTAGAAAAGCTAATAAATGCAGAAAAAGTGATATTAGAATTAATAACAAAAACAAAATAATTTTCACGTTATTTACCTCCAGGAATATTCTTACTTTAAACTATATATCAGAATTCTAAAAATATGACAATTTTGTGAAGAGGGTCATAATATGTTGAAAAATGTCGTAAAACTTGTTATATTATAGTTGTGAAATTAATCACAAACAAACTTATACCCCTTTGTTTGACCGTGAAGAATTTCTCCCATCCCCTTTGTTCGTATATTATAGATAGAAAATCCCAACAAATTCGCGATTTGTTGGGATTTTCTTATTTTATCCCGCATTAACGGGCAGTAAAACTCTCACCAAGGCTTAGAATATTCGTAGAAGCGTAGGTGGGGGATAACTGCCTAATCTAGTTGCGGCTCCTAGCCCCTCGAGGTCATAAGCTGTAATACTCTGTGGCAAACTACGCCACGCCGTATTCCATCTTATGCTTGTCGGGGCTGGGCAGTCGCCTCACTTTTTGAAGTAAAAGCCCGATTGGTGAGATACAGTGAAACTTACCGATGTGTGAGCAGAGGTTTAGTTGAGGCCCACAGGATGTGGGTCACACAGACGTTGCCGCAGGACGCGGCGTACTTAGTCTGTGATTCATTGATTCGGGTTCGTAGAGTCGATTTATCGAAGTGGAGCGGAGATATTAGCGACTCTAGAACGGGACTAACAATCAGTAGGGGATGGAGAAAACCTCTACAGATTGAAGTTTCACTTTATGACGGTTACCAAATATTACTTGTGAATTTAATCACATAGTTATTGCTTAGAAGTTTAAATCGTGTTATATTATAGTTGTGAAGTTAATCACAAACAAACTTATACCCCTTTGTTTGATCGTGAAAAATTTCTCCCATCCCCTTTGTTCGTATAAATAGATAAAAAACCTAGCAAATTCGCGATTTGCTAGGTTTTTTGTATAATAGGAGCCTGTCAAGACAGGCTCTCGTTTAAAGATAAATTTTTTTAGGGATTTTGATATTTAGCTTCACATCTATTTACTTTCAAAAGGTTTCGTTTTTTGTATTAATGAGATATTAGAGTTTTTCTACTCAAATGTTTCATTTTCATTTTCGATATATCTCCAAAAGGTTCCGTATTTAGCAGGGATTTTTTCTACAAATTGCTTGAGGATAAGTTTTTTCATTTCTTTTTCGACTTCTTGTTTATTCATATTATAAACTACTTCAATTTCTTTCGTTGCAACAAATTTATAACAACGTATAAATGCTTCAAGGGACGGTGGAGTAGAGGGAGTAGGAAGTTTTTCAAGCATTTCTTCAAGAATATTTACATACACCTCATATGCATACAAGCCCGATACTTTGATTCCTTCTTCTTCGATATTTTCATTGAAGAAAACGAGGGAAGGAATTTCATTTACTTCCATCTCAGATGTAATCTTTAAATCACATTGAAAACCCTTTGCTGCGCTTGTAGAAGTGATATCATTAAGGAATTCATCTACATCTAATCCAACTTCTTGTGCACATTGGGTGAGGACTTCAAGACTGGAAATGTCCTGTTTGTCAAGAAACAGCAGCTCTTGCAATCTCCTAATGAAACGAGCTGATAGCTTTCTGCTTTGTAATTCAGCTGCCTTAATAGCAATTGAAGCAGCATAAGGAGAAGAAATTGGATTCTCAAGCCACAAATTTCCGTCACACGACATGCCAGAGCGGCTGGCTGTCCTTTCCCAAGTTTGCGCTATATTTTCATAATTCTTGGTTTTGGTATTATGAAGGGAAGATAGCTTTCCACTTACAACATGCTTGATACTGAATAATTGCCCATACTCAATATGGAGTTTTTTAATAATCGGCTCAAGTGCCCAACATTCAGGACATATTGGGTCAATAAACACATAGATTTCAATCGGCTTTTTTCCGATTCCATAGCAATGCTGCGATTTAATCCAATTAGAGATATTGAAAATCGGTTTCTGAGCGCTCAATTTTCTTCTCCTTTCTCGTCTTGATCTGTAGTATTTATCATATGTTGTGCGGTCAACCGAAGACGATGGTAGTAAAACTCTCTAATATCTCCAGCGAGGCCGACAGTATCCATAGCTTGCCTCATACAGGATAGCCATGCTTCGGCACGACTTGGTGTGATTTCAAACGGAAGATGCCGGGCCCTTAGCATAGGATGACCATGCTCCTCTGTGTAAAGAGAAGGGCCTCCTAGATATTGAGTCATGAATTGTTTTTGCCGACGGACTGTTTCAGTTAAATCTTCAGGAAAAATCGGCTTTAACTCTGGATGGTGACTCACATTTTCATAGAAGACATCAATTAATTTATATAAAAGCGCCTCTCCAATTAAATCGTATGGTGTAGGGTTCGCTTGTGTCATGATGATTACTCCCTTTAAAAGAATAAGTATATTTACATTTTAACAACGCCATTGCAATATAACAAATATCTAGCTTAAGGAAATTAGATATTCTGTACTACTACACATTGTAATAGAACATATTGAAAAGACTTCCTAGACCAATTAAAAAGCACCTAAAAAGATTTATCATCTTTTAGGTGCTTCTAATATTCATCATAAAATACTGATATTAGGATCGTTATTAGCCTAAATATGAATTCATGACTTTTTGAACGTAGTTTTGTGTTTCTTTAAATGGTGGGATACCATTATGCTTGTCTACATTTCCGGGGCCAGCATTATAGGCAGCGAGTGCGAGTTTTGTATCTCCGTTATAACGGTTTAGCATATTACTTAAGTATTTACTTCCAGCCATAATGTTTTGAATAGGGTCGAAAATATTTGTCACGCCAAGATCTTTTGCTGTTGTGGGCATAAGTTGCATAAGTCCGGATGCCCCTGCATGGCTTTTAGCTAAAGTGTTAAAATTAGACTCTTGCAAAATGACGGACTTAATCAGCTTTTCTGGGATATTATATCGCAAAGCTGCTTCACGTATTATATGATCATAATCTGTTTTTTCTATAGCGCCAGTGTTAAAGGTCGTCGGTAAACTTGGTGAAATGTTGATCGGCAGCTGATTTGATAAGCCATTTAATGAAGATCCTTCGCTAATTTTGTCATACACAGTTCCTAGTGTCTGCATATCAGATTGTACACTAGGGTCCTTTGTTATGAATTCCGATAAAAGCTGTTGAAACATGCCATTTGAAGTTGATTCTTCTGTACTAGTCTTTGCATGTAATCCTTGAAGAGCTTGAAGTTCTATTAAAGTTTTAAAATCTTCTATTTTCAATATATACACCTCTGAATACGGTAGTGATTAATTTTGCTTCTGCTTAGCATTGTAAAATCGTCTAACCTTATTTTCGGTTTTTCGGATAGGAATTTGAAGGGATTTTAGTAATTTTTCAAAAATTTCTTTGCCTTCCAATGTATTCGTCACTTCAAATTCTACTTCAAAATCCTCGGTATTTAAATAAAGGCTATGATCAAGGACAAGTAGACCGCCTTGATAAGGAAACTCAGCACGATTCGTCGCGAGCGTGCCGAAAAATTGCACGTCCGAATGAATTCCCATTTCACCAATTAAAGTGGCAATATCCCCATTGGGAATGCGACTTCCTTGAAGTAGTGAATGAGCTTCTTCTTTTGACAGGAGCTGATTTGTTTCAAGTAAACCTTCTTTCGCTGGCTGTTTTAATGTTAGCTCATAATTTCCTTTTTTATGGCGAATTCTGAGTGCTGATTCGTTTTCTTTTAGTGAAAATTGTGGAGTGTCAAAATAGTGATTTTCCTGATAGGTAAAATCTGTTTTTTTAACAGAAAAATTTTGTACCAATAGTTGAAATTCTTCTTTAGTTAGTATGTTTTTGAATTCAATTTCAAGATGCTGGTTCATTAGGTACTTCCTTTCTAGGCAATCTTTTTTTAAGGCTCTTTTCGTAAAGATTGTTGTTTTTAGCAAGAAACTAATTCGAACAGATGTTGATTGTAGTGGAAGGTGCGAGACTCCTGCGGGAAAAGCGTGTAGAGGGAGACCCCGCAAGTGCAAAGCACTGAGGAGGCTTCTGAGACCGCCCGCGGAAAGCGAGTACCTGCAACGGAAATCAACCCGGGTTATTAGTGTAAAAATGATTGAAAAGCAACAAAGTATGTGAAAACAGCCTTTTTTAAAAAGGTTTAATAGGCAGTAAATCCTACCCTTAGATTTGTAAATCGAATAAGAAAAAATAGATAGGGAGGTGGATAAAGACTCCTGATGAAAGTAACACTTTATCCGTATCATATACGTTTTTGTAATAATTCATCAACAAGAACTTGTAATAAAATGTGATCAATTTGAAAATTTGCTATTACAACCCTGAATATTTAGGAATACCTTGTAGGATGTGATAAAATATAATCGTTAAAATGGGAGGTTGAGGGGTTCATGAGAGAGAATATACAAATTAAAGAAGCGGTTATCGAAGTTGGAAATCTGGTTTTGATTCCTGAGAAAGTAATAGAGATTGCTCATCTATTACCGAAAGAGCAAGTAATCGTAGATTCAGATAACGCTTCATTCATTTATTTAGCAGAAAATGCTGAAAGTTATACATATATTTTCTTGCCTGAAGCAATATGGGCATCTTTGAAACAAGCCATGGCAGAGAGATTGCCAGTCATCCTGAAGTCTGGGGATAAAACGCTAGAATTATCGGGTATTTATGAAGAACTTACTTATTTAATTGACAATATTGAGGGAAATGGAAATTACGGGGAAGAGTTTGTAGCAAAAGTGGAACGCATGTTTATTTCTTAATCCTCTATTTGCACTGAATATATGTAAAGTTTGAACGTTGCTATTCATTGGTTATTTTAACCAATGAGTAGCAGCAGTTTTTTTAGGGTATGCGAATTTAATAAATTTTGGCGCTAGCGTAAGAAGCCTAAATACTTTATTTGTCTGTCTAGTTAAAGCGCCTTGATTGCGGAGTTGTACAGAATGTAATAACTTGATTCAAAAACAGGCTTAGCAGACCATAATTGAAGTTCTTTAATAGGCGCTTGCGCTTTTCTATGAACAGGTGGTGTGGCAATGGAACATTGGGATGACTTTTTGGCTCCATACAAACAAGCGGTTGAAGAACTAAAGGTAAAGTTAAAAGGATTACGAAATGAATTCGAACGCGACCATGTACATTCACCAATCGAATTTGTGACGGGTCGAGTAAAGCCGATTGTAAGTATTTTGGATAAAGCAGCACAGAAGAATATCCCGCTAGATAAATTGGCAACCGAAATGCAAGATATTGCAGGATTACGGATGATGTGTCAATTTGTGGATGATATAACAAAAGTAGTGGAATTACTAAGGGCCCGAAATGATTTTGAAATCGTTGAGGAACGAAATTATATCTCTCATAAAAAAGTGAGTGGTTATCGTTCCTATCATGTCGTTCTTCGATACCCAGTCCAAACGATCCATGGTGAAAAAAAGATTCTCATTGAAATTCAGATCCGGACACTCGCTATGAATTTTTGGGCAACGATTGAGCATTCTCTAAATTATAAATATCGCGGGGATTTTCCGGAAGATATACGTGTACGCCTGCAGCGAGCAGCTGAAGCTGCTTTCTTGTTGGACGAGGAAATGTCGCAGATACGACTCGAGATACAGGAAGCTCAGCGTGTTTTTTCACGAAAAAAAGATAAATCAAAAGATTGAGCAGTAGAAAACATGAGGTGGAATTGTATGAAATTTGCCATAACTTCAAAGGGAGATTCGAAGTCAAATAATTTAAAGCAACGTATGAGGACGTATCTCCAAGATTTTAATTTAGAGTATGACGAAGACCAGCCAGATATAGTCATTTCAGTTGGGGGAGACGGTACGTTACTATATGCTTTTCATCGCTATAAAAACCGCCTTGATAAAACCGCATTTGTTGGCGTTCATACAGGCCACCTTGGTTTTTATGCAGATTGGACTCCTGAAGAAATCGAAAAGCTAGTGATTGCTTTGGCGAAAACTCCATTTCAAGTCGTTGAATACCCCCTTCTTGAAGTGATCATCAGGTATCAGCATGGCGGGAGGGAGTCTCGTTTTTTAGCACTGAATGAATCAACTGTTAAAAGTGTGGAAGGTACTCTCGTAATGGATGTGGAAATGCGCGGTGAGCATTTTGAAACATTTAGGGGAGATGGACTTTGTGTATCAACACCTTCAGGTAGTACGGCATACAATAAGGCACTCGGTGGAGCGCTAATTCATCCGTCCATTCCGTCTATTCAACTTGCAGAAATGGCTTCGATTAATAACCGTGTGTTTCGGACGGTAGGATCACCACTAGTCTTGCCTGCTCATCATACATGCATGTTAAAGCCAGTTAACAATGTTGATTTTCAAATTACCATTGATCACCTTTCATTGCTTCATGAAGATGTAAAATCGATACAATTTAGAGTTGCAGATGAGAAAATTCGGTTTGCTCGGTTTAGACCGTTTCCGTTCTGGAAGCGAGTGCATGATTCGTTCATTGCGAATTAAGGAGTTATGGGTGTTATGTCAAACAAAATTGGATCGCCATTTCGATTAAATTGGAATGTCGGAAAGAGTGATGCGGGAAAGTTATTAAGAATTTTTCTTGAGGAACAAGGTATTTCAAAACGCGCGTTAACCGCTATTAAATTTGACGGTGGAAAGTTGAGTGTCAATAAAGAAGAAGTGACGGTCCGTTACGTACTTAAAATGGGAGATCGTGTGACCGCAGAATTTCCGCTTGAAGCTGGAAGTAAAGGATTGCTTCCAGAAAAAATGCCCCTTCAGATTATTTTTGAAGATGAATATGTAATGGTTTTAGTTAAATCTGCTAATATGAATACTATTCCATCAAGAGAACATCCAACAGGGAGCCTTGCTAATGGCTTACTATCGTATTATCAGAAACATAAGATTGCTGCGACTGTTCATGTCGTTACGAGATTGGATCGTGATACTTCGGGGTTGATTTTAGTAGCGAAACATCGTCATATCCATCATCTCCTAAGTGAACAGCAGAAAGCAGGAAGAGTCTGTCGATCGTATGAAGCGATTGTTGAAGGAGATTTTCAAGAAAAGCAAGGAAATATAGAAGCTCCAATTGGGAGGAAAGAAACGAGTATTATCGAACGCGAGGTAAGAGAAGACGGTCAATATGCCTGTACGAAATTCAAGGTATTGCAGTCGGGAGAGAATTATACTCATTTATCATTACAACTGTTAACGGGTAGAACACATCAAATCCGTGTTCACATGGCCTATATCGGTCATCCTCTTTGTGGAGATGATTTATATGGCGGACAGCTTGATAGAATATCAAGACAAGCGTTGCATTGCTGCCATTTAACGTTTATTCATCCAGTTACTGGAATAACTCTCACGTTTCATGAGAAACCGCCTGCGGATTTTCAACAACTTTTAACGCATATTTATTAGATGAAATAGAGGCTGTTAAGGGTCAGACCGAGATTACTCTACATACAGTTTAAAGTATTACATTTACGTGTAAATGACTGTATATAGTGTTTGTGAGGTCTGACCCTTTGTCATATAAATAGACTTAATAAAGTAACTTCATGATTCATCAAATCTTGTCTTGAATTTTTCTGCAAAAAAAGGCAGAGTAGATGGTACAGAAATCATTTTTAACTCAGGGTAACGCAGTGCAGTTAGTTTTCCTCCAAATACACATCCTGTATCGATATTATAGGTTCTGTTTACATTTCTTGGTTCTAAAACTGGGGTATGGCCATAAACGATTATAGCCTGACCTTGATAATATGGAGCCCAATCTCGTCGAATAGGAGAACCATCAGGATGTTTTGCACCCGAAACATCGCCATATAGGACAAATGACTTCACTTTATCATTCATTTTTCCAATATAATCAGACCGTATACCTGCGTGAGCTATTACTAGTTTTTCATTGTCAGTTACTTGGTAGAGCGGAGATTGCTCGTATAAGTCCATGAATTTCTTACGAATTATTTTTTGATGGCGCTCAGGCAGCTGTTTATACTCAGCTACTGTCGTTTCAAGTCCATGCGTAATCTGTACTTTGTTTCCAGAAAAATAACGATACAGTTTATTGCAATGATTTCCAGGAGCATATAGAGCTAATTTATGAACAATAGCAAGTTCATACACGATTTCAATGACTTTTAATGATTGTGGACCTCTATCCGTAAGATCACCTACAAAACCTAGGATTCGACCATCGTGATGAACTGGATACCCTTTTTCCCATGAATAGCCTAATACTTCGGTTAATTGGGTAAATTCTTCATAACAGCCATGGATATCACCAATAATGTCAATTTTCATTCTTTCACCTGCAAACTTGTTAGAATAATAATAATGTATATCTACTTGTATGTTATCACTAAGATGTACGATTACTAATAAGAATATGTATGACATATCTGATCATGAAGTATTAAAGAAAGGAGGAGGTATAAAATGGGAACTGTTGATTCTCAAAAAAAGCAAAATAATCAAATAAATGAACAATTGCTTATTCAAGCATTAATAGATGACCAAATTGATGTATTTAGGACTGAATTCATAGAGTCTCACCCGTACGATCAAGCGAATTTTTTTACAAGTCTGAATGAAGAACTACGTCCCAAAGTCTACCACTATTTATCTCCAGAAGAAATGGCTACATTGTTTGAAATCATGGAAATTGACGAAACGGAATATGAAGGACTATTAGCTGAAATGTCTCCTATTTATGCGGCTGATATGCTATCGCTTATGTACGCCGATGATGCCGCTGATGTTCTCAATGAAATTGATAAAGAACAAGCAGGTAGTTATTTAACGATCATGAATGATGAATCGGCTAGAGAGATTAAAGAGCTATTAAGCTATGAGGAATATACAGCAGGTAGTATTATGACGACTGAATTCGTAGCGATTGAAGCAAACCAAACCGTTCGATCCGCCATGTATATTTTGAAAAAAGTAGCTCCAAAAGCTGAAACGATTTACTATATATTTGTTGTGGACGATAATAAAAAACTAGCAGGTGTTCTTTCATTACGGACATTAATTGTTAGTGACGATGATACGATGATTTCTGAAATTATGGATGATCGGGTAGTCTCTGTTTCTGTCACAGAAGATCAGGAGGAAGTAGCCCGACAAATACGTGATTATAATTTTCTTGCGATGCCGGTTGTTGATTTTCAGAATCGATTACTAGGTATTATTACAGTCGATGATATTATTGATGTCATGGATGAAGAAGCATCCGATGATTATTCTAAACTTGCTGGTGTATCCAATCTTGATACTGTTGATAAGAGCCCAATATCTGCGGCAAGGAAGCGCCTGCCTTGGCTTGTTATACTATTATTTCTCGGAATGATGACAGCGAGCTTAATTGGCCAATTCGAGGAGACATTAAGCCAAAAGGCAATTCTAGCTGTCTTTATTCCACTAATTGGCGGGATGGCAGGAAACACGGGGACACAAGCACTTGCCGTGGCAGTTCGGGGGATTGCAACAGGTGATTTAGAACATGAGAGTAAATGGAAACTTATTATCAGAGAAGCAGGAACGGGGCTTATTACAGGTTTTGTATGTGGTGTCGTTGTTACTATTGTTGTTTTTATTTGGCAACGTGATCTACTCCTTGGAGGCTTAGTTGGAATTTCTATTTTTACAACATTAATTTTCGCTACTCTTGCAGGATCACTCGTACCACTTATTATGCATAAAATGAAAATTGACCCTGCGGTAGCTTCAGGGCCATTTATTACAACGATCAATGACATTATCAGTATTTTAGTTTATTTCGGAATGGCTACCGTATTCATGAAATATTTAATTTAAAGGCTATATTAAAGCTCATTGTTGATTGGAGCGGAAGGCGTGAGACCCCTGAGGGAAAAGCGAATCAAAGGGAGACCCCACAGGCGCACAGCGCCGAGGAGACTCCCGGACCGCCCGCGGAAAGCGAACGCCTTAAGTTCCAATCAACAGGCAAGAGCCAATTTAAAAAAGACGGGAATTACTCCGTCTTTTTTTTGATTTAATTTTGTCTAGATCATTACTATTCGGGAAAATATGGATTCAGGTGTATCAGAACTTCTTGAACATTGTCAAATTTTTTCATTATCGCATATTTAATTTCTCTAGACAGGTCGTGTCCTTCTTTAATGCTTTTAGTATAATCTATTGAAATTCTTAAATCGACAATAATATAATGTCCCAGTTCTCTAGCTCGAATTTTATCGATTCTTTTTACTTCTTGGAAATTAGAAATGATAGAAATATAAGCATTTATAGTATCCGTATCTACACTACGTTCTAGAAGAATATCGAAGGCTTCAGTAAGCATTTCCTTAGCTATTTTGAAAATTAAATAAGCAACAAACAAACTTGCTACTTTATCGCCATACATTAAATAAATAATTTGCAGATGCTCTCCAATAATCGATAGTAAGACACCAACTGCAGCAGCAATTGATGCGACTATGTCAGCTTTGTGATCTAAGGCGATTGCTTCGATGGCTTTACTGTTTTGCTGTTTTGCAATCTTTAATGAATACCTATATAAATATTCTTTTAGTCCATATGAAAGAAGGGCAATCCATAAAGCAAGAATATTCGGAGCCTCGATTGGGTGGAAAAACCCACTAATCGATTCGAAGACTATGTAAATTGAAACGAGAGTTAATAAGATCCCGATGATTCCTGATACGATAATTTCCGCTTTTCCATGACCATATGGATGTTCTTTATCTGCTGGTTTATTAGAAATTTTAAGGACTAGTAGTACAATAATAGATGCGAAAACATCTGCAGCTGAATGAATCCCATCTGCAAATACAGCATCACTATTTGCTGTCCAGCCGATAAACATTTTTCCTAAGGTTAATGTAATATTACTCCATAAACTTATCCAAGCAACTTTTTTGGCAATGGTTTCTCTTTTTCCCAAAATCTATCCACCTCAATTCTCAAAAGCCTCTTGAAATAGTAACAAACCTAAAGCGGGTGGGTCTATAGCAATCTTCTTTTACTCAGTCATGTTAATGGTAGCTAACAAAGAATGTTGGTTAAGGGAAAATACAACGTCCATTTAGTATTGCGCAAATAATGAGCAGGAATACTAAAAAGTATGATAACAAGTTCGGAGAAATTTGAGTTATTGCTAACTATTTGCTATACTATTTTATTATCTGGTACTAATAACTTGTATCAATTCAGGGGGACTTTATTATGACTTTTTCTTTAAAAGGAAAAACATTTATTATTATGGGTGTAGCAAATAAGCGAAGTATCGCTTGGGGAGTGGCTAGATCTCTCCATGGAGCTGGCGCAAAGTTAATCTTTACATATGGACAAGACCGAACGGAAAGAAGTGTTAGAGAGCTTGCGGGTACGTTAGAAGGTGAACCATCACTCATACTTCAATGTGATGTAACCAATGATGAACAGATTACAGCATGCTTTGCCAAAATTAAAGAAGAAGTTGGTATGATAAATGGGATTGCTCATTGTATTGCCTTTGCGAACAAAGAGGAATTGGGTGGAGAGTTTGTGGAAACGTCGCGTGATGGATTCTTACTTGCGCATAATATTAGTTCCTTCTCTTTAACAGCCGTTGCAAAAGCAGCTAAAGATTTAATGGCTGAGGGTGGAAGTATTGTTGCAATGTCATATCTAGGCGGGGAAAGGGTTATGCCGAATTATAACATTATGGGTGTAGCAAAAGCGTCACTAGAAGCAAATGTACGCTATCTCGCTTATGATCTTGGTAAATATGGCATACGAGTGAATAGTATTTCAGCAGGTCCGATTCGTACACTTTCTGCAAAAGGAGTTAGTGACTTTAACTCAATTTTGAGAAAAATTGAGGAAGAATCACCATTGAAGAGAACGACAACTCCTGAAGAAGTTGGCGATACAGCAGCCTTCTTATTTAGTGACATGTCACGAGGAATTACAGGAGAAAACATTCATGTTGATTCTGGCTATCATATAATGGGATAAAATTTGCGTTTACTTCTTTGGTTTGTCATAAAGACAAAAAGAAGCAGGGTTTATTGGACTAAGTAGTTCCGTTCTTGTGAAGAAACATCTTTAATAGCATATTACTTAGCAGACCAAATCACATAGAGATTTGGTCTGTTCCAGCCCTTATTGCTACGATGATGCATAGCAAATAACAGTGTGACAATAACTATTGTCACACTGTTATTTTTGTTGTTATTGGTATTGTTTATTATAGTGTTAATCCATTATTAAATTATGTAAGGTATTAGGCGATTATAAAAATATGTTAAATAATTATAATAGATAATAAATATAGTGAAAATTCGCAAAAAAAGAAGAGGAGGTTAAAAAATGAAATTCAATAAATACTCATTGTTATTTATTAGTTTTTTAGCTTTTATTAGTTTCGGCTTCTTTTTATTTTACAAATATTTAAAAGCAGAGGAATTTTTAAATATAGATAGTGGTTTGCAATCAGCTTATGATGTATTAAATTTACAAATTATCTATAATATTTATATTCCCTTCATAATAATAATTCATTTACTTTTAGTTCTAATATATAAATTCAAAGATAAAAAAAGCATAAATAAATAAATAACTAATTTAAGCAAAACGTTTTTTCATTGATAAGACTCATATATTTTATATATAAACGCTTGGATACAAATTCAAGCGTTTTTTTATGTTAAAGATAACTGTTAAATAATATACCGGGCACCCACTTCTTTTTGTTTAAGAGGAAGTACTTGTGAAAAATCAAATGTCATAAATAGAAAAAGAAACCGTATAAATGATACATAGACGGAAAAATTTCTTGATTATGATTAGTAAGAGTTTCGATATACCTGTTTTCACGTATACGAGGAGGTTCTTTATGAATGGAAAATTAAAGAGTAAAGAGGCAACTTTGTCTGTGAAACAGATTCGGATAAAAACGCAGAATCGTCGATATAAAGAAGCGATCGTACAGCTTGAAATACTAGCTAGACTTCCTATTTACGGTCCGAAGCCACTTTGCCGTTTTACACATAATGGAATGACTTTCATTGGCAGGTTTGAAAGTACGAAAAATGATTTTGTTTATATCAGGCATAAGTATGGAAAGAGGGTAGTCCGATATACGATTAAAGAACTAGAATCATTTGCGGTCATTTCAATTTAAAGGAGGTATTCGAAATGTCAGAAGAAAATAATTCTAAACCACTATTCTATATTGTACAACCGAAAATTACTGAACCAAAAAAACCTGAGATGCAAGAAATATACCGCACCAAAACGAAGAAAAACAAGGAGAAAGATCATGATCAAGCACCAGAAGACAGTTTAACCACAGAAACAGAAAATGAAGAAGAGCGCGTAATAAAGGAAGCCAAAGAAGCTAAATTCGATCAAATTAAACGCGAATTTGGTGTATATGATGCACTAGGTGAAATTGAAACGGAACTGAACTCCATTCAAAAGATAAAGAACGAACTTCATGAACCCGGTGGATCTGTTCGTGTTATTTCGGATGTAAATCAAGAGAATCAAGAGAATCAGGTAAAAGAACAAAAAAAAGATTCACCAGAAGTAGAAAAGATGAGACGTGTTCTTACAGGGTTAATTCGCCAGGATCCGAAGCCATTTTGTGAAGCTTCGATAGGCGGCCAAACCGTACGTTTTCAAGTGATAGGTAAACGAAATGATATGATTAAAATTAAAGTAGGTAGCCATACCCAAAGTATCTCCATTCATGAACTTTCTGATTTAACGATTCTCAATTCGATGGAGGAATAAAATGATAGTGCAAGAAATACCATTTGCAACGATTCTTATTCTTGGTCTTGCATCATTTAGATTGACGAGGCTGATTGTATACGACAAAATTACTGAATTTCTTAGAAGCCCTTTTTTTAATGAGGTAGAAGAAACAAATGAGGATGGTACGAAAGATATTTTCCTGTTACCAAAAGAAAAAGGGTTGAGAAAATGGGTTGGTGAATTATTAAGCTGTTTTTGGTGCACTGGGATTTGGGTTAGTATGGGGATTACTTTGTTATTTCTTACAGGTGTTAAGACAGGGGACTTTATCATTCTTATATTAGCTGTAGCTGCAATTGGTTCCATTATTGAGGTATTAATTAGCAAATGGATAGGCAACTAATATATACAATTTTAAAATAATATCATATATTACCATATATCACTTTAAATGGAAGAAGGTGTATTATGAATAAAAAAATTAGTGTACCCTATACAAAGCCAATAAAAAAAAGTTCATATAATAAGCTAAAAAAAGGTTGTGGCTGTAATAAAAATAATTGATAGGAATTCGCGAGTGTAGTGCCTGATCCACGAATTTAGGGTCAGGTTATTTTTTGTTAGCTAAGTTTTACATAGGAAGTAGGACAGTGCTTATATGTCATCGATTTCCTTATCCTACCATTCATAAAAAGGTTGGTGATTAAAGACAATAATAGATAAAGATACGACCTAAAGGTAGGAAGTGAAATTATGATGATACGTATATGCTTACAACTCCTTTTTATTTTTACTCTTTTTCTAAGTGGCTGTGCATCGAAGGATGATGGTAAAACAGAAAGGCTTGCTCTGTTAAAGCAAACGGATCCAAAGCCGATTGATATTATTGATACAACAGATCGTAATATTGGTGATGAAGAAGCTGTAAAAAAGGAAGTTAAGAAGAATGACCATATTTATGATGTTGTCATTGTAAAGAATGGAAAAGATATGCTTGTTGCTTATAAAATAAAACATCTGCACAGATTTAAAATGAAGCAGGTAGAGAAAAAACTAACGAAAGATCTTAATAAAAAATTTGAAGGAATACACTTCATTGTTTCAAGTGATTATAAAATTTTTCTTGAAGCGGTCAGATTAAATAAACTACTGCGTGAGAATGAAATTCCTAGGGAAAAAGCCAAAAAGGAATTTAAACAACTTGTTGAATTGAAGGAAGAAAAAACATAAGAAAGAGGGGCCATGGATGCCGAAACAACAAGAGAAAAACAAAACCATTGAACAAAAGAATTACGAAAAACTACAAGCAAAACATGAATTAAAGCGACCAATTGCCAAAAATTGTGTTAAAGCATTTTTAGTAGGCGGCCTTTTTTGTACGGTAGGACAAGCGATTTCATACATCTATATTTATTTTTTTAATTTTACTGAACAAACGGTTGGGAATCCTACAAGTGCAACAATGGTCTTTATTGCTTTACTACTCACAGGTTTTGGTATTTATGATCGAATCGGGCAATTTGCAGGTGCAGGCAGTGCTGTTCCGGTTACTGGATTTGGAAATGCAATTATTTCAGCTGCAATCGAGCATAGAACAGAAGGATTTGTACTTGGGGTTGGAAGCAATATGTTTAAGCTTGCAGGATCAGTGATTGTATTCGGTGTTTTTTCAGCATTCGTTGTCGCCATTATAAAAACACTCTTTGGCATGGTAGGAGGGTAAATATGCTTATTGGAAAGCAATCATGGATATTTGCCAACCAACCTGTCATAACTTCTACAGGTGTAACTGGGGGGCCTTTTGAAGCGAACGGTCTTTTGGCTGCCGATTTTGATCTTCTTCATGAAGATTTATGGATGGGACAAGATTCCTATGAAAAGGCGCATAGGCTTTTGATTGAAGAAGCAGTACAGATCGCACTTAAAAAAGGAACGGTAAAAAAAGAGGATGTACAATTTTTTCTGGCTGGTGATTTAGTTAACCAAATTACACCGACGAGCTTCGCGGCTAGAACGAATGCTATTCCTTACTTTGGCTTGTTTGGTGCATGCTCAACATCGATGGAGGGGCTCGCCCTTGCAGCTTTTATCGTAAATTATTCGGGTGCATACCATGTATTGACAGGAGCTTCTAGTCATAATGCAGCAATTGAAAAGCAATTTCGATACCCGACTGAATATGGAGGTCAGAAGCCGCCAACTGCACAATGGACCATTACAGGAGCAGGGGTTGCGCTTGTCTCACAAGCTAAAAGCGGGGGAGGTCCAGCTCCACATATTCAGTCTGCTACAATTGGAAAGGTTATTGATATGGGGATCAATGATCCATTCAATATGGGCGGGGCGATGGCCCCAGCTGCAGTTGATACGATATTGGCCCACTTCCGAGATTTTAAACTAACAAGCGATGCATATGATGCAATTATTACAGGAGACCTTGGCTATGTCGGCAGGGAAACAGCTTATGATTTATTAAGTCAAAAAGGGTTTGATTTGGCGAAAGACAAGTTTCGGGATTGTGGTTTAATGATATACAAAAGCAATCAACCAGTTCTATCAGGAGGTAGTGGAGCGGGCTGTTCAGCGACCGTTCTCTATGGTCATATACTAAATCAAATGAAGATAGGAAAATTGAAACGGATTTTGTTTGTTGCAACGGGGGCCTTACTGTCACCACTTTCTGTACAACAAAATGAAAGTATTCCATGTATAGCACATGCAGTAGCAATTGAATATGGAACAGGTACAATTTAATAAAATTTAATGAAGGTAGGGAAGCTTCATGCTACCAATGTTTTTTTGGGCATTTGTTATAGGAGGGCTGATTTGTGTAATCGGCCAACTATTATTTGATGTTGCAAAGTTAACACCTGGTCATACCTTAAGCATACTCGTAGTAGCAGGTGCAATATTAAGCGGATTTGGCTTATATGATTACTTAATTGATTTTGCTGGAGCCGGTGCAAGCATACCGATCACTTCTTTTGGGAATTCTCTCGTTCATGGAGCTATGCAAGAAGCCGAACAACATGGAATCATTGGTGTATTAACAGGAATGTTTGAAATTACAAGTTCAGGTATTTCAGCCGCAATTATCTTTGGCTTTATCGGAGCACTCGTGTTCAAACCAAAAGGATGACCATGTATCTTACTTTTTCGAATTAGGCGTCACTATTAGGAAAAGACCTATACACACTTGTCATTTTCTACATATGTTAAAAGTGAGCTAGTCGAAAAGTGAGGTGAATCTTAATGTTCGGTTTCGGTTATGGAGGAGGCTGTTGTGGTGGTGGCTACGGCTACGGCGGTTTTGCTGGCGGTTCTGGGTTTGTATTAATCGTCGTATTGTTCATTTTATTAATTATTGTCGGAGCTTCTTTCTGCTAATCAATACTAAAAATGGAATAGGCAACATTGGCCTGTTCCGTTTTTTCTGACTTGATAAATTTACAACGAAGAAAATAGAAGCGGTATTTATTTATTTTTCTACCATATGATCAAATTACATGTCATTATCACTGTAAAACTGTTACATAAATGTTTACCGGAACGGAGCCAATTATTATCACTTATTCGCTGTATTCAATCCAATTAGGCACATAACTCTCAAAACTGCATAATATAGTTGCAGAGAAGGAGGGCTTTTTATGGAAAACCAATTTTTTAAAAACATTGAAAGCAAAACGGGTGTAAGTATGAAGGATGTATTTGAATTGGCAAACTCCCTACAAGGTGCGAATTTTAAGGATGAAGCGACAGTACGCAATGTGATAAAACGGGTTTCTCAAATTGCTAATAAGCAAGTAAATCAAGAAACGGAAAATAAAATTGTAGAATCCATCATTAAAGATGGCAAAAATCTTGATTTTAGTACATTAGCGAATATGTTAAATGGAAAAAAATAATGAATAATGAAAAGGACAGTGGTGTAATATCCACTGTCCTTTATTATTCGTACGATAAGTTCCAAAACTATTTTAAATAGCCGTTGATATAAGACCCTCTTCACTTTAACTTTTCTTGTCATTTAATGATGATAAAGAAATCGCCAATTAGCGGGTTCAAAATCTTAAGAATCTGGAAGGATATGCGGTTTTACCTCTTCGTGTTTGAGGTATAGATAGGAATAGACCGTCTTTTGCTCTTGTCATTGCAACATACAGTAATCTGCGTTCCTCTTCCAGTGGTTCAGTGTCACCTTGACGATGTGACTCCAGTGCGAAGTCATGGGGAAGACTGCCATCTACAGCACCTAGTACATACACATATTTATACTCAAGACCTTTAGAGCGATGTATCGTTGTTAACTGGACTGCATCATGGAAATGCTTTGCTAGTTGTTTCACTTCATGAACCATAGCGGTCATATGGTCTACATGTTCAAGAAACTCAGGCACAGAATGGAAACGTTTAGCTGCTACTTTTAGATCACGAATATCATCAGAGCCTTTCTCAATATTGCCTTCATTACCTCGTTTTTTCACAAAGTCTGCGAACCCTATTTCCTTTTCAATGACTAAAAGAGCGGCAGCAGGTGTCATCCCTTTCAAACTACGGATTATTTTAGGTAATGATTTAAGTTTACGTTCTTGAAAAGGATGCGCAGTTTTTACGAAAGCAAGAGCTTCAATAAAATCACAATCCTGTAGAATCGTTTGAGCTTTCATGTCTTGTAGAACGCTTTGTTTTAAAAATAAAGATGATAAGACGTCTCCAACTGGGTTAGCTTCTTCAGGGTGGCTGCTTAATCGTAAATAAGCAAGCATGCTTTTAACAATTCTTCGTTCATAAAAACTATCCGCATCTTTTTCAATAATAAAAGGGAGATTGGACGTGGCTAATCTTTCGAAAATGGCTCGTGACATCGCATGAGTTCGATAAAGAATCGCAAAATCACTTGGATTCGCACCTTCTGTAATTCTCTCCTGGATGTCATGAACAATCATCGTTGCTTCAGTTTCCTCGTCATATGGATAAAAGAATAGGGTGGGGTTGCCATTATTATATTGAGCTTTCATCGTTTTCGGGTGCCTGTTCTGATTTTTTTTGATCATCCGATTGGCGCTGGCAACAATTTCATGCGACGATCGATAATTTTCTGTCAGTTTTATAACTGTGGCTCCTGGAAAATCTCGTTCAAAATGTAAAATAAATGACGGATCACTGCCGCGAAATGCGTAGATTGCCTGATCGTCATCACCGACAACACAAACATTTTTTGTTCGTGCGGACAGGAATTGGATTAATTCGTATTGAACTTTATTAATATCCTGAAACTCATCAATGAGAAAATAGTCAAAACGTTTCTGATATTTTGCTAGTACATCTGGATTATTTCTAAAAAATGAATAACAGCCTATCAACATATCATCAAAATCATAGCTTCCTGTCTGTAATTTATACTCTTCATAGCTTTTATAAAGAGACAAACAAGATGTTTCCCATTCGTCTTTGGCTTTAATTTCATTAGGGAATAATAAGGAATTTTTCCATAGACCAATTTGTTGGAGCGCTTGATCATATGCAAAATCCTTTTCATCAAGCCCAATTTCTTTGCCTGCTATTTTAAGAATTCTTGTGCGTTCCCATTCCCATTTCATTAACAAATCACGACGCCACTTATCTGGTTCATGGAAGAGAAGGATTTTATAAAAAATACTATGAAAAGTACCAGTTACTAATTGATTGACAAGCATGGGCGTCATTTCAGGATAAGAGAGCAGTCTTTCCTTCATTTCTTTTGCGGCCTTGGCTGTAAATGTAACGAGCATTATCGATTTTGGATTGATATTTTTTGCAGTGAGCATATAGGCTGTTCGGACAGTTAATACTCTTGTTTTGCCGCTACCAGCACCCGAAAGAACAAGGAGGGGACCATCAATTGTGGTTGCTGCTGCTGTTTGTTCCTTGTCCAAACTCACTCCATGATTGTACAGTTTATCAAAGTACGGATCTTCAATCAGAAGGGGACTTTGCTTTACTTTTGTGAATTCGGGATTTCCTGTTATAGATGTACTTCTTTTAAACGGTACATGTGCAGGCTGTTCTTTTGTAATGGTTCGACTCTTAGGAATCTTAAATCCATTTTCTTCTTTATAGTCTATTAAAATAGGATTATATTGTTCTATTGTCACATCAAGGGCGGGGACCGAACAATCCGCGATTCCAGGTGAAACATGACTGAAATGAGGTGGATGACTAATACCTAACAATAACTTCACGGGAAGGCCACATGATGGACAAGATAGTTCTCCGCGCTTGCCTTGAACATATAATTCCTGCAACTGTTCAGCAGAGATATTTGTTAAATTGATTATTTCATTTTTTATTTTTGCAGCTTGCATACTAAAAAAACCTCAAATCTCATTCAATAGTTGTTATCTGAATGCTTTATGGTAAATGGTGGCGTTTTGATTGCCATATTTGTTTGTATGATTCATGATACCAGAACATAGGCTAAAGTGAAACTAACATAATATAGTCTTTAATAGTAGAAAATGAGTAATATGCTCTTCTTTAAACGATGGAAGTGTGGAGTGGGGCATGAAAGAAATCGAATAATAAAAAAGATAAGAGGTGAGTAGGATGGGGTACATCATGCCAATTACACAATTTGAATATATTCAATATACAAATAGAATGGTTACAACGAAAAAAGAAGCGGTAAAATCCGTTGGGGGAATAAGTCCAATCTTGCCCCTCTCTTTATTTCAGCAACTTGATCAAGAGGAAGAAAAGCAGATTGAAAACATTATTCCGACTAAATATTCCTCCTCTTATAAAATACAAGTACCTCAATATGTAGTAGAGCAAATAACAGCTGATTTAACAGGTAAAGGAGGACTATTTAATCAAAGAATCTAGGGAACACAAAAAAAGGACACGACTGTGTCCTTTTTTGTATTTCGATTATTTGATTCTTATAATACGTCTACTTCAACGATTAGAGCAAGCAATAATTGAAGCAATAGCTGAATGTTAACGGCAACTTGAGCATCAGTCGTTACAACTTCAACGTCACGAGAGTTCTCAATAATCGTTTTTTGGCGTGAAATTTGGCTGATTTTAGAAGATTGAAGCAATTCTTGTGTAATTCTTTCGGCACTTTCGCTGCTGCCAACAGTGATGCTAACAATTACAGCAATAGCAGCTTGTAAGGCGGCTTGGAGAGATAGAGCTGCTTTTACATCAGTTGAAGTTACTCGAACATCACATGAGTCCTTGATATATACAAGCTCTTCGGACAGTTGGTACTCCACATTCTCTTGTCTTCCTTCTTGCTCGATGCCTCCACGACGATGATCGCAAAACTCTGCTAATGGATGATCAGAACGAGAATCTAAAGCTGACCATCTGTTTTCGCTATTTCCGCAAGAATTGCTTGTGCGAAATTCATTTTGATTCATTTCTTTATCCTCCTTTTATTTGGGTCCCTATTAAAATATGCGGTTCGAGAAACGATGTTTGGACGAATATATCAATGCAAACGTCTATTTTTGAGAATTTTCTGTTTGTGAAATTTGCAAGAACTTAAGGGAGGCTGCTCACTTTTCCCCATCATATACATTCGTGATTGGATTAACGTCTTCTTCGGTAATCTGATTCTGGTTGTTAATAAAAGACTGCGATTGTTTCTGAAGCAATTCGACGGTTTCCTTTAGATTTTTCTTCTCTTTTTCAGAAAGATCGATGGAATCTTTTTTGAAACCGTATTTACGTAAAGTCCTTGATACTAATAATTCCATTAATTTTTTATGGGAATCGTCCAAATTCAGTTCTTTTTCACTCACAAAAATTCCTCCTTTTCGTTTCATACAATACATTATGAAAAAAAGGGCGAAATGGCAGTGTTAAATGTGGAATTTTTTAAAAAAGTTTTTGGGGGATATGAAGGAAGATTTTGATGTATTAAGAAAACCCCGGAATGTCAGTATCCGGGGGGAGGTTTATATATCTTTGATCATAGTTCGGTGAGGAATGCCTGCATCCATAAATTCCTCAGATGCTACATGGTATCCCAAACGTTCATAAAAAGGAATGGCTTGCGTCTGTGCGTCCAGTTTTAATTTTGAAAGATCTTGCATTTTTGCATAGTCTTCAATCGCATTCATAATCGTTTGTCCAGCGCCGTTCCCTCTGAACTCAGAGAGAACACAGATCCTCTGTACCTTCCCAATACCGTCTATAATACGGAAACGGCCGTTGCCGATAGGTGTATCCCCTTCATTAAAGAGGAGAAAATGGGCACAATCATCTTCATATTGATCAATTTCCTCTTCAAGTGGAACATTTTGTTCCTCTACAAATACTTTTTTACGTATAGAATAAGCAAGTTCTCTCTCTTCGGTGTTAGTAACCATTTTTACATTCATTATTATTTTTCCTCTTCTCCAAGCCTAAAAGTTTCATATACAGTCCATGAACCATTCTCTAACTGATAAAGAAGATGGAATCTGTCTACTTCTTCCTCGTGTGTAACGTCAAGCATTCTAATCTGACCTAATACATCGGAATGTTCATCATCTGAAAGTTTTTGGCCAATTGTAATATGTGGAACAAAAGCATATGGAGATGGACCTCCGAAGAAATCAGCATGGTTCATTTCATTATGCAAACTTTCAAGTTCAGTGTTTAATTCAACTTTAAAAAAAATCGTGTTGTTGACGGGTTGAAAGGTACTTGGTTTCACTACATTTAATTTAAATGGCTTATGGGATTTGGCGATGTTTTTTAATTGATCTGCTATTGTTTCAATTTCTGCTTCAGTTGCTTCAAAATTGTACTTAAGCGTAAGGTGAGGTGGAATTAGCGCATAGTTTGGGTCGTAGCGTTTACGGTACGAGTTTACTTTATCTTGAAGTTGTTTAGATGGAAAAATAGCGACGCCATAGTTCATAAAGATACCTCCCAGTTTGACACTGAATTTTTTAAAAAATCAAGTTATGAAATCATTATAACAAATATTTATAAACTTCGTCATCTTCAAAAAAGGTTGATTAAGTTTAGAGCATTTCCATTAAAGCTCGTTTTAAATCAACTTGCCAATACTTCCACGTATGTTTACCATCAAATTCGTCGTAGAAGAAAGTAAATCCTTTATTCTTGATAAGAGTATTTAACTCACGGTTCGGTTCAATGAAGTTGGTTATGTGTCCGTCAGTAGTTGGAACTTCTGTTTCTCCTTTGCCGATTACGTGGTAAAGCTCAACTAATTGCGGCTCTTTAAACTCTCTAACAGCATTCATCACATCATCATTTACAAAAGGTGATTGGAGAATACACTTTCCAAAAGTGTGAGGATACTTTAATGCTGTTAGCAAAGAAATAGTTGCTCCAAGTGAATCGCCAATCAAAACTCTCCCTGAACCAATTTGATATGTAGGGAACTCTTCATCTAAATACGGAGCTAACTCATGTGCGAGAAACCGTATATAAGCTGCATGCAGTTCGCCATCAGGGTGATATTTCTTTCTCCGGTCTTGTACATCGCGATATGGGATCCCTACAATAATGAGATTTTCGATGTCGCCGTTATGAAGTAATTCATCTGCTATTCGTCCAATTCGCCCCATTTGAAAATAGTCCCGGCCATCTTGGGCGATGACAACTGTATATTTATTTAACGGAGAATAGTTGGACGGGAAATAAATGAGCAGATCAAGCTCTTCATCCAATGCCTTGCTTGTAAACTTCCAATCCTTAATCGTTCCTTTTGGCTGATTGACCAAAATAACACCCCCTGAATAAAATAATTGAAAGGGTTTACCGAAATATTTTATCACAATTATCAATTAATATCTTCTTTAATGGTATGAAAATGAGATACAACGGTATTGGACATAGTTAATTAAAGGAAATCAGGAAGATGCGTGATCATCATCTACATAATAGTTTATGGGAATAAACGTTTATTATGTCAGAAAAGCAACAATAATGAGTTGTTTATTAAGGCTCTGTTAAACTTGCCTGTTGATTGAAACGGAAGGCGTTTATTTTCTGCGGGCAGCCTGTGCGCCAGTGCGGTCTTCCTTTGACTCGCTTTTCCTACAAGAGTCTCATGCCTTTCGCTCCAATCAACATAGTGCCAAAATCAACAATGACCTTTAACATAGATTATAAAAAAAACGATTGACTTATTCCCATAGAAACGTATAATAGAATATATACTTAATAATTAGTTTTTTATATAATCTTATCATTCTTACGATCTGATAGTTCAGCGGGAGAATACGTCCTTGACAGGGACGGGGTCGGGGGTTCGAATCCCTCTCAGGTCATCAAAATGGCGGGAGTGTTGCTTTGACAACGCTCCTGCCGTTTTTTTGTTTAATAATTTGATGATTGAAAAAAATAAGGGCTGTCCCCAATAGGGGCAGACCCGCAACTATAGGATAAACTAAATGAATAATACACTACATTTTGATTTAGAGTGCGAGGTCTGATTCTGAAACTCACTACTTATTGAAAATAATATCAGCGTCTATTAATTGTACAAGTGAATTTATACCGATCTGCTCGATAAGACGATTTTACGAATTCAAGCGGTCGGCCATCTTCTAAATAAGTCGTTCGTTCAATTAGTAAAATTGGCGAATGTTTAGCTATCGATAAAGATGCTATTTCTACATCTGTTGCAATAGTAGATTCTAACGATTGCGTTGCATAGCCGATTTTAAGTCCAAGATGGTTCTCGACATATTGATAGATGGAATAGTTGATAATCTCAGCTGTTAATCCTTTTATTAAATCGGCAGACATATAGGCAGTTTCAAGAGCCATGGGTACATTGTCCGCCAAACGAATTCGGATAATCTCATAAATTGGTGCATTCGTTGTTACGTGTAATTGACTTGCAATCTTCTCGCTTGAGGGAATCGTATCGAGACTAAGCAGTTTGCTGCTTGGTGTCATGCCACGAGCTTTCATCTCTTCTGTAAAACCGGTTAAGCCTAAGAGTTGTTGTTCTAGCTTTTTTTCTGCGACAAATGTTCCGCGTCCCTTTTGGCGATATAAGTATCCAGTATTAACCAAATTATTAATAGCCTGACGAACCGTCATTCTACTAATTTCCAATTGCTCTGCAAATTCACGTTCAGATGGAAGTACATTGTGCGGGAGTAAATCACCTGCATCTATTTGCCGTTTAATGCTTTCTTCAATTTGGTAATAAATTGGAATTGGAGAGCTTTTATCAATCACGAGAAGCTGATCCTCTTTGGACGTGTACTTTAGATAATGCATCTTGATCAGCAATAATCGTAACATTTTGATGATTTTTCAGGATAGAAGCTGGAAACTCCTCTGTTATATCTCCATCTATTAGTTGTTTAAGGGCCTCTGATTTTGCTACCCCAGATACTAGGAGGATAATTTCCTTACTTTTCATTATTGAGGCAATTCCCATTGTTACAGCCTGTGTTGGCACTTCATCAATTGAGTTGAAATAGCGAGCATTTGCTTCAATTGTCGATTGTGCAAGGTCAACAACTTGGGTTTTTGATGCAAAGGATGTACCAGGTTCATTGAAGCCGATATGCCCGTTTTGTCCGATGCCAAGGATTTGTAAATCGATTCCGCCCATTTTATCAATCATTTCATCATAACGAACACATTCTTCTTGAATGTTTTCTGCAGTACCATTTGGAAGGTTCGTGTCTTCTTGATTAATATCAATATGATTAAATAAAGTGTGAGCCATGTAGTAATGATAGCTATTCGGATTAGTAGAGCTTAAACCGATATATTCATCTAAATTAAATGATTTTACTTGTTCATACGATGTATGATTTTCTTTATGATCGGCAATCAATCGATCGTATAGCCCTTCAGGCGTCCCACCAGTTGCAAGGCCAAGCTGGATTTGGGGATTCGTTTTTACTTTTTCGATTACAATATCTGCTGCTTTTTGACTCATTTCTTGATAATCTTTTACTTGTATAAGTTTCATTGTGCATTCTCCTTTGTGTAAGCTAATTTTCCTCTGCAAAAAGTCATTTCTACATCTAAATCTTCGTTCAAAATAACTAAATCTGCATCTTTACCAACAGTAATACTCCCTTTTCTATTGAAGAGGTTAAGTTGTTTTGCCGGATTTGCAGCCGTCATTTTTATGATATCCTCCATTGTACAATTCGTGTACATCATCATATTTTTAATAGCATCATTCATTTTTAAAATACTACCTGCCAGCGTCCCGTCTGCAAGGGTTGCAGTTGTTTCGTTCACGTTCACTGGTTGACCACCTAAATCATAGGTTCCTTCTTTAAGCCATTTGGCACGAAGTGAATCAGTAATTAAAATCATGCGATCACTTGTAATTTGATTATAAGCGAGTTTTACCATTTCAGGGCGACTATGAATACCATCTACAATAATCTCAACAAATAGTTCATCCCGTAAATAGGCAGCACCTAACACACCTGGCTCGCGATGATGCAAACCACGCATCCCATTATAAAGATGAGTAATATGAGATGAACCAGCTTGAATGGCTTGGTCAACTTGTTCGTAAGTGGCATCTGAATGTCCAATTGAAGCTACTACTCCTGATTCTTTTAAAGCAGCCGTTAGTTCTAAGCCGTTTGGCTGTTCAGGTGCCAATGTGACAAGTTTAATTTGATTTTGTGCGATGTCTTGCCATTTTTCAAATAAGGAAACGTCAGGATCAATAATATGAGAAAGCGGCTGTGCCCCTTTTCGAATCGGAGCAATAAAAGGTCCTTCTAAGTGAATTCCTACCACTTCAGCTAAAAGATCCTCTTGATTTACTATATACTTGCCAGCATTACACAACGCTTGTTCGATGGCTTCTGTTGATTGCGTCATCGTTGTTGCTAGGAAACTGGTTGTTCCCTCTTTTGGAAGTGTCTGCGCCATGGTTGTCAAAGCAGTGCTCGTTGCATCCATTGCATCTGCATTAGCAGCACCGTGAATATGTAGATCAATAGCTCCGGGAATAACTTGATAAGCGGGAGAAAGCTTGATCACTTTGGTGCTGCCATCTTGTTTGTATTGGCTGAAAGGACCTACTTCTGCAATTTTTCCATCAACCACTCTGATATAACCATTTTTATACGTTTCGTTTTCACAATAAACGGTTAAGTTTACAATGGTGAATGTTGAATTTTCCTTCATACCTAATCTCCTTTGTGAAAGCCCTTTTTCGTAAAGTTTGATTCAGAACTGTTACCTGTTTTAGTGTATCGTTAATATTTATAGTTGTCTATACCAATTAAAGGTGTCTCTTTTTTTATGCATCTTCTTACTGATAAACTTGAATAGAATATTTGAATGTAAAGCAACGGCTAAGCGATCAATAAGTTTGATATATGTATGGAAAAACAAAAAACTGCCTGTCTCTGGAGGAAACAGGCAGCATGATGCAGGTGAGTTTTCTAGATTAAGTGAATTAGAAGAAGAAGGGGCAGAAACAACATCTTCTGCATCTGTTGTGGCATCTATCGTCAAATCTATCGTCACATCTGTTGTGGTGATGATGATGATGTTCATGATGATGTCGATGATGTCGATGATGTCGATCACGGTCACGGTCACGGTCACGGTCACGATCACGATCACGGTCACGTTCACCGCGAACATCGTTGTCATTCCAATTATTATTGCAACTCATTTAGTTTCACTCCTTTATTTTGTAGTACATGGTATCTTATGAATGCATCGGACATGATGTATAGGTTAGTCCCTATTTTTACAGGAAATGTACATTTGTTGATATACTGAAGAGTCCGCAATAGTATCGCTTTAATTTTTTTGCATTGTACAGTTAAAAATATACAAATTACCTAAGTTGCATTTTCAAAAAATGTTTAATATAATTGCAATATAAAGTTTGTGAACTTTTTCACAATATATGTGAATAATTTCACAAAAGATGTTCACACTATTAGGAGGCGTTATTATGAAAGTAGCGGTAGTTGGATGTACTCATGCTGGAACAGCAGCAATTAAAAATATAGCAGCATTATATCCTGAAGTGGAAATTACAGTGTATGAGAAAAATGATAATGTATCATTTTTATCTTGCGGTATAGCTCTTTATGTCGGCGGAGTAGCGAAAGATCCAAATGGCTTATTCTATTCTTCTCCAAATGAACTCGCCAAGCTCGGAGCCAATATGAAGATGAAACATGAAGTATTGACTATTGATACAGATAAAAATATTTTAATCGCTAAAAATCTAGACACAGAAGAAATATTTGAAGACTCGTTTGATAAATTAGTTATGACTACAGGTTCTTGGCCGGTTATTCCGAACATTCCTGGAATTAATCAAGACAATATTGTATTATGTAAAAATTTTCATCATGCTAATCAAATCATTGAAAAAGCTAAACGAGCAGAGAAAATCGCTGTAATTGGCGCTGGGTATATCGGTGTTGAACTAGTCGAAGCATTTGAAGTATACGGGAAAGAAGTAACCTTTATCGACGGCGAGGATCGCATATTAAGCAAGTATTTGGACGCAGAATATACAGATATGATTGAAGCGGAATTAATCAATCACGGTGTGAACATGGCATTGAATCAAACTGTCACACATTTCGAAGGAAAAAGTGGAAAAGTAGCAAAAGTAGTCACTACAAAAGGAGAATACGAGGCAGACCTTGTGATTCTTTGCGTAGGTTTCCGACCGAATACTGATCTTTTAAAAGGGCAAGTGGATATGCTGCCAAACGGTGCGATAAAAGTTAATGAATACATGCAAGCAAGTAAAGAACAAGTGTTTGCAGCAGGAGATAGCTGTGCGATCATGTACAATCCGACTAAACAGCATGCTTATATCCCACTCGCAACAAATGCTGTCCGTATGGGGGCTTTAGTGGCGAAAAATTTATTAAAACCAACAATTAAATATATGGGAACACAAGGAACTTCAGGCTTGCATATTTATGACTATAATATGGCTTCAACTGGGCTTACTGAAAGTGCTGCAAAACTTGTAAATATGAATGTGAAAAGTATCACAATTAAAGAAAACAATCGACCAGAATTTATGCCAACATACGAAGAGGTCATGTTAAAAGTAGTTTATGAAGTAGGAACTAACCGTATCATCGGTGCCCAAGTCATTTCTAAAGCGGATATGACACAATCGATTAATACGATATCTGTTTGTATTCAAAATGAAATGACGATTGAAGAACTGGCCTATGTGGATTTCTTTTTCCAACCGCATTTCAATAAACCGGTGAACATTCTGAATCAAGCAGGCTTACAAGCCATGTCAAAGTAATAGATAATTGAAGTTTGCATTCTTGTAGTAATAAGGAGCTTATGGAGAAATCAATTTCTCTATAGGCTTTTTTTATTTTGTGGATAATTAAATAGGCTACCAGCATGTAGTATAGGAATTTGGTGTAATCCTTTATGAGTAGACAATGTAAAGTATTTTTAAGGTGTTTGCAACGATTAGTAGGATATTAGTTGTTGTTTTTCAAAAAGTTAGCAGTGAAAGTGAAATTTTAGAATTTTTTGATCTATGATTATTGTATGCTGGGTATGATTAGAATGAACAAATGCTTTTTTGAAAAAAGATAATTATAGGATCAATTTAAAGAAGTTGTAGGGAGAAATAAAGGGGGCGATCGTACATGGATAAGTTTATTTTATCTATAGACCAAGGTACAACAAGTTCAAGAGCGATGATATTTAATAAAAAAGGGGAGATCATTCATATTGCACAACAGGAATTTAAACAATATTTCCCGAAACCAGGTTGGGTTGAACATGATGCGAATGAAATTTGGGGATCCGTTCTTGCGGTCATTGCGAGTGTTTTATCTGAATCCGGCGTAAAACCAGAGCAAATAGCTGGGATTGGGATTACGAACCAAAGAGAAACAACTGTAGTATGGGATAAAGAAACAGGAAAGCCTATCTACCATGCAATTGTGTGGCAGTCACGCCAAACAAGCGATATTTGCGATGAATTAAAAGTATTGGGACATGACGATTTAATTAGAGAAAAAACAGGTTTATTAATTGATGCTTATTTCTCCGGCACGAAAGTAAAGTGGATACTCGATCATGTTGAGGGAGCAAGAGAGAAAGCGGTAGCAGGAAATCTGTTATTTGGAACAATCGACACATGGCTGATTTGGAAATTGTCTGGTGGTAAGGCCCATGTGACAGATTATACGAATGCTTCACGTACTTTATTGTTCAATATATATGATTTGCAGTGGGATGATGAACTTCTTGAAATTTTAACGGTTCCTAAATCTATGCTTCCGGAAGTGAAGTCTTCGTCTGAAGTGTATGCCAATACATTGGATCATCATTTCTTCGGTAAGGAAATTCCGATTTCAGGTGTGGCAGGAGATCAGCAGGCAGCTTTATTCGGTCAGGCTTGTTTTGACAAGGGAATGGCGAAGAACACTTATGGAACTGGATGTTTTATGTTGATGAATACGGGAGAAAAGGCGGTTCGATCAGAAAACGGGCTCCTTACAACTATTGCATGGGGACTAGATGGAAAAATCAACTATGCCCTAGAAGGCAGTATATTTGTAGCAGGGTCTGCCATTCAATGGTTACGGGATGGTATGAGAATGTTAAAAAATGCTCAGGACAGTGAGTGCTATGCAAAACGAGTAGATAGTACAGATGGAGTATATATAGTCCCAGCATTTGTCGGTTTAGGAACACCCTATTGGGACAGTGATGTACGTGGAGCTGCATTTGGGATTACCCGAGGAACTCGAAAGGAGCATTTTATAAGAGCTACTTTAGAATCATTGGCCTATCAAACGAAGGATGTCCTTGAAGCGATGAAAGAAGATTCAGGCATTGAATTAAAGACACTGCGCGTCGATGGCGGTGTTGTGAAAAATAACTTCCTCATGGAGTTTCAAAGCGACTTGTTAAATGTTCCGGTTGAACGATCTATCATTAATGAAACAACCGCACTCGGAGCTGCATATTTGGCTGGTTTAGCAGTTGGGTATTGGGAAAACCAAGATGAAATTGCTAGACAGTGGGGGATAGATCAAGCATTTGAGCCATCAATGGATCATAAAAAAAGGGAAGAATTATACGAAGGCTGGAAAAAGGCAGTTCATGCTGCAATAGCGTTTAAATAATTTTCACAAAAAGCATCTATGATCGTCTGCTCTAAAACTAAAGTATAAAATTCAGGGCCCTTAACTAGAATTGAAACTTGTCATTCTAGTAAGGGGTTCTTTTCTGAATGGAAATGAAAAGCCAATATAATATATATTAATGAATCATGCTATCGTTAATATTGACTGGCTTTGTGTCTTTTTTAGAATGGGAAGCAAAGCTATGAAGGACCATACCAACTACGACTATAATAATACCAATCCAAGACAAGTTGGAAGGTAGTGCAATGGATAAGAAAATTACTTCTCCAAGAAGTGTGAAAAGTACCTCCATTGATTGTGTTGCTTCAACAGCTGCTAACTTCTGCATATTGCCTCTAACTAAATCGGTTGCTTGAAAAAAGAGTACGGTTGCGATTACTCCAGATGTAACGGCAACTAAGACAGATTGAGTGGTCTGTGCTTTGCTAGGAACTCCGACAGTTATTAATCCGTAAATAGAAAGTAGTAGCCAAAATGGGAGACTGGCTAACGTCATACCTAAAACTCGCTGATAGGCATCGAGACGATTTTGACAGACATCCATCATTTTTCGGTTTCCGAGCGGATAGGCAAATGACGCAACTAATACCGGAATGATACCTAGAATAAGTGTCGGTGTAGAAATTGTACTCGCTTGTTCCAGTTGAATAAGAATGATTCCTAGTAAAATAATGAATGAAAGCATCAACCCTTTTAAAGGGATTTTTCCCCGTGTTTGTACAATTCCATTCTTTGTTTGAAGCGTTTCTAAGAATAGGGGGCCAAGCAGCATTCCGGAAATGATGGTAATTTGCCAGGTTGCTGCGATTAACCAGCCTGGAGAATAGGCAGAAGCAAAGCATAGTGGCGCATAAAATAATCCAAAGCCGACAAAGCTCCACAACAGCCATGTTTTAGGCTGTTCTTTCATTGCCTTAAGAAGTGGTCGAAGATTTTTTCTAGAGATCACTATGATTAGGAGAAAGGGAACCATAAAGATGTAGCGTAGCGATGCACTCCAAATCCAGCTCCCACCAGACAATTCCATCGCATGATTTAGGACAAAAGTAAAGGCAAAAAAGAATGCTGCAAAAATACCTAATAAAATCGGCTTCATGGTATTCACCTCATTTCAATGGTTTACTCGGCGGTTATCTTCTATTAAAAAGATAAGTGTTTGATAGATTATGTGGTATTTTTTATCTTAACATAAATATATTGAAGATTGAGGTGGTTTGCAATGCAATATTTCGTAGAGTAAAACGGATAAATAATAGTAAATTTTCGGTTTTACACGTCATACAAAACACCTATAGCGTTAAAACACCACCCATTTACCATGAAGGATAAATCCTATTGCACGCTACACTCCGCTAAATACAATAGTGGCGGTGCGGAGCCAGGATTTGGATGCTTTCTCGATTAATTGAGTATACCCGATAAATAGTCTGGTTGTATTAGTAAGTCACGAAGCCCCGCCCCAAACCTTCATACGAAAAAAAGCAACACTTCTCTTTTGAAACATAAGAGTTGTTGCTTTAGAGGATTCGATTACATTAATCTTTATGATTTATTGCCTGATCAAAGTATTCTCTAAGGACTAGCTTATTCATGACCATGTCTGAAAGAGTATACTGATCAAGCACAGAAAAGAATGCTTGCAGGGCTTCATTAAGCATGTGTTTAAGTGAACAAACAGGTGAGATTACACAGTTATTTCCCTCACCATTAAAACATTCTACGAGATAAAAATCTTCCTCTGTTTTTCGTACAAGTGTCCCGATATTAATTTCTTCGGGGTTTTTGTCGAGCCGAATGCCCCCATTCCGTCCTCGTACGGTTTCGATATACCCCATTTTCCCGAGATTATAAATAATTTTCATTAAATGGTTACTGGAAATCGAATAAGCTTCCGAAATTTCTTTAATGGTAACTAGTTGATCCGGTTTGTTTATTGCCAAATATAATAATACCCGTAACGAATAGTCAGAATAACTGGTTAATCGCATCTTGGTAATCCCTCACTAAAATATGATGTTTACATCTTAGCATAATTGTGACAAATTAATAAACATTTGAACTTTGGATGTGAAAAGAAGTATTTAAAGTATTGCTTTAGAAAGGTTCACAATTTATTATAAAGATGTATTTATAATATTAGTTTTGAGAGGGGCACAAAATATGTTAACTCAACAGACAAAAGATATCGTAAAAGCAACTATCCCTGCATTAGAAATGAAAGGTGTCGAGATTACGACAATTTTTTATAAACATTTATTTGAAGATTATCCACAATTACTAAATATTTTTAATCAAACGAATCAAAAGAAAGGTCGCCAACAAACCGCATTAGCGAACACCGTGCTTGCAGCAGCCAAACATATTGACAATCTAGGAGCGATTATCCCGGTTGTAAAACAAATAGCTCACAAACATCGCAGCTTAACTGTAAAGCCTGAACATTATCCAATTGTAGGAAAATACTTATTAGCAGCAATTAAAGAAGTATTAGGCGATGCTGCAACTGACGAAATCTTACAAGCGTGGGGAGAAGCATATGGCGTGATTGCTCAAGTCTTTATCGACATAGAAAAAGAAATGTATGAAAACGCGACAAACCAAGAAGGTGGTTGGCTTGATTTTAAAGATTTTATTATTGTTGATAAAGTGAAAGAAAGTTCGGTTATTACTTCATTTTATTTGAAAGCTAGTGATGGTAAAGTTCTGCCGGAGTTTCAACCAGGACAGTATGTGACCATTCGAATCAAAATTGCTGGAGAAGAATATTTAGTGAATCGTCAATACAGCTTATCTGCCGCACCTGGAAAAGATAGCTATCGAATTTCTGTCAAAAGAGAGTCTATGCCAAACACTCCAGAAGGAAGAACATCAAACTTCTTGCATGACCACATGAATGTTGGCGATCTAATTGAACTTACAGCACCAGCTGGAGAATTCACCCTTAATCTTGAACAAAATACACCAGTTGTTTTCTTAAGCGCAGGTGTTGGAATCACACCTTTTATGAGTATGGTACATGCGATTAGTGATAAACAGCCTGAGCGAAATGTAACATTTGTCCATGCTTCACAAAATGGAACAGCACAAGCATTTAAGGAAGAATTAAAAGCAATAAAAGAGTCTATTATCGACTACCGCTTATCTTTCGCTTATTCTGATCCAAGTGAAGAAGATATGAACGAAGAGTATTTTGAAAAAGCGGGCTATGTTGACGCTGAAATGTTAAACCGTCTTGAAGTGGACGATAAAGCCAATTATTATATTTGCGGACCAGTTCCGTTTTTACAAGCGATGTTAGGGTTATTGAAGGATCGTGGATTAGCAGAAGAACAAATCCATTTTGAATTTTTTGGACCAGCTATTCAGTTGGGATAATATATGAAGGATCAAGCCTCGAATGACTATGTAATAGTGACGAGGTTTGGCCCTTTTTTTTCACATATTATTCTCCACTTAACTTGTCTCTGATCGCTTTTTTAAGAGATAACAAGTTATCCGAGTAGTAGGAATGAAATAAAGTAGCGATGTTTCGCCCTTTTGGATCTGTTTATAATGAAAAGTGAAAAGAAAATGTAAACTGAAGTTGGATGAAGGAACTGTTAAGTGGTATAGAAGTTACACCACAAAAAAGCAGATTAATCGAAAGGCAAGTTTAATAGAGTCAATTGAAAAAGAGTAAATTACTAATCATTGTTTAGAGTATAAAATTCTACATATTTTGATGTTGACAAACATTTTGCAAAAATATAATATTAAAAGTCCTGCCAACTAAAAGTTGGCGTTAAGGGAACTGTGAAAAGTTCATTCTTATTTGAAAGAGGATGGATAATATGAATAAAGAGCTATTAATGGAAAGTGCACGTAAGATGAAAGCAGTAGCATATGTACCTTATTCCAAATTCCCAGTTGGAGTAGCATTATTACTAAAAGATGGTACTGTCATTAATGGAGTGAACGTGGAAAATGTTTCATTAGGTGCAACTAATTGTGCCGAGAGAACGGCCATTTTTACGGCAATAGCCAAAGGTTATAAAAAAGGTGATTTCCAGGCTATAGCTGTCGCAGGTGATACGGTAGATTTTCTTCCGCCTTGTAGCATTTGCAGACAAGTTTTAGCAGAATTCTGTTTACCTGAAATGCCAGTTTATTTAACTAACGAGAAGAAAGATATATTAGAATTGACCTTAAGGGAATTATTACCTTACGCATTCACAGATTTAGAAATGTAAAAATATTTTTATTGAATTATAGGAATATTGTTAATTGATGGTTATTAGAGGATAATTAGTTCAATAGATGAGCTAATATCCTCTTTTTTTATGCTTAAGTTAAAGGGCAGGTTTCTGCCATAAGTGGAGCAATTCATAATAACTAGGAGGTTATCGTGAAAATTGAGATTACAAAAATAGATAAGGAAAAAGCATGGAAATTGAGGCATAAAGTCATGTGGCCGGATAGGTCCTTTGACTTTATAAAATTAGAAGATGATGATTTAGGTATCCATTTTGGTCTTTTTAAAGAAAATATATTAATTTCTGTCATCTCACTTTTTATAAATAATGAAGAAGGTCAATTTCGAAAATTTGCAACTCTTCAACAAGAACAAGGTAAGGGATACGGAAGTGCATTGTTAGACTTTGTCATAACGGAAGCAAAGTACCGTGGGTTAAAGAGAATCTGGTGTAATGCTAGAAAGAATAAGGTGGATTTTTATAAAAAATTTGGATTACAAGTTACCAACTCCAATTTTATAAAAGGAGGTAAATCCTACGTTATTATGGAAAAAGATTTGTAGTACAATATCGAGGCCATTTTTTCCCGCATTAACGGGCAGTAAAAACCCACCTCAAGAATTAGAGGACGAAGAAGCATAGGTGGGGTTACTGTCAGTAAAAGCCCGATTGGTTCAACAAACAATCAGTAGGGGGGAGAAACCCCTACTGATTGAAGTTTCACTTCATAGAATGATCTTTGATGATAATAAGAGCATGTTTTGATTAATCATTTTCGAAACATGCTCTTTCTATTTGTTCATTTATAAAGGTTCCATGTACTAATTTAATCAATCCTTGTTTTCAAAGTTAAACGACTGAATGAATTGTATTTGGATCATATCTATATTTTATACATTTTTATAGCCAGTCCATCGTACATATATTAGTAGGGAAAGTAATCAAATGAATGATTAGTGCTGATTTTCCTGACATGACGAAGTTAGTGTGGAACGAAAAAGAGAATATAGAAGATTGATAATACAAGGAGGGAATTAGCTGTGTCAGCCAATTATAAGCATGAACCATTTACAGATTTCTCGATTGAAAAAAATAAGAAAGATTTTGAACAAGCATTAGCATTTGTCCAAACAGAACTAGGAAAGGAATACCCGGTAATTATTGGGGGGGAAAGGATTAAGACAGAAGAACAAATTATCTCATATAATCCTGCGGTTATCGATGAAGTAATTGGTACTGTTTCAAAAGCAAATCAAGCACTGGCTGAAAAAGCTATGCAGACTGCGCTCTCCTCTTTTAAATCATGGAGCAATCAAAATCCAAGCGAACGTGCTACCATATTATTTCGTGCAGCCGCGATTATTCGCCGTCGCAAGCATGAATTTTCTAGCTATCTCGTAAAAGAAGCAGGAAAACCTTGGAGTGAGGCGGATGGAGATACTTCAGAAGCAATTGATTTCCTCGAATATTATGCACGGCAAATGATTGAACTTTGCAGCGGCAAAGAAGTACAGAGCCGAACGGGAGAAATCAATCAATATACCTATATTCCTTTAGGCGTCGGTGTGATTATTTCACCATTTAATTTCCCATTAGCCATCATGGCTGGAACGGCAGCCGCTGCAATTGTTTCTGGAAATACAATTTTATTAAAACCAGCGAATACAACGCCTGTGATTGCCGCGAAATTTGTAGAAGTGCTCGAAGAGGCTGGTTTGCCAGCTGGTGTCATTAATTATATACCTGGAAACGGAAGTGAAATTGGCGATTATTTAATTGATCATCCAAAGACACGCTTCGTAAGCTTTACTGGCTCTCGTGAAATAGGTTGTCGGATTTATGAGCGTGCAGCAAAGGTTCAACCCGGGCAAATTTGGTTGAAACGTGTAATCGCTGAAATGGGCGGGAAAGACACAGTTGTAGTAGATCGTGATGCAGATTTAGATCTTGCAGCTGATTCCATTGTCAAATCTGCATTCGGTTACTCTGGACAAAAATGTTCAGCAGGCTCACGGGCAGTCGTTCATCAAGATGTATATGATGAAGTGTTAGAAAAAGCAGTGGCATTAACACAAGGAATAACAGTGGGCAATCCAGAAAAATTGAGTCATTATATGGGGCCAGTTATTGACCAAGCTTCATATAATAAAGTTATGAAATATATCGAAATTGGTAAGCAAGAAGGGAAGCTAAGAGTTGGCGGTGAAGGAGACGATTCAAAGGGATACTTTATTCAACCTACCATTTTTTCTGATTTAGATGAAAAATCACGTTTAATGCAGGAAGAAATCTTCGGGCCTGTAGTTGGTTTTTGCAAAGCGCGTGATTTCGATCATATGATGGAGATTGCGAATAATACAGATTATGGTTTAACAGGTGCATTGATCTCTAATGACCGTCACCATATCCAAAGAGCCAAAAAAGAATTTCATGTTGGAAATCTGTATTTTAATCGAGTTTGTACCGGTGCTATTGTTGGATATCAGCCATTTGGCGGTTTCAACATGTCAGGGACAGATTCAAAGGCTGGAGGTCCAGATTATTTGATTTTGCATATGCAAGCAAAAACAATGAGCGAAATGTTATAAAGTGAAACATCCGTTAGTGACGGGTTTTTCGCTAACGGTTAGTTGAACCAATCTGGCATGTACGGCCAGTTTTCTCTAATCAAATTGCGCAAATATATCTACATAAAATCGTAGAATGGAGAAGTTACTGTCCGTTAATGCGGGATAAAGTGAAACTTCCGTTAGCGATGAGCTTTTCGCTAACGGTTAGTTGAACTAATCGGGCATGTACGGCCAGTTTTCTCTAATCAAATTGCGCAAATATATCTACATAAAATCGTAGAATGGAGAAATTACTGTCCGTTAATGCGGGAAAAAATCGTCTATAAAGCAAATGGGTGGCACCGGGGCAAATTTGTTACCCATCTAGAACTTCTCAGTAACATAATGATTCAAGGAGGGGCGATATGCTGGCTAATTTTTCGAAAAATTTCTTCTTAGGGGTTTCTCGAAATGTATCCTTAAACAAGGCGGCGAAGAAATGGGGGCTCAGGTTCGGTGCATCTCAAGTAGTCGCAGGTGTAACAATTGAGAGTGCCATTAAAAAAGTTCAAGAACTAAATGAAAAAGGTTTGGTATGTACTCTTGATCATTTAGGTGAATTTGTTTCAGATAGACAAGAGGCTATTCATGCAACAGAGAATAATGTGAAAACATTGGAAGCTATCTGTGCCACTGGAGTGAATAGCCATTTATCCGTAAAACTGACACAGTTGGGGTTGGAGATTGATCGAGAATTTTGTGTCCAAAATATGAAACGAATTTTGGATACTGCTAAGGCAACCAATAATTTTGTTCGAATCGACATGGAAGATTATACGCATTGCCAAATGACATTGGATATTTTGAAGGAACTTCGTGAACTATACGATAATGTTGGAACCGTAATCCAAGCTTATTTACATCGTGCTAATAAGGATGTAATGGATTTAAAAAGTGTCAATCTTAGGCTTGTAAAAGGAGCTTATAAAGAATCTCCTGAAGTAGCTTTCCAAAATAAAGGGGAAATAGATGCTAATTATTTGCAGATTATTAAAACCCATTTATTAAGTGGAAGTTATACGGCAATTGCTTCTCATGATCACGAGATTATTGCGAAAGTAAAACAATTTACCAATGAAAATAATATCCCGAAAGATCAATTTGAATTTCAAATGCTTTTTGGATTCAGAAAAGATATGCAATTGAGTTTGGCGCAGGAAGGATACACAATGCGTGTTTATATTCCGTTTGGCGATGACTGGTTTGCTTACTTTATGCGGAGAATGGCTGAGAGACCGCAGAATGTACTATTTGGCATTAAAGGTTTATTTTCGAAATAACAAAACAAAGCCTGTTAAAATCTATCTATTATAAACAGGCTTAATAGGAATCAATAATTATCGTGAAGTCGTAATTTCGGCGATTACAATAATGATTCTGCGCCGTCAATATAAATCTCTGTTCCGGTAATATGTGAAGATAGATCAGATGCCAAGAAAAGAACTAGTTCGCCAACTTGTTCTGGAGTCCCTGATTTTTGTTCTAAGGGTTGAGCCCCTTCTGGATACTCGATAGGAATTATGATATTTTTCAAGTTTTTCTCATCCGGATACGTATTGTCATCGATGTTCGTGTCAATGGCACCAGGGCAGATTATGTTAACTCGAATTTTATATTGTGCAAGCTCTAGTGCCGCCATTTTTCCGAACGCTACTTGTCCGGCTTTTGTTGTACTATATACTGAGAAGCCAAAATTTTTGAATGTCCGATTCCCATTAATTGAGCTTGTAATAATTATGCTACCGCCATTTTCTTTAAGATAAGGAATAGCGTATTTCACCGTCAAGAATGTTCCACGCAAATTCGTCTGAATTGTTTCATCCCAATCTTCTGGAGTAATATTTTCGATTGGTGCCTTCACACCATTAATGCCTGCATTCGCAAAAACAATATTAATTTTCCCCCAATTATCCAACACCTCTTTGAATGCAAGTTCCACTTGTTCAGGTTGAGATACATCTGTTTTGACAATGATCACCTCGTTGCCTTTTGATTCTATCTCTTTTTTTGCTTGAAGAGCATTTTCATACGTTCGGTCAAGCAGAGCAATTTTTGCACCTTGTTCTGCTAATCTTAAGGCTGCCCCTTTGCCGATTCCAGAGCTACCGCCTGTAATAACGGCTACTTGATTGTGCAAAATCTTTTCCATTATCATTTCACTCCTTTGATTTTTTAAGAATATTGAATCGGTTGAAAAGTCGCGAGTTACACTATATTATTTTCCATTATGTTGATAGGAGAAACATTCTAAATTACATTTGCTGTAATGTTTTTCTTACGATTTATCTTAATAAATAGCTTCATTAGCAGTTTGAAGGTACTATAAAGTAGAGTGAAGCATATGAAATTAAAGGAGTGGGAATATGATTAGATTTGGAATTGTTGGTACAAACTGGATTACCGAACGATTGTTAGAAGCTGCAGGTAAACATGACGATTTTGTGTTAAAGGCTGTATTTTCACGTACGGAAGATCGTGCACGTGAATTTGCCGCTAAATACGATGCAGATTTAACGTTTACGGATTTAAATGAAATGGCAGCAAGTGAGGAGATTGATGCAGTTTATATTGCAACCCCAAACTCATACCATTCAGAGCAGTCCATCCTGTTTATGAAACATGGCAAGCATGTTCTGTGTGAAAAACCACTTGCAGCAAATGCTAAGGAAGTAAAAGCGATGATAGAGTCGGCGAAATCTAATAATGTCGTATTAATGGAAGCGATGAAGTCGACAGTCATGCCTAACTTCCAAGTGATTCAAGATAATTTGGACAAGCTTGGAAAGATTCGCACATTTTTTGCGAATTATTGCCAGTATTCATCGCGATATGATGCTTATAAAAATGGAACAGTCTTGAACGCATTTAACCCTGAATTTTCAACAGGTGCCTTGATGGATCTAGGTGTATATACAATCTATCCGCTTGTAGCGTTATTTGGAAAACCTAATACAATCAAGGCTCAAGGATATATACTGGGCACAGGAACTGACGCACAAGGTAGTATTTTACTAGATTATGATGGGATGCAGGCAAACGTCATGTATTCCAAAATTACCGATACTACTCTTCCTTCAGAAATTCATGGGGAAGATGCTACGATGGTGATCCAGCATATCTCAAGCCCTGAGAAGATTGAAATTCGCTATCGGGACGGTTCTATCGAAGATGTCAGTATCCAACAAGAAATGGAACCGATGTATTACGAAGTTGCTGAATTTATTCAGTTGATTCAATCTAGGGAAAACGAATCAACTTTGAACGCATGGGATACTTCCTTACACGTGATGGAGATTATGGATGAGGCACGTAAACAAATTGGAGTGAGATTTCCAAACGATTAACAGGTGATCTAATTAAGAGACTTCTAATCCTTAATTACAAAAAACCCTGCAAAATACCACGCACAAATTTTAAGCTGGTAATCCTGAAAACAGGATGCTAGCTTTTTTATTTGGCTCTTTTTGTAAGGGGTGTTGTTTTTAGCAAATAACAAATTCGAGTAGATGTTGATAGTAGTGTAAAAATATTTTATAAGCAATAAAGTATACGAAAACAGCCGTTTATTTAATTCTTCCACATTAGCGAGAAAAGAAATACCTCATCGAATCAAAGTCTCCTAAACTTTTATGTGAATGGTACTAGGTAAATAGTTTTGTTAATCAATCTTTAAGTCACTTACAATAGCAGTATTTCCCAAAAAAACTACAATATTTTTGAAAAAACGCAAAAAATGAGGTTTTTTGTAACAATTGAAATATAAATGTAATGATTTTATTACCATACTGTCAAATTATGATGCTATACTCACTATAGGTAAAAAAGACGAAAACACTATATTTAGCTTTTATAAAAATAACTTTTAGTGAAAAAATAATACATAGATTTCTAGTTTCATATATATTCTCCATAATCATAGAAAGAAAGATTAATTGGCGAATTTGGCTAGAGAAGAAAGCAGGGAAAAATGATTTTGAGAAAGAAATTACTTGTATTAAGTACTACTGCAATGCTTGGTTTGGGAAGCATCGTTGCTGTACCAGCTGTTAAAGCGGAATCAATTAGTGACTTGCAAAATCAACAACAAGTTATTCAAGGACAACGTAGTGGTGTTCAATCTGAAATAAATTCAGCACTTACAAAGATAAAAACACTTCAAATAGAACAGGCTAAAATTACAGAGCAAATTTTGCGTATTGAACAAGCGATTAAAGACAATAACGCGAAAATTGACGAAACAAAGGTTCAAATTAACGAAACAAATGCAGAAATCAACAAGCTTAAAGAAGATATTGTTGCTCTTCAAGTACGCATCGAACAGCGCAATGAGGTATTGAAAGAACGTGCAGTTTCTTATCAAGAGAGCGGCGGGAATGCAAGTTATATCGAAGTGTTACTTGGTGCTACTAGCTTCGGTAACTTCATTGATCGTGTAGGCGCAGTTGCTACAATGGTAGAAGCTGACCAAGATATTTTAAAGCAGCACGAAGCGGATAAGAAAGAGTTGGAAGAAAAGAGAACGGCAGTTGAAACAAAACTAGCTGACCTTACTTCTATGAAATTAGAGCTAGAAGGTATGCTTGCTCAAATTGAAGAGCAAAAGTCTCAGAGCTTACAACTTAGTGCAAGTTTGAAAGGAAAAGAACAAGAAACAGCATCCCTAGTTGCTGACTTAAAAGAACGTGATGCAAACTTAGCAGCACAAGTAGTAAAAATCCAAAGCGATATTACTGCAGAACTAAATCGTCAAGCGGAAATTGCAGCTGCGAACAAACGTGCCGAAGAAGCAGCAGAAAAAGCAGCTCGTGAAGCAACTAAATATGTACCGAAAGAATCAACTAAGAAAAATTATAGCTCAGAATCAACTGCAACAAAAACAACTGCAACAAAAACTACTTCAAATAATTCAGCGACAAAGAATCCTAGTAAAGATACTGTCAAAGATGATGAACCAAAAGAAAGTGTGAGCATTCCACCAAGCCGAAACCTTAGTGCGGCAATTACTGCTGGTAATAAATATATCGGTAACTCTGTTTATGTATTTGGCGGTGGTAGATCGCAATCTGATATTAACAATGGCAGATTTGACTGTTCTGCATTTGTTTACTGGGCATATGCTCAAGGTGGAATCAACCTTGGTTCGGTTGGGAACACAGATACATTGTTAAATCATGGAACTCGCGTACCTGCAAGTGATATGCAACCTGGTGATATGGTATTCTTTGATACTTATAAGAAAAATGGACATGTCGGAATTTATGTTGGCGGCGGTAAATTTATCGGTTCTCAAAGTTCAACGGGTGTTGCAATTGCAAATATGTCAAGTGGGTATTGGGCAAACCATTTCAACGGACGAGTACATCGTTTTTAATAGAATATAAAAATAGGAGACAGGGATATCCTTGTCTCCTATTAATTTATCCGCATTATTAGATTTTTAAACATGAAACTATTAATATTCCAATTAAATAGTTTGAATTACTATTTCAATAAAGTGAAACCTTTTATTATTTTAATCGTATATAGTATTGTATAGAAAATTGAGGAGTGAAACCTCTTCATACCAATTTTGAATGGAGGACCATATATGTTAAAGAAAGTAATAACTGCAATTTTGACACTCACTCTGATTTTTGCTCCAGTGGGAGGCCAGTTTCTTCTGGGACAAGATGATACTGTAAGCGCTAAGTCATATAAATCTGGAAAAAGATCGTTCAATACGAATCAGGGTACAACCAACAAGAATTCCAACATCCAGAGCAACAAGAAATCTGACACTACAAAATCAAATACAAATACGAAGGCTAATCCTGTGGCTAAAGGAGGATTAATGAAAGGGATTCTTTATGGTGGAATGGCCGGCCTCTTATTTGGAAGCTTATTTGCTAACATGGGAGGGCTTGGTGCGGTATTAGGTTTTATAGTGAACTTGATTGCTATTATCATTCTCATCTCAATTATCCGACGCATCTATACCTTCTTTAAAAATAAAAAGAAAGAAAACTCTAATCCATGGAGAGGCTAAAAATTTCTGAACAAGATATTATTAATGCTATTTGCATTTATATCGCGGATAAGAAACAAGTTAGACCGGTGGAAGTAGAAGTGGAATTAATGTATGACGATGATTATGGATTTTCTGCAGAAGTTTATGTGAATGGTAGGCAGCAAATCTTAATCATGCTAAATATTATTGAAGCGTTAAGACTTTGGCTTGATCATATGCTTAATCGTGATCCATATGCAGGTATTGAACTTGTACTAGATGATAACGAAGGCATCATCGCCTATGTAAAAGAATAAGGCTGGAGGTTGTTCCAAAAGGATCTGATCCTTTTGGGACAACCTCTTTTTTATAGGTTCTTTTCATAAAGTTTGTATTTTTTAGCAAGTAACAAATTTGAGAAACGAGGCTCCTGAAACCGCCTGCGGAAAGCGAGTAATTGTAACAGAAATCAATCAAGGATAGTAGTCTAAATATAAAATAAAAACAACAAAGCATACGAAAACAGTCTTTTAATAAGATTTTTTATAATTTATCTTAAATTAGAATTATTATTATTTATTTTTTTGAATGGCTATGATAATATATAAATAATCCTAATGATTTTCACGAAAAAATACGTAATTTTACTGTTTATGAAGAAAAAATAACAATTTTGAATAATTATAAGTCAAATGATGCTGATTATCTTTCTCAATTGATTAGCGTGTAAATGAGAATTGGTATCATTGAGAATTATGACATTTAAAGGAGGAAAAAAGATGCTTGCTGAAACGAAGCACTTACAAAAACCTGCACAATATCAAACATCATGGTATGAAAAAGTACTACCACATATCGAATTAATTGCTGCTTTATTTAGCGGGGTTCTTATATTATTAGGATGGATTTTTTCGTCTGTTGGCATGTCAACTGCTTCAGTCGTTACTTATTTAGCGGCATTTGTTATTGGAGGATATGCGAAGGCAAAGGAAGGCATTGAAGATACCATTGCCGATAAAGAATTGAATGTAGAAATGTTAATGATCCTTGCTGCAATTGGTTCGGCAATCATTGGCTATTGGACGGAAGGGGCTATCTTAATTTTTATCTTTGCATTAAGTGGTGCATTGGAAACTTATACGATGAATAAAAGCCATAAAGAAATTTCCGCACTCATGGATTTACAGCCAGAAGAAGCATTGAGAATTACAGACGGAATTGAAACGAAAGTAGCTGTATCACAGCTTCGTGTCGGTGATCTAATCTTAATTAAGCCAGGTGAAAGGGTACCATCTGATGGAAAAATTAATGATGGAAAGACGAATTTGGATGAAGCTGCAATCACGGGTGAATCCTTTCCTGTCAGTAAAACAGTAAATGATGAGGTTTTTGCAGGGACGGTTAATCTTCGCGGGACGATAACTGTTGAGATTACAAAGCCAAGTAGTGAAACACTTTTTCAAAAAATCATTACACTTGTACAATCAGCACAAAGTGAAAAATCACCTTCTCAGTTATTTATTGAGCGATTTGAAGGCACGTATGTGAAAGTAGTTTTGTCTGTTGTTGCATTGATGATGTTTGCTCCTCATTTCCTGCTGGGATGGAGTTGGACGGAGACATTTTATCGAGCGATGATTTTATTAGTAGTTGCTTCCCCATGTGCACTAGTAGCATCGATCATGCCAGCAACATTATCGGCAATTTCAAACGGTGCTCGTCATGGAATCCTGTTTAAAGGCGGTGTTCATTTAGAGAACTTAGGTAACTTACAAGCGATTGCTCTTGATAAAACAGGTACTTTGACAAAAGGAAAGCCTGAAGTAACCGATCTCGTACTTCGTAAAGATGTAAATGAAGCCGATTTTTTACAATATGTAGCGTCGATTGAAAATTACTCTAATCACCCGTTAGCATCGGCCATTGTTCGCTATACAAAAAACAAGTACTCTACAGAATTATTGAAGCCAGAGAACATGGAAGATATCTCAGGATATGGTGTGCAAGCATATCTTGATGGTGTGCAATGGAAAGTAGGTAAAGCGGAATTTGTTGGTCGTGAAGAAGTGGAACAATTCCAAAATGGCATTGCATTAGATTTTGCCAAACAAGGTAAAACCATCGTTTTTGCAAAAGATAATAAAGGAATCGCAGGAATTATAACATTGAAAGATGTTGTTCGATCAGAAACAATTACTGCGATCGAAGCACTTAAACAAGAAGGCATTTATACGATTATGCTTACTGGAGACGGCGAGAAAACAGCAAATGCAATTGCATCGGAAAGTCATGTGGATGCCTATATTGCCGATTGTCTTCCTGAAACGAAAGTGGATGAAGTAAAACGGCTGAAAGAACAATTTGGTACAGTTGCGATGGTCGGTGATGGAATTAATGATGCGCCAGCGCTTGCCACGGCATCAGTCGGAATCGCAATGGGTGAAGGAACAGATGTCGCATTAGAAACAGCGGATGTTGTTCTGATGAAAAATGATCTTCCGAGGATTGCTGAAGCGGTCAAATTATCGAAAAAAATGAACCGAATCATTAAGCAAAATGTGATTTTCTCTATTACAGTTATTATGATATTAATTGCATCTAACTTCTTGCAGTTTCTTGATCTCCCGTTTGGCGTTATTGGTCACGAAGGAAGTACAATTTTAGTAATATTAAATAGTTTACGATTACTGAAGAATTAATCATACCAAGGCGGTTGCCCAAAAGGAATAACCCACACAATTACTATATCGTTGGTACGTGTAAATGACACAATAACCGATGTATGGAGTGTGAGGTTAGAAACTTTCGGGGCAACTGCTTTTTTTTTTAGGCTGTTATCACAAACTTTGTTGCTTTTCAATCATTTTTACACTAATAACCCGGGGTGATTTCCGTTGTAGAGGCGGTCTCAGAAGCCTCCTCAGTGCTTTGCAATTGCGGGGTCTCCATCCACACGCTTTTCCGCAGGAGTCTCGCACCTGTAACGAAGATCAACATCTGTTCGAATTGGTTTCTTGCTAAAAACAACAATCTTTACGAAAAGAGCCTTTTTTTATAAAAGGATAAATAAAAATGATTCGTAAAACGCAGGCTATTTTGATATAGATCCAAAAGACCAAATTTATTTATCCCGCATTAACGGAAAGTCATCCCCATCTCAAGGCTTAGAGGAATCGAGGAAGTTTAAGTGGGGGTATCTGCATGATCTAGTTGCGACTCTTAGCCTTACTTAAGGTCATAAGTTGTAATACTCTGTGGCAAACTTCGCCACTCCTTATTCATTCTTATGATCGTCGGACTTTCACAGGATGTGGGTCACGCAGATGAAGAATCCCCACTGATTGAAGATTCACTTTATAGTTTGTTCTGTATTAATTTAAGGGTATGAATTGGATGTTACAACAATATCTCTCGAAGCTAAGATGTTAAATTAGTCATTTTGAATGTGGAAGTGGGGATGAAGAATATGATATATAACATGTTTAAAAAAGTACTTGTCCTATTGGTTCTTCTATTTGCGTTAAGAAGTACACCAGTTATTTCATCAACCATTCATAAGGAAAACCTCGATGTTAGAAAACAGACTGAAGATAATCAGCCTCAGAAAAGTAAATATCCCACACTTTCTACAATAAAAATACCTGAAGATGTCGGATTTTCTACGAAAAAATTGTCTGAAGTTGATTCATATATCGAAAATGAAATTAGGAAGGGCTTCCCTGGAGCAGCACTTATAATCATTAAAAATGGAAAAATAGTGAGAAACACGTCATATGGATACGCAAAGAAATACAACGGTCTTACTTTTCTTAAACGACCACAAAAAATGAAAGAGGATACGATGTTTGACTTGGCCTCTAATACGAAGATGTACGCGGTTAATTATGCTCTTCAAAAACTAGTCAGCGAGGGGAAAATCAATCTAAACGATCCTATTCAGTATTATATCCCTGAGTTTAAGGATTTGCCGAATGATGTGATTAAAGAAAAGAGCACACTTCGTATTGTCGATCTACTTCATCATATTGCAGGTTTCCCTTCAAGCGTTCATTACTATAATCCTGACCAGGCAGGGGAATTATACACACAAGACCGTAAAGAGATGTTAGATAAGATAAGTAAAACACCTTTACAATCTATCCCTGGTACATCTCAAATATATAGTGACATCGATTATATGCTCCTAGGATTTATTATAGAAAGAGTGACTGGTCAAAAACTAGACCGATATGTGGAAAACACGATATATAAGCCACTTGGATTAAAACATACAGTTTTTACGCCGTTAAAAAAAGGCTTCAAAGAAAATGATTTTGCAGCGACCGAGCTAATCGGCAATACTCGCGATGGCCTTCGAACGTTTCCTAATATGAGAACGCACACCCTGCAAGGAGAAGTACATGATGAAAATGCCTATTATTCAATGGATGGAGTTTCGGGACATGCAGGACTGTTTAGTAATACGCACGATCTTGCAATACTGCTTCAAGTTATGCTGAATAATGGGGGATATGGAGATACAAAGTTGTTCGATAAAGAAACGATTGACATATTTACAACTCCTTCAGAACGGAATCCGACATTTGGTCTTGGGTGGAGGATTAATGGAGATGAAAGTATGAATTGGATGTTTGGTGAGTACGCAAGTGATAAGGTAATAGGTCATACTGGATGGACAGGTACAATAACCGTCATTGATCGGGAAAATAATCTGGCAATTGCTCTTTTAACTAACAAGAAGCATTCGCCTGTTATTGATCATCTTTTTGACTCAAATTGGTTTTATGGGGATATGTATAACATAAGTACGTATGGCAGTGTTATCAGCAAGATTTATGAAGCATTAAATTGATGGAGAAGCTTCTTTATTCGGACATGAACTTCTAGAAACAAAAACTAAATGTAACTAGATATAAAAGGACATCGATATTCTTGTATTGAATATGTAAGAAGTGGACCACAATAGGGGAAGGAACTAAAAAGCTGGAGGAAAGATAAAATGAAAAAACACTATAATGATGATGGTTTAGCGTTACATACTGATTTATATCAGATTAATATGATTCAAACGTATTGGCAGGATCAGATTCATAATCGAAGATCAGTGTTTGAATTATTTTTTCGGAAATTGCCATTTGGAAATGGCTATGCTGTATTTGCTGGATTGGAAAAGGCTCTTTCTTATTTACAAAACTTTGCATTTACATCGAGTGATATCGAGTACTTACGTCATGAAATGGGCTATCCAGAAGAGTTCCTATCCTATTTAGAAAGCTTGAAATTTACTGGCACAGTAAAGTCGATGGAAGAGGGAGAATTAGTTTTTGGTAATGAACCGTTCATCCGCATAGAAGCTCCTTTAGCTGAAGCACAGCTCGTGGAAACCGCATTGCTAAACATCGTTAATTACCAAACGTTGATTGCGACAAAGGCATCAAGAATTAAGCAAGTGATCGGTGATGAACAGGCTTTGGAGTTCGGTTCCCGCAGAGCCCAAGAAATGGATGCCGCCCTCTGGGGAACACGTGCCGCCTTCATTGGTGGTTTTGATGCAACGAGTAATGTAAGAGCAGGTAAAAAATTTGGAATTCCAGTAGCTGGCACTCATGCACATGCGATGGTTCAAGCTTATAAAGATGAATATATCGCCTTTCATAAATATGCACAGAGTCATAAAGACTGTGTTTTTCTTGTTGATACGTACGATACACTTAAATCTGGTGTACCAAATGCGATACGAGTAGCTAAGGAACTTGGAGACAAAATAAACTTTAAGGGGATTCGTCTAGATAGTGGCGATCTCGCTTATTTGTCGAAGGAAGCGAGAAGAATGTTGGATGATGCTGGATTCACTGAGGCGAAAATAACAGCATCTAGCGATTTAGACGAATATACAATTATGAACTTAAAAGCACAGGGTGCAAGGATTGATACGTGGGGAATTGGAACTAAATTAATCACGGCATACGAACAACCAGCTTTAGGTGCAGTATATAAACTTGTCGCAATTGAAAACGAATCAGGAGAGTTAACAAATACAATAAAAATATCTGCAAACCCTGAGAAAGTCACAACACCAGGCTTAAAAAGAGTATATCGAATCATCAATACAATGAATGGAAAAGCAGAAGGGGAATACATCGCAATGGATGATGAAAATCCAGGAGCAGAGGAACGCCTAAAGATGTTTGATCCGGTTCACACATACATTAGTAAATTTATAACGAGTTTCGAAGCAAGAGAACTGCAAATTCCGGTCATGGTGAATGGGAAAGTGGTATATGAACTTCCGGAACTACAAGCTATTCAAAAAAAGTTGGCGCGAAATTTAGATGAATTATGGTCTGAGTATAAGCGTTCTCTGCATCCAGAAAAATATCCAGTTGATTTAAGTCAAGAATGCTGGGATACAAAGATGCGTTGCATTGAAGAAGTCAAAACAAAAGTGACAGAAGGATTCAAAGATAAATAGGAAGAACATTGTATGATTTCAAGAGAAGTGACAAATACTTTAAAGGATATTCTCGTAATATCACGCATCTTCAGAACAACCTATACTAATGATGAGGTGATTCAGAATGAGTTATAAAGAGCATCTTGATGCCCATTCAAAACAGTTTCACCATAATTGGACAAGACCTAAGCGTACGAAATCTCAAGTTAATGGACATACCGAAATGACACAAAACACCTTTATCTTAAGAACTAATGCAAAGGCTCACAGATGGTAAAGGAATTCTGAAGAATGAGTAAGGGCAGTCCCATAACAAAAGGGTCAGACCCCGCCACTACTATATCCTGTGTAGTGCGAGGTCAGACCCTTTTGGGGACACCCTCTTTTTTGTTTGGTCAATTTTTTGCGTAAGCAACCTTCTTAGTTAGTCATATGTTGTTAGTGGTGCTTTCGTTTTTTTACATGGACGTTGGATATTTATTGTTTTTGCAAAAATTTTTAATATATTTGTTTCGTCTCGAAAATCTTTTACATGCTTGTGTGAGGCCATTTTTGTATAATTCAAGTATAAATTGTTGGGCAATTCCTGCTAATCCTAAGGCGGTCAATATGGCTATTAGTTCACTTAAGTCAATAGGGATGAGCGGTATATCAACTGGTTTAGCTGAGATTTGTTCGTTTATATAGGCAACTTCTTCCGGTGTAAATGATTCGAATACTTCAGTTAATTGGTTGACTTGATCCTCAGTATAGCCAAGTAATGAGGCTTGTTCATGATTGAGTGTATAAGTCGCATTTTCATTCATAGTCAAAGCTTTTGCGACTAGAGCTTTTGCTTGTTCGATATCTGAGTGGCTGGCCAGTTCTAAGGCGGATTCGATCGGTTCGGAAGTTATGAAATCATTTGAGTAAACAGCGGATGAAGGAAAGTTCAATACGACTAACAAGACAATGGACGACGAGAGAATGACAAGGTTTTTATTATCCTTTTGCATTTGCCATCATACTCCTCTTCTATTCGTAGCCTGAAATGAACTACCTTTAAGTGAAAGGAAACTGCTCTTTTTTTATAATTCCCTTTAAAATACCTCCTTGCTTCTATTATAATGCAAAAATAAGTCAATTTACATAATATTCCTAATTATATGTAAAAATGAGGAAATTTTACTGTGCTACTTTATTGGCTTAGCGCTAAGGGCGGATAGTATGAAAGGGGATAACTAGTTAAATAGTAATTATATTAGTTATATTTAAATAATATATAGAATGGATTTTTTTGATAATGAATGGATTTGCCAATCCAGAATTTTGAAAAAAATGGCTGTTTATTCGTATTTGACTGGGTATATATAAAAAAATAGTGTGGATTAAAAAAAAATGATAAATAATACGAACATTATATTGAAAATAGGATTAATAGTATGTATAATCATCATTAACGAAGAACTGCAGGGGTGATAAATATTTTCCCAAGCAACAATAACGAAACAAAGAAATTACTTTCCCATGCTTATAATGAAGTTTCAAAGGAATTATTCGGCATTGGTACGCTTTCCATGAAGGTATCAATTGAAGCGAATGTGCTTACATTGCAGGCTAAACATCGTAGAGCACCACGATCGATTGTGCTGGAAGGGGAAGTACCTAGCCTAAAGCAAGAAGTCGACTTTCATTTATCTCTTCTCTATAAGAAGAAATTAAGGCAGAAATTAGAAGAAAGAACGAAATGGGATATTGAAGCTGTTTTAAGAGATTATGATGCAGCCACCCAAAAGTCTTTTACAAATATTGTTTTACGAGAAACATGATAATATAGGATTTTCAACCGGATTTATCTGGGAGAAAGGCCAAAATAATAAACCAAATGATTATTTATTTCTTTGTTTACGAAGAAAAGGCAATCTTGGGTAGAATAACATTATTCTATTTAAGATTGCCTTTTTTCTTGCTTTAAAAAATATCAAAATGATGGGAGTTTTTATTTTGAAGAAAATTATCAAAAATCTAACTTTAGTATCTGCATTAGCTTTAACATTAAGTGCTTGTTCCTCATCAGATTCATCTTCGAAAAAAGAAAAATTAGTTATTTCTACTTGGGGATTTTCGGAAGATTTCTTTCGAGAAGAAGTGTATAAACCATTTGAGAAAGAACATAATGTTGAAATTGTTTTGGACACTGGGAATAATGCGGATCGTTTAAACAAAATCCGCCAAGGAAATTCGGATGTCGATGTCATTTATCTATCTGACTATTATGCTGAGCAAGGCATTCAAGACGGATTGTTCGAGAAACTTGATCATAGCGTCATTCCAAATGTTGAAAATATCTATGAGATGGCAAAAGCTCCATTAGGTAAAGATTATGGACCAGCTTACACAATCGCTCAATTCGGCATTGCGTATAATCCTGACGAGGTAAAGAAACCAATTACTTCATGGGCTGATTTATGGAATAAAGATATAGGTGGAGTAATAACGATTCCTGGAATTACATCGACGACAGGACCGATGTTTTTAGATGCTGCTTCTAAAGTAAGTGGAAATACAGAGTTTAATGAAGATGCTGCTTTTACAAAATTAAAAGAGCTTATGCCAAATGTTCTTAAGGAATATGGCCAAACTTCTGAATTCGTAAACATGTTTGCACAAGGTGAAATCGCAGGTGGACCAATCATGGAAATGTACTTTGCGCAATTACAAGAAGCTGTTCCAAATGCTAAATTTGTTTCACCTAAAGAAGGCGGATATGCGGTCATGAATACAGTGAATATTGTCAAAGATAGCGATCAAAAAGAACTATCAGAAGAATTTATTAATTATCTTTTAAGTAAAGAAGTTCAAGAAAAATCAGCAAAAGCAAAAATCGATTCACCAGTTAATACGAAAGTTCAATTATCAGAAGAAGATGCTAAAGGACTAACGTATGGTGAAGATGTTATTAATAGCTTGAATATCCTTGATATGAAATATGTGAATAAAAACTCAAAACAATGGATTGATCGTTGGAATAAAGAATTAGCTCAATAAGAATTTGAGGTGCTTACTATGTCTAAAAAAGTCATTCTTGATGTTGATACAGGAGTGGACGATGCCATTGGAATCTTGCTTGCGTTAAAGAGCAGGCAGATGGATGTGCTTGGTATTACGACTGTGAATGGAAATGTATCGTTAGAAGCAGCAACTGTTAATACATGTAAAATTGTAGAATTAGTAGGAGTGGATGTCCCTGTGATTATGGGGGCTTCTTCTCCACTAATAAGAACCCCTTATTTTGAACATCGCATCCATGGAGAAGATGGAATTGGTGGAGCATTGAAGGATATGAATCCTCAAAAAAAGCCTGATGAAGGGTTTGGTCCTGATTTTATTATTAACTCGATTTTGAGCTTTCCAGGGGAGGTAACTCTGGTAATGACAGCGCCTCTTACTAATTTAGCTCTTGCTGTGAAGAAGTGTCCAGAGATCACGAGATTTGTAAAAGAGGTCATCTTCATGGGCGGTGTTGTAAAGGACTTTGGCAATGTCACACCGACAGCTGAGTATAATATGTATACTGATCCAGAAGCGGCCAAAATTGTGTTTCATGCTGGTTTTCCTTCTTTGACTTTAGTTGGTTTAGATGTGACCAGAAAAGTGCTCCTAACTGAAGAGCATATGGATGCCATTCAAAATCCGGTTCTTGCTTCCTATATTAAAGAAAGCACGAAAGATTATCGGCAAAGATATTTTGAACGGAATCATATTCATGGTGCTGTTATGCATGATCCTCTTGCAGTCGCCGTTGCTATAGACACTAATATTGTGTCAAAAAAGAAATATTATGTAGATGTAGAAACAAGCAGTGAATTATGTGATGGACAAACGGTTTGTGATTTTCAAAATAGGTTAGGAAAACCAGCTAATCTTGATGTTTGTTTAGAAGTAGATGATAAAGCTTTTATTACGCTATTTCATGAAGTGATAAATTCTTAATGTTCGTTGCCGGGAGGATAAAATGAAAAACCGTAATATTTACCTGTTATTATTACCAGGAGTAATATTTTTAACAATTTTTATGGTGATACCAATCTTATTAACGATTGGATCAACATTTATTAATGAAGGCAGCTTCAGCTTTGATGGATATTTGCACTACTTCCAAGATAAGTATTTCATTGGTATTTTACTTACAACGCTTAAAGTTAGTCTTATAACAACGTTTATTTGTATCTTGTTAGGCTTTCCAGTTGCTTACTATATTTCTAAAGTTGGAACAAGGACGAAGGTACTCTTATTATTACTTTCTATTTTCCCGCTTCTTACTAGCTCGGTGGTCCGCTCATTCAGCTGGATGATTATAATTGGGAAGAATGGTGTACTTAACAAGCTTTTACTAAATATCGGTCTTATAAATGAACCATTAAATATTTTATACACCCCTACTGCGATCATTATTGGTCTTGTTCATTTATTTCTGCCATTAATTATCATCACGTTAGTCGGTGTGATGGAAAATATGGACGAAGATTTATTAAAGGCAGCAGAAAGCTTAGGTGCATCTAGACTAGGCGTTTTTGCGAAAGTTGTTCTGCCGCTGTCCATGCCCGGACTTGTAATCGGAAGTATTCTCGTTTTTGTCGGCAGCTTTACTGCGTATACTACTCCAGCTTTATTGGGAGGGAAACAACGAGTTATTTCCACATTTCTTTATCAAAATGCAACGACATTAAATGACTGGCATACAGCTGCAATCGTTGCGACAATTATGATCGTTGTCACTTTATTGGTCACCATAACGATGAACCAAATCGCATATAAAATAAATCCAAAGGGGTAAAGTTGTATGAAGGAAAAAAACCGAGGACTGGCTGTTTTTACGTTCCTTGTATTTGTTTTTTTACTAGGGCCTTTGCTCATCATTTCCGTTACATCTTTTGAAGGCGGAAGTGTTCTGAAATTTCCTATCGAGACTTTTTCGTTTAAATGGTATGAAAATATTTTTAAAGTAAGTATGTTTTTAACAACTTTTAAGACATCCATTATTGTCTCATTAGCAGGAAATCTTTTAGCGTTATTACTTGGAGTTCCAGCTGCTTATGCATTATCCAGATTTAATTTTAAAGGTAAAGCCGTCTTGAATGCTGTCTTTATTTCACCGATTTTGATTCCAGGTATCGTTTTAGGATTTACGTTTTTGCGTTATATTGTTACAACCTACCAATTACCGATTTATGCAGGTTTATTTATCGGTCATACAATTATTATGCTTCCATTTGTTATCCGCGTAGTATCATCAAGTTTGTCGACCTTCGATTTCTCTATTGAAGAAGCAGCACATAGCTTGGGTGCAAGCAAGATTGGGACATTCATTCAGGTTGTTCTGCCTAATATTAAGTCAGGAATTATCGCGGCAGTTATGATTGCGTTTCTAGAATCATTCAATAATGTTGATATTTCCGTGTTCATGACTGGACCAGGGGTCAGTACATTTCCGATACAAATGCTAACATATGTTGAAACGTACTTTGATCCAACAGTTGCAGCAATATCGGTACTGCTGATGATTATTACGGCGTTCTTTATGTTCATTGTTGAGCGGTTAATGGGCTTATCTTATTTCACTAAACGATAACGGGGGCATCAAGTCAATGGCTTTATTCACTTTAGAAAACATATCAGTTGCATACAATAAACAAAATATTTTGCAAGATTTTAATTTAGAAATTGAAGAAGGAAAGTTTATTTCTTTACTTGGGCCAAGTGGCTGCGGAAAAACGACAACCCTTCGATTAATTGCTGGTTTCCTTGAATCAAATAATGGCAAGTTCTTATATAAAGGTAAGGATTATACAAAAGTGCCGGTTAACAAACGAAATTTTGGCTTTGTCTTTCAAAACTATGCACTATTTCCTCATTTAACAATTTTCGATAACGTAGCTTTCGGACTTCGACTTAGAAAGGCTTCCAAAAGTGAAATAGAAAAAAAAGTAGCAAGCGTGTTAGAAATAGTCAATCTTAGCGGATTTGAAAAACGTTATCCGAAAGAACTTTCAGGTGGTCAGAGACAGCGTGTTGCTATCGCAAGAGCACTTGTCATTGAACCAGATTTATTGCTTTTCGATGAGCCACTTAGTAATCTTGATGCCAATCTCCGTGAAAATATGCGGATTGAAATTCGCCGTATTCAGCAAGAGCTTGGCATCACAACGGTTTACGTATCTCATGACCAAGAGGAATGTTTCGCGATCTCAGATCAAGTGGCAATCATGAATAAAGGAATTATTGAACAATTAAGTGACCCAGCTACGATCTATAATTATCCGAAGACGAAATTTGTCGCAGACTTTATCGGTTTTAAAAACTTTATTGATTTCGAAGACCAAAAAATACATGAAAATGAAATAGAACTAACAAAGTCAGGCTTTACATTTATCGTTCAAAAAAATAAAGCAAATACAAGTACGGACGGGAAAACCGGTGCAATTCGTCCTGATAATATAGTGATTCGTCCTTTAAAAGAATCTGTAACTGCAGGAAAAAATGAACTGCCTGGAAAAGTGAAGATTAGAACGTATTTAGGAAGAAGCTATCAATTTATTGTTGAAACGCCAATTGGGGATTTTACAATCAATCAAGAATTGCTTGTACCTTATCAAGTTGGCGAGGAAGTTATTCTCGAATTTCCAGCGAACAATATGGTACTTGTTAAATAAGACAGGGGGTGAACTGGTTGAAAATAGATATGCTAATTACGAATGCCAACGTTTATAATAGTTATTTAAAAAAATTCATGCCAAGTAATGTAGCGATAGTCGAAGGGAAATTCTATTATATTGGTGAACGAGGCCAAGAATTTTTTTCTACTGACAAAGTCATGGATGCTAAAGAAAAATATATCATTCCAGGTTTAATCGATATTCATTTGCACATCGAAAGCACGATGGTTACACCAGCTACCTTCTCTTATGGAATCATCAAAAATGGGGTAACAACGATTGTACCAGAACCGCATGAAATGGCGAATGTCTTTGGTGTCTCTGGTGTGAAGGAAATGATGAAAGCTAGTCGTAACTGTGTAGCAGATATGTTCTATGCCATCCCAAGTTCAGTACCAGCGACAACGATGGAGACAACAGGTGGCAGTATCGAAATTGAAGATATCGATGAATTGTTGCAAACGGGTGAAATGAAGTGTTTAGGTGAAATTATGAATTTTTATGATGTGATTACTGACCCGAAATGTAAAACGAATCAGATTTTGAATCATATCAAAACAAATTATCCTGACTTAATTATCGAAGGTCATGTCCCTAAACTACTTGATTTGGAATTGCAGCAAATGATCGTTGCAGGTGTTAATTCAGATCATACCCATCAAACGATTGAAGGGATGCAGCAACGAATTGCAGCTGGGATGTTTTTAGAAATTCAAGAAAAGTCTATGACGCAAGAAATCATTGAATTCTTAACGAATACAGCGGTAGCTGAGCATTTTTGCTTTGTAACCGATGATGTGATGCCGGATTATTTTCAGAAATACGGTCAATTGAATCATTTATTAAAGAAAGCAATTCAAATGGGCATGACTCCAGAGCAAGCCATCTATGCATGTACGTATACGCCAGCGAAAAGAATGCAGATGCATGATCGAGGAATCATTGCAGCAGGAAAAATTGCCGACTTTTTATTAGTTTCAGATCTTGAATCGTTTACTATAGAAGAAGTTTATAAAGATGGAGAACAAGTTTATCACTATAAACAACCTTATCAGCAAACGGTAAGTGAAAAGTGCTTCCCGGAAAGCTTTTATCGCAGTATCGTGCTTAATGAGTTAACTGCGAAAGATTTTGAAGTACCGTTGGAATTAGAAGATGGTAGTTATCCTTGTCGGATAATCGAAGTGAATGACGGTTCTACTTTTACAAAAGAAATTCATGATACTCTATCCATTTTCGATCGGAAGCTCGATTGGGAGAGAAGTGAGTATGGATTAATTGCAACGTTTGAGCGTTATGGGAAAAATGGAAACCGAGCACATGGTTTGATAAGCGGAGACATCATTAAGCGAGGGGCGATCGCTACAACCTATTCTCACGATAATCATAATTTATTAGTTATCGGTCATAACGTAGAAGATATGGTCCTTGCAGCAAATGAAGTAATCCGTAGCCAAGGTGGGATTTGTTGTGTTGAGAATGGTGAAGTTTTATCAAGAGTACCGCTTCCAGTTGGTGGAATACTTTCTGAGGAGCCATTAGAAATCCTTGCTGAGCAGGTGGATCATCTAACGCTTACTCTGAAATCATTAGGTTATAAGCATTATAATGTCATCATGTCTATAAGCACCTTATCACTACCTGTAAGCCCAGCTATAAAAATAACAGATCGTGGTTTGATTTCAGTCAATGAAGGGAAATTTGTTCCACTTGTGATTAATCAATAAGTAATAAAAATCCAACAGCCGCTAAATGGTGTTGGATTTTTTGATGATGTTGGAAATCGGCCGATCTAAGCAAGAGGGGCTAAGTTTTAACAGAATCATTTAGGAATATTCATTAAGGTAGGAAAATTAATAGATAATACGTGAAAAAATGTAGTTAACCGTGGGAATATATACAATGAATTTAAGCTAAATTTCCTATCTAAGTTTATTACGAGCCGGAAATGAAATTTGCGTGCCAGATCGACTACTATTCGCGCCAGTTTCGTCGGTTTGCGCGCCGGAATCAGCACTTTTCGAGCGAGAATTGCAATTTGCGCGCTGGAGTCGAATTTACGCAATAACTCATCTCACCGTCTTTTCAAATATTAAAAAGATAACCGGATTTATGGAAAAATGCGAAAACAAGGTTTATGGCTCCAGCTTCAATTAATTGTGTTATGAAAAAAGAGGTTGACCCAAAGGGCAACCTCAAAATTAAATGGCTCGCTTTTTCATGACGAATGGATAAAGCAGTAAACCTATGACAAACAAGCCAATTCCCAACATAAATGTGATCATATCTGCTGTTCCTGTTTTAATCACCCATATGGAATATACTAAGGCGAAGGCAGTGATTATTCCATCGCGAACTCTTGAACCTTTGATGATATCATAAGTTTCCCCAGTAATGACTAGTTTCAATTGATAAATGGCTGAAACTAGATAAGGAATTAAATAAGCAAGTGTTGCTACAACCATCGCGAAACTATATGCTTCGGTAATGGTACCTGAAATAGTTGAAAATAAGAACAACTGAGTTAATAAATTTGTGACAGTTAATGACCGAACAGGGCTCCCTTTTTTATTAGTTTTAGCAAAGAAAGCTGGAAACAAATCAACTTTGGCAGCTTGGTAAGGCACTTCAGAACTTACCATAACCCATCCGATCGTAGATCCTAGTAGGGAAATGATGGCAAGTGCCGCCATTAAATAGACACCTTCATTCCCAATTGCTCCGGATAGTGCATCAACAAGTGGACGGGAAGATTCACGCAATGCATCTTGAGGGAGTGCGCCCATTGTTAAAAGCGTAATTCCGATATAAATCGCAACTGCAATAATAAGTCCTAGTATCGTTGCTGTCTTTACATCCCTTTGTGATTTTGCCCGATTAGAAAGCATAACTGCAGCTTCAACACCAATGAAGGCCCAAAGAGTGGAGATGGCGGCTGCGTTAATTTGACTTCCTAATGATAGAACCGTTCCTTTTGAATCTTGGAATTCACCACCGCTCGATAGGTTGCTCGAATCAAAGATAAAGAGAGTGATAAAGATAAAAAAGGCAAAGCCAATTACTTTTGTAAGCGTGGCAATGAAATTTATTTTCCCTGCTCCGTTATAGCTGCTAACTGTTATTGTATGGATGCCCCAAAGGACCAATGAGCATATGACAAACGTTAACGTTTTCCCGAGTTCAAGGTTAAAACTAGCTGTAGAGTAAATAATTTTGGTACTTTGTAAAACCGGAAAGAAGGTAGACAAGTAACCTGCAAATGCAATGATTACTGAAGCTGTTGCCGCCCAGTTAGCCGCCCAATACCCCCAAGCCATACTATAGCCAGCAACTCTTCCTTTACTAGGAGAAGAAAAAATAGCTTGCGCATAGCTTTGAGGCCCGGCCTTAAGATTAGGCTTCCTGATGGCTAAATTCCCAAACACAAGCGCAATCATCAATACTCCAATTCCAGTAATTCCCCAAGCCAGTGTTGCTCCGAGTGCACTTGATACTTGTGCTAGATTGGCAGGAAGCATGAAGATTCCTCCACCTACCATATTTCCAATTACAAAAGCTGTTATGATAAAAAGTCCCCATTTTTTTTGATTCATACCAAACGACCTCTCTGCTGTTAATGATTCTTGAAGTTATAGTGAAAATCACATGTAGTGATCTTTGATTCATATTCTATTCTTATCAATATCGTTCTATATCAAAATTATACTTAAATAATTTAGTTTGGTAAAGTGATAAATTGATAAAGGGGAGAAAATAATTTATTCAGAAAATTAATAATTTTATATTGACAAGGGAATAATCCTGCATTATATTAGGTATTAATATTAAAACCAAGTTTACAGATAAGAATTATATATTTTAGCAAAAGGCGCCGATTAGTCAACTAAAGGCACCCTCTATCCATTTTGATGAATAGAGGGTGCCTTTTCGTTTTTTAGAAGGAGGATCATAAATTGAACGTAAAATTAAGTATTTTAGATCAAAGTCCAATTGAAGACGGTGGGGCAGAGATTGCGCTACGCGATACAGTGAAGCTAGCTCAAAAAGCAGAGCAGCTTGGGTATTATCGGTTCTGGGTATCAGAACATCATAATTCTGATTTGGTGGCAGGCTCAGCACCAGAGGTGTTAGTATCCTACTTATTAGCAAGGACTAATACCATTCGAATTGGTTCAGGAGGTGTGATGCTTCAGCATTACAGCCCTTATAAAGTAGCTGAAACATTTAATGTTTTAGCCGCTTTAGCACCTGGAAGAGTAGATTTAGGTGTGGGAAAAGGTCCAGGTGGGCTACCTAATTCAACGGAAGCATTACAGCAGGGGGACTCAACTCTCAGTTTTGAAGAAAAACTTCAAGGTTTAAATCGATTCATAAGTAATGAGTTGCGAGAGGAAAATGAGCGAACTGAATTAAGAGCAGTTCCCGCAGTTAAAAGGCCGGCAGATTTATTTTTATTGGGAGCAAGTGGTGCTAGTGCACAACTAGCTGCTGAATCTAAATTATCATATGTATTTGCTCATTTCTTTAATAGTGGTGATTCTTTATTAATAGATGCTATTACAGAGTATCGAACTCATTGGAATGGAGACTTTCCACCAACTTTTATTCTTGCCTTATCCGTTGTAGTAGCTGAAACCGATGAGGTTGCACAATCTCTTATCAAGTCGATGGAAGTAGTGAAGATTCATTTTGCAAATGGGAAATCGTTGACGTTTACTAGCCGTGAACATGCTGAGCAATTTGTTCAACAATCAAAAGAGGAGTGTACAATAAGTGTTCAAGAAGCCAATATCCTGTATGGATCGAAGGAAACAATTCGTAAGAAGCTTTTTGATATTCAGGAGACTTATAATCCGGACGAAATTATGATTGTGACACCAGTTGCCAATTTTGAAAAACGTTTAGAATCAATTGTATTGCTTAAAGAAGCATTTTCCGATATTACAGTTCAAAACTAAAGGGGGTAAGCTCTTTGACTAAAAAAAGACAGCTTAAATTAGGTGTTATGCTCCATGGAGCAGGGGGGCATATGGCTTCGTGGAGACATCCAAATGCAACTATCGATGCAAGTGTGAATTTCAAATTTTATAAACAACTACTTGAAAAGGCAGAGGCAGCTAAGTTGGATTTGGCTTTTGTCGCAGATGGATTATACATTCATGAAAAGTCACTGCCACATTTTCTAAATCGATTCGAGCCGCTGACAATATTATCTGCACTAGCTGCGGTCAGTTCGAAAATTGGTTTAGTTGGAACACTTTCCACTTCCTATAGTGAGCCATTCACAGTGGCCCGTCAGTTTGCTTCTTTAGATATATTAAGCGATGGCCGAGCTGGCTGGAATGCAGTAACTTCACCATTAGAAGGTTCAGCACTTAATTATGGAAAAGGCGAGCACCCAGCACATGGGGAGCGATATTTAATTGCTACTGAATTTCTTGAGGTAACAAAAGGACTTTGGGATTCTTGGGAAGATGATGCCTTTATTCGTAATAGAGAAACAGGGGTGTTCTTCGAGCCTGAAAAAATGCATCGATTACATCATAAAGGGAAATATTTTTCTGTTGATGGTCCATTAAACATTTCACGATCTAAGCAAGGGCAGCCTGTTATTTTTCAGGCAGGATCATCTGAACCCGGTAAAGATTTAGCTGCGAGAGAGGCTGATGCTGTATTCACTGCGCACGAATCAATTGAGCAAGCGGTAGAGTTTTATCGAGACGTTAAAGCAAGAGCCATGGCGAACGGACGCTCGCCTGATGAGATATTAATTTTCCCAGGAATCTCGCCAATCATTGGGAAAACGGATGAAGAAGCTTATCAAAAATATTTGGAAATTGCCAATCTTATTTCAATAGACGATGCGCTTAATTATTTAGAACGGTATTTCGACCATTTTGATTTTAGGCAATATTCGCTAGACGAACCATTCCCAGAGCTTGGGGATATCGGAAAGAATAGTTTTCAAAGCACAACAGATCGAATTAAAGAAATGGCGAAACAAGAACATTTAACATTAAGGGAAGTTGCTTTGCGTGTTACTTCTCCAAAAACAAGCTTTATCGGAACACCAGAAAAAATCGCAGATCTAATTCAAACATGGTTCGAAGCGGGTGCGGCGGATGGTTTTATGTTAAGTGGTCCTGTTTTACCTGACGGATTAACTGATTTTGTTGAACATGTACTGCCGATTCTACAGAAACGTGGCTTGTTCAGAACTGAGTATGAGAGTGATACGTTAAGAGGAAACTTAGGATTGAAAATCCCTCGGAATCGGTATGAAAGAGACGAGGTAATAAATAATGCGTAATTAGAAAGGATGAATCATATGACGGAAATTATTCGTTTGGCAACTTTAGATGATGCAGAAAGATTATTGCATGTAACTTTGAGAGCGTACAAACCGATTCGAAAGCTGGATATAAAGTGGCCTGCAGCAACAGCGGATATTGAGTTAGTTAAAAAAAATATCACGGACTTTTCTTGCTATGTATTAGAAAAGGATGGAATCATCATAGCTACAGTTACGGTAAGAACATTTGCTGAAGTTCCTGATTTAACCTGTGTTTGGTGGTTTGCTGTTGATCCTAATTATAAAGGATTTGGCTACGGGAAGAAAATCTTGGATTGGGTAGAAGAAGTGGTTATTCGTGATCAGCTGAATCAGTCGGCGGTTGGCCTGGGGACATCACCGAGACATCCATGGCTTGTTTCGATGTATGAACGAAGAGGATATGAACAAATTTTCGAAACAAATCATGGAGACGGGCAAATTGGTGTATTCATGAGGAAAAGCTTGTTAGCTGAGTACAAAGATAATAAAACGGAAAAACAAGAAGATGTTCGAGCAGCGAATTAATCTGGAGAGTCTGTTAATAAATAGATTTTTTTGTGAAGATTGTTGTTTTTAGCAAGTAGCAAATTTGAGCAGATATTAATTGTAGTGGAAGGTGCGAGTACCTGAACGGAAATCAACTCGGGATAGTAGTGTAAATATAATTTAAAAGCAAAAAAGCATACGAATACAGCCTAATAAATTGTTAAAGACAAAGGAGTTTGAGAGATGAAAAAACGATTATTTGTTTTATTAGGAGTGCTACTAGTTGTTCTGATGACAGGCTGTGATTCAAACAGTGTTCAATCTGAGAGTACAGCAAAAAGTTCTGATCCAAAGGTGAAAAAAATAATCGTTGGAACAGGTACACAATTTCCTAATATTTGCTTCATAGATGATGATGGTAAGCTGACAGGGTATGATGTAGAACTTGTAAAAGAAATCGATAAACGGCTTTCTGATTATGAATTTGAATTCAAAACGATGGAATTTTCATCTCTATTATTAAGTCTAGAAACGAACAAAATTGATTTTATCGCGCATCAAATGGAAGTAAATGAAGAAAGACAGCAGAAATTCTTATTTAACGATGAGCCATATAATGTTTTCCCCCTACAAGTAGTCGTACACAAAGATAATCAATCGATTAAATCTATTGAAGATTTAAAGGGAAAGAAAGCGATTGTAAGTGCTACGAGCAACTCAGCAGTATTGCTTGATAAATATAACAAAGAACATGGCAATGAAATTGAAATTGTCTACAGTGGAAGTGGAAGTACTGATACAATCACACAAATTAAAAATGGTCGTGCTGATGCAACAATAAGTACTCCATTTGCGGTTGATTTTCAAAATGAACAAGCAGATGCCGAGCAAAAAGTGGTCGGTGATGTGCTTTCGAATTCAAAAGTTTATTTCATGTTACGAAAAGATGAATCAGATTTGAAAGAAGCAATCGATAGAGCGTTAAAAGACATCAAAGCTGATGGAATATTAAAGGAATTAAGCACAAAATGGCTTGGAGCAGATTACACAGATCAATAACACTCTCTTGAAAGGTACAGGATGTTTAGATGGACATAACCCTTATTTTTGACTTTTTTCCGAAATTAATTTCGTACCTTCATATTACTCTATTGATTTTAGTTGCTGCAGTAGCAATTGGATTGGTAATTGGTGTAGTGATAGCTTTAATACGTATTTATAAAGTTCCAGTTTTAAATCGATTAGCTTTCATTTATATTTCCTTTATGAGAGGAACGCCAATCTTAATTCAGCTTTTCTTAATCTACTTTGGACTACCGGCCCTTTTAACACTTGTTCATATTGATGCATCTCGTGCAAATCCTTTACTATTTGTAGCTATCACATATGGGCTAAGTTGTGGTGCTTCATTCGCAGAAATTATCCGCGGAGCCATAAACGGGGTAGAAAAAGGTCAGGCAGAAGCAGCCTATTCAATTGGCATGAATGAAAAGCAAATGATGGTGCGGGTTATCTTGCCTCAGGCATTGGTTATCGCATTTCCAAATTTCGCAAATTCAGTGATAGGCTCTTTAAAAGACACCTCGCTTGCTTTTACAATTGGTGTGATGGATATGGTAGGAAGAGGAAATACGCTCATTGCTACTTCTTTACACGCATTAGAAATATATTTGACATTGTCGATGATCTATTACGGAGTTGTTATATGTTTGGAAAAAGGATTTTCGCTGTCTGAGAAAAAGCTGCAAAGGTTTGAAGGAAGCTTATCGGCAGAGAAATGATAGAGGAGATCTGAAATTTATGCAAATTGATATTCCATTTATTTTTATGGCATTGATTGAAATATTCAAAGCACTGCCATTAACGATAATCATTACACTGGTGCCATTAATTATTGGTTTTCTAATTGGGATTGGAATTACGATAATCAGGATTCGGAAAGTAAAAGGATTGTACAGTTTAGCCAATTTCTATGTTTCTTTTTTAAGAGGGACGCCGGCGTTGATGCATATTATGTTAATCTATTTGGGCTTCCCCCTTCTTATTGACAAACTGGCTGTAACCTTTCGGTGGACCTTTCAATCCACATCGATTCCAATTCTGTTATTTGTCTTAATGGCCCTATCTCTAACAGCTGGCGCTTATATGTCAGAAATTATTCGAGCAGGTATATTGGCGGTTGACCAAGGTCAGTTGGAAGCGGCTGAATCAATTGGAATGACAAATTTTCAAGCGATGAGACGAATTGTATTCCCTCAAGCCATTGCAATTTCGCTTCCTAATTTATGCAATATCTTTATCGGGTTTTTGCATACATCCTCCATTGCTTTTATCGTGTCACAAAAAGAATTAACGGGTGCTACAAATATTGTGGCATCAAATAACTTGAAATTTCTAGAAGCATATATAGCCGCGGCTTTGATCTATTGGGGCTTAACGATCATATCAGAAAAGGTTACTGCGTTATTGGAAAAAAGAGTTACCGTTTATAATCGAGGAGGTGTAATATGATTCAGCTTCGGAATATCCAAAAGTCATTCGGTAATCAACCAGTGTTAAAAGGAATTGATCTTACAGTAAAAAAAGGAGAAGTCGTTTCGATACTTGGCCCAAGCGGTTCCGGAAAGACAACATTACTTCGTTGCATCAATTTTTTAGAAAGACCTACTGAGGGAGAAGTAATGATTGATGACATTACGGTGAGCAGTCAAAAGGGAAGTAAAAAAGAAATTCTTACGCTTCGGAAAAAAACAGCCATGGTATTTCAACAATATAACTTATTTAGACATAAAACAGTTATAGAAAATGTTATGGAAGGATTGATCGTGGTTCAGAAAAACTCAAAAGAAACAGCAAGGAAATTGGCAATGGAAGTGCTAGAGAAAGTTGGGTTAACTGAAAAAGCAAACGCTTATCCAGTTCAGCTCTCCGGAGGGCAGCAACAGCGGGTTGGTATTGCAAGAGCTCTTGCGTTAAATCCAGAAGTGATCTTACTTGATGAACCAACATCCGCTCTTGATCCAGAACTTGTCGGAGAGGTGCTAGAGGTAATTAAGCGGATTGCGGAGGAAGGAATTACGATGATTATTGTGACACATGAAGTGAGTTTTGCTAAAGACGTCTCAGATTATATTGTGTTTATGGATCAAGGTGAAATTGTCGAAGAAGGAACGCCAACGGTTATTTTTAATAATCCAAAAGAAGAAAGAACGAAGAGATTCTTTAAGAGAATAAACCGAGAAGCAGGAATTCTTGAATCAAATTTATCAAGCGTCATTTAACTATAAGAGGTTATTCAAAAAGCCCGGTAAAATAGCTTGCCAATTGCATCAAAGTTCATGAAAAACCTTCTGTTAAGATCGCGAACGTTCTGTGGGCAAAACATAAGTCAGCACATCTTAAGCATGTCAGGTTCTCACATATTACTGTATACGCGATAGGCTTGAGACGATCGCACCTTGAACTTCTCGGCTCAAGTCGAAGTGGTGATTAAATAGATAATGAAAACGACGACTATAATTCATACTTAACAACCCTGATAAGTATGAAAAGTAATTGACAAAAATTGTTTGCGAATTTACACTAAAACTCATAATCAATTTTCTTATCAAGAGAGGTGGAGGGACTGGCCCTAAGATACCTCGGCAGCAGACTTTGTAGTACTGTGCCAATTCCAGCGAGCGCATGCTTGATAGATAAGAAGAGTAAGTACAGTTCTGTTGCTTAACCTCTTCTTATTTTAAGGAAGGTTTTTTTTATATCTAAAAATTTGGAGGGATTCGAATGGGAAGCATTGATGAGATAAAATTAAAGTATATTATATCCAGTCTCAAGAATCTTGAGTATGGTTCTTTGAACATTACCGTTCATGAAGGTGAAATTACCCAAATTGACGTGACGGATAAGAAAAGATTTCCAATCTTGAAAAATCAAAAAGTTAGAGAACAAGGAAGGATCTGAGCCTTCAACAAGCTAGGTTTGAGCATCTTGTCATGCTCTTTTTTCTTACATGCTAAAACGTCACAAGCATTAGATTAAAATTAGCCATCATTCTTAAGAGGTTTAGTGAAAAAAAGCGAACTGTAAATTGATACGTAATCGTTTCGGTCGATGTAACTGTAAAAAATAAGCTAGACACCTTTTTGGAGACAAGAAAAGTAGATGTATGGGGAGGCAGTAAACAGGTAAGCATAATTATTGATGATGAGAAGCTGGTCCAAAATGACAAGCGGATTCAAGAGGATATCATTTCCGCAGTAGAATATAAAAGATCTTGTGATTAATAACATTGAATCAGAATTTGCTGAATTAGAAGAATATGTAGATGAAATTAAAATGAAGTATGTGGAAACGGTCGTGAACCTAGACGAACTAGATATCAATCAAATCCATGATAAATGGACCGCAGATGTCGAAGCCTTTGTCGTTTATCATACGAAGTTGAAAATCCGTGGACTCGATGGGTATGAAGATATGTCTTATAAAGAGATTCGCACATTTAGCTTGAAATTTGATGATGCAGGTCAGGTTCCTGCTGATGGATCTGAAAAAGACGATTGGGATAATAAAGCAGAATTGAGTGGTAAGGATGCACCTGTTATGAAATGGAAAAGGAACGATCGTGTGGAGCAACTTTAAATAATAGAACCGTTTAGTTTATCATAGCCTAATAGACATTATGTTTATTAGGTTTTTTGTTTGTTCTAAAAAAAACTTATCACTTACGAAATCTGTAATTTTCTCTCTGTTCTAACTTATATATCACTTTATCGCGATTTAACAGGCTGTAATACCCCCACTGATTGAAGTTTCATATAATAGTTTTCAGGTAATTTGATGACAGACCTAAAGTTAATAAAGCTTCGATCCCTTTTTCTTCATACAAAGAGTAATTGTGTAATACGTATAGAAATAGAAGAATGTGAAGGAGGGTTAGCATGAACATGATAAAACCGGCACGCATTCAAAAAGGGGATACAGTAGGAGTCATTGCACCAGCGAGTCCGCCTGATCAAGAAAAAGTTAAACAAGCTCTTTCTTTTTTTACAGAGCTAGGTTTACATTATAAGCTTGGAAAAAACATAGAATGCCAGTATGGTTATTTAGCAGGTAGTGATGAAGAAAGAGTAGAAGATGTGCATAGTATGTTTTTAGATCCAAGTGTAAAAGCCATCTTTTCAGCACGTGGAGGATATGGGACGCCGCGTATTGCTACTCAAATCGATTATGAAATCGTAAAAAATAACCCCAAAATTTTTTGGGGATACAGTGACCTTACTTTTTTGCATAACGCATTTATTCAAAAAGCAGGACTTGTCACCTTTCATGGTCCGATGCTAAGTTCAGATTTAGGTGGTGATTCAATCGATCCTTTAACCAAATCACGATTCATGCAATTGTTTGATTCACAGTCATTTGTATATGATGAAACAATCTCGCCACTTGTAACGGAAATTCCAGGTGAAGCAAGTGGACTGTTAATCGGTGGAAACCTATCACTGTTAGTTAGTACGCTTGGGACGGAATTTGAAATAGATACAAAAGATAAACTGTTATTCATCGAAGATATTCACGAAGAGCCTCGTTCGGTAGACAGAATGTTGAACCAGTTGTACATGTGCGGTAAATTATCTGATGCAACTGGAATATTAGTAGGTAACTTTAAAGAATGTGAGCCATCACACTCCCTCTCGCTTACTTTGGCTGAAGTTTTACAGCATTACATGAAACTTGCTAATAAACCAGCGGTATCAGGTTTTCAGATTGGTCATTGTACCCCACATGTGGCCATTCCACTAGGAACGTTTTCAAAACTCGATGCCAGTAATCGTAAAGTAATTATTGAAAGTGGTGTTAAATGATAGGAGTGAAGCTAGAGGGTAAAAAGTTAGTGTTGAACAACCGAGACAAACTTTATGAAACAAGCTGTGATAATGGAAGTATAAGATGTAAAGATGGACGTCAAAAAAGGTTGTTTAAGGAGAAGGCGTAGAGAGCATTGAATCTCCTGGGTGTTTAAATACAACTGACAAATTCCGAGTACATTTTCCAGGAAATAAAAAAGATTTTGTTATCAAAAGTACATGAAAGCAGTTGATACACTAAGTATGATGGATGTGATGCGTTTTTACCCCGTATTAACGGGTAGTAATACCCCGCTGATTAAAATTTTACATTATAATTTAAGGTAAGTAATGAATGGAAGAGGGTGTCTCAAGGGGCATCTTTTTCTTTTGTATGACATTCCTTTGTTTTGAAGAAAACTGAAACTTATTCTTGCTTCCTTCGTAAAAGAATTATTCAGAATAAATTATCCGCCTATGACTGATTACCTACTACAAATTTTAGATTGAGTAAAAAATTTCAAAATGTAGCGATTAAAGCAATGAAAGGACTGTCATTTAATGAAAACTTCTTTTTCAACTAATATAAGGGGGCGGATAAACAAAATCAGAAACCTTATTCTGATCGCTACTATACTAGGTGCCATTTATATAGCGTTTTTACACAACAATATTCATCAAGCCATTCAAAAAGAAGCTTCCAATCATGCTGATTATTTAATCGTGTTAGGTGCTCAAGTAAGAGGCACTGTCCCATCGCTTGCTCTACAATATCGAATAAATACGGCGGCAGACTATTTAACTAAAAACAAGTCGACGATTGCCATTGTGTCAGGTGGTCAAGGGAATGGTGAAGATATTAGCGAAGCGGAAGCGATGAAGCAGGGATTGGTTAAATGTGGAATTGATGAATCGCGAATCATTATGGAGGATCGTTCGACAAGTACCTATGAAAATATAAAATATTCAAAACTCCTTATACCCAAAGGGGCTGTGCGAGGGTTTATAGTCACAAATGATTTTCATGTTTACAGGGCTGAGAAAATTGCAGCTAGTCAAGGGTTAAAGTTACAAGGAATTTCAGCAGAGACACCAAAAGTTGTTCTAGTAAAATCTTATATACGTGAATATATGGCGATTACGAAATTTTACGGTACAGAGTTGCTGCGAGTTACTCATTTTTGGGAGAATTAATTTGCTCAACATTGATTCAAAAAAGAGGGTTCTCAACCAAAGGGGATTATTACCCTTTGGTTTTAGAAACCCTCCTATTCATTAAAACGCCCAATCCCCATTACGGAAGACAGGTTCGCTTGTTCCATCTGGTTTGATGCCGTCGATGTTCATTTTGTCAGAGCCAATCATGAAGTCAACGTGGGTAAGGCTGTGGTTCAAGCCTTTCTCAGCAAGTTCTTCTTGAGACATTTGCTTGCCACCTTCGATACAAAAAGCATAGGAGCTTCCGATCGCTAAATGGTTAGATGCATTTTCATCGAATAAAGTGTTGAAGAAAAGAACATTTGATTGTGAAATCGGTGAATTGAAAGGAACAAGAGCGACTTCTCCGAGATAATGCGAACCTTCGTCTGTTTCTATTAATTTTTTTAAGATTTCTTCTCCTTGTTCCGCTCTTACTTCTACGATTCGCCCTTCTTTGAAGGTAACGCTGAAGTTGTCGATGATATTGCCGCCATAGCTTAGTGGTTTCGTACTTGCGACCGTTCCATTGACTCCAGTTTTAAGCGGGACCGTAAATACTTCTTCGGTTGGCATATTTGCCATGAATTCGTGCCCTTTTTCGTTGATGCTGCCTGCACCTACCCAAAGGTGAGTTTTGGGAAGTTCAATCGTAAGATCAGTACCAGGAGCTGTGTAATGTAGTTTTTCGTAGCGTTTTTCGTTCAAATAATCAACTTTTTCATGAAGAGTTTCATCGTGATTTTTCCAAGCTTCGATTGGGTTTTCTATATCAGTACGAGTGGCCTTGAAAATCGCCTCCCATAGTTTATGTATCCGGTTATCCTTTGCTTCTTCAGGAAATACTTTATCTGCCCAAGCTTGTGAAGGTACAGCGACAATAGACCAGCTTACTTTATCAGATTGCATATATTGCCGCCATTTTTGTAAAGCGGTTGCTGAAGCTTTTTGAGCATTAGCAATTCGCTCAGGGTCAATTCCTTTTAACAGATCAGGACTAGAAGAAATGACTGAAAGGTATGCTGCTCCATTTTCAGCAAGTTCGATCGTTTCTTGCGCGCGCCAATGAGGATATTCCGTAAACACCTTATCTGGTGCTAGTTCATATTTTGTACGGTTAACAGAATCATCATGCCAGTTTACGATGACGTTGTATGCTCCTGCTTCATAGGCTTTTTTTACAATAAGGCGAACAAGCTCAGCGCCTTCTAATGTTGTATTCACAACAAGTGTTTGATTAGGCTGGACATTGACACCAACTTTAACAGCCAGCTCAGCGTAGTTTTCTAACTTTAATTGAAAGTCATTCATTATTAACATACACTCCTTAAGTACAGATATTATAAACAAAATCTTCCTTTATCCCGGATTAACAGCCTGTAAATCCCCGATTGGTTCAACTAACCATTAGTGGGGGATGGAAAAACCCACCACTGATGGAAGTTTCACTTTATATTGTATCGATAGTTTATAAAAAAAGAAACTTTTTGCAATATAATCCTACTGAAAATTGGATGAAGTACGAAAAAACCTGCTCCATCTATGGAACAGGTTTTTTGTATAGGAAGGTTATTCCTACTTCGTTACTTATCGTACACCTTTCATTTGTCGTTGAATGACAGGTGAGATGAGGAATAAAATAATTCCTAGTACAATGGCAATACCACCGATAACTCCGAAATAAAGAATTTCCGTTTTCTCTGTATATAATTTAACGACTTGAGCGTTAATGGCCTGAGCTGAAGCATTTGTTAGGAACCAGAGGCTCATCGTTTGAGCAGAGAAAGCTTGCGGTGCTAATTTAGTAGTTGCTGACATTCCGACAGGTGATAAGCATAATTCTCCAAGTACGACTAGGAAAAAGCTTAGAACGAGCCATAGTGGATTTGCAAGACTTTCTGTACCATTTAAGTAAGCTGGGAAAATCATGACAATAAAGGATAAGCCGGAGAAAAACAACCCTAGTGAAAACTTCTTCGGTGTTGAAGGCTGACGGTCTCCTAAACGAATCCAAAACCAAGCGAATACAGGCGCCAAGAAAACAATGAATAATGGATTCAATGATTGAAACCAAGACGATTGTAGTTTGATTCCTGCAAATTCCAGTTGTGTTCGATCGTTTGCGTATGTGGCTAATATATTTGAACCTTGTTCTTGAATAGCCCAAAACATCATTGCAGCAATAAATAATGGGATATAGGCAAGTAATCGGGAACGTTCATCTGAGTTCGTTTTCGGGCTACGGTACATGAAAATGAAAAACGCAGCTGGAATAAGGATCCCTAATATACTAACGATGAAAATAAAGCGTTCAATAGTTAGGTACCCAGTATTAATACCAATTGCTCCAAGTATGACGATAATCACTACGCCAAGCCCAATTGAACCGAATACTTTGAATCGATCTTCTTTTGCCAGTGGATTCGGAACATGTTGCCCTGCAAGACCAAGATTTTTCTTCCTTGTCAGGAGATATACGATAAGTCCAATAAACATCCCAACCGCAGCAATTGCGAAACCGAGGTGGAAATTATATGTTTGTCCAATTGTTCCGACAATTAATGGTGCAAGAAAACCACCGAGGTTAATCCCCATGTAATAAATGCTAAAACCTGAATCTCGGCGTATATCATTATCGCTGTATAAATCTCCAACAACACTAGAAACATTCGGTTTTAGAAGACCTGTCCCAATAATGATAAAAGCCATAGACACAAATAAAGCTGTAGCACTGCCAGGGAATGACAAGATAATATGGCCGATCATGATTAAAATACCACCATAAAAAACCGTTCGGGCAGTCCCTAATAGGCGATCGGCAATCCATCCTCCGATAATACCAGACATGTACACTAATGAACCATAGATGGCCATAATGGAGTTTGCTGTAGTACGATCAAGGCCAAGTCCACCTTGAGTTACTTCATAGTACATGTAGAAAATTAGGATGGCTCTCATGCCATAGTAAGAAAATCGTTCCCAAAACTCTGTGAAAAAGAGAGTGAATAACCCTCTAGGATGTCCGAAGAAACCGGTTTGAGGAACACTCCGGATTATCTCATCCTTGTCTTTACTATTCATTATAAACTCCCCCCAATTTGGGTTTACTGCATGCTTACATATTGAAAACAATTTAAAGTAGCATCTAATTGCTACTAAATGGAGCGTTTCTAACATACAGCTATATATTAATTTTGACTAAAAATAGTCTACGTATTAATATACACTTTTTTTAAAAAAATTAAACACTTTCGACAATATTCCTATATTAAAATAATATTATGAATATTTTGTTGTGAAAAAATGATAGCGTTATAGTGTGCGTAATAACAATGATTTTATGAGATAAAAGGGAAAATAAAAAATCAGATATTTGGGGGAAATAATAAAAAGTTTTTTTGTAGTGAGGGGATATAATTATTTTAATATTATTTTAAAAAAGAATGAGGTACATAGATTAAAACACTCGATAAAGAAGAGTTAGAAATCTTTATCGAGTGCCGAATGGGAATTCAAGCAGTAAGAGCCAGATAAGTTTTACTTATCGAGATTAATCCATACGCTCTTTACTTCTGTATAATTATTTAAAGCATAGGATCCCATTTCACGGCCCATGCCAGATTGTTTGTATCCGCCAAATGGAGAAGCAGCATCAAATGCGTTATAACAATTGACCCATACGGTTCCAGCGCGCAATTTACTTGCTACATAATGAGCGTTCGCGATATCGCGAGTCCAAAGCCCTGCTGCTAATCCGTACTCACTAGCATTAGCCCGGTTAATCACATCATCCAAATCTTCATAAGGCATGGCTGCAATTACTGGACCGAAGATTTCCTCTTTGGCAATGGACATGTCATCTTGAACGGAAGCGAAGATGGTAGGGGATACAAAATATCCACCATCTTGCGGTTTATTACCGCCAACAAGAACTTCTGCACCTTCATTTACTCCTTTTTCAATATATCCAAGAACACGATCTTGTTGAGCTTGTGAAACGAGAGGGCCGATTTGTGTAGTTGGATCCAGTCCTTTTCCTTGTTTAATGTTTTTAGCATGTGAAACCATGTCACTAACGACATTATCATAATGCTTCTTTTGAATAAATACTCTTGACCCAGCACAGCAAACTTGGCCTTGATTAAACATGACTCCATTAAGTGCGCCTGGGATTGCTTTTTGGAAATCGGCATCTGGAAGGATAATATTCGGTGATTTTCCTCCGAGTTCTAGTGTCACGCGTTTTAATGAATAAGAAGCAGACCTCATGATAGATTTGCCAACTGCTGTTGATCCAGTAAATGCGATTTTATCAACGAGAGGATGGTCAACTAGTGCTTGTCCAGCAGTTTCACCGAATCCAGGTAATATATTAATTACACCATTGGGGAACCCAGCTTCATCGATTAATTCTGCTAAATAAATGGCTGATAGTGGTGTTTGTTCGGCGGGCTTTAATATGATTGTACATCCAGTAGCTAGGGCTGCACCTAATTTCCACATAGCCATAAGTAGAGGGAAATTCCACGGGATAATTTGCCCAACGACACCGACTGCTTCGTGGCGGGTGTAGTTAAAATAATTTCCGTCAACTGGTATAGTTTGACCAACGATCTTCGTTGACCAACCAGCATAATAGCGCATATGTTCAATAGCGAGTGGGACGTCTGCGTGGGTTGTTTCATTTATAGGTTTCCCGTTATCTAATGTTTCTAATTGTGCTAATTCGAGTTTATTTTCTTCCATTAAATCGGCTAACTTGTACATAAGCCTACTTCTGTTAGCTGCGCTCATACGTGACCAAGGTCCATTATCAAATGCATTGCGAGCTGCATGAACAGCTAGGTTAATATCCTCTTTGTCTGCCTCGTATACATCGGCCAATTTCTCTCCAGTAGCAGGGTTTGGAGTCGAAAATGTTTTTTTGGATATACTTTCAACAAACTCCCCATTAATATAAAGTTTTTTAGGTCTTTGCAAGAATTTTTGCAATTTTTCACTGATTTCTAGCGTAAGATTTGACATGAATACCCTCCTTGAATGATTGTTTGGTATTTTGCAAATCATGATGTAAGAAAAACGTAAATTTTGAAAGAAACTTCAAAAACCCGTCAATCTTATTGTACTGTAAATTATTGGGATATAAAATAGAAAAATTGCGACAAAACTTTGTAAAAATACCAAATAAATATCTCATGAGCGGAAGAATAATGCGGAAATGTATGACTACTTGCAGGTTTTTGTTAGAATTTTGATAAAAATATCTGGGAAGTGAAAATAGACATAAAAAAAACAGCTGTTGTATATACGAACAGCTGATGCTATACTAAAAAAGTCTATTGTATAAAAAGTGTTAATGGATATAAATATCCTCATTTAATCATACGTGATATATAGCAGTTTGTCAATAGCTATTTTGAGGTTCAAAGTTTTTAGGTTGAAAAAGCAAGGTTACTATGAACAATGCTCTGCATTACGTTGTTAAGGTATACGATTTTTTTAGAGTGGGGGATGTTTTATGACGAATTGGGAAAATGAAAGAGAATGTGAGCAAAAGCGGATAGAGGTTGTGATTGATAAAGTAACTAAAATGGAACATCAATTAAAACAATCCGCAGGTGAAGCAACTTCAGATATTGTATCAATTCGCAAACGTTTTTGGGAAGATGTAACAGTTAATGTGGAAAATGAAGATGAAACAATTGAAACTGTTGCGAGTATCAATCAGCAAACAGAATTGCTTTCTGAAAGAGAGCGGAGACAAAAACATTCAATGAAGCAAATTGCTGTGTTAAATCGCCTTCGAACATCTCCGTATTTTGCTAGAATTGACTTTCATGAAAAAGACATGAAAGAAAGCGAGCAAATATATATCGGAATCGGCACTTTTTATGATGAAGAGCGTGAAGAGTTTCTGATTTATGATTGGCGTGCTCCAATCTCTAGTGTATATTATGATTTTTCACCTGGTCCTGCCACATATACGGCACCTAGTGAAAAGGTAAGTGGAGAGTTACTCCTAAAACGTCAATTCATCATACGTAATGGTGTTTTAGAGGGAATGTTTGATACGGGTGAAGCAATCCGGGATGATTTACTTCAGGAAGTACTCGGAAAGCAAGCGAACACTCAAATGAAAAGCATTGTCGCGACTATTCAAAGAGAACAAAATATTATTATTCGTAATGAAAAGAGTCGCCTCTTACTTGTCCAAGGAGCAGCCGGGAGTGGAAAAACTTCTGCAGCCATGCAAAGGATTGCTTATTTATTGTACAGATATCGTGAGAAGATGAGTGCTGAGAATATTTTATTGTTTTCACCAAACCCTCTTTTCAATAGTTACGTAGCGAATGTTTTGCCTGAGCTTGGTGAAGATAATATGCAGCAGACGACCTTTCAACAATATTTGCTTGCAATGCTCGGTGGAAATTTTGAAATTGAAGATGTATTCGACCAACTCGAATTCGTGCTGAATAATAAGGGAAGTCTGAAATATACAACTAGAATGAATAGCATCCAATATAAATCGTCACTCAATTATTTACAAGGCATGAATGAATATTTGGAAACGTTGAAGAGCGAAGGATTAGTATTTAAACATATTAAAGTTCGTGGAAAGCTCCTTGTGTCAGCGATGGAAATTTCCAAGTACTTTTATGAACTAGGTAGTGAAAAATCGATCCCTAATCGTTTACAGATAGTTTCTGGCTGGTTATTGAAAAAAATCAAAAAGTTTGAAAAGTTAGAGAGGAAAGAAGCATGGGTCGAAGAAGAAATCCAATATTTAGAAAAAGAAGACTATCTGAGAAGCTATCGGATTGCAAATAAACAACAAGATGAGCGAGATTCTTTTGATGAGGTGGAACAAGAGCAAAGAATTCTTAGTGAATATGTCGTAAAAAAGCGATTTAAACCATTGTACAGGAAAATAAAGTCACTCGATTTTCTTGATGTTCGCTCCATTTACAAAAAAATGTTAGAAACAGAATGGCCGGTTACCGACTGGAAGGAAATTCGAAGTTTAACCATACATGAACTTAGTAATGGTAGATTGTTATACGAAGACGCGACACCTTTTTTATATATGAAAAAACAATTAGAAGGCTTTGCGACCAATTCACAAATTCGATTTCTATTTATTGATGAGGCCCAAGATTATTCACCATTTCAGTTTGCCTTTTTAAAGAATTTATTTCCAAAAAGTAAACTGACTATTTTAGGTGACTTTAACCAAACGATCTATGCGCACGGAAACAATGAAGGTTTGGACATTTTAACTTATTTGTTCGAGAAAAATGAAACAGAAAAGGTAATTTTGAATAGAAGCTATCGTTCAACGAAGGAAATTGTTGAATTTACAAAAAGTCTACTTTTAGATGGGAGTCAAATAGAACCGTTTAACCGTCAAGGAAAAAAACCTGTACTCGTATATTGTGAAAATCAGGAGCATCATACATCAGAGGTTTTGAAAAAAACAAAGGAATTTATAGAATCTGGGCATAAAACGATTGCGATTATTTGTAAAACACAAGCAGAAACGAATCTTGCATATGAAGAATTGAAGGGGAAAATGGAACTTAAGAGAATAGGGGTTGGAAAAACTACATTTACTGATGGAGTGATGATCATCCCTTCATATTTGGCAAAAGGAATAGAATTTGACGCTGTCATTATCTACAATGCCTCAGAGGATCAGTATGGTCTGGAAAGTGAACGAAAACTGCTATACACCTCTTGTACACGCGCTATGCATGAATTATGTATTTGTTTTACCGGTGAGATGAGTCCATTTATCCCGCATTAACGGAAAGTCAAGACTTCCACTTCAAAAGGCTTAGAGGAATCTAAGAAGCATAGGTGGGGGTTAACTGCCTAATCTAGTTGCGGCTCCTAGCCCCTCGAGGTCATAATCTGTAATACTCTGTGGCAAACTAAGCCACGCCGTATTCCATCTTATGCTTGTCGGGGCTGGGCAGTCGCCTCGCTTTTTGACGTAAAAGCCCGATTGGTGAGATACAGTGAAACTTACCGAGAGTTGCGCAGAGGTTTAGTTTGCGCCCACAGGATGTGGGTCACTTAGACGAATACATGAGGATGCTGCGTACTTAGTCTGAGTTCGTTGAACCTTAGTTCGTACTGTCGATTGGTCAAAGCGAAAGCGAAGATCTTAGCGACAGTAGAACGGGACTAACAATCAAGCCCCCACTGATTGAAGTTTCAGCTTATTAATCGGCTTCAAGGGAGCTTTATGAGTAAGCAAATTAACGCTATGGTCGATCTCTTTATGGTAAAATAACGAAGTATTTATAGTGAAATTATCGTTTGTTCAGGAGGACTGTCATGGAAGGGAAAACAAAAACAATTTCTAATCGCAGGTTGCTTGGCGTAGCTGGACTCGGTTGGATGTTTGATGCGATGGACGTTGGTATGCTGTCATTTATTTTGGTGGCATTACAAGCAGAATGGCATTTGACGAGTCAACAAGTGGGCTGGATTGGAAGTATTAATTCGATAGGTATGGTATTTGGTGCCTTACTTTTCGGAATAATGGCTGATCGTATTGGAAGAAAGCAAGTGTTTATCATTACCCTACTATTATTTTCTATTGGCAGTGGCGTATCAGCACTTGTTACATCATTGGCTTTATTTTTAGTACTGCGCTTTTTTATTGGGATGGGGCTGGGCGGAGAGCTTCCAGTTGCTTCAACGCTAGTTTCAGAAAGCGTACCTGCTGAAAAAAGAGGGAAAGTGGTTGTTTTACTCGAAAGCTTTTGGGCGTTGGGCTGGCTTATTGCTGCTTTAATCTCCTATTTTGTTATTCCTGAATACGGATGGAGAATCGCGTTGATTTTAAGTGCACTTCCCGCGTTTTATGCCCTATATTTACGCTTGCATCTACCGGATTCTCCAAAGTATGTTGCCCTTGAGAAGAAGAGGAAGCCAACGATTAAGGAAAATATCAAGAGTGTGTGGGCAAGAGAACATAGGCAACAAACTCTTGTAGTATGGATTCTATGGTTTTGTGTTGTGTTTTCTTATTACGGAATGTTTTTATGGCTTCCGAGTGTTATGGTAATGAAAGGATTTAGTTTGATCAAAAGTTTTGAGTATGTGCTAATTATGACCTTAGCTCAGCTACCTGGGTATTTTACCGCAGCATGGTTAATTGAACGACTGGGCAGAAAATTCGTTCTTGTCACGTATTTAACTGGAACAGCCGTAAGTGCCTATTTCTTCGGAGCTGCAGAGGGACTACCGATGCTCATCACGTCGGGGATGCTATTATCATTCTTTAATTTAGGAGCATGGGGTGCGCTTTATGCGTATACTCCTGAACAGTATCCGACAACGATTCGAGGAACTGGAGCGGGGATGGCTGCTGCTGTTGGGAGAGTTGGTGGAGTTTTAGGGCCGCTTCTAATCGGATATTTTGTTGCAGCGGGAACTTCACTAAATGTTGTTTTTACTATTTTTACAATTGCAATCTTGTTGGGAGCATTTGTTGTGTTAGTTTGGGGGAAAGAAACAAAAAACACTGTTTTACAGGATGAATAAGACCTCTATTGACTTAAATTGGAATACATCGTATAATGGCATTAACATAAATAATTTATAATTCTTATCCAGAGAGGTGGAGGGACTTGGCCCTGCGATACCTCGGCAACAGACTCACATGAGCACTGTGCCACATCCAACAAGCGAAGGCTTGGAAGATAAGAAGAGTCTAATGATCGTGCAATTAAGCCTCTTCTTGTTTAAGAAGAGGCTTTTCGTATTTCTGGTTGTAATCTAACTGTATTAAAAGGCTATATTTCTCACGAACTGGTCGTATGATCGTTTTAATTTACTAAAATAATGTTTGAAGTGCTTGTAGGGATGGTATATAAAGTTGTTGAAGAAATTTTATATTAAATAAGCTTGTTAAATAATCATTTATTAAAATAAAGGCAATGTTAAAGCTCATTGTTGATTTGGGGCACGAGCGATAGGCGTGAGACTCCTGCTTAGAAAAGCTAGTCAAAGGGGAGAACCCACAGGCGCACAGCGTAGAGGAGGCTCCCGGACCGCCCGCAAATGCTGCCGCCTTATGTTCCAATCAACAGGCAAGTTTAACAGAGCCAAAATAAAAAATAGTGAAGTAAAGTAAGAGGTGTACGGAATGTCAGAAATTATGAAGATGATTGAAAATAAAAAAGCGTTATTAATCGAACTATTATTATCCCACGGAGTGTATAAAACGTCCGATCAAAAACATTTATATGATGTATCCTTAAATATTTTAGAAAAAGAATTTGCACAAATACAAAATAAAGAGCATTCTTCTATTAAAAATATTGTCACTTAGCAGAGGATGCCAAATTAAATATATCGATTAGCTAATTTTATTAAAGAGGATGTCCAAAAAGAGTCTGATCCAGCACACACTACATCGTTTAATGTGTTACAATACACGTCATTTAAACTGTAAGTAGTAGTTGTGGGAACTGATCTTATATATTGGACATCCTCTTTGTTTTGTCCGTTTAGATTGATTCCTTACTTTACAAATGTATAAAATGTGACAATTTTGCGAATTCTATAATAATGAAGTGGAACTTTTATTGTAAAATATTGCTTTTATTTGAAGATAACTCTAAAATTATTTTAAAATAAGTCAAAAAGGTGATGGAGTGTGAGGTAGTGATGGAATCTTTCCTTCAATTATCCATTGAAATTGAAAAAAAGCGTGAAGAAATGATTAAGCTAGCAAAGGGTTTTGGACTTTCAAATAAGCAAACAATTAGAGCGAGTCAAGAGCTTGACACATTAATAAATATCTTCAACATTACTCCGTTCAAGGATGTACAATATGGTAAAGATTACTAGAAGATGTATCGAAATAGTCATATATAAGAGGATGTTTGGAAAGGTGAGATCTCGTACTAACACATAAAGTATAATGTGACCAGTGACGAGCTTCCGATTTGACATCCTTTTGTTATCCCGGATTAACGGATGAAAGCCCCCCACTGATTGAAGTTTTACTTAAACCTATTTTCGTGTATCACTCTTTTTCCTAAAATGATTAAATCTCGTTCGATGCCGTCTAGCAAGGCGATTTTTTGCAGATTACCCCACCTTTCGAAACCGAATTTCTCAAACAATTTAATGCTTGGTACATTGTGACCGAATACGAAACCGAGTATTGTAGCAATGTTTAAAGAGGGACATAAATCAATGGCTTTCTGGATAGCAAGTCCACCAAGACCTTTCCCGCGAAACGAATCATCCAAATAGATACTTATTTCAGCAGTTTTGTTATATGCAGGTCTTCCATAAAACGATTGGAAGCTTAGCCAACCGGCAGTCTGATCATCTAACGTTATTACAAATAATGGTCTTTTATCAGGAATGTGATCATGAAACCAAGCTAGTCTTGATTCAACGGATACCGGCGAAGTGTCAGCTGTTACCATTCTCGAAGCTATGGTTGAATTGTAAATTTCCACTATTCTTGGCAAGTCCTCTAATGAAGCGAGTCGAAATTGTAATGAATGATCCATGTGCAATACCCCTTCTTGGTGAATGAAAATATTTTTTGAATGAAGGACATGGGGCAGGGCTTTGTGACTTATTACTAAAGCCGATCTTTGACTTTAGGATATACAGATTTTATTTTAGAAGATACCTTAAAATCCGACTCCGCACCGCCACCATTGTCATTAGCTGGTTGTAGCGTGCTACATGATTAATCCTTCATGGTAAATGGTGGCGTTTTAACGCCATACAAGTTTGTAAGCATATCATACATGAAATATAAAATGATTGGTAGCGTGATATTTCTTTTTTAAAAGAGATTATGCTATTTACTAGAAGGTCTAAGAAAAATTACGTCCCTATGTATTGTTCACCAGAAAATTAAAACTTCAGTTACTACGGGTATTTTCGATATATGTAAAGTAAAATAAGAGATGGGCAGTGAGCTTGTTTATCTTGTTTGATTTAGACCGATTATGGTCGTTTAGCTAAAAATTAAACCTTTTGGGAAATGGTTACTGCTCGTAAAAAGAGATTGAATTGGACAGGGGAGTTTGAATAATGGAAGAACAGAAATATTGCAGAGATTCACTTGTGGTAAAAACAAGTTTAGTATTACCACCGGATACGAACAATAATGGAACGATGTTTGGTGGAAAATTAATGGCCTACATAGATGATGTAGCGGCTATTTCTGCAATGCGTCATTCAAGAAGATCTGTCGTTACGGCATCAACGGATTCTGTCGACTTTCTCCATCCAATCCATGAAGGAAATGCTGTCTGTTTAGAGGCATTTGTCACTTATACAGGCAGAACTTCGATGGAAGTAGTTGTCAAGGTAATTGCAGAGGATTTGCTTTCTGGTAGTCGGAATTTATGCGTAATTTCATTTTTGACATTCGTTGCTCTAGATGAAAATGAAAAACCAACATTTGTGCCTAGTATAATTCCGCAGTCTGAGATGGAGAAAAAACTATATGAATCAGCTGTGGTGAGAGCAGAAGCGAGAAAAAAGCGAAGAGAAGATACAAAAGCAATTGCCGATATTTTTGGGACTCACCGACTTTAAAAAACAGAGCGACCTTAAAAAAGGTCGTTTTTGTTTTGGACAATAAAGTTTGGGTTTCATGAAACTATCTTTCGACTACATAGACCATCTTTAATAAAGAACTAGAAATGAGTTTCCTGTGTGTTGATTATTAATATGTACATGAAAGAAGTAGGGAAGTGAAGTTTTAATTTACTAGAGAATTGTTGAGAGAATGTTCTATATTAAAGCCGTTTACATAAAGATAAGAATAGGAATTTATTTATCGCCTTTAATAAAATAGTCGTACTTTAAGAATGTGAGATCCTTAACTCGGCGTCTAAGTATAAATTTTGTTCATCTCATTCAGTTCGTAATAAAAGTATAAATAAGCAGCTCGTGTATTTATCGTCAAAAAAAGATCTATTAATAAATAGTTCATATTCATTTTGCTAATAGACAATAAAGGAGAATCAAATTCGATGGAGAAACCAATCCTGCAAATCGAGAATCTAACCACTTCGTTTAAAATAAAAGAAAAGTATTATCCAGCAGTCGATCATGTTTCTTTTTCAGTATTTGAAAATGAAATCGTAGCAGTTGTTGGCGAATCAGGATGTGGAAAGAGTGCATTAGCTCTATCGATTATGAGATTGCATAATCACCAACGGACGAAGATCGAAGGAGAAATCAAGTATAAAGAAAGAGATCTGGTTGATTTTTCTGAAAGGCAAATGAATCAAGTACGGGGAAAAGAGATAGGGATCATCTTCCAGGAACCTTTAACTGCTTTGAATCCATTAATGACGGTTGGAGATCAAATTGAAGAAAACTTGACTTTTCATACAAAGCTATCGAAAGAAAAAAGAAGACTAAGAACGATAGAATTATTAACACAAGTAGGAATACCGTATCCTACACGTACTTATGATCAATTTCCGCATGAATTATCAGGTGGAATGAGGCAAAGGGTTATGATATCTATTGCTATTGCTTGTAATCCATCTCTAGTAATAGCAGATGAGCCTACTACTGCGTTAGATGTAACGATACAAGTTCAAATCTTGGAATTGCTCAAATCCATTCAGAAAGATACGAAAATGGGTATTATCTTGATTACTCATGATTTGAGTGTGGTTGCAGAGGTAGCAGATAGAATTATTGTTATGTATGCTGGACAAGTTGTTGAGATTGGAACAGTCAAACAAATATTTGCTAATCCATTACATCCATACACTAGGTCGTTATTAAAATCCATTCCCTCACAAGTAACAAATAAAAAACGGTTACATGTGATAGATGGAATGGTTCCGTCCATTGTAAATATGAACCGAGAAAGATGCAGGTTTAGTCCCCGGATCCCATGGATATCTCGTAATGCTCATGAGGAATCTCCAGATTTACATGAAGTCGCTCCCGAGCATTTAGTACGTTGCACATGCTACAAACATTTTTATTTTAAAGGATCGTAAAGGGGGAAGATAGCATATGGTCTTACTTAAAATAGATGATTTAAAAGTCCACTACCCAATCCGTGGTGGTGTTTTTAAAACAATCTCTGATTACATAAGGGCGGTTGATGGTGTTAGTTTTGAACTGAAAGAGGGTGAAACATACGGTCTTGTTGGAGAATCTGGTAGTGGAAAATCAACGATTGGAAAAGCGATTTTGAAACTAATCAATATGACTTCAGGACGGATAGTCTTTAATGGACAGGATCTTTCGAAATTTTCCTTTGGTCAAATGAAACCATTTCGACAAGATATTCAAATGATTTTTCAAGATCCATATTCATCACTTAACCCGAGAAAAAGGGTTGCTGATATCATTGCTGAACCTCTGCGGAATTATCAATGTTTGACTGTAGGTGAAGAAAAGAAATGTGTTCAGAATTATTTGGATAAAGTAGGGTTAAATCCAGATTCTATGTATAAATACCCGCATGAATTTTCTGGGGGCCAACGTCAAAGAATCGGCATCGCAAGAGCTCTTACTCTAAAACCTAAATTAATAATTGCTGACGAACCAGTTTCTGCTTTAGATGTTTCTGTACAAGCCCAAGTGTTAAACTTCCTCCAAGATTTGCAAAAAGAGTTTAAATTAACGTATTTATTTATAGGCCATGACTTAGGTGTCATTCGACATATGTGTGACAAAATAGGAGTTATGTATCGTGGTCGTTTAGTGGAAGAAGGAATTAGTGAGGAGATTTACGAAAATCCTCAGCATATTTATACAAAACGACTGATTGCTGCTATTCCAGAATTAAATCCTGAACGACGCGCGCAAAAAACAGAATTAAGAAAAAAAATTGCGAAAGAGTATGAGCAGTTATATCCTGAATATTTCGATGAGCATGGAAGAGCTTACGACTTAAAATCAATCTCAAACACTCATAGAGTCGCAATGCCGTAGGAGGTAAGAGGGATGTGGAAGTTTATTCTAAGGCGTTTTCTTGTGATGATTCCTCAGTTATTTCTTCTAAGTGTAATTGTTTTTGCGTTGGCGAAACAAATGCCAGGGGATGCTCTAACAGGAGTTTCTATGGATCCAAGAATAAGTCCGGAGCGGCTTTACGAATTAAGGGAAAAAGCGGGGTTGAATGATCCTTGGTATGAGCAATATAGAAGGTGGATTTCTGGCATTGCACAAGGTGACTTTGGTAAATCATACACTCATAAAATACCAGTTTCAGAAGTCATTGCAGAAAGAATTTGGAACACTGTATTTTTAGCATTAATAACGCTTATCCTAACCTATTTGCTCGCTATTCCGATGGGGATTGCAAGCGGTCGCTTCAACGACACATGGATTGATAAAGTAGTGACTGGCTATAATTATTTAGGATTTGCGACACCCATTTTTATCTTTGCTCTTATTATGTTATTCGTTTTTGGGTTTTCACTTGGTTGGTTTCCAACTGGAGGTAGTGTGGACTCAAAAGTTGATGCTGGGACATTTGCCTATTATTTAAGTAAACTCCATCATGTCATTCTTCCAGCTTTAAGTACAGCTCTTATCGCAACAGTAGGCACTGTTCAGTATTTGAGAAATGAAATTATCGATAACAAGTATAAGGATTATGCACGTACTGCAAGATCTAAAGGAATTCCCGAAACACAAATTTATACGCGGCACATTTTCAGAAACTCCTTATTACCAATTGCAGCCTTTTTAGGATATGAAATTACTGGATTAGTCGGTGGCACGGTCATTATCGAAACGATTTTTAGTTATCCAGGAGTTGGCCAATTATTTGTAAGTTCTATTGGATTAAGGGATTTTAGTGTTGTAACAGCGATTGTCATGATGCTTGGATTTGCAACTTTGCTAGGTACTCTTCTCTCAGACATCATATTAAGTGTGGTTGATCCTCGTATACGAATTGAATAGAGAGGGGGAAGTTGTTAGAGATGAAGGCAGATGCAGTAAAAAATGTTCAACTGGCAGATAGGAGTCCATCGGGAATTAAGATTATCTGGCAGGAAATAAAGAAAGATAGACTTGCATTAGGATCTTTCTACTTTCTTCTCATTTTTTTAGCAAGTGTCTATATAGCATCCTTTATGATAGATCAAAAAGCGATTGCCCGAGTGGATATATTCTCCATCTATCTCATGCCTTCTGATGCACATTTGTTAGGGACTGATTATGCTGGACGAGATATATTAGGACAGCTAATTTTTGGCACCAGCAACTCGTTCACAATAAGTTTGTGCATTACAATTTTAACAGCATTAATGGGTCTATGTGCAGGACTAATAGCTGGTTATTTTGGGGGAATTGTCGATAACGTAATTATGCGTGTGATCGACTTTATCATGTCGCTACCTTCAACGATGATGATCATTGTATTTGTTACTGTTGTACCGAAGTTTACTGTCACGAACTTTATCTTTATTATGTCGATCTTTTTATGGACAGGGAAAGCAAGGCTGATTCGATCGAAAACTTTAGCTGAGCGGGAATTGGAGTATGTACAAGCTTCTCAAACATTAGGAACTCCACATTGGAAAATCATTCTATATCATATATTACCTAATATAAGTTCTGTTATTATTGTAAACTTCACTTTGAATTTAGCAGGCAATATAGGGCTTGAAACTGCATTGACTTTCTTAGGCTTTGGTTTACCTGAAAGTACACCAAGTCTAGGGACTTTAATTAGTTATGCAAGAAACCCTGATGTCCTTGAGAATAAATGGTGGATTTGGTTACCAGCTGCAGCGATCATTTTAGTACTTATGTTAAGTATAAATTTTATTGGACATGCATTAAAACGTTCGGCTGATGCAAGACAAAGAAGAGGATGAAATGAGGAAAATGATTGAAATAAAATACCATCAAAGGATGACGTATTTAAAGAGAATTCTCTAACACGCCATCCATATCTATCAGCTAAAAAGTATTGAGTAGTAATGATTTACTAATAACATTAGACTAATTTTGATTGTAAATAATGATAAAGTAATGTTGCTGTATGGTTCAATGAAGAAATATGGGTTCTTTCAAATGCGTGTGATGCATCTATGCCAGGCCCTACTAATCCATGAGCAATATCAAAGCCAGCACGAACTGCCGCTGATGCATCTGAACCGTAATAAGGGTAAATATCGACCCGATAATCTACATGATTATTCTTTGCCAGATCAATTAGATGCTGGCGAAGCTTGTAGTGATAAGGTCCTGAAGAATCCTTAGCACATATAGAAACGCTGTACTCATCTGTTGTTTGACCATCGCCAATTGCACCCATATCAACAGCAATATATTCAACCGTTTCAGGTGTGATATTGGAATTTCCACCATATCCAATCTCTTCATTATTTGAAATGAGGAAATGGGTAGTATAGGGGAGTGTAATATTTTCTTTTTGAATAATATCAATCAAATGCAACAGAATGCCAACACTTGCTTTATCATCTAAGTGTCTAGATTTCAAAAATCCGCTTTCTGTTTCTTCTACTCGTGGTTCAAATGATATGAAATCACCAACTGAGATTCCAAGTGCTTCTGTTTCTGCCTTTGTTTTGACCACTTCATCAATTCGGACCTCGATTGTCGTTTCATCTCGCTTTGCATCGCCGGCGTTTTTGTACACATGAACCGATGTTTGATTGATTAAGATTGTACCTGTAATAACTTTTCCATCTGCTGTGTGGATTTTACAGTATTCTCCTTCAACAGAGTTCCAGCGAAAACCACCAATCATACTTAAGCTCAGACGCCCACTGCCCTTGATTTCTTTTACCATTGCTCCAAGTGTATCTACATGCGCAGTTAATAGACGATGTTTACGGTTATCTGCTCCTTTGATTGTTGCTATTAAAGCCCCTTTGTTTGAAATGGTATAGGGAATGTTCCTTGTTTTCATGAACTTTTCAACATATAAAATTGCTGCTTCTGTATAACCAGATGGACTTGGAATTGATACAAGATCCGTTATGTATTGAACCATTTCTTGATTATTTATTAATTTGACCATTAGAAATAACTCCTTTCTTTGCGTTACTCTATTATAACGTTTTTCTACTCGTTCAATAGAAAAAGTGATACGATTATTCAACGTAATTTTGCTAAGTTCAGAAAGTTAACCTGGGAGGCGGGGACTGGTACTTTGTTATTGGACATCCTTATGTCATCATTTTATCCCACTTTTAACCGCCAGCAAGACCAAACCTCAAATAACAATGTAATATGAAGATAGTGGCAGTTAACTTCCAGTAAAAGCTAGATTGGTGAGATAAAGTGAAACTTACCTTTGTGGTTCTCAAAGGTTTAGTTGAACCAATCGGGTTCGTAGTGTCGCTTTACCGAAGCGGAGTGAAGGTATTAGCGACAGTAGAACGGGACTAACAATCAGTGGGGGAAGAAAAGCCCCCTACTGATTAAAGATTCTCATTATCTTACTGCATCCTCGGCAGTTACAGCGACTTTAGACCAATCAGTAAATTTGTAGTCAAAATCTTTAATTCGTAGATTTGCAACTGCAAGATTATAACGGAATAAAGTAGGAATCATTGGTACTTCATCATGAACGAGTTGTTGCCATTCATCATACACTTCTTTACGGTATTTTTTATCGAATGCTTTAGGAGAAAGTCCTTTTGCGAGTAAATCTTGACTCGTTTGATTCACCCAACGGGTATAGTTATAATCTGAGTTTTTATCCCAGATTCCAGATGGATCTGGATCAGAACCTGCTTGCCAAGCTGCTTGAAAAATGTCGATTTTAGGATCGTCTAATGCTACCATGTCGTAAAAAGAGTTGAACTCTTGAAGGCGTCCATCAACGAGTTGAACGTCCAACCCAATATCACCCCATTGTTGAATGTAATACTGTGCAAGTAGTTCTGAATTCGCATCTCCATTCATAGAAGCAAAATAAATTGTAAATTTCTTTCCTTTTAAATCTTCACGTATACCATCGCCATCTGTATCGATATAACCTGCATCATCCAATAGTCGTTTAGACTTCTGCTGATTAAAAGAATATCCTTTAATCTTGGAGTTATGATAGTGAGAAATCGCTGGTATTACTGTGTTTGCTGGGAAACGAAGCCCCTTATAAATTTTTTCACCGACAGCTTTATTATCAATCGCATAGGCAAGCGCTTGACGAAGGTTTATGTTAGCCATTTTTGGATTGTCCATTTTCGTGGTCTTAGATATGGGGTCAAAATGCCCTAGTTTAAAGCCGATATATGAATAGGCAAATCCAACATATCCTAGTGTTTCGATGTTCTGCAAATTTTTAGCTTGGTCATATTGATCCGCTGAAATTTCAACGATGTCTAATTCGCCTGTTTCAATAGCTTTCACCGCTAAATCAGGGTTAATCACTTTAAGTGAAATACTGCCTAGTTGAGGTTTACCTTGCCAATACTCGTCATTTGAAACAAATTCAACTGCTTCACCAGGAATAATTTTTTTTACTTGAAACGGCCCAAAACCTATTGGAGTTTTTCGGATTTTATCAGAAGATTCTAAGTCACCAATGGCTACATCTTTCAAATATTCTTTATGCATCGGATAGGTCCAAACGCCACCTGTTAGTATGGATGGATTAGCTTCTTTAAATGTAATGGATATTTTTTTGCCATCAACTTTTATGCCAGAAATGTAATCTACTTTTCCCTTATGGTATTCTTCCATACCTTTTACCATTTGCATTTGTTTATCATATCTAACACCTGTATAGTCTGGATTACCAATTACAAGGAATGCATATTCTAAATCCGAACCCGTTACAGGTGCTCCGTCGTGCCACTTTACATGATCTTTAATCGTTAATGTTATGGTTTTATTATCATCAGACATTTCATATGTTGCAGCTCCTTCATTATTAAACGTATAGTTCTCATCGGATTGTAATAAACTTTCATCAAAGAATTGCAAAATTAATGAATCTGGATTACCCGTATATAATAGATGGCTTAGAATACCTGTAAAAGGAGTATCAGAAGACAATCCGTAATTTAAGTGTCCATTTTTGATAGCGGGTTTAGAATTAGTTGTAACTGTCGTGAATAAGTTTGTTGTATTTGCATTTGTATTATTTAGTATTCCATGCTTTTTGCCATCAACTATAGTATGATTTGTGTTAAAAGCTGTTAATGATAGAACAGAAACTATTAGCATACATAGACCTTTATAACTCATCCTTCCTTCTTTTTTTCTTTTTGAATTTTTTGTTACTTCTTTTCTTTCAGGCAAAGCAGTAACCTCCTATAGGTAATTTTCATTCATGACAAATACCCCATTTTTGTATCCTTTTTACACGTATTCTTCCTCATTAATAAAGTTCCAATCCCATAGATTTATTTGAATTTTGTATCTACATGCATATTTTTTAAAATGGAAAATCATAATAAATAGGTATGATTTTTTCAAAAGAAGTACATGATGTGTATTTGGAAAACAAATTATTCTATAAAGGTGATCAAAATCCATGAGTGTTGGTGAGTTATTAATAATTGGTGGAGCTGAAAAAAAATGTCCACAAGGAGACGTGTTACATCTGTTTGTCGATTTGGCTAAAGGAAGATCAGGAGCAATCGGAATTATCCCAACTGCAAGTGAGATTCCAGAAGAGGTGTGTGAAGATTATATTCGTACCTTTCATCAATTAGGTGTAAAAGATATTGATATATTGTCGATTACAAATAGGGCAGAAGCTGATTCTCCCCAAATTCGGACGCGAATAGAGTCACTGGCGGCTGTATTTATTACAGGCGGCGATCAAAGTCGACTGGCATCCATCATTAGAGGTACAGTTCTTCATGATGCGTTAATGGAAACTTGGAGAGATGGGCTGATTCTAGGAGGGACGAGCGCTGGTGCATCCATTATGGCACATCAAATGATCGTTGCTGCGGATACAAAACTTGACGATGATAAATTGAAGGTTAAGCTCGGAGCGGGCTTTGGATTCCTCGACAAAATCATCATTGACCAGCATTTTTCTCAAAGAGGTAGATTTGATCGCTTGTTGAGTGCCATTGCTGAAAATAAAGATATTATAGGGATTGGGATAGATGAAAATACAGCTATTTTAGTGAAGAACGATCAATTTAAAGTGTACGGGGAGCATCAAGTATTAGTTATTGATGGCAGAAACAGTGATTTTATAGAAATTATTGCTTCAGAAAATGGAAGTGAGGAATTAACGATTTCCAACTTTATACTTCATACACTTACTAAAGGATATAACTTTGATTTAGTAAACAGACAACTCATAAAAAAGGGGAAGAAGAAATGAAGGTTAATCGAGTCAGATATTTAAAGGGGCCAAATTACTTTTCATATTCGCCTACCTTGCTTATAGAGTTGGATATCGAAGAATTGGAATATCAACCTTCAGATATCATTCCAGGCTTCAACGAAGCGTTAATGGAATCCATTCCTTCACTTCTTTCACATACCTGTTCACCAGGTTACACTGGTGGTTTCTTTGATCGTCTCAAACGAGGCACTTGGATGGGGCATATTCTGGAACATATAGCTATTGAGCTTCAAAATTTAGCAGGAATTGATGTGAAACGCGGAAAAACCATTGCAGGAGAAAAACCAGGCATCTATTATGTGTCGTATAGTTATAAAGAAGAAAAATCAGGTCTTTGTGCATTTAATTCTGCAGTAAAAATCGTAGAAAGCATCCTCTCAAATTCAAAACCTGTAAAAATTGAATCGTATGTAACTGAAATTGCTGAACTATACTATTCAAACAAATTAGGACCAAGTACTGATGCAATTTATCAAGCGGCACTATTGAAAAATATTCCTGTTCAGCATATAGGGGACGATAGTTTATTGAGACTTGGGACAGGTTCGAAGCAAAAATTCGTACAAGCAACGATTACGAGTCAAACATCAAATTTGGCTGTTGAACACTCTTGTGATAAGCAAATGACGAAGGATATTTTAACAAATTGCGGTTTGCCAGTGCCAGATGGAATGGTTGCCACGACGATTGAGGAAATTTTCCAGAATGCTGAATTAATTGGTTATCCACTTGTGCTTAAACCACTAAAAGGGAGACAAGGACAAGGGGTGATGACGAATATAAAGAATCGGGAACAATTGTTTAATGTTGTCAACTGTCTTGAAGCACATGAAGAATCATATATTATTGAGCGTTATTACCAAGGAAGCGATTATCGGCTTCTTGTAGTGAATGGTCAACTTGTGGCGGCGAGCATGAGAATTCCCCCGTATATAATAGGAAATGGCAATAATACAATTCACGAGCTCATTGAATTGGAGAATCGGAACCCACTTAGAGGCGACGATCATGAAAAACCAATGACAAAAATCCCATTTGATCATTCTGTTACATGTTATTTAGAAAAAATGAATTTGTCGTTGCAATCGATTCCTGAAAAAGGTGACGTTATTCAAGTAGTTGGGAATGCAAATTTGTCAACTGGTGGAAAAGCAATTGATGTAACAGATCAAGTTCACGAAACGATTAAAGACATGGCGGTGTTAGCAGCTAAAGCAATTAATCTAGATATCGCAGGGATAGATTTGATTTGTCCAGATATTTCGAAACCTTTAAATCGAGAAGAAGTAGCTATTATTGAGGTCAATGCAGCACCTGGAATTAGAATGCATCATTATCCGAGTGAAGGGAAAAAGCGAGATGTTGGGGCAGCTATTGTGAACTACCTTTTTAAAGAAAGAACGGAAGCGGCTATCCCGATTATTGCAATAACCGGTACGAATGGTAAAACGACAACTGCAAGACTTGTGTCTCATTTTTTGTCTGATGAAGAAAAAATAGTGGGGATGGCTAATTCTGATGGTGTTTACATTGGCGGACAATGTATCGATGAAGGTGATTGTAGCGGACCGATAAGTGCGAGAAAAGTGTTAGCCAACCCCAATGTTGATTATGCGGTTCTTGAAACCGCGCGGGGCGGTATTTTACGCGAGGGCCTTGCCTATAGGCATTGTGATGTTGGTATCATAACTAATGTGGCCGAAGATCATTTAGGTAGTGATGGCATCGTTACGTTTGAACAGTTGATAAAGCTAAAACAACTAATTGCTGAAGTGGTACATGAGACTGGATATTGTATCCTAAATGCGGAAGATTCTAATGTAGCTAATATGAGTGCATATAGTAAGGGAGAAATTATTTATACATCACTTACTGAGCACAATCGTTTTGTAAAAAAAGCGCTGCAAGAAGGAGCGGCAGTTTGGTATGTAAATGATTCTGGCTGGATTATATACGCGTATGGGGGAAAAAAAGAGCGCTTTCTATTAGGGAGTGATATACCAATTACAATTAATGGTACGGCAAAACATAACCTATCAAATTTACTACAAGCATTAGCTGCTGCTCATACCCAAGGCATCTTAATGGATCAATTACGAGAAAGAGCGTTACATTTTTATCCTAATAGTGAACTTTCGAAGGGCAGATTTAATATACGAGAACTAAATGGCAGAAAAATAATTATTGATTACGCACATAATGTTAGCGGCCTTGCTGCAATGTTTGAGACCGTAAAAAGCTTTGCTAAACGGAGAGTTGTGTCTGTAATTGCTGGCCCTGGTGACCGAAAAGATGATGATCTAAAAAAAATGGCAGTGTTACTAAGTAAGCATTCAGATATTCTATTATTGAAAGAGGATGATGATCTTCGAGGAAGAGAACCGTTGGAAGTTCCTAAAATTATGAAAGAAACTGCGATCACTAAAAATATGAGTAAGCAAAATGTACTTATCGTTCCGAAAGAACCTGAGGCGTACCGTACAGCGTGGGAACTATCGAAGCCTGGTGATCTCTTGTTGTTTTTTTATACAGACTTTAATTATGTAACGGAGTTCTTTTCAAAAATTGCCAAACCGACTCTTAACTAAAATAATGATGAGGATGTCCCATAAGGAAAAGGTCAGACCGCATAAATGTAATATACAGTTCAAATTAAGTGTAAGTAGTAGTATGAACTGTGTATAGAGTGCTGGTCTGACCCTTGGGACATCCTCTTTCTTTATCTCGCATTAACGAAAAGTTAATACCTCAAAAGATTGAAGCTTCACTTTTTTACTTTAACGTTTCAGGAGAAGTAAATACTGTTTGTTGTGGTTCACGTTTGTATAATCTTTGTAATGTGTATGTTTGGACAATCATGAATAATCCTCCAACTGACCAATAAAGAGGTAATGCAGCTGGTGCTGAAAACGAAACAAAGAGAATCATTACCGGTGAAAGTAAGCCCATGAATTTCATACTCGCTTGTTGTTCAGTAGGCATTTGTTTTAGAGAAACCTTGAATTGTAGGTAATAAATTACCCCAGCAATTACCGCCATGATCATATCTGCCTGTCCTAGGTTATACCATAGGAAGCTATGTGTAGCAATTTCGTGTGAAGCTTTAATAGCATAATAAAAGCCCATCAAAATCGGCATTTGAATGATCATTGGTAGGCAGCCCATATTTAAAGGATTGACTCCATGTTTTTGGTACAATGCCATCATTTCTTTTTGAAGTTCTTGTTTTTTTACTGGATCTTTTGTTTGTTTGATTTTTTCTTGAATGGCCGCCATTTCGGGTTTTAATTTGTCCATTTTCCCTTTCATCTTAATCTGTGTTTTGTACTGCTTCATTGTTAAAGGAAGGATGATAATACGAATCAGTAGCGTCACTAAGATGATGCTTAACCCATAATTACCATTAAATAGATGTGCGTTGAATTCAAGTAGCCAAATCAACGGATTAATTAGGAAAGTATGGAAAAATCCATCACCGGATCCAGAAGTGGCTTGACAACCACTTAATACAAGTACAAGCATTGATACAATTACAAGAATATTCTTCTTCAATATATTTCCTCCTCATTTTGTTTAATATATTTAAACAATGAGAAGGGAAGTTGGTTCATCTGAGTCATCAGGAGACTCTTTTCTACGAATTACTATAAAAAATTGCTGAAATCCTCTGCGTTCAAAAAATTCAGCAGATATATATGCATGCTTCAGTTGCAGGATTTGATAAGTGTCCTGTCCTTTGCCTTGTGTAAAGAAGTCATTTTTATGAATAATGTAAACAGCTACAACAGGTATAAAGAGGGCGAGAATATATCCTGCTATCATTGCGTTTAGTACGGTTTGATAATCAAAGTCAAGCAATAATTCCCACATAGGCACCCCTCATTTTCTAGTTAAAAACTATATCTACACTATAACAAATATTATTAAATAAACAAGTAATTTAATAAGGGAGAAGGTTCCTTAAGAGGAAAAAGGAGGATTTTGTTTTTGGGGAGATCGATAACAATCACCTCTTTATTTACAGGGAAACAAGGTACGATAGGTTAGATGCCTACATAGTGTAAAGGGAATGATAAAGTGAATTCGAGGTGAAAGTAAATGGATCCATTTAACCCAAATTCCGGATTTAATAATGAAGGAAATCAAAATGTTTATGATCAGAATAATGATCCTTACTTTAACGGATATGAAAATTATGGAGAGAATTACGATATAATGGCAAGACAGTCGATGTATAGTCCCGGACAATCACAATGTCCCCAGTGGGAAGGTTTGCATCAGCCTTTATATGGTGGAGGATTTAGATATCCAAACCAACTACCCCAAGGAGGAGGCCCTGGTCAATATCCTAGACTGCCACCACAAGGAGGAGGCCCTGGTCAATATCCTGGACCGCCACCCCAAGGAGGACTCCCTGGTCAATATCCTGGACTGCCGCCCCAAGGAGGAGGCCCTGGTCAATACCCTGGACCGCCACCCCAAGGAGGCCCTGGTCAATATCCTGGACCGCCACCCCAAGGAGGCCCTGGTCAATATCCTGGACTGCCGCCCCAAGGAGGAGGCCCTGGTCAATATCCTGGACCGCCGCCACAGGGAGGAATCCCTGGTCAATATCCTGGACTGCCGCCCCAAGGAGGAGGCCCTGGTCAACATCCTGGACCGCCACCCCAAGGAGGGGGCCCTGGTCAACATCCAGGTCCACCACATGTTGGCCCCGGTCATGGCCAACACTACGATGATGGACCGCCGACAGCGCCACCTCCATTATTTGTTCCGCAATTAAGTGGTATGGGTTTGACAGCTGTGGACCCAGGAAGCTTAAGAGGCTGTTTGTATCGAAATACCTACATTTGGCTTGAAAGTGGCAGAGGATTTTGGTTTTATCCGACATATGTTGGCAGATATTCTGTTGCAGGATACCGGTGGAGAAGAAATCTGCAGCGATGGGTATATTTTGGAGTAGACGCGGATCAAATTCGTTCATTTCAATGCTATTAATATAAATAACTTTTACAGGAAAAGAAATAAGGCATCAGAAGTATTCGTTTAGATACTTTTGGTGCCTCTGCTAATTATTAAGGATAAGAAATGTTCATATTTAGGAATTAAGCATCTGGTCCGCTTTTCTTTTCATTTAAACTGAAGTAATCAGGGAAATCAGTCGTGATTCCATCAAGCTTCATTTTCTCAAACGAATGGACATGCTTTCGGTTATTAACAGTCCACGTGAATGCCATCATTCCATAAGTATGAATTTTTCGTATTAGCCTTTCGTTTACCATCGTTTTTTTGGGATTAATAAATGAAGCAAATTGTGAATATTTCAGTAAAGATCTATTCGATATTCCTGCTGGGGTATGTTTAAATAAGATTCCAACAGGGACTTCTGGTAAAAGCATGTGGAACTTTTTAATTGAAGCGATATTGAAAGATTGAACCATTATTTTTGGAGACTCATGACTTGCACGCAATCTGTTTTTAAGCTCTTTGGCAAGTATTGATTCAATTTCAGGATAGTGCTCTGGATGTTTTATTTCAATTAAAACCCCAGAAAAAGGTAAGGTTTGATCCAAAACAGTGCTTAATAAGGGAATTCTCTCTCCTGAAAAAACCTCGCTATACCAACTACCAGCATCTAACTTAGATAATTCCTCATATGTAAAATCTTGAACTCTTCCTTTTCCATTCGTTGTTCGGTCCAAGGTCAAATCATGAATGACAACGATCTGTCCATCAAAGCTCAGGTGAATATCAATTTCAATGAAATCTACCTGATATTCTAAAGCTTTTTTAAATGAAGCCATGGTGTTTTCAGGAGAATGTCCACAAGCACCACGATGACCGATTTTAAGCGGAATATGAGTGGATGGAAGTTTCTGTTTTTTTCTGAAAAACCAACTTTGAAATAAAAGAAAGATCCATTTCATTTAGGTTCCTCACTTTCTTTTGAATTCTATTTTAATAATGTTTAATATTCCTTTTCAATATGAATTTTCAGCATACGTGAAAACAATGGGACAATTTCTAATTCGCTGCTACTTATTTTGATTTTGGAGGTATAAAGAGAATGAATGGAGGTGAATGATATGAATGAACTTCTAACATTTGTCAGTGATGTTGGTTTTCCCATTGTAGTCACGTTATATTTGCTTCATCGATTTGAAGCAAAGCTTGATGTGCTTAATAAAACCATTGTCGAGCTGCCAGATCGTTTGATGGATTTCTTCATATTAAAAAATAGAAAAGATTGAATGGCTGATATGGTCAAGCGAAAAATGGATGAATCGGTCTGTTTCATCCATTTTATCCCGTATTAATAGGCAGTAAACTCTAACTAAGGACTTTAAAAAGCGTAGGTGAAGGTAACTGCTCGTAAAATCCCGATTGGTGAGGTAAAGTTTCATTTTATTTACAGATTAAAAAAGATGCAGCCAAGTGGCAGCATCTTCACCCATTTAGGTATTTTATAGTTTTACAACATTTTTAGCTTGTGGTCCGCGGTTGCCTTCTTCAATTTCGAATTCAACGTCTTGTCCTTCGTCAAGAGTTTTGAACCCTTCTCCTTGGATTGCAGAGAAATGTACAAATACATCATCGCCGCCTTCTACTTCAATAAATCCAAATCCTTTTTCACCATTAAACCATTTAACTTTACCTGTAACTGTCATTCGATAAATCCTCCTAAAAATTAAACAAATATTAATATATGTTAAAGCTTATCTTATACAATAAGCCATTCATATATTAGCAAAATTCCACTAGTTGTGGATGCTTGCTAATATGTGAATTCGTTTCATTTTTCTAAATAATATTTAATCAAATTATAAAACAATTCAAATAAAATCTCAATCACTATTCATCAAAATGACATTTTCTAGCGTATCCTAAAAAACGGTTTCTTATACGTATATACATGAATAACCAACTGTTAAAAAGTACACTACTAAGCAAGAATGTTTTAAATTTTTTATCATTGGTTAAACAAGAAGGATAGAGAGTGATCAATTTAAAAAGTATGGTCGAGAAAATCTGGTCTACAAACGACTAAATTGAAAGAAAGCGGGGTTCTAGAATATGAAGAAAAAGATGCTAAAACGCGCTGCAGCATTAGTTGCACCATTATTGATAAAAGAAGCAAAAAAATATTGGCATAAAAAACAGCAAACAAAACGACAAAAGCAATAGGTGCAGAACTAACCAATTGTTAATCTAAACGAATCTCGGTTCAATCGTTTGAAGTAGATCCATCTTCTCCTATCATTCCTACTTGCTGCTTCTTCAAATCCGTAAACGCTTCTAATAAAACGATAAGAAAGTAGATGTTTCATCAATAGGATTTGATTTTGCTAATAATTATTAGAGTAGCATCACTTGCGTTTTTTCTGTGGAAAAAGTGTTACGAATTATAACACTTGAACCTTTTTCATTGTTGGCTTGATAGCGGACCGTCAATGATGTTTCTTATGAGCAACTCTTCTTAAAGGTATAGCCAAAAAAGAAGCAGGTATGATATATTTCTAAAGTGTAGAATGAACATAGTTCGTTAACCATATTAAATTGTGATAAGTAAGAAGCTTGGAAGCTAGCTAACTTGATGGTGGAAATTTCCACTTATATAGGATAGAAGGGAATAAACGTATGACTACATTAAACGATGAGGTTCAAACTAGAAGAACCTTTGCCATTATTTCTCACCCGGATGCCGGGAAAACAACATTAACGGAGAAACTGCTTTTATTTGGAGGCGCTATCCGCGATGCAGGAACCGTTAAAGCAAGGAAAACAGGTAAGTATGCAACTAGTGATTGGATGGAGATCGAGAAACAACGTGGAATTTCAGTTACTTCATCTGTTATGCAATTCGATTATGATAATTTTCGTGTGAATATCTTAGATACACCAGGTCACCAAGATTTCAGTGAAGACACATATCGTACTCTCATGGCTGTCGATAGTGCAGTGATGATTGTGGATTCTGCCAAAGGGATTGAGGACCAAACAATCAAACTATTTAAGGTATGCCGGATGCGCGGGATTCCTATTTTTACATTTATTAATAAAATGGATCGTCAAGGGAAAATGCCGCTCGAATTACTTGCTGAGCTAGAAGAAGTACTAGGCATCGAGACATATCCGATGAACTGGCCAATTGGAATGGGAAAAGAATTTGTTGGTGTCTATGATCGGTTTAATAATCGAATAGAACAATTTAAAAGTGGAGATGAAGATCGATTTTTGCCTTTGAATGATGAAGGAGAATTAGCAATTGATCATGAATTAAAGGAATCACCTCTTTATGAGCAAACCCTTGAAGAAATCATGCTACTTACAGAAGCTGGTAACCAGTTCTCAAAAGAAAAAATTTTAGCAGGGACACTTAGTCCAGTCTTTTTCGGCAGTGCATTGACGACGTTTGGCGTACAGACATTTTTAGATGCATACTTACAATTTGCTCCTGCACCACAGCCTCGGAATTCTACAGTAGGCGAAATTGAACCAAATAACGATGATTTTTCTGGATTTATCTTTAAAATCCAAGCGAATATGAATCCTAAGCATCGTGATCGTATTGCGTTTTTACGTATATGTTCAGGTAAGTTTGAACGGGGTATGAGCGTCTATCTTAGTAGAACTGGAAAACCGATTAATCTGTCATCCTCCACTCAATTTTTAGCTGATGATCGCAATACAGTAAATGAGGCAGTGGGTGGCGATATTATTGGTCTTTATGATACTGGGAATTATCAAATCGGCGATACAATTACAACAAGCAAGGAAATGTATCAATTTGATCGTTTACCACAATTCACTCCAGAAATATTTATGAGAGTAACTGCTAAGAACGTGATGAAACAAAAACATTTCCATAAAGGAATTAATCAACTCGTACAAGAAGGGGCCATTCAGTTGTTCAAAACTGTACGGATGGAAGAGTATTTGTTAGGGGCGGTAGGTCAGCTTCAATTCGAAGTATTTGAACACAGAATGCGTAACGAATACAACGTTGATGTTATTATGGAAAGAATGGGTAGCAAGATTACTCGATGGACTGAAGATCAAAAAGTTGATGAAAATCTTCATAGTACTCGTAGTATTCTAGTGAAAGATCGTTATGATCAATATGCATTCCTTTTTGAAAATGATTTTGCTTTGCGGTGGTTCCAGGACAAAAAACCTGATGTGAAGTTATATAACCCAATGGATAGTGAATGAAGAAATGAGGTTGTCCCTTTTGGGGCTACCTCATTTTTATTGGCTGTATTTTTTACATATCATAAATAGGTTGTTGATTGAAAAGAATGGAGTTCGCTCCAATCAACATAGTGCCAAAATCACCAATTAACATAGCCAAAAATTAAGAAAAGGGAGACGGATCAAAGGCGGAAATAATTACTATACGTAAAAAAGGATTGACAATTCTATAATATTGGCTTAAATTTATCTGTGTGCTTTATCGCTTAAAAGCGTTTAAGTAAAAAAGACAGATAATTTTCTACATTTGCAACTAGGCAGTCTTTTACAACATGAAAGAGGGGAAAATAAGTGGATGTTAAGAATGTGAAATTAAAGTTGTCATTGGGTGAAGCATTGGTCATACTAGCCATCTCTTTGACTGTCATTGGGGTTGGAATTATTCATTTTGAAATGACGCCCCATATGCCGATACTTGGTGCCATACTCGTATTAATTATTTATGGAAGAATGAAAGGTCTATCTTTTTCGATAATAGAAAAAGCTATGATAAAAGGCGCAGCTCCTGGGTTGGGTGCCATTTATATTTTCTTTTTTATTGGGATGTTAATTTCGAGTTGGATGGCGAGTGGGACTATTCCGACGCTTATGTTTTATGGCTTTGAATATATTTCAGGCAGCTCCTTTTATGCTATAGTTTTTTTATCTACTTCATTAATTGGTTTATGTATTGGCAGCTCGTTAACAACTTCTGCCACTGTGGGTGTTGCATTTATTGGAATGGCAACTGCGCTTGATTTTTCATTGGCAATTACAGCTGGTGCAATTATTTCTGGAGCATTCTTTGGTGATAAAATGTCTCCGCTATCCGATACAACCAATCTTGCATCTGAAACTGTGGGGGTTCCCTTATTTGAGCATATTCGAAATATGTTATGGACAACTATTCCTGCATTTTTGATTAGTTTGGTATTGTTTTTCATACTTTCTCCAAACACAAATGTAACAAGTGTAAAAGAAATAGATGAGATGGTATCTGCATTATCTACACACACGACAATAAGTTTATGGAGCTTGCTACCATTCGTTATTGTTGGCGGTCTAGCATTGAAAAAAGTTTCCGCTATTCCAACATTGTCTGCTGGAATTATTACGTCAATAATTATTACGTTTTTTACTTCACCTAATGTGACTGTTAAAGCGATGTCTGACATTTTATACTCTGGATTTACGTTAAATAGTGGAGTAGAGCAACTCGATTCAATTGTTTCAAGAGGGGGAATTACGAGTATGATGTTTTCCATTTCACTTGTAATTTTGGCCCTTGGAATGGGTGGCTTACTTTTCGAATTAGGTATTATCCCTGGTATTTTAGAAGCCGTTAAGAAAACATTGACGAACGTTAGACGTTTAGTATCGGCAACTGTTTTGACTGGAGTTGGCGTGAATTTTCTTGCGGGTGAACAGTATTTATCGATTCTTTTACCAGGGAAAACGTTTCAGCAGGAATACGATCAAATGGGATTGAAAGCAAAGTCATTGGCGAGAGTGTTAGAGGATTCAGGAACTGTAGTAAATCCACTTGTTCCTTGGGGAGTCTGTGGAGTATTTCTTACCCAAGTACTTGGCGTTACGACCGTTGAATATGCACCATTTGCTTTATTCTGTATTCTTTCCCCCCTGTTAAGTTTACTTAGCGGTTGGACAAAAATCGGGTTGCACTTTAAATGAAGGTTTTAGGTAATATACAAAAATATAGATGACAAAATAAAGTATGAAAAGTAGAGAAAAGTCCTTCATACGAAGTATTAAATAAAGTGAATGTGTAAAAAATTACTAGACTTAAATGACAAAACTAAAGAATAAAAAAACCGCTGTTAAAATATTAACAGCGGTTTTTAATTGTTTAGTGGATGTGAAGTCCTTGAATGACGGGCTCCTCAGCTTCTTTTTGTGCCTTAAGATTCATGCGCATAATAATATTTTGATATATCCCAATAGAAGTCATCAATAGTAAGAGTGAGGATCCTCCATAACTAATAAAGGGTAATGTTATTCCAGTAATCGGAATGAGGCCAGTAACTCCACCAACGTTGATAAAAACTTGAATTCCTATCATCGAGGATATTCCGATAAGTAAAAGGCTACCAAATGGATCGTTGCATTTAGCGGAAAGAATGAGTCCCCTTAATACTATAAAGCCTAAGGTAAGCAGTACGAAAGCCACTCCAAGAAAGCCAAGCTCTTCTGCGATAATGGCCATGATAAAGTCGGTATGACTTTCAGGTAAATAACCATATTTTTGGGTGCTTTCTCCCAATCCAACCCCGGTTAAGCCTCCGTTGCCAATTGCAAGTAATGAGTTTGCTAACTGAAGACCAGAATCTCCTGCATTGAAAGGGTCTGAAAAACCTGTAAAACGGGCGATTTTATTTGCAGAAAAAATCTTTGAGATATTACCAGTTACAAAAAATCCGGCAATAGCCACGCAAGCGACCATTAGAAAAACGGTGGATAACTTTACGAGCCCTTTAAAGGTCATTCCTGATGAAATGATGATGGATGCAGAAATTAAGAAGACAATGGCTGCAGTACCATAGTCAGGCTGTATTCCGATAAGTAAGCATATTGTTACAAGAAAAATAATTGGAGGAATAACGGCTTTATCCAAATTATTCATCCTGTCTTGCCTTTTGCCATAAATGGCAGATAAGTAAATAATTAAAGCTAGCTTAGAAAATTCACCTGGTTGGATTGAAAATCCGCCAATTTTAAGCCAACTTTGAGCATTTCCAGCTGTATGTCCATATGAAAAAGTAAATAGTAGCAATCCAGTTATTCCGAACATCATAATCATTAAGAATTTTTTATTCTGAAAAAATTTGTAAGGAAAGATCATCATAATAAACATAGCGCAGAATGATAGTAGCATCGCTTTTTTTTGATTTTGATAAAAATGATCGATGTCATAATCCCATCTTGCTACTGCTGCAATCATGCTCGAGCTGTATACCATGACCAAACCGAATAAGCAGAGTAACACAATGGCGATGAAGGTGGGGTAATCATAAGCTTTTAATATTCTTTTCAATTGTGTGTTCACCTCTGATACATATAAGCTATCTGTTTTTTTCCGATTATTTGGTAACGGAAAATCAAGTAGGAAGAATGATATTATCATATCATGATACTACCACTTGTTGCTAATAATTAATGATGTGTATTCATTTCGAAATATTTTTATTTTCTTTTTAACATTCGATGGTAAACATGAATAATCCTTTATGCATCTGTAATTATTTAAATATTCTGATATTTTTCCGAGTAGCGAAGAAACAACATAAAAAGAAAGAGGATGACTCCAATCGGTAACTCTCCGAATGTTGGAGAATTGCGCTTTGAAGTCATCCTATGTTTTTTGACTCATGCTATAGTGCATGTAATTGTTCTTAAATCCATTACATATTCAGTTTTAGTTTTATTATCTACCTTGAAGTTGAGATTGAGCTTGTTGCACAAGTCGTTTTGTTATTTCTCCACCGACAGATCCGTTTGAGCGTGATGTAGATTCAGCACCTAAATGCACTCCGAATTCTTGTGCGATTTCATATTTGATTTGGTCAAGTGCTTGTTCAATTCCAGGTACTAATAAGTTATTACTGTTGTTTGCCATTATAATCGCCCCTTACTTTTTTTCAGTGGTGGTTAACCACTGTATTAGTATTATGGGATAATCACTTGTTATTATTAATGAATTGTTCTGGTAAAGTACATCAATAATGGTTTGTAAGGTTGAAGTTGGAATGGATGTCAATTCATTTACGTCAGCTTTTTCGGATTCAGCATTGCTAAGCTGAATAAAATTGAAAGAAATTACCCCATCCTAACAAGCAAGCTAGTTTGGATAAGGATGGTGAATGAATAGTGAAACGAAAAGCAAATGTAGATGGTGCTCTGAAAACGAGCAAGACGCCAAAACGAAATCAGGCAGAAAATGAATATGCAAATGAATTTGCAATGGATGAAGATATGATGAAGGGTGCAAATCGTAATTCAAAGCAGGGGAGAAAAGGGAAAACACATGAATAATCAAAAGGCTAAAAAAAATGATAAGTCTAAAATCCATGTTCGCGAAGAATTCGGAACGGAATTTACTAGTGATTTGAATGCAGCAAAAATTTATGACGTTTTGTCTTCAACCAAGCATAAAAAGAAATAATCACCGGAAATTTGCCGGTGATTATGAACAAGAGAACACCATAAATACCATAACGAAAGAAATTTTAGCATTACAAAACAGTTCAAATAAGTATCACACTGGAGAAATGGGATCTACCCCATTTCTCCATTTTTTATTGATCTTGCCAGCGTTTTTTATAAAGTTTAAAGTACAAAGAAAATTTCTTGATTAAGTTTGCAAATTGTGTTGTTTTTATTTCGATAATTGGTTGGGCAAGTGACGTGATAAACTGGCTTGATAAAAGTACGGTTATTAAAAAGGAAATTCCTGCAAGCATGATATAGTTTTCAACATCAGTAAAATAACCTTTCATACTGCTTTCTCTAAAGGTACGTATGATAAAACCGTGCAGTAAATAAACATATAGTGTTTGCTCTCCCCATTTGGTAAAGAAGTGTCTTTCTCGTGGAATTAAAGAAAGAAAACTAAAAACCATGAGTAAACTTAAAGCATAGAAACCTAATCTTTTGAACATCGAAATGATACTTGCTGTTTCTAATTCAGAATATGGTTTAGATCCAAGAAGCCATTTATAGTTAATGTCTGGAAATAAATAAAAGCCAATAAATACAATAACCATAATGATTGTTGCACCTAATCGAATTTTTGGATTGAACAGCTTGACCAAATGCTCCTTCTTCAGATGGTATCCAATAAGGAACAGAGGGAAAAATACAAAAGTCCTTGATAAACTTAAGAAATTAGTAACTATATCTACATAGCCTACGAGCAGTGTAATTCCCAATGCAACTGCAATTCCAGTTAAGGGCTTCAATTTTGCAAAGCCAAGTAACATGATATTCCAGAAAAATAAGCTAATTAAAAACCAAAGTGACCAATGTGGATTGAGAAGATCTACATTTAAAGTCGATTTGTCATATAGAAAAAAATAGAAAATCGAATAGATGACTTGAAAAATTAGGTATGGAATAATCAGCTTCTTTGTAATTTTAGCGATATATCCTTTTTGATAAAATCCTTTTGCGAAAAAACCAGAAACTAAAATAAAAGCTGGCATATGGAACGAATAAATTGTTTTATAGAGAGCATTTATTTCTTCGCTGCCTTGAATATAACTGTTTAAGAGATGACCGAATACGACAAACGCTATCAAAATGAATTTCGCATTATCAAAATAAAAATTTCTTTTTGTCATATAGTGGCCTCCATTCAATATATCTCCTTAAATGAGCAAAAACAAACGTCTATGAGCGTTTGCTCTAAAAACCAACGGTGATCAAGGTTTAGGTTAAACTATATCAACTTATGAAAGTGATGGTGCGGAGCTAATTTGCGAGCCCTCGCCCTTTTCCAAGAAAAAGTTACTCTTCTTATATACCCACTTTTTATGAACGAAAATCATTATACCTTAAATTTTTTAATAAAAAAATATTAATATAATCGGAATTATCTGACTTTTAAAGAGAAAAATTCTAAAAAAGTCAGGAGAATTAGCGAAATAATGTTAATATGTATAAGAATGTAATTGCCCAATTTTCCAGAAATTAATAGAAAATAGATACCTTTTCATGGGTTTTTATCCCGCTTTAACGGGCAGTAAGACCCCACATCAAGATTATGAGGTGTATAGAAGGTAGGTGGGGGATGAAGGAACTCCTCACTGCTGGAAGTTTCACTTTATTGCATATACCTATATCAACTAAAGAAAAATATATTTACTTTGGATATTTTCATACTTAGTATTCTGAATAGTATTGTAATTTGATATTACAAAAAATGTGATTTCTAGACATTAATGAATTTTGTTTTACAAAAAATGATCATTTATAGAAGTATAAGGACTTAAGCAGAGTTAGTCGATGTTCTTAAATTTTTGAAATGAAAGGAGAGAAGGGCGGTATTTTGACTTGAAAAAATAACGAAGTTGAGATATTAACCCGTTACAGAATGAAAAATGTAAATCCTTCACAACAGGATATATCAATCTATCAAAAGGAGATTGATCAATTAAACCGTCAAATAGATGATTTCAAAGAGTTATTCGATTCATTGTCTGACGCATATATAATGCTAAACTCTGAAAATGAAATAACTCATGCGAATCAGTCTGCTTGTAGCTTATTTGGGCTATCTTCTGAAGAATTTCTTTTTGGTAGGATATTAAATGACTCACAAAAGATTTATCTACCTTATATTACGACAATTCAAATCCTCAAGCATAGAAATCTGTGGATTATTCAATTAAAAAAAGGTGAGATCAAACATATTGAATATCAAGAAACTAGCTCCAATAGGGTTGGTCTCCGCATTTTGAAGCTACAAGATGTTACAAGCCCGTCAATATTAAGTGATAAGCCTATTGTTCCTATGCAATTATTTTTGGATGTTTTTAAATATGCCGTGGATAGCATCATCATTTATGATAAAAACGGAATTATTATGGATGCGAATGATTCTTTTTGTAAAATGCTTGGTAAGCGAAAAAAGGATATTATTGGTGATAACATTCGAGGGATTATTTCGCCTAAAAACTTACTTAATTGGCAAGAGGGGATTGAGAAAGTGAACCTATATGGGTCCTTTAGTGGGGAGGTGGAAATGTTTTCAGATGAAGAATTCACTCTATTCAAATATATAACTAGTACGAATAAACAAAATAATCTGTATATGTCAATATTTAGAAATATGTCAGAAGGAATGGTGATGAAAAAAAGAGCTGAGAAAAGTGAAAAGGTCTTTGCAGAGTTGTTCGACCATTCGATGGATGCGATTCTATTTTGGAAAGAAGATGGGACCATTTTTCAAGCGAATGAAGCAGCTTGTAAAATTTTCGAATCTACGCACGATGAACTAATTGGTAGTATAATTGGCAGCTATGTGTACAAAAATCATCAAAACTTTAAGACTGTAATTAATAAATTCGAAGAAAGAGGAGAAATTCGAGAAGAGCTATTTTTTAAAATGCCAAATGGTCAAATAAAATTATTAGAATTCACCGGAAAAAAACATCATGCTGAAGGATATAACTTAACAATCTTTCGTAATGTTAGTGAGAGATGGCTGATTGAAACAGAGCTAAGGAAAAGTGAATGGAAGTTTAGAAAAATCTTTGAAGGATCATTAGATGGTATGATCCTTTGGACGAATGACCGTATTATTGATATTAATCATGCAGGTACTAATATTCTCGGAATTGTTAAGAACGGTTCTCATAAAGGCTCATTTGAAAGAATAAACATTCCCAACTCTCAAAAAGAATTAATTAATTTATTACATGAGCATATTGAACTTGCCATACAAAGTGAATCTGAAATATCAACCATTGCGATTCCGTTTGAAAATGGCGAGGTAAAGCATATCGAATTTGCTACACGAGAAAACTTATACGTTGGCACGAATTTTACAATTATTCGAGATGTCACAGAAAAACTGGCAATGGAAGAGCAAATTCGCAAATCAGATACACTACATGTCGTAGGAGAACTAGCAGCTGGCATTGCACATGAAATTCGCAACCCTATGACAGCTATAAAAGGCTTCATTCAATTACTGCAAAATAGTGTGAAAGAGGACTATACGACCTATTTTAATGTGATTACTTCAGAGCTACAGCGTATAGAAACGATTATAACGGAGTTTTTATTCTTAGCCAAGCCACAGGCGCTAAAATACTCTAACCAAGATGTAAATGTGATTGTAAAAGAAACAGCAGATTTTCTTGAGGCACAAGCCATGCTTAATAATATTCAACTTAAACGGAATCTCACGAAGGATAATTGTGACGTTTTTTGTGAAGGAAATCAGTTAAAGCAAGTGCTCATCAATATTATCAAAAATGCGATTGAAGTATCGAATGATGGTAGTTTCGTAATCATTAATACGGAACGAATTAATGATTCATTTGTAAAAATCTCCATTATAGATCATGGTCCTGGAATTACAGAAGAAAAGCTAAGAAGGCTCGGGGAACCATTTTATACAACGAAAGAACGAGGAACTGGACTTGGATTGATGGTTAGTTATAAAATTATTGAAGAGCATAAAGGTTATATCGAAGTAGAAAGTGAAGCAGGAAAAGGAGCGACATTCCATATCTTTCTACCGATTCCTAGAGAGGGTTAAAGCTAGAATTATGACATACTATTATACCGACTATCATCATCCATTCGCTGGTGACTTATATTTACTTGCGAATGAGGAGCAACTTGTCAGTATCTCATTTGGAGAAGATGATTTTAAAAAGAGAAGTAAGAAATTGGACGTAATCTTTGATAAGGAACATTTCGTATTCACTAGGATTCTTCCTATGTTAACTGCATATTTGAGTGGAGAAGTAGTTGACTTTCCTGAAGTATGTATATTGAGTGGTACAGAGTTCCAACGAAAAGTATGGGAGGAAATCAGTAGAATTCCTAGGGGAGAAACGAGGACTTATAGTGAAATCGCTGTAGCGATTAACAGGCCGAATGCAGTTAGAGCAGTTGGTCAAGCAAGCCGCGCGAATCCTCTTCCATTTATTATTCCTTGTCATCGAGTAGTCGGGAAAAATGGAACTTTAACAGGATACGCGGGCAGCCGAATACATATTAAAGAATTATTGCTTAAAGGAGAACGTATCACTCAATAGGCTTTTCGTTATTGATTATCCTGCATAAACGGGCAGCAAGACCCTAACCCCAAGGCTTATAGGAATCCGAAGAAGCGTAAGGTAGGGATAACTGCCTGATAATGTTCGAATAGTAAGATACAGTGAAATTTGCCTTTGTGGTTTTCAAAGGTAAGTTTGTGCCCACATGATGTAGGTCACACAGACGAAGACAGTAGAACGCGACTAACAACCATTGGGGGATGAAGAAGACCTCTAATGATTGAAGTTTCACTTTATCCAATCATTCTACATTTTGTTTCCATACTTTAAAGACTTCTAAATCATGTTCAATTTGTTTAAAAGCGAAGGTAAGTACTGCTACATCATCGAGCAAACCGAACCCAAATAGAAAGTCAGGTATGAGATCAATCGGCGAAACGAAATAGGTAATCGCAGCAAATATGATGAGTAAAGTACGGGTTGGGATTTGCTGATAATCACCGGAGATCCAAGCTTTTATCATTTGAAACAGCGTTTGAAGGTTGGTCCAAACTTCTTTCAGCGTTGATTCATTTTTTTTTGCTTTCAAACCTGCTTTTCCCAATAATTTTCCAGCATCTTGCTTATTAGTTGAATAATGTTGCGCCTCTTTTTTAAATAATGATAAGCCTTTTTGAAATTTCTTGTTTAGAAACATAATCCTACCTCCATTCACTTTTCTATACCTACTCTACCCATTATGAATCAAATTAAAGCGCAACTACGGTGTATGTCATATACCCCAAAATGTAAACGGGAAATTCCTCTTAAAAAACTCTTCTACATTATAATCTACCCAGGGATTGACTCTGTACACCCTTAATAAATAGATATCTATTAACCAATAACGATTCTTTCACCACTATTTGAATTCCGATGTAAAAATATAAAAGGTTTTGTCTTTTTTTGCGAATCTATTTACAGACTATGAAAAATTTGTAATAATCCATTAGTATTCAACTATTAACTTGGCAGGAGGAAGCTGAAGTAATCATGAAACCCAGTGCAGTAAAAATGTTTAATGAAATTCAAGAGAAGAGAATCGAAATGCTTCAATTAGCAGAAATGTACGGAATGACAGATGAACTTACGATTCGTTCCAGTCAAGAGCTTGATGTGTTAATAAATGAATATAGTTATGTGCAGAAAAACCATGTTTTTGAAGAAAAGTTTAACGTGAACAATATGATTATGATTGTTCAACAACCATTTTCTTACCTAAGCTAATCTCAGCATCCAGTTGTGAGTACTACATAACCTAAAAACTTCGCAAGTCTAAACATCGCATAATTGCCAGATTAATCGAACTATTATCCAATCATCTAAGATGTCTCTCACCTTGAATTCTATCTCAAAAATAGTAGAAAAATCATAGTTTACAACGAAGATAAAAAAGCTGTTTTCAGAATGTATTCATCCAGTGAAAACATTCTGAAAACAGCTTTTTTATAGGATGCATCACAATGCTAGAGTAAGTATTTTTAACAAGGTACATCCTAATTACTGTCAAATAATGAGTCGGATTTTTCTAAGCGTAATAGAATCGAATTCATCTACATATTTAGAAGAAGGATCATAAATAAAAGTCCAACAATAAAGGAATACGTTGATGTGCGCTCGTTGCCGTCTCCATGGCTTTCGGGTATTAATTCTTTATAAACGATGAATAACATGGCGCCGGCAGCAAAGGCCAATCCATACGATACAAGAAATCCAATGTAAGAGGTAAGGTAGAAGCCGAGCAGTGCGGTAATAATCTCAATCGCACCAGTCAAGGTCGCTACAATAAATGCTTTAAATTTACTAATACGTTGATTGACTAAGAATAATGCAACTAGAAGGCCCTCCGGAGCATTTTGCAAACCAATGGCAAAGGCAATAAGATTGCCTGTTCCTTCAGTATCAGAGGCATAGCTCACACCGACAGAAAGACCTTCTGGGATATTATGTAATGTGATGGCAGTAATGATTAATAATGCTTTTTCATCAAACTCAATTCCTTTTATTGCATGGTCAATATCAATATGGGGAATGTTTTTTTCCAATAATGTTAAAATCAACACTCCGAAGAAAATTCCAACGACAAGCTGGATATATCCGCCTGATGCCAATGATTCTGGAATTAGACTCAAAAGGGATGCGGCCATCATGATCCCTGCTGTAAACGCTAATAAGTTATCGCGAAGTCGGTGTGTTAATGTACCACGCATGAACAGGATAAGCAATGCACCTGCTCCAGTCGACATGGCAGATAGAATGCTGCCAAGTAGTACTTCACTCATAATGAACCCCTTTTCTTTAGTTAAAAACTGCTGTAAAAATATTCGCTCTATTAATTCGTACATTCAAACATAATTAAAGAATACACTATTTTTGTTGCATATCATTCGGTAGCCATATTCCAAGTAAACCAAGAAGTGGCAAGAATCCGGCCAATTTAATGGTCGTTCCAATACTAATCAAATCTGCTAAGTACCCAAATGCAACAGAGCCAATTGCCCCCATACCAAAGGCGAATCCTACCGTTAAGCCTGCCATTGTTCCAACCTTGCCAGGGAATAGTTCTTGAGCATAGATAACGGTTACTGAGAAACTAGTCATGATGATAAATCCAGCAATTAAAAGTAGAATAATGGCTACATATGCTGGGACAAATGGTAGGAGAATAGTCAGCGGTGCGCTTCCAGCTACCGAAAACAAGATGATATTTTTTCTTCCGTACCGGTCAGCCAAAGGTCCCCCGAAAAATGTTCCAAATGCACCGGCTGCCAAAAATGCAAAAATGAAAATTTGTGACGATCGGATTGAAAATAAATAATCGTGTATTAGAAAAAATGCATAGAAATTCGTCATACATGATATATACCACGAACGTGCGAAAATGATAAACAATACAATTCCTAGTGCGACTACTGCTTTCCCCTGAACCTTTCCTGCATTTTCATGCGCCTTTTTCCTTGGAAGAGGATAATCATCTAATCTTGACTTATACCATCTGGCAATATATATGAGAATAAGAACTGCACAGAATGCAACAGGTACAAACCAAAGAGCGCCTCTTTGCCCGAATGGGAGAAAGATCAGTGCAGAAATAAGTGGTGCAAGTGCTTGGCCGGTATTTCCTCCTACCTGATAAATCGATTGAGCAAGCCCTCTTTTCGGGCCTCCAGCCATAAAAGCTACTCTTGATCCTTCTGGATGAAAGATTGCAGAACCAATGCCGATTAAGATAACAGAAAAAATGATCATCTCATAAGTAGGTGAAAGAGCGAGCAAACCAATCCCGATAAGTGTGCTCGTTAAACCAATAGGTAATGCAAAGGGAAGTGGTTTCTTATCAGCATACCAACCAATTGCAGGTTGCATTAAGGAAGCGACGATATTTAGAGCGAAGGCAACCATTCCAAGCTGTGTGTAGCTCAAATGCATGGATTTTTCTAGTGTTGGGAACATGGCTGGTACAACAGCCTGAAGGGAATCATTTAATAAATGGCAAAATCCCATGAGAATCAATACCCAATAAGCAGTATTGGAATTTGGTAATTGCTTGTCAACCTTGAGTGAAATTGAGGTCATAATACCACTTCCTTATCAAAATTAATATGTATATATATAGTCTTTCATCAGGTCATACTGTATACAGAACAAGGAGCTTGATATTTTCTTCCTGAGTACTGTTTGCATTATTACAACGTATAAATTTTAGTATAGTAAACTTGATTTGGAAACAGTTAAATTAAACTTAACGTGGAAAATTGACAAAAGTGTGTTTATTTTTTATAATAGCCTTAATTCGAGATATTTAAATTTTGTATATTAAGGTTGTGAATAAAATGGAAAATAATAGCGTGCAGCAATCACTTAAGCTGTTCATTGTATTATCTAGAGCACATCGTTCCATCAATGATGTTGTTAATAAATTTATTGCTGAACAAGGATTAAATCCAACTGAATTTGCCGTGTTGGAACTGTTATATCATAAAGGAGAACAACCTTTGCAGCAAATTGGCGGGAAAATACTTCTTGCTAGTGGTAGCATTACTTATGTAGTAGATAAGTTGGAGAAGAAGAATTACCTACAGCGAGTTGCTTGTAAAGAGGATCGAAGAGTTACTTATGCAAGGATTACTGAAGAAGGGAAACAATTTATTGAAAAGGTGTTTCCAGAACATGAAGAACAAATTGATGAAATTATGAATATTCTTACGCCAGAAGAGAAGCAAATGGCCATCGAGTTCATAAAAAAAATAGGCTTAAATGTAAAGTGAAGATTTGTGAAACCATGGTTTCATACGAGTAAGCCCAAATCGGTACTTTTAGATACTTAGTGATAAAATAGTATATGACCGCTTGCTGTTCATCCATCAAAGGGTTGAACGGCTTTTTTTCATAAAGGCTCTGTTAAAGGTAAATGTTGATATTTTAAACTTCCCCGAAAACTTAGTAATATGTAGTCGTTATAAGGAAGGATGTGTGGCTATGATAAATTCCGATAAATTAGTTTATCCAGCATTCATACAACAGGACGATGAAGGAATATTTTGTGTTTATTTCCCCACTCTGTTTCCTGAATCTAGATGGGACTTTCCTTTAACACGAGGGAAAACAAAACTTAAAGCGATAAAAAGTGCAAAAAAGGATTTGGCATACTCTTTGGCAGGAATCTTATATGATAATGAAGAACTTCCTGAACCTATTCCCAATCGAGGTTGTAGTGTACATATAATTGAAAAGCAACAAAGTATGCAAAAACAGCCTTTTCATAAAAGGTTAACGGCAACTCCCTTTTAGTTAAAGTAAAAACTTCAATCAGTGTAATGAATACTAGACTAAGAACGCCGCGTCCTCATGTCTTCGTCTGTGTGACCCACATCCTGTGGGCGCAAACTTACCTTTAATGACTACAAAGGTAAGTTTTACTGTATTTCACCAATCGGGCTTTTACGGGCAGTTAACCCCCTACGCTTCCTCCCGCCTTGAGGTGGGGGTCATATTGCCCGTTAAAGCGGGATAAAATAAATCAGATTAAGAAGGAGTTTAGATGACGTATCGAGAAAAGAAAGTTAAGGTGGATGTAGCAAGTTCAATAGTTCAATCAAACCTTATTTTAATAAAAGGAAGTGTTTTCATTGAAGTTCGAACAATATGAGTATATACGGCCTAATTTAGAAGAAGTGAAACGAGAATTCACAAGTCTTTTGGAGAAGTTTGAGACAGCTGAAAATGCGGCGAGACAAATAGAAGCGATTGACGAAATTACTCGCTTAAGAAATAACGTAGGAACTATGTTAACGATTTGTTCCATTCGTCATTCGATTGATACAAACGATGAATTTTATAAATTAGAGAATGAATATCTTGATGAACTATCACCAGAAATTGAAGATTTAGTATCTCAATACTATGCCAAACTTGTGAAGGCTAAATATCGTAAAGAACTTGAAGCTGAGTACGGTGCACAGTTGTTTGCATTAGCGGAAGCTCAATTGAAAACCTTCTCGCAAGAAATCATTCCTTTATTGCAGAAGGAAAACAAGCTGTCAAGCGAATATACGCAATTACTAGCTGCTGCAAAAATTGAATTTGAAGGAGAAGAACGGACACTTGCTCAACTTCAGCCATTTACAGAATCGAAAGAGCGAGTAACGAGGAAAAATGCGAGTGAAGCATTTTTTAGTTTTTTTGAAGCAAATGAAAAGAAATTAGACGAGATTTATGACCAACTCGTTAAAGTACGTCACGAAATCGCAGTAAAGCTTGGATATAAGAATTTTGTTGAGCTTGGTTATTATCGTATGGCTAGAACAGACTATAATGCCGAAATGGTTGCTAATTTCCGCAAACAAGTAGAAGAATATATCGTGCCGCTTGTAAGTAAGTTGAAACAACGTCAAAAGCAAAGAATCAATGTGTCTGAGTTAAAATTTTATGATGAGGGATTTGAATTTCAAACCGGAAACGCGGTACCTAAAGGAGATCCGGCTTGGATTGTAGCGAATGGGAAGAAGATGTATAGTGAGCTATCTCCTGAGACAGCAGAATTCTTTAATTATATGCTAGATACTGGATTAATGGATCTCGTTGCTAAAAAAGGAAAAGCTGGTGGCGGATATTGCACAATGATTGAGGATTTTCGGGCACCTTTTATTTTTTCAAATTTTAACGGCACATCAGGTGATATTGATGTTCTAACTCATGAAGCGGGACATGCTTTCCAAGTGTATAGTAGCAGAAATTCGAAGCTCCCTGAGTATTACTGGCCTACATATGAAGCATGTGAAATTCATTCAATGAGTATGGAGTTCCTTACGTGGCCATGGATGGAGCTGTTTTTTGAAGAAGATACAGATAAGTATAAATTCTCTCATTTGGCAGGCGCACTCACTTTCTTACCGTATGGTGTGGCAGTAGATGAATTCCAGCATTATGTCTATGAAAATCCTGAAGCAACACCAGTTGAACGAAAGAAAGCGTGGCGTGAGATAGAGAAAAAATATTTACCGCATCGTGACTATGATGGTGTGGCATTTTTAGAAAAAGGTGGATATTGGCAACGTCAAGGTCATATTTTTAATTCTCCGTTTTATTATATTGATTATACGTTAGCACAAATATGCGCTTTCCAATTTTGGAAACGATCCAGAGAAGATCAAAAGAAAGCATGGGATGATTATTTAAGCCTTTGTAAGCTTGGAGGTAGCCAATCATTTCTCGGTCTCGTTGCATCTGCACATCTAGATTCACCGTTTAATGATGGTACCGTTAAAAATGTTGTCTCTGTCATCGATGAGTGGTTGACATCAATTGATGATGGTAAACTATAAGGTTAAACTTGAATTAGTGGGAGTCTTCTTCATCCCCCACTGGTTGTTAGTCTAGTTCTACCGTCGCCAAGTAATTCGATCAATCGACAGTGCGAACAAAGGTTTAAAGAACTCAGACTAAGTACGCCGCGTCCTGCGGCCATGTCTAAGTGACCCACATCCTGTATGCGCAAACTTTACCTCTGTGTAACTCTGGGTAAGTTTCATTAAATCTCACCAATCGGGTTTTTACTTCAAGCGAGATGACTGCTTTAAGGAACGAATACTAAGATCGCTCACGCCCTGTGAGCAACTTAGACACCATCATATCCTGTGAAAGTCCGACAAGCATAAGATGGAATACGTTGTTTACAGCTTTAGTCCTCAGACGGACAGGGAGTGCAACTAGATTAGGCAGTTAATCCCCACTTACGCTTCCTCGAATCCTCTAAGCCTGGAGGTGGAAGGGGAACGGCCCGTTAATGCGGGATAAAAATTGATTTTGATAAATGAGGATGTCCCAAAAAGGTCTAACCTTTGTGAAATGGGGCATCCTTTCTTGTTTCAGAAGATAACTAATAAGAGCAGTTGTTTATAAGATTGACAATTACTTGAGTTATTGCTTGTCTTAAATCTCATTGCCTTACATATATATTGTAATGGGGAGGCGAGCGGATGGTTTCAAGATGGACAGGTGCATTTCAGATAGCAGCGGTTTATGTGGGAACAGTTGTCGGAGCAGGGTTTGCCACAGGTAGGGAAATCGCTGAGTTCTTCACTCAATATGGGATGTATGGTTTTTTCGGCATATTGATAGCTGGATATATTTTTATTTTTACTGGTGCAAAAATCATGTTATTATCTTCACGAGCGGCTGTTTCGACATATGAAGAATTCAATCAGTTTTTATTTGGGAAAAAAATTGCTGCATTCGTAAATATTTTATTTATGCTCATGTTAATTGGGGTTACAGCAGTCATGATTTCTGGTGCAGGAGCAGTATTTGAAGAACAGCTAGGTATTTCTAAGAATGTCGGCGTTACTGTAACGATATTATTCGCTACTATGGTATTAATGGGAGGAATGAAAGGGCTGTTCGCAGTCAATTCCTTTGTTGTCCCATTGATGATTTTTTTTAGTGTAATATTATGTATCCTTACAATTAACGAGGGTGGGTTTGTTTCTGCTTTTACAGTAATTCCTGAAGGAAGAAAAACCTTAGATATCGTCATGTCACCATTTGCTTACTCAGCTTTTAATCTGTCTCTCTCTCTCGCCGTATTAGTTCCAGTAGCTTATGATATTCGTGAGGAAAAGGTATTGAAGCGAGGAGCGATGCTTGGTGGTTTCTTTTTAACTGTAATATTGCTTACGGGGCATTTCTCACTTGTGATGTTGCCTGATTTATTGGATTATTCAATTCCATCAGCAGAATTAATGAAAAATGCAGCGGCCAATCTACATTGGCTATTTGTATTAGTCATTTATGGTGAGATCTTTACTTCTGTCATTGGTAATATTTTTGGACTGCAAAAACAAATTCAGAAATATATTAAAGTGCCTGGATTTTTAGTAATGATCATGATTTGTCTTCTATCTGCTCTGATAGGCAAGTTTGAATATGGACAATTATTAGGATATTTGTACCCGCTGTTTGGTTACATCACTTTAATTTTTTTAGTACTAGTATGGTTTCGAAATCCTATAAGAAAAAAGCCATGAAACAGGAATACACCTATATCATGGCTTTTGCTTTATTTTTTCATTATTGTTTTACCCATTTGAATGAAGGCATCTCTGTAATCGTGGTCTTTATTTGTAAAAATTGTTATTTTAGATTGATTCTTTTCATCTTTGAAAAGAACAGAAGTGACAATGTCATTTCCATTTACTGCTTCATAAACTACTGCATTATCAAGAGAATATTGGGAAGCGTCAACTGGGGTGATAGTTTCTGAAACGGCAGTCAATTGTGTTTTGGCATCTGCTTCGATTTCATCCCAATTCACGTCGGCAGGATAGTGTTCAATCCGCATGAAAACTTCATCTTGACCAGTCAAAAATAGTACATCCTTATTAGGTTCTTCTGCAGTTAGCTCAAACTCAGGCAGTACATACAAACTGAATGGTTGATTATCGCTGTTTTTTAGGAAAGCCGTTTCTTCTTTTTCCACACCATTTACTTTAAATTTCAAAGGTTGTTCAAGAATACGAGCTGTTTCTCCTTTTTCCTCCGTTGTGGAAGTCTCAGTAGCTTCTTCCTCTTCCTTAGTAGGCTTGTCTTTAGATGAAGTACCATTATCAGTTGAGTCAGTGTTTTCGGTGCTTTCTTTGTTTACCTCACTGCTGTTCTCGTTGGTGTTAGGTGTATTTCCAGTAGTTTCTGTATTTTCCTCTTGATTTTCTACTTTAGGTTCCTTAGCGTTTTCATCATTATTGCCTGTACCACAACCTGTTAGTACAAAAGCTGAAACTGTAAGTCCGGCTAGTACTAATTTCCATTTGTTCATTGCAATAATCTCCTTTCTTGTTTGAGTTTTCCACTTTTTTTAGAATAAAAAGTAATTTCACTATACCATGAATTGTATAGAAATGCTTTTACAATGTTAGTCGATTAGATTAAATAAAGATTACTAAATCCAGGGAATCTGTTGCAAAAGAAGAGGGGATGTCCCATGTTCAAAGGGTCTAACCTCGCACACATAGTGATTTAGTGTGCGAGATCAGATTCTTATGTGACACCTTCGATTTTTTAGAACGCTAATGTATTAAGTGGTGTTTTAGAGGGTATAAATTATAGTCAAACTGAATTATGTATTGAGAAAAAAAACTATTTAATGATTTTATAATTTTTATGATTGACAACCGTTTTCTGCTCTAAATCAAAATCTCTGTAATTAGCCATATATGTAACATCAACAATTACTGAATTTTCATTAACCTTTTCTACAATTCCTTGCAAACCGTCACGGAATTCAATGATATTACCTATTTCTGCCTTTTTCATAACTATCAACCATCCTTTTCGTTTCATAATTGTCTTTTTTCTGTGGAAAAGGGGCGGGACTATGCAAGAACAGCTCCGCACCGCCTTCTTCATAAGGTGATACAATTTGAGAACTCGAACCTTTTTCATCGTCGGGTTTAGAGAAGACGCTCATGGATGTTTTTTATGAAGAAAAAGGGTTCAAAGTTAACTTAAATCAGGTACCCAATTAATTGCAAGTTAAACTAGACTTCGTGTAAAAATCTATAAAATCGCTGCTCCTCTCCACCAACTTATCCCGCATTAACGGGCAACGGGCAGTAAAACCCCGATTAGTGAGATACAGTGAAACTTACCGCGAGTTACGCAGAGGTAAAGTTTGCGCCCACAGGATTTTGTCACTCAGACGAAGACATGAGGATGCGGCGTACTTAGTCTAAGTTCGTTGAACCTTTGTTGTAGAGTCAATTTATCGAATCGGAGCGAGATTTAGCGAGTCTAGAATGGGACTAACAAACAGTGGGGGATGAAGAAAACCCGCACTGATGAAGTTTCACTTTATTAGAGAGTTAGTAACCTGCTCTATAAAGCTATTCTTCAAACTAAATTGTCGCGAATTAACAACGTGTTGCTTCCTATTTAAAAGCAGTAGAGCGAGTATTCAGTCATTTGAAGATATTCCTGTTGTTAGGTAATCATGCATAGAGCGCTTTCAAAATAATTTTCGAAATACTCTATAAAACTTTACATGGACTTCTTCTATGACTATATTTTCATAAAAACCATTGAATAGTTTACTATACAGTTTGCACTATTTTTTCCCAAACGTAAAGAAGTTGTTTGCAATTATTAATTTCTTTGTATTTTAGATTGAAATATACTCTAAAAATATACGATGATATCTTGACGAATACCGAGTGTTTCTTTGAAGCATTATTGAAAAATTGCATGATGCGAAACGATAGCGTATTATAGTACTGGATTTTGGAATTAACCATAAAACGTCTGGGGGATTTGGTTTGGATAGAGAAGAAGTAGAGACGCTCTTGAATCAGCTAGCTAACGGTGAGATTGATGAATTTACCATTACGAAGGACCAGTTTTTAGATTTCCAACTCTTTCTTGTCAAAAGAGAGGATTTCAAACACTTTAGCGGAACAGCAAAACATGGTGGAGAAGTCACTTATCAATACATGGTTGAGCCAAGAAGCTAATCGTATACATTAGCCTGTCTAGATATGCATTTTACTTGCATAAACTAAGACAGGCGTTTCTTTTTTGAATTTAGGTATGTAAATAGTGTCTAAATGGTTTGAATTCTTGTACTTTAATTTTCTTGCTCCAATCTTATCATCACTTGACTAAATATTGAAACAAGATATGTGCATCTCACTAGCTTTTTGCTTTTCGAAAACCTGCCTTTAGTGCCTCTTCCTCATTACAAAACAATTTTTCAGGTTTCGTCTGCTCATAATGCAGACCTCCTTTTACATGATATATTTTTTCTCCTTTCGAGTTAATATTTCCTTTAATTTCAGGATTGGTACAAGCTATAGGGCTTTCGGTTGCTTTCGGTTTTTGTTTCTGATCATTAAAACCAGTACTAGTTGTATAATTTTCGATGGACCAAATACCAATTTCTTTTCGTTGTGCTGTTTCTTGGATTTCGCGGAATTCCTCGATGTATTTCGTATTCGGAGCGAATACATAAGCAACTCTAGCATATCCTTTTTCAAGTAAAAGCTGATTCACCATTTTTTCATCAGCGTAAAGGTAAGCAAGAAGTCTGCCATATTTGTCCCGTTCATTCGTACCAAGCTCTATTTCAACGTCTTTTCCTACTGGTAATAGGTTTTTTACAAAGTTGCTCGCTTCAATCGCAAAAGGTTGGATAGGTTTTGTAGGATGTACGCTTTCAGGTGTATCAACTAGTAAAAGTCTTACGGTTTCTTCTTTACTGTTGTCTAATTTGATTTTTATTGTGTCTCCGTCTACGACACGAACAATTGAAGCTGAAATAGTAGAAGGATTTTCCTCAGGTAAATTGGTTTTGTGGTGGTGCGTGCTTTCGTTTGTATTCTGGCTATTTGAACATCCTATAAGGGTCATACAGCATATAAAAGCAAAGATAGTTAAAAGTTGATTAGTGTAAAATTTCATGGTTACCTCCGTAATATTTGTATAAAAGAAAAAAGTTAGCAGACCAATCTATTGGATTGTAAGACATCTGAAAAAGTTTCTCAAATAAGAATAGTCCGGGCTGCTATAAAAAATTAACTATGCAAATATGTATATTACAGTGAGAAAAGTAAAAAACACAATTAAATAGAATTGTGCAATAGAGTATCATAATTACCTATGAATGATTTTGATTGTTTTTGATCGATTCTGCTTAAAATGGTATAATTTTTAATAAATAGATTTTCAGTAATGTAAGCGGTACCTTTCGCGGTGATGAAAGGTTTCTATCCTATTAAAATAATCAGGTATTTATATAAAGAATAAATTAATGCTGAATAATAGTTGCTTTTATAGAGGATTTCTTGTAGGATTTTCCTTGAAAAAGCAAGGTGAAATCGTTGTTTGATATCTTAAGGAATGCTATTCTTAATATTGATGGAATATGAGATATTTTACATGATAAACATGGAAATGCTTTCATTTTCATTTGTATACTTCTTTGCTTTTTAACATGAAATGACCTACATTGGGTAAAATGACAATATCGCGCCATTTAATGTGGTCATTTGTTTTAGAGTATTAATTTTATTGGAAAAGGGAGATTGATTTTAATGCAACAAAAAACATTCAAAGTAATAGCGGATACTGGAATTCATGCACGACCTGCAACATTGTTAGTTCAAGCATCAGGTAAATTCGATTCTGAAATTAATCTTGAATATAACGGTAAGAAAGTAAATCTTAAATCAATCATGGGCGTTATGTCTCTTGGCGTAGGCAAAGATGCTGAAATTACAATCTCAGCTGAAGGAAGCGACGAGAAAGATGCTCTTAACACGTTAGAAGAAACATTGAAAAAAGAGGGATTAGCTGAATAATGTCAACTTTATTATCCGGCATTGCCGCTTCAAACGGAATAGCGATTGCGAAGGCATATCGGTTAATTGAACCTGAGTTAAAGGTTGAAAAGAATTCGATTGAAAATGTTGCCGACGAGACAGCTCGTTTTAGAGCAGCGGTAGATATGTCGAAAACAGATTTACAGCACATACGAGAAAAAGCAGCTGAAGATTTAGGTGAAGATAAGGCGGCCATTTTTGATGCTCATATGTTGGTTATTTCTGACCCAGAGCTTTTAGGCCCAATCGAAGACAAAATAACATCAGAAAATGTTAATGCTGAGTTTGCTTTGAAGGAAACAGCAGATATGTTTATCACGATGTTTGAACAAATGGATAATGAATATATGAAAGAGCGTGCAGCAGACATCCGTGATGTTACGAAAAGACTTCTTGCACATCTTTTGGGTGTTCAAATTCCGAATCCGAGTATGATTGCAGAAGAAGTGATTGTGATTTCTGAAGATTTGACGCCTTCAGATACAGCTCAATTAAATCGCCAATATGTCAAAGGCTTTACTACAGATATCGGCGGTCGAACGTCACATTCTGCGATCATGGCCCGTTCTATGGAAATTCCTGCTGTTGTTGGTACAAAGGAAGCTACGAAAACGATTCAGAATGGTGATATCGTGATTGTAGACGGATTAAATGGCCAAGTACATATTAATCCTACTCCTGAAATTATTGAACAGTATAAGAAAGAAGCACAAGCATATGAAGCGCAAAAAGCGGAGTGGGCAAAGCTTGTAAATGAACAAACAGTTTCCAAAGACGGACACCACGTTGAATTAGTTGCCAATATTGGTACACCTAAAGACCTTGAAGGTGTAATTAACAACGGTGGTGAAGGGGTCGGTCTTTATCGTACTGAATTCCTTTATATGGGTCGAGAACAGTTGCCAACAGAAGAAGAACAGTTTGAGGCGTATAAAGCAGTATTAGAAGGCTTAAAAGGCAAGCCTGTAGTGGTTCGTACTCTTGATATTGGTGGAGATAAAGAGCTTCCGTATCTAAATTTACCAAAAGAAATGAACCCATTCCTTGGATACCGAGCAATTCGTTTATGCCTGGATCAACAGGAAATCTTCCGTACACAGCTTCGTGCATTACTGCGTGCAAGTCAATATGGTGATTTGAAAATTATGTTCCCGATGATTGCTACACTTGGTGAATTCCGTCAAGCAAAAGCGATTTTAGAAGAAGAAAAACAGCAACTTCTTGCAAAAGGTGTTACTGTGGCTGAAGGCATTGAAGTCGGAATTATGGTAGAAATTCCTTCAACTGCTGTCATGGCTGATACATTTGCGAAAGAAGTTGATTTCTTTAGTATTGGAACGAATGATCTTATCCAATATACAATGGCTGCAGATCGTATGAACGAACGCGTTTCATACTTGTATCAACCGTATAACCCGGCTATTTTACGCCTTGTAAAAATGGTCATTGATGCCGCACATAACGAAGGTAAATGGGCTGGAATGTGTGGAGAAATGGCTGGGGATGAAACAGCAATCCCTGTATTGCTCGGTCTAGGTCTCGATGAATTTTCAATGAGTGCCACTTCAATATTGAGAGCACGTTCTTTAATCAGTAAACTCTCAAAAGAAGAAATGGAAGCATTGGCATTATCAGTCTTAAATCTTGAAACAAATGATGATGTAAAAGCAGCTGTTGAAGCAGCCGTTTCTAAAGCATAAATAAAAATGAGGATGTCCTAAAAAGGGTCTAATCTCACAAACTATATTCCGTTTATTGTGTCGGTTATCCGTCATAAAAACGAAATTTAGTAGAAGTGAATCTGACTCTTTTGCTGGGATATCCTCTTTTTTGAGAGTAGGCTTCATCCGGAGGACGCGGCTTACTTCGTCTGTGATTCATTTAACTTAAGTTCGGTCTATGTTAAAAGCGACATTAGAACGAAACCAACAATCGGTGGTGATAAAGCCCCAAACTTATCGAATTTTCATATTATCCAGCATCTACGGGCAGTAAAACCCTCACTGATTGAAGTTTTACTTTACTGCAAAAAGTTTTCCACTTTAGGGACGCTAAGCTATAATGGTAGTGAAGAGACTAGATGGAGGGGAAGTACATATGGATTTAGGTTTACGTAATAAGAATGCACTCATTATTGCTTCAAGTCAGGGGTTAGGGAAAGCGGTTGCAACACTGCTCGTGAAAGAGGGCGCAAACGTTATGCTTTCTGGAAGGGATGAAAGCAAGTTGAAAACTGTGCAAAGAGAGCTTGAAGAATTAGCAGGAGGTAAAGTGGCCTATTGTGTTACGGATATTACGAAAAATAGTGAGATTGTGAATCTTGTCAATCGAACAAATGCGGAATTCGGTGGCATAGAGCTACTTGTAAACAATGCAGGAGGTCCGAAAGCCGGAGCGTTTAGTGAAATGAGTGATGATGATTGGCAACATTCATTTGAATTGAATCTACTAAGCTATATCCGAATCATTCGTGAAACACTTCCATTCTTGCAAAAGCAGGGTGGGAAGATTGTGAATATAGCTTCTTCATCAATTAAAGAGCCTATTCCGGGGTTGATTTTATCTAATACATTCCGCACTGCCATTGTTGGTCTTTCTAAAACCTTGGCGACAGAATTGGCTAGCGATAACATTTTGATTAATACTGTAGGTCCTGGCCGTATTGCAACGGATAGAGTAGCCCATCTCGATCAAATTAATGCTGATAAGCAAGGTGTCAGTGTAAAAGAAATGGAAGCGAAAATGAAAGCAGCTATTCCTTTGGGACGTTACGGCGAGCCTGAGGAATTTGCAAATTTAGTTACATTTCTGCTTTCTGAGGCAAATTCTTACCTTACCGGACAAACGTATTTAGTAGATGGTGGCTCAATTAAATCAATTTAAAATAAGAGTATCAGTATGTACTAAAATGATAAAGGGGGAAAAGATATGGCACATTTGTCGGAGACAGCAAAAGTAGGGTTTATTGGAACAGGTGTAATGGGTAAAAGTATGGTAAGTAATTTATTGAGAGCAGGTTTTAATGTCACTGTTTATAATCGCACTAAAGAGAAAGCAGCAGATCTTCTGAAAGCCGGTGCAAGCTGGGCAGATTCTCCAAAAGAATTAGCAAAACAAACAAATGTCATTATCTCCATTGTTGGGTATCCTAGTGATGTAGAGGAAATTTACCTTGGTGAAGAAGGTATTATCCATTTTGCTGAAGTAAATACGATACTCATTGATATGACAACTTCTACACCCACTCTTGCCCAAAAGATTGCTGCATGTGCAAAGGAAAAAGGTATGTATTCATTAGATGCCCCAGTATCAGGTGGTGATATAGGAGCACGAGATGGCAAATTAGCAATTATGGTTGGCGGTGAACAAGAGATATTCAATAAGGTATCCGATATTTTTGAAGTTTTAGGTACGAATATTGTATACCAAGGGGAATCGGGTTCAGGTCAACATACAAAGATGTGTAACCAAATTGCGATTGCATCAAATATGATTGGAGTTACTGAGGCAATTATTTATGCAAAAAAAGCTGGCCTTAATCCGGATACTGTATTAAAGAGCATAGCCAATGGCGCAGCGGGCAGTTGGTCACTTTCTAATTTAGCTCCTAGAATGATTCAAGGCGATTTTGAACCAGGTTTCTATATTAAGCATTTTTTGAAAGATATGAAGATTGCGTTGGAAGAAGCTGATCGAATGAATCTACAATTGCCTGGATTAACGCTTGCTAAATCGCTTTATGATCAACTGGTCGAAGCAGGGGAAGAGGATAGAGGTACTCAGGCACTTTATAAATATTATCAATAATAAAGTGAAACAACAATCAGTGGGGGCTTCTCCACTGATTCTTAGTCCCATTCTACTGTCGCTAAGATCTTCGCGCAACGTAAGATAAAGCGGCGCTCCGAACTATTGAAGTAAATATTACGCAATGACCAAACAAAATGAATGATTTCTTCGCAAACTCAATTAAGAGTCTATTAAACAGATTTTTAAATAAGCAAACTTAATGGGACTAAGGGTGTCTAAAAACAAAACGGTGCAAAACCTATTCGACTATATATCGTTTATATGATGAACGTGTCACGATAAACGCTGTATAGAGTGTAAGGTCAGCTCGTTTTGGGACACCTTTAGGTCCTTTTTTATTAAGGCTCTTTTTCGAAAAGACCCTTGTTTTTAGCAAGTAACAAATTCGATAAGATGTTGATTGTAGTGGAAGGTGCGAGGCTCCTGAAACTGCCCGCGGAAAACGAGTACCTGTAATGTAAATCAACCCAGGATATCATTGTACATATTATTTAAAAGCAATAAAGGATACGAAAACAGCCTTTTAATATAGAAAATTATTTATAGCTGAGAACTATTAGGTTGTTCATTAAGGAACCATTCAATTCTATTTAAAGCTTCTTTCAATAATTCTAGAGAACAGGCGTATGAGAGTCGGAAATATCCCTCACCAAGCTGGGAAAAGGCATCGCCTGGTACTACAGCTACTTTTGTTTTTTCAACAAGCTCTAGGCAAAATGAAAGTGAGGTAGGGTATCTATTTGGAAGTTTAACAAAAAAGTAAAAAGCTCCGTCGGGTTTTACCACTTCAAATCCCATTTGAATTAATCGTTGATAAACATAATCCCTTCGAGACTGATATTCTTTTTTCATTGGTAATGCATCATCAATTCCATCAGTTAAAGCAGCTAAAGCAGCTCGCTGTGAAACGGAAGAGGCACAGGTTACATTATATTGGTGGACTTTCAAGATTTGACTAGAGATCGCTTCGGGTGAGAAAATAAAGCCAATTCTCCAACCGGTCATCGAATGTGACTTAGATACGCCATTTAAAACGATCGTTTGTTCTTTTAAAAATGAGGCAATTGAAATATGCTTTTGATCAAAAACTAGTTCACTATAGATTTCATCAGCGACAATAAATATATCTTGATCACGAACAAGTTCTGCAATATCCTCGAGTTCCTTTGCTGTAAGCGTGACTCCAGTTGGGTTTGAGGGATAAGGTAAGACGATACATCTAGTTTTGCTGTTTATGTGTTTTTTTAGTATCTCTGCAGTTAAGCGAAATCCATTTGCTGTCGTATCTGCATAAATGGGAGTAGCCCCACACAGCTTAATTATGGGTTCATACCCAGGGTAGACGGGACCAGGAAGGATAACTTCGACACCTTCTGATAATATGGTTCGAAAGGTTACGTCAATCGCTTCACTTGCACCGGTTGTGACAATGACTTCGTTTGCAGGATGATATTGAAGATTGTATTTTTTCCTAACAAAGTCGCTTGCAGCCGTTCTTAATTCAATAAATCCGGCATTGTGCGAATAGACGGTATAGTTATGATCAATCGCAAGTTTTGCTGAATCTTTAATATGGTGAGGTGTTGGGAAATCTGGCTGGCCGATTGTTAATGAAATGGTATTGTCCATACTAGCTACTAAGTTATAAAATTTTCGAATGCCAGAAATCTCAATCTTTTTTACTCGTGGATTAAGTAAATGTTCCATAAATCAGTTCCCCCTTTTTGTAAGGCTTTTTTATTTTATCATTATCGGATTGAGAGATTCTAGAGAAAGATAAAGTGAAACTTCAATCAGTGGGTTTTTCTTCTTCCCCGCTGATTGTTAGTAACGTTCTACTGTCGCTAAGATCATATCGCTTTCGCTTCGATCAATTGACAGTACGTACTAAGGTTCAATGAATCACAGACTAAGTAAGCCGCGTACTTTAGTCTTTCGTCTGTGTTACTCACATCCTTTGGGCCTAACTAAACCGCTGAAGATCACAGCGATAAGTTTCACTGTATATCACCAATTTGTTTCCTTTGTGACATTGTACAAAAGATATTGAATAATAACAAAATTGATCAAATACGTAAAAGATAAGTAAGGATGGATAATGTGATTAGAACATGTGTCATAACGAAAGATAATGAGACGCTTTATAATGTTGAATTGAATGAGTTGAATGAAATAGAAGCGGCTTGGTATTGGGTTGACTTTGCTAATCCGACTGAAGAAGAATCGTTATTATTGTCGAACTTTTTTCAATTTCATCCGTTAGCAATTGAAGATAGCCGAGATGATTTTAAGCAGCGACCTAAGATAGATTTCTACGAAGATTATGAATTTTTAGTTCTTCATGCATTAAATAAAGAAAATTTAAAAGCGATAGAACTGAATATGTTTATAAGCAAAAAATTTATTGTTACCTATCATAAAGAGGAGGTATTAGAGCTTGAGATAGTTTGGGATTTAATGAATAAAAAAAGCTCAATAAGGAAAGGTCCTTTTTTCCTTATGCATGGTTTGATTGACAAATTAGTTGATGAGTATTTCCCACTGGTTTATCGAATTGAAGAAGAATTGAACTGGATAGAAGATAATACAAAAAATGAAACGATAGCTGAGTTAATTGAGCGATTATTTGACTTAAGAGCTGAAATGTCAGCACTGAGAAAAACGATTTTGCCGATGAGGGATATGCTATATCGTATGAATTATTCGGATCGATTGAGTTATTTGATGGAGCAGCATTTGTACTTTAATGATATACATGATCATTTGCTTAAATTGGTGGAGATGCTTGAATCTTATCGAGATTTTTCTTCAGATATCCGTGACAGTTACTTGTCCGTAAATTCTAATAGTTTGAACACGACCATGATGACATTGACTGTTATTACAACTATTTTTATGCCATTAACGTTCATTGCAGGGATATACGGAATGAACTTTGATTATATGCCAGAGTTGCACTGGCATTATGGCTATTTTGCAGTAATAGGAATCATGGCTTTAATTTCTGTTTTGATGTGCGGCTTTTTTATTAAAAAAGGTTGGCTTCCGATGCTGAAAATTAGAAGATCATATAAGCGTCGTCGAAATGGATGAATGTGTTTTTAAATAGCTCTTTTCGTAAAGCTTGTTGTTTGTAAGAAGTAACCAATTCGAGCAGATGTTGATTGTTGTGGAAGGTGCGAGGCACCTGAGACCGCCGTGGGAATGCGAGTACCTGTAACGGAAATCAACCCAGGTTGTTAGTATTCATATAATTGAAAAGCAACAAATTATACGAAAACAGCCTTAAATAATGAATATTTTTCTTTTTTATAGATTTATCTTAAGAAATCACTATTACTGCCGAATTAGTAAGTATAAGAATTTTATTAATTGATAGGTTAAATTTACTAAAATATCTTATTGGACGAATCCTAATCATGAAATATTTTAGGGAGAAAGTATAGGAAGGAAGAATAGAATGGACCAAACAAAAGGGATTTTACTTGAGAGTGGGACAAATGAATTAGAAATAGTTGAATTCGGAATTGGTAATAATAAATTTGGTATTAATGTAATTAAAGTAAAAGAAATTATTAATCCAGTGCCAATTACATATGTACCCCATGCACATAAGAATGTGGAAGGAATCATCGAGCTCAGAAGTGAAGTTCTCCCCGTTGTTGATGTAGCAAAGGCGCTTGGCTTTCCACCATCGGAAAAGCCGAAGGACGATAAATTTATTGTTGCAGAATTTAATCAGCAGAAGATTGTTTTTCATGTACATACCGTGACACAAATACACCGTATTTCCTGGAAGCAAATTGAAAAGCCTTCTGACATGTATCAAGGTCTTGAAGGTCAAATTATTGGGGTCATTAAACTAAATGGAGAAATGCTATTACTTCTGGATTTCGAGAAAATTGTTGTAGATATCAACCCTGAATCTGGAATTAATATTCAACAAGTGAAAAAGCTTGGGCAGAGGGAGAGGTCCAATAAGAAAATTGTAGTTGCTGAAGATTCACCACTTCTTAGAAAGCTTCTTTATGATACTTTATCAGAAGCAGGTTATGATTTACTCGAATTCTTCGAAAACGGCGAAGATGCCCTACGCTATTTAGAAGGAATCCATCAATCGGGGAAAGACCTTAAGGAAGAAGTACAGCTTGTGATTACGGACGTAGAAATGCCGCAAATGGACGGTCTTCATTTAACGAAGCGTATTAAAGAAGATAATGAATTTAGTAAGCTTCCTGTTATTATTTTCTCTTCATTAATTACGGATGATTTACGTCATAAAGGAAATATGGTCGGAGCGGATGCACAAGTAAGTAAGCCAGAAATTGCAGAACTTATTCAATTAATTGATAAACATATTCTTTAAAAAAGAAAGATAATGAAACTTCAATCAGTGGTGGGGCTTCATTCCCCACTGATTGTTAGTCCGGTTCTACTGGCGCTAAATCTTCGATAAAGCGTCACTAGAACCGTTTCAGTGAATAACAGACTAAAGTACACTGCGTCCTTTAGTCTTTCGTCTGTGTCTGTGTGTTAATGCGAGATAAATCTTTCAATAGTGGAAATAGGCTGACTAGACAGGTATATGCTTACCTGCAAGTCAGCCTATTAGTTTGTGGATATTTCATTGTGATGGGCAGGAATTGCTTCATGATTGACCGTTCAATTATAGTTTGAAACCTTTCCCTAAAAATGATGAAGGAAATGTATTTTGGAAGCCTGAGTGTGTATTCATTCGCGACTGCTGGCGAGGTCTGCCAACTTGATTACGTGATTTTGGCTCGCTTGCTTTTCCGATATACGATTGCAAAATCTTCTTTGCTCGTGATAAGGATAAAGTGGCTTTTGGATTACGAACCGATGATGATCGGCTTCCTAAGTGAGGGAGTTTTTTTAAATCCTCTCTTGAAGGCGGGAGGTGGAAAATATATTCACCACATTCGACAATTACATCAGATTGTTGCGCTGAATATCTCGGATTATCGGAAAAATGGAGTCCTAATTTTTTCGCTTTCCCTTCAGTAAGCAACTTGTTTAGAGAATGTCGTTTTAATTCGTATAAAGTTTTAGGTTCTGGGGCTGTTTTTGCGTGCTTGTTCACAACAAAGATTGCTTGAGCAAGACTATTAACTGTGTTCATAGAGGCAGGGTCCCCTTTTATATCATCCATATATAAACTCCTTTCCTATAGTGGTCCTACTTATAGTTCATATTATACCATTTCCAAGTTGAAAGAAAGTAAAAGAGGAATAAGGTAAGAATTTTTATGGGAATTTTAAATAAAGGACAAAACTAACACCACTGCTCTCCGATTAAGAAAAGAAGAGGTGAAACTTCCCTCTTCTCATTCGGAACTTATTTTGAGTATTGTGGTGATGTATAGATATTAATATTTTCCGATACGCCTGCTTGGGCTCCAAAACTTTGGGGATATCCTTGATATCCAGGAAACCCTTGATATCCAGGAAACCCTTGATATGGATTGTATGCTGGATAAGGATATGGATAAGGAGCTGGGTATGGATAATAATTTGGTCGATTAAAAAGTAACGATCCAGTAGCAAGACCTGCAAGTCCTCCAACCACGAATGGAAACAGAAATGGAAAAAAACGCTCGTCTTGACTGTTTCGCGATAGAGCGATTGGATAGTGTTGAAATGATGGATAGTGTTGAAATGATGGGTAGTAATAAGGCTGCATAGGGTTCTCTCCTTTCTCTTATTATTGTATGGTTGTTTTTCTATTTGGAGCCTGTATTAGCATTATCAGTTAAAATGGAGTATTTAGAGAGGTTGAAGAATGGAGGTACAGCAACAATAGGGAAGGGGATGCAAGCTTCAAACAAAGTTTATGTACTGATTCGAGTTTACTAATGGTATAATATTTGAAAAAATACTTTGTTTTTATAAAGAAGAGGATCGGGCATGCTATATGAATAGAATGCCCGGTAAATTAGTTGCTTATTAATCAGTAAAGGTTTATAGGTCATTGGTTTTCATTAGACTGTAATTCAAATAAAGTAATTTCTGGTCGGGCAAGGAAGCGGTATGGGAGTCTTGTTGTACCGAGTCCTCGATTCACATATAAAGTTAAGTTTTCAAGCTCGTACAATCCTTCAATATATTTCTTCCCGAAAGGGGGCGTCACAAGGGCGCCAGCAAAAGGGACTTGTATTTGTCCAGCGTGACTGTGACCACTTATTTGATATTGCACTGGGTAATCTTTTGCGAATTCAGCAAGGTCGGGTGCATGAGATAATAGGATGGTATAAGCTTTTTCTGGTATACCTAAAAGAGCCTTTTGGATATTTGGAGAACCAAGCATAGCATCATCAATTCCAGCAATATATAATTTATCCCCGTTTATTAATGAAATCGCAGCGTGACTGTTTTGTAATAAAGTGAAACCTGAACGTTCCATGATCTGATTATACATTTTTGATCCGTATCCTCCGTGATCATGATTGCCGTAAATGCTGAATTTTCCTAAGGGAGCTTGAATGTTTTGTAGCAGTGGAATAATCTTGGAATGATGTGGATATTTATTTGGCTCATCCATTAAATCACCAGTGAATAGGACAACATCAGGAGAGAATGTCTGTATTTTTGTTAATACACTCTGCAACTCTTTTAACTGAAATTGAAATCCTAAATGAGTATCACTAAATTGAACAATTTTCATTCCGTTAAAACCTTTCGGAATGAGTGGATGCTGAATCACTATTTCATTAAATTCAATCCAGTTAGGTTCAATATCGTGGGCATAATATCTACCACCTATTCCTGCTCCTGTTAGAGTTAATAAGGTACTTACTGTTTTTTTTAGAAAAGATCTTCTCGTCATGTTATTATTCATTTGTATCAACCTATCTACTTAAATGTCACTTCCTTATACTACCAAACAATATGTATAAACAGAAGGATATATTATTTTTTAAAGTAAAAGTTTTTAGTGAGCTACTCTATCAAATGGAAGCTAGTATACTGATGTTAAAAACATTCAAGTAGGCAGGGGAGAAGAGATTACTTTCGTGTTTAAATGCGAAATAAAGGACTGCAGTTGAGCAGTTACTCTTTGGTTTACGCTTTAAAATTGATGAATGACAAGCGTAAAGTTGAATTTGTAAATCTTTTTACATAGAGAAAAAGTCTAGAGGCTTTGGAACATTTTTGGGGGTAACAAGCATGACACAACCTATGTTGATAACATTTATCATACTTGTATGTACATTTGCACTAATCATACAAGGAAAATTACGTGCAGATCTAGTAGCGCTTATCTCACTTGTGATACTTGGGCTTACCGGTATTTTAAATTTAGAAGAAGCTCTTTCAGGATTTTCAAGTCCGATTGTCATTATGATCGGTTCATTATACGTCGTTGGTGCAGGAATATCTTTATCCGGTCTAGCTGATAACATTGTAAGTCAATTGACCCAACGCAAAAAAGGCAGCGAAGCTAGAATGATTATTTATGTCATGGCTACTGCTGGATTACTAGGGTCGTTGTTAAGTGGTACGGCAATAGTTGCCTTGATGCTTCCAATCGTTACTAGCATGGCTTTAAAGAATAAGAAAAGCCCATCTAGACTTCTGCTTCCCTTAGCTTATGCCACAGGTCTTGGTGGCATGTTAACAATGATTGGGACTACACCTAATTTAGTAGTAAGTGAAATTTTACGATCAAATGAATACGCAAATTTAACTTTATTTGATTTTACGCCTATCGGAATTGTTGCCCTAGTTTCAGGTGTAATTTTTATGCTCACTATAGGAAAAAGGCTCCTTCCAAATCGATTTATTACTTTAAATAACAGTGGTAAGGGTTTATCTGCAAGTGAATTAGCTGGAATGTATAAAGTTTATGATCGATTACATTATCTCTATATTCCATCGGACTCTGATATTGTTGGTGAACGTTTATCTGAGCTAAGACTACCAGTTGATTATGAAATAACGGTCATTGAAATTAAAAGAAAAACAAGAGATAAGCAACTCTCAATCTTAACGAAGTCCCAGAACTTTTCAGCGAAAGCAGATGAAGTGCTTTATCCAGAAGATATCATTTTGCTATTTGGAGAAGACGATGCAGTCATGAAGTTTGCAGATGACTTTGAATTGGAGATGAGACCTTTTCAACAGGAAGAGATAAAAAAACATTTCCTTAGTAGTAAGTTTGGGCTAACAGAAGTACTTATCATGCCTCATTCGGATTACGAAAATCAATCCTTGCAAAATGTTCATTTTCGTGAGAAATATCAATGCAGTGTGTTAGCAATTAATCGTAAAGGTGAATATATCCAATCGGAATTAGCTACGGAACAATTAAAACCCGGAGATGCGCTTCTTATTCATGGGGAATGGGAAAACATTGAAAGGGTATCTTCTGATTTACAGGACGTCCTAGTTGTAGGAAGTGTATCACTTGAGTCAGAGACATTGGTTTCTAAAAATAAAGCGATGATTGCTGCTGGTATTACCTTACTCATGATGATTATGCTTTCTATTGATTTGATTTCGCCTACTTTATCGATGTCTTTGGCAGCTTTATTAATGATAATAACTGGCTGCCTTCGATCAATCGAGGAGGCTTATCAGAGAATCAATTGGGAATCCGTTATTTTTATCGGCGCGATTATACCTCTCGTGCTTGCCTTTGAAAAGTCGGGTGGGGTACTCTTGGTTAGTTCGATAATAGAAAATGTAATTCAATGGGCAGGACCATATGGCTTACTAGGGATTATATATTTACTGACAATGCTATTGAGTTTTTTTATTCCAAATGGTGCCGTAGCAATTATCATTGCTCCGATAGCTTATACACTTGCAGAAAACTTGCAATATAGTCCAACTCCTATATTAATGTGTGTAGCTGTTGCAGCAAGTATGGCATTTTCATCTCCTTCAGTTTCACCATCGAACGCACTTGTGATGACTGCTGGGGAGTATACGCAAAAGGATTTTGCGGTGATCGGTATCTTATTACAACTCTTCATCGGAATAATAATGATTTTTGCCATTCCTTTCTTTTTTCCATTTTAATTTTTGGGGAAGGCATCATAATATAAAGTTGGGTAAGTTAAGAACTGATTGCCCAAAAGGAAAGGGTCAAACCTCGTAATCTAAATACAGTATAAGATACGTGTATGAAACACGTGAAATACTGATTTAGGGTGCGAGGGTTGACCCTTATAAGACAGCCTTGATTAGTCGGTGATGGAAAGTGCTCTTTTCATTTTTTCAATTTCAAATCCAATGATCGTTTCTCCGTTAATGATGACTGTTGGAGTAGAAAAGGAACCATATTTTTTAGTTAATTCTTTCATTGCTGCAGAATCTGCTTTGATATCTTTTTCTTGATATGAAATATGATATTCGTTGAAAAACATTTTCACGATTTTACATGGTGGGCAGTCTGGCTGTGTATAAAGTGTAACTTTATTCATCTTTATCCTCCGAATAATTGGTAAGTGGTAAGTGGTCTGTCCTAAATATATAAGTAACACTATTATAAATAAAAAGTATGTACTTGAATAGCAAAACGTTTTTTTGAAAAAAACTACTAAGATTTCGATATTTTTTTAAAGTTTTTATATACAAAATTAATTTGTTACTCTATCCTTTTAGTAGAACTAGAAAAGGATGAAGAACGTAGTGTTTAATGAAAAATTCTGAAATTATTTCGTTCTGGTTTTTGGATAGTTTTTTATGTTATAGTGAAACCTATCGTAAAGGTTTTATACTAGAAAGGAGTGGGAGTATGTCTCAATTACAAGGCATTCTTACTAGATTAAAAAATCTTCAGGAGCAAGCACAGGAAACTGAATCTGCTCAGCGTTTTTTTGAAATAGATGGAATATTAAAATGTCAGGTTACATATTTCAGTAAAACGGAAATGTTTGAGTTAGAAGTGTTTAATGAAAAAAGTAAATCCTCTAAATATCAATTTGATAATATTGATATGATTACCATTGAAATTTTTGATCTTTTGCAATCTTAAATTGATTACAAAACATAATAAAAGTCGACGGCAAATGCTGTCGGCTTTTTTTGTGTGAAAAAAATTATACATAATTGAATAAATGTTATTTTGTTTGTGTGAAATCGGGTCAAACTAAAGTATTCTAACTAATGGAGGGAATGAGATTTGGAAAAGCCAACTGTAATTTGTCCGCAATGTAAATGTAAAAATGAGATGAGTAAGGTATTAACAGCTCAGTCTAATCAAAACGTCATTTTCGAGTGTCCAGAGTGTGGATATATGCAAAAGAATATTGAAACGAACAAGGGATGACAGAAGATCAGCATTAATCCCGTATTAACGGGCAATAAGACCTTCTACCGATAGAAGTTTCATTTTATATGTCAATTCAAGAAGCAAGTTTTCTTTACCTATGATACACTATAAGTGTAGATGAAATAATGACTTATTAGGTAAGGGGTTTTGACATGATCCGTATTCATGATGGGAACTTACTGGAGTTAAACGTGAAAGACTTAATGATCCCTTCTGAACGTGTCGCACACGTCCAGATTGGCAATAATTTAGAGCATACGCTACTTGTTTTGACAAAGAGCGGATATACAGCCATCCCTGTATTAGATCCTACGTATAAGCTACATGGTCTTATTAGTACACCAGTCATTCTCGATTCGATCTTAGGAATGCAGCGGATTGAATTTGAAAAGCTGGAAAATAAAAAGGTTTCTGAAATTATGAATAAAGATATTCCTCGGCTCCATGTTGATGATAAAATGGATAAAGGTCTCAAGCTCTTGATTGACCAACCTTTTGTATGTGTTCAAAATGATGAGGAGACTTTTGAAGGAATTCTTACAAGAAGAGCTATATTAAAAGAATTAAATAAAGATCCGCAATCTCCATCTAAATAATAAATTAAGCTCCCTTTTGGGGGCTATTTTTATCTAGCATTAACGGGGGCAGAACCCCCCTCACCTCAAGGCTTAGAGGAATCGAAGAAGCGTAGGTGGGGGATAACTGCCCGTAAAGCCCGATTGGTGAACCAATCGGGATCGTACTGTCGATTGATTGATGCGGTAGCGAAGATCTGAACGTCTGTAGATCGGAACTAAAAATCAGCAGGGATGAAGTATACCCCTACTGATTGAAGTTTCACTTTATTCCATTTGGCCGTTTTCGAAAAATTTGTTGCTTTGATTTATATTTACACTACTCTTGGGTTGATTTCTGTTACAGTAGTCGCATTCTACGGGCGGCCTCAGGAGCCTCCTCAGTGCTTTGCGCTTGAGAGGTCTCCCTCAACTCGTTTCTCCCACAGGAGTCTCGCACCTTCTACTACAATCAATATCTGCTCGAATTGCTTACTTGTTAATAACAACAATCTTAGGAAGAGCCTGTTATCTTAACAGGAGGTTTCCCTTTTTAATTTTAAGGTGAAAATGGGACAAAATAGGCAAGCGACTATTCTGACTCAACTCCTAATAAGGGAGGCTATATCGCTTTTTGGTGGCATAGTCAGTAAGCCAAAGATAGGTCTACATCCCAAAAGAGAAAAAGATTTAGGAACGTAGGAGTTTAACTTTATAAGGAGAATAATTAGTGATACTATGGTTTCATAATTATTCTGTTATAAGAAAAACGAATCAAGGTGTTGAAAATATGTCATTTTCGGAGTTTCAATTATTATCTGTTTTAGCACAAGAAATGAATATGCGTAAAGCTGCAGAACGCTTATTTGTCTCACAGCCTGCCTTGTCCCAGCGATTACAATCGATTGAAAAGGATTGGAATGCTAAATTATTTCTTCGATCACAAAAGGGGCTTACATTAACACCTGCTGGGGAAGCTGTTATTCGATTAGCTAATGATGTTCTAGAAAAAGAAGAAAAAGTCAGAGAAAGTATACAGGCTATGGATCATGAAGTATATGGAACATTAAAAATTGCCTGTGCCTCAATTGTTGGCCAAAATTGGCTGCCGCAGGTTCTGAAGAAATTTGTCCGGAAATACCCTTATGCCAAAATCTCACTTGTTACTGGTTGGAGCAGTGAAATATTAAAATCATTATATGATGGTCAAGTACATATTGGGATTATTCGTGGAGCGCCTGATTGGAAAGGCTATAAACAGCATTTATTCACAGATATGTTGTACTTGGTTGATACCGAAATGAATAACCTGGAGCAAGTGCTTAAAACAGATCGACCGTTCATTCAGTTTAAGAGTGATTCAAACTATTATCAGGAAATTCAAGATTGGTGGCATCGTCATTTTCAAACGACACCTAAGAACACAATTATTGTTGATCAAATTGAAACATGTAAGCAAATGGTTTTCAATGGCATCGGTTATGCTATACTTCCAGCGATAACCCTTCATGATAAAGATCAAAATATATTTAAAATTCCCCTTCTAGACGGGCAAAATCATTCGATTCAGCGAGATACATGGCTTTGCGGATATGAATCTGCATTTCAATTGAAGCAAGTAAAAGCATTCGAAGAGATTGTTAATGAACATATACTCACGCAAGGTCTAGGGTGAAATATGTATTTTCTTGTTTTTTAACGGTACTTTTGATAAATTAAAGACCAATGATTTATACATAGTAGGGGGATTTCACATGAAAATGACGGATGCAAATGAGATTATTTCTTTTATCCAAAATAGCACGAAATCTACACCAGTAAAAGTTTATGTTAAAGGGGATTTGGAAGGAATCGATTTTGGTCCTTCAGCTAAAACATTTATTAGTGGCCATGCAGGAACAGTTTTTGGCGAATGGGCTGAAATAAATGAAGCAATCCAAAAAAATCAAGGTAAAATTACTGACTATATAATTGAAAACAGCCGTAGGAACTCCGCGATTCCATTATTGGATATGAAAAATATTAAAGCCCGAATTGAGCCAGGTGCCATTATTCGTGAACAGGTTGAAATAGGAGACCATGCCGTAATTATGATGGGGGCTACGATTAATATTGGTGCAGTTATTGGAGAAGGTACGATGATTGATATGAATGCAGTGCTTGGTGGTCGTGCAACGGTCGGGAAGAATTGTCACGTAGGTGCTGGAGCTGTACTAGCAGGTGTTATTGAACCGCCATCTGCAAAACCGGTTATATTGGAAGATGATGTACTAATTGGAGCGAATGCAGTCGTTCTTGAAGGAGTGACAATCGGACAAGGTTCTGTTGTTGCAGCTGGCGCAGTGGTGACGCAAGATATTCCTTCGTACTCTGTTGCCGCAGGAGTTCCAGCAAAAGTAATAAAAGTAATCGATGAAAAAACAAAATCGAAAACAGAGATCATACAAGAACTACGTCAATTATAAGTTTAATTTCATTATAAATTGAAGCATCAGCAGTCATTTCATGTTTAAGAATGCCATTATAAGCAAGTATCTCTTAAAAGGAAATAAAGGTGCAGTAAAGCGTGGATAGTTTAATGATCCACGCTTTACTTGTATAAGGAGGAAAATGAATGGCTGAAGTAGAGTCGCTACTGAATCCTTTTGTAAAAATTCGCAGAGACCTTCATAAAATACCTGAAATTGGGTTTAAGGAATTTAAGACGCAAAAATATTTATTGGATTATTTATCTACATTGCCGCAGGACAGATTTGAGCTGGAAACGTGGGAAACCGGAATATTTGTAAAAATAATCGGTAAAAATCCCAAAAAAGTAATTGGCTATCGAGCAGATATAGATGGGTTGCCGATCAAAGAGCAAACTGGTTTACCATTTTGTTCAGAGCATGATAACTATATGCATGCTTGCGGTCATGATTTTCATATGAGTATTGCTCTTGGCGTTTTACATTATTTAGTGTTTACCCCAATAGATGATCATGTTTTGTTTATTTTTCAGCCTGCTGAGGAAGGTCCTGGTGGTGCAGAACCAATGTTGAAATCAGAACCAATGAAAAAGTGGATGCCGGATATAATAATAGCTTTACATATCGCTCCAGAATATCCTGTAGGGACAATTGCACTAAAAGAAGGACTTTTATTTGCTAATACTTCAGAACTTTTCATTGAATTGAAAGGAAAAGGTGGACATGCTGCCTATCCGCATGAAACAAATGATATGGTTGTTGCTGCATGTTCCCTTGTCGGTCAGTTGCAATCGATTGTTTCTCGAAATGTCAATCCACTTGATTCAGCAGTGGTTACGATTGGTAAAATTAGCGGAGGCAGTGTCCAAAATATTATTGCTGAAACAGCGAGGCTGGAGGGGACAATCCGTACTTTGAATGAAGATTCAATGGTAAAAGTGAAAACGCGGATTGAACAGCTTCTAGAAGGGATTATTGTCGGTTATGCATGTGAAGGATCAATTGATTATGGATCCATGTACCATCAAGTTTTTAATGAAGAAGAGCTCACAAGGGAATTTATTGAGTTTGCAAAAAAAGAACCTGGAATACAGGTATATTCCTGTAAAGAAGCGATGACAGGAGAAGATTTTGGCTATATGTTGAAGGAAATTCCAGGATTTATGTTTTGGCTAGGGGTCAATTCAACATATGGGCTACATCATGCTAAGTTAAACCCAGATGAAAAGGCGATTGAAAAAGCAATTAAACTACTAACTAATTATATAAGATACAAAGGGTCGAATGAATAATAAAAAGACATAAGTGTTATCCTCCCAATAAAGGGATATTCGTTCCTGTTAAGTTCTCGTATTGAAAATGCTTTTATTCATTTATCCCACATTTTACGGGCAGTACCCCCACCTCAATGTTTAGCAGAGTCGAAGAAAGCGCAAGTGGGGGATGACTGATTGAAGTTTCCCTTTATTATGATAAAATAGCAGTGCATCAAGTTAGTTTGTTGGAGGTAGGATTCGTGAAAAAAGAATTTGCGGTAATTGGACTTGGTCGATTTGGAGGCAGTATTGTAAGAGCTCTCATTGAGGAGGGGATGGAAGTACTTGCGATTGATATGAATGAAGATCGGGTTAATGAATATGCGATGATTGCTTCACATGCAGTTATTGGAGATACAACAGAAGAAAATGTTCTTAAAAGCCTTGGCATCCGAAATTTCGATCATGTGATTGTCGCAATTGGTGACAATATTCAATCAAGTATTTTAACGACTTTAATGTTAAAGGAATTAGGTGTCGAAAACATAACAGTGAAGGCACAAAATGATTATCACGAGAAGGTATTGATAAAAATTGGTGCAGATCATGTTGTTCATCCAGAGAGAGATATGGGAAAGCGTATTGCGCATAGTATTGTATCGAATAATGTTCTCGATTATTTAGAGTTGTCAGATGAACATTCAATCGTCGAAATTGTGGCAAGTCCTAAAATAGAAGGTAAAACCATTATTGATCTTGATATAAGGGCACGCTTTGGCATTAATATAGTTGCTGTAAAAAGAGGTGGAGAAATCGTTGTATCCCCTCAAGGGAATGATCCGATTCACAAAGGGGACATCTTAATTGTCATTGGTGCTGACTCAGATATTAACCGTTTTGAAAAAAAGACTGTAGATTAAGAATAAAAGAGAAAAGTATTTAGGACTTCGGCTAAGATCCACCACGCTCCTTATGTGAACGTCGAAGTAAGTGCAACTCGAGCGAATGTTCTCCAATATAGAAAGACGAAACATTTGTTTTTCAAATCATAGTAAAAAAGTACCTCATTCAATTGAACGAGGTACTTTTTTACTAATTTTGTTTATCCCTCATTAACGGAAAGTCAAGCCCTTAGAGGAATCGAAGAAGCGTCGATGGGGATAACTGGCCGTAAACGAGACTGACTATTATTGGGGGAAGTTTGAATTTATACTTCCATAATAATTGGTAATATCATTGGACGGCGTTTGGTTTTTTCGTACAGGAATGGAGAAAGAGTGTCTGTAATCTCATTTTTAATTTCAGACCATTGTGTTGTCTTCCGTTCCATTACTTTATTAAGGTGCTTTGAGATGAGTGCCTGGGCATCGTTAATTAAGTCACCTGATTCTCGCATATATACAAAGCCTCTTGAGATAATATCTGGACCAGCGGCAATCTTGAAGTCTTTCATATTGATGCTAACAACCACGACAACAAGTCCTTCTTCTGAAAGAATGCGACGGTCACGTAAGACGATATTACCGATATCACCAATTCCGCTACCATCAATGTAAACGGAGCCTGATGGGATCTTTCCAGCCACTTGTGCTGTATTTTCACTTAAGGCTAGCACTTCACCATTATCCATGATGAAACAGTTTTCCTCTGGAACACCACAGTCAATGGCATGCTGGCTGTGCAATTTTTGCATCCGATATTCACCGTGAATCGGCATGAAGAACTTTGGCTTAATTAAACGAAGCATAAGCTTTTGTTCCTGTTGTCCGCCATGACCTGACGTATGAATGTTACTAAGTGGTCCACTGATCACGTCGGCACCAGCACGGTATAATTGATTAATAGTCCTTGATACACTAAGTGTGTTTCCAGGAATCGGTGAAGATGAGAATACAACAGTATCCCCTGGGATAATTTGGATTTGACGATGTGTACCGTTAGCAATTCTTGATAGGGCTGCCATAGGCTCACCTTGGCTACCTGTACATAGAATCGTTACACGGTTTGCAGGCAATCGATTGATTTGCTGAGCGTCAATAAAAGTATCTTTAGGTGCCACGATATACCCTAAATCTTGTCCAATTGTAATCGCTGCTTCCATACTTCTACCGAAAACTGCAACTTTTCGTCCGTTTTTAACAGCTGCTTCAACTACTTGTTGCAGTCTGTGGATATTAGAAGCAAAAGTAGCGAAAATAATTCGACCTTCCACTTTACGGAAAATATCATCGATACTCTCACCTACGCGACGTTCCGACATTGTAAATGTCTGAACTTCACTATTTGTACTATCAGATAATAGGCATAGAACGCCTTCTTTTCCTATTTCAGCCATCTTTGTTAAATTAGCAGGCTCTCCTACAGGAGTGAAATCGAATTTAAAGTCTCCTGTATGAACAATTTGTCCTGGTGGAGTTTTAACAACGATCCCATAAGAATCAGGGATACTGTGAGATGTTCTGAAAAAAGAAACGGATGTCTTTCGAAATTTAATCACATCATCTTCTTGAATTTCATGTAATTTTGTTTGACGCAGAAGACCATGCTCTTCTAGTTTATTACGTAACAATCCTAATGCCAATTTTCCACCATATACAGGGATGTTAATGGCTTTTAATAAATAGGGAATTCCACCTATATGGTCTTCATGTCCGTGGGTAATAAAAAGTCCCTTAATTTTATCAACATTTTTTACTAAATACGTATAGTCTGGAATCACGTAGTCGATTCCCAGAAGCTCGTCTTCTGGAAATTTAATGCCTGCATCAATAATTACAATTTCATCCTGAAATTGTACTGCATACGTATTTTTCCCAATTTCACCTAGGCCGCCGAGTGCATAAACGGCAGTTTGGTCATTTTTAACAAATTTCATAAATTATCCTAACTCCAATACTTTAAAATCTTCTTTATTATTCTTTTCATATTCATAATATGCCCCAGTAACCGTCTCAACATATTCGATATTATAAGGAAAATCCTTTATTTTTTCGCGAACATCTCTCTCGGAATCTCCTTCAACATAAATAGATTGAGTATGCTCTCTTACGGGTACATTTTTTGAATTTTCTTGGTAGTAAACTTTAAAAACCATTACATTCTCTCCTCTTCTTTTTAAATTGCTTGTTTCATTATATATAAAAAAAACAATTTTTTCATGTTTTAGAACATCATGTGAACCTTGAAACGATTAAGTGTAAGTGCGAAGTCCTCTTCTATCCATTCATTTCCGTTCATTAGGTCTATAATGCACTTTACACAAGCAAGAAGCCCTTCGCAAGTATTTGAAGGGCTATATCAAATAATTTTATGCGATTGATTTCCTTTTTAATAGATCATTCCATTGTTTACGTAGCTTTTTGCGCAGCTTTTTCAACATGGTGATCACTCCCTTGTCTTTTATTGTATAGAATAATTAAATAAAGTAAATACATTTTTCCTAGTTAATGGGAATTATCAAAAAAAAACAACTGATGCCCAGCTTTGACCGATGATGGAAGTAGTTATAGTATATACATAGTATATAAAATCTCTTGTGCTAAATAATGGATGAAATATACATAGCTTAATGGAAGATTCTTGACAGATATGAAAACGCAGTTTTAAATAAGAATGATATTATAATAATGGATTGGATGTGTAGAAGAAGTTATGCAGAAAATTGTTTTTTTTGATATAGATGGAACATTGCTTGATCACGAGAAGACATTGCCTGCATCGACTAAGGCTGCTATTAAGCAACTGCAAGAGAATGGAGTTTATGTTGCGATTGCTACTGGAAGAGCACCATTTATGTTCGAATCCTTAAGAGAAGAATTGGACATTGAGTCGTTTGTTAGCTTCAACGGTCAATATGTTGTGTTTGAAAATGAAGTGATATACAAAAACCCACTTTCATTCAATGAACTGGAGCGTTTGCATGAAATGGCTAGAGAGAACGAAGAGACCTCGCTTGTGTTTATGAATGAAAAAACGATGAAGGCAAGTGTTATTCACAGCGATAGAATCGAAGAAGCGTTAGGAACATTGAAATTCCCACATCCAGAACGTCAAGATGACTTTTATCATGATAAAGAAATATATCAAACCCTTTATTTTTGTACAGCGGAAGAAGAAGAAGCGCTGATTACTGGAAAGTTTGATAAATTCAAATTTATTCGCTGGCATGACTTATCTATTGATGTATTACCGTTTGGTGGTTCAAAAGCAGAAGGAATTAAACAGTTTGTTAAGAAAGCTGGATTTGACATGGAAAATGTCTATGCATTCGGTGATGGTTTGAATGATATTGAAATGCTTGAAACAGTTGGACATGGAGTAGCTATGGGAAATGCAGTGGACGAAGTTAAAAAACACGCGGATTTTGTTACAAAAGATGTTAGTGAAGAAGGTATCCTTTATGGCTTACGTCAAGTTGGACTAATATAAAAAATCGGGTTCTGTAATCAGGGTCTGACCAAGCACTCTACATTCAGTAAATAAACTGAATGTAGAGTGCTTGGTCAGACCCTACTGATGGGACAAACTTTTTTATTTGAGTTTAATCCCGCATTAACTGGCAATAAAACATCTCTGATTAATGTTTCACTTGATCATCGCTCAAGTGGAGTTGCCTCAGCAGAAATATCGAACGGGTCGATTTCATTAATATGATCATAAAACATGATGCCATTTAGATGGTCAATTTCATGCTGGAAAACGATAGCAGGCAACCCTTTTAGTTTAACTGTTATTTCTTCGCCGTTTAAGTCCACACCTTTAACGGTTATTTTGGCGTATCTTGGAACGAAGCCTGGAAAGGGGCGGTCAACAGATAAGCAACCTTCTCCATTAGTCAGATAAGTTAGCGCTTTTGAGTGCCTAAGGATTTTTGGATTAAATAATGCATAACTATAGAGTTTACCTTCTGAATCTTTTACATGAACAGCTATCATCCGTTTTGGTACATTAATTTGGGGAGCTGCAAGCCCGATGCCTGGCCGAAGTCCAAATTCTTTTGCCTTGTCGGGGTCTTGACTGTTAATCACATAGTCAAGCATACTTGATAAAATTTCGCGTTCTTCCTCAGAAGCTGGTAAGTTTACTTCCCCCGCTTTACTACGAAGTGTTGGATGACCCTCCCTAATGATATCTTCCATTGTAATCATATAATTCGCCCTTCTTTCTTAAATATATCCAGAGTTAGAAATATTAGCTGTTATCCCACTTGGATTGGGGATATGCTGTATATGTATTAATAAAGATAGTTTATCAAAGATTAGCCAAATAGTTAATGAAATGAAAGTGTTAATGGCATGTTTTTTATGCTTCACTTTTGGGTAATACAAAAAAAGATTCAATGAGGGGGAAGCTATTACATATACACTTCCCCTGAAAGGATACTTGAATAAGTTAAACTTAGTTATCCCTTAATAAATAAAGAGGTTAAAGATTTATTGTGGGTTAACAAAAACAAGCACCAACGATAATCAATAGAATGAAGAGTACGACAATTAATGCAAATCCGCTTCCAAATCCGCAGCCGCCATACCCATAACTGGGATAAGTCTCAACTGGATAACAGCAGGTATTTCCATAGCCACCATAATACATAAAGGATCCCTCCGTTTTGTAATTCCATCATTCCATATAGAGTGATGTACTAACAACCTATGCAAAGAAGATAAAATGGTCTGGGCTAATGCCTAATCATAAAGAGTTATGACAAGTCATATATTCAAGTGATACTGGACAAATTGAATTTGCAATTAGTTGTAAGGGAAACGGGATATATGGGTAGAAGTTAGTTGTCAAAAACTGACGATTTCCAGTATAGTAGTTTATATAGAGATTAGGGGGAGTTTAACAATGAGTAAGTTTATTAAATGGACTGTGTTATGTTTGGTGTTAGGTGGAGTCCTCTTGGGATGTACAGCTAAAAACTCTCCAGAAGAACAAATATATCAAATACTCGAAGCGGCTGTGAAGTTAGAAAAAAACTATGAAGAGCAAAAACAGCCTATTACTGAACTGGAGAATAAAGAAAAAGAATACTACAACACGATTCTTAAACTTGGCATGAGGGAGTTTGACCAAATCGTTAAACTATCGAATGAGGCCATCAATAATATTGAAAAACGAAAAGAGCTTCTTAAAAAAGAAAGAGAAAGTCTTCTTGCTTCTCAAGAAAAATTTAAGCAAATAGATGCTAAAATAAACGACATTAAGGACCCAAATCTAAAAAAAGAAGCAGAAAAATTAAAGGTGACTATGGATGAAAGGTATGCAGCACATGAAAAACTTTATGCTTCATATAAGGAAAGTTTAGAGTTGGATCAAGAGTTATATACTCTTTTCCAAAAAGAGGACTTGAGAATGGATGAATTAGAAGCACAAATTGAGAAGATTAATCAATCTTACCAAGCGGTGATTGAAGCAAACGATGATTTTAATAAAAAAACGAATCAATATAATGAGGATAAACTGAAATTCTATAAAGATGCAGAGATTGAGGTTTCAGATACGAAAGAAGCTAAATAAAATAAAACATATGCATTCACTAAGTAAACCGACTCAAATTTTGAGCGGTTTTTTGTTTTTATCCCACATTAACGGTCAATCCCCCACTGATGGAAATTGTGCATTATGGATATAATAATTTTGTGAAGATGTGTAATGATAGTATAGGGGAGTCGGAAAAAATGTAAAGAAATGGGGAGAAAAACATTTTTTAAAAAGATAGCGCATACATCTGTCGTAAAACAGTTTCTCTTTTATAGTACAGATATTATAATTATAGTATAACAGTTTTATCAATGATAAATTTTCTAAAAAGAATTATCGATTGAAAACTTATTTATATAGGTTGTTGTAATTGACTATGCTTATTTGGTGAGGTAAACTTAACTATGGATAAAGCATTGTATCATTTTAATATTAGTTTTTACTGATACAGAATATCGAGAAGAAAAAAACCCAGTGAATGTTTGCATTCACTATTGTTGGGAAAAATACATTGGTATTTCATTTAGACTTTTAGAAATGAAGAATGCTTTACAAAATATAACCTTTTTATTGAAAGGATGAGGTGGCACAGATGGCTTCTAAAGCAAATCAAGCTAATTTTGATGTCAAGAAACAGTTTGAAACAGTTGAAGAACAGTTTCAAACATTACAAATTTTAAATGAAGAAGGCGAAATCGTAAACGAAGCAGCAATGCCTGAGTTAACAGATGAGCAATTACAAGAACTTATGAGAAGAATGGTTTATACACGAATTCTTGATCAACGTTCTATCTCTTTAAACCGTCAAGGAAGATTAGGTTTCTATGCGCCAACAGCTGGACAAGAAGCTTCTCAACTTGCATCGCAATTTGCACTCGAAAAAGAAGACTTTATCCTACCAGGATATCGTGATGTTCCACAATTAATCTGGCATGGTTTGCCGCTTTCACAAGCGTTTTTATTCTCTCGTGGCCACTTTAAAGGAAACCAAATTCCTGAAGGTGTAAATGTTATTTCTCCACAAATCATTATCGGAGCTCAATACATTCAAGCAGCGGGTGTTGCTCTTGGAATGAAGAAACGTGGTACAAAAGCAGTAGCAATTACTTATACAGGTGATGGCGGTACTTCACAAGGTGACTTCTATGAAGGAATCAACTTTGCTGGTGCATTTAAAGCTCCTGCGATCTTTATTATTCAAAACAACCGTTTTGCGATTTCTACTCCTGTAGAAAAACAATCAGCGTCTAAAACATTGGCACAAAAAGCAGTTGCTGCTGGTATTCCTGGTGTTGTAGTAGATGGAATGGACCCACTTGCTGTATACAAAGCTGTAAAAGATGCACGTGAGCGCGCAATTAACGGAGAAGGACCTACACTTATCGAAACATTAACATACCGTTATGGTCCACATACAATGGCTGGTGATGATCCGACTCGCTACCGTACATCAGATCTAGATAACGAATGGGAATTGAAAGATCCTCTTGTTCGCTTCCGTAAATTCCTTGAAGTTAAAGGTTTATGGACTGAAGAGATGGAAAATGAAACAATTGAGAAGGCAAAAGAAGAAATTAAGGAAGCAATTAAAGTTGCGGATGCAGAGCCTAAACAAACGGTAACTGATTTAATTTCAAATATGTTCGAAGAGATGCCTTACAATTTGAAAGAACAATACGAAATCTACAAAGAAAAGGAGTCGAAGTAAGCCATGGCTCAAATGACGATGATTCAAGCTATTACAGATGCGTTACGCACTGAATTAAAAAACGATGAAAATGTTCTTGTTTTCGGTGAAGACGTTGGTAAAAACGGCGGGGTATTCCGTGCTACGGAAAACTTGCAAAAAGAATTCGGCGAAGATCGTGTATTTGATACTCCGCTTGCAGAGTCTGGGATTGGTGGTATTGCTATCGGTCTAGGATTACAAGGATACCGCCCAGTTCCTGAAATTCAATTCTTTGGTTTCTTATTTGAAGTAATGGATTCTGTTGCAGGACAAATGTCTCGTATGCGTTACCGTTCTGGCGGCCGTTACAATTCACCAATCACAATTCGTTCTCCTTTTGGTGGTGGTGTTCATACACCAGAAATGCACGCGGACAGCCTTGAAGGGTTGATGGCACAAACACCAGGATTGAAAGTAGTCATTCCTTCATCTCCATATGATGCAAAAGGTTTACTTATTTCTTCAATCCGTGATAATGATCCTGTCATCTTCCTTGAGCATATGAAATTATACCGCTCTTTCCGTGAAGATGTGCCAGAAGAAGAATACACAATTCCTCTAGGCGTTGCTTCTGTGAAACGTGAAGGGAAAGATCTATCGATTATTACTTACGGAGCTATGGTTCAAGAATCAATCAAAGCTGCAGAAGAGTTAGAAAAAGAAGGATATTCAGTAGAAGTCATCGACCTACGTACGATTGCTCCACTTGATATTGACACAATCATTGCATCTGTTGAAAAAACAGGCCGTGCAATTGTTGTTCAAGAAGCACAAAAACAAGCTGGTATCGCGGCGAACGTTGTAGCGGAAATTAATGACCGTGCAATTCTTAGCCTAGACGCACCGGTATTACGTGTAACAGCAGCGGATACTGTATTCGCATTCTCACAAGCTGAACCAGTTTGGCTTCCTAACTACAAGGATGTTATCGAAACTGCGAAAAAAGTGTTAAACTTCTAATTGTTTTTTTAAAATTACTGAAATCCGGTCCTACTTCATTTAATAGATACCGGATTTTAGGCTTTATGCAAAAATACTCGAATTATGTAACATAAATTCCTTTTTTTCAGACAATATGTATGATTAAATTATAGGAGGTTGAGACTAAATGGCATTTCAATTTAGACTCCCTGATATCGGTGAAGGTATACACGAGGGTGAAATAGTAAAATGGTTTGTAAAGCCAGGGGATAAAGTTCAAGAAGATGACGTGCTTTGTGAAGTACAAAACGATAAAGCCGTTGTTGAAATCCCATCACCAGTAACAGGTACAGTTGAAGAAGTACATGTAGAAGAAGGAACTGTAGCGATTGTAGGAGATATCTTAATCTCTTTTGACGCTCCAGGATATGAAGATCTTCAATTCAAAGGTGACCATGGTGAAGAGTCTAGCACTAAAGAAGTCGAAGCGGCTCAAGAAGTGAAAAGTGAAGAGGCGCCTAAACAAGAAGTGCAAGCGGAAGTAGATTCTAACCGTCGTATTATTGCGATGCCTTCTGTTCGTAAATACGCTCGTGAAAAAGGTGTAGACATTCGTCAAGTTGCAGGTAGCGGTGATAATGGACGCGTTTTAAAAGGCGACATTGATTCATTCTTATCTGGTGGAACTACAGCACCAGCTGCTGCACAAGCTGAAACTGTTACAACAGAAGAAAAAGAAACAGCTAAACCGCAAGCTCCATCAATTCCTGCCGGTCAATATCCAGAAACACGTGAGAAAATGAGCGGAATTAGAAAAGCGATTGCTAAAGCAATGGTGAATTCTAAGCATACAGCTCCTCATGTTACATTAATGGATGAAATTGATGTGACAAAACTTGTTGCTCATCGTAAGAAGTTTAAAGAGGTTGCAGCACAAAAAGGAATCAAACTTACATTCCTTCCTTATGTTGTAAAAGCATTAACAAGTGCTTTACGTGAATTCCCAGCACTTAATACATCACTTGATGACGCTACAAGTGAAATCGTTCATAAGCATTATTATAATATCGGTATTGCGGCTGACACTGAGAAAGGTCTTCTTGTTCCTGTTGTTAAAGATGCGGATCGCAAATCTACATTTGCTATCTCAAATGAAATTAACGAACTTGGAGCAAAAGCTCGTGACGGTAAATTAGCTCCTGACGAAATGAAAGGTGCTTCTTGTACGATTAGTAATATCGGTTCTGCGGGTGGACAATGGTTCACACCAGTTATCAACCATCCTGAAGTAGCTATTTTAGGAATTGGTCGTATTGCAGAAAAACCTGTAGTACGTGATGGTGAAATTGTTGCAGCTCCAGTATTGTCATTATCATTAAGCTTTGACCACCGCATGATTGATGGTGCAACAGCTCAAAATGCATTAAATCACATTAAAAAATTGCTTAACGACCCAGAACTATTGTTAATGGAGGCGTAATAACATGGTAGTAGGAGATTTTCCAATTGAAACAGATACTTTAGTCATCGGTGCCGGTCCTGGTGGCTATGTTGCCGCTATTCGTGCTGCACAACTTGGACAAAAAGTAACAATTGTTGAAAAAGGAACGGTCGGTGGAGTTTGCTTAAATGTAGGCTGTATCCCGTCAAAAGCACTTATTGCAGCAGGTCATCGTTTTCATGAAGCTAAGCATTCAGAAGACATGGGGATTACTGCTGAAAATGTAAGCCTGGACTTCTCAAAAGTACAAGCTTTTAAATCATCAGTTGTAAATAAATTAACAGGTGGAGTAAGTGGACTTTTAAAAGGAAACAAAATTGAAGTTGTTAGCGGAGAAGCGTATTTTGTTGATGCAAATAATGTTCGTGTTATGACTGAAACATCTGCACAAACATATACATTCAAAAACGCAATCATTGCTACTGGTTCAACTCCAATTGAACTACCTACTTTTAAATATTCAAAACGCGTAATCAACTCAACTGGAGCTCTTTCACTTGAGGAAGTTCCATCTTCATTAGTTGTAATTGGTGGAGGAGTTATTGGGATTGAACTTGGTGGCGCTTATGCAAATATGGGTACTAAATTAACGATTCTTGAAGGAACAGAAGATATTCTTTCAGGTGGTTATGAAAAACAAATGACTGCATTGGTTAAGAAAAACTTGAAGAAGCACGGTGCAGAAATTGTTACAAAAGCACTTGCAAAAGGCGTTGAAGAAACAGATAATGGTGTGATTGTAACATATGAAGTAAATGGCCAAGAATCGAAAATCGAAGCTGATTATGTATTAGTAACGGTTGGTCGTCGTCCAAATACAGATGAAATTGGTCTTGAACAAGTAGGGATTAAACTTACTGACAGAGGCTTAATTGAAATCGATAAACAATGCCGCACAAATGTTAACAACATTTATGCAATTGGTGATGTCGTATCAGGTCCTCAATTAGCGCATAAAGCTTCGTACGAAGGTAAAATTGCTGCTGAGGCGATTGCTGGACAAGCTTCAGAGATCGATTATTTGGGTATCCCTGCAGTTGTATTCTCTGAGCCGGAACTTGCTACAGTTGGTCACACTGAGCAATCAGCAAAAGAAGAGGGTCTTGATGCTAAAGCTTCTAAATTCCCATTCGCTGCAAATGGCCGTGCGCTTTCACTGAACAATACAGATGGCTTTATGAAACTAATCACTCGTAAAGAAGATGGTTTAGTGATCGGTGCTCAAATTGCTGGTCCTAGTGCATCTGATATGATTGCTGAGCTTGGTCTTGCTATCGAAGCTGGAATGACAGCTGAAGATATCGCTATGACGATCCATGCTCACCCATCATTAGGTGAAATTACAATGGAAGCTGCAGAAGTGGCTTTAGGAATGCCTATCCACATTGTAAAATAACAAAACAAAAAAAACACATCCGATCTATTTCGGATGTGTTTTTTTTTTTCGGTAATATGCATGTAAAGAGAAAGCACTTCTCATTTTTAATGGTATTTATCCCGCATTAATAGAGACCCCAAATCACAAGCGTATGAGGAACTTAATGAAGGTAAGGGATAAACTACCCGTATATGGCCGATTGGTGAGATACATGAAACTTTGCACACACAAGTTGTAGGGGGCACATAGAAGAAGACCTAAGGACACAGTGTACTAAGTCTGTATGTTCGTAGTATCTACTTTATCTAGGTGCGCGAAGGTATTAAAGACACTAGAACGAGATTAACCAATAGTCGGGATGAAGGAAAAGCCCCATTGGATTCTTATAAATAATATGAATCATAATTATTGATATGTTACATATAATGGGTCACACAATTAGAAGTACAGCCTCTATTAAGAATAAAAGCGTTTAAAATGTTTGGATGGGGATAAATTAAATACAATACTTTTCTAAAAAGCTGGTCTTGACTCTATATTACGATTAACTGTTTCTGGTATATATAATGCTGTCCATTTCATTTGACTGGAGTTGAGTTGATTGAAGAATTACGTAGTGTTTCTTTTTCAATTAATTGTATGGAGCGGGTATACTGTTGTTGAATGGCTTTCAATGCATGATAAGTTTTTGTTTAAAGTGTTGATGTTCTTTATCTTTTCATACTTAGCGATATATATAGGTAAGGTTATCTTAAAATCGAATAAACAAACATGGATCGTTACTGGTGTAAGTTTAGCCTGTTATGCAATTATTCAAGTTTTGCTACAAACAATTTTACCAATTACATAGAGGAAAACTACGGACAAAAGAATTTCATTTTTAAAAATATAAATGGACTTTAGGAAAACGGTTACGAAATAATCATTCCAAAGAATATGAACCTCCTTGACCGTGTAAGGAATAAATTAATTTAATTGTATATTTTTATCCTGCATAAACGATCAATAAAATCCCCGCAGTATGAAGTTTCACTTTATGTACTCTCAAAAATTTGTAATAAAAATAAAAGTCGTAAATTAATTGTTTGATGCATAAATAATACCTAATCTTTTATTTACTTTCCACATTGTATGGCGCGTATTAAAAAAATAAATGTGACATACAATTAATGCTTGAATTATTAATTGTGTTATATTATTATGAAGTTAATAAGTTGTTAAAGCGTTTTCAATTTAGTTTGAGGGGAGTTTTAGAAATGGGTACAATAGTTTGTCAAACATGTAATGGAACAATTGAACATTTCGAAGATGAAAAAGTGAGTGTACTTTATGCGCTTTGCAACCACTGCGATAGTAAAAAAGAAGAAGACGAATTAGTAGAACTTTAATGATGATCTTTATAAAAATAAGAGGCTAACCAGATGGTTAGCCTTATTTTTATATTATTAATTCGAAAAGAATGCCAAGAAGGCAAGTGGTTTGAAGTTTCACTGTATCTTACCAATCGGTATCGTATTATCGATTGATAGAAGCAAAAGCAAAGATCTTAGTGATAGTAGTATACCGACTAACAATCAGTGGGGAATAAAGCAACTCCCCACCGATTGAAGTTTCACTTTATCCCGGTTTAACAGGCTGTAAAATTTGCTTATTGTAAAGGTAAAAGAAGTGTAAACAGCCTGTAAATCCCCGATTGGTTCAACTAACCATCAGCGAAACCTCCACTGATGGAAGATTCACTTTATCCCGGTTTAACAGGCTGTAAAATTTGCTTATTGTAAAGGTAAAAGAAGGGTAGACAGCCTGAAATCCCCGATTGGTTCAACTAACCATCAGCGGAACCCCCACTGATGGAAGTATCACTTTATCCCGGTTTAACAGGCAATAAAATCCTCACAGTTTGAAGTTTCACTTTATTTACTCTCAAAAATTTGTAATAAAAATAAAAATCGTAAATTAATTGTTTGATGCATAATAATACCTAATCTTTTATGTACTTTCCATATCGTATGTCGGATATTAAAAAAATAAATGTGACATACAATTAATACTTGAATTATTAATTGTGTTATATTATTATGAAGTTAATAAGTTGTTAAAGCGTTTTCAATTTAGTTTGAGGGGAGTTTTAGAAATGGGTACAATAGTTTGTCAAACATGTAATGGAACAGTTGAACATTTCGAAGATGAAAAAGTGAGTGTACTTTATGCGCTTTGCAACCACTGCGATAGTAAAAAAGAAGAAGATGAATTAGTAGAATTTTAATGATGATCTATATAAAAATAAGAGGCTAACCAGATGGTTAGCCTTATTTTTATATTATTAATTAGAAAAAAATGCCAATAAGGCAAGTGGTTTGAAGTTTTACTGTAACTTACCAATTGGTATCGTATTATCGATTGATAGAAGCAAAAGCAAAGATCTTAGTGATAGTAGTATACCGACTAACAATCAGTGGGGAATAAAGCAACTCCCCACCGATTGAAGTTTCACTTTATCCCGGTTTAACAGGCAATAAAATCCTCACAGTTTGAAGTTTCACTTTATGTACTCTCAAAAATTTGTAATAAAAATAAAAGTCGTAAATTAATTGTTTGATGCATAATAATACTTAATCTTTTATGTACTTTCCACATCGTATGTCGCGTATTAAAAAAATAAATGTGACATACAATTAATACTTGAATTATTAATTGTGTTATATTATTATGAAGTTAATAAGTTGTTAAAGCGTTTTCAATTTAGTTTGAGGGGAGTTTTAGAAATGGGTACAATAGTTTGTCAAACATGTAATGGAACAGTTGAACATTTCGAAGATGAAAAAGTGAGTGTACTTTATGCGCTTTGCAACCACTGCGATAGTAAAAAAGAAGAAGATGAATTAGTAGAATTTTAATGATGATCTTTATAAAAATAAGAGGCTAACCAGATGGTTAGCCTTATTTTTATATTATTAATTCGAAAAGAATGCCAAGAAGTCAAGTGGTTTGAAGTTTTACTGTATCTTACCAATCGGTATCGTATTATCGATTGATAGAAGCAAAAGCAAAGATCTTAGTGATGGTAGTATGGGACTAACAATCAGTGGAACCCCCACTGATGGAAGTTTCACTTTATCCCGGTTTAACAGGCTGTAAAATTTGCTTATTGTAAAGGTACAAGAAGTGTAAACAGCCTGTAAATCCCCGATTGGTTCAACTAACCATCAGTGGAACCCCCCACTGATGGAAGTTTCACTTTATCCCGGTTTAACAGGCTGTAAAATTTGCTTATTGTAAAGGTACAAGAAGTGTAAACAGCCTGTAAATCCCCGATTGGTTCAACTAACCATCAGCGAAACCCCCACTGATGGAAGTATCACTTTATCCCGGTTTAACAGGCTGTAAAATTTGCTTATTGTAAAGGTACAAGAAGTGTAAACAGCCTGTAAATCCACGATTGGTTCAACTAACCATCAGCGGAACCCCCACTGATGGAAGTTTCACTTTATCACTCTCAAGTATTGAAGATTAGGATCTTCGGGACCTTGAACGGGCAAGCCCACTTCCATATTCGCTTTAATATAATCAATGTTTTCCTGGGTAATGATTTCACCTGGAATGAAAATAGGGATTCCGGGTGGGTACACCATGATAAACTCGGCAATGATTCGGCCGACAGATTCATCAATCGCTACTACTTCTGTATCAGAGTAAAATGCTTCTCTAGGAGATAGAGCGAGAACAGGAATTGTTGGGAGCAGGACTTCGATATGCTTGTTCCCGTTTGCAGCAAGATGTTTAAACTCATTTGATAGGTCTTGTAATGCTTGCAATAGGATATTTGCTTCTTGCTTCGTGTCACCATTCGTAATAATACATAGGATGTTATATAAATCAGAAAGCTCGACCTCAATATTGTACTTTTCACGTAACCATTTCTCGACCTCATAGCCAGAAATGCCGAGATCTTTAACCGAAATAATTAGTTTTGTAGGATCGTAATCAAAGGTGGCTGGTGATCCGATAATTTCTTTTCCAACGCAATGCAGGAATGGAATTTTATTTATATCAGCTCGCAACTGATCCGCTAGTTTAATAGAGCGGTCAATCAAGCTATACCCTTCTGTTGCTAAACGTTTTCTTGCTGTATCAAGAGAAGCAAGCAGAATATATGACGTAGAAGTTGTTGTTAACATGCTTATGATTGATTGAACACGATTAGCTGAAACAAGTCCTTCTTTAACGTTTAATATCGAGCTTTGTGTCATTGAGCCGCCAAGCTTATGTACGCTTGTTGCAGCCATATCCGCTCCTGCTTGCATAGCTGATAAAGGTAATTCATCATGGAAGTGTATATGAACCCCATGAGCCTCATCAACAAGAACTGGAATTTGATAAGAATGTGCCAATTCAACAATTTTCTTTAAATCAGCAGATACTCCGAAATACGTCGGGTTAATAACAAGAAGACCTTTTGCATCTGGATTCTCTCTCAATGCTTTTTCGACTGAATCTATTGTAATCCCATGGGAAATACCAAGGTTTTTATCTATTTCAGGAGTTATGAAGATTGGGATCGCACCAGAAAAAACAATCGCTGACATAATCGACTTATGCACATTTCTGGGTACAAGTATTTTATCACCAGGCCCACAAACTGTCATAACCATTGTCATGATCGCTCCACTTGTTCCTTGTACGGAAAAAAACGTGTGATCAGCACCAAATGCCTCTGCGGCTAGTTCTTGAGCTTGCTTGATCACCCCTTTTGGACTATGAAGATCATCTAAAGGTGCGATGTTAATTAAATCAATCGATAATGCATTATCGCCAATGAATTCACGGAATTCAGGATCCATTCCCTGCCCTTTTTTATGACCAGGAATATGAAACTGGATAGGTTTTTTCTTGGCATGGTTCACTAAACTTGTGAATAAAGGAGTTTCGTTCTGTGACAATTGTTTATTACCCCTCTTCTAGATATTTATAATTAAGAAAACAAATGAATTATATCATGCGCAATATTATTTGAAAAGAATAATTATTAGTCAGTGTTCTTTGAACTTAGTGTAATGGAACTTTTTCATAAAAATTAGAGGACATTAAATGATAGTATAAGTAAATGTAGGCTTAATTATTTGCGTGTTGATAAACTCGATTTAGAGGTCATTTGTAGATTAGGGGGATAATGTATGAAATGGGAGACAAGAGTGACTGAACTATTAGGAATTCAATATCCAATTGTCCAGGGAGGACTTGCATACTTAGCATATGCAGACCTTGCGGCGGCTGTATCGAATGCAGGTGGTCTTGGCCAAATAACCGCAATGTCTATAGCTACACCAGACTTGTTACGTGCTGAGATCCGGAAAACTAAAACAATGACAAATAAGCCGTTTGGTGTAAATTTTGCAATTGGTCAGCATGGCAGACCGTATGAGCATATGCTTGAAGCAGCCCTGCAAGAAGGAATTGACGTTGTTTCCGTAACTGGAGGAAATCCTACACCGTTTTTTAAGCTTTTACAGGGAGTTCATATAAAGAAGTTAGTACTTGTTGCTGCTAGAAGACAAGCGGAAAAAGCAGAAGAGATTGGCGCGGACGCCGTTATGGTTGTCGGTCAGGAAGGTGGTGGACATCTTGGCAGGGATGATATAGGTACAATGGTGTTAATTCCACAGGTCGTTGACGCAGTTTCGATACCTGTCATTGCTTCAGGAGGTATTGCTGATGGTAGGGGGTTAATGGCTGCGCTTGCGCTAGGTGCAGAAGGAATAGAGATGGGAACGAGATTCATTGCTACAAAAGAATGTATCCATGCGAGCGAAGCCTATAAAAAATCATTGGTTCTAGGAAATGAATATGATACAGTCGTAATTAAGCGATCGATTGGAGCGCCTGCCCGAGCTATTTCGAATAGCTGGACAGAGAACATTTTGAAAATTGAACAGGAAAACCTGGGGTATGACTCATTAAAAGATTACATAAGCGGAAAGGCTAATAAGCGATTCATTATTGATGGTGAGCCAGATGAAGGATTCGGTTGGGCAGGGCAAACACTTGGATTGATTCGTGATATTCCCACTACGGCTGATTTATTCGAAAGGATCATTTCAGAAGCGGAAGAAACTAGAAGAAAATGGGCAAAATAGTTAAATATCGATCCACGCGAAAATTTTCGATAAAAATAAATATGGCAGGTGATTATAAATGGAATATCAATATCCAATGGATTATACTTGGAGTACAGATGAAATAGTCGATGTAATAAAATTTTTTGAAAGTGTTGAGAAAGCTTATGAAAGTCGTGTAAGTAAAGAAGACTTTATGAAAACTTACAGACGATTTAAAGAAATTGTTCCCGGTAAAGCTGATGAGAAAAACTATACGGATGAATTCCAAGTTAGTAGCGGGTATTCAGCGTACTTAGTTTTAAAAAGAGCTAAAGAAATAGAAGATGGTGGCTGGATTACTTTAAAAAAATAAATTTTCCAAAAAATGTTGACAAAGTGTTTTATTCAATTTAAGATAATAATTATTAAAACGAATATAAAGCGTTGAAGAAGAAGAGTACCTTATTGTTTGTTCTATAGAGAGCCGGTGGTTGGTGTAAATCGGTGAGCAACTATAAGCGAATGGGCTTCTGAGCTCCAAACCGAAATGTAAAGTAGGCTTTGGCGGAACGTCTCATCGTTATTTGAGACAGGCATTCTAACTGATGCTGTAAAGTGAGCTTTCGAGCTAATAAAGGTGGTACCACGGGTTCCTCGTCCTTTTGGATGGGGGCCCTTTTTGTGTTTTTTGAAAATATTATATGACAATTCGATGATCAAGAAGAGTAGCCTTTTCAGATGCGTAACAGAGAGCCGGGATGGTGGGAGCCGGTACGATATGAAAAGGGGAATGGACTTGTGAGAGGTTCCTTGAACAATTAGTAGAGGAACACGGCTTCCACCGTTACCGGGTACTAGTATAAGGATCTTCTTATACTGGAAAAGAGGAGGATGTCCAACTGATGGGTTAGACTAAGCCGTATATACAGTGTTGTAATTGACACTTGTATGTATAGGGTAAGAGTTATACCCATTCGAGACATCCTCAAGCTGAGGTGGCACCGCGGTAAATGAATCGTCCTCTGCATACACAAAAATTGTGTATGCAGAGGACTTTTTTGTTTTTTAGGCTATGACCAAGCTCATTGTTGATTTTGGCACTATGTTGATTGGAGTGGGAAGCGAACGCCTTTCGTTTCAATCAACAGGCAAGTTTAACGGAGCCATTTTTTAAGGGGGGATAACATGACAAGTGAAAGAAGGAAATTGACATTCAAAAAGGTGACTGTTGAAGGGGATATTCATACACCAATCTCTATTTTCCGAAAGCTTCCAGGTGGGAAGAAATTTCTATTAGAAAGCTCACCTTCTCATCATGACAATGGGAGGTACTCATATATTGGGTTTAATCCATACTTGGAATTAGTGTCAATAGATAAGGTAACTACAAGAATTGGCCCCAATCAAAAAAAGGGGATAGAAATTGGGGCGCTAATGGATGAATTGAAAAAAGAGCTGGACGTTGAATTTGAAGTGAACGATCTTGACATTCCATTCTTTGGTGGAGCAGTTGGTTATTTAGGCTACGATATGATCCGGCAATATGAGGATATAGGTGATGTACCAGAAGATACATTAAATATGCCAGATGCACATTTTCTACTTTTTGAAGATGTTATCGTTTATGATCATCTAACAGAAAAAATTCATCTGATTACAAGTAGCTCCGATTATGAAGTGAGGTTGGCAGCTTTAAAGAAGAATATTGAGTCAGCTACTGAAAAAGAACCAGAAAGCGAAAGGGTGCATTTGGATTTCCAATCAAATATTAGCCAGAGAACTTTTGAAAATCTTGTTCATCAAGCAAAAGAAGCCATTGTAGCGGGAGAAGTGTTTCAGGTTGTCTTATCTCAAAGATTTCAGTCACCATTTCATGTTGATCCATTTCAAGCATATCGCAGACTTAGATTATCCAATCCATCTCCATATATGTTTTTTATCGATTTTGAAGAATATACGGTGCTCGGTTCTTCACCTGAAAGTTTAATAAGTGTGAAAGACCGGCAAGTTACGGTCAATCCTATTGCTGGAACTAGACCACGTGGAAGCACTCCAGCAGAAGATCTCCAGTATGAACAAAGCTTACTTCAGGATGAAAAGGAGCTTGCAGAACATAAGATGCTTGTGGACCTTGGTCGTAATGATCTGGGGAGAGTGTGTGAAATTGGATCGATAAAATTAACATCTCAAATGAAAATAGAACGATACAAGCATGTGATGCACATCACTTCAAAAATTAAAGGGATGTTACGTTCAGACCTTACAAGTATTGATGCTTTAATCGCTTGTATGCCAGCAGGAACGGTTTCAGGGGCTCCGAAAATTAGGGCCATGCAGATCATAAACGAATTGGAAAATGTAAAAAGAGGAGTTTATGCAGGATCAGTAGGCTATCTCGGTTTTGGTGGTACCTTAGACATGGCATTAGCCATTCGGACAATGGTTATAAAAGATGCTGTTGCTTATGTTCAAGCTGGAGCAGGTATTGTCTATGACTCAGTAGCTACTACAGAATATGAAGAAACCAGGAATAAAGCAAAAGCATTATTGGAGGTGCAAAGAGATGATATTACTCATTGATAATTATGATTCGTTTACTTTTAACCTATATCAATATCTCGGTGAATTTTACCCTAATATTGTTGTGAAACGAAATGATCAAATAACTATAGAAGAAATTGAAGAGATGAGCCCTGCAGCAATCATTTTGTCACCAGGACCCGGTCGCCCGGAAGAAGCGGGGATATGTATTCCAGTCATTGCCCATTTTTACAAAACGGTCCCTATATTAGGTATTTGTCTTGGACATCAAGCAATCGCTTGTGCGTTTGCCGGGAAGGTGGATCGGGCTGCTCAAATCATGCATGGAAAAACGTCTGTAGTTCTGCATAATGGGAAAGGTCTATTCGAAGCGCAAGAGAGTTATTTAGAAGTCATGCGATATCATTCATTGGTTGTAAAAGCTCACAGTTTGCCAAAAGAGTTTGAAATACTCGCAAGAGCTGCTGATGACGGTGAAATTATGGCAATTCAGCATAAGCATTATCCTTTATATGGGTTGCAATTTCATCCAGAGTCGATTGGCACAGTTTCGGGAAAATCAATCCTTTTACAATTTATAAAAAATGTGAAAGATGGTGTTCAATATGAAAAAATATCTTGAAAAACTATCGCAACATGAATCATTATCGCAAGAAGAAATGTTAGATGCGGCCCACTTAATGTTTACTGATGAAATTACAGATAGCGAAATGGCAGCATTTCTCATCGCACTTAAATCAAAAGGAGAAACAGCAGATGAAATTGCAAGTCTTGCTTCTGTACTAAGAAAAAAAGCGATCTCTGTTAACGGACAATTTGACCAAGTGATGGATAATTGTGGAACAGGAGGAGATGGTTCACAAAGTTTTAATATTAGTACAGCCTCAGCATTCGTTTTGGCAGGCGCAGGTATTAAAGTAGCCAAACATGGAAACCGTAGTGTGTCTAGTAAAACAGGAAGTGCTGATGTATTAGAAGCATTAGGTGTGAATCTACATTTAACTAGTCAGGAAATCGAAGAAAGATTAGAAGCAATCGGTATTGCGTTCTTGTTTGCTTCAAAAGTCCATCCGAATATATCGAGAATTATGAAAATAAGAAAAGAACTGAAAATTTCGACGGTGTTTAATTATACAGGGCCGTTAACTAATCCGGTTCAATTGGATTCTCAATTACTTGGTATTAATAAACGAGAAATGCTTGATTTATTTGCGTCAGTTTTAGATAAGTTAGGGAGAAGAAGAGCATTAATTATAAACGGTGCAGGATATATGGATGAAGCAAGTTTACAAGGGACCAACTCAATGATTTTGTTGGAAAATGGGAAGAAAACGCATATTACATTAAATCCTGAAGATGTTGGTTTACCGTATTATACAAATGACATGATTCGCGGTGGCGATGCAAGAGAAAATGCTGATATTATGCTTCGAATATTACAAGGAGAAAAAGGTGCATATCGTGATACAGTGCTTTTAAATGCTGGTCTAGGAATATATGCGAACGGGAAAACAGACAATGTTCGCGAAGGTATTGCCATAGCAAAAGAGAGCATTGATAGTGGTCGGGCATTGCAGAAGCTTGAAGCACTTATACATTCTGATACTTATAAAAAGGCGGGGGTAATGTAAATGACAAATATATTGACGGCGATACTTGCTGCTAAACATGAGGAAATTATTAAACTAAGAAAATTGAAATTTCCGAATTATCAATCAGAATATACGAAGAGGTCACTTTTACAAAGTATGAAAGAATCACAAAAAGTTTCGATCATTGCTGAAATAAAACGAGCTTCACCATCTCGGGGAGACATTGATCGAGATGTGGATCCTGTAAAGCAAGCTCTTGCCTATGAAAAAAATGGCGCTTCTGCGATTTCTGTCTTAACAGATAGTGAATTCTTCAAAGGATCATTTGAGGATCTTAAGCAGGTCAGTGAAGCTGTGAAAATCCCTGTTCTTTGTAAAGACTTTATTATAGATGAAATACAGATTGATCATGCTAAACGAGCGGGAGCACATATCATCCTCCTTATCGCAGCTGCTATGCCAGCACATCGTTTGGCGGAACTATATCAATATGCTAAATCAGAAGACTTAGAAGTACTAGTGGAGGTGCATAACGAAGAGGAGCTCCATGCTGTGCTTCCGATTGATCCTGAATTAATTGGAATTAATAATCGGAATTTAAAAACTTTTGAAGTGAATCTTGAAGTAACCGAGCGACTAGGTTCTCAATTACTCGAGATGGACAAACTCTTTATCTCGGAAAGCGGAGTAAAAGTACGTAGAGATGTTGAGCGAGTTAGAGATGCTGGAGCGAAAGGAATATTAGTTGGGGAAACTTTGATGCAAGCGGAAAATCTAAAATATAGCTTTAATGAATTTGACGTCATGCTTAAAGGTGAAAATTATGCACGTTAAAATTTGTGGTTTATCAACTTTAGAAGCAGCACAAACGGCAATTGATTCTGGTGCAGATTATCTAGGATTCATTTTTGCCGAAAGTAAACGGAAAGTGACTCCAATAAAAGCACGAGAAATTATTAGCAATTTAAAGGGGAATGCAAAAAAGGTAGGCGTTTTTGTTAATGAATCGGTTGAGGAAATATCTAGAATTGCCGAATATGCGGGACTAGATATTATTCAACTTCATGGTACGGAAAGCCAGGAATTTGCAAGTAAGCTTACATTACCAGTTATTAAAGCTATTACTATTCATTCTATAGAAGATTTAAAACAGGTTCAGGAATGGGAAACGGAATATCTTCTACTTGATTTACCGAAAAATCAGATAGCTCCTATAAGAAAGACTCTGAATTGGGAGGAAATGATGGGGAAATTACCATATCGTAATCATATTTTCCTTGCCGGGGGATTAACACCTGAAAACGTAGAAACGGCTGTTAAGCTCATTCAACCTTACGCTGTTGATGTATCAGGTGGAGTAGAAACAGAAGGAACAAAAGATTTGATAAAAATCAATGCTTTTATTAAAGGAGCTCAATTTAAGAAGGAGGAATTAATATGATAAGCACGTATAGTGGGCCAGACCAAACGGGACATTTTGGTGAATATGGTGGTCGCTTTGTTCCAGAAACATTAATGACGGCAGTATTAGAACTAGAAACCGTATACGAGGAAGCAAAGCATGATCCAGATTTTCAGGAAAAGCTTCAATATTACTTGAAAGAATATATTGGGAGAGAAAATCCATTATTTTATGCGGAAAATCTGACAAAGATTGCTGGTGGTGCGAAAATTTACTTAAAGCGTGAAGATTTAAATCATACAGGTGCCCATAAAATAAATAATACGATTGGTCAAGCATTATTAGCAAATAGGATGGGAAAACGAAAAATTGTTGCAGAGACAGGTGCTGGTCAGCATGGAGTTGCAACTGCAACAGTGTGTGCGTTATTAAAACTAGAATGTGTCATTTTTATGGGGAGTGAAGACGTGCGGAGACAGAAATTAAATGTATTCCGCATGGAACTACTCGGTGCGAAAGTTGTTTCTGTTGATCAGGGAAGTGGCACATTAAAGGATGCTGTCAATGAAGCACTTAGATATTGGGTTTCCAATGTTGCAGATACCCATTATATTATGGGATCTGTGTTAGGACCTCATCCGTTTCCACAAATTGTTCGTGATTTTCAAAGTGTAATCGGCTATGAAACAAAACGACAATATAAGGAAAAAGAAGGGAAGTTGCCTAATACGATTGTTGCTTGTATTGGAGGAGGAAGTAACTCAATGGGAATGTTTTACCCGTTTCTTACAGATTCTTCTGTGAAGTTAATCGGTGTTGAGGCTGCGGGAAGCGGGCTCGAAACAGAGAAACATGCAGCAAGTCTGACAAAAGGAACGAAAGGGGTTCTTCATGGCTCATTGATGTATTTGCTTCAAGACGAAGATGGTCAAATCCAAGAGGCGCATTCCATTTCAGCAGGGCTGGACTATCCTGGTGTAGGCCCTGAACATTGTTTTTTAAAAGACGAAAATCGAGTGACGTATACTTCAGTTACGGACGAAGAAGCACTGGATGCATTTGTTCTTTTATCTAGGGAGGAAGGGATTATTCCTGCTTTAGAAAGTTCACATGCTATAGCTTATGCGATGAAAATAGCCAAAGAAATGAAGGAAGATGAAGGACTTGTAATTTGCTTGTCGGGTAGAGGGGATAAGGATGTTGAACAAGTTCGTTCATTATTAGGAGGGCACAAGGATGGGGAATAAATCATTACAAGAGACATTAGCTGAATTACATGCAAGGCAAGAAAAAGCATTCATTCCCTATATTATGGCTGGGGATGGAGGATTAGAGAAGCTTAAGGAGGACCTACTTCGTTTGCAAAATGCAGGAGCAACCGCGGTTGAATTAGGTATTCCCTTCTCTGATCCTGTTGCGGACGGTCCAATTATTCAGCTTGCAGGCAAGCGTGCATTAGCAGAAGGAGTGACCTTAAAAAAAATCATTGCCAAGCTAATCGAAATAAAAGAAGAAGTGGAGATTCCAATTATTTTTATGGCCTACTTAAATTCTTTACTTGCATATGGAATAAGCAATTTTAGCAATGACTGTGCTAAAGCTGGAGTTTCAGGGTGTATTGTACCAGATCTACCGATAGAAGAAGAAGGGATTCTTGTACAAGATTTGAAAAAGGTGAAAATTCCGCTAATCAGATTGGTTACGTTAACTAGCTCTCAAGATAGAATTGAAAAAATAGTTGAAAATGCGGAAGGGTTTATTTATGCAGTCACTGTAACAGGAATAACAGGTGTTCGTGAAAGTTTTGAAGAAGAAGTTGGTCTTTACTTAAAAAGAATTCGGGAGGCCAGTTCTATCCCTGTCCTAGCGGGCTTTGGTATTTCAACTGCTGAACATGTAGAAAGAGCCTCGTTATATTGTGATGGTGTGATTGTTGGGAGTAAAATCATACAAAGTCTGCAAACAGAGAATTATCAAGAGATTGATGAATTAATTTTAGCTAGTAAAAAAGTAATCTATTAATTTAAATAGGAGGATGTCTCAAAAGGGTCTGACTTCGTAAACGACACCAGTGAACGTATTAAAAACACGTAGCAAAACTGGAAAGTTGAGTTGCGAAGTTAAATTCTTACATTTGAGACAACCTCCTTTACTTTTTTTGTCCAACGTATAATTGGATATCCTGCATATGAAATCAGATTTTTAAAGGGATGTTTCAGTTAGTGTGTACAAGGGTATTAAATGGACAAAAGCATTATGAATAGTATTGATAAAATCACTGTCTGAGAGGTTAATAGCATCCTCACGCGAGATTTTAATACCACAAAGAATTTCCGCTTTTTTTACTTCTTGCAACCTTTTGAACATAGCAGTTAAATCTTCCACAGATAGTGTTTTATGGGGAATCACTTCTGGTTTTGTATGATCTAACGACCACACAAAATTGGCAGGAATGTTTTTATTAATATTTTTCACAGATTTTTCAAGTGTTTGACCGAACTGAACCTTCATGGGAGCTTCATAAATGACAGCAAACCAAACGAACATATGGCTACCCCATAAACCAATTTGGAAATGAGGCATCATTTTATATCCTCGTTTGTTAGCGGCGAAAGCAACCCAAGTATCATTTGGTGGATTGATGGTTCGTCTTAAATGTTTAGCTATGTGTGGGTATAGTTCTTGACCAGTCATTGTGGAAAGTTCACCTGCAAAGTGGTTCCCAAGTGCATCTAGTTTAGGGCGAATCTGATCTTTGAGTGCTTCCATTCGATTATCGAGTCCTTCGATTTTAAATACGTCAAAATCTGCAGCTGAAAAACATGTTACGTTCATTTTTTTCCTCCTTAGTTCCTTTAAGGGCTATTGTAGCATAGGTAAAAACATAATTAAAAAAATCAGATTACAAAAACTTCAGTATAGGTTAGAGCACAATTTAGTTACGATTTTCACAGTGAAATCATAGAATGTAATAAAAAAACAGAAAATTTGGTCAATTACTGAAAGGAGTTAATTATTTATGAAACAAGTAATGAATCAAGCAATGAAAGCTAAAGAAGTTGAAAAACACCGAAAAGCAGTGCTTCGAATGGAAATGGATTATGAATTGGCTACTCTTTTTGAAGCAATAAAGGAAGAAAATGATCAGAAGAAAAATCAGTGTAAGCAAAAATTAGAACGTATTCGGAATGAGCTTGTAAAACTAAAGGCACTGTAATTTATAGTAATTATGATCAAGAAAGAAACGAAGAATTGTTGGATTCACCATAGTTGTTTTATGAAAGTTAAATATAGCTGAGCGGACACCGTTTTTTTAAAGTAAATGGTGTCCGCTTTTCGTCATAGGACAAGGTGGGTAATCATGTGAACAAGGTAATAAAATATTTATTGCAGCTCGGCTTTACATATAACGCTGTTGTGGCTTATCCCACATTTCGGGCAGTAGTACCCCCAATATGAAATTTTATTTGCTTTCCCTATTTTAAATGAATAGCTTTTATAATATGCCTATTCAATTTGTAAATTAGTTTGATTATGGGAACCCTTAAGATCAGGTTCCAATTGAATAATACGATATGATAAAACTTGATACAGGACAATGTTTCCATTATTCTTGAAGTACGAATTATCGTTAGTAGATTTTATACATCTATGTCTGGAGGATAAAATGATGGAGAATTATTCAGAGATTGATACATATGCAAAGGATTGGATCATGACCGCGGGAAAAAGACTTAAATCATCATTTGAAGAGAACCTCAATATTGAAACTAAGGCAAACGCCAATGATTTAGTTACCAATATGGATAAAGAAATCGAGCAATTTTTTCTTGATAACATTACTGAAACGTTTCCTACTCATCGAATTTTGGGGGAAGAAGGAATGGGGAAACGGATTACGGACTTAAAGGGCGTTGTTTGGATTATTGACCCAATCGATGGGACGATGAATTTTGTTCATCAACAACGGAATTTTGCAATATCCATTGGAATTTATGAGGATGGTGTCGGCAAAATTGGACTTATTTATGATGTTGTACAAAATGAATTGTATCATGCAATTAAGGGTAAAGGTGCATATTTAAATAATATGAAACTGACGAATTTGAAAAAAGTATCGATTTCAGAAATGATACTGTCAATTAATGCCACCTGGCTTATGGAAAATAAAAGGGTTGATCATCAGATTCTTACACCTATAATAAAGGATGTCAGGGGTACAAGATCATATGGATCGGCAGCTATTGAAATGGCTTTTGTTGCTTCCGGAAGAATAGATGCTTATATGACAATGAGACTTGCACCGTGGGATTTTGCTGCAGGTTCCATTTTAATTGAAGAAGTAGGCGGTGAAATTACAACGATGTCAGGAAATCCACTTGATTATTTAAATGGCTCATCATTGTTTGTTTCTAAACCGGGTCTTCATCAAGCGATTTCTGAAACATATTTCCAAAATGGCTGGCCAACTGTAAAATACTAAACTTAGTAAGTTCACCAGCTGAAATCTTAATTGCTAATTATCAGGTGTATTATTGTAGATATTAGCGCAATTGTCTGTTGCTCTCTGTATATGAGAAGTAAAAGTATCTCTTGTAATTTCGCATCTTAATATGTTAGTCTCAAACTTGACATTCAAGCTGAAATACTCAAATTTCGAGAATTATCAATAAAGTGAAACTTACCGAGCGAAATGGAAGTTTCACTTTATTGTTGATCGAAAAAATCCGATAACGTGGCTGAACTAATTTCTTTAATGAATTGTTTAAATTGTATATAAATGACAAAATAAACGGCGGACAAAGTATATGCTCAACCTTTTTTGACGCTCTTTTCTATAACTTTCCTTGTTCACGTAATTTTTTCTTTTGGGTAAACCCGTACCCCATAATAACTGTTAAAGCTATAACACATATAGCGGCAATTGTGATGCTTTTTTCTGCAATTGCAATACCAATTCCGCTTATACAGATAACTGCTAATAATGCCAATACAAGGAAATTCCATTTAATATTCATGATTTCACCTCTTTATTTATTTATAATGTACAGAATTTCTTGCTTTGATTATACTATGTTTGTGATATAATATGTAAGTTAATGATATAGATATGCCTAAACTAAATTTCCTCTAGGAGTGAATTGCTTGAAATTACGTAATAATATTCGAAATATAGCCATTATTGCCCACGTTGACCATGGGAAAACGACAATGGTGGATCAATTGCTGAAGCAATCAGGTACTTTTCGTGAGAATGAGCACGTAGAAGAACGTGCGATGGATTCTAACGCTATTGAAAAAGAGCGTGGAATTACCATTCTTGCGAAAAACACGGCTGTTCAATATAAAGAAACACGCATTAATATTCTGGATACACCTGGTCACGCTGACTTTGGTGGAGAAGTAGAACGAATCATGAAAATGGTTGATGGTGTTCTGCTAATTGTTGACGCTTATGAAGGTTGTATGCCACAAACACGCTTTGTTTTGAAAAAAGCATTAGAGCAAAAAATCACACCAATTGTTGTGGTAAACAAAATTGATAAAGAATCAGCACGTCCGGAAGAAGTAGTGGATGAAGTACTTGACTTATTTATTGAGCTAGGTGCTGAGGATGATCAGCTGGACTTCCCGGTAATTTATGCTTCTGGTATATCTGGAACTGCAAGTATTGACCCTGATCCAGCTAAACAAGAAGAGGATATGACTCCTTTATTTGAAGCGATCGTCGAGAATATTCCTGCTCCAGTTGACAACAGTGATGAACCACTTCAGTTCCAAGTGGCATTGCTTGATTATAACGACTATGTCGGTCGTATCGGTGTCGGTCGTGTTTTCCGTGGGAAAATGCATGTTGGTCAACAAGTAGCTTTAATGAAACTTGATGGTTCTGTCAAGCAATTCCGTGTAACGAAAATTTTTGGTTACATCGGCTTGAAAAAAGTTGAAATCCAAGAGGCTGTTGCAGGTGACTTGATCGCTGTTTCCGGTATGGAAGATATTAACGTTGGTGAAACGGTTTGTCCAACTGAACATCAAGAAGCATTACCTGTCTTACGAATTGACGAGCCGACGCTTCAAATGACATTCTTAGTAAATAACAGTCCATTTGCGGGTCGTGAAGGGAAATATGTTACAGCTCGTAAAATTGAAGAGCGCTTAAGAACTCAACTTGAAACAGATGTGAGCTTAAGAGTTGATAACACAGATTCACCGGATGTTTGGACAGTTTCAGGTCGCGGTGAGCTTCATTTATCAATCTTAATTGAAAACATGCGACGTGAAGGGTATGAGCTTCAAGTATCTAAACCAGAAGTAATCGTTCGTGTCATTGACGGAGTTCGTTGTGAACCAGTTGAGCGGGTTCAAATTGACGTGCCAGAAGAACATACAGGTGCTATTATGGAATCAATGGGAGCTCGTAAAGGCGAGTTGTTAGATATGATTAATAATGGTGGACAAGTTCGCCTTATTTTTAACATTCCTGCACGTGGATTAATTGGCTATTCTACAGAATTCTTATCTTTAACGCGCGGTTATGGCATATTAAACCATACATTTGACAGCTATCAGCCGATGCAAACTGGACAAGTTGGTGGAAGACGTCAAGGTGTACTTGTTTCGATGGAAACAGGAAAATCTACGCAATATGGTATGATGCAAGTTGAAGACAGAGGTATGCTTTTTGTTGAACCAGGCACTGAAATTTATGAAGGAATGATCGTTGGTGAGCATAATCGTGAAAATGATTTAGCAGTAAACATCGTTAAAGCAAAACAAATGACGAATATGCGTTCTGCAAACAAAGATCAAACTTCAACAATGAAAAAGCCGAAAATCATGTCTCTTGAAGAAGCGCTTGAATATTTAAATGATGACGAATACTGTGAGGTAACACCTGAATCGATCCGTCTTCGTAAAAAGATTCTTGATAAAAATGAACGTGAAAAAGCAGCGAAAAAGAAAAAACAAGCTGAAACGGCTGAATAATAAATAATTAGCTACTAGGAGGGTTTGAAATGGATATCCAGGAGCGTTTGTCATTTTTTGCTTCTCTATATCGGGTGGATGAGAATCCAGAGGCTGGAATGTGGTACTTGTATTTAACAATTTTTGCACTTTGTGTCGTTGTCTATCAGTTAGGGTTTGCGAAAAAACTACCACTGTTAAAGAACGTAGTCATTTATGCAATTATGGCTCTTGGTTGTACTGTTCTTTCCTTCCTAGCAGTGTTCCTGCCGATGGGAGAAGCACTTGTCATTGCAGCTTTTGTCCTCGGAATTTATAAGTATCGCTTGCATAACTCAAGAACAGAAAAGCAGGTTTAGATGTCCTTAAAAGGGTCTGACCTCACATTATATACATCGGTAATTGTTTCATTAAAACGATGTATAGAAGATGTGAGGTTAGACCCTTTCGTATTTGCTTGAGTATGTTCCTAACGTAAAGCTCATACATATACTTGTATATGCGAAGGAGAGTTAAGAAATTGATAAAGTGAAACTTCAATCAGTGAGAATTTTCTTGATTCCTCACCTACGCTTCTACTAAGCCTTAAGATGACCGTGATATATGATCAAAATTAAGAGAACAATAGTTTTTTTTACCATTCATCATCCTTCTTAACAGTTCGATAAAGTCTGAAATTGCCTGTATTAATACGAGCGTTTGTTTTTTCTTCGATTCTCTGATGGCATTCTTGACACATATATGTATGAATCGGGCGATTTCGGAGCTTTTTCGCTTCGGGAGAATCTGTAGGAATGGGTTCAACTTTATCACAAATTACGCATTTTACATTCATCGCAAAAACCTCTTTCGGAATAAAAAATTAACTTAATAAAGACTATGTTAAACCATTTTTTTATAATAAATATTAGATATAACAATGGTAAATAATACAGTATAAAAACTTCGATAATTAAGTATACCATGTTTTTTTTATAATAAAAAAATAGAAGAGGCATAAATCCTCTTCTAATGGGGAGAAAAATTTCTTCATTGAACTTTTACTCTTGCTTAACAAACAGTTAATAAATATCTAGGTAGTTTATGATATATATGAAGAGAGGATACTTTTGTTGAAGTGAAAATGAACTTACAAAGGTTGCCTTTATTTATATCCATTCGATTGCTTTTCTTGTTTATCATCCAAGTTTTTCTTTTCCTGATGATTTAAATTCCCTTTTTGTTCTTCTATTGCTTTTGAAGGAGTAGGGTCTTGGATATCTCCTGGAACTTCTGGGATTATTCTTGATGTAATGTCCGATAGTTCATTTAAGATTCCGCGGACAGGCTTACCATTTTGGATATCTTTAGCTACTTCTCTAATTCGAGCATTTAAGTCAGGATCAGCAACTACTGCTGCTTTAGCCCCAAATGGGTCGTGCTTTAACGTTTCGCCAACTGAATATTTGATCGTTCCAACCTGTGATCGTTCAATATCAGAATCAATATCGATACCAACAATAGCATAATCACCAAAAACGACTGCAGTTGCATCATTTACATGAGGAACTTTAGAGGCCAAATCAATAAGTCTTTTAGCAGTGTCAGAATTTGTTGCTGGATCTGTTTGTTGTATCGTTGAATAATTCACATTTGTTGCTTGCTGCTTCTTCGTATTTACATTCTCTTGACCTTGTTGATTGGCAGAACAACCGCTGTTCAAGAATAGAAAGCTGGCAATTAAATAAGGAAATATGCGTTTGCTCAATAATAAACCTCCTTTGTACTTTTCTAGATTATCAAAGGTAACTAGCCACAAGTATATGACGTAGGCTACATAAACTGATGGAAGTTTCTTTTATAGTCTGTAATTGTTCTTCTATCTTTATGCAGATTGACATATATTTTATCAACAGTCGTCTCGTCCACTATAAAAGGGGGGCATTCACCATAGATTTCTATAAGCATTTAAAAAAATGTGAAAGGATACGCCGGTGGAACTTTATTATGTACTAAGTCACCACCTTGAAAAACATCATAAATATTCCGACAAAAGATTAGGCGGGAGGCGTCCTTTTGAACAAAATTTATGTGTTAGATACGAATGTTTTGCTGCAGGATCCATACGCTATTTTTTCGTTTGAAGACAATGAGGTTATCATTCCTGCAGTTGTATTGGAAGAGTTGGATTCAAAGAAAAGATATATGGATGAAATCGGCAGGAATGCGAGACAAGTCTCAAAGCTTATTGATGGTTTTCGTGAAAAAGGAAAATTACATCACGGGATACCGCTTCATAATGGCGGAGAATTAAGAATTGAGTTAAACCATCGTTCATTTCATGAGCTCCAAGAAATTTTCATTGAAAAGACAAATGATAATCGAATACTGGCAGTAGCCAAAAACCTTTCGCTAGAAGAACAAACTAAAAAAAATGGCAAGACTGTTATCCTAGTTAGTAAAGATACCCTTGTTCGTGTGAAGGCAGATGCGATTGGATTATTATCTCAGGATTTTTTAAATGACCGAGTTGTCGAACTAGATCATATTTATAGTGGTTTTCAAGAAATCTTAGTTTCGCGCGAACTGCTAAATCAATTTTATGGAAAAGGAAGTCTACTTGTATCAAGTATTACAAAAGAACCGCTGCATCCAAATCAATTTATATTGATGAAAGACATTCTAGGCACTTCTGCATCTGCTGTTGCACTAGTTGATTTTACTGGAAAGACAGCGAGAAAGTTGATCTTTGATGAAGATCATATATGGGGAATTAAAGCCAGAAATGTTCAACAGGTTATGGCGATGGAAATTTTGCTTAGATCGGATATTCCACTTGTTACACTAATTGGAAAAGCAGGAACTGGTAAGACGCTCTTGGCGCTTGCAGCTGGCTTAATGCAAACAGAAGATCTTGGAAGATATAAAAAGTTGCTTGTTGCAAGGCCCATTGTGCCGGTTGGGAAAGATATAGGATATTTACCAGGCGAAAAGGAAGAAAAGCTAAGGCCGTGGATGCAACCTATATTTGATAATTTAGAGTATTTATTTAATACAAAGAAGCCAGGTGAACTAGATGCAATCTTGGCAGGTATGAGCTCGATTGAGGTCGAAGCACTAACATATATTCGAGGTCGAAGCATCCCTGATCAATTTATTATTATAGATGAAGCTCAAAACCTTACAAAACATGAAGTAAAAACGATTTTGACGAGGGTTGGCGAAAGAAGTAAGATCGTTTTGATGGGAGACCCTGAACAAATAGACCATCCATATCTAGACGAATATAATAATGGGCTAACCTATGTAGTGGAGAAATTTAAAGAACAGCAGATTGCGGGTCATGTTAAATTAATTAAAGGTGAGAGGTCTGGATTGGCTCAGCTTGCTGCTAATTTACTTTAAGAAAAATTATGATTCCATGACGAAGAGTCGGTAAACTTACTTAAGGCACTACGTCATGGAACCAGGTTCAAATTATCGAATAATGAATGCGCGTACATCTTTAATTGGATTCTGAATATTAGATCCATCTCCAAAGTATATGTACATTGGCCCATGTTCTTTAATTGGCTTTCCATTAATAGAGAAACCAATAACAAAAGTTTCTGCATCTTCTTTAGTAAATGTCTGTTCAGAATTCGCTGTTTTGACTACTACTTCAGTTGCATTAGAATTAGGTTCAGCATTATCTAGAAAAGGTTTAAAAGGAATAACAAACGTACCTTCTAATAGCCGTTGTTTCTCAAATTTTCTTTCTGTCTTTAATGTTGGGGGCATTGTTGCTCCCTCGCGGATTTCTTTTTCCCAATGCTTTGATGCTGCAATCGTATATTCCTCTAATTCATTTTCCACTTTAGTATCAGAATTGAAATAGGTTTCAATCTCAACTTTCCGGTCGTCAAAGATCCACACACCTGGATCTAACGTGATTGGAAACTTCACATTTCCTTGAATAAATACGATAGATTCCATTTATATACATTCCTCTCTATTTAAATGTTAAGGCTCTTTTCATCGTAAGAATTGTTGTTTTTTTCAAGTAACAAATTCTAGCAGATATTGATTGTAGTTAATATGCGAGACTCCTACTTAGAGAAGCACTGAGGAGGCTCCTGAGACCGCCCGCTTAAAAGCGAGTACCTGTGTAACGAAAATCAACCCAGATAATAGTGTAAATATAATTTAACAGCAACAAAGGATACGAAAACAGGTTAAGAGGACCTTCATAATAATTATACAAGAATAAGTATAAAGAAAATTGTTGAAAAAGTCACTCACAAGTAAGAAAAGGATTGTTAATCTTGTTCTAATAGACTCAATGGATAACTATCGTTAAAAAGAATGGGTTAGAGCTTATCTAATTATCCTTGCTTTTTTAGACAACTAGGGGTAAAATTTATAGATAAGATTGTACGCTTCTTGAGCGGGGGGATTTCATATGGCATCTGAAATGCTTGTCAATCATCAAGAAAAAGCCTATGCTTTATTAAAAGCAGATGCTGACAAGATTCTAAAATTAATTAAAGTACAAATGGATAATTTGACAATGCCTCAATGTCCTCTATATGAAGAGGTTCTAGATACTCAAATGTACGGCCTATCTCGTGAAATAGATTTCGCTGTTCGTTTAGGTTTAGTCGATGAGGCGGAAGGAAAGTCACTCTTAGAATCGCTTGAGAGGGAACTTTCTGCTTTACATGAGGCTTCTTTAAGAAAATAATATAGTAAGAAATTAACTCAAACGATTCGTTATAGTTGTTTGAGTTTTTTTATATAATTATATCATTACACATAACTTTCCTATTATTGTTATATACATAATTATTATATTTGTATTATACTAAGCAATAATAAATTTAATAATCTTAACTATTTTGAATTTTAAAAAACCATTGACTAAAACGGTTTTATGGAACAAAATTATGAGTAAAAAGTTGCAATGTTCAAACTATGACAAAAAATTGGTTATATGTAAACAATGTGTGAATAAGATCTTGATTTGATTCTTGCTCTTTTTACAATATACAAACGAAAATACATAAAAGTAGGTGTGGGTTAATGGTAAAACGTATAAGAAAAGTTTTGGCAGCAAACCGGGGAGAAATCGCTATTAGGATTTTTCGAGCTTGTACAGAATTAAAGATTAGAACTGTAGCTATCTACTCTAAAGAAGACCACAATTCATATCATCGTTTTAAAGCGGACGAAGCATATTTAGTTGGGGAAGGAAAAAAACCGATTGATGCCTATTTAGACATTGAAGGTATCATTGAAATCGCCAAAAAAAGCGATGTTGATGCGATTCATCCTGGGTATGGATTTTTGGCAGAAAATATTGAGTTTGCTCGTCGATGTGAAGAAGAAGGACTCATTTTTATTGGTCCTGAGACAAAGCATTTAGATATGTTCGGTGATAAGGTAAAAGCAAGAACTCAGGCTGAATTAGCGAATATTCCTGTTATTCCAGGAAGCGATGGTCCTGTGAGTTCGGTTGTGGATGTAGAGGAATTTGGTAAAAAGCACGGTTTTCCGATTATTATTAAAGCATCGCTTGGCGGTGGTGGCCGTGGAATGCGTATCGTTCACAAATTGGAAGAAGTTCAGGAGGCATATGACCGAGCAAAGTCTGAAGCGAAAGCGGCTTTCGGGAATGATGAAGTATATGTAGAACGTTTTATTCAAAATCCAAAGCATATTGAAGTGCAGATCCTCGGAGACAAACATGGCGAAATCGTTCATTTATATGAGCGTGATTGTTCTGTCCAAAGGCGTCACCAAAAAGTAGTGGAAGTAGCCCCTTCCGTTTCTTTAACAGAAGATTTAAGAATGAGGATTTGTGAAGCGGCTGTTCGTTTAATGGAAAATGTCGGCTATGTGAATGCAGGAACCGTTGAATTCCTCGTGGCGAATCAAGAATTTTACTTTATCGAAGTAAACCCGCGCATCCAAGTTGAGCATACACTTACTGAGATGATTACAGGAATTGATATTGTTCAGTCACAATTATTAATTGCTGAAGGACATAAATTATACGAAAAGGAAATCGGTATTCCACATCAAGATGAAATTACAACGAATGGTTTTGCAATCCAATCGAGGGTTACAACGGAAGATCCGTTAAATAACTTTATGCCGGATACTGGTAGATTGGCGGCTTATCGTTCAGGTGGTGGTTTCGGAGTCCGTTTGGATGCAGGTAACGCATTCCAAGGAGCAGTCATAACACCTTATTATGATTCTTTATTAGTTAAAGTCTCAACTCATGCACTTACCTTCGAAAAAGCTGCAGCGAAAATGGAGCGTAATTTAAAAGAATTTAGGATTCGTGGTATTAAGACGAACATCCCTTTCCTTGAAAATGTTGTAAAACATGAGAAATTCCTTAGTGGCGAGTATGACACATCATTCATCGATACAACGCCTGAACTTTTTTCTTTCCCTGTACGTAAAGACCGTGGTACAAAGATGCTTTCTTATATTGGGAATGTAACAGTAAACGGCTTCCCTGGCGTTGAAAAAAAGAAGAAACCTGTGTTTGAGAAACCGATCATTCCAATCATTTCAGCGGATGCCCCTACTCAGCAAGGAACAAAGCAAATTCTAGATGCAAATGGTGCTGACGGTCTCGTGAAATGGGTTAAAGAACAAAATGAAGTACTTATCACTGATACGACTTTTCGTGATGCCCACCAATCGCTTTTAGCAACAAGAATTAGAACAACTGATTTAATGCAAATTGCTGAACCGACGGCAAAATTGTTGCCGAATCTGTTTTCCCTTGAAATGTGGGGAGGAGCTACGTTCGATGTCGCTTATCGATTCTTAAAAGAAGATCCGTGGGACAGGCTTCTTGGATTAAGGAAAAAGGCACCAAATGTCCTTTTTCAAATGTTATTGCGCGCGTCCAATGCTGTTGGATATAAGAACTATCCTGATAATGTAATTGAAGAATTCGTTCAAAAATCTTCACAAGCAGGTATCGACGTCTATCGAATCTTTGATAGTTTAAACTGGGTCAAAGGAATGGAAGTTGCTATTGATGCTGTTCGTCAATCTGGGAAAATAGCAGAAGCGGCTATTTGCTATACAGGGGATATCAATGACCCAACGCGAGTGAAATATTCAATTGATTATTATAAAAATTTAGCGAAGGAATTGGAGAATCAAGGAGCGCATATTCTTGGCATAAAAGATATGGCAGGTCTCTTAAAACCAGAGGCGGCTTATCGATTAATTTCTGAACTTAAAGAGACTGTAGATATCCCAATTCATTTACACTCACATGATACAAGTGGAAACGGTACGTATATGTATGCAAGAGCGATTGATGCAGGTGTAGATATTGTTGATACAGCACTTGGTTCAATGGCTGGTCTTACCTCTCAACCAAGTGCTCAAACGCTATACTATGCACTTGAAGGAACGAAACGTCAACCAAAGCTAGAAATTAATTCATTAGAGAAATTGTCGACTTATTGGGAGGGTGTAAGGGAATATTACCATGATTTCGAAAGTGGTATGGTCTCACCTCATACAGAAGTTTATCAACATGAAATGCCAGGTGGACAATATAGTAATCTCCAGCAACAGGCGAAGGCAGTAGGATTAGGCGAACGATGGAATGAAGTTAAAGAAATGTATCGCCGTGTAAATATTATGTTCGGAGATATTGTTAAAGTTACACCTTCTTCCAAAGTAGTAGGTGATATGGCTTTATTCATGGTTCAAAACAACCTTACAGAAGAAGAAGTCTTGGCAAAAGGAAAGACGATTGACTTCCCAGATTCAGTAATTGAACTTTTTGAAGGTTACTTAGGTCAACCAGAAGGTGGCTTCCCTAAAGAACTGCAAGAAGTCATTCTAAAAGGTAAAAAGCCGATTACAGTAAGGCCTGGTGAATTATTGGAACCGGTTGACTTTACTGCATTACAAGACGACTTATTTAAGGAACTAGGCAGACCAGTAACAAGTTTCGATGTGTTAGCATATGCACTATATCCTAAAGTATTTTTGGATTATGTAAAAACAAGTGAACAGTTTGGTGATTTATCGCAACTTGATACGCCAACATTCCTTTATGGCATGCGTCTTGGAGAAGAAATTGAAGTGGAAATCGAGACAGGTAAGACTTTAATTGTTAAACTTGTATCAATTTCTCAGCCGCAAGCTGATGGTACGAGAGTGATTTATTTTGAATTAAACGGTCAGGCTCGTCAAGTTACCATTAAAGATGAGGGTATAAAATCCTCTGTTCAAACAAAAATAAAAGCAGACTCTAAAAATCAATCGCATCTTGGAGCAACCATGCCAGGAACAGTACTCAATGTTGTTGTGCAAAAAGGTGAACAAGTTAAGCAAGGAGATCATCTAATAATTACAGAAGCAATGAAAATGGAAACGACTGTACAAGCTCCTTTCTCTGGAATTATTAAAGATATTCATGTTAAAAATGGCGATGCGATTAGTACGGGTGATTTATTGATTGAAATAACTAAATAACCAAAAAGAAACGGCTGACTTAAGTCAGCCGTTTTTCGTATGTATTAATGAATCGTTATTGAAGAATTTGATAGATCTTTCTCTTTATTTTTATTGTGTGTTGTTTGAAATAACGCCTTTTCATTCTTTTTGCTTCTAGAAGTTAAAAGTAATAAATAACTAAGAACTCCAAAGAAACAAGCAATAAATAATGCATGTGAAAGTGCAATAATCAGATTCAGTCTTGAATAAATAACGAGAGCTCCAGCGACTACTTGTAAAAACACAAGGATTAATGCATAAAGCCATCCCCAATAGAGTACTTTCTGCTGTCGATAGTGTCTATATGCTAGAACCGTAATATACAAAACCCAAACAAAAATGAGCCCAGCAGCTGCCCTATGTCCCATTTGTATCCATTCGTACATATTGGAAGGTAGAACAAATGCATCATTTACACATAGTGGCCAGTCTTTACATACAAGACTAGATTCTGTATGTCTGACCAATGCACCAGTGTAGACTACAAAAAAACAATATGTGATTAAACCGAAAATGTGAAATTTCATTCGTTTGTCAACGATTAATTTATCTGCTTCAAACTTCTTGTCAACCTCAAAGATCAGTAAGGTTAGCAAGAAAACAGCAGCAAAAGAAATTAATGAAATTCCAAAATGAGCAGCGAGTACAAAATCGGATTGTCCCCATTTAACCGCAGCTGCTCCGATTAATCCTTGAAGTAGAAGAAAACAAAAAGAAAGTGCAGAAAGAAATTTAGTTTCGCGGACATCCCCAATTTTTCTCCAGCTCCAAATAGAAAGAATAAGAACCATGAGTCCAACAACACCGGATACTATCCTATGAGCGAATTCAATTATTAGTTCTGGTGTAATTACTTTTGGAATGAGCTGGCCTTCACATAATGGCCAAGAACGCCCGCAACCCATACCAGAATCTGTTTTTGTTACGAGGGCCCCACCTAATAAAATAAGCAACATCCCTAACGTTGTTAAAACAGCAAACCATTTTAAACGCTTTTGCATGTACTCCACCTACTTTATATGCTTTTGAGTAATTACAATATCGACTATGTATGTATCTTAGCATATTTACATCAACTATGATGTCAATATTTCGACAATTATTGTAATTATATGTGTAATTAGTGAACTGGGGTTAATTAGTGATATGAAAACACTTACTTGATAGTAGCTAATTGAAAAGGAAATTACAAGATATTACAATAAGATTTATGTATCATTTTCCTTTCAAAATTAATCTAATGATCCTGGGAAGATGAAATATAGTCTAATTATTTAGATTTTTTATGTAGAAGGTTGAAAGTTTCCTGAGAGTCTGGTAGAAATAAAGAGTATGTATTGTAATTGTTTATTCATTAGGTTAGGTAGAAGTGGGAACTTTTCCTAAGAGAGTCACAATTCCGTCAAAAAGAAAACGAAAAATATACACAAAAGAATTAAAAAGTATGCTTTAATATCAGGAAAAGGTATTTTCCTTCATTTTACTTTTATTGTATTTTTGGTGCCAATCTCTATACTAGGAAAGTTGTCAAAGCTTTGGGTAACATTGCTTTTAATAATTTGGCCTTCCATAGTTACAAATAATGAAAAGTATGGAATAATAGTAGTGAACCGAAATACTTTAACGTATTTGTCGAAATACTCTAAGGAGGAATGAATAATGTCTGATTCAAGAGTATTGACAGAAGCTGATATGAAACCGAACACTATATCTATTTCTGACAATGAAACAACACCATGGAAAGATTTCCTTGCTTTAATAAAAATAGGAATCGTAAATTCCAATTTGATAACAACCTTTACTGGTATATGGCTTGCACTGCATTTTACTGGCATGCCATTTTTAACAAATTTGGATAAGGTGTTTTTTGCGTTGGCTGGCTCCGCTTTAATTATGGCTGGCTCATGCAGTTTTAATAATTATTATGATCGGGATATTGATCATTTGATGGAAAGAACGAAAAATCGTCCTACTGTTACCGGTAAGGCAAGTGCATCAAAAGTATTAATTCTTAGCTTTGTATTGATCGGGCTTGGAATCGCTATGTTAGCCATGACTAATATGACAACCGCAATTTTGGGTAGTTTCGGCGTATTTGCTTATGTCGTTCTATATACAATGATTACGAAAAGAAGGTTTGTATCCAATACAATCGTCGGTAGTATTTCTGGTGCTATGCCACCATTAATTGGATGGGCAGCAGTAGACCCAGGGTTAGGAATTATTCCCTGGATGTTATTTTTAATTATGTTTTTATGGCAGCCACCACATTTTTATGCACTTGCAATGAAAAGAGTGGAAGAATACCGAGCTGCTGGTGTCCCAATGCTTCCAGTCGTTAAAGGATTCAAAGCTACAAAAAGATCGATGGTTCTGTGGGTAGCATGGTTGATTCCTGTTCCGTTTTTCATGACGGCTCTTGGGACAACTTATGTAGTATTAGCAACAATTTTAAGTGTTGGATGGTTTATACTTGGGATTTATGGATATAAAATGAAAGATGACTTAAAATGGGCAAAACTAATGTTTGTCTATTCATTAAATTATATGACTATCTTGTTTGTAGCAATGGTCATCCTTACACTTATTAAAGAAGTCAACTAAAGGTATTTCTAAGAATGTCTCAGAAAATCAGTGCTTTTTTGAGACATTCTATAATACATAGAAAAGTGTTTGAACAATTAGAATTATTAACTGAACGCATCACCTTTATTTTTTTTAATTCCTTCAAAAGGGAATTCTTTCTTTAATTAGAAATTTAAGATAGAAAGTAATTCAAAACTTGCACATTTAATTATGGTGAGAAATTTTTACGAAAGAGGGGGTTTCTTAAGCATGAAAACAAGGCTTCGAAAATGGCGTCTGATTTCTCTATTCGCGATAATGACGCTAATTCTAGCGGGCTGTGGGGAAGCTAATCTATCCGCGCTTAGACCAGCTGGAGAAGTAGCACAAAAACAATTTAACCTAATGGTATTAAGTACGCTAATCATGGTACTAGTTATCATCGTGGTTGTTGTTCTTTTTGTAATCGCTATCGTGCGTTTCCGCCGAAAAGCTGGTGACGAAAGCATTCCGAAACAAGTTGAAGGAAGCCACAAACTTGAAGTGATCTGGACGACTATCCCAATCCTGCTTTTAATCATTCTGGCAATTCCAGTCGTAACTTACACTTTCGAGTTTGCGGATACGTCTGCAATGGAAGTGAAGGATAAGGACGGAAAAACAAAAGACGCTGTAGTTATTAACGTCCGAGCAAACCTATACTGGTGGGAATTTGAATATCCTGATTATGGGATCTTCACAAGCCAGGATTTAGTTGTACCTACAGATGAAAAGGTTTACTTTAATCTTAAAGCTTCAGATGTTAAACATTCGTTCTGGGTCCCAGCAGCGGGCGGAAAAATGGATACGAATGTAGATGGAGTCAACCAAATGTATCTTGTGTTCGATAGTAACAAAGCTAATGAAGCGGAAAATTTATTTTACGGAAAATGTGCAGAACTTTGTGGACCATCTCATGCGTTAATGGATTTTAAAGTAGTAACGAAATCTAAGGATGATTTTAACTCTTGGGTAAAGAGTATGCAGACTGTTGCCAAAGAACCAGCAGTAGCTGAAGGTGAGTTAGCTAAACAAGGGCAAGAAATCTTTAACCAAAGCTGTATTGGATGCCATGCTGTTTCAACAAGTAATAATGGAGCTGGTATGGGGCCAAACCTTGCAAACTTTGGAGAACGAGAAAGAATTGCTGGTTTTCTACCTCATGATGAAGAAAATTTAAAAAATTGGATTAAAAATCCTGACGATTATAAACCAGGTAACACAATGTCTGGAAAATATGGCGATTTGACAGATGAGCAGATCGATGCACTTGCCGAATATTTACTTAATCTTAAAGTTGAAGATAAGTAAAATTGACTGAATTGGAGGTTAAATCGTGAGTACGTACGCTAAAAAACAAGGATTTGGTGCAACTTTATGGGATTTCATGACTACGGTCGACCATAAAAAGATCGCCATTCTTTATTTAATATCCGGCGGACTATTCTTTATTCTCGGTGGCTTGGAAGCCGTGTTCATTAGAATCCAGCTTGCAATTCCTGATAATAACTTTATGAGTGCCGGAATATTCAATGAAATGATAACGATGCATGGTACTACCATGATATTTCTAGCAGCGATGCCTATATTGTTGGGAATAATGAATGCTGTTATGCCGCTTCAAATTGGCGCGCGTGATGTTGCGTTTCCATTTCTAAACTCTTTAGGCTTTTGGCTATTTTTCTTCGGAGGAGTTGTTCTAAACCTTTCTTGGTTTTTGGGCGGGGCACCAGATGCTGGATGGACATCATATGCATCATTAGCCATCCATTCTGAAGGACATGGAGTAGACTTCTATGTATTAGGCCTTCAAATATCAGGATTTGGAACTCTTATCGCAGGAATTAACTTTCTTGTTACGATTATTAATATGCGAACTCCAGGTATGACCTATATGAGAATGCCTATGTTTACATGGACAACTTTTGTTGTTTCTGCACTAATACTTTTTGCTTTTCCTCCGTTAACGGTTGGATTATTTTTACTGCTTTTCGATAGAATGTTTGGAGCAAACTTCTTTGATGTTGCTGCAGGTGGAAATACAATTATCTGGGAGCATTTATTCTGGATTTTTGGACATCCTGAGGTGTATATCCTAATATTACCTGCCTTTGGAATCTTTTCTGAAATCTTTTCAACATTTTCTAGGAAAAGGCTATTTGGATACTCTTCGATGGTATTCGCAACCGTATTAATTGGATTTTTAGGATTCATGGTTTGGGCTCACCATATGTTTACAGTTGGTTTAGGTCCGATAGCAAATGCGATATTTGCAATTGCTACAATGGCAATAGCCGTACCAACAGGTATTAAAATTTTTAACTGGATCTTTACGATGTGGGGCGGTAGTGTTACTTTTACTGTTCCGATGTTGTATGCTGTTTCGTTTATTCCGTCATTTACGATGGGAGGAGTAACTGGGATAATGCTTGGTGCTGCACCTGCAGATTATCAATATCATGACAGTTACTTTGTTGTAGCTCACTTCCACTATGTAATCGTAGGTGGAGTCGTACTTGGTATACTTGCTGGTGTTACGTATTATTGGCCAAAAATGTTTGGAACGATGTTAAATGAAACATTAGGGAAGTTTACTTTCTGGCTATTCTTAATTGGCTTCCATTTAACGTTTTTCGTTCAACATTTCCTTGGTTTGATGGGGATGCCGCGACGTGTATTTACGTATTTACCAGGGCAAGGTTGGGAAACATCCAACTTGATTAGTTCAATTGGGGCTATATTTATGTCGGTGGGCATAATAATTTTGTTAATTAATATTGTTATTACTTCTGTGAAGAACGTAAGAGTGGGTAATGATCCATGGGGAGATGGTCGTACATTGGAGTGGGCTATTCCTTCGCCACCACCATTCTACAATTTTAAGCAATTACCACTAGTGCGTGGTTTAGATGCTTATTGGATTGAAAAAATGGAAGGGAAAAAGGAAATGACGCCTGCTGAACCATTAGATGACATTCATATGCCAAACGGATCTATCATACCTATTTGTATTACAATCGGTTTGTTCATTGCTGCATTTGGCGCATTGTACAATATGGACAATAAGACGTGGTCAGTTCCGGTCATAATAATTGGTTTATTAATTACATTTGGTTCCATGCTTGTTCGTTCACTAAAAGATGATCATGGCTTCCATATTCATAAAGAAGAATTGATGGATGATAAAGATAAGGAGGTAAAGGCATAATGCACGTAGAAGAAAAATTTACAGATGCTACATGGCCGGCGTCTCCTGAAACTGCAACATTAGAAGCGAAAAATAAGTATTTAGGATTTTGGTTATTCCTTGGTGGAGAGACTGTACTTTTCGCGTCACTGTTTGCAACCTATCTTGCTTTAAAAGATAAGGTACCTGATTCAAGCATGCCTCTAGCTAAGGACTTATTTGAAATTCCACTTACATTTGCGATGACAATGATACTATTAACAAGTTCATTAACGAGTGTTTACGCAATGTATCACATGAAAAATAACAGTTTTCAGAAAATGCAGACTTGGCTTGTTATTACTGTATTGCTCGGCTTCAGTTTCTTAGCATTAGAAATTTACGAGTTTAATCATTATGTTCATTTAGGGCATTCATTTACAAGTAGCGCATTTGGTTCTGCTTTTTATTCACTAGTTGGATTTCATGGGGCACACGTTACGTTTGGTCTTATGTGGTTTTTAGCTCTAATGATACGAAATGCCAAACGTGGTTTAAGTTTGTATAATGCGCCTAAATTCTTTGTTGCAAGTTTATACTGGCACTTTATTGACGTTGTTTGGGTATTTATCTTTACTGTCGTTTATTTAATGGGAATGGTGGGATAACTGATGACAAATCAACAATCTAATTCAGCGAACCCGAATTTAAATTTAGCATTTCGACGGAAACAAAACGCAGAAGAAATGAAGCATCAAGTCATTACTTTTGCAATGATGATTTTCTTTACGGTAATAGCCTTTGTAATGGTAGCAATGGATTCAATTTCAAGTTGGTTTACAATTCCAGTTATCCTTCTACTTGCTGCAATTCAGGTAATATTCCAGCTTTATTATTTTATGCATATGAAGCATAAAGGACATGAGACGATTGCTTTATTTATTTATTCTGGTTTGACAGTAGGGTTGATTACGGTTCTTGTATTTTTAACGATTGTTTGGCTTTGAATTTGAAGAAAGAGTTGGCATTTTAGACAACTTGTTTCGATCTAGCTTATAGTGTTGAAGTTGAGTCGGTGCTTAAGAGCCGGCTCTTTCTTTTCCTATCATGATCACGATGCGGTGGTTAATAAGTTAAGCTGGTGGTATTTAACTGAATGAATCGATCTAAGAATCAAATTTATCCCTGGTATAACAGGCTGTGATACCCCCACCTCAATTTTTGTGAGAGAATCAAGTAATAAATAGGTGGGGGATGAAGAAAAACACTGGTGGAAGCTTCACTTTAAATGAAATACTAGTCTCCTGTTATTGAAATAGAGGTATAATAGGGATAATAAGTGCAAATAGAGGTGTTAATATGTCTATCGATATTTTTGGTTTTCGTGCTTTATGGAGTCCATACTTCTTAGTTTTTATGGTTCTGGTCATTGTAGGTTATATGTTACTCGTTTCAAAATTTCGCCATAAGTTTATTAGAAATGAATCTGTAGGAATAAAGCAACAGATACTTTTTGTTACGGCAATTGTGCTTTTGTACATTATCAAAGGATCACCTTTGGATTTATTGGGACATATTATGTTCAGTGCACATATGACTCAAATGGCTTTTTTGTATTTAGTTGTCCCACCTTTATTAATACTTGGAATCCCTGATTGGCTGTGGCGCTCTTTCCTTCGCTTACCAATTATTAAACGGATGTTTAATTTCTTTACGAAACCACTATTTGCATTAATTTCTTTTAATGCATTCTTTTCGTTTTATCACATACCTTTAGTATTCGATTTTGTAAAAACCAATATGTTGTTACATGCTGGTTATACAATTCTACTGTTTATGTTAGCAATATTTATGTGGTTTCCCCTAGTCAATCAATTACCTGAAAGAACTAGTCTATCTGGTGTTAAGAAAGTTGCATATATATTTGGAAGTGGCATTTTAATGACTCCTGCTTGTGCATTGATTATTTTCGCAGACGCTCCATTATTTGCAACTTATTCAGACGCATCTGCCTGGTTAGTAGCGATGGAATTATGTGTTCCCGCTTCTGCACTGTCCGGATTAACATTAAGTGGTCCTGAAATGTTTAACGGACTTCCAATCGTAGAAGATCAACAGCTCGGTGGCATTCTAATGAAGATCATTCAAGAAATTGTGCTTGGTGTAGCGCTTGGTTATACTTTTTTCGCGTGGTATCGCAAAGAAAACAGTTCAAACGAGGAAAATGATCCCATTCCATCTCATTTACAACCAATTAAATAGAAATTTGAAAAAATAAATTAGAAAACTATTTATCCGGCATTAACGGAAAATCAAACCATACAAGAATGAAGGTCTTACTTAATAAGGCTGTTACTTCTTAGCGGATGGGTCAAGACCTCACACTAAACGATCTATATAGTGTGAGGTCTAATCCTTTTTGGCCCCTACGTTAGAAATCATACTTTAAGGAAAAAATAAAGAAACTTGCATTTATTTAATCTTTAAAAGTGAGCATTCTGTTAAGAATATACGAACTTGTTGAATTTTAGAATGATGTTTTATAAAATGAATACGATGAATATAAATAGAGAGGGCGTTAAAGCAGATTATGTCTTTACCAATTCTTCCAACGATTAGTACGTTTTTTATTGTTTTGAGTTCAATTACAGTGGCAATTGGCTGGTATTTAATTAAGAAACGTAATTTTAAAGCTCATGAGTATACAATGTTAGCTGCAGGAGTATTTGCTATCATTTTCTTTACCATTTACGCATCAAGAACTGTTTTTCTCGGGAATACATCCTTTGGTGGACCTGATAGTATTAAAATCTATTATACTGTTTTTCTGATCATTCATATTACCCTTGCTACATTAGGAGCAATACTCGGTATAACGATGTTTACTCTGGCATTTAAAAAGAAATTCGCCACTCACCGTAAGATTGGGCCATTTACAAGTATTGTTTGGTTCTTTACTGGCATAACGGGTCTTGCAGTGTATCTACTGTTATATGTTCTTTACCCTGGTGGAGACACAACATCGCTGATAAAAGCTATACTTGGCACGTAATCTGAAAAATTTAATAAAATATAGAAAAGAGGATGTCCCAAAGGTAAGGTTTAGACTCGACTTAGACTATACACAGTTTGAAACCGATATTCTGTGTGTATAATGAGAGATTATACCTTGGGACTTCCTCTTTTTTGTTATATCTTACAATCCGTTGAATTCATCCAGTTCTTTTTTTATATCTGCTAATATGCTTTCACATTGTTTGACTAGGGTGGATGGGAATAGTTCATCTTCACCGTATTCTAAACCGTGAGGATAGTAATGCTTGCCCAAAAGTGGAACTAGTAATTTTATAACTGCTTTATGAGCGCCTACATCACCTTCAACCGCATACCCTTGTACACGAAGATAAAAAACACCATCTTTCAATTCGAATTTACGATCGTAACTGACACGTTCATAATCCCATTGCTCAGCTCTAATTAAGCCATAGTCAGCCATTAGACTATCAAGGCGGTTCAAATCTCCAGTCATGTTTTCTAATCCAAATTGTTCGAATCTCACAAAAAAACCTCCTATTCATACAATTAAATATGTAGTAAAAAAATCAGGAGAAATTTGATAAAAGTACATGTTTTACTCCCTAAGGTTTGTATAGACCAAATTCTCTCAAGTTTAATAATAGTATGAATTAATACAAGTTGCAATCGCTATCTTTCCGTATATTGGTACCGTTCACAGAAATACCATAAAAGTTAACAGTTTTTTTACATTTGTTCTAATGATATAGCCAATCCAAATTCTATAATAAGTGTAATAATCATGATATAATTAGATTAAGATATTAAAAAGTAAATTAGTATCCTATTATCTCTACTCGGATTTTTGCAAGTTTTAAACGGGTACCTTTTTTTATAGCGTTCTAAAGGAATTGTTTTAAAATTTAAAGTTCTTAACATCTTTGCTTATCTTAATAAGAGTCAGAGAGGGGAGTGTCTTCTGAAGACGTTCGCTAGAATTATTTTTTTTGTAATTGTATTTTTCATTTTAGGAATTTATTTTAATATTGATCAGAATGATGGCAGAGATGCTGTTCTTGATGGATCAAAGCAAGCTAATCCGGGTGGTCAGGAGAATCTTAAGAGTAAAGCGCCTACACTTGAAAATGGATTAATCACACCTAAGAGTGGATTGGCGCTGACTATAGGGAAGAATCAAGAAGAAGTATTAAAATCTTTTGGTGAACCAGATAGAATTGATTTATCAGCTTATGGGTATGATTGGTGGATCTATAATAAAAATCCAGATACGTATTTACAGCTGGCAATGGAAAAAGGAAAAGTAGTATCAGCATATGGAATAGGTGATTTAACCGATGTTTCACCTTTTTATATTGGACAACCAATAGACGAAATATATTCAAGTTTGTTTTTTGAAACTTCACTTGATATAGATACAGATACCGGCTCCTATCGTTTTGAATTATCAGAAGAAGATATGAATATAAGACCATTAATTAAGATAGGTGATATTTATATACAGCTTTATTTAGATAAATTTACAGGGACCGTGTCTAGTGTTCGATTTTTAAATGCTGAAACATTGATCAAGCAAAGGCCATATGAAGTAACATACAGAGGTGAATTAATGGGAGAACCTGAATTTTCCGAGGAAGAATGGTTACAGGTTGAGGATGGAAGTAAGCAACAAATATTTGATTTCACTAATATTATCCGAAGTCGGTTTAGTTTGAATCAGTTAAGCTGGGATGAACCCACTTCAGAGGTAGCTTTTCTACATAGTTCTGATATGTATAATGCTGATTATTTTTCGCATACGTCACCTACAGCCGGGGAGCTTGCAGAGAGATTGAAGACAGGTGAGGTCAAGTATACAATCGCTGGAGAAAATATAGCAGCAAAATACGTAGATGCTATTGAAGCAATGGAAGGCTGGTTGAATAGTAAAGGGCACCGAGATACAATGTTAAATAAAGAATTTACACATTTAGGTGTTGGAGTTTATCAAAAGTATTACACTCAAAATTTTATCAGCAAATAATGTTATTGCAGATGTTCTTAAAAAGTCATAACCGAGCATTTACTATACAGGATTTTTGTGATTACACGTTAATTACACTGTAAGTAGTAAATGTGAAGTTTGCCTTTCTGATGAAGCATCTGCTTTTTTGTTGTTTACTGATCGAATTGTAAAAGTTCTTTAGGTTATTAGGCACATATAATTTCGTACAGCATATTCTGAAAATAGGCTAATGCTTTATCCCGCATTAACGGGCAGTAAAACCCCACCTCAAAGCTTAGAGGAATCGAAGTAGAATAGGCGGGGGATAACTGCTCGTAAATGACCGATTGGTTCAATTGACAATCAGTGGGGATGAAGAAAACCCCCACTGATTGAAGTTTCACTTTATTTGGAGGTGAGGAAGAATGGTTAAGAGAAAACGCCCATCAGTTGATAAATTTAAGGAATTCGTACGAACTCATCCAGGGTTAACTGATCAAGTAAAAGCAGGAAAATATTCTTGGCAGCAGTTGTTTGAAGAATGGTATTTATTGGGTGGCGATCACGATAAATGGAATATATATACAGAAGAGAAAAAAGAACAAAAAGTAGAAGAAAAAAAATCGACAGATACTGGAGATATGGTTAGTACACTTGTAAATACCTTTAAAAACATGGATATTACGCAAATTCAACAATATATTTCAAATGCCAATCAAGCATTGGGGGCTATCCAAGGCATTCTCACTTCCTTTCAAGGTGATAATTCTGTAAAAGAAGAACCAAAAAAAATAGAAACTCGTAATAATCCATTTGTGTTTAAAAAAGATTGACAATTAAGGGGGAATTTTAATGCGACAAGATATTTATGAGGTGATTAAAGAAAATGAGGATTTGCTGAAATTAGTAAGGATGCAGCCGTATTGGTATCGTAAATTAATGAGAAATCCCCAATTGCTTGAGAAATTAGATACAGATGCAGCGTTTTTCTTTAAGAAATCAATTCCAGACCGAGTCTCTAAATTTTCTGATGGGGTTCAATTTGCTTCGATGATGATGAATATGTTTCAAGCAATGAAAACACCTTCATCTTAACTTAAGTATATAAAAGCGGATAATTCTCTCTCTCTTGTAGAAACTAAAAAAACAAAGGGAGGGCTATTTCATGCGCTATTTTATAGTTGTTTTTCTCATTGGAAGTTTGTTGACTGGTTGTGGTAATAAAATTCCGGAGCCGGAAAATGTAGCAATGGCTTCGACCGATAACGAAATCAGCGATCCTTTCAGTGTACATTATTTCGTTAAGGGAAATTCGATATTTGTGGAATGCTATGTAAAGGATTATTCATTTGCTAATCATAATCAAAAGCAACAGACGACTGTTTATGTATATATGGACGACAAGAAAGTAAAATCAGTAAATACAGCTGCCTTTATAATAAAAGATGTACCAGTTGGTCCTCATAAAATGAGGCTTGTTATCCATAATAAAGAAAAAAAAGTTGATCTTATTAAACAATTTAAGGTACATATAAGTTCAACAATTTGAGGGAAATAAAATTGAATGATGGAATTATATTGAAAATAATAAGAAAAGATAGTCGCTTCTAAATCGTATCCATGATAAAATGGTTGTGGAGGTGAGCGAATCTAATGCTTGCTACTATGGAAAGAGTCACTATTTTACAAAAAGCAGATGCCTTGGCTAAAATGGTTCTTGATTCGGAAGTTGGTCAAGAGTATTTTGAGCTTTTATATAATTTGCGTCACGATCAAGAGGCCCAGGATAAGATAAGAAAGTTTACATCTTTAAAGGACCTGTTTGAAGAAGTGCAACGCTTTGGAAAATATCATCCCGACTATAAACGGGTGAATTTAGAGATTCGCCATGTCAAGCGAGAGATGGATATGCATCCTTCTATCGCTGCGTTCAAAAGAGCAGAAACAGATTTACAGGCTGTATTAGATGAAATTAGTCATAGAATAGGACATGCTGTTTCTCCTTTTATTAAAGTACCTGCAGGAAGCCCGTTTTTCGAATCAGGGTCAAGCTGTGGTGGTAGCTGTGGTACAGGTGGCGGCTGTGGATGCTCGGCATAAAGTAAAACTTCAATCAGTGGGGTCTTGCTGCTCGTAAATGCGGGGTAAAGAAAAGGTCTGAATGTCAGACCTTTTTTTAGTGAAAAGAAAACTACGGAATACGTTGCGTTTGTCTTTCCCAATCACCTCGTATCAAGTTCTAAGGCTCTGTATAAAGATGGTTGAAATAAAAGTAACCGCTATGCTACACTTAACTAAACCTTGTTTGAATGTTTCGTATTTGAGAGAATCATTTCGAGGCTAATTGGATGATTTATTCCAAACTTACTAATCGATAAAGGCAGAATTTCAATCAGTGCACTTACGATTCTTCGATTCCTCTAAGTTTTGAGGTGAGATTCTTACTCCCGTGAAAATAGCCATTTTCATCATATTTGGTGACGCTTGCTTTATGTTTAGCTGCCCGTTAATATGGGATTAATTTTAGAAAAACTATTATTGATGAATTTTGTCAATAAGAAGGAGCGATATAAATATGTTTGGAACAAGACAAGCTCTTATTGTATATTTACATACATTAAAACAAGCTAAAATGCTTCGGAAGTTTGGCAATATTCATTTTGTCTCTAAAAAAATGAAATACGTGGTCATATATACTAATATGGAGGAAATTGAGACACTGTCTCAGAAATTGAATAGCTACTCATTTGTAAAAAAAGTTGAAGTGTCTTATAAACCATTTTTGAAAATGGAATTTGAGAACTCTAAGCCTGATAAAGCGAAAGAATACGATTATAAAATGGGAATTTAAAAAAGAGCTAGCTCATAAAATTTTGAGCAGCTCTTTTTTATTGAATTAAGGATTCGTTTTCCTTTGAGTTTTGTGCATTACTTTTCATTATTGATTATTGTAATGCTGGTAAGTATCTGTTCATTCGAAGAATCCCAATAAGATGCTGATAGTATAGTCCGCTTTCGGCGAATTGATTGGAGTTCTTTACTTGTAATTCGATGATAGTTTTATTTAATTCAGTAGCAAGATTTTCAAAAAGCTCGTACCGTTTATTTTTTTTATAATTTGGATTAGGGATACCTTCCCTGCAGACATATAGGGGTTGGAAATCACCTGGTTGTGTCGGTTTTAATACGATTACTAGAGAGGTAATGGGCGTATCGTCTATTTGGGTATGTAGAGCAAGCAGATGGACAATTCTATGTTTGTTTGATTTTCCGATTTCTAGTAATTCATATAGATCTGAATAACCACTTCCAAGTTCAATAAATCGTTGTATCAATTCAATCGCTCCTTTTTTTTCATCAACTTTACTTTATCATGTTAAAAGCGTATGTAAAAGTAACTAAATCAATCGTGAACGGAAGATTGAGTACGAAATAGGATGTTTTTTCAGTCGATTATAGCAAATGATAGTTTTTGGGTGAATGTTCAAAATAAAAAAACCTGCAGAATGCTCTGCAGGGTCCTTCTATTTCCTTCACATAAGGAAGAAGGTAAAGGGAGAGGAGAAACCGGAGGAAGGTCTTATGGGGAAATGTAAGACTTCTCCGCGGTTGGCAACAACACCTTCGAAAATGATGTTGTTATTCTTATTATCACCAAATATCTTCTTCTTATTCAAACTAATAGTATTTTTTTCAACTGACTTGTTTCTTCGTTCAAATCGATAATAATCCGTGTTAATTATTATTACTATTTGGGGGATGATGAAATAGACATGGAGCTGATCATGTAAAGTATTGGCTTACATTTTTGAATATGATAGGATAAATGAGAAATGAATTTAGTTGAAATTGTGGTGGAATATTATGAGGGTTGTTTCTGGAATATGTAAGGGAAGACCGTTAAAAGCTGTATCAGGGACAGGGACACGTCCTACAACAGATAAAGTAAAGGAATCTATTTTTAATATGATTGGCCCCTATTTTGATGGCGGTCAAGTACTTGATTTGTTCGCGGGAAGCGGTGGACTTGCGATTGAAGCATTGAGCAGGGGCATGGATAAAGCTGTATTGGTCGATCGTGATTACCAAGCGTTTCAAACAGTAAAAACAAATCTTGAAATATGTGGATTTACTGATTGTTCAGAGGTCTATAAAAATGATGCTGAACGTGCCTTAAAGGCTATTATGAAACGAAGCTTATCCTTTTCGCTAATATTGCTTGATCCTCCTTATAAGCAGCAAAAATTAGTGAAATTGCTTGAAATGATACATGATGCTAAGATTCTTGAAGAATCGGGAATTATTGTTTGCGAGCATGGCAATGATGTTGTGCTACCTGAAAACGTGAATGATTTAGTTAAATGGAAACATGAAAACTATGGTATCATCACTGTTTCAATCTATCGATGGAGAAATGAACGAGGTGAAAAGGAGGAGTTATAGTTGGGAAAAATTTCTATTTGTCCAGGTAGCTTCGATCCAATTACACTCGGACATCTTGATATAATACAAAGAGCTGCAAGAGTATTTGATGAGGTACATGTGGTGATTTTAAATAATAGTTCAAAAAAATCGCTGTTTACTGTCGATGAACGTATCGCGTTAATTCGTGAAGTTACGAAGCATATCCCGAATGTTAAAGTTGATTATTTCCAAGGTTTAACTGTAGATTATGCCAAAAGTGTTAACGCAAGTGCAATCATTAGAGGGTTAAGGGCAGTATCTGATTTTGAGTATGAAATGCAAATTACTTCCATGAACCGTGTTTTAGATGAGTCAATTGAAACTTTCTTTATTATGACGAAGAATCAGTATTCTTTTTTAAGTTCTAGTATTGTGAAAGAGGTAGCCAAATACGGTGGAAATATTTCAGAATTAGTCCCAGCCGTAGTTGCAGAGTCACTTCAGGAAAAATTTGCTCAGAAATAAAAAGTTGGATGACCAAAAAGCGTCATACATTCTTCATGTAATAGTTTTTTTTATATCTCTATTACATGAGGATGAGTTAGACTGCTCTGGTACATCCTTTTTTTATTCAGAAAAATTACGAAACAAAGTTAGTTTTATAATGGTGAAAAAGTTGATCACTTAATGGTGTATAAAGTTTCTCTTAATTCCGATAATGAAATAGAGTGTTAAAAATGCAATTGTAATTAAGGGACCATAATCCATTATTTTTTCGTAAAAGTGAAAACCAATCCCATTGTCATTCATCATAAAAACGGGATTAGAGTTCGATGGTTGACCATTTAAGCCCATTTTTTCGTAGATAGGTTTCCAAAGTATAAAGGTAAAAGTAGCAGCCAATATACCATGAACAATTCGTGCGAAGAAAAAGGGTGAAAAGCGAATATCAGTTTCAGCTAGAATACTCGCTACTTGAGCTTGGATGCTAAACCCGCTAAATCCAAGAATGAAACTTGTAATAATTGCTTTCTGCATGAGGGTTGCCTGTTCAACACCACTTGTCATTTGAGAACCGATCGTGATCTCGGATAGACCTGAAATGAAGGCCATACTCAATTCTTCTGGGAAATGAATCATATGTAGTCCGGCGATAACTCCTTGTGCAAGAATTGAAGTGACATTCATGTGAAAAAGCAATTTATTTATTACAGAGAATAAGATAATAAATCCACCAATCATTAATAAAGTATGAATGGAGGAGAGTACAGCGTCGCCGAGTAATTTACCAAGTGGTCGTTTTTCGTTCAGCCGAGTCCGATGCATTTGCTGGAGAGCGGTCTTAATGGAAGGTGCCTTTTTATAATAGGAGCTCGTCTTATCATCATCTTTCCCGTGAAATCTCATCAATAGGCCAACACAAATATTACCTAAATAATGTGAACTAGCAAGCATGATGCCCAAACTAGAATTATGAAAAAAACCAACGGATACCGCCCCAAACATAAATAACGGACTTGAGTAATTAGTAAAAGACACAAGCCGCTCAGCTTCAATCTTCGTTAACAGCTTTTCTTGACGCATTCTTGCTGTATACTTTGCGCCAGACGGAAATCCAGATGCCATACCCATTGCCCAAACAAATCCGCCAACCCCCGGAACCTTAAATAGTGGCCTCATTATTGGTTCAAGAATGACACCAATAAACTTAACAACGCCAAAACCAATAAGTAATTCTGAGATGATGAAAAATGGCAGCAATGATGGAAAAACAATTTCCCACCACATATTCAATCCTCTAATTGATGCTTCAAAAGACTCTTCGGGAAAGGTAATTAAACCTATTGCCATAATGATTGCTGAGGCAGCTAATACGATTGTTTTGATTTTTGTTTTAAACAAAATACGAGCCTCCTTAAAAAGCGAATATGCTATGCACTCATTTAGAGAAATGATAAAATAGGTATAATATGTAAAAATGCATTTTAAGCTAGTAATCTTGTCCACCTAAATACACAATATGCACATAAGCCAGCAATTAACACCATAACTTTGATAAGAAGTTTGAAATAACTATTGAGTGCAAAGAAGGGGGGAAGTCAGCTTTGAGAGAACCGAAAATCGGGTTGGCCCTTGGTTCAGGTGGAGCCCGAGGATTTGCTCATTTAGGAGTTATTAAGGTTTTAAAGGAGGCTGGCATATCAATTGATATGATTGCTGGTAGCAGTATGGGGGCACTAGTCGGTTCTTTTTATGCAGCAGGTTCAGATGTAGAACGTCTATATCGATTATCTAAGGTATTTAAAAGAAAATATTATTTAGACTTTACCGTTCCAAAGATGGGGTTTGTTGCAGGGAAAAAAGTGAAAGAACTTATCCGAGTATTTACCTATAACAAAAGGATTGAGGAGTTAGATATTCCACTCGCTATTGTAGCAACAGATATCAAAAAGGGAGAAAAAGTTGTTTTCCAAAGTGGTTCAATTGCAGATGCAGTTAGAGCGAGTATTTCTATTCCAGGTATTTTTGTCCCAGAAAAAATAGGCGATCGGTTATTAGTGGATGGCGGTGTCATTGATCGAGTGCCAGTATCGGTCGTTAGAAGTATGGGGGCAGATCTTGTGATTGCTGTTGATGTTTCGAATGTGAAAAAGGAAATAGAGATTACATCTATTTATGATGTGATTATGCAAAGTCTCGATATTTTACAAATGGAGCTAACCGAAAGCAGAAAACTATCTTCAGATGTGATGATCCGTCCACATGTGGAAAATTATAATTCAAAATCATTTACAAATATTCATGAAATAATTACTATTGGTGAAGAAGAAGCACGATTAAATCTCGAAAAAATTAAACAATGCATAGATACTTGGAGGGAATCTTACACCAATGAGACGTAAAATTTATATTCGCTCTTTACTTATAGTGTTCGTTCTGATTGTTGGTTCAACTTTTTATTATTTACCTTACTATGTAACAAAACCGGGAATGGCAAAAGAACTTGAACCAATTGTTTCTGTAGAGGGTGGAGACAAGGCTGAAGGAAGTTTTATGCTAACGACAATAAGAATGGGGAAAGCAAATATATATTCATATGCAATCGCAAAGTTCAGTGATTATCAGGAGTTATTTGCTGAAAAGGACATTCGTAGGGAAAATGAAAGTGATGAAGAGTATAACCTTAGACAACTACATATGATGGATGGATCAAAAAATCATGCAATTCAAGTTGCGTTCGAAAAAGCAGGAAAATCGATAACTTTTGATTATCATGGAGTTTACGTGCTTGGTGTGATTGAAGGAATGCCTGCAGAAAAAACATTAAAAACTGGTGATCAGATTATTAAAGTAGATCATCTGAAATTTCAATCTTCTCAAGAATTCATTGATTATGTTGCTGAAAAAAAAGTAGACGACGAAATTAACATCGTTTATATTCGCAATAATAAAGAATATACTGCTAAGATGAAATTAAAAGCATTTGATGAACATTCGGAGAAGGTAGGAATCGGGATATCACTTGAAGATGATAAAAGTCCGGTAACAAATCCTCCTATTAAAATTGATAGTGAGGAAATAGGTGGACCTTCTGCAGGTTTGATGTTTACACTTGAAATATATAATCAGTTAACAAAAGGTGACCTTACGAAAGGGTATCGAATTGCAGGAACTGGTACTATGTCTGAAGATGGAATAGTAGGCCCGATAGGTGGGATTCAACAAAAGATTGTGGCAGCACATAAAAGTGGGGCGGAGATTTTCTTTGCACCAAATGAACGAGGCAAAAAAGATTCAAATTACCGTGAAGCCTTAATTGCTGCAAAGGATATTAAAACAAAAATGAAGATTGTACCTGTAGATACATTTGATGATGCGCGAACTTATTTAGAAAAGCTTCCTTTTAAAAACTAATGATGCCTCATTTAATTGGTCTGACTCTTTTTTAGAAATGATTTTTTTGGAAGTTGAACGGAGTCATCTTTTTTAGTTATAACTAAGAAAGAGTGTGAAACCAGCATTTCACATGATGGATCCCATGCATACTGATGTAAGACACTACATTAAACTTATGAGGAGTCTAATTAGTTCAGCTAACAATCAGTGGGGAATGAAGAAAATCCCCGCTGATTGAAGTGTCACTTTATAAATATGTCTACTCATTGACAATAACAGGTGATTTATATTCACGTTGCATTAATAATTTTTGATAAGGTTGACTTAGACCGAGAGCGTAAACTTGTGAGGCTCTTAAATCTGGTTGGATGGATGGGTCGTTAAATGCAGACAGCCTGGATATGAGCGGTATGGGGAGATCTTTTTTGATTTTGTTTAAATATTCCCGTCCGTTTGAATTCATCCCGAGTAGCCTTAAAAAGGCTGGTGCTTCTATGAACGCATGCATATCTTCTTTCTTCATTCTAGTTAATAAGTGAACACACATCCTTTGGATCCTTGTCCATGTATAGCGTTTTGTTTTTAATAATGTAATAAATTCGTGGAAGGATGAAGCGATCGCTGCCATTTCCTTCATTCTAAACTCGATCCCTTCTTCAATCTCATAAATACTGGCAAGTTCTTCCACTGTAGCTGAAAGGATTTGATATTTTAACAGAGGCCAGTATTTTTCCCAATCGTGAAAAGAATGATAAACTGCTAAATATTGCTCTAGTACATCCTTTGTCGATTCAGGTATGTATGTAAAGATGTCTTTCAAATTTTTTTTATCCGCTATCGCCTTACGAATACCTGTTGCACTGGCTATTGAGCCGGTAGAAAGTTCAGTATCATGATAGCCCGCTGCAATACGATGAATGGTCATAGGTTTAATTTTAAATTGTTTCGATAACGCTGTTTTTACGTATTCTAGACCGAGAATATTATTTGGCTGAGTTAAATCGAGTACATTTTCATGACCTTGTATTTCATTAAACGCTAGCGATGTGGCTTTAGGATAACTGTATCCAGCCTTTAGATGGTAGCGGATTTTTTCATCAAATTCATCTTTGTTCTTTAATAAAAATTGGTAGGTAGACATAAAAGGTTCAAGTCGACCATTTTCGCTCCCGAAGCAAAATGTATCACAAGCAAGTGTTTCAAGAATACTGATAGCTCCTTGAGCGAAAATTCCTGCTTGCTGTGTTGCAAATGGATAGGGTAATTCAAAAACAAGATCTATACCGCCTTTAAGAGCCATTTTTGCCCGTGCCCATTTATTTACTAAGGCAGGTTCACCGCGTTGAAGAAATGAACCGCTCATGACAGCGATGACTACATCGGCTTTTGCTGCTTTCTTGCTCTCAATTGCATGATATACATGTCCATTATGAAATGGATTATATTCAACTACGAGTCCAACTGCTTTCATAAAACTCCCTCCTCTAAGATAATGTGTTTAGTTCTGTTCATACTTTAACATGAAAATGTAACGGCTCCAAATCACGAAAATTAACAGTTTAGCAAAGTAATGTTTGCATTGCTGTGAAAATTGGATATTATAGTAGGAGTGGGATTTGTGCAAGATGTGAATACTAGAATGGTGAGCTAAAGAGTAGTTACATGCTGTAGTAGCCATCAACTAAGTCGTCTGCTTATTAATCTTATGGGGAGAACCGCCCCTTAGCTTGCTCGTCTTATGTTTGGCGCTGATAAACGGGCACTTTTCGGTTTATGGGTGTAAAGAAAAAATATTGACAAACGGTAGATAGACAGCTATAATTACCTTTGTTGCCTTAGAGGTGATTGATTTGAAATGGACGATTGGCCAACTTCAAAAATTTCGAGATAAAGAATTACAGATCGATGAATTTGTGGATGTTTCTGATCTTAAGGAAAGAGATTCACAAATTCGTGGTGTATCGCCAATAAAGGTAACTGGCAGAGCTGATATTCACTCTTCAGATATTACCTTCCATCTGCACTTATCTGGAACAATAATTCTTCCTTGTTCTCGAACACTGGTAGATGTAAAATATCCGATTGATATTGAAACAACTGAAACCTTTATACTTAAAGCGGAACTTGCTGAATATGCAATAGATGAAGCAACTGCTGTTATTGGCGATGTTGTGGATCTTATACCAGTAATTAAAGAAAATTTATTGCTTGAAATTCCAATGCAGGTTTTTTGTGAGGATGTTAATGTTGAAGGCGCTGCTCCTCAATCTGGGGAACATTGGTCTGTTTTGACTGAGGAAGAACAGAAGCAGAAAGTAGACCCTAGATTAGCAAAGCTTGCAAACTTTTTTGACAACAATAAAGAATCGTAATGGGGAAACAGAAGGAATGTAAAGATTCATTCTTGATTGCTTCTTGACTTTTTATAAGGAGGTGGGAATAATGGCTGTACCTGCTAGAAGAACGTCTAAAACTGTAAAAAGAAAACGTCGTACACACTTCAAATTAGTAGTACCTGGTATGACAGAATGCCCAAGCTGCGGTGAAATGAAACTTTCACACCGTATCTGTAAAGAATGTGGGACTTACAACGGAAAAGAAGTTGTGAGCAAATAATTTCTTAAAATAAAAAAAGCACAAAGATTATATTAATCTTTGTGCTTTTTTTATTTGTGAAAAATAGTTTACGTCGATTAGCTAATTACAAGTATAAGGTACGAACCATATGAAAAGCAGGAAATGATGATTATATTCAAGAATACTATCATATTGAATGAAAGAAATTGATATTAGCATGAATAGCTATGTTTTATCCATCTGAAAGTAGAAGTGTATTTTTAATAAATTCTAAAAAATCAGGTATATTATCTTTTCCCTTCTTCTATCTTTTCTATCAAGTGCATATGATTGTAGTACAGTGAGGTTGACTCTAGACCAATAGGAAACGCTCCTTTGTAGTTGCACTCCATCATCTTTGAGCTATGAATTTGTACAGGAAACCTTTATGGCGTTAAAACGCCACCAGTTACTATGAAGGATCAATCAAGTAGCACGCTACACTCACCTAGTCACAATGGTGGCGGTGCGGAGCCGGATTATTGGATGTTTACTCGATCATATAAGTATGCCTGCTAAGTAGGTTATATGAGTAAGTCGCGAAGCCCCGTCCCCATGTCCTTCATACAAAAAAGCCATGTGCATACTTTTCAATAAAAAAGCAGACTTCTTTCTCATAAAGTATGAGTTATACAGTTGTGCATAGTGGATAAAAAATAAGTTGGGGGGATTTCAATGTCAATGGCAAGGCAGGATGCATGGACTCAAGATGAAGATGTTTTACTAGCTGAGGTGGTTTTACGTCATATTCGTGAAGGAAGTACCCAGCTCAACTCCTTTGAAGAGGTGGGCAAGAGTTTATCAAGAACTGCTGCTGCTTGTGGTTTTCGCTGGAACTCACATGTACGAAAACAGTATAAATCTGGTATTGAACTGGCAAAAATGCAAAGAAAAGAAAATAAGAAACTTCCATTAAGAATAAAAGAAGAAGTTGTATCTACTGTGACAGAAACCTCTGTTGACATCCCGCATTTACATCCAACTAACTCAACGCTTACTATGAAAGATGTTGTCCAGTATCTTACACTAGTGGAGGAACAAACGCTAAATGATAGCCGTGACAGACAGTTGATAACACAAGAGTACGATAAACTTCTGATAGAGAACGAAAATCTGAAAAATGATAACACAAAGCTGTTTGAAAAACTGAAGTCAGTTGAAGATGACTACAATGCGTTGCTTCAAATTATGGAACGAGCAAGAAAATTAATCGTATTCGAAGAAGATAAAAAAGAAAAAAAGGTGAAATTCCAAATGGATAAGAATGGGAATCTAGAAAGAGTGGAAAAGTAACAAAAGAAGGTTAGTTAACTCTTGTAGGAGTGCTTTGCTGTAACGATAGGCTCTATGAATAAATGTGATGGAAAGAATGGCTTTCTAAACATCATTAATCGCACAAGTTGGTATTGAATATTTGCTTGTGTGATTAAACATTTTATCCTACACTAAACGCTAAGTAAGACTCTCATGGTAAGATTCTTAGCATAAGGTTTGGGGAACGACTGCTTGTATAGGTCCGATTGGTAAGATACAGTGAAACTTACCGGTAAAGTTTACACCAACAAGTTGTAGGTCACAAAGACGAAAGTACGTAGTGTACTTTCGTCTTTGTATATTGTAGAACAATATTTCATAGAGCAAACTTATCTATGTAAGGTAGGGGTGGGTGTATTAGCGATACTAGAACAGGTTTAACCATCAGAAGAGTGTGAGGTACACCCTTCTGATGGAAGATTTACTTTATTGGTTATTAGTAGTTTCAGGTGTCCATAATATTGGATTTTCCCCCAAATCTCGATCCATATCATATGAAACTGAATGAAATCCCATTTTGTCCCAAAACTTTTCTGATTTCACTCTTGGATTTGTTTTGATTGGCTTTTTGAAGCTTTTCGCGAAGTCAACAAGTGTGGATCCGTAATGTTTTTGTCTATAATCCGGTAAAACTTCAAGCTTCCATAATTCTAAAAAATCTTGTTTCGGTTCAAAATATTGATCAAATTTTGCTTTTCTTTCGTATAGGCTCATCCTTGCAACAAGCTTGTCGCCAAAGTAAATCCCATAAAATGGCGAGATACTATCGTTTTCGATAATGTTTGCTTCTAAATCATCTATCATTGATAGCTCTTGAATACCGTACTCTTTAAATTTTTTGAATTCTTCCAGTGTTTTATAATTCACTAATAAACGTTCCACTTTATAGTTCATAAAAAAAGCTCCCCCTTTTTACCGCAGTTTATATAAGTATCTAGGAATCCATTAATAGCATGGTATCAGTTGGGCTATCAAAAGAATTCTGAAAAAGAAACCGCTTTACATGTATTATATAATATTTAGTGAAACAATTCCCTAGAAAGATGCTTAATTAACATAATATAAAAAATTATTAAAATAATGCCCAATTTCCTTTGCTTTTAAAAAGGATAAAGCGATAATAAGTTGACTAACCTTATCTTTTATACAACATCATCGAAAATAATATTCAGATCAAAAGGATTTCATTCCAAGTAGTGATTAAGTTTGGTAACATAAATAATAAATAACCTCACTCTCGATGAGGAAATCAACTTTAAAAAGGAGTAATAGGCGGAGTATAGCAAAAAATCTAATTTATCCCGCATTAACGGGCGTGAAAACCCCCACTTTCGGTTTAAGCAGAAATGCAGTTTAAATTAATCATGCTTCGTCCCATTTTCCTATAAAAATGGAAGGTAGGGAGCTATGGATATAGGAATAATCGGCGGTGGATCGATAGGACTACTTTTTGCCGCTTATTTACAAGGGGTATATGAGATTACACTATATACAAGAACGAAAAAACAGGCTGATGAACTTATGCAGCTAGGGTTAACACTAAAAAGCGATGGACTATCTAAGATCAAAAAGGTAAAAGTGGTTCCGATTTTTGAGGGGATTGCTAAACATGACTTATTGTTTATAGCTGTTAAACAGTATCACCTACATGAGGTGATCCCACTTATTCAAGATCCCGAAATTCCGCTTGTGTTTTTACAAAATGGATACTCACATATTAAAATGATAAAACAGTCAGCTTTACAAGAAATTTATATCGGGGTAGTCGAGCATGGTGCATTAAAACATGATAATACAACGGTTGAACATACAGGTTTAGGAGTGACCAGAATTGCAGCCTATTCGGGGAAACTTAAAGATTTTCCGTTATTTCAAAGAGAAATTAGTATGTTCCCCTTTAAAGCTGAGAAGGATTTTCAGGAGATGCTTCTAAATAAATTATTAGTAAATGCAATGATTAATCCTTTAACTGCAATATTAAAGGTTGAAAACGGTGAACTTATTAATAATCCTCATTTCTATTTATTATTTAAAAAGTATTTTGAAGAAATTTCGAATATATTTGAAATTGAAAATAGAGAACAGGTTATAGATCATATTGAACAAATTTGTCTCGCAACTTCGAAAAATCGTTCATCTATGTTAAAAGATATTGAATTAGGAAGGAAAACTGAAATTGATGCGATTACGGGTTATATCATGGAGTCTGCGATAGAAAGGAAAAAACCGTATGAAATGACAGCAATTATATATTCCTTAGTTAAAGGGATGGAAAGTTAGGTGAGTGTGTAACATGGTATCAATGTTCTCGAGTGTAGCTGCAACTTTCATAACAATGCCTATCCTTGCGTATATCATTTTTTTCATTGTTATGAAGCAAGTAACCGGAAATCATCGGCGTTCTGTACAAGTAGCGATGGATATTAGCACTCTTTTATTTATTCTTTCTGTACATTATCTTATTATCGCTATCTGGGATCGTCACATTATTTGGGTTTTACTTTTGGCAATGATTACGATTGGATGCATTGTAGTTGTTGTTCACTATCGGGTCAAAGGAGAAATAATTTTTCAAAAAGTATTAAGAGGTTTTTGGCGGCTTAATTTTGCTTTTTTCTTTTGTGTTTATTTTGTTCTTTTACTTTATGGAATTACCACAAGGGTTCTGTTGACCTTTTAAATTGCCAATATAAAGATATTAGAGACACAGTAGCAGAAGTCGTGGGCAAGTTTTTTTGTATTCAGCAAATGTGATGATATACTCAATTTAGAATTGTAGAAGCAGAGAAAGGGAGTACATAAATGGAGTTGAAAGATCTCGCGTTACCATCACTAAATGCATTTGCTTCAGATTATCTTACTAATCAATTAGACATAGATGATTTTTTTCATTACAGCTTAACTGATGAAGGAAAGTATAATAAACGATATCAGGAATTAATGTCACGAAATTTCTTTCGTGCTGAAGTGGCTGATTACATAGAGAATTATATGGAAAAGTATACTTTGTCGATTCCCATTAAAAAAAATATAGAGGCATTCCGAAAAGAAGATTCTGTTGTTGTTATTGGAGGACAGCAGGCAGGGCTACTAACGGGCCCACTCTATACGATTCACAAAGTGATCTCCATTATTAAACTAGCTGAAGAACAAGAAAAGGCGTTAGGTAAGAAGGTTATTCCTGTTTTTTGGATAGCTGGAGAGGATCATGATTTAGCTGAAGTGAATCATGTTTATACATTAAAGAATGGAATTACAGAGAAAAACACATACCCATTTTATCATCCATTTAAATCAATGATTTCGGACATTGAGCTTGATACAGAAACCGCTCAATCTTGGGTACGTGAAATTATCGAGTCATATGGAGAGACGGAATTTACTAATAAATTACTTGCTGATACAAATGAATTCATTAAACGATCTACAACATTTGTTGAATTTTTTGCCTGTTTAATTCATACCTGGTTCCATGACTATGGCCTTCTTTTGATCGATGCGGCTGATCCTGAATTAAGAAAGCTTGAATCAGAGTTTTTTGCGATGTTCATTGATAAGGCAGAAGAGATTACAGCGGCCGTACAATCTCAGCAGATACATATTCAGCAAAAAGGATATAAACGGATGATAGACATGCAAGAAAAAGCAGCAAATTTATTTTATTATGATCCGAAGAAAAAAGATCGAATTTTACTTGAAGTGGAAAATGGGATTTTTTCAGGGAAAAATAAGGATGTTTCTTTTACACAGCAAGAGTTGCATAAATGTTCAAGAGTTACACCTGAACGATTAAGTAATAATGTAGTGACTCGGCCAATCATGCAAGAAATGCTATTTCCAGTGCTTGCATTTATATCTGGACCTGGTGAAATTGCCTATTGGGCAGAACTAAAGCAAGCTTTTGAGCTGTTTTCAATGAAAATGCCTCCAATTGTACCAAGGCTAAATATTACGATACTTGAGCGAGGAATAGCTACAGACCTGAACGAGGTAGGAATGAATTTGGAAACTGTGTTAACAAAAGGAACGAAACCAGCTCAGAGTCAATTCCTTAATTCTGTCAAGGATGATACAATCGAGGGATTATTCTATGAAATGAAAGCGAAGCTAAATGAGAATCACGCTATGTTTACCGAGAGAGCCTTAACACTCGATAAAGGGTTAGATCCATTGTTACAGAAAAATCGGCAATTTATTGAACAACAGCTTGATTTTATTTATGGGAAAGTGACTGATAGTTCACGTAAAAAACATGAAGTAGTCTTGAATAAGTATGAGCGGATTCAAAATTCATTATTTCCGCTTAATGCTCCTCAGGAAAGAATGTGGAATATATTCTATTATGTTAATAAATATGGTACAGATTTCATAAATGAATTGGTTCAGCAACCGTACACATTTAATAACGAGCATAAAGTTATTTATCTGTAAGAGTTTTTTATTCCAATATTCACTATTCTTATATGGATTTCGTTTTAAGTTTGGATACACTATGCTTTGCAATTTATCATTAAATAAGGTAAAGAAGACAGGCGGTTTGCGTCTGTCTTCTTTTTTTTGCTTTGAAACTTGCCTATTGAAGGCAAAGAGAGGCATTCGCTGTCCACGGGCGGGTCCACTGCGCGCTCGTGGGTCTCCCTTTAACTCGCTATTCCCGCAGGAGTCTCACGCCTTTCGCTACAATCAACATCTGGGTTTAACATAGCCTTTGCTTTTATTAGGGCTAGCATCAAGCTAGTCAGATAATTAAAAGGACTCACCTCGTAGATGATTCACATTATTAAATAAACTGGATATTTAAGGAGGAATAACTTACTAAGTACAGAATTTATATAATAAGTGGTGAAAAGTGGGGGAATGTGGTACAGTGTTAAAAGAAAGTGGGGGTAGTAGGCATGTTCATGGGGGAATATCATCACAGCATTGATTCAAAAGGGCGTATTATCGTTCCGGCTAAGTTCAGAGAACATCTTGGCGATTCGTTTGTATTGACTCGTGGTCTTGATCAATGCTTGTTTGGCTACCCGATGGATGAATGGCGTCAACTGGAGGATAAGCTGAAAGGCTTGCCATTAACCAAGAAAGATGCCCGAGCTTTTACCCGATTTTTCTTTTCCGGTGCAACTGAATGTGAACTGGATAAACAAGGAAGGATCAATATCCCCACACCGCTAACTTCATATGGAAAATTAGAAAAAGAATGCGTCATTCTCGGAGTTTCCAATCGAATTGAGATTTGGAGTAAGGCCATTTGGGAAGACTATTTTTCAACATCAGAAGATTCATTCGCTGAAATAGCCGAGAATATGATTGGCTTTGATATTTAAACGAAGAATCTGCATCACTAATCGATTGGAAGGATGTATTACATGTTTCAACACACAACCGTACTACTCAAAGAAACTGTTGATGGATTACACATTAAGCCAGACGGCATATATGTTGATTGTACACTTGGAGGAGCAGGACATAGCGCTTATTTAGCATCTCAGTTATCGGATAAAGGTAAGCTCTACGCTTTTGACCAAGATGAAACGGCCATTAAGAATGCCCATGAGAAATTAAAAGAATATGGCGACAGAGTGGTATTAATTCAGAACAATTTTAAACATATTGCAGAAGAACTTTTATTAAGAGGTGTACATGAAGTAGATGGAATTTTGTACGATTTAGGTGTTTCATCTCCCCAGCTTGATACCCCAGAACGAGGATTCAGCTACCACCATGATGCACAACTAGATATGAGAATGGATCAAACTGCAAGTTTATCCGCTTATGATGTGGTAAATAATTGGTCATTCCAGGAGTTAACGAAAATTTTCTTTCGATATGGAGAAGAGAAGTTCTCAAAGCAGATTGCTCGTAAAATCGAAGCGGCACGTGAAATTAAGCCGATTGAGACAACTGGTGAGCTTGTTGAATTAATTAAAGAAGGTATACCAGCTCCTGCGAGACGTAAAGGTGGTCACCCTGCTAAACGAATTTTCCAGGCGATACGAATTGCTGTGAATGATGAGTTAGGTGTTTTTGAAGACTCTCTGGAGCAAGCTATAAAATTACTTAAGCCAAATGGTAGAATTTCAGTCATTACTTTTCATTCATTGGAGGATCGTATTTGTAAATCAGTATTTAAACAATACAGTGATCTACCAGAAATGCCACACGGTCTCCCTGTTATTCCGGAAGAATTTCAACCAATTTTAAAATTAGTTACAAGAAAACCGATACTGCCATCGGAGGAAGAATTGGAAGAAAACAATCGTTCACGTTCAGCTAAGCTGAGGATTGCTGAAAAAAGATAAAGGAGGAAATTAAAATGAGCTCAGTTGCGAAAAAAATTCAAGAACAACAGATTCAAGAACAACAAAAATCTGTACAAACCGTCATTGTCCGTAAAACAAAAATTTCTTTTGGTGAAATGATGTTAATCTGTGCTTTGGCTGTTGGAATTGCTTTTATAGGGACCAAGGTAATTTCTAATCAGGCAGCAATTTATAAAACGAATAAAGAGATACAATTGACAAATCATTCTATAGAAGAACAGACTAGGGTGAATGTAGACTTAAAAGAACAAGTTAGTGAATTAAGTACGTATGAAAGGATTTGGAAAAAAGCAGCCGACCTTGGTTTAAAACTGAATGAAAATAACGTAAAGGTTGTGCAGGAATAATGCAAACGAAGCAAAAAAATATGAAGCTTGGAGCAGCGTTTTTATTCGTAGTATTCGGGCTGCTCTTTTTTGCGTTAGTTGCCCGTTTTTTCTACATTGAAGTTACCGGACAGGCTGGTGGGGAAGTACTTGCAGCAAAAATTGAAAAAAAATACGAAAAGCAACGGGTGCTTGAGGCGAAAAGAGGCAGCATTCTAGATACGAACGGTGAAGTAATAGCAGAAGATACAGCCTCCTATACGCTATTTGCGGTATTGGACGAAAAGATGAAACCCAATTATGTGGTTGATCCGAAACGAACAGCTAAAGAATTAGCAAAAGCTATTGATATGGATGAATCGGATATTTATGCACTTCTTACAAAAGATAAGAAACAAGTGGAATTCGGAAATGCAGGCAAGGATATCTCATACGATGTTAAATCAAAGATTGAGAAAATGAAGCTTCCTGGAATAGGATTTACTCGCGAAAATAAACGCTTTTATCCAAATGGCGTGTTTGCCTCTCATTTAATTGGCTATATTGAAAAAGATGAAAAATCAAATGAAATGATAGGTAAGATGGGGATTGAAAAGTTTTTAAACAAAGAATTAAAGGAAACAGATGGAAAACTGACGTTTGATGGTGATAGATGGGGATTCTCACTGCCTAATAGCAAAGAAAATGTAAAGGCACCAAAAGATGGTGCAGATGTTACTTTGACTATTGATAAAAAGATTCAGACCTTTTTAGAAGATTCAATGTCTAAAGTTCAGGAAAAATATGACCCAGAACAAATCATTGCCATTGTATCTAATCCGAAAACCGGAGAAATATTAGCGATGGGGCAAAGGCCTACTTTCCATCCAAAAACGAAAAAAGGATTGACAGATACATGGAGAAACTTAGCGATTGAGGAGTCGTATGAACCTGGTTCAACGATGAAAATATTTACATTAGCGGCAGCAGTTGAAGAAGGTGTTTTTAATCCGAATGAAACCTTTGTTTCAGGAAATTACAAAATAAAAGGAACAAAACCTATAAATGATCATAGTGGAATGCCGTTCGGAGAAAATATGACATTTCTAGAAGGAATTCAACGATCTTCAAATGTCGGTGTTGTAACGTTTGCAATGGACCGTCTTGGAGAAGAAAAACTCCGTGATTATATTACAAAATTTGGTTTAGATCGTATTACAGGGATTGATTTACCTTTCGAAAAAACTGGTACAATTCAGTACAAATATAAACGTGATAAAGCAATGACTTCTGTAGGACAAGCGTCGTCAATGACTGCTATTCAACAAATTCAAGCAGCTTCTGCAATAGCTAATAATGGAAAAATGATGAAACCTTATGTAATTAAAGAAGTGACTGATCCAAATAAGGGCGAAACGATTCAAAAAACTAATCCAACTATGGCAGGGCAGCCGATATCAGCAGAAACTGCCAAAAAGGTCCGTGAGTATTTAGGAACCGTGCTTACTGCAGAGCATGGGACAGGGAAAAAATATCAAATTGAAGGTTATGAAGTAGCTGGTAAAACAGGGACTGCTCAATTTAGTACAAGTGATGGCTTATCAAGAGGTGGTGGAAACTATATTTTTTCTTTTTTAGGAATGGCGCCACTTGATGACCCAGAACTTGTTGTCTATGTTGCGGTAAAAAAACCAAAATTAGAAGTAGGGGAAGCTGGGTCCGATCCAGTATCGGAGATCTTTAATCCAGTCATGAAAAGTAGCTTGCAATATTTAAACATTGAACCAGCAAATATTCCAAATCAAACTTCAGAAAAAATAAGTGATTATACAGATCAACCTGTAAAGTCTACGGTTGAAAATCTCCAAAAGTCGGGATACGAAGTTGTTACGATTGGAAAAGGTGCTACGGTTATCGATCAAGCTCCTAAAGCTGGAACGATTTTATTAGAAGGTGAAAAGGTTATTATCCGGACGGATGGAGATATGTTTGCTCCAGACTTAACAGGCTGGTCTCTAAGAGATGTTATGAAGGTGGCGAATATTGCGAAGCTGAAATTAAATGTTGCAGGAAACGGATATGTCGAAAGTCAGAATTTTAAAGTAGGTGCCGTGATAAAAGAAGCAGATTATTTCATTGTAAACTTGAAAAAGCCAGGGGATAAGGTTCAGGAAGAAATAGAAGATAAAGTTCAGGAAGAAATAGAAGATAAAGATCAAGAAGACGAAGTGGTTAATTAAATGGAATGAATAAGGATAATCTAAGAGCTGGCTCCGTGACAACTACGTACAGTTTACATGAAGTGTTAGAAAACACTTATAACTGTATGGAGAGTCCTGGGGCTAGCTCCTTTTTTACACTCTCATCTTTTTTTTATGCTAATTATTATTCAGAAGAAATAACGCCTTCATTTTTTGTTCTAGTTAAATTTAATACATCATATAACTGGTACAAGCAGGATGAAAATGGAGGTGCCTTTTTGTGCGTGTGTCAAATGTAACGGTAAGAAAACGGCTGGCAATCTTCTTACTTTTTGGGCTTACGGTCTTTACTATTATTGTTTTTCGATTAGGAATTGTTCAATTTTATCTCGGTGAGAAATTAACGGGACTCGCAGAGGATTCTTGGAGCCGAAATATTACTTTTGAACCAATGCGTGGTCAAATTCTAGATCGGAATGGTGTCCCGTTGGCAACAAATATCTCAGCTCCGACGGTATATGTAATTCCGAGACAAGTTGTCAATCCAGCTGAGACTGCAGAACAGCTCGCTTCTGTATTGGATATGGATAAAGAAAAAGCATATAAACTAATTACAAAACATTCTTCGAGCGAAAGAATACCTGAAGGAAGAAAAATCTCTCACGAAAAAGCAAAAGAAGTGAAGGCTCTTGGTCTCAAAGGGGTATACATTGCAGAAGATTCAAAGCGTTATTATCCATTTGGTGAATTCTTATCCCATGTGCTCGGGTTTACAGGCGCTGATAATCAAGGATTAATGGGAATTGAGCTATCCTATGATAAGGATTTAAGCGGTGAAAAAGGCTATGTAAAATTATATACCGATGCAAAAGGCAAAAAGATGGAGAATATGGCGGATGACTATAGTGCACCTATTAATGGTGATGATCTAAAATTGACCATAGATAGCAAAATTCAAACCATTGTTGAAAGAGAGCTAGATCTTGCAGAAGCGACTTATAATCCAGATGGAATAATTGCCATTGCACTGAATCCCAATAACGGTGAGATTCTGGCAATGTCAAGCAGACCGACATTCGATCCTGCTAATTTTCAAAATGTGAAAAGTGAAGTCTATAACCGTAATCTTCCTGTATGGAGTTCCTATGAGCCTGGTTCAACGTTCAAGATCATTACTCTCGCTGCAGCGTTGGAAGAGGGAAAAGTAGATCTGGAGAGGGATTCGTTCTATGATCCTGGGTATATCGAAGTAGCAGGGACGAAGCTTCATTGTTGGAAAAGAGGTGGTCATGGATCGCAAACATACATGGAAGTGGTACAAAATTCATGTAACCCTGGTTTTGTGGAGCTAGGAATGCGGCTTGGAAAAGATAAACTTTTTCAATATATTAGTGATTTTGGTTTTGGGAAAAAGACCGGGATCGATCTTCAAGGTGAAGGAACTGGAATTTTATTTGACATTGATAAGGTTGGACCCCTTGAACAAGCTACTACTGCGTTTGGACAAGGCGTATCAGTCACTCCGATTCAACAAGTAGCAGCTGTTGCGGCAGCAGTGAATGGCGGCACATTGTATACGCCTTATATCGCTAAAGAACTGGTTGACTCTCAAACAGGTGAGACAATCATGCGGAAATCACCTCAAGCAAAAAGGAAAGTCATTTCTGAAGAAACTTCCGCAAAAATCCGTGGAGCACTTGAGACTGTTGTAGCAAAAGGAAGTGGTACTGGGGCATATGTAGATTCATATCGCGTAGGTGGAAAGACCGGTACTGCGCAAAAAGCGGAAAATGGGCGCTATTTAGAAAACAACTATATCGTTTCATTCATTGGGTTTGCACCAGCGGATCATCCCGAAATAGTCGTTTATGTAGCGGTCGATAATCCGAAAGGAACAATTCAATTTGGTGGAGTAGTAGCGGCCCCTATTGTAGGCAATATAATGGAGGATGCATTACGAACAATGGGTGTGAAACCACGTGATACGCAAATTGAAAAGAAAACGAAATGGGATGATCCAGTCATGGTTGAATTACCAGATGTAGTAGGGTTAACTGCAAAGGAATTGCAAACACAGCTTATCGGCAAAGTAAACTTAGATATAAGTGGGGATGGGTCTATGGTAGTAAAACAGTCCCCTGAAGCAGGAGTAAAGGTAAAAGAAGGTTCAACAATAAGAATTTATCTTGGCGAAAGTTCAGAATAAGTATAGAATAATAAAGAAACAAATCAAGCGGCTGGGATAATTTCAGCCGCGGTTTTTTTACGCAGTGACAGGATTGTTCATGTGTTTAACCTAAGGACGAATCCTAACCTCGACAGATTGAATGCATTACTTTATAATAATGCCTTTAAATAGGCAGAGAGGAATGGAAAAATGAGACTTCAAGCGATACTTTCAACCTTACAATCTTTGACAAAGTTTGAAGGGGAAAATCCTGAAATAACCTCCATTGAACATGATACAAGACGAGTAAAAGAAGGAAGTTTATTTGTTTGTGTGAAAGGTTACACGGTGGATGGCCATGACTTTGCAGAAAAAGCAGTCGAACTAGGAGCAGTAGCTATTTTAGCTGAAAAACCAATGAGTGTAGGAGTCCCAGTGTTTGTTGTTCGTGATACGAAACGAGCTATGGCAGTCGTTGCCGATGCTTTTTACAATCATCCTACCCAAAAGCTTAAGTTAATCGGAATAACAGGAACAAACGGCAAAACAACAACGAGTCATTTGTTGGAAAAAATCTTTCAGGATGAGCATGTGGCAACAGGTTTAATTGGAACGATGTATACGAAAATTGGCGAAAAAATAGCTGAAACAAAAAATACGACACCAGACAGCATTACCTTACAACAAATTTTTCATCAGATGACGCAAGCTCAAGTGGATACAGCAATTATGGAAGTATCTTCACATGCATTGGAGCTTGGAAGGGTTCACGGTTGTGATTATGATATTGCCGTATTTACGAATCTTACTCAAGACCATCTTGATTTTCATGGAACGATGGAACAATACAAGTTTGCAAAATCCTTGTTTTTCTCACAGCTTGGAAATGCCTATGTAGATAATCGACCAAAATACGCAGTATTGAATGCGGATGATGGAGCGACAGAAGATTTCATCAAGGCAACAGCTGCACATATTCTTACATATGGTATTGATCAAGAAGCAGATATTATGGCTAAGAATATATCCATTCATTCAAGTGGAACTCAATTTACATTAGTAACTGCTGGAAGAGAGCAACTTGTGAACCTAAAACTAATCGGTAAATTCAGCGTCTATAATGTTCTTGCTGCCATAGGGGCTTCTTTATGTGCGGGAGTACAACTTGATTCAATCATCCGGTCACTTGAATCTGTCGAAGGTGTGGCAGGACGTTTTGAGCTTGTCCAAGGCGGTCAGGATTTTGCGGTGATTGTCGATTATGCCCATACACCTGACAGTCTTGAAAATGTCTTGAAAACAGTGCGTGAATTTGCAAATAAGAAAATATTTGTTGTAGTGGGTTGTGGTGGGGATCGTGATAAAACAAAACGACCAATCATGGCGAAAATTGCATCAGAGTGGGCGACAGACCCTATTTTCACTTCTGATAATCCTAGAAGTGAGAATCCATCACAAATTTTACGAGATATGGAAAAGGGAGTTACCGAAAAGAATTATCAGGTCCTTGAAGACCGGAAAGAAGCGATTGAATATGCAATCTCTGCGGCAACAAGTGGGGATGTTGTTTTAATCGCCGGAAAAGGCCATGAAACCTATCAAATCATCGGTAAACAAGTGCTTGACTTTGATGATAGATTGGTTGCAAAAGAAGCAATTTTACGAAATAGGAAGTAAATAAAGGGAGATTGTGTATACTTAAAAAAGAGAACGTTAATATCTATCATTATTAAGAGATAGACACAATGAGGTTTTACACTTTCTTAATGGGACGATGTCTCCTTTGAATGACTAATTCTCTTTTTTTGCTTATTAAAAAGTATCAGGATCTCTTCTTTCAACTAGTTTTGCTGACTAGCAAAAGCAACCCAACCTCACTTTGAGCGAGGTAATCTGATGGGGAAGAAATCTTCATGCAGTTGCTTAGCTTATGCTTATGCTAGTCTTTAGATTGATCAAGGTGCCTGCTTTTTTATAAAAGGCTATGTTAAAGCTCATTGTTGATTTTGGCTCTATGTTGATGGAGCGGAAGGCGTGAGACTTCTACTTAGAAAAGCGAGTCAAAGGGAGACCCCGCAGGCGCACAGCGCCGAGGAGGCTTCCGGACCGCCCGCGGAAAGCGAACCACTCTGTTGCAATCAACGGGCAAGTTTAACAGAGCCTTATATAAAAATATGAAGTAACAGGTTTATGTCTGAATGTACATGTGCCAACTCATAAACTACCTTGTGTCTCTTTGGTAAAGCTGTATGTAAAAACTTGTTTTTATAAAAAATCGGCGGCGGTTTTTCTTATACGAACAATAAAAAAACAGAAAGTGATGGAATTTCAAAAAATGTTTATTATGAAAAGAAATATAAGTATTCTGAACAAAACATCTGGAACATATCATGAAGTGGATGAAAAAACAGCAGTAGAATTAATAAATTGTTATGCTGCATTAGGAATGAGGGAATAGATTTATGTTAGAACAAGTAATTTTTTATACAATATTGACTGGGTTTTTAATTACGGTTCTTCTATCCCCGATTTTTATCCCTTTCTTACGCAGGCTTAAATTTGGACAAAGCATTCGGGAAGAAGGTCCGAAATCTCATCAGAAGAAATCTGGAACACCGACGATGGGCGGTTTGGTCTTTTTGCTTGCTATCGCCATTACAACTCTAACAATGGTATTTAAATTTTCTGAACCAACTGTAGAAATTTATTTATTGTTGTTTGTTATGATTGGTTTTGGTGTTTTAGGTTTTCTTGATGATTTCATAAAAGTGGTAATGAAACGAAACCTTGGCTTGACATCACGTCAGAAGTTAATTGGACAAATTATCATATCCGTCATTTTTTATCTAATCTATCGCAAGACAGATGCTTTCGTACCTGAAATTACGATTCCAGGAACCGACTTGGCGTTACATGTAGGCTGGTTTTATATCATCATTGTGATTTTCTGGTTGGTTGGTTTTTCGAATGCAGTCAATTTAACTGATGGATTGGATGGACTTGTTTCAGGAACGTCTGCGATTGCTTTTGGTGCATTTGCTGTACTAGCCTGGAATCAATCACAATATGATGTTGCGATTTTTTCTGTTGCCGTAGTAGGGGCGGTCCTTGGATTCCTCGTATTCAATGCCTATCCTGCAAAGGTATTTATGGGAGATACCGGATCTTTGGCATTAGGTGGTGCTATTGCGACCATCGCGCTATTAACAAATTTGGAGCTCTTATTAGTTATTATCGGCGGGGTATTCGTCATTGAAACATTATCGGTAATGTTACAGGTCGCATCTTTTAAAACGACAGGAAAACGAATTTTTAAAATGAGTCCTTTGCATCACCATTATGAGTTGGTCGGTTGGTCTGAATGGCGAGTCGTCGTCACATTTTGGTCGGTGGGCTTATTATTGGCGATTTTAGGAATCTATTTAGAGGTGTGGTTATAAGTGAAAGAGACTACTAGTTATTTAAGGAAAAAGATATTAGTGTTGGGATTAGCAAAAAGTGGAGTAACAGCAGCATCCCTTTTACATAAACTAGGTGCTTTTGTAACAGTCAATGATATGAAACCATTATCAGAGAATCCAGAAGCGCAAGGCTTACTGGAACAAGGAATCAAAGTTGTGTGTGGAAGTCATCCGATAGAATTACTTGATGAAGGCTTTGAACTTATAGTGAAAAATCCAGGAATTCCTTATCGAAATCCACTGGTTAAAGGGGCGATTGAAAGAGGCATTCCAGTCATCACAGAAGTTGAATTAGCCTATCAGATTAGCGAAGCACCGTTTGTTGCGATAACTGGAACAAATGGCAAAACAACGACTACAACGCTTATCTATGAAATACTCAAAGAAGGTGGAAAGTTGCCGTTGATCGCAGGAAATATTGGAACGGTTGCTTCTGGAGTGGCGGAAACTGCAACAGCTGATGAAACGATTGTTATTGAATTATCATCTTTCCAATTGATGGGGATTGATATGTTTAAGCCAGAGATCGCGGTTGTAACAAATATTTATGATGCTCACCTTGATTACCATGCTTCAAAACAGGAATATATTGACGCGAAAGCGGCGATAATGAAAAACCAAATCGACAGTGATTATTTTATCTATAATGCGAACCAAGAAGAAACGGTGAATATGGCAAAGAATTCGTTGGCAGAGCTTGTTCCATTTTCGATTACAAGCAAGTATGAAAATGGAGCGTATATCGAAGACAATGCTGTATATTTCCGTGGTGAGCGAGTAGTTAATATTTTGGATATTCGCTTGCCCGGAAAGCATAATTTAGAAAATGTACTCGCGGCCGTAGCAACTGCAAAACTTAAAAAGGTCAAGAATGAAGCAATTCAGCGTGTTCTTGCCACCTTCCAGGGGGTTACCCATAGAACTCAATATGTAGCAACCATTGAAGGAAGAATGTTTTATAATGATTCTAAGGCTACGAATATTTTAGCTGCATCAATGGCATTATCATCTTTCGAAGTTCCAGTTATCCTGCTTGCGGGAGGACTTGATCGAGGTAATGAATTCGATGAACTAAAACCATATTTGAAACATGTTAAAGCTGTCATTACATTTGGTGAAACTGCATCGAAAATTGAGCGTGTTGCCAGAGAAGCAGGAATATCTATTGTAAAACATGTCGATAATGTAGAGAAAGCCGTACCTGCAGCGTATGAAGTTTCTGAAGAAGGAGATTGCATCCTACTTTCACCTGCATGTGCAAGTTGGGATCAGTACAAAAGTTTCGAAGTAAGAGGAGACATGTTTATGGAGGCAGTGCATAAACTGAAATAAGAGCTTCTTTCTTGAAACACTGAGCTTGCATAATGGAGGATAAATTCTACTTCTCTTGTTCGAATGACATCTTTAAAAAAAGTGATAAAGTAGTACTCTATTATTAACAGTTAAGATTATCCCCTATGGATGGTAGTTCAGTAATCGAAGCTAGATATGATTGACGCGCTTTTATATGATTGCTAATTTTTACCGAACCGGCTCGGCTTTTACAAGCAGTTTTCTAAGGGGGAAACTTGCCGTTACTAATGGGTAAACCTACTTATCACTTTTTTTGCTTATTATGTTAATTTCATTAGCATGATAAGAATAGAAGGCTCGTACAGGCTCTAATACGTACTAGAGGTGTATGACAGTGCCGTTGAAAAAATCAAATCCGGATTTTATATTAATTATTGTTACTTTATGTCTATTGGCGATTGGTTTAATCATGGTATATAGTGCTAGTGCAATATGGGCTGCTTACAAATTTGAGGGAGACTCGTTCTACTTTGCTAAGCGCCAGCTTCTATTCGCTGGAGTGGGAGTATTCGCAATGTTCTTCATCATGAATGTAGATTATTGGACATGGCGAACGTGGGCAAAGGTGATAATTATCTTTTGTTTTGTCTTGTTACTTGCTGTATTAATTCCTGGAATAGGTGTAGAGCGAAATGGTTCACAAAGCTGGATTGGTGTTGGCGCATTTTCCATTCAGCCATCAGAGTTTATGAAGTTAGCTATGATTGCTTTTTTAGCGAAATTTTTATCAGAACGGCAGAAGTTCATTACCTCCTTTAAGAAAGGACTAACTCCTTCATTGGGTATTGTGTTTTTAGCTTTTGGTTTAATTATGTTACAGCCAGATCTTGGGACAGGAACTGTTATGGTAGGGACTTGTGTAGTGATGATTTTTATTTCAGGGGCAAGAGTGATGCATTTTATTTGGCTTGGATTACTCGGTGTAGCTGGCTTTGTGGCTCTTATTGCTTCAGCACCATATCGGATAAAGCGAATTACCTCCTTTCTAGATCCGTGGGCAGACCCGCAAAATAGTGGCTTTCAAATGATTCAGTCTTTTTATGCAATCGGTCCAGGTGGGTTGTTTGGGCTTGGACTTGGTCAAAGTCGGCAAAAATTTTTCTATTTGCCTGAACCGCAAACGGATTTTATTTTTGCTATTATTTCAGAAGAACTTGGGTTTATTGGTGGAACTTTGGTGATTTTATTATTTTCATTGCTATTGTGGAGAGGGGTTCGGATTGCATTAGGAGCTCCTGACTTATATGGGAGTCTTGTTGCAGTTGGAATTATTGCCATGGTAGCAATTCAGGTAATGATTAATATCGGAGTTGTAACAGGGCTAATGCCCGTAACAGGAATAACTCTTCCGTTTTTAAGTTATGGCGGATCTTCTTTAACTCTGATGCTCATAGCGATCGGAGTACTATTGAATATAAGTCGATATTCAAGGTATTAAAAATCATAGCATGGCCTAAAGTAAATAATACCAATAACGTAAACTTCATCCCCCCACGGATTGTTAGTTGAACAAATCGGGCTTTTACTGACAGTTAATGCTGGATAATAACAATAGCACTTTCAAATTTAGAAATATGTCAAAGTAAATAGGAATTGCTCAAGAATGAGGAAACTCTTTCTATGGGCAATTCCTATTTTGAATCATGTTATCGAGAAAAAGTTGTGAATCATTCTTGTTTGAAGCTAAATAAGATAAATAGCAAATTATTATCCAATAAAATGATTCTAATTACCTATCAATCACTATTGAATATATTTTAATTTATGTAATAAGAACCGATTATATAAGTAATAAAAATTATTTATAGGTCTTTGGAGATGCAACGAGAGAAGCATTTGTAAAATAATTAAATATTTAAAATATTACTAGTTTGTTTCTTATATAAAATCTAGTGTTTATTGTGGTAATGAAAGGGTGTTTAGACTATAGTATAAGAGGGTAAAAGCTGATGGTGCTTTGTTTTCTATATCTTAGAAAAAATTTGGTGTTAAAGATAATTGATGTCTACCGTCTCTTTACATATAATATACGATGTCTTATTAGAAGTTATCCTGCATTAACGGGACTGAACTTCCAACTACAAGGCTTAAAGGATTTAAAGAAGCGAGTGGAAGTAACTGTCCGTAAATGCCCGATTGGTGAGATAAAGTGATACTTACCTTTGTGGTTTTCAAAGGTAAGTTTGCAACCACAGGATGTGGGTCACACAGATGTAAGACTCTAAAACGGGACTAATCAGTGGGGCGAATAAACCCTAACTGTTTCAAGTTTCACTTTATAGAGGGGCGATCGGATTATTCAAAAACGAACCGTTCAAACGATATAGCATACAATGAAAAAACTGCATGTGAGGGAGGATTATGATGAAAGAAGTTATAGAGAAATTACAACAAATGGAAATAGGGAAGGTTCGTGAAAATGAGCCGCTTGCAAACCATACAACAATGAAAGTTGGCGGTCCTGCAGATATTTTCATTGAGCCATCATCTCTTGAAAATTTAGAAAAAACGATGAAAATCATTAAAGAGTTTGATATCGAATGGCGAGCAATTGGGCGTGGATCAAATTTGCTTGTTTCAGATCAAGGCATAAAAGGTGCTGTTATTAAATTAGGTAGAGGTTTAGATGGGTTAGAAATAGAAGGTACTGAAATCACAGCAGGGGCAGGATTTTCACTTGTAAGTCTATCTGTACAATTTAGTAGAAAAGGACTTTCAGGATTGGAGTTCGCGAGTGGAATACCAGGTTCAGTTGGTGGTGCTGTGTATATGAACGCCGGTGCCCATGGATCAGATATTTCAAAAATATTAAAAAAGGCATATATTCTATTTGCTGATGGAACACTAGAATGGTTATCAGCAGAAGAAATGGAATTCTCCTATCGAACGTCGATCCTACAAAAAAAACGACCAGGTATTGTTTTAGCAGCTGTTTTTCAATTAAATCCAGGTAATCGGGAGGAAATTGTTGCAGCAATGCAGAACAATAAAAATTATAGAAAAGAAACTCAACCATATGATAAGCCATGTGCTGGAAGTATATTCCGTAATCCCCTGCCACAATACGCTGGTCAACTTGTTCAGGACGCTGGATTAAAAGGTTATGCAATTGGTGGAGCAAAAATTTCTGAAATGCATGGGAATTTTATTGTTAATACAGGAGAAGGTACAGCAGAAAATGTGTTAGCTCTAATTCAGCATGTAAAAGAAACTGTATATGAAAAATTTGCGATTAAGCTTGAAACAGAAGTCGAAATAGTTGGTCGAAGATAACTTCTGAAATAAAAAACATGCTTAATCATGTGCTATAAAGATATCCTGAAATAGTCTCATTAGCATTATTATGAGATCTTGTTCCTGCCGATTGGCAACAGGCGGATTACAAGCATAGTCCATTTGTTTTCAGGAAGAGGTGAGGGGGATGGAAAAAGGAAAAGTAGTTTCCATTGAAGATCGCATCCCAAAATTAAAAAATCTTAGAAAAAGAAAAGCGAATAGAAGATTGATTCTATTGCTATCTTTCTTTTTTATCCTAATTGCTTGTGTACTATATTTTCTTTCCCCATTAAGCCATATTAAAGAAATCAAAGTAAGAGGGAACCAATATTTATCATCAGATCAAATTGTTTCTTTAAGTGGATTAACAAATGACACGAACATTTGGAAAGTAAACAAAAGAGAATTGATAAATAAAATGAAAGAAAGTCAAGAGGAAATTGAATCTGTTACAGTTACAACACAATTTCCAAATTCAGTGTTGATTACGATAACCGAATTTGAACGAATCGCATACCTTTCAAAAAATAATCGATTCTATCCTATTATGGAAAACGGTAAGATCCTGACCGAGCTAAAACGGGGCGAAATCCCAGTTTTCGCTCCAGTACTGATTGATTTTACTGAAGGGGATGCTCTAAACCTATTATTGGATGAATTGAAAGCATTACCTGAAGAAATCCGTAACTCGATTTCTGAAATTCGTAAGGAACCTACCAAAACGGACCTCTATCATATAACGATGTTTATGAATGATGGTTTTGAAGTGAGTGCTACTAGCAGAACTTTATCCAAGAAAATGATACACTACCCTTCAATTGTTGCTCAATTAGACCCAAAAGTAAAAGGGGTCATTAATCTTGAGGTAGGCTCTTACTTTAGAGCATATGATACACCAAATCTAAAGGAAGAGAATGATGAGGGGTTAGCACAATGAAAATCATTAAAGGTAGAAAAGTCATCCTCTCCATCGTAAGTCTTATTTTAGGATTTATGGTTGCCTTTTCCTATAACTTAACAAAGCAAAAACAGAGAGAAGCAGCCATTGTAAATCAAACATGGGATCGAGAATATGAGCTTAGAAAACAACTGATTGAACAAGAGAAAGTAAACAGGAAACTTAGTGAGGAATTACGGAAAAAGCAAGCACAAGTAACAAATATTGAAAAAGATCTATCACAAGAAAAAGAATCCTTGTTTAAGCTTGCTGAAGAAGCCGAGAAATATCGGATGTTTCTAGGAAAGATTAAAGTGAGAGGACCAGGTCTTTCTGTGACACTTTCAGATGGTACAGCAGCAAAAGTGGACGATAACATAAATGATTACCTAGTGCATGAACAACATGTATTTAAGGTCATTAATGAATTGTATATCTCTGGTGCAGAGGCAGTGGCTGTTAATGGACAAAGATTGAATCATGATTCGTATATAGTTTGCAATGGTCCTGTAATTACTGTGGACGGACAGCAGTATCCCGCACCTTTTGTGATTACAGCCATTGGCAACACTAATGTTTTGGAGGCTTCACTTAACTTAGCTGGTGGAGTCAAAGATCAATTAGTGAATGAAAATATTATATTTACAATATTGAAGCAAAATGAAGTGGAAATGGAACCAATATTTAGTAGTTAAAAAAATCACCGTATGAAAGCTAGGTGACGTTTTTTGAAAAAAAGGAACAAAATTGCCTTTACTTTAATTGCGGTGATCGTTGGATTCATGGTAGCCATTCAGTTTAATACGATTAAAGAGCCATCCATCAAACAAGTAAAGGATACTCGTGATTCCTATGAACTTAGAAGCGGTATACTAAAGGAGCAGAAAGTCCAAACTGAATTGGTTAAAGAAATTAGAAATTTAGAAGAGAAACTTGCCCAATATGAAACAACTATAAGCCAAAGTAAGGAGCAAGTACTTAGTGAAACATTGGAAGAGCTTAGAAGTAATGCAGGTATGACTTCGGTGAGTGGAAAAGGAATTATTATAACCATTAAACCGATTGAGGAGAATATCCTATTAGGTGAGAACGTTCAGAATGTTTCTCCTGATCTTTTAAAGCGGCTGCTAAATGAATTATACCAATATGACGCAAAAGAGATTGCAGTAAATGGGCAGAGGATAATTACTACATCTGTTATTCGAGATATTAATGGACAAACAAAGATCGATGGCAAGAGTATATCAAGGGATTCTATTGAAATTAGGGTACTTGCTGAAAATGCTCAAAAACTCAAAGAAAGAATTCAGGTTTCTGAGACAATTGATAATTTTTATGTGGATAATTATGAGGTTACGATTACTAATCCATTAGACATAGTAACGCTACCGCCTTATCAAAACTCATTAAAAATTCAATATATGGAACCCATTGATGAATAGGAGGACTAATGACTATGTGGCTTCCTATTTTTGGCCTTTTAATAGGCATCGCTTTAGGCCTTTTAACGGATATCAAAATTTCTTCTGAATATGCGAACTATTTATCGATAGCAATTCTTGCAGCATTAGATACTTTAGTGGGTGGAATAAGAGCCCATTTACAAAATATCTACGATGAAAAGGTCTTTGTAACTGGATTTTTCTTTAATATCATCTTAGCTGCAAGTTTAGCTTTTCTAGGCGTACATCTTGGTGTAGACTTATATTTAGCTGCAGTTTTTGCATTTGGTGTTAGATTGTTTCAAAATATAGCAGTTATCCGACGCATAATTTTAACAAAATGGTCCCTTTTCAAAGAAAAAGCAGAAAAAAATTAGTGTGTTTTTAAAGGAAATATGGTATACATGACGAATATTGTTAAGAAGTGTATCGTTTATGAAACAGATGACCTGACATGTGGAATATTAGTTTTTAATACATGTATGATTCTGCTTTGAAAATTAGACAATGCTTATCCAAAGTAAATTGGATTCTTTGGTAGCTATATCACAACAATATGGTTATGAAGGATAAAAAGAACATTTGTATTACTTAATTTGGATTTTAGAAAGATGTTAAAACTTGAAGGAGGTGCCATGGAATGAACAACAATGAAATATACGTAAGTCTCGACATCGGTACATCCAGTGTTAAAGTAATCATTGGGGAAATGGTTAATGATACATTAAACATAATCGGTGTAGGAAATGTGAAATCAGAAGGATTAAAAAAAGGGTCAATCGTAGATATAGATGAAACAGTTCAATCGATTCAGCGGGCCGTTGAACAGGCAGAACGAATGATTGGAATGGAGATCAATAAGGTAATAGTCGGCATAAGCGGCAATCATGTAATGCTACAACCGTGCCATGGCGTTGTCGCAGTTTCAAGTGATAATAAGGAGATAACCATACAAGATGTTGTAAGGGTTAGAGAGGCAGCCGAATTGATTACGATTCCTTCTGACAGGGAGATTGTTGATATTATTCCAGTTCATTATAAAGTGGACGAGCTTGATGAGATAAGCGATCCAAGAGGCATGATTGGTGTTCGATTGGAAATGAGAGGGATATTAATCACAGGTTTGCGTACGATTTTACATAATTCATTACGATGTGTAGAAAGAGCAGGTTTGGAAATTACAGACATTGCCCTTCAGCCACTCGCTGCGGGCTCTCTTGTGCTTTCAAAAGATGAAAAAGAACTTGGAGTAGCGCTTCTAGATATTGGTGGTGGTTCAACAACACTTGCTGTTTTCGAACAAGGGTACTTGAAACATACGTGTGTGATACCAATTGGTGGAGAAACGATTACTAAGGATCTTTCTATCGTATTACGGACAACAACAGATGATGCGGAGAAGATCAAGATTAAACATGGACATGCCTTTTATGATGATGCATCAGAAGAAGATGTGTTCAACATACCAATAATCGGGAGTGATCAGCAACAACCTTGCAATCAGTTAATGTTAGCTGACATAATTGAAGCAAGGATGACAGAGATATTCGAACTTGTTCAAAACGAATTAAATAGAATTGGCGAGAGCGATCTTGCAGGAGGTTTTGTATTGACTGGCGGCGTTGTGAAGATGCCGGGAGTATTAGAACTTGCTCAATATATTTTCCAAAACCGAGTGAGAACAGCGGAACCGAATTATATAGGTGTTCGGGAACCTCAATATACAACAGCTGTTGGATTAATTAAACATGCTTGTAAAAAGACAAGAATACAAAAAAATAATGAAGCTCCTGTAGCTGCAGGTTCAGCTTACGAAAACCGAGAACAGAGTCAAAAAATGCAGCAACCTCAACCGAAAGAACGAGTGGAGAAGCCTCGGGCCGAAAAAGGTGAATCTAAATTCAAAAAGATCCTTGGTTACTTTTTTGAATAGACAGGAAATTATTGGAATATCGTCAAATTAGGAGGATTATCATGTTGGAGTTTGATTCTAATCTAGAAACATTAGCTACTATAAAAGTCATCGGTGTAGGCGGGGGCGGTAACAATGCCGTAAACCGTATGATTGAGCACGGGGTCCAGGGGGTAGAGTTTATTTCTGTTAATACAGATGCTCAAGCTCTCAATCTATCAAAAGCAGAAATCAAAATGCAAATTGGTGGTAAACTTACTCGTGGATTAGGTGCAGGGGCGAATCCAGAAGTAGGTAAAAAAGCAGCTGAAGAAAGCAAGGAACAAATTGAAGAAGCGTTAAAAGGCGCCGACATGGTATTTGTAACGGCTGGAATGGGCGGCGGTACTGGAACAGGTGCAGCTCCAGTTATCGCTCAAATTGCAAAGGATTTAGGGGCGTTGACTGTAGGAGTTGTGACTCGACCGTTCACATTTGAAGGACGTAAACGTTCAACACAAGCTCAAGGCGGTATCGGTGCCATGAAGGAATCAGTTGATACGTTAATCGTCATCCCAAATGATCGATTACTTGAAATCGTTGATAAGAGTACGCCAATGCTTGAAGCATTCCGTGAAGCTGATAATGTCCTTAGGCAAGGTGTTCAAGGGATCTCTGATTTGATCGCGGTACCTGGACTTATTAACTTGGACTTTGCAGATGTCAAGACGATCATGTCTAATAAGGGTTCTGCGCTCATGGGAATTGGTATTTCTTCAGGAGAGAATCGTGCGACCGAAGCGGCGAAAAAAGCGATCTCAAGTCCACTTCTTGAAACTTCTATTGATGGTGCACAAGGTGTACTTATGAATATTACTGGTGGAACGAATTTAAGTTTGTTCGAAGTTCAGGAAGCAGCCGATATCGTTGCAAGTGCCTCTGATCAAGAGGTAAATATGATTTTTGGTTCAGTTATTAACGAGAACTTTAAAGATGAAATTGTTGTAACGGTTATTGCTACTGGCTTTAGTGATTCAGAAGAGATTAAACCTGCATCGTCAGCGTCAAGACCTTCTTTTGGGCAAGCACGTCCAGCATCGCAAACTCCAGCTACTGGGGTAAAACGAGAAGTGAAAAGGGAAGAACATGTCGAACAGCAGCAACAGCAGCCTGTTCGTAACTCTAATCAGGCAGAAGATACATTGGATATACCGACCTTTTTACGTAACCGTAACAAACGTCGTTAATTTGTTTAATTATAAAATTTCATAGAATAAAAGTTTTATTTTGACAAATTTCTTTGTCAATAAGACTTTTTTCTCCAGTATTAAAGAGAGGATTTCTCATTAAAGGCTCTACCTCACACAATTAACACAGTTTATGTGATATATCCACGTCAAATAAACTGTACATAAATAGTGTGAGGTTTAACCTTGTTGCGATGGGACATCCTCTTTTTTGTCTGCTTTTCATTTCACTTAACTTACACCTAGTTAGTCTTAATTCACTATCATGAATATCGAAAAAACTGATAATATATATTCAAATATGACTAAAGTATTAGGAATCTAGGAACTTCGTTACTCATTTCCCCATTTCAACTAAATTTTTTGATAAAAGGAGACTAAGGGAAGTTGTACACTTCGTCTGCTATTCATTTGTATCTACTCTCCACTCGATAGTAACTAACATTTTACTTGTTTTGCTACTGCATCTATTTTAGATCAGCAGTATGAGCACTTCCCTTTATTCTAACTTAACAGGATAATAGCCCCATCTATAATATGTTAAGGGAAAAGTAGATGGAGGATGAAGAAAATCCACATTATTTTTTCTACAAAAAGTCCCAAAATATCCAGTCATAATGTGACACACTTTCTGATGCGAGGTACGATATACTTTTTGCTAACAGAAGATGTGCAAGCTATTCTGTAGAATGATTACTATTATTTTACTCTTCATTGCTTTTACAGAAAGTAATGATATCTGTGAATTCGCATTTCTAAAAGGGTGGTGTATATTTGACGCTCTATTTGGATGTTATTTGGCTATTGAATTGGATTTTTGATTGTCTTTTACTTTACTGGACTGCGATTTTGTTAAAGAGAAAAGTACCTTTTTGGAGAGTTCTTGTAGGGGGATTCCTTGGTTCTCTTATCATTGTCTTATCATTTACTTCTTATCATATGTTCGCTGATAAAGTGTTGGTTAAACTATTATTCTCCGTCTTAATGATTTTAACAGTTTATGGTTTTGGAAGGTTCTATGTTTTTATAAAAAGTTTGGCTACGTTATATTTCGTTACGTTCTTGTCTGGTGGTATTTTACTCGGACTCCATTACTTGTTTGAAACGAACATTCTATCTGGACAACACACAATGTACAAAGGGATTAATCAGTTCGGGGATCCAGTCAGTTGGATATTTGTTATTGTTGGATTCCCGCTCGCATGGCAATTTTCTAGAAGAACTTTAGATACGATAGAAATGACAAAGATTAACCATCAACAACAGGTTAAAGTTACGGTGAAAATTGATAATTTTATTTGTTCAGTAGAAGGTTTTATTGATAGTGGAAATAATCTGTACGATCCAATTTCACGTTCTCCAGTCATGATTTTATCGCTAAATGGCCGAGAAAATATGATTCCGCAAGATATGGCAGCTCTGTTTAAAAATCCAGATATTCTACTTAATGAAATGGGGGACACACAATATACGTGGGAAGATCGGTTGCGAATTATTCCAAGTAAAGTAGTTGGAAATGATCACCAATTGTTGACTGCCATTAAATCAGATTGGATTGAAATTATTCAAAATAAAGATATTTTTCGGGTGAAAACTGGACTAGTATCTTTTACTTATCAAACGTTATCAGCGGATGGTAAATTCGAATGCATTGTCCATCCGAAAATGGTAACGGGAATTCCAGTTCAAGCTGTTTCATAAGCGATAGATAAAATATACTCACATTTCTAGAAAATAGAAGGGAGAATTCAGTTGAAAAAAACTATTCTACGTCTCACTTATTACTGGTATAAATTACTATTTAAGCTTGGGTTGAAAACTGATGAAATCTTTTACATTGGAGGAAGTGAGGCACTACCGCCACCACTTTCTAAAGAAGAAGAGGAAGTTTTAATAAATAAGTTACCAAAAGGTGACGAAACAGCTCGTGCTATGCTAATTGAGAGAAACTTACGACTTGTTGTTTATATTGCGAGAAAATTTGAGAATACAGGTATTAATATTGAGGATTTAATCAGTATCGGTACAATAGGATTAATCAAAGCAGTTAATACATTTAATCCAGAGAAAAAAATTAAATTGGCTACATACGCATCTAGATGTATCGAAAATGAAATTCTCATGTATCTGCGAAGAAATAATAAGATTCGTTCTGAAGTGAGTTTTGATGAGCCTCTTAATATTGATTGGGATGGTAATGAATTATTGCTTTCCGATGTACTTGGAACAGAGGAAGATATTATAACGAAAGACCTAGAAGCTAATGTGGACAGAAAATTGTTAACAAAAGCCCTCACTCAGCTTTCTGATCGAGAAAAGCAAATCATGGAGCTCCGGTTTGGATTAGCTGGACAGGAAGAAAAAACGCAAAAAGATGTAGCGGATATGTTAGGGATTTCGCAATCTTATATTTCCAGATTAGAAAAAAGAATTATTAAAAGACTTAGAAAGGAATTTAATAAAATGGTGTAAAAATTTTTTTCTAAAGGTAGGTAGCTATTTACAATGGTTTGATCTTTAATCGGTGTTTTTTACGTTTCTTCACTGTGCATATTTTTCAAACTCCGGGAGATACTTAATTTTGAAAGGCAGCTCCTGTGAGGAGGGAAAAATTTTGTCTCGTAACAAGGTTGAGATTTGCGGTGTTGATACATCAAAACTACCGGTATTAAAAAATGAAGAAATGCGGATTCTTTTTAAAGAAATGCAAGGTGGCGATTCATCAGCGAGAGAAAAACTAGTAAACGGCAATCTTCGGCTCGTGTTGAGCGTAATTCAGCGCTTCAATAACCGGGGTGAATTTGTGGATGATCTATTTCAGGTAGGCTGCATTGGTTTAATGAAATCGATTGATAATTTCGATTTGGGTCAAAATGTTAAATTTTCGACATATGCTGTTCCGATGATTATCGGAGAAATTAGAAGATATTTACGTGATAATAATCCAATCAGGGTTTCTCGTTCGCTACGAGATATCGCCTATAAAGCATTACAGGTAAAAGAAAAGCTAATGAGTAGAACATTACGTGAACCAACAGCTGAAGAAATTGCAAAAGAATTAGATGTTTCTCATGAAGAAATTGTCTTTGCACTTGACGCAATTCAGGATCCTGTTTCATTATTCGAGCCTATTTATAATGATGGTGGAGATCCGATTTACGTCTTAGATCAATTAAGTGATGAAAAAAATAAAGACAGTCAATGGATTGATGAAATTGCGCTGAATGAAGGAATGCGTCGTTTAAATGAACGGGAGAAGATGATTCTCCGAAAGCGATTTTTTCAAGGGAAAACCCAAATGGAAGTGGCTGAGGAAATTGGCATTTCACAAGCGCAAGTTTCTAGACTTGAGAAAGCAGCAATCCGGCAAATGAATAAGAATATCCAACAATAAAGGATATTGTATGGATGGTAACAGACTCCATTTCTTGGCAAGGTCAGGAATATGGAGTTTTTTTGCGTTAATATATAAACCAAGAAAGAATTAAAATCAAGCATATGTGGTTTCATTTTAAACATATACATAGAATTAAGAAACAACATTTTGATAAAACTCCCTGATTGAAGTTATACTTTATCGCAGTATATCATGTAATACTACTATAGGAAGAATCCTTTATTCGGCTATGTTAAAGCTCATTATTGATTTTGGCATGATGTTGATTGGAGCGGAAGGCGTGAGACCTGCAGAAAACAGAGTCAAAGGGAGCCCCCACAGACGCACAGCACCGAGGAGGCTATTGGACTGCCCTTGGAAAGCGAACGAAACGACTTTCGTTTTAATCAACAGGGTTTAATAGAGCCAATTAATAAAAAAATTCGTTAAACTTGTTATTTTATTAATTTCTGAGTTTAAATAAGAGGAAATCTGCACATACCCTTTCATGATTAGACAGAGGCACTCGTTATGTAAAACGGATAATAAATTTGAATAATGTAGAGGAGCTGATCAGTTTGGTCAGAATATCTGAATTTCAAATAAAGGATATTGTCAATATTGGAGATGGAAAAAGATTGGGGAATATGGTGGATCTTATTATTAATCCTCAAGCAGGTTCCATTGAAGCGATTATTGTATCGAATGGGAGCCGGATGCTTGGGATTTTTGGAAAAGATGAAGAGATTATTATCCCTTGGAAAAAAATAAAAAAAGTTGGCGAAGATGTGATTCTCGTTGAACATTCATTTGCATTTAAAGAAAGTCTTGATGATTAGCAAGTAATTGTGCTTTTCATAGTGAAAATAAAAGGGAATATGATACACTTAATAAAAAACAAGAGGTAGGGATTATGACAGAACCATTTTTATTGCGTGAAGAAGAATTTTATTGTCTCGAAGGCTGGATGAATAAGTTTCCAGGGCTAATTGCAGGGTTCACAACAAAAAATGGTGGAGTTAGCAAGGGGGACTATGCTTCACTGAATATCGGCTTTCATGTGGGTGATAACACCGAGGATGTTATCGCGAATCGTCAAAACTTAGCAAAAAAGCTTTCATTTCCTTTAACAGATTGGGTTTGCGCTGAACAGACGCATGAGACAAAGGTTGAGAAGGTTTTCCCGTCAGACTGTGGAAAGGGCTCGAAAGATTATCTTACCAGCCTTAAAGCAACGGACGGACTTTTTACTACAGAGAAACAAATTCTCCTCACCCTTTGTTATGCGGACTGTGTACCCCTTTATTACATCGCACCAAAGTATGGCATGGTCGGGATCGCTCATGCAGGTTGGAGAGGAACAGTTTCTGGGATCGCAGCTTCTATGATTGAGTCATGGAATCAAGCTGGTATTAAGTCTACAGACATTCATGTAGCAATTGGTCCAGCTATTTGTGGCGAATGTTATGTTGTCGATAATAAAATTGTCAAGTTTGTGCAAAAATTGGTGGAAGATTATGACGAAAAGCCATATAATTTAATTAGCGATGGACAATATAAGCTAAATCTGAAACAGGTCAATACTGAAATTTTAGTAAAGGCCGGTGTTCCTCGAGAACAAATTGAAATTTCTACACTATGTACCAGCTGTGAAAATGATACATTTTTCTCTCATAGGCGTGATCAAGGAAAAACAGGACGTCTTATGAGTTTTATCGGCTGGAAGGAGGAATAAAAGGAACATTGAGAGTAGCAGATAACAAAACGATTATTGATGAAAAAATAAATGCTGCATGTCAGAAAAGTGGCAGAAGCCGTGAAGAAATTACGGTAGTAGCTGTGACAAAGTACGTTTCAGTAGAGCGTGCCAATGAAGCGATAGAAGCTGGGCTTCATCATCTCGGTGAAAATCGAGATGAAGGGCTTATAAATAAATATGCTGTATTAGGGGACAAGCCAATCTGGCATTATATTGGCAGCCTGCAAACTAGGAAGGTCAAAAATATCATAGATAAAGTGGAATATATTCATTCCCTTGATCGGATTTCGTTGGCCGAAGAAATTCAGAAGCGGGCGGCTAAGCCTATAAAATGTCTAGTGCAAGTAAATGTTTCTGGGGAAGAATCAAAGCATGGTATTACTCCTTTAGAGACGTTATCATTTATTCGTAGTTTAGAATCTTTTTCAAATATTCAAATTGCTGGATTAATGACAATGGCTCCTCTTACGGAAGATGAAAATGAACTTCGGACTTGCTTTAAAAAATTGAAGGAGTTACAAAAAGAAGTTCAATCTGCCAACATGACACATGCACCATGTATGGAGTTATCAATGGGAATGTCGAATGATTTCACAATTGCAATTGAAGAAGGTGCAACGATGATTCGCATAGGAACTGCATTAGTCGGTGGGGAATCCTAAGGAGGTACACGATTCATGTCATTTGTATCAAAATTTAAATCATATTTTGCATTGGATGATGAATATGAATACAGAGAAGAATTGGTCGAGGAAGAGGTGAAGGAAACGAAACCAATGAAATCATCGAAAAGCTTCCAAACCTCACAGAATGAAAATAAGAATGTAGTAAGTTTGCAAAGTGTTCAAAAATCTTCTAAAGTAGTATTATTAGAACCGCGTGCATACTCAGAAGCCCAAGAAGTAGCAGACCATTTAAAAAATCGCCGTGCAGTTGTAGTAAACTTGCAACGAATACAGCATGACCAAGCTAAACGAATTGTCGATTTCTTAAGTGGGACGGTTTATGCAATCAGTGGGGACATACAAAAAATTGGTACAGATATATTCTTATGTACTCCGGATAATGTGGACGTTTCCGGAAATATTACTGGGTTCGCTTTGGACGAGGAGTACGAAGAAGCGAGGTGGTAGAGCGAAATGACAATGTTAGTTGGGATTATATTAACGGTGATTAAATTTTATTCATATGCACTAGTTGCCTATATTTTAATGTCATGGTTTCCCAATGCTAGAGAAACATCGATTGGGCAGTTTTTAGCTAGGATCAGTGAGCCATATTTAGAACCGTTTAGAAGATTTGTTCCACCTCTTGGAATGATTGACTTTTCACCAATTGTTGCAATTCTTGCTTTGCAGTTTGCAGGTTATGGGATCAGTCAGATTTTCTTGTGGATTTAAAGGTATTTAAGGGAGTAGCATTTCATGAATATTTACCAGCATTTCAGGCCGGAAGAAAAAGAGTTTATTGATCATGCACGTGGTTGGGTCGAGGCGGTAAAGCAGAATTATTGTCCCAGATTAACTGATTTCCTTAATCCGCGTGAACAACAAATTTTACTTGCTTTGGTTGGAAATGATGATGCCGCTTTACTGCAATTTTTTGGAGGAAGTGAAGCGGTAGAACGTAAACGTGCCCTCATTTATCCCGATTATTATGTACCAGAGAAAGCGGACTACCAATTGATTTTATTCGAAATTTCATACCCAAAGAAATTTATTTCGTTGGAACATAGGCATGTCCTTGGTACGCTCATGTCGCTTGGTTTGAAGCGTGAGAAATTTGGTGACATTTTAATAGATGGACAGAATGTTCAATTTATAGCGGCAGCAGAAATTGAGGATTATCTTACTGCAAACTTAGAAAAAATGGGCAATGTTTCTGTTTCAATTAAAAAGCTTTCTTTAACAGAGATTATTATAATAAAAGAGCATTGGGAAGAGCAGAGCCATACCGTTTCATCACTTAGACTGGATGTTCTACTAGCTGCTGTTACTAATCTTTCAAGACAAAAAGCCCAAACTCTACTAGCTGCTGGTAAAGTAAAAGTCAATTTTAAAAGTACTGAGCATGGTTCAATGGAATGTCGAGAAGGTGACACTTTATCTGTAAGAGGGTTTGGTAGAGCCAAAATTTTGTCGATAGATGGTAAAACGAAAAAAGAAAAATGGCGAATAAGTATCGGCAGGCATAAATAATGAATAAATTAGCAAGAACATCATTTAAGACATAGAGAATACATGGAGGTGCATCATGCCATTAACCCCGATTGATATACATAATAAGGAGTTCAGTAAAGGCTTCCGTGGATATGATGAGGATGAAGTAAATGAATTTCTTGATCAGATTATTAAGGATTATGAGCTGATACTCCGGGAAAAGAAAGAACTTGAACAGAAACTGAATGAAGTAGATGATCGTCTTGGCCACTTTAATAATATTGAGGAAACATTGAATAAATCAATCATCATTGCTCAAGAGGCTGCGGAAGAAGTAAAGCGTAATGCCCAAAAAGAAGCAAAATTGATTATTAAAGAAGCTGAGAAGAACGCTGATCGGATTGTTAATGATTCTCTAAGTAAAGCAAGAAAACTTGCTTTGGAAATTGAAGAATTGAAGAAACAATCCAAAGTATTTAGGACAAGATTCAAGATGCTCGTGGAAGCACAGCTAGATTTGTTGAGTGCAGATGACTGGGATAATCTAATGGAATATGAAGTCGATGCAACCGAATTTGCAGACAAAGATTCATAATATCGCCTTGACTTTTCACACTTGTTTCGCATATAATTTCTTACAATCAACCTAATATTGATATGAAACGATGATAGGGATAGTAAATGCATTCATACACTTATTTAAGCGAACCGGAGATGGTGAAAGTCTGGTATAAGTGAACGTATTGAATATCACCCTGGAGTTCCGAGTCGAACCCGTAAAAGGCAGTAAACGAGGCGTTCATTCGCGTTACGAATGCTTGAGAGGATAAAGATATCTAATGCTTTATCTAGCCAGGGTGGTACCGCGGGAAAAAGTCTTCTCGTCCCTATTTTAGGGATGAGAAGACTTTTTTTGTTGCTTAAAAACGATATGAAGTTTTACTACCTCTATAAAAGGCTGAAAACCCCACCACAATTGTGATAGTAAATTAAATATTGAGGTAATGGGGAGGAACAAAGAAGTAGAACTAGTCAAGTTGCTTTAAGCTTTTCTAATTGGATGGAGGAAGAATTATGGAATACAAAGATACTTTATTGATGCCCAAGACAGAATTCCCGATGAGAGGAAATTTACCGAAAAGAGAACCAGAAATTCAATCAGCATGGGAAGAAATGAATATTTATCAAAAGGTGCAAGAAAAAACGAAAGGCCGACCGCTATTCATCCTTCATGATGGCCCTCCATACGCAAATGGAGATATTCATATGGGGCATGCTTTGAATAAAATCTTGAAGGACTTCATTGTTCGATTTAAATCAATGAATGGTTTTCATGCACCTTACGTACCTGGTTGGGATACACATGGTCTCCCAATCGAAACGGCACTAACAAAAAAAGGTGTGAAACGGAAAGAAATGAGTGTCGCAGAATTCCGTAAGCTTTGTGAAGAATACGCTTATCAACAAATTGATGGCCAACGTGAACAATTTAAACGTTTAGGTGTTCGCGGTGATTGGGAAAATCCATATATTACTCTTAAGCCTGAATATGAAGCACAGCAAATTAAAGTATTCGGTGATATGGCGAAAAAAGGATATATCTATAAAGGGAAAAAACCAGTTTATTGGTCTCCATCAAGTGAATCTGCACTTGCTGAAGCTGAAATTGAATACCAAGATAAACGTTCTGCATCGATTTATGTTGCATTTGATGTAGTGGATGGTAAAAACGTTCTTGAAAATGGTACGAAAATTGTAATCTGGACAACAACACCTTGGACTATTCCAGCAAACCTTGGTATTTCCGTTCACCCTGATTTGACATATGTTGTTGTAGAAGTGGATGGAACACGCTATGTAGTTGCACAAGCGCTTCTTGAGACAGTTTCTGCGACTATTGCTTGGGAAAATCCAACTGTTGTAAAAACAGTAAAAGGAAATGAGCTGGAACATGTTTTAGCGAAGCATCCTTTATATGACCGTCAATCTCTAGTTATGCTCGGTGAACATGTAACGACAGATGCAGGTACTGGTTGTGTCCATACTGCGCCTGGACACGGAGAAGATGACTTTATTGTTGGTCAAAAATACGGCCTTGATGTTTTGTGCCCTGTTGATGAAAAAGGGGTTATGACAAATGAAGCAGGTGAGTTTGCGGGTCTTTTTTATGATGAGGCCAATAAACCGATTACTGATAAGCTACAAGAAGTCGGCGCGTTATTAAAGTTGAACTTCATTACCCACTCATATCCACATGACTGGCGGACGAAAAAACCGACAATCTTCCGTGCAACAGCTCAGTGGTTTGCATCAATTAAAGATTTCCGAAGTGAACTATTGACAGCAATTGAAGAAACAAAATGGGTTCCAGCTTGGGGAGAAACTCGTCTGTATAATATGGTCCGTGACCGTGGAGACTGGTGTATTTCTCGTCAACGGGCTTGGGGAGTTCCAATTCCTGTGTTTTATGCAGAAGATGGCCAGGAAATTATCACAGATGAGACGATCAATCATGTATCTGATTTATTCCGTGAGCATGGATCAAATGTTTGGTTTGAACGTGAAGCGAAAGACTTGCTTCCGGAAGGATTTTCACATGTTGGTAGTCCAAATGGTCTCTTTACAAAAGAAACAGATATTATGGATGTTTGGTTCGATTCAGGATCATCACATCAGGCCGTTTTGGAAGAGCGTGAAGATCTACAACGCCCTGCTGACTTATATTTAGAAGGATCAGACCAATATCGCGGTTGGTTTAACTCATCGCTTTCAACTGCAGTAGCAGTAACTGGGAAAGCACCGTATAAAGGCGTGTTAAGTCATGGTTTTGCCCTTGATGGTGAAGGTCGCAAAATGAGTAAGTCAATTGGAAACGTCGTAATCCCAGCGAAAGTAATGAATCAACTTGGAGCAGATATCCTTCGTTTATGGGTTGCTTCTGTAGACTATCAATCGGATGTCCGTGTATCTGACCCAATTTTGAAACAAGTAGCAGATGTATATCGTAAGATTCGAAATACATTCCGTTTCCTTTTAGGGAATTTGGAAGGATTTAATCCAGAGACGGATAAAGTTGCCTATGAAAATCTTCGTGAAGTCGATCAGTTTATGATGATTAAATTGAATAAATTAATCAAACAAACAAAATCAGCCTATGAAAATTATGAATTTGCATCTATTTATCACCTTGTTAATAATTTCTGTACACTTGATTTAAGTGCTTTCTATTTGGATTATGCGAAGGATATTTTATATTGTGAGGCGCCTGACAGTCATGATCGTAGAGCTATCCAAACATTCTTATACGAAGCATTATTAAGTTTGACTAAGCTTGTATCACCAATCCTCTCTCATACAGCGGATGAAGTTTGGGCATTCATTCCTGGTGTTTCTGAAGAGAGTGTACAGTTAACAGTGATGCCTGAAGAATATTCTGTGACTGACACGAACACAATCGAAGAAAAATGGAATGCCTTCTTAAATCTTCGTGACGATGTACTTAAAGCGTTAGAAGAAGCTAGAAATCAAAAAGTGATTGGCAAATCTTTGAATGCAAAAGTAACTGTTTTTGTAGATGAAAAAGAACAGACTTTGTTAAATAGCATCGAAGAAAATCTTGAACAACTATTCATTGTTTCTAAGTTTGCAGTAGGTGGAACAGTGGAAGATGCTCCAAAAGAAGCAATCAAATTAGACAAAGCTGTAATTGTAGTTGATAAAGCCGAAGGTGAAACTTGTGAACGCTGCTGGAATGTTTCAGAAGAAGTAGGGACAGTTGAAACACATCCAACTCTTTGCCCTCGCTGTGCTACAGTTATGTCGGAACATTATACAAACTAAAATAGCCATCTAATAAGGATGTGTCATCAGGTCTGTTTCCTACATTATAATGTGGGGACAGACCTTTTAAAATTCGGATTATTTAACAATCTTAATTATGCAATGAATAAAGATTGTGCTACAATTCATTAGAAAAGATTGCGATTAGGTTGGGGGATTGAATATGTTCTATTATATAATTGCCCTGTTGGTTATTGCGGCTGACCAGCTAACGAAGTGGTTTGTTGTGAAAAAAATGGAGTACGGGGAAAGCATCGAAATTATTGAAAATTATCTATATATCACTTCACATCGAAATCGTGGTGCTGCCTGGGGGATTCTTCAAGGTCAAATGTGGTTCTTTTACTTGATTACTGTAGTTGTTATTATCGGAATCATGTACTACATCCAGAAATTAAGCAAAGAAAGTAAACTTTTAGGCGTAGCGCTTGGCTTAATGCTAGGTGGAGCGATTGGTAATTTTATTGACCGAGTTATCAGAAAAGAAGTAGTGGACTTCGTTCATACGTATATTTTTAATTATAGCTTCCCTGTATTTAATGTTGCCGATTCAGCACTTTGTATTGGTGTTGCTTTACTCGTAATTTATATGTTTTTAGCAGAGCGACAAGAAAAGAAGGAGAGACAGAATGACTAATTTTTCATACATCATTGAATCATCAGAAAGTAAAGCACGAATTGACAAGGCGTTAGCAACTTTGAACGAGGAATGGTCTCGAAATCAAGTTCAGCAATGGATTAAAGAGGGCCATGTTCTTGTGAATGGTGTTGCTGTAAAAACGAATTACAAATGCCAAGAAGGCGATGAAGTCATCGTTAAGATCCCTGAACTTGAAGAATTGGATGTAGTTGCAGAAGAAATGAACTTAGAGGTCTTTTATGAAGATAGTGATGTTCTTGTAGTGAACAAACCTCGTGGTATGGTCGTTCACCCGGCTCCTGGTCATACTTCTGGCACACTTGTTAATGGCTTAATGGCCCACTGTACGGATTTATCAGGTATTAATGGGGTCATGCGTCCAGGAATCGTTCACCGTATTGATAAGGATACATCAGGTTTATTAATGGTTGCTAAAAATGATATGGCCCATGAAAGTCTTGTGCAACAGTTGGTTGATAAATCTGTAACTAGAAAATATCAAGCAATTGTACACGGTGTGATTCCCCATGATTTTGGAACGATTGATGCACCAATTGGTCGTGATAAGAAAGATCGCCAAAGTATGACTGTGACTGATGAAAATTCAAAAAAGGCTGTTACTCATTTCAGGGTAATCAAACGATTCAAGAATTTCACTCATGTTGAATGTCAATTAGAGACAGGAAGAACCCATCAAATTCGTGTCCACATGAAATATATCGGATATCCGCTCGCTGGAGATCCGAAATACGGTCCAAGGAAAACATTGGATATTAATGGACAAGCTCTACACGCAGGATTGCTAGGCTTTGTACATCCGCGTACGAAGGAGTATATAGAATTTGAAGCACCGCTACCAAAAGAGTTTATAGACGTGTTGGATTATCTATCAAAAAGTAATTGACAGCTTTATAAAATAGAGATAAGATAAGTTTATGTAAATTATGAACCTTTAAAACGGTCCAGTGAGACCGAGAAGGAAACGGATAAATTGGCTAACTTTTATTGCCAATTAAAAAATTCCCCGTGCCTTCTTGGTAAGGGGATTTTTTAATGATTATAAACCCATCATAAAGTGAGGCGGGGAGACATAAATGACTGAAAAAGCAATCGTATTAGATGAACAAGCCATTCGCCGTGCACTGACTAGGATTGCGCACGAAATCATCGAGAAAAATAAAGGCATTGAAAACTGCGTTTTGATTGGAATTCGCACAAGGGGAATTTACCTCGCCAATCGACTGGCAGAAAGAATTAGTGAAATCGAAGGCAATGATATAAAAGTGGGAGAGCTTGATATCACACTTTATCGCGATGATTTATCAAAAACGACAGCGGATGGTAATCCGATCGTAAATGGATCCGATATTCCGGTTGAAATTGAGCGAAAAACCGTTATTCTCGTTGATGACGTTTTGTATACAGGAAGAACAGTACGGGCGGGAATGGATGCATTAGTTGATATGGGAAGACCATCACAAATCCAACTTGCTGTACTTATTGACAGAGGTCATCGAGAATTACCGATACGTGCGGATTTTGTTGGTAAGAACGTACCAACATCCCAAACAGAGAAAATATCTGTCTGCTTGACTGAAGTTGATCATGAAGATCAAGTAAGTATATTAGAAAAATAAATAAAGCCCTTTTTAATAGGCGGTCCTGAGAGGCTGACAAAGGGGAGAATGTTTAGACGTGACATGCCTTAATACAGGCATCATCAAGTCTTAAGCAATCCTCTTTGTGCAAAAGACAAAGAGGATTTTTTTTATGTAAATTGGAGGAAAGTTTCATGGAACAAGTAAAGAAAAAAGACATCATGTATGATGTAGAAGATGTACCTAAATTAGGGCATTGGCTTACATTAAGTTTACAGCATTTATTCGCTATGTTTGGCGCAACAGTACTAGTTCCCTTCTTAGTAGGACTTAGTCCAGCGGTAGCACTCATATCAAGTGGACTAGGTACGTTAGCATACCTGCTCATTACAAAAGGAAAGATTCCGGCTTATCTAGGCTCATCATTCGCTTTTATATCACCAATTATTGCTGCAAAAGCATCTAGTGGACCCGGCAGTGCCATGATCGGCTGTTTCGTTGCAGGGTTGGTTTACGGGCTTGTTGCACTGATTATTTATAAAGCCGGGTTAAATTGGTTAATGAATATCCTGCCGCCAGTTGTCGTTGGACCAGTTATTATGGTTATTGGCTTGAGCTTAGCTCCTACGGCTGTAAATATGGCCATGTATATTAATCCAAATACAGATAATCAGATTTATAGTATTACGAATATCACAATTGCCCTGATTACTTTAATTGTCACGATAATTGGAAACATTTATTTTAAAGGCTTCTTCGGTTTGATACCGATTTTAATCGGTATCACCGTCGGATACATTTGTTCAATTATTGCTGGCATCGTTAATTTTGAACCAATTCGAGAAGCAAATTGGTTTGAAATACCAGAATTCATGGTGCCATTTGCAACATACACTCCTACATTTTCTTGGGGAGTCATCGCCATTATGGTTCCAGTCGCGATTGTGACTCTTTCCGAACATATTGGCCATCAAATGGTATTAAGTAAAGTAGTAGGACGAAACTTCCTTGAAAAGCCTGGATTACATCGTTCGATAGCAGGTGATGGCGCTGGAATTATGATCGGCTCAATCATAGGAGGGCCACCACTTACCTCTTACGGTGAAAATATCGGTGTACTAACCATGACAAAAGCATTCAGTGTATACATTATCGGTGGAGCAGCAGTAACGGCAATCATTTTTGGATTTGTAGGTAAAATCTCTGCGGTTATAAGCTCGATCCCTTCTGCAGTAATGGGTGGCATCTCCATCCTTCTATTCGGGATTATTGCATCAAGCGGCTTGAGAATGCTGGTTGATAATAAAATCGATTTTGATAAAAAAAGAAACTTAATGATTGCTTCTGTCATACTAGTATTAGGGATTGGCGGTGCATTTCTAAAATTGTCGGATGAAGTTTCTTTATCGGGCATGGCATTATCTGCAATCGTCGGCATCTTACTAAATCTTATCTTACCTGGAAGAGAAAAAGTTTCAGGAGATATGTTTGAAAATTAATCATTTTAATAAAAAATATCATAAAGTGCGTGTTCAAAAAGGAGGATAAAAAGAGCCGAGATGTTCGAGGAGAGACAAAGCGACGAAGAAATTCGACAGTTATTTTTACCGGACTTTTTGAACATCCTTATATAGATTTTATCACCTTTTAAAAGAAGTCCAGAGAGGCTACTAAGGGTGTGATAGGTAAGAGAGGTGAATGAAATTTACACCTTCTATCTTTGCCTACCCTCACCCTGTCCTTTATGGCAGGGTATTTTTTTTAGCTTAATCGTAAATGGGGAGGGACCATCATGAAAAATTTATTAACAATGAGTGAATTAACTACGATTGAAATTGAGCAGTTGCTTGTAGAAGCAGAGCGGTTTGCGAATGGGGAAACGTGGAGACCATCGGGACAGACCATGATTGCTAATTTATTTTTTGAAGCTAGTACAAGAACAAAAAGTAGTTTTGAAGTTGCCGAAAGAAAGCTTGGATTAGAAGTTATTCCTTTTGATGCGGGAACATCTAGTGTTCTGAAAGGAGAAACGCTGTATGATACGGCTAAAACATTAGAGTCAATTGGTGTAGAGGCTCTTGTGATTAGACATGAGACGGATCAATACTTTAATGAACTTGTTGGCAAATTGAAAATCCCAGTGATCAATGCAGGTGATGGTTGCGGTCATCATCCTACTCAATCCCTTCTCGATTTAATGACGATTAAGCAGGAGTTTCATAGTTTTAAAGGGCTGAAAATTGCCATTATCGGTGACATATTACATAGCAGAGTAGCAAGATCGAATGCAGATGCCCTCACTAGATTAGGTGCGACTGTCGTCTTCTCCGGACCACCTGAATGGTTTAATCATGGTATTGGTCAGGGGAATTATGAAGCTATTGATGAAGCGATTGCCACAGCTGATGTTGTTATGCTATTACGGATTCAGCATGAACGTCATCAGCAAAACAGTGAGAAAAAGGTGGATGATTACTTACAAAGATACGGTCTCACAAAAAAACGCGAAAAAACAATGAAAAAGCGAGCCATTATCATGCACCCAGCACCAATCAATCGTGATGTAGAAATAGATAGTGAACTAGTCGAATGTGAGCGATCACGGATCTTTAAGCAAATGGAAAATGGTGTATATATGAGAATGGCCGTATTAAAAACAGTGCTAGCAGAAAAAAAAGGGGGAAATATTCATGAAGAAATTAATCAAAAATGGAGTATTGCTCGATAAAAACCACCAAGTATTTAATGCAGATATTGAAATAGAAGGAAATATCATTACAAAAATTGGCCCAAATTTATCAGTGGAAAACTGTGACATTATTGATGCTTCAGGAATGCTTGTTGCCCCAGGTCTTATCGATCTTCATGTACATTTACGAGAACCAGGAGGTGAACATAAAGAAACCATCGCTTCTGGTACTCTTGCCGCTGCAAAGGGCGGTTACACAACGCTAGCTACGATGCCGAATACACGTCCTGTTCCTGATACGAAGGAACATCTTGAGAGTATTCTTACAATAATAAATGAAACTGCACATGTGCGCGTACTACCATATGCGTCAATTACAATAAGAGAAGCAGGAAAAGAACTCACGGATTTCGCTACTTTGAAAGAAACAGGCGCATTTGCTTTTACTGATGATGGCGTGGGGATTCAGAATGCAGGAATGATGCTTGAAGCAATGAAACGGGCGAAAGCGATTGGTATGCCAATCGTTGCTCATTGTGAAGAGGAAACATTAATCAATAAAGGGTGCGTCCATGAGGGGAGTTTTTCTGAAACTCATGGCCTCAGGGGGATCCCATCTGTATGTGAATCTGTACATATTGCTCGTGACATTCTACTTGCAGAAGCTGCGGGTTGTCATTATCATGTGTGCCATATAAGTACAAAGGAATCGGTAAGAGTAGTTAGAGATGCTAAGCGGGCAGGAATTCATGTTACGGCTGAGGTGTCTCCACATCATCTTCTTTTATGTGATGAAGATATTCCAGAATTGGATACGAATTATAAAATGAATCCACCATTAAGAGGTAAAGATGATCGGACTGCTTTGATAGAAGGATTATTGGACGGTACGATTGACTTTATTGCGACTGACCATGCTCCCCATCATGAGAAGGAAAAAGCAGAAGGCATGGAATTCGCTCCATTTGGAATTGTTGGTTTAGAGACTGCATTCCCACTTTTATATACACATTTTGTAAAAACAGAAATTCTTACAATAGGACAGTTACTTGATTATATGACAAAAAAACCTGCTGAGGCATTCTCCCTTCCATATGGTGAGATCAAAGAAGGAGCTATAGCAGATATTGTTTTACTTGATTTGGAACTAGAACAAATTATTGATCGTAATGAGTTTGTCTCTAAAGGAAAAAATACACCATTTCATGGTCAATCATGTACCGGATGGCCGGTTATGACAATTGCAGCAGGTAAAGTAGCTTGGGAAAAAGGAAGTGTTACACAATGAAAAGACAACTAATCCTTGAAGATGGTACGGTTTTTATTGGAAAAGCATTTGGTAGCTCGACTGAAAAAATTGGTGAGGTTGTATTTAATACAGGAATGACAGGGTATCAAGAGATTTTGTCAGACCCGTCATACTGTGGCCAAATTGTAACCTTAACATATCCACTGATCGGAAATTACGGAATAAATCGTGATGATTTTGAATCGATTCATCCAGCGATTGCTGGTATGGTCGTTAAAGAAGTTGCTGATCTGCCATCAAATTGGCGCAGTGAACTGTCTTTGGATGAATTTTTAAAACAAAAGGGGATTCCTGGGATAAGTGGCATAGATACAAGAAAACTTACAAGAATCATTCGAAACCATGGAACATTAAAAGGATTCATTTGCGACCTCCAACATAAACCAGAAGGTATTATTGAGCAAATGAAAGCAACTGTTTTGCCTGTAAACCAAGTGAAACAAGTTTCGACGAAAACAGCATATCGTAATCCAGGCAGAGGATATCGGGTCGTGCTTGTAGATTATGGAATGAAACAAGGTATTTTAAGAGATTTGAATGACCGTGGATTTGATGTAATAGTTGTCCCACATAATTCTACGGCTAAAGAAGTGTTAAATCTCCATCCTGATGGTATCATGCTGTCGAACGGACCTGGAGACCCAGAAGATGTAACATGTGCGATTGAAATGATAAAAGAATTACAAGGGAAAGTTCCGATTTTTGGGATTTGTTTAGGTCATCAGTTGTTTGCTTTAGCAAATGGATGCAAAACGGAAAAAATGAAATTCGGTCACCGCGGTTCGAATCATCCAGTTAAAGACTTACGAACTGGAAAAGTTGCTTTGACATCTCAGAATCATGGCTATACCGTAAATGCAGACTCGATCCAGGGTACAGACCTTGAAGTGACTCATATTGCATTGAATGACGCAACGATTGAAGGGTTAAAGCATAAATCATACCCAGCATTTACTGTACAATACCACCCAGAAGCATCGCCAGGTCCAGAAGACGCTAATTACTTATTTGATGAATTTTACAAAATGATTGAAGCACATGCCTTGAAGGGGGAAGAATTATGCCGAAACGTACGAATATAAAAAGCATCCTTGTGATTGGTTCAGGTCCTATAGTTATCGGCCAAGCAGCAGAATTTGATTATGCAGGAACTCAAGCTTGTATGGCTTTAAAAGAAGAAGGATACCGCGTCATTTTGATTAATTCAAATCCAGCGACGATTATGACTGACAGTGAAATGGCTGACAAAGTTTATATCGAGCCGATCACACTTGAATTCGTAAGTAAAATTATCCGTAAAGAACGTCCTGATGCTTTATTGCCGACATTGGGAGGACAGACGGGACTGAATATGGCTGTAGAACTTGCGAATGCTGGCATTCTTGAAGAATGCGGCGTCGAAATTCTTGGAACGAAACTATCTGCGATTCAACAAGCAGAAGATCGAGATTTATTCCGTAGCTTAATGAATGAGCTTGGTGAACCTGTACCGGACAGTGAAATTATTCATAACTTAGAAGAAGCAAAAAAATTCGTAGAACGTGTTGGCTACCCAGTCATTGTCCGCCCTGCCTTTACATTAGGCGGAACAGGCGGCGGGATTTGTTCTGATGAAGACGAACTACTTGAAATTGTAACGGGAGGTTTGAAAAGTAGTCCGGTAACTCAATGCTTGTTAGAAAAAAGCATTGCCGGCTTCAAAGAAATTGAATATGAAGTCATGCGTGATGCGAATGACAATGCTATCGTTGTCTGCAATATGGAGAATTTCGACCCAGTAGGAGTTCATACAGGTGATTCAATCGTAGCTGCGCCAAGCCAAACATTAAGTGACCGTGAATATCAAATGCTTAGAAACACATCATTGAAAATAATTAGAGCGCTGAAGATCGAAGGGGGATGTAATGTCCAGCTTGCACTTGACCCATACAGCTATCAATATTATGTGATTGAAGTGAACCCGCGTGTAAGTCGTTCTTCTGCACTTGCATCAAAAGCAACAGGCTATCCGATCGCTAAACTAGCTGCAAAGATTGCCGTTGGTTTAACGCTAGATGAAATGATGAATCCAGTAACAGGAAAAACCTATGCAAGCTTTGAACCAGCTTTGGATTATGTCGTAACGAAAATTCCTCGCTGGCCATTCGATAAATTCGAATCAGCAAATCGGAACCTTGGAACACAAATGAAAGCAACGGGCGAAGTTATGGCAATCGGTCGAACATTTGAAGAGTCCATTTTAAAAGCGGTCCGTTCACTAGAAGCAGGATTTCATCATTTAGAGCTACAAGATGATACTAATGATGCTGTAATAGAAAAGAGAATTCGAAAAGCTGGCGACGAACGATTATTTTATATCGGCGAAGCTCTCCGAAGAGGTGTGACGATTCAAACGATTCATGAATGGAGCGAAATCGATTTATTTTTCTTACAAAAATTAAAAAACATCGTAGAGTTTGAACAAGTATTAAAGCAGAATCCGTTTGATGAAGAAATTTTATTGACAGGTAAGCAAATGGGCTTTTCTGATAAAAAAATCGCATCACTTTGGCAAGAACAAGAAATAACGGTATACAAGTGGCGAAAAGAAAAAGGAATCATGCCTGTATACAAAATGGTCGATACATGTGCTGCAGAATTCGAGTCAGAGACACCGTACTTTTATGGAACGTTTGAGGATGAGAATGAGTCTGTAGTGACAGATAAGAAAAGTGTTGTTGTACTTGGGTCAGGTCCAATCCGCATCGGTCAAGGTGTAGAGTTTGATTATGCGACTGTTCACTCAGTTTGGGCGATTAAAGAAGCTGGGTATGAGGCAATTATTATCAACAATAATCCAGAAACTGTATCAACGGATTTCAGTATTTCTGACAAATTGTATTTTGAACCGCTGACCATAGAAGATGTTATGCATGTGATTGATCTTGAAAAACCAATTGGGGTTGTCGTCCAATTTGGCGGCCAAACGGCAATCAATCTTGCTGCACAATTAGCGGAACATGGCGTGACGATCCTTGGAACATCACTTGAAGATTTAGACCGAGCAGAGAACAGAGATAAGTTTGAACATGCATTATCAGAAATGGCGATTCCACAACCAAAAGGAAAAACAGCCTTTTCGGTCGAAGAAGCAGTTAAAATTGCAACAGAAATCGGCTATCCTACATTAGTTAGGCCTTCCTATGTTCTTGGTGGTAGAGCGATGGAAATTGTCGATAAAGAAGAAGAACTTCTACACTATATGAAACATGCGGTAAAAATTAATCCGGAACACCCTGTCTTGATTGATCGTTATTTAACAGGAAAAGAAATTGAAGTAGATGCCATTTCAGATGGAAATACAGTTGTGATTCCGGGAATAATGGAACATATCGAGCGTGCTGGCGTCCATTCAGGCGACTCTATTGCCGTCTATCCTCCGCAGAATATTACAGCTTTGCAAATGGAGAAAATCGTAGAGTATACTGAGAAATTAGCAAAAGGACTTAATATCATCGGCTTACTTAACATTCAATATGTCATCAGTAAAGATGAAGTATATGTAATTGAAGTGAACCCTCGATCTAGCCGTACAGTTCCGTTTTTAAGTAAAATCACGAATATTCCGATGGCTAATCTTGCTACGAAGGTTATTCTTGGTAAGACATTAGAGGAACTAGGGTTTATTAATGGTCTTGTGCCTGAGAAGAAGGGCGTCTATGTAAAAGTACCTGTTTTCTCTTTTGCAAAATTAAAAAGAGTTGATATTACTTTAGGGCCTGAAATGAAATCTACAGGTGAAGTAATGGGTAAGGACGTTACGTTGGAAAAAGCGTTGTACAAAGGGCTCGTAGCATCTGGTATGAAAGTTAGAGAACATGGATCAGTCTTGTTGACAGTGGCTGACAAAGATAAAGAAGAAGTGTTAGAGCTTGCAAGACGCTTTCATGCAATTGGTTATAACTTGATTGCAACAAGCGGTACTGCAGCTATGCTGAAAAATGAAAACATCCCAGTGTCGATCGTTGATAAAATCGGTTCGGAGAATAAAAATGTGCTGGATGTTATTAGAATGGGTGAAGCACAGCTCGTTGTGAATACATTAACGAAAGGGAAGCAGCCTGAACGTGACGGTTTCCGGATCCGCCGCGAATCCGTTGAAAATAATATCCCTTGTCTAACATCCCTTGATACAGCTGAAGCGATTCTTGGTGTAATCGAGTCAATGAATTTTACAGCAGAGCCAATGGAACATGCATCTCAGAGTCGGGAGGTTATTTATACATGATAAAAAATGAGGCAATGAAGATCGTCAGCCAACAAGAAATTGCCGAATCGATTTATGAGCTGACTTTATCCGGAAGCCTTGTTTCTGAAATGAATCAACCAGGGCAATTTGTACACATTAAGACAGGAAACGGGTATGAACCGCTTTTAAGAAGACCGATTAGCATCTCGGCAATCGACAAAGAGAACAATACATTTACAATGGTGTATCGTGCAGAGGGAAAAGGGACCTTTCTGTTGTCGCAAGCAAAGAATGACACTGAAATTGATGTTCTTGGACCACTCGGAAATGGTTTTACACCAGAGGTCGCGATTTCAGGAGAAACAGCGTTGTTGGTTGGAGGAGGGATTGGTGTTCCTCCTTTATACGAACTATCAAAACGGTTAACGAAATTAGGTGTAAATGTTATCCATGTCCTAGGCTTTCAAAATGCTGCAACGGTTTTTTATGAAGAGAAGTTCCGAGCGTTGGGTGAAACATATATTACAACGGTCGATGGCAGCCATGGAACGAAAGGGTTCGTAACAGATGTTATTGATATATTAAGTAATAGCTATACAACAATCTTTGCCTGTGGACCAACTCCAATGCTTCGTGCATTGGAGTCTGCCTACAAAGAAACGAAAGAAGTATTTCTATCACTTGAAGAACGGATGGGCTGTGGCATCGGCGCTTGCTTTGCTTGTGTTTGCCATACAGCTGATGATCCGACAGGTTTTCAATATAAAAAAGTATGTAGTGACGGTCCGGTCTTTCGTGCGGGAGAGGTGGTTCTATGAATATGCTTGATATCCAATTACCAGGTTTAGATTTGAAAAACCCAATTATGCCTGCATCTGGCTGTTTTGGTTTCGGTAAAGAATTCGGGAATTTGTATGATTTGAATATTCTTGGTGCGATTATGGTAAAAGCAACAACTCCCGAACCACGTTTTGGTAATCCGACACCAAGAGTTGCCGAAACGTCTTCAGGTATGCTAAATGCAATCGGATTGCAAAACCCAGGTTTAACGAACGTTATGAAAGATGAATTACCACGTCTTAACCAGTTTGATGTACCGATTATTGCTAATATAGCAGGATCTCAAGTAGAAGATTATGTAACTGTTGCTAGGGAAATCAGCAAAGTAAGTAATGTAAAGGCCCTTGAACTGAATATTTCCTGCCCAAATGTCAAAGAAGGTGGGATCACGTTCGGTACGGATCCTGTCGTTGCCAGAAAAGTAACAGAAGCAGTAAAAGCTGTCTCAGAAGTTCCGGTATATGTGAAGCTATCTCCTAATGTTACAAACATCGTGGAAATGGCTCAAGCTGTTGAGGCAGGGGGAGCCGATGGCTTGACAATGATTAATACATTAATGGGCATGCGTTTTGATATGAAAACTGGTAAGCCAATCCTTGCCAATAAAACAGGTGGTTTATCCGGTCCAGCGATTAAACCAGTCGCCATACGAATGATTTATGAAGTGAGTCAAGCAGTAAACATTCCAATCATTGGTATGGGGGGGATCATGACGGCTGAAGATGTAATCGAGTTTTTCTATGCAGGAGCAAGTGCTGTCGCTGTCGGAACTGCTAATTTTACCGATCCATTTGTTTGCCCCAAAATTATAGAAGAGTTACCCGTTCTTCTAAAAAAATTAGGATTTAATCATATATCAGAATGTACGGGAAGGAGTTGGAATAAACATGCGCAATTTGCCAATCATCGCGCTTGATTTTCCAGGAATAAAGGAAACGAAAGATTTTTTATCTAAATTCCAAACAGAAAAATTATTTGTAAAAGTAGGGATGGAATTATATTATCAATCAGGCCCTGCTATTATAGAGTTTTTAAAAGAAAATAATCATCAAGTGTTCCTTGATCTAAAGCTTCATGATATTCCTAATACAGTGAAAAGTGCTATGAAAGTACTTGCTGGTCTTGAAGTAGATATGACTAATGTGCATGCTGCAGGTGGTCAAAGAATGATGGAGGCCGCATGGGAAGGTCTAAATTCCGGGACGCTATCCGGAAAAAAAAGACCAACTTGTATTGCCGTTACTCAGTTAACGAGCACCAGCACTAGCCAGATGAATAAGGAACAATTAATCGAAGGAGAATTGGAACGCTCAGTGCTCCATTATGCTCGACTTGCTAAACAATCAGGATTAGATGGAGTGGTCTGTTCACCACTTGAAGTAAGTGACATCCATACTGCATTAGGCACAAATTTCCTAACAGTGACGCCAGGTATTCGTATGGCAAATGGCAATGCACACGACCAGATTAGAATTGCAACTCCGGAAAAAGCGAGAGACCTCGGGTCAAACTTCATAGTCGTCGGCAGGGCGATTACTGGAGCAGAAGATCCACTATCCGCTTACCAAACGATCAAACAAGCCTGGGAGGGTATTGAAGATGTTAAATGAACAAATTGCAGAACAATTATTGAAAATTAAAGCCGTATTTTTACAACCGAATGACCCATTCACATGGTCCTCTGGTATTAAATCCCCCATTTATTGTGATAACAGATTAACCCTCTCTTATCCTGATGTTCGTAGACAAATCGCGACTGGGTTGCAAACATTAATTGAAGAACACTTTCCTGAGACCGAGATTATTGCTGGGACAGCGACAGGTGCGATTGCCCATGCTGCTTGGGTAAGCGAGAATATGAATCTGCCGATGTGCTATGTACGTTCTAAACCAAAAGGCCATGGAAAAGGCAATCAAGTAGAAGGTAAAGTAGGGTCAGGTGATAGAGTAATTGTCATTGAAGATCTTGTTTCCACAGGAGGAAGTGTGATTGAATCCGTGCAGGCTCTTCGTGAAGCAGGCTGTGATGTATTAGGGGTCGTATCGATCTTTACATATGGATTAGAGGAAGGAAGAAAACAACTTGAAGCAGCGAATATTCGCTCTTACTCTCTAAGTGATTATTCTAGCTTAATCCAAGTTGCAAGCCGTGAAGGGTATATTTTGGAAGATGATATTGAGAAATTAAATAAATGGAGAATAAACCCTACAGATACAACATGGATGACCGTATAAATTAATAAATGAAAGCTTTTGGGTCTGACCTCACAACTACTATAGTCGTTTAATTAACATGTACATCGTACAATAGACGATATATAGAGTGTGAGGTCAGACCCTTTTTTTGTTCATCGCTTTATATAAAAATTTACTCTATTTTTCAACCTTCAATCCAATGACTTGATCTGGGCTTGGTGTCACATAAACCGTTTGTTGGTTATCGTATATAACAAAGCCAGGTTTTGAGCCGTTCGGTTTTTTTACATAGCGTATCTTTGTGAAATCGACCGGTACAGAACTAGACGTTTGCGCTTTGCTAAAGTAAGCCGCCAATCCTGCAGCCTCTTTGATCGTTTCGTTACTTGGATCTTCACTGCGGATGACGACATGGGAGCCAGGAATGTCTTTAGTATGCAGCCAGATTTCATCACGACGTGCAAATTTATTTGTTAAATACTCATTTTGTTTATTATTTTTACCTACAAAGATTTGCGTGCCATCGCTTGAATAATATTGTTCAAGCTGTGGCTTTTGGTTTGCGGGCTTTTTCATGCCTTTTTTGTGTTTCTTTTTTATATAGCCTTCTTCTTGTAGCTCTTCACGTATTTCGTCAATATCTTTTGGTGAAGCAGATTGTAGCTGCTGGTGCAAACGATCGAAATAGGCGACTTCAGCTTCCGCTTTTTTAATTTGTTCTTGAACATAGACAACAGCATTTTTTGCTTTTTGATATTTCGAGAAATACTTCTGTGCATTTTCTGCCGGAGTCTTTTGTGGATTCAATCTAATGGTAACCGTACGGCCATCTTCTTCGTAATAATTAATCACTTCAATTTCTTTCATGCCACGTTTCATTTGATAAAGATTCGCAGTTATTAGCTCACCGAACAGTTGATATTCTTCTCCACGTTCACTTTCTTGCAAAGTTCTTTCAAGTTTGCCAATTTTCTTTTTGTTTTTTTCTAATTCATTCGCAATAAATCGTTCCAGATCATTGCCTTGCTGTTTCACTCGATCTCGCTCAGCTTTACCAAAATAATAGCGATCTAGCATTTCGCTTAACGTAGCAAAGGAATGGCTATCACCTTGAATATGTTTTAGTTCTATCATATAGAATGCTTCTTTTTCACCAGAATTCACAATAATAGGTGAATATTCACTGTTCGCAAGTTTCTTTATTAATGATAAAAAAGCGGTGGGGAGTGTAGCCCGATTTACTAGGCCTGCTGTATGAATCACTTCTTTCGCAAATAATGGTGAGACACCAGCGAAATGGGCCACCATTTGTTTATCCACTTTACCTGCATTAAAATCAATGGCTTTTAGGACATCATCTTCTGTAGCAGTAAAGGGATTCTTTTTTTCCTGTGCTGGTGGTGCAATATAGGTTTGTCCAGGCAAGATGGCCCGATGACTATTTACTGCATAGGAAACATGTTTAATGCTATCTAAAATCATGTTTTTTTCTTTATCTACTAAGATAATATTACTGTGACGTCCCATTATTTCAACAATTAATAGTTTTTGTGACAGGTCCCCGAGCTCATTTCTGCCTTTTACTTCAATCATTAGCATCCGATCAAGGCCCTCTTGGTAAATGTTCTCAATTGTATAGCCTTCTAAATGTTTGCGTAGCAACATGCAAAACATCGGTGGTTCTTTTGGGTTTTCATAGGTTTCTTTTGTAAGTTGAAATCTTGCATAACTTGGGTGTGCTGATAGTAAGAGTTTATGATTTTTCCCGCCAGCACGAATGATAAGGATGAGTTCATTTTTATAAGGCTGGTGAATTTTATTGATTCTTCCACCGTTCAGTTGAGAAGATATTTCTTCTGTCATTGCTTTTGTAAATAAACCGTCAAACGACATTTGTTTATACTTCCTTTATTTTTATTTTTTACCTGTTGCAAAAGGTTCTGCCCCCGCACTAACCGCAATATACAGTATTAAAACACTACATATAATCTATGTACATTAGTTTGCGAGGTCAATACTCTATCGCTATGGGATACCTTCCTACTTTTCGTAATTATAGCATGTTTTAGGACGAGTCTGAATAAACATGAATTAAGACAAGTTTAAGGGGATATTATTGAAAGCTTAAAAGATAGCAGAGTTTGGTTACAACGAAGAAGTATGATAAGCGAAATTAATCTACATTGTCTGGGCAGGGATTGATTCATTCTATGTGGAGGATGTGTGATATTTAATGAAGTTCAGAGAAATGGATACGCAACAAATAGAGACGGCCTTAGAAACGAATGTTCGGCTAGGTCTAAATGAGGAAGAAGTTAGTAAGAGGCAGAAAATAAAGGGATATAATGAACTTCAAGAGGGTGAAAAACAATCAGCTATCCTGTTATTTTTTGCGCAGTTTAAGGATTTTATGGTCATAGTTTTACTTGCTGCGACTTTAATTTCAGGAATTCTTGGTGAATACATCGATGCAATTGCAATCATTGCCATCATTTTAGTGAATGGTTTTTTAGGATTTTTTCAGGAACGGAAAGCAGAGAAATCTCTTGAAGCGTTAAAGCAAATGGCAGCGCCACAAGTACAAGTTCTTAGGGATGGTGAATGGAAAAGGATACCGTCCCGAGAAGTTGTCGTCGGTGATATTTTAAAATTTACGAGCGGTGATAGGGTAGGTGCTGATATAAGAATCATTGAATCGGCATCTTTAGAAATTGAAGAATCTGCTCTTACTGGAGAATCTGTACCTGTTGCAAAGCTAAGCGAAGCGATTCTATATGAAGTTGAAAGTATCGGTGATGAGGCTAATCATGCATTTATGGGAACGATGGTGACTCGAGGAAGTGGAACAGGGGTAGTCGTTGCAACGGGAATGGAAACGGCAATGGGGAAAATTGCCGACTTACTCCAATCTACTGAAACGCAGATCACACCGTTGCAACGTAGACTTGAACAATTAGGGAAAATCCTTATTTTTACAGCGATTTTCTTGACAATTGTTGTAGTAGCGACAGGGATCTTGCAGGGGAATGATCTATATACGATGTTCTTGTCTGGAGTTTCACTTGCAGTAGCTGCAATACCGGAAGGACTGCCCGCTATCGTTACGGTAGCATTATCGCTCGGTGTGCAGCGAATGATTCGAAAAAATGCGATCGTACGTAAGCTCCCTGCTGTTGAAACATTAGGTTGCGCCTCAGTCATTTGTTCCGACAAAACAGGAACGATGACGCAAAATAAAATGACAGTGACCCATGTTTGGAGTGGAGGAAAAACATGGAGTGTAACAGGTACTGGGTATCAGCCTGATGGTGAATTTTTTGAAGGAGACAAAAAGATAGCTCCGAAATCAGAAAAACCTCTGCATCAGCTGCTTACATTTGGGCTACTTTGTAACCATGCAGATTTGGCATTAAAAGATGATAAATATGTAGTAGATGGAGATCCAACTGAAGGTGCTTTGCTTGTAAGTGCTATGAAAGCAGGATTAACTCGTGAATCGATTATGAATAATTTTACGATTGTGAAGGAATTTCCATTCGATTCGACAAGAAAAATGATGAGCGTCATTGTTAAAGACGAGAATGGCAAGCAATTTGTTGTAGTAAAAGGAGCTCCTGACGTACTGATTTCTCGGTGTGAGTCGATTCTATGGTCGCAGAAATCACAATTCCTTTCGAAAGAAAATATTAAACATGTACAAGAGGCGATTAATGGTCTTGCTAGTCAAGCTTTGCGGACTATTGCGATCGGCTATAAACCGTTATCACCTGGGACCATTTTGCTGGATGAAGCAGAAGCAGAAAAGAATTTAGTCTTTATTGGTTTACAAGGCATGATAGACCCTCCAAGACCTGAAGTTGGTCTTGCTGTAAAAGAAAGCAGAGAAGCAGGAATTAAAACGGTAATGATTACAGGCGACCATGCACAAACCGCGAAAGCTATTGCTAGTCAATTGGGAATTTTACGAGGAAAAGAAAAGGTGATGGAAGGAAAGCAGTTGACAGAAATGTCTGCAAGCGACCTAGAGGATGTTGTTGAAAATGTGGCAGTGTTTGCTCGTGTATCTCCTGAAGATAAGTTGAAGATCGTCAAAGCATTCCAAAATAAAGGACATATTGTGGCTATGACTGGTGATGGAGTAAATGATGCACCGGCGATTAAAACAGCTGATATTGGGATTGCTATGGGAATTACCGGAACAGATGTAGCAAAAGAAGCCTCATCTCTAATTTTACTTGACGATAATTTCGCTTCCATTAAATCTGCAATTGCTGAAGGGCGAAATATTTATGAAAATATCCGTAAATTTATTAGGTATTTACTTGCATCCAATGTCGGAGAAATAATGGTGATGTTTTTTGCTATGCTAATGGCATTGCCGCTTCCTCTCGTTCCCATCCAAATTCTATGGGTTAACCTTGTAACAGATGGGTTGCCGGCTATGGCTTTAGGGCTTGACAAAGCGGAGGGAGATTTAATGAAACGCAAACCCCGACATCCGAATGAAGGAGTTTTTGCAAGGGGGCTAGGGTGGAAAATTATTTCACGTGGAATATTAATTGGGCTAGCGACATTAATAGCTTTTATTGTCGTCTATAAAAACAATCCAGACAATCTTGTTTATGCGCAGACAATTGCGTTTGCAACACTCGTTTTAGCGCAGTTAATTCATGTATTTGATTGCCGTAGTGAAAAATCGATATTTTCTAGAAATCCGTTTGGTAATAAATATTTGATTGGTGCAGTAGTCTCATCTCTAATATTGATGATTGTTGTCATCTATTATCCACCGTTTCAACCGATTTTTCATACATTGCCGATTGTTATGCGTGATTGGTTACTAGTAATTGGCATGGCATCTATTCCAACTTTTTTACTTGCTGGATCGTTTCTACTAAGAAAAACTAAGTAATGTAGAGTGTAGTTTTTGAGAGTCGGCTAGAGAAAAGAAGAAATACATTTATATTCTGAGTTCATGAATAATAGGGTTTTTATGAGCTGGGAAATTTACAAAAACAAAACTTTTATCTACTTATAAAAATTGTAGTGAATGGTTTTACAGCCTGTTAAACCGGGGGAAACTGTGTTATAATCACTAAGGTAGTAGAGTCTGTCTCTATTACCTTTTTAATTTGAATAGATTATATGACGACCATACCAAATTACATATGCACATATAAGTGCGTGTTCAAAAAGGAGGATAAAAAGAGCCGAGAAGCTGATCATCTCTAGACCTTTGCGTATGCATTCATACGTGAGACTGAAGAGACGGAGCTTTGCTGTAATTCACAAGCTATTTTTACCATTCTTTTTGAACATCCACTATAAGGATGACTAATCTTGATTGACGTATATATTAACTGTTCAACATGAACCAATGGCGGCCCTTTCGATTGTTATCATCTATTATTTTGTTAAATAGGAAGTGATGCTATGGTAGTCAGTATGACCGGTTATGGAAGAGGAAAAGCTGAACAAGATAAAATTAAGGTTACGGTAGAAATGAAAACCGTTAACCATCGTTTTTGTGAATTCGTGATTCGCCTACCACGCCAGCTTCTAGTGCTTGAAGATAAATTAAAGAAAAAAGCGAATGAATGCATAAGAAGAGGCCGTGCAGAAATATTTATCACCGTTATTGGTGAAGGACTTGTTTCTAAGAAACTTATGGTAGATTGGGAGCTGACTAATCAATTTTTTTCATTGATGAATCAAATGAAGGAAAAATATCAACTTGATACATCTGTAACCCTTCATGAGGTACTTCAACTGGAAGAACTGTTGTCAGTCGAAGAGGAACCAACTGAAAATAAGGATATGGAGACCGTCCTATTTGCCGCCTTTATGGAAGCTCTTGAAAATCTAAAAGAAATGAGACTTCAGGAAGGGATAGAGCTGTATAATGATTTGCAGGAACAACTTGGAAAATTTCAAGTTGTAGTGGATGAATTAAAACAATATGCACCCTCAGTTAGCTATCAGTATCGTGAACGTCTCGCCCAAAAGCTAAATGATTTTACTAATGGGCTTGTAGAAGAAAGTAGACTATTGACTGAAGTAGCTATTTTTGCTGATAAAGCGGATATTAATGAGGAGTTAACCAGGCTTGAAAGCCATAAAATTCAATTTTTAAACGCACTTGAGCACAAAGAACCTATCGGACGAAAACTTGATTTTCTTGTACAGGAAATGAATCGTGAAGTAAATACGATAGGATCGAAGGCAAATGATTCAACTATAACTAAAAATGTAGTCGAAATGAAAAGTTTACTTGAAAAAATGAAAGAACAAGTTCAAAATATCGAGTAGTCTGTTTATGTTCTTTTGATTGAGGCGACACTAGATATGGATGGGGGACGAAAATGTCTATAAAGCTCATAAATATTGGTTTTGGAAATATTGTTTCGGCTAATCGTATAGTATCAATCGTGAGTCCGGAATCGGCTCCAATCAAACGAATTATCCAAGATGCACGTGATCGAGGTTCACTAATAGATGCTACTTACGGTAGAAGAACGCGGGCGGTAATCATTACTGACAGTGATCATGTTATTTTGTCTGCCGTCCAGCCTGAAACGGTTGCAGCCCGTCTTCATGACCGGGATGAAAGTGTAGAAGAGGGGTAAGGAAACACTATGAGAGAAAAAGGTTTATTAATTGTTTTATCTGGTCCATCCGGAGTTGGAAAAGGAACAGTAAGAAAAGAAATTTTTTCACAACCTAATACAGCATTCGAATATTCAATTTCTATGACAACTCGCTTTCCACGAGAAGGAGAAGTAGATGGAGTTGATTACTTTTTTAAAAGTCGTGAAGAATTTGAAGTTCTGATTGAACAAGGGAAATTACTAGAATATGCAGAGTTTGTTGGTAATTATTATGGCACGCCTGTTGATTATGTGCGTGAAACATTAGATTCTGGCAAAGATGTATTTCTGGAAATTGAAGTACAAGGAGCTCGCCAAGTTAGAGAAAAATTTCCTGAGGGATTATTTATATTCCTTGCTCCACCTAGTCTGTCTGAGTTGGAGAGTAGAATTGTCAACCGTGGTACAGAATCAGAAGAATTAATTCGTCAACGAATGCTCGCTGCAAAAGCAGAAATTGAATTAATGGATTTATATGATTATGTTGTTGAAAATGACCATGTAGTTCATGCCTGTCAGCGAATTAATGCAATTGTGATTGCTGAACATTGCAAGCGTGAACGCGTATCTACCCGTTATAAAAAAATGCTGGAGGTTGAATAAATTATGCTATATCCATCTATCGACTCATTATTACTGAAAATTGATTCTAAATATTCACTTGTATCCGTTGCGGCTAAACGTGCAAGACAAATGCAAATTAAAAATGATTGCAGAATCGAAAAGCCTGTGTCTTATAAATCAGTGGGTCGTGCTCTGGAAGAAATTCATTCAGGTAATTTATCGTATGATAACCAATATGAAGAAAAGTAAGTATTAATTGTAAGAAAGCAAAAACAGCTTTTGGCTGGATGGTAACTTTTGACAGACAAGGGTCAGACTTTCTCAGAACAATGGCAGATGAAGCTATTGATTTGGAAGTCCGGCCCTTTCTTGCATTCTATTCATCTTAAATAAAGTGAAACTTAAATCAGTGGGGCTCCATCCATACTGATTGTTAGTCCCGTCGTACTGTCGCTAAGATCGAAGCACGCGCTTCGATCAATCGATAGTACGAACTAGGGTCCGCTGTATCACAGACTAAGTGTGTCCCGTCCTTTAGTCTACTGTTTGTGTGACCCACATCCTGATGGCCTCAACTATCCCTTTGAAAACCACAAAGGCAAGTTTCACTGTATCTCACCAATCGGGCTTTTACTGCCAGTTATCCCCACCTACGCTTCCTTGGTTCCTTTAAGCCTTGAGGTGGGGGACTGGACTGCCGTTATTACGGTATAAACAACAATGTGTACATGATGTTTGTTAGAGAATCAAGAAAAATAGGAGCGATTACTACTCAATCTAGCTACGGTTATAAAACCCTCACAAGTTCATAAGCTCTGATACAATGTGGCAAACTAATGTATGCAAATCCCGACACGGCAATCGCCTCGCTTTAAGTAAAATCTTTGATTGGTTAGATAAGGGTGAATGTTTCGGTGAGTATTCCAGCTCAAGTAGTCAACTTTTTTGAGATAAGAGCTTAGCAATTAGATTGGGACATGAACAACTCCTATTCAGCAAAGCAGCTTTGTTAAGTCCTGCAGATTGTATAGCAGATTGGTTTAGGGATTAGTCCATAATTAACTATGCGGTTCAACCTTAAACAAGGTGCTTGCACTTTTAATGTTATCCTTCATAATGAAAAAAGAACAAGTGTTGGGGGGAAATAGTATGCTTACTAATAAAAAGATCCTTCTTTGTGTAACTGGTGGGATTGCGGTTTTTAAGGCTGCTGCACTAACGAGTAAACTAACTCAGCAAGGTGCACAAGTGAAGGTGATGATGAGTGAATCAGCGGGAAAATTTGTGACTCCGCTAACGTTCCAAGCTTTGTCACGGCATGATGTATATATAGATACATTTGATGAAAAAAATTCAGCAGTTATTGCCCATATTGATTTGGCTGATTGGGCGGACGTGATATTAATTGCTCCTGCAACAGCTAATATAATTGGAAAGATTGCAAATGGAATAGCTGATAATATGATTTCAACGACATTATTAGCAACTGTTGCACCTGTCTGGATTGCTCCAGCGATGAATGTTCATATGTATGCCCATCCAGCTGTTCAGAAAAACATGGCAACCTTGAAAAACTATGGCTATTCGTTCATTGAACCATCAGAGGGATATTTAGCATGTGGCTATACAGGAAAGGGGCGTTTAGAAGAACCTGAAACGATTGTTGAACAACTTTCAGCATTTTTTTCAAAAACAACGAAAGTATTACCATTGAGTGGTAAACAGATTGTCATAACAGCAGGACCTACAAGAGAACATATTGATCCAGTACGATATATTACGAATCTATCGACCGGAAAAATGGGCTATGCTCTTGCTGAACAAGCCCTTGCTTTAGGTGCGGAGGTTAAATTGATCTCTGGACCTGTTTCAATACTGCCTCCCCAAAAAGCGGAAACAGTACAGGTTGAGACTGCTTCAGAAATGTACGAACAAGTGATGAAAGTTTATAAAGAGGCAGATGTAGTTATTAAATCAGCCGCCGTTAGTGACTATACACCTAAATTTATTCATTCGAAAAAAATGAAGAAACAACCAGGGGATAGTGTTATTGAATTAGAACGAACGAAAGATATTTTGCTAGAGCTTGGTAAGAAAAAAACAAAGCAAATTTTGGTCGGCTTTGCAGCAGAAACAGACAATCTCAAAGAGTATGCGGTAGGGAAACTGCAAAGAAAAAATGCTGATATGATTGTAGCTAATAATGTAACAAGCGAAGGTGCGGGGTTTGGTCATGATACAAACATTGTCACGATTTTTAAAAAAGACGGAACTAATCTTGAACTTCCTTTAATGAGTAAGGCTGAAACAGCTAAAGCAGTCTTGTTAGAAGTTGTGGAGATGTTGAAAAAGGAATGATGTTACATGAACATAGCAACTGTCATTGTTGACGTCCCTGCAAAGCAAACAGACCGTGAATTTGATTATATGATTCCAGATAAATGGGTTCATATCATTCAGCCTGGTATGCGAGTCATAGTTCCATTCGGTCCAAGAATGGTTCAAGGATTTGTAACTAGCTTGAAAGAAAAAAGCCAATGGAAAAAACTTAGGTCTATTAAAGAACCGATGGATATTGATCCTGTTTTAAATGATGAACTACTTGCTTTAGGAGATTGGTTAACAGAAGAGACACTATGCTATAAGATTTCCGCTTTTCAAGCTATGCTTCCATCTGCAATGAAAGCGAAATACGAAAAAATCATTAAAATAAATGATCAAAAAAGAAATCAGGTTCATCCAATCATTTTACAAATGATGGAGAATAAAGACGCTCTTTCCTGGAAGGAGGTCATAGAAGGTGATAAGGCCTCGCTTTTCCAAAAAGAGGTTCGAAATGGACACCTAGAAGTTCTTTATTATGTGAAAAACAGAAATAATAAAAAAACGATGCGAATGATCATACCTGCATTGAACAAGGAAGGTTTAATACAGGTAAAGAAATCACTTCCAAAAACAGCAAAGAAGCAGCATGATATCTTGGATTTTTTCATTGAAACGCCAAAAAAGGTATTGCTTAAGGAATTATTAGATATTACACATGCATCTAATGGCACGGTGAAGGCGCTCATTGATAAAGAGATTTTAGTGGAATCCAATGAAGAAGTGTATCGTGATCCTTATGAAAATCGAACATTTGCAAAGAAACCATTTTTCAAATTAACGGACGAACAAGCAATAGCTATTGCTCCGATTAAGGAATCGATAAAGAATGATCGTCATGATGTTTTTTTATTATATGGGGTTACCGGCAGTGGAAAGACAGAAATTTATTTACAAGCGATTGACGATGTGATAAAAAAAGGCGGCGAGGCAATCATGCTCGTACCCGAAATTTCATTAACTCCACAAACAGTAAAACGATTTAAGGAGCGGTTTGGTGAACAAGTTGCCGTTATGCACAGTGGCTTATCCATTGGTGAGAAATACGATGAATGGAGAAAGATTCACCGTAAAGAGGTAAAAGTCGTGGTCGGCGCTCGTTCTGCCGTATTTGCTCCGTTTGAAAATCTGGGCATCATTATTATCGATGAAGAGCATGAATCCAGTTATAAACAAGAAGAAACCGTTCGATACCATGCGAGAGATGTAGCTATACAAAGGGCAAAATTCCATAATTGTTCGGTCATCCTTGGCAGCGCGACACCGACACTTGAATCATTTGCAAGAGCGCAAAAAAATGTTTACAAACTTCTTACCTTAAGTAAACGGATGAATGATCATGCACTTCCTGCAGTAGAAATCGTTGATATGCGAGAAGAATTGCGTAACGGCAACAGATCAATGTTTTCTCAAATTTTATTTACGAAGCTTCAAGATCGTTTAGAAAAAAAACAACAAACCGTTTTAATGCTAAATAAAAGAGGTCATTCTTCTTTCGTGATGTGTAGAAGTTGTGGATATGTAGCGAATTGTCCAAACTGTGAAATTTCACTTACGTATCACCGATCGAATCATTCATTAAAATGCCATTATTGCGGACATGAGGAATCCATGTTAGCTGCTTGTCCAGAATGTGAAAGTGAGCATATTCGCTTCTTTGGTACAGGTACTCAGAAAGTTGAAGAGGAATTGGCGAAAATATTGCCCGAAGCCAAAGTGATTCGAATGGATGTCGATACGACGACTAGGAAAGGGTCGCATGAGCGCCTCCTGCAGGCATTTGGGGAAGGTAAGGCAGATATCCTTTTAGGTACACAGATGATTGCAAAAGGATTAGATTTTCCTAATATTACCTTAGTCGGTGTTTTGTCAGCTGACACGATGCTACATCTACCCGATTTTCGTTCCTCAGAAAAGACCTTTCAATTATTAACTCAAGTGTCAGGACGAGCGGGCCGCCATGAATTGACAGGAGAAGTTGTCATTCAAACATACACGCCTGAGCATTACAGCATTGAGTTATCAGGTCAGCAGGATTATAACACCTTTTATCTTAGAGAGATGATAATAAGAAGGACCAATCACTATCCGCCTTATTATTATATCGCCCTCGTTACCGTTTCTCATGAAGACTTAATGACCGCTGTTTCAGTAACTGAAAAAATATCAACCTTTATGAGAAATGGTTTAAGCGAAGGAGCATTAATACTTGGACCATCGGCATCGCCCATTAGCCGGATTAACAATAGATATCGCTATCAATGTCTGATAAAATACAAACGGGAACCAAAGCTCCGACAATGTTTTAAAACAATTATTGATCATTATCAGCAGGAACTCGCACAACAACATTTGAATATTTCGATTGATTTAAATCCACAAATGATGATGTAGAATCAACCGTGTTTTTCTATCCCGCTTTAACGGGCAGTAACCACCACCTTAAGGCATAGAGGAGTCGAGGAAACGTAGGTAGGGGATAACTGCCCGTAAAAGCCCGATTGGTGAGATACTGTGAAACTTACCTGCAATCTTCAAAGGTATAGTTGATGCCCACTGGATGTGGGTCACACAGACGAAGACATGAGGACGCGGCGCACTTAGTCTGTGATTCATTAATTCGGGTTCGTAGTATCGCTTTATCTACGCGGTAGCGGAGATAAAGCGTAGTAGAACGGGACTAACAATCAGTGGGGGTGAAGAAAAACCCCACTGATTGAAGTTTCACTTTATAGGAGGAATTATAAGTTTTGACTATTTTACCGATTGTTTTGTATCCAAATGAAATTTTAGAACAAGAATGTGAAAAAGTAACAGATTTTGATAAAAAATTGGCTAAGCTGTTAACAAATATGTATGACACAATGATTGAAGCGGATGGGGTAGGTCTAGCCGCTCCGCAAATCGGTGTGAAGAAACAAATTGCCGTTGTTGATATTGACGATCATCACGGAACAATAGAAATGATTAATCCAGTTATTTTAGAGGTCGATGGAAACCAAACGGGTCCTGAAGGATGTTTAAGTTTTCCGGATTTATATGGAGAAGTTGAACGTCCATATAAAGTGAAAATCAGAGCTCAAAATCGTAAAGGTGGTTTTTACGAATTAGAAGCTAAAGACTTTCTTGCTCGAGCAATTCTCCATGAAATCGACCATTTACACGGTGTGCTCTTTACAACTAAAGTCAGCCGTTATCTAACGGAAGAGGAACTGGAAAAGGAGGAAGCGTAATGACGAAAAAAATTATTTTTATGGGAACACCGGATTTCTCCGTTCCTGTGCTGCAGCGGGTAATTAAAGAAGGTTATGATGTAATTGCTGTTGTTACCCAGCCAGACCGACCAGTAGGAAGAAAAAAAGTAATGACTCCTCCACCTGTGAAGATAGAAGCAGTGAAACAAGGAATCCCTGTTTATCAGCCTGAAAAAATCCGCAATGAAGAGTCATTAGAAGAAATCCTTGCATTAAAACCGGATTTAATTATCACAGCCGCTTTTGGCCAAATTCTTCCGAATAAATTGTTAGAAGCTCCTGAATATGGCTGTATCAATGTCCACGCTTCCCTTTTACCAGAATTACGAGGCGGAGCACCGATCCATTATTCCATTTTACAAGGAAAAGAAAAAACCGGAATTACCATTATGTATATGGCTGAGAAACTAGATGCTGGAGATATTTTAACCCAAGCAGAAATTAAGATTGAAGAAGAAGATAATGTTGGAACTTTACATGAAAAATTAAGTAAAGTAGGTTCTGACTTACTTGCTGATACTATACCTAAACTATTTAATAATGAAATAACCCCTGTTAAGCAAAATGATGCAGAAGCAACATTTGCACCTAATATTAAACGAGAACAGGAAAAGATTGACTGGGACAAAAATGGTGAAGACATATATAATCATGTTCGCGGCTTAAATCCTTGGCCAGTCGCTTACACGCTATTAAATGGTGAAACACTTAAAGTATGGAAGACAAAAAAAATACAGCTTACAACCCCGGCTCAGCCAGGTGTAGTGATAGATGTTCTTGAAGAGGGTATTGTTGTTGGTACCGGGAATACGACTGCTATTTTAATTATTGAGCTTCAACCTGCTGGCAAGAAAAAAATGTCTGCAAAAGATTATTTACGCGGAGCGGGCTCATTTATTAGGGTTGGCTTAAAGTTAGGAGAATAAAATGAAACAAACGAAAAAGGGTGTAAGGGATATTGCACTAGATGTCCTTGAATCCGTTGAAAAGAATCAAGCATATAGCAACTTGCTGTTAAACTCAATGATTAACAAACATCAATTATCATCGGCTGATAGCGGTTTGCTAACAGAAATCACATACGGAACGATTCAAAGAAAAATGACGCTCGATTATTATTTGCAGCCTTTTATCAAAAATGAAAAAAAGACGCTTAGCTGGGTAATAAACTTGTTGCGTTTATCGGTTTATCAAATGGTTTATCTTGATAAGATACCCGATCATGCGATTATTTATGAAGCGGTTGAAATTGCAAAAAAACGAGGGCATAAAGGCATTACATCAATGGTGAATGGGATTCTACGGAATGTACAGAGAAAAGGCCTACGATCACTTGAAGAAATTGAAGACAGAGCTTTGCGCCTAGCCATTGAAACGAGTCATCCAAGTTGGCTTGTAAGGAGATGGATTGAACAATTCGGTTTTGAAAAAACAGCTGACATGTGTGAAACAAATTTAACTGCACCTGTTCAATCAGCGAGAGTAAATGTTAAGAAAATCTCTAGAAGTGAATTAGTTAGCATGCTGACGGAAGAAGGCTATTATGTAGAAAAAAGCCCAATTCTTGAAGAAGCCATTTACTGCTTAAAAGGAAATCTTGCACATTCAGAAAGCTATAAAATGGGCTTTCTCTCCATTCAAGATGAAAGTTCAATGCTAGTTGCTCATGCATTGGACGCATCTGGAAATGATATAGTACTTGATTGTTGTGCAGCTCCTGGCGGAAAAACGACGCATATTGCAGAAGGGTTAACTACCGGGCAAGTAGTGGCAATTGATCTTCATGAACACAAAGTCAAACTCATTAAAGAGCAAGCTCAAAGGTTGGGACTAAGAAATATTAAAACAGAAGTATCTGATAGCAGAAACGTTCAGGAACTATTTAATAAAGAGGGTTTTGACAAAGTACTGGTAGATGCTCCTTGCTCTGGTTTAGGAGTAATGCGGAGAAAACCAGATGTGAAGTATACGAAAACAAAAGATGATATAATAAAACTTTCAAGTATCCAAAATCAACTTTTAATTGCTGCTGCACCACTTGTAAAAAAGGGTGGCAACCTCATCTATAGTACATGTACAGTCGATCAAGAAGAGAATGATTTAGTAGCCAATCTTTTTTTAGAAAAACACCCAGACTTTGAGAGAGATTTGACGTTAAAAGACAGAATGCCAGAAAGCGTTCAGCCGCTCGTCGTCGATAATAAATTGCAAGTATTTCCACAGGATTTCGGCAGTGATGGATTTTTCATTGCTAGTTTTAGAAAGAAGGTGCTGTAATGGCAGAAACGGTAACAACAAGAAGAAAAACAGTAAAGAAACCAGAAAAGCCATCTATTTATTCATTGGAGCTTAACGAATTAAAACAGTGGTTAACAGAAAATGGTGAAAAAGCTTTCCGTGCGGAGCAACTTTTTGAATGGTTGTATAAAAAGCGGATAACAAGTTTTGAAGATATGTCTAATATATCTAAACAACTTCGTGATAAACTTAATACTAATTTTACGATCACAACGTTGAAGACAATCGTTCAACAAAACTCTATTGACGGTAATACGATGAAATTTTTGTTTGAATTGCATGATGGATATTCGATTGAAACCGTGCTTATGCGCCATGAATATGGGAATTCTGTATGTGTAACCACTCAAGTTGGTTGTCGTATCGGTTGTACTTTCTGTGCCTCAACGCTTGGAGGTTTAAAAAGAAATTTAGAAGCAGGAGAAATTGTTGCTCAAGTCGTAAAAGTACAACAAGCACTTGATGAAATGGACCAACGAGTTAGTTCAGTCGTTATTATGGGGATTGGTGAACCATTTGATAACTACGATGAAATGATGAGCTTTTTGAAAAATATTAATCACGATAAAGGCTTAAACATTGGAGCGCGTCATATTACAGTGTCAACAAGTGGGATTATTCCAAAAATTTATAAATTTGCGGATGAAGAATTGCAAATTAATTTCGCTCTTTCTTTGCATGCCCCGAATTCTGAGCTAAGAAGTAAATTAATGCCAATCAACCGTGCCTATAAATTACCAGATCTTATAGAAGCGATCAAGTACTATACCGAAAAAACGGGCAGAAGGGTTAGTTTTGAATACGGCTTATTCGGCGGTGAAAATGACCAAGTCGAGCATGCTGAAGAATTGGCAGATTTAATTAAAGGAATAAAGTGTCATGTAAACTTGATTCCAGTAAACTATGTACCAGAACGCAACTATGTTAGAACACCTCGTGAGCAGATTTTTGAATTCGAAAAAACGTTAAAGAAACGAGGCGTCAATGTCACGATTCGTAGAGAACAGGGTCATGATATCGATGCAGCTTGCGGCCAGCTTCGTGCTAAGGAGCGCAAAGAAGAGACGAGGTGACAGAATCTGATGAATGACATCTTTTTAACAAATCAGGGGAAAGTCCGCCAGCATAATGAAGATAATGGCGGAATCTTTCTTAATCCTCATGGAGTGCGCCTTGCCATTGTAGCTGATGGCATGGGCGGACACCGTGCTGGTGATGTAGCAAGTCAAATGACCGTTGAGTATATGCAAAAGCAGTGGGAAGAAGAATCAGGTCCGATGTTAACGCCTAATGAAGCGGAATCATGGCTTCAACAGAAAATAAAGGAAATCAATCGACGACTGTTCGAATATTCTGAGGAAAATTCAGAATGTCAAGGGATGGGGACTACTGTTGTAGCTGCAATTTGCACGAATAGATTTTCGACGATTGCCAATATTGGTGATAGCCGCTGTTATTTGTACAATGAATCTGGTTTTAAACAAGTGACTGAAGATCATTCTTTAGTAAATGAGCTCGTAAGAAGCGGGCAAATTTCTAAAGAAGACGCTGAGAATCATCCCCGTAAAAATGTCTTACTTCGTGCTCTAGGTACTGAAATCAATGTTGAAATGGACATTTTCACAATTATCTTTGAAGAAGATGATGTACTCTTACTATGCTCTGATGGCTTATCGAATAAAGTTAGTGAACAAGAAATGATCACCATCATTACGAATTCAGATGATTTAGCTATAAAAGCCGACTCTTTCATTGCAATGGCGAATGAATATGGCGGAGAAGATAATATCACCCTTGCCCTACTTCGATTTTTTGATAATAGTGAAAGTAGGTGAGCGTTTTGTTAATCGGTAAGCGAATTAACGGCCGCTATAAGTTATTAGAAATGATCGGCGGCGGTGGGATGGCCAATGTATATTTGGCTCAAGATATGATTCTTGAACGAGAAGTAGCGCTTAAGATTCTCCGCATGGATTTTAATAATGATGAAGAATTTATCAAGCGCTTTAATCGTGAGGCACAATCTGCAACAAGTCTTACACATCCTAACATCGTCAGCATTTATGACGTAGGCGAAGAAGATGATATTTATTATATTGTAATGGAATATGTGAAGGGCCTAACCCTTAAACAATACATACAAAAGTTTTACCCAGTTCCAATTGAGAAAGCTTTGGACATTCTTAAACAAATTACGTCTGCGATCTCTCAAGCGCATCATAACGGGATTATACATCGAGATATAAAGCCGCAAAATATCTTGATTGATGATCATGGGAATGTAAAGATTACTGATTTCGGCATTGCCCTTGCCCTAAGTGCAACCAATATTACACAAACAAATGCAGTACTTGGCTCCGTTCATTATCTATCTCCTGAGCAGGCTAGGGGTGGCATGGCCAATAATAAATCAGATATTTATTCGCTTGGAATTGTAATGTTTGAACTATTGACTGGAAGACTTCCTTTTTCAGGGGAATCGGCTGTTTCAATTGCTCTGAAACATCTTCAATCAGAAACACCTTCTCCAAAACGTTGGAATCCGTCTATTCCACAAAGTGTCGAGAATATTATTCTTAAAGCGACTGCCAAGGATTCTTATTATCGCTATGAAACAGTTGATGAAATGGAAGAAGATATCAAATCTGCATTAAATCCTGAACGGAAGAACGAAACTCCGTTTGTGATTCCTGAGGATATGGACGCGACGAAGGCTATTCCAATTATTACGAATGATAATATGTCCGGGATAGATGAAACGATAATTCGTGGGCCTGAAAAAATTACGGCAGTTTATCGAGAAGAAGAACAAGATGAACCGAAAAAAGGGAATAAAAAAGTTAATAAAGTTAAGCAAAATAAAAAGAAACGAAAAAAATGGCCGCTTATTTTATTTTCTACTATCTTCATTTTACTGGCTGTAACTGCTGGAGTGATATATGCTTATCCAAGTCTAGTGGGCCCGAAAGATGTAATAATCCCTGATGTACGTGGAGAAAAAGCGGATGATGCTAATGCCAAACTTGAAGAACATGGTCTTGTTGTAACGAATCCTATTTTGTTGGACGACGAAGTGGTGCCGGAAGGAAATGTCATTCGTATTGACCCGCAAGAAGGACAGATTGTAAAAGAAGGAAAAGAAATTAAAATGTATGTAAGTAGCGGCAAAAAGAAGATTGTTATTGCCGACTATACAAACAGAATCTATGATGATATTCAATCATTAATTGCAGGAATTGGTTTTAAGGATATAATTATCAACCAAGTTTTTGATGAAAGTGCACCAGGTACGATTATAGATCAAAATCTATCTTCGGAAATGGAGCTTGTTCCGTCTGACAATGTTCTTGAATTGACAGTTAGTAAAGGGCCTGATGAATTGTCTTTAAAGAATCTTACAGAATTTAATCAAACAGGGTTAAATGAATATGAGATTGATGCGGGAATTACGATTAAGGTAGTAAGAGAAGAATATCACGACACAATTGGTGAAGGTCTTGTCATTTCTCAAGATCCAGCTCCTTATACGAAAATAAAAAAAGGAAGCCAAGTCAATGTTGTGTTATCAAAAGGAAAGGAAGAAATTCCTCCAAAGCAAGTGAATGTAAACATTACAATACCGTATGAGCCCGAAGAAGAGGGACAACCGCAAGAAGTGCAGATTTTTATTGAAGATATGAATCATAGTATGACTGAAACATACGAACCACCATTTTTTATCATTTCTGAGGCGTATCGAACATTAGAGTTTACCGTTCAACATAATAAAAAAGCCGGATATAAAGTCGTCAGAGACGGTAAAGTAATTCTGGATGAAAAAGTGGAATATCCGAAAGAGTAATGAAATATTAAAGGAGTGAGTCTATGCCAGAAGGAAAGATCATTAAAGCACTGAGCGGTTTTTACTATGTGTTGGATGGAGAGGAAGTCATTCAGTGCCGTGGTCGAGGGGTTTTTCGAAAAAATAAAATCACTCCGCTAGTTGGCGATTCAGTCGTGTATCAAGCTGAGAATCCTACTGATGGATATGTCATAGAAATTAAAGACCGCAAGAATGAATTAGTAAGGCCTCCAATTGCCAATATAGATCAGGCGATTCTTGTTTTTTCGGCAGTGGAGCCAGATTTTAGTACAACCTTGCTAGACCGGTTTCTAGTTGCAATCGAAGATAATGAAATTGAACCAATCATTATTATCAGCAAAATTGATCTCGTCAAAGAAGCCGATAGAGCAAGGTTGGATCAATACATGAAAGATTATCAAGACATTGGCTATACCGTAATTAAAACTTCAAGTATTACAAGTGATGGGATTGAAGTGCTGCTCCCGCATTTAGCAGGAAAAACAAGTGTTTTTGCAGGACAATCTGGAGTTGGAAAGTCTTCTTTATTAAACACAATTAAGCCAGAACTGTCATTAGAGACAAATGATATATCCAGCCATTTAGGACGGGGGAAGCATACTACACGCCATGTGGAGCTTATTCATGTAGGCTCAGGTCTCGTTGCTGATACTCCTGGTTTTAGTTCACTAGAATTTATGGACATTGAAGTAGAACGGTTAGCTTATTGTTTTCCAGAAATTTATCAAGCAGGTGAAAGATGTAAGTTTCGAGGTTGTTTGCATGACCAAGAACCTAAATGTGCAGTGAAGGAAGCAGTTGCACAAGAAGAAATTCCGAGCTACCGATATAAACATTATCTTCAAATATTAGAGGAAATAAAAGATAGAAAGCCGAGGTATTAACTAATGATTAAAATTGCACCATCGATTCTTTCAGCAAATTTTGCAAAGTTAGGTGAAGAAATTAAGGATGTCGAAAGAGGAGGAGCGGATTATATTCACGTTGACGTGATGGATGGCCATTTTGTCCCAAACATTACTATAGGACCGCTAATTGTTGACGCAATTCGCCCAGTAACTAAATTGCCACTTGACGTTCATTTAATGATTGAGGAGCCTGATCGATATGTGGAGGCTTTTGCAAAAGCAGGAGCGGATTATATCACCGTTCACGTTGAGGCTTGTCCACATCTACACAGAACAATCCAATTAATCAAATCTTTTGGTGTGAAAGCAGGTGTAGTGCTTAATCCAGCCACTCCTGTTTCAACGATAAAACACATTATTGAAGACATAGATCTTGTTCTTTTGATGACGGTGAATCCTGGTTTTGGCGGACAAAAATTCATTCATGCAGTACTCCCTAAGATTAGCGAAGTGAAGGAAATGGCAAATGCATTAAATCCCGAGCTTGAAATTGAAGTTGACGGAGGAGTAAATGAAGAAACAGCGAAATTATGTATTGAGCATGGCGCAACTGTTTTAGTAGCAGGATCAGCTATTTATAATCAAAGTGATCGAGCTTTGGCAATAAAAAAACTTCGCGGGTAATAATGAAAAAACCGACTCCTTTAACGGATGTATCGGGAAGGGGGGAGTCCTTTTCTGATCCATTCAAAGATGGAGCGGTTTTTTTGTTCTAAAATGGAGGCATGGCAAATGATTATTAGTATTGTAGCGGGTGGACCGGTAGATCTACTACCGAATTTGAACGTATATCGAGAGAAAACAAGCATTTGGGTGGGGGTTGATCGAGGTGTTTATACGCTGCTGCATCATGATATTGTCCCTGATGCAGCGTTTGGAGATTTTGATTCTGTTACAGAAGCAGAGCTTGCAGAAATCAAGGAAACATTGAATCATTTGGAAGTATATCCGACAGAGAAAGACGAAACCGATTTGGAAATTGCTTTAACTTGGGCGCTCTCAAAACAGCCAGAAGAAATATATGTATTTGGTGCAACAGGAGGAAGAATAGATCATTTTATCGGCAATCTTCAACTTCTGCTTAAAACGCCAATCCTCGAGCAAAAAAATAATCTGAACATTTTTATCGTAGATAAGCAGAATTTGATTTCCTTCAAGACACCTGGTACATATACTATAGAAACTTTGAATGATAAAAGGTATGTTTCTTTTCTACCAATGTTAAAGGAAGTGAAAGGAATTACATTAGAAGGGTTTAAATATCCGCTGACCAATCATGCTTTACCTGTTGGTTCAACCCTATGCATAAGCAATGAACTAATTTCTGAATATGGGAATTTTTCATTTACTGATGGCATATTAATGGTGATAAGAAGCAGTGATTAATCATCATGCTTGGCAGGATAAACGGATTATTTTTTACCGATATCCGCTAATGAAATAATAACTGGCAATTTGTGATGTTTCTGAATGTAAGTGCAGATGTATACGAGGAGGGGCATTATGAAATTTTATACAATTAAGCTACCAAAAGTCTTAGGCGGCTTGGTAAAAGCGATGCTTGGAGCCTTTAAGAAAGGTTGAAGATAAATATAATGATAGAGGGTGTCTTATAAGGGTCTGACCCTTTGTTTTGAGGCACTCCTTCTTTTTTGATATGTGAAATTAGTTGATTTTAATTAAGATACAATTTTCTATGCTCTAGAAAAATATCGTTTATATAATATAAGTTTTGTTTCTAGTTAAGATTAATGAATTGTTTTCGAAAACCTCTCCTATATATGAAAAAACGTACTCGCAGGAGGTGTCTAAGCTAAGTCATACATGATTTGGATTGCGTTGACAAAATAAAAAGGCATCCCCTGAAAGGATGCCGTTAACATTATACGCGTTCTACTTTACCAGATTTAAGGGCTCTTGCAGAAACGTATACACGTTTAGGTTTACCGTCAACTAAAATACGTACTTTTTGAAGGTTAGCCCCCCATGTACGTTTATTAGCATTCATTGCGTGTGAGCGTTTATTACCAGATCGAGTTTTTCTACCAGTGATTACACATTGACGTGCCATATTAAATTCCCTCCTAACTACTAATGCTTAGGTTTTCATAGTATCTTAATTCTTATGAAATACCTTAATAATTTATCACACCTATCTGGAGAATGCAATACTTCTGTTCATTACTTTCAAGAAAAATACCTTGACATACAAGATGGACCATTTGGTTTACCTTCCACAGCATGACAATTACTTTTAAAACATTTGCCATTATAGTAAAATGTTTATAGCTAATAAGATTTTGGGAGGGAAACGTATATGTCAATTGAATTAAAAACGAAATTTGGGCACATTGATATTTCTAACGATGTAATTGCTACGGTGGCAGGCGGCGCTGCAGTAGATTGTTATGGCATAGTAGGAATGGCTTCGAAGAAACAATTGAAAGATGGCATAACGGAGATCTTACGTCGTGAGAACTTCACTAAAGGTGTGATTGTACGCCAAGAGAATGATGAAGTCCACATTGATATGTTTATCATTGTAAGCTATGGAACAAAGATTTCTGAAGTTGCGCACAATGTACAATCAAAGGTAAAGTACACCCTGGACAAAACGGTCGGATTAGCTGCAGATTCAGTTAATATTTTTGTACAGGGAGTTCGCGTAACGAACCCTTAAATCGAGGAGGAAGTTTTTGTGTCAATAACAAGCTTAGATGGAAAACGTTTTGCCGAAATGATCATTCAAGGTGCCAATAATCTCGCAGCGAATGCTAAAATAGTCGATGCGTTAAATGTGTTTCCTGTTCCTGATGGAGATACGGGAACCAATATGAATTTATCAATGACTTCTGGTGCGAAGGAAGTACAAAATCATGTACAAGCCCATATTGGGAAAGTTGGAGCTGCGCTTTCAAAAGGATTGTTGATGGGGGCACGTGGCAATTCAGGTGTTATCCTATCTCAATTATTCAGAGGATTTTCTAAAGCAATTGAAATGAACTCTGAAATAAATAGCTCTGAATTTGCACAAGCATTTGAAGCTGGAGTTGAAACGGCATACAAAGCAGTAATGAAACCTGTAGAAGGGACCATTCTTACCGTTGCAAAAGACGCTGCAAAACAAGCGATGACGTCAGCAGCAAAACATGAAGACCTCATATTAGTGATGGAGGAAATTGTTAAGGAAGCAAAAGCTTCTTTGAATCGCACCCCAGACTTGTTACCAGTGTTAAAAGAAGTCGGGGTAGTAGACAGTGGTGGACAAGGACTAGTTCTTGTGTATGAAGGTTTTTTAGCAGAATTGAAAGGTGAAGATCTTCCTGATGCACTTGACCACCTGCCATCGATGGAGGAACTGGTTAATGCCGAGCACCATATGAATGTCCAAAGTCACATCAATACCGAGGATATTGTATATGGTTATTGTACTGAGTTCATGGTGAGGCTTGAAGATGCCAAAACTGAAAAAAAACCATTTGTAGAAGAAACCTTCCGAAATGATTTAAGTCAATTTGGTGATTCCTTATTAGTAATTTCGGATGATGAAGTGGTTAAGGTACATATTCATTCAGAGTCTCCTGGAGACTGCTTGAATTATGGTCAGCAATACGGTAGTTTAATTAAATTGAAAATCGAGAATATGCGTGAGCAACATACAGCTATAGTTGGTGAAACAAGTAGTACTTTAAATATTGTATCGAGACCAAAAGCTAAAGAAAAGTATGGTATTGTTTCAATATCCATGGGTTCAGGTATTAGCGAATTATTTAAAAGTATTGGTGCGACAGTTGTTATTGAAGGTGGACAAACGATGAATCCAAGCACTCAGGATATTGTTAAGGCTTGTGAGGACGCAAATGCAGAAAGAATCATCATCCTTCCGAATAACAAGAACATTATTATGGCTGCACAACAAGCTGCTGAATTACTTGGAGATTATGTAGTTGTTGTACCTTCTAAAACGGTTCCTCAAGGGATGTCAGCCCTCTTAGCGTTCAATCCATCTAACGACATTAATGAGAACGCTATTGCTATGGGAGACGCCTTATCTCATGTCAAAACTGGCCAGATTACTTATGCAGTCCGTGATACGAATATTGATGGATTGGAAATTGAAAAAGGGGACTTCATGGGATTATCAGAAGGTAAGATAATAACAAAGAGCAATGAAAAGCTTCAAACTTCTAAAGATCTTTTGACTAACATGATCGATGAGGATGCTGAAATTGTAACGATCCTGTTTGGAGAAGATGTAACACAAGACGAAGTAGACCATTTGATAGAATTCTGTGATGAAACCTTTACTGATGTCGAAATTGAAGTTCATAGTGGAAATCAGCCGCTCTATTCTTTCATCTTCTCGATTGAATAATTTTTTAATAAATGACTATGACTTATTCCGGTTTATCATACTGGAATCTTCGAAGGGTGAGATACAGTTAATCAGTTGGGGAAGAATAAAACCCCTCGCTGATTGAAGTTTCACTTTATCCCAATCTTTTCACTTGCTGATTAGAAGATTAAATGTCAAAATAAAGCTGCATGCCTACTCGGTATTGCAGTCTTTTTTATCTTTAAAAACATTAACATGCCTATTTACTCAAAAAATTTTTTTGAGTGATTTTTGGTTAGTAATATTCTTACATTGGAAGATGCCCTTAATTGGAACTTGTTCTTCATTTATTAATAAAATAGTAAAAGGTATGGCTGATAAAGAATCTGAAATCTAAGGAGAGTAATCGATGAAGTATAAAAGCGTATTTGACATTATCGGTCCAGTGATGATAGGACCTTCAAGTTCACATACCGCTGGTGCAGCAAGGATTGGACGAGTTGCACGAAATCTCTTCGGACGTGAACCAGAGTGGGCTGAAATTTATTTATATGGATCATTTGCAAAGACCTATAAGGGACATGGAACAGATGTTGCGCTTGTTGGTGGTTTGCTAGATTTTGATACATTTGATGAACGTATTAAACAATCATTAAATTTAGCAGCTTTAAAAAAAATGAAAATTTCTTTTCATGAAGAAGAAGCGGTACCTGATCATCCAAACACGGCAAAATTAGTGATTGGTGACTCTAAAGGTGAATTGGAATTAGTTGGTATTTCTATTGGTGGCGGAAAGATTGAAATTACTGAACTAAATGGATTCAAACTGCGATTATCTGGTCACCATCCTGCTATTTTAGTTGTGCATGATGACCGTTTTGGTGCAATTGCTAACGTGGCTAATATTCTTTCTAAACACGAAATGAATATAGGTCATATGGAAGTGTCACGCAAGGAAAAAGGTAAGATGGCTTTAATGGTCATTGAAGTAGATCAGAATATCGATGACGCTGTTATAACGGAAATTGAAGGACTACCTTATATTACGCAAGTGGCGAGAATTGTTGATTAACAATCTCGAGAACTCACAAAACCTAAAGATTAAAGCAGGAAATAAAAAATATAAGATATTTTAAAAAGAAGTTATGATGGCAAGTGTATGGTGCTGATTAACGGAAACCTATTCACTTATTTCCTGCATTAACCGGAAGTAAGCGTCCACCTTATAGGCTTAGAGGTATCGAAGAGGCGCAAGTGGTGGTTGAAGCCCCCACTGTTTGAAGTATCACTTTATAAGGAGGATGTTATATGTTTCGAAACGTTGCGGAATTGGTAGAAATGGCTGAAACTCAACAAAAAAAAATTTCTACAATCATGATTGAACAAGAAATTGAAATAACCGGAAGAACACGTGAACAAATTATGAAACAAATGGAAACGAATCTTGAAGTTATGGAGAAAGCGGTAGAAAGGGGTCTAGAAGGGGTTAAATCGGTCTCAGGATTAACAGGTGGCGACGCTGTTCTGATGCAGGAATATATAAAAAAAGGAAATTTTCTTTCTGGTGAAGTATTGCTTGATGCAGTAAGCAAAGCGGTTGCGACGAACGAAGTGAACGCCGCAATGGGAACGATATGTGCAACACCGACTGCGGGGTCCGCAGGAGTTGTTCCAGGTACATTATTTGCTGTACAAAAAAAATTAAAACCAAGCCATGAACAAAAAATTGAGTTTCTTTTCACTTCAGGTGCTTTTGGGTTTGTAGTAGCTAATAATGCGTCCATATCGGGTGCTGCTGGTGGGTGTCAGGCTGAAGTAGGGTCAGCTGCAGGGATGGCAGCCGCGGCGATTGTGGAAATGGCAGGAGGCACGCCAGCGCAATGTGCGGAAGCGATGGCGATTACACTGAAAAATATGTTGGGACTAGTTTGCGATCCAGTGGCGGGGCTCGTGGAAGTACCATGTGTAAAACGAAATGCAATGGGAGCTGCAAATGCTATGGTAGCGGCTGATATGGCTCTAGCTGGCATTAAAAGTCGAATCCCTTGTGATGAAGTAATTAGTGCGATGTTCAAAATTGGCCAATCGATGCCGTCTGCACTGAGAGAAACGGGTGAAGGAGGATTGGCGGATACACCAACTGGTCGAGCTTTAGCTGCTAAAATCTTTGGTATGCCGCTAACACAAGAGTGAATCTGTCAGTATTAGATCCTGTTACCGCCATTAAAGGAATTGGAAATGAAACAGCAATGGCACTTGAAGAAATGGCTATAGTTTCTGTTTTGGACCTACTTGAATTTTTACCGTATAGATACGAGGATTATCGATTAAAAGATTTAGAAACGACAGAGCATGACGAACGGGTTACAGTCGAAGGAAAGCTTCATAGTCAACCATCTCTCACGTACTACGGGAAGAAAAAGTCGAGGCTTATGATAAAATTATTAACCGGTCGATATTTAATCACGGTTATTTTTTTTAATCAGCCGTATTTAAAAAGTAAAATGAACATAAATGATGTGATTACTGTGACCGGTAAATGGGATCGTCATCGCCAAATGATAACTGGGAACGAATGTCATTTCGGTCCACATAGGATGGAAAAAGAGTTTGAACCCGTTTACTCGGTACGTGGAAGTATATCAGTCAAAGGAATTCGCAGATATATTACAAATGCTTTTGAACAATATCGAGCGATGCTTGCAGAAAACTTGCCAGATTCATTGCTAACCCGATATAAGTTAATGGATCGTCCGAGTGCGCTTCATTCCATGCATTACCCTAAAGATGAACAAGCTCTCAAACAAGCTAGAAGACGATTTGTTTATGAGGAATTTTTATTATTTCAGCTAAAAATGCAAGCAATGCGCAAAGTGCAAAGAGAACAATCACTTGGGATCGAACAAAAGTACGATGAAAATAAGGTCAATATGTTCATCGAGTCTTTGCCATTTCCGCTAACGGACGCCCAAAAACGTGTTGTAAATGAAATTTCTTCAGACATGACATCTCCTTATCGAATGAATCGTCTGCTTCAAGGAGACGTAGGTTCAGGAAAAACCGTTGTAGCTGCAATCGCACTTTTTTCTTCTGTTACCGCAGGGTATCAAGGTGCGCTAATGGTTCCTACAGAAATATTGGCGGAACAGCATGCTCATTCCTTAAAGACTATGCTTGAACCGGTAGGAATTTCGGTTGACCTTCTTACAAGTTCGGTCAAGGGGAAAAGACGGCGTGAGCTTCTTTTTGCCCTAGAAAAAGGAGAAATAGATATTCTAATTGGTACCCATGCCCTCATTCAAGAAGAAGTGAATTTTTGCAACTTAGGATTAGTGATAACCGATGAGCAGCATCGCTTTGGAGTACAGCAGAGGAGAATTCTTCGAGAAAAAGGAGAAAGTCCTGATGTACTCTTCATGACTGCAACGCCGATTCCGCGAACATTGGCGATTACCGTTTTTGGAGAAATGGACGTTTCTACAATCGATGAAATGCCAGCAGGCAGAAAAGTAATTGAAACGTATTGGGCAAAACATGATATGCTCGACCGAATATTAAGTTTTATAGAAAAAGAATTGCGAAAAGGACGTCAAGCATACGTTATTTGTCCGCTTATTGAAGAGTCTGAAAAGCTAGATTTACAAAACGTACTAGATGTACATGCGATGCTCACACACTACTATGAGGGGCGATATCATGTTGGCCTAATGCATGGTCGCTTGCCAGCTGATGAGAAAGAAACTGTTATGAAACAATTTAGTGAAAATGAAACCCAAATTCTTATCTCCACAACTGTTGTTGAGGTTGGTGTGAATGTTCCAAATGCTACGGTTATGGTTATTTATGACGCTGAACGGTTTGGACTTGCCCAATTACATCAATTGAGGGGCCGTGTTGGAAGGGGAAGTGATCAGTCGTATTGTATCCTGCTTGCAGATCCTAAATCAGAAAATGGTAAAGAGCGGATGAAGATTATGACGGAAACAAACGATGGCTTCGTTCTATCAGAAAAAGATTTGGAATTACGTGGTCCTGGTGATTTTTTTGGAAAGAAACAAAGTGGATTACCTGATTTTAAAGTAGCTGATATGGTTCATGATTATCGTACTCTTGAGGTAGCGAGAGATGATGCGGCTCGATTAATTGCATCAGTAAGCTTCTGGAATGAACCGCAATACGAATCCCTTAGAAATAGTCTTGAAGAAACTGGAGTATTAAATGGTGAGAAGCTAGATTGAGAGACTTTTAAGATGCATGATTTCAAAAAGTGTTAGTGTTTTTCCTTGCATTTACGCACGTAGGTTACGGTTATGTAACATAACTTGTTTTTTTTGTATCTCAAGTGGTGACAGTACAGTAGAATAGGGTATATGATTTCAAATCGAGTTTTGATGTCCAATTCAGGCAACTTAACTCCTCAAGGCCGTAAGCCAAGCAATCTGATGGGGAGAAGACTATTCCTCTTACAGCTTTGCTTGGCTTATCTAGATTTTAGGGTGATCAATCTGCTTTCGCTTTTGTTCTTGATTAGGAAACTATACGAAATTATTTAAGTGGTTAATTTAATTTGTCTGGCCACATCCAGCTCCAGCGCCTAACCCCTCGGGGTCAAAAATTAAACAAGATATATGGAGAGAAAACCACTCTCCATATATCTTGTTCGTCTTCGCTTTTGTTCTTGCAATCTGCTTTTATTATCTATATACTACTATTAGTACCTAGTCATAATACTATGGATGGTGACCTTCAATATGCGAAGAAATAAGAAGGAACGCCAGCAGTTGTTAGTCGAAACGATAAAGGAAAATCCTTTTGTTACAGATGAGGAGCTGGCTAATAAATTTTCGGTTAGCGTACAAACTATACGTTTGGACCGACTTGAATTATCAATACCTGAGCTTCGCGAGCGCATTAAAAATGTAGCGGAGCAAACATTAACTGATGAAGTACGGGCTTTGCCGTTGGAAGAAGTCATTGGTGAAGTAATTGATATACATTTAGATCAACAAGCCATTTCAATTTTAGATATAAAAAAAGAACATGTTTTCCAACGCAACGGGATAGCAAGGGGACATCATTTATTTGCTCAGGCAAACTCTTTAGCTGTTGCTGTTATTAATGACGAATTGGCTTTAACAGCGAAAGCATCTATCTTGTTTACCCGTTCAGTAAAGGAAAATGAAAGAGTTATTGCAAAGGCGAAGGTGCAAAAGACTGATCATTTAGCAGATCGTTCTCTCGTTGAAGTAAGTAGTTTTGTAGGGAATGAACTGGTTTTTAAGGGAGAGTTCGAGATGTTCCGATCATGTCAGCTAGAAAAGGATGAAAAACGATGAAGATAGCTATGGATGTAATGGGTGGAGATCATGGGCCGAAAGAAACGGTTCTCGGTGCGATGAAGGCTATTGAAGCATTTCCGGATGTCGAGATTGTTTTTGTTGGCGATGAAACTCAAATCAACGCTCATTTGACAAATAAAGAACGAATCACAATCATACATACAGATGAAATAATTCTAAGTACAGATGAGCCTGTACGTGCAGTACGAAGGAAAAAGACGGCATCGATGGTATTAGCAGCCCAGCAGGTAGCAGATGGATTAGCGGATGCATGTATCTCTGCGGGGAATACAGGTGCTTTAATGGCAACAGGGCTGTTCGTTGTCGGTCGAATTCCAGGTATAGAGCGGCCGGCACTTTCACCGACATTGCCAACCATCGATGGTAAAGGATTTGTCTTGCTTGATGTCGGTGCGAATGCAGATGCCAAACCGGAACATCTTGTCCAATATGCTATTATGGGTTCGATCTATGCTGCGAAAGCTAGGGGGATACAGAACCCTCGTGTTGGCCTACTTAATATTGGTACCGAAGAGAAAAAAGGTAATGAATTAACAAAACAAGCTTTTACACTCTTAAAAGAAGCTAATATTAACTTTGTTGGAAATGTTGAAGCTAGAGACTTGCTTGAAGGTCCTGCAGATGTTGTTGTTACTGATGGGTTTACTGGTAACATCGTACTCAAATCCATTGAAGGGACAGCTATGAGTGTATTTAAGATGTTAAAGAGTGCATTAATGAGCAATATGAAAAGTAAGTTGGCAGCAGCTATACTGAAGCCAGAGCTAAAGGAAATCAAAAATCAAATGGATTACTCTGAATATGGTGGAGCAGCTTTATTTGGATTAAACGCACCTGTCATTAAGGCGCATGGATCATCAGATGCGAATGCTATCTATAATGCAGTAAGGCAGACAAGAATTATGGTTTCTAATGAAATGGTAACAACGATTAAGACTGCAATCGAATGAAAATAATACATGTAGGGAGAGAAAGCTATGGGGAAAATTGCTTTTGTTTTTCCAGGTCAAGGATCACAAATCGTTGGAATGGGGAAAGATATGTATGAACAAAATGAAAAAGTACAACAAATTTTTCATTCTGCTGATACAACACTTGACTACTCATTATCAGATCTTATTTTCAATGGCCCACAAGAAAAGCTTACATTAACTTATCATGCACAACCCGCTATTTTGACAGTGAGTTATGCATTGTTTGAAGCATTGAAGGGTGAAGGGATCTCTCCTGATTACACAGCAGGACATAGTTTAGGAGAATATTCTGCTTTAGTTGCTAGTCAGGCAATCGACTTTAAAGATGCCGTACATACAGTAAGTAAGCGTGGAGAATTTATGGAAGAAGCGGTTCCGAACGGTCAAGGAGCAATGGCTGCGATTTTAGGGATGGACCGTGAAACATTAGCGGACATTACAGATTCTGTTACAAAAAATGGAGAACCAGTTCAATTAGCGAATATTAATTGTCCTGGTCAGATCGTTATTTCAGGAAGCGCAACAGGGGTAGAACAAGCAGGGAAAGATGCGAAAGAACAAGGAGCTAAGCGTGCTATTTCACTTGATGTAAGTGGTCCTTTCCACTCAGTGCTTATGGAGCCAGCTGCTTCTAAACTTCAATCTGTATTGGACGAAATTGACGTTCGTGAAGCTAAAGTTCCTGTCATCTCTAATGTAACTGCACAACCAGTAACCGCAGCAAATGACATTAAAGAAAAATTAATTGAGCAATTATACTCTCCAGTTCTATGGGAAGATAGTGTGAAAACATTGCTTTCTTTAGGTGTGGATACATTTATCGAAGTAGGGCCAGGAAAGGTCTTAAGTGGGCTGATTAAGAAAATCGATCGATCTGTTACGATTTATTCTGTCTATGATTCCGAGAGTTTAGATAAAACTGTAGAAGCTTTGAGGGGGGAATAACATGCAATTAGAAGGAAAATACGCACTAGTAACAGGTGCTTCGCGTGGCATTGGCAAGGAAATCGCGCTTGAGCTAGCCCGACAAGGTGCAAATGTTGCTGTAAACTATGCTGGAAGTGAAGCGAAAGCGAATGAAGTGGTGGAAGAAATTAAATTGTTAGGTCGAGAGGCATTTGCCATTCAATGTGATGTGGCAAACTCTGATTCTGTGACAGCAATGATAAAAAGCGTAACCGAAAAATTTCCACGCATTGATATCATGGTGAATAATGCTGGAATTACTAGAGATAATTTGTTAATGAGAATGAAAGAAACTGAATGGGATGATGTAATTAATACCAATTTAAAAGGTGTGTTCCTTTGCACAAAAGCTGTTACTCGTCCAATGATGAAACAGCGCAGTGGTAGAATTATTAATATTGCTTCTATTGTGGGTGTTAGTGGAAACGCTGGACAGGCGAATTATGTTGCTGCTAAAGCGGGCGTGATTGGATTAACGAAAACGGCAGCGAAAGAGCTTGCTTCAAGAGGAATTACAGTTAATGCAGTTGCACCTGGATTCATCTCCACGGACATGACTGAATCACTTACTGAAGAAGTACAAGGTGCAATGCTTTCGCAAATTCCGTTATCCCGCTTCGGTGATCCAAAAGATATTGCCGGTGTTGTAACTTTTCTAGCCTCGGATGCTAGTTCTTACATGACAGGACAAACACTCCATGTTGATGGTGGTATGGTCATGTAAAGAGAATTTTCTCTTATACGATAATAAAAGCATTAGCATTTTTTTTGTAAATGTTCTTGCGCTTTTGAAAAAAAACACTATAATGGCTTGAGGGGAGGTGAATGCAGTGGCAGACGTATTAGAACGCGTAACGAAAATCGTAGTAGACCGATTAAATGTTGAAGAAGCTGAAGTTAAATTAGAAGCTTCATTCAAAGAAGATCTTGGTGCGGATTCCCTTGATGTAGTAGAACTAGTTATGGAACTTGAAGACGAGTTCGGCATGGAAATTTCAGACGATGATGCAGAAAAACTTACAACAGTAGGAGATGCTGTGAATTACATAAAGAGCACAATGTAATGAATTAATCTCGGAGAGACTGACTAAGTAGTCAGCGAAGGATCAGATTCCATAAACCATTCATTTTGAAGTTTCATAATGAATGGGGAATCTGATCTTTTTCTTTATCCCGTATTACAGGCAGTTAAATCCCCTCTGATTGAGTTTCACTTTATGCTAAAAAAGAAATCTAATTACAGCTGTGTACTGCTTTCTTAAAAAAAAACGAAATCGTATTGTACGCATATTCCTATGCTACATACTAATAGTATGTGTTTAACAAGCGTTTCTGAATAATTTTTAGTACGAGAAAACATCATTTAATTTTGGCTGTGATATCCCTAATAGAATGGGCGTATGCGTTTTTCTTATGATATAATACAGAATAGGCTTGGTGCGAGTTTGTCAAGTTTCACTTTATTTATACTACTGAATCCATTCTGAGTCTGAATAAGGGAGAATTAATTGGTAGGATTCCCTTAATTGTATAGGAAAGTATACAAAATTGTTTTGTGGATAATTTAATTAGTCTATCTACATCTAGCGAAAGCAGCAGCCTAACCCATATAGGTAAAAAGCAAAACAAGATATATCGAGAGAAAATAGTCTCTATATAAATTGCTCATCTTTTTCTAAACGGGATCGGTAAAGATGCTTTTAGCTTTTCTTATTTAGCTAGGATTATTGAGTTGTTAGTGGAGGGTTTTTTTAGATGAGAAACAATGGAAATAAGCGAAAGTCAGTAATGAAAGATTCGATGTTTAAACAATTTCAAGAAAGCACAGGCTTTCTTTTTAATGATGAAAAATTGTTGAAGCAAGCTTTTACCCATTCATCTTATGTGAATGAGCATCGCCGGAAGCCCTATGAAGATAATGAAAGGCTTGAATTTTTAGGAGACGCGGTACTTGAATTAACAGTATCCAAATACTTATTCAATAAATATCCGATGATGAGTGAAGGGGAACTTACGAAGTTAAGAGCGGCAATCGTTTGTGAGCCTTCACTTGTTTCATTTGCCAATGATATATCATTCGGTAAATTGATTTTGCTTGGAAAAGGGGAAGAAATGACAGGTGGAAGACAGCGTCCTGCTTTACTTGCTGATGTGTTCGAAGCATTTATCGGTGCTTTATATTTAGACCAAGGACTGGAAAAAGTCGTTCAGTTTTTGGAACAAGTAGTGTTTCCTAAAATTAATGAGGGTGCTTTTTCTCATGTGATGGATTATAAGAGCCAATTGCAGGAGCTCGTGCAACGAGATGGGATTGGAGTACTCGAGTATCAAATTATGCATGAAAAAGGACCAGCCCATAATCGGGAATTTGTTTCAAAAGTGTCTTTAAATAATGAAGAGCTCGGGATTGGAAGCGGTAAGTCAAAAAAAGAAGCAGAACAACGTGCTGCACAGATTGCACTATCAACTCTTAGAGAAACGAAGTAATAAACAAAATGAATGATTCAACAAGTAGAGTTGAAAAGAGGGGGAGAAAGTATGTTCCTCAAACGATTGGACGTTGTGGGATTTAAATCCTTTGCAGAAAGGGTTTCTGTTGATTTTGTACCTGGAGTAACTGCGATTGTCGGTCCCAATGGCAGCGGAAAAAGTAATATTATTGACGCTGTTCGTTGGGTATTGGGTGAACAGTCTGCAAAATCACTAAGAGGCGCGAAAATGGAAGATGTGATTTTTTCTGGAAGTGATTCAAGAAAGGGACTTAATTTCGCTGAAGTCACATTAACATTAGATAACGAAAACAATACACTTCCGATTGACTTTTATGAAGTCAGTGTAACTAGAAGAGTGTATCGTTCAGGTGAAAGTGACTTTTTAATAAATAATCAATCTTGCCGTCTTAAAGACATTATAGACTTATTTATGGATTCTGGTCTTGGCAAGGAAGCATTCTCTATCATCAGCCAAGGGAAAGTAGAAAAGATTCTGAGCAGTAAAGCAGAAGAAAGAAGAGTGATCTTTGAAGAAGCTGCTGGTGTTTTAAAGTATAAATCTAGAAAGAAGAAGGCAGAACATAAGTTATTTGAAACGCAGGAAAACTTGACACGAGTACAGGATATTCTCGCTGAACTGGAAGGGCAGGTAGAACCATTAAAGATTCAATCTTCCCTTGCAAAAGAATTTTTAGAAAAAAAAGCAGACCTTAAACAAATTGAAGTCGCTTTAACTGTTCATGAAATAGAAACGCTTCATGAAAAATGGAGTAATCTATCTCAAGAGTTAGAGCAACACAGCACTCAGGAGCAAGAATTGCTAACATCACTTCAGAAAAAAGAAGCAGAAGTAGAAAGTATTCGAGATTATATTTCTGCACTTGACGGGTCAGTTAATGACCTTCAGGCAGTATTGCTAAAAGCAAGTGAGGAGCTTGAAAAGCTTGAAGGTCGTAAAGAGGTTTTAAAAGAACGTAAAAAAAATGCTTCACAAAACAAACACCAACTTGAGAAATTCATTAAAGATGGTGAGAGTAACATTATCGCTTTAAAGGTTGAAAAGGATTGTGAAGGTAAAATATTAGCGACTTTAGAAGGTGAGGTTAAACAACTTCAGAGAGAGCTTAGTGAAAATCAAAAAACACTTGGACTTTTTAGCGCAAATCTCGAGGAAACAATTGAAACTTTGAAAAGCGATTATATTGAATGGTTGAATAAGCAAGCGGCTGCAAGAAATGAATTACAGCACTTACAGCAGCAACTTAATCAGCAGACGACAAGAAATACACGTCTTGACGAGGAAAACGCTAAATTTCTCAGTGAACGTGAAGAAGTTGAAAAGAAGAAAGTAATCAGTCTCAATGCCTTCAATGAAGTGACGCAGCAAATTGAACAACATGTTTTTTCTTTTAGAGAAGAGCAAAAAAAGCTTGATTCAATTAAAGCATCTTATCAAAAACAAGAAAAGCTTCTATATCAGGCTTACCAATTCCTTCAGCAATCGAAGTCCCGTAAAGATATGTTAGAAGAAATGCAAGATGATTATGCTGGGTTTTTCCAAGGTGTTAAAGAAGTATTAAAAGCGAAGAATGATACATTGCAAGGGGTAGAAGGGGCGGTAGCTGAGTTAATCAAAGTGCCTAAAGAATATCAGCAAGCCATAGAAACGGCACTTGGGGCTTCTATGCAATATATCGTCATGGATACTGAAAATGATGCAAGACAAGCAATCAACTATTTGAAGCGAAATGGATTCGGCAGAGCGACATTTCTGCCTTTATCGGTCATCAAACCGCGAGAGCTCTCGTCTTCACAGCTTCAGTTATTGAGCAATCATCCTTCATTTATCGGGACGGCTGAAAGTCTAGTTCAATACGATAAAAAGTACTTGAATATTGTTGCTAACCTGCTCGGCACCGTTATTATTACAAGTGAACTTAAAGGTGCAAATGAACTCGCGAAGCTTACTTCTTATAAATACCGGTTCGTCACACTTGAAGGAGATATCGTCAATCCTGGTGGTTCAATGACGGGAGGTGCTGTGAAACAAAAACAATCATCCCTATTATCAAGAAAAAACGAGCTTGATGAACTAACTGAGAAGCTTTTGGCAATGGAAGAAAAGACAGCTTTACTTGAGCGGCAGGTTAAACAGCTTAAGCAAGATATTTCTGTAGAAGAAGAAAAAATTGAAGAAATTCGCAAAGCAGGGGAAAAGCTCCGTTTAAAAGAACAAGTATGTAAAAGTGAAATCCGTGAAATAGAATTGCAGGAACGAAATATTAATGAACGATTGCATTTATATGACTTGGACAAGCAGGCTATTTTAGATGAATCTCGTCAGAAGTCAGCTCGAATTCAAGAAGTTAATGAATTATTAAATCGTTGTTTGAAAGAAATTAATAAATTGGATGAAGAAATTGCAACCTTAAGTAAGCAAAAGCAGTCTCAGCAAATGTCAAAAGAAACACTAATTGAAGAAACAAATGAGATAAAAGTACAGCTTGCTTCAAAGCGTGAGCAACTTCAAAATCAATCTGAAAAATTTACCCGGATTACTAATACACTTATGGAAGTAACCCGTACGGTTACAGATTATCAAGAAGACTTATCTCTATTAACGAATGAGATGACAGATAGTTCAAGTGGTGAAGAAATACTAGAAACAGCTGCCCAGGATAAGCTTTTTGATAAAAATGAAGCAATAAAACTCATTGCGCAGAAACGTAAAGAAAGAGTTGATTTACAATCACAACTAGACGATTATGAATATGAGAGTAAGGAACTGAAGAGAGTTCATAAAGGAATTGCTGAGGCAGTGAAGGATGAAGAAGTTCTACTTAATCGATTGGACGTTGAACTTGAGAATCGACTTATTCATTTACGTGAAGAATATTTACTCTCCTACGAAGGAGCGAAGGAACAGTATCCATTAACGATTGAGGCAGATGAAGCGAGGAAAAAGGTAAAATTAATAAAACTTGCATTGGACGAACTTGGGACGGTCAATCTTGGAGCAATTGAGGAATATGATAGGGTTTCCGAACGATACCATTTCCTCTTAGAGCAGAAAGAAGACCTTCATACAGCTAAAGACACTCTTTTCCAAGTGATTGATGAAATGGATGATGAAATGAAGCGGCGTTTTGCAGAGACCTTTTATGCGATTCAAAATCAATTCGAAACAGTATTTAAAGCGCTGTTTGGTGGAGGCAGAGCTGAGCTGCGGTTGACGGATTCGAGTGATCTTCTACAAACAGGCGTAGAAATTATTGCGCAGCCTCCAGGGAAAAAACTGCAAAACCTTGCATTGCTTTCTGGTGGAGAAAGAGCATTGACTGCAATAGCTTTGTTGTTTTCAATTTTAAAAGTTCGTCCAGTACCTTTTTGTATTCTCGATGAAGTTGAAGCCGCCCTTGATGAAGCGAATGTACTTCGATTCAGCCATTTTTTAAAAAAGTTTAGTGAAGAGACACAATTTATTGTGATCACGCATCGAAAAGGAACGATGGAATCCTCAGATGTGCTGTATGGAATTACGATGCAAGAATCAGGTGTTTCCAAACTTGTATCTGTTCGAATGGAAGAAACGAAGGAGTTAGTGAAGGCCTAGAAGTATATTCTGCAGCAAAACCTCCACTGATGGGAGTTTCATTTTATATCAATAGAGGAAGTGATTAGATGAGTTTTTTTAAAAAACTTAAAGAAAAATTTACAACACAAACTGACACAGTTTCAGAGAAATTTAAAGAGGGTTTAACGAAGACGAGAGATTCATTTGCTGGAAAAGTGAATGATCTTGTTGCTCGTTATCGAAAAGTGGATGAAGAGTTTTTTGAAGAACTGGAAGAAATTCTCATCGGTGCTGACGTTGGTTTTGAAACGGTGATGGAACTAATAGACGAACTTAAAATGGAAGTGAAGCGTCGCAATATTTCAGATACTAAAGAAGTACAGGTGGTCATTTCTGAGAAGCTAGTTGAAATTTATAACAGCGATGATAATGGTTCATCTGCATTAAATATGCAAAAAGACGCCCTTACTGTTATATTATTTGTTGGTGTAAATGGTGTCGGGAAAACGACGACAATTGGAAAGCTTGCTCATAAATTTAAGTCTGAAGGTAAAACGGTCTTGCTTGCTGCTGGAGATACATTCCGTGCTGGGGCAATTGAGCAGCTGGAAGTATGGGGCGAGCGTGTAGGAGTTGAAGTCATTAAGCAAGGCGAAGGATCTGACCCTGCTGCTGTGATGTATGATGCTGTACAATCTGCTAAGGCGAGGAAAGCTGATATACTAATATGTGATACAGCTGGACGACTGCAAAACAAAGTGAACTTGATGAAAGAATTAGAAAAAGTAAAGCGTGTGATTGAAAGAGAAATACCAGGGGCACCTCATGAAGTACTGCTCGCTTTAGATGCTACAACCGGACAAAATGCGTTAATTCAAGCAAAAACATTCAAAGAAGCTACCAATGTTTCTGGAATTGTATTAACAAAACTTGACGGGACTGCAAAAGGAGGCATCGTTCTAGCCATTCGCAATGAACTGAAAATTCCCGTTAAATTCGTTGGTCTTGGAGAAAAGATGGATGATTTACAGGAATTCGATGCTGAAAAATATGTGTATGGTCTTTTCTCTGATTTAATCGAGCAAGAAGGCTAGAATGTTACTTAGGTAATCTGCAGATTGGCAAAAAGTGTGAAGGATCGATCCTGATAGCGGCGGTGCGGAGCCGGAATTTTAGATGCTTTCTCAATAAATCAGGATATCTGATAAATAGATTGTCTATATTAACAAGTCGGCGAAGCCCCGTCCTCATGTTCTTCATACAAAGAATGTGGAAAAAGGAATGTGTAAAGGTTTCAGCTTGACATCTGAACCATAAGCAAGTAAACTATATACTTGTAAAGGGTTTTCACTTAACAGACAGGGGGTTCACTTATGCTCGAGAAAACAATGCGTATTAATTATCTGTATGATTTCTATCAAACATTGTTAACTGAAAAACAACAGAGCTATATGTCCCTCTACTATCTGGATGATTACTCTCTAGGCGAGATTGCTGAAGAATATGAGGTAAGCAGGCAGGCAGTCTATGACAATATAAAACGAACTGAAGCAATGCTAGAGGAATATGAAGCGAAATTATTGCTATTCCAAAAATTTCAAGAGCGTAATGAATGGATTTCCAAGGTGAAAAAGATGGCGAATGAAGGTTCGCTGTCTCATGAAACCCTTATAACAGCGATTTCCGAGCTTGAGAAATTAGATTAGGAGGCGGTATGTATGGCATTTGAGGGATTAGCCGACCGACTGCAAGGCACCATGCAAAAGATTCGTGGCAAAGGAAAGGTTAACGAAGCGGACGTAAAGGAAATGATGCGTGAAGTTAGATTAGCGCTTCTTGAAGCCGATGTTAACTTTAAGGTTGTCAAAGATTTTGTTAAACGTGTGAGTGAGAGAGCGGTAGGCCAGGAAGTTCTCAAAAGCTTAACTCCTGGTCAGCAGGTCATAAAAGTCGTTAAAGAAGAACTAACTGAGCTGATGGGCGGCGAACAAAGTAAGATTGCTGTGTCTACCCGTCCGCCAACTGTCATTATGATGGTCGGTTTACAAGGTGCGGGGAAAACGACAACAACTGGAAAGCTTGCCAATCTTTTAAGAAAGAAATACAACCGAAAGCCATTGCTCGTTGCTGCTGATATTTACCGTCCAGCTGCAATTAAGCAATTGGAAACGCTTGGTAAACAAATTAATATGCCTGTTTTCTCCCTCGGTGATCAGGTCAGTCCTGTTGAAATAGCAAAACAGGCGATTGTAAAGGCGAAGGAAGAACATCATGATTATGTGCTGATTGATACAGCTGGACGACTTCATATTGATGAAAACTTAATGGATGAATTGAAAGACATTAAAGAATTGACGAAGCCGGATGAGATTTTTCTAGTTGTTGATGCGATGACTGGTCAGGATGCTGTGAATGTTGCCCAAAGCTTTAATGAACAGCTTGGTTTGACTGGTGTTGTATTGACGAAGTTAGATGGAGATACACGAGGCGGAGCAGCTTTATCTATTCGTTCGGTTACAAACACGCCGATTAAATTTGTCGGTATGGGCGAAAAAATGGATGCGCTAGAAGCGTTCCATCCTGAACGAATGGCTTCAAGGATTCTCGGTATGGGGGATGTCCTAACTTTAATCGAAAAAGCACAGATGAACGTCGATGAGGATAAGGCTAAAGAACTTGAGAAAAAAATGCGAACAGCATCTTTTACGTTTGATGATTTCCTCGAGCAACTTGGCCAAGTGAGAAATATGGGTCCACTTGACGATTTACTAAAAATGCTTCCTGGAGCAAACAAAATCAAAGGGATGGATAATCTTTCTATTGATGAGAAGCAAATTGGTCATGTCGAAGCGATTATTCGTTCAATGACACTTCAAGAAAAAGAACATCCCGAAGTCATTAATTCAGGTCGAAAAAAACGAATTGCCAAGGGAAGTGGGCGATCGATTCAAGAAGTAAATCGCTTACTTAAGCAGTTCGAGGACATGAAGAAGATGATGAAACAGTTTACAAACATGCCTAAAGGCAAGAAAAAGGGATTTAAACTCCCGTTCATGTAAAGTTTTTAACAGATTACACACGTCTGTTAAGAAAAAAACCTTTACAAACATGCTAGACATTTGATAATATATTATCTTGTGTGAAACTATTCGGAGGTGCTTATTTAAAATGGCAGTAAAAATTCGCTTAAAACGCATGGGAGCTAAAAAAACTCCTTTCTATCGTATCGTAGTTGCAGATGCACGTTCACCACGTGACGGACGTTATATTGAAGTTGTTGGGACATACAATCCAGTAACTCAACCTGCACAAGTTCAAATCAACGAAGAGCTTGCTCTTAAATGGTTACAAGACGGTGCAAAACCATCTGATACAGTACGTAACTTATTCTCAAACCAAGGCATTATGGAAAAATTCCACAATGCAAAACTAGGTAAGTAATTTTCCTAGATGAAAGACTTAATTGAAACAATTGTTTCAGCTCTTGTCGATCACCCGGACGATGTTCGAGTAATCTCTCGGGAAGAAGATGACCGCATCCTTTACACCCTCTCTGTTCATAAGGAGGATATGGGGAAGGTCATTGGAAAACAGGGGCGTGTAGCTAAGGCGATTCGGACTGTAGTATATGCAGCAGGATCCTCACAGCATAAGAAAATCTATTTGGAGATTTCCGAATAAGGGAGGGTTAATACCCCTCCTTTTTTTGTAATAAAAAAATAGTTCTACTCTTGAATTATCTTTACCGTAAAGCCAAATAAATGAAATCATCATTACATATTGGGTATAATAAAATAAGCATATAAAAGATGATTATCCCGGTTTAATAGGCTGTAATATCCCCACCTCAATTTTTGTGAGAAAATCAAGAAATAAATAGGTGGAGGATAAACAGCCTGTAAGTCCCCAATTGGTGAGATACAGTGAAACTTACCGATATGTAAGCAGAGGTTTAGTTAAACCAATCGGGTTCGTACTGTCGCTTTATCGAAAATTTAGCGACAGTAGAACGGGCTAACAATCAGTGGGAATGAAAAAAACTACTGATTGAAGTTCCACTATATCATTACATATAGAACAAAAGCGAAATCGCTGAAAAGATTCATACTTATCAAATTACCCCGCATTAATGGAAAGTCAAGACCCCACCTCAAGGCTTAAAGGATTCGAAGAAGTTGTAGGTGGAGAAACTTGCCGTAAAAGCCTGATTGGTGAGATCCAGTAAATCTTACCGTGAGTTACACAGAAGTAAAGTATGCGCTCACAGACGATAGACTAAAGGGCGTACTTAGTTTGTGATTCAGTAATCCTTAGTTCGTACTGTCAATTGAACGAAGTGAAAGATATTAGCAACACTAATGTGAGACTAACAATCAGTGAGGGATGGATGAAAAATCCCCACTAATAGAAGTTTCCCATTATAGGTGTACATGAAAGAAATACAAATATGTAGGAGGCGGCGCTGGAATGAAAATAATAAAATCAGTTATCGTTAATCAAGTATTAACAGAGACCAGCAAGAATCAACTCCTTGAAAATTACAAATCCAAACGTCTTCAACTTCAAAAAGAATCAGAACAATTGCGCTTTGAATTGAAGAAATTAGAGAAAACGAGAAATTTCCAACCAGCTAGTCTTCGTACTCACTTTGAAAAAGAAGTAAATCAACGGCAAGATAAAATTAAGCTAATAGAATTTCAAATTGAACAATTGGAAATATTACCAATTGGTAGCGAGCTAAAAGAACGTGAAATCCAAGGTATTGTAAATGTTGAAATAGGTGACAACTGGGACGAAATCATACACACAAAAACGATTGTGATTAAGGATGGAATTGTCTCTGAAATTCGTTAGAGGTGATAAGATGGAAAAATGGTTTAATGTAGGGAAAATTGTCAATACACATGGAATCAAAGGAGAAGTTCGAGTCATATCTAAAACGGACTTTGCGGATGAGCGTTACAAGCCCAAAAATGTCTTACATCTGTTTAAAGGAAATGATAAACCGATTGCGCTCACGATTGAAAGCCATCGTAAACATAAGAATTTTGATTTATTAACCTTTGAAGGGTATTACAATGTTAACATGGTAGAATCACTTAGAGATGGGATCCTCAAAGTGCCAGAAACACAACTTGGCAAATTGGATGAAAATGAGTTTTATTTTCATGAAATTATTGGGTGTATGATTTTTACAGATACTGGTGAAGAAATTGGTCAAATCCATGAAATTTTAACACCTGGAGCAAATGATGTTTGGGTTGTGAAAGGTCAAAAAGGCAAAGATGTCTTAATCCCTTATATTAAACAGATTGTAAAAGAAGTGGATATTGCGAACAAAAAGATCATCATTACGCCAATGGAAGGATTGCTTGATTGATGAAAATTGATGTCCTCTCTTTGTTTCCAGAAATGTTCGAAGGTGTTTTCGGTTCTTCGATATTGAAAAAAGCGAATGAGAAAGATGCCGTTACTTTTCAAGTTACGAATTTTCGTGATTATGCCGATAATAAGCATTCAACGGTTGACGATTATCCATATGGCGGTGGAGCTGGTATGGTTTTAAAGCCGCAGCCGATTTTCGATGCTGTTGATGCCCTAAGTGCTCATTCCGAGACAAAACCCAAAGTCATTCTTCTGTGCCCGCAAGGAGAACGTTATACTCAACAGAAGGCAGAAGAATTAGCGAAAGAAGATCATTTAATTTTCATTTGCGGTCATTACGAAGGATATGATGAACGTATTAGGGAACATGTTGTAACGGATGAAATTTCAATTGGTGACTATGTACTAACTGGCGGTGAGCTAGGGGCCATGGTCGTTATAGATAGCGTTGTAAGGCTTTTGCCAGGTGTGCTTGGAAATGAAGACTCACAAGTCCACGATTCTTTTTCAACGGGCTTGCTAGAGCACCCACATTATACAAGACCTTCTGATTTTAGGGGGATGAAAGTACCAGCTGAGCTTATTTCTGGAAATCACAAGAAAATTGATGAGTGGCGAATCAAGGAATCACTGCGAAGAACGTGGAATCGCCGTCCTGATTTGTTAGAAAACTACTCATTAAATGATATTGAAAAAAAATTATTAGCAGAGATTCAAAAAGAAAAATAACGATACTTGTAATTTTTCCTTAATTATGATATGATATTTTTCGTGACTTGGGCAATAATGTTCAGTCTTATAACGATGTTCCGCTGCAACGGTAATGTTGGCAAGAGCATCCGGGAGGAGTAGATAAATATGCAACAACTTATTCAAGAAATTACAAAAGAACAACTTCGCACTGATCTTCCAGCGTTCCGTCCTGGTGACACTGTACGTGTACACGTAAAAGTAGTTGAGGGTACTCGCGAACGTATCCAGTTATTTGAAGGTGTAGTAATTAAACGCCGCGGTGGTGGAATCAGCGAAACTTTCACAGTTCGTAAAATTTCATACGGTGTTGGTGTGGAGCGTGCATTCCCATTACATTCACCAAAAATCGCTAAATTAGAAGTAGTTCGTTTCGGTAAAGTCCGTCGTGCTAAACTTTACTACCTACGCGAGCTTCGTGGTAAAAAAGCGCGTATTAAAGAGATGCGCCGCTAATCCGCTAAATCTCCTTGATTTTGCGTGTTAACCAAACTGAACTAAACAGAAATAGTATATAAATTCACCTTCCGTCATTGGGGAGTAGACCCCAGTGGCAGAAGATGAATCAATCGGGCTTTTACGGATAGTTTATCCCTGTTGGGGGAACGACCGTTAATGCGGGTTAAATTAGGAGCTTGTTTATCAGGCTCCTTTTTTGTATCCGAAGTGAGATAGACCTCATATATGATACCTGATCGTATTCCTTCTCCTTTATCCCGCTTTATCGAAGTAGAACTGAGATATTAGTGACACTAGAACGGGACTAACAATCAGTGGGGGATGAAGACCCCCCACTGATTGAAGTTTCCCTTTATGCTAGTAAAATGAAAGTGAGCTTCACTACAAGGGGGGATTATTGTGGCAAAGAAAAAGAATGAGATTTGGGAATGGACAAAGGCGATTGTGATTGCTGTTTTCCTAGTTTTAGTCATTCGTTACTTCCTGTTTGCACCAATTGTCGTAGATGGATATTCCATGGCTCCTACTCTGGATACACAAGAGCGAATGATTGTCGATAAATTCAATTACAAAATAAGCGATCCAGATCGCTTTGATATCATCGTTTTTCATGCTCCAGAAGGTAAAGATTACATAAAGCGGATAATCGGTCTTCCAGGAGATAAAATTGAATATGACGATGATACCTTATATGTTAATGGAAAAGCTTATTCTGAGCCGTATTTAGATGAATTTAAGAAACAACTGACAGATGGCGGTCCATTAACTGAATCATTTACTTTAATGAATATTACCCAAAGTGACACAGTACCCAACGGACATCTCTTTGTAATGGGAGATAACAGACGCGCAAGTAAAGACAGCCGGCATATTGGGTATGTACCATTCGATAAGGTGGTAGGCAAAACAAAATTAGTTTATTGGCCAATTAATAAATTTAGATTGGTTGAATAGTTAGGAAGGTGGATTCCGTTGACGATACAGTGGTTCCCAGGCCATATGGCCAAAGCGAGAAGAGAAGTAACGGAAAAACTAAAATTAGTTGATATTATTTATGAGCTGGTTGATGCAAGAATTCCTTTATCATCACGTAATCCGATGATAGATGAGATCATTCAACACAAGCCAAGAGTTATTTTATTAAATAAAGCTGATATGGCCGATCCTGTCAGAACGAAGGAATGGCTTGCTTATTATCAGTCTCAAGGGAAAAAAGCCATTGCGATTAATTCACAAGAAGGACAAGGTCTTGGTCAAATAACTGCAGCATCGAAAGAGCTACTGAAAGATAAATTTGATCGCATGAAAGCAAAAGGAATCAAACCAAGAGCGATTCGTGCCATGATAGTTGGTATTCCGAATGTAGGTAAGTCGACGCTTATTAATCGATTAGCAAAGAAAAATATTGCAAAGACTGGTAATACACCAGGTGTAACAAAAGCACAGCAGTGGATTAAGGTTGGTAAAGAGCTTGAGTTATTGGACACGCCAGGTATATTATGGCCGAAATTTGAGGATCAAGAGGTTGGTATGAAGCTTGCGTTGACAGGAGCTATTAAAGATACTTTATTAAATCTACATGAAATTTCTTTATACGGTCTTCGTTTTTTGGAAAGAGAATATCCTGCACGTTTAAAGGAACGCTATAATCTTGATGTAATTCCAACAGAAACAGTTGAGCTATTTGATGCGATCGGAAAATTTCGCGGATGTTTAGCAGGTGGAGGAATGGTTGATTACGATAAAACAGCCGAGCTGGTTGTTCGTGAAATCCGTTCTCAAAAGATGGGATCATTAACCTTTGAAAAGCCTAGTGATTCCATTGAACAAACAGAAGAATGAATATGAGCAGGAGTGTATATAAACAGCCAAGCTGTTTTATGCAAATTCCTGCTTTTTTGTTTTGTCCCGCATTAACGGAAAGTCAAAACTCCACCTCAAGGCTCAGAGGAATCGAGGAAACGTAGGTAGGCCCGATTGATGAGATACAGTGAAACTTACCGAGAGTTACGCAGAGGTAAAGTTTGTGCCCATACGATGTGGGTCACTTAAACTAAGACATGAGGACGTGGCGTACTTAGTCTGATTTCGTTGAATTAGGTCGGTAGTGTCGCTTTATCGAAGATTTTGCGACACTAGAATGTGACTAACCATAATCAGTGGGGGATGAAGCCAATCTCCACTGATTGAAGTCTCGCTTTATCGATTATGAAACGTATAAAGATGCCGATAAATAATACGAAGGTGATAAAAATGACAAATAATATGAAAATAAAGGACATTGCCGAAAAACTGTTAACAATTACAGAACCAAATGACCCTTTTCTTGATCAATGTAAAATGGATGAGAGAAAAGGTGTAGGCGACCTTTTATTGAAATGGAAAAATCGTTATCAAAAGGAGTTTCAATTACAAGAAGTATTTAAACAAATGTGTACAAATGAAACAGAACTTAGAAAACAAGGTTTCTCAGTTGTTGTTGGAATTGATGAAGTTGGAAGAGGGCCTCTAGCAGGGCCTGTTGTCGCCTGTGCTGTCATCCTTCCTGAAGATTTTTACTGTCCAGGTCTTACTGATTCTAAACAGTTATCAGAAACGAAGCGTAATCATTTTTTTGAAATCATTCGAGATCAAGCTGTGGCTATCGGTACAGGTATAATAGAAAGCGAAGTAATTGATCAAATAAACATCTATGAAGCTACAAAGAAAGCAATGCTAATGGCGATAACGAATCTAGGCATAACACCGGACTATTTACTAATCGATGCAATGAAATTAGAAGTGCCTATCCCACAGCTATCGATAATAAAAGGCGATAGTAAAAGTATCTCCATTGCGGCTGCATCAATCATGGCAAAAGTGACGCGAGATCGAATGATGAAAGAATATGCAATTCAGTATCCTCATTATGCTTTTGAGAAGAATATGGGCTATGGAACGAAAGCACATTTAGAAGGATTAGACCAATTTGGAATTACTCCATGGCATAGGAAGAGTTTTTCACCTTTAAAAGAAATGTTCGGCAATAAATAAAATCAATGGCTTTAGGAGGATAGAATGCAACCGATTCAATTACAGATGCAAACAAGACCGAGCGATGAACTGCAACAGAAAGGGAATTTTCATAGTGGACAAATTTTACTAGGAAAATTGACAAAGTTGTTTCCGAATAATCTAGCATCGGTACAGATAGGTTCACAACTGGTTATGGCAACATTGGATGTACCACTTACGGTCGGAGAAAGATATTGGCTTCAAGTGCAACCAGGTGAAGGTCAAGTCCGTTTAAAGCTTCTTGAAGCTATTTCTTCTAAAGAAATGGGAAGTAATAAGGTTGCAGAACAGTTATTAACATATCTGTTTATAGGGAATAGCAAAGAAGCCGCAGTACTAGTAGACTATTTTTTGAAAAATCAATTGCCGATTACCAAAGAGACTATAGGGGAGTCACTTGAGTTTGTAAAGCATTCTAGCACATTGAATCAAGGTCTTTCCATCATTAAAACGATGCTTGTTCAAGAACTTCCGTTTGTAAATGACGTGTTCATGGCTTTACACTCTGTCGAAAACGGAAAACCATTGCATCTAATTCTATCAACATTGTTTCAAAACTTACTAACAAATGAAAGAAATACTCCTGCTTCAGTGCAAACAAAAGCACTGTTAGAAACTTTAGTGCGCCCTAAAGAAGAGTTAATCGCATTAACTGGCATGCAAAAAATTCTTTCGCTATGGTTAAAAGCTGAAACACCGGCCAATGTCCGGGAGGGGGCCTATACACTTCTGCAAAGTACTGGGTTGATTCCTAATCATTTATCTGAATCAGAACTACTGTCTGCTTTTCTAGACAAAATCCTACCTTCAGGAAACAACAATGCCGCTGCTGTAGTGAGGGAAAGTTTATCGTATCTTTCGAGTCAAGAAATCATTCAGCCTATAGAAACAAATGATATATTAAGCCAATTAAATCAATTATTACGTAATGTTGGAGAAAGGCATAATCAACATATCCCATCATTTACAAAAACACTCCTTTTGGCTGTTCATGCAAATTTTGTAGCGAAGGGCGCAAACAATGGTAACCAAGAACAAAATCCAGTTGTAAAGCTATTAAACAATAATCCAGACATAGTAAAAGAGGCAAGCAGCAAAATCGGTGATCTTCTTCTAAAAACTGCATCATCTGAACAAATTGTAACGGAGAAAATGGATCCTCAAGCTATTGCTTTAAAATATATTTTACAAAACGAATTTAAAGTAATCGATTTCTCGAATGCAGGCTCGTTATCCTTTGCATTAAAAAAGATCATGTCGACAATGGGATTAGGTTTTGAATATGGCTTAGCAACGGAAAATCAAGTTTCAGATCATCAATTGGAAACGTTAAAACCATTATTAATGAAATTGTTGCAGGATGATCTGCCAGTTGCCGTTAAAAACTTAGCTGAGCAGGCTATTCAACGAATTACAGCTCAGCAAATTTTGGCTCAAGAAAACGGTCCACTTCAACAACTATTATTGCAAATTCCGTTAACAATGGGGACACATCAAACCGATTTAACGATGCAATGGATGGGTAGAAGAAAGAATGATGGTACGATTGATCCGGCATATTGCCGAATTATCTTTTATTTAGAACTGGAATCCCTTGAAGAAACAATCATTGATATGAGTGTTCAAAATCGTGTTATTAATGTTTCGATTATTCATGAACACCCTGATATGCTTGAAGAGCTTGCTACACCATTTATCGCAGTGCTAAAGAAAAATTTAGCAGGAATGGACTATAAGTTATCGAGTATTGTTTTTGATAACGAGACTAAAAAGGCTCAGTTTAAGAAAATGTCCCAAACTTCAATAAAGCTGAACGATACTTATAATGGATTGGATTTACGAATATGAATAATAAACGAAAAGAAGCCATTGCCCTGCAATACGATGGAAAAAAAGGATCAGTTCCTAAAGTACTTGCAAAAGGAAAAGGCAAAATTGCAGAAAACATACTTAAAACGGCTAAGGAGCGAAATATTCCGATTCAAGAAGATCCATCATTAGCAGAGTTACTTGGTAAACTGAATATTAATGAAACGATACCAGAAGAATTATACATGGCGGTTGCAGAAGTGTTTGCATTCGTATATAAGGCGGATAAAGAAGCGGAAAAACAAAAAAATGCATATTCACGTTATGAACAATAAAGTGAAACTTCAATCAGTGGGGGGCTTCATACTACACTGATTGTTAGTCCCGTTCAAGTGTCGCTAATCTCAACACTGATTTGGTAAAACGACCAAAAAGAATCACAGATTAAGTACGCCGCGTCCAGCGAGTGGGCCTCAACTAAACCTTTGTAGACAACAAAGGTAAGTTTCACTGAGAATCCTCACTAAATAGGCTTCTAATGGCAGTAATTCCCACCTATGCTTCTTTAATTGAGGTAGGGGGGACTTTAAGTTAATGAGGGATAAAAGTCAGAACTTACACTTCGTACACAATAAATTGACTGTGTATGGTAGTTGTGGGGTCTGACTCTTTTATTTTGGTGAATATGCAAAGAGTTATCGGAATATATTTTGATATAAAACTGTATACTAATTAATTTTTTTACCACGAAATAAAGTGAAACTTCAATCAGTGGTTTTTTTTATCCACCGCTGATTGTTAGTCCCGTTCTAGTATCGCTAATATCTCCGCTACCGCGTAGATTAAGCGATACTACGAACCCGAAATAATGAATCACAGACTAAGTGCGCCGCGTCCTGCGGCAACGTCTGTGTGACCCACATCCTGTGGGCCTCAACTAAACCTTTGAAGATCGCAAAGGTAAGTTTCACAGTATCTCACCAATCTGGCTTTTACGGGCAGCTATCCTCCACCTACACTTCTTCGATTCCTCTCAGCCTTGAGGTGGGTCGGATTACTGCCCGTTAAGGCGGGATAAAGGAGGAGTAAGTTCATGAAGTTAAATAAGTTATTAACTGAAAAAAGAAATCCTAATACGATGAATATCGATGAACTTTCAAGTGTTGACATCATTAAACTGATTAATAATGAAGATAAAAAAGTTCCAGTTGCTGTTGAAATTATTCTTCCAGAAATCGCTCAAATGGTTGATGAAATTGTTGATTCCTTCCAAAAAGGTGGAAGGTTAATTTATGTTGGAGCTGGGACAAGTGGAAGGCTAGGTGTACTTGATGCGTCAGAATGTCCGCCAACCTATGGAACTGATCCAAGTCTTGTAGTTGGTCTTATTGCCGGTGGTGTGAGAGCGCTCCAAAATGCAGTAGAAGGGGCGGAAGATGATCAAGAACAAGCGAAAGAAGATATTAGAAGTTTACATGTATCAGAGAAGGACTGTGTGATTGGCATTGCTGCTAGTGGTCGAACACCTTACACAATATCAGCGATGAAACAAGCGAAGGAACTGGGGGCAACTGTGGGCGCTATAATATGCAGTCCTGACTCAGAAATGGGGAATGTTGCCGATATACCTATGTTTGTAGAAGCAGGACCTGAAGTAATTACTGGTTCGACCAGAATGAAAGCAGGGACAGCTCAAAAGCTAGTATTAAATATGCTTACAACTGCAAGCATGATTAAAATGGATAAAGTGTATAGCAATTTAATGATTGATGTTCAACCAACTAATGAAAAACTTCGTGAACGGGCTAAAGCTATTGTTGCAGAAGCAACAGGTATTTCTATAACAGACGCAGACGATGCTTTACGAAGCTATGGTTCTGTCAAAGCTGCTATTCTAGCCATCGTGACAGGGGTTAAGGGAAAAAGTGTACAAGTAACATTAAATAAACATAATGGAAAATTAAAAGAAGCAATCGAAGACTTAACAAAAAAATAATACTAGTAAAAATTGAACTCTCCTAATACATGTTTTCTTTGTCGACATCATAGACTGAAACAACTCCTAAAAGTTGAAATGGAGTTGAATATTTTTTTGGGAATAAGGGCCAGTGCTTCGCAAAATCAGCTCCACACCTCCATCTTCATAAGGTGATCCGATTTGGGAAACCTGAACCATTTGCATCGTCGGGTGGGAGCAAAGGCTAATGGATGTTTTTGTGAAAATTTATTTGTCAACGAGTAAAGAAAGTGGGGGAGAGTAATGAGGAAGGAAGAACGATTAGCAAAAGAGATAAGTGAAAAAGTCGGTGGCGATTCAAATATTCGTCAAATTGCGTATTGTATGACGAGACTGCGGTTACAGTTAAACGATACAAGCAAAGTAAACATTACTGAAATTAAAGCGATAGACGGGGTAATGGGAGTAATTGAGGATGAAATGCTGCAGATTGTCATTGGACCAGGATTGGTCAATAAAGTGGCCTTAGAAATGAGTGCGCTTACAGGCCTGGCGGTAGGTGAGTTGAATGACCAGGAATTTTCTGATTTAGCAACGATAAAGCATAATGAAATCCGCTCGAAAAACAATACCCCTTTTAAAAATTTGCTAAGAAAAATCGGAAATATTTTTATCCCGCTAATCCCTGCTTTAGTTGCTTCAGGTATTATAAATGGAGTAGCGAATTTTGCCAAGAATGCAGGAGTCGATTCTACAGCAACTTGGATGCAGTTATTATTATTTATGGGTGGAGGAATTTTTGCCTATTTAGGTGTACTGGTCGGTTGGAATACGGCAAAAGAATTCGGCGGAACACCAGCACTGGGAGCTATAGCAGGAATCTTTATCTTTAACCCTGCCCTTGCCAATGTAGAATTGTTTGGAGAAATGCTACAACCGGGACGTGGGGGATTATTTACGGTTATCTTTGTAGCTTGGCTAATGGCTGCCACTGAAAAAAGTGTTCGTAAATTCATCCCAAATGCCATTGATATTATTTTTACCCCTTTAATTACGGTCTTATTTGTTGGATTCTTAACGTTATTGTTAATACAGCCAATAGGCGGTTATTTTACAGCTGGAATTACTAATGGAATCAATGCGATTATCGAATATGGTGGAGTATTTGCCGGGTTTATACTTGCAGGTACATTTTTACCGATTGTAATGGTTGGCTTGCATCACGGCTTAACGCCGATTCATATGGAATTAATCTCTAGTACTGGCGTTACAATTCTGCTGCCTATTTTAGCGATGGCTGGTGCTGGCCAAGTAGGTGCGGCAATTGCAATTTTTGTAAAAACGAAAAATAAAAAATTGAAGAATGTTATCAAAGGTGGGTTACCGGTTGGATTTTTAGGTATTGGCGAACCACTACTTTATGGGGTTACCCTGCCGCTAGGACGCCCCTTTTTAACAGCTTGTCTTGGTGGGGCAATGGGCGGAGCCTTCCAAGCATTTGTAAAAACAGCATCAACAGGGATAGGGGTATCAGGTTTATCACTCATTCCACTAATTGACGGCAAATATTTAATGTATTTTTTAGGCCTTTTGGTTGCATATGCTTTTGGTTTTATTTTCACTTACTTTTTCGGTTTTAAAGAAGAAATGGCTGAACATATTAAGTGATGGAAAGAGGGTCTCCAAAAGAGAGTCAGATCTCGCACTATTTACTCAGTTCATAGTTGTACGTACGTGTAATTTGAACTGTGTATTATGGGTGCGTGGTCTGACTCTTTTGTTTGAAATTAAAACGACTAGTATTGGAGGAATATGATGTTAGGATGTTCTGTTTATCTTGGTAATAGAAGTGATGAAGAACAAGAAACGTACCTAAAAGAAATGTCACAGGCTGGATTTCAGTTTATTTTTACCTCTCTGCATATCCTTGAAGATGATACGACTCATTTTAAAGATTTACTGAAAACTTTAGGTAGGCAGGCACGAACATACAACATGGACTTGGTCGCCGATATTTCCCCTGTTTCTTTTCAGCTCTTAGGATTCACACCCGATACGATCGAAGAAATAAAGACGTGGGGAGTAAATGGATTAAGGCTAGATTATGGATTGGAGCCTATTACAGTTGCTAAACTTTCACATACTATGAAGATTGCGTTAAATGCAAGTACAATTACTCTTGACTTTGTTCAAGATCTACTAAAAGCAAACATCAATTTGAATCAAGTTGAGGCCTGGCATAATTATTATCCACGTATCGAAACAGGACTAGATAAGAATGACTTTATAAAACAAAACATCATGCTTAAGAAATTAGGATTTAAAGTAATGGCATTTGTTCCGGGAGATAAGTTGCTAAGAGGTCCACTTAACGAAGGATTGCCTACACTTGAGCAACATCGTAATGAGCCTCCCTTCCAATCTTTTCTTGAGTTAATTCATGAGTGTAATGTTGATAAAGTTGCGATAGGAGACATTTCGCTACAAAAAGATACCCTTTTACAATTTGAGAAAATGGTCGATGGGTCAATTCCGCTAAGAAGTACAATCCATACACAACACCCACCGACAAAATCCATCATCGCTCTTAATCATCATAATCGGATGGATGCTGCAAGAGACGTCATCCGATCAAAAACTTCAAGAACTTATACTGCGAACAAGAATTATATCATTCATCCCGAGAATACGACTGAAAGAGCAATAGGTAGTATAACAATTGATAATGAGCAGTATGGTCGTTATCATGGGGAATTACAGATTGTCAAAAAAAATTTACCAATTAATGAAAAAGTAAATGTAGTGGGACGAGTTATTGAACAAGACTTAAATCTATTAAAGTATATAAAATCAGGTCAAGGATTCACAATAATAAACATTTTATTAGATTAGCTATTCTTGGAATAAAAAGAATTGTAGAAAAGTTTTGTACGTTTAAGTAGACAATTAAAATTACATTATATACAATGAAACCGCAGGCTATTTTATCCCATGTGAAAACGCTATATATATTACTTGTTTTCTCTGTTAGCCACAGAGGAATATGAGCCAATTCGATGAAATGGATTAAAAGGAATGTTATTCATTCTAACTTTTTAACATGTACATAAATCGGTATTGGTGTTAAATGGGATTTTAGTTTTGCGTTTTATCATTATAATTGTTTTATAGTTGACAAGGAGGATGGGAAATGAATATCCATGAGTATCAAGGTAAAGAGATCCTCAGACAATACGGGGTATCTGTTCCGAATGGCCGTGTAGCCTTTACTGTTGAGGAAGCAGTTGAAGCTGCAAAAGAATTAGGAACAGATGTTGTTGTTGTGAAAGCTCAAATTCATGCAGGCGGCCGTGGTAAAGCTGGCGGTGTTAAGGTTGCGAAAAATCTTGATGAAGCGCGTACATATGCAGCAGAAATTCTTGGGAAAACACTTATTACTCACCAAACTGGCCCTGAAGGGAAAGAAGTAAAACGTCTGTTAATTGAGGAAGGTTGCGACATTAAGAAAGAATACTATATAGGTCTTGTATTGGACCGTGATACATCTCGTGTCGTTCTAATGGCTTCAGAAGAAGGCGGAACAGAGATTGAAGAAGTGGCAGAAAAGACGCCTGAAAAAATCTTCAAGGAAGTTATTGATCCAGTAGTAGGTTTAACAGGCTTTCAAGCTAGAAGAATTGCATTTAACATTAATATCCCTAAGGAATTAGTCAATAAAGCTGTAAAGTTCATGTTAGGTCTATATACTGCTTTTGTTGAAAAAGACTGTTCCATTGCAGAAATTAATCCACTAGTCATAACTGGTGATGGAAATGTAATGGCTTTGGACGCAAAAATGAACTTTGATGATAACGCTTTATTCCGTCACAAAGATATATTAGAATACCGTGATCTTGATGAAGAAGATCCAAAAGAAATTGAAGCTTCGAAATATGATTTAAGCTATATTTCTTTGACGGGCAACATCGGTTGCATGGTTAACGGTGCAGGTCTTGCGATGTCTACGATGGATATCATCAAACATTATAGCGGAGACCCAGCAAACTTCCTTGATGTTGGCGGTGGTGCTACTGCGGAAAAAGTAACAGAGGCATTTAAAATTATTTTATCTGACAAAAATGTAAAAGGTATTTTTGTTAACATTTTTGGCGGAATTATGAAATGTGATGTAATTGCTGAAGGAGTAGTTGAAGCTGCGAAACAATTAGGACTTGATGTTCCAGTTGTTGTTCGTCTTGAAGGAACAAACGTTGATTTGGGTAAACAAATTTTAAAAGATTCCGGTTTGAATTTAACACCTGCTGAATCTATGGCAGACGGTGCACAAAAAATCGTATCACTTGTAGGATAAAAGGGCAGGGGGGACCAAAAATGGGCGTATTTATTAATAAAGATACTAAAGTCATTGTTCAAGGTATTACTGGTTCAACGGCTTTATTTCACACAAAACAAATGTTGGAATATGGGACTAAGATTGTCGGTGGAGTAACGCCAGGAAAAGGTGGAACTGAAGTTGAAGGTGTGCCAGTTTTTAACACGGTACTTGAAGCTGTTCGTGCAACTGGTGCCACTGCATCCGTGATTTATGTACCAGCTCCGTTTGCAGCAGATGCAATTCTTGAAGCAACAGATGCAGAATTAGATCTTGCAATCTGTATTACAGAACACATCCCAGTTATGGATATGGTGAAAGTTAAGCGTTATATGGAAGGCAAGAAGACTCGCTTAATTGGACCAAACTGTCCAGGCGTTATTACAGCTGATGAATGTAAAATAGGTATTATGCCTGGATACATTCATACAAAAGGTCATGTTGGTGTCGTTTCTCGTTCTGGTACGTTAACGTATGAAGCCGTTCATCAATTGACACAAGCAGGAATTGGCCAAACTTCAGCCGTCGGAATTGGCGGAGATCCAGTTAACGGAACAAACTTCATCGATGTTCTTAAAGCGTTCAATGAAGACCCTGAAACATATGCAGTCATCATGATTGGTGAAATTGGTGGAACAGCTGAAGAAGAAGCTGCTAAATGGGTAGCAGCTAATATGACGAAACCGGTTGTTGGCTTCATTGGTGGACGCACAGCCCCTCCAGGAAAAAGAATGGGACATGCTGGTGCAATCATCTCTGGAGGAAAAGGGACAGCAGATGAAAAAATCCGCGTTATGAATGAATGTGGAATCAAAGTCGCTGAAACTCCATCTGTCATGGGTGAAACACTAATTACTGTCCTAAAAGAAAAGGGCATCTACGAACAATGTAAGACAAATTAATAATCGATAAATTGGACTGCTTCAAAAGCAAGAGATAATATTCCGAAACTACGAAAAAAACAGTGCGTATGTATGTATGCAATACTGTTTGTAGAGTTCGAGGTAATTCTCTCTTTTGAGGCAGCCATTTATCTCTTCACGATCGTTCCCCTTCGTTAAAAACCGCATTAGGAGTGATCTAATTGGATTTTACTGATAAAATCATACATTTGCACCATTGTCGTGGTGTAGGATGGCAAACCATGAAGAAGATTCTTTTGGCAGACCCCTCACTGAATACTCTTTATACGAATTCCTTTCCCAAATGGCAAAGTACTCTTCCAATTTCTTCAGCAAAACTACAAACTTTTTATCAAGACCTCCATAGCATAAATATTCAAGAAATCATTCAACATTATAAAAATAATGATATTGAAATTGTTACGATAGCGGATGATGATTATCCAAACCTCTTAAAACAAATTTATGATCCTCCCTGGGTTCTTTATTTAAGAGGGGATAGAAGGTTGTTAACCTATGAGCATAGTTTAGGGGTAGTGGGAACGAGAAAACCGTCTGAGTACGGTGTAGCGGCCCTAAAAAGGGTATTGCCACCCCTTCTTAAGAAAGAATATGTCATTATTAGTGGTGTAGCGACAGGAATTGATGCTGCTGCACATCGAATAGCACTCGATTGCGGAGGAAAGACAATCGGTATTTTAGGAGGTGGCCACTTTCATATGTATCCTGTTAGTAATATTCACTTGGCCACAAATATTATCAAATATGGATTGCTTATTTCAGAAACTCCACCATCTAGACGTCCTGAACCATGGATGTTTCCAGTAAGAAACCGAATTATAAGTGGGCTATCCAAAGGGATTTTTGTTGTTGAAGCAAAGGAAAGAAGTGGTTCTTTAATAACGGCGAAGCACGCATTAGAGCAAGGTCGTGAGGTTTTTGCCCTACCAGGTAACATTACGAGTGATTTATCAGCTGGGTCCAATTTCTTAATTCAAGAAGGAGCTAAGATGGTACTTTCAGCAACGGATATTGACGTAGAGTTCGAAAGATATTAAACCTATTTTCTTCTATTATAATCAGCTGTTATTGGTGCTAAATCTTAGTGAGTGAAAATGAAAAATTTGAATGGAGGAGGACGTCTATTTTCGAGGTGTCCTCTGATTTATCGGCATAAACGGGTAGTCCCCCCACCTCAAGGATTAGAGGAATCGATAAAGCGGTAGGTGGGGGGATAACTGCCTAATTTAGTTGCGGATACTAGCCCAACTCAAGATCAAGCTGTAATACTCGTAGCAAACTACTCTACGCCCTATTCCAAATATGTGTTAGTCGGACTATCACAAGATGTGATGGCGTCTACGTTGCTCACAGGACGTGAGCAATCTTAGGAGACGTTCCTACACCAGTCGTCTTGATTTTTGACTTAAAAGCTCGATTGGTGAGATATAGTGAAACTTGCCGAGAGCTATGCAGAGGTAAAGTTTGCACCCACAGGATGTGGGTTACCCAGACGAAGACAGTAGACCGGGACTAACAATCAGTATGGGATGAAGAAAAGCCTACTGATTGAAGCTACACTTTTTAAAAAAATCTATTTCTTAAAGATAGTTATGTGATTATAATGAAAAACAAGCATAATCATATAATAACGTTGGAAATAACAAAAGTTTAATCTACTAATTTAGAAGTATCACTTGAAAATGTCTATGATTTGAAAAGAAAAATTTAATAAAAATGTTGATAATTTTGTAATGTTGGTATAATTTTGCATCAGGCTGAATATTTCAGAACCATTTATGAAAACGGTTTCTTATATCTGTGATAAAATAAAAAAAATCAAAGAAGATTGACAAATGATTTTTGTATGATTAATAATAGTGAAGATTTATATTACCTCTTGAGGAGGATTTATTGAATGTCAGAATACTTAGTAATAGTGGAATCACCAGCGAAAGCGAAAACAATAGAACGTTATTTAGGAAAGAAATATAAAGTAAGAGCTTCTATGGGACATGTTCGTGATTTGCCGAAGAGTCAAATGGGTGTAGATGTAGAACATGAGTATAACCCGAAATATATTACAATCCGAGGAAAAGGACCAGTATTAAAAGAATTGAAAACAGCTGCAAAAAAAGCGAAGAAAATCTATCTCGCAGCTGACCCCGACAGAGAAGGGGAAGCGATTGCATGGCACTTAGCTCACAGTCTTGGAGTAGATATTGCGTCAGATTGTCGAGTGGTGTTTAATGAAATTACAAAAGAGGCAATTAAAGAATCGTTTAAAACACCTCGTCCAATCAATATGGATTTAGTGGATGCACAACAAGCACGAAGAATCCTTGATCGTTTGGTCGGATATAATATTAGTCCATTATTATGGAAGAAAGTTAAAAAGGGTCTAAGTGCTGGACGTGTTCAATCCGTTGCGGTTCGGATGATCATTGACAGGGAAAAAGAAATCAAGAGCTTTGTACCAGAAGAGTATTGGACAATTAAATCCGATTTTCTAAAAGGTACAGACCAATTCGAAGGATCGTTTTTTAGTAAAGCAGGAGAACGAGTTGAACTGAAGTCAGAACATGATGTTAAACAAATATTGGATGCTATCACCGGAAGTGAATTCAAAATCAATAAGGTGACAAAAAAGGAAAGAAAACGTAATCCCGCAGCTCCATTTACAACATCATCTCTTCAACAAGAAGCTGCGAGAAAGTTGAATTTTCGTGCAAGGAAAACAATGATGTTAGCTCAGCAATTGTATGAAGGGATCGAATTAGGTAAAGGTGGAACGATTGGATTAATCACTTATATGAGAACTGATTCCACTCGTATTTCAGATAGTGCTAAGGAAGAAGTCCGTAGTTTTATTGGTAGTGCATATGGTCAGGAATATATTCTAATGGAAGAACGTAAGGATAAAAAACAAACAAATTCCCAGGATGCACACGAAGCAATCCGGCCGACAAGTGCGCTTAGAGATCCGAGTTCTATTAAAGAATATTTGTCGAGAGACCAATTCCGCCTATATAAATTAATTTGGGAGCGCTTAGTATCTAGTCAGATGGCTTCTGCAGTTATGGATACGATGACAATTGATTTAATCAATACTGATATTATTTTTAGAGCAAATGGTTCCAAAATAAAGTTTCCTGGATTCATGAAAGTATATGTTGAAGGTACAGATGATTCAGTGGAAGAAAAAGAAAATATGTTGCCTGAAGTGAGCGAAGGTGATACGTTTTTCGCAAAAGACATTGAACCGAAACAGCATTTCACCCAGCCGCCGCCAAGGTATACGGAGGCTAGACTTGTAAAAACTCTTGAAGAATTAGGTATAGGTCGCCCTTCCACGTATGCGCCAACTTTAGATACAATTCAAAAAAGAGGGTATGTATCGCTCGATAATAAACGTTTTATTCCTACAGAGCTAGGAGAAATTGTTCTAGAATTAATTATGGAATTCTTTCCGGATGTACTTGACTTGGCATTCACCGCTAAAATGGAACGTGAATTCGATAATATTGAGGCAGGAAATATGGAATGGATCCAAGTAATTGACGAATTTTATAAGGAATTCGAAGTCCATCTAATAAAAGCGGAAGCGGAAATGGAAAAAGTAGAAATCAAGGATGAACCAGCTGGCGAAGACTGTGAGGAATGCGGAAATCCAATGGTATTTAAAATGGGTCGCTATGGGAAATTTATGGCTTGCAGTAATTTTCCAGACTGTCGTAATACAAAACCGATTGTGAAAGAAATCGGTGTCAAATGTCCGAAATGTCATGAAGGTAATATAATTGAAAGAAAAAGTAAAAAACGCCGTCTATTCTATGGGTGTGATCGTTATCCAGAGTGTGACTTTATCTCTTGGGATAAACCACTGCCAAGACCATGTCCGAAATGTGAAGGAACTTTAGTAGAGAAAAAATTGAAAAAAGGCGTACAAGTACAGTGTGTAAACTGTGATTATAAAGAAACACCACAAAATTAGTTCTTAAGGTGAGTGAACAGCTCACCTTTTTAATTTTTTATCCCGTTTTAACGGGAAGTAAAACCACTACTGAATGCAGTTTCCTTTATGTGGATTAGAGCGTCTATTTAATAAAATTACACATCATCTAGTTTTTTGTTATAATTGGTGCTTGCTTTCGCTTAATGAAAGAGCAGCTCCTTTTATTAACAAAAATGTAAGTGTATGAGGTATTTATTGGTGAATAATTGGTGATAATGCTTGAAACTTTCATCTTTCCAATATGTAAGGTAAAATGCAATGGACAAGGAGTTTCTGTAGGTTATATAATTTACTATTGCTGATATTAACAGAAACATTTTCACATTGTGAGTGTTTAGGAAAATAAAGCATGATTTACATATACTTGATATACTTGATATTCATATTCATATTTATATGCGGAGGTACGTAGAATGAAAGAAACAGTTGTCAATGTAATCGGGGCTGGATTAGCTGGAAGTGAAGCGGTCTGGCAACTAGCTAATCGTGGAGTTAAAGTTAATCTATACGAAATGCGGCCTGTAAAGCAAACACCTGCCCACCATACAGATAAATTCGCTGAACTTGTTTGCAGTAACTCTTTGCGTGCAAATGGTTTAACAAACGCAGTTGGAGTCTTAAAGGAAGAAATGCGCCAGTTGAATTCAGTCATCATGCTAGCTGCAGATGCATGTGCGGTTCCAGCGGGAGGAGCTTTGGCTGTTGACCGGCATGAATTTGCAGGCAAAGTGACAGAAATGGTGAGAAATCATCCCAATGTTACGGTATTGAATGAAGAAATGACAGAAATACCTGAAGGTCCGACAATCATTGCGACAGGACCTTTAACAAGCCAAGCGCTTTCTACTAAGCTTCAAGAAATAATGGATGAAGAATATTTGTATTTTTACGATGCAGCTGCTCCAATTATTGAAAGAGACAGCATTAATATGGATAAGGTATATTTGAAATCTCGTTATGATAAGGGAGAAGCAGCATACTTGAATTGTCCAATGACTGAAGAAGAATTCAACCGTTTTTATGAAGCACTTATTGCTGCTGAGACCGTTCCACTTAAGGAATTTGAGAAGGAAATATTCTTTGAAGGCTGCATGCCGATTGAAGTAATGGCATCAAGAGGGAAAAAAACGATGTTATTTGGCCCACTTAAGCCTGTAGGTCTTGAAGATCCAAAAACAGGGAAAAGACCTTATGCAGTTATTCAATTACGTCAAGATGATGCAGCTGGAACTCTTTACAATCTTGTCGGTTTTCAGACACATTTAAAATGGGGACCTCAAAAGGAAGTCCTTCAATTAATTCCAGGTCTTGAGAATGCGGAAATTGTACGATATGGCGTTATGCATCGAAATACATTCATCAATTCACCTAAAGTATTAAAACCGACCTATCAATTTAAGAATCGTGAAGATTTATTTTTTGCAGGTCAAATGACAGGGGTTGAAGGATATGTAGAGTCAGCTGCATCCGGACTTGCTGCAGGTATAAATGCTGCGAAAATTGTATTAGGACAAGAGCCTGTTGTATTCCCAGCTGAAACAGCAATCGGTAGCATGGCGAGATATATAACCTCAACCAACGCAAAAACATTTCAGCCGATGAATGCGAATTTTGGGATCTTTCCAGAGCTTGACGAGAAAATTAGAGGGAAAAAAGAACGCAATGAGAAGCATGCATCAAGAGCATTGGAAACAATTCAGAAATTTGTGAAGAATTTGTAAATTTGTTTGCCTCCGATATTAATATGTGATACTATTTAATAGCCTTTGCGAGGTGTACCGAATGTTACAGGCAAATCAAGCTTTATCTTCTTTTATAGAATATTTGCAAATTGAAAAAAACTGTTCACACTATACCATTGAAAGTTATCAACGGGATATCGAAGAATTTGTTTTGTTCATGAATGAACAAGGCATGAACTCGATTGATTCTGTTGAATATTTTGATGCGCGCTTATTTTTGACAAAATTATACGAATGTAATCTTTCCAAAAGATCAGTTGCAAGAAAAACGTCCTGCTTGCGGAGTTTTTATAAATTTTTAATGCGTGAGGGGTTTGTGAAAGAAAACCCCTTTTCCCTTGTATCACTTCCTAAAAAAGATCAAAAGCTACCGCGCTTTTTATACGAAGAAGAGTTGAATCAACTGTTTTTATCACTAGAACTTGATTCACCGATGGGATTGAGAGATGCTGCTTTATTGGAATTGTTATATGCAACTGGGATACGTGTCAGTGAAGGCTGTGATATTAAGCTTCAAGATCTTGATTTTTCACTAGGAACCGTTTTAGTACATGGTAAAGGAAAAAAAGATCGCTATATGCCGTTGGGTCAATATGCCAAAGATGCAATAGCAACTTACATACATGATGCAAGGGCAAAAGTGATGACTTCACATGCAAAGTCTCATCCCTTTTTGTTAATAAATTTTCGTGGAGATCCACTTACACCAAGAGGGGTGCGTTATATACTAACAGCGATTATTAAAAAAGCTGCACAGAAAATAGAATTGCATCCTCATATGTTAAGGCATTCGTTTGCCACACATCTTTTGAATAATGGAGCGGATTTAAGAACAGTCCAAGAATTATTGGGACATTCTAAAATTTCGTCAACACAAATTTATACACATGTAACAAAAGAACAATTAAGGAAAGTCTACAATGCATCACATCCGCGAGCATAATCGCTTTATAAAGGAGAATCGTTATGGGAGAATTTCATGCAACTACAATTTTTGCTATTGTGCATAAAGGTGAATGTGCCATGTCAGGCGATGGTCAGGTTACACTTGGAAATTCAGTAGTGATGAAGCATACTGCGAGAAAGGTACGTCGACTTTTTAATGGAAAAGTATTAGCTGGTTTTGCTGGTTCTGTTGCGGATGCTTTTACATTATTTGAAATGTTTGAAGCGAAACTTGAAGAATTTAATGGAAATTTACAAAGAGCTTCTGTTGAGTTAGCAAAGCAATGGCGAAGTGACAATATTTTGCGCAAATTAGAAGCGATGCTCATTGTCATGGATCAACATGATTTACTACTTGTTTCGGGTACTGGCGAAGTTATTGAACCTGATGATGGCATTCTTGCCATTGGATCTGGAGGTAACTATGCATTAGCTGCAGGTCGAGCTTTAAAGCAATTCTCAGGTGATCATTTAACTGCAAAGGAAATCGCTCAATCAGCTTTAAATATTGCTGCCGAAATTTGCGTGTTTACCAATACAAATATTATTGTAGAAGAATTGTAAGTGAGAGGAGCTGTGTGATATGGCAAACAAATCGAATTTAACACCGAGACAGATTGTAGAAAAACTTGATCAATACATTGTCGGACAGCGCGATGCAAAACGTGCTGTAGCTGTGGCTCTTCGTAATCGTTATCGCCGCAGCTTATTAAAAGATCAATTACGAGATGAAGTAGTGCCTAAAAACATCCTCATGATTGGCCCTACAGGAGTAGGGAAAACGGAAATTGCTCGAAGAATGGCTAGGATAGTAAGTGCACCTTTTATTAAAGTAGAGGCAACTAAATTTACTGAAGTAGGATACGTCGGTAGAGATGTTGAGTCTATGGTTCGAGATTTGGTTGAAACGTCTGTACGGCTTGTTAAAGAAGAAAAGAAAGAAAGTGTTAAAGAACGGGCAGAAGAAAATGCAAATAACCGCCTGATTGAGTTGCTCGTACCTTCAAGTAAAAAACAATCAAATTTTAAAAATCCGTTAGAAGTATTTTTTGGTGGTGGAACAAATGATTCTTTTGAAGAAGAATCCAAAAATTCTGCCGAAGATTTGAGTCTTCAAGAAAAACGAAAAATTGTGAAAGAAAAGCTTGCGCTCGGTGAACTAGAAAACGAAATAATAACAGTTGAAGTGGAAGAACAGCAAGCATCGATGTTTGATATGCTCCAAGGTTCGGGAATGGAACAAATGGGGATGAATATGCAGGATGCACTAGGCAGTTTAATACCCAAAAAGACTAAAAAGCGAAAATTAAAGGTAAGTGAAGCGAGAATTGTATTAGCAAATGAAGAAGCTGGTAAATTGATTGATATGGATGAAGTAACGCAGGAAGCGGTATTCAGAGCAGAACAAACTGGGATTATCTTCATTGATGAGATTGATAAAATTGCTAGTAAGAAATCTGGTAGTTCCTCTGCGGATGTTTCCAGAGAAGGTGTTCAGCGAGATATTCTCCCAATTGTGGAAGGCTCAACTGTTGTAACGAAATATGGTTCGGTAAAAACCGATCATGTATTATTTATCTCTGCTGGCGCTTTTCATATCGCGAAACCATCAGATTTAATTCCCGAGCTCCAAGGGCGCTTTCCAATTCGTGTAGAGTTGACTAAATTATCTGTTGATGATTTTGTGCGAATTCTTCATGAGCCAGATAATGCACTTATTAAGCAATATATAGCATTATTGGCAACCGAAGGTATAGAAATTGAATTTTCTGACGAAGCTATTCGTAGAATTGCTGAAGTAGCTTTTGAAGTAAATCAAAACACAGACAATATCGGAGCCCGTCGTCTGCATACCATTATGGAAAGACTTCTTGAGGATCTCTCATTTGAAGCTCCAGAAATTACGTTAGAAAAAGTAACGATTACCCCACAATATGTGGAGGAGAAGTTAGGAACGATCGTAAAGAACAAAGATTTAAGTCAATTTATTCTTTAGTCTAGGAATGTATGAAACAAAAGAAATACCAAATAAGAGTGTTTGCTCGATAGTTCTCCTAGATTAAACTATATTTGGACACAATGACTTACTACATTAAAGCAAGGTAATTTAGGAGGAAAACTGTAATGAATTTATTAGAAAAAACAAGAAAAATTAACGCTATGCTGCAAAATGCTGCTGGGCAACCTGTGAATTTTAAAGAAATGGCTGAAAGTTTAAGTGAAGTTATCGAATCGAACGTATATGTTGTAAGCAGAAGAGGGAAGCTTTTAGGATTTGCCATTAACCAGCAAATTGAAAATGATCGATTAAATCAAATGCTAAAAGACAGACAGTTCCCTGAAGAATATACGAAAAGCTTATTCAACTTACAAGAAACATCTTCTAATTTGAATGTAGAAAGTGAATATACAGCATTTCCGATCGAGAACAAAGAACTATTTGTTAGCGGTTTGACAACAATTGTACCTATTATTGGTGGTGGAGAGCGTCTAGGAACTTTGATTCTTGCTCGTCTTCAAGATAAATTCCATGATGATGATTTAATTTTAGCGGAATATGGAGCTACTGTAATTGGTATGGAAATACTACGTGAAAAAGCAGAAGAAATTGAAGAAGAAGCTCGTAGTAAAGCGATCGTACAAATGGCGATTAGCTCATTATCATATAGCGAATTGGAAGCAATTGAACATATTTTCGAGGAATTAAAAGGTAGTGAAGGACTTCTAGTTGCATCTAAGATAGCGGACCGTGTGGGTATCACTAGATCTGTTATTGTTAATGCATTAAGAAAATTAGAAAGTGCTGGCGTTATTGAATCACGTTCATTAGGAATGAAAGGTACTTATATAAAAGTGCTAAACGATAAATTTTTGTTTGAACTTGAAAAATTAAAAAATAATTAATTGATTAGAGAAATTTTAATAAGTTGAACTAGTTCGTGTTAAGGAAAGTCAAAAATAGTTCCATAATACGAGTGTGTCCCAAAAAGGTCTGACCTCGCACATTAAATCAGTAAGTAGTGATTCATACACTACTTTATACTGTATTGAATTGTTGCGGGGTCTGACCTTTTTCTTTTGCGACACTCTTGTATTTATTTCCTATGCTTTTGTTGAATGACTACTGGGAAATAATAGAAGAAAGAAGTATTTAGTTTCTTAGTGGTTGATTTCATTAAGCCCTTTTCATTGTCTATCCTTGTGCCGCTAAAGAGCTTAAAAAGCCTCCCGTATTTAGTTTCAGCCTATCTCAATTCATTTTATGATTTACAATTTCTTATTACATTAATAACAATTCCCCCCTATTCCTATACGAATTATTCCATTAAAATATAGCTCAATTGCTTCTTATAGAAAATTGGAAACATGATCAGTATCAATTGGTACACTCCCGATAAAAAAGCGAAAACACGTTTGTCAATAGAAAAGATTAATGTAATAAATTTCAATTATTTCCTTTTAGTGAATGAAATTTATGAAAATAACATATTAAACAGGATTAGAGTAACAGTTAATTTCATAAAAATGGTATTGGTTGTAATAAAATACCCATCTTCCTGTCAATAGAAATATTTTATAGAAATATTTCATATATATTTCACTGAAAATAGTTCTAAAGTAACGGTTAAATATAAAAGATTTTATTTATAGTTAATAAGGCAATTAACAAAAGTGGAATTATTTATGTCGAAACTATGTAAAATAGTGAAAAACAAGGATGGATTTGCTAAAAGATTTCCATTAAATAGAGTTTTATATACAAAATTAGACAAAAAACGACTAAAATAGGTCTTTTGGCATGGCGAATAATGACGAATCTTGATAGACAGCATTCGTTTACTTCTTTAAAATAGTTATTATACAATTATTTTTTTTATTACAGATATAATAATTTTCTTACAATACTGATACAAAGGAGGGGGATATGATGAAACTGTTTTCTTCTACTTTTACTACACTTGAACAAGCATTGAATTATTCGAGCGCAAAACAAAAAATTATTTCTGAAAATATTGCAAATGTAGATACACCGAATTATAAAGCAAAAGATGTAAAACTATCTAAATCCTTCGGTTCGGATTTAGAATCTTCTATTCAAGCTTACAGAACGAATCAACGACATTTTACTTATAAACCTCTTTCTTCTGAGATGACAAAGGTGTTTGTTCAAAACAATGTGCAATACAATAATAGTGGTAATAGCGTGGATGTTGATAAAGAAATGAGCAATCTAGCATCCAACCAGATCTATTACAATGCTTTAATCGAAAGAACAAGTGGGAAATTTTCTTCACTGTTAAATGTCATAAAAGGAGGAAGATGATTCGAATGTTTCAAAGTTTAAATACGACTTCATCAGCACTTACAAGTCAAAGGTTAAGAATGGATGTTATCTCTTCTAATATGGCAAATGCTGAAACAACTAGGGCAGAATATGTCAATGGAAAATGGCAAGCTTACAAAAGAAAATCTGTAGTGCTACAGGAGAACGGAAGTCAATTTTCAAGCTATTTACATAATGCAATCGGGAAAAGTACAGGTTCTGGTAATGGAGTGCATGTTTCTAGAATAATTGAAGACGAGACACCTTTCAAACTGGTCTATAACCCCAATCATCCAGATGCTAATGCAGATGGATATGTGGAAATGCCGAATGTCGATCCGTTAAGAGAAATGGTCGACCTAATGAGTGCGACGCGTTCATATGAAGCAAATGTAACAGTATTTAATGCATCAAAAGGCATGTTAATGAAAGCTTTGGAAATTGGAAAATAGATTGGAGATAGTAAGTAATGAATGAAATGAATATATCTTTTAAACAAGGATCTTTGCCGGCAATCACCCCGCAAAAACCACCACTCACTACACCATTTAAAGCCCAACAAAGCTTTGCAACAGTATTAAAGGAGTCTTTGGATAAAGTAAATGAAGCACAAATTGTCTCCGATGAGTTCACGGTCAAAATGGCAAAAGGGGAAAATGTTGATCTTCATGAAGTTATGATCGCATCACAAAAGGCAAGTGTAACACTTCAATTAACTTTAGAAATGAGAAATAAAGCAGTGGAAGCTTATCAAGAAATGATGAGAATGAATATCTGACAAGTATCTTTAACTCCACAAACATACATAGAGCGGTTGACGAAAGGAAACTTAGCTTACATTAAAGAGTGACCGGAGGATTAAGATGAATGAAGTGATCACCAATTTTAAAAATAAAATAACGGCATTTTGGGGAAGCAAAAGCAAAATGCAAAAAATCATGTTAATTAGCACAACAGTTGCTTTAATCTTAATTGCTATAGTATCCTCCATCCTTCTTACAAGAACCACAATGGTTCCACTTTATAGTAATTTGTCACCCTCAGAGACTGGAAGCATTAAAGAAAACTTAGATAGTAGAGGAGTAACGAATGAAATTAAAGATAATGGGACGACGATTATGGTCCCGGAGCAAAATGTTGATACTTTAAAGGTTGAATTAGCAGCTGATGGAATACCGAATTCAGGAAGCATCGATTATTCGTTTTTTGCACAAAATGCGGGTCTTGGCATGACAGATAATGAATTTAATGTATTAAAATTGGATTCTATGCAAACTGAATTGGCAAATTTGATGAAGAACATCGATGGTATAAATAATGCGAACGTAATGATTAATCTACCTGAAAAGGGAATATTTGTAAGTGATACATCAGAAGAAGCGTCTGCTTCCATCGTACTTAATACAAAACCAGGTTATAAATTTGATGAAGGTCAAATTAAGTCACTATACCATTTAGTTAGTAAAAGCATACCGAATCTACCTACTGAGAATATCGTCATTATGAACCAGAATTTTGAGTATTTTGATTTGAAAAATGAAAATAATTCTGGAAACACTTTTGTTGCACAAAATGAAATAAAAAAAGAAATTGAACGTGATATTCAAAGGCAAGTGCAAAACATGCTAGGGACCATTATGGGACCTGATAAAGTAGTGGTTTCCGTAACCGCTGATATCGATTTTACCCAAGAGAACCGAGAAGAAAACATTGTAACTCCTGTAGATGAAGAAAATATGGCCGGAATTGCAATATCTGCACAACGGGTGAATGAAACTTATACAGGTGATAATACAGTAGCGGGAGGCGTACCTCAAGGAGAGGACTCTTCTGATTCGTTGGCTTCGTATCAAGCTGGTGCGAATGGAAATGGCGATTATGACAAAATGGATGAAACGATAAATTATGAAGTGAATAGAATTAAGAAACAAATTGTGGAAAGTCCATATAAGGTAAGAGATCTAGGCATTCAAGTGATGGTTGAACCGCCAAACCCTAAAGATGTGAACTCTCTTTCACAGCAAAGTCAAGATGATATCACGAAAATATTAAGCACGGTTATCAGAACTACTATTAATAAAGACAATACTGGTACAGCACTAACAGATACGGACTTGGCAAATAAAATTGCTATTTCAGTACAACCCTTTAACGGAAAAGTTACTTTTGACAATCCAGTGCAATCTGAAATCCCAGTGTGGGTTTATATTGTAGGGGGCGCATTACTAGTAGCTGTCATTATTCTATTAATTTTATATCTTCGTTCTAAAAAACGTGATGATTATATTGAAAAGGAATTTGAAGAGTTGCAAGATAATGAGATGCTTGAAGTTGCTGATTTATCTGAAGAACAGGAAACAGAAGCAACATTAAAACGTAAGCAGCTTGAGAAATTGGCCAAAGAGCGTCCGGACGAATTTGCAAAACTATTACGAAGCTGGATTGCTGAAGACTAGGAGGAATGAAGGTGTCAGAACGAAAGAAAAAAGGACTTACTGGAAAGCAAAAAGCAGCCATCCTTCTTATTTCTCTTGGACCAGATGTATCTGCTTCTGTTTACAAGCACTTATCCGAGGAAGAGATAGAAAGACTTACACTAGAAATTTCGAGTGTTAGAAAAGTAGATTCTCAAGAAAAAGAAGATATATTAGAAGAATTTCATAATATTGCTCTAGCGCAAGATTATATTACTCAGGGAGGCATTGGTTATGCCAAACAAGTACTGGAAAAAGCATTAGGTCATGATCAGGCAGCAACTATTATTAATAGGCTTACTTCTTCTTTGCAAGTGCGACCTTTTGATTTTGCAAGAAAAGCAGATCCAGCACAAATTCTTAATTTTATCCAAAATGAACACCCGCAAACTATTGCTTTAATCCTATCCTATCTGGATCCTGCTCAAGCTGGACAAATTCTTTCGGAGCTGCCTCAGGAAGTACAGGCGGATATAGCGAGAAGAATTGCAATCATGGATAGTACGTCTCCTGAAATTATTAATGAAGTTGAACAAATTCTTGAAAGAAAACTATCTGCAACCGTTACACAGGATTATTCATTAACCGGCGGGATTGAGGCTGTTGTTGATGTTCTTAATGGTGTTGACCGACAAACAGAAAGAACCATCTTGGATGCACTTGAAATCCAAGATCCTGAACTTGCTGAAGAAATTAAGAAGCGGATGTTCGTATTCGAAGATATCGTTACACTTGATGGACTTGCCATTCAACGTGTTATTCGTGAATCTGATAATGAAGATCTTAAATTATCACTTAAAGTTGCAAGTGATGAAGTGAAAGAAATTGTCTTTCGAAATATGTCGAAACGAATGGTTGAAACATTCCAGGAAGAAATGGAATACATGGGACCGGTTCGATTGCGTGATGTAGAAGAAGCACAATCAAGAATTGTTGGTGTTATCCGCCGTTTAGAGGAGTCAGGTGAAATCATCATAGCTCGTGGCGGAGGGGATGATATTATTGTCTAGAATTATTAAATCCCAGTTTGCTAAGTCAGCTGAAGTAGAAAATAAACAAATCAAGATTCGTAATTTTAATTTAGAATCACCTGAGGAACAAGTGAAGTTTCAAGAACATTTGATTACTGAACAAATTGAAGAGGCAAAGCTTAAGGCAAAAGCGCTTATTAATGAAGCTGAAAGTAACGCCAATCACATTTTGCAAGAAATTGAGCAAGCCAAAGAGTACTGGGAAAATCATGAAAAAACAGAATGGATGAAGCAAGCCTATGATTCGGGCTTTGCAGAAGGCGTACAAACTGGAAGAAGTAGTGGGTATGATGAGTGGATGGACAAGATTACTCAGGCAAGCGGTATAGTTGAATCCGCAAGGCAAGAATATGTAAAACATATTGAATCTTCAGAAATGATGATTTTGGAATTGGCTATTACTGTTGCTGAAAAAATTATTGGTCAGAAGCTAGAAGAATCGAGTGAAGCATTTTTATCAATAGTAAAAAGGACAATTAAAGAAGCGAGAGATTATCGAGAAATCCAACTTCATATCCATCCTGTACATTACAAGGAACTACTAGAGCAAAAAGAAGATCTTCAGGCCATGTTTATGAAAGAAACGGCCTTAATTATCTATCCAGACCCTGAACTATCGGAAGACAGCTGTTTGATTGAGTCTGCCAATGGGAGAATAGATGCTAGTGTCGATAGCCAGCTTAAAGAAATGAAGGATAAACTAATCGAGCTATTAGAAAGGGGCCAATGATGAAGGCAAGTGATCTATTAGCCTATATTCCAGATATGAATACGTTCAAACACTATGGCAGGGTAAAACGTGTAGTTGGCCTAATGATAGAATCTCAAGGACCAGAAAGCTCAATAGGGGACGTTTGCTACATTTACACGGGTACAAAAAACAGAGAAAAAAAGATTCGTGCTGAAGTTGTCGGCTTTCGAGATGAGATCGTCATTCTAATGCCATACACAACAGTGACTGACATATCTCCAGGTAGTATAGTGGAAGGCACTTCTAACTCCCTTGAAATAAAAGTAGGGGCTGGTTTAATAGGCAAAGTCATTGATCCTCTTGGATTTCCTTTGGATGGTACACCGCTTCCTAAAGGACTTTCTTCTGTACCTGTAGACCAAGATCCCCCTAATCCGATGGAAAGACCACCCATTGACGAGCCAATTGATGTTGGGGTCAGAATGATTGATAGTTTGCTAACAGTTGGCAATGGGCAAAGGGTCGGTATTTTTGCCGGGAGTGGTGTCGGAAAAAGTACATTACTCGGTATGGTGGCCAGGAACACAACAGCAGATTTAAATGTTATCGGGCTAATTGGAGAGCGTGGAAGAGAAGTGCGAGAGTTTATTGAGAAAGACCTTGGTCCGGAAGGCTTGGCACGTTCGATCGTTGTTGTTGCAACCTCTGATCAGCCTGCTTTAATGCGGATTAAAGGCGCACTAACAGCGACAGCCATAGCAGAATATTTTCGCAACAAAGGTCTTAACGTTATGCTTATGATGGATTCAGTAACAAGGGTTGCAATGGCACAACGGGAAATTGGCTTAGCTGTTGGAGAGCCACCAACTACAAAAGGATATACACCTTCTGTATTTTCAATACTACCTCGCCTACTAGAACGAACAGGAACCAACCGATTAGGTACAATTACTGCTTTTTATACGGTGTTAGTAGACGGAGACGATATGAATGAACCGATTGCTGATACAGTTCGTGGGATTTTGGATGGCCATTTTATTCTTGACCGAAATCTAGCAAATAAAGGACAATACCCAGCGATTAATGTGTTAAAGAGCATTAGCAGGGTGATGAATAATATTGTTGATAATTCTCATAAACTTGCAGCTGAAAAATTACGGACGGCTTTAGCTACCTTCATAGAGTCGGAAGATTTAATTAATATTGGAGCCTATAAAAGAGGATCATCGAAGGATATCGATGATGCAATTAAAATGCACCCTCAAATCATTTCATATTTGAAACAAGGCACACATGAAAAAATGACAAGAGAAGAAAGTGTCATTAACTTGAAACAATTAATGGGATTAGGTGAATAAAAGATGATCTTTCAATATAAATTCGACAAAATCCTAACCATTAAAGAAAATGAGAAAAATGATGTCTTAGCAAAATATAATGAAACGATTAAAAAGTTCGAAGCAGTTGCTGAAAAGCTTTATAAACTGCTAAAGAAAAAAGAAGACTTACTACAATTTCAACAAGAAAAGCTGACACAAGGACTCACAGTCCAAGAAATTCGGCATAATCAACAATTCATGGATAATCTCGAAAATATCATTACTCATTATCAAAAAGAAGTCGTTCAAGCTAGACAAGCAATGAACATCCAACAAAGCAAGCTAATGGAAAAAAATATTGAAGTGAAGAAATATGAAAAAATAAAAGAAAAAGATTTCCAAAAATTTCTTGAAAGAATAAAAGAAGGAGAAAACAAGAATATGGATGAGATTTCCATTCGTCAATTTCTTAGTAAAGGTTAGTAGGTGATATCGTGAAGAAAATAGACGAAACAAAGCATGTAGAGTCGAATAAATTTCAAGTGATTTTATTTACTGTCCTCATTTTTCTTTTGTTAACATTATTAGTCCTAGTCATTTATTTAAGCTTTACTGGAACGAATATATTTGAAAAATCAAAAGCATTAAGTGAGAAGGTGCCCTTTGTTTCTCAACTCTTTGACAGGGATGATGAAAATAAACAAGAGAATTCCATTCTAAAATTCCAAGAACAAATTAATAAAGTGGAAGCTGAGCTGAGCGAGCGCCAAGAGGAAATAATAAAGCTTGAAAATTTAATTGACTCTAGGGACAAAACGATCGCAAGAAACGAACTTGAAAAGCAGCAATTAGAAATGGAAATTGAGGAGTTGCGGGCTGCGCAAGAAATAAATAAGCGTGCATTTCTAGATATTATTAAAACGTACGAAACGATACCACCTAAAAAGGCAGCACCTATCATTTCGAAAATGGGCGATGAAGATGCCTTAAAGATTCTTAGTAGTATTAAAACGGATAAGCTTGCAGCAATACTAGAGCAATTGACTCCAGAAGATGCAGCCAGATTTACAAAACTATTAGCATCTAAAAGCAGCACAAATGAAGGGGGGTGAAACAAATGAACGCAGGAATGATCATGGCATCAGTGTCAGCTTCGGCAAGTAAAAATCATACAGTTTCAAAAAAGCCTGATATAGAGCATTCATTTGGCAATGTATTAGGGAAAGTTATTTTATCGAAAGAAGCAGAGGATGCTGAACCAAATGATGTTGGAAGGCTTACTAAAGAACAACGCTCCTTATTAAATGAGCTTATCAAAGATTTGAAGGCACTGAGCAATCCCGATAATCTTCTTGGGGTTGAACCTCCACAATTAATAGATAAAAGTAGTACAGAAGAAGAGAACTTAATCGTTGGAGAACTATTGAATTCAGTTTCGCTAAATGAGCGTGATGTAGAAAAGATGCTAGATATGCTGAATGAAAAGATTTCAGAGAACGAAGAAATCGATGTAACAGAAATATTACCATTCTTAACTACTTTATCAACTATGAGTGAAAATCAATGGAGCGAGTTGGATTTAAATAAGGTAGGAAATATTCTTAAGTTTACAAAATTACAAGAAGCGATGATTTCCCTCAATCAGATAACTGATAATGAAGCTGCAGTCAGCAAAACTTTGAAACATTTGTTAGAGACAATTTTGCCAAAACTAGAATCCATGGTGGAAAGTGAGCAACAAAAGTCTTCCGAAACATCTACGTTTAATAAATTGTTAGCTAGTGGAGCATCAGATTTAATCCAAAATACATATATCAAAAACTTTGAGAGTGTAAACAGAGATAATGAAAAAAAATTAGTACATCCATCTTCGATAAAAGGATTTGAAACCACTCAAACTGGTCAATCCTTTATTCCACAAATGTCTAAACTAGAACAATTTGTTCTAACTGTAGAAAAAAGCGGACAACCAGTTACTCAAGAACAATTTGTTAAAGCATTTGAAACGATTTTGAATAAATCAAGCTTTACAAATGCAAATGGTACTCAAAAATTATTTATCCAGTTAAACCCTGAACATCTTGGTGCCCTGCGAATTGAACTTATCCAAAAGAATGATGTAATGATTGCTAAAATTATGACTACAACAGCACAGGCTAAAGAAATGCTTGAAAGCCAATTATCAGGATTGAAACATTCGTTTGTAGGTCAAGGTATTCAAGTAGAAAAAATAGAAATATCACAACAACTTAGCACATTCTCTCAAGAACGATTCTATCAAAGAGATTCGGACGCTTCTGAGCAGCAAAACCAACAGCAAAATCAGAAAGCTGCAGATGATGACGTAACAACGGAATTTACCAATCAATTTGAAGAAGCCTTATTAAATGTTGAAGTGTAGGTGAGAAAAATGACGACAATCGATACATCTTTATTACTGTCAAACAATCCAAAAAATAAAGTAACCACAAAAGGCGATACACTTGGCAAAGATGATTTTTTAAAGCTGTTGATGGCTCAGCTCCAAAACCAAGATCCAACTAGTCCGATGGACAACACAGCATTTGTATCACAAATGGCGACTTTTTCTTCATTGGAACAAATGACAAACATAGGGACAGGAATTAATAGCTTAATTGATATCCAACAACAAAACAGCCTTTTAGCATATAACAATTTTGTTGGCAAAGAAGTGACTTGGCATAAAATCAATACGGACGATTCGGGTGAGACCGGAGAAATTAAGGTCGAAGAAGGAACGGGTGTTGTTTCCTCGTTAGAATATAAAAATAATGGAGTGACGTTTATTCTTGAGGATGGAACAAAATTAGAGCCAGGAAATATTTCTAAATTGAATGCAACGTCCTCTTCTAATAGTTTATTATCTGCTAGTGAATTAATCGGAAAGTTAGTTACTTATTTAAGTTCTGAGAATGAAGAGGTTTCAGCTATTGTTAAGTCGGTACTAGTGAAAGACGGAAAAACAGTATATGAGTTAGCAGATGAAAAATCTACTAAACTGACTGCAGATCAGCTGATAAAAATTTCTTCACCTTAAGGAGAGGATTTATGAAAATGAATGGATTCAGACCGATATCCAATCTGCCGACTCAACTCGTTTCATCAAAACAATCGCCAAATAAGAATGAGAAGTCAAGTTTTGCTGCTCATTTTCATACAGCTATTCAAACTAACTCAAGTAAACTGTCAATTAGTAAGCACGCTCAAATGAGACTAGACCAAAGAAGTATTCAAATCAATGAAAAGACTTGGAATAAGATTGAAGAAAAAGTTCATGAAGCCAAAAAAATAGGGATTACCGAATCATTAGTTGTTCTCGAAAATGCTGCACTTGTAGTAAATACGAAAAACAACATTGTCATAACTGCCATGGATCGGGCTGAATCAGCTTCCCACATTTTCACAAATATCAATGGAACGATTCTTGTAGATTAAAGGGCTGGACCTGCAAAGGAAGCCTTGGCTGTGGAATGACAGAAACAGCCGATTATGAAAGGAGAGTAAAAATATGCTTCGTTCAATGTACTCAGGAATTAGCGGGTTAAAAAACTTCCAAACAAAATTAGATGTCATTGGTAATAATATTGCCAATGTAAATACTTACGGTTTCAAGAAAAGCAGGGTAACATTTGCAGACACTATGAACCAAACAATATCTGGTGCCAGTGCGTCAACAGCCAACCGCGGTGGAAAAAACTCAATGCAAGTTGGATTAGGTTCAGCAGTATCAACCATTGATACGATCCACACTCAATCAAGCCTGCAAAATACAGGGCGTTCCCTTGATCTTGGGATTTCAGGCGATGGTTATTTCGTTGTTGCAAACGGGAATGCCTTGTCTTATACACGAGCTGGAAACTTTTATTTAGATAATAATGGTACGTTAGTAAATGGTGATGGGTATAAGGTACAGGCGTTTGATAACAATGGGGTGCTTGGGGATGTTATGGTTAACGTAAATGCTGTAATGCCTGCAACTAAAACAGATAAAGTTGAATTTTCAGGGAATTTATCTAGTGACACAATTAATAATAAATCTTTTTCACAACAAATGAAGGTGATAGATGCCTTTGGTGAATCACACACAATTGACGTTCATTATATTAAAACTGCAGCTAATTCTTGGAATGTTTATATTGGTGGGCAGAGTCCATTTAATCCTGATGGTTCATTGAAAAGTTCACTTCCATCGGGCGCGATATCACTTACTTTTAATCCAAATGGTACGCTGAATAATGCCACACCTGGATCTACAACAATTAAAGATAAAGATGGTACAGATATTGTCTCAGGGATATCTTTAGATTTTTCTAAGCTAACACAGACAGCAGAAGCTAACACTGCTCAGGGTATACCAAACGGTAGCACAGAAGGCTCACTTGAAAGTTTTACAATCGGGCAAACCGGTGAAATCAGTGGAGTCTATTCGAATGGTCAAGTCACTACTTTAGGTACTGTTGCAATCGCAAAATTCAGCAACACATCCGGTCTTACAAAAACCGGTGGTAACCTATTCCAAGAATCAATCAGCTCTGGAACAGCCAATATTGGGGTTGCTGGTGACGGACGAGGTACGCTTGCTGCTGGTTCTCTTGAAATGTCCAATGTCGATCTATCAGAAGAATTTACCGACATGATTGTTGCACAGCGTGGACTTCAAGCAAATACTAGAATTATTACAACATCTGATGAAATCCTTCAAGAACTAGTGAATTTAAAACGATAAGTTAAGGGAGGGAAGAGGATGATTTAATTGAATGGATCAGACTCCACATCAACGATTTACCTTATAAATACAGTTAAATATCCTTATATATTATATGTGGAGTACGAGGTCAGATCCTTCTGAGTCATCCTCTAAAAATTATTATTAAAGTGACAAGGTTAAATGGTACTAGCTACACAATTAATGCTTTATTCATAGAAACTGTAGAATCACATCCAGATACTACGATTACTCTTACGAATGGGAAGAAACTAGTTGTGAAGGAAAAAGAAGAAGATATCATTCACTCTGTTATACAGTTTTACCGTTTGGCCAATGTAATTGGAATCAGCAGAGAGGAGGATGGTTCTGAATATGAAAAATAAGCTTTTGACAATTCTATTAATTATTCTTGTTGCCGTTACGTTGGTAGGTGTTGCCTCAGTAGCAGCCATTGCGTATTTCAAAAATGATCATGTGAAAGTAGAAAAAGAGCCTAGTATTGATGAGATTATTAAAACTGCTGTTAATGTTCCTGAGATCACTACGAATCTTGCAAATGGAGATTTTGTCAGGATGACACTGACTATTCAAACTGATAGTAAAAAAGCAAAAATAGAGCTAGAAAAAAGGGATTTTCAAGTCAAAAACCTTTTAATTACCGAGCTTTCTGAATTAAAATCAGACATGTTGCAAAGCAAAGCTGGCAAAGAGCAGTTTCAAGATAGGATGAAGACGAAACTGAATGAAATTATGCAAGAAGGAAAGATTGAAAAGGTTTATATAACCTCCTCTATCCTTCAATAAGAAACCTTCCTAGAAATTAGACGAATTTGAAGGAGGAATTTGGGAGGTGAAATAATTGTCAGGTGAAATATTGTCCCAAAATGAAATTGACGCCCTTCTCTCGGCACTTTCAACAGGTGAGATGAATGCGGATGAATTAAAAAAAGAAGAATCTGAGAAAAAAGTAAAAGTATATGACTTCAAACGTGCTTTACGTTTTTCAAAGGATCAAATTAGGAGTTTAACAAGAGTACATGAAAACTTTGCACGCCTATTAACGACATATTTTTCGGCTCAGTTAAGAACGTATGTGCAAATTACTGTTGCTTCTGTCGATCAAATTCCTTATGAAGAATTTATCCGCTCGATTTCGAAGATGACCATATTAAACGTTTTTGAGGTTCCACCATTAGACGGAAGAATTATTATGGAAGTCAATCCTCATATTGCCTATGCGATGATGGATCGGGTACTAGGCGGAAAAGGCGTAAGTGTGAATAAAGTGGAAAATCTCACTGAAATTGAAACAAGAATTATGTCGAATCTATTTGAAAATGGCTTTGAGAATTTTCAAGAGGCATGGGTGGGAATATCGGAAATTGAACCAGTATTAACAGATTTCGAAGTGAATCCGCAGTTCTTGCAAATGGTTTCTCCGAATGAGACAGTCGTCGTAATATCTCTTAATACTCAAATCGGTGAAACTTCAGGGATGATTAATATTTGTATTCCTCATGTTACATTAGAACCCATTATTCCGAAGCTTTCCGTTCATTATTGGATGCAGAATACGAAGAAAGAACGTTTACCTGAAGAGGTTAAAGTACTAGAGGAAAGAATAAAAACAGGTGAGCTGCCGATAATAGCTGAATTAGGTGAAACCGACATTACAATTCAAGATTTTTTACTTCTTGATATTGGTGATGTCATTCAATTGAATAAGACAATTGAAGATCCATTGAGTATTAAGATTGGTGAAGTTCCAAAATTTGTAGCTCAGCCAGGAAAAGTAGGGAAAAAATTAGCCATTCAAATTCTAGAATACATAAAGGAGGAGGACGAAGATGGTAGGTGATGGAATGCTTTCACAAGACGAAATCGATGCTTTATTAAAGGGCACAGATGATCAATTTGATCAGAAAAATGAACTGCAAATTGATGAATATCTATCGTCTATGGAGCAGGATGCCTTAGGGGAAATTGGGAATATCTCGTTCGGTAGCTCGGCAACTGCACTGTCTACTTTGTTAAATCAAAAAGTCGATATTACGACACCGACGGTAACAATTATAGAAAAAAGTAAACTTGCAGAGGAATTTCCTCATCCATATGTAGCTATTCAAGTTAATTATACAGAAGGTTTTTCTGGGGGGAATTTGCTTGTTATTCAACAAAGTGATGCCGCAATTATAGCAGATCTAATGCTTGGCGGAACTGGAGTTAACCCACCTGAAATGTTGGGTGAGATTCAATTAAGCGCAGTTCAAGAAGCAATGAATCAGATGATGGGTTCAGCAGCAACCTCGATGTCTACTGTGTTTAATAAAAGAGTAGACATTTCACCGCCAAGTCTAGAATTAATTAATTTTATTGAAGGACAAGGTAGAGACAAAATCCCAGATGAAGATCTCTTTGTAAGAATTTCTTTTCGACTTTTAGTTGGTAATTTAATTGATTCAAATATTATGCAGTTATTACCTTTGAAATTTGCTAAAGAATTAGTTGCAGAATTATTAAATCCAGCTCAGTCAGCTCCTGACTCATTTGCTTATCAGGAGATAGATCCGCAACCGAATCATACAAAAGAACCAGTTGAACAAGAGTATTATTCTGAACATACAAATGACGAAACTCAACAACCAGGAACTGCAACAATGCCAAGCTATCATGTTCCACAACAATCCGAACCACAGCATTTAGGATCGGGAGTAGGGTCTCATGTTCAGCCAGTAAATGTGCAGCCTGCTAGTTTTACTAGTTTTCAAACCTATCAAATGCAAGAATCAGAAGCTAAAAATTTAGATCTGCTTTTGGATATACCGCTTCAAGTAACGGTTGAACTTGGTAGGACAAAACGGTCAATAAAAGAAATCTTGGAACTATCATCAGGATCGATTGTCGAGCTTGATAAATTAGCTGGTGAACCAGTTGATATTTTAGTGAATAATCGGTTGATTGCACAAGGTGAAGTTGTAGTAATTGATGAAAACTTTGGAGTCCGAGTAACTGACATTGTCAGTCAATCGGACCGATTAAAAAAACTTAGATAAACTGGAGGAAATTAAATTATGGCTCACAAAATTCTAATTGTTGATGACGCGGCGTTTATGAGAATGATGATTAAAGATATATTGTCGAAAAATGGTTTTGAGATTGTTGGAGAAGCAGCGGATGGGGCGCAAGCAGTTGAAAAATACCGCGAGTTACAACCAGATCTTGTCACAATGGACATTACAATGCCTGAAATGGATGGAATTACAGCATTAAAAGAAATTAAATCGATTAATCCTGCTGCAAAAGTTATTATGTGTTCAGCTATGGGACAGCAGGCAATGGTTATTGATGCGATTCAAGCGGGAGCACGGGATTTTATTGTAAAACCATTCCAAGCAGATCGTGTACTTGAAGCAATTAATAAAACATTAAGCTAAAAAATAAGAGGGTGTCATTTTGTTTTCTGTTAAAAAATGGATTGCTGTCCTAGTGATAATAGTATTCGGGATGATAAGTTTTCAAGGTCATATATTTGCAGATGATCTTTCTAATCAAACCGTAAAAGATGCTTATAGTAAGCCTGAGAAACCAAATGATACAAATGAAGCAGAGAAAGCTTTAAAACAAAAGGACAATACAAAAATTGAAAGCTCCACTAGTAAGGGGCTTTCAATTTTAGACTTTGTTCGTGTAGCTGCTGCTATTATTTTTGTTGTAATTTTACTTTATGGATTACTTTGGTTTATGAATAAAAGAAATAAAGCTTTTCAAAAAGCTAATTTTGTTGAAAACCTCGGCGGTACTACTCTAGGGTCTAATCGCTCAGTGCAAATTGTAAAAGTGGGCAGGCGAATCCTTGTTGTAGGTGTTGGTGAAAATATATCTCTGTTAAAAGAAATTGACAATCAAGAGGAATATGAAGAAGTAATCCAAAATCATAATGAGAAAATGGATAATATGATGGTTCCAAGAGATATCGTAGCCAAAATGAGAGATAAATGGGGAGAGAAAGAAAATAAATTCGATGATTTTTCATCTCAATTAAACAAACAGCTTAAAGAACTTGAGAAAACAAGAAAAAAAGCAATAGGTGAGCTTAATAAAAAGGAGAGAGACCTAAATGAATGAATTTATGGAACTATTCAATAACAGTGATCCAGCAAATGTCTCTACTTCAATAAGACTCATCCTACTGCTTACTGTATTATCACTTGCTCCTAGTATCCTTATTTTAATGACTTGTTTTGTAAGAATTGTAATTGTCTTAAGTTTCGTCCGAACAGCTCTAGCAACTCAACAAATGCCTCCGAATCAAGTACTTATTGGACTTGCTTTATTCATGACATTTTTTATAATGGCTCCCACATTTCAGGAAGTGAATGAAGTTGCGTTAACTCCTCTATTTGCCGAAGAAATTAATTTAGAAGAAGCGTATGACCTTGCGGCTAGCCCATTTAAAGAATTCATGAGTGAGCATACACGACAAAAGGACCTTGCGTTATTTTTAGATTATGCAGGAGTAGAAAAGCCTGAAACGATACAAGATATTCCATTAACGGCGCTGGTTCCGGCCTATGCTATTAGCGAAATGAAAACAGCGTTTCAAATTGGTTTTATGATTTTTATTCCTTTTTTAGTAATTGATATGATTGTTGCGAGTATTCTTATGTCTATGGGAATGATGATGCTGCCACCAGTTATGATATCACTCCCCTTCAAAATACTCCTATTTGTATTGGTAGATGGATGGTATTTAGTTGTGAAATCACTATTACAAAGTTTTTAAGTAGGTGAAGAAATGAACGAAGATTTTGTTGTAAAGGTGGCTGAACAAGGAGTATATACGGTATTAATAGTTTGTGGCCCTTTGCTATTAATTGCGCTTGGAGTCGGACTAGCTGTTAGTATTTTTCAAGCTACAACGCAAATCCAAGAGCAAACACTAGCATTTGTACCGAAAATTGTTGCTGTATTGTTGGGACTTGTTTTCTTAGCGCCATGGATGTTAAGTCATTTATTATCATATACCAGTGAAATATTCAATAATTTAAATAGATTTGTAGGTTAAACCATGCAAGATTTATTGCCGTACTTTCCAGCTTTTCTACTCATCTTAGTTCGCGTTACAGCTTTTTTTGTAATCATGCCAATTTTTTCACATCGTACCTTACCAACCACATTTAGAATTGGGGTCGGTTTTTTCCTAGCTTGGATTATGTACTATACCATCGATTCTCCCATTCTAGTGATAGATGGTACATACATGCTACTCGTTCTAAAAGAGGCAATGGTTGGTTTAATGATTGGATTAGTCGCATACATGATCATGGCGGCGATTCAAATTGCCGGCGGGTTTATCGATTTTCAGATGGGCTTTGCCATTGCGAATGTAATTGACCCGCAAACCGGAACTCAAAGTCCTCTAACAGGGCAATATTTATACACCATTTCGTTATTATTTTTATTAGCTACGAACGGTCATCATCTTCTTTTGGATGGAATTTATTATAGTCTTCAATTTATCCCGATTGATCAAGTTCTCATTCCATTTGGTAATGAAAACTTGATAGAATTTATAGTCAAGGCCTTTAGCCGGATGTTTTTGATTGCTTTGCAAATGTCGATTCCTGTTGTCGGATGTTTGTTTTTGGTCGATATTGGTCTCGGAATTGTAGCAAGAACTGTGCCGCAGTTAAATATTTTCGTTGTTGGAATTCCCTTGAAAATGCTAGTTAGTTTTCTTGTGCTAATCATTGTAATGGGCATGATGATGGTTGTTGTTCAACATTTGTTTGAATATTTACTAGTCATTATGAGAGGTTTGATGCAATTGATAGGAGGGGCATAGTATGAGTAAGCTCCGTCTGGATTTACAATTTTTTGCCGGAGAGAAAACCGAAAAGGCCACTCCTAAAAAAAAGCAGGATTCACGGAAAAAAGGACAAGTTGCAAAGAGTCAGGATGTTAATACATCCATAAACTTGTTAACTATATTTCTACTTTTACTTTTCGTTGGCCCTTATATGTTTGAAAAAATAACTCGTTTGCTATTGGAATTCTTTCAACATTCGTTGCTTCTTCAAGTTACTGAAGAAAATGCTCCATTATTACTGTCCGAAGTGTTAAAAGAAATGGGATTTATCTTAGCACCTATACTGGTAGCAGCTTTAATCGCTGGTGTTGCAGCAAATTATATGCAAATAGGGTTTATGTTTTCAACAGAAACGATACAACTAAAACTAGAAAAATTAGATCCAATTAAAGGATTTAAACGTATATTTTCAATTCGGGCAATTGTAGAATTGCTAAAATCAATGTTAAAAATATCAGTAGTAGGCTTAGTTACCTTTTTTGTCATTTGGCAGAGAATGGATGAAATTATGACATTGTCAAAAAAATCAATAGGGAATGCTATGACAACTTTAGCCGATATAACGGTGAAGGTTGGAATTTATGCGAGTATCGCCTTATTGGTTTTATCACTATTAGACTATCTTTATCAGAAATATGACTATGAAAAAAACATCCGAATGTCTAAACAAGATATTAAGGATGAATATAAAAATATAGAAGGCGACCCACTTATTAAATCTAAAATAAAACAAAAACAGCGTGAAATGGCTATGCAACGTATGATGCAAGAAGTGCCTAACGCAGATGTTGTTATTACAAACCCAACCCACTATGCAATCGCCTTAAAATATGATGATCAAAAATCCGATGCGCCTTATGTGATTGCAATGGGAGTTGATTTTGTCGCACAAAAGATAAAATATGTAGCGAAAGAAAATGAAGTAGTGATGGTTGAAAATCGACCTTTGGCGAGGGCACTTTACGATCAAGTGGAGATTGGGCAGGCGATTCCTGAAGAGTTCTTTAAAGTGGTCGCGGAAATACTAGCTTTTGTTTATAAGACAAAGGGAAAAATATAAGTAATGTGAAGAAATTTGGTGTCAAGTGAGTCTGCCTTCTGGCAGGGTTCTGTTAAAAGGCGCTTATGCTTTTCTGATAGGAGAGAAGAATATGTCTGCAAGAGATTTACCGGTATTAGCAGGAGTCATAATGATCGTGGCGATGCTGATTATACCGTTGCCAACTTGGTTATTAAGTGTCTTGATATTAGTGAATATAGCACTAGCTTTAATGGTTCTGCTTATGGCTATGAATATGAAGGAAGCATTGGAATTTTCAATATTCCCGTCTTTATTATTACTTTTGACACTATTTAGATTAGGGTTGAATGTCTCAACAACAAGGTCTATTCTGTCAAATGGTGAAGCCGGTGGAGTCGTTGAAACGTTTGGAACGTTTGTAGTCGGAGGCAATGTCCTTGTAGGTCTTGTTGTTTTTATGATTCTTGTTATTATTAATTTTCTTGTTATTACTAAAGGTTCAGAGCGAGTATCTGAGGTGGCGGCTAGATTTACATTAGATGCAATGCCTGGTAAACAAATGAGTATCGACGCAGATTTGAACGCTGGTATGATTTCTGAAATAGAAGCTAGAGAGAGACGTGAAAAGGTAGGTAGGGAAGCTGACTTTTACGGATCGATGGATGGTGCGAGTAAATTCGTAAAAGGAGATGCGATTGCCGGTATCATTATGGTAATTATCAATCTCGTTTTTGGAATTTTAATTGGTGTTGTACAACTAGGTTTAGCATTTGGTGAAGCTGCTACTCACTTTTCTATGCTTACGGTCGGTGACGGATTAGTAAGTCAAATACCAGCATTAATGATATCGACTGCCACTGGTATAGTGGTGACAAGAGCAGCATCTAATGGGAATTTAAGTTCGGACATTATGTCGCAACTTTTTGCCTATCCTAGTCTGTTATATGTTACTGCTGGTACGATGTTTTTACTCGGGTTGTTTACACCGATACCTGATTTATTAACGATTCCGTTAGCAGGATTATTTGCATTTGGCGGGTATAAAATATCGAAAACTCCTAAAAAAGAAGAAGTGGAGTTCCAAGAACCAGAAGAAGGGCTGCAATCAGAAGAAATGAAGAGTCCTGAAAGTGTTGTAAGTTTACTAAGCGTTGATCCAATTGAATTTGAATTTGGGTACGGCTTAATTCCGCTTGCAGATACAAATCAAGGCGGTGATCTTCTTGATCGTGTAGTTATGATAAGAAGGCAGCTGGCGATTGAACTGGGGCTTGTGATTCCGGTTGTTCGAATTCGTGATAATATTCAGCTGAATCCGAATGAATACCGGTTAAAGATCAAAGGAAATGAAATGGCTAGAGGGGAGCTTCTACTCGATCATTATTTAGCTATGAGTCCTGGAATTGAAGATGATTCGATTGAGGGGATTGACACGGTTGAACCTTCATTCGGGCTGCCTGCTAAATGGATTTCAGAAGAAATGAAAGAACATGCAGAAATTATGGGCTACACAGTCGTTGATCCTCCAAGTGTAGTTTCGACGCATATTACTGAAGTGATTAAAATGAATGCACATGAACTACTCGGCAGACAGGAAACAAAACAGCTTATTGATCATTTGCGTGATTCTGCCCCGATCCTGGTTGATGAAGTGACTCCTAGTCCGTTGACTATAGGTGATGTACAAAAAGTGCTAGCTAAGCTGCTTCGTGAGAAGGTGTCGATTCGTAATTTGCCAATTATATTTGAAACATTGGCTGATTATGGCAGGATATCTACTGATACAGATTTGCTGACTGAGTATGTCAGACAGAATCTTGCAAGGCAAATAACGAGTACATTTACAATTCCTGGCGAGAGTCTAAAAGTTATTACACTTTCTGGAAAAATTGAAAAACTAATTGCAGATGGGGTTCAGCAAACAGAACATGGCAATTTTTTGTCGCTTGATCCAAATGATTCACAAGCCATTTTAGAATCTACTGCTTCTAAATTAGAAGAATTAACTCTAATGGAACAAACGCCAATTGTCCTTTGTTCTCCTGCAGTCAGAATGTATGTGAGGCAATTAACGGAAAGGTATTTCCCTCATGTGCCAATCCTTTCTTATAATGAGCTGGAATCTAATGTAGAAGTACAAAGCATAGGGGTGGTGAATGTGGATTGAATGTAAAAAGATATCAAGCTGATTCAATGACTGAAGCATTAAAGATGGTTCGCGAAGAATTGGGAAATGATGCTGTTATTTTGAACTCTAAGCCCATTTTCACAGGTGGTTTTTTAGGCATGTTTAAGAAAAGAAGCATCGAAGTTTATGCTGCAGTTGATCCACAAATTAAACCGGCAAAACAAGTCACAAAGCAAAAGACTAAAAAGATTGCAGTAAAAGCTGCGGAAACAGTAATTGAAGAAAATCGTTTTGTTAAGGCATCAACGCTCCAAAAGTCAGAACCTATTCACAAATCTAACGAAGTAATGAAAGAATTGGTAGATTTAAAAGCGATGATCAAAGAATTGAAACAGGTTTCGGACATAGCATATCCGGAACCTTTACTTCCCGTTAACGAATTGTTAGTTGGTCATGAAATCAATCAAACAGTTCAAAGAGATGTTATGGATAAAGTACTAGAAAACTGGTCTCAAAGTCATACGGCTTTTTCTGAAGCAGAAATTTTGAAACATGTGAAAGCAGAGTTAGTAAATCGGTTTGCTAATAGTAAAAATTGGGGATTTCATTCGGAAAAAAAATATATAAATATTGTCGGTCCAACAGGAGTAGGTAAGACGACAACTCTAGCAAAAGTGGCTGCTCATTGCATGTTAAAGCAAAATAAAAGAGTAGCTTTTATTACAACGGATACGTATAGAATTGCCGCGATCGATCAATTGAAAACTTATGCTAAAATTTTGAATGTTCCAATTGAAGTCGCTTATAATCTAGAAGATTTTCAAAAAGCAATTGAACGGTTTTCACATTATGATGTAGTTTTTATTGATACAGCAGGGCGAAATTTTCGCAATGCAGATTATGTTCGTGATCTTAAAAATATTATTGATTTTTCTGTTGATATGGAAACATATCTTGTCCTATCTTTAACAGCTAAACAAAAAGATATGGAAGATATTTATAACCAGTTTTCAATGATCCCCATCAAACAAGTTATTTTTACAAAGGCAGATGAAACATCCACTTATGGCGCGATGGTGAATTTCATTATAAGAAATGAAATTGGTGTAGCCTATATAACAAATGGTCAAAATGTACCAGATGACATTGAAATCGCTACTCCTCAATTATTAGCGAAAATGATTCTTGGAGAAATAAACTATGCATGATCAAGCTGAAAATTTACGAAATTTTATTGCAATACAAGAACAGTCTAATGTATCCAAAACAATGGCCGTGATAAGCGGAAAAGGTGGAGTGGGGAAATCAAACTTTTCGGTAAATTTTGCAATAAATTTAGCGGGACGTGGTAAACGAGTACTTCTATTCGATATGGATATTGGAATGGGGAATATCGATATTTTACTAGGATACCATTCGAACAATAGCATTATGGACTTTTTCAACGGAAGTTTAACGATTAAAGAGACGATATCCTCTGGACCTAACAATATATCAATTATTGCAGGAGGAACCGGATTAACGAATTTATTTTCGTTAGACGACGAGCTATTTAACCGATTTACAGAACAATTTAATGAATTACTTCAGGAATATGACTTTATCCTATTTGATATGGGAGCTGGTATTAATGAAGATACAGCTAAATTGCTTTTGTGTGTTGATGAATTGATTGTGATAACAACCCCAGAACCAACTTCCATAACAGACGCTTATTCTGTCATGAAATATCTTCATTCAGTTAACTCTGATATTCCCTTTCATTTAATATGTAACCGGGTAGGAGAAGAACTGCAAGGCAAAGAGACGATGAATCGGCTACAAACGGTCATGAGAAAATTTCTCCAAAAGGAAATTATCCCACTGGGATATCTTCCGGATGATCGAACGGTTATGCTAGCTGTATCTAAGCAAATACCGTTTATCCTTTATGAGCCAAGTGCCAATATATCTAAGGCATTAATAGATATTACTTCTCGATACTTAAATCATTCTTTCTCAGAAAAAATAACGTATAGGCAAAGCCATTTTCTTTTGAAAATTAAAAGATTTTTTCTTGGAAGGTAGTGCGTTAACATGAGTAAAATTAAAGTATTAATCGTCGACGATTCTGCTTTTATGAGGAAGCTTATTAGTGAATTTTTAGCAGAAGATAGCAGGATTGAAGTAATTGGAACAGCAAGAAATGGTCGGGATGCTGTTCAAAAAATTGAGAAAGAAAAACCAGATGTTATCACATTAGATGTTGAAATGCCTATTATGGACGGACTCGAGGCTTTACGTATTATTATGAAACAAACGCCAACTGCTGTAATTATGCTCTCTAGCACGACAAAAGAAGGTGCTGATAGTACGTTAAAAGCAATGGAAATAGGTGCTGTTGACTTTATTGCAAAGCCATCAGGTGCTATCTCACTCGATTTATATAAAATAAAAACAGATTTAATCAACAAAATTGTCGCTGCAAGTAAAACTAATGTATCGAAGTTGCAAAATAATCCCTTAAATATTGAAATTATCCAAGGAAATTCCGATAATTATAGTAAAATAGAACCAGTTCATAATAATAATTTGAGTCCACAAATAAGAGAAAAGACGCCATTTGCGAAAAAAATGATTGTAATTGGAACTTCTACTGGGGGTCCTAGAGCATTGCAAACTGTTTTAACTCAACTTCCTAAAAATATTGAGGCACCTATATTAATTGTACAGCATATGCCACCTGGCTTTACAAAATCACTTGCGAATCGCCTTAACACTTTATCGGAAATTACCGTCAAGGAGGCAGAGGATGGAGAGATTTTAAAAAAAGGAACCGCTTATATTGCAAAGGGAGGCTATCATTTAAAAATAAAAAAAGTTGGGATGAGTTTGGCAATTCAAACGGATCAAACCCCGTTAAGAAATGGGCATCGTCCTTCGGTTGACGTATTATTTGAATCAGCAAGCCAAATTAATGATGTTGAAAAGGTTGCGGTTGTTATGACAGGAATGGGCATAGATGGTGCCAAAGGACTGACCGCTCTCAGTAAATCAGGTAGACTATCCGCGATTGCAGAATCAGAGAAAACATCCATTGTTTTCGGAATGCCTAAAGCGGCTATTGCGACTAATGTAATTAATAAAGTCGCTGATGTAGAAGATATTGCAAAAGCTATTGTGAATTATTGTTAATACGAAAGGCGGATTACTATGGATCTTAACCAATATTTAGAAGTATTTATTGAAGAAAGCAAGGAGCATCTGCAAACTTGTAGTGAACAGTTACTAGAACTTGAAAAACATCCTCAAGATTTAGGGATTGTAAATGAAATCTTTCGATCGGCGCATACGTTAAAAGGGATGTCTGCAACGATGGGATATGAAGATTTAGCCAATTTAACACACAAAATGGAGAATATCTTAGATGAAATTCGTAATGGAAAAATCCAGCTTTCTTCTGAAATATTTGATGTGATTTTTTTAGCGGTTGATGATTTAGAAGCGATGGTTATGAGCATTGCGGAAGGCGGGGACGGAAAAAGAAATGTAAGTGAGGTTGTTGCTAAATTAGAGATGGTTGAGAAAGGGGAGTCCCCGCTTTCAATCGGTGCAGCCGAAGCGGCTACAGCAGTTGAGATGCCAATTAGGGAATCTATTGAAAAAAGTGTTTATGATGAATTTGAGTTGACCGTTATACAGCAATCTAAAGAACAAGGGTTTGAAACTTATGAAATAAACGTAAGCTTGCGTGAGGATTGCCTTTTAAAAGGTGCTCGCGTGTTTATGGTATTCGAAGTGTTAGAGAAACTCGGAGAAGTTATTAAGTCAAATCCATCCGTTGATAAACTTGAAGAGGAACAATTTGATCAATCCTTTACTGTGACTGTCGTGTCGAAAGAGTCTGTGGAAGCTCTCCAGAAAAAAATTATGAAAGTTTCTGAGGTCGACAAAGTCATTGTTAGTAAATTAGATTTGTCCGAACTGAGATCAGCTATAAACGAAGAAGACGAACATAAAGTGAGCATGAATAAAGAGCATCAAAAAAGTAACAATGAACCGGTTGCTCCATCAATTGCTTCTAAAAATGAAAAAACGAATCAACCTGCTAGCAAGCAGCATAATAAAACAATCAGGGTTAATATTGATCGTCTTGATGTATTAATGAATCTGTTTGAAGAGCTAGTAATTGACCGGGGAAGATTAGAACAAATCTCGAAGGAATTAGAAAATACGGAATTAGACGAAACGGTTGAGAGAATGTCAAGGGTAACGGGAGACCTTCAAAATATTATCTTAAATATGAGAATGGTCCCAGTTGAAACAGTCTTTAACCGTTTTCCAAAAATGGTTCGTACTTTAACGAGGGATCTTCATAAAAAAGTGGTTTTAGAAATTCATGGTGCGGAAACTGAATTAGATCGTACTGTTATAGATGAAATTGGTGATCCAATTGTCCATTTACTTCGCAATGCGCTTGATCATGGAATCGAGATGCCAGAGGTACGAAAAGCGAACGGTAAACCTGAAGAGGGTACAGTTATGTTAAAGGCTTATCATAGTGGAAATCATGTGTTCATCGAACTTAAAGATGATGGTGCAGGGATAAATCGGGACAAGGTATTGAAAAAAGCCATAACAAACCAAGTAATAACGGAACAACAAGCTGCAACACTTACTGATAAACAAGTTTATGAATTAATATTTGCTTCTGGCTTTTCTACAGCTGATCAAATATCAGACGTATCTGGACGTGGAGTAGGATTGGACGTAGTAAAAAGTACGATTGAAGCTCTTGGTGGTGTGGTTTCGATTGATTCTGTTGAAGGGAAAGGGTCTGATTTTCTCATCCAATTACCGCTTACGTTGTCGATTATTTCAGTTATGCTAGTTGAAATTCAACAGGAGAAATATGCGATTCCACTATCTTCAATTATTGAAACTGCAATTATCAATAAAACGGATATTATGAATGGTCATAATCAACAAGTGATTGATTTTAGAGGTAAGGTATTACCATTAATTTTCCTTAAAGAAATATTTGAAGTTCCTGAGACCATAGGAGATGACGGGTATTATTCCGTAATCATTGTTAGAAAAGGAGATAAAATGGCTGGTTTAGTTGTCGACTCTTTTATCGGTCAACAAGAAATTGTATTAAAATCTCTTGGGAACTATTTGTCCTCTGCTTTTGCAATATCTGGAGCTACTATTTTAGGTGACGGTCAAGTTGCTTTAATTATAGATTGTAACGCATTAATTAAGTAAAAAAATGCTAGTACGCACAAGGTTTTTTTCTAGTAATGATTTAATTAGATGCATTTTGATTATTATGAAGGCTTGACAATAATAGATTTAAATTGCTTTTAAATACTATACGATCTTATTTATATAGATAACTTAATCGTACTGCAGGCATGCCTAATCTCATAGATTAATAGCCTATCCGAGTTGCAGTCGTGTAGCTTGTTTTTAAAATAGATGATTGTGAAAAATGAATCATTCTTGATTTAACCTTATTTTCTTCGCAAGCTTGAAAAGGCACTGTCGCTTTTAACCTATGAATACATATATTTTAGGAGGTTCTTATATGGAAGCAATCGTCACTTCTGAGACGGTGAAAGTCATCGTTTTTCAAATTAAAGATAAAGAATATGTGATACCTGTCGCTAAAGTTCGTGGAATTGAGAAAATGATGCATATTACCCGAGTCCCAAGGTCATTACCATTTGTAAAAGGAGTGATCAATCTAAGGGGGGGAATTACACCAATTATTGATCTACGAGCTCGTTTCGAAATAGAAAAAGCAGCGTATGACGATCGAACAAGAATTATTATCGTAAGTTTGGATAATATGGAGGCTGGTTTAATCGTAGATTCTGCGAACGATGTATTGGATATTCCTGAGGCAAGTATAGAACCTCAGCCAGAAGTTATTGGCAATGTAGCGATGGAATATATTAGTGGAGTTGCCAAAGTTGAAAAAAGATTATTAACGTTGTTGAATCTTGATCAAATCCTTAATCAAGATGAAATAAATGACACAGTAGTTAAAGAAGCATAAAGCGATGTCCTATGTTGATAAAATTAACTCTGTTCATTTGGATATATTAAAAGAAATTGGGAATATCGGAGCTGGACATGCTGCTACCTCTCTATCTACCATACTTGATAGGAAAATGAATATGATTGTTCCGCGTGTGAGGATTCTATCAATTAATGAAATGATTGAACTTGCTGGGGGACCTGAAACTGTTGTTGCGAGCGTTTTTCTAAGAATTGAAGGGGAGGTACAAGGTAATATGTTCTTTATATTACCTTTAAAGCAGGCCGCCCACTTCATTGAACAAATGACAGGGACAGAAGTGTTTTCCTTTGATAATCTTCCCTATCCAGAATTAGCACTTTCTGCTTTATCGGAGTTAGGAAACATTCTTTCAGGTTCATATTTATCCTCTTTATCTGACTTTACGAAATTAAGCCTTTTTCCATCTGTCCCTGCTTTATGTATTGATATGGTCGGTGCGACAATTAGTTCCGGGTTGATTGAGTTATCTCAAGTAAGTGACTTTGTTATCGTGATTGAGACTGCGATTGGAGAAGCTGTAGAAAGTTCAACTTTCATTAATGGGCACTTCTTTTTTCTATTAGATCCCGATGCTTATGAAGTGGTTTTTAATTCATTGGGAGTACCATTACATGGTTGAACTATCCAATATTATTAAAGTAGGAATTGCTGATATGAATACTGTACAATCCCCGGCTCTCATACGAACCTCAGGTCTTGGGTCATGCGTAGGTGTTATTGTATATGATCAATCTAAGGAGATCGCGGGTATGGCACATGTCATGCTTCCTGATTCTTCTTTATCAAAAACGGGGCAAATCAATCATGCAAAATATGCAGACACTGCAATTAAAGAATTAGTGGACAGAATCGTTCGAGATGGAGCTTCAATAAGAAACCTCAAGGCAAAAATTGCTGGTGGATCGCAAATGTTTCAGTTTTCTTCAGGCACAGATTTAATGAGGATAGGACCAAGAAATGTAGAAGCGGTAAAAAAAGAATTATTGGCGTTACGGATCCCAATTGTGGCAGAAGATGTTGGTGGAAATAGTGGTAGAACTATAGAATTTGATCCCAAAACAAGTTTGCTAAGCATAAGAACGGTAAATAAGGGAACTAAAGTATTGTAAAAGCAATCCTTAGTAGGTGTCTGATAAGGGTTTTAACCAACGTGTTGTAATGAGAAACGTCTCTAGTTGCCCAGCATAAGCACCTTTCATCATAATCAGATAATCATATAGTTAAATTTTCACAATGTGATGGATCTTTAGTTGAAGGCTATTATAGACGTCTGCCCTTTTTTGTAATAAGAAAGTATATGTTTTTTATAGGGAGTGTCTAACCTTTCACTAGTTATCCTGTCTAATAGAGAAATAGAACATAGCTAACTTTTATTTTAATAACCAAGGACTGGTGACAGTTTTAATGAACATGTTTGATAGCGTTAGGAGGAGGTCTCGTGTCTCAACTGACAACCGAGGAAGAGCAGTTATATTGGAAATACTGGATTGAAAAAAAAGATCCCCAGGCAGGTGACATGCTAGTGAAAAGATACATACCGCTTGTATCCTTTCATGTTCAGAGAATTTCAGTTAACTTGCCAAAAAGCGTTAGCAGAGATGATGTGAGAAGTCTTGGAATGATGGGGTTGTTTGATGCACTAGAACGTTTTGATCCTAACCGGGATTTAAAATTTGACACCTATGCTTCATTCCGAATTCGTGGTGCTATTCTGGATGGGCTACGGAAAGAAGATTGGCTTCCTCGGAGTGTAAGAGAAAAGACAAAAAAAATTGAAGTGGTAGTGGAAAAATTAGAACAAAAGTATATGAGAAAAATTGGCGTAACAGAAATTGCTCATGAGTTAAATATTTCTGAGGAAGAAGTATATACAGTGATGAATGAGAATTTCTTTGCCAATGTATTGTCAATGGATGAAAACCCACAAGATCAAGACGATAAAGAAGGGCCGAGTCATTATATTAAAGATGAAATGACATTGATGCCAGAAGAACGATTGTTGAAAGAAGAATTGTATCAAGAACTGGCTACAGTCATTGCTACGTTAAATGAAAAAGAACAGCTTGTACTACAGCTTTTTTATAAAGAAGAGTTTACTTTAACAGAGATCGGTAAAGTAATGAGTTTATCAACATCAAGAATTTCACAAATTCATTCAAGAGCAATTTACAAACTAAGGACAATATTGCAAAATGCTATGCAGTAAACAAATAAGACCATGTCAATATAGTTTTATTCTCGAAAAGTGAGGATAGATGCTAAAGCCATATTATTGCGTAAAACTGGCACGAATTCTCGTATATCAATTTTGCTTGAAGTTGATTATTTAGTTTAAAGGAAGTACTCCAGGTACAAAGGAAACCCTATATAAAATGAAGAAGCGAATTAAAAAAATTCCTTTAAATAAATTAAAATTGTAAAAGAAACTAGGCAATCATCCTATATAAAAAGTATCAACATTGACTATTTAGAATAAGAGGGATATTATGTCAGGTTTCATTATGTTTATTATGTTTATATTGAATATCTTTACGATTATGGCAATCATTGTTTTATATATGAGACAAAACAGGTTGGCAAATTTTGAAAGAGATCAAGAAAGAAAAGCCCGTGAAATGGAAGAAACCATGGCAACCTTTGTTTTAGCATTAAAAGAAGAAAATGATCGTTTAATTCATACGCTTTCTAATAATAATGTTGATACAACTGAATTAAACGTTAATGAAAAAAATATCTCACGAAACAGTTCTGCTTCCTCTCAAACACAGGCTGTGGATCGTCCAAACAGACAAGTGGTGAAAGTAAAACAAGAGGATGCTTCGTCGTTAGAATTGCCAGACTTACCAATTAACGAAGAAGATATACTTGAGATATCAAGAAAACCATTAGAACATGGAGATAACTATAAACAAAGTACATCTTTTCAAGAGTCATTAAAACAAGAGCTAAAAAATCATGAACAACGGGCTAAGCCGACCCTTTCAGATCAAGTGAATAATTTGCTGCATGAGGGTTTAACCACTGAAGAAATCGCCAAAAAATTAAATAAAGGTAAAACAGAAATTGAGCTGTTAATAAGATTTAATAGATAACCGCGTAAATTGCTTGCTTGTATTTTATGACTATGCTATATTATTAACTGGTGTTAATACACACGTTTCGTGATCTAGTCAGTTGGTGCTGTTTCGACAGTTTCTGTCTGGAAATGATCGAAGCGGAGGACAAACAAACCATTTAGGAGGAACTAATAATGTCAGTAATTTCAATGAAACAATTGCTTGAAGCTGGTGTACACTTTGGACACCAAACACGTCGCTGGAACCCAAAAATGAAGAAGTATATCTTCACTGAGCGTAACGGTATCTACATCATCGATCTTCAAAAAACAGTGAAAAAAGTTGATGAAGCATACAATTTTGTTAAAGAATTAGCTGCTAACGGTGGAACAATTCTATTTGTTGGTACTAAAAAACAAGCTCAAGAGTCTGTTAAAGAAGAAGCAATCCGCTCTGGTATGTACTATGTTAACCAACGCTGGTTGGGTGGAACTTTAACAAACTTTGAAACAATTCAAAAACGTATTGCTCGTCTTAAAGAAATCGAAAAAATGGAAGAAAACGGAACATTCGAAGTACTTCCTAAAAAAGAAGTTATCCAACTTAAAAAAGAATGGGATCGCTTAGAAAAATTCCTAGGCGGTATTAAAGATATGAAAACTATCCCAGATGCGATTTTCATTATTGATCCACGTAAAGAACGTATCGCAGTTGCGGAAGCTCATAAATTGAACATCCCTCTAGTTGGTATTGTTGACACAAACTGTGATCCAGATGAGATCGATGTTGTCATCCCAGCTAACGATGATGCAATCCGTGCGGTTAAATTATTAACTGGTAAAATGGCAGATGCAATTCTTGAAGCTAAACAAGGCGAAGAAACTGCTGCAGAGCCAGCTAACGCTTAATTTGTATTAATAATACGACCGACGCTTAATTGCGCCAACTTAGTATGAAGGACAAACAATTTGATTTAGATACACTGAATTAACAGGTGGCGGAGCGGAGTCAGATTTCGTAAATTTTACTCCTAAACAAATATGACACTAACAATGGTTGGACATAGATGTAATTCACGGAGCACCGTCCCCTTGTCCTTCATACAAAAAGGTGATAAGAGGATAATGCCTTTTATCACCTTTTTTTGGGATTACATATTGCGCTTAGCATTTGAACCCGAAATTACATTTTGTATTTAATTAGAGGAGGATTTTATTATGGCAATTAGTGCACAATTAGTAAAAGAATTGCGTGAAAAAACTGGTGCAGGTATGATGGACTGCAAAAAAGCGCTTGTTGAAACGAATGGAGATATGGAAAAAGCGATTGATTTCCTTCGTGAGAAAGGAATTGCAAAAGCGGCTAACAAAGGAGACCGTATTGCTGCTGAAGGATTAACTTCAATTATTGTAAATGGAAATGAAGCGGTAATCCTTGAAGTAAACTCAGAAACAGATTTCGTAGCAAAAAATGAAGGATTCCAATTGCTAGTAAAAGAATTGGGAGAACACTTACTTGCTAACAAACCAGCTACTGTAGAAGAAGCTCTTGAGCAAACAATTAACGGAGTAAAAGTTGCAGATCATATCAATACTGCTATTGCTAAAATCGGTGAAAAATTAACTTTACGTCGTTTTGAAGTTGTTACAAAAACAGATAATGGTGCATTTGGTGCATACCTCCATATGGGTGGTAGAATTAGTGTGCTTTCAGTTCTTGAAGGAACAACGGATGAAGAGGCTGCTAAAGACGTTTCAATGCATATTGCTGCTCTTAATCCGAAATATGTTTCTCGTGACCAAGTAGATGCATCTGAACTTGAGCGTGAGAAAGAAGTATTGACTCAACAAGCTCTAAATGAAGGAAAACCAGAAAAAATTGTTGCGAAAATGGTTGAAGGACGTATTAACAAATTTTACGAAGAAATTTGTGTTAATGAGCAAGCATTCGTTAAAAACCCTGACCAAAAGGTTGGACAATTTGTTGAAATAAAAGGTGGAAACATTAAATCATTCGTTCGTTTTGAAGTAGGCGAAGGAATTGAAAAACGTCAAGAAAACTTTGCTGATGAAGTAATGAGCCAAGTTAAAAAAGACTAATTTAAACGTGAATTGGTTAAATAGGGAACACAAATGTGTTCCCTATTTTTGAACCATAATCGAACAAAAGAGCGACTGCTTGAATATGGATACACCCATTAAGTGAACTATATTAAAGTTCCATGAAGTGTGAAAGATAATATGGAATTAGATTACATAGTTGGAGGTTCTACATGATCAACCCGAAATATAAACGAGTCGTATTAAAGCTAAGCGGTGAAGCACTAGCTGGTGCTGAAGGTTTTGGAATCAATCCAGCCGTCATTAAATCAATTGCAGAACAAGTAAAAGAAGTAGCTGAATTGGATGTTGAAGTGGCAGTAGTTGTTGGTGGCGGAAACATTTGGCGAGGCAAAATCGGAAGTGAAATGGGAATGGACCGTGCAAATGCCGATTACATGGGCATGCTTGCAACTGTCATGAATTCATTAGCACTTCAAGATAGCTTAGAACAGCTTGGGATTGAAACACGTGTTCAAACTTCAATTGAAATGAGACAAATTGCAGAACCTTATATTAGACGCCGTGCAATTAGACATCTTGAGAAAAAACGAGTCGTTATATTTGCTGCGGGAACCGGAAATCCTTACTTTTCTACAGACACAACCGCGGCTCTACGTGCGGCTGAGATTGAAGCTGAAGTCATTCTTATGGCGAAGAACAATGTTGATGGAGTATACAATGCAGACCCTGCTAAAGACAAAAATGCTGTAAAATATGATCAGCTATCCTATTTAGATGTGCTAAATGAAGGCTTGGAAGTTATGGACTCTACAGCTTCTTCACTTTGTATGGATAATAATATTCCGTTAATGGTCTTTTCTCTTATGGAAAAAGGAAATATTAAACGAGCTGTGATGGGCGAGTCGCTCGGAACGATTGTTAGGGGGAAATAAAATGGCAAAACAAGTTATTGATAATTCAAAAACGAAAATGGAAAAAGCAATTTCGGCTTATACGCGAGAATTGGCAAGTATCCGTGCTGGCCGTGCTAATGCTTCATTGTTAGATAGAATATCTGTTGAATATTACGGCGCACCAACTCCGATTAATCAAGTAGCAGGAATTTCTGTTCCTGAAGCAAGGCTTTTGGTTATCCAGCCTTATGACAAAACAATCTTAGGTGATATAGAAAAAGCGATTCTTAAGTCTGATCTTGGTTTGAATCCTTCTAATGATGGATCAATCATTAGAATTGCTATTCCTGCGTTAACAGAAGAGCGCCGAAAAGAGCTTGTCAAAATGGTTCGTAAGGAAGCAGAAGAAGCCAAGATTGCAATTCGTAACATTCGCCGTGATGGAAATGACGATTTGAAAAAGCTTGAGAAAAACGGTGAAATTACTGAGGATGATTTACGTGGTTATTCCGATGATATCCAAAAAATCACAGATAGCCATATTAACAAAATTGAGGATATTACGAAAGACAAGGAAAAAGAAATTTTAGAAGTGTAATTTTAAATGATTAGCTATTTTTTTCATTTGGATATAGTTTAAAAACTATATTTACTATTAAATCAAAGTAATTAACAACCGCCGGACATTCTGTTCCATTCAATATCCCTGAATGATAATGTAGCTCAAGCAGAGTCTTCTTTATCATTTTACTTCAGGCATAGGGAATGGATTGGGCAGAATGATTTCGGCTTTTTTTTTGAAAAAATCTCTACATTCTGGTTGAACGAGAGTCAAACGGTTCATATTGAAAACAGAAGGATGAAAATGGGCTTGTATATTGTGTATAATACGAAGAGAGATTTTTTAAGAAATCGAGTGTTAGATCTTGGTTTGATGTTTTACTTAATCATTTTCGTCTAACCGGACAATCTTTTTCATATTAATAATAGGAGAAGCAGTCTTTTTTTGATATTATAATATAGATTCTGTCATTTTCATTTTCGACATAGTATATAGGAATGTGTAGAGAACAGCACTACCTGATGGGGGACAAAAGTATGTATTCAATATGGAAGCGTTTTGGAAAGAAAGATGCTTCTTCCGATTTAGCTCAAAGAATTCAACAAGTAAAAAAATCTTCGGTTCCTAAGCATATCGCAATTATCATGGATGGGAATGGACGTTGGGCTAAGAAACGTGCCTTACCGAGAATAGCTGGCCACCATGAAGGAATGAAGGTTGTACGGAAGATCACTAAACTTACAAGTGAGTTAAATGTGAGTATTTTAACGGTGTACGCTTTTTCCACTGAAAACTGGAAGCGCCCGAAAAGTGAAGTAGATTATATCATGAAATTGCCAGAAGAGTTTTTGGGAACATTTTTACCTGAACTTATCGCAAAGAATGTGAAGGTCGAGATGATGGGAGAAATCGAATTATTGCCAGAACATACAAAACGGGCAATAAAGATGGCTATAGAAGAAACAAAGGATAATACTGGTCTTATCTTGAATTTCGCATTGAATTATGGCAGTCGTGCTGAAATATTAATGGCTGTTAATAAAACAATAGACGATGTTAAAAATGGTATCATTAATGAAAACATAAATGAAGAGCAATTTTCTAATTATTTAATGACCCGTGCACTGCCTGATCCTGACCTTTTGATTAGGACGAGCGGAGAAATTCGCTTAAGTAATTTCATGCTTTGGCAGGTTGCGTATTCAGAACTTTGGTTTACAGATGTTCTCTGGCCTGATTTTCGGGAAGAACATTTGTTGGATGCGGTAGAAGATTTTCAGAAGCGCACAAGAAGATTCGGCGGTGTCTAGTTAAGAAGGCGAGGAAAAGTGATTCATGAAGCAAAGAATTATTACGGGTATTATTGCAGCTGCTGTATTTTTATCCATCGTTATTTTAGGCAAGCTTCCATTTCTAATACTGGTTTATCTACTAGCTACGATTGGTTTATATGAATTGATTCGAATGAAAAAACTGCCGCTGAATTCATTTGCTTCAGTGATTTCGTTTGCAATGCTCTGGTTAATTCTAATCCCAGAATCCGTTAGCAGAATTTTGGCAGATACCGGATATGATAAAACGCAAATCGTTATCGGGGGAGTATTATTACTACTCATTTCTACTGTTATATCGAAAAATCGTTTTATGTTTGATGATGCAGGTTTTTTAGTAATATCCGTTATCTATATTGGTATGGGATTTTACTACTTATTTGAAACAAGAGATGTTAATGGTTTAACGTATATATTCTTTGCTCTATTTACGATTTGGGCAACGGATTCAGGTGCCTATTTTATTGGAAAATCGATGGGTAAACGGAAATTATGGCCTGAAATCAGTCCGAATAAAACAATCGGTGGTTTTATCGGCGGAATTATTTCTGCAATGGTTGTCGCGATTCTGTTTTTTATGTTATCTACGATTGATAAAACATTGATTCAGTTGATATTTATGAGTATTCTTATAGCAATTTTTGGTCAGCTAGGTGATCTTGTTCAATCAGCATATAAACGCCATTATGGTGTCAAAGATTCAGGCAATCTCTTGCCTGGTCATGGTGGGATATTAGATCGATTTGATAGCTTGATTTTCATTTTACCGATTTTGCATTTTTTACAGATTCTCTAATGTTTGAATTGGTCTTAGGAGATGAATGACATTGAAATATATAAGTCTTTTAGGTGCATCTGGTTCGATTGGTCAGCAAACAGCGGATGTTGTTCGACAACATCCAGACCAATTTGAGATTGTCGCTTTTTCAGTTGGGGAAAATGTGGAACTAGCTAGAAAATATATTAGTGAGTTTCAACCAAGTTTAGTGTGTGTTCAAGCAAAGGAAGATGCTCAAACCTTACAATTAGAGTATGCGGGAACAGGCATTCATTTTACATATGGTGATGAAGGGTTAATAGAAACTGCTGTTTTTGAAAAAGCAGATATTCTAGTGAATGCGGTCATTGGAAGCGTTGGTTTGTTTCCGACCCTTCAAGCGATCAAAGCAAAAAAAGATATTGCATTAGCAAATAAGGAAACGTTGGTGACAGCTGGACATTTAGTAATGGAAGAAGCGAGGAAAGCTGGCGTTAATCTACTTCCAGTTGATAGTGAACATTCAGCTATATTCCAGGCATTACAAGGTGAAAAAGAAAAAAATATTGAACGATTGATTATTACTGCTTCAGGAGGAAGTTTCAGAGACCGCTCTCGCGCGGAACTGATAGGAGTAACTGTAGATGAGGCACTTAACCATCCGAATTGGGCGATGGGTGCAAAAATTACAATTGACTCTGCTTCTATGATGAATAAAGGGCTTGAGGTAATCGAAGCCCATTGGTTGTTTAATCTTCCATATGAAAAAATTGAAGTTGTACTTCACAAAGAAAGCATTATCCATTCAATGGTGGAGTTTCATGATTCTAGTGTTATCGCGCAACTAGGAACACCAGATATGAGAGTACCCATTCAGTATGCTCTTACTTATCCTGATCGCTTACCCTTGTCAACAAGTCATCGATTAAACTTGGCAGAGATAGGAATGCTACATTTCGCGGAGATGGATTTTAATCGTTTTCCATGTTTGCAATTTGCTTATGAAGCAGGTAAAATAGGCGGAACAATGCCAACTGTCCTAAACGCTGCCAATGAGGTTGCTGTTGCAGAATTTTTAAAAGGAAAAATTGCTTTCTTAGAAATCGAAACATACATTGAACAAGCGTTAAATCGTCATACTCCGATTGACAATCCAGATCTTACGACAATTCAAGAAGTGGATGCAAGTACACGAAAATTTATTCAAACATTACTGAAATAGAGGTGACATGCACGTGCAAACATTGCAAACTGTGATTTCCTTTATCGTTATTTTTGGAGCCCTTGTTTTCTTTCATGAACTGGGACATTTAGTATTTGCCAAGCGGGCAGGGATATTATGTAGGGAATTTGCAATTGGTTTCGGGCCGAAAGTATTCACCTATAAGAGGGCAGAAACCGTTTATACGATTAGACTTCTTCCTCTCGGCGGTTATGTTCGTATGGCGGGTGAAGATGCCGAAAATCCAGACATAAAGCCGGGATATCGTATAGGGTTAGTTACAGATGATAACAACCTAGTGAAGCAAATTGTCTTAAATAATAAAGATAAATATCCTGACATCCGTATTATCGAAGTGGAAGCAGCTGATCTTGAACATAAACTTCTTATTCAAGGGTATGAGGAAGGTGATGAGGGTGAATTAAAGTCCTTTCGCATTCATGAAGAAGCGGTTGTAGTAGAGGATGGCGTGGAGAATCAAATTGCTCCTTATGATCGACAATTTGTATCCAAATCACTCGGACATAGGACGATGACAATTTTTGCCGGTCCTATGATGAACTTTGTGTTGGCATTTGTTATCTTTGTTATGATTGGTTTATTTCAAGGGATTGCAGTCAATGAGCCAAGACTTGGTGAGTTAACAGATGATGGTTCGGCAATTGCTTCAGGGTTACAGGCTGGAGATGAAATTCAATCGATCAATGGAAATGAAGTCTCGACCTGGGAAGATGTTCAAGCAAATATTCAAAAACACCCCGGTAATGAAATCGAATTTGTAATCAAACGAGATGGACAGACACTATCCATTCCAGTCGTACCTAAAGAAGTTGAACGAGAAGGTGAGAAGATAGGTGTTATCGGAGTTTATGCTCCAGTAGAAAAATCACCGCTAAAGGCATTTTCATACGGATTAACAGAAACCTATCACTGGACTAAACAAATTTTTGTTATTCTTGGTCAATTAATTACAGGTGGATTTACACTGGATAGTCTATCTGGTCCTGTGGGGATATATAAATCCACTGAAGAAGTTGCTAAGTCAGGAATATTCATGTTAATGAAATGGGCAGGATTATTAAGTATTAACCTTGGTATTATGAATTTACTGCCATTACCAGCACTTGATGGCGGCAGGCTATTATTCTTCCTTGTAGAATTTCTACGCGGAAAGCCAATAGACCGTCAAAAAGAAGGTATTGTCCATTTTATCGGATTTGCGCTCTTGATGTTATTGATGATTATGGTTACATGGAATGACATCCAACGATTTTTCTTATAATTAAAACTTAAAAATTCTAATTTGTCCCACGCTTAACGGGCAGTAGGTCCCCCAGCTCAAGCTTTTGAGGAACACAGAAGATAAGTAGGGGACAAACAAACTGCCCGTTAAGGTCCGATTGGTGAGATACAGTGAAACTTACCTTTATGGGTCTTCAAAGGTATAGTAGAACGGGACTAACAACCAGTGGGGGATAAAGAACCCCCACTGGTTGAAGTTTCACTTTATTGTATGAAATACTAAACAATCAAAAGACAATAGTGCATTTTGAAATTGTGCTATTGTCTTTGTCACGTTCAGTAATTTGAATTATACAAGATTCAATTCTATCGCATTAACCCGTTATTAAGCCACCACCTCAAGGTTTAGATAAATCAAAGAAGTTGTAGGTGGGGGAAATAACTGACTAATCTAGTTGCGGCTCCTAGCACTACTTAAGGTCTTAAGTTGCAATTCTCTGTGGCAAACTACGACACGCTATATCCCCATCTAAAGCATGTCGGACTCTCACAGGATGTGGGGCACGCAGACGAGAGACTAAAGGACGTGGTGTTTTTTAGTCTGTGATTCATTGAAACAGGTTCGCAGTGTCGAATTATCGAAGATTTAGTGCACAAACAAACAGTGGGGTTGAAGAAAAACTGGCTATTTGAAGTTTCACTTTATATGCTTTTATACGTGGATTTGCAGAATTTTCTCCTGTATAATTTGAATTAAGGGGATTTAGGCATGACTAATAAGGTTCCTATTTATAAATGAGGTGCAATGATGAAACAAAGTATGACGTTAATTCCAACATTAAGAGAAGTACCTGCAGATGCAGAGATTAAAAGTCACCAGCTTTTGCTTCGAGCAGGTTATATGAGGCAAAATTCTAGTGGTGTGTATAGCTTTCTCCCGTTAGGTAAAAAGGTGCTACAAAAGATAGAACAAATTGTACGTGAAGAAATGGATAATGCAGGGGCAGTAGAGCTATTAATGCCTGCACTTCAGCAAGCAGAATTTTGGCAAGAATCCGGCCGTTGGTATACATATGGCCCAGAACTTATGAGATTAAAAGATCGTCATGATCGTGAATTTGCTCTTGGTGCAACACATGAAGAAGTAATCACGAGCCTAGTTCGCGATGAAATTAAATCTTATAAGCGTCTTCCGTTAACTGTATATCAAATCCAGACGAAATTTCGGGATGAAAAAAGGCCGCGTTTCGGATTACTACGTGGACGCGAATTTATCATGAAAGATGCATATTCTTTCCACTCTAATCAGGAAAGTTTAGATGCGGTGTATCAACGTTTGTTCACTGCCTACTCAAATGTATTTAGTAGATGCGGATTGGATTTCCGAGCAGTTATTGCGGACTCAGGTGCAATGGGTGGGAAAGACACGCATGAATTTATGGTCCTTTCTGACGTAGGCGAAGATACGATTGCCTACTCTGACAGCTCGGATTATGCAGCTAATATTGAAATGGCTCCAGTACTAATAGAAGAAGTTAAAAACAATGAACCGGCAAAAGATTTAGAAAAAGTAGAGACAATCGGCAAAAAAACGATTGAAGAAGTTGCTAGTTTCCTTCAAACTGATGCCAAAACATGTATAAAATCACTTCTATTTAAAGTGGACGAAAAGTTTGTATTGGTATTAGTTCGCGGTGATCATGAAGTGAATGATATTAAATTAAAAAACATCTACGGTGCAGCAAATGTGGAGCTTGCTTCTGCTGTAGACACGAAAGAAATACTAGGTTGTGCTGTTGGTTCACTTGGACCAATTAAATCCGCTGCAAATGTGGAAGTGATTGCAGATCAAGCTGTTGAAGGATTAGTCAATGCGGTTTGTGGTGCTAACGAAGAGGATTACCATTATGTGAATGTAAATCCTGGTCGCGATTTTTCAGTATCTCAATATGCGGATATTCGCTTTATTCAAGAAGGGGACAAATCTCCAGACGGAAATGGATATATTAAATTTGCAAAAGGTATCGAAGTTGGACATGTTTTCAAACTTGGAACAAGGTATAGTGAAGCGATGAATGCTGTTTACTTGGATGAAAACGGCCGTAATCAACCAATGATTATGGGATGCTATGGAATTGGTGTTTCTCGGACGCTTGCTGCAGTTGCAGAGCAGTTTAATGATGAAAAAGGTCTCTTATGGCCAACCAATTTAGCTCCATATCAAATTCACTTGATCCCTGTTAATATGAAGGATGAAAGTCAAGCTGCTCTTGCTGAAGAATTGTATAGCTCCTTGAAAAAACAAGGCTATGATGTGCTTATGGATGACCGTCAAGAGCGCCCTGGGGTCAAATTTGCTGACTCGGATTTAATGGGACTTCCAGTTCGAATTACAGTTGGCAAGAAAGCATCTGAAGGTATCATCGAAGTGAAAATTAGAAGATCAGGTGAAATACTGGAAATCGGTACAGATGCTTTAGTGGAAACTTTGTCTGAAATTCTAAGCAAATAATAAAAATAGAGCTTTAAATGAGGGTGTCTCATAAGGGTCTGACCTCGCACTCTAAATCAGTATCTAGTGTTTTATACACGAATCTTATACTGCATTTAGTTGTTGCGGAGTCTGGCCCTTTGCTTTGGGATACCTCTTTTTCTATGTACTAAAAACGATTGGAAAAACGATTTAAACATAGAAATAAACGATAATCTTACAAAGAAATAATGGGGAAGTATAATCAGAGTTTTAGATCCTAAATAATAATAACTATATTCTTGTTATGGTATAATTACCTCTGTTACATTTCGAACATGAAGGCCTCGGGCCGTTTCTTTATATTGAAATACGTAAGTGAAAGAAGGAGGATACAATTGAATCAACAAATGAACAACGGTCGAGAGAGATTTCAACTTTTGCTCAGGCAACTTGAGTTAACTGATGATGCAATTGTACAGTATTTCTATGGTGCGGAGATTGAGAAGCTATTGATTGAAAGGGAATCAAAGAGTTGGCATTTTGTTTTCAAACTTGAAGAATTAATTCCTTCCCGTATCCATGCAAAATTTTCTCATCAGCTTGCAAGTACATTTGCTCACATTGCTAAAGTATCATTTAGCTTTAGTGTGCTTCAACCAAAGGTTACGGAAGAATTAGTAAAGGAATACTGGAAAAACTGTTTAAGTGAACTTCAAGGGATTTCCCCAGCATTGCTCTCGCTTTTAAATGAGCAAGAGCCAAAAATTGTAGGTCATCGCATTATTGTTTCTGCTCGCAACGAAGCAGAAGCAGGGCAATTAAAGAAAAAGTATTCAAGTTTAATTTCTAATACTTATCAAACATTGGGATTCCCTCCTATGTCACTTGAAGCAGAAGTAGCAGAAATTAACTCAAATAATGATTATCAGCAATTCTTAAGAGAAAAACAAAAAGAAGATGAAGAAAAAGGTTTGGCAGCACTGCTTGAAATGCAGAAGAAGGAAAGTGAAAAATCAGCAGAAGGTGCTCAATATGAAGGACCTGTTAAAATCGGCTATACAATTAAAGATGATGCTGATTTTAGACGTCTTGAACAAATCATTGAAGAAGAACGAAGAATTGCGATTGAAGGCTATGTGTTCGATGCTGAAGTCAAAGAGCTTAGAAGCGGCAGAACATTACTCACTTTTAAAGTAACGGATTATACAAGCTCAATTATTGTGAAGGTGTTCTCTAGAGACAAAGAAGATGCAGCTATTTTGGCCAGAGTGAAAAAAGGCATGTGGGTTCGTGCTCAAGGAAGTATCCAAACGGATACTTTCATTCGTGATTTAGTTATGATGGCAAATGATATAAACGAAATTACGAAGCAAGGGCGTATCGACAAGGCGCCAGAAGGTGAGAAGCGGGTAGAACTCCATCTTCACACGCCAATGAGTCAAATGGATGCAGTCTCTCCGGTTTCTGCGCTCGTAACACAAGCGAAGAAATGGGGGCATCGAGCAATAGCGATAACGGATCATGGCGGTGTTCAATCATTTCCAGAAGCATTTAGTGCTGGAAAGAAAAATGATATTAAAATTCTTTATGGGGTAGAAGCGAATTTAGTCGATGACGGGGTGCCGATTGCCTATAACGATGCGCATCGTCTGCTCGAAGAAGATACGTATGTAGTGTTTGATGTTGAAACAACTGGTTTATCCGCTGTTTATGATACGATCATTGAGCTAGCAGCTGTGAAAATACAAAACGGTGAAATCATTGACCGCTTTGAATCATTTGCAAACCCACATCATCCTTTATCAGCGACGACCATTGATTTGACTGGTATTACGGATGACTTAGTAGAAAATGCTCCGGAAGTATCCGAAGTACTTGAGAACTTTCGAAATTGGACCGAAGATGCTATTTTAGTTGCTCATAATGCAAGCTTTGATATGGGATTTTTAAATGTCGGTTATAAAAAGATTGGGCATCCAAAAGCTACAAATCCTGTCATAGATACATTAGAATTAGGTCGCTTTCTATATCCTGAATTCAAAAATCATCGTTTGAATACGTTAGCTAAAAAGTTCGATATTGAACTGACCCAACATCATAGGGCCATTTATGATGCTGAAGCGACAGGATATTTACTATTAAAAATGCTAAAAGATGCAACGGAAAAAGAAATCCTTTATCATGACCAATTTAATGAGCATATGGGTGCAGGAAATGCATTTCAACGTTCAAGACCTTATCACTGCACACTCATCGCCCAGACCCAAGAGGGATTGAAGAATTTGTTTAAGCTTGTGTCTCTATCACATATCGATTATTTTTATCGAGTGCCTCGGATTCCACGATCAAAGCTGAAAAAGTTTCGTGAAGGAATTTTGATTGGTTCCGGATGTGATAAAGGTGAAGTGTTTGAGGGGATGATGCAGAAGGGATTCGACGAAGTTACCGAGATTGCCGAATTCTACGATTATCTCGAGGTTCATCCTAAAGATGTTTATCAACATATGATTGAAATGGAATATATTCGCGATGAAAAATCGTTGGAAGGAATTCTTACTAATATTGTGAAACTTGGGGAAAAGTTAGATAAACCCGTTGTTGCAACAGGTAATGTTCATTATCTTGAGCCGAATGATAAAATCTATCGCAAAATATTAGTAAACTCACAAGGTGGCGCCAATCCGCTAAATCGTCACAAATTGCCGGATGTTCATTTCCGAACGACGGATGAAATGTTGAAGAACTTTGAGTTTCTAGGTAAAGATCAAGCTCAGAAAATTGTTGTTGAAAACACGAATAAGATTGCAGACATGATTGACGATATTAAGCCGATTAAAGATGATCTGTATACACCGAAAATTGAAGGTGCAGATGATGAGATGCGAGAAATGAGCTATAGTATGGCACGAAGTATCTACGGCGATGAACTTCCTGAAATCGTAAAAGCGCGGCTTGAAAAAGAATTAACAAGTATCATCGGCCATGGTTTTGCTGTAATTTACTTAATTTCTCATAAGCTCGTAAAAAAATCTCTTGATGATGGCTATCTCGTTGGTTCACGGGGATCCGTTGGTTCATCGTTAGTTGCAACAATGACGGAAATTACCGAGGTCAATCCACTTCCACCACATTATGTTTGTCCAAACTGTAAAAAATCCGAGTTTTTCAATGATGGTTCAGTAAGTTCTGGATTTGACTTACCGGATAAAGACTGTCCAGACTGTGGTACAAGTTATAAAAAAGACGGCCAAGATATCCCGTTTGAAACCTTTCTAGGATTTAATGGAGATAAGGTACCCGATATCGATTTGAACTTTTCCGGTGAATACCAACCGAATGCTCATAACTATACAAAGGTATTATTTGGAGAAGATTATGTTTTTCGTGCTGGGACCATTGGTACGGTTGCTGAAAAGACCGCATACGGCTATGTAAAAGGATATTCTTCAGATAACAATCTTCATATGCGCGGTGCCGAAACCGATCGTCTTGTTGCTGGATGTACGGGCGTAAAAAGAACGAGTGGGCAGCATCCAGGAGGGATTATCGTAGTACCAAATTATATGGATATTTACGACTTTACACCTATCCAATTTCCAGCGGATGACCGTAATTCTGAATGGAAAACGACTCACTTTGATTTTCATTCTATTCATGATAATATTCTTAAACTTGATATTCTTGGACATGATGATCCTACAGTAATAAGAATGCTGCAAGATTTGAGCGGAATTGATCCAAAAACAGTACCAACTGATGATCCTGAAGTAATGAAAATATTCAGTGGAACAGAGTCGCTTGGGGTTACTGAAGACCAGATTATGTGTAAAACAGGAACGCTTGGCATTCCGGAATTCGGAACCCGATTTGTCCGTCAAATGCTTGAAGATACAAAACCAACGACATTCTCAGAACTCGTTCAGATTTCTGGATTATCACATGGTACCGATGTATGGCTTGGAAATGCACAAGAGCTGATTCATAACCGAATTTGTACACTAAGTGAAGTTATTGGCTGCCGGGATGATATTATGGTGTATTTAATTTATCAAGGTCTAGAACCTTCCCTTGCATTTAAAATTATGGAATCTGTTCGTAAAGGGAAAGGACTCACTGAAGAATTCGAAGCAAGCATGAGGGAAAATGAAGTTCCTGAATGGTATATTGATTCTTGTAAAAAAATAAAATATATGTTCCCGAAAGCTCACGCAGCTGCATATGTATTAATGGCAGTGCGAATCGCTTATTTCAAAGTACATTTGCCATTATTGTATTATGCAGCCTATTTCACTGTTAGAGCCGAAGATTTTGAAATCGAGGCTATGACAAGAGGTTCACAAGCCATTCGTTCAAAAGTAGAAGAAATAAATGCGAAAGGGCTTGATGCTTCAACCAAGGAAAAAAATACGCTGACAGTACTAGAATTAGCACTTGAAATGTGTGAACGGGGCTTTTCGTTCAGTAAAGTTGATTTGTATAAATCAAGTGCAGATGAGTTCCTTATTGAAGGGAAATCACTAATTCCGCCATTCAATTCCATTCCTGGACTTGGAACGAATGCAGCAATTAATATAGTTCGTGCCCGTGAAGTTGGAGAATTTCTTTCTAAAGAGGATCTGCAACAGCGTGGAAAGGTTTCAAAAACCATTCTAGAGTACTTGGATAAGCAAGGCTGCTTAGAATCATTGCCTGACCAAAACCAACTCTCTCTGTTCTGATAACCATACTTTGTTGTTGCAAATGATTTTGCTAGGTGATGGAGTATTTAATACTCTGTTTCAAAAAAATGTTCAATAATAGAGATAAATGAAGCATTATATTCGCTAAACCTTATAGTATCAGGGAATTAAACGAACAAAGGTTGTACTTTATTTGCAAAAATCCCTTGACTATGGTATATTTTTATTGGAAATACTAAGCAGAACCAATGGAAAGAGTGGGGAAACCCACTCTTTCGTGTTGTAATTGACTAAATTTTTGAATCCATTACAAAGATATGTATACGGACCATGTATGGAGGAAACGAATGAGTAAAAAAGTAACGGAAACCGTAGAGGAACTTGTGATTCCAATTTTAGATGAATTGGCACTTGAATTGGTAGAAGTCGAGTATGTCAAAGAAGGTAAAAGTTGGTTCCTTCGTGTCTATATTGACAAAGAAACTGGTGTAGACATTGAAGACTGTGGCACAGTAAGTGAAAAATTAGGCGAAAAGCTGGACGAAACAGATCCAATTCCGCAAAACTATTTCCTTGAAGTATCGTCACCTGGAGCAGAGAGGCCTTTGAAAAAAGAGAAGGATTTTCATAAAGCACTTGGGAAAAATGTTTACATAAAAACATATGAACCAATTTTGGATGAAAAAGAATTTGAAGGTATCTTGAAAAGCTTTGATGGACAAGAAGTAGTGATAGAAGTGAAAATTAAAACTAGAAAGAAAACGGTAGTAATCCCTTTTGAGAAGGTTGCTAAAGCAAGACTAGCCGTTACATTTTCTTAAAAAATATTAAGGGGGAACAACCATGAGCAGTGAGTTATTGGATGCTCTCAATGTTTTAGAAAAAGATAAAGGTATTTCAAAGGAAGTTCTGATTGATGCCATCGAGGCAGCATTGATCTCAGCTTACCGTCGAAATTTTAATCAGGCGCAAAATGTTCGTATTGATTTAAATTTTGAAAAAGGTTCAATGAGAGTATTTGCCAGAAAAGATGTTGTGGATCAGGTGTTCGATGCACGACTTGAAATTTCTTTGGAAGAAGCAAAACAAATTAATCCTAGCTATCAACTCGAAGATGTTGTGGAGCTAGAAGTTACACCGAAGGATTTTGGAAGGATTGCAGCACAAACTGCTAAGCAAGTCGTCACACAACGAGTACGTGAAGCAGAACGCGGTATCATTTATTCAGAATTCATTGACCGTGAAGAAGACATTATGACCGGAATTGTTCAACGTCATGATTCTCGGTTTATTTATGTTAGTCTAGGAAAAATTGAAGCATTACTTCCTATTAGTGAACAAATGCCAAATGAGCATTATAAACCACATGATCGAATTAAAGTATTTATCACAAAAGTTGAAAAAACATCAAAAGGTCCGCAAATTTTCGTCTCACGCACACATCCTGGTCTATTAAAGCGTTTATTTGAAATTGAAGTTCCAGAGATTTTTGATGGAACAGTAGAAATCAAATCGGTTGCGCGTGAAGCGGGCGATCGCTCTAAAATATCCGTTCATTCTGATAATGAAGAGGTTGATCCGGTTGGCTCATGTGTGGGTCAAAAAGGACAACGGGTTCAAGCGATTGTTAACGAGCTTAAAGGCGAAAAAATCGATATCGTTAATTGGTCAGAAGATCCGGTCGTATTTGTCGCTAACGCACTTAGCCCTTCAAAGGTGCTAGAAGTAATCGTTGAAGAAGCAGAAAAAGCAACAACGGTTATTGTACCTGATTACCAGCTCTCACTTGCAATTGGGAAACGAGGACAAAATGCACGATTAGCAGCAAAATTGACTGGTTGGAAAATTGATATTAAAAGTGAAACAGAAGCTCGTGAAGCAGGAATCTATCCTGTGGAGGAGCAAGAGTTTTTATTAAGTAGAGACAGCTACGTTAATGAAGATGAATTTGTCGAAGATGACGAATAAGATAGAGGTGATCGATTATGAAAAAAATACCAATGCGCAAATGTGTTGCAACTGGTGAAATGAAGCCGAAAAAAGAGTTGATGCGAATCGTTCGATCAAAAGAAGGAGAAGTGAGCATTGACCCTACAGGAAAAAAAGCAGGGCGTGGTGCTTATTTAACTTTGGATAAAGAAACGATTATGCTAGCCAAGAAGAAAAATATCTTGGCCAACCAACTAAATGCGGCAATCGATCCTTCCATTTATGAACAGCTACTTGAATTAGTGGATAAGGAGAATACTTCTACAAGATGATACAACAATGGATGTCTCTACTAGGTTTAGCAAATCGAGCGCGTAAACTAATTTCAGGAGAAGAATTAGTTGTAAAAGAAGTGAGAAGTGGTAAAGCAAAACTAGTCATCTTGGCTTGCGATGCTTCTCCCAATACAGAAAAAAAAATTACTGATAAATGCTTGTATTATCAGGTTCCTATAAAAAAAGTCGAAAATCGATTTTTGCTCGGTCAAGCGATAGGAAAAGATGCGCGGGTTACTGTCGCTGTCTTAGATGAAGGTTTTGCAAGAAAACTCCAAACGTTGCTCGATTAAATTTTACGGGGGTGAACGTATGACTAAAATACGTGTACATGAATATGCAAAACAAAAGAACGTTTCAAGCAAGGATGTAATTAATAAACTCAAAGAAATGAATATAGAGGTATCCAACCATATGACAACATTAGACGATTCTACGATTGATAAATTAAATCATTCAATAAAACCAAAAACACAGCAGTCGAATACTACTTCTACTACTGTGGAAAAATATGAAGAAGAAGCAAATGAGAAAAGCAATACGGTTAATAAGGAAAAGGTGAAGAAAAAACCACCTGTTAAGCCGGTTGCAGGCAAAACTACCCCTCAAGGCGGACAAAAAAACAACTCCAATAGAGGTAAAAGTAATTTCAATAATCGTAATAAAAACAATAAAGGCAGAACCCAAACTCAAACACAAGCTCCGGTTCAAAAGAGAAAAGAACGTGAGCTACCTGCTAAAATTACGTTTGTTGAATCATTAACTGTACAAGAACTTGCTAAAAAATTACACCGTGAGCCATCGGAAATTATCAAAAAGCTATTTATGCTTGGTGTAATGGCTACCATCAACCAAACATTAGACAAAGATGCAATTGAATTGATTGCTGGTGAATATGGTGTTGAGGTAGAAGAAGAAATCTTAGTTGATTTAACAGATCTTGAATCACTTGTTACTGAAGATGATCCAGAAAATACGATTGAACGTCCATCAGTTGTTACGATTATGGGACATGTTGACCATGGGAAAACGACACTACTAGACTCAATTCGTAACACAAAAGTAACAGAGGGAGAAGCTGGTGGAATTACACAGCATATCGGTGCATATCAAGTTGAAGTTAGTGGTAAGAAGATTACGTTCTTAGATACACCTGGGCATGCTGCGTTCACTACAATGCGTGCGCGTGGTGCGCAAGTTACCGATATTACCATTCTAGTTGTAGCTGCTGATGATGGCGTAATGCCACAAACGGTTGAGGCAATTAACCATGCTAAAGCAGCAGAGGTGCCAATTATCGTTGCCGTGAATAAGATGGATAAAGAATCTGCTAATCCTGATCGGGTCATGCAGGAATTAACAGAACACGGTCTTGTTTCTGAGGCGTGGGGCGGGGATACGATTTTTGTTCCAATTTCTGCTAAACAAGGTGAAGGAATTGACAGTTTACTTGAAATGGTCTTGCTTGTTAGTGAAGTAGAAGAATATAAAGCAAATCCAAAACGTAGAGCAGTTGGTACGGTAATTGAATCTCGTCTGGATAAAGGCCGTGGAACAGTTGCTACGTTGCTCGTTCAAAACGGTACTCTTAAAATTGGAGATCCGATTGTAGTTGGTAATTCATTCGGACGTGTACGCGCAATGGTTAACGATCTTGGTCGCCGCGTGAAAGAAGCTGGTCCATCAACACCAGTCGAAATCACAGGTTTGAATGAGGTTCCGGATGCAGGGGATCGTTTTATCGTTTTTGAAGATGAAAAAACAGCCCGTCAAGTTGGGGAAACACGTGCTCAAAGACAATTGGCTTCATCACGTAATGAAAAATCTGTTGTTACACTTGATAACTTGTTTGAGCAAATGAAACAAGGAGAAATAAAAGAACTGAATATCGTTTTGAAAGCTGATGTTCAAGGATCGGCAGAAGCAGTTGCGGCATCACTTCAAAAAATTGAAGTAGAAGGCGCTAAAGTGAAAATCATTCACTCTGGTGTAGGTGCAATTTCAGAGTCTGATATTATTCTTGCCTCTGCCTCTAATGCGATTGTCATTGGATTCAATGTTCGCCCTGATGCGAATGCTAAGCGAGCAGCAGAAACAGAGAATGTTGATATTCGTCTTCACCGTATTATTTACAAAGCGATCGAAGAAATCGAAGCAGCGATGAAAGGAATGCTTGATCCTGAATTTGAAGAAAAAGTGATTGGTCAAGCAGAAGTACGTACAACATTCAAAGTTTCTAAAATTGGTACAATTGCTGGTTCCTATGTAACGGATGGGAAAATTACCCGAGACAGCAGCGTACGTCTAATTAGACAAGGTATTGTTGTCTTTGAAGGCGAATTAGATACATTAAAACGATTTAAAGATGATGTTAAAGAAGTTGCACAAAACTATGAATGTGGAATCACGATTAAGAACTTTAATGACCTTAAAGAGGGAGATATCATTGAAGCTTACGTGATGCAAGAAATAGAGCGAAAATGATAATCAGTTCTGTCGTTTGTGAATGCATCATATACGACGCTCATTCTTTGAAGGATAAAAGGGCTGTCTTACAAAGAGTGCTGACAAGGCTAAAGCAGAAATTCAATATTTCTGTAAGCGAAGTAGGTTTCCAAGATACGTGGCAAAGAACACAAATTGCCATCGTAGCGGTGACCTCTTCTCGGAAAGCAACTGAGAGAGAAATACAGAATGCCCTGCAATTTCTAGATTCCTTTCCGGAATTAGAACGAACACTAACAGATATTGAATGGCTATAGGTAAAAGCGAGGTGATGTAAATGAGCCTTCGTGCGAATCGTGTCGGCGAGCAAATGAAGAAAGAGTTAAGTGAAATTATCGGTCGTAAAATAAAAGACCCTCGGATTGGTTTTGTTACGGTAACAGATGTTGCTGTTACGGGTGATCTTCAACAAGCAACTGTCTATATCTCAGTACTTGGCGATGAAGAGCAAAAAGAAAATACGTTAAAGGGTCTTTCAAAAGCAACAGGTTTCATCCGTTCAGAAATAGGCCAGAGAATCCGCTTGAGGAAAACTCCAGAAATTTCTTTTGAATTTGATGAATCGGTTGCTTATGGAAATCGAATCGAATCACTTATTACTCAGATTCATTCAGAAAAGCCTGCTAATAAAGACGAAGAATAACAACCGAATGAGGGTGCCCCATAACGTAAAGGTTAGACCTTTTTGGGGCATCCACATTCATCATTTTTTTCTTTTTAAAAACAGGTAGACAATTCGTCTATCTTTTTTTCTGCCAAAAATTAAGAGAATACAAAATGAATATGGCGTTAACACGCCACCATTTATCATGAGGGATATATCATTAAGCACTTTACACTCGCCTAATCATAAATATTGGCGGTGTGGTGCTGGAATGTCGGATGCTGTCTCGATTCTATAAGTATACCTTGCTAAGTAGTTTGGCTGTATTAACAAGTCGTGAAGCCCCGTCCCCATGTCCTTCAACCAAAATGAATAGAGGTGTCAAAAATGGAAGGTATTTTGCCTTTATTAAAACCAAAAGGAATGACCTCGCATGACTGTGTTTTTAAACTTCGAAAAATCTTAAAAACAAAGAAAGTAGGTCATACTGGCACTCTTGACCCGGATGTTACAGGTGTCTTGCCTATTTGTATCGGCAGGGCAACGAAAATTGCTGAATATATTACAGACGCTGGAAAAGCATATGAAGGTGAAATTACGCTCGGTTATTCAACGACTACTGAAGATAGCAGTGGTGAAAAACTGGACGAAGTAATTATTTCTGATGTAATTACTAGAGAACGTATCCTAGAAGTGTTTCAATCTTTAACGGGTCTAATCACCCAAACACCACCGATGTATTCTGCTGTGAAGGTGAATGGCAAGAAATTATATGAATATGCCAGAGCTGGGATTGAGGTCGAAAGGCCTTCAAGAGAAGTGACCATTCATGAATTAACATTACTCGATGATCGTGAAGTTTTTGAGGGGGATACCATTTCATTTAAATTTAAGGTGAAGTGCAGTAAAGGGACTTATATCCGAACGCTTGCTGTCATGATGGGAGAACGCCTCGGATACCCAGCGCATATGTCTAGTTTAATTCGAATCGAATCAGCAGGATTTACATTAAATGATTGCAAAACGCTTGAAGAAGTGAAAAACCTATTCGAAGAAGGAAAAGAAAAGGAATTTTTGCTGCCATTAGAACGTGGTCTTTATCATTTGCCGAAATATCAGATTAATGATAAAGTAGCAATGAAAATCCTAAACGGTGCGGTTTTAACGCAGCCGGATGATTTGGCTTATGCTAAAGGTGAACCTTTTGTCATGATAAATGAAAATGGAAGAGCCTTAGCAATTTATCAAGTGCATCCCGTAAAAGATCAAGTAATCAAACCAGTTAAAGTTTTGGTAATAGATGAACTGTGAGGTTTACCGGGAGAAAGAGGAGATTTAATCGTGAAAGTAATTACAATAGAACATCCTCAAATATTTAATCCTGAAGAATTTCCACCTATAGTTATTGCGCTTGGATTTTTTGATGGCATACATATTGGACATCAGAAAGTGATTCAGACGGCAAAAGATGCAGCAATGAGGATGGATGCTAAATCAGCAGTGATGACCTTTGACCCCCATCCATCTGCCGTACTCGGTAACGACAAGCAATCGGTCCAATATATTACACCGTTGCAAGAAAAGATAGAGATTATTGAAAAGCTTGGTGTCGATTATGTTTTTGTTATCCATTTTACAAAAGAATTCGCAATGCTAACACCTCAACAATTTGTGGATGATTATTTAATCAACCTTCGTACAATTCATGTTGTAGCAGGGTTTGATTTCTCATATGGTAGGTTTGGCGAAGGAACGATGGACACGCTTTCGGTTCATTCAAAAGGTCAATTTACGCAAACTGTTGTTGAAAAGCAAACAATGGCAGATGAGAAAATTAGTTCAACAAAGTTAAGAAAGACTTTACAAGAAGGAGACTTTATTGACTTTAATAAGTTAACAGGAAGATGGTATTCTGTCCGTGGTACTGTAATACACGGTGAGAAACGTGGAAGGAAGCTTGGATTTCCTACTGCAAATATCGACATTAAGGATCGATACATATTCCCATCTACAGGTGTGTACGCTGTGAAAATTCAAATTGATCATAAGTGGTTTAATGGTGTTTGCAATGTAGGGTATAAGCCAACCTTCCATGAGGAGAGACCTAAGTATCCATCTGTTGAAGTCCATGTGCTTGGCTTTGATCGAGTTATATATGGAGAAGAGGTCACGGTCGAATGGCATAAAAGGCTCCGTAGTGAGCAAAAGTTTGATGGACTAGAACAATTAGTTCAACAGATTGAGATAGATAAAATGGATGCAATCGAGTATTTCGCGCATATAGAAGAATAGAACTTGCATTTTGTAAAAAAAGGTTGTATGATATTTAAGTATGAAAATAACCGTTGCTTGGCTAAGCGAGTCTCCGACGCTGGCTCAGTAATTGGGGATTTTACAGAAACTTTAGGAGGAAATAACAATGGCAATTACACAATTACGTAAAAACGAACTTATCGCTGAGTACCGCACTCACGACACTGACACTGGATCACCAGAGGTTCAGATTGCAGTATTAACTGAAGAAATCAATAACTTGAACGGTCACTTACGCACTCATAAAAAAGACCACCATTCACGCCGCGGTCTTCTTAAAATGGTTGGTAAACGTCGTAATCTTCTTACTTACCTTCGTAATAAAGATGTTACTCGCTACCGTACATTAATTAATAAATTAGGCCTACGCCGATAATTATTCGAAAAAGCGGGAGATTTTCCCGCTTTTTTGATGTTTGAAGACAAAAGTCTTTTTACATAATGTGTAAAAGAGAGGTTATTTGAAAAAAAGTCTTGTTTTTTTCAAATATACTCTATTTTGCTGTTAATGCTTATTTATTTCGTGCATAATAGGAATAGTTTGGTTATGAATGTTTTATTAATTTGACATATATGTTATTAAGATTTTAGATAAGGTTTAGGTGGAAACGACCAGGCCTCTAAAGTGAAGATCCAGAGAGGGGTTTAATTGAAAGATGGGACAGAACAAACATACGTATTCATACGAATGGGCCGGAAGATCATTAACTGTTGAAATTGGCCAATTGGCAAAACAGGCGAATGGTGCCGTACTTGTAAGATATGGAGAAACAGTTGTTTTAAGTACAGCTACCGCTTCAAAGGAACCAAAAAATGTTGACTTTTTTCCTTTGACTGTAAATTATGAAGAAAGATTATATGCAGTTGGAAAAATACCAGGTGGATTTATTAAGCGTGAAGGAAGACCGAGCGAAAGAGCTATTTTAGCGAGTCGTTTGATTGACCGTCCGATCCGACCTTTATTTGCGGATGGGTTTAGAAATGATGTGCAAGTTATCAGTATGGTAATGAGCGTGGATCAAGATTGTTCATCTGAAATGGCAGCAATGCTAGGATCATCTCTTGCGTTATCCGTTTCAGATATTCCGTTTGAAGGGCCGATCGCTGGTGTAGTTGTTGGTAGAATTGATGGGAAATTCATCGTTAATCCGAATGTAGATCAGCTTGCTCAAAGTGATATTAATTTGACTGTAGCTGGAACGAAAGACGCGATTAATATGGTTGAAGCAGGGGCTAATGAAGTACCTGAAGAAACGATGCTTGAAGCCATTATGTTTGGACATGATGAAATTAAGAAATTAATTGAATTTCAAGAAAAAATCGTTGCTGAAATCGGCAAAGAAAAGATGGCAATCACTTTGTATCAAGTAGATGCGGAGCTAGAAGCTGAAATTAAAGGTCTATGTGAAGCGGACTTAAATAAAGCCGTACAAGTTCAAGAGAAACATGCTCGTGAAGCAGCTATTAAAGAAGTAAAAGACCGTGTTCTGTTGCAATTTGAGGAAGAAACTGATGAAGATAAATTAAAGCAAATTAAAGAGATCTTAAATATTTTAGTGAAATCTGAGGTTCGTCGTTTGATAACCGAAGAAAAAGTACGCCCAGACGGTCGTAACCCAGATGAGATCAGACCGCTTTCTTCTGAAATTGACATCCTTCCTCGTACTCATGGTTCAGGATTATTTACACGCGGACAAACTCAAGCTTTGTCTATCTGTACTCTTGGGGCACTAGGGGATGTTCAAATTTTGGACGGACTTGGTACTGAAGAATCAAAACGTTTCATGCATCACTATAATTTCCCTCATTTCAGTGTAGGTGAAACAGGACCAATTCGTGGTGCTGGACGTCGTGAAATTGGACATGGGGCACTTGGAGAAAGGGCATTAGAGCCAGTTATACCAAATGATAAAGACTTCCCATATACAATTCGACTTGTTTCAGAGGTACTTGAATCAAATGGTTCGACTTCACAAGCAAGTATTTGTGCAAGTACGCTTGCTATGATGGATGCGGGTGTTCCATTGAAAGCACCAGTAGCTGGAATTGCAATGGGACTTGTTAAAACGGGAGAACATTATACAATCTTAACAGATATTCAAGGCATGGAAGATCATTTAGGCGATATGGACTTTAAAGTGGCAGGTACTGCAAAGGGTGTTACTGCGCTGCAAATGGATATAAAGATTGAGGGGTTATCAAGAGAAATTCTTGAGGAGGCACTTCAACAAGCAAAACGCGGAAGAATGCATATTCTTGATTCAATGATGTCAACTATTAATACACCGCGCGAAAGTCTTTCTAAATATGCACCTAAAATTTTAACGATGGCAATTAACCCAGATAAGATCCGTGATGTAATTGGACCGAGCGGAAAACATATTAATAAAATTATTGAAGAAACTGGCGTGAAAATTGATATCGAACAAGATGGTACGGTGTTTATCGCTTCTACTGATGAAGAGATGAACCAAAAAGCGAAGAAAATTATTGAAGATATAGTTCGTGAAGTAGTTGTTGGTGAAGTCTATCTTGGTAAAGTAAAAAGAATTGAAAAATTTGGCGCGTTTGTTGAAATCTTTAATGGAAAAGACGGCCTAGTTCACATATCGGAGCTTGCTGAAGAACGTGTAGGTAAGGTTGAGGACGTTGTGAAAATAGGCGATGAATTAGCTGTTAAAGTCGTTGAGATCGATAAGCAAGGAAGAGTAAATCTTTCTCATAAAGCAATCTTAAAGGCTCAAAAAGAAAGTGAAGAAAAATCACAGGCTTAAGAGTGTTTAAAATATCGAAAAAATGAATGCATGCGATTCTTTGTGAATTTGCATGCTTTTTTCTATTTAACACTTTGACGAGGGCTAGATGCCTTAGGTTTTGAGTAATCAATTTACATCGTCTAAACTTGGTGTCAGTTTCTTAACAAGATAAGGGACGGGAGTGTAGACATATAGTCACTTGAGAACATTGCATTTTTTTTAACGAGTTGAGTTATTATTTTTGTCAGTAGCGGCTTTCGTTCTACCTTGTCCATTCTTCTCATACTATTTATATGAGAGGAGCGGTGAAAAATGAAGAAATTAAGCCAGATAGTTGCGTTTAGTGCCATTGCAGGTATATCATGGTTATTAGTGCAAAATCCATATGTAGATGTATATGTAAAGTCAATAACTGGGCAGTCTGTTGTTGCAGTGAAGCAGAGTGACACGCTTATGCAAGATATTGAATCAAAGGCGAAGGATTATGAAATAGCTCCACAGGATGCACGAATTGATTCAATCTGGAAAACGGTACCTGGTCTTAACGGTCTTAAAGTAAACGTTAGGGAATCTTATAAAGCAATGAGGGAAAAAGGGGTTTTTAATGAAAAAAAATTGGTTCTTACACAAGTTTCACCTAACGTACATATAAGCGATTTGACTCCAGCACCAATTTACCGAGCTCATCCTGAAAAACCCGTCGTATCACTTTTAATTAATGTGGCATGGGGAAATGAATATTTACAGGATATGCTTGCCATACTTAAGGAAAATGACGTTAAGGCTACCTTCTTTTTGGAGGGCAGATGGACAAAGAATAATCCAGAACTAGCGAAAATGATTAAACAAGGCGAACATGAAATTGGCAATCATTCTTATAGTCACCCTGATATGAAGACATTATCTCAATCGGCAGCTAAAAATGAAATGCAAAAAACAAATGAAGTGATTGAAGCTGTAACTGATGAGAAAGTGAAGTGGTTTGCTCCTCCTAGTGGGAGTTTCCGTGATCAAACAGTCGAAGACGCAAATAGTCTTGGGATGGGAACGATACTTTGGAGTGTCGATACGATTGATTGGCAAAAGCCAAGTCCTGATGTTTTGCTAAACAGGGTTCTCAGTAAAGTTCACTCTGGAGCATTTATCCTGATGCATCCGACAGACGCTTCTGCATCGTCATTAGAAGAACTAATTCAACAATTGAAGAAGAAAGGTCTGCAAATTGTAACCGTTTCAGAAGCTGTTAATGAAAAAAGAACGATTCAATAAATGGCTGCTGTACCAATTTGCATTTTCTTCTACAGCAAAGAATAAGGAGGAATGTGCATTGATTAAGAAATATACATGTCAAAATGGCACAAGAATTGTACTTGAAAACATCCCACATGTTCGTTCAGCTGCGATAGGAATTTGGATTAAAACAGGCTCCCGTAATGAAGCACCAGAATTAAACGGGATCTCCCATTTTTTGGAGCATATGTTCTTTAAAGGGACGACTACTCGTAATGCGCGAGAAATTGCTGAATCTTTCGATAGCATTGGTGGCCAAGTAAATGCCTTTACATCAAAAGAATATACTTGTTATTATGCAAAAGTACTCGACAACCATGCAAGCTATGCTCTTGAAATTCTTTCAGATATGTTCTTTAATTCTACATTTGACGAAGAAGAATTGAAGAAAGAGAAAAATGTAGTGCTTGAAGAAATTAAAATGTACGAAGATACTCCGGATGATATTGTCCATGATTTGTTAAGTGAAGCAGTTTATGAAAAACATCCTCTAGGTTTTCCAATCCTTGGGACAGAAGAAACGCTTGCTACGTTTACAAGTGAGACGTTAAAACAATATATACATGACATGTATACCCCGGACAAAGTAGTTATTTCTATTGCTGGGAATGTAGATGAAAGCATGATTCAAGAAGTTGAAAGATATTTCGGATCGTATACAGGCGGTGATACTCAATCGGAACTCATTAAGCCTTTTTTTCATCAAAATCAGTTCACCAAGAAGAAAGAAACAGAACAGGCTCATCTATGTTTAGGTTTTGAAGGCTTGAGCATCGGACACGATGACATGTATAGTTTAATAACTCTCAACAATATTTTAGGTGGAAGTATGAGTAGCCGTCTGTTCCAAGAGGTTCGAGAGCAGCGTGGTCTGGCCTATTCAGTTTATTCCTATCATTCGAGTTATCAAGATAGCGGTTTAGTGACGATATATGGCGGTACTGGAGCTAATCAGTTGGACAGTCTATATGAAACGATCCAAATGACTTTAGAAACGCTTAAGCGGGAAGGAATCTCGGCAAAAGAACTAAGAAACAGCAAAGAGCAACTTAAGGGTAGCTTAATGATGAGTCTTGAAAGCACTAATAGTAGAATGAGTCGAAATGGCAAAAACGAGCTACTGCTTGAAAACCATCGTTCTCTTGATCGGATTGTAGAATTAATTGATGAAGTAACGGAAGAAAGTGTAAATAAAATGGCGCAACAAATTTTCACCGATTCTTATTCTTCTTCATTAGTAAGTCCGTTAGAAGGCTGGAATAAATAAGTTAATAAAACATTCATGGGCGTCTGTTCTAATGCGCAACGATCTAAAAATGTTCAGTATCTCAAATTGTATAACCTTATAAGGTGATGGTACGGAGCTGATTTTGTGAAGTTTCGCCCCTTCTCCACGGAAAAAGAATTAGACTCTTAAGAAAGGGTTTAATTCTTTTTTTGTGTGAAAGAAATATGAAGAATATCTGTAATATCTTAGGTTGATTAGAGTGTTCACTTATTGTTTTGTTCTAATGGTCATACTTGTACTTCTATTCTTGGACAAAATCGGATATAGATGAAATATGACTGTATGAGGAGGAGATAGGCTTTGAGGCTTAGTGAATTAAGTGGAAAAGAAATTGTTGATGTGGCGAGAGCTGAACGTTTAGGAGTTTTAGGTCAAACTGATCTCGAAATCAATGAAGAAGGTCAAATTCTGGCTTTAATCATCCCTTCTTTAAAGTGGTTCGGATTAAAGCGGCAAGGACATGAAATAAAAGTGCCTTGGCAGCACGTAAAAAAGATTGGATCCGATATGGTGATTATAGATGTCGTGGAAACTCAATATAAAGAGTAAAGTCTAAAGTTCTTTTTTTCTACTGCCTAAGGGCGGTTTTTTTTTTGGAATCCCTGATAATGTTACTTCAAATTCGAATGTAAGATAAAATCCTTCAATCACCTATTTTGAAAGAAATACATAGGATGTAAGGGTAAAACAATGAAAAAAACTAAGAAGATATTTCCATGAAAAAGAAGGTGACGGTTTTAATGCTCACAGGCTTGCAAATCGCAGTTATCGGCGGGGATGCTCGTCAGCTAGAGGTAGTTCGGAAATTGACTGAACTTGATGCAAGACTTTGGCTAGTAGGCTTTGAACAGCTTGAACATTCATTTACAGGTGCGGTAAAAGAAAAGCTTGAAGATGTAGACTTTTCTGAAATTGATGTTGTCATCCTACCTGTTGCAGGTACAAATCTTGAGGGGAAAGTAGATACGATTTTTTCAAATGAAGAGGTAACGATTACGGAAGAAATTGTATCAAGAACTTCATCACATTGTACGTTTTATTCTGGAATTAGTAATGCATATCTAACAGAAATTATGAAAAATACCAATCGGCGACTTGTACAGCTTTTTGATAGGGATGACGTCGCCATTTATAACTCAATCCCTACAGTGGAAGGGACAATTATGATGGCTATACAACATACAGATTTCACCCTACATGGCTCAAACGTTGCTATTTTAGGATTAGGTAGAGTTGGCATGACAGCAGCAAGAAGCTTTCAAGCACTTGGTGCAAAGGTAAGAGTAGCGGCTAGAAAAACGGAAGATATTGCAAGGATTACGGAGATGGCCATGACACCCTTTCATATCAATGATCTGACGAAGATGGTGAGAGATGTAGATATATGTATTAATACAATTCCTCATCCAATTATCACGGCTTCTGTACTAGCGAACATGCCTGTTCACACCTTAGTCATTGATCTTGCTTCAAAACCGGGAGGAACAGATTTTCGTTTTGCTGAAAAAAGAGGAATTAAAGCATTGCTTGCACCAAGCTTACCTGGCATCGTTGCACCGAAAACTGCCGGTAAAATTTTGGGGAGTGCATTATCCGAATTAATTAAGGAAGATATGAAAAAACGAAAGGGGAAAACGAAATGAGCTTAAAAGGTGTACGAATCGGTTTTGGATTAACTGGTTCGCATTGTACGTATGATGCTGTTTTTCCTGAAATAGAAAAATTGGTAAATGAAGGCGCAGAGGTCATCCCGATCGTTACATCGACTGTTCAGCATACCGAAACAAGATTTGGAAAAGGGGAAGACTGGATTGGGAGGATAGAAAAATTAACCGGACACCATGTTGTCGATTCGATCGTAAAAGCGGAGCCACTTGGTCCAAAAACCCCGCTTGCTTGTATGGTCATTGCACCGATGACAGGGAATTCTATGAGTAAGATGGCGAATGCCTTAACCGATTCTCCGGTGCTTATGGCAGCAAAAGCGACGATGAGGAATCATCGTCCAGTCGTAGTAGCAATCTCAACCAATGATGCTTTGGGACTTAATGGAACGAATTTAATGAGACTAATGGACTCAAAAGATGTTTACTTTGTACCATTCGGTCAGGATGATCCGGAGAAGAAACCGACTTCTATGGTAGCGAGAATGAGTCAAATACGTGAAACGATTATTGCTGCATTAGATGGCAAACAAATTCAACCAGTAATCATCGAGAGATATAATGATTCTACTTCAATATAAAAGTGAAATAGTAGAAAAAGCTTTTTTTATAGTCAGATTTTTGTAAATTTTTTGCTTGTATTGCCTCGATTACATCATAAATTAGTAAAAGCCTGTTTCTTTCGTGCATTGATATGTTAAAATAAATGATAATTCTATTAATAAAGTTACAGTATCGATGACAAATAGATAGAAGTCATCATGTAAATGGAAAAGGGGTAAAGACAATGGAAGAGACAAAAGGATTAAATATTGCGGTTGTCGGGGCGACCGGAGCAGTAGGACAACAAATGATAAAAACACTTGAATCAAGAGAACTGCCTATAAAAAAAATCACTTTTTTATCTTCGGCCCGTTCGGCAGGAAAGAAACTTTTGTTTAAAGGCGAAGAAATTGAAGTTCAGGAAGCAAAGCCTGAAAGCTTTGAAGGTATAGATATCGCTTTATTCAGTGCGGGTGGAAGTATTTCTAAAGAGTTGGCACCTGAAGCAGTGAAACGCGGAGCAATCGTGGTTGATAATACAAGTGCCTACCGCATGGATGAACGTGTGCCGTTAGTTGTACCTGAAGTGAATGAAGAAGACTTACGCAACCATAATGGAATTATTGCGAACCCAAATTGTTCAACAATTCAAATGGTTGTAGCTCTAGAACCGATTAGAAAGGCTTATGGATTAAATAAGATAATTGTTTCCACTTATCAGGCCGTTTCAGGAGCTGGTGCTGCAGCAATCAATGAATTAAAAGAGCAAACTCGTGAAATACTTGATAATCAAGAAATCAAACCAGCAGTATTACCAGTGAAAGGTGATAAAAAGCATTATCAAATTGCATTTAACGTCATCCCACAAATAGATACATTTCAGGATAACGGCTTTACTTACGAAGAAATGAAAATGATTAATGAAACAAAAAAAATCATGCATATGCCAAAACTACAGGTAGCTGCTACTTGTGTAAGGCTACCTGTCGAGACTGGCCATTCTGAGTCAGTATATGTTGAGACGACTGCATCTAGCATTACTGCAGCAGATATCAAATCATTATTAAGTGATGCACCAGGAGTCGTACTTCAAGACGACCCAGAAAATCAAATTTATCCGATGCCAGCCGATGCTGTTGGAAAACCTGACGTTTTTGTTGGCAGAATCCGCAAAGATTTGGATAAAGAGAACGGAATCCATCTATGGATAGTATCTGATAACTTGCTTAAAGGTGCTGCTTGGAATTCAGTTCAAATTGCAGAAAGCTTATTGAAATTAGGATTAGTTACGGTAAAATAAAGATAGCAACTAACAGTAAATCGTGAATCATCAAACCGAATGGATTGTTAGATTGTAAGTAAAAGAATTATGATAAGCAATGTGGCTGGTTAAAAAAGTAGAGTCCGTAACTACTGATTACAGTATAAAAGTTTTTTTACTACCAATTACTGTAGTAGAATGCGAAATGGCAACTTTTTTAGCTAGCCCTTTACATTTGAGGTGTTTAGAATGAAATTCATCGTTCAGAAATTCGGAGGAACTTCTGTACGAGATGAGGAAAGCAGAACACATGCTAAGCGTCATATCCAAAAAGCGCTAAATGATGGGTTCAAGGTTGTGGTCGTCGTCTCGGCAATGGGAAGAAAGGGAGATGTCTATGCAACGGACACGCTTTTATCACTCGTAAATGGTACAGACAGCAAACTCTCAAAAAGAGAACAAGATTTACTTTTATCCGTGGGGGAAACGATCTCCTCGGTTGTTTTCACGAATACACTGCTGGATAGTGGAATAAGTGCGACAACCTTTACTGGAGCACAAGCTGGATTTCTCACAAACCAGGATCATACAAATGCCAAAATTATTGACATGAAATGTGATAGAATAAGAAGAGAGTTAGAACTTCATGATGTAGTCGTAGTTGCTGGTTTTCAAGGAGCAGCAAAAAACGGGGACATAACGACGATTGGACGGGGCGGAAGTGATACATCTGCAGCTGCTCTTGGCTCGGCGTTACAAGCTGAATATGTAGATATATTCACTGATGTAGAAGGCATAATGACAGCTGATCCACGCATTGCTGACTTTGCTCGCCCGCTTTCTGTAGTAACTTACAATGAAGTATGTAATATGGCTTATCAAGGTGCAAAAGTTATTCATCCTAGAGCTGTTGAGATTGCGATGCAGGCAAAGGTACCAATCCGCATCAGATCCACGTATTCAGATGGTCTCGGAACATTGGTAACGAGCATGAATAGAGGCAGTAATGGGACTGAGATAAAAGAAAGACTTGTGACAGGGATAGCCCATGTTTCGAAAATTACTCAAATCAAAGTGAAAGCAAAGAAAGACCAATATAATCTGCAAGCAGAAGTATTTAAAGCGATGGCAAATGCTTCGATAAGCGTCGATTTTATTAATATTTCACCAAACGCCGTCGTTTATACCGTTACAGAAGAAATGACAAACAATGCTATTTCAATTTTAGAAAACATGGGGTATGAGCCATATATCCAAAGGAATTGTGCAAAAGTCTCTGTTGTAGGGGCTGGAATTAATGGAGTGCCTGGTGTTGCTGCCAAAATTGTTTCAGCATTATCAGATCGAGAAATTAGCATTTTACAATCCGCGGATAGCCACACTACCATTTGGGTGTTAGTAAAGGAACAAGATTTGTCAGTTGCTGTGAATGCACTGCATGACGCATTTCAATTGCATGAAGAAGCACCGGAATACCGGATAACGGATCGATAACTTTTATTAAAATTATTGTATCCATGATGAGAGTCTCATCTTATAAAATCAAGAGGTGTATGTATGATTAACTTTGGTAGAGTTTCAACCGCAATGGTTACTCCTTTCGATAAAAAAGGGAATATTGACTTTGCAAAAACAACATTATTAATTAATTACTTGATTGAAAATGGCACAGATTCATTAGTTATATCAGGTACGACTGGTGAGTCACCTACTTTAACATCTGAAGAAAAAATTGCTTTACTCAAACATGTTGTAAATGTTGTAGATAAACGAGTTCCTGTCGTTATGGGAACAGGCAGCTATAATACGTATGCAACAATTGAACTTACGAAAAAAGCAGAGGAAATTGGTGCAGATGCCATCATGCTCGTAGCACCTTACTATAGTAAAACGAATCAAGAAGGTCTATATCAACATTTTAAAACAATTGCACAAAGCACCTCTCTTCCAGTCATGGTTTATAATATTCCTGGAAGAGCCGCTGTTAACATTGCACCAGAAACAATTATTAGATTATCAGAGATTGATAATATTGTGGCGGTTAAAGAAGCGAGTGGTGATTTGACTGCAATGACTCAAATTATTTCTGAAGCAAGTGAAGATTTTCAACTGTATAGCGGGGATGACGGTATTACTCTTCCTGTTCTTGCGATTGGGGGTGCTGGAGTCGTTTCTGTCGCATCACATATTATCGGGAATGAAATGCAGCAAATGATCGAGTCCTTTTTTACAGGAAACATGAAAGATGCAGCGAAACAGCATCAGACATTGCTTCCAGTATTCAAAGGATTATTTTCAGCACCAAGTCCTGTTCCAGTAAAGACCGCTTTGCAAATGAAGGGAATCGATGTCGGTTCGGTTAGACTTCCGCTTGTACCACTTACTGAGCAGGAAAGAACGGCACTTAGCACTGTTATTTTATAAAATGAAACTTCAATCAGTGGAAGTTTTCTTCATCTTCCACTGATTGTTAGTCCCGTTCTACTGTCGCTAAGATCTTCACTATCGCTTTGATCAATCGACAGTACGAATAAGGTTCAACGAAATCAGACTAAGTACGCCGCGTCCTTTAGTCTTTCGTCTGAGTGACCCACATCCAGTGGACCTCAACTAAAACGCAAGACGCCATCACATCCTATGATAGTCCGACAAGTAAAAGATGGAATACGGCGTGGCGTAGTTTGCCACAGAGTATTACAGCTTATGACCTTAAGTAAGGCTAGGAGCCGCAACTAGATAAGGCAGTTATCCACTACCTATGCTTCTTCGATTCCTCTTAGCTTTGAGGTGGGGGGACTGCCCGTTAGTTAATGCGGGATAAATATAGAAATCGTATACAAGCCAATCGGGAACGATTGGCTTGTTGTATATAAACGATGTATGCGCTTTAAAATTAAGAAATTGTACTTTTTGAATTTGATATTAAATCAAAGGTAGAAAGTGAAAGATTGCCATGTTTTTTCAGTATCAGTTATAATGGATACAATTGGAATTCGAACTGTATTTATTTGAGGAGGATATTCGGTTGACTAAAGATCAAATAAACGGCATCAGAGTTATACCCCTGGGAGGACAGGGCGAGCTTGGAAAAAATATGTATATAGTTGAAGTAAATCAAGATATGTTCCTGCTTGATGCAGGTTTAATGTTTCCTGAAGAAGAAATGTTAGGTATTGATGCGGTTATTCCGGATATTTCATATGTAATCGAGAATAGAGAAAGAGTTAAAGCGATCTTACTAAGTCATGGGCACGACGACCAAATCGGGGCATTGTCATATGTTTTAAAATATATTAAGGCGCCTGTTTATGGTACAAAACTAACATTAGCTTTAGCGAAAGAGAAAATGAAGGAAAATGATTTTAAAGGAAAAGCTGAATTAATTGAGATTCAATCTGATTCAATTTTGAACTTTCCATCAAGCAAAATAAGTTTCTTCCGGACGAATCATAGTATACCTGATTCTATTGGGATAGCAATTCATACAGAAGAAGGTGCAATTGTCTATACGAGTGATTTTAAATTTGATCAATCGGCAACAGAATTGTACAAGCCTGAAATTGGTAAAATGGCGGCACTCGGAGAAGCCGGAGTACTGTGTCTGATGTCAGATAGTATTGGAGCTGAATCTTCAGGTTATACCCCGTCAGAAGCAATAGTAGAACAGGAAATGATTCAAACATTTCAACAAGCAAGAGGGAGATTAATTGTAACTTGTTTCGCTTCTAATATTATCCGCATTCAACATGTATTTAATGCTGCTTCAATCAGTGGTAGAAAAGTTGTAGTGGTTGGAAAAAACATACAGCGGATATATGAAACCTCCTTAAAATTGGGCTATCTAACATTATCTGAAGAATTATTGATACCAGCGTCACAACTTAAACAATATCCCGATCATGAGGTAGTAATTTTATTGACTGGTCAACAAAGAGATCCAATAACAGTGTTGCAAAAAATGGTAAAAGGGCAGCATAAGCATGTCTCAATTAAACGGGAAGACACAGTGATTCTTGCAGTTGCACCATCAAAAGGTGGAGAGGTGACACTATTTAAAACGATTGATATGTTATACCGTACTGGTGCCACAGTTGTATCTAATCGTAATATAGTTCATGTTACCGGACATGGCAGTCAAGAAGAACTAAAAATGATGCTAAATTTAATGAAGCCGAAATACTTAATGCCGGTACGAGGAGAATATCGGCAATTATATGCACACCAAAAGCTTGGGATTGGGGCGGGTCTAAGTAAAGATCATGTCGTTGTCGCAGATAAAGGTGATGTAGTTGAAATTAGCTCTAATCAAATTAGACTTTCAAGTAAAGTGACATCAGGAAATGTATTAATTGATGGAAGCGGTGTGGGGGATGTAGGAAATATTGTACTCCGTGATCGAAGACTCTTGTCACAAGATGGAACATTAATCGTTGTAGTAACATTGAACAGAGGAGATAAATCAATTGCAGCTGGGCCGGAAATCATTTCTCGCGGTTTTGTGTATGTTCGTGAATCAGAGAAGTTAATGGACGAAGCAGCGGTGTTAGTTCACAATATTGTGCAAAAAGCAAGAACTAGCCATCCGTTTGATTGGGCTGTATTGAAGCAAGATATGCGTGATTCATTAAACCAATACCTTTTTGAGAAAACGAAGAGACGTCCGATGATCTTGCCGATTATCATGGAAATTTAATACTAAAAAAATGCTCCTAGCTGGACGAAGTCGCTAGGAGCATTTTTGTTACTTAAATTATGATTTTTATAATTTATCCCACATTAACGGGCAGTAAGACCCCAACTTAAGGCTAAGAGGAATCGAAGAAGCTTAGGTGGGGATTACTGCCTAATCTAGTTGCGGCTCCTAGCCTTACTTAAGGTCATAAGCTGTAATACTCTGTGGCAAACTCGGACTATCATAGGATGTGATGGCGTCTTGCTCACAGGACGTGAGCGATCTTAGTAGACGTTCCTTAAAGCAGTCGCCTCGCTTTTTTACGTAAAGCCCGATTGGTGAGATACAGTGAAACTTACCGTTGTAATCTTCAGCGGTATAGTAGAACGGGACTACAATCAGTGGGAGGAGAAAAAAACCACTAATTGAAGTTTCACTTTATTAACCGGAGATATAGTAAATCACACTTTAGGTGAGTAAGAATTTAAATGACTTGCTTTCTTTTTTTAAGGAGAGCTGTTTTTTTGGGGGAGCGAAAAAATTTGTACTGTTTAATATGAGGAATCTACAAATGGACGATAGGATTAAAAAGGGAACTAAGCTAACAGGAGATAGAAGTTAAATTGGAGGAATATCATTCATATTGGTCAGATTCTCCAGTTAGGTAAAGTGGTCGTGATAATTTGGTTCAAAATAAGGCCAGTGAATTACATGTTAAGAAGACAAGTTTATCAAGTTAAATTCCATCTTAAAGAAGAGTTCTCTTATAAAGCAATTTTTTCTTGTTATTACCAAAAAGGTGATGTATAGTTTAAGTGTACTAATACATATAGTACACTCAGTACAGAATGAGGGTGATTTTGGTTGTTTGAATTAGACATGAGAAGCAGACAGCCGATTTACGAACAATTGGTTGATAAGTTAAAGGAGCTCATTATTAGTGAAGTGTTGAATCCAGATGAGCAGCTTCCGTCCGTTCGTACATTGGCAGGGCAGTTAACCATTAATCCTAACACAATCCAGAAAGCGTACCGAGAGCTAGAGTCACAAGGATATATTTACTCGGTGAAAGGAAAGGGAAGCTTTGTGAATCCAACTAGTCTTGTTAAGAACACAGAGAAATTAGTAATCATAAAAAAAGAGCTAAAAAAATTGCTTTCTGAAGCCATGTTCCTTGGATTGAGGCCGGAGGAGTTGATCAAACTTATTCACGATTTGGAGCCGTCGAAAGGAGGAGAACAAAAAAATGATTGAATGTCAGAAAGTATATAAAAAGTATGAAGGAAATGAAGCTGTTCAATCAGTGGAGTTAGAGGTGAAACAAGGTTCAATCTACGGTCTTTTAGGCTCTAATGGGGCCGGAAAAACAACATTATTAAAAATAATAGCAGGTATTCTTAAACAAGATAAGGGGAAAGTTTCGATTCAGGGAGCACCGGTATTTGAGAATATTGATATCAAGAAAAAAATTATATTCATGCCAGATACTCCATACTTCTTTTCTCAATATACATTAAGACAAATGGCTAACTTTTATTCGTCCATTTTTCCTAATTGGAATGAGGAACGCTTTCAAAAGCTTCAAGATATTTTTGAAATTGAGATGGATAAGAAGCTCCATAAATTTTCAAAAGGAATGAAGCGTCAAGCTGCTTTTTGGTTAGCGTTCTCGACGATGCCAGATGTGCTGATATTGGATGAGCCATTTGATGGCTTAGATCCAGTAATGAGGAAAAAAATAAAAAACATTATGATACAGGATGTTGCTGAACGAGAAATGACTGTATTAATCTCCTCGCATAATTTACGTGAAGTTGAAGATATTTGCGACCATGTAGGTATTCTCCATAAAGGAAGGATTATTCTTGAAAAGGACTTGGATGATTTAAAATCAGACGTCCATAAAATTCAGATTGCTTTTAAAAATGAACCACAAGCTGAATGGCTTCGAGAAATGAAAACCCTTCATTATGAACGCAGAGGTAGTGTTTGGTTGTGTGTTGTTCGTGGACATGAGACGGAGGTAAAATCATACTTTGAGCAGTATGAACCGGTCATCTTCGACATGCTTCCTCTCACATTGGAAGAAATATTTATATACGAAATGGGGGAAGTCGGCTATGCCATCCAAAACATTTTGGTTTAATAAAGAAATATGTATGCAAATCATCCGAAATATGAGTTGGGTCAGCATAGTTTATTTTTTAGGGTTAGTTTTTGCCCTACCATTAAAGATGCTGATGATGCATACAAATGATGAATATATTTATTATAAGGAAATAAAAAATCCATTTTCTTATTCTTTTGAAATTCAGTATGGATTAATGTTGATTATTCCCGTGCTTCTAGCAATCTTTTTATTTTTGTATTTACATTTAAAAGATTCAGCTGATTTTCTACATAGCCTACCCATGAGTAGAAAAGTGGTATTTAATCACTATGTAGGAATGGGAGTTGCTTTTTTAACGATCCCTGTTCTTATTATTTCTTGCTCTGTTTTAATTTTAAGAAGTGTACTTGATGTAGGTATGTTTATTTCAATAGAAGAAGTTCTAATTTGGACAGGAATTACATGGTTATTTACTATGTTTATTTTCTTTTGTGCTGTTTATGTAGGAATGGTTACCGGTATGGCCATTCTTCAAGGAATTTTCACATATATTCTCTTGTTATTTCCGACTGGAATTGTAGTGTTAGCGGCCTTTAACGTTAAGTATTTTTTACATGGATTTTCGTACGAGTATTATCTCAATTCGAAGGTAGAAACTTATTCTCCAATCTTGTATGGTTCGTATTTTGAACATCGTGCTATGAGTATCTCTGCTGCTCTTCTATTCAGTGGATTAATCATTTTACTTTATTTTGCATCACTATGGTTGTATAACAAGCGGCACATAGAAGCAGCCTCGAGTGCAATTGCGTTTCGTGGTATTAAACCGATTTTTATCTATGGTATGGCAATAGGTGTCATGCTTATCTGTGGAATGTATTTTGGGGAAATGCAAAATAGTACAGGCTGGCTTGTTTTTGGATATATTGCAGGATCCTTGCTTGGGTATTTCGGAGCAAAAATGATTATCGAGAAAACATGGAGGGTGTTTGGAGAATATAAAAGATATCTCTACTTCGCAGGATTAGCCGGATTATTAATGTTATTGTTTCAATTCGATTTTACTGGATTTGAAAAGAAGGTTCCAGCATACAGTGAGATCAAACAAGTGTATATAGGTAATAGTATTTATGGATATAGGGATGCTGACGCGTTAGGTCAAGTAAGATACTTAAGGGAAAAGGAAAACATTCAAAATCTCCTAACACTACATAAGGCACTTATTAAAGAAGATGTCGAGCAGGAGATAGGAAAGAAGTATTACGATGATATCTTTTTCTATTACGAGTTAAAGAATGGTAAGAAATTAGCTCGCCAATACAATTTGCCTAAAAATAATTCTTTAACCCATCTTATAAAACCAATCTATGAATCTAAAGAATATAAAGAATTGACTTATCCAATATTGACCTTAGATGAGTCAAAGGTTGATAAAATTACAGTTACTTCTAATGGGCCGGTAAATAAAGGTGTTTCCATAACGGATCACAAACAAATTCTTGATAGTATAGCTGCATTAAGACTGGATTTACTCTCTGAAACATATGAAGAAATGATCGATGAATCAAGAGGTTATTCCGGCATAGAACTATTACTTAATAATGATAAACGTCTTTATATTGAATGGATGCCTGACTATGAAAATTTCGAAAGTTGGCTCAAACAAAATAATCTGCTAGAAAGCTCAAGAGTCACAGCAAATGATATTTACCAGGTTTGGATAGCTCCACGTAAAGACATTGATCAGAATTTGTTACATGCATATAGCTCTGATGAAATCATTAAAGAGTTTAAATCAAAAAAATCAGTGTTAAAAGTAGAAGATAAGCAGGATATTGGACTGGTTTTGGAAAACAGTAAATGGTTTAGTGATGGTGAATATGTAATATTGTTTGTTTATGAAAATGGTAATTATGTTGAGGTTATGGATTTTATCAATAATAAAATTCCTGAATTTGTTACGGAATATTTCAGAAAATAACGTAAAGATTGGATGAGGCAGATGACTAACGATCTAGATGATCATTTTGCTGCATTGTATCAGCAATATTCTAAAAAGCTAAATCGAATTGTCTATCAAATGACGAAAGATGCTTTTCTTGCAGAGGACATCGTTCAAGAAACTTTTATTAAAGCCTTTAGTAAAATGGAAACAATCATAGATTCTGAAAAAATAGGCGCATGGCTGACTGTTATTGCTAAAAGAACGGCCATTGATTGTTTGAGGAAAGAAAAACGAAACTCGATTTGTCCAATTGAGGATACCGAAAACTTCGTTGAATTTTTAAACCAATCAATAGAACAAAAAGCAGAATTAATGGAACTAATAGAAGCTGTCCATTTACAAATTAACGGTTGGGATCCAGATAAGAGAAAAGTATTTGTTCTAAAATCCTTCCATGGCTTAAAAGAAGAAGAGATATCACAACAAATGGCTATAAAAACAGGCACAATTAAAACATGGATTTTTCGCTCTAGGAAATGCTTGAAGGAACAATTAAAGCGGCAGTTAAATTGATTAAGGAAAAATCTTACTATATCATGAAATTGTGATATATGAAAACGAAGAGCGATTCTCGAAATTGAGAATCGTTTCTGTATTTATTAATAGCTCAGCGGGGTGACAAAGAGTGATATCCTCCAAATCATGAAACTACATTCGAATTAAATCTGAATAATATTATATAAAGATGCAGCAATAAAAAAAGGTAATGTTTATTTGATTTGGAAGTAGTAGTACAAATATTAAATGCTCCTTATAAAGGCGTTTCTTTAATATGTATGTCACAGGTTTTAGATATTCAATAATATTTAAGGATGTTTTCATATTCTAGGTTGCTTTTAAACTATATTTACAATACTATCCTGGCAATTTCCGTTACAGTTACTTGCTTTTAAGCGTGCGGTCTCAGAAGCCTCCTCAGTGCTTCGACTTTCGGGTTCTCCCTCAACACGTTTCTCTAAGCAGGAATCTCGCATATCAACTACAACCAACATCTGCTCGCATTAGTTACTTGCTAATATCAACAATCTTTACGAAAAGAGCCATGTTTTATGTCTTGATATAGTGGTGAACAAAACGCTATTGACAGAAAAAGCGTACTACGTGTATAGTACATATAAGAAGTGTATGAACCAGATAATACATACACTAATTAAGTAGTTCTAATAGGAGATGGTTTTATGAATGTTACTTTTAACAATCGTGATCCTGTATATATACAGGTTGTCCGATATTTTAAGGAACAAATTGCAAATGGAAATCTGATGGCAGGACAAGAAATTCCATCTAGGAGAGAACTTGCAGCCATGTTGAAAATAAACCCGAATACGGCTCAAAAGGCGTATAAAGAAATGGAGGAACAAGGTTTGATTACAACTGAGCGGAATTATCCTAGTAAAATTACAACAAATGAAAATATCTTACATGGTGTAAGAGAGGAATTAATTGTAGCGGCGGTTGATTCGTTTATGCAATCTATTCGGCCGTTAAATATCTCAATCGATGAGCTCCTTCATATCGTGCAGGAAAAATATTCACAAGAAAGCAGTAAGGAGGTACTGTAAATGATTGAAGTCAATCAGCTCACAAAAAAATTCGGTCGAAAAAAAGTACTTGATGGTGTTTCATTCACTGCTAATAAGGGCGAAATTACATGCTTAATCGGAATAAATGGAGTCGGAAAAACGACTACATTAAAGGCAATTATGGGCCTGACTCCAATCAATAAAGGGAGCATATTAATTGATGGAGAAACAATCAATAAGAATACGTATGAAAAAGTAGCATTTATTCCGGATGCGATTACGATGCTTCCACAAATGACGATTAAACAAGCAATGCAATTCATGCAAGATTTTTATAAAAAATGGAATCAAGAGCGAGCGACTGAACTCCTTACATTTTTTAAACTGGATGAAAAAACGCGTATTTCAGAATTATCGAAAGGGAACACTGCCAAAATCAATTTACTGATGGGATTGGCGATTGATGTAGACTATATTTTAATGGATGAACCATTCTCAGGGATCGACATCTTTAGTCGGGAACAAATCACAGAAGTGTTCACAAGTCATTTAATAGAAGACCGGGGAGTCATCATCACTACCCATGAAATTAACGATATAGAGCATTTAATCGATAAAGTCATTTTATTAGATAACGGAATCGTATTAAAAGAATTTAATACCGAACAAATGCGTCAGGAAGAAGGAAAATCCGTTGTTGACGTGATGAGAGAGGTGTATATAGGATGAAAAGCTACATCAAGTTAGTCAATTTTGAAATCAATCGTTTTATAAAAATTTATCTGACGTTGTTGATTATAACGCTGCTTAGTCAATTTATCGGTGTCATTGTTATTGCAAAAAGCAAAATGGATCAAGCCCATGAAGTGATGGGTGAACAGAATTTGTCTGAGCAGGCATACTTGCATGATTACGGTGGTTTTACTTTCGCTCACTTCGCATCAACTCTTTGGTTTGTTGGTCCTATTGCGTTATGTATTATTGCCTTACTCTTTTATTGCTTAATGATTTGGTATCGTGATTGGTTTGGCAAAAATACATTTGCCTATCGGTTATTAATGTTACCAACCGCTAGAATTTCATTATATTTTTCTAAGGCTTCAGCAATTTTGCTATTCATTATTGGTTTACTAGCATTTCAATTAATCATATTACCACTTGAAAATACATTATTTGAATCACTCATTCAAGATAATTTTTTACAGACGAGCATGGATGTTTCATCTATTCTGCAGTCTAATGTCATGTTAGGAATTATTTTGCCGCCATATTTCAGTGATTTTCTAATCTCATATGGAATTGGCATGATGTTTGTGTTTGTTCTCTTTACCTCAATTCTGTTTGAAAGAAGCTTTCGGCTAAAAGGGATTGTGTTCGGAATTCTATATATAATTGCAGCGGTTTTGTTATATCTATCACCACTATTTATCCTTTCTAACGAAACGTATTCTGTTTTATATAGCGAAGAAATTTTTGCAATTTTCCTAGTACTTGGAATTTTAATAACAGCTGCTTCTATCGTAATCGGAAATTGGCTAATATCAAAACGGGTATTAGTTTAAGGGGGGAATGACTATGAAAAGGTATATCACCAGTATTATTCTCGTTTGTATGTCGATCGTGATTATTGGGACTTATTATGGAAAAAAGATGGTTAGTGCTAATGATTTTCCAAATTACTCAATAAAAACATTAGAGGGTCATGAAAGTGAAATTAAAAATGTTCGTTTAAAAGGTACTGTTGAAAAAGATGATATAAGTAGTAATGTTACGATTACGTCTAATGAAACAATCTATCAGAGCCAGCAATCGTTTATGGATCGACTAACTGGAAATAATGAACCCAAAATTGCAGAACTTAAGAAAAAACATCGTTCATTTATGCGTGGGAAACAAAATATCTACTCTTTTTATCAAGATGAAGATTTTATCGCCTATGCAGAGGCGGTTTACAAATTTGAAAGTGCTAATAAATTCATGTTTAATATTGGATTATTGGATTTGGCTTCTAATAAGGAAATATCTTTTGAGCATGCTATTCCTGGTGAAACATCTAATGGTTTGCACGTTCTAGACGTTCAACTTATTCATTCGAAATTAAAAGTGGTTACGAAAAATTATCTGTATATTAATGATGAAGAACAGTCGGAGGTTCATCTATATACATTTGATCTTGCAAACCAAAAGTTACTTAATGATGAAGTAATTATCACTCCTGAACAAATGAAAATGGGATACGATGTTATTGATACAATGGAAAACACCCCATTACAGCCAAGAAAATCTATTGTTTTCATTAAGCGCTCTGATGCTAGTAGTCAAAGTGGGGCATTAGTGAATAATACTGAAAAACCAGTGATATTTGAATATGTTTATGAAAAAAATCAATTAGAAACGATTCAGTTGCCTGAAACATTAGCAAATCGTGTTGTGACAAGTCAAAATTATTTATTTGGAGATAAGTTGTATATAATCAATCAAGATGCGAAAGGCATGCATGTAACAACATTTGATATCAGAAACCAAGCCATAACAAATGATGAAACTTTCTTAATTCATAATAGTGATTGGGCAGGAGCATTCCCGCTTGTTATTAAAAATGATCGAGTGTACGTTCTTGGGACGAGTGATTTTGAAATAAATAAAACGGCAAACCTGCGGCCGCAATTATTTATCGCCGAACTTAATACAGGTAAAATTTTGTATAAAGGTGAAGTGATCCCGAAAAATCCGGATCAAAAGTATAACACAAAACCATTTGTATTACATTCACTAGAAATTAAATAATCAAGGGCTAAGGCTGTCCTTTAAGGGTCTGAACTCACAAACTATACTCCGTTTATTGTGTCATTTACGAGTCGTTTTAACGGTATATAGTAGCTGTGGGTTTAGATCCTTTTATTTAGGACCGCCTCTTACTTTTATCTTAGATATCTTCATAAAGAATGAACCATACAAGCTTAGTCCATACTAACTCTATTCATATTCTGAAAGGGGATGGGTAGATTGGATCAAGGAAAAATGGAAAATCCTGATGAAGGGCGAGAAGAAGAGAAAGGATCAACACTAATAGAAAAAATTCAACAGCTTGGCCAAACGAATGTTCCGCAGATGTCCAAAGATTCAAAAATACATTGTTTAACAATTGTAGGTCAAATCGAAGGTCATATGCAGCTACCACCGCAAAATAAAACGACGAAATATGAGCATGTGATTCCGCAAATCGTTGCAATAGAACAAAATCCGAACATCGAAGGATTACTTGTTATTTTAAACACGGTCGGTGGAGATGTGGAAGCTGGTTTAGCCATTGCGGAAATGCTCGGTTCATTATCAAAGCCATCTGTTTCTATTGTGCTAGGTGGTGGGCATTCGATTGGTGTGCCAATTGCAGTTTCTTGTGATCATTCATTTATTGCTGAAACTGCGACAATGACCATTCATCCAATTCGTTTAACAGGTCTTGTCATTGGGGTCCCGCAAACATTTGAATACTTAGATAAGATGCAAGATCGTGTGATTAATTTTGTAACAAAGCATTCTAATGTTACAGAAGAACAATTTAAAAACCTTATGTTTGCAAAAGGAAATTTGACACGGGATATTGGAACAAACGTAGTCGGCCAAGAGGCTGTCGATTACGGAGTCATTGATGAAGTTGGAGGAGTTGGTCAAGCGATGAGGAAATTAAATGAGTTAATTGATCAGACCAATCTCGATCAAGAGAATGAGGAGGGCATGCTGCAATGACGTTGTATACGATTGTACCAGAGGAATACATTTTCCCAGGTAATCCTGAGGCGCATGCAAATATTCATTTTCTAAATTTTGACGGAATCCCAATTATCGCTGAACAATCTGATCCATATTCGTATCGAGTAGAAAGAATTATAAGTACAGACCCTGCGCATTATTTAGTAAAAGGTATTGAGCCAGGTAGCATTCTATCTATTAAACAAAGCTTTCGTAGTTAGAAAAAACGTCCATGTTAGTTATTTTATGCTATACTAAAACTACTTGTGAATAAGCAGCCTCATGGCTGCTTTATTCATTCAGTGTACATAAAATGCAGGAAAATTAAGGTGATAAAATGGCGAAGAAAAAACGCAGAAAATCAAAAGGGACAGCAGATTTTAAAAAAACGATGAAATATGAACTGATTGGCTTAAGTCTTCTTGGGCTATCTGCAATCGCCATTGCTGAACTTGGTGCAGTGGGCAAGGCGATTGTCTTTTTGGTTCGTTTCTTTATGGGTGAATGGTATATTCTGCTCTTACTCGGACTAATAGCTATCGGACTCTATTTAATGGTGAAAAGATCGGTGCCATTTTTATTACAGCGGCAATTAGTCGGCTTCTATTTAATTGTCATGAATATACTTCTACTTAGTCATGTTAAACTATTTACCTTATTAGCAGATGGTGGTCCTTTTCAAAAGCCGAGCGTCATTCAAAATACGTGGGATTTATTTTGGATGGAGGTAAATGGAAAGACAAGCACGCATGATTTGGGTGGAGGAATGATTGGGGCTATTTTGTTTGCGATCTCATATTTTTTATTTGATGCAGCAGGCTCAAAAATCGCTGCATTTATTTTCATTATTATTGGTATTATTTTATTGACGGGCAAAACTTTAGGAGACACTCTTGGTAAAATATTTGCCTCTTTTTCCAAGTTTGCGCATGAGCAGTGGTCAGCTTTTAAAGATGATATGAAGACATGGAAACAGGAGAAAAAGGAACGTAAACAGCAGCAGAAAGAGCTTAACGTAGAAAAAGAACAACAAGAAGAAAGCAAAGAACCTCAAGAGGAAATAGGAGAAATCGAAATTATCTCGCCTCAAAAGCGTTTAATTTCCAATTTTGCGGATACGGCATACGGCGAAGGTGACGATTCTGAACCAAGTGAATCTATTGCAATGAAAAAGCAGTCGGAAGCTACTGAAGGTGTGTTGGAAGAAGGAGATATTGTCCCTCCAATGACATTTACCGAAGTGGAGAACAAGGAATACAATCTTCCATCACTTTCAATTTTGAATCAACCAAAAAAGACTGATCAAAGTGGAGAATATGAATTAATTCATGAAAATGCAGCAAAACTAGAGCGGACATTTTTAAGTTTTGGTGTAAAAGCCAAAGTAACTCAAGTCCATCTAGGTCCAGCTGTTACCAAATATGAGATTCACCCAGATGTTGGTGTGAAGGTAAGTAAAATCGTTTCATTGTCAGATGATCTAGCACTTGCGTTAGCTGCTAAGGATATTCGAATTGAAGCACCAATTCCAGGGAAATCAGCCATTGGAATAGAAGTGCCAAATTCCGAAATTGCTATGGTTTCCTTGCGTGAAGTCCTGGAAGCGAAGGAGTTTGATAAGGAAGAATCTAAACTTCAAGTTGCTTTAGGGCGGAATATTTCAGGGGAAGCAGTAAAGGCAGAGCTAAATAAGATGCCGCATTTACTTGTCGCTGGTGCAACCGGAAGTGGTAAATCCGTTTGTATTAATGGAATCATTACGAGCATCTTAATGAGAGCAAAGCCACATGAAGTAAAAATGATGATGATTGATCCGAAAATGGTTGAATTGAATGTGTATAACGGCATTCCTCATTTACTTGCTCCGGTAGTTACTGATCCTAAAAAAGCTTCACAAGCTTTAAAGAAGGTTGTAAGTGAGATGGAACGACGCTATGAGTTATTCTCTCATACTGGAACTAGAAATATTGAGGGATATAATGAATATATCAATCACTTGAATGAGGAAGAAGAAGATAAACAACCTTTATTGCCATACATTGTTGTCATTGTCGATGAACTAGCGGACTTAATGATGGTTGCTTCTTCTGATGTGGAAGATGCGATTACAAGGCTCGCTCAGATGGCGAGGGCTGCAGGGATTCATTTGATTATTGCAACACAAAGACCTTCTGTCGATGTTATTACAGGGATTATTAAAGCCAATATCCCATCAAGAATTGCCTTTAGTGTTTCCTCAATGACCGATTCACGAACTATTCTTGATATGGGGGGAGCAGAAAAACTATTAGGTAGAGGTGATATGCTGTTTCTACCAGTTGGTGCATCAAAACCGATTCGTGTTCAAGGCGCTTTTCTATCTGATCATGAGGTGGAAGATGTCGTAAATTATGTGATCTCTCAACAAAAAGCACAGTATAATGAAGAAATGATACCTGATGAAATTATAGAAACAACAGGTGAAGTGGAAGATAGTTTATATGAAGATGCCGTATCTCTTATTGTGGAAATGCAGACAGCATCAGTTTCCATGTTGCAAAGACGTTTCCGAATCGGCTATACTCGAGCTGCTCGATTGATCGATGAGATGGAAGCACGAGGGATAGTTGGACCTTATGAAGGTAGTAAACCAAGAGTTGTTTTAATCGCAAAAGACTCTTCTAACGAAGCACACCTCTCATAAGTGGCGATAGGGAATTAAATGGGGTGAAGAATGAAATATTATCCAGTGGATGGTTTCACCTTATTAACATCCAATTTCACTTTAATGAATAATGGTCGTGTTAAAGAAATCTGTCCAAAAAAATGAAGAAAAAGCCTCATATTGGAAATACAGTAAAATGTGGATGTTACATCTTTGCTGTATATACAATATGGGGCTATCTTCTTTTGGAAGTAGTTTTATGAACTATAAAGCTTCATCTAAGTGTTCTATACAAAAGGCTTGAACAGCCTTAATCTCTTCATCTTCCAATTCGAAGTCCAGAATTTTATCTGATCCTCTATCAAGAAGATCATATTTAATCATTTCTGTTTGATGATCTTCTACCTTATATAATATTCGGATGTAAATTCCTGCTTCAGTGTATAGTTCATCATCTTCAGGAACAGTAATATCTAGGAATACCTCATATCGCTCCCCAGTTAATATCCCAAATGGATCTTTAAGTTTTTCAATACTATATTCTGTAATTACCATCTAATCATCCTTCCAAAGCTTATCGATATTATTATACCTCATAAAACTTAATTAGTATGCTGAACAAAATTTTTAATAGAAATTATGGAACGAAACGAGCGAATAATATGTAATTTTTACTAAAAAATTCTAATATAATCTAACATGATACAATACAAACGAATGTTTAAGGAAAAAGATAAAGTTAATAAAAGAGAGTTAATTCAGTCGGTAATAATGAATAAATATAAATGATAGATCATTGGTAAAATTCAGTTATTCGTTTAGGGGATTATTATTGTGTTGTAATATAACGAAAGTTAAGCGGATTATACATCTTTACCACTACAAGGCGTAAAGGGTAAATGTATAACTATTCAAAAGGTTTATTTCTCAAATTTCTGAAGCTTTGAAATTTCTGAAAAGGGAATAATGCCCTAGTCGTTATTTTTCGACAAATTGCAAATCTCTATTTATTTATAATAGGAAAAATGGTATAGTATTTTGGATTAGTAGGAATGATTATACCTCAGAGGTCTGAAGTCTGAAGAAAATAAGTTGGAGGAACCTGCATGTCTATTAAGTCTGATCATCGACATTTATACTTACAAGTAATCGATCACCTCAAGCAGGATATTGAAGAGGGTACATATAAAGAGAAAGAGAAATTACCTTCAGAATTTGACCTTGCGAAGAAACTCGGCGTAAGTAGAGCTACTTTACGTGAAGCATTACGAATTCTTGAAGAAGAAAACGTAATAATCCGAAGGCACGGGGTCGGGACATTTGTGCATGCCAAACCAGTGTTTAGCTCTGGAATTGAGCAGCTTAATAGTGTTACAAATATGATTAAACAAGCAGGGATGAAACCAGGAACTATTTTCTTGAGCTCGACAACCCTGGAACCGACCGAAGACGATATCCGCCGTTTTTCTTGTTCCTGTGACGAGGAAATTGTAGTGATTGAAAGAGTGAGAACTGCAAATGGTAAGCCTGTCGTCTATTGTATTGATAAGATTCCGGCTAGTATTCTTAAGGAGAACTTCTCGTACAGTGAAGAATCGATTTTTCATATTCTTGAAAGAGAATCCAACCGTACAATTACTCATGCGGTCGCTCAAATTGAGCCGATTGGTTATCATGAAAAAGTTTCTCCGATTCTAGAATGTGAACCTGAAGCTGCATTACTTGTTTTAAAACAAATGCACTTCGATGATATGGACGAACCAATCCTTTATTCGGTCAATTATTTTAAAGCGGATGTGTTTAGCTTTCATGTGCTTCGTAAACGAATTTAATTTTTTTACAAGCATTGAAACGAAGGACAATCTGTCGTTGGATGCATCTCTACTAAGCGTCAATTAAATTTAGGGGGTACAAACCTTGAAAAAGCGTAAAATGGGGTTAATGATGTCACTAGTACTTGCTGCTGGAACAATCTTGGCTGCATGTGGCTCAGATGATGGCAAAAAGGATGAAGGGGCTAAAAAAGAAAGCGACAAATTTAAAGTTGCTATGGTAACGGATATTGGCGGTGTTGATGATAGATCTTTCAACCAATCTTCTTGGGAAGGCCTGCAAGCATTCGGTAAAGAAAATAACTTAACTGAGAAAGAAGGATACACGTACCTTCAATCTAAATCAGATGCAGATTATAATACGAACTTAACTCAATTAGCCCGTCAAAACTATAACTTAGTATTCGGTGTTGGTTACTTACTACAAAATTCGATTGAAGAAGTGGCTGCACAACGCAAAGATACCAATTTTGCTATTATTGATGCCGTTTCCAAAGGGGATAATGTCGCAAGTATCACATTTAAAGAACATGTTGGTTCATTCCTTGTAGGGGTAATTGCCGGAAAAACAACAAAAACAAATAAGGTTGGTTTTGTCGGTGGAATGGACAGTGAATTGATTAAGAAGTTCGAATCAGGATTTATTGCTGGTGTGAAAACAGTAAATCCTAAAGCTGAAGTGATTATTCAATATGCAGGAAACTTCGGTGCTCCTGAAAAAGGACAAGCTATTGCGAATACTTTATATTCTTCTGGTGCAGATATTATTTATCATGCAGCTGGAGGAACAGGTAAAGGTGTATTTAAAGCTGCTACAGATTTAAAGAAGCAAGATCCTAGCAAAGAAATTTATGTAATCGGTGTTGACCGTGACCAGTATGATGAAGGTGCAGTTGAAGTTAATGGTAAAAAAGAAAACATAACGTTAACTTCAATGGTTAAACGTGTTGACGTCGCTGTTCAAGATTTATCTAACAAAGCGATGAACGGTGAATTCCCAGGTGGAGAAAACGTTGAATATGGTCTTGAAGAAAACGCTATTGCAATTTCTGAGCATACAGACCATGTATCTGAAGAGGCTTTAAAAGCTGTTGATGAATATATTACTAAAATCAAAGCTGGTGAAATTGAAGTTCCTAAGACTAAGGCAGAATACGAAGCAATGGGATTCTAATATAGAACTAAAGGAAGAAGGAATAAAAGGGGCAAGCACTTTGCCTTTTATTCCTTCTTTTTATGGGGATTTAATTTAGTGTATTTAGAAAAAAGTGAAGGAAAAGCTATGATTATTCATAGTTTTTCATTTGATTTTTTCTAAAGTAAAGATCGTAGACGTAATCCTTTTTATCTACATCTTTATAAAAAATCACTTTTATCCAGTAATAAAGGGCTGTAAAACCCCCACCTCAAGGCTTAGAGGAATCGAGGAAGCGGAGGTGGGGGTTAACTGCCCGTAAAAGCCCGATTGGTTCAACTAACAATCAGTGGGGGCTGAAGAAAACCCCCACCCATTGAAGTATCACTTTAACCTGCGATAGTCTTGTTTGGGTGGACTGTGGGAAACTACTTGAACACCTGAACCAATTGATTCCATTGGAAAATGCTCCATTACTCGTAATACGTAAGTAAATGGGCAGATGATAAAGGAGACGTCGCTTCGCATTATGGATTAAGTCATCCAGAAGCGAATGTCAGGGGATCAGTTTTAAAGTTTTACTTAATTATAGGAGTTGATTACACGTGGAATATGTAATTGAGATGCTCAATATTCGTAAAGAGTTCCCGGGCATAGTTGCAAATGATAATGTAACACTACAAGTAAAAAAAGGAGAAATACATGCTTTACTTGGGGAAAATGGAGCAGGGAAAACAACGTTAATGAACGTTCTTTTCGGCCTTTACCAGCCGGAAAAAGGAGAAATTCGTGTAAATGGTAAGCCAGTGAAAATTACAAATCCTAACATTGCCAACGAATTAGGAATCGGGATGGTGCACCAACATTTCATGCTTGTGGATCCTTTCACTGTCACAGAAAATATTATTCTTGGTAAAGAACCTTCAAAGGCTGGAAAAATTAATATAAAGGATGCCAGTAAAAAGGTAAGAGAGCTTTCTGAGAAATATCAACTTAGTGTCGATCCTGATGCAAAAATTAAAGATATTTCAGTAGGAATGCAGCAGCGTGTTGAAATCTTAAAAACGTTGTATCGCGGAGCTGAAATCTTGATTTTTGATGAACCCACAGCTGTACTGACACCACAAGAAATCAAAGAATTAATGTTGATTATGAAATCTCTTGTGAACGAAGGGAAATCGATTATTCTGATCACGCATAAATTGAAGGAAATTATGGAAGTTTGTGATCGAGTTACTGTTATGCGAAAAGGCGTAGGAATTGGCACAGTAAATGTTAGTGAATCAGATCCGAACTCTTTAGCAAGTCTGATGGTTGGAAGAGATGTTGTATTTAAAACAGAGAAAAAAGAAAGTGTTCCAACAGATGTTGTTTTAGATATTGATGGGATTAGTGTGAAGGATGCCCGTGGCATTCAAGTAGTAAACCAGTTAAATCTCGCTGTTAGAGCTGGTGAAATTGTCGGAATTGCTGGGATTGATGGCAATGGACAAACAGAATTAATCGAAGCGATTACTGGATTGAAAAAAACGATTAATGGTTCGATTAAAATAAACGGTAAAAACATTCAAAATTTAAAACCGAGAAAAATCAGTGAATCTGGTGTAGGACATATTCCGGAGGATCGTCATAAACATGGTTTAGTCTTGGATTATAGCATTGGTGAAAATATCGTCTTACAAACGTATTATCAAAAGCCGTTTTCTAAAACTGGAGTCTTAAATTATTCGAAGATTTATGATCAAGCCAGAAATATTATCGCGGAATACGATGTTAGAACTCCAAGTGAATATACACCTGCTCGTGCACTATCAGGTGGTAATCAGCAAAAAGCGATCATCGGACGTGAAGTAGATCGTAATCCTGATCTATTGATTGCTGCACAACCGACACGTGGTCTTGATGTTGGCGCGATTGAGTTCATTCATAAACGTTTAATCGAACAACGGGATAATGGGAAAGCTGTTTTACTTATTTCATTTGAACTTGACGAAATCTTGAATGTTAGTGATCGAGTTGCTGTTATTTATGAAGGAGAAATTGTTGCTATCGTCAACCCAAGAGAAACAACTGAGCAAGAGCTAGGATTGATGATGGCAGGAAGCAAGCGTATGGAAGCAGGTGACAAATCTCGTGGTTAAAAAAATGTTTGGTTTATTAATACCCGTTTTATCGGTTGTGCTAGGCTTATTAGCAGGAGCTATCATCATGCTTGTTAGTGGATATAATCCAGTTGACGCATATATGGCCTTATTTTTTGGGATATTTGGTGATTCATATTTTCTCGGGGAAGCGATCCGAACAGTTACGCCGTACATTCTTGCTGGTTTAGCTGTAGCATTTGCTTTTAGAACAGGTCTATTCAATATTGGTGTTGAAGGTCAGCTTATTGTCGGTTGGTTGGCAGCTGTTTGGGTGGGAATAACTTTTGAACTACCAATGCTGATTCATTTGCCGCTTGCTATTCTTGCTGGTGGATTAGCAGGAGCTGTATGGGCATTTATACCTGGTTTATTAAAAGCCAAATTCAGAGTACATGAAGTAATTGTATCGATTATGTTAAATTACACGGCTCTTCATGTGACCAATTATATTATTTCCTATGTGTTAACTGATAAATTAGACAAGACAAATAATATCTTTGAAACAGCAACACTAAGGTCGCCATTATTATCTGGATTAACGGATGGATCCCGCCTTCACTGGGGAATCATTGTTGCGATAATCTGTGCTATCATTATGTGGTTTATTCTTGAGAAAACGACAACTGGATTTGAACTGAAAGCAGTTGGTTTTAACCAACATGCATCTGAATATGCTGGAATGAATGTAAACCGGAACATTATGATGTCAATGGTTATATCAGGAGTATTTGCTGGATTTGCTGGTGCAATGGAAGGACTCGGCACATTTGGTTATGCTTCGATTAAAAGCGGATTTACCGGAATTGGTTTTGATGGAATTGCTGTTGCCCTTTTAGGTGCTAATACAGCAATAGGAGTTGTACTAGCTGCATTTTTATTCGGTGGTTTAAAAGCAGGAGCCCTGAATATACCCGTTGAGACGCCGATTCCAAACGAGATCGTAGACATCGTCATTGCTTTGATCGTCTTCTTTGTTGCATCTAGCTATTTCATTCGCTGGATCTTAAACCGAATTAATAAAAAGGGGGTGAAATAAGTGGATTTTTATCAAGTACTGCAAATTATTGTTCCATCGATGATTGGTCTAGCAGCTCCACTTATCTTCACTGCGCTTGGCGGTGTGTTTTCAGAACGTTCAGGTGTTGTCAATATTGGTTTAGAAGGTTTAATGGTAATTGGTGCATTTACAGGTATTGTGTTTAACCTGACATTTGCTGATGTATTTGGAGCTGCTACCCCTTGGGTCGCTGTGCTAGTCGCTATGGTTGCAGGAACAATTTTTTCCCTCTTGCATGCTGTAGCATCGATTACGTTTCGCGCTGATCAAACGGTCAGTGGGGTTGCTATTAATTTATTAGCTATTGGCCTTACCCTTTTCTTAGTTAAAAAACTTTATGGAAAAGGCCAAACAGACATGGTTACAGAAAATTTTGATCGTGTTGATATCAAATTCTTAAGCGATATTCCGTTTATCGGTAAAATATTTTTCTCAAACGGGTATTATATCTCCTATATTGCGATTATTTTAGCAATTATTGTTTGGTATGTAATATTTAAAACACCATTTGGATTACGTATTCGGGCTGTTGGAGAGCATCCAATGGCTGCAGATACTATGGGGGTTAATGTCGCAAAAATTCGTTACGCAGGTGTCCTTTTATCAGGTGCATTTGCTGGAATCGGCGGAGCAGTCCATGCCATGACAGTATCCAATGAATTCAGCCATACGACCATAAATGGCCAAGGGTTTATGGCAATTGCTGCGATGATCTTCGGTAAATGGCATCCAATTGGCGCAATGGGAGCAGGACTATTCTTTGGTTTAGCTCAAAGTTTAAGTATTGTTGGAGCTAGTTTGCCATTTTTTAAAGATATCCCAGCTGTCTATTTATTGATAGCTCCATATGTGTTAACCGTTATTGCATTAACTGGATTTATCGGACGTGCAGACGCTCCGAAAGCATCAGGTCTGCCTTATATTAAAGGAAAAAGATAATAATTAATTGAACCCCAGTCACATTAATAAATGTGACTGGGTTTTTTTATTGATCATAGTACTTTATGTCATTAACATATTTTAAATATCCGTATCAAGTACCTACTCCGTGGTAGCTGTTTCTATTATTAATAAGGCAATGTTAAAGCTCGTTGTTGATTTTAGCACTTTGTTGATTGAAGGGGAAGGCGTGAGACTCTCGCTTAGAAAAGCGAGTCAAAGGGAGAGCCCACAGGCGCATTGCACCGAGGAGGCTCCCGGACCGCCCGTGGAAAGCGAACGCCTCTCGCTGCAATCTACAGGAAAGTTTATGGGAGCCATTAATAAAAATAGTATAAAAGCTTAAAAATAAATATAAAAAAACATGTTACTTGCATGAATTTTCTTATTCAAGGTATATTTTAGAAGAAGAGAAAAGTTATTGAAGAAAAATCGTATGCGGTCAATTTCGTCTAACAGGTTTAAAAGCACTTAAACTAACAAACAATATAAAGATAAAAAATGAATGAGGAGGACTATTTAATGGGAATCTCTCTTGACACAATAAAGAAAAACCCTGGCTATTCCGTGCATATCGTTAAAACAGCTCAATACAAAACGAATACACTTGTACTAAAAATGAAAGCACCGCTTAAACATGAAACAGCGACATATCGTTCATTGCTTCCGTATATATTACAAAGTAATACAGCTACATACAAATCGACACCATTATTACGTTCGTATTTGGATGAATTATACGGAGCGAGCTTTTATGTAGATGTTGCCAAAAAAGGGGAATATCAAATCATTAGTTTTGTTCTTGAAATAGCCAATGAAAAATTCCTTCATAATTCTGAGCCTTTATTAGAAAAAGGAATTGCCTTCTTAGCAGATGTTCTATTTAATCCTAACAAGGATGGCGAAAGTTTTGATGTAGCTACGTTTAATAATGAAAAAAGATCGCTTCAACAGAGAATTCAATCCATTTATGATGACAAAATGAGGTATGCAACGACTCGCCTGGTGGAAGTTATGTGTGATGATGAACCATATGGTATTGATGCATCGGGTGATGTCGAGTCATTAGGCAGCATTACAAAAGAATCATTGTATAGTTATTATAAAAAAGCACTTTTAGAAGATGAAATGGATGTTTATGTAATAGGCGATATTAATGAAGTAGAAGTTCATAAGCTAATCGATCAGCATTTCAAGCTTCCTAACCGTGAGCCTGTAAGAATGAAAAGTGAGCAGAAAAAGGTAAGCGAAGTGAAGGAAAAGATAGAGGAAATGGATGTTAAACAAGGGAAATTAAATATCGGATATCGCACGCATATTGTATATGGAGACCCTGAATATTATGCTTTACAAGTCTTTAATGGAATATTCGGTGGCTTTTCACATTCGAAACTTTTTATAAATGTCAGAGAGAAAGCGAGTTTGGCATATTATGCGGCATCTCGTCTAGAAAGCCATAAAGGCTTGCTAATGGTAATGTCGGGCATTGAATCAGCCAATTATGATCAGGCTGTTAACATTATTCACGAGCAAATGAATGATATGAAACAGGGGAATTTCACTGATGAGGAATTATCTCAAACAAAAGCTGTAATCAAAAATCAACTATTAGAAACAGTTGATTCAGCTCGCGGTCTCGTAGAAATACTTTACCATAATGTTGTTTCTGGTTATGCAGTTTCTTTGGAAGAATGGCTGAAAAAAACAGAAGCAATTACTAAAGAGGAAATTGTAGCAGTTGCCCAAAAGGTTGAATTAGATACCATTTATTTCATGAAAGGAACGGAGGTGTAAATTATGGAGAAAATAACATTTGAACAACTTCAAGAAGATATATTCCATGAAAAAATGACGAACGGACTGGAAGTATTTATTTTACCAAAGAAAGGATTCAATAAATCTTTTGCGACTTTCACAACGAAATATGGTTCGATTGATAATCGTTTTATTCCACTAGGTAAAGAAGACTATGCAAAGGTACCAGATGGCATCGCGCATTTTCTTGAGCATAAGCTATTTGAAAAAGAAGATGGAGACGTATTTCAACAGTTTAGTAAACAAGGTGCCTCTGCCAATGCCTTTACCTCTTTTACACGAACGGCATACCTTTTCTCAAGTACTGCAGACTTTGACCTTAACTTAAAGACACTGATTGACTTTGTGCAAGATCCTTATTTTTCTGAGAAAACAGTGGAAAAGGAAAAAGGAATTATTGGTCAAGAAATTAAGATGTATGATGATAATCCTGACTGGCGGCTTTATTTTGGCACCATCGAAAACATGTACCATAACCATCCGGTGAAAATTGATATTGCTGGAACAGTTGAAACTATTGCCGAAATTACGAAAGATTTACTTTATGAGTGTTATGAAACCTTTTATCATCCGAGCAATATGTTATTGTTTATTGTTGGACCTGTAGAGCCAGAAGAAATTATGGAGAAAATCCGCAACAATCAAGACGGTAAGGAGTTTCAACCGCCTCAAGAAATTAAACGCCAATTTGAAACGGAGCCTTCAGATGTAGCGATGAAAGACCGAACATTACACATGAGTGTTCAAACACCGAAAATTATGCTTGGAATTAAGTCGCCAGATCCTGATTTAAGTGGTCAAGAGTTATTAAAAAAAGAATTAACTGTAAGCATCTTGCTTGAAATGTTATTAGGAAAAAGCTCGCCTATTCATGAAGAACTGTATATGAACGGGTTGATTGATCAAACATTTTCCTATGACTTTACCCAAGAGGCTGGCTTTGGATTTGCGTTAATCGGTGGAGATACGAAACATCCTGATGAATTAACAGCAAAGTTGAAACAAATTCTGTTTGAGGCAAAAACAGGGAAAGGAATTAGTGAAGAAAGCATGAAACGAGTGATCAAAAAACGAATTGGCTTGTTTTTACGTTCACTAAATTCCCCAGAATATATCGCTAATCAATTTACGCGATATGCATTTAATGATATGAATTTATTTGATGTTGTACCAGTGCTAGAACAAATTGAGTTTAAGGATGTTAAGGCTACTACTGAAAAATTGATTGATGAAAAATTTATTACGGTTTGTCAAGTATTGCCTAAATAAGTTTTTTGAGAATGGCTCATACAAATGATTTTTCATTGTATGAGCTGTTCTCTTTTTGAAGTGGTTCAAGGAGGAAATTAAGATGGAAAAACGGTTTGCACTTATTACAGGAGCAAGCGGGGGAATCGGGAGTGCAATTGCAAGGAAGCTTGCAGCAGAAAATTACTCATTGTATCTCCATTACAATCGTAATGAGGAAGCAATTGTTGCACTTATTAAGGAATTATCATCTTATGATATCGAACTTATTCCCATACAAGCTGATTTAGGCGAAGTAGATGGATATAAACATTTATGTAATCAAATTTTCTCTTTACATACGATTGTTTTAAATAGCGGCAATAGTTTTTATGGCTTAATAACTGATATGACTGATTCCACTGTTGCTCAAATGATTCAACTTCATGTGACAAGCCCTTTTCAGCTAACAAGAAACTTACTCCCTAAACTAATGAGTAATAGAGGTTCAATCGTCGCAGTTACATCAATATGGGGACAAACGGGTAGCGCATGTGAAGTGTTGTACTCGATGGTCAAGGGAGGCCAAAATGCTTTTATTAAAGCATTGAGTAAAGAAACAGCTTTAAATGGTGTCAGGGTCAATGCTGTCGCGCCGGGAGCAGTTTCAACGACCATGCTAGAATCTTTTACAGAAGAGGAACTTGAGATTTTACAGGGAGACATTCCAATGGGAAGAATCGGTGAAGCAAATGAAATTGCTGATGTTGTCTCCTTTCTCCTTTCTCAAAAAGCCTCTTATATGACGGGACAAATCATAGGGGTAAATGGTGGCTGGTACATGTGACTTGTTTGCATAAAAAATTATCGATTGTCACATGCTAACATGGTACCAATAAATGAAAGGATGATATCAATGTCTGTATTAGAAAATTGGGATCAATGGAAAGATTTCTTAGGAGACAGATTGAATCAAGGGGAAAAGCAAGGCCTTTCCCAAGATGCAATAACTGGTTTGGCAGTTGAGATTGGGGATTATCTGGCGAAACAAGTAGATCCCAAAAACGATCAAGAACGTGTATTATCTGATCTGTGGTCGGTAGCAAATGAAGATGAGAAGCATGCGATCGCCTGCTTAATGGTTAAATTGGTCGACAACAACGGTATTTCTAGCTAAACACATAAAGGATGATTCAAAAGTTTTGTACCTCATTTTTGAGGGATCTACTAATTGAATCATCCTTTTTTTCTGTAGAAAAAGGGAGGTCTTCGTAAAACCAGCCTCGCACCGCCTCCTTCATAATCCCGCATTTGACGGGCATTAAAACCCCACCAAGGCTTAGAGGAATTGAGGAGGAGAACTTGACTATAAAAGCCCGATTTGTGAGTTACAGTGAAACTTATCGATGCGTGAGCAGAGGTAAAGTTTGCTCCCACAGGATGTGGGTCACACAGACGTTGTCGCAGGATGCGGTGCACTTAGTCTGTGATTCATTGATTCGGGTTCATAAAGTCGTTTTATCGAAGAGGAGATATTACAATCAGTGGGGGAAGAAGAAAACGCCCACTATTGAAGTTTCATTTATAGAACCTGAACTTTTTTCATCGTTGGGCTTTAGAGTAGATGCTTATGGATGTTTTGTACATATTAATTGCCAAGATTGTATAAAGCTTAATCTTATGTTAAGTAAAACAAAGGTTTTCCCTTTTAACTTTTACTAAAATGCTATATTATAGAGACAAGATAAATCTACTTTTATGAAATCGATGTTCTAAAAGAAAAGGCAATGTTAAAGCTCGTTGTTGTTTTCGGCACTATGTTGATTGGAGCGGAATGGTGAGACTCCTGCGGAAAAAAGCGAGTCAAAGGGAGACAACACAGGCGCACAGCGCCGAGGAGGCTTCCGGACACCCGCGGAAAGCGAATGCCTCTCGTTGCAATCAATAGGCAAATTTAACAGAGCCAAAGAAAAAATCCCTTCTTCATTGATAAATTGCGTAATCTTTAAATATGATAAAAAGTCTAGGTTCCCCTTTCGTGATAAGGAGTGAGTATATTGGAGAATAAAGAATGGTATTTTGAATATGAAATACAAAAAAATAGACCGGGTTTATTAGGGGATATTTCTTCATTGCTTGGTATGCTATCTATTAATATTGTAGCGATAAATGGAGTCGATGAAGGGAGAAGGGGCTTGCTTTTGCTTGCTAATGACAGCAGAAATATTGAGAGGTTTGAGTCAATTTTATCTACAATGGATACAATAAAAGTAATAAAGCTGAGAGAACCGCATGTACTTGACAAGCTAGCTGTTAGACATGGCAGATACATACAAAGGGATGCAGATGAAAAAAATACATTTCGTTTCGTGAGGGATGATTTAGGGATTCTAGTTGATTTTATGGCTGAACTATTCAAACAGGAAGGACATAAATTGATTGGGATTCGTGGAATGCCGAGGGTTGGGAAAACGGAATCGATTGTTGCATCTAGTGTTTGTGCGAATAAGCGCTGGTTATTTGTATCTTCCACCCTTCTTAAACAAACGATTCGCAGTCAACTAATTGAAGATGAGTACAATAATAATAATATTTTTATATTAGACGGTATTGTTTCGACAAGACGAGCCAATGAGAGGCACTGGCAGTTGATACGGGAAATTATGAGGTTAAATGCAGTGAAAGTGATTGAACATCCAGATATATTTGTTCAAAATTCAGAGTACAAACTTGAGGATTTTGATTACATTATTGAATTAAGAAATACTCCTGATGAAGAGATTACATACGAAGTAGTAAACCAAAATGATCAATTACAAGGTTCGGAATTTGGTTCATTTGATTTTTAATTTGGCAGGTGTTTGATTTGACGGAATTAGGTAACAGATTAAAGGAAGCTAGGGAAAAAAAGGGCTTAAGTCTAGATGACTTACAAGAAGCTACAAAGATTCAAAAACGTTATTTGATAGGGATCGAAGAAGGAAATTATTCGATGATGCCAGGGCAGTTTTATGTTCGGGCGTTTATTAAACAATATTGTGAAGCGGTAGAACTTGAACCAGAGGAGATTTTTGATCAGTATAAAAATGAGGTTCCTGCCATTTATCATGATGATTTACCAGAGTTATCACGTGTTCAATCAAGGAAATCGCTATCACCAACAAGTTCGAAAGCAATGGAGCTATTTCCGAAAATATTAGGAATATTATTTTTCGTTGGAATCATAGTCTTAATTTATTTCTTATATTTGAAATTTGCTCCAAATGAAAAGCCAAAGGTAGTTGATGATAGTACAGGAGTTGTGGATCACGGACAACCTGATAATTCACCATTAAATAAAGGTAGTAATCCTGATGCTAATAAAGACAAAAACACGGATAAAACAGATAAGAGCAAAGAGGATGAACCAGTAAAAGAAGAGGATGTTGTAGAAACACCAACTCAGGAATTAGCGATGGTTAGTACTAGTGGCTCAAACAGCATATATGCACTGAAAAACGCTGCAACTTTTAAATTGAAAGTTGTTTCTACAGGCGAAGCATGGGTTAAAGTGAAAAACGGCAGTGGACAGACACTTTTTAACGGACTTATAAAATCTGGAGAAGCAAAAGAAATTGATGCAACCAATGAATCCGAAGTAGTCATCCGCACAGGCAGAGCCTATGAAACCGAGATTTTTGCTAATGATCAAAAACTTGAATATGCCATTTCTCCAACAGAGAAAGACGTTCAAAATGTAACGATACAATTTACAAAAGCTGAATAGTCATCTTTATGATGGCTATTTTTCGCTTGTGATATAAAGTAATCAATCTTATGCTATTCAATTTTGGAGGGTACTATAGTGAATTTACCAAATAAAATAACAATATCGAGAATTATCTTAATACCTATTTTTGTGATTATTATGCTCGTACCTTTTTCTTGGGGAGAGATGAGACTAGGGGACTACACTCTTCCAGTTAATCACTTGGTAGGAACTCTGCTTTTTATTCTGGCTGCGTCAACAGACTGGGTGGATGGACACTATGCCCGCAAATTTAATATGGTTACAAACCTTGGGAAATTTCTCGATCCTCTTGCTGACAAATTACTCGTTTCAGCAGCTTTAATCGTATTAATTGATTTGGATTTAATGTACAATCAGTCATGGATCGCTATTGTCATTATTAGTAGAGAATTTGCCGTTACAGGCTTGAGGCTTGTACTTGCGGGAACGGGTGAAGTAGTTGCCGCTGACATTTTAGGAAAAATAAAAATGTGGGCACAAATTGTAGCCATTTCAGCTTTATTATTACATAATATTCCTTTTGTATTAATTTCATTTCCATTCGCTAACATTACTTTATGGATTGCGTTAGTTTTTACTGTTTGGTCTGGATGGGATTATTTCGCAAAAAACAAAGCTGTATTTATTAATTCTAAGTAATCGAATTTGTGGGGGATGAGCATGAACGCAGAAATCATTGCGGTTGGATCTGAATTACTACTTGGTCAAATTGCCAATACGAATGGAAAGTTTTTATCCAAGCAACTAGCAGAAATAGGAATTAACGTTTATTTTCATACTGTCGTAGGGGATAATAGTGAACGACTTCAATCTGTTATTGAGATTGCGGAATCTCGTGCTGACTTAATTATTTTTACAGGCGGACTTGGACCAACAAAAGACGATTTGACGAAAGAAACGATTGCCCGTCATTTAGGAAAAAATCTTGTTTTTGACAATCATGCTTTAACAGCTATCCAAGCTTATTTTTCAAAAACTGGACGGGTGATGACAGAGAATAACAAAAAGCAGGCCCTCATTTTAGAACATGCAGAAGTACTTGCAAATGATCATGGTATGGCCCCAGGCATGATTCTTACTTTAAAGGATAAGACATATATGTTGTTGCCTGGACCTCCAAAAGAGTTGGAGCCTATGTTCTTAACTTATGGCTATAAAAAATTAATGGAAAAACTAGATAAACAAGAACGCATTGAATCAAAGGTACTGCGATTTTTTGGAATTGGAGAGTCATTGTTAGAAACGAAAATTGATGATTTGCTTGAAAATCAAACCAATCCAACGATTGCTCCGCTTGCAGGTGATGGTGAAGTAACGCTAAGGATTACTGCAAAACATGAATCAATAGAAATATGTAATCAGCTGATTAGTGAAGTGGAAACGGAAATAATGAAACGTGTGGGAGACTTTTACTATGGAAGTGAACAGACTTCATTAATTAAGGAATTAGTAAAAGAGTTAACTGCAAGAGGTATGTCAATTGCCGCTGCTGAAAGTTTGACCGGTGGGATGTTCCAAGAGCAGCTAACGACCATTCCAGGAGCTGGTAAAGTCTTTAAAGGAGGGATCGTTAGTTATACAAATGAAGCTAAGTCTAATTTGCTTCAAATTCGTGATGAAACCATCTCTGGATCTGGTGTCATAAGTGAGCAATGTGCAATCGAGATGGCCGAAAATATTCGAACACAGCTCGATGCAGATGTTGGAATTAGCTTTACCGGAGTAGCTGGTCCAGATGAACAGGAATCTAAGCCAGTAGGAACCGTCTTTATAGGTATAGCTTTCCGTAATGGAGATTCGAAGGTTGAGAAACTAAATCTCTCTGGTAGCAGAACACAAATTAGAATACGAAGTGTAAAATACGGCTGCCATTATTTATTGAATCATCTTTCTAACTAATTTTCTAAGAGGGTGTCTTAAAAGGTGAATTTTGCTTTTTTAGACATTCTCTTTTTATTTTTGATGGAAAATAATGTTGTTATATAAAAAAGTCCTTAATATTGCATCATTATATAATATAGCCTTAGTATACAAGAAGATTAAAATTTCATTATTAAAGCATATATTAATTAGAAATAGAATTTTTGCTAGACAGAAATGTAGTTTTTAAGTTATTATAGCTTTAGAAATAAACGAATGAATGTTCGTTTTTTCCTTGGCAAATGCAAGGAAAAAGTATATAGTAGAGATAGACATTTGAAAGGGAATGAAGCGAGCATTTCTCCCCCTTCTTTTTTATAAGTCGAAATAGTATAGAAGTTTTTTGATATTTTACCTGGCAATCTAAGCCTGGGACGAGCTATTGTTTAATAAAATTATTATCTAATCAGCCAAGCTGATTAACCTATAGAGGAGGAACTTAAGTGAGCGATCGTCAAGCGGCACTAGAAATGGCATTGAAACAAATTGAAAAACAATTTGGTAAAGGTTCCATCATGAAGTTAGGAGAACAAACAGACAGAAGAATCTCAACAATTTCAAGCGGATCATTAGCATTGGATGTAGCTTTAGGAGTAGGTGGATACCCTCGAGGCAGGGTTATTGAAGTATATGGTCCGGAAAGCTCAGGTAAAACAACGGTATCCTTACATGCGATTGCAGAGGTTCAGGCTAATGGTGGTACTGCTGCGTTTATTGATGCAGAGCACGCACTAGACCCTGATTACGCACAGAAACTCGGAGTCAACATTGATGAATTATTATTGTCACAGCCAGACACTGGTGAACAGGCACTTGAAATTGCAGAAGCATTGGTCAGAAGTGGTGCGGTAGATATTATTGTCATTGACTCTGTAGCTGCGCTCGTTCCTAAAGCTGAAATTGAAGGTGAGATGGGAGATTCTCATATGGGTCTTCAAGCTAGAATGATGTCACAGGCGTTGAGAAAACTATCTGGTGCAATTAATAAATCCAATACGATTGCTGTTTTCATTAACCAAGTTCGTGAAAAGATTGGTGTAATGTTTGGAAATCCTGAGACAACTCCAGGCGGACGTGCATTGAAGTTTTATTCATCAGTAAGACTTGAAGTGCGCCGCGCAGAACAATTGAAGCAAGGCAGTGACATTGTTGGTAACAAAACAAAAATTAAAGTTGTTAAAAACAAGGTAGCGCCGCCATTTAAGCAAGCTGAAGTAGATATTATGTATGGTGAAGGTATTTCTAGAGAAGGTGAAATCATCGATATGGGATCTGAATTAGATATCGTTGAAAAAAGTGGATCATGGTATTCGTATAACGGTGAAAGACTAGGGCAAGGCCGTGAAAATGCTAAGCTTTTCTTAAAAGAAAACAAAACTATTAAACTTGAAATCGCACAGAAAATTCGCGATCATTATAATCTAGATGGTGTACATGTATTACCTGCAGATAGTGAGAAAGAACAGGAAGAAATGAGCCTGCTCGATTAATTGTGTTAAAGTAAAGAAGCTTGTTGATATGAACTTTAACCCGAATAATGGACACTTATAAAAAAGTGCCATATATTCGGGTTTTTCTATGTCCTAAGACAGAAAACCCGTTTATAATAAAAGCAATTATTGTAGACGGAGGATTTACATGAGTAAGAACCTATTTACGGAATTTCAAACTAAAGAGTTAGAGAAGAATCCTAACGCTTTACGTGTTTATGAACGTTCATTTCTTATGTTCCTGACTTTAAAGTAAAGGCTGTAATGGAATATCGAAGTGGGAAATTACCTTCTCAAATCTTTATCGAAAATGGTTTTAATCTTGAGTTGATCGGTAAAAACCAACCAAAAAGATGTCTTCAAAGGTGGCGCGACACCTTTGAGAAATTTGGTGAAGTTGGGCTTCAGTCAGATCGTAGAGGAAAGTCCAGTACAGGACGCCCTTCATCAAAGGAACTATCTGCTGAAGAAAAGCTCAAAAAGGCTGAAGCCAGAGTAAAATTCTTAGAAGCTAAAATGACTTCTTAAAAAAGCTAGAGGATATAGAATGGCAGGCGTTGAGGGAAAAACATTATTAACACGATCAGCGAAATATCAACTTATCGAGCAAAGCATTCGTCAACACCAATTAAAAACCTCAGTAAGTTTTCTATGTGGGCTAGCTGGCGTAAGTAGAAGTGGGTATTATGCTTGGTTAAAGGCTGTCTCGATTCGCCAACGTAAAGATGAAGAAGATCAAAAGGACATTAAATTAATCCAATACATTTTCAATCAGAAAAAACAAAAAGTAGGGGCACTACAAATTAAAATGATCTTAGAAAATGATTATTTTGTTGTAATGAATCATAAGAAAATTAGACGGTTAATACGTACATTGCAACTTATTGCAAAGGTTAGAATGGCAAAGGCAGCACAAGAACATCGGACATGCCCTAACCTCTTAAATCGTGAATTTAATCAAGACGAGCCAGTGAATGTTATTAACGGATATCACTGATCTGTATTATGTGCATGGACAAAAAGCCTATTTCCTGTGTTAAGGATGGCAGCACAAATGAAATACTTGCCCATCATCTGTTTTGTCTATAAAACTTTGGAAAAGTTTAATGAAACTACATAGAAACATTTTCAGCCAGGAGCTATCCTGCATTCGGACCAGGGTTTCCATTACACTCATCCCCTCTTTCAAGAGAAAGTAAAGAAACTAAGAATGACTCAATCAATGTCTCGTAATGGGAATTGTTGGGATAATGCTCCGATGGAATCGTTCTTTGGCCTTTTTATTGATGAAGTCGATTATAAAGAAAGTAGTAGTTTAAATGAATTAAAGCATATAATGGATTCTTACATCGAGGAGTATAACAATCGTCGTTACCAGTGGGGATTGAAAAAGATGACCCAGGTTCAGTACCGAGGTCATCTAATCGCAGCATAGGACCTTTTATTAAACGGTCCATATTATGGGTTTCAGTTCAATAGCAAGCCTCTTTTTTAAATATATGGTTTATAATGGAAACTTTTGGTCAAAAATACTAGATAGTATCGCAAGAATATGTGGATGATAATGGAAAATTAATTAAGGGTATAAGTAATTTTCTAACTTTTTGGAACCGTTCCGAATATTCATGTATAGAGTCTTTGCAAACTCTTGACAATAAAATTTCTCAACTATACAATTAACATGTATATTTTACATTTTTTTAAATAAAGAATTTTGAAAAGCCAAGTGCTGTATATTGAAGACATGTACAATGTACTTGCCGACAGTTCAACTTTATTAAGTAAAAGTTCATAGCAAGGGGAGGTGAAACGATGGAACCTATTCAACTCATCATCTCCAGTTTGCTTGGCCTATTCGTCGGTGCAGTTGTTAGTTATTTTGTTTTTAAGAATATTACTCAAAACAAAATAGCAGGGGCGAGAAATTCTGCTGAACAAATTCTTGAAGATGCAAAAAGGGAAGCGGAAGCTCTAAAAAAAGAAGCCCTATTGGAAGCGAAAGATGATATTCATAAAACTCGTTCAGATGCCGAGCGTGAAATTCGAGAACGAAGATCTGAATTACAAAAACAAGAAAATCGATTATTACAAAAAGAAGAAAACCTTGACCGTAAAGATGAATCGTTAGATAAACGTGAAACTCTTTTGGAAAAGAAGGAAGATTCTCTTGACCAAAGACAACAGCATATTGAAGAGATGGAAAGCAAAGTGGATGAGATGGTTCGTAAGCAGCAAACAGAGCTTGAGCGTATTTCAAGCCTGACTCGTGATGAAGCGAAAGCCATTATTATTGATCGTATTGAAAATGAGCTGGCACACGATATTGCACTTATGGTTAAAGAAACAGAGAACCGCGCAAAAGAAGAAGCAGACAAAAAAGCAAAAGATATTCTCTCACTTGCAATTCAGCGTTGTGCTGCTGATCATGTTGCTGAGACCACCGTTTCAGTAGTCAATCTTCCAAACGATGAGATGAAGGGTCGTATTATTGGCCGAGAAGGCCGTAATATTAGAACTCTTGAGACGCTTACAGGAATCGACCTAATTATTGATGATACGCCTGAAGCAGTAATCTTATCTGGATTTGACCCAATTAGACGTGAAACAGCTCGTTTAGCTCTAGAAAAGCTTGTTCAGGATGGTCGTATCCATCCAGCACGAATTGAAGAAATGGTGGACAAAGCAAGGCGTGAAGTGGACGAGCACATCCGAGAGATAGGAGAGCAAACCACATTTGAAGTAAGTGTCCACGGACTTCATCCTGACCTTATTAAAATTCTGGGTCGTTTGAAATTCCGTACAAGCTATGGTCAAAACGTCTTAAAGCATTCTATAGAAGTTGCACAATTATCTGGCTTATTAGCTGCTGAATTAGGTGAAGATGAAACACTTGCACGTCGCGCTGGGCTTCTTCATGATATCGGCAAAGCGATTGACCATGAAGTGGAAGGTAGCCATGTAGAGATTGGTGTAGAATTGGCTACAAAATATAAAGAACACCCTGTCGTTATCAATAGTATTGCTTCTCATCATGGTGATACTGAACCGACATCGATTATTTCTGTACTAGTCGCTGCGGCAGATGCGTTATCAGCAGCTAGGCCGGGTGCTCGAAGTGAAACACTCGAAAACTATATTAGAAGGCTCGAAAAGTTAGAAGAGATTTCCGAATCTTATGATGGAGTGGAAAAATCATTTGCCATTCAAGCTGGTCGAGAAGTTCGAGTTATGGTTAAACCAGATCAAATTGATGATTTGGGGGCACATCGACTTGCTAGGGATATTCGTAAACGGATTGAAGAAGAGTTAGATTATCCAGGTCATATTAAAGTAACCGTGCTACGTGAAACGAGAGCAGTTGAATATGCGAAATAAACAAAGCGTTTGGGCCTTTTTAGGGTCCAACGCTTTGTTTTTCTTTTAGGCTATGTTTGAAGTTCACGATTGATTTTGGCGCAATGTTGATTGGAGCGCAAGGCGTGAGATTCCTGCTTAGAAAAGCTCCCGGACCGCCCGCGGAAACCGATCGCCTTTCGTTTCAGTCAGCAGGCAAGTTTAACAGAGCCTTCTTTTAAAGAATAAGCATACGTTTTACAATGTGTTTGCTGTCCGATACACCAAAACCTTATGGGGCAGTGCTATTTAATATGACCAATTTCTAGTAACTGCTAGGATAAAGTGGAACATGGCATTTGCGTTGTAATAGAGGTTTCTCTGGTAGATGAATGGTGGCATCGCTTTTAGAAAGTTCGGCAATGATATGTGGTACAATAGAACAGAATATTATCATTAAAGTTTGGTTTTAGAAAGGAATTAACTATGAAATTGCTTTTTGTTGGAGATGTAGTCGGTTCACCAGGAAGAGATATGGTGAAAGAATATTTACCGAAAATCAAGGAGAAATATCGACCGCAAATTACCATAATAAATGGGGAAAATGCTGCTGGGGGTCGTGGGATTACCGAGAAGATCTATCGGCAATTCCTTGAAGCTGGAGCGCAGGCAGTGACCCTTGGTAATCATGCTTGGGATAACCGTGAAATTTTTGAATTTATTGAATCTGCAAAGAATCTTGTACGCCCTGCGAATTTTCCAGAAGGAACTCCGGGTGCAGGGATAAAATATATCAAGTTAAATCAATTCGAGATTGCTGTCATTAACTTACAAGCAAGAACGTTTATGCCTGCTTTGGATTGCCCATTCACTAAAGCGGAAGAGCTTGTAGAAGAAGCTAGAAAGCGTACCCCAATAATTTTTGTTGATTTTCATGGAGAAGCTACAAGTGAGAAGCAAGCGATGGGTTGGTTCCTTGATGGGAAAGTGTCCGCAGTTGTTGGTACTCACACACATGTTCAAACGGCAGACAATCGAATTCTTCCCAAAGGCACAGCTTATTTATCTGACGTTGGGATGACAGGTCCATACGATGGTATTCTTGGAATGGAGAGAGACGCTGTTATTCATCGTTTTTTAACAAGTCTACCTGTACGTTTTGAAGTACCAAAAGAAGGAAGAACGATCTTAAGTGCAGTCATCATTGATGTTGATGAAAAAACTGGTAAAGCAAACAAAATAGATCGAATATTGATAAACGATGATCATCCATTTTTTCATTAAATTGAAACAGCCATGCGTAAGCGGGCTGTTTTTCACTTTGTCCGGCATTAACGGACAGTAACATCTTCATACTACGAATTTATGTAGAGAAATTTGAGGCATTTGAATAGAGAAAGCTGTCCGTAAAAGCCCGATTGATCGAAGCGAAAAGGGAAGATCTTAGCGACAGTAGAACGGGACTAACCGTTTGCGAAAGCCCGTCGCTAACAGAAGTTTCACTTTATTTTCCCTTCTTGTCATACCTGATTTTATTCATGAATATAGTAGCAGTGGATAGAGTCATACCTTTTGAGAAAATTTCAAATAGGTAAGGGAAAACGAGGAGGGCTAGGAATGGAAATATTAAAGGTTTCAGCAAAATCTAATCCTAATTCTGTAGCAGGCGCCCTAGCCGGGGTTCTAAGAGAAAGAGGATCCGCGGAAATACAAGCTATTGGTGCAGGGGCGTTAAATCAAGCTGTCAAGGCAGTAGCAATCGCAAGAGGATTTGTAGCTCCTAGTGGAATGGACTTGATCTGTATACCTGCCTTTACAGACATTAAGATTGATGGTGAAGAGAGAACAGCTATAAAACTAATCATAGAGCCTAGATGAAAATAAAGTTCAAAATTTCCTGTTTGCATAGCCAAGCAGGTTCTTTTTATTGGGGAAAAGACGTCAATGACATTATTTATTTATATGTATTTCTGAATAAAAAAGATGGCTCTTTTCGTAAAGATTGTTGTTTTTAGCAAGAAACCAATTCGAACAGATGTTGATCTTCGTTACAGGTGCGAGACTCCTGCGGGAAAAGCGTGTTGAGGGAGACCCCGCAAGTGCAAAGCACTGAGGAGGCTTCTGAGACCGCTCGCGGAAAGCGAGTACCTGCAACGGAAATCAACCCGGGTTATTAGTGTAAAAATGATTGAAAAGCAACAAAGTATGTGAAAACAGCCAAAAAGATAAAGGAAGGAATCTCAACATGAAAATATTCGATGCTCATTGTGACGTTTTGATGAAAATGTTTACTGATGCGACAATTACCTTTCATGGTCAAACTAAATTAGATATAACATATGAATCATTAAAAGAAATCGGAGGAAAGGTGCAATGCTTTGCCATCTACATACCAGAACGAGTTCACCCAGATCTTCGTTTCATGGCTGCATTGTCCATGGTCGAGTTGTTTGTTACCAAAATCGTTTCATTACCGAATATAATCTGGATCCGTACGAATGAAGACATTCAAAATCTAAAACATGATCAAGTCGGGGCTCTATTAACTCTTGAAGGGTGTGACTGTATTGGTGCAGACATATTGAAACTAAAGACTTTATTAAGGCTTGGAGTTCGATCAGTGGGACTTACATGGAATTTTGCGAATATGGTGGCAGACGGTGCTAAGGAGCAAAGAGGAGCGGGTTTAACGCGATTTGGAGAAAATGTGATTCAAGTATTAAATGAGAATAAAGTATGGACTGATGTTTCCCATTTATCAGAGCGAGCTTTCTGGGATGTAATTGAACTGGCAAATGATATTATTGCTTCTCACTCGAATGCGTATAAACTTTGCCCACATCGAAGAAATCTTCGAGATGACCAAATTTCTGCATTAATAAACAAAGGAGCACCTATTGGGATCACATTCGTACCTGAATTTCTAAAAAAAGATAAAAAGGCGACCATTAAAGATGTGTTAAACCATATTGATTATGTTGGGAGCCTTGGTGGACAAAAAAATCTTGGCTTTGGTTCCGACTTTGATGGAATTGATGATAAAGTTTTAGGCCTAACAAATTATCGTGGATATTTTGAATTAATCAATATTCTCATAAAGAATTACTCAGCTGAATTTGTTAAAGATCTATTGTTTCATAATTTTGCAAAGAGGTTTCCTTCTAATTCGCAATTTGTTAATTAAACATGGGAATTAAAAAATAACTTCACATAAAAACAGACTATAACCTCATAGTCTGTCTTAATAAACGGTTTAAATAAACCATCAAATATTAGATATTGTCATGGCAGGAACAACGATTTTTTCTGTGATGGCGGCAGAAGTTGAATGAAAATAAACAGCAGCAATTATTATGATGATCGTGATGATGATGATGATTGTGATGGTGATGGTGTTTATTATTAGAAGATTCTACGATGTTTTTTGTAGAACACCGACATTTTTCTTTCTTTTTCTTCTTATCACAAGAACATGGTTTGAAGCATTTAGAATGGTTTGATTTGTTACAAGAACAGTTATGGCACGGTTTAAAACACGTAACCGGGCCAACTTCTTCAAATGAACGGATTCCGCAATTATGCTTTTGACCCATTTGTTTCCCTCCTTTATATGAGTGCTACAGTACAAGATATTGTATGCGTACTTTGTTGTGTGGGTTTCAGGCATCAGCCCGTCAACAAGATAAATGTGCCAGTACAATTTACTTAGAAGCGATAAAGACGCTCAATTCAATCGTTGCTTTTAGCGCAGAAAAGCATTACATCAAGAGAGATTAATCAAATGAATGAACTTTAATATAAAAATATATAGATTTAATGCAATAAATATTGACGTTTTACAATCCGATTAAATATTATCCTTGTTTTTATCTAGGGAGAGTGTACATGATGAGCGGAAAAATGAAAGCGATTGTAAAGCATAAGCGGGGGTATGGAGCTGAATTACAAACAGTCGATATTCCAAAGATACATGATGGAGAAGTACTGATAAAAGTTAAAGCTACATCCATATGTGGTACGGATGTGCACATTTATACATGGGATGAATGGTCAAGAAGAAGGGTGAATCCTCCTTATGTGTTTGGTCATGAATTTTCAGGTGAGGTAGTAGAAATTGGTGCACATGTTACGAGTATAAAAGTAGGAGATTTTGTATCTGCAGAAACCCATATTGTTTGTGGTGCATGTCTGCAATGTTTAGCAGGTAAATTTCATATCTGTAAAAATACAAAAATAGTAGGTGTGGATACGCAAGGATGCTTTGCAGAATATGTAGCACTTCCAGCAGGAAACTTGTGGAGGAATCCGGTAGATATGGACCCAGATATTGCATCAATTCAAGAGCCGATGGGCAATGCTGTTCATACAGTACTGTCTGGGGATGTAGCAGGAAAGAATATGGCGATTATTGGTTGTGGCCCGATTGGATTGATGGCAATTGCTGTAGCAAAAGCGGTAGGTGCATCAACTGTTCTTGCTATCGATATAAATGATTATCGATTAAAGTTGGCGAAAAAAATGGGTGCGTCACATACCATTCATTCAAAACTCATTGATCCAATAGCTTACGTAGAACAGCTTACCAATGGATGCGGTGTCGATGTTGTTTGTGAAATGAGTGGACATCCAACAGCTATCAAGCAAGGGTTTAAAATGATTACAAATGGTGGACGTCTATCGATTTTAAGTTTACCTTCAGAACCAGTAGAAGTTAACATAACCGAGGATATCGTATTTAAAGGAATTACCGTGCAAGGAATTACTGGTAGACTCATGTTTACAACGTGGCAGCAGGTTTCAAACTTATTAGCATCAGGTCAGGTTAATATTGGGTCATTGATTACTCATCATTTTCCATTAAATGAATTTGCAAAAGGGTTTGATTTGATGATTAAAGGGCAATGTGGAAAAGTAATTTTGCATCCGTAATTAATAGATTAATACATTACATGTTGGGAGGAATAGTGATGAAGGGGTTTGAGTATTTACAGAAAGAATTAGATGCAATGCAAAAGCAAGGTGTATTTCGAAGTTTAATGGAATTAGAATCTGAACAAGGATCAAAAGTTATAATTGATGGAAGAAGTGTGATACAGCTTTCTTCAAATAACTATTTAGGTTTAACCAATCATCCAAGATTGAAAAAAGCAGCAATGTCTGCAGTTGAGCAATTTGGAGCTGGGACAGGATCTGTCCGTACTATTGCAGGAACATTTACTATGCATAATAAACTTGAAGAAAAATTAGCGAAGTTTAAACACACTGAAGCGGCGCTCGTAATTCAATCAGGATTTACAACTAACCAGGGCGTGCTTTCAGCTATTATGACAGATCAAGATGTTGTAATTTCGGATGAATTGAATCACGCCTCTATCATTGATGGAATCCGTTTAACGAAAGCGGCACGTAAAGTATATAAACATATTGATATGGGATCGTTGGAGCAGAAACTAAAAGAAACGCAGGCGTATCGAAATAGGCTAATCGTCACAGACGGAGTATTTTCAATGGATGGCGACATTGCTCCTCTTCCTGCCATTGTAGAACTAGCTGAGAAATATCATGCACTTGTTATGGTTGATGATGCGCATGGATCAGGTGTATTAGGGGAGAACGGTCGTGGAACTGTTAACCATTTCGGTTTAGATGGTCGAGTGCATATACAGGTAGGTACGCTTAGTAAAGCAATTGGAGTGCTCGGTGGTTATGTTGCAAGTACAAGAACATTAATCGATTATGTAATTCATAAGGGCCGTCCATTTTTATTTAGTACGTCGCACCCGCCTGCCGTTACGTTGGCTTGTATGGAAGCGGTGGATGTTTTGTTAGAAGAGCCAGAAAGAATAGAAAAGCTTTGGAATAATACCAATTACTTAAAGGAAGGGTTGAACAAATTAGGCTTTAATACAGGAAATAGTGAAACACCTATAACACCAGTAATAGTTGGCGAGGAAGGATTATCCCATCAATTTTCAGATAAATTGTTAAAATACGGAGTTTTTGCACAAGGCATCGCTTTCCCAACTGTAGCAAAAGGAAAAGCTCGAATTCGAACAATTGTAACAGCTCAGCATTCTCAGGAAGAATTACAACAAGCGTTGAAAGCTTTTGAGAAGGCTGGAAAAGAGCTTGGAATTATTCAATGAGATGGGTTTCCCATAATACAGAACCCCACTTCGATTACATCTAGTATAAAAATACGTAAATAACATGATAAACGAAGGAATGGAACTTTTAGATATTATTAATTCGGGTGCAAAATCCGAACAAAAAGGATAAAGGATTGTTGAAATTCCTTTAATAGTTTAAAATGGTATGTTGTAAGTCAAGAATAATGAGATGTATGAATGATACATGCAAATGGAATTGAAAGAGGGGATATTCTTGAACGAAAAACAACGCCTGGAAACGCAACAAATAACTGCTGAAAAGCCAGCGGACAAAAAATCCGAAAAGGACTACAGCAAATATTTCCAAGCTGTATACGTTCCTCCTTCCTTGAAGGAAGCGAAAAAACGCGGTAAAGAAGAAGTAAAATATGATCAATTTGCCATCCCAGAACAATTAAAAGGATTGGGAGAGGGGCGTAAGTTTTTTATTCGTACTTACGGCTGTCAAATGAATGAACATGATACAGAGGTTATGGCTGGTATTTTTATGGCATTAGGATATGAAGCAACTGACACAGTTGACGATGCCAATGTAATCTTGCTTAATACATGTGCAATACGAGAAAATGCTGAGAATAAAGTATTTGGGGAACTCGGTCATTTAAAATCATTGAAACTGGAAAAGCCGGATTTACTGCTTGGTGTATGTGGCTGTATGTCTCAAGAAGAATCGGTTGTAAATCGAATTCTATCTAAGCATGGTTTTGTTGATATGATTTTTGGTACACATAACATCCATCGCTTGCCTCATATTTTACATGATGCCTATATGTCCAAGGAAATGGTCATTGAAGTATGGTCTAAAGAAGGAGACGTTATTGAAAACCTACCTAAAGTCCGTAAAGGGAAAACGAAGGCTTGGGTAAATATCATGTACGGTTGTGATAAATTCTGTACCTACTGTATTGTTCCCTATACAAGAGGAAAAGAAAGAAGTCGTCGCCCTGAAGAAATTATTCAGGAAGTGCGTCATCTTGCAGCACAAGGTTATAAGGAAGTCACCTTACTTGGCCAAAATGTAAATGCTTATGGAAAAGATTTAGAAGATATCCAATACGGTCTAGGGGATCTTATGGACGAAATACGCAAAATTGATATACCGCGTGTTCGCTTCACTACAAGCCATCCGCGTGATTTCGATGATCATTTAATTGAAGTTCTTGCAAAAGGTGGTAATCTTCTCGAGCATATCCATTTACCAGTCCAATCTGGTAGCAGTGATATTTTGAAAATCATGGCTCGTAAATATACGAGAGAGCAGTATTTGGAGCTTGTAAGAAAAATTAAAGCAGCGATTCCGAATGCTACCTTAACAACGGATATTATTGTCGGTTTCCCAAATGAAACAGAAGAACAATTCGAAGAAACATTATCTTTATTCCGTGAGGTCGGATTCGATGCAGCATATACGTTTATTTACTCACCACGTGAAGGCACTCCTGCTGCGAAAATGAAGGATAACATCCCAATGGAAGTCAAAAAAGAACGTTTGCAACGATTGAATGCACTTGTAAACGAAACTTCTGCTGAAAAAATGAAGGCATACGAAGGTCAAATCGTTGAAGTTCTTGTCGAAGGTGAAAGTAAAAACAATCCAGACGTTCTAGCTGGGTATACGACGAAAAATAAATTAGTCAACTTCAAAGGACCTAAATCTGCAATCGGCCAAATTGTGAAGGTGAAAGTAATCGAAGCAAAAACATGGTCGTTAAAAGGTGATATGGTTGAAGAAGTGGCAGCGATCAAGGGGGAATAAGGATGGCGAACTTTACAAAAGATGAAATTCTAGCTAAAGCAGCAGATTTAGCGAAAATGATTGCAGAAACAGATGAAGTCGACTTTTTCAAACGCGCAGAAGCTCAAATCAATGAAAATCAAAAAGTACGTGAAATGATTGCGAGCATGAAGAGTCTACAAAAACAAGCAGTTAATTTCCAAAATTACGGCAAAGAAAAAGCTTATCAACAAACACAGAGTAAACTTACCGCACTTGAAACAGAATTGGATGAATTACCAATTGTTCAGGAATTCAAACAGTCACAGGTAGATGTAAACGACTTACTACAGATGGTCGCTTCACAAATATCTAATCGTGTAACAGATATTATTATTGAAACGACTGAAGGCGATCTTTTAAGTGGCGAAACGGGTTCTAAAGTACGCGCAGGCGGTAATAGTTGTTCATAAAAAAAGAAAGAGGATGCCCCAATTAGGGACATCCTCTTTCTTTTTGCGTGATATCACTACTGATTCTTACTAACGCAGACTCCTACAAGCTATGACACATATCCCTATGTGGACGCATAGACTAGTGTAGGTTAAAAATCTAATTACATCCAGTTTCTAAATAAAAATAACTTGCACACTAGACTTTTTACACGCATAGGATGAATGGAAACTGTATGAGGAGGGTTCGCTAGCATGTCACACTATAGAGAGATTATAACCAAAGCGGTGGTTGCGAAAGGACGGAAATTTACCAAGTCCCAACACACCATTTGCCCGGCTCATCATCCCACTAGTATTCTAGGTTGTTGGATCATCAACCATAAGTATGAGGCAGAGAAAGTAGGCAAAAAGGTAGAAATTCGCGGCAGCTACGAGATTAACGTTTGGTATTCTTATAATCATAATACAAAAACCGAAGTCGTCACGGAAAAGGTTACGTATTGTGATGTTATCTCGTTAAAATATCGTGATCCTGATTGTCAAGATGATCATGATGTCATAGCAAAAGCTGTACAACAGCCAAATTGTATTGAAGCCTGCATTTCCCCATGTGGACAAAAAATTATAGTTCATGTGGAACGGGAATTCTTTGTGGAAGTCATTGGAGAAACGAAGGTTTGTGTTGCTGTTAATCCACATGGCTGTGATGATGATGACTGGTATTCAGATTTAGACGATGATTTCGAAGATCTTGATCCAGATTTTCTTGATGAATTTGAAGATGAATAAATCAATCATTCAATAATATAACTTAAGCACTTGCAATAAGACCGGATGTGCAGTCGTTCATCCGGTTTCATTATGGATAAGAATATTACTGATTTTAATAAGTAAATTGAATGATTTGAATCTTTTGATTGACATTTTTCTAAAAGAGTATGCGTGAAACCGGGATAGGCCGTATGTTATAATAAATCAAAACATAGATCTAGCATGAAAGGTTTTGAAACGATGGCAGCAAATACGCCAATGATGCAACAATATTTAAAAATCAAGGCAGAATATCAAGATGCCTTTTTATTTTTTCGTTTAGGCGATTTTTATGAAATGTTTTTTGAGGATGCTGTATCCGCTTCTCAAGAACTTGAAATTACGTTGACAAGTCGCGGTGGTAGTGAAGACCGCATTCCGATGTGTGGAATCCCTTATCACTCTGCAGCTTCATATATAGATGTTTTAATAGAGCGAGGATATAAAGTCGCAATTTGTGAGCAAACCGAAGACCCTAAGCAAGCGAAAGGAGTCGTTCGTCGTGAAGTAGTCCAATTAATAACCCCCGGTACGAAAATGGACGGCAAAGGGATGGATGAAAAAGAAAATAATTACATTGCCTCTATCTCTGATTTTTTTGATGGGACATTTGGATTTGTTTATGCCGATTTAACGACTGGGGAAAGTAAGGTTACCGTTACAGATGGTTCGTTTGATAGCATATTTAATGAATTAGCGATCGTTGGAGCGAGAGAGGTCGTATTAGCAGCTGATTTTCAAGAAGATCGGCAAAAGCAATTGAAGGATCGAGGTGTTTCCGCACTTTCTTTTGAAGATCAAATCGATGTTAGCGATCAGTTTTCAAACTTATTATCAAAGTTACATGATCCAAAGAGTATAAAAACTACTTCCAGACTGATGCATTATATATTTCGGACTCAGAAGAGAAGTTTAGATCATCTGCAAATTGTACAATCCTATGAAATAGATCATTATATGAAATTAGATTATTATTCTAAAATAAATTTAGAACTAACTGAAACCATTCGTGGCAAAGGGAAGAAAGGTTCACTTTTATGGCTGCTTGATGAGACGAAAACGGCAATGGGTGGAAGGATGCTTAAACAATGGATTGATCGTCCTTTAATTGACAAGGGGCAAATTAGTCATAGAAGTAATCTTGTTGAAACACTTATCCGTCATTATTTTGAAAGACAAGACCTTCGCGAGCGTTTAAAAGAAGTATATGATCTGGAAAGATTAGCAGGTCGGGTCGCGTTTGGCAATGTCAATGCAAGAGATTTAATTCAATTAAAGCGCTCGCTTCAACAGCTCCCGAATATACGTGACATTATTGCGAGCATTGAAAATGAAGACATGGCTTCTCTATCTGAAAAAATCGATCCTTGTGAAGAACTGACAGATTTATTGGAAACGTCGCTAGTTGAAAATCCACCACTTTCAATAAAAGAAGGGAATTTCATTCAAGATGGGTTTCACGCGGAACTGGATACATACCGTGATGCTAGTCGGAATGGGAAGACATGGATTGCTACGCTTGAACGAGAAGAACGAGAAAAAACCGGAATTAAATCGTTGAAAATCGGCTATAATCGAGTGTTTGGTTACTATATTGAAGTAACGCGAGCAAATCTTCAGAATCTGGATGATACCCGTTATGAACGGAAACAGACATTATCAAATGCAGAGCGGTTTATCACGCCTGAATTAAAAGAAAAAGAAGCATTAATTCTCCAGGCTGAAGAAAACAGCATTCGTCTTGAATATGATCTGTTTATGGGGATTCGTGAGCGTGTTAAAGAATTTATCCCTCGTTTGCAAGCTCTAGCAAAAACAATCAGTGAGCTAGATGTATTACAAAGCTTTGCGACGATAAGTGAAGAACGACATTATGTAAAACCTGTATTTTCAGAAGAAAGAAAGATTGTATTGCAGAATGGTCGACATCCAGTCGTTGAGAAAGTATTGCAATCACAGGAGTATGTGCCTAACGACTGTTATATGGACACTGAACGAGAAGTTTTGCTTATTACAGGTCCGAATATGTCGGGGAAAAGTACGTATATGCGCCAAATTGCCTTAACGTCTATTATGGCGCAAATCGGTTGTTATGTTCCGGCAGAAGAAGCGATATTACCGATATTTGATAAGGTGTTTACCCGAATTGGCGCAGCGGATGATTTAATTTCTGGGCAAAGTACTTTTATGGTTGAAATGTTAGAAGCAAGAAATGCCATTACAAATGCTACTGCTAATAGCTTAATATTATTTGATGAAATTGGCCGTGGTACAAGCACATATGATGGTATGGCTCTTGCTCAAGCAATCATAGAATATATTCATGGAGAAATAGGGGCGAAGACACTGTTTTCAACTCACTATCATGAACTTACCGTTTTAGATGAAGAACTACCTAAGTTGAAAAATGTACATGTAAGTGCTATTGAGCAAAATGGCCATGTCGTATTTCTGCATAAAATAAAAGAAGGTCCGGCAGATAAAAGTTACGGAATCCATGTTGCAAAGCTTGCACAGCTGCCGGAAGCGCTAATCAACCGTGCAAACATCATTCTTTCACAGCTTGAACAAGGAAATACATTAGCTGTCCCGCAAGCAGCTAGCTCTGAGATTGTTTTTGAAGCAAACATTCAACATAAACAAGAAGAAGAAAAGGAAGCGCAATTATCATTTTTTGAACAGGCGCTGCCTTCAGAGGGAAAAGTCACTTCTTCAAAAGAAAATAAAGTTCTTGAGGATTTAAAAAAGCTAGAAATATTAGACATGACACCACTTGATGCATTAAATATGCTTTATAAACTGCAAAAAAAACTAAAATAATTGTGAGGCGATAATTTGGCAAAAATTGTCCAACTCGATGAAGCGTTATCGAATAAAATCGCCGCTGGCGAAGTAGTTGAACGACCTGCATCAGTTGTGAAAGAGCTTGTGGAAAATGCGATTGATGCAAACAGCTCAATCATTGAAATTGAGATTGAAGAGGCAGGATTATCCTCGATTCGAATTATCGACAATGGGGATGGGATTCTTCCAGAAGATGTAAAAACAGCATTTCAACGTCACGCGACTAGTAAAATTAAAGATGAAAATGACTTATTCAGGATTCGTACATTGGGTTTTCGTGGTGAGGCACTCCCAAGTATCGCATCTGTTTCAAAATTTGAAATGAAAACAAGTACTGGAGAAGGTCCGGGAACAAAGATTGTACTTGAAGGAGGACTTATTAAAGAGTTTTCTGCCTATTCTAGTAGAAAAGGCACGGATCTACTCGTTGCTGATTTGTTTTATAATACACCTGCACGATTGAAGTATATGAAAACAATCCATACAGAGTTAGGCAATATTACAGATGTCGTCAACCGACTGGCCCTTGCCAATCCAGAAGTCTCTTTTCGGCTTACTCATAATGGCAAACGTCTGCTCCATACAAATGGTAATGGCGATGTTCGCCAAGTACTTGCTGCCATTTATGGAATTAATATTGCGAAGAAGATGATCCCAATCACTGGCGAATCATTAGACTTCACAATACAAGGCTATATTGCTTTACCGGAGATTACCCGTGCATCTAGAAATTATATCTCAACGATGATAAATGGGAGATTTATTAAAAATTATCCATTGGCAAAAGCAATCTCGGAAGGCTTTCACACGCTACTCCCAATTGGAAGATACCCTATAGTTCTTCTATCTATTCAAATGGATCCAATATTGGTAGATGTCAATGTACATCCTGCAAAAATGGAAGTAAGATTGAGTAAAGAACAAGAGTTGAACGAGCTTGTCACAGAAACGATAAAATCCGCCTTTAAAGAACGAGCATTAATTCCAAGTGGATTTGCCCCTGTAAAAAAAGAACAAGCAATAAGTGAACAAACTACACTTGATCTTGGCCATATCGTTCAAAAGGGAAATGAAGAACTAGAAAATGCTCAAAAAAAACCATCCATTTTGAAAGATTTCTTAAAGATTGAAGGAGAAGATGATCAAAACAATCGTCAGCCGTTTACTTCGAATGAGTCTGGCTTGCCGTGTGACGAAGGTTATCCTGACAAAATCCAGGAAGATCATAGAGTTTTTCAATCAGCTCCTGAAAAAAATGAAGGAAATAATAATCAAGTAATTGAGGAATCAACTACTGAATTTCAGAATGAAGTAAATATGGCAGAATTATATACGGAAGAAGCAGAAATCATCGCGAAGGATGTGCCAAGAGTTCCTGTTCTTTATCCGATAGGTCAAATGCATGGAACGTATATCTTTGCTCAAAATGAAAATGGACTGTATATCATTGATCAGCACGCAGCTCAAGAACGAATTAAGTATGAGTATTTCTCAGAAAAAGTAGGTCGTGTTGAAAATGAACTGCAGGAATTGCTCGTCCCTATAACGTTGGAATTTTCTAATGACGAGTGCATTCGCATTAATGAGAATATGGGGGAATTAGAAAAGGTTGGCATCTTCTTAGAAGAATTCGGCTATAATTCCTTTATCGTACGAGCCCATCCGCAATGGTTCCCTAGAGGAATTGAACAGGAAATCATTGAAGAAATGATTGAACAACTCTTATCCATGAAAAAAGTTGATATAAGGAAACTTCGTGAAGAAGCAGCTATCCTAATGAGTTGTAAAGCTTCGATTAAAGCTAATCGCCATCTTCGCAATGATGAAATCCAAGCACTTTTGGATGAACTGCGACAATCATCTGATCCTTTTACATGCCCGCATGGGAGGCCGATCATTATTCATTACTCGGGCTACGACATGGAGAAGATGTTTAAACGCGTGATGTAGTTTAATAAGATAAAACTAATTTAAGTATAGTCTGGAGAAAATAACTTTTCGTACGCTTTAGAGGTATAAACGATTTATCATTTGTCTATGATGAATGATGTTTGACTGCTTTAAACGTACGAAAAGTAAAATTTATATAAGGCAGTGAAAGATTTGGAACAAGCAAACAATAAGCTACTTGTCATTATTGGCCCGACAGCAGTTGGGAAAACAAAACTGAGTATAGAAATGGCAAAGCGCTTTAATGGGGAAATTATTAGTGGAGATTCTATGCAAGTTTATAAAGGAATGGATATTGGAACAGCTAAGATAACACGTGATGAAATGGAGGGTATCCCTCATTATCTCCTGGATATTAAAGAGCCGAATGAATCATTTAGTGCAGCTGATTTTCAAGAGCAAGCGAATCACGTCATAGCGGATATCCAAAAGCGTGGTAAACTGCCAATTATCGTTGGAGGCACAGGTCTTTACATTCAGTCTGTTATTTACGATTATCAATTTTCGGAGGCAGCTTCTAATGCAGAATATAGAAAGAAATTGGAATCTATCGTTGAAACAGATGGAATTGCACCTCTCATTGAAAAGTTACAGTCAATCGACTCTGAGAGCGCAAAGAGAATCCATCCTAACAATGTAAGACGCATTATTCGAGCGTTGGAAGTTTATTATTGCACAGGAATTACTATGTCTGATCAACTTGACAACCAAACCTCTGAATTAAAGTATGAGACTGCACTAATCGGCTTGACGATGAATCGTGAAGCGCTTTATCAGCGAATTAATCATCGTGTTGATATCATGGTCGAACAGGGACTAATTGATGAAGTAAAGAGCTTTTATGAGCAAGGATTAAGAGAATGCCAATCGATACAGGCAATTGGTTATAAAGAATTATACGATTATTTCGATGAAAAACTAACATTAGCAGAATCGATTGAAGCTTTAAAACAAAATTCACGCCGCTACGCTAAGCGTCAACTTACTTGGTTTCGTAATAAAATGGATGTACAATGGTATGAGATTCAGGAACAAGGAAATAATTCATTTGTTTCTGAAGAAATATCCACTTATATAGCAGGAAAGCTATCACTTAGCGCGAATATGTAATACATAGAGAGAATGAGGAGGAATACACGATGAAACAAGTAAATATTCAAGATCAATTTTTAAATCAGTTAAGAAAAGATAGTACATATGTGACTGTTTTTTTATTAAATGGTTTTCAAATTAGAGGACTTGTTAAAGGGTTTGATAACTTTACCGTTTTATTTGAATCTGAAGGAAAACAACAGTTAGTCTTTAAACATGCGATTTCTACTTTCGCACCGCAAAAGAATGTACAAATCGATTATGAAGCAAAAGAGTAAATGGAATGTTAATACAACGATACCCACTTAAAACAGAAACAATCTTCTGTTTTAAGTGGGTATTTTTTGTTGATCCAAAAAATATAGTGGGGGATGGGGTTGTAGATAATTAAAAAAATTTGAGATTTGTATTCAAGTCTCTTGATAGTATTTGTCTCCAGCTCACCAAAATGCTTTTCATTTTTATTTCCTTATGCTTGAGCAAAAGTTGATCAGGGAGCTTTTTGTTTTAGTAGGACTATTTTAAACAATTACTACTGAGATAACTCATTTATGAATATAAATAAATGAGGGATTATTTCTTGGGAAAGCGCAGGAAACGACATGATACGAATATAATTATGGAAAAACAAAATAATTGTCGAACACTAATTGGGCTTGTCCTTTTTCTATTCGTCGTATGAGAGGTGACTATATATTGGAACAACCGATCCGTAAAAAAAATAACGGACAGATTAATATTGTCTTAAATGGACAAAAGCGGAAGCCAATTCCGAAAGATCCTCCGATTCGTGAAAAACATGTTTTAGATATACCTCCTCAACATATTGCGCTGAAGGAAATGGAAGAGGAGTTAGGAGCATTAGTCGGGCTAGATGAAATGAAACGGATGATTAAAGAAATATATGCATGGATTTATGTGAATAAAAAGCGGGAAGAGCGAGGGCTAAAGTCTGGACAGCAAGCTCTTCATATGATGTTTAAAGGGAATCCTGGAACGGGGAAAACATCAGTAGCTAGATTGATTGGTAAATTGTTTCATAAGATGAATGTACTTTCCAAAGGCCATTTAATTGAAGTGGAAAGAGCGGATCTTGTCGGTGAGTATATTGGCCATACAGCTCAAAAAACTCGGGATTTAATAAAAAAAGCAATCGGTGGAATTTTGTTTATTGATGAAGCCTATTCACTTGGTAGGGGAGGAGAAAAGGATTTTGGAAAAGAAGCGATTGACACGCTTGTGAAGCATATGGAAGATCGCCAACACGAATTTATCTTAATCCTTGCCGGTTACTCAAAAGAGATGGATTATTTCTTAACCTTGAATCCTGGTCTTCATTCAAGGTTTCCTATTGTAGTAGACTTTCCGGATTATTCGATTGAACAATTGATGGAAATCGGACAAAGAATGATCGATGATCGGGAATATGTACTTAGCAGGGATGCTGAACGTAAATTGAAAGAGCATTTAATAATAATCAAAGCCGACCCGAGACTGGTATCTTTTTCGAACGGTCGTTATATTCGGAATATCATTGAAAAATCGATAAGGACACAAGCAATGAGATTATTGATTGAAGATTCATATGAACGTGGAGACCTCGTGACCTTAAGGAGCCAGGACCTTGTTTTTGAAGAAGATGAAGAATAGATGAAACTAAACTTAATTAACAAATCGAAAATTGTCATAGAAAACAGCGTTCTTGATGGAGTTACCTCGGAAAAAATATATGGGAATTGGGAAATAGCTGTTAATTAGAAAATAATTTTGGCTTAGATGAAAGAAAATCTACACCAAAAGATCAATATTGAGTTTTACAATCAGATAAATATAAGCAAAGGGCTGCTTTTAGGAGATAAGAAATGCCTAAAATGCAGCCCTAATTAACTGGAATTTACGATTTATCCCGCATTACTGGGCAGTAAAATCCCAGCTGATTGAAGTTTCACTTAATAACAATCAGTTGTATTGATTAATATTCCTTGCTGGAAGTTTCCAGTTGTACGAATATGATAGAACTCTTAATACTGTAATTGCTAGGAATAAGCAATATAATTGCCAAGGTTCTATAGAACTGTTAAGTCCAATGAAAAGGCCGCAAATAATAGCCCATAAAGCGTATATTTCATCCTTTAAAACAAGCGGTTTTCTATGTGCTAATAAATCCCGGATCATACCGCCACCACAACCAGTAAGTACGGCAGCTACAAGAATAGCGCTTAAAGGACGATTTAGGTCAATGGCATAAAGTGCACCTTGAATGGCGAAAGCTGAGAGCCCAATTGCATCAGTAAAATTGCCCCATGTTTTCCAATGTTTTAATAAATTTTTAGGGAAGAGAAAAACAAACGTTATTGAAATTAGCGCAATGATAAAGTTTGTACCTTGATCCCATAACGCTGATATGGGAACCCCAATTAAAAGATTTCGCAAGGCTCCCCCACCAAAGGCGGTAACAACGCCCAAAATATAAACACCTAATATATCATATTCTTCTTCCATCGCGATAATTGCGCCGCTTATAGCAAAAGCAATCGTACCAATTATCGTTAGTATCTCCCATGTCATAGGAATTCCTCGCTGTTCTTTCATTATTCTGTTTTATTCCGCATAAACGGGCAGTAAGACCCCTTACCTCAATGCTAAGTGGAATCGAAGGAGTGTAGGTGGGTGGAACTGCACGTAAAAGCCTGATTGGTGAGATACAGTGAAGCTAACCAATGCGAGAGCAGAGGTAAAGTTTGTGCTCACAGTTAGAGGTTACAAAGACGGTAGACTTAAGGACGCGGCGTACATAGTCTGTGATTCTTTGAACATAAGATCGAAGAGTCTATTTTTCTCGATATAGACTCTAGAACGGAACTTACAATCGGTGGGGATAAAACCAAACTGATTGAAGCTTCACTTTATGACAACCTATATGATTTTAGCAGAAACCGCTGTTTTTTAGAAGAGTTTTCTACTGCTAACATGTTTAGAAGGTGGTATGATAATAAACGACTTTTCTGTGAAAAGGGAAGGGCTTAGCAAAATCAGCTTCGCACCGCCACCTTAATAAGGTGATGTAATATTGAGAACCTGAATCTTTTTCAACGTTAGCTTTGGTTCAGGTGCTCATGGCTGTTTTTTAGAATGAATTGTGACATTGTATGTTGATTTGATATGATGAGGTCATTCATCACAATTTTATCTAAAAAACGATTATAATGATTTGATTAAAAAGGAGACTCAACATGTATCAGCTATTAACAAATGGAGATAGACTAAAAAAATTAACCGAACAGGCTGAGGCTCAAATAGCCCCAATCCATCAAGATATTCATTCTATGATGGAACTAAACCAGTTTCGTGTATTGCAGAGCTTCCAAAGCAATAAAGTAAGTGATTCGCATTTTATCCCTACTACAGGCTATGGCTATGATGATTACGGGCGAGACACATTAGAACACATTTACAGTGAAGTATTTGGCGGTGAAGCGGGTCTAGTACGACCACAAATCATTTCTGGAACTCATGCGATTTCCATTGCATTGTTTGGAATTCTGCGACCAGGAGATGAGCTATTATACATAACAGGAAAGCCTTATGACACATTAGAAGAAATAGTAGGGATTCGTGGAAGTGGCATCGGTTCTTTAATAGAATTTAATATTGATTATAATTCTGTTATGTTAACTAGCGAAGGGGAAGTAGACTTCGATGCTGTAAAAAAAGCAATTACTCCTAAAACGAAGATGATTGGTATTCAACGTTCGAAAGGATATGCAACGCGACCGTCTTTTATGATTTCTGAAATTGAAGAAATGATATCGTTTGTAAAAGATATTAACCCGAACTTAGTCGTCTTTGTTGACAACTGTTATGGAGAGTTTGTTGAAGATAAGGAGCCTTGTCATGTAGGTGCTGATTTAATTGCAGGTTCTTTAATCAAGAACCCCGGTGGTGGCCTTGTGAAAACAGGAGGCTATATCGTCGGAAAAAAAGAATATGTTGAAGCTTGTTCATACCGTTTAACGTCACCAGGTATTGGAGCGGAAGCGGGTGCATCACTTTATAGCCTACAAGAAATGTATCAAGGCTTCTTTCTCGCACCTCATGTAGTCGGTCAAGCTTTAAAAGGTGCGGTTTTTACATCAGCATTACTTGAATTGTTAGGTATGAATACATCACCGAAATGGGATGCCAAGCGAACAGATTTAATTCAATCTGTGCAATTTGATGATCGTGATAAAATGGTGGCGTTTTGTCAAGCAATCCAATATGCATCACCGATAAATTCACATGTTACACCTTATCCTAATTATATGCCGGGGTATGTTGATGATGTCATTATGGCAGCCGGTACATTTATTCAAGGGGCAAGCATAGAATTGACAGCAGATGGCCCAACTCGACCGCCGTATGTAGCGTATGTTCAAGGTGGGTTAACATACGAACATGTGAAAATTGCCGTGCTAACAGCAGTAGATAATTTGATCGACAAAAAGCTTATCTAGGATAAAGCTAAACTAAAAAAAGCTTTTGAAATTAAAAGCGATTTTTGTAATCAACGAATAAAATAATTCCATGTTAGAAAACATAACATTGATTTGACAAAATATCTAACATCCCATATAATATAAACAAGATAACCAATAAGGAGGATGCTGAAGATGAGTAGTAGCAACATTCGGCGTTCGATGCCTCTTTTCTCAATTGGAATTGTCATGCAGCTTACCGAATTGTCTGCTCGTCAAATTCGTTATTACGAAGAGCATCAATTAATTACTCCTATGAGAACAGATGGAAATAGGCGACTGTTTTCCTTGAATGACATAGATCGTCTCTTAGAGATTAAAGATCTACTAGAACAAGGTGTCAACTTAGCCGGTATAAAGAAACTTTTATTTGTAAATCAAGTTGAACAAGTTCCAAACGAACCGATTCAGAAGTCAGAAGAAATTAAGAAAGATCTCAGTGATGGAGAATTGCGGAAGCTTTTAAAATCAGAACTTTTGCATGGTGGCAGACATCGCACTACACTTCGTCAAGGAGATATGTCTAGATTTTTTCATTAAATAAAATCCAAAAAACAAAATGAAGAGAGGATGTTGTGTATGGTAAAGTATACTCGTGAAGATATTATTCGTTTAGCTAAAGAGGAAAATGTGAAATATATTCGACTCCAATTCACGGATATATTGGGAACAGTTAAAAACGTTGAAATCCCAGTAAGTCAGTTAAATAAAGCACTTGATAATAAAATGATGTTCGATGGTTCTTCAATTGAAGGATTTGTACGTATTGAAGAATCTGATATGTTATTACAACCAGACCTTAATACATGGGTGATTTTCCCGTGGACTTCAGAAAAAGGGAAAGTTGCACGTTTAATCTGTGATATATATACGACAGATGGAACACCTTTTAGTGGTGACCCACGTACCAACTTGAAACGAGTTTTAGCTGAAGCTAGAGAAATGGGCTTTACAGAGTTTAATCTTGGGCCAGAGCCAGAATTCTTCCTCTTCAAATTGGATGCTAATGGTGAACCTACGCTTGAATTAAATGATAGAGGTGGTTATTTTGACCTTGCGCCAACTGATTTAGGTGAAAACTGCCGTCGTGATATCGTACTTGAGCTAGAAGAAATGGGCTTTGAAGTAGAAGCTTCTCACCATGAAGTAGCACCAGGACAACATGAAATTGATTTTAAATATGCTGATGCAATAACTGCTTGTGATAATATTCAAACTTTCAAACTCGTAGTAAAAACGATTGCTCGTAAACATGGCTTGCACGCAACGTTTATGCCAAAACCTCTATTCGGAGTAAGTGGATCTGGTATGCACTGTAACGTCTCTTTATTTAAAGATGGTGAAAATGCATTCTTTGATAAATCTGGTAAACTACAATTAAGTGAAACGGCTGACCAATTCATTGCAGGAATCATTAAACATGCACCGAACTTCACTGCAGTAACGAACCCAACGGTTAACTCATATAAACGTTTAGTACCTGGTTATGAAGCACCTTGCTATGTTGCGTGGTCCGCTCAAAACCGTAGTCCACTAGTGCGTATTCCTGCTTCTCGAGGCGTCAGCACTCGTGTTGAAGTAAGAAGTGTTGACCCTGCAGCCAATCCATATTTAGCGCTAGCTGTCATATTGAAAGCGGGTCTTGATGGAATTAAGAATAAATTGACTCCACCAGCTCCAATTGACCGCAATATTTATGTAATGACTAAAGAAGAACGTGAAGAAAATGGCATTGTAGATCTTCCGGCAACATTATTTGCTGCATTGGAAAAATTAAAAGAAGACGAAGTGATCATGGACGCTCTAGGCGATCACTTATTAGAGCACTTCATTGAAGCAAAAGAGATTGAGTGGGATATGTTCCGCACGCAAGTTCACCCATGGGAACGCGAGCAATATATGAACATGTACTAAGAAGCTGAACCCTTGATACCATTGGTGTTGAGGGTTTTTGTTCTGTGGGCATCAAACTCGCTACCAACGGTTTATTAAAAATGCCCACAAAATGCCCACAAATAATACAAAAAATTATTCAAGCACATGCTTCATATGCTCCTCGAATTTGTTCATTGCTTCTTTATCGATTTTTTTGCTGATGTGTGAGTAAACATCAGAGGTTATTTGCATACTTCCGTGTCCTAACCGTTCTTGTAAATATTTCATACTCGCACCAGCTTCCAGTTGCTTTTCCTTAATTTGAAACAGAAGTTCACTGAAATTCCAAGTGAAATATAGCAATAAATACGGGAGGGTGGGACATGATTCTCTCACAAGCTACTAATCAACAACTCTACAAAATAGCAACGGATGAATCTGAAAGACTGTTAGACCCCTATGCTGCCGCAAGAGAGTTGCTGGAAAGGAAGAAGAAAAATGCGTTTTGTTGGAATAGATCCAGCCAGTAAGACAGGTTTTGTCGCATTAGATGAAAACCGGGCTGTTATTAGAGAAAAGGAATTGACTGGATTAGGGACAGAGGACCCAAAGCGCATGTCTACACTTATCGATGAAATTATGGAGCATGTTCACCCAGGTGACATTATTTGCATCGAGGGCTTTCCCTTTGCCACAAAAAAAGCCATTTTCGCAGGCGGTTTGCATTGGGGCAATCGGAATGTTCTTTATAAAAGAGGACTACGATATTTTGAAGTCGCACCAAATACAGTTAAGAAATTTGTTAAGGTCACTGGCTGGGTCGGAGAAGTCGGAAGCAAAACAAGTCTTACTGGACCTCAAAAGAAGCGTGCTGTAATGAAGGCTGGTTTATGAGCATTTCGGATATGAGCATAAAAGGGACAACGTGGTAGATGCATACATAACGGCCCGTATCGCAAGGGAATTATGGCTTGAAAAAATAATCAGCGATTTCACATGTTAGCTGATTATCAGTCAGAGGTTATTTTCAATATTTTAAGTCCTGTAGAAAATAAGAAGCCTAAGAAGAAAGCGAGGGCTTGATATGACGGTAAAGCTAAGGAGTCTTTTACGAAAATCCTTGCTCAGAAGGAAAAAGGTAATCGATAAAATCAAGAAAGAAAAAGACTGGCTTTCCTTTTGGTCAAGGCATGAAGGTTATAGGTACGGACAATAAAACATCGTATTCCGAACCATTCGTAGGGTTTCGAAGTATTCGGAACGCTGGTGGGCATTTGACACAAATTGTGTAGTAAAAAGCCGATTGGAATTTTTCCAATCAGCCCCTGTTCTTTAGATTTTTACTAGTTTCAGTACCTGCGTTGAAAATAGCTACAACCATTATAAAGAAAAAAATAATTTGTATTGCTGGGTTAGCTGTCCAGTATCCTAAGAAATTCATGAAAACAAGGATGACAAATAAAAGAGCAGTAACTGTGGTTATTAAAAGGCGCCAGTTGAGAGGCATTTTAATCCCTCCTTATATATGTAAACCGCATTTATTAATAGGTTAACATGAATAATTGGAATTTTAAACCATTAAATATTTTTATTAATACGCAATTAGAATAAACAGTTTTGAATGGTTCGAAGCATCCGTCTGAAACACTCGAAACCCGTTCGAAACTACTTGAAAAGCAAAAAAATGATTCGACATTATTCGGCATAATAATACATCGCAGAAAGGTGGTAAATTCGCTTTTAAATTAATTCCGAACATAAAGTCTAGTAAACTACTAAACGCCTAAGAAGGATAAATAAAGGGGAATTACGAGTATGTCAAAAATTAAACTCAATGTTTTGTTCAAAAAGATCCAATAGACGATAAAAAAGAAGTTTTAGAGTTTCATGTGCCTGGAGATGAGTTGCCGAACGCACAAGAACTTGTTAAAATGGCTGGTTCAATAGTTGTCCTTGAAATTGAAGTGAGTAAGACAGATAAATTCAATTCTGAATTTAAGAAAATCCAAAGGGATTCTAAAAAAACAGTATTGCAGTTTAATGTAAAGGGAGATAATCAAGCTATATCCTCATGCCGGTAGAAACGTTGTTTTATTATTGGAGCCATCGCAAATGTCTATCGAAGAATTCAACGAGGCGCCTGAAGGAGTTGAATACAAAGTCAATGCAGATGGAACGGCTGCCAGATGTCACTTGATGATGTGAAAGAGGAAGAAGGTCAGGTACAGGGTGAACCAGAGCTGAAAGATGAAGGTCCTTTCAAAGCTGAATTCGAACGTGAGGATTTACTAGATTCATAGCAAAAGCCCTAAGCTTAGGCTTGGGGTTTTCTTTGCATTTAAGAATGGAAATAATGAAATAATAGAGACGGGGAACCATTTAAAATTGATTAAAGAATATGAGTTTTAAAAAAAACAAAATGATCGATTAGCTAGTATCCATGGTTTAGTCAGTGATTATTATGATCCTTTCTTGTAGAAAAATAACAGACTCTCAAGTTTATTTATTACAAACATAGACATGAAAAGCATCCAATCAATTTGGTGTTTTTTATTATGAAGTGAGATCATGAAGGAAACACCAGTTAAAAAGAAACCAAAAGAAGAAAAGCTGGGTCCTCGTGATTTTTGCCAATTAATTGGGGAAGACAGGGATGTATACAACGTCAAAAAGGGGCAATAAGGCGCAAATAATTTGCGGGAGTTAGCAGGTAAATATATCCTTTTGTCGAATTCATAGGTCAGAAGGAGGTGCTCATATGAAATACTTTTTTGTAAATATTAATATGGTAGATGGGAACTCTGAAAGTTTTAACTTAAAATCAGATTCAAAAGTTGTATTAAAAAACAAAATAACTGAAGCGCCTAAGGGGTGGTTTGGTGTTGACGGCAGTTATGTGCAGATTAAGAATATAACATCGTTAACAATTGATGAAATAAACTTAAACGATTATGAGTATGAAGATAATGATTTTTACTATGTTGAAAAATAATAAACTTTAGCATCCTTTCGAGGGTGCTTTTTATATGCGAATGAATAACTTGTCTCCACATAGAGTACGCTAAATCTAGTCCCTTCAATGGAGCGCGATTCCTAAAGAAAACATATAGAAAACTACCTAGCAAATGATATTTGCAAGGGGATGATAGTTTTAAAATATTGCCACATTTAGAGAAGTTGGTAAAGCGCTTGGACATAAGTCTTCAACTACAATTATGTCAATCTGAATAAAACTAAAGGAAAAAGGATACGTTTCTTGGGGAGAAGGAAAACACCTCCTGAGTTACGTATTAAACAAATACGATTCAGGGGGTGCTTTTTCCTCTGTCTTATTTAACTAGGACTCTCTAATGCGAGTAGGGGCTCCTTTTTGCTTTGAAATAAAAGTCCAAGAAAGGCATTATATAGTTTATTGCTTAAGTAATCCAAGTTCTTGGTCGATTGATGTAATAGCAACAATAGCTGATAGCATTTTTTTATCTGATAATTCCACTGATTTCGTAGCTTCTTCCATTCTTGAATTAAGATCTGCTACACCATCTATCGCTTGTATAATAGCGGTTGCTGCATTTCCTCTATAATTTGTTGCCAGAGACATCTCGACCCTATAAGTTTCTAGTCTTTCTTGAATCTATCTGGTACCCAATGAGCTACAAAATTAACACCTTTAATAGACTCACCAAAATTATCCAAATGAGAGATTTCAGGCACATCTTTACGTGTAGTATTATTATTCGATTTTACTTCAAAAAAATAATTCAAGGACACGATTCAAATGTTCCTCAAACTTATTTTAGTTCCTTTATCGATTTTTTTGCTTATATGTGAGTAGACATCAGATGTTATTTGCTACCATGCCCTAAACGCTCTTGTAAATATTTTATACTTGCTCCGGCTTCTTATTGTAAAACTGCATGTGTGTGCCTTAATGAATGGATTGGTAAGTTAGGAATACCAGCCTTTTTTATTATTCGGGGAAAGGAATTAAATAAACTTGATTTTGGCATGTAATTTCCGTCGTTCCGATAAAGAACAAGGTTATGTTCAAAATGATAGTTATGTTATCGTTCAGTGCTGTGATTGTAGGTATTGCAGGAATAGTTTTTGCATCATTAAAAGGGGAGGAATGTAAATTGAAAAAAGATGTATTCACGTTACTAGGAGGGTTCCTTGCAGCCCTTCTTTTTTTCTTTGGGTCAATTGGTATTACGTCTGATTGGTTTACCGAAGCAAGCATAATGTATTTGTGCTTGTGATTTCTGCTTTTGTTGCACTTGTTATTAATGTGTATGCAGTGTGGAAGAACACGCACACCGGCTGGTTTAAAAAGAAAAAGAGGAAATAAGCTGTCCACACGGACGGATTTTTTTGTTCATATAAATAAGAATAAGAGGTGATAAAGATGAAGAAAAAAGTCAAAATTGATCCTGGACACGGTGGCAAAGATGGGGGAGCAGTTGGTAATGGTTTGCTAGAAAAGAACCTCACTCTAGAAATTTCAAAAGAAATGAAGAAGTATCTTGATGAAAACTACACAGGTCATGAAACGACTCTTACAAGGACGACAGATGTCTTTATAGAACTATCTGAACGTGCCAATATCGCTAACAGGGCTGTTGCGGATGTCTTTATAAGTAATCATGTGAACGCTGGTGGCGGTACTGGATACGAGTCTTATATCTATACAAAACCAAGTGCTGGTTCTGTGAAATTACAAAGCTTAGTTAACTCTGAGGCACTTGCTGCGGCTAAAAAGTACGGACTAGGTCCACATAACGATGACAGCAAACGAGATAATCTTGCTGTTGTCCGTCAAACTAACATGCCTGCAATATTAACAGAAATTGCTTATATTGACGCCAAAGATGCTGAATTGCTAAAGAATATTAATTTCATCAAGGATATGGCTGCTGCATATGCGCGAGGTGTAGCAAATTATTTGAGTTTACCAGTAAAAATTGTGGCAGCGATAAAGGAGGAACCTAAAGTGAGTGGAAATAAACCGAATTGGGCTGATTGGCAATGGCAAGAAGCATCAAGTATTTATAAGAAAGCTAGAGAAAAAGGGATTTTAAGTTCTGATCAATGGGAGAAAAAAGCTTCTGCAAAAGATTTAACTTTTGATGAAATCGATTATTTGAATTTAGTATTAAACGGCAGAACTTTATAAAAGATAAAGCCCTTCTCTTATTAGAGATGGGCTTTTATGTTATTGCCAGCTTTTTTTCCAGTATCTTAAAACTGCAGCAGGTCTATCATACTTTTCACCTGCTACAAGTAATGTTCCTTTGTTAGGGTCAAGAGTAAACGAAGTAAAACTCCATTTTCCTGTATCGTTATTGTATAGTGTGTATAAAAATTTGTTTTTTCCTATTAATTGAGGTCTATTAGTATAAGTGAAATCAAAAATCCTTGTTAATTTTCCATTTTTAATATAATACAAATTTGCTACTTCAAAATTTGAACTCCAAGTTTCCGCAACCGCTAAAATATCTGGTTGTCCTTTATACTGAGATGGGAACATATATACCATCTTCCTCGAGGCATTTAATGTGAAATCATTATAACCGAACCCGGAATATTTAATATGACTGATTCCTACTTTTTGTACATACAACTTGTAATTCCCGTGGTAAATTAAATCTCCCTCGTTTGCTCCTGCCCATACTAAACCATTATCAAAAGTCGCAGTATTTTTAGATTCTTGAACTCCTGCAAAATACACCTTGTAAGCTACTCCATTAGCGTCTTTAATAGTGTGTGTCACTCGGCTATCTTTTGGACTGATAGGGTTTGCAGCCTCAACATTAAAATTTAATAAAGAAAAAATTAATATAAATGTCAATAATGAAAGTAAAAGTTTTATGTTTGTTTTAATCATTTTTATCCCTCCTATAACAAATATAAACTATTTTTCTAATAAAATACATAATGGTTTTAGGAGGTGTGATTATGGAGAGCAAATATCGTTGTTCTATTTGTGATAAGTATATAAAAAATAGTGATCAAGTGGTAATGGATCAAATGTATTTTATAAGGCATCCTGAGTGCTATGAATACCGCCATAAATACATAAAAGATCGAGGAACATTGTACGAGATTGCGGGTAGGTATCCGGATTGGTTTCAGGTGGTACAATAAAATGAAAAGTAGCCTTTCTCAATTGAGAAGGACTACTTTTCATTTTTTCTATTTATATCTTTAATAATTCCTCATACTTATTCCTCAATCGTCGACTGAAATAGTTATGATGCTCGTTACCCCTTATGTCCACCAACCAACTTACTCCGATGCAACGCAGTTCCCGCCGCGGTATATGATACAGCTCTTAACAGGGATGCAGCACCAAATTTATTTCTGATTTTATCAACCACATAGCCAAGCTCTCGTTTTTTCCAACTGTCTGGTTCAAACAAGTCTAATTGTATTTCATAATCATCAACCAAGTTGCTGATTGATAAAGATATCTGCCTAACGATGTTCCCACGATAACTTTCTTTCATTAGTTGCAAGCAAACATTATATATGTCCATAGTTACATTCGTAGGGTTTTCGATAGTTCTGGAGCGATAGAAACCACCACCAAATTCATCTTTGCTGTAACCTAATCCGAAACTGATCGTTCTACCAGCTTTCCGTTTATCCCTAGCCCTCTTAGCAACCTCTTCACATATTTCTAATACTACAGCCTTAATTTCACGTTCTTCTTTATAATCTCTCATTAATATTTGGCTTTTCCCAAAGCTTACTTGCCCTTTCATAATAGGTGCGCCTATTTCGGATAGGTCTATTCCCCATGCATGATGGTAAAGTTGGTTCCCCATGATGCCAAATTTCTTTTCCAAAAGTTCAAGTGGGTAATTAGCAATCCCTCCAACACTATAAATTCCCATGTTATTAAGGGTTCTTTCCACACGGCTGCCGATGCCCCACATTTCTGATAGGGGTCTTACAGGCCACAATTTAGATGGGATATCATCGTATGTCCAAGTTGCTATACCGTTTGGCGCTTTTTTTGACTCTAAATCTAGAGCGAGTTTTGCCATCAACATATTTGGTCCTATTCCAACGGTGCAAGTTAATCCAAAGTCTTTTAGGATATCTTCCTGGATTAGTTTAGCGACAGCCTCAGGATCACCCCATATCTTTTCTAGCCCTTTAACATCGATAAAGCTTTCATCCACAGAATAAGTGTGGACGGCTGATGGGGGAGCATAACGATAAAAGAGTTTTGTAATTTCTGTAGAGACTTTAATAAAGGTTCCCATCTGAGGGTCAACCACAACAATCCGTGGGTCATCCGGTATTTCAAAAAGCCGAGATCCAGTTTTAATTTTAAAGTCTTTCTTCATTCTCGGTGAAGCCGCCAATACCACACTACCTTGACGGTCCGTGCTGCCAACAACAGCAAGGTAACAACTCATTGGATCAAGTCCAAGCATTACTGCTGCAACACTAGCATAAAAAGCCTTCATGTCTATACATAAGATAGCACGTTTAGGAAATTGACTATAATCCATCATTTTTCCCTCCATTATGCTTCTTGCACGCTAATAATATTTTTAAAAGGGATGTGATGAAAGTAACCATCTAAGTCTTGGAAAATAATTTGGCTTTTTAACTGATTAATGTAATGAGTAGTTCCGGTAGTCGACTCTACAAAACCATTATTAAAAACTTTAAAAGTGACAGGCGTATTATATTCCATTGCCTCACATATGATTATTTCTATTTCTTCAATTTCTTGTTCATCAAGTATGGGTTGTTTTATCCGTTGTTCATCAACTAGAACATCCTTTAGACTTTGTACATGTTCTGGAAGCATCATAGCTGTCCATTTAATTGTTCCTCTATCACGAATCACATGACCATCTCCTTCGATATTAATATTATATGCAAACATTCGTTCGAATACAACTTAAAATCGAACTAATGTTCTTATTAAATAATGGTAAAAAAGGAACTGGTGGGATTATTTATATCGTCACTTGAAAAGCAAATACCTGTAGAAATTATGTATATGAATAACAAAGGAGTCATTACGGATCGATTGATTATTGTTATGGGGGATAGAGGAGAAATTTATCCGTGCTTATTGCTTAACAAAAAGGCAGCCTAGAATATTTATTAAAGCCAATATTTTGTCAGTCGCTAAACCACGGATAAGAAATGGGGTAAATTATGCTTAGTGAACTTACAACAAGACAGATTAATATAATAGAGGCGATTAAGGATATAACTTTAGAAAATGGAAATCCTCCAACTATTAGAGAGGTGGGAAATGAAGTTGGGTTAAGTTCGTCATCCACAATTATGGGGCATCTAATTATGTTGAAAAATAGGGGAATTGTGGACTGGGAAGATGGTAAACCAAGAACATTGCATTTAATAAATAAAGAGGAAGAAGCACTTGTGTAAACAGATAAATGAAGAGTCCTATTCGATGTATTCGGGACTCTTCTATGTAAATTATGCGGTTGCTTTGACTTGCTGAATTAATTCCATTTCCAATTGATTGGTTTTTGATTCAATTCTTTTTCCAATAAAAAATACATCAATTAATGCCCAAAGTCCCAATCCACCTAAAGTTAACGTCATCCCAATCCCTATACCAATATCCCCAGCATAGTATCGATGACCACCAATTCCACCAAAGAAAAACCACAATAGATAGGCAAGCCCTTTACTTTTTTGTTTCTTTTCTAGTTCACTTTGAACCATTGCCAACTGTTCGGCAGATAGATCTTTTTTTAATAAAATATTATTCATATATAATACCTTCCTTTCAGAGTAAATAGTACCAGTTATGGCACTTAGATGTAAATACCTATTTTTTGTTAATTTTACCCATTATGTAAAAAGGAAAAAACTAATATAGATAAAGACCTTCTCTAAAAGGGACTGTTTTTGAGTCTATTATACCATTAGTGTATTCTGGTATTGTGAATTGGGATATAATTTGAAAAAAATGAAAATATAGGAGGATGTACATGTGAAAAAGATTTGGCTTTTAGCAATAGTTTCAATGTTTATTATTATTCTAGCAGCGTGTGGATCTGACCAAAAAGCAAATGTGCCACAAAAAGACGATAACAAAGCTTCTTCTAATACAGAAGCTTAAGCTGATGAAGAAGCTCCTAATAAACCGGTAATTAGCGAGGAGGCACTTTCCGCTGAAGTGTTTAAAGAAGACATAAAGATTTTAACAGACGATTAACTAGAACTATCCCAAGAATCTTATGATTATATTGTCGCAAATCACAAATTATCCAGCTATATCAGATGAAACAATTACTGAAGTAAAGCAAATAGCAGATTCGTCCATAACAGCTAGGCACTTAAATAAAAACCCTCAACCATATTTCAAAAAATTGCAACATTCCAAGGTACAGTGGTTAATGTTGAGGAGACCCCATTTGAAAATGGTGAGGTCGTTTTAGCACTGTATGTACTTGATGACAATATGAACTCATACCAAATTTTGATGTATAAAACTACAGGTGACATTTTACAAGAAGACACTGTTCGATGTTTGGGGGAAAATGGCTAAACTGGATGATGTAACGGGTGCTGTCTTATTTTTAGTGCCTATTATGGACAATTTTGGTATCGTACAATTAGAAAAAAATCAATCAAGAAATGAAAATGAATTCAGAATTGGTAGCTACTGTTGGAAGCTCAAGATAAGACATCTAAGTTAGTTTGGTTTAATTTCTTGCTAACGCTATCGCTTATGGTAGCTCTTAATCTAAGGTTAGCGCCAATGCCTGTTATATTTATAATAGGTTTTGTAATAGCTCTTTCAGTCAACCATCCTAAATCTTGCAGAACAAAAAACGTCATTAAAGAAAATGCAAGTCATGCTGTACCAGTAGTTATGTTGGTTTTGGGTGCTGATATTTTACAGTTTTCTTATCTGAGACAAAAATGGTAGATTCAATGACTCCAGACTTGCTGACAATTGTCCCTGATTCATTAGGGCCATTCTTCACACAATTATTGTTGCATTAATCAGTTTGCCATTAAGTTTCCTAATGTCAATAATGCGTTCTTCTTCGGTGCTTTGCCTGTTCCCGCCCATTTAGCTTCCGAATATGGGATTAGTCCTATGGAAATAAGGAGGGCAGGAGTAATTGGTCAACCACTTCATTCTATGGGACCAAAATCTACACCATTATGGGTTTTGTTAGAGTTTGTAAGAAGAGTTTTAGGACAATTCCAAAGTTACGCTCTTGTCCCGGTTATTATTTTGTCACTAATGTTCATTATGTTTAGCTTGATTAGAGGGGCTAAAGAGAAGCTAAAGTAGGGAACATAATCAAATCTAAAAAACAATTGGGAACACTGTCACCAAAGATGAGATTGATACAATGGAAAGAATATCCGACTGGTGAGGCTTATGTAAAATAAACAGGATTAACTAATAATGAATACGTATTCTAGATGCAGCTCCTGAAGAGCAAACCATAAATGTCACTCCAGACATTCTAAAACTAATTGAATCAAAATATGAATTCAAATATTTCTATGGTACTACTATAGATGGTCGAGACATTATGATTAGTTTGGAAAATTAAAACAAATTAATAAATAAAAATATAGATTTACGTAGTGTTTAATAAGTGCGTATTAGAGGAGAGCAGGTCAGATGGAAGACTCTCCTCAATAATTCATATAATAATCAATTAAATTTTAATGCTTAAATCCACCCATTTGTTGCTCGGCCATTTGCACCAGTCGCTTAGTTATTTCTCCACCAACTGATCCATTAGCTCTTGATGTAGTTTCAGCGCCTAACGTAACTCCAAACTCATGTGCAATTTCATATTTCATTTGATCTAATGCTTGCTGTACTCCCGGAACAACTAGATTATTACTGTTACTGTTGTTACTTGTCATGATGTACATCTCCTTAGAATTTTAGAATATGGTGTTGCATGAGTAGTTTGTATTAGTTGGATAAATTTTATACATAAAAAAGAATGAAATTAATCATTCTGTTTTGTTCCATTCATATAACTCTTCTATAGTACAGCCTAGTTCTTTTGAGACTGTCATTGCGGTACTTATGCTCATTATTTTTCTCTTGCTATAATCTGAAAGATTTACCAATGGGATACCTGTATTTTCAGATAGAGTTTTAAAATCAATATTGCTTTTATTCAAAAGGGTCGTAAGGTTGCTCTTTTTTGCTTTATAAATAGCCAATTAAATCACCTCGATTTAATCAAGTCTAACACAGTGGCAATATGAAAGATACCAAATCAAGTAATATTAGGTAATTGAAATGACATTGCATAGTTATAGGGGAGTTAGAAAGGGAATGGACGAATGGTAATGGTATATTACAAAGCTAGAATCCAAAAAGTTTCAAAAGGATTTTGAAGCATATGCTAAAGAGCAATGTAAATTACAAAATTGGGACAAAAAGACGTCATGATCATCATTATATAGATAATATTTCCTGCTTTGATCGTACAGACAAAAATTCTCAGAATTATATCAAGGTAATGTCAGATGTATTAATAGAAGATTCATGTCCATTAGGACCTGTCCAAAATTCATAACCTATTGGTGATAGGAGGGAATGAATTTATGGAGATTAATGATGAGTCAATTTGTAAAATGTTCGCAAAAATTATCGGTGGCCAAGAAGGATTCGACGGTGGAAAATGCATGGCAACAATAATTCGAGATGATATAAATGTAACAATATTGAAAAAACGTTTTAGAGTAACAACTTCTTTCTCATTCAAATCGAGAGATAATTCAGGAAGAGCCTTGTGTCTAGGCAGAAGAGTCCTCTTACAAAAAGAAGTAGGTGGATTTGTTGCTGCACTTCTTAATCAAGGAATAAAAGTTTCGTCAGTACACAACGAGTGGTTGTTTGATAATCCAAATTTGATTTACGTTAACATTGAAGATGTTGATGATCCACTAGTTTTTTGCAAAAAAAGTCAGAAGAGCGTTATGGAATTAGCCGAGGAATTTAGTTATGTAATCTATCTAGTAGGTGGAATTAAATAATTACATGTAGTGAGTCCTGTTCTAGGGCTCTTTTTATTTTGCAAAGGGATTACCAAATGACAATAGAAATCGGTGTATTAATTGGAATTGGAGCATTATTAATAAGTTTTCTTACTTACTTATATAACAAACGAAAGGAATTAAAAACGGACATGCGCAAGGCTTCAAAATAGAGGCGCATCTTGACTATGTTGGCAAAACTTAACGCTTATGATTTGTTATTGAAAACTAAAAAATCTGGTAAGTAATATTATAGGAATCATATTTAAAATGATCGAACTTATCAGTTCAGCTTAATCCAGAAAGCTCAGATATAAGATCCCTATGATGCCTCAATTTTCAGAATATTAATATTTTCCAACTCAGAATCCCTGGGTGAAGATACGCTTCTAGAATAATAAGAAGGTCATGTACGTAAATTAGTAATTTTCAGCCTAATAAATTTCATTCGATATTTATTAATAGTTAGGTTTTGTAGACCATATCGGTGTATTAAGTTAGTTCCTTTCAGTATGTCAAAAAACAAAAAATGCTTATCATTAAAATGGAAACTAGTCATTAAGCACTGTGTATTAATTCATAAGATTATTAGTTATTTTTGTGATCGTATAGTATATATTAACTGTATTATAAAAAGCAAGTGTTTTTGGAAAATAATGTTTTGTGTTTTATGAAATATTTAGTATTATTGTATTTTATATGTAAGAGATAGAAAAATAAGGTAGAAGGGACGTTGCCAAATATGAAAAAGCATCTTGTTTATCCATTTATAGTTGTATCTTTAAGTTTTTTATTGGGAGCTTGCTCAGATCAGTCAAAGGAAACAACTATACCAAAAAAAGAAGAAGTAACTGACACGAAAGAAAACAAAGCAACAGAGTTAAATGATACACCCACTACTCACTGGTCTTATGAAGAAGAAACAGGACCTGAACATTGGGGGGAATTGAATCCCACATACTCAGCTTGTATCAATGGAAGTGAACAATCACCGATCAATATTGAATTCTCTCAGTTGAAAACAAGTAAAAAAATAGAAAACATTGAAATTCAATATCAACCGACACCTTTTTCAATAGTCAATAACGGTCATACAGTACAGGCTAACGCGGCAACACCAAGCAATAGCATTATCGTTGAAGGAAAGGAATACAATCTTGCTCAATTTCATTTCCATACACCAAGCGAGCATCAATTTAATGGTCAACTCTTGGATATGGAACTGCATCTTGTACACCAAGATGCGAACGGTGAGCTTGCTGTCCTAGGTGTAATGATTCAAGAAGGAAAAGAAAATGAAAAACTGGCATCTATTTGGAGTGTTTTACCAAATGGTGAAACAAAAAAAGATATTTCCATAAAGGAACCTATTGATTTACAAGCTTTACTCCCTTCAGATCAAACCTTTTTCTATTATAACGGTTCATTAACGACGCCACCTTGTACCGAAGAAGTGAAATGGATTATTTTCGAAAATCCGATTGAAATGTCAAAAGAACAAATTCAAGCATTCCAGCAAATTTTCCCTGATAATCATCGTCCTGTTCAGCCTTTAAACGAACGTGAAATTATTAAGGACTAGGTTAAGAAAGATTCCATTCACATTGAGGCCTATAACACCAAAATTCTAAAATACAGAACATTGGGCAAGCATATTTGATTAGAACTTTTCAGATAAGTATTATTTCTATAATAATATAAGTTTATGAGAAAGTTTTTTTCTTATCCTTTTAAAATAAGAATATATTGATAAAGTAACCATCCCAATAGGCTAGACCTATTGGGATTTTTGGTCATTTAAGAGAATGCGGCTTAAAAGGAATTGAATAGTCTAATAGAAGATGGATGGTATTCAGAATTTTCATCAACTAAATGGTCAGTTTAACACAAATGTATTGAAATTTTAGTGTATTGAACAGACCAATTATTAAAAACTATTCTTTGTTATAGTTGAAGAAGTCAGAGAATTTTTTTTGAGGGTTAAAATATATGAACAATTTATACAATGTACAACTAATATTTTTGCTCATGCTTAACTACAGCTTTTGCTGTATCAACAGCAGTGTTGAATTCAACTTTTAACGTTTTAGCGTTAATCGCACTTTCCCTTAGAACATGAAACCCATAAATAAAAGTCCAATCCCTGTCCTATCAAGGGTTTAAGAGGATTGTCCCGTATATCAAATATTCAGGTTAATATCCAAATTGGTGTACTCCATCTAAAAATCGAAACACACTGGCTGCTTAGACTTTATTATAGCTGTCTATTTGATAAGGATTAGACCATTTTCTGCTAATCGAAACTTTGCAAAAGAATGGGGCTTAACTATACCAGCTGGGTTAAAAAAAAAAAGAAGAAATAAAGGATGGTGAATTGGTTGATGAAGAAATTTTCGCTGGAGAGATATGGCTTATAGGTGAGTTAATCTAAAACTTTTGTTCTTCAACTAACTGGTGCGTGGGACATGGATCCCGTCAGGAATGCGGATTTACAACGGTAAGCCCATTTTCTTGACGGTACCCTTAAACCTATCCGACATTTGTCCTCTGTATAAAGAGATTCAGGTTCGAGTAAAATAAACCCAATATGGCCATTACTAGGAGGGGCAAAATGGATATCGCAAGTCGTTTAATTATCATCACATTTACTTTTGGTGCACTTGCTTTAATCGCACTTGTCATTTTTCTAATCTATTTATTAATGTTTGACCGAAATCAGAAGCATCACGCCATACTAAGGAATTACCCAGTACTAGGCAGGGTGCGCTATTTTTCAGAAAAAATCGGTCCAGAATTGCGGCAATATTTTTTTAACGGTGATAATGAAGGAAAGCCGTTTTCAAGGGATGACTACGAACATATCGTAAAAAGCGCAAAGTATATGCGAGATGTAGTTGCGTTTGGTTCAAAACGTGATTTTGATGAAGAAGGTCTTTTTGTTCGGAATGATATGTTCCCAAAATTAGCCGAAGAAGAAAAATTCGATAGAGAAACAAAGGTGATAACCAAAAGATCTATCTTATTGAAGGATCCGCTTTTTTCGCAGCGAAAGGAAAAATGGGAGGATGAGGAATCGTGTGCTTACTTATTGCATGACCATGATGCCGTGGTCATTGGCCCAAATACAAAGCATCCATTTAGATTAAAAGGTTTGATTGGGATGTCGGCGATGAGCTATGGTTCATTAGGTTATAATGCCATAACAGCTTTATCAGAAGGATTAGCGTTAGCAAAAGGTACGTGGATGAATACTGGAGAAGGTGGGCTATCTTCCTATCATTTAAAAGGTGACGTCGATATCATTATGCAGATTGGCCCGGCCATGTTCGGAGTTCGTGATAAATTTGGAGAAATGGATTGGGACGAGTTAAAGCTGAAAAGTGAAATTCCTCAAGTAAAAGCATTTGAGATTAAGCTCGCTCAAGGTGCCAAAACTCGCGGGGGACATATTGATGCGGAAAAAGTTACGCCGGAAATTGCCGAAATTCGCAAAGTGGAACCATTCAAATCGATTGATAGTCCCAATCGTTTTCATCAGTACAGTGATATACCGACGATGTGTGAATTCATTGAAAGAATTCGTAACCATACAGGTAAACCTGTTGGAATGAAGATGGTTGTCGGTGGTAATGATAGCGTCGAAGAACTAGCCAAATATATGAAGGAGACAGGCAAAGGGCCGGACTTTATCACCGTAGATGGCGGGGAAGGCGGTACAGGGGCTTCCTATCAAGAATTAATTGATAGTGTCGGATTGCCGATTAAATCAGCACTACCAATTGTTGTCTCGACCCTTCAAAAATACGGGGTGCGCGACCGGGTTAAAATTATCGCTTCAGGTAAACTTTTCAGCCCTGACCGGATTGCGATTGCTTTGGCGATGGGAGCCGATCTCGTCAATATTGCGCGTGGATTCATGATTACCATAGGATGTATCCAAACATTGAAATGTCAATCCAATGCCTGTCCAGTTGGGGTAGCGACAACTGACCCAGAATTACAAAAGGCTCTCGTAATTGACGAAAAGAAATACCGCGTCGTCAATTTTCTCGTGACACTTCGAAAAGGACTATTTCGAATTTCAGCAGCAGCAGGTTTGGATTCACCCGTTCATTTTCAACCGAAGCATATTAGTTATAAAGATAGCAAAGGAGTCGTGACATCACTGGAAAATATCCTCCATGAAATCCGGCAGCAAATAGGTGTAAATGAACCTAGAAAGTAGAAGTTCCTTATAAACAGAATGATTCACAAACAGTAAATAGTGAAATTAAATCATAATTTTTATGCGCTAGAGAAAACTAAACAAGCAAGAATAGAAAGGAAAGAATGAGTATGAGTCGTGGTAAAAAAATCTCGTTGCTGATGTTTTTTCATGGACCTCTCGCTTTCTGAAGAATTACATCTATTCTCACAAGAATTACAGCGCTTTCTATCTCCAAGCGTTCTACAAAAAATCGCTAAAATATATTTATAAAATTGTGAATATTAACCACGAATGAACATTACTTAATACCTGAATTAATAATCTTATAAATAAAAAAGGACGACCTTCAATAGCCGTCCTTATTGTTATTTATTATCAAAAAAATCCACCGCAGAAGCTGGCTCCAATAATGATTAAGAGGATGAACAATACGATTAATAAGGCAAATCCTCCACCAAATCCGCAGCCGCCATCAACACCACAACCTGACATTTATTCACAACTCCTTTTTTTTAGGAGGTACTTTCATGAGCTAATTTATACTATGTTTAAAATAATGATGTGGTCGGGCTTTTACCTATATTTTGAATGAAGATAAGCTCATTTAAAACAGATATTAAAGTAACTGGTGCTGCTACTGCTACTGCTGGTGTGGTTAACCTAAACTCTGCTGCTATTACATCTATTAAAGTAGCAACTAAAGCTGCTGGTCCTTTAACAGGGGCAGATTCTGCTAAATGAAGTGAAGCATGTGAACCGCATCGTGTACGATGTGACAAGTAAACCGCCTGCGACGATTGAGTGGGAGTAACACACAAACACAACTGATAAAATGGAATAAATGCAATGGAAACGAACGTTCTTTATACACGTTCATTTTTGTATTTATTGCCAAAAAGATTTAAGAGCGGAAACCTCTAGAAATTATAATATGACGCCTTTAATATATGGAAAAGTTAAGTAAAATTGATTTTTTTTATATTTTTCATATTTAATTTCAGATGATAACATAATTGTTAAAGAGAAAAAGATTAATTAGATTTTAAGTTTTGCGCCAATAATATTTTTTTCTGCTTTATCTTACCTCACCATGGCGCTACTTGCTGATCTTGTTGGAGTCATGCGGCAAACTTCTGTACTTAGTTTCTCCATGGGGGACGCCATGAACCAACAATTAATAATAGCAGCAGAGAAAGGTGATATTGAGAACGCTCTAAAGCTTCTTAAAGATGGAAACGAGAATTCCGAGAAATTGAAAATATACTAAGAAATGCGAGTGCGTAACTCGCCTAAGTTTTAAAATCTATGCCAAGGCATGAATAAATTAAATACAATTCAAAATAAAAGGAGGTTAAAGAAAGTGACAGATATAGCATATTGGTTAACAAATGTAAGATTAGAAACTGGATACCACTATGAAAATGGTACAGTTACGGGAACAGAAACGAAGCTTTTCCATCTGAGAATTGAAGATGGGAAAATAAATGAAATTGTCTTTGCTGATAAAAAGTTAGAAACTACTTTACCTAAACGGGATGCGAATAATTATTTAATGCTTCCATCATTTAGAGATATGCACATCCATATTGATAAAACATATTACGGAGGTCCATGGAAAGCGCCTACGATTCCAACTAAGGGTCTTTTGACAAGGTTAGAAGAAGAGGAGGTACTACTCCCATGCTTATTGCCTGTTGCAGAAGAAAGAGCGAAAAAATTATTAGATTTATTGCTACATTCAGGTTCAACTCACATACGCACACATTGCAATGTCGATCCTGTAATCGGATTGAAAAACCTCGAAGCAACTTTACAAGCGGTGGAAGCTTATAAAGGAAAAGCTGCTGTCGAAATAGTCGCTTTCCCACAGCACGGATTATTACGCAGCAATTCAGTTTCGCTAGTTAGAGAATCATTAAAACACGGAGCTTCATTAGTAGGTGGAGTTGACCCTGCATCAATTGACGAAAATATCGAGAAATCGTTACAAATGGTAATGGAACTTGCCGTAGAAGCAAATGCAAACATTGACCTTCATATACATGACCCGGGACATCTTGGTATTTTTACATTTAAGCGATTGGCATCTCTAACGGATGAAGCTGGATGGCAAGGGAGAGTTACCATAAGCCATGCATTTGCTTTTAGTGATATCCCGCTTAAAGAAGCGAGTGAAGTCGCAGAATTACTCGCTCATCAGGGGATTTCGATTACATCATCCGTTCCTATAGGAAAGACGATTCCGATTCCTCTCTTGAAGGAAAAAGGAGTAGAAATTTCCCTCGGTGATGACAGCATTACGGATCATTGGTCTCCTTTCGGAAAAGGAGACAGCTTAGAAAAAGCAGGGATGTTAGCAGAACGTTTCGGCTTAAGTGATGAACAATCACTAGGACAAACTCTTGGATTTATTACAGGAGGGGTAACCCCTTTAAATAAAAAAGGAGAACGTATTTGGCCAAATGTAGGAGACGATGCGGACTTCGTTTTCGTTGATGCCAGTTGTTCCGCTGAAGCTGTTGCTAGAAGAGCAAAAAGAATAGCTGTTTTATTTAAAGGAAATATAGTCGCTGGGGCACTTAAATAAGAATAAATCTTTAGATTAAAGGCATAAATCCATTAAATCGGTGAATTAGTAAATTTTTATTCTCACCACATTCTACAATAAAAATATAGAAAGGGTAGATATAAGATGAGTTCTATTTTTTGGCTAACAAATGCACGATTAGAGAGTGGTTACGACGTTGAAAATGGCGTCATAACGGGTACAAATACGGAATGTTACCATCTATTGATCAAGGACGGGAAAATTGCGAAGATCGTATCTTCTGATGAAACTATTACAGATGATTTACCAAAAAAAGATGTGAAACAATTGTTGGTTCTTCCATCTTTTATAGAAAAACATTGTCATTTAGATAAAACATTGCTGGGTGACCGATGGCGTTCAGTAACACCTGTTAACAATATTTTTGAACGACTTGAAATTGAGAAAGGAGTTCTACCGAACTTAGAAACTACTACTCAGGAACGTGCGGAAAAGTTGCTTGATATTTATTTGAAATCCGGAGTAACTAACATACGTACACATGTTGATATTTACCCTGAGGTTGGCTTGAAGAATTTTGAAGAAGTTCATAAAGCGTTGCAAACGTTTGAGGGAAAGATAGCTTATGAAATAGTTGCCTTTCCACAACACGGTTTATTGCGTACGAGGTCAAAAGATTTAGTAAGAGAGGCTCTCCGTCAAGGAGCGGGCTTTGTAGGTGGCGTAGATCCTGCAACCGTTGATGGCGATATTGAAGCATCTTTACAACTGATGGTTGAACTTGCTGCAACAGAAAATGCGGGGATTGATTTACATTTGCATGACGGGGATCATTTAGGTATCTTTACAATAAAGAGATTGGCGCAGTTAACGAAAGAAGCAGGTCTTCAAGGCAAGGTGGCGATTAGTCATGCATTTGCACTTGGGGATATTCCTCCATCTGAAGCTGAAGAAATGGCAGAACTATTGGCTGATTCAGGAATCACCATTATTACGAGTGTTCCTCTTGATAGAAGGTTTCCGCCTGTTGGCTTATTACACAGGAAAGGTGTATCGGTTGCCGTTGGATGTGATAATATTTTTGATGTTTGGTCACCATTTGGAAATGGGGACGTTTTAGAACGAGCTGGTCGTTTGGCGGAGATTTCAAGATGGGCAGATGAACGTTCTTTAGCACAAACGCTCCAGTTTATTACCGATGGAAAAATACCGCTTAATTCTGAAGGAAATCAAGTTTGGCCGCAAATTGGGGACGAAGCGAGTATTGTGTTTGTTGAAGCTTCTTGTTCCGCCGAAGCCGTTGCAAGAAGATCTAATCGTGTAGCAACGATGTTCAAAGGAGAAATCGTTTCAGGTTCTCTTGATTCAAAATAAGTATGATGAATAAACCATTTTCAAGAAGAATCAACTATTATTTTTTCGAGCAAAGAGGAGAAAAAACCACGCCAAAAAAATCTGGCCGGGTATTAAGTGTCTGCCTTCGGCTTGTCACAGTTTTTCCTATGTTAGCATATTAGTATATGTAAATTGAATTAAGGATGGAAATATCTTAGAATTAAAAGTAGGGATTCCCTTTTTTGGGTGTCGAATCCTTCCGACTTTTCAGTGAAGAGTGGTAAGATTCAATGAAAGGCATTGTCTTTAGCAACTTCCTTTACGGAACTGCTAACGACAATGCCTTTTTCTATGCTAGAACTAAATAAAAGAAAATGATTTTTTTAATAAAGGCTAAATTAAAGAGCATTGTTGATTTTTTAACCAACAGGCAAATTTAACACAGCCTAAATAAAAGAAATAAGTACTTCAGATATTTGAATGAATAGTTTAAAAAAAGGTAATTTCGATGAACTAGGAGGAACGATAAGATGGAGATTGATACAAGAGTAAACTCATTAGTCAACATTAAAGTAATCGGTGTTGGTGGCGGAGGGAATAACGCTATTAACCGTATGATCGAGCATGGAGTTCAGGGTGTAGAATATATTGCTGTTAATACAGATGCACAAGTTCTTAATTTATTAAAAGCAGAGATTAAGATACAAATCGGTGCAACATTGACAAAAGGATTAGGATCAGGGGCAAATCCAGAAGTAGGTAAAAAAGCAGTAAAAGAAAGCCAAGGGCAGATCCAAGAGGTATTAAAAGGCACTGACATGGTATTTGTTACAGCAGGAATGGGCGGCGGTACAGGTACGGGTGCTGCCCCTGCTATAGCTCAAATTGCCCGTGATCTTGGCATACTGACCATTGGAATTGTAACACTCCCATTTTCGTTTGAGGGCCGTAAACGTGCAAAACAAGCGGCAATCGGAATCGCCTTAATGAAGAAAGCAGTGGACACATTAATTGTTATTCCAAACAATCGATTATTGGAGATTATACATAAAAATACACCCATAGTCGAAGCATTTCGAGAAGTGGATAATATTCTTCGTCAAAGTATCCAAGGTATTTCCGATTTAATAGCTGTACCAGGATTAATCAACATTGATTTTGCTGATGTACAAACGATCATGTCCAATAAAGGATCTGCCTTAATAGGAATTGGCAGCGCAACAGGTAAAGACCGTGCTGCTGAAGCTGCAAAGAGAGCTATTTCCAGCCCGTTACTTGGCACTTCTATTGATGGAGTTCAAGGTGTGCTAATGAAAGTCACAGGGGGCACCAATTTAAGTCTATATGAAGTACAAGAGGCAGCAAACATTGTTACTTCTACTGCAAGCCACGAGTTAAATATGATTTTCGGTTCTGTCATTAACGAAAACTTAAAAGATGAGATTATAGTAACCATCATTGCTACTGGCTTTAATGACAAGGAGGTTCCATTATTAAGAACTTAGTAAAGATAATTTAAATATACGTAAACATTTTTATTTAAATTTCCTTAATATTTTTTATAATTAAAAAAACAAGTGGTCTTTGCATATTTTAAGTGCTATCAATGCTAGTAAAAGATACTTTTAAGAGAATAAAAGGAGGATGTATTTTGAAACTGATCAAAATTTTGGCGATCATTCCGTTCCTTGCTGGTATTGCCGCTATTCTTCCAATTCCCGCTTGAAGGTGGGATCATAGCACTTACTATAAATATAATCGGTGATCTTTGTAAGTGTGGTCACAAAGAATTATAGTGTTTCTAAAAATAGAACTGAACAAGTTGCATCATAACGTTGATAAACCTTTTGTTTTGGAGCCCCTCAAAATAACTTTTGACGGGCTCTTAACTATTTCATTTCTACTTAAAGTTTTTATTGCTGTTTTCGTGTAGATTGTGGCTTTCTTGACCATACTGTTAAAAGGCTGAAATAATGGGCATTCAAGAGGCGTTCGAGAATGTGGAAAGACGTCAGCGAATTAACCAAATCGGAGCAAATAGCGTTATATAATGCGATGAAACAAGACTTGTTTCCAGATGAACCAGATAAAATTACGAAACTACTCAAAAGTATTCGTGAAGCCCGATTCGCTTCTGGTTTGGGGTGTGTTTATTGTGGAAGCACATCGGTTAAACGGAACGGTAAATATCGTTCGCTATCTGTATAATGATTGCGGAAAATCTTTCAATGATATGACAAACATACCATTTTCAGGCTCTCGTTACCCTGAAAAGTGGATGAAATACATTGAATCAATGGTTTAAGGTTATACCCTGCCAAAAATCGCTGAACGCTTGAAAATTCATATCTCCACTGCTTTTTATTGGAGACATAAAATCTTGAACGCATTAGAAAGTCTTGGTTTTAATCAACTACAAGGAATAGTCGAGAGTGAAGAAACCTTCTTTCGTGAGTCTATGAAAGGTCGAGAAGTAACGCACAGAAAAGCCAAGAAGCGTGGCGAAAAAGGGGAAAAGAGAGGTATCTCTAACCTTAAAATTGTCGTTGTGGTGGCACAAGACCGCAATGGAAGTGTAATTGCTCGAAAAGCAGGAACAGGTCGAGTAAAAGCCGAAGAAATTAACGCTGTGATAGGTGAGTTTATTCACCCGGCAGCATTGTTATGCACTGATACCGCAACGAATTATAAGAAGTTTGCCAAAATGAAAGGATTACAGCACGAAACAGTCAATGAACGTCAAAAACAGCGTGTAAAGAAAGGAATTTACCACGTGCAACACGTTAATAACTTTCATAATCGCTTGAAAACTTGGATGGTGCGTTTCCAAGGAGTTGCAACAAAATATTTAGATAACTACCTCTACTGGTTCAGATGGCTTGAACTTGGTAAAAACTTAGCATTTGAAAATCGAGTGGGGCAAATGCTTATTTCGGCGTGCAAAAAATCTATCACTCAACCACAGATTATTTTAGAGCTTCATAAATTTCAATTAGTATAAAAAATACGAAAAATATAACTAATAACCGCAAAAACGGCTCCCGAAGCTCCAAACAAAATGACCCAATGAAGTTTTTTGGTCCACTTTTTTGCTAATTCATCAGTAAATTCTTGGTCTTTATCAATTTTTTTCAATTCTGTTCTAAAACGTAATAACTGTACTACTGCTCCAACGAAACTAATTGCTGCTATTAACTCGAAAAGTTTAACCCATTCCATTTAATTCGCTCCAAATTTCCAATAATGATTTTCTGTTAAATCATTATATCATGACGCTAATACTTTATTGAATAGCAACAAAGTTTACGAAAACAGCCTTTTAATAGTCTAAAAATCTTTAAGGCCAATTGTATTTGTAGTAATTCCTCTGAGTGTTGTTAAGATTGCATGATACGGTTCCTTTGACAAGCAACCGTAGAGTTGCTTATACTCGATATATGAATTGGGACAAAGACGCTATATTCAAAGCACTTGGCGATTCGACTCGGCGGCTTATATTAGATGAACTATCCGAACGCAACGAGCTCACGTTGTATGAACTTACGATACGTCTCATTATGAAGCACGACCTTTCCATTTCGCGACAAGCGATAGCTAAACATCTTTCTGTATTGGAAGATGCTGGGCTCGTAAAATCGAAACGAAAGGGAAAATATCGAGTACTTATATTCAACAACGAACCACTTAACAATTTGCTGAAGGGATGGATAGAGTAATTTTATTAAAAAAACTTCTGACGAATGTATGGTTTTTCTGCTTGGAGCCAGATTGTTAGCAGAGTACCATACGTCGAAAATATCAAGGAGGCAATAACATTATGAAAATCATTGTTACCAGTATCTTCGTTCAAGATCAAGACAAGGCATTGGAGTTTTATACAGAAAAGCTGGGCTTTGTAAAAAAGCATGACGTTCCCGTTGGAGAATTTAGGTGGATAGCCCTTGTTTCTCCCGATAATCAAGACGGTACCGAGCTTTTGCTCGAACCGAATAACCATCCTGCCGCAAAGGAGTACCAAAAGAAGATAGTTGCCGATGGCATCCCAGCAACAATGTTTGGCGTTGTAGATATTCACAAAGAGTACAAACGATTACTGGAAAAAGGCGTAAAGTTTACTATGGAACCGACAAAAATGGGCCAAATCACAATTGCTGTATTCGATGATACATGCGGTAACCTTATTCAGATAGTGCAGAAGTAACTTCATGAAGAAGTAACCTAGTTCTATACGATTTTATTGGCAAGTATTAAGTTCGGTGAAGTGGTTTTTATCAAAAATTAAACAACTTTACGTTAACCCTGTCCTATTATTAGGACGGGGTTATACATTTTTAAAGTCTAAAATAAATGAGATTGTTGTCGTTCTTCAATGGAAATGTACTTTGTAAATTAGTTCACTTAAACTCTAACGGGTGCTTTCCTTTATTAACGATCTACAGCAAAATAGCTAAAAGTAGGTAGATGCTTCTTCAAGAATCGAGCGCTTTACTGGCATAATGATCACGGAAATGATCAAACTTTTTTATAAATCTACTAGAAAAGAATCTATTTTGATCAATCAAAATGGATTCTTTTTATTTACCATAAAAATCATCTTCATTCCGTTGAAACAAGCAAAAAAGGAACTTGAAATAGCGCTTATTCTAAAAGCTGTAAATTTTTATGGCAATACATACAAAGCTGCTAAAGCTTTAGGGAGGATCAATCCTTGAGAGTCGTTACATGAAGCTTTTAATAATGAGAAAATCATTATCACCACCATTGATACCTCAGAAATACATAAAGCAAAAGGAGTTTAAAACTACATAACTAATCGTAGATCTGATGTTTATATTAAAGAGGGGTTAATTTAAGGAAGAATTAAAATAAAGAACAACTTGTTCTAGTATCATCTTCTGAATGCTAAATGGCGGGGTAGGATGTAATACATTATTAAGCCCTGAAACAGTATCACTTGATGCTAGTGTAGCAATGGAACCAACATGAATTAAATATTGGCGGACACTAGGAATCCTATGAATTTAGCGGGCATAGGAATCCTTTTTAATGTTATTCGGTTATGTAAACTGGTCCATGTGTAATGTACATAATCGGCCATCTCTGATCCCTCAGGAAGTATGGGAGCGAATAGCGTCCTACTATGTTGATGTGTTCATGCCAGAGTAGAAAGCTTAGCAACTTCATTCTCCTCTATAACATGTGTATATTCTTTGAATGAAAAGCAGAAGAGTTTACGTGTAATTCTTCCTTTATCACCGATAAGCTGGTACCAGGATTGACCAACATAAAAAGGGTTTGAAATGATCTTATCGATGATGTAAGAAATGCGATCGTTTGCTTCCGAATTTTCAATTTTAGTTTTACACGATAGTGACAGAACAAAATACGATTTATCACTTTCAAGTTCAAGTAATTGAAGGTGATAACTCTCTTTCTGGGTATTATTGAATTCATTTAATACCTTTCCAATACTTTTTTTTACGTCTACTTCAAATTTATTTGCTTCTCCCCAATTTGATACAAGAGAATCATATAGTGACAACGTGAGAATATAATGTGTGGCATAATCTTGAGGATCAAATTCTTTCGGATTATCTTCTTCCAAAGGGTAAATAATAAAATCTTTATAGTTAGCAAAAAAATTTCCATTCATATTACTTACCTTCTTTCTTTAAAATGGTACGTTCTAACATGACTAAGATTAACTTGTTAATTCTCTATAATAGATGCTTAACCCTTTTTCAGAAATGAAAGATAGTCAAAAATACCCATATTTAGGTATTTAAAAATCTCTACCTTTTTCAATAAATTAGTTCGATAAAATCAATGTACATCAACGAACGTTCATAAATGATTTTTGGACTTTTATGACATTACAATCATTGCCATACTGTGAACTCCCACTTAAGTTCAGACGACCACTTCCGAATCCTCACAACTGGTTCCGAATTGGTTTTGAATATCTTGGAATGAAGATAAAAGCAAGGAGAGGACCATCTGCTATCGCATCATGATCTTTTTTATCAAAAAATGAGTGAACATCTTTGAATATAGACCGCTACGAGCCATTCGGCTGCCGCGAGCATTGGCAATGGAAAATAGATTTTCATTCTGATTAATAGACAACAGAGACGTTGAGCCTTGATTTGACAACGTCTATAAGGAGTAGTGAAATGTGTGTTCGTAAATTTGGTGTAGTTATTTAAAAAAGTTTGATCATCTAAAATAAAGTACGATTATTTAAAATTAAGATTGATTAATACTATCCATTTCTTTGGTTGAATAATGCACATAAAATTTTAATGAAAAGAGCCTTATTTAGTTTTGTGGGAATCAAGAAAGTGAAGTTCTTTGAATTTGGGAATATGGAAAGTCCAAAAGGAAAACAAATGAAAAAACTAGAAAAGATTTATAATTATTTTAAAAGACTAGACCACTAGGATAACTCGATACCTCATTTAGATAAGCCACGGTAGGAAATTTTTAGCATGGCTGCAATTGTATTCTTTAGCCAGATTTCTAACGTGTTGGGGGGATTATGTGCAATGAACTACTCATTCATTAAGTTGAGAATACTAATTTATTAATTAGGGGGGAAAATAGTGCAGGAAATAAATCAGCATATATTAAATGTTATTGATTTTATGAACACAGATCATAAAACCTTATTTGTAAAAGTTATGGGGTACGATGCGAATCTCGGGAAAGAATTTTCTGGGGAAATAAAATTTCTTAATGGAATGCCTTTTGGCGATTTAATCCATCCAAAAAGGTCAATTTTATCTCCTGATTGCATCCGGTACATACGCGAGAATTTATTAAGTAAGTATAATGCGGGGAAGTTTACTTAACTGTAGGTTAACACCACTTCTGAGATCGCATTAAATAATTAGCAGAACAGACATAGAAAACTCTGGATAAGGGGCGTGAAAAGCCCCTTATTCAGGGTTTTCTATGTTTTAGTATTGTAAGAAAATTACACAAAAAAAGCGAATTTTCAAGAAATTCTCCTTGTTTTTCTTTGTTCTCTACACTGATTAAGGTGGAGATAATTACAGCCCGATAAATATTGATACAATTGTTTATTATCCGTTCAGATATATGGGGGAGTATGTTAATCGGCTATATGTTAGGGTGGGTAAACTTACAGGGAAATTACTAATACAAATTATTTTCGAGTATGGTTTTTATGTAGTTATCCTTTAATAAAATTAACCTCAGGCTGTTTAAAAGTCTTATTTAAATATAAAGATTGGAGGGTTCCTGACAGCCTTCCTTATCTTTTTTTATGGTATCGGGAAGATCAAATATTGTGCTAGCTATTTTGGAATTCGTTAACCTTTAATCTGGAATAATCGAGGAAGTACATGATTAAAAAGGATTAAGAAAAAAATCTAGAAAATAGTACAGGATATTTATTTCTCTAATCATAAAATAATTTTGAGGTGATAAGCATGGTAAAAAAAATAAAGATTGACCCAGGACACGGTGGAAAAGACCCAGGTGGGGTAGCTAATGACCTGCAAGAAAAAAACATCGTTCTAGATATTTCAAAAGAAATGAAAAGGTATCTTGACGAAGAATATACAGATCATAAAACCACTCTTACGCGTTTTACTGATGTCTTTATAGCATTTTCCGAACGCGCTAATATTGCCAACAGAACCAATGCTGATGTATTTATCTCAATTCATGTTAACGCTGGTGGAGGCACTGGTTACGAGTCTTATATATACACCAAGGCAAGTGCTAATTCTGAGAAATTACAAACTCTAGTTAATGCAGAGGCACTTGAAACGGCTAAAAAATACGGGCTAAGAGCACATGGTGATGATAAGAAACGAGGGAATTTAGCAGTTGTTCGAGAAACAAATATGCCAGCAGTCTTAACTGAGATTGCATTTATTGACTCCAAAGACGCTGAATTGTTAAAGAATAGAGATTTCATTAAAGATATGGCATCAGCTTATGCGCGAGGTGTAGCGAAATATTTGGATTTACCAGTTAAAAAAACGACAGTGCCGAAAGAGGAACCAAAAGTGGTAGAAACAGATATAAATAAAGTGAGCAATTGGGCACAATCTTCATGGGATGAAGCTGTAGCAAACGGCTATTTTGACGGTACAAGACCGGGAGCTTCAATCACAAGGGAAGAAGTAGCGATAGTAGTAAATCGTTTACGGAGTATCTTGCTTAAATTAATTTCTGAAAACTCAGGTGACATAAAGGCTCTTGAAATGAAGTTGCATGAAATTGAAAAACAAGATCAGTAATGATTAAAATCTTCTTAAGTGAGTTACTCATATTTTTAAAAGGAAGTCAGCTTTAATTTTATTTAAATAGGAATCGCAAAGGTTATAATCATTTTCAGAACATTAATAGTTATATTTGTAGCTTTATAACAAAGTCCGATAATTTATAAAAAAGATTGCTAATTTGTAAATAAAGTTTGATTAAAATCCTGTATTATATAAACAGGATTTTTCTTTTTATGTCCTTGCCGATGTTGAAAACTTCAATATGTTACTCCGTTAAAGGGCTGGATTGTTGAATATCACTTAGAAAGAATTGAAACGAAATTGTAAAAATAAAAAATGGAGATTGTGAAGGATATGTACTTAAACGAATGGGAAAGGTTAGATTATAAGGATTCTTTAAGTAAGCGATATTTTGTATACATAGTACATCGCAAAAGCTATCTTTCCCTTAATGAAAAGATAGCTTTATCCTTATCATACTTCCTTGGAAAACATAATCATATCTATCCTCATTTTTTTGTTATACCTTTACACGATGAGAAGGAAAAAACAGCAAGTGATAACCAAATAAAACTAAAGGAGATCCATTGGATCAAAGTGATTGTATTTTCAAATATAAATACCCCGAGGAGAAAAGTAATAGTTGGAGTAATATACTGAAAAAATCCGATTGTTGTTAAAGACATTCTTTTTGAACCTTCTGTGAACCATAAAAGTGGTAAAACAGTAAGGATACCTGCACTAATTAATAATAATGATAAATGAATGTCTGAACCAAAATACATTTTATTATTGCGTTGAATAAACACTAAAAAAAGCAATGCAAAAGGGATGACCATGATTGTTTCTATACACATTCCGACTAGTGTATCGGTCTTGATATACTTTTTCGTTAATCCATAAATCCCAGAAGTCATAGCTAAAGAGATTGCAACCCAGGGAATTTTACCATATTCATAAGTAATAACCAATACTCCTAAAAAAGCCATTATCATCGATATAAGAGTGCCAGTTCGTATATTATCTTTTACTATAAGGACGCCTAAAACCATACTAACGATAGGCGTAATATAAAGTCCTAAACTTGCCTCCATGATATAACCGAAGTTAACTGCCCAAATAAAAATTAGCCAATTTGCACTTATCGCAAGAGATGCTACAAAGATATAAGAGAATTGTTTGAAGTTTACTTTAAATTCTTTAAACAGCTTAAAGAAAGCCCGACGCTTTTTAGTCTGACATGCCATAATAATAACCACAAAGATAAATCCCCACAGAATTCGGTGAGCTAAGATTTCCATTGAGGAGACGGTATCCAGGGCGTTCCAGTATAATGCTAGAAACCCCCAGAGCAAGTAAGATAAGGAGATATAGATATAACCCATTATTTTCTCTGAATGACGGTGCACATAATCTTTTTCTTTAGCTGATGGATTCCATACTGGCATAGCTTTCACCTTTCAGTAATGAACTATTAATAAATATCGCAACGAATATTTTTATTCTTCTACAGGATCTTTAGGTCCGTTAAGTTCTAATTGATAAAAAGCTAAGTCAAGCCATCTATTGAATTTGAAACCTGCCTTTTCTATTGTGCCTGAATAAACAAAGCCAAAGTTTTTATGCATAGCAATACTTTTTTCATTTGCTGCATCAATGCCAGCAATTAAGGTCTTATACTCTCTTTCATTGGCAATAGCGATTAATTCTTTCATTAAAGAAGTCCCAATTCCTTTTCTTCTGTGTTCCTTATCTAGGTAAACAGAATGTTCAATTGAATATTGATAAGCTGGCCACACCCTAAAAGGACCGAATGTCGCAAATCCAACCACTTTATTATCTTGTTCGCAAACTAGTATTGGATAATCTTCATCCCTCTTTTGTTGATACCAAATTTGTCTACTTTCAAGCGTTTGGGGTTTATAGTCGTATACAGCCGTAGTATAAAGAATAGCATCATTATATATATCTAAAATATCCATTAAATCTTTTGAAGTTGCTTCCCTTATCATTTTTTTCTTCCTTTCATATTAAATTTGATTTTCTTCATTTATTTTAGAATTCTTCATGTATAACGTAAAATTGAACTTTTTAACCACCTGCTATAGACTAAAGTTATGGCAAAGCAGGCAGCAGGAAAAAACAAGGGACGGTGAGGACATGACTCTTCAGCAATTTCGTTATATAGTGGAGATTGCCAAGCATAATTCTATCAGTAAAGCTGCAACCGCACTTTACGTGACACAACCCAGTATCAGCAAAGCAGTGCGTGATCTGGAAGCTGAGTTAGGAATTAAGATTCTAGATAGAACGAACAAAGGGGTAGTCTTTACAAAAGATGGCACAGAATTATTATTTTACGCTAAAATGCTTCTGGAACAAACGGAGTCTGTCGCCCATCATTTTCATAAAGAGAAAAAAAAAGACTTAACAAAGTTTTCTATTTCATCTCAACATTATGGCTTTGCTATAGAGGCTGTTGCGAATCTAATGAATTATTTTGCTGATCGGAAATATGAGTTGGCAATTCGGGAAGGTAAGACAACCGATGTGATTGATGACGTGTATTCAAGTAGAAGTATTCTTGGAATTTTATCTCTGACCGATTTAAACAAGCATTTTTTTGAGCGTTACTTCACCTCAAAATTACTAACGTTTACTCCCCTTGCTTCATTGAAACAGCACGTCTTTCTACGAAAAGAGCACCCTTTGGCTCATCTCGAATGCATTACATTGGAGCAATTAAGGGACTATCCTTATCTGACTTATCAGCAGGATGACATGTTGTTACATTTTGCGGAAGAAGCCCTCAATGTAGACAATATCAGGAAATTAGTATATCTCAAGGATAGAGGGGCCATGAATAATCTCCTGTCAAATACAGATAGCTACAATTTAGGAACAGGCTGTATCGTGAATAATTACATGAACCCGAATATTATCTCTATTCCATTGGAAGGAGGCAATCTGATTCAAGTGGGCTTGGTGAAACGAAACGATGTTTTTTTGCCAGAAGAAGTTCTGGTATATATTGATTTTATAAAATTAGCTTTAGAAAAATCTATGCCTAATGATCTTATAAAGTAAGTGTCCAGGTCTTGCTGCATCTAAAACCAACTTATTTGAGGATAAAGCTTGGAGGGATTACTGATTACGAAGTAAAAGATAATCAACTTATTGTGAAAGTAAGCGCTCAAATTTCTCTAGCCAGTTATATTGGTGAAATTGTAATAGTTTATGAATATGGTGATAATAGTTTCAAGCCAAATCAATTGAATTAAAAGGGTGATTTACTTCAATAACGATCTTCAACAATCGAGCTCTTTAATGAAGTAATGAAAAAGTCCAATTTCTCAATAAATTTACGGAGAAGTTGGGCTTTTTAGTATTGGAATTTCCTTATCGTTGTAATTCGCATTTTTCTTACGGTACCCCATATTAGAATCATTTTCACTACTCCGTTAAACCAGCTAATAGATTGTCAATAAAAATCTTTTAAATTAAAAATCACTTCATGCTATACTAAAAATGAACAACTCAAATAACCCTCCGAATC